>NZ_CP150131.1:0-5036111 GCF_049532645.1 Mycobacteroides sp. PCS013
TTCATCATCGTGCTGACGGTGATCGTGGTGCTGCTCATCCTCGTCGCACTGCTGCGGGCCATTGTCGCTCCGCTGTATCTCATTGGTTCGGTGATCATTTCGTACGCATCGGCAGTGGGTATCGGGGTGATCGCGTTCCAGTTCATCGGTGGACAACCGTTGAGTTGGAGTGTGCCGGGCATGGCGTTCATCGTGCTGGTCGCGGTGGGCGCGGACTACAACCTGTTGTTCATCTCGCGCATCCGTGACGAATCGCCCGACGGTATCCGTTCCGGGGTCATCAAAACGGTCAAGTCGACCGGCGGTGTGATCACCTCTGCCGGAGTAATTTTCGCCGCGTCGATGTTCGGCCTGCTGATCGGAAACCTGCAGTCGATGGTGGAAGCGGGCTTCATCATCGGCATGGGCCTGCTCCTGGACACCTTCCTGGTGCGCACCATCACCATTCCTGCTCTGGTCGTGCTGTGTGGGCAGGCCAACTGGTGGCCCTCTGCGATCGTGGAACCTTGGTTCCAGAAGCATTTTTCGCGCTCGAAGGTTGACGATCAGGATGCGGCAACGCCGGAGTTGGAGGAGCCCGAGTGTCCTAGCGGCGATCCGATACCCGAGGAGCCGCTGATTTCCGTTTCCCGCGAAGCCGAGCTCGCAGGCCGTCGATGACTATCGCGAGTCCGTCCTCGAAGTCGGCATCGAAGTCGGGCTCATAAAGCTCCGAGAAGACCTCCAAGATCGCCGGATACTTCTGCAGATCGAGCTTGGCGATCAGATTCTCTTCGGTGTACGGATTGGGCCCCGGATATTCCGAGCCATCGCGGGCCTGTTGTTCGATGGTGAAACCGATTGTGTAGTGGTGGATCACGGGAGATAGTCGGGCCGCTTCGCGAACAGTGAACCCGGCCGACGTCATGGCATCGAGCATCGGCTCCAGCATGTCGGCGGCGTTGGTCACAAAGGTGCCTGCCAGGATCCGGGCGCCCTGGTGGTAGCGCAGCATCGCCTGCCGTAGTGCACGAGCGCCGTTGGCCAGGAAGATATCCCATGGCGCCGAGGTGTCGTCGAAGGCATCATGGGCATCGCTCATGATCGCCTCACCCATGAGGTCGATGAGTTCGCGCCGGTTCTTCACGTGCCAGTACAGCGCCGGTGCCTGCACGCCGAGGGATGCCGCTAATGCCCGCATGGTTAGGCCGTCGCTGCCCTTTTCGTCGAGCAGGGCCAGCCCGGCTCGCGCGATCGTCTCCCGATTCAAAATCACGTTGACACCTTAACATTGTTAAAGTAATTATGGAGTCAATACCAATAACGACGTTAAGGAGAATTATGACCGAGCATGCAGTGGTCATCGCAGGTGGAGGCCCAACCGGGCTGATGCTGGCCGGTGAGCTGGCTCTCGCCGGTATTGACGTTGCGGTGTTGGAACGCCGGGGCAGCCACGAAGAGGTGGGATCACGTGCGGCGGGCGTGCATTCGCGCACCATTGAGGTGTTCGATCAGCGTGGGATCGCCGAGAGATTCCTCTCTCAGGGGATGACCGGCCAGGTCACCCATTTCTCGGGGATCTTCATGAGCATCGAGGATTTCCCCACCCGTCACCCCTACGCCCTGGGCCTGCTTCAGCACTACACCGAGAAGACCTTGGCGGCCTGGATCACCGACCTCGGCGTGCCGATCTACTACAACGCCGAGGTCGTCGGGTTTACCCAGGACGACTCCGGTGTCGATGTGGAGCTTGCCGACGGGAGTGCGCTGCGTGGGCTCTACCTGATCGGATGTGACGGCGGGCGCAGCACCATCCGTAAGGCGGCGGGGATCGGGTTTCCCGGACATGATCCGTCGTGTTCGGCGATGCTGGTGGACGCCGAGATCACCGAGCAACCGCTCGAGTTCGGTCTGCTGCGCAAGCCGGGACAATCGTTCCTCGGCATCCTGCCCTTCGAAGAGGGGTGGTGCCGGTTAGTGTTCAGCACCGATCTTGACCGACTGGGTGTCGAGCCGACATTGGAAGAGGCGAAGGAAGCGCTCATCGCCATCGCCGGAACGGATTTCGGGTTGCACAGTCCACGCTGGATGTCGCGGTTCTCCGATATGACTCGCCAGGCCGACCGCTACCGCGACCGTCGCTTGTTCCTTGCCGGAGATTCCGCGCATATTCACTTCCCGTTCGGCGGACAGGGGCTGAACACCGGTGTTCAGGACGCGGTGAACCTGGGATGGAAGCTGGCGGCGGTGATCAAGGGAGAAGCCCCCGACTCGCTGTTGGACACCTACCACTGCGAGCGCCATCCGGTGGCCGAAAGGGTGCTGCACAACACCATGGCCCAAACACCGTTGTCCGACGCCGGGCCGCGGATGGATGCACTGCGTGACATCGTGGCCGACCTGCTGGCGATGGATGAGCCACGCAAGCGCATCGCCGGCATGATGAGCGGCCTGGACATCCACTACGAGCTGGGCGAGGGGCATCCGCTGCTGGGGCGCCGCATGCCGGACCTAGACGTGGTCACCCCGGATGGGCCCACCCGCGTCTACCCCTACCTGCACGCCGCCCGTGCTGTGGTGTTCAACTTTGGCGAGCCACAGAGTCTGAACGTCGACAGATGGGCCGACCGGGTTCAGCTGGTTGACGCGAAATACTCAGGTGCATGGGATCTTCCGGTGCTCGGTGAGGTCTCGGCGCCGGATGCGGTGCTGGTGCGACCCGACGGGTACGTCGCCTGGGTGGGGGAGGGGTCCGATGCGGGCCTTGGCGAAGCGCTCACCCGCTGGGTGGGATCTCCCGCCCCGGCGTAGTGTGGCGCGGGTGGCCGAGACACTGGAGTTCGGAGTCTTCATCCCGCAGGGCTGGCGCCTGGATCTGGTAGGCATCGCGCCCGATTGTCAATGGGACGTCATGCGTGATCTGGTTCGCTATGCGGAGGACGGGCCGTGGGACTCGGTGTGGGTCTACGACCACTTCCATACCGTGCCGGTACCCACCGACGAGGCGACTCATGAGGCGTGGACGCTGATGTCCGCCTTCGCGGCGGTGACCTCGCGAATCAAGCTCGGGCAGATGTGTACGGCGATGGGATACCGAAACCCGGTGTATCTGGCGAAGATCGCCGCGACAGTGGACATCATCTCGGGCGGACGCACCCAGATGGGCATCGGCGGCGGCTGGTACGAGCACGAGTGGCGCGCCTACGGCTACGGCTTTCCGGACGCCGCCGAGCGCCTCGGCCGATTGCGCGAAGGGGTGCGCATCATGCGTGACGCCTGGCGGGATGGGCGTGTCACCCTGGACGGCACCTATTACCAGGTCGACGACGCCATCGTGGCGCCCAAGCCACTGCAGCCCAAGGGCATTCCGCTATGGGTCGCCGGTGGCGGCGAGAAGGTGACGTTGCGGATCGCGGCACGTTATGCCCAGTACACCAACTTCGGGCAGACTCCCGAGGAATTCGAACACAAATCGAAAATTCTTGCGGCGCACTGTAAGGACATCGGCACCGACTTCGATGCGATTGTGCGAAGCGCCAACATCAACGTCGTCATCGGTGCCGACGATGCCGAGGTGGCGGACCGGCTGGCTGCCATCAAGGCGCGGCTGGTGCCGGTTGTCGGCGAGGACATCGCCGATGTCACGGTTGGCAATCTGACCGCGACCGCCGGAACTCCCGAGCAGATCGCAGAGCGTCTGGCTCAGTTCCGCAGACTGGGTCTGGGCTATGCGATATGCAATTTTCCGGAAGCGGCGTACGACCGTTCCGGGATAGACCTGTTTGTGCGCGAAATAGTCGCCGCCCGTGTGTAATTGAGTTAATTAGACGCTTTGTCTATTACGGATTCATCGCCGGAGAATATCGCTTGAACGAATGCTCTGGTGATTCGAATTAATCCGATAGTACTTTGCGCGTGAATCGTTTTACGCCTGCTATCGGACAGGGTGTTCACGCTCATGAGAGTTCTACGGTTCTTGGTTGTCGTGTCCGTCCTAGTGACCATCGGGATAACATTTCCATCTGTCTCGCAAGCAGATACGGCCATCGAAGCAGAATCGATGTCCTATACCAGCGGCGGCGGGGGAGCCTGGGCGGACGGTAGCGCGTCCGGTGGCACCCTCCTGGGCCTATACGGTCAGAATGCTATTGCCACAAACACGGTGTGGCTCCAAACTTCGTCGAGAATAGTTATTCGGGCGCGTGGGCAGCAATGTTTGGGCGCGCCGGCCATGCGCATCAGCGTCGACAATGCCGAGGTGGGCAATTTCACCGTATCGGCAAATGGCCTGACCGATTACACGGTGGATTTGTCCATCGCCGAAGGGGCGCATTCCATCACCATTACGAACAGCGCGGCGTACAGCACCTTCTTCTGCGGGCGAATGCTGGTGCTGGACAAGGTGACGGTGGTGTGGACCGCGCCCACCACGACGCCGACAACCACCACGGCGCCGTCCTCGGACTGCGTTGTGAATGAGTACCAGGCCAGCTACTACAACAACACCGCGTTGAGCGGTGACCCGGTGGTGCGACAGTGCGAGACATCGGTGGGTGGCTACTTCCGAAGTGCCGCACCGGTATCCGGTGTCAACACGTCGAACTGGGGTGCCCAATATGCCGGAACGATCCACTTTCCGGTCAGTGGCAACTACGTGTTCAGTGCGGACACCGGGAACATGGCGGTGCGGGTGTGGCTTGACGGACAACTGGTGATCGACAAGGGGGCGGTGAGCTGGGGCCGAAATCTAGCTGCCAAGAACGTCACCGCGGGTGATCACGCGGTTCAGGTTGCCTTCTGGAAGTCGTCCGGCGATTCCTTCGAGTTCTTCTCCGTCTCGCAAATGGGGCCGGGCCCGGCCAGTACCAATGGCAACTACTTCTCGGCAGACTCCTTCTGGAACACACCGATCCCCGCCGACGCCCAGATCGACTCTCGCTCCGACGGTTGGGTGGCGATGCTGGGAAACCAGAATGGCATCTCGCTGAACAGCAGCACGTGGACGCAACCCATCTATGTCGCGCCAGCGGGCACCCCTACCCGCGCCATCCGGATCACAAACTCGAACAAGTACCTGACGGTTCCGTACCTGCCGTCCTATAGGGCGAGCCCTGACGGTGACAGCGCGCTGATCATCGTGGATCAGGCGAAGGGATGTGCCTATGAGCTGGAGATGTTCAATAATTCCTCCTCGGCGGTGGCCTCCGCCTCGTATCACGCCTACACGGGCACCGGCGGACACACATCGGGGCCGGCCCATGCGGGCGGCGAGCTATCTTGGCTGGCAGGGCTCATCAGATCGTCCGAGGTGAACGCGGGCGGCATCAACCATGCGCTGCGCTATGCGCTGCCTATCGGCTCACCACGATTCGCCTATCCGGGCACCCGTTCCGACGGCACCACGCCCGGCGGCATTCCGCAGGGGACCAGGATGCGACTCGACCCGTCTCTGAATCTGGACCAGTTCGCCCTGACTCCGTTTCAGCGGATGGTGGCTATCGCCTTGCAGAACTACGGCGGCTACAACGCCGATACCGCCGGGGTGCTCGCCGTCGCCACCGAGAACACCATGGCCTCAGCGCCTTTCAACCTGCCACTTTCGGGGTTGCCGCAGACCCTCATCCAGCATCTGCAGTTCCTCAAACCCACTGTGGCGTCTACTGACATCCGGTTGGACGAGCAGGCCGACCAGACCTGTGCGCAACAGCAGTAGGGCCCATTGTTTACAACCCAACCGATACCGTAAGTTACGGGAATGCCTTCGCTTGACGCAGTCGATGAAGCCTTCCTGTCCAGTGCTCCCGTGCGAGCCAGTCACACCATCTCGGTACCGGTGTCCGCCGACACCTTGTGGCGTGAGCTGACCAACGACACCACGTTGCGGTGGTTGGCGCCGGGTATCAGGGTTGTGTGGGGTAGCCCGCGCGCCGGGGTCGGAGCGGTGCGCAAGATCGGGCCGGCTGTGGGACCCAAGGTGAACGAGCACTACTTCCTCTGGGAGGAAGGACGTCGGAAGGCGTTCTACGTGACGAGCATGCCGGTGCCTGCTCCCGGCTTGCGTGCCTTCGCCGAGGACTACGTGGTGACGCCGACGGATCGCGGTGCCGACTTCACCTGGGCATGGGCCATCGACGGCACGGGACCGATTCGTAATGCCACCCCCGCGGTGAACGCCATCGTCGGATTCTCGATGAAGCGCACTCAGCGGTACTTCGACAAGATTGCCGCCGCCGGAAGGTAAGAGTTCGCCCGTACAGTGAATCCGTGCGTGCGTTCGTTCTGCTTACGGTGTTCCTGGTGGTGGCGGCGTGCGCGCCTGCCCGGAATGAGACGGATGCGGCAGCCCAGAATCCTTGCGATGTAGGCCAATACTGGACGCGGTACTACAACAACACCGAGCATTCGGGCACCGCGGTGCTCGCTCGATGCGAGTACTCGGTCGGTGGGAACTTCGCGGGATCTCCAGCACCGGGCGTACAGGCCGACGGATTCTCGGCCGACGCCATCGGCTCGTTGCGATTCCCGGTGACGGGTCAGTATCAGATCGCCTCGATGAGCGGTGGTGTCGTCGCGCGTGTATGGCTGGATGGCGAGCTGATCTTCGATCATGCCGATACCCGGGACTGGGGGACCGATCTCGCCACACGCACCGTGGAGGCTGGTGTACACGCGGTCCGCGTCAGCTATGCCGGGGCCAGCGGGCCTGCGGTACAAGAGTTCTCGGTGTCTCAGGTCGCGCTTGGTCCGGCTTCGGGCAACGGCAACTACTTTGCGGCGAATTCCTTCCTGAATCAGCCCCTCCCGCCCAATCCGGCGGTCGACCCGCGTTCGCCGAATTGGGTTGCCGCGCTGATGCATCACCCGGATGTCAAGGCAATCGACGTCAACGAGGACATCTGGACCACCGCCGTCTACCACGCGCCCGCGGGCACCCCGACACGGATCGTCGCCGTCCGCAACAGCGGGAAGTCGATCGAGATCCCCTACCTGCCGCATTATCTGCCCACCCAGGACGCCGACGCCCATATCGCGATCATCGACGACACCACCGGGTGTGAGTACGAGTTCCAGTCCTTCAAGCCGGATGCGATGTCGGCCATTGCCCAGGCCACCTACCGGGTGAACACCGGATCGGGCGGACATGTCAGTGGGCCCGCGCATTCGGGCGGCGAGCTGTCCTACCTGGCCGGGCTGATCACGCCGGAGGATGTGCAAGCCGGCGTGATTGATCACGCACTGAGATTCGCCATCCCGATCAACGCCCCCACCTACGTGTACCCGGGTACCCGGTCGGACGGCACGGTCCCCGATGGGGTGCCGGAGGGGATCAGAATTCAGCTTGATCCGGCCCTGGATTTGCGGACGCTGAAACTGAGCCCCTTCCAGCAGATGGTTGCGACGGCGCTGCAGAAGTACGGCGCGTTCGACGCCGATGTCGCCAAGACCTTCTCGCTGACGGCGCGCAGCGTGATCGACGGCACTCGGTACCCGATCCGGGTCGACGATCTGCCGCGCGAGTTGATCGGGCATCTTCGTTTCCTCACGCCGTCGATCAGCTCCACGGATATCCAGCTGGACACCGCTGCGGACCAGGGCTGCCGACAGCAGCGCTAGTCTGGTAACGCTGATACCCTTCTTTCGGTGTCGCGACGCTCTGTGGCTGCTTATGAGTGCTTTCTGGCCACGAGAAAATTCGGGGCCCTGGATGGCCTGCGGGCGCTGAGCGTCCTGGCGGTGATCTGGCACCACACATCAGGGACGCCCGGTCCGAGGATCTCGCACAGCGGATTCATGGGCGTGGACTTCTTCTTCGCGATCAGTGGCTTTCTCATCACCACGCTGCTGATGCGTGAACGAGATCGCACGGCGGACATCTCGCTGCGAAACTTCTATGCGCGCAGGGCGTTACGAATCTTCCCGCTGTACTACGCGGTGCTGGCGCTGTATGTCCTGCTGGTGTTCGCCACCGAACGCGATACGCCGAAGGGCGAGCAATTCTTCCGGAACCTGCCCGCGTTCCTGACCTACACCGTCAACTGGTTCGTCGACCTGTCCGCCGGTACCTCGGTGCCGTTCTACTTTTCGTGGTCGCTGTCCACCGAGGAACAGTTCTATGTGTTGTGGCCGCCCCTATTGGCCGGCGCGCTGCTCCTGGGCAAGGGAAGAATCGGGCCCCCGCTTGCCGTGCTGTTCATCCTGGTCGCGGTATCGGTGGGCGCAGGCATGTTTCTGGACACCCGGGTGCTGCCCTGGCGCATTCTCGCGAGCCTGTCCCTGCCCATCCTGCTCGGTGCCGCCTCCGCGATCGTGGTGAACACGCGTGGTGGCTACGCGGGAGTCTCCGCGGTGCTGGGGTGGTGGTGGTCGGCCCCGGCCGTGCTCGCGGCGATGATCGGCGCGCTGTGGTGCGGTGCCCCGCCCTGGTCGATACAGGTCATCATGGTCACCGCGGTCACCGCCGTGACCATCCGCGAGGACACCCTCATGCACCCAGTGCTGACCTGGCGGCCGCTGGCATTCATCGGTGTCATCAGTTATGGGATCTACCTGATGCACATGTTGTGCGCCAACGTCGTTCGCCGCGTGGTGCACGAGGAGCAAGGGTTGGTGCTGTGCGCCGGGACAACGGTTCTCGTCGTCGCCGTTGCCTATGTCAGCTTCCGGTACTTCGAGACCCCTCTACTGCGCATCAAGCGCCGCTTCGAATCACCTGCGGAGCGATCCGGTGACGAACTGTCCCGGACCGCTAACCAATTGCCGGTCCGAGCAGGTCGTCGGCATCGGTGATCCGGTAGCCGTAGCCCTGCTCGGCAAGGAATCGCTGCCGGTGGGCGGCGTATTCGGCATCGAGGGTGTCGCGCGACACCACCGAATAGAAATAAGCCTGCCCGCCGTCTGCCTTCGGCCGCAGCAGCCGCCCAAGTCGCTGCGCTTCCTCTTGGCGTGACCCGAACGTACCCGAAACCTGAACCGCTACAGCTGCTTCCGGAAGGTCGATGGAGAAGTTGGCTACCTTGGAGACCACCAGGGTGGCGATCTCCCCGCGACGGAAAGCGTCGAAGAGCGCTTCGCGCTCGGCGTTCTTGGTGGAGCCCTGGATCACCGGGGCGCCGAGCTCGGTGCCCAGCTCGTCGAGCTGATCGAGGTAGGCGCCGATCACCAGCGAAGGAACTCCCGGATGGCGGGCCAGGATCGACTTCACCACGTTGATCTTCGTGTGGGCTGTCGAGCACAGTTTGTATCGCTCGTCGGCCTCGGCCGTCGCGTAGATCATCCGTTCGTTATCGGTAAGGGTGACCCGCACCTCGATGCACTCAGCGGGGGCGATCCAGCCTTGTGCCTCAATGTCTTTCCACGGTGCGTCATAACGCTTGGGCCCGATGAGGCTGAACACGTCGCCCTCGCGGCCGTCCTCCCGGATGAGGGTGGCGGTCAGTCCGAGGCGGCGGCGCGACTGCAGGTCGGCCGTCATCCGGAACACCGGAGCGGGCAGCAGATGCACCTCGTCGTACACGATCAAGCCCCAGTCCCGGCTGTCGAAAAGCTCCAGGTGACGGTATTCGCCCTTGGTGCGCCGGGTGATCACCTGATAGGTCGCGATGGTGACCGGCCGGATTTCCTTGCGTTCACCGGAGTATTCGCCGATCTCCTCTTCGGTCAACGAGGTCCGCGCGATCAGCTCCCGCTTCCACTGCCGCCCGGCGACGGTGTTGGTCACCAGGATCAGGGTGGTCGCCTTGGCCTTGGCCATGGCCGCGGCACCCACCAGCGTCTTACCGGCACCACAGGGCAGTACCACCACGCCGGAACCGCCCGCCCAGAACGAGTCGGCTGCCATCTGCTGATAGTCCCGAAGCTCCCAACCATCCTGAGCCAGGCTGATCGGGTGCGCTTCACCGTCCACATATCCCGCGAGATCCTCTGCCGGCCAGCCGATCTTAAGCAGCAGCTGCTTGACGCGGCCACGCTCGCTGGGGTGCACCTGCACGGTGTCGTCATCGATGCGGGCGCCGAACATGGGGGCGAGCTTCTTGTGCCGCAGCACCTCTTCGAGGACGGCGCGATCCAGGCTCACCAGCGTCAGACCATGGGCCGGATGTTTGACGAGCTGCAGGCGTCCGTAGCGGGCCATGGTGTCGACGATGTCCACCAACAGCGGTTGAGGTACCGCGTACCGGGAGAAGGTGACCAGGGCGTCGACAACCTGCTCGGCGTCATGCCCGGCGGCGCGGGCGTTCCACAGCGCCAGCGGGGTGATGCGGTAGGTGTGCACGTGCTCGGGTGCACGTTCGAGCTCGGCGAAAGGGGCAATCGCCTGGCGTGCCGCGTCTGCCTGGTCGTGATCGACCTCCAGCAGCACGGTCTTATCGGATTGGACGATCAGCGGTCCATCGGTCATTCGGTCCAGGATAGTGATGCCCGGAGACATTGGCGGGTGCTGTATGCCCTGCTAGATTGCTGCGGTGACGACACCACAAGACCGCAGCACCCTGGCCGAGATTTGGCAGCGCCGGTTCGCGTTCTATGACCAGTACGCTGCGGCACCGACGAAGGAAGAGGCCAATGCCATCTTCCGGGCCGGGTCGTTCTGGACACGTATCCGCTTGACCAGTAATTTCCTGGCCTTTTTCTTTGGCCCGATCTACTTCTTCGTCAAGGGGATGTGGCGCAAGGGCCTCGTGCTGCTGGGGATCACCGTGAGTGTCAGCATCGCGTTGGGAGTGCTGGGAGCCTCCGACAGTGTGACGCGCGCGTTCTCCTTTGGCTTTGCTGCGCTGTTCATGGGAATCGCCAACCAGGCCTACTACCTGCATTGGGTGCGCAAGAGTGAGTCCTGGAACCCTTTCGAGGGTGTCCGCTGAGGGGTTAACCAGCCGTCACGGTCAGGACGGTGGGGAAACCGCGGTGATGCGGTGAATCGCGAAGTCGCGGATTCGCCCGGCGGCGGTATCGAAGGCCGACAGCTGCCCACCGCGCACGCTGATCGGATTGACCACGCGCGAGGACGCCACCCCGGCCGGGTCCACGTACCCGATCAACACGCTGGTTTGAGCCTTGGCGGACTGCTGCAACAAGGCCACCGCATGCGACGGCTCGATGCGAACGCCGTCGTGATCGCCAGCCGCCCGTAATGCCTTGACCACCGCGGCGGCCGCGGGCTCGCTGAGCACGGGTGGCGTCCAACCCATCCGGTGCGGCTGCGGTGTCACCCGCGCGCGGTGCGCCCGCAGCGCCACGATCGTTCCGGTGGCATCCTCGGCGGCGGGGGCGAAGCCCGCCGAGCGCAACCCGGCCACCAACTCGGCCAGGGGAGCCAAGGACACCGCGACCGTCGGCGCCAGCAGCCGCAGCCCCAGATCCTCGGCCACGGCCGATGCCATCACTTGCGTCAGCAGGGCCACGTCATCGCAGCGCAGGAACGAGCTGGCCACCCCGGCCCGAAGCTGCCCATGCCGTCGCGCGACATCGTCGATGAGATACGTCAGCGATTGGGGGACAGGGGTTTTGGAGCGTGAACCGAAGAAACTGTGTAGCGACGTCGCGGTCCGCCCCGAATCCAGCGCGCGGCGGATGCTTGCCTCGCTGACCCGAAAGACGCTGGCTGCCCCCGCCGATTCGAGGTCCGCCACCGCCGTCAGCTCCAGTTCCACTTCGCGCGTCAGCGGTCCGGGGGCGACGACCGTGAGATCGGCCTGCACCAGGAAGTGATCGATGGGGCTGGGCAGTGCCTTGTCCATCGCGGCCAGCGTCGCGCCCTCATCGCCGGCACTGTCCAAGAAGGTGCGCACGTGCGTCGTCAAAGCGCCGCGCCCGATCACTCCCATTGTCGTCGCCTCGAACAACAGGGCCGTTACCGGTTCCACGCCCAGCCGGCCGCCCCAACGCGGTCGGCGCCACCGCATTACCCGCGACGTTTCCTCGGCCCGCAGTCCTTGCCCGGGCTCCAGCTCGCCGAGGATCTGCAGCAGTAGCTTGCGATCATGTGGCGCTGCGGTCGAGCGCAGTGAATCAGAAAGCGCCGCAATGGGTTTGTCCTCGCTGGTGCGCTTACCTATCAGATCCGGCCGCGCCGCCAGCATCAGCCAGGCCGACATCAGCCGTAACCAGCGGGTTGCGGTGGGCAGCTCGGCGAAACGGTCGGCCTGTACGGTCGGCGCCCAATGCCAGCCCTCGGCATCGGTCTCGATATCGGGGTCACCGACCGCGATCAGCTCCGCTGCCGCCAGCACCTCCAGCAGTAGTCCCATCCGGCTGTCGTCGATCCCCGTCGTCTTCGCGAGCCGTTTGACCTCGCGCACCCCCAAACCGCCGCTGCGCAGCTGCGGCGCCGGGTTGACCCCGAGCTCGTCGAGCAGCAGGCCGACCTCGCGCAGGAGATCGAGGGCGGCACCGGCGGCAGCGGCGTCGGCTTCAGCCTGGGTGGCCGTCGTGATTTCCACGATGGGGGGCTGCAGCCGGTCTGGCTCCTCACCACGGAGCAGCTGTGCCACGAATCTCGGCAACAGCACCGTCTCGTCGTCGATGCGCTGCAGCAGCCCGGCGGCCAGTAGCCGCTGCACCGGGCGATCTGGTGGGGCGTCGGGCGCAGCATCCCGGGTGCGGCCGATCGGGGATCCCGCGATGAGCGCCCGCAGCAGCTCCATCCCGCGTTCATCGGTCGCTTCCAGGGCGGCACGGGCAGCGTCGTAGGAGGCCGGAGTCTGCTCGCTGATCACCTGACCAACAACCCAGGGCAGACCCAACCGCGTTTCTCCCGCCAGGTGCAGTTCGCGATCCCCCCACACCAGCGCCAGCTCGCGCAGCCGATCCAGGGTGGCGCGCACCTGCAGTTCAGTGGCGCGACCGTCGACCTGGGCGAGCACCTCCGAGAGCGGAACACCAGTGATGTCCGCACGTGCCACCAGCAGCGCGTCCAGCACCGCCAGGGTCAAAAAGTCCAGGCTGTCGGTCGCCGCGCGCACCGATTGGCGTGAGAGCGCCCGGCCCGCCAGCGCCGCCAGCGAACCCGGAGGTGGCGAGGCCAAATCGGGTCGCAACTGGACCAGCCGCACCAACTGTTCGTCTGGCAGCTGGCGCAACCAGGTAGCCAATGCCGCATCCTCACTCATCGGTCACCAGCGTAGAGGCGGGTTGGGTTCGCCGTCGGCCCCCCGGCCTGCCACAATGGCTTCGTGGCTGACAAAGAGCAATACGTCGACAACGGCTGGCCCGCACATGTGGACGGTGAGCACGCGGTCTCCGAACTCGCGGCCGACCGCACCGGAGCGCTGTCACCCTTCGGCGACATCGAGTTCCCGGTGGAGTCCGTGCCCTACGTGCACCCCGTCACCGTCATCAACAAGTAACGGTGTCCGACGGTCTTCGCGGCAGCGAGGGGTCCCCACCTGACCGTCTCTCCCACATCGACGAGCACGGGTCCGCGCACATGGTCGACGTGTCGGCCAAGCAGGCCACCGCACGCGAGGCGGTCGCGGCCGGATGCTTCGTCACCACCCCGGACGTCCTGAAGTTACTGGCTGATGGCGCGCTCCCGAAGGGCGACGCCATCGCCACCGCTCGTCTGGCCGCCATCATGGCCGCCAAGCGCACCAGCGAGCTCATCCCGCTGTGCCATCAGATACC
Organism: Mycobacteroides sp. PCS013; assembly: GCF_049532645.1. Classification (NCBI taxonomy): domain Bacteria; kingdom Bacillati; phylum Actinomycetota; class Actinomycetes; order Mycobacteriales; family Mycobacteriaceae; genus Mycobacteroides; species Mycobacteroides sp. PCS013. Next base: position 13,603 of record NZ_CP150131.1, read on the forward strand.
GCTCACGGGCATCGACGTCGACTTCCAGATCGACACCGCCAACGGGTCCGTTCAGATCACCGCCACCGCGCGCACCCGGGACCGGACCGGGGTCGAGATGGAAGCGCTGACCGCGGTGACGGTCGCCGGACTGACCCTGCACGACATGGTCAAGGCGGTCGACCCGGCATCGCGCATCGACGATGTCCGGGTACTGCGCAAAGAAGGCGGCAAGACCGGAACATGGACCCGACCCTGAGATCTGCGCGGGTTATCGTGGCCTCGACCCGGGCGGCCACCGGCCAATACCCCGACAAGACGGGGCCCGTCATCGCCGAATGGCTTGGTGCGCAAGACTTTCATGTTGAAAGGCCGATCGTCGTGCCGGACGGCGACGCGGTAGGGGAAGCCATTCGTTCGGCGTTGGCCGATCGGGTTTCACTGGTCATCACCACCGGAGGTACCGGGCTGTCGCCCACGGACGTCACTCCCGAACAGACCGCCGCGCTGCTGGACCATCAGATACCCGGCTTGGCCGACGCGATCAGACGCTCGGGACTGCCGACCGTACCCACCAGCATCCTTTCCCGCGGCGTGTGTGGAGTCGCCGGTCGCACTTTGGTGGTCAACCTGCCCGGTTCCACCGGCGGGGTGCGCGACGGGCTTGCGGTGCTCGGGGGCGTGCTGGGCCATGCACTCGACCAGATAGCCGGGGGTGATCACGTATGAGCGCTAGCGTCACTCGAGCGCTATTGACCGGGGAACGCATCTCACTGATCGAGCACGAGCAACTCGTCGATCACGAATCAGCAGGGGCTACAGTCGGATTCGTAGGGAACGTGCGTGACCACGACGCGGGTAAGACCGTGCTGCGGCTGGAGTACTCGGCGCATCCGTCGGCTCAGCAGGTGCTGACCGATGTGGTGGAACGCATCGCCGCGGAGGCCGAGGGTGTGCGCGCGGTGGCGGTGAGCCATCGCATCGGCGCACTGACAGTCGGCGAGGCAGCCTTCGTAGTGGCGGTGAGCGCCGACCATCGTCGTCAGGCATTCACCACCTGTCAGCGCCTCGTCGACGATGTGAAGGCTGCGCTGCCGGTATGGAAGCACCAGTTCTTCGCCGACGGCAGTGACGAGTGGGTGGGGTCGGCCTGAAAAATCCGGTCACCGATTGGGGTCTGGTACCTAAAAACCCAGATCAGGGCACTGATGGTCCAGTGGGTGCAGTAACTTCCTTGGTTCATGAGCACTCCAGTGCAACCGAGACACCGCAATACGGCTCCTGCACCCCAGATTTTCCCGCACCCCGGTAAACGTCCGGCGCGGCCCGACGACGATCCCTTTCATCTCCCACCTGATGGCTTCTGGGACGCTGAGCCCGGAACAGTTCTGCGTGCCCGCCCGGCAGACGTCGGATTCCTGGGGCTGTTACGTCAGCGAGTGACGGCCTGGCAGTTGCTGTTTCGCACCACAGATCCGCATGGCGCGCCTGAAGTCTCGGTTACCACGGTGCTGGTGCCTGCGACCCATGACCCGCACTCTCCACGCCTGTTGGCGTATCAGTGTGCGATCAACTCCAGTCAGCGATCCTGCTTTCCCTCCTATTGCCTGCTACAGGGTGCACGGGGACCTTTCGCCAACCCACAGATCGAATTGCTGCTGATGGCCGCCGGGTTGCGGCAGGGGTGGATCGTGAGCGTCGCGGACCACGGTGGACAGCCCGGCCGCTATGTCGTCGCGCGTCAACCCGGCTACCACGTACTTGACGGTTTGCGCGCCACGCAACAGTTCGCCGAGCTGCGGCTTCCGTCCGATACGCCGATCGGGCTGTGGGGATATTCCGGTGGCGGGCTTGCCAGTTCGTGGGCGGCGGAAATGGCACCTAGCTATGCTCCCGAGCTCAACATCGTCGCGGCGGCGTTGGGCTCACCGGCGTCGGACCCCGGCAAGATCTTGGATCGGGCCGACGGAGGATTGTTCGCCGGGCTGGGCTTCGCGGCCATTTCTGCCTTGCGCGGTAGCTATCCGGCGCTGGATTCTGTTTTGACGCAACACCTTACGCCCAAGGGTGAGAAGATCATGACGACGGTGCGGGGACTTTCGACGGGACAGGCCGTCGGACGGTATGTGATGCGTAACCTCGACCGCTATGTAGACCTGCCCATCGCCGATCTGATGGCGCTGCCCGATGTCGCGGCCATGAGTGAAGATCTGCGTCTGGGCAAGGCGGCGCCAACCTGCCCTGTGTACATCTACACCGCAGTGCGCGATCAGCTCGTGGGTATCGACGAGGTGGATCGCCAAGCCGATTTCTACGCCACGCACGGCACCGACGTCACCTACCGGCGCGACATGCTCAGCGAGCATGTGTCACTGGCCCTCCTGGGCGCACCTGCCGCCCTGCGCTGGCTGGCGCAACGCTTGGAGGGCATGGAACCCGAATCCGGTACCCGCACTGTGGGATCCATGCTCGCCTCGATACCCGCGCTATGGACCTTCTCGGTGATGTCCGCGGCCGCGGCCCGCGTACTTGGGGGCCGCCAACTGTAGGTCTACGCGCGTTCTGCGATCACCGTGTACACGGGGATGTAGAGCAGCGGATCGTCGATATCTTGTTCCAGCCGGTCGAGTATTTCGGGGTCTCCGCGGTAGGTTCCGCGAATCGTGTTGAGAAACTCGGTCTTTGGTGCGGCCATCGTGGTGGGATTCAGCTGCAGCACGGTCCACCCATTGGCGGTCAGCGTCTGTTCGATCTGCTCCGCCCGCAGGGCGTTCTGGAACGGTGTCGGCACGCCGTGTACTCCACCGTGTGCGAAACACCATATGTACCAGCGTGCTCCGGGGCGTGTGGCGCGGTGCAGAGCACTCGCGTACTTCGCGTTTCCCTCATTGTCGAAGCAGTGATAGACGCCGCTGTCGATCACGGTGTCGAACCTCGATTCCCAGCCGTCGAGCTCGGTCGCATCGGCAACCTGGAAGTCGATGGTGACGCCTGCCGCGGCCGCCCGACCCTTGGCTTGTTCGATTGCCGAAGGTGCGAAGTCCAGTCCGGTGACGTTAAAGCCCTGTTGGGCAAGGTAAATAGCGTTATCGCCGAGCCCGCAGCCGATATCCAGGACCTCGCCGCGGACCGCGCCGAGTAGAGCCAGTTCTTTGATGCGAGGTTTGGCGTCCTTGGAGTCCCACGGGACGATGGGCCCGCCGTCCTTGATGCTCTCTCGGTACAGATCCTCAAATGTGTTCTGGGTGGGTGCGGTCATGATGTTTAGCCTCTTTCTGCGACGATACTGAAAAACGGCATGTGGATGATGTCGTCATCCAGCTGCTGGAGACGCTCGAAGGTCTGCTGTGCTTGTTCTGCCACGCCCGGGCGCTGAGAGCGCTCGCGCATATCGGCGGGCATCCGCTCGGGATCGATGCCGGCCAGCGCGGCACCGACGAATGCCGCTCGCGATCCGAGATAGGTTGTCCGGCCGAAGTATTGGATGTTCCAGTTGGCGTCGGACAGTACCGTCTTGATCTCTTCGGGGTCTTGCACGCCGAATGGCATCGCGATGCCATTGACGGTGCCGTCGCCAAAGCAGGCGATGAACCAGCGGGCACCCGGCCGGGTGGCCCGGTGCAGTGCGCTCGCGTACTGCTGATGACCTTCGTGATCGAAACAGTGATACACGGCGCTGTCGATCACGGTGTCGAACCGCCCCTCCCAGCCGTCAAGCTTTGTCGCATCGGCGACCTGCAGATCGACGGTCACACCCGCGGCGGTGGCCCGTTGTTTCGCCTGCTCGATGGCGGAGGGAGAGAAGTCCAGACCGGTGACCGACAGGCCTTGCTGAGTGAGATAGATGGAGTTCTCGCCGAGCCCGCAGCCGATATCCAAGATCTCTCCGCGCAATGCGCCGTACGCGGCGAGTTCTTTGATCCGCGGTTGTGCGTCCCTGATATCCCAGGGCACGCCCGCGGCGGGGGCGCCCTCGAACATGGGTTTGCCGTTGTAGACCGCTTCGAATGTCTCTTGACTGGGAACGTCCGGGGGAGTGGTCGGTGCCGTCATGCCCACCAAAGTACGCCTCGAAGCTGGGGCGTCAACCCTCTTGACACTGGGCCTACACTTCGCGCCGAAAGGGTTACCCCGCAACGACAATCGCCCCGGCCGTGAGGGCCGGGGCGATTGTCTGGTGTACGAGTTAGCGCTGGGCCAGGGCCAGGATTGCGTCGCTGGCCTTGACATCCTGCGTCTGCATGGCGAAGACGATGTCCTTGAGGTACGACACTCCGCGACCATCGCCGGGCGCGACGTCCGTGGTACCGGGGGGCAGGTTGTTCGGATCGGGCAGATGCCGGACGACACCGGCGATCGCTTCGGGGCTGGTCGGCACACCGTTGGAGGCCACCGGGCCGGCATCGAACGCGGCCTTACCGGCGGCGAAGCCGATGTCCGCGGCGTCCGGGACACCCGCGGGAAGCGGGATCTCGGGAGCAGCAGCCGGGGCCGGCGCGGGCTCGGGAGCCGGGGCGGGCTCGGCGGGCGCCGGGCCGGACTGGAACTCGTACGGCAGGACCTGGTCCTCGGCGGCGGGGGCTTCGGGAGCCGGTGCCTCTTCCGGGGCGGGAGCCTCGTCGACGACAGGTGCTTCGGGTGCCGGGGCGGCGATAGCTTCGGGTGCTTCAGGAGCCTCGGGCTCGGGGGCCGGGGCGGGCTCGGCGGGCGCCGGGCCGGACTGGAAGTCGACGTCCTGGGCCTCGGGGGCAGGCGCTTCTTCGGGGGCCGGGGCCTCTTCCACGACGGGTGCCTCGGGGGCCTCGGCGACGAACTGCTCATCAGCCTCGGGCGCCGGAGCGGGCTCGGGTGCTGGGGCGGGCTCGGCAGCGGCCTGCTCCTCGTGGTGAGCGGCAGGGGTGATGTTCGCCGCGGGAGCGGTCCGGGGGGTGGCGCCGGACAGGCCACGACCGCAGACCGGCCAGGCTCCACGGCCCTGACCCGCGAGCACCTTCTCGGCGATCGCGATCTGCTGCTCCTTGGTGGCCAAGTGAGCGGACGGGGCGTACTGGCCGCCACCGCTGTTGATCCAGGTGCTGGGCGAGAACTGCAGTCCGCCCTGGTACCCGTTACCCGTGTTGATGGCCCAGTTATTGCCAGATTCGCAACGCGCGACCTGGTCCCACTCGCCATCGGTGGCTGCGTTGGCCGTTGCGGCCATCATCAGACCGCCACCGACAAGGCCTGCACCTGCTACCGCGACCTTGGCCGCTTTAGCGCCCGCCTTGGTGGGCTTACTGTGCCGTCCACTCATATGTCCGTCGTATTCCTCTCTGTGACGCACCTGCGAAGTGAGCTGTCGGGTTCGAGCGAGAGGTCGCCCGGCCCGGTTTCCCGGGCTTCACCCCAAGAACCATGAAGGTTCATGCTGGAGATCAAGATCTCCGGCGGTTGGGTTCCCCGCCTCCGTCCCTTGATTTACCGACGAGGTGCCACACCCGAGGGACGGAGCTCGGTGCGCGGGTATGGACTGCGGATGACGGTACGTGTCGATCCGCATCTCGTCATGTTGGACATTTCACGGTGTTTCGTCCACGGCGGGGTGGGTTTATTCCCGTTGCCGGTGAGGTCTGTGCAGGTTATTGCGTAGCTCCACCGCCCCGTGTCTACGCCGTGACCGTACTGTGACCTTGGGATGTGTGTCGTAGATCACGAAATTGTCTAGGTATCTCTATATGCAACTCTCAGAGATGCCTTAGAGCTTCCTTAGGAAATTGGCGGGCCAGCGCTCTTCTATCCGCCAGCGAACGGAGGCAGAACATCCACGACAGACCCTGATTCCGGCCGGTGGGAGCGGTCGCGGACGGCCACGCCGTCATGAAGGAAGGAACAACGCGCCAATACGCGTTCCAGTTCCGGCCCTTTTGCGGCCAGCTGGCGCGTCAGGTCATCGAAAGATGCCCCCGCGGGGAGCTCCACGGTCTCTTCTTCGATGCCTGCGGCGTTCGCGGCAGCGGCGAAGTATCGGATTCGGATGCTCACCTAACCGCCGATCGCGCTCATGGGACGGTCAGGCTGCAGGAACGACGGGTCATTGATCCCGTGGCCCGGTTTCTTTCCCCACATGGCGGCCTGCCAGGCCGAGGCCACCACATCGTCGTCGGCACCCGAGCGGAGCAGCCCGCGCAGATCCGTTTCGGTGGTGGCGAACAGGCAATTGCGTACCTGACCGTCGGCCGTCAGCCTGGTGCGGTCGCAGTCTCCACAGAACGGTCTGGACACCGACGCGATGATCCCGACCGTGGCGGGGCCCCCGTTGACCAGCCAGCGTTGTGCTGGGGCGCTGCCACGGGGTGCCGGATCCGCGCTCAGCGTGAATTCCCGGCTCAGGGCGGCGTGGACCTCGTCGGCGGTCACCATGTGAGCGCGGCTCCAGTGATGCCCGGCATCCAGTGGCATCTGTTCAATAATCCGCAGCTCGAAACCGCGCTCCAGACTGAACCGCAGCAGCTCGACCGAGTCCTCCTTGTACTGCTCGGGGGTCAGCACCGCATTGATCTTCGTCGGGGTCAGCCCGGCAGCGCTCGCGGCTTCCAGGCCGGCGAGAACGTCGGTCAGCCGGTCTCGGCGGGTGATCGCGGCGAAGCGGTCCGCATCCAACGTATCCAGTGACACGTTGATGCGGTCCAGCCCGGCGTCCCGTAGTGCCGCGGCCTTACGGTCCAGACCGATGCCGTTGGTGGTCAGCGCGATATCCGGGCGTGGTGACAGTGCGGCCACCGCGGTGATGATTCGCTCCAAATCCTTGTATATCAACGGCTCTCCGCCGGTGAACCTGACGCTACGGATTCCGAGTTCGGTCACCGCGATGCCGATCAGCCGGATGTATTCCTCGGCGGTGAGCAATGCGTCGCTGCGCAGCCAGTCCAATCCCTCTGCCGGCATGCAGTACGTGCAGCGCAGATTGCACCGGTCGGTCAAGGACACCCGTAAGTCGGTCGCGATGCGGCCGAACGAATCGATTAACGGGGTCATAAGTCCAGCGTAGCGACCACTTGCGTGCGCCGAGTAGGATGACCAGTCACCGCGTCCTATTTGGGGCGCGTTAATCATGTGAGGTGAGTGCAGTGCCAACCGGCAAGGTCAAGTGGTACGACGCCGAGAAGGGCTTCGGCTTCCTGTCGCAGGAGGACGGCGAGGACGTGTACGTCCGGTCCTCTGCGCTGCCTGCTGGCGTTGAGGGGCTTAAGGCCGGTCAGAAGGTCGAGTTCGGCATGGCCGCGGGCCGGCGTGGCCCGCAGGCGCTGAGCCTCAAGTTGATTGACGCGCCGCCCTCTGTGCAGAAGACGCGCCGCGAGAGCAGCGGGCCGGTGAACCACAAGCACACCACCGATGAGCTACACGGCATGATCGAGGACATGATCACCCTGCTGGAGGGCACGGTGCAGACCGAGCTTCGCAAGGGGCGCTACCCGGATCGCAAGATCGCCCGCAAGGTTTCCGAAGTTGTGCGCGCCGTCGCCGCTGAGTTGGACGCCTGACCTGACACCCCTGCGCGCCGAGGATGTGATCGCGGCGCTCGATGCCGCCGGTGACCCCGGCCGGGCCCAGAAATCGGCACGGTTCTTCAAGACCGGGCCGGGCCAGTACGGCGAGGGCGACGTCTTTGTCGGTGTGTCGGTGCCCGATCAGCGTGCGCTGGCACGGCAATTCCGTGGCATCGGACGTGATGCGGTGGTGCGGCTACTGGCCAGTGAGGTGCACGAGCACCGATTGACCGGGCTGATCCTGGCGGTATGGGAGTTCGCGCATGCCGAGGGCGCCGAACGTGACGCGTGGGTGCGGATGTACCTGCAGCAGGTCCGCGGAGGCCGGGTGAACAACTGGGACCTGGTTGATTCCTCGGCTGAGCAGATTCTGGGGGAATGGCTTGTCGGCCAGGACTATTCGCTGTTGCTGGAACTAGCGGCAGAAGATGACCTTTGGCGCCGGCGGGTGGGCATCATCGGCACCTTCGCCTTTACCAAACGCGGTGACGCGCAGCCCCTCCTCGCGGTGGCGCCGCTGGTGATCGACGACCGGCGTGACCTCATCCAGAAGGCCTACGGCTGGATGCTGCGTGAAGTTGGAAAGCGTTGTGGAGCAGATGTTCTCACCAGTTATCTCGATGCGCACGCCGCGGCGATGGGTCGTACCGCACTCGGTTATGCCACCGAACACCTTGATGCCGTGGCACGTGCGGAGTATCGCGCTCGGCGCTAGTTCTGCCAGACTGTGGCCACGGACCAGATTGCGTGGGTGACCTCCAGCAGGTCGCCGGTCTCGGTCTGAACCACCGTCGGGAGCTTGATTTCCAGGCCCAACAGCCGCCGTCCCTCGCTGTCGATCGTCGGGATGGTCACGGCGGTCCGATGGTCGCGGTACACGCTTGATTCGGCCCGTTTGTGGTCGACGTCGTCTACCGGCGCATAGATTCTGGACAACATCCATGGCGCCTGGGCGATGCGCCCATCTACCGAAAGCTGCACGGGTTCATGAGCGTTGACGGCCAACTGGACGGTGTGTCCGGGCGGGTCGCACTGGTCCAGCTTGTTCTTGTCGCAGTACTGATAGGGCGCGGCGTGGATGACGGTGCCGTGGGTGAATGCGCTGATCTCGGGCCGCTCCGCCGGGCCTTCTCTGTGCTCGTGCAGCTGCCAGGCGATGAACCCCACCATCGCGGCAGCGGTCAACACCAGGACGGCGGCAAGTGCCGCCAGTTTTGCCTTCACGCGACTACCTTGCCACCCTCTTGTTCGGCCATCACCGGGCGGTTACCGCCCAGGCCCGGAACGAGGGAGGCGCCACGGAAGCTGGCCAGTGTCTGCGCCAGGCCGAGGATGAGCACCGCGGATATCACCGTGAACCCCACCCACAGATCGGTGTAGATCATCACGCCGATGGCGCCACCGAGTACCCAGGACAGCTGCAGCAGCGCCTCGGAACGCCCGAAGGCCGACGCCCGGGATTCCTCAGGCAGGTCATCTTGCAGCGAGGCATCCAGGGACGCCTTCGCGATGGCGCTGACTCCCGATGTCACCAGCGTCGCGAACACCACGACCGCCAGCACCCCGGTGACCGCCGCCGCGAGCGCCACCACCGTGACCGCACCGGCGCACCGCACGACAAGCAGGGCTGGGCGGCCGAGCTTGAGCCGTGCGCTGGTGGCGTTGCCCGCGAAGTTTCCGATGCCGGCGGCGGCGCCGATCATGCCGAGCATCGCGAGCTGTTGAAAGCCGTGCGCGTCATGGGACTTGGCGACGAAGGCGGGGTACAGCGTGAGGAAACCGACCATCACCTTGATGGTGCTGTTGCCCCACAGCGCGGTGATGATGTTGCGGCCCAGTGGCTGGCGGATCTTGTCTTGCTGCTTGTGGGAGCGCCGGAGCAGGATCGTCGGGTGTTCACCGTCGTCGCCGTGGTAGCCGAAGGTGGTGGGCACCTCACCGGCGGTCACCTCGACCCACTTGGGGATGCGCATGGATGACCAGGCGCCCACCGCCGCCGCGGCCATCACGGCGAAAAGTGCTCCGGGCAACTGGAACACCCGGGTGAACGTGAGCTCGCAGGCCCCGGCGATGGCGCCGCCCACGATGGTCCCGCCGACCAATCCGAAGGTCGTAAGCCGTGAGTTGACGCGCACCAGGTCGATGGTCGGCGGCAGCACCCGCGGCGTCACGGCGCTACGCAACACGCCAAAGGACTTGGACAGCACCAGCATTGACAATGCGCACGGATACAGCACCCAGGGAGGGAAGCTTCCGCTGGCGCCGTCGTAGTTGGCGATCATGATGACGGCCAGCGCGATGCGCAGCCCGAATGAGGCCGCCAACGCCGCCCGGCGCCCGTGTTGCAGGCGATCCAGCGCAGGGCCGATCAACGGGGCGATAACGGCGAACGGCGCGATGGTGATGAGCAGGTACAGCGCCACCTTGCTCTTGGACTCAGCGGTGGCCGCGGCGAAGAAGAGTGTGTTGGCAAGGGCCACCGCCATGGCGGCATCCACCGCGAAGTTGGCCATCACCGGATAGGTGAGCGCGGTCAGGCCAGATTTGTCGGCGCCGTCGGCGGTCGCGGCCTTGTGGAACAACCCGTACATCCGGGAGCCCATCTCACGGCTGCGCATCGCGGCCACCCGGGTGACCGTCAGCTTTGGCGGGATCTCCCGCTCAGGCCGGGGACGTCGTCGCGACTCGTCCCGGCGTTCCTCGCCCAGGGGCGGCAGATACCGGTTCGATGAGCCGCCGGCACGACGAGGATCCCGCTTGGCACCGCCCGTCGGATAGTTGGCCATACCGGGGTGGGAGTTTGCGTCGCGCGGATCCTGATTTCGGCGGCGAGATGGGGAGTCGCTACTGCCTTGGCGGTTCCCGAACCGCGCGTAGTCGTCCCGCACGCATCGATTGTCCCTCACGGTGAGAAGATGGTCAGCGATGGACATCACTATCTCCGGCCGCGACGCCCTCTACACCTGTATCGACCAGGCTCGTACGGCCATCGTCGAGTTCAGTGGGGAGACCGTGGGCAAGTACCTCGGGGCCTCCTCCGAGAGCACGGATCTGCACGCGTTGACCCACCGCTTCGAAGCCGATCTGCCGGGATACCGCGGATGGCACTGGGAGGTGGTGATGGCCGCGGCACCCGGCGCCACCGTCGCGACCGTCAGTGAGGTGGTGCTTGTTCCGGGAACCGAGGCGCTGCGCGCGCCGAACTGGGTGCCGTGGGAGGAGCGCATCCGCCCGGGTGACCTGGGCCCGGGCGACCTGCTCGCCCCGCCGCCTAACGATCCTCGCCTGGTACCCGGATACACCGACAGCGGAGATGCACAGGTAACCGAGACCGCCGGCGAGATCGGGCTGGGGCGTAAGCAGGTGCTGAGCCTGACCGGGCGTGTCGACGCCGCGCAGCGCTGGTTCGACGGCGACTGGGGTCCGGACACCGAGATGGCGCGCGCCACCCGCCGGGTCTGCCGATCCTGCGGCTTCTACCTGCCACTGGCCGGCTCGCTGGGTGTCGCCTTCGGGGCGTGTGCCAACTCGATGTCGGCCGACGGCCGCGTCGTGCACATCGAGTACGGCTGCGGCGCCCATTCCGATACGCCGCAGCCACTCAACGCCGCGATGCCGCTGTACGAGCCCTTCGATGACGGCGTCCTGGATCTGGCGGACTAAACGCCTTCTGCGGCCGCTTTGATCCTGGCCAGCGATGTCCGCATGCCCTCCAGCAGTGCCTCGTCGAACACCTCGGTGCCGCCGAGCATCAGATTCTGCAGGTTGGTGGAGATCGCCGAGCGCTTCTCACCCATCACGCGCCGTTCGGTGACCCTGGTGCCACCGGCCGCGGTGGGCTCCAGCTCGTAGCTCCACTCGCTCAGGTTGTCTTTGACGTGCCAGGCCAGCCGCTTGTTGGGCTCGACGGCAGTCAGCACGGCGCGTGTCGGCCAGACCTTCCAGCCCTTGCGGTTGTAGTTGACGACATTGGTGCCCGCCTGCACAGGACCGCGCACGAACATCTTGCGGGTCTGTGGGCTCCACCGTGGCATGTTGTCCAGGTCGGCGATCAATCCCCACACCTTCTCCACCGGTGCATCGATCTCGACGGCGGTTTCCAGCAGTGATGCGTTGGGCATGAGATTGCTCCTCTTTCCGGGATATTGCGGGGTTGATTCGGCTACAGGCCGGTTTGCGCGCCGCGTGAGCCGCGCCGCACCGCACGAACTTGTAGCAGGACGATGGTGGTGCCCAACGCGCCGGTACCCAGTCCGGCGAGCGTGACGGGACGCCAGCTCTCGAGCGCAGGAATGGTGAAGGCAAGGATGTTGGCAATGAGCCACAGCACTGTGCCTGCGACGACAACCGGCCACGGATTGAGCAGTGCGGCCGGGAGCGGGGGCGGTTGGGGCGCGGGGGTGTCCACTAGATGCGCAGCATACGTGCCACGAACTACACCGGGCTAGGTCCCTGTGAAAGCCCTGGACGTGCCGTAAGGTTTGGGCCGTGAGCGACCCCGATGCCCGGTTGGCCAGCGATCTGTCGCTTGTTGTCATTCGCCTGGCCCGGCATCTGCGGTTCCGGCGCGCGGATTCGCCGGTCTCGTTGACGCAGCTGTCGGCATTGGCGACGTTGCTTAACGAAGGGGCGATGACCCCGGGTGCGCTGGCCGCCCGCGAGCGCGTACAGCCGCCGTCGATGACGCGGGTGATCGCCTCGTTGGCCGAGCTCGGGCTGGTGGAGCGCTCGGCGCATCCGACCGACGGCCGCCAGGTAGTTGTCTCGTTGTCGGAGGCGGGTGCCGATATCGTGCAGGCCGATCGCAGCGCCCGCGAGGAGTGGTTGCGCGAGCACCTGGACGATTTCACCCCGGAGCAACGAGCCGTGCTGCGGCAGGCGACCGACCTGCTGTCGGCGCTGGTCAATGAAAACGGTTAGCTGACAATCTCGTTAGTCTCTAAAATGATTCACCGTGGCTGACCGCGGCGGGATATTCGTATCGCTGCGCACACGTAACTACCGGCTATGGATCAGCGGTCAGATGGTGTCGCTCGTCGGCACCTGGATGCAGCGCGTCGCGCAAGACTGGCTGGTGCTGGACCTCTCGCACGGCAACGCCTTCCTGCTCGGTGTGGTGATGGCGCTGCAATTCGGGCCGACGCTGCTGCTCTCGGTGTGGGGGGGAATGCTGGCCGACCGCTACGACAAGCGCCGGATGCTGATGCTGACTCAGGCATTGATGGCGCTGTTCGCGTTGACCGTGGGGCTTCTGCAGATCACCGGTCTTGTCCGGATCTGGCATGTGATGGCGGTGGCCTTCGCGATGGGATGTGCCGCGGCGATCGAGGCACCCACCAGGCAATCCTTCACCATTGAGATGGTGGGTCCGGAGCATCTGCCCAACGCGGTCGGTCTCAACTCCATGGTGTTCAACCTCGCGGGCATCATCGGGCCGGCGATCTCGGGAGTGTTGATCGGGCTCGTTGGTACCGGCTGGGTATTCCTGCTGAACTTCGTCAGTTTCATTGGTGTGGGTATCGCGTTGTGGCGGATGCGGCCCGCGGAGCTACACCCGAGTGACCCGGTTCCGCCCGCAAAGGGCCAACTGCGTCAGGGCTTTTCGTATGTATGGCACCGCCGCGATCTGTTCATGATCATGCTTACCGTGTTCCTGGTCTCGACATTCGGGCTGAACTTCTCGCTGACACTCGCGGTGCTGGCGCGAGAGACCTTCGGTCGTGGCGCGGAGTCATACGGGCTGCTGTCGACGGCGCTGGCCGTCGGCACATTGTTAGGCGCCACGCTGGCTGCCCGGCGCACCGAGAAGGTGCGTATGAATCTGTTCTACAGCGCCGCTATGGCTTTCGGGGTTTCCGAGGCTGTCGTCAGCGTGATGCCGACCTATCTGTCGGTGGCCGTCGCGCTCATCCCGACGGGTCTGCTTGCGCTGACGTTCACCACGTCGGCGATGAATATCATTCAGCTGTCCGTGGATTCGCAGCTGCGAGGAAGGGTGATGGGCATTTACATGGTGGCTTTCCTGGGCGGCACCCCGCTGGGCAGCCCGTTGGTGGGCTGGCTGGCCGATCTGCACGGCGGACGGATGCCGCTGCTGATCGGCGGGGTGGTATCGGTGGCTGCCGGGCTGACCTGCGCGGTGTATCTGCGCCGTCATCCGTGTCCGGTTGTGGCCGAGGTGGTTCCGGAAGCCGGCCAGATACGTGCCGGGCTGGTTCCGCCTGCTCCGGTCGCTACCCCGGTGTGCGAACCGACGCCGCTGGCGAGGCGGACGTAGATGCTGGTCATCGATATCGACAACGCTGCCGACCCTCGTTTGGACAGCTTCCGCGATCTCAATAGTGTCGACCGCAGGCCCGATCTGCCCAGCGGGAAGGGGCTGGTGATCGCCGAGGGTGTGTTGGTGGTGCAGCGCATGCTGGCGTCACGATTCGCACCTTTCGCACTTTTGGGTACCGACCGTCGATTGACCGAGCTCGCAGCCGATCTCGAGCCTGTCGATGTTCCGTACTACCGGGCAAGTCCCGAGGTCATGGCGGAGGCCGTCGGCTTTCATCTCAACCGCGGAGTACTTGCCGCGGCGAGGCGCCCCGTGGAACTGTCGGCGACCGAACTCATGCAGACCGCGCGCACGGTGGCGGTGCTGGAGGGCGTCAACGACCACGAGAATCTGGGTTCGATTTTTCGCAACGCCGCGGGAATGGGGGTCGATGCGGTGCTCTTTGGCAGCGGGTGCGCGGACCCGTTGTACCGGAGGGCGGTGCGGGTGTCGATGGGGCACGCGCTGCTGGTGCCGTTCGCTCGTCTTCCCGAATGGCCGAAGTCGTTGTACAGATTGCGGGACAACGGATTCCGATTGTTGGCGATGACGCCTGCCGGAGACTCGCGGTCGCTGGCCGATGTGATTCCGCCGCTTCAGAACGAGAGGGTGGCGCTGATGGTGGGTGCCGAGGGACCTGGGTTGACCGACGTGGCTTTGCGTGCCAGCGATTTCCGTGTACGCATCCCGATGGCTAATGGCACCGACTCGTTGAACGTGGCCACCGCTGCGGCGCTGGCGTTCTATGAGCGCGCTAGGCTCGCGCCGTGACCGGCGATAAGCAGCCCGTGCGGCGGGCAACGAGCTCGGCGGAATCCGACACCCCGTGGGTCGAGGGCATCGTCTCGGCGATGTGTGTGGCCGTGGTGGTCGCGGTGGGCGTGGTGGTGCTGAGCCTCGGTCTTGCGAAGGTACATCCGTTGTGGGCAGTGCTACTCAATATTGTTGCAGTGGGCGGTCTTTCGCCAACATTATGGGGTTGGCGGGAACGCCCGGTGTTGCGATGGTTCGTGCTGGGCATCGCGATCGGGATCGCCGGCGGATGGCTGGCGGCCGTGGTGACCGCCCTGATCACCTAGGGTGCGGTCTCGCTAGTTCTGGCCGCTGGAGCGAACCCCGAGCAGCACGTCTTCCCAGGTGGGCACCGCGGGCTTGCTACGCCGTGAGCGGCGCGGCGCGGGAGTCGGCTGGGCGTCGTTGACTTCCTCGACCGGCTCCGGCTCGCGGATGGGCTCGGGCTGCGGCGCGGGGCGCTCGGTGAACAACTCCGGTTCGGGCTCGGGGAGAAGCGGAGCCACCGGCGCAACAGTGCGCAGGCTGCGGGTGAACGTCGGGTCGATGAGCTCGCGGGCGGAATCATCGAGCGCGGTCACTGTGCCGCCATGTGCCCCGGGGGTGAACCGGAAGTGTGCCTTGTTGTCCGACCGGCCCGCACGCCACTGCAGCTGGACGGTCCATCGTCCGTCCTCGACCTTCCAGGCGTCCCACTCGATGGCGTCGGGGTCTAGTCCCCGCGCGAACATTGCGCCGGCCACGGTATCGGCGAGCGAGTTGACGGTGGGGCCGTCGCTGCGGACGGGGTGGGCCGCGGTTGCCATCTCGGCAGCGCGCTGCCGTTCCAGTAACACCGGATGGGCGAACCGTTCGATCCGCGCGACATCGACTCCGGCGGCGGTGGCGACCTGCTGGACGGTGGCGCCGGCCCGGATGCGGGCCTGAATTTCCCGGGGTCGCAACGAGCTCTCCATTTCGATCTGAATCTGCCCGAGGCGGGACAGATCACCCCGGGCAGCTGCACGGAGCCTGTCGTCGGCGTCGATGACGAACTTGTCGCTGCCGTTGGCATCCTGGCAGACCACCCGCTTGCCGTCGGCTGATAGGCCGATGACTTTCAGTTCGCGCACGATGTCCTCCTCGCCCTGGTCTGGATGACCCAGTTCTTGGGACCTTAGTGCAGGTAGAGGGCTATTCCGCGGTGACACGCGGGGGTGTGGGCTACTTGCTTTTACGGACAGTTCGCGCTATGTGACGCATGTGGCAGGTGTTGTTTGCCACTGGTATCGATCGCGCTGACCCGACGGGGCCGGTCTAGCCGGGTAGCGCGGATCCGTCGCAGTTACCCGGCTAGACGCCCAACTGCCTTATGGGCAGGTGACCTCGATTTCGAAAGGCTTCTCGACGGGCTGCATCGGGTTGGCCATGTCGACGCCGGTGGCCGTGCCGCTGATGTTGTACTTCTTCCCGTCCTTCTTCACGGTGGCCTTGCCGCCCGGCGCGCCCTCGGTGTAGCCGAGCGAGACGCCGTTGATGTTGCCGAGGCCCACCGAGGTGACGGAGGGTGAATCGCCATCGCTCAGTACGGCCGCGATGGCCTGGGCCCCGCTGCCGATGCCGATGTTCATCTTGCCGCCAACGGTGCTGCAGGCCACGGACCCTTCGATCTTCTGCTCCTTGCCGTCGATCACGACTTTGGCGGTGCTGTTGGTGGCGACGGCGCCGCCATTGCCACTCACCGTGGTGCTGGACTTATCGCTCGAACAGCCGACCAAACCTGCGGCGATAATCGCCGCGCCGCCAATGGCGACCACAAGCCCACGCTTCATTGCGTTCTCCTTATGTGTGATGGGGGTGGAGCCGAACAGGAGAAGTATGAGGTCGTGAGGGGGTCTGGTCTGCGGAATCGCAGGTATACCTACGTACCCAGATTTGCGATGTCGATACCGGCCGACAGCAGGATCACCGCGACCACAGTCAGGGTGGTCAGTGCGATGGGCCTGCCGCCGTGATGCCAGTGCCCTCGCGCCAGCGCGTGATGGCGCACGGTGCTGATGGCGGCGATTCCGAGTACAACCGCGGTCGCGACCAATGAGGCCACCGCGGTCTGCTTGTGGATGAGCGCGTGGGTCAGGAATACCGCTGCGGCTCCGGCGGCGGCCAACCCGGTGCGAAGCCAGGCCAGCGCCGTGCGTTCGACTGCGTGCGTCTCGGTGTCGGTTCTCATCGGTAGAACACGGCAATCGATGCCAGGATCGCGACGAGTCCGATGCTGACCGCGAGCAAGGGCACCAGCAGGGTGCCCTTGAGGGGCTGGTCCCGATCCATCCGGTCTTTCACGTCGCGCCAATGAACGTATGCGCCAATGGACACCACCACGGCCAGGGCCAGGCAGGACGCCGCCAGTACATGCCGGACCCCGGCGTGGTGAAACGGTTGGACGAGGGTTTGTACTGCCACACCACCGGCGAGCAAACCGAGGGCGGTCCGAATCCAGGACAGGAACGTGCGCTCGTTAGCCAGCGTAAAGCGGTAGTCGATCTCGTGATCTTCGTGCGGTTCCGTCACCCCGACCAACTTACCGAGCGTGAGACCGATGCCCGGACGAGTTGAGCATCACGTCAGATGCGCGCGCGGCGGAGCGCCGTGCCAGCGCGTGTAGGCATGTGTGAACGCCGCGGGTTCGGAGTACCCCAGACGGTCGGAGACCTCTTTCACGGTGAGGCCGTTGGCGAGGAGTTCCTTGGCCAGGGTCTCGCGTACCTCGTCGAGCAGTGCCCGATAGGAGGTGCCCTCGCGTGCCAGCCGACGGTGCAGCGTGCGCTCGGCGATGTGCATGCCCGCGGCGATGTGGCCCATGGTGGGCACCTGCCCGGGGACTCGAAGCAGCTGGTGGCGCACCTCACCGGCGATACCGTCACGGGAACGCCGTTGTTCGAGCAGCTCCTCGCACTGGCGCACGCACAGGGCGGCCGTATGCGGATCGGCGGTCGGCAGCGGTGCCGCCAGCAGCTCGGTGGGGAACACCAGGGCATTTCGGGGCGATTCGAATTCGACGGTGAGTAGTTCGGCCAGGAGGCGCAGGGGTGTATCCGGGCCGCTGCGAAGCTGTACGCGTGCCCCTGTCGGCATCGCGCCGCCGAACAGGATGGGAACTATGCCGGCGATCGCGGCCAGATCGCGTTCCAGTAGAAACCGGCGGACATCGGGCGGGATTTCGCTCTCGTCGAGATCGAAAATGCTGTCCTCGTCGCCGATGGTCAGCGTGAAGCGGTGAAATGTCGAACTGAGCTGGCTGAAACGTAACCCGACCGCGAGCGCGTCGCGCATGGTCGGGCTGGACAGTAGGGCGAATCCCAGGATTCCGGCACTGGCGATTTGATAGCGGGTGCCCACCTCGATCCCGAGCCCCACCGGATCTCCCGTGAGCGCCAACAAGTTCCGCACGATCTGCAGTTCCTGAGCCCCGCCCACGACGGCGTCGGGCCCTACCAGGTCGGCGTCGGTGAGACCCGTCTCCGCCAGGCATGGGCCTGTGCCGTAACCGCGGTCTCTGGCCGCTTCGACGAGGTTCCGTGTCGCGGTGGGTGAGCGCGGATAGTCCCAGAATGGGCGACCACCATCATCGGACACTGTCCGAATTTATCAAGTCTTTGGCGGATGAAGTCATTCAATGCCAGATGTGCGATCAATACGTTCAGGCCATGACAAGGACGTCTGATCACATGTTCGGGCAGGTGGCGGTCATCACCGGCGGTGCCAATGGCATTGGTGCCGAGGTGGTGCGGCAGCTCTCGCGGCGGGGAGCTTCGGTGGCGGTGCTGGATCGGGACGCCGCCCGGGCGGATGCATTGGCTGCTGAGTTGGGGGACGGGGTGGCCGGGTTCGCCGCCGATGTCACCGATCCCGAATCGATCGCCACGGCAATGGACGCTGTTGTCCAACGATTCGGTGGAATCGACATCGTGCTCGCGAACGCGGGTATTGCGGGCCCCATCGCGACGGTCGCGAGCGTTCGGCCGCAGGAGTGGCAGCAGGTGATCGATGTGAACCTGGTGGGCGTGTTCCACACCGCGCGGATCGCTATTCCGCACGTTCGGGCGCGACGCGGATACGTGATGGTGGTGGCCTCTGCGGCAGCCGGGCTTCCCGGTCCGACCTTCAGCGCCTACATGGCCGCTAAGTGGGGTGTTGAGGCACTGGCGCGTGCATTGCGAATCGAGCTGTCCGACAGTGGTGTTGGTGTCGGTATCGCGTATTTCGGGCTGATCGACACCGAGTTGGGTAATTCGATAGCACGCAACCACGGTCTCGGGGCCATCATGTCCACCCTCCCGGATTTTGTTGGCAAGGCTGCTCCCGTCAGCGCCGCCGGCACGGCGATTGTCGAGGGCATTGCACGGCGCAGTCGTCGGGTGTACGCACCACGCTGGGTGCCATTGTTGTTGGACCTAAGGACAGCCGTCTATCACCTGGACGGACTACTCGGTCGAAATAGACGACTGCGGAAGGCGATTCGTGAAGCGGATGCGGGGATAGCGGCATGATGCGCCGGTCACCTTCCGTCGCGATCGTCGGAGCAGGCATGTCCGGTCTGTGTATGGCGGCGATGCTGCACCAGGCGGGCGTTGCCGATATCACCATTCTGGAGAAGGCGGATGAGGTCGGCGGCACCTGGCGAGACAACACCTACCCCGGCCTGAGCTGTGATATCCCTTCTCGTTTTTACCAATTCACCTTTGCGCCGAAGCCGGACTGGACCAGGTTCTTCTCGCCAGGGGGTGAAATCGGTGAGTATTTCCGGCGTTTCGCCACCGAGTTCGATCTTCGCCGACGCATTCGGTTCGGTACCACGGTCACCGAGGCCCGGTTCGAGGACGGCCGGTGGCGGGTGTGGACCGATCAAGGCGATGTCTTTGTCGTCGATTTTTTGATCTCGGCTACCGGCATCTTGCGGGAACCGCGATATCCGGCCATCGACGGGCTCGCCGATTTCCACGGTCCGGTGATGCACTCGGCACGCTGGGACCACTCCTTCGACCCCACGGGGAAACGCGTCGCGGTCATCGGTACCGGATCGACGGGGGTGCAGATCGTCTGCGGCCTCGAACCGGTTGTGGGCGAATTGAAACTGTTTCAGCGCAGCGCCCAATGGGTGGTGCCCGTCCCCAATCCGTCGTACACGAAGCTGGCGGACATGGTGCGTGCCAAGGTGCCGATCCTCAGTGCCGCGGCCTACCACGGCTACCGCAGTGTGTTCGAGTTCCTTGCCGCGGCGTTGGTTCGTCCCGGCTGGCAACGCCGCCTGATTTCTGCGCTGTGCAGGGCCAACCTGCGGACCGTGACGGATCCGGACCTGCGGCGCAGGCTCACCCCGGACTACCAGCCGATGTGCCGAAGGCTGGTGATCTCCGCGGGGTTTTATCGTGCGATGCAGCGTCCCCACGTCGCCCTGGTGGACACGGCGATCGATCACGTCGAACAACAGGGGATAGTGACTGCCGGGGGTCGGCTACATGAGGTGGATGCCATTGTGCTGGCCACCGGATTCGATGCCCATGCTTTCATGCGCCCGATGAATCTCATTGGGCAAGAGGGTCTTACGATCGATGCGCTGTGGTCCGACGGGCCCGTGGCACATCTGGGGGTGGGCCTGCCGGGTTTTCCGAACTTCTTCATGCTGATGGGTCCGCATAGCCCAGTCGGCAACTATTCACTCACCGCGATCGCCGAGCACCAGTGCGAACACATCCTGCGCTGGGTCCGTCGCTGGCAGGACAATCAGATCGACGCGGTGGCACCCTCTGCTGCCGCGACGGCGGCATTCAATGCCGAGATGCGGGCCGCCATGCCGGGCACGGTGTGGGCCACGGGTTGCACCAGCTGGTACCTGGGCAAGGACGGCGTCCCCGAACTGTGGCCATGGACGCCCGATGCGTATCGGCATCGACTGGCAGCCGAGCCGAACCCATCCGACTATGACCTTGTGACGCCGGATGCCAGATTGGTCGAACACCTGCGAAAGTAACCCCTCACAGGAAACTCACAGTGGCGACCCAGTTGTGTCAGAGCGGGGAGCACCATTGTCACTCTTGTGACCAGTGTGATGCAGCCGATCGACACCGCGACGGCACCGACCGCAGTACTCGCGTCGACCCTCGACATCGTGATCCCCGTCTACAACGAGGAGAACGACCTGGAGCGGTGCGTTCGCCGACTGCACGCGTTCCTTGCCAACGAGGTTCCGTACACGGCTCGCATCACCATCGCCGACAACGCCAGTACCGATGGCACCCTGCAGATCGCGCACCGGCTCGCCGCCGAACTCGACCATGTCGACGTGCTGCATCTGGAGGAGAAGGGGCGGGGACGGGCACTGGCCGCGGCGTGGCTGTCCTCGGACGCGGAGGTTGTGGCGTACTGCGATGTGGATCTGTCCACCGACCTCAACGCACTGATGCCGCTTGTCGCACCCCTGATCTCGGGACACTCGGATGTCGCCTACGGTTCCCGGCTCAACCGCAATTCGCGGGTGGTACGCGGGCCCAAGCGCGAATTCATCTCACGCACCTACAACCTGATTCTGCATGCCTCACTGCAGGTCCGGTTCTCCGACGCCCAGTGCGGATTCAAGGCGATCCGCACCGACGTGGCGCGCCAGCTGCTCCCGTTGGTCGAGGACAAGGAATGGTTCTTCGACACCGAACTGCTGGTGTTGGCCGAGCGGGTTGGCCTGCGCATCCACGAGGTGCCGGTCGACTGGGTGGATGACCCGGACAGCCGAGTCGACATCGTCGACACCGTCCGCAAGGACCTGCTGGGCATCTGGCGACTGGGCCGGGCACTCATGCTCGGCACCCTGCCGCTGGAAGAGCTGCGTCACAGCCTCGGGCGTGAACCCCTCGTCGAGGGCGTGCCTGCCGGCATGGTCGGCCAGTTGGTCCGGTTCGGAATCATCGGTGTGGCAAGCACATTGGCTTATGCCTTGCTATTCCTGGTCTTCCACGGAGCGGTGGGGGATCAGGCCGCCAATTTCCTGGCGCTGCTCATCACCGCGGTGCTCAACACCTCGGCCAACAGGTTCTTCACCTTCGGCGTGCGGGGTCGGCGCGACGCGGCCAAGCATCAGTTCCAGGGGCTTGTCATCTTCGGCATCGGGTTGGCCCTCACCAGCGGATCTCTGGTGGCCATGCACCACCTTGTCCCCGACGCCTCTAAGCATCTGTTGCTGATCGTGCTGACCGTGGCCAACCTCGTTGCCACCCTCGTTCGGTTCGTCGGATTGCGGTGGGTGTTCCGAAGCGCGAGCATCCGCTAGTGCGGGAACAGTCCCGGGAGCGGATCAGCGTTGCTCTCCTGCTGATCGGCACCGCGGCGGCGTATCTGGTCAATCTCGGCTCCAACGGCTGGGCCAACTCCTTTTATTCTGCTGCGGTGCAGGCGGGTTCGGTCTCGTGGAAGGCCGCGTTCTTCGGATCGTCGGATGCCGCCAACTCGATCACTGTCGACAAACCGCCGGCCTCGCTATGGCTCATGGAACTGTCCGCGCGCATCTTCGGGCTCAGTAGTTGGAGCATCCTGGTGCCCCAGGTGCTTTTGGGCGTGGCATCGGTCGGGCTGTTGTACGTGACCGTTCGCCGGTACTTCGGTCATGGGACGGGTCTGCTGGCCGGTCTGGTGCTTGCGGTGACGCCGGTCGCGGTCCTGATGTTCCGCTTCAACAACCCGGACGCGCTGTTGGTCTTTCTGATGATCGCCGCGGTATGGGCGATGATGCGCGGTATCGAGGATGGCCGCACGCGCTGGCTGCTTCTGGTCGGCGCGCTGGTCGGATTCGGCTTTCTCACCAAGCAGCTGCAGGTGCTGCTCGTCATCCCGCCCATCGCGCTGACGTATGTGATCGCCGCGCCGGTGGGTGTGGGGAAGCGATTGGCGCAGCTTGCCGGATCGGCTGCCGCGGCGGTGGTTTCGGCAGGCTGGTGGATTGTCACGGTGGAGCTGTGGCCCCCGGGCTCGCGCCCATGGATCGGCGGATCGCCCGATAACTCGATTCTGGAGCTCACCCTCGGCTACAACGGGTTGGGCCGGCTCAACGGCAACGAGAAGGGCAGCGCGTCCGGTCCGCGCGACGAGATGTACGGCTTCGGTGGCCATTTCGGGAGCGAACCGGGCTTCGGCAGGTTGTTCCAACCGGCGCTCGGTGGGCAGATCGCCTGGCTGCTCCCGACGGCGGTGGCCCTGGCGGTGCTGGCTTTGGTCTTGCTGCGCAAGGAATCCCGAACGGACACACGCCGCGCGGTGCTGATTGTTTTCGGGTTGTGGGTGCTCACCACCGGCACCGTTTTCAGCTATATGCAAGGAATCTTCCACCCCTACTACTCGGTGGCGCTGTCGCCTGCGGTCGCCGCACTTGTGGGGGCGGGATCGTCCATCACCTGGCGAGAGCGTGAACGATCTTGGGTGCGTTGGTCTTTGGTGGCCGCGCTATTGCTCACGGTGGTGATGGCCTGGATCTTGCTGGGGCGTTCCCCGGAGTTTGTGCCCTGGCTGCGCTGGGTGATTCTGATCCTGGGGCTCGTCGCTGTCGTCGGCCTGGTCCTGAACAGGTATCCCAAGGCTGTCGCCGCCGCCGCGCTCATCGTGGCGTTGGCCGGCCCGGTCGCATACTCGGTCCAGACCATCGCGACTCCACATAGTGGTGCGCTTCCCTCGGCCGGGCCCGAGGTCAAGGGCGGCGGATTCCCCGACTTCCCGGATATGCCCGGGCGAGAGCATCGTCCGGAATTCGAGGCCGGCTCGAAACGTGGCGGAGGTCTGCTCGACGGCAGTGATCCGGGCCCCAAGATTGTTGCCGCGCTGGAGGCCAACGCTGACCGCTACACCTGGGTGGCTGCTGCCGTCGGCTCCAACAAGGCGTCGGGCTATCAGCTGGCCACGGGCCGTCCGGTGATGCCTATCGGTGGATTCAACGGGACCGACCCGTCACCGACGCTGGCGCAGTTTCAGCAATACGTGGCCGACGGGCAGATCCATTACTTCATCGATGGGGAGGGCGGTGGCCATGGTGGCGAGGGATTCAGCCCCCCGGGCAGTGAGACCTCGAAAGCCATCCAGGAGTGGGTGCAGCACACGTTCGCCAAACAGACCATCGACGACGTCGATGTCTACGACCTCACGGTGCATTAGCACCCGGTCGAGTGGGAACCTGACGCGGTTTTTGTGGTGTTTTTCCTCGTCAGGTTCCCACTCGGGGCGTAAGGCGTTGAATCAGAGACGCTCGACGACCCAGTCGATGCACTGTGTCAGCTGGGAGATGTCCTCGGGGTCGATGGCCGCGAACATCGCCACCCGCAGCTGGTTGCGGCCCAGCTTGCGATACGGCTCGGTGTCCACCACGCCATTGGCGCGCAACACCTTCGCAACGGCGGCCGCGTCCACGTCGTCGTTGAAGTCGATGGTGCCCACCACCTGTGAGCGCTGTGCCGGGTCCGCCACGAATGGTGTGGTGAACGACGTCGCTTCGGCCCAGGAGTACAGCCGCGATGCCGAATCGGCGGTCCGCTTGGTGGCCCAATCCAGACCGCCATTGCTCAGCAGCCAGTCGACCTGATCGGCCAGCAGCAGCAGCGTGCCGATGGCCGGCGTGTTGTAGGTCTGGTTCTTGAGGCTGTTCTCCACGGCGATCGGCAGCGACAGGATGTCGGGCACCCAACGTCCGCTGCCACCGATCTCCTCCACCCGCTCCAGGGCGGCCGGGCTCATGAGTGACAGCCACAGTCCGCCGTCGCCGGCGAAGTTCTTCTGCGGTGCGAAGTAGTACGCGTCCACCTCGGACAGATCCACCGGCAGTCCGCCGGCGCCGGAGGTGGCGTCGATGAGCACCAGCGCGTTCTCCGAGCCGGCCGGACGCTGGACCGGAACCATGACACCGGTCGAGGTTTCGTTATGCGCCCAGGCGATCACATCAGCGGACGGATCCGAGACCGGAGCGGGAGCACTGCCCGCATCGGCGACCACCTTGATCGGGTCACCGACGAACGGGTTCTTGGCCACACAGGAGGCGAACTTCGCGCTGAACTCGCCGAAGGTCAGGTGCAGCGACTTCTCGCGGATCAGGCCGAACGCGGCAGCGTCCCAGAACAACGTCGAACCGCCGTTGCCGAGGATTACCTCGTAGCCCTCGGGAGCCTTGAACAGCTCTTTGAGGCCCTCGCGGACGCGGCCGACGAGGTTTTTGACGGGTGCTTGCCGATGAGACGTGCCAAAGAGGGCGGCTCCTGCGTCCACGAGCGATTGCAGCTGTTCGGGACGAACTTTGGAGGGGCCGCAGCCGAAACGTCCGTCGGCGGGCAGGAGGTCAGCGGGGATGGTCAATTCAGCCACGGCTACCAGCCTAAACGGTGGCCCATTGAGACCTGCCTCACACAAAACAAAGCCCGCAGAGAACGTCACATGGGACGTTTCGTCCCAAACCTAGATTGGGCCTTCTCGCCCTGTTTACACTCGCCCAGAGCTTGTAGACTTTCAAGTAGCCCCAGAACGTAAAAGTTTGCAGGTCCGTTACCTAATCAAAGGAGATAGGCATGTCCCTCCGCGAGAAGTTGCGCGCGAAGAAGGAAGTGCGTGGCGACGCTAAGTACGTCCAGGTGCTGGAGACCCTGTCGCACGGATCGACGAACCGGAACTTCGATCCGTTTATCGACATCGACTGGGACTCGCCCGAGTACGCCGTCGTCCCCAATGACACCCGCTGGGTGCTCCCGCATCGCACCGATCCACTCGGCCGGCACCCCTGGTACCAGGCGCAGCCGCTGGAGAAGCAGATCGAGATCGGCATGTGGCGCCAGGCCAACGTCGCCAAGGTGGGTCTGCACTTCGAGAGCATCCTGATCCGTGGCCTGATCCAGTACGCCTTCAGCGTGCCCAATGGTTCACCGGAGTTCCGCTACCTCAACCACGAGTCCATCGAAGAGTGCAACCACACCCTGATGTTCCAGGAGATGGTGAACCGCCTCGGTGTCGACGTGCCGGGTATGCCGCGTCTGCTGCGCTGGCTGTCCCCGTTCATTCCGCTGGCTTCCACTGTCGCACCCGAGACCTTCTTCATCGGTGTGCTTGCCGGGGAAGAGCCCATCGACCACACCCAGAAGAACGTGCTGCGCGAGGGCGACAATCTGCACCCGATCATGCGCCGCGTCATGGAGATCCATGTCGCCGAGGAGGCCCGGCACATCTCGTTCGCGCATGAGTACCTGCACAAGCGCGTCCCGGCCATGCACTGGTTCAACCGGTTTGTGCTGTCCATCAGCACCCCGATCATCATGCGTGTGCTGATGGGCGCCATCATGACGCCGCCGCGCAGCTTCGCCCGGAAGTTCGACATCCCGCAGGACGTGATGAAGGAGATCTTCTGGAAGAGCCCTGCCTCGCGCCAGACGATGAGCGAGGTCTTCTCTGACGTCCGGATGCTGTGCCGCGAGGTTGGCATGATGAACCCCATCGCCAAGCTGGTGTGGCGGGTGTTGCACATCGATGGCCGTGCAGCCCGTTACCGCAGTGAGCCGCAGCGTGGCCCGCTGGTGAACTACTCGGCTCCCGAAGCCGCAGTGGCTGATTCACACAGCGCTGTTCCCGCCTGATGCCGCACGTAGTTACCCAGGCGTGCTGTAACGAGGGCTCGTGCGTTTACGCATGCCCGGTGAACTGCATCCATCCCACGCCGGATGAGCCTGATTTCCTCAAGGCGGAGATGCTGCACATCGATGCATCGGCATGCGTCGACTGCGGTGCCTGCGTTGCGGCGTGCCCGGTCGATGCCATCAAGCCGGACTCGGTGCTCAAGGAAGAGCAGCTGCCCTTCCTGCGGATCAACTCCGAGTTCTATCCGCGCGAAATTCCCCGGGCCAGCTTGGCTCCGGTCATTCAGGCGCCGCCCGTCCGCTCCAGCGGGCGCGGACTGAAGGTGGCCATCGTCGGCTCCGGCCCCGCGGCCATGTACGCCGCTGATGAACTGCTGACCCAGCCGAACGTGAAGGTCAGCATGTTCGAGAGGTTGCCTGCTCCTTACGGTTTGGTGCGCGCCGGGGTGGCCCCCGATCACCAGCAGACCAAGCGGGTGACCAAGCTCTTCGACACGATGGCCGCGCAGCCCAACTTCGAGTTCTTCCTGAACGTCGAGGTGGGCAAGGACGTCAGCCATGACGAACTGCTGGCACATCACCATGCGGTGATCTACTCCGTTGGAGCGTCCTCCGATCGGCGCCTCGATATCCCGGGGATCGCACTGCCGGGTAGCGCCACCGCCACCGAGGTTGTCGCGTGGATCAACGCCCACCCCGACTACACCGACTTCCGGGTTGATCTCGATCACGAACGTGCCGTCGTGATCGGTAACGGGAACGTGGCCCTGGACGTAGCGCGTGTGCTCACCGGGAGCACCGACCGCCTCGCACGTACGGATATCTCGGATACCGCACTGACCGCGTTGCGCAGCAGTGCACTGCGTGAGGTGGTCATCGTCGGGCGCCGTGGGCCGGAACACTCCGCGTTCACGTTGCCTGAGCTGCTTGGTCTCGTGGGGTTGCCCGATATGACGGTGGTGATCGACGACGAAACGGCCAAGCTGGTCGACGAGGCGCTGCAGACGCATCTGGAGCCGCTAACCCGCCAGAAGCTGGAGGTGCTGAGCACCTGCCCGCGCGAGGCGCGGGAGCCGGGCGGTAAGACCATTCGTTTCGCCTACAACCGCACCCCCGTCAAGGTCTTAGGGGAGGGGCGCGTGACGGGCATCGAGTTCCAGCACGGCGACGCCGTCGACACCATCGATGCGGGACTGGTGCTCACCTCGATCGGTTACCGCGGCGTGCCGATGCCTGATGTGCCGTTCGACGATCAGCGTGCGGTGATCCCGAATGAGCAAGGGCGCGTGACGGATCCGGACACCGGCAAGGCGCATCCCGGAACCTATGTGGCGGGATGGATCAAGCGCGGTCCGACCGGATTCATCGGGACCAACAAGTCCTGCTCGCAGCAGACCGTTACCTCGCTGGTAGAGGATTACAACAACGGACTGCTCGCTGATCCCGTGCAACGGCTGTCAGGCTTGTCCAAGCTGATCCAGCGGCGCCAGCCCACGATTGTCGATCACGATGGCTGGCTGGCGATCGACCGTGCGGAGATTGCGCGCGGCAAGGGCGAAGGCCGTCCGCGTGACAAGTTCGTCTCGGTGCCGGAAATGCTTCGCGTGGCCGCGAACGCCCCACAACCACCGTTGTGGCGCAAGGCAATCCGCGGATCGGCGTTGGAAGAGCTGCTCCGGTAGGGCCTACTCGCCGCCACCGGCGACGTACTTCTTGAGGTCTTCGGGGTTGACGATCTTCACCGGTTGGCCCAATGACCACAGGTGCCCGAACGGGTCCTTGATGACGCCGAAGCGGTCGCCCCAGAACTGGTCTTCGAGTGGCATCTCGATGCTCGCTCCGGCGTCGACGGCACGGCTGAACCAGTCGTCGACATTGGGCACCGTGAGGTGGATGGTGACCGGGGTGCCGCCGAGGGCGGTAGGCGTGCTGGATTTGCCGTCGTTGTACTCGGGAAAATCGTCATTCATCATGATGGTCGTGCCGTTGATCTTGACGGCGGCGTGCATCACCTTGCCGTCGGGAGTCTCCAGTAGTCCGAGCTCTTCGGCACCAAAGGCCTTCTTATAGAACTCGATCGCCGCGCGCGAATCCTCGACGATGATGTAGGGAGAGACGGAGGGTTCTACTGGGGGGAGGTCGGGAGGGGTCATAGGCCCCACCCAACCACCTCACGCGTAGTGACGCCAGAAGTTCAGGTTATGCGTCTACCCGAGAGCGCAGCAGCCCGAACCCTTCCACGGACTCGATCGGACGCGGCCCGGGCCCGACATACAGTGCGGCCGGTCGCACCAGCTTGTCGAGACGCTTCTGCTCCAGGATGTGCGCGCTCCAGCCCGCGGTGCGGGCACAGGTGAACATCGCCGGCATCATGCGGGTCGGCACCTGCGCGAAGTCGAGTATGACCGCTGCCCAGAACTCGACATTGGTCTCGATGACACGGTCGGGACGACGTTCGCGCAGCTCGGTGAGGGCGGCCTGCTCAACGGCGGCGGCCACCTCGTAGCGAGCGGCGTCGAGGCGCTTGGCGGTGCTGCGCAGCACGCGCGCCCGCGGATCCTCGGCCCGGTACACCCGGTGGCCGAAGCCCATGAGCTTCTCGCGGCGATCCAGGATGCCCTTGATGACGCCGCGAGCGTCGCCGGTCTTTTCCGCCTGCTCGATCATGGGCAGTACGCGGGCGGGTGCGCCGCCGTGCAGCGGACCGCTCATCGCGCCCACCGCACCGGAGAGGGCGGCCGCCACATCGGCGCCGGTGGAGGCGATGACCCGGGCGGTGAAGGTTGAGGCGTTCATACCGTGTTCGGCGGCTGACACCCAATAGGCGTCGATGGCCTCGACGTGCTTGGGATCGGGATCGCCCTGCCAGCGGGTCATGAAACGTTCTGTCACGGTGGAGCATTCATCGATCAGGCGTTGGGGTACGGCGGGTTCGGCGTTGCCTCGTGCGGACTGGGCGACGTACGAAAGCGCCATCACCGAGGCGCGGGCCAGCTGATTTCGCGCGACGGATTCCTCGGTGTCCAGCAGCGGCTCAAAGCCCCAGATGGGAGCGAGCATGGCCAGCCCGGCCTGCACGTCCACGCGGACGTCACCGGTGTGAACCGGGATGGGGAAGGGCTCGGCCGGTGGGAGGCCCTGGCCGAACTTACCGTCGACCAACAGTGCCCATACGTCACCGAAGGTCACCCGCTGGGTGACCAGATCCTCGATGTCGACACCGCGGTAGCGCAGGGCTCCGCCGTCCTTATCGGGCTCGGCGATTTCGGTGGCGAAGGCCGTCACGCCCTCCAGTCCAGGTGCGAAATCCGCTGGTAGCGGCGCTGCAACCGTCATGATTCTCGACTCCCTACCTGTGGGTAACAACTCGGTAAAGGCGATTCTTGCACCTGCAAATAAGGGTGATTCTTAGTCACCTTGATCTCTCTTAGACGCTCGCCTGTAGCGTGATTTTCGTGACCGAATGGCTGCGCTCGGACTACCGTCCCGGAGAAAAGGACGGCAGTGGCGATCTGGATGTCGATTGGCTGGCCGAAGGCTGGCTTCCCTTGTTGCGCAAATGGTTTGACCTTGCGGTGTCCTCGGGTATCCCCGAACCGAATGCGATGGTGCTTGCCACTGTCGATGGCGGCCGGCCCGTGACGCGCACGGTGCTGTGCAAGGGGTTCGACTCCGCGGGTGTGACGTTCTTCTCAAACTATGACTCCGCCAAGGGGCGCCAACTCCAGCAAGCGCCCTACGCGAGCGTCACCTTTCCCTGGTACGCGCTGGGGCGGCAGGTCCACGTGCGTGGCGCGGTGACCAAGGTCGATCCGGCCCAGACCGCCAACTACTGGACCAACCGTCCGCGCGGATCGCAGCTGGGGGCCTGGGCCTCACAGCAGTCGGCGCCCATCGAATCGCGAGCGGCACTGTTGGCTCAGCTTGATGACGTCACTGCCCGGTTCGCCGATGTGGAGACGGTGCCGGTGCCCCCGCAGTGGGGTGGCTACGTGATCGCTCCGGAGACGGTGGAGTTCTGGCAGGGCCGTGAGAACCGCGTACACAACCGGATTGTCTTGCAAGACGGGCGGATTGAGCGGCTGCAGCCCTGACATATGTGGATCACATTGCTGGTGATGGCCCTTGCCGTCAGCTTCGAACCGTTCCGGCTGGGCATGACCGTGCTGATGCTGAATCGGCCGCGCCCCCAGCTGCAGCTGCTGGCGTTTCTGTGTGGTGGGTTCGTCATGGGGACGACCGTGGGGCTCGTGGTGCTGTTCACTTTCCGGCACGTGTCGACTGGATCGGCGCAGTTCACGTTGCCGCGGGTGCAGATCGGCATCGGGGTGGCGGCACTGCTCGTTGCCGCGTTACTGGCGTCGCGGGTGCGGGGTCCGTCGTCAAATGCGCAGTTGGACAAGGTCACCGGGCGTATTCAGTCCATCGCGACGGGCGGATCGCTGTGGGTGGCATTGGTTGCCGGGCTGGGAATCGCCCTGCCCTCGGTCGATTTTCTGGCCGCGCTGGCCGTGATCGTGGCCTCGGGCACCCCGGCGGCCACGCAGGTCACCGCCCTGCTGATGTTCAACATCATCGCCTTCGCGCTGATCGAGGTTCCGCTATTGGCTCATGTTGTGGCGCCGGAGCGCACGGCTGAGGTGATGGCGAGGCTCAACAGCTGGATACAGTCCAACCGTCGCCGCAACATCGCGCTGGTGCTGGCCGTAGTCGGATGTGTGCTGCTCACCGTCGGGTTAGCCGCGATCTGACGGCATTCGCCAGTCGCGTCGGGGTCAGGAAACCCCGACGCGAGTGTCCGAGTCCAGTCGGGTGAACTCGTCCTGGAGATACTGCTCGACGCAGGCCGCGCGCCGGATTTTGCCGCTCGTCGTGGTGGGAAGTGACCCGGCTGGCACGAGCACAAGGTCTCCGACATTCACACCGTGCGCGTTGGCTATCGCCGAGGTGACCTCGCTCTTGATCTCATGGAGCCAGTGCGCCACCGAGCCGTCAGAATCTGCGCGCTTCTTGAGCTCGATGACGGTCACCAGCTTCTCGGTGCTGTCGAACGGAACCGATATCGCCGCGACTCGACCGCGCGTGATCTCTTGAACCGTCGCCTCGATGTCCTCGGGGTAGTAGTTACGCCCGCGGATGATCAGCAGGTCCTTGATGCGGCCGACGATGAACAGCTCGCCGTCGGAGATGAACCCGAGGTCACCGGTTCTCAGCCAGGGGCCTTCCGGAGTGCCGGGCGACGGCTCGGTCACCTTCGCGCCGAAGCACCGCTGCTCCTCGAGTGACTTGCGCCAGTAGCCGGAGGCGACATTCTCGCCGTGCACCCAGATCTCGCCGACCACCTCCGGTGCGCACTCCCGGTGTGTGTCACTGTCGATGATCCGCACCGTGGGGGATTGCGGCACATGGTATTTGACCAGCGCCGTGCCGGTCCCGGCCGGGCAGCGCCGCACGCGGCCCGCGGACAGCTCCTCGACGTCGAAATGAGCGGCAGGCTCGGTCTCGCTCCAGGTGCCCGAGGCCACGAAGACGGTGGCCTCCGCCAGCCCATAGGAGGGGCGCATCATGTGGTCCTGGAAGTTGAAGTGCGCGAACCGATCGACGAAGCGCCGCAAGGTGGCCTGCTCGACGCGTTCGGCGCCGCTGATGATGCCGAGAACTCCGCCTAGATCGAGCCCGGCCAGGTCGGCATCGGTCGTCTTGCGGGCCGCCAAATCAAAAGCGAAGTTGGGTGCCGAGGACCACGCGTGTGGGTTCTTGGCCAGTGCTCGCACCCACCGCGAAGGGCTTTCCAAGAATGCGATCGGGCTGGTCAAGTCGGCGTGGTAGCCGCCCAGGATCGGGGCGCAGACACCCAGCACCAGACCCATGTCGTGATAGAAGGGCAGCCAGGACACGATGGTGGCATCCGCCGGAATCCTGGAACCGGTGTCCACGAAGAAGCTGCGCATCAACTGCTCGAAATTCGACTGAAGATTGCGGTGGGACAGTACGACGCCGGTGGGTGTTCGGGTCGAACCCGAGCTGTACTGCAGGTACGCGATGTCCGGTACGTCGGCCGGAACGGTGCTCGGCCCGCCGTCGATGTCGAGCCGCAGCGTGTCGATCTCGATGATCTTGGGGGCGATCTCGAGGCGCGACTGGTCGACATAGTCGCCCACATCTGAGGCAACCGCCGAGGTCGTGAGAACCACCGAGGGCGAGGTGTCATCGAAGACGGCACTCACTCGGTCAAGGCTCGAACCGCGGTGTGGCAGCGGGAGCGGCACGGCGATCAGCCCGGCTTGCATGGACCCCAGGAAGGCCAGGATGTACTCGAGGCTTTGTGGAGCCAGGATGAGCGCCCTGTCGCCGGCTGCCGCGTGCTGGCTGAGTTCGCGAGCCACGTTGAAGGTACGACGCGACAACTGTGACCAGGTGAGGCTTTCGGCGACGCCCGTTGGGCTGTGGCTGTAGTCGGTAAAGGTGAACGCGATGTCATCCGGGCGCAGGCTCGCCCGGCCGTGCAGCATCGACAGGATGGATGACTGGGTTGAAGGTGTCATGGTGTCACGTCCGTACTAATTGGGAGGGGCTGAGCGTGTGCCGTTGCCCAGCACGGCGAGAGCGCCGCTGGTGATCTGTGAAAGCGGATCGGCACCGCCGCCGAATGTCGCTTGTGAGGCCGGCGCCGTGACCTTGGCGGGGTCAAAACCGCGCACCGGGTCCACCGCGATCGGCGCCGTCGCCGGGTCATCGTTACGGGAGTAGCCCGCATCCACTCGAGGCTGCAGTATTGCGTCGAGCCTGTTCAGCGTCTCCTCGGGAACTCCGAGGTATTTGAAACCCAGCACCAGAGGAAGGTGCTGTTCGGGGATGAAGTACGTCGTTGTCGTTCCTCCCCGGGAGTTAACTTCCGTCCGGATGTTCTGCGGCGGAACCATTTTCGGATTGGTGAAGGCAATCGCCGTATGGCCGGTGGCCAGACCCGCGATGGCATTGGCAACCGCAAACAGGTTGTCCGGCCGGTCCGGCCAGTCCGCGATGCTGTCGTACGCGGAGATGAATTGGTCGGTGTGGTACTGGCTTTCGACCGGAGCCGGCACGGTGTAGTCCATGAACGGCACCACCGATCCGGGTGCGAAGTTCTGCGTCAGGAAGCTCTCACCGAACGGGTGCCGCGCGACCGGATCGCCGAACGTCGCGAACGTCAGTGAGTCCGGCGCCGGCGCGGTCGGATCGCTTGCCAGCGCTGACTTAACGGCGTTGAGTACGAGCGCTCCCTCGGATAGACCCATCGCGGTGCCGGGACCGCCTGTGCGAATGGCGTTTTCGAGGTTGGGTTCGCCGACGTCGATCGACTCGCCGATGCTGGGGCCGTCCAGACCCAGGCCGGGCATGATCTTCTCCCCGACCGGACCGATGCCGGGGAACAGGCGCTCCAGGGTGTGACCCTGGACCTGCCCAGCGGGGTACCAGATGTTTTCCCGCTTCATGCCCGGGAACCAGTCCTTGCCGGTCATCCGGATGTACTCGTCGTAGGGGATGCCGAGCACGTGCGCACCGCCCAGGGCATATGCGGTCCGATCCGGCGATACCGGCGCGGCCATCGCCGTCCCGTCTGCCGCGATTCGGGGGATAGGCGGTCCGGGCACCTGTGGGTCATCGGCAACAGCGGACGGGATGCCAAAACAGCCTGTCATGCTGGCGACTACCAGCAGGGCCGCTCCTGCGAGGAGGTCTTTCATCCGTGCTCCTGACCGCTCGGCTTCATTTTCAGTGTCACATACATTTCTGGTGCTAGCCCGCCTGCGTCGCGGGTGCTGCGGGTGGCGGTGACGCCACCGATGGTCTTTGGCGCTTGCTGACCCGTGACGGCCACCAGTTGGCCCAGCCCACCAACGCCGCGATGGCGGGCACGGTGATGGTCCGGACGACGAAGGTGTCCAACAGAATTCCCACGCCGATCACGAAGCCGCCCTGGACCACGATTCCAATGCTAGAGAACAGCAGGCCACCGACCGACGCAGCGAAGATCAACCCGGCCGCGGTGATCACGCCACCTGTGGAATTCAGGGCGCGGATGATCCCGTAGCGCACACTGTTTGTCGACTCGTCCCGCATTCGTGACACGAAGAGCATGTTGTAGTCGGCGCCCACCGCGACCAGCACAACGAAGGCCAAAGGCGGCACCGTCCAATGCAACTGCTGGCCGAGCAGGAATTGGAACGTGAGCACCCCGATACCGATGGCCGCGAAATACGACAGCACCACCGACCCGACGAGATACAGGGGCGCCACGATCGCCCGCAGCAACACCATCAGTGTCAGCAGCACGACGATGAGTGTCGCCGCGATGATGAACTGGATGTCGTGCTGGTAGTAGTCGCGCGTGTCGCGCAGGGCAGTCGGAAACCCGCCCATCGAAATCGTGGCATCGGCCAGCGTGGTGTTGGGCTGAGCACCCTTGGCGACATCGCTGATTTGGTTGACCTGGTCCATCGCCTCGGGGCTGAACGGGTTGAGCTTCGTCTGAACGAGGTACCGCACGGAATGGCCGTCCGGTGAGATGAACGCCTTGGCCGCTCTTTGGAAGTCCGGATTGTTCAGCACTTCGGCGGGAATGTTGAATCCCGCTTGCGACGGGTCCGCGGCATTGGTCTTCATTGTCAGCAGGAAGGCCGACGCCTGGTTGAGTCCGTTGACGATCACCTTGATCTGCCCGACGAGCTGATCCACACCGCCGGCCACCTGCTGGCTACCGCCGGCCAGGCGGTCGGCCCCCTGCCGCAGCTGGTTGAGTCCGGCTTGCGGACCGCCGGGCTTGTCCAGGCCCATGGCCTGCAGCCCGTTCATGACGCTCATGAGCGAGGCGTTGAGCTTGGTTACCGTCGCGGAAAGTGTTGCTTTGTTGCCCGGTGAATTCCCGAGCTGATGAGCGAGCTGATTGATTTCGTCGAGGCGTCCGCTGTTGCGTTCGCCGACGAGTCGCTCGAACTGGCCGCGGGTGGTGGCGCAAGAGACATCGGCATCGCAGACCGGGTTGGCCTGTAATGCGTTCAGCACCGGGTTGATCCACGCGAACATGTCCTTTGCGGCGGAGAAGTTCCATCCCATGTCATTGGCAAGCGCGTTGATGGCATCGACGAGCTTGGCGGCGTTGTCCACATTCCGCACCAGTTCGTCGCCGCCCGATTTGGTCTTCAGCGAGTTGGACGCGTCGAGCAGGCTCTGCAGACCGGGGACGATCTTGTTGAGCTGGGTGCGCAGGTCGCCGAGGCTGCCGGCCAAGGTGTTGGCGCCGGCGGTGAGCCGGTTGAGGTCGCTGCTGCGCTGGCTGATCTGGTTGGAGCCGTCGGCCAGCCGGGTGCCGACGAGCCCTGCCTGATAGGTGGCTCTGAACTCGGGTGGCACCTCGCCGAGCGGGCGGGTGACGCCGCTGACCAGGCCGACGTCGGGGAGCTGAGCGATGCGGGACGCCATCTGTTCCAAATCGGCGAGAGCCTGTGGGGTGCGCAGGTCACGCGGCGACTGGATGAGGATGTATTCGGGAATGGACTGGCTGAGCGGGAAGTGCCGTTCCAGCGCGGTGTACCCGACCGAACTGGGTGCCGACGGCGACACGGCCTTGCGGTCGTCGTAGTTGTAGCGCGCCAGCAGGGCGCAGCTCCCCAGCAGGGCCAGGACCACCACACTGGCCACCAGATGTGGAATCGGACGACGAACGATACGTATGCCGGACCGCCGCCAGAACTGCGCAGTGAGTTCGCGCCGCGGCCTGACCCAGCCGCGTGGTCCGGCTAGTACCAGGATTGCGGGCAGCAGGGTCATTCCGGACAGGTACGCGACACCGATCCCGATGGCCGACGACACTCCGACCGTCTGGAAGACGCCCATCTTGGCAAAGCTCAAGAGCAAGAAGGTGATACCCACCGTCGTGGCGGACGCGGTGATCACCTTTCCGATCGACATCATCGCGGCGCGGACCGCCTGGTCGTAGGTCTTACCCGCCCGCAGATAGTCGTGATAGCGACTGATGAGGAAGACCGCATAGTCGGTGCCCGCGCCGGCCAGGATCGCGCTGAGGAACACGATGGACTGGTTTGAGACGCCGGCCCCGGTCAGCTGCGAGTAGGCCGCCACCACGGACTGCGCGATCACCAGCGAGGACCCGATTGTCACCAGTGGAAGCATCATCGTCAGTGCGCTGCGATAGACCAGCAGCAGCACCGCGAGCACCAAGATGGCGATCGCGAGTTCGATCGGTAGCCGGTCCTGTTGTCCTGCGACGGTGAGGTCGGCGACCGTGGCCGCCGGACCGGTGATGTGCACGGTCGTCGGACTGCCCTGGGCGCTGCGCTGGATGAGGCCGGTCACCCGGTTGTACGAGTCGAAGGCCTTGGGCGTACCCAACTCGCCCGCAAGGCCGATCGGCAGGATCCAGGTTTTGTTGTCCTGACTCGTCAGGAACTTTCGCAGCTCGGGTGTGCCGATGAAGTCCTGGACCGACACGACGCTGGTCAGGTCGTGTCGTACCGCATCCACCACCTTGCGGTAGGTCGTGGCATCCTCGGGTCCCAGTCCGTTCTCGTTGATGAACACGACCAGGAGCAGGTCGTCATTGCTCGATTCGTGAAACGCCTCGGTCATCTTCTTGGCGGCCACGCTCGACGGAGCATCGGCCGGCAAAATGGCGAGCGGATGCTTCTCCGCCATTTCGGTCAGTGAGGGGAAGGTCAGCGGCAGGGCGATGGCCAGCGCCACCCAGGCGCCTATCACCGCCCATGGCCATCGCACCACGAGATCGGCTAGCCGCCGCATATCTTCCTCACCCTCATTCTGATGTCGCTCAAGCTACGCGACGCGTCCCCAGTGACCGCTGTCCGCGACTCGCCCGCACACCGACTTCATGGCCTCCATGTAGCGCAGCGCCGACTTCTCGGCGATCGGGTTATCGGGATGCATGATCGCCATCGCTGTCCCTTCCCCGTACCGGAATATGTAGATGGTCAACTGGTAGGAGAATCGGCCGTCCGGATAGATGCCGATGTTGTCGGCAAGCCCCAGCTCGCCCGCCGCGAGGATGGCGTTGAGCGGAGCGGCGCCACCGTGGAAGAAGTTCGACACCGGAAAGTTCGGTTCCGGCCACTTCAGCCACGGC
This sequence comes from Mycobacteroides sp. PCS013, assembly GCF_049532645.1. NCBI lineage: Bacteria > Bacillati > Actinomycetota > Actinomycetes > Mycobacteriales > Mycobacteriaceae > Mycobacteroides > Mycobacteroides sp. PCS013. Next base: position 50,980 of record NZ_CP150131.1, read on the forward strand.
GCCAATTCCAGGACCCGGTAGTACGGCACCCGGGACATGTCCAGACTCGAATCGAAGGCGGTCTGTGCGGCGTACGCCGCATCGTTGAAAGAGGTTGCCGCGATCGGAACGGTGATCGGGATCAGGCCGGTAAACCAGCCTTGCGTCATGAAATTGTCGCTAGCTGTGCGTGAATCCCTCGGAGTCAGACCGTAATAGGTGACCGCCCCGGTGAATTCGTGCTCGACCAGGCCGAGGCAGGCGAAGAGACCACCGACGAACCGTGAGCCGGCAGTCGAGCAGGCGGACTCGAATCGGTCCGTCTGCTCCGGGCTCATCAGCGACAGGGAGGTCATGGTGCTGGTGGTCGCTTCGGCCGGGTTGCCCAGTGGAAGCGGGAACTCGGGAAACGTCCCATTGTTGTTCTCGGCAAAGTCGATCCACGCGCGTACCCCGGGCGAATCCAGGGTTAATGCCGATGTGAACTCGCGCTCGCGAGTACAGAAGTCGTCGAAGCTGCCGGCATCGGGAAGCGTGAGGGCCTGCCCGCCTCCGCTCAGCGCGGAGTACATTCCGTTGGCTTCCATCATGGTGGTGCCAATCAACGTCGCATCACCATGCACGTGGTCCATGGCAGCGAAGAACGTGAAGTGGTTCTCGCTCTGGATGATTCCAAAGGTGAAGCATCCCCATTCCAGTGGGCTCGGTATGTCGATGACGTGGCTGCGTATCTCATCGACCGTCATATGCCCTTGTGTTACAGGCGCGAACTCGATTTCGCTTGGATCGCTGATGGAGTGCCGTACGAACGTCCCGTCCTCGGCGCGCTCGAACCAGCTGCGGAAGGTGTCATGCCTACGCAGGTATGCGTTGAGGGCATGGTCCATCGCGGCGATGTCGCACTGGCCCGCGACATCGCAGCTGGCGATTATTTGGCGCGAGAAGTTTAGGCCAGCTTCGTTCCGTTCGTAGTAATTTCGCAGATGTTGGCTCTGCATGTAGCTGACTGGCACCAAACTCACAGGTGCTTGCCGGGCGTTCTCGGCCGCGGCTGGGGTGGGGTGCCACGAGGTGACGGAGCCGGGGCTCAACGTCCATTCGTCAAGTGCGCCAACAGTTATCGTGCCAATGCGCAAAGCGCCGTCCTCTCGCTCGGCCGGCCCCGCTCCGGCATCTCTCGTCGGTGGCCCAACATACCCTCGGTTTGACCGCACAACGCGCGGTCGGCCAAGACCCGGAAACCCCATGCGCCACATGGCATACCGGGAATAACTAGAACTTACTGTCCTAGTTACCACGAAGTTTGGGAACAACAGTGCGCACGATACTTGTTCGGCTAGAGTCGCGTTCGCACCCGCCGATGTCCAGAGTCACATTCTTGGTCCGACGATGTCGAGGGCCACTCTCCCCACCCGCCGACGCAAGGAGGCCACAGCATGGAATCCGCTGACCATCCGATCAATCCCGCCCCACGTTTTGCAATCATCGGATATGCAGCGCGTTTTCCCGGTGCCGCCAACGCGGACGAGTTCTGGGACGTGCTGCGTGAAGGCCGTGACGCGATATCGGAGGTACCCGCTGACCGGTGGGATGCCGATGAATTCTTTGACTCTGAACCCGGAGCTCCCGGCAAGGTCGTAACCCGTCGTGCCGGCTTCGTCGATGACGTGACGGGGTTTGACGCGCCGTTCTTCGGTATGTCGACGCGCGAGGTCAGGCTGATGGATCCGCAGCACCGACTGTTGCTGGAGATGGCATGGCGTGCAGTGGAGCATTCCGGAATCGCCCCAACGGATTTGGCCGAGACCAACGCCGGCGTGTTCGTTGGTTTGGCCACCCATGACTACCTGGGAATGGCGTCCGATGAGCTGACTTTTCCGGAGATCGAGGCCTACATGGCCATCGGCACCTCCAATGCCGCGGCCGCCGGCCGCATCAGCTACCGGCTGGGGTTGCAGGGACCCTCGGTTGCCGTCGATACGGCGTGCAGCTCGTCATTGGTAGCAATTCATCAAGCGTGCCAAGCACTTCAACTCGGAGAGTGCGATCTCGCGCTGGCCGGCGGTGCGAATGTCCTGCTGACCCCGGCCACAATGATCACGTTCTCGCATGCGCACATGCTGGCGCCCGACGGCAAGTGCAAGACATTCGACGCGGCCGCGGACGGCTACGTGCGTGGTGAGGGATCCGGCGTCATCGTCATCAAGCGCCTTGAGGATGCGATCCGCGACGGTGATCGCATCCGGGCCGTGATCAGGGGCAGTGCGATTAACCAGGACGGTGCATCGGGCGGGTTGACGGTGCCCAATGGCGTTGCTCAGCAGCGTGTTATCGCCGATGCGCTCAAGCGTGCCGGTGTCGTGCCGAGTGACGTCGGATATCTGGAGGCGCACGGCACCGGAACATCGCTGGGCGATCCGATTGAGGCCCAGGCCGCTGGCGCGGCCTACGGCATCGGCCGTGCGGCGAACGATCCGTTGTTGATCGGCTCAGCGAAGACGAACATCGGACATCTGGAGGCGGCCGCGGGTATCGCGGGCGTCATCAAGGTCGTGCTGTCACTCGAGAACGAATTGTTGCCGCAGCACCGCAACTTTCAGAATCCGTCGCCGCACATCCCCTGGGACAGGCTCCCGGTGGAGGTCGTCAAGGAGGCCACCGCGTGGGAGCGCAACGGGCGCCCACGTATTGCGGGAGTTAGCTCGTTCGGGTTCGCCGGAACCAATGCTCACGTCATTCTCGAAGAGGCTCCGGTAGCGGCCGAGATCGAAACGGCCGAAGAGCCGGAGTCGACGGGGGACCGGTTCAGCATTCTGCCGCTGTCGGCGCGCACACCCGCCGCGTTGGTGCAGATCGCCGATCAATACCGCAGCTGGCTGAACGGGCACCCCGAGGCTACGTTGGCGGACCTGTGCTTCACCGCCGGAGTGGGGCGCGCACATTTGGAGCACCGCGCCGCGCTGGTGGTCAATTCCCGTGAAGCCGCCGTGGAGCTGCTCGGCGCCGTCGCCGATGACCGCCCTGCCCCGGGCCTGGGGCGTGGAGAATCCCATGACACGCCCAAGACAGCGTGGCTGTTCACCGGCCAGGGCAGCCAGTACCCGGGCATGGCCCGTGAGCTGTTCGACACCGAGCCGGTGTTCGCCGAGACGCTGAAGCGTTGCGCGGCGGTGGTGGCCGATGTTCTCGAAAAGCCGTTATTGGATGTCATTTTCGATGTAGACGGTCCAGATGCCGAGGCGACGCTGCGGCAGACCGCCTATGCACAGCCCGCCTTGTTCGCAGTGGAGATGGGCTTGGCTCGGCTCTGGCAATCGTGGGGCTTCGAGCCGGATGTGGTGCTGGGTCACAGCGTTGGCCAGTACGCGGCAGCCTGCGTCGCGGGCGTGTTCAGCCTCGAGGACGGCGCTGCGCTGATGGCCGAGCGCGGCCGCTTGTTCGGCAGCTTGCCCGCCGGCGGGCGGATGGCAGCGATATTCGCCGCCGCCGAGCGAGTGGAGAGCCTGACTGACGATTTCCCCAGTCTGTCGGTTGCCGCTTACAACGGTGCCAACACCGTATTGTCAGGTCCTGCACAGGATCTGGAAAAGGCGGTGGCGGGGCTGGTCGCCGAGGGCATTCGGTGTGACTTCCTGGAGACCAGTCATGCGTTCCACTCGGCCTTGCTCGACCCGATCCTCGACGAGTTCGAGGCGTATGCCGGCAGGTTCAATTACAAGACACCACAACGCATCCTGATCGACAACCGCACGGGCACCGCGCTGGGCAGAAGCGTGAAACTGGACGGTGCGTACTGGCGCAGGCACGCACGCCAACCGGTGGAGTTCGCCAAGAGCGTGCGCACCCTCGCCGACATGAATTGCAAGGTGCTGTTCGAGATCGGCCCACAACCGGTACTCACCGCCGCCGCGCTCCGCGCCTGGCCCGACCCGGCCACCGCGCCGCGGGCGATCGCCTCCTTGCGTCGAAACACCGCGGACCACAGGCAGATCACCGAAGCCGCTGCCGACGCGTACGTCCTGGGGCACCTGCCCGATTTCGGTGCGTTCCGGCACGGCCACGCGCGAAAGCTCGACCTGCCCACCTATCCGTTCGAGCATCGCCAGTACTGGTTCAGTGATAAGCGAAACGCCGACAACCGCGAGGCCACGAACCAGCAACAGCCGGCTTCCGGGCCGCGCACCGAGGCCGTCCGTCTGCTCGAGGACGGAAAGATCGAGGAACTCGCGAACCTGCTTGGTGGTACAAGCGGCGACCAGCAGACTCTGGCTGTCCTCACAAAGCTTGCGGCACAACATAACCAGCAACGCACCACGCAGACGATCGCGGATGCTCGCTACCAGTTCCGGTGGGACAAGTCGCCCACGCCGCTCGCGGGTGCGGATACCAGCACGGCTACCACCTGGCTTCTCGTCGGAGATGTAACCGGTGCGGCCGCGCCGCTGGTTGATGCGCTCACCGCACGTGGACAGCAGTACCGGGTTCTCGGGTTGCCGACGTCCGACCCCGACGAGCAGCAGCTTGCCGACGCGTTCCGTTCCGCGGTATCAGGCGATTCCGCGCTCCGCATCGTGCATGTCGCGGCCCTCGATGGCGGTACCTCCTCGGCGCGGTCGTTGCTGCGGATACAACACCAGATACTGGGCGGAACGCGACGGCTCTTCCGCGCGGCAGCGGCTGCTGAACTGCGGGCACCCATCTGGGTGATAACCCGTGGCGCCCAGCGAATCACCGATACCGACACCGTGGCGCCAGAACAGAGTGCCCTGTGGGGATTCGGCCGTGCGGCAGCCCTTGAGCTTCCACAAGTGTGGGGTGGACTTGCTGATCTGGCCGATGCCAGTGCTGCCGAATGGTCACAGTTCATCAGCCGAGCTTCCGCATCGAGCGATGCCGCAGCCAGGGAGGACCAGATCGCATTGCGCGATCAGTCGGTCTACGTTCCCCGGCTCGTGCGGCGGGAGAATCTGCCCAGCGGTACTCCGCTGGAAATCCGCGACAACGGAACCTACTTGGTCACCGGCGGGTTGGGTTCGATCGGGCTGGAGATCGCCGGGTACCTGGCCGCGTGCGGCGCCAAGAATCTGGTGCTGACCAGTCGGCGCGAACCGAACGAGGCGGCACAGCAGCGCATCGACGCACTGGGTGCGCAGCACGGCTGCGAGGTCCGGGTGGTCACCGCCGATGTCGCGGACGCACATGACGTGGCACGCCTGCTGGCAGGCGTGCAGGCCGAGTTGCCGCCGCTGGCGGGCATCGTCCATGCCGCGGGGGAGATCGGCACCACCCCGCTCAGTGATCTCGACGACACCGAGGTAGATCGTGTCTTCGCCGGCAAGGTCTGGGGCGCCTGGCATCTGAGCGAAGCGGCGGCCGATCTGAAGCTCGACTTCTTCATCAGCACCTCCTCCATCGCCTCGGTGTGGGGTGGCTTTGGCCAGACCGCGTACAGCGCGGCCAATGCCTTCGTCGATGGACTTGCCTGGCGTCTGCGTGAACAGGGCGTCGCGGGGACCAGTGTCAACTTCGGTCCGTGGACGGCAGGCATGGCCGACGCGGAATCCCGGGCGCGACTGGAACAACGTGGAATCAAGACGTTGTCCCCGTCCGATGCGCTGGCCGGCTTGGCGGATGTGGTGGCGGCTTCCCAATCGAACGGTGGGGCGCAGGGCGTCGTCGCCCGCATCGACTGGGCCCGTTTCCTACCGCTCTACCAGCAGGCCGGGAGGCGAGCATTCCTGGCGGAGCTGGAGCGTGAGGTGCCCTCGCATCTGGCCACATCTCAGGGTGTCGCCCAGTCGGGTACGACGCAGCTGGTCGAACGGCTTGCGGGCGCTCCGGTACAGCAGCGCAAGAAGCTTCTGACGGACTACCTGCGCGATGCGGTGGCCGAGGTGACGCGCGTGGACGTCTCGGAGATCCGTGAGGACGCGGGGTTCTTCGATCTCGGCATGGATTCCCTGATGGCCGTCGAACTGCGCCAACGCATGGAACAGGGTGTGGGCAAGGAGATTCCGGTCACCCTGGTGATGGATCATCCGCGTATTTCCGATGTTGCCGACTATCTGCTCGGCGAGGTGCTGGGCCTCAGCGAACAAGCCAAGCCGGCGTCACAACAGGTATCGGCTGTCACGGATCGCACCGACGAGCCGATCGCGATCGTCTCGGTGTCATGCCGATTCCCCGGCGCGCCGGATCCGGAGGCCTTCTGGGAGGTGCTTTCCGGAGGCGTCGACGCGATTCGTGAGGTGCCCGAGGACCGCTTCGACATCGACGAGTTCTATGACCCGGATCCGGAGACCGCCGGCAAGACGTACACACGCTTCGGCGGATTCCTGGACGGTATCGATGGATTCGATCCCGAGTTCTTCGGCATTTCCCCGCGTGAGGCCGTCTGGATCGAGCCGCAGCAGCGACTGATGCTCGAAACGGTATGGGAGGGCTTGGAACGCGCCGGATACTCGCCGGCCGCGTTGCGCGGCAGCCGAACCGGCATCTTCGCGGGCGTAGGTGCCAACGAGTACGCGCACCTGCTGTCGTCGGAATCGATCGACAAGATTGAGCCCTACTTCATCACCGGTAACGCGCTCAACGCGATATCGGGACGTGTTGCGTTCGCGCTGGGATTCGAGGGACCCGCGGTGGCAGTGGACACCGCGTGCAGCTCGGCGTTGGTGGCGGTCCACCAGGCCGTGCAGGCCCTGCACTCCGGTGATTGCGATCTGGCGGTTGCCGGTGGTGTGAACGTTCTGTTGAGCCCGGTGACAGTCATTGCCGCCTCGCGCGCCAGGATGCTTTCACCGGTCGGTCGCTGCAAGACGTTCGATGCGTCCGCCGACGGCTATGTGCGCAGTGAAGGCTGCGGGATTCTTGTGCTCAAGAGATTGAGCGATGCGGAGCGCGACGGGGACCGGGTCCTGGCCGTGATTCCGGGTAGCGCGGTGAACCAGGACGGCGCATCCAGCGGACTGACCGTTCCCAACGGAGGGGCGCAGCAACGACTCATCGGAACGGTCCTTGCGCGTGCCGGTCTGGCGGGCGGGGACGTCGATTACCTTGAGGCGCATGGAACGGGCACCCCGCTGGGTGATCCGATCGAGGTGCAGGCGGCGGCTGCGGCCTACGGTGGCTCGCGCGAGGCAGACCGGCCGCTGCTGATGGGCTCGGTCAAATCCAACATCGGCCACACCGAATCGGCTTCCGGTGCAGCAGGTCTCATCAAGGTGGTGCTCTCGCTCCAAAACGGGGTGCTGCCGCAGAGTCTGCACTTCGAAAAGCCGTCCCCGCACATCCCGTGGGAGTCGCTGCCAGTTCGGGTGGTGGACAAGGCCATTCCATGGGAGCCCAACGGTCGGCCACGGCGCGCCGGGGTGAGCTCGTTCGGATTCACCGGCACCAATGCCCACGTGCTCATCGAGGAGGCACCGCGACGGGCAGTGGTGACGGATGAAGGTGGCCCCGACGGCACCGCCGCTACACCAGAAGTTCAGGGCGACAAGGTGAACGTCCTCCCGTTGTCCGCCAGGTCGCCGGAGGCGCTGGCCGCGGTGGCGCAGCGTTATGAGTCCTGGTTGAGCGCCCATCCAGAGGTCGACATCGAGGATGTCTGCCTCACCGCGGGGAGTGGGCGGTCGCACTTCGAACATCGTGCCGCTCTCGTCGTGGACTCGGTGGAGTCCGCGCGCGAGGGGCTGGCCGAGTTGGTTCAGAACCGGCTGCGCCCCGGTGTGGTTCGTGGCGAACACACGAACCATCCGACAACGGCCTGGCTGTTCACCGGACAGGGCAGTCAATATCCCGGTATGGCGCGTGAGTTGTTCGACGCAGAGCCGGTTTTCGCCGAGACCGTCACACGCTGCGCGGAAGCCGTCAAGGACATCGTCGAGCGCCCCTTGCTGGAGGTGATGTTCGCCACCGATCGCGAAACGGGCGGAGAAGCCGGGAAGGTGCTGCGGCACACGTCATTCGCGCAGCCGGCCATCTTCGCCGTAGAGATGGGTCTGGCCCGGCTGTGGCAGTCGTGGGGCATTGAGCCCGACGTGGTGCTGGGCCACAGTGTTGGCCAGTACGCGGCCGCATGCGTCGCCGGAGTGTTCAGTCTGGAGGACGGTGCGCGACTGATCGCCGAGCGCGGCAGGCTCTTCGGAAGTCTGCCCGCGGGCGGGCGCATGGTGGCCGTCTTCAGCGACGCCAAGCATGTCGAACAGATCGCGAGTGATTTTCCGCGTGTGTCGGTGGGCGCCTACAACGGACCGAACACCGTGCTGTCGGGTCCGGGCGAGGATGTGGAACAGGCGGTCGCGCGCTTCGAGGAGGAGGGAATCCGGTGCACCTGGCTGGAGACCAGCCATGCGTTCCATTCCGAGCTGCTGGACCCCGTCCTCGACGAATTCGAGTCGTACGCAGCGCAAGTACAGTTCGCGACTCCCACGTTGCCGCTGGTGTGCAACCGCACGGGTGCGGTGCTGACGGCACAGACCCCGATCGACGCCCAGTACTGGCGACGGCATTCCCGTCAGCCGGTGCAGTTCGCCGAGAGTGTGCGCACCGTGGCCGCGCTGGGTTGCTCGGTGCTGATGGAGATTGGCCCGCAGCCGGTGCTGACCGGCGCCGCGGTGCAGGTCTGGCCGGAGCACTTGGCCGCTCCGCGGGCGATTGTCTCGCTGCGCAAGGGTGTTGGCGACCGACGCCAGATCGCCGAGGCGCTGGCCGCGGCGTACGTCGGCGGTCATCGGCCCAATTTCGCCGCGCTGCGGCGCCACCCGCGTAACACGCTGGAACTGCCGACCTATCCCTTCCAGCGCCGCCGCTTCTGGCCGAAGTCGTCCGGCGCCGCCATCGAAGGCGGGGGCGGCTTGTCCGCGGGCATCCTGGGTCGAGGTGAGGACCTGGCCTCCGGCGATTCTGTCTACATCAGCCGGTTGTCGGTCAGGTCGCAGCCCTGGCTGTCCGACCACGTTATCTACGGCACCGTCGTCGTACCCGGCGCAACGTATGCCGCGATGGCCCTGGCGGCCGTCGGCACTCCGGCACGGGCCAAGGATGTGTTCTTCTACGAGCCGATTATTTTGCCGGAGAAGAGCTCTCGTGAGGTGCAGCTGACGCTGCATCCCCTGGAGGATGGCAGTGGGTCGAAGTTCCAGGTTCACAGCCGTCCCTATGGCGAACGCGATGTTGACTGGTCACTGAACGCCGAAGGCACCGTCGTGCCGGGTATCGATGACAGCGCCGACGATGCGGCCGGCCAGTCCTCGGAGGCCGAGCCGGTTGACGCGGCCATAGAGCGGATGGAGCGCATGCGTCCGAACGAGCTGTTCGAAACCTTCGCTGATCTGGAACTGTCCTGGGGCCCAACCTGGTCCGGCTCTCTGAAGTCACTCTGGCTTGGTCAGGGTGAGGCCATCGGCGACGTCCTCGTCGGTGAGGAACTCGCAGAACAGCTCGGTACCGAGCCGATGCACCCGGTGCTGATGGATCTGTGCACCGGTGTGGCCTTCCCGGCGTTCCCGGCCCTGCTCGCGGCTGAGCAGGGCATCAACGACCTGTTCCTGCCCTTGCGGTACGGCCAGGTGACATTGAAGGAAAAGATGCCACGGCGCTTCTACTGCCGGGCCCGGTGGCATGAGAGCGCGCTGGACAGCGAGACCCAGGTCTTCGATCTCGATTACCTCGATCGCGATGGACGTCACCTCGGTGGGATTCGCGAGTTCACGGTGAAACGTGCGCCGCGCGAGGCATTGCTGCGTGGGCTGGGCGGCGATGCCACCCGTCTGCTGTACACCCTTGGCTGGCACGAGGTTCCGGTGCCAGCCGCCGCGGAGGACGGCACCGCGACGGCAAGCGGTACCTGGCTGATCGCAGGGTTCGACGAGCTGGCCGCCAGGGTGCCGGGCTGCATCCCGTTCGATCGGACGAGTAATCCGGAACTTCTCGGACAGGTGCTGGCAGAGGCCAAGGAGCGCGGCGTGCCGTTCTCCGGTGTCGTCTGGCGTGCCGCCGCACCGGGTGCGCAGGAGTCGAGCACCGATGAGATCGCGCGTCTGGAGACCGAGATCGCCAACCTGCTCAGTGCTGTGCATACGGTGCAGAACGGCGCACAAAATGGCGTGAAACTTCCCGACGGTCTCTGGATCGTCACCGAGCGCGCCGTGGCCACCGAGTCGGGCGAGCCGGTTGATCCGGTGCAGGCCTCCCTGTGGGGATTCGGGCGCACCACCATCAACGAGGAACCGGCGCTGCGCGCCAAGCTCGTTGATGGTGACGGCTCACCCGAGGCTGTACAGGCGCTGGCGAATCTATTGGTTACGCCGGTCGAGGAGCCCGAAATTGCTGTGCGGCAGGGCAAGCTGCTCGCCTCGCGGTTGTTGCCGTGGTCACGCAGCGGCAATCTCACGGTGCCGCGCGGGAGCGACTACGCCCTGTTGCCCACCGAACGGGGTGCCATCGACAACCTGCGGATCACCGAGAAGGAGGTCGAGGCGCCGGACGAGGGCTACGTGCAGGTGCGGGTGGAGGCCGCCGGTCTCAACTTCCGTGACGTGCTCAACGTGCTGGGTCTGTACCCGGGTGACCCGGGCCCGATTGGCGGTGACTTCGCCGGTGTCGTCACGCAATTGGGTGAGGGTGTTACCGAGGTCGCGGTGGGTCAGCGGGTCTATGGCTCCATGCAGGGTGCCTTCGCCAGCCGGTTCAACGCACCGGCTCAGTTCCTGGCGCCGATTCCGGACGGGATTAGTGCGGTCGAGGCCGCCACGATTCCCGCTGCGGCGCTGACGGTTCGGCTCGCCTTCGACTGGGCGCAGCTGAAGCCCGGCGATCGTGTGCTCATCCACGCGGCCAGTGGTGGTGTGGGATTGGCTGCGATACAAATGGCGCAACAGTGCGGTGCCGAGGTTTATGCCACAGCGAGCACCTTCAAGCGGGCGACCGTGCGCAAGCTCGGCGTGAAGTATGTGTATGACTCGCGTACAACCGATTTCGCCGACCAGATCCTCGCCGACACCGATGGGCACGGCGTTGACGTGGTGCTCAACAGCCTCACCAGCGAAGGGTTTGTCGAGGCGACCGTGCGGGCCACCGCCAAGAACGGCCGTTTCGCCGAGATCGCCAAGCGTGATATCTGGACTTCGGAGCAGATGGCCGAGGCCCGCCCAGATATCGCCTACGAGATCGTCGCGCTGGACACGGTGATGTTCCAAGAGCCCGAACGTATTCGGGGCTTGCTGACGGAGGTTTCGGACGGTTTGGCCAAGGGGGAGTGGACACCACTGCCCGCCGAGATCTACCCGCTGACGGAGGCCAGGACGGCGTTCCGCCGCATGCAGCAGGCCCGCCATATCGGCAAGATCGTGTGCCAGATGCCGAATCCACTGGCACCACAGCAGGATCGGACCTATCTGATCACTGGTGGACTGGGCGCGATCGGCCTGCACACCGCGTCGTATCTGGCTCAGCTCGGTGCCGGCGACATCGTGCTGACCAGCCGCCGTGCTCCAGATGTGGACGCGCAAAGGTTGATCGAGGAGATCAGCGAGCGCTCCAAGGCCCGCATCCACGTCTTCACCGCCGATGTCGGCGAGGAGTCCGAGGTTGTGAAGCTGCTGGAGCGGATTCGGGCGGAGCTGCCCCCGCTCGGCGGCATCGCGCATCTGGCAGGCGTGCTCGATGACGCCCTGCTGGGTCAGCAGAGCGTGGAGCGGTTCCGGACCACCTTGGCGCCCAAGGCGTTCGGTGCCGATTACCTTGACAGGCTGACGAAGGACGAGGACCTGGACTTCTTCATCGTGTCCTCCTCGGTGTCGAGCTTGTTCGGTTCGCCTGGTCAGTCCAACTACGCGACGGCCAATGCGTGGCTCGACGGTCTGATCGCGCGGCGCAGGTCGCAGGGTCTGCCCGCCACCGGCGTCAACTTTGGGCCCTGGGGGCAGGGAGGTATGGCCTCCTCGGAGGCGGCGACCGCGAACATCAGTGCGCAGGGCTTGATTCCGCTGGATCCCTCGGCGGCACTCGCGGCTCTGGCCGAGGTCATTGCCAACGGCACGGGCCAGGCCACCGTCATCAAGGCCAACTGGCAGCGTGCGGCGAAGGTGCTGGGCAGTTCGCGTCCGCCGATCCTGGACCTCGTGTTGCCGAGTGCCGTGGGCGAGGTGACCGGTGACAGCGAGTTGCTCAAGCAACTGATGGAGATACCGGTGCCGCAGCGGGCTGGTTTCGTGACCGAGTTCCTGCAGCGCGAGGTGCAGAACTTCCTGCGCCTGGCGCAGCCGCCGGCCGCGACGAGCCGGTTCTTGGACCTCGGTACGGATTCGCTGATGGCGATCGAGCTGCGTAACCGGCTGCACAGCCAGTTCGGCGGCAAGTTCACCATCAACGCGACGGCGGTGTTCGACTACCCGACCATCGGTGGGCTCGGTGAGTACCTGGTGGCGCAATTGCCGGATGCGGAATCCGAATCGCAGGAAGCACAACCCGCGGCGGAGCCAGCGCAGTCCGAGTCAGAGCCGGACACGGTGCTCGCGCCATCTGACGAAGTATCCGAGCCGGCGCGGTGAACCCGTAGCCGTCCAGGTAAGTTAGCCAGCCTGGACGGCTACGGTATCTGTTGGCCGGTGACTAGTGGAGCGGGTGCGGTCTGAGTCGATTTTTTGCGGACATCACTCCTCTGCGCAACGCCGATTTCCGGCGTCTGTGGCTGGCCGGGGTCGTCACGGTCATCGGCGCTGGGCTCACGCTGTTCGCGGTCCCGGTTCAGATCTATGCGCTTACCCACAGTTCGGCGTACGTGGGACTGACGGGCGTTTTCGGTTTGGTGCCGTTGGTGGTGTTCGGACTGTGGGGCGGCGCGCTGGCGGACCGGATGGACCGACGGACCCTGCTGATCATTACGGCCATCGGGCTGGGTGTTTCTTCGGTGCTGTTGTGGCTGCAGGCCGCGTTATCCGTCGACAACGTGTGGGTGGTGCTGTGCCTGCTCTCGGTACAGCAGGCCTTCTTCGCGGTGAATTCACCGACGCGCGCCGCGGCGATTCCACGGATGCTTCCGCTCGATCAGCTGCCGGCCGCCAACGCGCTGAACATGACGGTCCAGCAGTTCGGGTTCATCGCGGGGCCGCTGCTGGCCGGGGTGCTGCTGAAGTGGGTGGATCTGTCCACCTTGTATCTGATTGACGCCATCGCGTGTTTGGCGCCGATCTGGGCGACAGTCCGGCTGCACAGGATGCCGCCGAGTAGTGCATCAAAAGATCTGCAAGCCAACACTTCTGGCCTTCGTGACGTCCTCGAGGGTTTCCGCTATCTGGCCGGGCACAAGATCGTCCTGATGTCTTTCGTGGTGGACCTCATCGCCATGATCTTCGGGATGCCGCGCATCCTGTTCCCGCAGATTGCCCACGAGGGGTTCGGTGATCCAGCCGACGGCGGCACCGTGATCGCGCTGCTGTCGGCGGCGATATCGGTGGGTGCGGTGATCGGCGGGGTGTTCTCCGGCTGGTTCCATCGGATCGACCGCCAGGGTCTGGCGGTGGTGGTCAGCATCGTGGTGTGGGGGCTGGCGATGGTGGGTTTCGGGCTCACCGCGCACGCGCCGCTGCTGTGGCTGTCGCTGGTGTTCCTCGTGATCGGCGGCATCGCCGACATGGTGTCGGCGGCTTTCCGGACAACGATCCTGCAATCGGTGGCGACGGACGATGTGCGCGGCCGCTTGCAGGGTGTGTTCACGGTGGTGGTGGCCGGAGGGCCGCGGGTTGCCGACTTCACGCACGGTGCGGCCGCCGCGGTCGTGGGTACGACGGCGGCCGCCGCCGGCGGTGGTGCGCTTGTGGTGGTGGGGGTGATCGTTGCCGCGCTCCTCGTTCCGGTGTTCGTGCGGTTCCGGACGTCGGACGAGATCACAGCGGAGGATGCGAGCGAGGCTGACCAGGACAAGGTGCAGCCCCAGTAGGTTTCACCCCATGGACGCTCTGACGCCAGTGGACTTGCGGCGACTTCCCCGGGACAAGCAGCTTGCTCTGGGCCGCGGGCTGCGTGACCAGATGCCGCGGCGACGCCTCGCGGAACTTCCCGATCAACCGCACCGGGATCCGATCGCGGTGCTCGCCGCGCAGAACACGTCCAGGATCCCGTCGCTGGTTCCGGTGCGCCGCGAGCGCATGTCGGAATCGCCGTTCGCGTTCTATCGTGGGGCGGCCGCGGTCATGGCCTCCGATCTTGCCGGCACGGCAACCACCGGGGTACCGATTCAGATCTGCGGTGACGCACACCTTTCCAACTTCGGGCTCTTCGCCTCGCGTGAGCGTGCGCTGCTGTTCGACGTCAACGATTTCGACGAGACCGCGATCGGTCCGTGGGAATGGGATGTCAAACGACTGGTCACGAGTGTGGCGATTCTCGGCCAGGAATTCGGGATGTCAGACGACGCGGTGCGCGCCAGCGCCACCAAGACCGCCGCCGCCTACCGCACCCGGATGCGCGAATTGGCGCAGCTGTCTGCCCTGGAGCGGTTCTATCTCAAGACGACCGCGCTCGAGGTGCTGGATCTGGTCTCGCGACTGTCCAAGAGCGCGTCCAAGCTGGCAACCGAAACGGTCTCGAAGGCCTCCCGCAACACCTCGCATCGTGCGTTGAAGAAGCTGACGGCGACCACCGTCGACGGTCATTACCGAATCGTGGAGCAGCAGGACATTGCGGTCCGGGTCCCGGAGGTGGGTTTCTCCGAAGCCGCCGCGATGGTGGAGGAGTACTTCGGTTCGGTGCCCGAGGACGTCGTAGCACTGCTGGCATGCCATCAGTTCGAGGACGCCGTGGTGCGGGTGGTCGGTGTCGGAAGTGTGGGCACCCGTTGCTATCTCGCCCTGCTCACCGACGCCGATGGGTCGCCGCTGTTCCTGCAGATGAAGGAGGCTTCGGCCTCGGTGATCGAGCCGTATTTTCCGCAGGAGTTACGGCTGGATCATGGGCGCCGGGTGGTGGCGGGCCAGCGGATCATGCAGGCCAGCGGTGATCCCTTCCTCGGTTACGTGTCCTCGACGCGTCGCGGCAGCTTCTACGTGCGGCAGTTCCGCGATATGAAGGGATCGGTGGAGATCGCCAGTCTCACGGATCCCAACGACCTGGCGCTGTACGGGTCTCTGTGTGCGATGGCGTTGGCGCGTGCCCACGCCCAATCGGGTGTACCCGGGGTGATCGCGGGCTACCTCGGCGCGGGGGCCGATCCGAATACGGCTGATGCGGCCTTCGCTGACTTCGCCGATGCCTACGTGCGCGTCAATCGTGCGGATCACCAGCGGCTGCTCGATGCTTCTGCGGAGCAGTGGCTGCCGAGCTCCTGATGTCCTAATTTGTGGGATACCCGACCTGGACGCCATTACCCAGGTGGCGAACACTAAGAGGCGTGACGCGTTCGGTGGTGATTCTGGGTTTTCCGGGAGTTCAGGCCCTCGACCTGGTGGGGCCGTATGAGGTCTTCTCGACCGCATCCCAGTACTTGACCGGTACCCCCGGCTACGACGTGTCGCTGGTGTCGAGCAATGGCACTCCGATCGCTACCGGTTCGGGTATGGAGTTGGTCACCCGACCGCTGCCTGATCCCGGTGCGGGATGCGACACCTTGGTCTTGCCTGGCGGCGTCGGCGTGCCTGCGGTTCAGCGGGATCCGGCCGTCATGGAATGGATCCGTGCTTCGGCACGCTGCGCGCGACGGGTGGTCAGCGTCTGCAACGGTGCGTTCCTGGCCGCCGAGGCCGGTCTGCTCGACGGTTGCCGGGCCACCACCCACTGGGCTATCGCCGAGACCTTGGCTAGTGAATTCCCAAGCGTCACAGTAGATCCTGACCCAATCTTCATACGCAGCTCGGACAAGACGTGGACGGCGGCCGGGGTGACGGCGGGTATCGATCTGGCGCTGGCCCTCGTCGAAGACGATCACGGCGCGGAGGTGGCGCAGACGGTGGCGCGCTGGCTTGTTCTGTATCTGCGCCGTCCGGGTGGGCAGTCGCAATTCGCGGCCCCGGTGTGGATGCCGCGGGCCAAGCGCATGCCGATCCGCGATGTGCAAGAGGCCATCGAGGCGAAGCCTGGCGGATCACACCGAGTGCCCGAGCTGGCTCGTCTGGCCGCGATGAGCCCACGGCATTTCACCCGGGTCTTCACCGCGGAAGTCGGCGAGGCGCCGTCGGCCTACGTGGAACGCATCCGTTCCGAGGCCGCGCGCCGTCAGCTCGAAGAGACCGACGACACCATGGTGGTGATCGCGGATCGCTGCGGGTTCGGATCTGCGGAATCCTTGCGCCGCAACTTTGTTCGCCGCATGGGCGTATCGCCCGATCAGTACCGCAAGACCTTCTATCGCACCGAAAGGGCTTCGTTATGACTCAAATCGCCATCGTGCTGTACCCGGATTTCACCGCACTGGACTTCATCGGTCCCTACGAGGTGTTGCGGTTCATGCCCGACACCGAAGTCCGCTTCGTCTGGCATCAGCCCGGACCCATCACCGCTGATTCGGGCGTGCTGGTCATCGGTGCCACGCACTCGTTCGAGGAGACCCCCGCACCCGATGTCGTGCTGGTGCCCGGTGGGCCCGGAACGACCATGGCGGCCCGTGATGAAGAGCTACTGGAGTGGTTGCGCCGAGTGCACCCGACGACCACGTGGACCACCTCGGTGTGCAGTGGTTCGCTGGTATTAGCGGCAGCCGGTCTCCTCGAGGGCCAGCGGGCCACCTCGCACTGGTCCACGCTGCCGCTGCTGAAGCCGTTCGGGGTGACCCCGGTCGGTGATGAGCGCATCGTGCGTGCGGATCACGGCGGTGTGGTCACCGCGGCGGGGGTGTCCGCGGGTATCGACCTGGGGCTGTGGCTCGCGGGCCACATCGCCGGGGAGGAGCGGGCCAAGGCGATTCAGCTGAGTATCGAATACGACCCGCAGCCGCCCTTCGACTCCGGGCACATGTCCAAGGCCAGTGCCGCCACCAAGGCCACGGCGACCGCCGGGCTTGCCAAGGACACGTTTAAGCCGGCGATCATCACCGCGGGCGCGATGTTGTTGTGGGACGGTGCACTCGCGACGGTGCGCCGGAAAGGGAGCCGCCGCCGGTCGCTCAGCACCCGGGTGGACCCCCGACCTCGACCCTGACCAGGCGCCGTGTGGAGGGAGCGACTACCTTCTCTATGAACGTTCTCATGGAGCCGCTGAACCTCAGAAGGGATGCCTGTGGCCGACAACAACGATTTCGCTACTCTCCAGTACCCCGGAGGCGAAACGAAGCTGGATATCGTCCGCGCGACCGAAGGCTCGGATGGCTTCGCGCTGGGGAAACTGCTGGCTGATACCGGCTACACCACGTTCGATGCGGGGTTCGTCAACACCGCGTCGACCAAGAGCGCAATCACCTATATCGACGGCGACGCCGGCATCCTGCGCTACCGCGGGTACCCGATTGAGCAGCTGGCCGACAAGTCCACCTTTATCGAGGTGAGCTACCTGCTGATCTACGGCGAGCTGCCCACGCCGCAGCAGCTGGAGGACTTCACCACCAAGGTTCAGCGCCACACTCTGCTGCACGAGGACCTGAAGCGGTTCTTCGACGGCTTCCCGCGCAACGCGCACCCGATGCCGGTGCTTTCCAGCGCCGCGAACGCGCTCAGTGCCTACTACCAGGACTCGCTGGACCCGCATGACGACGCGCAGGTCGAGCTGTCCACGATCCGGTTGCTCGCGAAGCTGCCGACCATCGCGGCCTACGCGTACAAGAAGTCGGTCGGGCAGCCGTTCCTGTACCCGGACAACACGCTTACCCTCGTCGAGAACTTCCTGCGGATGACCTTCGGTCTGCCGGCCGAGCCCTATGAGGTGGATCCGGAGATCGTCCGCGCGCTCGACATGCTGCTGATCCTGCACGCCGATCACGAGCAGAACTGCTCGACCTCGACGGTGCGGCTGGTCGGTTCGTCCGACGCGAACCTGTTCACCTCTGTCTCCGGTGGCATCAACGCGCTGTGGGGCCCGCTGCACGGCGGCGCCAACCAGGCGGTGCTGGAGATGCTGGAGCGCATTCGCTCCGAGGGCGGCGACACCCACGACTTCGTGCGACGGGTCAAGAACCGCGAGGACGGCGTCAAGCTCATGGGCTTCGGGCACCGTGTCTACAAGAACTACGACCCGCGTGCGCGCATCTGTAAGGAGCAGGCCGACAAGATTCTCGGCAAGCTCGGCGGGGACGATCAGCTTCTGGAGATCGCCAAGGCCCTCGAGGAAGCCGCACTCACCGACGATTACTTCATCGAGCGCAAGCTGTACCCGAATGTCGACTTCTACACCGGTCTGATCTATCGGGCCATCGGCTTCCCGACGCGCATGTTCACCGTGCTGTTCGCGTTGGGCCGACTCCCCGGCTGGATTGCGCACTGGCGTGAGATGCATTCGGAGCCGGGCAAGATCGGTCGCCCGCGTCAGATCTACACCGGTTACGGAGAGCGTCAGTACCCGTAGCCTCCCTCGGGAGATGACAAAGCTCACATAAATCTGTTTGCATCGCTAACAGTTGTAGTTTCACAATGGTTGTGTGGAAGCAGCCGTCGGTGCGCTCAGTGAGCGCCGCAAGATCGTCATCCTGGGTTCTTGCTGTCTGAGTCTGCTCATCGTGTCGATGGATTCCACCATCGTGAACGTGGCGCTACCGACCATCCGGGCCGATTTCGGTGCCAGCACCTCACAGCTGCAATGGGTCATCGACATCTACACCCTGGGGCTGGCCTCGTTGCTCATGCTCTCGGGTGCCGCGGGCGACCGGCTGGGGCGGCGGAAGGTTTTCCATATCGGGCTGTCGATCTTCGCAGTGGGTTCACTGCTGTGCAGCGTGGCGCCCACCGTCGGGTTGCTTATCGCCGCGCGTCTGCTGCAGGCGGTGGGTGGCTCCATGCTCAACCCGGTGGCGTTGTCCATCATTTCGCAGGTCTTTACCGGGCGCGTGGAACGTGCCAGGGCGCTGGGCTTTTGGGGCGCGGTCGTCGGGATATCGATGGCGCTGGGCCCGATAGTCGGCGGGCTGCTGATCGAATGGGTGGGCTGGCGTGCCGTCTTCTGGATCAACCTGCCGGTGTGTGCGCTGGCGTTCACGCTGACGGCGATCTTCGTGCCGGAGAGCAAGTCGGCGACCATGCGTGACATGGACCCGGTGGGGCAGGTGCTCGCCGTGCTGTTCCTGTTCGGCATCGTGTTCACGCTCATCGAAGGGCCGTCGCTGGGGTGGGCCGCGCCACAGCTCATCGCGGTTCTGATCACCGCGCTGGCGGCATTCGCGGTGTTCCTCAGGTATGAGTCCCGGCGGCGGCACCCCTTCATCGATCTGCGGTTCTTCCGCAGCATCCCGTTCGCGTCGGCCACTCTCACCGCGATATGTGCGTGCGTGGCATGGAGCGCGTTCCTGTTCACGATGTCGCTGTACCTACAGGGCGAGCGGCACTTCTCGGCCATGCACACCGGTTTGGTCTATCTCCCGATTGCCGTTGGCGCGCTGGTGTTCTCACCGATCTCGGGCCGTATGGTGGGCCGGTTCGGCGCCAGGCCGTCACTGTTGGCGGCGGGCGCGCTGTTCTTCACGGCCTCGCTGTTGCTCACCCGGGTTACGACGGCGACACCGATCTGGGAGCTCCTGGTGGTCTTCGCCATCTTCGGCGCGGGATTCTCCATGGTGAACGCACCGATCACCAATGCCGCGGTCAGCGGTATGCCGCTGGATCGCGCCGGCGCGGCCTCGGCGGTCACCTCCACGAGTCGTCAGGTGGGCGTAAGTATCGGTGTGGCACTGTGCGGTTCGATCGGTGCACCCGCGCTGTGGTTCATGTGTGCGGGCCTCGGGCTCGCCATCGCTACGCTCGGTATCGTGTCCACGTCACCGTTCGCGCTGCGCTCGGCGCAGCGACTCGCACCGCTCATCGAGAGCACTGCCTCACGGGAGGTTTCTCGTGTCGGATAGGCCCCTCGCGGATGAGGTCTGGCGCACCATGGCGAGCCTGGTACTGGACAATCGCGATGGTTGGCGTCGGACGGTCGTCGAGGCGACCGGCCTGCCGTTCAGTCGGGTGCGCATCCTGAGAAGGCTTGCGCGACAGTCTATGACAGTGAAGGGAATCGCGGAGGCCACGGCGCTGGATGCTCCAGCGGCAACGGTCGCGGTGAGCGATCTGGAGCAGCGCGGGTTGGTGGTGCGTCGCGTCGACCCCGACAATCGACGGTGCAAGCGTGTGTCGTTGACCGACGAAGGCCAGCACCTGATAGCGGTCATCGCAGAGATGGACGATCCCGCACCGGCAGGTCTGGCGGCGCTGAGTGAGGCCGAACTGAAGAACTTGCGGGCGATCCTGGAGCGGGCGGCGTCCCTCAGTTAGCGTCGAGCACGGCCATCGCCGCGTGATATCCGCCGAGACCTGAGACGCCGCCGCCGCGCCGCGAACCTGAGCCGCACAACAGGATCCGGTCGTGGTCCGTGGCCACGCCCCAGCGTTGTGCGGCGGTCGCCAGCGGGTCGTCGTCCTCGGCGAACGGCCAGTGCAATCCGCCGTGGAAGATGTTGCCCGTCGTCATGCCGAGGGCGTGCTCCAGATCTCCGGTGGTCTTGGTCTCGATACACGGGTTGCCGTGTGAGTCGGTGGCCAGCACATCGGTGATCGGCTCGGCCAGAACCGAATTCAGCGATGCGAGCACGCCGGCCTGCAGTTCCTCGCGCGTTGCGGACAGTCTGTGCGGTGTGTGCAGCCCGAACACTGTCAGCGTCTGCACGCCGGATGCCTGCAGCTCCGGCGACAGAATGCTGGGATCGGCCAGTGAATGACAGTAGATTTCACACGGCAGCGGGTCGGGGGCGGCGCCCGCCTGTGCCTGCCGGTAGGCGTTTTCCAGCTGCGTGTACGTCTCGTTGATGTGGAAGGTGCCGCCGAAAGCCTGCTCCGGCGTGACCTTTTCATCGCGCAGGTGCGGCAGGCGGGTCAGCAGCAGATTGACCTTCACCTGTGCGCCAGGCTGACCCTCCGGTGGATCTTCGCCGAGGAGACGGGCCAGCACGGTAGGCGTGACGCCGCTGAGTACACGCTCGCCGATTACGGTGTGCTCATCGTCACCGGCCCGATAGCGCACCTCGCCCTCGGGATTGATCGACAAAACCTCTGCCCCGGTGCGCAGTTCGGCACCGTACCGTCGGGCGGCCGATTCCAGCGAGCCCGTCACGGCGCCCATGCCGCCGATGGGTACGTCCCACGGATTCATCTGGTGATACAGGAAGCAGATGTTCTGCTGCAGAGAAGGATCATCGGCACTGGCGAAGGTTCCGATCAGTGCATCGGTGAGCAGGACTCCGCGTTGCAGGTCGTTGGGTGTGGCCGCACGGATCACCTCGCCGATGGGTGCCTCGATCAGCTGCTCCCAGGCCCCCGTGCGGATGTCGCTTCGGCGCCGCAGTGGCTCCAGCATCGAGTCCCACAATGGCCGGGTGACCGAATCGCAGAGTGCTCCGAACTCTGCGAAATCATTTGTGCTGGCGAGAAACCCGCTTCGGCCGCCGTCCTCGGGATCCGGCGTGTACGACGCGTATTTGCGTCGAGCCAGGCGCACATTCAATCCCAGGTCATCGATGATCTGCCGCGGCATCAGGCTCACCAGGTACGAGTAGCGCGACAGCCGGGCGTCCACGCCCTCGAATGCTGGTGCCGAGATCGCCGCCCCGCCGAGCACGTCGAGCCGCTCCAGTAACAGCACCCGCTTGCCTGCGCGTGCTAGATACGCCGCAGCGGTCAAGGCATTGTGCCCGCCACCGACGATTACGGTGTCATAGCTATCGGTCATGACCTAACGATAGGGTCGATCGCATGACGAAACCCGAGATCGATTTTCAGCCAGGTCCAGCGCCCACCGAACTGGTCATCAAGGACATCACCGTCGGTGATGGCGCGGAGGCCGCGCCCGGATCGGTCGTCAACGTTCACTACGTCGGTGTCGAGTTCGAGAGCGGCGAGGAGTTCGACAGCTCGTGGAACCGCGGCGAGTCCATCGAGTTCCCGCTCGATGCGCTCATCCAGGGTTGGCAGGACGGTATCCCCGGCATGAAGGTGGGCGGACGCCGCCAGCTCACGGTGCCGCCGGCGCAGGCCTACGGCGAGGCGGGTGCGGGGCATCAGCTGTCGGGTAAGACGCTGGTGTTCGTGATCGACCTGCTCGGCGCGCGCTAGGGCTAGTGCCCGGGGAGGCGCAGCACCAGTCGTGCGCCTCCCAGCGGGCTGGACTCCAAAGCGGCTGTACCGCCGTGGAGTTCGGCCTGCTGTGCTACCAGCGCCAGCCCCAGGCCGGAGCCGGTGTGTGATGCGGTGGAGCCGCGGGAGAACCGTTCGAAAACCAGCTCGCGCTCGGCCTCGGGGATACCGCTGCCGTTGTCGTCGATGGCGATCTCCACGCCGTGCACGGTGCTGATCGCGGAGAGCCGGACTTCCGATGCGCCTCCGTGGCGGACCGCGTTCTTGATCGCGTTGTCGATCACCAGCCGCAGCCCGGCGGGCAACCCCAGCATCAAGATGGTCGACGAGGGGACCAGAGACACCTCGACATTCGGATAGCTGCGGTCCGCATCATGCGCGGCGCGGTCCAGCAGCTCGGTGATATCGACCGGTACGTGGTCGTCCTCGGTGGTCAGGTCGCCCTGTGCGAGCCGTTCGAGCGCAGAAAGCGTTGCCTCGATGCGGGTTTGGGTCCGCACGGTCTCTTCGAGGATTTCGGCCCGCTGGTCCTCGCTGAGGTTCAGGGTGGAGAGCACCTCGAGGTTGGTCCGCATCGCGGTGAGCGGGGTGCGCAGCTCATGTGAGGCCACCGCGGAAAAGTCGCGTGCGGTTTCGAGGGCCGCCTTGGTCTTTTCCTGTTCAGTGTTGATGCGTTCGAGCATTCCCTCGACCGCCTCGGAGATTTCGACGGCCTCGCGCACGCCGCGCACGTTCACGTCGTCGGGGTTGGATTGTGCGTTGATGAGACGGGCCTGCTGCGCCAGCAGCCGGAAGGGGCTCACCACGATGAGGGAGATCACCCAGCCCACGATCACGGTCCCGATCAGTACGCCGCTACAGATCGCGAGGATGCGGATGTGGTACCGGTCGATCTGCCGCTGGGTCTCGGCGATCGGGGCACCCACCGCCACGGGGATGTTGCCCGGGGCGATGAACGACCGGACCCGGTATTCGACGCCGTTGATAGTGGTGTTGGCGTAGCCGGGTTCCAGTAGCGGCAGTTCCACTTCACTGGGAATGGACTTGGTCAGCCCGGCCACGCGGGCGGTGAGCACCAGACCGTCGGGGGTGTCGATCTTCCCTTCCGAACTGATCACCGAATTCAGCAGGCTTGAGACGGCACCCAGGCTGGACACCGAGTCCAGCCGACGATCCAGCTGGCTGTTCTGGTCATCTTCCACACCGAGCCACACCCAGGTGCCCAGCGTGACGACGAGTGCCATCACCCCGAGCGCGGCGATCGCGACAAGGGTGCGCAGTGAGAAGACCCGCATGGGCCGCTCCAGCAGTCGGTATGCCAGATCGGTGATCCGCTGGCTGCGGTGCTTACTGGGAGTGGTCATCGAGAGTTACTGCGAACGCAACACGAACCCGACACCGCGCACGGTGTGCAGCAGGCGAGGCGCGCCACTGGTCTCCAGCTTGCGGCGCAGGTATCCGATGAAGACGTCGACGACGTTGGTGTCGGCGGCGAAGTCGTATCCCCACACCAGCTCGAGCAGCTGGGCCCGGGACAGCACCGCGGTCTTGTGTTCGGCCAATACGGCCAGCAGATCGAACTCGCGCTTGGTGAGGTCCACCTCGACGCCGTTGATCCGGGCGCGCCGGCCGGGGATCTCGACCTCAAGAGGGCCGACGGTGATGGTCTCGGTGGACGAGGTCGCCACCGCGCCGCGGCGGCGCAGTAGGGCCTTTACCCGGGCCACCAACTCGGCGAGCACGAAGGGTTTGGTCAGGTAGTCATCGGCGCCCGCCTCCAGGCCCGCGACCCGATCATCCACCGAGGTGCGCGCGGACAGCACGCAGACGGGTACGTCGTTGTCCATCGCGCGCAGCGCGGTCACCACGCTGACGCCGTCGAGGACGGGCATGTTGATATCGAGCACGATCGCATCCGGGCGATGCTCGGTGGCGCAGCGCAGCGCTTCGGCGCCGTCGCTCGCGGTATTCACCTCAAAGCCGGACAGGCGCAGGCCACGCTCCAGCGAGGCGAGCACGTCGGCGTCGTCGTCCACCACCAGTACCCGCGGGGAGGGGTGCCCGGCATCTGGTGATGAGCCGCTTGCGCGAAGTCCATCAGGCATGTCTGCCATCTTGCCCGATGCAGTGCTCAAAACGTTCCATCTGCGGACGTCGGTGCCGTCCCGTGCGTCGCCAGTATCATGAAAGCTGATAATCCGGCGACCCATACCGAAAGCTTGCGCATGCCAACAAAAGCACCTGTAAAGCTAGTCTCCTCTGTTGCTGGCGTTTGCGCCGTCCTTGGTTTGGGGCTGCTTTCCGGGGGTGTGGGCGTCGCTCACGCCGACCCCGCCTTCCCGGATCTGAACGGGTTCGCCGCGGTGGCACCCGACGGATTCTTCGTGACCAACGAAAACTCTTCGGTCCGCTCGATCCACTTCTCCACCCCCGACGGAATCGGTTGCATGTTCCGTGCCTCGGCGAACATCACGCCCACCTCGCGTCAGCGGCTCAGCTGCGACGGTGCCGTGCCCGGGATTCCGGGCGATGCCCAGAACGCCCCGAACGTGCCCGGTGTCGGTGGCGCGAGCGCCAATGTGCCCGGACTGGGTGGCGTGAACATCCCCGGTGTCGGTACATGCCCGATGGGCACCGTCGCGCAGAAGGGCGATGGCGCCTTCGAAATCAGCAAGGGCGCCTGGTCCTGTGGCACCAAACCCGAGGCACCGGTGCTCAACGTCGGGCAGAAGCTCACCTACGGCAACGTCACGTGTGCTGTCGGTGCGGGCAGTCTGACCGCATGCCAGGTGACCATGGGCGATCAGAAGCACGGTTTCGTGCTGCAGCCCTCAGGCAGCACGTCCTTCTAGGTAGTTCATCAGCTCGACGACGGCGGCACGCGACGCCCGGTTGGCGCCGATGGTGCTGGCCGAGGACCCGTACCCCAGCAGATGGACGGCGGGTTGTCCCGCGACCTGAGTGAGCAGCCGGCCGGTCATGGTGATGCCGCCCCGGCTGTTGCGCAGGTGTAGCGGCGCCAGGTGATCCAGTGCGTGCCGGAATCCGGTACACCACAGGATCACGTCGACATCCAGTGTGCTGCCGTCCGGCCAGGTCACACCGGTCGGGGTGATGCGGCTGAACATGGGCAGTCGGGCCAGCACACCGCGCCGCGCGGCTTCGGCGATCTCGGGTGTCCAGGGCAGTCCGGTCGCGGACACCACCGAGCGTTGCGGTTCCCCGTGCCGGGACCGTTCATCGACGCCGGCGACCGCGGCCCGCAGTCGGTCGACGGTGAAATCGGTGACGAACACCGGCTCGCGCCGGGTCACCCACGACGTGCGGGTGACCGTCGATATCTCGGCCAACAACTGGACCGCCGACACTCCGCCCCCGACCACCAGCACGTGCTTGCCGGCGAACTCCTCCGGTGTCCGGTAGTCGTGGGTGTGCAGCTGACGTCCCCCGAAGGTGGCCGAGCCCGCGGCGAAGGGGATGAATGGTTTGTCCCAGGTCCCGGTCGCGTTGATCAGTCCGCGGACCGTGAAATCGCCCGCGGAGGTTTCGAGCGAGAAGCCGCCCGCAATTGCCTGCACCTCGCTCACGTGCACGGGCCGACGGACATCAAGGGCGTAGCGATGTTCGTACTCGTCGAAGTAGCGGGGCATGGCGGTCGACGCCTTGATGGTGCCCGTCTCCTCGAACGGCAGTCCGGGCAGTTGATAGATGCGGTTGGTGTTGTCGAGCGTCAACGTGGGCCAGCGGAACTGCCACGCTCCGCCCGGGCCGGGGGAGTGATCGAGGATGACAAATCCGCCGCCGGGCTCAAGGCCGCGCCGCCGGAGGAAGTACCCCGCGGCGATCCCGGCCTGCCCGCCACCAATCACGGCGACGGTAGTCATGGGCGCCATATTAGGGTGGTTGCCATGATCGGTGTAACTAGCGACGGTCCCGTCACCACCATTGAGCTGCAGCGCCCAGAACGGCGTAATGCGGTGACCTACGAGTTGGCGCTCGCCTTCGCCGAGGAGGTCCGCAAGGCCGCCGAAACGGCACGCGTCATCGTCATCACCGGGCAGGGCACCTCGTTCTGCGCGGGTGCCGACCTGTCCAGCGGCGCTCCTGATCCCGATAAGTTCGCCGATGCCTGGCAGCACTCGATCAAGAGCATCGACGCCGCCGACATTCCGGTCATCGCCGCCGTCAACGGCCCCGCCATCGGTGCCGGTGTCATGCTGGCGATGGTGGCCGACCTGCGTGTGGTCTCCGAGACCGCGCGCTTCCAGTTCCCGGTCGCCAAATACGGTATCGCCCTGGATAACTGGAGCATCCGCAGACTGTCTTCGTTGGTCGGCTACGGACGCGCACGCGGCATGCTGCTGGCCGCCGAGCCGCTCGACGCGCAGGCCGCCTTGCAGACCGGCATGGCCAACCGGATCGGAGAGCTTGCCGACGCGCAGGCATGGGCGGCCGAGCTAGCCGGGTTTGCGCCGCTGGCCCTCAAGCATGCCAAGCGGGTACTCAACGACGACGGTGCGTTCGAGGACCAGCTGCCCGAGCACAAGGTGCTGTTCGACAAGGCGTGGAGTAGCCAAGACATCATCGAGGCTCAGGTCGCGCGAATTCAGAAGCGTCCCCCGAACTTCCAGGGAGCCTGAGCGTGCGGGCGCTCTGGGTTGGCGCCGGCGCAGCTCTTGCGTCGACGTGGTTCGGGCGCGCCCTGCGTGACGTCCCGCGAACGCTGGGCGCCAGCAAGGAGCGCATCGCCGAGGTTGCGCAGGGGTCACCGCAGTACCGTGGTGGTTCCTTCCATAACGCCGAACCGGCACGGCAGTTTTCGCCTGATGCCGAGGCCACCACGGTGGTGTGGGATGTGATCACCCGGCGTAGCGCGGGTGCGCCTAAAGGCCAAGTGCCGCTTGTGGTCCCTGAACTTGGCGGTCCGCCTGCCGATTTGGCCGCCACCTGGTTCGGGCATTCCAGTGTGCTCGTAGAGGTCGACGGGTATCGGGTGCTCACCGATCCGGTATGGAGCGACAGATGCTCGCCCTCTCGAGCCGTTGGGCCGCATCGTCAGCATCCTGTCCCGGTGGAGCTGTCGGCATTGCCCGCGCTGGACGCCGTGGTGATCAGTCACGACCACTACGACCATCTCGATATGGACTCCATCATCGCGCTGACCCGGAGCCAGAACGCGGTTTTCGTGGTGCCGCTCGGGGTAGGCGCGCACCTGCGCAGCTGGGGTGTCTCACCGGCGCGGGTCATCGAGCTCGACTGGGACCAGAGTCATCAGCTCGGAAAGCTCACGCTCACCTGCACGCAGGCCCGGCATTTCTCCGGCAGGTCGCTGTCCCGCAACACCACGCTGTGGGCATCTTGGTCCATCGCCGGACCGAAACATAAGGTGTTTTTCGGTGGCGACACCGGATACACCAAGGCTTTCAAGGTCATTGGTGACACCTACGGGCCCTTTGATCTGACGCTGTTGCCGGTCGGTGCCTACAACACCTCGTGGGCCGATATCCACATGAACCCCGAAGAGGCCGTCCAGACCCACCTGGATCTCGCGACGTCTCAGGCCCCACTCCTACCGATCCACTGGGCGACGTTCAACCTGGCCCTGCATCCGTGGGCCGAGCCGATCGAGCGGTTACTCACCGCCGCCGACGAGCAGGGCGTCACTGTCGTGGCGCCCAAGCCCGGGCAACGGGCCGATATGCGGCAGCCCGTTGCCCCCGACGGCTGGTGGCGTCTTTCCTAACGCTTGTGCGCTTGAAGCAGGAACGCGGGCTGCTTGTTGCGTCCCTTCTCGTCCTTGTGGAACAGCGGCATGTCGAAGTTGGCGCCGGGTATCACCTCGGGGATGTTCGAGTGGATGAATGCCGGACTCAGCTCGTCGATTACCCAGTACGGTTCGACCGCCGCGCGTAGCTCGTCCTCGGTGACGGCGTTGGGGCCGATTCCCGGTGGGAAGGCGCCTACCGCGAAGACCAGCACGTAGTACGACGCCTCCGGCGCCGCTGCACGGGAAATCGACCGTTGGTAGGCCTCGCGGGCCTCGACCGGGATCGAGTGGAACAGCGTGCTGTCGACGATGGTGTTGAAGCGCCCGTCGTATCCGGAGAACTCGGTGATGTCGGCGACCTCGAAGCTGGCGTTGGACAGTCCGCGTTCGGCCGCAGCGCTGCGAGCGGCCTCGATGGCCGTCGGCGATAGGTCGAGCCCGACAGTGACATGTCCCAATGCCGCCAGCCGCAGCGCGGTTTCGGCGTGGCCGCATCCGACATCCAGGACAGAGCCATGGAACTTGCCCGCATCGATCAGCGCCGCGAGTTCGGGCTGAGGCTCGCCGATGTTCCACGGCGGATCGCCTTGGAAGAGCTCACCCTTGCCTTGATATGTGGCGTCCCAGTCCGGAAGTTCATTCGATGTCATACCACCTGACATTACCCGCGTCGACCGGGAATGTGGCGTGACAATCTGGCCAAATAATTGCGCAAGGTTCCCACTCGGCAGCCGTGCCAGGCGCGCGCCGGTCGCTACTCTGCAGGGGTGGCAACGATCGAGGGATTGACCGTTGGCGGATTGACCGCCGCTGACGTCGCTGAGCGCGTGGCGCAGGGGAAGACCAATGACGTCCCCTCGCGTGCGGCACGCAGTGTGTCGGACATCGTGCGAGCCAACGTGTTCACCCGGATCAACGCCATTCTCGGGGTGCTGTTGGTCATCGTGCTGTCCACCGGCTCGGTCATCAACGGTGCGTTCGGTCTGCTGATCATCGCCAACAGTGCCGTCGGCATCATTCAGGAGCTGCGCGCCAAGCAGACGCTCGACAAGCTGGCGATCGTCGGTCAGACCCGTCCCATGGTGCGCCGCGACGGTGCCGCGACAGCACTCGCGCCCAACGAAGTGGTTCTCGACGACATCATCGAGCTGGGGCCCGGCGATCAGATCGTGGTGGACGGCGAGGTCATCGAGGAGGCCGCTCTTGAGGTCGACGAGTCGCTGCTGACCGGAGAAGCCGACCCCATCGACAAGACCGTTGGCTCTCCGGTGCTTTCGGGCAGCTTCGTGGTGGCGGGCAGCGGCGCGTACCGGGCGACCAAGGTGGGCCGTGAGGCATACGCGGCCAAGCTGGCCGAGGAGGCGTCCAAGTTCACCCTGGTGCATTCCGAATTGCGCAACGGCATCAACAAGATCCTGCAGTTCATCACTTACCTGCTGTTGCCCGCGGGTGCGCTGATCATTTACACCCAGCTGTTCACCACCGATGACAGTTGGCAGGAATCGGTACTCCGGATGGTGGGTGCCCTGGTCCCGATGGTTCCCGAGGGGCTCGTGCTGATGACGTCAATCGCCTTCGCGGTGGGTGTGATTCGCCTGGGTCGGCGCCAGTGCCTGGTGCAGGAGCTGCCCGCCATCGAGGGGCTGGCCCGGGTGGACACGGTCTGCGCCGACAAGACCGGCACCCTCACCGAGAATGGGATGCGGCTCTCGGATGTGAAAACGCTGGACGGCGGCGATGATCAGGCGGATGCGCTGACGGCGCTGTCGCAACTGGCGGCCGATGACCCGCGGCCCAACGCAAGTATCGCCGCTATCGCCGAGGCATACGCCACCCCGCCGGGCTGGAAGTCGACGGCGATAGCGCCCTTCTCGTCGGCCAAGAAGTGGAGCGGCGCATCCTACGGTGAGTACGGCAACTGGGTGATCGGTGCCCCCGATGTACTTCTGGACCCGACCGACCCGATCGCTACGGCGGCCGAAGAGATCGGTTCCCGGGGCCTGCGGGTGCTGTTGCTCGCCTCGGCGGAGCTGCCGGTCGACGACGCCCACGCACCCGGTGCCATCACCGCACGTGCGCTGGTGGTGTTGGAACAGAAGATTCGCCCCGATGCGCGCGACACCCTTGAATACTTTGCCTCTCAGCATGTCTCGATCAAGGTGATTTCCGGTGATAACGCGGTGTCGGTGAGCGCGGTGGCTCAGACGCTGGGGCTCTCCGGCGCCGCCATCGACGCGCGCACCCTGCCTTCTGATACCGACAAGCTGGCCGACACCCTTGCCGATGCCACCACCTTCGGGCGGGTGCGGCCCGACCAGAAGCGGGCGATGGTCAAGGCGCTGCAGTCGCACGGCCATACCGTGGCGATGACCGGTGACGGTGTCAACGACGTGCTCGCGCTCAAGGATGCCGACATCGGTGTGGCGATGGGCGCCGGTAGCTCGGCCTCGCGCGCGGTGGCTCAGATTGTCTTGTTGGACAACAAGTTCGCCACCCTGCCCTATGTGGTTGCCGAGGGGCGGCGCGTCATCGGCAACATCGAACGGGTTTCCAACCTGTTCCTCACCAAGACGGTGTACTCGGTGCTGCTTGCGCTGACGGTGGGGCTCGCGGGACTGGGCTCGAAGATCTTCCACTACGGTGCGGTGCCGTTTCCGTTCCAGCCGATACACGTCACTATCGCCGCCTGGTTCACCATCGGTATTCCGGCGTTCATCCTGTCGCTGGCGCCGAACAATGAACGCGCACAGACGGGATTCGTGCGTCGGGTGATGATGTCGGCAATCCCGTCCGGCCTGACGGTGGGCATCGCGACGTTCCTGTCCTATCTGTTGGCTCGTCAGATTCTCCACGTCACGGGGAACAGCACGCAGGCGTCGACCGCCGCGCTGATCACCGAACTTGTTGCGGCGGTGTGGGTGCTCGCCGTGGTGGCACGTCCCTATCGCTGGTGGCGGGTGGCGCTGGTGGCGTTCTCGGGCCTGGGCTACGCGGTGATCTTTGCGATCCCCTTGGCGCGAGAGACATTCATGCTCGATCCGGGCAATCCGGCGGTCACCGGGCCCGCGTTGGGCATCGGTGTTGCGGCGGCCGCCGTGATCGAGGTGTTGTGGTGGCTGCAGGGCAAGTGGTCTGGTCAGCCCCGCCATTTCTGGGCCACCGACGACGACTAAGTCGCCGCAGATAATTCGGGTGCGCGGCATCGCAGCTGTTCGCTATCTTTGCTGACGCGGAGATCAAGCGGCGTCCCGGCATCGCCGGTCGGCGTACCGCGTGTTGGGTCTTCGCCTTGTCGGCACGCCTCCTCAGGCTAGGGGGTTCGAGTCCCTCACGGGATGGCTTCCGGGCCGTGCGCCTTACGGTTCACGGATCGGCCCTGCGGGGAACGCTACGGCGACTTCCCCCCGCCGGCTCGCGATGCGGCCCGGAAGTCGTTCCTCCGCAACGGAATTACAACGTCAGAGGTAAGAGAGGTGAATAAGGATGAGTATGTGGGAAGAGATCTTCGGGCAGAAGATCACGATCATGCAATGGCAGCGCGGTGTGCTGTACCGCGACGGCGTGTTCAAGGCGGTGCTGACACCAGGCGTGCATTACACGCGCCCGCGTACCGACACCTTGGTCACCGTGGACATGCGTGCGCAGTCGATTCAGGTGGTCGGTCAAGATGTGCTGACCGTCGATGGTTTCACCGTGAAGGTATCGGCGGCGGTCGAATACAAGGTGTCCATGCCGGACGTTTTCGCCACCGCCGAGAATGGCTCGGTGCACTGGGGCATCTACCTGCGTGCTCAGCTGCGGGTGCGTGACGCCGTCGCTGCGTTGACGCTCGATGAGCTGTTGGCTCAGCGGGGACAGTTTCTGGGCGCCGATGCCGTTGCGAGGCTCGCGGCCGAGGCCGAGGACTTCGGCGTCACGGTGACCCGGTTCGTCGTCAAGGACATCATGCTGTCCGGCGAGGTACGTAAGGCACTGGCCGGGCCGCTGTTGGCCCGGGAGGCGGGTAAGGCCGAGTTGGAGCGGGCCCGCGCCGAGGCTGCCGTGCTGCGCTCGATGGCTAACACCGCCAAGCTGCTGCGGGAGAATCCGGAGCTGCTGCAGCTGCGGACCCTGGAGTCGGTGGCGGACGGCAAGGCCATGGTTGTCCTCAACCGCTGAGTGCCCTAGAAGGAGAACCGCATGATCCTGCCGATATCGCGCAGGGCAGGGATATGCGAGATCACCTTCATCTGGATGCGGCCCGACAGTGGCAGGTGCTCCTCACCTGCCACGTCGGTGCTGCGCAGGTCGTCGAGGCAGTGCAGCCCGGGATGTAATGCCTCGATCTGGCCGGGGTCGTCGATACCCCAGTGCAGGGTGGCGCCCGCGTTACGCACCGCGGGGACAAGCTTCTGCAGCGTGATTCCGATGCTGCCGTAACAGTCGAAAGCCAGCTGTCCGCTGGGGAATCGGCCGGTGATCCGCCGGATCAGGGACTGTCCCTCGGCCTGCGTCAGGTACATCGTCAAACCCTCGAACACCGCGAGCGTGGGGCGATCTGCGGGGATATCGTCCAGCCATGACTCCTCGGTGACCGAGCTGCCCAACATCCGGTAGTCCCCACCGCGTTCGGGGAGCAACGCGCGCCGCAGCGCGATGATGTCGGGGTAGTCGACATCGACCCAGCGCACCGTCTCGGGCGGATTGATCCGGAAGATACGGGTGTCCAGCCCGCAGGCCAGATGCAGCACCGTCGCTTCCCGGTGTGCGGCGAGGAACTCCGAGGTCCAGACGTCGAGTTGGCGGGCGCGTAATGCCACCCCAATCGCCTGGGTTCCTTTGATCTTGGTTTTGGAGAAGTCGTAGTCGATACGACCGACGGCCTCGGCGGCGTAGTGGTCATGAAGAACCGAATTCGGGGACACGGCGTCCTGTGCCCGGCCGTACAGGGTGGCCAGCATGGTCTCTGGGGCGCCGCTCAGCGTGATTTTCACGCGGTCCGTCACTCGACCCAACATACGCCGCGAACTCGTACTACAGTTGCGCCGTCCCAGACCGAAGGAGAACCTCACATGGCTGATTTCAAGGGCCTCATCGACAAGCTCAAGAGCCTGTTGGCGGGCAACAAGGACAAGGTGAACCAGGCCGTCGACAAGGTCGGCGACGCCATCGACTCCAAGACCGGTGGCAAGTACTCGGCGGTGGTGGACAAGGTGCAGGACGCCGCCAAGGGCGCGGTCGAGAAGGTCGAAGGGGCCGCAGCTCCTAAGGACGGCGACGCTCAGTAACCGACTGGCGCCGCTGCTGGCGGCGCTGGTGTTGGTCACGGCGGCCTGCGCGCGGGTAGAGGCGGAAGGTGTTGCACCTCCGCCTCCCTCGCCGCCGCCGGGTGAGGTGCTTTCCGATGCGCCGTTGTCGCTGGCTCCTGATCTGGATGCCCTCGCCGACGGCCACCTCATCCGCTACATGTCGACCTCGGGTGCCACCGGCACCCCCACTGAGGTGACGGGTGTCGTGTTTTCACCGAAAGGTCAACCTCCACAACAAGGTTGGCCCATTGTGTCGGTGGGACACGGCACCACCGGTCTGGATGACGAGTGCGCGGTCTCGCGTGCTCCCGATCTGCGCGGCTACATCTGGTTGGTGCGCAACCTCACCAAACGCGGCTGGGTGGTGGCCATCACGGACTACGAGGGGCTGGGCGTACCTGGCCCGCATCCGTATCTGGAGCCGCGATCCGAAGGATTCAACGTCGTCGACGCGGCGCGTGCCGCGATGTCGCTGATTCCCGGGTCGTCGACGACATGGGCGGCGATCGGTGCGTCCCAGGGTGGCCAGGCGACCTGGGCGGCCGCCGAGCTCGCAGGCGACTATGCCCCGGAGCTGGACTTTGTGGGTGCGGCCAACCTGTCCCCGGCGGCAGATCTGACCGAGATGGCGACGCACGTCGGTGACGGACGGTACGACTGGAGCCAGCTCTCGATGATGCCCACGCTGCTCACGGGGCTGTCGGTCACGGTCCCCGAGCTGAGGCCGGAGAACTTCCTGCACGGCTCTTTTCAGGACAATCCGCACGATAAGGCGCTGCTGCTGGGATGTCATAACGGGCTGGATCCGGCGCGGGCGGCGGCCATAGGTAGATTGCGCGCCAACGATTTTCACCGCACCACGCCGCAGGATGCGGAGATCTTCGCGCGCGCGTTGAAGCGGATCTCGTTGCCGTTGGGGCCGGCTTCCGGCCCGATGCTCGTCTACGCGGGTGGGGCCGATCGGCTGATCGACGCGCGCTGGATCCACACCGCGGTGCGACGGGCCTGCGCATTGGGCGACACCGTCCAGGAGATCGTGGCGCCTGGTAAGGGCCATGTGGACCCCGAAGGGGAGCGGCTGGGGGTGCAGTGGATCGCGGATCGGTTTGCCGGGATCCCGCCCCCTAGTAACTGCTAGCCGTCTGTTGAAGTCGCTCCGGTATCGTCTGCCGACGTGGCAGCCAAACTGAATTCCTCCATCGATGTGCCCCTCCCTCCGCAGGAGGCCTGGGAGCACGCCTCGGATCTGCGGCGTTTCGATGAATGGCTGAGTGTTCACACCGCCTGGCGCAGCGCGTTGCCCGAGACGCTGGAAACGGGCACGGTGATCGACTCGATCGTGTGTGTGAAGGGCATGTACAACCGGGTCAGGTGGACTCTTAAGAAGTACGACCCTCCGACGGGACTGTCGCTGGAGGGACAGGGCAGAGGTGGCGTGAAGGTCAAGCTCCGGGTGACGATCACCCCGAAGGGGCCGGGTTCGGTCGTCGACTTCACCCTGCATTTGGGCGGTCCCGCGATGTTCGGCCCGATCGGCGCGGTGGTGGCGGCAGCGTTGCGCAGTGACATCGACGCCTCGCTGTCGAAGTTTGTTCAAGTTTTTGCGTCCGCCTCATAATCGCCGTTTTTTGCGTTCTACCTGCGAAAACGTAAGCGACCGTTTGTGATTGGCTCCGTATCGAGTTGGTGTCGGTTGTTGGCATGCTCCCGAACAAGGAGCAATATGGATATATGTCAATCACACGGAAGTTCATCGGAACGGTGTTCGCCGCAGGTGCTGGCGCGGTACTGATCGCTGCTGCGCCCGCCGCCGTGATGACCACCGGGGTGCCGACAACCACGTCTAACCAGGTGGTTCTTGCCGATCCCGGCGGCTCAGGCAGCGGTGACGCAGGTGGCGGCGGTGGCTGCTACAACGGCGTATGCGGCGGATGGAACCCAGGGCAGGGTGGCTGGGGCCACGGCTGCTACAACGGCGTTTGTGGTGGCTGGGACGGCCAGCGCGGCTGGGGCAACTAAGCCCTCTCGGCCGGACGTCAGTCCGCGAGCGGCCTAAGGGCCTGCGCCAGGGCGTCGTAGGCGTCCCGGCGAGCTGACCCGGTGCCCAACAGGTGATCCGGCAGGATCACCTCGTCAACACCCTCCTGTGCCCACGGTGCCATCTGCTCCGCGATGCGGTCTGCGGTGCCGTACAGCACCGGAATCGGTGATGTCGCAGCAGTTTCCGCGGCGCGTGCCTCGGACTGCGGGCTGTCGGTGACGATGATGCGGGCCTGGGTGGAACGCCAAATCGTCGCAGGATCGCGGCCGATCTTCTCGGCTGCGGCGTCCAGACGGCCCGAGACGTCACGGAACGCTCCGGGCGTGGACCACTGATTCCACTCCTGGGCGTAACGGGCGGTTAGGCCGAGCATGCGCGGCTGTGTGGCGCCGATGAGGATGGGTAGCGGGCGCTGCAACGGCTTGGGTTCGCAGATGGCCTCCGCCAGCTGGTAGTACGCGCCGTTCGCCGTGGTGGCTTGCTCATTGAGCAAGCCGGTAATCACTTGCAGCCCTTCGGAAAACCGGTCGACGCGCGGTCCGGGCTTGCCGAGTTCGAGCCCGTAGCGCTGGTGTTCGTTCTCTTGCCAGCCGGCGCCCAGTCCGAGTGTGAAGCGCCCCTGGCTCACGTGATCGACGGTGGCCGCCCAGTTGGCAAGCACCGCCGGATGCCGGAAGGTCATCGACAGCACCAGGGGAGCGAGCCGGATCCGTGAGGTGGCCGCGGCGAGCGCGGCAAAAATCGCGGTGGCTTCGTGGAAGTCGGTGCGCTGTTCGGCGGTGTCCGAGTGCGCCATGAAGTGGTCTGCGGCGTAGAAGGCACGCCACGATCCGCCGTCGGCGTACTGGGCGATATCCAGCAGATCTGTCCAGGATTGGTTGGTTTGTCCCCATATCGAGAAGCGCATGTTTTCCAGCCTAGAGCCGGTGCACATATCGCCGTTATTGCGTACTACCCTCGAAACGGTGGAGGAGCAACCAAGGGGTCGGCGGGCAGAGGTGATCGCGGCCGCCATTGAGGTGGCGGGCACCATGGGTGTC
The DNA here is from genome assembly GCF_049532645.1 of Mycobacteroides sp. PCS013. NCBI lineage: Bacteria > Bacillati > Actinomycetota > Actinomycetes > Mycobacteriales > Mycobacteriaceae > Mycobacteroides > Mycobacteroides sp. PCS013. Next base: position 87,333 of record NZ_CP150131.1, read on the forward strand.
GGGGGTCTTACGTATCGCTCGGTGGATGCGGCGGCGAACGTCCCGAGCGGTACTACGTCGAATCATTTCCGTACACGCGATGCGCTGCTGCTGGGTGTCATTGTGGAGATCGAGAAGCTTCGCCGGGCCTTCTGGCGGGCGCTTGTCACCGAGATCAATCCGACGACAGTGGCTGATCTGGTCGGTATCGGCACTGCGTACGCCAACGGGGCCGTCGGAATGATGAGTACCCGGGTGCGCGCGTACATGGCGCTTCTCATGGAGGGGTGGAGCCATCCCGAGCTGCGAGAGCCGCTGCAGCGGGGCCGGGATGCGCAGATTCCCCGCACACTGCAGCTCATGCGCAAAGTCGACCCGATAACCCCTGAGCTGCATGCGGAAATCTTTCAGGACTATCTGACGGGCATCATCTACCAGCAGCTGGCCAACCCGTCGCCGAATTTCAATCCGCGCCCCGGGATTGAAGCGTTGCTCACCGGCCTGGTGACGCCCCAGGTAACGCAGGAATAGGGTTCTCGCGCCAATCGGTGTCGGTGACGATTCGCCGCGAAATGCGTTCAAGTGCTGCCTGAATCTGCTCACGGTCTGCCCGATCTTCGAAATCGGGTGTGCGGGAGAGTCGTTCGACCAAGTACTGGTTTATTGCCTCGCTGATCTTGTCGACTTCCTGGCGTCCGGGATCGGTGAGCCAGACGTGGTCGTTGGTGCGCAGGGCGTACCCGTTTTCGACGAGTTCGTTGAAGGCGGGGTCGATGACCTCCGGCGGTATCCGGTACCACTGCGCGATTCGGGACACCTCGGCAGACCCGGTGGCGCGCAGGAATCGGTTGGCCTGCACCAGGGCCCACAGTGGCGCGATGGGCATCGACACACCCGCGTGTTCGCGTAGCTTATGCAGGCCGATATGCGGGAATCCGCGCATGGCATTGCTGATCGCGATCTCCAGCAGTTTGTCTGGTGAGAACGAGTTGGGCATGCCGAAGCCCTCACCCATATCGGCGGCAAGGGCCGAGTCGGTCCCGCGCAGCGGGACCTCTTTGAGGAACAGTGCGACGACGAAGCCGATGACGGCAACAGGTGTGGCGCAAAGGAACACAAGGTCCAGTGAGTCGGCGTAGGCGTTGATGACCGGTATCGCGGCATCGTGTGGCAGTGCGTGCAGTGCCTGCGGTGACGCGGTGGCCTCGGGTGGCACTTTTACTGAGCTGATCTCGCGTGCAAGGAAATTGGAGAACAGTGACCCGAATATCGCGGCGCCGAATGAGCTGCCGATGGTGCGGAAGAACGTCACACCGGAGGTCGCGACGCCCAGATCGTCGAATCGGGCCGTGTTCTGCACGATGAGGGTGAGTACCTGCATCGAGGCGCCGATGCCCACTCCCAGAATGAGCAGATACAGCGACTGCAGCAGGAAGGGCGTCGAATTGTCCATCCTGGACAGCAGCACCAGTGCGACAGCCATGGTGGCGGTGCCGAGGACGGGATAAATCTTGTACTTGCCGGTGCGGCCCACCAGGATGCCGGTTCCGGTGGAGGTGATGAGCATGCCCGCAACCATGGGCAGGGTGCGCATGCCCGACACGGTGGCCGAGACACCGTTGACGAACTGCATGAACGTCGGGAGATATGTCATCACTCCGAGCATGGCGAAACCAACGACAAAGCTCAGCACGCAGCAGATCGTGAAGACCGGGTCGCGGAATAGCCGCGGTGGCAGGATCGGTTCGGACACATGGGATTCCACCCAGACAAACACGCCTATCGCGGCGACCGCGCTGACGAACAGTCCGATGATCACCGGTGAGGACCAGGGGTAGGTGGTGCCGCCCCAGCTGGTCGCCAATGTCAGTGCCGAGGCGCCCAATCCGATGAGCACGATGCCCCAGTAGTCGATGACGGGGCGCGTCGCCTTGGCGAGAGCCGGGATGGCGGCAGCCGCGACCACGATCACCACCACCGAGATGGGCAGGTTGATGTAGAAGGCCCAGCGCCAGCCCAGATGATCGGTGAACAGTCCGCCCAACAGCGGGCCGATCACGGTCGTCACCCCGAAGACCGCCCCGAGCATGCCCTGATAGCGGCCGCGCTCGCGCATGGGAATGATCTCGCCGATGAGGGCGGTCGCCGTCACCATGAGTCCACCCGAGCCGAGGCCCTGGATCGCACGCGCACCGACCAGCATGGCCATCGATCCGGCCATGCCGCAGAGCAGTGATCCGGCCGCGAAGATGACGATGCAGGCGATGAAGACTGCGCGCCGTCCGAAGAGATCACCGAACTTGCCCATGACGGCTGTGGCCACGGTGGAGGCCAGCAGATAGCTGGTGACCACCCACGACTGGTGCCCGGCATCTCCGAGATCGGCGACGACAGTGGGCAGGGCGGTGGCGACAATGGTGCCGTCCAGCGCGGCCAGGAGCATCCCGAGCAGGACCGCGACGAAGATGAGGTTGCGGCGCTGCACGCTGATCATGGAGCTCGCGGCTTCCTGATCGACTGTTTCGGGCTCAGGTGACTGCGTAGACATCGTTACCCACTCTAAGGTATTCGATTTGCTATTCGCCTATTCTTGCCCACATGGCCGATGGGCCCAGTACAAGACGTAGTTCGGTAGTTGCTGCGTTGCCAAGGGTGTTTCCTCGGCTTCATATCGAGCCGGTCGGATCGGATACGCCAGGCCTTCCGCAGGCGTGGCGAGGTATCGCGTCTTTGTCCGGACGCGAGGCGGCGAGAGAAGCACTGGTGTTGTGGCGTGAGGTGGCGCCGGACGGCTTCTTCCGGTTGATCGGACTGCTGGATGCGCACTGTGCCGACGTCGTGGTGGTTCGTGTGAGCGGTAAGGAGGCAGAGTTCTCAAGCCTCGCCCTGATGTACGCCATCGCGGGGAGTGGGGATCAGGAGTCTGATTGGCAATTCCGGTTTGGGCTAGCCCCTGTGGATGATTCCACTGCGCGAGGCCGTGTTGGTGTGAACTGGGCTCGGCAAGTGGTCTTCATACCCGCGCTTGAACGGTTCGGCGCCTGGCAGGCGGTCAATGTCGTGGTGAGACCGGTCATCTGGGAGCGGATACCGCGTGGCCTCCGTCGCATCTATACGGATCTGCACAACGGCTTCCTTAAGACATTGCACGGTGACGACCGCGGTCTGGTCACCATCGAAAGTCTGTGCACCATCGACAACTTCTACAAACATGACGACTTCGCCGGCGACTTCTGGGTCAGTGCGATGGGGGCCGACGGACAACTCATCCTGCCGCGAGACCAATGGCCCGACCTGGTTGATCTCCTCCGTATCGCAACTGTGCAGTGGCGTGGATGGATGTGTAGATATCGGCGACGCCGATTCTGGGCGGGTGTGGGAGTTGTGGCAACGTGACGGGCTTGAACGCGGGAGCGGCGACCTTTTCACGCGTCTGGATGACTTGTTGGTCGGGTCCTTCCACGCGCCTCCCGGTGGGTGGGAATGCATGTGAGCGGCGGCCGTACCCCCACTCCCGACCTGGGTGTAACGTACGTCACAGGGCTCGCATCGATGACCGACAGGAGCAGGCAATGAAGCATGCAGCACCCGGAACCGAAGGCAGCGCAGTCACTTTCGCGCCCCGGTACGAGAACTTCATCGGTGGCGAGTGGGTTGCCCCGTCGGATGGCCAGTACTTCGATGATTCCTCGCCGATCGACGGCAAGGTGTTCACTCAGGTCGCCCGCAGTACCGCGCCGGATATCGACAAGGCACTGGACGCCGCCCACGCCGCGGCCGAGGCATGGGGCAATACGTCAGCGGCCGAGCGGTCCAACACGCTGCTCAGGATCGCCGACCGCATGGAACAGAACATCGAGCGACTCGCGGTCGCGGAAACCTGGGATAACGGCAAGCCGATCCGCGAGAGCCTCAATGCCGACATACCGCTGGCGATCGATCACTTTCGCTACTTCGCCGGAGTGCTGCGCGCTCAGGAGGGATCGATCTCAGAGATCGACCACGACACCGTGGCCTACCACTTCCATGAGCCGCTGGGGGTCGTCGGCCAGATCATCCCGTGGAACTTCCCGCTGTTGATGGCTGTCTGGAAACTGGCGCCGGCGCTGGCGGCGGGAAACTGTGTGGTCCTCAAGCCCGCCGAGCAGACGCCCGCCTCGATCCTGGTGCTCATGGAGCTGATCGCCGATCTACTCCCGCCGGGAATAGTCAATGTGGTCAACGGGTTTGGTGTCGAGGCGGGTAAGCCGCTGGCCTCCAGCCCGCGCATCGCCAAGATCGCCTTCACGGGTGAGACCACCACCGGGCGCCTCATCATGCAGTACGCGACCGAGAACATCATCCCCGTCACTTTGGAGCTTGGCGGCAAGAGCCCCAACATCTTCATGCCCGACGTGATGGCCGCCGATGACGCGTTCCTGGACAAGGCGCTCGAAGGCTTCACGATGTTCGCACTCAATCAGGGCGAGGTATGCACGTGTCCCTCACGGGCGCTGGTGCATTCGTCCATCTATGACGAGTTCATCGCGCGTGCGATCACGCGTGTCGAAGCCATCGTGAGTGGGGATCCGCTCGATGAGGACACCATGATCGGTGCGCAAGCCAGTAACGATCAGTACGAAAAGATCTTGTCCTACATCGATATTGGGCGAAAAGAGGGCGCACAGGTGCTCACCGGTGGGGACGCCCGAAAGGTTGCCGACTACCCGGATGGTGCCTATATTCAGCCGACCGTGTTCGCCGGCACCAACAACATGCGCATCTTCCAGGAAGAAATCTTCGGCCCGGTGCTCTCCGTGGCGAAGTTCGACTCACTGGACGAGGCGCTGAAGATTGCCAACGACACGTTGTACGGCCTCGGCGCGGGGGTCTGGTCGCGCGATATGACCAACGCCTACCGGCTGGGCCGCGGCATCAAGGCGGGCCGGGTGTGGACAAACTGCTACCACCAGTACCCTGCGCACGCCGCGTTCGGCGGTTACAAGAAGTCCGGTATCGGCCGCGAGAACCACAAGATGATGCTCGACCACTACCAGCAGACCAAGAACCTCTTGGTGAGCTACTCGCCCGACGCCGCGGGCTTCTTCTGATGCGCGCTCACGCGAAGGAAGTCCGGCCCTGATCAATCGAGTAGAGCTCACTGCGGCGGCGGCCGAGCTGTTGGCTTCGCTGGTGGCTCGACATGGGCCTGTGATGTTCCACCAGTCCGGCGGCTGCTGTGACGGCAGCGCGCCGATGTGTTACCTGCGCGGAGAATTTCGTGTGGGTGCCTCGGATGTGTTGCTCGGCGAGGTTAGCGGGGGTACACCGTTCTGGATGAGCGCCGACCAGTTCGAGTACTGGTCACATACACATTTGACGGTGGACGTGGTGCCTGGGCGAGGGTCTGGATTTTCGCTGGAGGCGCCGGAGGGGGTGCGTTTCCTTATCCGGTCGAGGTTGTTCACCGATGACGAGGTGCTCGCGTTGGCGAATCAGCCGGTCAGGACCGGCGCCGACGGGTGAGGCGCTGCCGATTCCTTCGTGTTGTCGGTTGCCCGCAGAGGTAGTAGTTTGCCCTTGTCGGAGGCTGTCTGGTCGGGTCGGTCGTAGGGGAGTGTCATCCAGTGTATGTAGCTATTCGAACTGCTGCGGTTGCTGCGGTGTGCAGTCTGTGTGTCGGGACAGGTCTGGATGCGCGCACCGTGCGGCCGGTCCCTTCTCTAACCGCCACGGCCACAACACATTCCGTGACGAATCGGGCAGTTTCTCTCACGTCGTTCTCTGACTTGCTGGCGGTGGCTGCCCCGCAGAATGATGCTGGGGCGCAATCGAATCCGGTGGCTACCGGGGTGCCGAGTAGCGGCGAACTCATCGGGACAGTCGCCAAACTCCTCAAGGCGTCACAAGCCGCGTCGACCGGTTCGGCTCCGGCGATCACCGCAGCCGCCGTCGATCCTGTCGATCCGCCGGTGGAGCAGCCGGTAGATCCGCCCGTCGAGCAGCCCACAGATCCGCCCGCGGCCGACGAGCCGGCGCCACCCACCAACTTCCCGGGGACCCATTGGCCTGCGTTTGGCACCCCGTCCTACTTTGCGCAGTTGGCCTTTGCGGTGTTCCACGTTGTGGCCTTGCCGATCACGGTGCCTGTGCAGTTCTTCCTGGGCAGTGCCGAGGGTGTGCCGACGGTGATAGCCGCGGCACTCAATGACTTATCGGGCTTGCTGGGCCAGATACCAGGGTTCTCATCGCAGCAACCGGCGGCGGAAACGCAGCAGAAGGTCGCAGAGGCCTCCTCGCTGTTGCCGAAGACCGCGGCGGCGGAGGCCGAAGCGCCCGCCACTGAGGAGCCGGCTCCGGCTCCGGCGCCAGATCCCTTGCCGACCAACTTCCCGGGCCCGCGCCCCGCGTTTGGCACGCCCTCCTACTTTGCGCAGTTGGCGTTCGCGGTGCTGCATGTGCTGGCGCTGCCGATCACGGTTCCGGTACAGGCGATCATCGGCAACACCGAGGGTGTGCCGACGGTGATTGCCGCCGCGCTCAACGACTTGTCCGGCCTGCTGGGGCAGGTCCCGAAGATATCGCTACCCGGGACCGATCCAGGGACCACGCCGGAGACCTCCTCGAAGCAGGTCGATCAGGCTGTCACCAAGCCGGAAACCGCGTCCGAGAAGTCCGAGACCACAAAGCGCGACGTTGATGCGAAAACTGCCAGTACCGAGCACACGGAGCACGGAGCGAGGCCTGGCGAGACGCCCGCAGAGGCGCCCAAAACCGAGCATGAGGCCAAGCCCGCTGACGCCCCTGCCGATGCGACGAAGGCAGATCCGGCTAAGGCTGTTGAGCCCAAGGTTGATCCGGCTAAGGCCGTCGAGCCTAAGGTTGACCCGGCTAAGGCTGTAGATCCGACGAAGGTCGTTGACCCCACGAAGGTCGTCGAGCCGGCGAAGGCTGTCGATCCCACGAAAGCCGTTGACGCGACGAAGGTCGTTGACCCGACGAAGGCTGTCGAGCCGGCTAAGGCTGTTGAGCCCAAGGTTGATCCGGCGGCGGCAGCGTCTACGAAGCCCGAGCCTGCCAAGCCGGTTGCGGTCAAGCCGGAGACCAAGCCCGAATCGGTCAAGCCGGAGACTAAGCCGGAACCCGCCAGCAGCCCGGTGAAGGTCGTCCGCGACAGCCTGAAGTCGACACCCGGTGGAACCACCACCACCGGCGGCACCAAGACGACCGAGGGATCCAAGGGGGCAGAAACGGACAGCAAGACGCCCGCTGCGTCTACGGCGACCAAGGTTCGCGAAGGATCGACCCCCTCCGTGGGTGGTACGTCCGATAAGCCTGCGGAGAAGCCCTCGACGGAGAAGCCGTCGACCGGCAAGAGCTCACCGTCGTCGGAAGGGAGTTCGCATTCCTCCGAAGGAAAGACGCATTCCTCCGAGGGCAAGTCACACTCGGGGTCTACTGACTGACGATGATCGTGAGCGTGTTGCCGTCGCGTTCGATATGAAGTCCGGCGCGACGGGCAACCGCAGCCACTGAGGCGGCGTCATTGGGTTCGGCTCTGCTGCCGGCGAGGATACGTGCCAGTTTTCCCTTGTGCGCCTTGTTGAAATGGGTGATCACCGTGCGTCGCCCATCGGGATGCTCTGTGAGGCAGTCAACGGTTATCGCCTGCGGTAGCCGCCCCAATCCCGCGTACGAGCCTGAGCGCAGGTCCACCACCAGTTCGTCGGCGGCCAGCTCCGCCAAGACAGGTTCCAGTACCGGCTTCCACCGGGCGGATAACGACGGCTTTCCGGGCAGCTTGGACGAGGCCGACAGCCGATAGGCAGGCACCGGATCGTCGGCGCGTAGCAGTCCGAAGAGTGCCGAGCCGACAGCGAGGCGTTCGCGTGCACGTGTCGCGGAGGCGCCGCGCAGAGACGTCACGTCCAGGGCGTCGTACAGCACGCCGGTGTACCGCTGCAGGGCAGGCATCGTGGGGGAGACCCGCAGCTCGGCATTGCGCTGGATTTCGGCGTCCTGAGACGCCGAGATGCCCAGCGCCTTCCTGCATGCCGGAGGGTCGGCGGCGAGGGCGACGAGTTCGTCGACGAGTGCCGCGCGCACCGGATTCAGCGACGGCGTGGCCAGCTTGTCCAGGCGCAGAGGAACATGATCTCCACCTTCGCGTTTGGTTTCTGAGGGTGGTAGCAACACGATCACGCCACAGACCGTAGCGAACTGGCCGCCGCTTACGGCGCAGCGGGTCAACAGCTGCGATGAGTTTTGGCGGTCCGGATGGTCGATATGGGTGAGCGCCCCATCCAGTACAAGGAGACCCCATGCCCACTCGTGAAGAAACTCCACTCGGTGCCCCCGCGTGGATCGACCTTGCCTCGTCGGATGTCGAGAAGTCGAAGGCCTTTTACAGCGCGTTGTTCGGCTGGACCCTGCAGGATGCGGGCCCCGAGTACGGCGGCTACATCAACGCGCACAAGGACGGTAAGGCGGTCGCGGGAATGATCGCGAACAATCCGGAGTGGAATGCGCCCGACGGATGGACAACCTATTTCGCCACCGACGACATCGACGCCACGCTCCAGAAGGTGGCTGACAACGGTGGCGGAAACTGCATGCAGGCCATGGAAGTTCCACAGCTCGGATATATGGGCCTTTTTGGCGACCCCTCAGGAGCTGTGGTGGGACTGTGGCAGCCCTTGGCCCACAAGGGGTTCCAGCTGGTCGCCGAGGCGGGTGCACCGGTGTGGCATGAGCTGAACACCCGTGAATACGACAAGGCGGTCGACTTTTACACCAAGGTGCTTGGTTGGGATACCAAGGTGGAAGGCGATTCCGAGGATTTCCGGTATGCGTGTGCCCAGCACGGCGGAGAACCGATTGCCGGGGTCAACGACGCGACAGTGGGTCAGTGGACGCTTCCGGAGGGCGTTCCGGCGCATTGGGCGGTCTATTTCGGTACGTCGGACACCGACGCCAGTGCGGCAAGGGCTACCGAGCTCGGGGGCGTGGTGCTCACACCTGCGCAGGACACCCCATATGGCCGGATGGCGCTGGTTCGGGACACCACCGGCGGTACCTTCTGGTTGTGCTCCGTCGATTCCTGATCGCGGATAGGGCATCCCGGCGTCGTTAAATGTCTTCGAAGGTCGGGATGCCCCACTCCTCATGCCCGCCGCCGTGCAACAAGGTGGCACGGGTGACCGAGCGGGCACCGAACCTCTCGCGTAGCTCGTCCAACGTGCTGTCCAGCGCTAGTGTGTTTGTCTGCGAACTGTCGAATGGCAACTCCAATTGCGTTACGCCGCAGGAGTCGAAGTTGGAGACAGAGAAACCGATCAGGGTGATGCCCCGTTCCGCGACCAGCACAGCGGCCTCGGCGACAAGCTGGCGTGCCACGGCCAGTAGGTGTTTCGTGGAAGTCGTGGGCCGTGACACGGTGTGTGAGCGCGTCGCGCGCGTGTAGTCGTCGAACCGTAGCCGGAGTACCACCGTTCGGCAGCTGCGGCCGGTGCCACGCATCCGGCGCGCGATCCGTTCGATGAGTTGTGTGGCGATCGCGTCGATCTCGTCGCCGGTGCGCCGCCGTCTGCCGAGCGCACACTGTGCGCCGATTGAGCGCCGCCGCCGACCACCCTGCACCCGTCGCGGATCGACATTGTGTGCCAGGCAATGCAATTGATGCCCCATGGCGCGGCCAACCATCGACGCGAGGGTGGACTCGCCAAGATCGGCGATGTCGGCGACGGTGTGGATTCCGTACACCCGCAGCTTCTCGGCGGTGATGGTGCCGACGCCCCACAGCGCCTGCACCGGCAAGGGGCGCAGGAATGTCATTTCTTCGTGAGGTTCGACCACCAACAGTCCGTCGGGCTTACCCTGACGGCTGGCGACCTTGGCCAGGAACTTGGTGCGGGCGATGCCGACGGTGATCGGTAGACCGGCTCGACGGCGCACCTCCGCACGTAACGTCTCCGCGATATCACGCGGAGTGCCCGAAATGCGCAGTAGGCCAGCGACATCGAGAAATGCCTCGTCGATAGACAGCGGTTCGACCAGCGGGGTGGTGTCTCGGAAGACCTCGAAGACCTTCTTGCTCGCGGCACTGTACGCATCGAAACGCGGCGGTACCACCACGGCCCTCGGACATAGCTGTCGTGCCTGTCGGCCCCCCATCGCGGTGCGCACGCCGCAGCGCTTGGCTTCGTAGCTGGCGGCCAACACGACACCGCCTCCAACGATCACCGGGCGGCCGCGCAACGCCGGATCATCACGTTGCTCGACAGAGGCGTAGAACGAGTCCAGATCCGCGTGCAGGATGCTGGCTGACCCGGTCATGAACAGATGCTCGCACCGGGGTCCGACACCTAGATCCGGTTGATTTGCCCAACAGTCAGTTGATTCGGAGAATCGCGGGTCAATCCTTGATGGCGTCTGGGAGATATTTGACTTACGGCTAGGAAAACTATCGAGTCCGTGGTCGGCGGCATGGTGCAGTGTGCCCTACGTTTATCCCGAGTTCTCCAGGTTACTTCCAGCCTATTCACATTCTTTGCCCAGAAGGGGTGGTTCACGTGCGCGTACGACTTCGTGCCACGGCTGCCGCGGCGGTTTGCAGTGTCTGCATCTCCGCGTCGGCTTCCGTGCCTACGATTCAATCTCTCAGCGCCAGTCCAGAACAGCACCGGATCGTCTCGACGCAGTCCTATGCGCTGACGTCGAACGAAGGCTCACTGGCGCCGTCGAGCATCGGCTCGCTGGCGACATTGCCCGGCGTGTCAGGTTCGGCCGCGACACCTTTGGCCGCGGCTGCTACTCCGGCTCCGAGTTTGTTCCAGGCGATTCAGCCGGTGTTCACGGTGTTGGGTGGGGCGTTGACGCTGCCGTTCAATATCCCGTTCTGGTTTGTGACGGGGCAGCTGAACGCGGCCGCGAACCAGACCCAGATCAACAACTTTGTGACGGCCATCGGTCAGTTGCCGGGTGTGCCTGCTGCGGTGTTGTCGTATCTGGCGGGTATTCCGTCGCAGACGCTGCCGACCATCCCGTCGATTCCGGGTTTGACGTCGACGGCGGCTGCTCCGACGGTGAAGACGGCTGCGGCTGTCACGCCTGCCGCTGCTGCGGCTGCTGCTCCGGCTCCGAGTTTGTTCCAGGCGGTTCAGCCGGTGTTCACGGTGTTGGGTGGGGCGTTGACGTTGCCCTTCAATATCCCGTTCTGGTTTGTGACGGGGCAGCTGAACGCGGCCGCGAACCAGAAGCTGATCAATGATTTCGTGACCGCTATCGGTCAGTTGCCGGGTGTGCCTGCTGCGGTGTTGTCGTATCTGGCGGGTATTCCGTCGCAGACGCTGCCGACCATCCCGTCGATTCCGGGTTTGACGTCGACGGCGGCTGCTCCGACGGTGAAGACGGCTGCGGCTGTCACGCCTGCCGCTGCTACTCCGGCTCCGAGTTTGTTCCAGGCGGTTCAGCCGGTGTTCACGGTGTTGGGTGGGGCGTTGACGCTGCCCTTCAATATCCCGTTCTGGTTTGTGACGGGGCAGCTGAACACGGCGGCGAACCAGAAGCTGATCAATGATTTCGTGACCGCTATCGGTCAGTTGCCGGGTGTGCCTGCTGCGGTGTTGTCGTATCTGCAGGGGATCACGACTCAAACGGCTCCGACCATCCCGACCATCCCGGGTCTCACCTCCCTGGTCACGCCCTCGTCGAAGCTGGTCACGAACTCTGCGGTGGCGCAGTCCGATACCGCGAAGGTTGACGTCGCCAAGTCGGAAGTCACCAAGACCGGAACCGTGGAGGAAGCGGCGAAGCCCGCTACCGCGGCCACCCCGGCGGAGTCGGTGAAGGTCACGACTCCGGCCGAGCCGGCCAAGCCTGCGGAATCCGTCACCCCGGCGGAGTCGGTGAAGGTGACGACTCCGGCCGAGCCGGCCAAGCCCGCGGCCCCGGCTACACCCGCGGATTCGGTGAAGGTGACGACCCCGGCTGAGCCGGCCAAGCCCGCGGAAGCCGCCACCCCCGCCGAACCGGTCAAGGTGGCCACCCCGGCTGAGCCCGCCAAGCCGGCTCCCGCTGAGCCTGCCAAGCCCGCTGCCCCCGTCGACGCCGCCAAGCCGGTGGAGTCGAAGATCAATGTGCCCAAGGTCAAGCTGCCCACCCCGGTCACCAAGGTCGGCGAGGTCAGCGGTGGAGTCGCGACGAAGGCCGATGAGTCGGCCAAGGCCGACAAGAGTGAGAAGGCCGATTCCAAGGACACCAAGTCCGACAAGGGGTCCGCGCCGAAGAAGTCTGAAAATGACTCTTCAGCTGCGAAGAAGCCTGAGAGCGCGGCCTCGTCTACCGGGAAGTCGGAGTCCGCTTCGAGTTCCTCGCCGAGCTCGTCATCGAGTGACTCGCACTCGAGCGCCTCGAATGGTTCCTCGTCCGGTTCCTCGCACAAGGCGTCGTCGGACTAGTCCGCAATCGCAAGCTCAAAGGTCCCCGCGCCCGACATGGCGCGGGGACCTGCTTGTAAGCGGAACTGACATAAGTCAACATCATTGACATGGAAATCGATGGAACCGCGACCCTGGGGTACTTGCTGACCCGTACCGCGACATCGCTGCGCGGCAAGGTGGCGGCCCGTTTGGAGCCGATGGGCCTCAGCCTGCCGGAGTACATCTGCATGCAGATCCTGCGCACCTACCCCGGCATGTCCAACTCCGAGCTGGCGCGGCAGGCGATGGTCACCCGGCAGGCCATGAATGCGGTACTGCACCGGTTGGAGCAGGAAGGCTTGATCAGCCGTCCGGAGAACGCGGACCACGGCAGGTCGCTGCCAGCCCGCCTCACCCGGCGTGGCAGCACTCAGCTGGACAAGGCGGTTGAAGCCGTGACCGCGGGCGAGAACGAGGTCATGGAGAAGTTGACCGCTGACGAGCGCCGCGCGTTGAAGGTGATGCTGGCCAAGTGCGTTCCGAGCCAACTGCCATGAGACGCGCCGGGTGGCTGATCGCCTTCACCGGCCTGGTGATCGGGTTCAGCGTCTGGCTTCCGTGGTTGCGAACATCGGCCAGCGGCGGGGGCAGGGCCAATGCCATCGGCGGCGCCACCGGATCGGTGGTGCTGCCACCGGGATTCGGTGCGGGACAGATGATCTTGCTGGTTTCGGCGCTACTTGTGGTGGCCGGATGCATGGTGGGGCAGCACATTCTTCACCGCATCGCCCCGATCGCAGCAGGTGTACTTGCGCTCGGGCTGCTGGGGCTCGAATTGCTGTATTACCGCATCAACGTCAAGGTGCCGATTGTGACCGGCTACGGATTCTGGATCGCGATCGCGGGATCGGCCATCGCGGTCGCATTGGTGATTGTTGCCCTGTTGTCACGACCCCAGGCCGGCGAGCAGCAGTGGCACGATTGACCCGTACATCCCGTATTTGACGGTGCCCAGCGTATCCCGGTTCTTGCCTACCAGGGGTGCCACGAAACTCGTTGCGGTGGAAAGCACCTGGTCCTCGGCAACGGCCGCGTCAACGATCTGGTAGTTCAGCGATTCGGATCCGCCGAGCCGACGGCCGCTGGGCATGGTGGCCGATGCCGCCTGCGGCGTCATCTTGCCCTGACACAGCGCGGACATACCGGGAGTGAACGGCATGCCGAGGTCAACCTCGGGCAGGCAGAAGAAGCCGCGATCGGTGCGCATCACCCGGTAGTCACATGCCAGCGCGACCATGGCTCCGGCACCGAAGGCGTGACCATTGACGGCGGCGACGGTGGGGGTGGGGAACACGAGGAAACGCGCCAGAATCTTCTGGACCTCGGTGATGTACCAGCTGAGTTTGTCGGGGTTGGCGCCCAGGAAGTCGACGTCGAGCCCATTGGAGAAGAACTTGCCGCTGCCGGTCACCACCAGCGCCGAGGGGGTTTCGTCGGCAAGCACCTCGTCGAGCAGTGCGTTGATCTGCTCGATATTCGCTGTCGTGAAACGGTTCTCGTCGGTGCCGAGCTCTAGGGTGTAGATGCCTTCGGTGCGCTGCAGGGCTGGCATGTGTATTTACCTCAACTGTTCGAGAGCTGTCGCGACTTGCTCGGGAATGGGGACAGGTGTGCGGGCCTCGGAGTCCACGTAGACATGGACGAATCGGCCCAGGGCGCGGGGAGTGTCTTCGACAACACCGTCGATGACCTTGAACACCGCGAGCTTATAGATCACGCTGGTGCGACCGCGATGCTCCAGAGCCAAGCCGATGGACAGCTTGTCTGGGAAGGACACCTCGGCCAGGTACTTGCACGAGGTTTCGGCCACGACGCCGATGGCGGGCAGGTCGCGAATATCGCACCCAGCGGCCTCCATCAGCCAGCCGTTGACGGCGGTATCGAACCAGGCGTAGTACACGACATTGTTGACGTGCCCGTAGACATCGTTATCGGCCCAACGGGTTTGGTGCCGACGGTGCACCGGGAAGTCGGTTTTGGTGGGCAAGTCCGGCTTGGTCATGGGCGCAGCACCTGACGCACCGCGAGTCCGTCGGCCAGTGCGTCCAGCGCGATGTTGATGTCATCGAGGGGCAGCTCGCCGGACTTCAGCTTTTCCACCGGCAACCGTCCGACGCGCCACAGTGCCAGCATCGCCGGGATGTCCTGTTGTGGTTGTGCCGATCCCATGTAGGAGCCCAGGATGCTGCGGCCCTCGGCGACGATGCTCAACGCGGGCAGGCTGATTCGTGCATCCGGATGTGGCAGACCCACCGATATGGTGCCCCCGCCACGGCCGGTGAGTGCGTATGCCTGTTCCAGCACGGCGGCCGATCCGACCACCTCGAACACCCAGTCGTGTCCGCCGGGCGCTTCGTCGGGTGCACACGCGCTGGTGGCTCCGAGTTCAAGGGCCAGCTCGCGTTTGGCCGGCACCGGGTCGATGGCCAGCACCTCGCCGGCGCCGGCGGCTGCCGCGGACATCACCACGGCCTGCCCCACACCGCCCAATCCGAGGACCGCGACCGAATCGCCGGGGCGCACGGACGCAGTGTGGGTGACCGCTCCGAAGCCGGTCAGCATGGCGCACCCGAACAGCGCTGCCGTGTCCAGTGGTACGTCTTTGTCGACGACGACCACCGAATTACGGTCCACCACGGCATGATCGGCGAAGCCTGAGACGCCCAGGTGATGGCGGACCTCAGAGCCGTCGAGGCCGTGCAGTCGCGTACCCCCGCGGATGAGGTCGCCGCGGCCGTTGGCCGCCGCGGCGTCCGGGCACAGCGCGGGGCGGCCCGACGAGCAGTACCTGCAGGCGCCACAGCTCGGTACGTACACCAGCACCACGTGGTCGCCGGGGGAGACGTCGCGAACACCGGGGCCGACTTCGGCGATGACGCCGGCGGCCTCGTGTCCGAGTGCCATGGGCACCGGACGTATCCGGTTGCCGTCGACGACTGACAGATCCGAGTGACACAGCCCCGCGGCTTCGATCCGGACCAGCACCTCACCGGGACCCGGTGGGTCGAGCTCGAGTTCAACGACTTTCAGTGGGTGTGTGTCGCGGTATGGCCTTTCGATCGGTGCCGCGTGCAGCACCGCACTACGAATTCGCACAGACCCCTCCATAAATCGCATTGAGCCAGACGTGGAGCAGCGTATCGACCACCTTGCGGTCGTCGACCGCGGGCTGCTGCCCGGTGAAGGTGGCTCGCATCATCGCCTGGTTGATGAGGTTGAGAGCAATGGCGATATCGCGGGCCGGGATGGTGTTCGGCGCGGCGCCGCGTATGCGTTCGGCCTCAATACCCAGCGTCGTGTTGGAGACCCAGTTCTCCGTCACTTCGGACCAGCGTTGATCCAGCTCGGGGCTTGTTCCTTGCATGCTGGACAACGCGACGGTGAGGGCCCGGTGAGAACCGAAGGCGTCGAAGTAGGCCTTGATCACGGCGCGCCAATACTCGGCGGGGCTTGTCATGGCCGCGGGGTTGATCCCGGCGACGTTCGCGTCGGCCTCTTCGATGATTCGCTCGGCCAGCGTGAGGAGCACGGCCTCCTTGGAGGAGAAGTAGAAGTAGAACGTGGGCCGCGAGATGCCGGCTCCACGCGCTAGATCATCGACGGAGATATCCGTCAGTGGGCGTTGCCCGAGCAATTCCTCGGTGTTGGTCAGGATGGCCTGTATCCGCTCGTCCCCGGAGGGGCGCGTGGTTTTGCGGCCTCGCGTTGCCGGTTTTGTCACGTCTACCTGCGCATTCTATAAAGTTATCGACACACTGTTGACTTTCTCAACACTGCGTCGATAGCCTAGCTCTCATGACCGAACATGTCGAGATTGTCATCGTGGGCGCCGGAATCTCGGGGATCGGCATGGCCTGCCATGTCGCCCGTGACCTGCCGGGTAAGGACTTCGTGGTGCTCGAGGCGCGCGAGCGTATCGGTGGTACCTGGGACCTGTTCCGCTACCCGGGCATCCGCTCCGACTCCGACATGTTCACCCTGGGCTTCAACTTCCGCCCGTGGACGAGCACCAAGGGCATCGCTGACGGAACCTCCATCCGTGAGTACGTCACCGACACCGCCCGCGAGTTCGGCGTGGACAAGAAGATCCGCTTCGGTCACAAGGTCGTCGGCGCCGAGTGGTCGTCCGAGCAGGGACTCTGGACGGTGCGGGCCGAGCACGCCGGTGAGATCGTCGAGTTCACCACGCGGTTCTTCTTGGCGTGCACCGGCTACTACAACTACGACAAGGGCTTCACGCCGGAGTTCGAGGGTGTCGAAGATTTCACCGGCCAGGTGATCCATCCGCAGCACTGGCCGGAGGACCTGGACTACGCCGACAAGAAGGTCGTTGTCATCGGCAGTGGTGCGACAGCCATGACATTGGTTCCCGCGATGGCCGGAACCGCGGGGCACGTCACCATGCTGCAGCGTTCGCCTACCTACGTGGTGTCGCTGCCGTCGACGGACGCGCTCGCGGTGGCGCTGCAGGGCAAGCTTCCGGCCTCGATCGCATATCCGATCGTGAAGTGGAAGAACCAGATGGTCAGCTTCATCAGCTACCAGACGAGCCGCCGCGACCCGGAGCGCATGAAGGGCATCCTGCGTGCACTCCTGAAGCGGCAGCTGCCCGACTTCGATCTGGACAAGCACTTCACCCCGAAGTACAACCCGTGGGATCAGCGGTTGTGTGTGGTGCCGGACTCTGATCTGTTCCGCGCGCTGCGCAAGGGCACTGCCTCCATAGCCACCGACCGCATCGCGCGGTTCACGCCCAAGGGCATCCTGCTGGAGTCGGGCGAAGAGCTCGAGGCCGATATCATCGTGACCGCAACGGGTTTGAATGTTCAGCTGGCCGGCGGGCTCAAGCCTGTGGTGGACGGTGTGCCGGTGAACCCCGCGGACTCGGTGAGCTACAAGGGTTTGATGCTGACCGGGCTCCCGAACTTCCTCTTCACCTTCGGTTACACCAACGCATCGTGGACTCTCCGTGCCGATCTGGTATCGCAGTACGCCTGCCGCTTGCTCAAGTACATGGACAAAGAGGGCCAGACGGTGGTGTGGCCCGTCGAGCCCCCGACCACTGAGCGGCTGCCGTTCCTGGAGGACTTGGTCTCCGGGTATGTCACCCGCGCGGAGAGCGCGGTCCCGCACCAGGTGCCGCTGGCGCCGTGGCGCTCGTACCAGAACTACTTCCGTGAGCTGCCCGTCCTCAAGTACGGCAAGGTCGCCGACAAGGGTGTGCGATTCAGCAAGGTAAAGGTCTCGCGTGAGGCCCCCGTTGCAATAGGCAGGTAAATACCTGCATAATGGCCGGGTGCAGCCAGCACCCGGCCATTCTCATTGGGACATGGTGTTCAAGGCGCTCGCCGACCGGACTCGGCGGGAGCTGCTGGACCGGCTGCATGAACGTAATGGCCAGACCCTCAGTCAGCTGTGCGACGGCGTTCGGATGACGCGGCAATCGGCGACTCAGCATCTGGGTGTATTGGAATCTGCCAACCTGATTACTACCGTGCGACAGGGCCGGGAGAAGCTGCACTATCTCAATCCCGTTCCACTGCATGAGATTCAGGAACGGTGGATTGACAAGTTCGAACGCCCGCGGCTGCGGGCGTTGAGCGCCTTCAAGCAGCGAGCCGAGGAGCCGGAGATGTCGCAACCAACTTTCGTCTACACCACCTACATCAACAGCACGCCTGAGAAGGTGTGGCAGGCCATTACCGACCCCGAACTCAGCGGCCGGTATTGGGGGCACTCGAATGTGTCTGACTGGCAGCAGGGTTCACGTTGGGAGCATCAGCGGGTGGACGGGTCCGGCGTTGCCGACGTCGTCGGCACGGTCGTGGAGGCCGATCCGCCCCGAAAGCTGGTCACTACGTGGGCGGACCCGGCCGGCGGCGCCGACGCTCCCGTATCCACCGTCACCTTCCTGATTCAGCCGTATCAGGACATCGTGCGGCTGACCGTTCAGCACGCCGACCTTGCGGACCCGTCGGAGTATGCCCAGGCCAGCGGTGGGTGGGCCGCGGTGCTGTCAAACCTCAAGTCGTTCTTGGAGACTGGGGCCCCGCTGCCTACGGAGCCGTGGACCCAGCCCGGCTAGGCGGCACGCTTTTCACAGGCCCATCTCAGCAGGGATGTGCATTATGTAGACATGCGTGTACAAACTGACGTAGATCCGCTGCTCCGCCGTCTCCTGGATGAGGGCGATAGGGCGAATCCCTATCCGCTCTATGGAGAAATCCGGGAGTTGGCCAGGACCGGCGCTGTGCGCCCGCAGGGCCTGCCGGTCAGCGTGCTGGCGACTTTCGATGATTGCAATGCCATGCTTCGGCATCCGCTGGCCTCCTCGGACGCTCGTCACGCCCATATACGCCAGCGGGCGGGTAGTCCGGCGCCCGCACGCGAGCCGTCACTTCTGGGTCTGGACGGGGCGGCCCACGCCAGGCTGCGCGGCCTCGTCCAGAAAGCGTTCAACGCCAAGGTCGTCAATGCGATGACCGAGAGTGTTCAGCTGCTCATCGACGAATTACTCGACAGCGCAGCAGAAATGGGCACATTCGATCTTATTGCCGACTACGCGTACCCGCTGCCGGTGACCGTGATCTCACGGATCCTGGGGGTGCCGCCCGGCGATGAGTCGATGGTGGTTGACACGACCAAGCTGCTCAACGGCTCACCCGGACTCGTGTTCGCGCTCACCGGTGAGGCCCCGGATAACACCGCTCAAGTACAGGCGGATGCGGACATGCGTGCCTATTTCTCGGAGCTGGTTGCCTCGCGGCGACGTCACCCCGGTTCGGACTTGCTGTCGGCGCTCATCGATGCCGAAGCCGGTGGCGATCGCCTCACCGACGAGGAGATCGTCACCATGTGTGTGATCTTGTACCTGGCCGGCCACATCACCACGGTCAACCTGATCGGGAACGCGGCGCTGGCCATGCTGCGTCAGCCGCGGCACTGGCGGGAACTGGGAGCCGACGCGGAGTATGCCTCGGCGGTGGTCGAAGAGACACTGCGTTTCGACCCTCCCGTACAGATGGTCATGCGTACCGCGGCACAGGACATGACCGCCGGTGCGGCGACCTTGCCGGAGGGGGAATTGGTTCTGATATTTCTTGCTGCGGCACAACGTGATCCGGCTGTCTACGAGGACCCCGACACTTTCCGCCCACGGCGTTCCGATGCCAAACACCTGGCGTTCGGCCTTGGTCCGCACTTCTGCCTCGGTGCCCCGTTGGCGCGGCTGGAAGCAAGGCTCGCGCTATCTGCTCTGACCGCCCGGTTTCCCCACGCCCACATGGTCGCTGAGCCCACCTACACATCCAATGCAGCGCTGCGGGGAATCAGTACGTTCCCGTTGAGCGTTCGTTGATCCGCCACGGCTAACGCGCACGAACCACGGAGGCTAAGCATCCTGAGCCCGATTCGGGCCCTCTAGACTGTTGTGTTGTGTTATCTGCCACCCCACAGCGTCTGTTTCAGCTGACCGATCCGGCGACAGCTGCCATATGCCGATGGGCGCGGTTGCCATGAGCAAACGCGAGCCGGATCACGATAGGCCGCTCGGCCGTGCCGAGATCGTGCAGGCCATCCTTGCTTCAGCTGCAGAACTCTTCGCCGCGAAGGGGCCTAGTTCGACCTCGTTGCGCGATGTGGCGACGCATGCGGCCGTCAATCACAGTCTGATACACCGATATTTCGGTACTAAACAGCAGTTGCTGGCCGCCACACTGCAGCATCTCGCCGATAGGGGCGTCGAGCTGGCTGCATCTGGCGAGTTGGACGCGGAGCGCCAGGAACTCGGCGACCTGCACATGCGCGTTCTCGTGCGGTCTGCCCTTGATGGTTATCCGATCGCCGAGCTGCAGGAGCGCAGACCGGGAATGGAGTGGGTCCTGGATCAGGCGCGCCCCAACTTTCCCACCGAGCGTGGGGCGCAGCTTGCCGCGGCGCATGCGACAGCGCTGCAGTACGGCTGGCGTCTGCTTGGCCCGGTTTTGCGTGCGGGGTTTGGGCTGGCAGACATGGATGATGAAGCGTTGCGCGCCGAGGTAATCGCCGAGATAGGTCGTACGCTCTCGCTACCGCGAGACTGATTAGAGCCCAGCATATTTGGGCCAAGAGGCCAAGCATCTTGACCATTTTGTGCACAGTTGTGTACATTCAGGTCGAGATGTTAGACGAACCCGAAAAAAGCGAGACGGCCAGCAGTGACGCCGCATTGTGGCGTGTGCTGGTTCGTCGGCTGGGTGGCGCGGCAGCCATCTTGCACGCGGCGTTGCCCACGGCGGTGTTCGCGGTCCTTGCGCCGGGAGCTGGATTATTGGTGGCAAGCGTTGCGGCCCTGGGAACTTCCCTGGCGATCGTGTGCTTTCAGATCGCAATGGGCAGGACGGCCCGTGGTGCATTGATCGGGGCCGCTTCCGTGGGTGTTGCACTACTCGTTGCGTGGGGAATGGGCGATGCGCGAGGCTACTTCGTCATAGGAATCTGGAGAAGTCTGCTCGCGGCGATTGCGGGAACGGTGTCAATCCTGATGCGATGGCCTTTGGCGGGCTGTGCGTGGGGTTGGCTGCTTGACCACGGGACGCGTTGGCGCAGTGTTCCGCAGGCATTCCTGGCGTACGTACTGATGACATTTTCGGGAGTGCTTGCCAATGTCGCGCGATTCGTTGTGCAGCAAGATCTCTACGACACGGACAGCCTGTCGGCGCTGGCTGCGGCGCGAGTCCTTATGGGCTGGCCGTTAGGTGTCCTGCTCATCGTGATCGCTTACCCGTTGTTACGCCGGGCGCACCACGCGATGCGTGTTGCGGGTGACTGAGTCGCAGAACCGGCCAGGAAGGCGCTATGTGCCCACCGAGATCGGCCCGGTCGCGTCATCGGGCGCAACTGGTTTTGGCCCAAAGGGTTTGGGAGTTGGACGCGTGCGCACGTTGAGGGGCCACCAGAACCAGCGGCCCAGCATGGTGGCGATCGCCGGGGTCAAGAACGACCGCACCACCAGGGTGTCGAACAGCAGGCCGAGGCCGATGGTGGTACCGATCTGGCCGAGCACGCGCAGATCGCTGAAGATGAAGGACGACATCGTTACCGCGAAGACCAAGCCCGCGGCGGTGACGACGCCGCCGGTGCCGGCGATGGCGCGGATGATTCCTGTCTTCAGGCCCGCACCCGTTTCCTCCTTGAATCGGGATATCAGCAGCAAGTTGTAGTCTGCTCCGACCGCCAGCAAGATGATGACGGCCAGCGGGAAGATGACCCAATACAACGGAATTCCGAAGATGTACTGCCACACCACTACTGACATCCCGAACGATGCTGCCAGCGACAGTGCGACGGTCCCCACGATCACGAGTGCCGCGACCAGGCTGCGGGTGAGGAACATCATGATGAGCAGGATGAGGCCGAGCGAGGCCAACGCGGCCATCAGCAGATCGTATTTCTGGCCGTCGGCGATGTCCTTGTACGCCGAGGCGGTTCCCGCCACATAGATCTTGGCGTCAGCCAATGGTGTTGCTTTGACAGCATCGAAGGCCGCCTCTTTAATCGCGTCAATGTGTGCGATGCCCTCGGAGGTTTGCGGGTCCCCTTGGTGAGTGATGATCATGCGCGCGGCCTTGCCGTCCGGGGACATGAACAGTTTCATGCCGCGTTTGAACGCGGGGTTATCGAACGCCTCCGGTGGCAGGTAGAAGGAGTCATCATTCTTCGCATCATCGAAGGCCTTGCCCAACTCTGTTGCGGTGCGGGTGGATTCCGCATTCTGCGTATTGGTACCGTTGTTGATGGCGTAGTTGGACTGGGTCAGGTCGCGGTTCTTCTCCTGTATCTCGATCTGGGGCGGAATGAGATCCACGAGTTTGGGCTGCAAAGCGTCGAGTTTGTTGAGGCTTCCGGTGACGGTTTGGAGTGCGTCGACGAGTTCGTCGATACCGTCCAGCGCGTCGAAGACCGATCTCAGCGCCGCGCAGAAGGGGATGTCAAAACAGTGCGGCTCCCAGTAGAAGTAGTTGCGTATGGGCCGGAACTGGTCATCGAAGTTCGCGATCTTGTCCCGCAGGTCCTGCGCGACCGCCACGGTCTGCTGGAATCCCTGGGTTTGTTCATGCGTGATCGCCGCACTTTGTTGTTGAAGTGCCAGCTGCTGTTTCAGCACGGCGATGGTCCGCGTCATCTGATCAGCCTGTTGGGACAGATACAGGGCCTGGTTCTCCTGCTGCGAGAGATTCATCAGCTGGCTGGCACTTGATGCACTGATCTGAAAGGGAATAGAGGAGTGGGTGATCGGTGTTCCGAGCGGGCGGGTGATCGATTGGACCAGCGCCACGCCGCGGGCGTGCAGAACGGATTTGGCGACGCGTTCCAACAAGACCATTCCCGCGGGGTTACGCATATCGAAATCGGTTTCGATCATCAGAAGCTCGGGGTTCAGGCGCGCGACGGAGAAATGTCGCTCGGCGGCGGTATACCCCACGTTGGACGGAACCGAGCTTGGCATGTAGATGCGGCCGTCGTAAGTGGTTTTGTACCCCGGCAATGCGAGCAATCCGACAAGCGTGACGATGCATGAGACGACGAGAATAGGTCCGGGCCAGCGCACGATTGCGGTTCCGACACGGCGCCAGCCGCGGGTACGCATCGCGCGTTTGGGGTCCAGCAGGCCGAAACGGCTTCCGATTACCATCACTGCCGGTGCCATGGTGAGGGCCGCCGCCAATGTCACCAACACCCCGAGCGCCGCGGGCAGGCCCAGGGTCTGAAAGTAGGGCAACCGTGTGAACGACAGGCAGAGTAGTGCGCCCGCGACCGTGAGACCCGATCCGACGATCACGTGCGCGGTGGACTTGAACATCGTGTGGTAGGCGGCCAGGCGATCCTCACCGGCCGAGCGTGCCTCTTGATAGCGGCCGACGAAAAATATCGCGTAGTCGGTACCGGCGGCAATGGCGAGCATGGTCAGCAGATTCGTGGCATACGTCGAGAGGCCAATGACGCCCGTATGTCCCAGTGCTGCAACGATTCCGCGGGCTGCCGACAGTTCCACCAGGACTGTTACCAGAACCAGTGCCGTGGTGGTGAGTGATCGGTAGACGACCAGCAGCATGATCGCGATGACAGCGAAGGTGATGATCGTGACTTGGGCGGAACCTGCGTTACCTACCTCGAACTGATCGGTGATGGTGGGAGCCTCACCGGACACGTAGGCCTTGACCCCGTCTGGAGCTGGTGTGTCAGCCACAATGCGACGCACGGCGTCGACGGACTCATTGGAAAGCGCCTCGCCCTGATTACCGGCGACATAGACCTGTACGTAGGCGGCCTTGCCGTCCTTGCTCTGGGAGCCGCCTGCCGTGATCGGATCGCCCCAGTAGTCGGCGACGTGCTGCACGTGCTCGCGGTCGTCGTTCAGCCGTTGCACCAGTGTGTTGTAGTACTGGTGTGCTTCCGCGCCAAGGGGTTTGTCGCCTTCCAGGACAACCATTGCGGAGCTGTCCGAGTCGAACTCGTTGAATACCTTGCCGATATGTCTCATCGCGAGTGTCGACGGCGCATCGGCGGCGTTCAGCGGGGCGGACCGTTCTTCACCCACCACCTCCAGTTGGGGCACGGTGGCGTTGGTTACCGCTGCGATGGCCACCCAGAACAACACAATCGGCACCGCGAGGCTGCGAATGATCCTCGCTGCCCGCGATTCTTGGGTGTGGTCGGCGCTCATGCGGACTTGTCCAGGCAGGTGGTGTAGCCATTCACGATGGTGACAGTCCTTTCGTCTTTGACGATGCCGTCGACGGTGATGCGGCAGCCCGTCACGTCACCACTGCCCTGCGCGCGCAGGTCGGCGAACAAGGTGGGGTCGTTGGTCACGAGTTCGTGAGACCAGGGCAGCGCGGCGTTGTCGACGCGGTGCGGCTGAGCCATCTCATCGAGGAAGTTGATGGTGGCTGTGCTCCCCGACGTGCCGAAGACCTCGAGAAGGACGCGCTTGGGGTTGTAGTTGGTGTTCTCCATGGCCTCGGTGCCAGGACGTGACAGTTCGATGTTTGAGCCGAAAATGCCGTGGAGCCGTGTCACTCCGAAGGCCACTACTGCCACCACGGCTGCCGCGACGATGAATGTCCACCAGCGTTTGAGGAAATTCCAGAACCAGCCCTGCACCAGCGTCCACGCCCTCTCGATAGTCGCTGACCGACTTGTGTAGAACGGTACGGTACCGTACTCCCATGACGAAGGGCGTGTCAACGGGGTTGACTAAGGCGGAGAAGAAGCGACAGGCCTCCCAGTGGACGCCGCGCGAGGTGGAACTGCTCGCTGTCACCCTGCGGCTGTTGCAGCAGCATGGGTACGACCGGCTGTCGGTCGACGAAGTCGCCGCGGAGTCGAAGGCGAGTAAGGCCACGATCTATCGCCGTTGGCCGTCGAAGGCGGAGCTGGTGCTGGCTGCCTTTGTCGAAGGCATGCGTGCACAGCTGGTCCGACCGAATACCGGTTCGCTCCGTGAGGATCTGCTGCAGATCGGGATGAACGCACTCGCTGACGTTCGGCGCAATACGCCCGTCATGCGTGGTCTGCTGATCGAGATTGAGCGAAACCCAGACTTGACCAAGGCATTTCGGACGAAGTTCATCGATCAGCGCAAGTTGTTGCTCGATGACGTACTTACCGCAGCTGTGGAACGCGGCGAGATCGAGGCGGCCGCCATCAATGAGGAGCTTTGGGATCTATTACCGGGGTACCTGGTGTTCCGTTCGTTGATGCCCGTGAGATCGCCGACGGCCAACAGCGTTCGCACCCTGGTGAACGATGTCATCATGCCCAGCCTGACCCGGGAGCTCTGAAGCTCCGATCTTTTGTGTTGGTGGGGTTTACGCTCTGGCGCTTACGGCACCGCATTGATCGCGGTGTTCGATGTTTTGTGCGCCGCCCTCAGAATCCCATTGGTTCTGCGCTGCGAACGTATCGATCCACGTACCGGGCTCTGTTCGGTTGGCCGGTAGCAGTTGGGCGACGGTCGCCGTGTTGCCGGGAGCAGCCGCCGTCATCATGGTGGTGTGAGCGGGCAGGGTCTCCGTGTCCGGTGGGACGATCAACAAGGTGAGATGCGATC
Source organism: Mycobacteroides sp. PCS013 (assembly GCF_049532645.1). Classification (NCBI taxonomy): domain Bacteria; kingdom Bacillati; phylum Actinomycetota; class Actinomycetes; order Mycobacteriales; family Mycobacteriaceae; genus Mycobacteroides; species Mycobacteroides sp. PCS013. The sequence goes on from NZ_CP150131.1 coordinate 112,863, forward strand.
CATCTGCTCCCTCGACACTGACGGTGTTGCCCGGCTGACTAAGTGACCAATTCAGATGTGTTAGGCGATTGTGAAACAGTATCCGTCTCGAGACCGTCGACCACTCCGAGACCTGGTATGTGATCCGGTCGATAGAGCCCAAGCGGACACTGAGAATCCTGAGCAGCTGTGGCAGCTCGCCCATCAGATCCCTGGAGTAAGGCCACCATGCGCCATCGACGTGTCCGGTTGGTGGCGCCTTGGGCTTCAATCGCAGACGAACGGCCGGTCCGCTTCGGGGTTTAGAAAACACATGATGCGTCATCAGACGCTCCTGCCTTGGGCCCGCAACCGGGACCAGTTTTCCGACGGCACAGCACCCTATCGGTGAGCGAGTATCTGAACACCGCCGTATACGCCAGTTTACTCCTATCGATGGAAGGAATGAAGAAGGATCCGGTTGCCGGTTTCCCACTCCGGTACGCCAAATCCATTGGATATCTGCAATTTTAGGATTGTTCCGCTTGATGTAGACGCCACTTCACAGCCCCTGCTAAGGGCGTACGAGAAGAACTGAGCAGCATTGTTCACGTGATGATCGGCAGAGCCGAGCCGCCTGCCCGGCCTCCGACGCACCGATCACCGCGACCGCAATCGGTTCGTGGCAGCGGGCGACGAACCGGGCGATTCGGGCGCGAGTTGTCACCGGGTAGATGTGAACGTCGCGGTACTGCTCGTGCAGGCTGGCGACGCGGCGCTCGAGTTCATGATGCATCCCCTCACCGAGTTTGTGCGGCCAGGTGCCTATCGCAAGTACCGGTAGCTGACGTAGCCGCGCCTCCCGTATGGCGTGGTCAATGACATTCCGGTTTCCCTTAGATCCATTGACAGACACTGCGATCCAATTCTGTCGGTTAGTGTTCCAGCTGCGACCATCTGCCGCGTTTTCCAGCACTGATAGCTCCGACGGCTGGTCCGGAAGCGTTGCGCGAGCGATCAGAACGGGACAATGGGCCTGCTCGGCGAGCCTAGTGGCCGTCGAGCCGAGGGGCGCATGCACAAATCGGCCGGCGCCGATACAAATGAGACTGGCACTTCTTGACTCGAAGACAAGCGCGTCAGACGGCAGTCCGCGGACGAGGATGGTATCCACTTTGACCGGCTTGCCGGTCGCCTCAATCGCAGCTGCGGCTGAGCGTAAAGATGATTCGGCGAACCGCTCATCATGCCGACCTTCGGCTACGAGTGATTTCGTGGTCGCGACCGGTCGCATGACGTGGACAAGGCTTAGTGGCACATCACGACTGATCGCCTCGTCTATCGCCGATTCCGCAGCGAAAAGGGCGGCCTTCGATCCGTCGATTCCCACCACTACCGGCCCGCGCTGGTCAGTGCTGGACATCAGAGCCTCCAGTTTTCGGGCTCCGTGGAGTCTGCGCGTCGTCCGGTTTCGGCTGAGAAGCCGTTGATCTCGGTCGCAACCTGAGGGGACGGAGACAACGACCTAGCGGCGGCCGCGCCCTCGTGTGAGAGGAACGCACCGAGCTCGGCAATGGTTGACATCAAGGGAGCCGGGAACACAACCGTGGTGTTTTTGTCGACGCCCAGCTCGACCAGGGTTTGCAGGTTGCGCAGCTGCAGTGCCAGCGGATGGTCCATCATGGTGTCAGAGGCTGCACCGAGCGCGGCTGCTGCGAGGGATTCTCCCTCCGCGGCAATGATCTTCGCGCGCTTTTCGCGCTCTGCTTCGGCCTGGCGTGCCATCGCGCGTTTCATGCTATCGGGCAGCTGAATGTCCTTGAGCTCCACCAAGGTGACCTGGACACCCCACTCGATGGTCGTGACGTCGAGAATCCCGCGAATATCAAGGTTGATTTTCTCGGTCTCGGCCAAGATCTCATCCAGCGTGTGCTGACCAACCACTTTGCGCAGCGTCGTCTGTGCGATCTGATTGATCGCTGTATGCACATTCTCAATCGCTACAACGGATTTCACAGCACCGACAATCTTGAAGTAGGCCACGGCAGACACATCGACGCTGACATTGTCGCGGGTGATGATGCCCTGAGACTGAATCGGCATCGTCACGATCCGCAATGAAATCCGGTGCAATACATCGACAAATCGGAAAATGAACCGTAGGCCGGGTGCTCGTTGGCCGATCACTCGGCCCAGTCGAAACAGCACGCCGTTCTCATATTGCTTGACAACACGAACCGACATTGTTAGCGCCAGCATGCCCAGTAGTATCAGGATGGCTGCCACGATGATCGGAGTCTTCATGGCCGTGCCCCTGGTGCGTCAGGTTGGAGTCTGGGCGGCGCGCGCTGTGACAGGCGGGGGGGCAAATCAGTCAAGGTGGGCATGGCGATCCTGACGGGCAGACGATCACCGGGTATGTCAGGACTCGGAGCTCGCGCTCCTCGAGTTCTACGGCGGGCAGCAGAACCTTTCTCAGACCAGCTGTAATTCTCAGCTGCCTTCAACGCTACACCTCAAGGATTCAGCGCGCTACGTCGATTCCCCGCACACCCAGATGCACTTGGAAGTATCCACTTTCAATGTCCGCGCTCAATGTTGCTAGTTGTTCGCGGCCCTGACGGGTAGTCTTGGAGTGACGAGCTTTCCTGGCGCGGCTAAGGGACCATGCTCTGGGCAGAGCTAGGGCCGAACTATTGAGCATGGGCAAGAGTAGTGGCTGATTTTCGCGAAGGAACGCCCGATCCGGTGATTGGGTCGACGAGTTCGGACCACGTCAGCGCCGACATTATCGATCTACGGAACGCTCTGGGCGATCTGGCGGGTCTGGTGGCAGGCAGCCAAGGGCTGCCTGAATTACTTGCGGAGGTAGCGACTTTCGCAGTGCACGCCATTCCGGGCGCTGATGGTGCCGGGGTGACGCTGTTGCGGGTGGACCATCCGGACAATATGGTCGAAGCGCTGGCAGTAAGTGCGCCGTTTGTCTCTAAGATTGACCATATTCAATACACCATGCTTCAGGAAGGCCCCTGCATCACAGCGGCACTGGAGCGCCGCACGGTACGTTCCGGCTCATTGGGAGGGGAGCGGATGTGGCCACGGTTCGGTCCGCGCGTAGGCAGGCTAGGTGTGCACAGCGCTCTTTCGTTACCGCTGCTCTTGCCGGGCCAGGTGGTCGGCGCGATCAATGTGTACTCCCACGGCAAGGACGTCTTCGATGAGCGGGCGGCGGAACTGGGCGAGCTGTTCGCCAAACCGGCCGCGGTGGCAGTACATAACGCTCAATTACTCGCTCAAGCAAGGGCTTTGGTCACGCAGTTGCATACGGCTTTGTCCACGCGACCGGTAATTGATCAAGCGATCGGCCTGCTGAGAGGGCGCAGCGGACGCAGTGTCGAGGAGGCGTTTACCCAGTTGCGGGCGATCAGCCAAGCCGAGCACCGCAAGTTGGCGGACGTGGCGCAACGCATCGTCGATGAGGCGGTTCGCCGGGCGCGCGCCCGGCGCTCGGCGCGCTGAATTCACCGCCTGTGGCCGGCAGCGGCGCCGCATTGCGTGTACCCGCGCAGGGTTGAGAGTGGAGTACAGCAACGGATACGGGCCCTGACCCGCACGCCCAAGTTCTCCACGGCGCACCAGCAATCGCGATTCACGGTATTGCCCGACTCGACAGCGCTCGGGAGCGCTTAGGGAGTATCCACCTCGTGAAGATCACTGCGGCGATGGCCGCGGATCTGGCGATCCTCACCCAGGCGTTGGATGCACCTGGGGTCAACGTCGCAGATAGTTTGCGTCAGTTGGCCGCAGATGCCGCTGCCGCGATACCGGACTATCTGGGCCTGAGTGTGATTATTTCCGAAAGCGATCTGCCGATCACCTTCACTCTCATGGCCGATGGGCCAGCGACCGTAGACATCCGTGCCTCGCTGCGCATAATGCTGTCGGGCGGACGGAACCGTCTTCCAGTCGCCCTCGTTCTGCGTTCTGGAGTGCCGGGAGCGTTCGTCGAACTCGCTGCAGACCTGGCCTTGCTCGCCACGCAACCACTGACTGACCTCATCTTTGACCAGGATCTCACCGAGGTAGACAGTGCGAGCGCCAACCAACTACAAGCGGCCACCGACATCAACCAGGCCATCGGATTTCTGATCGGCCGTGGCTACACACCCCATGTGGCCCGGCAGCATCTTGACGCCCAGGCCGTCCGCATCAGCACCAGTCGGCACGCCATCGCGCAACTCATCCTCAGCGAGGGAGATGGCTGACGCATGACTCACGCGCGGATTGCTCAAAACATCAGGCGTCACTGACGGTAATGACACAAACGCCTGGGCCCGACCGCGTGAGGAGTAGCGTTGACAGTGTCAGGCGGAGCATCCTTGCGGTGCTCGAAACAAGCCTGACTGAATAGGACAGAGATCATGGATTCTCAGACGACCTTCACCTCTCCTTACCAGAAACGCGTTGAACTGGTTAAGCAAGCGCTGATGTCTGCGTCATCGCTCGACAGTGATACCGCCGGCGAGCTTGCGGTTGAAGTTCTACGTGCCTTGAACTCAATTCCCGAAAAGGTGCGCTAGCGAGAGTATCTCGGTGATCCTCCGGTGTGCGGGCGATGCATCCCTTGATGCACCACCCTGATCGCGGATTTCAACCCCTGCCTGCGGGCCGTACTTGCCTGGCCGTCGGCCGAACCCGACCCGAATTCGGCGAACATCCGCTCGCTTCGGGTCTCTGGCGCGTCATCGGGGGTGTCGCGTAGATACTTGTCGGGCAGTGAGAGCTTAGCGATGGTACGCCACGTCCTGGCGTATTGCATCAGGAATGATCCTGTGGTGTAAGGCAAGTCGTACTTGTCGCATATGTCATTGACCCGGATGGCGATCTCGTGGAGCCGGTTACTTGGCAGATCGGGATACAGATGGTGTTCGATTTGGTGGCAGAGGTTGCCGCTCATGAACCGCAGCGCTGGTCCCGCGTTGAAGTTCGCGGCGCCGAGCAACTGGCGCAGGTACCACTGCCCTCTATGCTCACCGGCCATGTCGGTCTTGGTGAATTTCTCTGCGCCATCGGGAAAGTGGCCGCAGAAGATCACAGCGTTGGCCCAGACATTGCGGATCACGTTAGCGATAGCGTTGGCCGACAAGGTCGAGTTATAGGTCGCGGCGGGCGACAGTGAGGTCAGCGCCGGGAACGCTAGGTAGTCCTTGAATACCTGTCGGCCGGCCTTGATCCGGAACTCGCGGATCTGCTCAAGGGCGATCTTGCGGTTCGACTGGCCTGTGAAGAACTTCTCAAGTTCCAAGGATTGCAGGCCGATTCCCCACTCGAACCCTATCGCCAGGACAGCGTTGACAAAGAGATTGCCGAGGTGCAGCGGTGACCAGCGCTGGTCGCGGGTAACCCGCAGTACTCCGTAGCCCACGTCGTCGTCAACGCCGAGGATGTTGGTGTACTTGTGATGCATGACGTTGTGAGTCAGTCGCCAGTGCTTGGACACCGCGCTCATGTCCCACTCCCATGTTGAGGAGTGGATCTCGGGATCATTCATCCAATCCCATTGGCCGTGCATGACGTTGTGGCCGATCTCCATGTTCTCGATGATTTTGGCGGCGCCGAGCGTCGCCGTGCCAGCCCACCACGCCGAACGATGCGAGCTGGCCGTCAGCAAGACTCGGCCGGCCACCTCAAGTCCGCGCTGCGCGGTAATGGCGCAACGGATGTAGCGAGCGTCCCGATGACCGCGGGACTCTTCAACGTCGAGGCGGATCGCGTCCAGTTCAACGGCCAGGCTTTCGATATCGGCATTGGTCAGGTGGGCGAACGCCGGAACGTCGGTAATCGCCATAGTTCCCTTGCTTTCTGCCGAACCACTGCGCCCATGTGCACCTCCCGGCCCACGTCATCGACCGAAGTGCCGGTTACGTCCTCGGTGCGGGTTGGCGGACTGTTACAGGTTCTGCGCTTCTTTGGGGACGCGCTGAGAGGTTCATCCTCCTGCAGTGGTACCGCGTCTAGCTTTTCTGCTCGGTCTTGCCGCTGGTTGACGTGATCTTGGGTGGTGGTGACGTGGCTATGGATGGTCCCGGTCTTGTTGTGCTGCTGCGTTCGCATCCTTTGGGCCTGCCATGCCATCGCGATAGAGAGCACGAACAGCCCAACCGAGACGACGGCGATAGCAATGGAGATAGTGCTCATGTGGTGTTTCCTTGGATAGGTCGTTCATGGTCATTGATGTGAACGACTCTTCAACAGCCCTTGACTAGCTGCGTTCGCGCACGCCGTGGGTTAGTAGTAGTGGCGCCGGCCGCCAAGTGCGTGTCCTGTCCGTCTCGCGACCATCAAGACCACGCCGGAGCCTGCTGCAGCTTGGGCTTGTAGGTGATCTTCTTGCCGATGCTCATGTGGAGATTCCCTCGTTTGGGTGATCGCGAGCCGCGATGACGGCGCACATGGGTCGCTGGGTGCGTCGTTTCGCAGGGATCATCATGATTTTCAATCACTTCGGTGGCCGAAGGGTAGTCATGGCAGACCTCTGGCGTGCCTACGATCGTCGGAAGTGTTGGGTTGCGGAGCGAACGCTCCCGGAACTCCGTGGCGGACGGCGAAATTCTTCCCAGACCAGCTGAAGTACCCAGCTATCTGTGATGTTACGCCACCTTGGCCCTTCTACACATAGGTGGATCCTGCCGACGAAGTGTTCGAATGCTGCGGTGGGCGCGTTCCCACGTTTGCGTCCGGCCGGCGTTTCAAGGCCGAATTTGTCGGTAGCGCTAGGTAAGTTGACGCTGTGGACGCAACGATTTACCACAATCCCAGGTGCACGAAGTCCCGACAGGCGCTGACACGTCTCGAGGAGGCGGGCGCCACCGTGACCATCGTGAAGTACCTCGATGATGTACTCACCAAGGCGCAGCTGAAAAAGCTGATCAAGGATGCGGATCTCACTGTGCGTGAGGCGGTGCGCACCGGTGAGGCCGAATACAAGGAACTCGGCCTTGCGGACGCCTCCGACGACGCACTTCTTGACGCCATGGTTGCGCACCCCCGGTTGATTCAGCGTCCGTTCGTGGTGACCGCCAAGGGCACTCGCATGGCACGCCCGACCGAGGCCGTCGACGAAATTCTCTAGACCGGATGTCCTGATTCCGAGCACATCTGGCACGCAACGACCGGTTCGATGAATTGGCTGTTGGCACGATGGCCCATATGACTCCAGAATCTGCCAACGGCAGTCTCACGGGTGCACTGCGGGGCCTGGCCATCGGAAGGATCGTGTTGGGCGTCGTCTCCTTGGCTGCGCCCAACGTGCTCGCCAAGGCCAGCCGCGTCTCCGTGACACCCGAACTGGTCTACATGACAAGGATATTCGGTGTTCGCGCGGTTGCTCTCGGTCTCGGCTACCTGACCTCGCCCACCTCTGAGCAATTCCGGTGGCAGCGGCTCGCGCTGATGGTCGATGTCACCGACACCGTGCACGGCACCGCGCATCTGATCCGAGGCGACATTCCTCGCGTCAGTGCTGCCGCGTTGGTAGTGCTGACCGGCGGTTACATGAGCGTCGGTGCCACTCGTCTAGCCAAGGATCTGGCGCGGGTCTAGCGGCGCATGGCATCCCGTCTGCCTACCACCGCGGCGGCTGTCACCCCGGCGGCGACGCCGATCACGGTGTCCAGGCCGCGGTACAGGATCAGGGTGAACGGATCTGCGGGGTCGGCTAATTCGGTCATCAGCATCACCAGCGGAGTGAAGAAGCCAACCGCCAGCGCGTAGTGGCGAGCCATAAACAGCTCGGTGGGGAACAGGAGCGCAATCACCAGTGCGCCTGCCGCGACAGCCGGAAGGCCCAGCGTCATAAGCACTCCGGTGAGTATCAGGCCCGCTACAGTTCCTGCGGTCCGGTGGGCTGCCCGTGCCAGCACTCCCTGAAGTGCTCGATCTGACGGCCGTTCGACGTCGATCGCGGACAGTGGTACGGCAGCGGCGGCCATCGCCCAGTTGGCGTGATCGAAGCCCAGCAGCAGTCCGGTCCCGCCCGCTGCGGCGACCGCCAGCGCGTAGCGCAGCGCATGCATGCCGACATCGGGCGGGAGGCGACGACGCTTCACACGCGGCGTCGGGGTCTCGCCCGATGATCCGATGAGACCGATCAGAATCGACAGCAATGCCGTCGACAGGCACAGTCCGATGGCGCCCAGCGGGGCGATCAGACCCGCTGGCACGGTGGCCGTGGCGCCTGTGGCGAAGAGGAAGAAGAAGGGCCCCGTCGGCCGTAGGCGTAACGCGTCGGCCACCACCGATCCGGCCAGCGCGAATGTCACCTCAACCGCGACCAGCATCCAGGTTCTGGCATGCAGCGACGAAAGCATCACGCCGAGTGCGACTCCCACGCAGAGGAGAGTCCCCGCCTGGATCTGGTGACGTGCTCGGCGCCAGCCGGATTCGGCGCGGCCGTAGATTCCGGTAAAAGAACCGAAGACGATGTACACCAGTAACTCGGGCCGCCCGAAGACCAGCAGCACCACCCCGGGGAGAGCCAAACCTGCGCCTACCCGGAGTGCGTGCCGGTGATCGTGGCGATCCGGACGGGTGTGCTCCCAAGCCTTGGTGGTGATGATGGCAACCAGTGTGTGAGTTCAGCACTGGACCTGTCCAAGAGACATTGCCGCTGAGCCGATAGGCGGTACCGATCGCTGGTGGTAGAACGAGTTATGCAGTTCCGTCAGCTTGAATATTTCGTGGCGCTGGCGCGGGAACGACACTTCGCCCGCGCTGCGTCGGCGTGCTATGTATCCCAGCCGGCGCTATCGGAGGCAATCCGAAAGCTCGAGCACGAGCTGGGTGTCCCGCTGATCCTGCGGGGGTCGAACTTTGAGGGCTTGACTCCGGAGGGAGAGCGCCTGGTCCTTTGGGCACGAAGGATTCTCGCGGACCGTGACGCGCTGGAGCATGAGGTGACGGCCTTGCGCAGCGGACTCACCGGTGAGCTGCGGTTGGGTGTGGTGCCCGGGGCAGCCACCCGTGTGGCGCTGATGGCCGATGCTTTCTGTGCTGAACATCCGCTGGTGCGGGTACGGATCGAGTCCAGCCTGCGCTCCGCGGAGATCTTGGACCGCATCCGCCGGTTCGAACTCGACGCGGGTGTGGTCTACGACGACGGGTTGCAGACCGAAGGGCTCGAGCTAACCCGGCTTTACGAGGAGCGCTATGTGCTGGTGGCGGGCGAGGGGTTGCTGCGTGACGCTCCCGATCCGATCGACTGGTCGGAAGCGCTTAGTCTACCGATGTGCTTGTTGCACAAGGGTATGCGCGACCGCGATCGCATCGATGAGGCTGCTGCCGAGCATGGACTCGCTGTATCGCCTCGCCTGGAGGCTGATTCCGTCGCGACACTGCTGGCCCTCGTCGGGACCGGCCGCTGGGCGGCCATCGTCGCACGGACCTGGTTCGCCACCGTACCTGCGCCGGCAGGTGCGCGAGTCGTGGAGCTGCAGGCACCGCGGCTTGGCTCGCCGGTCGCGCTGGTGCGTACTGCGGGTGAGCCCGCGTCTCTCTTGGCGCGCGCACTGGCGCAGACGGCGGCACCGCTCGACCAGCCCTGATCGGCTCTGCCTATTGGGCGGTCGGAACTTGGTCTTGGACACCTCGCCACAGCGCGCCGGACACTGAAGATGCGTCGAAATGAACGCGTCGGATGACTGGAAAGCCATCTGCATCAGGAGAACTGGCGGCCATACGACCGCCGTGGAGGAGTGGTCATGGCGAAGATCTTGTGTGTGCTCTACCCCGACCCGGTGACGGGTTACTCGCCCGTGTACGCCCGGGATTCGATCCCGGTCATCGGCGGCTATCCCGATGGGCAGAGCCTGCCTACCCCGTCGGCCATCGACTTCACCCCGGGCGAGCTGCTGGGATGCGTGTCCGGGGAACTTGGCCTGCGGCGTTACCTGGAGGCGCAGGGGCACGAGCTAGTGGTTACCTCCGACAAGGATGGGCCCGACTCGGTTTTTGAGAAGGAGCTGCCCGACGCCGATGTGGTCATCTCTCAGCCCTTCTGGCCCGCATATCTCAGTGCGGAGCGAATTGCCAAGGCGCCCAAGCTGAAGCTGGCATTGACGGCGGGTATCGGCTCGGACCATGTTGACCTGGATGCGGCGATCAAGGCGGGTATCACCGTCGCCGAGGTGACGTACTGCAACAGCATCAGTGTGGCTGAGCATGCCGTCATGCAGATCCTGGCACTGGTGCGCAATTACCTTCCGTCGCACCAGTGGGTGGTCGACGGCGGCTGGAACATCGCCGACAGCGTTGAACGCGCCTACGACCTTGAGGGATTCGATGTCGGCATCATCGCGGCAGGGCGCATCGGGCAGGCAGTAATGCGTCGGCTCAAGCCATTTGACGTGCGGCTGCACTACTTCGACACTCGTCGATTGCCTGCCGAGGTGGAGCAGGAGCTGGGGCTCACCTATCACCCAGACGTGCACTCCCTGGTCAGCTCTGTGGACATCGTCGACATCCATGCCCCGCTGCACCCGCAGACCTATCACCTGTTCGACGCAAACCTGATCAATTCCATGCGGCGCGGTTCGTACATCGTGAACACCGCACGTGCCGAGATCACGGTTCGTGATGCGGTGGTCGATGCATTGCGTAGCGGACAGCTGGCCGGTTACGCCGGCGACGTCTGGTACCCGCAGCCGCCTGCCCCCGATCATCCGTGGCGCACCATGCCCCATGAGGCGATGACGCCGCATGTCTCCGGCACCACGCTGTCGGCGCAGGCCAGGTATGCGGCCGGAACCCGGGAAATCCTCGAAGACTTCTTCGAGCGCCGGCCCATCCGTGACGAATACCTGATCGTCGAGGGCGGCCAGCTGGCCGGAACCGGAGCCAAGTCCTACACCGCGGATGGCTCGGCCAGCCCCGGCGCCGGCACCTAGCCGACGCGTGGGCCGCTGTCGGGGACGGATTTCCTGACAGCGGCCCGCGTTCGCATGCACTCCAACACCGACTGGCATGGATCCTGCGGGATCTGGCACCGATTGGCAGTGTCAGGGCCGCGTCATCCTGGCAGCATCGCCTCCATGAGTCACAACGCGTCACTGCGCAAAGCGGCAGCCGGTTTTTATGCGGGAATCGGCATCTTCGCCCTCGTGAAACCCGCACTGGTGCCGCAGATGTTCGGCGGCGACGCACCGACCAGTGAATCGCGTACCGAGGTCCGTGCCGTGTACGGAGGGATCCCCCTGGCCTTCGCGCTGGCTCTGGCGCAGGCCGGTGATGATGGCCCGCGATCAGCGGGTCTTCGTGCCGCGGTTCGTTACGCCAGCTATGGCATGGGGCTGACGCGGTTGTTGTCCGGCGGGTTCGAACGGCGAGTGCAGCCCTGGCCCACAGGGTTTTTCGCCGCGCTGGAAATCGCTGCGGGCGCGGCACTCACCGAGCGGCCCAATTCCTGATGCGACGTGGGGCCATGGCGCAACCCGGGCCGATTTACGAACCTAGTACCCGTGTAAACAAAGAACTGACTCGCGAGTAAGCTCGCGGCCATGACCGCACCTGATCAGCGTCGCGCCGTCATCGTCGCGGGCGCGCGCACTCCCTTCGTCCGTGCTTTCGGTGACTTCACCCGCATCGACACCATTGCATTGGCCGACGAGGCCGTGCGTGGTCTGCTCGACAACACCAAGATCTCCTCGAACGAGATTGAGGCCATCGTCTGGGGCGGGGTGATCCTGCCGGCGGGTGCGCCGAACATCGCTCGTGAGATCGCACTTGATCTCAAGCTTGGGCACGGCGTCGAGGGACACACCGTCACCCGTGCGTGTGCCTCCGGCCTGCAGGCCATCACCACGGCGGCCGCCGCGATCGAGCGCGGTGAGTACGACGTGATGATTGCCGGCGGTTCCGACTCCACATCCAATGCCGGAGTCAACTTGCCGCAGAAGCTCATTCACGCGGCCGCCCCGCTGGCGCTGGGTAAGCCCAAGCCAAAGGACTACCTCGACGCCGCTCTGAGCCTGGCGCCGTTCACCGGACTGCTGCCGCGGCGACCCAAGATCGAAGAGCGGACCACTGGTGAGGTGATGGGGGAGTCCGCCGACAAGATGGCCAAGATCCACGGCATTACCCGCGAGGCACAGGACGAGTTCGCGGTGCGCTCGCACCATCGCGCAGCTGCCGCCATCAAGTCGGGACGCTTCGACCGTGAGGTAGTGCCCGTCAATGGCGTCACCCGCGACGGCCTGGTCCGCGAAAACACCAGCGTCGAGAAACTCGCAACGCTCAAACCGGTGTTCAATCGCGACGGCACGGTGACCGCGGGTAACGCCAGTCCGCTGACCGACGGCGCTGCCGCAGTGCTGCTGATGAGCGAGGAGAAGGCGCGGGCACTGGGCCTGCAGCCGCTGGCCGCCATCCGGTCCTGGAGCTATGTCAGCGTCGACCCGGCCGACGAGGTACTCATCGGGCCCGCCATCTCCATGCCGCGAGCACTGGAGAAGGCAGGGTTGACTCTTGCCGACATCGACTATGTCGACATCCACGAAGCCTTTGCCGCGCAGACTCTTTCGGTGCTGGAGGCCCTCGGTTCCAAGAAATGGGCGGCCGACCGGCTCGGGCGCGCCGAGGCCGTGGGCACACCCGATATCGACAAGGTGAATGTGCACGGCGGCTCGGTATCGATCGGCCACCCGTTCGGTGCCACCGGCGCCCGCATGGTTACCACCATGGCCAACGAGCTCGCGCTCAGCGGGAAGAGCACGGCGCTGTTGGGCATTTGCGCGGCCGGTGGCCACGGCGCCAGCGCCGTACTTGAACGCGTGGAGTAATCCTCCTAAGACGGAAAATGCCCGCCTACAAGCGTTGTCGCTCGTAGGCGGGCATCACCCATTGCGTTCTAGCCGCCGTACCCGGGCTTCAGGATCGGGGCGATGGCGCCAATTGGGATATGCGCTTCCACGGTGCCGCCATCCATCGAGTACACCCGCTGGCCGGGGGAGTAATCGATCGGGTAGTCGTGGGCGACTGGGTAATCCGGCATGTAGATGATCAGCTCGTCCGGTGTCAGCGCCCAGGCCTTGTACGCGCCGGAATACACCTTGTCCGGAGTCCACCGGTCGGGCGTGAACGGATAGGTCTGTGGGGTGTGCCCCGGCGCGGCCCGATCCAGTGCCTCGATGATGAACGGCTCGGCGATCGGCGGAATGGCGTTCAGATCGCCGCCCTTGAGAATATCGGCGAGCACCAGGCGCTTACCGCCGTCGTAGTTGAACGTCCGGTAGGCGTTGTTCACCTGCGGGCCGTTGGCGTGGTAGTCCTCGTGAAACACGATCGATGTGGTGCTGCCGTGGTTGAAGATCTGGAAGTTCTCCTCGCCATAGCTGTCCTGAATCATGTCAGCGCCCTTGGCTTTCCAGTTGTTGTACAAGTTGCGCAGGTACTCACGGATAGCGGGGTTGCTGTCCACCAATTCGGGGATGGCCACCTTGATATCGCGATCTGCCTTACGCGGCGAGGTCACCACGGTGTGGCAGTAGAGCCCGTCGAAATTGCCGCCGAGCTCGCCGCAGAAGGACTGCGCCGACGCTGACGCCAACGGCGCGCTGCTGATCGCCAGCGCGACGGCACACGCCCCGGCAACTCCTCGGACCAAGAGTTGAGAAATCCGCATGATGACCTTTCCTGGCCGACCTAGAGGTACGTCAGGTCGCTTGCGAGCCAGCGACCGTCGATCTTCACCATCGTGATCTTCATTCGATTCTTGTCGACACGTTGATCACGCACATTAACGTTCTTGACGCTCTGATCGACCATCATCAGTATCACGACTTTGTCCGTGGACTTGGACTCGATTGCCGAGTTCACGACTTTGCCCTCTGCTCCCGACTTGTTGTCGATGAGCAGCTGCCGCAATTGGATGCTTGCCTGGGTGAAATCGTCCTTGAACTTGCCGGTGGCTCCGTTGAGGATCTGCCGGAAGTTCTCGTCGATCTTGTCTGACTCGACGCTGGTCAAGACCTCTGTATAGGCGACCGCGACGGCCTGTGCCTGCTCTCCGGCCGCATCGATCTGGTGCTGTCTCCACACCTTCATGCCCACGACACCCGAGAACACCAGAGCCCCGACCAGGATTGCCGCGAAGGCTCCGATCGCGGCATAACGCACCCACGACGACGTTCCGGAAGAATCCGCATCGTCGTCGGCCTTGGGTGCGTCCGAATCAGACTCTTCTGCCGCGTCGACGTCGTTGGCCTCGTCGGTGTCGGTCGGGTCGGTTTCCGCGGAAGTGTCCGCGGCGTCTTTCTCGTCGACCTTGTCCGCCTCGGCGTCGCTTGTGGAATCGACGTCATCTTTGGTCATGGTGACCACGGTAGTAGCTCCTTGAATCTGATTCGCAGGTCAGGTGTCAGTTCGGCGGTTCGATCGGCAGTGTCGGTCCACCATAGGTGGTGGGTACCTGGAAGCGGCCCTTCGGTGTCGGGTCGGCCTTCTTACCCATATCGGCGCCCATGGGAGGTCCGGCGGTGTCGTCCCCAGCAGGTCGCGGCGCATTCTTGGCACCGCGAATCAGGACGGCCGGATCCGTGTCCGCGCAGTAGTTGGCGTAGAGGAACGGCTCGGGGTAGTCGGCGGCCGACAGCGGCAGCCGCGGTGTCGGGTAGTCGCAGACGTAGCGCGGGTACAGATCTGCAGTGGCCCAGATTCCGCCGTCGTGCATGATGCTCATCAGCGCGTCGAACACGGAGGCCCGATAGTTGGGGAACAGGGCGTTGAGGGCAGGAACGCGCAGGTAGAGCAGCCGTGAGGCGGTTGCGAGATTACCCAGCAGGGTCACCATGGTGTCGGAGTTGTCGGCGAACAGGTTGTCGACGGCGCCCAGGGTTTTGGGGGTTTGATCGACGAGGGTGCGGTAGCCGTTTTGCATCTTCTCGATGCCGCGCAGGGTGCGGCCCAGCTCGTTGGCGGTGGCTTGGATGCCCGAGTTCTTGTCGGCGGCCAAGGTGAGCACCACCCGGCTGGTCTTGAGCAGGCTGGTGGTCTCCGGCAGCACCGAATCCAGGGTGCTCAGCAAGAAGGTTCCGCCGTCGATGATCTCGGTGAGCTTGCGCGGGCCTTCCTTGCTCAGGCTCAGTTCCTTCTTGATGAGCTCCAGCTTCTTGGGATCCACCTGCGCCAGCAGACCATCGGCATCGGCCAACAGCTTGGCCAACGTCACCGGCACCTGCGCACCCTCAGAGATCACGGCGCCGTCCTTGAGGAACGGACCCTGATCCGAGACGCCTTCGAAGTTGATGTACTGCTCGCCGGCGGGTGACAGGCCGGTGACGCGCACCTTCGCGGATACGGGAATCTTGTACTTCGACTGGATCTCGGCGACCGCGTCGACACCCTGCGGGGTGATGGCCAACGACTGCACCGTGCCCACCTTGACGCCGCGCAGCGCGACATCCTGGTTGGGCAGCAGACCGCCGGATTCCGGAAGCTGAACCTTGACGCGGTACGTGCCCGAGAACGGGCTGATGCGCAGCGCACCCACCGTGAGGTAGGCGATCGCGACCAACAGCACGGTGGCCAGCGCGATGCCCGAGAGCAGCATTCTCTTGCGATGCCCGGCACGGATGGTGCCGACCAGGCCATTGGCGAGCGCGTTGATCACTGGCCCATCACCTCCGGTCCGGGGGCGGGGTCGGTGGCGGGAACGGGCGCCGGTGCGGTGCCGGGGACGGGGCCAGGAGCGGGCGCCGACGCGGGCTCGGCTTGTCCGGGAGGCGCCGGCACCGGCGCGCCCGGCGGCGGTCCCGGCACGCGCTCGATCACGCCGGGTTCGGTCGGGCTCGGTCGCATCGGGACGTCCTCGCCGTACACGCCCTTGCCCACCACGCGTTCCTGAAGACGCCACAGCGTGTACTTGAAGGAGCCGACCAGCTGAGCCCAGTTGTAGCGCTTGGGGCCGTGCGAACCGATATCGCCCTTGAACCCGGCATCGGGGATCGATCCCAGTACCAATTTGTCGATACTGACGCGTACCGAAATCGCGTTGCTGGGGGTGGATTTGATGAGCGTGGTGATCTGCCGGTTGAGGCCGTTGATATCGATCGTCGGGTCCTGCGCGATGTCATTCCACGACTTGGCAATCGTGTTCGCATCCTTGATGACGCTGTGTCCGCTGGTATCAGTGCCCGCGATCGACGGGAATTTCTGCAGCTGCTTGGTGGTGGCGCCGATCTGAAGCACCAGCTGCGAGAGCTGAGCGGTGTTGGCGGCGAGCGCCTCGGTGGCTGGATCGGCCTCTTTCACGATGTCGGTGAGAGTCTGGTTCTTGGTGTCGAGCTGGTCGGCCAACTGCGAGGTCTGGGTGAGAGCATCAGAGATCTGTGCCGATCGCGTATTCAACGTTCCCAGTAGGCGATTGGAGTCCTTGATCAGATCGCCGAACGCCTGGCCCTGATCGCCGGTTGCCTTACCGAAACCGTTGATGACATTGGTCAGGTTGCGTACCGCGCCCCCGTTGGAAACGAGCGCCGCCGAGCTGAGCACGGATTCCACCGTCGCCGCGGCCATCGTCGAATCGAGGCCGATGGTGTCGCCCTCCTTGAGGATGGGCGAGTCCGAGGTGGCACCGGCCGGGGGGCGAATCGAGACGAAGACGTCGCCGAGCGGTGTCGCGGAACGCAGCTCGGCGGTGCTGCCCTTAGGGAGCCGGACGCCGTGGATGATGCGCAATGTGGTGATCGCGGTGTAGTTACTCACCCGCATGTCGTCGACCTGGCCAACATCCGCGCCGGCCAGCTTCACCTTGGCGTTGTTCGGCAGGTTCAGGATGTTCGAGAACAGGGCGGTCAGATGGTAGCCGCCCGATCCGACGCCGGGGGCGGGCAGCGGGAGATCTCCCAGACCGTTGGTTCCACAGCCGGACAGGACGGTGGCCGCCAGCATCGCTGCCGTGCCCATCGCTGCCAGGCGCTTGCGTGTAGCCATCACTTTTGCCCCATCGCCGCGAGCCCGTCGAGCACATAGGAGAGGCCGAAATCGGGCCCATAGTCCTGCAATGTTCCTGTGCTGCAGCCCAGTTGGCGCAGGCCCATCATGTTGCAGATCTCCTTGGCTGTCTGGCTTTCGAACAGCAGCTTGTCTGTGAGGAATCGTGCGCGCAGCGACCCGTTGTCCTGGTCGATGATGTTGTAGAGGTTCTCCACGGCCAGCGGCGCAAGGTCGAGGGTCTCGGCGAGCTCGCGTTGGTTGTCCGAGACCGTCTTTAGTGCCGTATTGCCGTTGAGGACTGCCGCCTTGATGTGGTCGCGGTTGACTTCCAGGAGGTCGCCGGCCTGCTTCACCAGATCATTGAGCTTGCGCCCGGTGTTGCCGGTGCCGAGCGCCTCGTCGTCGATGATGTTGCTCAGCTGGTGGATGGTGGTGGAGAATTCGCGCAGCTTGCCATCGTTGGCCGCTGCGGCGTCGAACAGTGAGCTGACGTTCTTGATGATGGTCGTCATCTGCTCGCGGGTGGTTACGCCGCCCTCTGAGCTGAGCCGCAACGCTTTTGACAGCTCGTCAAGGCCTGACTTGATCTTGTCGCCGTTTCCGTCGGCGACTCCGGCGGCCGCATTGATGATGTCGCCCACCGGTCCCTGGCCGTTTCCGTCGCCCTTGAGCGATACCGACAATCTGTCGAGCATGCCCAGTACGCGGTCGAATTCCACCGGCGTCTTCGTCTTGTCGAGTCCGATGGTGTCACCGTCCTTGAGTGTCGGCCCACCCCGGTATGGGGGAGACAGCTCGACCTGGCGATCGGTGAGGATCGATGTCGACAGGGTGACGGCCTGCACGTCAACGGGCACCTTGACGTCCTTGTCGACGGTGAACTCCACGTCGACATACCCGGATCGGGGGGTGATCTTCGTGATCTTGCCGACTGGCATGCCCAGTACTGCAACAACATTGGACTCGTACAGTCCGGAAGCGTTGTCGAACTGAGCGGTCAGCGTGATGTGATCCAACTGCGACTTCACGTAGTACGCGCCCGCGCCGACGATCGCGGCGACCACTAACGCGATCGTTGCGATGACGGCGATGGCCTTACCTCTGCCGCTACTCATTTGCAGTCCTTGAAGTACTGGATCATGCCGAATTGCTTTGCGCGACCGCTGATTGCGCACATCCAGGAGTCGACGGCCAGGCCGTTGGGGGCATTGAACTCGATGGCGTTGCCAGTGCCCGTGGCATTGGTTACGCCGCGCAGCGCGACGGGCGCAACCTGCAGAATGCTGCGCAGCAGGTCGTCATGCTGGCCGAGCATGTCGGTGAGCTGATGCAGCGTCTTGAGCATGTCGTCGAGCTGCGGCCGGTTCCTGATGACGATCTTGCTGAGCTGCTCGACCAGGTTGGTGAGCGACTGCATCATCGCGTGGAAAGTGCCACGACGCACCACGAATTCGCCGATCAGGCTCTGCCCCTGATTGATCAGGGTTCCCACGCCCTGCTGCTGACGGTGCAGCGTGTTGGTGACCTTTTCGGTGCTCTTGAGCAGCGTGCCCAACTGGTCTCGTCGTTCGGCGATGATTCCCGACAGTGTCTGGATGTTCTGCATGGCCTGGGGGACCACCTCGGGCAGCCCGTCGAGCTGTTTACCCAGAATGCTCAACGACTGAGCCACCTTGTCGAAATCGACCTGGTCGAAGGTGTTCGTCACGTCCTTCAGGGTCGCCTGCAAGTCGTAGGGGACCTCCGTGTGGGCGAGGTCGATTGTCTTGTTGGGCAACGACCCCGGTCCTTCCGGGCGCAGGTCCAGGTATCGGGAACCGAGGATCGTGGTCACCCGTATCGCGGCCTTGGTGTCCTTACCCAGCTTCACGTCATCGCTGACCGAGAGCTTGGCCTCGACGTGATCTCCGACCAGCTTCATGCTGGTGACCGTTCCCAGCGGGATGCCCGCCACGGTGATGGGCTGACCGGACCGCAGCGATGCCGCCTGCGCGAACTCGGCGGTGTAGGTGGTGTACCCGAAACCGATTGCCTTGACAAGTAGCATCCCGCCCACGAGTGCGCCGATCACCGCGATCGCGATGAACCCGAGCCAGGTCTTGTTGTAGGTCTCGACCGGCCGGTTCTTGATCTTCTGCCATCTCGTTTGTTCAGCCATTGGCCAGGTTCCTGCATCGCGGGGTGTGCTGGGTGACGTTGCCGGGTGTCGCCGCGTTGACGATGATCGGCACCACGTCGTTGAGGCCCGGGAAGAAGCCGGTGATGTTCAGATCGCAGATGTAAGCGTTGCCGTAGGCGCCGTCACCGGTGATACGGGCCAAGCCCTTGAGCAGCAGCGGTAGGTTGCCGCCGAGGAAGGCCAGCTTCGGCTCGATCTGCACCATGTGCTTGGCGAAACCTGGTTGGCGCGTGATGAGTTCATCGAGTGACGGGTAGACCTCGTCGGTGATCTTTGACACCCGCCGCAGGGTCTGTGCCAGTGAGCCCACCGAGTTGACCAGCTCCGGACGGCGGGAGTCGAAATCCGCCACGACCTTCCGGGTGTTCGTGATGGCCTTGTCAAGACTGTCATTCTGCTGCGCCAAGTTTCCCGTCACTGTGCTCAGGCTGGTGATCACATTGCCCAGCACCTGGTCGCGTCCTGCGAAGGTCTTTGTCAGCGTGGAGGTTTGGTCGACCAGCGAGGTGATCGAGGCCTGATCACCCTGCAGGGACTGGATGACGCCCTTGGTGAGATTGTCGGCCTGCTCCGGTGAGAGCGTGCTGAACAGTGGCTCGTATCCGTTGAGCAGCGTGGTGACATCGAAGGAAGGATCGGTGCGCTCCAGCGGAATCGTCGACCCCGCCGCCAGCACGTTGGTGTCACCGGTCTTGCCGAGCGACAGGCCCAGGTACCGCTGACCGACGATGTTCTGATACGTCACGGAGGCAAGGGTGTTGCCGTACAGCTTCTGGTCGTTCTGGACGACGAAGTCGACCTTGGCCTGGTTGTTGTTGACCAGCTCGATCTTCTCCACACGTCCCACGCGTACACCGGCCATGCGGACGTCATCACCGTCTCGCAACCCGTACACATCGGTGAAGACCGCCGAGTACGCCGTGGTCCCGCCCGCCACATCACGGCGCAACGTGGCATACACCAGCCACGTCAGCACCATCGCGACCGCCATGAAGACGACCAGCGCGATCAACGGACCACGGAACTTCATTGGGATCCTTCCTTCGCGAGCGAGACCGTGGTGCCCCGCACGACCGGGCCGAGCAGCAGCTGTGTGGAGGAGCTAGCAGGCTTATCGGTGATGACACTGAGCTGAGTGCGTTCCACCGCGCTACCTACCGGGCCCACCGTCCCGCCGAACGATGCCGGTGCGATCGGTGCGCCGCCACCGTCCCGTGCGCCGGGAGCAACCGGTGCGGCCGGCAGCGGGGGAGGTGGTGGTGGCGGCGGCTCCAGGAGATCGGGATCCGCGGTCCCGGGGACGCGCGGCACCGGCACCGCCTGCCACGGTGGCAGTGGGGGGTTCGGGTCGGTCAGGTTCGGGCCGCCGGGCGGCACCACGTACGGCGGGCCGACCGCGATCAGATTTCCGTTGGGGCCCACTACAGTTCCGCGTGGTGGCTGCAGGTCCGGCGGCACCTTGTAGTTCTGGGGAAGCAGTTCTTCCGGCAGGTCTGGACGCACCACGAGCTCGGGTGCGGTGAAGCAGCTGGGACCCTTGAGCTCGCCATAGCGTGGGCAGTCGGCTCGCGTGTAGCTGTATCCGGGAGTCAGCGAGAGGTTCACCCGCATGTTGCCGGTATCCACGTCGGACAGCCAGGGATTCTCGAACCATTTCTGATTCATCTGGTTGATCTTCTGGAAGATCATCTGGAACTTGCCCGCGTTGTTCGAGAACGTGCCGAGGACGGGCGTCAGTTCTGTGGTGATGCCGATCAGCTGATCGGTGTGATTGTCGAAGGCCTGCCGGGTGGTGCCCACCGTCGTGAGGCCGCCGTTGATCAGGCTGGTCAGCTGTTCGCGTTTTTCGACAAATGTCTGCATCGGTTTGACGGCCTGGTGCAGCGAGTCGAGCAGTTCGGGTGCGGTCTGCTTGAGCCCCTCGGTCGCGTCGAGCAGAGCCTTGACCGTGGACGGGCCGGTGTCGGTCACCACGATGTCGTTGAGCTGGGCGATGAGGCGGTTCAGCTGCGCACCGCCGGTAAGGAGCTTGACGCGGCGGTTGTCGGTCGCGGCTCCCAGCGCGGCCAGGATGCCGGTGGAGTGGTCGTCGCGGCCGCGACCGGTCGCGGTGAGGACATCGCGCAGCTTGCTCACCGTTGTCTGGAACAGAACGGTCGGCAGCTGGGTGTCCTCGGCGATGTGTGCGCCCGCGCGGATCGGAGCACCCTGCCCCCGGTCCACCAGCTGCACCGAGGACACCGCGAAGACGTTGCTGGGGACAACGCGAGCGGTGGCGGTGCTGGGGATGGACTTGGCGTATTGCGGCTTGAGGTTGATGTGCACGAAGTTGGGCTGGCCGTTGGCGGCGGGTGTGACCCCATCGACCTCGCCAACCAGAACACCGTGGTACTTCACGTCGGATTTCTGGGGCAGCCCGTCACCGACGTTGTTGAGATCGGCAACCACACGGACGAAGTCGTTGAGACGCCCCGTGGACTTCAGCATCATCACGCCGGTGACCAGTGCGGCCACCACGATCATCGCGACGCCGGTGCCCAGCAGGAGCTTCTCGGATGGTCCACGGCCGTCCGTCTCAAAGGAATTCGCCGCCATCTAGCCACCCAACCTCGCACCTGCGTCGACGCTCCAGAGCGCCATGGTGAGCAGCATGTTGACGATGATCACGAGTGTGATGGCAGCGCGCATGGCATGCCCCGCAGCTACGCCCACGCCTTCGGGGCCGCCGCTGGCGTAGAAGCCGTAGTAGCACTGGATGGTCGAGGCGAGCCACACG
Organism: Mycobacteroides sp. PCS013; assembly: GCF_049532645.1. Lineage (NCBI taxonomy): Bacteria > Bacillati > Actinomycetota > Actinomycetes > Mycobacteriales > Mycobacteriaceae > Mycobacteroides > Mycobacteroides sp. PCS013. Next base: position 134,762 of record NZ_CP150131.1, read on the forward strand.
AAGATGATCGCCTTGATGACCGAGTAGAAGATGTCGATGCCACTCACGCCGATACCGAAGTAGTGCAGGTACGAACCGATGGATCCACCGCTCATGATCCCCACCATGATCTGGCAGGACAGGTAGCTGACGGCAAGGCACGCGACGTACAGGGGAATGGTGACCACGGTGGCCGCCATCAGCCGGGTGGTCACCAGGTAGGGGATGGGCCGGATCGCGATGGAGTCCATGGCATCGATCTCTTCGGAGATGCGCATGGCACCGAGCTGTGCGGTGAAGCGGCAGCCGGCCTGGGTGGCGAAGGCGATCGCGGCCATGATCGGGGCGAGTTCACGGGTGTTCACCAAGGAGGAGATGATGCCGGTGGCCGGGCCCAGCCCCAGCAGGTCCAGGAAGTTGTAGCCCTCGATGGCCACCAGTCCACCGGCGATGATGCCGAGGACGATCATGACGCCCGCGGTACCACCACCGACCACGAGAGACCCGTTGCCCCAGGCGATATCGGACAGATGCCGCAGGAATTCTTTCCAGTAGTGGCGCAGCACAATGGGTACGCCGGCGATCGCGCGGAAGAAGAACGCGACCATGTGACCGAGCCGGGTGATCGGCTTCTGCGCCTTGTTGTAGATGCCGACGAAGGGCCGTGCAATCGGGGGCACATAAGTTGATGCGGTCATGTCACAGCCCCGTCCGCGGGAACATCATGATGTACAGCTGGCTGATGGCGAGGTTGACCGTCATCAGCAGCAGGATCGATTCCACGACGGCCGCATTCACCGAGTTGGCGACACCGATCGGGCCGCCCTTGGTGGACAGACCCTTCTGGCAGGCCACCACTGCCACGATGGCGCCGTAGATAACGGCCTTGATGAGGGCCAGGATCATGTCGCCGGGGGTCGCGAAGGCGGAGAAGGTTGTGACGAAGCTGCCCGGGGCGCCGTTCTGCCAGTAGACATTGAATAGGTAGGCGCCGAGGAATCCGACGAAGCACACGACTCCGGTGAGCGCGATACCGATCATGATGGCGGCGGCGAAGCGGGGGACGACGAGTCGCCGGATCACCGAGACGCCCATGACCTCCATGGCGTCGGTCTCCTCGCGCATGGTGCGCGAGCCGAGGTCGGCGGTGATCGCCGAACCCACGGCCGCGGACATCAGGAGAGCGGCCACGAGTGAGGCAGCCTGCCGGATGATGGCGATGCCACTGGCCGCACCGGCCAGTGATGTCGCACCGACCTGCCCGGCGAGCAGTGCGAACTGGATGGAGAGCGTGACACCGATGGGCAGGGTGACCAGGATGACGGGCACGACGGCGGTGCCGGCCTGGAAGGCGCCCTGCCTGACGAACTCCTGCCACTGGAATTGGCCGGTGAACAGGTCGATGAAGAACCACTGGATGGTGCGGACTCCGAGCATGAACTGCTCGCCGACGGTCTTGAGTGATTCAAGGGGGTGGCGCTTGACGTATCCGGTCGTCCAATCCTGGATCGCCGCAACGCCATCAGTGGTGGCGCGGCGCTCGTCTTGTGTGGTCATCGCAGGTGGCCCGCGCAGACGCAGCTCAGAGTGGTTGCGGCTACGGCAATCAATGCGGCTCCCTGTGTGACCTGGAACACAAATCCCAGCAATCTACGAGTACGTCTCGGACATCATGGGCTATTCGGTTCCTGGATACATGCGAAACGCGAAAATGGATTCAGGCGTGAACGTAAATTGACGGTCGTCTACTGGGGTTGTAGTACCCCGATGGCCGCGAGGTTTGCTTGTTTGCTTCGGCCGTCAAGTTGCTCGCCGTAAACGCTTGTTGACGTCTCTAGCAAACTTTCGTCAATCACTTTGCGTGAGCAAGGCCCCTCCTTGCGCTGCTCGCAGCGACCGGGGCCGGTCTGGGCACGCAGTGTTACCAAACAAATCGCAGGTAGACACGATTTTCAAATAACGACTATGAGGTGGGTCACACGTTTACAGTGCTGCTCACGTTTCAGGTTTCCTCAAAGGAGAGGGTTGCGGTTTTGTCCAAGCGGCATCGAAAGTCATCCAAAAAGGTCGTCGTCCAACGCACCGTGACGGCGGCCGGCGCCGTCGCCGCGACTGCCAGCTTGGCTTTTGTCGGGCCCACCGCGCAGGCGGCCGCGGCGGCACCGGACTACAAGGGCGCGGTCACCGACTCTAAGGACGCGCTCAATAACTACTTATCCGGGACTAATGCGATCGGATCGGCTGCCGGAGGCGTCTGGAACCCCATCGCCCAGGGATCCGGAGGGCTGCTCCCGACGTTCGGGACGAGCCTTACCCACTCCAATCTGACCAGCATCGCCGACCTCCCGGATGTGCTGCGGAACCTCGCAAGCACTCCGCTCCCGACGGCTGTTCCGGGAGTCATTCCCGCGATCAAGATTCCCGGACAGGGTTTCGTCGACCTGCCACTGCCGACGACCATCCCGGGCGCCAACCTGCTCAATGGTCTGGCCAACGCGCTTGACGGTGTGTTCAACAACCCCATCATCGGGCCCATCGTCAACCAGCTTCCGCCCCTGAGCGACATCGTCGACGGACTGATCGCCGAGCAGGACAAGTTCACGGCGGGCTACAACTGGCCGCTGCTTCAGGCCAGCGGCCTGACAACCATCACCAACACCTTTGTGCAGACACCGAGCGGGCTCAACATCAAGATCCCGGCCTCGCTGGACCCGCTGGGCATCTTGCCCGACTCGGTCCGAATCCTGCCCGATGGCACCTTGCCGAACGTGACGGCCTGGGTCCCGATGGGTGCGGGAAACTACACATTCCCGCTGGGGATGGAGACCGGATGGTGGGCGACCGCGCCCACCTTGGTGGTCGACGGCGGTGCCGTGAACGTTCCGCAGACCGTGCTGTCGATTCCCATGTGGGCCAACGGCATCAAGGCTCCACTGGGGCTGGGGCAGGCAGGCCAGTTCAATGCACATGTCCTCATCCCGACGCAGAACGGTATCTACTCGCCGGTCGGCACGACGTTGTCCAACTTCTCCGTTCCGATGCTCGGCCTGGGTATGACGAATCTCAATGTGACGACCGGAAACTACCTCGGCACCAACGGATTCAATATCAACAACGGGCAGAACGTGATGGTGTTGCAGACGCCGTTCTCCGGGGCGCTGCCGATACCGATCGTCTATTCCCTGGGTGGCTTCAACATGGGGACCGAGGGCATGGGCTTCACGCTGCCATCGCTGTTCGGTGTTGGGCTCATGCCGACATTCCAGATCGGCACGGCACCGGGGGCCAACACGCCTCTGGGAATCATCCCGCCCAACCTGATTCCCACGGGTGGCATCGTGCCAACCCAGCTCATCACCGTCTCCGGCCTGATCAGTACCGCGCTCGGAATACCGGACCCGACAGTCGAACTCGCCAAGGCTCTGACTCCGCTGTACAAGGGTTTGGTTACGCCCGTCATGACACCGATCTCGGACATGCTCACCGCGCAGTACGGGAATCTGTTCAATGGTGCGGCGTCGAACACCCTGCAGGCCTCCAAGTTCTACAAGGACGTGATGACGCAGCTCGCCAGCGTGATCGGTGCGGCTCCCGCGCCGCTCTCGTCTCCGGCGCCCAACACCTTGGCGGCCACCGATACGCCCGCACCGGCGGCCACGCACGTCGAGGCTTCTGCGCCGGCGCAGAAACTGGGCGCTGCGACGGCACCTGAGGCCAAGCAGCTTGAGGCTCCGAAACTGGATCTCACCTCGAACCTCGTCGCCGCCAAGGACAAGGTTGTCGAGAAGGTCGCGCCGGCGCCGCTTTCCGCATCCGCATCCAGCGCTTCGGAATTGAGTGCGACGCCGATCGGCGAAGCGGCAGCTCAACCCGCTGCCGCTGCCGCTCCCACGCCGGATGTCGCGAAAGAGGCCCCCAAGGCCGAGGCGAAGGAAGACTCGAAAGACAAGGAGAAGCCGGCGAAGCCGGTCGTGAAGGAGAAGCTGCAGGACAAGGTCGATAAGGCGAATAGTGCGCTGAAGGATTCGGCCAGTGGGTCGATCAAGCAGACGAGGGGTGCGATCACCTCTACGGTGACTAACACGATCGAATCTGTGACGTTTACTCAGTCCGAATCCAAAGCTGCTGAGGCGAATAAGGATTCAGGCACGTCGTCGGTGACCAAGAGCGACTCCGATAGCGGGAAGCATCATGAGGATTCCTCGGGTGCGTCCAACAAGGTGAAGGTCAAGGTGGCCTCGCCCAGTGAGTCGGGTGGAAAGCATCGCGCGCCCGAGGCGTCGTCCGGTGGTGGTTCGAGCGCGGGCGGCGGTTCGGAAGGTTCGGGTGCCCATGGCGGATCGTCGTCAAGTGCAGGAAAGCACTCGGCGAGCGACTAGAGGCGCACGGCTCCCAGCACGATATCGGCGATCCGGGAACGGAACGCCTCGGGTGAGAATCCGCACGCCTGCGACCGGATGGCGCTGGTGTCGTAGTCGGCGGGGTTGAAGTCCCGCATCAGCTCGGCGAGCTGTGCTATGACGGCGTCATCCGGGCCGGCCTGTACGTGTTCACCGGTAATGCCGGGCTCCACGGTGTCCAGTGCACCTCCCGCGCCCAGCGCCAGGACCGGTGTTCCGCACGCCATTGCCTCGACGGGGACGATCCCGAAGTCCTCCACGCCGGGCATCAACAGGGCGCGGCATCGCCGGTACATGTCCAGGAGAACCTCGTCGGATGCGGCGCCGAGAAAGGTGGTCTCGGGCCCGGCGATTTCTTCTAGGTGATCGCGGAATCGTCCCTCGCCCAGCACCACTAGGCGGCAATTGGCCCGTTGCGCGGCCCGGATGGCTAGGTCCGCACGCTTGTACGGAACCAGCCTGCCCGCACACAAATAGAAGTCCTCGCGGGCAATCGACGGATCGGGAGAGAACCTGTCGATGCGTACGGGTGGGCTGATCACTGTCGACGGCAGCCCCCACCAATCGCGAATCCGCTCCGCCACGGCATGTGAGTTGGCGATGACATGCGATAAGCGGGGTGCTGCCCGCAGTTCGCCCCGGCGCGCGAGGTTCCCCAATGCGGACAGGGCGATTCGTCCTGCCCGGCTTGCCATCTCGTGATCACGAAATGCGCGGTCCCATGCCCAGCGGGCCGGGCTGTGCACGTAAGCGATGACGGGAGCATCGGTGGCGAATGCCGCCTGGGTGGCGAATGAGTGATGACTGATCAGCACCGCGTCGAGGTCATCGCCGAGCGGGAGCTTCCTCAGGGCGCTGGGAACCAGGGGGAGCAGTGGTGCGTGTGACCTGCGTCCGGTAGCACTGTAGGCATTGTCCAGCCAGGTCCCTGAAATCGGCGCGTGCGGTGCATCGTCCGGCCGGCCGGCGGCCTCCAATACCTGCTGGCGGCAATGGGGTTCCGTGATCGGCGCGAAGACTTTCGCCTGCGGCCAGGCCTTCATGAATTCGGCGACCACCAATTCCGAGCCGCCGAACTCGGTGAAACGTTCATGGACGATCGCTATACGCGATGAGTTCATAGTTCCCTCCTCAGCATCCGGGGGTCAGAAAAGCCTTGACGTAACTGCCGGACTGCCGGATGAACATCCACGACCAGAAGGCAACTCCGGAGGGAGTGGGACTAGCGACCATGGTGAGCTCCCCGTCGAAACACTTTCCGACGATGTAACGAGCACGCGAGACGTGTGGCGTGAAGGTGATGACGATGATGTGATGCCAGCCGAGTTCCTGTGCCTTGGCGCGTATTTCCTGGGCTTCGCCCTCGGTGGTCCAGGGGTCTGGGATGAAGCAGCTGACCGTGAATGTGAAGTGGCCCTTGCAGTACTTGTCCATGTTGCGGTCATTGGCTCCGGTCGACTGTGCGATCAGCAGGTACGGTGCGTACCCGCGTTTCGCCAGATCCAGCCCGACGTCGAACCGCTCGTAAGGAGTGCCGCCCAATACGACGATCGCGTCGGCGGGCCGTAGCGGATCGGTCTGCGGGTGCATGTACACACGCCAGCCGGCGGTGACGAACCCCGTCGTGAGCACGGCGATCGCGATCACGGCCAACAGGACTCGCCTGCGCCACCGTGGTCGCCGGTCGGCGGTAGGCACTGCGGGCTCATCGGTGGGCATTTCCGTGGCGTCAGTGGAGCTCATCGGCGATCTCCTTGGCGCGGTCGACGTAGCGGTGCGATTCCTGCGTCACACGAAGGTGGCCTGCCCCCGCGATCTTGGCGGCTTGCGCCGGATGGCAAGCACACCACCGCAGGATCTCGCCAAGTTCGGCCTCGTTGGAGAACAGCAGACATTCGGTTCCCTCGTTGAGTAGCTCGCTGTGTTCATCGGTGCGTTCCCCGACGAACAGCCCACCGCACGCGGGTATTTCGAAGGTCCGGCAGGTGTGCGTGTCGCGGTTGTCCGAGTTCAGCAAGACCAGGTTCGCGGTGACGGACGCCACGGTGGTCGCGAAGTGATCGCCGTAGACGGCGCCACCGACTGTGGCTCCGGTGGCCTGCAGCGAGGGCATGCGTCGCCAGCCCGGACCACGAACAAGAAGATTCTTCCCGTGCTCGTTGCCGAGTCGGGCGATCATGTCGGATCTGTCCGGGCGTCTGGCTCCGATGAACCCCACAAGATACTGCCGTGCAACCCGTTTGGCGCACGGACGATGCCACGCGGGGTCGTAGGCGCTGCGTACGAACTTCACTCGGCGCGCGCCTCGGTCTTGCAACTCGGTCACGTTGTGGCGTTTGGTGGTGACCACCAGATCCCACTCGCGTTCGTGTGCCAGGTAATCAGTCGTCGTGTTGTAGGGATTGCCGACATCATCGGGGCTGTAGTGGACGCGGACCGCTGCCGGAACCTGGAGTAGCCGTGCCTGGTCCAGGTGGATCGATTTGAACCCGAAGAGCATGTCGGGAGTGAAATCTCGCGCAATGGCATCGATCTGATCATGCACGGCGTTCTGCACCCAGGATGCCCTCCGGCGCATGGCCTTTGAGTACACCCAGGCCGGTGACAGCCTGGCAGGCAAGGTGACTCTGGTGGTGTCCACCACGACCACCTCATGGCCCGCCTGGCGGAATCCGTCCGCCATCGACCGGGCATTACTGCCCACCCAATCATCTCCGATAAAGAGGATCTTCATCGCACAACACCCTCTTGCTCCGATTCAGCCTCGATGAGCACGCCTCGTTCCCGTCCTGCCAGGTGTTTGATGCGGGCCAGATACCAAATGGCTACTCCGAATTCGGCGCCGATCACGCCGCCAATCAGTGCCCACACGGAGTGGCTCCAGGATGCTGCGATCAGCCCGGCCACCGACGCCGCTGTACCGACCACCGACGCTATGAGGACACCATGCATGTCCTGACGTACCGGTAACAGCGCGGTGCTGATGTACGAGCTGATAGTGCTTGCCGGAAGAATGAGAAGCTCGGCGCGCAGTAGGCCGACGGCCCCGAGGAACTCGCTTCCGAAAATGAGGTGAACTATCGGTGCGGCGAGCACCCAGAGTAGGGCTGCTGCGAGTATGGCCACCGCGACGGCGCCGCGTAATCCTTGCAAGCCGGTGCGCCAGAAGTGTTCGTGTCCACTGCGTTTCGCCATCCGGGGCAGCAGCACCAATCCGATCATATCCAGGAGAGATTGCATTGCCCTGACCAGACGATCACTCGCCGAGAACAGGCCCAGCGATACGGCGTCGAGCATGGCGGAGTAAATGGCTGGTGCGCCTTGCCCGTATCCGGTGGTGAGAAGTCGTGAGGTGGCGATCGGCCAGCTGGTGCGGAGGATGCGGCCAGGTGCGTAGGGGCGACACAGCCCGCCGAAGGTGCGCAGGCTGTCCCACCAGGTGCCGGCGACCGTCAGAACTGAGGAGCCCAGCAGGCACAGCACCGCGGTGGACGCGTGTGGGGAATGCGGTAGTAGCACGATGAGAAGAACGAGGTAGGCGATGCGCCCGGAGCCCTGGTAAACCGCGGATGCGACAAACCGCCCCTGCCCAATGAGCAGCCAGTCATCGGAGGTGGCCCAGAGCCCACCGGCGAAGAGTCCCAACAGAATCATGTGCACATACGGGGTCGCCCCGGCTATCCAGCCGACGCCGAACGCGGCGCCGAGCACGGCCAGGGTGATCAACCTCAGGGATAAGTAGTCGGTACGCACCTGCCGGAGTTCGGCGGGGGTGTTGCGTAGGGCGGGCACTTGAGCCGCGAGGAACGGTGTCATGCCCAGGTCGACGACGATGGAGCCGAAGAAGTACGCCGCCATCCCCACGGCCAATAGCCCCATTCCCGCCGGGCCCAGAATTCGGGCAAGTAGTGGCACGGTCGCGAATGTCACGACGTATTGGCCGTACTTACCGAAGACAACGGCCCCGAAATCCCGGGCCAGTCGTAATGCGCGGGGAAGCGTTGCGCTGTTTCGCGGTCCCCTAGACACTGCGCTCTTCTAACGATGCAGTCGCGCGACGGTTGAGGATCTGCGCGAAGAACGATGCGACGGTCTGTGCCGAGTCGGCGATATCGAATTTTCTGGCCCGAGACTGACCGGCTTGCGCCAATCGGATTCGAAGGTCACGGTCTTCAATGAGACGGTCGAGGGCATCGGTCAACTGATCAGCGTTGCCGGCGTCGACCAGCAGCCCGTGAACTCCCGATTCAATAGCCTCAGCGGGACCGCCGGGCTGGGTGGCGATGACTGCGCAGCCCGCGCGCAGCCCTTCGACGACGACCTGTCCGAAGGGCTCGGCGATGACCGAGCAATGCACCAGGATGTCGGCGGCGGAGAGGATGTCGGAGGGGTCGTCGAGATGCCCGGTGAATGTCACCGGCAGCTGCAGTTCGCTTGCCAGGTCTTCTAATTCGGTTCGAAAGGAATCCTCGCCGAAGAAGGTGCCGCCGACGAGGTACACGCGCTGAGGCTGAACGCTGGTGTTGGCCAGCGCCCTGAGGAACACGTCTTGTCCCTTCCATCGCGTCAGTCTGCCGACGACAGCGACAACGGTCTCGGCGGGCGGGCGCTGGGGCGGGTGTTCTGTGTCGAGTGTCCGCAGAAAATCCAGCCCGGGGTACGCCACGACGCCCGGGCGCCGCCGTGGCCGGAGGGAGTTCTGGGTGGATCGGCTGTTGGCGATGTACCCGTCGGACACCATCATGCCGATCATTCGGATAAGGAATGCCAGTGTGGCACCGAAATATTCAGCTGATATCCGATCGTGAACGTGCCAAATCAAGGGAATCCGCGCTCGTTTGGCCGCAACGGCAGACATGATGAGAGCTTTTGTGCTCCCTGCGATCAGCACATCGGCTCCGTGCTCCCGCACGACGGCTCCCAGATCCCACCCGAGCCGAACCAGTGCCGCGGCTCCGGTCAACCTGCGCAACCATCCGGAACCGTCAATGGTGACGCTTCGGCTATCGAAAGTGTTGGCCAACAATGATGTTTGTATGCCTTGGGATTTCATTGCGCTGACCATGGGGCCGTCTTCGGTGTAGATCACGGACGGTTCGACCGTGAACTCCGCGGGTACATTGCGTAGCGCCGACAGCAAGCGCGAAGTTGCCAGTTCCGCGCCGGAGGGCGCGGCCGTGTGGGCGACGAATACTGCCCGGATCACGCGCTCAACTCCGAATACACGGCATGGTGACGCTGCGCGGCAGCCGCCCAGGAGAACGACTCGGCATGTCGCCGGCACTGCTGCGCACTGGGGAGCATGCCATCGAGTGCCGAGATGAGGCGCGCCCCAAGTGCTTCGGCGTTGTCAGATGGCACGATCAACGTGGGGTCCAGACCGCGTACCGCATCGGGGAGTCCGCCACAGTCGGTGACCACGGCAGGTCTGCCGGTGGCTAAGGATTCGAGTGCGATCAATCCGAACCCCTCAAGAGCCACGGATGGTACGACGGTGAGGTCGGCAAGTGTGTAGAGCTGTGTCAGGGTGGGGTCGTCCACACGTCCGGTGAATTGGATGCTGTCGTCCAGACCCGCCGCTGACACCTGTGCTCTCAGATCATTCTCGGCGGTGCCCGTGCCCACGATCATCAGGCAGGCATCTGGATGCGCGGATACGACGGCCGGCCACGATTCGATGAGGCGGTGAATTCCCATGCGGTGTTCGAGCCTGCGCACGCAAAGCACCGTGCGCCGGCCGGTGGGTGCCTCCAACGGTGGTAGCAGTCCGAATCGGTCGAGGTCGACCCCGGGTGGAATGACTTCGATGCGATCCGCCGGTATCCGATAGTCCTCGATCAGAACGTCACGGAATCGATCCGACAGGACGATCATCCGCTCGGCGCCGGTGTACCGGAGGCGCTCCACGACGTACTTGGCATGGGAACGGAAGGCTCCGGCTCCTGCGAACCTGCTTTCTGCCGCCCAGGGTCCGTGGAAGTGCACAACTAGGCGGCTGCGGGTGCGCCATCCGGTGGCCGATGGTCCATACAGGCAGAAGTGGCGATCAAGAATGCCGGGTTGTCGCAGCCCGGATCGATCGTTGAACGCGGTGAGAACCCGCGTTCGAGTGGACCCGCCGGTGGCGCCCCAAGACCATCCACCGTCAGAGGGCACCCCGAATGCGGCGGCCGACAGTTCGATGTTGTCCCGGTGGCGGAGCGCGGTGAACAGATCGGTGAAGTACCGATTCAACCCGCCCGGCAACGAGGAGAACCACTCCGCGCCGGTCATGTGCACTCTGATGGGCGCCATATCAGGCCTCATCTCTGCTGCTGGCGATCTTTGCTATCGGTGACGGCTGCGGCCTCGGTCCGACGTCGCGCGTCGTCCATCGCCACGCATGTGTTCGCCGACATGCGTGGTCCGCCTTGGGGGCTCGGCCCCATCCCTCATGTTTGTTCAATGTTCAACCGACTCAACATGCACGTGCACGTGGCCGCCGATAGGTTCGTATCCATTGATGCTCATAATGCCTGAGTAGGCCAAATAATATTACCGAGTAGCGCGATGCTCTTCGGATGCGAAATTCATGTGCGCAACGACGTCCGATGCGCCTAGTTCATGCCGCCAGGCAGCCGACTCGTCTCTAGCCTGCAACACACCGTGGGTGCTCCGCAACCTGAGGCAGGGGTTTCGCTCATTGAAAGTTGGGTTTGGCCTTGCCTTTAATTTGCCCGCAACTAGCGGGTGTGTGGTGCTTGAGATAACGCTGTGGCAGGCTGGGGAGGACGCGTACCGCGTTGCCTGAATCATCCTGAACTGGTCATGTTATGGAAATGTTACTTGCCGGTGAGCGTTGTGTGATTGGCGTGAAGATTAGCAATAGGTGGCGGTGGGAGATGTTTGTTAGATGATTCTTATTTCCCTGCAATAAAACTTTCATTTGTGACGTTGCGACCCGTGAAGTAGCGTGACAGTCATCACGTGGCGTGTTTTTGGTCGTTATGGAAACCTCTACACGTAAATAGGTCGGGCTCAATTGCCTAAATCGTCCATACGAATCAGCCGATATGAACGAACGGGTCAAGTGCACTTATGGATTTGAAGAGCGTCGTTAGTGACGGAATTCAACGGAGGGTAGAAGCACGCCCTGGGGGGCTGTTCTACCTGCACCGACGATGGGCGCCGGCGGCTGACCTGGTGGCCATCGCCCTCACGTCACTGGTCTCGTATCAGCTCGCGCATCATCTGCTGTCCGGGCGCCAGGACCTGGGCCGCTGGTATGCGGCAACGGATGTTGTGATCGCCGTCACGTGGTTTGCTGCACTCTCGCTGCACACGGTCGGCCCGGGAAAGGCGTTGCGGGCTGTCTTGCAGCAATGGCAGACGGTCGTCAGTGTCACGTTCCAGCTATTCACGATTGTGCTGCTCACCTATCTCATCTCGCGTATCGAGCTGATCGATATCCGGCATTTGGCGATCGAGATACCGCTTGGACTGCTGGGCATACTCGTAGCCCGGTATGGGCTGCGGCGTATCTGGGGCTCGGCGAGCCGGACTCCGGTGCTGCTGGCGGGCGATCACGACGCTGTGCGGGAGATGATCACCGCCTTTGGCCGTCACCGGGGCAGTGGCTTCGAGGTTGTCGGCGCGTGCACTCCTGGAGTTGATCATTGGCTTGGCGGACAGGCGATCGAGGTCGGTGATCACCGCGTGCCGATAGTCGGCGACGACCGCCACGTGGTCGAGGCCGCGCAGCGGACATCGGCTCAGATCGTCGCGGTCGCGATGACCAATGACCTTGGACGCAAGGAGCTTTCAGTGCTGGCCTCCGAGCTCGGAGATCTGGGAATCGAGCTCGCGGCATCTCCTGGGGACGTGGACGAGACCGTCGTGACGACAGCGGAGCGGGGTTTGGAGCGGGTTCATATGCTGGAGATGCTCGCCCCGGGCCATCGCCGGGCCCGGTCGATGTCGAAGGAAGCATTCGACATGGCGTTCGCAGCGGCCGCCATTCTGGCCACCGCGCCGGTGATGCTCGCGATTGCCGCGGCCATCAAGCTCACCAGCGCCGGGCCGGTGCTCTACGTGTCTGAACGAATCGGCTTGGACGGCGTGCCATTTCGGATGATCAAGTTCCGCAGTATGTACACGGGCGCCGACCGCGATACCGCGGCGATGATCGACTCGGCAGGAAGTACGCCCGTCTTCTTCAAAGCGAAGGAAGATCCCCGCATCACCCCGGTGGGGGCGTTCATCCGGAAGTACAGCCTCGATGAACTGCCCCAGTTCTTCAACGTGCTGTTCGGTGACATGAGCGTTGTCGGGCCGCGGCCGCAGGTGCAGCGGGAGGTCGACGCCTATGACGAGACGATGCGGCGACGGCTCCTGGTGAAACCGGGTGTTACCGGCCAATGGCAAGTCAGCGGCCGTAACGATCTTTCCGTCGACGAATCTATCCGTCACGACATCTCGTATGTCGACAACTGGTCCATGGGGCTCGATATACGCATCATTTCCCGGACTGTCGGCGCGGTGGTGCGCAGCGAGGGCGCCTACTGATACTCGGTCGATGGCCCCTAGGGCTTCCCGAGTTTTGGTGTGCAGCCTTGTGGCGCACGATCTTTCGAGCAGGCCTTTGCGGACCGAACGGTCACCGCATTCAATCGGTAAATGCGTGTTAGCGCCAGAACACATCGTTGACAGCATGACACGCTGTGTCCTATCGTTTTGTGTGTGTTTGGTGCCTGGTCATTAACCTCTGGTTTTGTGGTCGCGGTAATTGGAGTGGCTGGTTGTGGGCATGTCCCTGCTGACGAAGGCCGGCCCGCGACATTTGTTGAATCGCTGGCACCGTCAACGGGTGGCGAGCTTCCCTCGGACATCAGACCGATGCTGATTGCGCATCGTGGAGGTGCCGGCGATTATCCGGAGAACACCGTATTGGCAATAACTAACGCTGTGAAATCGGGCGTCGGTGGGATGTGGGTAACCGTACAGGTCAGCAGCGACGGGGTGCCGGTGCTCTATCGCCCGCTTGATCTGTCGAAATTGACCGATGGCAGTGGGCCGGTCAATTCGAAAACGGTACAACAATTGAAAGCACTTAATGCGGGATGGAATTTCGGCAAAATCGATATCAACCCGTATCGCCGACAGGCAGTGCAGATCCCGACGTTGGAAGAGGCGATTGCCGCCATCCCGCCTGGTATGCCCCTATTTCTTGACCTGAAGCAGATTCCGGCGGGGCCGCTGGTAGACGCGGTTTCCGCCGTATTGGTCAAGACCGGTGCGGTGGAGCGGTCAATTATCTATTCCACGGACGCAGACGTCACCGCGCTCGCGGCCAAGAGCGGCTTGGACATTGCCGAAAGCCGGGATATGACCCGGGAGAGGCTCTTGAATATGGCACTGAATCACCGGTGTGCACCCGCCCCGAGCATCGGAAGATGGGCAGGCTTCGAGATGCACCGAGATGTCACGGTGACTGAGAAATTCACCTTGGGTGCGGGGGTGTCTCAAGTCAGTGCTGAACTGTGGGCTCCAGATTCTATTGAGTGCTTCAGTTCGCTGCATTCCGGTATGAAAACAATAGGCTTCTCAGTGAATACGGAAGACGACTTTCGTTTGGCGCGCAAAATTGGCTTGGATGCCGTGCTCATCGACTCACCCCGAGCGGCCAAGGATTGGCGCTGACGGAGCGACGAGTAGTCGTGCAGTTTCTCAGAAACGTGCGTTGAAATGCCGAACCGTACAGTGCACCTACGCGAAACCCTTTCAAGCCGTAGTTCAGGTTTCGCTCGGTTGTTGAGATCGGGCTCTGTCGAGAAGTTGGCGAAGAGGCCAGCTGCGGAATCTGCGCAGGTAGAAATAGCAAAACCAGAACAGTATCGCGAGATGCGCAAACTCGGCGCGGCTGAACGATATGAGCTGGTGGCGTTGTATGAGGCTGGAGCTTCTGCGCTCGAACTGGCTCGAAAGTTTGAATGCCATCGCCAGACAGTCTCGCGGCAGCTGAAGAAGGCTGGTGTTGAGCTTCGTGAGCAGAGGAAGCTGACGCCGGAACTTTTGAGCCGTGCTAGGGCACTGTACGAACAAGGCCATACGTTGGCGGAAGTTGGTGTTGTGGTTGGCGTGGAGGCGAGTGCAGTAGGCAAGGCACTCAAGCGTTCTGGGTTACAGCTACGTCCCGGTGGTCGTAGATCGGTGGTCTGATTCAAGCGGCTTGATCGCTTACTGCTTGACGCCTTCCGCTTCCATCTCCGAGCGTGCCAGCTCAAGGAACAATTTGGTGAGCATCTTCAGATCTGGCTCTGGTCGTGCGAGTGCTCGGACGGTTATGGCTCTGCCATTGGGCATGATGGTGGTGCGGACACCGGTGCTTGATCACCTTGCGTCAGTCTTAGGCGCGGCCTGCGACTTGGGGAAGTGATGGATCGTCGAGATGCACGTTGCCTCGGAGGGTAATCAGTGCAGATTCAGTCTTGTCCGATGCAAGCAGATAGTACATGTGCAGGTTCAGTTGATCTCTGGAACTCAGGTAGGAAACCACCTGTCGGCGTGTTTGCCGTAGGAATCCGAGACGGGCACGTTGGCCCAGGTATTGGTCGGCGCTAGTTCTTGTCATCTGTCTATTTTTGCGCCAACTGGCTGAATGCCGTGCGTCTCACCTGCAAATATGCCCTTGGAGGCCCCGTATCCATCGTGTAGATCATTGCCGCCGTGAGTTCCGGCGTTACTGCGGGTATGACGGTGTGTGGCACCCTCCGGCGTCGCGCAACATAGATTATGTGGAAAGCGTGACTCTAAATGTTCTCGATTGGATTGATGTAAAAGCTGATGTCGGATCTATTTTTGTCTGATGAGAGACCATCTTGAGGTTGGAAGAATGATTAACCTATTTACAGCAAGGCCGGCCTGTGTCATGCTTGAGGCATAAGCAGTCGTCCGACTGGAACTGGAAGGAGGCGAAACCGTGACTGATGCAGCAGAAGTGAAGGTGTCAAACCGAGGAACGGGTTTTCCCGTGCTGTCGCTGCCGGATGCAGCAAAAATCATCAAAGATGCGGGGAAGTACGGCAAGGCTCACACGGCCACAGCGCTTGCTGGTTATGCCGGTCATACGTCAGCGACAAGTGGGCCGTGGAAGCAGAAGGCGTCTGCACTTCGTGAGTGGGGACTGATCTCAAGCGGAAGTGGTGATTCGGTCTCACTTACGGATCGGGCAATGAAGATCGCCCATCCTGAGAGCCCGGAGAAGGAAAGGGCGGCTCTGCTTGAGGCATTCCGTGGCTCGAGCCTCTTCATGAAGTTCTACAACGACTTCGCGGTTAACAGTGAACTGACGCTCGCTGGTATTGCAAGCAAGGCGGTCAACGTCCACGGGGTTTCGGTGTCGTCGAAGGACAAATTCACTAAGTCGTTCGTCGACAGCGCCGTGGCTGTAGGACTGGCGGAGCGGGTTGGTGCCGATCGTGCGAAGACACTGCCGATGCCAGGCTTAGGCGATCAGGTTGATCCAGATCTAGACGAAGATGCTGAGGATGAAGAACCGGTCGATGAGGTACCAGTCAAGCGTAAACGGAAGACCGGTACTCCAGCCGTCGACCAAACGTGGGACCTTGAACATGGCTCGATCAGCTTCTCGATAGTTACAGATAAACCCCTTGCGGCGGCTACCTATACAAAGCTCGCCAGCGTTGTGACCGCAATCGAAGCGCTAGCTGGCGAGCTTGGCCCGGATGAAGGTGAGAAGCCTCGCGATGGCACTTCCAACTAAGGTTTGGAGCAAGTACGAGCTGGACATTCGAAACCTGGGAGAGAACCGCGGCGGCGTAGACGCCAGTGATGGCTTTCTCGAGAGTCTCGACTTGGTCGATGCAAGCAGCGGTTTGACTGTGAGGGGTCAAGCACTGTTCTGGTACCTTTTCGCGGCGCCCGATGCGGAAGCTGCTAGCTCGACCATGCACTCGGCATTGCTTCAGAACCCAGAGTGCCTTGCAATCTGTCAGTCGCTTTACGGTGTGCCACGTGCTCAGAAGCGTAACGCCGAGTCGGTCCTGAGAGCTCAACGCCACGATGCAGGACTTACTGACCGTAACCTAGGTACGCTCCTTACGATACTGAGTGACTACGAGATCATTTCCTATAAGCGCGGCCTCATTGAGGTCCTCAATCCTGTTATCAGCGAAGGCTTCGTCCCGCCGAGCGTCTTCATAAGCAGGGACACGCCGTACTCCAACATCATGTGGATGACGCGCGTGTTGCGGGAGTGCGCTGGCCACATCTACTGGATGGACAAGCACTTTCAGCCAGCTGCGCTCGACATGATCGCGGACGTTGCTGACGGAAATCGCGTCAAGGCAATTCATGTTCTATCCCTTCGCCTGGAGGGTAATTCAAGTGCCAAGACCCGGCGGAGGTATGAGGCTCTAAAACACGAGCTCGAGCAGAAGGGCGTTGCGCTTGAGTGGAGATTCATTGACTCGCAACTGGTTAAGGCTACGCACGATCGATGGGTCATCGGGCAAGACTCTGCGAGAAACGTGCCTGACGTCGGTACTGTCCTGTCAGGGAACCATTCCGAGCTTTCCAGAAGCGATCAGGCGAGCGTCCTTAACCCGATCTTCGAGAGATACTGGGTTCAGGCAGTCGAGTTCCAGGCGTGAGCAAGCATCGGTAGATCGAAACAGGGGGCAGTGCATTGTGCTGGAAGGACGAACAGGCTTGCACGGCAGGGCAAAACGCCGAATTGGGCATAACACGGCGATTCGTTGAATCCCACAGCTATCGTTGGGGTACTGATATCACCCAGTAACTCCACGCATAAGGAATCCTCAAATGGCCAAGAAGGTCACCGTAACCCTCGTTGATGATGTCGATGGTGAAGCTGCCGCCGACGAATCGGTTGAATTTGGTCTCGATGGCATCACCTATGAGATTGATCTTTCGTCCAAGAATGCCGAGAAGCTACGCAAGCAGCTCTCTACGTGGGTCGAGCACGCTCGTAAGGTGAGCGGTCGTCGTCACGGGCGTGGTGGCTTGGGTTCGGGCCGGAAGCGGCCAAGTATCGATCGTGAACAAAGCGCCGCGATCCGCGAGTGGGCCGGCAAGAACGGCCACGCCATATCATCGCGTGGCCGCATTCCTGCTGAGGTTATCGACGCGTTCAACGCCGCGAACTAACCCACCCCGCGCGGGTGCCGTCAAGCGTGAGCTAGGAGATGCGATGGTGGACTGGCACCCTGTCACCTTCTCGACCAGGATCGTTGCCGAAGCCTACCTCCCGGAACGAGGCTCCATCCTTGTGCGCTTCAAGAATGACGGGGTCGAGTGGGAATACAAGAACTGCTCACTGGAGACATGGCAAGCATTCACCGCACCTGGCCAGTCTCGGGGCCAGTTCATCCATGACGTCCTTGATCACAAGTCGCACGGCGAATGGCGTGGATGAAACACTCGGCCCGGGGCATCTTTCAACTGCATTCGATTCGGTTGATGATCAAGACCGAATAGTCTTGGAGATAATCAAATGCTCTCCTTGCGACTCGGCTGGAACCGATAGTTGCTAGTAGCGTCAGGATATGGACTTCGACGTTTCGGTAGATGTGGATGCGGCACACCGGGTGGCGGATTGGCTAGCTGATGCTGTCGGCAAGATCGAGGGAACTGCTCGTGTGGGTGGGCATGCGGTATCGGGTGGCGTGGGCAAGGTGACGGTGTCTGCGCAGGGGCGTTTGTTGCGGTTGGAGTTGATCCCGCAGTCTGCGCCGCCGCGTGCGGATCGGTTGGCGGCGTGGATCGAAGCCGCGTATGTGCAGGCGTGTGAGTCTGCGGTGGCGCAGGTGCGTGAGCAGATCAAGAAAGTTACTGACGCTAACCCGGAGCTCACGGACATGTTCGATCAGCTTGACCGCGATTTCGGGAAGCTGTCCACGACGCTGCGGGCACCGAAGCCGCGTGCGGTACGCGAGCGCGAGCAGCAGGCTCCACCTGGGGATTGGGAAGAGCAGGAGTGGAATCCGGGGGCAGATCCGTTCGGGCGCAACCGAAACCGATAAAGCGCACGAGATGCCAGCGGTGCCTGCTGGTTTAGTGTCCCCACATTTTCAGGTTGGCGTTAATGGCGCTGCTGTAGTTTTCGTGCGCGGTTTTCGCGCCTTCACGAATCTTGCGCAGTCCCTCTTGCAAATCTTCAACCCCGGAGCGCCACTGGGCTTGCCAGGCTTTATGAGCGCGTTCGGTTTCCCCGGTCCACGGCATTGTGCCCACATAGCCGTCGATGAGTTCGACGTTGGCATCGGTGCCTTTGGTGAACTGATCCATATGGGTGATCAGCGCATCGAGAGCTTCAAGATCGACTTTGTAGGCATCATCGTCGCTTCCCATCTATAGCCCCTGTTCGTCAACGGTTTTGAATGTCGTGGCCGCTCCGGTCACTTGACCGAGCACCCAATCCAGCGCGCCCGTGATCGTGTGTAAGCCTTGTTGCCACTGCTGCCAACCATCATCGAGCTTGTCAGCGGCGGTGCCGGTCCAGGACCCGCCGACTACTTCGTCGCCCTCGGTTTTGAGCCGGTTAAACGATCCTTTGATTTCGGTGTTCACCGCGTCGATGTCGTTGACTGAGCCGATCACGCCCGCGTACTGCACATAGAGCGCATCGCCGGAACTGTCCCCTGGTACTGCCATCAGTGTGCTCTCCGCCCCTCGATTTTGTGGTGTCTGCAAACTAGTCGTGTTGCCTGATGCTGGTTTACGCTGACCTGAGCAACAGCCAGTCTAGAACCGGATATGAGGGGGTGCGCGGGGTATGGCACCGATCAATGTTGACCCCGCGATGTATTACGCCGCCTCCGAGAAGGTCTGGTTCGCGGGCCAAAACTTTCAGGCCCTACTGAAAAGTATGCGCACCAGCATGTCGCAGTCGGCGGGGATGGCGGGCTCGGATAACACTGCTAAAGAGTTCAGCGGCGGCTATGACCAGGCCGTTAAAGACACGGTGACGATTTTGGCGGGGTTGGCCGATATGGTCAACAACACCTCGGGCATCATCAAGGTCAACGGCGATAACCACAAAGCCGCTAACCAGGCGGGAGCCGGAGCCGCAACTCCGCAAGCACAGCTTCCGACACAACCCACCACGCAACCGCCCGATGTTCCCTCCGCATACGGCGGTGGGGGCGCACAACCCACAGGACTCGTGGGCAAGGCATGGCATTTCATCGAAAGCATGGTGGGCTACGTCTGGCCTGATGGTGACCCACACCTTTTGAATTTCGTAGGGGATGTGTGGACTGGTCACGCTGCCGTCGCCGGGGACGTTATGGGGTATTTGGACCAGGGCAAGACGATGCTTGCCGGGCAGCAATCCCCCGAAATCGGTCCGGCCACAGCCTATCTGGACGACCTCAAAAATAAATGCAGTCAGGTCGCCGCCACATGCCGCGAGTTGGGCACGAGCTGTAAAGATCTCGCTACCGCTATCGAGAACGCCCACAAAGAGCTGATTACCGAGCTAGAGAAATTCGCGGCCGAGTTCTTGGTCGGTGAAGTCGCGTCGCTGATTCTGATCGAGGTCGGCGGCGAATTGTTCGGTAACGCACTACTGGCTGTACGTGCCAGTGCCGTCGCCCGCCGCTGCGCTTCCATTATCGAAAAACTTATCGAACTAGGTCGTGCTGCCGCGCGTGTAGCCAAAGCGGCTGCTGAAAAGATCGCCCACCTACTCGGCAAGATTAAGAGCGTCGTCGCAGCTTTCGTCAAGCGTTCCAATGTCGACCGTAACGTGGATGCTCTTCTTAAGTACACCAAGCAGGCTCTCGACGATTTTGACAATGGAACCATCGCTTTTAGTAAGCCTCAGATGGATGCGTTAAAAGACCACCCCAATCTCTATGAGGCATTCAAAGGAAATGTACTTGATGCCCGCGTGAAGGATCTTGTCAACCGCGATTCGACTTTAGAAGATCTCGTTACTACCAAGCAGTTTAAGTATGGCCCAGATTTCGTTAACACTAATCCAAAGGCTGGCGAGTTGCCTTGGTATGATTTAACAACAATGAAGAGTTGGGCAGCGCACGCCAAGTACGAAGCCACACACGGCGGACCTGGTGGAGGAATTATTTATGATGCGCCAGAAGGAGTGATTTTTGTCCCGCCAAAGTAAGGAGTTGCAGACTCGCTGGGAACCAGAGAGTGCCGAGTACGCGTTGGATGCCCTGTTGCGAGGGCGCGCAGAGTCGCCGTACGGTACACATGATGGGAGGGTAGATCTGCGTGGCCTTACCATTGAACAACCCGAACGCGTTCGCATCAGCGATGATCTTGCACGCATAGCGAAGATATTCAAGTTCGAGAAGAAACTCAATCGGGGTATCGACTTTAGCCATGCAGCCCTGCCTGAGTGGCGCGTGCATGAATCAACCTTCGAAGATTGCGTGTTTGATAGTGCCAGATTGATCTCTCTGCGAACGTACTCTGCAACCTTTAATGCCTGTAGCTTCAGAAACGCAGATCTGAGAGAGGCTTCACTCGGTGCGCCGGTAAAAGAGAAGGCACAAGGAGGCGTATACACGTCATGTGACTTCACTGGAGCCGATCTGCGCAATGTCAGCACGGAGGATGGGGCGTTTTCGCGCTGCGCTTTTACGGGCACACGATGGTATGGAACTCGGATGCTCACCGCAGTCTTTGAAAATTGCGATTTCCGCGATGCCGAGATTGCCGAGGTATTCTTTGACGGGCGAGGTTTTGGTAAGCGCGGCCCTTCTGGTTTGGGTAAGAACAAGCTAGAGGGCTGCGATTTCTCTACCGCCAATTTGCACGGTACTAGCTTCCTTGCGATCGACTTTAGGAACGTCATTCCACCGATGGCCGACAGGTACGTGTTGGTGAGCGATTTTCCCCGTCGGGTTGAGATTGCAACAGATCGCCTGACTGCGAACGGCACCCGCGAGGCGCAGTGGTTGGCCATGCGATTTAAGGCCGAGTTTGTTGCTGCGGCGGCACTGCCTGCCGATGCGGTAGGGATGCTCGATTTTGGAGACCTATCAGCGGATGATGCAAGGTTACTTGCCGCCGTATTTGAGCTGAGCCACTAGGCGCTACTCCGCTAATTCGCCTTACGAGCATCTCAGTCGGAACTCGCCGACTTCTCCGGTTTCGCCAAGAGCTCCCGAGCGTCGATTTCCAGGATGTCGGCCATGCGTTCGAGTGATTGCAGCGTCAGGTTGCGCTCACCACGTTCGACCGCACCCATGTAGGTGCGGTGCACGCCGACGTGATCGGCGAATGCTTCCTGACTGAGACCGCGTTCCTTACGGTATCTGCGCAGGTTGCGACCCACGATCTTCTGTAGTTGACCCTCCATAACGAAGTGCAACGTTTCCGAAATGCTACTTGTAGGTCTACATACTTATAAGTAGCATTCTGGTGGTTGGGGGTACCTGCGCGGGGTTTCGGATCGACGCGAACGGAGGTGGGCGTATGAGCGGCGGCGGATTCGCGCTGCCATGAACCTAAACACCATGGTCAAGGGGCGCAGAAGCGGGTGTTTCTGCGCCCCTTGTTGCATACCGAGCGGGCCACCCAAACGGTAACAATGCGATACGGCAAGGCGACTGCATGCGGCGTGCCCCGACACCGTTCGACTTCCTCATCAGATTGGCAGTCCGGTCAGCGTCAGTCTGGGGGCGATCCGAGCCTGACACCCTATTGCTGTTGAGCGGTGGCGAGGCGCTCCGAAGAATGATGTAAGACATGGAGCTTCAAGAATTCAGCCGCTGCGAATTGAATTCAAGTTTTGTCAGACATAGTATATACTGATATATTGAGCTCTCTCAATGTCATGAAATGCAATGAAAACCACATAATTTCACTATTAGGCGAACTGCCTGTTCCGGTCTGTGATCTGATAGATCCCGACTTCGATATCAGAGATGAGGCGCTGGCATCGCTCAGTGCATGGCTTGCGCGCTGCCGGTCCTACGGTACGCCTGGAAAATATCTTGGAACGTTAGTTATATGCGAGTCAGTCCATAATTCTACTGAATCACTTAAAAAGTATGCGATCGACAATCTTTGGTGTGATTCACCGCTTATCGCACATGCATTGGGGTTGGCTCCGATAAACTACTCAGACACGGGGTACGTCATTTCTCACGAATCGCCGGAATCGCAGGAAGGCTCGTGACTGTCTTCATAAGGCTCGAAGCGTCGACGATCGACGTAATATATTGCTAATTCTTTTTCGTCGTCAAGAACACCGATTATCATATCTAAAGGCTCACGAAAATAGGTGGATCCAGGATTATCGACAGATGACTCGATCGGTTCGGCAAGAAGGTTTACAACTACGGCAGGTTCACCATATGCGGGGCGCCTTTTGTTCTTAAGGCCTTGCTTCCATCGAATCAATTGACCTTCGCTAAGGTTCACTCGACGAATTAGGCATTCATAAAGACCTAGCAGTAGATCGTTATAGTCGCCGCCAACTCGCGCCTCTGACTCCGCCAAAAATTCCTTAAGTACGACTTCACTAAGCCTTTTGAATAATTCTGGGTTGGAACGAGCGAATTCCAAAGTCTCGATAGCCCCTGGCGGCAAATCGACATCTACGCCCGCAAGCTTCGCTTCCGCCGCCTTTGATTTTGACATTACACGCACCTAAACTATATAGATTTAGTCGAATATTGAATAGAATCCGCCACTTGCTCATCGACATCGCCAGACGGGAAGGCCTTGTTACCGACCGTTTTGTCGTTGATCACCCGATCAACAAGGAAAACGGCCTCGATTTGTCTGTCCAATTCGGTGCTGATGGCGCTGTAGTCTATATTGTTCCGCATATCACGTACCAAGAACTTCAGTACTTCAATCTGTGCCTTCTGCTCCAAGATATGCTGGTTCATTTGCGCAACCCTAGGTGCAAGCATCGCAGCATTCGCATAGATGCTATTTATCCCTGGACGGTCTCCGGGCAGCGGCCCCCTGCGCCTCACTTCACTGACGTCCGTCTCACTCCTTTTGGGAGCGAGACGAGATGCGTCAATCAAGATCGCTCCTGCCAATATGAAGGCTGGGATCGCTAACAACCCAACCACGGCCAGTAGAATGGTTGCCGCCATCTATCCCATCTCCTTACGAGGCTTGGCAAGCCTGAACCACAGAGCACAGCACGCAAGCATAAACGTAATCAGCGCCATGGCACCGCTTATAATCACTAATCGATCCACAGTTCCGAATGCGCTGGCCACCTGATCTGCGCTGAGCAATTCCATCTTCTCAAACACATGTCCGGCCGCAAGCATGCCGGTCAGTAGGAATCCAACAACCGTGATAGCCCATTTCATGAATGGTATTATCCGCTGCGCAATTCGCAATGACCTCATGGTGTCTTCTTGTACATATTTTACGTCATCTAAAAAGGCCCAGCACAGTGCGAGTGAATACGAAATTAGCGCACCATTTGATATTTCCGAACCTACCACATTATGCAATGTAAGCGCTGATGCAAAAATTGCTGCGGTGACGGGAAGCGGAGCGAAAACGACCCAATCACGAAAGAAATCGTAAACTATGCGGTGGTTATCTTTCGTTGTACTTACCATATTGACGACCCAACCATGCTGGGGACATCAAAAAATGGCATCTTGCTGAGTAATTCGGCAAGCATAAATAGACGAACGGGCTTGGCAGGAGAAGTTACCTGCACCTTGTACCTCCCGCCTTGTCATGGAGCTCACCTGTCGGGACCAACCATCTCGCGATCCCGAGTGAGATCGGCACGGCTAGCCTCTGGACTCTTTACTTAGATCATTGACCTGCGATTGTAATCGCTCAAGGTGCACCCGCATGGGGTGATTGCCCCGTTCTGGTAAGAGGAACCTCCCACAGATCCGCCCGATAGCTTCGCTTCAACCTCTACAGACCACGATCGATACCACCAACCCCAGCCCGTACCGATCCGGAAAGTACTCCCAACCCCGGCCATCGACCATCTTCCAGCGCATTTTGGGAACTGCCTGCCAGTGGTTGGGCAATGTCGAACCTCACTGCGCAGCACGAACACCGGACCGGCTTCGCACTGGTTCTGTAGACAACGACAGGACATCCTCCGCGATGAGCCTGTCGTTTCCGTTCGTCGTCCGTACTAGCCGGCCGCGGTCGCAGTAGTCGTTGTCGATGTATTCATCCTTACGGCCTTCCTCGCTGGCTTCGCCGATGCAGCTTGGCCGGATGAGTGAGATGTAGCCGTCTTCGATGGATCGGGTCATGGCGGCGGATGGGCCATCCTCCTTCTCCCAGATGTGGCTGTCGTTGAGTCGCCAGAGCGAGACGGGTTGGATCTCGGTCTGCAAGAGGCGCTCTTCGTCGCCGTAGTAGGTGGTGGGAGTCTCGCGCCGTTTGGAACATTGCCAGCTGGCCATCGATGCGTGGAAGTGCCCGTCGGCACCCCACCAGACATCGGTTACCGAGCTGCCCCAGTCGTCGTCGGTAGTGGCGGCCCGTGGCTTGAGTGCTGAGAGATCAGTTGTGGATAACTTTTTGTCTGCGACAGGCAGTAGCGCGATCTCGGCGTGTTCGCTGCACGCACCGTATTGCGTGAACCCTTGCCGGGCTATGACTACTTGTTCGGAGCTGCCTGGCGAGTTTGAGGCAGTAAGCAGCGATTCGGTTCTAGAGCCGAATGCCAGTTTGGTTTCCTTGCCTGTGGTCATGGACAGGAGTGACAGCTTCCAGCGCGGCCCGCCGCTCGGAGTTTTTAAGTACGACCTGGTGACAATGGCTGACGATGTGCCGACAAGGAATTGATCAGAAACGGTAGTGGATAGCGGAATAGACACTCGCTGTCCACTGTTTCCGAGATCGAGCTTTCTCACTGCCACGTGACCGCTATCGAATGCACTATCGATGACATCAGAACGCATATAGGTCTTGTCGGCAGGAATCTTGATGCTATCGGGTATCTGAATAGCCACTGTGACAACAGCATCGCCGTCACTGGCGGCAATGTCGATGCAGCCCTTGCAGGGTATGCGCTGTATGGAGCCTGTATAACTGTCAACCGATATCAGGGTATCGTTGTTAAAACTCTCATTTGGCTTCGCGGCAAGAATGAACGCCACATGGCGGCCGGTGCTGGTCCAGACAATTCGATTGGTTTGTGCGGAGAAGGCTCCGGGTACGCGAGCTAAAATCGCATCACCTCGAATGAGTACGAACTCGTCTGCAGTGTAGTAAGCATAGGCAATGTGGTGGGTAAAACCAGTCTTTGTTCGGGAGGCAACAGTCCCGCCTGCCACCGCGCTAACCAGCACCATGAACAGTGAAACCAGCAATAGCAGCTTCCGCACTGTCATGACACGTTCCGCTCTCGCATCATTTGCATGTCTTGCGGTCAGGTCGTGACCACGTGAGGTCGATGTGCTGCTCGAAGCTGACTTTGTAGTTTGAGCAATCAGATTTGCTACCGGTATAGGCGCTAGCAGTGATAGTAAACGGGCTGTTTCCGGCAGAAATGTCGTTATAGACGGTGCCGTGGCTACTAGCGGTGTACAAGCGGAGTGTGAAAGTGCAGCTGTAGCGTTTGGTGATTGCTCCGAGTGTGAATGTCTGCGTATCTCCTGGGCTTAACGAGACGGTGTTTTCAGTAAAATAGTCCGGGCCAGCCAGCCGAACGCTTGAGGTGTCGTACATTTGTTGGATGATCGGCGTTGCAGCGTCCAGATTGACACCGATTTTTACGTTGGCCTCAGCATTGCCCTGCTTGCCGCCACTGAAAAAAGTTCCCGTGTAGGGCGCGCCGCAGTTCTTCTGTACGGATAGCCGGACAATACGGATCGTTTCATTAGCCGTATTGCGGACGGTAAATGTGGTGATGCCTTTGTCAACTGCGATGCCGTGAAATTGTTCCGCAAGTTCATTAGGAGTCTTACCTACGAATGTTGTGGGATCAGCCTGGAGCGGCTCTTCAAGTGCGAAATCAACATCGCCGGGAATCATTGTCAATGGTGACACATTGACAATGGCCAGCGGCGACCACTCTTTTGAGGCTGGGACACCAGTGAGGTTGGGTAACGCGATGGGTTCTACCGACGGTCCCGCCTGTGCAGAAACGCGAGCTTCTGAGCGCGGCCATATGCTCACCAACACAATAACGACAACACCAATTATGGCGACACCGGCAAGTATCGCTAGGGTCCAGGGTCTTGAGACAATTCGCGCACCAGGCGCTGACGGTTGTTCCTCAGACGGCTGTTGCGCCGGTGAGGTATGCGTGGCTCGTACTGCAGCTTCAACCGCTTGTCGGCGAATTTCAGGTTTTCCGAGCTGGTCGACGATGAAATCTATGTATGTTCTGCGGAAGTTGTGGATATTGCGCGAGGAATTGTCGGAATCCGAGGGCTCGTTAAGTTGTGAAGGACTTATACCCGTTGCTTCTCCCGCGAATTGACGCCGTTTCATGATGGGTATCGGAGCGTCTCCATCAAGGCGAAGCATTGCGCCAACAAGCCACGCGACTTGCTCAGGATGCTGCATTATCTGTGTCGGACCGCGTTGCTCCTGCGCCCACGCCGGTCGATATTCGGGGTGAAGTTGACGCAAGATCGCATACAACACCTCGGGCCGATCAAAGTCCAGGTTTTCTGTAGCAAGTAGGCGGCTCAAAAGGTCTGCGAGCGGTCCCAAGTTTCGGACTAGGGCGCAGTCGGGATTGCCATCATCACCGAGGATGCCTCCGGCGTGGCGCTTCATGTATGTGGCGAGGGATTCCGCTGCCTGTTCGGCAAGAACTGGTATCGCTGAGTCTGTTTCCAATTCAGCCACGCACCCCCGCTTGTCCGCTCCCGTTCTAGGCAGAGACCTGAGTGTATCCGGCAGCACCGGTGGAACTACGGAATTCCTGGCTCCAACTAGCTTCAGGCAGGCCGTGCACACGGCCATTCATGGGCGACTCGTCCCGACATTCTGTCCCCTTAAATCCATCTGCGCGCCCACGCATGCCCGCCCCCGGTCTTCCGGGAGCGGGCTTTTCAATGTCCGCAGAGCACAGCAAATAGGGCATGAAGTTGATTTGCGGACTTGCGGAAACGCTCGCGCATGCGCGCATGGCGAGCAAAAATGCCGTTCTACCTGAACGTATGTGCAGGTAGAAAAGTTTTTCGCCAAGGGGCTGGACCCGGCTCATTTGCGGGTGGTACTTGGTTGAGCAGTACCAGTAGCAAACCTTTAAACAAGCTCGAGGAGGTGTAATGCAGCACTTAAGGCGGGTTCTTCGCGCCGAACGCGACGGTGCCGAGGCCACCCTTGGCCGCCCACTGATCGATCCAACGGCTTTCGCCGCAGACGTTCTTGCCCACGGACTCGGCGAAGCACTCAACCGAGAGCACGACCGCATCAACTGACACCCAGTCACCCACAAACTCCGAGAGCAACCCCGCTCCCGAAGAAGAACAAGAAAGGAAACCGATATGTCTATGTTGGAACCCTCGCGCTCACACCTGGCGCTTCCACCCTTGTCCCCGCCGTGGGACCGATTCGATGCCCGACTGAACCGCGCAACCCGTCAGCAGTTGGCCACGATTGAGGCCACGGTGGCGATCAAGCAAGCAGGCGTTGATGCGGTTGCTGAGGTGCAACGCGCCAAGATCGATGTGGTCACCGCAACCGGTGGCTATGCCATGCAACGAGCGGCACTGGTTGGGCAAATGCAGCAGCAGTTGGCGTTGGCCTGCCCCGTGTCTTCGGGCGATCTCGATTTCTTGAAGAGCCTGACCATGGTCGCCGTCGGGCAAATCGTGGCCGACACCGCCGCCAAGGTCAACCGGCTATGAGCCAGCACTTCTTGGTGACGCTGCTGGTGCTGGTATCGATAGCGGCGATCGGACTGTTCGCGCTGGCCCTGCTGCTCCGGTGGCGGGATCAGCAAGTCGTAAACCATCAGGCCATGGCGCATCACCGACGCCTTGCGGCGATTCGTCACACCCAGCGACAGGCTGAACAACGCATTGATCACCTCACGCTGACTGCGATAGAACACCTGCTGACCACGACTCGTGGAACTGATCTGCAATGACACCCATCACCAGCTGGGCAGACAAGTTCGTCAGCATGTGCGTCGGCATCCTGTTCGGTGCGTTCGTGCTCTATTGCGCGGTCCAGCTGATCGCTTCGATTTGGCCGTGGCTGGTAGCCATCGTGGGCACTGGTGCGCTCGTTGCCGGAGCGGTCGTTGTGTATCGGACAACGCAAAATCGGTGGTAGTACCAAGCGCT
Organism: Mycobacteroides sp. PCS013; assembly: GCF_049532645.1. NCBI lineage: Bacteria > Bacillati > Actinomycetota > Actinomycetes > Mycobacteriales > Mycobacteriaceae > Mycobacteroides > Mycobacteroides sp. PCS013. Next base: position 163,401 of record NZ_CP150131.1, read on the forward strand.
TTCGCCCCAAATGCGGGCGGTCCTATCGGTGTTGTAGTAATTGCAAACTCGCTTGTCCGTTGCGAATTCGCAATTCATAGTGAAATGCGGACGCGTTGCGAAAAGGCAACGCATAGACGCGCCATATTCGGCGTCAAGCCCATATCAATGAATTCGTCAAGGAGGTGCACTATGTCGAAAACCAATCGTCCTAATTACCGTCGTGCCGATCGCGAGGATCGCAGTCGCAGGCATCACCGCCAGGATCGCCGCATCGTGGTACGCGGCGTACGCCGCGATCCCCCGGATCTACGCAAGCTCTCGCGTGCCGTCATCGCACTGGCGCTGGCAGAAATGGAAGCCGAAAGCAACCCCGGCACCAATTCCGAGACTGCTGAACCCATCACCACCCAGCAGGACATTGCTCAACCGAACGATGCCTCTGAGCTGGTATCGGATGCATCCGAGGATGGCGAGGTGCGCTCATGACCGTCACCATCGCAGAAGCGCCGGTGGCTGCTGATGGGCTGGTGTGGCAGATGGTGATCTGGCCGCTGCCACTGCGCGAGTTCGCGGCGCTGGGTCTGGTGCGGCATTTCGCCGCTCAGGCTCATGCCCCGCAACTCATTGTGGAAACCCGTGCTGATGTGACCGGCGTGACCTATCTGTTGGGTTGTCCGCAACAGCACGCATCCGCAGTGCGGGCCACGGTGGAGCAGCTGGTGCGTGGCGCGGTGGTGGTGCCGTTTGAGGCCAGTAACCGTGTCTCGGTGAATACGGCACGCCGCGTGGTGCTCTCATCAGCAGTGCGGCCCCTGGAACCTATCGATCCTGTGGCCTCCACGCGATCGGTGCTGCACGCATTGACCACCGTGGACAGGGGCGAGCAGCTAGTAATCCAGCAGGTACTCGGGCCACGAATCACACCCCGCACCGCACCGAAACAGTCACCAACACACGGCCAATCCGTGATGTCCAAGTTGTGGCTGGGAGTAGCCCAAGACCGCAGCACCGAATCGCGGCAGGCACTGCTGAAAAAGATCGGACAGCACGGGTTCGCATCGGCAGTACGCATCGGTGTGCAGGCTTCCACTGCTGAGCGTCGCCGCACCCTGCTACTTGGACTCGCCACCGCATTGAGCACGGCGAATGCCCCTGGGATACGGGTGCTGCTTAAACCTGATGCTGCACAACGCCTCAACGATCCGAAACCGCCCAGGTCGTGGTGGGTTCGCGTCAGCCGCTTGAGTGCCGTGGAAACTGTGCGGTTGTCGGGGTGGCCGGTGGCTGATCGTGACGACGAATCATTTCCCGGACTACCACCCAAACATCCGAAACCGATCCGTCCGTCTGCGGCAATGCTTGCCGGACAGCAGGTGTTGGCGAGTGCGAATGCACCCGGTGCCAACGGAACGCTTGGGTACAACACGCCCGATCGGACGCGCCACACCTGGCTCCTTGGACCCTCCGGCACCGGCAAATCCACGCTGCTGCTCAATCTGATCGTCCAAGACCTCGAAAACAACCGTCCACTGGTGGTGATCGAACCGAAAGACCTTGTGACCGAGATCCTGTCACGGATACCGGCGCATCGGCTCGATGACGTGGTGTTGCTCGATCCTCTCGATGACGCGCCCGTCGGGATCAATCCATTGCACCGCGGCGATGGTGATCACCGCTCTGCGGATGTCGTGGCAAATGCTCTGTTCGCCACCTTCAAGGCCCTGTACCGCACCGGCAGCGGTGACGGTTTGGGGCCGCGCAGCAGCGACATTCTGCGGCACTGCCTGCAGGTACTGTCCAGCCGCCCGGATGCGAGTTTGGTGATGCTGCCGCTGCTGCTGACCAACCCTGGCTTTCGCCACTCGATGACCCGTGGCGTTATGCAATCCGATCCGTTCGATGCTGGCCCGTTCTGGCAGTGGTTCAACGAACTATCCCCGGAGGCAGCCGCGCAAATCACGGCGCCGCTGTCGAACAAGGTGCGGCCCTTGTTGGATCGGAATCTGCGGGCCGTGTTGGCACAGCGCCAGCCGCGCTTCAACATTCGGGATGTCCTGACCGACAAAAAGGTTCTGTTGGTGCCCCTGCAAAAAGGCGTCCTCGGACCAGAGATCGCACAACTGCTGGCCGCGATGGTGCTCGGTGAACTGTGGCAAGCCATCTGCGAACGCACCGCCATCCCCGAAGCCCAGCGTGATCCGATGATGATCTACGTCGACGAAGTCCAGGAATTTCTGCACCTGCCCACCGATCTGGACGACGCACTGGCCACTGCACGCAGCCTCAAGGCCGGGTTTCATCTGGCGCACCAGTTCGAAGGCCAACTGCCGCGCACGATGACCGAAGCGTTCCGCAGCAACGCCCGCAACAAAATCTGCTTCCAACTATCAGTCACCGATGCGAAGACCATGGCCGCAGGCCAAACTGTCCTGGCACCTGAAGATTTCACAACCCAACCAGCACACCACATCTACGTCAGCCTCATCCGGGACAACTCGATACAACCTTGGGCATCGGGAATCACGCTGCCGCCACCACCAGAAACCAGCGCCCCTGCCGATATTCGTCAGCGCAGCCGCGCACGGTATGGGCAGTCCCGCAGCGAGATTGAGGCCGGATTTGCCGCGCTGCTCGAACCGACCGACCCAGAGCACGGGACTGGCGATGGAGGCGTGAGTGATTCAGCAGGCGATACCGGTGCGCGGCGTGGGCAGAAAGCGAGGCGACCATGAACCAACCAACAGATCAAACAGGCAGGCACCGGCTACCCGAGACTGATCGTGCCGGTGATCGGATCGGTGATCAGATCACCCCGACTCACATACCCACTGCGAGCGCGGCAAATGAGGATTTAAGCCCCGCGAAACACTCTGATGCCTTTGACATTCAGCGTGCCTCTTCCGCAGCTGGGGATGGACATGACACCACGAAGCGGATCGGGAAATATCGACTGCAACAGCTAGCCGATCAGTTAGGCGAGCGTGATCGCCTCATTCTCGAAGCAGTGGCTGAACATCGCTTCCTGACCACCACACAACTCGCAGAGTTGTTGTTCACTGACCTGAGCCCGATCTCCCAGCAGCGCATTCCGCAACGGGTACTGGCACGACTACGACGCACCGGTCTGCTGGACACATTGCCCCGCCGTGTTGGTGGAGTGACGGCAGGCAGCCAAGATCTGATCCACTACCTAACTGAAGCCGGGAAACGGCTGCTGGTACTCGGTGGCAAGGAACCACGTGGCCGCAGTTGGCATGAACCATCAGCCCGATTTGCAGAGCATCACCTGGCGATCGCCGACGTACGCATCGCGCTGGAACTCGCACACCGCGCAAAGACACTCGAACTCGTGCGCTACCAGATCGAGCAGGATGCCCGGCGACCCCATCTCGGTCTCGGTGGTGCCCGCCTGGCGCTCAAGCCGGATCTGTATGTGGAAACAGCCACCGATCCAGACGGCACCTATGTCGATACCTGGTTTGTCGAAGTCGATTTGGGAACCGAATCCATCCCGACGCTGATCAGCAAATGCCACGACTACGAGCAGTATCGCCGCCAAGGCATCGAACAACAACAGGGCGGCTTCCCCTGGGTGCTCTGGCTACTTCACGGCAAGAACGCAGAACGCATCGAGCGGCGACGAACCGCACTGGCCAAAGCGTTGGCTGCCGACAAGACCCTGCCCGCCAGCCTGTTTCAGATCCTCACCCCCGACCAACTCATCCCCACCATGACGAAAGGAGCCGCCCTATGACACATTTCAACAAACCCACCCACGAGGTAGCACCGAATCCCATCCCACCGAGGTACCGCACGATCCTTGCCGATCCACCCTGGGACACTCACCAACGCGGCAACCGTGGTGCCATCCAGCACTATCCGCTCATGTCTCTGGATCGGATCAAAGCCATGCCCGTTGCCGACCTCGCCGCCGATGACGCGCATCTGTGGCTGTGGGTCACCAACGCCACCCTGCGTGACGGTTATGACGTCATGGCCGCATGGGGATTCACTCCACGCTCTCCGCTCACATGGTGTAAACCGCGCCTCGGACTGGGCAACTATCTGCGGAACAGCACCGAGCACCTGCTGCTGGGAACCAGAGGATCTGCGCCCGTGCGGTTTCGTGCCCAACCCACGTGGCTGTTCGCTCCGGTGCAGGATCACTCGCATAAACCCGAAGAGGTGTATGGGGTGATCGAACGCCTCAGTGACGGACCCTATCTGGAACTGTTCGCCCGCCGGCCCCGTCACGGATGGCACGCCTGGGGTAACCAAATCGACTCCCACATCACGATTTCCGGCTATCCGGTTCCTTCCGACAAGCAGCACGAGAAACGGCAGCGCCCCGCATGACAGGGGTCAGACGGATGTCCTCGTTGGTGTCCTGCGGCTGTACTTGTGACGGCATCCCGCCATCACCAGCCGCTCGCACCAAGGAGGTACGACATGTCCACGCCAGAAAGCGGTCTGAAAACCCTTGCTATCCGGCTCGACCCCGCAGTGCACGCGCAGCTGAGTTTCATCGCTCAATTACGCGGGCAGACCATCAACGACGAAGGCATTGCCGCCATCATCGATCACGTCCAGCGGGCCAAAAATGACCCGGAACTGCGGGCCAAAGCCAACACGGCCCAAAAGGAGATCGAACGCGATGCGGCAGTCAAGAACGCCGCCATCGCCAGCATCTTCACCGACAACCCCACCGGCAAAACCACGCCACCACGGCTACGACGCACCGGTGAGGCCACCAAGGACAGCTAAGCACCTCCACGCTGCACTACTAAACCGGGCAGGGGATCGCCACCGTGCGATTCCCTCCCGGTGCCCTCACTCCACCATAAACACGCACCAAATTGCCGCCCATTCACCACTGCCGATCAGCGAAATACGCTCCATAGCAATGGCTTTTGCGTATTCAGTAGGATCGCCGGCCGTTGCCAATTCGCATAAGTGGCGGTATAATAGTGAAAAGGTAACGGAGACAAGAGAAATGAATATCGCTCAACGACGCCAATTGGCCAACCTGTTGAAAAACAGACGCCAAAAGTTGGGTCTATCGGCCAACGAAACCGCGCGTCGTGCCGGGATCAACCAAGGCAATTACTGGCGCATCGAAGCCGGTGAGATCGCTAAACCCAATGCCGAAAAGCTGGGTGCCATCGGCCATGTCCTCGGTATCCCTATCAGCGAACTGTTTTCCGCTACCGGCTGGATGCCGCCAGCGGAATTGCCTGCGCTGCGGCCATACCTACGCACCAGATATCACCTGCCGCCTCAAGTCCTCGCCAAGCTCGAAGCCTCTGTCACCGCCATTGCCGGCGAATACGGCATCAGTATCGAGCGAGGCCCCGCACGCGGCGAAGACGAACATCTACACACTGAGTAGGACTGCTGCGCAAGCAGATAACAGAATCCAACGCTCACTGGAAAGGAGGAAACCCACGATGCCCACACGCCCCACGACACAACCCGTCCATCATCTCAGCGTGCTCGCATTGTTGCGGGCCTGCGTCCCGCCACGTGATGACATAACCTTTGACGAAGCACTGCAAATCGCCGAACGTCAGGCCACCAAACTCCTTGAACTGCACAGCATCACCGATGGACCTGTCCCAGACGCAGTGATCACCGGTATTCCGCATATTCGCATCATCAACACCACCCGACTCGGCAACACCGCTGCCGCTGACGGTGCCAGCATGTGGGATACGAAAACACGCCGCTGGGTGATCATGATCAACCGCGCCAACACCGTTCAGCGGCAACGCTCCACGCTGGCGCATGAGTTCAAACATATCCTCGATGACCCCATCGACAACCTATACAAAACAACACGCCGATTGACCAACTCACGGCAGGCGGAGCACGCTGCCAACTACTTCGCCGGATGCCTGCTCATCCCACGCGAGTTTCTGCACCGTGCATGGCATGGCGGCATCCGAAGCCCCGCCGTACTGGCCAAGCTGTTTCAGGCCAGCGAGCACGCCATCACCGTGCGACTCCGACAAACCGGGCTAATCGACCACATCCACCGCGCTGACCGCGCGAAAGACTTCAGATCAGTTAGCACACAGGAGGTTTCGCATGGAGTATGACACGAGCAAGCTCACTGATCTGCTGATGGCCGATAGCCAGATCAATACACGCGCGGCAGCGAAGATCGCCGTGTCATATCCACGGGTGTCTTCTAAGAAGCAGGCTGAAAAAGACGGTGACCCGGATGGTTACTCGTTGCCTGCCCAACGCGAAGCCAATCGCCGCAAAGCTGCCACGCTAGGAGCGGTCGTAGTCGAGGAATTCGTGGAGCGTGCCGAAAGCGCCAAGTCAGCTGACCGCCCCAAACTGCAGGAAATGCTCAACTACATCCGCCAACACGAGGTGGACTACGTCATCGTCCACAAAATTGACCGCCTGGCGAGAAACCGGGCCGACGATGTTGAAATTAGCCTCGCTATCAAACAGGCTGGAGCAGAACTGGTTTCAGCCACCGAGAATATCGATGAAACACCCAACGGTATGCTGCTGCACGGCATCATGAGTTCGATCGCCGAGTTCTACAGCCGCAACCTGGCCGTCGAAGTCACCAAAGGCATGACTCAGAAAGCCAAGATCGGAGGCACTCCAGGAAAAGCTCCGCTCGGCTACCTGAATGTTCAGAAGATCACTGCCAATGGTTCCCAGGTTCGCACTGTTGACATTGATCCAGTTCGCGCTCCACTGATCACTTGGGCTTTTCATGCTTATGCCAGCGGTGACTGGACTCTCAAAGCTTTGGCTGCTGAGCTTGAACGGCGCGGTTTGACCACCCGGCCAACACCGAAAACCCCAGCACGACCAATCAAGTACAACAGCCTGCACAAGATCCTGACCACCCCTTATTACAAGGGGATCGTTGTCTTCAGTAAGGCGACATATCCCGGCAAGCACAAACCGCTGGTCGATGAAGTGACCTGGGCCAAAGTGCAAGAAGTCTTGAGCTCACACGCGACAGGGGAGAAGCAGCGCGAGCATCCCCACTACCTGAAATCGTCAGTTTTCTGCGGAAACTGCGACAGCCGCCTCGTGATCACCAATGCCAAGAACCCGTCCGGCACCGTCTATCCCTACTTCATTTGCTTGGGGCGGCACCAGAAGATCACCGACTGTGAGCAGAAAGCTGTGCTCATAGCGAAGGTCGAGCAGCAAGTTGCTGACCACTACCGCACCGTCCAGCTTGACCATGAATCGCGCGGCCAGATCGAAACCATGCTCCGCGATGAGATGGCCACCTACCGCACCACAGCCGAGATCCAGCACAAGCAACTATCGCTGCAAAAAGATCGCCTCGAGCGCGAGCGCACAAGTCTGCTGCAGGCTCACTACGCCCAGGCTGTGCCGCTCGATCTACTCAAGGCTGAACAAGACCGCATCGCTCGCAGCCTCGCCGAGATCACCGAACGCCTGACCGCCACCAACATGGAGTTCGAACAATTCGAGCGTGCCCTGGCGAGTGCTCTCGATTACGCCATGAACTGCCACCGTGCGTACATCGGGGCAGCCCACGTTGTCGGCGGCAAGCAGATCCGCCGTCTGCTCAACCAAGCCATCTTCACCAGGCTCTACATCGACGACGGAGATATCCACGGCGATCTGGCCGAACCATTCCGCACTCTGCTCAGTGACGAGCTTGCAAACGCTGCTCAGCAGCATGCAGCGAACAAGGGGAGAGGTATGGCTGATGACGGTAAGCGTCACTTAACCAGCGACAATAGCCCCGGAATATCCCTCACGGAAGCACTGGAGAAAACAAACAAAAAACCCGACGACAGTGTCGCGAGTTTGAAACTGACTACTTTGGTGCCCTCGGCAGGATTCGAACCTGCGACACCGGCTTTAGGAGAGCCGTGCTCTATCCCCTGAGCTACGAGGGCGGGGGACCTGTGTGAATAGGTGTCTAAAACTCTAGCGGTTCGGTCGGGATGCTCTGGACGTCGGCTGGTGGCGAGTCTGCTCTGTTGCAGGCGGTGCGTGTGGGGCCTTACGTGTCCAGTGGGGCTTGTGTGACTGGGCGGCGGATAGACCGGCGCCTGGTTAGGCTGTGGTGATTTTTTGACGGCGCCCGTGGAGGTAGTGGGCGATAGCGTTGCGGCCCAACGCGAATCCGATCATCACAGCGTGCTGACGGGTGGGGCTGTGGGCGGTCATGCGTCCGCCGTAGAGAGTGCGGTCGAGGGTGTTGTTGAGTGATTCGGCGTCTTCGCGCCAGCCGTAGCAGCGGTCATAGATGCTCTCGCCCGTATCGGTCTTGGTGTGCTGGCGAAGGTGCTCGGCGCGGTTGTAGCCGCGTTTGTCGTCCTCGTCGGTGTTGTCGAGGCGACGGGACTGGACGGTGCCGCAAGTGGTGGCGAAGTCGATGTACCAGCGGTGGGTGCCGCCTCGGTTGCGGCGCGAGTAGATCTTGTCGACCGGCAGCGGCTCATAGGTCATCTCGCCGGTGTCGATGATGCTCCGTTCATGGAGGCGGCCGTCGAGGGTCCAGATGTCGTGAGTATCGCGGCATGTGCACGTGATTTGGGTGAAGAAGGTGGGTTTGGCGGTGCCTGAGTGTGGTGGTACTAGGACGATCAGGCCCTGTTTCATGGCGTGGTTGATGTGCGTGCCGCGGAAGGCCCCGTCGTAGCAGATACCGTCGACGCGCAGGTCGGGGTGGGCGATGACATTGTCGAGCATGGTGATCGCGATGCCGGCCTCGCCCTTGTAACCCTTGCCATGTGGGACGGGTGCGGTGTCGAGGATGGCACGCAGGTTCCGGGCGTTGTCTGGCCGGGTGGACAGGGTGGCGAATTTGGCACCGTAGCGGAATTCGGGTGCGCCGTCACCGTTTTGGACTTCGCTGTGAGCGACTATGCGGCAGCGTCCGGCGGCGGTGAGCCGCTCGACGGTCTTCTTGCGGTACGGAGGTGGCACGACGGTGCCGTCTCCAACGACGAACTGGCCGCGGGTGGGGTCGGTGCGCGATACCCGCTTGTTGGGGTTCAGGCAGCCCAGTCGGCGGGCCAGTTCTGCGCCGGTTTGGCGCAGGCCGTCTTGCAGCTGCTCGATATGTCGGTCGAGCTTCGGTTGTGCGTAGGTGTGATGGTGGCGTTTCGGGGGCGTGGCACGAGCGGTGTGGTCGTGGTCGGCGGCGTGTCCGCGGATGATGTCCCAGTAGTCGGGGTTGTTCATGATCCGGCTGGCGGCATTGGCCGAGCCGAACGCGCCGTGCAGGGACGTGTGGACGATATGCACCCAGTTGGGGTACATCGGAGGCCGCCCCGGTGTGCCTGGTTCGCGGTCGGGGATGCGGTCGGCGATGGCGTATTGCGCTGGGTCGGAGGCAATCGCGCGGACTTTCTCGATCTCCACCAGCGTGTGATCGTCCGGGGTGTGGAGTTGCTGGCGGCGCCACTGGTCGATCCGGTCGGCACCATAGATGGTGCGACGTCGGCGGGGCGGCGGCAGAGACATGTGCGATCAGTCGTCTTGGCGCCATTGGTAGCCGATGAGCGCGGCGGTGCCATCAAGTGACCCGGAGCCGATCAGCTTGGCCGCCAATTCGATTCGGCCGGTTTCTTCGAAGACCTGCCGGGCGGCGTGGGCGGTCAGCGAGGACGGTTTGATTCCAGTGGTTGTGCTTAGGCCTGCGCGTGTGAGGACATCGCGGACGGTCACGCACACTCTGGCCTGCCGTTGCGCATCGGAGCCGTCGGAGCCGGTGCAAAAGACTGTGTCGGCAGTGGCGCCGCGTTCGGTCAAATGCGCGATCCGTTGGTCGATGACCCGGAGGGCCCAGGTATCCAACGGCAGGGCGCGAGCGCGGTGTTTGGTCGAACCGTGCGCCCATACGGTCTTGGCGGTGGTGTCGACGTCACTGATGCGGATGTGGCCGAGCTCGCTTGTGTGCGCTCCGGCCAGCAGCAGTGCGGTCGTGGCGGCGTGCCGGGTGGGTGTGGCGTGTTCGGAGAACAGCCGCACCAGCACCGCCTCGTCGTCGTGCAGCGACCGCGTCGACGCGGTTTCCCGGTCGGGCACGTCGATGTCGAGGGTCGGGTCGTGCAGGACCAGGCCGAGCCGGCGCGCGGTGCGAAAATACGCTCGCAAGGCCGCCCGGCGGTTGTGCATGGTGGCCACCGCCGCAGGCGCTACCGCGCCGCGCCGGGACCGGCCCTTGGCCGCAACGAATTTGGCCACTAAACCGTCATCGACGGCATCGAGTGTCGTCACATCGTGCGCGGCCGCGAACCGCACGAACCGTTGTGCCAGCAACGCGAACTTGTCCAACGTCTGAACCGACATCGCCCCATCCACCGCCCAGTCTGAGACGACAAGATCCACGGACGTGGCCACACTGTTCTCAGCCATGGCTGGCCCCCACGGCAACGGCAGGCTCAACTGCACGGCCAGTTGTGCACTCTTCATCGCGCGCAACCTGTCTGTGGTGCTGGTCCATCGGTGATCCTCCAACCATGCTGGTGCGTAAATGCACCAGCATGGTACGGGTGGTCGGCCGATGAGCTGTCGAGTGCCGTGTTGGGCGCTATGGTCGGGTGGTGTCGCGCAGCCACGGCGTTCGACCACCCGCCGAGTACATGCCCGCTGGCGCCTGGCCAGACGGGCAGCTGGCGGCCGATGCGCCGCCGGCGGCGGCTGTCGCACAGCACGTCGCACGGGCATTGCGTGCGGCGATGACCGAAACCGGCATCGGTCAACGACCCCTGGCGCAGGCCAGCGGCGTCGCCCACACCACCATCGGGCGCATCCTGGCCGGCACGGTTCTCTGCGACATCGGCACCCTCGCGCACCTCGAACACACACTTGGCCGACCTCTGTGGCCCCGGACCTCGTCGCGGCGACGCCTCAGGCCCAAGGGGGTCGAGCGAGCTACCGCCCCTAAAGTCATTGACTCTTGACACGTGAGACACGTTACATAACGCTAGCTCACTGGTGGAGCATATATATCGGCGAGTTACGCTTGACTCGCGTTACAAGTGTCAGAACAATGGATGTAGCAGGCGTATACACGCCGAACCGGGACCGACACGAACGGGTGAATCATGGGGACAACCAGCAGATCGTTAGTCGAGTTGATTGAGTTGGCGGTGCAGCGCCACGGGGGTGCATCAGGGCGGCGATTGGCCGAGATCGCCCAACGCGGCGGCCACGAGGTATCGCACGCGACCTTGAACCGGCTGCGGCAAGGCACTTACGCCTCCCGACCCTCGGACGCCTCTATTCGGGCGATTGCTTACCTGGCCGAGGTGCCCGAGACCGCCGCATTCACAGCCGCGGGAGTGCGCCCCCCCGCAGCTGAGCAATACGAAGTCCCGGCCGAGGCGCATCGAATGAGCACCCGTCAGCGGCGTGCATTGGACGAGTTGCTGCGCGCCTTCATCTCCGAGGAACTTGTGCCGCAGAGCACCCCGAAGCGGGGTTTCGGGACGCTATTGATAGCGCGTGATCGGCTGGCTGCTGCGGTACGGGACGCCACTGATTCGCCCGATGCAGAGTTGCTAGCCGCCGCCCGTGGAGTGATTGCCGCGGTCGATGAGGCAGTAGCGGCGTTGTTTACTCCCGCCAGCGGCGGTGATGTTGCTATTGCCGACGCTGTGCCGTGGCCACCAACCGATAACGCTGAGGCTGCAATTTGCAATACGCCCTAGAGGGGGCGAGTCCTTTGTGACAGCATCCCCTCAGAGAGGGGGTGGCGGTGTTACCCGAGTTGGATGTTGACGGTCAGTTGCCGCCCGGAAGATACCGGGTCACTCAGGAAGAGATCTACGTCAGGTTCGTTGAGGACCGCCCGCCTCGACGCCACCTGTTGTGGGGGGATTGGCAGGCCATGACCAACCTGTTGCGCCGCTACACCCCTGTCAACGCGGCCTGGCTGTACGGGCCATTTCTCACCGAAATCGCTGAACCCCCTGCGATCCACTGCTTGTACTGGGTCGAAGACCTCGAGTTGGATAAAGCCAACCTCGACCCAGAGGCCCACAATATGCTCCGTGCTTTCGCGTCCCCGGGAGAAGTCCACAAAGTTGTCGGTGTCGATGTGGATACTCGACTGGCAGCCTGGCATTGCCAACCTGACACGCAAATCGACGACAACTACTACGCCGAGTACCTGTACTCCCGCGGCCAGGTCGACGATGTGCTGCAAAGGAGGCGATCCGGGACTGCCGGCTCGGCCCCAGTGCGCCTGGATGCCCTACCGCGACGTGGATACCTGGAAGTGACGCTCGATGACTACACCTGATCGCGATCTCGACCAGATGGCGGCCGCCATACTGGCTGCGATGGCCAGCCCGGAGGCGGCCGAGCGGGTGCCGGAATGGTCAACCCCCGGCGACTTGACCCGGATCGGCATTGAGGACTTGATCGCAGCGGATCCGCTGGGAAGGACACTGACTTCGCGGGGCAACATCCGCATCACCGGGGATGGGGTTACCGGGTCGTCGGCCAAGATGAACGATGTTGCACGGGTGATGACTGGGTTTCAACGTGTAGCCACCGCAGTCGGCGCATCGCAGACCGGTGACAAAGCGCTCGGCAGGCAAGCCAATGCTGATGTACGGCGCCGCACGGATTTGCTGCTGTCCGCATCGCCGGCGCCCGGGTCAATTATTTTGACGGTGGCGCCCGCAGTGAGTGCGATCGACGAAACCGGGCATGGTGAGGGCAAGGTGGGGATGTTCTCCGAACTGGACCCCGGTGATCAGATGCTCGACACAGCAGTGGGCGCCGCAATCGAGGTGTTCGCCGCAGGAATCGATATCGGCGCCATCGAGCAGGAGTCAGCATTCGTGCGCCAGCTCGAAGACATGGGGCCACGGACTGCCTCAGCCGTACGTGACCTCGCAAAGACACTGGAACGCGCCGGTTTTGACGTCGATATCGACTGGCGCCAACCCTCGCGCACCACCCGCCGCGTCCGGGTCACCGCGGCCGCGGCCGCCTACATGGCAGCCACCGTTGAACACGCCAACCTCGACGAACAGCCCGTCGAGATCCTCGGCGAATATCTCACCGTCAGTGCAGTCTCATCCTGGCTGATCAAACAAGACGACGGCGACACGATCACCGTCAGACTCGGACGAATCGACCCGAGTCAAATCCGGGGACTAGCAGTCGGAGACCGTGTCCGCATCAACGCCATCATGAAGATCGAGACCACCCCCGGCGGCAACATGAAAACGACCTACACCGCCGAAGCTGTGACAAAGCTCGGCCAATCGGACACCTAACGAGCGCGCCGGCACCCGCCGATATCGGCCGCACACCCCTGCCCCACGCGTGCGGTATCGACGTGCAGCGCTGTAGCAGAGTCGATTTCGGCGAACTACCAGCTGGCAACTGAACATCCTCGCCCAGCTTGGCATGGGGATGAATTCCCCGGCCCTATCCATCTCGCGTAAACGGTCCCAGCCGCCTCGACCATCGATCGAGCCTAGAAGTAACGACATAGCCGAAGATTCCTGACGGCTCAAATGTCATGCTTTTTTGGTAAAATTAGCAACAATTAGCATGCTTGTGAAGGGGTGATGATGACTCTGCATAGCGAGATTGACGACGCTCTGATCCGAGGATTCGCGGCCCAAGGATGGGCACTCGGCGCCGACAGAGGGCTGCTGGCTCAGGGGGCCAAGGATCGAGTGATTGATCTTGCGGCCCTACGCGACCAGCTGATCAATTCCCTTGGGCTGCGGCAGGAAAGGGGAATTGTTCAACCGGTCAGCGACACCTGGCCCGCCACGAGATACCTGGCAGACTCGGCGATGGGCCAAACGCTTGACGGCGCAGCCGGTATCCGGCACCAGGTGCGCGTGGTATCTGATTGGCGCGCCGATAGCGACCAGCAGCTGTGAGTGTCACTCCGCGCCGCACCGTGCGAGTTCCTGGCCATGAGTGGGACGCAGGACACTCCAAAGCCCAGGGCGAAGGCGACAATCTGACCAACGTGATCCGGCGTTTATTGCGTGGATATCTCAGCGGATCGAGCATCGAGTACCTTGCCACTCCGAACAATCCGTCGATCAGCAAGCCGGTCAGCGGGATTACTGGTCGCTATGAAGATGTACGGAAGCTTTACCCCGCCAAACACTGGCGCCTCGAAGAACGCGATGTGTCCGGCTACCGACCAGCAGGACGACGATAAGGAACGTATTGTCGAGCCCTTGTAAGACGATCAAACCGGCCGACAAAGAATTGGCGTTGGAGATAGTGGTGCCGCTACAGCCTACAGTCTACACAGATAATGATGCCCGCCGCAGTCGTAATATGCAGCCCTGCAAAGAGTTCCGCTGACGTATGCTATGGCCCACTGGTGTCGCATTGGTGCGATAGCCCAGCTGACATGATGCGGTTTGGTTACCGCGCACCGCCGGATCAAGGCGCGGTTCACCGTCAGGTACAGCGCCCGGACTGGCTCAGCGGCGCCACAAGATACGAGGCCTAGCTACGCTGGCCGTTGCCGACGAGGGAGCCGTGCGAGCTATCGGGCGGGAGCCATCGGGTTTTGAAGTGCGGTGCTCAAGTCGGCGATAACTTCGCGGGTCGGATGGTATTCGGGGTCACCGCCCAGGCCGGACGTGCGCAGCCACTCGTTGACGCTGCCCCAATCCCAGACTCGAACACCACCGGGTTCACCCAACGGCGCGGGAAAGCCTTGAGGGCCCCGCAGTCCCTCACTGTATTGACGGATGGCCTGGCGTGAGCGCCCAGTCCGATCCGCAATATCGGTGGTGTTCACGAGATCGAGATCGAGGCCCACCACGGTGAAACCTTGCGACCGCAGCTTTTCTGCGGCGGCAAGAACGCCCTCACGGTAAGAGTCAAGAGAACTGGCATGGACGAACAATGTGACAAGCCCCTGCGAGCCGGACATCTGAGCTATACCGTCGTGGTCGCCAGCCCACCTAGCGAGCTCATCGAACTGGTCGGCATTGACAGCCACAACGAGATGAGCCACTGCGGAATCCCACATAGTGCCTCCCTGAGTACGTCTGACAACGTCTCAATAATAACACGATGTGTTTCATCAATCGTGTTCGGAACGCCGTCGACACCGACGCGCCATGCGCCGAAGATACTTGGCGTGATAAAGATCATCTCGAGGGCTACCTGCGACGCTGATCCGGCATTTACAGGCGAATCTGCAGGTCAATACCCCCCAATGGCCACCGGGGCGCAAGCTCCACCCGTCATGCGTCAAATCGGCGAGCGCCGCACGCACTGCCGGGCGTGAATGCCTCATGTCTGCAATCCTCTCCTGCCTCCACCGCCATCAATCGTCCCCCATAGTATCCCCTATCGCGCTACAATTGCAGTCATGAATACAGATGAACTCGGAGTGTCTGCGTCCACCAGTGAGGATGATGGCGCAGTGGGCGGCGATTCAGGCCAGATGACGGGGGTGCCCCGTGTGAATCTGGCCAACGTCCTGCAGGTGCTCGAAGCCGCGTATCAGCATGGGCGGTCTCCGTCGTTGTCGCAGATCGCAAGCACGTTGGATCAGTCGACGAACTCCGGGGCTTTTCGTGCGCGGACCGCGGCGGCCAGTCATTACGGTTTCCTGACGGGCTCACGGGGTCGTCTGCAGTTCACTGATTTGGGGATGCGTGCCCTTGACGTCGACCAGCGGCCAGCAGCGATGGTCGAAGCCTGGATGAACATCGCGCTGTTCCGGGAGTTGTTCAAGCTGTACGACGGGGGCCGTCTTCCGAAGGCCCCGGGGATCGAGGCCGACCTGCGTCATCGGGGGGTCCCGGAGAAGAATATCGCCAATACCCGGCGCGTGATGATGAGTTCGGCAGAAGTTGCTGGACTACTCAACCCGGCCCGAGACCGCCTGGTGATACCCACATTATCGGCGGTCTCATCTGACGATGCCATTGCGGTGACCGAGACGTCACCGGAGCCGGCAGCTGTGGCAGCGAGCCGCAGTGGCGGCGCGGATCTCATCACAGTGGATTTCGGGAATGCAGGTGAGGTCACCATCGGGGTCCAGATCGGCTGGCTGGATCTGGCACCAGAGGCGTTCGTGGAGCTTCGGTCTCTGATTGAGCGGATGAGAGAGCTTGGCAGTCTGCAGCGCAAGTTCGAATCATCTTCAGTGCAAACGGACGACGAGGAGGGCTCAGGGAATCGTATTAATGACGGTGGCGTGCATGTGGAGGGAGGATCGACTGTTGACGGGCTTGGAGGTCCTAGCTCGGCGCGTCTAGGTGGGTGAGCGATGGGTGAATCACAGGTTGACGGATGCGGTGTCCTGTCGCACGCTTAGGTGCAGAATCGGCTGTGCGAGTTTGAAATAGTGTGCAGTAGAAGCGAACTGGCAAATCGCTACTGACGAGGCGCTTCCTGAGTATTGATCGTCGGCCATGGCACATCACGCGCGGCGGGGAACTGTCGGCGTAGCCCATCGATATGCCGGTGCGCTTCGTACAGCTCCCCCCTCAGCGCCACCAGATGGCGGCGTTGATGTCTGACTGCCGCAGGTCGGCTCGGAGCATTCCTGCTCTGACGCTCGGTCTCGGCGATCGATTGAGATACCTCGACGACATGCTCGTAGAGCGAAGTCAGCAGCGCACGCGCCTGCGCGGTGGAAGGGTCCTCGATCATCGGGTGATCGTGGCATGTTCTCGTGTTGATGCGTTGCGGGGTTTCACTGTTCATGTCGTGGCGGTGTATCGGCCTACTAGCGGAAGATTCGTTTGAGTGCCCACAGCTCGGCATCTAGCGCGGCTATGCCGTGCCGGATCGCGGCGATATCTTCAGGACTCATCTGCTGGGGATTGAGGTAGGCGCGGCGCCCTTCTATGCCGACAGCGCTACCTTCGAGTATGCCGGCAAGGGCTCGGCCCGGGGTGGAGTTCGGCGCTGTCTCTGGGTTGGGGGTGCTTTGTTTGGCGGGCATGAGGTGGCCTTTCGTATAGGTGAACGGATGGACTCCGGCGGTGGGTCAAGCGTCGTTGAGCTTGTTGACTTGTTTCGTTAAATCGTGCTGTGACAATGGTTTTTTGGCGGTGTTTATGACGCCGCCTTCGGTGATGAAGGCGTATGCAGGTGACTGGGTGATACCGAAGCGGCTCGATATGTTCGTGCTGGTGTCGATGACCTGTGTGAATTCCATGGGGTGATTGCGTATAAACGCCCGCAGATCTGTAGCACTGGCTTTGATTCCGACCCCGACGAAGGTGATGCCTGGATGCTTGGCGGCCGCGGCTCGCACGATCGTGGCCTGTGACTTACACGCGGCGCAGGAAGGTTCCCAGAACCACATCACGGTCGGCTTGCCCCACAAGTCTTCTCCGGAAAACCCGCCTCCGTCTAGTGATTGGGCGATGAACTGCAGCTGCCAGGGCACCAGCGGCTCTGCGGTCAGTGTTGATGCGTGCGGGTTAGCCGCGGGCAGCTGCTGGGACGTAAACAGTGTGCGGGCAGGTGAGCATCCGGTTGCGAGAATTACGATGGCGACGAGAGTTATTGCGCTGTTTTTCAAGGTGATTCAGCTTTCCTAGCTAGTTCTAGACTTATCGTGCGATGAGCTAGCGTTGGGCAATCACCGCCCGTTCGATCTCTGAAACAGGTAGGTCGCGGTGTGCAGGTCGCAGGTAGCGCTGCGAATATTCTGCTGCGCCCACATGTATAAGCAGATCCCAGTCGTACTCGGCGAGAAACTCTGAGACTTGTTCTGGATGTAGACCGAAGTGCCACAACTGTTGTTGTGCCACGAATTCGTCGTATCCAGCGCGCGCGCCATACATGGCGAACCCGTCCACAAATGCTTTACGCAGGAAGGTGAACGCTAAGCGGCTTCCCGGCGCCAGCGCGAGCATGTGCCGCAGCGTGCGTCGCACAGTAGCTTCAGTCAGATACATCGACACGGCTTCCCAGATCACAAACGCGCGCATATCCAGGTCAAATCCGCTGTCCGACAGACATTTCGTCATGTTCTCGGTTGCTAGGTCGGCAGCAACATATGTCGCATGTCGGGGGATGTATCCGAAACGACGCGCCGCCACCTGCTGCTTACGGATGCTGTTGGCTGGCAGATCGACCTCCCAGACCGGGACACCGGTCAACTGCGGTATCCGGTACAAACGCGTATCGAACCCGCCGCCCAGGATGATCACCGCATCAAGTCCGTCGGCAAGGGCCTCGATGAGCTGCTCATCGATGTACCGCGTGCGGCATAGCACGCCAGCCCACCCGCCGCAGATCTTCTTCTCCGTTGCGGCAATCATCGCCCGCCGCACCGGTGCCCGGCGCGTGGCCAGAGCTTTCAGATGCAACGCGGGAGGCAGTAGACGAATCGCGTACGGGTCGATGATCAGCGGTGAGGCCTCATACTGCTCGGTGGCCAGGACCGAGGCAGAACCATAGGCGCCGTATCCCACCGCCGAACTCATAGGCGCCCTCAGCTCTCTGATCGGTCGACTCAATAACGCCGACCAGTCTTCCCGGCACACCACCGCATTCCTCACACGGCAGCGGGCACCCAGATCAGAGCAACGCAGGCGATGTATCCCTATCGCATCTGGCGTCACCACCAGCACTCGGCTCTGGCCGCTGCGCCGTGAATGCAGCCGCCAGATACGGTAGCAGTATGCAATACTTTTTGTAGGTTATCTTTAGTGAAATCAGTGCTGGCCTGGGCGGACTGAGTGAAACCGCGTGGGTATCGATGAATTCGGAGGCGCAGGCTTGTCGCATTCGCCCGCTCCCGCAACCCACACATTTGCGCGGCAGATCTCGGCCTTCCTGCAGCGACAGCGCCGCCTCGCCGCGGTCGGCGTGCTTGCCGGGGCGACCGCATGTTCACCCCAATCCGCTCCCCTCAGCAGCCTGACAACCAATACCATTGACAAAGAGCACCATTCGGTGACGCAGCTCGCAGCCAGTCGGCCGCAGGTTCAGAAGGCAGTGGTCGATTACCTGGAGAAGACAGTCAACGCGCTACCGATCGGGAGCTATCTCGATGGCGGCGCCATGCCGGTGGGCGGCCGCACCACGGCCTGTGCGGGCGCCAACGCCGCTAGCCCGACGGTGCGCTTCGAGGTCTCCATGGCGGTCATGACATCGCCGCAGATGCAAGCGAACCAAATTGCCTCCAGAACGCAGGCGCTGTGGCGCAGCTGGGGTGCGCAGGTCAACGAGGACCCAAGCGCCGCGGGGTGGTCGGCGGACACGGCGGGCTATCGCCTCCATATCGCCGCTGATGCCGGAGCCCCACAACCGACGGTGTCTGTGGCATCGATCTGCTTCCCCGATGACCCGATCCTGCGGGATCTGCCTTTTCCCGGCATCATCAGCCACTCAGCCTGACGCCGACACCTTGACGGCCCGTGCACAAGGCGCGAAACCGGCCGGGGGCGCTGGCGGGCCTCTCCGTCGCACCAGGTAATACCCGCCAGCGCCCTGTACCGGCCACGCATCCATACGTCGCGTCAGCGCGCGGCCAGAGGCATACACTAGCATTATGCAATAGTTACCGTGCGGTATTGTATTGCTCGGCTGGGTGTTGATGGGCTGCCCTGAAAGGGAGACGGTGTGACTGTTGACGAGGCAGGTCTAGCGGAATCGCTTGATGCCCTTACAGATTCGCTGCTGGTCGCCTCGCGGCTGCTGTTGGCGATCTCTGCGCGATCGATCGCGGAGGTGGATGAGACGATCACGTTTCCGCAATTTCGCACTTTGGTGATCTTGTCCAATGAGGGCCCGATCAACTTGGCCGCCTTGGCTCAGTTGTTAGGGGTTCAGCCGTCTACGACGGGCCGGATGGTCGATCGTTTGGTCAACGTTGGAATGATCGATCGACGGCCGCACCCGCGCTCACGCCGAGAATTGGTGGTCGAGTTGACCGCTCACGGCGAAGGCGTGGTTCAGGAGGTCACGGCGCGCCGACGGGCTGTCATCGCTGAGATTGCAGGCAAGATGGCGCCGCGGGAGCGTCGCGGCTTGGTGCGCGCGTTGAGTGCGTTCACCGCTGCTGGCGGCGAGCCCTCCGCTTCTGCTGGCCTGTAGGTGCCTCGATGCGTCACTTCATTGGGCAGCTCTCACTTCTTCATGGATGGCTGCCTGTGCTGGCCCAACTATTCACGGCAGCAGTGCGGCTACCTGTGAGGCTGACCCCGGGCCGGATACACCGGAGCAGCCGACGGCGCCAGTCAGACCGCCAGGCTTGCCGGAGCCTCCGCCACCGTCCCAGATCGGAAACCCATTGGCCATGGCGGGTACAGAACAGGGCCCCGGGGGCGTGCCAACCAACCTAGGCATCGCAGGGGATCCGAGTCTGCTGGGTCAGAACGTGGCGCCAGCTGCCCCCGGCCGCGCCGGCCCGGTCACGGTCCCGGGCGCCAATGCCCTCAATAACCAGTATTTGCTGCCGCAGAACCTTACGCCAGCGGAACCTGGCAAGGGGGAAATCTACGGGGTCGCGCCCGGCGAGGAGGCCGCCGATGTTTCCGGAGGCGACTACCTGCGAAGGCTGTGGCATCAATACCAAGACGGCCAGCTCGGGGGCGGTCTGCTGGGCCGCCGTCCCAAAGAGGAGCTAAACCAACCTCTACCCGGTACCGCGCCGCCGCCCGGAACCCGGATTCCGGGCTTGGGCGACGACGCACACGGGCCTGCCCCAGAACAATGGCACTGGGCCCCTCCCGAACCTGCAGGCGTTTCTTCGGCAGCTCCGACCGCGACACCTGATACCGGACATCCCTGAGCAGACTCCGCTGCTTCGCGGAACGTCCCTAGCTCAATGGCATCAGCCAACCGAGACCCGTATTCGATTGGGCTGAGAGGCATCTGACACAGGACAGGACAACCGATTGATAAGACACGGAGTCATCGGCTATCAGAGCGGATGTCGATGCGAGGATTGCCAGAGAGCTGAAGCCAGTCGAGTCCGCCGGATCGCAGAAGCTGAGCGCCTACGTTGGCGCGCCCTTGAGCAGACGCCCGGCGCGGCCGCTGCAAGACGCAGATCCGGCCTTACAGATGGCGACGGCAACCACACCCATCAGCGATGGACAGTGTCAGAAATCAGTGTCGCCCTGAACCAATCACTCAACCACGAACAAGTCGCCCACCTTACGGGCCGTACAACAAAAGCCGTGCGCCGTATGCGACAAAGACTCAACCCCCGCTTCTGATTCAACGCACCTAGGTGGTCGCGGATATTGCAGATCCGCTGTGCGCGAACTGCGCCAGAACCTGGTCGGCTGGGCTTGCTCTACCGGCCGAGGTCGGCGGCGAGTCGTTGTATGCGATCGGTGATGTCGTCGCGGATTAGTCGCATGCATTCGATGCCGCGTTCGGAGGGTTCGTCGGTGTCCCAGTATTCGACGTTAACTCCTTCGGCTGCTGGGAGTTTGGCTTTCTGGCCCACAATGATAACGCGATCGACATTACGCGGCAGCTCAGAATAGATGGGTTTGGGGTGTTCGCTGGGGATGTCCACTCCCACTTTCAGCAGTGATTCGGCGGATGGTTGGTTGATGGCTTCGCCGGGTTCAGTGCCCGCCGAGTAGGTGTTGATACGCTTTCCGGCTTCTTTGTGCATGAGCCCGTCCGCCATTTGAGACTTACCGCCGTTGCGGCGGCAGATCAACAGTACCGAGGGTTTTTCGCTGGACACTGTTGATTCCCTCCTTGGGCGATGTGTGAAATGCGTTGTACAGTAATAGAAATAGAGTCTCACCCGACTGCTACTGGGTGGTGGTCACGCCCAGTACGGCCAGCAGGGTGCGGACACGCTGTTCGATGTCGTCGCGGATGGGGCAGGTGGCATCGGCGGATTGTCCGGCGGGGTGGGGCAGGTTCCAAGAACTGTCACAAATCGATATCTGTAGCTGATTTCTATCCTCTTTCATTACGTACCGAACGACCGTTCGCGAAGCCGGGTGTGTGGTATCGCCCCGGTGCTACGCACTGTGCGCCTGGATTTCCGCGATGTCTTCGGCGCTTATCTGCGCCAGGTCAAGACTGTTGCGACGGGTTGATCACGGTGAATGCACATCGTTCCAGGGTGCACGTGCCGCCCAGTACCTCCATGCTCCGGGGCGCGCCACGGCCATCGAAAATGTCTTGGCCGCAATGAAATCTGGCAAGCTCACGCCAGAGCTGTTGGCATACCAATACTTACAGACGCTCGTGAGAATGTCCGGGCCGAAGCCTCCGGGTTAGCCGCGAAGACGGTGCCAGATCGTCGCCTTGCTCACCCCGGCCTCGAACTCAGGGGCGGAAGTCGCCCATGCTGGCATCATCAGTTTCCTCGTCGGTGTCGAGCCATGCCAGGTGCTCCGGCTGGAACCACCGGTTGAGCAGGAGGCGGAGCGGCACCAGCATCGCGATGAATAAGGGGAACAAGATCCCCGCCGGGCTGCTCTTGAGGATCCACAGCACCACCAGACAGAGAAGCTGGACCAAGGTGAAATGGCGGATCACTTTCCAGGGAACATGACGAACGTAGTGGGTGTCGGGGTACAGGTTGGGGTCGGTCAACCATAGTTTCAACCGCGCATAGAATTCCGTCCCGTTGAGGGTGGCAAATCCCATGAACAGGAACAGGCCGAAAAGTACTTCCATCGGAATTTGCTTGATCAGCGGCAACATGAAAATCGAGGCCGCGATCAGGATATGAATGGCCAGCGGGGAGACTCGATTTTCTCGGACAGCTACGATGCGTTCGGCGCTGGAATCGTTGTCTTGTCGTGTGGTGGTCGCCAGACTCTTGACGTGGTTGAGGGAATGGACGGTGGCCGCCACAATCCAGGGCAAACCAAATATAGAACTCACGGCGGTGATGAGGCCGACAACCGCCAGGTCCATGTGATAGCCGCCGCCTTTTCGCAGGGCATGCGACGGGCTGTTGACTAGGCGCGTCGTAATATTTTGGTCGAGAAACAGCAGAACGGTGACCAGGATTGCCGGCCCGAGGCAGGCGACTATCAGCCAGACGGGCAACGAGAACATGTCGACGAGCCAGGACCGGCCGCTGGTGGTGCCGAAATGGTCGGGAATGGCCACGTCCGCCACCTCGACTTCTGGCAACAACAAGGCGAATAGTGTCATCAGGGCGATGGCGATGGTGGGCCCGAAATCTGCCACGAACTCGCGGAGCCTGCGCTGCAGGTACCTAGTCTGCAAGAAAGTCTTGAAGGTGCGGGCCAACAGGAATGTTCCCAGTGCCAGAACCACGGTCATCAGGGCGGTCGCGTCGTTGCGTGGGGACGTAGTGAAGGGCGACACCACCGAGCGCGCTGCTTCGACGATAAAGATGACAGCGACCAGGACGGCGAAGATCTCGTCGACGAAGCGGGTGAAGAACTTCATGAGCGCACTGGCATCGGTCACCGCGAGGATGAGAATGAGAATGCCCGACCAGACGCCCACCCAGGCGTAGACCGGTAAAAAGGGAACATCGAAACGCTGGCATATCGTGTACAACAGGCCGGTGAAGATGACGATGGGGCCGGTGCCGCCCAACAGTGTCAGAGGCTGGGCAGAAGAAAGCGCGAACAGGATTCCGCCGAAGGCAGTTACCACAATCATTTCCACGATGCCGATCTCACCGCCGGTCACGACACTGGTAAGGCCACCGAAGGCAATAGCATTGGCAAGGCACGCGAAGAAAAGAAAACCCACAGACGCTACGACTTTCGAATGCAGCCCATCGGTGAAGTCGCTGACATAGGAAGGCAGCCTTCGCTGTACATCCGCCCGAAGACCACCGCCAAACCGGCCCGTGTAAGTCAGGAGGCCGACCTCGTGTGCATGTGGGTCCTGCGACGCGCCGCTCCGTTTGGTTGACACGTATTGACCCTATTCGACACAGTGGGGTGCCCTCAGCGACTTTCAGGCAAGTCATCGAGGCTCAAACGGATCAAGACGCATGCTCCAGACGATCACCGATCCGCGACAGGATCTGCAGTGCCACACAGATGCATCCATCGAGATGGTCCCAGGACCAACCGCATTGTGTTCGATCGAACATCGCATCTGCTGCCTAGCATCACGTTCCTCTCGACTACGGGGTACGTCCAGCGGCCAAGCCTGGCGCTACGTTGCAGGCGAGTAGCCGCTTGCCTAATCGTGTGGCGTCGATGTGTTCTCGTTGGCTGTGGCGGCCCATAACTCTTGCCCACCGGGCTCAAAGCCCTTATCTCCGAGGGGATCTGGTGGATCTAGGACGGTCAGCTCGCCGGTGTCGGGGTGCCTCTCGCACGAATGCGCATCGACATCACGCACCGCGAACAGCCCGGACAGAGTTGCAGAGACGCCACCACGTCGACCCTTCGGTGTCGGAAGTGCATCGGCTACTGAGATATGCAGCAACCGGGGCGTGGTGGCTATATCGAAATGAAATGCCTTGAGCATGGCTAAACATGCCGCGACCATGATTAAAGAGAACGGTACCGCGGTAGCGATTGATGCGGTCTGCAGTGCCTGCAGGGAACCGCGCCCGCCAACAAGTAGTAGGACCGCGGCCGCGGCCCCTTCCAGCAACGCCCAGTAGACGCGAGTGATTTTGGGCGTGTCCAGCTCGCCCCCAGAGGACAGTATGTCGATAACCAAAGAGCCGGAGTCCGAGGAGGTTACGAAGAAAAATACGATGACGGCGATGGCGAGCACGCTGGTGATGACGCCCAGTGGTAACCCTTCGAGCATCTGAAACAACGAGGTGTTGGGGTCCACGGCCGCGCCGGTCTCCGGGGCTGCTCTGCGCTGAAATAAGGCGGTGCCGCCGAAAACGGTGAACCATAGTGAGCTGATCACCGTGGGCGCCAGCAGTACTCCGCCGACGAACTCGCGGATGGTTCGTCCGCGCGAGATTCGGGCGATGAACATGCCGACAAACGGCGCCCAGCTCATCCACCAACCCCAATAGAACACTGTCCAGTCGATGACCCAGCCATCGTGAGAGAACGGTGCTGTGCGCAGCATTAATGCCGGTAGCGATTGGATGTAACCACCGAGGTTTTGCACCCACGATTGCAGGAGAAACAGTGTGGGACCTAGCAACAGCACGAAGGCGGTCAAGGCCGCGGCCAACATCATGTTGATGTTGGACAGCCATTTGAGACCCTTACTGACCCCGCTGACCACCGAGAGAGTGGCCGCTGAGGTGATGACGACTATCAAGGCGACCTTCCACCCGTTGGTGACCTGAATCCATCCCAGATATTGCAAACCGGCCGCGATCTGTGTGATGCCGAAACCTAGTGAGGTCGCGACACCGAACAATGTGCCGACGATCGCCACGACATCGACCACATCGCCGATGAATCCCTCCACGCGCTGACGTCCCAGTAGCGGCTCTAACAGCCACCGCACCGACAAGGGGCGTCCCTTGCGATAGGTCATATAGGCCATGCCGAGGCCGACAACCACGTAGATACTCCAGGCATGCAGTCCCCAATGGAACAAAGTCAACGACATGGCTTGGTTAGCTGCCGCAGTGGTCTGCGCAGGGATACCACGCGACGCGGGGGGATGTACGTAGTGGCTTAGTGGTTCGGAGACACCGTAGAAGACCAGGCCGATCCCCATTCCTGCGCTGAACAGCATGGCAAGCCACGCGGGGAAACTGAATTCGGGCTGCTCATCGTCGCGGCCCAGCCGGATGGTGCCGACGCGGGAGAATCCGCAGTACAACGCGAACGCCACAAATCCGGTGGCAACGAGGATGTACCACCAGCCGACCCCCTCGCCGATTGTCTTGTTCAGCTGAGCAAAAGCGTCCTGTTTGCCTTTCGCTAATACGACGGCCAGGGCGATCATCCCGATGATGATGATCGATGCCGGAATGAAGACTTGCGGCCTGATGCTGCGCCAAGCACGCCGCACCGGATTCGCGGTGCCCTGGGTGTTGTCAGGTGGGGTCGATTGCGGTGTCAACGTACTTGCCGTCCTCGTCAAAGTCTCATCAGGTATCAGCGTCGGTGTCGATAACCCTAAGCGACGGCGCCGCCCGGTACGCATCAATCGTGCCCATCACACGCCTCGGATAACTATGGAGAGCACAGTCGGGGCGGCCACAATCTATGGCTAACCCAAAGATCTCTAGAAGCAGGTGAGGACGCGATCGGCATACTTATCGCGCTGACGGTGACACCCCCGATCCGACGGGTCGCATGGTGACCAATGGGGAAACACTCGGCTATCGGGTTCGCTTGGTAACTACACGGCAATACTCTGAGATAGAATGGTCTGCAGTAAGTGGCTGGACGCTGTAATTTCCAGTCGAGTGGCAACTACTATCTCGCGGAGGATTGCAATCATGGCCCAGGCGGGGGTGCGGGTGATCACTTGCCGCCGGATGCTTGCATGTGCCGCTTTTCAGCAACATACCCGCGCTCCTGGTCGGCGTCTGAATGCCCGTCGTGTCGCAGTGGTCGTCATTGCGATGGCCATGATGGCCGTGCCGGCGACGGCCCAGTTGGTCGCTGGTGCCGGTTGGCAGGCGGAGGCTGACCCGAATCAGCCGGGGCCTCCTGCTCCGGTTCCGCCGCCGCTGGCAGTTCCGCAGCCGGACAATCTGCCGCGCACTGTCAACATCGGTGGCGCTCAAGTGAAGTCGAATGTTCCGCAGGGAATGGGCGATGGCACCGGGCGACCGTTGGCTGAGCCGCGTGAGCGGTCGATAGCTGCGCTGCCGCCGATCGCGTCCGACGGTGTGCACGCGGCAACCGCCTGGCCGGGTAAGCAAGTGGTCATTCACCTGCCCAACGAACGCGCCTTGACCGCTGCTAATTGGGGTGAAGGTGGTGCGGCTGCTTATGGGTCACCGCCGGTCGATTATGTGGTGATTCCCGATGCCGGTGGCGGCGCGGATATTCGCATGATCCGCAAAACCTTTATCTCGCCCAGTGACTTCACGCTAGGGGTCAGGTATCCGGAGGGCACTCATCTGCGCCAGGCCGGGCAAGCGGTGGTGGTTGAGACCGACGCCGCCCCCGGGCGTCCGGCAGCGATTATCGGAGCGTTGAGCATTCCTGATGCGAAAGACGGAGCCGGGAACCCGATCTCGGTGAACCCATCCAT
This sequence comes from Mycobacteroides sp. PCS013, assembly GCF_049532645.1. Taxonomy (NCBI): domain Bacteria; kingdom Bacillati; phylum Actinomycetota; class Actinomycetes; order Mycobacteriales; family Mycobacteriaceae; genus Mycobacteroides; species Mycobacteroides sp. PCS013. Next base: position 190,446 of record NZ_CP150131.1, read on the forward strand.
CGGTGGCAGCTATCTGTATCAGCAATCGGATGTGAATCTGAACGTCGGCGAAGTCAGGTTGCTCAATTTTCCCGTCACCATCACCGTGGCCTACCGGCCATCGGCCAGTGTTCCGGCAGTGGCTCAAGGTGACCCCGCACCTAAAGCACCAGCCAACACCGTGGACGGCCGGTGTGTTTCCGGGCCACCACAATTCCGCGGCAACGACAACGACGGAACCCCCGGCGCGGCCGCTGATTTCGTGCCGCCTTGTGCCAGGCTGGCCGCATGCATGAGCGCAGTCCCCGCCCGCACCAGCGCGTTGACGTGTGAGAACACATTCATGGCCGATTTGACCAACGCGTGTGTCACCGCGTTCGGGTACGACGGCGACGACTACGAGGGTTGTCTAGCAGCGGCTAACGGGCATACCCGCTGGGCCAAAGAAAACATGAGACCCGGCCCCGCCGCTACGGGCGCGGGCACCTGACATGTCCACCTACACAGCACTTTCCACAACACAATTTCGGGGAAAGGATCTTGTCGATGAATGAGGATGCGCCCACGCAGACCCTGCCCGCAGCAGCGCCGTTGCGAGCGCCGGAGTTGACCGGCGTCGGTGCCGGGATTATCGGGGCCGCCTTGGTGACTGCGGGGGTGTGGGGCCTGCACGTGCTGACTCCCGGTGGCGGTGCGGTGGGGTCGGTTGGCTGGGTTGTGCTGCTGTGCTTGGCGTTTACTGCCTTGGGCAAGGGCATCACCTTGCTGCGTCGTGCCTTGGCCCCGGTCACCGCCGCAGCCTTGGTGCCGCTGGCTAGTATTTCTGCCCCTGTGCGTGCCACGGCCGGAATCGTCATTGGCGCCAGCGGTATTTGGTGGGTGATGCGCGGACACGCCGCCAGCTGGTGGACACACATCACCGGCACCGGCGGCGCGACCGAGTGGACGTTGATCTCGCAGCTGGTGGTTGTGGCGCTGATCGCTGTTTCTGGTGCGCTGCTATTCGGCGGCGCCAAAACCCTTGCCACGCTGATCTTCGCCAATTCAGGCGCCCGAGAACGCCAAAACAACCTCAGCCAGCAGCAGCGATGGGCGCTGTTTTGGTCCAGTCACCCTGGCCTCGGCTTAACCCTGCTCGCCGGCGGGGTCGCGCTGGTGTTCCTGTCCGGGTACGTCGTTCCGCGGGTGTCGGGGTGGCTTTCCGGCGACGACCCGATGGCTGCCTTGGCGGCCATTGCTGCGATATTGACCGTCGCTTTCTTCGCGAACACGTGGTGGTGGAAAGCACTATCAGGGTGGTGGACCTGGGCCCACACCCACGGCAGCAGCGGCGGCGGAACCAGCCCGCTCGGGCAGATGCAGGCCGGCGGCGCCGTCATCGCACTCATCTGGTTTAGCGCCATGGGATTTGGACTGGCGTCCCCGGCCGATTACACCGGCCCCGGCGCCGCACCCCTGGCGCGTGCCGCCTGCCCACCAGATTGCGGTGGCGGAGGCGGCCTTGACGGTCCCCCGGGGGGCGGCAGCCAGTTCAGACCACCGGACATGCCCGCCCAGCAACCCGACTATCAAGGCGGCATCAACCAGGCGCCCCTGAACCAAAACTCGGGAATCTCGATCTACAACGAAAACCCCGCCCAAGGCGGCGGCCAGCAAGCCTCCCAAAACATGGGCCCACAAATGTCCGGTCAACGCGCCGCCCATGGCGAACCGCTACCCAACTACGGACCCTGGCAACCCGACGCACAACCCCCCGCCCAAGCACCGGTCCAACAAGCACCGGTACAGCAGGCTCCGCAGCCGGTCCAACAAGCACCTGCCCAACAACCTATGCAGCAGGCGCCCCAGGCCCCGCAACAGCCAGCCCAAGCACCGCAAGACCCAGCTGGTCAGCAGCCCGCGCAACAGGCACCCCAACAGCCGGTACAGCAGGCGCCGCAACAGCAGCCAGGAGTGCCGCAACCACAGGGACAGCCCGGGCAGCAACCAGCACAACAACCCCAACCCGGACAAACTCAACCGGGCCAGCAGCAGCCACAAAACCCGGCAAACCACCAGAACCCGGCACAACAGCAGCCGCAGAAACAGCCTGATCAGACACCTCAAAAGCAGCCTGACACGCCGAAAAAGAACCCCATCGACCCCACCGATCTGGCAACAGCGGCCACCCGGCGCGGCTCACAACAAGCCGCCCAGCAGGCTGGCCAACAAAGCACGCAGCAGGCGACACAACAAACTACTCAGCAGGCGACCCAGCAGGCAGCGAAAGCTGCCGAACAGGGCACGCAGAAGGCTGCGCAACCAGGCGACCAATTCCCCGCCGATTTCCACCTCGGACAGGTCGCCGACGGTCTGAAAGCCCGCGGGACATACAGTCCCACCGGCACGCACTGGGGTGACACAGGCAAGACTATCGGCGCCATCACTAAAAGCCAGGCCGAGAACTTCGTGAAGGCGGGCGAACGCTTCACAGCGGTAGGCCGCGTTCTGGAAGTCGGCAAGATGGGGGTCGACCTAGCCAACGGTGCCCCTATACCGGAAACGGTAGGCGCAACTGCGGGATCTCTGGCTGGGGCATGGGCTGGGGCAGAAGCTGGCGCCTTGGTCGGCGCGGCAATCGGATCATTCCTCCCCGGCCCGGGCACAGCCGTAGGCGGCGTCGTAGGAGGCGTGATCGGCGGGTTCGTCGGCAGCGGCATCGGTTCGGAGGTAGGAAAAGCACTCGGCGGCGCTGCCCGCTCAGCCGGATCAGCACTGTCAACGGCCGGTGGTGCCGTCGCATCCTTCTTCGGTAGTTTGTGACAGACAGGGAACGAGGATCAGCTCATGCTCACGGTAGCTGCAGTATTTATCGGCTTAATCGGTTTCATCGGAGCGGTAACCCTCCTCACTCTGATGCAAGTACGTCCGTATTCGTCGCCAGCACAGCTGCTACCGTTGGCGATGGGCGGAATATGTTGCGTGGCGCTCACAGCTAGCGGACTGTATTGGCTAACTGACTCGCAGACGCTACGAATCGGTATTTTATGCGGCGGTCTAGTGATCGCTATAAACATCATCAAGATCGCCAGGCGCCGTCGACACGTCACTATATCGGTGGGCGGCGAAGAATGATGGGCACCGGGTGATGAATGGATTGTATGCGCTGGTCCTGGTTCTGAACTGTGTACTCATCGTCTCGCTTGTGTTTGGAGATGATTTTAATAGAAAGCTGCCCTCCAAGAGCGGATGGTATGTTCAGTTAGCGGCGTCTTCGCTGTTTATCTTTGTCGCGCCCAATCTTGCTATCGCATTCGGCTGTATCGCAGGGATAATGGTCGCCCGGTTTATATTTGCCCTATGGCTCACCCCTCTGGGTAATAATACTTTCGCGAAGATATTTAGACCCTTTCGGTTGCCCGTTAAGCGAGTTAATAGATATGAGAAGCGTGAACGGTCTATAAGAGATGAGGATTGAGAAAGGGATGCTTGCCGTGAGGGAACCCAAACGTACTGCTGTCGCCGTATTGGGTGTAATCGTCGCCGTTGCAGCGGGGTGTTCTTCGCAGCAGTCGCCAAGCGACGCATCCAACACATCTGCCGCGTCGGTGACGTCGTCATCAACATCGCCGTCTGTGGCTGCCGTCGATGGGTGCGCGACCAGTGACATTCCTCGAGTCACGTTGGATGCCAAGGCGCCGGACGAGCCGATGTTGGCAGTGCCGACACCGCGGGGGTGGCAGTATTCGCCGGCGATGAATTCGCCGGTGATTCGCGGGGCTGTAGCCAACGTGGGGTTGCGGGCCAACGATTTCACACCGAATGCGGTGGTGACATTGGAAGATTTGTCCGGCAAGGTCACCTCAGCGCAGCAGGGTGTTGATGCCGAGATCGCCAGTGTGGAGCAAGGTGGCGTGGCCGTTGAGTCCCGCACTGCGGGCACGGTGTGTGGGCACCCGAGTAGCACGATCACTTACACCCTGCAGAACCGGCCGGTGACTGCCCTGATCGCTGCGGTTGAGGCAGGGCCCAAGATCTGGGCCACGGTGCTGACCATCCAAACCGCCGAGCCCGGCAATCCCGCCTACACCGCAGGTAAGCAAGTAATCCTGGAGGGCTTCCAGTTTCGGCTGCCTGGTAATAGCCGCTAACAGCCTGCGCTGCTCGCCCGCCTTTGGCCTACCGGTTGGGGCGGCTGCCGCAGCCGGGTCTAACAGGTGCATGCACGCAAGGGCTGCAACGCACCACCATTGCAAGGAGATTCGATGACCTCAAGTTTTGTTACCGTCGTGCTGGTCCTCATCGGTGTGGTGTTGATCATGCTGGGGCGCAGGGTATCTGCCCGGCGTGCGGTGTTGCTTGGTGCGGGCGTGGCGGCGGTTTTCCTTGCTGTAGTGGTGCTGGTGTCGTCGGTGGTGACCATTGTCGGTACCCGGCAGGTCGGTATCGCGACGGCGTTCAACCGGCCCACCGGGCAGACCTTCAACAACGGGCTCCACTTCAAATTCCCATGGGTGCAGGTACATGAAATGGATGGTGCGGTACAGATCGACACCTACCAGGCTGTCGCGGGCAGCGACCGCCGAATCCCGGTTCGGCTGGGCAACAACTCCACCGCATTGGCGGACGCCTCGATTCGGTGGCAGATCAAGCCGGACTCGGCAGACGAACTATTCGTGCAGTACAAGACTTTCGACGGTGTTCGCGTGAACCTGATTGAGCGCAACCTCAAGGTCGCCTTGAACGAGGCGTTCGCCAAATTCGACCCGCTGGACAAAAAGAACTTGGAAGAGTCGCCGCTGCCCAGTATCGCCGCCCAGGCATTAGGTCTGCTACGCACCAAGGTCGGCAAAGAAGTCGAAATTTTGGATGTGTCGGTACCGACGATCGACTACGACGACAAGACCGAAGAGCGCATAAACCAGATCAACGAGGAACGCGCGAATACCACCAAGGCTGGCCAAGAAGTGGAAACCAACAAGAAGAAGCGTGAGGCCGCCGAGGAACTTGCCAAGATGCCACCACCGGACCTTCGAATCTCCATCGCTAACTGTCTGAACAAGATGGCCGAAACGGGCAAGAACCTCAACTGCTTCCCCATCGGACAAGGTGTGGTTCCGACCCTGAGCATCCCCAACCCGATCACTGTCCCCGAAGGCTGACCACCTAAGCGTGGATGAATCAGTCCTCTTGTGCTGATTTCGTTTACGCGTGACCGCTGGAGTTGATCTTCTTTCTCTTGCTCTAGCAACCGGATACGTTTCCGGGCCACCCGCAACTCGGCAGGCTCGGCCGCATTGACACCGGGCTTGATGCCGTCTTCGACATCGGCCTCGGCCAGCCAGTTCTGCAAACTGGCCTCGCTGACCCCGGGATCGGCAGCGACCTGCGTCAACGGCGCAATGACCCTGACGGGCCACACCCACCACGTCCCGGCGGAACTCATCTGGATACGGCTTCGTCATGCCAGACATCCTCTCCGGCAGCACCGTCCGGCACTACACAATCAGATGTCACCATCCGTGCAGCAGACCCAGTATCTGGAGTGATGACGGTACCGCTCGCTCCGGCCTCTGCCATTGCCTTCTGTCATATTTCGTAAACACGCTGTGGTGCAGTGCGGTTAGTGCATCTCCGGCAAGAAGAGTGGAACCGCCGCATGCGTGGAGCCCGCCTTGTTCGATTCGAAGACCCTGAGCAGTTCAACTAGGTAGATGAACGCGGCGCGGGCGACGGTCAGCGCCTCTATGCACGTTTCGCGCATCGTTTCCAGAGTGATGGCCTGCATCGTTGCGCTGCTCTCGACGTCCGTGATGCCCAGATGGACTGTGATGAACCGGTGTGTGCCCGCGTTGCGCACGAGTTGGGCATGGCCGTACAGGCTGTCTGGGGCCATGTCTATTGCAAGCTCGGCCAGCGACAGTATTGCGTTGGAAAGACCAGCGTGACCGATTAGCGCCGACCGCAGCTGTGTGCACGCAACGTCCTCGAACCAAAACTTACGAAACGACACCTTTTTCGGATTGTCGCCAACTTGCAAATGTTCGTTGACGGCGACAGCCGTCTTATCGAGTACATCTAGCGCGGCGCGATGCGCCAAAATTAGTTTCGACGAAACCTCGCCGTACACAGCGTAATTGAGCGTATCGGCGTACACACCTGGGTCTGTGGGATGCTGCGCCCAGCCGTCGGTCGTGGCGAGGGCTTCCTCGGCTTCGTAGGCAAGTCTCCTTGCGACCAGGAAGTCGGCCTTGAGTACGTTGAGCATTGCAAAGATCAGTGGTGGTGACGCCGCATCCAACTTGGTCGAGACTTGATTCAATCCGATTGTGTCCCAGCGTGTCTCCTTACTGCTTGATCCCAGATCTTCAAGGGCGGCAGCGAGCGCCAGCCGATGAGAAGCGATCCACATGAGGTAAGGGTCACCTGATGCAGCTGGCGTGGTCGGCGGAATGTCAGTGCCAGTTAGTTCCATGTGGTCATAGCGCTGCGCTGCAGCCTCGCCCGCGACTGCCACTGTCACGGCTCGGTTGTCTTTGGCTTGCCGCAGGTACTGGTCGTAGAGGTTGCACAAATGGCCCTCGTAGTCCCAACCGGCACCGATGACCCTGCTGATCATTACAGCGGCGTTGCCCGCGGCGTTTCCGTTGCTGGGGGCTTCCCGGAGTACACGAACATAGGCGTCGTACGCCTCTATCCAGCGCCCTGAATGATCTAGAGTGTTCGCAAGGTTGCACCAGCGGGTACTGCGCTCAAGGCCGCCGTCGAGCAACATCGCGGATGACTTGAGGTTCTGTCGTGCTAGCCGGAGCCGCTCGTGATCGGCGAACCGGGTCGCTACCCAAGCCTGCATCTGAGTTCGTTCAGGGGCTTGGGTCGAGGCGAGGCTGACGCGAATATCGGCTATCGACGTCTGGCAGTTTGCCAGGTTGTAGAGCGCCGCCGATTCATACTGGCTGCCGGCCACAAGGCCACTGTCAATCACAGAAGTCATCCACCCCTCGGCAGTCATCAGGGCCTCCACGTCACCCGTGCGACACGCAGCATTGATCACTACTCCGGCGGCGTTCATCAAGATGGCCGCATCGCGAGTCTGGGTAGGTGTGGGAGAGCCGCCGAACGCCTCTCCCACGACCGTTGTTAGCAAGGCTGCGACTCGCTGCGGGTCTTCGTCGACTTTCCCGTCAAGGAAGTACGTCAACCCGGCGACGTCTCGGAGGGCGTCTTCGTCCATCCCTCAAGTCTGCAGGCTGTCGTTGCGGCCCACCCCGCACATGCCGTCCAGTTTCCTCAACCTGAGACGACTAGGCGCGTTCCGAAATCGGCACTATCGCGTTCCGAGGCCATAAACGGCGCCACGGTTGATCAGCTGCGACGGAATTTTCAACACGTCCCCGAGGGCGGGGATCAGCACAGGAGTCTACCGGGCTGTCCCCGTGGGCTCTCATCCGAACGGGCAGGTACCGGTCGGGCGTTCAGGGGCGGCAAAGCTATCCAGGCGATAGCCGTGATAGAAGTCTGCCAGTCGCTCGTTGCGGCGGGTCAGGGTTCGCGAGATCTTCTCGTACTTGCGCTGCGCGGTACGCGATCCATCGAGCTGAGCGCGGGCATCGTCTATGCGAATCGTGTTGTACAACATGGGTTCTATCAGCAGCCGTTCCGGTGTCACACGCCACACCAGCTGCAGGAGCCGGGTATAGAGGGCGAACTCGACGTGGTGGCGGGGCTTGAGCCGGAACCCGATCATCTCGCGTATCTCGGGGTGCATCGCCTTGGCCGAGCACACCTGAATCACCCGGCCCGCGATCGGGCGAATCGCGAGCCAGAGCGGCAATAGGGCCGGGCGCATCGCGGCGGGGAGTAACAGTGTGGGCAGTGGTAGCCGCATTAATCCGGCGAACTGCTCGCGCAGAAAGCCGTTGGACTGCAGTTTGTTTGACACCATGTCGTCGTAGTACTCGACGAATGCGGCGTATGTTTCCGGGAATTTCCCCTTGGCGCTGGGTAGTTCGAGATCCTTGAACAGGTACCGCTGATATTGATATGCGGCCTCCTTTTCGGCGGGATTCATCGAGTAACCCGTGCAGTATGGGAAGGCCTCCAAAGTGGCGTTCATGGCACTGGCTGCGATCCATATCCACAGCTCGGGATCCAATGCGCTGTAACGAATCCCCGCGTACTCGCCGACTCCCGTGCCTCGCACATCGCGGTGGCGCTCCTTGAGCCATTGCGCCGTATCTGCTCGCTGCTGCTGATTGCCGGCGAGCAGGGACATCGCGCTCAGCGCACTCCGAATGCCGCGGTCGGTGAAATTCTGGCGGAACCGTCCGGAGCGGTCCACAGACGCCGCCACCGGCAGCAGGGCTACCTCGTCGAACAGCACCCCGCCGAATACGCCGGTTAGGGGGCTGCCCAGGTGCTTGCGAAATGCGTCCATGACGCGCGGGCGTGTGCCGGTCGCGCGGAGGAAAGCCAAGCCCTCTTCGTGGGTATCTCGGTTCGATTCGCCGTCATGCGTGGTGTCGCGCGGTAGTACATGCGTCATTGCATCCTCCGTCGGTGTTAGTAATTTAGTTAGAAGCTAACATTGCCACACGAAGTTGGGAAGTACCTCTGCGTGAGAGACTGAGCTGTGTCTGCAGATCCGGATCCGACCGGCGAGCGCATCCTCGAGGCCGCGCTGCAGACCATGCTCAGCTTCGGTCTTCGGCGGGCGACGGTCGACGAGATCGCGCGGCGTGCGGGCGTATCGCATATGACGGTCTATCGCCGCTGGTCCAACAAGACCGAGCTTGTGCTCGCGGTCCTCATGCGGGAGGCGCAGACGATGTTCTCCGCCATCGACCGCGAAATCGCGGCGCTGAAGAGCCCCGAGGACAAGCTCGTGGCGGGATTCACCGGAATCTATTGGCATGTGCACACCCACCCACTGATGCAGCGGGCGGTGGAAACAGATCCGGAGTCAGTGCTGCCGGTCTTGACCAATGGGGCAGGCCCAGCCCTGGATATGGCGACCACATACCTGGCGGGTCACGTGAGCCGCAGCGCCGGCGATGTTGTCGACGACGCTTACGGTGTGGCGGAAGTATTTGTGCGCCTGACGCATTCGTTAATCCTTGCGCCCAGCGCCCGCCGGGAGCTGGCTACCAGGGAAGACGCCGAGCAGTACGCCCGTGAGTACATTCTGCCGATCGCGCGGGCCTTGGTGCCGGCGCCCAGCAAGGCGCTGCTGTAGCCAGGCGGTGCGACGTCGGCCCGGTTCCCAGGCGTCCACTGTGTGTGCTTTCGGCCGGTGGGCGACCGGGCCAAGTAATCTTTGTGCATTGACCATGGTCGGGGACATAACGACTAGACATTGGGGGTAGTGGATGGATACGGACATCGGAGCGGGCTCACCGTCGGCCGACGACTCGTCTGATGCCGCGGATACCGCGCCGCTACCGGTCCTCAACGCGTTTCCCGGGATGTTGTCTGAACCCGGTCCGTTCGCCGCGCCGGAGCAGGAGTTTGGCCGGCCGCCGTTTCTCGATGAGCCGGCATTCGTGCAACCACACTCGCCCGCGGTAGAACCAAGCGGTCAGTACCTGCAGTGGCCGAGTCACGAGCACTTCAGCACGGCGGCCCCCGTCGCCCCAGGACCCGCGAAGCCGACGACTCCGGTTGATTTCTCGTCCTGGGAGGACAAGCCGCAAAGAAGCAAGCGGCCGTTAGTGATTGGTGGCGCGGTGCTGGCCGCTGTGGTGGTCGTCGTCGGTGGTGTGGTCGCCGCATTCGCAGGCGGTGGCGACGACGCCCCGCCCGCGGAACCGAGCGCGGCCCCATCGACAACGGTGACTAGCAGGGACTCCGATGCCGAAGCTCGCTTGCTCTCCATGCTTCCGACGGGATACGCGACGTCGGCCTGCAAGGCCGTTGAACCCGCGAATGAGGCAGTGGCACAAGTAAAGTGCGGGCGTAGTGACGATCCGGATGGGCCGCTGGAGGCCAGCTACTCGCTGGTGAAGGACAGGTCCGCGCTCGCGGCAGGGTTGAGCCGTCTGACGAAACGTAACGCGGTGGTGGTGTGCCCCGGCCGGATTCAGTCGCCGGGACCGTGGCGTCGCAACGCCACGCCGGATCAGGTGAGCGGCACGGTCTTCTGCGGCACCAACCAGGGACACCCGGTGGTCGGTTGGACCGACGAGGAGCGGCTGCTGCTCAGCGAGACGCGTTCGGGCGTGACCGGTCCGACTCTCGACCAGCTGTATGCCTGGTGGTCCTCGCACTCATAACAAAAACCGCCGGCCGCACGAGGCGGCCGGCGGTCAATGCCGAAACGGTTCCTGAGGCTTCTACTAGCCCTCGGTGGACACCGGAGTGCCCTGGCTGCCCGCTGCGCGCTGGCGGTGCGGGGTGCTCTCCGAGGCCGGAACGGCGGGAAGCGCGGCCACTGGTGGGGTCGCGGTCTGCGGAGCACCCTCGGCGCCGGGGACCGGAGTCGCGGGTACCGGCGAGGCGGGGGCCGGGGTAGCGGGCACCGCGGTGCTGTTCAGCGGCGTGCCTTCGGCGGGGACCGGGGTGGCAGGAGTCGGACCCGGCGTTGCGGTCACGGGAGCTACCGTCGGGGTCGCGGTCGCCGCGGGCTGCTGTCCATCCACCGGGGTGCCCTGGCTACCGGCGGGCAGCGGGGTGCCCTGGCTGCCCGCGGGAACAGCGGCAGGTGCCGCGGACGTGGTGGGCGCGGCGCTGGTGGCGGGCGCGGGGGCGGTGCCATGCGACTGGCTGGAAGAGCCGCCCGAACGCGGCGCGGCAGCGGCGGGCGCGGCCTTCCAGGTGAGCAGGTCCTCGTCACCGGAGGTGTAGGTCACCGTCTCGGGGGCGGCACCGGTCACGTCGAAGTAGATCTTGCCGCTGGTCTTCTCGCCCTGCGACAGGGTTCCCGGGTTCACGCCCTGCTCGCTGGGTACGCCGTACAGCACGCGATAGGTCTCGCCGTCGCTGGCCTTCGCGTTGAAGTTGGCGACGATGGGGATGACGCTGCCCTGGATGGCCTCGTCGGTGGCGGTCGCCTCCCACAGGGTGCCCTTGGGCTGGTACGACAGCTGGTCGGTGCTGACCTTCAGGTCGCTGACGGTCCACGCCTGCACGACATCGCCGTTGGTCAGGCGACCTTGCTGGCCGAGCGTGGTGTCGGCGCCGGCGGTCGGCATCAGGGCAAGTCCGGCGGCCGCCGCGACGGCCCCCAAGGCGGCAGTGATGGGCACATTGATCTTCACGATGGTGGTCTCCTTGACGTCCGAAATGCTCCCCCCAGCGGGGACGGTCTGTCGTAAAACTAACAGGTCTGGGTGCACCATCGTCGCCCGAAGTACACGATTGCCATACGGTTAAGAACATGACGGTTGATTCCACCGGTCACGAGGGGGCCGCGCCGGAGCCAGACGACTGGCCACCCGACGCACGCATATTCACCATCCGTGCTGTGGCGGATGATGCCGTGCCGAGCTTGGCCGCCGAACTGCCCATTAACGCAACAGAACTCGGCACGCTGGACGGAGATGCCGATCATCCCGTGCAATTCTGCAGTGTGCTGCTGGAACCGCCGGTCAAGCACCGGTTTGAAACGGCCGACGCCGCCCGGTATGAACGTGAGTATTGCGACCGGGACGATGACGGCGAATTCTTCATGGTGCACGTCGCGCTGCTCGGCGCCCGGCGCCCCGGAGTCTCACTCGCACCCGGCGCCCGCGATGCCCTCGTCGACGTCGCTTACGTCGTGGATTTGTCGTTAGAAGAAGACGGCGTGCTCAACCCTGCCAAGGTCGACTGGGCGGGAGGGGCGATCGTCGACGTCGAGGGTAGTGTTCCCGCCGAGCAGTCAGCCCCCGCTGATCTACCGACGGTCTCCGAGCAGACGCCCGCGCCCGTCCCGGCCGCGAGTGCGCCCGAGCCCGGGAGTCCGGGGAGTTCGGAGTGGATCCGCGAGCAGCTCGATGTCCGTATTGCCGTGTTGAGCCGGCTCGCTGGTGAAGTCGCGATCTCCGAAGTGCCCGTGCCGACGGAGCTGGCCAAGGGGGAGCGCCACTCCAATACCGCTCCGCAGTATGTGCTGGATGGAGCGCAGTTCTGGTACCACACGCGTGATCCGAAAAAGGGATTCGTATGGAAGACCACGAACAACCCGAATGAACTGATTTATTGGTGCATCGACGATGTCGCCAGGGGACTGGCGTGGCGGTGGACGCAACAAACGGCTACCTACAAGACCATGCCTCCGGCGATGGCGCAACGCACGTTATGGGCGCCGTACTGGCAGCTGTTGATGAATGCGCTCGACACCAAATGGGGCGCCATTACGGGTCGCAACATCCGCGACCTGCTGTGAGCGATCACCACCGGTAGTCGAGAAACTTCCCGTCGAGAGTCAGGACCACACGATCGCCGTCGGGATCGGCGCGGCGCGCGATGTCGACCTTGAAGTTGATGGCGCTCATGATGCCGTCGCCGAACTCCTCGTGGATGGCTTCCTTGATCGCCGGGCCGTAGACGCTCAGCGCCTCATACAGCCGGTAGATCGTCGGGTCAGACGGTGCACCACCGTCCAGCGTGCCGCGGTACGGCTGGGCCCGTAACGCGGCGGTGACCTGCGGCCCCAGCTCGAGAAGTTCCGCCACCTTGGCGGCCTTCGCTTCGGGCACCGGGTGCTGGCCGAGAAGCGCGGCAATGGTCCAAATCAGTGGTGAGTCAATCGCTTCCGCGATGTACTGCCACGTCAACTTCTTCTCGAGGCGGCGAGCGGTGATCAGTTCGGCGGCTTCGTCCTTGGTCATGACCTCAGACAAACAGACACCCGCCGCGCACGCAAACTAGCGCTGCCACATGCCTTTCTGGGTGTCGCGCTCGTAGTAGTTCATCGAGTTTTCTCCGCTTGCGGTCCAGAGCATGGCCAGGGTGACGAGCGTGATGGCGATGAGCACCATTGAGTCGTTCCACATGATGACCTCCTTGGTATATCGATCGGTCTACCACTCATTGCAGCACCTACACCGATCGGTGTACAGGGAGGTGTGGCGGACGCCACATAACGGTTTTGCGGCTAGTCGGCGTCCAGGGCTCCGGCGGTCAGCGCGGCCGCGTTGATCCTGGTCAGCACCGCATGCAGGTGTCCCAGTTCGGAGAGGTCGACGCCCAGGCGTTCCACGACTGCTGCTGGCACCTTGAGTGCCTTCCGGCGCAGTGCGGCGCCCTGCTTGGTCAGGGTGACGTGTGTGGTGCGTTCGTCAGCAGCGCTGCGTGGGCGGGTGATCAGGCCCAGCGTCTCGAGCCGTTTGAGCATGGGGGAGATGGTTGCCGAATCCGTTTGCAGTAGGGCGGCTATCTGCTTGACGGACAACGCTTCCGGCGCATCGTCGCCGCTGCTCTTGGCGTGATCCCAGAGCGCCAGCATCACTAGATACTGCGGATGTGTGATCCCCAGGGGGGCGAGTATTGGCCGGTAGATGGCCAGCACCGCGCGATTGGTGACGGCCAGTGCGAAGCACACCTGCCGCTCCAGGGCCAGCGGGTCGACATCGGGTGAGACTGCGGTCATTCTCACTATCCTAACCATTAGTTAGTGCACTAATTATTAGTCTACAATCTAGTTATGGCCGCCGATCGCCCGAACTTCTTTCAGTACATCGCCTACTGCTACGGGCGGCGCCTACCTGACTCGATGAAGGACTGGGTCGCCAATGATCTGGCGGGCAAGGGCGCGGTGCGTCGGCACATTTTCCGGTGTGCGATTCCACCGCTTTTCATCCTCGCGCCGTTCTGGCTGCTGCCGGCGTCGCTGTACGTCCACATGGAGATGACGGTGCCCATCTACGTGTGGGTGCTCATCATGGCGCATGCCCTCAACAAGGTCTGGCGCCGTCACCGGCTGGTGCAGCATGAACTGGATCCAGGCTTGGTCGATGTGCTCAAGCGTCAAAAGGACGCGTGGATTCACGAGGACTACGCGCGGCGATTCGGGCCGCGCTCAGGAGACGGCCACTCCAGTAGCGGCCCCATCTAGCGCGGCGTGGTGTCAAGCATCTTTGTGCACTGAGTCTTGCGGTCTTGCGTCAGCGCCTAGATGCCTGACGGCGGCTCAGTCCCAGTCGCCGTGCTTCCAGTGGCCCTTGCCCCAACCGTTGCCATGTCCGCCGCGCCAGCCGCGATCCCAGCCGCGGTCCCAGTTGCCGTCCGCGCATACGGTCACACGTGGATAGGTATCCACGGAGCCGCAAATATCTGGATCTGCCTTTGCCGAGGTTGCAGAGGCGATACCTCCAACGAACAAACCACTAGCAACGACTCCAATTGCCAAGGCTGAGGGCAGGATTCGTTTCATGACTCACAGCCTACTCCCAGGGGAAACTAGTTCGCAAGGGTAAGGAAAACCAGTACCGCGTTCAGCAGTGTGATGAGCGCGGCGATGATCCAGCCCAGCATGGTCGTCATGCGATGGTTCACGTCGGTGCCCATCAGCCCGTGATCGCTGGTCAGGCGCACGAGCGGTATGAGAGCGAAGGGGATACCGAAGGACAGCACCACCTGCGACACCACCAGTGCCCGAGTGGGGTCGATACCCACGGCCAGGATCGCCAGCGCCGGGAGCAGTGTGACGAGCCGTCGCGCCACGATCGGGACAGAGCGGCGGAGTAGTCCCTGCATGATCATGGCGCCGGCGTAGGCGCCGACCGAGGACGATGCGAGCCCCGATGCCAGCAGACCGATTGCGAATAGCAGGGCCACGGTGGGCCCGAGGCTGTCGCGAACGGCGGCGTGTGCGCCCTCGATCGTGTCGACGCCGTCGCGGCCCTTCAGGTTGGTGGCCGCTACCAGCAGCATTGCCATGTTCACCGCGCCGGCGAAGAGCATCGCCAGGCTCACGTCCCAACGGGTGATGCGCAGTAGCCTGCGTCGCGGCTCGCCCTCTTCAGGACGTCCGTGTCTGTCGCGGGCCAGCCCGGAATGCAGATATACGGCGTGTGGCATGACCGTGGCACCCAGCATGGCTGTCGCCAGCATCAGGCTCTCGGCGCCCTGGAATCGGGGGATCAGCCCCGCGGCGGCCTCGCCCAGCGGCGGCGGTTCCACGACGACGCTGGCGAGGAATCCGATAGCGATGATGGCCAGCAGCGCCGAGATCACATATTCGAACGAGCGTTGTCCGCGTTGGTCCTGCACGGCAAGCAGCACCATCGAGACGATTCCGGTGATAACACCACCGAGCAGTAGTGGCAGGTCGAACAACAGGTTCAGCGCGATGGCGCCGCCCACGACCTCTGCCAAATCCGTTGCCATGGCGACTAATTCGGCCTGCATCCAAAACGCCAGCCGGGTGGGTCGTGACATGCGATTGCCGACGGCCTCGGGCAGCGATTGTCCGGTGACGAGACCCAGCTTCGCTGAGAGGTACTGCACCAGCCCGGCCATCACATTGGCGGTGACGATCACCCACACCAGCAGGAAGCCGTACTTGGCGCCCGCGCTGACATTCGAGGCGACGTTTCCGGGATCGACATAGGCAATGGCTGCGACGAAAGCGGGCCCGAGTAGGTAAAACCCGTGCATTGGTCGCGTCTGCTTCGGCCGCTCCAGCACCCACGCCTCCTATTTCAAGTACCCGAATAGAAAAGTTAGAGTACCCGAAACCTTGTGCTGCGGCGAGGCCACCTCAGGGTGGCGTTCGCCTAGTTGGTGCTGGCCTTCTCGGCCTGACGCTTTTTGACGCTGGCCTCGAGCTTGGCGAGTAGATCAGAGACATCGGTGGCATCGAGTTCGGTGGGGGCTTCATCTTTGGTGAACGCCTCGCCACCTTCGAGCTTGGCCTCCACCATCTCCAGCAGCTGCGACTGGTACGTGTCGTTGTATCGGCTCGGATCGAAATCGTCGGCCATCGACTCCACCACTTGTCCCGCCATCGACAGTTCGGCCGGTTTGATCTTCACTTCCTGGTCCAGTACCGGGAAGTCGGGTTCGCGGATCTCGTCAGGCCAGAGCAGCGTGTGGATGATCATCACCTGACGCGTGCCGAAGTCCTTGACCCGCAAGGCCGCGAGGCGTGTCTTGTTGCGCAGCGCGAAATGCACGATCGCCACCCGGTCCGTCTGCGCGAGTGTCTGTGCCAGCAGCACATACGATTTCGAAGACTTGCTGTCGGGCTCGAGGTAATAGCTCTTGTCGTACAGCAGCGGGTCGAGTTCGGCGGCGGGAATGAACTCCAGCACCTCGATCTCGCGGCTGGACTCGGCGGGCAGCGTCGCCAGATCCTCATCGGTGATCACGACGGTGCGGCCGTCCTCGGCCTCGTAGGCCTTGTTGATATCCCGGAACTCGACGATCTCACCGCATTCTTCGCAGGTGCGTTTGTAGCGGATCCGGCCATTGTCCTTGTTGTGGACCTGATGGAACTTGAGGTCGTGGTCCTCGGTCGCGCTGTATACCTTGACAGGGACGTTCACCAGCCCGAAGGCGAGGGAGCCCTTCCAGATGGAACGCATATCCCCAGTATGGCCCACCGGAGCCGCGCAGTCCGCGACATCCGGTGCGGGATCAACCGCGTTCGTGCGCCTCACCAATGCGGACAAGGTGCTGTATCCGCCAAGCGGAACCACTCCGGCCACCACCAAGGCGGACGTTTTCGGCTACTACACCGCCATCGCCCCGTTCATGCTGCCGCACCTCGCGGGGCGCCCGGTCACCCGTAAGCGGTGGCCTAACGGCGTTGAGCAGCCGTCTTTCTTCGAGAAGGACCTCGCGTCGTCGGCCCCCGATTGGCTTCCCCGGCGGCGGATCGAACACAAATCCCGCTACGTCACCTACCCGTTGATCGACACTTCGGTGGCGCTGGCCTGGATAGCCCAGCAGGCGGCACTGGAAGTACATGTGCCGCAGTGGCGGTTTGTCGGCGAAAATCCTGGACCGGCAACACGATTGGTATTCGATCTGGATCCGGGCGAAGGGGTGGACGTACCGCAGCTGGCACAGGTCGCCCGCGCGGTGCGCGATGTACTCGGCGATATCGGTCTGACCACCTTTCCCTTGACCAGTGGGAGCAAGGGGCTGCATCTGTATGTGCCGCTGGCGCAGCCGGTCAGCTCATCCGGTGCGGTGACCGTCGCGAGAAGGGTCGCGATGCAGCTGGAGCAGTCGATGCCGGATCTGGTCACCGCGACGATGACCCGGGAACTGCGTGCGGGCAAGGTTTTCGTGGATTGGAGTCAGAACAGCGGTTCCAAGACAACGGTTGCCCCCTACTCGCTGCGTGGCCG
Organism: Mycobacteroides sp. PCS013; assembly: GCF_049532645.1. Lineage (NCBI taxonomy): Bacteria > Bacillati > Actinomycetota > Actinomycetes > Mycobacteriales > Mycobacteriaceae > Mycobacteroides > Mycobacteroides sp. PCS013. The sequence continues at coordinate 207,683 of NZ_CP150131.1, forward strand.
CGAGGCGCCGACCGTAGCCGCACCCCGGACGTGGGACGAATTGGACGACCCCGAACTGCGCCAGTTGCGGTTTGATGAAGTACTGGCGCGCGCCGAGCGTGACGGTGATCTGCTGACAGGGCTCGATGATGTGGCGATTGTCGAAGACAGGCTGTCTACGTACCGCAGCATGCGCGATCCGGCGCGCACCCCCGAACCGGTACCTGCCGTCGAACCGCAAGCAGGTCACGATAGTTCGTTTGTAATCCAGGAACATCACGCCACCGCGCTGCATTACGACTTTCGGTTGGAGCGCGACGGTGTGCTGGTCTCGTGGGCGGTCCCCAAGAATCTGCCCATGGAGCCGTCCGTCAATCACCTTGCGGTGCATACCGAGGATCACCCGCTCGAATACGGAACCTTTGAGGGGACCATTCCGAGGGGGGAGTACGGCGCCGGCGAGGTCACCATCTGGGACTCGGGAACCTATGACACCGAGAAGTTCATCGATCCGCGCGACGGTTCCGGCGCCGACGGCGGGTCAAAGGGAGAAGTCATTGTCACCCTGCACGGCAAGCGAATCTCGGGGCGGTATGCGCTGATTCAGACCGATGGCAAGCAGTGGCTGGCGCACCGCATGAAGGATCAGCGATCACCTGGCGCAATGCCAGTGGGCCTCGCGCCGATGCTGCCGACTACCGGTTCTGTGGCGGGATTGACCGCCGATGAGTGGGCATTCGAAGGAAAATGGGACGGTTATCGTCTACTCCTCGAATGCGACCACGGCCGGTTGCGGGCCGTGGCACGCAGCGGGCGCGATGTCACCGAGGAGTTCCCGGCCTTGCAGCAGCTCTCCCGGGAATTGGCCGAGCACCGTGTGGTTCTCGATGGTGAGGTGGTGGTGCTGGATTCCAAGGGGCTGCCGAGCTTCTCGCTGCTACAGAATCGGGCACCGAGCGCCGACGTCCGATTTTGGGCATTCGATCTGCTGTATCTAGATGGAAAATCCCTGTTGCGCAACAAGTATCGTGACCGGCGCCGCCTGCTCGACGTGCTGGGGGCCGGCACCGAGATGATGACCGTTCCGGAACAACTGGGCGGCGACGGAGAAGCGGCGCTGGCTCATTCGCACGAGCGGGGCTGGGAGGGCGTCGTCGCCAAACGGCTGGATTCGGCGTATACGCCGGGGCGCACCCAGTCCTGGATCAAGGCGAAGAACTGGAGTAGCCAAGAGGTCGTGATCGGTGGTTGGCGTAAGGGGCAGGGCGGACGCAGCAGCGGGATCGGTGCTCTGCTGATGGGGATACCGGCGCCCGACGGGCTCCGTTATGCCGGACGGGTGGGCACCGGATTCACAGAGAAGGAGCTGGCGTCACTCAAGGAGCAGCTGGAGCCGTTGCACTGCGACGAATCACCCTTCAGTGCACCGCTTTCCGCGGTCGAGGCCAAAGATGTGCAGTTCGTCGAACCGGTACTGGTCGCCGAGGTTCGCTACGGGGATCGCACGCCCGGCGGGATTCTCAAGCACTCCAGCTGGCGTGGTCTGCGCACCGATAAGTCAGTTGGCGACGTCGAGCTCGATCTCGGGTAGCGGGTACGGCGGTGCGCCGACACCCGCTACCGAGAAGTGGCCCCACGGGGTCTGCTCGGTGATGCGCCCTTGCGCGCTGGTCTCGCCCACGGCGATGGTCACCTGGGTTCCGCCCTTGAGCTCACCGCCCTCGGGTTTGGCGTAAATCGTTCCCTGCCAGTGGAACTTGCCATCCAGGGGGTTGAAGAAACCGATCAGCCGCACCCGCGACTCGACGGTGAACTCGCCTGCGGTGATAACCGCCGGGCCGTCATACAGATCGTCGTCATCCATCATGCGACGAACTTCGCTTTGCGCCACATCCAGCGCGACGTTCCGCCCATCAGGCCGATGCCGGTGAGGAAGTTGTACAGCGGTGCGAAACCGAGCTGTTGGGTCTGGCGGAAGTTCTCGTTGCGATACGCGATCCGCTGGGTTTGATATCCGGGCAACCCGACATTGCGGTACATCTTCGGATTCGTGAACAGATACATGAAGATGGGGCCACCGAAGCCGTTGACCTGCCGGACGATGAAACGCGCATACCGCGGCAGTTTGTCAACACGCTGGCGCAGGCCGTCGCGAGCGAACTGGATGTGCCGGGCTTCCTCGGTGACGTGAATTCGCATGAGCCGCGCGACCATTGGCTGCAGCTCGGGATCATCCATCATCTCGCGCTGGATGGCGTCGAAGATCTCCTCGCCAATCAGCGCGGCAACCCACAGCATTGGGCCCTTGAGGACCAGCGGCAGGGCGTTGGCCAGCCACCGCTGGTAGAGCGGTAGCCGGTAGGGCTCTACGCCGGCTTGCGATATTGCCTTACCGAACATCGTCATGTGGCGGGTCTCGTCACCGATCTCGGTGAGCGAATAGAAGGTCTCGCTGCTGTTCGGTCTGGCGTGCATGAGAGCGCGCAGCAGGCTCTGGTTGAGGATGTTCTCGAACCAGATGCCGACCGAGAGCACGTTGGCCATCTCGTGCTTGGACAGCTCGATCTGTTCAGCGCGTGACATGTTGTTCCAGATGTCGGTGCCGTACAGAGAGATTGCCTTCGGGGGCAGGAAGTACTTGTCCGGATCCAACGGCGCATCCCAGTCCAGATCCACCATTGGCTGGTAGGAGCGGCGCACCGAGCCCTTGAGTAGCCGGTCGGAGTATTCCTCCCGATTCGGGGTGCGGGCGGGGCCGTTATTGAGGGTAGACGTCACCGTTGACAGTCCTTTCCGTTAGGATGTCAAACGTAAACGTTGCAGGTTGGGGCGTCAAGTGAGACGCGAAGTGCCACGTAATTTTTGTGGCGAACGAAAGTAGGCACCGATGAAAGTGAGCCGGTCAAGCCATCGCGGCCGTACCCGCGATCACGGCGAGATTCGCCGCCGCATCCTCGATGCCGCCGAAGAATGCTTGCTGGAGCACGGCTATGAGGCGCGCCTGCATGCGCTGATCGCCAAGAAGGCCGGTCTGTCGAGGCCCACCGTCTACAAACACGTGGGTGATCAGGCCGCGATCATCGAGGCACTGTTCCATCGGGAGTTTCTCCGGTTCGGCGAAATACTGGAGCCGGTCTTCGCGACGGCGAAGACCCCCCGCACCGGATTCATCGATGCCATCGTGCGCATCGTCCAGCACGGACGCCATCACCCGTTGCTGCAGAAGGGTCTCAAGGAGAACCCCGAGCAGGTGTTGCCTTATCTGACCGTCAAGGCGCGTCCGTTCATCGATCAGACGACCGTGCTGCTGGCCCCGTACTTCCGCAAGTTGCTTACCGACGAGCAGCTGGCCGCCATCGACGTCAAGGCCGCCGCCGAGTGGAGCTTCCGGATCGCTGCCTCGCTACTGGTCACTCCCGGCGTCGTGGAGACTCAGACCGACGAGCAGCTGGGTGATTTCATCGGCAACCTGCTCACCGTATCGGCGATCACTGAGGGGATCTCGGCGGTGTTGACTCCCAATTCGGCTGCTTCCTAAGTCGCGATGCGACGGATCCGCGTCATCGGGATCGGTGCCGGCCATCCCGAGTACCTGACCGTGCAGGCCATCGCGGCGCTCAACGAGGTCGACGTCTTCTTCGTCGCAGACAAGGGCGACACCAAGGGCGACTTGGTCGAGTTGCGCCGCCATATCTGCGAGCGGTACATCACCGAACCCGACTATCGCTTCGTCGAACTGCCCGACCCGGTGCGTGGCAGGGGCGAGTATCAGGGTGCGGTGAAGCTGTGGCACGCAGAACGGGCCGCGTTGTGGGGCAAAGCAATTGCTTCCGAGTTGCCGGAGGGTGGCGTCGGCGCCTTTCTGGCCTGGGGTGATCCGTCCCTCTACGACAGCACACTGCGCATCCTCGACGCGATCCTGGCCGAGGATCCTCATACGTTCGATTACGACGTGCTGCCGGGTATCACCGCAGTCTCCGCGCTCACCGCGCGGCACCGGATCGTGCTGAACGGTATCGGGGAACCGGTGCTCATTACGACGGGGCGCCGGTTGCTGGACGAGTGGCCTCGCACCGGGACCGTTGTGGTGATGCTCGACGGTGATTGCGCATTCCGGCAGCTGGACCCGTCAACGCAGATTTGGTGGGGTGCCTATCTGGGCACAGAGCACGAGCTGCTGGTATCGGGGGCCATCGGCGAGGTGGGCGAGCGGATCGCCGAGATACGCGCCTCGGCCCGGGCCGAACACGGCTGGATCATGGACACCTATCTACTGCGGAGTGTCGGCGAGTAGAGGCAGACTGGGCCCATGCCCGAACTACCCGAAGTCGAGGCGCTCGCTGACCACCTGCGTCGCCACGCCACCGGGGCCACCGTCGGCCGCATCGACGTTTCGGCATTCTCGGTGCTCAAGACCTTCGATCCGCCGGTCACGTCTCTGCATGGCCACACGGTGACGGGTGCGACGCGCTGGGGCAAGTACCTGGGCCTTCAGGTTGGCAGTCACTATCTGATCACTCATTTGTCGCGAGCGGGTTGGCTGCGCTGGTCGGACAAGCTGGCCGCCGCGCCGCTCAAACCGGGCAAGGGACCTATCGCGCTGCGGGTTCATCTCGGAACACCCGGCGAGGCACCGGGATTCGATCTCACCGAAGCCGGCACCCAAAAGCGATTGGCTGTCTGGGTCGTGGCAGACCCGGCTGCTGTGCCGCAGATCGCCGCACTGGGGCCCGACGCGCTCTCGCTGACCGCCACCGGGCTGGCCGACATCCTGTCCGGCACCACCGCACGTTTGAAGAACGTGATCACCGACCAGCGGGTGATCGCCGGGATCGGCAACGCCTATAGCGACGAGATCCTGCATGTGGCCAAGCTGTCCCCTTTCGCCAGTGGAAAGACGCTCACCGAGGGCCAACTCACGGCGCTGTATGAGGCCATGCAGTCGGTTCTCACCGATGCTGTGCAGCGCAGCGTGGGGCAGCAGGCGGCAACTCTCAAGGGGGAGAAGCGATCCGGACTGCGGGTGCATGCCCGCACGGGGATGCCCTGCCCGGTGTGCGGTGACGTGGTGCGGGAGGTGTCCTTCGCCGATAAATCCTTCCAGTACTGCCCGACATGCCAGACCGGCGGCAAGGTGCTGGCCGACCGTCGGCTCTCGCGGCTCCTCAAATAAAGTGGCAACGTGACGCGACAGAAGATCCTCATCACCGGGGCAAGCTCCGGCCTGGGCGCCGAGATGGCCCGTCAGTTCGCCGCGAAGGGACGCGACCTGGCACTGTGCGCCCGGCGCACCGAGGCGCTGGAAGAACTCAAGGCGGAGCTGTTGGCCGCCAACCCGGGCATCAAGGTCGCCGTGCGTTCCCTGGATGTCACCGACCATGACTCGGTGCCGGTGGTCTTCGGCGAGCTGCGCGACGAGCTCGGCGGTCTGGATCGCGTGGTTGTGAACGCCGGAATCGCCAAGGGCTGGCACCTGGGCGGCGGCAAGTCGTGGGCCAACATTCAAACCATCGAAACCAATCTCATTGGTGCGCTGGTGCAGATCGAGGCGTCGCTCGCACTGTTCAAAGAGCAGGGGCGCGGGCACCTGGTGCTTATCTCGTCGGTGACCGCTGCCAAGGGGCTACCGGGTACGAAGGCCGCGTATGCGGCAAGCAAGGCTGGGCTCTCCTCGCTGGGCGAGTCGCTGCGCGCCGAATATGCCAGTGGCCCAATCAAGGTCAGCACCATCGAGCCGGGGTATATCCAGACCGACCTGAGCGCCAAATCGCCCACCACGCCGATGATGGTGGACACCAAGACCGGTGTCACTGCCATGGTGGATGCCATCGAGAGGGAGCCCGGCCGCGCCGCGGTGCCCCGCTGGCCGTGGGCCCCGGTGACCTTGATCATGCGCCTGATTCCGCCGCGTTTGGCCGGGCGCCTGGCCTAATCGGCCATGGGTTTCCCACATGGGACTTTGTGCCCACGTGGGATGCTGAACCTATGGCCGATCAAGAGAAACCGAACGCCTCCGTCACGGTGGACTACGCCGCCGAGCTCGATGAACTCGCGAGCCTGCGCGGCGGGATCAGTCGCACCAAAGAGGGCAAGGATGCCTGGAAACAGGGCTACCCCTACGACGAGAAGCTCAGTCGCAAGGAGTACGAGAAGACCAAACGCAAGCTGCAGATTGAGCTGCTCAAGCTGCAACTGTGGGTCAAGGAACGCGGCGAGAAGATCTGCATCATCTTCGAAGGCCGGGACGCCGCCGGTAAGGGCGGATCGATCAAGAGGTTTACCGAGCACCTCAATCCCCGTGGCGCGCGCGTCGTGGCACTCGAGAAGCCGACCTCGGTAGAACAGACACAGTGGTATTTCCAGCGCTACACCGCGCACCTGCCCAGCGGTGGGGAGATCGTGCTGATGGACCGTTCCTGGTACAACCGGGCTGGTGTCGAGCGGGTGATGGGCTACTGCACTCCCGCGCAGGTCGCCGAATTCCTGCGTGAGGCACCAGAATACGAACGCATGCTGGTGAACTCGGGGACGCACCTGGTCAAGTTGTGGTTCTCGGTGAGCCGCAAAGAACAGCTGGCCCGCTTCGAAGCGCGACGTACCGATCCCGTGCGCCACTGGAAACTCTCGCCAACTGACCTTGCGTCTCTGGACAAGTGGGACGCCTACACCGAGGCCAAGGAGGCGATGTTCTTCTACACCGACACCGACAGCGCGCCCTGGACGGTGGTCAAGAGCAACGACAAGAAGCGTGCCCGGCTGGAGGCGATGCGCCACGTGCTCTCGCAGTTCGACTATGACAACAAGGACACCGAGATCGTGGGAGCGCCGGACCCCCTGATCGTCGGGCCCGCGTCGGCCATCTTCGAAGAAGGGGAGAAGGCCGGCTCACGCTAGCGGGTCAATGTATCGATAGCACTGAATATTCAGCCCTGCAAGGGTTTTCGCTTAACATCTCGTTCCAGATTTGGTCACGTCCATATGGTCCGCTCAGTGGGATGAAACATTGCCTAACTCGGATCAGGCATCGCTAATGTGAGCGCACTCACATGACCTATGGATGGGGATTCTTAATGCGTGAATCGAAAACGCGGGCAATGTCGCGTGTCCTGACGACGGTGATCGCCGCCCTCGTCTTCTCGATCGTCACAGCGGTCGTGGCCTGGGCGGCCGATCCGATGACCATTACCTTTGTGCGACACGGCGAGTCCGAAGGCAATGCGTCGGGGAAGATCGACACCTCGGTCCCCGGGCCCCACCTAACGGCGACGGGCCAACAGCAGGCCAAGGATGTCGCCGACAAGCTCGGCGGTGGCTTCGACGGCATTTACGCGTCGGACATGATCCGCACCCAGGAGACGGCCAAGCCCATGGAGGACAAGCTGGGGCAGAAGGCCACCGTGCTGGGTGGTCTGCGCGAGATCGGTGCGGGCATCTTCGAAGGGCAATCGGAGAAGGAAGGCATCGGCCGCATCGGATACATCGCCGCGCCCCTGCTGTGGACGTTGGGCGCCCGTTTCGTGCCCGTGCCCGGAGGTGAGGACGGCAACGCGTTTGATGCTCGTGTCGATGACTCGGTGAAGACGATCTATGAGAACGGCGACCGCAATGCCGTGGTCTACTCGCACGGGGCCACCATCATGTTCTGGGTCATGATGAACGTGGACAATCCGGATCCCACCCTGCTGCTCTCCGACCCGCTCAGTAACACCTCGGTGGTGAAGGTGGAGGGCACACCGGAGGGCGGGTGGACGCTCAAGGAGTGGAATGGCAAGCCCGTCAACCAGAACCCGTCATTGCCGACCAAGCTGTTTGTAGATTTCCGCAACTTCTTCGTACAGCCGCAAACCACGGCGTATCGCATTCAGCAGGCGATCGCGACCGGCGACATCTCCAAGGTGGCCGATGAGGTCGCCAAGGGAGTGGTAGACGTCATCAAGTCCACGGTGCACTTCCCGGTGGCGGTGGCGCGCGACGTCGTCAACGAGGTGCGCGGCGCATTGCCGAAGGTGCTGGACCAATCCGTCAAGCCGGAGTCCACAGTTGCCGAAAGTAAGGTGACGGAGAGCAAGTCGACTGCTGCGCGCGAGTCCAACGCCAACACCGAGCCCCACGAGTCGAAGCTCTCCGACGCGAAGGTCATCGAGGCGAAGACGACTGCCACGGTGGCCGAGGTGACAACGGAGAAGCCGGCCGGATCGGCCAAGCCGGCCACCAAGACCGATGAATCGGCTGCGCCGGAAGTAAAGTCGCCCGAAGTAAAGGCGCCAGAGGCGAATGTGCCGGAAGTAAAGAGTCCTGCCGTTCAGGCTCCGGCGGACAAACCGCTGGCGAAGGTCATTGCGCTGCCCAGCAAGCCGGTCAAGGCGAACGGTGCAACGGATTTGAGCGGCGGCAACAAGTCCGAGCCTGGCAAAACCCCGCGCGGCGTGCCGAGCGTCAAGGAACACCTTTCGGCCGCGCTTCAGAAGGCCTCTGACGCGGTTCAGAAGATCACGGGTACGCCGTCCAAACCGGAACCCGCAGCGAGCACCGGTAACAAGAGTGAACCGGCAGGCGGGGAGTCGAAGGCGGCCAAACCGGCGACCTCCGGCCCGTCGAAGAGCGGCGGGACCGAGGGATCGGGAGCTGGCGGCTCATCCCACAAGGACGCTGCCTAACGAGCTGTCCTCGGCTCCATCGGTCACCGATGGAGTCGAGGATGCGCCCTGCCCGCGATGAGCGGAAGGTCAAGGTATGACTTGAGTCCCGGCTCGGCCCTGCATACGTACGGCACGGAGTTGACGCAGTGCGCTGCAGTCGCGACCACGCCCTCGTTGGCTACGAGCCCGGCCTCGACGCTGTGGGGATGAAAGCCGGTGATAGTGCACGATGAGGAGGGAGTGCCATGCACTTCGACCTCGTAGCGCGGGCCCGTCGGGCCGAAGGACCAGGCGGGTTCCAAGTGTTCTTCGCCCATCAGCCAGTTCACGGCGATTCGTGCGACCGCCTCGTCCCCTACGAATGCCTCCCACGAGAATTGCTGACCGGCAACGCATCCGGGTTTGATGATGCCGATCGGAGAATCGATGTCTGCGGTGGCGACGGCGACCTTGAGGCTAGGCCGGATCTCCACCTCTGCGAAACCCATGCCATCGAGGATCATTCGCAGGGACTGTTTGAACCCGCCGCCCAACAGTTTGGGCATGGGGCCGCTGATAGCTTCTTCGGGAGTACCGCCGAACTTCATGATGTGCCGGATGACGTCGGGAGCGCCATAGGTGCGGATGTCTGAGTACTCCTCAGCACGCACGTAAGTTACGGCCGATGTCATGGACGAGAAGATCAACGGATAAAGATCGGTGATGCCGCCGGGGTCAATTCCCGTGCCGTGCAGCGTTACTCCGGCCTGGCGCGCGGTGGCATCCAGGTCGACGCCCGAACTGTCTGGGTAGAACCAACCGACCGGGGTAACCACATTCTTTCCTGAGGCGAGCAGTGCCGAAACCTCGGACGGATTGGGAAGCAGAGGGCTGTAGATCACGCAGTCGGCGTCCAGGGCGAGGATGTCTTCCAGACTGTTGGTCGTTGTGACGCCGAGGGGCGCCTGCCCGATGAGCTCTCCGATATCGACGCCAGTCTTTTGCGGGGAGTGCACCCAGCACCCCACCAGCTGTAGCTCCGGATGGGCGCGCACCGCGCGGATTGCGGCCTTGCCCACTTCGCCCGTCGCCCACTGGACCACTCGATAGACCATGTCATTGCCTCCTCGCAACCGGTAGCCTCAGACCTGCATAACACCAAACAAGTGCTTGGTCCAGATCTTGAGAGGTGGGAATCTCGGTGATTAGACACGGATTTCGGTTTGGCACGAATCTGATCTCCCATGGCGATCCTGTTCAGATCCGCGAGCAGGTGCGTCAGGCCGAGGATTGCGGGGTGGATGTTGTCGTGGTTCCCGATCACCTTGGTGTGGGTGCGCCCTTCCCGGTGATGCTTGCCGCCGCGAGTGCCTCGACGAGCATCCGGGTCGGAAGCTTCGTACTGACTACCGGTTTCTATTCGCCGCGTCTACTTGCGCGCGACATTGCCACGATTGACCGGCTCACCGGCGGCCGCGTCGAGATCGGATTGGGAGCCGGTTATGTCGAGCAGGAGTACGAGGCGGCGGGAGTGCCGTTCCTGAGTCCCGCCGGACGCGTGCAGCAGCTCGCCGATGCTCTCGGTGCGCTGCGGGGGTTGCTTTCTAGCCCGCAGCACTGGCCGCGGCCAGTCCAGGTTCCCGTACCGATCATGATTGCGGGCAAGGGGGACAAGATCCTGAAACTCGCGGCGCAGCACGCCGATATCGTTGCGATCTCCGATGCGAAGACGAACGCCGATCTCGCCGAACGTGCCGCGTACGTGCTGGCCGCGGCCGGTCACCGCACTGACACGCCGGAGCTGAACTTAGGGATATTCGATGTCGCGATTGACCGCGCACCGGATCTGGGGCTGATGCGTGTCTACCGGCCGCATGATTCCGATGAACAGTTACTCGCCTCTCCTACGCTGTTGCACGGGTCCAAAGGGGCGCTCATTGAGCGGATCATCGCGCTTCGCGAAGAACTGGGCATTTCCTATCTGACGTACATGGGAGTAGATCCACGCGGGCTCAAGGATTTTCACGTGCTGATTGCCGCCCTCAGATAGTGACTTTCGCATCTAGTTCTGGTCGCCGCGGTCGGCGATCATGCAGTCATGACGCCCGACTCGCAACCCGTGACCCTGCTGGAAAAGTACGAAAGCTGGACGCTGCTGTCCAGCGCCAAGCTAGGAAGATTGGTCGTGGTGATCGATGGAAGACCCGAGATCTTCCCGATCAATTTTGTGACCCAACGTGGCACCGTGCTGTTCCGGACAGCCGAGGGCACCAAGCTTTTCGGTGCCGTCGTGAGCGATGAGGTGCTGTTCGAGGCGGACGATCACAACGACATCGGTGGCTGGAGTGTCGTGGTGCGTGGTGCGGCACAGGTACTGAACTCGTCGGCCGACATCGATGAGGCCGACCAGGGTGGCCTCTACCCGTGGATACCCACCGTGAAGCTGCATTACGTGCGCATCATCCCGGCGCAGATCACCGGCCGCCGCTTTGTTTTCGGACACGAGCCGGACGGCGGCCACGTTCCGGGCTAGTGCCCGACGTGCGCCTCGGCGCGCATGCGCTCGGACATGTGCGGGTAGTGCAGCTCGAATGCCGGGCGCTCCGAACGGATTCGGGGCAGCTCGGAGAAGTTGTGCCGCGGCGGCGGGCAGCTGGTGGCCCACTCCAGGGAGTTGCCGAAGCCCCACGGGTCGTCGACCGTGACAACCTCGCCGTACCGGTAGCTCTTGAACACATTCCACACGAACGGAAGCATCGACGAACCGAGAATGAACGCGCCGATCGTCGACACGACGTTCAGCCCCGTGAAGCCATCGGTGGGTAGGTAGTCGGCATACCGGCGCGGCATACCCTCATTGCCCAGCCAGTGCTGCACCAGGAACGTGGCATGAAAGCCTATGAACGTCAGCCAGAAATGGAACTTGCCGAGGCGCTCGTCGAGTAGACGTCCGGTCATCTTCGGGAACCAGAAGTACACGCCCGCGAAGCTGGCAAACACGATGGTGCCGAACAACGTGTAGTGGAAGTGCGCCACCACGAAGTACGAGTCGGTGACGTGGAAATCGATGGGGGGAGCGGCCAGCAGTACGCCGGTCAAACCACCGAAGAGGAAGGTGACCAGGAAACCGATCGAGAACAGCATCGGGGTTTCGAAGGTCAACTGGCCCTTCCACATGGTGCCGATCCAGTTGAAGAACTTGATACCCGTCGGGACGGCGATCAGGAACGTCATGAAGGAGAAGAACGGCAGCAGCACGGCGCCGGTGGCATACATGTGGTGCGCCCACACCGCGATGGACAAGGCCCCAATGCCCAGGGTTGCAAAGACCAGCGTGGTGTAACCGAAGATTGGCTTGCGGCTGAACACCGGGAAGATCTCCGACACCACACCGAAGAACGGCAGGGCCAACACATATACCTCGGGGTGTCCGAAGAACCAGAACAGGTGCTGCCACAGCAGGACACCGCCGTTGGCGGGATCGAAGATGTGCGCACCGAGGTGCCGGTCGGCCGCGAGCCCGATGGCGGCCGCTGCCAGCAGCGGGAATACCAGCAGCACAAGCACACTGACGACCAGGATGTTCCAGGTGAAGATCGGCATCCGGAACATCACCATGCCGGGGGCGCGCATGCACACGATGGTGGTGATCATGTTGACCGCACCGAGGATGGTGCCCAGGCCACCGACGGCGACACCCAGGATCCACAGGTCGGCACCGGCACCCGGCGAGTGGATGGCATCGGAGAGCGGGGTGTAGGCGGTCCAGCCGAAGTCGGCGGCGCCGCCGGGGGTAATGAAGCCTGCCATCGCTATGAGAGCGCCGAACAAGAAGAGCCAGAACGATAATGCGTTCAGTCGGGGAAAGGCCACGTCGGGGGCGCCGATCTGTAATGGCAGCACCACGTTGGCGAAGCCGAACACGATGGGCGTTGCGTAGAACAGCAGCATGGCGGTGCCGTGCATGGTGAAGAGCTGGTTGTATTGCTCGTTGGACAGGAATGCGAGCCCCGGCGTGGTGAGTTCGGCGCGGATCAGCAGCGCCATCAGACCGCCCACCATGAAGAAGGCGAAACACGTGACGAGGTACATAATTCCGATCAGCTTGTGATCGGTGGTGGTAACAAGTCTGTAGATAAGAGAGCCTTTGGGCCCTAGTCGAGGGGGAAAGGGGCGACTTGCCGTCAGTTCGAGAGATGATGTAGCCACAGGAAACCTCCATACAAGACAGTCCGATTCGCCTGTGTACGTGAGGCATTTCCTGTGGACATCATGCCATAGTCGCTACACGTCGCGCGCCCGCTGCAGATCGGCTATCGAGGACCAGTCCAGGTCGGCCTGCCCGTTGGCCAGCGCCTCATCGAGAACCGTTCGCAGTACCTCGCCGAAGGGCAGTCGCAAGCCGGTATCTGCCGCGACGTCGAGAGCCAGCCCGACATCCTTGCGTCCCAGAGTGGTTGTGAAACCAGCGGGTTGGTAGGTGGAGGTGGCGATGAGCTTGCCGTAGCTGCTGTATGCCGGACCCTGGAACAGGGTGCTGGTCAGCAAGTCGATCAGCAGTTCGGAGTCCACGCCGGATCGTTCGGCCATGCTGACGGCCTCGCTCAGCGACTGAATGGCCGATGCGATCAGGAAGTTTCCGATGATCTTGACGACATTGGCCTGTCGAGGCACATCGCCTAATCGCCAGGTGCGCGCCCCGATGACGTCGAGGAATGGTTGTGCTCTGTCGATTTGGTCGGAGGCGCCCGCCGACAACACCTGCAGTTGCCCGGCCTGTGCCACAGGGACCCGGCCGAACACCGGCGCGGCAATGTACCCCACGCCGTGCTCGGCATGCAGTGCCGTGGCTTGGTCGGCCAGTTGCGTGCTGACGGTCGCAAGGTTGACATGCAAAGCTCCCGATGCTGCTCCGAGAATCTGTGGTGTCAAAAGGGTTTCGGTTACGGCATGGTCGTCGGCCAGCACGGAGAACACCACTGCGGAGCCGAAGGCCTGTGCGGGGGAACGGAGTGGGCGAGCGCCCGCAGCCGACAGTTCGTCGACGGGGCCGGGAGACCTGTTCCACACGGAGACTTCATGTCCGGCCTGAAGAAGATTGTGTGCCATGGCCTTTCCCATGGCTCCGAGTCCGATGACGGCAATTGTGCTCACGGGTGCGCTCCTTTTTCAGTAGGCCAGTTGGTGAAGATCTCGGTGTAGTCGTGGCTCATCAGTTCGATGACGGTCCCCCATGGATCGGTGAGGTAGGACATGGTCCATGGTCGGCCGGCCACGACGGCGCGTGGCGGGGTGATGACCCGTCCACCGGCCGCGGCAACGGCGTGTGTCTGTTTCTCCACGTCGGGAACCGTGAGGCATAGATGCCAGGTGCCGCGCCGGGTGTATTCGACGGGTACGTCAGGCCGTGGATCCGTGGCGGGATCGATGAATTCAAAGAGTTCGATCCCCACCCCGTTTCTTGTCTGTAGGCCGGCCATGCGCGCCTGGCCGAATCGACTGTCCAGCCCGGGTGGGAGCTCGCCGGCCGGTCCGGGTTCGAGTGTGTGTGGACCCATGACGCATTCGAATCCGAACACGTCGCGATACCAGTCGATTCCCGCAGCGATATCGGGAACGGTAATCCCGACGTGATTGACGGACATCTCTCCTCCAATGAACCGGTTTAGACGGTTCTACCGTAAGGCATCATCGATACCTTGTCGAACCGGTTAGTGTGGTTCACATGGCAGAGGATCCTCGCGTGGTGTTTCGGCTGGACAACGCGGTGCTGGCCTTCCGTTTCACCGCGACGGTTTTCGACCGCGCCGGGGCGGCAAGCGAGCGGCTCACCAATCCGGGGCGGCTGGGGCTGTGGTTGCAGGCCAACGGATTGAGTTTCTCGGGCGAGTCGTTGACGGAGGAGGAACTGGCGGCTGCGACGGAGCTTCGCGAGACCATCCACCGTGCGGGTGCGCAGGTCGCTGGCGGCGGCAGGATCGCACCGGCGGCGGCCCGGACGTTGAACGCCTTCTCCCGAAATGGAAAGGCGTACCGGCTGTTCGAGAACGACGAGGCAATCTGGCAGGGCGAGTGTGTCGCGGACGCACTGTCGATCATTGCCGCCGATGCCATTGAGACACTGGGTGGGCCCGATCGCGATCGGGTGAAGTCATGCTCGGATGGGCAGTGCCATGGCCTCTACGTCGACACCAGCCGTGCCAACAATCGGCGCTGGTGCAACATGAACACCTGCGGGAACCGCGCCAAAAAGGCCGCCATGAGCCGCCGGGGTTAGTGGGCGTGCATGACACCCCAGGTCGGCAGGGGATCGGGGAAGCTGTGCCACGTCTCGGGGCCGCCGGCGAGCTCATCATCGGTGAGCAGCGCGGATTCCAGGAGATGCTGCACACGCGGCCGGTCCAGCCGCACGCCGATGAAGACAATCTCCTGCCCCGGTGCGACCTCGGTGTTGCGCCAGAACTGAGCGGGTTCGATTGTTAGGTTCGGTCCCGCCTGCGACCAGATCGCCGCGATGTCGGGGCGGCTGGCGATCCAGCAGAATCCCTTGCTGCGCAACAGTCCTTGCAGCGCTTCCAGCGCCGCGTTGAGGCGTTGGGGATGAAACGGCCGGTCCGATCGGAAGGTCATGCTGCTGATGCCGTATTCCTCGGTTTCGGGCGTGTGCCCGTCGGCGATTTCCTCGTCCCAGCCCGGTGCCTGGGCGGCCAGCTCGGGGTCGAACAATCCCGTCTGTAGTACGAGATCGAGGTCGACGGAGCCGCCGGTGGAGCGCACGATCGTCGCGGTGGGATTGAGGCGGCGCAACAGTGTCTCCACCATCCCGAGGGTCCGTTCGTTCACCAGGTCCACCTTGTTGAGGATCAGAACGTCGGCGAACTCCACCTGATCGGTGAGCAGATCGGCGATGGACCGGGCGTCCCCGTCGGCGGCGGCCATATCGCGGTCGGCCAGGGCCTCGCCGCGGGCCAGCTCGGGCAGGAAGGTGGAAGCATCGACGACCGTCACCATGGTGTCGAGCTTGGCCACCTGCCCGAGGCTCGTTCCGTCCTCGAATTCCCAGGTGAACGAGGCGGCCACCGGCATGGGTTCGGAGATGCCGGTCGATTCGATGACGAGTTGGTCGAATCGGTTCTGTCGGGCCAGGTTTCCGACGGCTTCGATCAGATCCTCACGCAGGGTGCAGCAGATGCAGCCGTTGGTGAGTTCGACGAGCCGCTCCTCGGTGCGGTCCAGGTGTCCGGTGCCCGCAACGAGGGCGGCGTCGATGTTCACCTCGCTCATATCGTTGACGATCACCGCGACGCGGCGCCCCTCGGTGTTGGCAAGGATGTGGTTGAGCAGGGTGGTTTTTCCGGCTCCGAGAAATCCGGAGAGCACGGTTACGGGTAAGAGCTGGGCTGTGGTCACATGATAATGATAACCATTATCATTAAGAAGTCGACGCCAGGATGCCCTTCAACGTCTCGCGACCCTCGGAATCCAGCGGCAGTAGCGGGCGTCTCGGATTGCCGACGGCGCGCCCCTGCAGTTCCAATCCGGCTTTGACGGTTGTCGGCAAGCCGCCCGCGACGATGAACTGCAGCAGCGGCTTGAGTCCCTTGTAGATCGATGCGGCGTCATCATGGCGCCCGGCGCGTACCGCCTCGTAGAGATCCAGACACGGCTGCGGTGTCAGACACGGTGCAGCGGTGCACCATCCGGAAGCGCCCGCGTTGAGAGCGTCGAGCACCAGTGGGTTGCTGCCGTTGTAGAAGGGCAGCTGTCCGTCGCTGAGGCGTTGAATGCCGAGCATTCGGTTGAGGTCGCCCGTCGACTCCTTGACCATGGTGAAGTTGTCGATGTCGCGGAACATCGAGACCAAGAGCTCGGGCCTCATGTCCACGCCGCTGGTGGCGGGGTTGTTGTAGGCCATTACCGGAATATCGATGGCCGCCGCCACGGAGGCGTAGTGCTGTGCGATCTCGCGGTCGCTGAGCTTCCAGTACGAGACCGGTAGCACCATCACCGCATCGGCCCCGGCCTGCTGGGCATGCCGGGCCCGCCGAATGGTGTTGGCGGTAGTCAGATCCGAGGCGCCGACGATGACGGGCACCCTCTTGTTGACGGCGGCGACGGTGGTGTCGACCACGGAGTCGAATTCGCGCTCCTCGAGATAGGCGGATTCGCCGGTGCTGCCCAATGGCGCGACGGCGTGGACCCCGTCCTCGACGAGCCGGGACACCAGTTCGGCGAGCCGATCGGTGTCCACGGTGTCATCGGGGAAGAAGGGGGTGACGGGGTAGGCGATGATTCCGTGAAACTGTGGCGTGGATGTCATGCGGTCTTCCTCAGGGTCGCAGGGTGATTGGCGAGCGCGGTGCGGGCGTAGTAGGCGAAGTTGGCAATGCTGCGCCGGGGGGTGAGCGTCCAGTCGTGCGCCTCGCGGGCCAGCCGGTCGGGCAGCGGGGCAATGGTTCCCGCTGCCATGGCGGCGAGCTGCAGCTTTGCTCCCCTCTCGATCAGCACTGCCAGCGAGCAGGATTCTTCGACGGAGGCGCCGGCGACAACATGGCCGTGGTGGGCGAGCAGTATCGCCTTCTTGTCTCCCAGCGCGGCCGAGATGATCTCGCCCTCTTCGTTTCCGACGGGCACGCCCGGCCAGTCGGGCAGGAAGGCGCAGTCGTCATACAGTGGGGCGATATCCATCTGCGACACCACCAGCGGTGTCTCCAGCATGGACAGCGCCGCGACATGGAACGGGTGAGTGTGCACGATGCACTGCACGTCGGGGCGGGCCCGGTAGATCCAGCTATGGAAACGGTTGGCGGGGTTGGCCATTCCCGAGCCTTCGAGAACGTTGAGATCCTCGTCGACCAGTAACAGGTTCTCCTCGGTGATTTCGTCGAATCCAAGTCCGAGCCGCTGGGTGTAGAAGGTGCCGGGTTCTTCGGCGCGTGCGGTGATCTGTCCGGCGAGGCCGGAATCATGCCCCCGATCGAACAGTGCGCGGCAGGTGAGTGCGACCTTCTGTCGTGTGGTCCATTCCGAGTCGGAGAAGTGCGTCTCCATGCTGCGCTCGGCGCGATTCATCAGAGCCGACTTGGTGTCCTGAAGTGTGGTGGCCATTTTCCGTGCTCCTTTCTGGTCTCGGGCTGTTCGACCACCACCATATGACACAAAGTGTCATATGGTCAACAGTGTTGTATCGGGTTTGTCATCGGTGGCGAATAGGAACCTTCGTGTCACACTGGCCCCATGACATCGCTGGTTCGTGCGCTGCGCCGGGAACGCGGCCTGACCTTGGAAGAGCTGGGCAACCGCACCGGTCTGACCAAGAGCTACCTATCGAAGGTTGAGCGAGAGCACAGCACGCCATCGGTATCCGTTGCGATACGCATCGCTCAGGCGCTTGAGGTCGACGTCAGCCGGCTGTTCACCAACGACGCCCATGAGTCCCGCGTGGTGGTGGATCGCGGCGCCGATGAATGGGATGACAGCAAGTTCCACGCACTGAGCACCGAGATGCTCGGCAAGATCATGACGCCGTTCCTGGCCAGCCCGTCCACGGAGTTTGCCGAACACAGGTCCTCCCACGAGGGGCAGGAGTTCGTATTCGTGCACCGCGGGTCGATCGAGTTGCAGTGTGAGGACGTCAGTTATGTCCTCGACGAAGGGGACAGCGCCTACCTCGACGCCACCCGGACCCACCGGATCCGCCGCATATCCAAGACGCAGGCGCTGGTGGTCATCGTCGCCGCAACCTAGCGCGTGCGGCCCCGCGCCTCGCGGTAGTAGCGCACCAGCGCGTCGGTGGAGCTGTCGGTCTGCTGGGCCGGGGATGCGTCTTCGGTGATGACCGGCAGCAGGGCGATGGCCTGCTTCTTGCCCAGCTCCACACCCCACTGGTCAAAGGAGTCGATACCCCAGACCGTCCCCGCGGTGAACACCTCGTGCTCGTAGAGCGCGATCAGCTGTCCTACGGTCGAGGGGGTCAGCTTGTTGGCGAGAATGGTTGTGCTGGGCCGGTTTCCGGGCATCACCTTGTGAGGTACGACATGAGGCGCGGTGCCTTCGGCGGCGATCTCCTCGGCGGTCTTGCCGAAGGCCAGCACCTGCGTCTGCGCGAAGAAGTTGCTCATCAGCAGGTCGTGCATGCTGCCTGTGCCGTCGGCGGTGGGCAGATCGTCGGTGGGCTCGCTGAAGCCGATGAAGTCGGCCGGAATCAACCGGGTGCCCTGGTGCAGCAGTTGGTAGAAGGCATGCTGACCGTTGGTTCCGGGCTCACCCCAATAGATGTCGCCGGTATCGACGGTCACGGGCGCGCCATCGGCCTTCACCGACTTGCCATTGGATTCCATGGTCAGTTGCTGCAGGTAGGCCGCGAAGCGTGCCAGGTCGTTCGAGTAGGGAAGCACTCCACGCGACTGTGCGCCAAAGAAATTCGAGTACCACAGACCGATGAGGCCCAGCAGCGCCGGCGCATTCTCCGTCAGGGGTGCGGTGCGGAAGTGCTCGTCAACGGTATGGAACCCGGCCAGGAATTCACCGAATGCCTCACGCCCGATCACCGCCATGACGGACAGGCCGATCGCCGAGTCCACCGAGTAGCGGCCGCCGACCCAATCCCAGAAGCCGAACATGTTCGCGGTGTCGATTCCGAACTCCGACACCAGCTTCGCATTGGTGGAGACGGCCACGAAGTGCTTGGAGACGGCATCCTCACCGAGTGCGTCCACGAGCCAGCGCCGTGCCGCCGTCGCGTTGGTGAGCGTCTCCAGCGTCGAGAACGTCTTCGAGGCAACGATGAACAGCGTTGTCGCCGGGTCCAGGCCGGCGAGTGTGGCCACCAGGTCCGCGGGGTCGACATTGGAGACGAAGTGCGCCGAGATTCCGGCGTCGGCATAGTGTCGCAGTGCCTGGTAGACCATCACCGGCCCCAGGTCCGAACCGCCGATCCCGATGTTGACGACGGCGGTGATGCGCTGCCCGGTAGCCCCGGCCCACTCGCCGCTGCGCACCCGGTCGGTGAAGTCGCCCATGGCATCGAGCACCTGATGTACATCGGCGACAACGTCCTGCCCGTCGACCACCAGCTGCGCGTCGCGCGGCAGGCGCAGCGCCGTGTGCAGGACCGCGCGGTCCTCGGAAGTGTTGATATGCGCACCGGCGAACATCGCATCGCGGCGCCCCTCGAGATCGGCCGCTTTGGCCAAATCGACTAACAGTGCAAGGGTTTCGCGAGTCAGGCGGTGCTTGCTGTAATCGATGTACAGGTCACCGACCGTCACGGTCAGGTCGCTTCCCCGGGTCGGGTCGTCGGCGAAGAACTCTCGAAGGTGGGTGGAGGCGATCTGCTTGTGATGAGTTTCCAGTGCCTGCCACGCCGCTGCGAGTGTCATGCGACCGAGCCTAGTAGTGGGGCTGGGACGGCGCAGTGCTGCCTACTGGTTGGCGCAGGTCACCCATCGACTGCTGATCCGGGCGAACCCGGCGATACCGGTCTTGGTCTCGGTCTTCCCGCCAGCCGACGCGGTAATGGTCACCCGAGAGGAGGCGGTATCGCCGTTCACGACCGTCTTTTCCACCTTGTCCACGTTGATCTTCAGATCATCGGGCTGGCCTTGGAGGTCCTCGTCGGTGATCTTCACGCAGGACAGGGCGTTGAGCACGTCGAGATCCTTGGCGCCCAGCGCGGCATAGAACGCCTTGAGGACGTTCGTCAGCTCACGCTCCTCCTCCTTGGTGCCCTCGCGCGGCACCGACGACGTGGTGGGGCCCGGTACCGAGATGCTGGTGGTGGCCGTCCCCGTGCTCGTCGTGGCGGTGGCAGTGGTCGTCGTGGCAGAGCTAGAGGCTGCGCCGCTGGTAGACGTGCTGGGGGAACTGGTGGTGACGCTGCTCATGCGGGTCCGCGACTTCGTCGTGGTCGTCGTCGTGCTAGTGCTGGGCGCCGCAGGGTTCACCAGAGGGACACCGAGCTTGACGGTCGGCCGAGACTGGGGCGTGTCCTCGATGGTCCGGTTGTTCTCGACCCAGAGGCCCGCCGCAACCGCCGTCACCGCGGCAAGGCAGACCGCCAGTACCCCGATGACAATCTTGGTGGCATGCCTGGCGACGAACCGGCGCGTGGGCGTTCGCTCGGCGGCCACGGCCGCCTCCAGCTCATAGTCCACCGGCTCACGGTCTGCATCCCCGGTCGTGCCGTCCTCTGGGATGGGCTTGTCCGCGGCGACGTCGTCCGCGGCATCAGGCTTGCCCGCACCCTTGTCTTGGTCGCTCAACGGATCCCTCCCTCATCGCCGATCCCCGCCGGGATGCGCCGGATCAGTGTCCCAATCTGCCGCGACCCAGACGCAGCAGCAGCATGGCCAGAGTATGGCCTTCCTGGCCCAGTTCGCTGAAGCGCTCAAGAACCTTCATCTCGCGGCTGTGCACAAGGCGCGGGCCACCCGACGCCATCCGGGCCTTGCCGATTTCGCGGGAGACCTCGGTGCGGCGCTTGATCGCGGCGAGGATCTCCGCGTCGAGCCGGTCGATCTCCTTGCGCAGCTCATCGATGTCCGGCACGGACTCGGCAGCGTTGTTGGCGGCGTTCTCGGTCATTTGAGTAGTCATTCTGTCTCACACTTTCTCTTGGAGCGGTTCGATCCGCAATGCCGCCCCGGAATCCGGCCTCACAAGAGAGGAGCCCCGTAGTCCGGTAGCGGACTGCGGGGCTCGTGAATCGGCTAGACCACGGGCACCGGAGTCCGGTACCCGTAAAAAAATCGCTCGTGGTGGTCAAGCACATCAAAGAGTGTAGCTGACATGCGACGAACGCCGATGCGAAGAGCATCAGGCCAAGATTGTCCCTCGTCAGCGGTAAGTTAGATCGGTCATGGCTACACCTGATTCTCTTCGCTCCAGCGGTTCATCGGCCCTTCCCGAGCCCGCGCTCTTCGACATGCCCAGCGACTCGAGCTCGCACAGCGACGCCTTGCTCGACGGCCTGAACCCGCAGCAGCGGGCCGCCGTCGCACACCAGGGGTCGCCGCTGCTGATCGTCGCCGGCGCCGGGTCCGGGAAGACCGCGGTGTTGACCCGTCGCATCGCTTACCTCCTGGCCGAGCGCGACGTGAGCCCAGGTCAGATCCTGGCCATCACCTTCACCAACAAGGCCGCCGCCGAGATGCGCGAGCGCGTGGCGAACCTCGTGGGCCGACGTGCCAACTCCATGTGGGTCTCGACCTTCCACTCCAGTTGCGTGCGCATCCTGCGGAACCAGGCTTCTCTGCTGCCCGGACTGAACTCCAACTTCTCGATCTACGACTCCGATGACTCCCGGCGACTGCTGCAGATGATCGGGCGCGATATGAGCCTGGACATCAAGCGCTACTCACCACGGCTGCTGGCCACCGCCATCTCCAACCTGAAGAACGAGCTCATCTCACCGGAGCAGGCGGTGGCCAACCTCAGCATCGACGACGATGCCGGTGAGCTGCGCCGAATCGTCGCCGACGTGTACGGCGAATATCAGCGGCGCCTGCGTGCGGCCAATGCCCTGGACTTCGACGACCTCATCGGTGAAACCGTGGCCGTGCTGCAGCAGTTCCCGCAGATCGCGCAGTTCTACCGCCGCAAGTTCCGGCACATCCTGGTTGACGAGTACCAGGACACCAACCATGCCCAGTACGTGTTGGTCCGCGAACTAGTGGGTGCTCACGTGGACCGCACGGTTGATCCGGACAGCCCGGAACCGGCGGAGCTGTGCGTGGTGGGCGACGCCGACCAGTCCATCTACGCGTTCCGCGGTGCCACGATTCGCAACATCGAGGAATTCGAGCGCGACTACCCCAACGCGAAAACCATTCTGCTGGAACAGAACTATCGATCCACGCAGAACATATTGAGTGCCGCCAACGCTGTTATCGCCAAGAACACCAACCGCAGAGAGAAGCGGTTGTGGACTGATTCGGGTGAGGGCGAGCTGATCGTGGGCTACGTCGCGGACAACGAACACGACGAGGCGTCGTTCATCGCCCGGGAGATCGACGGACTTTTCGATCGCAGCGACGCCAACTACGGCGACGTCGCGGTGTTCTATCGCACCAACAACAACTCCCGGTCGCTTGAAGAGATTTTCATTCGAACCGGCATTCCGTACAAAGTCGTTGGGGGAGTGCGGTTCTACGAGCGTAAGGAAATCCGCGACATCGTCGCGTACCTACGAGTGCTGACCAATCCGGGTGATGCGGTGAGCCTGCGGAGAATCCTCAATACCCCGCGCCGGGGTATCGGTGACCGGGCCGAGGCGTGCGTGGCCGTGCACGCCGAAACCGCGGGCATTGGTTTCGGAGAAGCGCTCGCAGACGCCGCGGCAGGCAAGGTTGCGATGCTGAACTCTCGCTCCGAGAAGGCAATTGCCGCCTTCATGGACATGCTCGACGAGATTCGCGCCACGTTACGCACTGACCCGGGGGCATTGCCCGATATCGGCGATGTGGTTGACGCCGTGCTCAACCACACCGGATATCGATATGAGTTGGAGAACAGCAGCGACCCGCAAGAGTTGGCGCGACTCGACAACCTCAATGAATTGGTCAGTGTTGCACACGAATTCAGTGCTGATGCGGCCAACGCCCAGGCGGCCGGTGAGGATCTGCCGGTCGACGACGAGGATGTCGGCGCGCCCCCGGGAAGCCTGGAGGCGTTCCTGGAACGGGTATCGCTGGTGGCCGATGCCGACGAGCTGCCCGAATCCACCGCCGGTGTGGTCACGATGATGACCCTGCACACGGCCAAGGGGCTGGAGTTCCCGGTGGTCTTCGTGACCGGCTGGGAAGACGGCATGTTCCCGCACATGCGTGCCCTGGGAGATCCTGTGGAGCTGGCCGAGGAACGCAGGCTTGCCTACGTCGGGATCACGCGCGCCCGCCAGCGTCTGTATCTGAGCCGGGCCAAGGTGCGTTCATCGTGGGGGCAGCCCATGATGAACCCGGAATCGCGCTTCCTGCAAGAGATTCCACAAGACCTGATCGACTGGCGGCGCACCGACCCGCTGCCTGGCCGTATCGCGACGGGCTCCGGAAGCTACGGCGGCGGTGGCTACGGGTCCAGCGGATCGCGCGGAGGATTTGGCGGTGGCGGCGGTTCGTTGGGCGCTCCCTCCAAGAAGCGCACCAAGCCGCTGCTGGTGCTGGAGCCCGGCGATCGCGTGAGTCATGACAAGTATGGGCTGGGCAAGGTCATGGAGGTCACCGGTGTCGGCGAGAGTGCCACATCGCTTATCGACTTCGGCAGTGACGGACGTGTGAAGCTGATGCACAACTTCGCGCCCGTCCAGAAGCTCTAGAACAAAAAACACCGGGCGTGAGCCTCGATGCTCACACCCGGTGTTGAAAGCTGTGTATCAGTCGCCGAAGCGGCTGAAGGTGATGCCCTTGTTGGCCAGCCAGCCCTGCGGGTCGATGCGCTGCGAACCACCCAGTAGCACTTCGAAATGCAGGTGCGGGCCGGTGGAGTTACCGCGGTTACCGATGGTGGCGATGCGATCGCCCGCCATCACGCGCTGACCCACCGATACTTCCCACGTGTTGATGTGGCCGTACAGGGTCACGGTGCCGTCCGAGTGGCGGATCTTGACCCAGGCGCCGTAACCGGCGGTCGGGCCCGTCGCGATGACGACGCCGTCGGCCGCGGCCACGATCGGCGTGCCGATGCTGTTGGCGATATCGATGCCACCGTGTAGCGCACCCCAGCGGTATCCGAAGCCGGAGGTGAAGGTTCCGTTGGTCGGCATCACGAAGCGCGGAGCCAGCAGACGCTTCTCGCGGTCCGCCCGCTCGGAAGCGAAGGCGGTGGCCTTCGCCAGCTGCTCATCGGTGACCGAGGCGTCGGTGGCCAGCGGAGCGGAGATTAACTGCGGTCCGTGGGCGGCCATCACCGCTGCGGAGCTACCCAGCGCAAGGCTGTGGTGATCAGCGGCCGTCGCGGCATCGTGCTCGCTGAGCGCGGTATATCCGGCGGCGGCAGCGGCACCGGCGGCCATGGCCGCCAGGGCGATGCGTGTCTTGCCTACCTGACCAATTTCGCGGCGGCGGTGCACGCCTCCGCTGCTGATCCGGGGCAGCTTGTCGGTGGGAGTGTCACGGGGGTCTCTGGTGCGTGCCGCGGAGGCGGCGAACCAGTCCGCGGTGGCCTCGATGGAGGCGCGAATCCGATCGGACTCGTCGGTGTCTTCTTCCCAGTCCTGCTCGATCTGATCGAGAGCGGTCTGTTGCTCGGCCTCGGCGCCCTCTTCTGGGGCGTCCTCGTAGACGTCGTAGTCCTCGAGCTCTGGGCGCTCTAGCGCGTCACTCAGGCCGAACTCGTCGATCGGCACGATGTTGGTGATCTCGTTCTCGGTCGGTGCCGTGCTCCGACCACCACGCGTGCGTGTCGTTCGATGCTGTGTCAAAACCCTGCCAGTCTTCCGTTCGGCGTCACGACCTAGCGTGACCAAAACGTGATCTAACCCAAGAGAAGGTAACGGTTGGGCAAGGGGAGTCGCAACTCAATGCGTGGAAACGCATATAAATGTGACTTGTGTCACGAAGTCGCTGATAGGGCTCCCGAGCCCGGGCATCGTTGCCGAATCTCGCCGGGGCTACCTCACCACAGATCACGGCCGTATGGCGACCCCTTGTGACCGAACTGAAACCGGTTACAGATGCGTTCGAGTCCTGCCAGCGGGTGGCCAGCGGGTGAATTCTGCGGGTGACCAGGTGGTGAATTCGGCCACTTACTCAGAAGTAGTGAGGGGCCTCGCTGTGGCCTTGGCTACAGTCCCTAGTGCAATAGTGCCGACCCGACGTTCGACGAGGAAGATGGGCTAGCTAGATGGATTTATTCGAGTACCAGGCCAAGGAGCTGTTCGCTAAGCACAACGTGCCGACGACGCCGGGCCGGGTTACCACCACCGCCGAGGATGCCAAGGCGATCGCCGAGGAAATCGGCAAGCCAGTGATGATCAAGGCACAGGTCAAGGTCGGTGGACGTGGCAAGGCCGGTGGCGTGAAGTACGCCGCCACTCCTGATGACGCTTTCACTCACGCAGAGAACATCCTGGGCCTGGACATCAAGGGCCACATCGTCAAGAAGATCCTCGTCGCCGAGGCCAGCGATATCGCCGAGGAGTACTACATCTCCTTCTTGCTGGATCGCGCTAACCGCACCTACCTGGCTATGTGCTCGGTCGAGGGTGGCGTGGAAATCGAAGTGACCGCCGAGGAGAACCCCGACGCGCTGGCCAAGGTGCCGGTCGACGCGGTCAAGGGCGTTGACTTGGCTCTGGCGCGCGAGATCGCCGAGAAGGGCAAGCTGCCCGCCGAGGTGCTGGACTCCGCCGCGGTGACCATCCAGAAGCTCTGGGAAGTGTTCGTCGGTGAGGACGCCACCCTGGTGGAGGTCAACCCGCTGGTGCGCACCCCCGACAACCAGATCCTGGCGCTGGACGGCAAGGTGACCCTGGACGGCAACGCCGACTTCCGTCAGCCCGGCCACGCCGAGTTCGAGGACAAGGACGCCACCGATCCGCTGGAGCTCAAGGCCAAGGAGCACGACCTCAACTACGTCAAGCTTGACGGCCAGGTCGGCATCATCGGCAACGGCGCGGGTCTGGTCATGTCCACCCTGGACGTGGTCGCCTATGCCGGTGAGAACCACAACGGCGTGAAGCCTGCCAACTTCCTGGACATCGGCGGTGGCGCCTCGGCCGAGGTGATGGCCGCCGGTCTCGACGTCATCCTGGGCGACTCGCAGGTCAAGAGCGTCTTCGTGAACGTGTTCGGTGGCATCACCGCATGCGATGCGGTTGCCAACGGCATCGTCGGAGCCCTCAAGACCCTCGGTGACACGGCCAGCAAGCCGCTGGTGGTCCGTCTCGACGGCAACAAGGTCGAAGAAGGACGGGCGATCCTGGCCGAGTTCAATCATCCGCTGGTTATCCAGGCCGAGACCATGGACGCCGGTGCCGACAAGGCCGCCGAGCTGGCGAGCAAGTAAGGGAGCTTGAATCAATGTCCATTTTCCTGAACAAAGAATCCAAGGTCATCGTCCAGGGCATCACCGGCGGTGAGGGCACCAAGCACACCGCGCTGATGCTCAAGGCCGGTACCCAGGTCGTGGGTGGCGTCAACGCCCGCAAGGCCGGAACCACCGTGTCGCACAAGGACGCCGACGGCAACGATGTCGAGCTGCCGGTGTTCGGCAGTGTGGCCGAGGCCATCAAGGAGACCGGCGCCGACGTGTCGATCGCCTTCGTGCCGCCCGCGTTCTCCAAGGACGCGATCATTGAGGCCATCGACGCCGAGATCCCGCTGCTGGTTGTCATCACCGAGGGAATCCCGGTGCAGGACAGCGCATATGCGTGGGCCTACAACGTCGAGAAGGGCAACAAGACCCGCATCATCGGGCCCAACTGCCCCGGCATCATTACCCCCGGCGAGGCCCTGGTGGGTATCACCCCCAACAACATCACCGGCACCGGTCCGGTCGGTCTGGTGTCCAAGTCCGGCACCCTGACCTACCAGATGATGTATGAGCTGCGCGATTTCGGTTTCTCGACCGCTATCGGCATCGGCGGCGACCCGGTCATCGGCACCACCCACATCGACGCCATCGAGGCGTTCGAGAAGGACCCGGAGACCAAGATCATCGTCATGATCGGTGAGATCGGTGGCGACGCCGAGGAGCGCGCGGCCGACTACATCAAGGCCAACGTGTCCAAGCCGGTCGTCGGCTACGTCGCGGGCTTCACTGCCCCCGAGGGCAAGACCATGGGGCACGCCGGCGCCATCGTGTCCGGCAGCTCGGGTACCGCCCAGGCCAAGAAGGAGGCCCTTGAGGCCGCCGGTGTGAAGGTCGGCAAGACGCCGTCCGAGACCGCCAAGCTGGCTCGCGAGATCCTGCAGAGCCTGTAACGGCTTCTTACGCAAGGGCCCCGACCGGATTTCCGGTTGGGGCCCTTGTCGTTTCGCCGAGCGTATACCTGGTGCAGCTGATTCAGGCCTGGGCGCCGCGTACGGTATGCGCTCGCGCTCGGCCTGTCCTTGGTGAAATTTGGTCCGCGGCAGGGTAATTCGCCCCTCTGAAGACACTGAATCTCCTGGCAGGCGATATTCGGTTTCATTCAATGAGATTGTGTGACTTACGCATGAACAATCGGATGAGGCTGCCTGTGAACCGCTGATCAGCGGCTATCTTCTCGATTCGTGGACCTCTCGTTCGACACATCCGGACTGGTGCCGAGTGAGGATGGTTGGTACGACCCGGCGACGGGCGATCAGTTCTGGGTCTCCCACTCGCGCGGCGCTTACCTGTCGGTGCCACTGGACGATCTGAACGCCGTGCGCCGCGCGCTTGTCGAGGCGGTGCTCAAACGCCGTGCGGGTGTGATCGAGGCGTACATCGTCGGCGTCGATACGTTGCCCGGCCTGCTCTATGTGGTGAAGGTTCCGAAAACCGATGCCCAGCAGGGGCTCACCTTCATGGCCTCGATAGTTGTTCCGCGCGCGCATTCGTATGCGATGGTCTGCGGGGCATTTGCGGAGGGGCCGGTGACCGGGGTGCGCGAGGCGGCCGTGCTCGAGGAGCTGTTGGCGGCCGGTGGTCCGTCGTCGAAAATGTGGCCGCCGCATCCCTACGCACCCGATCTGGAGCCGGGCATTCCGTACAACATCGCCGACGAAATACGTTGGGACATCAGGTTCCCTGACCATCCACTGTCGCGCCTGCGGCGATGGGTGGCAAGGGTGACACCAACCATCAGCGTGGAGCAGAAGTTCGCCGCGCTGCCGCCGTTCTCGGTGCCTTAGGCGAATGCGGCCAGTTTCCCGGACAACCGCTCGATGTACGCCCGCACTTCTTCCTCGGAGCGGTCGGGCATCCCGAAGATCGCCTCGGTGACACCCAGCTCGCGCCAGGCGGCGAGTTGTTCGGGGTCCGGCTTGCCTGCCAGTACGTAGATCAGCGGGTCGCCTTCACGGCCTGCCGCCGCCCATTCCGCCTTGAGTGCCACGATCTTGCCGGTGATGTCCTCGTCGCGCGGGGTGGACATCCAGCCATCGGCATTCTTGGCGATCCACTTGAAATTCTTCTCGGTGCCGCCCGCGCCGACGATCACCGGCACATGCTTCTGCACAGTCTTGGGCCAGGCCCAGCTGGGGCCGAAATTAACGAATTCGCCTGAGTAGCTGGCTTCTTCGTTTTCCCACAGCTTGCGCATTGCCTCGATGTACTCGCGCAGCATGGTGCGGCGCCGCCCCGCGGGAACGTTGTGGTCGGCCAGCTCGTCGGTGTTCCAGCCGTATCCGACACCGACGGTGACCCGGCCACCGCTCATGTGGTCAAGGGTGGCAATCGATTTGGCAAGGGTGATGGGATCGTGCTCGACGGGGATCGCGACTGCGGTGGCGAGCCGGATCTTCGTCGTCACCGCACACGCGGCGCCGAGGGACACCCAGGGGTCCAGGGTGCGCATGTAGCGGTCGTCGGGTAGTTCCGCGCCGCCGGTGCCGGGGTGGGCGGCCTCGCGCTTAACGGGGATGTGCGTGTGCTCGGGCACGTAGAAGGTGCTGAACCCGCCGTCCTCGGCGGCCTTGGCGGCGATGTCCGGCGAGATGCCGCGGTCACTGGTGAACAGAACGAGGCCGTAGTCCATCCACCAATTAGAACGTGTTCCAGTTTTGTTGTCGAGGGTGGGGCCCAAATGGTGCGGGGAACGGATCACGGTGAGTAAGACGGATGACCGCCCGCGGGGTTCGCTGTTTGCATGACTCCGTGACGACCGAACGGATATCTGACCACGTCAAATTCGCGTACTGGGTCCCCAATGTCAGCGGTGGCCTGGTCACCAGCACCATCGAGCAGCGCACCGACTGGGGTTACGACTACAACGTCACCTTGGCGCGCACGGCCGAGAACAACGGCTTCGAGTACGCGCTCACCCAGGTGCGGTATGAGGCCAGCTATGGCGCCGAATACCAACACGAGTCCACCAGCTTCTCTCTTGCTCTGCTGCTGGCCACCGAGCGCCTCAAGGTGATCGCCGCCGTCCACCCCGGGCTCTGGCAGCCGGGCGTGCTCGCCAAGCTGGGCGCAACCGCCGACCACCTTTCCGGCGGTCGCTTCGCCGTCAACGTGGTCTCCGGATGGTTCAAGGACGAGTTCACTCACCTGGGTGAACCGTGGCTGGAGCACGACGAGAGGTACCGCCGAAGTGGCGAGTTCCTCCAGGTGCTGCGCAAGATCTGGACCGAGGATGACGTCGACTTCCGGGGCGATTTCTATCGGATCCACGACTTCACGCTGAAGCCCAAGCCGCTTCACACGCCCGAGCTGTTCCAGGGAGGCAACTCCACGGCCGCGCGGCGCAACGGCGGCCTCTACTCCGACTGGTACTTCTCCAACGGCAAGGACTTCGCGGGCATCACCGATCAGATCGTGGAGGTCCGCGACCACGCCCGCACCGTCGGTCGCGAGGTCAGCGTCGGGCTCAACGGTTTCATCATCGCCAGAGACACCGAGGCCGAAGCGCGCGAGGTCCTGCGGGAGATCGTCGCGAAGGCCAATCGCCCCGCCGTCGAGGGCTTCCGTGCGGCCGTTCAGCAGGCAGGCTCGGCCACCGGCGACAAGAAGGGCATGTGGGCGGACTCCTCGTTCGAGGATCTGGTGCAGTACAACGACGGATTCCGGACCCAGCTCATCGGCACCCCGGAACAGATCGCTGAGCGGATCGTCGCCTACCGCCGCCGGGGTGTGGACCTGATCCTGGGCGGCTTCCTGCACTTCCAGGAGGAGATCGAATACTTCGGCGCCAAGGTGCTGCCACTGGTCCGCGAGATCGAGGCAGCCGATGCTCAGGAAACCCACAGCGAATATCGCGTACCGGTTTTGAGCTAACCGATGTGCCTCGGCCTTGTCTCGGCTTGTCCTTGCCCCGGCCGGGGCAACGGTGCAGTAGCGTGGAGGCGATCCACCCCGAGACCACGACCGAAACCGTGATGTAGGAGATGTAATGACGTATTCGACCGGTGGGCCCGGATACCAGCCCGCGCAGCCGTCCAATCCGTACGGCACCCCGTCCTTTGTGGCCGAGCCCAACACGGGCGCGCTAGGGGTTTACCTGCCCGGTGGTGTCCTGGTGCTGAGCCTGATCGGCTTCATTGCCGGCTTCGGGCCGTTCTACACCGGGAAGGCCAGCTCGGGGACGTCGGGAAGCTTCGGCGGATTCGACCTCCTGGCTCTGTCGCCGGTCTTCGGCTTCGCTCAGTTCGCGCTACTGCTCGCCGGTCTGACCGCGGGAGTCTCGCTCCTCTCCGGCAAGGACGACAAGCAGGCGCCCGTCGCCATCCTGTCGATCGTGGGATTCCTCTTTGTCCTTGGCGGTCTGTTCGGCAATCCGTTCGCGGCCGCCTTCGGTGAGGTCGGTATCGGGTGGGGCCTGATCACGCTCGCCGTGGTGTCCGGCCTGCAGGCCGCGGCCGCCGTCTATGCCCTGCTCAGCGAGGTCGGCGTGGTGAAGGCCAAGACTGCTTCGCCCGCGACCAATCCGTTCGGTAGCCAGTACCAGCCGCAGCAGAGCCAGTACTACACCCCGGCGCAGCAGCAGCCCCAGCAGCAACTGCCCAAGCAGGGGCAGGGCTACGGCCAGGCCGGTGCTCAGGGGTACGGCCAGCAGCAGAGCTACGGCCAGCAGCCCGCCCCGAGCTACGGCCAGGCCGGTGCTCAGGGATACGGCCAGCAGCAGCCCGCGCCTGCCGCCCCGCCGTCGTACGGTGGCTACGGTCAGCAGCAGCCGCAGTCTGCGCCCCCGACCCCGCCGCAGGGCTTCAGCAGCTCCGGCTTCACTCCGCCGTCAGCGCAGCCGACCCAGCAGGCCGGATCCTCGCAGCCGACCCAGCAGTACCCGACCTTCGGTGGTGCCAGTGGTCAGGCTCCCGGAGGCGAGCAGGGCGGTGCGGGCGCTAGCAGTGGTTCGTCCTCCGCCAGCGGTGACGATCTGTTCGGCACCTCGCGTCCTTCCAATTAAGACTGTGTTTACTGCCGTGATCGGCGCGTGAATCAAACCTCGCGCGCCAATCCCGCACAGGCTCGCGCACTGCTGACGGTTGCCTTTGGCCCGTCAGCAGTTGCGTTGGTCATCATTGCGGCAATCGTCTTGGTGCAGTTGGTAATTGCCAACAGCGACATGACCGGGACGTTCGGTGCGGTGGCCAGCATGTGGCTGGGCACCCACCTGGTACCCATCTCGATCGGTGGGCGAGTCATCGAGGTGCTGCCGCTGTTGCCGACGGCGGCGATGGTTTGGGGCGTTGCCCGAACGGTCGCCTCGACGATCGCACCCACAGCTTCCTGGTACGTGATCCGGTGGGTGATCGCCTCGGCACTGGCCGGTCCGCTCTTGATGACGGCGATATCGCTGGCGATCATTCACGACGCATCGACGGTGCTGACGCAGCTGCAATCACCGAATGCCTTGCGCGCATTCGGTTCTGTCCTGGGAGTCCACGCCGCCGGTGCGATTGCCGGCGTATTGCTGCGAGTCGGCAGGCGGCTCGCGGCGCTCCTGCAGCTGCCGTCATGGCCCATGGACGCGGTCCGTGGCGCTGTCGCCGGGGTGCTCGCACTCTTCGGACTGTCCGCGGCGGTGACCGCGGGTTCTTTGGTGGTCCACTGGGCGACGATGGACCAGCTGTACTCGGTCACCAACGATTTTGTGGGTCAGCTGAGCCTGACCCTGTTGGCGATCCTCTACGCGCCCAACGTCATTCTGGGTGCCTGCGCACTGGCGGTCGGATCAAGCGCGAACGTGGGTACCGCGGCCTTTAGCGCGTTCGCCGTTTTCGGTGGACAGCTGCCGGCGGTGCCGATCCTGGCAGCGGTCCCCACGCCACCTCTTGGTCCCGCGTGGGTGGCCCTGATGATCATCGGTGCGGTGTCCGGGGTGGCTGTCGGTCAGCAATGCGCGCGCCGACCCGTTCCGTGGCCGACGGCGATCCACAAGGTGGTCGCGGCGGCATTGCTCGCGGCAACATTCCTGGCGATCGTCGGAAAGCTCGCCGGCGGGCAGCTGGGGAACTTCGGACGCCTGGGGATCGATCAGGGCACGTTCGGCCCTGGGGTGTTCTTCTGGTTCCTGGTCATCGGCCTGTTGACGGTGTTCATGCTGGGCGGAGCCACTCGTCTTCCGGCTAAGGCACGGCCAGAGCCAGAGCCAGAGCCGGAGTCGGAGCCCGAACCGGAACCGGAAACGGAGCTAGAGCCCGAACCGGTGCCTGAGCCGGAACCCGAATCCGAGCCGGAGGTGGAGGCCGAACCGGACCCGGAGGCCCAGGCCCAACCTCAAGCCGAGACTGACTCCAGCGACCCTCCGGAACAGGCCAAGTGACCAGTCCGGCTACGCTCAGCGGCGTGTCGGTGTCGGATTCTCCTCGTGCGGGTGGCTCTTCGGAGCCCACGTCGCCCGTTGAGATCGCCCCATCTGCCCCGGCACGCGTCGTGGTCCTGGCCTCCGGCACCGGAAGCCTGCTGCGCTCCCTGCTTGACGCGGCTACGAATGACTTCCCGGCCCGGATCGTCGCCGTAGGCACCGACCGGCAATGCGCGGCCGTCGATATCGCCACCGGCGCGCAGCTGCCCAGCTACACCGTGCGGCTCTCCGACTACGACTCCCGTGAAGAATGGGATGCCGCCATCACCGACGCCACGGCCGCTCACCGGCCCGATCTGGTGGTCTCGGCCGGATTCATGAAGATACTTGGGTCACGGTTTCTTTCGCAGTTCTTGGGGCGGGTCATTAACACCCATCCCGCGCTGTTGCCGTCGTTCCCCGGCGCGCATGCCGTCCCCGACGCTCTGGCGCATGGGGTCAAGGTCACCGGTTGCACGGTGCATCTGGTCGATGACGGGATGGACACCGGGCCGATCCTTGCCCAGCAGGCTGTCGCCGTGCACGGGGATGACGACGAGGCCAGCCTGCATGAACGTATCAAGGTAGTGGAACGCACGCTGCTGGTAGATGTGCTGGCCGCGGTGGCCACCAGAGGTTTGATTTGGAACGGAAGAAGGGCCTCCATCAAGTGAGTACGCAGCGACCCGTACAGCGGGCATTGATCAGTGTCTACGACAAGACCGGACTGGAAGAGCTCGCCAGCGGGCTGCACGCCGCCGGTGTGGAACTGGTATCCACCGGATCTACCGCGAAAACCATTGCTGCCGCGTCAATTCCAGTGACACCTGTGGAAGAGGTCACCGGGTTTCCGGAGGTGCTGGATGGCCGGGTGAAGACCTTGCATCCGCATGTGCACGCCGGCGTCTTGGCCGACACCCGCCGCGAGGAGCACCTGACCCAACTCGAGGAGCTGGGCGTCAAGGGCTTCGAGCTGGTGGTCGTCAACCTGTACCCGTTCGCCGCCACAGTGGCCTCGGGCGCCTCCGAGGACGAATGCGTCGAACAAATCGACATCGGTGGCCCCTCGATGGTGCGTGCCGCCGCCAAAAACCACCCGAGCGTGGCGGTGGTCGTGGACCCCGCCTCATACGGTGCGGTCCTGGCTGCGGTCGATGCCGGGGGATTCACCCTGGAGGCGCGGAAGACTCTGGCAGCCAAGGCATTCCGACACACCGCCGAGTATGACGTGGCGGTCGCCGGCTGGCTGTCATCCGTGGCGGAGCCCGAGGGTGCCGAGTTGCCCTCATGGATCGGCGGCACGTGGACTCGTTCGGCGGTGCTGCGTTACGGGGAGAACCCGCACCAGCAGGCGGCCCTGTACACCGGTGCCGCGGGGCGTGGTCTGGCGCAGGCGGAGCAGCTGCACGGAAAAGAGATGTCGTACAACAACTACACGGATGCCGATGCTGCCTGGCGCGCCGCGTGGGACCAGGACAAGGCCTGCGCCGCCATCATCAAGCACGCCAATCCGTGCGGTATCGCGGTATCGGACATCTCGATCGCCGATGCGCATCTCAAGGCACACGAATGCGATCCACTGAGTGCCTTCGGCGGCGTCATCGCGGTCAACCGCGAGGTGAGCGTGGAGATGGCCGAGCGGGTCGCCGATATTTTCACCGAGGTGATTGTGGCCCCGGGTTACGAGGACGGCGCCGTGGAGGTGCTGAGCCGCAAGAAGAACGTGCGTCTGCTGCGCGCGACGCCGCCCCAGTCCGGGTACACCGAATGGCGACAGATCAGCGGTGGCCTGCTCGTGCAGGAGCGCGACGCGCTCGACGCCGCGGGTGACGATCCGGCCAACTGGACATTGGTGGCCGGTACCGCTGTGGATGAGGACACGTTGGCGGACTTGGCGTTTGCCTGGAAGGTGGGGCGGGCCGTCAAGTCCAACGCGATCGTCGTGGCCTCCGGCGGTGCCACCATCGGTGTCGGAATGGGACAGGTCAACCGGGTAGACGCCGCCAAGCTGGCGGTGTCTCGTGGCGGGGATCGCGTCTCCGGTGCGGTAGCGGCCTCGGACGCCTTCTTCCCGTTCCCGGATGGCCTGGAGGTGCTGACGCAGGCCGGAGTTCGAGCGATCGTGCATCCGGGCGGTTCCATGCGCGACGAGTTGGTGACCGATGCTGCTAAGGCTGCCGGAATCACGTTGTACACCACTGGAGCACGTCACTTCGCCCATTAGGGCGCAACGATAGGGAGAGCCGATGGTTCAGCCCAGTTTGGATTGGCCGGGCGAGCCATTGCGCTCTCTGGTGTGGACGCTGCAAGCCTGGGCGGTCACCATGGTGGTATTCCTTGCGGTGGCTTTCGCTATCGCCCGGTTTACCCAATGGGGGCAGCAATTCTGGCGAGTCAACGCGCCCTTCTTCCGGGGGCGTGACAGTTGGCGCACGTGGGCATTGCTGGCATTCATCATGTGGCACACGGTGTACATGGCAC
The DNA here is from genome assembly GCF_049532645.1 of Mycobacteroides sp. PCS013. Lineage (NCBI taxonomy): Bacteria > Bacillati > Actinomycetota > Actinomycetes > Mycobacteriales > Mycobacteriaceae > Mycobacteroides > Mycobacteroides sp. PCS013. The sequence goes on from NZ_CP150131.1 coordinate 243,170, forward strand.
GCGTGACGGTGATCTTCACGTACCAGTACAAGGACCTGATGAATGCGCTGCAGGTTGGCTCGGAGGCGCTTGTCACCCACAACCCGGCTCTACTGGCCGACGCGCGGCAGGCGTTCTTCACCTCGTTCGCGATCAGCGGCATTCTCGTGGTGCTCACGGTCACCTACACGGTGGTGGATTTCTTCCTGCGCAGAGTGTTCGCCATCCGGTGGCGGGTGTGGCTCAACACGCGGCTCGTCGACGACTGGATGAGCAAGGACGCCTTCTACCGCAACCGTTTTCTGGATGTTCCGGTGGAGAACCCCGACCAGCGGATCCAGATCGACATTGAGACGCACACCACCAAATCGGTGGATCTGACGCTCGGTGCGGTGAATAAGACACTGCTGATCGTCATGTTCACCGGGGTGCTGTGGCAGCTCTCGGGTCCACTGTTGTTGTGGGGAATCGAGATCCCCCGAGCCATGGTCTTCATCGCGTTCGTGTTCTCGATCACGGTGACCGTCATCGCATTCTGGATCGGCCGTCCACTGGTGCGGCTGAACTTCTTGAACGAACGGTTCAGCGCGAGCTTCCGGTACGCGCTGGTGCGGCTGCGCGACAGCTCCGAACGGGTGGCCTTCTACCGGGGCGGCGAACGTGAACGCCGGCTACTGCATTCACGTTTCGGTGAGATCATCGCCAACATGTGGCGCATCGTGTACGCCCAGCTGCGCCTCAACGGATGGAACCGCGGTATCGGCGACGTGACCACCGGCATGATCCCGTACATCGTGCAGGCGCCTCGATTCTTCACCGGCCAGATCAAAGTCGGTGACCTGCTGCAGACCGTCGCCGCATTCGGAAACGTCTGCGGCGCAATGTCCTTCTTCCGCGACAGTTATGACGAATTCACCGTCTACCGGGCCGCGCTCCTGCGTATCGATCAGATGCTCGACAGCGATCATCGTGCACGCGAACTGCCACGGATCAATGTGGCCGGCGCCGACGACGCCCTGATACTCACCGATGTCCAGGTCCGCGATCTGCAGGGGCTGGACATGATCGCGGACCTCAACCTCACGCTGACCGCAGGTGACAGTGTCGTGGTCAAGGGCCCGTCGGGCTGTGGGAAGACCACCTTGCTGCGCAGCCTGGCGCAGCTGTGGCCACAGGCCTCCGGACTGGTCGAGCGCCCCGACGGGTGGGCGACCCTGTTCCTGCCGCAGCTGCCGTACCTGCCGTTGGGCAACCTGCGCGCAACGGTGGTGTATCCGCTTCCCGTGGAAGATGTTACGGACGAGGAGCTCAAGCAGGCGCTGCGCGATGTCTCGCTCGGGCATCTGACCGAGCGGCTGGATCAGGAAGCCGACTGGGCCGCCGTGCTCTCGCTGGGGGAGCAGCAGCGGGTGTCCTTCGTCAGGGTGCTGCTGGTGCGTCCCACGGTGGTGTTCCTCGACGAGTCGACCTCGGCTCTGGACGAGGGGCTGGAGGATGCGATGTATGCGCTGGTGCGAGAACGGCTACCCGACTGTGTGGTTGTCAGCGTGGGGCACAGGTCGACGATCGACCGTCACCACCGGTCGCGGTTGCAGCTGACCGGCAGCGGCGCATGGGAGCTCTCGCCGGTGTGAATCGAGCCGGGCGGGAACTTTCGGTCACGACCGCGCGACTGATCTAGTGACGGCGTCTGTGGGCTGGGCGTACGTCCACCGCGGTGGCTCCACGCGACGGATGCCAGCACGGTGCCTGTGATGAGTTCGGCAGTTAACCGTTCGAAGGAAAGGAACCGCCATGCGCGAAATCGCTGTTGAGATCGTTGTCGAGGACGAAGAGATCGTTGCCACAACGGAAATGGTTGCCAGCCACTAAGAGTGGACGCCGGGCGTGCATGGTCGTCCCCCCGGCTGTGCACGCCCGGACGCAGCCATGGAGGCGAAATAGTGTTCGTCGAAGACTCTCGCTGGCGTCAGTTTGTCCGGGAGTGGGCCCCCGGGTATGAGGAAACGGTCTTCCTTCCCGGATTGGTTACAGACCCGAGTGTGATCAGCGGCCGGATCGCCGCGGCGGTGGCTACGGCGACCGCCGCAGGTGGAAAAGGGTTGCGAATACGCGGATTCCGGGGCAGTGAATTCGACTTCAAGCTCACCGAGCGGCTTGCGCGCACCGCACTGCAAGGCGCGCAGCCGTTGACCGAATGGCTCGCCGAGAATGCCGGCGACCGTCCGGCATGCGTCGCCATCAACGACGTCTCCTCATGGGATCTGGGGCTTGGCGCGTTCGCTCAGGCCTTGGTGCGCAGCCTTGTTCCGGGACGAGATCTGGTGTCCGGTGCCGATATCTACACGTTTATCGCCGATGTGGAGTGGACTCCCTTCGGGATACACAAGGATGACGAGCCATCGCTGATCTTCCATCTGGGCCCCGGTGTGAAGGAACTCTGGGTGTGGCCCGCCGATGGAATCGACCACCACCAGTTGTTCGAGAACCCGTCGTTGGGCAAGGTCTCGTTTGACTTCGACCGACTGCTGCCCGGAGCGCACCGCTACACCCTGACTCCGGGTGACTTCATATGCATTCCCCGGGGGCGCTATCACCTGTTCCGCAATGCCGGCCCTTCTGTCTTCCTGGGGGTTACACTCTTCCCGCCCAACATCCGGAAGTCGTTCTCGGACTGGATGATCGACCATCTCGGCGCGCGGCTGGACGCAGCACACGAGCCGCGCAGCTTCGATGACCTCCGCCGGCTGGTGCTCAACACGCTCGGCGACCCCGAAGCGATGTCGGGGCTGGCGACAACCATGGAACTGGCGGCGGCCAAACAGCGCACCGCCGGGTATCTGCGGCCCCCTAAGGTGGCGGCCTTGCGCATCGGCGATGCTCCTGCGGGTGTCCCGCTCGGCTGGGCCTACCCCGCGGTGGTGCAATCAATCGTCGGTGCGGATCGGACTCATCTGGTGGCCCGTGGCCGGGACATAGCGTTCGGCGGCGCGGTGAATCTTGACGGACTCCTAGCGCTGTCCGGCGAGTTCACCCTGGATGATCTTGATGCCGTCCTGGCATCAGAACTGGATGTGGATCGGCGCCGTCAGATTGTGAATACGCTGTGGCGCTTCGGTGCTTTCGACGCTGTCAGCGCTCTTCCATCGACTCGCGCCGCTTGCGCCGCTTCCGCTTGACGTTTACCCCGCCCCACAGTGAGAACCCCTTGACCGTCACATGTGGTGCGCCCTGTACCCCGGTGCCGCTTGCGGAGTGATCGAAGCCACCCATCACGGCGACGCCCCGGACATCCACATTGACCTCTGGTGGCAGGAGGATCGTCTGGCCACCCATGATGGAGAACGAGCGGATCTCGACCTCGTTGGAAGTGAAGTCGGCGTAACGCAGGTCCAGCACGCCGCCACCCCACAGCGCGAATGAAGTGAGCTTGCCGGGCACGTTCCAGCGGCCCCGTCGTTCAAATCCACTCATGATCGCCATCAGCACCGTTGATGGTGCTGGCTTGCTGTCTTTACCTCGAACCTGGGCGGTAGCGACAGCGGGCAGGTCGGCGCTGAGCTGATCAAGTTCACCGTATGTGTTTGCCGAGTACACCTTGGTGAGGCGCTCCTCGAATTCGGAGAGCTCCAGCCGCCCTTGCGCCGCTGCGTCGGATAACAGCTGCGCGACACGCATGCGATCGGCGTCTGCGGCCCGCATCGATGCGGTAACCCGCTCAGGGAGGTTGCTCATCACCGCCGAGCCTACGACGAACGGCGCTTAAAGGCACGCGGTTCATTCGTGTTGCTCAGCGCACTACACGCGTAGTGCCGACTGGTTCACACTTGCCAGGCGGGAGGACGCTTTTGGAGGAACGACAACATGCCCTCTTGCGCCTCCGGCGAGACGAACAGACGCGCCGACGTTTCCGTCAACTCGACTGCACGCGCATCGAAATCGGCGAGGATCGGCGCGGTGGTGAGCTTCTTGGACTCAGCCAGCCCCTGCGGTGAACCGAGCGCGATGTCATCGACCAACGACGTCACCGCGGCCTCGACTGCTTCGGAGCTGTCGACGGACTTTGTCACCAACCCGATCTCCGCGGCCACCCGTGCGTCGAACTTCTCGCCGGTGACGAAGTAGCGCGCGGCGGCCCGGCCGGTGAGCCGCGGCAGCAGCGTCAACGAGATGATCGAGGGCGCCACGCCGATGCGTGCCTCGGTCAGTGCGAAGGTGCTGTCGGGTCCCGCCACCGCGATATCGGCGGCACCGACGAGGCCGAAGCCACCTGCTCGCACATGGCCGTTGACGGCGATGACGACCGGTAGCGGCAACTCCAGGATGTCGCGCAGCAGTGCGGTGAGTTGGCCCGCCCGGTCCTTGGCGACATCCTGGGGATCGGATGATGCCGCTGAGCTCTCCGACAGATCGGCGCCCGCGCAGAACGTGTTACCGGTGTGGGTGAGCACCACGGCACGCACCGTTTTATCGGCGGCGGCCCGCTGCAGTCCCTCCCGCAATTGCCGCACCAAGCCGCTGGACAACGCGTTGCGGTTATGCGGTGAGTCGAGCGTCAGGCGGGCGGCGCGACCGTCCACCTCGTACTGGACGAGAGTGTCACTCATGGGGTGTCTCCTTTTAGTACGAGCGGGGCAGGCCGAGCGATGTCTGCGCGACGAAGTTGAGGATCATCTCCCGGCTCACCGGGGCAATACGCCCGAAGCGTGACAGGTTCAACAGCGGCGCCACGGCGTATTCAGAGGTCAATCCGTTGCCGCCCAAGGACTGCACAGCCCGGTCGGCGGCCCGGCAGGCCACGTCCGCCGCGGCGTACTTGGCCATGTTGGCCGCCTCCGCTGCGCCCCAGTCGTCGCCGTGGTCGTACAGGGTGGCGGCCTTCTGCATCATGAGCTTGGCCAGCTCCAGCTCTACCTTGATCTCGGCGAGCGGGTGCGCAATGGCCTGGTGTGCGCCGATCGGTGTCTTCCACACCTGGCGCGTCTTGACGTAGTCGGTGGCCTTGCTCAGCGCGAGCCGGGTGAGGCCAACCCCGCTGGCGGCGCCCATGATTCGCTCGGGATTCAAACCAGCGAACAGCTGCATCAGCGCGGCATCCTCGGAGCCGACGAGCGCATTACCCGGCACGCGCACATCGTCGAGGAACACCTGGAACTGCCGTTCCGGGAGCGTGAGCTCCATATCGATGGGTGTGTACTCGAATCCCTTGGTGTCGGTAGGCACCACGAACAGCGCCGGCTTGAGCTTGCCGGTCTTGGCCTCCTCGGTGCGCGCCACCACCAGCACGGCGTTGGCCTGGTCGACGCCGGAGATGAAGACCTTGCGCCCGTTGAGAATCCAGTCGCCACCGTCGCGCTTGGCGGTGGTGATGATGTTGTGGGAGTTCGAGCCGGCGTCGGGTTCGGTGATGGCGAACGCCATGGTGAAGGTGCCGTCGGCCATCGAGGGCAGCCAGTTCTTTTTCTGTTCATCGGTGCCGTAGCGGGCGATGATGGTGGCATTGATGGCGGGGGAGACGACCATCATCAGTAGCGGACACCCGGCCGCCGACAGTTCCTCGAACACGAGCCCAAGCTCGTACATGCCGGCGCCGCCGCCGCCGTACTCCTCCGGAATGTTCACTCCCAGGAAGCCGAGCTTTCCTGCCTCATCCCACAGCTCGTTCAGGTGTGCGTGGGTCTTGGACTTCTCCAGGTAGTACTCGTGGCCGTAGCTGCCGGCGAGCGCGGCCACCGCCTGGCGCAGCGCCTTGCGCTCTTCGGACTCTACGTACGGATTGGTCTGCGTCATGTGGGCTCTCCTTCGGTGTTGGCCTCCGCGGCCAACTGGGCTAGTACGGTGCCGAGCTCGACCTGTTGTCCCGGTTCGACATTGAGGATCTCTAGAACGCCGTCGGCGGGGGCGACGATGGTGTGCTCCATCTTCATGGCCTCCAGCCAGACAATGGGTGTACCCGCGGTGACGGTGTCTCCCACCGCGGCACCCACCCGCAGCACCACTCCCGGCATCGGCGCGATGAGCGAGCCCGCCGCCACCTCGGTGCTGGGGTCGGTGAATCGGGGCACCACCGCCAGTGCCACCGGACCGAGTGGGGAGTCGACGTCCACGGTCGCCCCGTAGAAGGACACGTCGAATCCACGGCGGACGCCGTCAATGACGAGTGCCACATGATCCGGTGTCGCCGAGACCAAATCAATGGATGGCCAGTCGCCATCCAGCTCCAGGCCGGACCGGGTCAGGCGGTACCGCACCGAGATGACGCTCTCGCCGACCGCGAATTCCTTGGTCTGGAAGCCGGACGCCAGATTGCGCCAGCCGCTTGGAAGGGCCGCGCAGGCTACCGCCGAGGCCCGGTTCGCGGCCGCGTCGGCAAGTGCCGCGGCAAGCGCCGAGTACTGGTGCGCCGCCTCATCAGCCAGCGGTTTGGCAAGGATGTCCAGGCCGTGCTTGTTCAGGAATGACGTGTCGGTGTCACCGGCGAGGAACGCGGGGTGACGCAACACGTTGACCAACAGATCACGGTTGGTGGTCAGCCCGTGTATCCGGGCGCGTTCCAGCGTCGAGGCCAGCAGCCGGGCGGCCTCGGTGCGCGTCGGCGCCACCGTGATGACCTTCGCAAGCATCGGGTCGTAGTGCACCGACACCACGCTGCCGTCGACAATGGTCGAGTCCAAGCGGATCCCGTTGCGCCCCGGATGTCCAGGCAGCTGGAATTCCGCACTGGCCCCGGGTATGTCGAAGCGCCGCACGGTGCCGCTTTGCGGTTGCCACTCGGCGGCCGGATTCTCCGCATACAGCCGCGCCTCGATCGAATGACCTTGGATCGCAGGAGGTTCCGGATCGAGCCGTCCGCCTTCGGACACCTGAATCTGCAACAGCACCAAGTCCAGACCGGTGGTGCACTCGGTCACCGGGTGCTCCACCTGCAGGCGGGTGTTCATCTCGAGGAAGAAGAACTCGCCGTCTTCGGTGGCCAGGAATTCCATGGTGCCCGCGCCCACATAACCGATTGTCGCCGCGGCGGTACGTGACGCCTCGAAGAGCCGCTCGCGCATGCCGTCGATTCGGGTCACCAAGGGCGAGGGTGCTTCCTCGATGACCTTCTGGTGACGGCGCTGGATTGAGCACTCGCGCTCACCCACGGCCCACACCGTGCCGTGGCTGTCGGCCATCACCTGTACTTCGATGTGCCGGCCGGTGCCCAGGTAGCGCTCGCAGAAGACCGTCGGGTCCCCGAATGCGGATTGGGCTTCCCGTTGTGCGGCAGCGATTTCAGCGGGAAGTTTGTCGAGATCTGACACGATCCGCATACCACGGCCACCGCCACCGGCGGAGGCCTTGACGAGCACCGGAAGCTGATCGGCGGTGACGGTGTCGGGGTCGAGCTGGCCCAGCACCGGCACGCCGGCGGCTTCCATGAGTTTCTTGGACTCGATCTTCGAGCCCATCGACTCGATTGCCGTGACCGGCGGGCCGATCCAGGTAAGGCCGGCGTCCGCCACCGCACGAGCGAAATCGGCATTCTCGGAGAGGAATCCGTAACCGGGGTGGATCGCGTCGGCGCCGGTGGCCTTGGCCGCGGCGATGATGAGCTCACCGCGCAGGTAGGTCTCGGCGCTGGAGGTGCCGGGTAGGTGCACCGCGGCATCGGCCTCGGACACATGTGGGCTGTCGGCATCGGCGTCCGAATAGACGGCGACAGTTCCGAGCCCAAGCTTGCGGCAGGTGGCGAAGACGCGGCGGGCGATCTCACCGCGGTTGGCGACCAGAACAGAGGTGATCGAAGGCGTAGTCATGTGTTCCAAACCCTCACATCCGGAAGACGCCGAAGTTCGACGTCCCCTCGATCGGTCCATTGGCAATGGCGGACAGGCACATACCGAGCACCGCCCGGGTATCGCGGGGGTCGATGACCCCGTCGTCATACAGGCGTCCGGACATGAACATGGGCAGCGACTCTGCCTCGATCTGTGCCTCGATGGCAGCCCGCATGGCGGCGTCCGCGTCCTCGTTGACGGCCTGGCCGCGTGCCGCCGCGGCGGCACGGCTCACGATGGAGATGACGCCGGCCAGCTGGGTGCCGCCCATGACCGCGGATTTCGCACTGGGCCAGGCGAACAAGAACCGCGGGTCATATGCGCGGCCGCACATGCCGTAATGCCCGGCGCCATAGGAGGCCCCGACGATCAGGGACAGATGCGGCACCGTCGAGTTCGACACGGCGTTGATCATCATCGACCCGTGCTTGATCATGCCGCCCTCTTCGTACTCCTTACCCACCATGTATCCGGTGGTGTTGTGTACGAAGAGAAGTGGCGTGTTGGTCTGGTTGGCCAGCTGGATGAACTGAGTGGCCTTCTGCGCTTCCTCGCTGAACAGCACGCCGCGCGCATTGGCGAGGATGCCGATCGGGTACCCGTGCAGCCGGGCCCAGCCGGTGACCAATGAGGAGCCGTATTGCTCCTTGAACTCGTCGAACTCCGAACCGTCGACGATCCGCGCGATGACCTCACGCGGATCGAACGGGATGCGCAGGTCCCCGGGGACGATGCCGAGTAGCTCCTCCTGGTCTGCGAGGGGTTCGATGACCGCCGCGGGCTTGGGGCCCTTCTTGACCCAGTTCAGGCGCGCGACGATCTGCCGTCCGAGCCGTACGGCGTCCTGTTCATCGGCTGCCAGGTAGTCGCCCAAACCGGAAACGCGGGAGTGCATTTCGGCGCCGCCGAGCGATTCATCGTCGGACTCCTCGCCGGTCGCCATCTTGACTAGCGGCGGACCCGCCAGGAACACCTTGGAGCGTTCCTTGATCATCACGACATGGTCCGACATGCCGGGAATGTAGGCGCCACCGGCGGTCGAGTTGCCGAACACCAGAGCGATCGTCGGGATGCCCGCGGCCGAGAGCCGAGTGAGGTCGCGGAACATCTGTCCGCCGGGAACGAATACTTCCTTCTGCGTGGGCAGATCCGCACCACCGGATTCCACCAGTGAGATCACGGGCAAGCGATTCTTGAAGGCAATATCGTTGGCCCGCAGTACCTTACGCAGTGTCCAGGGGTTGCTGGTACCACCCTTGACGGTGGGGTCGTTGGCCACGATCATGCATTCGACACCCTCGACCACGCCGATGCCGGTGACCAGTGAGGCCCCGACGGTGAAGTCGCTGCCCCAGGCCGCGAGCGGACACAGCTCCAGGAACGGGGAGTCCGGGTCGATGAGCAGCTCGATGCGCTCACGTGCCAGCAGCTTGCCGCGTTCGTGATGGCGGGCAACGTATTTGTCGCCGCCACCGGCGAGTGCCTTCGCGGTTTCGGCATTGACCTCGGCCAGCTTGGTCGCCATGGCCGCTGCCGCGTCGACGTATTCGGGAGAGTTGGTGTTGACGGCGGTACGCAGGATTGTCACGACTGGAACCCCAGGAGCTTGGCCGCCAGGGAAGTGAGGATTTCGGTAGTGCCGCCACCGATCCCGATGATCCGCATGTCGCGGTACTGCCGTTCGATCTCGCTCTCGGTCATATAGCCCATGCCTCCGAACAACTGAACGCCTTGGTTGGCCACCCACTCGCCGGCTTCGACGGCAGTGTTCTTGGCGAAACAGACTTCGGCGATGAGGTTGGTTTCACCGGCAATCGCACGGTCGACCAACGCGTGGGTGTACACCCGCGCCACATCGACGCGGCGTGCCATCTCCGCGAGGGTGTTCTGCACGGATTGACGGGAGATGAGGGGGCGCCCGAAGGTCTCCCTGTTCCTGCACCATTCCACGGTCAGGTCCAGGCAGCGTTGCGCACTCGAATATGCCTGGGCGGCAAGGCCGATTCGCTCGGATACGAAGGCGCCGGCGATCTGCGCGAAGCCGGTGTTCTCGCCACCCACCAGATTCTCGGCGGGTACCCGCACATCGGTGAAGGACAACTCGGCGGTATCCGAAGAGCGCCAGCCCATCTTGTCGAGCTTGCGGGCGACCTCGAACCCCGGCGTGTCCTTGTCGATCAGCAGCAGCGAGACTCCGGCCGCTCCCGGTCCGCCGGTTCGGACCGCGGTCACCACGTAGTCGGCGCGCACGCCGGAGGTGATGAAGGTCTTGGCGCCGTTGACGATGTAGTGATCGCCGTCTTTTTTGGCCGAGGTGGTCAGATGCCCGACATCGGAACCACCGCCGGGCTCGGTGATGGCCAGCGATCCGATGAGATCACCGGCCAGGGTGGGCTTGACGTACTTGTCGATGAGGCGCCGATCGCCGGAGGCGATGATGTGCGGTGTGGAGATGCCGCAGGTGAACAGGGAAGCGAACACGCCGCCGGGCACACCGGCATAGTGCAGTTCCTCGCACACGATCACCGGATCGATGGCATCTCCGCCGCCACCGCCGACCTCCTCGGGCGCACCCGGACCGAGCAGACCCAGATCGCCGGCCTTGCGGTGCAATTCACGAGGAAGCAGGCCGTCGCGTTCCCATTCGTTGACATGCGGCAGGATCTCGCGCTCGGCGAAGTCACGTACGGTCTCCCGAAGCGCCTTGCGCTCCGGGGTGTTCCACTGGGCCACTAGATTGTCTCCTTCAGGAGGGATTCGGGGACGTCGATCTCACGGGAACGCAGCCATTCGCCAATTCCCTTGGCCTGTGGGTCAAACCGGGCCTGATAGGCCACACCCTTGCCGAGGATGTCCTGGATGACGAAGTTCACGGCCCGCAGCTTGGGCAACAGGTAGCGCGCCACCTCCAACTGCTCGGTTTCCGGCAGCAGCTCACGCAGCGCGTCGATGGTCAGGGCGTGCGCAAGCCAGCGGTATTCCTCATCGGTGCGCACCCAGACGCCGACGTTGGCGCTGCCGCCCTTGTCGCCGCTGCGAGCACCCGCGAGCGTTCCCAGTGGGATTCGGCGTACCGGCCCGGCCGGAAGCGGTTCGGGCAGCGCCGCTGCCGGGGCGTCGGCGAGGGGCAGCGTCTGGGAGGCCTGTGCGATATCGATACGCGAGCCATCGGCCAGCACGGCCACATGCGGAACCTTCTCCGCGGGGACGTATCCCGGAGTGAACACGCCGTACGGCTCGCCGTCCTTGGGAGGCGTGGTGACGTGGAAGCCGGGGTAACTCGCCAGGGCCAGCTCCACCGCGGCGTTGGAGAACTGTCGCCCTACCTTGTTCGGGTCGGAGTCGCGCACCATCACGTGCAGCAGGGCGCTGGCCGCCTGTTCGGTGTCGGCATTCGGATGATCGGTGCGGCCCAGCGTCCATTGGATGTCCTGCGGGGCTCCCGCGGGGGAAGACAGGGCGGACTCCAACTGCTTGCGGGTCAGATCCGCCTTGGCGTCGATATCGAGTCCGGTGAGCACGAACGTCATCTGATTGCGGAAGCCACCCAAGGCGTTCAGCGACACCTTCAGGTCCGGTGGTGGTGCCTCGCCCGTCACACCGGAGACCCGCACCCGGTCGGGGCCCTCCTGGGTCAGCTCGATGCTGTCGATCCGGGTGGTGACATCAGGGTTGGCGTACCGCGCTCCGGTGATCTCATAGAGCAGCTGTGCGGTGACGGTGCCCACGCTGACCGCGCCGCCGGTACCCGTGTGCTTCGTGATGACAGACGAACCGTCCTCATGTACCTCGGCCAGCGGGAACCCGGCACGCGAAAGGTCGGGGATCTCGGTGAAGAAGGCGTAGTTGCCTCCGGTGGCCTGGGTGCCGCACTCGATGATGTGCCCGGCCGCGACCGCACCGGCGAGCTTGTCGTAGTCGTCGCGGCGCCACCCGAAGTGTGCGGCGGCAGGGCCGACGATCACGGAGGCGTCGGTGACCCGGCCGGTGACCACGATGTCGGCCCCGGAATTGAGGCATTCCACGATGCCCCAGGCGCCGAGATAGGCATTGGCGGTGAGCGGTGACCCCAGTCCGAGCTCTGCGGCACGGGGCAGGAGATCGTCGCCCTCGACATGTGCGACGTTGGCCGCGATTCCCAGTTTTTCCGCGAGTGCGCGGATGGCCTCCGCCAGACCCGCGGGGTTCAGGCCGCCGGCGTTGGCGACGATCTTCACGCCCTTGTCCTGGGCCAGGCCCAGGCACTGCTCGAGCTGGCGCAGGAACGTCTTGGCGTAGCCGCGTTCGGGGGCCTTGGCGCGGTCGCGCCCGAGGATGAGCATCGTCAGCTCGGCCAGATAGTCGCCGGTCAGGTAGTCGAGTTCACCGCCGGTGAGCATCTCGTGCATGGCCGATATTCGGTCACCGTAAAAGCCTGAACAGTTCCCAATTCGTACCGGCGCAGTGGTCACGGTGGTCCTCTCGAGGTCGGCATCGACTGCTCGTGCGCTGCCAAATTACCCCACGCACTAAAACGTCAATCTAGCGGTCCAACCAAGTGGTTGGCCGAGCCCAGGTGATGGCGTCGACACGCCGTCTTATGGTGTGAAAATGCAATACGAATCCGCCGCGATACGGCGTGTCGGCGCGGATTGATCCGAGCAAATTTGCAGCTCATGTCCGCCACCGGCTATCGTGTGGTGATTGTCGCTCGCTGCGCCCGACATGTTGGCGCGGCGCGGGCGAATGACACAGAAACCTGAGAAATAAGGAGAGGGCGCGACCATGGCCGTCCCCAAGCGGAGAATGTCCCGCTCCAACACCCGTAGCCGGCGTTCGCAGTGGAAGGCCACTGCCACTGAGCTGGTCAATGTCACTGTCGGCGGACAGAACCACAAGGTTCCCCGTCGCCTGCTCAAGGCTGCCCGCCTCGGGCTCATCGATCTCGACCGTCGCTGAACGACGCGAGACCTGATTCTCAGGCTTCCTCAGTAATATCTCAGCCGCACGGTTAACACTGGTACCTGTGCGAATTCTTGTAGTCGATGATGACCGCGCTGTACGCGAGTCGTTGAGACGGTCTCTGTCCTTCAATGGGTACTCGGTGGATCTGGCCGAGGACGGCGTCGATGCGCTGAATGTCATCGCGGCCGACCGGCCGGATGCGCTGGTGCTCGACGTGATGATGCCCAAGCTCGACGGACTCGAGGTATGCCGTCGCCTGCGCAGCACCGGAGATGATCTGCCGATCCTGGTGCTCACCGCACGAGACTCGGTCTCCGAGCGCGTGGCGGGTCTGGATGCGGGCGCCGACGATTACCTCCCCAAGCCTTTCGCGCTTGAGGAACTCCTGGCCCGGATGCGGGCGCTGCTGCGCCGGACCACCGTCGACGAGTCGGCGGACGCTGCCACGCTGAGCTTCGGTGATCTCACGCTCGATCCGGTCACCCGCGAGGTTTACCGGGGCACTCGGTCGATCAGCCTGACCCGTACCGAATTCGCACTGCTGGAAATGCTCATGACGAACCCCCGGCGGGTGCTCACGCGCAGCCGCATCCTCGAAGAGGTGTGGGGATTCGACTTCCCGACGTCCGGTAATGCACTTGAGGTGTATGTCGGTTATCTGCGGCGCAAGACCGAAGCCGAGGGGGAGCTCAGGCTCATCCACACCGTTCGCGGTGTCGGCTACGTGCTGCGGGAGACCCCTCCGTAATCCCTATGGCGACACTACGGATGCGCAGACCGACGTCTGCACTGTTCTCTCCACTACGGGCAACCAGCTCATCGGTATCGCTGCGCTGGCGCGTGATGCTGCTCGCGATGTCGATGGTGGCGATGGTCGTGGTGCTGATGGCCGTGGCCTCATACCTGTTGGTATCCACGGCGTTGTATCGCGATGTCGACAAGCAGCTCAACGATCGCGCCAATCTGCTCATCGGCAGTGGGCTGCTGTCGGTGGACCCCCGTCGCGCCATCGAAGGCACCGCGTACTCCGCCGATGTCAACGCCAAGCTGATCTTTCCGGGGCTCATCACGTTCTCGGCGACACAGCAGGGACAGATCATTCCCTATGGCGCTCCCGAGCAGGCGGTCACCCGCGGCGAGCTCGAGCAGTCGCTGCGCACCGTCAATCATCAACGCGTGCTTGCACTTAGGCTCGACAATGGCAGCACGCTGATCATGGCGAAATCGCTCGACCCCACCGATACCGTGCTGCGGCGACTGGGCTGGGTGCTGCTGATTGTCGGCGGCGTAGGCGTGGCGGTGGCGGCCGCCGCCGGAGCCGTGGTGGCCGGCACCGGGTTGCGGCCGGTGGCCAGACTCACCGATGCCGCCGAACGCGTGGCCCGAACCGATGATCTGCGGCCCATTGCCGTCACTGGCAGCGACGAATTAGCGCGGCTCACAATCAGTTTCAACACCATGTTGCGTGCCCTGGCCGAGTCTCGAGACCGCCAGGCACGTCTGGTGACCGACGCGGGCCACGAGTTGCGTACCCCGCTGACTTCGTTGCGCACCAATACCGAGCTGCTGATGGCCGCCATGCAACCGGGTGCTCCCCGTCTACCCGACGAGGAAATGGAAGCGCTGCAACTCGATGTGATCGCCCAGATCGAGGAATTGTCCACATTGGTGGGCGATTTGGTCGATCTGGCCCGTGGTGACGGTGCCGACATCGTGCATGAGCCGGTAGACCTGGTCGAGGTGGTCGAGGGCACTTTGGAACGAGTCCGCCGCCGTCGCAACGACATCGAGTTCGACGTCGTCATGCAGCCGTGGCAGGTCTACGGAGACGCGGCAGGACTGTCGCGCGCGGTTCTCAACCTGCTTGACAACGCGGCGAAGTGGAGCCCATCGGGTACCACGGTATCGGTGCGGCTGGCCCAGGTGGACGCCGCGCACGCCGAGCTGGTGATCTCCGATCGTGGGCCCGGGATTCCGCCCGCCGAACGGGATCTGGTCTTCGAGCGGTTCTACCGGGCCACCCCGGCCCGGGGAATGCCGGGATCGGGTTTGGGGTTGGCCATCGTGAAGCAAGTTGTGCTCAAACATGGTGGCGCGATCAAGGTCGAGGAGACGGAACCCGGTGCGGTGGTCGACGGCAGTCCAGCCCCGGGCACGTCGATGCACGTGCTTCTTCCAGGCCGTCCCGGACCCGTCGGGCACCCCGACGGGGGTGACACCGCCGGGCGCCGGAAGTCTGCGCCAAACGCGAGGGAGATCTCAGTGGATTCTCAGTCCGCTCCGGCAGCGTGGCACCCGAGCTAGTCGATCGTGAACGCCTATGAAGGACGGGTGAGGAAGTACCTATGACCAACGACCCCCACGGCAATTGGGCCTACCGGCCGTCCGGTCACTACTCCGGGCAACAAGCGCCGACGCATCATGCGCAGTCCGGCCACCACTATCAGGGCCAGGCATACGGATACTCACAGCAGCAGCCGCCGAACCAGCAGCGTCCCCCTCAGCCGCAGAATCAGGCCCCCCGGGGGAAGCGCAGTGGCGGGCTCGTGGTGGGTGCGACCGTCCTGGCTCTGGTCTCCGGTGGGCTGGGCGGAACTGTGGGTGCCGTCGTCGCCGACCGCCAACACAAGGCGCCCGTCGTCACCAGCGGCAGCACCGGCTTGACTCCTATTGCTCCGGGCCGTCAGCCCGCCGCGCAACAGGTGTCCGCGCTGCCCGCGGGATCGGTGGAACAGGTTGCGGCCAAGGTGCTTCCGAGTGTCGTCAAGCTCGAAACAATCATGGGTCGTTCGAGTGAAGAGGGATCAGGGGTCATCCTCTCCGCCGACGGTTTGGTGCTTACCAACGCACACGTCGTTCAGGCTGCGGGTGAACCCGGCGCCAAGACCACCGCCACCATCGCGGGCGGCAAGAACTCGCCCTTCACCGTGGTGGGGATCGATCCCGCCACCGACATCGCCGTGATCCGAATCACCGGCGCGTCGGGCCTGACGCCCGTCGCGCTCGGCTCCTCCGCGAATCTTGTTGTGGGGCAGTCGGTTGTCGCGATCGGTTCTCCGTTGGGTCTGGACGGCACGGTGACCACGGGCATCGTCAGCTCGCTGAACCGCCCGGTGTTCACCGCGGGACAGGCGGGTAATCAGGACACCGTGCTGGACGCCATCCAGACCGATGCCGCCATCAACCCGGGTAACTCCGGTGGTGCGCTGGTCAACCTGAACGGTGAGCTGGTGGGCATCAACTCCGCCATCGCGACCATGGGTGGAGATTCCAGCGGCGAGACACAAGGTGGATCCATCGGCCTGGGCTTTGCGATTCCGGTCGACCAAGCCAAGCGGGTCGCCGATCAGCTGATCGCCAACGGCCACGCCACCCACGCTTCTCTGGGAGTTCGGGTTGGTAATGAGAAGGAGATCCAGGGCGCCAAGATCGTCGAGGTGGTCGCCGGTGGTGCCGCCGAGAAGGCTGGAGTGCCGAACGGGTCGGTGGTCACGAAGGTGGACAACCGCCCGGTGAACAGCGCCGACGGGCTCGTGGCCGCCGTGCGTTCCAAGGCGCCGGGAGACAAGGTGACGCTGACGTACACCGATGGCAACGGCGGACCGGAGAAGACCGTGGATGTGACATTGGGTGAGGTCGCCCGATGACTCAGATGTCCCTGCGAGCCGTTACGGTTGCTTCCATGACAGAGCTTGAGGTGCTACCGGTGGGGCGATCTCTGGTCGTCATCGTCAACGACAGAACGGCCCACGGCGACCAGGACACCAGTGGTCCGCTGGTCACCGAGTTGCTCTCGGAGGCCGGAATCGTGGTCGACGGTGTGGTGGCGGTCGAGGGAGACCTGACCGAGATTCAGAACGCGGTCAACACCGCGGTCATCGGCGGTGTGGATCTCGTGGTGACCGTGGGTGGAACCGGCGTCACGCCGCGCGACGTGACCCCCGAGGCCACTCAGCCATTGCTCGACCGTGAGCTGCTCGGCATCGCCGAGGCCATCCGGTCATCGGGGCTTGCGGCAGGTGTCACCGAGGCTGGTCTGTCACGCGGCGTGGCGGGTATCTCGGGAAGCACCCTGGTGGTCAACATTGCGGGAACGCGAGCTGCGGTGCGCGATGGAATGGCCACGGTGACACCGATGGCGATTCAGATCATCGAGCAGCTATCGAGTCTGGAGATCTGATCGGGTGACAACGCCCGAGGGCCCTGATTGTGACCTTCGCCACAAAAGTGGCGAAGGGGGAACAACGGTCAGCAATGCGGACATCGACAGGATCTTCGGCCAGGCGATGCCGTCTTTGGGCCCAGATGAACGCGATGTGAACGATTCGCGCGGCTTGCACGAAAGTGATCGGTGGTTGCGCGATAACGTGCCGCCCCATCACGGCTAAGGAATTCCCGCATATCGAGCGCGTAAATCCGGCAGGTCGCGAAGCCTGGATACCCATTCGGGGTGTCGGTTCCCCCGCTGTGTCTGGGCGTTTCCCAGCAAATTGCTCGTTCACCCAATTGTTAACCCGGGGATGTCTTGGGTTCGGCTAACTTCGGCTTCACGTACGTGCCCAGAGTTGGGTGAGTCCACCGCGAACAGAACTCGTGTTCAGATTGCCGCGTGGTCACCGTGCCGATATCGTCCTTCTGTCCGTCGCTTAGGAAATTCTCATGTTCGCCATGAGTGGACTGATAGGAAAAGAATGAAGCTGTTGAGCAAGGTATCGGGCTGGGCCCGCCACGGTCTGTTGGCGGTTGGCGCCCTAGTCATGACTCTTGTTGCTCTCTTTGCGACGGCGGCGACGGCGCATGCGGGTCTGGACGATGAGCTGACCCTGGTTGATGGCAAGGGCCGGACACTGCGGATTCAGCAGTGGGACACGTTCTTGAATGGTGTGTTTCCGCTCGACCGCAACCGCCTGACCCGTGAGTGGTTTCATTCGGGCCGCGCGGTCTATGAGGTGACGGGCCCGGGAGCAGACGCGTTCGAGGGCACCCTGGAGCTGGGTTATCAGGTGGGTTACCCCTGGTCGCTGGGTGTGGGGCTGAACTTCAACTACACGACCCCCAATACCTCGATTCTTTACGGTATTCCGAACGCCTTCGGCGGCAACCCGGAAGCCTCCTACATTCAGACCACCAACCTGCTGCCTTCGGCGGGTATCAACGTTGACCTAGGTAACGGACCCGGTATCCAGGAAGTGGCGACGTTCTCTGTGGCGATCGCCGGCCCCAAGGGCGCCGTCGCGGTATCGAACGCCCACGGCACGGTGACCGGTGCGGCCGGTGGTGTGCTGCTGCGTCCCTACGCCCGGTTGATCAGTAGCGCCGGTGACAGCGTCACCACCTACGGCGAAACCTGGGACATGAAGTAGCGAGCTTTCGCTGACTTCTGGGCACCAGGCGTTTTCACGCAAGAATTCTTCGCGCAGGATGGGCGGCCTTGCCTAGGGCGAGGTCGCCCATCGTGCGGTCAAGGGAGTTCCGAGGCCAGGCGGAGTGCCCCTGCCGCTCCAGGGGATGGCTGCGCTTGGCGGCTGACTTCTCCCTCTAGGTCGCGTGGTGCAGCGGTGTGACGGGGCGGGGGTGCTGCTGCGTCCTCATGCCCGGCATTGACTCCGCGGATGACGGTGTCGCCACTCGGGGCGAAACCTGGGGCATGAAGTAATTGCCATTACTCAATAGGTGCGTCGCGGCAGGATGCTGCGCAGTTAAGAACGGCGCGTAATCACAGAATCTGTGCATCGGCTGTGAGTTAGCTTGCCGGAAACATTCGGGAAACTCGTAGGGATGATTTGGCCGTTACGTTTGGCCCGCTTGGGCAACAATGTGGTCCTGGCGAAATAGGCATTGTCCAGGCGTGTATCCGCCCGAGTATTGAGGGAGCTAAATGAGAACAGGTGGCATCTGGCAGGTCATGCACAACACCCTCATGCGATTGATACTCGCGGTGGCTGGCGTGGTGGGACTAGCAGTTATCGGGACGGCGACGGCGCATGCGGGTTTGGACGATGAGCTGACCCTGGTTGATGGCAAGGGCCGGATGCTGCGGATTCAGCAGTGGGACACGTTCTTGAATGGTGTGTTTCCGTTGGACCGCAACCGCCTGACCCGTGAGTGGTTTCATTCGGGCCGCGCCGCGTATGAGGTGACGGGCGACGGTTCTGACGCGTTCGAGGGCACCCTGGAGCTGGGTTATCAGGTGGGTTACCCCTGGTCGCTGGGCGTGGGGCTGAACTTCAACTACACGACCCCCAATACCTCGATTCTTTACGGTATTCCGAACGCCTTCGGCGGCGGCCCGGAAGCCTCCTACATTCAGACCACCAACCTGCTGCCCTCGGCGGGTATCAACGTTGACCTGGGCAACGGCCCCGGTATCCAGGAAGTGGCGACGTTCTCTGTGGCGATCGCCGGCCCCAAGGGTGCGGTTGCGGTCAGTAATGCCCATGGCACGGTGACCGGTGCGGCCGGTGGTGTGCTGCTGCGCCCCTACGCCCGCTTGATCAGTAGCGCCGGTGACAGCGTCACCACCTACGGCGAGACCTGGGACATGAAGTAATTGCCCTGGCGGGCCGGGCAGAAGAGTTAGGACGTCTTCTTCTGCTCGGCCAGCAGGTCGCGGATCTCGACGAGCAATTCGGCCTCGGTTTGAGCGGCAGGCTCTTCACCCGACTTGGCCAACCGCTCCTTGATCGTGTTGTACGGCAGCACCACCAGGAAGTAGACGACCGCCGCAATCAGGATGAAGTTGATGGTGGCGGTGATCAGGACGTTGAAGTCCAGATATTGGCCGCCGCCAATCCCCACCTTGAGCGCAGGTTGATCCGAATCGGGGCCGGTGCCTATCCGATTGATCAGCGGCTGGATGACGGCGTCGCTGAACTTGGTGACTAATGCGGTGAAGGCCGCGCCGATGACCACAGCGACCGCGAGGTCAATGACGTTGCCGCGCAGCAGAAAATCTCTGAATCCCTTGAGCATGGTCTGACACTAACGCAAGGTCAGCGTTATCGCTTGGACTAACGCGGTTGCGGCGACACGATTTGCCTGCTGCGGCGGCAATGCGACCATTACCACCCGCTGCGTCCCAACGCCTTTGGTTGAGGGTTTCGGCGACACCAGCACCACCACGGCGCCGGTGGCCAGCACGGCGGGTTCCGGTGGCGCGGTATCCGGTGCGCCGGGTCCACGATCGGCCACAGTAAGGATGTCGACGATATCTCCGGTGCGGATCATGTCGACGGTGGCAGCATCGCTCAGCGGCACCGGGACGATGCGCGCGTCCTTGCCGGCGGCCGACTCTGCCAATCGCGAGCCCAACACGCGTAAATCGGTCAGCATTTCCCCTCGGCGAACCGGCCCGGCGAGCGTCGCACCCACAATGGTTCGCGCATTGGTGCTGACCCCGTCCGGAAGGATTGTCGAGGAACGCTTTTCGAGTCGTACGTCATCGCCGGTGAGGATCGTGCCGGGATGCAGGTCATGGACGGCGATCATCACCCCGACACGATCGTTGGCCGGATCGGGGCGAAATGCCAGCACGGCCGCGAACAGCACCAGGATCGCCGCCGCGATGCGCCGAGCCAATGCTGAGCGTGCCCAATCGGGGCGGAGTGCCGCCGATACGCGCTGCAGCACGGTGGGATCGAGAGGCGAGCGGGCCATGCCCTCACGCTAGGACGACGCGCAGCCCCACGTCAGCAGGCAATGTGCCGCTGTGGATAACTCGTCAGCTGGCGGCAGCGGATGCGGTGGCGGTGGATGTCGAGCTGGAGGAACTCGAAGCACTCGACGTCGATGAGCTACTCGCCGAGGACTCGGAGGACTTGGATTCACTCTTGCTGCCGGAATCGCCCTTCGAGGCGGCGTCCACGCTGCCCGAGCGGCTATCGGTGCGGTAGAAGCCGCTGCCCTTAAACACGATGCCCACCGAGTTGAACAGCTTGCGCAGCTTGCCCGAGCACTTCTGGCACACGGTCAGGGCATCGTCGGTGAACGCCTGGACGATGTCGAACTTGTCGCCGCAGTCGGCACACGCATAGGAATAGGTGGGCATGAGGGGTCCTCCAGGAACTGGCAAGCCATGAAACGCCACTAGCACTCTACCGTTTGGAGTGCTAGGTCCGCCACTGGGCGACCTGGGGATTCAGCCGAGTGTGACCAATCCGTCTGCCGTCAACGCCTGGGTCACCGGTACATCGTGCGGACCGGCCGGAATGTCATCGAGTATCTCGCCGACATAGAGGGGTGCGATCAACGCCACCGAGGCTGCGGCGAACCGCAGTGATCGGTCATAAAAGCCCGCGCCACGGCCCAGCCGGTTTCCCCGTCTGTCCACCGCGAGTGCCGGGACGAACACCAGCTCGGCGTCGGCAAGGGCGGCGGGACCGAACACCGGCGGCGCCGGTTCCCGCAGCCCGAAAGGTGCGTCCATGAGCTCGCCGGGTCGATACTGACCCCAGCTCAGCGATGTTGGGGTCCCCGTCGCGTCATGACGTGCGACGGGTAGCAGAACCTGGACACCGCGGGTGGCCAGGGCATCGAGCATCTCCACTGTCCCGGGCTCGGATCCCACCGGCAGGTAGGCGGCGACCACCGAGAGCCCCGAAGCCGCGGCCGCGACATGCGCGGCGAGCGCGGCGTTCTGTTTTTCGCGATCGGTAGGCGACATCGCCCGTCGTGCCTGCACAATCTGTTGCCGCAGGACGTCCTTGATGTTCTCTGGGGTGTTCTGGGGAGAGCCGATTCCGTGACGGTACCGCCTTACCCACGCAATCCTGTGGTCAGTGGTTAGGGTGAGTGGCTATGACGGCCCCTGACGTGTCCATCCCGCGCACCGCCGTGGTGCCCGCCGCAGGTCTGGGCACCCGGTTTCTGCCGGCCACCAAGACTGTGCCCAAGGAACTACTCCCGGTGGTCGACACCCCGGGTATCGAGCTGGTGGCGGAGGAGGCGGCCGAGGCCGGTGCTGAACGCCTGGTGATCGTCACCTCGGAGGGCAAGGACGGCGTCGTCGCGCATTTCGTCGAGGACTTGGTGCTGGAGGGCACGCTCGAGGACCGCGGTAAGCACGCCATGCTTGAGAAGGTGCGCCGCGCACCCGGACTCATCAAAGTGCAATCGGTGGTCCAGGCCGAGCCGCTTGGCCTCGGGCATGCGGTGGGCTGTGTGGAGCCGGTCCTTGACGACGACGAAGACGCCGTTGCGGTGCTGCTGCCCGATGACCTGGTGTGGCCGCGGGGCGTATTGGAGACCATGGCCAAGGTGCGGGCCAAGCGCGGCGGCTCGGTGCTCTGCGCCATCGAGGTCAAGCCCGAGGAGATCAGTTCCTATGGTGCGTTCGACGTCGAGATCGTGCCCGATGCTGCCAACCCAAATGTGTTGCGCGTCAAGGGAATGGTCGAAAAGCCTAAGGCCGAGGACGCGCCGTCGAACTATGCCGCGGCCGGGCGGTATCTGCTGGATCGGGTGATCTTCGATGCGCTCAAGCGGATTCCACGGGGTGCGGGCGGCGAGCTACAGCTCACCGACGCCATCGCCTTGCTGATCGACGAGGGACATCCGGTGCATGTCGTCGTGCATCGCGGATCCCGACACGACCTGGGAAATCCTGGCGGCTATCTCAAGGCTGCTGTTGACTTTGCGTTGGACCGCGACGACTACGGTCCGGGCTTGCGGCAGTGGTTGGTCGAGCGGCTGGGTCTGGGACCTGCCACGCTGCCTGATTCCGAGTAACGCTCAAGAAGAGAAGGGCACCAGTGCGTTCGGTCGAGGAGCAGCAGGCCAAAGTGACGGCGGCTGCGGTTGCGCCGCGCCCGGTTCGGGTGGCGATCGCCGAAGCCCAGGGTTTGTTGTGCGCCGAGGAAGTGGTGACCGCTCGGCCGCTACCCGGGTTTGACCAGGCCGCCATCGACGGATACGCCGTGCGCAGCGTGGATGTGCAGGCTGCCGGTGGTGTGGTGCGTGTGATCAGCCCGGGTGAAGGCGCCCCGGATGAGGAAGATGACCTCGAGGAATCCAGCGGCGAGATCGGAACGGTCGAGTTGCCCGTGGTCGGGACGGTGCGGGTAGGGGAGCGCACCCCCACCCGGCTGCAGCCCCGGCAGGCCGTGCGGGTGCAGACCGGTGCCCCGATGCCGACATTGGCCGATGCGGTGCTGCCGTTGCGCTGGTCCGAGGGTGGTGAGTCGCGGGTCAAGGTGCTGCGCGCGGTGCGTTCGGGTGACTATGTGCGGCGCACCGGTGATGACGTGCAACCCGGTGATGTCGCGGTCCGTGCGGGCACGATCATCGGCGCCGCGCAGGTGGGGCTGTTGGCCGCGGTGGGGCGTGATCGGGTGCTGGTGCATCCGCGTCCTCGGCTGTCGGTGATCAGCGTGGGTGGCGAGCTTGTCGACGTCGACCGCACGCCCGGCAACGGCCAGGTATATGACGTGAACTCCTATGCGCTGGCGGCCGCTGCCCGCGATGCCGGTGCCGATGTGAACCGGGTGGGCATCGTCAGCGCGGAGCCTGCCGCATTCCGCGAGGTGCTCGAGGGTCAGCTGAACCGGGCAGAGGTTGTCGTCGTCTCCGGTGCCGTCGGCGGTGCCGCCGCGGAGGGGATTCGTGAGGCGCTGTCGGCGCTGGGCGATATGGAGGTCGGGCGCATCGCGATGCATCCGGGTTCGGTGCAGGGCTTCGGTCAGCTGGGCCGTGACGCGGTGCCGACCTTCCTGCTGCCGGCGAACCCGGTGGGCGCCCTGGTGGTGTTCGAAGTGATGGTGCGGCCGCTGATTCGCCTTGCCCTGGGGCGCAGGCACGCGCAGCGCCGAATTGTCCAGGCGCGCACAGTTTCTCCTATTACCTCTATCGCCGGGCGCAAGGGTTTTCTGCGTGGCCAGCTGATGCGTGATCAGGACACCGGTGAGTATCTGGTGCAGATCCTGGGCGCGCCGGGTGCGTCCTCGCATCTTCTCGCCACGCTTGCGGAGGCCAATTGCCTCGTGATCGTGCCCGCCGAGGTGGAACAGGTTCGTACCGGGGAGATCGTCGAGGTCGCGTTCCTGGCGCAGCGCGGATGAGCGTCTGGCGTCAAGAGAGTGCACATCCCGGTTGGCCGATGCCGCTGGGAAAACTGCGCGTGCCCGCGGGAGTGGTGTCGGTGCGGCCCATCCGGTTGCGAGACGGGATGGCGTGGAGCCGGGCACGGCTGGCCGACCAGACACATCTCCAACCGTGGGAACCGTCCTCGGAGGTCGACTGGATGGCGCGGCACGGCGTGTCTTCCTGGCCCGCGTTGTGTTCGGGTCTGCGGGCCGAGGCGCGTAAGGGGCGGATGATTCCGTGCGCGATCGAGCTGAACGGGAATTTCGTCGGGCAGCTGACGATCGGCAATATCGCGCATGGCGCGCTGCGCTCGGCGTGGATCGGGTACTGGGTGGTCAGCACGGTTACCCGGCAAGGGGTGGCAACCGCGGCGCTCGCGCTGGGGCTCGATCACTGTTTCGGGCCGGTCACCCTGCATCGGGTGGAGGCAACGGTGCGGCCCGAGAACGGGGCCAGCCGCGCGGTGTTGTCCAAGGTCGGTTTCCGTGAGGAAGGTCTGCTCAAGCGGTATCTCGACGTCGATGGTGCCTGGCGTGACCATCTGTTGGTGGCGATGACGGTCGAGGAAGTGCGTGGGTCGGTGGCCGCGATGCTGGTGCGATCCGGAAACGCCGCCTGGGCCTGAACTCGTTCTTCCTGAGTCTGCGTCTCACGACGCTTTCGGGGGAAAAACCGTCGTGAGACGCAGACTCGCCATCTGACGTGCTTCGTCGACGCGGCTGACGATCGTGCCGGGGCGGTGCCGAAGCAGTTCAGAAGTCACCCGGATGATCGTCCAGCCTTCATCCGTGAGTGCTGCGGCACGGTCGATGTCCCGGGAACGTTGGCGTGGGTCTGTCCAATGCTGCGCGCCATCGAACTCGACTCCTACTTTCGCGTCCTCCCACCCCATGTCCACGCGTGCGACGAAGTCACCGAATCTGTCGAGCACTCGTATCTGCGTCTGAGGTTTGGGGAATCCGCTGCGGACCAGGAGCAGGCGAGTGCGGGTTTCCTGTGGTGACTCGGCTCCTGCGTCGACGAGTTCAAGCACTTCGCGTAGGCGCACGACGCCGCGGACGCCGGGATGGCCGGCCAGCACCGCGTGAACCTCGGGAGTCGTCAGGCCGGTCGCGTTCATCAGGGCATCGATTCTCTCCACGGCGTGGCCGAGGGGCAGCCGCCGCCCGAGGTCGAACGCCGTACGTGCGGGCGTCGTGGCATTCGTGCCGTGGACCTCGGTGATTTCGTTGGCGAGTAACGAATCCTGGTGGACTGTCAATCCGGACGGTGTCCGGTAGTTGTCAAAGACGAGTTCAGCTGGTCGATCGCCGTCTATCCATTTCGCACCGTGTAGTGCAGATGCCGACAGTCCGGCGACAATGCCCTGGCGTCGCGACCAGTACCAGGCCGCGACGGCTCGTTCGGTCGCCGAGAGCCGCGCATCTCTTGGCACGAATACGCCGGGGTACAGCTGCCGATACAACCGGCGCATCCGGCGTTCGGAGATCGCACCGGATGCGAGTACGTCCGCTGAGCGGAATGGCCACGGAATGTCCCCCATGGCGCGCAGCGTCCCACCGCGCTCCGACACCCCCGTAGCGAGTCTGCGTCTCGCGACGCTTTCGGGGGAAAAACCGTCGTGAGGCGCAGGCTCGCGAGATATTACTGAGACTGATGTGACTATTGGGGCCTGTGATGCTTGCCCCTGTAGAATTACAGGTGTGTAATTGGTATCGGCGCGCCTCATAACGTGCGCAGATCGCCAACCTAGCCTTGACCTGAGGCTTAAGGCGCAGAGGCACACCTGACGCGCACAGAAAGGAGCAGGCCGAAATGCCGAGCATCCCCCAATCGGTGTTGTGGATCGGACTGGTCGTGCTGTGGCTGTTCGTCCTGGTGCCGATGCTGATCAACAAGCGTGACGTGGTGAAGCGCACGAGCGACGTCGCCCTCGCCACCCGGGTTCTCAACGGGAAGGCCGCCAAGCTGCTGCGCCGCACCGGCCCTGCCGCCGGTCACCGTAGTGACCCCGACTTCCGTCGCGAGGACATCGACGAACTCGACGACGAGGACGAAGACTCGACCGGCGTCATCGCCAGCGAGCCCACCGAACAAGACAAGGACGCCGCGCAGGCCGTCAAGGCCATGGCCGTGCGCAAGGTTCGTCCCGAAAAGATCGAGACCGACGAGCCCGTAGACGTCGACGTCATCGACGAGGATGCGACCGCATTGCCGGCGGGCGAGGCCGCGTTGTCCGACGACCTCGAGGATCTGGAAGAGGCGCCCGTCGCCGAAACCGATTCGCGCAGCTATGAGTACGAGTACGTGGACGACACCTCGGGTCTGGCGATCCCTGCCGAGCCGGCACGGGAACGGCACCAGGCTCCGCCGGTGTACAGCTCCTCGCGTCGCCGCCGATTCGACCCCGACGTCATGGCCAAGGAGAACGCGCGCAAGTTCGCCTTCCGTAAGCGCGTGCTCATGGGTCTGGTCGCGGCAATGGTCATCGCCGGGGTAGTCGCGGCGACCGCGACCAGCACCGCGTGGTGGGCCTGCGGCGGTTTGGGTGTGGCGGCGGTGCTCTACCTGGGCTACCTGCGCCGTCAGACCCGCATCGAGGAGCAGCTGCGTCGTCGTCGCGCCGCGCGTTACCAGCGGGCGCGTGTGGTCGGCGTGGAGAACGTCGCGGACCGTGAGCTCGATGTGGTCCCGCAGCGGCTGCGCCGTCCGGGTGCCGCTGTCCTCGAAATCGATGACGAGGACCCGGTTTTCGAGCACCTGGATTACTACGACGAGCCACGGCAGTACCGTATGCCGCACGCTGTCGGTCAGTAGGCCGGGGCTGACGCTCTTCGCTCTTTACGGCTCATCGCACGATTCGGTCTGACGCGGGACCGGCTGGTAAGGTCTTAGCGTCTTGGGGCTATAGCGCAGTTGGTAGCGCGTCTCGTTCGCATCGAGAAGGTCAGGGGTTCGATTCCCCTTAGCTCCACCAAGAAAAACCCCCGGCTTGCCCGGGGGATTTTCATTTCTGTGGTTCGCCGGGCGATTCGGGCTCTTCCGTGGGCTTCGCGGCGCGGCCCGGATTGCCGATACGGCGGTTGAGCGCATACACAGGAGCCGCCGCGCGGGCCACCAACGGCGGAATCGCCTGTCGTGCCCTGCGGGTATTGAAGAGACCGGCGTTCATGCCGATACCGATAAAGGTCATCGCCACGATCGCTGCTATCCCGACGAACGTTGTCGTCATACGCCCCACAGTATCGTCAAGCGCTGACCTGTGCGTCGAGGCTGTGGCGTGGGCCGTCAGGACCGCGAGAGGCGCCGGGCGCCAAGCCAGCCGATCCCGGCGACCGCCGCCGGCACCCCGAACACCGCCAGCAACACGGGTAGTTCCTCGGCGACGCCGTACCCGGCCTCAAACACACCCACCCCCATGTTGAACACGGCAACGCCGGCCCAGGCAACCAGGAAGTGCGTGACGGCCGCCTGTATGCCGACCTTCTTGACCAGCGCACCGACGGCGAGAAACGCTAGTGCTGCGATAACTCCGACGATGATGATGATCGCGGTCCGGCTCATAGCTGTGAACTCTAGGTCATCGGATGCTGGACGGGGCAATGTCGAACGCGCGGGTGAAGGCGTAGGAGAACGCAGCGGGTGTGGCATAGCCGAGCCGCCCGGCAACCTGGGTCACCGACTGCTGCCGTAGCAGCGGAACCGCTGCGAGTAGTCGCGCCCGCACCCGCCACGCCGCCGGGCTCATCGCGACCTCATCGCGGAACCGGCGAGTCAGCGAGCGCTCGCTGGTGTTCAGCCGATGCGCCCATTGAGCATTGGAGACCGACACCTCCGGAGCATCGAGATACTCGTGACACAGCTGTGCCAGGTCGGGTGACCGCGGCACATCGACGTGCAACGGCAGCGCGGTGAAGGACGCCAGTTCATGCAGCAGGAGTGCGGTAAGTGCTCCGTCGCGCCCCGCGAGGTCGTAGTCGGCGGCCAGATCCGCTGCCGCGCACAGTAGTTCGTGCATCAATGGGCTGACGTCTACGACAACGCACGACGACGGCCACCACGGAACGGCCGACGGCTCGATGTAGAGGCTTCCGGTGCGTACCTCCAGCATCCGTACTCGATGACGCGTGCGCGCGGGGATCATGACCGCGCGACCGGTGGGCACTGTCCAGGTTCCGTCGTCGGTGTCCACGATCATCGTTCCGGTGGATCCGTAGAGGAACTGTGCGCGTCGGTGCTCATGCCAATCCAGCAGCTGCCCGTTGGTGTAGTCGGTGGCTATGGGCAGCACATCGCGGGGCAGATGGTCGACATCGGCGAGCGGTACGTTCCGCATCCCCACAGGGTATGGCTGAAATTCGAATGAATCGAGCTGGCATTCGATTGTCCGCAATCTCCCCGTCGGTTGGACTGACCTCATGGGCGTGATCGTGTTGGTGGTGATCGGGATTCTGGCGGGGCTCACCACGGTGCTGTTCGGTTTCGGCGGCGGATTCGTCACCGTTCCGGTGATCGTCTGGGCCGACAGTGCGCTCGCCGCGGGTGCCGCCGAGGTGGCGGTGGCGACCTCGGCAGTCGTCATGGTGGTGAACGCGGCCGCCGCCACCATGGCAACTCCGCGAGCCGTATTGGCGCACTTACGAAGTGCGGCAGCGCTCATCGCATTGCTGGGGTGCGGGGGCGTTCTCGGTGCGGAGCTGGCCAGGCTGGCGCCACCGCACCTCGCGATGTGGGGATTCGTGCTCTATCTCGCGGTGACGATCATCGATGTGCTGGCACGTCCCGGATTCCTGCGCCGCCCCACCATGATCGAGGGCTCCCTATCTGACTTCGCCATCTCCCCGCTACTGGGCGTGCCTATCGGTGCGGTCGCATCGTTTCTGGGAGTGGGCGGCAGCGTGATGACGGTTCCCTTGCTGCGCCGCAGCGGCCAGCCGATGAGTATGGCCACCGCACTGGCCAATCCGTTGACACTGGCGATCAGCGTGCCGGCATTGGCTGTCTTTCTCACCGGCACGTCAGCAGCAGCGGACGATCCGTACGTCATCGGCGCGGTGGATGTGCGATCTGCCGCTGCGCTTCTTATCGGAGCGCTGCCGATCGTGGTGTGGCTGCGGCGGCATCCCCCGCGGCTTTCTGATGTCGCGCACGCCTGGGTGTATGTCGCATTGCTCATCATTTCGGCCCTTGCGATGGTGCTCTCGCCGGGGGTCTTGTCGCCAGATTTCACCTGATAGACCCCGAACACCCAGGAATTTCCCAGGTTGAGAGTCCACAATTCTCAGATGGCGCGGACAGTATGGGTCGGATCGGGCCTCCTCGCACTCGTCGCGGTTGCCGGTTGCTCGCAGCCTGCGAGTCCGGTGGTGGAAACCTCCACGCCTGAGGTAACCGAACTCAAAGTCAGTGCCGCCGCCGCAGATTCGCTGTTCGCCGGGATCGATGTGGTCAAGTCGCTCGGCTTCCCGACGGCGGACACCACACATACCGACACGGCGCCGGTCTACGGGCCCGCCATCAACCCGTCGGACCCGTGCGGCGTGTTGCACGCGGCGTCGCAAGGCGACTTGGGCGACGGCTGGCAGGCGTTTCGCCAGCTGAATGTCGACAGCAGTGCGGACCCGCATCAGACACTGCGCGAGGCCATTGCGATTTATCCCGACAAGCCCGCCGCCCAAGCCGAATTCCGCCGCATCACAGAGGCTTTCAACACGTGCAAGGCGCATTCGCCCGGCGCGTACACGTTCGGCATGCGCAACCCGATCACGATCACCTGGGCCGACAACACCGGTGCCACGCACATCCACACCACGGGCAACGCGGTGTACGGGGTGACCTCGTCCGGAGCCACCGACAACGCTGAGGTCGCCGGTCAGGTTGCCAATCAGATGAAGACGAACATCATCGACCCTGCTTAGAACGAGCGTCTACTCGGTACTGTCCCGATGTGCTTACAGAGCTGTATCACGCTGCGGTCGTCTTCCTCGTGGTCCTGGCCATCGTCACCTTCGCCAGCGGCTTCTGGTTCACCAATCCCTACGGCCGGTTCGCCAAGCCTGACGAGAGGTTTACCGCACCCGCCAAGATCGGTTGGCTGATCTTTGAATGCCCGCAGTGGTGGGCGTTCACCGTCACCTTCTGGACCGTCGCGCACCACCACGGCGCACCGGCGCTCGTGCTGTATGCGTTGTGGCAGGGCCACTACCTGTACCGCGGACTGATCTATCCGCTCTCCCGTAAGGGCAGCGGAAAGCGATTCCCCTACAGCGGGATTGCCTTTGGCTTCGTCTTCAACGCGGTCAATGGTTTTGCCAACGGGTATGCGGTCGCCTTTGCCGCGCATCTGCAGAGTGCCGCCTGGTTCACCGACCCCCGGTTCATTCTCGGAGTCGTTGTGGCCCTCGGTGGCTGGTTGGTGAACTTCCAGGCCGACCGCATCCTCATCAACCTGCGAGCCGATGGTTTCGATGGATACCGCATTCCGTATGGCGGTGCGTTCAGGTGGGTGTCGGCGGCCAACTATTTCGGCGAGATCATCCTCTGGGCCGGTTGGGCATTGATGGCGTGGACGCTGCCCGGTCTGATCTTCGTGTTGTTCTCGATTGCCAATCTGCTGCCGCGGGCGCTCTCGATCCATCGGTGGTACCGCGAAACATTCCCTGACGAGTACCCGCGCGAGCGCAAGGCGATCGTTCCGGGGCTGCTGTAGGGACCTAAGCCACCAACTTTTACGCACTACTTCAATACGTAAGCGATTCGTGTAACACTGAGTTACATGATCAAGGTGGAGGTGTGCGACATGGCTGCTCCGGTAACGGCCTCATACCCGAAGACTCGGCGCATCAGGTTTTGGTTTGGTGACCCGGTCCCGATGCGAAGGCACTTCGCCGACAACGACATCGCGTTGAGCCATGTACTGGCGGGTGCCTCCGCGGTGTTCCCGCCGGGGGAGGAGTTCTTCGTCCGATCCGTGCGCCGCTACGCCGACAGGATCACCGAGCCCACACTCAAAAAACGTGTCGCCGGATTCATCGGCCAAGAAGTCACCCACGGGCTGCACCATCGCGAGCTCAACGAGAAGCTCACGGAAATGGGCTACCGCAGCAAGATGGTCGAGACCATCGGGCGCCGATCAGGCAAGGTCGAAGACCTGGTCGACAAGTACCTACCCAACATGGACCGCCTCAAATACATCCGGTTGACCATGCTGGCCGCGACCGCGGCACTCGAGCACTACACCGCGGTTCTGGCAGAGCGTCTGCTGGAAAGCGGCGACCTGCAGGCCATGGTGACCGATGACGAGGTGCGAAACCTGTTGTACTGGCACGCCATCGAGGAGCTCGAGCACAAATCGGTCGCCTTCGACGTCTACCGCGCGGTCGGTGGGCCGGAATGGCTGCGACGTGCGGTGATGGCCGTCATCTGGACCGGTACGGTGCCATTCGCCACCGCGGGCTCCTGGTTCTCCATAGCGTGGAGCGACCCGGATGGTCGGCGTCAACCGGGCCGCGTGCTGCGCGAGACGGTCGGGTTGATCCGCGGACCTCTGTTGAACGACGGGATGATCGGCCGGTTGGCCGTCTACATGAAGAAGGACTTCCATCCCGACGATCTCGACACCGAAGTGCTCCTGGAGCAGTGGCGGGCCGAACTGTTCGGTGCCGAGGGCACGCTGGTCGATCATTTGAAGTAGAGACAACAATGGCCCGGGCTTGTGGCCCGGGCCATTGTCAGGTGTCTGCTGTGTCAGCAGCTCAGCGCGACATGCGCGACCTTGCGATCGACAGTCGGCACGGTGGTGGGGTTGTTACGCACATCCCGGGCCGGCTGAACATTGTTCACCGGCGACTCCTGCGTGACAGACGCCACGGTGCACTTGCTCAGGTCCGCAGCGCCGGTCTTGGAGACGATCACTCGGTACCCATTGGTCTTGAGGTCATTGATGACAGCGCTGGCATCGCCCGATCCCGATGGTCCGGCGAGCGCGACACTTGCCGATCCCAGCGACGCCCCGATGACGCCAACTGCGGCAATACCTGCAAATAACAATCTCTTCACGATTTCACTCCTCTCGCCTCACTCCTCGTGGCATCGCTGTTACGGAAATGTGTCCGCATACCACACGAATGCCCGATCCCCGACTCGCCAAATCATCAACGCTCGTGAATCTGACCAGTCCAACGCACTAATACCCAGATTGATTCCCAATCGGGGAAATTAACGTCAAATTCACATTCTCGTCTGCGCCCGCTCTCAGGCGCCGCGCGTATCGGCCCGCGGGGCGTGCAACACCCAGCGAACTGGCAAATCTGGTTAGGTTAGGCTAACTAGACGTTGCAGTTAAGGGAGATGTACACCAATTTGTGATCGAGTACGCGGACCGGCAGCACCAGCCACTTGCCGCTGGGCATCCACGTCCGCTGATACTCGGTGCGGTAGACGTCCTGCCCATTGCGGATGTTGGACACCGTGCACTTATTGGTGGGGGCTGAGCCGTTTCGGTCGATGATGACCTGGTAGCCCTGCGACTGGTACTGGTTGATGACCGATTGCGCGTCATCGGCGAGCGCTGTCCCGGTAGTGAGAGCCATCAACGCGCCGACACCGAGTGCCGCAGTCGTTAGGCGAGCCGCCGTCTTCATCTCATACCGTCCTCACAGGTGTTAACTCTTGGCCACACAGACATTGTTCCCTATAGGTGCCATCGATTTTTGGGCCCGAATCGATACAGTGGCCGGGTGTTGAAGCCGGTGACCGTCAAGAGCTGGGGAATCTGGGCCACCTGCGCGCTGGCGCTCGTTGTGCCGGGCTGCGGCCGAACCGTCCAGAACCCCGTCAATCACAACGTGAAGATCGGAAACATCGCCTCACTGAAGAGCCAGTTCGGACCGGAGTTCGTCGTCAAGACTATGGAACCGGCGGGGATGGACCCCAAGCTGCTCTCCCCGGTGCCACTGCCCCAGGGGATGACGGTGGATCCGCCCGGCTGCGCCAAGTACAGCGGCGGTAGCGCCGTACCCGCCGGGCTCAAGGGGAACATGGCCGCGCTCACCGCCACGGGCGCCGGAAATCAGTACGTGGCGGTCGCGGTGGAAACCTCGCAGGAGGTCCCCTTCGATCCGGCGGTGTCGGCGGAATGCAAGAAGGTCGGCTTCCGCGGTAATGGGATCGCCGGGCAGACCGAGGTGATCGATGCACCCGCTATCGAGGGTGCGCGCACCCTCGCGATGAAGCGGGACGTGCTCAGCGGAACCTCGGGCAGGGCCGTGGGCCAAGAGGTGCTGAACTACTCGGCATATCTCGGTCGCTACATGGTGGTCGTCACGGTCAGCCCGGTTGCGGTCGGCAAGGTGCCGCCCGCGTTGCCCGACGGCAAGCGCGCATCGGATCTACTGGTCAAGGCAGTGGCCGCCGTCCGTTCTTAACGCACATCGCGGGGCCGGTACTGCAAGCTGATCCGCGGACCCACAGGCTTGGACGTCTTGGGGATCGCGTGTTCCCAGGTTCGTTGGCAGGTACCGCCCATCACCAAAAGGTCGCCATGGCCCACATGGATGCGAATCGATTCGCCCCCGAGTCGTGGCCGCAACGCGAAAGTGCGTGTCGCGCCGATGCTTACGATCGCGACCATGGTGTCTTCGCGTAGCCCGCGCCCGATGGTGTCACCGTGCCAGGCGACGCTGTCGGTGCCGTCCCGGTACTGGCACAGGCCCACCGTGGTGAATGGTTCGCCGAGCTCGGCGGTGTACTCGCTATTGAGGCGGTCGCAGATCGCCTCCAGCACCGGATGCGGTGGCGGGCCCGCGGTCAGATCATGGAAGCTGACCAGCCGGGGGACGTCGAGGGTGCGGTCATACATGCGGCGGCGCTCGGCGCGCCACGGTACCTGCGCCAACAGCTGACCCATGAGATTGTCGGCACGTCCAAGCCATTCATGGTGTACCTCAAGCCAAGCGCCGCCTGCCAACTCGCGGCGCGGGACCGGTGGGGCGCCGAACAGGGATGCCTGCACAGCGTGTGGAGAGGCTGTCACACCTTCATGGTATCGCACACATGTTCGATTGCGCGGCAAGCTAGCGTCTTCTCATGACGGATGCGCCAGTGCTGGGTGCCAATTCAGAGGTGGGACGGCTGCGGGCGGTGGTGTTGCACCGGCCCGGTGACGAGCTCAAGCGGCTGACTCCGCGCAACAACGACCAACTGCTGTTCGATGGTCTGCCCTGGGTGGCGCGCGCTCAGGAGGAGCACGATGCCTTCGCCGAGGTGCTGCGCTCGCGGGGTGTCGAGGTGCTGCTGCTCTCCGAACTATTGCGTGAGGCGCTGGCCAGTGGCGCCGCCAGGGTGCAGGGCATATCGGCGGCGGTGAACGCACGCAGGTTGGGTTATGCGCTTGCGCAGGATCTTTCGGAATACCTGCGGTCGCTGGACGCGGCCGATCTTGCCTACGTGTTGATGTGTGGGATGACGTTCGACGAACTACCGGTGGGCGGCAAGGTGGCGCAGCCATCGTTGGTGCGCACCATGCACCACGGATCGGACTTCGTCATCGAACCCCTACCCAATCTGCTGTTCACGCGCGACTCGTCCTTCTGGATCGGGCGTAAGTTCGCGATCACCTCGCTGGCACTTCCGGCGCGCGTCCGCGAGACCTCGCTCACCGACCTGATCTATGCCCACCACCCGCGGTTCCTTGGGGTGCGGCGGGCCTATGAGTCGCATTCGGCTCCCGTCGAAGGCGGCGATGTGCTGCTGCTGGGGCCCGGGGTGGTGGCAGTCGGTGTGGGGGAGCGCACCACGCCCGCCGGTGCGGAAGCCCTGGCGCGCAGCCTGTTCGACGACGACCTGGCCCACACCGTGCTCGCGGTGCCCATCGCGCAGGAACGCGCGTCCATGCACCTGGACACCGTCTGCACGATGGTCGACACCGACGCCGTCGTGATGTATCCGGCGGTTCAGGATTCGCTGTCGGCGTTCACCATTCGTCGTAACGATGGTGGGGTCAGCATTTCGGGTTCGGCACCGTTCGTGGAGGCGGCGGCCGACGCGATGGGCATCGGGAAGCTGCGTGTCATCGATACCGGGCTGGATCCGGTGACCGCCGAACGCGAGCAGTGGGATGACGGGAACAACACCCTGGCCTTGGCTCCCGGTGTGGTTGTCGCCTACGAGCGCAATGTGGAGACCAATGCGCGCCTGGAGGAATCGGGTGTGGAGGTGCTTGCCATCTCGGCATCGGAGTTGGGCACGGGCCGGGGCGGACCCCGCTGCATGTCCTGTCCGATATCGCGCGATCTCCTCTAGCAGCCGAGACGGGCTAGCGCCAGCTGGGCAGCCACATCTCCATGTTCCACATGAACGGTGAGATGGCGGCGCCGGTGAGGATCGGATACAGCCACGCGAAGTTGGTGACCACTACCGCCAGATAGAACGTGGCGATGAACATTCGCAACGTTTTTCGTTCCGGATTGGCCACCGGCTTGCGCAGGAAATCGCCGATGATGAACGCGATCATCATCACCAAGAACGGCACCATCGGGGTGGCGTAGAAGAAGTACATCTGCCGGTCGATGTTGGCGAACCAGGGCAGCCATCCCGCGCAGTAGCCGACCAGTGCCGCCGCATAGCGCCAGTCGCGGCGGACCACCGTCGCCCAGGTGGCCCACAACAGCACTGGGACCGCCAGCCACCAGATGGCCGGGGTGCCGACCAACAGCACCGCGCGCACACACGAATTGGCGCCACAGCCGGGAATGTTCTTGTCTTCGATGGCGTAGAGCAATGGTCGCAGCGACATCGGCCACGTCCACGGCTTGGATTCCCACGGATGATGATTGCCGTTGGCGTTGGTGAGCGTCGAATGGAATGTGTAGACGCTGTGCGTGTAGTACCACAGCGAGCGCAGGGCATCGGGTACCCAACTGCCGACACCGATCTGACGGCCCTCGGCATGCCGATTGATAGCCGTCTCGGAGGCGAACCACGACCAGTACGAGGCCATGTACACGAGGAACGGAATGACTACCAGCGCATATAGAGCCGGCCCCAGATCGCGTACCCCGGCGCCCGCCCAGGGACGCTGCACGCCGTAGGCGCGCCGTGCCGCGATATCGAAGGCGATGCACAGCACTCCGAAGAATGCGATGAAGTACAGCCCTGACCACTTTGTGCCGCAGGCCAATCCGAGCAGGATTCCGGCACCGAAACGCCACCACCGCACGCCCAGACGCGGCCCCCACACGGTCTCGCCGATGCGCCCGTCGAGGTATGCGTTGTACAGCCGCTCCCGCACCTGATCACGGTCGACGATCAGCGCGCCGAAGGCGGCCACCACAAACAGTGCCTGATACACGTCGAGCAGTGCGGTGCGCGCGGTCACGAAGCTGACGCCGTCCGCGATCAGCAGCAGTCCCGCGATGGCGCCCATCAGGGTGGACCGGCCGATCCGCCGGGCGATCCGGGCAACCAGCAGCACCAGGATGGTGCCCGAGAGTGCGGCGGCGAACCGCCAGCCGAATGCGTTGTATCCGAAGAGCCATTCGCCGAGGGCGATCATCTGTTTGCCGATGGGCGGATGCACCACCAGCCCGTAGCCGGGATTGTCCTCGACGCCGTTGTTGGTGACCACCTGCCAGCCCTGTGGCACGTAGTGCTTCTCGTCGAAGACAGGGGTGCCGCGATCGGTGAGGGCGCCGAGATTGATGAATCGGGTGAGCGCTGCGATTGCCGTGATGACGGCGGTCATCACCCAGCCCTGGAACCGGTCGGTGGGCCCGAAATCCGCGGGCGGTATCCGGGGCCCCGGGGACTCGGTGCCGTCCGAGCTCCGAGACGTCTCCCCCGTAGGGGGCAGGGTTGCGGGCACGGTCACACGCTCGATCGTAAGGGAGGGCCCGGCCCGGGCCTGTTGGTGCGGCGGGCTGGAGCGAGAGCGACGAGGGGATTTAGTCTTGCGGGATGGGGAACTTGCTGCTGGCGGCGACACCGCTGGGGGAGCCCGGGGATGCCTCGCCCCGATTGCGTGAGGCGCTGGCCAAGACCGCGGTGGTGGCCGCCGAGGACACTCGTCGGGTCCGGGCGCTCGCCAAATCGCTGGATGTGCAGATCAGCGGCCAGATCATCAGTTTCTACGACCAGAACGAAGCCAGCCGCATCGAGCCGCTGCTGGCCGATCTGGAGGCCGGGTACGACGTGCTGGTGGTCACCGACGCGGGCATGCCCTCGATCAGTGATCCGGGGTATCGCTTGGTCGCCGCATGCGTGAAACAGGGGATACCGATCAAATGCCTACCCGGGCCGTCGGCGGTGACGACGGCATTGGCCGTCTCGGGGCTCCCGGTCGACCGTTTCTGTTTCGAGGGGTTCGCGCCGCGCAAGCAGGGGGCGCGGCGGCGTTGGCTTGCCGAGCTTTCGGCGGAACCCCGCACCTGTGTGTTCTTCGAGTCGCCGCGCAGGCTGGCCGAGACTCTGTCCGATGCGGTGGAGGTGCTGGGCCCCGAACGCCGTGCGGCGGTATGCCGCGAGCTGACCAAGACCCATGAAGAGGTGTTACGGGGCACCCTGCGTGAGTTGGCCGTCTGGGCCGAGGGCGAGGTGCTGGGGGAGATCACGGTGGTGCTCGACGGTGGTCGCCCCGCCGTCCCCGAAATCGACACTCTGGTGACCAGGGTGGAGGAGCTGATGGACGACGGCATGGGGTTACGTGAGTCGTGCGCGATGGCCATCGGGGAGTCCGGCGCGACGCTGTCCAGGCGCGACCTTTACGACGCGGTGGTCAAAGCGCGGGCTTGAGCCCGGGTGTGAGCAATGCGGTCGCGGTGAGCTCGACCGTGGCAGCGGCCTTGTGCAGACACTCCTGCCATTCGGCTTCGATATCGGAGTCTGCGGTGATACCGCCCCCGACGCCGAGTACGGCGGATCCGTCGGGTGCGATTTCCACGGTGCGAATCGCGACGTTGAGTTCCAGGCCGGCCACCGGCGACAGCATGCCGACGGTGCCGCAGTACACCCCGCGGTTATCCGATTCCCATTGGCGCAGTAGTTGGCGGGCACGGGTTTTCGGTGTTCCGGTCACCGAGGCGGGCGGGAATGCGGCCGCCAGCAGATCTGCCGCAGTGGCCTCCGTAGGTATCTGCGCGGCGACGGTGGACACCAGATGCCACACACCGGGTGCCGGGTGGACAGCGAGGAGTTCGGGAACGGTGACAGTGCCGGTGATCGCGATGCGCCCGAGGTCATTGCGCACCAAGTCGGTGATCATGATGTTCTCGGCGACGTCCTTCACCGAGTTCAGCAATGCGGCGGGGTCCTCGGTCGCCGCGAGGGTGCCCTTGATGGGGCTGGAACGTACATCAGATCCGTTGCGTTGCAAGAATAATTCGGGTGACAGCGAGGCCACGGCACCCCAGGCGCCCGATACGAAGGCGGCTCGGGCCGGCGCGGTCTGGGTGATCGCATCGGTGAAGAAGTCCACCGGATCTCCCGTCAATGCCCCACGGAATTGCGTGCACACGCAGGCCTGGTACACCTCCCCGGCTGCGATGGCCTCCAGGCAGCGGCCGACGGCGGTGCGATGACGCTCGCGATCGGGAGCTGCCCACTCGATGGACCACACCTCGGGATCGCGGGGATGGGTGAGCGCCTGGACTATCCACGCAGGGCATTCTTCGTCGAGAAGGCTTTCGTACCACCAGCATTCGTCATTATCGAGGCGCAATACAGCATCACTCCAGCCTCCGGCCGAAGCGGGGAGCCGTGGGGCCCGGGCGTCTGCGGTCAGGTCCGGATATGCCCGATAGCCGATCCAGCCGCCTCCCACCGCGCCCGGCGGAGCGGTGTTCACATGAGAAGTATTGCCACTGAACGCCTGTCGCGGCAGCACCGCACGGGCGGCGAGGGAGGGGGCGATGATCGCCCGTGAGTCGAACCAGCATCCGGTCAATGCGGCAGGTGCCGGGCGTCCCGTCTCGCGCGCGGCGACGGCAAGGGATCGCAGCACGGCTGGCGGTGCGCCGAGATCGCCGAGCTGCTGGACGCGCATGGGTCTAGTTTCGCAGACCCTTCACCAGGATCGCGCGGGTGTACAGCAGTGAGAAGCCCTGACGCTGGGTGTTCTGCTGAGATTTCGATCCGGGCTGTGTGGTGACCACAGCCAGATCCGCAGCGGCACTTGCGGCTTCGTGGAGCCGGGTGGTCAGCAGTGCTGACTGGATACCGCGCCGCCGATGTGGCGCGGCGGTCGCCGCGCCGTTGAGCTGGGCCACCCCGTCGAGGATGCGCATGCTTGCGCCGCCCGCCACAACGCCCTGCCGCAGGGCGATGTAGCGCCGCACACCCTCCGTCGTCGAGAGTGCATCGATCGCACGGGAGAGCACCTCGCGGGGAAATGATTCGTGGGAGGCCACGCCCTGGTCATCGGGGACCGCGAACCCCTCGACGATGACGTCGAGCCAGCTGGCCAGCTCATCGACCCCGCTGTGGCGCACCGTGATGTCATCCGGGAGCACCGGCGCGGGGATATCGCGCAGCGTCAGGCCCAGTACGTCCTCGAACGACACCAGCAGGTAACCGCGCCGGGTCAGCAGCTCGGCGACCGCCGGATCGGCCAGGCTCGAGACCTCGGCCTGCACCGGGGTGTCGTGGTCGGCGAACATCTGCTCGACGGCCTCAAGCTCGGATGCGGTGGGCACGCCACCCCACCCGAGTCCGGAGATTTTGTTCATCGGTGAATCGGGTCCGGCATAGGACGCGACGCCCCCGGCCAGTGGTATCACGACACCGTCGTCACATCGCGCGGTTCCCGCGGCAATCGTGTCGGCTTCGGCGCGCTCAATGCGCGCGGCGGTATCGATGTCACAGAACACGCCGGTGATTGTGTCTGACAACCCGCCGGGACCGCCACCGGTTATCTGCTGATGTGGCGCGCTGTTTCGGCGGTGGCCAGCTTGTCGGGATTGCGGATCGCGAAAACGTGCGCCACCTTGCCGTCCGTGATCGATACCGCCAGCACGGCGTCGAGGCGGCCTTCGCTGTAGATCAGCAGCGCGGGCGTGCTGTTGTACGTGCTCAGTTCCATGCGCACGTCGGGGAATGACGCGGCCGCCCGCGAAAGCCCGATGGCGACGCGCGCCACTCTGTCGGCCCCGTACACCGGCCGCCGCGCGGCACTGACCTTCCCGCCGCCGTCCGATGTCCACACCGCGTCGGGGGCGAGTATTTCCACCAGTGCGTCGACATCGCCGCCCGCGGCGGCCAGCAGGAACTTGGTGGTCAGTTCCTCGGTCTGCTGATCAGTAGGGGTGAACCGGCGCCGGCGCGACTGCACATGCTCGCGGGCGCGGTGCGCCATCTGGCGCACCGCGGACTCCGATTTGCATACCGTGGAGGCGATTTCGGCGTAGTCGAAGCCGAAGACCTCTCGCATGACAAACACGGCACGCTCATCCGGCGCCAGCGTTTCCAGCACCACCAGCATGGCCATGGACACCGACTCGGCCAGAACCACGTCGGTCGAGGCGTCGTCGGTGCTGCCCTCGAAGGTCACCCGCACCGGCTCCGGCAGCCATGGTCCGACGTACTCCTCGCGCCGACGGCTGTTGGCCCGCAAGGTGTTCAGTGATTGGCGGCTGACGATCTGCGCCAGATAGGCCTTGGTGTCGGTGACCGTGTTCAGGTCCACCTGCGCCCACCGCAGATAGCTCTCCTGCAGTACGTCGTCGGCTTCCGTTGCGGAACCCAGCATTTCGTATGCGATGGTGAACAGCAGCGGGCGCAGGTGGGTGAACAGCTCGGCATGGGCGGAGTCGGACACCGCTAGGCCTGCACCTTGAGGGCCTCGGCGCGCTTGCCGCCCTGGGGCCAGAAGTACCACGTGGGGTGCTTTGCGGCAGTTGCCAGGATGGAAAGCGTTCCGTTGCAAACCATTTCCTTGATGGCGGCGCCTGCACGCCCGCCCACATACAGCTTGCGGGGGGTGTCGTCGGTGTGGCCCAACTGGATGACGGCAGCGTTGCGCCCGATGCTGACATTCTGTCCGGTGAAGATTTGGCTCCGTGCCTCCGGCTGCAGACCATCGACCAGCGCCAACACCGTCTTGACGGCGCGGGCTGCCAGTGGCCCGGCGGCCTGGCAGCTCATCCGAAGCGGCACGCCTGAGGGGCTGGCGGCGTCCCCGGCCGCGATGACGCGCGGGTTGTCCACGCTGACCAGCGTTTCGTCGGTGAGCAGTCTGCCCAGGGCATCTGTGCTCAGGCCGCTGTCGGCGGCCAGCTGTGGCACCCCGAATCCCGCGGTCCACACCGTGAGCGCGGTCGGCAGCACGCGTCCGTCGGACAGCGTCACCGAATCCTCGTCCACCCGCACCACCGTGGCGGGCACCAACACGTCGACGCCCAGCTTGTCCAGTCGCTTGGCGGCCGCGCGTCGGGCCGGATCGCCGAGGGACGGCAACAGTTGTGTGCCGCAGATCAGCGTCACGCGGCGACCGACCTCGGCCAGTTCTCCGGCCAGCTCGACGCCGGTCAGGCCCGCGCCGACGACCACGATCGGCGCCTCCGGCCCCAGCCTCTCGTACCGGGCCCGTACCTGCTGGGCGTGTTCGAACTCGTTGATGGACAACGCATGTTCTGCCACACCGGGGATGTCGGGGGTTGTGGTGGTACTTCCGACGGCGTAGACGAGGTAGTCGTACGGCAGCACCGTGCCGGAGGCGAGCTCCAGCTTCTGGGCACCGGCATCGATATGGGTGACCTTGTCGACCACGAGGCGGATGGCCGGGTTGAGCAGGGTGTCGTAGTCGGCGGTCGCGGTGCTGCTTCCGGCGACCAGCTGATGCAGCCGGATTCGTTCGACGAAGTGCGGTCGGGGGTTGACGAGGGTCACGGTCAGGTTCTTGTTGGCGAGCAATTGGTTGGCCGCCAGGGTTCCCGCGTAGCCTCCGCCGAT
Organism: Mycobacteroides sp. PCS013; assembly: GCF_049532645.1. Lineage (NCBI taxonomy): Bacteria > Bacillati > Actinomycetota > Actinomycetes > Mycobacteriales > Mycobacteriaceae > Mycobacteroides > Mycobacteroides sp. PCS013. The sequence continues at coordinate 284,929 of NZ_CP150131.1, forward strand.
CACGATCACTCGGGTGTTCTCGGTCATTTCGGTGACTTCCTTTCAGTCGCTGATGCCCTTAAGACACCGGCGCGACGAAATCTGTGACAGACCGTGACCGGGATCACTTTTGCGACCTACTTGGGCACCTGATACTTCGGGAACACACCCGTCGGTGCGGGCAGGCTCACACCGGGCTTGAGCCGTGTCCCGATCGCGGAGAAGTCCCGCTGATCTTCGGACTGGCCCAGCAGATCCAGCAGTTTGGCCGCGGACTCGGGCATCACCGGCTGCACCAGTAGCGCGACGATCCGCACCACCTCCAACGTGGTGTACAGCACGGTGCCGAACCGCAGCTGATCCTCGGCGCTGTCACTTTTGCCCAGCACCCAGGGCTCCTGCGCCGAGAAGTACCGGTTGCTCGCGCCCAGCACCTGCCAGATCGCCTCCAGCGCGAGATGCATCGCCGGCACCTCGAAATGGGTGCGGGCTTGTTCCAGCAGGCTGTCCGCGGCGCTGAGTAGTTCCAGATCCTCGGGTGCGAAGTCGCCCGGTTCGGGCACGATGCCGTCGAGATTCTTGGCGACCATGGACAGCGATCGCTGTGCCAGGTTGCCCAGTTCGTTGGCCAGGTCGGCGTTGATCCGCCCGATCAGACCGTCCTCGGTGTAGCTGCCGTCCTGGCCGAAGGGAACCTCGCGCAGCAGGAAGTAGCGCACCTGGTCCAGCCCGAAGGTGTCGATGAGGTTGATCGGGTCGACCACATTGCCGATCGACTTACTCATCTTCTCGCCCTTGTTGGTCAGGAAGCCGTGTGCGAAAACCCGCTTGGGCAGTTCGATTCTGGCCGACATCAGAAATGCCGGCCAGTACACGGTGTGGAACCGGCTGATGTCCTTGCCGATCATGTGCAGATCGGCGGGCCAATACCGCGTGAACGAGTCCGACGAGGTGTCGGGGAAGCCCACCCCCGTCAGATAGTTGGTGAGGGCGTCCACCCACACGTACATGACGTGTTCGGGGTGGTCGGGTACCGGCACACCCCAGTCGAACGTGGTGCGGGAGATGGACAGATCGCGCAGACCACCGGAGACGAAGCTGACGATCTCGTTGCGCCGCACCGCCGGGCCGATGAACTCCGGATGGGCCTCGTAATGTGCCAGCAGTTTGTCCTGGTAGTTCGACAGCCTGAAGAAGTAGGAATGTTCCTCGGTCCAGTCGACTGGGGTTCCCGTCGCGGTGGCTGTGCGGGTGCCGTCGGGGGCGACGGTGGTTTCGGCGTCGGTGTAATACGCCTCGTCACGCACCGAGTACCAGCCCGAGTAGGTGTCCAGATAGATGTCGCCGTTATCGGCCATCCGGCGCCAGATCGCCTTCGATGCCTCGTAGTGATCGGGGTCGGTGGTTCGGATGAACCGATCGAAGGAGATGTTGAGCTTGCGCTGCAACGCCTCGAACACGTCGGAATTGCGCCGGGCTAGTTCCGCCGTCGGGATTCCGGCTGCCGTGGCCGTCTGCGCCACCTTCAAGCCGTGTTCGTCGGTACCGGTGAGGTAACGCACGTCGAAGCCGTCCAGCCGCTTGAAGCGGGCGACCGAATCGGTCGCGACGTACTCGTACGCGTGGCCGATGTGCGGCTCACCGTTGGGGTACGCGATGGCGGTGGTGATGTAGAACGGATCCAATGATTCAGGCATGGTCTGAGCAACTTTATAGACTGGTGTTCTGATGACGCCCGGCAATAAGAGGCAAGCCCCGCCCAACCCCGAGCCGCTCGCGCCCCTCATCGATGCGCACACCCATCTGGATGCATGCGGCGCCGTCACGGACCAGGACGTGCGTGCCATCGTCGATCGCGCGGAGTCCGTAGGTGTGGGACGTGTGGTGACAGTGGCCGATGATCTTGAGTCGGCGCGGTGGGCGGTGTCGGCCGCCGCGAGTGATCCGCGGGTGTACGCCGCCGTGGCGCTGCATCCCACCCGTGCCGGTGATCTCACCGACGGTGCGCGTGCGCAGTTGGAAAATCTGGCCGCACATCCCCGCGTCGTGGCCATCGGCGAGACCGGTTTGGATCTGTATTGGCCGGGCCGATTGGAGGGCTGCGCGGAGCCCTCGGTTCAACGCGAAGCATTTGCTTGGCATATCGAACTGGCTAAGCGGACGGGCAAGGCGCTGATGATTCACAACCGCGATGCCGACGCCGAAGTGCTCGATGTGCTGAAGTCCGAGGGCGCGCCGGCCACGGTTATCTTCCACTGCTTCTCATCGGATGCTGAGATGGCGAAGAGATGCGTCGCTGAGGGCTGGATCTTGAGCTTGTCGGGGACGGTGAGTTTCAAGAACGCGCATGCGCTCCGGGAGGCCGCCGCGCTCATTCCCGACGAACAACTGCTGGTAGAGACCGATGCCCCCTACCTGACCCCCCATCCGTATCGGGGTGCACCGAATGAGTCGTACTGTCTGCCGTACACCGTCCGGGCCCTCGCCGAGATAACCGGGCAACGCCCGGAGCGATTAGCGGCCGCGTCCACGGCGACGGCAGTAAGGGTGTTCAAGATGGTTGATGAGTTGCCTCCGCGCGATGCTTTCGTTACCGTGTCGTGATCAGATTGCCGGGTGGTGTCACCGTTGACTACCGGTATCGAGGCACCGAAACGAACGCAGGAATCTCCTACTCGTGAATGCACTGACGAAGCTCAACGCAACGCGATCGCCCTTGCTGCGCGCCCTTGTGGCCGCCCTGCTGGTGGTGATCGGCGCGGGCGGTGGCTACGCCATCGCTGCGCACAAGACTCTGACTCTCAACGTCGACGGGAACGCCATGACGGTCACGACCGTCAAGTCGCAGGTGTCCGAGGTCCTGGCCGACTACGGGTATGCGCTGACGGATCGTGACGATGTCGCTCCCGCCAAGCACGACGCGGTGCGCGACGGCGACACCATCGTGCTCAAGCGCTCGCGCCCGCTGGACATCTCCGTGGACGGGCAGGGCACCCAGCAGGTCTGGACCACCGCCAACACGGTGAACGACGCGCTGTCTCAGTTGTCCATGACCGACACCGCCCCGACCGCCGCCACACGCGGCAGCCGTCTCCCGTTGGAGGGCATGTCGCTGGCGGTGGTCAGTGCCAAGACCGTGCGCCTGAACGACGGCGGTGCGATCAGCACCCCGCGTATCGCCGCGCCCACCGTGGGAACGCTCCTGGAGGCCACCGGTAACCCGCTGCAGCAGTTCGACACCGTCGATCCCGCGCCGAGCACTCCCGTGACCGCCGATATGCCGATCACTGTGACGCGCATCCGCGTCAGCAAGGTGACCGAACAGGCTCCGTTGGCTCCGACTCCTCAGAAGATCGAAGACGCCGACATGAACATGAGCCGCTCGGTCGTCGAAGACCCGGGCGCTCCCGGTACTCAGGACATCGTGTACTCGGTGCTGACGGTCAATGGCCGCGAAACCGGGCGTATGCCGGTGTCCAACAACGTGCTGACCCCCGCCCGCGACTCGGTGCTGCGGGTTGGTGCCAAGCCGGGCACCGAGGTGCCCGCGGTGACCCGTGGCTCGGCGTGGGACGCCCTGGCTTCCTGTGAGGCCGGTGGCAACTGGGCCATCAACACGGGCAACGGCTTCTACGGCGGCGTGCAGTTCGATTACGGGACCTGGCTGGCCCACGGCGGCGCCAAGTACGCACCGCGTGCCGACCTCGCGACGCGTGAGGAACAGATCGCCATCGCCGAGAAGACGCTGGCTGTGCAGGGTTGGGGCGCTTGGCCGGTATGCAGCGCGAGGGTCGGTGCCCGCTGACCATCAGGCTGCTCGGCCGCACCGAGATCCGACAACTGGCCAAGGATCTCGATTTCCGACCGACGAAGACGCTGGGCCAGAACTTCGTTCACGACGCCAACACCATTCGCCGGATTGTGTCGGCATCGGGTGTCGGTAAGGGCGATCACGTCATCGAGGTGGGGCCCGGCCTGGGCTCACTGACGCTGGGGCTGCTGGACAAGGGCTGTGCGGTGACCGCCGTCGAGGTGGATCCGGTGTTGGCTCGACGCCTTCCGGCCACCGTCAAGGAGCACTCGCACAGCGAGTTCAACCGGTTCTCGGTGATTCACCAAGACGTACTGAAGCTCACCCCCGCCGATATCACGGGGGATCCGCCGACGGCCATGGTGGCCAACCTGCCCTACAACGTCGCGGTCCCGGCGCTACTGCGGATTCTGACCGAATTCGAGTCGGTGAAGACCATTTTGGTGATGGTCCAGTCCGAGGTGGCCGATCGGCTGACGGCGGAGCCGGGTTCGCGGATCTACGGTGTGCCGAGTGTGAAGGTGCGCTACTTCGGCAAGGTGAAGCGTCTCGGTACGGTGTCTCCCGCGGTGTTCTGGCCGATTCCGCGGGTGTACTCGGGTCTGGTGCGCATCGACCGCCATCCTGACGCGATCTGGCCCTCCGATGCCGGGTTCCGTAAGGAGCTCTTCGACCTCATCGACATCTCATTCGCCCAGCGCCGCAAGACCTCTCGTAACGCATTCGCGGAGTGGGCGGGCTCGGGTGACGAGTCGGCACGCCGGCTGCTGGCTGCCAGTATCGATCCGGCGCGGCGCGGCGAGACGCTGGATGTCGCCGATTTCGCCCGGCTGCTGGAGCGTTCGGCGATCGTCTAGGTTCTACTTGTCTCCGAGGTTGGGCGGATCGTCCATCATCGGAGTCTCCGCGATCACCGGGTATTGCCCGGTGTAGCCCACGCGCTCGCGGGCCAGCTGCATGACGCGTTCCTTGGATAGGTACCAGCCGATGATGAGCAGCGGCGTGAAGATGCCCAGAGCCACCAGGTTCCAATAGTTTTCGTAACACATGAGCACCAGCACCACCAGCAGGAAAATGAGTGTGGCGTACCCGGTGTAGGGAGCGCCGGGCATCTGGAACTTGCCGCGTTGCAAGATGCCCCGTTGCGTCCATTGGTACAGCCGCAGCTGACAGATGACGATGGTGGCCCACGAGGCGATGATTCCGAGTGCTGCCACATCTAGCGCGGTCTCGAACGCCTTGGCCGGGATGACCATGTTCATGAAGACGCCGACGACGGTGAAGCACGCGGTCAGTGCGATGCCCGCGAAAGGGACGCCGTTGGATGACATGCGGGACAAGAGTTGCGGTGCACTGCCATTCATGGACATGGAACGCAAGATGCGGCCGGTGCTGTACAGGCCCGCGTTCAGGCTTGAGAGCGCGGCAGTGAGCACCACAAAGTTCATGATGTCGCCGGCGTAGGGCAGACCCACCCGAGAGAAGAACGTCACGAACGGGCTCTCGCCCTCCTTGTAGAGGGTGTAGGGCAGCAGCAATGCCAGCAGAATCAATGAGCCGACGTAGAAGACGGCGATACGAATCACCACGGCGTTGATGGCCTTCGGCATGACCTTCTCGGGGTTCTCCGTCTCACCCGCCGCGGTGCCCACCAATTCCACTGAGGCGTAGGCGAAGACCACACCGGAGGTGACCACCACCAGGGCCAATAGTCCGGTGGGGAAGAGTCCACCGTTGTCGGCGAGTATCGAGGGCCCGGTGGCGGCACCTTCGACGGTGAATCGTCCCGCCAAGAACACGATGCCGACGATCAAGAAGGCCACGAGTGCAACGACTTTGATGAGTGCGGCCCAGAACTCCATCTCGCCGAACAGCTTGACGCTGATCATGTTCATGGTGAGCACGATGACCAGGGCGATGAGTGCGATGGTCCACTGGGGAATGGCCTTGAAGGATCCCCAGTAGTGCATGTACAGGGCGATCGCGGTGACATCCACAATCGAGGTGGCCGCCCAGTTGACGAAGTACATCCAGCCGGCGACGTAAGCGGCCTTCTCCCCGAGGAATTCACGCGCGTATGACACGAAGGACCCCGATGACGGGCGGTGCAGCACCAGCTCGCCCAGGGCGCGCAGCATGAAGAAGACGAAGATGCCGCAGACCGCGTAGACGAGCCAGAGGCTTGGCCCGGCCTCATGCAGTCGTTTTCCGGCACCCATGAACAGGCCGGTGCCGATGGCACCGCCGATCCCGATCATCTGGACTTGGCGGTTCTTCAGGCCTTTGTGATATCCCTCGTCCTCGCGAGTGAGGGCGGACGTATCGTAATTAGCTGGAGATGCCATGGGGCGACGGTACCGGGGATTAGGTCATCGCGTGTGTCAAAAGTGTTATGAACTCCGTACATGTCGGATAGCGGCTTAACGGATCTTTGGCCATGGCCTTGGCGACGATCGAATCGAACGCTCGGGGGATGTCCTTATGGCGGTATGAGATCGGCCACGGAGTGGCGTTCAGGTGCAGGTCAGCGAGTCTCATCGCCGTGCGCGCGGTGAAGGGGGGTTTACCGTCGAACAGTTCGACCGCGGTGCAGGCCAACGCATACTGGTCGGTGGCCGCCGTGACGGGTTGCCCGCGCAGCACCTCGGGTGCCGCGTAGGGCAGCGATGTCTGCACCACGGGCCTGCGCGGCCCGGAGGCGAGAGCAAGTTCCTGGGCGATACCGAAATCTGTGAGCACGGCGCCGCCCGAGCGCCGGCGCATGATGTTGGACGGCTTCACATCGCAATGCACCACCTGGGCGTCGTGAATGTAGTCCAGCGCTCCGGCGATCTGTTGAAGGGTAGTTAGCTTGATGGGCATGATCCAGCTTTGATCTGTGCCCACCAAGTCTTTCGCCGAGCCGCCGGTGAGCGCTTCCATGGCCAGCCAATCGTCACCGCGTTCGTAGACCGTGATGATGCGCGGATGCGAAAACCTTTGGGCTAAATCAAATTCCCGGTGCAACCGGTCGATACTCTCGGGGTTTCTATGCCGTGGATCCAGCACCTTCAGGGCGACGTCCGGACCGCTATCGCGGTGCGCCAGGAAGACCTGTGCCGTACCGCCACGGCCCGCCACAGCGTCGATGACGTAGCCATGGAATTCGCCACCCGGTACCGGCATGCACCGAGGGTGTCACGAGTAGCCCAGCGTGGTGGCGGATTTCGTCCTACTACGCGTGTCTGGGGAACTCTGTGGTCACCGGATCTGGTCCCGCACCGACGGGCGCTGGGGGAGGCGGTACCGAACCTGCCGGCTGAGGTGTTCTCGGCGGCGGCAGTGGCCGGGTGCGCACATTCAGCGGCCACCAGAACCAGCGGCCCAGCAGGGTCGCGATGGCTGGTGTCATGAACGACCGCACCACCAGGGTGTCGAAGAGCAGACCCAGACCGATGGTGGTACCCACCTGGCCGATGATCGTCAGATCGCTGATGGCCATGGCCATCATGGTGAAGGCGAACACCAGGCCCGCGGATGTCACCACGCTGCCGGTGCCACCCATTGCCCGGATCATGCCCGTCTTCAACCCGCCCGGTAGTTCTTCCTTGAGCCGGGACACCAGCAGCAGGTTGTAGTCGGATCCCACGGCGAGCAGCACGATGATCGCCATTTGCATGACCATCCAGTGCAATTCCTGCCCCAGGATGTACTGCCAGATGATGACCGACAAGCCGAATGACGCGCCCAGGGACAGCAACACGGTGCCGACGATCACCAGCGAGGCCACGAAGCTTCGGGTGATGAGCAGCATGATCAGGAAGATCAGGCACAGCGCGGAGATGCCGGCGATCATCAGGTCGTATCGGGCGCCGTCGGACATGTCCTTGAATGTCGCTGCGGTGCCACCCAATTCGATCTTGGCATCCTCAAGGGGAGTGCCCTTGACGGCTTCGATCGCGGCCAGCTTGATGGGCTCGATATGTGAAAGTCCTTCGGGCGACGTGGGATCACCGCGATGCGAGATGATCATGCGCAGCGTCTTGCCGTCGGGGGACAGGAACATCTTGAGGCCGCGCTTGAAGTCGGGGTTGTCGAAGATCTCCGGCGGCAGGTAGAAGGAGTCGTCGTTCTTGGCCTTGTCAAAGGCCTTGCCCATGGCGGTCGAGTCCTTGCTCATCTCGTCCATCTGGTTGTACATGCCGCCCATGGTGCTGTACATCGTCAGCATCATGTTTTGCATGGATTCCATGAGCGGGATCATGTCCCGCATATCGGCAACCATCTGGGGCATGATGACGTCCATCTTCTCCATCGAGAGGACCATGCCGTCCATGTTCTCGGTGAGCTCATCGATCTTGTCGAGCACCTCGAAGATCGATCGGAACGCCTGGCAGACCGGGATATCGAAGCAGTGCTTCTCCCAATAGAAGTAGTTCTTGATGGGGCGGAAGAAGTCGTCGAAGTTCTCGAGGCTGTCCCGCATGTCATGGATGGTGCCCTGCAGGGTGTGCATCTCGACGATCATCTGGTGCATCACGCCGGTGAGCTCGGTCATGTTGGCCAGCATCTTTTTCATGGTGTTCACCATGAGGCCCATTTGGTCGGCCTGGACCTTCATATCGGCCATCCGGTCCTTCATCAGCTTCATGTTCTGAACCTGGCCGACGCCCTGGGCGCTGATGAGGAAGGGGATGGAGCTGTGTTCGATCGGGGTGCCTTGAGGACGGGTAATCGCTTGCACGCGTGCGATTCCCGGAACCTTGTAGACAGCCTTGGCCAGCTTGTCGATCACCAGGAAGTCCGCGGAGTTCCGCATATCGTGATCTGACTCCAAGACCAGCATTTCCGGGTTCATCCGGGCCGGGTCGAAGTGCCGGTCGGCGGCTTGGAAGCCCTGGTTCGCCGGGATGTCCTTGGGGATGTACTTCTTGTCGTCGTAGCTGGTCTGGTAGCCGGGAAGCGCGGCCAGTCCGATGATCGCGATCGCCATCGAAGCGGCCAGGATCGGGCCCGGCCAGCGGGTGATCGCGGCACCGATACGGCGCCAGGTGCGAATTCGCATGGCGCGCTTGGGCTCGAACAGGCCGAAGCGGCTTCCAATGGTGATCAGCGACGGTCCCAGAGTGAGGGCGACGGCCACGGCCGTCAGAACCGCCACGGCGCAGGGCACGCCCAGGGTCTGGAAGTAAGGCATGCGGGTGAAGCTCAGGCAGTACATGGCGCCGGCGATCGTCGATCCCGTGCCCAAGATGACATGTGCTGTGCCATGGAACATGTCGTAGTACGAGGCTTCGCTATCCAGCCCCTTGACCCGGGCTTCCTGATATCGCCCGATGAGGAAGATGGCGTAGTCGGTTCCCGCCGCGATGACCAGCACCACAAGGAGATTCACCGCGAAGGTGGACAGTCCGATGATGTGGTTGTCGCCGAGCACCGAGATCACTCCGCGTGCGGCGCCCAGCTGGATGCCCACCATGAGCAGCACCAACAGCACGGTGAAGAACGATCGGTAGAAGAACGCCAGCATCACGATGATGACGATGAACGTCAGCCCGGTGATCTTGATCATGCTGCTGTCGCCGGCGTGGGCCAAGTCGGTCTGCAGGGCGGCGGGCCCGGTGACGTAGACCTTGAGCCCGTCCGGCATCGGCTTGGGGTTGCCCTGCGCGTCGGTGGTCAGTTTCTTGATGATGTCGCGGACGGACTCGATCGATTCATTCGCGAGCGTCTCGCCCATGTCGCCGGCCAGGTTGACCTGTACGTAGGTGGACTTGCCGTCGGTGCTCTGCGCGCCGGACTCGGTGAGCGGATCGCCCCAGAAGTCCTGAACGTGCTGAACGTGTTTGGTGTCCGCGCGCAGCTGCGTCACCATTTCGTCGTAGAACTTGTGCGCGCCGGGGCCCAGCGGTTGGTCGCCCTCCAGCACGATCATGGCCGCGCTGTTGGAGTCCGACTCCTGGAAGAGCCGTCCCATGTTCTTCATGGCCTTCATCGACGGCGCGTCGTTGGGGCTCAGCGAAACGGTGTTCTCTTGACCGACCTGTTCCAGCTGAGGCGCCGAGAGGGCGAGGATGACGACGATTGCCACCCATGCGATGACAATGGGAACCGACAGGCGCCGAATCCATTTGGCGATGAATGTGGGCTCGCCGTTGGCGTGTGCCCCGCTCATGCGGACTTCACAAAGCAGTAGACGTAGGCGCTCACCTCGTTGGTATACCTCTCGTCTTTTATCTCGCCATTGGCCGTAATGCGGCAGCCCAGCCCGTCAGCATTGCGGGTCTGCGCCAGGATGTTGCCCGTCATCGACGGTGCCGTCGTGACGATCTCAATCGACCACGGTAGCGTCGCCCCGTTGATCTGGTGGGGCTCCCCTTCCTTGTCGATGTAGTTGATGTCGGCAACGGTTCCGGGCGGGCCGAAGATGTCGTAGACCACGTGCTTGGGCTTGGAGTTGTTTTTGTCGTCGGTCATGCTGCCGGCGTAGGTGGGCAGCTGATGAGAACCGAAGATGCCGCGAATGCGCCATACCGCAAAACCCGCGATAGCCAGGACAAGCACCATGACCACCGGGATCCACGCCCGCTTCAATGCGCTGAGAATCGCAGGACCCCTTCACCCGTGTGCTGTCGAACAGATCGTTTACCGGAAAGTGCATGAAGCGTTCACGTATAACGCATAGCGTGTGCGTTACAGGCAACCTACCAGCGGGTAAGTGCGCCCGCAAGTCACACGCCGTGCGTTATCTTGAGGTGGATGACACATCTGGGTTTCCGGCGCGCACGTTCGGAGGAGAACAAGCGTCAACGTGCGGCAACGATCGTGGAAGCGGCGCGCTCGCTGGCGCTGGAGTCCGGTGTCGCGTCGGTCACTCTCACGGGTTTGGCCAATCGTGCGGGTGTCCATCACTCCGCGGTGCGCCGCTACTTCAGCTCCCATAAAGAGGTGCTGCTGAGGCTCTCGACAGAAGGTATGGCCGCGTTGGCCGAATCCGTGTGCTCGGCATTGGACGGCTCGCAGGAACGGTCGCCCGCAGACGTCGGTGCCGTGCTGTCGCGTGCTCTCATCGAGGCGCCGCTGTTCTGCGATCTGCTGGGTAGCCATTATCTGCACCTTGAGCACGAGGTGGAACTCGGCCAGGTCCGGGAGGCTCAGCGGGTCAACCAGGCGGCGGCGATGACGATGGTCGACGCGATAGAACGCGCGGTGCCGGAGCTGGACCGCAACAGCGCGCTCGACATCGTCACTTCGGCCTTCGCACTGTCCGGAATGCTGTGGCAGTTCACTCATCCCCCCGAGGGGCTCGAGCACGATTTCAAGGAAGAGCCAGGCTTTCCGCAAGACTGGGACACGGATTTCGCCAGCACGCTGACGCGGCTGCTCACCGCCACCTGCATCGGGGCCGCGAAAACGCCTTAACCCAGCCGCTTTTCGAACCAGTGGTGCGCGTACTTTTCGTCGTTGAACGCGGCGACCTCGCTGTAGCCCGCCGAGCGGTACATCGCGATCGCTTCGGTAAGCGCCCGGTTAGTGTCCAGGCGAATCGTGCGGGCGCCGTGGGTGATCGCCCGCTGCTCAAGCTCGGCGAGAATTCGTTTCCCGAGTCCCATACCGCGGACATTGGGGGAAATCCACACTCGTTTGACTTCGGCCGTTTCGATGATGCCGCCAGCGTTCCTGAGGAGCTTGAGCCCACCGCAGCCGACGGGCTCTTCATGCAGGGTTGCGACGAGGAACAGTCCGGCGGGGGCGCAGAGTTCGGCGTCTCCGGCGGGGAGCGTCAGCGCGGGATCAAACCCGCCGGAGAACCTCGCCGAGATCTCGTCGAAGTAGGCGCGAATGCAATACCGGGCCTCCGAGGAGCGGGTGTCCATGACAGCGACCTGAACCTGCGAGGCCACAAAGAGTCGTTCGACTTCGGCCATGGCATCGGCGAGCCGTTGCCGCTGGCTGATGCTGAGCGGTTCCAGGATTGAACGCGCTAGGTCGTCCGAGCGACGATCCAGCTCGGACAGTTCGGTGTGGCCTGCGGGCGTCAGGCGCGCGGTGCGCACCCGGGTGTCGCCGTCCGCGGCATTCACATCGATGAGCCCACCGCCTTCCAGGGCACGCAACAGCCGGCTCAGGTACCCCGAGTCCAGTCCCAGGCGGGCACGCAGCTCGCGGATATCGCATCCCCCCGAGAGTCCGGAACCGTTGGCGCCGATCTCCCACAGCACCCGGGACTGCCCCAGTGGGCGGTCCCGGGTGAGGTATTCGCTCTCGAGGACGCCTATTCGTTGGGTGACGGTTCTGTTGAAGCTGCGCAACCCGTCGACCAGGGCATCGGTCATTTACCTGACTCTAGTCAGATAAAGCCGCGATGTCTCCGTTGTTCGACGGGTAACGGCCAAGTGCGCCGCCAGAACGTACCCTCATGGGCGTGTCCGAGACCGTCTCCGATTGGGTGCCCACCGGCGCGGTAACCGTTCGGGCGCCCGGCAAGGTCAATCTGTACCTCGCCGTTGGAGACCTGCGTGACGACGGCTATCACGAGCTGACCACCGTTTTCCATGCCGTTTCCCTGGCCGATGACGTCACGGTTCGGGATGCCGATGTGCTGTCGGTCGACGTTGTCGGGCAGGGCGAGGGGACGGTGCCCACCGACGAGCGCAACCTTGCCTGGCAGGCCGCCGAACTCTTCGCCGACCATGTGGGCCGCGCCCCCGACGTGTCGATCTTCATCAACAAGGACATCCCGGTCGCAGGCGGTATGGCCGGCGGATCCGCCGATGCGGCCGCGGTGCTGGTCGCGATGAACGAGCTCTGGCGCGCCGGTGTGCCGCGCCGCGATCTGCACCACCTTGCCGCGCGGCTCGGCAGCGATGTCCCGTTTGCATTGCACGGAGGAACCGCCCTCGGTACGGGCCGGGGCGAGCAGCTGGCCACGGTTTTGGCGCGCAACGTCTTTCACTGGGTCTTTGCGTTCGCCGACGGGGGATTGTCGACACCCGATGTGTTCCGGGAGATTGACCGGCTGCGCGAGAACGGCGATCCGCCGCGGCTCGACGAGTCCGACGAATTGCTCGGGGCGCTCGCTGCCGGGGACGCACGCCGGTTGGCGCCGCTGCTGGGCAATGAGCTGCAGGCCGCTGCGGTGAGTCTCAATCCGGGTCTGCGGCGCACGCTCCGGGCAGGGGAATCCGCGGGTGCTCTCGCCGGAATCGTGTCCGGTTCCGGCCCCACGTGTGCGTTCTTGTGTACCTCGGCCGACGATGCGGTGCAGGTGGGTGCCGAGCTCGCCGGCGCCGGCGTGTGCCGGACCGTCCGGGTGGCCAGCGGGCCCGTGCATGGCGCGCAGGTCATCCAGGGTCGCAGCGACGGCTAGACACGCCGAATAGTGCGACACGCCGAACGGCCAGATCACAGTGGGTTTTGACGGCGATTAAGAAAAGCCTAAGATGCTACGGGATCGTACGAAGGCATCCGGACTGTCACCTGAACGATATGAATCCGCTGCTAACGGCCCCGCGCGCGCCTACCGCGCGTCGCGGCAGCTGTGGCGGACCATCCGATAAGGACGCGTGACTCGCCCAACAGGCCTAGGCCAGGAGGAACTGTGAGCAGGTTTACCGACGAGCTCTACGCCAATGCGCTGTCCAGCAGCAAGGGCATGGTCACCGGCGAACCCGACACTCCCGTTCGGCACACTTGGAAGCAGGTCCACGAGCGCGCCAAACAGCTGGCCGGTGGTCTGGCCGCCGCAGGTCTCGGGCCTGACGATGCGATCGGCATGCTGGTGGGTATGCCCGTCGAGATCGCCCCGGCGATCCAGGCGGTCTGGATGCGTGGTGCCTCGCTGACGATGCTGCACCAGCCGACCCCGCGCACCGACCTCGCCGTGTGGGCCGAGGACACCCTCAAGGTTGTCGACATGATCGGGGCGAAGGCCGTCATCGTGTCCGCGCCGTTCGACGCCGCCGCACCGGTGCTGGAGGAGAAGGGCGTCATCGTCGTCCAGATCAAGGATCTGTGGGACGCCGATGCGATCGAGCCCCTGGATGTCGACGAGGATGCTGTCGCGCTCATGCAGCTGACCTCGGGGTCGACGGGTTCCCCGAAGGCGGTCAAGATCACCCACCGCAACCTCTACGCCAACGCGCACGGCATGTACGTCGCCTCCAAGTACAAGCCCGAGTCCGACGTGATGGTCAGCTGGTTGCCGCTGTTCCACGATATGGGCATGGTCGGCTTCCTCACGGTGCCGATGTTCTTCGGTGCCGAGCTGGTGAAGATCACCCCGATGGACTTCATGCGCGATGTTCTGTTGTGGGGCAGGCTGATTGACAAGTACAAGGGCACCATGACGGCAGCCCCGAACTTCGCCTACTCGCTGTTCGCCAAGCGGCTGCGCAACCAGGCCAAGCCGGGCGACTTCGACCTCTCGACCCTGCGATTCGTGCTCTCCGGCGCCGAGCCGGTGGATCCGGCCGTGGTCCACGACCTGTGCGATGCCGGAAAGCCCTTTGGGTTCAAGCCCTCCGCGATGGTTCCTGCCTACGGCATGGCCGAAACCGCCTTGGCCGTGTCCTTCTCGGAGGTTGAAGCCTCCGGTCTCATCGTCGACGAGGTTGACGCCGACCTGCTGGCCGCGCTGCGCCGCGCCGTTCCCGCCACCCGCGGAAATCTGCGCCACCTGGCGACACTCGGCCCGCTGCTGCCCGGCATCGAGGCGCGTGTCATCGATGAGGACCTGAACGTGCTGCCCCCGCGCGGCGTCGGCGTCATCGAGTTGCGTGGCGAGTCGGTGACCCCCGGTTACGTCACTATGGGTGGATTCCTGGCGGCACAAGACGAAAACGGTTGGTACAACACGGGTGACCTCGGTTATCTGACCGAGCGTGGACACGTGGTGGTCTGCGGTCGTGTCAAGGACGTCATCATCATGGCGGGCCGCAACATCTACCCGACCGATATCGAACGTGCGGCCGGCCGCGTCGAGGGTGTACGGCCGGGTTGTGCGGTCGCCGTGCGGCTGGAAGCCGGGGTGGACCCCAAGAATCAGCGCGAGACCTTCGCGGTTGTGGTGGAGTCCAACGCATTCGAGAATGCGGACGAGGTTCGCCGGATCGAGCAGCAGGTCGCGCACGAGGTCGTTGCCGAGGTCGATGTGCGTCCGCGCAACGTGGTGGTGCTTGGACCGGGCAGCATTCCGAAGACGCCGTCCGGCAAGCTGCGCCGCTCGACATCGGTGGCCCTCGTCATCTAGGTGCTAACGCTTCTGCTCATCGGTGCCATCGCGTTGATCGTGTGGCGCATAGGCGGCCCAGGCTGGAGGCGCCAGTCCGCACAGCGTCGTTTGGCGCACGCCGCCCAGACATGCGCTGCAGATCCCTCTTTCCGGCTCGGACGTATCGTGTCTGTACTGGCAAGCTATCCGGATCGCGGGTTGTTGGCTCGAATCATGTGGTCTGGCACAGGCATCCAGCAGGATGTCTGGTTCGAACAATCGTGGCCCATCGACGGTGTGTGGGTGGTGGTCAGCGGAGCCGAGGGAGATGGTCGCCCCGGATTCGATCCGCAGGTCTTCTACGTCTCGGCGGTACACGACACCATCGCACTCTGACTGCCCCACGAGCTCGCGTGATCGAGGCCGTATCGTTGCTACGGCTGCGGGAATGGGTGTGACAGCGTGCCGTGGCTCGGTTCGCTCACATGTGCCATACGCTTGCCCATGTTGAGACGGTGAGTAAGGAGCGAGCAGCTGTCTTTGTTGGATCGGTTTGAGGAGCACCCATTTGCGGTTCTCTTCAATGAGGTCGATGACCCGATAGACGCGCGCGTTCTGGACGCTGCGGCCGAACTGATCGGAGATTGCGGCGAGCGGAACGTCACGATGCCGCACATTGTTGAGCGCTCAGGGGTCAGTCGTGCGACCATCTTTCGACGATTCGGCACCAAGGGCACAGTGGTCAATCGTGTCATCCTTCGAGAACTTCGAAAGTTCGTCGTCGAACTCCTGCGGACGATTGAGGTATCGGCTGGTCCTGCAGTGGCGCTTGCTGACTTGTTGGCTCAGGCGGTCCGCTTCTCGCGCGTCAATCCCGCGTTTCGACGGCTGCTTGCCGATGATCCGCAGCAGTTGGTCGACTTCTCTCGATCTCAAGAGCTGCCTGCCATGGAGCTGGCGCGCGCGCTGGTAGCGAGCATCATCGCGGAAACTGACCGGCCGGCGCGTTCTCCTGTGGACAATGTCGACCTTGCCGACCTCGTATGCCATTTGGCGATTGCCTATGCGCTGGTGCCGGACTCGAGCATGGATGTGGCTGGCACCGATGAGCTTCGTGAGTCTTTCCTTGCGTTGGTTGGCCCCGCGTTCGAGGGGCGCCGCAAGTCTCGGGGCTAGCCCTGGCCCACCAAGGCTCCAGTCCCGGACTGGGTGCGCGCGGGTACTGGGTGTGTACGGAGCGCCCGGGCCTGCGGTGAATAGACGCACAGAATCGGTAGCGCAAGATTGGCCGCGGTAGCGATCAGTCCCAGGATGAGCAGACTTGAGCGCGAAGCTCCCGTGTTCAGGCCCAGATACATCGGCCACGTGGTGACGAACGCCTGCAGTCCAAAGGATAGCGGAACCAAAAGTGCGAGAAGCAGTTTCCGCACACCCAGCAGATGCGGAGCCGCCACCAGAATCGTCCAACCGCCGACCAGGGCAAGTGCACCATTTTGCATAAGCGAGTACAGCGGTAGTCCAAGTATCAGTGTCGGATTGTCGCCGTAGTAGGTCATTACGTGGAACTGGCTGATGGTCATTTCCATGGCGGCGTCGAAAAGGCTGAAGGCAACCAGGATCCCGAGAAGGCGTGCTACTGATGTTCCGGTGACAAGGAACCGGTAAGCGAAGTAGACGGCGGTCGCAAAGAACATGGACTCGCCGACGAACACGAACAGCGGAATGTGACGTCCCCACAGCTCGAAGACCAGCAGCGGGGTGTTCAACGGATAAAACGTGGCGCCAAGAATGTCACCGCCAGGCTCGAGGAACCCGCAGAGCACCCCGCCTGCCATGAGTATTAGCGGAAGCCAATCCCGGGAACGTGTTCCCATGCGCAACGCCCAGGCCAGGGTTGCGACGAACGAAACGGCAGTAAATGCCAGAAATCCCCAGGACACCGCGACATTGGCGGTCATGTCGAGGGGGACTGGCGGGTGCTTGAACTCCATCTGTGTCTCCCGGTTGGTTGGAGCGCCGCAGCGCCTGTTCACAAATTAAGACTATTGCTATTGAAAAGTCTCATGAGACTTTTGTAGAGTGATGGTCGCACAGAGACTATCGATTCACAAGAGTCTCATCACAAAACGTCTGTGGGCGATCGTTCACAGGCATCCGTCCAGGTAAGAGGTATGGAGACGTAGATGGCATTGCCGATTAGCGACGAGCTGGGCAGCCCGAATGAAACAGGCGTGAACTCGGCGCCACCGTTTGCGCCCGAGGCCTCTCGATGGTCGCGGGGGAGGCTGAGCATTCTCAATTCGCTTCGTAGCGATCCCTTTTGGCCCACTCGTCGTCCGCTTCGGGTCGCTACATGTGCGGTGAATGGCTCGGGCCGCCCGACACCCTTACCGCCCGGCCCCAAGGGGCTGCCCGTCGTGGGTTCCTTGATTCCGTACTACCGAAACCCCTACGAGTTTCTCCGGGCGAACGCTGAAAAGTACGGAGACGTGTACCGCGTGCCGCTGCCTATTCATGACCTCATCGTGGTCAGCCACCCAGATGACATCTCTGCCTTCATGGATGACGCCACCGGCCGGTACAGCATGTTCGGTACCACGCAATGGTTGTTCCGGTGGATCGGCCGTTCCGTCCCGACCCTTGAGGGCGAAATGTCCAGGGAACGAAGAAAGATGTTGCTGCCGATGTTTGGGCGGCGGCATCTGGCGCGGGTGGCCGACGTTTTGTCCGAGGAATTCGTCAACCGGGTAGATCGATGGGGTCAATGGGCAGATACGTCCAATCCCGTCAACCTCCAGCATGAGATCGCCCGGGTGACACTGCCCGCGTTCTTGCGGACGATGTTCTCAACCTCGATCTCCGATAAGGAAATTCACGAGATCGACGTGGATGTCCGCGCGACGATGCGTCTCGGCGCGTCGTATCTGCTGCTGTCCATGCCTCCAAATCCGTTGCCTTTCCCTGGTGTTCAAAGCGCGCCACACTCGCTCTTGCGGCTCGTGCTGCAGGTCAAGAAGATCGTGAGGCGCCGCCGCGACAACCCTGTTCAGAATCCGGATCTGCTGAGCATCCTGTTGGAGGCGCGCTACGACGACGAGTCGACGCTAAGTGAGCGAGATCTGATTGCAGAGCTGATCGTGCTCATCACCGGTGGTTACGAAACGATTGTGGCGGCGATGTCGTGGACCTTGGCCCTGCTTCTGAAGAACCCCGAGCACGTCGCCCGGTTGTACGAGGAGGTAGATGCGTTGGGTGGCAACGTGCCCGGTGTGGCTGACCTTCCTAAACTGAACTGGGCCAAAGCATGTTTCGATGAAGGTCAACGCCTGCAGGGTGCGCCGCTCAATTGGCGCTTTGCGATGGATGAGAACGAGATCGGCGGATATCCGATTCCCAGGCGCAGCGTTGTGGCCACGTCGCTGTATGTGGTGCATCGGGATCGTCGATGGTGGGGCGACGACCCGGACCGATATGACCCGATGCGTTTCATGGATCCCGAGCAGGTACGTGCACGTCCGCGGTTGGCATTCATGCCCTTCGGATCGGGTACGCATCACTGCGTGGGTACGGGTATGGCGTACATGAATGCCCAGCTGCTGTTGGCGACTATCTTCCAGCGGTACAGACTCGCGGTACCCGAAAATTGGGCACCACGACACAAGTTCGCTTTCTCGACCGTCATCGACGGCGGCCTGCCTGTGACCCTTACGCGGCGTTGAGAGGTTGATGACTATGCCGTCCGTGTCTATCGACCAGAACGTGTGCATGGGGTCCGAATACTGCGTCCGCGCTCATCCAGAGCTGTTTAGCCTCGGCGATGAGGGAGTCGCGACACTGGCAGACGGCGGGGCCGGACCACTGGCCCTGGCTGCGGGTCAGGTGGAGGTGGTGCAGCAGGCAAGCAGGCTTTGTCCTGCAGGCGCAATCGAGTTCTGTTGAGCTGCGCTGACTACTCGAATGGAACGGGTGGCATTCTGACCACCTGCGCGGCATAGCTCAGTCCGGCGCCGTATCCGATGAGCAGGGCCAGATCACCCGGCTTGGCGGCGCCGGTGGACAGCAGGCCCTCCATGGCCAACGGGACCGAAGCGGCAGAGGTGTTGCCCGTGTGCTCGATGTCGTTGGCGATCACCGCATCCGAACGCAGGTGCAGGTTCTTGGCCAGGAGTTCGTTGATCCGGCTGTTGGCCTGGTGTGGGACGAAGACGTCGATATCTTCCGGGCCAACCTTGGCTGCTTCCAGGGCGCGCTGGCCCACCTTGCCCATTTCGAATGCGGCCCAACGGAATACCGAGGTTCCCTCGATGCGCAGGTAGGGGCGCGGGCCCTCCGGGTCGGGTGCTGCCGCGAAGTCCATCCAGTCGATGTCCTGACGAATGGCGTTGGCCTGGCTGCCATCACTGCCCCATACCGTGGGACCGATGCCCTGTTCGGCGGTCTCGCCGACGACAACCGCGCCTGCCCCGTCGCCGAAGATGAAGCAGTTGCCGCGATCGGTCATATCCAGCGCGGGGGAGAGCTTTTCGGAACCGATGACCAGCACCTTGCTGGCGCTGCCGCCGCGGATCATGTCGCCCGCCACGCCCACCGCGTATCCGAACCCGGCACAGCCGGCGGACAGGTCGAATGCCGGGACACCCTGGGCCCCCAGCGCGGTGGCGACGGCCGGAGCAGACGCCGGCGTCTGCAGGTAATGGGTGCTGGTGGCGACGATCACCGCGTCGATCTCGGCGCCGGTGAGCAGTGCGTTGGCGATGGCCTTACGTCCGGCTTCGATGGCCAGAGTCTGGGCGGATTCTTCCTCGGCAGCGAACCGGCGGGTCTTGATGCCGGTGCGGGTGTAGATCCACTCGTCCGAGGACTCGATGCGCTCGCAGATCTCTTCATTGGTGACGACGCGTTCGGGACGGTATGCCCCCAGGCTGAGCAGGCCGATCTTGTTGATGCCGGTGATCTCCGCGATGTCGGTCATGAGGAGACCATAGCGGGGCCGCCCGGATGTCTAACCCCAGGCATGTACCTGATTCTGTGCTGCCTCCAGGCCGAGGCGGATCAGCAGCTCAGTCGCATCGACACCCTGTTCGCAGAGCAACGGAACCTGTTCGGTTTCCGTCTTGGCGAAATTCTCCAGCACGAAGGCCGCAGGATCCTTGCGGCCGGGTGGGCGCCCAACGCCCAGGCGGACCCGCAGATAGTCCTTGGTGCCCAGTGATTGCGATACCGAGCGCAGCCCGTTATGGCCGCCCTCGCCGCCGCCGAGCTTGAGGCGCACAGTGCCGAAATCGAGATCCAGCTCGTCGTGCATGACGATGACGTTCCCGGGGGGAACGGAAAAGAACTTGGCCAGCGCGGCCACCTGAGGGCCGGATGTGTTCATGAACGTGCGTGGTTTGGCCAGATTCACGGCCCGGCCGCCGAGGCGAATCGTTGTCGCCTCGGCGCCGGACTTCTTGTGCGGCTTGAATGTTGCGCCGTCCTTGGCCGCCAACAGGTCGGCGACCATGAATCCGAGGTTGTGCCGGGTCTTGGCGTAGGTCGGCCCGGGGTTGCCCAGGCCGACCACCAGCACGGCGTCGTCGGATAGAGGCACGGATTACTCCGCTCTACTCTTCGGTGGAGTCCTCGGTGGCTTCCTCGGCGGGAGCCTCGGCGCCTTCGTCGCCGCTACCCTCGGCCTCGAGGTCGGCAGCGGTCGGTGCGGTGACGACGTTGACGACCAGGGTTTCCGGATCGGAGATCAGGGTGACGCCCTTGGGCAGCTCGATCGATCCGGCGGTGATCTGGGTGCCTGCGGCAAGGCCCTCAACCGACACGGTCAGGCTTTCGGGGATCGACAGTGCCTCGGCCTCGATCTCCAGGGTGTTGGCGTCCTGGGTGACCAGGGTGCCGCTCTCGGCGTCGCCCTCGACATGGACGTTCACCTCGACGGTGACCTTCTCGCCCTTGCGCACGACCAGCAGGTCGGCGTGCACCAGGTTGCGGCGGATGGGGTGGATCTCGATGGTCTTGGTGAGAGCCAGCTGCTCGCGGCCTTCGATGTCCAAGGTCAGGACGGCGTTGGTGCCGGAGTGGCGCAGCACCGCCGCGAAGTCGCGGGCCGGCAGGTTCAGGTGCTCGGGGTTGGTGCCGTGGCCGTACAGGACCGCGGGGACCAAGCCGTCGCGGCGGGCGCGGCGCGAGGCACCCTTACCGGTGTCCGTGCGGACGGTGACGGTGAGGTTATTGCTGGTGGGGGCGTTCTTCTTGGACATCTGGTCAGCTCCTTGCGTTTCGTGAGACACGGCGCAGGGAGGACATCAGGATGACGCCCATGATCCCGTCGATAACGGTGGGAAGACCCACCCTCGCCGTGACAGCCCGTTCAGAGTAGCCGAGCCCGGACCTGAAAGACCAATCAGCGTGGGTGTCAGAGAGGGAAGGACACCCCGGTGAGCTGCTCGGACAGGTCCCATAGGCCCTTAGCGCTCTCGGCGTCCTGTGCTCTGCGGCTGCGGCCCACCTGCTTGGGGTAGCCCTTGGCTTCGAACGGGCCGTCCGGTCCGATGTACGTGTCGCCCGGCAGATCCTGGGATGCGGCGTACAGCGTCGGCAGGGCGCCGTGCGCGGCATCCTGCGCAAAGAGGTTGCCGGTCTTCAAGGCGATCTCGAAGATCGGGTTCCCGCTGTGCGACTGCAGCTCGGTGGCGGCCACACCCGGATGGACGGTCAGCGCGCGCACCGACGATCCGGCCGCGCTCAGTCGGCGCTGCAGCTCCTTGGTGAACAGCAGGTTGGCGAGCTTGGATGCGCCATACGCTCCGGCGCGGGTGTATCCGCGCCGCTCGTAGTTGAGGTCGGCGAGGTCGATCTTCCCGGCGCGATGAGCGACCGAGGACACCGCGATCACACGGTCGGTGATCTTGGGGAGCAACAGATTGGTGAGTGCGAACGCGCCGAGATGGTTTGTGCCGATTTGGCTTTCGAAGCCATCGACGGTCTTGGCCTGCGGCACCATCATGATGCCGGCGTTGTTCACCAGGATGTCGGCGGTATCGACGGTGTCGGCGAAGGCGCGCACCGACGCCAGATCGGCGACGTCGACCTGACGCACCTCGGTGCTTCCCGTGATCGAGGACTGGGCGGCCTTGCCCTTCTCGGTGTTGCGCACCGCCATGACGACATGGGCGCCGACGCGAGCCAGCTCGCGGGCGGTCTCCAGGCCGAGTCCACTATTGGCTCCGGTGATGATGACGGTGCGGCCTTCGAATGACGGCAGCGCCGCGGCGGTCCATTTGGTCACGGGAGCTGACCCTAATGCTCAAGCTCGATACCGTCGAGGGCGTGACTTTTGAGGCAGACGTCGACGCCTTCCTTTCGGGCCTGCAGTCCCCACCTCGCCTGCTCGGTATCGGAGAACCAACTCACGGGCCGCAGGAGTTCGGGTACCTACGCAACCGGCTGCTCCGTCACCTTGTGGTCGAGCGCGGCTTCCGGTCGGTCGCGCTGGAGAGTGACGCCGTGGCCGGATTCGCCGTCGACCGGTATGTGACGGCAGGGGAGGGCACCCTCGACGAGGTGCTCGACACCGGATTCAGTCACGGGTTCGGCGCCTATTCGGCCAGCCGCGAGCTCATCGCGTGGCTACGCGACTGGAACAGCGGCCGAGGCCCCGGCGAACAGGTGCGGTTCTACGGTTTCGATGCCACCACCGAGATGATGGCGTCGCCGAGTCCGCGCGACACCCTCCTCGCGGTGCACAGGTATCTGTCGAACGGTGGTGCCGCCCTGCCCTACTCGGAGGAGGTGATCACCGATCTGGTGGGTGAAGATGCCGCCTGGTCTCACCCGGACGCCATGCTCGATGCCAAGGTCTCGATCGGCCGATCGGCTCCGGCACGTGCATTGCGGCTGATCGCCGATGAACTCGTGATCGCGCTGGCGAGGTACGCCCCCGCGTTGCGCGCCTCAACGTCGCCGCAGCAGTTCTGGCAGATGTGCACCGTCGCCCGCGCGGCAGTGAGCCTGCTGCGGGCACATTTCGCGATGGCCGACCCTGGCCCGGATCGCATGTCCACCATGCTGGGAGTCCGGGATGCGCTCATGGCCGAGAATCTGGAGGCTATCGCCGAGGCCGAAATGCATAGGGGCCCAACGTTGGTGTTCGCCCACAACGAGCACCTGCAGCGACATCAGAGCACGGTGTCCATGGGCCCTGCGCTGGCGAGTTGGTGGTGCGCCGGAGCGCTGGTGGCCTCGGCCGATCGCGTCCCGTACGCGGTCATCGCGAGCGATTTCGGCACTCATGAGGCCGCGAACATCGGCGTGCCGCACGCTGCCACCCTGCAGGGATGGATGTGGAGCTGGGAATCCGATCGGATCCTGTTTCCCGTGGGCGAGATACCGGACGGACTGCTCGCCCGTCAGGACGTGGCCCCGCAGACGGGTTGTTACCCGATCGATCCCGCTCACCTGGAGGGGGTGGACGCCATCGCTTTCATTCGGCGCCTCAGCGCTTCGTGATCTTCAGACCGCCGGTGAGAGCGGCGACGTCCTTGGCCAGTGCCGACGCCTGCGCCTCGGTGGTGGTCACCGTGAGCTGCACGAGGTAGTGCAGCGGTCCGTCCGGCACGATGACGTCCCGATTCCACGCGTGCACCCGAACGTTCTGGTTGTCGTAGGTGCCTTCGATGGCTGCCGACGGATATCCCTGAAAGTCGTCCAGAGATGAGCTGATCTTCTGAAAGCCCTGGGCGTTCTGCGCGTCGACGAACCCGTGCTCGGTGATCGCCGTGCGGGCGTCCAGGGCACCCTCCAGCCTGATGAGGTAGATCACCGCGCTGGGTGTTCGTCCTTGATCGGCCGCGCTGGGTTTGTCACTGACCAGGTAGGCGGGCTCGAACGCGCCCAGATTTTCCCAGCCTTCGGGCAGCGGCATCTCGACGCGCACGTTCGCCGAACTCTCCGGCGATACCGGGACTACCTTGACGCCGGCGCTTTGCAGGTACTCGTTCATCGAGGTCGGCGTGGTGGTGGGTGTCGCCGTGGTGCTCGATGCCGAGCTGCTTGACGAACCAGCTTGTGGCTCGGGTTGTTTCGACTCGCATCCGGCGGTCGCGAGCGCCAGCAGGCACCCCGCGACCAGCGCGGCGCTACGCATTCCCGTCGAAAAGTCCTGTTACCGAACCGTTCTCGAAAACTTCGCGGATGGTGCTGGCGAGCAGCGGCGCAATCGACAGCACCGTCAGCTGGGGGAAGCGCTTCTCCTCGCCGATGGGCAGCGTGTTGGTGACCAGCACCTCGCGGGCACCACAGTTGGCCAGGCGCTCGGCGGCGGGGTCGGACAGCACGCCGTGGGTGGCGGCAATCACGACGTCCTTGGCACCGGCCTCGTGCAGCAGCCCGACGGCCCCGGCGATGGTGCCACCGGTGTCGATCATGTCGTCGGTGATGACGCAGGTCTTGCCGGTGACGTCACCGACGACGCGGTTGGCCTTGACCTGGTTGGGCACTCGTGGGTCACGTGTCTTGTGGATGAAGGCCAGCGGCACACCGCCCAGGGAGTCGGCCCACTTCTCTGCGACGCGCACGCGCCCGGAGTCCGGCGACACGACGACGACATCTTCGCCATTGCTCACGTAGTGCTCGGCGATGTATCCACACAGCAGCGACTGGGCGCGCATGTGATCCACCGGTCCGTCGAAGAAGCCCTGAATCTGGTCGGTGTGCAGGTCCACCGTGACGATGCGGTCGGCGCCCGCGGTCTTGTACAGGTCTGCCACCAGGCGCGCCGAGATCGGCTCGCGGCCACGGTGCTTCTTGTCCTGGCGCGCATACGGGTAGAACGGCAGGATCGCGGTGATCCGCTTGGCGCTGCCGCGCTTGAGCGCATCGATCATGATCAGCTGTTCCATCAGCCACGTGTTCAGCGGTGCCGGATGCGATTGCAGGACGAACGCGTCGCAGCCGCGTACCGACTCCTCGAAGCGCACGAAGATCTCGCCGTTGGCGAAATCGCGGGCGGTCTGCGCGGTCACCTGGACGTCGAGTTCCTTGGCGACCTGTTCGGCCAGTTCAGGGTGCGCACGACCCGAGAACAGCATCAGATTTTTGCGGTTATCGGTCCAGTCGGTGCTCACGGCGCAGCTAGTCCTCTTGGGTTCGTAATTTTGGGCTTCACAAGGACGGCGCCGGGTACCGGCCCGCCGGGCTAATGGTACGGACCTTCCCCCGGTGGCTGGGAGCGGGTTGCCGGAATTTGAACGCGAGATGTCCAACCCCGGCTTTCGGAGGCCGTGTTCGCCCTCGGAGGTCAGGAATCCCTGGACGCTTCCTCGGCGGCCCTGGCCGCATCGCTTCCGGGGCGTTTCTGCGCGACCCAGCCTTCGATGTTGCGCTGTGGACCGGCCGACACCGCCAGCGCGCCCGGCGGCACGTCCTCGCGAATGACCGTGCCCGCGCCGGTGTACGCGCCGTCGCCGACGGTCACCGGGGCCACGAACATGGTGTCCGATCCGGTCTTCACATGCGAGCCGATGACGGTGCGCCGCTTGGTTTCTCCGTCGTAGTTGACGAAGACGCTGGATGCGCCGATGTTGCTGTGCTCGCCGATATCGGCGTCGCCCACATAGGTCAGATGCGGCACCTTGGTGCCCCGGCCCACCGTCGAGTTTTTGACCTCCACGAACGCGCCCAGTTTGGCGCTCTCGCCGGTCACGGTGCCCGGTCGCAGGTACGTGTACGGCCCGATCACCGACCGTGCGCCGATGGTGGCGCCCTGGCCGTGGGTGCGGATGACGGTGGCCGAGTCGCCCACCGTCACGTCGATGAGGGTGGTGTCGGGGCCGATGTGGCAGTGGCCGCCGATGACGGTCTGCGAGTGCAGCTGGGTGCCGGGCGCGATGGTCGCGTCCTGCCCGATCCGGACGTCGACATCGATCCACGTGCTCGACGGGTCGACGATGGTGACTCCGGCGCGCTGGTGGAATCGGATGATCCGCCGATTCAGCTCGGCGCCCATCTCAGAGAGCTGCACCCGGTCGTTGACGCCGGCCACCAGCGCACTGTCGTCAACATGGTTGGCGTGCACCGCTTTTCCGCCCTGGCGGATGATCGACACGGCGTCGGTGAGATACAACTCGTGCTGGGCGTTGTCCGAGCGCAGCTGAGATAGCGCCGCGTGTAGCGGCCCGATGTCGAAGGCGTACACCCCGGCATTGACCTCACCGATGGCACGTTGGCTGTCGGTGGCGTCGGTCTGCTCCACGATGGCGATGACCTCGCGGTCCTGGGTGCGCAGGATGCGCCCGTAACCGGTGGGATCGGCCAGGGTGGTGGTCAGCAGGGTGGCGGCGGCGGGCTCGGCCTGATGCCGGTTGATCAGCCCGGCAAGTGTTTCCCCATCGAGTAGGGGGATATCGCCGGAGGTGACGACGACGGTGCCGGCGAAGTCCGCGGGCAGCGCCTGCAGGCCGCATGCCACGGCGTGCCCGGTGCCAAGCTGCTGTTCCTGCACGGCGATAGCGATCTCGCGATGCAGCGATTCGGCGAGTATCTCCACCGCGGTGGCGATGCGTTCGCGGTCGTGTCCCAGCACGATCACCAGGTGTTCGGGGTTGACACTCGCGGCGGCATGTACCGAGTGCGCCAACATCGAGCGGCCGCCGAGGGTATGCAGCACCTTGGGGATGTCCGAACACATGCGGGTACCGGCACCCGCGGCCAGCACGATTACTGCAGTCCCAGCGGGATTGCCTGGCATTTCCTACTCCCTACTGCTCCGTCGCCAGGACTCGAACCTGAACTATCTGAACCAAAATCAGAGGTGCTGCCGATTACACCACGACGGACTGTTACAGAATGAAGACTGTAGTCGACCAAGGAGCGAGGCTTGTCCGAGCGACATCAGGTCAACAAGCTCGGTCGTGCGGCCGAGGAAAGTGATGGCACATGTCGGTACCAAGCAGGCCGGACGGCCCCGGGCGGACTCCTCGCGTCCGGATGGCCGGTACTGAGCGGCGCCGCCAGCTGATCGATGTCGCGCGGTCGTTGTTCGCCGAACGTGGGTACGAGGCCACCTCCATCGAAGAGATCGCCCAACGCGCCGGAGTCTCCAAACCCGTCGTGTACGAGCATTTCGGCGGTAAGGAGGGCCTTTACGCCGTCGTGGTGGATCGTGAGATGTCGGTGCTGCTCGACGGCATCACCTCGTCGTTGACGAGTTATCGCTCGCGGGTGCGGCTGGAACAGGTGGCGTTGGCCTTGTTGAGCTATATCGAGGACCGCACCGACGGTTTCCGGATCCTGATCCGGGACTCACCGCCCGGGGTCAGCTCGGGGACATATTCGAGCCTGCTCAACGACGCGGTCAGTCAGGTGTCGAGCATCCTGGCGGGCGACTTCCAGCGCCGTGGACTGGATGCGGAGATGGCGCCGCTGTATGCGCAGGCGTTGGTGGGGCAGGTATCGATGACAGCCCAGTGGTGGCTCGATGCGCGGGAGCCCAAGAAGGAAGTGGTGGCGGCGCACATCGTCAACCTGTGTTGGCATGGCTTGAAGCATCTGGAAGCAGATCCGCAGCTACAGGAGGAATGAGTCTTCACCCCGGAACATCTGCGCGCCGCGCTTCGTTGGACATGACGGGTGGTACGCGCAGGAGGTGGTCGGTGGTGACAGGGATTCGCCTGGTTCTCGGTGCCGCGGCCGCTGTCGCGGTCGCGTTGATGGGTGCTCCCGTTGCGGCCGCAGACGACTGCAGTGGTCCGCTGACCGCGCGGGTGTGTGTGAAGCCGGGCAACGCCGAGTTGCATTCCACGCCGAACCGGGAGTTCATCCCTGATGTTCCGCAGGCCTCGCCGTGGCTGGTCGTGGGTGGCACCGGCTCGGGTATCCGGATCCCATAGCGGGCGCGCTGTCGAACCGAATCAGTGCGTGACATGCGCCGATCACCTAGAATTTAAGTCGTTGGGGTTGACCACAGGATGAGGTGTATGTGATGACGTCAGTAGTTGTGCGATGGGCTGTGGTCGGCGCCGCCGCGGCCGCGCTGGGCGTTTTGCCCGTGTCGCTGGCTTCGGTTGCCGCGGCTGATCCGGAGTGTGCGGACCCGGCGATGTGTCAGTCCGAGCCGCCTAACCCCGAGAACTGCAACGGTGGACCCGACGACATGGTGTGCACCCGTGCGGGCGATGCGGAGCTGCATTCTTCGCCGAACCCGGCAGATATCCCGCCGGTGCCGCAGGCCGAGACTCCGCCCTGGATGGTTTTCGGTAACCCCGGTATGGGCGGCCACTAGCCGGCAACCCCGGGGTAGCACTGCCCTTGATGGTTGCTTTCAGATCCTAACGAGTTTAATGTTGTGTCGTTAGGGAATCTAAGCATTTAAGGGGTGTTGTCCCATGCCTGGCCTTCGATATGCCATGGCGGTGGTAGTGGTGAGTCTGCTGGCAGCGGTGCCCGCCGGTCCCAGTTCAGTGGATGTAGCGAGTGCTGTCCGTGGTGGGCACGGAAATTGCGCGCAGCCTCGGACCGGATCCGAGGTGTGCATAACTCCGGGTGATGCCGAGCTGCGGTCGTGGCCGGATCCGGCCGATCTGCCGACGCCGCCTGATGTTCCGTTACGCCCGGACAACCTCTGAGGTGATTCGGGGCCAGAACCTTCGCGATAAGTTCGAAAAAGCTGTGAACTAGCTGTGTGACGTGCAAAAAGCGCCTAAAGTCAGACTCTGGGGTCGATGGATAGGCGAGGTGGTCGTCATGACGTCAACAGTGATGCGGTGGGTGGTGGCAGGAGCCGCCGCGGCGGCGCTGGTGGTCACGCCCGCGGTACTTGCTCCGATGGCTGGGGCGGAGCAGCCGTGCGCGGATCCGGCGATGTGCCAGGCACCGACGCCGGGGCCGGTGCACGAGGATGCCGAGCTGCACTCGAAACCGAATCCAGCGGACATGCCGCAGGCCCCGCAGAGTGGCATGCCGCCGTGGCAGATGATCAACGCTCCGGGGGAAGCGCGTAACCACCCCTGAGCCTTGGCGCGGTCGGTCGTCAGCTGTGAACTGGCTGGGAATAGCGCTGGTCTGATGGCATCTTGAGTCGCCTCGACTTATCGTCGTGCTCATGATGTTTGTGCTGGTACGGCGTGCGGCGCTGCTGGTGGCGGCGGGTGTGACCATCGGTGTGCCGCTGGCATTGGGCGTATCGCACGCCGACCCCCCGTGTGCACCGGGCGCTGCCGCGTGCGCGCTGCCTACGGCGGTCGTCCCGCCGGCAGGAGCGCACGAAAAGTGCAGTGCACCAAAGCCGGGCGAGGAGGTCTGTGCCGAGCCCGGCGATGCCGAGCTCCACTCAACCCCGACGGCTCACATCCCGGCACCGCCGTTGACGGTTGCTCCGACCAAGGGTGGTGCTGCGCTCTAGCGCGCGCCGCAGTCTCGGGAGAGCAGATCGGCGATCGTCTCGCGGCGTACCAGCTCGCGCACCCGTCCGTCGCGGACTGCTAGCACGGGGGGACGTCCAACCAGGTTGTAGGACGAGGCCATGCTGTGGTTGTACGCACCCGTGCAGGCCACTGCCAGCACGTCGCCGGGGCGCACATCGGAGGGCAGGCTGACATCGCGGGCGATCTCGTCGCCGGATTCACAATGCCGCCCGGCCACTGTCACGAGTTGCGGTGGGGCAGAGGGATGCCTATTTGCCAGTGCGACACTGTATTTCGCGTCATACAGTGAGACGCGGGGGTTGTCGCTCATGCCGCCGTCGACGGCTACGAAGGTACGCCCGCCGGGCTGAGTCTTCACCGACACCACCCGGTACAGCGTCACTCCCGCGCGGGCGGAGATGGCACGGCCGGGCTCCACGACGACGCGGGGCCGCGGGAAGCGCTCGGCCGCGCAGGCGGCGTCGAGGGCGTCGTCGATGAAGTCGCGCAGTTCGGCGAGGTCGAGTTCGGGGTCACCCGAGCGGTAGGGAACGCCGTGGCCGCCACCGATATTGAGCTCACCCAGGATCACGCCGCGCTTGGCGCGGATATCGGCCATCGCGGCGATCATGTGGCGAATGGTTTCGCCGTAGAGCGTGCAATCGGTGACCTGTGAGCCGATGTGGCAGTGCAGGCCGACTAGGTCCAGCAGGGGCTGGTCCAGCACGCGGCGGACGGCCTCGGTGGCATGCCCACTGTGTAGCGGGAATCCGAACTTCTGATCGGTGACGCCCGTTGTTACCGCGGCGTGCCCGTGGATGTCGATATCGGGGGTGACCCGTACCAGTACACGCTGGCGTTTCTTGAGCCGGGTCGCCAGGAACATGATCTCGGTGTTGGAATCCAGCACGATCCGGCCCACGCCGACCGCGGCCGCGTCACTGAGCTCGTCAGGGGTCTTGGCGTTGCCGTGCATGATGATTCGTTCGGGGTCGAAGCCGCCCGCGAGCGCGGTCGCCAGCTCGCCGGAAGAGCAGACATCCAGCGACAGCCCCTCCTGCGCCACCCAGCGCGCGATATCGGTCGTCAGCAGCGCCTTGCTGGCGTACGCGATCTCGATCTCGCGCAGGGTGCGGCGATAGTGACGGGCGCGGTGGCGGAAATCCTCCTCGTCAACCACGTAGGCGGGGGTGCGGAATTGGTCGGCGATTTCCGAGAGCGCCGTCTCTCCGACGCACATCCGGCCCTGCTCGTCCAGGTGTGTGGTGACCGGCCACACGGCCGGGTCGACGCGAGGTCGCGCCACGTTATGTAAGGACGGCAGGAGGTCCAGAAGTGTCATGCATCTACCGTGCGCCTGTGGCGACCCCATGCGGAGTTTCTTGACGTGGCCTTGACGGTGATGGGCCCGATCTTTTCGAGATCTGGGCGCCGTAGAATGAACGCACCATGACTGTGACTGCCCCGCCTCTCGCCGGGGTGATCCGGACAGCCTTGCGGGATCCCGCATTCGATGTTCTTGCCCCGGCCCTCGCCGCCAAGACCGGCCTTGATCTGACGGCACCGTCGTGTGCCCGCCCATTCGTCGTCACCGGTATGGCCGATGCGAGCGATGCGCCCGTCCTGGTGGTGACGGCCACCACCCGGGAAGCGCAAGATCTCGCCGCCGAGCTGCGTGACGTGTACGGCGACTCGGTCACCCTGCTGCCGTCGTGGGAGACACTTCCGCACGAACGGCTGTCACCCGGCGTCGACACCGTGGGAGCCCGGTTGCAGGTGCTGCACCGGCTCGCCCATCCGGAGGACTCCCGGATGGGGCCCGCGCTGCGGGTGGTTGTCACGACGGTTCGCTCGCTGTTGCAGCCGATGTCGCCCGAGCTGTTCGATCTGGAGCCGGTGGAGCTCACCGTGGGGGCCGAGTCGGAATTCGACGGGCTGATCGCCCGACTGGTCGAGCTCGCGTACACCCGGGTGGACATGGTGGCCGGCCGTGGCGAGTTCGCGGTGCGCGGCGGCATTCTCGACGTCTTCAGTCCCACCGCAGACCATCCGGTGCGCGTGGAGTTCTGGGGCGACGAGGTCAGCGAGATGCGCTACTTCTCCGTTGCCGACCAGCGGTCGATCCCCGAACTGCAGGTCACCTCCGTGCTGGCAATGCCCTGTCGCGAACTGCTCCTCACCGAACAGGTGCGCACGCGTGCGGCCGAGCTCGCGGCGGCGGCCGGAGACTCTGGTAGTACCGAGGGCGAGCACCGGCTCGGTACCGGGCTGGGGGAGATGCTGGCCAAGCTGGCCGACGGAATCTGTGTCGACGGAATGGAATCGCTACTGCCCGTGCTGCATTCGGGTGAGCTGACCATACTGGTAGACCATCTGCCCGAGGGCACTCCCGTGCTGATCTGCGATCCGGAGAAGGTGCGCACCCGGGCGGCGGATCTGGAGCGCACCGGCCGGGAGTTCCTGGAGGCATCCTGGTCGGTCGCCGCGATCGGCGCCGACGCACCAATCGATGTTGCCGCGCTGGCGGATTCGGGATTTCGGGAGCTTGATGACGTCAAGCACGCGGCAGACGAGACCGGGCATCCGTGGTGGTCACTGAGCCCGCTGAGCATGGGCGACGATCAGGCGATCGATCTCGCGGTACGGCCATCGCCCTCTTCGCGCGGCCACAAGGAGGGTGCGGCGGAGATCTTCGCGATGCTGCGCGCCCACGTGATGACCGGCGGGCGGGCCGTGGTGGTGGCCGCTGGTACCGGCACCACCCACCGGATCATCGAGCAGCTGGCCGAAACGGAAACGCCGGCAAAGCTGTTGGAGCCGGGCACGGAGCCCGTCGATGGCGTTGTCGGAGTGCTGCGTGGTCACCTCACCGACGGTGTGGTGCTCGCAGGCGCCAACATCGTCATCGTCACCGAGACGGACCTCACCGGCAGCCGGGTCGCGGCCACGGATGGCAAGCGGTTACCTGCCAAGCGCCGCAACCAGGTTGACCCGCTGGCCCTCGCGGCCGGCGATCTCGTTGTGCACGATCAGCACGGCATCGGGCGATTCGTCGAGATGGTGGAACGCACCGTCGGCGGGGCGCGCCGGGAGTATCTGGTGCTGGAATACGCGTCCGGTAAGCGTGGCGCCGCCGCCGGTGGGCAGAGCGATCGCCTGTACGTGCCCATGGACTCCCTCGATCAGCTGTCCCGGTATGTCGGTGGCGAATCTCCCGGCCTGAGCCGTCTCGGCGGCAGCGACTGGGCCAATACGAAGACCAAGGCGCGCAAGGCTGTTCGTGAGATCGCGGGTGAGCTGGTGGCGTTGTACGCGGCGCGCCAGGCCGCGCCCGGACATGCCTTCGCGCCGGATACTCCGTGGCAGCGGGAGATGGAAGACGCCTTCGGGTTTGTCGAGACGGTTGATCAGCTGACCGCCATCACCGAGGTGAAATCCGATATGGAGAAGCCGGTTCCGATGGACCGGGTGGTGTGCGGCGACGTGGGCTACGGCAAGACCGAGATCGCGGTGCGCGCGGCGTTCAAAGCCGTCCAGGACGGTAAGCAGGTCGCGGTGCTGGTGCCCACGACGCTGCTGGCCGATCAGCATCTGCAGACGTTCACCAATCGCACCGCGGGATTCCCGGTGAAGGTGGCAGGCCTGTCGCGGTTCACCGATCCGGCCACCTCGAAGCTGGTCATCGAGGGAATGGCCGATGGCTCAGTCGATATCGTCATCGGCACACACCGGCTGCTGCAGACCGCGGTGCGGTGGAAGGACCTCGGTCTGGTGATCGTCGACGAAGAGCAGCGATTCGGCGTCGAACACAAGGAACACATCAAGGCGCTGCGGACCCATGTCGACGTTCTGACCATGAGTGCCACCCCGATTCCGCGCACCCTGGAGATGAGTCTGGCGGGCATCCGGGAGATGTCGACCATCCTGACGCCGCCCGAAGAGCGTTACCCCGTGCTCACCTACGTCGGTCCGCATGACGACAAACAAGTGGCAGCCGCCCTGCGGCGCGAGCTGTTGCGCGATGGTCAGGCGTTCTACGTGCACAACCGGGTGAGCTCCATCGATCGGGCCGCCGCGCGCATACGTGATCTGGTTCCTGAGGCCAGAGTCGTTGTGGCACACGGCCAAATGCCCGAGGAATTGCTGGAGCGCACCGTCGAGGGGTTCTGGAACCGCGAATACGACATCCTGGTGTGCACCACCATCATCGAGACGGGTCTGGACATCTCCAACGCCAACACCCTGATCGTGGAGCGGGCGGATATCTTCGGGCTATCGCAGCTGCACCAGCTGCGCGGGCGCGTCGGCCGTAGCCGTGAGCGCGGTTACGCGTACTTCCTGTACTCGCCCGAGGTGCCGCTGACCGAGACCGCCTACGACAGGCTCTCGACCATCGCGCAGAACAACGATCTGGGTGCCGGCATGGCGGTGGCCATGAAGGATCTGGAGATCCGCGGCGCGGGCAATGTGCTCGGCGTCGAGCAGTCCGGCCACGTCGCCGGGGTGGGGTTCGACCTGTACGTCCGGCTCGTCGGCGAGGCTGTCGAGGCGTATCGCGCGGCGGCCGACGGCAAGACGGTGCAGACCGCCGAGGAACCCAAGGAGGTGCGTATCGATCTGCCGGTCGACGCGCACTTGCCCACCGACTACATCGGTAGCGACCGGTTGCGCCTTGAGGCATACCGCAGGCTGGCGGCGGCCGGGGACGCCGCGCAGATCGGCGCGGCGGTCGAGGAACTCGTCGACCGGTACGGTCCGCTGCCGCTTCCGGTGCAGCGACTGGTCGCGGTGGCCTCGCTGCGTTTGCTGTGTCGTGAGATGGAAATCACCGATCTTTCGGTGGTCGGTACCAACATCCGAATACAGCCGTTGCCACTTCTGGATTCGGCGCAATTGCGGCTCAAGCGTTTGCACCCGGCCGCGCAATATCGTGCGACGACTTCCGTTGTGCAGGTGCCTATCCCGCGTGCCGGCGACGGGGGCGTGGGCTCAGAGCGCATCCGCGACCTGGAGCTGGTGCACATGATTGTCGATCTGCTGCTGGCGTTGTCGGGGCGCCCCGCGGGCAGTGTTGATATAACACCAGTGGAGGTGAGCAAATGACCGTCATCCTTGTGGACCCGCGCCATCCGTCGATGGTGCCGGTCGAGGCCGTCGGTTTGCTCGCCGGTGATCTGCAGTACACCGAGGAGCTTCCCGTCCGGCTGGCGTGGTCGCTGTCGACCGCACGTCCGGTGTACATCGGTGAGGACGCCCCGGCGCTGTTGTCCTCGGACCGCAACCATCCGGAGGTGAAGGCGCGGATCGCGGCCGGGGCCACGGTCATCGCACCGCCGGTGCGGCAGGGCGAGAAGCTCATCGACGCGGTGGCGGTGATGGACAGGCTGCGCACGAACGGCCCGTGGGAGGGCACTCAGACTCACGATTCGCTGCGGCGATACCTGCTTGAAGAGACCTACGAGCTGTTCGACGCGGTGCGTACCGGTGACGTCGACGAGCTTCGTGAAGAGCTAGGGGATGTACTGCTGCAGGTGCTTTTCCACGCCCGCATCGCCGAGGATGCCCCGGAGCATCCCTTCAACATCGACGATGTCGCCGAGGCGCTGCTGAAAAAGTTGGGCAACCGCATTCCGGTGATCCTCGGCGCCGGTGGCGATTCCAGCTCGATCTCGCTGGAAGAGCAACTGGCGCAATGGGAAGAGCGTAAGGCGCAGGAGAAGGATCGCGACTCGTGTCTGGACGGTGTGTCCAGCAGCCAGCCGGCCCTGGCACTCACGCAGAAGGTGCTCGGCCGGGTGACGGCCGCTGGTCTGCCCACCGAGTTGATCCCGGCGCAGCTGCTTTCGGTGACCATCGAGCTGGATGGAGATGCCGAGAACCAGTTGCGGGCAGATGTTTTGGAATTCATGGATACCGTGCGTCGCGCCGAGAAGAGCATCCTGGCCGATCGCCGCGGTGAGGACACCGCCGCCGGATTGGCGAGCGCCGATCTGCGTGATGTCGCTGCCGGGGAGTGGCGCGAGCATTGGCTGAGGAATCCGGTTGAGGCTCCTGCCGACGATGCCGTCGAGGTACCCGCCGAGAGCTAGGGCGTAGCCCGGGAGACCGTGCGGCGGGACTTTGTGCCTGGCCTCGCGGGACCATGGTCCGCACAGCATTTGCACAGCATTTAGGTACGCCATACCTTATCTACGTGGTGTTATCGGATGCGGTCCCCAATCTGTTGATTGGCCTGAGAGAGGGTCTCGAAGCAGGACTTGTGGTGAGCATCCTGCTTGCCGCCGTCCATCGTTCACCGCTGGCGGCCAACGGGCGCCGGGCCACGGCGCCGGTGTGGCTGGGCGTGCTCGGGGCGCTCTCGGTATCGGCCAGCTTCGCGGCGGTGCTCACGTCCACGACCAGCTCGCTGGGCGCAACCGGCCAGGACGTGGTGGGCGGCGTGCTCAGCATCCTGGCCGTCGGGTTGGTCACCGCGATGATCTTCTGGATGTCGCGCACCGCCGCCAGCCTCTCCGGTGAGCTGTCCGGGAAGGTGGAGCACGCGCTCACCCTCGGTGCGGGCGCGCTGGCCCTGACGGCGTTCTTGGCGGTCGCCCGCGAGGGATTAGAGACCACGCTGTTCTTCTGGACCGCGGCCAAGGCAGCGGGGGAGATCACCGGACCGGTGATCGGTGGCGCCCTCGGGCTAGCGATCGCGGTGACGTTGTGCTGGCTGCTGTATCGCCGCGCGGTGAAGCTCAATCTCAAAGTGTTCTTCACCCGTACGGCGGTCGTGCTCATTGTGATCGCCGCCGGAATTCTGGCGTACGGCATCGGGGATCTGCAGACCGCGGGCTGGTTGCCCGGGCGGACCTGGTACGCCTTCGATCTGAGTCAGCGCATCTCCGCGGACTCCTGGTGGGCCACCATCGTCACCGGCATTACCCAGCTCACCCCGCGGATGACCGTGCTGCAGGTGGTGGCCTGGGCTGGATATCTGATACTGGTGATACCCCCGTTCTTGCGGGTATCACGTGAAAACCATTCGCCCACTGCCGCGTCCGAGCTCGACGAGGAACCCTCGGCCTTCGCGCGCGTGATCGGCCAGCGCCCCTTCGCGGTTGCCGCGACCATCGTGGTGGTACCGGTACTCATGGCGGCCGCGGTGATTGCGATTCTGCCGTCCGCCAACCGTGATGCCGATACGCAAGTCACCGTGACGGCTAGCGGGTGCGCCGACGACTGGACGTCCGCGGGTACCGGCCTGCAGACGTTCTCTGTCGTCAACAAGTCGGGCAAGACCGGTGAGATCAACCTCGTGGACGGCAACAACGGTGTGGTCGCCGAGATCGAGACCCTGGGCCCTTCCACCAGTGCCACGCTCACCGCGACGCTCTCGGACGGGACGTACAAGTTCGCGTGCCTGATGGCCGGAGAGCCCGCCAGATACTCCGCATCTCAACAAGTCCGGGGCAAGGCCGACCCTGGGGCGCCGCAGCCGGTGGTCAGGGTGACCGAGGACGATCTCAAGCCGCCGATGCAGGCCTACCAGCGTTACGCCGACAATCTCCTCGCGGTGCTGGGTACCCAGGCGCGCGCACTTCGTGCCGACCTTGCCGCGGGCAACATCGAAGCGGCGAAGAAGGATTGGCTGCCGGCGATTCTGACC
This sequence comes from Mycobacteroides sp. PCS013, assembly GCF_049532645.1. Classification (NCBI taxonomy): domain Bacteria; kingdom Bacillati; phylum Actinomycetota; class Actinomycetes; order Mycobacteriales; family Mycobacteriaceae; genus Mycobacteroides; species Mycobacteroides sp. PCS013. The sequence goes on from NZ_CP150131.1 coordinate 321,948, forward strand.
TGGAATCGAATCGGTGCGGCGTACGGCAGTTTCAAGGACTACGGGGACGCCATTGCCGGGCTGCCGCATGGGCTCCCCGACGGAGTGCACGATCCCGATTTCAAGGGCTTACGCCGCCTGGAGTACGGGTTGTGGCACGGGCAACCCGCGCCGGTGTTGGTGCCGGTGGCAGACGAATTGGTCTCGACCATCGACAAGCTGCGTGCCAACCTGGCGGACGTGATGACGGAGCCGGCCGACCAGACGAAACGCCCACACGAAATCCTCGAGGACACCTTGCGATTCCAGCTCATGGGCTACACGAACCAGGGAGCGGGAACCGAGTATGCGGAGGCGGCAGCTGCGGTCGAAGCCACCCGTGCGGTGCTGGGCCAGTTCTCCGCGCTGATCAATGCCCGCGCGCCGAAGTTATTGGCGGAAAGCAACTCCCAGCTCGATATCCTTGACGCCGCACTCAAGGCGACGCAGCAGGGTGGACAGTGGCGTCCGCTCGAGCAGGTGCCGCTGGCCGGTCGCCAGGCGGTGGATGCCGCGCTGGGGCAGGTGCTCGAGACGCTCGCCTCGGTGCCACTGCTCATCGAACTTCCGCCGAGCCGATGACCAAGGAGGCGCGCAATATGGATGTCAACCGCAGGAACTTCCTCCGCGGCGCGGCCATCGGGGCCGCAGGCACGGCCGTCACGGGTGCGGTGCTGGCGCACGGTGCCGAGGTTGACGCGAACGCGGCGGCAGTGGCCGCGCCCCCGAATCGGTACCCATTCCACGGGGCCAAGCAGTCGGGAATCCTCACCCCGGTGCCCGCCGAGAAGCAGAATTTTGCCTGCCACGTGGCGTTCGACGTGACATCGAAGAACAGGGATGCGCTGACCGGTGCCTTCAAGAAGTTGACCGAGCGGGCGCGGTTCCTCTGTACCGGCGGCACCCCGCCCGAGCTGGGGGTGGGGCAACCGCCGGCGGATAGCGAGGTGGTTGGGCCCGTGGTCGAGGCCGACGGCCTCACCGTCACAGTGGCGGTCGGGTCGAGCCTGTTCGATAGCCGATTCGGGCTGACCGACCGCAAGCCCGCCAAGCTCAAACCAATGACGGTATTTCCCAACGACTTTCCTGATGCGGCGTGGACACACGGTGATCTGCTGGTTCAGCTGTGCGCCCACAATCCGGATACCGTGCATCACGCACTGCGCGATATCACCCGCGCGGTGCGGGGCGATCTGCAGATGCGCTGGCGTATCGAGGGGTACAACTCGCCCCCGCGCCCGTCCGGAACGGGCCGAAACCTTTTGGGGTTCAAGGATGGCACCGCCAACCCGGTGTCCAACGATGCCGAAAAGCTGATCTGGGTGGGCGATGGCGAACCCGCCTGGACCGCGGACGGCACCTACATGGTGGTACGCCTCATCCGGATGCTCGTCGAGTTCTGGGATCGGGTTTCCATCAACGAGCAGGAGCGGATGTTCGGTCGACGTCGCGACAGCGGCGCACCGTTGGACGGGAACAACGAGTTCGATAACCCCAACTACACCACTGATCCCGAAGGCCAGACCATTCCCCTGGATGCGCATATCCGGCTGGCCAACCCGCGCACCGCGGAAACCGACAACCAGCGGCTGGTCCGGCGTTCCTACAACTACGACCTGGGCGTGGAACCGAACGGGAACATGCAGTCGGGACATGTCTTCGTCTGTTTCCAGCAGGACCTCGAGCGCCAGTTCGAAACCGTGCAGAACCGGTTGAACGACGAGCCCCTCGTCGACTATGTGCAGCCGTTCGGGGGCGGATACTTCTTCGCGCTGCCGGGCGTCGCCGACGAGAACGACTGGTACGGAAGGACCTTGCTCAGCTAGCCGAAGAGCGACTGACCCCAATACTCCTTGGGACCCAGGCCCGGTGGACAGGCGAAGATCGCCGAACCGGTGTGCAGGATGTATTCGTTGAGGGCGTCCTCGGTGGCCAGCTTGCGCTGCATCGGGATGAACTGCGATTGCGGATTGCGCACGAAGGCGATGAAGAACAGCCCCGCGTCCAAATGCCCGAACCCGTCCGACCCATCGGTGAAGTTGTAACCGCGGCGCAGGATCTCGATACCGCCCAGTTCTTCGGCGGAGGCCAGTCGCACGTGCGCGTCCACATCCAGCAGCGGTTCCCCATCGGATTTCTTGCCGGTGAAGTCGATGGCCGCGAACTCGTCGCTCTGGCCGATCGGCGCACCCGATCCCTTGGAGCGCCCGATGACTCGTTCCTGCTCGTTGAGTACGGTGCGGTCCCAGCTCTCGATCAGCATCCGGATGCGCCGCGCCACCAGGTAGGTGCCGCCGGTCATCCATTCGGGGTTGTCGCCCTTGGCTACCCAGACGCTGGTGTTGACCTTCCCGGTGTCTTCGGCCTTGATGTTGCGGGTGCCGTCCTTGAACCCGAACAGGTTTCGCGGCGTCACCTGCGACCGGCTGGTCGAGGAGGTGCGGCCGAATCCGAGCTGCGACCACTTGACCGCGACGGTTCCGAAGCCCACCCGGGCCAGGTTGCGGATGGCATGCACCGCGACTTGTGGGTCGTCGGCGCAGGCCTGAATGCAGATATCGCCGCCGCAGCGGGCAGGGTCCAGCTTCTCGTTGCGGAACTTCGGCAGTTCCTGCAGTGGCGCCGGTAGCTTGTCGGCGATGCCGAACCGGTCCACCCCGTCCTTACGGAAGAACGAAGGGCCGAAGCCGATCGTCAGGGTCAGTGCGGAGGCGGCCAGGTCCAATGCCTCGCCTGTATCGGTCGGCGGGGCATAGGGATTGCCGTCGATCGCACCGCCCGGTGTGGTCTCCTCGCCCTGGGACATCCGCTCGGCCATCTCGGTCCACTGACGCAGCATGGCCTGCACCTCGCCGCGGGTGGCGTTGGGCATCACGTCGAAGGCGCAAAAATGCATCCGGTCCTGCGCCGGGGTGGTGATCCCGGCCTGGTGTTCGCCGCGGAACGGGACCTTGACGTTGTCCGGTCCGATGCTTGCCGCGCTCGCGCGGCCGCCCAGCACTCCGGCTCCCGCGGCACCGGCCACGGCGGCGGTAACTCCCGCCGCGCCCAGCAGCTTGCGGCGGTTGAAGCCGTTACCGTCCGGCGATGACACCTTGCACCTCGCTGACCTCCTTGGACAACGCATCGATGGCATGTGCCAGCTCGATGCGCTGATCCTGGGTCACCGTGTCGTAGAAGACGAATCCGTCACCCTTGCGGTACTTGCCCAGCAGGGTGTCGACTTCCTTGAACCGCTTGTCGATCGCCTGTCCCAGTTCGGGTTTGCGCTCGTCGAGGATCGGGCGCACGGTAGCGACCGCGTTCTGCGAGCCGTCCACGTTGGCCTGGAAGTCCCACAGATCGGTGTGGCTGAAGGCCTCTTCCTCACCGGAAATCTTCGTCCTGGCCACCTCGTCGAGCAGCGTCTGCGCTCCACCGGCGATCTTGGTGGTGTTGATGTCGAAGTCCTTGGCGCGCACGCCGTCCGAGAGCTCCTTGATGTCCTTGAGCAGCTGATCGGCGATGGCGTCGGTGTCGGGCTGCAGGCCGGTCACCCACAGGTCCTTCTCCAGGCGGTGGTAGCCGGTCCACTTCTCGCCGGGCTGAAGGTCGGCCTCGCGCAAGTCGATTCGAGGGTCCAGGTCGTTGGGGAAGGCCTCGGCCACCGGCTCGATCCGCTCGTAGTACACGCGGCTGGTCGGGTACTGGGCCTTGGCGGAGGCGATGTCCTTGGCCTTGACCGCCTCGACGAACTTGCCGGCGGATTCACTGAGGGCGTCCACCTGGCTGATCACGTAACCCCGGTAACGATCCGTGGCGTCCTTGAACTTGCCCTCGGCGTCGAGCTTCACCGCGGCTCCGGTGATCTTGAAGTCGCCGCGAATGCCGTCGCCGATCATGCCGGGCTTGCAGGCGGTCTGGTAGGTGCCGGGCTCGGTGAACTGCACGATGAGCTTGCGGTTGATGCCCGAGCCGATGTTCTCGACCTCACCGAGCGCGCGGTCGCCCTTGTCGTAGACGTAGAACTCGGTGACCTTTGACCCGTTGTTGGTCACCTTGAAAGTGACTGGGCCCGTGGTGGCCTCGGTCTCGGACACCTCGCAGCTGGTGTCGGTGGCGGTGACGGTGATCTCCTGACCAGCACCGGCGGCACCGCTCTCGGCGGGCTCCTTGGGGGTGCAGGCCGCCAGGGTCGTACCGGTGGCCATCGCAAGCGCGGCGGCTACGTAGGCGAGTGATGGTTTCATCCAGCGGTCCTCTCGGGTTGGGCTTCTGTGGTGTCGGTGGTGGGCGCCTTGGGCTGAGTGGCCACAGGACGTAGGAAGAGTCCGAGCACGATCACCAGGTAGGTGATCCAGCCCGCCAGTTGCAGCACTGTCGGGGTCGGTGTCACGTTGAAGATGCCGCGCAGCAGCTCGCCGTACCAGGCGCTCCAGTCGAACCAGCCGGTGATGTCAAAGGCCTTGTGCGACAGCCCGGGAAGCCATCCGACGGTCTGGAGGGCGCCGATGCCATAGGACAGGATGCCGGCGGCCACCACGACCAGGAAGGCGCCGGTGTACTTGAAGAACTTGCTCAGGTTGATCCTGACCGCGCCGCGGTACATGCCATAGGACAGTGCGGCCGCGGCCGCGACTCCGGTGACGAGTCCGGCCAGGGGCCAGGCGGTTTCGGCCTTGGCGTACCCGACCATGAACAGGGCGGTTTCGACGCCCTCACGTCCGACGGACAGGAACGCCACGGTTAGGACCGCCAGCGAGCCAGCTTCCAGTGCCTGGGCCATGCCCTGACGCAGTTCGCCGGCGATGCTGGCGGCGGCGGTGCGCATCCACAGCACCATGGTGGTCACGATGGCCACCGCGACCAGCGAGGCCACCCCGGCGATCGCTTCGGCGCCCAGGTCGCTGATGGTGTTACTGCCGAAGTGGATCGTCAGGAAGACGAGCAGGGTCATCGCGATGGCACCGGCGACGCCCAGCCACACCCAGCGCAGCGCGTCGCGTCGGTTCGACTTGACCAGGAACGCCACCAGGATCATCACGACGATCCCGCATTCGAGGCCCTCGCGCAGTCCGATGAGGCCGCTGCTGAAGTATTGCGAGAAGTGAGTCGGCCCGTCGGCTAGGACGCCGATACTGCGCATGTCCAGGGTCCTTTTCCCTCATGTGACTTTGGCTAGCCAACGCTTGCCAAGGTGCGGCTGACCTTACCTGAATAGGTCCTGTGGAAGTGATGGCAACGCATCGGCTGCGTCCGTGTGTGTCCAGCTCATGCGACGATGGTGAGCAATCCATCGCACCGTCTAGGAGTTCCGTCGTGTCGTCCCTCGCCGTGCGCTCCTTGTCGGCGCGTTTAGTGCGGATCGTGCTCGTCGTCTCCATTTCGACGTTTCTGCTGGCAGCGGGCTGTTCCTGGCAGTTGGGTGGGCGTACCCCGCTACCGCAGGGGGTGCCGCCGCCTGCCGGAGATCCGGTGCCCGATATCGAGACGCCGCCCGCGCAGATTCATGGCCGTCCCGCTGACCAGCTCCGTGACTGGTCCACCCCGCGTGCCCAGAAGACGGGAATCCCCGTCATCGCCCTCGAGGCGTACGCATACGCGGCCAAGGTTGCCGAGCGCGAGAATCCACGGTGCAAGATCGCGTGGACGACGCTGGCCGGAATTGGCACTGTCGAGAGCCACAACGGCACCTACCACGGCGCCGAATTGCACCCCAACGGCGACGCACTGCCCCCGATCCGTGGGGTGCGCCTGGATGGATCCAACGGAAACCTGCGGCTTCCGGACACCGACAAGGGCGTGCTGGACGGTGACGCGAACCAGGACCGGGCGATGGGACCCATGCAGTTCATCCCCGAGACCTGGCGCATCTACGGCGTCCGCGCCGCAGGTGAGGGCGACCCCAGTCCCGACAACATCGACGATGCGGCGCTGTCGGCGGCGGGGTACCTGTGCTCGCGTGGTGGCGACCTGAGCACCACCGAGGGCTGGATCAAGGCGCTGTGGGCGTACAACATGTCGGACGTGTACGCCGAGCAGGTACGGGATTGGGCCACGGCCTACGCCAAGGGCGGGTCGCTGTAGCACTAGTCTGTACCCGATGTTCTTCGCCCGAGTGGCTCATCAACATACGACGTCGGAACCGCAGCACCCCTAAGGAGAGACAGTGCCGATTCTTGAGCAGGTAGGCGCCCGCGAGATCCTCGACTCACGCGGCAATCCGACCGTCGAGGTCGAGGTCGCCTTGACCGATGGCACGTTCGCACGGGCGGCGGTCCCCTCGGGTGCCTCCACCGGTGAGCATGAGGCCGTTGAGCTGCGCGACGGCGATGCACGTTACGGCGGCAAGGGCGTCACCAAGGCCGTGAACGCCGTGCTCGACGAGATCGCCCCGGCCATCATCGGTGAGAGCGCCGATGACCAGCGCCTCATCGATCAGGCCCTGCTCGATCTGGACGGCACCCCGGACAAGTCGCGCCTCGGCGCCAACGCCATCCTGGGCGTCTCGCTGGCGGTGGCGAAGGCTGCCGCCGACTCGGCCGGGCTGGCACTGTTCCGGTACCTGGGTGGCCCGAACGCGCACATCCTGCCGGTGCCGATGATGAACATCCTCAACGGCGGCGCGCATGCCGACACCGGGGTCGATGTCCAGGAGTTCATGGTGGCGCCCATCGGTGCGCCGAGCTTCAAGGAATCGCTGCGCTGGGGCACCGAGGTGTACCACTCGCTCAAGTCCGTGCTCAAGAAGCAGGGCCTGTCCACCGGACTGGGTGACGAGGGCGGGTTCGCCCCCGACGTCGCCGGAACCCGGGCCGCGCTGGATCTGATCAGCACCGCGATCGAGGCGACAGGTCTCAAGCTGGGCTCGGATGTGGCGCTGGCGCTCGATGTCGCAGCCACCGAGTTCTACAGCGCCGCAGACGGTTACAGCTTCGAGAAGGAGAAGCGCACCGCCGAGCAGATGGGCGCCTTCTACGCCGAGCTGCTCGACGCCTACCCGCTGGTGTCCATCGAGGACCCGCTGTCCGAGGACGACTGGGACGGATGGGTGGCACTGACCACCGCGATCGGTGACCGGGTGCAGCTGGTCGGCGACGACCTGTTCGTCACCAACCCCGAGCGCCTGGAAGAGGGCATCGAGCGGGGCGCCGCCAATGCCCTGCTGGTCAAGGTGAACCAGATCGGCACCCTCACCGAGACGCTGGATGCGGTGACACTGGCGCACAGCAGCGGCTACAAGACGATGATGAGCCACCGCAGTGGCGAGACCGAGGACACCACCATCGCGGACCTGGCGGTCGCGGTGGGCAGCGGTCAGATCAAGACCGGCGCCCCGGCGCGTAGCGAGCGGGTGGCCAAGTACAACCAGCTGCTGCGTATCGAGGAAACACTTGGGGACGCTGCCCGTTTCGCGGGTGATCTTGCCTTCCCGCGGTTCTCGATCGAGACGTCCGACTAGCGGACAAGCCGACGGGCTGAGGCCGAGCTATGGCTGATTCCAAGCGCCGCCCCGCGTCCGGTAGGTCGCGGGGTCCGGCTCCGGCTGCCCGTAAACGGACACCGGTCAAGCGGCCGGCGCAGAAGGTCGTCCGAGGCCCCGCCCGCAGCGGTCCGGCGGCTCCTACCAAGGCGGCCAAGCCCGGCGGGGCGACCGGCGCGGTGGCCGCGTCGATCGAACGCAGTGCCGAGCATCAGTCCGAGCAGCGCCTGGGGTCCACCGCACGCCGGGCCGCTGTTCTTGCCGCCGTGGTGTGCGCGCTGACCCTGACCGTGGCCGGTCCGGTGCGCACCTACTTCTCGCAACAGGCCGAACGGAATCAGCTTGCGGCGGCGGAAGCTCAGCTGCGCGACCAGATCGCCGGGCTCGAGGACAAGAAGCGCCGGCTGGCGGACCCGGCCTATATCGCCGCCCAGGCACGTGAGCGGCTGGGGTTCGTGATGCCGGGTGAGGTGCCGTTCCAGGTGCAGTTGCCGAACACCCCCGTCGATGCCAAACCGCAGAGCCAGGGGCCGGTGGACAACGGCAACCCGTGGTACACCAACCTGTGGCACAACATCGCCGACTCGCCCACGGCAATACCGACCGCCCCGGCGCCGATCCCGTGATCTCCGACGACGATATCGCTGCGGTCACAAGTCAATTGGGTCGCGCACCGCGAGGCATGCTGGAGGTCTCCTACCGTTGTCCCAACGGGGAGCCCGCCGTAGTCAAGACCGCTCCGCGGCTCCCCGACGGCACACCGTTTCCCACCCTCTACTACCTGACGCACCCGGCTCTGACGGCCGCGGCGAGCCGTCTGGAGTCCGGCGGGCTGATGCGCGATATGACCGATCGCCTTGCCTCCGATGAGGAGCTGGCCGCCGCGTATCAGCGCGCCCACGAGAGCTACCTCGCCGAGCGTGACGCCATCGAGCCGCTCGGCACTACGGTGACCGCAGGCGGAATGCCCGACAGGGTGAAGTGTCTGCATGTGCTGATCGGACATTCACTTGCCGTGGGGCCCGGAGTCAACCCTCTGGGGGATGAGGCGATTCGAGAGCTGCTGGGCACCATGCCGGGTGTGCTGCCGGAGGTCTGGTGACGGCCCTGCGGGTTGGCGCCGTGGATTGCGGCACTAACTCGATCCGTCTGCTGGTCTCGGATGTCGACGATGCCGGACGGCTGACCGATGTACACCGCGAGATGCGGATTGTGCGGCTGGGGCAGGGCGTGGACGCGACGGGGGAGTTCGCGCCGGAGGCCATCGCGCGCACCCGGGTGGCGCTCAAGGCGTACACGGAATTGATGAGCTCCCTTGGGGTGCAGCATGTGCGCATGGTGGCCACCTCGGCCGCGCGTGACGTCACGAACCGCGAGGCGTTCTTTGCGATGACCGCTGAGTTGCTCGGATCCGTTGTGCCGGGGGCGGTGGCGGAGGTGATCACGGGCACCGAGGAGGCCGGGCTGTCGTTTGCCGGCGCGGTAGGCGAGTTGGATTCGGCGGCGGGGCCCTATGTCGTGGTGGACCTTGGCGGAGGGTCGACCGAGACGGTGATCGGCGATGCCGGTGGGGTGAGGGCCAGCTTCTCGGCCGATATCGGATGCGTACGGCTCACCGAGCGGTGCCTGCACTCGGATCCGCCCACCGACGATGAGATCGAAGCAGCACGCGACGCGGTGCGCGCGCAGCTGGCGCGGACCTTCGAGGTGGTGCCGGTCCAGGACGCGCGAACCTGGGTGGGGGTGGCGGGCACCTTCACCACGCTGGCGGCGCTGGCGCACCGGCTGGACGCCTACGATCCCGCCGCGATTCACCTGTCGCGGGTGCCGCTGGAGCGTTTGTCCGAGGTGACGTCCGAGTTGATCGCGATGCCGCGCGCGCAGCGCGCCGCCCTGGGGCCGATGCATGAGGGACGCGTCGATGTCATCGGTGGTGGATCGATCGTCGTGCAGGAACTGGCGCGCGAGTTTTCTGCCCGCGCCGGCATCACCGAGCTGGTGGTCAGCGAGCACGACATCCTCGATGGCATCGCAATGTCCTTACGCAGGTAACCAGGCCTTAACACGTAGCCATGTGACCTGCGTAACAGTTGACAATGTACCCCCTGCTCCAGTTGACAAGTTGATCAAATCAACTGACAGTTGATATATCAACACAGACCGATAACGGACAGTTGAAGTTCCATAAACGGTCAGTTGAGAAGGCGCAGCGTCGCGCGGAGCCCGGATCGGCAACGTTTGATTAGGTGCGGAAGGTTTGGATATCCCATGTCCGGATTGATGTCGAAGGCCGAAGTACGCGAAATTGGGGTTTCGGAAACAGGTTTCGTGCGACGGCCCGACCCGGACGGTGCCGCGGTCGCGTACCGGACGTATGGGCGCGCGCGGCCCGGTGTCGCCGATGTGGTGTTGGTGCACGGCAGCCTGCAGAACTCGGCCGTGTGGTCCAAGCACGGCTACATTGCGCAGCTGTCTCAGCAGTACCGGGTGACCACCATCGACGTGCGCGGGCACGGCGCCAGCGAGAAGCCCGATCATCCCGGCGGATACGCCATCGCCTCGTCGGCGCGGGATGTCTGCGCGGTCATGGATCACCTGGGCATCCACCGGACGCACTACATCGGCTACTCGCTGGGCGGGCGCATCGGGCTCACCCTTGCCGCCACCGCTCCCGAGCGGCTCACCTCGCTGGTGGTCGCGGGGTCCTCGCATCGGCCTCAGCGTGGTGCGGTGGACGTTCTGATCTTCCCCAACGCCGTTCGCGTGGTGGAGGAGTCCGGTCTGGAGGCTTTCGTCGACGGCTGGGAGGCACACCGCGGCCAGCAGATGAGCTCGGGATTCCGGGCGACCATCGAGGCCCTGGGCCAGCGTGGCCTGGCGGCGCTGCTGCGGCAGTGGGATGCCGAGCCGGGTGTCGCCGAAGACGTTCTGCTTCAAATCGAGACGCCCACACTGTTTTTCGCCGGGTCCGAAGACCCCATGCGACTGGCCGAGTCGCGGGAGGCGGCGGTCCGGATGCCGCGTGCCTACTTCGCCCTGCTGGCCGGCTGCAACCACGGGCAGACGGTGACGATGCGTGAGCGCATCCTGGATCGCGCCGAGGCGTTCTTCCGGCTGTCCGAGTTCTCCGATATCGAGAAGCTGCGGGTGGCCGGGTGACCGGAGATCCTGGGCCGCGCCCGAGCCTGGCGACGCTTGCCCGCATCGGCGTGCTCGGCGGTATGTCGGGCGGGCTGCTGGGCGGTGGCACCGGAGTGATCACCGTGCCCTCGCTGGCTCGGGCGACCACGTTGAGCCGGGCCGTCATTCACGGCACCTCGACGCTGCCGAACGTCTCTGCCGCGATCGCGGGCAGCACCGTCTACGCGCTGCACGGGGCGAAGGTCGACGTGGTGGCGGGCGCCGGGCTGATGGCGGGCGGCGTGATCGGCGCGGTGGTGGGGGCCAAGCTGGTGGCCCGCATTCCCGAGTGGATTCTCAAGGCGCTGTTTGTTTTTGTGCTGCTGGCCACCGCGCTCAAGCTGCTTCTCAGCGCCGCAGGCATTGACCCTTCGGCGGGTGAGGCACTGCTTCCCGATGCTGTGCTCGCCCATGTGCCATCGGTCATCGCTATCGGTGCCGTGGTCGGTTTCGTGGTCGGTGCGTGGTCGGCCGCACTAGGTCTTGGCGGTGGGCTGCTGACGGTTCCGGCGATGCTGGTGCTGTTTGGTTCGGATCTGCACGTGGCAGAGGGCACTTCGTTGATGGTGATGCTGCCCAACGCGCTGGTCGCGGCGACCACACATCTGCGTCAGGGCACCGCTGATGCTCCGATAGGTTTCCGGTTGGCGGCATTCGCGTTGCCCGGCACCGTCGTCGGGGCGTTGCTGGCGCTCGCCCTGAACGCGCGCTGGCTCGCGCTGGTGTTCGGGTCCTATCTGGTGTTCATCGCCATCCGCGAGATCGTGCGGGTGTTTACGAGCTCGTCTGTCCGGACGACGACGAAACCAAGTCCGGCGCCAGCGTCGCAGGCGTGTGTTGGCGGTTGATCTTCTGCAGCTCCCGGGCGACGTCCAGGAGCCAGTTCAGTTCTTCCTTGCGGTTGGCGCCCGTACGTTCGCCGATGATCTTGGTGCCGGAGGTCTTGTCGTGCTGCGGTGCGGTGCGCTGTTGTTCGATGGCCGAATGAATTTGGCGCGCCGCGGATGTGGTGGACGCGTCTTCGGTGAGGTAGGGGCGGATGGCGCTCAGGCCGTCGCGGATCTCGACGATTCTGCGATAGAGCCGGTAATTGTGATCGCCGATGGCGGCCTGCGGTGGTGCCAGTGCGATCTGGGCGTTGCCCTCATACAGCGCGGTCCACAGCGGCTCGAGTTGACGGTGCTGCCGGTAGGCCTGGATGCGTTGGCGTGCCGACGTGACCAGCTGTGAGAAGGACGGTCCGGCAAGGCCTACCACGATGAGGATCTGCCCGATGGTGGCGGCCAATGGGGCCAGACGCTGCCAGGAGTAGCTGTCGTTGGTGATCATGCCGTAGATGGCCGAGTGTGCCCGCATGATGCAGAACAACAGGCACATGGCGGCTCCGGCCGCGGTGAGCAGCATGCTGCGTCGCAGCCACGCGACATCGTGAAAACGGGCGTACTGCAGGCATTTGACGGTGATCAGGAGTGCGCCCAGGCCGTAGGTGATCAGATAGATCAGCATGTAGAGCACCCAGGCCGGCTTGTTGCCGTGCGAGGCGTAGAAGTCCTGTGGCAGTTCAGAAGTCGGTGCCACAAACCAGCAGAGAACCAGCGCGGCGCCGATGGCTACTGCCATGCCGACCCAGAGCCGTGCACGCTGCACCGCACGGGGGCCGGATTCACCCCAGAAGGTGATGACCGTGAGAACGCATGCGGTCCAGGCCATGCCGCCCGAGAGGTTCAAGACGAGCCGGCCCATGTTGTGCACGCCGACCAAGTTGTCGAACTTCTCGTAGAGCGGCGGAGTCGCCAAGGTGACGGCAATGCCCTTGAAGAGGAATGACAACAACAGTGCCACCGAGGCGGGTGGACGGACCCGGGAACGCAGCATCGCGGCGGCAACCACGACCACAGCGCCAAAGCTGAAGACGGCCGCTATCGAATACGCCGCGGCGGAGTCTTCAAAAACTGAGGTCACGGTGCCGCCGGTGAGCCTTCCAGCACGAGTGATGCCAGGATGCGCCGGAGGTTGGCGTTCGTGACGGGGATGGGGCGGTGGCTGTCGGGACTGACGCGCTGCCCCATCATGGAGGCGAGCATTTCTGCCTCGACCTCCTGGTCGTCGAGATAGGTCTCGCGACACAGGACCTCGGCCAGTTCACGCTTGCTTGAACTGGTGTGTCCACACATCACATGGCTCAGCTCATGCAGGATGATGTGCTCGCGATGCATGGTGGTGGTGTCGCTGTCGTACACCACGTAGTCGGTGGCATCGGTGCGGACCAGCAGGCCGTGCACGCCGCTGCCGGAGAGCGCGTAGGGCACCAGCTGGATATCGCGCTCGCTGAGTTCACTGGCGCGGGCGCGGATGTCCTCGACGGTCGTGAGTGTGTCCAGGCCCAGGTCCGCGAGCTTGCGGGTGCACTGCTTGTGGATAGCTTGAAGTTCGCGAGTGGACCGTAGATCGGTTGTGACACAACGCATCTTCGGCATGATTACTGCCCGTTGCTGACCGAGTTGTCCACCGTCGGCAGGCCCTGTAGCGCGCGCACGTGATCGAGCACGGCGGCGACTGTTTCCAGGCTCTGCTTGTTCAGGCCGATCGCACGTAACGCGATCAGCTCCACCTCGTCCCGCGTGGTCTCATCCAGCGCACCGAGACGCTCATCGAGCGAGTAGGTGCGCTCGGGATCGGTGAGCACCGAGAGCGGAACGCGGAAGAAGTCGGCCAGTGCGCCGAGCAGGTCGATGGCCGGACGGGCGCGCTTACCGGTGCGCAGCGCCGAGAGGTAGGCACCGCCGACCTTGATGCCGGGGTGAGCCTTCTTGATGCCGTTGGCGACCTCATCATTGGTCCACATCCGGCCGTCGGGACGACGATGCGACTGGAAGAGCGCATTGATGCGATCAGCGAGGTTCGCGTCGGCGGCTTTGGCGTCCTGAAGGGACACCTGCGGCGGGCTCGTAGTGGCCATCTACTAAGTCAAACACCGATGCCGCGCGCCCTCAACGTGAGGGGGCAGACTCCCAGTGTGATTCAACGCACAGTTGAGGTTGGTCTTAGCGGTAGGCGCCCGTGAGATATTCCGCACGGCACGCGCCACGGGCGAGTTTTCCGCTGGTGGTGCGGGGTATCGCTCCCGCGGCGACCAGCCGGACGTCGGCCACGGGCAGATTGTGCTGGCGTGAGATGGCGGCACGGATCGCCTCGACGACGGGAGCGTGTTCGGCCCGTCCCGAACCTGGCGCACGTTCGGCGACGATGACCAGGCGCTCGCTGGTGTCGGCAATGGCGGCCTCAGCGAGCTGATTGGCCGCGACGGAGAACGCCGCGACATAGCCGGAACGCACCGCGGACGAGGCCTCCGAGGCGGTGGCCTCGATGTCCTGCGGGTAGTGGTTGCGCCCGTCGATGATGATGAGGTCCTTGATGCGGCCGGTGACGTAGAGGTTGTCGTTCAGGTACACCCCGAGGTCGCCGGTGCGCAGCCATCGGGCCTCGGCGGTGGTTCCGGTTGCGTGACTGCGCTGGGTGAGTCGCGACTTCAGTGTGTTGCCGAAGGTGTCTTGGGTTTCCTTGGCGCGACCCCAGTAGCCGCGGCCGATGTTGTCGCCGTGCAGCCAGATCTCGCCGATTTCCCCTTCGGGGAGTTCGTTTCCGGTGCGCGGGTCGACGATGGTCAGCCATTGGCTGGAGATGACCTGACCGCAGGAGACGTGCGGGACCGCCATGGGCGCATCCGGTGAGACGGGCACGGCGCGGTCTTCGGCGAGCTGGTCGCGGTCCAGGTAGATGACGCTGGGGCGCGCGTCGATGGCGATGGTGGCCACGGAGAGCGTTGCTTCGGCCATGCCGTACGACGGTTTGATCGCGGTGGCCGGGAATCCGTAGGGAGCGAAGGCCTCGGTGAACTTCTCGATCGCGGAGATGGTCACCGGCTCAGATCCGTTGAGCAGACCCGCGACATTGCTCAGATCCCAGGTCTCGCCGGCCGGTGGGCGGCCACGCTGGGCGGCGAGTTCGAAGGCGAAGTTGGGGGCCGCGGCGAACACCCGCCCGAACGCGGATTCGGCGGCCAGTTGTTTGACCCAGCGCCGGGGGCGCCGCACGAAGGCCAACGGCGACATCAAGGTGATGTGGCCGCCGCACAGCGGAGGAAACAGGATCATGATCAGGCCCATGTCGTGATACAGCGGCAGCCAGCTCACGCTGCGGATGTTGGTGTCCAAGCCGCCGGCCAGAATCATCTGCAGCACGTTCGTACAGGCCGCGCGGTGGGTGATCTCGACACCGGCCGGGGTACGGGTGGAACCCGAGGTGTACTGCAGGTAGGCCAGGTCCTCGGAATCGAGTTCGACGGGGATGAATGTCGCGCCGACCGAGTCCGGCACCGCGTCGATGGCGATGACGCGCGGGCGCCGCCCGCGAGGAAGCTTGCGCAAGAACGCGTTCACCGATTCGGCGGCGCTGTCGGTGGTCAGGATGACCGACGGGGTGGCATCGGCGAGCACTGCGTCGAGGCGTTCGGTGTGGCCGGGCAGCTCGGGGGCGAAGAGGGGAACCGCGATGTTTCCGGCCTGAATGGCGGCGAAGAATCCGATGACGTAGTCCAGGCCCTGCGGCGCCAGGATCGCCACGCGATCACCCGGCTGGGTGACCTGTTGCAGGCGGGCGCCGATGGCGCGCATCCGGGTGTCCAGCTCCACCCAGCTCAGCTCGATCGCGACACCGTCATCGTCACGGGTGAAGTCCAGGTAGCGGTAGGCGGCCGTAGCGCCGAATTCAGCAATGTTGTGTGCGAAGTTGGAGAGCAGGGTGGTGCCGGGAGGAAGGTCGATCGAGCCCTGCGCGTCGAGATAATCCTCAACTCCACTCTGGCGAACCGCCACTGCATCTGACATATCCAACTCCCGACTCACGATGGAAAACACTACCTGCGCTAACTAAGGAATCTCTTTGTTTGCAGGTGACCCGTCGTGCGAGGAGCGGGCGGCAACTTTCAATGTCGGCGTTCGCGCGGTCTGGTGACGAATCACACCAGAGTCCAATCGAATCCTGGTGCTGTACAAGGGGTATCACTATCTGTCGGAGAGTTTCAATGTGACGCCAGGGTGTGTCGCGCCGGGGTGTGATCTTTGTCCCAGGTCAGCGGGGGTGGAGACCGGAAGTTGGCGCCAGGGGATGCGCCGGGTAGAACTAGGGCTGACCTGCAAGGCCCCCATAGCCCAATTGGCAGAGGCAGCGGACTTAAAATCCGCCAAGTGTCGGTTCGAGTCCGACTGGGGGCACTCTGTTGGGGCGGCTAGATGGGCGCGCGACCTACTCGGGCTGCTTTCGTGGCCCCTTTACCTCGGCGTCGCCCCGGCCATGTGGCGAGTACACAGGCACGGAGCACGCGCGAACGAGGAACGAGGGCAATATCCTCGAATGGCTCATCGACCCCTACCTTGGTCATAACCTTTCCAGATGCCTGGAATCTGGGTTGTTGACGGCGTTGACTTGCGGATCAGTGATATTCGACTTGAACTGGGTGCCGAGGGTCTGGTGCCCTCGTCCCCGAAGTTGGATCTTCGATTAGAGCTGTGGCGGTACTGGCTCATCGAAGCTGTAAGCGCTGCAATCGAAGCCGCAGGAATTGCACCCAAATTGTCCGCTGAGGTTCTGGCGACCGATCGCGAAGAGGCTGCACAGCTGTTGATCAATGAGTTTCGCGCCTCGATGCGTGCGATCACCTCAGCCGCATTCGCTATTGACGCCTTCTACGCATCCGTAAAGGTGAGGTCTCCAGATCGACCGTGCCCGGACGCTTGGAGTGAAAAGCGCCCAAGTAGGCACCAGCAGGTTGCCGAAACATTGAAGCACCATCTCAGAATCACCAAGAATGACCAGTCGAAGGAGATAAGCAAACGAGTGAAGGAGATTTTCGGGCTTCGGAACTCGGCGGTGCACCCAGGTAGCCGATTCAAGAATCCCGCGTACCGGGAAGACCTAGACGCCCATGTTGATTGGCATTTCAATGCCTTCTGCGCCACCAACGCCGTGGCCGGCGTGGCCAAGACCGTCCAACTACTCGACTTCTTAGTAGCAGTACTAGACCGCGGCTCCAAGGAATTGGCGGAGTGGAAGCCCTACGCTCGGAGCGCGATGAACCAGATCCTGGATACGTACGAGGCATCAGACAAACTGATTCCAATTGACAGAGTCGAGCCATCTAGCTACGACGTATAGTTCGGTCTAGCAGCGGTGTGGGTTACTGCATCAAACTGACGAGGGGTGTTGTTGTGGGGGCTTCAGGTCAGAACGTTTCTGAACCAGGCGGCTCGGGTGTCATTCGACTGGAGCCGGATCCTGTGCACAACCATGCCAAGGACGTGTTTCGGATTGCCGATGCGTTGGATCGCTTGAACATTGATTCGGTGTTGTCTGCGGGGTCAGCAGCGTGTCCCGGAACGGACCTGGTTTCGGGACTGTCGCAGCACGCGGTCGATGAGCACGCACACGTGAAAGGCATGTCGAAGGAAGCCGACCGTCTAGCCGGGAATGTTCGTGACGTGGTGGAGGCGTTTCGCCGGGCTGATGAACTCTGAAAAGCAGGCGGGGCCATGACCACTGTTTCAGATGTGCGTGCTTGGAACCTCGGTGAGTTGTCGAATACGGCTGCTGGATTGCGCTCGGGAGCGGCGAGCTTGGCCGAGCACGCGTTAACAGTGATCAACGGGCTCAAGGGAATCACTACCGACTGGGAGGGTGAATCCAAGGACGCTTACGCCGTCAAGGCTCTGGATTTGGCGGGCGAAAAGCAGAAGAAGGCGGAACGCTGGAGCAACGCCGCCAAAGTCCTGGACACCGCTGTTCAACAGATGGGTTTATTGCGTAACGCGATCCTCAACGTGGTTGATAATGCGGATAACAAGGCTAAGTACGTGTTTGGCGATGACGGCAATGTTGAGTTGACGGACTCCTATTCCAAGACCCTTACTTCCGAACAAGATCAGAAGGATGCCGAGGCTGCCCGTAGTGAACTGGAGTCTGCGCTCCGCTCCTTGTTGGCGACAGCTGATGTTGCTGGGCAGCAATATGATTGGCAGACCACGAATGCGCTGCGAGGCGAGACTGATGGGTCGCGTCCGTTTCAAGCCCGTGTCCCTAGATCGCCGCAAGCCCCTAAGGGGGCAAAGGAGCAGGCCAACAAAGACGGATCAGGGCCAGATCAATACGGGATAGATAAGCCAGACTGGCTCGGTAAGATGCGTCTACAGGGCACGAAGTCCATGTTTGAGCTGGCGATGGAAGCGGGGCGAATCGGTGGTGACTACGCCCCAACCTGGTTGGCGCACTTCCTAAAGGGCGGTGGTGAACCGATGCAGGCCCCCGTGGGTGCGATGCTCAAAGACATGCCGTGGTTTAGACAGGGCTCGGAAAACACGGCTAAAGCCGCGCTGGCTAGTGCTACTAAAGCGATGCCTCCCGGCTACACCGGGCCTATCGCCTTCCAAACGGACTATTCAGCCAGAATGGGCGGAAAGCCGGTGCGGCCGGACAAGATTGATAATCCGGACTGGTTCGCGACTGTCGGGACATTCAGTTACCAGGTCAGCGGTGTGGCGACGCCCACCGGTAATGGGAACTACAGCATCGCCGCACAGACCAGCGTCTACGATTACTTCAACTTCGATACCACCGACCCGAAGCCCTGGCCTCAAGCCTCAGACCTGAACAAGCTGCACCGCGCGGGTAACGGATGGGGGCAAAACTTCGAAACCTTCGGAACGTCAAACCCCTACCAGGTGCCTTACCCATGATGATGCGGCAGCTCACGGCCACCCTGACAGTTTGCGCGACCTTGCTCATTGCGGGGTGTGTGGGGCCAGGATTGACTGACGAGGGTACCGACGAGGTCAGCCTGATGAAGATCGAGGTCCCGCAGTCGGCCACCAATGAGGTTGGATCAGTGAACCCTTACAAGGTCCGATTCCTCATGCCTAACGACGAATGGCGGGATTACCTCGCCAAGTACGACCTGAAACCTGAGCCGTCGAAACTGAAATACACGACTGAGTACGAGGTTCCGCCTGATTGCATTCCGGCATTCCGCGCAAAGGGAGACTTGGAGCATTGGACTGCCGGAGGCAACATCAAGTGGCGCAAAACCGAACGCGATGCCTACCGTTTCGTGAGTGTGATCCCTGATTGCGAACCTGGTAAGGCGATGCTCCTCTGGCAGTTGGACCCGAAGTAGAATCTCGCGGAGACCACACTCCTTTTCGCTTGCAGTTCAGAAAGCCTGCTCCGCACGACCTGTCGCGAATGCTTCCTTTAGTAACGTCAAATCCCCTTTGGCCCTCGCGGCAGAACGGCGGGGGCTATCGCGCAGCAGGGGAGCGATACGCGGTACCGCTCGACTGATCGTAGCCGCTCGCGATTGGCGCGTTCTACGACACCATTTTCCGCTACGCCCTGGAGGCAATCGGCTTGCCGGCCACTCGACCGGCCCCAAAGACACACCTGCGCGACGCGGTGTACGGCTACACGACTTCCGGCACACGTTCGCGGTCCTACCGCTTTCGGCGGGCGTGCACTTCATGCTGGTATCGAAGTGGCTCGGACACAGCACCTACACGCTCAACCCTTGATGTGTACGGCGACTACATCCCAGAAGAAGATGGCGGCGCGCTCGACACCCTGCCAGCACCACCCGCCCCGGCGAAGCAAGCCGACGAGCTACCAAGCAACGTCATCAGTCTGTTTGGGCGGCAGGCGAATTAGTCCGAGTCGCTCTCGGGAATGAGGCCAAGGGACGGCTCCGCCTGTTCGACCAAGTTGGTTGCCACTTCCAGAGCTTTCGTGGCGCTAGCAAGCGTCTGCGGGACGCCGCTATGAGCAGCCTTGTTTCGAGGCTCCTGTAGGTCATTCTTGAAATTCGTTGGGACCAAACCCGCGCCAAGCTCTCTCATGAGCTTCGATCGACCCTCAAGTGTTCTGCTTCGACCGATGAGCGCGTCATGGAGCACGGTGTCAGCGGCCGCCAAATCTTGGTCGAGAATTTCGGTCATTGCCAATTCTGCAGCGGTCCCGGCGTCTATCACCGCCCGACGAAAATCGCCCCTGGCGATGAGCGCACGCGCGTCTCGGATAAACATCCACATGTCAGGCGGGGGCTGTCCGTCAGCGGCGAGCCTCATGCAGGCTTCTAGGGTCGTGACGTCAACTGGTGCCCCAGCTGTCTGGTTGTAGACCTGTCCGGACCGTGCCACCCCTGCGTTGCGTCGGCTGACGAGATCGCTTGCATCCCATATCCAGATCGGCTCGGCACGTATGCCTCCGCTCGTTCTCCTGGTCGATATGTTGTGCGAAGTTATGATTTCAAGCCAGGAGCTAAACAACTCCCACCACTCGTCAATCTCTTCCATCGCGGACCAGGCTGTGGAGCTGAAAGACGCACCCGCCGGAAATTCAACAAGGAACTCGATGCGCCATCGGTCGACCCGCGCCGTAATCGGAAGTTGACTGCCATCGGGTGCATTTTCCCAGGCCGTGATCACTCCCCACTTGAAGTCCCCTTCCTGCTCTTTCAGGTCTGCGGGATTCGTTGCGTTCGCATGCCATTCGGGAGCAACGAGTTGAAGGTCGTAGTTGAAGCGCGGCAGCGTCACGACCAGATCGAATGACTTCGTCTTTGTGTTGAAAGATTCGCCGACGCAGTCCGCGATGACGGGAATACCAGCGCCGCAGGCGACGTGCCCTTCAACTAGACGTATGTCGGCGTTGCCCGATGGCGTAACTGTCAACGGTAGCCATCGAAACGTATTACGGCTTCAGGGAGGAAGGTTATCGTGATCACCTTTTTCGGGTTCCACATGCTTTGTCCTCTTACCTCGATGACCTCACGATTGAGTTGGTCGTCCTGAACGCGACGGTATGTCCTGAGAAGGTACTTCTCGGTAGAGCCATGGGGGTCGTTGAATTCGACCTCTAGCCACTTCCACATCTCGTCTCCGCGGACTAGGCGGAACTCACTGCCCGGCAGCGGCTCATCTGGTTGCGCGAGCCTGTCGATTGCTTCCCCTGGATAAGCGGGCTTCTCAAAGAGCCCTGCCCCGCCCCGAACAAGCTCTCCATTGATCACGATCATCCCCGCTGGCGGCGGGTCGTCGCGAATGTCGAGAATCTTGCCGTGCATAGCAGCTTGCGGCGACGGGTCGTCTGGGTTTGGTACCAATATCTCGTCGCCTGGCCTTAGCGACCGGGCCGCAGTAGGGCGAATCGGCCAAAACTGGACCGGTTCGCCTTCCGGAGTCTCGCCGAACACTCCAACACCCCCCTCCCGCTACGTGTTGCGTGCAGTATTGCATTGGGAGTACGGCAACCCCACCACAATGCTCGCTAAACCCCTTACCCGGTGAGACCCCGGCGACTGAGGGCGATACGGGGCCTTACCGAAGGCCTAACTACGCCGTACCGCCACCGCTCTAAAATGGGCCTCTTACAGCGCTTTTGATACTTTTAGCGACCCCGTTTCGCCTGGTCGCGATAGGTGGCCCGTCCGGACTTAAAATCCGCCAAGTGTCGCTTCGAGTCCGACTGGGGGCACAGAGTACGAATTGGTAACGGCCCTGGGGACAAAACCGTGTACAGCGCGCTCGCCGCAGTCATACATTGAGCCGTGGAGCCAAAACGGCTCACGAGCCGACCCACGAAGCTGATGCCAGCAGCGCAGGCGCCATCGTTGCGGGTTCTGGTCGTCGGCGCCGGTGTCGGCGGTATCTCCATCGCGCGGGGGCTATTGCGCGACGGCCATGACGTGACCGTCTACGAGCAGCGTCCGGATGTGCACGCCGGTGGCGGTGCGGTGACCATCTGGTCGAATGGGGCCACGGTGCTGCGGCAGCTGGGCGTGGATATGGACCGGGCCGGCCAGCAGCTGTCCACCGTGCGGGTCATGACGTCGACGGGGCGCCCGCTGGCCACCTTGGACGTGGCCTCGATCGCTGACCGGCTGGGCGAGCCGATTCGGATGGTCCCGCGTCACGTCTTGCTTGAGCGGCTGCTGAAAGACTTTCCGGCGGAACGTATCCGGTGTAATGCCCGGGCCGTTGCGGTGATGGGCGGACGCAACGGAGCGCGCGTCGAGTTCGCGGACGGCAGCGTGGCCGAGGGAGACCTGGTGATAGGCGCCGATGGCAGGCATTCGCTCGTTCGCGATGTCGTCGGCGCAGACCAGGCGGAGCCGACCGGATGGTGCAGCTGGCAGGGGCTGACGACCCTCCCGGACGGCGCCAATGAGCAGGTTGCCTTTGTCGTCATCGGTGAGCGCGCAAGCCTGGGTCTGTGGCCGGCCGGAGGCTCCGATGTGCAGTGGTGGTTCGATCTGCCCTGGTCGTCCGGCTTTGTCAGACCCGAACGCCCGATCGACATGATCCGGTCCACGTTCGCCGGGTGGTCCGGGCCCGTCGATCGCGTACTCGCCACGCTCACCAATGATGATCTGGCGCATTCGCCCTATCCGCATTTCCGCCATCCGATTCCCCGGCCGGGCCATGGAGTGCTGACGCTGCTCGGCGATGCGGCCCACACCATGCCGCCCACGCTTGCACAAGGCGCCAACCAGGCACTGCTCGACACGATGGTGTTGTGTAGGGCGGTTTCGGAATTCCAGCGCGGCCACAACACCGACCTGCCTGAGGCGCTGCGCTGGTATGAGAAGACCCGGCGGCGCCGCGCCGCCGCCGTGTCCCGGGTTGCCTCGCTTCAGGTTTCGCACGGTGAGGCCGTGCTGAGAACCGCGGCGATGGTCTCAGACCGTTTCATGACGTGGGCACTGGCGACGTTCCTACAGTCGGTGAGTCATCGCCGGATGGCCGCTGACATCAGCCGGGGCCATGCCGCCGACACCGCCTGCCGGCCGTGATGTCCGACGCCGTCCGTGTGCGAGGCGGGATCGACGCGCCCTCGCGCTGGCTCTTTCTCGTCAAATGGTGCGTGCTGGCGGTGCCGCACTACCCCATATTGATCGTCCTTTATCTGATGTATCCGGTGCTGACCGTCGTCGCCGGTATCGCGATCTTGTTCACCGGGCGATATCCGCGAATCATCTTCGACGTCAACGTCGGAGTGCTGCGGTGGTCCTGGCGGGTGATGAACTACCGGTTTCCGATGAACAGCACCGATAGGTATCCGCCTTTCACGCTCGCCGCGCGGCCCGACTATCCCGGCGAACTCGACGTCGACTATCCAGAACACCTCACCCAGTGGGCAGTGCTGGTGAAGGTATTGCTGGCACTGCCGCAGATCATCATCTGCTGGGCCATGGAGCCACTGCTGCAGGTGCTGGCCGTCATTTCCGCGGTGCGGTTGTTGGTCAGAGGCACGGTGTCGCAAGGCATGTTCGACCTCCTCATGGGAATCGTGCGGTGGCGTTACCGGGTGGCCGTGTACGTCTCGTTGATGTGCGACGAATACCCGCCGTTCCGAATGGACTTGGGTGGTGGCGGCACGTGAAGCACCGTAATCCGTTGTTCCCGTACATATATGGGATCGGTATGCCGATTTTCGACCGGCTGTTCTACCGGCGATACCGGCGGGCGGCGATGAGTCTTGCGACCGGCAGGCTGCTCGTCGTGGGCCTCGGCCCGGGAACCGACCTCATGTTTCTGCCGCCCGCGGTGACATCGGTCGCGGCGGTCGAGCCGGAGGCGGCGATGCGTCGGATGGCGGGCGCCCTGGCACGCCGCTGTGGCGTCGAGGTCGACATCGTGGAGGGGGTCGGGGAGGCGATGCCGTTCCCGGACAACAGTTTCGACTCGGTACATGTCGGGCTGGTGTTGTGCTCGGTCGACGATGTGGCGGCAACCCTCGGGGAGATCCGGCGGGTGCTTGCCCCGGGAGGCCGGTTGGTGGTTCTGGAGCATGTCCGCGGCGACGGCGTGATGGGGCGGTTCCAGGATCTGATCGCCAAGCCGTGGTCGTGGCTTGCCTCCGGGTGCGAGCCGAACCGCCGGACCGTCGAGGCGATTGCCGCGGCCGGATTCGATACCAGCGGCCTGCGCAGTGTTCGAAGAACCCTGGTGCCGCCGCCGTGCACGCCTCACCTGCAAGGCGTCGCCACCGTAGTCGAATAGTGCTATTCGACATCGTTATTCGACGCTGATGGCCTCGATGATGTTGAGCCGCGCGGCGCGGCGTGCGGGTGGGACCGAGCCCAGCAGGCTGATCGCCAGCGCGCCCACGGTGAAGGCCACCGCCATCGGGCTCGGCCGGAAGGTGACGTCGAAGTTCATGATGGTGCCGCTGACGAGGCTGAACAGCCACTGATCAACCACACCAATTAGCAGCCCCGCGACACCGCCCACGAGCCCGATGGCCGCGGCCTCAGCAAGAACCATGCCCAAGGTGTATCGGCGGCTCGATCCCATCGCCCGCAGTACACCGATTTCCCGGCGTCGTTCGAGTACCGAGAGTGTCAACGTGTTGAGTAGCGCGACCGCGGCGACGAACACCACGATGATCCACACGGCGTTGGCGATCAGCATGCTTTGGTGCAGCGGGGCTTCCAGACCGGCCAACGCGGCGCGGCCGTCGTACACATAGTTCGGTTCGGGCACCGCACCGCGCACGGCGGCCAGTAGCCGTCCCGGATCTGTGCTCTCGACGGCGGTGACTTGCAGTGTCGTCGTGCCCGGGCGGTCAAACCATGCCCGCATGCGTTCCAGGCTCATTCCGACGGTGCCGATGACCGTCGAGAAGTAGGGCACCAGGGCCAGCACGGGCGTGCGCTGTGGACCGTGGGGCGTTTGCAGCTCCAGCTCGTCGCCCACCCGGACGTCGAGAGTCTTACCCAGGTTCTGTGAGAGCACCACGCCCCGGCCGGCGAGTACGTCCTGACGTACCCGTTCGTCGAGCGCACGGAAAAGCGGATTGTGGGTGCCGTGGGAGAACCCGTCGAGCATCACGCGGGTGCCGCCGATGACGGCAAATCCGGAGGCACCTTCGACGACGTTAGCTACACCCGGAACCGCTGCTACCTTCTCGGTAAGACCTTGCGGCAGAACATCAGTGGGGTAGCGGTCGGGTGAGTTCGCGCTCACCCAGACATCGATATCGGCGACCGGCGCGAAGATGGCGCGCGCGGATCGGATCATGTCGTTGTTCGTCCCGGTGATCACCACGGTGGTGACTACGGCGATCAACACGGTCATGACCGTGGCCCACACCCGTCGCGGCGCGCGCTGGACCGTCGGCGCCGCCAGCGCCCCGGGCGAACCGAACACTCGGGCCACGGTGGCTGTCGCACCGACGATGGGTCCGGCCAGCGCGAAACCCAGCGCGATCTCGGCGACGAACAGTGCTGCGATCGCGACAAAGGCGAGCGACCCCGGTTGGTAGAGCACGGTCAGCATCGATGCCGCCAGGACCGCCGCAGCCACGACTCCGCTGGCGATACGCAGCCAACGCGGCACGTTGTCGGCCACGGAGACCCCGACGGGTGCCAGCGCCTCGATCGGTGACACCTTGTACACCTGCCGGGCGGCCATCGCCGACGCGGCCACACTGGTCAGTACCGTCGCGGCGACGGCCGCCGGGATCGCGTAGTCGGGCAGCCAGTATTCGATGCGGGCTTCGAGCCCCTGGGTTACCGTCGGCGGCAAACGGTCAATCGCCTTTCGGCCCAGCAGAATTCCGAGAGCCGAGCCGATGGCGCCGCCGATCAGCCCGAGGATCGCGGCCTCGGCGAGCATGTCGCGAATGATCGTGACGCGGCGCCCGCCGATGGCGCGCAGCATCGAGATGACCGGGCGGCGTTGGGCGATCGCCATGGTCATCGTCGTGTAGATCAGGAACGCGCCGACCACCAACGCGACCGCCGCGCCCATCAGGGCCATGTAGTTCATGAGCTTGACGCCGTCGCCAGCCCGCACCGCCCGCAGGCTCGGATCAGCGACGATCGCCCGGCCGTTCACGGCGGCGGTGACCTGGTCCCGGACTGCCGAGAGATCTGCACCCGGTGTTGTGGTGACCAGAATCGAATCGAGCTGACGTTGTCGCCCGGTGACCTCCTGCGCCAACGGCAGTGCGGCGAGCACATAGTGCCCGCCATTGAGATCCGCGAGTTGCTTGCCCCGGAGCACTTCGGCCACGGTGACCGAACCCGAGCCGAGCCGGAATGTATCGCCCTTCGCGTGGCCGACGGACGGCCCGATCTGGACACCGGCGGCCGTCCGCGACGGTGCGTCAACCTTCACGCCGACAGCATCTTTCAAGGCGCCTTCCAGCGCGGCGCTGCGGTCATCGGCGCCGAACAGCAGAACCGGTTCGGTATCGGTGGGTGCGGACATCCGGATCATCGGTGCCGCAGCCGCCACTCCGGGAACCTTGGCGACATCGGCCAGCACCGCTTCGGGGAACCCCGCATCGGTGATACCCGATACCTCGAGTGCGGCGACTCCGGCGACTCCGTCCGCCAGCCGGTTGACCGATCCGGTGATCGACCCGAAGATTCCGAATATCGCCACGAGATACATTGCGGAAACTGCCATTACGGCAACCGAGGCGACTGTGCGGCGACGATGCACAGTCAATTCGCGCAGGCTGAACACACGTAGCCGGCTCACTGCGGCGGCGATGGTGGCTCCGGGGCCGTGCTGCTCCTGGTGTCCGCGGCCACTCACCCTGGCGCCACCGACATCTCGTCGGAACCGAGCCGACCGTCCTGCAGCGTGATGACCCGATCAGTTGCCGCGGCGGCGTCGGCGTTGTGGGTGACCATCACCACCAGACGGCCGGAGCCCTCCTCGTGGGCGACCTCGGCGAGCAGCGCCAGGATGGCGGTGCCCGTATAGGAATCCAGGTTTCCGGTCGGTTCGTCGGCAAGGATCAGCGGTGGGTCCATCATCATGGCCCGTGCCACCGCGACGCGTTGCATCTCGCCGCCGGACAGTTCGGCCGGGCGGTGTTCGGTCCGCTTACCGAGGCCGACCCGGTCCAGCAGCCGAACCGCGTCCGCTTTGACCTTGCCGAGGCGGACGCCGTCGAGCAGCCTCGGCACCGCCACGTTCTCCCACGCCGAGAGCGTGGGCAGCAGGTTGAAGAACTGAAAGACGAACCCGACCCGATGGTGACGGAACTCCGACTGTTGCTCGTCGCGGAGCCTGCCGATCTCCTCACCGTCGAAGGTGATCGATCCCGAGTCGGGGGAGTCCAACGCCCCGAGCAGATGCAGCAGTGTGCTTTTCCCGGCCCCCGACGGACCGACGATCGACACGAACTGGCCGCCTGCCAGGTGCAGGCTGATCTCGTTGAGCGCGCGCACCGTCTGCCCGCCAACCCTGTACTCGCGCACTACATTGCGCAGTTCGATGGCCAGTTCGCGCTGGGGAGTATCGGTGTTGTCCAGTTGTCTCAAGGTGGCCTCCTACGAGACCGGGTTACCCGGCGCGCGGAGACGTGGTCGGGATATGCGGAGCCTACTCCCGGCGCTCTCGCCACATATGGGCTTATGCGAGGTTCCTAAGTGAGTCCCCCAACCCATTGGTCGAGCACCGGCCACCGGTTCATGCAAGATGGGTGCCATGCCGCAGGAGCTCACCGCCGAACAGGCCGCTGCACTGTTGAAACCCGCCGATACGCTGGGAATCCCTCTGGGCCCCGGCCAGCCACCGGCCTTCCTGCGCGCTCTCGGCGTGCGCACGGACTGGACGGATCTGCGGGTGTACGGCGCGCTGCTGGCGGTCGGCACCGAGCTGTTCTCGCGGCCGGGTGTGCACTACCTGTCGGGCTTTTTCGGCCCGCTCGAACGTGCGCTGCGGGACATGGGTGCCGATATCGAATTCGCCGCCGCGGACTTCCGCCGGTTCGGGCCATTACTTGAGCGCCAGTCGCCGCGGGTGATGACGACCGTCGCGGCGCCACCGGATGCCGACGGCTGGTGTTCCCTGTCGCTACACGCGGGCGGGACCATCGGTGAGCTGCACCGCGCGGGCGCTGATCCGGAGCGACTGCTCATTGCCGAAGTCTCGGAAGGATATCCGCGCACCTACGGGTTTGGGGAGGATCATCGCCACGCGCTGCATATCGACGAGATCGACATCCTGCTGCGCTCGACGGATGCACCACTGGCGCTGCCCGGGGGTGATGCGGAGCCGTCAGATATCGATCGGGCGATCGCGCAGTACGCGGTGGGCTTCATCGGTCCGGGAGCGACACTGCAAACCGGAATCGGCGCCATTCCCAACCAGATTGCGGCTTTGTTGGCCGAAGGTGACGGCGGCGGCTACGGGCTGCACAGCGAGATGTTCACCGACGGCTGCATGCGATTACACCGCGCCGGCAAGGTCACCAACACCGGCAAGGGACAGTACGGCGGCGTCAGCGTGACGACCTTCGCCTTCGGATCACCGCAGCTCTACGAGTGGCTGGACGACAACTCCGATGTCGCGTTCCTGCCGGTCGAGATTGTTAACGCGCCAGAGGTTATCGGCGCCAACAACGACATGATCTCGATCAACGGTGCGCTCTCAATCGACATCCAGGGGCAGGTTGTCGCCGACACCATCAACGGAGGGCAGTTCAGCGGGATCGGTGGCGCCGAGGACTTCGTGGCCGGGGCCGGGCTGGAGCTGTCGGACCGCTCGCTGATCTGCCTGCCCTCAACCTTCGAAAAGGATGGTGTGCTGCAGTCACGCATCGTGCCGTGGTTCGGTCCGGGTGCCGTCATCACCAC
Organism: Mycobacteroides sp. PCS013; assembly: GCF_049532645.1. NCBI lineage: Bacteria > Bacillati > Actinomycetota > Actinomycetes > Mycobacteriales > Mycobacteriaceae > Mycobacteroides > Mycobacteroides sp. PCS013. The sequence goes on from NZ_CP150131.1 coordinate 350,309, forward strand.
GCCGCGTCACCAGGTCGATGTGATCATCACCGAGTACGGCGCCGCAGAACTGGAAGGCAGAACGGTCCGTGAGCGCGGAGAGGCGCTGGCATCCATCGCCCACCCGCAGTTCCGGGATGGCCTGTTGGCGGCCGCTGAGCGTGCGTCGAATGGCCGCTCACCGGTCAGCTGAGCTCAGCCCTGCTCGACGGTGTTGTTGTTACCGGACTTGGAGACTTCCGGTTCCCCGGAGTAATAGGTGACCTTGTTGTCGAAGCCCGAGACGCCGATCTTGCTGGCTGTTTCCAGGTGAACCGTGTTCTCGACACCGGATACCGTCAGGGTGTCGCAATTGCCCGTGATTTCAACGGTATTGGACACTCCGCTGACGTTGACCAGACAGCCGTCGCAGTTGACCGCGACCTGCTTATGCGTACCGGAGACGCTGAAGGTTGAACCCGCGGGCACGAAGGTGGGACCCGCGGGCGCGCTCGACGAAGGAGTCGCGCGGGTACGCGTGGCAGGTGGCACGAGAGTTGACCTGACGGGCAGTGAGGATGTCGGACCCGTGCGCACATGCTGGGGCAGTGTGGGTTTGGCGGCGTAGAAGACCAGTCCGGCAACTCCGGCCGTGATCAGGGCGAAGAAGACGATCAATCGCCGGCGAAATCTGCGGACAGGCGGCCGGGGCGGATAGGGCGTTCCGTAGACCGGCGGGGGTGGATACGGGCTCGACGCCGTCGGCGGGTACGGATACGGGTTCGGTTTCGTGACACCCAGTTCCGAGGTCCGTGCGGTCTCGTTCAGGGAGCGTTCCAGCTCTCGGATTCGGGCTTCGGGGTCACCGTCCGGCTCCACCCACAGATAGTCCCACATAGGGGCCACCGCGGCGGTAGCGTTTTGACTATGGGTTCCTCGGAGATTGTCGCTGCCGAACCACAACTGTTCGTCACCGACTTCGAACGCGCCATCGGCTTCTACGTCGACACGCTCGGATTCGAGGTGGCCTTCACCTACGGCGAGCCGCCGTTCTACGGCCAGGTGCGCCGGGGAGGGGCGAGCCTGAACCTACGCAAGGTCGTTGGCCCGGTATATGACGGCAATTTCCTTGCCACGGAACATGATCCGCTTTCCGCCATACTCACGACCTACAAGCTGGGCCCCTTGCATGACGAGTACCAGGCGGCGGGTGTGGCCTTCCATCAGCCCCTGCAGACCGAGGAGTGGGGCAGCGTCACCTTCATCGTGAAAGACCCCGACGGGAACCTGCTGTTGTTCTCTGGTGCGGAAGCCTGAAAAGAAGCTCTCGCCATTGGGGCGCCGAGCGATGACAATGAGGCATGCGATTGCCAACCTCATTTGAAGGGCTCGTCACCGACGGCGGCAAGTCCATCGTGTACGGCGAGCCGTACACGACAGCCGACGGCACCCTGGTCATCACGGTTGCCAAGGTGCGCAGCCGGGGCCGCGGCGCCGACGGCGAAGCCCTGGAATCACGTGCGAGACCACTGGGCGTCTTCGTCGTCAAAGACGGGAATGCTCAATGGCAGCCCGCTTTTAACGCCGATCGGGCCTCGACCCTGGGCATACTCACCGGAATGGTCGCGGCGGTGTTGGGACTGACAGCCCTTATCCGCCGGCCGCCGTGGCCTGATCTCACCTTGCCGGGATGGTCACCGGCAGAAAACCCGCACTGGTTCCGCGACAGGCGCTAACCGCTCAGCGCCTGCCGCGGTAGCCAATCGCTACTTCGGGGTGACGGTCTCCTTGAAGGTCCCGTCGCCCTGGTTCAGCCAGGTGATGGTGCCCTTCTGGAATTCGCCGATCCAGCCGCCCTTGGCGACATCGGGTCCGCCGGCCGTCTCCGCCTCGTCGGCGGTGGGGAAGCCGAGCGTGCCGCCCGCGCCGCCCTGCGCGGTGTACACCTTCAGGATTTCACCCTGAACCAGATGCGCACCGGTGGACGGCGAGCTGAAGATCGTGCCCTTGGCAAAGGCCTGCACGGTGCCGTCGCCCACCTTCTCGGGCTGCCCGGTCGGCAAGCCGAGCTTGGCTTCTCCACCGGCCTTGGTGTACGCCTCGGCGACCGGCGGCTCCAGCGTCACATCGCCGACACCCGGCACATTGACGGTGGAGGGAGCCCCGGCCACGACGGAGGACACCGCACTGCTGGCCGACGAAGCGGCACTCGATGCGGCGCTGCCACCAGCGCTGATGGCCGAGGATGCCGCACTGGTCGCGCTCGACAGCGACTCCTTGGCGGCGTTTTTGTCATCTTGAGAACACGCGACGACGACTGCTGCTGACATGGCGACGATGGAAACCGCGCCTGCTGCTCGTTTCATCAGATTGGTATCCATGAACCGAACGTAACAATGTAAACCGGGCCAATAGGTGAGTTTTTCGATGTTCACCAATTGGTCATCGGGCGATTTCGGCGGAAAAAGGCGCGTTGAACGCACGAAAATGCACCGAAATTACGTGAAAAACTACGAAACCGGTGTCAGCTCGCAGACGTAGTCGCCGACGACGATGTGTACCTTGGTCGCATCCGGCACCGTGGGGGTGGGCACGACGTTGAGCTGGAACTGCTCACGGCCGAACTCATCGGTGGTCCCCGGCCACTGTTCCTGCAGGATGTCGCTGATCAGACCGGCGACCGCGGGTTCGGTGATGCGGTAGGTCTCGGCCTGGCAGAACTTCGAGTACACCTCGGTGACCCGGATGCGCGCCTTTTCGATGGGCAGGGTGCCCAGGTCATCGCCGGTTTCCGGATCGCGTACCGCGGTCCCGGTGGCCCCGATGACCGAGAAGATCATCCCGACCTCGACACCGGCCTCATCGCCCTTGTTGACCAGCACCGAGTAGCGGTCGACGATATCGGCGACCTTCCCGATGATCGGGTCAACGGGCTCCGGCTCCAGTTCACCAGCCGATTGCTCCGCTGGTTTCGTCTCTTCAGGCATTGCCCACGCCGACGGTGTAGTTGTTGGGGCGCGACGCGGTCTCGATCTTTTGCCGCTCCGGCTGCCCGGCGGTCTCGGCCGTGGCGAAATCGGTCTTGGCCTTGGCCACCGCGGCACTCGAGACGTTCTCCGACTCGCGCAGCGCCTGGAAGGCGTGGCGCAAAGTCAGGCGGCTGATGGTCAGCGCGAGGTTCAGCGCGCTGGAGGCGGACTGCTTGTTGCCCTCGTTGAGGTCGTTCGATGCGGTCGCAAGGTGCTTGTCCACGTCGATCATGCCCTGCAGGGTCACCATCGTGGCGTACGCCGACTGCCCGACATTGCGATCAAGCTTGTTGCTCTGCTGAATGCGGTGATACAGATCGGCAATCAAGATCCCGGAGACGAGGGCGAGCAGCGGTGTGACGATGCCCTGGACGAATCGGACGAGTTCGGTGTCGCCCGCCGTGAAGCCGACAACCGCCGCGACGATGGTTGCGACAACCGCCGCTCCGACGATCGTCCAATGAACCAGCGTGGGCTTCGGGGGAAGCTGATCTGAATTTGCCAACGTCGTTACCGTCCGTTCGGTGAGTGGACACATTCATTGCATCCGTGACCCCATGAGCACTGACCGGAGCATGCTAACACCGTGTACAGCTTCATCCAAGGTGAGGTTACGTGCATTAATCGATGTTTGCTGAGTGTTGCGATCGCGTCGGGTTTCTCCGAATATTGTTGAATCGCAAGGGGTGTCGATAGGGGCCCTATCGGGCCGTTCTTAGCACTGTTGCGCGGCGGCGGCGTTCGTCGCCACGATCACCGCAGCTTGCCGGTCCGCGGGCAGCTCATGCCAGGACTTGTGAAATGTCCCGGGGCCGACGTTCCCATTGGTCTGGATGGACTGCAGATAGCCCTCCACAAGCTGGGTGGGGCCATCCTGCTTCCCGGTCATCCAGTCGGCGGCCGCACGGCAGGCCTGGTAGTACTCCTCTTCCAGGGAACTGGGTGCGGCGTCCACGGACGTTGTGACGCCCGCTGGCGACATCCCTGAGCCGGAGGCTGGAGGCTGCGCCGCCGGTGCCTCGATCGGGGTGGTGGAGGCGCCGGCCGGGTTGGGAGCCGCCTTCTCGTCGGATTTCGACGTGCATGCCGCACCGATCAACGGGACACAAAGGGCCATCAGGGTCGCGGCGATGCGGATTGGGACGGTCACCACTCCAAAGTAGCAAGTGCCTACCAGCGGCAACATTTACTCACTCAGAGCTTTTGCCCTGGGGGCAAAACCGCAGGAAAACGCCGGTACCATTTCAGCTGTGATGGGACACAGGGGTTTTCAGGGGTGGTGTTGCGGCTAGCCGCCACCATCCCTGCCCCTGCCATCGATTTGAGCCTTCATGACCACTGCATCTGTCCTGGATCTGCGCCGTCCTGCCTCCGCCGGATCCTCGCCCACCCGCCTGCGCCTGCCGGATCTGCTCCGCATCACCGATGAGGGTGCCGACGACGCCCTGCACGGTCGTTTCGACCATCTGCTGCCCGAGGGCGGCCTTCCGGTCGACGAGCGCTGGGCCACCCGCATTCACGCCGACGACGAGCTCGATGTCTGGCTGATCAGCTGGGTGCCCGACAAGTCCACCGAGTTGCACGACCACTGCGGCTCGCTCGGCGCCCTGACCGTGCTCAACGGCTCGCTGCATGAGTATCGCTGGGACGGAAGCCAACTGGTGCGCCGCCGGCTCGACGCGGGCGATCAAGCGGGATTCCCGCTGGGCTGGGTGCACGATGTGATGCGCGCACCTGAGGCTCCCGTGCGCATCGCCACCGGACCTACGTTGAGCGTGCACGCGTACTCGCCGCCGCTGACCGCGATGTCGTATTACGAAGTGACCCAGGCCAAGACGTTGCGGCGCAGCCGCACCATCCTCACCGACGAGCCCGAAGGACCGGCGGCATGACGGTGCATGATCTGCTGGCCACCGCGCGTGGTCGGCTGCGGCGCCTGCCCGCCGACGAGGTTCCCACCGCGCTGGGCCGCGGCGCGTTCCTGGTCGACATTCGCCCCGCGGCACAACGTGCGCAAGAGGGCGAAGTGGTCAACGCCTTCGTCATCGAGCGCAATGTCCTGGAATGGCGGCTGGACCCCGAGAGCGACGCCCGCATCCCTGAGGCCGGTAATCACGACATCGAGTGGGTCATCCTGTGCCAGGAGGGCTACACCTCCAGCCTGGCCGCGGCCTCGCTGCAGGAGATCGGCCTGTACCGGGCCACCGACGTCATCGGCGGATACAAGGCCCTCAAGGACAAGGGCATCCTGATCTAGGCGGGCACCACGTGCGCGAGGTCTAGGACGTCTGGCTTTAGCCGAAGTCGCCCGCGTCGCGCCGCAGGTGCGTCAGCACCGACACCAGCGTGCGGGTGCGTGAGGGTGACAGCCCGATCTGTGCGAACACCTTGGCGTTCAGGTCGGTGGTCGCCACCGAACCAAGATCGCGTCCGGCATCGGTGATCTCCACCAGCGTGCCGCGTCCGTCGGCGGGGTTGGGCACCCGGCGCACCAGCCCCGCCTCCTCCAGCCGGTCGACCGTGTTGGTTACCGAGGTGGGGTGAACCTGAAGCCGCGCACTGGCTTTGGCCATCGGCATGGAGCCCGCCCGGCTGAACGAGAGCAGCATCAGCAGCTCGTAACGCGAAAAGGTCAAACCGTGCGGGCGCAACACATCTTCGACCCGCGCCAGCATGATCTGGTGCGCACGCATCACCGACGTGACGGCGGCCATCCCGTCGGCGACCTCACCCCAGCCGTTCTCGACCCAATGGCGATGGGCATCGTCGACGGGATCGAACGGCAGAGTCATGGTTCCGGCGAATCTTTACCGGTGACTGAAGTTGGCGGGGCGCTTCTCGACGAACGCGGCCATGCCCTCTGACTGGTCGGCGGTGCCGAATGCCGAGTGGAAGATCCTGCGCTCGAACAGCAATCCCTCGGCGAGGCTGGACTCGAAGGCCCGGTTGACGGCTTCCTTGGCCATCATCGAGGCCGACAGGGACATCTCGGAGATGGTCTTCGCGACGGCCTTGGCCTCGTCGAGCAGGCTCTCGGTGGCGACCACGCGTGACACCAGACCACTGCGCTCGGCCTCGGCGGCATCCATGTTGCGCCCGGTGAGGATCATGTCCATGGCCTTCGCCTTGCCGATGGCACGGGTGAGCCGCTGCGACCCGCCCATGCCGGGCAGCACGCCCAGCTTGATCTCGGGCTGCCCGAACTTGGCGTTCTCGGCGGCGATGATCAGGTCGCACATCATGGCCAGCTCACAGCCACCGCCGAGGGCGTATCCGCTCACCGCGGCGATCGTCGGAGTCCGTACCGCACCCAACTTGCCCCAGGCGGCGAAGAAGTCGGAGCCGAACATATCGCTGAACGACTGGTCGGCCATCTCCTTGATATCGGCACCCGCCGCGAACGCCTTCTCGCTACCGGTGATGATGATCGCCCCGATGCCCTGATCGGCGTCGAATTCCGCTGCGGCGGTGGTGACCTCATTCATCACCTGTGAGTTCAGCGCGTTGAGCGCCTTGGGCCGGTTCAGGGTGATGACAGCGACGCGGTCGATCCGCTCGGTGAGGATGGTTTCGAAAGTCATGACGCTCCTTGAATTCGCGTGAAGATCGCCGAGAAGTCTAGGCCCGAGCCGCCCGAGGTATTGAAGTCGTCGTAGATGTGGGCGGCCGCGAGACCGAGCTGTGCATCAACGCCGTTGGTGCGCACCGCATTGGCGGCCAGCCCCAGGTCCTTGGCCATCAGCGCGACCGCGAAGCCGGGTGTGTAGTCGCGATTGGCGGGGCTGGTGGGCACCGGGCCGGGCACCGGACAGTTCGACGTCAGAGCCCAGCACTGGCCCGAGGCGTTGGCGGCGACATCGAAAAGCGCCTGATGGCTCAGACCGAGCTTCTCGCCCAGTGCGAACGCCTCGCTGATCGCGATCATCGACACCCCGAGGATCATGTTGTTGCAGATCTTCGCGGCCTGCCCCACACCGGGACCGCCGCAGTGCACGATGCGCTTGCCCATGGCCCCCAGAATCGGTTCTGCGTCGGCGAACACCGCGTCATCGCCGCCCACCATGAACGTCAACGTCGCCGCGGTGGCCCCGGGCACACCGCCGGAAACCGGTGCGTCCGCGAAGCGATGCCCCGCCGCCGTCGCAGCATCATGTGCGGCGCGGGCGTCGGACACATCGACGGTGGAGGAGTCGATGAACAGCGTGCCCGGACGCGCTGCGGGCAGCAGCTCCTGGTACGCGGCGAGCACATGCTCACCCTTGGGCAACATGGTGATCACCACGTCGGCGGCCGCCGCTGCCGCCGCGCCCGATTCCGCCAGCGGCACGCCGGCCTCGGTGGCGGCAGCACGTGCCTGCTCGGACAGGTCGAAGGCGGTCACGGTGTGCCCGGCCTTGGTGAGGTTGACCGCCATCGGTAACCCCATGTGGCCCAAGCCGATAAAGGCAATGTTCGTCACGACCACTCCAGATCGTCGTTGACCGGCTGGAAGAAGGCCTCGACATCGGCCGCGGTGACCTCGGCGAGTGTCTTCGGATTCCACTGCGGGTTGCGGTCCTTGTCGACCAGCTGCGCCCTGATGCCCTCGACCAGGTCGTGGGAGCTCACCGACTGGCTGGACACCCGGTACTCCTGCGTGAGAACTGCTTCCAGCGAGGGCAGTTCGCGTGCCCGCCGCACTGCTGCGAGCGTTACCGACAAGGCGATGGGGGAGCGGGTCAGTATCTGATCGGCGGCCGCGCGGGCACGTTCGTCGCCGTAGGCCTGCAGTGCGGCCACGATATCGGCGACGGTGTCGGCGGCGTAGCACTCGTCGATCCAACTACGTTGGGCCAAAAGGTCACTCGACGGAGCGATGGCACCGTGCACTGTGAGCGCGGTGGCGATATCGCTGTCGATGATGGCCTTGACGAACTTCTCAAGCCGGTCATGGGGCACGTAATGGTCGGCGAATCCCAACGCGATGGCGTCGGCACCGGAGAAGGGGGCGCCGGTCAGTGCGGCGTGCAGTCCCAGCTGTCCCGGGGCACGGGAAAGCAGATAGGTCCCGCCCACATCCGGGATGAACCCGATGCCCACCTCGGGCATGCCGACCTTGGAGGTGTCGGTGACGATGCGGGTGTTGGCATGTCCGGCCACTCCGACACCGCCACCCATCACGATGCCATCCATCAGCGCCACATACGGTTTCGGGAACCGGCCGACCTGCGCGTTGAGTTGGTACTCCTCGCGGAAGAAGCGGCGGGCCACCACACCGTCGATCTTGGCGCTGTCGTGGATCTCCACCACATCGCCCCCGGCGCACAGGCCGCGTTCCCCGGCGCCGGAGAGCACCACGGCGCGGATGTCGTCGTCGGCCTCCCACTCGGACAGGGCCACCGACATCGCGGTGATCATGTCGTTGGTCAGTGAGTTGATGGCCTTGGGGCGGTTGAGCGTCAGCAGGCCGACGCCCTTTTCGACCCGCGTCTGGATCTGATCCGTCACGCCGGAAGCCCTTCTTGGATAAGCTTGCGGGACACGATGACTCGCATGATCTCGTTGGTTCCTTCCAGAATCTGGTGCACCCGTAGGTCGCGGACGATCTTCTCGATGCCGTACTCGGCCAGGTAGCCGTAGCCGCCGTGTAGCTGCAACGCCTCGTTGGCCACCGTGAAACCTACGTCAGTGGCGATGCGTTTGGCCATGGCACACAGCTCGGCCGCACGCGGATCGCCCTCGTGCACCGCCGAGGCCGCACGCCAGACCATGGTGCGAGCGGACTCCAGCTCGGTGGCCATATCCGCCAGCCTGAACTGCAGCGCCTGGAACTTGATCAGCTCGTCACCGAATGCCTTGCGTGTGCGCAGGTACTCGATGACCTTCTCCAGTGCGGATCGGGCACCCCCGAGTGAGCAGGACGCGATGTTGAGCCGTCCGCCGTTGAGGCCGCGCATCGCGATGGTGAATCCGATGCCTTCCTCGCCGATCCGGTTGCCCACCGGCACCCGGACATCCTCGAAGACGACCTGCGCGGTGGGCTGGGCGTGCCAGCCCATCTTGCGCTCGGGTGGCCCGAAGGACAGTCCCGGCGCGTCCTTGGGCACCACGATGGTCGAGATGCCCCGTGGGCCGGGGCCACCGGTGCGCGCCATCACCACGTAGAGATCCGCCGCTCCCGCGCCCGAGATGAACTGTTTGACCCCGTTGAGCACGTACTCGTCACCGTCGCGAACCGCGCTGGTTCGCAAGGCCGATGCGTCACTGCCGCATTCGGGCTCGGTAAGGCAATAGGCCCCGATCGTCTCCATGGTGCACATCGAGGGCAGCCATCGTTGGCGCTGCTCCTCGTCGCCGAACTCGTCGATCATCCAGGCGGCCATGTTGTGGATGGAGATGAACGCCGAGACGGCGGAGCACCCGGTGGCCATCGCCTCGAAGATCAACGAGGCATCCAGGCGGGTGAGCCCGGAGCCCCCGACATCGGGGTTGATGTAGATGCCACCCATGCCCAGTGCCGCGGCCTTCGGGAACACCTCGACCGGGAAGTACTTGTCGCGGTCCCATTCCAGGGCGTGCGGTGCGATGTGGATATCGGCGAATTCCCGTGCCGTATTCCAGATTTCGCGCTGCTCGTCGGTGAGATTGAACATGGATAGTCCACTCAGTCCATGGTGGGAATGACGAAGGAAGCGCCTTCCTTGGTGCCCGAGGGCCAACGCTGGGTCACCGTCTTGGTCTTGGTATAGAACCGGATCGAGTCGGGCCCGTGCTGGTTGAGGTCGCCGAATCCGGATCGCTTCCAGCCGCCAAACGTGTGGTATGCCACCGGAACCGGAATCGGCACATTCACGCCGACCATTCCGGTGTTGACCTTGGCGCAGAAGTCGCGTGCGGTGTCGCCGTCGCGGGTGAAGATCGCGACACCGTTACCGAACTCATGCTCGGACGGCAGGCGCACGGCCTCGTCGTAATCCTTGGCGCGCACCACCGATACCACCGGCCCGAAGATCTCTTCTTTGTAGATGCGCATCTCGGGCGTCACGTGGTCGAAAAGTGATGCGCCGATGAAGAATCCATCCTCATGTCCGGACACGGTCAGATCGCGGCCGTCCAGGACCAGCTCGGCTCCCTCGGCGATGCCGATATCGATGTAGTCGCGCACCCTCTTGAGGGCGTCGGCGCCCACCAGCGGGCCGAAGTCGACGCCCTCGTCGAGGGACGGTCCGACCACCAGCTCGCGGGCGCGCTTGGTCAGGCCGTCGACGAGCCGTTCGGCGGTGGACTCACCGACGGGTACCGCGACCGAGATCGCCATACAGCGCTCGCCGGCCGAGCCGTATCCCGCACCGATGAGCGCATCGATGGCCTGGTCGATATCGGCGTCCGGCATGATGATCATGTGGTTCTTGGCGCCGCCAAAGCATTGGGCGCGTTTGCCGTTCGCGGTGGCGGTCTCGTAGATGTACTGCGCGATCGGGGTCGATCCGACGAAGCCGACGGCGGCGATGCGCGGATCGTGCAGCAGCGCGTCGACGGCGGTCTTGTCACCGTTGACGACGTTGAAGACGCCGGCCGGCAGTCCTGCTTCGAGGAACAGCTCGGCCAGGCGCAGCGGCACCGACGGGTCGCGTTCGGAGGGCTTGAGCACGAAGGCGTTTCCGCACGCCAGTGCGGGCCCGGCCTTCCAGAGCGGAATCATGGCGGGGAAGTTGAACGGGGTGATGCCCGCGACCACGCCCAGGGGCTGGCGGATGGAGTACACGTCGATACCCGTGCCCGCACCGCTGGTGTACTCGCCCTTGATGAGGTGGGGGATGCCGGTGGCGAATTCGCAGACCTCGAGCCCGCGTTCGATATCGCCCTTGGCGTCGGCATGCGTCTTGCCGTGCTCCTGGGACAGCATGGTGGCCAGGTCGTCGATCTCCGCGCGAACCAGGTCGACGAACTTGGCGAGCACACGAGCGCGTTGCTGAGGGTTGCGGGCGGCCCAGCCGGGCTGAGCTTCGGCGGCGTTCGCGATGGCCGCTTCGACTTCGGAAACGTCTGCCAGCGGCACCTGCCGTACCGGCTTGCCCAACGTCGGGTCGTAGACGTCGGCATAGCGGCCGGAGGTGCCGGGGACGTGCTTACCGGCGACGAAATGTGACAGTTGCGGTAACGAACTCATGGTGTAGCCCCTTGGGAAACGGTTGGATATCCGGGAGGTCGGCACTTCTGAATCTAGTTGGACATCCATGTAATGTCTAGTAGGACTTCCAGCTAAAAACCCTGGTGTTCACAGGGATTTGCCACAGCGGCAGGCCGCGAGCGGTACTGTGAGGCCACGACGTGGCCGGACAGTTCGGGAACCTGTGGCGTAAGCATGGAACTCTTGCACTTGCCTGCTCGTTAAACGTCCAGTTGACTTGTTTGACGTCATCCGCGGAGGCCGCATATCGCGGCACCGCACTTCCAGGAGAGGATCACGACGGTGCGAACCACCAGCAATCCCATTCTTCGGTCGCTGCCCGGAAAAGAGGGTGGCGGCTATGCGCAGTTCGGGTCGGGCGCTGCAGGTGCCGGTGCCATGGCGGCCCAGCAGCTGCGGCAGGACCCCTACACCGCGTACCCGGAGGCGCAGGCCGGCGTATCCCGGCCACTGACCATCGACGATGTGGTGACCAAGACCGGTATCACCCTCGGCGTGATCGTCGCCGTCGCCGCGGCCGCGTTCTTCTTGATCAGCTCCAACACCGGGCTGGCGCTGCCGTTCCTCGCGGTCGGCGGCATCGGCGGTTTTATCATGGTGATGATCGCCAGCTTCGGGCGTAAGCAGGACAACCCGGCGATCGTGCTGAGCTACGCGGCGCTCGAGGGCCTCTTCGTGGGTGCCATTTCGTTTGTCATCCCGGCCAGCGTGGGTGTCGGAGGGGCCAGCGCGGGTGCGCTAATCGGTCAGGCAGTCCTCGGCACCGTCGGTGTGTTCATCGGCATGTTGTTCGTGTACCGCTCCGGCGCCATCCGCGTGACGCCCAAGTTCCAGCGGATGCTGCTGGCCGGTCTGGTCGGTGTGCTGGTGCTGGCGCTGGGCAACCTGGTGCTCGGCTTCTTCGGTATCGACATGGGTCTGCGCAGCGGTGGCCCGATCGCGATCATCTTCTCGCTGGTCTGCATCGGGATCGCCGCGTTCAGCTTCCTGGTCGACTTCGACGCGGCCGATCAGCTGGTGCGCGCCGGTGCGCCCGAGAAGGCCGCCTGGGGTATCGCCCTGGGGCTGGCCGTCACCTTGGTCTGGCTCTACGTCGAGATCCTGCGACTGCTGAGCTACTTCCAGAACGACTAGTTGTCGACAACAAAAAAGGGCGCCCCGTTCGCGGGGCGCCCTTTTTCATGTCACCGAGAAACGCGGACCCTGCCCGCAGCCTCCGCGGCATTGCGCCGCGCGGTCTCCACGTCCGGGTCGTACGCCAGGGCCACTCCCATACGGCGGGTGACGAAACTCTCCGGCTTCCCGAACAACCGCAGATCGGTGCGCGGCACGGCCAGGGCGGCCTCGAGCCCATCGAACACGACACCTTCCGCGTCGACCCCGCCATAGATCACCGCGCTGGCACCCGGGGTCTTCAACGACGTGTCGACGGGAAGCCCGAGGATGGCGCGCGCGTGCAGTTCGAACTCGTTCTGCCACTGCGTGATCATGGTGACCATGCCCGTGTCGTGCGGGCGGGGGCTTACCTCGCTGAAGTACACCTGATCGCCCTTGACGAACAGTTCGACGCCGAAAATTCCCTGCCCGCCCAGGTTTTCGGTGACGGACCGCGCGATGTGCTGTGCACTCCGCAAGGCTTCATCCGACATGGGGTGCGGCTGCCAGCTCTCGACGTAGTCGCCGTTGGCCTGCCGGTGCCCGATCGGCGCGCAGAAGCTGGTCTCGATCTCTCCGCTGTCTCCCAGCGCCCTGACCGTCAACTGCGTGATCTCATAATCGAAGTCGACGAATCCTTCGACGATCACGCGGTTGTTGGTTACCCGGCTGCCCGCCATCGCGTAGTCCCAGGCCTTCTCGACATCGGCCGGTCCGTCGAGCTTGCTCTGTCCCTTGCCGGAGCTGCTCATCAGCGGCTTGACGACGCACGGGTACCCGATACCGCCGTCGATCGCGGCCTGCAGCTCGGCCAGTGAGTCACAGAATTGGTAAGGGCTGGTGGGTAATCCGAGTGTCTCGACCGCCAGGCGCCGGATGCCCTCACGGTCCATGGTGAGCCTGGCAGCGCGGGCGGTGGGGATTACCCGTACCGTGCCCTCGGCCTCCAGGGCTTCCAGGGTGGCGGTGGCGATCGCCTCGATCTCGGGGACCACCAGATCGGGCTTCTCCGCCTCGATCAGGGTGCGCAGCTGCTCGGGGTCGGTCATCGAGATGACGCGCGCGTGGTGAGCGATCTGGTGCCCGGGGGCGTTCTCGTAGCGGTCGACGGCAATGGTCTCGACGCCCAGGCGTTGCAGGGCGATCAGCACCTCACGGCCGAGCTCGCCGGCGCCGAGCAGCATGACCCGCGTCGCGCGCGGTGACAGGGGAGTTCCGATAGTGGTCATCGCGACTGAACTTTAGTAGCAACGAGACCGAGGTTGTGGCGGGAACGTCTGAGACGAACCCACCACAACCTCGGTCTCGTTGTGGAGAAAAGGGCGAACTAGGCGAGGCGCTCGATAACCATCGCCATACCCTGGCCGCCGCCGACACACATGGTCTCGACACCGAAGGTCTTGTCGTAGGTGGTCAGGTTGTTGAGCAGGGTGGCGGTGATACGCGCACCGGTCATACCGAAGGGGTGCCCCAGGGCGATCGCACCGCCGGAGACGTTGAGCTTGTCCTCGTCGATACCGAGCTCACGAGCCGAGCCCAGCACCTGCACCGCGAACGCCTCGTTGATCTCGAACAGGTCGATATCGCCAATCGTCTTGCCGGCGTTCGCCAGTGCACGCTTGGTGGCCTCGATCGGGCCCAGGCCCATGATCTCCGGGGACAGGCCGGACACACCGGTGGACACGACGCGAGCCAGCGGGGTCAGGCCCAGCTCCTTGGCGCGCGTGTCGCTCAGGATGACCAGCGCGGCCGCGCCGTCGTTGAGCGGGCAGGCGTTACCGGCGGTGATGGTGCCGTTGGGGCGGAAGACCGGCTTCAGCTGGCTGATCGCCTCGTAGGTGGTGCCGGCACGCGGGCCGTCGTCCTTGGACACCACGGTGCCGTCGGCCAGGGTCACCGGGGTGATCTCACGCTCGAAAAAGCCGTCGGCGATGGCCTTTTCGGCCCGGTTCTGGCTGCGCACGCCCCAGTGGTCCTGGTCCTCGCGGCTGATGCCGGTGTGCAGCGCCACGTTCTCGGCGGTCTGGCCCATCGCGATGTAGACATCGGGGGTCAGGCTGTCGTTACGCGGGTCATGCCATTCGGTGGCACCCTGCGCGGCAGTGGCGGTGCGGGCCTCGGCATCGGCGTACAGCGGGTTGTGGCTGTCCGGCCAGCCGTCGGAGGTGCCCTTCGGGAAACGCGAAACCGTCTCCACGCCAGCGGAAATGAAGGCGTGGCCTTCACCGGCCTTGATGGCATGCAGCGCCATGCGGGTGGTCTGCAGCGAGGACGAGCAGTAGCGGTTGACGGTGGTACCGGGCAGGAAGTCGTAGCCCAACTGCACCGCAACCGCGCGACCGATGTTGAAACCGGCCTCGCCACCGGGCTGACCGCAGCCCAGCATCAGGTCGTCGATGTCCTTGGGGTCCAGTGCGGGCACCTTGTCGAGGGCGGCGCGCACCATCTGCGCGGCCAGGTCATCCGGCCGCATGCTCACCAGCGAGCCCTTGCCGGCTCGCCCGATCGGGGAGCGGGCAACGGAAACGATCACGGCTTCGGGCATGAAAACTCCTGAATATAGGGGAATTAGTACTGGTTCTACTCCCCTGGAATCTAATGCAGGGATACAGCGGGCAGGTCGTCGGCCCGGGCGGCGGGCTCGTTCATGCCCACGGCGATCTCCGCGGCGCTGCGCCGCCAGATGCGTCCCAGAACGCGTATCCGGGCACCCATGGTCTGTGATTCCGCGGCAGCGGACACCCATGGCAAATCGGGGATGGGACCACCCGTCCACTCGCCGAGGGCATGCGCGACAGCCGGGAGCAGTAGGCGCGCTGCCAGTGCATATCCGGCTGCCGAGGGGTGGTAGTGGTCGTCGGCGAACATCTCTTCGGGTGCCTGCAGAAACTCCGGTGACAGCAGATCAGCAAGCGGAACCGGCACCCCGCCGGAGGCTCGCACCGCTGCCGCCTGGAAATGCGCCAGGCGTAGCCCGCGCGAGCGCACCACCGCGCGCAAAGGCTGCGGTATGGCGGTGATCACCCCGAAATCGGGGCAGGTACCCACCACCACGGCCGAGCCGGCCGTGCGCAGTCGCCGGATCGCGTCGTCCAGTCGCTGCGCGGAGGCACGCACCGCGTTGAGCGAGGTCACGTCGTTCGCGCCGATCATGATCACGGCGAGATCCGGCGGCGGGCCAATGATCGACATGGCATCGATCTGGGCGGCCAGCCCCTTGGACGTCGCGCCCGATATCGCCTTGGTGGACAGCCGGATTCGTTTCCCGGACTCTTCGGCCAAACCGCGGGCCAGCAGCACTCCCGGTACCTCGTCGGGTATGTGGCAGCCGTATCCGGTGGCGGTGGAGTCTCCGAAAATCGCCAGGTGCAGGTCGAATTCCACGCCCCGGCTGTACCTGGTCACGGGGCCGCCGCCCTGCACGTACACGCCGTCGGCAACCGGGGGAGCGTCGTGAGTCTTCGGGATCACCAGGCGAACCTGCCTGGCCTGCGCGTTCAGGAAGCTGTACGCCCCCCAGAGCCCGGTACCCATCGCTGCGCCCGCAGCCCCGGTGCTCAGGGCTGCCCAGATCGTCCGTCTGCGTGTGGCGAGGATGCTCACGGTGGCTATTTTCACGGAAGGCGACACACCGCGCCAGTCCTCTGACCAGCATCACGCGAAATGAGGCGTGGACGATGCGGTATCGAAAGCGGTTCGTTGCCTGTTGATAGGTATAGTCCATCGGACGCTAGCTGGCAGCTAGCAGTCTGAAGCGTCACAGGACACTGGCTAGGCAAAGGAGCCTGAACAGATGACCGCACCGAAGCGCGCCCCCGAGTACGGGCCTGCAGGGTCGATGGGATCTTCCCTGAACACGCTGGTACGCGCCTTTCCGATGAGCGATGGCGCCGCAGTCGAAGTGATCGAGGACGCGGCGAGTCTGGCCGCACGGGTCCTCGGATTCGGTGTCCGGATGACGGTGCGCACGGTCCTGCAGATCGGCAGCCACGCCCCCACGCTCCCGTACCCGTTTGGGCTGCTCGAAGAGCTGGGCCGTTTCCTGGTTCCCCCGCGCGGCACGGTCAAGGCGACGGTGACGCTGCCGAACACCAATGCGCGGTTGATTCGCGCCAAGGGTGTCGGTCCGGTGGACGGCACCGGACGCGTGGTCTTGTACCTGCACGGCGGCGCGTTCATCGTGGGTGGTCCAAACACCCACAGCGCCTTGGTGTCCACCATCTCCCAGCACGCCGACGCACCGTGTCTGCTGGTCGACTACCGGATGCCGCCCAAGGCCTCCCTGGACCAGGCGATCGACGACTGCCTGGACGGGTACCGCTGGCTGCGTGGGCAGGGGTACGCGCCGGAGCAGATCGTGTTCGCGGGCGATTCGGCCGGCGGTTTTCTCTCGGTCGCGGTGGCCCAGCGGCTGCTCGCAGAGGACGGTGAGGTGCCGGCCGCGCTGGCCCTCATCTCGCCGCTGATCGAGCTGGACCCTGCGCCCAAGGTGGCGCATGAGAACGCCAAGACCGATGTGATGCTGCCGCCCAACTGTTTTGAGGCGCTGCAGAAGATCCTCACCAAGGCCGGCGGCGGCATCCCGCCTCAGGAGATCATCGACAAGGTTGACAGCCGGATGCCACAGACCCTGGTGCATTGCTCCGGCTCGGAGGTGCTGCTGTACGACGCGCGCCTGCTGGGGCAGCGCCTCGCCGAGCAGGGTGTGCCGGTGGAGATCAAGGTCTGGCCCGGTCAGATGCACGTCTTCCAGGTGGCCACCAAGGTCGTGCCCGAGGCCAAGAGGTCCCTGGCACAGATCGGCCAGTACATCCGCGACGCGGTGCCCGAGACTTCCTCGGCCGAGTTCGTCGCACCCGCGGCGGTTTGATCGCTCCGTTAGCTCCCCTGTGCGCGGGCCGGCCGCCGGTCTAATAGCGTTACCGGTATGCGCATTGCCCAGCATGTCTCCGATCTGATCGGTAACACCCCCCTTGTCCAGCTCAACTCGGTGGTGCCCGGGGGCGGCGCGGTCGTGGCGGCCAAGATCGAGTACCTCAATCCCGGCGGTAGCTCCAAGGACCGCATCGCCGTCAAGATGATCGAGGCGGCCGAGGAGGCGGGTCTGCTCAAGCCCGGTGGCACCATCGTCGAGCCCACATCGGGCAACACCGGCGTCGGGCTTGCGCTGGTGGCCCAGCGCAAGGGCTATCACTGCGTGTTCGTGTGCCCCGACAAGGTCAGCGAAGACAAGCGGAATGTGTTGCGGGCCTACGGGGCCGAGGTCGTCGTGTGCCCCACGGCCGTACCGCCGGAGCACCCCGACAGCTACTACAACGTCTCCGACCGTCTGGTGCGTGAGATCGAGGGCGCCTGGAAGCCCGATCAGTACTCCAATCCGAACGGGCCGGCCAGCCACTACGAGACCACCGGGCCGGAGATCTGGGCCGACACCGACGGCAAGATCACCCATTTCGTCGCGGGAGTAGGGACCGGAGGAACCATCACCGGTGCGGGCCGGTACCTCAAGGAGGTCTCGGGAGGCGCGGTGAAGGTCGTCGGCGCGGATCCGGAGGGTTCCGTGTACTCCGGCGGGACGGGCCGCCCCTACCTCGTCGAGGGTGTGGGAGAGGACTTTTGGCCCACCGCCTATGACCCCAGCGTGGTCGATGAGGTCATCGCGGTATCGGATGCCGACTCGTTTGAGATGACACGCCGGCTCGCGCGCGAAGAGGGGTTGCTGGTCGGCGGTTCCTGCGGCATGGCCGTGGTGGCGGCAATTCGACTGGCCGAGAAGGCCGGACCCGACGCCGTGATCGTGGTCCTGCTGCCGGACGGTGGCCGGGGATACCTGTCCAAGGTGTTCAACGACTCCTGGATGTCCTCCTACGGCTTCCTGCGCAGCCGCCTCGACGGCAGCAAGTCCGAGCCCACTGTCGGCGATGTACTACGTGGAAAGTCCGGTGCGCTACCGGATTTGGTGCACACCCACCCGTCGGAGACGGTGCGCGACGCCATCGAGATCCTGCGTGAGTACGGGGTATCGCAGATGCCCGTCGTCGGCGCCGAACCGCCCGTCATGGCCGGCGAGGTTGCCGGGTCGGTGTCCGAAAGGGAGCTGCTGTCAGCGGTATTCGAGGGCCGGGCGCAACTGGCCGACGCCGTGTCCCAGCACATGAGTCCGCCGTTGCCACTGGTCGGCGCCGGCGAACCGCTGAGCACCGCGGGGTCCATGTTGCGCGACACCGACGCGGTGATGGTCATCGACGAAGGTAAGCCCGTCGGTGTCATTACCCGCCATGACCTGCTGGGATTCGTCTCATCAGGTAGAAGCGTGCGCCACTGAATTTGGTCCCAAATCGTTTCGCAGAAGCCAACCTGTGGAAACGCTGAAAGCGTAATGTCCTCTGTTGCTCGACGCTCATGCGTGCCATACGAACTGGAGGACAACCGTGACTGAAGTTCCACCACCCTCGCCGCAGGATCCGGGCGGTTACCCGCCGCCTCCGCCGGCAGCCGGTGCACCAGGTCTACCGGGCGGCAATTTCGAAATCTGGCTCCGGCGCGTCGGTGCCTACATCATCGACGTCATCCCGGTGGCGCTGCTGAGCGGTATCGGCGGCGGAATCGCGGGCGGAACCGCTACGACCGCTGATTGCATCAGCGACTCCTACGGCGACCCCATGACCGGCGGAATGAGCTACATCAGCTGCCAGCCGGAGTACACCGGCGTGGGCTGGGCCGCCTACATTCTGTTCACCCTCGCCGCGATCGCGTTCGCGGTGTGGAACTGGGGCCTGAAGCAGGGCACCACCGGATCCAGCATCGGCAAGGGCCTGCTCGGTATCCGGGTCCTGGGTGAGGCCACCGGTCAGCCGATCGGGTTCGGCATGTCCGTCGTCCGCCAGATCGCACACTTCCTGGACGCGGTCATCTGTTACATCGGCTTCCTGCTGCCACTGTTCACGGCCAAGCGGCAGACGATCGCCGACATGCTAGTGAAGACCGTGGTCGTTCCCAAGTAGAAGTAACCCGTTTGGCGGCGTTGGGCTGTCTCACGTCACGCGGTCCGTATAGGCTCGGACCCGATGAGTGAGCAGCGCAGCGCCGCCGACGCGTCTCGGTGGCAAGGGTTTTCCACACGGGCCATCCATGGCGGTTTCCATGCCGATCCACAGACCGGTGCGGTCAACGTGCCGATCTATGCCAGCTCGACCTTCGCCCAGGATGGCGTCGGCCAGCTGCGCGGCGGATTCGAATACGCACGCACCGGCAACCCCACCCGAGCGGTTCTTGAATCCTCCCTGGCCGCATTGGAGGACGCCCACTTCGGCAGGGCATTCGCATCAGGCATGGCGGCCACCGACTGCGCGCTGCGCGCGCTGTTGCGCCCCGGCGATCACCTGATCATCCCCAACGACGCCTACGGCGGCACCTTCCGTCTGATCGACAAGGTGTTCTCGCAGTGGGGAATTAGCCACACACCTGTTCCGGTGGCCGATGTCGACGCCATTCGCACCGCCATCACCCCCAAGACCAAGCTGATCTGGCTCGAGACACCCACCAATCCGCTGCTGAGCATCGCCGATATCGCAGCCGTGGCCCAGGTGGCTGCCGAGCATTCCGTGAAGCTCTTGGTGGACAACACCTTCGCATCGCCCGCGCTGCAGCAGCCGCTGAACCTCGGTGCCGATATCGCGTTGCATTCCACCACCAAATACATTGGCGGACACTCCGATGTGGTGGGTGGCGCCCTGCTCACCAACGACGAGGAATTGGATACCGCCTTTGCGTTCCTGCAGAACGGGTCGGGCGCGGTGCCCGGTCCGTTCGACGCCTATCTGACCTACCGGGGCATCAAGACATTGGCCTTGCGCATGCAGCGGCACAGTGAGAACGCTCAAGCGGTCGCCGAGTTCCTGGCGGGCCACCCCGCGGTCGCGAACACCATCTACCCGGGCCTGGACCGTCATCCCGGACATGCGGTGGCGGCCAAGCAGATGCGCGCATTCGGCGGCATGATCAGCGTGCGCCTCGCGGGCGGGCGGCAGGCCGCACTCGATTTGTGCTCGCGAACAGAGCTTTTCATTCTCGCTGAATCCTTGGGCGGTGTGGAGTCGCTGATCGAGCATCCGGGCGCCATGACACACGCGTCGACCGCCGGATCGCTGCTGGAGGTACCCGAGGACCTGGTGCGGTTGTCCGTGGGCATCGAAGAGGTTGGCGACTTGATCGGCGATCTCGAGCAAGCTTTGCGCTAGGCGCCCCGCGTCAGTTCATCGAGTGCAGGGCTGCGGAGATCACCGCGCCGGTCACAGCAAGATTGACCGCCGGACCACGATTGTCGCGAACCTGGGCGGCCCAGCCGCCGTCGGCGATGGTCTGCGACCACCGGGACACCTGCTGCTTGCCGACGGGGTCCAGGCTCAGTATCGCGTCGAATCCGTTGACCCCGTGCAGTACTGCGATGATCGCGGCCGTGCTGGGAGCGGGCGGGGCGTAGTGGAACAGCACATCCGTGACGCCCTGTCGCACCGCGTTCGCACGTTCGTTGTTGGTCACCGGCCAGTACTTCTCTGGGAAGAGCCGGCTGCCCATGCGAACTGTGTGGATATCCCCGGTGATCTCCAGCCTGTGCAACATCTGGGAGTTGACGCCGCGACCGACCTTGGTGATCGCCTCGGTCGGGCTCATCGGCCGTCGCCGCAGCCGGTGCACCGCCCTGTCGAGCACGGGGTCCCCGATATCGGGCGCCTGCAGCACCAGCAGATCACCGGCCTTCCCTGGCTCACCGTGGGTGGCCGGCCGGACGCGTTGCGCCAGAGCAAGATCCAGAATGATCGCGGCGGCGAGGGCCTGCATGCGCCGATCCTTGTCCAGCAGAGGCCGTCCGGAGGCATTGTTCAGCAACAGAAGCAGGAGGTCCTCCGCAATCTGTGGCATGAGGGGACAATAGCGGCAGAACTGGTGACATGATGCGTGGCATGGGCATCCAGGCAGCGGGAGCAACAGGGTTGGTGACGGTCCAGGAGATCCAGGAGGTGGCTGAGCGGCTCGCTCCTGTGATGCGGCGCACACCGGTGGTGGCTTTTCGGGCGCTCAGTGAACGCTGCGGTCACGAGGTGCGGCTCAAATGCGAAAACCTGCAACGCACAGGATCTTTCAAACCGCGTGGCGCCTACAACCGGATCAGCCTGCTGCCCGATGACCAGCGGGTGAACGGTGTGGTGGCCGCCAGCGCGGGTAATCACGCCCAGGGTGTGGCCTGGGCCGCGACCACGCTCGGCATCGCGTCCACGGTGTTCATGCCGGTAGGGGCCGCGCTGCCCAAGATCGTCGCGACCCGCGCGTACGGCGCCACGGTGCACCTCACCGGCACGACCATCGACGAAGCGCTGTTGGCCGCGACGGAGTTCGCGGCGGAGACCGGCGCGGTGCTCATCCACCCCTTCGACCATCGGGACGTCGTGGCCGGGCAGGCCACCGTCGGGCTGGAGATTCTGGAGCAGCTTCCCGACGTGGGCACCATCGTGGTGCCTGCGGGCGGCGGCGGGCTGGTCGCGGGTATCGCCGCGGTAGTCAAGGCGGCTCGGCCCGAGGTGCGGATCATCGCGGTCCAGGCCGCGGGTGCGGCCGCCTGGCCGGTGTCGCTGCAAGCGGGGCATCCGGTGGCGCTGGAATCCATGGAGACCATGGCGGACGGCATCGCGGTAGGCAAGCCAGGAGCGGTGCCGTTCGAGCATGTGGCCGCGCTGGTCGATGATGTGGTCACGGTCAGTGAGGAGGCGCTGTCGCGCGGGCTGCTGCTGTGCCTGGAGCGGGCCAAGCTGGTGGTGGAGCCCGCCGGCGCCGCTGCGGTGGCGGCACTGCTCACGCTGTCCGCCGAGGAGCTGGACCTGCGCGGCCCGGTATGTGCGGTGCTTTCGGGCGGAAACATCGATCCGCTGCTGCTCACCCACGTCATCACCCACGGCCTGCGGGCGGCCGGTCGCTATCTGACGGTGCGTGTCACCGTCGCGGACGCGCCGGGCGGTCTGTCGGGTCTTCTCGACGTGTTCCGGGCGTCAGGAGCCAGCGTTGTCGACGTGACGCACTGGCGTAACAGCGAGCGTCTGCGTCTGGGTGAGGTAGATGTGCTGGCGACCGTCGAAACGCGGGGCCCAGAACACCGTCAGGCCGTCCTTGACGCAATCGTCGCGGCCGGCCTGACGGTCCAGGAAGAGCGGTAGCTGCCCGGCCCACAACGAGAGCGAGCCTCACACGGATTTCGGTCAGATCTCCGCGTGAGGCTCGTGCTCGACGAACTATGGAAGGAATCAGTCGTGGTAAGGCTCGGCGCTGACGAGCGTCACCTTGACCTCGGCGCCGTTGGGCACGGTGTAGCTGCGGGTCTCGCCGACCTTGGCGTCGATGAGCGCGCCGCCCAGCGGTGAGCTGGGGGAGTACACCTCGAGCTTGCCGTCCTTGACGCCCTCCTGGCGGGTGGCGATCAGGAAGGTCTCGGTGTCGTCCTTGTCGCCGTCGTAGTAGACCTTGACGACCGAGCCGGGCAGCGCGATACCGGACTGCGTCGGGACCTCACCGACCTTCGCGTTGTTGAGTAGCTCTTGCAGCTGACGGATGCGCGCTTCCTGCTGGCCCTGCTCTTCGCGTGCGGCGTGGTAGCCGCCGTTCTCGCGCAGGTCTCCCTCTTCGCGGCGCTCGTTGATCTCGGCGGCGATGACGGGGCGGTTGGCGATCAGTTGGTCGAGTTCCGCCTTGAGCCGATCATGTGACTCCTGGGTCAGCCAGGTCACCTGGGTGTCGGTCATGGTGCAGGTACTCCTTGTCTCAGGCCAGCAACGTCCACTGGCGCTCATCTATCGGGTGCCGGGTCGGGTGCATTGCTGCGGGTTTGACTGTCCAAAATGCAGCAATACACGGTCCCAGCAGGGATCCGTGTATCCGCCCAGCATACCACTGTCGCTGTGATGTTCAGCCTATTTTTGGACGAGGTTTGCCCGATGTGAACGTTGCCGACGTGTGTCTGTCGGCCCCCGGCGTGGTCCGATGACTCCGGCCGTCAGGAAATCGAGGTCAGGACGCGACCAGATATGGCGGAACCGCCAGGCTGCAGCCGTAGACATCTCCGGTCACCGGGGGATGGGTGGTCTTCACCAGGGCTGTGACCGGCACGGATCGCTGTGAGGACGGCGGTACCAGCACCTCACGCCGTCCTGTCTCGTTTCCGTCGATGGACCGCGCGCGCAGGATGCAGACCGCCGGCCGCGACGGATCTTTCCGTTCCACCGAGGCCGTGACCGATACCGTGGATGAGTCCACGAGCTTGTAGGCGGAAAGTTCGCCCTTGACGTCTCCGGGGCCCAATCGGGCATATCCGATCGCGGCGATCGCGACTCCGGCCACGATGACCAAGGCGGTCAGCCCGACCGCGATCCAGCGGCCGCGGTTGGGCTTGGCGGGCTTGGTGCCGTAACGGTCCTCTGGTCGCTGCACGGGTCAACGGTATGACGGGTATACCCGGGATGAAACGATGGGGGGCGCGAGAACAGTGACGGCTGACAGAAAGAGGCGGGCGCACGGGTGACCGGATGGCGATTGATGGCGGTGCACGCCCACCCCGATGACGAGGCCAGCAAGGGTGCCGCGACCACGGCGCGGTACGCCGCCGAGGGCAACGACGTCATCGTGGTGACGCTGACGGGCGGCGAGCGCGGCGACATCCTCAACCCGGCGATGGACCGCCCTGAGGTGGCCGCGAACATCGGAACCATCCGTCGCGAGGAGATGGCCAAGGCGGCGGCCGAGCTGGGTGTGCAGCACCGCTGGCTGGGTTATGTCGACTCGGGCCTTCCGCAGGGCGATCCGTTGCCCCCGCTGCCCTCGGATTCGTTTGCATTGGTGCCCATCGAGGAGCCGATCGCCAAGCTGGTCGCGGTGATCCGGGAGTTCCGGCCACATGTCATGACCACCTACGACGAGAACGGCGGTTACCCGCACCCGGATCACATCCGGTGTCACGACGTGTCGATGGCCGCCTTCGAGGCCGCCGCGGACCCCGAGCAGTTCCCCGAGGCCGGCGAGCCGTGGACCGTCAGCAAGATCTACTACAACCACGGATTCATGCGGGCGCGCATGCAGTTACTCAACGCTGAGTGCAAGAAGCACGGATACAAAGGGCCGTTCGACGAATGGCTGGAGCGCTGGCCGGCCGATGACGACGTCTTTGATCGCCGGGTGACCACTCGGGTGCCCTGCGCCGACTTCTTCGATGCCAGGGATGCCGCGTTACGCGCGCATGCGTCTCAAATTCCGCCGGACAGTAGCTTTTTCGCGGTCCCGCGAGAATTCGAGCGGCGGCTGTGGCCTACCGAGGATTTCGAGCTCGCGAAATCACGCGTGCCGACGAGCACCCCCGAGGACGATTTGTTCGCAGGAGTTGAGGCCAAATGATGTTGATGGATGCTGTGCTGGTGCTCGCCGACGAGAAGAGCCCGAGCAACATCGGGCCGGATTTCGGCAAGGCGGGCCCGTTCGGTCTGACGGTGGTGGTGCTGCTGCTGGTGGGCACCTTCTTCCTGATTCGGTCGATGAACGCGCATCTGCGCAAGCTGCCGGAGACGTTTGACCCCGAACATCCCGAGCCTGATCAGGCCGTCGACGACGGCACCGTCGGAGCCGCCGATGAACCCGAAAAGCCTTCGGGTTCTGCCGATCAGCGGGGCGATGACCGTTAACCGGCTCGGCGAGGCGACCAGCCCATACCTGCGCCAGCACGTCGACAATCCTGTGCACTGGCAGCAGTGGACGCCAGAGGCATTGCAGGAAGCGCAGTCTCGCGATGTGCCCATCTTGTTGTCGATCGGGTATGCGGCCTGCCACTGGTGTCATGTGATGGCCCACGAGTCCTTCGAGGACGACGAGGTGGCCGCCGTCATGAACGCCGGTTTCGTCAACATCAAGGTTGACCGCGAGGAGCGTCCCGATTTGGACGCCGTCTACATGAACGCCACCGTTGCGATGAACGGACAGGGCGGCTGGCCGATGACGTGTTTCCTCACCCCGGACGGGCGGCCCTTCTATACCGGCACGTATTACCCGAAACAGGGTTTTCTGCAGTTACTTTCGGCGGTTCGTGAAACCTGGGAGCAGCGCCGGGACGAGGTGGAAGAGGCGGCCTCGAGCATCACCGGGCAGCTGCAGGCGATGTCTGGCCGCCTGCCTGCCGGGCCTGGCGTGGATGTCGCGCTGTGCGATACCGCCATCGCGGCGATTCTGCCCGCGGAAGACGTGCGCTTCGGCGGATTCGGCGGGGCACCGAAGTTCCCGCCGTCGGCTCTGCTGGAGGCACTACTGCGCGGATACGAACGCACGGCAGACGCGGCGGTGCTCGGGGTGGTGGCCCGCACCGCGACAGCGATGGCGCGTGGCGGCATCTACGACCAACTGGCCGGGGGCTTCGCGCGGTACAGCGTGGACGCGGCCTGGGTAGTGCCGCACTTCGAGAAGATGCTGTACGACAACGCGCTGCTGCTGCGGGTCTACGCGCACTGGGCCCGCCGCACCGGCGATGCCCTGGCGCGGCGAATCGCCTCCGAGACGGCCGATTTCCTGCTGAATGAACTGCGGGTGGGCGAGCTGTTCGTCTCATCGCTGGACGCCGACGCCGCTGGCTCCGAGGGCTCCACCTATGTGTGGACACCCGAACAACTCGCCGAGGTGCTGGGTGTCGAGGATGGCGATTGGGCGGCAACACTTTTCGAGGTGACCGCGACGGGCACCTTCGAGCACGGCAGTTCGGTGCTACAGCTTCTGCAGGATCCCGATGACGTTGACCGGTGGCAGAACGTGCGCACAGCCTTGCTGGCGGCGAGGTTGCAGCGCGTGCAGCCAGGCCGTGACGACAAGGCCGTCACCGCCTGGAACGGGCTGACAATCACCGCGCTCGTCGAAGCCTCGATCGCGCTGGATCGCGACGATCTATTGGATGCGGCGGCAGGCTGCGCCGCCAGGCTGCTGGAGCTGCATCTGCGTGACGGGCGTTTGCGCCGCGCGAGTCTGGGTGGGCAGGTCTCCGACGGGGAGGGCGTGCTGGAGGATTACGGCACCCTTGCGACGGGCCTGCTGTCGCTGTATCAGGTGACCGGTCAATGGCGTTGGCGCGAGGCCGCCACCGCGTTGCTCGACACCGCGCTCGATCATTTCGCCGATCCCGACTCGCTTGGTGCGTGGTTCGACATCGCCGACGATGCCGAGCAGCTGGTGCTGCGGCCCAGCGATCCCTTGGACGGCGCGACCCCATCCGGGGCGTCCTCGGTGACCGAGGCGCTGCTCACCGCCGGGTACCTGCTGGAGGACTCGCGCTACCGGGAAGCCGCGCACGCCTCGCTGTCGGCGGCGTCCATGGCACTGGCGCGTGCTCCACGGTCGGCCGGTCACTGGCTGGCGGTGGCCGAGGCCGCGGTTCGGGGCCCGATCCAGGTGGCGGTGGCCTGTGATCCGGAGAACTCACCGCTGCTGCGGCAGGCCCGGCAGTCGGCGCCTGGGGGAGCAATTGTGGTTGGCGGGGTGAAGGATTCAAGCGAGTTGCTACGCGACAGGGGGCCGGTGGCCGATGTCGAAGCCGCCTACGTGTGCCGGGGTACCGTCTGCGATCTCCCGGTCACCGGGACCCAACAATTAGACGCCGCGTTGGGTAGGTAGCGTCCGGGGCATGACCGTTACCCGCGAACAAGTTCTCGCCGTCGTCCAGAGCTATTGCGATCTGCTCACCACGGGCACCGCAGCGCAGATCGCCGACCTCTACGCCGACGATGCGACCGTCGAGGATCCGCTGGGCGCCGACGTACTCAAGGGCCGTGAGGCGATCCAGGGTTTCTACGCCGCCATCGAGCCGCTGGACCGTCATGGCGACCTCAAGCTGGTGCGGGCCACCAACAACGAGGCCGCGTTCCACTTCGAGCTGACCATCAAGCACGAGAACGGTGGCATGGTCATCGCACCGATCGACGTGATGACCTTTAACGACGAGGGCAAGATCAGCTCGATGCGGGCCTTCTGGACCCAGGACGACATCAAGCAGCTCTAGCCTTCCCGGGGAGCCGCTACGAGAAGACGGCGAACCAGACCGCGATGTAGTGGCACGTCGCGGCGATGACCGTCGCCGCATGGAAGAACTCGTGATGGCCGAAGTGCAGCGGCCACGGGTTGGGCCATTTCGCGGCGTACAGGATTGCGCCGATGCTGTACAGGGCGCCGCCGACGATCAGCAGCACCACCGCGGGCACCCCGGCGCCATTCAGCAGCGTGGGGAAGAAGCCGACCGCTACCCAACCGAGCAGTAGGTACAGCGGCACTCCCACCCAGCGCGGTGCCGTCGGCCAGCACATCTTGAGAATCACGCCGGCGAGTGCGCCGCCCCACACGATGGCGAGCACCAGGTTCCCTTCGGAGGGCGGCATCGCCAGCATCGCAAAGGGCGTGTAGCTGCCCGCGATGAAGACGAAGATCATCGAGTGATCGAGCCGCTTCATCCAGGTGCGTGTGGTCTGGGATTTCCAGTTCACCCGGTGATAGGCGGCGCTCACCCCGAAGACACCCAGCACCGTCAGGCTGTAGATGGCGGTGGCCAGTCCGGCCTGCGGTGAGCGCACCGACCACGCGACCGACACCAGCACGATTCCCGTGACTATGGCGATCACGCAGGCATAGAAATGGATCCAGCCGCGTGCCTTGGGTTTGATCGGCAGGGTCTCGATACCGCCGACAAGCGCTGCCATCGGGAGCGAGAGCTCGGAGGTCGGTGCTTCGGGTGCAGGAGACTCATCGGTCTGCATGCGTCACAGTATCCCTTCCCCGTCCAAACCCAGTTTGTGAATGTTGTGTGCAGATCGATATCTGCTGCTCCGGCGCGCGGCGGGCTCGCTAGGCTGGATCCGTGGAGATCATCCCGCCGACGCTCAAGGAACCGCTGTACAAGCTCTACGAAATGCGGCTCCGCCAGGAGCTGGCCAAGTCGGCGAAACCACGGCACATCGCCGTCCTGTGCGACGGAAACCGCCGCTGGGCCCGGTCGGCGGGGTACACCGATGTCAGCCATGGATACCGGATGGGCGCCCGCAAGATCGGCGAGATGCTCGGCTGGTGCCAGGACGCGGGCGTCGAGATGGCCACCGTGTACCTGTTATCGGCTGAGAACCTCACCCGTGATCCCGATCAGCTCGGCGAGCTGTTGGAGATCATCACCGACGTCGTCGAGGAGCTGTGCGCCCCGCAGAACAAGTGGAGCGTGCGCAGTGTGGGAGATCTCGATCTGCTGCCCGACGAGGTGGCTGAGCGGATGCGTCAGGCCGTGAAGTCGGCGCCCGCGGACGCGGCCTTCCACGTGAATGTGGCGGTCGGTTATGGGGGCAGGCAGGAGATCACCGATGCGGTGCGCACCCTGCTGAACAAGGAGCTGGCCAACGGGGCCACCGCCGAGCAGTTGGTGCAGGCGGTGACCGTCGACGCCATCTCGGAGAACTTGTACACCTCGGGACAGCCGGACCCGGATCTGGTGATCCGGACATCAGGAGAGCAGCGGTTGTCGGGATTCCTGCTCTGGCAGAGCGCGTACTCCGAGATGTGGTTCACCGACGCCTACTGGCCCGAGTTCCGGCGGGTGGATTTCCTGCGCGCGCTGCGTGACTACGCCGCGAGAAACCGGCGGTTCGGCCAGTAGTTAACGGCGGCCCATCAGTTCGTCGATCTCGCCGACGGTCCAGACCGGGGCCTCGCGGTATCCGAGCGGCGTCGGGACCTGTCGTTTGAAGCGCCCGATGAAACCGCCTGCCGCGATGAATATCTGGCCGGTGATGCGTGCGGAGAGATCCCCGGCGAGGTAGGCGTACAGCGGCGCGACGCATTCCGGCGGTGCCGGTTCGAGCGATGCCTGCAGGGTCATCTCGTCGAGCAGTCCGCGGGCGTACAGATCCCGCAGGTGGGCGATGTACTCCCCGCCCTCCGAGAGCCGGGTGCGTGCACCCGGGCAGATCACATTGGCGCGCACACCGCTTTGCTTCAGCTCGGCGGCGATCGCCAGGGTGAGTCCGTGGACGGCCGCCTTACCCGCCGGATATCCGGTGCCGCCGTAGATGCCCAGGGCGGCAGTCGATCCGGTGTTGACGATGGCTCCGTGTCGCTTGGCGGCCATCAGCGGTGCGGCGACGCGGCAGGTGTGGAACACCGTGCCGAGATGCGCGTCGATCAGCCGCTGGAAGTCCTCGGCGGTGATGGTCAGGATGGACGACCCGGCGGGCTCCGGTATGCCCGCGCAGTTGATCAACGCGTCGAGGCCGCCGAACTCGGTGCGGCAGGTGTCGATCAGATCCGTGGCCGTCTGTTCGTTATCGGGCGACCCCACGAAGGCGACCGCTGCGCCCCCGGCTGACGTGATCGCCGCGACCGTCTCCTCGACAGCGTCGGAATATCGGCCATTGACAACCACATTCGCGCCGAGCTCACCCAGGAGCCGGGCCACCGCCCGGCCGATTCCGCGGCTGCCGCCGACGACAACGCAATTGGCCATCAGGACATCAGTGCGAGACCGGGCAGTAGGCCGTGTCGAACTTCTTGATGCCGTTGATCCAGCCCGAATGAAACCGCGGGGCGTCCCCGATCCGCGAGATGTCGGGCATGCGATCGGCGATCTTGTTGAAGATGATCTCCAGCTCAACCTTGGCCAGGTTGGCGCCCAGGCAGTAGTGGGCTCCCGTGCCGCCGAAGCCCAGATGGGGATTGGGATCGCGGGTGATGTCGAAGGTGTGCGGGTTCTCGAACACCTCTTCGTCGAAGTTGGCCGACGGATAGAGCATGACCACTCGCTCACCGGCCTTGATGGGAACGCCGCCGATCGTGGTGTCCTGCAACGCGGTGCGCTGTTGCGAGATCAGCGGGGAGGTGTATCGGACGATCTCGTCGACGGCAGAGGAAGGCCTGTCCCGTTTGAATAGTTCCCACTGATCCGGGTGCTCCAGGAAGGCCATCATGCCCATGGTGGTTGCGTTACGGGTGGTTTCGTTGCCCGCGACCGACAGCATCACCACGAAGAATCCGAACTGCTCGGGGGTGAGCTGCTCACCGTCCACCGTCCCGGTCAGCAGGCGGGAAACCACATCGTTGCCCGGACAGTCCCGGCGTTGTTCGGCGAGCTGATAGGAGTAGCCGAGGATCTGGGCGGCGCCGACACGGGGATCGATCTCGACATCGGCCTCGTCGTACCCCGTCATCTGGTTGCTCCATTCGAAGAGCTTGACGCGGTCTTCCTCGGGGACACCGATCAATTCGGCGATGGCCTGCATGGGCAGCTCACTGGCCACCTCGCGCACGAATTCGCCGTGCCCGCCCTCGATCGCGGCCCGTACGATGCGTTCTGCCCGCTCCTCCAGGGTGATGCGCAAGGCCGCGATCGAGCGTGGGGTGAACATGCGCGACACCAGTCCGCGGAGCTGGGTGTGTTCGGGGGCATCCTTGTTGATGAGGACAGACAGCGTGGCCTGGAACTCCTCGGGGCTGATGTGGTCCTCGAGACGGGGGATGGCGCCCTTGCGGCCCGACGAGAAGATGTCGGTGTGTAGTGAAACCTGGCGCACGTCACGATGCTTGGAAATCACCCAATAGCCGTCGTCGGCGAATCCGCCCACTGTGCGTGGCTGCGGATTCCACCAGACGGGTGCCTCCCGGCGCAGGGTCGCGAACTCCGCGTGTGGCATCCGTTCCCCGTACAGCCCCGGATCGGTGAAATCGAATCCTTCCGGAAGTCCCAGCTCCGCAGTACTTTTCATTGCCATACACCTCCGTATGTGGCCGAATGTCGACTTTCTGTGCCCGCTGATCGCGGTTCTTCGCCGAAACTCGACACTCGGCGCGGTGGGTGGGGAAGCCCGCCGTTCACCAGAGGGGGACCGGGGTCTTGCCAAGTGGGTAGTAGCCGGGCACCTTCTCGCCCGACAGGCCGCGCTGAATGCGTTTCTGCATGCCCTCACTGAGCTTGCCCGCCTTGATGAGGTCCATGTACAGGGCGGAAACGTGGCCGAAATCGAAGAAGTCGCGTTGCCAATTCCATTGGCCATTACCGGCATACCGGAACCAGCTGCCCCCGATGCCATAGATCTCGGACTCACTGCCGTCGGAGTCCGTGGCGATCTGCTTCCAGAATCCGATGACCTCGCCTTGCTTGTCATCGACGATCACCTTCTGATACGGATACGTCCACCCGTCCAGGCCCTCCATCTCCTGGCCGAGGGCGATATCCCGTATCTCGTCGATGCCGACGCACATCACGTCTTCCTTGGGGCCGATGTTCCAGCCGTAGGTGGCATCGTCGGTGTAGAAGCGAGCCAACGGTTTCCAGTCACCGGCCTTCTCGGCATCCAGATTGGCCTGTAGCCAGTCCGCGACGACATCGTCGAGTTCTTGGCGGGGGAATTGCGGCATCGTTGACGCTCCTATTTCTCGGTGATGAACAAAGCTCGGGCCGGACATTCCTCGACGGCGCGCTCGATCTCGTCGCGGGCGTCCTCGGGCGGTTCGTTGTTCAGGATCTCGACGGTGCCGCGCTTGGGTACGCGGAAGTGGTCGGGGGCTTCCAATTCGCACATGGCGTGCCCCTGACAGAGGTCGGTGTCCACGTCGATCCTGAAAGGCATTGCTCAGGCCCCTCGGCGCCGGTAACGAACCTTGGCGGGCTGTGCCAGCTGCACCACCATCTTGGAGTGATCGTTATGGTACGAGTCGGCGGGCTGCGCCATCTCGAACTCGTACTCGCGCAACAACACCGAGAAGATGGCCTTGATCTGCATGGTGGCGAACGCGGCGCCCACGCAGCGGTGCCGGCCCGCGCCGAACGGTATCCAGGTCCAGCGGTTCACGATGTCTTCCTGGCGGGGCTTCTCGTATCGGTCGGGCACAAATCCGTCCGGGTCGGGGAAGTCCTCGGCGATCCGGTTCGAGACAGCGGGAGAAGCCGCCACCATGTCACCGCTATGGATGGGAAAACCGCCCACCTCGAATTCGCCCTTGGCGACCCGCATCAGGACGATCAAGGGCGGGTGCAGCCGCAGGGTCTCCTTGAGCACATTCTCCAGCTTCGGGATCTGGCGCAGCGCATGGAAACTCACCTCGCTGCCATCGGCGTACAGTTCGTTCAGCTCGTCGATGACCTGCGTTTGGATAGCGGGGTGCCGGAGTAGTTCGATGAGAACCCAGGAGGCGGTTCCCGAGCTGGTGTGGTGCCCGGCGAACATCATGGAGATGAACATGCCGGTGATCTCATCGGCGGTGAAGCGGGGATTGCCGTCCTCGTCTTTGATCATGATCAGCACGTCGAGCATGTCGCGCTGGCTCTTGTCGGTGGGCGGGTTGGCGATCCGGCTGTTCATGATCTCTTGGACCAGCGCCACCAAGCCCGCACGCGCGGCATCGCGTTGCCGGAAGCTCTCGATCTCCAGGTACGGGTCCACGTAGCACAGCGGATCGGTGCCCTGCTCAAGCTGGTGGTAGAGGTGCGCGAACCGGCCGTCGAGTTCATCGCGAAACTTCTTGCCGATCAGGCACGCCGACGAGGTGTAGATGGTCAGCTCGGCGAAGAACTCGAGCAGATCAATCTCACCGCTCTCACCCCACTGCGAGATCATCTGCCGGACTTCGTTTTCGATGGTTGCCGCGTGGCCCTTCATCTGTTCGCCGCGCAGCGCCGCGTTGTGCAGCATCTCCTTGCGGCGTTCGGGATCGGCATCGAATACCACGCCCTTGCCGAAAATCGGCGTCATGAACGGGTACGCCTCGGCCTGATCCAAATCGTCGTCGCTGGAGCGGAAGAAGAATTCGTTGGCCTCAGCACCGGACAGAAATACGACCTGCTTGTCGGCAAGCTGGAAGGTGCCGACGTTCCCGCATTCCTCCCGGATGCGCCGCATCAGTGCGATGGGGTCGGTGCGGAATTCCTCGAGGTGGCCGTACTGGTCCTCACCGCCGGAGACCCGCGGAACGGTGGGAGTGGTCATGAGGGCATTCCTTCCTCACCAAGCTCGAGTTTCTGTTTGTCGGCGGGTGCATCCGTCAGGGGCGCCTCCGGCTGCACCTCCATCTCCGCGATGTGTGCGCCCCTGGGTGTTTCGGCGACGAAGGTGACCGCACGTGCGATGTCGGAGGGTCGCAGGAAGTAGGAGTGCCGCGCTTGTCCCCACGTCTTCCAGTCCTCCAGCATGGGGCCGACCTGTTCGGCCGAGAGCTGCCAGCCCATCGAGGTCAGGGTCGGCCCGGGATGCACAATGGAGGCCCTGACGCCGGTGCCCTCCAACTCCATCCGCATGGTGTTCACCATGGCGAGCAGGGCCGCCTTGGCCGCCCCATAGGCGCCCATGTGGGGGCGCTGGTGCAGTGCGACATCGGATCCGATGAACACCACGTCGCCGCGCCGCCTCGCCACCATGTCGGGCACGATCGCCGTGGCGAGCCGATTGGCGCCCAACAGGTGCACCTGAATCTGCGCGGCGAAGGTATCGGCACTCATTTCATGGACCCGTCCCGGGTACATGTCGCCGGCACCTGATACCAGCAGGTCGATCTCGCCCAGTGCATCAATGCTCTGCGCAACAAAAGACTTCACCGAATCCGCATCGGTGACATCCAGTGGGAAGGCGACTGCCTCTCCGCCGTCGGCCTGGATCTTCTCGACGAGTTCGGTCAGCTTGTCGACGCGGCGAGCGCCTAGCGCCACCGGGAATCCGCGGCCGGCGAGCTCGATTGCCGTCGCTGCGCCGATACCCGAGGACGCTCCGGCGATGATCGATGGACGCCGGTCTGGGTGCGGCTCAAAACGGGGCATTAACAGACCTCCACGGTGATGGGCAGAGAGGCGAACCCGCGGACATTGCTGGAATGCACACGCACGGAAGCGCTTTCATCGATCTCGTAACGGCGAATTCGGGTGAATAGTTCGGTGAGTGCCACCTTGGCCTCCATCCGTGCCAGATGCGCACCGAGGCAGAAATGCGCACCGCTGCCAAAGCTCACGAGCTTGGCGCCGATCTCTCGGCCGATGCGGTACTCATCGGCGTTCTCGAACACCCGGTCATCGCGGTTCGCCGAGCCGGGCAGCAGCAGCAGGATGTCACCGGCGGCAACTGTGGTGTCGTAGAAGGTCATGTCCTCTGCCACGGTGCGCGCGAGGATCTGACTTGAGGTGTCGTACCGCAGCGACTCCTCCACCCATAGCGGTATGAGTTCGTGATCGGCGTGGACTGCGGCAAGCTGGTCAGGGTTGCGATGGCCCCAGTACACGGCGTTGGCCAGCAGCTTGGTGGTCGTCTCGTTGCCGGCGATCACCATGAGGAACAGGAAGGCCAGCACCTCTTCGTCAGTGAGGCGGTCGCCGTCGATTTCCGCCTGCAGGAGAGCGGAAGTCAGATCCTCCGTTGGGCGCCGGCGACGTTCTTTGACCATGTCGATGTAGTAAGTCATCAGGTCAAAGGAGGCCTGGATGGCCTCGGGCGGCACGTCGGCGAGACCATCCTCGCGGTGCATGACTCCGTCGGCCAACTCCCGGATGCGGGTCCGGTCGGGCTCGGGCACGCCCATCAGCTCCGAGATGACATCCATGGGAAGCTTGCCTGCATAGTCGGCGACGAAATCGAAGCTTTCCGACTGCAGGGCGTTGTCCAGGTGCGTGCGTGCAAGCGCGACGACCCTGCCTTCAAGCTCCCGGATTCGCCTGGGGGTGAATCCCTTCGACACCAGCGTGCGAAGCCGAAGATGCTCGGGGTCGTCCATCGCCAGGAACGACATCACCAGTTTGGCGTGTGGCCCGAAGGAGGCCTTGTCCATCGAGACACCGTTGGAGTTGGACAGTGCCTCGCTGTTTCTGAAGCCCTGCAGCACATCCTGATGACGCGAGAGCGCCCAGAAGTTCAGGTCGTCGTTGCGGTACAGCGGCGCTTCGTCGCGTAGGCGCCGGTAGTACGGGTACGGGTCCTCGTGAAAGTTGTAGTCGTACGGATCGAAAACCACAGAGGACATCGAGGCAGCCGTCATTCGTTGCCTCCCAGCATGAGATCCACCACGAAGGTCAGCTTGTCGGCGATCTCGTGATACGTGAAGGTGCCGCTGCCCGCGTGCATGAGGGCGCCGAAGAAGGTCATTTCGAGGGCCGACACCACGCGCGGATCGGCGTCGGGTCCCATGGCCGAGCGGATCCTGCGATGGATTTCCAGCCCGATCTTGTCGCGGACGGCACGCACAGCTTCGTCGTTGTTGCTCAGCAGCGCGGTCGTGCACCCCGTGGCGATCTCGGGCTCGTCGGCGACCACCAATGCCAGGCTGCGCAGCGTCTTGGTGACCCGGGCGGTCTGGCCGTCGTTGACGTCGGTGAAGTAGGGCGCCTCATGGATGAGGTCGAGATAGATCTCGGCCACCAGATGACTCTTGGAGGAGAAGTAGGTGTACGCGGTCGCGGGGGCCACCTTCGCGCGTGCGGCCACGCCGCGGATCGTCATATCCGCATACGTCGTCTCGCCGAGCATCCCCCGGCCTGCGGTGACGATCTTGCGGATCGTCTCTTCCTGCCGCCGGTTTCGCGGCGAGTCGCTCGTCAGGGTCACCACAGCTTCACTGGACACCTGTCCAGATTAGCGTGCGTGCGGCAACCGGGCAATACCGTTCATGAAAAATGCTGTCCAACACTAGTTTTTGAATAGTCACTGGATGCGCTCTTGCCATGGATTGATTCAGGTGGTTATGGTTCACCAGTAAGGAATGGACATGTGTCCAGATTCTTGGAATGAGGTGACATGACGCTTCTGGCCGATGGCGACAGTGATCTGTTCATCGACGGAAAGTTGATTCCCGGCGGTGCCGGACGATTTCCTACGGTGAACCCGGCCACCGAGGAGGTGCTCGGGACTGCGGCCGATGCCGATGCCGATGACATGAGCCATGCCATCGAGGCGGCGCGCCGTGCGTTCGACGACACCGATTGGTCACGCAATGTGGAGCTGCGAGTGCGGTGCCTGCGGCAGCTCCGGGATGGCATGCGGGCTCACATCGAGGAGCTGCGCGACCTAACCATCGCCGAGGTGGGGGCGCCTCGGATGCTGACCGCCGGTGCGCAGCTGGAGGGGCCGGTGGACGATCTGCGATTCGCCGCCGACACCGCGGAATCCTTCGGCTGGAGCACTGATCTCGGTGTTGCCTCACCGATGGGCATCAAGACTCAACGGACTCTCATGCGTGAGGCCGTTGGCGTGGTCGGCGCGGTCACGCCGTGGAACTTTCCGCATCAGATCAACCTCGCCAAGGTGGGGCCGGCGCTGGCCGCCGGTAATACCCTGATACTCAAGCCCGCTCCGGATACTCCCTGGTGCGCGGCGGTGCTGGGCCGAATAATTGCCGAGCACACCGATTTCCCACCGGGCGTCTTCAACATCGTGACTTCCAGCGACCACCGCATCGGTGCGCAGCTGTCGACGGATCCCCGGGTGGACATGGTGTCGTTCACTGGTTCCACGGCGACCGGACGCGCGGTCATGACCGATGCCGCCGCCACCGTCAAGAAGGTGTTCCTGGAACTCGGCGGCAAGTCGGCGTTCATCGTGCTCGATGACGCCGACCTCGCCGCGGCCTGCTCGGTCTCCGCATTCACCACGGCGATGCATGCGGGCCAGGGATGTGCCATCACCACCAGGCTGGTCGTACCGCGTGCACGCTACGAGGAGGCGGTGCAGGCGGCGGCCGCCACGATGGGCTCGCTCAAGCCGGGGGATCCCACCAAACCGGGCACGATCTGTGGCCCGGTGATCTCGGCGCGTCAGCGCGACCGGGTCCAGTCCTACCTGGATCTTGCTGTTGCCGAGGGTGGTTCATTCGCCTGCGGAGGCGGACGGCCAGAGGGTAGAGACCGCGGATTCTTCATCGAACCCACTGTCGTCACCGGACTGACCAACGATGCGCGCGTGGCGCGCGAGGAGATCTTCGGCCCGGTGCTGGTGGTCATCGCCCATGACGGCGACGACGACGCGGTGCGGATCGCCAACGATTCACCGTACGGACTGTCCGGGACGGTGTTCAGTGGAGACGACGAGCGTGCGGCGCGAGTGGCATCCCGGCTACGGGTGGGAACGGTGAATGTCAACGGCGGTGTCTGGTATTCCGCCGACGCACCCTTCGGCGGCTACAAGCAATCGGGTAACGGCCGAGAGATGGGCGTCGCCGGATTCGAGGAATACCTGGAAACCAAAGTCATTGCAACGGCTGTGAAATAGAGGAGATCTCATGGGAGAGTTCGAGGGCAAGGTCGCCATCGTCACCGGAGCCGCGCAGGGCATCGGCGAAGCGTATGCGCACGCGCTGGCCGGCCAAGGTGCGGCCGTGGTGGTCGCCGATATCAACGCCGAGTTGGGGGAGGGTGTCGCCAAGCAGATCGTGGCCGACGGTGGCAAGGCCATCTTCGCAAGCGTCGATGTCTCCGACCCCGATTCGGCAATAGCCATGGCGGACAAGGCGGTCGCTGAGTTCGGTGGTATCGACTACCTGGTGAACAACGCTGCCATCTACGGCGGCATGAAGCTCGACCTGCTGCTGTCGGTGCCGTGGGACTACTACAAGAAGTTCATGAGCGTGAACCAGGATGGCGCGCTGGTGTGTACCCGGGCGGTGTACAAGCACATCGCCAAGCGTGGCGGCGGCGCCATTGTCAACCAATCATCCACGGCCGCCTGGCTGTACTCGGGGTTCTATGGCCTGGCCAAGGTAGGCATCAATGGTCTGACGCAGCAGCTTTCGCGTGAACTGGGTGGCCAGAAGATCCGCATCAACGCGATCGCGCCGGGGCCCACCGACACCGAGGCCACCCGCGGCACGGTGCCTGAGCAGTTCCGCAGCGAGCTCGTCAAGAACATCCCGCTGAGCCGCATGGGCACCGTCGACGACATGGTGGGCATGTGTCTTTTCCTGCTGTCGGACAAGGCGTCCTGGATCACCGGCCAGGTGTTCAACGTCGACGGCGGACAGATCATCCGGTCATGACGCAGTCTGTCCTCTCACTCGGGTACATCGGTCTGGGCAACATGGGTGCGCCCATGGCCCAGCGGCTTGTCGACTGGCCCGGCGGCCTGACGGTCTTCGATCTGCGTGCCGAGACCATGGCGCCGCTTGTCGAGGCCGGCGCGCGTGCGGCGGACAACCTGACCGATATCGCGAATGCCGACCTCATCAGCGTCACCGTGCTGGACGACGCACAGGTACGTGAGGTGGTCGGAGAACTCGCGCCCAGGGTCAAGCCGGGCACCATCATCGCCATCCACTCCACCATCAGTGACGCGACAGCGGTGCAGCTGGCCAACGAACTGGCGCCACAACGGATTCACGTCATCGATGCACCGGTGAGCGGTGGCGCCCCCGGTGCCCACAAGGGCGAGTTGGCCACCATGGTCGGCGCCGACGACGAGACGTTCGCGCGGGTCAAGGAGCCCTTCTCGAAGTGGGCGTCGCTGGTGATTCATGCCGGTTCCCCTGGTGCGGGTACCCGGATGAAGTTGGCGCGCAACCTCCTACATTTCGTTGCCTTCACCGCGGCCGGTGAGGCGCAGCGCCTGGCCGAAAGTTGCGGCCTGAACATCACCGACCTGGGCAAGGTGGTGCGTCATACGGACGCCATCACCGGTGGGCCGGGCGCCATCATGTTGCGCGATACCACCGAACCGGTGACATCGGACAGCTTCTGGCGCCCCATCTTCACGCACGTGCGAGGTCTCGGTGAAAAGGATCTGAGCCTGGCCCTGGCGCTCGGCGAAGAGCAGTCCGTCGAGCTGCCGCTGGCCGCGTTGGCCCGTGAGCGACTGGCCGCGAGTCTTGGTGTGCCACACGAGGAAGGGGCAAGTAATGGATGAGTTGCGCCGCAAGGGTCTGGACAAGATGAAAGAGGTCTATGGCTGGGACATGCCTGACCTGCCCGGCGACTACTTCAAGTACACCGCCGAGCATCTCTTCGGCACCATTTGGGATCGCCCGGAGCTGTCGATGCGTGATCGCCGGCTGCTGCTCCTGGGAGCCGTAAGTGCCCTGGGACTGGACGAGATTCTGGAGATCCAGACAGGGGCCGCCCTGGCCAACGGTGAACTCACCGATGCCGAACTGCGCGAGGTCGCGCTGTTCATCACCCACTACGTCGGGTGGCCGCTGGGGCAGCGTGTCAATAAGCATGTCGAGATGGCCATCGCCAAACGTGCCAAGAAAGACGCGGAATCCGCCGGTGACTAGCCGATTCTCCGAGTTGTCCCGGGATCAGTTGGCGGTCCTGGTTCCCGAGCTGTTGCTCATCGGCCAGCTGATCGACCGCTCTGGAATGGCCTATTGCATACAGCATTTCGGGAGGGAGGAGATGTTGCAGGTCGCCATCGAAGAGTGGGCGTCATCCAGTCCGATCTATACCCGGCGCATGCAGAAGGCGCTGCGGTTCGAGGGCGACGACGTGATCACCATCTTCAAGGGTATGCAGCTCGACATCGGCGCGCCGCCCCAGTTCATGGACTTCCGGTACACCGTGCACGACAAGTGGCACGGGGAGTTTCATCTCGACCACTGCGGTGCGCTGCTCGACGTCGAACCGCTCGGACCCGATTACGTGACAGGTATGTGCCACGACATCGAAGACCCCACTTTCGATGCGACGGCCTTTGCCACCAATCCGCACGCGCAGGTTCGTCCGATTCACCGGCCGCCGCGCACGCCCGCCGACCGGCATCCGCATTGTGCGTGGACGGTGACCATCGACGAGTCGTATCCGGCGGTGTCCGGAATCCCGGCCCTGGACGTTGTCGGCGCATCGATCGCCGCCGGTTGGGAATTGGGAGAGATCGATCCTGCGGACGTGGGAGCCTCCGACTACGCCGGACCGCTGCTGTCGGACTTGGACTTCGGTGCGTTCTCACATTCGGCACTGGTGCGGATAGCTGACGAGATCTGCCTGCAGATGCATCTGTTGTTCCTGGGGTTCTCCATCGCGGTGCGTAAGCGGGCGGCCGATGCGGAGCTGGCCCGCACCGTATGTACCCAGCAGCTGATTGGGCTGGCGGGTGTCGCGGCGGCGCGGATCAAACATGCGTTGCAGGTGCCCGACGGGATCGAGGGTGTCCTCCGGGTACTTCAGGTGCACCCGCTGTTGAGTCCGATTGGCTATGTGAATGCCGAAATCTCCGGCGGTCAGCTCCACGTGTGGGAGTCACCCGCACACGTGGATCACGCCTGGATCTCGCTGTGCGGTCCTGCCGAGACGCGGCCGCTTCAGGCCATCGCGACGGCCATCGATCCGCATATCGGCGTGGAGATTTCTGGAGACGCGCAAGACTGGGTGGTCTCGTTCGTCGAGCATGAGGGCGAGGATAAGCAACTGCCCGAGGTCATGATCGCCAATGTCAGTGGGGGATCGCGGTTTGTCTTCGAGCCGCGCAAGTCACTGCCGCTGACCGTGGTCTGAGACGCCGATGACAAAGGGCTCGAAATACATTGTCCGGGAACCGGTGCGGGTGCAGACCGCCAATGGTGTGGTGGAGGGGTTTCACGATCGAGGTGTGCGCCGCTTTCGGGCCATACCGTATGCCGAGCCGCCGGTGGGCGCGCTGCGTCTGCGCAGCCCGGCGCCCGCGAAGCCCTGGGCTGGGGTGTTGCCCTGCGACTCCTGGAAATCGGCGTCACCGCAGAAACGTATCTATGTGCCGCTCTCGCTCAACAGATTCCAGGCGGTCAGCGAGGATTGTCTGACGGTGAACGTGACAATGCCGGATGAGCCCTCTTCGGAGGCTCTGCCGGTGATGTTCTACATTCACGGCGGCGCCTATGTTTTGGGGAGTTCCGCGCTGTCCTTGTACGACGGCGCCGACCTTGCGCGGCGCGGCTGTGTCTTCGTCTCGGTGAACTACCGGGTCGGCGCCTACGGCGCGATAGACCTGTCGTCCTTATCGGATGATCGGCACACCATCGACAGCAATCTGTACTTACGCGATCTGGTGCTGGCGCTGCGGTGGGTGCGCGACAACATAGCGGCGTTCGGCGGAGATCCGGGCAGTGTCACGATTTTCGGCGAAAGCGCGGGCGCGCATTGCGTCGAGATGTTGTTGGCCGTTCCGGCGGCGGCAGGGTTGTTTCAGCGCGCGATCTGCCAAAGCACGGCCAGCGGAATGATCCATACTCGGGATGAAGCGGCCGCCAATGCGCGCCGGCTCGTCGGGTATCTCGGTGTCGATGTCCGTAACCCCGCCGAGG
Organism: Mycobacteroides sp. PCS013; assembly: GCF_049532645.1. Taxonomy (NCBI): domain Bacteria; kingdom Bacillati; phylum Actinomycetota; class Actinomycetes; order Mycobacteriales; family Mycobacteriaceae; genus Mycobacteroides; species Mycobacteroides sp. PCS013. The sequence continues at coordinate 391,892 of NZ_CP150131.1, forward strand.
CGGTTATCAATGCCAGGCCGCGTGATCTCGTGAGGGCGACACACCGGCTGCTCACCGCGAAAACCCGGGAATCGGCCTTCTCGCTAGGTGTGGGCCCCAGCATTGACGGTGACGTTGTGCCCGACGACCCGATCGCGATGATGGAACGCGGGGAGGCGCAACGGGTCCCACTCATCATCGGATACAACGCGGAAGAGGTTCGGTTGTTCAACCGACTGCTGACCCGGGTGTTGTCGGTGTCCCGGTTCGATGCCCGTGCTGTCGCGGGCACGCTCGATGCGCTGAGCCCCGAGGCCGCGAAGCGGGTGATCGATTCCTACGAGGGCTATCCGTCCAAGGCTGCGCTGGTGCGTCTGATGGGCGATGCGATGTTCGGCTCGGAGGCCTGGCGGGTGGCGCGGGCGTACAGCCGGCATGCGCCGGTTTACTTTTACCGGTACGACTACGCGCCGCGGCCGCTGCGGCGTTTCGGACCGGGAGCCGCACACGCGACGGAACTGTTCGCGGTGTTTGGTCTTTTCAAGCGCTGGCCCGCATTGGCAGGGAAACGCGATATGGCTGAGGCGCTAGCGCTGACCGAGGACATTCAGAGCCGGTGGCTCGCGTTCGCAGGCACGGGCATCCCGGGCATCGATTGGCCGGGATACACAGAGCCGGAGCACGCGGTCATGGTGTTCGACCAGCATCGGCGTATCGATATGGATCCGCATCGTGTGCAACGGGAGCTGTGGCGCGATATCAGCCGTGCAGCCTGATCTGCTCGCGCGGGAACTTGCCGAACAAACGCTGCGTTGACGGTCAATGCCCGCTGCTCAGGATGAATTCGACCGCCAGCTTTCCCGCCTGACCGAACTGGGGTGCCCGGTCGGCGACCATGCCAGTCAGCTGGGAAATCGAGTCGCTGACCTTCCGCAATCCGTGGTCGACCCCGGCGATCACATCCCGTTCCTTCTCATTGCCGCCGGAACCAGCTATGAGCAGACGGCGCCGTTGATGAGCCTGAATGGGCGCAAGGGCTTTCATGTCATGGATGACGGCGACGTGAACGTGTACCGACCGATTGTGGAGATTCCGGATCAGGCTTACCTGCTTACCGACGTCGACACCGGCAGCGAGTTCTGCAACGTGACACCGGAGGCGGCGTTGCAGACCATCACCGCGCGTGGACGGACCCCGCTCACCATCGAGGAGGGCATTGCCTTGGTTCTGTTGCGGCCGGACATGTTGCGCAAGAACAAGTGTTTCTCGCTGGCGGCCTCGCGGGGAAACGGACAGCGGGTGCCTGCGATCTGGATATCCGATCGGCGTCCCAAACTCGGGTGGTGCTGGGACCGCAATCCGCACACCTGGCTGGGCACCGCCTCGTGCGGTGGCCGGGTGGCCTTGTAGGCCACGTCCTTCCTTGCCGGATAGACGGGCGTGACTCGTCGGCCGGTCACCTGTCACACTGTTACCAATGGTGGCGATGTCGGCACTGGTTTTCGGACTCAGCTGGTGGCTGGGTCTGTATCTGCTCGCGCGTAATCCCCGTAAGCCCGTCCTCGTGCTCGCGGCCATCGGGCTGATCGGTTACTCCGTAGTCGTCGCACTCGATGCCATCCGCGTCACCCCGGGTTCGGATGCCGACCTCCTGGGCCGTATCGAAGTGTTCACCGCGATCATTCCGAGCGTCTCGTGGCTGTTGGTGCTGCTTGAACTCACCAACACCGGTGACCGGTGGCGTGATCGCGCCGCGATGGCCGTACCCGGTGCCGTCCTGGCCGTCGCGCTGCTCGTGGGCGCCTCATTGGCCGGCACCATCGCCGGTCCGGCTCAACTGGGGCACTGGATCATGTTCTGTGCCAATGGGACCGCCGCCATCGGTGCGGCCATCTTGTTGTTCCGCCGCCGTGCCTCGATACCCGGCTCGGCGCGGGGTGTCGTCCTAGTCGCCACGATGTTCTTCACCCTCGGCGATGCGCAGCTGATCATTCCGCTCGGCATCCTTCCAAGCTGGCTGGCGCTGGCGTCGACCGGCTTCGACCTGGTGCTACTCGGTCTGGGTGTGGCGCTCTGGGATGCCTTCGACGAAGGACAAGCGTTGCGCGGCGACATGCTGCGTTCCTTTGTGGCCTCGATCCTTGTCGGGGCGTTGTTCGGCGCCCAAGCGATGATCGGCATCGCCGTTGTCGGGCAGTCGGTTGCACTGGTGGTCCTGCTGTTCACCAGCGTGGGCCTGGCCATCTGCATTCAGGTGCAATCGGGCCCCTTCGCCGACTTCCTTGACCGCCTGGCCTTCTCGCGTTCCCCGCAGCTGCGCCACGAGCGTTCCGAGCTGCGTAGTACCGAGGCGGCCTTGCCGCTGAAATCGGCATCGCCCATCGACGGCGTCGATGATGAGACATTCACCCGGCTGACCCGCCGGGCCCTGAGCCACTACGGGGATCTGGCCAAACTCGTCGCCAGTCCGCTGACATCACTGCCCGCGATCGACGAAAGACTCACCGATCGTGGCGCTTCCGACCAGCCCGTCGAGCGCGCCAACGAACTCAGAGCCGTGCTCGCCGAATCCATCTCGCGGCTCAAGCCCCGGGATGACGGAGATTTCGGTACCACCGACCAGTGGCGGTACTACAACGCGCTGTACTTCCCGTACGTCATGGGTGTGCGGGCCTATGCGCAGGGCGCGACGGCCGCAGGACTGGACCCGGTATCGCGTCAGGCGTGGCAGTGGCTGGTCACCGAGGTGCCACAGCGTTCGTTGCATAACTGGCAGAACGCCGCGGCCAAACTCATCGCCGCGGATCTGCGCGCACAGACCGTTCCGGTGCCCAATGATGTTCGCACCAACGGTTCGTCACCAGTTCCGCGGTAGCCGTCCCCGTTCCCGGCGCCATCCGGCGTGGCTGCCCGGGTGCCATCGCCACGATGTCGGGATGAACGGCCACGCCAGCGGCACGGCACGGCCCAGCGCGCGGTAGGCGGTCTCGTCGGCCAGGTTCCACCGAATCCCAAAACGCTTGCGCACCTGGGGTGGCAAGCCGCCATAGATGGTCAGCCGCAGCGGAGGTGCCAACGCCATCCGCATCGGTGTGGTGGGCAGCGCGAGTCGTGCAGCCGGCTTCAAATACGACGCCACCGGTAGGTAGGGAGACTTGCTCATGTCGGGAACGGCGCGTCCCTCGATGACTTTCATCAGGTAATCAGCGGCGGGGTTGGGGGTGAGCACCTCGTCGCAGTATCGGTCCCATTCCTGTTGGAACGCGGCCCTATTCGGTGGCAGCGGTTGCTCGCTCATCGCGTACCGGCGATACCATTCGACACCCTCCTGGTAGAGCTGTTCACGTTCGGCGTCGGACAGCTGATAGCGGGAGTACCTGTCGATGGTTTGTTCGACCATCACCTGGAACGTGGCATGCGCCCACCAGAACGTTGTCGGGTTCAGCGCGTGATACCGGACGCCGTCGGGCTGGATTCCCTTGATGCTGCGGTGAAAGTCCCGCACCTTCACCCCGGTGCCGGCGGCGGGCTCGTCGTACACGGTGCCCAGGATCGGTGGCAGCGAGCGGAACACCCTGTCAACGGGGTCTGCGAAGAAATTCGAGTGCTCGATCAGCGCATAACCGATGGCGGGGTCCATCGTTTGCAGGAGCCCGGCCGTACCGCCGGTGAAGGCGATGCGCATATCGCCAGCCCAGCGCCATAAAAGTGAATGACGGCCGAGCTGTGCACCGGGCACGGTAGAGATGACATCCGCTGTTGTCATCCTTAGATGATGGCATACCGCGCAGCGAATTGGCAGGGATTGGCAGTGCCGAATGTCGAGATGGCAGTACATCCCGAGGAATGTCAGTGGTGTCAGCTTTCACCCGGAGCTTTCACACAAGGAGTCCCCAATGTCCATAGCTTCAGAGAACGCCTCGGTACTTCGCACACGATTCGCCCAACCCGACTCGCTCCTGCGATTCGGAATCGGCCTCGACGGCATCGCCACCGGTTCGGTTGCTGTCGTTCTGCTGGTCGCCGCGAAATGGCTTGTCGAGCCGCTTGGTCCCTCATTGGGATTTCAGGTGGCGCATGCCGCCGCGCTCATCGGATACGGGGTACTGGCCTTTGTACTGAGCCGGGCCGACAGGTCCAAGCTCGGAGCCATCGGCGTCGCGTACATCGCGGGCAACCTGCTGGCCACCGTGCTCTATGTGGCTGCGGGTGTCATGAAATGGGTACCGCTGACCACCGCCGGGGTGACGCTTTCCATCGCGTTTGGCATCTACACCGCCGTCATGGCGGACATCCAATTCCTCGGACTACGGCGCCTGCGCTCGGCGTAGCCGCCCACATGCTCGCCTCGTTCTGAAGGCGAGCCGGTGCCGGGCCATCCACTGGATGGCCCGGCACCTTCATGTTTTAGACCGGGGTCAGCGGCAGGCGCAGCGCGCCGGGGGCGGACTCCGGAACCGTCGGACGGTTGGGCTGCACCGGGAAGACGCGCTTGTAGGGCGCACCCAGCGCCGGCCGTGGATCGAGCTCACCCTTGTTGGGCCAGAACGCCATTGCGCGTTCGGCTTGGGCGGTGATGGTGAATGACGGATTCACACCCAGGTTGGCCGAGATCGCTGAACCATCGGAGACATACAGCCCGGGATATCCGTAGACCCGTTGGTACGGATCGATCACCCCGGTCTCGGCAGAATCGCCGATGGGGCAGCCGCCGATGAAATGCGCCGTCAGCGGGATGTTCATCGAATCCAGGTGAGTGCTGCCCGCGTATCCGTCGACCTTGTCGGCCATCCGCCGTGCGACATCGTGGGCGACCGGAATCCAATCCGGGTTCGGTTCTCCCGAGCCCTGTTTGGTGGTCATCTTCTTGCCGAACAGCCCGCGTTTGAGATAGGTGGTCAGCGAGTTGTCCAACGACTGCATCACCAGCACGATGATCGAGTGCTGCGCGGCGCGGTAAGGGAACATCGATCGGAACACCATTGCGGGGTGCCGCACATTGGCCAGCCAGGTGCGCGCGAAACGCCACGGGCCGCCGTCAACCATGTTGGTGCCCAACATGCTCAGGAAGGTCGAGCCTTCCCCGTATCGGACCACCTCGACATGGGTATTGGGTTCGGGGTGGATCGACGAGGTAATGGCGACGCCCTGCGAGAAGTCATCGCGGGTGGGGGAATAGACGATGGGCACCGATTCGGAGTTGGTGCGTGTCTGTTCGCCCAGGCGATCCGACAAGTTGGGCAGCGACCCTGAATCCTTGAACTTGTGCAGCAGCCGCTGGGTGCCCAGCGATGCCGCCGAGAACACCACATGCTGAGCGGTGAACGTGCGCTTCTTCTTACGTACCAGCCGCCCGGTCTGTTTGGTGCTGACCGCATAGCCCTCACGATCCTGCAGGGGCCGCACGTCGAGCACCTCGGTAAGCGGATGTATTTCTGCGCCAGCGTGTTCCGCGAGATACAGGTAGTTGGTCTCGGTGGTGTTCTTGGCATTGTGCTTGCAGCCGGTCATACAGGCGGCGCAGCCGATGCAGCCGGACCGCTCGGGGCCGGCGCCGCCGAAGAACGGATCCGGCACGGTCTTGCCCGGCTCATCGCCGAAGAAGACACCGACATTGGTGGGGTGGTAGGTGTCTTCGACGCCCAGGTCCTTGGCGACGGCGAGCAGCACCTCATCGGGTGGGGTGGTGTGCGGAGTCTGCGCGACTCCGAGCATCCGGCTGGCCTGGTCGTAGTAGGGCGCCAGTTCGGACTTCCAGTCGGTGATATGCGCCCACTGCTTATCGGTGTAGAACTGCTCCAGCGGTTCATACAGCGTGTTGCCGTAGATCAGCGATCCACCGCCCACACCCACCGCGCTGGCGATGAAGGTCTTGCCCAGCACGGTAAGCCGCTGCGGTCCGAAGCACCCGAGCGCGGGTGCCCACATCGCCTTGCGAACGTGCCAGTTGTTCGGGGGAAAATCCTCGCGTTTCCAGCGTTTTCCCATATCTAGTATGCCGACTCGGTAGCCCTTTTCGGTGAGGCGGAGGGCCGCAACGCTCCCACCGAAACCGGACCCGATGACGACTACGTCGTAGTCATAGTCCATGGCGGTCAACCTACTGGTTGGTCGTGAGCTGTGGGGTGAAATCAGCCTTGCGCTTGGGCTAACGCGGCGCGCATCTTCTCGTGCAGCAGATTGATGGCCTGCAACGGACGGATCATGACCTTGAACTCCACGATCTTTCCGGCATCGTTGCAGGTGATGATGTCGATTCCGTTGATGTACTTGCCGTCCACGGTCGCCTCGAACTCGAGTGCCGCGGTGTTCCCGTCCAGGATTTCCTTGGTGTAGTGGAAGTTGTTCTCGGGTCCGGCAAGGGTGGCGAAGGCGGCCAACAAGTACATGGCGGTGATCTGCTTGCCCTGCTGCGGGGTGAACACCACAGGGGAGTAGAAGGCCGCGTCCTCGGCCAGCAGGTCGTTGAGCGCTTCGGGGTTGGCGCCGGAAATGATGCCGTGCCAGGTTTCAACCACGTCGTTGATCATGCGCCGAATATACCATTCGGTCTACTTCATGCAAGCCGATCTATAGCTTGCGCAGGCGCAGCCGGTTGATCGAGTGGTCGGCATCTTTGCGGAGCACCAGCGTCGCCCGTGGCCGCGTCGGCAGGATGTTCTCCAGCAGGTTCGGCAGGTTGATCGAGTGCCAAATCTCCTGTGCGGCAAGGGTTGCCTGCTTATCGGACAGCTTGGCGTAGTGATGGAAATGTGATGAGGGATTTGCGAATGACGTGGAGCGCATGGCCAGGAACCGGGAGATGTACCACTGTTCGATGTCTTCGATGCGGGCGTCCACATAGATCGAGAAATCGAACAGATCCGAGACCATCAGGGTGGGGCCGGTTTGTAGTACGTTCAAGCCCTCGAGAATCAGGATATCGGGTTGCTGCACAACGTGTTTCTCGTTTTTGATGATGTCGTACAGCAGGTGTGAGTACACCGGGGCGGTGACCTCATGGGCTCCCGATTTGACCTCGGTGACGAATCGCAGCAGTCCGCGCCTGTTGTAGCTCTCCGGAAATCCCTTGCGGTGCATGATGTTCCGCCGGGAAAGTTCGGCATTGGGGTAGAGGAATCCGTCGGTGGTCACCAGGTCCACGCGGGGATGGTGGTCCCAGCGGGCGAGCAATGCCTGCAGCACGCGCGCCGTTGTCGACTTGCCTACCGCGACGCTGCCAGCGACGCCGATAACGAAGGGGACAAGACGGTCCGGGTGTTGGTCCCCGAGGAAGGTGGCGGTGGCGGCGAAGAGCCGCTGGCGGGCGGCCACCTGAAGGTGAATGAGACGAGCCAGCGGCAGGTAGACCTCGGCGACCTCGGTCAGATCGATCTGCTCGCCAAGGCCACGCAGGCCGAAGAGCTCTTCCTCGGTGAGGACCAGCGGCGTGGACTTGCGCAGCGCGCGCCACTGTTTCCGGTCGAACTCCACATAGGGGCTCGGCTCGCTCAGCCGCGGCATGGACGCAAGTCTTGCAGGAACCATTCGTGAACGCGGCACTAGGGTTGTGTGACATGGGCGATAACGGCCGGTCGGAGAACAGCCTCGTCAACGAATACCTGCTGCTCGGGCTGCGATTTGACCGTATTGAGAGTGGATACGTCGACTCCTTCACCGGTGATCCGGCGCTGCGGCAGCGTGTCGAGAACGAGCCCACCCCCGATCCGGCAGACCTGGCCCGCCAGGCCGTGGCCCTGCGTGCCGAGCTGACCGCAAGTGACCTCGATGCCGCGCGCAAGGCCTTCATCGATACGCACTTGAAGGCGTTGGCCTGTGCCGGCCGCAAGTTCGCGGGCGAGAACATCGGATTTGTCGACGAAGTGCATGACTACTTCGACGTGCGCATCGCGAAAGGCGACGAAGAGCGCTACCGGGAAGCCCATGAGGCGCTGGAAAATGTTCTGCCGGAGGGTGGTTCGCTGCTGGAACGGAAAACCGCCTATGACCGGTCCCAGGAAATTGACCCGAACCGCCTGCAGGAATGCGTCGACGCGTTCTCCAGTGCGCTGCGCGACCGGGTGCGCGCGGAGTTTCCGCTGCCCGACACCGAGACGATCACCTACGAGATCGTCAGCGACAAACCCTGGTCGGGGTTCAACTATTACGAGGGCAATTACCGCTCGACAGTCGCCATCAACTCCGATCTCAAGCAATATCTGACCAATGTGCCGGCTCTGATCGCCCACGAGTCCTATCCCGGGCACCACACCGAGCACTGCCGCAAGGAGGCGGGTCTGGTGCACCTGGGGGACCAGCAAGAGCAGACCATCTTCCTGGTGAACACACCCCAGTGCCTGATGGCGGAGGGGCTCGCCGACCTCGCCCTGTACGCGGCCATCGGTGACGACTGGGGGCTGTGGGCACAGGAGATCTACGCCGACCTCGGGCTGCGCTTCGACGGCGAACAGGCTCAGGCTGTCGGGCGGGCGCGGGCCGGACTGATCAACGTCCGCCAAGACGCGGCCCTGATGCTGCATGACGAGCACCGTGACGTCGAGGACGTCATCGCATTCCTGAAACGCTGGCTGCTGGTCTCCGACGAGCGGGCCCGGCACATGCTCAAATTCCTGTCCTCGCCGTTGTGGCGGGCGTACATCTCCACCTACGTCGAGGGCTATCAATTGTTGAAGGGGTGGCTGGACCGTCGCCCCCCGGAACAGTCCCTCACGGCCCGCTTCGGGCGGCTGCTCGACGAGCCCCTGGTGGCGTCCACGCTGACATAGCCGCCGACTAGGCTGATGGCCATGACGACCTCAGCATCCAGTGATATCGCGCAGGGCGCGCAGTACGCCGAGACCGCCAGCGCCGCCTACCGATCGGCCCTGGAAGTCATCGCGACCATCGAGCCGCGGATCGCGGATGCGACCCGTAAAGAGCTTGCTGACCAACGCGATTCGCTCAAGCTGATTGCCAGCGAGAACTACGCCTCGCCGGCCGTGCTGCTGACAATGGGTACCTGGCTGTCCGACAAGTACGCCGAGGGCACCATCGGCCACCGCTTCTATGCCGGTTGCCAGAACATCGACACCGTCGAGGCGCTGGCGGCCGAGCACGCCCGCGAGCTGTTCGGGGCGCCGTACGCCTACGCGCAGCCGCACTCGGGTATCGATGCCAACCTCGTCGCCTACTGGGCGATCCTCGCGACACGCGTCGAGGCCCCCGCGCTGGCCGAAAAGGGGGTGCGCAACGTCAACGACCTCTCCGAGACCGATTGGGAGGAGCTGCGCCACCAGTACGGCAATCAGCGCCTGATGGGTATGTCACTGGACACCGGAGGCCACCTGACCCACGGCTTCCGCCCCAACATCTCGGGCAAGATGTTCCACCAGCGCAGTTACGGCACCGATCCCGAAACTGGTCTGCTGGACTATGACGCACTGGCCGCGGCGGCACGCGAGTTCAAGCCGCTGGTGCTGGTGGGTGGCTACTCCGCCTACCCGCGCCGGGTGAACTTCGCCAAGCTGCGTGAGATCGCCAACGAGGTGGGCGCCACCCTGTTCGTCGATATGGCGCACTTCGCCGGCCTGGTCGCCGGAAAGGTGTTCACCGGCGACGAGGACCCGGTGCCGCACGCCCACATCACCACGACCACCACCCACAAGTCGCTTCGCGGACCCCGCGGCGGCCTGGTGCTGGCCACCGCCGAGTACTCCGATGCCGTCGACAAGGGCTGCCCGATGGTGCTGGGCGGACCGCTCTCGCACGTGATGGCCGCCAAGGCCGTCGCCCTGGCCGAGGCGCGCCAGCCCTCGTTCCAGGCGTACGCACAGCGCGTCGCCGACAACGCCAAGTCGCTGGCTGAGGGATTCCTGAAGCGGGGCGCACGCCTGGTCACCGGCGGAACCGACAACCACCTGGTGCTGCTCGACGTGCAGTCCTTCGGGCTCACCGGGCGGCAGGCCGAGTCGGCCCTGCTCGATGCTGGCGTCGTCACCAACCGCAACGCCATCCCGGCAGACCCCAATGGCGCCTGGTACACCAGCGGCATCCGGTTCGGCACCCCGGCGCTCACCAGCCGCGGTTTCGACGCCGACGAGTTCGACAAGGTGGCCGAGCTTGTCGTCGACGTACTGACCAACACGGAGGCCGACGGGACGTCGAAGGCCAAGTACACGCTCGCCGATGGTGTCGCGGATCGCGTGAAGGCCGCTTCGGCCGAACTGCTGGCCGCCAACCCCCTGTATCCGGGCCTCACTCTCTAGGGTCTTTAGTCACCGCGAGCGGACGCTTAGTACCCGCCCTTACTGGGGTTTTGCGGTACTAAGTGTCTCTACGCGAAGGGCCGCGCGGCGATTTCCCATTTCTGATTCGTCCGGTTACCGTTACCGCATGGCACAGAAACCTGTACCCAATGCGTTGACTCTTGAGCTGACGGATGTCGTCGCCGAGAACATCGATCGCCACCGCGACACCGCGGAGCTTTGGTACGCCCATGAGCACGTCCCCTACGACGAGGGTGAGAACTTCGCCTTCCTGGGCGGACGCGACTGGGAGCCCTCTGACGTCAAGCTGCCTAAGGCCGTCGTCGACGCCCTCCAGATCCTGCTGATCACCAAGGACAATCTGGCGGGATACCACCGCGAGATGGTCGAGCATTTCTCGCTGGAGATCATCCCGTGGGCCGACTTCATCGGCCGCTGGACCGCGGAGGAGAACCTGCACGCCATCGCGCTGCGCGAGTACCTCGTGGTGACCCGTAACGCCGACCCCAACGGCGACGAGGACACCCGGCTGGCTCACGTCATGAAGGGCTACCGGGCCGACACGTACAACCAGATCGAGACGCTGGTGTTCAACGCGTTCTTCGAGCAGATGCACGCGGTGTTCGTGCAGAACCTGGCCGCGCGGACCGACGACGCCGTGCTCAAGGGCCTGCTCGCGAACATCGAGAAGGACGAGCGTCGCCACGAGCAGATCTACAGCAACATCGTGCTCGAATGCCTGCGTCTGCACCCCGAGGACACCATTGCCGCCATCAAGGCGCGCGCTGCGGAACTGAAGGTCATCGGCGCCGATATCGACGGTTACGAGGACAAGGTCGCCTCGGTGGCCGACGCCGGAATCATCGACGAGGTCACCGTGCAAGACGTGGTCCGCGAACTCACCGACAAGTGGGGCGTCACCGAGCGGCTCTGATCTTTCGCCGAGTGTCGACCTATCGCGGGGGACACTCGCGTTTTCTGTGTGACAACTCGACACTCGCGCGAAATGTGCGTTAACCCGGAGTTAGTCAACACGCTCGATTCGGTGCGCGGCATCTGCGCGTAGGTGCGAGTAGCGTCAAAAGCGATGGCTAGCGACATGCTTTGCTATCCGGGAGGTACTGATCGTGGCGAAAACGACAGGACCGGCCCCGGTCCTGATGTGGACGGTCTCACGAGGCGTCCACACACGGTACCGACCGCGTCCACGACAGATCGCGTGTGGTGCCGCACGGATGTCAGGAGCGCTCGGTGACTGCTTCAAAGAACCCTGGGACAATCCGTACCTATGTGCTCGACACCTCGGTGTTGTTGTCCGACCCTTGGGCCACAAACCGATTCGCCGAACACGAGGTAGTGATCCCGTTGGTGGTGATCAGCGAGCTGGAAGGCAAGCGTCACCATCACGAGTTGGGTTGGTTCGCCCGCACTGCGTTGCGGATGCTGGATGATCTGCGGTTGGAGTATGGCCGCCTTGATCAGTCCATTCCTGTAGGGACACAGGGTGGTTCGCTGCACGTCGAGCTGAATCACACCGATCCTTCGGTGCTGCCCGTGGGCTTCCGCACCGACTCCAACGACTCTCGGATTCTGGCGTGCGCACTCAACCTCGCCGCCGAGGGCAAGCTGGTTACGTTGGTGAGCAAGGACATCCCGCTGCGCGTCAAGGCCGGTGCGGTGGGCTTGGCCGCCGACGAGTACCGGGCTCAGGACGTGGTGAACTCGGGCTGGACGGGCATGACCGAACTGGACACCACTGCCGAGGTCATCGACTCGCTCTTCGAGTCAGGCGAGGCTGATCTGGAGGCGGCGCGAGATCTTCCGTGCCACACCGGAGTTCGGTTACTCGGCGGCACCTCGAGCGCTCTTGGCCGAGTCAACGCGGAGAAGCGGGTGCAGTTGGTGCGCGGTGACCGCGAGGTCTTCGGACTGCGTGGGCGCTCCGCGGAACAGCGTGTGGCACTGGACATCCTGCTCGATGAGTCGGTAGGCATCGTTTCCCTGGGCGGCAAGGCAGGCACCGGTAAATCGGCGCTGGCGTTGTGCGCCGGACTGGAAGCGGTGCTGGAGCGCCGCAGTCACCGCAAGGTCGTGGTGTTCCGGCCGCTGTACGCGGTCGGCGGTCAGGAGCTGGGCTATCTGCCGGGCAGTGAGAGCGAGAAGATGGGCCCGTGGGCGCAGGCCGTCTTCGACACCCTCGAAGGTCTGGCGTCGCCGGCGGTCATCGAAGAAGTGCTGTCGCGCGGCATGCTCGAGGTGCTCCCGCTCACGCACATCCGCGGGCGGTCCCTGCACGACTCCTTTGTGATCGTCGACGAGGCGCAGTCCCTGGAGCGCAACGTGCTGCTGACGGTGCTGTCGCGGTTGGGCACCGGCTCGCGGGTGGTGCTCACCCACGATGTCGCACAGCGCGACAACCTGCGTGTCGGTCGTCACGACGGTGTCGCTGCGGTGATCGAGAAGCTCAAGGGTCATCCGCTGTTCGCGCACGTCACACTGGTACGCAGTGAGCGTTCACCCATCGCGGCGCTGGTCACGGAGATGCTGGAGGAGTTCGGCCCCGGGCTCTCTTCCTGAACTGACGGTTACGCTGTGGGGCGTGCTATCCAAGCGTGATGTCTTTCGGTGGACGATGGTCGCGGCCGCTGTGGGAAGTTTGATCGCGGCCGCGATCGTCGTCACCGACAAGCAGCGCGCCCTCGCCGAGCCGGTGGACTGCCAACGTGAGAAGTGCGTTGCGCTGACATTCGATGACGGGCCCAGCCCGTTCACCGACCGGCTGCTGGATATCCTGCGAGCCAACGGCGCGCACTCGACCTTCTTCGAAATAGGCAACAAGGTTCAGCGCGATCCGGCGGGCGCCAAACGAGTGGTCGATGCCGGGATGGAACTCGGCAGCCACACCTGGGAACACCCCAACATGACGACGATCCCGCCGGAGGCGATCGCCAGCCAGCTGAGTAAGGCCAGCGACGCGATCGAAGCGGCCACGGGCAAGCGCCCCAAGCTGTTCCGAACCGCCGGTGGCCTGATCAACGACCAGGTGCTGGCCGAGGCCAAGAAACAGGGGCTGGCCGATATCAACTGGGATGTGATCCCGTTCGACTGGGCCAACGATTCGAACACCGACGCCACCCGGGCCATCCTGATGTCACAGATCAAGCCGGGATCTGTGGTGCTGTTCCACGACACTTACTCCAGCACAGTGGATCTGGTTGAGCAGTTCCTCCCGGTGCTCAGGGCCAACGGATACCACGCGGTCACCGTCACGAAGCTGCTCGGTCCGCGTGAACCCGGTAGCAGTTACGGCAGCCGCGATAACGGGCCACCTGTGAACCTGCTGAAAGACATTCCGGAGTCGGAGATTCCGCCGCTGCCGAATACTCCGTCGCCGCTGCCCGCGACGAACATCCCCATCACCGACCTGCCCAATCAGGGTGCGGGCGGACCGGCCGTCGGGCAGTAGCGGTGCGACTCGTCGCCTTGGTGTTGATCACGGCATTGCTTGTCGGACCCGCCAGCGTCGTACTTCCCGCTCCTCAGCGCTACGTCGCGACGATCAGCCGAGACGAACGCGGTGTCCCGCATGTCAGCGCGGATGATTGGGGCTCATTGGGTTACGGCACCGGGTACGCGTTCGCAGAGGACCGCGCCTGCACGCTGATCGACCAGATCATCAAGGTCCGCGGCGAGCGCAGCAAGTGGCTGGGGCCCGGCGCCGGCAATCGGAACGTCGATATGGACTTCGGTTACCGCCACCTGAAACTGTGGGAGAACGCCCCCAAACGCTGGGCGGACCAGCCGGTCAGAGTGCGTGAGCTCGTCGACGGGTACGTCGCCGGGTTCAACGAATCTCTGGCGCTCAACGGCGTGAACGGTGGCTGGTGCGACGGTGCCGGTTGGGTCGGCCCGATCACGTCGCAGGACTTGTACGCGCATTTCTCCGATGTCGTGATGACGGTGTCCAGCATCTCCATGATCACCGAAATCGGCAGGGCACAGCCGCCTTCAGGCACATCGGCGCCGCACCCGGGTGCGCTACCCGCCCGGCCGCAGATGGGAAGCAACGGATGGGCGTTGGGGTCGGAGCGCTCCAGCACCGGCGGCGGCCTGCTGTTGGCCAACCCGCATTACCCCTGGACGGGCGAGAACCGCCTCTGGGAGGCGCATCAGAGCATTCCCGGGCAGCTCAACGTTTACGGCGTCGGATTGTCCGGAATGCCGTTGGTGCAACTCGGATTCACCGATGCGGTGGCGTGGACGGCCACCGTGGCGGCCGGGCGCCGCTTCGCGCTGTATCGCTACGACCTGGATGCGTCCGACCCCACCGCGTACTACGTGGACGGACGGCGCCAGGTGATGACGCCCGACCCCATCACCATCGAAGTGGCGGGCGAACAGGGTGTTTCGCCGATGAGCCGCACCCTCTATTCCACCAAGCACGGACCGGTGGCCGACGTGGACACCGTGGGCTGGACACGGGCCCAGGCCATCGCGATGGCCGACGCCAACGCCGATACCAGCACCACGCTGACCCAGTATCTGGGCATGGCCACCGCGAAATCCATGGATGATTTCCAGGATGTTTTCCGGGCCAATCGGGGTGTGCCATGGATGAATACCGTCTCGACGAGCGCCGACGGACGTGCCTGGATCGTCGACAGCTCCGCCACTCCCAATCTGTCCAGGGAGGCGCTCGCCGCGTGGGCCGTGGATCGCGAAAAGCCGGGCCTGATCAGGGATGCGTATCGCTCCGCGGGCATGGTGGTGCTCGATGGCTCCCGGTCGCTCTTCGACTGGGCCGACGATGACAACGCCGCGGCGCCCGGGCTCATCGGGTACGACCACATGCCCCAGCTCGAGCGGCGGGACTACGTCTTCAACGCCAATGACAGTATGTGGCTTGCTCATCCGGATCAGCTGCTCACCGGCTATCAGCCACAGCAGGGCGGCGAGGGGTGGATGCTGACGCCCCGCACCAAGACCAACGCCCGACTCCTCGCCGAGAACAGCGGTAAGTGGACGATCGACGATGTGGGCGCCGCGTTGTTCTCCGATCGCGCGATCCTGGCCGACCAGCTGCGTATGCCGCTGGTGCGGGCATGCACGGCGACCAAGGTTGTCGACGGCGTGGACCTGGCCCCGGCATGCTCGGCGCTGGCCGCCTGGGACGGCAGATTCACCAAGACCGCCCGCGGTGCCGCTGTATTCCGCGAATGGCTCTCCCGCTTTACCCCCGAGGAGCGAAAGGACCGCGGCAGGCTTTTCGCCGACGGGTTCAACCCGGCCAATCCCATTGGCTCGCCCTCGGTTCCGGCCACCGACGTCGGGCCGTGGCTCACCGAACTGGCGGCCGCCGTGCGGCTGCTGCAGCGCGCCGGCATTCCGGTCGACGCGCCCTTGGGGGATCTGCAACGTGAGGTGCACACCGGACGGCTGCTGCCGATCGGCGGCGGAACCGACATCGAAGGCGCCGCCAACATCGTGGACTGCTGCTCCTGGGGCATCAGCTCCGAGCCGCAGCCCAGTCCCGGTGAACGCCTGGAACCCGGGACGGAGCTGCGCGCCATCCCGGGCCCGTCGGGGGTGCTCAACGGGTACCCCATCCAGGAAGGCGACAGCTTCATCATGGCGCTGCAATACGGTCCCGACGGGCCGGATGCGAAAGGCCTTCTGGTCTACGGCAACCCGGACGATTCCAGGAACCCCGCCTATTACGCGGGCGCGCAGGCATTCAGTGCCGAACAGCTGCGCCCATTGGCCTTCAGCGCCGCCGACGTCGCCAAGGAAGCGGTGTCCACGGTGACGATATCGAGGCCGCGCTAATCCGCCCGGGATTCCTCAGCGGCCGCGAACCACAGCGCCAGTGCCATGAGCGCCGCCGTCACCAACAGGCCGAGTCCTTCGAAGAGTCCCAGAGCCTGGCCCTGGTGATGGTTGGTGTCCACCAGATGGCTCACGGTGTGCAGCACCCAATGGCCGGTGGCAATGGCCAGCGCGGGTACCCGCCACGACGGCCACTTCACCGCGGCCAGCAGCGCCAGCCCTACTGGGATCGCGAAGGACCCGAAGTCGAACAGGTAGTGGTCGTTTCGCACGCCGAACGCACCGAGCGTGTCGAAGAACGATTCAGGGGCCACAATCGCCCAGGTCCCCGTCACCGCCTGGTAGATACCGGCGATGACGAGGACCAGACGGACGAACCGAGCCTTAATTAATCTTTCACCTTCGCCATGGCGAGCACGTCCAGGCGCTTGTCCAGCTCCTCGACGCTCAGCTTGTCGCCGATGAGGCCGCGATCGATGACGGTCTGACGAATGGTCTTGCGCTCCTTGAGCGCTTCCTTCGCGACGGCGGCCGCTTCCTCGTAGCCGATGGCCGAGTTCAGCGGGGTGACGATCGACGGGGAGGACTCCGCCAGCGTCTTCAAGTGCTCCTCGTTGGCCACCAGGCCGTCCACGCACTTGTCGACGAAGAGACGAGACACGTTGGCCAGCAACGTGAACGACTCCAGCAGGTTGCGCGCCATCACCGGGATGTACACGTTGAGTTCGAAGGCGCCGGACAGTCCGCCGACGGTGATGGCGGCATCGTTGCCGATGACCTGTGCGGCCACCTGGGTCACGGCCTCCGGCAGCACCGGGTTGACCTTGCCGGGCATGATCGAGCTGCCGGGCTGCAGGTCGGGAAGCTGGATCTCGCCCAGGCCGGTCAGCGGCCCGGAGCCCATCCACCGAATGTCGTTGGCAATCTTGGTCAATGACGCGGCGATGGTCTTCAGCGCGCCCGACGCCTCGACCAGTCCGTCACGAGCGGCCTGTGCCTCGAACGAGTCGGCGGCGGTCTTCAGCTCCGAGAGGCCCGTCGACTTCTTGAGTTCCTCGACCACCTTGGCGCCGAAGCCGTCGGGGGCGTTGAGGCCGGTGCCGACTGCGGTACCGCCGATGGGCAGCTCACCGAGACGGGGGAGCGTCGCCTTCACGCGCTCCGCGCCCGCCTCGATCTGGCGGGCGTAGCCGCCGAATTCCTGGCCCAGGGTCACCGGCACCGCATCCATGAGGTGGGTGCGGCCCGACTTGACCACGGTCTTCCAGGCCTTGGCCTTGGTGGCCAGCGCCTGCTGCAGGTAATCCAGCGCGGGAATCAGGTCGCGCACAGCGGCTTCCGTCGCGGCCAGGTGAGTGGCCGTCGGGAAGGTGTCGTTGGAGGACTGCGACATGTTCACGTCGTCATTCGGGTGCACCGTCACGCCGTTGTTGGCGGCGATCGAGGCGATCACCTCGTTGGCGTTCATGTTCGAGCTGGTGCCCGAGCCGGTCTGGAACACGTCGATGGGGAACTGGTCGTCGTGCTTGCCGTCAGCGATCTCGGCGGCGGCGGCGATGATGGCGTCGGCCTTGGCCGGGTCCAGCAGACCCAGGTCCTTGTTCACCTGTGCACAGGCGCCTTTGAGGAGGCCGAGTGCACGGATCTGTGTGCGCTCCAGGCCGCGCCCCGAGATGGGGAAGTTCTCGACGGCGCGCTGAGTCTGCGCGCGCCACAGTGCTTCCACGGGTACGCGAACCTCGCCCATGGTGTCGTGTTCGATGCGGTACTGCTGTTCAGACAATGGTCTTCCTTCTCGTCGTCGATGATGGAATTAGGGGAGGGGGTGCGTGGCGTCGTCGTCGCCGGTGAAGTCGACCGCGGAGTACTCGCGGAGCTTGGTGAGGCGGTGGTACGCCTCGATCATCCGAACGGTGCCGGACTTGGAACGCATCACGATGGACTGCGTGGTGCAGCCGCCGCCGAAGTACCGGACACCCTGCAGCAGATCACCGTCGGTGACGCCGGTCGCGCAGAAGAAGACGTTCTCGCCGGACACCAGGTCCTCTGTGGTGAGGATCCGGTCCAGGTCGTACCCGGCGTCGATGGCCTTCTGGCGCTCCTCGTCGTCGCGCGGGGCGAGCTTGCCGTGGATGGCGCCGCCCATGCACCGCATGGCAGCCGCGGCGATGATGCCCTCGGGAGTACCGCCGATGCCCAGCAGCATGTCGGTGCCCGAGTTCGGGCGGGCCGTCGAGATGGCGCCGGCCACGTCGCCGTCGGAAATCAGGCGGATCCGGGCACCGGTCTCGCGCACGTTCTGGATCAGTTCGCCGTGGCGGGGCCGGTCCAGGATGCACACAGTGATATCGGACACCGAACAGTTACGCACCTTGGCGACGCGCTTGATGTTCTCCGAGACGGGCGCGGTGACGTCGATGACATCGGCGGCGTCCGGGCCGACAGCGATCTTCTCCATGTAGAAGACGGCTGAGGGGTCGAACATGGTGCCGCGCTCGGAGACCGCGAGCACCGAGATCGCGTTGGGCATGCCCTTGCTCATCAGGGTGGTTCCGTCTACCGGGTCCACGGCGAAATCGCAGTCCGGCCCGTCGCCGTTGCCGACTTCCTCGCCGTTGTAGAGCATCGGGGCGTTGTCCTTCTCGCCTTCTCCGATGACGACCACACCGCGCATGGAAACGGAGTTGACCAGCTCGCGCATGGCGTCGACGGCGGCGCCGTCGCCCTTCTCCTTTTCCCCGCGGCCGACCCATCGACCTGCGGCCATGGCACCCGCCTCGGTCACTCTGACCAGCTCTAACGCCAGGTTGCGGTCCGGGGCTTCTCTGCGCGACGGGCTCATGGGTTGTGATTGTTTCATGCGCGCCTGCAAGGATGGGGGCGTGGGAGGCGCACCAGATCCGGACCAAGATTCCGGACCCGACGATCGCATCGCCGTGCCCGCACCCCGTCCGGCCAAGCCGCGGTTGTTTCAGGACGGCCGGGACATGTTCTGGTCGATGGCTCCGCTGGTGGTCGCGTGCATCGTGCTGGCCGGACTGCTGGGGATGTGTTCCTTCACGCCGAATGGGCCGACGGTCGGTGACCCGCCCTCATATGACGCGCACGCCGCGCTGCAGGCCGATGCCCGGCAGTTCTCGTTTCCGGTCCGGGAGCCGTCGCTGCCCGCGGGCTGGCGGGCCAACTCCGGCGGGCGGGACAGCGTCGAGGGGATGCCGCTGTCCAAGGTGGGCTACCTGAGTCCGACCGGTACGTATATGGCGGTGGTGCAGAGCGGTGCCCCCGAGGAGAAGTTGGTCCCGAAGCTCAACAGTGGGCTGGTGCCCCGCGGGCCGGAGAATGTCGACGGCGTGAGCTGGGTGGCGTATGAGGGTGGCGAGGGTGCGGAGCCGCTGTGGGCCACGCGGCTGGACAACTCGGTGACCGTCGCGCTCACCGGGTCCGGAAACACCGAAGACTTCCGGACCGTCGCGCGGGCGGTACAAACCGCTAAGCCGCTGCCGCGCTAGGAGGCGCGCATCTAGGTGTTGGCGCCCCGTGCGGCCACCGCCCAGCGGCGCGGGCCGCCCGAGGTATCCACGACCAGCGTGTCGACCAGGTTCACCGCATTGCAGAGATGGTTCGGCGCGATCCGCAGACGGGTGCCGGCATCCGGTGCCTCCCCAGGAAACTCGATGGTTGCGTGATGCTCGGACAGCGCGATGATGCGCGCATCCGGTTCGCTGATTACCCGTCCGAAACCGGTCGCCCAGCCCGGCCGGTCGGCGCCCAGGATCTTGCTGCCCGCGTCCACGACGGCGGTCCGGTCGCGGGTGTGCACCACTGTGGTGACGGCACTGAGAGCGATGTCGTCGAGCGTGCAGACCTCCAACTCGAACTGCTGGGCATCGTTGAACGGGTAGACACCGGGTCGCACCTCGGTCAGCACCGTGTTGTCGGCGGCATCGACGGTGGGGGTGGAGCCGCCGCTGATCACCGACGGCTCGATCCCCTGTGCGCGAAGGCTTTCGGCGGCCGCTCCAAGCGCGTGCGATTCCTGGGCGGCGACCTCTGCGCGGTGACCCGGTGTGTAGCCGTGGCCCGGAAATGTGAAGACACCCACGACATTCAGTCCGGCAGCGCGTGCTGCTGCCGCGACATCACCGGCCTCGGCCGGCTCGACCCCGGTGCGGTGATGGCCGGAATCGACCTCGATGACGACGGTGATGGGTAGATCGGCGAGATACTCGGCCAACTGCCGGGCACCCGCGATGGAATCGACCCCGACCCGCAGTTGCGCGCGGGCGGTCACCTTCCGTATCCGGTCGGCCTTCTGCGGAGTCAGCCACAGCGGGTAAGCGATGAACAGATCGGTGAATCCCGCGTCCGCGAACACCTCGGCCTCGCCGATGGTGGCGACGGTGAGGCCAATGGCTCCGCTGTCGATCTGGCGCTGCGCTATCTCAACGCACTTGTGGCTCTTGGCATGTGGCCGCAGCTGGACCCCGGTGCCGCGAAGGCGCCCGGCCAGCCGTTCGATGTTGCGGTCCATCACCGCCAGATCGATGGCCAGGAAAGGGGTATCGATATCGTCCAGACCACAAGGTTGCGTCGCGTCAGACATGTCTCGACACTAATCGGAGTGAGGTCGCGAGCCCGAGCGGCCCGGCCGCCTACATCCTCACCGGTGACGACAATTCGAAGCAGTATCTGCGGGCCACCGCGGATTCATATGCATTGCACGCCAACCAATCCGAAGCTCCCGACGATTCTGCCTTTGCCGATACGCATTCCCTCGGCCAGCAGCGGGCGGTGAACTTCCTCTGTTACGTCTATGGCTCCGACGAGAAGACCTTCCAGTACCTCGTGGACCAAGGCTCACTCGATGGCGACCGTGCAGGGGGCTGCGCCGCCGAGTACACCCAAATGGCCGACGGGTGGGAAGCGCTACTTGCTCCTTACCTGCGCAAATAGCGTCAGGACCTTGCCGCTGCGTTTGCACGACAATTAGGACAACGGTCAATGTTGTCATTGACAAATGGCAACATTGACTGTTGTCTTACCGATAGCGCCAATGGCGGCGTGCCGGTGAGGAGAATTGTCAATGACGACAGTGCATGAGCCAGTACCGCGATCCGATGGGGTATGCCCGGCGGGGCGCACGCCCACCGCCGAGGCGGTTGAACCGGCTGCCCATTTCCCGGCGGCACCCATGATCAGGGATGCGCTTCTGGTCGGGCTGAGCTACCGGTCGGGCTGGGTCGATCGGGTGCGGGGGCACGACATCGCTCGATTCCGCACGGGGACCAGGCGATTCATCACGCTCTGCCACCCCGAGTACGTGGACCACGTACTGCACGCGGGGCGGCTCAACTACTACAAGTCATTCGAATATGAACTGCTGCGCGCCCTACCGGGTGTCAGCCTGTTCACCGATGAAGAAGAGTCGTGGCAGCGCTACCGCACCATGCTGTCCCCGATGTTCGCCAAACGGCACCTCAACGGGCTTGTCGATCTGATGATCGAACCGATTGACGAACTGCTCAATGAACTGCAGCAGCGCGAGGGGCGCATCGAGGTCGACATGGTCTCGGAGATGGTCGAACTCACGCTCAACGTGGTGGGCAATTCGTTGTTCAGCCAACAGTTCGGGCCCGTCGCCACCGGGATGTCACCCATGGTCACGGGCGGGCTGCGTTTCGGCGAACGTCTGCTACGCGTGTTCATGGTGGCCGCACCGCCGCCGATCGTGTGGCGCGGCCTGGCGCGGGTGGCGTTCACCCCGTTGCCGTTGCCGCCCCCGTTTCGGGACATCCAGCGAATCGTCACGCTGATCGACAATGCGGTGTGGCAGGTCATCAACGACCGGCGGGAGAACCCGGTTGATACGCCGGACCTGCTGAACCATCTGCTGAATGCCTCCGACGAGAAGGGAGGCATGCCGATCAAGAGAGTGCGCGACGAGGCGATCACGCTGATGCTCGCCGGGCACGAGACAACAGCCAACGCATTGTCGTGGATGTGGTACCTGCTGGCACTGAATCCGGGTGCCCGTGACCAAATGTTCGAGGAGATCGACACGGTCCTGGCGGGGCGTACCCCAACGGCCGACGATCTGCCCAATCTTCCATGGACAACAGCGGTTTTCATGGAATCGATGCGGTTCTTCTCGCCCGCGTGGGCCATCCCGCGCGTCGCGGTGCGCGACGATGTGATCGGCGGTCATCACGTGCGCAAGGGCACCACCATCATCGTGCCCGCGCATCTGATCCACCACGATCCGCGGTGGTGGCCTAACCCGGAAGAGTTCGATCCCGGCCGATTTATGCCGGGGGCGGGTAAGGACCGGCCGCGCTCGGCGTACCTGCCCTTCGGCGGTGGAAAACGCAGCTGTATCGGACAGGGGTTCGCCGTCATGGAATCGGTGCTGATCACCGCAATGCTCAGCCAGCGTTATGTTTTCGACTTGGTGCCCGGCCATCCGATTGAGCCCGAGGCCACCTTGACCTTGCGGCCGAAATTCGGCCTGCCCATGATCGCCCGGCGGCGGGAGGTTGCCCTATGAGCGGCATCGAGCCCCGGGGCGCGGTGGTCGTCGTCACCGGTGCGGGCAGCGGGATCGGTGCGGCGGTCGCCGAGCGTTTCGCACGGCTGGGTGCGGTGGTCGTCGCCAGTGATATCGACGAGGCCACCGCCAAGGACACCGCCGAGCGCTGCCGCGCTCATGGAGCGCGGGCTCACTCCTATCAGTGTGATGTCGCTGATGGTGAAGCCGTTGCCGCACTGGCGAAATCGGTGAACTCCGAGGTAGGTGATGTGGACATTCTGGTCAACAACGCCGGAGTCGGAGTCGGCGGGCCATTCCTGGACACCACCGAGGACGACTGGACATGGCTACGGTCCATCAACATCGACGGAGTGGTGCACGGCTGTCGATCGTTCGGCGCCTCGATGGCAGCCCGTCGGCGCGGACAGATCGTGAACATCGCCTCCGGAGCGGCCTATCTGCCGAACCGCAGGATGGCAACGTATTGCGCCTCAAAGGCCGCCGTGGTCGCATTTTCGCGAAGTCTGCGCGCCGACTTTTCGTCCGAACGCGTCGGCGTCTCGGTGATCTGCCCCGGTGTGATCAACACCCCGATCCTCTACAACACCCGACTGCGCGGCACGGCAATCTCTGAAAAAGATCGGCTCTCGCGGGTATTCAGTATCAGCCACTCGCCCAACGCGGTTGCCAAGGCCGTCACCACGGCGGCCGCGCGAGACCGCGCCATGGTGTCGGTCGGCTTCGAAACGCAACTGGGCTATCACGCGCTGCGCCTGATGCCGGTGCTCAACGGATTGGTGGCACGGCTATGAGCACCACGACTGAACAGGTGCGTAAACGCGCGCAGCGCAATACGAAGGTGGCCATGATCGGCGCCGTGCGGACCCGTGTCCTGGACGTCGACGGCAGCGGTCCCACGATCCTGCTGATCCATGGATTCACCGAATCGGCCGACGGCTGGCGGTCGGTGCTCGACATGCTCGGTGAGCAAGGCCACCGCTGCGTGGCGGTCGATCTGCCGCACTTCGGGCGCGCGGCGCGGCCGGTGACGACTGGATATCTATCTGCTGTCGACGATTTCATCGCGGCCGCGGTGCGTCAGTTTGATCGCGGGGATGGCGTTGTGCTCGTGGGTAATTCGGTCGGCGGACTGGCGGTGTTGCGTGCAGCCCAGCGCGCGGATCTGCCGCTGGTCGCCGCGGTGGCCATCGGTCCCGCCGGGCTACACACGACGTGGTGGATGCGACTGGTGCGGCGGGTGCGGCCGGCCACCGACTGGATACTTGGCTTGCCTATTCGGCCGGTTTTCCGGGGCACCGTCACAGCGCCGGCGTTGATCAGTGCGGGGTTCGCGCGTGCGGTGGCCGCGGGCCGTCTGACCCCGGAAGCCAAAGCGCAGTACGCCTCGCATTGGGGGCCCGGGGATCTGCGCCGCCAGCTGATGCTCGGCGGTGAAACCATCGTCGAACTGAGCCGTCCCGATGCCCTGGCGAATGCGCGGTTCGCGGCGCCCGTCACCGCGATATGGGGAAGCAAAGACTGGGTATGCCCGCCGCGAGGCGCAAAAGCCTTGCGTGACAGGCATCCCGATGCGATGCTCCAGTTCATCGACGGTTCAGGGCACTGCCCTCAGTACGACCAGCCGGTGCGAGTTGCCGAGATCATTCGTGCCGCGATTGCTGACGCGGTCAGCAGCCGCGCCGTACCAACCACCCTTCAGGAGAAACTCTCGTGACGACTATTGACAGCCCGGCCCACACCGCACTGCCCACCGGAGGCGGATTGCACAGCGACGTGATAGTCATCGGCGCCGGTTTCGCCGGCATCGGATTCGCGATCAAGTTCAAAGAGGCAGGGTTTCACGATTTCGTCATCCTGGACGAGGCCGACGGGCCGGGTGGCACCTGGCACTGGAACACCTATCCGGGCATCGCAGTGGACATCCCGTCATTCAGCTATCAGTTCTCGTTCGAGAAGCGCCGTGACTGGTCACGCTCGTATGCGCCCGGGCAGGAGCTGAAACGCTACGCCGAGCAATGTGTGGCCAAATATGGCTTGGCCCAACATATCCAGTTCGGTACCAGTGTGCTGTCCGCCAGCTGGGATGGCGCTGCCAACCTCTGGCGCGTCGCCACCGCCGACGGTGCCGAACGCACCTGCCGCTATGTCGTCAGTGCGTCCGGCGTCCTGACCCGGCCCAACAACCCCGATATCCCCGGGGTCGAGGCGTTCGCCGGCATCAAGATGCACACCGCGCGCTGGGACCATGACCAGGATCTGCGCGGTAAACGCGTCGGGATCATCGGGACCGGAGCCTCTGCGGTGCAGATCATTCCGTCCATTGCCGGGGAGGTGGAACACCTCACGGTGTTTCAGCGCACTCCCATCTGGTGCATGCCCAAACCCGACTTCGCCTTGTCCGCGCCATTCCGTTGGGCGCTGCGTCGCGTCCCGGGGGCGCAACAGGCAACGCGGCTCGCGAGCCAGGCGTTTGTCGAGGCGACGTTCCCCATTCCCGCGCACTACGACCGGATTCTGCGGATCAGACCGCTCGCCGAGAAGCTGGGCCGCACCTATCTGCGGTCACAGGTGCGTGATCCGGAGGTTCGCGCCAAGCTCACTCCGCAATATGGGCTGGGGTGCAAGCGGCCCAGCTTCCACAACGGCTACCTGGCCACCTTCAACCGCCCCAATGTCCTGCTGGAGACGGCATCGATCACGGAGATCGGCGCTGATGCTGTGCACACCTCCGACGGAGCCCAGCATCGGCTCGACGTCCTGATCCTGGCGACGGGTTTCAAGGTGATGGATCCCGAAAACATGCCCACCTACGAGCTGCGCGGTGTCGGCGGCCTCAGCCTGCGGGAGAAGTGGTCGAACGAGCGTCTGCAGGCCTACGAAGGTGTGTCGGTACCCCAATTTCCCAATCACTTCAACATCTTCGGCCCGTACGGGTACAACGGGTCGTCCTACTTCGCGCTCATCGAAGCGCAGACCGCACACATCATTCGGGTCCTCTCCCATGCCCGCAAGGTAGGCGCCGAGCGTGTCGAGGTGACCCAGGAAGCCAACGATCGCTTCTTCCAGGAGATGCTGAGCAGACGGCATAACCAGATCTTCTGGCAAGACAGCTGTGCCAGCGCCAACAGCTACTACTTCGACAAGAACGGCGATGTGCCGTTGCGCCCGACCACCACGCTGGAGTCGGCCATCCGCAGTCGGCGATTCAACCTGGATGACTACTCGTTCCGCGGGCGAGCACGCACATCGGCCGAGTCGTCAGCGCGGCGCGCGCACAGCACTCCCGCGGCGAATGCGAACATAGCCACCTAACAACCGCATCCCACCGACAAGGTCCACCATGCCGACACGACGCCCCGCCGCGCCTCCGCGTAGTGACGCGGGACCGGTCACGCCGATCACGTCGATACTCGCCGGGCTGCGCCGCGCCCCGCGGCAGATCCGGCGGCAGTCGCGGGATGCCGTGAAAGCTGTTGTCGAACAGCTATTTACAACTATTGCTCAGTCTCCGGTCGACCAGTCGGCGGTTGGTGCGCTCTCGCCGCAGGAGTACCGCATCGATGACTTGGCGCGCGCCGCCGGAACGGCTATCCGCAATGTTCGCGTGTATCGCGACAGGGGGTTACTGCCTGCTCCGGTACGAGTAGGGCGGTTGGCCCTGTACAACGAATCGCACCTGGCGCGGCTGCGGCTCATCACGTCCATGCTCGATCGCGGATACAATCTGGCCCACGTGCAGGAGATGCTGACCGCCTGGGAGGAGGGCAAGGACCTCGGCGACATCCTCGGCATCGAGACCGCACTCGTCGGTACCTGGGCCGACGAGCGACCCAGCACGATGTCGCGGGCGGAGGCCGAGCAGCTGGTGGATGACCCGGCGGCACGTAAGCGCCTGGCGGCGCTGGGCCTGATCCGCATCACCGGTGACACGGCCAACATCACCCGGCCGAAACTCATCGACGCTTTCAACGACATCCGCCAGTACGGGATGGGGCTGGACCAGCAGATCGACGTGTACGAAAAGGTACTGCCACATATCGAGGAGATCAGCCGCATCCTGGTGGAGTCGGGAGCGCAGATGGTGACGGCGCGCCTCGAATCCGGCGGGAAACAACTCGACGACGCACAGATCCGCGAATTGCTCACGCTGCTAGTCAAACTGCGCACATACTCCGTCAGTTCGGTTCATGACACGCTGGCCGTGTCGATCGAAGCGACGATCGAATCGATGTTCTCCGAACTCCTCGCCGGCCTGGTCACTCCCGCATCCGCGTCGGACACGGCCTAAGGCTCGCGGACGCCTACTCGGAGTCCAGCGCGTCCTCGATGCGCTTGCGTGCGCCCGCCAGGTGCTCCTCGCAGCGTTTGGCCAGTGCCTCACCACGTTCCCAGAGCGCCAGCGAGGTGTCCAGATCCAGGCCGCCCTGTTCGAGCTGCTGCACGACCTCGATGAGCTCGGCGCGCGCCTGCTCGTAACCGAGTTCGGCGGGATTGGTCATGACGATTCTCCTGTCACGGTTGCGGTCACGGCACCATCGGAAACGCGCACGCGCAGCGATGCCCCTGCGGGTGCATCGGTCACCGTCCGCAGCACCTCCACCGTGCCATCGTCGCGCACCCGTTGCACCACCGAGTAGCCGCGGGCCAGGGTAGCGGCCGGTCCCAGCGTGGCCAGCTGCGCCGATAAGTGGCCCACCCGTTGCGATTCGGATTCCACCAGCCGCTTCATATCGCGGCGCAATGCCGTTCGCGCGACGGCGATTTCGTCCTGGCGCACGGTGACCATCCGGAGCGGATCGGCCAGCACCGGCCGGCTGCGTACCTGATCCAGCCCGCGCTGCTCGCGCTGCACCCAGTTGCGCAATGCCTGAGCCGAACGGCGCCGCAGGTCCAGAATCAACGCCTGCTCGGCCGCCGCGTCGGGTACCAGTTTCTTGGCCGCATCCGTGGGTGTGGCCGCGCGCAGGTCCGCCACCAGATCGGAGAGCGGGTTGTCCGGCTCATGCCCGACGGCGCTGACCACCGGGGTGCGGCACGCCGAAATCGCGCGGCACAGAGTCTCGTCGGAGAACGGCAGCAGATCCTCCACGCTGCCACCGCCGCGGGCCAGCACGATCACGTCCACCGCGGGGTCGGCGTCCAGTGCTTGCAGCGCGGCCACGATCTCGGCGACCGCGTGTGGGCCCTGCACGGGGGTGTTGCGCACCGTAAATTGCACTGCGGGCCAACGTGACAAGGCCACCGAGGTCACATCGTGCTCAGCGGCGCTGGCCCGGCCCGTGATCAGGCCGATGCGGGACGGCAGGAACGGGACCGGGCGCTTGAGTCGCGCGTCGAACAGCCCCTCGGCGGCCAGCAGCTGACGCAGCCGCTCGATCCGGGCCAGCAGCTCGCCGATACCTACCGCACGGATCTCGCTGAGCCGCAAAGAAAATGAGCCGCGCACCGTGTAGAAGGTTGGTTTACCGCACACCACCACCTGGGTGCCTTCGGTCAGCTTCACCGGGGCGTTGCGCACCATGTCGGGCGGGCAGGTCACGGTCAGCGACATGTCGGCGGCCGGGTCGCGCAGCACCATGAACACGGTCTTGCTGCCGGGCCGCACATCGATCTGCGTCAGCTGACCTTCCACCCACACCTGGCCCAGGCGGTCGATCCACTTGGCCACCCGGGTGGCAACGGCCCGGACCGGCCACGGGTTCTCGGGGCTTGTCCCCGGATCAGCCACGGGCAGCGGCGCGGGTGATCCTGTTCGCGAGCAAGGTCTGATACGGCGCGCGTGCCTTGTGAGCGTCTTCGTAGGTCAGCAGTTCTTCGAGCTCGCTCACGGACAGCGACTGCAACCGCGCCCGCAGCTGCGCCAGCGTCAGGTCGTGATAGCCGAGCTCGACGACGACATCGGGAGCATTCGGGTCCGCCGCCTCGGACGGTGCCGCCGGGGCTGCCTTTTTGGCCGGGGCCTTCTTGGCGGCAGCCTTCTTCGCGGGCGCCTTACGCGGTGCGGCCTTCGCGGCTACCGGCGCGGCCTCGGGGGCCGGTGCGGTTGCCTCGGGTTCGGAATCCGACGGCGCTGCGGGTTCGGAGGAGTACAGCGCAAACCGGCCCTGGGTCATCCGCTCGGCCGCGTCCTCGTAGACGGCGTTGGCCTGCGTCTCGTCGGGTTCGGGTGCATCGAGCTCGTCGATGTCCTCGTCGAAGGTCGCCCACTCCGGCTGCTCCTCGGTGGGCGGAAAGATGTTTTCCCAGGTCTCGTCGCCCTTGATGGCCAATTCCGTGACGGTCTGCTGGAACCGCATGAAGTTCTGCACGGTCTGGCTGGCGGCCGTCATGGGATAGGTCAGCACCGCCTGCGGCAGCTTGCGGGTCTCTTCAAGAACGGTGGCGGCGACCCCAAGAAGCAACCGGACGCCGAACGGAGGACGAATCATAGGTCCAAGCTTGCCTTACGTCGGTCGTGCAGCGAAAGGCTGGGCCGTAAGCTGGTGACTATGGCTGCAGTCGATATGGGCACTCCGGGGATGGTGAGCACCGTCGTCGGCCCGGCGACGAGCAAGCGCGTGCTGCTGGCTGAGCCGCGCGGCTACTGCGCTGGGGTCGATCGTGCGGTGGAGACCGTCGAGCGGGCGCTGGAGAAGCACGGCGCCCCCGTCTACGTGCGGCACGAGATCGTGCACAACCGATATGTGGTGGACACGCTGGCCAAGGCGGGTGCGATCTTCGTCGATGAGACCGATGAGGTGCCCGAGGGCGCGATCGTCGTGTTCTCTGCGCACGGTGTCGCGCCGACCGTCCACCAGGACGCCGCCGCGCGCAATCTGAAGACCATCGATGCCACCTGCCCGCTGGTCACCAAGGTGCATCAGGAGGCCAAGCGGTTCGCCCGCGACGACTTCGACATCCTGCTGATCGGTCACGAGGGCCATGAGGAAGTCATCGGCACAGCCGGTGAGGCCCCCGATCACGTGCAGCTGGTCGACGGCCCCAGCTCGGTGGACAACGTCACCGTGCGTGACGAGAACAAGGTCATCTGGCTGTCCCAGACGACGCTGAGCGTCGACGAGACCATGGAGACGGTCCAGCGCCTGCGCGAGCGTTTCCCGACGCTGCAGGACCCGCCCAGCGATGACATCTGCTACGCCACGCAGAACCGCCAGGTGGCGGTGAAGGCGATGGCTCCCGAATGTGAACTGGTGATTGTCGTCGGCTCGCGCAACTCGTCGAACTCGGTGCGGTTGGTTGAGGTCGCGCTCGGCGCGGGCTCCAACGCTTCCTACCTGGTTGATTACGCCGAGGACATCGACCCGGCCTGGCTTGAGGGTGTGACGACGGTTGGCGTCACCTCGGGTGCTTCGGTGCCGGAGGTGCTGGTGCGCGGGGTCTTGGAACGGCTCGCGGAGCACGGATACGGCCAGGTGCAGCCGGTCACCACCGCCAACGAGACGCTGGTGTTCGCGCTGCCGCGCGAGCTGCGGGCCTCGCGGCGCTAGGTTCCCGCTAGCGGTCGTAGTCCCAGGCGTCGTCGTATCGCTCTGGACGGCGCCGTGGGGCCGGTGGACGCTCATCTCTGTACCTGACCGCGGGGCGGTGCGGCTCACGCGTGGGTTCTGCGCGGGGCTCCCGGTAGCGGGGCCGCGGTTCATACCCGTAGTCGTCGTATTCGTCGCGGGCCCGACGCGCGGGACGGCGTTCGGTCCGCATCGGGCGCTCGTCTTCCCACGGGGTGCCGACCGCCGATGCCCGCCGCGAGACGGGTTCGGAATCGTGGGCGGGGCGGCGGCGCGTGCCGGACTCGTGCCGTCCGTGGCGTGTCCGCGCGGCGGCCTCGTCGGGGCGGGGACGGCGGGTTCGCGTAGTTGTTCCCGCGCTCCTGCCCGTGGTGTCGGCCTCGGCATCGACCAGCGCCTGTACCCGGGTCCGTGACGACGTCCTCGGCTTGGCGGCCTTGGTGGTCTTCGCGGCCTTGGGCTTGGCCGTCTTTTCTTTGGCGGGCTTACTGGTGAACATTCCCCAGTACCAGCGCACCACTCCGATGATCAGCACGCCCAACGCGGTGCTGATCATCAGCGGGAAGCGTTCGATCAGTGGGTACCCGGTGGTGATGGCCATGTTCCTGATGCCATCGGCCGGT
Organism: Mycobacteroides sp. PCS013; assembly: GCF_049532645.1. Taxonomy (NCBI): domain Bacteria; kingdom Bacillati; phylum Actinomycetota; class Actinomycetes; order Mycobacteriales; family Mycobacteriaceae; genus Mycobacteroides; species Mycobacteroides sp. PCS013. The sequence goes on from NZ_CP150131.1 coordinate 422,616, forward strand.
CCCTTCGACATGATCATGTAGGCCATCGGGATGCTCGCGAACAGGATCAGCGGCGGCTGCACGATGGCGGTGAAGATCGATGAATACCGCACCGCGAAAACCGCCAGGACGCATCCCGCCGCGTAGCAGCCGGCGAACGCGCCGGTCAGCTTCTCACCATTGGCCATCGCGTCAATTGCGAAACCGAGCGCGGTGCCAGCGACCGCGATCAGGATTGCGCCCCACCACGGCACACCCGGGATATCGGGATGCGCCGACCGGTGATCGGCTTCCACCGATGAGCGGGCGCGTTGACCTGTCACATGTTGAAAGGTACCGGTGCCGAGCCGGATGTTCGGTAACGGTGCCCGTCAGCGTGCTTGTGTCAGCAGCATCGCGCCGACGGATTGGCGTCCGCATCGGCGTACCGCGTGCGCCAAAATTCGGCCTCGGTGGGCACCGGAGCGCCCGGATGGCGGCGCCGTAGGTGCTCGACATACCGCTGGTAGTCGTGGTCGCCCATGACGGAGGTGAACCACCACACCAGCCCCTTGATCAGCTTCATGTCCGGGTCCCGGCGAGTTCACGTGCTGCCCACTGCTTCTCGACTTCATTCTCCACATCGGTGGGCAGGAAGCCGCTGGGTGCGAAAAGCCGGGACGGAACATCGTCGTCCTCGGTGGTCGGCAGACCTCCGGCCCGCACCGCGCGCAGACACGTCCAGGCGGCGGCCGCGACAACCACCAACACCAACGAGGCGAAGACAATCGACAGCGTTCCCTGCACAAACGTGTTTCGGATCACGGCGTCGATGGCCTCGGGCGTCTTGGCGGTCTTGAACGTCGTCAGACCCGCGTCGCGGGCGTCCGCGTACAGCTGGTGCTGCTTCCAGTAGCCCACCGCGGGATCCGACGAGAAGATCTTCTGCCAGGACGCGGTCATGGTGACAATCAGGTCCCAGGCCAGGGGGACAGCGGGAATCCAGGCCCACTTGTAGAGCCGCTGTTTGACGACGACCGTCAGCACCACCGTCAGGGCGATCGCCGCCAGCAGCTGGTTGGCGATGCCGAACAACGGGAACAGGGTGTTGATACCGCCGAGCGGGTCCGTGACGCCCATGAGCAGGATCGAGCCCCAGCCGCCGACGACGACCGCCGAGCAGATCCACGCCCCGGGCCGCCAGGAGGCGTCCTTGAAGCGGCGCAGCGGGCCGCCCAGGTTCCCCAGGGAATCCGACAGCATGAACCGGGCAACTCGGGTGCCTGCGTCGACGGTGGTGAGGATGAACAGCGCCTCGAACATGATCGCGAAGTGGTACCAGAACGCCTTGAACCCGCTGCCGCCGAATACATCCGACATGACGTGCGAGATCCCGATGGCCAGGGTAGGGGCGCCGCCGGTGCGCGAGACGATCGAGGTCTCGCCGATGTCCTTGGCGGTTTGGGTCAGCTGAGCACCGGTGATGTCGGGCCCGCCGATCGGCAATGCGTTGACGTAGGCGGCCGCGGTTTCGGCGGTGCCGCCCGTGGCCGCGGTGGGTGCGTTGATCGCAAAGTACAAGTGCTGGTTGAGGATCGCCGCGGTGACCAGTGCCATGACGGCCACGAAGGACTCGGTGAGCATGCCGCCGTATCCGATGAAGCGGGCCTGGCTCTCTTTCTCCAGCAGTTTGGGTGTGGTCCCCGAGGCGATCAGCGAATGAAAGCCCGAGAGCGCCCCGCAGGCGATGGTGATGAACAGGAACGGGAACAGCGATCCGGCGAAGGCCGGGCCCGAGGTGTTGAAGGCGAACTCGCTGACCGCCGGCAGTTGCGCCACCGGCCGGGCGATCAGGATGCCCAGGGCCAGCATCGCGATGGTCCCGACCTTCATGAAGGTCGACAGGTAGTCGCGGGGCGCGAGCAGCAGCCACACCGGCAGCACCGAGGCGGCGAACCCGTAGAACATCATCAGCCAGGCGATGGTGGTTTTGTCGAGGCTGAACAGTGTTTCGCCCCAGCCCGATTCGGCAACCCAGCGGCCGGAGATGATCGCGGCGAGCAGCAGCGCGACACCGATGACGGTCACCTCACTGACCTTGCCGGGTCGCAGGTAACGCAGATACACGCCCATGAACAGCGCGATGGGGATGGTCATCGCGATGGAGAACACGCCCCAGGGGCTTTCGCCGAGGGCGTTGACGACGACCAGGCCCAGCACCGCGATCAGGATGATCATGATGACGAAGATGGCCACCATCGCGGCGACACCGCCGACGGTGCCCATCTCGTCGCGGGCCATCTGGCCCAGACTGCGGCCGCCGCGCCGGGTCGAGATCACCAGCACCAGGTAGTCCTGGACCGCCCCGGCTAGCACGACGCCGACGACAATCCAGATGATTCCGGGCAGGTACCCCATTTGCGCGGCCAGCACCGGGCCGACCAGCGGGCCTGCTCCGGCGATGGCGGCGAAGTGGTGACCGAACAGCACCCGCCGGTCGGTGGGGACGAAGTCCTTGCCGTTGTCGAGCGTCTCGGCCGGGGTGGCGCGGTCATCACGCGGTCTGACGAGCTTGCGTTCAATCAGCTTGGCGTAGAACCGGTAGGCGATGAGGTAGGTGCAGATCGCGGCGACGACAAACCACACCGCGTTGACGTGTTCCCCGCGCAGCAGCGCGATCATCGTCCAGGCGAAGGCTCCCAGTAATGCCACCAACACCAGCACCACACGCGACGTGGGTGAGGGTGCCCGATTGTCGATGACGCCGACGGGTGGAAGGTCGGGGTCGGTCCGCAGCAGTTCGACGCCGGGTGGGGGAGTCAGGTCCTGGGGCTCTGCGGCGGTGGCCATGCGCGTTACCTTAGGTCCCCGCTGTGGCGCCCTGTTGTACATCGAGTGTCTGTTCAAGTTCAGGGATAGATCGGGGCCATCCCTGATGTCTTTCGCGGTCTTTGGTTCATAGCGTTGGGTATGACCAAAACAGCGTTGTTTACAAAGGCTTTGGGTGCCTTCGTGGTGTTCCCGATTGCGGCGGTGGCACTGGCGGACGTCGCGCAGGCACGCCCGAAGGACTATGGCGACCCCGAGACTGTGATCAGTTCCCTTGAAGAACAAGGAAATTACGTCATGCTGAACCGAACGGGTACGTGGCCATTGGAGGACTGCGTGGTAACTGGGGTGCGGCAGGGCACCTCGGTGTACCGGGAAGAGCATCCTGTCGGCGCCCACCGCAAGTCGGTTCAGAAGGTGCTGGACCACGGAACCTACTACGTGGACCTGGCATGCTGAGCCGCGAAGACCAGGGAAAGATCAGGGGCTTCCCTGATGCGCCTGGACGTTTCGGCCGCCTACGGTGAACTTATGACTACTGCACTGCGACGGCCCCGCGCGGGGAAGATGATCGGCGGGGTGTGCGCGGCAATCGCGCAGCGCTTCGGATGGGATGTCACGATCGTCCGGGTGCTCACGGTCGCGTCGATCCTGCTTCCCGGGCCGCAGGTGCTGGCCTACCTGGTGTTGTGGGCTCTTATTCCGCGGGAGCAATAGCTCGGCGGCGGGCGTTAAGTTAATTTCTCGTAACCACCGGGTGTATAGATCTCGGCACGGGGGCAAATCATGAGCTAGTGTGCGGGGCATGCGGTCATACGATTACCCCCTAAGGGTTATCGCATTAGCCGTTGTCGTGGGTGTGGTGTGCTTCGTCGGAGTGAATCCCGGAAGTGTCATGGGCCAGGCAACGGCGATGACGCACGCCGTCGACCCGGACGGTGCGAGTGCGGCGCCGGCGGATGCCCCTCAGGTCGATGCCTTCGCGCAGGTGGTGCAGATCGCCAAGATGTGCCGCGGGGTTCTCGCGGGGGCGATGCTGCTGGTGCTGGGGTTCGTGGTGCGCTACGTGCTGCTCACCGCGACTCGGGGATCGCCTGTGCTGCAACGGATTACCGGACAATCGGGCCGGATGGTGTTGCTCAAAGGCTGTGTAAATCGGTGCTGACGGGGTCGGTTAACCCGACCCCATATCAGTCATGCCGCGATAGCGCGGTTCTACACAGGAGCATCCATGATTTCTCGTTTTGCGGTATCCACGCTGGCGGTAGCAGCGACACTTCTCACCGCGCCGACGGCGCAGGCCGGTCCCGACGGCGACCCTGCTGCCGACGTCATCGCCGACTTGGAGGCCCGCGGGAACGTCGTCGTGATCAACCGCGTGGGCAGTGGTCCCATGGCGGACTGCAAGGCGACCGCCGTGCGGCCCGGCAGGTTATTGGCGCCGGGGGCGTCGATCAATGCGCCGGGGACTAGCTGGGGTGGATCGATCCTGTCGACTCATCGCGTGATGCACGTCGACATCACGTGCTGAGGAAATCCCGCAGCACGATCGCGTGATTGTGCTCCGGGTCCTTGGCGGCGTAGAGCAGCGTGACGGTGCCGTGTTCGCGTTCAAGCTCGTGGGCGGTGTCCACTGCCGGGTTGGTAGCCAGCTCGGTGCGGTACTCGTCGGCGTAGGTGCTCCACTCTTCAGCGGGGGCGTGGTGCCAGCGGACCCGCAGGTCGGGGCTTGGGGCGATGTCCTTGAACCAGAGGTCGACCTGCGCGGCAGCCTTGCTCACGCCGCGCGGCCACAGCCGGTCGACCAGCACGCGATAACCGTCCGAGGGGTCGGGAGTCTCGTAGATCCGCTTGGTGGAAAAGGTCACCTGAGCATTCTTATCTACCGGGGTCCGTAGACTCACCATCTCGTGAGCCTGAACTTGGGAATCGTTGGTCTGCCGAACGTCGGAAAGTCGACGCTGTTCAACGCGCTAACGCGCAACAACGTGCTGGCGGCCAACTACCCGTTTGCGACCATCGAACCGAACGAGGGCGTGGTGCCGCTGCCGGACCCGCGCCTGGACAAGCTGGCGGAGGTATTCGGCTCGGCGCGGACCCTGCCCGCGACCGTGACGTTCGTGGACATCGCCGGAATCGTCAAGGGTGCCTCCGAAGGGGCCGGGCTGGGGAACAAGTTCCTGGCCAACATCCGTGAATGCGATGCCATCTGTCAGGTGGTGCGGGTATTCGCCGATGACGACGTCGTGCACGTGGACGGCCGCGTCGATCCGGCCGCCGATATCGAGGTGATCGAGACCGAGCTGATTCTCGCCGACATGCAGACGCTGGAGAAGGCGGTGCCGCGGCTGGAGAAGGAAGCCAAGACCAAGAAGGACCGTCAGCCACTGGCCGACGCTGCCAAGGCCGCTCAGGAGGTCCTCGACAGCGGCAAGACGCTGTTCTCGACGGGGCAGGACTGGTCGGTGGTGCGCGAGCTGAACCTGATGACCACCAAGCCCTTCCTGTACGTGTTCAACGCCGACGAGTCGGTGCTCGGTGACGACGCGCGGGTCGCTCAGCTGCGGGAGCTGGTGGCCCCCGCCGATGCGGTGTTCCTGGACGCGAAGATCGAGTCCGAGCTGCAGGAGCTGGACGAGGAGTCCGCTGCCGAGCTGCTGGAGTCGATCGGGCAGAGCGAACGGGGTCTGGATGCGTTGGCGCATGCGGGATTCCACACGCTCAAGCTGCAGACCTACCTGACCGCCGGGCCAAAAGAGGCGCGGGCGTGGACGATTCATCAGGGAGACACCGCGCCCAAGGCGGCCGGGGTCATCCACACCGACTTCGAGAAGGGCTTCATCAAGGCCGAGGTGGTGTCCTACGAGGATCTCGTCGAAGCCGGTTCGATGGCCGCGGCGAAGGCTGCCGGGAAGGTGCGGATGGAAGGCAAGGACTACGTCATGGTCGACGGCGACGTGGTGGAGTTCCGCTTCAACGTCTGATCAGCAGCCGAAGAAGTAGCGCTATGCCCCTCCCCGAATCCACCCGCTCAGAAGTTGTGAACTATGCACTCGCCGACTTGCCGGGCGACCTTGCCTGGCACGTCAGCTACTTCGATTTTATTGGCGATTCCGATCTTCGTGGTCGACTCGGACAAGAGTTCTACGCTGCGAGATGCTTATACAAGCTCTGGGAAGGGCTGAGGATTGACGAGCAGTGGGCGAGACAGGCGCAGGTGCAGTTGCAGGTTCAGCAGTATGCCTCGATCTACGAGGCATCCGTCCATCACCTTCTGTTTGTTGAAGCGGCCGACGAACCAATAGTTCAGCGCCTCAATGAGTACCGTGGGCTGGTCCAACGTCTGTTACCGGGCCACATTATGGACCGCATTCGTCGCCTCGATGCTGAGGACGCCAACGACATAGTCGGGGCAGTACTGGCGACGCGCCGCGCGCAAGAGTCAAAAATTCGGTTCGATAGCAAGGTTGCAGCGGCTGTGGAACTTGGAATTCTCGACGAGTCCCTCGGGCGAGAGGTTAAAGGCTTTTACACCGCCCGGAACTACATTCACATCCACGCAGAGATCCAACAGGCCGATTTTGAGTGGCAGGTCTCGTTCGCGCGCAACGCGTATCAGCGCTTGGAGCCATTCAAGTCGCAGGTCTCGTCTTGGCTTGCGAAACGGGCTTGATCAAAGACAAGCATGATCGGCTGTTGAGGAGCCTTCAGGCCTCTCCACAAGTGTTCATCGGTCACACCGGATTAGCGTCCGCGATCAATCAGAAACACTCAGCGCGTGATACCGCTGACCTGGTGAAACATCTGTCACGCTTGATGGATGGCATCCGACATCGTGGTCGCGCTTAGTAGTGACGGTGCGTGAATGGCGACAGGGCAGTACGTCATGTCGTCGATCGCCATCGTCCTGTCACTTCTATCGCTTGGCTGGCAAGTCAAGCTCAACTGGTGGGACCGTCCGCATCTAGTACTTGAAGACGAGCGGGTCACGGCTGAGTTCACCTCGGGAGTGCTGACCGGGTGGTCGACGCGAGTCGTGGTGAGCAATACCGGAAACGCTGAGACGCAACTCTTGGCTGTTCTATGGGAATTCGAGTGTGAGTCTGGTAGGTCGCCGAGTATTCACGTCATGGGCTCTATCCATGGAAGTGGAATGGCCGTCGAGGTGACCGAGTTGCCGGAACTGGAGCGGGGGGAGTACAGGGAGATCCTTCGTGATGATCAGAGGACCGCTTTCGAGCCGACTGTCCTGGGGCGGAACCACGGCCGTACCTACGAGTTTGAACTAGCGCCGATTGCTCTGGAGAGTCTTAAACACTGCCACAGAGCACGGCCAGTGGTGAAGTATGTGGATCGCAAGCGTCGGTTCGGCCCCACGCGCCATGGTGTCGGGATTTCCTATGGGCCATGGTGTCTCACACCGCGCAATGCGCCAGATACCAACCGCTAGGCGCAGTGCGACACGAACGCGTGCCCTATCGATATTCAGATCAGACCTGCTGGGATCGGGTCAGTCGGTGAGCGGTTCGGACAGCTCCGGCAGGTAGCAGCGTGGTCCGTCGGCAACGCACGGGCGCGCTATTTGCTCTCTATCAGTTGCCGTGCTTCGTCCTTCGGCCACCTAACGATGACGGTCCCATCATCACCCGGTAGTTCATCCTCGAAATACGTTGCGATGCTCGGCATTAGCTCCCGTAGTACCACCTATTCGTCGGTCCCGATCGTCGCCGCAACGGCGCTGTAATCGGCACCGCCACCGTTGTCATCGTTGTTTTCGTCGCAGATCTCCATTGCCGCTCTAAGCGTGGTCCGAACTTCGGGTGTGAGTGTCATGGCGACTATTTCGCCTCGCCGGTACGACAATCCCTGATCCCCCGATGCTCGGCGTTAGCCCCCTTAGCAGTGGGGTGGTTGACCTGCTCACAGCCCGCCGATACGCCGCACCCACGGGATGTATCCGCTGTTGATCGGCACTACTAGTGCTAGGCCCCTGCTGCCGGAAAGGCGTCCGGTAGGAACTACGAAGGTGATCTGTGCTCCGGCTGTCGTGGCCAGAGTTTCTAAGACGATGGTCGCCGCTGCTACCGAGTCTGGTTGGTGCTGTCCGGCTTCCCGGCCGAGCATGTCAGCCTCCAGGTCGGACAGCTGGCCCGCGATACGGCACGTCCCGGTCTCCAGTGCGGCGATGAGGCCCTGAGCACGAGAAAGGGCCTAGCCCTTTGGTGGCCAGATGGCGACGGTGATCTTGTGCCAGCTGCCGCTGGTCTCCACCGTAGTTCGCTCGCGGCGTCCCGGCTCGGGCTTCTGTCGGATTGCTTACCTCGGCAGGGGGTTCCAGTCTGAAGCGCCAAGATCGACACAACCGTCTGAATCGACTATGGAAACCCGGAAGCCTTGCGTCCCATGCTGGAAGCGAGCGATGCGAAGCTTGGCCCGTTCAAGACGACCGTTCCAATCGGACGGCGGCACCCCATCACCTTTGAACAGCCAATCTGGCCGCAGGTTGTGTTCGTCGTACCAGAACTGCACCTCTGTTGCCTTGGCGTTTAGCTCGGTGGTGAGGTGGGCGCTGCGCGCGTTCACTTGCTCCCAGAACCACTGATAAAAGACGCGCACTCCTGCCATGTAGCGTTCGATGATCGGCGCGAAGTCAAAGCGATCTGGCTGTGCGCGGAGATACGCCGTTGCGGCTGCTCGCCATTCGTCCCAGCGCAACAACTCGTCGCGGGAGAGCTGCAAGGTGTTCACACGGATCACCGGGCCGCCAGCTTCCCAGGACATGCTCGTACCCAAGCCGGGAACTGGAATCGAATAATGCGTGCAGTAGTTCCGCAGCTTCTGCATGAACTCGGCTTCGCCGCTCTCGAACGTGGCTTTCAACTGTGCTGCATAGTCCGTTGTCTCGAACTCCGAGTACTCACCCTTTTTCGCCGACGGCCACCGATGCCGCATGAGTACTCGCTGTGCGTCAATCAGAGTCGTTATCGACGTGAGGTAGTTGTGGAGCAACCGAACAAGTTCGTTGACGTACTCGTCGGACAGCTCGCGAGCAAAAGTGGTCTGCGAAAGCAGGAACTGTCCAACATGCCTGGACAATTCCTCAGCGTTTCGGCCGAAGGTGTAAGAACATCGATTGAGGGCTTCGAGGTCGAGCTTGAGGCGATACCCCGGGAGCGCCTCAAGGTGGTTCTTGCGCCTCTCGAACTCAGCTGAGAACGGGTCCCTATAGATGGTCTCGGTCTCTGGTTCCTCTGCCACCCTTCGACCGTAGGGCCACGCACGGTCACGCTTCAACGCTTTGGGGGATCAAGCCAGGCGCCGAGCGCGATCGAATTCACCCGATGGGTTCAACCCATTGAGCGCGGGTTGGTCCGGGTTCGAAGGGCTCGCCGAAGTACTGCGTTTCGCGGATCACCTCGCCGTCTTCGAACTCCATGATGCTCACAACATGAAAGGGCTTAGCGTCGTACGTCGCGATGAGCTCGCTGACCCATAGATCGCCCCCACCGGTGATCCGTCGCACGGTGAACCGTTTCCTGTTCGGCTGAGCTTCACGCGAGGCTTGAATGTTGGCGCGCCCACGAATTCGCTCACCAGACTGCGGGTATTCGAGAACCGCATCATCTCGATAGACGCGGTGTTCCGCATCGAAGTCGTTCGCGTCGGAAGCCGCCCAGTGGGCTTCGAGCGCGCTTCGCAGATCCATGTCACTCATGGAGGCCTTTCTTTCGATCAGATGGTTCCAGTTTCCCGGACTTGTCGGGGTCCGCACCTAGCATCTGGCTCACCGCGCTGTCCGCCGATCATCGGCGGCATTCCCAGGAGGTCTACCAATGAGATTCGTTTCGACACGAATCATCACAGCCGACGTCGATCGGTTGGTCACGTTCTATGAGATGGTCACCGAAGCAGTGGCCGTCTGGGGGAATGAACTCTTCGCGGAGATTCCGACACCGGTCGGCACGCTGGCGATCGGCAGCGAGAAAACTGTCCCGCTGTTCGGGCGGGGATCTGCCGAGCCGGCTGCGAATCGCACAGCCATTCTCGAGTTCATCGTGGATGACGTGGACGCCGAATTCGCCCGGCTTCGCGAGCGTCTCGCCGATGTGGTCACCGAACCGACAACGATGCCGTGGGGGAACCGCGCCCTGCTGTTCCGGGATCCCGACGGGAATCTCGTCAATCTGTTCACCCCGGTCACCGACGAGGCGCGTGCCAAGTTCGGGGTATGACTCGTCGTGGACATGTGCGCACGATGAGTTTCGATCCGGGCATTCGACTAATCCGCTGCCGTCTCGTTCAGGATCGAAGTGATGAATTCCGAGCGCGGTGTGAATACGTCGAGGAGACCGACTGCACGCACGGCCGGCGCTAGGTTTCGGAGTTCGCTTTCGATGGCTGCGCGCCGTGGATCTGACTCGGCAGTGGTCTCTAAGAGTTTGGCATTCGCGATGAATGCTGCAACTGTGCCCTTCCGTACGGTGAGTCCGTCGACGGTGGTTGAGTTGTCGGCGTCGGACAGAACGTCCTCGGGGCGAACTGCACCTTCACTTGCCACCGGGACTCCCTTCACGTGGTCGTATATCTCTCTGCGAGGGTAGCAATCTTGCTCTCCGTGAAGGTCGCTATGCAGTGCTGCAGAGGATCTGCCGCGCGTCAGTCCTGCACGTAGGACACGACCGCCATCATTCCGGCTTCGCCGTGATAGATGTTGTGGCAGTGGGTAAGCCACTGCCCGGGATTGTCGGCATCGAAGTCCACCTCGACGGTCTTCATGGGGGCGACGAGGACCGTGTCTTTGCGGGCGCGGTATGTCCCCTTCGCATCTCGGACCGAGAAGGTGTGCCCGTGGAGATGCATGGGGTGGAACATCATCGAGTCGTTGACGAAACGTAGCCGTGCCCGTTGGCCCTCACGTACGGGCAGCCCGTCGCGTGGATCGTAGGTCTTGCCGTTGATGGTCCAGGTGTACTTGCCGACTGGACCGGCCAACCGCACATCGTGAATGACGTCCGCATTGCGCTGGCTCAGTTGAACCTCGGGGGCAGCGCTGAGTGTCGCGGTGTCCAGCGGCACCTGCGACTTCATCAGCATCGCGGTATCTTCGGCGCGCCCGCGCACCGGGGTATCTCCGGAACGCAGAATCATTTGGGCGAAGCCATCTTTGCCCTCGGGTACGGCCACCAGCGGCACCGACGAACCAGGGATGGTGACGACGGCGTCGACCCGCTCGCCCATGGTCACCAGGATGGTGTCGGCCTGGAAGGGTTGCACCGGGAAGCCGTCGGTGTGGGTAACCGTCATCGGCACGCCGGGAATGCTGACCCGGAATGCCGTATCGCCGCCTGCATTGACGATGCGCAACCGCACCCGCTGTCCGGCGCGATAGGTGACGGCCTGCGGATCGGCAGCCACCCGCCCATTGATCAGATAGTGGGGGTACTTCACATCGCCGGCGTCCATCCCCAGCGGCGCGGTCGGGTCCGATCCCATGCCTCCCATCATCGAATGATCCATCGGGGGCATGCCCTTGGCGCGTAGCCCTTCGAGCACCTGGTCGGGATCGGTACCGGTGCCGTCGATCCAGTCATCGAGCGCCACCACCAACTCCTCGTCGTACGCGGTGCGCTCATCGGGGTCCTCGATGATCAGCGGCGCGTACAGTCCGCGATCGATCTGCGTACCGACATGGGGGTGGAACCAGTACGTGCCCGCGTGGGGCACCGCGAACTCGTAATCGAACACTCCGGTCGGCGGTATTTCCGGCTGAGTGAGGCCGGGCACGCCGTCCATGTCGTTGCGCAGGGCGAGCCCGTGCCAGTGCACGGTGGTGGGCGCCGGGAGGTTGTTGACAGTTTGCACACGCAGGATTTCACCCTTGCGAACACGGATCTCCTGGCCGGGTACCCGCCCTCCGTATGCCCACGTCTGCACCTGGGTTCCGGCGAGGTCGAGCTGAGTGGGTCCGGCGTTCAGAGCGAACTGTCTGACCGCGGCCCCCTGGGGTCGCCGGGCCGCTTCCACTGCGGCGACCCGGGCTGAATCAGGTTTAACGCGTTGTGGTGTCGCGGTTCCGGAGGGGTTCCTGGTGCAGGACGCGAGAAATCCGGCTGCGGCCACCGTCATGCCCAGACGGAGGAGCTCGCGGCGGCCAAGCAGTGGTGAATTGCCCGTTGTCATGATGATATGTATACCCCGTAGGGGTATTTTAAGCGAATTGCGTGCTACGGTCGGGGTGTGTTGCCGTCCAGTGGTGAACTGCAACCGGTGTGGCGGGTCCGCGTCGTGTCGGGTGCCCGTGCGCTGGCCGAGGCGACGTGGTGAAAACCAGGGGTTCGTCGCGATCTCGATGGATCGCCGTGCTTGTCGCAGGCGTGATCGCCGCACTGCCGGTACTGCACTGCACGGTGATGGCCGATGCGGCGCTCCCGGTCGTCTCGCACCAGCTCGCTGCGTCCGCGTCTGACGCGGTTGAGGGTGTGGGCCAGCACATCGGCCGGGCCTCTCAGGACTTCACCAGCCAGATCTTCGATGTGATCGCCGGAAAAGTCCGATCCGGTAACGCATTCCGAATGCTATGGGCGGCGGCACTGGTCGTGACCCTGGCTGTTTCGCTGCTCCCTTTGCGGGTGGTGGTCCCACGTGCGCCGCCGCGCCGTCGTGCGTGTGTCACAGTCGTTGGCGGCCGAGCCCGTCTGCAGCAGATCTGCGTGAGTCGGCGCTGATGAATCCCTTGCGGCGGATATGTCCTGCTGCCGCATACGGCTGTCAGTGAAGACTCGCCACACCGAAGTGGCGCAGACGTTGGGAATCGTTATGTACGGACGCCTCATCTTCCACCGCCTCGGCGGCCTCTGTTTGGCCGCGGCCGCCGCTGGTGCACTCATGGCTGTTGGCACACCGCGTGCCGACGCCGGTCCCAAGAACCATGGGAACGCCGACGTTGTCATCACATCCCTGAAGGCCCGGGGAGACAAGGTCGTCATCAATCGGCGCGGCAGCGCACCGCTGACCGAATGCGTTGCGACCTCCGTGCGTGAGGGGCGGTCGGAGTACCGCTGGCAGCGCATCCGTGTGGCCGATCCCACCAGTCCGCTGGTTCAGGTACTGGACTACCGGGTCATGCATGTCAGCGTTGAGTGCTGACCACAGTTAGATAGCGATCAGGTCACATACCCCATGAGGGTATGTTAAATCGTGCTAACCTCGCGTCATGCTGACCGGAGCGCGCCGCACGAGTCGCCGTGGGCGGCTGTGGCTGGTCGCGGTCCTCGTCGCAACGGTCGCGACCCTGCCGATCTTGCACTGTGTGTCCGTCGGTCACGGTGGCGGCGAGGCGCCGCACCATAAGGCGACGCACGCCGCACTCCAGGGGCACGGGCCGTCGGCTACCCATGCACACCTCGACAACGCGGTCCATGAGATGGCATGTCAGACCGCAGACGGGCTGGTCGCACTGGCCCGGGGTTTCAATCCACTGCGGATTCTGTTCGTGCTGGCCGCGTTTGCTCTCGCCATGCTGGTGTTCCAGCCCGTGGCCGCCCACCTCTCGCGCGGTCCACCACGTGCCGTCGGCTATCACGGGGCCCGAACGGGCCGCGACATTCTCACCAAACTCTGCGTCATTCGGCGCTGATCGGTCCCTCGGGCAAAGCGGAGTTCCGCAATGCCCGCACGCCGTCATCAGCTTCCCGGCCGTCTCATGCGGCCCCCACGCAGGGATTCTCAATGAACAACAGCATTGCTCTGTCATCTCGTCGTAGCTGCACACACCTAGGGCCTAAGTTCCACGACCCCAACACACTGGTGGGCAACACCCCGGTGCTGTGGGTATCGGAGCCATTCGCGACGCCAGGCACCGGCTTCTGGGCCAAGCTCGAAGGTCACAACCCCAACGGCATGAAAGACCGGCCCGCGCTGCACATGATCGAACAGGCCAGGGCGCGGGGAGAACTCAAGCCAGGTGCCATGATCGTCGAATCAACCAGCGGAACACTGGGGCTGGGACTGGCCCTGGCCGGAATCATCTACCGGCACCCGGTCACCCTCGTCACCGACCCGGGCCTGGAGCCCATCGTGCGCAGCATGTTGACCGCCTACGGCGCTCGGGTCGAGATCGTCACAGAACCACATCCGATCGGAGGATGGCAGCAGGCGCGTAAAGATCGTGTCGCCGAAATACTTGCCGCCGAAACGGATTCGTGGTGCCCTGATCAATACCAGAACCCCGACAATGTCGATGCCTACCGCGGGCTCGCGGAAGAACTGATCGACCAGCTGGGAACCGTGGATACCCTGGTCTGCTCGGTGGGAACCGGCGGACATTCCTCGGGTGTGGGACGTGTACTGCGGGAACACAATCCGAACCTGCGACTGGTAGGTGTCGACACCATCGGCTCCACGATTTTCGGGCAGCCTGCCAGCTCACGCCTGATGCGCGGCCTCGGGTCGAGCATCTATCCGGGCAATGTCGACTACGCCGCATTCGACGAAGCGCATTGGGTGGCACCGAATGAGGCCGTCTGGGCGGCCCGGACCCTGGCCGCTGCGTACCACGCCAGCGGCGGATGGAGCGTCGGGGCAGTGGCATTGGTCGCGGGGTGGGTGGCACGGACCTCGGCTCCCGGATCCCGCGTCGCGGCGATCTTCCCCGACGGTCCGATGCGTTACCACGGCACCATCTACGATGACGACTACTGCCGCAGCCACGATCTGTTGGACCGCCCTCCGGCGCAGGAACCCGACGTGATTGACGATCCGTCGGATCGGGTGGTGGATCGATGGACCAGGCTGACCCGCGTGATCGACCCGATCGGGAGAATGGCGTGATCGAAACCTTGCGCCAGTTCCGGTCTTTCGATCGGCCCAGCCAGATCCTGATGGTGAATCAGTTCGCCATCAACGTCGGCTTCTACATGCTGATGCCTTACCTCGCCGGATACCTGGCCGGGCCATTGGGTTTGGCCGCGTGGATGGTGGGGCTGGTGCTGGGTGTCCGGAACTTCTCTCAGCAGGGCATGTTTCTGGTCGGCGGCACGCTGGCCGACAGATTCGGATACAAGCCGCTGATTGTGGCGGGATGTCTGTTGCGTACCGGCGGATTCCTGATGTTGGCCTTCGTCGGCTCCCTGCCGGCGATACTGATCGCCTCGGCGGCAACGGGTTTCGCGGGTGCTCTGTTCAACCCCGCGGTGCGCGCCTACCTGGCAGCAGATTCCGGGGAACGCCGGGTGGAGGCCTTCGCTGTCTTCAACGTCTTCTACCAGGCGGGAATCCTGTTCGGGCCGATCGTTGGACTCGCATTGACGGCATGGGACTTCCGGATCACCTGCGCCGTCGCCGCAGCGGTTTTCGCGGTCCTGACGGTCATCCAGTTGATGGCGCTGCCGCCGAACCGCACCGAGCAGGAAGCGGAACGCCAGCCGGTGCTCGCCGACTGGCGTTCGGTGGTGTCCAACCGGGCCTTCCTGCTGTTCTCCGGCGCCATGATCGGCTCCTACGTGCTGACGTTCCAGGTCTATCTCGCGCTGCCGTTCCAGGCGGCCCTGCTGACCGGCGACAAGAAGTCTGAAACGGTGTTGGTGACAAGCATCTTCGTGGTGTCCGGATTGGTCGCCATCGCCGGACAGGTGCGACTCACCGGGTGGCTTTCCGTGCGATTCGGCCCCAGCCGCAGCCTGGTGCTCGGAATGCTGGTCATCGCGGCAGCCTTTGTGCCGCTGATGCTGCTACCCACAGCGGCGGCGGCAGGGCAACTCGCTGCCGTTGGTGCGCTGCTGCTGGCGGCGGCCCTGCTGGCCGTGGGCACCATCGCGACCTTCCCCTTCGAGATGGACACCGTGGTCAGGTTGGCGCGCAACAGGTTGGTGGCCACGCACTATGGGCTGTACAACACGATTGTCGGCGTCGGCATCTTGGCCGGGAACCTGCTGACCGGATCGATATTCGGCTACACCCAGCAGCACGGCAAGCCGGCATTGTTATGGGTATCGCTGGCCGGGATCGGGCTGGTGTGCGCGGCGGCGCTGTTCGCGTTGCGGCGGGCAGGTCTGCTGGACCAGGGCAGGGAAGTGGCGCGGGCTGCCAATGCCTGAGTAGTTTGTGGAGGCCATGACCAGCCCCGCTAAACCCATCAACCTCGTCAACCTCGAGAGTGTTTCGAAGTCATACGGCGTCAAGCCGCTGCTCTCGAACGTCAGCCTGGGGGTGCAAGCGGGAGACCGCATCGGGGTGGTGGGCCTCAACGGCGGCGGCAAGACCACGCTGCTGGAGGTGCTCGCCGGTGTCGAACCGGCGGATCAGGGCAGAGTGAGCCGGACCGGTGACCTGCGCCAAGCCGTAGTCACCCAGCGCGACGATCTTGAAGGCGAGACGGTATTCGACGTCGTGATCGCGCCCCTGGGCGTCGCTGAACACGAATGGGCCGGGGATGCGCGCATCCGTTCGATCCTCGAAGGGCTTGGAGTGGCGGCCCTCGGCCTCGATCGGCGCGTGGATGAGCTGTCCGGAGGCCAGCGGCGGCGCGTGGGGCTCGCCGCCGCACTTGTTCGCGATCTGGACCTGCTCATTCTCGATGAGCCGACGAACCACCTGGACGTCGAAGGCGTCCAGTGGCTGGCCGAGCATCTGCTGGCGCGGCGCACCGCGCTGGTCGTCGTGACCCACGATCGGTGGTTCCTGGACACCGTGGCCACCCGCACCTGGGAGGTTGTCGACGGCAGCGTCGAATCGTATGAAGGCGGTTATGCCGACTGGACGTTCGCCCGTGCCGAACGAGGGCGGCAGGCCGATGCCGCGGAGGCGCGCCGCCGCAATCTCGCGCGCAAGGAGCTGGCCTGGTTGCGGCGCGGTCCACCTGCGCGAACGTCCAAGCCGCGATACCGAATCGAGGCGGCCGAGGCCCTGATCGCCGATGTGCCGCCGCCGCGAGACTCTGTGGCGCTGAGCGCATTTGCGCGTCGCCGCCTGGGCCGTATCGTCATCGAGCTTGAGGACGCGACGGTGACGACACCCGCCGGTGAGGAATTGGTGCGCGATCTGACCTGGCGCCTGGCTCCGGGCGAGCGCATTGGCCTGGTGGGCGTCAACGGATCCGGAAAGACGACTCTGCTGCGCGTGCTTGCCGGTGCGGTGCCGTTGGCGGCCGGACACCGCAAGGAAGGCAAGACGGTCAGCATCGGCTGGCTGCGCCAGGAGCTGGACGACCTGCCCGGCGACATCCGGGTGCTCGATGCGATCGAGTCGATCGCATTGCGGATCACGCTGGGAGACAAGGAGCTTTCCGCCTCGCAGGTTGCCGAGATGCTCGGATTCAGCCCGGCACGTCAACGCACGCCGGTCGCCGACCTCTCTGGTGGAGAGCGTCGCCGGCTGCAGCTGACCCGGGTGCTGATGGCAGAGCCGAACGTGCTTCTTCTCGACGAGCCCACCAACGACCTGGACATCGAAACCCTGCAGCAGGTCGAGGATCTGCTGGACGGCTGGGCCGGCACCCTGGTTGTGGTCAGCCACGACCGGTATCTCATCGAGCGGGTGTGTGATTCGACGTGGGCGCTGTTCGGTGACGGCAAGCTGACCAATCTGCCCGGTGGCATCGAGGAGTATCTGCGCCGGCACGTCCAACCCACCGCGGCCCCCACCAAACCGGCGCCCGATCGTGGCCGTGATGGTGCGGCGCTGCGCGCCGCGCAAAAAGAGCTCGGACGACTCGAACGGTCCGTTGCCAAGCTGGGGGAGCGAGAGGCTGTGTTGCATGAGCGGCTCGCTGAACATGCCACCGACCCGGACCGGGTGGTGACGCTGACCGCCGAACTCAATGCCGTCGTCGCCGAGAAGGACGCGGCCGAGGTGCAGTGGATGGAACTCGCCGAAGAGCTTGAGTAGCCCACGCGGGCGTGATCCTCAATAAAAAGCGAGGGCAGTCGGTGTGACTGCCCTCGCTCTAGAACTGAATGGATGAGTGAGAAACATCCGGGACTTGGCCCGGCATGCGATGCGCTACGCGCCTCGCCGATGCGTCCCCCTATGGGGTTCGCCTACCTGCCGTTATACGGCTAGCGGGAACCACTCATCGGTCTGCTCCGAGTTGTCGCCCTCAACCAGCATCTCGCCGCTGTAGATGGCTTCGAAGTCGATCTCGATGACCGTGGCACCGAATTCCTCGTTCGTCATGTACTGAACAGTAGGGGTCACTATTAAGAAATCATTGAGTTACGAATCGGAAAAGTCTGGCAATTTTCGCTAGACGCATCGGCGCAGGTCATAGACCATGAGCGACCTTGCTGAACTCTTAAGAAAACGGGTTGGTGCCCTTAATGAGCACCCACGCGGCGATCGCGCCCCCGATTCCGGCGATGAGCAGCACCGATGAGACCGCGGAAGGCCACTCGTCGCGGCCAAATCGCCCGTCCACAGAGATGCGTCCCGGGCCCAACAGCAGCAGCGCCATGGCTGCCGCGCCGAGCACAAGGGGGAACTGCACGGCCGGGCCCGATTGCAACAGGTCGTTTCGCGCCACATAGGTCTGGGTTGCGACGTAAAGCATCGAACCCAGCACGGCACTGGCGCCAAAGGGAGTGAGAAGTCCGGCGACCAGCATGGCGCCCCCGATGCTGTAGACACCTGCGAGCACACGAGCCGCCGTATCGGGATGCGCAAGGATCGGCGAGGAGCCCAGTTGTGCGAACTGCTCGGAGGCGAACACGATGTTCAGCCCGCTCCAGCACAGCGTCGCTCCCACCGCGACACGCAGGACCAAGAGTCCAATATCGTTGCGAGTCAACGGATCGCTGTACTGCTTGGTGCTCGGCACGCCGGAAGTCTATGGCATGAGGGCTATGGTGAATTCGCTATGGCGGCGGTCCATTCCCGGTATGACGACGGCAACGACATCCCCGGCATACCGTCCGTGCGGGTGGCGCGCGCCGAACTGACAGCGATCACCGCGATCACCGCTCTCGTATTCGGTTGGGCCAGCAGGGGGTACGGGTACTTCTTCGACGAGGCCTACTTCGTTGTCGCGGGCCGCGACCATTTGTCGTGGGGATACTTTGACCAGCCCCCGCTGGTGCCCCTCATCGCGGGCCTCGCCGACAACATCGCGCCCGGCTCCCTCTGGGTGCTGCGCCTGGCGGCGACCGCTGCGGTGGCAATTGGCACGTTGATGTGTGGGCTGATCGCCGCTGAGTTCGGCGGCGGCCGCCTCACACAATCCCTCGCGGCCATCGCGTACGCCACCGCGATGTTCCAGATCCTGGCCCACTGGCTGCAGACACCGGCCATCGATCCGGCGCTGTGGTCGGTGGTGTGCTGGCTGTTGGTGCGCTGGACCCGCAGTCTCCGGGAACGACTGCCCGACGATCGGCTGCTGCTGTGGGCGGGAGTCGTCACCGCGATCAGCATGCAGACCAAATTCCTGATCCCGGCGCTATGGCTTGCGGTACTGCTGAGCGCGGCGGTCCTCGGCCCGCGGGTGCTGCTGCGCAGCCGGCAATTGTGGATTGGGGCGGGTTTCACCGTCGTGGCCACCATCCCGACCCTCATCTGGCAGGGCACCCACGGCTGGCCATACCTGCGGATGGCCGGAATCGTGGCCGCGGAGTCCGAACGCGGGGCGGCGTTGTTGGCGGGCATGCTTATCGGTTCGGTGTTCATCGGACTGGTGCTGCTGCTGGCCGGGGTTGTGGCGCTGCTGGCGGCGCCGTCACTGCGCGCCTACCGATACCTGGGCGTGGCTGCGGTGCTGGTGGGAGCGTTCATGTTCGCCTCTCATGGACGTGCCTATTACGCCATGGGGCTGTACGCCTTGTTGATCGCCGCGGGCGCGGTGGGACTTTCCCGGTGGCGCCCTTCCCGGGCCGCGGCACGGGGCGTGGTCTACGGGCTCATCGGGGTGGTGACGGCCGCATCGGTGATCATGGCGATCGTCAGGCTGCCCATCGTGTCCGAAACCGCTGCCGCACGCTGGTTTTCCTGGGCGGGCGAGATGGGGCCCACCATGCTTGCCGGTGGCGATCACTCCACGGAGGGCCTGCGCCAGGTGGCGCGCGACACCTACGATTCGATGCCGCCCGAGGTACGTGACCGTACGGCTCTGGTGCTGCAGATCTATCCCATGGCCGCCGCCTATGACGTCGAGGCCGGACGCGAGGGCGTTTCCCGTGCCTACAGCTTCCACCGCGGGTACTACTACTTCGGGGCGCCGCCGGAATCGATGACGGACATGATGTACATCGGCGTCGATGCTCCGGATTCCGCACTTGCCCAAGGGTTCCGCGGGGTGCAGCGAATCGAGCTGCTGCACGCCTCCGGCGAGGACGAGACACAGGTCTACCGCTACTACGGCAGAATTGCGCCGTGGCAACAGCTATGGGACCAGTGGCGCACCTACAAGTAGGCGGCTCATCCGTCGAACAGATGGCACCCCGCGACGCCCAGATGTACTGGATGTCGACCAGACTCCCGAACGATCAGTTCCTGCTGTTCTGCTTCGATTCGCCGACGCAGGATGTCGCCGCCCTGCGGAACACGCTCGCCGCGCGCGCGTCGCGCATCGCGGATCTGCGGGTGCGGGCCGTCGACGTCGCCGGACACCTCGATTACCCGTACTGGGCGCCGCGTGACGAATCCCAGGTGCCCCTGACGGTGCACTCGCTGCCGGATTCCAGCTGGACGCAGTGCCGATCCGCGATCGCCGCACTGCTCACGAGCACCGTCGACATTCGCGAAAACCCTTGGCATCTTCACCTTTTCCCGGGAGTGCATGGCGCACCGAGGTCATCGGGTCCGGCGCTTGTCGCGGTATTGCAGGTATCGCACGCATTGGCTGATGGTCAGCGGGCCACCGCGGCCGCGCGGGCATTGTTCGGCGATGCGGCGGGGGAGGCCGGGCTGCTGCCGGAGGTACCTGGTTATGCCGCACTGCGAGGGCTGGCAGGCTTTCCGGTGAAGCTGGGTCGGCTGCTGAGTGCGAGCCGCGATGGCTATCGGGCTTACCGTCAGCAGCAGGAGCTTGTCGCGGCGGGTGAGTTGGAGCCGGAACCGCAGGGATTCCCACTGATTTCACTGAATGCGCGGCCCGATGAGCATCGGGAGATCCGGATGATCGTGCGGCCACGCGATGAGCTTCGCGCCGACGACGTGAGCGTGACCGTCGCGGTCCTCACCGCGATCGGCATCGCGCTGCCGCAATATCTGCGCGACCACGGACAGTGGGTTCCCGAACGGCTGGGCGCGGAGGTAACCGTCGCATCCGCCGGTGAATCTTTGGCGCGCAATAATTTCCGCAATGTTGGCGTCGACCTGTGCTGGGGTGAAACGGATCTACGCGCCCGGGCGCGGAAGATCGCGGACGGTATCGAGAGCAGGCGCCGTCGCGCCATGCACCCGGTGCTGGTCGCGCAACGTGCTGGAGGCGCGGCGCTGCCCGCGCCGATGATGTGGGCGGGTGTCAACGCCTTCAACACCGACCTGATGCCACCCACCGTCGCGGGCAACACCGTGGTGTCGAGCGTGGTGCGCGGTGCTGCCGATCTGACGTTAGGCGGTGGACGGGTGGTGTTCACCGCCGGATTCCCCGCGCTGTCGCCGGTGATGGGCCTGACCCATGGGGTGCACGGCATCGGCGACACCGTGACGGTGAGCGTGCACACCAGCGCGGCAGTGATGCCCGATGCCGATCACTACGAAGACCTGTTGGCCGACGCGCTCACCGAGGTATCTGCCCGGTTGCGATGAGTTTTCTCGTCGGCGCGGGTCGATACAGGTATGCCGACGATTACTCCATGCCTGTGGTTCGATACTCGCGCCGAAGAGGCCGCCAACTTCTATGTGTCCGTGTTTCCGAACTCCCGGATTCTCGAGGTCACCCACTACGGACCGAACACCCCCATGCCGGAGGGCACGGTGCTCACCGTCGAATTCGAGCTCGACGGGCAGCGGTACACCGCGCTGAACGGTGGACCCCAGTTCACGTTCGATGAGGCGATCTCATTTCAGATCGACTGCGGGTCTCAAGACGAGGTTGACCGCTACTGGGAGGCGCTCACGACTAACGGGGGAGAAGAGTCCCAATGCGGTTGGCTCAAGGACAAATTCGGGGTGTCCTGGCAGGTGGTCTCGCGCGAGCTGATCGACCTGATCTTCCACTCTGATCCCGTGACCGGTAACGCGGCGATGCAGGCCATGATGACCATGCGCAAGCTCGATGTGGCCGTCGCCAAGGAGGCGGTGGCCGCGGCGCAGTCCGGGTCTTAGTCGTCGTCTCCGAAGTCGTTACCTTTGCAGGCTGATGGTGAGGGTCTGATCATCGGTTCTCCAGCGAGTGGCGGATGAGATCACGACTGCGCCGGCTTCGGATGCGGTGAATTTCCATCCCCTGAGTACGTCATCGGGGTCGTTGATCGTTGCCAGGTCGCTGACCGGATGGCCGACAGGTAGACGAAGCGCCCCGATCGACCCCTTGATCGTTTCGATGCGACCACTGTCGTTGACGACCTTCAGATCAAAGTCGGGCTGGAGCCTTGCCGGCGCTACGGCCACGAGCAGACGGCTCGTCCCCGATGACCAATTCTCGACGATGTCGCCTGGCCGAATGTCCTTCATGTCGACTTGGTCACCGGCAAGCACAGCAGTAGGCGAGTAGGTTCCGAGTACTGCCAACTGAGTCTGCATGGCTGCCTCGCCCGAGCGCTGGGCTGTGAACGGCTGAGTGCCGGTACACACGGCGATTCTTTCGTTGACAGCGCATTGGATCCCCGTGGCCAGCGCAATGGTCACTTGTGGAAAGGTGCCAATCTGAGCGTGGCTGGTCGTTGTCGGCGCAGGTGCCGTCACGGCGGGCGGTGCGGTGGACTGCACCTCTTGTGTCGCGGTGGGCGGCGCCTCATGCCCGGTGCAGCCGCCTGCGGTCGCCGCCACAGCCAACGCTAGAAGCATGCTTGCGATCATCCGGCTGATGTGGCTCAGGCCATCCGCGCAACGCACGCCCGTCACGGTCGCACCTAGTTTGTGTGGGGTTGTGGTCATTCGATGCCTACCTTCCTTAGTGGGTGGTTTGCCGCTGCGGCATAGCGTCGTACTCACATCACGGGCGCGCCGGACGGACTGCAGCCGATGCTCGACGGCTAGTTACGGTTTGCCGAAGGTGTTGCGGGGCTGAAATACGCGCTGCAAGTGGGCGAGTATTTCTGGGATCAGGCCGATGTCGTTAGACGTTGTCGAGGGTGTGCGTTGTTGAGGTGGCTGGTGGCGGAGCTTTCGGGATAGGTCCAGGGGTCGGTGAAGACGGTCCACAACTGGTAGCGGTTGAGGTCCTCGGCGGTTTCGTTGACCTTGGTGAAGATCTTGTCGGCCTTGTCGTCAGGCAGCGGCAACTCCATCTGGGGCTGGCTGTGCCAGAACTCGGCGGCGACACAGTGGATGCGTTTGAGCCAAAGCATGGCCTCATCGACCGCGGGCGCCAATGCGCCTGCCATGCGGGCAGTTTCACGCGACGCAAGCTGTCCCAGCACATCGATGGCTTGATGCCGGTCGGGCATATCGGCTACTTCTCGTCGCCGAAGTCGACGTTCCAGCCCATGGACTTGTAGCGGCGTTTCTCCGACTCGCGGCGTTGCTTCTCGGCACGTTCGTGCTCGCTCCAGTCGCCGATGACGCCGGGGGATGCCTTGGGCAGATCGCCGAACAGCTCGTTGCCGTTGTCCCAGTTGATGAGGAACTCCGGAGTCTGGTGTTCGTCGTCGTCTTCGCCCTTGCCGCCGCGGCCGTGGGCGCCGCCCATGGGAGCCATGCCCATGCCGCCCATACCCATTGCGCCACCACGGACTCCGGCACCACCGATGCCGGCGGCGTTGGTTCCGGCGCCGCCCGGGCTGGGAACACCTGCGCCACCGCGCAATGCTCCTGGGCCGCTGAGGGTTCCGGTACCCGAGCCTGACCCTGAGCCTGAGGGGGAGCCGAAACCTGCGGCGGTCGTGTTGCCGGGCGCCAGGCCTGAGCCGTCCTTGCCCAGGCCGCCCGCGAGGCCACTGAGTGCATTGCCCAGGCCACTGCCCGAACCACCGGATCCGCTTTGGGGGCTGCCACCGCCCGCGCCACTTCCTCCGCCCGAACCCGCGCCCTGGCCTTGTCCGCTCTGGTTACCCGAACCGTCGCTGAAGGCAGGCTTGGTGTTCTTATCGGCGAGGCCATTGGCCAGATTGTTTGAAGAGCTGGGGTTTTGGCCGCCACCGCCGCCGTTTTGGCCGCCACCGCCACCACCGTTGTTGCCAGATTCGGTTCCGTTGCTGGGCTGCTGAAGCGTGATGTTGCCGGGGTTGTTGCCCTGGGGTGGCCGCACGTCGGTGACATTGTCGCCCTCGCGAACAACCGGCTCGCTGAATAAGCCAACCATCTGTAGGCGCGCGAAGAACTGCTCCTGGTTTTTCCGCTGCTTGATCTCGGCATCGGAGTATCCGGACTTCTTCATGTCTGCGGCAGCGGCATCAGACATCGGCGGCTCGATCTTCGACTTCGCGGTGCTCATCGCGTCGCCCAGCGGCGGCATCCTGTCGGCCACGTGCCGGATACTGATGATGCCCCGTTCTGACGCCCGGAAATACTCGGACATGTTGTTCTGCAAGGATTTTGCGGCCTGGCCACGCCAATCTTCGACTAGCATACCCTGCACTTTGCCGCCGAGCGTGTGCATGATGTCGCCCAGCTGCTCCGCTATGTTGTTGATCGATTCCTGGGCTGCCTGCGGGCTGCCGGTCTGGAATGCCTGGGGCAGCGTTGTAGATCGACTGGTGGTCGTGGCCTTCCCAGTGCTCCTTCTGGATTTGCTTCTTCCCCATGTCTTCTCCTCCTGAAAACTTTTGGCTCTAAGGTATTTTCGGCTCGATCTGCTTCATGATCTGCAGGGCCAACGGGCATTGGTCGTAGCGTTGCTCGGTGAGATCGGTCTTTAGATCGACCTGAACAGTGGCGATTGCTTTTTGCGACGGAATTGTCACCGAGCAGCTCATACCGTTGACGTCGTGAATGAGCCATCCAGATCGCGCACCAACGGTGACCTGCTCATGACGGTCCCACCTGTCGTTCGGCTGTTCTAGCTTCGATAGAGGGGTATCCACCGCGTACACCTTGATAAACCAATCTGGCCCACCCCAAATGCATCCACGTACTCGCTGTCCGAACGCGGTCTGGTGGGCGTCACGTTTGTTGGTGGGGTCGACATTCCACGTCGCGACGTCCGCATCTGTGATCGCAGTGCACGCGGCGAAGGTAGTTCCCTTCACCGGGTCGCTGTCGGTGCTTGTTGTCGTGGAGGACACGCTGGCGGACGATGAAGTCAAGCTGGATGACGAGGCGGATCCTGAGGTAGGCGTGCCTTGGATTCCCTCGTGTGAACACCCTGCAACGAGCGCGGTCGAAACTGCGGCAACGGCGATCGATTTCATCTTCATTAGTTCGAGCCTCCTGACCTGTCAGCTGGTGATGGGCGGCGGATAGACACCCAAGCCATTGCTGTCGATCGTGTCGCCTCTGAGCTGTTCGAATGCTTCGGTGTTTCGGTGCTCGGTGTTGTCGTATTCGGTCTGCGCCACCTTGGCCCACTCTGCCCACGTCTTAACCGTCTTGATGTGGGCGTTAATGACGGCGAGAACGGAGTCGGATTCGCCAGTGACCAACTCTCGAAGTGCGTCATTCCAGGAAGTGCCTTCGGCGCACGAGCCCATTCCGAGGTCGGTTTGAAAGGCCCCTGCATCGTTGCGTAGCGCCTCGAGCTTGTCGACCGCTGCGCTGAACTCCTGCGAAACCTTCGTTGCGGCTCCAGGCGCTAGATGCAGCTCGTTCATATCGAGCCCTGAGTCTCCGGGCATGGACTCTCCCCTCGCTGGTCAAGCAGACATGTTTGTCCTACATATACGTCTGACGTCAGATGAGCCGTTTTGGTTCCATGATTTTTCGGGTGGGTCAATCTGCGGGAACCAGGAAGATTATGGAACCGAACCGGGCGCTGCCTCGTCAGAGCATTACATAGGGGCATAAGTGCTGTTGAGACGAGGGAGAGCCAGACATGTCGACCGTTGCGGGTTCATCGGGTGGACACCTGCATCTGGACCCGGCCGAGCTGCAGACCCATGCAGACCGGCTTCATGGACACGCTTCGGATCTCAAAGAGGCGCACGAGGCCGCTCATCGTGCGATGACGGATGCGCAGGCCGGTTTCGGATCGGGGCGGGCGGCCCAGGCGCTGAGTAGGCGGATTTCCGATTGGCAGAAGGAAACCGCAGACCATCACGCTGAGCTGACCAGCCATAGTGAGAACTACACATCGTCTGCTGCAAAGTTGGTAGAGCGCGATGCGGCCAATCGTGGCCGCATCGAGCAAGCTGGATCAGGCAGCACGGTCTAAACGGGGGAACGTTATGGGGATGACGCTCGACGAGCTACAGAACTGGCCACCGCAGATCAAGGCGCTTGCGGACGCCGCGTCGAAACGTGGTGAGGCCAGCCAACAGGCCGCCGACAAGGTTCAGGCCATCGTCGATGTGTCCACCTGGAAAGGCGACGCGGGCGATGCAGCAAGGGATGCGATGACGCGTTCTGCGGCTCGATTCCAGACCGCAGGATCCCAGGCGACCGCTGTCGCGATGCAGGCCAACAAAGCTTATGGAGAGTCTCAAACGTTGGCTGCTGACATCGGCTCTTTCCTGGCTGATGCTGCCGCGCCTCCCGCTGTGCTCATTGATCCCAAAACCAATGGCGTGACACCTCCCGATATCACTGGGATGGATAAGGATCAGCTACAGAAAGTCATCAACAAACTCAAGGATCTCAAGACCCGTGTGACAGGTCTGCTGGCGCGCGGTGACACGCTCGATGACGAGCTGGCTCGCGTGCTCGACGAAGGCACCGGCGGAAACACCATGGCAGACAAGCTGTCTGGGGAAGAAATGCGGCGGCCGGAAATGCGTCAGCGTGCCGAGCAGGATGTTCAGGATGCGCTAGCGGGTGACGAAGAGGCTGCGAAGCGGGTTGAGACCGTTCTGAACGGCATAAAACCCGGACAGGAATTGACCGCCGAGCAAGGCTCGTACCTCAGTCAGATGCAAGCCCAACAGAAGGGCATGACGGTCGAGGAACTCAAGACGGCCGAAGCGCGGTTGGGCGATCAGAAGCACATCATCGGAGATTCGTGGCAGTTGATGAGCAACGAGAATGTGCGGTTCCCGAAGACTGAAACGACGGTAGACGCCCTCGACGATCCGAACAACGTAGTCAAGGGCGGCTTCGATCAATTGCCGGATTCAGTGAGGAACACAATCTCGAACGGTGGGTACGACACACAAGCCGATCCCCGCAAGATTCAGGACCTGACTGATGTCACGGACATGGTTCGGGATGGAAGACGCGAGCTGCAAACCGGTACGGAGATTGATCGTGAATTAATCCGGTTGGCCGACCGGAGGATGGATTTGCCTCCCCCGTCGGATGATTGGCAGGTGAGAGATATTTTTACGTCTGCTGGGCGTGATCATCAGGTGATCCACGACCAACTGCTCGGTACCCGCGGCGACAACGGTGACGACTTTCTGCACGACATCACAAACGTGCCGTGGGCAGATAAGGGCGCGGCTGCGGGTTCACTGTTCGGCTGGACAAACGAGCAAGCGACTGGCCCCGAGGCCGATATTGCCGCGGAGACCGCCGAGAAGTACGCGCAATACATCGGCTCGCACAAGGATGAGTTGCTGACCGATCGCGGCCCCTTTGCCAACCAAACGCTTGGGCAGGCCAACCCCGAACTGGTGAAGGCGTTTGCCCATGGGCTAACTCCATACATGGATGACATCGCCAGCGTCGCTGGCGCTGGCCGCGACGGCGACAAGTTTGATCCACTGGATCCCACGAACTCGGAACGGCCAATTGCCAAGGGTCTGTTCGCAGTTTTGGGTACACAGCAGGATGCGTATGTGGAATTCAACGGAGCCGCCGATCGCCTTGCACTCGACAGAGCGCACAACTACGCCGAAGACGTCAAGAACGGCGTACCGGTAAGCAAAGATGACGCGAGGCTTCTTGACTCAGCGATCCTCAAAGGTTTAGTCGCCTCGGGTACCGCTGAGGGACTGCATGCGATCGGTCTCAACGATGCCGAGGCTCAGAAATGGCGTGGCTACGCCTACGACGCGGGAGCGAAAACGCTGTTGGGTAGTAACCCACTTGTCGGAGCATTTGCGGCCGCGATGAAAGATTCGATCATCGGCGCGCCACCGAATACCTCCACACCGGTGGTGCCCAACATGGGGGCAGATGAGTCCGCGCGCTTCGTGCTCAATGCGCTCATCGCAGACGGAGCTCCGGTTCCGGGGGTTGATCAGGCCTACATGGTTAACGGACACTTCGGCACGCTAGCGGAATTGAAAGACCGCGAAATTATTCTGTCGGACTCCGAGTACCAGCAGATACTCAACAACGTCTTGGATAACACGGTGGGCAAAGAGAACAATCCGTCGGCGCCATTTGCGCAGAAGTACGAGAACGTCATCAAGCGGCCGGACGCGAACAAATGACGCGTATCCGGGCATTCTTTGCGCTCGTCCTAGTAGTGGCTATGCCGGTGGCGGGATGTCGCTTCTTCGACAGGGACCAACCTGAGATCCAGCGTTGGGGCGGTTTGTTGAGCGAGCTTCGGGTCCAGTGGAATGCCGAGCCCGGCATCGACCTCTTGACCGGCCCGGCTGTCCCAGTACGCGCATACATGGAGTCAAGATTGTTGGCTGAGTACATGGGCGACCTGCAATACGCGTACCCGGGATTCACCGACGTGGTAGCAACCGACGAAATGCGGGGCATCCTAGGCACCGGCTACCGCCAGCCGAATGTGAACCACCCCACGACATCTGCGCTGGTTGGCAACGTCCGTTACCGCATCCTGTCGGTGCGCCGCTCCGGACGGGATCTCGCTATCACACTCTGCAACTACCCCTACGGGATTGCCTCGCAACAGAACGGCACTTTCGCCAGCGCGGGCCGAGCGGTTGGAGACACTCCTGGCGTGTACGCCATGCGGGTCGATCTAACCTCACCGGCGGGCGAGCCGTCCCCCCCGCTGCCCCCGCAGGCCGGGCCCGCGCCGGCCCCCGGAAACAATGTTTTCGGCGGCTGGCAGATCACCGGTTTCCTAAATGACCTATTCACCAGTGACTCTGGATTCGAAACAGTGTGGCCCACCTACGATGCCGACCGCCAGGCCTGTATCGACAAGGCGCCTGATCCGCCGGAGCGGCGCGCTTTCCTCATCGACGGCGAGCATCCCCGCAGTGACTTCCCGACGGAGCCTCCCAGCCCGGGTTGGCCGGGGTCCTGACCCCTGGCCCATCCTTCGCCGAGCGCATACTGCACGCAGGTGAAACGCCCGAAAGGCCTGCGTGCGGTATGCGATCGGCGGGGACGCTCGGAACCTTGACCGCCTAACTTATCGCTGATAACTTAACGCCGTTATTCTCTGGAGGAAGGCGTTGCGATGCTGGAACGTTTGGCTCGATCGGTTATCGCGGCGCCTCGCCTCGTGCTCGGCGCGGCACTACTTATCGCCATAGCGGCCGCCATCTTCGGCGTACCGGTCACCAAGCATCTCGCCGCGGGCGGGCAGCAGGACCCCAACTCCGAGTCTGCCCATGTGACACGGGTTCTCGCGGACAAATTCGGCATCAGCGACCAGTCCCTGGTCTTCATGCTCACCAGCGAGCAGGGTGTGAAGAGCCCGCAGATGCGCGCCGTCGCAAGCGATCTGGAGCGCCAGCTCAAGGAATCCGGCGACGTGCTCAACCTGACCTCGGCGTGGACGGCGCCGCCGCCCGTCGCCGAGGATCTCTTCGGCACGGACGGCAAGTCGGGGTTGATCGTCGCTGGACTGACCGGTGGCGAGAACGACGCGCAAAAGCACGCGGCGACTCTCATCAAGTCGCTCGCCGTCGATCGCGATGGCGTCTCGATCAAGGCCGGAGGAGTCGCCACCCTCTACAACCAGATCGTCACACAGTCCGAGAAGGATCTGCTGGTCATGGAATCGATCGCGATTCCGATCAGCTTCGTGGTGCTGGTCTGGATCTTCGGCGGACTCTACGCGGCGCTACTGCCCCTGGTGGTCGGGGTGTTCTCGATCGTGGGGGCGATGTCGATCCTGCGGGGCCTGACGTACGTCACCGATGTATCGGTGTTCGCGTTGAACCTCGCCGTCGCAATGGGATTGGCGCTTGCTATTGACTACTCGCTGTTGATCATCAGCCGCTATCGCGAAGAGGTGAACGCCGGTAAGCCGCGCGATGAGGCGCTGGTGCTCACCATGACCACGGCGGGGCGCACCGTGCTGTTCTCGGCGCTGACGGTCGCTCTCGCGCTGGTGGCGCTGATCTTGTTCCCGATGTACTTCCTCAAGTCATTCGGCTACGCGGGTGTCGCCGTGGTCTTCGTAGGAGCCATCGCGGCACTGGTCATCGTGCCGGCAGTGGTCACGCTGCTCGGCGACCGGATCGATGCGCTCGACGTGCGCCGTCTCATCCGTAAGATCCTGGGCAGGCCAGAACCCGTCGCCAAGGACGTCACCGAGACGTTCTGGTACCGGAACACCAAACGCGTTATGGCCCGAGCGGTTCCGATCGCCGTCGTGATCGTCACGGCATTGGTGGTTCTCGGCCTGCCATTCCTTGACGGCAAGTTCGGGTTCCCGGATGACCGGGTGCTGCCCGCGTCGGCCTCGGTGCACCAGGTCGGCAACGAGATGCGCCGGAACTTCAACAACAACAGCTCCACCAACCTGTCCGTCATCGCCGAGGGCATCGGGGCGGTGCCGCCGTCGGGAATCGATCAGTACGCGACGGACCTGTCGAAGATCGAGGACGTCAAGGAGGTGGCCGCACCCACCGGCGCCTTCATCCGGGGCATGAAGGTCGGCCCGCCCTCCGGTGCAACCGGGATCAAAGATGGGACAGCACTTTTCACGGTGCAGACGGGCGCTAAGCCCTACACGGCAGATGCCGAGCGTCAGCTCGACGCCATCCATGCCCTACCCGGCCCGGGTGATACCACGGTAAAGATCGGCGGGGGAGCGCAACTGGACCGTGACGCCGTCGACGGCATCGTGGACAAGCTGCCCTTGGTGCTGGCCATCATCGCGATCGTCACCTTTGCACTGCTGTTCCTGTTGACCGGCTCGGTGGTACTGCCCCTGAAGGCACTCGTGCTCAACGTGTTGTCGCTGACGGCTACCTTTGGCGCACTGATCTGGATTTTCCAGGAGGGGCACCTGGGCGGATTCGGGACCGAGGTCACCGGAACGATCGTCGCCACCATGCCGATGCTGTTGTTCTGTATCGCGTTTGGGCTGTCCATGGACTACGAGGTGTTCCTCATCTCCCGGATCCGTGAGTACTGGATGGCATCCGGACGCACCCGCGCCGACAACGACGAGGCCGTGGCGCTCGGTGTGGCCCGCACCGGGCGGGTCGTCACCGCCGCAGCGATGATCATGACTATCGCCTTTGCCGCGCTGATAGCCGCGCAGGTGTCCTTCATGCGCATGTTCGGCACCGGACTGACCATCGCGATCGTGGTCGACGCCACCATCATCCGGATGTTGCTGGTGCCCTCGTTCATGCGAATGCTCGGGCGCTACAACTGGTGGGCACCTAAGCCGCTGGTCAAACTCCATGACCGAATCGGATTCAGTGACTAAGCGTCCGCGTTCGTCGCGCGGGGAAGGAGACCAACTGCGCGACGAAATCATCGACGCCGCAATAGAACTTGTCCTGGAGGCCAAGGAGCTGCGTGCGCCGTCGATCCGTGAGGTGGCCCGCAAGATCGGTGTGACCCCACCGTCGATCTATCTGCATTTCGCGGACAAGGATGAGCTGATGGACGCGGTGTGCGGGCAGTACTACCAGCGGCTGGACGATGAGATGGTGGCCGCGGCCGTTGATCAGCAGACCACGCTGGAGCGCCTGCACGCGCAAGGTATGGCCTACGTGCGCTTCGCCGTCGCGACCCCGCTGATGTACCGGCTGGCCACCTCGGCGCCGCCCCGCGATGACAGCGAACTGGACGAAACGCTGGTGAGTGCGGCATTTGCGCACTTGCACAAGGGGGTTCAAGAACTCGTGGAAGAAGGCTTCTACCCAGACGGCGACACCGTCGCAATGGGTCTGCAGCTGTGGTCGGCGGCGCATGGAGTGGCCTCGATGCTGGTCACCAAACCATATCTGCCGTGGGGTGATGCGGAACTGTTCGCCGACAACGCCTTACGCGCAGCGTGCCTGGGACAGGCGGTCAGTGATGTCGATCTGACCGCAGTGCTGCCGCGTCAGAAGTAGAGCCGCACCGACGCCAACGTGCCCGGTGCCGCCGAGTTGTTGGAGAACTCGAAGAGCCCGACTCCGCGCCGATCACCCAGATGCACGGTGGCCGACACCGAGGAGCCCGCGGCCAGCAGCTTGTTAACGGTCAATGAACTTGTTGCCGAGACAAACTCGGCCAGCGATGCGTCGGTAACGCCGTCCAGGGAGAGGGAGGCGTCGGGGGAGAGCAGCCGGGTGACCGTCGGGACGTCCCGGGCAGCCAGGGCGCCCGCCAGTTCCTGGACGCGCTGCTTGCCTGTCTCGCGAACGCCCTTGAGGCCGCGCATGAACCCCAGTACCCCGTTGAGCCCCTGGTTCTTCAGCAGCTGCGGTCCCAGCTTCGCGCTCGCCAGTAGTCCGTCGCTACCGGCGCCCAACAGCTGGCCGATCATGGCGCGCAATTCCCAGAACGCGAACAACCGATCGATCTTGAGCGATGCGGCCGGCCCGTCCTCCACCACGTCATAGCGCAGGTGCATCGGGATGTGCATGGTGACGCCGGTCGACATCGTGGTGTGAATGGTCAGATCGCGCAGCACCGACATCCCGGCAACCACATCGTTTTCGACCTCGAACACGATGGTGTTGGGCGCGATGAAGGTGTCGTAGAACTTGCTGATCGCGGCCTCACCGATATGAGGCCGCGAACCCACCGGGTCGTTGACCTGGCCGTAGGTGGCGAAGAGGCCGACCCAGCTGTCCTTGTCGTGTGCACCGACAGCTGCGGGCGACGCCTGAACGGTCGCCAGCAGCTCGTCGGCGAATGGTGCGCTGGACACCGGTTTAGGACAGTGCCCCGAGCACCGCGTCGTAGTCGGGCTCCTGAGCGATCTCGGGCACCAGCTCGGTGTAGGCGACATTGCCGTCGGCGCCGATCACGACGATCGCGCGGCCCAGCAGCCCGGTCATCGGGCCGTCGGCGATGGTGATGCCGAAGTCCTCACCGAACGCGCTGCGGAATGCCGAGGCGGTGCCCACGTTCTCGATGCCCTCTGCGCCGCAGAAACGCTTCTGGGCAAACGGCAGGTCCTTGGACACGCACAGCACCGGCGCGCCCGCTTCGGCGGCACGCTGGTTGAAGGTCCGCACGCTGGTCTGGCAGACGGGGGTGTCGATCGAAGGAAAGATGTTGAGGATCACCGGCTTATCCCGGTACTGATCGCTGGTCACAGGGCCGAGATCGGCGCCTACCAGCTCAAATGCCGGGGCAGGAGAGCCGACAGCGGGAAGCTCGCCGACCGTGTTGATGGGGTTTCCGCGCAACGTGATCTGTGCCATGGGTCCAGTGTTCCAGAGTTCGTGTGCTGTTTGCATCAGCGGGGTTAGGTTGGAGGCATGACGACGCCCGTCAGCTTCGATAACCGGTTCTTCTCGGCAACGTGGTCCGCCATCGCGCGGCGCGAACCTCCAGAGATCAAGGAGCTGCGCGCCGAGAATCTGCGGGGCCTGACCGGACGCGTCCTGGAGGTGGGCGCGGGCACCGGCTCGAACTTCTCGCTGTACCCGAACACCGTGACGTCGGTGACGGCCCTGGAACCCGAATCCGGGCTGCGTCCGCAGGCCGAGGATGCGGTCGCTGCCGCTGCGATCCCGGTGACGGTGACCGCCGGCGTGTTCGAGGATCTCACCGTCACCGGCGAGGACCGATTCGATGCGGTGGTGTGCTCGCTGGTGTTGTGTTCGGTCGGTGACCCCGATCGTGCCGCCGCGCAGGCATTCGAAGTGCTCAAGCCCGGCGGTGAGGTGCGTTTCTTCGAGCACGTCGCCCACGGGGGCGCGCTCGGAGTGGCTCAGCGCGCGGTCGACGCGACGTTCTGGCCCCGATTGTTCGGGAACTGCCATACGCACCGCGACACGCTGGCAGCACTCGAGCGGGCCGGGTTCCAGATCGAGGAACGGCGCGACGACTGGCTGAAGATATTCGGAATCCCGATGCCGTCCTCGTCGATCGTGATCGGCCGCGCGGTCAAACCCGCGTAGTGCAGACGTGCTTGGAGCGCCCGCGGATCAACCGAATTCGACGACCGTCATCGCCGGCCTGATCCGGTCAGAGAACGGCAGGTCGTAGAACAGGGGCGTGGCCAGCTTCAGGAAGTTTCCGCGTCCGGGAGGCATCCGCACCTCACGCACCGTGCGTACACCGTCAAGGGCCCGCAGCTGTCCGTATTGGTGCGCGGTGAAGGAGAACGGCATGGGCGGCACCGTGTAGTGCTCGCTGAGCTTCCAACCGCGCCGCTGCGAATAGACGCTCATCAACCAGGGGATGGTGTCGAAGACCATCCACCCGCCGGGAAAGCGCTTAGCGCAGGCGGCGATGAGGTCGAACACCACATCGCGCTCCAGGTACATAAACAGCCCCTCGGCGGTGATCAGGACGCCGTTGGAGTCGTCGACCTGGTTCATCCAGGAGTGCTCGAGTGCGGACTGCGCGATGTAGCGGAGCCGATCAGAGGGCGGAAGCAACTGCTGACGCAACCGCACGATGGGTTCCAGGTCGACGGACAACCAGTTCAGCTCGCCGTTGTCGATGCGCCAGAAACTGGTCTGCAGACCCTCGGCCAGCGCCACCACCGTGGCACGCGGGTGAGCCGCGAGATAGTCGTTGGAAACGTTGTCAAAGGTCAACGCCCGCAGCGCGATTCCCTGGTGGGTGCGACCAAAGTGGTGGTAGTCGTAATCGAGGCTGTCGCGCAGCACGATAGCCATCGGGTCCTCAAGAACGCCGTCGGGCCGGTTCGCCTCGGTGGCCCGCTGATTCAGCGTGATGAGCGCGGTCTCCGACACCCCGTCGAGGTGGCGGGCATCAATGGCAGCCATGCCAGCCACAGTACTAGCGAACGAGTTTGTGCAACGTCCGCAGGTTGCGGGTGGTCGTCGTCGACTTGTACCGCTTCTTGCCCATCGTCTTACCGACGGGGCTGGCCAGGGTCTGCGACTTGGGCACCTGCCAATACAGCACGCCGTCACCGGCGGCGATGCGTTCACGGTCATCGAGCTCGCCGCCAAGGGCTGCCAGTTCGGTGAGCACCGCAGGGTCGCTGCAGAACATCACGTAGGAGTGCACGTCCTCGATATCAGGCTCCCAAGGGAACGCATCGATGATGCGGCCGACCGTGTCCAGGTCGTACACCAGCACCCAGGCCTCGTAACCGAAGCGATCGCCGAGTACCCGCTGTAGCCGTTCCTTGACCGCGGAGGCGGTATCGCTGGAGTCCAGCAGCACATTGCCGCTGGCGAGAATTGTTGTCACACCAGCGAATCCATCAGCGGTGAGGGCTTCGCGGACATCGGCCATCTTCATCGTGATGCCACCAACGTTCACTCCGCGCAGCAGGGCGGCGTATCTGGTCACGGCTATCCGAACTGCAGCAGCGTCATGGAGGGGCGTGTCCGGCGCAGAAATCCACGATCAAGGCGCTTGGAGTTGATGAACTTCCAGAGGCCACGGCCGGGCTGCAGCGGTATGTCGACGGCGGCCACCACTCCCGGGACTGAAGTGAGGGCCTCGCCTTCGTCGGGAGTCAGCGCGAACGGCATCGGCGGGGCCACATAGCGGTCCGACAACCTGAGCCCTTGCAGAGTGCGCCTGCTGAACCAGTGCGGAATATTGTCGAACATCATCTGGCCACCGGGAAAACGCTTGGCACAGGCCTCGATCAGCCCCAGAGATTCCTCCGGCTGCAGGTACATAAGTAGACCCTCGGCCGTGATGAACGCGCCCTCTGAGGCATCGACCCGATCCATCCAACTCAGGTCCAGGGCCGACTGCGCCAGCCCGACGATCCGCTGGTTCTCCGGCAGCAGCTTGTTGCGCAGTTCCATCACCGGCGGCAGATCAACTGAGTACCAAGTGAATTGGGCTGTGGGTTCGGCTCCGCCGAGGCGCCAGAAGCTGGTCTGCATGCCCTCGGCAAGTGCGACGATTGCTGCCCGGGGATGCGTCGCCAGATACACACGTGCCTGCGTGTCGAAGGCCAGTGCCCGCAGCCCGTGCGATTGCGACGGGCGCCCGAACTTGCGGTAGTCGTACTCGATGGCATCGAAGAGTTCCGCGGCCAGCGGATCCTTGATCACACCGTCCGGCCGCTTGGCTTCGGTTCCGCGGTTGTGCAGAGTCCACAGGGTGGTAGCCGAGACGCCCTCCAGACTGTCTCCGCTGATCCCCGATGAGCCGCTGGGGCGAAGAGCATCAGACTCGGTCATGACGCTGATGCTAGTGAAATGGGGCGACGATAGGACTGCCCCTTGGTTAGGCTGACCGGTATGACCGAATCGAAGGCGGGCGGAGACTCGGCCGCGGATGATGCCAAGCGCAAGTTCCGCGAGGCCCTTGACCGCAAGAACAACAAGGCCAACGCCGCCGCCGACCACAAGGACACCGCAAGCAAGCCGACCCATGCACATGGCCGGGCCGGCTCGCATCGCGAATTCCGCCGTAAGAGCGGTTAAGCCACTCGCCTCTGGCTGGCCAGTGACCGGGCGATGATCAGCCCGGCCAGCACCACCACCCAGCACACGAGGCCAAAGCCCTTGAGCCCCCACACCACTGACGCCAGGGTGAACCCGCCGGCGGCCATCAGCGCTACCCCGACGGCCGCGCTGCGCACACCGGGATGCGCGACGTAGCCGCCGTCCCAGCCGGGCAAGGGGTTGTTCTCCAGCGGCCGCAGGGCCAGGAAGAGGCCCGTCACCAGGATGGTCATCGTCACCACCTGAAGCACTGACAAGAAGACGAAATTCGTTGCCGTGGTGTCGTATCGGGGGAATCCCAGGAAATCGAACACCAGGTGCATGCCCAGCAGCGCGGGCATGTGCCAGAGGTACAGCGTCATCGCGCCCGAGTTGCCGATGGCCACGGCCCACCAGACCCGTGGGCGCTGAGCCCATCGATTGATGGCAGGCATCGCTGCGATGGCCAATGCCGACAGGACGATCGCGTGCCCGGCCAACACCAGCGACGGCGGGATCATGTTCGGCACCTTCTGGCCGGCCACCCCGACCAGGCTGATGGTGTACGGGCCGAATGTCACCAGCGCGATGTTGATCGCGAAAACAGCTGCGGCGAGTATCAGCGCCGCCTTCTGGGTGATCAGCTGCCGGCGGTACCCCACGCCTAAAACCGCCGGCAGCAGCCACACCACGAAGTTCACGTATCCGATGCCGGCGGGAGCCCCCAGCCCCAGCCGCAGCACGTCAACTGCCGCGATACCCAGATAGATCCCGGCCAGCGCGCCGAGCATGCTCCGCGTGGTCGTGATGCGGGCAAGCAGCGGAACCGCCGCTAGCACCAGCACGTAGGCGCCCAGGAACCACAGGAGCTGGGTGCTTACCCCCGCGACCGGCTCGTATACGTGCAGCGGCAGGATCTGCCGAAGAATCAGCAGCGCCACCGCCCAGAAGCCCAGGTAGTAGAACACCGGGCGGTACAGGCGGGTGCAGCGATGCATGAGCCAGGATCCCCAGCTGGTTCCGGGCTTCCAGGAGCCCACGCTCGCGGCAACCCCGGCGAAGAAGAACAGCGGCATGATCTGGAAAACCCAGGTGAGTGCCTGGAAAACGGGGCGACCGTTGAGCAGGTTGCCCCACAGCAACACACCGTTGTCGATGGCGCTCACCGCCATGACGGTGTGCCCGAGGACCACGCCGACCAGCGACACGATCCGGATCACGTCAAGTGCGCGGTCGCGCGTTGCCGCCGTGGCGGCGCCCACCTCATCGGCGGTGGGCAGGCCCAGAGTCATCGTCATGCACCTAGCGTCGCCGAGTGCCGATCGCCGACACAGCGCGTCGCTACGCGATCTCGCTAGGTAGTTTCCCCTGGGCCCGCCGCGTAGGACTAGCCGCCGAGCGCGGCGATGAGGTCCTTGATCTTGGCGGCCTCGTCCTCGGTGACCTGCTCCTCGGACTCAACCGCCGTCAGGAAGCCGACCTTGAGGCCTGCGCCATTGGCGGTTTCCTGTGCGGTGAGCCGGGCGCGCCGACGTGCGGTGTACAGACGCTGGCCCAGCGTCGCGCTGGGGCTGTTGGCCGCGTCCTTCATCAGATCGTCGTAGCGATGGCGCACCCCGCTCAGCGCGACGATCACCGACGGCGTCACGCGGCTGCGGCCGGCGGCCTTCGAGATCGCGCCCTCAAGCTTGCGCAGTCCGCTCAGGACGACGGCGACGCGTTCGCCGTATTCGGCGTCGCTGGGTTCGGGCAGGGTGTCGATGGCGGAGGCGTACATGTGCACCGCCGCATCGACGAGGCTGACAATGACTGGGGCTTCGCCGTCATCCGGCACGACTTCAGGCACGACCCATCGACTCCTTCTGAAAAGACCGGTAACGACCCCGAAGTAGGCGGGGGTCGCCGACAACTTAGCGCCGATCCACAGCCCGGACAACCCCTATCGGATGAACGATTTCTGATCCGAGTGTCTAGCCATGGGTGTGCGAACTGTGCTGTGCTACCAACCTTTTCGGCAGTACAGCTGTGGTCATGGGGTGTGGGGGCAACAGATCTTGATTAGCCGGTGCTCACCGGTGCGTCCGGTTTCACCCGGCGCGGGCGCTCTTGCCAGATGACGGCGATCAGGCACAGCGCGGCCAGGGCGGCCACGGCAAGTGCGAACGTGACGCCCGCGGTGCGCAGTCCCCATGCTTGGGCGGCCAGGCCCTCGCCGATGACCGGCAGGGCGATTCCCACATAGGCGACCACGAAGTAGCTGGAGGTCACTTCGGCACGGTTGTCCTCGGGGGTCCGGTCGGCGATGGAGGCGAGTCCGCGGCTGAAGCTGATGCCCTGTCCGATGCCCACCACGACGGCGCTGGCCAGGTACCAGGGCAGTGACGAAGTATGCAGGGCCACCACAACGAGCAGCATCCCGGTCAGCAGGATGGCGCAGCCAAGGATCAGCGCCTTGGCGGCCGGTACCTGCCGGACGAGAATCTGTGCCACACAAGAAGATCCGAACGTCAGGAAGACACTTGCCCCGGCCACCGCGTGGTTGTCGATGCCGAGTACCCCGGACAGGAACCCGGGTGCCACCGCCGTGAAGGATCCGAGTGCCGCGAATCCCGCGAATCCCGCCGTCGCTGCTGCCGCGAATGTCACCCGGACCTCGGGAGGCAGCGAAAGGCGTTGCACACCAAGTTTTCCGTGCCGCGGTGCGGTCTCGGGTGCCAAGAGCAGCGCGACCACGGCGATCGACACAAGTCCGATATGAACGATGAAGGCCAGATGTGTGGGCCAGGGTGCGTACTGAACGAGAACACCGGCCACCAAGGGGCCCAATCCAAGGCCGCCGGTGTTGGCGATGGTGGCCACGGCGGCGGCCCGTCCCCGCCATTGCTCGGGTGCTGCCTCGATGACGGCGACGGTAGCGGCACCGGTGAAAAACCCTGCGGACAGTCCCGAGACGATGCGCGCGACCAGCAGCAGCGGAACCGAGTCGACGAACAGGAAGATGACCGAGCTGAGGATGGCGAACCCGGCTCCGGTCAGCAACAGTGGACGACGGCCGAGAACATCAGACCAGCCGCCGAACATCAGCAGCGCGAACAGCACGCCTGCGGCATAGGTGGCGTAGACGACCGTGGTGGTGAGCACGGAAAAATGCATCTGCTGCGAGTACAACGCGTACATGGGAGTCGGCATGGTGGTGCCGATCATGACTGCCGAGAAGCTGAACGCCAGCAGGATGAACGCGGCCGAGTGGCGCAAGCGAGCAATCACAACCCAATGTAAGTCACGGGCGGGCCTGTCTCATTCCGCCACGATCAGTGTGCAATCGCCTTCTCCGCGCCGATGCCCGTCAGGGAGCGCACCTCCATCTCGGCGTTCACCCCGGGATCGCCCTTGTCGCTGGAGGTGAGCGTGCCGATGATGCCCAGCAGGAAGGCCAGTGGAATCGACACGATGCCCGGATTGGCGAGCGGGAACCAGGCGAAGTCGGCCCCGGGGATCATCGCGGTCTTGGCGCCGGAGACGGCGGGGGAGAAGACGATGAGCACGATGGTGGAGATCAGGCCGCCGTACATGCTCCACAACGCGCCGCGGGTGTTGAACCGCGCCCAGTACAGCGAGTACACGATGGTCGGCAGATTGGCCGCCGCCGCGACCGCGAAGGCAAGCGCCACCAGGAACGCGACGTTCTGCCCGTTGGCCAGGATGCCGAGCCCAATCGCGATGACACCCAGCACTACTGCGGTGATCCGCGACACCCGGACCTGCTCTGCTTCAGAGACATTGTGGCCCTTGATGACCGAGGCGTAGATGTCATGTGCGAAGGAGGCCGATGCGGTGATCGTCAGCCCGGCCACCACCGCGAGAATCGTGGCGAAGGCCACCGCCGAGATCACCGCCAGCAGGATCACGCCGCCGAGTTCGAAGGCCAACAGTGGTGCGGTCGAGTTCTGCCCGCCCGCCGCCGCCAGGATGCGATCGGGTCCGACGAGCGCCGCGGCGCCGTAGCCCAGCGCCAGGGTGAACAGATAGAAGGCGCCAATCAGTCCGATCGCCCACACCACCGAACGCCGCGCCTCCTTGGCGGTGGGCACGGTGTAGAAGCGCATCAAGACGTGGGGGAGGCCGGCGGTGCCCAGCACCAGCGCTAGTCCCAGCGACAGGAAGTTGATCTTCGATGTCAACGAGCCGCCGTACTGGGCGCCCGGCGCCAGAACATCGCGGGACGCAACACCTTTGGTGTGACTGTCGGACACGGCGTGCTGCGCCGCGCCGAGGATGTCGGAGAAGTTGAAACCGAACTTGGCGAACACCGCGGCCGTCATGAGCGCCGCGCCGCTGATCAGCAAGACCGCCTTGATGATCTGCACCCAGGTGGTGCCCTTCATTCCGCCCACCAGGACGTAGACGATCATGAGCACGCCAACCACGCCGATCACAATCGATTGGCCCCATCGGCTGTGAATGTTGAGCAGGAGTGCCACCAGGCCTCCGGCACCCGCCATCTGCGCGAGTAGGTAGAACAGTGACACCGTCAGGGTGGACGTGGCCGCCGCCAGACGGACCGGGCGCTGCCTGAGCCGGAAGCTCAGCACATCGGCCATGGTGAACTTGCCTGTGTTGCGCAGTAATTCGGCCACGAGAAGCAGGGCCACCAGCCAGGCCACCAGGAATCCAATGGAGTACAGGAAGCCGTCATAGCCGTACACCGCGATGGCCCCGGCGATTCCGAGAAAGCTTGCGGCGGAAAGGTAGTCGCCGGCGATGGCGATGCCGTTCTGTGGGCCGGAGAAGGCGCGGCCGCCGGTGAAGAAGCCCTCTGCGGTCTTGTTGCTGCCGCTGGCCCGGATGACGAGGTAGAGGGTGACGGCGACGAAGACGGTGAAGATCGCGATGTTGGTGGCTGGATTGCCGACGGTCTCGGCCGCCAGCGTCGATATGGTGCTCATGCCTGTTCCACCTCGGCGCGGATGGCCGCGGCCTTCGGATCCAGCTCGCGGTTGGCGAATCTGACGTAGAGGCCGGTGATGACGAAGGTCGTAAGGAACTGGCCAAGGCCCAGCACGAGTCCCACGTTGATGTTGCCGACGAGTTTGATCGCCATGAAGTCATGGGCGAACGCGCCCAGCACCAGGTACAGGCCGTACCACGCGAGAAAGAATGCCGTCATGGGAAAAACAAAGCGTCGCAATGTCTTCCGAAGTTCCTGAAACTCCGGGCTGCTCTGGATTTCCAGGGCTCGTTCGGTGGACAGCTCGCTAGGATCGATCGCGGTCAACGCTGGCTCCTTATGGGTACCTGTAAGGGTGCTGGGAGAGCGTAATGAGAGCTGAGTCACAGCGGCGGGGTTTCTGGCGCTGGTTTGTCAGGTGTTCACCTGACCGGCCGCGGGAGCGACCGCTCACACGCTCCGGTGTACCGATTCATCCCCGTACTGCTGGTTGACCGCGCGCAAGAACTTCTCGGCATCGGTCGGTTCGACCGGAGGCAGGTGGATTGTTTCGCTGACGATGCCGTCGGGCAGACGTGGCTCGGAGCCGACATCGGGGATGAAGTTCTTCAGGGCGCCATCGGTGAAGGGCACGCCGGACTTGACCTGATTGTTGGAGACCAGATCGAATGCCCGCGTCATCGCATCGCGGGATTCCTCGGGCAGTGCTGCTTTGATCGCGGCGATCTCGGTGGCGGACTTCCCGTCGAAAGACTGCGCGAACTCGTACAGATACTGCAGCTGATTGGACGGGATGGTGACGCTCTTACCCGCGGCGAGATCCTTGAGCTGCCGATCATCCAAGAGTGATGCCGCGTTGACCCTGCTCAGCACGCTCTGATCGCGCTGGCTGTCCGCCTGGAAATGCTCCCCGTCCCGATTTCCCTGTGCGGGAGTCAGCCCGCAGAAGGGGTTGAACGAGGCCGCCAACTCATCGCAAATGGCGTCGATCTGCTGCTGGGCTTCCAGTTCGGCGGCCCACCACTTGTCGTAGGCCTTGCGCATCACCCGCGTGAACTTGGCGGCGCTTTGGTTTGCCTTCTCGATGACCTCCGCGCTGGCATCGGGCTGCATGTTCCAGCTGACAGTGAGGTCCTCGGCCACGGTGTAGCCATGATCGCTGGCCTCGTTGTACAGGTCGACCGCCTCGCGGCGGTACTCAATCGACTGGAACTCCAAGGTGACCAAGGCCTTCGGGGCGTCATCGAGCAGCACCTGGGTGGCCAGGTAGATCGTCTTCTCGTCACTGGCCGCGGTGTCCTGGACCGCGCGCGCGGTTTCACCGTCCCACGGAAGGCCGCCGGGCATGTCGACCGAATGTTTGTAGTCCTGGGCGCGATGTTGCAGCTCGGTGGCGGTCAGCATCGCCAGGCGCAACGGCACGATCGACTGTTCGGGATGGTTGGTCAACAACCGTCTGGCCGAGTAATCCGACTTCATTGCGGCCTCGACAGGGACGCGGCCGAAAGGATGGTTTGGCGCACGTACTCTTCGGTATCCCCGAACCGGGTCTGTGCTTGCTCGGACAAGTCAGCCATGTTGACGCAACGCGCCGCGAACATGCGCTGTAGCTCGGGGATGACTTCGGTGACCAGTCGTCTGACGGCGGTCAGCGATGGAGCATCCCCCGCTTCGACCCTCGTGGGGTTGTCGGCCCGGCTGCACAGTTTGTGGGCCTGTTCTCGTAATTCCGGCGACAGCTTGCGCAACGCCTCTAGATCAACGTCCAATTGGCCTGACAGCGGCAGCCTCCCCGAACACTGTGATCTTGGTCGCCCAAGTTGCCGTAGCGTAGCACCGCTGGCGTTGTCAAAGTTCAGAAGGAAGGAATGTCACATTGGCGAAATTGCAGCTTGCGCAAGATCCGGCCGCCGATGAGTTGCTGGAGGAGAATCCGCTAGCGCTTCTGATCGCCATGCTCCTCGATCAACAGATCCCGATGGAAGTGGCGTTCGCCGGGCCGAAGAAGATCGCCGACCGGATCGGCGGTATCGACGCGCACCAGATTGCGGAGTACGACCCCGACAAGTTTGTGGCCTTATGTTCCGAACGGCCCGCGATCCATCGCTTCCCCGGCTCGATGGCCAAGCGCGTCCAGGTGCTCGCGCAGGAGATCGTTGATGAGTACGACGGCCGCGCCGAGAACATCTGGAAGACCGGCGATCCGGACGGGGCCGAGCTGCTCAAGCGGCTCAAGGCGCTGCCTGGTTTCGGTGAGCAGAAGGCCAAGATCTTTGTGGCGCTGCTCGGCAAGCAATACGGGGTCCAGCCGAAGGATTGGCGCAAGGCCGCCGGAAATTATGGCGAGAAGGACACCCATCTGTCGGTTGCGGACGTCGTCGACGGCGAGTCGCTGGGGCTGGTGCGCGCCCACAAGAAAGAAATGAAGGCTGCGGCAAAAGCAAAGGCGGCCAAGGCATAAAGCCCTGACCGCCTCGCTTGTGTCGTGAACTACGGCAGCGCCGCGAACAGCGGTGCCGACGGGACCACCCCAACACCGGGAGCGGTCGCGGCGGGCAGCCCGGCGACGGGAGCCGCTGCGGCTGCCGGGATTCCGTTGACCAGGGCCGGCGGAATCAGCGTCTGCTGCACTCCGGCAGGCAGCAGCTTGGGCAGGTTGGTGGCCCACAGATCAACGGTCTGGGTGACACCGTCTGCGCCGGGGATCTGCGAAACGCCGGGCACGCTGCTGGTTGCGGGAACAGACGCGGGGGACAGCGCCTGGGCGGCTGCCGGCGTCAGTGCCTGAGCGGCCGGAGGCAGCGCAGGTGCGGCGGGCGCCAGGCCCGGAACCTGAGCGGCCGGTGCGGCAGGAGCCAGGCCCGGAACCTGAGCAGCCGGTGCCGCGGGAGCGACGGCCGGCAGCGCCGGTGCGGCCGGTGCGGCGATGGCCGCGGGTGCCGCAGGAGCAACCGGTGCGGCGGCGGGCGCGTTACCGAAGCCCGAAGCTGCCTGGCCCAGGATCGCGGCGGGGTTGGTCGGGTTCGGCCCCGGGGCGGGGATGGGGTCAGCGCTGGCGGTCGACGCCAGGCCCAGCGCCAGGCCGGCCGACGCGAAGGCCGCGATCGACGCGCCCATGAAGACGTTGGTGATCCGTGACATATTGAACTC
Source organism: Mycobacteroides sp. PCS013 (assembly GCF_049532645.1). Lineage (NCBI taxonomy): Bacteria > Bacillati > Actinomycetota > Actinomycetes > Mycobacteriales > Mycobacteriaceae > Mycobacteroides > Mycobacteroides sp. PCS013. The sequence continues at coordinate 467,331 of NZ_CP150131.1, forward strand.
CAATGCTGTTTCGCTAGACGTGATTACTGGTGTTAAACGCCAAGGTAATCCGTTACGCGTGTTACTCAAGTGACGCGTGTGGCGTAGATGGAACCGTTACCAAAACGAGTGAGCGAGGTTATCGAAGCCCCGATGAGAACAGAGCCGACCAGGGCGAATGCCGAGCCCCAGGTTTCGACACGCGGCGCGTCGGCGTGGCGGCGTGTCCGCGAATGGGCTCCGTGGCTGTTGGCGCTGAGTGTCGCGGTGCGCCTCGCCTGGGCGTACCTAACGCCGCACGGTGCCGACCTTGTGGACCTGCATGTGTACGTCAGCGGTCCGGCAACTCTGGGCCACGGCAATCTCTACGAGTTCACCTACCCGGACAAGACGCCGGACTTCCCGCTGCCCTTCACCTATCCGCCCTTTGCGGCCGTGGTGTTCTGGCCGCTGCACCTGCTTCCGTTCACTCTGCTCGGACTGTGCTGGATTCTGGGCACCATCGCCGCGCTCTACGCGGTGGTCCGGCTGAGTCAGCGGTTACTCGGATTCGACGACGCGCGTGGGGCCGCCGTGTGGACGGCCGTGACCATGTGGACCGAACCGGTGCGTTCGACCCTGGACTACGGGCAAATCAATGTGTTGTTGATGCTGCTGATCTTGCTGGCGGTGACGTCATCGCGGTGGTGGATCTCCGGAACGCTGGTGGGACTCGCAGGCGGGGTGAAGCTGACTCCTTTGGTCTCCGGCCTCTACTTCCTGGGTGCGCGCCGCTGGGCGACCGCCATCTGGGCCGCGGTGGTCTTTGTGCTCACCGTGCTGGTGGGCATCGCGATCGTCGGGGAGCAGGGGCGCTACTACTTCACCGATCTGTTGGGTAAGCCGGACCGGATCGGGCCGATCGCCACCGTGTTCAACCAGTCCTGGCGGGGCGGGATCTCCAGGATTCTCGGCCACGACGCGGGCTCGGGAGCACTGGTGCTGGTGGCATACCTGGTGACAGCGGTACTGGCCTTTTTCGCCTGGCGGGCCGTGGACGACAGGTTGGGGCGGATCTGCGTGGTGCAGATGTTCGGTCTGCTCATCTCGCCCATCTCATGGACCCACCATTGGGTGTGGATGGTTCCGTTCATGGTGTGGCTACTCCACGGGCCCTGGCGAGAAAAACTGGGCGCGAAGATCTTTGGGTACGGATGGCTGGTGCTGTTACTGGTCGGGGTGCCCTGGCTGCTCAGTTTCGCCCAACCGGATATCTGGCGCATCGACCGGCCCTGGCCGTTGGCATGGGCCGGGCTGGTGGACATTGTGGCGGCAATGGCGACGTTGACCTGGATGGCGGTGACGGGGATCAGGTCACGGGCTTGGAATCGGGAAGTTTCGCCCACCGGCTAGCGTTGCGGCCATGTCTGAACATTGGACCGTCCTGGTCACCGGTGCTTCCAGCGGGATCGGCGCGAGCGCGGCCCGGATCTTCGTCGAGCGCGGGCACCGCGTCTTCGGTACCAGCCGTAATCCGGACACCATCGCCGACCGCATCGCCGGGGTGCAGTATCTGCGGCTGGACCAAACCGACAAGGCCAGCGTCGCCGAATGTGTCGCGCAGGCGGGCGAGGTGGACATCCTGGTCAACAACGCCGGAGAAAGTCAGATCGGCGCGCTGGAAGACATCTCCATCGATGACTTCGAGAAGCTGTATACCACCAATGTCTTTGGGCCCGTGGCGCTTACCAAAGCGGTGCTACCCGGGATGCGAGAACGGCGCCGCGGCGCCATCGTGATGGTGGGATCGATGGCAGGCACCTTGCACGTGCCCTTTCGGTCGACCTACAGCTCGGCTAAATCGGCATTGCACACCGTGGCCGACTGCCTGCGGTACGAGGTCGCGCCGTTCGGGATCACGGTAAGCACTGTGGAACCCGGCGTCATCGCCACGGGGATCGAGACGCGGCGCAATCGCATCGTGGCCGAGGGATCCGCCTACCGCGAAGCATTCCAGACGGTCGACGCGGCCATGGCCGCGCGGGAACAGCACGGCATGGCCACCGATGATCTGGCCCGCCTGGTTGTGGACGTGGCGCTGAATCCGAACCCGAAGCCTTTGTACGCCAAGGGCAGTAACGCCCCGCTCATCATGGCCGCGCAACGGCTACTGCCCGCCCGGCTGTTCCTGAAGTTCTTGGCGCGCATGCACGGACTGAAGGTGGGGTAGGGCATGTTTCCCATATCTCCCCAAGGGGCCCACCCCACGGGCTCGTCGGATGCCTTCCACTCCAAGGACATCGGCAGGCTGCTGCTGCAATGCCCCGACCGGATCGGCGTGGTCGCCGCGGTCAGCGCGTTCCTGGCCGAGGCCGGCGCCAGCATCATCTCGCTGGCGCAGTACTCGACGGAACCGCAGGGTGGCTGGTTCATGCAGCGCACTGTCTTTCACCGTTCCGGGCTCAGCGCCGCACGCGAAGACATGGAGAAGCGATTCGCTTCCATCGCTGAAGAATTCGAGATCCAGTACCGATTCAGTGAGGCCGCCAAGCCCAAGAGAGTCGCGATCATGGTGTCGCGTACAGATCACTGCCTGCTGGACCTGTTGTGGCGTAACCGTCGCGGCGAGCTCGACATGTCGATCGTGATGGTGATCTCCAACCACCCCGATCTTGCCGATCAGGTGCGCTCATTTGGGCTGCCCTTCGTGCATATCCCGGCAACTCGCGAGAACCGCGCCGAAGCCGAACGCAAGCAGCTGGACCTGCTGCAGGGAAACGTCGACCTGGTGGTCCTGGCTCGATACATGCAGATCCTGTCGCCGGAATTTCTCAACGAGATCAGTTGCCCGCTGATCAACATCCACCATTCATTCCTCCCCGCGTTCACCGGCGCCATGCCGTATCGCCGTGCACGGGAACGCGGCGTGAAAATGATCGGTGCCACAGCGCATTACGTGACAGCGGAGCTGGACGAGGGCCCGATCATCGAGCAGGACGTGATCCGGGTCGACCACACGCACACCGTGGAAGACCTGGTGCGGCTCGGTTCCGATGTGGAACGCCTGGTGCTGTCGCGTGCGGTTGCCTGGCACTGCGAGGACCGGGTCATGCGACACGGCAATGTCACCGCGATCTTGTAAAGCTCCGCAGCGCCCGAGTTCCTCGGCATCCACTGTCCTGTTGCCCGCGTCTATGCGACAACTAGGGCAGTGCAGAGCCTGTAACACGTTTTGTCGCATAGACGCGGGCAGAGCCGATGTGGCATGGACCTAGCGGCCGGTCTGTGAGTCGATGGTTTCGGCCAGCGCCAGATCCTTGTCGGTGATGCCACCTTCGGAATGCGTGGACAGCACGAATGTCACGGTGCGCCATCGGATATCGATATCGGGGTGATGATCGGCGGCTTCCGCGTGCTCGGCGATGCGGCGTACCGCGTCGATTCCGTCGAGAAAGGCGTCGAACGTGACGGCGCGGCGCAGGGAGTCGCCCTCGCGGGTCCACCCGGGAAGCTCGGCGAGCGCTGCGTTGATCTGGTCATCGGTGAGCAGGGCCATCAACTCAACGTATAGCGTCGACCACCATGGCGATAGTGGTCGCGGGTGCGGTGATCGATGGCGACAAGCTGCTTATCGCGCAGCGATCCAAACCTGCCGAGTTGGCCGGGCAGTGGGAGCTCCCGGGCGGCAAGGTCGCCGAGGGCGAATCGGAGCCGCAGGCACTTGCCCGGGAGCTACGCGAGGAACTCGGGATCGAGGTCGAGGTTGACACCCGCGTCGGCGAGGACGTCGTCGTCGGGAATCTGGTGTTGCGTGCCTATCGCGCACGCGTGCACGACGGCGGCATCCCGCACCCGCATGAGCATCTGGCCCTGCGCTGGGTCACCGCCGACGAACTCGACACGGTGGAGTGGGTCGCCGCGGACGCGGGGTGGATCCCCGCGCTGCGGGCGGCGCTAGTGGGCCCGCGCCCGGTGTAGCACCTTCTTGAGCTCCTTGTCGGAGAGCCCGTGCTGCTCGGCTTTCTGCATCTTGTGCACCACAAGAGGGCACTTCATACAGCGTGGTTTGCTCTTACAGCACTTCTTCTTGGGCTTGAGTCGTGCGACCTTGCTGGCCTTCACTGAGGGTCCTACTTCTGGGTCTAAATGCGTCTTGGGCTGTGTTTGTGTCTATGTCGGGCGTCACACGTGATAACGCCAGTTTCGTGAACAGGGGTCCTCACTGCCAGAATTGGCAGACGTGACCCACAGTTTCCGGAACGTAGCCATTGTTGCGCACGTCGACCACGGCAAGACAACCCTGGTCGACGCGATGCTCAAACAATCGGGTGCGCTCACGCACCGAGGTGATGACGCCGTCGAGCGCCTGATGGACTCCGGTGATCTGGAGAAGGAAAAGGGCATCACCATCCTGGCCAAGAACACCGCGGTGCACCGGCACCATGCGGATGGCTCCATGACCGTCATCAACGTCATCGACACCCCCGGCCACGCCGACTTCGGCGGCGAGGTGGAGCGCGGCCTGTCGATGGTCGACGGAGTGCTGCTGCTGGTGGACGCCTCCGAGGGGCCCCTCCCACAGACCCGGTTCGTGCTGCGCAAGGCGCTTTCGGCGCACCTGCCGGTGATCCTTGTCGTCAACAAGACCGACCGCCCCGATGCGCGCATCGCCGAGGTGGTCGAGGAGAGCCACGACCTGCTGCTCGATGTGGCCTCTGACCTCGATGAGGAAGCACAGGCGGCTGCGGAGAAGGCGCTCGATCTGCCCACGCTGTACGCATCGGGCCGCGCCGGGATCGCCAGCACCACCGAGCCCCCGAACGGGGAGAACCCGGACGGCGAGAACCTCGACCCGCTCTTCGACGTCCTGCTCGAGCACATCCCGCCGCCCAAGGGTGACCCCGAGGCGCCGCTGCAGGCCCTCGTCACCAACCTGGATGCTTCGGCGTTCCTGGGCCGGCTCGCGCTGATCCGCATCTACAACGGACGGATCCGCAAGGGTCAGCAGATCGCCTGGATGCGCGAAGTAGATGGCCACCCCGTCATCACCAACGCGAAGATCACCGAGCTGCTCGCCACCGAGGGTGTCGACCGCAGCCCCACCGAAGAGGCGGTCGCCGGTGACATCGTCGCCGTCGCGGGTATGTCGGAGATCATGATCGGCGACACGCTCGCCGACCCCGATCACGCGCACGCGCTGCCGCGCATCACCGTCGATGAGCCCGCCATCTCGGTGACCATCGGTACCAACAGCTCGCCGCTGGCCGGCAAGGTGTCGGGGCACAAGCTGACCGCACGCATGGTCAAGTCGCGGCTGGACTCGGAGCTCGTCGGCAACGTGTCCATCAAGGTCGTCGACATCGGCCGTCCAGACGCCTGGGAGGTGCAGGGCCGTGGGGAGCTGGCGCTGGCCATCCTCGTCGAACAGATGCGCCGTGAGGGCTTCGAACTGACCGTCGGCAAGCCTCAGGTGGTCACCCGGCAGATCGACGGCAAGCTGCACGAGCCCTTCGAGGCCATGACCATCGACTGTCCCGAGGAATTCGTGGGTGCCATCACTCAGCTGATGGCCGCCCGCAAGGGCCGCATGGAGGAGATGGCCAACCATGCCGCGGGATGGGTCCGCATGGACTTCATCGTGCCGTCGCGTGGCCTCATCGGGTTCCGCACCGACTTCCTGACGCTGACCCGCGGCACCGGCATCGCGAACGCCGTCTTCGAGGGTTACCGCCCGTGGGCGGGCGAGATCCGCGCGCGGCACACCGGATCGCTCGTGTCCGACCGGACCGGCAGCATCACCCCATTCGCGATGATCCAGCTGGCCGACCGCGGGCAGTTCTTCGTGGAGCCCGGTGAAGACACCTATGAGGGCCAGGTCGTCGGGATCAACCCGCGTGCCGAGGATCTTGACGTCAACGTCACCCGCGAGAAGAAGCTGACGAACATGCGCTCGTCGACCGCTGATGTCATGGAGACCCTGGCACGGCCCATCGAGCTCGACCTCGAGCAGGCCATGGAGTTCTGCGCGGCCGACGAATGTGTCGAGGTGACCCCGGAAATCGTGCGCGTGCGCAAGGTTGACCTGGATGCCAACACCCGGGCGCGCAATCGCTCACGCGCGAAGGCAGCCGCCAACAACAGCTAGGTTTGGCCGATGGCCTGTCGTATCAGCGAGCTCGTGCTCGATTGTCGCGACCCGGAGGCGCTGGCACGGTTCTGGTGCGAGGTTCTGGACTTCGTCGTGCTGAGTCGTGAGGAAGACGGCTCGCTGGAAATCGGACCCCGCGAGGGGTTCGGCGGCCCGCAGCCGACGCTGTTCCTGAGTTTCAGCGCTGAGCCGCGCTCCGGGAAATCGCGGCTGCATATCGACGTCAACCCCACCGACCGCGATCAGGACGCCGAGCTCGAACGCCTCCTGAAGCTCGGCGCACGTCCGGCCGACATCGGTCAGACCGGCCAGGAGCAATGGCATGTCTTGGCCGACCCCGAAGGCAACGAGTTCTGCCTGCTCAAAGCTCGCCTCAAGGAGCTTTGAGGCTCGCTGTCTCGCATCGCCGCCGGAATGGGAGCAGACTGCATGGCGTGGTTGATTTCAACTCCATCAAGCGCCTCGTGGTTCACAACGCACAGCGGTATCTCGTCAACCCGGTGGGACGAAAACTGCCGGTCGTGATGCTGGAAACCACGGGCCGCAAATCCGGGCAGCCGCGGCACACCGCGATCGGCGGGCGCCTCGTCGGTGACCAATTCTGGTTGGTCTCCGAACATGGCGATCACTCCGACTATGTGCGCAACATCAGGGCCAACCCGGCGGTGCGGCTGCGTATCCGCGACCAATGGCGCACCGGCACTGCGCACCTGCTTCCCGAGGATGACGCCCGCGCGCGGCTGCAGCAGCTGCCGACGGCCAATAGCGCAGTGGTCCGTGCCGTGGGCACCGAACTATTGACCGTCCGGGTCGACCTCGACTGAGTTTGGTAACGGCGGTTGCCCTGGCTCAATGAACTCGTTTGAGCGATAACGGCTTTCGCGATCGCTCGAAGGGGTCTGTGGGTACTATCGCGATATGGAGCAGACCCAGCCCACATCGCGCATCATCGAACAGAACGTGGCGGCGGCGCAGGAACTTCCGTTCGCCAACACTGCGGACCAGGACGACGCCGACAGGGGATTCATCGCGGCCCTGGAACCCGGCATCGTCACCGATGATTCCGGAAAAACAGTGTGGGACAACGACTCCTACGGCTTCTTGCGTGACAGCTGCCCGGCATCGGTGCACCCGAGCCTGTGGCGGCAGTGTGGCCTGAATATCAGGCAGGGGCTGTACCTCGTCACCGAGGGCATCTACCAAGTACGCGGCCTGGACATCTCCAACATGACGCTCGTTGAGGGGGAGCGCGGGGTCATCGTGATCGACCCGCTGGTGTCCGCGGAAACCGCCGCTGCCGCATTGGCGCTCTACCGGAGTCATCGGGGCGATCGCCCGGTGACCGGGCTGATCTACACCCATTCCCACGCCGACCATTTCGGGGGCGCGCTGGGGGTGGTGAGCGCGGAGGATGTCGCAACGGGTCACTGCCCAGTCCTGGCCCCGGCGGGATTCCTGGAACATGCGGTGGCCGAGAACGTGTATGCGGGAACCGCGATGACGCGCCGGGCCGTGTACATGTACGGTGCGGTGCTGCCGAGGGGGCCGCTGGGGCAGGTGGGCTCCGGCCTGGGGCAAACCAATTCGATCGGCACCGTCACGCTGATTCCGCCGACTCTCGACATCACCCATACCGGGCAGGAAGAGACCATTGACGGAGTGCACATGGTCTTCCAGCTCACGCCGGGCACCGAGGCGCCCGCGGAGATGAATTTCCACTTCCCGCAGCGCCGCGCGCTCTGTATGGCCGAGAACGCCACGCACACCCTGCACAATCTGCTGACCCTGCGCGGCGCACTGGTCCGTGATCCGCACGTGTGGGCGCGCTACATCACCGAGGCCATCAACCTGTACGCGCGTGCTTCCGATGTGGTGTTCGCCTCGCACCATTGGCCCACCTGGGGTACCGAACTTCTGGTGGAATACCTTGCCCTGCAGCGAGATTTGTATGCCTACCTGCACGATCAGACGCTGCGCCAGCTCAACCAAGGACTGGTGGGCTCCGAGATCGCCGAGTCGCTGCAGCTTCCCCCGGCCCTTGCCAACGCGTGGCATGCGCGCGGCTACTACGGGTCGGTCAGCCACAACGTCAAGGCGATCTACCAGCGCTACATGGGCTGGTTCGACGGCAATCCGGCGCACCTCTGGGAGCATCCACCGGTCGCGAACGCGCAGCGGCACGTCGAGTTCATGGGTGGCGCCGAGGAGGTACTACGTAAGGCGCGCATCGCCTTTGAGGAGGGCGACTATCGTTGGGTGGCCCAGGTGGTCAACTATGTGATCTTCGCCGATCCGGCCAACGAAGCGGCCAAGGCGTTGCAGGCCAGCTGTTTTCAGCAACTGGGTTACGGATCGGAGAACGCCACCTGGCGTAATTTCTACCTGATGGGCGCCTACGAACTGTCTCATGGCAACGTCGGAACTCCCATCACAGTCGGTTCGCCCTCGGTAGTGGCCGCGCTGACGGTGGATCAGGTCTTCGACGCGCTCTCGCTGCGCATCAACGGCCCGAAGGCCTGGGATGAACACTTCGTCAGCGATTGGCGTTTCACCGACGAGGATCGCGTGCACCGCGTGGAGCTGCGCAACGGCGTGCTGGTGCACTATGACCGGCCCGCGGACATCAGTGAGCCCGACGTGACCTTCACTCTTACCCGGCCGATCCTCATCAAGGTTCTGCTGGATGGCACGGACCCGGCGCAGCTTGTCGCTTCGGGCGAGATCACCGTGGACGGCGACGTGACCGGATTCGCGCGGCTGGTCGCCGTGCTCGATCAGCCCGATCCCAACTTTGCGATCGTGACCCCCTGACCGGTTGCCGCGGGCGCCACGCGCCACCCCACCGATAAGGTTGGTCCTCATGCCGATCGAGTCACCGCGCCTGCGACTGTGCGCAGTACTCGGTGTGGTGCTGCTCGCGGGGTGCTCCGTCAGCGCGCCACCGGCCGTGCAAGGCAGCGAAACCACCAACTCCACGACACCGCCGCCGCCCAAAAAAGAGCAGATCGTGGTGGGTATCGATTCGATCGGCGCCGGATTCAATCCGCACCTGCTGTCCGATCAGTCACCGGTGAACTCCGCGATCAGCTCGCTGGTGCTGCCCAGTGCCTTCCGCCCGGTGCCCGACTCGACGACCACCACCGGCTCACGCTGGGAGCTGGACCCGACGCTGCTGGTATCGGCCGAAGAGACCAGTCAAGAACCCTTCACGGTCACCTACACGATCCGTCCCGAGGCGCAGTGGACCGATAACGCACCCATCGGTGCCGACGATTTCTCCTACCTGTGGCAACAGATGCTCGTTCAGCCCGGGACCGTCGACCCGGCGGGCTACGGAAACATCACCGACGTGCAGTCACGTGACGGCGGCAAGCGTGTGGTCGTCACCTTCGACCACAAATACCCGGCCTGGCGCGAGCTGTTCACCGATCTGCTGCCCGCGCACATCGTGAAGGACATTCCGGGCGGGTTCGCCTCCGGGCTGATCAAGTCGATGCCCGCGTCCGGGGGACGCTTCCGGGTCGACGCGATCGACCCCCAGCGCGACGAGATCCTGCTCGCCCGTAACGACCGGTACTGGGCCAAACCCGCGGTTCCCGACGAAATCCTGTTCCGGCGTGCAGGCGCGCCCACGGTGCTGGCCGACTCGATCCGTAACGGAGACACCCAGGTAGCCCAGGTGCACGGCAGTGCGGTGACCTTCGCTCAGCTGTCCAACATTCCTGGCGTGCGCACCGCGCGCATCGTCGCGCCGCGCACCTTGCAGCTGACCTTGCGCGCCGGACAGCCCACGCTCACCGATGCCAAGGTGCGCCGCGGGCTGCTCGGACTGCTGGATGTCGGGCTGCTGGCCGCGGTGGCTGCCGGCAACGACAACGCCGTCACCCTGGCGGCGGCACAGGTGCGTTCCCCCTCGGACCCCGGATACAAGCCCACCGCGCCCACTGCTCTCACCCGCGACGCGGCCCTGGCGTTACTCAAAGAGGCCGGATATGAAGCCGTCGAGGTACCGCCGGCACCCGGCACCCCGGCAGGTCCGCCACAGATCACCCGGGACGGCGAGCCGCTGAGCCTGGTGATCGGTGCCGCTGCCAACGATCCGACGTCGGTCGCCGTCGCCAACACCGCCGCCGATCAACTGCGCAATGCCGGAGTGCGGGCCAGCGTCCTGGCCCTCGACCCGCCCACGCTGTACGGCCAGGCGATTCCGGACGGCCGCGTCGACGCCATCGTCGGCTGGCACCAGTCGGGCGGAGACTTGGCCACCGTGCTGGCCTCCCGCTACGGCTGCCCGGCGCTGCAATCGAGCAAGCTGCCCGAGACCCGCACCACGACACCGCCCCCGCCACCGGCGAGCAATACGCCGGCGCCGCCAGCGCGGGAAGAATCCGTTCGCGCCCCGAGCAATCTCACCGGGTTGTGCGATGAGGGCCTGCAGGCCAGCATCGACGCCGCGCTTACCGGGCAGGCCGATGTGGGCAAGGTCGTCGATCAGGCCGAGCCGCAATTGTGGAAGATGGCAACGGTGTTGCCGATCATGCAGGACACCACCATCGCCGCGGCCGGGCCCAGCGTGCAGAACGTCGAGCTGACCGGTGCGGTTCCGGTGGGAATCGTGGCCACGGCAGGAGAGTGGAAGAAGACCCGCCCATGACCCGCCGTCTGATGCTCGTGCACGCGCACCCCGACGATGAATCCCTGACGACCGGCGGAACCATCGCGCGGTATGCCGCCGAAGGCGCCGACGTCAAGGTTGTCACCTGCACCCTCGGCGAGGAAGGCGAGGTGATCGGCGACCGCTGGGCACAGCTCGCCGTGGACTACGCCGATCAACTCGGCGGGTACCGCATCGCGGAATTGTCTGCCGCGCTGAAGCACCTCGGGGTCGAGCAGCCCGTTTTTCTTGGTGGTGCCGGGCACTGGCGTGACTCCGGCATGGCCGACACCGGGCCACTGCATCCGCGGGCATTCGCCGGTGCCGACATCGACGATGCCGTCGCGGAACTGACGCGGTTGATCGACGAGCACCGCCCGCACGTCGTCATCACCTACGACCCCTTCGGGGGATATGGGCATCCCGACCACATCCAGGCGCACACGGTGACCACCGCTGCGGTCGAGCAGGCCTCCTGGAAGGTGGCCAAGCTGTACTGGACCGTCATCGCCACCAGTGCGCTGAGCGCGGGGCTCGCCGCGATGAAGCAGCTGCCTCCGGGATGTGAGCCGGCCCCCGTCGACGTCATACCCACTTATGCCGACGAGCAGATCAGCGCCGCCATCGACGTCTCGGCCTATCGCGACGCCAAGGCCGCCGCGCTGCGCGCGCATGCCACCCAGCTCACCGTCTCCGAGGACGGGACCTCGCTGGCGCTGTCGAACCTGATTGCGTTGCCCCTCGCGGACATCGAGCATTTTGTGCTGGTGCGTGGTGTGGCCGGTGTCGACACCGGATGGGAATCAGATCTGTTCGCCGGCGTGGAGTTGTAAGCTCGATCCATGCCACCTGATCCGGACCTGGACCCCAACCAGCAGCATTGGCAAGACCGGCTGGACAACTTCCAATGGGTCGTCGGCTCACTCGTGGCCCAGCTCGACTCCGTCCCGATTTAGACGCCTGAACGTTTATCTGCGCGCGTTCGTGCTGACCGCGCTCGTTGTCGACGGCATCATCAGTGCCATTTTCGGCGCTGCTCTGCTCAACACGCGCTTTGGCGGGGTTCTGGTTCCGCTGGGCCTGGTCATCAGCGCTGTCCTCAACGTGGTGCTGGTGTGGTGCGCGCTGCAATGGGCACCGTCGACGCGATGGTTGGGGGCACCGCTGTGGGCGTTCGTGGCGACCACGACGCTGCTGTTGTTCGGCGGGCCCGGCGGTGACGTGATTTTCAGCGGGTTTGGGCCCGTGCTGCTGTTGGCGTTCGGTGTGCTGCCCGCGGCATATGTCCTACGGCGGGCGAACGCCTAGCCCAAGTACTCAGACTCGAGGACCAGGTCCTTCACCAACGTCTGGTACTCGACATGGGTCTCGTGCTCGATGGTCTGCCAGCGCTTTCCCTGCTGTTCCTTCATGTACGCGCGGTACTTGGGGGAGCCGGGGAAGCCAACGTTGTCGGCCACCACGATCGTGCCCGGATGCAGCCAGCCCCGTTCCATCAGCCGCTGCAGGTCGTCGAGGTAGACGTCCTTCCAGTGGTCGATGAACACGAAGTCCAGGCATCCCTCGGTGAATCCGTAGTCCTTGGTCAGTGTGTCCAGGGTGGTGCCGTCGTCGGCTGTGCCAGTGAGGCAGGTGGTGCGGTCGGCCAGCCCGGCGTGTGCCCAGACCCGGCGGGCCACCGAGGCGTTGGCCCCCGACTTCTCGATGGAGAAGAACTTGGCGCCGGGAGCCGCACGCGCGATCCGTAGCCCGCTGTAGCCGCAGTACGCGCCCAGCTCGAGGGCGATCTTGGGGTTGGCGCGTTTGACGGCCGCGTCGAGCAGCTGCCCCTTCTCGTCGCCGACATTCATCAGAATCGATTGGTCATACGCGAAGTTGTCGATGGCGTTGATCGCGGCGTCGACATCCCCGGCCGGGGCGGTGGCGATGACGTGCTCGGCGGTGGCCTCTTCACGTCCGTCGCCCATCTGACCAGTGCGCATGACGTTCAGCCCGCCGAACACCGCACGCAGAAACGAATACCGCAGAAACGGAAGTTTCTGCTTGAGCGTTCTCGTAAGACTCACGAAGATCAGCCTAGCCATCCCGGGTGTTTTCGCAGCGTGGTCCCGTTGATGAACCCCCGAGTGGTGGGGCTTTTGGTACGGGCGGATGATCTGGGGGTGACCGACGGTTGTACAAACGTGCCCGACGACGTAACGCCGCTGCCGAATCCCGCCTTTCCCGCGCCGAAAGCGGCATCTTCTGTTCCGGATGCCGCACGCGCAGGTGCCTCATCGCCCGCGCTGAGGCGGGTGCTGCGCCGCGCCCGCGATGGCGTGACGCTGAACGTCGATGAGGCCGCGCTCGCGCTGACCGCGCGGGGAGACGATCTGGTCGACCTGATGGCCAGTGCGTCGCGCGTGCGCGACGCCGGGCTGGAGTCGGCCGGGCGTCGCGGCGCGGCCGGGCGTCTGCCGGTCTCCTATTCGCGCAAGGTCTTCATTCCGGTTACCCATCTGTGCCGGGACAAGTGCCATTACTGCACCTTCGTGACGGTTCCGGGCAAGCTGCGCGCGCAGGGCCAGGGCATGTACCTGGAGCCCGACGAGATCTTGGACATTGCCCGTCGCGGCGCCGAATTGGGTTGCAAAGAGGCCTTGTTCACGCTGGGCGATCGGCCTGAGGACCGCTGGCCGGAGGCCAAGCAGTGGCTCGATGAGCGTGGATACGACACCACGCTCGATTACGTGCGGGCCATGTCGATCCGGGTGCTGGAAGAGACGGGACTGCTGCCGCACCTGAACCCGGGCGTGATGACGTGGTCCGAGCTGGCACGGCTCAAGCCGGTGGCGCCTTCGATGGGGATGATGCTGGAAACCACGTCGCGGCGGCTGTTCGAGACGCGGGGCGAGGCGCACTATGGTAGCCCCGACAAGGACCCCGCGGTGCGGCTGCGCACGCTGACCGACGCCGGCCGGCTGTCCATCCCCTTCACCACCGGGCTGCTGGTGGGCATCGGGGAGAACCTGACCGAACGGGCCGAGACCATTCACGCGATCCGGAAGGTGCACAAGGAGTTCGGGCACGTGCAGGAAGTGCTTGTGCAGAACTTCCGCGCCAAGCCGGACACCGCGATGAAGTCGACGCCCGACGCCGACATCGACGACTTCCTGGCCACCATCGCCGTGACCAGGCTGGTACTGGGTCCCAAGATGCGGGTGCAGTCGCCGCCAAACCTGGTGTCCCGCAGTGAATGCCTCGCGCTTATCGCGGCGGGTGTGGACGACTGGGGCGGTGTCTCGCCGCTCACGCCCGACCACGTCAATCCCGAACGCCCCTGGCCCGCAGTGGACGATCTGGCCGACGTGACCGCCGAGGCCGGATACGACCTGGTGCAGCGGCTCACCGCGCACCCGCAGTACGTGCAGGCGGGGGCGGCGTGGATCGACCCGCGGGTACGTGGACACGTGGAGGCCCTGGCCGATCCGGAAACCGGTTACGCCCTGGATATCTCGCCGACGGGATTGCCCTGGCAGGAGCCCGACGAGACCTGGGAGTCGACGGGCCGGGTAGACCTGCATGAGGCCATCGATTCGGAGGGCCGCAACACCGACACCCGTAGCGATCTGGCGAGTGCCTTTGGGGACTGGGAATCCATCCGCGAACATGTTCGTGAACTGAATGCGCGGGCACCGGAAAAGGTGAGCGGTGACGTGCTGGCGGCGCTGCGCTCCGCCGAGAGAGATCCGGCCGGCTGCAGTGACGATGAGTACCTGGCGCTGGCGACGGCCGAGGGTCCGGCTATGGATGCTGTTGCCGCACTGGCTGATTCGATCCGCGCGGATGTGGTCGGCGACGACGTCACGTACGTGGTGAACAGGAACATCAACTTCACCAACATCTGCTACACCGGCTGCCGTTTCTGCGCCTTCGCGCAGCGCAAGGGCGATGCCGACGCCTTCTCGCTGTCGGCCGAGGAGGTCGGAGACCGCGCCTGGGAGGCGTATGTCGCCGGTGCCACCGAGGTCTGCATGCAGGGCGGTATCGACCCGGAGCTGCCGGTCACCGGGTATGCCGATCTGGTGCGCGCGGTCAAGAAGCGGGTGCCCAGCATGCACGTGCACGCCTTCAGTCCGATGGAGATCGTCAACGGTGCGTCCAAGGGCGGCCAGAGCGTTCGTGAGTGGTTGACTGAACTGCGCGCCGCAGGTCTGGACACCATTCCGGGCACCGCCGCCGAGATCCTCGACGACGAGGTTCGGTGGGTGCTGACCAAGGGCAAGCTGCCCGCGTCGGAATGGATCGATGTCATCAGTACCGCACACGAGGTGGGGCTGCGGTCCAGCTCCACCATGATGTACGGGCACGTCGATACGCCCAAGCACTGGGTGTCACATCTGCGGGTTCTCTCCGGAATTCAGGACCGCACAGGCGGATTCACCGAGTTCGTGCCGCTGCCGTTCGTGCACCAGAGTGCCCCGCTGTACCTGGCGGGCGCCGCGCGGCCCGGGCCCACCAACCGCGACAACCGGGCGGTGCACGCATTGGCGCGCATCATGCTGCATGGGCGTATCCACAACATCCAGACCAGCTGGGTCAAGCTGGGTATCGACGGCACACGGGTGATGCTCGAAGGCGGTGCCAACGATCTGGGCGGCACCCTCATGGAGGAGACCATCTCCCGGATGGCCGGATCTGAACACGGATCCGCCAAGACCATCGCCGAGCTGGAAGAAATCGCCGACGGCATCGGACGCCCCGCAGTGGAACGCACCACTACCTACGCGCGGCGGCCGTCCGCCGCGTAAAGCTTGGCTACGCTGAAGCCTTCACTGAGTCTACTCGGGTGAGGCAGTTGACGTCGTGACCATCCCCGCGTGTGCCTGAGTCGCGAAGGCGCCCGACGAGGATCTCGCACGTGATGGATTCAGCCGACCCCATTATGGGGTCCGCCCCTACAAGCTGACTGCCGTTCGCGCTCTGAGTAAATCTGGTCGTACCGCCGCAATGATTGGTTGTCGTCAGCACTCTCGCAGGTGATGAATCCGGCGCGGTGATGTCTATGCAATCCGTACCAGTCCAGGTGACTAGGGTCTCGTAGCTTGCGCCGTCACCGCCGCCCGACAGCAATCCCGGTGCGGGAATCGGCGTTGAAACAGGTTGTGGCGCTTGCATGGTGGGGATTGCTGGCGCGGGGACAGCTTGGCCGGGCGCGGATCCAGATGAGCCGGTCTCACACGCGACACCGTCACCATCGCGGTCGAGCTTCGAACTGTATCCAGGCTGGCCTCGGTACAGGGGCGCAGCCCCGGCCGCTCTCGCAGCGGCGCAATTGGGGTAGGCCTGTGCCAACGGCGGCGAGACGAGACCAAACGATGGGCCTACCAATGTGGCGATAGCGAGATACAGAATCTTGGTACGCAGGTGACCCTCCTCAGATGCAAACGTGACCTTGATCTTTACCGGATCTAAGAGCTGTCGGGAGGTGAATCGCGAGAAGAAATTGGGGCACTGCCCGTACCTGACCGCGGGTGCGGATTTCGGCAGTGGGCTGCCGTTGATGGCGGTAGCCTCGTGCCCTGATGACCGAATTCCCGCCCGACGAGGAGTCGATGCCGCCGACTACCCAGCGGCCATTGAATCCGCCTGCCGCTGCGTACTCCGAGGTGGATGACTCCGAGATTTCCGTAGGCAATCGCTCATGGCGCTGGGTGTGGATCGTCTGTGCGGCGGCGGCCCTGGCCATTGTGGCGGCGTTGGTTCTGGCCCTGCTGGAGGTGGATAAGGCTGAGGAGCCGGTGGCCCCGGCTCCGGTGACGACGACGACCGAACATCCGCGTGTGCCAAGTAGTTCGGTGCCCGTCGCGCCGCCGACGGAGACGGTGGTCACCACGGTTATCGAAACCACCGTGGTGGTGGAGACGCCCGCGCCGGTCGCGCCGACAGAGGTGACGCCAACAGAAGTGGTGCCGACACGTCCAGAAGAAGGCCGGTTGTGTCACGAACTGCACCCGCGGCGCGAATGCGACGGATACCGCTAAGTTGACGCTTTCTGCGCGCACCTGACTGACTGGATCGCGGTGGGTTAACTCCGGTGGCTGGTTTGGGCATCGTGATGTGCGTGATTACCCGACTCGTAGCGACAAGCTTCATCGTTGCCATGCTTGGGTTCATGGTCGCGGTACCGGCCAGTGCAGAGCCGAGAGAGATGGCGCCGCAGTCATATTCGCGGACGACCCGCGATGGCTGGCAACTGCAGATCAGGCTCGACAATGAACGCGTCAACGTGGTTCCCAACCTGGCCGCGGCAACCAACTCGCGTGAGGCATTCATTACCCTGTCGGGCACGGCGACCGCCTCCGGCGGCACCAACCCCATCACCGACAGCCTCTTCGTCATCGGATATCAGCTCGGTTGCCAGTCGGATGTGTCTTCGGGCTTGCAGCTTGGTGGATCGGCGGGTATCGCGCCGTCGGTGAGCCTTGGCGTGGCACCGACACCGTCGGTGGGAGTGGGAGGCAGCGCGGGAGTCAGCGGGTTCGTTCAGACCGTGGTGCAGCCGGGCGTCATCGTGAACCTCCCGATGGCCAATATGGTTCTGTCACACGGTGGTACGGGCGCGCTGGATTTGGACAACGTGCATGTAAAGGCCGATGCCTGTGGTGGTGACGTGACGATCCGTTCCTTCGCCTCGTTGCGGGCGTCGACCGAGACCGGTCACACCGAGTTCGCAATCTATGGCGATCCGATCAAGATCTGATGATGAAATTCGTCTGTGCCACAGGGGTATTAGTGTCCTTGTGGTGTGCGCCGCAAGCCATGGCGGACCCGCCGCCGGTGAACCCGATGCCTGCGGTGCCCGTGGCCGTGCCGGGTGGGACGCCCAACTATGCGGCGACTGCGGCGCAACCACCGTTTGGGCTGTCTCCGGCAACGCCGCGCGGTGCCCGGATCTCCGCCGGTGTCGACTCCGGGTACACCGCCCGAATCGGCGCCGGGATGACCGCCGGGCAGCTGGAGGACCCACGTGGCATGACTGAAGGGGTGGCACCATGATCCGAACATTTTGTGTAGCAACGGTTGTGGCGGCAATCGCGGTCGGCGTTGCCCCGCCTGTCGCCGCGGCTCCGCCGCCGCCCGTTCCGGCGCCCTATAACCCGGTCTTCGTGCCCGGCCAGCTGCCCGCACTGCGTCCCTCGCGCGGTACTCAGCTGCCGGTGCTGATGTCGGGCCCCGCCCGGGGGCCCCGGATTTCGGCCGGGGTAGTCGATGGCGCGGGGGCGCCGGGTGGAGTGAAGCCGGGTGTCGGAGTCGGAGACGGGAAGCTGGAAAGTCCGACCGGCACAGCGACGCGCTGACCCCTGCAAATCGTCCAAGTATTTGGCAGCTGCATCTCAGCGGCACCTCAGAATCGCTCATTAGCGTGGCGGCATCCGGCGCCATCGGCTCGGTAGCAGATCGAGCGATGACCGTCACGGAGGTGCCGAGGAATGCCGTCCTACGAAGACACGGTGCGGGCCTGGAGCGACGGCGGGGACGAGCCCACGCAATTGCTCCCGGTGACCCCGCCGTCTCGGGGCACATCCCGTCAGGTGTGGATCGTTGCGATAGCCGCGGCGGCGGGTGTGCTGGCGATCATTGCTCTCGGGTTTCTGCTTCTCGTTCCCGAGAAGACAACGGTGCCACCACTTGTCCCCATCACGTCGGTGACGACACCCTCGACATCCGCGCCGGTGTCGTCATCCCTATCACCGTCTGCGCCACCCTCGTCGACGGAGACGGTCACCGAAACGGTGACCGCAACCACCTACCTCCCGGCGCCGGCGATCACGCCCACAACCGACGCGCCACCGAGTACCACCACAACGGACCCGAACGACATCTGGAGGGCGTGCCGCCAGATGCATCCGCACCGTTGGTGCAACGGATATCGGTAGGCCCGTCGGCAGTTGGGGGGACTACAGCTTCGCGGCCAGCTCGGTGCCCTGCTTGATCGCGCGCTTGGCGTCCAGCTCACCGGCCAGCGCAGCGCCACCGATCACGTGGGCTTCGACCCCGGCTTCCTTCAACACGTCGTCGAGGTCGCGCACCGATTCCTGGCCCGCGCAGATCACCACGTTGTCGACCTCGAGCACCCGCGGGTCTTTGCGCTCCTCACCGAAACTGATGTGCAGTCCGGCATCGTCGATCCGCTCGTAGTTGACCCCCGCCAGCTCGGTCACCTTCTTGGCCTTGAGTGATGCGCGGTGCACCCAGCCCGTGGTCTTGCCCAGTCCCTTGCCCAGCGATCCCTTCTTGCGCTGGCACAGGTAGACCTCGCGAACCGCTGGAGCCGGAATGGGTTTCGTGAGTGAACCGCGGGAGTCGTGCTCCTCGGAGATACCCCACTCGGCCCGCCACTCCTTGAGGTTCAGCGTCGGTGACTCGTCGATCGTCAGGAACTCGGACACATCGAAGCCGATGCCGCCGGCGCCGACCACCGCTACACGCTTGCCGACGGGCTTGATCTGCTTGATGACCTCCGGGTAGGAGAGCACCATCGGGTGGTCGATGCCGGGGATGGCCGGAACCCGGGGCTTGACCCCGGTGGCCAAGATGACATCGTCGAACTTGCCGGCGATCAGCTCCTGCGCATCCACCTTCTTGTTCAAAAGCACTGTGACGCCGTACTTTTTGAGCATCGTCGTGTAGTAGCGAATGGTCTCGTTGAACTCTTCCTTGCCGGGAATCTTGCGGGCCATGTCGAACTGGCCGCCGATCTCGGGGTTGGCCTCGAACAGCACCACCTTGTGCCCGCGTCCGGCCGCGGTGACGGCGGCCGCCAGTCCGGCTGGGCCCGCGCCGACGACAGCGATCTTCTTGGCATGCCGGGTCGGCAGCAGTTTGAGCGTTGTCTCGTTGCCCGCACGCGGGTTCAGCAGGCAGCTGGCCTTCTTGTTCACGAACGAGTGATCCAGGCAGGCCTGGTTGCAGGCGATGCAGGTGTTGATCTCGTCGGCGTGATCGGCCGAGGCCTTCTTGACCCAGTCCGGATCGGCCAGCAGCGGCCTGGCCATCGAAATCAGCTGCACCTGACCGTCGTTGAGGATCTGCTCGGCGGACTGCGGCATGTTGATCCGGTTGGATGCCATCACCGGAATCCGAACCTCTTGAGCGATCTTGTTAGACAGATCCACGAACGCGTTCTGTGGCACCGAGGTGACGATGGTGGGCACTCGCGCCTCATGCCAGCCGATGCCGGTGTTGATGATCGTCGCACCGGCAGCCTCGATCTCCTTGGCCAGCGCCACGATCTCATCCCAGGTCTGGCCGTCGGGCACATAGTCGGCCATGGACAGCCGATAGCAGATGATGAACTCCGGTCCGACCGCCTTGCGGACGGCCTTGACCACCTCGACGGCCAGTCTGCGCCGGTTCTTCGGGCTGCCGCCGAACTCGTCGTTGCGATCGTTGGTGTACGGCGCGAGGAACTGGTTGATGAAATAGCCTTCGCTACCCATGATTTCCACGCCGTCGTAACCGGCCTTCTTGGCCATCTTGGCGCTATGTGCCCAGTCTTCGATCGTCTGCCAGACACCCTTGGTGCTGAGCTTGCGCGGCTTGAACGGCGTGATGGGTGACTTCTTGTTCGACGCGCTCACCGAGAACGGGTGGTATCCGTAGCGGCCCGCATGCAGCAGCTGGACGATGATCTTGCCGCCGTTCTTGTGCACCGCGTTGGTGACAATGCGATGCCGGTACGCCTCAAGGGAAGTGGTGAGCTTTCCGGCCAGGGGCTTGAGCCAGGCGGCACGGTTGATGGCGTATCCGCCGGTGATGATCATGCCGACGCCGCCTTTGGCGCGCTCGGCGAAGTAGGCCGCCAGGGCGGGCGTATCCCAGGGGAAGTCCTCAAGTCCTGCGTGCATGGATCCCATGACGACTCGGTTCCTCAACGTTGTGAAGCCAAGGTCCAAGGGGGACAACAGGGTTGGATATGGATTACTCATGATTCTCGCTTTCAGTCCGGGCTGTGGACAAGGAAGTGATCATTTCGTCGCACCAATCGGTGAAGCCCTCTTCCATGCGGACACCGCCGCGTAGGACGAGATATTGATGCAGGGCCGCGCCGGTGAGCTGATCCGGAGCGGGAAACTGGCGTTTTTCCATTTCGCGGTAGTTGTCGAGCATGACGAGGTGCGTGTCGCGTTGGACACGGATGTGTTCGACCACCGTGTCGATGTCGCCGTAGGTACCCGCGCGGACCTTGAGGGCCAGGTCGCGCATGTCGGTGCCCTCGGAGCTGTTGACCCACCGGGACAACTCGCGATAGCCCAGCTCGGCGACGTCGTAGACCTTCTTCGCGGGCCGTCCCTCTTGGTCGACGACGGTGCAGCGCAGCCAGCTGTCGTCCTCCATGCGGCGCAGCGTGCGATAGATCTGCTGGTGCGTGGCGCTGTAGAAGTAGCCGATCGACCGGTCGAATCGGCTCGTGAGCTCGTAACCTGACCCGTTCTGCTCGGCCAGGGACAACAGGATCGCGTGGGTGAGTGCCACGGCAGCATGCTGACACGAAACCGGACCCCTATGCAACTTGTTGCAGTGCAACAGTCTGCATATAACTGTCCAGTTAAGTGTCGCGGCCGGTAACGGTGACTGTCTGAAGCATGTCGTTGGGTGCGGTGCTTCCGGAGGTTGTGCGTGATGCAGATGATCGCCGAACCGTGTGCGGGCGCGCCGGATCAAACCTGCACCGGGGGATATGCCGGCGACTGCGTCGACGAGGGTGCGCAGGCCAGCCGCATCAGCCCCGCAGAATGTGCGGATTATGTTGCTTGCGAACCGGTTTGCTCAGGTGACGTCATCGTCTTGGGTGATGACAGGCCTCGCCGGTGGCCGGGTCGCGTATGCGTCGGCACGGACTACGTCGTAGGCCCTTGATCTACCCGAACGGCGCATGTCCGAGAGGCGCGATCGGTGGGGGCATGCCGCGTGGCACGCGTCTGTGGCCCGGGGGCTGAGCGTGGCTGCTGGCGGCAAGTCAAGTTAAACGTTAAGCTAAGTACCTGTAACCGGCGGATACGGCTAGATCGCCCTGGCGAGTTAGGTCAGCCTGTGTCGCGGGGCACATCTATGGACCGGGATACTTGCCGCAACGCATGAACTGGACATCAGCGCAGGAAATGAGGAAACCTTCGTGACCTACACGATCGCGGAACCGTGCGTCGACGTTATGGATAAGGCATGCATTGAGGAATGCCCCGTCGACTGCATCTACGAGGGTGGGCGCATGCTCTATATCCACCCCGACGAATGTGTCGACTGCGGTGCTTGCGAACCGGTGTGCCCTGTGGAGGCCATCTTCTATGAGGACGATGTGCCGGATCAGTGGACCGGCTATATCCAGGGCAACGCCGACTTCTTCGTAGACCTGGGCTCGCCCGGTGGTGCCGCGAAGGTAGGCAAGACCGATTACGACCCGCCGTCGGTCAAGGAGCTTCCGCCCATGGGTGAGGGACACTGAACTTGTCGTCTGAGTCCCGGCCGCGGGTCTCGTCCCGGCTTCCGGAGTTTCCGTGGGACACCATCGCCGGTGCGAAGGCGACCGCCGCGGCGCACCCCGAAGGGATTGTCGACCTTTCCGTCGGTACCCCGGTGGACAGTGTGGCCCCGGTCATCCGCGACGCATTGGCCGCGGCCAGCGACCTTCCCGGATATCCGGCGACCGCCGGCACGCCGGCATTGCGCCAGGCAATCCGCGACGCGGTATCGCGGCGATACGGCGTGGTGCCGCTTGCCGACGACGCCGTGCTGCCGGTCATCGGCACCAAGGAACTCATCGCGTGGCTGCCGACCCTGCTCGGGCTGGGCAGCGACGACCTGATCGTCATCCCCGAGTTGGCGTATCCCACCTATGAAGTGGGCGCCCGGCTTGCCGGTGTGCCCACGGTCCGCGCGGACTCGCTGACTCAGCTGGGTCCGCAGCATCCCGCCCTGATCTACCTCAACTCGCCCAGCAATCCCACCGGCGCGGTGCTGCCGGTGGAACATCTGCGCAAGGTTGTCGAGTGGGCTCGTGAGCGCAGCGCCCTCGTGGTGTCCGATGAGTGTTACCTCGGGCTCGGGTGGGACGCCGAGCCGGTGTCGGTTCTCGATCCACGGGTCTGCGACGGCGATACCACCGGATTGTTGGCCGTGCACTCGCTATCCAAGACCTCATCGCTGGCGGGGTACCGGGCCGGATTCGTGCTGGGCGACGCATCGGTGGTCGGCGAGTTGCTCGCGGTACGCAAGCACGCCGGGATGATGGTGCCGGGACCGGTGCAGGCGGCGATGACCGCGGCGCTGAACGAGGACGAGCATCAGCGCGATCAGCGTGCCCGCTACCAGATTCGTCGCGACAAGCTTTCGAAGGCGTTGATCGGCAACGGATTCCGGATCGACCACTCCGAGGCGGGCTTGTATCTGTGGTCGACGCGGGGTGACTCCTGTGATGACGCGCTGGCGTACCTGGCCCAGCGTGGGATTCTGGTGGCGCCCGGACGGTTCTACGGCCCCCGCGGCAAGGAACATGTGCGAGTGGCCCTCACCGCGACCGATGAGCGGATCGACGCCGCGATCGCGCGCCTGGCCGACTGACCGTCGAAGACCCGAACTACCACACGTAACGTCCCGCCGGATTTCGGTGTTACCTGAGGTTTCGTTGCGCATTGTCCAGATTCCTCGACAGTCATGGGGGAACAGGACGATGCTTAGTGCATGGATGCCATCACCAACGTGCCGGCGCCCGTCAACGAGCCGGTGCTCACGTACGCCCCTAACACTCCCGAACGCGACCGATTGACGACGGCATTGGGTGAGCTGAGTGCCTCGCCCATCGATCTGCCGCATGTGATCGGTGGCGTTCGCCGAATGAGTGAGGGTGAACGCATCGATGTGGTGCAGCCACACAACCACCGTGCCGTGCTGGGGACCGTCACCAACGCAGGTCATGCCGAAGCCGGCGACGCGGTCGAGGCCGCGGTCGCCGCGAAGAATGATTGGGCGGCACTGTCATTCGATGACAGGGCGGCCGTCTTCCTGCGAGCCGCCGATCTGCTGTCAGGTCCGTGGCGGGCCACCCTGAATGCCGCCACCATGCTGGGGCAGTCGAAAACCGCTTATCAGGCCGAGATCGATTCGGCCTGTGAACTGGCCGACTTCTGGCGGTTCAACGTGCAGTTCGCGCGGCATATCCTCGCGGAACAGCCCAGCAGCGGCGGTGGCGCGTGGAACCGGATGGAGTACCGCGCCCTCGAGGGCTTCGTCTACGCCATCACCCCCTTCAACTTCACCGCCATCGCTGGAAATCTTCCAACGGCCCCAGCACTTTTGGGTAATACGGTGGTGTGGAAGCCATCCGTTACCCAGGCCTTCGCCGCGCACTTCACCCTGGAGCTCCTCGAAGCCGCCGGATTGCCGCCCGGTGTCATCAACCTGCTCAACGGGGACGGCATCGCGGTATCGGATGTGACGCTCGCCGATCCGCGTCTGGCGGGTATCCATTTCACCGGCTCCACCCGGACATTCCAGCACCTGTGGCGTGAGGTCGGGACCAACATCGACAGGTACAACACCTACCCGCGGCTCGTCGGGGAGACAGGCGGCAAGGATTTCGTCGTCGCGCACACCTCAGCGCGTCCAGACGTGTTGCGTACCGCACTTATTCGCGGTGCGTTCGACTACCAGGGGCAGAAATGTTCGGCGGCCTCTCGCGCCTTCGTGGCCCGCTCGGTGTGGGATCAGATGGGCGATGAGTTCCTCGATGCCACCTCCGCGTTGACCTACGGGGACGTCACCGACCTCGCCAACTTCGGCGGTGCCGTCATCGACGAGAAGTCGTTCAAGCGCAACGCCGCCGCCATCGATCGTGCCAAGAGTGCCGGGGTGACGATTGCGGCGGGAGGCGAATACGACGACAGTGAAGGATATTTCATCCGACCCACGGTGTTGCTCTCGGACGACCCGACCGACGAGGCGTTTTCCACCGAGTACTTCGGCCCGATCCTGGCGGTACACGTCTACCCCGACGACGACTACGAGCGCATCCTCGACATCGTCGATACCGGTTCCCGATACGCGCTCACCGGCGCTGTCATCGCCGACGACCGCCAAGCCGTCCAGGCGGCCAGTGACCGGCTTCGCTTCGCCGCGGGCAACTTCTACATCAACGACAAGCCCACCGGCGCTGTCGTCGGCCAGCAGCCCTTCGGTGGTGGCAGGGCATCGGGTACCAACGACAAGGCCGGGTCGCCGCTGAATCTGCAGCGCTGGCTGCTGCCGCGATCCATCAAGGAAACATTCGACGCCCCAACCGAATACGAATACCCCCACATGGAGCGTGAGGATGGCTGAGTGGTTCGGCAAAACAGCCAGACCCGCCATCCTGGCGGCCAGTAGGTCTGCGCGGCTTCGGCACGCCGCCGAGCGCATGCCGTTGACGCGCCAGGTAGTGCGCCGTTTCGTCCCCGGTGAATCCGAGGACGATGTTCTTGCGGCGGGTACCGCACTGCTGGACTCGGGGCGGTTCATCTCGATTGATTACCTGGGCGAGGACACCACCGATATCGAGCAGGCCACCCGTACGGTGTCGGCGTACCTCTCGCTGCTGGACGCTCTGGCGCAGCGCAGCGACACCGTACATACCGGTGTGCGTCCGCTGGAGATTTCCCTGAAACTCTCCGCTCTGGGCCAGGCGTTGCCGCATGGTGGCGAGCAGATAGCCCTGGAAAACGCGCAGCTGTTGTGTGCCAAGGCCGATCAGGCCGGGGTATGGGTCACCGTCGACGCCGAGGATCACACCACTACCGATTCGACCCTGGGTATCGTGCGTGAACTGCGCACCGACTTCCCGTGGCTGGGTACCGTGCTGCAGTCCTATCTGAAACGTACGTATGCCGATTGCGTCGATCTCTCCGGTCCGGGCTCGCGCATTCGATTGTGCAAGGGGGCCTATGACGAGCCCGAATCTGTGGCGCATCGAGACCCCGAGGACGTCGATGTCGCGTACCTGCGTTGCCTGCGCGTCTTGATGGAGGGTGACGGCTACCCGATGGTGGCCTCACACGATCCCGCCATCATCGATGCGGCCAACCTGATGGCGCGCGAGACAGGCAGGGGACCAGGCGATTACGAATACCAGATGCTGTACGGGATTCGCGATGCCGAACAGCGCCGCCTCTCAGGTGAGGGGCACCACATGCGGGTGTACGTGCCGTTCGGCGAGGAGTGGTACGGGTACTTTGTGCGACGCATCGCCGAGCGTCCCGCCAACATGACCTTCTTCCTGCGCGCGCTGCTTTCCGGGGGCTAGGCATGTCTCAGCGGCCCTGCAAAGCGGTCGCGTCCTAGGCTGGGCTCATGCTGCTGACGTCCCTTCACCCCAAGTCGCCCGATCTCGCGGACGCGGTTCGCATCGGTGAGGACAGCTGGGGTCGCGCCGACCTGGTAGGTGCGGCGACGGCAGCAGCCGAACGCATCGGTGGCGCCTCGGGTCCGATCGCGGTGCTGGCTCGTCCGAGCATCGACACGGTGCTGTCCGTCATCGCCGGGCTCATCGCCGGAGTTCCCATCGTGCCGGTGCCGGCAGACGTTGGGGTGGCCGAACGCCGCCACATCCTGGCCGATAGCGGGGCCATCGCGTGGCTGGGTGAAACACCAGACGAGCCAGAGGGATTGCCGCACGTGCCGGTACGCCGCCACGCGCGTTCCTGGCATCAATACTCCGAACCTCGCCCCGAGTCGACCGCACTCATCGTGTACACCTCGGGGACGACCGGTGCGCCGAAAGGTGTACAGCTGAGTCGGCGCGCGTTGGCCGCCAGCCTGGACGGGCTGGCTGATGCGTGGGCGTGGACACCCGACGACGTTCTGGTACATGGGCTTCCGCTGTTCCACGTGCACGGGCTGGTACTCGGTCTGCTCGGATCGTTGCGTGTGGGAAATCGGTTTGTACACACCGTCAAGCCGACACCCGAGGCGTATGCCGCCACTCCCGGCACGTTGTACTTCGGTGTGCCCACGGTCTGGTCGCGGGTGGCGGCCGACCAATCCTGCGCTCGTGCACTGTCTTCGGCGCGGTTACTGGTGTCGGGGAGTGCCCCACTGCCGGTGCCCGTTTTTGACGAGCTGCGCGCACTCACCGGACATGCCCCGATCGAGCGCTACGGTGCCACTGAGACTGTCATCACGCTATCGACGCGTGCCGACGGAGAGCGGCGCGCAGGCTGGGTGGGTCACCCCTTGACGGGGGTGCAGACCCGTCTGCTGGCCGAGGATGGCGGCGCGGCCCCACATGACGGGGAAACCGTTGGCCAGCTGCAGGTTCAGGGCCCCACGCTGTTCAGCGGCTATCTCAACCTGCCGGAAAAGACCGCCGAGGTACTCACCGAAGACGGCTGGTATCGCACCGGGGACGTCGCCGTCGTCGACGCCGACGGAATGCACCGGATCGTCGGACGCGAATCGGTCGACCTGATCAAATCGGGTGGCTACCGCATAGGCGCCGGTGAAATCGAAACCGTGCTCCTGGGTCATCCCGGGATCGTGGAGGTCGCGGTGGTGGGAGTACCCGATGACGACCTAGGCCAACGCATCGTCGCCTACGTTGTCGGTGATGTGGTGGAGGACGACGTCATTGGCTTCGTGGCACAACAACTCTCGGTGCACAAGCGTCCCCGCGAGGTCCGTCGGGTGGACGCGCTACCCCGGAATGCCATGGGGAAGGTCCTGAAAAAGGAGCTGATCACTTGGACGTGACCGCGGAGATCGTCGATCAGATCAACTGGCACTGGACCTCCCAGCTGCGTCCCCGCTTCGACGGGCTCACCGACGACGAATACTTCTGGGAACCGGTGCAGGGCTGCTGGAGTCTGCGGCCACGCGGCACCGCGACGACTCCGCTGCAGGGTGGATCAGGCGACTATGTGATCGAATTCGCCGCTCCAACCCCCGAACCCGCGCCGGTCACCACCATCGCCTGGCGGCTCGGCCATATTCTCGTGGGCGTACTCGGGGCGCGTATCACCAGCCATTTCCCCGAGAGCTGGGCCGGACCGGCCATCGATTACCTGACCTACGACTACCCGGTCACCGCGGCCGACGCCCTGCAGCGCCTTGATGTCTTGTATGCCGCATGGCTCGACGGCGTGCGCGGCAAAGACGACGGGGCAATGGCACTACCGGTCGGTCCGGCCGAAGGCCCATGGGCCGACAAGCCGTTTCTGACGCTGGCACTGCACATCAATCGCGAATTGCTGCACCACGGCGCGGAGATCGCGCTGTTGCGCGATCTGTACGGCCGGCGCCGGAACTAGTTGGCGTGCAGCGCCGCGTTCAGCTCGAACGCGCCGCCATCACGCGACACCACCTCAACCGCACCGGTCTGCGAGTTGCGCCGGAACAGCAGATTGTTGGTGCCGGACAATTCCAGTGCCTTGATGGTCTTACCGTCGGGGGTGGCGACCTTGGTGCCGGCGGTGACATAGAGTCCGGCCTCGACGATGCAGTCGTCGCCCAGGCTGATGCCCACGCCGGAGTTGGCGCCCAGCAGCGAGCGCTGGCCCACAGAGATCACCTGGCTGCCGCCGCCGGACAGGGTGCCCATGATTGATGCGCCGCCACCGACATCGGATCCGTCACCCACGACGACACCGGCCGAGATGCGGCCCTCCACCATCGACGCGCCCAGAGTGCCCGCGTTGAAGTTCACAAATCCTTCGTGCATGACGGTCGTCCCGGGGGCCAGGTGCGCACCCAGCCGCACCCGGTCAGCATCGGCGATACGCACTCCGGTGGGCACCACGTAGTCGACCATGCGCGGGAACTTGTCGACGCCGAACACGGTCACCACGCCGCGCGCACGCAGCTTCGCGCGCACCGTCTCGAAATCCTCGACGGCGCACGGGCCGAAGTTCGTCCACACCACGTTGGTGAGCACACCGAACAACCCGTCCATGCTGGCACCGTGCGGTGGGACCAGCCGGTGCGACAACAGATGCAGGCGCAGGTAGGCGTCATAGGCGTCGGCGGGCTTATCGGCGAGCGAGCCAATGGTGGTACGTACCAACACCTTCTCGACGCCACGGTCGGCATCGGGCCCGGCCAGCGCTGCCAGTTCTGCGGGCGCGTCTGCC
This sequence comes from Mycobacteroides sp. PCS013, assembly GCF_049532645.1. Classification (NCBI taxonomy): domain Bacteria; kingdom Bacillati; phylum Actinomycetota; class Actinomycetes; order Mycobacteriales; family Mycobacteriaceae; genus Mycobacteroides; species Mycobacteroides sp. PCS013. The sequence continues at coordinate 496,225 of NZ_CP150131.1, forward strand.
GCGTCGATTCGCTCGGTACCCGGAGTGCCGGGTGCGTCGGTCAACTCGGGCGCCGGGAACCAGGTATCCAGTACCGATCCGTCCGCCGCGATGGTCGCCAGGCCAAGTGCTACTGCTCCGCTCACGGGGTACACGCTAGCCTGAATCGGTGGCGCTCGAACTCGCTGGTGACCCGATAGCCCTGACGGCTGCCCTGGTAGACATCCCCAGTGAGTCCCGGCACGAAGCACAGATCGCTGACATCGTCGAGGTTGCCCTGCGGGAACAGACGACCGGATTCGAGGTCATACGCAACGGCAACGCGGTGCTGGCCCGCACCGATTACGGTCACAACACCCGGGTGATGCTCGCCGGACATCTCGACACCGTGCCCGCCGCCGACAACGTACCGAGCCACTGGGAACGGAACGAGGACGGCGACATCTTGTTCGGGTGCGGCACCGTGGACATGAAATCCGGTGATGCGGTCTTCCTGCACCTGGCCGCCACCGTGACACCCCGTGTCGACCTGACACTGGTGTTCTACGACTGCGAGGAGATCGAGTCCTCGGCCAACGGGCTGGGCCGTATCGAACGCGAACTGCCCGAGTGGCTCGACGCCGACCTTGCCATCCTCGGTGAGCCCACCGCCGGTCTCATCGAGGCAGGTTGCCAGGGCACCCTGCGCGTGGTGATCCGGGCCGCCGGTACCCGCGCACACTCGGCGCGATCCTGGCTGGGGGACAACGCCATTCACAAGCTCGGCGCCGTCCTGGACCGGCTCGCCGCATATCGGGCGCGCATCGTCGACATCGACGGCTGCGAATATCGGGAGGGGCTGTCCGCGGTGCGGATCGACGGCGGAGTTGCCGGGAACGTCATCCCGGACGCGGCCGCGGTCACCGTCAATTTCCGGTTCGCCCCCGACCGCAGCCCCGAACAGGCGCTTGTCCACGTGCGGGAGGTCTTCGACGGACTCGACGTCGACATCGAACTGACCGACGCTGCGGCCGGGGCACTGCCCGGCCTGGATCGCCCGGCCGCCGCCGAATTGATCGGCGCGGCTGGGGGAGTGGTGCGCGCGAAGTACGGCTGGACCGATGTGTCCCGGTTCGCGGCGCGAGGGATCGCCGCGGTCAACTACGGGCCGGGTGACCCCAATCTGGCGCATACTCGCGGCGAACACGTTCCGGTACAGCAGATCACCGACGTGGCCGCCGTACTGCGGCGCTACCTCAGCGCGTGACGGGTGCGGCGTAGGTTCCCGGTGTCTGACCGAGGATGCGCCGGTACACGTCGATGAACGCACTCGGTGTGGCCCAACCACACTGATGCGCCACATAGGTGACGGGCCGCCCCTCCGCGAGGAGTCGCAACGCGTGATGAAGACGGATCTGCGTGCGCCACTGCGGGTACGTCATACCCATGTCGGTGCGGAACAACCGGGTCAGCGTGCGCTCACTGGCACCTACCCGCCGCCCCAGTTCGGCCACGGTCCACACCTGTGTCAGGTCGTCATCCACCAGCGCACACGCCTCGGCCAACCGCTGATCACGGGGGATGGGCAACTTCAGCGCCTGCTCCGGGCTGCGCCGCAGCTGGTCGATGAGTACGACCTCCAGCCGCGTGACCTCCTCCCGGGGCAGGTCACCGGGAACCGAACACGTGATGATCAGCTCCCGTAGCAGCGGGGACACCGCGATGACGGTCGGAGCTTTCAGTTCCACCAGGTACTTCTCCGGATCGAAGGCCACGGAATGAAACTCGGTGGGGCCGTAAAAGCGATGTTCGTGACCAGCGCCGGCGGGTATCCACAGCGCGCGATTCGGGGGTGCGATCCAGGTGCCGTCGTCCGTCGTCACCGCGATGACACCGGAGGCGGGATACACGATCTGATGCACCTCGTGCCAGTGGCGGTCGATGCGTTGCCCACCGCTCAACGACATCACTCCGGTGAGGTGGCGGCTAATCAACACAAGAGGCGATTTTATCGGAAGTCGGCTGCGTGGGAAATTATCGCGCTGATTCTGCGGGGAATAGCCACCTGAACGCGCGGGGTTGGCCGAGACGTGAAACTCGGAGTGGCGATCGGCCGACCCCTCAGCGTCCAGACCGACACCAACCTGGTCGATGCGTTCATCGCCCACGGGCGCAAAGTCACCGATGCCGGCGTCGGGACGCTGTGGCTGGGGCAGATGTATCACTATGACGCGATCACCGTGGCCGCGGTGATCGGGCAGGCGATCCCTCCGGAAAAGCTGAGCGCTGTGGGGGTTTCGGTGATCCCCATCAATCCGCGTCACCCCATCGAGGTATCGGCGGCCGCGCAGACCGCCCAGGCCGCAAGCCGCGGGAGATTTCAGCTCGGGCTGGGGCTCGGCGCGCCGGTGATCGAGGGCCCTAGCTATGGCCTGCACGTGGACAAGCCGATACGCCGCCTACGCGAATACCTCACCACTCTCCGGCAGCTGCTCGACACCGGAACCGCCGACTTTCACGGCGAGACCCTCACGGTCGCACCGAAATTCACCACCTCACAGCCAGGCGGCGAGAACATCCCCGTGTTGGTCGCGGCCATGGCCCCACAGGCGCTGCGGGCCACCGGCGAGCTGGCCGACGGCACGATTCCGCTGCACGCCGGACCGCGAGCGCTCAGCCGGGAGATCGTTCCCGTCATCGATGCGGCCGCCGAGCAGGCCGGGCGGCCACGCCCGCGTGTCATCGCCGGTGTCGCCGTCGTGGTCACCTCCGATCCGGCACGGGTCCGGGCGCTTGCCATCGAGGACATGGCGTTCTACGAGAACATCCCGTCTTATCGGAAAGTGCTTGACGCCGAGGGGGTTCAGCACACCGGGGAGCTGGCGATCATCGGCGACGAGGAGCATGTGGCTAGCGAGCTGCGGCGATACTTCGATGCGGGAGCCACCGAAGTGTTCGCAAGCCACACCGAGTTGGGCGGACCGGAAGACGAGGCCCGCACGCTGGCACTACTGGGTGAGCTGTCCCGCGGGAATTGATTTGCCCGCTGCCCCTAGGCTGGCGGCGTGCCAGAAAGTACCGAACCCCAACTGCACGGACCGGTTCAGCTGCGTCGTGATCGATGTGAGAACACCACCGCCGACCAACGTCTGCTGGACATCCGCGACACCACCACCTGGACGCACACCGATCCGTGGCGCGTGCTGCGCATTCAGGGCGAGTTCGTGGAGGGCTTCGATGCGCTCGCGGAAACCCCCAAAGCGGTAACGGTTTTCGGCTCGGCCAGAACGAAGCAGGATTCGCCCGAATATCGGCTCGGGCGGGAGCTGGGTGTGGCCCTGGTCAAGGCGGGGTATGCCGTCATCACCGGCGGCGGACCGGGCGCCATGGAGGCCGCGAACCGTGGTGCGAGCGAATCGGGCGGTTACTCGGTGGGCCTGGGTATCGAGCTGCCGTTCGAGCAGGGCCTCAACGAATGGGTGGACCTGGGCATCAACTTCCGCTACTTCTTCGTCCGCAAGACCATGTTCGTCAAGTACGCACAGGCCTTCGTGTGTCTGCCCGGTGGATTCGGCACCCTCGACGAACTCTTCGAGGCGCTCACCCTGGTGCAGACCCGCAAGGTCACGCGGTTCCCGATCATCCTGCTGGGCACCGAGTACTGGTCGGGCCTGCTCGACTGGATCCGCGGGACGATGCTGCCCGCGGGCAAGATCGGTGAGCAGGACATCGCGCTGCTCTCGGTCACCGACAGCATCGACGAAGCGGTGGCGGCCATCGTGCAGGCCGAGGCGGTCAACGGGAAGGGGAGTCACCGATGAGTTTGTCGGTCTGTGTGTACTGCGCGTCGGGCCCCCGCCACCCGGAACTGCTGGATCTAGCCACTCGTCTGGGCACCGCCATCGCCGAACGCGGCTGGACGCTGGTCTCCGGGGGCGGCAACGTCTCGGCCATGGGCGCCGTGGCGCAGGCGGCGCGCGCCGCCGGAGGACGCACCATCGGGGTCATCCCCAAGACACTCGTACATCGAGAGGTCGCCGATACCGACGCCGATGAGCTCGTCGTCACCACCACCATGCGCGAACGCAAGCAGATCATGGAGGACCGATCCGACGCCTTCATCACCCTGCCCGGCGGGATCGGCACGCTGGAAGAGGTTTTCGAGACCTGGACCGCCGGCTATCTGGGGTTACATGAGAAGCCGGTGGTGTTGCTGGACCCCGACGGTCACTACACCGGACTGCTGCGCTGGCTCGATGAACTCCAGGACAAGGGCTACGTGGCCGCACACGCGCGGGACAGACTACTGGTGCACACCGATATCGCCGCTGCCCTCGACGCATGCAAGCCAACGGATTGACGGGGCTGGGTCGTTCGTCAACAATGCGGTGAGCCATTGCCTACTGGGCGGTAAGGAACAGGGAGAACTAGATGTCCGCAAGCAGCGCCATTCCGTCGAATCCCCGTGATCGGGTTCACCTGACCGAGGTATTGGCGCAGCTGCCGGGCATGGCCTGGGACCTGCCGATTCTGGCGCGCGGCATCATCAGCGGTATCAAGTCCAACCCCAAGGGCCGTTGGTCGATCGGGGCGCTCTTCGCCGAGCGCGCCGCCAAGCACGCCGACCGCGTCTTCCTGCGGTTCGAGGGCACCGACATCACCTACGCGCAGGCGAACGCCACCGCCAACCGGTACGCCGCCACGCTGGCCTCGCACGGTGTGGGTCGCGGTGACGTCGTCGGCATCATGCTGCGCAACTCGCCGCAGACCGTCCTGCTGATGCTCGCCACCGTGAAGCTCGGTGCCATCGCCGGAATGCTCAACTACAACCAGCGCGGACACGTGCTGGCGCACAGCATCGGACTGCTCGACTCCAAACTGCTGATCAGCGAGGCCGACTTCGTCGAACCGATCAACGAATCCGGCGCCAACGTCATCTCCCTGCTCACCGGCGACGAGCTGGACCGGGCCTCGGTACTCGCGCCCACCACCAATCCCGCCGCCACCGACGCGGTGATGACCAAGGACCGGGCGTTCTACATCTTCACCTCCGGAACCACCGGCCTGCCCAAAGCCAGTGTGATGACGCACTATCGGTGGCTGCGCGGCATGTCCGGAGTCGGCGACATGGCACTGCGGCTGCGTCCCAGCGATGTGCTGTACAGCTGTCTGCCGCTGTACCACAACAACGCGCTGACCCTCGCCGTATCGACCACCATCAACGCCGGCGCCACGCTGGCGATCGGCAAGTCGTTCTCGGTGTCGCGCTTCTGGGACGAGGTCATCGCCAGCCGCGCAACCGCTTTCATCTATATCGGCGAGCTGTGCCGTTACCTGCTCAACCAGCCGCCCAAGCCCACCGATCGCCAGCACAAGGTGCGCGTCATCATCGGTAACGGGCTGCGGCCCGAGCTGTGGGGCGAGTTCACCCACCGTTTCGGCATCAAGCGGGTCTGCGAGTTCTACTCGGCCAGCGAGTCCAACACCGCGTTCGTCAACGCGCTCAACATCGACCGCACCGTCGGTATCTGCCCGATGCCCATCGCCTACGTCAAATACGACATCGAGACCGGAGAACCGCTCCGCAACTCGAAGGGGCACCTGACGAAGGTCGGAGCGGGCGAGGCGGGTCTGCTGATCAGCAAGGTCACCAGCCTGGCGCCGTTCGACGGGTACACCGATCCGACGGCCTCGGAGAAGAAGCTGGTGCGTGACGCCTTCAAGAAGGGCGACACCTGGTTCAACACAGGCGATCTGATGCGCAACCTGGGCTGGGGACACGCGGCCTTCGGTGACCGACTCGGCGATACCTTCCGGTGGAAGGGCGAGAACGTCGCGACCACCGAGGTGGAAGGCGCACTCCATCACGCCGACGCCATCGAGGAGGCCACGGTCTTCGGCGTCGAGGTGCCGGGTACCGACGGCCGCGCCGGTATGGCCGCCATCAAGCTGCACGACGGCGCCGAGTTCGATCCAAAGGCATTGAGCGACATCGTGTATCAGTACCTGCCCGCCTACGCGCTGCCGCTTTTCGTAAGGATCGTGGACACCCTGGAGCACACCACCACCTTCAAGAGCCGCAAGGTGGAGCTGCGTGAACAGGCGTACGGGGAGGCCGTGACCGATCCGCTGTACGTGCTCGCCGGTCGCGGCGAGGGTTATGTGCCGTTCTATCCGGAATACGCAGGCGAGGTCGCGGGCGGCCAGCGTCCCAAGGCATAGCCCTTCGGCGGGTTACTGTTCCACCGTGGGAGTCAGTCGACGGGTGCGTGCCTCACGGCGCCGTCAACGTCTGGTGAAGCTTGCCGACAACGACCTCACCGACGCGCAGTGGCTGACACTCGTGGAAGCCTGGGGTGGCTGCGCCTATTGCGGTGCGACCGGAACAGCGCTGCAACGCGACTGTGTCCAGGCGATCTCCCGTGGTGGCCGGTACACGCTGTCCAACGTGGTGCCGGCCTGCCCATCCTGCAATGCGAGTAAGTGCAATGCGGAGGTGACCAGCTGGATGCGGCGCAAGCGGCTCGACGAGACCGCCTTCCTGCGTCGCTACGTGGAGATCTCAGCAGCGGGCTAGCCTGCGGTGTACACACCGGTCGGTTCAGCGTGGTAGCCCTTGGCGCCGATCTCGCGGGCCAACGGACTGCGGAAATCCTGCTCTGCGGCAAGGCAATCGAGGATGTGGCGATAGTCGTAGCGTGGTGTCCAGCCCAGTTCGGTGCGGGCCCTGGTGTTGACGTAGACCCGGTCGATCGTCGGGAACATCGTCCATCCGTGCACCGCGTACAGATTGGGCTGCTCGGGGAAGAGTTGAGCCACCACGCCCGGTGCATCGGTGCGCAGCTGCGCGATGTCGGCGCGGGAGAACGGCGTGGTCGCCGAGACCACGTATTTGGCCCAGCCGATGTCCGCCCCGCGTTCGGCCGCCAGCAGGTGTGCCTCGACGACATCGGCCAGATCCACCCGGCGATAGAGGTATTCGTTGGCCTTCACATTCGCATCGGAGTAGCGGGCCCGGACCGCGTCATTGTCGTCCTGCTCGGGGAAGAATCGGGAGGTGCGCAGCACGATGATCGGCAACCCGCTGCCCTGGTGCACCACATGCGCGATATCTTCCGCGGCGGTCTTGGTAGCGCCATAGATGTTCTTGGGCACCGGCGCCACCTCCTCGGTGATCCAGGCGGCCTCCCGGGTGCCTACCAGCGCGTGTCCGAATGCACTGGTGGTGCTCGTGTAGACGAATCCGGCCACGCCCGCGGTGACGGACTCTTCCAGGAGCGCGAGTGTGCCCTCGATGTTGGTCTCGACGAAGTCGGCCCGCGTATGCGAACCCACATGCGGTTTGTGCAGGGTTGCGGTGTGCAGCACCGACGTCACCCCGGCCATCGCCTCGGTGACAACCGCGCGGTCGGCGATCGACCCGACGATATCCGTGGCCGGTCCGGCCGCGATGTCGATGCCGACGACATCGGTCCCGCCCCGGCGCAGGGTGCGGACCAGGGCCTCCCCGAGATGGCCCGAGGATCCGGTGACCAGGAATCGCTTTCCGCCCATGTGCCCATACTGCTCAGGCCCGCAAGTCATTTCGCTCGCCGAGTGTGAAACGCGGGCGGGAAACCGGGGGAAATCTCGCCCACGTTTCCCACTCGGTGCAGCCGCTGGGGCCCTGGCCTGCACAATGAGGGCGTGCATGAGACGTTTTGCGGACGGCCCGTCCGCACCGATCGTGCCCTCATCATGGCGATCGTCAACCGCACGCCGGACTCCTTCTATGACCGGGGTGCCACCTTCACCGACGAGGCCGCCCAGTTCGCGGTGCACAAAGCGGTGGCCGACGGCGCCGATGTGGTGGACATCGGTGGCGTCAAGGCCGGCCCGGGCGAGACCGTCGACGCCGAGGCCGAGATCGCGCGGGTGGTGCCCTTCATCGAATGGGTGCGCGATGCCCACCCTGACCTGCTGATCAGCATCGACACCTGGCGTACCGAGGTCGCGGAGAAGGCCTGCGCGGCAGGCGCCGACCTCATCAACGACACCTGGGCCGGCACCGACCCGGAGCTACCCGCAGTGGCTGCCGCCCATGGCGCCGGACTGGTTTGCTCACATACCGGCGGCGCGGTGCCGCGCACCCGGCCCTATCGGGTGAACTACGGGACCGAGGTGGACGGTGTCGTCCAAGCCGTCATCGCCGAGGTGACCGCGGCCGCCGAACGCGCGGTGGCTCTCGGGGTATCGAAGGACTCGATTCTGATCGATCCGACGCATGACTTCGGCAAAAACACCTTCCACGGGCTCGCTTTGTTGCGCCACGTAAACGATCTCGTTAATACCGGGTGGCCGGTGCTGATGGCATTGAGCAACAAGGATTTCATCGGGGAGACTCTTGGTGTGGGACTGACGGAACGACTCGAAGGCACTCTCGCCGCTACCGCCCTGGCGGCGGCGGCCGGTGCCCGCATGTTCCGGGTGCACGAAGTCGGGCCCACACGCCGCACGCTGGAAATGGTGGGCTCCATCGTCGGAACCCGCCCACCGGCGCGAACAGTGAGGGGGTTGGCATGACCCATCAACTAAACGGAGTAGTTGGTATCGATCCGAGCTGGCTGGAAACGCACAGTTGGAACCGGCCCGATTGGACAGTCGAGCAGCTCATCGCCGCGAAGAAGGGCCGCACCGTTTCGGTGGTCCTGCCCGCGCTCAATGAGCAGGAGACGGTCGCCGCGGTCGTCGACACCATCAGCCCATTGCTGGGCGGTCTGGTGGACGAGCTGATCGTGCTCGACTCGGGCTCCACTGATGACACCGCGATCCGAGCCGTGGCCGCGGGTGCGCGCGTGGTCAGCCGTGAACAGGCGCTGCCCGAGGTGCCGCCCAACCCGGGCAAGGGCGAAGTGCTGTGGCGGTCGGTGGCCGCGACCACCGGCGACGTGATCGCCTTCGTCGACTCCGATCTGATCGACCCCGATCCGATGTTCGTGCCGCACCTGCTCGGCCCGCTGTTGTTGGGTCAGGGTGTCCATCTGGTCAAGGGCTTCTATCGGCGTCCGCTCAAGGTCAGCGGGTCCGAGGATGCCAACGGCGGTGGGCGGGTGACTGAACTGGTGGCCCGGCCTATGCTTGCCGCTCTCCGGCCCGAACTGAGCTGTGTGGTGCAGCCGCTGGGCGGTGAGTACGCCGGCACCCGGGAGCTGCTGTCCTCGGTGCCCTTCGCACCCGGATACGGCGTCGAGATCGGCCTACTGATCGACACGTACGACCGACTCGGACTCAATGCCATCGCCCAGGTGAACCTGGGTGTGCGCAGCCATCGCAACCGGCCGCTGGTCGAACTCGGTGTGATGAGCCGTCAGGTGATGGCCAGCATGCTGTCGCGGTGCGGGATTCCCGACTCAGGGGTGGGCATCACCCAGTTCTTCGCCGACGGTGACGGGTTCACCCCGCGCAGCTCCACGGTGTCGCTGGAGGACCGCCCGCCGATGAACACCCTGCGCTGAGCCTCAGGTCTTCGGGATCTCGCGCTCACCGTCGGTGGGCGACCAGACGGTGACGATCATGTGGTCGTCGTCGAGTCGCACGGCCGAGGCTCCCTCGATATCTGCGACATAGAACGGCGCGAACCGGCGGCCGCGCAGGTCGAATCCGATTGTGGCGTAGAGATACTCGGCGAACGCGGCGTGCAGGTCGAGATCCTGTTCGTCGTGCACGACGCCCCAGACCTTGGCGTCACCGTGGCTGATGCGGGTATCGGTGGTGGCCGTGTGCAGCTCGAAGCGAGGGTCGCGGGCAAGATCAGCGAGCTTGGCGGTGGCGGGCATGCCGCCGACGATCAGCCTGCCCTCGAAGATCCGCGGTTCCATCGGGCTGATCCGTGGGGCGCCACTGCGGCGCAGCGTCGAGAGAAAACACAGATTGCGCGTCGCGTGGTGGCGGCGCGCGAACACGTCGGCGATGGACGGCGCCTGCTGGGTGAACTCTTGCCAGGAGGTCATGGCCCCACGGTAGGTCGCGATGTCATACCGCGCTGGCAAGATCAGTGTTGTGACGTTCGCACTGACGTATCTGCTGGTTCTCGTCGCGGTGGCCGCCGTGCTGTTCGTGCTGGGCTCGATACTGTTCGGCCGCGGGGAGGAGTTGCCGGCGCTCCCCAAGGGCACTACCGCGACAGTCCTGCCCGCCGATGATGTGGCCGGTGCCGATGTAGACGCCGTCAAGTTCTCATTGGTCTTCCGGGGGTACAAGGCCAGTGAGGTTGATTGGGTGCTGGACCGGCTTGCCCGCCAGATCGACGAGCTGCGCGCCGAGCTCGACGAGGTGCAGGGCGCCCGGGCCGGCATCGAAGCCAATGCCGAATAAGGAGCCCTCCCGCTGCTCCTGGGCCGCCGACCCGCCCGGGTCGACGCTGTACGCCGACTATCACGACAACGAGTGGGGACGCCCGCTGTACGGGCGCGACGCCTTGTTCGAGCGGCTGTGCTTGGAGGCCTTCCAGAGCGGGCTGGCGTGGATCACCATCTTGCGCAAACGTGAGGGGTTCCGTCGTGCGTTCGACGGCTTCACACCGGAGAAGGTTGCCCGGTACGGCGACAAGGATGTGGCGCGGCTGATGGCCGATTCCGACATCGTGCGCAACCGCGCCAAGATCGAGTCGGCCATATCCAATGCCCGCGTCGTCCTCGATTTGGACACCGATCTTTCGGACCTGTTGTGGTCGTTTGCGCCGAAACGCCGCGCCCGGCCGCAGCGTCTTTCCGACGTGCCCGCGGTGACCGATGAGAGCATTGCGATGGCCAAAGAACTCAAACGCCGGGGGTTCCGTTTTGTAGGTCCTACCACGGCATATGCCCTGATGCAGGCCACCGGGATGGTCGACGATCATGTGCGTTCCTGCTGGGTTCCGCGAGCCGAAACCGCCCCCTCCGGAAGGTCCAGTTGAGGGTCTGCTGTCCCCAGATGTCCGCGATAGGGAAGAATGGCTCAGTGAAACGGCAGCTCAGATAGGGAACAATGGTCGGAGATGCCGAACACCCTTGGCTGGAATTTGGAGGGAGCACACGATGGCGGCCATGAAGCCCCGAACCGGCGACGGTCCTCTCGAGGCTACGAAAGAGGGGCGCGGGATCGTTATGCGCGTGCCACTGGAAGGTGGCGGTCGCCTGGTGGTCGAGCTGACCCCCGATGAGGCTGCCGCACTCGGCGACGAACTCAAGAACGTCACCAGCTAGGCCCTGCCTCGGGCGTCAGCCGCAGACTTTTTGATAGATCTGCAGCGTCATCTCCGCGATATGCGCCCACGAGAACTCTTCGATACATCGCGCCCTGCCGGCATTCCCATATTCGGTGGCGCGGGCCGGGTCCGCGACCAATGCGTTGACCGCGTCGGCGAGCCCTGCCTCGAACGCCGCGGCTTCGCTGCTCTCGTACGCCACCAGAGTTCCGGTGACACCGTCGGCAACCACCTCAGGTATGCCACCGACACGCGATGCCACGACCGCAGTGCCACATGCCATCGCCTCGAGATTGACGATGCCCAGTGGCTCGTAGATCGACGGGCATACAAACACCGTTGCCGCGGAAAGTATTTCCCGCAGCTTGGGGATGGGAAGGAATTCGCGTATCCAGTGCACTCCGGGCCGTGCCGCGGCTAGCTCGGTGACGGCACCGGTGATCTGCTCGGCGATCTCGGGAGTGTCCGGCTCACCGGCACACAAGATCAGCTGCACCTCGGGGGAGAAATGGTGTGCCGCGGACACCAGGTGCGCGAGACCTTTTTGCCGGGTGATGCGCCCGACGAACACGGCAATCGGGCGGCCCAGATCCACGCCGAGCTCGGCGAGAACCGACCCCGGTTGGGTGATCGCCTCGGCTGGGTCAACCGGATACCAGGTGGTGGTGTCGATTCCGTTGCGCACCACATGGATCCGGTTCGGGTCCAAACCGGGGTAGGTCGCCATGATGTCTTCGCGCATCCCGCTGCTGACCGCGATGACGGCGTCAGCGGCGTGTATCGCGGTGTGTTCCACCCACGAGGACACCCGATACCCACCGCCGAGCTGTTCGGCCTTCCACGGGCGACGTGGCTCCAGGGAATGCGCGGTCAAAACGTGTGGGATGCCATGCAGCAGCTTGGCCAGATGTCCGGCCAGGCCCGTGTACCAGGTGTGTGAATGCGCCACCGACGCACCAGCCGCCGCTGCGGCCATCACCAGATCGGCCGACAACGTCGTCAAGGCGGGGTTGGCGCCGTCCAGCGCCGGGTCTGGCCGGTGCACGAAGGCGCCGTCGCGCGGTGCGCCCATGCAGTGCACCTCGACATCGCACAGTGTGCGCAGCTGAGCCACCAGCTCGGTGACGTGAACACCGGCACCGCCGTAGACCTCGGGTGGGTACTCCCGCGTCATCATTGCCACCCGCGTCGGGGATGAGCCGCGCGCGTGAAGACCCTCCGTCATAGCCACGACCGTAGTAGGTGGCCCCGACGACCGCAGGCCCGCCGGGGGTGTACCGCTGGCCGCTTCTGCCGAGTGCCGATAGGTTGATTGCTATGAGGGCATCGCCACACGTTCTGGGGATCGTGCTTGCCGGCGGTGAGGGCAAGCGTCTCTACCCACTGACCGCCGACCGCGCGAAACCGGCGGTGCCCTTCGGCGGTGCCTATCGCCTCATCGATTTCGTGCTGAGCAACCTGGTCAACGCGCGGTTCTTGCGTATTTGTGTTCTGACCCAATACAAATCGCACTCACTGGACCGGCACATCTCGCAGAACTGGCGGCTCTCGGGCTTGGCGGGGGAGTACATCACCCCTGTCCCTGCCCAGCAGCGCCTCGGTCCGCGCTGGTACACCGGGAGCGCCGATGCCATCCACCAGTCGCTCAATCTGATCTTCGACGAGGATCCCGAGTACATCGTGGTGTTCGGCGCCGACCATGTGTACCGGATGGATCCCGAGCAGATGCTCGACTTCCACATCGACAGCGGTGCTGGAGTGACCGTGGCGGGTATCCGGGTGCCCCGCAGCGAGGCGAGCGCCTTCGGTTGTATCGACGCCGACGACACCGGCCGTATCCGTGAGTTCATCGAGAAGCCCGCGGATCCTCCGGGCACACCGGATGATCCCGACGCGGCCTTCGTGTCGATGGGGAACTACATCTTCACTACCAAGGAATTGATCGACGTCATTCGCGCCGACGCCGACGACGACCATTCCGACCACGACATGGGCGGCGACATCATTCCCCGGCTGGTGGCCGACGGGCGGGCCGCTGTCTATGACTTCAACACCAACCTGGTGCCCGGCGCCACCGAGCGCGATCACGCGTACTGGCGCGACGTCGGAACCCTCGACGCGTTCTATGACGCGCACATGGATCTGGTTTCGGTGCACCCGGTGTTCAATCTGTACAACCGGCGCTGGCCCATCCGTGGCGAGTCCGAGAACCTGGCGCCTGCCAAGTTCGTCAACGGCGGTTCCGCGCAGGAATCGGTGGTGGGTGCCGGCAGCATCATTTCGGCGGGTTCCGTGCGTAACTCGGTGCTGTCCTCGAATGTCGTCGTCGACGACGGTGCCGTGGTGGAGGGCAGCGTGCTGATGCCCGGTGTGCGAGTGGGCCGTGGGGCGGTCGTGCGGCACGCGATTCTGGACAAGAACGTGGTTGTCGGTGTCGGAGAACAGGTTGGTGTTGATATCGAGCGCGATCGCGAGCGTTTCAACGTCAGCGCGGGCGGCGTGGTCGCCGTCGGCAAGGGTGTGTGGATCTAGCCTCTCACCACACCAGTGGCACAAGACGGCTGCGGACCTTCTCGGTGTATTCGTCGTAGCCGGGCAGGTCGTGGCGCAGCATCTTCTCCTCGTCGATGATCCGCACCACCAGTGAGCCGAATGCGGGAATCGCCGCGAGCAGGCCCCAGAACGAACCCAGCGCCAACGGTATGCCCACCATCATCACCAGTGAGCCCGTGTACATCGGGTGGCGCACCAGCCCGTACAGACCAGTTGAGGTGACGGTCTGCCCGGACTCGACGGTGATACTCGCTCCCGCATAGTGGTTCTGGGCCACGACCAGCGTGGCGGCACCCAGCCCGGCGATGACCAGTGCCTCTCCGACGATGACCAGCCAGGTCGGTACATGAGACCAGCCGAACCTGTGATCGAAGGCGCTGACCACGACCAGGGCCAGGAAGGAACTCAACAGCACCGTGACCGCGAGCTTCTGTATCAAGCGTGTCTCCGCGATGGGGCCGCCGCGCATACGACGCCGCAGCACCTCGGGATTCGTCCTGGCCAAGTAGACCGAGGAAATCGTGGAGCTGATCGCGAAGATCGCCAGAAACACCCAGGCCTGCCAGTAGTCGAACGTTCCCGCGGGCCAGAACAGTGCCGCGCCGAAGACAGCGAGGGCGATGATTCCCGAGATAAGAGCTTGTACACCAGTTTTCATGATCTTCCTTTCTCAGAGGGCGTCACGACGGCGGTAGATCTCGCCCGCGGCTGCGATAAGCCCGGTGCCGATGACAATGAGGACGAACATGGTCAACCACGGATACTCGACCGGCGCGCTGACCCGCATCACCGGTGAGAACTTCACAATCCAGGACGGCAGCTGCAGGATGCCTGCGTACAGCATGCCCACGGAAAATGCCACCACGAGCCAGCCGATCCAGCTGTGCCGCAGTGCAACTGATAGGGCAGCGATACCGGCGATCACCAGCAGGGCGGGAATCTGTGCCAATGCGGCGAGCGTGAGACGCCACACCAAATCCGGATTGTGCAACGTGCTCGCCGCGCCCAGTCCACTGCCCAGACCGGCGATCAGCATGAGAATCGCACTGCCCACCAGTGTCACCGCGACCGCGGACAGTAGCCAGTTCCAGCGCGATACGGCACGCGCCAGTACGGCTTCGGCGATGCCGCTCTGTTCATCCTTGGCGAGCCTCATGATTGCCGACACCACGTACGCGGTGACCGCGATGGCGAGCACCTGGTTGAAGGTGGCGAAGATGCTGTCCAGGCCGTGCGCCTGGAACGCCCGGGTCAACAGCGGGTTGGTGTCAATCGAATCCCGCAGGCTCTTGGCCATCGACCCGAAGGCCATACCGCTCAGGAAGATTCCGACTCCCCATCCGGTGAGCAGCCCGCGTTGCAGTTGCAGGTTGAGTCCGAAGACGGACCTGATCTCGGGGGCATTGGCGTCCTCGCCACGTGAGGGCAGCACCCCCGCGTCGTATTGGCGGTGTCCTTCGAGCGCGTGCGCGGCGAGCATCAGGGCCACGGTGGTGCCCACCAGCAGCAGGAGGGGCCACCAACGCAGATCGACGAAGGGCCGCATCTGCTGGGCCCACGCCAGGGGCGAGAACCAACTCAGTCTGCTGCCCCTGTTGTCGATGATGTCGCCGAGCCCGCGGATCACGACGGCTGCTGCCAGGGATGCCATCGCGACACCGGTGGCGGCTCGGGAGGTGCGCCACAACTGGGAGGTGACCGCCGCGATACCGGCGAAAACCATGGAGGCTCCGGTGATTCCGAGACTGATTCCGAGACTGTCGGCGACATCGAATCCCGCGGCGGACAAAGCAATCGTCATGGCCAGGGCCAGAACGGCGTTCATCAGGCCCACCACGATGAGCGCCGCGTAGGTGCGTGCCTGGTGGCCGACGACCGCCGACATGACCAGCTCGGCACCGCCGGATTCCTCTTCGGCGCGGGTATGCCGGATGACCGTCAGGATGGACATGATGGCAGCGGCGGCGATCATGACGGTCATCAGTTCGTTGGCGACCATGACACCGATATCGGTTTCGTTGATGCCGAAATTTGGCCCGCCCATGATGATTCCGGCGGGGGTCTTCATCATCGTGACCCGGGCCATCCGGTCGGCGGACGTCGGATACATCGACGCGAACGCCAGCGGGGTATAGGTCATCAGCAGCGTCAGCCAGCCGACCCACATGCAGATCCGGAGCCTGTCGCGGCGTAGTGCCAACAGGATCAGGGTGCCTGTTCCGGTCAACGGATGTTTCGGGGTACCGTCCGAAATCGGCTGACGCATGGGGAGCGTCGCGAAGTCGCTTCTCATCGCGGTACGCCCTGATACTCGCGCATGAAGAGCTCTTCAAGTGATGCCGGCGCCACGGTGAGGTCGACGATCCCGAGGCTTGCCAGCTGTTCCATGATGCGGTCCAGGTCGCTGCGATCCACGGTGAAGGAGGCCCGGTTGCCGCCGATCGTGAGGTCGCGCAACTGTGGAATCGATTTGAGACCAGAGGGATTCGCCAGTGTGCGTACCGTCACCGAGGTCCGCATGACATGGCGCAGCTCGGCTAGGGAGCCGGACAACACCGCGCGTCCGGCGCGGACAATGGTCACCCGGTGGCACAGCTTCTCCACCTCGGCCAGGATGTGGCTCGACAGCAACACCGCGCATCCGCGCGCGGCCACTTCGGCCACACACTCCTGGAAGACAGTCTCCATCAGCGGATCCAGGCCGGATGTCGGCTCGTCGAGTATGAACAGTTCGGCGTCGGAGCAGAACGCCGCGATGAGCGCCACCTTCTGGCGGTTGCCCTTGGAATAGGTACGTGCCTTCTTGGTGGGGTCGAGTTCGAAACGCTCGATGAGTTCGTTGCGCCTCGGTAGTGAAATATGTTCGGTGCCACGCATCCTGGTGAGGAAGTCAATCGCCTGCCCGCCGGTGAGGTTGGGCCACAGCGTGACGTCCCCGGGCACGTAGGCGATGAGCCGATGCAGATCCACGGCGTTGAGCCACGGGTCGCCGCCGACGAGCTGCACGGTGCCGGAGTCGGCGCGCAGCAGGCCCAGGAGTACTCGAATGGTGGTGGACTTTCCCGCGCCGTTGGGGCCGAGGAAGCCCGCCACCTCGCCGTGGGCGACCGACAGATCGAGCCCGTCGAGTGCCTTGGTCTTCCCGAATGACTTGGAGAGGCCGCGTATTTCGACCGCGAGGTTGGAATACATCACTTCGAGTCTCCTCCGTTGCGAGAGTTTTCCTGTTGTGCCGCAAACGCATCGAGCATGGTGGAATCGGTCATGAGGCCTTCGGTGTAGACCTCGATGGCGGGGAAGATCAGCTCATCGGAGTAGCGGCGCAAGATCGTGCCCAGGTCGTCGTCGGGGTACATCTGTACGTAGATCGACAGCGCGCCTACGCCGTTCAAGGAGAGCCACAGCGCCCGGCCCTTGGGATCACGGCTCGGCTTGATCGTGCCCGCGCGGACTCCGTCGTCCAGATATGCCTCGGCGTTCTCGATGGAGTGCTGAAGAAACGCGCGGCCGGGCTCTCCGCCCGATTGCACACTGAGCAGCAGGTACCTGACCATCGGCGCGAACGTCTCGATTTCGTCGATGGCGTCGAGCCAGACCTTGGGGTCGTTGGAGGTCAGCGTGCGCGATTTCTCCGAGCGGATGTACTCCAGCAGGTATTCATCCACTGCCTGGCGGAGCCCGTCCTTGGATCCGTAGTGATGAATAACCAGTGCGGGGCTCACTCCCGCGGCTTCGGCGATCGCTCGCACGCTGGTGTTCAGCCCCTGTTCGCCCCACAACTTGATGGCGGCATCCCGGATGCGGGCGGCTGCGGTGAGATCATCGACTGAACGCATGTTTAGTACGTTAAACACACGTTCAGCCTGGCGTCAAGGATCTAGCCCGCGTCAGATGAGGGTTTTGACGAGAACGATGCGAAGGCGCCGCCGAAACGACGGTTTACGCGTCAGTCGCGGGTGGCAGCGAGCAGGCCGTCTCCCAGTGGGATCAGCACTGCGGTGAACCGGCCATCATCGGCGATGATGCGCGCGGCTTCGCGAACTCCGACCACATCGGGATCGTTGGCTGCGGGGTCGCCCGCGCGTCCGCCGGCGGACACCCCGTGGATCACTACTGCTCCGCCCGGGCGCAGCAACCGAATGCCACCGGCCAGGAACTCGGGTTGATCGGCCGGCGCGGCATCGATGACGAGCAGGTCATACGACTCGTCGGCCAGTCGTGGCAAGACCTCCTGGGCGCGCCCACCGATCAGCCGGGTGCGCGACGGGGCGATGGCCGCCTCCGAAAAGGCCTGTTTGGCACTGCGCTGGTGCTCGGGCTCCAGATCAATGGTGGTCAGCACGCCGTCCTCGCGCATTCCGGAGAGCAGCCACAGGCCGCTGACCCCCGCGCCAGTCCCGACCTCGACGACGGCCTTGCCGCCGGAAAGGCGTGCGAAGACACTGAGAAGGGCGCCGACAGCGGGCGTTACCGGGCCCGCGCCCAGGTCAACGGCACGTTCCCGGGCGGCGGCGACGATGTCGTCTTCGGAGATGGCGCCCTCGGCGTGGCTGACCATCGCCTCGACGCGGGATCGATCTGCGCTGCTGGTCACGATTCGATCCTGTCGAGTGGGAGGGCATCTGTCCCGCGACACGCCGCACTCATCAAGGATGTGACGGGTTTCTTGTCCCGGATCCCCCGGCGAGATCGGATCGAGACCGCATTCTCAGGAAGAGTTAAGTTAGCTCATAAGTGGCCCACACCTCGGTGATAGAAGGTCATTCACATGTCGCGATCCATCCTGAACGAGAGCCCGAGTGCCCCGCGCCTATCTGGGAATAACACCCGTGGCATCCGGGTTGAGCAGGCTGACAGCTTCCCCATTGGGGGTGAAGCCGCCACAACCGAACAGGAGGAACACGCGATTTCGCCTACGCGTATCAGCGAGTCGGCCGAATACACCGACTTCGTCGAGGCTATCGATCCCGCCGAACTATCCGGGACCGCAGTGTTCGATGCCACCGGAGACCAGGCAGCCATGCCGTCTTGGGATGAG
The DNA here is from genome assembly GCF_049532645.1 of Mycobacteroides sp. PCS013. Lineage (NCBI taxonomy): Bacteria > Bacillati > Actinomycetota > Actinomycetes > Mycobacteriales > Mycobacteriaceae > Mycobacteroides > Mycobacteroides sp. PCS013. Next base: position 514,998 of record NZ_CP150131.1, read on the forward strand.
CTGGTTCGTGAGCATGCCGACCGCGTGTACCGCCTGGCCTACCGCCTGTCGGGTAACCAGCAAGACGCTGAGGACCTGACTCAGGAGACCTTCATTCGGGTGTTCCGCTCGCTGCAGAACTACCAGCCCGGCACCTTCGAGGGGTGGTTGCACCGCATCACCACCAACCTGTTCCTCGACATGGTCCGCCGCCGTGGCCGCATTCGCATGGAGGCGCTGCCCGAGGATTACGACCGCGTCCCGGCGACCGACCCAGATCCCGAGCAGATCTACCACGACGCCCAGCTGGGCGCCGATTTGCAGGCCGCGCTGGACTCGTTGGCGCCGGAGTTCCGTGCCGCCGTGGTTCTGTGTGACATCGAAGGTCTGTCTTACGAGGAAATCGGCGCCACCCTGGATGTGAAACTCGGCACCGTCCGCAGCCGCATCCACCGCGGTCGCCAGGCCATCCGTGAGTATCTGGCTGCGCACTCCTCGACGTCCGCGCTCGCGGCCGCCGAGTAGCGCGCAACACCATTGGTGCAGGTTGGTACGCAATGAGTACATTCGCGCGCTATCTTCGAGTTAGGTCGGCACGAGTCCGCCGGCCCTACCGGACCGAAGGGAGCGTCGCCGTGGTGGATAGCGGCTCGTTCCGGCGAGCGTTCTCGAGCTTCTCGTCGTTCTCCCGGCTGCCGTCCCCATTCGCCTCGCAGAGCGAGGCGCCGGTGGGTGCTCCGCGCCAGTTCGGATCGACCGAGCATCTGTCCACTGAGGCGATAGCCGCGTTCGTGGATGGCGAGCTCCGGATGAGCGCGCACCTGCGAGCGGCGCACCACTTGTCGATGTGCGCCGAATGCGCGCTGGAGATCGACGCACAGCGCCAAGCACGCAGCGCACTGCGTGATTCCGGGGGCATCCGGGTGCCGGTTTCGTTGCTCGGGTTGCTCAGCCAGATTCCGCACATCCCGCATGAGGCCGCACCGCCTTCACCGTCTTCACATGAGGGCGACTTGCCACCCGCGTTAGCCAGTGATGAGGTGCGTCGTCGTCGTAAGCGCCGGTAGGGTGGGCCGGTGACCGCACATCAGGACACCGCCCCCCGGTTGGCGCCGCGCCCGGTTGACCGGCCGCCCGTCGATCCGGCTTCGCAGCGGGCTTTCGGCCGTCCTTCGGGGGTATCCGGTTCGTTCCAGGGGGCGGACAAGTACCGAGACCAGGGGGAGTACACACCGCGGGTGGGTCCGCCCGACCCCGTGTTGGCTCAGGCCTTCGGACGGCCCGATAACGCCACGACCTCCTTGCAACGTCATCCCGCCGATGCCGGCAAGCTCAACGCCGTCGACGAGGGCCCGGATGCCGCTGAGGATCCGTGGCGCGACCCGACCGCACAGGTGCAATTGGGCAGGCCCGCGGTGACCAAGGCGCCCGTCGCGCTCGACGGCACGCCCGCCCCGAAGCTGGGCGTCCGCGAGGTCCTTTTCGGCGGACGGGTTTCCATCCCGGCGCTGGCCGTCCTTGCGGCGATCGCGCTGCTGATCGGCCTGGTCGGCGGCATCGTGGGCCGCAAAACGGCCGAGGTGGTGCAAGCCTTCACCACCTCGAAGGTCACCTTGACCACCGACGACAGCACCCAGCCCGATGAGTCACGCTTCACGGCGGTCGCCAACGCCGTCAAAAGCGCGGTGGTGACCATCGAGGCCAGCTCGGACGATGAGGTAGCGCAGGGTTCGGGGGTTGTCATCGACCCCAAGGGTTATGTCATCACCAACAATCACGTGATCTCCGATGCCGCGAAGAACCCCGGCAAGTTCAAGATCGAAGTCATCTTCAACGACAGCAAGAAGGTGCCCGCCAATCTTGTGGGTCGTGATCCCAAGACTGACATTGCGGTGCTGAAGGTGGATAACGTCGACAACCTGACCGTGGCGCGTCTGGGCGACTCGGACAAGGTCGCCGTCGGTGCCGAGGTCATTGCCTTCGGTTCACCGCTGGGTCTGCGTAGCACGGTGACCAGCGGCATCATCAGCGCACTGCACCGTCCGGTGCCGCTCTCGGGTGAGGGCAGCGATACCGACACCGTGATCGACGCGCTTCAGACCGATGCCGCCATCAACCACGGAAACTCCGGTGGCCCGCTCATCGATATGAAGTCTCAGGTGATCGGGATCAACACGGCCGGAAAGTCGTTGAGCGACAGCTCAAGTGGCCTCGGATTCGCCATCCCGATCAACGAGGCTGCCGAGGTCGCGCAGTCGCTGATCCGTGACGGCAAGATCGTGCACGCGACGCTGGGTATCAGCAGCCGCACGGTGAGCAATGCGACCGCTACCGGCGCCGAGGTGGCCAACGTCAAGGCCGGCAGCCCCGCCGAAAAGGGCGGCATGCTGGAGAACGATGTCGTCGTCAAGGTGGGTAACCGGACGGTGGCCGACGCCGATGAGTTCGTGGTCGCGGTGCGGCAGCTGAAGATTGGACAGGAAGCCACCATTACGGTGCTGCGTCAGGGCCGTCCCGTCGAGCTCAAAGTTACTCCCGGCCCCGACGGTTCCTGATGTTCGGCAGTGTCGGCTGGGGGGAGCTGTTGGTCCTGCTGGTCGTGGGACTCGTGGTGCTTGGTCCCGAGCGGTTGCCGGGGGCGATCCAGTGGACCACTGAGTCGCTGCGCAAGGTCCGCGACTACGCCAGTGGCGCGACGGCCTCACTGCGTGAGGAGCTTGGGCCGGAGTTCGATGACGTGCGCAAGCCGCTCGCCGAGCTGCAGAAGCTGCGCGGTATGACGCCACGCGCCGTCATTACCAAACACCTTCTGGACGGCGATGATTCGGTGCTCGATTCGTTGACCAAGCCGCTTGAAGACGTGAAGAAGGCGGTCTCGGAGCCGGCGCCCACGCCCGTCGCCAACCCTGATCTCACCAAGCCTGGGGAGCCGGGCCCGACCCGCTACGACGCCGACGCGACCTAGTTGCGCCGTGCGGTGTCGATGTTCAGCGACATGCCCGCCAGTCCGCGGCTACGTGTCGAGAGCTTGTCGGCGACCGCCCGAAGTGCCTGGCCCGCAGCCGAATCCGGCTGACTGAGCACGATGGGCAGCCCGTCGTCGCCGCCCTCACGTACCGCTGGGTCCAGTGGAATCTGGCCGAGCAGTGGCACTTTCGTTCCCACCACCCTGGTCAGGCTTTCGGCGACGGTGTCGCCGCCGCCGGATCCGAACACCTCCATGCGGGTGCCGTCGGGCAGCACCAGCCAGGACATGTTCTCCACGACGCCGACGATGCGCTGACGTGTCTGGGTCGCGATCGCTCCCGCGCGCTCGGCCACCTCGGCGGCGGCCTGCTGCGGGGTGGTGACCACCAGAATCTCGGCACCGGGAATGAGCTGCGCCACCGAGATCGCCACGTCGCCGGTGCCCGGCGGCAGATCCAGCAGCAGCACGTCCAGGTCTCCCCAGAACACGTCGGCCAGGAACTGCTGCAGGGCGCGATGCAGCATCGGCCCGCGCCACACCACCGGGGTGTTGCCCTGGGTGAACTGGGCGATGGAGATGACCTTCACGTCGTGGGCGACCGGGGGCAGGATCATCCGTTCCACCTGAGTGGGGCGATCCGAGGTGCCCATCATGCGCGGTACCGAGTGGCCATAGATATCGGCGTCGAGCAGCCCGACCGAGAGCCCCTTGGCTGCCATTGCCGCCGCGAGGTTGACGGTCACACTGGACTTTCCGACACCGCCCTTTCCCGACGCCACCGCGTACACCCGGGTAAGCGATCCGGGCTGAGCGAAGGGAATGACGGGCTCGGCGCTGTCGCCACGCAACTGCTTGCGCAACTCGGTGCGCTGCTCGTCGTTCATCACATCCAGCAGCACGCGCACGGTACCTACGCCGTCGACGTCTGCGGCGGCCTGAGTTACTCGTTCGGCGATCTCCGCCTTCTTCGGGCATCCGGAGGTGGTGAGGTAGATCCCGATCTCGACGTTGTGGGCGTCGTCGAAGGTGATGTCCTTGACCATCCCCAATTCAGTGATGGGGCGGCGAAGTTCGGGATCGATAACCCCGGCGAGTGCACTGCGCACGGCCGTGGTGAGCTCGGATGTCACTACCCGAGTCTAGGGCGTGCGGTTTACGGCTTTGGCGCTGCCGGTCCCGGTGCTGGTCCGGGGGCCGGCCCGAGCTCCACTGGCGGCGGGGGCGGAGCGAACGGGTTGAACGGCTGCGGGGCCGGTGCAAACGGGTTGAAGGGTTCAGCCGGCGGTGGTGCGAACGGGTTGAAAGGCTCGGCCGGCGGTGGTGGCGGTGCACAGAAGAACACGCACGGTGCCTGGGGCGCCTCGGGCGCCGGCGTGACGGCGGCGGGTGGGCCCACGACACCGACCCGGTCCGGTGTCAGCGGGGTGAGGATCGGCAGCTGGGCCAGCGGGTCATTGGGGGACAGTCCGGCGACGTCGGTCGCCGAGCCCGGCCCAAGCCCGCGTGACTCGCCGCCGCCCAGGTGAGCCTTGCGCTCGGGTGCGACATCGGCGGCGGTCAGCGGTGGCAGGTTGAGCGGGATGACCCCGGTGGCGTAACCAGCGGCCCAGGCGAGCACGTTCTGTGCGTAGGCCACCGAATTGTTGTAGCGCAGGATGGACGACATCACCTGCGAGCGATCCCGCAAATTCAATCCGCCGCTGCATAAATAGCGGGCGGCGGCCAGGCTCGCGTCGAAGACATTCTGTGGATCGGCCTTTCCGTCGCCGTCACCGTCGGAGGCGTAGTGGTTCCATGTGCTCGGCAGGAACTGCATGGGGCCCATGGCCCGGACGTACACCTGTGCACCTTGGGTGCGGCTCTGCTCGTGGTCGACGATGACTTCGTTGCCCGGAAGACTCCCATCCAGGCTCGGGCCATAGATGGGACGCACCACGCGGCCTTTGATATCGGTGGCGCCGTTGTTGGCATGCCCTGATTCGATGCGGCCGATGCCCGCCAGCAGGTTCCAGCTGACACCGCAACCGGGTGCGGCCTTGGCCATCATCCGTTCGGCGTTTTGGTAGGCGTCCAATGCGATCTTCGGGATACCAAGTCCCCCGGGGGCCATGACGATTCCCGGTGGCGGCGGTGCGATCGCGGCGCTCGGCGCGACACGGTACTGCGTCGGCGGGCGCATCACGGTCACCAGATTCAGCGGGCCCATTTCCGCCTGCTCGGCGACGGCGGAGGCCAGCGGGACCGGAACGGGTACGACGGCCTGCCCGCTGACTTGCGCGCCACTGGCCGCCACGGCAGAGCCAACGACCACCAGGGCGCTCAGTCCGCCCACCCGGAGCCAGGGCACCGGTGCGCCTGCAACGCGGAGCACCGCATCACGGGCATGCTTGACCGACGACGCAACCCAACCCGGAAGCTCCACTGCGCCCCTATCTCTCGGGCCCTCGCTTTTTCGCTGTGGTCCCAATCTGCCGGCACCCATTCTGACGTATGCAGTCGTGACGGATGTGACCGATGTGAACCGGAGCAACCATACCGGCGAGATGTCGGTCCGGTTGCAAAATGGGCAAACCCCAGCGAATTTCGGATCCCCGACGAATCTTCTCTGACCATGGCGAGTTCGGTCCGGGCACGCTACGGAAAATGGGCGAGTGGCTATCTCGGGCCATAGAGATCGCGATTAATCTGACTTACAGTCAGTATCTGGACGTAAAAGTAATCAATTGATAGCGTTGCAGCATGACCGCTTCACCAGATGTCGCCGTCCGCTGGGAGCTCGGCTCCGATCGTCCCCGCGAGGATTACGGATTCTTCGGACCGGACTCACCGACGTGGAAGGTGTGGACAAGCCCCACCGCGCTTATCGGGTTTCAGCGCTCGGTGGTGCTCGAGCACTTCGAACCCCACCTGGCCGCCGCCGTGGCCGATTCGGCGGGCATCTATCGGGATCCGCGTGGGCGGATGGATGGAACCCTCGCCTACTTCCTCATCGTCGCGACCGCCGATTCGCGAACCGCCGTCGAGGCCTCCGAACACCTGCAGAAGGTTCACGCTCGCTCCAAAGGCACCGACCCGGTGACCGGCAAGCGGTACAGCGCCAATGATCCGGCCTCGCAGCTCTGGATCCACGTCACCGGCTGGCATTCGGTGCTCAAGTGCTACGAGATGTTCGGTCCCGGGCCGCTGAGCCAGGCCGAGGAGGACCGCTACTGGTCCGAGTGTGTGATCGCCGCCGAGCTGCAGACCGTCAATCCGGCCGACGTTCCCCGGTCCCGTGACGAGGTGCGTCAGTACTTCGCCCAGATGCGTCCCGCGCTGTGTACCTCCGAGCGGGCACAGCATGCGATGCACTACCTGCTGCGCACCCCGCGGTCGGGCAGCAATCTGCGGTTCTGGGCAGTCAGCCGGATGATGGCCCCGGCGACCATCGCGACACTGCCGCGGTGGATGCGGGAGCTGGGCCAATTCGATCAGCCGGGAATCGTCGACGCCGCGTACCGGCCCCTGGTGTCGGCAGCCATGTCGATCGCCAGCGTTCCCGCGGTGGAAGACTCCATCGCGCGATTCGCCAAGCTGCCGATGACGGCAACGACACTGCGTGAGTTCCACGCGGGCAAGACGCCCGTGCGCCCCGTCACTCTCACTCCCGCCGAAGCCAAGGAGCGGTACGGGAGGCGCGCCACCGCATAATGCGGCGCTTTACGCTGGCTAGTTGTGACAGCTCGCACCTACCGTCCGCGCCGCACCACCCTGGCCGTTCCGGGCAGCAGCCAGAAGATGATCGACAAGGCGAAAACCCTTCCCGCGGACGAGATCTTCCTCGACCTTGAGGACGCCGTGGCGGCACCGGCCAAGGTGGAGGCACGTCAGCGCATTGTTGAGGCCCTCAATGCGCCGGGATGGTCCGGCCAGCTGCGATCGGTGCGCGTCAATGACTGGACCACCGAGTGGACCTACGCGGATGTGGTGGAGGTTGTCACGCGAGCCGGCGGCAACATCGACAACATTCTGCTGCCCAAGGTGGTGGACGTATCGCATGTGACGGCATTGGATCTGCTGCTGACCCAGGTTGAGCGTTCACGGGGTCTCGAGGTGGGCGCGATCGGCATCCAGGCGCAGATCGAGAACGCCGAAGGACTCACCAACATCGATGCGATCGCATCGGCGAGCCCGCGGGTGCAGTCGCTGGTCTTCGGCCCCGCCGACTTCATGGCCAGTCTTGGCATGCGCACCCTGGTCGTCGGGGAGCAGCCACCGGGCTATGACGGCGAGGCGTATCACCACGTGCTGATGACCATCCTGGTCGCCGCGCGTACCCATGGCATCGACGCCATCGACGGCCCCTATCTCAAGGTGCGCGACGTCGATGCCTTCCGGGTTGCGGCCGGTCGTTCGGCCGCGCTGGGCTTTGACGGCAAGTGGGTGCTGCACCCCGCACAGGTTGAGGCCGGCAACGAGATCTTCAGCCCGCGCCAGGAGGACTACGACAGGGCCGAACTCATCCTCGACGCCTACGAGTGGCATACCTCGGTGGCAGGCGGCGCACGTGGCGCGGTGATGCTCGGGGACGAGATGATCGACGAGGCCAGCCGCAAGATGGCCCTAGTGATCGCCGGTAAAGGCCGCGCTGCGGGTATGGCGCGACAGGCGCCCCCGTTCGAGCCCCCGGCGGGCTAGTACGAACTCGAACTGCCGCCCGAAGCGATGCCGATGATCATGATCAGCACCCAGAACACGATCACCGCGGCACCGATGATGATCCCGGCGATGGCGACACCCTTGCCGTCCTGCGGGGAGTTCTTCAGCTGATTGAGCGCGATGAAGCCCATGATGACTCCGGCAATCGATCCGATGCCGCAGAAGACGCCGACGATCGACGCGATCAACGAACCGATGGCCAGCGGGTTGGTGCCGCCACCGGTCTGCCCGTAGGCGCCGTATCCGTACGGGTCGGCGTATCCGGGTGCCGGATATCCGGGATAACCACCGGCAGTGGGATAACCCGGCGGCGGGTATGGGCCCGGCTGTCCCGACTGGTACGGCGGATACGTCTGGCCATATTGCGGATATGCCGGCGGTGCCGTCGGATACGGAGGCGGAGCCGTGGGATAGGCCGTGGGATAGGCGGGAGGAGTGGTCGGATAGGCCGGGTAGGACGGGGGAGGCCCGGGCGTCTCCCACGCCGGGGGAATGCTCGGAGGCACCTGGCTGGCCGAGGACGCGGCATCGGCCGGCGGCGCGGACTGCTCCAGGGACGGATACTCGTATCCGGACGAGGCGTCGGGGCCGGTGCCGGAGGGTTCGTTGCCCGGGGTAGTCATGGCGCAAACCTAGCGTATCGAGGGCGTTTCTGGCCGCGCTGCGGGCGGAAAGTCGCAGGTCGCGGTCAAAGGGGCACCATCTGGTGCGGTCGGGCGTTAAATGGGTGCTAGCTAGCGCGTTACCGTGCATCACCGACTTCTGCAGGAGGACCGAACTCGTGGGACAACCGCTCACACCCGGGCAACCACAGCGCTCGACGTCACCGCGTTCCCCGTTGTCTTCGTCCCTGTCTTTGCCGACGCCACCGCAGGGTTGGCCCATCGGCTCGTACCCGACGTACGCGGAGGCTCAGCGCGCCGTCGACTACCTGTCCGATCAGCAATTCCCGGTCGAGAACGTCACCATCGTCGGCGTGAACTTGATGCAGGTCGAACGGGTGACCGGCCGATTGTCGTGGCCCAAGGTACTCGGCGGGGGCATGCTCAGCGGAGCGTGGCTGGGCCTGTTCATCGGCCTGGTGCTGGGGATGTTCAGCACCAATCTGGCCGGCTCGCTCGTCGTGGGACTTACCGTCGGATTGGTGTTCGGATTGGTCACCGCCGCGGTGCCCTACGCGATGACGAGGGGCACAAGGGATTTCGCATCAACCATGCAGCTTGTCGCGGGTCGCTATGACGTGCTGTGCGAGCCGGCGCAGGCAGAGGCCGCGCGCGACATGCTGGCCAAACTAGCTATCTGAGACTGCTCGGCGGTGAGCCGTATGGCGTTGGCCTGCGGCGTTGCCCGCGCCCCGGGTGGTGGGACGCGCGCACCGAACATGTTGCATGTCACCTGGTTTTAGCTCTACGGTTGCCGCGCGGGACGGGTGTGCCCGCCGTACCGGCACGCGGAGGTGCCGAGACGCGTCAACGAACCAGGAGGCGGTCGTGTTGGAGTCGTCGGCCGGATGGTTCCGACGGAAGGGTGTGGCGCTGGGCGTCACGTGCCTGACGCTGGCTTCGCTGACGGGATGCGCCCGCTCCGACGACGGGGTCGTCATTCGCTTCTACACCCCGGCCAGTGAGGCCGGGACCTTCACGGCCGCCGCGCAACGATGCAATAAGGAACTGGGTGGGCGCTTCACCATCCGGCAGGTGAGCCTTCCGAAGCGGGCCGACGAGCAACGGCTGCAGCTGGCTCGCCGATTGACCGGTAACGATCGCACCCTGGACCTTATGGGCATGGACGTGGTGTGGACTGCGGAGTTCGCCGAAGCGGGTTGGGCGCTACCGCTTTCGGACGATCCGGCGGGTGTCACCGATGCCAACGCCCAGCGCGACACTCTCGCGGGCCCGCTGGCCAGCGCCCGCTGGAAGGACAAGCTGTACGCCGCCCCGTTGAGTACCAACACCCAGCTGCTCTGGTACCGCAAGGACTTGGTTCCGGAACCGCCCGAGACGTGGGAGCAGACGGTGCAGGAAGCCGAGGGCTTCGCGCGATCTGGCGGACCTAGCTGGATTGCGTTGCAGGGCAAGCAGTACGAGGGCCTGGTGGTGTTGTTCAACACCCTGCTGGTAAGCGCGGGCGGCTCGGTGCTGGGCGACGACGGCAAGCGAGTCACCTTGACCGATACCCCGGAGCATCGCGCCGCCACGGTCACCGCCCTGCGGATCATCAAATCGATCGCGACGGCCGATGGTGCCGACCCTTCGATTACCCAGACCGATGAGGGCACAGCGCGTTTGGCCTTTGAACAAGGTAAGGCCGCCTTTGAGATCAATTGGCCGTTCGTGATGGCCAGCATGATGGAGAACGCGATCAAGGGTGGAGTTCCATTTCTGCGCCTGGATCGGCGCCCAGACCTGACCGGTGCGATCGCCGGTGCTGGCCGCTTCGAACCGAACGATGAGCAGTTCACGGCCGCGTACGAGGCGACCAGTGCGGCACTGGGTTTCGCGCCCTTCCCGTCGGCGGTCGCGGGCCAGCCCGCCAGGGTCACCATCGGTGGGCTGAACATCGCGGTCGCCAAGACAACGCGCTACAAGGCGCAGGCCTTCGAGGCATTGAACTGCCTGCGCAGCCGCGAGAACCAGAAGGCGACGGCAATCGAGGGCGGCCTACCCGCGGTGGACTCATCCCTCTATGACGATCCCGAATTCCAGGCCAAGTACCCCGCGTACGCGATCATCCGCGAACAGCTCGCCAACGCCGCGGTGCGTCCGGCCTCCCCGTACTACCAAGCCATCTCGACGAGAGTCTCCGCTGCGCTGGCCCCGATCACCGGAATCGATCCCGAGCGCACCGCCGATCTGCTCACCGATCAGGTGCAAAAGGCCGTGGACGGACGGGGGCTGATCCCGTGACCGGTTCGGGTGTCAAAGGGGCCGCCTCGGCAGGGAAGAAGGCCGAGCGGCGTCTCGGTCTCTTACTCATCGCACCGGCAGCGCTTCTCATGCTCGCGGTTACCGCATACCCCATCTGCTATGCCATCTGGCTCAGCCTGCAGAAGTACAGCCTGGCCAGCCCGCAGGACCGCAAGTTGGTGTGGTTCGACAACTACGTCACGGTGCTGACCGACAGATACTGGTGGAGCGCCCTGGTGGTCACACTTGTGATCACGGTGATTTCGGTGGTCATCGAGCTCGTACTCGGCCTGACCCTCGCGCTGGTGATGCATCGAACGATATTCGGGAAGGGTCTGGTGCGCACTGCCGTGCTGATCCCCTACGGAATCGTCACCGTCGCAGCGTCTTACAGCTGGTACTACGCGTGGACTCCGGGTACGGGATATCTGGCGAATCTTCTTCCGTCGGGTAGTGCGCCACTGACGCAACAGATTCCGTCGCTGGCGGTGGTGATCTTGGCGGAGGTGTGGAAGACCACGCCGTTCATGGCTCTGCTGTTGCTGGCCGGCTTGGCACTCGTCCCAGACGACTTATTGAAGGCCGCCCAGGTCGACGGTGCCAACGGCTGGAGCAGACTGATCCGCGTCACCATCCCGATCATGAAACCGGCGATTCTTGTGGCGCTGCTGTTCCGAACCTTGGACGCCTTCCGGATTTTCGACAACATCTACGTGCTGACCGGCGGCAGCAACAACACGGGGTCGGTGTCGATTCTGGGGTACGACAACTTGTTCAAGGCCTTCAATGTCGGACTTGGTTCGGCGATCAGTGTCCTGATCTTCCTGTGTGTGGCCATCATCGCGTTCATCTTCATCAAGGTTTTCGGTGCCGCGGCCCCGGCGGCCGATGACGAAGGGGCAAGACGGTGAGCCGCACAACGCCCTCGCGCGCTGTGGGCTGGGTGATCGCCGACGTGTTGGTGCTGTGCTACGCGCTGGTACCGGTGCTGTGGGTGTTGAGCCTGTCCCTCAAACCCACCTCGACGGTCAAGGATGGCAAGTTCTTCCCATGGCCGGTGACGCTCGATAACTACCGCAGCATCTTCAGCGGAAATGTGTTCACCTCGGCACTGGTGAACTCCATCGGCATTGGGCTCATCGCGACATTGATCGCCGTCAGCGTCGGCACCATGGCCGCGTACGCGGTGGCGCGCCTGGACTTTCCGGGGAAGAAGGCCCTCGTCGGCGCGGCCCTGCTCATCGCGATGTTCCCGCAGATCTCGCTGGTGACGCCGATCTTCAACATCGAGCGCTCGGTCGGCCTGTTCGACACCTGGCCAGGACTGATAATCCCGTACATCACCTTCGCGTTACCCCTGGCCATCTACACGCTGTCGGCGTTCTTCCGCGAGATCCCTTGGGAATTGGAGAAGGCCGCCAAGATGGATGGAGCCACACCGGCACAGGCCTTCTGGAAGGTCATCGCACCGTTGGCCACACCGGGCATTGTCACGTCCGCGATCCTGGTCTTCATCTTCGCCTGGAACGACCTGCTGCTGGCGATCTCGCTGACAGCCACGGACCGATCCATCACGGCCCCGGTCGCCATCGCGAACTTCACCGGCAGTTCGCAATTCGAGGAGCCCACCGGGTCGATTGCCGCGGGCGCCATCGTCATCACGGTGCCGATCATCATCTTCGTGCTCATATTCCAACGACGGATCGTTGCCGGACTGACCTCCGGTGCAGTGAAGGGTTAGTGATGGCTGAGATTGTGCTGGACCAGGTGTCCAAGACGTATGCGGACGGTTCCGCGGCGGTGCAGGACGTCAGCCTGAATATCGCCGACGGCGAGTTCATCATCCTGGTCGGGCCATCGGGGTGCGGTAAGTCCACGACGTTGAACATGATCGCCGGACTCGAGGACATCTCCTCGGGCGAGCTCACCATTGCCGGTGAGCGGGTCAACGAGAAGGCGCCCAAGGATCGCGATATCGCCATGGTGTTTCAGTCGTACGCGCTGTACCCGCATATGACTGTGCGCCAGAACATTGCCTTCCCGCTGACCCTGACCAAGATGAGCAAGGCCGACGTGAACGCAAAGGTCGAAGAGGCCGCGAAGATCCTGGATCTGACCGACTATCTGGATCGCAAGCCCGCAAACCTCTCCGGCGGACAGCGGCAGCGGGTGGCGATGGGCCGTGCGATCGTCCGCAGTCCGAAGGCATTTCTCATGGACGAGCCGTTGTCCAATCTGGATGCCAAACTGCGGGTGCAGATGCGCACCGAGATAGCGCGGCTGCAAAAACGGTTGGGCACCACCACCGTCTACGTCACGCATGATCAGACCGAGGCGATGACGCTCGGTGATCGGGTGGTGGTCCTGCGCGCCGGAAAGGTGCAGCAGGTCGGTGCTCCCCAGGAGCTTTACGACACCCCGGCCAACCTGTTCGTCGCCGGTTTCATCGGATCCCCGGCCATGAACTTCTTCCCGGCGACGCTTACCGATATCGGAGTGCAGCTGCCGTTCGGTGAGGTGACACTCGAGGCGAGCGTCTACGCCAACGTTTCCGCCAAGAAGGCCGGCGTTTTGGGCAGCGACGTGATCGTGGGGATTCGGCCCGAGCAGTTCGAGGACGCCGCGTTGGTCGACACCTACAAGCGGATCACCGGACTGACGCTCACGGTGAATGCCGACCTGGTGGAGTCGCTGGGCTCGGACAAGTACGTGCACTTCACCACCGAAGGCGGCGCGGCTCATTCGGATGAGCTGGCCGAACTCGCCCAGGAGGCGGGCGTGGCTGGGGCAGACGAAAACGAATTTGTGGCAAGGCTTTCCGCGGCATCCAAGGTCGTGGAGGGGCAGCCCGTCGAGCTGATCATCGACACCGGCAAGCTGGTGATATTCGATGCCGCATCCGGGGAGAACATTTCACTGCCCGGCAATGCCACTGTCGGGCAGTGACCGGCCCGGGGATGAATTCGGACGAGATCGTCCGTCACGTACGCGCCCATCTGGCCGATCACTTCACGGGTATCGGTGCGGGCGAGCCGGATTCGGCCTCGGTCACCTTTCTGGGGTCTGAACCTTATGAGCTGTTGCGCTATGGTCCCGATGATGCCGGGGTATCGCATTTCGTCTCGGTGGGAGCCTCGCGCTATCCCATGGCAGACCCGGGGGAGATGCTGACTTCAGAGGAGCTGGGTCCGCGCGCCGAAGTGCTGATCAGTTTGCGCGGCAATGTCTTTCCCGGCCTGGCCCGATCTCTTGCGGTGCTGGCCGCCTCGCCGGCGGTGGAGGGGCTGGTGCTCACCGAGGACGCGCTGGTCGATCTGGGCCAGCCGCTCTGGGACGATCCGGCACGGCAGGCGTATACGGCGGTACTGCTGCAGAACGGCGATATCCCGGATCTCCTGTTGCCCGAACCGCTCTCGCCGGTGCGTTTTCTGGTGGCGGTGCCCATCACGGCCAACGAAGCGGCCTGGGTGCGGCTCAAGGGCGCCGATGCGTTGAGGGACGCATGGATGCAGGCCGATATCGATGTGAAGGACCCGTCGCGCGCCCACGCGCAGCCGAGCTAGCGCGCTACAGCCACCCGTTCTTCCGGAAGTTCCGGTACAGCAGCGTGCATACGACGACCATGACGAGTAGCACGATCGGGTAGGCGGCCGGCTCGGCCAGCTCGGGCATGTGCTCGAAGTTCATGCCGTAGATGCCGGCGAGCATGGTCGGAAACGCGGCGATGCCCACCCAGGCGCTGATCTTGCGCATGTCGGTGTTCTGCTGCATGGCCACCTTGCCCAGGGCCGCATTCACCAGGGAGGTGAGCATCTCGTCGTAGCTTCCGATCTGATCGGCGGCGTGGCTCTGATGATCGAGCACGTCACGCAGATATCGCCGGACTTCCTTGGTGATCAGGTCGTTGTGGTCCTGGGTGAGCTTGCTGAGGGCTCCCGTGAGCGGGCTGATCGCGCGGCGCAACTCCACCACTTCACGCTTGAGCATGTAGATGTGTTCGATATCGGTGCTGGATCGGGGCGAGAAGACGTTCTGCTCCATCGCATCGATATCGGTTTCGACGAGGTCGGAGACCTCCATATACGAGTCGACCACGCGATCGGCGATGGCATGCATGACGGCATACGGGCCCAACCGCATGTGGTCCGGATCGGAATCCATCTGGGCGCGCACCTTCGCCAACCCGCTGTGGTCGCCGTGGCGCACCGTCACCACGAAGTCGCCGCCCACGAAAATCATGATCTCGCCGGTCTCCACGATCTCGCGGGCCGAGGAGATGGATTCGTGTTCAACGTAATTCACGGTCTTGAGAATCAAGAACAGGGTGTCGTCGTACCGCTCGAGCTTGGGACGGTTGTGCGCATGCACGGCATCCTCGACGGCCAGCCGGTGTAGTCCGAACGGCTGAGCGACCGCCTCCATCTGATGTTCGTCGGGTTCGTGCAGCCCCACCCAGACGAACCCGCGGTCCAGCGAGCGCACCTTTTCCAGCGCAGCGGTGGGCGTGTACTTGCCCGGCAGCCGGACCCCGTCGACGTACACGCCACAGTCGACAATGGCGCGGGCGAGAGGGACCGGGATGCGTTTGGCATCGGTCTCGGGTTCACGGCCGCGGATAGGTGAACGCAACGACGACGGATTGACCGACGGAAATCGCGCCATGATGTGGGCTCCCTGCTCGCAACCAATCGTTCTGCGGAACCGTTCCGCGAGATGGTAACCCGCGAGCCTGTGGGACCGCCTGGGACACTGAAATCGTGACATTCGATATTGCGGTGTTCACCTCAGTGTTCATCACCCTGGTCGTCATCATGGATCCCCCGGGTGCGGTACCGGTGTTTCTGTCGCTGACGGGCCGGCAGCCCGCCGCCGAACGACATCGTGCCGCCTGGCAGGCGCCGGCGGTCTCGTTGACCGTCATCTCGATGTTCGCGATCGGCGGGCAGGCGATCCTGACCTATCTACATATAGGTGTGCCCGCGCTGCAGGGTGCCGGCGGCCTGCTGCTGCTCATCACGGGCCTATCTCTGTTGATGGGCGGCGCCACCAGCCAGAACGCCGATAGCGGCGTCAACGTGGCGCTTGTGCCGCTGGGCACCCCGCTGATGGCAGGACCGGGAGCCATCGCGGCGACCATCATCGCGGTCCGTCAGGCGCAGGGGCAGGTGGGCACCTATCTGGCCATCGCCGCCGCGATCCTGTGCGTGCACCTGGTGCTGTATCTGACGCTGAGGTTCTCTACGGTGCTGATCAGAGTGCTGCGGGAGGGCGGGATCATGCTCTTGGCCCGGGTCGCAGGCTTGTTACTGGCCGCCATCGCGGTGCAGATGATCGCCGAGTCGGTGCGCGGATTCGTGGCAGGCGCGTAACGGGCCGCTCACAGTTCCAGAGTCGCCAGGAGTGACTTTCGTGGGGGCCAGTAGTCTCACCGCTGTGACCGCATCCGACGTTGTCGTGACAGATGAAGAGATTTTCGAAGCACATATCGACGGGAAGCTGTCGGTAGAGCTCAAGTCGCCGCTAGACACACAGCGCGCACTGTCGATCGCCTACACCCCGGGTGTTGCGCAGGTATCGCGGGCCATTGCCGCCGACGCCAGCCTGGCCAAGAAATACACCTGGGCTCATCGCCTGGTCGCGGTCGTCAGCGACGGCAGCGCGGTGCTCGGTCTCGGTGATATCGGTCCTTCGGCGTCGCTGCCCGTCATGGAGGGCAAGAGCGCGTTGTTCAAGACCTTCGCAGGGCTCAACTCCATCCCGATCGTGCTCGACACCAAGGATCCCGACGAGATCGTCGAGACGCTGATCCGCCTGCGCCCCACCTTTGGTGCGGTCAATCTGGAGGACATCTCGGCGCCGCGCTGTTTCGAAATCGAGCGGCGCGTGATCGAGGCGCTGGACTGTCCGGTGATGCACGACGACCAGCACGGCACCGCCATCGTGGTGTTGGCGGCACTCATGGGGGCATCGCGGGTGTTGGGCCGCGATCAGAAGTCACTCAAGGTGGTGATCTCCGGTGCGGGTGCGGCCGGCGTCGCATGCGCCAACATCCTGCTGGCCGACGGCATTACCGACGTGACGGTGCTGGACTCGAAGGGCATCGTGCATTCCAGTCGCGATGACCTCAACGAGTTCAAGGCAGACCTTGCCGCACGCACCAACCCGCGCGGTCTTACCGGCGGACAGGCCGAGGCGCTCGCGGGTGCCGATGTGTTCCTGGGTGTTTCGGCAGGAAAGGTCGACGAGTCGCTCATCGCGACCATGGCAGACGAGAGCATCGTCTTCGCGTGCTCCAATCCCGACCCCGAGATTCACCCGCACGTGGCCGCCAAGTACGCCGCGATTGTCGCGACCGGGCGCAGCGACTTCCCGAACCAGATCAACAACGTGCTGGCCTTCCCCGGTGTGTTCCGTGGGGCACTGGACGCCGAGGCCACCAAGATCACCGAGCGGATGAAAGTGGCTGCGGCCGAAGCAATCTTCTCGGTCGTGGAACCTGACCTGGCGCCGAACAAGATTGTGCCGAGCCCGCTCGATCCGCGCGTCGGACCCGCCGTGGCCGCCGCGGTCCAGGCCGTCGCGCACGAGAGCGACTAGCCCTCTAGCCGTCGATGTTCAAGGTTCGCGCGTGGATAGCGGGGCTGCTGGCTGCAGTGTCGGTACTCGCCGCGTGCTCGGACAATCGTGGTCCCGCACCGTATTTGACGGTGGTGGCCACGAATGACCCGCAGTATCGGGTGCTTGCGCACATCTATGCCGCAGCGGTGAAGGCGACCGGTATCGATACCAAGGTGCGTGAGAGTGCCGATCCGGTAGCCGAATTGGATACCGGTATCGCGAGCGTCGCACCCGGATTCACTGGGCGGCTGCTACGGCAGTTCGCGCCACAGCAGCGGGCCAGCGGTGACGAAGAGGTCACGTATAAGGCCATGATCGCCGCCCTGCCCGCCGGTGTGGCAGCCGCCGATTACGGGACTGCCGAAGATCGTCCGGCGCTGGCGGTGGCGACGTCTCCGAGCGCCTCGTCTAAACCGACATTGAAGGCCCTGGTTCGGCATTGCGATCAACTGGCGCGTAGCGGACAGGTAGGGCAGGGGACGGTGCCGGTGCCGCGCGTTGGTCCGTGTGAGACCGGCACTCCCCGCCAGTTCGCCAGCGCTGGTGAGCTTTTCGCGGCACTGAAGCGCACCGACATCGCGGTGGCATGGACCAGCACGGCCAGTCCGAGCCTGCCTGTCGACGGGGTCACCCTGCTCGACGATGAGTCCGAGTGGCTTCCGGCCAACAGTGTGGTGCCGTTGTACCGGAGAAACGAGTTGACCGAGCCACAAGTGTTGGCGCTCAACAAGGTTGCCGGTGAGCTGACCACCGGAGACTTGGCGGCGATGACCCGGGAGGTTGCGGGCGGTGCAGATCCTCAGCGCGTGGTGGACACCTGGCTCAACGATCACCAGATTTTGCTGCGTTGATGACCGCGACGCTGTGACCTGCGATAACGCCGCAGGCAATCAGATTGTGACTTGACCCGAATATTTGACACGTGGTACCCAAGTGTCACTATGGCGATCCCACTGGGCCCCAATGTTGCGGCCACAGCACCTGTACGTGGCACTGAGCTGTACCCGGGCGACCTGCCCGGATTGCGGCTACCGAACGGAGTGGAGGGCTGGGCGCGGCCCGAGCTGGCTCCCGTGGTCCGAACCTTCGAGTGGATGTTCACCAAGTACCGCCTCGGCGGCGGTGGCCTCTGCGTCTATGTCGACGGTGAACCGGCATTGGACATCTGGGCCGGTGCGGCTGCTGCGGGGCAGGGCTGGACACGGGACACCGGAGCGCTTGTCTTCTCGGCGTCGAAGGGTATCTCGGCCACCGTCATCCACCGTCTGGTCGACCAGGGTCTACTCGCCTATGACGCCCCGGTTGCGCGTTACTGGCCCGAGTTCGGCGCCAACGGTAAGTCGTCGATCACCGTGCGCCAGGTTCTCGACCATCGCGCCGGACTGTCCCGGCTGGATGGGATCGCGCGCCATGCGGAGGAAGTCGCCGACCACGAGCTCATGGAACAGCGTCTGGCCGCGGCGCCGGTCGACAAGTTCTACGGCAAACGCGCGTATCACGCGCTCACCTTCGGGTGGCTGCTTGCGGGCCTGGCCCGGTCGGTCACCGGCAAGGACATGCGTGAGCTGTTTCGCACCGAGATCGCCGAGCCGCTCGGGGTTGAGGGGATACACCTCGGACGTCCACCGCGGACCTCGTCGACCAAGGCCGCCTCGATGTACCCATTCCTGGATCCGGTGGCGACCCGGCCCGTGGTGGGCCGGGTGCTGCCGACAGTCATCCGTGCCGTCGATCGTCTTCCCGGTTTCGAGGGTGCGATCGGCACGATGTACGAGCCCGGAATGGAACGGATCCTCGCCGACGACGGCACTCTGAGTTCAGCGCTGTACGACATGCAGGCACCGGCGGCCAATGCGGTCGCGACGGCACCGGCGCTCGCCAAGATGTACGCAGCCCTGGCAGGCGGTGGCACTGTCGAGGGCCGCGAGTTCCTTTCGCCGGAAACTGTTGCCGGGCTTGCTCGTAGAATCAATCTGAGCATCGACCGCACCATTGTGTTCCCCATGGGCATGCACCTGGGATACATGTCGCTGCCTATGAATGGATTCCGCGGCGGATTCGGCCACATCGGGCTCGGTGGCTCCATGGGATGGGCCGACCCCAAGCGCAAGATCGCTGTCGGCCTCGCGCATAACCGGCTGCCACTGACCATGGCTCTCGATCAGATCTCGTTTGCGTTCTTGTGGCCGCAGATCGTCAAGGCCGTCGGCTGAGATCGTGAAGTGCCCCCAATCGTCGAGCGTCGATTGGGTATCTGTCCTGACATCTGATTCATCACCCTTGTCTTGACGCCAAGTACCTGGTACTCACTGTTACTTATGGCACAACCTCACGGCCTCGACGACGCGGTCCCGGAATCACCGCTACCCACCCCCTTCGCCTATCCGCCGCTGGAACGCGGTGTGGAGCTGCTGCCGCCGGGGGTGAACGGCTGGGCGCGCCCCGAGTTCCGAGGGGTGGTGCGCGTCTTCTCGCTTGCCTTCACCCGGTACCGCGTGGGCGGTGGCGCGATCTGTGTGTACGTGGACGGCGAGCCCGTACTGGATCTGTGGGCCGGTCAGGCGCAGAAGGGGCAGGCCTGGACGCGCGATACGGCGCCGGTGATCTTTTCGGCGTCCAAGGGAGTTACCGCCACCATCGTCCACAAGCTGGTGGACCGCGGACTGCTGGAGTACAACGCCCCGGTCGCCCGGTACTGGCCCGAGTTCGCCGCCCACGGCAAGGGCGCGATCACGGTCGACGAGATCCTGTCGCATACGGCAGGGTTGTCGCGGCTGACGGGTATCGCGCACAACTACGAGGAGATGTTCGACCCGGATCTGATGGCCGACCGGTTGGCCGCGGCGCCCGTCGACAGATATTTCGGCAAGCCCGCCTACCATGCGTTGTCCATCGGCTGGCTCATGGGACGGCTTGCCAAGGCCGTCACCGGTAAGGACCTCGAAGAGCTGTACCGCACCGAACTGGCCGAGCCGCTGGGCGTCGACGGTATCCACATGGGTAGGCCGCCCAAAGATGCGCCGTCCGAATCAGCCGCGCTCACACCGCATTTGGACAGGGTCGCACGGTCCGGCTTTATCCGTCGGACGGCTCCGCCGGTCATGGGGATGCTCGACAGGATGCCCGGGGCCAAGGGTGCGGCCTCCACGCTGTACCAGCCAGGTGCCGAGATGCTGCTGGCCGACGACGGCCACGCGAGTGCTCCCGTGATGGATCTGCGGTGCGGCGCCGGCAGCGCCTGCTGTACCGCACCCGCGTTGGCCAAGCTTTACGCGGCCCTGGCGGGCGACGGGAGCGTTGACGGAACACGGTTGCTCTCGCCCGATGTCGCCCAGGGCCTCGGACGCAAGAACAGCTACCAGATAGACCACACGCTCGGGATACCGATGGGCTGGCACCGTGGGTACCACTCCCTGGTGGCGCCGGTGATCGGTGGCGGCTTCGGGCATATCGGCGCGGGTGGCTCCTTCGGCTGGGCCGATCAGAAACGCAACATCTCCGTCGCCATCGTGCACAACCGGCTGCCCACCACCATGGTCTTTGACCAGACCATCATCGGCACCTTCTTGCCGTCGATCATCCGCGCGGCGCGCTAGCCGGCACGGATGATCGACCCGGGTCGTTACTTCCCGGGCTTGGGCATGATGAAGCCCGTCACCAGCGAGAAGATGTCCTGGTAGCGGGAGCCGGTCACGCGTACGACCAGATCCAGGATCTTGGCGTCGGGTCCGACGAGCACCCGTGGCTTCTTCTTGCGGACGGCGGTCAGGATGATGCGGGCCGCGGCCTCGGGGCTGGTGTTCGCAAGGTACTTGTCGAACATCGCGGCCATCGCCTGCTGGTCGTAACCCTCTGCGGTGGTGGAGTTGCGCGCGATGGCGGTCTTGATGCCACCGGGGTGCACACAGGTGACCGCGACCGGCTTCTTGCCGATGATCATCTCCTGGCGCAGTGATTCGGTGAAGCCGCGCACCGCGAACTTGGCCGAGTTGTAAGCACTTTGGCCCGGCATGGACAGCACGCCGAACAGGCTGGAAACGTTGACGACGTGACCGTCGCCGGAGGCAATCAGGTGCGGCAGGAAGGCCTTGGTGCCGTTGACCACGCCCCAGAAGTCGACGTCGATGATCCGCTCGATGTCCTTGAACTGGCTTTCCTCTACCTCGCCCTGGTAGGCGATGCCGGCGTTGTTGTAGATCTGGTTGACCTTGCCGAAGTGCTCCTTGATGGCATCGGCGTAGAGCAGGAAGGCTTCGCGCTCAACGACATTGAGGCGATCGGCGCGAACATCCGCGCCCAGGGCCTTGACCTGGCGTTCGGTCTCTGCCAGGCCTTCGGCGTCGACATCGCTGATGGCCACCTTGGCGCCCGAGCGCGCGAGTTCCACCGCCAGTGCACGTCCGATTCCCGAACCCGCACCGGTCACCACGGCCACCTTGCCGCTGAAGCCTTCCATAGATGTCTCCTTGTTAGACGACTGTCAAATAGTCAGAGTAATGGGTCAGTGGGAACGTTTGGGCATCAGGAATCGCTCGACGAGAACGAACAGATCCTGGTAGCGCGCACCGGTGAGTCGAACCAGGAAGTCGATCACCTTGGCGTCGGGGCCGACGAGTACACGCGGCTTCTTTTTGCGGACTGCGGTGAGGATGATCCGGGCCGCCGCCTGCGGACTGGTGCGTGCGACCCGATCGAACAACTTCGCGAACTGGGCGTGGTCGTAGCCCTCGGCCATCGTGGCGTTGCGGGCCACGTTGGTCTTGACGCCGCCGGGGTGTACGCAGGTGACCGCGACCGGCTTCTTGCCGGTGATCATCTCCTGGCGCAGTGATTCGGTGAAGCCGCGCACCGCGAATTTGGCTGCATTGTAAGCGCTTTGGCCGGGAGCTCCCATGATGCCGAAGATGCTGGAAACGTTGACGACGTGACCGTCGCCGGAGGCGATCAGGTGCGGCAGGAAGGCCTTGGTGCCGTTGACCACGCCCCAGTAGTCGACGTCGATGATCCGCTCGATGTCCTTGAATTCGCTGACTTCCAGGTCGCCGTGGAAGTCGATGCCGGCGTTGTTGTAGATCTGGTTGACCTTGCCGAAGTGCTCCTTGACGACGTCGGCGTAGAGCAGGAAGGCTTCGCGCTCGGCGACGTTCAGCCGATCGGAGCGAACCTCCGCGCCCAGGGCCTTGATCTGACGTTCGGTCTCGGCGAGGCCCTCGTTGTCGATATCGCTGATGGCCACCTTGGCGCCCGAGCGCGCGAGTTCCACCGCCAGTGCACGTCCGATTCCCGAACCCGCACCGGTCACCACGGCCACCTTGCCGCTGAAGCCATCCATGACTACTCCTGACAGATTTACGTTGCGACGCTGACGTCAATCAGTGAGGGTAATGGATGGTGGCGCGGAGCGGTCGGGTGCCGGGTAGGTGAGGGTCAGGCCTTGAGGCCAACGCAGATCCAGTCGACCGACACCAGCGGTGGCGTGAACGGGCGCTCCACCGGGCGATGCACGACGACATCGAACCCGGCACGCGAGAAGAGCCGCTCCATTTCCCCGGCCGTGGGAAAGTGCGCAGGTCCGCGTTCTCCGGCTCCGCGCCGCATCCAGCGCCGCTCCCTCGGACAGATCGTGGCGACCGAGACCATGCCGCCCGGGGCGAGTACGCGATAGAACTCCGCCAGTGCCGCGGGCTGATCGAAGAAATGGAATGCCGACGTTGTGACGACCGCGTCCAGAGTGCAGTCCTCGAACGGGAGCTGCTCCGCGGGCGCCTTCCTCCACTGGACGTCGGCAGACCGTGCCCTCGCCTTGGCGAGCATGCCATCGGACATATCGATCCCGTAAACAGATGGCTGGGTCAGCTCGGACTGAATCCGCGACGCCAATATGCCAGTACCACAGGCAATATCGGCGATCCGCCGTGCGTCATGTGCGCGTAGCTGCCTAACGGTGTCGTTTTGCGCCGGGCTGTAGATGTGGCGCTGCACGAGCGGGAAGTTGTACACCTTCGACATCACGGTCCAGTACCGCGTGACCAGATTATTAAGCGAACGCCGTGGGGCGATGGCAGTCATCGTTGAAACCTAGGATCGGCGCCCGCGGAAAGTCGGTGACTCGTCCTGATCTTTGTGAAAGATACGAGGCCCACGCCCGAAAGCTATGACCGGCCCCAATAACCGGCGAACCGCTGCGATGAACCTTCGAGCAAACCTCCCAACTCGGGTACAGGACGGTAGGGTGCGCAAGGGTCTCACGGATGCGATCGGTGAGGGATACGGGTATTCCACGATGCAGTGGGAGAAGGTTGGAGTCCGCTGATGACGGCGTCACTCAGTGATCGGTTCATGCGTCGGCTGCCGGAAACGGCGCGCCGCGCGGTGGACTGCTTCGCTTCCGAGGTGCCGTACTACGGAATGCTGCCGCGCGAGGTTCTCGACGGTGAGATCACCGAGTTCACCAAGCAGCACTTCCGAATCTTCTCCCGGGTGATGCTGGAATCGCGGGCGCCCACCGAGGACGAATTCGCGGTGTCGATCCTGGCTGCGTCCCGGCGCGCGCAGGAGGACATACCGCTACCGGCGATCCTGGCCGTCTACAACGTCGCCGCTCGGGTCGGCATCGAGACACTCCGGGAGTTGGCAACCCCCGACGAGTTCGATCAGGTGCTGGCCATCAGCATGCAGGTGCAGCGATACCTGCAATTGATGCTTCCTGCCGTCACCGCCGCGTATCTCGAAGAGCGCCAAGGTCTTTATAGCGCGACGACCGAGGCCCGGCGCGACCTCTTCGATGCTCTGGTCAAGGGGGTGCCGTGGATCGACGCCGCCGAACGCGCCAGTGTCACGCTCGCCCTGTCGTACAACGTGCTGTTCCTATACATGCCCGAACCCGCAGCCAACACCGTGGTCGCGCGCAGACGTGCGCATCTGGTGCAGGACATCGTCGACGAGCACGCGCGCGAGCCCGTGCTCACCTCCCTGGACGGCCGCGGCGGCACCATCTTGCTGCCTGCGGTGGGCGCGGTGGAGTCACTGCTGCCCTTGTTCTCTGAGGTGGCCGGGGGACCGGTCACGCTCGGAGTTTCCCATGCGACCGACCCCGGTGAGATTGCCGCCGCAGCGGATGAAGCACGCGAATTGGCCTTGCTCGCGTTACGGCTCGGCCGAACACCGGGTGCTTACCGGCTCTCCGATCTGCTGCTGGAGTACCAGATCACCCGTCCGGGCAGAGCCCGAGACCTGCTTGCCGCCACCGTCCAGCCACTCGTGGCCCACCCGCATTTGCAGCAGGCGCTCAGTGCGTATCTGCAACACGAGCACGGACGGCAGCTCGCGGCTAAATCGCTGCATGTGCATCCGAATACCCTCGACTACCGGTTGCGCCGGGTCGCAGAACTCACCGGCCTGGACCCCGCGCAGCCCTCGGCCGCACGGACATTGGCGGCGGCCCTGCTAGCGGTCAGAACTGCCGGCGGTATGCCGTCACAGTCGTCCGGCAAGTAGCTTCACGACCGCCAGGATCTGCCGGAGATACATGATCACGGCGCGTGGCGACAGGACCGTTGACAATACGGTCCGGACATCGGGTCGCGTGGGTAATGTCTTGCCGCGCATGCGTTCATCAAGCCAGCCGAGCGCGTCATGACCGCCGGACAGTAACAAGAAGACGCGGTCGCTGGCGCGGTCGCGCCGGTAGGTGACCTGTGCGCCACCGGCTATGTAATCCTCGGCGAGCTGGTCCGTGCTGGAAACCGGCAACAAGACATCGTGGATCGAGTGATAGAGATAAATCGGTGCGGTGGGGGTGCGCAGCCCCAGTGTCATCGCGTCGGTGAGGGCGGCGATTTCCGGGGTGTCCATCACCTCCTCGAGCGGGCGATCGAAGATCTTGTTGAAGTTGAGAAATGGCCAGTACAGCAGGGCCTGAATGACGGTGAGACGCTCGGCCTTCTCGACCATCCGGCGGCCTCTTTTGGTGAGGTGCTTCTGCAGAAATTCCTGGATGGAGGGGCTTACCCGCATCATGGCCGCCAGCACGATGATGATGAGGCCCGAAGCGTACTGGCCACTGAGCTGGTGCATGAGGGGGCCGGGTTGGGGTGCGGGCGCGCCGATCAATGCCCCGACCAGGTTGAGTTCGGGTGCGTACTCACCGGCGAGTTCGGCGGCCCAGGCGGTGGCGTTGCCGCCGGCCGAGTACCCCCATACCGCGGTTGGTGTCTGGTTGGTCAAGCGCGGGATGCCGTCCTCACCGGATGCGGCAATCGTGGCGCGCAGCGCGTCTAGTACGTGGTAGCCGGGTTGTTTGGGTGCCATCCAGAGACCCTTCGGGCCCTCATGGTCACTGATGGTGACGATCCATCCCCGTTGGAGTGCGGCAACCGCGAGCAGAAACTCGTTCTGCGACTGGTTGATACCGAAGGTCCGGTGCTGCAGGTAGTAGGAGGGGAATCTCTTGGGGGTGACGGCATCGATAGCACTCTGAAAGGCCAGTAGCGGCGATTCCGATGTCGCGTTCTTGGGGACGAGCACCGTGGTGACCGTGGTCTCCGGCGCACCGTGCAGGTCGGTGCTGCGATAGAGCACCTGCCAGGCATGCAGCTTCAGCGGGAAGATCCCGAAGAAGCCGATCTGAACTCGCCGGCGTCGCAGGGGTGTTCCGGGTGCGGCCTTCTCCCAGCCGTCAGCCGGACGGAAGAACGGGTCCTGCGGCGACGGTAGTGGCTTGCCAAGTTGCATCGGCCAGGCCTCGATGGGCTGGGTCGCCGGGGCCGACGTGGGCGCAGTGCCGGCTGTCATCTGGCTCCTGTCCTAGCTCTTGTCATCCCGGGTGAATCGATGGGCTGTGCTGATGCCGAAGAAGAATCAGGGGATTCGCGCAGCGTATTCAACAAGAATGATTCGTGGCAACGAATCGACATTGAATCGGGGTTACTCACCAAGGTGCCAGTGTGACCTTGTGGTTCATCACCGATGAGGCAAACGGCCGAAGTCAACCTCGAGACCATTCTCAGGATACATGGGCCACCATCATCGCTGCCCAGAGGGTTGCTAGTGGGGAATGCCGCTACCCAAAATGAACACACTGGTTAATTTCTTGGCACAAAGGATGGCCACCGATGCGCTATCTACAGGCGCCCGAGGAACAGCTTCAAGATCCCCCATTGCCAGCGCAGTTGGCTCCGCGCGGCGCGGAAGGTCAACGAGGTCGAGATCACGGTGCGGACGTCCGGTTCCGGCGGCAGGGGTCTGCCCGCTAACCGCGCAGCCAACCATCCAAGGGCGTCACTGCCGCCGAGTACCGCGAGCAGGATGTGCTCGGTGGTCCGGTCGCGCCGGTACGTCACATGCGTGCCGCCCGCGATGTAGTCGTGTGCCAGCTTGTCGGAGGCCGTGATGGGCAGCAGCTGGTCGTGGACGGCGTGGTACAGGTAGACCGGTGCGTTCGGCGTGCGTTGCCCCAGGCGCATTTCGTCGGTGACAGTGCTGATTTCGGGGGTACTCATCAATTCCTCGACGGGCCGATCGACGAGCGTGTCGAAGTTCTTGAAGGGCCACCGCAGCGCCGATTCGACCAGGCCCACCTCCGCCGCTTTGGTGATGATCTGACGGCCACGCCGATTCAGGTGTTCGCCGAGGAATTCGCGTGCACTCGGGTGTGCCCGCATCATCGCGGCCAGCACCGGTGGAATGAGTCCCGAGGCAAATCTGCCGCTGTGTTTGCGCACCAGCGAGCCCGGCTGAGCCGCGGGAGCGCCGAGTAGGGCTCCGGCGACATTGAGTTCCGGAGCGTAGACAGGAGCCATTTCTGCCGCCCAGGTGCTCGCCGTCCCGCCTCCGGAATATCCCCAGAATCCGACGGGGGCATCGGCGGGGAGCTGAGGTATGCCGTGTGTGCCACTGGCGTTCAAGGTAGCTCGCACACCGTCCAGCACGTGGTACCCCGGCTGCCGGGCCACCATCCATAGTCCTTGTGGGCCTTCGTGATCACTCACCGAAACGACCCAACCGCGGGCGAGTGCGGCCACCATCAACAGCAGTTCGTTCTGGGTCTGGTTGAGCCCGAACGTATGCGGGAGCAGCCCATACGAGGGGAAGGCGCGCGGGGATACCGCATCGATGGCGCATTGGTAGGCCAGGACCGGCGACGTCTCATGTGCGTCGCGGGGAACCAGCATCGTTGTCACGGTGGTTTCGGGCGCTCCGTGCAGATCTGTGGTGCGGTAGAGCAGGTGCCAGGCCTGCAGGCGCAGGGGAATTATGCCGAACAGTGCGATCCGAACTTTCCTGCGCCGCAACAGACTTCCGGGCAGTGTGTTTTCCCAGCCGGACGGAGGGCGATAGAACGGGTCTTCGGGTGAGGGCCTGGGCTTGCCGCTGAGCGGTGGCCATTCCTCCACCGGCAGTGTTATGGGTTCGATAGCGGGTGCGGTCTTGGCCGTCATTGGCGCAGCGTATTGAACACGCGCGCAACGGGGCAGAGGTCCAAGAATGAATCAGGCCCGCCCCCTAAGGGGCGGGCCTGACCTTGGGCTCAATCACTCCTGCGCAGATGTGGGGGCGAAGGCCTCGTCGATGATCTCCTGCTGCTCGACGGCGTGCACCTTCGAGGAACCGGATGACGGCGCCGACATGGCGCGGCGGGAGATCTTGGTCAGACCCGCCAGGCGCGGCACCACCTCGGGCAGGTTCAGGCCGAAGGTCGGCCACGCGCCCTGGTTGGCAGGCTCTTCCTGCACCCAGATGTACTGTGCGTCATCCGGATAACGGCTGAGAGTCTCCTCCAGGCGATACCGCGGGATGGGGTACAGCTGCTCGATGCGCACGATCGCAACGTCGTCACGCTTGTCGGCAGTCTTACGTGCCAGCAGGTCGTAGTACAGCTTGCCGCTGGTCAGCAGAATCCTGCGGACCTTGCTGCGATCGCCGACCCCGTCCTCGTAATTGGCTTCTTCGAGGACAGAGCGGAACTTGCGGTCGGTGAAGTCCTTGATATCGCTGACCGCAGCCTTGTTGCGCAGCATGGACTTCGGTGTGAAAACCACCATCGGCCGGGTGATGCCGTCCAGCGCGTGCCGCCGCAACAGGTGGAAGTAGTTCGCGGGTGTCGAGGGCATCGCGACCGTCATCGAGCCCTCGGCGCACAGCTGCAGGAACCGTTCGATACGGCCCGAGGTGTGGTCGGGGCCCTGTCCCTCGTGGCCGTGGGGGAGCAGCAGTACCACTTCGGAGAGCTGTCCCCACTTGGCCTCGCCGGAGGAGATGAACTCGTCGATGATGGACTGCGCGCCGTTGACGAAGTCGCCGAACTGGGCCTCCCACAACACCATTGCGTCGGGGTTTCCCACCGAGTAGCCGTATTCGAAGCCGACGGCCGCGTACTCGGACAGCGATGAGTCGTGCACCACGAGGTGGCCGCCGGTGGGGTTGCCTTCGGCGTCGACACTGACCAGCTGCAAGGGACTGAACTCATCGCCGTTGTGCCGGTCGATGATCACCGCGTGGCGCTGGGTGAAGGTGCCGCGCTTGGAGTCCTGGCCGGACAAGCGCACTACCTTGCCCTCGGCGACCAGGGTGCCGAATGCCAGGAGCTCGCCGAAGGCCCAGTCGACCTTGCCTTCGTAGGCCATTTCGCGGCGCTTCTCCAGCACGGGCTTGACGCGCGGATGCACGCTGAAGTCCTCGGGTACCGCCAGGAAGGCGTCACCGATGCGCTGCAGCAGTGCCTTGTCGACGGCGGTGACCAGCTTCTGCGGGAGCTGCTGGTCTTCTTCCACGGACTCGCTGGGCCGCTGCTGGTACTTCTCCAGGTCGCGGACCTCGTTGAACACCCGCTCCAGCTGACCTTGGTAGTCGCGGAGGGCGTCCTCGGCTTCCTTCATCGAGATGTCGCCGCGGCCGATGAGGGATTCGGTGTAGGTCTTGCGCACACCGCGCTTGGTGTCGATGACCTCGTACATCTGCGGGTTGGTCATCGAGGGATCGTCGCCCTCGTTGTGGCCGCGCCGGCGGTAGCAGACGAGGTCGATGACGACGTCCTTGTTGAACTTCTGCCGGAAGTCGACGGCCAGGCGTGACACCCAGACGCAGGCCTCGGGGTCGTCCCCGTTCACGTGGAAGATCGGGGCGCCGATCATCTTCGCGATATCGGTGCAATATTCGGTGGAGCGGGAATGCTCCGGCGCGGTGGTGAAACCGATCTGATTGTTCACCACGATGTGAATGGTGCCGCCGGTGCGGTAGCCGGGCAGGTTGGCCAGGTTCAAGGTTTCCGCGACCACACCCTGCCCGGCGAATGCGGCGTCGCCGTGCAGCATCAACGGCACCACGGTGAAGCGGCCACCATCGGTGCCGACGTCGAGAAGATCCTGCTTGGCGCGAACCAGGCCCTCCAGTACCGGGTCGACCGCCTCAAGGTGCGAGGGGTTGGCCGTCAGCGACACCTCGATGTCGTTGTCACCGAACATCTGGATGTAGGTGCCGGAGGCGCCCAGGTGGTACTTGACGTCGCCGGAGCCGTGGGCCAACGCCGGGTTCAGGTTGCCCTCGAACTCGGTGAAGATCTGCGAGTACGGCTTGCCGACGATGTTGGCCAGCACGTTCAGCCGGCCGCGGTGCGGCATGCCGATGACCACTTCGTCGAGCCCGTGTTCGGCGCTCTGATCGATGACCGCGTCCATCATGGGGATGACGCCCTCGGCGCCTTCCAGTGAGAAGCGCTTCTGCCCAACGTATTTGGTGGCCAGGAAGGTCTCGAATGCCTCGGCCGCGTTGAGCTTGGACAGGATGTACTTCTGCTCGGCGACGGTCGGCTTGTCGTGCTTGACCTCGATGCGCTCCTGCAGCCACTTCTGCTGCTCGGGCTCCAGGATGTGGGTGTACTCCACGGCGGCGTGCCGGCAGTACGCGTCGCGCAGCACCGAGAGCACGTCGCGCAGCTTCATGTACTCCTGGCCCTTGAATCCCGACACCTTGAACTCGCGGTCCAGGTCCCACAGGGTCAGCCCGTGGCTGAGCACATCCAAATCGGGATGGCTGCGGAAACGGGTCTTGTCCAGGCGCAGCGGATCGGTGTCGGCCATCAGGTGTCCCCGGTTGCGGTATGCCGCAATCAGTTCCAGCACTCGGGCGTTCTTGTCGACGACGGAGTCGGGGTTGTCGACGCGCCAGCGCACCGGCTCGTACGGGATGCCTAACTCACGGAAGATGTCATCGAAGAAGTCGTCGGAGAGCAGTAGCTGGTGCACCGTGCGCAGGAAGTCGCCGGACTCAGCGCCCTGGATGATGCGGTGATCGTAGGTGGACGTCAGCGTCATGTGCTTGCCGATGCCCAGATCGGAGATGCGCTCCTCGCTGGTGCCCTGGAACTCCGCGGGGTATTCGAGCGCACCGGCGCCGATGATGGCGCCCTGTCCGCGCATGAGGCGCGGCACCGAGTGCACGGTGCCGATGGTGCCCGGGTTGGTCAGCGAGATGGTGACTCCGGAGAAGTCCTCGGCGGTGAGCTTGCCGTCCCTGGCCCGGCGCACGATGTCCTCGTAGGCGTTGATGAACTGGCCGAAAGCCATTTCCTCGCAACCCTTGATGGCTGCCACCACCAGGGTGCGGTTGCCGTCCTTGCCGGGGAGGTCGATGGCCAGACCCAGGTTGACGTGTGCGGGGGTGATGGCGACCGGCTTACCGTCCACTTCGGCGAAATGCCGGTTCATGTTCGGGAAGTTCTTGACGGCCTGGACGATGGCGTAGCCCAGCAGATGGGTGAAGGAGATCTTGCCGCCGCGGGTGCGCTTGAGGTGATTGTTGATGACGATGCGGTTGTCGATCATCAGCTTGGCCGGGACGGCCCGGACGCTCGTGGCGGTCGGGATCTCCAGGGAGGCCGACATGTTTTTCACCACGGCCGCGGCGGCGCCGCGCAGCACCTGCGTCTCGTCACCTTCGGCGGACGGGATGGGAGCAGCGGCCGGCTTCGGCGCCGGGGCGGCAGCGGCGGCCGGCTTCGGTGCGGCGGCGGGGGAGGCGGCCGGCTTTGGTGCGGGGGCGGCCGGTGTCGCGGGCGCGGGGGTCGCTGGTGGTGCGGGCGCGGGTGCGGCGGCGGATTGGCCGTTGGAGACATCGGTGGCGGGCTCGGCCACATAGTCGGCAAGAAATTCGTGCCAGCTGGAGTCCACCGAGGACGGGTCTTCCTTGAATCGCTGGTACATCTCTTCGACCAGCCATTCGTTCTGCCCGAATTGGGGATTTGAACCGTTCACGGCAGTCTTCGCCTCGCTCCGTCTCGTTCGATATTCAGTCCGTTCAGCGACCGGTACCAGGCTAACGCGTCGCCAAAAGGGGTGAGGTGTCACGGTGATATGACAGAGGCGACATCATCGGCGCCGCTGATGGCCGAAGGGTGGCTGGACCGTGAACAGCCAACCTTCCGGTTACTAGGTCTTGGGCGCGACCAGACGCAGTTGCACCGGCCACGCGGTCGGTGCCGGCCCAAAGGCATTACGCGCGTTGGTAATGATCCGCTTGCCGATGAACCGGTTGCCACCAGCGCCGATGACGGCGCCGATCCCGGCCGGCAACAGCTTGCCGAACGCCATGGCCCCGCGTTTCACCGCGAATTTCTTGGTGAACCGCTTGAGCAGGGTGGCGTTGAGATGACTGAGCGCGGGTACCGGCAGCGTCGAGGTCGCGTCGGCCAGCCAGCCGCCGCCGACGGTGCGTTCCTTGCCCAGCACGTCCGAGACGGTTGTCTCACCGTCCTCGCCGAGTAAGACAGCGAGCACCAGTGTGTGCCGATGTTCGATCTTGGCGACCTCGATGTCGTGGACCGCCGCCAGCGCGAGGGTGAACAGGGACGTCGCCTCCAGGAACAGCACTGCCTCTCCGGCGGTGGCCGACAACGCCGCCAGAGTGCCTACCCCGGGGAAGGCGGCGGCGGCGCCGACTGCTGCGCCGCTGCCCATCACCGTCGCCAGATAGCGCTTCTCCAACATGGTGATGATCTCGCCGGGTGCTGCGCCCGGGTGGGAGGCTCGTAGTTTCTGGACATACGCGCGGACCGCGGGTTCCTGAACTTTGGTGCTCTGGTCCAGGATCAGCGAGAGCAGCTTGCCGGAGGCTCCGACTTTGGTTTCTTTGCCCTTGCCTCCCAGGGCGAGCTGCCGCTGCGGTTCGGTGAAGCGAGTGCTCATCGGCGTGTGTTCCTTCAGTGCGGTGGGCTGGATGGGTCCACTGGTTGTGAGCGAAGATTTTGTCTTCACAGTAATGAAGACGAATGACGAGCGCTTTTCGTTCCTACGCCGGGGGTTGATCGGGTGTGTTTCAGATGACTGCTTGACCTCATCCAGCACTTTTGCTCACCGAGGGTGCGGTATTGGCCTGGCAGGTCGCGAGATGGATTCGGACGGCGGCGAGCAAAGCCGCAGCGGGCGGAATCACCGCGGAATAGCCGTGGCGGCGCTGCTGGCCGCGGTGGCGGCGTTGATTGACTTATTCGGGTCGCGCCAGAGGTTCGGCGACGTCGATGGGGATATGGTGCAGGACGGGTACCGGGGGCGACTCATCACACCGTCGCTGGGCATGGAATTGGTGAGATCCAACTCACATTTGTTAGGAAACGGAAGGTTTTGCGGCGTGCGAGCGCTGACCACTGAGATGACAGCTGCCCGGAGTGAGACGACCACGGACGCTCCGACACCGGTCGATTCGGTCTCTCCCCCCACCACTCGGTTGGGCAGGGCGTGGCTCATCACCGTGTTGGGTGCGATGGTTGCCCTGGGGCCGCTCACCATCGACATGTACCTCCCGGCCCTGCCCGACATCGGGACGGATCTGCATGTCACCTCGACCCTGACGCAGCTGACCCTGACCGGGACGCTGCTCGGATTGGGACTGGGACAGCTCCTCGTGGGTCCGTTATCGGATTCGCTGGGGCGGCGTCTGCCGCTGATTGCCGGGGCGACCCTGCATATTTTGGCGTCGTTGGCCATCACGGTGGCTCCGAACATCGTGGTGCTGGGTGTGCTGCGGGCGATCGAGGGCGTGGGTGCCGCGGCGGCAATGGTCGTGGCGATGGCCGTGGTGCGCGACCTCTACACCGATAAGGCGGCCGCCACCGTGATCTCCCGACTGACGCTGGTGATCGGCATCGCGCCGATCCTCGCCCCATCGCTGGGTGCGGCAGTGCTGGTGCACGGGTCATGGCAGCACGTGTTCGCGGCCCTGTCATTTCTGGGAGTGCTGCTGCTGATTCTCGCGGTCCTGGCACTGCCCGAGACGCTGCCACCCGCCGCCCGGCGGCCCTTGCAGGTGAAGGCAATCTTGCGGACCTATCGCGATCTTCTGCGTGACAAGGTGTTCGTGGTCCTGGCGCTCGTCGCCGGACTGTCGCTATCAGGCCTGTTCGCTTACATCTCGGGTGCGTCGTTTGTGCTGCAGGGCCAGTACGGCATGAATCAGCAGGTGTTCGCGGTTGCGTTCGGCGCCGGCGCCATTGCGTTTGTCGCGGCCTCACAGCTGAACGTGGTGTTGCTCAAACGATTCGAGCCGCAGCAGATCGTGCAGTGGTGCCTGTCGCTGGCTCTGATTCCCGCTGCGGTACTGCTGGTGCTGGCTGGGCTCGGGGTTGGTGGGCTCGTCGGCTTCGTGGCTCCGGTGTGGACATTGATGGCGTTCATGGGATTCGTCATTCCCAACGCGCCTGCCCTGGCTTTGTCTCGTCACGGTGAGGCGGCTGGTACCTCGGCGGCGGTGCTGGGCGCCGCACAGTTCGGTGTCGGAGCCGTGATCGCGCCGTTGGTTGGCGCGTTGGGCAATAACGCACTCGCCGTGGCCGTTGTGATGGTGGTCGGCGTTGTGCTGGCCCTGGCGGGGTTGGCCGCCGTGAGAAGCCGTGCCACCACCTGAGCGGCGACTAGATTCCGGAGCTGTAGACCAGGACTATCCGCGGCCGTGGACGACGTTGTGGGTGGTGCTCTTCGGCCTGTTCATGATCCTGCTCGACTCGACCATCGTGTCGGTCGCCAATCCCGCCATCAAGGCCGCTTTCAGTGCCGACTACTCGGCGACGGTATGGGTCACCAGCGCCTATCTGCTGGGCTACGCGGTGCCGCTGCTGATCACCGGGCGACTTGGGGATCAGTTCGGCCCGAAGTCCATGTACTTGGCGGGATTGGCGGTTTTCACCGCCGCCTCGTTGTGGTGTGGACTCGCCGGATCGATCGGGTGGCTTATCGCTGCACGGGTAGTGCAGGGGTTCGGCGCGGCGATGTTGACCCCGCAGACACTGACGGTGGTGCAGCGAGTGTTCCCGCCACAGCGGCGCGGAACCGCCATGGGGGTGTGGGGTGCGGTCGCCGGGATCGCGACCCTGGTGGGCCCGGTTGCCGGTGGCCTGTTGGTCGACGGGTGGGGGTGGCAGTGGATCTTCTATGTCAACGTTCCGGTGGGTGTGCTGGGAATGATCCTGGGCGCCATCTACATTCCGCGCATGGCGACGCATCCGCATCGGCTGGATCTACTCGGCATGGCGCTCTCGGCTGTGGGCATGTTCGCGTTCGTGTTCGCGCTGCAGGAGGGGGAGAGCTTTCACTGGGCGCCCGGGGTGTGGGCGATGATGGCCGCCGGTCTGGCGGTCCTGGGCGTGTTCGTGTGGTGGCAGTCGGTGAATCGGGGCGAGCCACTGATTCCGTTGCGGTTGTTCACGGACCGCAACTTCTCACTCGCCGGTGTCGGTATCGCGTCAATGGGCTTTTGCGTGATCTCCACTGGTTTGCCCATGATGTTCTACACGCAATTGGCGCTGGGTTTCTCGCCGACGAAGGCGGCGTTGACGCAGGCACCGACCGCGATCGTGAGCGGGATCTTGGCGCCAGTGACCGGCTGGCTTGTTGACCGCGTCCGTCCCTCGATACTGATCGGCGGCGGTGTCACGCTGATGATCGCGTCCACGTTGTGGTGGACGGCACTGATGCGGCCCGAGACGCAGATGTGGCAGTTGATGTTGCCTGCGGCGGGTATCGGTGCTGCCATGGCATGCATCTGGGGACCGTTGGCGACCACCGCGACGCGGAATCTGCCCACCGAGGTGGCCGGGGCCGGTTCCGGTGTTTACAACACGCTGCGCCAGGTCGGAGGTGTGCTGGGCAGTTCGGCAATGGGGGCGTTGATGACAGCGCGTTTGACTGCCGAAATTCCTTCAATGCCAGTCGATTCCGATTCCGATGGGGTGTTGCCGCCTGGGCTGCGCGCGCCATTCTCGGCGGCGATGGCGCAATCCATGCTGTTGGGTATCGCCGCGTTGGTCGTGGGCCTGCTGGCGGCCTTGTTCATGCGGCCGACCGCCCTAAAGGTAGGTGCCGTGCCCCTCGATCACATTGTCCCCATCGAAGATTAGGACCTCGTTGACGAGGCCACCCCGGTGGTTTCGGTAGTTGATGACGAGGGCATTTGCGCCCACGTACGTGCCGATCGGTTCGAAATGTAGGTCAGGGTTGCGGGTGAGGGCATCGGCCCAGTAAGCGCGAATGGCGTCCTTGCCCCGAAAGACACCCCCGGTTTCTGGGGCGATCTCGGCACCATAGGCGGAGGTAAAGACGGCGTTGTCGTGGAAATGCGCGAGTACTGCGTCGATGTCGTGGGCGTTCCACGCCGCGAACCAGTCCCGACTGAACCCGTGAGGATCGACGGCGAGTGTCATGCTCGGGTGGCGAATAGCACCGCGGGGTTCAGGTATCCGGTGGGATCGAAGGCTGCTTTGACGGCGCGCATGGCGGCGATGTCGCCCGGTGTGCGGGCCATGCCGAGATAGTCACGTTTGATCGTCCCGACCCCATGCTCGGAACTGACATTGCCGCCCAGGTCGGCGATGAGCGTCATCATGGGCTGATACAACGCGGTGGAGTCGGGGCAGCGCAACACATTTAAGTGCAGGTTGCCCTCGCCGACATGGCCGAACAGCACGGGTATGGCATCGGGGACGGTCGCGGCGATGAGCGCGGTGGCGCGCTGCTCGAACTCGCCGATATGTTTCAGGGGCAGCGCGACATCGAATTTCAGCGGTGGGCCGTACACGCCGAGCTCCTCGGCGATGGATTCGCGTACCTGCCAAAGACGCTCGCGGGAGGTGGCATCCAAACCGACGGCGGCCTGATCCGCCACTCCGGCGGCTTCGAGTGCCTCGGCCAGGTCTTCGGTGGGATCGCTATCGCGGGCGAGTTCGATGAGCAGCAGCCATGGGTTGGCGACGGGGCTCGGTATGCCCAACCTGGCGTCCATGAGTTCCAGGGCCGCGATTCCACTGAGGTCGCGGAAGATCCGGCTCGCCTCGACCAACTGATCCAGATCGTCGAACCCGGTGATCGCGGCGACGCTGTGTTTCGGTACCGGGTGCAGGCGCAGTTCGAGCGCCGTGATGACGCCGAGGGTGCCCTCGGCGCCGACGAACAGGCTGGTGAGGTCGTAGCCGGTGTTGTCGGCGCGAACATCGCTGTGGCGCTCCATGATTGATCCATCGGGCAGGGCAACCTGCAGGCCGATGACTTGCTCGCGCATGTTGCCATAGCGCACCGTGCGCAGGCCGCCGGCGTTGGTTGATGCCATGCCGCCCAGGGTGGCCGAGTCGCGGGAGCCGATGTCGACGCCGAACTGCAGGCTCTCCTTGGCGGCGGCCTGTTGCAGTGCGGCCAGGGTGACCCCGGAACCCACGCGTACGCGTCGATCGATCGTGTCGATGGTGCCGATCTCGGTGAGTCGCTCGGTGGACAGCAGTACGTCGTCGTGCTCGGGAACGGTCCCGGCGACCATCGACGTGCGGCCGCCCTGGGTGGTGACGGGGGTGCCGTGCTCCTTGCAGGCCTTCAGGATTGCGCCGGTTTCCGTGGCGGAACCGGGGCGGATCAGCAGGCTCGCGGCGCCGCGATAGCGGCCGGTGTGATCGATGGTCCGTCCCGTCAGCACGTCAGCGTCGGTACTGACATACCGGTCGCCAACAATCTGGACAAGGGCATCGACGAGCGCGGACATAGACCTCAGTCTGGCATGGGCTACTGCGCCAGGTCCGGACTTAGCGCCAAGAACGCCCCCAGCTCCACCAGTCCGTCGGGTGTGGCCGGCAGATACTCGGTCAATGCCGGCGATCGGACGATCACCGCCTGGAACTTCGCGCGACTGATCGCCACGTTCAAGCGGTTTCTGTTCAGCAGGAACGACATCCCGCGCGGTACGTCGTCGACGGCCGAGGCCGTCATCGATACGAACACCACCGGTGCTTGGCGGCCCTGGAACTTGTCCACTGTCCCCACCAACACCTCGTCCAATCCAGCAGCGGCCAGCGCGGCTCGCACCGTCAGTACCTGCGCGTTGTACGGAGCCACCACCAGCACATCGGACTGCGCCAATGGCCGGGTCCCGGATTCATCGGTCCACTCCGAACCGATGAGCCCCGTGATCTCCGAGGCGATCTCCTCGGCTTCCTGCGGACTGCTGGTCGCGTTTCCGTGATGATCCACCAGCCGCGTCCGGACCCCGGGCAGCTGCCCGGCCAAGTTGCGTGGCGGGGCCGCGGACTCGAGCTCGCCATCGTAAGAAAGCTGTGAGACCTGTTGGCATAGTGCGGGATGCATCCGGTACGAGCGCTCCAAGAAGTACCCTCGCTCGGCGGGCAGCGCGCCATGGCCTTCGACCAGCCAGCCCAGCGCGGAGCAGTCCACCGGCTCGGGGTGCACACCCTGCGACACCTGCGGCAGCTGCTGCGGATCACCGAGCAGCAGCAGGTTCTGTGCTCCCCGTGCGACTGCCAGCGTGTTCGCCAGACTGAACTGGCCCGCCTCGTCAATCACCAGCAGCCGCAGCACCCCATCGGCCACGCGGGTGGTGTTCGCGAAATCCCATGCGGTGCCGCCGATGACGGCGCCCTCACCGGCGTGGGATGCGATGAAACCCGCATAGTCGCTGTCACGAATCTGGGTCCACGCGGCATCGCCGCTGTAGGGCGAGGCCTTCTTGGCCACCCGTTCTGGCGGTACACCTGCCGCGACTATCTGATCGAGGAGGTGTTCTACAACGGCGTGGGATTGGGCCACCACACCGACAAGCCACGCTTCCTGCGTCACTAGTTCGGCAATGACGCGCGCCGCCGTGAAGGTCTTACCGGTTCCCGGTGGGCCGTGTACGGCAAGGTAGGACGAGTCCAGATTCCGCAATGCGGAAGCAATGGCTTCGGCGTATCCGCCGTCGCCCACAGGTGGCAATTGCGCGCCACGAGGGTTGCGGCGCAACAGAATATCGATGGATGCGGTGCTGGGCATATCGGGAAGGCCGTGGGCAACGTCCACGGCGACCTGCTCGATGGCGGATTCCAGTGCCTTGGTCATCACCGGTGCGCCGGGTGCCAGGGCCATCGGCATCTCCGTGAACACCTCGCCGTTCTTCGGCGTGAGCTCCTGGATCGTCACATCCACGGGTACGCCGCCGGATTCGGTGATCTCCACTACGGTGGCCGAACCAGATGCCCGGCGGTCGGGGTCCCCGTCGCCGAGCCCTGCGGGAGCGGGGGGCTCGTAAAGCGCGTAGACACTGTCATCGAGGACGCCGCCAGCGAGGTCGCCCGTCAGCCTCACATGTCGCCGGAGCTTGCGCTGGCTACCTGATTTATGCCAGTCCTCGATCAGTTCCGCGCCCTCCACGATGAAGACTCCCGCCGTGTCGGCCCATTCGTCGACGGGATTGTTCAACCTATCGAAGTGGCTCCACCAGAATGGTTTTCGCTCCCGGGTGTGATATCCGCGCGCCGCCGAAACCATGGCCGCCGCCGTTTGATCGGCGCGCCGGTCGGTGGGACCGCCATCGCCGACGAACGCCGCCAACGCCGCGCCGACCTCATCGGGCTCCGGCTCGTCCTTTTCGCCGACAGCGGCAGAGGAGGACAAGTGAGTAATGCCGTGCTCGAATGCTCGTACCAGTAGCCAGTCTCGGAGCTTTCGTGTGGAGGCGCAGTCATACCGGTTGTACTCGGCGATGGAGTCCAACACCTCTTGCGCTGCGGGGTCGCCGCTGTCGCGCAGCGCGCAGTAGCGTGCGTATTCGTTGATCGAGTCCACCGCGGTGGTGACATCACCGGAGCGTTTTCCGGATTCGATGAACAGCGGCTCCAGCGCCTTGAGCCCGTAACCGCTGGATCCGGAGCGAATGCTTTTGCGTACCACGGGATAGAGGTCAACCAACACGTTGTCCCGAAGGAGATCGTCGATCTGCTCCTCGCCGACGCCGTACCGCCCGGCGAGGCGCAGCAGTGCGGTCTTCTCGTACGCCGCGTAGTGGTAGACGTGCATCCCTGGATATCGGCGGCGACGTTTGGCTACCAGGTCCAGGAAGGTGGTCAGGGCCTTACGTTCGCTGTGGCGATCGTGAGCCCAAATCGGCCGGAACTTCTCATTTCCGGACCGGTCGTACTCAAGCACGCCAAAGAGGTATTCCAGCCCCCATTGCACGCCGTCTGCCGTCCAGAGCGGATCGCCCTCGAAGTCGAAAAAGATGTCGCCAGGGTTGGGTGCTGGCATCGTGCCCAGTGGAATCGGGTCGGCTACCTCGAATTGTGGTGCACCGCTATCGCGTTGGCGCACCTGCAACTGAGACTGTGCCACCAACTGTTGCAGACTGCGCGCCGACAGATCGGGGACCGGCTCGACACGTGTGGCCAGCTCTTCGACGGTGCCGACTCCGGCCTCCAGCAGCGCCGCACGCTGGCTGATCCGCATGCCCGCGACAAGTAACAAGTCGTCAGTGCGATCGACCTCCGGCTCGCACGCGGGACAGCGGAAGCAGGCGCGCACGCGCGCATCTGACCACTGGACCGCAGCACCGCCCGACAAATGGCGATCAAGCAAGTCCTGCAACTGGATTCGTCGTTGGCGATACACGCCAACCAGATCGGCGACCGGATAGTCGACGGTCGAACGGTCGCCCAAAATCAACCGCACCTCCGGCGACACCGGCACATCCGCCGCCATCAGGCTGTCGGCGTAGGCCGCCAACTGCAGCAATGCGGTCACCTTGGCGCTGCGGGCCAGTTTGGTATCGCAGACACGGTATGTCTGACTCTCCCGAACCACGAAGTCCGCGAAACCGAGGAACCGGCCGTCGAACATGGCGGCCTGGTACACCACCGGATGCCCGTCGTCGAAGGCCCGTTTGGTCGCGGCCGCCGCAGCATTCAGTCCATCGAGTGTGAATGTGGGAGGAAACGGGATGCTGGCCACCCCGAAGCCGAAGCGCTTCTGCAGTTCGGCGAGATGGTGAGCCTCGTGAGCGTCACCCAAAGTCGCGGTGCGCGCCAGTAGTTCATCGTCACGCGGGGGCGTAGGCCCCCAACCGAGTTTGGCATCGAACACCCGCAGCAGGGCGTATTCACAGCGGGCGGCGGAGGCAAGATCCGAAGCGCTGTAGACGACCCGGCCGTCGAGGACGAACACCCGATCACTCTAGGTGCTGGCACCGACGGATCGCGGCTACTGTCCGGCCTGTTGCACCTTTTCCACACCAGATCCATTCCAGCGGAACGACACCACACTTTCGAGACCGGGAATGCCGTTGGAGAAATTGAGTACCACCGTGTCCAGGGTGCTCGCCGACAGGTCGATGGCGTTGTAACCGTAGGTATCGGGGACACCATGGGAGATCACCCCACCCAGATGGAAGAACACTGCACGGGTGGCGGAATCGGCCGCGTGTGTGGCTCCGTTGCCGGTGGTGACGATGATCGCCGACAGGGGAGCGCACTTGTTGTAGTTGCCCGCTACCGGTACTGGATTCCACGTGGCGGCACTATCGGGTCCCGGGGGTAAGAGTGCGATGGCCGCCGCGATGGCCGGGTCCTTCAGATTCACCGTGCAGTCGTCGTTGGTCGACGGCGGCGGTTTGGGCTTGGATGTGGGGCCCGCGGTCCCGGGAGATGACGGCGTTTGCGACGGTGAGGCAATGGTGTTGGTGGGCGTTTTGGACACCGTGCTGTCGCCGCCGGTGCACGCGCAGGCGAGGGCGAGCGCAGCCGGAAGCACGGTCAGCGCGGCCACCACATCCATCCTTCGCACGGCCCCGCACACTACCGACATTTATCGAAGATGCCACGGAGGCGGGAGTTGAGCGCTATAGCGCCTAGACTTCTTGACGCCATGACCTCTACAGATATCCCCACGCCCGACACCGGCGAATCGAGTGCACCACGCGCGGATGACGCCGTCACCTTCGCGGACCTACAGATTGCCCCCGAGGTGCTGCGTGCGGTGTCCGACGTGGGGTACGAAACACCGTCGGCGATTCAGGCCGCCACCATCCCGCCGTTGTTG
Organism: Mycobacteroides sp. PCS013; assembly: GCF_049532645.1. NCBI lineage: Bacteria > Bacillati > Actinomycetota > Actinomycetes > Mycobacteriales > Mycobacteriaceae > Mycobacteroides > Mycobacteroides sp. PCS013. The sequence continues at coordinate 556,496 of NZ_CP150131.1, forward strand.
GCAGGTTCGGATGTGGTGGGCCTGGCGCAGACCGGTACCGGGAAGACGGCGGCGTTCGCCATCCCCATCCTCTCGAAAATCGATCTGACCTCCAAGAACACCCAGGCCTTGGTGCTGGCGCCCACACGTGAGCTAGCGCTGCAGGTCGCCGAGGCGTTCGGCCGGTACGGCGCCCATATGCCCAAGCTGAATGTGCTGCCGATCTATGGCGGCCAGTCGTATGTGGTGCAGCTGTCGGGCCTCAAGCGAGGGGCCCAGGTTGTGGTCGGGACACCAGGGCGTGTCATCGATCACCTGGAGCGCGGCACGTTGGATCTGTCGCACTTGGACTATCTGGTGCTGGACGAGGCCGACGAGATGCTCACCATGGGCTTCGCCGAGGATGTCGAACGCATCCTGGCCGATACCCCCGAGTACAAGCAGGTGGCGCTGTTCTCGGCCACCATGCCCACCACCATCCGCCGGCTCACCAAGAAGTACCTGCACGACCCGGTGGAGATCAAGGTCGAGGCAAAGACGTCCACGGCCGAGAACATCACTCAGCGCTTCATCCAGGTGGCGGGCCCCCGCAAGATGGACGCGCTCACCCGGATTCTCGAGGTCGAGACGTTCGAGGCGATGATCGTGTTCGTCAGGACCAAACAGGCCACCGAGGAGGTGGCCGAAAAGCTCAAGGCGCGCGGATTCGCCGCGGCGGCGATCAACGGCGATATCAACCAGGCACAACGTGAGCGGACCATCAACGCGCTCAAGAGCGGGACCATCGACATCCTGGTGGCCACCGACGTCGCCGCCCGCGGTCTGGACGTCGAACGCATCTCCCACGTGCTCAACTACGACATTCCGCACGACACGGAGTCGTATGTGCACCGCATCGGCCGCACCGGTCGCGCGGGCCGCTCGGGTACTGCGGTGTTGTTCGTCTCTCCGCGTGAGCGGCATCTGCTCAAGGCCATCGAGAAGGCCACCGGTGCCAGGCTTGCCGAGGAGCCGCTGCCGTCGGTCGACGATGTCAATGCCCAGCGCGTGACGAAGTTCCGCGATGCCATTACCGCTGCGCTCGCGGCACCGGAAATCGAACTGTTCCGCCGGCTCGTCGAGGACTACGAACGCGATCACAATGTGCCGGTGGCCGATATCGCCGCAGCGCTGGCGGTACTGTCGCGCGACGGCGAGCAGTTCCTGCTCAAGCCCGATCCGCCCCGCGATCCCCGCCATGAGCGTGGGGAACGCCCCGAGCGTGGGCCCCGCGAACCGCGCACGCAGACTCCCGGCTTGGCGACGTATCGCATTGCTGTCGGCAAGCGGCACAAGGTGATGCCCGGCGCCATCGTAGGCGCGATTGCGAACGAAGGCGGTTTGCATCGCAGCGACTTCGGGCACATCACGATCCGCCCCGATCACTCACTTGTGGAGCTGCCCGCCAAGCTGTCGCCCAAGACGCTGAAGGCACTGGAGAACACCCGAATCTCCGGTGTGCTCATCGAACTGCGCCCCGCAGGTGGGGCCGATGGTGCGCGCCCGGCCCGCAAGTTCTCGGATCGCAAGCGTCCAGACCACAAGCACACGGACCACAAACGGTCGGAGGCGAAGCGTCCCAAGCGGTCCCCCAAGAAACCATGACGGCGGTCCCCGCGACTGACAGTGCCCCCGTCGTCCATGGTCCCGGACGCGTCGCTGCGCTCACGGGTATCCGGGCGGTGGCCGCGACCCTCGTGGTGGCCACCCATGCGGCCTACAGCACCGGGAATTATGTCGTCGACGGCGTCTCGCCATGGCGGGCCTATCTGCACCTGATGCAGGCCCGTTTGGAGATCGGTGTCCCGATTTTCTTCGTTCTGTCCGGGTTCTTGCTGTTCCTGCCCTGGGTGCGTGCCGCTGCCGATGGAACTGCCCCACCCTCGGTGAAACGCTATGCCTGGCACAGGTTTCGGCGCATCATGCCGGCGTACTGGATTCTGGTGGCGATCGCGTACACCTGGTATCACATCCGGGATCAATATCCGAACCCCGGACACACCTGGCTGGGCTTGCTTCGAAACCTCACGCTCACCCAGATTTACACCTCCAATTACGGGTATCGCTATATCCATCAAGGCATGACTCAGATCTGGAGTCTTGCCGTCGAGGCGGCGTTCTACGTCGCGTTGCCCTTCTTGGCGTGGCTGCTGATCAAGAAACTCTGTGGGGGTCAATGGCGGCCGGTGCGCCTGCTGGTTGGTCTGGGTGCTCTGGTCCTGGTGACACCGGCGTGGATGACGCTGGTGTACACCGTCAGTGCCCTTCCCGATGGTGCGAAACTGTGGCTTCCGGCCTACCTTTCGTGGTTCGTGGGCGGCATGATTTTGTCCGTTCTCGCCGTGATGGGTGTGCGGTGCTACGCGCTGGTGACCGTGCCGCTCGCGATCATCTGCTACCTCATCGTGTCCACGCGGATAGCCGGAGACCCGACGACCTCGCCGTGGGCGCTGCCGCAAGCACTGACCAAATCGATCTTCTACGTGGTGATTGCGACATTGCTGGTCGCGCCCGCCGGGCTGGGTGACAACGGCTGGTATGTCAGGTTTCTCTCGTCGCGGCCCATGGTGTGGCTGGGCGAGATCTCCTACGAGCTTTTCCTCATCCACATGATCCTGATGGAGATCGTGATGGTCGACCTACTGCACTACCACGTCTATACCGGGTCGGTGGTGATCGTTTTTCTGGTGACGATGGTGGTCAGCGTGCCTGCGTCGTGGCTGATCCATCGGGCTGCGCAGATGCTGCTGGCGTGGGGTTCACGTCTGCGGAAATCATGGGCGCGACGAACTCCGTGATCAGAGTGCGCTCGTCCTGGGGGTTGTCCTCGGGGTAGGACAGCAGCGAGATGATCACCCGGACATACCATTTAGCCCGCAGGTGAGTCACCGCAGTGACATTCTCCGCGGAGACAAACGCCGACACCATGGCGTTCAGGACTTCCGAATGCAGGGCCAGTGAACCGCCGACATACTCGCCGGGCCGGAACCAGGCCGACAGCGCCGGGTTTTCACGCACCAGCCGCAGGCTGGTGAGCACGGCGCTGACCAGCCGCTCCGTCGGATCGTCGATTCCGGCCACCGCTGTGGTGACCTGCCCGGTGATGGTTCGTGCCTCGCGGTGCACATAGGCGATATGCAGCGCCTCGCGGTTCTCGAAGTACCGGTACAGCGTTGCCCGGGAACAGCCGGCCGCTTTGGCGATTTCATTCATGCCCACGGCAGCGACGCCGTCGCGCACGAACAACTCGGCGGCCGCATCGAGGATCTTTTCCGCGGCGACCGAGGTCCGCGTGTCGCTCAACCAACTCATGCTGGTTCACGCTCTTCGCGCCGGCGCCTCATCGCACGATCATCGCACGCGGATGGGAACCGTCAGGGGCCTTCGCACATACGAGCCGTCCGCCCAGGTGACGCCGTCGAGATCGACCTCGAAATCCGGTATGCGGGTGAGTAGTTCCTCGAGCGCTACCCGAGACTGCATGCGTGCTGCTGCGGCCCCAAGACAGTGGTGATTTCCATGGCTGAAGGTGAGCAGCTTGCCTGGGTTCCGCAGGACGTTCAATTCGCCTGCATCATTGCCGTATTCGCGCTCGTCCCGGTTGGCACTGCCATAGAGCAGCAACGCACGCCGTCCCGCGGGAATCGTGGTGTCTCCGAAGGTGACGTCACGGGTTGCGGTGCGTGCCAGACCCTGCACCGGAGAGGTCAGGCGCAGGAATTCCTCCACGGCGCCCGGGATGAGCGATGGGTCTTCGATGAGCTTGCGGCGTTGGTCGGGGTACTGGTGCAAGAGTTGTATTGCACCGCCGAGCATTCCGGTGGTGGTGTCGTTACCGCCCGTCACCATGGTGAATGCGAATCCGAGGATCTGGAGCGTCCCGCTGATGTCTCCATCGGCGCCGACTCCGGCGGCGACGAGGTGGGACACGGTGTCGTCCTCGGGTTCGGCACGCCGCCGCTCGATGAGTCCGGTGAAATACATCATCAGTTCACCGATGGTCTGAGCGACCTCGCCCTGCATGGACTCGATGTCGATGGCACCGCCGGATGCCGCGGCGACGATGCCGTCGGTCCAGACATCGAACTGTGCACGGTCCTCCTCGGGGACCCCGAGGTAGTGCGCGACGACCATGGAGGGCAGTGGCTTGAACAGCTCGACGACGATATCGCCTTCGCCGCGTTCCTTGAGGCGCTCAAGGCGTTCCACCACGAACTCGCGCACCTTGGGTTCTACAGAGGTCACTTGGCGCGGTGTGAATCCGCGGGAGACGAGCTTGCGGAAGTTGGTGTGGGTGGGCGGGTCCTGCATGACCATGGGCGGATTGTCGCCCATGCCGGTCTTCTCGAGATCGCCGTACATGATGGTCAGACCCCGGGCCGAGGAGAACGTTTCCCAGTCACGCGCCGCCTCGTAGATGTCGGCGTGCCGAGTGAGCACGTAGTAGTCCTCGGTCGGGGCGTGCTCGGGTACCACGTGGTGCACCGGGTCGTGATCGCGAAGCGCCGTATACATCGGCCATGGATTGGTCCAGTTGTCGGATGCTCCGGGGATGTAGCGCGGCACAACTGCGTGAGACACATCGACTGACATGTCTTATGTGTAAGGCATGTGGCGTGGAGTGTCAACACTCTTTGTGAAACTAGACGAGCGTCCCAGGGTTCAGGATGCCTGCGGGGTCGAGCGCCTGCTTGATCCGGCGGTTGACTTCCAGCACCTCCGGCCCGACCTGGCCTCCCAACCATGGCTTCTTGAGCCGTCCCACTCCGTGCTCACCGGTGATAGTGCCTCCCAGGGAGATCGCCAGATTCATGATCTCGCCGAACGCGGCATGGGCGCGCTGCGACTCATCGGGGTCGTTGGGGTCGTGCACGATCAGTGGATGGGTGTTGCCGTCGCCGGCGTGCGCGATCACCGAGATGAGCAGCCCGTGTTGTGTGGCGATGGCTTCCACTCCTTCCACCAGCTCGGCGAGCTTGGGAAGCGGGACGCCCACATCTTCCAGCAGCAGCGGACCTTTCGCTTCCACCGCAGGGATTGCGAACCTGCGTGCCGCGACGAAGGCCTCGCCCTCGTTCTGGTCGTCGGTGGAAAAGACTTCGGCCGCATGGTGATCGGCAAATATCCGTGCCATTAGGTCGGCATCCTCTGCCGAGGTTCGACCGCGTTCATCCGAGCGGGCGACGAGCATGGCGGCGGCGGCGCGGTCCAGCCCCATCTTCAGTTTGTCCTCTACCGCGTTGATCGCCACCGAGTCCATGAATTCCAGCATCGACGGCCGGATCTGTGCGGTGATCGCCAGCACCGCGTCGGCCGCCTCGTGCACCGTATTGAACGTCGCCACCACGGTGCACGGCGGCGGTTGTGGGGGCAGTAGCCGCAGCGTGACCTCGGTGATCACTCCGAGGGATCCTTCGCTGCCGACGAAGAGTTTTGTAAGACTCAGTCCAGCAACATCTTTCAGTCGAGGTCCGCCCAGTCGCAGGATCGTGCCGTCGGCCAGGACGACGTGCATCCCCAGCACGTAGTCGGTGGTGACGCCGTACTTGACGCAGCACAGCCCGCCGGCGTTGGTCGCGATGTTGCCGCCGATGCTGCAGATCTCGAAGGATGATGGGTCCGGCGGATACCAGAGGCCGTGTTCGGCGGCGCTGGCCTTTACTTCCGCGTTGAGGGCGCCGGGCTGGGCGATCGCGACACGTGTGGTGGTGTCGATCGTGATAGCGCGCATCCGTTCGGTCGACAGCACGATGGCGCCGTCCTGGGCGGTCGACCCGCCGGACAGTCCTGTGCCCGCACCGCGGGGCACGACGGGGATGCGGTGGGTGCTGGCCCATTTCAGGGTCGCGGAGACCTGCTCCGTACTGCTGGGACGCACCACCGCGACAGGCGTTCCGGCGTCAGGATCGAAGGCGCGGTCCTGTCGATAGGAGGCGGTGATATCCGGATCGGTGATGACCGCACCCTCACCGAGGGTGGTTGCGAGCTCGTCGAGGGCGGTCTGGCTCATATCATTCGCGCCGTCGCGCCGGCGTCGATCGGCAGCACCGTTCCGGTGATGTGCGAGCTGGCTTCGTGAGCCAGGAACAACACGGCGCGGGTGACTTCCTCGGCTTTGAGGAAGGGCGCGTACTGCAGGTGCAGCGACGCGAAGACGGACTCGACGTCCTTGAGGGTCGGTTTGTCGAGGTCGGGGCGCATCATGCCGAAGACGAAATCGTTTTGTGTCATCGGGGTTTCGATGTTCCCCGGTGCGACGGCGTTGACGGTGATGCCGTAGCCGACGAGGTCATGCGCGGCGACCTTGGTCAGCCCGATGACGCCCCACTTCGACGACACGTACGAGGCCTGCGCCCACGTCGCACTGTGTCCGAGCATCGAGGAGACCGTGACGATCCGACCGTAGTTCCGCTTGATCATGCCGGGTGCCACGGCGGCGATGGTGTTGAAGGTTCCGGTGAGGTTGGTGCCGATGACCTCGTCCCATTGCGCAGACTCGACGTCGGGCAGCAGCGCGATGGTGCTGATACCGGCGTTGGTGATGGCGATATCGATTCCGCCGAGTGACTCCTCGGTCTCGGCGACAAACGCCTCCAGCGCTGCACGGTCTTTCACGTCGAGTTTGGCTGAGATGCACTGGCGTCCGGTCTTTTCGACCATCGCGACCGTCTCGGCCAAGTCGTCCTCGGTTGCCAGTGGATACCCCACGGCGTCGCTGTTCTCGCAGCGGTCACAGATCGCGATATCAGCGCCCGCCTCAGCCAGCGCCAGTGCGTGCGAACGCCCCATTCCGCGCGCGCCGCCGGTGATCAGTGCAGTTCTTCCCTCGAAATCAGCCACGGAGCCGACCCTACCGAGTGGGATCCTTTTGGGGCCGCTGTTCGTCCCGGTCCAACTCCCGCAAGACGGGCATCCGCGTGCTGGCGACGGCGATGAGGATCATGGGTATACCGATGATCGTCAAGGTCGACGCGACGCCGAACTTGTCGGCAATCGGGCCGGCGAGCATGAATCCGAGCGGCCCGGCGCAGTACGCGGTGGACGTCATGACGCCCACGACTCGCCCGCGCAAGTGTTCGGGGGAGCGGGTCTGCATCACGTAGTTGGCGATCGGCGCCACCGGTCCGTAGATGAAGCCCAGGCACGCGCCGAGTACCAGCAGCACCGCGATGGGTGGCAGAAGCGACATGCCCAGCGTGGTGATGCCGGCGGTGAAGGTGGCACACAGCATGATGGTGCGGCGTTGGACGTAGCGGACCATGGTGGCGTACCCGAGGGCGCCGAGCAGCCCGCCGACTGAGATGGCCATGAGTATCCAGCCGAGTTGCTGAGGTGTTCCGGCATCGCTGAAGTGCTTGGGCAGCAACACACTTTCGATCGGCAGGTACAGCGCCGTGATGGCCATGTCGATAAGTGCCAGGGTACGGAGGATCTTGACATTCCAGACGAACTTCAATCCCTCGACGACGCCGCTGACGACGCCGGTGGGCTTGGTTTCGGCAGCCGGTTTCCCGCTGCCATCGACCTTGAGAAAGGCGATGGCCACCACCGACACGACGAAGGTCGCAGCGGTGGCCCACATGGTGTTGACACCGCCGATGGAGGCGATCAGCAGACCTCCCAGACCTGGTCCCACGATGTAGGCGACGTTGAACACCGCTTCGTACATGCTGTTCATCCGGTCGAGCGACCAGCCGGCAGCCTTCGCCGCGGCAGGCAGCATTGATTCGCGTGCGGTGATCCCGGCGGGGTCGAAGATGGCGCCGAGCGCGGCAAGGCCCGCGAGCAGCGGCACGCTCAGCCCGGTCGTCATCGCCAGAATCGGTATGGCAGATACGGATAACAGCGAAAGTACGTCGGAGATTATCGACATCTTGCGTCGCCCGAAGAAGTCGACCGCGGTCCCCGAGATCAGGGTCGAGAAAACCAGCGGCAGGGTGCCAGCCGCGGCGACGATCGCGGCATCCGCGGCAGAGCCGGTGCGCTGCAGCACCAGCCAGGGGATCGCGACGATCGACACACCGTTGCCGATGGCGGCTACAACGGATGCGAAGAGCAGCAGGAGTACCGGCCGGCGATTCACCTGATCGATTGTCGGCGAATCCGCCGTCGGAGAGGACATGTCGCGGAAAAACGTAGCAGCGAGCTGGGCGGGTGGTCGAGCGAATTTCTTGGCTAGTTGGCCTGCACCGCTGCGCGGATGATTTGGGCGGTCGCTTCCAGGTTGGGATCGCGACGAACCATGAATCCCTTTGCGAAGGCAAGTTTGTCGCCTCCGCGTCGCGGCACCACGTGTAGGTGCGCGTGCATGACCGTCTGGAATGCGACGCGGCCGTCGTTGAGCGCCAGGTTGGTGCCATCGCTCTGCAGCTCCGAATCGCGCATGGCGTTGGCGATGCGCTGGCCCACCGTCATGATGGCGGCGGCGTCATCGGGCTTCAGATCCGTGAGGTCCTGTGCGTGGGCCTTCGGGATCACCAGGGTGTGTCCGCGGGTGATGGGGCGGATATCGAGGAAGGCGAGCGTCGTCTCGTCCTCGTACACACGGAATGATGGCGACTCGCCGGCGACAATGGCGCAGAAGACACACGACATGAGCACACCGTAGCGGGTCGGCAGATCAATTCACTTCTGTCACAGCTGTTTCAGGGCATGGCTGGGTGCCGATGGGCGAGATTAGCGTCCGAACATGTATTCGATTGGGGTGTTGGGGGCTGCGGTTGATGCCTTCTGTGCTGATGCGATCGATGCGTTGAGCGCTTCTGAGGCGTTGGCGGTGTTGGCCCGGTCAGAGTGGCGCAGCGTCGGCTCTGCGCTGCTGGGCTGGGGTTGGTGCCTGCGGTGACGCCCAAGCCTCGCCGGTTGAACTCGCTGGTACCTCTCATGCCGATGTTTTGTCTGGGCGGTTGCATGTCAGTAAGGGGGCGGCGCGGCGCCGGATCGCTGATGCTGACTGGTTGGCAACCCGACGGGCGGTGACCGGTGAGGTGTTGGCGCCCGTATTGCCCCGCACCGCTGCGGCCTTTGAGCGGGGTGAGATCGGGGGCGAACACGTGCGGATCGTGCGGCAGTTCTAGGACCGCCGTTGCCCAGACTGCCGGGACGCCCGCCCCGATCACGAAAGCCGCCAACAGGCCCGTGCTGGGGGGGGTGTTGGAGGCGGCCTTGATGCCTTCTGTGACCGGGTCTGCATCCGTGGTTTAGCTGTGCGCCACCTCACTCCCGAACGTAATTTCCCGGTGCTCGGCGCGCTCACAGACGACTTCGGCGCCATAATCCTATTGCGGGAGTGTCCCATTCGGGCGGTGGGCGCAATCCGCCTGACCGTCGCGCGTCTGATCGCGCCTAGAGAATCAACTTATAGATGACAGACTTCGTCTACCAGTTGCGAACCCTATCGCCCAGTCTTATCGTTTCTGCTATCAGGTTCACGGCGAGTGATCGCCAAGTGCCAACGTTGTCACCTGATCGAAGTTCGAATCTATCGCCAACTGGCAGAGCCTTTTTCGGCTCGCCTTGAGCGAACCAGACGGCAAAGATGAAAGGCACTCTGATACCCATGAGCAATCTGCTTAGCTACGACCAGATTCACACCATTGTGCGTGAGGAATTGGCCGAGGTGCTCGGCATCGAGACCGAGGAAGTCACGACGGCGCCGATGTCTGACCAGGGCGTAGAGTCGCTCGATATCGTCGAACTCCGGCGCAATCTGGAGTCGAAGTTCCGCGTTACCTTCCCGCGCAGCAACGTTCTCAGCGCTCTCGCTGATGAGCTTGGAGGTAAGGACCGCGTGTACGACGCGGAAGGTCGGATCACCAAGCTGGCTGAAGGTGCGTTGTATCAATCGGCGTTCGGCTACACGGCCGACGACTTCCAGGCCGGTGCTTGGCCGCACGAGGTTTCGGGGGCGACAACGACCGCCCATTGGGCGTCGATGGCGCATCGCCTCCTCAACCCTTCGGCTGGTCCGGTCACCGGCGATGAACTTCTGGTCGCCGATGTGCGGGAAGCACTTACTCAGGCCAACTCGGCTGTCGCATAGCGTCTTTAGCTAAAGCATCTTCACAGATGGAGCTACAGAAACAGTCACCTGACGACGACGATGTAGTCATCACAGGGATTGGACTTGTCGCGGGTACGGTTACCGATCCCGAGGAGCTATTTTGGCAGTTGAACGACGGTGCCTCCTTCATCCGGCAACACCAGGAGCATCGCGATGCTGAGTTGCCCGCGTCGGTTTCCGGGCATGTAGATGAGGAAACCGTGCGCAAGCTGGCGAGTGCCTTGCCGGAGCAGGCGGCTCGGGTTGGTGCGGCTGGTGTAATCGGATGGCATGCGGCAGTGGAGGCTTGGAAGCGCAGTGGCCTGCCTAACCTTGCGGGCAGCGACCGGGTCGGTGTGTTTGCCGCGTGCAACAAGCTCGCGTTCGCGCCGGACACACTCACGGATCTGTCTCGGCTCTATGACCGGCAAGCCGGCACGTTCGACCTCGACGCCTACCTGGACCATCGCGAGGCCGTATCGGATCTTCCGGATGATCTTCTACAGTTTCTTCCGGATACGCTGACCGCCTCTCTGGCCGAGTATTTCGGCCTCGGTGGACCGCTGGTGACTCATGCGGAGGCGTGTGCTGCGGGCGGTGTGGCGATCGGCAGCGGCTACCGGCATATTCGCTCCGGCGAATTGGATGTGGCGCTGGTCGGTGGCGCAGAGCGACTGACTACCTACAGCATCGTCACGGCTTTCGCTGCGCTCGGCGCGCTCGCCCCCACTGGTGACAAACCAAGCGCCGAGATAAGCAGGCCATTCGATAAGGCTCGCAACGGTTTCGTCATCGCCGACGGCGCCGCATTCCTTGTGCTGGAACGACGCTCGCACGCCGAAGCGCGTGGTGCACAGGCGCTGGCAAGAGTCGCCGGCTACACGGGCACCGCCGAAGCAGTACGGATAACCTCAAGCGAGCGGGACGGTGCGACATACGCGGCATGTATGCGTGCCGCGATCGCTGATGCCGGTCTGAATCCGTCAGACATACATCATGTGAACGCTCACGGGACGGGTACGCAAGCCAACGACGAGTGTGAAGCTGCAGCTCTGCACTTGGTGTTCGGTGCCGACGCGGCCTCAATTCCGTTGACCAGCACCAAGTCCTCGCTCGGTCATGGATTTGCGGCAAGCGGCGCGATCGAAGCCGTGCTGTCTGCGATGAGCTTGCGTGAACAGGTTATTCCGCCCACGCTGAATTTCAGCGAGCCGGACGATGTCACCAAAGGGCTCGACGTAGTCACCAAGGCCCGGCACTGTGAGTTCGACACCGTGCTCTCCAACTCCTTCGGCTTTGGCGGCATGAACTGCACACTAATCCTGGCAAAGGAAGCGTGACACTCGATGAATCAGCGGTTGGCGGTAGGACTGTGCAATCCAGGCTTGTATTCCGCAACCGGGCTCGGCGTGGAGGCCGTATGGGAAGCACTGCGAATAGGAAAAAAGAGCACTGTCCCAAACGAATTCATGTTCGGACCGTGGTCCGAGATTCCTGAAGTCTTCGCCGTTCCCGATCCAGATGCATCGACGCTTGGTATCCACCGAAAAGCACTGCGCACGACGGTGAAACAAACTCGCTTGGCGATGTATGGGGCTCAACTGTCACTGAAGGGCATCTCGGACGTGGGCCGCCCTGAGTGGGGCGCCTATCTCGGCTTACCTATGGTTCTCAGTCCGCTACTGCCGCAATGTGATACGCCTGACCTTGACGAGGTGGCGCAAGACCCCCAGAAGATCGCCGAGCTGTATCTTCGAGATATTCCACCGTTCTTCGCGCTGACAGATTCGAACAACACGGTGGCTGGCCATATCGCAATCCTGTTTGGGTTGACCGGCCCCACGTCGGTGTATTCGCCCTTCTCCGATGCAGGCATGCAGGCGCTGATCGAAGGTGCACTCGCAGTTGCGGAAGGCGATTGTGAGACTGCGTTGGTCGGCGCGGTAAGCCCGTCTATATCCCCTTGGTTGGCATTGCAATACGACGATCTGGAGTGGAACGGAGCGATCCCCGGCGAAGCGGCGGCATTCTTCAGCGTCGGGCAGTCCAGCGATGTTGTACTTACGGGCTACAGCCGCGGGTTCGCTACCAGTCAGAATCGCCCCGAGGTGCTTGCGGAGACGCTGCGAAATGCGTTGCGCATGGCCGAATTATCGGTTGAGGACGTGGGCTGGATACTGGCCGACAGCCCATGGACAGACGAGGTGGCTCACGCTCAGCATGCCGCGATTAGCGGCGTGTTCAACGATCAGGCGCCGGTGTTCTCCGCGGAGCAGGCCATCGGAGTTACCGGACCGGCACAGCCCTTGGTACACGTGTTGTTGGCCCGGCACGGACTGCTTCGCGGGCTGCGGCTGTTCCCGGCGAACGGAAACGGCGACGATGCCGTGGCCGAAGAATCACTGTCGAACAATCAGGCGGTTGTGGTGCTCAGTTGCGGTGTCCAAGGACAGGTTTGCGCTGTCGTAGTGGAGAAGGTGGCGCGATGAGCGATGTGAACCAGCCCCGGCACGGCAATCGTGTATTGGTGACGGGCCTTGGCGTGGTCTGTGGCCTTGGCATGAACTGGCAGTCCATGTGGGATGGATTGGTAAACGGGCGTTCGGCAATACAGGCATGGTCGCCGCCCGATGTTCCGAACTTCCCCGTCGGCTATGCGGCACCGGTAGACGACCAAGCGTTTACCGCGTTGTTTCCCGATTTCGGTGCGCCGATGGAGAGGCGCACCCGGTTTGGCCTCGCCGCCGCGCAGCAAGCACTGGAGGACGCCGGTGTGACGAACGCTGAGGCACTGGGCCGAGTCGGTGTTTCGATCGCCTCGGAAATGCCAGAACGTGAATCGGGAGAGTTGTTGAGTGCGTATGTCGATGGCGTCGTGGACTGGAAGCGCGTACACGAACAACAGATCGGACTTGACCGGTCCCACGCGCCGTTGGCCACCGGCGATGCCTTGGCGACCGAAATCGCTACGCGCTCTGGCCTAGCTGGTCCCACGCTGAACCTCAATACGGCGTGCGCCGGGGCAACACACGCACTCGGGCACGGCTTCCGGATGATCCGGCGCGGAGAAACGGATGCCGTGATCGCCGGGGGAGCGGTTAGCCCACTGAATCTGCCGATAATGACGAGTCTGTACCTGCTCGGCGCCCCATCAACATCAAAACTCTACGGCGACAGACTATGTCGGGCATTTGACCGCGATCGCAGTGGGATGGTCACGGCCGAGGGGGCAGCAATGGTGCTCTTGGAGAGCGAGTCGTCGGCACTGGCGCGCGGTGCGCATGTGTACGGCGAGGTGGCGGGATTCGGCAGCTCGCTGGACGCATATCAGGTCACCGCACCCCACCCGCAAGGAGGCGGGTCGGTTTTGGCGATGCAGCGTGCCCTCGCCGATGCTGGAGTCGCACCGTCCGAGGTGGGTTATGTAAGTGCGCACGGTACATCCACCCCGCTGAGCGACGCGGCCGAGACGGCGGCGATCAAGGAAGTGTTCCGCGCCGGTGAGCATTACCGCTCACTCATGGTCAGCTCTATCAAGACGATGCTGGGCCACATGCTCGCCGCGGCGGGCGCCCAGCAGCTGATATCGACGGTGCTGTCGCTGCGCGACGGAATCATCCCGCCGACGCTCAACCTGGAGAACCCCGACCCGGCCTGTGACCTTGATTATGTGCCGGGTCAGGCCCGCAAGGCCGATGTCGAGGTGGCAATCAACAACTCGCTCGGGTTCGGTGGGCTCAACGCTGCTCTGGTGGTACGCCGTTATGACAACTGAACATTCAGATCAATCAATAGTCGTGACGGGAACCGGCGTGGTACTGCCGACGGGTCGTCACATCACGCCCTTGTGGGATGCCTGGACTGACGGAAAACCGGCTATTTCGCCGTACCTCGATCCGCTGGTCTCCACGCGCCGGATCACGCATTTCGGCCATGTACCGGCCGAGGTCGTGGAGCAAAGCCGGGAAGCGGTGCCACACAGACAGCGGAAATACGGCACCCCGTACACCTTCAACGCGGTATTGGCAGCTCAAGATGCGATCATCGAGGCTGGACCAGGCTGGGCGACCATCGATGATCATCGACGCGGACTATTTGTCGCACAGGACAATTCCACTACACCGAGCATCGGAACCTTCGCGCGAGGACTGACACAACTGGGTGAGGGCCGCGAAATCGATTTCGGCGCAGTGACAAACGAGCTACTCATGAACGGAGGGCTTGATCCGTTCACCATCATTCATGCCCTCAACAACAACACGCTCGCGCTGGTAAGCATCGTCCATGAGCTCCGCGGGGATTGCGCAGCGCTGGTCCAGGGCGAATCTGCGGCAGTCACCGCGCTGCAACGAGCCAAGTTCAGTCTGCGTAACGGGCATTGCGATATCGCGCTGGTGGTGGGTGCAGGCAGCTACAACGAACCACTCACGCTGGCCGGGCATTACCGCCTGGGCCATCTCAGTAAAGATGCTGGCGGCGACGGCCAGCTGCGGAGTTTCGATAGTGCGCAAGACGGAACGATCCTGAGTGAAGGCGCGGTAGCGCTGGTGTTGGAACGCTCGCGAGACGCGACCGCCCGCGGTGCCACACCGCTGGTCCAATTATGTGACACGGTTGTCGTTTCGGGCAGCCGCGGCGCCGGGCCCGCACACGTCGCTGGCCGTTATGAAGGCATGCTGCACCAGAACGGGATTGGCACAGAGCAACTCGGTGCGGTGCTGGCCGACGGCAAGGCGGCCCCCGGCTACGACACCGCCGAGATCGAACTGCTCACCACCTTGTTCAAGGGCAGTGGCATACCCGTATCGACCGTTCGGCCGATAACCGGTACGCCAGGTGCGGCCGGCCCGCTGGTCGATATTGCACTCGCTGGGCAAATTTTCACCGAAAATACTCTGCCGGCAATCGCCCATCTCGGAGATCCACTGTCTGATCAGCTCGAGTTCGTACGGGGCGGACCCCGAAAGCAGCGGATCGACTCAGTTCTGGGCACCTATACCAACTTCAACGGAATCTCCAGTGCGGTACTGGCCAAACGTCCAGACACAGCGGGCGCGGCGTGAACATCAGGACCACTTGAGCATCACAAACCAGGGAGAAACGTGTCTTTGAGCGGCAAAGAGTTTGAAGGTCAGGTTGCACTTGTCACCGGGGCCTCACGCGGAATCGGACGTTCCATCGCATTGGCGCTTGCCGAACATGGGGCGGATATCGCAGTGCACTACGGAAACTCGAAACCGGCAGCAGAAGAGGTCGCCGAAAAAATATCCGCGTTGGGTAGACGGGTCCTCCTCTGTCAGGGCGACATAGCCGATCCCGCAGTACCCGAGCTGCTAGCGGATACCGTGCACGCCGAATTCGGCCGGATCGACGTCCTTGTGAACAACGCGGGCACTCACGGAGCCGGACTGCTCCTTGACATCGCCCCGGATTATCTCGAGGAGACGGTGGCTACCAACCTCCTGGGCCCCATCCGGATGACGAAAGCTGTCGTCGCGCACATGCTGGGCCAGCGATACGGACGAATCATCAATATTTCATCCGTGGCCGCCGGCAAGCCCGATAGCGGCCAATCTAGTTATGCCGCAACCAAAGGTGGCTTGGAGTCGTTCACCAAAGCCATAGCCGTTGAGTTCGCGTCGCGAAACATCATCTCGAACGCGGTGGCGCCAGGCGTCATCTACACCGACATGGCGGAGATTACGCGTACCCATGTCCCTGCCACCTTCGAACGCTTGAAGGCCCAGATACTGGCCAAAGACTTTGCAAAGCCGGAAGTAGTTGCCAACGCCGTCCTGTACCTCGCGAGCCCCCACAACACCTACATCACGGGCGAGGTTCTACATATCGACGGCGGATACAAGATGAAGTAGCGACGAAAGCCGAAGAGCGCGAACGTATCACAATTTCTCAGACAGCATCCGCTGGGTTTCATCACAGACGGGCGCCTCGACAGACTAAGGAGGACAGGTGCGCAGGACCGATGAGTTACTGCCTGGCAATCCTTGGCTGCGCAGGCTCCGCGACGGGAGCGGTGCGACGCGGGTGATCTGTTTCCCCCATGCAGGCGGTTCCGCCAGTTACTTCAGGGGATTGGCGAAGATGCTGCCCGTCGACACCGAAGTGCTCGCCGTGCAATACCCGGGACGGGGAAATAGATTGCGCGAGCGGCCGATAGAGTCAGTGCCCCTGCTCGCAGAAGGCATCGCATCGGCCCTACCCGCTAGCGATAAGCAAGACGTACTGTTCGGTCATAGCCTCGGTGGCCATATAGCGTTCGAGGTGGCGCAGCGGCTGCCTGTTCGCAAACTTGTGGTGTCCGGGATAGTGGCACCGTCCAAGGTGGTCGATCTCGGTTATCGCCTACTCGACGAGGCCGAAGGAATCGAAAGAATAGCGGCTCTGGGTGGCTTGCCACCCGAGATCCTCAACGACCCCTCGGCCCTCAGCGCTCTTTTACCGGTGCTGCGAAGCGATTTCACGGCCGGCGAGACATACACCCCACCGCCCGACGCGACCGTCGGTTGCGATATCACCGCGCTCATCGGTGACCACGACGTCTTGGCCCCACAGGAGCGGGTGAGTTCGTGGCGCGAACACACACGTGGCAATTTCGATCTGCAGGTATTCCGCGGCGGCGGGCATTTCTACTTGGAAGACCACATCGACGAAGTAAGCGCCTGCCTCGTTCGGGCGTTCAACGTCAGCCCAATCATCTAGGCGACGATGCAAAAAGCTACTGCCGGAGAATTTCTGACCCCACTGGGAAAGCGAGGAAATGTGTACAACTACATCGTCACGTCCCCCGGGCAAGGTGTGCAGAAGCCGGGCATGCTCGATCCTTGGCTAACCCTGTCCGCTGCCCGCGATCGCATCGCTATCTGGTCTGACGCGGTCAAGTTCGACTTGGTGACCGCCAGCAGAGATGAGAATTCTTTGCGGGATACCGCCGTCGCTCAGCCTGTCATCATCGCGGCGGCGCTGCTGTCACTGAGCTTGCTGCGCGAGAAAGTCGATATCTCCGGAGACAGCGCGCTGTTCGCCGGCCACTCGGTGGGCGAGCTCGCGGCTGGGGTGGGCGCGGGCTATCTGACTGATGAGGCCGCCCTGACGTTGGCCGGCGTGAGGGGCGGTGCGATGTCATCGGCATGCGCCCTCGCCACTACCGGTATGGCCGCGGTGATGCCGACGAAAAGGGGCGGCGCGTCAGATGACGAGATTGTGGCGAAGACGCATGAACATGGCCTCTCAACGGCCAACCGTAATGGCTGCAACCAGTTCGTCGTCGCCGGACCCCTCGACGCTGTCGAGCATTTTGCGGATGCGCCACCCGAGGGCATGCGCGTCATGAAACTGGATGTGGCGGGCGCCTTTCACACATCGGCGATGGATTCCGCGATATCACCGTTTGCGGACGCAGTGAATAGCTGTCCGGTTTCGGCTCCGTCATCTCCCATGATCGGCAATAGCGACGGAGCGATCATCGCAGGTCCATCGGACTTCAAGAAGCGGTTGATCGCCCAGATCAACTCGGTGGTCCGTTGGGACCTCTGCGCTGCCGCGATCGCCGCGGCAGGAACCGCCGACACCCTGTTCATCGAACTAGCACCGAGCGGACCGTTGACCCGTCTGGCGGAACGTTTGGACGCAAAATTTCAGACTGTCGCCATCCGCGAGCCAGGGGACGTGGAGCTGCTTTCCGGCGAGTTTGCGATTGATTAGCCAAGTTCCGTGCGAACACTATGCGTAACAGGGCGAATAGCCAAGAAAGGAGGCAACGTGACAGACACGCGACCGCATCAGGACACGGTGGACGCGCCTGGCGAGCCAATTCGTCCACTTAGCCGCCTGGAGACATACTTCACTTTTGGGTTTGGTCATTTCGGCGGTCAGTCAATGCTCATCTCGGGGGATTTAAATATCGAGGCGCTGAATGACACTTGTATTGAGATGCAGCTCCGCCACGAATCCCTGCGAAGCATCATCCGTAAGAATGATCAAGTCCCCGAGTTTGTGGCGACGCACCAACCGCCCAAATCGATCCGCGTATTCGAGGGAGAAGACCTTGAGACCCGGTCCACTGGGCGTGAGGCCGTATTCGATCAGACGCAGCAGCTTTTCTATGTCGATCTGCTTCTCGGGGACGGCCAGGCCCGCATAACGTTCTTCGTCCACCACTCAATCGCGGACGGCCGTCATGGATCTGCGATCCTCATCGAGTTTTGGAGCCTTTACGTTCAGCGCATCGAGGAAGGGCAGTTCCCGCCGATCCTCACCCAAAAATTCCCGCAGTCGGGGGAGTACTTCCTGAACCGCACTCAGTATCCGGGCGCGGATCCGAGCGTGAAGGCGGATGAAGTATTGCGTGTGCCGCTGTGGGATGAGGCCGCGCTTGCCCAGAAACTCCCGCCCCCTCGGGAGCCCGCGCTCGCCAAACAGATGCAGTTGGAAAAACTCGGCAGAGCAAACCTCGCCCGCCTCGGCAATATCGAAAGCATCTCGATCAACGCGCTTGTATCCGCAGCTCTGATTCGTGCGCATGTCCGCGCTGGCGACCCAGTCCCACTGTATTTCTATCCGGTGGATCTTCGCGACTGTGTGGCGCCTCCGGTTGCCCCCACCGAAGCGACCAACTTGCTCTCCAACGCATGGTTCGGCGATGTTGAGATCGGCCCGGACCTCGTCACACTCGCCAGAAAGATACATGTCCAATTCGACAGGGACTTAGCGGACGGCACAATTCACCGAACGCGAGTTAGAAATGAGCCAACGAAGCTTCTTGCTGATAGGTCTTTTGGTGGCGCAATTCATGCCACTCAGCTAGGTCGAATTCGTGTTCCCCGCCTACCGGGGAATCTGGTCGTAGACGACATCACATCCAGTCATGCATCGGCATTGGGGCCAGCTATTTATACGTTCTTGTACGGTCGGGAGGTTTCGGTGTACACGATTGACTCGCTGAATCAACGACTGCGGGTGGGTTTCCTAGCCGGAAGTTACGAAAAGAGCGATGAGCTTCTTGCGTACATCGAAGACGAACTGACCGCGGCGATAGACGCTCGCATCTGATGGCGTTCCATCGAGGGCTCGGTGCGTTCGGGCGCAAGGTCATCCGACACGGCTGGTTGGTCGTGGTGATAGCGGTCGTGGCCTCGCTTGCATCCGTATCCGTGGTGAAGGTGCGCGCGCTATCTGCCCCGTCGGGGCCGGTGGTGAGTCCGAAGGGTGCACCGAAGCTCCCGTCGTTCGCTCCCAAGCATGTGGTCTACATGGTGTTCGGGGAATCCGCGGACACAGGGACGCTCACTTACCTAGACGTCGACAGCAGACCACACCGTGTCGACTTCACGACGTTGCCTTGGACGCACGAAGAAGTGACGACCCGCACGTCGATGTTGGCCAATCTCATGGCGCAGTCGACGGGGGATCAGCTCGGTTGCAGGATCATCGTCAACGGCGAGGTTCGCGACGAACAGGTCCAGAGTCGCGAGCAGGGATCGGTCGCATGCAAGGTGAAGTCGGCATGACCACCGCACGAGACGACGTGACGCGTGGGTAACAAGCATGTGGGGCCCGACCGCGGCGAAAGGCGCCCTTTCATCGCGCACGCTGTTCGGGTGCTCGCGATCCCGATCGTCCTCTTCTGGGTCGGCGCTGCCGTTGCGGCTAGCTTGTTAGTCCCCAAGCTCGACGGCGTGACAAAGCAACACGCAGGGCCGATGGTTCCCCTGGATGCGCCTTCGCAGCGCGCAATGCTGCACATTGGCGAGAAGTTTCAAGAATCGACTTCCACGAGCCTCGCCTACATCCTGCTGGAGACCGAGGGGCGAATACTGGGGGATGCCGACCACAAGTACTACGACGAGTTAATCCGTTTGCTCGACGCGGACAAGCAGCATGTTCAGTTCATCATGAACATGTGGGGTAAGCCGATCACGGCCGCGGGCAGTCAGAGCCCCGACAACAAGGCCGCCTACGTGATGCTGCGTTTGGTCGGCGATATCGGCGAGGCCGCCGCCAACGAGTCCACCATCGCACTACGCAAGACGGTGCAAAATACCCTTGAGCGAACCCCGCCTCCACCCGGACTCAAGGTGTACGTCTCCGGGGCGGCGCCGCTGTCTGCGGACCTGCTTGACGCCGGCGACAAAAGCATGAAGCGTGTCCTGCTTTTCACGGTTGCCGTCATCATCATCATGCTTGTCTTGGTTTACCGCTCCATTGCATGCGTAGTACTGATATTACTCACCGTCGCCTTCGAATTCACGGTGTCCAACGGCATTGTTTCCTTTTTCGTGGTTCACAACGTCATCGGCATTTCGACATTCGCGACCAGCATGGTCGAGTCACTTATCATTGCAGCCGGAACAGATTACGGGATATTTCTGCTCGGCAGATATCACGAGGCACGTAATGCGGGCGAGGACCGGGACCGCGCGTTTTACACAACGTTTCACGGAGTGTCGCACGTCATTTTGGGGTCGGGGCTCACCATTGCGGGGGCGTGCCTCTGCCTTGGTTTTGCGCGGCTTGGCTACTTCAATACGATGGGGCCGGCCTGCGCCATCGCCATGTTGGTCACTGTCGCAGCGGCGTTGACGCTCGGCCCGGCTCTGCTCGCAATCGCAAGTAAATTTGGCCTTCTCGACCCGAGATCGACCCGGCAGTCCCGGGGATGGCGCAGGGTAGGCACGATCGTCGTGCGCTGGCCAAAGCCAGTCCTCGTTGCCTCAAGTGCAGCAGTACTGGTGGGGGCCGTCTTTCTGCCGTCCTACCGAGTGAGCTATAACGAGCGGGCCTTCCAGCCGGTGAACACGCCCGCTAACGCCGGATTCATGGCCTCGGACCGGCATTTCGCGGGCGGGAAACTGAACTCAGAAATGCTCTTGATCGAGTCCGACCACGATATGCGAAACCCTGCCGATTTCATCTCACTCGATCATATCGCCAAGACCATCTTCCACACTCCGGGGATTGCCCAAGTTCAAGGCATCACCCGGCCGGAGGGCCGTCCGATGGAGCGCGCGTCAATCGCGAACATACTGGCGGGACAAGGTAGTAGCAGTGGTCAACAGCTGCCATTTACCGAGAACCAAGTAGCAGATTTAGATAACCAAGTGGCCGTCATGGATCACACCATCTCGATCATGCAGACAATTCTTGGGCTCATGGATCAAATGACGCAACTCACCCATGACATGGTGGGGACAATGGAGGAGATGAAGGCACTCGCTGACCAGGTGGAAATAAACATCAGCGCCGTCGACGATTTCCTCAGACCTATTAAGAACTACTACTACTGGGAACCGCACTGCGCGGACATCCCCATTTGCTGGATGGGGCGGTCGATGTTCGAGTCGATGGACAGCATCGACGGGATGACGGCACTGACAGCGGAGGCGCTGGCCTCCATGCAGGTCATGGACCAGCTGCTGCCCCGCATGCTTGCCCAGACACGCATGGCATTAAGTGACATGACCATCATGCGCGGGATGATGGTCAAGTCACGCGGCACCCAGGCGCTGAACACCTACACCGCGGCCGACGACGCAAACGACATGATCGATATCGGTCAGGATTTTGACGATTCTCGTAATGATGACCTCTTCTATGCGCCGAAATATATCTTCAGCAACACCGACTTCCAGGTCGCTCTCCGGTTTCTTGTTTCGCCGGACGGTACGGCGGCGAGGTTCATCATCAACCATGACGGTGAGGCCCTGAGCCCCGAGGGGGTAGCCCATGTTAATGCCATCGAAAAGGCCGCCTATGAGGGGCTGAAAGGCACATCTCTCGCCGGGGCGAAGATCTACCTCGGAGGCTCGGCCTCGAATTATCGAGACATCGAACAATATGTAAAGTCCGATCTGCTGATCGCGGCTATCGCCTCGTTCACTTTGATCTTCATCATAATGCTGATCATCACGAGGAGCATTATTGCCGCGTGCACCATTATCGGCACCGTAGCCTTCTCCTTCTCGGGAGCTTTTGGATTGGGCGTATTGATTTGGCAGCACATAGTTGGCTTGAACCTGCACTGGATGGTCCTGCCTCTTGCCTTTATCCTCTTGGTCGCGGTGGGTTCGGATTATAATCTGCTGTTAATCGCACGTATGAAGGAAGAATTGCACGGCGGAATCCAGACTGGGATCATACGGTCGGTCGGGTCAACCGGTGGTGTTGTGACAGCCGCCGGTTTGGTATTCGCATTCACCATGCTGTCCATGGTGCCGAACGATCTACGCGCCATCTCGCAAGTGGGCTCGATTATCTGTGTAGGCCTTCTGCTTGACACCCTGATTGTGCGCTCGTTCATCGTCCCAGCTATCGCCAGGATTCTGGGCCCATGGTTCTGGTGGCCGCGGATCGTGCGTTGGCGCCCGCCGGCGGGTACGTCCGGCACCACCCTCGCGAATGCCCGGAATGGAACATGATGTCGATGTCTACCGCTGAATCGCAGAGCGGCGCCGCAGGCAGGATCCGTGCCAAGTCCCGAGAGTTTCGCGTCGCGGCAGTTGGCCTGCTCCTGGCCTCGATGATTGGACCCGCGCAGCTGTATTGCATCCAGGGAATTCTGCCGCAGGTCGCGGAGGGGCTACAGATCTCTGCGGGCGACAGCCAACTCATTTTCCTGGCGGCATTTGCCGGTTTTGCGCTGGGATTGATCCCCATCAGCCTGTTGTCCGAACGCTATGGCAGGCGGAGCATACTGCTGGCGTCGTCGACACTTGGAACGTTGATTTACCTGCTTCTGGTGTTCTGCGACAGCCTCACTGAAATCGTCTTGTTGAGAGGACTTCAGGGAGTCTTGCTGGCCGGTGTTTCTGCCATTGTTATGGCATACATAGGCGAAGAGTTCGAACCCCAGGCCGTTACCCCTGCGATGGGGATATACGCGGCAGGAAACGCCCTCGGGTCACTCTTGGGCCAAATGTTGCCGGCCTGGATTGTTGGGGGCACGGGTTCATGGCGGTTGGCACTCGGCGTGCTGGCCGTGCTACTGCTTGGAGTAATTGTTGTTTCCGCTATCACACTGCCGCGCTCGAACTTCTTCATATCCAGCGATATTTCGTACGCCATGGAAGCCAGGCTCTTCCTCTCGCACCTTTCGAACCCTCGGTTACTCGTAATATATCTGCTGATATTTTGCTTCATGGGGGCGATTATTTCGATATTCAATGCCTTGCCCTTCAGGGTCGAATCGCCACCATTCAATATATCGCCGAGTATGTACGGCACATTCTTTCTGGTTATTCTGGTGGGCGTTTTCACCGCGAAGACCTCGGGTACCGTAGCCGCGAGGATCGGAATCAGGAACACGCTACTTCTGGCTGTTGTCTTGATGCTGGCCGGAGTAGCGCTACTAGCCGTTCCCGTGGTGTGGATCATTGTGCTTGGCGCAGCGCTTGTCACCGGGGGAGGGTTTGCGGGGTACACGTGTCTCACGAGCCTGTCGGCGACGATCGCGCATAAAGGTAGGGCGCAGGCGTCCTCGCTTTTTCTCGCGTCGAGCTTCAGTGGGAGCGCCGTGTTCGGGCTCGTCGGTAGCCGCGTGCTCACGGATGCGGGATGGGCTGGTCTGTTGATATACATCAGCGGATTGATGGGCCTCGGTTTCTTGCTGGCGCTCACTGTCCGCGACGCACCACCCGCCGATGCCGAAGGTAGGAAATCGTGATCAGGCCCATTGATGCTGTCTTGAAGTCTGTCCTCGATGCGAGCCCGGCGGTGCATCTTGATCGGCCAGCGGATTTGTCTCTGGCACGTGAGTCCCGCCGACATGCTGTCCGCGGTGAGGCGCCGTCGACCGCGGTTGGCCGTGTGAAGGACATCGTGATTCCGGCGACCGACGCACCCCCCATCGCGGCGCGCGTCTACTGGCCGCTGGGCTTCGAAGACGCCGGAGAGCTCCCACTTGCCGTCTACTACCACGGCGGCGGTTTTGCGCTGGGCAGCATCGATACTCACGACTGGGTGGCACGTTCGATATGCGCACATATCGAAGCGGTGGTGGTCTCCGTGGATTACCGCCTCGCGCCCGAAAATCCCTACCCTGCCGCTGTCGACGATGCATTCGCCGCACTCACTTGGGCGGCAGAGCATGCTACGGAATTGGGCGCGGACCCAGCCAGAATCGCGGTAGCCGGCGATTCTGCCGGGGGTAACCTCGCCACCGTAGCCGCCCAGCTGGCCAAAAGCCGCGGTGGTCCACATCTGAAGTTTCAACTGCTCTGGTACCCGGGCACCACCAGCGATCTCTCCTTGCCGTCGGTCATCGAGAATGCCGCAGGCCCGGTTCTCTCCCGCGACATGATGAGGATCTTCGGCCAGGCATATCTCGGTGAATTATCCGAAACCGCTGACCCGACAGCACTACCGTTCACCGTTGCGCCGGTCAACGGGGACCTCGAGGGTCTGCCCCCGGTGTACATCGCCACCGCGCAACACGACCCGCTTCGAGACGACGGCAGGATCTACGCGGCACTTCTCGCGGACGCGGGGGTAGCGGTCCAGCTCCGCAACGCGGACGCCCTGGTCCATGGCTATCTTGATTTCGCCCGGATAGTTCCGGCAGCGAAAGAGGAGTTCCTACTTTCCCTGGACGCCTGCAAGGCCGTGTTGTAGGCGTCTGCGTGCCCGAAAGCCCGGCCTTGAGGTCCCCCCACCACAACCAGAGTTGGGCAAGGCCATCACTGGTGCGTATGAGCGACCGGGCACGCTTTATTCTCCTTTGCTGTAAGGCTTTTGGAATGCATATTTTGGACCGGCGTTCAGTTCCCTACGGGGCAAACAATTTTCGCGCGGTGCGCAGCGGCGATAGTCCTTTGCCCACTCGCGGGATTGTTCTCGATGGGTACCCTCGGGGTGGTGTCAGACCTAGCAATCCAATTGTCCGAGTCCGGCCGGGATTGGCTGATCCATAAGCCGGTCGACATCGCGATCTACATCGTTTTGGCGCTGGTGGTGAGATACGTGTTCCACCGCGCGATCGATCGCCTGGTCCAGGGGGCGAGACGGACAGATCAGGCGGAGAGCCGTCGGCGGTGGTCGCTTTTCACGCACCGCGCACCGGAGACGGCGGAAAACGAGGCTCTTGATGAGGCCGAGCGACGACCCTCGACCGTGCGCACCCTGCGCGGACGTGCTCAGGACCCGGCCCGCGACGCACGAAGGCGTAAACGCCGAGCGCAGCGCGCGCAGACCCTGGGTTCTGTTCTCAAATCAGCAGTCTCGTTTCTGGTGCTCGTCTGGGTGATCCTGCAGTCGCTCGCGATCCTGGGAGTGAACGTGGCGCCCTTCATCGCATCCGCGGGGATCGTCGGCGTCGCGCTCGGATTTGGCGCGCAAAACCTGGTGCGAGACTTCATCACCGGAATATTCATGCTGTTCGAGGACCAGTACGGCGTCGGCGACGTGGTGGACGTCGGTGATGCGGTGGGCACCGTTGAAAGCGTTGGTCTGCGCATCACCACGGTGCGTGACCTGCACGGCACACTCTGGTACGTGCGCAACGGGGCGATCGCCCGCGTAGGCAATTTCAGCCAGGACTATGCGGTGGCCTTCCTGCAGGTGCCCGTGTCCTACAGTGCCGATGTCGACCTGGCCTGCAAGGTGGCGCTCGAGGCCGCTGAGCGGGCAGTCGCCGACGATGCGCTGCGTCAGGACGTGCTCGGAGCTCCGGAGATGCAGGGTGTCGACGGAATCACCACCGACGCGATCAGTCTGCGGTTGACGGTGGCCGTCCGGGCCAATGCGCAGTGGGCGGTGGAGCGCGAGTTGCGGCGCCGGATTCTCGTCGCGTTCGACGAGAACGGTATCCGTCCGCTCTATCTCGACGGGTTACTGCGTGCAGATGCCGAGGTCCTGGAAAAAGCGGACCGCTGACCGCGGCAGAGGCGCAGTACGCTGGTGATATGGCTGGTAAGGAAATCGACAAGCAGCGGGCAAACGCCGCGCTGGCGGTGATCCGTCAGCACCCAGGTATGGCGCTGTTCTTGGCCGCCCCGGTGCTGGCTGTCCTCGGCGCTGTGTGGTGGATCGCTGGTCTCGGATGGGCGCTGGTTCTCGCGGTGGTCATCCTGCTCGCGGGCGGCGCCGCGATCGTTATGCGCCGCAGCTGACGTAGCGTCCGGCGTTCCCCAGGTTGTTCGCTATAGGCGAACGCCGTGACATTTGTAAGTATGTAATTTTGTAATCATGAAACGAGATCAACAATCCGACGCCTCCGACGCCGCGGATTGGTTCGCCGGGCGCCTGCCCGACGGCTGGTTCAGTGGTGACCCCGAAGTCGTTGTCGACCGCGAAGAGATCACTGTCATCGGCCGATTCCCCGCCGAGGACAGTGAGAAGGAAAGTGATGCGCGCGCGGCAGGCCGCGCCTCTCGCTTCCGGGAAGAGACCCGCTCTCACCGAATGCGTATCGCCGATGAGGCGCAAGCCCGGTATGGGCGCAAGGTCTCCTGGGGAGTCGACGTGGGCACCGCCGAAGAGTCCGAGCGGATCCTGTTCACGCACATCGCCGTCCCGGTGATGACTCGCCTGCGCCAGCCCGAGCGTCAGGTGCTCGACACCCTGGTCGAGGCGGGAGTCGCGCGGTCACGTGCCGATGCACTGGCATGGGCGGTGCGGCTGGTCGGCGAACACGCCGAGGAATGGCTGGGCAAGCTACGGGGCGCCATGACAGAGGTTCGGGATCTGCGCACGCAAGGTCCGCAGCTCTAGGCCTGCGTCATCGCGAAGTAGGGACCGCGGCGCGCCAGCAGCTCCGTGTGGGTGCCACTCTCGACCACGCTGCCGCCATCCATCACCACAATGCGATCCGCATCGCGAATGGTGGAAAGTCTATGGGCGATAATGAAACTCGTCCGGTCCCTGCGTAGCTCGGCCATGGCCCGCTGAATCCGTAGTTCGGTGCGGGTGTCCACCGAACTCGTCGCCTCATCGAGTATCAGCAGCTGCGGTCGTGCCAGGAATGCTCGGGCAATGGTGATCAACTGCTTCTCGCCGGCGCTGACGTTCTCGCCGTCGTCGGCGATCCTGGTGTCATATCCGTCGGGAAGTGTCTGCACGAATCGGTCCACGTACGCCGCGCGTGCTGCCTCGCGAACCTCGTCGTCGGCCGCCCCCGGCCGCCCGTAGGCAATGTTCTCGGCGATGGTGCCTGCGAAGAGCCAGGTGTCCTGCAGCACCATTCCCATCCGCGATCGCAGATCGTGGCGGCTCACCGTTGAGATATCAACGCCATCAAGCAATATCCGTCCGGAGTCGAGGTCGTAAAAGCGCATCAGCAGGTTCACCAGGGTGGTCTTTCCTGCTCCCGTCGGCCCGACGATCGCCACCGTCTGCCCCGGTTCGACGCGCAGCGACAGCCCATCGATCACCCGGGTCTCGGGGGAGTAGCCAAAGCTGATGTCCTCGAACTCCACACCCGGCGACCCGGCGGGAATGGTGGCTGCATAGGCCGGGTCCGGAGTCTCCTCGTCGGCATCGAGCAACTCAAAAACCCTTTCGGCGCTGGCGAGTCCGGACTGCAGAGTGTTGTACATCGCGGCCACCTGCGTCAGCGGTTGGTTGAACTGCCGCACATACTGCGTGAACGCCTGGATGCTGCCCAGCGTCAGGTCACCCGAGGCCACCTTGAGACCGCCCACCACCGCTACGGCCACATAGCTCAGGTTCCCTACGAACGCCGTAGCGGGAGACACCAGCCCCGAGAAGAACTGCGCACCAAAGGCGCTGCTGTACACCTTGGCGTTCCGGTCCGCGAAGATCGCCTCTGCGTCGGCGCGATGTCCATACGTCTTGACGATGGTGAAACCGCTGTACGTCTCCTCGATATGTGCGTTCAGTTTCCCGGTGTTAGACCATTGCGCGACGAACAGCCGTTGTGAGCGACGGGCGATGGCCCGCGTCACCCAGAGTGACAGGGGCACCGTGGCGAGGGTGATCACGGCCAGCAGCGGCGAAATGCTGAGCATCATGACAAGCACGGCGACCAGCGTGAGCATCGAACTCAGCAGTTGGTTGATGCTCATCTGCAGGGACGTCTGGATGTTGTCGATATCGTTGGTCACGCGGCTCAGAATCTCCCCGCGCTGGCGGGAATCGAAGTAAGACAACGGAAGCCGATGTAGCTTGTCCTCCACATCGGTGCGCAACGCCACGACCGTGCGCTGCACGGTGACGTTCAGAAGCCGCGCCTGCACCCATGCCAACAACCCGGCCGCCAGATACAGGCCCAGCGCTAGTGCCAACGTCATCCCCACGGCATGAAAGTCGACACCCGCTCCGGGGGTAACGTTCATGCCGGAAAGCATCTGCGCGAATTGGCCGTTCCCGCGTGCCCGTGCCGCCTCGATGGCTTGTTCCTTGCTCAGTCCGGCGGGCAGCTCTCGCCCAACCACCCCGTTGAACAACAGGTCGGTGGCATGGCCCAGGATTCGGGGTCCGATCACCCCGATCGCGATACCGGTCATCGACAGGATGATCACCACGGCGGTCAGAAAACGTTGTGGAGCAAGACGCCTCACCATTCGCACCGCGGTGCCACGGAAGTCCCGTGAACGCTCTGCCAGCCCTTGCTGCACACCTCGAAAACCGATCCCCTGGGTCATACCAGTGACACCGCCTGCGAGTCGCAGATCTCCCGGTACATCCCACAGCAGTCCACCAGCTCGGCATGGGTGCCCACCGCGGCCACTCGGCCATTGTCGAGCACCACAATCTGGTCGGCATCGATTACCGTCGAGATCCGTTGCGCCACCACGATCACAGTGGATTGTGCGGCGACCGCGCGCAGCGCCTCCCGCAACCGGGCATCGGTACGTACATCCAGCGCGGAGAACGCGTCATCGAACAGGTAGACGCCCGGACGGCGAATCACCGCGCGGGCAATGGCTATGCGCTGACGCTGTCCACCGGAAAAGTTGATGCCGCCCTGCGACACCGGCATCTGCAGCCCCGCGGGATGCGTTTGGACGAAATCCGCCGCCCGCGCCACCTGTAGCGCCTCCCACATCTCGTTCTCGGTAGCGTCGGACTTGCCGTAGCGCAGGTTGCTTTCCACCGTTCCGGAGAACAGGTACCCGCGTTGCGGAACCAAACCCATGAATGTCCAAAGGTTCTCCGGGTCATACCGCCGGACATCGTTACCGCCCACGCGTACCGAACCCGCGGTCACGTCGTGCAAGCGGGGGATCAATGACAGCAGCGTGCTCTTGCCGCATCCGGTCGCGCCGACCACCGCGGTGACCGTCCCGGGCCGCGCTGTAAACGAAACCCCTTCCAATACCGCGCGTTCGGCGCCTGGATAGCGGAAGCCGGCATCGATGAACTCGACGATCGGATTCGATGCATCCGGGGAAACCGGATCGGGCGGGGCGGTAATCGATCCCACCGTCTCGAACACCTCGGTGATCCGTTCGGCGCACGCCGAGGCTCGCGGCACCATGACGGCCAGCATGGTGAGCATCATCATCGACATGAGGATCTGCAAGAAGTAGGACAAGAAGGCCACCAGCGAGCCCACCTGCATCTGCCCGTGGTCGATACGCAGCCCGCCGAACCAGATCAGCGCCACGCTGGAGGTGTTGATGACCAGTGAGGTGGTGGGCAGCATCAGGGCCTGCCACCGGCCGGCGGCAAGTGCCGCTTCGGACACCTCGGCGACGGCCACGCCAAACCGCTTGCGTTCCAGAGTTTCCCGGGTAAATGCGCGAATGACACGAATGCCGGACAACTGTTCGCGCATGACCCGGTTGATGCCATCGATGAGCCGTTGCATGCGGCGGAAGATCGGCAACATCGACCGCACGATGTACCAATTGACCAAGCCGAGCGCCGGCATGCTCACGATGAGCAGCCAGGACAACCCCGCATCCTGGTGGATCGCCATCGCGATCCCGCCGATGCACATGATCGGTGCCGTCACCAGCATGGTGCAGGTGATCTGGACCAGTACCTGCAGCTGCTGAACGTCGTTGGTGGTGCGCGTCAACAGGGTCGACGCACCGAATCGAGACGACTCTTCGGCGGAGAACCCGGTGATGTGGTGGAACAGCGCCGACCGCATGTCGCGACCGAACCCTATGCCGGTCCGGGAACCGAAGTAGACCGCGCCGATCGAGCAGGTGATCTGTACCAGAGTCACGGCCAGCATCACCATGCCGAGACGGGTGATCGTGCGCGTATCACCCTGCGCGACTCCGTCGTCGATGATCGCCGCGTTGACTGTCGGCAGATAGAGCGCGGCCAAGGTGCTGATGATCTGCAGCATGACGACCACCGCGACCAGACTGCGGTAGGGACGGACATAACGTCGCAGGAGGGCCCGCAACTGACCCTGAGGCATGCGCACCACTGTCGCACACGACTCCCGCAACAAACCCGCAGCTCAGTGGTTGGCGCGGGTTTGTGCCGCTACAGTGCACATGTGAGGTTGGGCTTGGATTCGCGCAACGTGTGGAGCAAGTGTGCTGTCGCCGTGGTGATGGTGGCACTTGTGGTGGCCGGCTGTTCGGGCGGTGATAAGTCTGATCAGCCCAACGGTAATGAGCCGAACGCGACAGCGCCGGCGCAGACCAAGTCCAAGGGCGTCGAAGGTCCGATGTTCTCGGAATGCGGCGGTGTCAGCGATCAGGCGATGATGCAGCTGACCAAGGTCGTGGGTTTGGTGGGCACCGCGAAGAACTCGGTGGGTTGTGTCTGGCTGCGCGGGGGAAGCATCGTGGGACCGCACTTCTCCTTCAACTGGTACCGAGGTAGTCCTATCGGTCGTGAACGGGCGACGGAAGAGCGGACGCGCCCGAGCGTCGAGGACATCGAGATCGCCGGATACAAGGGTTTCATCGCCACTAACGGCTACCCGGGCACCGTGACCACACTGTGCGAGATCGGCATGGACTTCGGGAACGACTTCATCGAATGGTCTATCAACTTCGAGCCCGGATCCGGCGCTCCCGACTCCTGCGACGTGGCCAAGCAGCTGACCGAGACGTCCATCAAGGCGGCCAAGAAATGATGCATCGGAAAACGAAGTCACTCTTCGCGGCGGCGTGCATCGCGCTCGTCGCATTCACGTCCGCAGGCTGTGGCGGCACCGTCGACGGGGAAGCGGTCATGCCCGGCCGCGGCGATCTGGGTGACGGTACGCCTGCCGAGCAGAAGTACCCCAACCTGCTCAAGGAATGCGACGTCCTCACCACGGACGTTCTGGCCAAGGCCGTCGACGCAGATCCGAGGGACATTCAGAGCACATTTGTGGGCGCGTTGTGCCGTTGGCAGGCGATGAGTAAGAGCGGTGGCCTCGTCGACATCACCCGCTTCTGGTTCGAGACGGGCAGTCTCGAAGCGGAGAAGGCCACAGCGAACAGTCTGAAGTACAACGTCCAGGAACGGGCGATTCAGGGAATCCCGTCGATCGTGATGAAGCCGCCGGACCAGCCGGGCGCCTGTGGAGTTGCCAGCGACGCGGCAGGTGTTGTTGGATGGTGGGTCAACCCGCAGGGCCAAGGCGGAGACTCATGCACGCAGGCAATAAAATTGATGGAGATGACGCTGTCAGTGAACATCTGACAGGTCGTGTTCGCTCGTCCCGTGTGGGCGGGATAGTGCTGTGTGCTGTGCTGGCCATGGGAATGCTGTTGAGTTCTGGGTGTTCCGGAAACCACCACGAAGTCAACGGGCATGAGGTGGCTACCTCGCATGATGTCCGGGTCGGCCCGGGGTACTCCGAGTGCGGCAGCCTCACCACACCCGATGTCATGGCCGTCGTACGCCGGGCTGACCTCAAGCTGATTGCAAAGACCCCCGCCGGATGCACCTGGTCTCCGAATGGATCGTGGAGCGCGCTCCCGAACGTCACCCTGTCCTGGTATCGCGGCAGCCCGATCGGCCGCGAGCGGGAGGGGGAGGAGCGGACGCGTGACGAGGTCAGGGATTTCTCCGCGGGAGGCAAGAGCGGCTTCATCAGTTCGACGTACGGGATGTGCGTCACCGCGCTGGAGTACGGGGACGACCAATTCTTCGAGCTGGCGGTCACCCTGCTCGGTGCGGGTCACGGCACGTCCTCGGACGCATGTCACTGCGCGATGAAGCTGTCCACCCAGGTGGCTGAGAAGGTCTGAGGCCCGCCGACTAGCGCGGCACGTGGAACTTGGTGAGCGATCCGCCGCCCAATTCGAGCCGTGACCATGGCGACCGAGTGGTGAGCACTGCGATCGCGGAGGTCGGAAACTTGGTGGAGATCCGGTTCGCGGCCTCCGCATTGCTGGTACCGGTATCGGCGAGCATGAGTGCCAGCTGCGATGTGGTGGGTTCATGCCCGACGACGAGGACCGTGCTCGCGGAATCCGGTACCGCGTTGATCTCGCCGAGGGTGATTCCCACCGTTGAGTCGTAGAGTTTGTCGCTGAATCTGACGAGCTGGCTGTGTACCCCGGTTTGAGTCAGCGTCGCGCGGGTCCGGGTGGCGGTTGAACACAGCACCGCGTCGATCCGATTGAAATTGTCCTGCAGCCATGTTCCGGCCTGGGTGGCTTGTCGCGTACCGCGGAGATTCAGCGGGCGCTGGTGATCGTCCACTCCCGGCGGGTACGCCGACTTCGCATGCCGCATCAAGATCAGGGTGCGCTTGGCGTCATCCGGCATGGTCGTACGGTAGCCGGGCTGGGTGACGAAAGACGGGCAAATGCCCGACCTGTGGATAAGTCACCAATCCGGGCCCCGGGGATCAGGCGCGGCACCCGGAGGTTGTCAGTGGACGGCCATAGACTTCCCGTGTGAAGTTCCTGCACACCGCTGACTGGCAGCTCGGCATGACCCGGCATTTCCTTGCCGGCGAAGCTCAGCCGCAGTATTCAGCCGCCCGTAGGGAGGCTATCGCTTCCCTTGGCGAGGTTGCTGTGGCTCAGGGTTGCGACTTCATGGTGGTGTGTGGAGATGTCTTCGAGTCCAACCAGCTGGCCCCACGCGTCATCAGTCAGGCGCTGGAGGTGATGCGCGGCGTCGGGGTGGACATCTATCTGCTGCCTGGCAACCACGATCCCCTGGATGCCGCCTCGGTGTACACCAGTGAGCTGTTCCTGGCTGAGAAGCCCGCGAACGTCCACGTCCTCGATACCGCGGGCGTGCATCGGGTGGCTGCCGGTGTCGAGCTGGTCGCGGTGCCGTGGCGTTCGAAGGCACCCACGCATGATCTGGTGGCCGAACAGCTGGAGGCTCTGCCCGTTGACGGCACCCGGCGCATCGTGGTGGCCCACGGCGGTGTGGACGTGCTGGACCCCGACCCGACGAAGCCGGCGCTCATCGCGCTGAAGGCCGTCGAGGACGCTATTGCCCGTGGTGCGGTCCATTACGTGGCGTTGGGGGACAAGCACTCCCGGACCCAGGTGGGTTCCACCGGGCGGGTTTGGTACTCGGGGGCGCCCGAGGTCACCAACTACGACGATGTCGAATCCGATCCGGGACATGCTCTCGTGGTCGACCTGGACGAATCGGGTGCGGTGCAGGTGGATGCCCATCACGTGGGCAGATGGCGGTTCGTGACGTTGCGGCGGTCGGTGGACAACGCACGCGATATCGCCGATCTCGGACTCAATCTCGAACTGCTGCCCGACAAAGAACGCACGGTGGTGCGTCTGGCCCTCACGGGCACGCTCAGCGTGACCGATAACGCCGTGCTGGAAGAGTGCCTGGACAAGTACACGCGGCTATTCGCCAGCGTGCGGGCGTGGGAGCGGCACACCGATATTGCGGTGGTGCCTGCCGACGGAGAGTTCAGTGATCTCGGTGTCGGTGGTTTCGCTGAGTCCGCGATCGCCGAGCTGAAGGAGATGGCGGCCGCGGGCGGGGCATCGTCGGCGGACGCCCAGGGCGCGTTGTCGCTGTTACTGCGCCTCACGTCCAGTACCGGGCGAGGCGGATCGGCCAAGGGCGGCGCGGTGACACGAGGGTCGGCGGCGTGAAGCTGCACCGCCTCTCGGTCACCAACTATCGCGGAATCGCTCATCGCGACATCACTTTTCCCGATCGCGGTGTTGTGGTGGTCAGCGGAGCGAATGAGATCGGCAAGACGTCCATGATCGAGGCGCTGGACCTGCTGATCGAATCCAAGGATCGCTCCACCAAGAAGGACGTCAAGCAGGTCAAGCCCACATTTGCGGACGTAGGCTCCGAGATTGAAGCCGAGATCAGCTGCGGCCCCTATCGATTCGTGTATCGGAAGCGTTTTCACAAACGCGCTGAGACGCATCTGACGGTCATCGAGCCGCGCCGCGAACAGCTCTCCGGCGATGAGGCGCATCAGCGGGTGCTGGACATGCTGGATCAGTCCATCGACATGAACTTGTGGAAGGCGCAGCGGGTTCTGCAGTCGGCAGGCGCGGGTGTGCTCGATCTGTCATCGAGCGATGCGCTAACCCGCGCCCTGGATCTTGCTGCCGGACAGTCGGTTGCGCTGTCCGGTAGCGAGCCCGATCTGGTGGAGCGGATCGACGCCGAGTACGCGCTGTACTTCACCGCGACGGGGCGTCCCACCGGTGAATGGGCCAAGGCCGGCGTCCGGCTGACCGCCGCTGAGGATGCGCTTGCCGTCGCCAACGCGGCCGTGGCCGAGGTCGAGCAACAGGTTCGTGAGCACGACGAGCTGACCCGGGAGCTGGCCTCCGTCATCGCCGACCGTGCCGAGGTGAGTCGTCGGCTGGCTCCGTTGGAGCAGGCCTCGCAAGCCGTTTCGACCTTGATGCAACAACGCGATAACGCAGCGGTAGTCGCGGAGGCGGCGCAGGCCGCGGCGGTGGCGGCACAGACCAAACGTGACGAGCGGGCCCAACTGGTCGCCGATATCCAGGCTCGTCGCGCCGGGATTGATGGCCTCGCCGAGCAGGTGTCGGCCGCGAAGGAAGCGCACGCTGAGGCGCAACAGGTAGCAGAGGCGGCGGAGGTTGCCGCGGCCCGGATGGCCGAGGAAGTCGAGGCTACCCGCGCTCAACTGCAGTCGGCCCGCGACACTTTGGACCGCGCGTTGGCCCGGGATGAGGTGGATGGACTGGCGGCCCGGGTGTCGCGTGTCGACCTCACTACCCGGCAGTTGACCACGGCCGGCGCGGAACTTTCGGCACTGGCCATCACCGCACAGGCCCTCGGTGCTATCGAGGCTGCCGCGCAAACCGTGGGCATGGCAGAGGTGGCTCTGGACACCGCTTCGGCGCAGGTGGAGGTGCGTGCGCTCGCCGATGTCGACATCACCGTCGATGGCCGCCAGCTGCGGGTTGCGGCCGGAGAGCAGTGGGCGAGTGCGGCCACCGATACCGTTGAGATCACCGCTCCCGGCGTGGCAGTCACCCGAATCATTCCGGGGGCCAACGCGGCTCAGCTGCGTGGAAACCTCGATGCGGCTCGTGAGGCACTCACCGGCGCCTTGGCGGCTGCTGGTGTAGCCGATGTCGGTGAGGCCCAGAAGCAGTATGAGCGGCGGACCGAGCTGAATGCTGAACGCGACCGGTTGACGGCACTGCTCGATGGGCTGATGGGGTCGGAGAGTCTTGACGCACTGCGTGAGAAGCTGAGCCGCTTGCGCGAGTTGGCGCCGGAGGCCGACGGTCTGTGGGATGCGATCGATCCGGCGCAGGCTCGTACAGAGGTCGCCCGGTTGGTGGCCGAGGTCGAGCGGCTGCAGGCCGAAGAGGTCACCCACCGCCACGCCGTCCAGGTCGCCAATCAGAAACTCGCCGAGAAGTCCACCGAGGCAATGGTATTGCGAGAGAAGCAGGGCGCCCGCGCCGAAGAGTTGGCCGCCGTGGAGCAGCGCCTGGCCCAGGTTCGGGCATCGGCCTCCGACGATTTGCTGAGCGAACGTCATGACCAGGCGGTCCAAGCGGCGGACCTGACCGCCCGCCGCATCACCGATCTGATGAGTCAGTTGGCTGCGCTTGAGGCTGATCGGGTACGCGCCGAACTCGGCGAGGTCTCCGCACGGGCACAGCGGCTGGATCAGCAGCACGATTCGTTGCGTCATCGGCTACGCGATATCGCGGTGCGTCTGGAAGTGTTCGGCAGGCAGGGCCGTAAGGACCAGCTGGATGCGGCGGCTTCCGAGCGTGAATATGCGGCAACGGAATTCGCCCGAATCGGGGCTAAGGCCCGAGCCGTCGACACCTTGCGATCGGTGATGCTGCGGCATCGGGACGGCATGAGATTGCGTTATGTCGACCCGTTCCGTGCGGAGCTGGAGCGGTTGGGGCGCATGGTCTTCGGCCCCACCTTCGAAGTGGACGTCGACAGCGATCTGAGTATTCGCAGCCGGACGCTGGAAGGCCGAACGGTGCCCTACGAGTCGTTATCGGGTGGCGCGAAGGAACAACTGGGCATCGTCGCGCGATTGGCGAGCGCCGCGTTGGTGGCGCCGCAGGATGCGGTGCCGGTCATCATCGACGACGCGCTGGGATTCACCGACAGCGACAGGCTGGAGCGCATGGGTGAGGTGTTCGGCGCGGTGGGCACCGAGGCGCAGGTGATCGTGCTGACCTGCAGCCCTGACCGCTATCACTCGGTCACCGGGGCACAGCGAATCAGCCTGTCGGCCTGAGTGACTCGGCTGCGCCGACACCCCTCAAAATCGGTGCCTCTCAGAAATACGCGTTCGCCGGAAGCGGCGTGCCGTGCAGCAGGTTCTGGCCGATTACCCGGGCCTTGTAGTGCACCGGATTATGCAGGCTGATGGTCCGGATGTTCCGCCAGTGCCGGTCCAGATTCCGGCTCCGGCTGGAGGCGCTGGCACCACCCAGGTCCAGCAGCTTGGTGGCGGCATCGAGTGCCACGGCATCGATGTGGACCTTGGCCTTGGCGACCGCGAGTTGGGCTTCCTCGGCGAGCTGCGCATCGGGAACTCCGTCGCGCAGGGACGCGGTGGCGGCATCAATGGCATCGGCCGCGGCAAGAACCGCAGCCTCGGCCGCGAACGCGGTTGCGCTGAGCTCGCCCAGGGTGCGTTGTAACAACGGATCATCAACAGGGCGTTCGGTGAGAGCATGGCTGAAGTTGCGCTGCCGGGAACGCAGCAGTGCCGCGCCGTCATCCACGACCGACCGCAGCACTCCGGCGACAATCGCCAGGATGTAGAGCTGCAACGACGCATACTGCGTGGTGGGCACGGGGGCCGCGTCATACGGTGTGTCGGAAAGGATTTCGTTGCTGGCGACATCGACCTGAGTAAAGATCGTGGTGCCCGTACCAGTGCGTCGCTGGCCGAACCCATCCCAGTCGTCCACCAGCCGCACCCCGTCGCGATCGCCGGGGACGATGACCGATGCGATCGAATCGTGGTCGGTGGTTGCGGTGACCGTCAGGTAGTCCGCGAACAAGGTCCCGGTGCTGTAGAACTTCTCGCCATTCAACCGATATCCGTCACCGGCCGGCAGTAGACGGGTGTTGAACACCAGACTTCCGACGGCCAAGGTCCCCTTCTCGCTGAATGCATTGGCGAACAGGTTGCCTTCGTTCACCTTCGTCAGCCAGGCGGCCGACGTGGAATCGGAAAGCGTGCGCAGCCGTTCCTCGACGAACCAGAAGTGAGTGCGGAAGATGTGCGCGACGATGGGGTCGGCCTGCGCTATATCGATAATGGCGGAAAAGAGTTGCCGCACAGAAAGTCCTGCGCCGCCGAGTTCGACGGGGATACGCAGCCGGCCGATCCCCGCTTCCTTGAGCAGCCGAACCTGGTCGAAGGGATTCTCGTCGTCAAGGTCACGTTCTCGTGCCCCGTCGGCGACCTGGGCGAGCAGATTCCGGTAGGTCTCGGTGCCGGGCAGTGCGCGGATTTCGAGGACTGACGGAGCGGAGGTCATGTCTTCGTTGTACGCAGCATGCCCATTGACGGCATCGCTTTGAATCACCCAGAACCGAAGCGGCAATATGGGTCACGATGATTCGCATAGTTCGTTCGTGGTTTCCGTGCTTTCGCTGGCTCACCCTGGTGTGTGCTTTGGCGATCGCGTGCCTGCTGTTGTTCACGCCCGGCAGCGCAGTCCCGTCCGGACCGCCCGGGGCGGACAAGGTGGTGCATTTTCTGATTTTCGGGATGCTGGCAGTGTCCTCGCGATTCGCAAGGATCGGTGAAAGGTTCACACTGGCCTGGGTTCTGGCCTTCGCTGCGTGTTCAGAGGTTATTCAGGCGCTGTGGGTTCCACGCCGGGACGGAAGTCTGCTTGATGTGCTTGCCGATGCGGTCGGCATGCTCATGGGACTCTGGTTGTGGCAGAAGATTCGTCCTGTGCACCGGCAGCAGTCGGCTTCGGAATGACGGTCGTGACGCTGCCGGTGTGAGCCAGCCCGCTGGTGACCAGGTCTAACTGGCGCAGCGCACGGTTGAGGGCCGCTTGCGCGTCGGCGTCGCTGGGGTGATCGGTATCCACCAGCATGCCGATGGTGTTGAGAATCGAGCCGGCGATGAGTTCGGCGGCGATCTCGAGATCTTCGGTGGTGTGGTGGTTTGTTGCGGGATTGCGCGCGAGCTCGACCACGACATCGTTGGTGAGCATGCGCATCTCGTTGTTGATGGCACGCCGAACCTGCGGCGAGCCGCCATGACGTTCACGCACCAGAAACCGGAAGTTGTTCGCATGCTCGCTCACCCGGTCGACCATGAGTCCGAGAATTTTGGCAGGGTTGTCACTGCCCACCTCGCGCCGGGCCTGACGGAAGGTGTCGCGAAGCGCACGAACGCTCTCCTCGGCCAGGACCGTGCCCAGGTCCTCCATCGATTCGAAATGCCGATAGAACGCCGTGGGAACCAAACCCGCGGATTTGGCCACCTCGCGCAGGCTCACGGCGGCGAAGCCACGCACCTTGAGCAGATCCAAGGTCCCGTCGAGCAATGCGCGGCGGGTATGCAGCTTCTTTTCAGCACGGCTATGGCGCATACCTGTCAGTGTACGGTCGTGCTCTTATCGATTGGTTTCTTTTGTTCGAAGCCGTGTTGAGGCCTGGTATTGACAGGTTCATCTACGTTACGCACACTGATCTCAGTGCACGATTGTTCACTATTTGGCCACCGAATTCGAAGGGGCAGTGCAGCATGGTGTAGAGCGCAACGTCAACGTCGTCCAGGAGGTCGTGGAGTCGGTCGGGTCTCGTGTCGGCCGGATCATCCGCATCATCACGCGGACGGTGGGAGAAGTTGGGCAGGAGCTGAGCGGCGTTGTGGCCGACGGGTTCGAAATCGCGGAGGCCAACAAGAGGGCCCGAGCTGACCATGAGCGCTGGGGCGCCTCGGCTGATGCAGATCTGGACGACGCGGCCGACGACGACGCCGAGGAAGGCGAACTCGTCGACCTCGATGACGAGGACCACGACGATGACGCTGCCGACGCTGGGGCCGATGACAAGAACGACGCCGTGGCGGAAGAGGTGACTTCCGGATCAGAGGTTGACGAGGCGCGCGACGGCGTCTCCGAGCAGGAAAGGGTCTAACCGTGTCGGCTCCAGCGTTGCAGCCAGAACCCCTTTCCGCGCCGGTCGCCACGGCGGCCCGTGAATGTCCGGTCAACCACGACCTCTATCCGGGCGGGCCGACCTTCCTGCGGTGGCATAACACCAAGGTCGGCTATCTGAAGTCGTGGCGTCTCGCACTCGGGGCGGTCTGGTCCACCTACCGGCACACCATCTCCGAGTACCTCGCCGACCTGCCTGGGCAGGATGACGTCATCGTCGCGCGGGCACCCATGCGTAAGACGGTGATTGTCCGCAATCCGGAACTGGCCCGTCATGTGCTGGTGGCCAATCAGGACAATTACATCAAGAGCGCCGAATACGATCTGCTGGCAGTCGGTTTCGGCCGCGGGCTGGTGACCGATCTCAACGAGGGACTCTGGAACCGAAATCGTCGGCTGGTGCAGCCGATCTTCGCCAAGCGTCAGGTCGATCTGTTCGCCCCACAGATGGCCGAGGCCAGCGCGCGCACCCTCGCCCGGTGGGACGAGCTGTACGCCCAGGGGAAAGCGGTCGATGTCACCGCCGAGATGAACTACCTGACCATGGATATCGTCGCGCAAACCATGTTCGGTATCGATCTGTCCGGCGACATGGCCGAGAAGATGCGGATCAACTTCGCACGCCTGCTCAAGCTCTTCGGCGTGGGCTACATCGTGGGGGCGGCGCCGCCGCTGCGCTGGTTCGTGGACAAGCTTGCCACCCACGGCCCCGACGAGTTGGCGTCACACACCCCGCGGTTGGCCATACGCGCGCTGCGTATCGGCGCGTCGGTGGCCGCGCCCCGGACCATGAGGGGGTTGCGCTGGGTGGAGCGCACCATCGATCAGCTCATCGCCGATCATCACTCCGGCCGGATCACCAGGCAGGACAACCTGTTGGCGCTGTTGATGGCCGCCGAAGATCCCGAAACGGGCGCTAGGTACACGGATCTGGAGATCCGCGATGAACTGATGACCTTCCTCGGTGCGGGCTTTGAGACCACCGCTGCCGCGCTCGCGTGGACCTGGTATCTGTTGTCCCGCAATCCCGATGCGCGTACGAAACTCGGCGAAGAGGTCGACCGCGTGCTCGGTGGACGGTTACCCACTGCCGCGGATGTCGACAATCTGCCATGGACCGCCGCGGTGCTGAATGAGGCGATGCGCGTGTACCCGCCGATCTTGGGATTGGCGCGTGCTGCGAAGGCAGATGACGTGCTGGGTGATTACCCGATTCCGGCCGGTACCACCGTCACCGTGTTGATCGACAGCATCCACCACAACGAGCGGGTGTGGGAGAACGCCAGGACCTTCGATCCCGCGCGGTTCCTCAAGGAGAACTTGCAGCCCGAACAGCGCAAGGCACACATGCCCTTTGGGGCGGGCAAGCGCATGTGTATTGCCTCGGGCTTCGCGAACTTGGAAGCCATCATCGGAATCGCGTCGCTGGCCCAGAAATACGAGCTGGAAATGGTGCCGGGCCAGAAGCCGCGCCGCGAGGTGACCTTCACCGGAGGGCCCGAGGGTGAGATCCTCATGCAGCTGCGTAAACGGCATCCCTGAGGCTGAACTGCGCAGGCTTGCCTGAGGATGTCAGCGGCGCCGCACCGTCATGAGCCCGTTGTTCTTCGGGCAGGAGGCGACCCCGCGTGAGTGCCACTTTTCGTTGGGTGCCGTCGTGGTCTCGATGGTGAAGTGCCGCAACACGGTCCGTAGGACGATGTCCATCTCCATGTTGGCGAAGGCCGCACCGACGCAGCGCCGGGTTCCGCCGCCGTAGGGAACCCACGAGTTGCCGGGTTTGGCGTCGGTGAAGCGTTCCGGGTCGAAACGCTCGGGGCTGGGGAAAGCCGCCGGGTCGTCATGCATCAAATTGATGCTCACCACCAGGGAGTGGCCCTGGGGGATTCGGTAGGGCCCGATGTCGACGTAGGGCGCCAGCACGTGACGCCCCGCGAAATCGATGACCGGCCGACTGCGTTGTACCTCAAGGATTGTCGCCTGGCGGTATTCGTTGTTCTCGGTCTGGGCCTCCTCGGCCAGGCGCGACAGCACCTGTGGGTGACGGGTGATCCGTTCGAAGGCCCACGCCAGAGTGGTGGCGGTGGTCTCGTGGCCGGCCGCCAGCAGAGTGAGTAGTTCGTCGGAGACATCGCTGCGCGACATGGTGGTGCCGTCGTCGTAGGTGGACCGCAACAGCAGGGCGAGGATGTCGGTGCGATCCTCGAAATCTGGTGCGGCGAGCGCCTTGTCGATGAGAAGTGCGATCACCTCGTCGTACCGCGCGCGGTAGGCCTTCAATCGGCCCCACGGACTGAACCGCCCATAGACTCGTTTCGGTTGCGGCACCCGGGTGGTCAGAGACGCCAGTACCACCCACGGTGGAATCAGCTCGCGCAGCACGTTCAGCTCGGCTCCGTCGGCGCCGAAGACCGCGCGCAAGATGGCGTTGAGGGTTATCCGCATCATCGGTTCCATGGTCTGGAACTGCTGACCCTCTGGCCATGACGCGCATTCGCGCAGCGTCTCTTCCTCGATGATCTGCTCGTACTGAATCATGGCCTTGCCGTGAAACTTTGGTGCGAGGAGCTTGCGGCGATGCCGGTGTTCGTTGCGCTCCAAGGCGAAGACTGATCCGGGTCCGAGCTGCTGGCTCAGGTTGGGCTGGATATTGCCCAGAATCTCGGTGCTGGTGGTGAACACCTGCCGGGTGAGATCTGGGTCCGCCACCACGACCGTGTACCCGAATTTGGGAATGTTGATCGTGTAGACCTTGCCGTACTTCTTGGCCAGTCTGCTGGTGGTCCATCGCCGGGAGGCTACGAAGGCGATGCCCTGGGCCAGCTTGGGAAGTGCCACGAGCGGGGGAGCGGTCGGCTCGGGCGTATCGGCTTCTCGGTCGATGGTTGAGGCTTCGGTCACGTCACCCTCCACGGCGTTGTGGTGTTAGTAGACATGTGTCTTATAGCTCAGCCTACCTCTGTCATGTCGGTCACACCAGGGGGAATCGCGGGAGATTTCACCGGCGGGTCGACTTGACAGGGGTAACTCTGGCACCATGTATCTCGTCTGTCGCAGGAGTCACTGAGACTTGGAGGGCGCATTGATCACTCGATGGGCGACCACCTTGGTCGTCGGTGCCGTTCTCGCGCTGTGCACTCCCGCGGTCGCGAGCTCCGAGCCCATGGCGGCGGGCAAGGACTTCTCGAAGCCGGCCGTGGTCATCCTTGGGTACGGCCT
Source organism: Mycobacteroides sp. PCS013 (assembly GCF_049532645.1). Taxonomy (NCBI): domain Bacteria; kingdom Bacillati; phylum Actinomycetota; class Actinomycetes; order Mycobacteriales; family Mycobacteriaceae; genus Mycobacteroides; species Mycobacteroides sp. PCS013. The sequence continues at coordinate 599,261 of NZ_CP150131.1, forward strand.
CAAGCCCGATGGCTCGATGCGGGACAAGCTGTATCAGCGGGTCGCGACGGGCAGGGCGATCGCCAATATGTTCCCGAACTCGTTCATCATCGTGACCGGAGGTAATCCGCAAAACGGGGTGTCGGAGGCCGAGCAGATGCGCAATATGCTTGTCGGCCTTGGTTATCCATCCGATCGCATCATCGTGGAGCCCCGGGCCAACAGCACGGTGCAGAATGCGCAGTTCTCGGTGCCGCTGGCCAAACAGGCGGGTGCCTCGGGAATCATCTTGGTAACGAACTCGACCCATCAACAGCGCGCAGGCCGGAACTTCACCGACGCGGGGGGCAATGTGCTGGCCACCGCGAGCTTCCCCGATGGTGATGCGCCGACCAACATCGGACAGTTCATGCGCGACATCACCAGCCCGTTCCGCTGACGACTGCGGACAACTACCGGACGACCACAGTTCGCCTGAAGGGAATGAACCCGGCAGAATCGGTGGTTGACCGATCAGGGCGCTCATCGATGTGCGCATCTAGCCGCATACCGCACAGGAGCCCTATTCATGACTGCCGTTGTCGATTCACGCGTGCAGCCCGAGTCGCCGGTGTCACCACGCACTCGCCGAGGCGCGATTCTCGCACTTGCTATAGGTGGATTCGGGATCGGGACAACCGAATTCGTGGCGATGGGGCTGCTGCCCAACATCGCACATGGCTTCGGTGTCACCGAGCCTGAGGCTGGACACGTCATCAGCGCCTATGCGCTGGGCGTGGTCGTGGGTGCACCGATCATCGCGGCACTGACCGCCCGGGCCTCGCGTCGGACCCTGCTCATCGCGCTCATGATCGCGTTCACGATCGGCAATGCGGCCACCGTCTTCGCGCCGGGTTATGCGGCGCTGATCGCCTCCAGGTTCGTCGCCGGGCTGCCGCACGGCGCGTATTTCGGCGTTGCGGCACTGGTGGCCGCGCATCTTGCCGGCCCAGGGGAGCGTGCCAAGGCGGTTGGGCAGACCATGCTGGGTTTGTCGGTGGCCAATGTCGTGGGTGTTCCGGTGGCCACCTGGCTGGGTAACACGGTGGGCTGGCGTTCGGCCTTCGCCGTCGTGGCGGTCATCGGCGTGGTCACGGTCGCGGCGTTGTTGCGGTTCTTGCCAGGGCTGACGGATATGAAGATCACGAATCCGCTAACAGAGCTCAGCGCGCTGCGACGCGCTCAGGTGTGGTTCACCCTGCTCATCGGCATCGTGGGCTTTGGCGGCATGTTCGCGTTCTACACCTACATCAGCACCACACTCACCAGCGTTTCCGGACTGTCGAGGGCCCTCGTCCCGCTGGCATTGGCGCTCTACGGCATCGGCATGGTCACCGGAAACGTGCTGGGCGGCTGGATGGCGGACCGCAGTGTCGTCAGGGCCATCGCTATCGGCCTGGTGCTGGTCGCCGTGATGCTGGTGATTTTCGCGGCGGTGTCGCGAAATCCTTGGGCGGCACTGGTGCTGGTGTTCGCCGTGGGAGTCTCCGGAACGTCACTGGTGCCCGCGCTGCAGACCCGTTTGATGGATGTGGCAGACGACGCGCAGACGTTGGCCGCCGCGCTGAACCATTCCGCGCTCAACATCGCCAATGCCGGCGGAGCCTGGCTCGGGGGCCTGGTCATCACCGCTGGGTATGGCTACCGCGCCCCGTCTCTGGTCGGCGCGGCGCTGGCGGTCGCGGGGCTCGTAGTGCTTGCGTTATCGCTGCTGTACGCCCGGCGCCGTCCACGTACGCCGTCAGCGGCCTGAGTCGATCAGTGAGGGATGCCGCCCGGCGCCATCGTCGGGGGCGCGATTGTCGGCGGCGGCATGAAGCACGGCGGGACCCCCGGCGCGTACGGCGGAACGCATGGCTGCGGGAAACATTGCTGCCCGTTCCACCCTGATGGCTGGTTGAACGGGCAGACCGGAATCGGGTCAGCATTCGCCACCGGCGCCCAGCACAGCGTCAATGCCAGACCAATCAGACCGAACACTGCTTTCTGGCGCACGAACTCAATTCTATTGGCATAGCCTTTTCCCATGGCTGGGAGTGGCAAAGCAGGGCCTGTGGGCAAGGAGTCGGTCTGGGCGAGGTGGCGCGGTCGCGTGATCGCGGTCATTGCGTTGTTGTTGACCTTGGTTGCCGTGTACTTCGCACTGTCGGCCTTCATCCCGCGGTGGTGGGCACAACGCATCGCCGATATGTCCGGTCACGGCAGCTTCACCAAGGGGATCGGCAGCGGGCTCACGCTCGGTCTGCTGTGCACCGGAATACCGTTGTTGCTCGCGCTGTGGGCATTTTTGATACGGGGTCGCCGCGGCGGGACCTTCTTCGCCGGGGTGCTGACACTGCTCGCCGTCATTGTCGCGGTGCCCAACCTGATGACCCTGACGATCGTGTTCGGCACCAGCAATTCCGCACATGCCGGTGAGCGTGTGCTGGACGTCGAAGCGCCCGGTTTCCGGGGAGCGACGGCCATCGGGGCGACCGTGGCGCTGGTGATCTTCCTGCTCGTCACGTTCTTCGTGGTGCGTAACTGGCGACGCCGAGTGAAGGTGGAGAAGCAGCAGGTTCGTGAGGCTGCTGCCGCCGCGGCGGAAAGTCCCGCGGCCGAATAATTGTGTGCCCTCGGCAGGAATCGAACCTGCGGCCTTCTGCTCCGGAGGCAGACGCTCTATCCCCTGAGCTACGAGGGCGTCAGGGCTTGGAAAGACTAGCGGGGACAGCCTAGCGCATCCCAACCGGCATCCCGACCACCGTTTCGGTCGCGGGTAAAGGATTCGGGGCCTGGATACCCGAGCCCATAGGATGATCGCCGTGACTCCCGCCGACCTCGCCGACCTGCTACGTTCCACCGCTACCACGGTGCTGGACGAGCGAGGTCTGGACACGTCGGCGCTACCGGACACCGTGACCGTCGAACGGCCCCGTAATCCCGAGCACGGTGACTACGCCACCAACGTGGCCCTGCAGGTCGCCAAGAAGGTCGGCGTCGCCCCGCGTGACCTGGCCACCTGGCTCGTCGATGCCCTCGTCGCCAACGACGCGATCGCTGCCGCGGAGATTGCCGGACCTGGGTTTGTGAACCTGCGGATCGCCGCCGACGCACAGGGCACCATCGTCGCGAACATCTTGGACGCGGGCGAGAACTACGGCAATTCCGATGCGCAGGGCACGCACACCATCAACTTGGAGTTCGTCTCGGCCAACCCGACGGGCCCGATTCACATCGGGGGCACCCGGTGGGCCGCGGTCGGCGACGCGTTGGGCCGCCTGCTGACCCGCCAGGGCGCCAAGGTCACCCGCGAGTACTACTTCAACGACCATGGCGCGCAGATCGACCGGTTTGTCCGCTCGCTCATCGCCTCGGCCGAGGGCAAGGAAGCTCCCGAGGATGGGTATGCCGGCGATTACATCGCCGATATCGCCAAGCAGGTCCTTACTCGGCGTCCCGATGCGCTCGCGCTGCCGGAGACCGAGGCTGCCGAAGTCTTTCGGGAAATCGGCGTGGACCTGATGTTCACCCACATCAAGAAGTCGCTGCACGAGTTCGGCACGGACTTCGACGTTTTCACCCATGAGGACTCGATGCACACCTCGGGACGTGTGCAGGAGGCCATCGCGCAGCTGCGTAAGACCGGCAACATCTACGAGAAGGATGGCGCGTCCTGGTTGCGTTCGAGCAACTTCGGTGATGACAAGGACCGCGTTGTCATCAAGAGTGATGGCAATCCTGCTTATATCGCCGGTGACATCGCCTACTACCTCGACAAGCGCGAGCGCGGCTTCGACCTGTGTATCTACATGCTCGGTGCCGATCACCACGGGTACATCGCACGCCTGAAAGCCGTTGCGGCGGCATTGGGTTACGACGCCGACAGCGTCGAGGTGCTCATCGGTCAGATGGTCAACCTGGTGCGCGACGGTCAGCCGGTGCGGATGTCCAAGCGTGCGGGCACCGTGATCACTCTCGATGACCTGGTCGACGCCATTGGAGTCGATGCTGCGCGCTACGCGTTGATCCGGTCTTCGGTGGACACCTCGATCGACATCGATCTGCAGCTGTGGGCCTCCGCGTCTAGTGAGAACCCGGTCTATTACGTGCAATACGCGCACGCACGGCTCTGTGCACTGGCGCGCAATGCCGCGGATCTGGGCCTACGGCACTCGACCGATCATCTCGAACTGCTCACCCATGAGAAGGAGGGTGCGCTGATCCGGGGGCTCGGCGAGTTTGGCCGCATTCTGCAAAACGCCGCGGTGCTGCGTGAACCGCACCGCGTCGCAAGGTATTTGGAAGACATCGCCGGTGATTACCACCGGTTCTACGACTCGTGCCGGGTGCTCCCGCAAGGTGACGAAACACCGGGGGATCTACACGCGGCACGCCTAGCGTTATGCCTTGCCACCCGGCAGGTCATCGCCAACGGCCTGGACATTCTCGGCGTGAGCGCACCGGAGCGGATGTGAGCGCACACCCGGCAGGCCCCCGCCACGCAGAAGGGGAACAGCACACCGCCATGAGCAGCGCACCTCCGGCCAATCCGACCGAATTGGCACCGAACGTATGGCCCCGCAATGCCTCTCGCGGCACCGACGGCGAGGTGACCCTTGCGGGTCTCACCGTCTCCGAGCTCGCCGAGAAGTACGGCACGCCGCTTTTTGTCATCGACGAGGACGACTTCCGATCGCGCTGCCGCGACATGGCCGCGGCGTTCGGTGGCGCTGCGCGCGTGCACTACGCCTCGAAGGCGTTCCTGTGCACCGAGATCGCGCGGTGGATCAAGGATGAGGGGCTGGGCCTGGACGTCTGCTCAGCGGGCGAGCTGGCCATCGCGCTGCGCGCCGAGTTCCCTCCGGCGCGAATCGCGTTGCACGGTAATAACAAATCTGAGGCGGAGCTCGCCCAGGCGGTGCAGGTAGGCGTCGGACACATCGTCGTCGATTCGATGATCGAGATCGAGCGACTGGACGCGATCGCGGGCAGTGCCGGTGTGGTGCAAGACGTTCTGGTGCGTGTCACCGTCGGTGTCGAGGCGCACACCCATGAGTTCATCTCCACCGCGCATGAGGACCAGAAGTTCGGGTTGTCCCTGGCCGGTGGGCAGGCACTGGAGGCCGTGCGACGTGTCTTCGCCACCGACAACCTGCGACTCGTGGGACTGCACAGCCACATTGGTTCGCAGATCTTCGATGTCGACGGGTTTGAGGTCGCCGCGCACCGGGTGATCGGGCTGCTGCGCGACGTGGTCGCCGAGTTCGGTACCGAGAAGACCGCGCAGCTCAACATCATCGACCTCGGCGGCGGCCTCGGCATCAGTTATGTGCCGTCCGACGATCCGCCTCCCATCGAGGATCTGGCGGCCAAGCTGGGCGTGATCGTGCGCACCGAGTCGGCGCTGGCGGGCCTGCCCGAGCCGCGTTTGGTGATCGAGCCCGGCCGGGCCATCGCCGGTCCCGGCACCGTAACGCTGTACCGCGTGGGCACCACCAAGGACGTGATCCTGTCCAACGGGCAGCGGCGCTACGTGAGCGTCGACGGCGGGATGAGCGACAACATCCGCACCTCGCTGTATCAGGCCGAGTACCACCCGCAGCTGGTTTCCCGCGATAGTGACGTCGCACCGGTGCTGTCCCGGGTGGTGGGAAAGCACTGTGAAAGCGGCGATATCGTGGTCAGGGACGCGTGGTTGCCCGAGGACGTGGCTCCCGGCGACCTGGTGGCGGTCGCCGCGACCGGTGCGTACTGCTACTCGATGTCCAGCCGGTACAACCTGCTGACCCGTCCGGCGGTTATCGCCGTCAAGGACGGCGAGGCGCGACTGATCCTGCGGCGGGAGACCGTCGAGGATTTGGTGAGTTTGGAGGTAAGTGAATGAGTGACGCGATAGGCGTAGCGATCCTGGGCCTGGGCAACGTCGGCAGTGAAGTAGCGCGGATCATCGAAAGCAGCGCGAGTGACCTCGCGGCCCGCATCGGTGCGCCGCTGGAGATTCGCGGTATCGGTGTGCGCCGTGTGGCCGATGACCGCGGTGTTCCGGTCGAGCTGCTCACCGACGATATCGACGCGCTGGTTTCACGAGACGATGTCGACATCGTCGTCGAGCTCATGGGTCCGGTGGAACCCGCACGGCGCGGCATCCTGGGTGCACTCAACGCGGGCAAGTCGGTGGTGACCGCCAACAAGGCGCTTCTGGCCCAGTCTGCCGGTGAGCTCGCCGAAGCTGCCGAGAAGGCAAGGGTTGACCTCTATTTCGAGGCTGCGGTGGCCGGTGCCATTCCCGTCATCCGGCCCTTGACCCAATCGCTGGCCGGCGATTCGGTGATTCGGGTCTCCGGCATCGTCAACGGCACCACCAACTACATCCTGTCTGCCATGGACACCACCGGGGCCGGTTATGACACCGCACTTGCCGAGGCAGGGGAGCTCGGATACGCCGAGGCCGATCCGACCGCCGATGTCGAGGGCTACGACGCTGCGGCCAAGGCCGCCATTCTCGCGTCGATCGCCTTCCACACCCGGGTCAGTGCCGACGACGTATACCGCGAGGGCATCACGAAGATCAGTGCCGACGACTTCGAGTCGGCGCGAGCCCTGCAGTGCACCATCAAGCTGCTGTCTATCTGTGAACGGCTTACGGACGCCGGTGGAAACCAACGAGTTTCGGCGCGGGTGTACCCGGCGCTGGTGCCGTTGACCCATCCGCTCGCGAGCGTCAACGGAGCGTTCAACGCGGTCTTCGTCGAGGCTGAGGCCGCCGGCGAGCTGATGTTCTACGGCCAGGGCGCCGGCGGTGCGCCGACCGCATCGGCCGTGCTCGGCGACTTGGTGATGGCGGCGCGCAACCGGGTGCAGGGCGGACGCGGTCCGCGGGCATCCCGGTACGCACAGCTGCCCATTGCGCCGATCGGTCTCATCCCGACCCGGTACTACGTGCGTATGCGCGTGGCCGACAAGCCCGGTGTGCTGGCCACCGTTGCCGCCGAGTTCTCCAAGCGCGAAGTCAGCATCGCCACCGTCCGGCAGGAGGGCGAGGTCGACGAGACGGGCGCCCGTCTGGTGGTGCTCACTCACAAGGCCACCGATGCTGCGCTCTCGGAAACCGTTGCTGCACTTGCCGACCTCGACGTGGTGTTGGGTGTCGCAAGTGTCATCCGGCTGGAAGGAACACAAGAGTGACCGTTCATACCCCTTGGCCCGGCCTCATCGCGGCATACCGGGACCGCCTCCCGATCGGGGAGAACTGGCAGCCCGTGACGCTTCGCGAGGGTGGCACTCCGCTGCTTCCCGCGAAGCGGCTGTCCGAGCTCACCGGTTGCACCGTGCACCTGAAGGTCGAAGGCCTCAACCCCACCGGCTCGTTCAAGGACCGCGGTATGACCATGGCGGTGACCGACGCGCTGGCCCGTGGCCAGCGCGCGGTGTTGTGCGCCTCGACCGGGAACACCTCGGCCTCCGCCGCCGCCTACGCCGCCAAGGCGGGTATCACGTGTGCGGTGCTGATCCCGCAGGGCAAGATCGCGATGGGCAAGCTGGCCCAGGCCGTGATCCACGGTGCGCGGATCATCCAGGTGGACGGCAACTTTGACGACTGTCTGGAGCTGGCGCGCAAGACAACCGCGGACTATCCGACCATCGCCCTGGTGAACTCCGTGAACCCGGTGCGCATCGAGGGACAGAAGACTGCGGCCTTCGAGATCATGGATGCCCTCGGCACCGCCCCCGATATTCACGCGCTGCCGGTCGGCAATGCTGGAAACATCACCGCCTACTGGCGCGGTTACAACGAGTACCACCGCGACGGTCTGTCGGACCGGTTGCCCAAGATGCTGGGTGCGCAGGCCGCGGGTGCGGCACCGTTGGTGAACGGGGCGCCGGTTGCCAATCCGGAGACCATCGCCACCGCCATCCGGATCGGATCGCCTGCGTCGTGGTCGGGTGCTGTTGCCGCACAACAGGAATCGGGCGGCAAGTTCCTGGCCGTCACCGATGAGGAGATTCTCAGCGCCTACCGGCTGGTCGCCTCCAGCGAGGGCGTGTTCGTGGAGCCCGCGTCGGCGGCCAGCATCGCGGGCCTGCTGAAATCGGTTGCCGACGGCTGGGTTCCGAAGGGTTCCACCGTGGTGTGCACCGTGACGGGGAACGGCCTGAAGGATCCCGATAACGCCCTGAGCGGCATGCCCGAGGTGACTCCCATTCCGGTGCAGGCGAGCGCGGTCGCCGAGGCGCTGGAACTCGCGTGAACCAAATCCTGCCCGCGGGGCTGATCACCACCGTCGTGGTGCCGGCGTCGAGTGCAAACCTGGGTCCGGGCTTCGACAGCCTCGGTATCGCGCTGTCGCTGTACGACGAGATCGAGGTCAGTACAACCGAATCCGGTCTCAAGGTGGCTGTCGAAGGTCAGGGTGCCGGTGAGGTCCCGCTGGATGGCAGTCACCTGGTGGTGCGGGCGATCGAGCGTGGGCTCGCCGCCGGAGGAGCTGCCGCCGCTGGCCTGATCGTTCAGTGCCGCAACAAGATTCCACACTCGCGGGGTTTGGGTTCTTCGGCCGCGGCTGCAGTTGCCGGCCTGGCCGTCGCCAACGGACTCCTTGCCAAGGCCGGACACCCGGTGCTCTCCGACGAGGTGCTGGTGCAGTTGGCCTCGGAATTCGAGGGGCATCCCGATAATGCGGCGGCCAGCGTGCTCGGGGGAGCCGTGGTCTCCTGGTCGGAGACCACGGGTGCGGCCGCCGTCTATGCGGCCACCCGGCTGGATGTGCACCCCGATATCAGAATTGTCGCCGCAATCCCGGAGGAACAGTCCTCCACCGCACACACTCGCGTATTGCTGCCAGAATCTGTCACCCATGTAGACGCTAGGTTCAATATTAGCCGAGCGGCGCTACTCACCGTCGCGCTGACCGCGCGGCCGGATCTGCTGATGACGGCCACCGAAGACCGTCTACATCAGCCCCAGCGCGCCTCCGCGATGCCGGCGTCCGCCGAGGTTCTTGGATACCTGCGCAGTCAGGGGGTTGCGGCGGTTCTTTCCGGGGCTGGACCTGCGGTATTGGCCCTGACCACCGGTGATATCCCTGACGTCGCGGTGAAATACGCTGAAGATCAAGGTTTCTCGCTGGCGACGATGTCCGTATCGGCGGGCGTGTCGGTTCGATAGCCGACGTTATGGCTGGTGAGCGGGGGACTCGCCGGGGGGGTGCTGGTTGCTTGATACCCACCTGGGGGTTATCCTCGGTATCAGTCCCAGCAATTGCAGCTTCTGCGCACCTGCGCCGAGAACGAGGACGATCACAAATTCTCCTAGTTCTTTCCGATGCCTCCGTCGTCGCCGACAGGCGGCGATATTGGGCAAGGTCGATGGTCAGCTGCCATTTCTCAGGACCTCGCGTGGCCCTATCTGTGTGGGCCCGCAGCATGAACTTCGCGGCCAGCAACCTGACTGGCCGAAGTGAGACCCTCGCCCCATATTCGGCGGGGGAAGGAAAGGAAATCCGTGACCGATACGGACCTCATCGCGACCGAAGCCGCCCCGGAAGCCCCCGAGGCGCCCGCCACAGCCTCCTCTGATCGCTCCAACAAGGAGCGTCGGGGTGATGGACTGGGTGCGCTGTCGACGATGGTGTTGCCGGAGTTGCGTGCATTGGCCAGCCAAGTAGGCGTCAAGGGCACCTCCGGAATGCGTAAGAGCGATCTGATCGCCGCCATTCGTGAGCATCAGGGTGCGCTTGGCGCGTCGAAGAACAACAACCAGTCCACCCAGGCCCAGCAGCCTCAGGCCTCAGCACCGGCCGAGGTTGCCCAGAAGGAACCGGCCCAGAACGAGCAGAACGAATCTGCTGGATCCGAGCCCACTCAGACCGCACTCGATCTGCCCGCCGAGGCGCCGAAGTCCGCTCCGGAAGCCGACTCCGGTGAGGGCAAGGACTCCGAGACGGCGGGCGCGCCTCGCGAGGGACGCGGTGAGCGGCGTCGCAACCAGAACCAGAACCAGAACGCCGAGGGCGAGCGCAAGCAGCAGAACGGCGGCCGGGGCAACTCGGAGAACGCCGAGAACTCGGGGCGTGAGGGTGGCTCGGGGAGCCAGAACCCGGACAACCAGAACCAGGACAACAACCAGAACCAGGGCAACCGCGGCGATGACGGTGAGGGCCGGGGCCGTCGTGGTCGCCGTACCCGTGAACGCCGTCGTGGTCGCGATCGCAACACCAACGAGGGTGGCGAGACCGAGCTGCGCGAGGACGATGTCGTCCAGCCCGTGGCCGGCATTCTGGATGTGCTCGACAACTACGCGTTCGTCCGGACGTCCGGATATCTGGCCGGCCCGAACGATGTGTACGTCTCGATGAACCTCGTTCGCAAGAACGGGCTGCGCCGCGGCGATGCCATCACCGGCGCCGTGCGGGTACCCCGCGACCCGGATGCCGGGAATCAGAACCAGCGCCAGAGGTTCAACCCGCTGGTGCGCCTCGATTCCGTGAACGGTGGCCCGGTCGAGGACGCCAAGAAGCGTCCCGACTTCACCAAGTTGACCCCGCTGTACCCGAATCAGCGGCTGCGGCTGGAAACCACCACCGAGAAGCTGACGACTCGTGTGATCGACCTGATCATGCCCATCGGCAAGGGGCAGCGCGCGCTGATCGTGTCTCCGCCGAAGGCCGGTAAGACCACGATCATGCAGAACATCGCCAACGCGATCTCCGCCAACAACCCCGAGTGCCATCTGATGGTGGTGCTGGTCGACGAACGGCCCGAAGAGGTCACCGACATGCAGCGCTCGGTCAAGGGTGAGGTCATCGCCTCCACCTTCGATCGCCCGCCGTCAGACCACACTCAGGCTGCCGAGCTCGCCATCGAGCGTGCCAAGCGTCTCGTGGAACAGGGCAAGGACGTCGTGGTCTTGCTCGACTCCATCACCCGTCTGGGACGTGCCTACAACAACGCCTCGCCGGCGTCCGGCCGCATCCTGTCCGGTGGTGTCGACTCGACGGCGCTGTACCCGCCCAAGCGGTTCCTGGGCGCGGCGCGCAACATCGAGCACGGCGGCTCGTTGACCATCATCGCCACCGCGATGGTCGAGACCGGATCCACCGGTGACACGGTCATCTTCGAGGAGTTCAAGGGCACCGGTAACGCCGAGCTCAAGCTCGACCGCAAGATCGCCGAACGCCGCGTGTTCCCCGCCGTCGACGTCAACCCGTCGGGTACTCGCAAGGACGAGTTGCTGATGAGCGGCGACGAGTTCGCGATCGTGCACAAGCTGCGCCGCGTGCTCTCCGGCTTGGATTCACACCAGGCCATCGACCTGCTGATGAGCCAGCTGCGCAAGACCAAGACCAACTACGAATTCCTGGTCCAGGTCTCCAAGAACACTCCGGGCTCCAACGGCGCTGACGAGCCGCAGTACAGCTAGAGCCTGACGCGGTATCACCGGGTATCGGTGATACCGCGCAGGTTCATATGGCCGGGACCGCTAGCCGATCGACGCGAGCGGAATCCAGATACCGAACAGCCAGAATCCCCAGGTCCGGAAACCGTCATCCCAGATCGGCTGTACCCGATATCCCCAGTAGTCGAAGGCCGCAGGGGGCGGGCCCCAACGATCTGGAAGCGGTCCGCGCCATTCCGCGCGAGGCGGCGGGGCCCAGCCCCACGGTGGACGCTGGTCGTAATGCCACGGGTTGTCGCGCCATTCCCGGCGGTCATCGCGCCATCTGCGGTCATCCCGCCAGTCCTGGTCGCGGTCGCGCCAATTGTCATTGCCGCGCCAGTTGCCGTTGTTCCGCCAACCGTCGTGGCCGCCCCAGTCATCGTCATCGTCGCCGTGTGGGCGGTTGGGATGATCCTGGATGTAACTGGGCTGTCCCGGAGGCTGCGCATACGCCGGAACGGCGCCCAGCCCAAGCGCTCCCATCGTCAACGTGCCAACGATGACACCCTGGCTCACAACACTTTTCAGATTCACGTGCGACTCCTGTCCGATTATCTCGGCGGTTCGCCCCGACTCAACCGAAGTACCGATTTCCAACAGCTGCACCGCGTTGGTTATGCCGCGGCTGCCGTTGTGAATATCGACAGGATGTCAATGCCCGTTACATGCCCGAGGTCGGGCGAGTATCAGGGCTGCGGAATGGACGGAATCTGCGGAATCGGCGGCGCCTGAGGGACGGGCGGTACACCGGTTCCCTGGGGGATCGGTGGAGCCTGGGGGATGGGCGGCGGTGCCGGGGGCGTGATGGGGTCGGCGTAGGCCAGCCCCGGTGCGCCGGCGAATGCGGCCAAACCCATCGCTGCCGCGGATGCGCTTGTGACGATCAATCTCTTGATGTTCATGCGTTTCCTTCCCGAATCGGCTTTCCTTCCCCAACGTACGCCGGGTTCAGAAATCGGGAATAGTGCGCAGGTCGGCGCCGTTTAGGTTCTACGTAACTGAGCTGGCATAATGGCCTCTCAGCCTTTTGAAGGGTTCCGGTTCACGCCCACAAGCGACCCGGCGACCACAACACGCAGAGGAAAAGCAATGAAATCGGGTATCCACCCCACCTACGTCGAGACCAACGTGGTCTGCGGCTGCGGCAACACCTTCACCACCCGCAGCACCAAGGACAGCGGCCACATCGTGGTCGAGGTCTGCTCGCAGTGCCACCCCTTCTACACCGGTAAGCAGAAGATCCTGGACAGCGGCGGTCGCGTCGCCCGGTTCGAGGCCCGGTACGGCAAGCGCAAGGCCGCAGCCGACAAATAGCTTCCTTGCCGACGCCCGGATTTGCCTTTGTGCAGTCCGGGCGTCGGTTTTTTGTATGACCAAGTGCGGGTATGAACATTGGGAGGAGGGCGCATGAGCGAGACGCCGCTGATCGAAGGAATGCTGGCCGAGCACGCTGAACTGGAGAAGCAACTGGCCGACCCAGCGCTGCACGCGGATCCTGGCGCGGCGCGCAAGGCCGGACGCCGGTTCGCGATGCTCTCGCCGATCGTCGCCACCCACCGCAAGCTGGTCTCCGCCCGCGATGATCTGGCCACCGCCCGTGAACTGTCGGCGGACGATCCCTCGTTCGCCGACGAGGTGACCGAGCTGGAATCTTCGATCGCCGAGCTGGAGACGCAGCTCTCGGACATGCTCGCGCCCCGCGACCCCCATGACGGTGACGACATCCTCCTCGAAGTGAAATCTGGTGAGGGAGGCGAGGAATCGGCGCTGTTTGCTGCCGACCTGGCCCGGATGTACATCCGGTACGCCGAGCGGCATGGCTGGAAGGTCACCGTTCTCGACGAGACCGAATCCGACCTCGGCGGATACAAAGACGCCACCTTGGCCATCGCCAGCAAGGGCGATACTGCCGACGGCGTCTGGTCGCGGCTTAAGTTCGAAGGCGGTGTGCACCGCGTCCAGCGCGTGCCCGTCACCGAATCCCAAGGGCGCGTGCACACCTCGGCAGCCGGAGTGCTGGTCTATCCGGAGCCGGAAGAGGTAGAAGAAATCCAGATCGACGAGTCGGACCTTCGGATCGACGTCTATCGCTCCTCGGGTAAGGGCGGCCAGGGCGTCAACACCACCGACTCGGCGGTCCGCATCACCCACCTGCCGACCGGGATCGTGGTGACCTGCCAGAACGAGCGTTCTCAGCTGCAGAACAAGGCCCGCGCCATGCAGGTGCTGGCGGCGCGGCTGCAGGCGCTCGCCGAGGAGCAGGCGCAAGCCGACGCCTCCGCCGGCCGGGCCAGCCAGATCCGCACGGTGGATCGCAGTGAGCGCATCCGCACCTACAACTTCCCGGAGAACCGCATCACCGATCACCGCGTGGGGTTCAAGGCGCACAACCTTGACCAGGTGCTCGACGGTGACCTCGACGCACTGTTCGATGCGTTGGCAGTGGCCGATCGGAAGGCACGCCTTCAGGAGGCGTGAGCGAGATGAGCGCGTTGCGTCAGCTGATCGCCGAGGCGGTCGAATCGCTCTCTGAGGCAGGAGTTTCCAGTCCGCAGGTAGACGCCGAAGAGCTCGCCGCCCATCTGCTCGGAGTCTCGCGAACGCGATTGCGCTTCGCCGAGCTCGCCCCTGATTTCCCCGAGAGTTACCGCGACCTGGTGGCGGCGCGCGTGCAGCGGATTCCCTTGCAACACTTGACCGGAAACGCCGCATTTGGCCCCGTCGAGGTGTCGGTGGGCCCGGGCGTGTTCATCCCGCGTCCGGAGACGGAATCTCTGTATGCCTGGGCAACAGGGAAATTGACGCCACACGCCACAGTCGTCGAGCTGTGTGCAGGGTCCGCGGCGCTGGCGATCGCGCTGTCGCATGACGAGCCCGCCGCACGCATCCTCGCGATCGAGCTTGACGATCAGGCACTGGTCTACACACGGCGCAACACCGCCGGAACTCCGATCGAGGTGGTCCAGGCCGACGTGACCTCACCCGCGCTGTTGACGGAGCTCGATGGAACGGTCGATCTGATCGTCGCCAACCCGCCCTACATCCCCGAAGACGCCGAATTGGAGCCGGAAGTGGCGCAGCATGATCCGCCGTTGGCGCTTTTTGCGGGGTTCGACGGGCTTACCGTCATCGCGCCAATCGTGACCGCCGCAGGCCGGCTCCTTGCCCCCGGAGGCCACATCGGTGTTGAGCATGACGACACCAACGGTGAGGGAACACGTGAGTTGTTCACGGCCAGTGGACTGTTCGATGAGGTTGTGCAGCGACACGACCTGGCAGGCCGTCCGAGATTTGTCACCGCACGCCGCAAATCTCCGGCGTCATAGACTGGGGTCGTGACCGCCGTCTACGAATGCCAGGACGCTGCGACCCGCCAGGAGGGGGTCGACGCGGCGGTGAGCGCGCTTAAGGCGGGTGAGTTGGTGGTGATGCCCACCGATACCGTCTACGGATTAGGTTGTGACGCATTCGATTCCAATGCGGTTTCGGCGCTGTTAGCCGCCAAGGGGCGAGGCCGGGATATGCCCGTCGGCGTGCTTGTCGGGTCCTGGCACACCATCGACGGGCTCGTCTTCGCCGTTCCGTCGGCGGCCCGCGAACTCATCGAGGCGTTCTGGCCGGGGCCGCTGAGCATCATCGTGAAGCATGCGCCGTCGTTGTCCTGGGATCTCGGGGACGCGCAGGGAAGCGTCATGCTGCGGATGCCGCTGCATCCGGTGGCCATCGATCTCTTGCGCGCTGTCGGTCCGATGGCGGTCTCCAGTGCCAATGTTTCGGGGCAGCCGGCGGCACTCACCGCCGGTGAGGCACGCGATCAACTGGGGGACAAGGTTGCCGTGTATCTGGACGGCGGCACCGCGGAATTGGGGGCGGCGTCGACCATCGTTGATCTCACCGGGCCGGTACCGCTGGTTGTGCGGGAGGGGCCGATCACCCGGGAACAGATCGTCGATGTGATTGGTGGCGACGTCGGTCCCGGCGAGTCGGCGGAACCCACAGAATCTTGAAGTACGGTCGGATGCGTGAGTGAGCTGCTGGCCCTTGCCGATCGCGGTGCGGGTGTCCCTCTGCGTGAGCTTGCCCTGGTTGGGCTGACCGCGGCCATCACGACGTTCTTCTGCACCGGTGGTGTGCGGATGTTCGCGACCCGGGTGGGAGCGGTGGCTTACCCGCGCGAACGCGACGTGCACCTGCAGCCGACCCCCCGGATGGGCGGCCTCGGGATGTATCTCGGTGTTTGTGCCGCGATCTTCCTGGCCTCGCAACTGCCCGCCCTGACAAGGGGATTCGTCTATTCCTCGGGAATGCCCGCCGTGGTCGTCGCGGGAGGCATCATCATGGTCGTCGGTCTCATCGACGACAAGTGGGGCCTGGACGCGCTCACCAAATTCGCGGGCCAAGTCACGGCCGCCAGCGTGCTGGTCACCATGGGGGTGGCCTGGAGCATGATCTACATCCCGTTCGGTGGGGTGGGAACGATCGTGCTGGATCAGATGTCGTCCATCCTGGTCACGCTCGCCTTGACGGTATCGATCGTCAACGCCATGAACTTCGTGGACGGTCTCGATGGTCTGGCCGCAGGCCTGGGGCTCATCACCGCGGCGGCCATCTGCATCTTCTCGATCGGGCTGCTGCGCAGCCACGGCGGTGACGTCCTGTACTACCCGCCCGCCGTCATTTCGGTAGTGCTGGCCGGGGCGTGCCTCGGATTCCTGCCACACAACTTCCACCGGGCCCGCATCTTCATGGGGGACTCGGGGTCGATGCTGATCGGCCTCATGCTGGCCGCGGCATCGACCACGGCCGCGGGCCCCATCTCGCAGAGCTCGTACGGGGCCAAAGACATGTTCGTCCTGTTGTCACCGTTCCTACTGGTGATCGCGGTGATGCTGGTGCCCGCCCTGGATGCGTTGTTGGCGATCATCCGGCGCACCCGCGCGGGCCGCAGCCCCTTCAGCCCGGACAAGATGCATCTGCATCACCGGCTGTTGCAGATCGGGCATTCCCATCGCAAGGCGGTGCTGATCATCTATCTGTGGGTGGCCATCATCGCGTTCGGTGCCGCCAGCACCATCTTCTTCGAGCCTCGGTATGCCGGTGCGGTGGTGTTGGGCGCGATCGGTATCGCCATCGTGGCGACGGTTGTGCCCTTGCTGCGCGGCGAAGAACCCGATCAGCTCTCAGGCGCTCAATTGGACGGGAGTTCGACGACGGTTCCGGCCGAGCCGGTCATGTACGACGAAAAGTAGTAGGGGTGCATTAACCCCCTCTACCATGTGATACGGTTCTGCCATACCCGAAAACTCACGGGTGCCGGCCACGCCGGATCGGTGCAATTTTTGGAAAGTCTGTCTAGACAGTCCAGGGGTTCGCCGGACCGATCAACTGACCGACAGGGAGCTGCCCTTTGAGGTGAGTTCAGCGAGCCCGCAGACCTCCTATAAGGTCTGGAACCGACGAATGCAGTTTTTGTTCCGCCACCCCGACAAAGATGTGAGGTGACACCCCAGGTGACAACGCCCGACGCCCCGCTGGTCCTTCCGGCATTGGCGTTTCGCCCGTTGCGTCTGGCGGTTCTGTGTGGCGTGCTCGGTGCCCTGGCTCTGCTGGCCTCCGCCCTGCTCGGGCATTGGCAGTTCGGCATTTTCTTCGTTACTGGGCTTGGCCTCGGACTGGTGAACGCTCTCCTCGTTCGCCAGTCTGCGGAAGTCATTACTGCGCAAGACAATCCAAGCAAGCAAAAGATGGCCATCAATTCCGCAGCGCGGTTGATGATCATCACCGTCCTCGCCCTGGTGATCGCCTTCGTGTTCCGCCCCGCAGGTCTTGGGGTGTTCTTCGGAGTCGCGTTGTTCCAGGTGCTGCTGGTGTTGACCACCGCTGTGCCGGTGTGGAAAGGGATCCGTTCAGTGAATCAGCCGCAGGCGGAGGTATAAGCCCAGCATGATTACGACATTCCAGGCAGAAGCCGCCATCGAAGTTGGCCATCACAAGCACTGGACTTGGCACGGTGACTTTTGGCCTTACGAACTGACGTTCAACGTGGACACCATCGTTGCCACCTCGCTGGCCGCGGTGGTGGTGATCGCGCTGGCACTGTTCCTGCGGGCCAAGGTCACCTCGACCGGTGTGCCGAATGGGGTGCAGCTGTTCTTCGAGGCGGTGACCGTTCAGTTCCGCAATCAGGTCGAGTCGGCCATCGGCATGAGGATCGCGCCGTTCGTGCTGCCGCTGGCGGTGACGATCTTCGTCTTCATCCTCGTGTCCAACTGGATCTCGGTGCTTCCCGTGCAGTACACGGACGAGAACGGAAAGACGGCCGAACTGCTGGCCCCGCCAGCCTCGGACATCAACTACGTGCTGGCGTTGGCGCTGTTCGTCTTCGTCTGCTACCACATCGCGGGCTTTGCACGCCGCGGCCTCATCGGCCACCCGATCAAGCTGCTCAAGGGCCACACCTGGGTGACGGCGTTCATCAACCCGATCGAGGAACTGGCCAAGCCGATCTCGCTGTCGTTGCGACTCTTCGGCAACATGTTCGCCGGCGGCATCATGGTCGCGCTGATCGCGATGTTCCCGGCATGGATCATGTGGGCGCCCAACGCCATCTGGAAATCGTTCGACCTGTTCGTCGGCCTGATCCAGGCTTTCATCTTCGCGCTGCTGACTGTCCTGTACTTCAGCCAGTCGATGGAACTGGACGACGAGCACCACTAATTACACAGACCACATTGAATAGACCCTGGTAGCACAGCTACCACTTAATAAGGAGGAAGAAAATGGCGGACCCGACAATTGTTGCTGGTGCCCTCATTGGCGGTGGGTTGATCATGGCCGGCGGCGCGATCGGTGCCGGTATCGGTGACGGTATCGCCGGTAACGCCCTGATCTCGGGTGTGGCCCGTCAGCCCGAGGCTCAGAGCCGGCTGTTCACCCCGTTCTTCATCACCGTCGGTCTGGTTGAGGCTGCGTACTTCATCAACCTGGCCTTCATGGCGCTGTTCGTCTTCGCGACTCCCGGCGCCAGCTAATCGGCATGGGTGAATTGCACAGTGTCGCTTCTGCCGTCATGGCAGTCGCGGCGGAAGCCGCCGAAGAGGGTGGGAAGCAGAACAACTTCCTCATCCCCAACGGCACCTTCTTTGTCGTCTTGGCGATCTTCCTGATCGTCCTGGCGGTCATCGGAACCTTCGTGGTGCCGCCGATCCAAAAGGTGCTCAAGGCACGCGAGGACACGGTCGCCAAGACGGTCGAGGACAACCGGAACGCCGCTGAGCAATTCACCGCCGCCGAGGCTGACTACAAGGACGAGCTGGCCAAGGCGCGCGGTGCGGCAACCGCGGTGCGTGACGAGGCCAGAGCCGAGGGACGCGGAATTCTCGAGGACATGCGTCAGCGGGCCAACACCGAAGCGACCGCCGTGAATGCGAAGGCCGCCGAAGAGTTGGCTCGTCAGGGCGAGGCAACTTCCGGAGAGCTGTCGGCAAGCGTCGAGAGCCTGTCTCGGACGCTCGCCGAACGCGTTCTCGGCGTGAGCCTTTCGGAACCAGCGAACGCAGGGCGAGGCTAAACAAAGATGTCGACATTTATCGGACAGCTCATCGGTTTCGCTGTCATCGTGTTCCTGGTGGTCAAGTTCGTGGTGCCGCCGGTACGCACGTTGATGGCCAAGCAGCAGGACGCGGTGCGTCAGCAGCTCGCTGACAGCAAGACTGCGGCGGACAAGCTGGTCGAGGCCGAGGGTGCACATGCCAAGGCCATCGAGGATGCCAAGGCCGACGCCGCCCACATCGCGGAGGAAGCCAAGGCCGATGCCGTGCAGATCTCGAAGCAGCTGCGCGAGCAGGCCGATGCCGAGGTCGAGCGGATCAAGGTGCATGGGCAGGAGCAGATCCTGCTTCAGCGCCAGCAGCTGATCCGTCAGCTCCGCGGTGACCTCGGCGCCGAATCCGTGAACCGCGCAGGCGATCTGGTTCGTTCACACGTGAGCGACCCCGCGGCGCAGTCCGCCACTGTCGACCGGTTCCTGGATGAGCTGTCGCAGATGGCCGGCAGTATCAATACCGAACGTCGGCCGTTGGCCGCCGGTGGTGCGGGTCTGCACGCCGCCAGCCGCGAATCGCTCGCCGAGCAGGTGAAGGCCTTCCAGGCCAATGCGGTCTCCCTCGACAGCCTGACGCTCAACGCGCTGGCCGATGATCTGACTGCGGTCGCCGAGGTTCTCGTCAAGGAATTGGTGCTACGCAAGCACCTGTCCGAGCCGGTCGATGCCAGCGAGCAGGCCGCCAAGGTCGCCCTGGTCGACTCGGTGTTCGGGTCCAAGGTCGGACGGCCTGCACTCGAGGTCGTGCGTGCGGCCGTGACCGCCCGCTGGTCCGCCTCCAACGACCTGATCACCGCGATCGAACACATCGCCCGTCTCGCCTTGTTGGAGCGGGCCGAGCGCGACGGCCAGATCGACGACGTCGAGGACCAGTTGTTCCGCGTCAGTCGCATCCTGGACAGCGAGCCGCAGCTGAGCACGCTGCTGGGTAACACCACCTCGCCTGCCGCCGATCGTGTGGCATTGCTGAAGAACGTGCTGGCCGGTCGGTCCAATCTGATCGTGACAAGCCTGCTCGCGCAGACCGTGCGTCTGCTGCGTGGCAAGCGCGCCGATGTCGCCGTGCTCGAGGTGGCCGAACTTGCGGTTGCCCGGCGCGACGAGTCAGTGGCACACGTGAAGTCGGCCGCACCGATCAGCGATGCACAGAGCACACGGCTTGCCCAGGTGCTCGGGCAGATTTACGGCCGCACCATCGCGGTGCAACTGGATGTGGATCCCGAGCTGCTGGGCGGGCTCGTCGTCAACATCGGTGACGAGGAGATCGATGGCAGTCTGTCCAGCCGACTCTCGGCCGCCGCACTCCATCTGCCCAACTGACCATTATTTAGACCTACCCCGATAGACGAGCAGGAAGACGAAAAGCCATGACAGAGTTGACGATCTCCTCGGCGGATATCTCCGGCGCGATCGAGCAGTACGTCGCGACGTTCTCTGCCGACCCCACCCGTGAAGAAATCGGCATCGTCTCCGACACCGGTGACGGCATCGCCCACGTCGAGGGCCTGCCCTCGGTCATGACCCAGGAACTCCTCGAGTTCCCGGGCGGAGTGTTGGGCGTGGCGCTCAACCTCGACGAGCGCAGCGTCGGCACCGTTATCCTCGGTGACTTCCACGGCATCGAAGAGGGCCAGCAGGTCAAGCGCACCGGCGAGGTGCTGTCGGTGCCGGTGGGCGACGCCTTCCTGGGCCGCGTCATCAACCCGCTGGGCCAGCCGATCGACGGCCGTGGTGACATCGAGGCCGAGACCAACCGTGCCCTCGAGCTGCAGGCCGCCTCCGTGGTTCAGCGCCAGAGCGTGTCCGAGCCCCTGCAGACCGGTATCAAGGCCATCGACTCGCAGACCCCGATCGGTCGCGGCCAGCGCCAGCTGATCATCGGCGACCGCAAGACCGGCAAGACCGCCGTCTGCGTCGACACCATCCTGAACCAGAAGCAGGCCTGGGAGACCGGTGACCCGGCACAGCAGGTGCGCTGCATCTACGTCGCTGTCGGTCAGAAGGGCTCGACCGTCGCCGCGGTGCGCCGCACCCTGGACGAGGCCGGCGCGCTGGAGTACACCACCATCATCGCCGCCCCGGCCTCCGATGCCGCCGGCTTCAAGTGGCTTGCGCCGTACACCGGTTCGGCTCTCGGCCAGCACTGGATGTACCAGGGCAAGCACGTCCTCATCGTGTTCGACGACCTGACCAAGCAGGCCGAGGCCTACCGTGCCATTTCGCTGCTGCTGCGTCGTCCGCCGGGCCGCGAGGCATACCCGGGTGACGTCTTCTACCTGCACTCGCGTCTGCTGGAGCGTTGCGCGAAGCTCTCCGACGAGCTCGGTGCCGGTTCGCTGACGGGTCTGCCGATCATCGAGACCAAGGCCAACGACATCTCGGCCTACATCCCCACCAACGTCATCTCGATCACCGACGGACAGTGCTTCCTGCAGACGGACCTGTTCAACCAGGGTGTGCGCCCGGCCATCAACGTCGGTGTGTCGGTTTCCCGCGTGGGTGGTGCCGCACAGATCAAGGCCATGAAGGAGGTGGCCGGCTCGCTGCGTCTGGAGCTCTCGCAGTACCGCGAGCTGGAAGCCTTCGCTGCGTTCGCCTCCGACCTGGACGCCACCTCGAAGGCCCAGCTGGAGCGTGGTGCCCGCCTGGTCGAGCTGCTCAAGCAGCCGCAGAACTCGCCGTACCCGGTCGAGGAGCAGGTTGTCGCGATCTACCTGGGCACCGGTGGACACCTCGACTCGGTGCCGGTGGGCGATGTGATCCGCTTCGAGCAGGAGTTCCTTGATCACGTGCGCGGTTCACACGCCGACATCCTGGCCGATATCAAGGAGACCAAGAAGTTCTCCGAGGACACCGAGACCAAGCTGACCGACGCCGTGAACGACTTCAAGAAGAGCTTCGCCGCCACCGACGGCAGCTCGGTGGAGGTCAAGGACGCAGCGGCCGAGGCGCTCGACGCGTCCGAGGTCGGTCAGGAGACCGTCCAGGTCCGCAAGCCGGCTCCCAAGAAGTAATCAGCCATGGCTGCACAAATCCGAGAATTGCGCCGGCGGATCAAATCCGCCGGGTCGATCAAGAAGATCACCAAGGCGCAAGAGCTGATCGCGACATCGCGCATCTCCAAGGCGCAGGCTCGCGTGGTGGCTGCCCGGCCGTACGCGACCGAGATCACCAACGTGCTCACCGCGCTCGCCGATGATGCCGCGCTGGATCATCCGCTGTTGGTGGAGCGGGCCGAGCCCAAGCGGGCCGGCGTGCTGATCGTGTCATCGGACCGCGGGCTCTGCGGTGGCTACAACGCCAACGTGCTCCGCGTCGCCGAGGAGCTCTTCGCGCTGCTGCGCGAGCAGGGCAAGACTCCGGTGATCTACGTGATCGGCCGTAAGGCACTGAACTTCTACAAGTTCCGGGGCCGCACGGTCACCGAGTCTTGGACGGGGTTCTCCGAGCGACCCGAGTACACACATGCTCAGCAGATCGCGGGTGTGCTGGTGGACGCGTTCCTGTCGGGCGCCGATGACGACGGTGACGATCCGGGCGCTGACGGAATTCTGGGTGTGGACGAGCTCCATATCGTCTACACCGAGTTCAAGTCGATGCTGACCCAGTCGGCTGTGGCCAAGCGGATCGCCCCGATGGAGATCGAGTACGTCGGCGAGGCCACCGGCCCCACCACCCAGTATTCGTTCGAGCCTGACGCCACAACGCTTTTCGCGTCGCTGCTGCCTCGTTACCTGGCCACCCGGGTATACGCGGCGCTGCTGGAGGCGGCAGCCTCGGAGTCGGCATCCCGCCGGCGCGCCATGAAGGCCGCCACGGACAACGCCGATGAGCTCATCAAGGGACTCACCCTGGAAGCCAACCGCGCTCGCCAGGCCCAGATCACCCAGGAAATCAGTGAAATCGTTGGCGGCGTGGACGCGCTTGCCTCGGCCGCCGCAAGCGAACATTAGGAAGAGACGAGTACATGACCGCACCAACTGCTAACAAGACCGTAGGGCGAGTGGTTCGCGTTACCGGCCCGGTTGTTGACGTGGAGTTCCCGCGCGACGCCGTGCCGCCGCTCTTCTCCGCCCTCAACGCCGAGATCACCTACGAGGCGATGGCCAAGACGCTGACCCTCGAGGTCGCACAGCACCTGGGCGACAACCTGGTGCGCACCGTGTCCATGCAGCCGACCGATGGTCTGGTGCGCGGCGTGGATGTCATCAACACCGGTAACACCATCGCGGTGCCGGTCGGCGACGGCGTCAAGGGGCACGTGTTCAACGCCCTGGGCAACTGCCTCGACGAGCCGGGCTACGGCAGCGACTTCGAGAAGTGGTCCATCCACCGCAAGCCCCCGGCCTTCGATCAGCTCGAGCCGCGTACCGAGATGCTGGAGACCGGCCTCAAGGTCGTCGACCTGCTGACCCCGTACGTGCGTGGTGGCAAGATCGCCCTGTTCGGTGGTGCCGGTGTCGGTAAGACCGTTCTGATCCAGGAGATGATCAACCGCATCGCCCGCAACTTCGGTGGCACCTCGGTGTTCGCCGGCGTGGGTGAGCGCACCCGTGAGGGCAACGACCTCTGGGTCGAGCTCGCCGACGCCAACGTCCTCAAGGACACCGCGTTGGTGTTCGGCCAGATGGACGAGCCGCCCGGCACGCGTATGCGCGTCGCCCTCTCGGCGCTGACCATGGCCGAGTACTTCCGCGACGAGCAGGGCCAGGACGTGCTGCTGTTCATCGACAACATCTTCCGGTTCACCCAGGCCGGTTCCGAGGTGTCGACCCTGCTGGGTCGTATGCCTTCGGCCGTGGGTTACCAGCCGACGCTGGCCGACGAGATGGGTGAGCTGCAGGAGCGCATCACCTCGACCCGTGGCCGGTCCATCACCTCGATGCAGGCCGTGTACGTGCCCGCCGATGACTACACCGACCCGGCGCCGGCGACCACGTTCGCGCACCTGGACGCCACCACCGAGCTTTCTCGTGCGGTGTTCTCCAAGGGCATCTTCCCGGCCGTGGACCCGCTGGCTTCGTCGTCGACGATTCTGCTGCCGTCCGTCGTGGGTGACGAGCACTACCGCGTCGCGCAGGAAGTCATCCGGATTCTGCAGCGCTACCAGGACTTGCAGGACATCATCGCGATCCTCGGTATCGACGAACTGTCGGAAGAGGACAAGCAGCTGGTGGGCCGCGCACGTCGTATCGAGCGCTTCCTGAGCCAGAACATGATGGCCGCCGAGCAGTTCACCGGTCAGCCCGGCTCGACCGTGCCGCTCAAGGAGACCATCGAGGCGTTCGACAAGCTCACCAAGGGCGAGTTCGACCACCTGCCCGAGCAGGCGTTCTTCCTCATCGGTGGCCTGGACGACTTGGCGAAGAAGGCCGAAAGCCTCGGCGCCAAGCTGTAATTCGTCACTAGCTATCTGAAGGAGGTGCATTGAATGTCCGAGATTGACGTCGAGATTGTCGCCGTCGAGCGTGAGATCTGGTCGGGTAAGGCCACATTCGTCTTTACCCGCACGACCTCCGGTGAAATCGGCATCCTGCCGCACCACATTCCGTTGGTGGCGCAGCTGGTGGACGATGCAGCGGTGAAGATTGAGCGCGAGGGCGATGATGACCTGTGGTGGGCGATCGACGGGGGATTCCTGTCGATCACCGACACCAAGGTGAGCATCCTGGTTGAGTCCGCGCAGGCTCGTGCGGATATCGACGAGTCCAAGGCCAAGACCGATTCCGGTTCTGAGGATCCACGGGTTGCGGCGCAGGGACGCGCGCGTCTGCGTGCCCTTGGCCAGACGGTTTAGCAGTACCCACACGGCCAACCACTAAGGAAATACCGCTTTGAGCGTGACGGCGATGATCGAGATATCGGTCATCGCCGTCCTTGCTTTGGCGGTGGCTGCATTGAGCTTTCGTCTGCTCAAGTTGCGCAATGGCGGCACCGCGGCATTGCTGCGCGATGTGCCGGAGGCGGGGGAGGGTCGCTGGCGACACGGCGTGATGCGCTATCGCGAATCTCAGGCCGAGTTCTATCGGCTTTCGAGCGTGCGGCTCTGGCCCGATCGCCAGCTCTCGCGGCGTGAACTGGAAATCATCGACCGGCGGATTCCGCGCGGTGACGAGTACGACATCATGACGGCCGAGATCGTGGTGCTGCAGCTGCGCGATGGTGCGCGCACCTACGAAATGGCCCTGGATCGCGGTGCGTTGACCGCATTCATGTCCTGGGTTGAGTCGCGGCCCTCACCGCGTGCGGAGCGCCGCAGTCGCGAGCGTTAGGCGGGCTGCGCCGGGCCGCCGGGCTTCCAGAGAGTGTCCTTACCGTCGTTGGCAACCCGCGACAGGATGAACAGCAGATCCGAGAGCCGGTTGAGGTACTTGGCGGTGAGCACATTGGTGCTGTCGGGATAGGCGTCGATGGCCGCCCAGGCCGACCGTTCTGCCCGACGTGCCACGGTCCGCGCCACGTGCAACAACCCGGATAGCGGGGTACCGCCCGGCAGCACAAACGAATTCAGTTTCGGCAGATCGGCGTTGTACTCGTCGCACCAGCGCTCGAGACGGTCGACATAGGGCTGGGTGATCCGCAACGGTGGGTACTCGGGATCGGGTACGACGGGAGTGGACAGGTCCGCGCCGGCGTCAAAGAGATCGTTCTGGATCTGCAGTAATACCGAACCGACCGATTGGCTTGGGTTCCCGAGCACAACCGCGACGCCGATGGCGGCGTTGGCCTCGTCACAGTCGGCGTATGCGGCCAGCCGCGGATCACTCTTCGATACACGCGAGAAGTCGCTCAGACCCGTGGTTCCGTCATCTCCGGTGCGGGTATAGATGCGAGTCAGATGCACGCCGCTCGATGATCCTCGCTCACGTTGCGGGTCCGGGGCCTCATCGGTCATGTGTCGAAACGTTACCCGGCTACGCTGTCGGGCGTGAGCGAGCATTTCTTGGTGACCGGCGGCGCCCGGCTTACCGGCAACGTGGCAGTAACCGGCGCCAAGAACAGCGTGCTCAAGCTGATGGCCGCTGCTCTTCTTGCTGAGGGAACAAGCACCATCACCAACTGTCCGGACATCCTTGATGTGCCGCTGATGGCGGATGTCCTGCGTGGATTGGGCGCCACGGTGGAACTAGAGGGCGATGTTGTCAGGATCACTTCTCCCGATGAACCCAAGTACGAGGCTGATTTCGCGGCAGTGCGCCAGTTCCGGGCTTCGGTGTGTGTCCTGGGCCCCCTGGTGGGGCGCTGCCGGCGTGCCAAGGTGGCGTTACCGGGCGGAGATGCGATCGGCTCACGTCCACTCGACATGCATCAGGCGGGATTGCGACAGCTTGGAGCGGAGTGCACCATCGAACATGGGTGCGTGGTCGCCGAGGCAAAAGCGTTGCATGGAGCTGATATTCAGCTTGAGTTCCCCTCCGTGGGGGCGACCGAGAACATCTTGATGGCAGCGGTTCTCGCGGATGGTGTCACCACCATCCACAACGCCGCGCGTGAACCGGACGTGGTGGACCTGTGCACCATGCTGGTCCAGATGGGTGCCCAGATAGAGGGTGCTGGAACGTCGACGTTGACGGTGATCGGTGTTCCGAAGCTTCATCCCACCGAGCATCGCGTCATTGGAGACCGAATCGTCGCTGCCACTTGGGGTTTGGCTGCTGCGATGACGCGTGGCGATGTCACGGTGACGGGAGTGGATCCGGAGCACCTGCAGCTGGTGCTACACAAGCTGCATGATGCCGGTGCGACAGTGACCCAGAACGACAACGGATTTCGTGTGGTTCAGTACGAGCGCCCCAAAGCGATCAATGTGGCCACGTTACCGTTCCCGGGATTCCCAACTGACCTGCAGCCCATGGCAATTGGGCTTGCAGCGATAGCCGACGGCACCTCCATGATCACCGAGAACGTCTTCGAGGCCCGATTCCGTTTCGTAGAGGAGATGATGCGGTTGGGGGCCGACGCGCGGACCGACGGGCACCATGCGGTAGTTCGGGGTATCCGTCAACTGTCCAGCGCGCCGGTGTGGTCATCGGACATTCGGGCCGGCGCCGGACTCGTGCTTGCGGGGTTAGTGGCGGATGGCGTCACCGAGGTATACGATGTCTTTCATATCGACCGCGGTTACCCGTTGTTCGTGGAGAACCTCCAGAGCCTGGGTGCCGAAGTCGAGCGGGTCAGCTAGCGCTGACCACCCCCAGAACCCGAAGTTGACTCAAGTTCATTGGACTTGGTACAGTGGTCGGGTTGCCCTGAATGAGCGAGGCCGGGACAAGGAAGCGATTCCGAAATTCCGGTCTTAGGTTGGTGCGCAGTTGACCAGCCAAAACCCGGAGTTTGACTCAAGTTCACCGAACTTGATACGGTTCCCGGGCCGCTTACAAAGGGCGAAAGCCGAAATAGAAGAAGAAATTCAGATATCTCGGCGATCGGATGGTGCGCAAGTGACCAGCCAAAACCGGGAATTTGACTCAAGTTCACCGAACTTGATACGGTTTCCCAGCCGCCCGAAAGAGCGGAAGTCGGAATTCAGGAAGAAATTCCAGAATGTCGGCGATCGGATGGTGCGCAAGTGACCAGCCAAAACCGGGAATTTGACTCAAGTTCACCGAACTTGATACGGTTTCCGAGTCGCCCGAAAGGGCGAAGGCGAGAATGAAGGAAGTAATTCCGGAATTCATAGCCACAACAAATTAAATGTGTTGTTTGAGAACTCAATAGTGTGTCAGTGTTTATATAGACATTTTATGTCGATAACAATTCTTTTGACAGTTGTTTTGTCGGGATTAAATTTTGTTTGGAGAGTTTGATCCTGGCTCAGGACGAACGCTGGCGGCGTGCTTAACACATGCAAGTCGAACGGAAAGGCCCTTCGGGGTACTCGAGTGGCGAACGGGTGAGTAACACGTGGGTGATCTGCCCTGCACTCTGGGATAAGCCTGGGAAACTGGGTCTAATACCGGATAGGACCACACACTTCATGGTGAGTGGTGCAAAGCTTTTGCGGTGTGGGATGAGCCCGCGGCCTATCAGCTTGTTGGTGGGGTAATGGCCCACCAAGGCGACGACGGGTAGCCGGCCTGAGAGGGTGACCGGCCACACTGGGACTGAGATACGGCCCAGACTCCTACGGGAGGCAGCAGTGGGGAATATTGCACAATGGGCGCAAGCCTGATGCAGCGACGCCGCGTGAGGGATGACGGCCTTCGGGTTGTAAACCTCTTTCAGTAGGGACGAAGCGAAAGTGACGGTACCTACAGAAGAAGGACCGGCCAACTACGTGCCAGCAGCCGCGGTAATACGTAGGGTCCGAGCGTTGTCCGGAATTACTGGGCGTAAAGAGCTCGTAGGTGGTTTGTCGCGTTGTTCGTGAAAACTCACAGCTTAACTGTGGGCGTGCGGGCGATACGGGCAGACTAGAGTACTGCAGGGGAGACTGGAATTCCTGGTGTAGCGGTGGAATGCGCAGATATCAGGAGGAACACCGGTGGCGAAGGCGGGTCTCTGGGCAGTAACTGACGCTGAGGAGCGAAAGCGTGGGTAGCGAACAGGATTAGATACCCTGGTAGTCCACGCCGTAAACGGTGGGTACTAGGTGTGGGTTTCCTTCCTTGGGATCCGTGCCGTAGCTAACGCATTAAGTACCCCGCCTGGGGAGTACGGTCGCAAGACTAAAACTCAAAGGAATTGACGGGGGCCCGCACAAGCGGCGGAGCATGTGGATTAATTCGATGCAACGCGAAGAACCTTACCTGGGTTTGACATGCACAGGACGTACCTAGAGATAGGTATTCCCTTGTGGCCTGTGTGCAGGTGGTGCATGGCTGTCGTCAGCTCGTGTCGTGAGATGTTGGGTTAAGTCCCGCAACGAGCGCAACCCTTGTCCTATGTTGCCAGCGGGTAATGCCGGGGACTCGTAGGAGACTGCCGGGGTCAACTCGGAGGAAGGTGGGGATGACGTCAAGTCATCATGCCCCTTATGTCCAGGGCTTCACACATGCTACAATGGCCAGTACAGAGGGCTGCGAAGCCGCAAGGTGGAGCGAATCCCTTAAAGCTGGTCTCAGTTCGGATTGGGGTCTGCAACTCGACCCCATGAAGTCGGAGTCGCTAGTAATCGCAGATCAGCAACGCTGCGGTGAATACGTTCCCGGGCCTTGTACACACCGCCCGTCACGTCATGAAAGTCGGTAACACCCGAAGCCAGTGGCCTAACCTTTTGGAGGGAGCTGTCGAAGGTGGGATCGGCGATTGGGACGAAGTCGTAACAAGGTAGCCGTACCGGAAGGTGCGGCTGGATCACCTCCTTTCTAAGGAGCACCATTTCCCAGCCGAATGAGCTTGGGAACATAAAGTGAGTTTCTGTAGTGGTTACTCGCTTGGTGAATATGTTTTATAAATCCTGTCCACCCCGTGGATAGGTAGTCGGCAAAACGTCGGACTGTCAATAGAATTGAAACGCTGGCACACTGTTGGGTCCTGAGGCAACACATTGTGTTGTCACCCTGCTTGGTGGTGGGGTGTGGTCTTTGACTTATGGATAGTGGTTGCGAGCATCTAACAAGCCTCGCTCGTTTACGAGTGAGGTTAGTTTTTGCAATTTATTAGCTAAGTTCTTAAGGGCACATGGTGAATGCCTTGGCACTAGAAGCCGAAGAAGGACGTAGGAGGCTGCGATAAGCCTCGGGGAGCTGCCAACCGAGCTTTGATCCGAGGATGTCCGAATGGGGAAACCCAGCACGAGTGATGTCGTGTTACCCACTGCTGAATATATAGGCTTTGGGAGGAAACGCGGGGAAGTGAAACATCTCAGTACCCGTAGGAAGAGAAAACAACCGTGATTCCGTGAGTAGTGGCGAGCGAAAGCGGAAGATGGCTAAACCGCATGCATGTGATACCTGGTAGGGGTTGTGTGTGCGGGGTTGTGGGAGTTGTACTTGCCGGTTCTACCAGGCCGGCGGACAGTAAAAAAGTGTCGTGATTAGCGGAAGTGGTCTGGGACGGCCCGCCGCAGACGGTGAGAGTCCGGTACGCGAAAATCCGACACCTGTCTCGTACTTCATCCCGAGTAGCAGCGGGCTCGTGGAATCTGCTGTGAATCTGCCGGGACCACCCGGTAAGCCTAAATACTCTCTAGTGACCGATAGCGGATTAGTACCGTGAGGGAATGGTGAAAAGTACCCCGGGAGGGGAGTGAAATAGTACCTGAAACCATGTGCCTACAATCCGTCAAAGCCTCCTTTGTGGGGTGATGGCGTGCCTTTTGAAGAATGAGCCTGCGAGTCAGGGACACGTCGCGAGGTTAACCCGTGAGGGGTAGCCGTAGCGAAAGCGAGTCTGAATAGGGCGCCCATAGTGGCGTGTTCTGGACCCGAAGCGGAGTGATCTACCCATGGCCAGGGTGAAGCGGCGGTAAGACGCCGTGGAGGCCCGAACCCACTTAGGTTGAAGACTGAGGGGATGAGCTGTGGGTAGGGGTGAAAGGCCAATCAAACTCCGTGATAGCTGGTTCTCCCCGAAATGCATTTAGGTGCAGCGTCGCGTGTTTCTTATTGGAGGTAGAGCTACTGGATGGCCGATGGGCCCTACTAGGTTACTGACGTCAGCCAAACTCCGAATGCCAATAAGTTAGAGCGCGGCAGTGAGACGGCGGGGGAGAAGCTCCGTACGTCGAGAGGGAAACAGCCCAGATCGCCGGCTAAGGCCCCTAAGCGTGTACTAAGTGGAAAAGGATGTGCAGTCGCAAAGACAACCAGGAGGTTGGCTTAGAAGCAGCCACCCTTGAAAGAGTGCGTAATAGCTCACTGGTCAAGTGATTGTGCGCCGACAATGTAGCGGGGCTCAAGTACACCGCCGAAGCCGCGGCATTCATGCAATACATTCCCTTCGGGGCAGTGGCATGGATGGGTAGGGGAGCGTCCTGCACCCAGCGAAGCTGCGGAGTAATCCAGCAGTGGAGGGTGCGGGAGTGAGAATGCAGGCATGAGTAGCGACAGGCAAGTGAGAAACTTGCCCGCCGAATGACCAAGGGTTCCTGGGCCAGGCTAGTCCTCCCAGGGTAAGTCGGGACCTAAGGCGAGGCCGACAGGCGTAGTCGATGGACAACGGGTTGATATTCCCGTACCCGTGTGTGCGCGCCCATGATGAATCATCGGTACTAACCACCCAAAAGGTTCTAGATCAATCTCTTCGGAGTGCGACGTGAACCCGCTGCGTGGGACCTTCGGTGGTAGTAGTCAAGCGATGGGGTGACGCAGGAAGGTAGCTGTACCGGTTAGTGGTTATACCGGAGCAAGCCCGTAGGGCGATGTCTAGGTAAATCCGGACGTCATTAAGCCTGAGAGGTGACGCATAGCCGATTGAGGCGAATTCAGTGATCCTATGCTGCCAAGAAAAGCCTCTAGTGAGTTCACACACGGCCCGTACCCCAAACCAACACAGGTGGTCAGGTAGAGAATACTAAGGCGTACGAGATAACTATGGTTAAGGAACTCGGCAAAATACCCCCGTAACTTCGGGAGAAGGGGGACCTCGCTTGGTGACCGGACTTGCTCCGTGAGCTGAACGAGGTCGCAGAGACCAGTGAGAAGCGACTGTTTACTAAAAACACAGGTCCGTGCGAAGTCGCAAGACGATGTATACGGACTGACGCCTGCCCGGTGCTGGAAGGTTAAGAGGACCCGTTAACCCTTGGGTGAAGCGGAGAATTTAAGCCCCAGTAAACGGCGGTGGTAACTATAACCATCCTAAGGTAGCGAAATTCCTTGTCGGGTAAGTTCCGACCTGCACGAATGGCGTAACGACTTCTCAACTGTCTCAACCATAGACTCGGCGAAATTGCACTACGAGTAAAGATGCTCGTTACGCGCGGCAGGACGAAAAGACCCCGGGACCTTCACTATAGCTTGGTATTGGCGTTTGGTTCGGTTTGTGTAGGATAGGTGGGAGACTGTGAAGCAGGCACGCCAGTGTTTGTGGAGTCATCGTTGAAATACCACTCTGATCGTATTGAACCTCTAACCTCGGACCGTATATCCGGTCCAGGGACAGTGCCTGGTGGGTAGTTTAACTGGGGCGGTTGCCTCCCAAAATGTAACGGAGGCGCCCAAAGGTTCCCTCAACCTGGACGGCAATCAGGTGTTGAGTGCAAGTGCACAAGGGAGCTTGACTGCGAGACTTACAAGTCGAGCAGGGACGAAAGTCGGGACTAGTGATCCGGCATCTCTGAGTGGAAGGGATGTCGCTCAACGGATAAAAGGTACCCCGGGGATAACAGGCTGATCTTCCCCAAGAGTCCATATCGACGGGATGGTTTGGCACCTCGATGTCGGCTCGTCGCATCCTGGGGCTGGAGCAGGTCCCAAGGGTTGGGCTGTTCGCCCATTAAAGCGGCACGCGAGCTGGGTTTAGAACGTCGTGAGACAGTTCGGTCTCTATCCGCCGCGCGCGTCAGAAACTTGAGGAAACCTGTCCCTAGTACGAGAGGACCGGGACGGACGAACCTCTGGTGTACCAGTTGTTCCACCAGGAGCACGGCTGGATAGCTACGTTCGGACAGGATAACCGCTGAAAGCATCTAAGCGGGAAACCTATTCCAAGACCAGGTTTCTTACCCTTTTAGAGGGATAAGGTCACCCACAGACTATGGGTTCAATAGGCCAGACCTGTAAGCGTAGTAATACGTTCAGGGAACTGGCACTAATCGACCGAAAACTTACTAATAAATCGCAACCACTATTCGTCGTCATTTGACGACCACACTCCACCACCAGATAACTTGTGTGTTAATCACACGAAAGAGTTACGGCGGCCACAGCGAGAGGGAAACGCCCGGTCCCATCCCGAACCCGGAAGCTAAGCCTCTCAGCGCCGATGGTACTGTTCTCAACACGGAACGGAAGAGTAGGACACCGCCGAACATAAATTGGAAACACCCCCCAGGAAACTGGGGGGTGTTTTCATTTCTGCTGTTAGATTTTTCGAATAGCGCGACGGTAGAGATGGGAATCTTGTGCAGGCATTGAAGGGGCGCTTCAAACTGAAGCCGACGGCCACCACCGTAGGTGCGGTCGTACTCGTGCTGGTCATCTACGTCGGATTTCTTGTCATCTACCGAATGCTGGATCATCATTCGGGGCCGGCTTCGGCCGATCTCGATCTGTCCCGGGACAACGAGACTGTGGTGGTCATCGATCTGCAGGATCTGCGGACCGTAAACAACCGGTTGGATTCTGAGATCGTGGTGCTGCCCGCGAAGGCGAACCTTGACGCCTTTGGCCTGTTGAACGCGGACATGTCCGTCCGCTTGGTGTCATCGCTGGATTATGGGGAGCGGCATTTTCCGCGGGGCACGTTACCCGCGGCTATGGACGACACTCTGGTCGCAACGGGCGACGCGCAATCATGGCCCTTCGATGAGTACTCCACCGAGAAGCTGCGCGCAGAGGTCATGGTGGGCAACGGTGAAGGGCGACGTACCGTGCCTGCTCGTATCGAAGTGATCGGAAGCCTGGGCGGATGGCGCGTGTCGACGGAGACGTCGCAAGCTCCGGCAGGCAAGGGCGACCAGACCACAATTACGTTGGTGCGAGCCCGGGGCACGCTGGCGTTCGATGTCGGTATCTGTCTTGTGTTGATCACACTTCCGACGATGGCGCTGATTGTGGCGATTGAGACGGTCCGGGGGAGGAAGAAGTTCCACCCACCGCTCACCACGTGGTTCGGCACCATGTTGTTCGCGATCGTGCCGCTGCGGAACATCCTGCCCGGGGCGCCGCCACCGGGAGCATGGATAGACCAAGCCTTGGTGCTGTGGGTGCTCATCGCACTCGTCGTGGCGATGGTGCTCTATGTCGAAGCCTGGTGGAAGCAGTCCGAATAGGCCGCGGTGCGACAGCCTCAGGCCACAGGTACCGCAAGCTCGGTGGGCTCGGCGCGGCCACGCAAGGTCACGGTATCGCCGGAACGCCAGTGCAGCGCCTCGCGATGGTGTGCGCGCAACACGGTGTCTAACGAGGCCACCAAGTGTCCGGGCACGGTTTTGGAGAGCTCGCAGAGCCGGGCTGCCTCGTTGACCGGGTCGCCGATCACGGTGTATTCGAAACGGTCGTGAGCGCCGACGTTTCCGGCCACCGCCTGCCCCGAGGCGACACCGATGCCTGCTTGGCATTCGGGGACCTCGGCCCGTAGTCGGCGGGCAATGGCGCGAGCAGCGGCGAGCGCCTGGCTCTCGGGGCGGTCTTGCCGAACGGGTGCTCCGAACACCGCGAGGGTGGCATCGCCCTCGAACTTGTTGACCATGCCCTCGTATCGGTCGATTTCTTCGACGACGACGGTAAAGAATCGGTTCAGCAGTGCGACCACCTCGATGGCCGGCCGGGTGGCTGCCAGCTGGGTGGATCCAACGATATCGGCGAAAAGCACTGCGACGTGGCGTTCTTCGCCGCCGAGCGCGGGCTGTTGCAACTCGGCGGCAGCGGCGACCTCGCGGCCGACATGCTTGCCGAAGAGATCCCGGACGCGCTCGCGCTCGCGCAGTCCCTCCGCCATGGTGTTGAAACCTGCCTGCAGCTCGCCCAGCTCGGTGCCGTCGTAAACCACCAGGTTCACGTCCAGGTCGTTCTGCTCGACGCGCTTGAGCGCGGACTGAACCTCCTTCACCGGGGTGGCGAGCATCCAGGAGGAGATCCAGATGAGGATGAGCCCGAAGGTTGGGATCGCAGCGGCGATGATGATGACCGCCACCGCGAGCTGGTTGACCGTGAAGTTGCCGAAGATCAGCGCTCCGACACCGGCGAGCATGATGCCGACGGCGGGCACGCCAGATCCCAGCACCCAGGCCAGCATGGTGCGCACCATGATTCCGGAAGCGAGTCGCCTTCTGCGGTATCCGGCTTCGAGGGCTCGCGCGGCGACGGGCCGCATCGCGAATTCGGTGAACAGATAGTTGGCCGCACACACCACGACACCGCTGAACCCCACCGCGAAGAAGATCTTGGGGATGTAGAGCGGATTTTGCAGACCGTAGAGCGTGGTGAACAGGGCGGTGCCGCCCGCCCACAGGATCGCCTCGACGACCGTGAGTCGCCGCGGGACTGCGAACGCGTTGCGCTGGTCCGCCTTGGTCGGCTCCCGTTCATCGAGTGCCCACCGCACCACCTTGAAGATCCGGCGGGTGCCCCAGACGGCGCCGACGAGCACCGCGAGCGTGACGTACACCGGAACGACCACGAAGTGGATCCACCAGGGCGCATCGAAGACGTTGGGATCGGGCACGGCCACGAGCACCAGCAGGATGACGACGGCGACACCAATCAGGTTGGCGGCCACCACGAACACGGTCAGCATCAGCTGGATGCGGATGCGCTGGATGAGCGTGCTTTCGCCATAGCGGCCCAGCAGCCACGATCCGTACCCGTCGCCGGCCTCGAGCCGGCCGGTCTGCCCGGTGATCGTGGCCAGGGCACGGCCCACTCGCTGCGACACTGCGCGAATCGACTCGTTTGCCATAGTTGTCGCCAGCCTAACTCCCTATACAGTGGGCCGGTGCGTCTCGTCGTAGCTCAATGCACCGTTAATTATGTCGGTCGGCTCACCGCCCATCTTCCGTCTGCCAAGCGGCTCCTGCTCATCAAGGCCGATGGTTCGGTGAGCGTGCACGCCGATGACCGTGCCTACAAGCCGCTGAACTGGATGAGCCCGCCGTGCTGGCTCGTCGAGACGGAGAACGAGGAGTCTGCCGAAGCGGGTGCCTCGACCGTCTGGGTGGTGGAGAACAAGGCCGGTGAACAGCTGCGGATCACCATCGAGAACATCGAGCACGACTCGGCCCACGAGCTCGGGGTCGACCCCGGATTGGTCAAGGATGGAGTCGAGGCACACCTGCAGGAGTTGCTCGCCGAGCACGTCGCGCTGCTTGGCGACGGGTACACCCTGGTGCGGCGCGAGTATATGACGCCCATCGGGCCGGTTGACCTGCTGTGCCGGGACGCTGACGGTGCGACTGTTGCGGTCGAGATCAAGCGCCGGGGTGAGATTGACGGTGTCGAGCAGCTCACCCGCTACCTCGAACTGCTCAACCGGGACACCACGCTGGCGCCCGTCGCCGGCGTCTTCGCCGCGCAGCAGATCAAGCCGCAGGCTCGCACCCTTGCCGAAGATCGCGGAATCCGGTGTCTCACACTGGACTACGACGCGATGCGGGGAATGGACTCAGACGAATTCCGTTTGTTCTGAAATTGCCCGACCACTCATAGAATCACCGCATGGGCCGCCGACATCCGCCGCGCCGTGCCGCTGGCGACCGTGCCGCTGGCGACCGTGCCGGTGTGCAGCCCCTCGGCCGCGACCAGGTGGAGCAGGGGACCGACGGGCTGGACTACCGCGTGCGCCGGATCGCCGGGGCACGCGCGATCAAGATCTACCGCTGTCCCGGCTGTGATCACGAGATCGCGATCGGCGTGGCTCATGTGGTGGTGTGGCCCGTCTCCGAGGGACAGGACAGGGGAGTGGAGGACCGTCGGCACTGGCATACGCCGTGTTGGAGTAACCGCGCGAATAGGAGCCCGACGCGGCGTTGGAGCTAGTGCGACTGCGTCGGCTGGACGAGCTCGATGAGCACGCCGCCGGTGTCCTTGGGATGCAGGAAGTTGATCCGTGAGTTCGCGGTGCCGATGCGCGGCTCGTCGTACAGCACTCGTACGCCCGCGGCGCGGAGCTGATCGGACAGCGCATCGATATCGGTGACGCGGTAGGCCAGCTGCTGCAGACCGGCCCCCTTGGTGCTCAGGAACTTGGCGATCGGCGAGGACTCATTCAGCGGTGCCATCAGCTGGATCTGTGAGCTGCCGGGTTCGGCGCCGGGGAAGGACAGCATCGCCTCGCGGACGCCCTGCCCCTCGTTGATCTCCTCGTGCACCAGGATCATGCCCAGGTGTTCGTGGTACCACTCGATTGCGACGTCCAGGTCGGGCACCGCGATGCCCACGTGGTCGATCGCGGTCACCAGACCGGTCGATAGGATCGAGGGAACATCAAGAGGAGACGATGTCGTCATAACGCAACGGTAACGCGTTCCAGAAAACGGCGTCCACTCGAGCAGTATTAAGGAGATTCGATGAGCACGTCCGTGATTGTTGCTGGAGCACGTACACCCGTTGGCCGCTTCCAGGGATCGCTGAAGGACTTCTCGGGCGCTCAGCTCGGCGGTATCGCCATCAAGGGCGCTCTGGAGAAGGCCAAGGTGGCGCCGTCTGCGGTCGATTACGTGATCATGGGCCAGGTGCTCACCGCGGGCGCCGGGCAGATTCCCGCACGCCAGGCTGCCGTTGCCGGCGGAATCGGTATGGATGTGCCGGCGCTCACCATCAACAAGGTGTGCCTCTCGGGTGTCGACGCCATTGCGCTGGCTGACCAGCTGATTCGGGCCGGTGAGTTCGAGGTTGTCGTCGCCGGTGGGCAGGAATCGATGACCAACGCCCCGCATCTGCTGCCCAAGAGCCGCTTCGGTTTCAAGTACGGCGATGTGACGCTCGTTGACCACATGGCCTTCGACGGCCTGCATGACGCCTTCACTGACCAGGCCATGGGCATCCTCACCGAACAGCGCAACGCCGCCGACAAGTTCACCCGCGAGGAGCAAGACGAATTCGCGGCGCGCTCGCACCAGAATGCCGCCCGTGCGTGGAAGGACGGTGTCTTCGCCGACGAGGTGGTCTCGGTTCAGATCCCGCAGCGTAAGGGTGATCCGATCGAGTTCGCCGAAGACGAGGGCATCCGCGCGGACACCACCGCGGCATCGCTGGCGGGGCTGCGTCCGGCGTTCAGCAAGGACGGCACCATCACGGCGGGGTCGTCCTCGCCGATCTCCGACGGCGCCTGCGCGGTGGTGGTGATGAGCAAGGAGCGCGCGGAGCGCGAGGGGCTGGAGTGGATCGCCGAGATCGGTGCCCATGGCGTGGTCGCCGGCCCCGATTCCAGCCTGCAGCTGCAACCGGCCAACGCCATTCGGAAGGCTTGTGAGCGGGAAGGGATTTCCCCCGAGCAGCTCGATCTGGTCGAGATCAATGAGGCCTTCGCCCTGGTGGGCTTGGCCTCGGTGAAAGACCTGGGTATCGACCCGGCCAAGGTCAATGTCAACGGCGGAGCGATCGCCATCGGTCATCCCATCGGAATGTCGGGTGCCCGGATCACCTTGCACCTGGCGCAGGAACTCAAGCGCCGCGGCGGCGGAATCGGTGTGGCCGCACTGTGCGGCGGCGGCGGTCAGGGCGATGCCCTGATCGTGCGAGTGTGATTTACGACGCGACGTAGTAGATCGATGATGTGTCGCGCGCTGTATCGGGCAGACTGAGGGCATGACACAGCTTTTCGACCTGCGCAGCACTGCCAGCAGGTTTCGCACCGTCGCGTTGCTCGAGGCCATCAGCTGGGCAGGTCTGCTCACCGGGATGTTCTTCAAGTACGTGCCGGACCCGGGTAACGAGATCGGTGTGAAGGTCTTCGGCTGGATCCACGGCATCGTCTTCATCGCGTACCTGGTGTTGGGCTTCCTCGCGGGCCGCGAATACCGCTGGAGTCCGCTCACCTGGTTGCTCGCACTGTTAGCTGGAGTTGCCCCATTGTGCAGTGTGATCTTTGTCATATGGGCTGATAAGACGGGTAAATTGCCCGTCGCGGGGTCTGCGGCTGCGGGCGACGCTGGACCGTAGTGCGGAGGCCGTGAGCCGTGACAGACTGGACAGCGTGACCCGACCACGTCCCGCGATGGCTGCGGCCATGTCCGGAGCTGTCGACCTCTCTGCTCTCAAGCAGCGCGCGCAGGAGCCCACGGCTCCTCGCGAGCCCTCGGCCGGAGATGCATGGACCGTCGAGGTGACCGAGGCGAATCTCGAAGCCGAAGTACTGGCGCAGTCCAATCGTGTCCCGGTCATCGTGCTGCTGGGATCGCCGCGCAGCGAGGCCTCGGCGGCACTGGCCGCCACTCTGGGTGACCTGGTCGCGCAAGACCGCGGCAAGTGGGCCCTGGCGCGGGTCAACGTCGACACCAGTCCGCAGATCGCACAGGTTTTTGGTGTGCAGGCGGTGCCTACCGTGGTGGCGGTGGCCGCCGGGAGGCCTATCACCAGCTTCGCGGGACCTCAGCCCGCCGATCAGCTGCGGCGGTGGCTTGACTCCATCCTCGACGCGGTCGCCGGCAAGCTGCCCGACGCCACCGCGCCGGACGGGGAGGATGTCGGGGAGTCCGAATACCCCGAAGAAAGTACAGATCCGGCGCTCGCCGCGGCGCGTGATGCGCTCGACTCCGGAGATTTCGAGGCGGCCCGTGCCGCCTATCAAGGTCTGCTGGACGACGGCGCCACCGGGGTGGTCGCGGCCGAGGCAACCGCGTCGGTGCGTCAGATCGAGTTCTTGATCCGGGCGACAGCCCACCCTCAGGATGCGGTCGATGTCGCCGATGCCTCACCCGGTGACATCGACGCCGGGTTGGCTGCTGCCGACGTGGAAGTGCTTTCGCAGCAGCCGGATTCGGCCTTCGACAGGCTCGTCGCACTTGTTCGCGTGACCAGCGACGACGAACGCGCCAAAGTGCGTGCC
The DNA here is from genome assembly GCF_049532645.1 of Mycobacteroides sp. PCS013. Taxonomy (NCBI): domain Bacteria; kingdom Bacillati; phylum Actinomycetota; class Actinomycetes; order Mycobacteriales; family Mycobacteriaceae; genus Mycobacteroides; species Mycobacteroides sp. PCS013. Next base: position 638,893 of record NZ_CP150131.1, read on the forward strand.
CGGCTGCTGGAGCTGTTCGAGCTGTTTGATCCGGCCGATCCCGCGGTGGTCGCCGGGCGGCGCAAGCTCGCCAACGCCCTGTTCTGACTCGGCCGCTGTCCGGTCCCGCGGTTACGGGAAGCGTTTGGCGCAGGTTTGGTCATTGCCCAGGACGCCGATTCGGTAGGCGTCGATGCGGGAGAATCCGGAGGGGGCCGTCTCACCCTTCACGTCGCTGGAAGCCCTGCCGCTGGAGAGCAATTCGGAGACAGCCTCGTCGAGGTCGCCGCCGGAGAGGATGACCGGTGCGCGGGGAGTCACGATGCCCCTGCCGGCGGCGCGTGAGGTGAAGTATCCGGTCAGGCACGCGGTGCGTAACCCGGTCATGATTCCCTCGGTCTCCAGACCCGCGGCCTTTTCTGCCGCCAGTGCGTAGCGCGAGACGATCACGCTGAACGCCGAATAGTCGCCGTTGACTTGCGCGGAGAACAGCGCCCGGTCCGACACCGGGGTGGCCATCTTCTGCAGGGCCTTTGGATCCAGGGCAATCGTATTGTCGTTGGGGCAGAACGAGGCCGGCGCGGTGCCCGAACCGTCGGAGCACTTGCCGTCGCCGTAGACCGCCTTGGGTGGGTTGTCCATGGGGAACACCTGTGAGGCGGCGCTCAGCACCGCATCGATGGTGTCCGGGTTTATCGGCCAGTTGTCGCCGTTGGGCCCCACACCCAGGCCCTTGGGCAGCTCGCCGCGGCGCTTGAGGATCTCGCGGGGATCGATGCGCTTGCAGGCCATGGGGCCGTCGGTGAACCCGAACTGGAAGGCCGAGACCCGCTCGAAGGCCGAACCGTGGATGGCCCACTTCTTACTGGTGTCGTTGTCGCGGATCGCGATCATCGCGGCCGTGACCTTGTTCAGCCCATCGGCGGTGTTCAAGGTGAATCGTGGCGAATCCCCTTGCGCGACCCAGCGCAGATAGGCGCCGGAGAAGCAGTCGGCTTGCTGTTCCTGAGTCAGGTCGACGAGGTACTCGACCTGATCCTTGGTCATCTTCGGATCGTCGATCGGAGTGATGAGCTGAGCGTGATACTGGATCGAGTGTCCGTACTCGTGGGCCATGACGGTGTTCATCGCCATCTCGCCCATTTGCTTGCGCAGGTAGGGGAACAGCTGGCCACGATCCCAGGCGAACGAGTTCTCCGGTGGACAAAACGCGGCATTGATGAAGTCGTTCAGGTTGCCCCCGCAGAACCTGATGCTGCCGTTGTCCTTACGGGAGTCGACCGAGATGAGCCGGGATACCGGCCGGAAGTTGGCGAACGAATCGCCGTAGAACTGCGTCCAGAAATCCTCGATGTCCGCCAGGGACACCTTGACGTAATCGTCGATCTCACCGTTGTCGGTGTTCTCGATCTTGCGTTGGGGAATCTGGACGCCGGGCTTCATGCCGGAGGGGCCGTCGACCGCGGGCATACCTGCCACGCGCAGGGGGTCGGCGTAGATCGATTGAGGTTGCCCACCGAGTGGACGGCCACACGACGTGATCACCAGCACCAGCCCCACCAGCAGCGCCACCCAGCGTTTGGACATCGAGCCACCCCTTATAACTACGCGAGTTTGCGTTTAGCGCATCCTAATGTTGTCTACAGGTCCCCGGAGATGGGTTCCAGCCAGATCGCGGCGGCGGGGGGCAGGGCCAGCGTGGCCGAGGCCGGGCGGCCGTGCCACGGGTTCGCCTCGGCGATGACTTCGCCTAGGTTCCCTACTCCGCTGCCGTGGTACTGCAGTGCGTCGGTGTTGATGACCTCACGCCAGCGTCCGGTCAGCGGCAACCCCACCCGGTAGCTGGCGTGCTCGATGCCCGCGAAGTTGAAGATGCAGGCCAACACCGAACCGTCGTCGCCGAAGCGCAGGAAGCTCAGCACGTTGTTGGCTGAATCGTTGGCGTCGATCCACGAATATCCCTGGGGGGCGGTGTCTTGTGACCACAATGCGCGACGCTGCTGGTAGGCCGAATTCAGGTCGGCGGTCAACGCCGCGATTCCTGAGGAGTACCCGTCCTCGCCCAGCTGGAACCAGTCGACGCCGCGCTCATCGGACCATTCGGCCCGCTGACCGAACTCCTGACCCATGAACAGCAGCTGCTTTCCGGGGTGCGCCCACATGTAGGCCAGCAGGCAGCGCAGCCCCGCGGCCTTGGCGTGGTCATCACCGGGGATGCGGGTCCACAGTGTGCCCTTGCCGTGCACCACCTCGTCATGGCTGATCGGCAGCACGAAATTCTCGCTGAACGCGTACAGCATCGAAAAGGTCATCTCATGGTGATGGAAGCTGCGATGGATGGGATCGCGCCCGAGGTAGCCCAGGGTGTCGTGCATCCACCCCATGTTCCATTTCATGGAAAAGCCAAGGCCGCCAAGGCTGGTCGCCCTGGTGACACCCGGCCAGGAGGTGGACTCCTCGGCCACGGTGACAATCCCGGGATGCAGCTTGTGCACGGTGGCGTTCATCTCCTGCAGGAACTGCACCGCCTCGAGATTCTCTCGGCCGCCGTGAATGTTCGGTGTCCAGCCACCCGCGGGGCGTGAGTAGTCCAGGTAGAGCATCGACGCGACGGCGTCGACTCGCAGCCCGTCGATGTGGAACTGGTCGAGCCAGAACAGGGCATTGGCGACCAGGAAGTTGCGAACCTCGGGGCGCCCGAAGTCGAAAACATATGTGCCCCAGTCCAGCTGCTCGGCCCGGTGTGGGTCGGCGTGTTCGTATAGGGGTGTTCCGTCGAAGCGGGCCAGCGCCCACGCATCTTTGGGAAAGTGCGCGGGTACCCAGTCGACGATGACGCCGATTCCCGCCCGGTGCAGGGCATCGACCAGGTAGCGGAAGTCGTCGGGCGTGCCCAGCCTCGAGGTGGGGGCATAGTACGAGGTCACCTGATAGCCCCAGGACCCACCGAAGGGATGTTCGGCCACCGGCAGCAGCTCGACGTGGGTGAAACCTTGTGCCAGTACGTAGTCGGTGAGCTCGCGGGCCAGCTCCCGATAGGAGAGTCCGGGGCGCCAGGACGCCAGATGCACCTCGTAGGTACTCATGGGCTCGAACACCGGGTTGCCGCTGGTGCGCCGGGTCATCCATTCCTCGTCCTGCCAGGAGTAAGACGACGTGGTGACCCGCGAGGCGGTGGCAGGCGGCAATTCAGTCGCGAACGCGAACGGGTCGGCGCGGTCGGTCACCGACCCATCGGCGCCGTGCACACGGAATTTGTAAAGCGAACCGAGCGTCATGCCCGGCCAGAACAGTTCCCAGACTCCGGAGGATCCCAGGGTTCGCATGGGGGCGTCGTTGCCGTTCCACCCGTTGAAATCGCCGATTACCGAGACCCCGTGCGCGTTGGGTGCCCACACCGCAAAGGAGATCCCGCTGACCTCGCCGTCCGCGGTGACGAACGAGCGTGGGTGCGCACCAAGGATTTCCCAGAGTCGTTCGTGACGGCCCTCGTTGAACAGATGCAGATCCACTTCGCCCAGCGTGGGCAGGAATCGATATGCATCGGCGATGATCAGCGGCGTGCCGCTGTAGTCGACGTTGAGGCGGTAGTCGAGGAGGTCCAGGAAGGGCAGCGCTACCCCGAAAAGTCCGGACCCGAGGTCGGCCATCGGGTGCAGCTCGTCGCCCACCACCGCGGCCACCGCGGTGGCGCCAGGTTTGAACGCGCGAATGACGGTGTGTCCCTTGCCGCCCGGGTTGGCATACTCGTGCGCGCCGAGAATCGAATGCGGATTGTGGTGGGTGCCCGCCACCAGTCTGGCGAGATCGGCGGCATCCGGTTTCAGGAAGGTCGCGGGTGTGGTCACGGGCGGAACACCAAGTGCGTGCGGGCCGACTCGCGGACCTGCGGCAGATTCAGGATGTGCGCCACTTGCCGAGAAGGTGTCAGGGGGTCCAGTCGCACATAGTTGGCTTGGCCCCAGCGGTATTGCTCGCCGGTGAGCTCGTCACGCACCCAGAACGTTTCATGCCAATCGAGGCCGAGTGCGGGCAGGTCGAGCCAGATGGTGCCGTCCTCGGCCCCGAAGGGGTTGAGATTCACCACGATCAGGACGGCATCGCCGGTTACCGGGTCGAACTTGGAGTACGCCAGCAGGGCGTCGTTCTCGACGTGGTGGAAGGTGATGTTGCGCAGCTGTTGCAGTGCCGGATGTAGCCGGCGGATCTCGTTGAGTCGGGTGATGAATGGCTCCAATGATTCGCCGCGCGCGGCAGCTCCCTTGTAATCGCGGGGACGTAGCTGGTACTTCTCCGAGTCCAGGTACTCCTCGCTGCCGTCGCGCAACGGGACGTGTTCGTAGAGTTCGTATCCGGAGTACACGCCCCAGGTCGGGCTCAAGGTGCCGGCGAGGACCGCTCGGATGGCGAACATGCCCGGGCCGCCGTACTGAAGGCTCGCGTGCAAGATGTCCGGGGTGTTGACGAAGAGATTCGGGCGTGCCACGTCCGCCTGCGCAGCGATCTCTCGGCCGAACTCGGCGATCTCGGATTTGGCGGTGCGCCAGGTGAAGTAGGTGTACGACTGGGTGAAGCCGAGACGGGCCAGTCCGTAGAGACGAGCCGGGCGAGTGAACGCCTCGGACAGGAACAACACGTCGGGATCGGCCGCCTTGACCTCGCCGATCAACCATTGCCAGAAGTCCGGTGGCTTGGTGTGCGGATTGTCTACCCGAAATATTTTGACGCCATGGGCAATCCAGTGCTGCACGACACGCAGCACCTCGGTGTACAGCCCGGCAGGGTCGGTGTCGAAGTTCAGGGGATAGATGTCCTGGTACTTCTTGGGAGGATTTTCCGCGTAGGCGATGGTGCCGTCGGGAAGTTCGGTGAACCACTCGGGATGCGCACTGACCCACGGGTGATCGGGTGCGCACTGCAGTGCCAAGTCCAGCGCCACTTCCAGGCCTAGCTTGCGTGCGGTGGACACGAACCGGTCGAAGTCCTTGAGGGTTCCCAGCTCGGGGTGGATCGCGTCGTGACCTCCCGCAGCACTGCCGATGGCCCACGGCGAACCGACTTCACCGGGCTCGGCGATTGGATTGTTGTTGCGGCCCTTGCGGTTGATCTCGCCGATCGGATGCACCGGCGGTAGATACACCACATCGAACCCCATCGCGGCGACCCGCGCGAGATCGGCCGATGCGGTGGCCAGTGTGCCGTGCATGGGCCGTCCGTCCGGCCCCACTCCGCCGGTGGAACGCGGGAACAGCTCGTACCAGGAGCCGTAGAGCGCCCGAGTGCGGTCAACCCAGATACCGTATTGGGTTCCGCGAGTGAGCAGATCGCGCAGCGGGAACTCGGCGAGCAGTACCTGTACCTCATCGGAGAGCGCATGTTGAAAGCGAGCTCCCGGGTCGTCCTGAGTGCGCAGCCCTTCCGCTGAGGCCAGCAGCGGCCCCCGACGTTTCCGTGGCACTCCGGCCGCCGCACGTTCGAACAGGCGCGCACCGATCTCCAGATCGTTGGCCAACTCGGCAGCGCCCTGCCCCGCTTCCAGTTTGGCCTCGACGTTGTGGCGCCAGGTTGCGATCGGGTCGCCCCATCCGTCGACCCGGAAGGTCCACAGCCCCTCCCGGTCCGGGACGAAGCTGGCATGGAATCGATCGAGCGCCCCACCCGGCTGCATCGGGATATGCAGCGGTTTGATTCGTGTCGCGCTGGTGTCCTTCTCGCGGGGCGCCGAGATCCGGCGCAACGGCCCCTCGGAGAGCTGCGGGTAGCTGGGCCCGAGGCAGCGCACCACCAGTGTCGCGGAGACGGCCTCATGGCCTTCACGCCAGACGGTTGCCGCCACGGGGACGACCTCACCCACGACGGCCTTGGCCGGATAGCGCCCACCGGAGATCGCGGGGGCGACATCATCGATGCCTATGCGTCCGGTCACCACGTCCACCGTAGTAGACGGGCCCCTGCGGTGCGGTGCAGAAGCGCTACCAGAGGCTTCGCCGGTACGCCGGTGATCGGCGCGAGCGTGCGAGACGGAACCTCCACAGCATCGCGTATCGGTACGGAATTTCCGCCGGGCATGCGATCCACCGAAATCTCAGTAAAGTTCTGAAGGGTGAAAGCCCTACGTCGATTCACGGTTCGTGCCCATCTTCCGGAGCGGTTGGCGGCGCTGGGCGAGTTATCCAACAACCTGCGCTGGTCGTGGCATCAACCCACCCGGGATCTCTTCGCCGATATCGATCAGCAGCTGTGGGAGCAGACCAACCACGATCCGGTTGCGGTCATGGGGTCGGTCCCGGCGCAACGGCTCGATGAGCTGGCTGCCGACGATGGTTTCGTCGACAGGGTGGCTGCCCTGGCGGGTGATCTTCATGACTATCTGAATCGCCCCATGTGGTACCAGCGTCAGCTGGAGCGGGACGGTGAAGAGGGCGCCGAGAGCAGCGGTCTGCCCGCCGCGATCGCGTACTTCTCGATGGAGTTCGGCGTCTCGGAGGTGTTGCCGAACTACTCCGGCGGTTTGGGCATCCTGGCCGGCGATCACCTCAAGGCCGCCTCCGATCTGGGCCTGCCGCTCGTCGCGGTGGGGTTGCACTACCGGTCGGGATACTTCCGGCAGTCGCTGACCGCCGACGGCTGGCAGACCGAACAGTATCCGCTGATAGACCCGGCCGGTCTGCCGTTGCGCTTGCTGGCGCATGACGATGGCACCCCGATCCTCATCACGGTGCCGATGCCGCAGGACCGGGTGCTTTCGGCGCGCATCTGGGTCGCTCAGGTGGGCCGGATTCCGCTGCTGCTCTTGGACTCCGATATCGCGGAGAACGATCGGGAATTGCGCTACGTCACCGACCGGCTATACGGCGGCGACCAGGACCACCGCATCAAGCAGGAAATCCTGGCCGGTATCGGCGGGGTGCGCGCCATTCGTGCGTACGTCTCCTCCTCCGGCGCGCCGTCTCCCGAGGTGTTCCACACCAATGAGGGTCACGCCGGGTTCCTGGGGCTCGAGCGCATTCGCGAGTACATCGGGCAGCACGGGCTGGACGTCGAAACTGCCCTGACGGTGGTCCGATCTAGCACCGTGTTCACCACGCACACACCGGTTCCCGCCGGAATCGACCGCTTCCCGGTGGACTTGGTGCGTCGATACTTCGGGGAATCCGGTGATTCCACGCTGCTGCCCGGTGTGCCGGTGGATCGCATTATTGCCCTGGGCGCGGAGGACGACCCCTCCACGTTCAACATGGCTCATATGGGGCTGCGGCTGGCGCAGCGCGCCAACGGTGTATCGCTTCTGCACGGCCAGGTGAGCCGGTCGATGTTCAACGGGCTGTGGCCGTCATTCGACGCCGCCGAGGTACCTATCGGATCGATCACCAACGGCGTGCACGCGCCCACCTGGGCAGCACCGCAATGGCTGGAGCTGGGCCAGCAGCTCGTCGGTGCCGAGGCGTTCAACGACGCCAGTGGATGGGAGCGCATCCACGAGGTAGACCCCGGACACATCTGGTGGATCCGATCGCAGTTGCGTGAGCAGCTGATTCAGGATGTGCGACGGCGGATACGTGCCTCGTGGCTGCAGCGCGGCGCGGCTGAGGCCGAGTTGGGCTGGGTGGACGATGCGTTCGACCCGGGTGTGCTGACCATCGGGTTCGCGCGCCGGGTCCCGACGTACAAGCGGCTCACGCTGATGCTGCGTAACCCGGAACGGCTGCGTGAGCTACTCCTGGACGAGAAGCATCCGGTGCAGCTGATTGTGGCCGGTAAATCGCATCCTGCCGACGACGGCGGTAAGGGGCTCATCCAGCAGATCGTCAGGTTCGCCGATCAGGCGGACGTGCGGCACCGGATCACCTTTCTTCCCGACTACGACATGTCCATGGCCCGCTATCTGTACTTCGGCTGCGACGTGTGGTTGAACAATCCGCTGCGTCCGCTCGAGGCGTGCGGGACCTCGGGGATGAAGAGCGCACTCAACGGTGGGCTCAACCTGTCCATCCGTGACGGGTGGTGGGACGAGTGGTACGACGGCGAAAACGGTTGGGAAATACCGACGGCCGACGGAGTCACCGACGACACCCGGCGCGATGACCTGGAGGCCGCGGCGCTTTATGAGCTGCTGGCGCAAAAGGTGGCGCCCAAGTTCTATGAGCGCGATGAGCACGGCACGCCGCAGCGCTGGGTCGAGATGGTTCGGCACACCCTGGAGAAGCTGGGTCCAAAGGTTCTGGCATCCAGGATGGTTCGCGATTACACCGTCGGCTACTACGCTCCCGCGGCCCAGTCGTTGCGTGCCACCGTCGGAGCCGATCATTCGTTCGCGCCAGCCAAGGAGCTGGCGCGCTATCGCGAACGAGTGCAGCAGGTATGGCCCTCGCTGGTCATCACCGATGTCGACAGTTCGGGCCTGCCGGACACCCCGCTGCTGGGATCACCGTTGACGCTCACCGCGTCGGTTCAGCTTTCCGGGCTGGCACCCTCGGAGGTCGCCGTGCAGGCGGTGATCGGGCGAGTGGACCTGGACGACAAGCTATCCGAATCGGTGATTGTCCCGATGGCGCACACCGGCAGTCGTGACGGTGGGGTGGAGACCTTCTCCACCACGACCACCTTGCCGGTGTCCGGGTCGGTGGGATACACGGTGCGGGTGCTCCCGCATCATCCGCTGCTGGCCGGTGATAGCGATCTGGGTCTGGCGGTGCTGGCAGCCAGCGACCTGGAGCACTAACGGCACGACTTACCCGTAGCGGGTGAGGCAGCGGTCCGTCGATCCGGCGACTCCGTCTCGGAAGGCATCGATCCGGGAGAAGCCCGCCGGGATGGTGGTCCCGTTGACATCACTGGCCACGATGCCGTTGGTGAGCAGCCCCGATACCGCCTCATCGAGGTCCTCCGCGGTGAGCACCATCGGGTTCGGTGCATCGTCGGGTGTGGTGGGTTTGGCCATCGCCGCCGACGCGACACCCGTTAGGCAGGCGGTGCGTAGCGCGCTCTGCCCGTTGTCGAGCGGCAGGCCGTGTTGATTCTCGACCGCTAGTGCGTAACGCGAGATGACCATCGAGTACGCGGTGAAATCGCCGGCGATCTGACCGCGATTGTGGCTTGGTTCTGCGAGTTTGGCCATCCGGGGCAGATCGAGAGCAATCGTATTGGTACCGGCACAGTATTTGACCGGGGGTGATTCCGTAGGTTGGCTGTGCCCGTCACAGCTGGCACCTGACACCGACAATCGCGGTGGTTCGGTGTTTCCCTGAACGGGCAACACCGCTTTGAGCACCGTCATCAGTGTCCGTAAGGTGTCGACGGTGGGAGGTGCGTCCGCCGATGGACCTGACGGCAGGTCGAGCGGAAGCCCTCCACGGCGTTTGGTGATCTCGGCCATATCTATCCGGGTGCACTGCGGCGCACCGTCTGTGAATCCGCGCTGAAACGCCGAGACTCGGTCGAAAGCAGACCCGTGAGCGTCCATGGCGCCGACGACCTCGACAGGATCATCGCGGAATGCGATGAGTGAGGCTATAACGTTGTTGAGTCCGTCGCCGGTACTCAGTGTGAAACGTGGTGAGCTGCCCTGAGCGACCCAGCGTAGGTATGTCCCCGCGAGGCAGTCGGCCATTTGTTCGCCGATTAGCGACTGCGTTGCCGCATCCATCATCTCTGATTGATGTGCGACGGCATGGCCGTACTCGTGAGCCAGGGTCATCGGCACCGCCATAGGACCGAACATTTGTGTCAGCCTGTGAAACAGTGCGCCCCGGTCCCAGCCGATCGCGTTCTGGTCGCTACAGTACCCGGCGTTGTCGAAGCCCAGCGTCACGTTGTCGCAGAACTCCGTGACGACCGGTCCTGCGCTATCCCATGACATCAACGATTCGATGGAGCGGAATTTGGCCCAGAAGGTCCTTGGATAGGCACTCTGCCAGAAGTCTTCGATATCGGCGATCGAGTAGATGGCAAGCCGATCCATCTCACCGCCGTCGGTACCGAGGACGACTCGGTCGGCCGGTTTGGGCTGTGGACGCAGCCCGGAAGGTCCGTCGACAACGGGTAGTCCGGCCACTTGATTGGGGTCTCCGAGCTGTGAGATCGGTGTGCCGTTAACGGGATTGGTGCAGGCTGACAGTCCGAGAGCGCAGCAGGTTAGGACCGCTACCGGCGTACGGAACCACCTGACCGAATTCGGCATGGCCATCTCCCTGTAGTGGCTATCCCCGCGTGGGGGAGCCTTCCTCAGCATAGGTCGCATCGTGCTTGGTCATCAGTCGTTGCAGCGCCGCGGTGACTACCGACAAGTCGTGTGTCGACCAGAATGGTGGCAGCGATGCACGCAGAAATCCGCCATAACCCGCCGTGGCCATCCGTGAATCAAGCACCGCGACAACGCCTCTGTCCTGTGCGCCGCGCAACAGCCGGCCAGTGCCCTGGGCCAGAAGTAACGCCGCCTGGGTGCCCGCCACCGCCATGAACCCATTGCCTCCGCGCGCGCTGATTGCCCGCTGCCGGGCCGCCCTAAGCGGATCGTCGGGGCGGGGGAATGGGATTCGGTCGATGAGAACAAGCGACAGCGACGGTCCGGGCACGTCGACTCCCTGCCACAGCGACAGCGTCCCGAACAACGAGGTTTGTGGGTCCGCGCTGAACTGTTCGACCAGAATCGATGTCGCGTCGTCTCCCTGGCACAGCACCGGGGTGTCGAGCCGCGTCCGCATTTCCTCGGATGCCTCTTTGGCGGCACGCATCGAGGAAAACAGCCCCAGGGTGCGTCCTCCCGCGGCGCGGACCAGAGTCTCGATCTCGTCGAGCGTCGCCGCACCGACGCCATCGCGCCCCGGGGCGGGAAGGTGCCGCGCCAGGTAGAGAATGGCGGATTTCTGATGCTGGAACGGGGATCCGACGTCGATGCCGTGCCAGACGGCCTTGGCTTCGGTATTCGTCTCTGTGCTGGGCACTCGGGCAGGCAGGCCCCAGGAGGCGGCCATGGTGTCGAACTTGCCCCCGAGGACCAGAGTGGCCGAGGTGAGGACGACGGTGCGCTGCCCGAACAGGCGGGTGCGCAGCAGCCCGGCGACCGACAGCGGGGCGATTCGCAGTACCGGACGCACCGTGCCGCGGTTGTCCTCGTGATCGAGCCACACCACGTTGGGGCGTGCCGTGATGTCCGGTTCGGCCCAGCAGGCCAGCGTCAGGGATGCGGCATCGACGATATCGTCCAGTGCGGCAACTGCTTCGGTGCGTGCGGCGGCAGTGGCGGGGTCGGTGGACTGGCCGGTGGGGATCTCGGTGCGTGCGGCGGCCGCGGCGTCGCGCAGCGCGGTGAGGTAGGTGACGGTCTCCTCGTCCGCGCGGTCGATGGTGCCGGGCCTGCTGTCGTGGATCAGCGAAGAGAAGGTTGCCGAGCTGGCCTCGAAACGGCTCGCCGTTTCGGGTGACACCAGGCGACCTATCCGCCGGATGGTGACAGTCAGCCCGACTGCCGAGAGTTCTTGGGTGGCAACACTTGTCACCCGGTCGACGAGGTCGTGTGCCTCATCGACGATCACCGCGTCATGTTCGGGCAGGATGTTTATGTCGGCAATGGCGTCGATGGCCAGCAGTGCGTGGTTGGTGACCACCACATCCGACTGTCCGGCGTCGAGCCGGGCCAGTTCGGCGAAGCATTCGGTGCCGAACGGGCACCGGGTGGCGCCGAGGCATTCACGTGCCGACACGCTGACCTGCGACCAGGAGCGATCGGGAACGCCGGGCTTGAGCTCATCGCGGTCTCCGGTCTTGGTGGTCTCCGCCCAGTCGTTGAGACGCTGTACGTCGCGGCCGAGCGCGCTGGCCGCGAAGGGCTCGAACAACGTGTCGGGTGCTTCCTGATCGGATGCTGCGCCGTTGTGCAATTTGTTGAGGCAGAGGTAATTTCCACGGCCCTTCAGGATTGCGAATCTGGGCTTGCGGGCCAGTGCGGGTGCCAACGCCTCCGCCAACCGGGGCAGGTCACGATCCACGAGCTGGCGTTGTAGCGCGATGGTGGCGGTGGATACCACGACCGGGGATGACTCCTCGATGGCGTGGGCAAGGGCCGGTACCAGGTATGCCAGCGACTTGCCGGTGCCGGTGCCGGCCTGGACCACCAGGTGCTCGCCGCTATGCAGGGAGTGCTCGACGGCCGTGGCCATCGTGAGCTGTCCGGCGCGTTCGGTTCCGCCGAGCGCGGTGACGGCCGTGGCAAGCAGGCCCGTGGCAGACGTGGGCGTGTCGGTGTTCTTCAGCGGACTACCTCGACGCCGGCGGCCCGGAGCTCACCCAGGGCGCGATTTATTGATTGTTCTTCAATGCCAACGGCATACGCGGTGAGTACGCGGGTATGCAGCCCCTGTCGGGCCGCGTCGCGCGCGGTGGCGGCCACACAGTGATCGGTGGCGATGCCCACCACGTCGACGCTGTCCAGATCCCGTTTCTGCAGCCACGACGCCAGCGTGGTGCCATCCGCGCAGGCGCCCTCGAAGCCCGAATACGCGGCGGAGTACTCGCCTTTGGAGAACACCGCGGCGACCGGGGTGAGGTCGAAGTCGGGGTGAAAGTCGGCGCCGGGTGTGTCGACCCGGCAATGCGGCGGCCAGCTTGTCGCGAAGTCCGGTGTCTGGGAGAAATGGTCGCCGGGGTCGATGTGAAAGTCGCGCGTCGCGACCACCGCGTCGTACGCACCGGATGCGGTGAGGTCGTTGAGCTTCTGGGCCAGCGCTGCTCCGCCGGACACGGGCAGCGAGCCGCCCTCGCAGAAGTCGTTTTGCACGTCGACGACGATAAGCGCCCTGCCCATGGATCGACGGTACCCCCGCCGGTACTCAGTCGAAGATGTCAGACACGTGACGGCCCATGCGTGAGATGTAGTCGATGAGCTCGTCGCGGCTGATGGCCAGATCTCCGCGCAGATAATCGATGATGGCGCCGGAGGCCGCGCCGACAAGCGACACCGATAGGAAGCGCCGCCGCCCCGGATCGTCGACGTCGATCAGTGCCTTCTCGGCAAGTGAGGCGAAGGCCATCGAGCCCGCGAACCCGACACTGCCCAGTATGGGTTCGGTGAACGGGGCGAGCATCATGATGCGTCCGTAGGCGGGGTTGTCGACGGTCGCCCCGATGAAGGTCTCCACCGCGCGGGTTTCTAAATCGTCTCCCTCGGCGGCGAATTCGGTGACGACGCGCATCACGGATTCGAGGACGTCTTGGTACACCGCACGCACGAAGTCGTCACGGTCACCGAATTCCTCATAGAAGTTGCGCTCCGATACGCCGGAAGACCTGCAGACCGTGCGGATAGTCAGCGCCGGGCCGTCGATGGCGCCGAGCGCCGCGATACCCGCATCGAGCAGTGCCCGCCGACGCGTCGCTCGACGCTCGGCGGGAGTGGTTCCCGCCCATTGCCTTCTGGCTGCCATGTGTCCTCCGGCCAGGAATTATCCCACCAATCGGGTGGTGATCGCAGGATCCCCGTGCGAAAGGCCCAGCCCCTCCCACGGCAGGCTCAGTAATCCCGTGCGTACCCGGTCTCTGGCGTCGTCGAGAGAGTCGGAGGTGGCGGGCGCGCCTCCGCGCACCAGTGGGGTGGTCAGTACCCGGTGCGGCTCCATCACCGTGGGCTGACCGGCGGCCGCGCGATACACCACCTCCTCGGTGACGGTGCCCGTCGGCTTGGCGGTGCGCAGCGCACACTTGTGGCCGCCATGTGATTCCTTGTGGCTACTGCGTTTTGCCACCGGGATACCGTCGATCTCGACGAGTTTGTAGACCATGCCGGCCGCCGGGAACCCCGATCCGGTTACCACCGAGGTGCCGACACCGTAGATGTCGACGGGTTCGGCGCGCAGTGCCGCGATGGAGTACTCGTCGAGGTCCCCGGAGACGACAATGCGGGTCCGGTGCGCTCCCAGCCTGTCGAGTTGTGCCCGAACCTGCCGGGCCAGCATGCCCAGATCTCCCGAGTCGATGCGCACCGCCCCGAGCTCGGGCCCGGCGACGGCGATGGCGTTGTCGACCCCGGTGGTGATGTCGTAGGTGTCCACCAGCAGGGTGGTGGACACCCCGAGCGCCTCGACCTGCGCGCGAAATGCTTCACGCTCGGCCTCGCTGGGGCTCATGCCGTCCTTGGCGTGGAGCAGAGTGAAGGCGTGCGCGGCGGTGCCGCGGGCGGGCACACCATAGCGGCGGTGGGCCTCCAGGTTGGACGTCGATTCGAATCCCGCGAGATAGGCGGCGCGGGCGCAGGCTACCGCCGCCAGTTCGTGGGTGCGCCGTGAGCCCATCTCGATAAGCGGACGGCCTGCTGCGGCCGACACCATTCGGGCGGCGGCAGAGGCGATGGCACTGTCGTGGTTCAGGATCGACAGTGCCAGGGTCTCCAGAATGACGCATTCGGCAAAGGTTCCCCGCACCGTGAGCACCGGGGATCCCGGGAAGTAGAGCTCACCCTCGCGGTAGCCGTCGATGTCGCCACTAAATCGATATGCGGCCAGGTACTGGAGTGTGTCCTCGTCCAGAAAGTCGGACAGCGATTCCAATTCTTCCGATCCGAATCGGAATTCGGCAAGCGCCTCGAGCAATCGGGCGGTGCCGGCGACGACGCCGTAACGGCGGCCGTCCGGCAACCTCCTGGCGAACACCTCGAACGTGGCTTGACGTCCCGCGGTGCCGTCACGCAGTGCGGCGGCAAGCATAGTGAGCTCGTACTTGTCGGTGAGCAATGACGTATGCAGGTGCGCCATGTGCGCCACGTTAGCGGGATACCCGGGTGCGTGAACGGGTCCCGAGAGGCTCCGGGGAGACGGGGAACCCGAACTTCATGCTGACAGAGTTCGCGGCCCCGGTATTCTGGGGCCATGGGTGCGCCGGCGCGAGCCTTGCCAGGGACTACCGCAGAGAGGTCTGTCGAACATGTCGACGAGACCCAGTCGCCGTGGGTCACCATCGTGTGGGATGACCCGGTAAACCTGATGAACTACGTCGCTTACGTGTTCCAGCAGCTGTTCGGCTACAGCGAGAGCGAGGCCACCAACCTGATGCTGCAGGTTCACCACGAGGGCAAGGCTGTGGTGTCCTGCGGGGCGCGTGAGTCGATGGAGATCGACGTCAGCAAGCTGCACGCCGCCGGTCTGTGGGCCACTCTGCAGCAGGATCGTTGAGCCGCTGATCCGTGCGAAAGTGGAAGCGCGTCAACGCGTCTGATGGGGTTCGGCTGCGTTCTGAGATGGAGCCGCACGAGGCGGCGCTCGTACAGTCGATGGTCACTTCCATGCTGGCGATGCTCGATGAGCGCGAATCGTCAGCGCCCAACGACGAGCTGGCACAGCTGACCGGCATCCGTACCGGGAACACCGCGGCGCCCTCCGATGTCACTCTTGGGCGGTTGCTTCCCGACTTTCACCGCCCCGACCAGGACGGCACCAGCAGTCTCGAGGCGGTGAGCGGACTCAACAGCGCACTGCGCAGCCTCTATGAACCGGAGATCATCGACGCCAAACGTGAGGCGGGTCAACGGTTGCTGCGCACGCTTCCCCTGGAGGGCGGGCGCTTTGAGCTGTCCGAGGACGACGCGCGCGCATGGCTGACCGCGCTCAATGATGTGCGCCTGGCGCTGGGGGCGATGCTCGGGATCGACAGCGACGGGCCGCAGGAGTTGCCCGCAGACGATCCGATGGCGGGGCATATGGACATTTACCACTGGCTGACCGTGATGCAGGAGTTGTTGGTGCTCGCGTTGATGGGGAAGTCGGCGGTATGAGCCTGTTCTCGGGTGCGATCACCGACGTTCCGGGAATGCTGGTGGGACATCACCAGCGCGTGGATGCCGACGCCGAACTCGGATCGGGCTGGGCCACCGGCACCACCGTGGTGCTGGCGCCGCCGGGGACGACCGGTGCGGTCGATGTGCGCGGCGGAGCTCCGGGAACGCGTGAATCCGATCTGCTCGATCCGGCCAACACCGTCTCTACGGTCGACGCCATTGTGCTCAGCGGCGGCAGCGCCTACGGACTGGCCGCCGCCGATGGGGTGATGCGCTGGCTGGAGGAGCAGGGCAGGGGAGTGGCCCTGCAGGGCGGCACCGTGCCCATCGTCCCGGGAGCAGTCATCTTCGATCTACCGGTGGGTGCCTGGAAGAGCCGTCCCGACGCTGAATTCGGTTACCGGGCGGCAGAACTCGCAGGCGATACGCCCGAATGGGGTGCCGTGGGTGCTGGTGTCGGAGCGCGAGCCGGCACTCTCAAGGGCGGTGTCGGCTCCGCGAGTGCGGATCTGGGTAATGGGATTGTGGTCGGTGCCGTGATCGTGGCCAACCCGGTTGGACTGGTGATCAATCCGTCGACAGGGCTGCCGTGGGAGCCCGCCTGTGCGCCGGAACTCGGCGCGCCTCCGGCAAGCCAGATCGCGGCGCTGGCCGCGTTGCCCGACAAATCGGTCTCGTTGAACACCACGATCGGCGTGGTGGCGACCAACGCCCCGCTGAGCAAGGCGCAATGCCGCCGGGTGGCGATTGCTGCGCACGACGGGTTGGCACGGGCGATCAGGCCCGCGCATACCCCGATGGATGGGGACACGCTGTACGTGCTGGCGACCGGGACCGGCGAGGGCGATGCCGAGGCTCTCACCATTTCGGTGGGGATTGCCGCCGCCGACTGTGTGGAGCGTGCCGTGGTGCGGGCCGTGGTGGGCGCCGTGAGCGTGGCCGGAATACCCGCATATCGTGACGTGTTGCCAGGAGCGTTTTCGTAATCGTCCGAGACGCCAAGAGGGAAGCAGGAAAGACAGTGCTGGTAGTTCGCGCCGATTTGGTCGACGCCATGGTCAAGCATGCCCGCGCCGATCATCCCGATGAGGCTTGCGGTGTACTGGCCGGTCCGGAGGGTTCCGATCGTCCCGAGCGACACGTTGCCATGATCAACGCCGAGCGGTCTCCTACTTTTTATCGCTTTGATTCCGGTGAGCAGCTTCGGGTTTGGCGGGCGATGGATGACGCCGATGAGGTGCCGGTGGTTATCTATCACTCGCACACCGCGACCGAGGCCTACCCCAGCCGTACTGATATCAACCTGGCCGCGGAACCCGATGCCCACTACGTTTTGGTGTCCACTCGCGATCCTGAGCAGCACGAACTGCGCAGCTACCGGATCGTCGACGGGGTGGTCACCGAAGAGGAGATTTCCGTTGTGGACCAATACGTCGAGCAGTACTAGAGAAGTCGAGCAGTACTAGAGAAAAGGAATATCCACCGTGTCGATTCAAGTATCGATTCCCACGATCCTGCGTACGCACACCGGTGGCGAGAAGCGCGTCACGGCAACGGGTTCCACGCTGCAAGCGGTGATCGCGGACCTGGAATCCAACTATTCCGGGATCTCCGACCGGCTGGTTGACGACGGCAAGTTGCACCGTTTCGTCAACATCTACGTCAACGACGAGGACGTGCGGTTCTCGGGTGGGCTGGACACCGAGATCGCCGATGGCGATTCGGTCACCATCCTGCCCGCCGTGGCCGGTGGCTAGCGGCGCATGACCCGATACGACTCGTTGCTCCAGGCCCTCGGGAACACGCCGCTGGTCGGGTTGCAGAGGCTGTCCCCGGCCTGGGACGGCGATCCGCATGTGCGGCTGTGGGCCAAGCTGGAGGACCGCAATCCGACCGGCTCCATCAAGGACCGGCCTGCCCTGCGCATGATCGAACAGGCCGAGCAGGACGGGCTGCTGGAACCGGGAGCCACGATTCTGGAACCCACCAGTGGCAACACCGGAATCTCGATGGCGATGGCCGCGCAGCTCAAGGGTTACAAGATGATCTGCGTGATGCCGGAGAACACCTCCATCGAGCGACGCCAGCTGCTTGAGCTATACGGCGCTCAGATCATCTTCTCCCCGGCCGAAGGTGGCTCCAATACCGCCGTCGCCACTGCCAAAGAGCTTGCCGCGCAAAATCCTTCGTGGGTGATGCTGTACCAGTACGGCAACCCGGCGAATGCCGCCGCGCACTATCACGGCACCGGCCCGGAGATTCTGGCCGACCTGCCCGAGATCACCCACTTCGTTGCCGGGCTGGGCACCACCGGAACCCTCATGGGTACCGGACGGTTCCTGCGGGAGAACGTGCCCGGGGTGCAAATTGTTGCCGCCGAGCCGCGCTATGGCGAGGGCGTCTACGCACTGCGCAACATCGACGAGGGATTCGTGCCCGAGTTGTATGACCCCGAGGTGCTCACCACCCGCTTTTCGGTCGGGTCGTTCGACGCGGTGCGCCGTACCCGCGAGTTGGTGCAAGTAGAAGGCATCTTCGCGGGCATCTCGACCGGCGCGATTCTGCACGCGGCGCTCGGCATGGCGGCCAAGGCCGTCAAGGCGGGCGAGCGCGCGGACATCGCATTCGTGGTGGCCGATGCGGGCTGGAAGTATCTGTCGACCGGCGCCTACGCCGGTACCGTGGATGACGCAGAGGACGCGCTGGAAGGGCAGTTGTGGGCATGACGGGATACCAGGGTGGCCCGGAGGGGTTCCATCCAGCCCGTCCCGAGCGGTCCAGACGGCCACAGTGGGTCACCGGCGGAATCCTGGTGGTCTCATTCGTCGCGTTGCTTTATGTCATCGAAGGCATCGATACGGTTACCGGGCACCAACTCGACGAGAACGGCATCCGGCCGCTGGAGGCCGATGGTCTGGACGGCATCCTGTTCGCGCCCCTGCTGCATGCGAATTGGGGCCACTTGGTTGCCAACACGGTGCCCGCGCTCGTGCTGGGTTTCCTGGCCGCGGCCGCCGGGCTCGGACGCTTCCTGCTGGCAACTGCGATCATCTGGGTTCTCGGCGGGATCGGCACGTGGCTGATTGGCAACCTCGGCTCGCCCTACGAGACCAATCACATCGGGGCGTCGGGGCTGATCTTCGGCTGGCTCACCTATGTGATTGTCCGAGGATTCTTCAACCGCCGCGTGGGTCAGATCCTCATCGGTGTCGTCGTGATCGTCCTCTACGGGGGTGTGCTGTGGGGTGTGCTGCCCGGACAGTTCGGGGTGTCCTGGCAGGGGCACCTGAGTGGGGCTATCGCCGGCGTACTGGCCGCCTATTGGCTCTCGGGTAGGGAACGCAAGGCGAAGGCTGCACGTGGTCCTGGGGCGCCACCAAGGCTGTCGACATGACGGGCCCCGGCGCTGCTCTCGAGGGTCTTGGCGCAAGCGGCGCATCGCCGATCGGGATATTCGATTCCGGAGTCGGCGGACTGACCGTCGCGCGGGCCATCATCGACCAGCTGCCCGACGAGGACATCATTTACGTCGGTGATACGGGTAACGGGCCATATGGTCCGCTGACCATTCCGGAGATCCGCCGGCACGCGCTGGCCATCGGTGACGACCTCGTCGGACGCGGGGTGAAAGCCCTGGTGATCGCCTGTAATACGGCCTCGGCGGCATGCCTGCGTGACGCTCGTGAACGCTATGCGCCGGTGCCGGTCATCGAAGTGGTGTTGCCTGCGGTGCGCCGCGCCGTGCACACCACCCACAACAACAAGATCGGTGTCATCGGAACCGCGGCGACCATCGCATCGGGTGCGTACCAGGATGCGTTCGCGGCCGCGCGGGACACCGAGATCACGGCGGTGGCATGTCCGCGTTTCGTCGACTTCGTGGAGCGTGGCATCACCAGCGGGAGGCAAGTGCTGCAGCTCGCCGAGGGCTATCTGGAGCCGCTGCAGCGGGCTCAGGTCGACACCGTGGTGCTGGGTTGCACGCACTATCCGTTGCTGTCCGGGCTGATCCAGCTCGCCATGGGCGAGGATGTCACGCTGGTGTCCAGCGCCGAGGAAACTGCCAAGGACCTGCTGCGGGTGCTGTCGGAGAGGGATCTGTTGCGGCCGCATCCGGATAACCCGAGTGCCTCAGGTCCGAACCGCGTTTTTGAGGCAACCGGTGACCCCGATGCGTTCCGCACCCTGGCGGCCAGATTCCTCGGTCCGGCTGTGACAGCGGTGCAAACTCGAGCTAGCGGTGTTGCGGGTTACACCGAAATTGCAACACCTCTCTAACCCTGTGCCGAGACGCTTGCCGGACGTGGCAAGCTAGGGGCTGTGCGAGTCACCGTGCTCGGCTGCTCAGGCAGTGTCACCGGACCGGATTCACCGGCGTCTGGTTACCTTCTGACGGCACCGGATGCGCCACCGTTGGTCATCGACTTCGGTGGCGGCGTCTTGGGCTCTCTGCAACGGTTCGCCGACCCCGGATCGGTGTCCGTTCTGCTGTCGCACCTGCATGCCGACCACTGCCTGGACCTGCCTGGTCTGTTCGTGTGGCGCCGCTATCACCCGAATCCGCCCAAGGGCAAGGCCATCATGTACGGGCCTGCCGACACCCTGATTCGGGTGGGGGCCGCGTCGGCCGAGATCGGCGGTGAGGTCGACGACTTCACCGACATCTTCGACTTGTATGCGTGGAGTGAAGGTGTGCCCGTCGAATTCGGGTCGCTCACGGTGACACCCACACGGGTGGCGCATCCGCCGGAGTCATATGGACTGCGGATCGAGGACACGTCAGGTGCCGTCCTTGCCTACAGCGGTGACACCGGCATATGCGACGCGGTGGTCGAGCTGGCTCGCGATGCCGACGTGTTCCTGTGCGAGGCGTCGTGGACGCACATGCCGGGGCACCGCCCGCCGGACCTTCACCTGTCCGGCACCGAGGCGGGGCAGATCGCGGCCCGAGCAGGCGTGAAGGAACTGCTGCTGACCCACATCCCGCCGTGGACTTCGCGCGAGGATGTCATCGCCGAGGCGAAGTCGGCATTCGACGGGCCGGTGCGGGCCGTCGTCGCCGGGGAGACCATCGAGCTGTAGCTCTGCCGCTCACGCTCGGTACTTTCGCGGAGACGATAAGGTCGAGGGCGTGTCCAGACGAGAAGACGGCAGGCAAGACGACGAACTGCGCCCGGTGACCATTACGCGGGGATTCACTTCGCACCCGGCAGGTTCGGTACTCATCGAGTTCGGTCAGACGCGGGTGATGTGCACCGCCAGCGCCACCGAGGGTGTGCCGCGCTGGCGCAAGGGTTCTGGACTTGGTTGGCTGACAGCCGAATACGCGATGCTGCCGGCCTCTACCCATACCCGCAGCGACCGTGAATCGGTCAAGGGGCGCGTAGGTGGCCGTACTCAGGAGATCAGCCGCTTGATCGGGCGTTCTCTTCGTGCGTGTATCGACTTGTCGGCATTGGGGGAGAACACCATTGCCATCGATTGTGATGTGCTGCAGGCCGACGGCGGGACTCGCACCGCCGCGATCACCGGTGCGTATGTAGCGCTCGCCGATGCGGTGACGTACCTGGCCGCGCACGGCAAGCTCGCCGATGATGAGCCACTGTCGTGTGCGATCGCCGCCGTGAGTGTTGGCGTGGTGGACGGCCGGGTGCGCGTAGACCTTCCCTACGAAGAGGATTCGCGCGCCGAGGTGGACATGAATGTGGTGGCCACCGACACCGGTACGTTGGTGGAGGTTCAGGGCACCGGTGAGGGCGCCACCTTCCCGCGTACGACGCTGGACAAGCTGCTTGACGCCGCCGTCGGCGCCGCCGAGGAACTGTTCGTTCTGCAGAAGGAAGCGTTAGCCCTGCCGTATCCGGGTGTCCTGCCGGAGGCGCCACAGAAGAAGGCGTTCGGTTCGAAGTAGGCGGGGGCCATGAAAATACTTGTCGCGAGCCGTAACCCGAAGAAGCTCGCGGAGTTACATCGGGTGCTCGAGTCGTCAGGGGTTACCGGGGTCGAACTGGTTTCGCTCGCCGATGTGCCCGAATACGAGGAAGTGCCAGAGACGGGCGCCAGCTTTGAGGACAACGCGCTCATCAAGGCGCGTGAGGGCGCACAACAGACCGGATTGGCCTGCGTCGCCGACGATTCCGGGCTTGCGGTAGATGCGCTGAACTGGATGCCCGGTGTGCTGTCTGCGCGCTGGGCGGGGCGGCACGGAGATGATGCTGCCAACACCGCACTGTTGCTCGCGCAGCTCTCCGATGTGCCTGATGAGCGCCGCGGTGCGGCATTCGTATCGGCGTGTGCGCTGGTGACTCCGGACGGCGATGAGGTCGTCGTAGAGGGGCGCTGGAAGGGCTCGGTCGCGCGCGAACCCGCGGGGCAGAACGGCTTCGGCTACGACCCGATCTTCGTGCCGCGCGGCGGTCTGCGGACCGCAGCGGAAATGACGCCCGAAGAGAAGGATGCGGTATCGCATCGCGGACGGGCGCTGGCGGCGCTGCTCCCGATGCTGCGCAACCTGGTTAACCTCGGCCGGACCGCGCCGTAGCCTCCCCGGGGAGCAGCCCCCGCATTAGGGGGCTGCTCGCGGGGGTCAGGGCAGCAGGATGACCTTTCCGCGGGCATGGCCCGTCTGGACGTACTCATGGGCCTGGCGCGCTTCGGCCAACGGATAGGTGCGATCGATGGTGACCTTGAGTTCGCCATTGCCCGCAAGGCGAATCAGCTCAGGGCGGGCGGCCAGACGGATCTCCGTGCCCGCATCGGCACCGGGGCCGCCGCCCAGTGCTTTGAAGCCATCGGTTGCGGCACGGCCGAATCCGGCGATCGTGGCGATACGGTCCTTGTCGGCAACGAGTGCCAATGAGACGTCGGCGGCTTCATCGGTGCCGACCAGATCGAGGGCTGCATCAACCGAGCCGATTGAGCTGACACGGTCTTGCAGTCCGGGGCCGTATTCGACCGGGATCGCTCCGTAGCCACGAAGCTGTTCGTGGCGGGCAGCGCTGGCGGTGGCGATCACGGTTGCACCGCGGGCCTTGGCGAGCTGGGTGGCCAACAGTCCCACGCCGCCCGCGGCACCGTGAATCAGAACGGTGTCCCCTTCGGTGACATTGGTGGCTTCCAATAGGTGGACCGCGGTCTGCCCGGTGAGCAGGAATCCTGCGGCCTCGTTGAAGGACAGACTCGCGGGCTTCTTGAACACCTGGTCTGCGGTGGTGACGATCTGGTTGGC
This sequence comes from Mycobacteroides sp. PCS013, assembly GCF_049532645.1. Taxonomy (NCBI): domain Bacteria; kingdom Bacillati; phylum Actinomycetota; class Actinomycetes; order Mycobacteriales; family Mycobacteriaceae; genus Mycobacteroides; species Mycobacteroides sp. PCS013. Next base: position 661,863 of record NZ_CP150131.1, read on the forward strand.
GTAGCCACCGATCTGCCCGGCGGCGATGACGTCATCACCGGGTTGGAACCCGTCGACACCCGGGCCGACGGCGGCGATAGTTCCGGAGATCTCGAGGCCGAGGCGCATGGGGATTGCGGCCGGGTCGGTGCCGAAGGCTCCCGAATACAGCTTCCAGTCGATGGGATTAACGCCGGCGGCTTTGACGTCGATGAGCACTTGGCCGTCGGCGGGGCCATCGATCGGCAACTCGCGGAACTCGAGTACGTCGGATGCGCCATAGGCGGTGGCGACAACTGCATGTGTGGTGGTCATACCGCTATCAAAGTCGCATCACCATGTCAGTATTCCTGACATTGGAGATTTCTTTCGGCTAGATGCCGAACTGCTCCTTGACCTGCTTGGTGCGGTAATGCTCGACGATGAAACCGAGCAGCGGGATCGTGCCCGCGAGCAGCGTGCCGGCGGTGCGTGGCCACGGCCAGCGCACCTTGATGGCCAGATCGGTGGTGAAGATCAGGTACACGAAGTAGATCCACCCGTGCACGATGCCGATCCAGCTCGGCGGATGCGGTACGTGCTCAATGTATTTGAGCCACATTTCCCAGCAGAGGGCGATCAGCCACACACCGGTGGTCCAGGCCAGGATCCGGTAGCGCCACAGGGCGCCACGGATTTTCTCGACCGGCGTGGTCACGGCGGGCGTCTGGGGTGTGGCTTCGGGCTCGGTCACGGGGCAGGCTTCCTATCTTCTTCGGCCAGGGCGGCGAGGTAGGCGTTGTAGTCGGTCAGTGTGCGGTCGGCGGGATCCGGCTTCGCGGCGGCAGGGCGCTCGGGAAGCAGGCCCTCCGGTATTTCGGTCACCCGGTCGCTGGGCGGCGGGGGCGGGCCCTCGTCCTCGTACTGCACAAAGCGGCGATAAGCCCAAATCACGAACGCCGCGAAAAGCGGCCACTGCAGGGCGTAGCCGAGGTTCTGGCCATCGCCGGTCACCGACTCGAATCGCTGGAACTGCCAGTAGGCCAGGCCCAGGAACGCGAGCGCACTGACGCCGACCAGCACGATGAGTGCCGGTCTCCGACGCCGTGTAGTGGACACCTCCTGACGGTACCGCGTGAGGTGGGGGCGGGTGCCAACGCCCCTGGTCAGCGCTTTGGTCCGATGAACTCGTCGAGACGCGCGGTGGCAGCTTTGCGGTAGACGGAGACGACGTAAGCGGTCGATCGAGTCCAGGGGATGTCGAGCCTGTCGAGGGCTGCGGTGAAAAGGCCGAGGATGTCTTCCGAACGGTTGGTGAAGTGATAGCGGGTGCTGGCGACTCCGCGATCGTTGGCGACCACCCGGCAGCCATCGCTGTGAATCAGACCCCGGACGAAATCCTCGGTGGCCTGATCGACGAGGCTCTGCTGCCAGGGCTCGAGGGCGATCTTTCGCGAATGCTTGCGGCCGGGGCCATGCTGAGGAAAGAGACAGGGCCAGTGTTTGGAGTAGTGAGAGACTTGCACACATCCCTTGGGGCACTGAACGATCGCGGCCTGCTGTCCAGGCATCAAGGCCTCGATGGCGACTCGGCACCGCTCGATGATGACCGGATACTTCTGGTCCAAGGTGATCCTGAGACGCCAGCACCGTCTGTCCGGTGAGATGCACCCATCGCCCAGATAAAGGCCTAGGAGGTAGGCGTAGCTTTCTGCGTGCAGCGAAGACCGTTCGTGAGCTACCCCACAGGCTGACGAGTTGATAGATGCCCTCACGAGGACTCCAGGCCGGCGGCGCCAGTCTCGCACCGTCGGTCGAGGTATCCCTGTTTGACGTGCGATGGCACAGTCATTCATCCCGGTCTCGATGAGTCGTTGGACTCGGCAAAACTCGTCTGCAGATCGCAAAGGGACTCCTCAAGGCGATTTGTGTTCGAACGTAACGAGGGTCTCTGACATCGAGGAGGTACGATCGGAACTCTGCGGGCGTGGCGAAATGGCAGCCGCGCGGGCTTTAGGTGCCCGTGTTCGTAAGAACGTGTGGGTTCGAGTCCCTCCGCCCGCACCAGAGATTCAGTGGGACCCGGTGTGCACTCCGCGCGCCCGTAGACTTGAAATCGTGGTTCGCGCTGACGGTTTGCTTGATATCGACGATTGCCTGAATGCCGACGGAAACGTCGAACTGCCGCCCGGCACCACGCTGATATCCCTCATCGAGCGCAACATCAGGAACGTCGGGGACACCGTCGCCTATCGCTATCTGGACTTCACCACCTCCGAGGACGGCACCCGTATCGAGCTCACGTGGTCGCAGCTCGGGGTGCGTCTGAAGGCGGTAGCCGCGACGCTGCAACGCCACATCGAACGTGGTGATCGGGTCGCCATTCTGGCTCCACAGGGTCTGGACTATGTCGTCGGATTCTTCTCGGCGATCAAGGCCGGCGCCATCGCGGTGCCGCTCTTCGCTCCCGAGTTGCCCGGCCACGCTGAGCGTCTGGATACCGCCCTCACGGACTGCAGGCCAACGGTGGTCCTGACGACCTCCAGCGCACGCACGGTTGTCGAAGACTTCCTCAAAGAACAGGACACTCGCATCCTCGTCATCGACGAGATCCCCGATGAAGCGGGTGAGACCTTCGAGTACGTGCATCTAGTGGATGACGACATCTCGCATCTGCAGTACACCTCGGGTGCGACTCGACCTCCGGTCGGCGTGGAAATCACGCACCGCGCCGTCGGTGTCAATCTGACGCAGATGATCCTGTCGATCGATCTGCTGGATCGAAACACGCACGGCTGCAGCTGGTTACCGCTCTATCACGATATGGGTTTGTCCATGATCGGCTTTCCGACGGTCTATGGTGGCCACTCCACCCTCATGTCGCCGACAGCCTTCATCCGTCGGCCGCAACGCTGGATCAAGGCGCTCTCCGACGGCTGCAAGGAAGGCCGCGTCATCACCGCCGCCCCCAATTTCGCGTACGAGTACACCGCACAGCGCGGTGTGCCGAAGGACGGTGCGGACATTCACCTGGGCAACGTAGTGATGATCATCGGTTCCGAGCCGGTCAGCATCGATGCCATCCGCACCTTTGAAAAGGCCTTTGCGCCCTTCGGATTACCGTCGACCGCGTTCAAGCCCTCCTACGGCATTGCCGAGGCCGTCCTGTTTATTTCCAACATCGCACCGGATGCCGAACCCTCCGTCGTATACCTAGATCGTGCGCAGCTCGCCGAGGGCCGTGCGGTATCGACCGCTGTTGATGCACCCAACACCACTGTCCATGTGTCCTGTGGCCAACTCGCCCGCAGCCTGTCAGGTGTGATCGTCGATCCAGCGACTGGTAACGAGCTTCCGGACGGTCATGTCGGCGAAATCTGGTTGCAGGGCAACAATGTTGGCCGCGGCTATTGGGGCCGTCCGGACGAAAGTGCGAGGACATTCCACGCCCGGCTCGGTGAGACGCTCGTGAAAAGCCATGCTGACAAGTCCAATGTGGACGGCGACTGGTTGCGCACCGGCGATATGGGTTTCTATCTCGATGGTGAGTTGTACGTCACCGGACGCATGGTCGACCACATCACTATCGACGGCTGGTCGTATTACCCGCAGGACGTCGAGGCGGCCGTCGCGGACGCATCGCCCATCGTGCGCCGCGGATACGTCACCGCCTTCACCATCGACGATGGTCTGGTGGTTGTCGCCGAGCGTGCCTCGCGGACGGCCAAGGCTGACCCGCAGGAAGCCGCCGACGCGGTCCGCGAGGCGGTCCGCAGCCACTACGGCCTGGAACTCTGCGACGTGCGCCTGCTCCCGGCGGGAGCCATCCCGCGCACCACCAGTGGAAAACTGGCGCGACGGGCCTGTCGCCGCCAGTACCTGGACGGCACCCTGGGTGTTCACGGAGATCTCAGCTAACTCATTTGCCTCATTTGTCCCACGTCAGCGAGCCCATTCGCCACGCCTTCGTCGGCCCGGTAGGTTTTCCGGGCCGGTGGCTACGACAGCTACGGGGCCGGGGGACACGCGCTAGCTATGTGATGGAGGTGTGCGATGACTGACCTGACGATCGAAGAGCTGTTCGCGCACAACGACGACGTGCAGAAATCCCGGGCGGTCAGGCTATTGGCCGCTAAGAATCTGGCGCCGTACATCACGCTCATGGAGCGTCACCTGGACCGCAGTGCGAAGGTTTCCGAACCCCAGCTGGTGGCCAAACTGGACCGGGATCTTGACGCGGTCGGCCTGGGGGAGCAGTCCGGACTCGCCCTCATCAAGAGCTGGGCAAGTGACGGCTGGTTGCACCGCGCGTCGGATGGCGCCGGTCACGACGCCGAGAACGTCTGCTCGTTGACCGAGGACGCACGCAGTGCGCTGGCCTTCGTCCGGCGACTGCGTCGTGCTGACAGCGTCGCCACCGGCGGGTCCATCGCGGGCATCGCCGCGGGCCTCAAGCGGGTCGCGACTCAACTGGATGGCGACCCGTCGCGGCTGCGTGCCGATATCGAGGCTCAGATCGCCGAGTTGCAGAGCTACTTGCACGCGATCGACGACGGATATCGTCCCGAGCCGGACATCGTCGATCTCGAGGATGAGACCCGGGCCATCGCCTATCAGATGGAGCAGGTGATCACCGACATCGTGCGCTACGGCAGCATGCAGAACGAGATCACCGCCGGACTCATCGACGCGGCGGAGGACTCCGATTCCGGGTTCCGCGACCGTGCACGACGGATGTTCGCCGACTACGACGCCCTGTTCGACTCCCGCGAACGCGCCTCGTACGCCGCCTTTACACGCACCATCCAGGACCCCGACCAACGTGCCGCCCTACGCAGCGATATCGCCTGTGTCGCTGAGGGATTACCTGAGCTAGACCCGGGTTTGCGTGATGTCATGAAGAACTTCTTCAAGCTGGTTTCCCAGCAGATCGCGGAAGTCTCCCGCATCGAGCAGCGCTGTGCGCAACGTATCCGGCGATTCTTCGCCGCCGGCACCACGGAGCAGGCGCGTGGCCGTGCGCGACAGCTCAACGATGCCCTGGCCGCCGGGCACGCGCTGCTCAAGGTGTCCACCGCGGATTCCCCGATTGACGCCGAACTACCGATCGGCCGCTCTGCGGCGGCGTCCATCGGTGCCCTGTCATTCACCATCAAGGACACGGCGCCGCCGGTGCTGGCTCAGGAAGCGCCATCGGGCCCCTTGGACTTGAGTGGATTCTCGGCATTGGCGACCCAGGTGGACATGGCCGCACTGGCCGAGACGGTGAACAGAGCTGTTGCCGGTGGCCCAGTTTCCCTGCCTGACATGATTTCTCATGTCGACGCACCGTATCTGGGTGACGTGATCGTGCTGTGGTCGCTGGCCCTCAAGCAGGACAACACCCTTGATCGCGAGTCGGTCAAGGTGAAGTTCCGGTCCCTGGATGGACAGGACCGGGTGATGGAGGTACCTCAGTTGATGTTCCGTGAACCGGTGTTGGCAACCCTCGAAGAGGAGGGGGCGGCACTGTGACGACAACGCCCCTGGGAAACATCAACTTTGACGATCTGCCGGGCGTCGAGCCGGATGCCTCGGCACCCAGAACCGTCAAGGGACCACGGTTCGACGGCGACACCAGCGAGCTGACCGACAAGGCATGCTGGGCGTTGCAGAACCTGGTGGCCCGGCGCTATCTGAGCAAGGACGGCCAGCCGGAGTTGTGGGCATCGATGATGGAGCACCGCAAGGTGCTGGCCTCGCGTTTGTCCGAATTGGACCTGCGGCTACGAGTTTTCGACGATCTTGAGGTCGCCTACGCCGAACCGGCTCCCTTGGAGAACCCCAGCGCGTACGGCGCCCGGGTGTTGCGCCGCGAACCCCTGGGCACGTATGCCTCGATCGTTGCGCTGCACCTGGCCAAGATCGCGAGGACCGCGCACGACGAGCAGGTGCTGGTCAGCCGCGACGATATCCATGAACTGTTCGCCAATGTCAGCCACGACATCGACCGCGATGAAGCGATGCTGCGCGACCGCGTCGACGAAGCCATCAAACGCCTGTTAAAGGCCGAGATCCTGCAGCGCACTCGCGATGACGAGCACAGCTACACCATCAGCCCCGTCATCAACGCGCTGATGTCCGCGCAGATGATCGAGGCGTTGCAACGCCAATACGAGCAGCTGCAGCGTGGCGGTGCCGCCCCAGAAGACTCCACCGACGATGAAGAAGATGGCGATACCGATGACGATGAATGAGGGCCTACCCGGCAGGCCGGGTGATTCAGCCACCCAGCAGTTCTGGCTGTCTCGACTGCAGGTCATTAACTGGGGTGTCTTCGACGGGTACCACACCATCGAGTTCAGCCGCCGCGGCACCCTGATCACCGGCTCGTCCGGAAGCGGTAAATCTTCACTGCTGGACGCGATTTCGCTGGCGTTTCTGTCCTCGAACCGCCGTAACTTCAACGCGTCAAGCGATACCACTGCGGCCGGCTCGAGTATGGGCAAGCGCACCGTCGACAAGTATGTGCGCGGTCTGTGGGGTGAGCTGAAGAACCCGGGGGAGCGGCCAACGCAGATGTTCCTGCGCGGCAAGGGTGCGGCATGGTCGGCGATCGCGGTCACCTATTCGGGCACCGATGGTCGCGTGATCACCGGCCTCGTTCTCAAATGGCTTGCACCGGGTTCAGATTCGGATTCCTCGAGCCGCTATTACCTGATCGACGCCGATGCCGATATTCGTGACCTGTGTAATTCCTGGGCGAGTAAGGGATATTCGGCTGCGGTTTTCGATGGCGCGGGCTGGCGTGGACACAAGAGCGAACGCTGGTATTTGGAACAGCTCTACGCCGCCGTTGGTATCCAAGGTTCCTCGGCAGCCCAGCAGCTCTTGGGTAAGGCCAAGTCGCTCAAAAGCGTTGGTGGCCTGGAACAGTTCGTCCGCGAGTACATGCTCGACGAGCCCGAGTCCATGGCCGCGATCTCCGAGGCCCTGGGGCAGATCACCCCGTTGGTGGACGCGCGTGCCGCACTGGCGGTCGCGCAGCGCCAGCGTCAGACGCTGGGCGATATCGAGCAGATTCAGCAGACGTACGCCAGCGACGCGGCGCAGCTGGCCACCGTCGACGTGGTGGATCACCACACCGTCCGCGACTACGTTGATCAGCAGCGGCTGGCGCTGGCCGGTCCGGAGATCGACCTGTTGGACACCGAGATCACTCGGCTCGGCGGTGAATGCGACGAAATCCAGTCGCGCCAGGACATTCTCACCGGCGAGCGGGACAAGCTGCTCGGCCGGATCGCCGCCGCCGACAGTAATCTCGCACCGCTCAAGAGTGAACTCGCTCATGCGCGGGCCCGGGCCGAGGAGGTGTCGCGCCGCCGTACCGCGTACGACAGCGCCCTGTGGGACCTCGGCCACGACGAAGACGTCGAATCCGCTGAGGAATTCGAAGCCATGCGGGTCGAGAGCCTGCGCGCAGTCACCCGGATCAATGCGGAACTCGAAGCGGGTCATGACGCCTATGTGATGGCGGCCGGCGCCTTGTCGACAGCGCGCGATCAGCTGCGGGCTGCTTCCTCCGAGCTCAAGCGCGTTGAACATGTCGGTACCTCGGTGCCTCCTGACGAGGACCGCATGCGTGGGGAAATCGCGGCGGCGCTGGGTCTTACCGCCAAGGAGCTGCCCTACGTCTGCGAATTGATGGATCTGCGCCCAGGCCAGGAACGGTGGCGCAGATCGGTGGAGAAGGTGCTGCGGTCTACCGGTCTGTGCCTGTTGGTGCCCGATCAGCACCACCGGCAGGTGCTGCGATACGTCAACGAGAACCCGATGCGCGGTTACCTGCAGATGGAGCGGGTGATCCCTTCCGGCGCGCCGCGGCGTGCCGAGCCGGGCACCCTCGCCGACTGCCTTCGCCTGACCAACCCTAATCACGAATGCGCCAGTGCTGCCATGAATCTGGTGGCGGCTGTGGGCGATTACGTGCTGGTTGATACACCCGACGAGTTCAGCAAGCACCGCCGGGCGGTCACCGATCAGGGCCTGCGCAAGGACGGCGACCGGCGCGCGGTCAAGGATGACCGGCGCGAGCTGCGTGCCTCCCAGTACATCTATCAGGGCAACGCAGGCGACAAGCGGGCCGCGCTCTCCGATGATGTGGTCGAGGCGCAGCAAGCCGTTGGTGACGCCGAGAAGTTCATCGGCGAGATGGACACCAAGCGTGAGGAACTGCGCTCGGAGGTGGTGCGGTGGTCCAAGCTGCACAGTCAGTACGAGTACTGGAGCCAGATCGACACCGATTCGGCCGAAGCCGCCGTGGCACGGCTTCAGGACCAGTACGACGCGATGCTGGAGGCCAACCCCGACCTCACCGGACTGCAGCAGCAGGCCGATTCCTATCTCGATGAGATCAAGAAACTCTCCGAACGTATCGGTGCGCTCAGAAGGCAAGAATCCGAACATGATTCGCGCCGCACGAGACTACTGGACCTGTTGGACAATTTGAACCCGCGCGAGGTGGGCGGGCACACCCGGTCCGGTATCGAAGCCTATGTTCCGCAGCTGTCGTCAAGCCTGGATGTGCTGGAGCCGGACACCTACCGGTTGGAGCTGTGGCGTCAGATCGAGAAGGACCAGTCGGTGCTGCGGGAAAGTGTCACCCGTTCACGCAACGAGCTGAACCGGATCCTCAACGCCTACGACCGGGACTTCCCGGATTCGATTCCCAACGACAGTGAGAACTTCGACGAGAAGATCCACGATTACGTCGCCTTGTGCCGCCGAATCGACGAGCGCGACCTACCGGCCGCCTACGAACAGATGCTGCGACTCATCACCGAGCAGGCGCCCACCGCAGTCCTGCGGTTGCATCAGCTCGCCGAGGAGGAGGCGCACCGCATCACCGACCAGATCGACCGGGTCAATAGCGGTTTGGGCTCGGTGGAGTTCAACAGGGGTACCCGGTTGACCTTGCGTGCCGAGCCCAAGGCGCTTGAGGCGGTGGGCGAGCTCAACGAGCGGGCCCGGCGGATTTCGGGACGGGCCGTTGCGGTTTCCATGGGGGACGAGAAGGCCATCCACGACCAGTACCAGGACATCCTGCAACTGCGGAATCTACTGGCGGCGGAGACTCCCGAGGCCAGGCAATGGACGCGCGACGCGTTGGATGTGCGTAACCGCTTCGTGTTGTACTGCGAGGAGCGCGACGCCGCCACCGGCGAGGCGATTCGCACCTACAGCAATGCGGGTGCGAATTCCGGTGGGGAGCAAGAGAAGCTGATGGCGTTCTGCCTCGCCGGTGCGCTGAGCTTCAACCTCGCCAACCCCGAAACCGGAGACAATCGGCCGGTCTTTGCGCAGCTGATGCTCGACGAGGCATTCTCGAAGTCCGATCCGCAGTTCGCGCAGCAGGCGCTATCGGCGTTCCGTAAGTTCGGGTTCCAGTTGGTGATCGTTGCGACCGTGCAGAACACGACCACCATCCAGCCCTACATCGACAGCGTGGTCATGGTGTCCAAGCCCGACGGCCCGGGAGTTCGGCCGGTCGCCTCGACGCGCACGGTGCCTATCGGGGAGCTCGGTGACGTGCGGAAGGCAGTCAACGCCCGCTGATCGGTGGATCTTCAGCGGCCCACGAACTCGGCGGTGGTTCGGGTCAGGAAGGCCTGCACGCCCAGCGCCGCGTCCTCGGTGGTGAAGAGTTCCCGGATGGTGGGCACCAGCTGCGTCTCGGCAGCGGCTTCGCCCTCGCGTATCGCCGAGCGGGCGTTGCGCAGGGTGGCCTGCACTCCCAGCGGTGCCTGTCGCGAGATCGTCTGCGCGATGGCGATCGCCTTATCGACGTGCTCGCCGGCGGCAACGACCTCCTGCACGATTCCGATGCGGTGAGCCTCGGCGGCGTCGAAGGTGTCGGCCGTCAACATCCATCGCATCGCGTTACCCCAGCCAGCGGCTCGCGGGAAACGAATAGTGGCACCGCCGAACGGGTAAATCCCTCGATTGATTTCGAGCTGCGCGAAGGTCGCTGTCTCATCCGCGATCACAATATCGCCGGCGAGTGCGAGCTCGATGCCCAGTGTGAGGACCTTGCCATGTACCGCGACAACCAGTGGCTTGGATAGTTGCGTGCCATCGACCTGCCATGGGTTGATCCCGCCCTCGGGCGTCAGGGAGGCACCGCTTTGAATCTCTGCGGCCACACTCGCCAGGTCCAGACCGGCGGTGAACATCGTGCCCTCGCCGTACAGGACGGCAGCCCGTAGCTCCGGATCCGTCTCGAACTCGCCGAATGCCAGAGACAACTCCTGGAGCATGGTCTTATCGAACGCGTTGCGCTTGGCCGGCCGGTTCAGGCCGATGACCAGGACATATCCGTCGCGACGGATGCTCAGGGTTTCGTACTCAGACATTGACTTCTCCGTGTCGGTAGCCGATTATGTAGAGCAGCATACATAGACCTGTGCGCCACGGGAAGGACGACAATTGAGCACCCCGCGTGAACGAATGGTTGCCTCGGCCGCCCTGCTGATTCGTGAGCGCGGGGCACACGCGACGGCCATCTCCGATGTACTCGAACACAGCGGGGCGCCGCGCGGCTCGGCGTATCACTACTTTCCCGGCGGTCGCACTCAATTGCTGGGTGAAGCGGTGGATCTGGCGGGGGAGTACATCGCCGGGATGATCGACGCCACACCCTCAGGGGTGGAGGCCTTGGACAGGCTTGTCGCGTCCTATCGGAAGCAATTGGTGCGCAGCGATTTCCGGGCTGGGTGTCCCGTTGTGGCAGTCGCGGTAGAGGCCGGAGACCCGGAGAGCCCTGCCAGTAATCAAAAGCTCATCGAACACTCGGCGGCGGTCTTCCAGCGTTGGATCGGCCTCATCGCCGAAAAGCTCGCCGCCGCGGGAGTCCCCGGCGAACGGGCCGACGAGCTGGCCATGCTGATGACAACTTCTCTGGAGGGGGCAATCATCGTCGCGCGGTCCACTCACGACATCACACCAATCGATGTGGTGCATAAGCAATTACGCACGCTTATCGAGGAGGCTTTGTCATGAACACCACCAATTGGTTACCCACCGCCTGCATCTTGTGTGAGTGCAACTGCGGCATTGTGGTGCAGACCGAGGGGCGCACACTTGCCAAGATTCGCGGCGACAAGGACCACCCCGCGAGCAAGGGATACACCTGCAACAAGGCATTGCGCCTGGATCACTACCAGAACAATGCCGATCGACTGACCTCACCGATGCGCCGCCGACCCGACGGTACCTATGAGGAAATCGATTGGGATACGGCCATTGTCGAGATCGCCGAGGGCTTCAAGCACATCCGTGACAGCTATGGCGGAGACAAGATCTTTTATTACGGTGGGGGCGGTCAGGGCAATCACCTGGGTGGGGCCTATAGCGGTGCCTTCCTGAAGGCCATCGGATCCAAGTACCGCTCTAACGCGCTGGCACAGGAGAAGACGGGCGAGGCCTGGATCGACAAGAACTTGTACGGCGGCCACACCCGCGGCGAGTTCGAGCACGCCGAGGTGTCAGTCTTCGTTGGTAAGAACCCTTGGATGTCGCAGAGCTTCCCGCGGGCGCGGGTGGTGCTCAACGAGATCGCCAAGGATCCGCAACGGTCGATGATCGTCATCGACCCGGTCATCACCGACACCGCCAAGATGGCCGACTTCCACCTGCGAGTGCGCCCCGGCGCCGACGCCTGGTGCCTTGCGGCACTGGCCGCGGTACTGGTGCAGGAAAATCTCTGTGACGAAGCTTTTCTCGCGGCACATGTCAACGGCACCGAGGAGGTTCGGGATGCCTTGCGTGAGGTACCGATCGACGATTATGCGCAGCGCTGCGGCGTGGCGGCAGACCTCATTCGCGCGGCGGCGCGGCGGATAGCCGCTGCCGAGAGCGTGGCGGTCTTCGAAGACCTCGGGATTCAGCAGGCGCCCAACAGCACGCTCAGTTCCTATCTGAACAAGATGCTATGGATCCTCACCGGAAGCTTCGCCAAACGCGGTGGACAACATCTGCACTCGTGGATGGCGCCGCTCATGGGTGGTTTCTTCGGCAACACCCCGGTGACAGGAGCTCGCATCATCGGGGGCCTGGTGCCGTCCAACGTCATTCCCGACGAGATCCTCACCGATCACCCTGACCGGTTCCGTGCGATGGTTGTCGAGAGCAGCAATCCCGCGCATTCCCTTGCAGATTCGGCCCGATGCAAGGAGGCCTTCCAGGCATTGGAGCTGCTCGTCGTCGTCGACGTGGCGATGACCGAAACGGCCCGCCTCGCTCACTATGTGCTGCCTGCCGCCACCCAGTTCGAGAAGGTGGAAGCAACATTCTTCAACTTGGAGTTCCCGCACAACACTTTTCAGCTGCGGCACCCGCTGCTGGAGCCCGAGCCCGGAACCTTGCCCGAGCCGGAGATCTGGGCGCGACTGGTCCGGGCATTGGGAGTGGTCGACGACACGGACTTGCAGCCGCTGCGTGATGCTGCCGCACAGGGTCGGGATGCCTATCTGCAGGCGTTCTTCGCGGTGCTGGCCAATCCGGTGCTCGGTCCGCTGGCTCCGTACGTCCTGTATGAAACCCTCGGCCCGACCCTGCCCAAGGGGCTGGAGGGTGCCGCCGCGCTGTGGGGTCTGGCGCAGAAGGCGATGATGACGTATCCGCAGGCGGTGGCACGGGCGGGCCATTCGGACGGCAACGCGCTCTTCGATGCCATATTGAACAGCCCATCGGGCGTGACCTTCACCGTTCACGAGTACGAAGACGACTTCGCGCTGATCACGCATGCGGATCGCAAGATTGCCCTCGCGATCCCCGAAATGCTGGACGAAATCAGAGGATTGGCCTCGCGGCCGGCGCAGCTGACCACTCCGGAGTTTCCGATTGTGCTGTCGGCGGGCGAGCGACGGGCGTACACCGCCAACGACATACTGCGTAATCCGTCCTGGCGTAAACGTGATCAGCAGGGCGCACTGCGGATAAGCCTGGAGGATGCCCAACAGCTCGGCATAGCTGACGGTGACCGGGTGCGCATCTCCACCGCGGCGGGTAGCGCGGAGGCCACCGTCGAGATCAGCGACATGATGCAGGCAGGCCATGCCTCACTCCCAAACGGATTCGGCCTCGACTACACCGACGAGTCCGGTGAAACGCACGTGCCGGGTGTGGCACCGAACGTACTGACATCCTCTGCCTGGCGGGACGAGTACGCGGGAACCCCATGGCATAAGCATGTTCCGGCGCGTTTGGAGACACTGACCGCTGCCCTCTAATGCACGCGAGCGGGATACTCGATGTCATTCCTTAAGGACTGCCTCGAAGGCCACTCGGTCACCCCGGAAAAGTGAGCGCACGCATTCGATCGGTCGTCCGTCGGTGTCGAGCGTGCGTCGGTGCAGAAGGAGCATGGGCATAGCTGTCGAGGTGTCCAGAAGTGATGCCTCGCGTGGTGATGCGAGCACCGTTTCGATGCGCTCGACGGCACTGCCGAACCCGACTCCCAGTTCGCGTATGGCCTCGTACAGCGAGGTGCCGGGATCGAAAGTGTTGCGCAATGAGCCGAACCGCGACTTGGGTAGATAGGTGCTTTCCAGCCCGAGCTTGGCACCATCGGCCAGCAGGACGCGTTCCAGGTGCATCACCGTCGAGGAGTTCCGGATGCCAAGGTCCCGGCATAGGTCCGGGTCTCCGGTGATGTCCTCCCAGGTGACCAGCAGTCGCCCGGGCGTTCGGCCCTGGCTCTGGGCGCCCTCGGTGTATGACCGTAACGATAACGGCTGCACCAGCTTCGGCGCAGATACCACGGTTCCTCGTCCGCGTCGCTCGATGCGCCCTTCCACGAGCAGCTCGTGCAGCGCCTGGCGGACGGTCTCGCGTGACACCTCGAATCGTTCGGCGAGATCGCGCTCGGGCGGAACCGAATCTCCTTCGCTCAGTGCCGAAAGGATGTGGTCGAGTTCGGTGCGTACGCGGTAGTGCTTGGGAAGCCGCACGTCAGAAGTCATGTCGTGTCACCACCTTTCGGGCCAGTGCGAGCACGTGGGGAATGGAAAGCCCCTTGGCCCCAGGAATCTTCGCTCCGTCGTCGAACCGGCGCAGCCGGAGTGCGTCTGGCCACCACGGGTGCTCACTCCATCGGCTATCTGCGCCGGCTCCGCCCTGGCTGGCCAGCGATGCTACGGATGCGGCGGACAGATGCGACGCGTAGTCGGAATCGGTCAGCGCGAGGTACCTCTTGGCCGCGACGTGCGAACCGGCAAGCCATCCAACCCGTTTCCCGAGGCGAGGGGTAAGCCATTCACGCGCGATGGAGTCGTGTCGGTGGTCGGCGGCGGGGCCGAGGAGCGGACTGTGCCCGATGTCGTGCAGAACCGATGCGAGCAGCAGCTCATCGTCCGCGCGGTCGGTGTGGGCGAGGTATCCGGCCTGCAGGGCATGGTCGAGCTCGTCGACGGCCTCCTCGTCCCATACCCCGCGCAGTGACATCAGCACTGCTTCGAGTTCATCGACGGTGTCCACGGACTGAGCGTACGCCAAATTGGTCTATACCAATTGTTCATACTGTGTTCGCCCCCGCGTTCTTGATTGGTCTAGACCAATGCGAGACGCTGGTGGCATGCGAGTGGTGGTTGTTGGTGGCGGGATTCTGGGTACGGCCCATGCGTGGGCTGCGATTGAGCGCGGACACCACGTGGTGCAGCTGGAACGTGAATCCGAAGCCCGTGGGGCCACCGTCCGGAATTTCGGCCTGGTATGGGTTTCCGGCAGGTCGCCCCGAGAACTGGAGGTCGCACAACGGTCTCGGGATCTCTGGCAGGGGATCGCGAAATCGGTTCCGGGTACCGGCTTCCGGGCAATCGGATCGCTTACCTTGTTGCAGACACAGGAAGAGGTGGCTGTCGCCGAAGAGGTGATGGCGCGCTCCGATGCCGGTGCGCGTGGATTCACGCTGCTCGATCCGGAGGCGGTCCAGCGGCGTAACCCCGCACTACGCGGAAAGTTCCTCGCCGGGCTGCATTGCGCTCGGGACGGTGCCGTCGAGTCACGCGTGGCTCTGCCGGCTATGCGGTTACACCTCAAGGAGACGGGGCGGTACTCCTTCCGGCCCGGCGCGGAGGCCCGGTCGGTCGACGCCACATCCGACGGAGTCTCGGTTCGTGCTGACGACGGTGAGGTGTACCGCGCGGATGCGGTCGTCATGTGTGCCGGGGCGGCGCACGGCGGACTGGTGCGAGAGTTACTGGGCGACTTCCCGGTTCGCCGGGTGCGGTTGCAGATGATGCAGACCGCCGCACTCGGTGAGGAGCTGACCACGGCGATCGCGGACGGGGACAGCCTGCGTTATTACCCGGCATTCGCCGGTGATGCGCTCGACGCCCTGAATGCCGTGCAGCTTCAGGAACCGACGGCCGCCGAGTACAAGATGCAGCTCCTGTGCGTGCAAAGACTGCACGGCGGACTGACGATCGGGGACACCCACGAGTACACCGAACCCTTCGCCTTCGACGTTGACGAGGCTCCGTACCGGCACGTCATCAACAGGGCCGAGGAACTGTTGGGGCGCAAGCTCCCCCCAGTGGTGCGGCGGTGGGCGGGTGTCTACTCCCAATGCACCGACCCGAACGAGATCGTCTACCGGCGCGAGGCGGCGCCCGGGGTGTGGGTGGTGACGGGCCCCGGCGGGCGCGGGATGACCCTCGGTCCGGCGATCGGTGCGGACACAGCTGACCTGATGAACCTCTAGTACAGACGACCCCAGGAAAGGGAAAAACGATGTCCGATATTCCTATTCGTCTTGCCGTGCTCGACATGGCCGGCACCACGGTCGCCGATGGTGGATTGGTGCTCAAGGCATTCGAGACGGCGGCTACCGCCGGTGGTATCGAGGAGGTGGGTCCTGAACGTGATCGTGCCCGCCAGTACGTCATCGACACCATGGGGCAATCGAAGATCGCCGTGTTCCGCCATCTACTCGGCGACGAGGACAGGGCTCAACATGCGAACCGGACCTTCGAGGACGCGTACGACAGGCTCATCGGAGACGGTCATGCCAGGCCGATTGACGGTGCGGTGGAGGCTATTTCGACGCTCAGAAAAGCCGGCGTCAAAGTCGCGCTCACAACGGGCTTCAGCGCCTCCACCAAGGAGAAGCTACTGGCGGCGCTGGGATGGGCCGACATCGCAGACTTGACACTGGCGCCCTCGGAGGCCGGGAGGGGCAGGCCCTACCCGGACCTGGTGTTGACGTCCGTGCTTCGTCTGGAGGTCAATGATGTTCGCGAGGTCGCGGTCTTGGGCGACACCTCGAGCGATGTGTTGGCCGGTCATCGCGCCGGCGCACAGATTGTCGCCGGGACGCTGACCGGCGCTCATGATGCCGCCCAGCTCAGTACCGCGCAGCCCACGCACATCGTGCACTCGGTGGGAGAGTTTGCCGACATCGTCCTGCATCGAATCTGAAAGAGCAGGACATGAAACATCTCCCGCTGATGCGGGTACTGAGGTTCGTATCGACCGTGACAGTTGCCCTGACGGTAAGCGGCTGCGGCGGCACCGGTGGTGGGACCGGTCCGAACTCGGTCACCGTGTACAGCGCGGACGGGCTCGGCTCGTGGTACGAGACTCAATTCGAGAAATTCACCCAAAGTACTGGAATATCCGTGAATCTCGTGGAAGCCGGTTCTGCTGAGGTGGTCTCACGGGTCGCCAAGGAGAAGGCCAACCCGCAGGCCGACCTGCTGGTGACGTTGCCGCCCTTCATCCAGAAGGCGGCAAGAAGTGATCTACTCGTTGGCGCCGGGGTTGACGTCTCCGCGGTAGCCGAGAACAACCGAGACACTGATGGTAGATACGTCGCGATTGTCGACAACTATCTGACGTTCATCGCGAACCCTGCTGCGGAGCTGAAAGATGCGCGGTGGAGCGACTTTCTGAGTCCTAGGTTCAGGGGCAAACTTCAGTATTCGACACCCGGGCAGGCCGGGGACGGTACCGCCATGTTGGTACTCCTGCGGCACCTCATGGGAGAGCAGGGCGCCGTCGACTATCTCAGAAAGCTGCAGCACAACAACGTCGGACCGTCCAGCTCCACAGGCAAGCTTCAGCCCAAGGTCAGTAATGCAGAACTTTGGGTGGCCAACGGGGACGTTCAGATGAACCTCGCATCGATCCGCGAAGACCGCTCGAACTTCTCCGTGTTCATCCCCGCGACCGATGATGGTTCCCGCTCAACGGTTTCCCTTCCGTATATTGCCGGAATCACCCGGGGCGCCCCGCGACTGGAGAACGCGAAAAAGCTGCTCGACTACTTGCTGTCCGTGGGCGTTCAGCAGACCGTCTCTGGTGAGGCATTGGGGATGCCGGTACGTGCCGACGTACGACCCGAGACGGGACCCAACACGCCGGCGGAAGTCTTGGAGGGAGTGAACATCTGGCATCCGGACTGGAATCAGGTGCTCGACACCCTCGATGCGTCATTCATTGCCTACCAGAAAGCGACCGGGAGCTGATATGGACCGCAGTGCCGAATTCTCCTCGCCTAAAAGGTTTGTCGGCGATGTCCTCGCCGGGACTCCAGTCGAACCTGCCCCGCGTGCTGGCGCTGCCGCGGACGCACCGGCGATCGTCTTCGACCATGTGACCGTCGCCTATGGCCGCGGTAAGAAGAGGTCCGAAGCGTTGCGAAACTTCAACCTGCGTATCGCCCGTGGTGAAACGGTGGCCCTTCTTGGACCCAGTGGATCGGGAAAGTCCACCGCGCTCAAGGCACTCGCCGGCTTCGTACGGCCGACCTTCGGCACGGTCAGGTTGGATGGGCACGACGTGACGGACCTACCGCCCGCGAAACGAGGAATCGGCGTAGTTGTGCAGTCCTATGCACTGTTTCCTCACATGCGCGTGCGAGACAACGTTGCCTTCGGTTTGCGGGCACGTAGAACCAAATCCGGCCACATCGCGACGCGTGTCGACGAGGCGCTGGCGATGGTGAGCATGTCCAGGTATGCCGACCGTTATCCCCGCGAGTTGTCCGGCGGTCAGCAGCAGCGCGTGGCCATTGCACGCGCGCTGGCAATCCGTCCCCGGGTGCTGCTTCTGGATGAACCGCTTGCCGCCCTGGATGCTCAGTTGCGTCAGTCGATGGTCGCCGAGCTGCAGCAGCTGCAAAAGACCTTGTCGGATACCGCCATGCTGTACGTCACCCACGACCAAAGCGAGGCATTGGCGTTGGCAGACCGGATTGCCGTCATGCGCAACGCGGAGCTGGTCGATGTCGATACCGCGCGCAACCTGTGGACCCGGCCGCCCTCCGATTTCACCGCGAACTTCCTCGGTGGCGCGAACCTGATCCCCTGCACCGTCGGACGGGTGTCGGGGGATTCGGCACTAGTCTCGGTGGGGGACAAGGTACTGAGCGTCACCGCGCCAAAGCCCGAAGTGGGCCGTGACCCCTGGGCCCCCGGAGCCAATGCGATGGTGTGCGTGCGCCCACACACACTTACCGTGGTCGCCGCGACCGAACCGGGTGCACTGCACGCACGCGTGGCCGCACAGGTGTGGCGCGGAGCATCGACCAGGCTGTCGCTCGCGGTGAATGGATTTCCCGACCAGCTCATTGATGTGGACGTGCCCGGGCATGGCGACTTTCCACCGGATTCGGCTGTCGGCGTGAAGTTCCCGGAGTCGGCCGGAGTTCTCGTCACCATTCCGGGGGCGGCGAAATGACCGCGGTTCTGGAAAGTGCCAAGCCCACGGACGCAGCACCCGGTAGGGAGCCGCGACGGACCGTGCCCATGCTGTGGGCGCTGCCGCCGCTTCTCGTCATGATCGTTATCATCGTGTACCCGTTGCTGCGAGTGTTGTCGAATTCCGCTGACGGAGAGGGGAACAGCACGTGGCTGGCGGTGCTGACCTCAACGCTGTTCCAGCGTGCTCTGGTGAGGACGGCGCAGATCGCGGTGCTCACCACCATCGGTTGCCTGGCGCTGGGGACTTTTATTGCCATCGTGCTGTCTTTCGTACCGTTTCCGGGGTCGGAACTGGTCGGACGACTGATCGACACCGTCCTGGCGCTTCCGTCCTTTCTGATCACCCTCGCCTTCACCTTTCTGTACGGCACCGCGGGTGCGGTCAACGCTGTCGTCGCGGGTATCTCCGGAGGAGCGCGTCCGCTGGATTTCCTGTCCAGTCCCACCGGAGTGATCCTGGCCGAGATCACCTTCTTCACGCCGTTTGTGGTGCGCCCCTTGCTGGCCGCTTTCGCGACAGTCCCACGTGAACAGTTGGATGTTGCCGCGAGCCTCGGGGCCTCACCGTGGCGGGTGCTGCGCACAGTACTGATGCCGGAAGCCTGGCCGGCCCTGATGGCAGGCGGCAGCTTGGTGCTACTTCTGGCGCTCAATGAGTTCGGGATCGTCCTATTCACAGGTGCCAAGGAAGTCGTGACACTGCCGGTCCTGATCTACACCCGGGGCATCGTCACCTTCGATCTGCCGGGCGCGGCAGTCATCGCGGCCGTTCAGGTAGCGCTGTCACTTGCGTTGTACGGCCTGTACCTGATCATCTTCTCGCGCATGGTTTCCGGGCGGACTGCGCTTCATCCCAAGGGGGCATGACATGCTGCTGTGGAGCAGGCGGAGCAGACTTATCCTGTGGACGTGCTTCGTGGTTGCGGTCACCGTGATCTTCCTGGCACCGATTGCCACCGTGGTGCTTGCCGGATTCGCCGGCGCGTGGACTGGCCCGTTGCCCTCGCAGCTCGGGTTTGAGCGATTCGAGGAGGCGCTCAGCGGGGATGATCTCGCCAGTTTGGCCGTCAGTCTGCAGACGGCCCTCATCGCGAGTGCATTCGCGTTGGTGCTCGGTGCCTGGGCCGCATTGAGTGTGCGTGAGGTGCCGCCATGGTTTCGGAGAGCCATTGATGTCGTCTTCCACCTACCGATCGCAATTCCGTCGGTGGCGATCGGTCTGGGATTGCTGATTGCTTTCAACGAACGCCCTTTCTTGCTCGGGGGAACGAAATGGATTGTGATCCTTGCGCATACCGCACTTGTGTTGGCCTTTGCCTTCAGTTCCGTTGCGGCGGCGCTGGAACGTCTTGATCCGGCCTACCGTCACGTGGCGGAGTCGTTGGGCGCGGGGCCGGGGCGGGTACTCGTGAAGGTGACGCTGCCGCTGCTGATGCCGTCACTGGGTGCAGCCGCCGGACTGGCGATCGCGCTGTCCATGGGGGAGTTGGGAGCGACGGTGATGGTGTATCCGGCCACGTGGAGAACCCTGCCGGTGACCATCTTCGGTCTCTCGGACCGTGGACAAGTGTTCTCGGCGGCGGCATCCACGACGCTGCTGCTGCTGGTGACGTTACTCGCGCTGCTGGTGGTCGGCAGGGTTCGCGGGAAGGCGGCACTTCGCTAGGCCGAACTGCCTCCAAGCGGGTCCGTCGCTCCTATGATGTCGCTGTCCACATCACCAGACGGGTACGCATTGGCAGATACCGGCGACGGCCACCATCGCTTGGTGGCACAGCCCCACAGCGAGGATGAAGGTCCGATCGCTGAGGCGGAACGCCGTGCGGCACAAATACGTTCGGATCATCATCCGCTCGGCCGCCGTGGTACCACCTGGAACCGTCACGCTCCGTTCTACGTCGGGCTGATGGCGTCGGCCGGTGTGGCCGTGACCTACGGCGTCGTCCATCTCTTGGCGGCCATGTCCTCGGTATTGATTCTCATCGGGCTGGCGATGTTCGTCGCATTGGGGCTGGAACCGGCGGTGTCATGGTTGGTCAACCACAGATGCCCGCGCTGGGCTGCCGTGTCGGTGGTGGTGCTGGTGGCCTTTGGGGCGCTGGCCGCCTTCCTGGCCGCGGCGATCCCGCCGCTGGTGGAGCAGGGAACTCAGCTAGTGCACCAAACTCCTCGCTACATTCAAGCGGCACAGGACCATTCGTCATTCATTGGTCAAATCAACGATCGGTTCGATGTGCAGCGCCACATCGGCGAGTTCGTCAACCGCGAAGGCGACACCGCGTTCTCGGATCTGTTGCGCGCCGGAACCGCCGTCTTCGGCGCGCTCGCGGACCTCGGCATCGTCGCGGTGTTGACCGTCTACTTCCTCGTCGACATGCCCCGCATCCGTGCCACGGTGTACCGCCTTGTGCCGCACTCGCGTAGGCCACGAGCTGTCCTCATCGGTGATGAGGTGTTCGCGAAGGTGGGGGCCTATGTCGGCGGCAATGTGGTGACCTCGATCATCGCCGGGGTCGCCACCTTCATCTGGTGCGCCGCGTTCGATGTGCCCTATGCGGTGCTACTCGGCGTACTGGTCGCGATGTTCGACCTCATTCCCTACGGATCGACCGTCGCGGGCATCGTTGTTGCCGCGGCGGCGCTCACGGTGTCCATCCCGGTGGCGGCCGGCACCTTGGCCTTCTATGTCGGATTCCGTTGGTTCGAGGATTATGTGCTGACACCCAAGGTGATTGGGCGTGTAGTCAAGGTGCCGGCAGGAGTCACCGTGGTCGCAGTGCTCATCGGCGGTGCGCTGCTCGGCATCGTCGGTGTGCTGGTCGCGATTCCGATCGCAGCGGCGGTTCAGGTGCTTGCGCAGGAACTGCTGTTCCCGGCGCTCGACGAGGCGTGACTACTGGTACAGATACACGCTCTCGGCCGCGCACGGCGGCCGGTCCTTGCCTTCGATCTCGTATTTGATGCCGTACGTCGCCTCGACGGTGCCCTTATCGCGCAACTTGGCCGACAGCAATGTGACATGTCCGCGTACCCGTGCTCCCACGTGTAGGGGCGCAGGGAACCGCACCTTGTTCACGCCGTAGTTGAGCACGGCGTCATATGACGCGATCTCAAGCACCTCGTCCAGGAACGCCGGGGCGAGTGCGAGCGTGAGGTATCCGTGCACGATGGTCCCGCCGAACGGGCCGGCCTTGGCGCGTTCGGTATCGGTGTGAATCCACTGCCTGTCACCCGTCGCATCCGCGAACTCGTTGACCTGCTCCTGGGTGATCTGAACCCAACTGCTGGTACCCAATTCGACTCTGCCCAGGGACAGCAGCTCCTGTGGTGTCGCCAGCTTGGTGGACATACCGCGCACTCCTTTTCGGGTCGTGGTGCCTGATCGCATTACCGACTTCTCATGCCGGCTGGACCCTTCTTACCCGAGATCGCATGCCTGCCACGGGACAATGCCGAAATCCGGCAGCACGGTACATGCGGGTAATGTTTGCCGACATGAGGTGGTCGGTGCCGCTGGTGGTCGCGTTGCTGCTCGGGGTGGTGGCCTGCCAACGTGGGGTCGACGGCGAGGCGACGGCCGATCGGGCATCTGTATCGGCGGGACCCATCCAGCCCGCTCAGCTCGATCAGCTGCTCACTCCCGCGCAATCGTTGAGCGTGACGCCGGGAAAGCCGCTGTTCGAGACCGATATGCAGTCGGTTCTATGGATCGGTGCCGATCCTGCCGAATGCCAGGGGGTCGTCGGATATGGCCGTCATCCGCTTTTCCCCACGAACTACACGGGGCGCGAAGCGCGGACGCAGACCGATAACCAGTACCCGAACCAGCACCAGCTCCTCGAGGTGTCGGCTACCTACCCCGGTGATTTCCAGGCGTCGAGATTCCTCGAGTCGGTGCGCACCACCGTCTCCAAATGTCAGCTTTCGGTAGCTGCCTGGGGGGATGATCAGAAACGCAGTACGGTCACGCCCGGCCCGGTGGTCCCCGGTTCGCCGGACATGGTCCGCTGGTCGACGAATCTCGATGGCGATCAATGGATTTGCGAGTTCACCGTGATCGCCAAGGCAAACGTGATCTCGCAGTTGGTCACCTGCTCAGCGGATCGGTCGATCGACAACAAGGCGCTGTCGTACGAGCGGCTCCAGAAGATCGAGGAGCTGCTCAACTCCAAGGTCTGAGCGCCGATCAGGACGCTTCGCGCGCCGCGATGTCCTGGGCGAGCAGGTTCTCGGCCCGTTCGATGATGGCATCGACGGTGAAGTCGAAGTTGGCGTCAGAGATCGTCGCGATCGAATGACCGCGGGACGCCAGATCATGCAGGGTAGGGGCCAGCGAGGCGTTCGGCACCACGCTGCGAGCCTCACCGGATGCGGGCATGACGGTGTCCATGTGCTCAAGCACCACGATGCCCCGGATGTGCAGCGACAGCGAAAAGTACACATCGAGCGCGTTATCCGGGCTGAATCCGACGCCGATGAGGGTTTGGACAAGCGATTCCAGGTTTTGAATGCTGGCCTGCAACGCCTCGGCACTGAGCTCGCTGGTGCGCATTAAGATGAGCTCAACGAGCACCGGACGTTCCCGGAACGCCTGCCGCATTCGGCGGGTATGACTGCGCAGGGCGTCCTGCCAGGTTTCGTCGCCAACGAAGGGTGCGGCGAAGTGATACTGCTTGGTGGCGCGGTCGGTCATCGCATCGAGAAGCTCACCCTTTTTGCGGAAGTACCAGTAGATACTGGTCACACCGACATCGAGATGCTTCGCTAGCAGCGGCATGCTCAGCCCACAGATCCCTATTTCCTCGGCAAGCTCGAATGCTCCGGCGATGATGTCCTCGGCGGTGATGGAGCCGCGGCGCCGCCGTTCCCGCTTAGGGCTTTGGGTGCTGGTCGTCCTGGCCTCGCGGCCGACACCGGCATGTCGCATGTGTAATCCTCGTCGTGCCCCCGTTGCGTCGATCTGCCCCGCCCTATGGACAAACGCCCTGATAGCAAGTTGGCAGAATACCGCAGAGACCTGGGTGGGCGGTCGCCTCCCCGTCGTGCACAGTTCGCTGAGACGGTGTCGGCCGATCCGCCTCAGAGATTTGCGCGGGGGAGTTTCCGGTGGTGGTGGCGCCGCGCAGGGCGACCGCGACGTGTCGCCGATCTGGTAATACCTCTGTGCGGTACGGCGACGTGCAGGCACCATTGACATTCGCAGCTGGCGGCATCGAGAAGGGTGTGGCGATGGCAATCGACAGGGATATCGACAGCGATATCGAGGAGGAACCGGCGGTGGAGACCGCTGTGCAGAAGCCAGGGAAGAGGCACTGGTGGGCGCGGCAGTACACCTTCACCGGCACCGCGGTGGGCCTGGTCTTTCTCTGGCTGTCCATGACTCCTTCGTTGCTTCCGCGTGGACCGCTCTTTCAGGCGCTGGTCAGTGGGGGCTCGGGCGCCATCGGGTACGCGCTGGGTGTGCTGGCGGTGTGGTTGGTGCGGTACATGCGGTCGCAGGATGCGAGTCCTAAGGCGCCGCGTATCGCGTGGTGGATTCTCATCGTCGTGGGGATCATCGGCACCGCCCTGATGATCGTGTGGTTCCACTTCTGGCAGGACCGCGTGCGCGACCTCATGGGTGTGCCGCGGCTGAGTTTCTGGGCGCACCCGCAGACCGCTGCGATGTCTATCCTCGTTTTGTTCATCCTGGTCGAGATCGGCCAGCAGATCCGCCATCTGATTCTGTTTCTCATCGAACGGCTCAATCGTGTGGCCCCCAAACGTGTCTCGGCTGTGGTTGCGGTCACACTGGTTGTTGTTCTTGCGATGGCACTCATCAACGGGGTTGTCGTCAGGGTCGCGATGGATTTCTTGAACAACACCTTCTCGGCGGTGAACAACGAGGAGAACCCGGACAACCCCGCGCCTACCACGGCGCTGCGCTCGGGCGGGCCGGGCTCGTTGGTCTCTTGGGCTTCGCTGGGTAACCAGGGCCGCGCGTTCATCGGAGGCGGTGCCACCACACAAGAGCTCTCGGCGTTCAACAAGGCTCCGGCCACCGAGCCCATCCGGGCGTATGCGGGTATGGAATCGGCCGACAGCATCAAGGCCACGGCCGAGCTGGCGGCCAGTGAGCTGGAACGTGAGGGAGGCCTGCACCGCAAGGTGGTCGTGGTGGCTACCACCACCGGAACCGGCTGGATCAATGAAGCCGAGGCAGACGCCCTCGAGTACATGTACAACGGCGACACCGCCATCGTCAGCATGCAGTACTCGTTTCTGCCCAGCTGGCTCTCGTTCCTGGTGGACAAGGAGAACGCGCGCCAGGCGGGACAAGCGTTGTTCGAAGCCGTCTCGGCACGGGTCCGCGCGATGCCGGAGGGGATGCGGCCCAAGCTCGTGGTGTTCGGGGAGAGCCTCGGGTCGTTCGGCGGTGAGGCACCGTTCCTGTCGGTCAACAACATCGTGGCCCGCACCGACGGTGCGCTGTTCTCCGGCCCGACCTTCAACAACACGATGTGGCTGGAAGCCACCCACAACCGCGACGACGGTTCTCCGGAAGTGCTACCCATTTACGACAACGGAAGAAACGTCCGATTCGCTTCGCGCCCAGAAGATCTCAAACGGCCCGCCGATCCGTGGGGTCGCCCGCGCATTGTCTATCTGCAGCACGCGTCGGATCCGATCGCGTGGTGGAACTCCGACCTCATCCTGAGCAAGCCCGACTGGCTGCGCGAACCTCGCGGCTACGACGTGTTGCCCAGCATGGAGTGGATTCCGTTTGTCACCTTCTTGCAGGTGTCCGCCGATATGGCCGTGGCGGTCGATGTTCCCGACGGGCATGGCCATGTCTACGTCAGAGCCGTGGCCGATGCCTGGGCGGCGATTCTGCAGCCTCCGGGCTGGACGCCGGAGAAGACCGAACGGCTGCGGCCGCTGCTGCGCTCGGGGGAGTAGCGGCCCGCGCCTGGGCGGCGGCTGTTCCGTACGGTGGGCTGGGTGAGCCACACCCTGGGGTCGAGCAACTACGTGAGCACCGCCGACGGGCGTGCGTTGCATTACATGGTCGCCGGAACCGGTGACCCGACAGTGGTCTTCGAGTCGGGAATGGGATTTTCGCGGTCGGCATGGGGGCTTGTGCAACCCCTTGTCGCCCAGCGTTTTCGGTCAGTGGTCTATGACCGTGCGAACTTGGGGCGCAGCGACGACGATGATCAACCGCGCACACTGGAGCGCATCACCGGGGACCTGGATGCACTGCTGACGGCGCTCGGACCGGGTCCGTACATCCTGGTCGGCCACAGTTACGGCGGAACCATCGCACTGGCGTCGACCGCTGCCGATCCGTCACGCATCGCGGGGATCATTCTCGTCGATCACTCCGACGAGAACCTGGATTCGTACTTCCGGCCGACCTCACTCGGCCTCCAGATCCTCGGCACCATGCATCGCGCGGCGCTCGATGCGCTGGGGCGGGTGGGTCTGCTATCGCACATCGTCCGCCGCATGATGCCGCGGATGCCGCGCGACGTCGTCGACGACATGACGGCCGAAGATCTCACGTGGCGGGCCGGGCGGGCCGCCAACGAGGAGGACCGGCGCTTTGTGGCAGGGCTGACGGGGTTGCGTGATAACCCGCCGATGGTCAACGGCATCCCCGTCACCGTCATATCGGGAGCCCGCGCCGAGTTTCTCAACGAGGAGACGCGGTCGGAGCTGAACGCTGCTCACCAATTGACCGCGCATCGGCTGGGAGCGCGCCACGTCGTGGCCCGCAAATCTGGGCATCAGATAGTCCTCACCGAACCGCGATTGATCGCCGACGAGGTATTTCGGATGGCGGGGGCATAAACCCTCTGTGTCGTATGTGACAAGCGTGGCTGCCGTGTTTGTTGAGGTAGCTGTCGTAATCTGAGGCTCGAGTTCTTCAAAGTTCTCGGAACGGCCTTGCGAGGTAACAGTGGTGTCCATATCCCGTAGGGATGTCCTCAAATACGCCGCGGTCATGCCGGCCGCAGTGGCGCTGGGTGGTGCCGCCTCGGCCGTAGCCGCCCCCCGCGCGAACGCGGCCTCACTGGGAACACTCATCGATTACGCCGGCGGTGTCCCGACTCCCGAATCGATCAAGGCAGCGGGGCACTTGGGTGCTATTCGGTACGTATCAGATCCGCGCAGCCCAGGGCTGTCGGCGGGCAAACCCATCAAGCTCGCCGAGGCGCGCGATCTCTATCGGGCCGGTTTGAAGATCGTCTCCAACTACCAGTACGGAAAGCAGGACACCGCCGACTGGCTGGGCGGCCAGGAGGCGGGGATCAAGCACGCGCAGCGTGGTTGGCAGCTGCACGTCGCGGCTGGCGGCTCCTACAACGTGCCGATATACGTCTCCATCGACGACAACCCGACGCCCGAGCAGTACAAGAATCAGGTGGCGCCGTATCTGAGGGCCTGGGAATCCGTGGTCGGCCATGCCCGCACTGGGCTGTATGGCAACTCCAAGACCATTGATTGGGCGCTGCAGGACGGGCTGTGCTCGTATTTCTGGCAGCACAACTGGGGAAGTCCCAAGGGCTTCGTTCACCCTGAGGCGCACCTGCATCAGTTCGAGATCGACAAGCGTCAAGTTGGTGGAATCGGTGTCGACCTCAACGACATTCTCAAGCCCAGTTTCGGGCAGTGGGTCTGAGCGCATACCTCGTCAGGGGCGGGCGCGTGGATGGTCGTGCCCTGCGAGCCATGGCGTGTAAATGTCGGGACACCAGGCACTGTTACGAGGCCGGTCATGACGGGAGACATCGCGCCGTGAGCAGCGGGGATGATTGCGTTTCTTGATGTTTCGGCTACTGCCTCGCGGTTGAGCACGCCGATGCCCCGCACGACTGCCTAGTCGATCGAGGGCTCGAGGCACCCGATGAAGTGGTCGGGTGCCATGATTTCCCGATATGCCCACGGCGTGCACCGCCCTCGGCCGTTCGGGTCAACTCGATGCCATGGACCGTGGATTTCAGCCCATGGCGCGCGGGGTGGGCCGTGCGCTGGCGAGGCAGATGCCGACGGATCGGCGGCCTCCCGCGCGCCCGCATGTGGCATGGCTTCGGGCGTGTGGATGCGTAGCTGGACAAACATCACCAGTCTCACCCGTCACAGAAGTCGGCGCTGCGTCGCAATGCCAGCAAACTTGTGACACGTGTCCTGTATTTCTGAGGCCACGACGACCTCTTTGTGGCCGTGGTGCGCGACACGCGCGAACACGTTCGGCGGTATCGGAATCTAACATAACGATTCGATAACAATCGATGTCTGATCTGCGATGTTATACCTACTCGACCGTAACCACCTGCATGCAGCGCGTTTGATTCGGCGGTCAGTAGCCAGCGTGCGGCCTGCTGTTACGTAAGCGGTGGTTACTCTCGCGTAGAACTCGGCAGTAACTATTACGCCAGAAGAAATCGTCACCCCTCTTATGACACTCTTAAATCCAGACCTGCGGTGATGGTGCCTATGAACGTGCCTCAACGCTCCCGATCGACAAGGACGACGACACGGGCGCGGCTGGATTCATGACTGATGGAAAGACGGGTAGCGGCGACGTGACGATTAACGAATACGACAAGGTGACCAGCTCTGAGGACCCCGACGCGAACAGTGCGGTCGATCCCGGTCCCAGCGCGGGTCCCGCGCTGATCGACCGCCTGGAGTCCGGTGAGCCCTACGCAGTGGCCTTCGGCGGCCAGGGCTGCGACTGGCTGGACTCGCTCGCGGAGCTGGCGGCCTCGGCCGGTATCGAATCGGAGCTCGCCACCCTTGCCGGCGAGGCCGAGCTGCGCCTGGAGCCCGTCGCCAAGGAACTCGTGGTGGTGCGCCCGGTCGGCTTCACGCCGCTCACCTGGGTGCGTGCGTTGACCGCTGAGGAGCCGGTACCCGCCGCTGCCCAGCTGACCTCGGCCGCGGTCTCCATGCCCGGCGTGCTGCTGGCCCAGCTGGCCGCCGTCCGCGCGCTGAAGATCCAGGGCCTGGATGTGGCCCAGCTTCCGCCTGTCGCCGTCATCGGGCACTCGCAGGGCGTGCTCGCCGTTGAGGCGCTCAAGGCGCACGGCGATCGCGATGTCGAGCTGCTGGCCATCGCCCAGCTCGTGGGTGCGGCGGCCACCTTGGTCGCGCGCCGCCGCGGCATTGTGGTGCGCGGTAACCGCACCCCGATGGTGTCGGTGACCAATGTCGACCCCGAGCGCATCAAGGCGCTCCTCGACGAGTTCGCCCAGGATGTCCGTACCGTGCAGCCGCCCGCGCTGTCCATCCGCAACGGTCGCCGCTCCGTTGTCATCACCGGCACCCCCGATCAGCTGTCGCGTTTCGAGCTCTACTGCGAGCAGATCGCCGATCGCGAGGCCGCCGAGCGTAAGGACAAGGTGCGCGGAGGCGCGGTGTTCAGCCCGGTCTTCGACCCGGTCAACGTGGAGGTGGGCTTCCACACCCCGCGTCTGGCCGACGGTGTCGAGATCGCCGGCCGCTGGGCGGCCGCCGCGGGACTGGACGTCGAGCTGACCAAGGCACTGACCGAGGCCATTCTCGTCACCCCGGTGGACTGGGTGAACGAGGTGAACCACGTCGCCGACGCCGGCGCCCGCTGGATCCTGGATCTTGGTCCCGGAGACCTGCTGACCCGGCTGACCGCGCCGGTGATCCGTGGCCTGGGGATCGGGATTGTGCCCACCGCCACGCGCGGGGGTCAGCGCAACCTGTTCATGCATGGTGCGGTTCCCGAGGTTGCCCGGGCCTGGACCAGCTTCGCGCCCACCGTGGTGTCGCTGCCCGACGGTTCGGTCAAGCTTTCCACCAAGTTCACCCGCCTCACCGGACGTTCGCCGATCCTGTTGGCGGGCATGACGCCGACAACGGTTGACGCCAAAATTGTTGCGGCCGCCGCGAACGCGGGTCACTGGTCCGAGCTTGCCGGTGGTGGGCAGGTCACCGAGGAGATCTTCAGCAGCCGCATCGAAGAGCTGACCGCCCTGCTCGAACCGGGTCGCCAGATCCAGTTCAATTCACTGTTCCTGGATCCCTACCTGTGGAAACTGCAGGTGGGCTCGAAGCGCTTGGTGCAGAAGGCCCGTCAGGCCGGTGCGCCGATCGACGGTGTCGTGGTGACCGCAGGCATTCCCGAGCTGGAAGAAGCCGTCGCACTCATCGACGAACTCACCGACATCGGCTTCGCCCATATCGTGTTCAAGCCGGGCACGGTTGAGCAGATCCGCTCGGTGGTGCGTATCGCCGCCGAGGTGCCCACCCGGCCGATCATCATGCACGTCGAGGGTGGCCGCGCCGGAGGGCACCACTCCTGGGAAGACCTGGACGACCTGCTGCTGGCCACATATTCGGAGCTGCGCTCGCGTTCCAACATCACCGTCTGTGTCGGTGGTGGAATCGGAACTCCCGAGCAAGCTGCCGAATACCTCAGTGGACGTTGGGCGTTGAAGTTCGGTTTCCCGTTGATGCCGGTCGACGGCATCCTCGTCGGTACCGCGGCCATGGCCACGCTGGAGGCCACCACCTCGCCGTCGGTCAAGCAGATGCTTGTCGAGACCCAGGGCACGCCTGAGTGGGTTCCCGCCGGAAAAGCCCAGGGCGGCATGGCCTCCGGGCGCAGCCAGCTGGGCGCCGACATCCACGAGATCGACAACGCGGCCTCGCGCTGCGGCCGCCTACTCGACGATGTTGCCGGTGATGCCGACGCGGTGGCCAAGCGTCGCGACGAGATCATCGCCGCGATGGAGCTGACTGCCAAGCAGTACTTCGGCGATGCGGCCGAAATGACGTATGCGCAGTGGCTGAACCGCTATGTGGAGCTGTCCATCGGTGACGGCGACAGCACCGCCGATACCGCCGTGGCGCACTCGCCGTGGCTGGACATCACGTGGCGCGATCGCTTCGAGCAGATGCTCAAGCGCGCAGAGGCGCGGTTGCACCCCAAGGAATCCGGTCCCGTCGAGACGCTGTTCGCCGACGAGACGCTGCTGGAACGCCCTGCCGATGCCATCGCGGCACTGCTGCAGCGCTACCCCGAGGCGGCGGCCATCAAGCTGCACCCGGCCGACGTCCCCTTCTTCGTCGCGCTGTGCAAGACACTGGGTAAGCCCGTCAACTTCGTACCCGTCATCGACAAGGATGTGCGTCGTTGGTGGCGCAGCGACTCCCTGTGGCAGGCCCACGACGCGCGCTACACCGCTGAGCAGGTATGCATCATCCCCGGCACCGCTGCGGTGGCCGGGATCACCCGGGTCGACGAGCCGGTGGGCGAGCTGCTCAACCGTTTCGAGCAGACCGCGATCGACGAGGTCGTGGCAACCGGTGCCGAACCGTTGCCGGTGCGCTCGCGGCTGCGTCGCCGCTGGGATGTCGAGGGCCCATTGGCGACCGTCCTGGATGCCCCAGATGTGCTGTGGTCCGGGCGAATTGCCGTCAACCCGGTGCATCGGATCGCCCCGGATGGTGCCTGGCAGGTCTTCGAGGACCGCACCGCGTCGCACCCGTCGACCGGTGCACGCCTGGAGGTCACCGGCGACGACTCGGTGCGCCTGAGCGTGCCGCTGTCCGGCATCTGGGTCGACATCGATCTGACCTTGCCTGCCACCACTCGCGACGGTGGTACCCCGGTGGTCACCACTGAAGCTGCGGGCGCCGCCATGCGGACCGTGCTCGCGGTTGCCGCCGGCGCCGAGGATCCGGCCGGCCTTCCGCTGGTGGAAAACGGTACGGCACGTGTTGTCGCACAGTGGGATCCGGAGCGCGTTGCCGACCACACCGGCGTTACCGCCGTCCTTCCGGCGCCGCTCGCGCCCGGGTCGTCGACCGTGCCCGACGCGCTGGTCGGCCTGTGCTGGCCCGCGGTGTTCGCCGCGATTGGCGATGCCAAGACCGCGGACGGTACGGGCGTCATCGAGGGTCTGCTCTCGCTGGTGCACCTGGACCATGCCGCCCACCTGATCGCCGCTCTCCCCGCTGAAGCAGCCGAACTGTCTGTTACCGCAACGGCTTCCGTGGCGACCGACACCGAGGTCGGCCGGGTTGTACCGGTTGACGTGACCGTGGCGGCAGCGGATGGCACCGTGTTGGCGACGCTGCAGGAGCGCTTTGCGATTCTGGGCCGCAACGGGGCGGCCGAGCTCACCGACCCGGTCCGTGCCGGTGGTGCGCTATCTGAGCACGAGGCGGACACCACTCGTCGCCGCCGTCGTGACGCAAAGATTTTCGCGCCCACCGACATGCGGGCGTTCGCAGTGGTTTCAGGCGACCACAACCCGATCCACACCGATAAGTCGGCCGCGCTGCTGGCCGGACTGGGATCACCGATCGTGCATGGCATGTGGCTTTCGGCCGCCGCGCAGCACGTGGTCACCTCTGCCGATGGCTCCAGCACTCCGCCGCGCACGCTGGTCGGTTGGACCTCGCGATTCCTGGGGATGGTGCAGCCGGGAGACGAGGTTGACGTTCGGGTTGACCGTGTCGGAATCGATTCCGGCGCAGAGGTTGTAGAGATCCAAGCCAAGGTCGGCAGCGACCTGGTGATGTCTGCGACCGCTCGGCTCGCAGCCCCCAAGACGGTGTACGCCTTCCCGGGGCAGGGCATCCAGCACAAGGGTATGGGCATGGACGTGCGTTCACGTTCCAAGGCCGCCCGCAAGGTCTGGGACAACGCCGACAAGTTCACCCGTGAGCGTCTCGGCTTCTCAGTGCTGCACGTGGTCAAGGACAACCCGACGAGCCTTATCGCAGGTGGCGTTCACTACCAGCACCCCGAGGGCGTGCTGTACCTGACGCAGTTCACCCAGGTGGCGATGGCCACTCTGGCCACCGCGCAGATCGCCGAGATGAAGGAATCCGGTTCGTTCGTCGAGGATGCGATCACGTGTGGTCACTCCGTCGGTGAGTACACCGCGCTGGCCACCGTCAGTGGCGTCATTCCGCAGGACGGTCTGCTCGAGGTGGTGTTCCACCGCGGGTCGGCGATGCACGACATCGTGCCGCGAGATGAGCAGGGGCGCAGCAACTACCGCCTCGCCGCGATCCGCCCGTCGCAGATCGGGCTGGAAGACGCCGATGTCAGCGCGTTCGTCGCGGGGATCGCCGAACACAGCGGAGAATTCCTGCAGATCGTGAACTTCAACCTGCGGGGCTCGCAGTACGCCATCGCCGGAACGGTGCGCGGCCTGGAGCTGCTGGAGGCCGAGGTCGAGAAGCGTCGCGAAGAGTTCGGTGGCAGGCGCTCCTTCATCATGGTGCCGGGCATCGACGTGCCGTTCCACTCCGAGGTGCTGCGGGTCGGCGTTGCCGAATTCCGCCGTTCGCTGGAGCGGGTGCTGCCCATGGACGGCGACCCGAACCTGATCATCGGGAAGTACATCCCGAACCTGGTGCCCAAGCCGTTCACCCTGGATCGTGAATTCATCCAGGAGATCCGGGATCTGGTTCCCGCCGAACCGCTCGACGAGGTGCTGGCCGATTACGACACCTGGCGCAACGAGAAGCCGGTGTTGTTGTGCCGCAAGGTGCTTATCGAGCTGCTCGCCTGGCAGTTCGCCAGCCCGGTGCGGTGGATCGAGACCCAGGACCTGCTGTTCACCGAGGAGGCCGCCGGCGGCCTTGGTGTGGAGCGCTTCGTCGAGGTGGGCGTGAAGTCCATGCCGACCGTCGCCGGT
The DNA here is from genome assembly GCF_049532645.1 of Mycobacteroides sp. PCS013. Classification (NCBI taxonomy): domain Bacteria; kingdom Bacillati; phylum Actinomycetota; class Actinomycetes; order Mycobacteriales; family Mycobacteriaceae; genus Mycobacteroides; species Mycobacteroides sp. PCS013. The sequence goes on from NZ_CP150131.1 coordinate 695,236, forward strand.
CTGGCCAACAACACCCTGAAACTGCCCGAGTACAGCCACAGTTCGATTGAGGTGCTCAACGTCGAGCGCGATCACGCGGTGCTCTTCGGAACGGACAGCGATCCCGAGCCCGAGCCTGAAATCGAGGAGCCCGCGGAAAGCACTGCCGCCGCGGCGTCTGCCGAAGCTGCACCGGCCGCGGCGCCTGCGGCTCCTGCGGCGCCGTCGGGCGGCCCGCGTCCGGAGGACATCGGCTTCGACGCCTCCGATGCGACGCTTGCGTTGATCGCGCTCTCGACCAAGATGCGCATCGATCAGATCGAGCCGGTGGACTCCATCGAGAGCCTCACCGACGGTGCGTCCTCGCGTCGTAACCAGCTGCTGGTCGACCTGGGCTCCGAGCTGAACCTGAGCGCTATCGACGGTGCCGCCGAGGCGGACCTGTCCGGATTGCGGGTGCAGGTCACCAAATTGGCGCGTACCTACAAGCCGTTCGGCCCGGTGCTTTCGGACTCGATCAACGACCAGCTCAAGACGGTCTTCGGACCTTCGGGTAAGCGTCCGGCCGCCATCGCCGAGCGGATCACCAAGACCTGGGAACTGGGTCCGGGCTGGGTCAAGCACGTCACGGTCGAGTTGGCGCTGGGTACCCGTGAGGGCACCAGCGTCCGCGGTGGCGACCTCGGCGGCCTGGCACCGAGCACGCTGGCGGACGGTAACGCCGTCGATGCCGCGATCGACGCCGGTGTTGCGGCAGTGGCCGCGCGCCGTGGCGTCGGGGTATCTCTGCCCTCGGCCGGTGGAGGCGGCGGTGCGACCGTCGACGCTGCCGCGCTGAGCGAGTTCACCGACCAGATCACCGGTCGCGACGGCGTTCTCGCCTCGGCCGCACGTCTGGTGCTCGACCAGCTGGGTCTGTCGGCCCCGATCGCCACTTCGGACGGGGCGACCGATACCGAGCTCATCGAGCTGGTTTCGGCCGAATTGGGTTCGGACTGGCCGCGTTTGGTGGCGCCGAGCTTCGACGGCAAGAAGGCCGTGGTGTTCGACGACCGCTGGGCCAGCGCCCGCGAGGATCTTGCGCGCCTGTGGATCACCGACGAAGGTGAGATCGACAGCCAGTGGGCACAGTTGGCCGAGAGCTTCGAAGGTGCCGGGCATGCCGTTGGCGCTCAGGCCAATTGGTGGCAGGGCAAGTCGCTGGCACAGGGCCGCAACGTGCACGCCTCGCTGTACGGGCGGATCGCCGCCGGCGCTGAGAGCCCCGAGCAGGGCAAGTGGGGCGGCGAGGTCGCGGTGGTGACGGGTGCTTCCAAGGGCTCGATCGCCGCATCCGTGGTCGCGGCGCTGCTGTCCGGTGGTGCGACGGTTGTCGCCACCACCTCGCGTCTTGACGAGGACCGGCTGGCGTTCTACCGCAACCTGTACCGCGAAAGCGCGCGGTTCGGCGCCAAGCTGTGGGTCGTACCGGCCAACATGGCCTCGTACGCCGATATCGACGCGCTGGTGCAGTGGGTGGGCACCGAGCAGTCCGAAAGCCTTGGGCCGATGTCGATCCACCTCAAGGACGCGCAGACCCCAACGCTGTTGTTCCCGTTCGCCGCACCGAAGGTGGTCGGGGATCTGTCGGAAGCCGGTTCGCGTGCCGAGATGGAGATGAAGGTGCTGTTGTGGGCCGTGCAGCGGCTCATCGGTGGCTTGTCGGCCATTGGAGCTGAGCGCGATATCGCCTCGCGTCTGCATGTGGTGCTGCCGGGTTCGCCGAACCGCGGCATGTTCGGTGGCGACGGTGCATACGGCGAGTCCAAGGCGGCGCTCGATGCACTGGTCACCCGCTGGAAGGCGGAGTCGTCGTGGGCGTCGCGAGTCAGCCTGGCGCACGCGCTGATCGGCTGGACCCGTGGCACCGGGCTGATGGGTCACAACGACGCCATCGTCACCGCCGTCGAAGAGGCGGGAGTCACCACGTACTCCACCGCGGACATGGCATCCATGCTGCTGGCGCTGTGCTCACCTGAAGCACGCGTGCAGGCCGCACAGACACCGGTCGAGAAGGACCTCACCGGTGGGCTGGCCGAGGTCGAACTCGACATGGCCGAGCTGGCCGCCAAGGCCCGCGAGGACATGGAGGCCAAGGCGAAGGCCGAGGCCGCCGCGTCCGCCGACGACGAGGACGACCCGAACCTCATTGCGGCACTGCCGTCTCCGCCGCGCGGTTACACCTCGACGCTGCCTCCCGAATGGGCCGACCTCGACGTCGACCCGGCCGATCTGGTGGTCATCGTCGGCGGTGGCGAGCTGGGCCCGCTGGGCTCCTCGCGTACCCGCTACGAGATGGAGGTCGACGACGAACTGTCGGCCGCCGGCGTGCTGGAACTCGCGTGGACCACCGGACTGGTCAAGTGGGAGGACGATCCCGAGGCCGGTTGGTACGACACCGAATCCGGTGAACTGGTGCCGGAATCGGAGTTGGTGGAGCGTTACCACGACAAGGTGGTCGCCAACATCGGTGTCCGCGAGTTCGTCGACGACGGTGCGATCGACCCCGATCACGCTTCGCCACTGCTGGTTTCGGTGTTCCTGGACAAGGACTTCACCTTCACGGTGTCGACCGAGGCCGAGGCTCGCGAGTTCGTGAAGTGGGACCCCGAGCACACGGTGATCCAGCCGTTGGCGGATGGCAGCGACTGGCAGGTGACCCGCAAGTCGGGTACCGAGGTTCGGGTGCCGCGCAAGACCAAGCTGTCGCGGACCGTGGGTGCCCAGATTCCGACCGGTTTCGATCCCACCGTCTGGGGCATCACCCCGGACATGGTCAGTTCCATCGACCGGGTGGCGCTGTGGAACATGGTCGCGACGGTGGATGCGTTCTTGTCGGCGGGCTTCACCCCGACCGAGCTGATGCGCTGGGTGCACCCCAGCCAGGTGGCCAACACCCAGGGCACCGGTATGGGCGGCATGACCTCGATGCAGACCATGTACCACGGAAACCTGCTGGGCCGTAACAAGCCGAACGACATCCTGCAGGAAGTGCTGCCGAACGTCGTTGCCGCGCATGTGGTGCAGTCCTACGTCGGTTCCTACGGCTCGATGATCCACCCGGTGGCCGCGTGCGCCACCGCGGCGGTGTCCGTCGAGGAAGGTGTCGACAAGATCCGCCTCGGCAAGGCGCATCTGGCACTGGCCGGCGGTTTCGATGACCTGACGCTGGAGGCCATCATCGGCTTCGGCGACATGGCCGCGACCGCCGACACCGAGATGATGCGGGCCAAGGGCATTGCGGACAAGCGGTTCTCGCGGGCCAATGATCGTCGTCGCCTTGGGTTCGTCGAGGCGCAGGGCGGCGGCAGCGTGCTGCTGGCACGCGGTGATCTGGCGCTCAAGATGGGTCTGCCGGTGCTCGCGGTGGTCGCGTACGCACAGTCGTTCGGTGACGGTGTGCACACCTCCATCCCGGCTCCGGGTCTGGGCGCGCTCGCGGCCGGACGCGGTGGCAGGGATTCGGATCTGGCGCGCTCGCTGAACAAGCTGGGCGTCACCGCCGATGACATCGCCGTGATCTCCAAGCACGACACGTCAACGCTCGCCAACGATCCCAACGAGACCGAGCTGCATGAGCGGCTCGCCGCCTCGCTGGGGCGCTCGGATGGTGCGCCGCTGTTCGTCATCTCGCAGAAGAACCTGACCGGCCACGCCAAGGGCGGCGCCGCGGTGTTCCAGATGCTTGGCCTGTGCCAGGTGCTGCGCGACGGCGTCATTCCGCCGAACCGCAGCTTGGACTGTGTCGACGATGAACTGGCCACCAGCCAGCACTTCGTGTGGCTGCGCGAGTCGCTGCCGCTCAAGGAGAAGCTGCCGTTGAAGGCGGGTCTGGTGACAAGCCTGGGCTTCGGTCACGTGTCGGGTCTGGTCGCGCTGGTGCATCCGCAGGCGTTCATCGCCTCGCTGCGTCCGGAGGATCGTGACGACTACGAGAAGCGCTCGCGTGGGCGTGTTCTCGCCGGACAGCGTCGCCTGGCCTCGGCCATGGCCGGCGGCCGCCCGATGTACGAGCGGCCGGACGGACGTCGCTTCGACCATGACCACGATGAGTCGGAGAAGCGCCAGGAAGCGTCGATGCTGCTTGATCCAGGTTCGCGCCTGAGTGAGGACGAGGTCTACCACCGGTGATTGTCGGTATCGGGATCGACCTGGTCACCATCTCCGAGTTCGGAGAGCAACTAGCGAGTCCCGGAACGGCTTTCGGGTCCGCGTTCACGCCGGGGGAGCGGCGCGACGCGGCCTCGAAGACTGGTGGAGAGGCGCGCTACTTGGCTGCCCGCTGGGCCGCTAAGGAGGCCGTCATCAAGGCGTGGTCGGGGTCGCGGTACTCGCAGCGGCCGGTGTTACCGGAGAACATCCACCGGGACATCGAGGTCGTGACGGACACCTGGGGCCGTCCCCGTATACGGCTTTCCGGGGCGATCGCCGAGTACCTCGCCGATATGACGGTGCATGTGACTCTGACGCATGACGGCGACACCGCGGCGGCATTCGTCGTCCTGGAACAGGAAGGTGAATCGCCTTCCTAGCGTCGAGTGTGCGGATACAGCTGGTTTTCGCGCAGATATCGACTTGATTCGCACACTCGCCTCGGCCGGATACGGACTCGGTCTGTTAAGAAGTGCCTATGCCGGTTCCGGAATTCGTCATCGAGTTGCGTCGACACATCGGACATGCGCCGCTGTGGTTACCGGGCGTGACCGCTGTGGTCATTCGAGATGAACAAGTGCTGCTGGTCAAGCGGGCCGACAATGGCGTCTGGACGGCGGTAACCGGAATCGTCGACCCCGGCGAGAATCCGGCCGACTGCGCCGTCCGGGAAGTGCTGGAAGAGGCCGGCATTCGCGCGATACCCCGACGGCTGGCGTGGGTGCATGTGACCCGGCCGATGGTTCATGTCAATGGGGATCACGCTCAGTACCTGGACCACGTGTTCCGAATGGACTGGGTTGCCGGATCACCCTTTCCCGCGGACGGCGAGAACGATGCCGCGCAGTGGTTCGATATCGCCGCGATGCCGGACATGACGGTGGATATGCGCCGCCGGATCGAACTTGCGGCGGACACCGACAGCGCCGCCACGGTTTTCGATATCACTGACCCGCAGGACTAGGAGAGCGGTGCATGCTCTGTTGAGGCGGCCGGGGCGATGAGAAATGTCGCGGCAAGTCCCAGCGCGAGGAACGCCGCGGCTAGGTAACTGCCCAACTCGACTCCATGGGCCATCGCCTGGCGCGCGGCATCGGCGACGGCCTCGGTCTGGGGTTGACGCGCGAACCCGTCGATGGCAGCACCCGCACTGCGGACGACCGCACGGGTGAGCGCATCGGATTGATCGGCTGGCAACCCGGTGGACGCGAGAGTGCCGCTGAGCCGTGCGCTGATGGCGCTGAAGAAGGCCGTCGTCAGCACGGCGATCCCGAGGGCCGAGCCCAGCTGCCGGAACACGCTTTGCATGCCCGACCCTTGACCGGAGCTACGTTCGGGTACATCGGCGAGCACCACGTTGGTCACCTGAGCGGTGGCGAATCCGATGCCGATCCCATACACGAACAGCGCCGCCGCGATGGCCCACCAGGTGCTGTCGGGCCGGGCGATGTAGCCGAGCGCCGCCAACCCCACTGCCTCCAGCGCCAGCCCGATGCGCACCAATCCCAACGCCGAGATACGTGACGTCATAGGGAAACTGGCGCCACTGGCGACGAAACTGCCGAGTGCAATGGGTACCAAAGCCAATCCCGCCTCAACGGCGCTGTATCCCAACGCGAACTGCAGCCACAGCGGAAGGACGGCCACGATGCCGAATTCGCCCATCCCGATGATCAGCGTGGCGATATTGCCGTTGCGGAACGAGCCGATGGAGAAGAGCCGCACGTCCATCAGTGCGGTGGTCGGCCGCGCGGGATCGATATCGCGTGTCAGAGTGACCTGGCGGATGACAAAGGCGATGAGGGACAACGCTGCCAGGACGAGTGCGACGAAAACCGGTGATACGTTGAGCGTCCAGCGCATGCCGAGCACCTCGAAGGGTTCGGTGCTGCGGACCCACCCGTAGGTGCGACCGTCAATCAGACCGAAGGCGAGCAACCCCAGCCCGAGGATCGAGAACACCGCCCCGGCGACATCCACGCGTGCCTGAGTGCGCGGTGAGCGTGGGATGAACGCCAGTGCGCCGATACAGATCACCGCGACAAGCGGGATATTGATGCCGAAAGCCCAACGCCACGAGGCGTGTTCGGCGAGCCATCCGCCGAGCAGCGGACCCAGGGCCGTCGCGGCTCCGATGGTCGACCCCCAGATGGCGAACGCCTGGCCCCGGGCCTTTCCGGTGAACTGCGCATTGAGCAGTGCAAGCGACGTCGGCAGGATCAGCGCGGCCCCGGCACCTTGCAGGAAGCGGGCCAGTATCAACCAGCTTCCGGTGGTGGCCATACCGGCCAGCAAGCTCGTCACACCGAAAATCACTACCCCGGTAAGGAAGACGCGGCGGGCGCCGAGAATGTCAGAGAATCGTCCGACAAGCAGCAGCAGCGCCGCGAAGACGATTGCGTATGACTCCTGTACCCACTGCGCCTGTGCCGACGTGACGCCGAGGTCGCGCACGATCGAGGGGATGATGACGTTGACAATCGTCGTATCGACGACGATCAGCGCCACTCCCAATGCGATGGCGGCCAAGCCCAGCCACTTGCGGGCACCCTCTGGCACGGACGTCCTCAACGGCCTGAGGTTTCAGAATCGCTCTGATCCCATGCCGCAACGGGCAAGGTCAGATAGACGCCGGCAGTCTGTTCGTCCGCGATGACGTTTCGTACCGCGTCGTGGATTGCCTCGGCGCGACGCTGACGGTCCTGCGCTCGGTCGCTGAACCACTTCGACTTCACCTCGACGAGTACGTCGATATCGAAACGGTCGAAGGGGCCGACCTCGTGGAACCGGATCAGGACGTCACCGGGTTGTAGATGGTGGTCATAAGGTTCGTCCGTGCATTGCACCGCCAATGAGACCGCGTCGGGAAGGACTTCGGCGAGCCGTGTGCGAGTGCCATCGGTGACGGTGGGGCCGCAGGTGATGTCGATCAGTGGCATTTGGTCTACACGGAGATGTCGCGGCGCAGCTTCGCGACGTGTCCGGTGGCTTTCACGTTGTACTGCGCCACCTCGATCTTGCCCTTTTCGTCCACGACGAAGGTGGATCGGATGACGCCCTCGACGATCTTTCCGTACAGCTTCTTCTCGCCGAAGGCGCCGTATGCGGTCAGCGTCGTCTTATCGGGGTCGGACAACAGCGGGAAGTTCACGCCATCGCGTTCGCGGAACTTGGCGAGTTTCTCGGGCTTGTCGGGGGAGATACCGATGACGTCGAGGCCCGCCTCGTTGAGCTGGGCGAGGCTGTCACGGAAGTCGCAGGCCTGTTTGGTGCAGCCGGGCGTCATGGCGGCCGGGTAGAAGTAGATGATGACCTTGCGGCCCTTGTAGGAGGACAGCGACACCTTCTTGCCATCGGCGTCGAGCAAGGTGAACGCCGGGGCCTTGTCGCCAACTTCGAGCCGCTTGGTTTCCGCCATGACCGATGCCTTTCTGTTGACCCGTACAGTTGTTGCCCTAGGGTAGTTGCTTGAGTTTCAACCGCGGACGTGGAGGAGTACACGTGGCCAGGGATCCCGAGGCAATCAAGGCCGATATCGACAAGGCCCGCGATCAGCTCGCGGCGACTGTCGACACCCTGAGTGACCGCGCAAATCCGCAGCGTCTGGCCGAAGACGCCAAGGCCTCGGTGCTGGCGACTCTCAACAAGCCGGCCATCAAATTCACCATTCTCGGTGTCGGCGCGATAGTTGCCGCACTGGTGGCGCGCAAGGTTGTGCGCAAGTTCCGTCGCGACTGATTTAGTGCTCGCCAGGCGATGCAATGGCGACTTCCTATATCGCATTGACATGCGATTAGTTACATTGAGCAAGTGGAGCTGCGCTTGCTGTTTGAACCTGCATGGGTTCGGTACGTGGTCTTTCTGGCGTATGGGTGGCTGCTTGCCGGGTTGTTTGTCCTCTTCGGCGCGCAGTGGGATGGGCCGGAGAAGCAGTTCTGGATCGTCGTAGGCTTCAGCGCTCTGGGGTTGTTAGTCGGCTGGTCCTGGAAGTTCCACGCCCGGCGCTATCACCGGCTCATGGGTGACGTTCCAGCTGGTCAATATCGCGACGTCTACCGGGCGATCACACGCGGGCGGGTGCCGGAGGATCGAGCTTTGCGATCGGCAGCTATCGCGGTCGCGCAGCGGTACCTGAAACAAGCGATGCAGGGGAGACGCTTCGGCATCGGAATGTCCGTGCTGTGGGTTGGCGCCTGCGTATTCAACGCTCGGGCGATGAACTGGGACGGGAGTGCTCCTAACGTCTCCGTGGCGTGGCTGGGGTTCGCGGTCCTGGCGGCATTCCAGGCCGTGCAGAATTTTCGCGTTCCGCGGATTGTGAAGGCACGGCTGCAACTCCTGGCGGATGCCGACCAGCCGGTAGTGGGTGAACCCGTATGACGGTCCGACTGGCGCTCTCCCCGCTGTGGGTGCAGTTGCTCGCATCGATCGCGATCTGGTGGGCAATGGGAAGCCTCGTGTTGGGCTTCTGGCGGTCAGGTGGGCAGCAGCCCAGCGAGCACGTGGGTTGGTGGATCGCCGTCGGTATTGGCGGGATGGTGTTTGGGGCACTGGGTGCGGCCATAGGACAGGTAGATGGTGTGAAGTATCGCGCCGTCGTGAAAGATATTGCACCCCAGCATTCTCGGCAGGCCGCGAGGATTTTGGTGCGTGGCGCAATGCCCACCGATCCCTCGGTAAGAGTCGCGGCTATTCGTCTGGCTGACGTGTATTTGTGGCGCGCCGGGCAGCTACCCCGATTCTTCGGGCCAATGATTTTGTCCGCCATCATTATCTGGACCGGTATGGCGATTCTGCAGGGCTTTGACGGGGGTGTAAATCCCGTGATCGCAGTGACTAGCCTGCCGATCTGGCTGTGCTTGGCCGTGCAGATCTACTACGTCGTTCCGCTTGTCGAAGCACGACGCGTTCTGATGCTGAATTTCGAAGGCGCGCAGGCTTAGAACTCGAAACGCAGGATGCGCGCGGAACGTCTCATCGACGGGCTGTATCGCGCCAGCCGTGACGATATCTGCAGCCACTTCGGAAAGAGTTCCACCTCGGGGGCGTCCACCAGGCTGAACTCTTCAACGAACCGCAGCTTCGGGTTCCAGCGCTCCGGGGTACGCGGATCGTCATAACCTTCGAACCCGCGCAGCTGATTGACCTTCTTGAACATCTTCTGTGGAAACAGCTTTGAGATCCACACGCCCACCACCATGCGGCCGTAGTCGTTGAATGCGAGCTGTCCGCTGGGAAAGTGATCGGTGACGGCTCGCATCGTGGCGATGATCTGCTCCTTGGTCAGGAACGCGAAGGACCCGTCGGCGACCACCATCGCCGGACGGTCCGACGGTATTGCGTCGATCCACGTCGGGTGGGTGACCGACACCCCGATGGTGTGCTCACCGGTCCCCGGGGGCATGACTTCATCACGCAGCCTGGCCATCCCGGGCAGATCGACGCTGTACCAATCGACGGTAGGTGGCGGTTGGATGCGTCGATACCCGTCGTCGAGACCCGCTCCGAGATCGACCACCACCGCGTTGGGGTGCTTGACGATGAACCTCCGCACGCGATCATCGAGAAGTTTTGCGCGTAAAGAGGATTGGCATACCACGGGGGCTATTACCCCCAGTGCATCGAAGTCGTAGTCGATCGCGGCGACAGCGGCTGTCGCTCCCGGATCCGGAAGGATCGGTCGCTGCCAGCCGTCATTGACGGCCCGTGCCTTCAGGGTGAGAAAGGCGGTCTCTTCCTCCGGGGTGATTCCGCTGGTGTCGATGCCCATGCCGTCGACTATACAAGCGTGTAGCCAATTGTCCAGGCGTGTAATATGCGGCGATGGAGACCGTGGACCCCGACGACCTCACCGCCCGCGCCCGCATCCGTGATGCCGCGCTGCATGAGTTCGGTGAGAGGGGGTACGACGGTGCGACCATTCGAGGCATCGCCGCGCGAGCGGGGGTCTCCTCCGGGTTGTTGCGGCATCACTTCGGGTCCAAGCAGGAACTGCGCGAGGCATGCGATGAATACCTCGTCAAGACGATGCGGAACATCAACGAGCAGGTCCGGATAAACGTGGAACGCGGTGATGTGCATTATGTTTCGGCGCGCATTCCGATCGGCCAATACCAGGACTACATCACCAGGGCTTTGGTCGACGGCTCCGCGGGCCAGGTGTTCGACGAGATGGTCGCAATGACCGAGGGCTGGCTGGCCAGTGCCGACCAGAATCGTGTGTTTCCGGCCGATATCGACGTCAAGTCCCGTGCCACCGTCATCACCGCGATGGCCATGGCGGTGCCACTGCTTCAGCAACATGTTTCGCGTGGGCTTGGTGTTGATGTCGGTTCGCCCGAGGGTGAGCTGAAAGTGGCGGCCACGCTCGTCGATATCTACGCCAACCCTCTGTTGACCCCTGAGCAGGCAAATTCGGCTCGTGAGGATCTCGCGCGCAGAATGGGATAGCTATATTTATCGCGCAATATTCGCTGCAGGCATCGCACTTGCCCCACTACCTGGTTACTCTATGTGCGTGCGAAGTTTCCGCGCGCGGCTGGAGCCTCGATGATTATTGTCGCTGGTCTGAGGGTAGATGCGACCGTGGCCAAAGCTGCGGCGATGCTGCTGTACGTCGTCGGATTTGCGTTCACGGTGTTCTTCGGCATCGATAGTGTGCGGCTTGCCGTGGTGTTTCTTGTCGGGATCGCAGCGACGGCACTGCACTACTGGCCGGACCGTGACAAGTTCGACCGGATCTCGATAGCGGTTGCGGTCGGCCTGATGCTCGCCTTTGCGCTCGACGCATGGTCGACCTGGGTTATCGACGGGACGCTGGTGCCGGGTATCGGAATCGGCGTGGCGCGCCTGTTGGCATGGCTGCTCTCGGTGGCCGGCATCCTGGCGTTTCCGCGCCGGCTCATCGACAGGGATGCCGACGGCTAGGCCCCGGTTCGTTCCAGCCGTGATGGCCGCGTCAGCAGGTATGCGAGCACCCCGGCCGTGCGGGGCGAGCGCGCCTTCGACCACCTGAACAACAGCCCGCGCAGCAGCGGTGCCGGTGACCACCAGAACCACTTGCCCAGCAGGCCCGCCACCGCAGGCACGACGAACGTTCTGACGATGAGCGTGTCGATGATCAACCCGACCCCGATGGCGGTGCCCACCTGCTCGATACTCAAAACGTCACTGGAAAGCATGGCGAACATGGTGATACCGAAGACGATCCCCGCCGTCGTGACCACCCCGCCCGTGCCGCCGAAAGCGCGGATCATTCCCGTGCGCAGTCCGGCGCCGTCCAGGAAGATCTCTTCACGCATGCGCATGGTGAACAGCAGGTTGTAGTCGGCGCCTACCGCGACCAACGCGATAAGGGCGATCGAGGGAACCGACCAGTGCAGGTCGCGTCCCAACATGTCATGCCAGATCAGGGTGGTGATTCCCAGCGCCGAGGCATAGGAGATGACCACGGTGCCGATGACCACCGCTGCTGCCACCGGGCTGCGCAGCATCACCAGCACGATGAGGAAGACCAGCGCCAGCGCCACGGCCGCCAGTAGTAAGAAGTCGTCGCTGACATATCCGCGCAATTCGGCTGTGCCGGTGCCGAATCCAGCAATGTTCACGGTGCTACCGGCGAGGGTGCCCTCCTTGGTGGCCTCGCTCACCGCGAGGGTGATCTGCGGAGACCGGTGGGCGCCGTCCGCGCCGAACACTTTGCCGTCCCCGAACACCAGCATGCGGGTCGAGCGGCCGTCTGGGGCGAAGTACAGCCCGGCGGCGCGCTGGAAGCGCGGGTCCTGCCAGGCCCGCTGGGGTAGGTAAAAACCTCCCTCGCCGCTGCTGCGGAAATCCTCGCGCATGGCGCGCAGGTATTCGGTCAGCCCGGAGAACATGGTGCGTGTCTCACCGACTGCCTTGGTCAGTTGATCGGTGATCGTGCTGAGCTGCGCCACCGTCGCTCGCATGTTCTTGACCGAGTCCACCGCCCCGGAGAAGGATTTCTGCATTCCCTGGGCGCCGGTACCGAACTTGGCAGTGCTGGCCGTCAGCGATGCGGTCGCCGCCACCACGGAATCCATCGGTTCGACCGCCTTGAGAACCAGCGAGCAGATGCCGTCGTTGGCACAGTTGGGGTTGCCGTTGGTGAAGTTCCGTAAAGGCTCCATGTAACCGGAGACCTGGGACACGTTGTCCTGCAGTGCTTTCATTCCCGAGTGCATGTCTCCGACGCCGCCGTTGAGTTCGCCCAACCCGCTCACGCCGCCCGCGAGACCGTTCTGCAGTTGCGCGATCGCCTTGGAGAATTGGCCCAGCGTTGCCGAGAGCTGGTCCACGGCTCCAAGACGTTGGCTCATCTGGGTGGTTCCGTCGTCCAGCTGATCGGCGATGATTCCCGCTTGTTCGGTCAATGCCGCCTGCTCGGGGATGGCACCTGCCGGGCGCGAGGCCGACTGGACCATCCGAATGCCGGGAATCTCCATGAGCTTCTTGGTGACTCGCTCGATACCGATGACTCCCGCTGGGTTACGCAAATCATGGTCGGATTCGATCGAAACGATCTCCGGCAGCAATCGGTTCGGCGGGAAATGCCTGTCCATTGCCTGATAGCCCCGGTTGGCGTGTGTGGAAAGCGGCTGCGAGGCAAGCTCATCGAAGCCAAGGCGCAGGCCGGCCACAGGAATGGCGCACACCATGAGCACTAACGCCGAACCGACGAGGACGGGCCCTGGCCAACGCGCGACCATCGTGCCCACTCTGCGCCACCGGCGCCCCGGCTGTCCGCGTAGTGGGCGGGGCTGGGCCAACCCGCGGCGGCCGGCCAGCCCGATGAGCGCGGGAAGCAGCGTCAGCGATGCCGCCATGCCAGTGAGGATTCCTATGGCACAAGGTAATCCGGCGCTGCGCAGCATGCCTACCTGGGCGAACATGAGGCAGGAGAGGGCGGCGGCGATGGTCAGCCCGGATGCCGCGATGACCGGCGCTACGCTGCGGTTGGCGATTTCGAGTGACTGCTCATGCTCGAGCCCTGAACGTCGCTGTTCGTGATAACGCCCGAGTAGGAAGATGCCGTAATCGGTCGCCGCGCCGAGCACCAGGGCGGCCAGCAGCGCGACCGAGAAAATGGAGACCTCGATGAGATTGCGTTCTCCGAGGAAGGCGACGATCGAGCGCGCCACCCCCAGGCCCATGCCCACGGTGATCAGAGGAATGGCAGCGGTGATGGCAGATCGGTAGACGGCGAAGAGCAGTACCGCGATGAGCACCACGGTGACGCCGGTGATCATCAGCATCTGGGTGTCGATGGACGTGAGCTCATCGGCGATGGTGGCGCCGGGCCCGGTGACCCAGGGGTGCATCCCTGCTGGTGCGGGCTCGTCGGCGACGATCTGACGGACCGCGTCCAGGGACGCGTTGGCCTGCGCACCGCCGAGCTCGCCGGTCACGCGCAGCATGGTGTACACAGCCTTCCCGTCGGGGCTGATTGCGCCTTCGGCGGTTAGCGGGTCCGCCCACAAGTCCATCGCCGAATCCAGATGGGCGGTGTCTGCGCGCAGTTTCGCCAGGAGCCGATCATGATACTGGTGCTCGACAGGCCCCAATTTGTGGTCGCTCTCGAGGACCAGGTAGTTGAGGTTCCCGCCGTCGCCGTCCTGGAACTGCCTGCCCATCACGGCACCCGCGGTATTCACTGGGGCACTTTGTGGCAGGAACCCGCGCGCATGGTTATGTGCCGTGCTTTCCACCTGCGGCACAAGCAGATTGCCTGCCGCTGCGGCGAGTACCCAAATCCCGATGACGAGAAACGCGTATCGGCTGCAGAACCTTGCGATGGCTTCCCACATGCATGCCGACGCTACGGAGAGGCAGTGAGGCCGGCGTCGTGCTGTGGGCGAGACTTGCTCTCCTACCGTGGTAGGAGACGCGAATCCGCGCGAAGCATGATGTGTGACGCCGTGACCGCCTCTACGCTGGCGCTATGGATTGGTTCCGGGAGACTGCGTTGCAGCGCCGTGCTCTGGTGCCGTACGAATTTCCGTGGGCCGTGCCGCTGGTCATGTACAGCAGCACGCTGCTCATCGTGGGTTGCTCTGTCCTGCAGCGAGGTTTCACCCGTCCGTGGCTGCTGGCCTTAGCGGCCCTGCTCGCGTTGACCCCGATACTGTCGTTCATCATCGCTGGCCGCAAGCTGAACGCGTTCTGGACCGTGGCGTTTGCGCTGGCGGGGGTCGGGTTATTTCTCACCTGGCCGGCCAATGTCGTCGATGGTGCGCCCTTCCTGCTGATGTTCACGCTCGGGGAAGTGGGAGCCATCGCGTCGGTGCGCGCTGGTCTTCTCGCGGTTGGCGCCTGTGTGGCACTGCTCGTGGCGGCCGAACAGCTGCATCACCTTGGGACCTTCTCGCTCTACATGGTGTTCTTTGTGCTCTGCGGGTGGTTGATCGGGCGCATCATGCAACTACAACAACGCCTGCTCTTACAGGAACGCGCACAGCAGGTGCGCATGCTGGAGCAGGCAGCTTCCGATGAACGACGCCGCATCGCACGTGAAATCCATGATGTGATAGCGCATTCCCTGTCCGTGACGATGCTTCATCTGACCGGGGCGCGGCGGGCATTGCAGGAGGATCACGATGTCGATGATGCCGTCGCCGGATTGCTCGATGCCGAACGTCTTGGGCGTCAGGCGATGTCGGATATCCGCGGCACGGTGGGGTTGTTGAGCGCTGGTCCCGGCGGAACCGAGCCGATGCGGCTGTCGCCCGAACCCGGCATCTCCGATATACCTGATCTGGTCGCTGATTTCACGGCGGCGGGGATGGCAGTGGAATCACATATCTACGGGTCAGGTGAGTCCGTCAGCGCTGGAGTGGGTTTGGCGCTGTACCGCGTGGCTCAGGAATCTTTGGCCAATATCGCCAAGCATTCGCCTAGGTCGTCGGCGGCGGTTCTCCTTGATATCAACGGGTCGGCGGCCAGTTTGACCGTGAGTAACGACTTGGCCGCGGGATTACCCCACGACGTGTGCTCGGGGGGCGGTCTCGCAGGCATGCGGCAGCGCATTGAGATGCTCGGCGGCGAGTTCCGTGCCGGGCGGGCGGACGACGGCTGGACAGTCTCGGCCAGCGTCCCATTGGAAACCGATGGGGCTCCGTGCCGCGTGCGGCGAAAGGTGTTATGGCGTCATGACTGATACCGAAGTGGGCGTGCTGCTGGTCGACGATCAGGAGCTGGTGCGCACGGGACTGCGCCGGATTTTGCGTCGCAAGGACGGATTCTCGATTGTCGGGGAGTGCGCGGATGGCAGTGAGGTAGCAGCGGCGGTCACCCAGGCGCGGCCCGATGTGGTGATCATGGATCTGCGTATGAAGCAGATGAGCGGTATCGAGGCGATCCGATTGCTGCACGCCGCCGAGGGGCCGCCGGCATTGGCACTCACCACATTTGACGACGACGAGCTGCTGTCCGGTGCGCTGCGTGCCGGTGCCGCCGGGTTCATTCTCAAGGATTCTCCGGCCGAAGAGCTGGTCCGCGCCGTGCATGCGGTCGCCCGTGGTGAGGCATATCTGGATCCGTCGGTAACATCGCGGGTTCTCAGTGCCTATCGACGCGCACCCGCCGCCAGTACCGGTGCCGCCGAGGAAAAGCTCACCGTACGGGAGCTGGATGTGTTGGCGCTCATCGCATCCGGCGCGAACAATTCCGAAATCGCCGAGCAGCTGGTGATATCCGAGGTGACGGTCAAGAGCCACATCGGCCGAATTTTCGTCAAACTCGATCTGCGAGATAGGGCCGCGGCCATCGTATATGCCTACGACCACGGCATCGTGACGCCCAAATAGGGTTACTGGGTCTCTTTTACGCGAAGCCCCTCGATGGCCTCGTGCAATTCTTCAAGCTCACGGCGCAGATAGTCGCGGGTGGCGACCTCTCCCACCGCGAGCCGCAGCGCCGCCAGCTCCCGTGCCAGGTATTCGGTATCGGCCTTGGTTTGTTCGGCGCGCCTGCGGTCTTCTTCCAGCGACACCCGGTCGCGGTTTTCCTGGCGGTTCTGGGCCAGCAGGATCAGCGGCGCGGCGTAGGCGGCCTGGGTGGAGAAAGCAAGGTTGAGCAGGATGAAGGGATAGGGATCCCATTGGAAGCCCACCGCGAAGAGGTTCAAGATGATCCAGACGATGACGAACACCGTCTGCATGGCGAGATAACGTCCCGTGCCCAGGAACCGGGCGATGTTCTCGCTGACCCGGCCGACTGCCTCGACATCGAGGCCGAGCGACAGACGCCGGGAGGTCCGTGGAGTATCAAGCCGCTGCCGCGCCGATGCGTCGCTCACGAACGGTTACCTCCCGTCACGCTCTCGGGTTCGTCGGCGCGCCAGCCGTCGGGCATCAAGTGATCCAGTACGTCGTCGACCGTAACGGCGCCGAGCAAGTGGTTCTCCCTGTCGATCACGGGACCGCACACCAGGTTGTACGCGGCGAAGTAACGGGTGACCTCGGCCAACGGCGCCTCGGCATCCAGGTAGGGCAGGTCGGTATCGAGAATGCCGCCGACCATCGCATAGGGGGGCTCACGCAGCAGCCGCTGCAGGTGCACGCATCCGAGATAGCGCCCGGTGGGTGTCGCCGTGGGTGGCCGGACCACGAAGATCAGCGAGGAGAGCGCCGGGGTCAGATCCGGATCACGCACGCGGGCAAGAGCTTCGGCCACTGTGGTGTTGGGGCTCAGGATCACCGGTTCCGGGGTCATCATGCCGCCGGCGGTGTTGGGGGAGTGGGTCAGCAGCCGTCGGACGGGCTCGGAGTCCTCTGGATCCATCAGCGCCAGAAGCGATTCGGCCTCTGCGGGCGGCAGTTCGCCCAGCAGGTCGGCGGCGTCGTCGGGGTCCATGGCCTCCAGCACGTCGGCGGCGCGCTCATCTTCCAGCTTGGTGAGCACCTCGGCCTGATCGTCCTCGGGAAGCTCCTGCAGGATGTCGGCCAGGCGTTCGTCGTCGAACGCGCCCAGTACCTCGTCGCGCCGCTTGGGCGGAAGCTCACGGATCGCATCGGCCACCTCGACGGGCCGCATGCCCTCGAACTGGAGCATGAGCTGGGCCACGCCCTGTCCGGGCAGGTTGAGTGCCGACGGCGTCAGTCCGTGGATGTGGTTCCATCCGGTGACCTGTACGCCGCTACGCCGGCCCAGTCGTCGTGGGCTGCGCACGGCCACCCGGGTGACCACCCAGTCGCGGGTGCGGGTCTGCTCGAGGCCCAGATCAACCACGACAAGATCGACGCCTTCGAACTGTTCGAGCTCGGGGTCATCGGTGCGCACCGTGGTGTCCAGGACCTGCCCGAGCACCAGTGCTTCGCTGGGACGCTGTTCGAAGCGGCGCAGTGAGACGTTTCCGGTGTTCAGCGTCACCGATCCGGGCTCGATGGCGGTGACGCGCAGCATAGGAACGAATATTCTTCGGCGCGTGAGCATTTCAACAACCAGGCCAATGACCCGCGGCTGTTTTCGGGCAACGCCGATCGCGATCACGACATCGCGTACCCGTCCGATCGATTCGCCGTCCGGGCCGAGAACCACCAGGCCTGAGAGCCTGGCTGCGAACACCTTGCTCACTGCGGCCATGGTGCAAGGTTAGGGGGTAGGCCTTGCGGCGCCCTGCGCCGGTGCCGCGAGTTGGGTGCTTAGGAGCCGATTCCGCCGTACATGAGGGCGATGACGGCGGCCGAGAATCGCTTGCTGTCCTGCACCTCGCCGCCCCGTGAGGCATGCAGGCCGGTGGCCAGGATCATCCCGGTCACGGCTCGGGCGGTGTACTCCGTATCGAGATCGGCACGCAGGTAGCCTTTTTCGACCCCATGTCGAAGGTAGGCCTCGGTCAGTTGGTCACTTGTGACGAGCATGCCGAAGACGCGCTCGCGTAGCTCGTTGTCGACCGAACCCGCTTCCAGCAGAAGTAGTGGCAACTGTGGGTTGTCCCGGAACAGGTCCGCAAGCGCGGCACCAATGCGCACCGACTGTTGGCGATACTGCTCGATATCGTCGGCCAGCCCTGCGGCGTTCTCCGCGCCGATCGCCTGAAAGATCTGTTCGGTGACGTCATCGATGACATGCTCGATGATGTCCCGCTTGCTCTTGAAGTACCGGTAGAAGGTCCCATGGCCGATCCCGATCCGTCCGGCGATGTCCGCGACACCCGTCGCGTGGTAACCCTGCTCGGAGAAGCACGCGAACGCAGCGTCCAGAATCTCTTGCCGCATCTCCAGCTTCTTGCGCTCGGCGCGACTGAGTGTGGACGGGCTGGACGTCATAAGCCGCGATCCTACCGACCTTGACACCCGTCGAGAATGACATATCATTCCGAAACTGACAAGCCATTCCGTTGGAGGTTGATGTGAGTCGTTATCCGAAGATTGAGCTGCCAGGCGCGGTGGTCGTCATCACCGGTGGAGCCAGGGGAATCGGTGCTGCCACCGCGCGCCTTTTCGCCGATAAGGGGGCCGATGTCTGGATCGGTGATGTCGATGACGTGGTCGCCAAAGAGACCGCGGACACGATTCCGCGTGCACAGTCCGGCGTGCTCGATGTCACCAAGCCCGAGTCCTGGGCCGCGTTTCTTGATCGGGTGCGCGCCGAGTCGGGCCCGATCGACATCCTGATCAACAACGCGGGCGTGATGCCGCTGGGGGGATTTGTCGAGGAGAACGAACGCACCACCGATCTGATTCTCGATGTGAACGTGCGCGGTCCGCTCAACGGTGCGCGGGCCGCGTTGCCTGAGATGGTGGCGCGGGGGCGTGGGCACATCGTCAACGTGGCGTCCATGGCCGGCAAGCTGGCCGTTCCCGGCATGGTCACCTACAACGCGTCCAAGTTCGGCGCGGTGGGGCTTTCCGTCGCGCTACGCAAGGAGTACGCAGACAGCGGCGTCAGCATCAGCTCCGTACTGCCGAGCGCGGTCCGCACCGAGTTGGCCTCGGGCGCGCCGCTGGGCAAGGGGATGCCGACCGTCGACCCGGAGGACGTGGCGGCCGCGATCGTGCGCAGTGTCGAGACTCGTCGCGCACAGATCTCGGTGCCGGGCTGGCTCGCATTCGGATGGGGTCTGGTGGATCTGTTTGTGCCCGAACCGCTTGAGCGACTTGGCCGCCGGCTCATCGATGACCGTCGCGCGCTGACCTCGCTGGACCTGAACGCCCGTGGCGCGTACATCGAACGCATCGAGCGGCAGAGCAAGGAGCACCAGAAGTGAGCGAACGGCGCAGTCCCAGAGTTGTCGTCGTCGGCGCCGGTATGGCCGGAATCGCGGTGGGGCACAAGCTCAAAGAGGCCGGTTTCGACGATTTCACCATTCTGGAGAAGGGTGATGACGTCGGCGGCGTCTGGTACTGGAACCGCTATCCGGGGCTGACCTGCGATGTACCCTCCCAGGCCTATCAGTACCCCTTTGCGCCACGCACCGACTGGCCACGACTCTTCGCCACCGGTGCGGAGATCCAGGCGTATCACCGCACGGTCGCAGAGGATCTGGGGGTCATGCCTCATATTCGGTGCGGGCAGGAGGTCACCGCCGCGGAGTTCACCGGTGCGGGCTGGCGGGTTACCACCGCAGCGGGGGAGCTACTGGAGTGCGATTTTCTGATCGCCGCCACCGGCGTGCTGCACCACCCGAACATTCCCGACATCCCAGGGCTCGACAGCTTCCGCGGCAAGGTGGTGCACACCGCGCGGTGGGATGACTCGGTGCAGCTGGAAGGAAAGCGTGTCGCCGCGATTGGAACGGGCTCTACTGGGGTGCAAGTGGTTTCGGCGATGCAACCCATCGTCGAGCAGGTGACCTCATTCATCCGGACACCGCAATGGGTGCTGTGGGCACCGATGGCGATGCGGCAGCCGAAGTTCGTCTCCAAGCTGCTGGAGGCGCTGCCCACCGAACGCATCGTGCGATTCAGCGCGTTGACGGGCACCGACGCGTTGGTGAACATCGTGACCCGGCCCAGCTGGGGTCGGCGTCTGGTGCAGCAGTACGCGCGGGCGTGTCTGCACCTGATCCGCGACAAGGAGTTGCGTCAGAAACTGACCCCGGATTACGAGCCGCTGTGTAAGCGGCAGGTCTTGTCCGGGTCGTTCCATCGCGCCGTCCAGAAGCCGAATGTCGAGATCGTCACCGACCGCATCGACAGGGTCACGCCAACCGGCATCGTGACGGTCGACGGTGCCGAACGTGAATTCGACGTGATAGTGCTGGCCACCGGATTTCAGGCGCACAACTACATGCGGCCGATGAATCTGGTTGGCAAAGACGGATATTCGATTGATGAGGCATGGGAGAAGGGGCCCAAGGCGTACCGGATGACCGCCATCCCCGGCTTCCCGAACTTCTTCACCGTGCTCGGCCCGAACTCGCCGACCGGATCGATCTGGCTTCAGCACACGGCTGAGCGCACCGCCGAATACATCATCAGCTGGCTACATCGCTTCGCCCGTGGCGAGATCACCACGGTTGAAGTGAGCCGCGAGGCGACCGATGAGTTCAACATCCAAGCACGCGAGGCGATGAAACCCACGGTGTGGGCGACCGGTTGCAACTCCTGGTATCTCACCGAAGACGGATCGGTAGACCTGTGGCCCTTCGATCGAAAAACCATGGAGCGCATGCTCGCCTCACCCGAGGAGAGTCACTACATCGTGCAGTGATGCGCGTTAGCGCAGATTGAACGTTGACGGATCAGGGCCGATGCGACCGTCGGCCGCGTCGAGCCCGGTGATGCGCTCCACCTCGTCGGTGCTGAGTTCGAATCCGAACACATCGAAGTTGGCCGCGATGCGCGCCGGTGTCACCGACTTGGGGATGACGACGTTGCCCAGCTGAAGATGCCAGCGCAGGATCGCCTGCGCTGCGCTCACCCCGTGGCCCTCGGCGATGGCGCCGATGGTCGGGTTATCCAAGATCGTGCCCTGGCCAAGTGGCGACCAGGCCTCGGTGAGAATGCCGTACTCGGCGTGGAAGGCGCGTAGCTCGGGCTGGGTGAACCGCGGATGCAGCTCGATCTGGTTGAGAGCAGGCACTTCTCCGGTTTCGTCGATCAGCCGTTGGAGATTCTCGACGGTGAAATTGCTGACTCCGATGGCCTTGGCGCGGCCATCGGCCTGGATCCGCTGCAGAGCCTTGAAGCTGGCCACGTATTCGTCGAGTTCGGGCACCGGCCAGTGGATCAGGTACAGGTCCACGTAATCGGTCCCCAGCCGCTCCAGGGAGGCGTCAAACGCGCGTAGCGCACTGTCGTAGCCCTGATCGGCATTCCACAGCTTGGTGGTCAGGAAGACATCCCCACGGGGTACCCCGGACTGCGCGATGGCGCGTCCTGTGCCCTCCTCGTTCTCGTACACCTTCGCGGTGTCGATGCTCCGGTATCCCACCTGCAGGGCGGTCGATACCGCCGCCTCGGCTTCGTCGCTGGGCACTTGCCAGACGCCATAGCCGAGCTGGGGAATCGTGGTACCGGAATTGAGCGTCACGTTGGGGACTATCTGGGGAACCGTCACGGTCAACCCAACGCGGGGAGTCGCGGAGTATTCCCGGAGGCTCGGAGGTAAATGAAACGCCCCGCTCCCAATGCTGGGAGTGGGGCGTTTCTGGTGGTGCGCCGTCAGGGGCTCGAACCCCGGACCCGCTGATTAAGAGTCAGCTGCTCTACCAACTGAGCTAACGGCGCGTGAACGTGCGTGGAAGACCTTAGCAGCCTCGGAGCCCGTAACGAAAATTGTCATCCCCCCGATAGCCCGGTCGCGGTTATTGAGGTCGTCGCCGACCATCCTGAACCCGTACAATCATCGTTGAGTTTGTGCGTCAAGTTTCAAAGGGAGCAAAGCATGACCCAGGGTCGTCCACGCCTGCTGGTTGGCGCGCGTCGGCGGTGGGCCACCGCGCTCGCACTCCCCGTTGTGGCCATGGCTGTGCTGGCCGGATGCACGGACGCCGCCTCCAAGGAACCGCCGAAAGTCATTGACAAGGCAACGCCTTACGCCGATCTGCTGGTGCCCAAGCTGGCGATGTCGGTCAAAGATGGAGCGGTCGGCGTCCCGGTCGATGCGCCCGTGACCGTGACTGCGGGCGAAGGCGTGCTCGGAACCGTCACGATGGTCAACTCCGACGGCAAAGAGATTGCCGGTGAAGTCGGCGCCGACGGTGTGACGTGGTCCACCACCGAGCCGCTCGGCTATGACAAGCAGTACACCATCAAGGCCGATGCCAGAGGCCTCGGAGGGGTAGCGCGCGCCAACGCATCGTTCCGTACTCATTCGCCGGACAACATGACGATGCCGTACGTCATGCCGGGTGATGGTGAGGTGGTCGGTATCGGTCAAACGGTCGCCATCCGGTTCGACGAGAGCATCCCGAATCGGGCCGCGGCGGAGAAGGCCATCAAGATCACCACCAACCCGCCCGTCGAGGGTGCTTTCTACTGGTTGAACAACCGCGAAGTGCGTTGGCGCCCAGAGGCGTTTTGGGAGCCCGGAACGTCGGTCGACGTGAAGGTCAACACCTACGGGGTGGACCTGGGCAACGGCGTCTTCGGGCAGGACAACGTGACGTCCCGCTTCTCCATCGGCGACGCGATCATCAGCCGCGTGGATGACAACAACAAGGTCGTCAACGTCGAGCGCAACGGCGAGATCATCAAGACGATGCCGACCTCGATGGGTAAGGACAAGGCGCCCACCAACAACGGCACGTACATCATCGGCGAGCGGTTCAAGGATCTGATCATGGATTCCTCGACCTATGGTGTCGCAGTCAACTCGCCCGACGGCTACCGCACCAAGGTGCAGTACGCCACCCAGATGTCCTACAGCGGGATCTACGTGCACGCCGCACCGTGGTCGGTCGGCGCGCAGGGGCGCACCAACACCAGTCACGGCTGCCTGAATGTCAGCACCGCGAACGCAAAGTGGTTCTACGAGAACACCAAGCGCGGTGACATTGTGATCGTTTCCAACACGGTTGGCCCCGTTCTTCCTGTCACCGACGGACTTGGCGACTGGAACATTCCGTGGTCGCAGTGGAAGGCCGGAAACGCCCGGAACTAGCGCCGCCGCAGACGAAAAAGCCCCCGACACGTCGAGCGTGCGGGGGCTTTTCTGCGGAGTGGTCCGCTTCTAGCCTTCTATGACCTTCTGGTCGAGCACTCGCTTGGACGGCACCATGATGATGGACTTGGAGTTGTCACGATCGCGGTAGGCCGACTCCAGGATGGACGGGATGCTCTCGAGCTTGCCGTGCACGCTCATCAGCTGCTCCAGAATCGAAATGCGCTGCTGGCCAACCTCTTCCACGGAGCGGCGAGCCTGGTCCAGGCGGCGCTCGATCTGCTCGTCGGCCAGACGCAGGCGGCGATCAGCTTCTTCCTTGGCGTCAGCGAGGCGCTTCTCGCACTCGGCCTGGGTGCCGCGCCGCTGCTCGTCGACGGCTGACTGGGTCTCCGTACGCAGCTTGGTCAGCTCTTCGTCCAGTTCGGTCTCCGCCTTTTCGCGCCGCTTGGTCTCGGCGGCACGCAGCCGCTCGGACTCGCTGACGGCCTGGGCGACAATCTGATTGGCTTCCTCGCGGGCGCGGGCCATCACCTCGGTGTACTCGGTCTCCAGCGCGCTCTGCCGGGCCGCCATATCGGCCAGCATTTCTTTGTGCTTGGTGCGCATGGCCTCCGCGTCGGACTTGGCCGAGGCGACCAGGGCTGCGGACTCGGTGCGCGCCTCGTTCTGCATCTCGGAGACTTCGTCGACCGCGATGCGCAGCATCTTGGCCATCCGGTCGGTCATCGCATGCGCCGAGGGGGAGGTGTCGCTGAGGTTGGACACCTCATCCTTGAGCGAGCCGATCTGCTTGGTGGCGTCCTCGAGTCGGCTCTTAAGCGTCTCGACGTCGTTCAGCCCGGACTGGTGCATGATCGTCAGCCGGCTGATGTACTCGTTCACCTCAATGGGGTCGTACCCGTTGCGGGTGCGGGTGAAGTTCCGAGTGGACTCGTTGGTGGTGGTCGCGGTCACTGGTACCCCTTGGAAACAGGTGCGGAAAGAGTGGATGGACGTTAGCCCGCGAAGAGTATGACACGCGTTACCAGTTCTCGTATACACCTGTTGGTAAAGACTGGGTCATGACGTAACCAGATTTGTCATCGTTCGACGTGCCTGGTCATAGCGCCAATATTGATCGGAACGTTCAGGATTTCATCGGCATCAGCATGCGGGGAGAAGGTTTCCTGCGGTGGCGATGCTCTGTATTCGTGATTAGCTGACGGCTTCTGGCGGCGGTCACTGTCGACGTGCACTTTTGGGGCCTGCCGGTTTGCCATGGATCGTGAAATGAAACGTATCGCCTACAGGGGGCGTTTCCTGAAATCGATCTTGATCGCTTAATCCCAGGTAGCGATGGTGTGAATTACCCGATCGCGGTATGGGTTACCTGGCTAGCGACGGGGGTGTGATCGTGCCGCGGCCGCATCGCGGACCAGGAGGAAGAACGGAACCGCAGTGCCCGCTCCGACGCCGAATGTCACCAGGACGGAGGCCGCCCACCACCGGAGAATGCCGAGCCGACGGGCTTCGGAGAACGCCCAGGCCTGAAACGGGGCGGCTTCTCCTCCGGTGGGGGCTGCGGCTGCGCCTGCGGTTCCTTGGCCGAGGTTTTCTCGGAGGTAACCTCCGAGGCTGTCGGCTACGTGGTGCGCTTCATTGCCCAGCGTTTCCAGACGTCCCTGGGGCGTCGCGGTGGTGTGGTCCCACAAGTCCTTTGGCGGTGTCGGTCGCGAGGATTTTCAAGGCTTCTGCGACCCCTGGCGCGCCTGGGCGTGCTTGTCCGCTCAGTTCTTTGCCCTGTTGCAGCAGGGCGTCGACGGCTTTGTGCTCGTCACTGGCGTTGGCGAAGGACTTGTTGATTGAGGTGTCTGCTCGTTGTTGCTCTGTTGGTGCGTGCAGGTTAGGGGCTCAGGTATCTTTGGAGCATTAACTCGGGCATAACGCCGCGTGGGGGGAGTCCAGATGAACAAGCTTGATGAACAGACCAAGCAGTTCCCTGATGTCGGTGTAGCACAGAATCAGGATCCTGCTCGCCGGTTGACTGCGGTTGCCGCTGGCGTGGTTTTACTGGTGGCCGGGGTGGCGGGCTTGCACCACCTGGCGCGCGCGGGTGATGGCATTGGTGAGCTGCTGGTGTGGGGTGGGCTGTTGCTGGGTTGGTTCACCGCTCTCGGGGGCGGTGTCAAACTCGCTGCTTGGGGTTTAAAACCCGTCACGACAGCGCTTTTCGATACCGTCACGGCGAAGGTGTCTGAGCCTGCGCAAGCGGTGATTGCCGCGCTGGCAGTGCTTACGGGCAGTGCAGGTTTGTGGTGGGTGCTGCGCGGCGGATACAGCCTGTGGTGGCAGCAGTTGTCGGCGGAACCCGGCTGGACACTGGTGCTGGGCGTTGGGCAGATGCTCATCGCAGTCTTGTCGGGGGCCGTGCTATTCACCGGTGGTAACTACCTGGCGGGGCTGGCGCGTGAAGTCTTCGCAGGTGTCGGTAGCGATGAGGGCGTGCACCGCTTTCCGTCCGCTGCGAAAACGTCTACGAGTTCGGGGCAGTCGCATCCTGCTCTGTTGGCGGCGTTGTTAGGTGGTGGTGTGGCGCTGGTCGTGATGACGGCCTGGCTGGTGCCCATCTTGTTGTCCACGATCACGGGTTCCTCGGTGCTGCCCGCCGTTAGTGCTATCGCCGTGATGCTTACCTGGGCTGTTGGGGCGAATTTGGGGTGGTGGCACGGGCTTACAGGGTTGTACCGGTGGGCGAGCGCTACGACAAACAAAGCCACTGCGGTCGCGGGGGCGATCGCGCTGGTGGTGTTCTCGGCCGGTGGATTGGGCTTGGGCTGGTTCACCCCCGAGACGGTGCCGTTGGCGCGGGCGGCATGCCCGCCCGATTGTGGCGGCGGGGGCGGTCTGGACGGGCCCCCTGGTGGGGGCCAGATGTTCCAACCACCTAGCCAGGGTGGTCCCCAGATGCCGGACTATCAGGGCGGTATCAATCAGCCGCCGCTGGACCAAAACGGCTCGGTCAGCATCTACAACACGCAAGCCCCGTCGATTACGCAGAACGGCAGCAGCGGCTATCAGTCCTCGCAAGGACCACAGCAGGGTTGGGATCAGCCCGCGCACGGGACACAAATACCGGACTATCAGAGCGCGCCCGGATACACCCAAGGACCAGGCGAGCCCAACCCCGATTGGGCGGGAAATCAGCCCGCACAACAAGGTGGACAATCCAACACGGGAAACCAAGGCGCACAACCTAACCAGGGCGTACAGCAGCCTCAACAGCAGCCGAGTCAGTCTGATTCGCAGCGTGTCGAGGATTTGACGCGGCAGCTACAGGACCAGCAACAGCAGAATCAAGGCAATCAGCAGCGTATAGACGAGTTGACCAAGCAGCTGCAGCAGCAGAAACAGCAGCAGAACAATAATCAGAAGTTGCCGCGGCTTCCTGAACAGGGCAAGGACAAGAAAAAGGACCAGCAGGACCAGGACGGTGACAACCAATCAGGTGGCAACGACCTTGCCGCCCTACTGCTGGGGTCGGCCTCGACACGGCGGCGAAAGCCCGATCAGCAGGGCCAGCCACAGGGACCGGATACGCAGGCGTTGACAAAAGATAGCGGTCAGCTTGCTTCAGGATTGCCGGGCGATATCGCCAACACAGTCTCTGATAGTGCGAACCTGGGGCAGTCAGCAGGCAGTGCTGCACAGAACTTTGGGTCGGCTGCGCAGGCGGGTGCCTCGATTGCCTCGTCAGCGCAAAGTGGTGCGGTCAACCCGATGGATGCTGTTGCAGTTGTTCAGGGTGTCTCCGGTGGTATCAGTGACACTGCCGAGTCGGTGAACTCAGGTGCGCAGATAGCTTCCACGTGGCTTGAAAACAGTGGTGAGGCAGCGCAGCTCGCCGCCGATGTGAATCCGCAACTGGAGCCGCAGGCTCAACAGGTTCAGCAGATGACCGAAGCAGGCGGTCAGGTTGCGGACATGACTGGGCAGGCCGCATCAGGAGTGTCGCAGGTTTCCGGGATGGTCAACACCGCCAGCAGCTTTGGCACATCGGGGATGCCTGATACGAGTGGGGTGGCTGCTGATGTGCAGTCTGTGGATCTGCAGAGCGGGCAGGTGCCAGAAGGCGTAGCGACCGCTGTGGACTTCAAGCAGGCACCGGCAGATCCTGTGGGGCCGGATGTGCCTGAGCCGCCGGTTCCGCCGCGCGTGTCTCAGCTGCCCTCTGCCCAGCAAATGAAGTCCATGACCGACATGGAAATCTTGGGGCTGAGTAAGGAAGCTCAGGCCGCGCTTACCGCCTACGACGCGCAGTTCCCCAAAGTTATCCCGCAGCCGCAGTATCCGGCCTATCTGGAGGGGCGTGCCCCGCTTCAAGCAGCGAAAACAGCATACGACGCACAACTGGCCTCGCGCGGTGTTACCTTCGGCCCTCTCGGCGGGGAAGTTGAATACAATCAGCAAACAGGTTCCATCCTCAGATTCCGCGACTACCCAGCCAAGCCAGGAGACCCCACACCACCCTGGAAAGAACTAGGCACACCCGAACTGCCGCCCTCGGTGCCCCAGGAACCGCCGCCGTCGCTGACGGAACCTCCCACCTCAGTTTCTGGTTATAGAGGCCATGCGACGGACCGAATGCAAGAACGCGGCTGGACGAGAGGCCAAGTCGAAGATGCAGTAGATAATCCCAAGCAACCAGCAATATTCCAGCCTGACAAGGGCACCTGGTTATACCGTGGACAGAACGGCATAAATGTTGCTGTCAACCCGTATGGGGAAGTAGTCACCGTCTTCTGATGTTTGATGTATTAGTAGTCAAGAGGAAATATCATGGAAGCAAGTAATAGCAAGGTTTCGTTTCTATCTGAGACAGAATATGAGCTGCTCAGGAATGTCCTTACGCGACGTAACCCCAGACTACTTGAGCGCATCATCGTCCCGGGTTCCTTAAGTGAAGAAGATGTGGAAGCACTCGCCCTAGTATTGAATGGGGAAGAGTTCTGCGCGAACTTAGATGAAAATTGGGACCCGACGGCATACGCCCTAAGAGTCGAGAAGCTTGGCGACGACATTAAGGCTCGGTGGCTCGAATCGTCAAAATAAGGTAGAAGTACTGGTTATTGTCGCTGCGATATCGCAGAGCTGACCAGCGCCTGGGCCCTACCGGGAAGCCTTATTTCACCCGAAACCCGTATCATGGTAAACGCTCAGCTACTCCCCGGTAGGACTCCCCAAGGGTTGAAGCTGCTCTCGATAACGTGCCCGGTTGGCGTGTAGAAACACTGGCAAGAGGTAGTCAAGAAGGCAACGGATGGGTTTTCCGTCAATACACTGAGTAAGGCAACCCGACTGGACTTCAACTACCACGGCGGTGGTCATCACGGACCAGGCCCTGGAGAGTGAAGGGGCCAAATGGAAACATCGGTGGAGACGCTGAAGGGATCGTTAGATGATTTCTTCAAATGCGTCCTGGCGTAAGAAATTTATAGATATCGTCGAAGTCCTCGCTTCCCCAGCTGATGACCAGAACGGATACGTAAGACGGCTAGATGTCGTTGTTGATGAACTGGCTCTTGAGTTCGAGTCGTTGTTCATCCCGGATAAACTAGATATGAATGAAGTGCAGACAGGGTACGCAGATACGATAAACCAGCTCTTCGAGGAACTGACTACGGCACCCAATGTAGGTCAGTGGTCGCCGACTGGACTTGAAACCGATAGTCGGTGGGAAACGGTCCGAGTCGCTGCTCGTGAGTTACTGGATTCTCTGCGTGAACCCGGGCCCCCTCGCGAAACGGGTGAGAGAACCCGGTATGAGCACGGTCGCCGTGGAGGGATCTAGAGTTCCGGTGTGGGGCCAGATTTCTCTTTGATCGATTCCGAGCAGAATGCGCAGCAGCTTTGTGCGCAGGGCTCTTTGGTGCGCATGCTGCTGCTCCCCGCCGAGTTCAGTGGGCCGGATATCCCCGAGAACGTGGTTTATGTGCCTGGCTGGTTGGCGTTGCGCTGCTTCATCACCAGCCGCATGAAGGTGGCAGCTGGTCCGAGTCCGGGCTCCATATGGCCGTCGAACGGTTCGAGTGCAATGAAGGCGTTGGTGTCGAGCGGGAGTCGGGTGGGCGCAGCAGCCGCCGCCTCCCTGTTCTCCACTATGGTCGGGATTATCACCCGCCACACTGGTCACACCGTATTGAGACACGCACTTGACCGTGGCAGGCGTTAGCGGCACGGCCCAATCAACCCGCTGAGTGCTTGGACCGCCCGTTTCGTCCTGCCAGTCTTAATGCTCAGTTCCGCATTTTCCAGCGCATTACGCATTGGATTACGCATCGACCCCAAAATGAAGATCGCCCCACCTGCGATGCAGATGGGGCGATCTTCTTGGTGGGGTGGCTGACGGGACTCGAACCCGCGACAGCCAGGATCACAACCTGGTGCTCTACCAACTGAACTACAGCCACCATTGCCGCGCGAAGCGGCGTGAAAGATCTTAACCGGTGATGGCGCCTTAGGCCGAATCGGTATCCGCAGCGTTGTCCAGGTTCGCCACGATCGCGACAAGGTCACTGGTAGACGGCCCGGGGTCGGGAACGAAGGCGGCGCGCCGGTAGTAGCGCAGCTCGCGGATCGACTCCTTGATGTCGGCCAGCGCCCGGTGGGCCAGGCCCTTGTCGGGCTGGCCGAAGTAGATCCGCGGGTACCAGCGGCGGCAGAGCTCCTTGATGGAGCTGACGTCGATCATCCGGTAGTGCAGGAACTCGTCGAGAGCGGGCATATCCCGTGCGATGAATCCGCGGTCAGTGGCAATGGAGTTCCCGGCCAGGGGAGCGACCTTGGCCGAGGGCACGTGCTGGCGGATGTAGTCGAGCACCTGCGCCTCGGCCTCTTCCAGAGTGACCGTCGACTTGCGGACCTCATTGGTGAGCCCGGACTTGGCATGCATGTCTTTGACCACCGGAGGCATCGCGGCCAGCGCCGCATCATCGGCGTGAATGACGAGGTCAACGCCTTCGCCGAGGATGTTGAGGTCGCCGTCGGTGACCAGGGCGGCGATCTCGATCAGTTTGTCTGAGCCGAGGTCGAGCCCGGTCATCTCGCAGTCGATCCAGACCAGTTCATCGCGTGGGGCACTCACAGTCTGACCACATTAGCGGTACGTGCGATCCGTGAGTGTGACGTCAGCACGGAATTTCGCGAGCAATCCCGTGTCGACGCCACACTGAGCGATGACGGAGACGGTTCGGGGCATTAGGGTCGTGGCCATGGCCGAGCAGACCACCGCGGGATCCACGCCCGCACAGCAGATCGCCGCCGGATACGCCACCACAGGTCAGGCACTTGAACTGGGGTCGGTTGTGGTCGACGGCACCGTCGATCCTGCGGCGCGTATCCGCATTCCGTTGGCAACTCTGAACCGGCACGGCCTCATTGCCGGCGCGACCGGTACCGGCAAGACCAAGACCCTTCAGGTGATCGCCGAGCAGCTCAGCGCCGCGGGAGTGCCGGTGGTCATGGCCGACGTCAAGGGTGACCTGTCCGGCATCTCCAAGCCCGGCGAGGCCAGCGACAAGACGGCAGCACGTGCCAAGGACACCGGCGACGATTGGGTGGCCTCGGGCTTCCCGGCGGAGTTCGTCTCCCTCGGTACCACCGGAATCGGTGTGCCCATCCGCGCCACCATCCGCAGCTTTGGGCCGATTTTGTTGTCAAAGGTGCTGGGGCTCAACGCCACCCAGGAATCCACGCTGGGGCTGATCTTCCACTGGGCAGACCAACAGCAGCTACCACTGCAGGATCTGAAGGATCTACGCGCGGTCATCACGTACCTGACCAGCGATGAGGGCAAGGCGGACCTGAAGAACCTCGGTGGCGTGTCGGCGGCGACGGCGGGCGTGATCCTGCGTGCGCTGATCAACCTGGAGGCCGACGGCGGCGACACGTTCTTCGGCGAACCCGAAATCGATCCGAACGACCTGATGCGGACATCCGGAGACAAGGGCGTCATCACGCTTGTCGAGCTAGGGGCGCAGGCTGCGCGGCCGGTTCTGTTCTCCACTTTCCTGATGTGGATTCTGGCCAACCTGTTCACGAAGCTGCCCGAGGTCGGCGACGTTGACAAGCCGAAGCTCGTGTTCATCTTCGATGAGGCGCACTTGCTGTTCGCCGACGCGTCGAAGGCGTTCCTGGAGCAGGTGGAGCAGACGGTCAAGCTCATCCGGTCCAAGGGTGTTGGCGTCTTCTTCTGCACCCAGCTGCCCACCGATGTGCCCAACAACGTGCTCTCGCAGTTGGGTGCGCGCATTCAGCACGCGCTGCGTGCCTTCACGCCCGAGGACCAGCAAGCCCTTACCAAGACCGTCAAGACCTATCCCAAGACCGACGTGTACGACATGGGCACGGCGCTGACCTCGTTGGGCATCGGCGAGGCGATCGTCACGGTGCTCTCCGAGAGAGGCGCGCCGACGCCGGTGGCGTGGACCCGGATGCGTGCGCCGCGTTCGTTGATGGCCGC
Source organism: Mycobacteroides sp. PCS013 (assembly GCF_049532645.1). Lineage (NCBI taxonomy): Bacteria > Bacillati > Actinomycetota > Actinomycetes > Mycobacteriales > Mycobacteriaceae > Mycobacteroides > Mycobacteroides sp. PCS013. The sequence continues at coordinate 726,974 of NZ_CP150131.1, forward strand.
CATCGGTGACGACGCCATCAAGGCCGCCGCCGCGTCCAGCCCCCTGCAATCCAAGTACGGCCAGACGGTCGATTCGCGATCCGCCTTCGAGGTTCTCGCCGAGAAGGCAGCCCAGGCAGCGCAGGACGCACCCATCGAGGCCCCCGTGAAGAAGGGCGCCAAGCCGGCACCTGAGAAGCCCAGCTGGTGGCGGCGCCTACTCAGCAACAGGAGCTTTCAGAGCTTCCTCAGCGCGCTGGGCAAGCAGCTCATCCGCAATATGGGTAAGAAGTAAGGGCTGCCGAGTAGATCGTCGATCTAGCCGTCCGCTGTCCGTTTTGACTGTGGCACAAAGCCTTCGGGCAGCATCCGGGAGCGCTGCCAGAGGAACTGCACCAGGCGGCCCTCCAGCATGTTGGCCTCATCCATGACGCGGACGAGGCGCTCGCCGAAGAACCGCAGATTTGCGTGATAGTGCGGATTGCGTAGCGCCGCCCACGTCGCCTTGAGGGGCGGAAGCCCGGCGTCGCGGTACACGGCCGGTTGCACCATGACCAGTGGGATTACCGATGCCCCGGCGGCGACGATTACGCGCTCGACGGCCATTCGGGTGCGGCCCGTTCGTGTGACCGCGCGGTTCAGCGCCGTGCGGGCGTAGCTGATGTGGCGAGCCTCTTCGATGACGTGAATCTTGGCGATCGCACGGGTGCGGGGCTGCAGCGTCTCGTCATTCATGGTCTGGCGCTGCAATCGGTCCAGTATCTCCTCGACCATGAGCATCATCGAGAAGATCGTTGCGGACAACGGTGCGAGCGCGGTGATGCCCACCAATGCCCGGGCGATCTTGGGCGGGTTATAGCTGCGGTCGCTCAGTGTGTTGATCTGGCGGCCGAACATCACCGAGTGGCGACACTCGTCAGCGACTTCGGTCAGAGCGTATTGCGCTGTGGCGCTGCGGGGATCGCTGACCGAGGCCAGTTTGAGCATGGGGTGCATCAAGGCGCTCTCGGCGAGAATGCCCCAACTGGCCAGGGCCGATGCCTCCAGCCGCCCGAGTGTGATCTTCTCGTCCTCGGTCATCCGCTCGAACATTTTCGTGCCGAACAGCGAGATGTACTTATCGGGCACGTAGCGCAGGCCCGGCACGTCGGGGGCGTCCCAATCGACATCCACTTCCGGGTTGTAGGAACGTTCGACCGATGAGCGCAGTAGCCGCACCGCCGTGCGTTCGATGGGTGAGTCGTCGTGATCGATGGGCGTTTGCGACATGACATGCCTCCCGCTGCTCAGTCCGCCATTCCGTAGGTAGTACCAAAAAGTACCGGGTACTTCGCGTATCGTCAATGACATGGCGGATGGCGGTGATGCGCGGCGCGACCGATGGGCTCAGCACAAGGTGCGGGTGCGCCGAAAATTTGTCTCGGCGGCGGTGGTGGCAATCGAGAGAAACGGCCCGTCGGCCACGGTCGAGGACGTCGTCCGCGCGGCGCACTCCGCTAAACCCAAGCTGTACAGGCATTTCGAAGACCGCAACGACCTTTTCGACTCGGTGGCGCAGGCCATGGTGGGCGCCATCCGGCGGCGACTGACCTCGGCCGTCGACATCGCCATCCCGCCGCGAGAATCCGCGCATCGCGCCGCATCCCGCTTCATCGAGCTGGTACAGCGGTATCCGCAGTCGACCCGATTCCTTTTCGAACATCAGATGGTGAGTGTGCGCGGAAAGTCCGCCCCGGCGCTTCGCCGCGATGGGGCCATTGCCGAACTGGCCGCGGCGATGTCATCGTTCCTCGAGCGGGTCAACGTGCATCCCGCCGGTGTCGATCAGCTGGCCGCCGCATTGATCGGCACGGCGGCGACGACGGCGATATGGCAAGCAGCGCAGGGTGCCACGCCCGATGAGGCTGTGGGCCAACGACTTGCCGAGACGTTGTGGGCCTCGGTCGACGTCTTCCTGCGGACCAAGGGCGTCATCGTCGACCCCGACCACGTGCTCGATCAGGGCCGAGTCGAGACCGCCGGCGCTACGCTACGCGACTTGCGGGGCGAGGGTCAGTCGCCGAGCTTCTTATAGAAGCTGCCCACGATCGGGGCCACGATGGCGCGCGGTGCGTACCCCGCGGCTACCGACATTGCTTTGGAAGTGATGCCGGGCACGACACGCATCTTGTTGCGTTCCAATGCATTCAGTGACACACGAGCGGTGTACTCGCCGTTGATCCACAGGAAGTCCGGGACCACCTTGTCGACAATCGAGGCTTCGGCAGGGTCGGGTTCGACGGTGCGCACCGGTCCCGGTGCCAGCAGCGTCACATGCACCCCGGTGCCCTTGAGTTCGCCGCGCAGCGACTCGGAGAAGGTGTTCGCGAATGCTTTGGTGGCGGCGTAGGTGGCGTTGTTGGGAATCGGAGAGTTCCCGGCCGCCGATCCCGAGATGAGGATGCCGCCGGCCCCACGCTCAAGCATGCCCGGCAGCACCGCCAGCGTAAGGTCATGCACCGCAACGGCGTTGAGCTGTACCTGCTTGCGTTCGCCCTCAGGATCCAGGCCGCGGATGGGCCCGAACGTTGCGGTCCCCGCGTTGTTGCACAGGATCGAGATGTTGCGCTCGGACAACTCGGTGCAGAGGGCGCCGCGCGCACCGGGGTCAGCGAGGTCCACTGCGCGCACCTCGACGATCACCCCCGTCTTCTCGGTGAGGGTGTTGGCCAGGTCATTGAGGATCTCGCCACGACGGGCGGTGATGATGAGGCTGTGTCCGCGGGCGGCAAGCTCTTCGGCGAGCGCCGCTCCGATCCCCTGAGAGGCTCCGGTGACTACGGCGCGGGCATCGGGACTTGGTGCGGGTATCGGCATGGGGCAATCGTAAAGGTTTGCGATGAGCGCCTGCGCGAAGAGCAGCGGGCGGCGTTCGTGGGCCAAGCTACGCTTGTCGTTAATGAGCATGCCTGGCGTCGAGGAGCCTGTGGGGCGTCACGACCCAGGACCGGACCGGAAATCGGACACCCCCACCTCACGTGGCCGGATAGCTGCCTGGGCGGCGTTTGACTGGGGATCCGCGGCCTTCAACACCGTCATCGTGATGTTCATCTTCACGCCGTATCTGACGGGCCGGGTCGGCGCCGGGATGCCCGACGGCGTCCCGCAGGGACTCCTCGGCTGGATGATGGGCCTGGGCGGTGTCCTTGTTTTCCTGCTCGCTCCGGTGATCGGGGTATGGGCCGACACGCCACAGCGGCGCCGTATCGCGCTGGGCACACTCACTACATTGGTGGTGCTGGTCGCCACGGCGATGAGCCTGGTGCGTGAGGACAACCGCTACCTCTGGTTGGGTCTCGGGTTGTATTGCGCGGGTTCGGTATTCAACGAACTCGCGCAGGTTCCCTACAACGCGACGCTGCACGGACTGACCACATCGGCCAACGCCTCGCGGGTCTCCGGGCTCGGCCTGGCGGCCGCCTACATCGGCGGCGTAGTCGTTCTGCTGATCTGCTATCTGGGCTTCATCTCGGGGGACGGACCGACTCGCGGCTTCTTCCACATACCCGCTGCCGACGGATACGACGTGCGGGTCTCCGCGTTGTTGGCGGCGGCGTGGTTCGCGGTGTTCGCGCTGCCGCTGGTGCTCAGCCGACCGGTGGCCGATCCGGAGGACCCGCCACCCACCTCGCCCGGGTTTTTCGGGGTGTACCGGGAATTGTGGCGTGACCTCGTAGAGCAGTGGCACATGGATCGGCGCATCATCTACTTCCTGGGCGCAAGCGCGATCTTCCGCGACGGGATGGTCGCAATGTTCGCGCTGACCCCCGTCATCGCCAACGGGGTCTTCCACTTATCCGGGGCCGACATCACATTGTTCGGCGTGGCCGGAAATGTGATGGCCGCGGCCGGTGCGATTGTCGGCGGTTTGATCGACACTCGTTTGGGGTCCAAGGGGATCATCGTCGGCTCCTTGGTCGCGATCGTCACCCTCGGCATCGTGATGATGTGCCTGTCCGGTGAGCCCTCGTTCTGGATCTGTGGGCTTGCGATCGCCGCGTTCGTCGGCCCGCCCCAGTCTGCGGCCCGAACGCTGGTGCTGCGCATGGCGCCGGCGGGCCGGGAGGCGTTCGTCTTCGGCCTCTACACCATGACCGGGCGGGCGGTCTCTTTCGTCGGTCCGTGGCTTTTCGCCGTCTTTGCGCTGCTGTTCCACGCCACCCGTGCGGGAATCGCCGGCCCGGTGCTGATGATCGCGCTGGGAATGGTGGCGGTGATGTTGGTGAAGGTTCCCCGATACCACCCGGTGACCGGCGAAAACATCAGCGGCGCAAGCTAGCCCATACCGCTACAGGTCGCCATCTTTCCCGAGGTGGTGCTCTTCTGCGCTCCGTTGACGAGCAGGGTGCAGGAGACGTCGTGCGAGAAATCGGCGGCGATCACGACGGCGTTCGTCAACTGTTCGGAGTTGAGCTTGACTTCCTTGCGCCACGGCAGCTTGACGTTGAACTCCATCTGCAGGGAGCCGCTGGCGTCGAAGTAGGTGATGTTGAGTGCGGGGCCGCGTCCGGACACCTCATAGACGACAGTCTCGGTGGCCGCCTGACTTCCCTGTGTCGGAGGATTCACCGGAATTGGGGGAATGGTGAAACTCGGTATCGGCGGGAGGCTCGGCACGCTGGGCGCGGTGGTCGTCGAGGTTCGGGTGGAGGGAGTGGCGATAACTGTGGGGGGCTGCTCATCCTGGCGCTGGATCAGAACGACGAGCGTGGCGATGAGCGCGATGATGACGACCAGCGCCCCGATGCCGACGACCCACAGCCAGAAGGTGTTCGATCGGCGCGGGGGCGGGGGATCCTGTGGGGGAGGACCGTAAGTCCCGTATTGCTGCGGCAGCACAGCCGTTTGGTTGGGCTGGGCAGTGCTGGAGAGCGCGGGATACTCGAACGCCTGCGAGGCGTAGGCCGGGTCATCGGGGTAATCCAACGGTTGGCTGGACTGCGACCACGACCCGTATGACGTGGAGCCGCCCTGGGCGGCCGCATCGTCGCGGCGGTTGCTGTCCATGGCCGCCAGGGTACCCGCCAACCTATCGATGCAGGTGAAAGCCCGTCGGCCGTGTTTCCGGCAGTTCATCGCCGCACGTGGGTCAATGGGCGGGGCCGTGCTGTGATCCCGGTCACGGTACGGCACGATAGGGGCCATGACAGTGACCGAATCCACGGCTTCCGAGAGCGCCCCGCCCAAGAAACGCAAGGACCGCACCCATTGGCTCTATATCGCGGTCATCGTCGCGGTGGTGCTGGGCGTCGTGGTCGGCATGCTGTGGCCGGGGTTCGGCAAGTCGGTGGGTGTGCTTGGCGAGATCTTCGTCAGCCTCATCAAGATGATGATCAGCCCGGTGATCTTCTGCACGATCGTGTTGGGCATCGGATCGGTGCGCAAGGCCGCCAGTGTCGGCCGCGTCGGGGGGCTGGCGTTCGTGTACTTCCTGGCGATGTCGACCGTCGCGCTGGCGATCGGTCTGGTTGTCGGCAACCTGCTCGCGCCGGGCACCGGGTTGCATTTGTCCGGGGCGAATCAGGGGGCGGGTGCCAAGTACGCCGACCAGGCACATGCCGCCGGTGGCACCTGGCATTTCATCAAATCGATTGTGCCGGAGACGATGTTCTCGGCGCTGACCTCAGGCAGCGTGCTGCAAACGCTGTTCATCGCGCTGCTGGTCGGTTTCGCGGTGCAAGCCCTGGGATCCACCGGTGAGTCGATCGTGCGCGGTGTCGGCATGCTTCAGAAGCTGGTGTTCAAGGTCCTCATCATGGTGCTCTGGCTGGCGCCCATCGGCGCCTTCGGTGCCATCGCCAATGTGGTCGGCCAGACCGGCTGGAACGCCGTGAAAGAGCTGGGCGCACTCATGCTCGGCTTCTACACCACGTGTGTGATCTTCATCTTCGGTGTGCTGGGCGCGCTGCTGTGGGCGGTTGCCCGGGTGTCGATCTTCAAGCTGGTGCGCTACCTGGCGCGTGAGTACCTGCTGATCGTCTCGACGTCCTCCTCTGAATCGGCGCTGCCCCGGCTGATCGCGAAGATGACGCACCTCGGGGTCGAGAAGTCGACGGTGGGAATCGTTGTCCCGACCGGCTACTCGTTCAACCTGGATGGGACGGCGATTTATCTGACGATGGCCTCATTGTTCGTCGCCGACGCGATGGGCAAGCCGTTGTCGATCGGTGAGCAGATCTCGCTGCTGGCGTTCATGATCATCGCTTCCAAGGGCGCGGCCGGGGTGACCGGTGCCGGCATGGCCACGCTGGCGGGTGGATTGCAGAGCCATCGGCCCGACTTGATCGACGGGGTCGGGATGATTGTCGGCATCGACCGGTTCATGTCGGAGGCGCGGGCGCTGACCAACTTCTCCGGTAATGCGGTGGCCACGTTGCTCATCGGAACCTGGACCAAGACAACGGATCGTGAGCGGATCAAGACGGTGCTCTCCGGTGCCGATCCGTTCGACGAAACCACCATGCTCGACGATCACACAGACGACGCCGTCGCCGAGAAGGTGCCCGCACAGGCGGCCAACTGACGGCGGTGTGCGCCGTCAGTTCATGCGGTATGGATAGTTCGCGACAATCGCATCGGTGCGATCAATGAGATTGGCCGTCAGCACAATTCCGGTCTGATTGTGCAGGATCTGGTGCCAGCGGCGCTTGGTCTTGATCTCGGTGATGAGCACGGTCACCTGGCGACCGTCGGACTGACGCTTCTTGACGTACTCCACCAGTGGTGTCACCAGCGATCGGTGCGCGGTCGGCAGCACCACGAGCTCAAGCCCGGGGTTCCATTGATCCCAGCGTTTGGTCATGGTGTGCGCCTTCTGATCCGTGCGGCTGATGGTGACCGGTACCACCTCGCCACCGAGGTGCAATGCCGCCTCGAGTAGCTGAACCGTTCGTTTGTTGATGTCGTCGATCGGCACGATCACCAGGGGTGTCTGATCGGGGGGATTGGGTGTCAGCGTGGGCAATTCATCGAGCTCCAGTTCACGTTTGACGCCCTGGTAGTAGTTCTCGGTGCGCCCGAAAAGCAAAATCAGCAGGGGAATGACGATGACCAGCAGCCACGCGCCCTCGGTGAACTTGCTGCTGAAGAACACGACCATGGCGATGGCCGACAGGGCCGCGCCGAACCCGTTCAGTGCGGCCTTCCAGTGCCAGCCCGGGGTGCGGGCACAAAACCAGTGTTTGACCAAACCGGCTTGGCTGATGGTGAATCCGATGAACACACCGATCGCGAACAGGGGCAGCAGCCGGTGGGTGTCGGCGCCGCTGGCGATGAGGATCACCGCCGCGAGGGCGGCCAGTGCCGCCACACCGTATCGGTAGACCGGCTTCTCGGCCCGCAACGCGAAGAGATGAGGCATCCGATCGTCTTTGGCGAGCAGACTCATCAACACCGGCAACCCACCGAAGCTGGTGTTGGCGGCGAACCCGAGGATCAGTGCGACGGTCACATTGGTGATGTAGAAGGGGATTCCGGTGCCGAAGGCGGCAGCGGAAAGCTGCGCCAGAATGGTGACATCGCCGCGGGGGACCACATGGTGCGCCTTGATGAGGATGCTCAGTCCGATCAACATGACGCCCAAGAGAATTCCCAACGCGACCTCGGTGTACTGGGCCCGTTTGATGGCGGGTGTCTTGAATGCCGGGACGCCGTTCGCGATGGCCTCGACACCCGTCAGCGACGAACATCCGGCCGCGAATGCCTTGAGAACCAGGATGATTCCGAGCGCGCTGACCGGTTCGATGGGGCCGAGGTCCTTGCCGATGACGGCCACGGGGGTGGAATGCGATAGCCCGAAGACGATGACCGCGAGGATGCACACGATGAAGACGAAGGTCGGCAGCATGAGCACCTTGGCCGACTCGCTGATGCCTATGAGATTGAGGACGGTCAGGATGGCCAGTCCGATCAGCGTGATGGACAGCAGGTGTGGGGCGAGAGCGGGAAAGGCGCTCGCCAGGCTTGCCGCCCCGGCAGCCAGGCTCACCGCGACAGTCAGCACGTAGTCGACGACGAGGCTCGCGGCGGCCAGCAGGCTCGCACCCCGGCCGAGGTCTTTCTTGGCCACGGCGTAGGAGCCGCCACCTTCGGGGTGTACCGCGATCACCTGGCGGTAAGAGAACACCAACACGATGAGCAGCACCGAGATCGCGATGGCCACCGGCAAGGTGAAGGCGACGGCGCCGACCCCGCCCGCGATCAGGGCCAGGACGATGGCCTCCGGGCCGTAGGCTACCGAGGACAGCGCGTCCAGGGACAGCGCGGCGAGGCCGCCGACGGCAGTCAGTTTGTGTGCGTCATCCTTCAGGACGCGGCGCAGCCGCGGGTCGGCGACGCGTGGCGGTATGGGCTGGGTCGGGGGCGCAGAAACCACCGGGGGAGAGTAGACCCGGACGTGGCGCTTTTCGTGGGTCTTTACGCGATCTTGAGGCCCGGATAGTGGTGTCAATCACGATGACATCGTCGAACCTATGTCCCATGAGGTCAACGGATGTAGACTCACCGGCATGAAGGGACTCAGTCTTACTGCGATGATCGCGATGGGTGCGGGTGCTGCCGCGATCGCCATGGCCTCTCCGGCGCATGCCGATGACGTCAGCTTCAACGAGACACTGCACTCCTACGGCATCTACGCGCCGCCGGACAAGACTGCATACCTCGGCAAGATCGCCTGCCATCGTCTGGACACCGGTCTGGACAAGGACGCCTACCAGGCCACCAGCTTCCTGACCAAGAACCTGGACCGCAACACCTCCACCGAGCAGAAGTGGCAGTTCCTGGGCGCTTCGATCGATGAGTACTGCCCCGAGCAGCGTCCGGTCCTCGAGCGCGCAGCCAGCCGTACCTAAGCCGGTTCGTTCTTAACCGCGCTCAGCGAGCACGGTTAAGAACGTCGATGACCTGCGCCACCAGCCCGTCGATATCGGCACCGGTGGTGTCGAGAGCGAGTTCGGGATTTTCCGGAGCTTCATAGGGTGCTTCCACACCCGTCAACCCCTTCAATTCGCCGGCGCGAGCCCGTGCATACAGCCCCTTGGGGTCCCGCTTCTCGCATTCGGCCAGCGGGGTGGAGATGTACACCTCGATGAACGGCAGTTTGGCCGCGGCGTTGATGCTGCGCGCGGTTTCCCGATCGGAGCGCAGCGGCGACACCAGTGATGCCAGCGCGACCACTCCGGCGTCGGCGAAGAGCCGCGCCAGGTGTGATACCCGGCGAATGTTCTCGGCGCGGTCGCCCGGTGAGAACCCGAGGTCATCGGAAAGTCCATGGCGCAGGTTGTCGCCGTCGAGTAGGTAGGCCACCTGGCCGGACTCCACCAGCGCCCGTTCCACCGCGACCGCGATGGTGGACTTGCCGGACGCGGGCAGGCCGGTGAACCAGATGATGGCGCCGCGCTGAGTGGTGCTGTCCCAGCGGTATTCGCGATCCAGGGCCGAGGGATGCCACCGGATATCGGTGCGTGAGTGCGTCTCCGGCTTTACCTCGCGTGCCTCGGTGATGGTTCCGGCGCCGACGGTGTCGTTGGATGCCTCATCGATCAGGATGAACGCGCCGCTGTCCCTGCTGTCTGCGTAGGAGTCGGCCACCACGACCGAGCTGGTGCGCAGAGTCACCGAGCCGATGTCGTTGAGCGCCAACTCAACCGGACCGTCCAGCTCGTCGAGAGTTTCCGGGTCCAGCCGGGTGTGCAGAGCCTGAACGGTGGCCCGCACCGTCCGGGTGCCCTGCTTGAGTGCGAGCCGGTCACCGGCTCGCAGCGGGCCGTTGGTGAACCAGCAGACCGTGGCGTCCAGCTCGCGCGCCAGCACCGGCAGCACCGCATCCTCTACGCCGCTCACCAGCACATCGCCTCGGCCCACATCGATGTCGTCGGCCAATTCGATCGATACCGACAGTGGAGCCACACCGGTAGAACGGTTTTCATCCAGAGTGTCGACCACCGTCACCGTCGACCGGGTTCCCGACGGCAGGTTCACCACCGGGTCTCCGACGCTGAGGGTGCCACCCGCCAACCGTCCGGTGTATCGCCGACGCTGATCGGCCGTTGGGCGCGAAACCCACTGCACGGGCAGGCGCAGTTTGGCGGCCTCGGGTTGCGGGGGCGAAAGCTCGACGTTCTCAAGGTATTCGAGCAGCGTCGGCCCGCTGTACCAGGCGGTGTTCTCGGAGCGGTGCACCACGTTGTCGCCGAGCTTGGCTGCGATAGGAATGACGGTGATGTCTACCTTGCCGAGCCGGTCGGCCAGTAGATGCAGCTCGCGCTCGACTTCCGCGAACCGCTCCGCATCGAAGTCAACCAGGTCGATCTTGTTGATCGCGGCCACGAAGTGCTTGATACCCAACAGCTTTGCGATGCGGGCGTGGCGACGGGTCTGGCGCAGCACTCCGGCTCGCGCGTCGACAAGCAGGATCGCGACATGCGCGTTAGAGGCGCCGGTGAACATGTTGCGGGTGTAGCGCTCGTGACCCGGGGTGTCGGCCAGGATGTAGCTGCGGGTCGCGGTGGAGAAGAAGCGGTACGCGACGTCGATCGTGATGCCTTGCTCGCGTTCGGCGCGCAGGCCGTCGGAAAGCGCAGCGAGGTCGGCGTTTCCCTCGTCGTCGGTGACGGCCTCCAGGTGGTCGACCGGCAGGCTGTCGGTGTCATGCAGCAGTCGCCCGATGAGGGTGCTCTTGCCGTCGTCCACCGAACCGGCGGTGGCGATGCGCAGTAGTTGGCGGGTGTCCACCGCGGTCTGGGTGCTCATCAGAAGTAGCCCTCTCGTTTCCGGTCTTCCATGGCGGCCACGGATGTGCGGTCATCGGCGCGAGTCTCGCCGCGCTCGGACACGGTGGCCACGGAGATCTCCGCGATCACCCCTTCGATCTCGGTGGCCTGGGAGCGGACCGCGCCGGTGATCGTCATGTCGCCGACGGTGCGGTAGCGGACCCATTCGGTGGCTGCCACCTCGTCGCCCTGTGGGGTGGCGTACTCGGAGGTGGCCAGCAGGATGCCGTCACGCTCGAACACCTCGCGTTGGTGTGCGTAGTAGATCGATGGCAGCTCAAGGTTTTCCAGCTGTATGTAGCGCCAGATGTCCAGTTCGGTCCAGTTGCTCAACGGAAAGACCCGGACCTGTTCGCCCTTACGGATGCGGCCGTTGTACAGCGACCAGGGCTCGGGACGCTGTGCCCGCGGATCCCATTGGCCGAACTCGTCGCGGAAACTCAGGATGCGCTCCTTGGCGCGGGCACGTTCCTCGTCACGGCGGGCACCGCCGAATGCCGCGTCGAAATCGCCGGCTTCCAATGCATCGAGCAGGGTGCGCGTCTGCTGACGGTTGCGTGAGGCGCCCGGGCCCGGGTCGGCGACCCGTCCGGCGTCGATGGTGTCCTGCACCGAGGCGACGATCAGCTTGTGTCCGTGCCCGGTGGTGCGGCGGTCACGGAACTCGATGACCTCGGGGAAGTTGTGCCCGGTGTCGACATGCAGCACGGGGAAGGGCAACGGTGCCGGGCGAAATGCCTTCTCGGCCAACCTCAGCAGGACGATCGAGTCCTTGCCCGCCGAGAACAGCAGCACCGGGCGTTGCAGCTCGGCAACCACCTCCCGGATGATGTGCACCGCCTCGGCCTCTAACAGCCGAAGCTCGTTGACCTGTAAGAGATCGGGCGTTGTCGCGGTGTCGCTCATAGTGGCAGTCCCTCTCGTTCCGCATCGCTCCGGTAGCGGTCCACCCAGTCGTCAGACCGCTGATCTGCCTGCCGTTCCAGCACCGGTGCCGGTGCGAGCCGGGGGTCTTGGCCCAACGCCTCCAGCACGGTGCCCACCACCTGCGTCAGGTTGCGCCACAGGAATGGGTACGAGACATCGATGGGCTGGATGTTCTCCTCGGCGAACCAGCGGCGCCACCCGGCTTCCTGCGCCTGCAACATGGTGATGACATGGGCGATGGCCCCCGCGTGATACTCGGCGCGGGCATCGCGCACCGGGTCGGGGCGTCCACGCCACACGCGGGTCTGCACCGCGCGCCAGAACGAAACCGCTTGGGACACCACGTCTGGTCGGTATACGTGCACCAGCACCGGGTCGCTGCCGACGACGTCGCGTATCGCGGCGAGTAGACCGTCGCCGGATCGATCGGGAAGACCTTGGGCGCGGTTTAGCAGTAGCGGAGTCTGGTTCCACATGAGCTTGCCGCCCCAGATTCCGTTGGGGGTGCGCCCTACGGTGCGGATGTAATCGCGCCAGATGGTGGCGGGCGCCAGGTCGGGCTTGCCCGCGTCCAGCGGATCGAGCAGACGCAGGATCGACTCGTCCTGGACGTCGGCGAACCATTCCCGCGGCTGCGGGGACTGGCTTGTGGTGGGCAGGTACTGGAAGAACTCCTGCGGCTCGCCCGCTACACCGGTTGCGCGCAGAGATTCCACCAGGAGTGTGCTGCCACTGCGCTGCGAGGCGAGCACCAGATATGCGGTGGGATGTTCGGGCATGCGCAGTAGCCTAACCGCAATTGTTTTGTATTCGACTAATTGGGTTCGCCGTGAATTGCAATCATAGCGAACATAACTATTGTTCGATGCCGCGTTCGTCGGCGATGGCGGAACGGTTGGCTCCGGGGCGGCCATGGATGCGCAGGAATGTCTCGGTGTAACGCTCAGATATGCGCGTGCCCGCAAAATCCGAGGGAATGACGTCGAGGGTCTTCTCACGCCAGTCGTTGAGACGCAGCGCCAAGTCGTCGGCGACGGCTCGCGCTTCCGGATCGGCATCCAGTCCCAGCAGGTTATGTGCTTCTCCCGGATCTGCGACAAGGTCGTAGAGCTCGCGATGCGGGCGTGGGTTGGTGATGTGCGTGGCGACGGCCCGGCCTGGGGGGCTGTCGGCAATGTCCCACGGTAGGTCCAGGACCGGTCTGGGTGCGTAATTCTCTATATAACTGTAGTTCTTTGTCCGAATGGCCCGAATGGGGTCAAAGGAATCGTGATATGTCTTCGCGGTGAATAGCTCGGAGCGGACTTGTTCTAATTCTTCCGCCGGTTTCAGGATATTGCCGGCGTGAGAAATTCCCTGAATTTCCCCGGGGATATCGACACCGAGTAATTCCAGGAGCGTGGGCAGCAGATCGACGCCGCTGAAGAGTTCGTCGTAGCGCAGTGACTCGGTGCGTCGGCCACGTGGGGGACGCACGATCAGCGCGATGCCGGTGCCGGCGTCGTACAAGGTGGACTTGGCGCGCGGCAACGCCGGGCCGTGATCGGTCATGAAGACGACCCAAGTGTTCTCGTTGAGGCCGGTCTCGGTTAACACGTCCAGCAATTCACCGACTTTGGCATCGGCCACCGCGATTGAGCCATAGAACTCGGCCAGGTCGTCGCGCACCTCGGGGGTGTCGGGCAGATAGTCGGGCACGTTCACCGTGTCGGCGTCGGAGGGTTCATAGCGCTCCCGTGGAAACGGGCGATGTGTTTCGAAGAATCCAGCGGTGAGCAGAAACGGTGCCTTGGGAGAATTGCGCAACCATCGAGATGCATGCTCCACCACGTATTCGCAATACGAGTTCGACACGTCGTACTCGTCGAATCCCAGCGTCGCGGGATACGCCGTCTCATGCTGCATTCCGAACAGCACTGTGTGCCAGCCCGATCCGGACAGAATGTGGGGGAGTGTGCGCACGCCGGCGCGATACTCCCAGCCGTGATGGGCCAGGCCGATGAGGCCATTGCTCTGCGGGTATCGGCCGGTGAAAAGCGAGCCGCGCGATGGTGAACACAGCGGTGCTGTGGCGTGTGCGCGGGTGAACAGGATGCCGTCGGCCGCCAGCTGGTCCAGGTGTGGGCTGGACACATCGGGATGCCCGTAGACGCCCAGGTAGCGACCGAGGTCGTGCCAATGGACGATCAGAACGTTGTCCCGTGACGCTTCGGTCACTGCGCTCCCTTCCTGAGGTTCGACGGTCTACCCAACAGTGTGCCTCGGTTATCTGGCAACCCTTCGGCTCACCCGGAGCAACTAACTCTCAACGCGAGCCCCGGAATCCCACGATATGGCTGAGAAGGTCACGGACGGCCCCGGCGGGTGGTACGCGCGCTCCGCGCCAGATGGCGCGAAGATCGCGGTGCAGGTCGATATCGCATACTGCGACGGCGCGGAGTCTGCCCATGGCCAAGTCGTCGCCGACCGCCAACGCACTCATCACCGCCGGGCCGGCTCCCGCGCGTACCGCTGCCCGTACTGCTGCGGCGGAGGACAGTTCCAGGGCAGGCGCGGCTTGATCGACGGTGCCGAGTGCGGTGCGCAGCGCTGCGGTCAGCGAGTCTCGGGTACCCGACCCGGCCTCGCGCGCGACCAGCGGTGTCTCAGCGAGCTCGATGGGGGTCACAGGGCGGGTTCGCTTGGCCCACTTATGATCCGGCGCTACCACGACCACGAGATGGTCATGGGCCACCACTTTGCTGCGCAGGCTCTTTGGTGCCAGGGGGCTCTCGATGAATCCGACATTGGCGCTGCCGTCCTGCACCGCCTCGGCGGCGTGCTCGCTGTTGGTCGCGGTGAGTACCACCGTGGCAGCCGAGGTGCCCAAGCGTGTCGCCGCAGCCTGCAGCGACACCAACCAGCGCGGCATCAGCTGCTCGGCGATGGTCTGGCTCGCCGCGACCTTGACGCGGGCTCGGCTCTCTTCGCGCAGCGATGCCAGCGCGGTGTCGACCTGCGTGGCGACCGCCAGCAGCTTGGCGGCCCATTCGGCTACCGCGACGCCGGTGGTGGTGAGCTGAGACCCGCGTGGAGTTCTGCTGACCAGTGGCACGCCGGTCTGTGCTTCAAGGGAGGCGATGCGCGCTGATACGGCCTGCTGGGTCAGGCCGAGGTCGCGGCCCGTGGCACCGAGACTGCCGGTCCTTGCGATACCCAGCAGCACCTCGAACGCGGACAGTTCTGGCATCCGGCTGCTCAACATGATCCATGTTAGGCACAAATCAGCCTTGTGAGCCCACAAATTCGCGAGGTCTACTGCCGGATCTCCCTCAGATCGACGATTGATTCATGAGCAAGACATCCTCCAACGCAAAGGAAATGACCATGAACACTCTCGTCGCCAACGCAGCCGGCAAGGTCGTCATCTGGGCCGGATTGGCACTCGCCGTTCTCGCCCCCGTCATTGCCGCCCTCTGGATGATGGCCGCACCCAGTGTCGTGGCCGAAGGCGGCAGCCAGAGCGCACATCATCATCACGCCGTTACCCAGACCGGCGACGCCAGCCACCAGAGCGTCATCAATGGTGGGGGCGCCAAGCTCAACAACCAGTGGTGATGCGGCCTCTGCCTATCGGGTACCCCAATGCCATGACGGGGCTCTCAGCGCGTCAAGTCCCACGATCTGCGTCTCGCCCCAGTCTTTGACGAGTTCGAGCCGCACCGCTGATCCCGCATCGTCGAATCGATCCTCATCGCCGGCGAGGATCTCGCGCAGCGGCCGCGCCGCAAGATGATCCACCAACGCATTGGCGTGGGTGATTACCACCACCTGGGTTTTCGCCGCAGCGGCGCGAATGAGTGTCGCCAGCGGTGCGATGAGATCCGGATGCAGCGACGTCTCGGGCTCGTTGAGCACCATCAGTGGTGGTGGTTCAGGGCTCAGCAGCGCCGCCGCCCACAGCAGGAAACGTAGAGTGCCATCGGATAATTCGGCCGCACGCAATGCGCGCAGCATGCCGGCCTGCTGCACCTGCAGATCAAAGACCCCGTCGCGTACCGCGACGGCCACCGAGGCGCCGTCGAATGCGTCGGCGATGACCCTGTCCAGGGTGTCACTGCGAGTCTCGATGATGGTCTGGATAGCGGCGGCCACATCGCTGCCGTCATTCGAGAGCACCGTTGTGCGCGTGCCGATCTGGGGCTGACGTGCCGGGGAGAGCATGTCGACACGGAAACCGTCGTAGAACCGCCAGCCGCGCAGCGTGTCCCGGACGGCGCCCAATTCAGGAAACCTGCCGGGGAATTCAGAGAGCATGCTGCGGTAGGTCGGCAGCGAGCGACTGAAATCCTTGAACCCGCGCCCCGACTCCGCGCGGGCTTCAACCACGGGGCGGGTTCTGCGGGCCAGGGTCGAACTCGGGCGAACCGATGGTCCGGTGAATACGACCTCGCGCTTGATCTCCGGGTCGCGGCCGAAGGCGGAATCGCTGGGTATCGGCAGGCCGAGGTCCACCAAGTAACCAAAATCTGTTGACGCAAAACCTAATTCGATGGATACGGGACGTGTGCGGATCGTGGGCTGAACGGCGCCTGTGCGTCGTGCGCCCTTGAGAAACTCCGGCCCGGCCCACATCGCCGATTGCAGTCCACCCTGGCGCGCCAGCGAGCCGATGACCTCGCCGCGGCCGCAGTCGGCCAGTAGCTGCAGTGCCCGGTACAGGGAGGATTTTCCGGTGCCGTTAGCGCCGGTGACGACCGTGAGTTGGGTAAGCGGCAGCACAATATCGCGCAAGGACCGGTATCCCCGGATGGCGACGGTGGTGAGCACGGCGTCAGGTTAGCCAAGGGCACCGACATCTGACGGTGAACGGTTACGCTGCGACTGTGCTCCGGGTACGAGGCTTGTTCGCGGTTTTCGCGGCGCTGCTCTGCGCTGCGGGGGTGCCGTCGTGCCGTGTCGGCACCGATTCGCTCGCGCAGTGCAGGAACATCCTCAGTAGCGCCGGTGCCAAGAACTGCGAGTTCACCTCGACCGACGCGCTGGGGCTCCGGTTCGAGAAACGGATTGTTGGTACATCTGCCCGGATTCGCATCTTCACGCGTTCCGGAGTGATGGTTCAAACGGTCAGCCACGCCATCGAGGACTCGCTCGAATCCGGCATCATGCTGTTGCGAGATTTGGACGGCGACGGCCGCGATGAGCTGCTCCTTTCATTGGACACCGGTGGCGCGCATCCGAATTCGCACTGGGCGCTGTGGCGGACGACGGGTAACTCCACACAGTTCCGTGCGGTGCGTGCTCCGCACCTGCGTGATGACGTGATGCATGATGTCGGTGCACTGTTCGGCAGTGACTTCTGGCATGCCGGAGACGGTTTTATCGCGGAGTACGGGACCGGCCCAACACGCAGCTGGCTCACGCGGATCTATCGGTTCGATGGTGACGAGCTTGCGCCGATCGTGTCGGTTCAGAACGATGGAGTCGGCATGGACGGAAGCATGAGTCCGTGCCAGTTGGAGAAGGTGTACGACCTTGCGCGCACCGGTCTCGCGGCCGACGAGGCGCGGGATCGTTTCTGCACCAGCACCGAAGAGCGTGAACGGCGCTAGAGATCACCAGGTTCTACGCCTCAAAGGTGTTCGGTACCATCATCCGGCATGGGACCCGGGGGGATGCGCAGGCTAGCCATCGCGACAGCCATTTTGATGATCAACCTGGTCGGATCACTTTGTTCCGTTGCGCCGGCGAACGCGGACCCCGCGTTCCCGGACATCGACTCGCTGCCCATGGCCTCGATCAAATATCCCGCGGGCTTCGATCCGACCGACGGGAAACAGTGGCCGATCGAGAACATCTTCTCGCCCGCCGATGGGGTGTATTGCCGGTTACGTCTGCAGGCATGGGGGACCTTCCAAATGCCACCCGCTGATGTCGCCTGCGCGGGTCAGTTGCCGGGAATGCCGAGCGGCGAGAACATCGCCCGTATTGATATCGGTACCTCAGGCGCCCCTTATGCAAGATTCCTCAAAGGATCTAACTCCTTGGGGGACCTCAATACGTACCCGCACTTTTCTGCCGGGAAACAATTGCAGGTGTTCCTCAATACTCGGAGCATTCTGATGTCGTGCGGTAGCGGCAATGGGGACGATTTCATCTTCGCCTGCCATGCCTGGCAAAGCCTTGGCCAGGCTGATTTCCCTCCGCACGGCTTTGTGCTGGCCGCGTCCGGCAGCTGGGTGTTCTGAGGGGCGATGAAGCCCTCATTGACCTGGCACAGCTTGGCGATCGAACAATTCAGGAAGGGGATCACGTACTGATCGACGTTGCCGAATACGTGATTTGGTACATCGATCCGGCCCCACGAACGCTCAATATCGAACCAGGTATGACCCCGGCTGTCCTGATGATCCGGAAGCCCGAGGAGGATTTCCGTTCCGCCTACCGTCCGAAACCTGCGTTGCGCAACGCATCGGCCATGGAGCCACCGGGCCGGGTCTCTTCTCGCGGACGGGAATTCTTGCTGCGGTTCTGGTTTGGCCGTCCCTGATTCCTGTCGTCGCGTCGGGGAGTGCTGGCGCGGTCGGGACGCTTACCCTGCTGCGGATCGTCATTGAGGCGCAGGGTCAGACCGATGCGCTGACGCGGAATGTCGACCTCGGTGACCTTGACCCGCACCACCTGGCCGGACTTGACCACCTCATGGGGGTCCGACACATACCGGTCTGCCATTGCGGAAACATGCACGAGGCCGTCCTGATGCACGCCGACATCGACAAAAGCGCCGAAGGCGGCGACGTTGGTCACCACACCCTCGAGCACCATGCCGACCTTCAGATCCGAGACCTTCTCGACGCCCGCGGCGAAGGTGGCCGTGGTGAACGCGGGCCGCGGGTCGCGTCCGGGCTTCTCCAGCTCGCCGAGAATGTCTGTCACGGTAGGAATCCCGAACCGGTCGTCGGCGAAATCGGCGGGTTTGAGCGAGCGCAGCGAGCGCTCGTTGCCGATCAGTTCGGCGAGGGTGACACCGGAGCGGTCCAGAATCTTGCGCACCACCGGGTAGGACTCGGGATGCACGCCGGATGCATCGAGCGGGTCGTCGCCTTCACGGATACGCAGGAACCCGGCGCACTGTTCAAAGGCTTTGGGGCCCAGACGGGGAACCTCCAACAGGCCCTTGCGGCTACGGAATGCACCCACCTTCTCGCGGTGCGCGACGATGGACTCTGCCAGGGATTCCGTCACCCCGGAGACTCGCGCCAGCAGCGGTACCGAGGCGGTGTTCAGGTCGACACCAACGGCATTGACCGCGTCTTCGACGACGGCATTGAGGCTGCGCGCGAGGGTGCCGGGAGTGACGTCGTGCTGGTATTGCCCCACGCCGATCGATTTGGGCTCGATCTTCACGAGTTCAGCCAGCGGATCTTGCAGGCGCCGCGCGATCGAGACCGCACCCCGCAGCGTCACGTCGAGTTCGGGGAGCTCATGCGCGGCGTAAGCGGAGGCCGAATACACCGATGCGCCCGCCTCACTGACCATCGCCTTCGTCGGGGCCTTGGCACCGGCGGCCTTGATGTCGGCGATGAGTTCGGCTGCCAGGGCATCGGTTTCGCGTGAGGCTGTGCCGTTGCCGACGGCGATCAGCTCGACACCATGGCGAGCGACGAACGCCGCGAGCGTGGCCTTGGCCTCGTCCCACTTCTTCTGCGGCTGATGCGGGTAGACCGCGCAGGTGTCGACCACCTTGCCGGTGCCGTCCACCACGGCCACCTTGACGCCGGTCCGGAACCCGGGGTCCAGGCCGAGGGTGGCGCGCGTGCCGGCGGGGGCCGCGAGCAGCAGATCCTTGAGGTTACGGGCGAAGACGCCGACGGCGTCTTCCTCAGCGCGTTGACGCAGCTTGAGGCGGGCATCGACGGAGGCAGAGAACATGAGCTTGGCCCGCCAGGCGACCCGGACGGTACCGGCCAGCCACGGCGTTGCCGGGGTCTTGGCGGTCAGGTTGACCCCGAGCGACTGCGCGACCATGGCCTCATATGGTGCGTCGTCGCCGCCGTCGAAATTCAGGGCCAGGACCTGCTCCTTCTCGCCGCGCATGACGGCGAGCACGCGGTGCGAGGGCATGGTCTCCAGGGATTCGGAGAACTCGAAGTAATCACGGTACTTCTGTGCCGCTTCGGTTTTCGCGGCGTCCTCCGACCACGGGGCGGTGCGCAGCGCGCCGTCTGCCCAGAACTTGGTGCGAGTGGCGCCGACGAGCTCGGCATCCTCGGACGCGCGCTCGATCAGGATGTGGCGCGCGCCGTCGAGGGCGGCGTTGGCGTCGGCGACCTCCTCGGTGAGGAACTCGGAGGCCACCTCATCGGGCACCAGGTTCGGGTCCGCCAGCAGCCGGTCGGCCAGCGGCTCCAGCCCAGCCTCACGGGCGATCTGCGCCTTGGTGCGACGCTTGGGCTTGTACGGCAGATAGATGTCTTCGACACGCGCCTTGGTATCGGCCGAGAGCAGTGCCACCTTGAGCTCGTCGGTGAGCTTGCCCTGTTCCTCGATGGAGGACAGCACCGCGGCGCGGCGCTCATCGAGTTCCCGCAGGTAGCGCAGCCGCTCTTCCAGACTGCGCAGCTGGCCGTCGTCCAGGCTGCCGGTGACTTCCTTGCGGTAACGCGCGATGAACGGGACCGTCGCGCCCTCGTCGAGCAGCCGCACAGCCGCCGCGACCTGGGCCTCGGCGACCTCCAGTTCAGCAGCGAGGCGGGCATTTACAGATTTCACGGTCACGCTCTGAGTCACGCCGAGGGACCCTACCCAATCCGGAGGACAAGCTACGCTCACCGGGTGCGTGTCTGGAGCGTGTTGTGCCTGATCTTCCTGGTCGCGGGTTGTGTCGCACACACGCAGCAGCAGGCGCCGACCTCCTCCACATCTCCATCCGCCAGCGCACCGTCCACGGCGCCGGCAACAACGACGTCGACGGCCACGACAGCCCCGGGCACGGAGGCGTCCGTGGAGTCGGTGACCCGTTGGATCGAGGCGGGTGAGCCCGTCGACGCCGAGAAATTTCGCACGGTCGATCAGGACGGCGCACCGTCTCAGCTATCCGAAGGTGGGGTGGCGTTCCGCTCACCCGGTGAGCTTGGCCCCCGGATCATCGGGGGATGCATCACAGCGTTCAAGTACAAGATGCCGCTGTCCTGTCTGCCGGGGATTCGCAATGCGCCGCCCCGTCCTCCCGATTTACCCGGCCAATGGATCTCGGGCTGGGTGAGTTTCGATGGAGCGACCGTCACCGTGGGCAGCCTGCATGGAGACCCCGGGCCGTTCAGCGAGGGAGTGGGCCTGCCGTTGGAACACGGCAAGCGGCTGAAATTTGGTGACTACCAATGCAGATCGGACCAGAAGGGTCTGTGTTGCGTGAACTACCCGCATCACTCGGCTATCCGAATGAGCGACGAGCTTGAGGTGTACGGATGCACCAAGCGGGCAACTCCGCCGCGCGGTATCGGAGTGCAGTACGACTGCGGGTGAGTGCCGGTCAGCTATGGCATACGTCAAGAACTACCGCCGCTTCGTCATACATTTGAGCGATGAGCTTGGTGTAGGCGTCTTGCTGCCGTAGCTGCTCGAGTTGCGTTCCTGGTTCTTGACGGATCTGGCGGACAACAGAGACGGCGTGCTCCGACAACTCGGCAACGTGTTGTGCCCGCGGCGCCAGATCGGATCTGGTCACCTGAGCCGCCCGAGTGCGAATCTCGTTCGACCACTTCTCGTAGTCGGCCAGGCTCGGCCCGCCGGGGAGGATAGATCGAGAGTCCGTGAGATCCTCGCGCTCGCTGAAGACAGCCAGGGTTGCTATTGCCTTACCGCATTCGCTGTCCTTTGTGACGCCATGTCCGGGCTGCGTGCGCTCCATTGAATAGGCGGCGGCACCGGCGATTACGGACATGGCGATCACGACGCCGACGACGATCAGCCACACCTTCCGTGACGGCGTCACCGACGGGTACTCGGACTCGGCGAGGGCGGGAACGTCTCCGAGTGACGAGGCAGCTGTGGCACGTAACAGGTTCAGCTGCTGTTGCAGTCGACGCAATGTGCGTGCATCCCACCAAAAAATCACCGCCATCAGCACGGCCACCGCAAGCCACGCCATGGCGCGCCAGACATCGTGATCTACGAGGCGGGCGACTGCGATGAGCGCTGCACCTGCTGGAACTAGGTATGCGACCCATCGCGCCCATGTGGGTGTCCGCAGCCTGGTTCCAACAAGGAGCGCGCACAGCCGCACAGCCGCCGACAGCACCGGCGCCTCGGTGGGTGCGGCACCGCGCTGGGTTGCCCCGATGGCCTGGCGTCGCTGCGTCGCGTCCAACCCATCAAGGACGGCGAGAAAGGACTGGCGGAATCGTTCCTGAACAACGATGAGCAGGGTTGCAACACCGATGCTGAACACCGGTATCTGCACCGCGCGGGCTTTCCAGTCCGATCCGTCGTCGGGCATGAGGAAGATCCACAGCGGGCCGCCGATTGCTGTCATGAGGGCGACCATCACCAACCAGCGCACCCACCGCGGAGCAAGTAGCAACCGAATGTTCACAGCAAACATTCTGACAGGTCGAATGGTTGTCGTGTGTCCGGGTAGCCACTGCTACATCAACGAGGCCGCTGCTGCTTCAGCAAGGTCGCGGAGAACGGTTACGCCGGCTGGGGTGGCGCGGGGTTCAGCGCATTCGGGCACAGCTCACTTTGCAGAATGTCGACATACACGTTGGGGGCGGGTGCGGGCGCGACACCGGAGCCCACCGGGAACTGCGATCCCACTTCTTCGGGTGGCACACCGTTGCGTAGATCGCGGCAGGCCTGGTGTCCCGCCTGAACCACATACGGTTCGGCATCCTTGTGGATGAAGACTCCCGCGGCGCGCAGGCTGTCCAGGAATGTGTGGTCATTAGCCTGCGCAGTCCCCATGCCGAACAGGCCGCCAGCTGACATGCCAGCGGCAGTGATCCCGACGACGATCCTGGTGCATAGCTTGCCCATCGTTGATTCCTTCCGGCCACCAGCATTATTGCCAGGGGAGCGGGCCCTACATCGGCGAACGGGCGAAGAAGGGCCGTTTAGTTCAGGCCGCCACCGATGACCAGGATCTCTCCAGTGATCCACGAGGCGCGGTCCGAGGCCAGGAATGTCAATGCTGGTGCGATGTCCTCCGGGATGCCGATCCGGCCAAGGGGTGTGATCTTCTCAATCTCGGTGCGGAATTCGCGGCTTGAGAAGGCGCTGGATTGCATGCCGTCGGTCACGGTCAAGCCGGGATTGACCGAGTTCACCCTGATGCCTCGTGGGCCCAGCTCCTTGGCGAGTGTGCCGGTGATCGCGTCCACCGCCCCCTTCGAGGCGGTGTACACCAGCGAGTTGGCGGGCGTGAAGCTAGTGACACTCGATCCGATGTTGACGATGCTCGAGCCGGGTCCAAGGGCGCTGCCGAGTGCTTCGGTGATTGTGATGGTCAGGCCGAAGACGTTCAGGCCGAACTGGCGTTGAAGTTCATCTGCCGTCACTGATTCAACCGCGCCCATCTCGTACACCCCGGCGTTGTTAACCAGGATGTCGAGTGCCTCGAACTGAGTGCTGAGCTCGGCGAACAGTCCTTTGACGCTGGCCGGATCAGAGATATCGGCTTGGAGCGCGAAGGCTTGTCCGCCAGCGTCGCGTATTGACTTCACGACATGATCAGCGCCACTCTTGCTTGACGAGTAGTGGACTGCCACGTGCGCGCCCGCCGACGCGAGGTCTCGCGCGATGGCCGCCCCGATTCCCTTCGACGCGCCCGTGACAAGTGCCGTCTTGCCTGCCAGTATGCCCATTGATTCCTCTCTTTCGTTTGGCCGCAATATGTTTCGCCTCTATCTGATTGCTTTTCAGCGTAGATTTGCGCGCGTCGGCGTGGAAGGGTGTGCTGCTCCTACCCAGGCACCTGTTGCGGCCGAGGTGATGCGTCACTGGGTGGGTGTATTACACCCTGGTTGGGTCGCTTTGCCGTGAGTATGTTGAGGACATGGATCGGCGAAATGAGTTGGGCGACTTTCTGAAGGCGCGCCGTGCTCTGGTCTCGCCGCGGCAAGCGGGGCTGCCGGAGGATGAGCCGCGCCGTGTCTTGGGCCTACGCAGGCAAGAGGTTGCCGCGCTGGCCGGGGTGAGTGCCGACTACTACAGCAGGCTTGAACAAGGGCGTGAGCGGCATCCCTCAGACCAGGTGCTGCGGGCGATTTCCCGTGCACTGCAGTTGGATACGCATGCGACTGAACACCTGGCGAGCCTTGCGCGGCCGTCTGGAGCAGCACCCGATGCGGCTGGCCTACGCGATGCCAGCGAGGGGACCATGAGGATCGTCAACAACGTGGTGCACGCCCCGGCATTGGTAATCAGCCCGGCGCTGGACATTCTGGCCATGAACACTCGCGCGCAGGCTCTTTACAGTGACTTCTCGGAAGTGGACAACTTGGCGTACATGGTCTTCCTCGACCCGGTGGCCAGGCAGTTCTACGCAGAATGGGACGACGTTGCGCGGGATACCGCCCGAAACCTGCGCGCGATGTCGGTGTCGTTTCGTGATGACCCGCGCATAGCAGAAGTTGTGGGTGAGTTGACGATTCAGAGCGACGTCTTCACCTTCGTGTGGATGCAGCATGACGTCCGGCCGCGCACGAGCGGGACCAAACGCTTCCGCCACAGCCAGGTCGGGGACATCAACCTTCAGTACGACAGTTTCGCGGTAGGTGGGGCACCGGGGCAGCAGCTGCTCATCTACTCGGGCGACCCTGGCAGCGCCGATGCCGATGGGCTTGAGCTACTGGCCCGGCTTGCGTTGGACCAGCAGCCCGAATCGCAGTAATCACATCCAAATCCATGTGAGGTGAGCGATATTCGCCACCTCATGAGTTCAGATTGCGCAGGATCGAATCGTGACATCAACACGGCCCGTCGGAGCGGGAACGCTCACTCTCGGCGGCGATATCACCGTTAATCGGCTTGGCTACGGCACGATGCAGCTGACCGGGGCAGGGGTGTGGGGCCCGCCGCGAGATCCGGCATCGGCGGTGCGGGTGCTCAAACGCGCGGTTGAGCTAGGAGTCAATTTTCTGGACACCGCTGATGCGTACGGCCCGCAGACCGTCGAAGACTTGATCACCGAGGCGCTGCACCCGTATCCCGGTGATCTCACGATCGCCACAAAAGTCGGTCTCGTACGCACTGGCCCGGCGGAGTGGGGCTGGATTCCGTTGGGGCGGCCCGAATACTTGCGCCAGCAGACGGAAATGAGCCTGCGTCGCCTGAGGCTGGAACGCATCGACCTGCTGCAGCTGCATCGAGTCGATCCCACTGTTCCCTTCGAAGACCAGATCGGCGAACTCAAGCTCCTGCGAGACGAAGGCAAGATCCGGCATATCGGGCTCTCAGAAGTCTCGGTGAGCCAGTTGCACGCGGCACGGCAGATCGTGCCCATCGCCTCGGTGCAAAACCTGTTCAACCTCGCCAATCGGTCAGCGGCTGACGTGGTGGACTACGCCACTGCTCACGGCATCGCGTTCATCCCATACTTCCCGCTGGCTACCGAGGGCCTGGAAGGTCCCGGCGGTGCTCTGGATCTCGTGGCGCATGCCCACGGCCGTACCCCAGCGCAGATAGCCCTGGCATGGCTGCTTCGCCGCTCACCGATTGTGTTGCCGATCCCGGGAACATCGTCGGAAGCGCACCTCGCGCAGAACGTTGCCGCGGCGGACATCGCGCTGAGCGATGCCGAGTTCGAGGTCCTTTCCGCAGCGGTACCGCCGCTGGACGACAAAGAGGTTTAGCTTCATGCGGATTGGTGTTTTCACCGCGCTCACCGACGAAAGCCTGGAGCCCGGTGAACTAGCGGTCGAGATCGAGACGCGCGGTTTCGAATCCCTTTTCGTGCCAGAGCACACGCACATTCCCGTGACGATCGAAGCGATCCATGACGGTTGGGATGAGATACCCCACGACTATTGCCGCACCCTCGACCCGTTCGTAGCGTTATCCTTCGCGGCGGCCGCGACGAGGGACCTGCGCATCGGTACCGCTGTGGCGCTGCTTGTTCAGCGAGATCCGATCACGTTCGCCAAAGAAGCCGCGACCCTGGACAGGGCATCGGGCGGACGGCTGGAACTGGGAATCGGCGTCGGGTGGCTGCGCGAGGAGATACGAAATCACGGCACCGACCCGCGCACGCGGGTGGCATTGCAGAGCGAGCGCATCCAAGCGGTCAAGAAGATATGGACGGAAGAAGAGGCCGAATTTCACGGCAAGTATGTGGCTTTCGATTCGATCCGTTCCTGGCCCAAGCCTGTTCAACGACTACACCCGCCGGTGTGGTTAGGAGGTTGGGGGCGGTCTACCCACGAGCGGATACTTGACCACGCCGACGGCTGGATGGCACCGACAATGCTTGGAGTCGAAGAGCTTCAGAAGGGGATCGGTGAACTCAACCTGCTGGCAGCGCAGATGGGCAAGCCGACGGTTCCGGTAACCGCGACCATCCTGGCACCCCAGCCTGGAGATATCGAACGCCGAGCCGACCTTGGCGTGCATCGTGTGCTGTTGGGGCTGCCGGTGGATTCCCGCGACACGACATTGCGCAACCTGGACCGCTTGGCCGCGCTGACGGCGTGAGAACGTTGTGGTTCCGTCAATACCTCATCGGATATGGCGGTGATGATTACGATGCGAACAGACTCAGCTATTCGAGCTAAGGGCGGTGCACATCGTGGACGCAGTATGGGCCACCGGGGCATTGCCGAACTGCTCGAAGGTCCTGTAGAAGATGGCCGGATCCGCGGGTGTAGACGCCATCGAACTCGCGGAGTTGGAGTTTTTCGCAGGTAATCCGGCCAGTGCGCTTGCTCCGCTAGCCGAGCTTCTTTCGCCCCTTGAAGCGGCTCCCGGGCAGGTGCTGATGCGTCAGCGTGAGCCGGCCGATTGGTTCCTGCTCGTCGGCTCGGGTGGCGGCGAGATCCTTCACGCCGGCGACAACGGAGATTCGGTCGTCGCGCATCTGGTGCCCGGCATGGTCGTCGGTGAGATCGCGCTCCTGCGTGGGAACGCCCGGACGGCGACCGTCGTGGCGACCGAACCGCTTCGCGGCTGGGCTGGTGGCAGCGATGCGTTCACCGCGATGCTTGAAATCCCTGGTGTGTCAGATGCATTGGTATCGACTGCGCGTCAACGGCTAGCCGCATTCGTCACACCTATTCCGGTGCGGCTACGCGACGGCGCTCAGTTCTACCTGCGGCCGATCCTTCCCGGTGACAGGAGGCGGCTGGCGAGGATGTCGCGACGCACGGTGTACCGCCGGTTTCTGGGAGTGCCGAACAAGCGGATGATTACCTATCTCTTCGAAGTGGACTATCGCGACCACTTCGCATGGGCACTCACCGCTGGACCCGACGGTCTTGTCGTGGCCGATGCTCGATTCATCCGCCATCTCGATGAGCCCGACAGTGCCGAACTGGCTTTCACTGTCGGTGACGACTACCAGGGCCGTGGGATCGGAACACTGCTGATGGAGGCGTTGGCGGTGTCGGCCCATGCCGACGGTGTCCACAGATTCACGGCCTCGGTGCTCTCAGAGAACTACGCGATGCGCAGCATTCTGAATCGATACGGTGCGCAGTGGGAATCGGATGGGCCGGGGGTGGTCACCACAGTCATCGATGTTCCCCATCTGAGGGAACTCAGTCTTTCTTCCCAGTTGTTCCGGCAGATCCATGTCGCTACGCGGCAGGTGGTTCAGACGTTGTGTTGATGATTCGGTAAGCATTTCCGGCAGGAATCGGATCTGCGGGAATCGTTGATTTCTCGTACCTTGACGCGCTGGGTCGGCTGGCTGACGGGCTTTGAGCAACATTGAGGGAGTAGTTGTCCGCTGGTGGGGGCGTGATTGATCTTGGTGGTTCTACGGCAGGGTGGGCTATGTAGATGCTGTTTGCCACCGCTGCTCACGCGATCTTGACTATTGGCTTATGCTGGTCTGATTGGTGGGTCGCAATGCACATTGTGATTGCGGAAGTGGGGAAGGTGACCGTCGGTGGGTTCCGTGGATCGTAATGTGACCGAGGCGACAAAGGTTCTGACATGTCGTGATCTGACGCACTCCAGCGAATCGAAGACGGCACCGTTGGCTGGTTCTTCCACTACAGGTGACCCGGGTCGCCGCGTGGCTGCCGTGGGGGCCGGCGCCGTGTTGACGGTAGCGGCGGTCGCTGGCTTGCATGGTTTGTACCGGGCAGGTGGCGATGTTGCGGCCTGGGGTGTGTGGGTGGTGCTGCTGCTGGCCGGTATGACGGCACTGGGCGGCGGGGTAAAGCTCATCA
Organism: Mycobacteroides sp. PCS013; assembly: GCF_049532645.1. Taxonomy (NCBI): domain Bacteria; kingdom Bacillati; phylum Actinomycetota; class Actinomycetes; order Mycobacteriales; family Mycobacteriaceae; genus Mycobacteroides; species Mycobacteroides sp. PCS013. Next base: position 755,058 of record NZ_CP150131.1, read on the forward strand.
TGTGGGGTGCCAAGCCGATGATCGCGGCCGCGTCCACGGCCGGTAAACAAAGGTTGTCTGAACCGCTGCAGGCCGTGATTGCCGCTGTCGGGCTGATCGCCGGGTCTTTGGGTGTGTGGTGGACGCTGCGCGGCGGCTACAGCAGCTGGTGGCAACACCTTTCTGGGGAACCCCGCTGGACACTGATCCTGGGCATCGGGCAGATGCTGGTGGCCGTTGTGGCGGGGGCTGGATTGTTCGCGGGCGGTAAGTACCTGACCGGACTGATCAAAGAGGTATTGACGGACGCCGGATTGCTCGGCGCTCGTGACCGCGCCGCTGTTGTCGATGGTGTTGGGGCACATCGCCAACCAGTTGGCATGGATTCTGGGGGCCGGGAGAGGCTGTGGCATCCGGGCCTGGTGGCGGCGTTGATCGGGGGTGGTTTGGGGTTGGTGTTGCTGACTGCTGGGATTGCTCCGCGGTTGTATGTGTGGATCACGGGTCCGGATGTGTTTCCTGCGGTGGCGGCGATCACTCTGGTCCTTCTGTGGGCAATCGCCTCCAATTTGGGGTGGTGGAAAGGTCTTGTGGGTCTGTGGAAGTGGGCCATGGATGCTTCGCAGAAGGCTGCCGCGACTGCGGGTGTGGTTGCGGTGTTGATGTTTTCGGCAAGTGGTTTGGGTTTGGGGTGGTTTTCCCCGGCGACGGTGCCGCAGGCGCGGGCGGCGTGTCCGCCGGATTGTGGTGGTCCTGGTGGTAGTGATGGTCCGCCTGGGGGTGGGCAGATGTTTCAGCCGCCCAGTCAGGGTGGGCCGCAGATGCCGGATTATCAAGGTGGCATCAATCAGGCGCCGCTGGATCAGAACAACGGCATCAGTATCTATAACACTCAGGCACCCTCGGTCAGCAATAACGGTGTGAACGGGTCTAGTGGGCAGCAGGGCTCTCAGCAGGGGTGGGATCAGCCCGCACACGGTACTCAGATTCCGGATTATCAGAACGCGACGCCGTATACCCAAGGACCGGGTAAGCCGAATCCGGATTTCAACGGCGGACAAACTAACCCCGGTAGCAATGCGGGATCGCAAGGTGGTCAATCGAATCAGGGCGGGCAGCAGCCAGCCCAACAACCGCAGCAGGGCGCGCAGCGGGCACCTCAGCAGCAGCCGCCGCAACAAGATGCGGGGCAGCAGCCGAACCAGTCACCGGATCAGCAGAAGATCGATGACCTGACCAAGCAGCTGCAGGAAAAGCAGCAGCAGTCCGGTCAGGATCGGCAGCGCATTGACGATCTGACTAAACAGCTGCAACAGGGAAAGCAGCAGAACGGCAATCAGAAGCTCCCCAAGGCTCCGTCCAAGGACAAAAAGAAGGACGACAAAGAGGACGAGCAGCAGGACCGTGACGAGCAGTCGGGCACAACGGATCTGGCATCGCTTCTACTTGGTGCTGGTTCGACGCGACGCCGCAAACAAGACGACCAACAGCAAGAGCAGGGGCCAGACACCCAAGCCCGCGCCGAAGACGGGGCACAGTTGGGCCAATCCTTGCCAGGCGACATCGCCAACACGGTGTCCGACAGCGTAAATCTGGGGCAATCGGCGGGATCAGCGGCTCAGAACTTCGGCTCGGCTGCCCAAGCCGGAGCTTCGCTGGCATCCTCCGCACAGTCCGGCGCGGTCAACCCAATGGACGCAGTTGCCTTGGTGCAGGGAGTTTCTGGGGGCATCAGTGACACGGCCGACGCCGTGAGTTCTGGGGCTTCGATCGCGTCCACGTGGATCAACAACGCGGGTCAGGGTGCGCAGCTGGCTGCCGATGCCAACCCACAACTCAAACCGCAAGCCGAACAGGTGCAGCAGCTCACCCAGGCCGGTGGCCAGGTCGCCGACCTCACCGGCCAGGTCGCTGGCGGCGTCTCCCAGGTCTCCGGGGTGGTCAACACCGTGTCCAGTCTCGGCGCCTCCGGGATGCCCGACACCTCTGGTGCCACTGATGCGTTGTCGGGGACTGCGACAGCCGTCAACGGACCCACCGATGTCCCCAAACCACCCACACCACCGGCACCGTCATCAAGCTCGACGCGAATCGCAACCGCCACCGATGCGACCAAGCCGGCCCCTCTGCCGGGTGATCCGGGCTTTATCGGGCCTGTTGCTGTGCCGGATTCGTCGTCTCAGCCCTTCATATCTGCCTCGCAACGCGAGTTGTTCCGCAAAGAGCTGTTAAATACCGGCGTACCAGCGGACCAAGTGGATAAACGGCTCGATGATCTGATTGACAGGGCATCCAAAATGCCAGTTCCACGAGCCGAGAACTATCAACCGAGTGATTCAGGGCCCGCTGACATATCGCCGCAGAAGTTCTTTGAAGGACTAGTGGGCCGTGGTGTTGACGAGTTCAAGTCCAACTGGCAGTTCATGAAGACCGCCGACCCAATGATTTCCAGTGTTCGGGGCATTATCGACCCACAAGGCCTAGCGCAGGACCGAACCCAAATGGCACAAGGTCTTGCACCGCTGGTGGGAGCTGGCGGTGACAATGCCCCAGGTGTCGGTCAGTCTTGGACAAATGTAGGCAAAGACGCCATCTCGTATGACGAGTGGAAAGACGGTAATCCCGTCAAAGCTGCGGGGCAAAACGCATTCGATGTCCTCGGTGCCATGATTGGCGGCAGAGGTATTAACAACGCTGCCCGGGCCCCTGAACGCGCCGTTACCGAAGGGGCTGTTGAGAGAGCTGTGCCCGTCTCGCCAGTAACAAGCTTTGCTACAAAAACAGAGTTTACATCCGCTGACATAGACGGTGTGGCAGCTCATTTGGGTCGCATGGACCCATTTGAGCCAAACGATGCTATGATTTCGCGCATACGCGACGCCATTTCGCAAGGTAAGCCGCTAAGTGACACTCAAGTAAACTTCATGCGGCATGAACTGACAGAAAATAGCCTTATGAAGCAAGGTATGGACTATGAATCAGCACATACAAAGGCGCTAACGACACATCCTCCTGGAAAGAATTACGATCTCGATCTCATACAGGAAAATCCTCTATTTGGCCGATGGTGGAAGCAGATGAACGGATTACTACCGGAATGATACTGAACATTGATCGCGCTGGGGCGGCGGCTGTAAGTGTCGATATTCCACAAGCTGCATATAAAACCACTGCGGAAGTCGGGTTTTCATTGCAGGCTTCGACAGACTTACGTGTAGTAGCTCATGGTGTGCGATACACCGTGGAAGTGCAAAGAAGAGGTGGAATAACGCCACGCGCCCTTCTTGGTGGTGAATTTCTGGTTTCTACCGGTGACGCCTCGACCGTCAATATTCTTGTGGGTGATCCTTGGGATGAAGCAGGTAAACATGTCATTAAGAGCGAATTGAACCGGTTGAGGGGGTTTGTTCCCGGACTGCCGACAGATTTCGTGGAAGGCGTTCGTTCCGGTCTTATGCAAAACGATTGGCCACTCCCTCCCGGGGTGCTGACTATCGACCGTGCTGGATACGATGTAATGGAGTCTAGCTCGCCGATATTTATGGCGGCAGCAATGGTGTTGCGGGCTTGTATTAGTGCAGAATTTACCGGTCATGCGGTAGAACATAATGCGAAGGAAGCTATGCTTAAATTTGCGTCGATGGTATATCCTTCGGGACGCGAAGGCTGACAATGGATATTAACGCTGACGCATAAGATCCATTGCGGACTGGCTGCGTACTGGAGAAGCTCGTTGTAGGAAGAAGCCTGTATCTGACAGCGCCCCCGGCAGGAATCGAACCTGCGACCTAGGGATTAGAAGGCCCTTGCTCTATCCAACTGAGCTACGGAGGCATGCGGCGCTAGCCGGACCGCAGTCTATCGAACCGGTGACCGTGCGGATCGCATCTCGCCATACCCTTGACTGGTGACCACCACCTCCACCGCCAGCAAGACCGATTCGCCGATCTGGACGATCGTCGTCGGCCTTGCGGGACTGGCGGGCCTGGTCGCGGCCGCCATCGGCGCGCTGTCACTGGCAGAGGCCCTGCTCGCGACCGGTCTGCCCAACCCTGGCCCCGTCACCTCGTACGGTCTACCGTTCGTGCGCGCGGCCGCCGAAATCGTCGCCGTGGTTGCCGTCGGTGCGTTCCTGCTCACGGCCTTCTTCGTCCCACCGCAGTCCACCGGCGTGCTCGACGTGGATGGCTACCGCTCGCTGCGCGTCGGCACCGCGGCATCGACTGCGCTTGCGGTGCTCTCGGCGGTCATGGTGCCGTTGTCGATCTCCGATGTGGCCGGTCAGCCGGTGAGCGATTTCGGGCTCGGGGAGCTGTGGACGCTCGCCGGTGAGATCGAAACCGTGAATGCCTGGCGCTGGATGGCCTTCATCGCGGCCGGGGTCGCGATCGCCAGCCGGGTGGTGCTGCGCTGGTCGTGGACACCGCTGCTCGTGGTCGGGTCGGTGGCGACGCTGATGCCGCTGGCCCTGGTGGGGCATTCGGCCACCGGCGGCGCACATGATCTGGGCACCAACAGCCTGATCATCCATTTGGTATCGGCGGCGCTGTGGGCCGGCGGCCTTGTCGCATTGCTGATCCACGCGCTGCGCGGCGGCGGCTATCTCGACGTGGCCGCACGCCGATTCTCCACACTGGCCCTGTGGTGCTATGTCGCGATTGGGCTCAGCGGAATCATCAACGCGCTTATCCGGGTCCAACTTTCGGACCTGTTCACCACCCGCTACGGCTGGCTGCTGGTGGGTAAGGCCACCGCGCTGCTAGTCCTCGGTGTCTTGGGGTATCTACAGCGGCGATCGGCGATCACGGCACTGAGTGAGGAACCGCAGAACCGTCGACCGCTGATCCGGCTCGCCGGGATGGAGGCCGTCATCTTCGCGGTCACGTTCGGTATCGCCGTCGGCCTGGGTCGCACCCCACCGCCACCTCCGGTCAATCTCAACCCCTCACCGGTCGAGGTCGCTATCGGCTATACGCTCGACGGCCCGCCGACCCCGCAGCGGTTGATGTTCGACTGGCGCTTCGATCTCATCTTCGGAACGGCCGCCATCGTTTTCGCGGTCACCTACTTGGTGGGCGTCCGTCGCCTCAAGGCACGTGGCGACGCGTGGCCCGTGGGGCGCACCATCGCCTGGCTGTCCGGCTGTGCCTTCCTGCTCATCGCCACATCCTCGGGTGTCGGCCGGTACATGCCCGCGATGTTCAGCATGCACATGGTGGCGCACATGATGCTCTCGATGCTGGTGCCCGTGCTGCTGGTCCTCGGTGGCCCCATCACGCTGCTACTTCGCGTGTTACCCGCTGCAGGCAAGGGGGATCCGCCGGGTCTGCGTGAATGGGTGCAGCTGCTGTTGCACAGCAGCTTCTCTCGCTTCCTGACCCATCCACTGGTGGCGACATCGCTGTTCATCGGCGGGTTCTACGGCCTGTATCTCAGCGGGCTCTACGACGCCGCCGTCGATGTGCACGCTGCGCACCTGGCGATGAATCTGCACTTCCTGCTCAGCGGATACCTGTTCTATTGGGTGGTCATCGGCATCGACCCGTCGCCGCGCCGCCTGCCGCCAGTGGCCAAGCTGGGCATCGTGTTGGTGTCGCTGCCACTGCATGCCTTCTTCGGTGTCATCTTGATGGGCACGAAATCGATTCTGGGCGAAAAGTTCTACAGCAATCTGGCCCTGCCGTGGCGGATCGACCTGGCCTCCGACCAACACATGGGCGGCGCCATCACCTGGGCAACGGGAGAGCTGCCGCTGCTGGTGGTCATGATCGCCCTGGTCATCCAGTGGTCGCGTTCGGACGAACGGCTGGCCCGCCGACAGGACCGCGCCGCCGACCGTGACGACGACGCAGACCTGGCCGCCTATAACGCCATGCTCGCCAAAATGGCTCAGCTGGACGAGAACTCGCGTTAGTTCACCGCGCCCGCAGCGATGGCCGCCGGCCAGCTGCCATGTTCGCTGATGTCGATACCTGCCTGCGCGGCGGCACCGTCACACCCGAAGCCGGTGCGCCACACGCCGTCTTCGCACTCCACCTTGCCCAGCAGCATGGGCTCGGGCAGCTGCGCGAGGAAAGTGCCCAGTGCTGCGGGGGACAGGCGCCAGATTTCTCCGCCGATGCTCACCCCGTCCTCTTCCGAGCGGGTCAGGCCAGGCTTAGGTGGAGTGGTGCGCAGCGCCGCCATCCGGTACTTCGAAGCGGTACGGACCGGACCCACCCAGCGCGCACCCAGATCGGTGAGCTGAAACTCCAAGGGACCGCCCTTGAGATGCGCGCCGAACACCGCGAGCTCATAGGACAAGGTGATCGCGGTCGGCCAAACATCTTGTTCTGCAGCATCTCCGGTGATCAGAGCGGCGATGTCCAAGGCCACCGCATCATCGAAGGCGCGCGCCAGGACCGTCACCCCGAACTGGGCGTCACCGGCGGTACCGGCAGGCACCGCGACCGCGCACAGGTCGAACAGGTTGCAGAAGTTGGTGTAGGTGCCCATCGTCGCGTTGACGCCGATCGGGTCGGCCTGCACCTGCTCGATCGTCGGATGCAGCGGCGCTGTGGGTACCAACAGCGCATCCGCGCCCGCCAGGGTGGCCATGGCCTCGTCGCGCAGGCGCTGCACCTCGGCGCGATCGCGCACCAAGCGGTGTGCGGGGATGTCACGTGCACCGGAAACAATCTGCGCAACAGTGGGATCGAGTGCCGCCCCGGGATTGGCGTCGATGAACTCGCCGACGGCCGCGTAACGCTCACTGACCAGAGCGCCCTCGTACAGCAATTTCGCGGCGGCAAGGAACGGGGCCAGATCGATTTCGACGATCGTCGCGCCCGTCGCGCGTAGACGCTCTACGGCCGCGTGAAAAGCGTTGCCCCACACCTCGTCGAGTGCGGGCAGCTCACGCGGGACGGCGACGGTGGGCTGAGGAGGCGCCGCGAGACGGGTGTTGGCGGGCCAGAGCCGGGGCCCTGACGCGGCACTCATGGCGGCCATCGCCCGATTGGCGGTAGCCAGTGACGCGGCGAAAATAGTTACACAGTCATAGGATTCACAGGCCGGGACCACACCTTGGGTGGAGATGACGCCGACGGTCGGTTTGACCCCGACAATGCCCTGCAGCCCCGCAGGGACGCGCCCCGAGCCGGCGGTGTCGGTACCGATCGCGATATCGACCTCGCCGGTGGCCACGGCTACGGCGGAACCCGAACTGGAGCCACCGCTGATGTATTCGGGACGGCGTGAATCCGGCACCGGGCCGTACGGGGAGCGCGTACCGACGAGGCCAGTCGCGAACTGGTCCAGGTTGGTCTTGCCGACGACAACGGCACCGGCCGCGCGCAAGGCCGCGACCACCGGTGCATCGTGCTCGGGAATGTAGGCGTACTCCGGACAGGCGGCCGTGGTCGGCACGCCACCGACGTCTACGTTGTCTTTCACCGCGAGCCGAATACCGGCCAACGTCCCTGATGAGGCCTGCAATTCGGCGGCGATGTCGTCCTCGGGGCGCTGCATGATCCAAACCGTCATGTCAAGCAAGGTACGGGGGGCCGGACTCATCGGCCAGTTGTCCCCAATCTCGCATTCATCCACAGCTGTCACCGGAACGTGCCCACATGTCGGTCCGCGGTGTCGGTGCGTGGCGGGTTACTGGAGTGGCCAAGGGCACCCGTTCGGCGGTGCCGAGAAGAGATATAGAGATTGAGGAAAGGCACGAACCATGTTTGAAACTCCAGTGACTGTGATCGGCTCCATCGTCGGAGACCTCAAGCGGCGCCAGGTCGGCTCCGACGAAATGATCAAGTTCCGCGTCGCCAGTAATGCACGCCGACGGCGTGACGACGGCAGTTGGGTGAATTCGAACTCTCTCTTCATCAATGTCACCTGCTGGGGACGTCTGGTCACCGGGGTGGGTGCCGCGCTGGGGAAGGGTGCGCCGGTGATCGTGCACGGTCATCTGCACACCAGCGAGTTCGAGGACAAGGACGGCAACCGCCGTCAGGTCACGGAGATGAAGGCGATCGCCGTCGGGCCGGATCTATCGCGGACCATCGCGCGGATCGAGAAGGTGGGCTACACCGGCAAGCAGGAGGGCGCTGAGGCGCCGGAGCAACCCGATACCGGCACCGAAGACGCCACCCCGGAGCTCTCGGAAACCGACGAGAGCAGCGAGGAGTCGGTGAACCTGCGCCTTAGCGCGTGATCTGCGAGCTGACACCGGCGACCGCGCGGTCGCCTCTCACCTAGGATGGTTCGGGCAGCCCACCAGAATGGTCGTGAGCTGCGGCTAAAGAACTTAGAGGAGAGGCGACAGCGCGGCAATGGCTGAGTACATCTACACGATGATGAAAGTCCGCAAGGCGCATGGCGACAAGGTCATCCTCGACGATGTCACCCTGAACTTCCTGCCCGGCGCCAAGATTGGTGTGGTCGGTCCTAACGGTGCCGGTAAATCCAGCGTCCTGAAGATCATGGCCGGGCTGGACAAGCCGAACAACGGCGAAGCATTCCTGGCCAACGGGGCCAGCGTCGGAATCCTGATGCAGGAGCCGGAGCTGGACGAAACGAAGACGGTGCGCGAGAACGTCGAGGCCGGCGTCGCGCTCAAGGGCAAGCTGAATCGGTACAACGAGGTCGCCGAATTGATGGCCACCGACTACTCCGATGAACTCATGGAAGAGATGGGCAAGCTCCAGGAAGAGCTGGATGCCGCCGATGCCTGGGACATTGACTCGCAGCTGGAGCAGGCCATGGACGCGCTGCGCTGCCCGCCACCGGACGAGCCCGTGACACATCTGTCCGGTGGCGAGCGCCGCCGGGTCGCGTTGTGCAAGCTGCTGCTGTCCAAGCCTGATCTGCTGCTGCTCGACGAGCCCACCAACCACTTGGACGCCGAGAGCGTGCTGTGGCTTGAACAGCACCTGGCCAGCTACCCGGGTGCCATCCTGGCCGTCACCCACGACCGGTACTTCCTGGACAACGTGGCCGAGTGGATCCTCGAGCTGGACCGCGGCCGCGCGTACCCCTATGAGGGCAACTACTCCACCTACCTGGAGAAGAAGGCCGAGCGCATCGCCGTACAGGGGCGCAAGGACGCCAAGCTGCACAAGCGCCTGCAGGAAGAGCTCGCATGGGTGCGTTCAGGCGCCAAGGCCCGTCAAGCCAAGAACAAGGCACGGCTCGGGCGCTACGAGGAGATGGCCGCCGAGGCGGAGAAGACGCGGAAGCTCGACTTCGAGGAAATCCAGATTCCCACCGGCCCGCGCCTGGGCAATGTGGTGGTCGAGGTGAGTCATCTCGACAAGGGATTCGAGGAACGCGCCCTCATCAAAGATCTCTCGTTCACGCTGCCCCGTAACGGCATCGTCGGCGTGATCGGCCCCAACGGTGTCGGTAAGACCACCCTGTTCAAGACCATTGTCGGGTTGGAGAATCCCGATGGCGGCGAGGTCAAGGTGGGCGAGACCGTCAAGCTGAGCTACGTCGACCAGAGCCGTGCCGGTATCGACCCCAAGAAGAACGTCTGGGAGGTTGTTTCCGACGGGCTCGACCACATTGTGGTCGGTCAGAATGAAATGCCTTCGCGGGCTTATGTTTCCGCATTCGGCTTCAAGGGGCCGGATCAGCAGAAGCCTGCGGGCGTGCTCTCCGGCGGTGAGCGCAACCGTCTGAACCTGGCGTTGACCCTCAAGCAGGGCGGCAACTTGATCCTGCTCGACGAGCCCACCAACGACCTGGACGTCGAAACCCTGAGCTCACTGGAAAACGCGCTTGAGCAGTTCCCGGGCTGCGCGGTCGTCATCTCGCACGACCGGTGGTTCCTGGACCGCACCTGTACGCACATCCTGGCGTGGGAGGGAAGCGACGATAACCCCGCTTCCTGGTTCTGGTTTGAAGGCAACTTCCAGGCCTACGAAGAGAACAAAGTGGAACGTTTGGGTATCGATGCAGCCAGACCTCATAGAGTTACCCACCGCCGCCTGACACGCGACTAGGGTGAGATTGCGTGCCGAAACCCGGTACGCAAACTCGGCCAGGAGCGTTCTGCGTGACTGTTAACACAGGGACCACAACTTCCGAAAACACGCCATCTGCCAATGGATCTGGCGTGCCCACCATCGAGGCGCTGAGCGCTGCGTTCAGCCACGCCCGGTACGCGGGGGAGATGGATTGGGACGAGGTGGTCGACGCAGATGGGCACACCGCGACACCGGCGCCGCCGGTGCGCGAGGCCCTCATGCGCGCGCTGCTGCGGTTGGCCGCACGGCGAGCGCCGCACGAGATAACGATGGCCACCTATCGCAACGGTGACGACGCGGGGCTGGGAACCGCTCTACAACTGGTCACCGATTACACGCCGTTGCTGACCGAATCCATCACGGTGCTGCTGCGCCGTCAGGGTGTGGCGATCGTCGACCTGATGGACCCGGTCTTCACCGTGAAACGTGCCGCCGACGGCACGCTGCTGTCGGCGGTCCCGGTGGAAAACCTGCAAAGCGATATCGCGCCCGATACCGAGTGCTGGATCCACCTGCAGCTGCCGCCCTCCATCGACGCCGAGCGTCTGGGATTCATCGAAACGCAGCTGCCGCACACCCTGGAGGACGGCAGCCACGTCGCCGCGGATACCGATGCCATGCGCGATGCGGTTGTCGAGCTGTCCGGCGCTCTGGACGCCTCGGCCGGTAGCGCCAGGTTCTCGTCCGCCGAGCTGACTGAGGTCGCCAACCTGCTGCGCTGGCTCGTCGACGGAAACTTCACCATATTGGGCTACCAGCGCTGCACCGTCGAGAACGGTCGCGCAACCGCTGACGAGTCGAGCCGGCTCGGCCTGCTCAAACGCCGCGAAGAGGTGCTGCCGCAGCTCACCCACAACGACCAGCTGCTGGTCCTCGCGCAGGCCACCACACCTACCTATCTGCGATACGCCATCTATCCGAACATCGTGGTGATCAGACAAGAAGACGGCAACGGTCCGGCCGTCGAGCATCGCCTTGTCGGTGTCTTCACCGTCGCCGCGACCAACGCCGATGTGCTGGCCATCCCGGTGATCTCCGACCGCGTGCATCAGGTCCTCGGCCGCTCAGACGCCAGCCAGGACTCGTTGGCGGGCCACATGCTGATCGAGTTCATGCAGAACCTGCCTCGTGCCGAGCTGTTCGCATCGAGTGTCGATCGGCTCTACGACGTGGTGACCGCCGTGAGAAACATTGGTGCGCATCCGGGTTCACTACTGTTCCTGCGCGCCGACGAGTTGGGGAACTTCGTCACGGCGCTGGTATACCTGCCTCGCGACCGCTACACCACCACGGTGCGGCTGGCCATGCAAGACATCTTGGTGCGCGAACTCGGCGGTACCGGTATCGACTACACCGCCCGTGTCAGCGAATCACCCTGGGCATTGGTTCATTTCACTGTCCGCATGCCGGAGAACAGCCTGCACGGCAGCGTCGACACCTCGGAAGCCAACCGGGTACGCATCCAGGCGTTGCTCACCCAGACCACCCGGACCTGGAGCGATCGTCTGGTCCGCGCGGTGCGCCCCAATTCACCGATCGACCGCGCCTGCGCGGAGCGGTACTCAGTCATCCTGCCTGAGGTTTTCAAGACAAATGTGCCGCCCGCTGAGGCCATTGCCGACATCGCAAGAATCGAAGGGCTGCAAGAGAACTCTATCGACCTGGCCTATGACGCCGACGAGCTGGGCACCGGCGTGCTCAGCATGTACCTCGGTGGTCGCTCGGCCTCCCTGAGCCAGGTGCTGCCGGTGTTGCACAGCATGGGCGTCGACGTGCTCGAAGAACGCCCGTATCACTTCACCCGGCCGGACGGTCTGGCGGTCTCGCTGTACGCATTCCGCATCGTGGTGCACCCGGCGATCACACGTACCTTCGATGCCGAGGGCACCGCGCGCCGCGCCGAGCTGCTCACCAACGCCATCGACGATGTGTGGCACGGCCGTGTCGAAATCGACAGATTCAATGAGCTGGTGCTGCGCGCCGGGCTCACGGCCGGTCAGATCACGATTCTGCGCGGTTATGCCAAGTACCTCCGGCAGGCCGGCTTCCCCTACAGCCAGGCGCATATCGAGACGGTCCTGGCCGATAACTCCCAGACCGCACGCGATTTCGTCGAACTGTTCGAGGCCCGGTTCGACCCCGCCGTCACCGACGACACGCTGGCCGATGCCAAGGCCGCCCAAGTGCTCGCCGAGATTGACAAGGTGGTCAGTCTGGATACCGATCGGGTGCTGCGCGCGTTCTTCGGCCTGATCCAGGCCACCTTGCGTACCAACTACTTTGTGACCAAGCCGGATTCGGCGCGCGCCAACGGTGTGCTGTCCTTCAAGCTCAACCCGCGCGAGATCACCGAGCTGCCCGAGCCACGGCCCCGCTTCGAGATCTTCGTGTACTCCCCGCGGGTGGAGGGAGTGCACCTGCGCTTCGGCCCGGTCGCCCGCGGCGGGCTGCGCTGGTCGGACCGCCGCGAGGACTTCCGCACTGAGATCCTGGGTCTGGTCAAGGCGCAGGCCGTGAAGAACGCGGTCATCGTTCCGGTCGGCGCCAAGGGCGGATTCGTCGTCAAGAATCCGCCGGCCAGCACCGGCGACGCCGCCGTCGACCGCGACGCGTTCCGCGCCGAGGGAGTCGAGTGCTACCGGCGCTTCATCAGCGGTCTGCTCGATATCACCGACAACCGCGACCGCGCCACCAATGCGGTCGTGGCCCCCGAGGGAGTGCGGCGCCGCGACGGCGACGACCCCTACCTCGTTGTCGCCGCCGACAAGGGCACCGCCACCTTCTCCGATATCGCCAACGATGTCGCCCTGTCGTACGGGTTCTGGCTCGGCGACGCGTTCGCCTCGGGCGGCTCCGTCGGCTACGACCACAAGGCCATGGGCATCACCGCCCGCGGCGCCTGGGAGAGCGTGAAACGTCACTTCCTGGAAATGGGGATCGATACCCAGACACAGGATTTCACTGTCGCAGGCGTCGGCGACATGAGCGGAGATGTCTTCGGCAACGGCATGCTGCTGTCCCAGCACATCAAGCTGGTGGCTGCCTTCGACCACCGGGACATCTTCTTAGACCCGAACCCCGATCCGGCATCGTCCTGGGCTGAACGTAAGAGGATGTTCGCGCTGGAACGCTCCAGCTGGGCCGACTACAACTCGGCGCTCATCAGCCCGGGAGGCGGTGTCTTCAGTAAGGCACAAAAATCCATACCGATCAGCCCCGAGGTTCGTGACGCGCTCGGAATCGACAGCGACGTCAAAGAAATGACACCTCCGCAGCTCGTCCGCGCGATCCTGCTGGCCCCGGTCGATCTGTTCTTCAACGGCGGCATCGGCACCTACGTCAAGGCCGAGAGCGAATCACACGCCGACGTGGGGGACAAGGCCAACGATGCCGTGCGCGTCAACGGAAACCAAGTGCGCGCGCGAGTGATCGGCGAAGGTGGCAACCTTGGACTGACATCGCGGGGCCGTATCGAGTTCGAACTCAACGGCGGTCGGGTCAACACCGACGCACTGGACAACTCCGCCGGAGTGGACTGCTCGGACCACGAGGTCAACATCAAGATCCTGATCGATTCGCTGGTCAGCGCCGGCAAGGTCGAAGCCTCCGAACGGACGGCATTGCTGGAGTCGATGACCGACGATGTTGCCACCCTTGTGTTGGCCGACAACGAATCCCAGAACAACCTCATGGGCACCAGCCGGGCCAACGCGGCCTCGCTGCTGAGCGTGCACGCGCGCCAGATCGCCTACCTGGTTGCCGAACGTGGACTCGATCGTGAACTGGAGGCGTTGCCTTCCGAGAAGGAGATCGAGCGCCGCGCGGCACTCGGGATCGGTTTGACCTCACCGGAATTGGCAACCCTCATGGCGCATGTCAAGCTCGGGCTCAAGGACGATCTGCTGGCCAGCGACGCCCCGGATCAAGAGGTCACCCTGCGCCGCATGGTGCACTACTTCCCGAACGTGCTGCGTGAACGGTTCGACGCGGAGATCCGACAGCATCCGCTGCGCAAAGAGATCTACGCCACCATGCTGGTCAATTCGGTGGTCGACTGCGGCGGAATCACCTACGTGTACCGGCTCTTCGAGGATGCCGGAACGGGTTCGGTGGACGGGCTCAAGACCTATGTGGCCGTGGAGGCCATCTTCGGACTGCGCTCATTGTGGGACCGCATCCGGCATGCCGATGTGCCAGTGGCGGTTTCGGATCGGCTGACGCTGGACATGCGGCGCCTGCTGGACCGCGCATCGCGGTGGCTCATCAGCTACCGGCCGCAGCCTCTGGCTGTCGGCGCCGAGATCAACCGGTTCGCGCAGGGTATCGCCGAGCTGACCCCAATGCTCACCACATGGCTGCGTGGTCACGACCTGGAGATCGTCACCAAGCAGGCCGAAGACCTGATGGAGCTGGGCGTTCCGGCCGATCTTGCCCGTGATGTGGCCGGCTGCCTGTACGGCTTCAGCCTGCTGGACATCATCGACATCGCCGACATCGCCGATCGTGACGGTGCGGAGGTTGCCGATCTGTACTTCACCCTGATGGACGACCTGCGGGTGGACGATCTGCTGACCGCGGTCTCCCAGCTCGAGCGCAATGACCGTTGGCATTCCCTGGCCCGGTTGGCGATCCGCGACGACATCTACTCCTCGTTGCGGGCGCTCACCATGGATGTGCTCTCCGTCGGCGAGCCCGATGAGACCGGCGAGCAGAAGATCGCCGAGTGGGAGTTCACCAATGCCTCGCGCCTGGAACGGGCCCGAGGCACGCTCGCGGAGATCTTCGCGTCGGGTGAACCGGACCTGGCGACGTTGTCGGTGGCAGCACGCCAGATCAGAGGGATGATCAGGAGCAGCATCAGCGGTCCTGCATGATGGTGCGATGAGCTTTAGCGGAGAGCAGCAGACACCGGTGAGCATCGACGACAAGCCAGGTTATGTCGCGGCGGTGCCGGTCCGCTGGTCCGATATCGACATGTACCAGCACGTGAACCACGCGACGATGGTGACGATCCTGGAAGAAGCGCGAGTGCCGTTCCTGCGGGACGTGTTTGGCGCCGAGATCACCACCACGGGCCTGCTCATCGCCGATGTCCACGTGAAATACAAGGGGCAAGTGCGGCTCGCCGACTCTCCACTGCAGGTGACCATGTGGGTCTCGAAGATCAGAGCGGTGGACTTCACGATCAACTACGAGGTGCGTTCGGTGAACGCGGCGCCGGATTCCAAACCCGCGGTGATCGCGGACACCCAGCTGGTGACTTTTCACCTGGACAGCCAAACCCTGTTGCGTCTCACCGACACCCATCGCGAGTACCTGCAACGCTGGTCGCGACCGTGACCGAGGCCCCGCTGCGGGTGCCCGACGCCTTCGACCGCAAGGACCTGGCGACGTTCCTCACCCGCGCCGCACGACTGGACGAGTCCGCAGTGGTGCGGCTGCGTCTTCGAGACGACGGCCGGATAGTCGTCTGGACCGCAACACAATTCGACGTGCTGGCCTGCCGCGCCGTGCGCGGTGAGCTGAGAACCCCCGATATCACCGCCGCAGTCGACGAAGTGCTGCGCGGCCTACAGGCCCCGGACGCAGACGGCTACGTGCACACGGGTTTCCCGATGGACTCGGTGTGGCGGGGTGCGTTGCCCGCCGATAGCGGATTTGAGTATCTGGACGACATTCCGGCACGGACAGTGCTCGAACTGGCGCAGCGCGGGGGAGAGCTGGCACGCGAACACGGCAGTGCCCACGGTCCACCGGTGTCGCTGCTGGACCAATCCGTCGTGACGGTCGATGGAACCGATGGCCGACCGGTCGACGTGCCGATGCGATGCGTATTTGCTTTGGCAGCAATGGGATTTGTGCCCACCAACCCCGCCGAGGATGAACCGGTGCGGGTGCGCGCCGTGCCCGCATGGTTACGGCTGGACGCCCGCTTCGGGTCGGTGTACCGCCGCCGGACCGATCTGACGCTATCGGTCCGCTAGACGATCCAGGCCGCGGTGTTGCGTGGCAGCTTGCCGTTGACGAGCGGCCCGCTGGTCAGGATGACCTCGCCCGCAGGCAAGTCCACCAGGTCACTGCTGACATTCAGGGCGCAGGTCAGTCCGCCGCCCTTGACGCGGAACGCCAGCGCACCCGGTGGGCTGCCATACCACTCCAGGCTGGTGCCGTTGAATTCTTTTCGGTTCTTGCGTAATTCGATGGCACGCCGGTACAGCGACAGCGTGGAGTCGGCCTGTTCCAGCTGATGTTCGACGGTGAAGTCGGCCCAGCCATGGGGCATCGGCAGCCAGGTCTGATCGTTGGACGAGAAGCCATACGGGGGATCGGTGCCCTCCCAAGGGATCGGAACCCGGCAGCCGTCGCGACCCCGTTCGGTGTGGCCGGAGCGTTCCCATACCGGGTCCTGCAGGGCCTCGTCGGGTAGATCCACATTCGGCAGCCCCAGTTCGGAACCGTTGTAGATGAACACAGTTCCGGGCAGCGCCAGCATCACCAGGGCCATGGCGCGGGCCCGCCACTGGCCGATCTGGCCGTTGCCGTAGCGCGTCACCTCGCGCTCCACGTCATGGTTGGACAGCGTCCAGGTGGGGGTTGCGCCTACGGAATCGACTGCAGCAAGCGAATTTTCGATGGCGGCGCGGATCTTGTCCGCGTCGAAGTCGGCCTCTACCAGCTTGAAGTTGAATCCGAGATGCAGCTCGTCGGGCCTGACGTACTCGGCGAAGCGAGTGTTGTCGTTCACCCAGATCTCGCCGACGGCGACCACATCGCGGTACTGGTCGAGCACCTTGCGGATCTTGCGGTGGTACTCGTGTACACCCTCGTTGTTGAAACGTGGGTCCTCGTCGGCGATGTGCAGCATCGAGGTCTCGGTGTCCTCGATATCGGGAAGGCCCGGCGGCTTGGCCATGCCATGGGCGACATCGAGCCGGAAGCCGTCAATGCCACGGTCCAGCCAGAACCGCAGGGTCTCGGCGAAGTCATCGAACACTTCCGGGTTGTCCCAGTTGACATCTGGCTGTTCCGGGGCGAACAAATGCAGGTACCACTGGCCGGGTGTGCCATCGGGCTCGGTCACCCGGGTCCAGGCCGGACCGCCGAACACCGAAGGCCAATTGTTAGGCGGCAGTTCGCCGTTGACGCCCTTGCCGTCGCGGAAGATGTAACGCGAGCGAGCCTCACTGCCAGGTTCGGCGGCGAGAGCCTCGATGAACCAGCGATGCTCGGAGCTGGTGTGGTTGGGCACCAGGTCCATGATGACCTTGATGTTGTGGCGGTGGGCGGAGGCGATGAGCCGGTGCATCGCGATCGATCCACCGAACAACGGGTCGATCTCCCGGGGGTTCGACACGTCGTAGCCGTGGTCGGCCATCGGAGATTTGGTAACGGGATTTAGCCAGATCCCTTGGATGCCGAGCAAATCAAGGTAGCCGAGTTTTGCTGATATGCCATCGAGATCACCGACGCCATCGCCGTCGCTGTCGCCGAACGAGCGTGGGTAGATCTGATAGAAGACGGCTCGCGACCACCAGGGGTCGTCATGTTGGCCCAAGTAGGCGGCGGTCACGGTTGATCATTCTGCACCACGACGGCGCTGGCCTCGAATCGCGATCGACGTATCAGAACGGTGAGTTGACCATCGACTGCGCCGCCATCTCCAGGTAGCTCCACAGCTGGGCGCGATGGTCGTCGTCAAGGGTGTTCCGGTCGATGGAGTCAACGGCGGTCCGCATGCAGCGCAGCCACGCGTCACGCTCGATGGGGCCGATCCGATACGGCGCGTGGCGCATCCGCAGTCGAGGATGTCCGCGCTGGTCGGAGTAGGTGCGCGGGCCGCCCCAATACTGTTCCAGAAACATCCGCAGTCGATCCTCGGCGCCGGTGAGGTCTTCCTCCGGATACAGGGGCCGCAGTACCTCGTCGTCGGCGACAAGCTCGTAGAAACGAGCCACGATCGCATGGAAAGTGGCGGCGCCACCGACGGCGTCGTAGAAGTTTTCAGGGGTGGGGGCTGCCACGTCGTCCATTGTGCCGGTACGCACTTGGGTCGGTCAGCCGGGTTGGTTACGCGATGTTCATTGGATTGACCTGCGAACACGGCGCAAATTGTCGTGCGAAGACCGCCGAATCGTGGTGCACTGGTTGTAATGGTGCAACACAAGAAGAGCCGCGGGCACCGGCATAACAGTGCCAGCGCTGGGCCGACCCAGAACGGGTCGGCCCGAATACTGCACAGTGTCCCAGGGACGAGGGTCCCCGGGACCATCCCCCCACAGCAATCCAACGACGCCGGTTCCCTATGGGGCCGGCGTCGTGTGTTATTGCTGAACTCCACATATGAGCCGCTCACAGCGCTGCCGATGCGCCGTGCGGTGATCATGTTGCTGTGCGGCAAGGCCGATGTGGTGCACGACGATCCGGGTGCTCCCGTCATCCATTCGGCCACCACGTCGGTGGCGGTGCCGTCGGTGATCAGGCTCAGGACCTTCGTGCGTGTGCCCTACCGGGCCCGGGTTCCGATGACGCGGGCCGCGCTGATGCATCGCGATCGGTTCCGCTGCGCGTACTGCGGTGGACGCGCCGACACCATCGATCACGTCATCCCGCGCAGTAAGGGCGGCGCGCATTCCTGGGAGAACTGCGTGGCCTGCTGTTCGTCGTGTAATCACCGCAAGGCCGACCGGCTGCTGGCGGACTTGGGCTGGGCGTTGCACACCACACCGATGCCGCCGAAGGGCCAGCACTGGCGGCTGCTGTCGTCGGTCAAGGAACTCGACCCGGCATGGGTCCGATATCTAGGGGAGGGCGCGGCATGACTTCCCGGCGCGGTCGGCTACGGTTTGCATCGTGAGCTTTCTCAACAGCCCCACATACATCGGGATGCCGGTCTGGGTAGCCCTGATCACGCCCGTCTTCTTTGTGCTCGTCGGATTGTGGACGATGCGCAAGAAGGGCCCGCACCCCGCGACCTTCAACATGAACGACGGCTGGACGCACGCCCCGATCCTGTGGGCCGCTGTCGACGAGAACATTGGTGACGCGCACGGGCATGGCCACGGCCATGGACACGCAGGCACCGAGGCGATTGGAGGGTCCGCAAGTGGCAAGTGGTGAAGTCATCAAGACTGCTCCCGCCGATCTGCCGCGCGGGTGGGCCGAGACCATCAGCGGACGCCTCTCGGGGGTTACCGAGCCGGGCGCGCTGTCGGTCGAGTACCCGTTCCCCAACTACGAGCTAGCCACACTCGACGATGCGCTGACCTACGGGTCGCGTCAGTCGAAGGCGCGATTTTCCGTGTACATCGGCGATCTGGGATCGGACACCGCCGCAGGAGCACGCGATGTGTTCCTGAAGGTGCCGACGCCGGATGAGGCCGTGCTGATCGCGGTGTCGCCCAACCAGCATGTCGTGGAGGTCGTCTACGGCGAGGGACTCAAGGGTCGCGGTGCCGAGTCGGCCGCCGACCTGGGGGTCGCTGCTGCTGTGGCGTCGTTCAAGGAAGGCAACCTGCTCGACGGGATCATCAGCGCGGTGCGCGTGATGAGCGCCGCCATCTCGCGCCCCTGATCCCCACCTCTCTCTGCGCCGAGCGCATACCGCATGCATGCGAAATCTCTGAATTCGCTGCTTCTGGTATGCGCTCGATGCTTTTGTCGGTGGCCTGTCGCATGATTCGGCGATGGGGAGCGGGGTAATCCTTGGGAGCGAGGCGATTCACGCGGGTTTGGTGACCCGGCATGAGCTGTCGACGACGTACGTGGCCAGGCACAAGGACGTCTACGTTCCGCGGGGCATCGCGGTAACGCCGACCATCCGTGCGGAGGCGGCATGGCTGCGATCGCGTAGGCAGGGAGTGCTTGCAGGGTTCTCTGCGGCAGCACTGCACGGTGCGCAATGGGTTGACCCATCTCGACCGGCGGAGATTGTTGACGACCACAACCGGCGTCGCGAGCCAGGCGTAGTGACTCTTCGATGCACCCTCCAGGACGACGAGGTGTGTGTAATCGGCGGGATGCGGACCACGACCGCGGCTCGCACGGCGGTTGATCTCGCCTGCCGCTATCCGCAGGGCGTCGCGGTGGCCGCGCTGGACTCTCTTGTGCGCGCTACGCAACTCGCACTGTCAGACGTCGCTGAACTCGCGTCGCGACATCCGGGCATGCGTGGCATTCGTCGGGCGCATGCGGCGCTTGATCTGGTGGATGCTGGGGCGCAGTCGCCCAAGGAGACCTGGCTGCGGCTGCTGCTGGTACGGGCCGGGTTGCCGCGCCCTGCCACGCAGGTCATGGTGCACAACGGCGACTTCGTTGCGCTCGCGTACATCGACATGGGGTGGGAGGACCTCATGGTCGGCATCGAGTACGACGGAGACCAGCACCGCAGCGACCGTCGGCAATACCTCAAGGACATCAAGCGTCTGGAGATGCTCGAGGGCATGGGCTGGCTGATTGTCAGGGTGGTCGCGGAAGACCACCCGGACGACATCATCCGGCGCGTGCGCGAGGCCCTGGCTCGCCGAGCGCATACCGCAGGCAGGCGAATCGCGTGAAAGGCCTGCGCCTGGTATGCACTCGGCGTCAAACGAAGGGGCGCTACTGGGCGTCGAACTCGCGGGCCCGCAGTGACCTGACGATGCCCGCGCGCCCCTCGGAGACCAGACGACGCAGCGCCGACGGGATCTCCTTGGCCAAGAAGCCATCTGCTGACTCCACCGCACGCTGCGAGATATCCCACGACGGGTACAGGCCGATCACCACGGTCTGCGCCACCTCGCTGGAACGCCGTGCCCACACATCCTCGATGACATCGAAGTAGCGACCCGCGAACGGTGCCAGCAGCTCAGCCTGTCCGGGCTGCACGATTCCCGCGATGACCGAACGCGCGGTGATGTTCGGCAGCGTGTCATCTTCGATGACCTGCTTCCACGCCGCCTCTTTCACCTCCGCGACCGGCCTGGCCGCGCGAGCCTGGGCCGCCTGACGCTTGCCTGCGGCCGTCGGGTCGCGCTCCAGCTCGGCATCGATGAACACCGACGCGTCCGGCTCCAGCGCTCCGGAGGCCGCCAGCGCGTTCACGATTCGCCACCGTAGGTCGGTGTCCACCGTCAGACCGGGCAGATCCAGCGACGCCGGATCGGAGTCCAGCAGCGCCTGCAGCACGACAGTATGCCCCGCCGACAACACCGAGTTGGTGAAGGCATTCACGAATGCCAGCTGGTGATCCGAGCCTGCCTCGGCGGCGCGCGCCAGTTCCAGCAGACGATCGGCGAACGCCGGCCAGCCATGCTCGCGTGCCCACTCGGGCTCCACATACGAGCTCAACGCCGTCTGCGCCTGCAGCAGCAGACGCTGCGCCACACCGACTTCCGACTCGGCATGCACACCCGAGGACACCAGTGCCACGAAGTCGCGCGCCCGCAGCTCGGCCTCGCGGGTCATCTCCCATGCTGCCGACCACGCGAGCGTGCGCGGCAGCGGCTCGGCGATATCGGCTACCCGCGAGAGCACCGTCTGAAGTGACTCGTCGTCCAGGCGCAGTGAGCAGTAGGTCAGATCGTCGTCGTTGACGATGATCAGCTTCCCGCGGGAAACACCAACCAGCCCGGGCACATCCGTCGAGGATCCCTCGACATCCAACTCAAGCCGGTGCGTGCGCACCAGCTTGCCGTCCACGTCGTCGTAGATCCCGACGGCCAGGCGATGCACCCGCGTCTCGCCGGCACCCGGGGCGGCCCCGGACTGCTTGACGGCGAACCGGGTGAACTTGCCGTCCGCGTCCACCTCGAAGTCGGGGGAGAGCGTGTTCAGTCCGGTGGTCTTGAGCCACTGCGTGCCCCAGTCCGACAGATCGCGTCCTGAGGCCTCTTCCAGCGCGCCCAGCAGGTCGTCGAACGTCGCGTTGCCGAACGCGTGCGCCTTAAAATACGCGCGCAGACCAGATAGGAAGTTCTCCAAACCGACATACGCCACAAGCTGTTTGAGCACACTGGCGCCCTTGGCGTAGGTGATGCCGTCGAAGTTCACCTCCACAGCGGCCAGATCGGGGATGTCGGCGGCCACCGGATGGGTCGACGGCAGCTGATCCTGGCGGTACGCCCACGACTTCTCGACATTGGCGAACGTGGTCCATGCCTCGGTGTACTCGGTGGCCTCTGCCTGGCACAGCACCGAGGCGAAGGTCGCGAAGGACTCGTTGAGCCACAGGTCATCCCACCAACGCATGGTGACCAGATCGCCGAACCACATGTGCGCCATCTCGTGCAGCACGGTCTCGGCACGTCGCTCATAGGAGTACTTGGTGACCTTGGAACGGAAGACGTAGTCCTCCAGGAAGGTCACCGCACCGGCGTTCTCCATGGCGCCCGCGTTGAACTCGGGCACGAACAGCTGGTCGTACTTGCCGAACGCGTACGGAGTGCCAAAGTTCTTGTGATAGAAGCCGAATCCCTGCTTGGTTTCGGTGAAAAGCCGGTCGGCGTCCATGAACTCCGACAGTGAGGCGCGGCAGTAGATGCCCAGGTCGATGGTGCCGTGGTCATCGGAGTACACGTCGTTCCACCGCGCGTACGGCCCGGCGATCAGCGCGACCAGGTAGGTGCTCATCTTGGCGGTGGTCGCGAAGGTGTGCACACCATCAGCAACCGACAGCGGGGCACCGTTGGAGATCACCTGCCAGTGCGCCGGGGCGGTCACCGTGACATCGAAGGCAGCCTTGAGATCGGGCTGATCGAAGCACGCGAACATGCGCTTGGCATCGGCGGTTTCGAACTGCGAGTACAGGTACACCTCGTCGTCCACCGGGTCCACGAAGCGGTGCAGACCCTCACCGGTGTGCGAGTACTCGAGGTCGGCCTCGACCACCACGGTGTTCGTGGCGGCCAGCCCGTCCAGTGTGATGCCGTTCTCCTCGTCGTACCCGCTGACGTCCAGTTCGACGCCGTTGAGCTCGGCGCGGCGTACGGTGCGGGCCGCGATATCGATAACCGTTGAGGCCCCCGGCTGCGCGGTGAAGGTGACGGTGGTCGACGAGTGAAAGGTTTCTTCGCTCGGACCGCCGTTACCGTCGGTGAGGTCGAGGGTTATCGCGTAATGCTCGACGTCGATCGCAGCGGCGCGGGCCGCGGCCTGGTCACGGGTGAGGTTGGGGAGTGCCACGTACCCAACGTAGCCGGTAGACGCGTCGGGAACACGGCGGCGGGAACGTGAGTTGGGACAAACTGGAGCTAACCCTGCCCGACTCACATCCGAAAGGCGCGCAATGTCTGCAGACAAGAAGGATCTCGCCGAGTTCTGGTTCGACCCGCTATGTCCGTGGTGCTGGATCACCTCGCGGTGGATCCTGGAGGTCCAGAAGGTTCGCGATATCGACGTGAAATTCCGGGTGATGAGTCTGGCCGTCCTCAACGAGGGCCGCGAGGACCTGCCGGAGCGCTACCAGGAACTCATGAAGACGGCCTGGGGACCGGTGCGGGTTGCTATCGCCGCCGAGCAGGCCAAGGGCCCCGAGATCCTCGAGCCGCTGTACACCGCGCTGGGCACCCGGATCCACAACCAGGACAACAAGGACCTCCCGGCGGTCATCGCGGAGTCCCTGGCCGAGGTGGGCCTGCCCGCCGAGCTGGCCGATGCGGCCGAGTCGACCGAGTACGACGCGGCGCTACGCGAGAGCCACCACGCCGGCATGGACAAGGTGGGCCCGGATGTGGGCACCCCGACGATCCACGTCAATGGTGTGGCTTTCTTCGGTCCGGTGATCTCCAAGATCCCGCGTGGTGAAGAGGCGGGGAAGCTCTGGGATGCGTCGGTGATCTTTGCCTCGTACCCGCACTTCTTCGAGCTCAAGCGCACCCGCACCGAGCCGCCGACGTTCGACTAGTAGCGCGGCGGCGGATTGTCGAAGGTGTACGCCTGCTGATGCGGCAGGTAGCCGTGCGGTATCGGCGGCGGCGCGGGCGGTAGCAGCGGCGGCACCGGAGGAATGGGAGTCGGCGGCAGCAGCTTGGGCCGGAAGAACAACGACCCGGCCTGCTGCCGATTCCGCAGCGCCGCCGCGCGCCAGGTGTGCACAGGATGGCTGGAGAGCATGTTGACCAGCCAGACGAAGAACCCCGTCTCCAGGGTGGCGCGGTTGGCCAGTGTGTCGAACTCGACCCGCTTGAGCAGGTACTTACCGGCCGCCATGACGCCGATCGCCCCCTGAATTCCGGTGGGGCGCATGGCGTATCCGTGGTTGTCGGCGGTGTACTCCATGGACCGCGACAGCGAGGTGCCCAGGAACGGGACGAAGTTCATCGCGGTCTGGGCGAACTGTCGCCAATAGGAGGCGTGCCCGGCGGCGATGTGGCCGACCTCGTGCCCGATGATGAAGGCCAGGGCCTCCGGATCACGCGCCTCGCCGCCGATCTCGAACAGGTCGCTGTAGACGACGACGAACCGGCGGAAGCCGTGGCCGCTGGCGAAGGCGTTGATCTGGCCGTTGCCCAGCACGACGTAAGCGTCGGGCAGCTCCTGCAGACCGAAACGCTGCGCTGCCTCGACGACCAGCGCGTACCCCTCGGGGAACTGGGTGGGGGACATCTTCACGCCGTTCACCCGCTGCTGCCCGTAGAGAATGCCTCGACCCAGGTACAAGGTCAGGGGGGTGGCGGCCAGCGCGACGATGATGATGTTCAGATCGGCGTTCTCGGGGTCGGCGAGATACCCGACGATGCTGAAAATCGCACCGATGTACAGCAGCACTGTGAACAGGATCACGACGACGAGCAACCCGATCTCCCAGGGATGTCGACGTGGGGGATAGGTGTACTGGGGCAGTCCGACCGGGTACATGCGCGCCACGGTAACCGACCGCAGGGCAACCTGACACAATCAGCGGCATGCGCGTCTATGTCGGAGCCGATCACGCCGGATACGAGTTGAAGCAGAAGATCATCGAGCATCTTCGTGGCCGTGGCCACGAGCCGGTGGACTGCGGTGCCTTTGAGCTGGACCCGCAGGACGACTACCCGGCGTTCTGCATCGATGCCGCGCGGCGCACCGTCGCCGATCCGGGCAGCCTCGGCATCGTGCTGGGCGGTTCGGGTAACGGTGAGCAGATCGCGGCCAACAAGGTCCCCGGCGCTCGATGTGCGCTGGCCTGGAGCCTGGAGACTGCGGTACTGGCCCGCGAGCACAACAACGCCCAACTGATCGGCATCGGCGGACGCATGCACACCGTGCCCGAGGCACTGGCCATCGTCGACGCCTTCCTTGCGGCCAAGTGGTCGGAGGAGCCGAGGCACCAGCGCCGCATCGACATCCTGGCCGAGTACGAGACCACCCACGAAGCGCCGCCGGTACCGGGCGCCGACGCGTAAACGCCTGTGCCGGAGGGGCATACCCTGCACCGGCTGGCGCGGCTGCACCAGCGCCGGTTCGCCGGTTCGGCGGTGGCTGTCAGTAGTCCGCAAGGCCGATTCACCGAAGGAGCGGCCGCGGTCAACGGACGCACCTTGGTGAAGGCCCATGCCTGGGGCAAGCATCTGTTCCACGATTACGGCCCAGCCGGTGTGGTGCATGTGCACCTGGGGTTGTACGGCACGTTCACCGAGCTGCCGGTTCCGATGGGTGTGCCGGTGGGACAGGTGCGGATGCGCATCGAGGGCCCGCAGTTCGGTACCGATCTGCGCGGCGCGACGGCATGTGAGCTCATCGACGCACCGCAGGTCGACGCCATTCTGGCGCGCCTGGGTCCCGACCCGCTGCGCCCCCGATCCGACCCGTCATCGGCCTTCGAGCGGATCGTTAAGTCGCACAGGCCAATCGGTGCGCTGCTGATGGACCAGAAGATCATCGCCGGGGTTGGCAATGTGTATCGCAGCGAGGTGTTGTTCCGTCAGCGGATCGACCCGTACCGGCCCGGCAGCCACCTGCAATCCGAAGAACTCACCGCATTGTGGGATGACCTTGTGGACCGCATGCGTGTCGGGCTGCGCGTCGGGAAGATCGTTGTCGTCGACCCCGAATACGACCATGGCGAGCCCTCGTACGCACCGGACCGCCCGCGCACCTACGTGTATCGGCGCGCGGGTGCGCCGTGCCGGGTGTGCGGCACGTCGATCCTCACCGCGGAGATGGACGCGCGAAACCTGTTCTGGTGTCCCTCATGTCAAAACGCGTGATGTCAGCCACGGTGACGTGTCGAGTTGTAAGCTGCACTGGGTGGGACCGCGAGTACCAATAACCCGAAGGGGAGCTCATGACGCGACCGGGTGCGCCATTGGGAAAGCTCATGGCGCGCGCGGTACGCGGACTGGGTTCGCACCCCGAACCCGACGATATCGAGATCCGGTTGCTGGACGCCGCCATTGAAGTACTGGCCGAGCGAGGCACGCAGACGGCCACTATCGACGAGGTCGCGCGGCGGGCGAAAGTGGGCCGCGCCACAGTATTTCGGCGGTTCTCCAGCAAGGATCAATTGTTCGAGCGAGCCCTTGCTCAAGAAATGCAGAAGTTCCTGGACGAGCTGCAGGAACGCGCGGGCGGTTTCGACGACATCGGCGAGCGGGTTGCCGAGGGGTTCGCGGTTTGCATCGAGGTTGTGAATCACCCTCTGCTGCGCGGTGATTCACTCATCGCGAGGATGACGGCCATAGAAGCGATCACGCAGGGTGACCCTGCCCCCATCGAGCTGGCACGGAACTATCTCGCCGCCCAGATCGACCAGATGCGGGCGGAAGGGCGTATTCCGCCGGGCGATTCCAGGCGGCAGGTCGATGTCTTGATTCATCTGGTGTTGGGATACATGGCCTCGCCCGCGACAACGATCGACCTCGGCAACACCGAAGAGGTGCGTGCGCTGGCGCGCGAGACATTCGCGCCGATCCTGCTCGCGCCCAATGTGCCCGTCAACGCGCAATAGCGCGCCCTAGAAGTCGCCGAAGTCCCCGCCGAAGTCGCCGCCGCCACCATCCCAACCGCCGCCGTCCCAGCCGCTGCCGCCGCCCTGGTCCCAGCCTCCGCCGCCTTGATCCCAGCTGGAACCACCCTGGTCCCAGCCGCCTTGATCGGCCCCGCCCGAACCCTGATCCCAACCGCCCTGATTCGCGCCGCCGTCGTTGCCTGCGTTCAGGCCGGCGTCGTATCCGTCCGAATAGCCCTGGCCGAAACCGCTCTCGAAGCCCGAGGCGCCGTACCCGACACCGTGCATACCGGAGAAGAGCGAGTTGAACAGCAGTGCCGAACCCACGCCCCAGGCACCGGCGACAAGAGCGGGCTTCCACCAGGGTTCGGAGTACCAGCCCGCGGGTACGGGACGTCCGGCGACGGTGCCGCCGGGGTAGTAGTTGGGGGTGCGGCCCGACGGCTCCGGGGAAGCCTCGATCTCGCGTCCCTCGAAGTTGATGCGCCGATCCTCGCTGACGGATCCGGCCTTGCTCTGCCCGGCGGTGGAGGGGAGTTCGGGTCCGGGGTCCATGCCCATGGCCAGGCGGGCTGCTCGCACGTAGTACAACCCCTCGATGGCGCTTTCCTTGGCCAGCGTTGCCTGCGCGGGGGTCCGGGCCTGCTCGATGGCCGAGGACGCTGCGGTATAGCGCTCGGAGGCGTCGGCGAGTGCCTGCCGGGACGCGTCATCGTTCCCGCTCAGCCCCAGCACCTGACCGCCGAGGCGTTCGGTGAGGCGGCGGGCGTCGGCCTTGGCGTCCTCGAGCTGGTCGCCACGTCGGCGGCTCGATCCCTGTGTGTAGATGATCGCGCCGCCGACGATCACGCCGAGGAGAAGCAGGCCCAGGATGATTTCCATGGCACCTACGGTACTGATGTGTGGAGCGGGTGACGGGAATCGAACCCGCGTAGCTAGTTTGGAAGACTAGGGCTCTACCATTGAGCTACACCCGCATGCTTGCGAGGTTGTCCCGCACGCGCTGACGAATGTACAGCGCCGGGGCGGATCAAATCCAATTCATGCCGTTGCATGTCGAGGCCGTAAGATCGCTTGGTCTCGTACGGAGTCTTGGACGAAGTATGGACGCAGGTCCGACGGGGTGTAGCGCAGCTTGGTAGCGCATCCGCTTTGGGAGCGGAGGGTCGCAGGTTCAAATCCTGTCACCCCGACAGCACGACAGCACGAAGAACCGCAGGTCACGACGATCTGCCGCGAACCATAAAGGAGCACTGCACGTGAAGAGCACCGTCGAAAAGCTGAGCCCGACCCGGGTTCGCATCAACGTCGAGGTTCCCTTCGCAGAGCTCGAACCAGATTTCTCAAAGGCCTACAAGGAGCTCGCTCAGCAGGTCCGCCTGCCCGGTTTCCGCCCTGGCAAGGCCCCCGCGAAGCTGCTCGAGGCACGCGTCGGCCGCGCCGCGGTGCTGGAGCAGGTCGTCAACTCGGCGCTCCCGGGCCGCTACAGCGAGGCCGTCACCGCGTCCGACGTCAAGCCGCTCGGACAGCCGGAGATCGAGGTCACCAAGATCGAGGACGGCCAGGAGCTGACCTTCACCGCCGAGGTGGATGTGCGTCCCGAGATCGAGCTGCCCGACCTGAGCACCGTCGCGGTCACTGTTGAGCCCGTCACCGTCGAGGACACCGAGGTCGACGCCGAGCTGGAAGCGCTGCGCGCGCGGTTCGGAACCCTCAAGGGTGTCGAGCGTGCCGCCGAGAACGGCGACTTCGTCTCGATCGACCTGTCGGCCACCGTGGACGGCAAGGAGGTCGAGGAGGCCTCGACCACCGGCCTGTCTCATGAGATCGGCTCCGGACAGCTGATCGACGGCCTCGACGAGGCCATCATCGGCCTGAAGTCCGGCGAGGAGAAGGTGTTCACCACCAAGCTGGCCGCCGGCGAATTCGCCGGACAGGACGCCGAGGTCACCGTCAAGGTCGGCTCCGTCAAGGAGCGTGAGCTTCCTGCCGCTGACGACGATTTCGCCCAGCTGGCAAGCGAATTCGACACCATCGGCGAGCTCAAGGACAGCCTCATCGAGCAGGTGAAGGGTCGCAAGCGGATCGCGCAGGCCGACGAGATCCGTAACGAGACCATCACCGCGCTGCTCGACCAGATCGAGATCCCGGTGCCCGAGAAGATCCTCGAAGAGCAGATCGGCAACAGCCTGCACGAGGCCGTCCACGGTCTGGACCACAACGAGGAGCGCCTCAACGAGCTGCTCGAAGAGCAGGGCACCTCGCGTGAAGAGTTCGACAAGGACATGCGTGAGTCCGCCACCAAGTCGATCAAGACCGAGCTGCTGCTCGACGTGATCGCCGACAAGTTCGACATCAACGTCGACCAGCAGGACCTCACCGAGCGTTTGGTCCTGATGTCGCGTCAGTACGGCATCGAGCCGCAGCAGCTGATCCAGTACCTGACCCAGCAGCAGCAGCTGCCCGGCCTGTACGTCGACGTGCGCCGCGGTAAGGCCATCGCCGAGGTCATCCGCCAGGCCAAGGTGACCGACTCCACCGGTGCGAACGTGGACGTCGACGCCGTGCTGGGGCCGCGTCGCGGTGGGGCCGACGAGGCCGCTGCCGAGCCTGATGCCGAGGAGAAGCCGGCCAAGGCCAAGAAGAGCGCGGACAGCGAGAAAACAGACAAGTCCGAAAAGGCCGAGAAGAAGGCCAAGAAGAAGAGCAAGGACGACGACGCCGAGTAGTCCGCGTCACGCTCTGAGCGAACTCGCCCGTGGCGGGGAGTGCGCAGCACCCGATGTTGGTTAATGTCGGCAGT
Source organism: Mycobacteroides sp. PCS013 (assembly GCF_049532645.1). Lineage (NCBI taxonomy): Bacteria > Bacillati > Actinomycetota > Actinomycetes > Mycobacteriales > Mycobacteriaceae > Mycobacteroides > Mycobacteroides sp. PCS013. The sequence goes on from NZ_CP150131.1 coordinate 784,756, forward strand.
ACACGGAATTGGTTTCTTAAGCGGAATCCCGAAGAGCTAGACGAAGGCAGGTTGCACAGTGACTGAAATGCGTTCGGCGACAGCCGGGCTCAACCTGATCGACTCGGTGTATGAGCGTCTGCTCTCCGAGCGCATTATTTTCCTGGGCCAGCAGGTGGACGACGACATCGCCAACAAGCTGTGCGCGCAGATCCTGCTGCTGACGGCCGAGGACCCCACCAAGGACATCCACCTGTACATCAACTCTCCGGGTGGGTCGATCAGCGCCGGCATGGCGATCTTCGACACCATGCAGCTCTCGGAGTGCGATATCGCGACCTATGCGATGGGTATGGCCGCGTCCATGGGCGAGTTCCTGCTGGCCGCCGGCACCAAGGGCAAGCGCCACGCCCTGCCGCACGCCCGCATCCTGATGCACCAGCCCCTCGGTGGTGTGACCGGAAGCGCCTCGGACATCGCCATCCAGGCCGAGCAGTTCCAGGTCATCAAGAAGGAAATGTTCCGGCTCAACGCCGAGTTCACCGGCAAGAGCATCGAGCAGATCGAACAGGACTCCGACCGCGACCGCTGGTTCACCGCCCCGGAGGCACTCGAATACGGGTTCGTGGACAAGATCATCACCCGCGGCAATCTCAACGGCAGCAAGGGAGCCTCCAAGTGATCTCGAAGCACCTCAACCCGGAACTGGCTCCGCAGGCCCGCTACATCCTGCCCTCGTTCATCGAACACTCGAGCTTCGGTGTCAAGGAGTCGAACCCCTACAACAAGCTGTTCGAGGAGCGCATCATCTTCCTCGGCGTGCAGGTGGATGACGCCTCGGCCAACGACATCATGGCCCAGCTGCTGGTGCTGGAGTCGCTGGATCCCGACCGTGAGATCACCATGTACATCAACTCCCCGGGTGGTTCTTTCACCTCGTTGATGGCGATCTACGACACCATGCAGTACGTCCGCTCCGACATCCGCACAGTGGTACTGGGCCAGGCCGCCTCGGCCGCCGCGGTGCTGCTCGCCGCCGGTACCCCCGGCAAGCGGATGGCGCTGCCGAACGCGCGCGTCCTCATCCATCAGCCCGCGCTGTCCGGTGTGATCCAGGGTCAGTTCACCGACCTGGAGATCCAGGCCAAGGAGATCGAGCGCATGCGGGTGTTGCAGGAGACGACCCTGTCCCGGCACACCGGTAAGGATGCGGAGATCATCCGTAAGGACACCGACCGCGACAAGATCTTCACGGCCGAGGAGGCCAAAGAGTACGGGATCATCGATGTCGTCCTGGAGTACCGCAAGCTCTCCGCGCAGGCAGCTTCGTAGCTGCCTGCCGGCGGGCCCGGATAACAGTTGCAACACACCGGTCTCGGGTGCGCGTCATCGGCAGCTTCGGTCGGTGCGAGGCGATATGTTCTCCAGCACGGCAGGGTGTAAATGCCGTCGGTGCTATTCGGTTTATCGGTCGCGGGGTGTCCGGTATAGCGGGTAGCGTCGGGACCAACAGGTCAGAGGACGTGCTGACACCACGATCCACCACCATGTGACAGGAAGTAGGACTGGCCACCATGGCACGTATCGGAGACGGCGGCGACCTGCTGAAATGCTCGTTCTGCGGAAAGAGCCAGAAGCAGGTCAAGAAGCTCATCGCCGGCCCCGGCGTGTACATCTGCGATGAATGCATCGACCTCTGCAACGAGATCATCGAAGAGGAACTGGCCGACGCCGACGACGTCAAGCTCGATGAGCTGCCCAAGCCCGCGGAGATCCGTGAGTTCCTGGAGAACTACGTCATCGGCCAGGACACCGCGAAGAAGACGCTGGCAGTCGCCGTCTACAACCACTACAAGCGCATCCAGGCCGGTGATAAGGCCCGCGACGCCCGTGGTGAGACCGTTGAGCTGGCCAAATCCAATATCTTGATGCTGGGCCCCACCGGTTGCGGCAAGACCTACCTGGCTCAGACGCTGGCCAAGATGCTCAACGTGCCGTTCGCCATCGCCGACGCCACCGCCCTCACCGAGGCCGGATACGTGGGCGAGGATGTGGAGAACATTCTCCTCAAGCTGATTCAGGCGGCCGACTACGACGTGAAGCGTGCCGAGACCGGCATCATCTACATCGACGAGGTCGACAAGATCGCCCGCAAGAGCGAAAACCCGTCGATCACCCGCGACGTCTCCGGCGAGGGTGTACAGCAGGCGCTGCTGAAGATCCTGGAAGGCACGCAGGCTTCGGTGCCCCCGCAGGGCGGCCGCAAGCACCCGCATCAGGAGTTCATCCAGATCGACACCACCAACGTGCTGTTCATCGTGGCCGGCGCCTTCGCGGGCCTGGAGAAGATCGTGTCGGACCGCGTCGGCAAGCGCGGCCTGGGCTTTGGTGCCGAGGTCAAGTCGAAGGCCGATATCGACACCACCGACCACTTCGCCGAGGTCATGCCCGAGGATCTGATCAAGTTCGGGCTGATCCCCGAGTTCATCGGTCGTCTGCCGATTGTCGCCTCGGTGACCAACCTGGACCGCGAATCGCTCATCACGATCCTGTCCGAGCCGAAGAATGCGTTGGTGAAGCAGTACACCCGTCTCTTCGACATGGATGGCGTCGAGCTGGAGTTCAGCCAGGATGCGCTGGAAGCCATTGCCGATCAGGCCATCCACCGTGGCACCGGTGCTCGCGGTCTGCGCGCCATCATGGAAGAAGTGCTGCAGCCGGTGATGTACGACATCCCCAGCCGTGACGATGTCGCCAAGGTTGTCGTGACCGGGGAGACCGTCATCGACAACGTGCTGCCGACGATTGTGCCGCGCAAGCCCTCCCGTGCCGAACGGCGCGATAAGTCCGCGTAGTTCGCCGTGCTGAGCGCCATGGAGCTGGCGCGGGCCGAACGTATCGACCTCGCCGATTTCCTGGCGGGTCTAACCCCCGAACAGTGGGATGCGCCGTCGTTGTGTACCAAGTGGCGGGTGCGCGATGTGGTGACACACATGATCGGCTACGAGGACCTCAACCGGGCAGAGTTCTACTCGCGGGTGGCCAAGGCGGGTTTCAACCCGAATAGGGCCAACGCGAATCGTGTTGCCGAACTGGCCGGGCGGACCCCCGCGCAGCTGCTGGAAATGGTTCGGGAGGCGGAAGTGCCGGGAGTGTTGACATCGGGATTCGGTGGCCGGATTGCCCTGCTGGACGGCATCGTTCATCAACAGGACATCCGTCGCCCACTCGGGCTCCCGCGCGACATTCCGGCAGAGCGGATGCGCGTCGCCATGGATTTCGCGCGCTGGGCACCCCCGATCCGGGGCGCGTTGCGCGCCCGCGGTGTGCGGCTTGTGGCTACCGACATCGACTGGTCACGCGGCAGCGGGCCCGTGGTCACCGGCCCCGCCGAGGCGCTGCTGATGGCAATGGCCGCGCGGCCCTGTGCGCTCGCAGATCTCGAAGGCCCGGGTAAATCGACCCTGGCGCAACATATTTCGTAAACCCTCGTAAGCTGGTAGCGATGTCCACCGAGTTCATGAGCCAGCCGACGCTAGAGGGGCCAACGCTCACCCTGCGTCCATTGGCAGACGACGACCTTGAGCCGCTGTACCGTGCCGCCAGCGATCCGCTCATTTGGGCGCAGCACCCGAGCTCGGACCGTCACCAGCGGCCGGTCTTCGAGAAATGGTTTCTGGAGGCCCTCGCCGCAAAATCGCTTGTCATCATCGATCACTCCACCGGGGAGATGATCGGCTCATCCCGTTTTTACGAGTGGGACCCGGACAAGCGCGAAGTGGCGATCGGATACACCTTCATCACGCGCGAATACTGGGGCGGCACGGTGAATGCTGAGCTCAAGACCCTCATGCTGGACTACGCGTTCATCAATGCCGACCTGGTGTGGTTCCACGTGGCTGCCGACAACGTGCGGTCGCAGAAGGCGCTCGCCAAGATCGGTGCCCGCGAGCATCACCGCCAGAAGAGGGAAATCAACGGTGCGCTGGAGGATTACGTGTACTTCACCATCACCGCCACCGACTGGCGAGACGCCTCCGACTGAGCGCGACGTCCACTGCGAAGTGGAACGTCGCGCTCAGCCGATGACCGATCAGTGCGTAGCCGGATCCTCGTCGACGTCCACGGCGTCCCGAGACTGATCCTGCTCGGCGCGCTTGGCCGCCTCGCGCATCTCGAAGGCGTCGGTGGCGATCTCGCCGATCTGCCGGGTGACATCAACCACCGCGTTGGTGATGATCTTGGCGATCTCGCCGACGTGCTCGGCGGTTGACGATACGACCTCTTGGGCCAGGTCCTTGTTGCGTTCGAACTTGCTCACCACCTCACCTAACTTACGCGTCGACCAGCTCACCGCGCTCGTCGACGACAACGACCTCTGGTTCGGCGGCAGCTTCCTTGCGCTTGTCCCGCTCGATGTGCACGACGAGCTCCTCGTCGTCGCGGAACCAGCCGTTAGGCAAGGACAGGCGAGCGATCTTCTTCCAGGTAGACGAGAGCTGGTCGAAGAGGCTCCCCGTGTTGTAGGGCAGGCCGTACTTCTGGCACAGCTCGCGCACCTCGGTGGCCATCTCCGGATAGCGATTGGCCGGCAGATCCGGGAACAGGTGATGCTCGATCTGGTGGGACAGGTTGCCGCTCATGATGTGAAACAGCCTGCTGCCCTCGATGTTCGCCGAACCAAGCAACTGCCGGATGTACCACTCGCCGCGCGTTTCGTTGGCGGTCTCCTCCTTGGAGAAGGTCTGGGTGCCGGACGGGAAATGCCCGCAGAAGATGATCGAGAACGTCCACACGTTGCGCACGAAGTTGGCGGACAAGTTGCCCAGGAAGGTGATCGGAAACAGCGGGCCGGTCAGCGCCGGGAAGATCACGTAGTCCTTGAGAACCTGCTTACTGGCCTTGCGCCACATGCCCTTGATCAACGGCTTGAGGTCGTACCATTTGCGCTTGCCCCTCACGATGTTCTCGGCCTCAAGCTCGTGCACCATGACGCCCCACTCAAAGAACACCATCAGGGCGGTCGCCCAGGCCAGGTTGCCCAGGTAGTAGGGGTTCCACTTCTGCTCGGGCGCCATCCGCAGGATGCCGTAACCCACGTCGCGGTCCATGTCGACGATGTTGGTGTAGGTGTGGTGCATGTAGTTGTGCGAGTGTCGCCACTGGTCGGCGGGGCACACGGTGTCCCATTCGAACTCGCGTGAGTTGAGGCCCTTTTCGCGCATCCAGTCGTACTGGCCGTGCATGACGTTGTGGCCGATCTCCATGTTGTCGAGGATCTTGGAGACGGACAGCGCGCCCACCGCGGCGAGCCACACGGGCGGGATGAATCCCAGGTACATCAGGGCGCGTCCGGCGGCCTCGCAGCCGCGTTGGGTCTTGATGATCGAGTAGATGTACTCGCGATCGCGCTCGCCCAGATCGGCGACAATGCGGTCGCGCAATTCATCGAGATCCTTGCCCAGCGCCTCGATATCCGATGCGCTGATGGTGATTTCGTTGCTTGGCATCTGGCTGCTCTCCTTGGGGTCTGTTTAGAGGTTGATCGAGACGTCACCGACGGGGGCGGTGATGCAGAGCTGGATGTGCTGATCGGGGTCGTCGTTCTCATCGCCGGTGCGCAGGTTCCGGGTGCATCCGGATGTCTTCACCGCCGTGCAGGCGAAGCAGATTCCCATCCGGCAGCCGAATTCGGGCTGCAGCCCGGCGGCCTCGGCCTGTTCGAGGATCGGCCTGCCGTCGTTTTCGGCGGTGATATCGGAGGTGGCGAACCGCAGCACGCCTCCGGCCTCCCCGGTGGAGCTCGACGTGGTGACGTAGAACTCCTCGGTGTGCAGACGGTCGGAGAGTCCACGCTCGGCGTACAGCGTGCTCACCGCGTCGTGCAGCGAGGGCGGTCCGCACAGGAACGTCTGGGCATCCGCGCTCCAGGGCGCGAGCGCATCGAGCTGCTCGGCACTGAAGTGCCGGCCGCCGTCACGGGTGTACACCGTCTGCACCGTCACCGAGGGCACCTCGCCCAGGGCGGTGAGTTCGCGTGCGTAGGCGTTGTCTGCGGCTGTCGGTGCGTAGTAGAGCACCGCGAGCTGTCCGGGATATCCATTGCCGATGAGGGTTCTCGCCATTGAGAGAACGGGTGTAATCCCACTACCGGCCGCGATCAGAACGGTCCGAATGGGGCGCGGCGACGGGAGGACGAACGTGCCGGCGGCCGGGGTGATGCTGTACACGTCACCCACCGCGGCGTGCTTGTACAGGTAGTTCGACACCAGCCCTTCGGGCCTGCGGGCGATGGTCAGCTCGATGAGGTCGCGGGCGTCGTCGGCGCCGGACGGCGAGAAGCAGCGGACGTGGCGCACGCCATCGATCACGACACCCAGCTGTACGAACTGACCTGCGCGAAAGCCCTTGAACTGGTGGGTTGTGCGCAAGGTCAAGGTCACCGATCGGGTGGTGCGGCGCTGCACGCGAACGACGCGGGCGCGAGCCTCTTCCCAGGTGATCATCGGGTCGACCAGCTCGAGATACCGGTCGACGGCGTGCGGGGTGAGGGCGGCGGTCAACAACCGGCCCAGTGACGACTCGGGGGTGAGGATGCGTCGGGTGGCTTTAGTTAGAAATGTCATTCGAACTCCCTCCGTTAGGTTAACGAATGTACACTGAAATTGTGAACCAACATGCCCCCACTGAGTCAAGCCGTAATCACCGTGTCGGTCATCACAGCGATACAGTGATCGCCATGACCAGTCGTCGAGAGCGGAGCTCGCATGCGGGCGCCTCCGCGCGACGTGACTCGGTTCGCGGTGAGCAGAAGCTGCGCACCCGTACCGCATTGATGGAAGCCGCCCTTGAGCTTTCGCGCACCCAGGCGTTCTCGGGACTGAGCCTGCGTGACGTCGCCCGGGGCGCGGGAATCTCGCCGACGGCCTTCTACCGGCACTTCGCGTCCCTGGATGACCTGGGCGTGGCGCTGGCCGAAGAGGGAATGCGCATCGCGCGGGGGATCGCCCGGGAGATACGCCGCCGCGAACCGGCGACATTGGCCGAGGCCATGCGGATACTTGCCGAGCAGGTACAGGAAAACCCTGATCAGCTGCGGTTTGTCGTCACCGAGCGGTACACCGCACCCACCGAGGTGCGCAGGGCCGTGAACATCGAGATGCGGCTGCTCGCCGGTGAGCTGGCCATCGACCTGGCGCGTCGCGAAAAGATGCGGCTCTGGGATTCCGCCGATCTCACGACAGCGGCCAGCCTGCTGCTATCGATCGGCGCCAATGCGGTGGCCGAGTTGGTACAGCCCGACGCCGACACCGACGATGTCGTCGACAGTGCCACCAGCGCCCTGACCATGGCCTTCGTCGGCCTGCAGAATTGGCGCTCCAGTTAGTGTGAGGACTCGTTAGTCCCCGCGCCCGATTCGCCGAGTCGCTGGTGCAACCGGTCGCGGATCTCATCGACCGTGTACGCCTCGCGTTTGCGTTGATCGCGGGCGACCAGCACGCCTCCCGCTGCCACCCCGACAGCCCCGGCGAGCCCGAGCCACTTCCACATGTTGGCCATCGCTCCAGGCTACGGTGCGGGAATGAGTGAGATAGGAGCCGTGTCGATCGACGAGGCGCTCGATGCGACGCGGACGGGCGACATCTGGGTGTTCCGTGGACGGTCGGGTCCCGATCGCCTTATCCAGACCTTGTCGAACAGCCCGGTCAACCATGTCGGTATGACGGTGGCCATCGATGATCTGCCACCGCTGATGTGGCATGCCGAACTCGGTAACAAGCTCACCGATGTGTGGACCGGCGATAACCATCGGGGGGTGCAACTGCACGATGCGCGTGAGGCGATCGAGCGATGGGCGCACGTGTATGGACAGCGGTGCTGGCTGCGGCAGCTGAGCCCGCGGATAACCCGCGAGCAGGAAGACATCGCACTGCGCGTGGTGGCCCGGATGGACGGGACGCCGTTTCCGGCCACCGCGCGGCTGACCGGCCGCTGGATGCGGGGCCGGCTTCCTACGGTCAGCGATCTCACGCGGGGACTTCCCTTCGTGCACAAGAAGGTTCGGGAGGTGGCCGAGCGGGACATCACGAAAAAACGGCAAGCCGGGCTAGAGACGGCGTTCTGCGCCGAGACGGTGGCGATCACTCTCGAGGAGATGGGGTTGCTCATCACCGAGAAGCGCTCGAACTACTTCGATCCGGGGTCGTTCTGGAGCGGTGATGATCTACCGCTGGCGCCGGGCTACTCACTGGGCAGGGAGATCGCCGTCGAGGTGCCGGAGGCTTAGAGCACCCGATCCGCCCGGGTGTAGACGTTCATGCTGTCCTCACGCAGGAACGCCACCAGCGTCATCCCGGACTGTGCCGCGAGATCCACAGCCAACGAGGACGGCGCCGACACCGCGGCCAGGATGGGAATGCCCGCCATGGTGGCCTTCTGGGCGAGCTCGAAGGAGGCCCGCCCGCTGACCAACAGTGTGGTCCCGGTGAGGGGCACCCTGCCGTTTTCGAGAGCCCACCCGATGACCTTGTCCACCGCGTTGTGCCGGCCGATGTCCTCGCGGACCGCCAACATGGTGCCGTCCGTGGTGAACAGGGCCGCGGCATGCAGCCCGCCGGTGGTCGCGAAAACCTTTTGCGCCGAGCGAAGTTTGTCGGGCAGACCCGCCAGCGTGGTCGATTCGATGGTGGATGGGTCGTCGCCGGGGGAGAAGCGGCTGATGGTGCGGACCGCCTCCAGTGATCCCTTGCCGCAGACACCGCAGGACGAGGTGGTGTAGAAGTTTCTCGTCACCGCCGGGTCGGGGGCGGGAACGCCGGGGGCGAGGGTCACGTCCAGGACGTTGTAGGTGTTCAGGCCGTCGGGCCCTTCGCCCTGGCAGTAGCGCACGGTCAGCAGATCGTCGCGGCCGGCGATGACCCCCTCGGTGAGCAGGAATCCCTGGGTGAGTTCGACATCCGATCCAGGGGTGCGCATGGTGACGGCTACTGGCTGCCCATTGACCCGGATCTCCAGGGGCTCCTCGACGACGAGTGTCTCGCTGCGCTCGCCCCGTCCGACCCCGTCGATGCGGCGTATCTTGCGCCTGTCGGTGACCCTACCCACGAGCCACCAGACGGATGACGACGGCCTTCGACACCGGAGTGTTGGACCGTTCCGCTACATGGTCCAGGGGCACAAGTGGATTGGTCTCTGGATAGTAGGCGGCGGCATTACCGCGCGGGGTCGAGTACGGCACCACCAGAAAATCCTCGGCACGCCGCTCCTCAAGCACCCCGTCGGCGCTCGGGTACTCGGACACCAGATCAACCCGCGCACCCTCGGACAACCCAAATGCGGCAAGGTCTTCGGGATTGACGAAGACCACCCGGCGGCCGCCCTTGACGCCGCGGTAGCGGTCATCGAGGCCGTAGATGGTGGTGTTGTACTGGTCATGGCTGCGCAACGTCTGTAGCACCAGTCGGCCTGCCGGTACCGGTACCCACTCCAGTGGTGCCGCAGAGAAATTGGCCTTACCCGTGTGCGTGGGAAATTGGCGATCGTCGCGCGGCGGATGCGGCAACGCGAACCCATCCGGTTGCCGGACCTTGGTGTTGTAGTCGGCGCATCCGGGTACCACCCGCGAGATGGCATCGCGGATGGTGTCGTAGTCGTCGACAAACCTTTCCCATGGCACCGGGTGTTCCGGCCCCAGGACGATGCGTGCCAGTTGACAGACGATGGCGACCTCGCTGCGTAGGACGGTGCTCGGTGGATGCAGACTGCCACGTGAGAGGTGCACGATGGACATCGAATCTTCCACGGAAACAAGCTGTTTACCCGAATCTTGGATGTCGCGATCGGTGCGTCCGAGAGTGGGCAGGATCAGCGCGGTGCGCCCGTTCACCAGATGACTGCGATTGAGTTTGGTGGAGATCTGCAGGGTCAGTGAGCAATTGCGCAGCGCGGCTTCGGTGATGGCGGTGTCGGGAGTTGCAGAGGCGAAATTGCCACCCATGCCGATGAAGACGGAGACCTTGCCGTCCCGCATGGCCCGGATCGCGTCCACCGTGTCGAACCCGTGCTTGCGGGGAGTCTCAATGCCGAACTCGGAATCCAATGCGGCCAGGAAGGATTCGGGCATTTTCTCCCAGATGCCCATGGTGCGGTCGCCCTGGACGTTCGAGTGGCCCCGCACCGGGCACACCCCAGCACCCGGCTTGCCGATCATGCCGCGCATCAGCAGCAGGTTGGTCGCCTCACCGATGGTGGCGACGGCGTGCCGGTGTTGGGTGAGGCCCATGGCCCAGCAGAAGATCGTGCGCTGTGATTCGGCCAGGAGTGTGGCAACCGTGGTCAGCTGCTCCATGTCGATACCCGTTGCCTGCGCGACGGTTTCCCAATCAACCGCCCGTGTCCGCGCGGCCCATTCCTCGTACCCTGCGCAGTGCTCCTCGATGAATTGCCGGTCGACGATGCTGCCGGGGTTCGCGTCGTCGGCCTCCAGTAGCAGTCTGCCAAGCCCTGCGAAGAGCGCCATATCGCCGCCGAGCCGGATCTGCACGAACTCGTCGGCGATGGCCACACCGTGCCCGACCACGCCGTTGACCTTCTGCGGGTCCTTGAACCGGAGCAGTCCGGCCTCGGGGAGCGGGTTGACGGCAATGATCTTGGCGCCGTTGGCCTTTGCCTTCTCCAGCACCGAAAGCATGCGCGGATGGTTGGTGCCGGGATTTTGGCCCGCGATGAGAATGACGTCCGCGTGCTCGATATCGGGTACCGACACCGAGCCCTTGCCGATTCCGATCGAGTCCGTCAGCGCGGTGCCCGAGGACTCGTGGCACATGTTGGAGCAGTCGGGCAGGTTGTTGGTACCCAGGCTGCGGACCAGCAGCTGGTAGCAGAACGCGGCCTCATTGCTGGTGCGCCCGGAGGTGTAGAAAACCAGCCGGTCCGGGTCGGCGGCCGCCCTGACCTCATCGGCGATGAGCGCGTACGCGTCGTCCCAATCAATGGGCCGGTAATGGGATTCACCGGGGCGCAGCACCATGGGGTGGGTGAGACGGCCTTGTTGGCTGAGCCAGTACTCGGGGAGTTCGCGGAGTTCCTCGACCGAGTGCTGGGCGAAAAATTCAGGGGTGACCGTGCGTTTGGTGGCCTCTTCGGCGACTGCCTTGGCGCCGTTCTCGCAGAACTCGGCGAGTTTGCGGTGTCCCGGTGTTTCCGGCCAGGCACATCCGGGACAGTCAAAGCCGTGACGTTGATTCAGCTTGGACAGCGTTGCGACGGTGCGCAATGGACCCATCTGTTCGAGGCCGCGTTGCAGGGAAACGCCGACCGCGGTCATTCCCGCGGCGACGTCCTTCGCGCCGGTGACGGCGATATCGGGTTCGCCGATCTCGCCCCGTCCGGCTTCCTCGTAGTGGCCAACCGTCGGTATCCGGTGCCCGGTCATGCTTCTCATTCTGGACCCGTTGTCGAGCCGGGGTGCCGCAACCCTCGGATGGCTGGCCTGCGGTGACGGCGCCGAGAGGTAACCAAGCAGATGCTTGGCCTCTCCTTGTGATTTGCCTCACGTCTACTGGCGGGTAGTGAGGCAACGGCACTGGCCAGGCGGCAGGGGAGAACTCGACAGGTGTCAAGTTCTGTGCCTGCGGGTATGCCCTCGTCAAGGTCAGCGGCGTGAAAGTGCAATAATCGGTACCAAGAGTGACAGAAAACTCTGCGAAATGGTGGCGCACGTACCGTCACCGCCAGAGTTCGTCGTGAAAGGTAGGTCACCGGTGGGCGACGGAGCCGTATCGGAGAAGCTGGAAAAGGTCGTCATCCGGTTTGCTGGAGATTCTGGTGACGGTATGCAGCTCACCGGAGACCGATTCACCTCTGAGGCTGCCGTCTTCGGCAATGACCTCGCGACCCAGCCGAACTATCCCGCCGAGATCCGGGCCCCTCAGGGCACGCTCCCCGGTGTTTCGTCCTTCCAGATCCAGATTGCCGACTACGACATCCTCACCGCGGGCGACCGGCCCGACGTGCTGGTGGCGATGAATCCGGCGGCGCTCAAGGCCAACATCGGCGACCTGCCGCGTGGCGGCATGGTGATCGCCAATTCCGATGAGTTCACCAAGCGCAACCTGGCCAAGGTCGGCTACCAGTCCGACCCGCTGGAGCACGACGACATGTCGGACTACGTCGTCTACCAGGTTCCGATGACCACGCTGGCGCTCGGCGCCGTCGAGCCTGCCGGAGTCTCCAAGAAGGACGGCGCACGCACTAAGAACATGTTCGCGTTGGGGCTGCTGTCCTGGATGTACCACCGCCCACTCGAGGGCACCGAGCAGTTCCTGCGTGAGAAGTTCGCGAAGAAGCCCGATGTGGCCGAGGCCAACATCCTGGCCTTCCGTGCCGGCTGGAACTACGGCGAAACTACGGAGGCCTTCGGCACCACCTACGAGGTGGCGAAGGCATCGCTGCCCGCCGGCGAGTACCGGCAGGTCTCGGGTAACACAGCCTTGGCTTACGGCGTTGTGGCCGCCGGCCAGCTTGCAAAGACTCAGGTGGTGCTCGGCACCTACCCGATCACCCCGGCATCGGACATCCTGCACGAGCTGAGCAAGCTCAAGAACTTCGGTGTGCTGACCTTCCAGGCCGAGGACGAGATCGCCGGAATCGGTGCAGCCCTGGGGGCTTCGTTCGGTGGCGCCCTGGGCGTCACCAGCACCTCCGGTCCCGGTGTGGCGCTCAAGAGCGAGGCAGTGGGTCTTGCGGTGATGACGGAACTGCCGCTGCTGGTGATCGATGTGCAGCGTGGCGGACCGTCGACGGGTCTGCCCACCAAAACCGAGCAGGCCGACCTGCTGCAGGCCCTGTACGGCCGCAACGGCGAATCGCCCATTGCGGTGCTCGCTCCGCGTTCGCCCTCGGACTGCTTTGACATCGCCGTAGAGGCGGTGCGGATCGCGCTCACCTACCGGACTCCGGTGATGATCCTGTCCGATGGCGCGATCGCCAACGGCTCTGAGCCGTGGGCCATCCCGGACATCGCGAGCTATCCGGCGATTGAGCACACCTTCGCCTCACCTGATCAGGATTTCGCGCCCTACAACCGAGATCCGGAGACGCTGGCCCGCCAGTTCGCCGTTCCGGGTACTCCGGGCCTGGAGCACCGTATCGGTGGCCTGGAGAAGGCCAATGGTTCGGGCAACATCTCCTACGACCCGGCCAACCACGACTTGATGGTGCGGTTGCGCCAGCTCAAGGTCGACGGAATCAGCGTGCCGGACTTGGAGGTTGACGATCCCACCGGTGACGCACAACTGCTGATGATCGGGTGGGGCAGCTCCTACGGCCCCATCGGCGAGGCATGCCGGCGCGCCCGCCGCAAGGGACTCAAGGTGGCTCACGCTCACCTGCGCCATCTCAATCCGTTCCCGGGGAACCTGGGCGAGGTGCTGCGCAAGTACCCGAATGTCGTCGCGCCGGAGATGAACCTCGGACAGTTGTCGCTGCTGCTGCGCGGCAAGTTCCTGGTGGATGTGCAGTCGGTGACGAAGGTGCAGGGCATGGCCTTCCTCGCTGATGAGGTCGAAGAAATCATCGATGCGGCCCTGGACGGGTCGCTCGCCGAAAAGGAAAGCCAGAAGGCCGTTCTCGCGCGTGAATCCGCGGTGGCCGTAGGGGATCGAGCATGACTGACGTTTTGAACGGAATCAACGGAATCAGTGGCCTGGCCGGTACCGATCTGGGCCTGACGGCCAATGCTCTGGTGCCGACCACCGATGTGGAGCAGAAGTCGAAGGACTTCACCTCCGATCAGGAAGTGCGCTGGTGCCCCGGTTGCGGTGACTACGTCATCCTCAACACCATCCGTGGATTCCTGCCGGAGCTCGGGCTCAAGCGCGAGAACATCGTGTTCATCAGCGGCATTGGCTGCTCGAGCCGGTTCCCGTACTACCTGGATACCTACGGTATGCACTCGATCCACGGGCGTGCCCCGGCCATCGCGACGGGCCTGGCGCTGGCTCGCGAGGACCTTTCGGTATGGGTGGTGACCGGTGACGGTGACGCGCTGTCCATCGGCGGTAACCATCTGATCCATACCCTGCGCCGCAACGTGAACCTGACGATCCTGTTGTTCAATAACCGGATCTACGGCCTCACCAAGGGCCAGTACTCGCCGACCTCGGAGACCGGCAAGGTCACCAAGTCGACCCCGATGGGTTCGCTGGACTACCCCTTCAACCCGGTGTCGCTGGCCCTGGGGGCCGAGGCCACGTTCGTGGGACGGGCCCTGGATTCGGATAAGAAGGGTCTCTCGGAGGTGCTGCGTGCCGCGGCGGCGCACCGCGGTTCGGCCCTGGTCGAGATCCTGCAGGACTGCCCGATCTTCAACGACGGGTCCTTTGACCTGCTGCGTAAGGAAGGCGCCGAGCAGCGCGTCATCAACGTGAGCCACGGCGAGCCGATCACCTTCGGTGCCGAGGGCGAACTCTGCGTCATCCGTTCGGGTTTCGGACTCGAAGTAGCCAAGACCGCGGATGTGAAGGCCGAGGACATCGTGGTGCACGACGCGCACTCGGATGATCCGGCCTACGCCTTCGCGCTGTCGCGGTTGTCCGAGCAGGATCTGGAGCACACCGTGATGGGTGTATTCCGCAGCGTGCAGCGGCCGACGTACGACGATCTGGCCCGTGAGCAGCTGACCACCGCTGCGGCCGCCAAGCCGAGCGACACCGCGGCGCTGCAGGCGCTGCTGACCGGTCGCGACACCTGGACCGTCAGCTAGGTGCTGGCGTGCTGCCGAGGAAATAGCGTCGGCAGCACGCATTTTGGCTTCTTTGTCGTCCGCTCGTTCGGATGCTTCGGCGTCTCCTCGCGCGCAATGTGCGGTTGCTCTCGTAGGATGCAGGGACGTTGATGTTCCGGGCCGCCGGTGTGGAACGCAACCTTCATGCCCTAGATGCGAGGTGAGAAGGCCGTGAGGCAGTCGCTGATTGCGATAGCAGCAGTAGTGGCGATGATCGGTGTCTCGTTGGGGGGCGCAGACACCGCGGCAGCCGCTCCGTCGGGCGGCAACGCCAACGATGTCATCAACGAGCTCAAGGCCAACGGGTATCGGGTGATCATCACTCGAAGCGGGGGTGGCGACCTGAGCAAGTGCACGGTCACCTCTGTGGAGAAGCAGTCTCCGGTGACGGATGTGGGGGCGGGCCGCGATGCGCAGAACTATCCGACCACCGTCCCGGTGACTTCGCGCAAGATCGCTGTCGTCGCATTGCGCTGCTAGCCCGGTAGCGCTGAAAAGACCTCTGCTGCAAGTGGTTCTGAGCGGCACAGTGGTAAATGCTGCCGCTGCGGCAGTCACGTCGCGTATGGTGCTCGCGCACTGAGCTTTTGGCATCCGCGCGGCGAATCAGTCTGCATATCAGCGTGTCTCACTTGCATTGGCCACCAAGGCGGGGGAATGGCCGCATTGGTTCCTCGTTAATAGTGTGCCGCAATTGATAAATGGCAAATAGTGGTGCAATTGATAACAGAGTGAATAGAGTGAACTTGTCAATTCGCCACGCCGTGTGTTGTTAAAGTTCCTAATGTTACTTGAGTGATTTGCCACATTCGTGGCGCGGCTCACAAAATCTGCGTGATCTGACTCACTTTTCGCAGGTGAGGGCGATCCTAAGAGAACCTGAGAATTTCCTAAGCGACCTGGGGTTAGTCGCTGAAGATTGGCTCTGTAATTGTTTCGTTATTGGTTTGGGATGTGCGTGTCGTGAGATGACTTTCGCTGAGTGGTTCCGTACGGTCCGACACGTCTACAAATCGGAGCAAAACTCCGAACCGTGAACCCTGTGTGCAAATGGGGCCTAGAACGCCGCGAGGCGGTCTGGCCGCCGGCCACCACGAGCCGGTGAGGCAGCAGCCGCCTCCCTTGTCGCGCCCGACCGAGACGGCGCGATCCGACGAAGATGTCCACCTCGCCTGGAGGTGAACCAGACCCGCTGCGGTATCCGCTGGCGGGTGGTGTTCGGTGCGTACCCGGCGAGAGGAACGACATGAATTACATCCGCAAAACGCTTACCACGCGTGCTGCTTTCGGGGCCCTGGCCGCTGCACTTGTCGCGGCTCCGCTGGCACTGGCTGGAACAGCGAGTGCGGATCCGGTCAACTGGGATGCCATCGCCAACTGCGAGTCCGGTGGCAACTGGGGAATCAACACCGGAAACGGCTACTACGGCGGTCTGCAGTTCAACATGGGCACCTGGCGTGCCAACGGCGGCTCCGGCTCCCCGCACCTCGCCTCGCGCGAGGAGCAGATCCGGATTGCCGAGAACGTGCTGGCCCGTCAGGGCATCGGCGCATGGCCCGTCTGCGGACGGCGCGGCTAGACCCCGAGCAACAGAGATCTATTTCAACAAGCCATCAAGAGCGGAACCTTCGGTGACCCGCCTCTTGGTGGCTTGTTGGCATCTGTGCGTACCTTTCTTCCATGAACCAACTCGCGGCGGTGGTGCTCACCGGCGGGGCGTCGCGCCGTATGGGGCGCGACAAGGCGGCCATCCGCTGGGGTGGGCAGACGCTGACACAACGCATCGTGCGGACGGTGGGTTCACGATGCGCACCGGTAATCGTGGTGCGCGCTCCGTTTCAGGACATTGCCGATGTGGACGCGGTCATCATCGACGACCGTGAGCCCGGCCAGGGTCCACTGGTGGCGCTGGGGCAGGGGCTACGGGCCGCGGCGCACGTGGGCGCGCGCAGAGCCTTTGTCTGCGCCGTCGATATGCCGCTGGTGCGCGCGGCACTCATCGAGGAGCTCGCGACCGGCACCGGCCGCATCGTCCTTGCCGCTGCCGAGGGCCGGGATCACTACCTGGCCGCCGTCTATGACGTAGGCCTATGCGACACCATTGATGAATTGACCACTGCCGGGGAACGCCGACTCGGCGCACTCGTTGAGCACGTTGGTGCGCAACGAATTTCGATATCCGACCCGAATTGGGTCGTGAACGTGAACACAGAGGCGGAGCTGAATGCGTTGCCACCTCTACCCTGACAGGCGTGTCGCATTCTCATAGCCATTCCCACGCGATGTCGACAGGGCCGGCGCCTCTCGGATCCAACGCGGCCCGGATCGTGGTGGGCCTGCTCGCCGCGATGGGCGTCGCGGTTCTCATCGGGCTGGTGACGTTGTGGCCTGAGCACCGCACCGTGGACATTCCGCTGCCCTACCAAAACGCGCACGGTGGCGCGGTGACCACGGAGTCGGGCACCGTGCTCTCGACGCGCCTCGGCGAATGCGGCAGTCCATCCACCGGGCAGGTTCTGACCGCCGATCCCACCGGGGGACAGACCCCCGAATCAACATGTGCGCTCGACCTGATCGCCATCACGTCCGGCCCGAATTCGGGTGCGAAGACCCAGCTGGAATTCACCTCTGGCGGGGGACAACCGACTCTTGCCGCAGGCGAGCACATCCGGATCACCAGACAGGTCGACGCGCAGGGCGCCACCACCTACAGCTTCTACGACTACGAACGCACCTGGCCGCTGGTCGCCGTCGCCGCGGCGTTCGCGATCGTCATCTGCCTGGTGGCGCGCTGGCGTGGGCTCCGTGCGTTGGTGGGCATCCTGGTGGCGTTCCTGGTGCTGGCGGTGTTCCTGCTTCCGGCGCTGCGGGACGGCGGGCCCGCCTTGCCGCTGGCCCTGGTCGCGTCGGCGACGATCCTGTTCGTGGTCATCTACCTTGCCCACGGTGTCAGCATGCGTACCAGTGCGGCGCTCCTGGGCACGCTCACCGCGATGCTTTTCGCGGCGGCCCTGTCCTGGGTCGTCATCGAGGTGACGCACCTGACCGGTCTGTCCGACGAGCAGAACAACGAAGTCGCCGCGTACATGGGGGGAGTGTCGATATCGGGGCTGCTGCTGGCCGGGTTCATCATCGGTTCGCTCGGTGTCCTCAACGATGTGACCGTCACGCAGGCCTCAACGGTCTTCGAACTGGCAGAGCTGGGCGACGGTTCTACGCGCAAGGACGTGTTCCTCGGTGCCATGCGGGTGGGGCGCGATCACATCGCCAGTACGGTCTACACCCTCGTGCTCGCCTATGCGGGTAACTCGCTACCGCTCATGTTGTTGTTCAGTGTCGCCAATCGATCCCTGGGGGATGTGCTGACCAGTGAGGGTGTGGCGATCGAGATCGCCCGATCCGCGGTCGGTGGTATCGCCTTGGTGCTGTCTGTTCCGTTGACGACCGCGATCGCAGCGGCCCTGGCGACTCCGGGCAAGCGCACCCAACCGAAGGCGGGCTTGGCGGCCTAACCGAAGGCGGGCTTGGCGGCCTAACCGAAGGCGCAGAACTCGTTTCCATCCGGGTCGGTCAGCACGGTCCAGCGGATATCGGTATCGGGGCCGCGCAGCGCGCGGGCGCCGTCGTGCACCAATGCAGCGGCATCGGCGCGAACATCCCAGTGCCAGCGGTTCTTCACCACGCGCTCATCGGCAACCCGGACAAATTTCCAGATCAGCTCACCCCAGCCAGCGGCGCCACGCAGCCATCGCAGTGTGCCGTCGGGCCCGGGTGTAATCGTTCCACCCACGAGCTCATGCCACCACCGAGCGATTTCGACGGGTTTGTCACTATCGGTGCACACCGCGAAGAGTTTTGCGGGCGTATCACTTTCGAGTTCGGGGTCCAGAAACGCACAGAACTCGTTGCCCTCTACGTCGGCCATCACGACCCATTCCGGCTCCTGCGTCAGCACCGTCGCGCCCAACGCGACGAGATCTTCGGCAGCGCGGGCGTAGACATCGAAATGCACACGGTTCTTGACGGACTTGGCCTCCGGGACGCGATTGACCCAGATGTCCACGTCTTTGCCGCGCCGGATCAGCGCCTCACCGGCCTCGTCGATATCGGCCTCGCCGCCGATGGCCGCCGCCCAGAACTTGGCGACGGGAACGGGCTGTATCGCGTCGATACAGAAGTCCTTGAGGCTGGCGCTAGGCGCGGGCTCGGGGTGGGACACAAGGGAATCCTATGGGTGAACCGTGATGTCAGATGCGTCATATCCCGCGATGTTCTGCAGCTGTCGCCAGAACAAGGAGGCGGGTATCCGTCCCGAAGCGCGCATCAACAACCCACTCAACGCCGCGGGCCGTGCGTATGTCGCGTGTCCGATCTGGCGGCTGCGGGCAACCACCGTGCGGGTGCGCGACTTTCGTCTGCGCGCGTACTCGCGGAAAGCACTGGGGAGAGAGGATCGTTCAGACACTGCGGCTCCGAGTACCGCGGCATCCTCGAGCGCCTGGCATCCACCCTGACCCAGGTGCGGTCGCATCGGATGCGCGGCGTCGCCCACCAGCACCACCCTGCCGCCGGTGATTCGCCGCAGTCGTCCGCGATCGTAGATATCGCCACGCAGCACCGAGGACTCACCGCTCTGGCTCAGCAGGTCAGGTATGGGCTTCGCCCACTCGGCGAACTTTCCTGTCAGATAGTCGATTTCGCGGCCGGATGCGCGTTGTGCTTCGTGTGATCGTTCGCCCGCGAACCAGTAAGTGCGGCCGCCGGGCATCGGCAGGTGGCCGAACTCGATCCCCGGGCCTACGGTGATCCCAGCCAGCTCATCCGAAATCGCGATATCGGCGACGCCGCGCCACGCGGTGTATCCGGAGTATCGGAAGGACAGCGGCCCGTTGAGATACTGCGCGGCCAACGATCCGATTCCGTCGGCTCCGACGACCGCGGCGGCGGTCAGTGAATGACCGTCGGCAAGCTCGACAGAAGTTCCGTGCAGCCCATCCCGAACGTTGCTCACCCGGGCGCCGTAGCGCACCGTCCCGGGTGCCAGCCGGGCGGACAGAATCGCCAGGAGTTGATTGCGTTCGGTGACTGCCACCGGCTCGCCCATGGCTTTGGTGAGCTGTCCGTTCGGGGGCTCTCGCAGTATTCGTCCGTCGTGCCAGCGCACCATGCCGGCCTCCACGCGCGCGCTCACATCACGTACATCATCCCCGACGCCGAGGGCATCGCAGGCTGCTAGTGCGTTGGGCCACAAGGTAATCGCGTATCCGGCAGAGGAGCCGTCGCGGTCCTCGAGAACGATGGCATCACGTCCGGACTGTTGTAACGCGACTGCGGTGGCAAGGCCGGCGATACCGGCACCAACCACGACGATGTGGTCGCTCATAGCTCGACGTTATGGGTGGACCCCACAGCGGTAAAGGGTCTGGGGTTGTGATGTTCGGCATTCGTTCACTCGGGGCTGATCTGCTTGGCTAAGGTTTACCAAACCCCAGTTATCTAGGAGGAGACCCATGGCCACACTCGACGAGCTGCTCAACGAGATTCCCACCGACCAGATCGCAGCGAAGCTCGGGGTCGACAACGAGACGGCCGACAAGGCGATCAAATCCGTGGTTCCGCTGCTGGTCGGCGGTTTGCAGGCCAATGCGGACGATCCGGACAAGGCCGCCGATCTGCAGGCCAATGTCAGCAGCGCCCCGAGCACTCTCCTCGA
Organism: Mycobacteroides sp. PCS013; assembly: GCF_049532645.1. Classification (NCBI taxonomy): domain Bacteria; kingdom Bacillati; phylum Actinomycetota; class Actinomycetes; order Mycobacteriales; family Mycobacteriaceae; genus Mycobacteroides; species Mycobacteroides sp. PCS013. The sequence continues at coordinate 805,233 of NZ_CP150131.1, forward strand.
CGGCGGAGTCAACGTTGAGGACGTCGACCAGAACGCGGGCAGCGCGGTGGTCGCCTCGCTGTTCGGCGACAACAACGCCGACGATGTCGCCCAGAAGCTGGCCGGTGCCGGTGCGGGTAACAGCGACCTGATCAAGCAGCTGCTCCCGATTCTCGCCCCGATCGTCCTGGCCTTCGTGGCCAAGAAGCTCACCGGTGGCGGCGCCGCGCCCGCGCCCGCCGAGGCCCCCGCGGCCAGCGGCGGCATCGGTGACATCCTGGGGAACATCCTCGGCAGCGCCGTCGGTGGCGGGGCCGCCGCGGGCGGTAACAACCCGCTCGGCAGCATCCTGGGCAGCGTGCTCGGCAGCAAGGGCGGGAGCGACGCCCTCGGCAGCATCCTGGGCGGGCTCCTCGGCGGCAAGAAGTAGCCGCACCGCCGCACACCTTCACACGAAACCACCCGGTGCGTTGTTCGCCGGGTGGTTTCGTCATCTCTGGGCGCGAGAAAACGCCCGTGAAAATGGGCGCGACAGACAACCCTAGAATCTGATGGGTGACCCAAAGCCCTGATACGAACGCCGCCAGCTCCCTGCCCACCTCATGGGACCCGGGAGCGGTAGAGGCGGATCTCTATCAGGGCTGGGTGGACGCCGGATACTTCACCGCCGATCCCATCAGCGACAAGCCTGGCTACTCGATTGTGCTGCCGCCCCCAAACGTCACCGGCAGCCTGCACATGGGCCACGCGCTCGACCACACCCTCATGGACGCGTTGACCCGCCGCAAACGTATGCAGGGTTACGAGGTGCTGTGGTTGCCGGGCATGGACCATGCGGGCATCGCCACCCAATCGGTGGTGGAAAAGCAGCTGGCCGCCGACGGCAAGACCAAAGAAGACTTCGGTCGCGAGCTGTTCATCGACAAGGTGTGGGACTGGAAGCGTGAGTCCGGCGGCACCATCGGCGGGCAGATGCGTCGTCTCGGTGACGGCGTGGACTGGAGCCGCGATCGATTCACCATGGACGAGGGCCTGTCCCGCGCGGTGCGCACCATCTTCAAGAAGCTCTTCGACGCCGGGCTGATCTACCGGGCCGAGCGGCTGGTCAATTGGTCGCCCGAGCTGAAGACCGCGATATCGGACTTAGAGGTCAAGTACGACGAGGTCGAGGGCGAGCTGGTGTCCTTCCGATACGGCTCCCTCGACGACAATGAGCCGCACCTGGTGGTGGCGACCACGCGTCTGGAAACGATGCTGGGTGACACCGCGATCGCTGTGCATCCCGATGACGAGCGCTACCGGCATCTCGTCGGCACCGAGCTCCCGCATCCGTTCCAGGACCGCAGCATCCCGATCGTCGCCGACACCCACGTCGACCCCGAATTCGGCACCGGCGCGGTCAAGGTCACGCCCGCCCACGACCCGAACGACTTCGAGATCGGCTTGCGACACGGCTTGCCGATGCCCACCATCATGGACATCCATGGCCGCATCTGCGACAGCGGAACGCAATTCGACGGGATGGACCGGTTCGAGGCGCGGGTGAAGGTGCGCGAGGCGCTGGCCGAGCAGGGCCGCATCGTTGCCGAGAAGCGCCCGTACCTACACAGCGTCGGCCATTCGGAGCGCTCGGGTGAACCGATCGAGCCACGCCTCTCCCTGCAGTGGTGGGTCAAGGTCGAGTCGCTGGCAAAGGCCGCCGGCGATGCGGTCCGCAACCGTGACACCGTGATTCACCCGGCCAGCCTGGAGCCGCGCTGGTTCGCCTGGGTCGACGATATGCACGACTGGTGCATCTCTCGCCAGCTGTGGTGGGGCCACCGCATCCCCATCTGGCATGGCCCGGACGGTGAGATCGTGTGTCTGGGACCTGACGAGACCGCGCCCGAAGGTTACGTGCAGGACCCCGATGTGCTCGACACCTGGTTCTCCTCGGCGCTATGGCCGTTCTCCACCATGGGATGGCCCGATGCCACCCCGGAGCTGGAGAAGTTCTATCCCACAAGCGTTCTCGTCACCGGATACGACATCATCTTCTTCTGGGTGGCTCGGATGATGATGTTCGGCACCTTCGTGGCCGGCGACCCGGTGCTGCACGGGGGCAAGGTGCCCTTCGACAACGTCTTCCTGCATGGTCTGATCCGCGACCAGTTCGGCCAGAAGATGAGCAAGTCCAAGGGCAACGGCATCGACCCGCTGGACTGGGTGGAGATGTTCGGCGCGGATGCGTTGCGCTTCACTCTGGCCCGTGGCGCCAGCCCCGGCGGTGACCTGTCCATCGGCGAGGACGCGGCACGCGCCTCGCGCAACTTCACCACGAAGTTGTTCAATGCCACCCGATTTGCGTTGATGAACGGTGCCGCGCTGGGTGAGCTGCCCGACGCCGCCGAGCTCACCGACGCCGACCGGTGGATCCTGGGCCGCCTCGAACAGGTGCGGGCCGAGGTGGACACCGCGCTCGATCGCTACGAATTCAGCGTGGCCTGCGAGGGGCTGTATCACTTCGCCTGGGACGAGTTCTGTGACTGGTACCTGGAATTGGCCAAGGTGCAGTTGGCCGAGAAGCCCGACAGCACCCGCATTGTGCTGGCTACGGTGCTGGATACCCTGCTGCGGCTGCTGCATCCGGTGATTCCGTTCGTCACCGAGGTGCTGTGGAAGACGGTCACCGGCCGGGAGTCGGTGGTCATCGCTGAGTGGCCAACCGAATCCGGGATCGAGCTGGACGATGTTGCCGTGCAACGCATCGCCGACATGCAGAAGCTGGTGACCGAGGTCCGCCGGTTCCGCAGCGATCAGGGTCTGGGCGACCGGCAGAAGGTCGCGGCCCGCCTCGCCGGTGTCTCGGCTGCCGGCCTGGACGGCCAGCTCGCCGCCGTGACGTCATTGGCCTGGCTGACCCCGGCCGAGGACGGTTTCAGCCCGACGGCCTCGGTGGAGGTCCGACTGTCCGGCGCCACCGTGACCGTCGAGGTCGACACCTCCGGCACCGTCGACGTCGAGGCGGAACGGCGACGGTTGGAGAAGGATCTGGCTGCCGCGCGCAAGGAACTCGATGGCACCACAAGCAAACTGGGCAACGATGCGTTCCTGGCAAAGGCGCCTGACGCCGTCGTCGAGAAGATTCGGGCTCGTCAGCAGGTGGCCACCGAGGAGGTCGAGCGGATCACCGCGCGTTTGGCAGGGCTGGCGTGAGCGAGTCATTGGGCATCGAGCCCACTCCCGACGAGATCGCGGCCCTGCTGCAGATCGAGTATCTGCTTGACCAGCGCTGGCCCGAAACGAAGATCGAGCCGTCCACCGACCGCATCGTCGCGCTGATGGAACTGCTGGGCTCGCCCCAGCGGGCGTATCCGTGTATCCATGTCGCCGGGACCAATGGCAAGACGTCGGTGACGCGGATGATCGACGCGCTGCTGACGGCACTGCACCGGCGCACCGGACGAACCACCAGCCCGCATCTGCAGTCGGCTGTCGAACGCATCGCCATTGACGGCCAACCGATCTCACCGGCAAAGTACGTGGAGATCTACTCCGAGATCGAGCCGTTCGTGGAGTTGGTGGACAAGCGCTCGCAGGAGCAGGGCGGGCCCGCGATGAGCAAGTTCGAGGTGCTGGTCGCCATGGCGTTTGTGGCGTTCGCGGACGCGCCCGTCGATATCGCCGTGGTGGAGGTCGGGCTTGGCGGGCGTTGGGATGCCACCAACATCATCGACGCCCCGGTCGCCGTCATCACTCCGATCGGTATCGACCACGTCGAGTTCCTGGGCCCGGACCTTGCCTCCATTGCCAATGAAAAGGCCGGAATCATCAAGCGGCACAAGCTTGATGCGATGACCGGTGAGGCGGGTCCCGATACGGTTGCGGTTATCGCCCAGCAGGCCCCCGAGGCGATGGAGGTGCTGCTGCGCCAAACCGTGGAAGCGGATGCGGCCGTGGCTCGCGAAGGCTCTGAGTTCTCGGTGTTGTCGCGCCAGGTCGCGGTGGGCGGGCAGGTGCTCGAACTGCAGGGGCTCGGCGGGGTCTACCCGGAGATATTTCTGCCGCTGCACGGTGAGCATCAGGCGCATAACGCGGCCGTCGCGCTGGCCGCGGTGGAGGCGTTCTTCGGTGCGGGCAGCGACCGTCAGCTCGATATCGATGCGATACGAGCAGGATTCGCGTCGGTAATCGTTCCCGGGCGGCTTGAGCGAGTGCGCAGTGCGCCCGCGGTCTTCCTGGACGCCGCGCACAATCCCCATGGTGCGGCCGCGTTGGCGGACACCCTGCAGTCCGAGTTCGATTTCCGGCGTCTGGTCGGTGTGATCAGTGTGATGGCCGACAAGGACGTGCCCGGGATTCTCGCCGCCCTCGAGCCTGCGTTCGACGAGATTGTGGTGACACACAACGGTTCTCCGCGTGCATTAGAGACGGATGCCTTGGCCGGTATCGCTCTGGAACTCTTCGGTGAGGACCGCGTTGTCGTTGCGCCCACATTGCTCGACGCCATCGAAACCGCCACCGCGATGGTGGAGGAGGCCGCCGAAGATGGGGGAGCGGAAGGCTTTTCCGGCACCGGCATCGTCATCACCGGGTCGGTCGTCACCGCGGGTGCGGCACGGACACTGTTCGGAAAGGACCCGCAGTGAGCAACCCCGAGGGCGAGAACCAGGAGAAAGACGGCCAAGCTCCGGTTGACCCTTGGCGGGGATTTCGTGGGGTGATGGCGGGCACGCTCATCCTGGAGACCATCGTGGTGTTGTTGGCGGTACCGGTGGTCAAGATGGTGGGCGGCGGGCTCTCGCCGCTGTCGCTGATCTACCTCATCGGGGTCGCCGTCGCCATGATCCTGCTCTCGGGCATGCAGGGCCGGCCGTGGGCGCTTCAGGCCAACTTGGCACTCCAGGTGGTGCTGGTGGCAGGTTTCTTCGTGCACGCCGCCATTGGCTTCGTCGGGCTGTTGTTTCTGGGTGTCTGGTTGCTGATCTGGTACATGCGCAACCAGGTTCGTGACCGTCAGGGCCGCGGGGAGCTGCCGGGTCAGCGGGGGACTACTACCGACCAGTAGGCTGTCGCCCGTGACTGAGCGGACGCTGGTTTTGATCAAGCCCGATGGTGTGCGACGGGGACTTGTCGGTGAGGTGCTGAACCGTATTGAGCGCAAGGGCCTGACGCTGGCTGCCCTTGAGCTCAAGAACGTCGATGAGTCGCTGGCAAGCGCGCACTATGCCGAGCACAAGGACAAGCCGTTCTTCGGCTCGCTACTGGAATTCATCACTTCGGGGCCCGTGGTGGCAGCCGTGCTGGAGGGGCCGCGTGCCATCGCCGCCTTCCGTCAGCTCGCCGGTGGCACGGATCCCGTCGAGAAGGCTGCGACCGGCAGCATCCGCGGCGACTTCGCCCTGGAGACCCAGGAGAACCTGGTGCACGGATCCGACTCACCTGAGTCGGCGGCGCGTGAGATCGCGCTCTGGTTCCCGGCCCTCTGACCCAATCCATCTGATCTGAATCCGCGAGTGTGCGGTTTGCGCCGGTTTCTCCTGAAATCTCGACGTAAATCGCACACTCGCTTCGTTTTGTGACCCTGCGGATCGCGCGGGTTCCAGGCTTGGTGCCCACCGTCTGATTCGTATGGGATACTGAGTGTGGGCCACGGCACTTCGACCCCAATAGGGGCCGGCCGGAAACCCGAATGACGACACGGCGAGCGCGATTACCATTGCAGCACGTCAAGCCATCATTCCAGCCAGGCACTGGGTGGGTTCGGAACTGCGGCATCGCAGCTACGGATCGCTCGGAGCAAGACCCCCACAAACCCGGACCTAGCCCGGGTACATAGAGAGAAAAGCCCTCGCGTGGCCGCGTCTGAAGGACGCGCCCGGGGGCTTGAGGAGAATAAGTGGCCGATTATGAGCTACCAGAAGACCTACACACCAGCGCTCCAGAAGGGGACAACGCCGCGCTAGCGCCGGACACCCCGCAAGCCCCTGCTGAGCAGGGAGAATTACCCGAGAAGCTGAGGGTGCACACCCTGGCGCGCGTGCTCGGGACCTCCACCCGCCGTGTGCTCGACGCGCTGTCCAAGCTGGACGGGCGCGCCCGCAGCCCCCATTCGAACGTCGACAAGCAGGACGCCGCGAAGGTTCGTGAGGCGCTTGCCGGCGAGGCGGAGCCGACCGCTGCCGCGGAGACCGTGGCACCGGCACAGACCGAGGCCCCGGCGAAGGTTGTCGCCGAAAGCCCGGCCGAGGACCCCGACAACCCGCCGACCGCGCCGATCCTTGTCGCGGAGCCGACCATCATCGAGGCTGCGGCAGTACCGGCACCGGCGACCGCGGGACCCACCGCGTACGACTACGGGCCGCTCTTCGTGGCCCCGCAGGCTCCCGAGCCGCAGGAGGATCGCCACGCGTCCGCCGTAGCGGCGAGCGCCGAGGACGTCGATGAGGACTCCGGCGACGGAGACGATCCCGAGGCCGAGGGCGACGGTGACCGTCCGGCCAACCGGCGCAGGCGGCGCGGACGTCGCGGGCGCGGACGCGGCCGTGGTGAGCAGGCCGGTGGCGACGGTTCCGACGAATCCGCGGAGGACTCCGCAGCCGAGGGTGGCGAGAGCGCCGACGACGAGGACGCTGCCGAGAACGCTGATGGCGATGTCGCTGCGGCAGACGGCGATGAATCGAGTGCCGAGGATGGCGACACGCCCGAGGGGGCGAGCCGTCGGCGGCGTCGCCGGCGCCGGCGTAAGGCCGGAAGTGGTGACGAGGGTGACAGCGCATCGGAAGACGATCCGCCGAACACCGTGGTGCATGAGCGCAAGCCCCGCGCCGAGCGAGGCGACGAGATTCAGGGTATTTCCGGGTCCACCCGCCTGGAGGCCAAGCGTCAGCGCCGCCGCGACGGGCGGGATGCCGGACGGCGCCGCCCACCGATCCTGACCGAGGCGGAGTTCCTGGCCCGGCGTGAGGCCGTCGACCGGGTGATGGTGGTTCGGGACAAGACCCGTACCGAGTCGCCGCACGAGGGCGCCCGGTATACACAGATCGCCGTCCTGGAGGACGGTGTGCTCGTCGAGCACTTCGTGACGTCGGCCGCGTCCGCCTCGCTGGTGGGCAACATCTACCTCGGTGTGGTGCAGAACGTACTTCCCTCGATGGAGGCTGCCTTCGTCGACATCGGCCGTGGTCGCAACGGCGTGCTGTACGCCGGTGAGGTCAACTGGGACGCTGCCGGTCTGGGCGGTTCGAACCGCAAGATCGAACAGGCACTCAAGTCGGGCGACTACGTCCTGGTCCAGGTCAGCAAGGACCCGGTGGGGCACAAGGGCGCCCGACTGACCACCCAGATCTCGCTGGCGGGTCGCTACCTGGTGTACGTGCCGGGTGCGTCCTCGACCGGAATCAGCCGCAAGCTCCCGGACACCGAACGGCAGCGTCTCAAGGAGATCCTGCGCGATATCGTCCCCTCGGATGCCGGCGTCATCATTCGCACCGCATCAGAAGGTGTGCGCGAAGAGGATATTCGCGCCGACGTGCAGCGGCTGCAAGAACAGTGGCAGGGCATCGAGCAGAGCTCGGCGGACCTTTCCGCTAAAGCATCCGGTGCCGCCATGGCGCTCTACGAAGAGCCCGATGTACTGGTCAAGGTGGTCCGCGACCTGTTCAACGAGGACTTCTCCAAGCTCATCATCGAAGGTGATGCGGCGTGGGAAACCATCGACGAATACGTGAAAACCGTTGCTCCAGATCTTCTTTCGCGTATCAACCGGTATGAGCCCGCCGACGGTCCGGATGTCTTCGCGGTGCACCGCATCGACGAGCAGCTGGCCAAGGCGCTTGACCGCAAGGTGTGGTTGCCCTCCGGCGGCACGCTCGTCATCGACCGCACCGAGGCCATGACGGTTGTCGACGTCAACACCGGAAAGTTCACGGGTGCCGGCGGCAACCTGGAGGAGACGGTCACCCGTAACAACCTGGAAGCGGCCGAGGAAACCGTTCGGCAATTGCGACTGCGCGACGTCGGCGGGATCGTCGTCATCGACTTCATCGACATGGTGCTCGAATCGAACCGGGATCTGGTGCTTCGGCGCCTGACCGAGGCGCTGGGCCGCGATCGCACCCGCCACCAGGTGTCGGAAGTGACATCGCTGGGCCTGGTGCAGCTGACTCGTAAGAAACTCGGCACGGGCCTCATCGAGGCGTTCTCGTCGACCTGCGCGCACTGCGCGGGGCGCGGCATCGTGCTGCATGTCGACCCGGTCGATAACGCCGGCACCGCCGCTACCGGCGCCAAGAAGCCTGAGACCGGGCGGCGTGCCAAGCGTTCCCGCAAGGGCAAGGCGGATGAGCCCGAAGTAGTGGTCGCCCGCACCCCACCGCACCCGCAGGGCGAGCACCCGATGTTCAAGGCGATGGCGGCGGCGAACGGCCACCACGAGGACGACGAAGAGGGCGTCTCGGCGGAGGACGTGCCGGATAACGACGTGATCGACGAGGTCGACGAGATTGTCGAGATCGTCCAGAGCGCGCCGACTCCGGGCGACCCGGAAACGACGCCCGAGCCCGCCGACGGTGACGTCGCGCAGGACACCGAGGCCGTAGACGTGCCCGAGGTTTCTTCCGAAGACTCAGATGAGCCCGCGGTGGCCGAAGCCGAACCCGAGCCCGCTGCCAAGGCGCCCGCCCGGCCCCGGCGCAGGCGGTCCGCCGCGCGTGCGGCCGGGCCTCCGGTCGAGCACTAGGCCCGGCCTGCGACTACTTGCAGCGTTCCCGGAAATCGCCGAGGGGCTGACGGATCTCCTGTAAATCCGCCTTGACCTGCGGATTTTCGTCGAGGTACTGCCGTGCCTTGTCGCGGACCTGGTCCTTGGGCTGACCCTTGAGACTTGTGAAGAACTCGTTCACGTCGGGGTGTGTGAACAGGTATGTCGACGTGGCCGCCGATACCCCCGTTGCGACACCTGCCATGTCGGCGGCGGTGCAGTTGGGTGGATCGGCCGCGGCGATGGCGGGTCCGCTCAGCGCCAGCGCGGCGACCCCGCCGAGTACCACCACGGCTGCCCTGCCCGCGGTCCATGCTGTCATCGTGACTCCTCTGCAATCGAATTCTTCACTGCGAGAACAATATTGATCAACGTGGACCGACGATGCCGCCTCCTCCGCCACCGCCTCCCGGTCGGCCGGGGCGCCCGAAATCGGGCGGTGGCGACGGATTGACGGTGGGGGGTCTGTATTCGGATCCGAGGATGACGTCCATTCCCCAGTTGTCGCAGTACCAGTCGTTTTCGCAGGGGTAGGGGACATACGGCGTCGACGAGGTGGTGCTGCCACCGCCGCGCACATCGCCTTGTGCGCACAAGGTGGTGCCGTTGGCGTTCACGCAGTCGGCGGTGGAGGGCGGTGCCGCGGTCAGGCTCAACACGGGCAGGGCTGCGACCAGGGCGGCCGAGAGATAGCGCCGGATCATGCGCACCGTCGTTACCTCCGCACTCAGAGGAGCTGATCGCCGGCTGACCTATAGGGTTGATCAGCGACGTCCCGGGCTCGGTGAGGTGAGTGTAGTGCCGATCACGGCTCGTGAGAGTGCGAACGGGTTGCGAGAGTGCCGCACGGAGGGTGTCGGTTTGACCCTTAGCCCGCTGGTCACGTAGCCTTGAGCAGTTGTCACGAGGCTTCCGGCCCGCGGCATGTGGCCCAGTGGAACAACCGAGCGGGCCCGCCCCACGATCCAGATGCGTCAGCCGACCTGGTTGCGCGCGTCCGAACAGCAGAGCAGAGGTAGACGCAACGATGGCGACCTACGCAATCGTCAAGACCGGCGGCAAGCAGTACAAGGTTGCCGTTGGTGACCTGGTCAAGGTCGAGAAGATCGAGTCGGAGCCCGGCTCCTCGGTGCAGCTGCCCGTCGCCCTGGTCGTGGACGGCGCCACCGTCACCACCGACGCCGACAAGCTGGCCAAGGTCTCGGTGACCGGCGAGATCGTCGAGCACACCAAGGGCCCGAAGATCCGCATCCACAAGTTCAAGAACAAGACCGGCTACCACAAGCGGCAGGGTCACCGTCAGCGGCTGACCGTGCTCAAGGTCACCGGAATCAAGTAGGAGCGTCTGACACATGGCACACAAGAAGGGCGCGTCCAGCTCGCGCAACGGTCGTGACTCCGCCGCACAGCGGCTCGGCGTCAAGCGGTTCGGTGGCCAGCTCGTCAAGGCCGGCGAGATCCTGGTCCGTCAGCGCGGCACCCACTTCCACCCCGGCGTGAATGTCGGGCGTGGCGGCGATGACACCCTGTTCGCGACCTCCGCGGGCACCGTCGAGTTCGGCGCACGCCGTGGTCGCCGGGTCGTCAACATCCTCCCGGTCGACGCTTAATTGGTGTTCTGTGTTCGGTGTATGACCGGACGCAGGACAGTGTGAAGGAGGCTTCATGCCTCGTTTTGTTGACCGCGTTGTCATCCATGCCAAGGCAGGTACCGGTGGTCACGGCTGCGCTTCGGTGCACCGTGAGAAGTTCAAACCACTCGGCGGGCCTGATGGCGGTAACGGCGGTCGCGGCGGCAGCGTAATTCTGGAAGTGGACCCGCAGGTGCATACCCTGCTGGACTTCCACTTTCATCCGCACGTGCAGGCACCCAACGGCTCGCAGGGCATGGGTGGCCACCGCAGCGGCGCCAACGGCGACGACCTGATCCTCAAGGTGCCCGACGGCACCGTGGTGCTCGACGATGACGGCCGTATCCTCGCCGACTTGGTCGGGGCCGGTACACGTTTCGACGCGGTCGCCGGTGGCCGGGGCGGGTTGGGGAACGCCGCATTGGCGTCCCGGGCCCGCAAGGCCCCCGGATTTGCCCTGCTCGGTGAGGCCGGTGCCGAAGCCGATCTCACCCTCGAACTGAAAACCGTCGCCGATGTCGGGCTGGTCGGATTTCCGTCGGCCGGTAAGTCCTCGCTGGTCTCGGTCCTTTCTGCGGCCAAGCCAAAGATCGCCGACTATCCGTTCACGACATTGGTGCCCAACCTGGGCGTGGTCACCACCGGCGAGCACTCCTTTGTGATGGCCGATGTCCCCGGCTTGATTCCCGGCGCTGCCGACGGGCGCGGACTGGGTCTGGAGTTCCTGCGGCACATCGAGCGCTGCGCAGTGCTGGTTCATGTCGTCGACTGCGCGACACTGGAGCCGGGCCGCGACCCCGTCTCCGATATCGACGCCCTGGAAAATGAGTTGGCGCGGTACCAGCCGACGTTGCAAGCTGATTCTGTGCTGGGTGATCTGGCCGACCGGCCTCGCGCGGTGGTGCTCAACAAGGTTGACGTGCCCGAAGCTGCTGAGCTTGCCGACTTCGTCACCGAAGAGGTCTCCAAGCGTGGTTGGCCGGTGTTCAAGGTGTCCACGCTGACCCGTGATGGATTGCGTCCGTTGACCTTCGCGCTGTGGGAGATGATCGAGGCGGCTCGCGCGGCACAGCCCGCGCCGGTGAAGACCCGCCCCGTCATTCGGCCCATCCCGGTCGACGAGAGTGGCTTCTCGGTGACTCCCGACCCGCAGAACCCCGGTGGGTTCGTGGTCCGAGGAGTGCGCCCCGAGCGTTGGATCCGTCAGACCAACTTCGAAAACGACGAGGCCGTCGGCTATCTCGGTGACCGGCTGGCACGCCTGGGAGTGGAAGACAAGCTGCTCAAGCTGGGGGCACAGCCCGGCTGCGCGGTGACCATCGGCGATATGACCTTTGACTGGGAGCCACAGACCCCGGCGGGTGTCGATGTGACCATGAGTGGGCGCGGCACCGATGCCCGTATCGACAAGACCGACCGTGTGGGCGCGGCCGAGCGCCGACAGGCCCGGAGGGTACGCCGCGGGCAGGTGGAGCCGGAGTGACCACAGGTGTGCACGCGCGCCAGGCAATTCAGGCGGCACGCACCGTCGTGGTGAAGGTCGGCACCGCTGCCCTCACCGATGCGACCGGAACATTCAGTGCCGACCGGATGGAATACCTCGTCGAGGCCATCGAGGGCCGGATGAAGGCCGGATCCGATGTGGTGATCGTCTCTTCGGGAGCCATCGCGGCCGGCATGGTTCCGCTTGGACTGACCAAGCGCCCAACAGATCTGGCGACCAAACAGGCGGCGGCCAGCGCGGGACAGGTTGCGCTCATCAGTGCCTGGAGCGCGGCGTTCGCGCGCTATCAGCGCACCGTGGGCCAGGTGCTGTTGACGGCACACGACATTTCGATGCGCGTACATCACACCAACGCGCAGCGCACGCTCGACAAGCTGCGCGCGCTGCACGCGGTCGCTGTCGTGAACGAGAACGACACCGTGGCCACCAACGAGATTCGCTTCGGTGACAACGATCGGCTGTCGGCGCTCGTCGCCCATCTCGTGGGTGCCGACGCGCTCATCTTGCTCTCCGATATCGACGGGCTTTACGACTCTGATCCTCGAAAGGGGAACGCCCGCTTCATTTCTGAGGTGGCCGATCCGGAAGATCTGGACGGTGTGATCGCCGGGCCGGGTGGTTCCCGTGGCACCGGGGGAATGGCCTCGAAACTCTCCTCGGCGTTACTGGCCGCCGACGCCGGTGTCCCGGTGCTGCTGGCTTCGGCGACGGAGGCGGCGGCCGCGTTGGGGGACGGCTCCTGCGGAACGGTCTTCGCCGCGCGACCGCAACGCATGTCGTCGCGCAAGTTCTGGGTGCGGTACGCGGCCGAGGCGACCGGATCGCTGACCCTGGACGAGGGCGCCGTACGCGCGGTGGTGGCCTCACGACGTTCGTTGCTGCCCGCCGGGATCACCGAGGTATCCGGGCGCTTCCACGGCGGCGATGTCGTCGAACTTCGCGATGCCGAGGGCGCCATGGTCGGCCGTGGCGTGGTGGCCTATGACGCGGCCGAATTGGCGACCATGCTGGGCCGATCCAGCGGTGAGCTGCCCGAGGACCTGCGGCGCCCGGCCGTACACGCCGACGACCTCGTCACCTGAGCGCTTCGCGCATTTGCTCGAAAGAGTGGCGCATCGCAACCGCGCCTGATAGAACTTGTCAGCTGGTTCACAGCTTGGGGAGGCTATCGATGGCTAGGCGATTCACCGGATTCGTGAGTGCGGTGGCACTCGTGCTTGGAGTGCTGAGCCCGCCGGCAGTTGCCGCCGCGACATCGACGGACGAAAGCCAGATCCGGCAGGTTGTCGCCGCCGAGCTGACCGCGCTGCGGGCGCTCGATCCTGCCGCCTACGCGCAGAGTTTCTGCGCCGAGCACCGCGACGCATACGAAGCGTGGATGCAACGCAACATCACGCCGCCGCCCTTTGAGGACCTTGAGGGCGCCAACTCGAAGCGTCTGACGTCGGTGCTGCGCAAGAACTTCCCGTCGGTGTCGGATGCCGCGATCAATGCTTTCGTCGAAGCCGTTGCCGACGGCGACCGCGACGCGTATCACCGGACGTGGCTGGGGATTCTTCGGGAAGAGTTCTCCCACTACTCCTATCGGGTGCGACAGGTGGAGATCACCGGCGACCAGGCGGACGTGACGGTTCAAGCCAGATTGGGCAGGGCCTCGGGCACGGTCCAATGGCAGTTCCTTCGCGAGGACGGCGACTGGAAGGACTGCACGGCGCCTCCCGCGGAATCCGACTCGGCGGTGCCGTCATTGAAGGGCGAAGCGCCCCAAGGGCTTCTCGGTGCGATCGACGATGTGCGTGCCGCGGGATAGGGACGAGAAAATTCCAGATCGGAGGACAATGATCGTGTCAAGGAGCGTCTTCACATGGTTGGCCGCGTTTTTCGTAGCCATCGGGCTGGTCGCACAGACCGCGGTCGCAAGTGCCGCGCCGGCCGATGAGACCGAGATCCGGGATGTCACCGCCGGACGGCTTTCGGCATTGCAGGCGGTAGATGCGATCCAGTACGCGTCGTACTTCTGCGCCGATGTCCGGGACAAGATCGAATCGAATTGGGAGCAGTCCTTCACCCCGCCAGAGGTCGGCCGGCTGGAGGGGGCCAACCTCAAGAAGCTGCGCGCGAAGGTTCACGAGGTGTTCCCGCTCGCCTCGGATACCGCCGTCGAGGACTTTGTGACCGCGGTGGACAACCAGGACCAGCAGGCGCTGTCGGCGGCCTGGCACCGTTTCTGGGTGGAGACCTTCGCGCACCTGACCTTCAAGGTCAGCAAGGTGACGGTGACCGGCGATACCGCCAAGGCGACCATCGCGTTCCGTAACACCATTGGACGCGGGAACGAGCCGAGGAAGTTCGTGCACGAGGACGGCTTCTGGAAGGACTGCACACCCGAAGCGACGCAGACTGAGACGGCGATCGGTAACGACGAGCCTCTGCTGGAGGCTCTGACCGGCGCCGAGGGCTAAGAAGCTCCCGCTCGGCCGGGGCGCCCATGAGCACGATCCGCGCACCGTATTCACTGGTAAGTTTGCTCGGTGAGGGTGCACGAGCTGATCTGTACTGATAGAAATTAGCTCGGAGACGAGTGGGCGATACGAGCGAGGGTTGTCATGGTTTGCCGGAGATGGACCGGAGCGGTGCTGTTGGTGGCACTGTTGTTCGGTGGTGTGGGGTGTACGCAAACGGTGGACGGAGACGGTCAGCCCAACGCTGAGGCGCTCGCGACCGCGCGCGACGAGAATCAGATCAAGGCGCTGATTGCGCAGCAGAACACCTACACCGCCAGCTTCGACTTCGCGAAGCTGGCCGAGACCAAGTGCGCCAAGTATCGGGATGCGACCGCCCAGAGCGGACCGCCCATCCCGCCCATGAGCGAAATCGCACCGCCTGAGATCGCCACGGTGCCCGGTGCGGGCGATGCGTTGCGGGGGTTGCTGGCCCAGAAGTTCCCGACGGTGCCGCAAGACGTCATCAACGCCGTGGTCGACAGCCTCGTCGCCCAGGATGAGCAGGCGTATCAAGCGGCGATGCGCAATCTGCTGAAATCGCTCATCACCGTCAAGGTCACCGATGTCCAGAACATCGAAATCAAGGGCGACCAGGCCACCGCAGACATCACGATCACCACCACCTCCGGGAACAAGACACCTTCCGAGGAGAAGCAGACCGTCAAGTACGTCAAGGAAGACGGAAAGTGGCTGGACTGCGCGCCGCCGACCGGCGGTGCCTAGCCCACACGTAACGGACCCGGTGTCCTGCGGCGATAACGTCATGAAGTACTGCCAACCAGGGGAGGGAACCGTGAAGCGCACGCTCGTCGTCACCGCAGCGGCTGCCGCACTGGCAACTTTCGTCGTTCCCATTGCCGACGCGGCACCCAACCGCGACGCGGTGACAGAACATGTGCGGGCCTGGGAAAAGGCCTACAACGATGTCGACACCAACAAGATCGGCGACCTGACCTGCGATAAGTATCGCGATCGCGAAATGGCGAACAACGAGTCGCGAATCCCCACGTGGGACGACTTCGTCAAGCCGTCGGACCTGTGCGCCAAGTTCCCCAAGCTCTCGCAAGGGACCCTCGATCAGCTGCTCGACGCCGCCAAGCGCAAGGACGCCGCCGCCTTCCGGCAGGCATCGGTGCAGGTAGTGCGCGAGAACGCGCACCTGACAGTCACCAACATCGACAAGGTCAACGTCATCGAGGCCAAGAACGCGACGGCGACGGTGACCACGTCGTCGGTGTGGGGCAGCGACGCGCCCAAGACCACCACCTCCGACTGGTATCTGACCTACGAGCGTGACGCCTGGCGCTACTGCAACCCCGTGCTGACGGTCCGCTGATTCAGGCCCCCTTGAGCGACAGCTCGATCCTGGCGGCCGACGGCGCGCAGTTCCCGGCGCCTGAGCGCAGGGTGGCAAGCGCACCGGCCACATTGGCCCGGCGCAGCGCCGTCTCGGCTCCGTGCGGCCACCAGGCCGCCAGCACACCGGCGAACACATCGCCGGCGCCGGTGGTGTCCAGGGGGCGCACCGGATACGACGGAACCGTGATCTCACCCTGAGGGCTGCGGTAGCGCGATCCCTCGTCGCCCAGGGTGGTCACCAGGTGCCGCGACGGGTACAGCCAGGATTTGGCCTCGGTCTCGTTGACGACGACCACGCTCGCACGAAAGGCCAGCTCGGCCAGGTCCGGGGAGCGCACAGGGGCTGGCGAGGCGTTGAGTACGAATTGCTTTCCGGCCTCGGCGGCCCACCGCGCCGCTGTCAGCGCGACCTGCACCGGGATCTCCAGCTGGCACAGCAACACATCGTGCGAACAGATGATGTCCTTGTGCAGCTTCTCATCCAAGGTGAACGCGCTGTTGGCGCCGGGTGCCACCACGATGCTGTTCTCGCCGGAGTCCTCCACGGTGATGGCGGCCATTCCGCTGGGCCCGTCGACCTCGACGAGCCCGTCTAGGCCAATGTTGTTGTCTGCCAGGTGAGATCGCAGCATTGGTGCGGCACCGTCAGAGCCCACGGCGCCGATGAACTGCACCGAGGCGCCCGCGCGCGCCGCGGCGACGGCTTGATTGGCGCCCTTACCGCCCGGGGCGGGCAGGGCCGACGTCGCCAGCACCGTCGCGCCCGGGGCGGGCAGCTCCTCCACCCGCAACGTCAAATCCATGTTGACGCTGCCGAGGACACATACCGTGGCTAACTCAGTCACCCGACTAGGCTAGTCCTGGCGCAGCTACATTTCGGGCACCCGGATACCCTGACACGATGAGCGTTTCAACCAACGAGTTGGCCGCACCCACGGCGGACGTCTCCGGCGTCGCCACGGATCTGCGCGCGGACGTTCATGATGCCGCCCGGCGGGCACGGGTCGCGGCCCGCGACCTGGCCAGGCTGACCGCCGATACCAAGAATTCCGCACTGCTGGCGGCGGCCGACGCGATCGTGGGCGCCACCGCCTCGATCATCGCGGCCAATGCCGATGACCTGCGGCGCGCACGCGATGCCGGTATCGGTGAGGCCATGCTTGATCGGCTCGCGCTGGACGATCGCCGGATCGTCGGTATTGCCGAGGGACTGCGTCAGGTCGCGGGCCTGCCGGACCCCGTCGGCGAGGTGCTGCGGGGCTCCACCCGGCCCAATGGATTGCGGCTGCGTCAGGTCAGAGTGCCGCTCGGGGTGGTCGGCATGGTCTACGAAGGGCGCCCGAACGTCACGGTCGACGCATTCGGCTTGACGCTCAAGTCGGGCAACGCGGTGCTGCTGCGTGGCAGCTCCTCGGCCGCAACCTCCAATACCGAACTCGTGCGGGTGCTGCGTGAATCGCTGATCGCCAGTGGGCTGCCCGCCGATACCGTGCAGCTGCTCGACAGCCGGGACCGGGCGACGGTGACCCACCTCATCCAGGCCCGCGGCCTTGTCGACGTGGTGATTCCGCGCGGCGGAGCGGGTCTCATCGATGCCGTGGTCCGTGACGCGCAGGTGCCCACCATCGAAACCGGGGTCGGTAACTGCCACGTGTACGTGCATGCCGATGCCGATCTCGACCTGGCCGAGCGCATCCTGTTGAACTCCAAGACCCGTCGGCCCAGCGTGTGCAACGCCGCGGAGACGCTTCTGATCGACCGGACCATCGCCGAGGTCGCGGTGCCGCGACTGGTCGGCGCACTGCAGGCCGCCGGAGTCACGGTTCACGCCGATCTTGCGGTACCGGGTGTCGTTCCGGTGACGGCGGAGGACTTCGACACCGAATACCTGTCCCTGGATATCGCGGCCGCCGTCGTCGATGACCTTGACGCTGCGATCCGTCACATCGAGCGGCATTCCAGCGGCCACACCGACGCCATCGTCACCGCGAATCTTGGTGCGGCCCAGGAGTTCACCGACCGTGTCGATAGCGCGGCCGTGATGGTCAACGCCTCCACCGCGTTCACCGATGGCGAGCAGTTCGGGTTCGGTGCCGAGATCGGCATCTCCACCCAGAAGTTGCATGCCCGTGGCCCCATGGGGCTGCCCGAACTGACCACCACCAAGTGGATCGTCCTCGGAGACGGTCAGATCCGCCCCGCCTAACACCTGGAGTACGAGTGGACCGAACGCAGACCGCGCCGATGTTCAGCAGCATCGACGACGTGACCGCCCGGCTGGCCGAGACCGGATACCTTGCCGACACTGCCACGGCGACAGCGGTATTCCTTGCCGACCGGCTCGGCAAGCCACTCCTGGTGGAGGGCCCCGCGGGTGTCGGCAAGACCGAATTGGCCAGGGCGGTGGCACAAACCACCGGCTCGGGTCTGGTACGTCTGCAGTGCTACGAGGGTGTCGACGAGGCACGTGCCCTGTACGAGTGGAACCACGCCAAGCAGATTCTGCGTATCCAGGCCGGATCCGGTGACTGGGATGAGACCAAGACCGATGTCTTCGCCGAGGAGTTCCTGCTTTCACGGCCGCTGTTGACGGCGATCCGCCGCGAGGATCCGACGGTTCTGCTCATCGACGAGACCGACAAGGCCGATATCGAGATCGAGGGCCTGCTCTTGGAGGTGCTCAGCGACTTCGCCGTCACGGTTCCCGAACTGGGCACCATCAAGGCCAGCAGGCAGCCCTTCGTGCTGCTGACCTCCAACGCCACCCGCGAGCTTTCCGAGGCCCTCAAGCGGCGCTGCTTGTTCCTGCATATCGACTTTCCCGATGCCGAACTGGAGCGGCGCATCCTGCTCAAGAGGGTGCCCGAGCTGCCGGCCGCGCTGGCCGAGGAGCTGGTGCGCATCATCGGTGTGCTGCGCAACATGCAGCTCAAGAAGGTCCCCTCGGTGGCCGAGACCATCGACTGGGGGCGCACCATCCTGGCGCTCGGCCTGGACACCCTCGACGACGCCGTCATCGCGTCGACGCTCGGCGTGATTCTCAAACATCACTCCGACCAGCAGCGGGCCGCGGGAGAGCTGAGGCTGAACTGATGAGCGCTCGAGCGAACAAGAGACGGCACTAATGCCCGCGCGTAAGCCCGCGAAGGTGGTGCTGCCCCTGGCGCCGCACGGTCTGCCGGGTCACCTGGTGGGTTTCGTGGAAGCGTTACGCGAACAAGGCATCTCGGTAGGTCCGTCGGAGACGGTGGACGCGGGCCGAGTCATGACGGTGCTGGGGCTGCAGAGCCGCACGGAACTGCGCGAAGGGCTGGCATGCGCGGTGCTGCGCCGCGCCGATCACCGGCCCACATTCGATGTGTTGTTCGACCTGTGGTTTCCGCCCGCGCTCGGTGCCCGTTTCGTCGAGGTCGACGACGACAGCATTGATATTCAGGACATCGATCAGGTGCGTGATCAGCTCGTGGACCTGTTGGCCTCCGATGCCGGCGACCTGCCACTGAATTCGTTGATCGCGCAGATCGTGGAGGCTTACGGCAAGTACAACTCCACCCGGGGAACGTCGTACTCGGCGTACCAGGCCATGAAGTCGCTGTCCCTGGACCAGATCGAGGCCAAGCTGCTGCTGGGCCTGCTCGGCAGTGCCGACGATGCATCACCCTCGGATGAAGCCGTCGCGAAAGCGATTGCCAAACAACGTATCTCGAAGGTGCGTCAGCTCGTCGAGGCGGAGACCAAGCGTCGCACCGCCGAACAGCTGGGGCGCGAGCGCGTGACCGCATACGGGGTGCCGCAACTGGCGGAGAACGTGGAGTTCCTGCGGGCTTCGGGGGAGCAGTTGCGCAACATGCGCCGAGTGGTGCACCCGTTGGCACGGATGCTGGCCAGCCGGCTGGCGGCACGGCGCCGGCGTGCGCACACCGGTCAGATCGATCTGCGCCGCACCCTGCGTAAGTCCATGTCCACCGGCGGTGTGCCCATCGATGTCGTGCAGAAGAAGCCACGCCCGGCGCGGCCCGAGCTGGTAGTGCTGTGCGATGTGTCCGGGTCGGTGGCAGGGTTTTCGCATTTCACGCTGCTTCTCGTGCACGCATTGCGTCAGCAGTTCTCGCGGGTGCGTGTCTTCGCGTTCATCGACACCACCGACGAGGTGACCCACCTGTTCACCCCCGATACCGACCTGGCCGAGGCCATTGTGCGGATCACCCGGGAGGCCCAGGTGTTCACCGGCGACGGGCATAGCGACTATGGGCACGCGTTCAAGACGTTTGTCGAGAAGTTCCCGACGGTCCTTTCCCCGCGCAGTGCGTTGCTCATCCTGGGGGACGCACGCACCAACTACCGCAATCCGGCCGTCGAGGTGCTCTCGACGATGGTTTCTGCCAGCCGGCACGCCCATTGGCTCAACCCCGAGCCCAAGAACCACTGGGGAACCGGTGATTCGGCCGCCACGCGGTACCAGGACGCCATCGCCATGCACGAATGCCGATCGGCCAAGCAGCTGGCCACGGTGATCGACAACCTGCTGCCGGTCTAGCCCCGGTCGTTGGTCCAGTAAGCTGGCAATTCGTGCAATCTGACCCCGACGTTCCTGGCGCAAGCGGCTCAGTGCAGCGGCGCCGGCTCGGGGTGATGGGCGGGACATTCGATCCCATCCACAATGGTCACTTGGTTGCCGCCAGCGAGGTCGCCGACCGATTCGAGCTCGACGAGGTCATCTTCGTGCCGACGGGTCAGCCGTGGCAGAAGCAGGGGCGCAAGGTCAGCGCCGCCGAGCACCGGTATCTGATGACCGTCATCGCCACGGCGTCGAATCCGCGGTTCACCGTCAGCCGGGCCGATATCGACCGGGGCGGCGCGACCTACACCGTCGATACGCTAATCGATCTGCGTGACGCGCATCCCGATGCGGACCTGTACTTCATCACCGGTGCGGATGCGTTGGCCTCGATCCTGTCGTGGGAGAACTGGGAGCAGCTGTTCACCTTGGCCAAGTTCATCGGTGTCAGTCGGCCAGGGTACGAACTGAGCTCCGATCACATCGCCCATGCCGAGCTGCCGCCCGACGGGCTCTCGCTCGTCGAGGTGCCCGCGCTCGCCATTTCGTCGACCGACTGCAGAATCCGGGCTGGGCAGGCTCGCCCGATCTGGTACCTGGTGCCCGACGGCGTGGTGCAGTACGTCGCCAAACATCGCCTTTACGGCGGAAACAAGGAAGATCGAGGAGTCCACGCATGACCGCCGCAACAGACGCCGTTGAGCTGGCGACGCTGGCCGCACAGGCCGCCGCCTCCAAGCTCGCCACCGACGTCGTCGTCATAGACGTCTCCGAACAGTTGGTCATCACCGACTGTTTCGTCATCGCATCCGCCTCCAACGAGCGTCAGGTGAACGCGATCGTCGACCAGGTCGAGGAGGTGCTGCGCCGGGCCGGACAGAAGCCGGTGCGCCGCGAAGGTGGCCGCGAGGGGCGCTGGACACTCCTGGACTATGTGGACGTGGTGGTGCATGTCCAGCATGAAGACGAACGTAATTACTATGCACTGGAACGGCTTTGGCGTGACTGCCCGACCATTGCGGTGGACCTGGACGCGTTGCCGGCGGATCTTTCCGTCGATGGCGACGCCGACGCGGAGGACGGCGCATGATCCGCCGGTTGGTGTTACTGCGGCACGGGCAAACGACCTTCAACGCCGATAGCCGAATGCAGGGGCAGCTGGATACCGGACTTTCGGATCTGGGCCGGGCGCAGGCGGTGGCCGCGGCCGAGGTGCTGGCCAAGAGGCTCCCGCTGGTGATTGTGTCCTCGGATCTGCAGCGGGCGTACGACACCGCGACGGCCCTCGCGGACCGCTGCCATGTGGGGGTATCCGTCGATGAGAGGCTGCGCGAAACACATCTCGGCGATTGGCAGGGCCTGACCCATCACGAGGTCGACGCCATTGCCCCCGGTGCCCGGGCTGAGTGGCGCGATGACGCGACGCTGGCACCGCACGGCGGCGAGAGCCGCATCGATGTGGCCAATCGCAGCGTGCCCCTAGTAGCCGAACTTGTTGAGTCGGTGACGGAATGGGGAACAGACGAGCGCGATCACCCGGTGGTTCTTGTCGCTCACGGTGGTCTGATCGCTGCACTGACCGCCGCACTGCTGCGGCTGGACGTCAGCAATTGGCCGGTGCTCGGCGGGATGGGCAATGCGAGCTGGGTTCAGCTGGGCGGACATTCGGCCGACGGCGCCGGATTCGAGGACATCCGGTGGCGCCTGGATGTGTGGAACGCCTCGGCGCAGGTGACCAATGACGTCCTCTGACGAAGGTGCAGGGCGTAAGAAGCTACTGATCTTCGCGGACTCGTTGTCCTATTACGGGCCCACCGGGGGCCTACCCGCGGACGACCCCAGAATTTGGCCCAATATCGTTGGGCGGTATCTCGATTGGGATGTCGAACTGATCGCGCGCATCGGCTGGACCTGCCGGGATGTGTGGTGGGCGGCCATCCAGGACCCACGCGCGTGGGCGGCGGTCCCGCATGCCGGGGCCGTCATCTTTGCGACTAGCGGCATGGATTCCCTGCCGTCCCCACTCCCGACGGCGCTGCGCGAGTCGATCAGACTGATCCGTCCACCGCGGCTGCGGAGCTGGGTCCGGGACGGTTATGGCTGGTTGCAGCCGCGGCTTTCACCGATCGCGCGGGTGGCGCTGCCACCCAAGCTCACCGTGGAGTATCTCGAAAAGACCCGTGGTGCACTCGATTTCAATCGCCCCGGGCTGCCCATGATCGCCTCGCTGCCATCGGTGCACATCGCCGAGTCGTACGGTCGTGTGCACTCCGGCAGGGAAGCCACCGCGACCGCGATCCAGACCTGGGCGGCCGAACACGAGCTGCCCGTGGTGGACCTCAAGGAGGCCGTCGGCGAGGAGATCTTCTCAGGCCGGGGAAACCCGGACGGGATCCACTGGAACTTTGTCGCACATGAGCGCGTTGCCGAATTGATGATCAACGCATTGCGGAGTGTGCTGCCCGAGCTTGGGGTTCGGTGACCCATGCCGGTCGTGGTGGTGACGGATTCAGGGGCGCGACTGCAGCCGCAAGATGCCGGCATGCTGGGTATTCGGCTAGTGCCGTTGCACGTGTTGACCGGTGAGCAGGATCTGCGCGACGGTGTGGATCCCATCCCCGCCTCGGTGTACGAGAAGGGCCGTGCCACCACCGCGGGTGCGTCGCCCGCCGAGCTCAGCGAGGTGTATCGGCAGGCCCTGATCGACAGCGGCGGTGACGGCGTGGTCGCGGTCCATCTATCCGGCAGACTGTCCAGCACATTCGAGGCTGCCGAACAGGCCGCCCGTGAGTACGGCGATCGCGTGCATGTCGTTGATTCGCGGTCGGCCGCGATGGGCAGTGGTTTCGTCGCGCTGGCCGCGGCGCGGGCCGCGGCGGCCGGTGCCGATCTGAGTGCGGCATACCAGGCGGCACGGGATGCGGTCGGGCGCAGTCGATGCGTGATGGTGGTGCACAAGCTGGATCATCTGCGGCGTAGCGGGCGTATCAGCGCCACCTCGTCGTGGTTGGGTACCGCGCTGGCGCTCAAGCCGGTGCTGCAGATCGACGATGACGGCAAGCTGGTGCTGGCGCAGCGTGTTCGCACCGCCACCAAGGCGATCGGGGCGATGGTCGACAACATCGTCGAGTTCGTGGGGGAGCGCCGTGTCTCGGTGACGATCCACCATGTCGACAACACCGAAACCGCGGAGAAGGTCAACGAGCTGGTGTGCTCGCGATTACTCACCGCTCATGATCCGGTGATCTCGGAGATGGGGCCGGTGCTGGCGGTGCATGTGGGCCCTGGTGCCGTCGGGGTGTGCGCCGAACCTGTGGATTGACGCCGTCCGGTTTCCACAGTTCCGTATTCATCCACAGATCGCGGGTCGTCTCTGTCCGGATGCCGTCGCGCTTTCTAGCGTCGAGATATGGATTCCGAGCTGCTGCACCGACGCCTCGCACCGCCCGGGCGCGAGTCCGATGACGATGACGACGACGTGGGGGCGGCGACAGGTGCGGAACCGGATTCCGCGTTGCGTTGGCTTCCGGATTCACTGACGACAGACGGTGCGCGGAGTTGGCTGGAGTCTGTCCGTACCGACCCTGGTCGTGCCGGGGTCGTTGCCCTGGGCGCCATCGGCGTGCTGGCAGTGCTGGTCACCGTCTTCACCGTGATGCGTCAGCCGCCGCCTCCGGTGAGTGCGCATCTGCCTCCGGTGCAACCGGTTTCATCGAGTTCTGTGTCGGCACCCAGTTCATTGGTCATCAGTGTGGCCGGTTTGGTGACAAGACCGGGTCTGGTGACGTTGACCAGTGGCGCGCGGGTCGCCGACGCGGTGACGGCGGCCGGCGGGGCGGCCGACGGCGCCGATATCGTGACGCTGAACATGGCTCGGCCGGTTGCCGATGGCGACCAGATAGTGGTCGGCCTGGCCCCGGCGCCCGGTCAGCCCGCGGGGATGGCGAGTTCCATCATCGCCGCCGGGCAATCGCCGTCGGCGGGTAGCGCAGCCAGCGGGGCGGCACCGCCGGGGCGGGTAAACCTCAACACGGCAACGGAATCCGAGCTGGATGAGTTGCCCGGCGTGGGGCCGGTCATGGCGGCGTCGATTGTGCGGTGGCGATCCGAGCATGGCAAGTTCACCAGCATCGATCAGCTCTCGGAAGTAGACGGGATAGGCCCCTCGCGTCTGGACAAGCTGCGCGCCCTCGTCGTGCTGTGACTCGAA
Organism: Mycobacteroides sp. PCS013; assembly: GCF_049532645.1. Taxonomy (NCBI): domain Bacteria; kingdom Bacillati; phylum Actinomycetota; class Actinomycetes; order Mycobacteriales; family Mycobacteriaceae; genus Mycobacteroides; species Mycobacteroides sp. PCS013. Next base: position 829,718 of record NZ_CP150131.1, read on the forward strand.
CCAATCCGGTGAACGAGGTTCACCCCGAAGACACCGTCCTGGATCTGCGGCTGGTACCTCCCGCGCTCGCCGCTTGGGCGGCGACCGCCGCGGGAATCATGTGGCCAATAGGGTATTTCAGTGCTGCCGTACTGGGAGTCGGGGCACTCGCGGTGCACGTGTCCCGCCACCGCCTGAACAAGGCCCTCGCCGGTGCGGCGCTCGTCGTCCTGATTGCCGGTGTTGGATTCTCGGTGGCTGCGGCCATACGGCGCGACGGAGTGCAGAGCCATCCTTTGCGCTCGCGCGTGGGAGATGTTGTGGCGGTGCAGCTGCGGGTCTCCGATGACCCGAGGTCGATCGCCGGGGGACGGGCGATGCTGCGCGCCGACCTTGTCGCACTGGGGGATCCCGCACTGCCGAGCACCGGTCCGGTGGTCGTCTTCGGGTCGGTGTCGCTACTGGGTGCGATGGCGGTCGGCGACACGGTGCAGCTGCGTGCGGTGGTCACGCGCCCCACCCGCCGTGACCTGACTGTCGCGATGCTCAACGCCACGGGAGAGCCCAGGGTTATCGATCGCTCACCAATTCATGGGGCGGCCAATGGTGTTCGCGATCGATTTGTCGAGGTGGCGCGAACTGTACTGCCCGCCGACCAAGCCGCATTGCTGCCGGCCCTCGTGCTCGGGGACACCGGTGCGCTCGACGCGGGCACCGTGGCGATGTTCCGGACATCGGGACTCACCCATCTGATGGCGGTATCCGGGGCCAACGTGTCGATCGTGTGCGGGGCCATGCTGCTGCTGGGACGGCTGATCGGGCTGCGTGCCTCGGTGGTGTTGGCGGGGCTCGTCCTGGTCGGCTTCGTCATCCTCGTCAGGCCCTCACCGAGTGTGTTACGTGCCGCGGTGATGGGTGCCATCGGGCTGCTCGGCGTGTTGACCGCGCGGCGCCGACAGGCGATACCCGCCTTGGCCGCAACGACTTTGATTCTGCTGACCCTGTCGCCCGGTCTTGCCGTCGATATCGGTTTTGCCCTGTCGGTGGTCGCCACGGCCGCATTGGTGGTGTTGGCGCCGCGCTGGTCGCTACGTCTGACCGCGCGGGGCTGGCCCAAGCCCTTGGCCGACGCGTTGTGCATCGCGGTGGCCGCACAGGTGGTTACCGCACCGCTGATCGCCGCGATATCGGGAAGCGTCAGTGTGGCATCCATCGCGGCGAATCTGGTCGCCGGGTGCGTGATCGCGCCCATCACCATCCTCGGCACCGCAGCTGCGGGGCTTGCCGTCATCTCACCGCCGACCGCAGGTGTGCTACTGCGGTTTTGTGGCCCGGAACTATGGTGGCTGCTGCGCGTCGCCGATTACGCGGCCGCGGGTGGGTCGACAGCGGTTCCGGTGCCCTCGGGAGCGGTTGGATTCGTTATGGTTGCTGTGCTGCTTGGTATTTCGGTATGGCTGTGGCGCCGAAGGTGGTTTCGAGGGTTGGCCTGGTCCGCAGCGCTGTGCGTATTCGCGTTGGTTATCTCGGCAAGATTGTCGGGTTGAGGGTCGTCATTCGATCAGATCGTTGCGCGGCGGCCGGATGGACTCGTTACCGAGGGTGGGCAGAAGATCCCCCGGATCTCCATGCCAGGGGAGGGCCGACAGTTGTCGCACGCTACGTCGTCCGCCAAAGGCGCGGAGCGCCTCGAAGTCCGAAACCGAGAGGGCGAGTCTATCTGTGGCCGTGGCGGGTTCGCCGAGTTGTACGGAACCGGTCGTCGGGGTGTTCAGCATGAGAGTCAGTACCCCGTTCTGTCGAGCCATTCCGTCAAATCTCATCATCAGGAATTCCAGGGCGACGGCGAAGGCCGGATCCTCGGTGCGGGTGCCAGGTCGCCCGAGTGCGCCGCGGATGTCGTGCTCATGAGTGAGGGAATCGAAGACGAGTTGGGCGGCTGGCGCTTCGAGTCCATCCTGGCCCACCCGCTCGATCACCGTGTCGATCGCCTCGCTCCAGAGATCGAGCAACTCATCGACAGTCTTACCTGCCAGGCGATCAACCTGCGCGCGGGTCCACGCCTCGGTACCTATACCTTCAAGATTGAACGACACGATGTCTTGCGCGAGTCCAGTGAGGTGAGCGAGCGTCTGGCGCACGGTCCAGGCCGGGCATGCGGGCACAGGCAGTTCGGCGATCTGGGCGCGCTCTCGAAGGAGGGCGTCAATACGTTGGTAGACAAGGCGGTACGCGGCGACCGCCTCGCCACCCGGCCGTAGTGCTGGCAGCCGCCCGTCGGTGGGCACCGTGGGCTACGTCCCGGCAAGGACGAGTTGACGCTCGGGTGCCGTCGTTACGTGTGTGTCGTGACGACGCCAGCAGTGACGGAGTACCCGTAGTAGGAACGCGGGCCGCCGCATCAACAACGGTGAATCGTGCATGTTGTTGATACGCAGAATCGTTTCGGTGATCTGAATGTCGTTGCGCGCTGCGATCATGACCCTGTCCGACCACCATGCCGTCAGCTTCCACAGCACGCGCTGGGTGAGGGGGATGTCGGCAGGCATTGCGGTGAACAGCGGTGCCGATAGCTTGTTGTGCTGCCACACCGTGTTGATGTGCCGACCGACGGTGCGGAAGTACCGGCGGGCCAGCTCGGCGTCGCCCTCGACGAGGCAGTCCCGGAGCGCGACCGCTTCCAGCAGCGCCATGGTCATGCCCTGGCCCTTGATGGGGTCCAGACTGCAGATCGCGTCACCTATCACCAGCAGGCCCTCGGGGAACTGCTCCATCTGGTCGTAGCGTCGCCAGAGCGCCTCGCGGTACCTAAAGACGTGCACATCACCTATCGGTACCGCCGAGCGGATGGTGTCCAGGAGTCTTTCGGGCACGAATTGTGCTGCAAAAGAGTTCATTTCATCGAAAGTGCTGGGCGGTTCGTCCAGATTGAACTTGCCCAGGGTCAGCATCACGGTGCCGTTTTCGCAGCGCGCAATGGCTCCGCCATACGGGCGTCCGGGCGCCGGGTTGAAGAAGGTGAGCTTGTCCATGTCGGTGTCGTCGGAGACATGCAGCAGTTGGCTCGCGTACGTCACCGGTGATTCCATGCGGACCGTGGCCGGCCGGGGGTAGCCGAGCCGATCGAGGAAGGTTTGGGTGCGCGGCGTGCGCCCGGTGGCATCGATTACCAGGTCCGAGATCAACGTCGTCACCAGGCCGGTGGATCGGCGCGCCACCCGAACGCCGGTCACGCGATGCCCCTCGGTCATCGGCTCGATGACGTCGTGGCCGTCCAGGAATTTCACGTTGTCCAGGCGCTGAATACGTTGCCGTACATGCATTTCCAGAAACGGTCGGGTCGCGAGGTAGAGCCGCAGTGTTTCCGGGTCGTGGAACTTCCCTGATCGAGGGAAGATCTCGCGAGATCCGATCAGCATCGTGATGCGTGACAGGTCGCCCTCGTCACACACCGTGGCGCCGTTGGTCTGGAGCTCGTCGCGGATTCCGGGAAACAACCGCTCCAGTCCTTGCGTGCCGGAGCTCATGAACATGTGAATGTGCCGCCCCTGGGGCACCCCGCTGCGTGCGGCGGCGGTCTTCAGGTCGTCGCGCTCGACCACGGTGACCATTTCGTACGACTCCGACAGCACCCTGGCTGCCAGTAGTCCGGCCATCCCGGCCCCGAGGACTACTGCGTGATCTCTGTGTTCCCGCTTGTCAGGTGTCATCGCCGATCCTTTCGTCCCGATGCACCCTACTCTTACTAACCTCTTAATTTCTTAGAAAAGCCTTAGATTTGCATGAGCCGGCCGTTAGCCACCGAACAGCAGGTACAGCCCGGTGAAGGTGTAGCCCACCATCACCAGCATCATCGCGAGCTGGCCCGTCACCTGGTGTTTCTTGGGCAGGACACGCAGCGCCCGGTCATGGGCGGCGACCACACCCGCGATGTGCCCGGCCAGTACGAATCCCACCTTGAGAGTGGAAAGCACCGCGGGGTGCATCGACAAGACGTAGGAGACGTCGACATCGGAGAGCCATCCCCGCCCGAGAGGGTCGGCGAGCCGCAGCAGCGTCTGCTGACCCCGCTCCACGAGATAAGTCAGATAGTGAGCGAACACGTATCCGATGACGATCGGGATCAATGAATGCGCCAGCAGGCCCGGCAGAGCGCGGCGAGTGGACGCGTCGACGCCGCCGGTCGTGCGCGCGGCGAGCCAGAAGGTGGTGGCAACGGTGGCCACGAAGACCGCCAGCCCGACGGTTCGGATCGTCACGGCCGCAACTGTCGAGCCACCGGCGAGCTCGTCGACAAACGCGCGCCAGCCGGGCATGGCGGAGAAACTGTCGAACGCGGTCGAACCCAGCAGCACCGCGAGCACCGCCACGATACCGGGCCGAATCGGCAGTGACGGCAGATGATCGAACGGATTGCCGACAGCGATACGGCCATCGGCGTTGCGCCGCAACGGTGACAACCGCGAGGCCACCATGCTGTAGACCTCGAACGGATCGGCCCGCGCACACCAGCGGGTACCGCAGGCCAGCGCGCCGGTGAGGGTTATCGCCACGTACACCACGAGCCAGATCTTCACCGCACCAAGCGATCCGGGGTCGGCACTGGCCAGCTCGAGCCATACAAACATGTACAGACCCGCAGCCGCGGGCCAATATCCCCATCGCTGTGGGTAATCGGCGGGTGTCGGCCGCCGCGAGAACGGTAGTACGCGGTACACGGCCCGCACCGGCGACAGCACCCGCCAGGCGGGCCCGCACAGCAGCGACAGCGCGACCACGCCAACCCACAGCAGAACGTAGAAGACACCGGGCAACGGATTCGTGGCGTCCTGTGGGCCGAGTGTCGCGGCCACGCCGATCCACGCGGTTGCCAGGAGCACCAGCACGGTGCCGGCCCGGCGGGTGACCGGGCTATCGGCGGCGGCGGTGACCCAGTCGGGCAGCGGTCGCCCGGGCCGACTCGCGTCGAACCGGGGCTTTTTCCAGGCCAGTGCGACCACGGCGAAGGTGAACGTCAACGCCCACGCCGCGCCAATCAGTGCGTAGGAGTAGGGGATCGGAAGATCGGACGAACCGCCCAGTCCGTGGGCGAGTACCGCCGTCGACCGATCAGCCGTCACGGCTGGACGGAGATCGTCGCGATCGTCTTCTTGAGTTTGTGAAGTTCGACATCGACCTTTCCGGGCACACTGACGCTGAACTGGAACGTCTGGCCGCTCTTCGGCTCGATCTCGAAGCTGTGGTCGGGAGTCGAGTGAACGTGCAACTCGTCGGCGGTATCGCTGTCTACGCGGATCACGATGGGTTCGGCGACGCGCGTCTGCAGCGTGGCATTGGTTGGCGTGACGACTCCGTTCTTGATGGTGACGCTGACGGTCAGCGGTGCCGGCGGCGCACTGGAGTCGGTGGCCGGAGCCTTCGTCGAAGTGGTGCACCCGGCACACGCCAGCACTGCGATGGTGATCGCGGTCAGGGCTCTCATCGTCATCCTTGATTCCTCCTAATCGGGGTGTTCTTCCTCGCCGAGCGGATCGTCCTCGTCGGCCTGGCGCCGGTCTCGCATCGCCACCCAGATGACGACACCCGCCACCACGACCGCGGGTGCGAACGCGGGCAACGCCAACAGCAGTGAATGGTCGGCCAGGTATTCGACGGTCATGGGCCGTGAGACACCGGCTCCTTGGGATCCGGAGTCGGCAATGCGTCACTGGCGCTGCGAGTTTCGGTGCCATTCATGCGCCCGGCGCCCCAGCTCAAGGCGGCGATGAGGACCAGCGTGCAGAACAGCACCACCAGTGATGCCACGTTGAACAGCCACGAGGGATGGTTCTGGTTGCGTTCACGTTGCAGGATCGTCAGCTCCTGGGTGAACGGACGGGTGCTTGACGTCAACGCCGGTGTCTCCGGTGCGCCGATGCCGGGATCGGCGGGAAGGAAGATCGGCACCCCGGTCATGGTGGTGCCGTCCTGCACGCGCAGCAGAGTCTTCCACGACCCATACACCGGAATGGGCTGTGTCGAACGGTAATGGCCCTCACTGATCTTCTGAAGCCTGTCGATGGCCAGACCATGATCATTGGCCAGTCCGCCCTGCCAGGACAGAATGGTCACCCATTCGGGGTCGTCACTGATGAGGTCGCGCGGGTTGATCACCACGTCCGCCGACACCATCCGCTTACCGCCGTCGTTGGACAGTTCGTTCAATGTGATTGTCGCGGTGGCATGTTCGGGCACCTCGGTGCGCAGGCCGTTGGCCACCGCGGCGCCCAGCACCAGCACCGTCAGGACGACTGCCGTGATGCTCACCGATCGCTTCGGCAGCTTCTGGCCGGTGAGCACCATGCCCAGCAGCGCGCCGCAGACGCCCATGGCGATGGCGGCAGGCACCGACATCGCCAGCGCTTCCGGCCACATGCTCAGTGGCCACGGGTAACGATAGACAGCACCGATCCAGAGCGATTCCAGCCACAGGCCGGCGGTGCCCACCCCGAGGCCCGCAATGGCGCCGAACAGTATGGGGCGCTTGATGAGCGGGGTCAGTGCGATGAGTTCGACGACCAGGGCCGGCCCGAGATACAGCGCGAACCAACTCGTCGGTCCGCCGAGGATGGGCCCGGCGAGCAACGAGACCGCCGCACGCAGGACGATGGCGAGCAGGGCGCCGATGATGGCCGCGCCGCGTCCCATCACGGTCCGCGCGCATACCGCGGCGAAGGCGGCAGCCGCGGCGATCATCATGGGCTGCTGGACCAGCCGGAACTGTTCGACACCGAAGTCGTACTCGATCTGGAACACCGACAGCCCGATGAACAAGCCCCCGAAGGACAAGTAGCGCAAGAACTTCACGAACTTGGTGTCGTCATCTGCATTGAAGCCGATGGCCCGGCGGCCTTCGTATTCCAGGATCAGCACGGAGACCAGCGACAGTCCGGCACCACCGATCAGCATCAGGTGCGTGGGACCCCACAGCGTGACGTCCTGGCCGAAGATGCGGTGCCAGATGTCATCCAGCGGGAACCCGATCAACGCATACAGGCCACACATCGCCATCAGCAGTCCGCCCACCGGCGCGTACCAGGTGCGGGTGATGCGCACCGCCGCCGAACCGGGCCTGTCATAGGGCAGAACTATCGCCAGCGTGCCCGCGATGAACAGCAGGAACAACCCGAACAGGATGAAGTAATGCGCGGGGTTGGCCAGCGGGCCCGCGTCGCGGCCCTTGCCGATGTGCAGGCTGACGTCCCAGATGAAACCGAACAGCGCGGCGACGATCGTCGAGACGAACAGGCAGATCTGCAGTGCCACCCAGGGTGGTCGATTGAACTTGTTGCCGATCTTGTCTGCCAGGTTCTGGAGCCAGGTGATGCGTCGCTGGCGGTGCAGGTACCCGATCCACAGCAGGCCGCCCGAGACGATCGTGGCGGCCACCGACATGCCGATCACCTGGTCGAGCGCGGCGCCGCCGCCTTCGTCGGCAGCAGCGATGATGTGCAGAGACTCCGTTGTCATTGGCCGGCCATCCTGTCCGCTGAGTGGGGGAGCAACAGTGCTACTGGTCGGTAATGTTTCCAGAATTCCTCGGCTCAAACAGGAGTACGTGCTAATCACTCACTGTCCCTGCGGCATGGGACGATCGTCAGGTGACCGATGCGCTGCACCTGATCCTTGGGGACGAAGAACTACTGATCGAGCGTGCGGTGACCTCGGTGCTGCACGCGGTGCGCGGCAAGGCGGGTGCGGACATCCCCGTCAATCGGCTGCGTGCGGGGCAGGTCGACGTGGCGGAGCTGGCCGAGTTGCTGAGTCCCTCGCTGTTCTCCGATGAAAGAGTCATCGTCGTGGAGGCCGCTGCCGAGGCGGGCAAGGACTCCGTCACCCTCATCGAGCAGGCGGCTGCCGATCTTCCACCGGGAACCTTTCTGCTCGTTCAACATTCGGGGGGTGGACGTGCGAAGGCGCTCGCCGCCACGTTGCAGAAGCTCGGTGCCGCGGTTCACGATTGCGCGCGGATCACCAAGGCCGCCGAGCGAGCCGACTTCGTGCACAAGGAATTCCGCCGCCTGGGGCAGAAGGTGGACGCCGATGTGGTCGCGATCGTGATCGATGCCGTCGGCTCCGATATTCGTGAACTAGCCGCCGCGTGCTCTCAGTTGGTATCGGACACCGACGGCAACGTCGATGAGGCCGCGGTGCGCCGCTACCACTCCGGACGTGCGGAGGTCTCAGGATTCGATATCGCCGACAAGGCGGTCGTGGGTGATGTCGCCGGCTCCACGGAGGCGCTGCGCTGGGCGATGCAGCGGGGCGTTCCGCATGTGCTGTTGGCCGATGCGCTCGCCGAGGCGGTGCACACTATCGCCCGGGTGGGGCCGATCAAACAGAACGCCTACGCGGCCGCGTCCGAACTCGGGATGCCGCCCTGGCGTATCGAGAAGGCGCAGAAGCAAGCGCGCCGGTGGTCGCGTGACGCGGTGGCCGAGGCCATCCGGGTGGTGGCCGCGCTCAACGCCGATGTGAAGGGGGTGGCGGCCGATGCCGACTACGCCCTGGAATCGGCGGTGCGCAAGGTGGCCGAGCTGGTGAACACCTGACCCCGCGGGGCTGCCTCAAGACACGAAAAACGCCGAGCGCGCTCGCGCGCTCGGCGTTGATCGGAAAATTAGATCAGAGCTTGTTCAGAGCCAGGGCGAGCGCCGACTTCTTGTTGGCGGCCTGGTTCTTGTGGATGACACCCTTGGTGACGGCCTTGTCCAGCTTGCGGCTGGTCGAGACGAGCAGCTCGCCCGCCTTCTCCTTGTCACCCTCGGCGAGCGCGTCGCGGAAACCGCGGACGGCCGTGCGCAGGGATGACTTGGTCGCCTGGTTGCGCAACCGGGCACGCTCGTTGGTGCGGATGCGCTTTTCCTGCGACTTGATATTGGCCACGCGTCTAAGTCCTTCGGTAAATCGTCTGGTAGGGCGGCGGCCTCCAGATCATTGGACCCGGGGCAGCTGAGCAGCGCCGCAAGGGAAGAGACTACCAGGAGTCTGGCCGAAACCTGAAACCGGCGGGTGGCCGCACAACGCCAGATTGCGTCCAGGTATCCAGCAAGTATCGGCGATACGCGCGCACGCACTGCCGAATCCGGCGAGTTGGTGCAGCATAGGCAAGGTGAGCCTGCGAACAGTGATGCCGAACTCGGGGCGACCCACACGCACGGCGGCAACGCCACGGCTAACCCGGCGAGATGACCAGATATTCGGCGGTTACCGCGAACTGGTGTCCGAGAAGGGTGCTTACGCCAAGGCCTTCGACGAGATGTTCGACGCCGATGGCAACGTGCGCGGGCCGTATAAGGGGATCTACGCCGAGCTGGCGCCCACCGATGCCGCCGACCTTGCCGCGCGTGCCGACGCGCTGGGCAGGGCATTCATCGACCAGGGGATCACCTTCTCGCTGTCGGGGCAGGAACGCCCGTTTCCGCTGGACCTGGTGCCGCGCGTCATCGCCGCGGCCGAATGGTCACGGCTGGAGCGGGGCATCGCTCAGCGGGTCCGCGCACTGGAGATGTACCTGGCCGACATCTACGGCGATCAGGAGATCCTGCGAGACGGGGTGATCCCGCGTGCCCTGGTCACGTCCTGCGAGCACTTCCACCGCGAGGCCGCCGGAATCAATCCGCCCAACGGGGTGCGTATCCACGTCGCGGGTATCGACCTGGTCCGCGACGCGCAAGGCACCTTCCGGGTACTCGAGGACAATCTGCGGTCCCCGTCCGGGGTGTCGTACGTGATGGAGAACCGTCGCACCATGGCGCGGGTCTTCCCGGACCTGTTCGCCACCCACCGGGTGCGCGCGGTGGACGACTACTCCTCGCATCTGCTGCGCGCCCTGCGTAAGTCGGCGGCCACCAATGAGGCGGACCCGACCGTGGTGGTTCTCACACCGGGTGTCGCGAACTCGGCCTACTTCGAGCACTCCCTGCTGGCCCGCCAGATGGGTGTGGAGCTTGTCGAGGGACGCGACCTGTTCTGCCGCGACAACCAGGTCTACATGCGCACCACCGAGGGTGAGCGTCAGGTCGACGTCATCTACCGCCGCATCGACGACACCTTCCTGGACCCCATGCAGTTCCGTCCCGATTCGGTGCTCGGTGTCGCGGGTCTACTCAACGCCGCGCGCGCCGGGAACGTCGTCATCTCCAGCGCCGTGGGCAATGGAGTGGGCGACGACAAGCTCGTCTACACCTACGTGCCGACCATCATCGAGTACTACCTCGGCGAGAAACCCATAGTCGCGAACGTGGATACCTACCGATGTTGGCTCGACGACGAGCGCGAGGAAGTGCTTGACCGCATCGACGCGCTCGTCATCAAGCCGGTGGAGGGGTCCGGCGGGTACGGCATCGTCTTCGGCCCCGACGCCACCGAGAAGGAACGCGCCGCGATCGCCAAGAAGATCAGGGCTGACCCGCGTGGCTGGGTGGCCCAGCCCGTGGTCCAGTTGTCCACGGTGCCCACAAAGGTCGGCGACCAGCTGGTACCGCGGCACGTGGACCTGCGCCCATTCGCGGTCAATGACGGTGACGACGTCTGGGTGCTGCCCGGTGGTCTCACCCGGGTAGCGCTGCCGGAAGGCTCGCTGGTGGTCAACTCCAGTCAGGGTGGCGGCTCCAAGGACACCTGGGTGCTGGCCTCGCGGGCTTCTGTCGCCGAGCGTGAGCTCTCGGGGGCCGAGGTGGTCCCCGAGCTGCCCAAGGCGGCGGAGGTCGAACAGGGGCCCGAGGCGGCCACCGCGGGTCTGCAGGTGCAACAGCAGCAACAACAACAGCAGGTGATGTCCTAATGCTGGCGCGAAACGCGGAGTCGCTCTACTGGATTGGCCGATATGTCGAGCGTGCCGATGACACTGCGCGCATCCTCGATGTCACCGTGCACCAGCTGCTCGAGGATGCCAGCGTGGATCCCGATCATGCCTCCCGCGTGCTGCTGCGCGTGCTGGGCATCGACGCGCCGGACACCGTGCTCGATGTGTGGTCACTCACCGAGCTCGTCGCGTTCAGCAGGGGAGTGCAGGGTGGGTCGATCGTCGACTCCATCTCCGAGGCGCGTGAAAATGCGCGCGGCGCACGCGAAGTGACGTCCACTGAGATGTGGGAGTGCCTCAACACCACCTACAACGCGCTGGCCGATCGCGAGCGCGCCGCCCGCAGACTTGGCCCGCATGAGTTCTTCACCTACGTGGAGGGGCGCGCCGCGCAGTTCGCGGGACTTGCCGACTCCACGCTCAGCCGCGATGACGGTTACCGGTTCCTGGTGCTGGGCCGCTCCATCGAGCGGGTGGATATGACGGTGCGGCTGCTGCTGTCGCGTGTTGGTGACCGCGCGTCCTCACCCGCCTGGGTCACGCTGTTGCGTAGCGCGGGCGCGCACGACACCTACTTGCGCACGTATCGCGGCGTCCTGGACGCGAGCCGGGTTGTCGAGTTCATGCTGCTGGACCGGCTGTTCCCGCGCTCGGTGTTCCACTCGCTGCGCCAGGCCGAGCTGAGCCTGGAGGAGCTGGATCACCAGCCGCACAGCCGAGTCGGTGCGCGTGCCGAGGCGCAGCGGTTGCTGGGGCGGGCCCGCAGTGAGTTGGAGTTCATGCGTCCCGGAGTGTTGTTGGAGGACCTGCCGACACGACTGGCCGGCCTGCAACAGACCTGCCGGGAACTGGGTGAGGCGGTGGCGCTGCAGTACTTCCACGCCGCGCCGTGGGTGGCGTGGACCGATGCCGGTGGCCGCCACGATGTCGATCCCATTGAAGAAGGCGAGATCTGACGATGTGGCCCCCACCCGCGGGAGGTACCCCCAACGTGCGCGAAGAGGAGAAGTAGATGTGGCGCTTGCGAGTCGTCCACGCCACCGGTTACGCCTACAAGACGCCGGTGACCGCCTCCTACAACGAGGCGCGGCTGACACCGCGCAGTGACGGTCGCCAGAACGTCATCCTCAATCGCGTGGAGACGGTGCCGGCCACCCGCTCGTATCGGTACGTCGACTACTGGGGTACCGCCGTCACGACATTCGACCTGCACGCACCCCATACCGAGCTGGAGGTGACAGGTCTGTCGGTGGTGGAGACCGATGTCGCGGAGAAGCCAGAGGAAACGGTGGGCTGGGATGACATCCACGCCGACGCCGTCATCGACCGATTCGACGAGTATCTGTCGCCTAGCGCATACGTCCCACACAGCAAGAAGGTGCAGTCGGTGGGCAAGCGGATCGCTAAGGATGCCACTCCCGCCGAGGCCATTGTCGCGGCATCGAGATGGGTGCACTCGGAGCTCGACTACGTGCCCGGAACCACCGGTGTGCACTCGTCGGCGCTGGATGCGTTGCGTGAGAGAAAAGGTGTGTGCCAGGACTACGCGCACCTGACCTTGGTCCTGCTGCGCAGCATGGGGATCCCGGCGCGCTACGTCTCGGGATACCTGCACCCCAAGGGCGACGCGGCGGTGGGCGAGACGGTGGACGGGCAGAGCCACGCGTGGATCCAGGGCTGGGCCGGTGCCTGGTGGGATTACGACCCCACCAATGACAGCGAGATCAACGAGCAGTACATCACCGTGGGCGTCGGCCGGGACTACTCGGACGTCAGCCCCCTCAAGGGCATCTACTCGGGGGGTGGCTCGACCGATTTGGACGTCGTGGTCGAAGTCACACGACTCGCCTAAACACCGCAGAAAAGCCAGTTATTGCACAGGTGTCTGGCAAGAAGAGTAATAATGCGTAGACCATGGTGACCAAACAAGCTACCGGGCTATACGGCGGACGAACGGCAGACGAGCGCCGCGCGGAGCGGAGGCGACGCCTTCTTGAGGCGGGGCTCGAGGTTATGGCCAGCTCCGGCTGGGCTGCGACAACGGTTCGGGAGATCTGCAAGACCGCCGGACTGAACACCCGTTACTTCTACGAGTGCTTCGACGGCCTCGACGAGCTGCTGGTCGCCGTTTTCGACTGGATCATCGAGGACAGCATCGCCACCGCAGGGTCCGCGATGGCCGCTGCCGAGAAGGACTCACGCTCGCAGGTGCATGCCGGTGTCGTGGGTGCGGTGACCGCACTGACCGCCGATCCCCGGCGCGCCCGCGTGATCGCCACCGAGGCGATGGGCAGCCAGCGGCTCACTCGTCGCCGCATGCGGTTGACGCACTACATGGCGTTGATGCTCGGTGCCGCGCGCGCCGAGTTCGATCCGGATGCCGACCCCAACTACACCGCGGTGCAGGCCGAAGCCCTGGCGGCCGGTGTCGCGGGCACGGTGCTGGCATGGCTCGACGGACGGCTGCGTCTTGAGCGTGAAGAACTGGCTGAGTACACCGCACAGTTCGTTGACCAGGCCATGTTCACGCCGTTGCCGGTGCGCAACTCCGTAGAGCACTGAGCTGGGCTGATCGGTTCGATCAGCTCCAGGAGAAGTGCGTGCGCAGGCGCATCGCGACGATGTTGAATCGCTCCACGTCCAAAATGGCGCCCTCACGCCGGATTCCCTCTTCGGGAACATCGAGCACGCGATCCAGGCGCACCCAGCTGGGGCGGCCGTCGTAATCCCAGCTACCGCTGCCGAGGGCCACCCAGTCCGGGTCGGTGTCGTGGCGTTCCTGGCTCGAGAGCATCAGGCCCAGCAGCACCGAGCCATCCCGTCCCACCACGAGCACCGGACGATCCTTGCCCTGTGACGGGTCATCCTCGTAGACCACCCAGGTCCAGACGATTTCGCCGGGATCGGCGCGACCGTCCAGGTCGGGCGTGTATTCGATGCGACGGGCCCGATGGGCCGTGGGCACACTGCGGTTGGTGACCGGACGCCCCGGAATGGCGGTCTGCTGCTCGGTCTCCACGACGCCGATCGCTTCCAGCCCGCGCTGCAGCCCCCGCTGAACGAATTCCGACCCCTGTAGTTGCCGCAGCACCTTCGGGCCTTCGCGGAACACGACTTGTTCAAGAGTGTCCACCGCGATCTTCCCGAGCTTCCGCCCGAGCGTCTGCCACTGTGACGCCATGCTGCGAGCATACTGACCGGTAGTCCCTCACGACGTGTGTGTCAGGAGCATGGCGCGCGGCATGGGAGCATGGTGCCGTGCCAAGTTTTGCCGACACGACGTTCACGGACCCGGCGCTTATCCGTAACTTCTGCATCATCGCCCATATCGACCACGGGAAGTCGACCCTGGCCGACCGGATGCTGCAGTTGACGGGCGTGGTCGATGAGCGGTCCATGCGTGCCCAGTATCTGGACCGCATGGATATCGAGCGTGAGCGCGGCATCACCATCAAGGCACAGAATGTGCGGCTGCCCTGGCAGCTCAAGGGCGAGAACGGGCCCGAGGACTATGTCCTGCACCTCATCGATACCCCCGGGCACGTGGACTTCACCTACGAGGTCTCGCGGGCGCTGGAGGCGTGCGAGGGCGCGGTGCTGCTCGTGGACGCCGCGCAGGGCATCGAGGCGCAGACGCTGGCCAACCTGTACCTGGCACTGGACAAGGACCTGACCATCATTCCGGTCCTCAACAAGATTGACTTGCCCGCGGCCGACCCCGAGCGCTACTCCGAGGAGATCGCGCACATCATCGGCTGCGAGCCCTCCGATGTGCTGCGGGTCTCCGGCAAGACCGGTGAGGGCGTCGAGGCACTGCTGGACGAGGTGGTGCGGCTCATTCCTGCGCCACAGGGTGATCCGGATGCTCCGGCGCGCGCGATGATCTTCGACTCGGTGTACGACATCTACCGGGGCGTCGTCACCTACGTCCGCGTCGTCGACGGCAAGATCACCCCGCGCGAGAAGATCGCGATGATGTCGACGGGCGCCACCCATGAGCTGCTGGAGGTGGGCATCGTCTCACCCGACCCCAAACCCTCTGCGGGCCTTGGGGTGGGCGAGGTGGGCTACCTGATCACCGGGGTGAAGGATGTGCGCCAATCCAAGGTCGGTGACACCGTCACCTCTGCGCGCAAGGGTGCGACCGAACCGCTCACCGGTTATCGCGAACCGCGGCCGATGGTGTACTCCGGGTTGTATCCGGTGGACGGATCCGACTACCCGAATCTTCGTGAGGCGCTGGACAAGCTGCAGCTCAACGACGCGGCGCTCACCTATGAGCCGGAGACGTCGGTGGCGCTGGGCTTCGGATTCCGTTGCGGCTTCCTGGGATTGCTGCACATGGAGATCACCCGTGAGCGGCTGGAACGTGAGTTCAACCTCGACCTGATCTCGACCGCACCCAACGTGGTGTACCGCGTGGTCAAGGAGGACGGCACCGAAATGATGGTGACCAACCCGTCCATCTGGCCCGAGGGCAAGATCCGCTCGGTGTTCGAGCCCGTCGTCAAGACGACTGTCATCGCACCAAGCGAGTTCATCGGTTCGATCATGGAGCTGTGCCAGTCACGGCGCGGTGAACTCGGCGGCATGGACTACCTCTCGCCGGAGCGTGTCGAGCTGCGTTACACAATGCCGTTGGGCGAGATCATCTTCGACTTCTTCGACTCGCTGAAATCGCGCACCCGCGGCTACGCCAGCCTGGACTACGAAGAGGCCGGCGAGCAGGAAGCCGACCTGGTCAAGGTCGACATCCTGCTGCAGGGTGAGGCGGTCGACGCGTTCAGTGCCATCGTGCACAAGGACGGCGCCTCGGCGTACGGCAACAAGATGACCGTCAAGCTCAAGGAGCTCATTCCGCGTCAGCAGTTCGAGGTGCCGGTGCAGGCCGCTGTTGGCTCGAGAATCATTGCGCGCGAGAACATTCGGGCCATCCGAAAGGACGTGCTCTCCAAGTGCTACGGCGGTGACATCACCCGTAAGCGCAAGCTGCTGGAGAAGCAGAAGGAGGGCAAGAAGCGCATGAAGACCATCGGACGGGTCGAGGTGCCGCAGGAGGCCTTCGTGGCGGCGCTGTCCACCGAGTCCACGGCGGACAAACCGAAGAAGTAGTGCTGGCGCAGGCTTCTCGCGGCGGGTGACCCAACCTCGCCGAGTGTGCGAATAGTGTCGATATTTCGGTGAATTTCGACCGTATCGGCACACTCGGGCTCAGTGCTCGCACTCCTGACTCGGCATCCCGACGACGGCCCCGCCCTGCGGCCAGCCCGCGGGCGATTCCTCCCACGGCTCCTGACGCCCATACGGTGTCAGGTCCAAAAACGGATACCCGACCGCGGAATGATCCAGCCCACGCGCGAAGGCCGAATAGGTGTGAAATACCTCGTCTCCACGGCGCAGGAAGACACTGGCGCCGGGCCAATCCCCGCGCAGGTCTTCCTCGCTGAATCCGTCGGCGTGTAACTCCTCGAGCGACTTGTAGTTGTACTCGATCGGCGTGCGTGACGGGTCGAGCGTGACGTGGAAGTCGTAGCTGAAATCGCCGTCATTGGTGGAGTACCACGGGAATGTCCACCCGTGTTCGTCGCGGTAACGGGCGATGCTGGCATACGGCGCACGGGACACGCAGGCGAAGGTGACGCCCTTGTCGGTCAACAACGCGCGATCTCGTTCGGTGAATGTCATATCGGCCGCGCCGGTGCAGCTGGGGCATCCGCGGTCGGCGGCGTCGATCCACATGAAATGGTGGATGTACAGGGTGTGCCGGCCCTCGAACATGTCCAGCAGCCGCACCGGCCCGTCGGGGCCTTCGAAGAGGTAGTCCTTCTCGACTTTCACCATGGGCAGGCGTCGGCGTTCGGCATTGACGGCATCGCGTAGATGGGTGACCTCGCGCTCGCGGGCCAGCAGTTGCTTGCGGGCCGTCAGCCATTCCTCGCGGGTGACGGCGGTGGGATAGGCGGATGAGGTTGTCATACCGATACCGACCCACCCCGGCCGGAAAACTCATCGCGTCGATACGCTGAGCGGCATGAGTACCGTGCTTGCCGGGCTTCGTCTTCCAGTTGTCGGCGCCCCGATGGCCGGCGGTATCACCGTTCCCGCGTTGGCGCGCGGGGTGAGTGCGGCCGGCGGTTTCGGTCTGTTGCCTGCGGGGTACCGCAGCGTCGAGCAGCTGGACCAGGACCGCGAGGCGATGGGCGGTCTTCCCTTCGGTTTCAACGTCTTCGTTCCCACGCCAGACCTCGGGGCCGACCTGGGTGAGTACCTGGACAAGCTGAAGATCTGGGCCGACAAACTCGAGGTGGCTCCGGGCGATCCGGTCTGGCACGACGACGCGTATGCCGACAAGATCGAGTATCTGGTGGCCAATCCTGTCCCGGTGGTGTCGTTCACGTTTGGCGTGCCGTCCGCGCAGGACGCGCACCGGCTGCGCGAGGCCGGATCCGAGGTGTGGATCACGGTCACCAGTGCCGTCGAGGCCACGATCGCCGAAGGCATCGGTGCCGACGCGCTGGTTGTCCAGGGCCCCGAGGCCGGCGGTCACCGCAGCAGTTTCGATGCCGGTGCACCCGAAGAACCGCTGGCCGATCTGATCGCGAACGTGCGGGCGGTCACCGCGTTACCACTGGTGGCAGCGGGCGGAATCATGGACGGCGCCGACATCGCCCGGGTACTCGCCGCGGGAGCCTCGGCCGCCCAGTTGGGCACCGCGCTGGTGGTCACCGACGAGTCGGGTGCCAAACAGGTCTACAAAGACGCTCTGCTGCAACCGGCCGAAACGGTGGTGACGCGGGTTTTCTCGGGCCGCCCGGCGCGAAGCATCTCGAATGCGTTTCAGCGAGATATGGAATCGGTTGCCCCGGTGAGCTTCCCGGCGCTGAACTCGGCGACCAAGGAGCTGCGGGCAAGCGGAGATCCGGACGTGATGTCGCTGTGGGCCGGCACCGAACATCATCGGGCCCGGGCGCTGCCAGTGGCGGAACTGATGTCTGTGTTGGCCGGCGAACTGGACGCGGCGCGGGGTCAGGCGACAGCATGAAACCGACCACCCTGATCTGGACCGCACTTGTTGCCGCATGCCTGCTAGTCGGCATCGACCTGGTGATCTACCTGGCAGGTCCGCGTAGCGGAGGGTCCACCGGTGTCCTTGTGTCGCTCTTGGTGTTCAACCTGCTGCTCTTCGGCGGGCTCGGCATCTACCTACTTCGCAAGCGCTAATGAGCCGGGCGGGTAGCCAGATCGCACCTACGATGGTCGGATGGTGTCGTCTCTTGATCCCGAGCTGTCGCTAGAAGGACTGCTTTCCAGTCAGTCTCCTGTTCAGCGGCGCGGCCCGTTTCCGCCCATTGCCGACTACGCATTTCTCTCGGATTGGGAGAACACCTGCCTGATCGCCGCCAACGGATCGGTGGAGTGGATGTGCGTTCCGCGGCCGGATTCGCCGAGCATCTTCGGGGCGATCCTTGATCGTGGGGCGGGGCATTTCCGGATCGCGCCATACGGGCACAATGTGCCGGCCGCGCGCCGCTACCTGCCGGGCAGCCTGATGGTGGAAACCACGTGGCAGACCAAGACCGGATGGCTGACCGTCCGCGACGCGTTGGTGCTGGGGCCCTGGCACGACGTCGATTCCCGGTCGAAAACCCATAAGCGCACCCCGACAGATTGGGATGCCGAGCACATCTTGCTGCGCACCGTGCGCTGTGTCAGCGGGACGGTCGAAGTACTCATGAACTGCGAGCCCGCGTTCGACTATCACCGTGAGGGTGCCACCTGGGAGTACTCCGGCGACGGCTACGGCGAGGCGACCTGCCGGGCCACCAAGAACCCCGACGCCAATCCGACGCTGAAGCTGACCACGAATCTTCGGCTGGGGCTGGAGGGCCGGGAAGCGCGTGCCCGCACCCGGCTCACCGAGGGCGACAACGTGTTCGTCGCATTGAGCTGGTCTAAACATCCTGTGCCGCAGACATATGCGGAGGCCGCCGACAAGATGTGGAAGACCGCCGAGGCCTGGCGGCAATGGATCAACATCGGCGAATTTCCCGACCATCCGTGGCGCTCGTACCTGCAGAGCAGCGCGCTGGTCCTCAAGGGCCTGGCGTACTCGCCGACCGGCGCGCTGCTGGCAGCCTCGACCACATCGCTACCGGAAACCCCTGGGGGAGTGCGTAACTGGGACTATCGCTATTCGTGGGTGAGAGACTCCACCTTCGCGCTGTGGGGTCTCTACACGCTGGGTCTGGACCGT
The DNA here is from genome assembly GCF_049532645.1 of Mycobacteroides sp. PCS013. Taxonomy (NCBI): domain Bacteria; kingdom Bacillati; phylum Actinomycetota; class Actinomycetes; order Mycobacteriales; family Mycobacteriaceae; genus Mycobacteroides; species Mycobacteroides sp. PCS013. The sequence continues at coordinate 848,797 of NZ_CP150131.1, forward strand.
GAGGCCGACGACTTCTTCTCATTCATCGCCGATGCTTCGGGTGCGAACAATGGCGAGAAACATCCGCTGCAGGTCATGTACGGCGTGGGTGGCGAACGCACCCTGACCGAGGGGGAGCTGCCCCACCTGTCCGGGTACGACGGGGCACGGCCGGTGCGCATCGGTAACGGTGCCTTTGATCAGATCCAGCACGACATCTGGGGCACCATGCTCGATTCGGTGTACGTGCACGCCAGGTCGCGAGAGCAGATTCCCGCGACGCTGTGGCCGATCCTGAAGAACCAGGCCGAAGAGGCGGCACGGCATTGGCGTGAGCCCGACCGTGGCATCTGGGAAGTACGCGGGGAGCCACAGCATTTCACCTCGTCCAAGATCATGTGTTGGGTCGCTATGGACCGCGGCGCGAAACTTGCCGAGATGCATGGTGAAAAGAGTTATGCTCAGCAGTGGCGTGCTGTCGCCGACGAGATCAAGGACGACATCCTGGAGAATGGCGTCGATGAACGCGGGGTGTTGGTACAGCGTTACGGCTCAACGGCTTTGGATGCCTCGCTGTTGCTCGCGGTGCTGAACCGTTTCCTGCCCTCCGACGATCCGCGGATTCGGGCGACGGTGCTGGCCATCGCCGATGAGCTGACCCATGACGGCCTGGTGCTGCGTTACCGGGTGGAGGAGACCGACGACGGACTTTCGGGTGAGGAAGGAACCTTCACCATCTGTTCGTTCTGGCTGGTGTCGGCGTTGGTCGAGATCGGTGAGGTGCGCCGGGCGCGGCACCTGTGTGAGCGACTGCTCTCCTTCGCCAGCCCGCTGCAGCTCTACGCCGAGGAGATCGACCCGCGCACCGGTCGGCATCTGGGCAACTTCCCGCAGGCCTTCACCCACCTGGCGTTGATCAACGCGGTCGTGCACGTCATCCGGGCCGAGGAGGAAGCGGACGTGAGCGGCACCTTCCAGCCCGCGAACGCACCCACGTGAGCGTCCGGGGCGCCGCCGCGGTCGCTGTGGTGATGTGCGTGGTCGCGTCCGGATGCGGACGCGCCGCCGATCCGGGTGCGCAGGCTCCCACCACAACCGAGCCTTCCTCGGGGACAACGTCGTCGGCGACTCCGGCGGGCCCCGCCCCGGCCTTTGGGTACACGCCGGTTTTGGAGCCGGTCAAGGGTGCCGAGGGGATGGTGACCTATGACGTGCCACTGCCGCAGCTCTCCGGCGGAGTGCCCGCTGTCCGCGATCGATTCAACGACGGGATGCGCAGCGCGCTGCGCGATGTGATCGACACGCTGTCCGGTCCCGCCAAGAGCCAGCAGGTGTCGATCAGCGAGGGCGATATTGGTCCTGAGCGGGAGAGCACTCGTGTCGCGATGATCGGACCGCACGTGGTGGCGGGCATCCAGGTGTATCTCTGGTACGCCGGCGGCGCACATCCGAATCAGTCGGTCTCGACGTTCGTGGTCAACAGCGATACCGCGCAACCGATTACCTATGACGACCTGTTCCCCAACCAGTATGCCGCCCTGGAACGGCTGCGGCAGGTGCTACCCGATCTGGACCCGACCGCGCGGGTGCGCCAGGAGACCGTCAACGGGCGGCTCGAACAATGGATACCCGTGCCGGCCGGGTTGCGGTTCTACGTTCCGGTGTCACATGCTGCCGGTGATTTCGTTCCGATCACCGTGCCGTGGGAAAAGATTCGTGATCAGGTGGCACCCGAAATCATTCCGGTGCTGAGCCAGTAACAAGGGGGGGCGGCTGTGAGATGTGGTCTTGCGTTGATGCTGGTGGTGACCTGCGGCGTGGCCGCCGGTTGCCTCAAACCACCCGCCCAACCCACGCAGACGCCCGAGGCTCCGCCGTCCACCACGACCCCATCCAAACCGGTTGTGTCCGTTACCCCGGCGCAAGCACCGCCGACCGCGAAGCCTGCCTTCGGTTTTAGTCCCACGCTGCAGCAGGAGAGTGGAAAGCAAGGCAAGGTCGACTACAACGTCAAACTCCCTCAGGTCACCGGCGATAAGGCCGGTGCCCGAGACCGATTCAACGACGGCATGCGCGTGGCGCTGAAAGACGTCGTGCGCACCCTGGACGATCCGAAGGCGGCCAAGCCCGCGACGGTGGGTGACGGGCAGCTGCAGGCGGGGGAATCGAGTCGGGTCGTGTTCATCGGCCCGCATGTGTTGTCGGGAGTCGCCGTGTTCCTTTCGAACAGTGGCGGCCCGTACCCCAGCAACAGGGTCGCGACCATCACGATCAACACCGATACGGCGCAGCCGATCATGTTCGGCGATGTGTTCGCAGACCAGGGGGCGGCACGGGAGCAGTTACGGAAGTTGGCTCAGGAGCTTGGGCCGCCCGATCGGATCAAGGCGGCCGGGGATATGAAGTCTGAGCAGTTTTTGCATTGGCTTCCGGTACCCACCGGACTGACTTTCTATGTCTCCGTTCCCCACGTCGCCGGAGATTATGTGCCGGTTACCGTGCCGTGGGCGAAGATTCGCGATCGGGTGGCTCCCGGGATGCAGACGATTCTCAGCCAGTAGGCGGACGCCGCGCGAAATCCGGTGCGTGTTCGGGCAGCGGCCCGATCGCCACCCCGTAGGCGGGAACTGCCTGTAGCCATGGGTATTTGGTGGCAATGGACAACACCGATGCCACTCTGCTGCTGGGAGTGACGGTGGTGTTCGACCCCACGGCCGAGAACACTCGCCGGTGGACGGCGCGCTGCACCCGCTGGATCAGTGCGGTGGGGGCCCACCGGCGCAGCTGTACCTTGCGAAGGTCTGCGGTGGTCAGAGATCCGGTGCGCAGCGGCTCGGCAAGGATACGGGCAGTCGCCACCGCGTCGGCGATCGCGAGGTTTATGCCGACCCCGCCGACGGGAGACATGGCGTGGGCGGCATCGCCGATGAACAGTAGGCCTTCGCGATACCACTTGCGAAGTCTGTTGAGCTGTACATCAAGCAGTTTCACGTCATCCCAGGTAGTGATGGCATCGGTGCGGTCAGCCAGCCATGGCACCATTTCGGCGATTCGGTCGCGCAACACCTGCACGTCGCCGCTGCGCATCTGCGAGTCGGTGCCCTTTCCGATCAGATACCCACACTGGAAATAGTCGCCACGATCGAGCATCACCATGAATCGGTTGGTGCCCACCCGGGCGCGTGGTCCCTGAGGATCGTCGGGATGCTTGGGAAGGCGGAACCACCAGACGTCGATGGGCACACCGAACTGCCGCGGCCGCATGCCCGCGGCGGCGCGCAGTACCGACCCGCGACCGTCGCAGGCCACTGTCAGGTCCGCCTTGAGCTGCCCGGTTTCTCCTGTAGCGGTGCGATATTCGACGCCGGTGATGCGGTCGCCGGCTCGCAGGAGCCCGGTCACCTCGGTACTGCGGAGCAAGGTGAAGGTGGGCTCGGTGGCTGCGGCACTGGCCAGCATCTCCAGGAAGTCCCATTGGGGTGCCATCGCGATGTGTTTGTGCGGTCCCGGAAGTCGGTTGAGATCGCCCAGGCGATATGTCTGCTCCCCGAGGTCGACGGTGACTTGCTCGACCAAGTTATGGGGCATGGCCGCGAATTTCGGGCCGAGCCCCAGTTCATCCAGCAGATTTAGTGTGCTGGCGTGCACCGTGTCTCCACGGAAGTCGCGCAGGAAATCGGGATGCTTCTCGAGCACCGTGACGTCGACTCCGCCGCGTGCGAGCAGCAGCGCCAGCATCATTCCGGCCGGTCCGCCGCCGGCGATAGCGCAGGTGGTGCTTTGCGAGGGTTCAGGTTTGGTCACGAGTTCTCCTCCACGCCACGATCAAAACTGCTGCCAACGCGAACACCGGTATCAACGAGACGATCCAGCTCAGGGCCAGCGGTGGTCCCGGTTGGGGCAGCACCTCCAGATCAAGGATGCCCTGCCCGGGCCCCTGTGGTCCGGTGATATCGAAGATGAACTGGTGACGGCCTTCTTCCTGCAGGGCCCGGACATCCAGCCCCCAGACCTCCCGCTTGCGCGGATGGCGTGCCAGCCGTTCGGCATGCCCCTGCTTCCCGTCGGGCGACACAATGGTGAGCGTGCCCGATTTGTCGGCGATCCCGCCGGCGGGGATGAACGTGAAGTCCAGTGATTGCATGGCGCGCAGCGGCCAGGTCGAGAACCCGACGGTCAGTGGATAGGGGCCGACGGTGACCTGTTCGGTGTGCACCACATTTACGGGTGCGTAGGCGTTGGCGGGGACACTAAGGCCCAGGGACAGGCCGATAACTGTGATGAGTGACAACAGGATTCGAATGTGTCTCACGCGGCTACCTCCGCAGTCTCGGCATCGCTTCCGGGCACCCGCAACATCAGTGCGATGCGCTGCGCCAGAAATCCGGCGAGTGCGCCCAACACCAGTCCCGCCGCGCCGACGGTGACGTAGTTGCTCACGGTTTCGGTGCCCTGCCGATATAGCATCGCGCCCTGCAGCAGATAGCCCATGCCCGCCACCGAACCCAGGATCGCGCCGATGACGGTGGTCGGCCACCGCTGCCATTTCCGGTCCCCGGCCAGGTGCAGCATCCCTGCGGCGAGTACTGCGAAGATCGCGAGGAACATGGGCATCATTCCCGGGATTGTGGGTGGACCGCCCCAGAGATCGTCGCGCAGCGGCAGCCCGACTGCCGCGGCGTATTCGTGTGCGGCCCAGGGAGAAAACCACCAGAAGATGGCTTGAATGGCACCCATGATCACAGCGACCCCGAGCGGCGCCAGCGTCGAGCGTACGACGCCCGCGATGAGCAGCAGCACGAGCGGAACGATGAACGCCGAGCCCAGCGAAATCGGGTTGAAATCGAACTTGAAGAGGAACAGCGCCGTGAACGGAATGGCAGTCATCGCCGCCACCAGTGAGGCTTGGGCCATCAAACCCACCACACCCCAACGGAATCGGCGTGCCGCCGCAAAGGTAACGATACTGCCGAGGTCGGTGACGGTTCCGGACACGAACAACGCGAAATGTGGGGGAGAGGCCAGGACGGCGTCGAACCCGTAGACCGTGTGCCACCACAGATCCAACAGCCCGTACATGAGAAACGAGGCCGCGCCGCAGCCGGAGAGCAGGAAGCCCAGGGGAGCGGTGAATCTGCCCCCGAACACCCGGATCGGTACGCCGCCCACCCAGCGGGGTACTTCCTCACCCGCGCGCTGTGCAGCCGTGACCATCAAAACCATGACGAGGCTGGTGATTCCGCCGATCGCGCTACCCGAGTACAGGAACAGATGTGGCAGCGTGAAGAACGTATCGGGACCCACATCGTCGTGCCATTCGACATCCCAGGTGGTCCCCACCGCGCCTACCACGCTGCCCAGCAGCACGCCGTAGGCACCCAATGGCGCGTACTTCTCGATGACGGCGCGGGTTATCCGCGGTGTCTGTTCGGCGCCGGTGCCTGCGGTGCTCGTCTCGGCGTTCACGTCAACCTCCACTCACCCATAGTGGCATCGTCGTGCGTTCATCGAGATCGCCGGAGGGTGGCGTGACGGTCACGATAATGTCCCAGGGCCCCGCCATCGACAGCATCACCTGGTCGAACTTCGTGCGGCCCGATATCACCTCGCGCAGCGGCGGCATGGCGTGGCCCATCAGTGGCATCGCCAATTCAACTGATACCGATTGAGATTCGGGGTAACCGTCGTCCTCTCTTTTGGTGATGGCGACTTCCAGAGCGGTCATCCCGACGCGGGGGTTATCCACCGTCACGGCGACGACATAGTGCTCGGTACCCGAGTGCAGCGTGACGGTCTCGGGGGCGCTGGGCCAGGCAATCCACGCCAGCCCCAGCACGGCGGCAACGATCAGCGCGAGCCCTGCCCACACCTGACGGGTCATGAGATGTCCAGTCGTACCGGGATCGTCAGCACCCGGTAGTCGCGCTGTGCCTGAATCCAGGCGAGGTACCGGCCGGGTTTGGGAAACGTAAAGGTGAACGGCACGTCCGGGCCGAAGGCGGCCACTGTCTCGTCGGGTGGACTGTCACCGTTGAGCGGTGGTGCCCCCACCATGGGTGGCATCGCATCATCTTGCGTGGGCACATGGCCGGTGCTGTGGTCCATGCCGGGCATGTCGGTACCGCCGTGACCGCCCATGGAATGAGCGTGGGCCCACACTGCCGAATCCTGCACCGCTGTACCGAATTCACCGGCGGGAACATCGCGCGGGATGGGGCCGGCGATCACCAGATGGCCGAGCATGCCCAGCCACGGTTGTAGAACGGGATCGGCCCCGATGGTCACCGAGAGCGTTGTCGGCCGTCCCGCACGCAGTCCGACGGCGTTCACGTGCACATGCTGCCCGTCGAGCATGCGCATACCGGGACCCTGGAATGGCGCCGGAGCCGCGGGTTTTCCGCCACGTGAAGTCAGTCCACCAGGCAGGCGCACCGTCTGTACGCCACCCCCGCGCCGCACGAACTCTGCCGAGACCGCGTATCTGCCGGCAACCTCGGGTGACAACTGCACCGAATAGCGACCCGGTGCAACCCTTATCGGATGTAGGTGAGATAGCCGCCCATCCGGGGCCACCACCAGCAGATGGATCAACGCGCTGTCGTGGATGACAAGGTCATCGGCGGGCAGTCCGGTCGCGGTGTCGATCAGGGAGAAATCGATGTCCGTCGTGCGTCCCGAATCCACGTCCGGCCGTTCGGCGATGAGCATGGCCGAAGGCCGCGAATAGTCGGTGACCGCGGGGCGGTCAAGGCGGTAGGGGTTGGCGGCGTTGTCGACAGTGGGATCGCGTTGCGGGCCCGGCTCGGGCGGTGGCGGGGCGGACGTGGACAGTACCGCCGCAGTGATGGCGATCGCCAGCGCCGTCACGGTCGCGGTCACGGGCACCGCGATCCATATCCCGCGGCGCACCCGGGTCGCGACCACCAGCGAGACCACCAGTAGCAGTCCGGTGGCCGCCAGCCCCAGATAGGCCACCCGCTCGGGTGGCGACATCGCCTGACCGACCAGGACCAACGGGATCCGGGCGGTGTGGACGCCGTCACTGATGGTGAGGTCGGTGGGCCCAGGGCGGTCCACGTCGAGAGTCGCGCCGTACGGGCCGGGTTTCTCACCGAGCACGACCAGCGCCGTTGCGGTGGGCACACCCGGCGCGGGCTGGTATTCATCGGTGCTGGCGCCCGTGGGCACGAGCTGCACGCGCAGTGGACCGGCCGCGGTGCCCCGGTGAGCGATCAGATCGACACGTAGCGGGCCGGGAATGCTGGTCACCCGGCGGGCCACCACGGTGAGCTCGCGGTCACCCAGGCTCTGTGCGACCTGCACGTCCGCGCCCGCGACGGCGGAGTCCGCCGCCGCGATGTGGGCCCCGCTGAACAGTGCGGAGAATGCGAGCACCAAGAACAGGCACTTCGCGCGCAAATGACTCATCGGTATCCAGTCTGCCCTGCGCCGAAAGGCCCGCGGCATGGTCCGCCTAAACTGGCCCGCGTGAACAGCGACAGCGTGATCGGCCTCCTGAGTTGGTGGGACGGCGTGGAGCTGTGGCTCAGCGGACGTGGGTTCATCCTTCAAACAATCATCGTGATGCCGGTTGTGCTGGTGCTGGCCTACGCGATGGCCGTGGCCGGTGACAAGGTCTTGTTTCTGCTGCTCAGCCTGGCGAATCGGCTCGGTCGGTGGTACCAGGCCGCGCGTCACCACGCCGTGGAAAATCGGGTAGCCCCGGCCACCCGGGCGGACCTCTCATGAGCGGCATGCCGCAGTCGCGTGTCACGTTGGCGCTGGTTGCGCTGGCGGTTCTGGTCATAGTCGCCTGGCTGTTGAGCCGGTAGTTACTGACTGTTGACGCAATAGTGCTTCTACCTGCCGATTCAGCCGTAAAGACGGCATTAAGGGGCTCTGCTACGCTTCCGCTCATGCATTCCGCAGCCCGGGGTAACCGCGTGCGCCACATCCTGGCGCTCATCGCGGTCGGTACATGCGCGGTCGCAGACGTTCACTGTTGTCGCTAGACCCATCCCGTCCGCGGTTTGGTGTCGGTAGCGGCTAGTTTGAAGCCCACTGGCTGTTTCGCTGCCTTTCTGTCGTCACGGGATTCCATGAGATATCTGTCCCAGGTAATCGTCATCCCACGAAAGGTCCTCATGCTCAAGATCGCGAAGACGGTCGGTGCCCGCCGGTGGCACCACATCGGAGTTCTTGCCACAGCGGCAACAGTTCTCGCCGCCTGCGGTGGGGGATCCAGTGACGTCGCCGGGGGCGAGTCGCATTCGGATGCCGACACCACCTTGACTCTCGTCGCCTATGCGGTGCCGGAGCCAGGCTGGAAGAAGATCATTCCGGCATTCGCGAACACCGCCGAGGGCAAGGGTGTCGCGGTCACTACTTCTTATGGTGCGTCCGGCGATCAGTCCCGGGCCGTGGTCGACGGTAAGCCGGCCGACATCGTCAACTTCTCGGTGGAGCCCGATGTGAGCCGCTTGGTCAAGGCGGGCAAGGTTTCCGAGGATTGGAATGCCGACGCCACCAAGGGTGTGCCGTTCGGCTCGGTCGTTTCTCTCGTGGTGCGCAAGGGCAACCCGAAGAACATCAAGGACTGGGATGACCTGCTCCAGCCTGGTATCACGGTCATCACGCCCAGCCCGTTGAGCTCGGGCTCGGCCAAGTGGAACCTGCTGGCTCCCTATGCGGCCAAGAGCAATGGCGGCCGCGATGAGCAGGCGGGTATCGACTTCATCAGCAAGCTCGTCGGCGAGCACATCAAGCAGCGTCCCGGTTCCGGGCGCGAGGCCACCGATGTCTTCCTGCAGGGCAGCGGTGATGTGTTGATCAGCTACGAGAACGAAGCCATCAACGTCGAACGCCAGGGCAAGGACGTCGAGCACGTCAACCCGCCGCAGACGTTCAAGATCGAGAACCCGGTCGCCGTCGTCAAGGGCAGCGCCCACCAGGACAAGGTGAACGCCCTGAAGAACTTCCTGTACACCCCGGAGGCGCAGAAGCTCTGGGCTGAGGCAGGTTTCCGCCCCGTCGATCCGGCCGTTACGGCAGAATTCGCCAAGGACTTCCCGACGCCTGAGAAGCTGTGGACCATCGCCGAGCTGGGTGGCTGGAAGACAGTTGACCCGGCGTTGTTCGACAAGGAAAACGGCAGCATCACCAAGATCTACAAGAAGGCCACCGGATGACAGCGACCGAACAATCGACGGAACCGGCCTCCGAGCCGAAATCGTCTGCCCGGCCCGACCGTAAGGTCGGTGCCGGGCTGACGGGGGGATTGTTGACTCGCCGCTACGGCAGCACCTCGCTGCGGGTCGGTGCGGCATCGATCTGGCTCAGCATCATCGTGCTGCTACCCCTGGCCGCAATTGTGTGGCAGTCGGCCGGTGGCGGATGGACCGCGTTCTGGAACGCGATCACCTCCAATGCGGCGGTGAGCTCGTTCAAGGTGACCCTGGGGGTCTCCTTCGGGGTGGCCGTCATCAACCTGTTCTTCGGGCTGTTGGTGGCCTGGGTGCTGACTCGTGACGACTTCCCCGGCAAGCGGCTGGTTGACGCCGTGATCGACCTGCCCTTCGCGTTGCCGACGATCGTGGCGAGTCTGGTGATGCTCGCGCTGTATGGGCCGGGCAGCCCGGTGGGCATCCACATCCAACACACCAAGTGGGGTATCGGGATTGCGCTGCTGTTCGTCACCCTGCCGTTCGTGGTGCGGTCCGTGCAGCCGGTCCTCTTGGAACTCGACCAGTCCGTCGAGGAGGCCGCCGCTTCTCTGGGGGCCGACAACTGGACGATCTTCCGTGCGGTGATCCTTCCGGCGCTGCTCCCGTCGCTGTTATCGGGTGCGGGACTCGCGTTCTCGCGCGCTATCGGCGAATACGGTTCGGTGGTGCTGATCGGCGGTGCGGTGCCCGGCGAGACGGAAGTGTCCTCGCAGTGGATCAGGACGCTCATCGAGAACGACGACCGCACCGGTGCCGCAGCGATCTCGATTGTGCTGCTGATCATCTCGTTTGTCGTGTTGTTTGTCCTACGCACCATTGGTTCGCGTGCGGCTAAGCGAGAGGAGCTGGCGCAGTGACGCCGTCACCGCTCGTCAAATATGTGGCCCGCTATGCGGCGCTGCTGTATATCGGCATCCTGGTGATCGTTCCGGTGGGCCTCATTTTGTGGCGCACGTTCGAGCCCGGAGTCGGTGCGTTCTTCGAGTCGATCGCCACCCCTGCCGCGATATCGGCTTTGCAGCTGTCTCTGCTGGTGGTCGCGATTGTGGTGCCGCTCAACGTCATCTTCGGCATTCCCACGGCGCTGGTTCTGGCGCGGAACAAGTTCCGCGGTAAGGCCGTGCTGCAGGCGATCATCGACCTTCCGTTCGCCGTCTCACCCGTGGTGGTGGGTGTCGCGCTGATCCTGTTGTGGGGATCGGCGGGCGTCTTCGGGTTTGTCGAGAACGATTTCGGACTCAAGGTCATCTTCGGGTTCCCGGGCATTGTGCTCGCCAGCATCTTCGTCACGATTCCGTTCATCATTCGTGAGGTCGAGCCGGTGCTGCATGAGCTGGGCACCGAGCAGGAAGAGGCCGCTGCCACGCTGGGAGCCACTGCGTGGCAGACGTTCTGGCGTATCACGTTGCCGTCGATTCGGTGGGGGTTGACCTACGGCATCGTGCTCACCATCGCGCGCACGCTCGGTGAGTACGGCGCGGTGATCATGGTGTCCTCGAACCTGCCGGGAACATCGCAGACCTTGACCCTGCTCGTGTCCGATCGTCATCAGCGTGGTGCGGAGTACGGCGCCTATGCCGTCTCGGCGCTACTGATGGCTGTTGCGGTGATCGTCCTGGTGGTCCAGGTCGTCATCGATGCGCGACGAGCAAAAGCCAATAGCGAATAGCAAGGAGCCACAGAATGACTGACGCGATTACCGTTCGCGGCGCGAACAAGCATTACGGCGACTTCGCCGCGCTGGACAACATCGACTTCGAGGTGCCGTCGGGTTCGCTGACCGCGCTGCTGGGGCCCAGTGGTTCGGGCAAGTCGACGTTGTTGCGGGCCATCGCCGGCCTGGACCAGCCCGATACCGGCACCATCACCATCAACGGGCGTGACGTCACCGGGGTTCCGCCACAGCGGCGCGGCATCGGTTTCGTGTTCCAGCATTACGCCGCCTTCAAGCACCTGACCGTGCGTGAAAATGTCGGATTCGGTCTCAAGATCCGCAAGAAGCCGAAGGCCGAGATCAAGGAGAAGGTCGACAACCTGCTGGAAGTGGTGGGACTGAGCGGATTTCACGCACGGTATCCCAACCAGCTCTCCGGAGGACAACGTCAGCGCATGGCGCTGGCCCGAGCGCTTGCCGTCGATCCTGAAGTGCTGCTTCTGGATGAGCCGTTCGGTGCGCTCGATGCCAAGGTGCGCGAGGACCTGCGGGCCTGGCTGCGCCGGCTGCACGAGGAGGTACACGTCACGACGGTGCTGGTGACCCATGACCAGGCCGAGGCTCTCGATGTCGCGGACCGGATCGCGGTGCTCAATAAGGGGCGTATCGAGCAGGTGGGTTCTCCTGACGACCTGTACGACCGTCCGGCGAATAGCTTCGTGATGTCCTTCCTGGGCCCGGTGGCCAAGCTGAACGGAATCCTGGTGCGCCCGCACGATATTCGTGTGGGGCGCAATGCCGACCTCTCCCGCGCCGCGGCGGAGGGCACCGGCGAGACCACCGGGGTGACGAAGGCGACGGTGGGACGCGTCGTGCACCTCGGTTTCGAGGTGCGGGTCGAGTTGACCAGTGCCGCGACCGGGGAACAGTTCACCGCACAGATCACCCGCGGAGACGCGGAGGCACTCGGGTTGCACGAAGGCGACCAGGTGTATGTGCGCGTGACTCGCGTTCCCGATCTGGGCGATCTGGCCGAGGTTGCGTCCTAGGGCGTCGCTGCTTTTCCGAAAGCTGAGACGAAAATGGCCCCCGGTTCTCCGGGGGCCATTTTGTCTATCGCGCTCTAGTGCTCGTCGTAGTGATCGCCGTGCGGGGCGTGGCGGTGCCCGTCGTGGATGTAATCCACGTGGTCCTCGTGCGCAACTGCCTCGTGGCCGCAGTCAGGGCCGTGAACGTGGTCGGGGTGGTCGTGGGTCTTGTGCTCGGTGCTGGTCACGCATCCGACCCTACGTCAGACATGCGCATATAACAATGCGTTCGTCGGGATGCGGCGCGGATTTGCTGTGAGTTTTGTCAGTGCGCTACCGAGACCGGCGCTGCGACTGCCGATGCGTACCGGTGCACCACGACCTCCGCGACCAGCCGGTTAGAGCCCAGCGGTGCCGCCACGTGGATACCCGCGTCTGCGGCCTCGGCGCGCACCCGGTCCAGCAGCAGGCCCGAGGACAGGAACCACGGTGCTACAACGATTTCCGTGGCACCACGGGAACGCAACGAGTCCGCGGCGGCGGCAAGGGTGGTCGATTCGCCGGTGGCGAAAACTGTCGTTGAGATCTCCCACCGCATAGCGAGCGAGCGGGTGCGGTCGTTGGCTGTGGAGTCCGAGGACCCGACCGCGGACAGGATCACGCCGGGATTGTCGATGCCGAGCTCGCCCACCCGGCGCCGGGCCAGGCGTAACAGCCGGTCATCTGCCCCGAGCACAGGTGCCTGGGTGACTCGCAATCCCGGGGGCGCCGAAGACAGCACGGTCGGCAGGTCGATCCGGGCGTGGTAGGCGTCGGACAGCAGCAGTGGCACCACCACCACGTCACCGCTCAGATCGCCCAGTACGTCTACCAGGTTCGGCTCGGAGAGCTCCAGAAACGCGAGCCGGACTTCCAGATCCGGCCGGAGCAACCGCACCTGCGCTACCAATCGGCGCGCATTCTCCGCGAACCGCCGGTCGCGGCTCCCGTGCGCGACGGCAAGGAGCGTCGGATTACGCACGATTCAGTTCGACGGCGCGCAGGGCGTCGCCGACCAGTCCCGCCGCCAGCGTGTTGCCACTCGACGGATCGATCAGCAGGAAGCTCCCCGCGGTCCGGTCATCGACGTACTCGTCGACGCTGATCGCTTCCGCGAGGCGAATGCTGATCTGCCCGATGTCGTTGAGCTCCAAGGACTCCGGTGCGGGATCGGCAGACAGGTTCTGCTCGTCGAAGCGTTCCACCAGCTCGCCGACGATCGCGGGAACGGTGCGGGTGCCGTGCTTGAGCAGCAGGCGCGCCCCGGCCTTCAGCGGCTTGTCGGCCAGCCAGCACACGGTGCCCTCGATCTCAGAAACCGGTTCGGGCACATCGGGCGCAGCGATCAGATCGCCACGTGAGGCATCCACATCATCGGCCAGGATCAGCGTCACGCTGCGTCCCACCTCGGCGACCTCGAGCGGCCCATCGGCGGTATCGATGCCCGCCACCGTGGTGCGCTGCCCGGCGGGGGAGATGACCACCTCGTCGCCTACCCGCACCACACCGGCGGCGACCTGCCCGGCGTAACCGCGGTAGTCGGGGTACTCGGCGGTACGCGGCCGGATCACATACTGGACCGGGAAACGCAAACCGACGGTGCTCGACTCCTCATGTGCCGGAATCGATTCCAGATGCTCGATGAGCGTTGGCCCGCTGTAGAAGCCGGTGCGCTCGCTGCGGGTGGCGATGTTGTCACCATGCAGTGCCGAGACCGGGATCTCCACGACGTTCTCGGGCTTCCAGCCCAGCGAGCTGGTCAGCTCGTTGAACTCGGCGCTGATCGCTTCGAAGATGCGGGCGCTGTCGGCCACCAGGTCGATCTTGTTGACCGCCAACACCAGCCGTGGCACCCCCAACAGCGCCAGCACCGCCGCGTGACGGCGGGTCTGCTCGATGACACCCTTGCGGGCGTCGACGAGAAGGATCACCAGCTGTGCGGTCGACGCCCCCGACACCGTGTTTCGGGTGTACTGCACGTGCCCCGGGGTATCGGCGAGGATGAACGAACGCTTCGGGGTGGCGAAGTACCGATACGCCACGTCGATGGTGATGCCCTGCTCGCGCTCGGCGCGCAGACCGTCGACAAGCAGCGAGAGATCGGGGGCATCAAGCCCGCGTGACTCGGAAGCCTTTGTGACGGCATCGAATTGGTCGATGAGCACCGACTTTGTGTCATACAACAGCCGGCCCACCAGAGTGGACTTACCGTCGTCGACACTGCCGGCGGTGGCGATGCGCAGAAGATCGCTCATGATCAGAAGTAGCCCTCTCGCTTGCGGTCTTCCATGGCCGCCTCGGACACTCGGTCGTCGCCGCGGGTCGCGCCGCGTTCGGTGATCCGCGATGCGGCCACCTCGGCGAGCACGGCATGGACGTCGGCGGCATCGGAGAGCACCGCGCCGGTGGTCGAGCCGTCGCCCACGGTGCGGTAGCGCACCGAAAGTGTTTGCAGCTCTTCGCCGTCGCGCGGTCCACCCCACGGGCCGGGAGTCAGCAGCATGCCATCGCGGTTGAACACCTCGCGCTCATGGGCGTAGTAGAGGTCGGCCAGCTGTACGTTTTCGCGCGCGATGTAGCGCCACACGTCCAACTCGGTCCAGTTGCTGATCGGGAACACCCGCACGTGCTCACCCGGGGCATGCCGGCCGTTGTAGAGGCTCCACAGCTCGGGACGCTGCTTCTTGGGATCCCACTGGCCGAACGCGTTACGCAGACTGAAGATGCGCTCCTTGGCGCGCGAGCGCTCCTCGTCGCGACGACCACCACCGAGCACCGCGTCGAACTTGTTGTCGGTGATGGCCTCGAGCAGCGGGATGGTCTGTAACGGATTACGGATTCCGTCGGGCCGCTCGGTCAGGCGGCCGTCGGCCAGGTAGTCCTCGACTTTCGCGACGACCAGGCGCAAGTTGTGGCGTTCGACGATCTCGTCGCGGAAGTCCAGCACCTCGGGCAGGTTGTGTCCGGTGTCGACGTGCAGCAGCGCGAAGGGAAGCGGTGCGGGCCAGAAGGCCTTGAGCGCGGTGTGCAACAGCACCGTCGAATCCTTGCCGCCGGAGAACAGCAGCACCGGGCGCTCGAACTCGCCGGCCACCTCACGAATGATGTGAATCGACTCGGATTCGAGGTCGGTCAGTGTTTCCGTCTGATTCAACACAGACTCCATTTCGGTCTCCGTTGTCGTCATGAGGCGTGCAGCCCACATTCTGTCTTGGCCAGGCCCTGCCAGCGGCCGCTGCGCGCGTCGGCGCCCAGTGCCGGTTTGGCCGTGCACGGGGCACAGCCGATCGACGGATAGCCCTCGTCCACAAGCGGATTCACCAGGGTGCCGTGCTCGTCGATGTACTTCTGCATGTCCTCGTCGGTCCATGCGGCGATCGCGTTGATCTTCACCAGCCCGAACGCCTCGTCGAAGCTGATCAGCGGTGCGTTAGCGCGCGTCGGGGCGTCGACGCGGCGCAACCCGGTCACCCACGCGGAGTATCCGGAGAGCGACTTGCGCAGCGGCACAACCTTACGGAGGCGGCAGCATTCGCCGGGGTTGCTCGCGAATAGGTCCTTGCCCACCAACTCGTTCTGCTGCGCCACCGTCTGCTCGGGAGCCACATTGACGATGTGGATGTCGTACACCGATTCCACGGCATCGCGCGTGCCGATCGTCTCGGCGAAGTGGTATCCGGTGTCCAGGAACAAGACGTCAACGCCCGGACGCACTTGTACGGCAAGGTCGATGAGCACCGCGTCCTGCATGTTGGAGGCCACGACGTACTCGCCGCCGAAGTTCTCGTCGGTCCAGCGCAGCAGTTCCTCGGCAGAGGCATCCTGCAGTTCGGCGGCGCCACGCTCGGCCAGCTCGCGCAGCTGGTCGAGGTTCTTCTGGCCCTCCAGCACGCTCATCGCAGATCCGCCTCCTCGGCCCGAACCGCCCACTGCGCGAAGCGCTCTCCGTCGGTGCGCTGCTTGACGAAGTTGCGGACCACCCGGTCGATGTAATCGCCGAGTTCGGTGCTGGTGACCTTGTGCTGACGCAGCTTGCGGCCGAATCCGCTGTCCAGGCCGAGGCTTCCGCCCAGGTGCACCTGGAAACCCTCGACACTGTTACCTTCGCCGTCGTCGACCATCTGGCCCTTGAAGCCGATGTCTGCGACCTGCGAACGCGCGCACGAGTTGGGGCAGCCGTTGATGTTGATGGTCACCGGAGTATCCAGCTGGGCGTTGAGATCATCCAACCGCTTGTCCAGCTCGGGAACCAGATCCTGTGCCCGCTTGCGGGTTTCGGTGAAGGACAGCTTGCAGAACTCGATACCGGTGCAAGCCATCAGATTCTTGCGCCAGTGCGACGGACGCGACGGCAACCCGAGTGCGTCCAGTGCGGCGGTGAGCTCCGCCAGGTTCTCATCGGGGACGTCGAGGATGATCAGCTTCTGGTACGGCGTGAACCTGACCCGGTTGGATCCCGCCTTCTCGGCGATGTCGGCGACCGCCGACAAGATGGTGCCGGACACCCGGCCCGCGATGGGGGAGACACCAACGGCGTTGAGCCCGTTCTTGAGTCGCTGCACGCCGACGTGGTCGATGGGCCGCGGTGGCTGCACCGGGGCAGGCCCGTCGATGAGTGGGCGCTTCAGGTATTCGGTCTCGAGAACCTCGCGGAACTTCTCGACGCCCCAGTCCTTGACCAGGAACTTCAACCGGGCCTTGGCGCGCAGACGGCGGTAGCCGTAGTCACGGAAGATGCTGACGACGCCCTCCCACACGTCGGGCACCTCATCCAGTGGCACCCACACGCCGAGGCGCTGCGCCAGCATCGGGTTGGTCGACAGGCCGCCGCCCACCCACAAATCCAGGCCCGGGCCGTGCTCGGGGTGCACCACGCCGATGAAGGCGACGTCGTTGATCTCGTGCACCACATCCTGCAGGCCGGAAATGGCCGTCTTGAACTTGCGGGGGAGGTTCGCGTACTCCTTCTTCCCGATGTAGCGGCGCACGATCTCGTCGATGGCCGGCGTCGGATCGAGCACCTCGTCCAGGGATTCACCGGCGAGCGGCGAGCCCAGGATCACGCGGGGGCAGTCGCCGCAGGCCTGGGTGGTGTGCAGACCGACCTCGTCGAGACGGCGCCAGATCTCCGGCATGTCCTCGACCCGGATCCAGTGGTACTGCACGTTCTCGCGGTCCGACAGGTCGGCGGTGTCCCGCGCGTACGTGGTGGACAGATCGCCCAGGGTGCGAAGCGCCTGAGTCGTCAGTGCGCCGCCGTCCGAACGCACCCGCAGCATGAAGTGATCGTCTTCGAGCATGTCGGTGTTCTCGTCACCGGTCCAGGAGCCGTCGAAACCCGGCTTGCGCTGGGTGTACAGACCCCACCAGCGGAAGCGGCCACGCAGGTCGGTCTTGTCGATGCTCTCGAAGCCCTTGTGGGCGTAGATGGTTTCGATGCGCTCCCGCACGTTCAGCGGGTGATCGTCCTTCTTGGCTTGCTCATTGGGGTTCAGCGGCTCGTGTTCTCCGAGGGCCCACTGGCCCTCGCTGCGCTGTGGCTTCGGGCGAGCGGGCCGGGTCTCGCTGGTGGTCATGGTGCTCCTCAGAAAGGCAGGCACAGTCGTGGGCGACACACCGGGGGCTGACCGGAGGCGCAAATCCTCACGACCGTTTGGGTGGCAGACGGGTAGGACTACGTCACTAAGGGAGACAACACGCGCTACAGACACGCTTCAGGTCGATGTGTCGCCGCGCGACAAGAGGGACCTGATGTGTGCTCACCCGGCCAATTGTGCCATGAGAAACTGACACCCCACACGACCGGGTCGTAATTCCGCTCATTGTGAGCAAAACCTCTATTGGGCTTGGGGGATTCCCGCTATTGACCGCGCAGATTTTTTCTGCCGTCGACCCTGGCACACACTGGACCGGTGAGACCCGAAACGATTGCCACCCTGCCGCCCCTGGTGCCGGCTTCGGGGCGCCCGTTCGGGATCTATGTGCATGTTCCGTTCTGCGCCACACGCTGCGGATACTGCGATTTCAACACCTACACCGCCGACGAACTCGGCGACGGCACCTCGCCCGCGGGCTGGCTTGAGGCGCTGCGTGCCGAGCTCGACCTGGCCGCACGGACCCTGGACGGAAAACCACCGGTGGAAACCGTGTTCGTCGGGGGCGGGACGCCCTCGCTGTTGGGTGGCTCCGGGCTCGCCGAGGTGCTCGACGCCATCAGGACCCACTTCACGTTGGCACCGGGTGCCGAGGTCACTACCGAGGCCAACCCCGAATCGACCTCGCCGGCGTTCTTCGAGACGATTCGGGCCGCCGGATACACCCGGGTCTCGTTGGGCATGCAGTCCGCGGCCCCGCACGTGCTGGCGACGCTGGATCGCGTGCATGCGCCCGGCCGGGCGGTGGCGGCGGCGCGGGAGGCACGCGCGGCCGGTCTTGAGCACGTCAATCTCGACCTCATCTATGGCACTCCGGGCGAAACCGACGATGACCTGCGCCGGTCCATCGATGCGGTGCTCGACGCCGGGGTCGACCACGTATCGGCGTATGCGCTGGTCGTCGAGGAGGGCACCGCGCTGGCGCGGCGTGTGCGGCGCGGCGAGCTGCCCAATCCCGATGAGGACGCCCTGGCCGATCGGTATCAGCTGCTGGACACCGCGCTGTCGCAGGCCGGGCTGCGTTGGTACGAGGTGTCCAACTGGGCACGCCCCGGCGGGCAGTGCCGTCACAACCTCGGATACTGGGCCGGCGGCGATTGGTGGGGTGCCGGGCCGGGTGCGCACGGACACGTCAATGGGGTGCGGTGGTGGAACGTCAAGCACCCCAACACCTATGCCAAGCAGTTGGGGGCAGGGCAGCTTCCCGTCGGCGGGCACGAGATCCTCAGCCCGGCTGAACGGCATACCGAGGATGTGCTGCTGGCAGTCCGGCTGAACACGGGAATCGCCTTGGCAGACTTGACTGTTGAGGAACGTGGCCGGGTGCCTGCCGTGGTGTCCGGGGGACTGGCGCGGCTCGTGGATGACCGGCTGGTGCTCACCGATCAAGGGCGCCTGCTGGCCGATGGCGTGGTGCGCACCATCCTGGACTAGCGCCGGCTAAACGGACCGCAGCTGGTCCATATCGAAAACCCTGGCGTGCAACACGACCCGATTACGCAGCGCGGCGCGCACGGCGCGATGCAGCCCGTCCTCCAGATAGGTGACGCCCTGCCATTTCACCGCGTGCGGAAACAGGTCTCCGTAGAACGTGGAGTCCTCACTGAGCAGCCGGTCCAAGGCGAGCACCGTGGTGGTGGTGACCAGTTCATCGAGTCGGATCTGCCGGGGCGGGATGCGTGACCAATCCCTGGTCGATAGCCCGTGTTCTGGATACGGCTTCCCCTCACGGACACCTTTGAAGATCACCGCAAACCACTCCGTAATGATCCCGCCATAACACCTGAGGTTAGCGTGGACGGCCGTGGTGGAGGGTTGGGGCGGCCTGGCCCCGTAAAATGAGAGGCAAATCGCTGCTCCGAGGGAGGTGACCATGGCCAGCGCCGATGACAGACGCTTCGAGGTGCTGCGCGCCATCGTCGCCGATTACGTCACCACCAAGGAGCCGATCGGCTCCAAGGCCCTGGTCGACAGGCACGGACTCGGCGTTTCCAGCGCCACCGTCCGCAACGACATGGCGGTACTGGAGGCAGAGGGCTACATCGCGCAGCCGCACACCAGTTCAGGACGCATTCCGACCGAAAAGGGCTACCGCGAATTCGTCAACCGGCTCGAGGACGTCAAACCGCTCTCGGGTGCCGAACGCAAGGCCATCCTGAACTTCCTGGAAGGCGGCGTCGACCTCGATGACGTGTTGCGCCGCGCGGTGCGGCTGCTGGCACAGATGACTCGTCAGGTTGCCGTGGTGCAGTACCCGACGCTGTCCTCGTCGAGCGTGCGTCACCTGGAAATGGTGCTGTTGACCCCGGCCCGGCTGTTGTTGGTGGTCATCACCGACACCGGGCGGGTTGATCAGCGGATCGTCGAGCTGGGCGACGTGATCAACGACGAGCAGCTGGGCCGTCTCCGGGTGCTGCTGGGCGCGGCCCTGGACGGCAAGAAGCTGTCGGCGGCCTCGGTGGCGGTCGCCGAGCTGGCCGAACAGTCCGACGATGACCTGCGCAACCCCCTGACGCGCGCGGCGACGGTGCTGGTGGAAACGCTCGTCGAGCATCATGAGGAACGCCTGCTGCTCGGCGGCACCGCCAATCTGACCCGCAACGCGGGCGATTTCGGCGGTCAGCTGCGCACCGTGCTGGAGGCGCTCGAGGAGCAGGTGGTGGTGCTGCGCTTGCTCGCCGCACAGCAGGAGGCGGGCCGGGTCACCGTGCACATCGGTCACGAAACCGCTGCTGAGCAGATGATCGGCACCTCCGTTGTCTCCACCCCGTATGGTGCGGGCGGAGCGGTGTTCGGCGGTATGGGTGTGCTGGGGCCCACACGGATGGACTACCCGGGAACCATCGCGAACGTCGCGGCGGTTGCCATGTATATCGGCGAAGTGTTAGCCAATCGCTAGCAGTATGTGAACTAGACAGGACGTAACAGGCACAGTGGCGCGTGATTACTTCAGCATTCTTGGGGTCAGCAAGGGTGCCAGCGACAGCGAACTCAAGCGGGCGTACCGCAAGCTCGCCCGCGAGCTGCACCCCGACATCAACCCCGATGAGCAGGCGCAGGCGCGGTTCAAGGAGGTCAGCGTCGCCTACGAGGTGCTGACCGATCCGGAGAAGCGGCGCATCGTCGACCTCGGCGGTGACCCGCTGGAGAACGGCGGCGGTGGCAACGGGTTCGGCGGTTTCGGTTCGGGCTTCGGTGGCCTGGGCGATGTCTTCGAGGCATTTTTCGGCGGTTCGGCCGGCGGATCACGCGGTCCGCGTGGACGGGTGCAGCCCGGGTCCGATTCGCTGCTGCGGATGCGCCTGGAGCTCGTGGAATGCGCGACAGGCGTCAGCAAGCAGGTGACGGTCGACACCGCGATTCTGTGCGACGGATGTGCGGGCAAGGGCACCCACGGCAACTCGGCACCGAGCGCCTGCGAGACCTGTGGTGGCCGTGGCGAGGTGCAGACGGTGCAGCGGTCCCTGCTTGGCCAGGTGTTGACCTCGCGTCCCTGTCCGACGTGCCAGGGGGCCGGAGAGGTCATTACCGATCCGTGCCACAAGTGCGGTGGCGACGGCCGGGTGCGTGCGCGTCGTGAGATCACGGTCAAGATCCCGGCCGGTGTGGGCGACGGCATGCGGGTGCGGCTGGCCGCGCAGGGTGAGGTCGGCCCCGGCGGCGGGCCGGCCGGTGACCTGTACGTCGAGGTGCACGAGAAGCCCCATGACGTGTTCATTCGTGACGGGGACGACCTGCACTTCACGGTCCGCGTCCCGATGGTGGAGGCGGCGCTGGGTACCAGTGTGTCCGTCGACGCCATTCTCGACGGCGACACCACCATCAAGGTCGAGCCGGGCTCGCAGCCCGGATCGGTGGTGACGCTGCGCGGTAAGGGCATGCCTCATCTGCGCACCGGTGTGCGCGGCAATCTGCACGCCCACCTGGACGTGGTGGTGCCGACCCGGCTGGACTCCAAGGAGCGTGAGCTCTTGAAGGACTTCCGGACCCGCCACAAGGACGGCGCCGAGGTCGTCTGGGCCGAATCCGCATCCGGCGGGGTGTTCTCGCGGCTGCGCGAGGCGTTCACGGGACGGTAATCGATGGCGGCAGCCACGATCTTCTACGTTGACCACGTCCCCGCCGCCGGTGAACGGGTAATCCTCGACGGCGATGAAGGGCATCACGCGACGCGGGTGCTGCGCCTGCGGGTCGGTGAGCCGGTCATGGTGTGCGATGGTGCGGGCGAGGTCGGTGACGGCGTGGTCGCCTCCGCCGAGCGCGCCACCCTGTCGATCGCGGTGACCGCGCGCTGGGGCGTGGTCACCGCGACACCCAAAGTGACTGTGGTGCAGGCGCTTCCCAAATCCGATCGCTCCGAGCTTGCCGTCGATCTGGCGGTGGAGGCGGGTGCCGACGAGATCGTCCCGTGGCAGGCACAGCGCTGTGTGTCGCGCTGGGACGCAAAGGCGGCGAAGGGGCAGCAGCGTTGGGAGGCGGTGGCGCGGGCGGCGTCACGCCAGTCCCGTCGGGCCTTCGTGCCGATGGTGTCGGAACTGCACTCGACGGCGCGGCTGGCCGAGCTGGTCCGGGCGCGGATCGCCGACGGCGCCGTGGTGCTGGTGCTGCATGAATCGGCGGATTCCGGGCTCAGTGCCCTGGGTGAGCGGCTGTCCGCGTCGTCGTCAGTGGTCTTGATCGTGGGCCCCGAGGGCGGTGTCGCCGACGAGGAGCTGGGGGTTTTGACGGATGCGGGCGCGGCTGCGGTGCGCCTGGGCCCGACGGTGTTGCGCACGTCCAGTGCCGCGGCCGTCGCGCTGGGCGCCCTCGGGGTGCTCACGGATCGGTGGGCGGCCGGTCCGCTTACGCACCGTTGAGCGCTAATCGCGTGGAGGCTGACGGTTGCCGGCGGTAAACTCGAGGCAACTCCACAACCCAAGAAAGCAGGCGACCGTAACCACGTGACGAGCCGAGAACAAGGTGCCGCTGCGCCGGCTTCGGAAGCACGCAGCAGCGTCGAGATTCCGAATGACCTCATCATGGGCCTGCTGGGTTCAGCCGATGAAAACCTGCGAGAGCTTGAGGACGTCCTTCCCGCCGATGTCCACGCCCGCGGAAACACCATCACCTTCACGGGCGAGCCTGCCGATATCGCGCTTGCCGAGCGGGTGATTTCCGAGCTGATCGTGATCGCCCGGCGTGGTCAGCAGCTCACGCCGTCGACCGTGCGGCACACCGTGGGGATGCTGACCGGCGATGGGGACGAGTCACCCGCCGAGGTGCTGAGCCTGGACATCCTGTCACGGCGCGGTAAGACGATCCGGCCAAAGACGTTGAACCAGAAGCGTTATGTGGACGCGATCGACGCCAACACGATTGTCTTCGGCATCGGCCCTGCCGGTACCGGTAAGACGTACCTGGCAATGGCGAAGGCGGTCAACGCCTTACAGAGCAAGCAGGTCACCCGCATCATCCTGACGCGGCCGGCCGTGGAGGCGGGGGAGCGGCTGGGGTTCCTGCCCGGCACACTGAGCGAGAAGATCGATCCGTACCTGCGGCCCCTATACGACGCGCTGCACGACATGATGGATCCCGAGCTGATTCCCAAGCTGATGGATGCGGGAGTCATCGAGGTCGCGCCGCTGGCCTACATGCGCGGCCGGACCATCAACGACGCGTTCATCATTCTCGACGAGGCGCAGAACACCACCGCCGAGCAGATGAAGATGTTTCTCACCCGGCTGGGCTTCGGCTCCAAGATCGTGGTGACCGGTGACATCACTCAGGTCGATCTGCCGGGCAACGCCCGTTCCGGGCTGCGCGCGGCCATGGACATCCTCGACAATATCGAGGGAATTCATTTCTCGGAGTTGACCAGTGCCGATGTGGTGCGCCACCGGCTGGTCTCGGAGATCGTGGATGCTTACGCGCGGTTTGAGGACTCGGACTTGACGGGCAATCGCGCGCAGCGGCGCGCGTCGGGGAACCGGAGCCGGCACCGATGAGCATTGAGGTCGTCAACGAGTCGGGTATCGACGTCGCCGAGGGCGAGTTGGTCAGCGTCGCACGATTCGCCATCGCGGCAATGGATGTCCATCCGGCCGCCGAACTTTCGATGATGCTCGTCGATCTGGCGGCGATGGCCGACCTGCACATGCGGTGGATGGACCTGCCCGGCCCCACCGATGTGATGTCGTTCCCGATGGACGAACTGGAGCCCGGTGGTCGTCCCGACGCGCCCGAGCCGGGTCCGTCGATGCTGGGCGATATCGTGCTGTGCCCGCAGTTCGCGGCCGAACAGGCTGAGGCGGCCGGACATTCGTTGGCGCACGAGCTGGCGCTGCTGACGGTGCACGGTGTGCTGCACCTGCTCGGCTACGACCACGCCGAGCCCGAGGAAGAGCGCGAGATGTTCGCGCTGCAGAACCAGCTGCTGCAGGACTGGTACGAGCAGCAGGCCCAGCTGTACCGAGATAGCCGTCTGCTCGACAAGTCGCGCAACTTCGACGAGTGATGTCTGGCATAGGGCTGCTGCTGGCGGCGATCGCGCTCGTCGGCCTGGGCGGGGCGTTCGCGGCCATCGACGCGGCCATCAACACGGTGTCCTCGGCGCGTGTCGACGAGCTGGTTCGTGAGGAACGGCCTGGCGCGGTGCGGCTTTCGGTGGTGATCCGGGAGCGTCCACGCTATGTGAACCTGGTGGTGTTACTGCGCACCACCTGCGAGATCTTGTCGACGGTGTTCCTGGTCGGCTATCTCACCGCGCGGATGAGCCTTGGTGCGGCGTTGATGATTTCGGCGATTGTCATGGTGGTGACGAGTTTTGTGGCCATCGGGGTGGGCCCGCGCACGTTGGGGCGTCAGCATGCGTACTCGATCGCGCTGGGCGCCGCTGTTCCCCTGCAGGTGATTTCGGTGCTGCTGGGCCCGATTTCGCGGTTGCTGATTGTGCTCGGCAACGCGGTGACGCCCGGACGCGGTTTCCGCAACGGACCGTTCTCCTCCGAGATCGAGCTGCGCGAGGTGGTCGATATGGCGCAGCAGCGCGGCGTGGTGGCCGATGACGAACGCCGGATGATCCAGTCGGTGTTCGAGCTGGGCGATACGCCCGCCCGCGAGGTGATGGTGCCGCGCACCGAGATGGTGTGGATCGAATCCGACAAGACGGCAGGTCAAGCGACTTCTCTGGCGGTGCGCAGCGGACACTCCCGCATTCCGGTGGTTGGGGAGAACGTGGACGACGTCGTCGGCGTGGTCTTCCTCAAAGATCTTGTCCAGCAGACGTATTACTCGGTGAATGGCGGGCGCGACGTCACCGTGGCGCAGGTGATGAGGCCTGCGGTGTTCATCCCGGACTCCAAGCCGCTGGATGCGCTGCTGCGTGAGATGCAGCAGCACCGCAAGCACATGGCGCTGCTGGTCGACGAGTACGGGGCGATCGCCGGGCTGGTGACCATCGAGGACGTGCTGGAGGAGATCGTCGGGGAGATCGCCGACGAGTATGACCATGACGAGGTCGCCCCGGTGGAAGATCTGGACGACAAGGTGTTTCGTGTCTCCGCCAGACTGCCGATC
This sequence comes from Mycobacteroides sp. PCS013, assembly GCF_049532645.1. NCBI lineage: Bacteria > Bacillati > Actinomycetota > Actinomycetes > Mycobacteriales > Mycobacteriaceae > Mycobacteroides > Mycobacteroides sp. PCS013. The sequence continues at coordinate 873,929 of NZ_CP150131.1, forward strand.
GAGGACTTGGGGGAGCTGTACGACATCGAGTTCGACGAGGACCTGGACGTCGAGACGGTCGGCGGACTGCTGGCGCTCGAGCTGGGACGCGTTCCACTGCCGGGGTCAACGGCTTCCTCGCACGGACTTTTGTTACAGGCCGAGGGCGGTCCGGACACGCGCGGCCGGGTGCGCATCGGGACAATCCTGGTGCAACCCGACCCCGACAGCGGCACAGCGGCAGACGACGAGAAAACGGAGGAAAAAGATGGCTGAGTTGGATGCAGAAGACAACAAGCTCGTCGTGCTGGCCCGTGGCGCGATGGGGCGTGCCGAAGCGAAGTCGGGAGCGGCGGTGCGCGACGGCGACGGCCGTACCTACGCCGGTGCGCCGGTGTCGCTTTCGGCATTGTCGTTGACGGCGTTGCAGGCGGCGGTGGCGGCGGCGGTGTCCAGTGGGGCCTCGGTCATCGAGGCGGCAGTGCTGGTTGGCGGTTCACACGAGGATCCGGGCCTGGCCGCGGTGCGTGAGCTTTCGCCGTCGGCGACGGTCATCGTCACCGATCGCACCGGCGTGCCTGCGGGGCAGCTGTGACCTCGCCGGAATTCCGTTCGGGTTTCGTCTGTTTCGTCGGCCGGCCCAATACCGGTAAGTCGACGTTGACCAATGCGCTGGTCGGCCAGAAGGTGGCCATCACGTCGAACCGGCCGCAGACCACCCGGCACACGATCCGCGGCATCGTGCACCGCGAGAACTTCCAGATCGTGCTTGTCGACACTCCCGGTCTGCATCGACCGCGCACGCTTCTCGGGCAACGGCTCAACGACCTTGTGCGCGATACGTATTCCGAGGTTGATGTGATCGGCTTGTGTATCCCGGCCGATGAGGGCATCGGGCCGGGGGACAAGTGGATCTACGAGCAGATCAAGCTTGTCGCACCGCGCACCACGCTGATCGCGATCGTCACCAAGATCGACAAGGTGAGCAAGGAGCGGGTGGCCGAGCAGCTGCTGTCGGTGTCGCAGCTCGTCGGGCCGGACGTCGACATCGTGCCGGTGTCCGCCGTCTCGGGCGCCCAAGTCGAGGTGCTGACAGAGGTTTTGGCGTCCAAGCTGCAGCCAGGGCCCGCGTTCTATCCCGACGGTGAACTGACCGATGAGCCCGAAGAGGTGCTCATGGCCGAGCTGATCCGCGAGGCGGCGCTCGAAGGTGTGCGCGATGAGCTGCCGCACTCGCTGGCAGTGGTGATCGACGAGGTGAACGAACGTGAGGGGCGGCCCGAGGGTTCGGAGCTGATCGACGTGCATGCGATTCTCTACGTCGAGCGGGACAGCCAAAAGGGCATCGTCATCGGTAAGGGCGGCACGCGGCTGCGTGAAGTCGGGACCAACGCGCGCAAGCAGATCGAAAAGCTGCTCGGCACCAAGGTTTTCCTGGATCTGCGGGTCAAGGTCGCCAAGAACTGGCAGCGCGACCCCAAGCAGCTCGGCAAGCTCGGCTTCTAGCGGCGGGGTCCTTTCCGCGCCCGCCCGTTTTGCGCTCTGCGCCGAGACGCTGTGCCCTCTGCGCCGAGACCGAGGTTATGGCGGTTTCGTCTCGCACAAATTCACCACAACCTCGGTCTCGCTCACGTGTCAGAGGTGCATGGCATGGTCGCGACATGGGGAACCTGGTCACGGGGAGTACGGCCATTGCGTCTGGCCTGCTGACACGTCACGAGCTGCGCACCGGCTATCGACGCATTTATCGCAATGTCTATCTACCCATCGGGGTGGAGCTCACCGCGAGTATCCGTGCCGAGGCCGCCTTCTTGTGGTCCGACGGGAGCGCAGTGGTGTGTGGTGCCTCAGCTGCCGCCCTGCATGGCAATCCGTGGATATCGGCCGACCGTCCGGCCGAGCTGATTCGCGAATGGCGCAGTGCGCCCACGGGGATCATCTTGCATGCGGACACGCTGTGCCCCGGCGAGTCGACGGTGCTCGGCGGGGTTCAGGTCACGACACACGCCAGGACGGTGTTCGATATCGGGCGCCGGGTGCACACCTCTCGTGCTGTCGAGTTGATCGACGTGCTTCTCCGTAACTGCTCGATGAGCGAGGTACGTGAGGTCGCTTCGCGGCATAGGGGCGCGCGGGGGATCCGGCGACTGATGAATGTGCTGTCGCTGGCAGACCCTGGCGCCGAATCTGTCCAGGAGACACGCTTGCGGATGTGCCTTGTCGGTGCGGGGTTACCGCGTCCGGAAACCCAGATCGAGCTGTGCGGTCCTGATGGGCGGACAATTCGTCTCGACATGGGCTGGCGGGAACAACGGGTGGCTGCCGAGTTCGACGGTGCGCAGCACTGGGGCGATTCTGTGCAGCATCGCCGCGATATCGAACGGCAAGAGACGATCGCTTCGATGGGCTGGCGGTTGGTGCGCGTTAGTCGGGACCAGCTCATCAATCAACCGTTGGCGGTCGTCCACCGAGTTCGCGCAGCCCTGAGCGCTGCGTCAAGAGCGGCCTAGCCGCCGAGACCGAGGTTGTGGCGAATTTGTGCGAGACGAAACCGCCACAACCTCGGTCTCGACGCAGAAGCGGGGCGAGGGGGCGGGCACTCACCACCAGGGGTCGGGGGTTTCCGATGCCCAATCGTTGATCGACTCCAGCTGCGCCGCAAGCGAAATGAGCAACGGCTCGCTGTTCGCCGGACCCATCAGCTGCACCCCGATGGGCAACCCGTCTTGGGTGAATCCGGCGGGCACGTTGACCGACGGCCACCCGAGCACATTCCACGGCCAGGTCATGGGGCAGGCGGCGATCTGTCCGCGGTCCGTGGCGATGCTGCCGACATCGTCGAAATCGTAAATACCCGTTGGCGGTTGGGCGGTCGTCGGCGCCAGCACAACGTTGAAGCTGCCGAAGATCTTGCCGACGCGTGCCTGCAATCGCGGCTCGGCCGCGCGCGCTCGCCGCAGCGCCCAGCCCGCCAGTCGTCGGCCCGTGCGCATGTTCGTGACGGTGCGCTGGTCCCAATTCGCCCCGGCGTCGAGCCGTTCGCGCCACGGCAGCAGCCCCGCGGTGGCCCGCGGTAGGAAGTTCAGGCCGAGTCCGACGCCGTAGTCCGGATCGCCCTCGGACACCATGTGCCCGAGGGACCGTAGCTGATGGCCCACATAACGGGTGGCGGCTTCGATCGTCGGGTGAATGCTGGCGGGAAACGCCGAGAACGGAACCTTGAGCGACAGTGCGATGCGCAGCTGCCCCGGGTCTTCGTGGACGGCATCCAGCACCCGGACGTGCGGTGGCTGATGCAAATCGCCGGCCACGTTGCCCGACGCGGCATCCAACAAGAGTGCGGCGTCGGCGACCGTGCGGGCCAGGGGCCCGTGCACTGTTATCCCGTTGAACGCCTCGGCCAGTGGCCAGGTGGAGATCCGGCCACGCTGCGGCTTGATGCCGATCAGATGTGTCCACGCGGCGGGAATCCGCACGCTCCCAGCCCCATCCGAGCCGATGGCCCCGGCGATCAGCCCGGCCGCCACCGCCGCGGCGCTGCCGCCCGAGGATCCGCCCGGGGTGTGGTTGCGGCTCCACGGGTTGCGGGTGTGGCCGAAGCCGGGCCCACTGGTGAAGCCCCACTGGCCCAGCTCGCAGGTGTTGGTCTTGCCGACGATCACCGCGCCCGCCGACCGCAGCCGTCGCACCAGCTCGGCGTCCTCGGACTCCGAACCGACGGCCCCGGCGGTACCGAACGCGGTGGGGGTGCCCGCCAGATCGGTGTCGTCTTTGATGGCGATGGGCACGCCGAGCAACGGCAGTCGCTCACCGGCAGCTAATCGCTTGTCGGCCACCGCGGCGTCCGCGAGGGCGCTCTTGGTGCACACCACCCGGAACGCGTTGAGGGTCGGCTGGCTGGCTTTGATCGCGTTGAGCGCCGCGAGGGTCAGCGAAACGGAGCTGACCGAACCCTCTACCAGCGCGGAGGCCTGGGACGTCAGCGTGGGAAAGCCCGACATGACCAGAAGGGTAAGCCGTCGAAATAGTGCGTCAATGCGGGGATTCGTCGGTACCAGATGGGAAACTCTTCGAATGCGGCTTTATCGGGATCGTGCTGTTGTGCTGCGGCAGCACAAGCTCGGTGAGGCCGATCGCATCGTGACCCTGCTGACCCGCCAGCATGGCCTGGTCCGCGCGGTGGCCAAGGGGGTGCGCCGCACCCGCAGTAAGTTCGGGTCACGGCTGGAACCGTTTGCGCATATCGACGTGCAGCTGCATCCGGGACGCAATCTCGACATCGTCACGCAGGTGCAGGCCATCGACGCCTTCGCATCGGACATCGTCAGCGATTACGGCCGGTACACCACCGCCTGCGCCATCTTGGAGACCGCCGAGCGGATCGCGGGTGAAGAGCGTGCTCCGGCCGTCGCTCTGCACCGCCTCACCGTCGGCGCACTCAGGGCCATCGCCGATCAGCAGCGTCCGCGCGAGTTGGTTCTCGATGCATATCTGTTGCGCGCCATGAGCATTGCCGGATGGGCGCCCGCCATCAGCGAGTGTGCACGCTGCGCCACTCCCGGCCCGCATCGTGCCTTCCATGTGGCGGCGGGCGGCAGCGTCTGCGTGCACTGCCGTCCCGCGGGTGCGGCGACTCCGCCGCCGGGTGTGCTGGAGCTGATGGCCGCGCTCCATGACGGCGACTGGGCGGCCACCGATGACGTGCCGCAGAGCCAGCGCACCCAGGCCAGCGGATTGATCGCGGCGCATTTGCAGTGGCATCTGGAGCGCAAGCTGCGGACACTTCCGCTTGTCGAACGTGGGACCAGGTTAAATATGACCCATGGTGAAGAGCAGCCAGCCCGATCCGCAGCAGGATAAGTACTTCACGGATTGGGCCGACGTCCCGCCCGGCTACGCCCCGACGTTCCCGGACAAGACGGTGTTCCCTGCTGTTTTCCCCAAGCTGCTGCCCGGATCGGGCCCCGGTGGCACGCGCCCACATCCCGCGCCCAAGCATCCTTCGGGTGCCGTACCGCCGGCCATTCCCAAGGAACTGGTGCCCCGGCACGTCGCGGTGGTGATGGACGGCAACGGGCGCTGGGCGCGGGCCCGTGGCTTGCCGCGCACCGAGGGGCACAAGATGGGCGAGGCCACCATGATGGACATGGTCTGTGGTGCCATCGAGATGGGTATCCCGTGGCTGACCACCTACGCGTTCTCGACGGAGAACTGGAGAAGGCCCGCGGACGAGGTTCGATTCCTGATGGGCTTCAACCGTGACGTGGTGAAGCGGCGACGCCATGACCTGAACAACATGGGCGTGCGGTTCCGCTGGGCGGGCCAGAAGACCCGGCTGTGGAGCAGCGTCTACAAGGAGCTCGAGATCACCGAGGAGCTCACCAAGAACAACAGCACGCTGACCTTGACCACGTGCATCAACTACGGGGGCCGGGCCGAGATCGCCGAGGCGACACGGAGGATCGCCCGTCTGGTGGAGTCCGGACAGCTCAAGCCCGACCGCATCACCGAAGAGACGATCGCCAAGTACCTCGACGAGCCGGACATGCCCGACGTCGATCTGTTCTTGCGGCCCTCGGGTGAGTTCCGGTCGAGCAACTTCATGATGTGGCAGTCGGCATACGCCGAGTTCGTGTTCCAGGAAAAGATGTACCCCGACTTCGACCGCCGCGATCTCTGGGCGGCCTGCCTCGAGTACGCGCAGCGCGACCGTCGATTCGGTACCGCGTAATGGTCGATGAGCCGCTTGCGCGAAGAGAATCAGGCACCGAATCCGATAACGGCGCCGACGAGATTCTGGACCGGGTGTACCGCGTGCTGCACCCGGTGCTGCCGGTCACCAAGGAGCCTGATGGTGCGCTGAGGGCCGACTACGAGGGCACGCTCACCTCGATTCGCGCGGTCACCATCGCGGCGGGCCTGGATGTGGTGTCGCTGTCGCAGGTGTTGGCCTGGGATGTGGCGGTCAACGCGAAATCGCGGCATCTGGTCGATGGGTTGGCGCAGAAGTCCCTGTTCGGAAACATTCTGTTGATTGCCAAGGGGCGCAAGGCAGATGTATTGCTGCGCTACAACTTTCCCGCCACCGAGATCTCGGACGAGGCGTTGGTGACGCTCTTACTCATGGTGTTCGCCACCGGGGCCGATGCGCGAAGGGCGCTGGGTAACTAGGAGTTCCGGCGCAGGGCGCTGCAACGACTGCACAGACCGAAGACCTCCACCGTGTGGTGGACAGCGGTGAATCCGTGTTCTTCGGCGATGTTGGTGGCCCACGCCTCGACCGCGCCGGCCTGCACTTCGACGGCGAAACCGCAACTCTGGCAGACCAAATGGTGATGGTGTCCGTCCGAACAGCGCCGGTACACCGATTCGCCGGTGTCGTTGCGCAGCACATCGACCTCGCCCGACGTCGACATCGACTGCAGGGTCCGGTAGACGGTGGTCAGGCCGATGCCTTCGCCGGTGCGTTTGAGTTCGTCGTGCAACTCCTGCGCCGACCGGAATTCATCGGTCCGGTTCAGCAGCGCGGTGATGGCGGCACGCTGGCGAGTGGACCGCACGGTGCCCGGCAAGGCTGCCCGCTCTTCGCGGACGTTCATCTCTGTTCCTCGGTGTGCGCCACCGCGTCGACGACGATATGAGAGAGGTGATCGTCGACGAGGCGGTACATGACCTCTCGCCCCTGACGTTCACCGGAGACCACCCCGGCAGCCTTGAGTACCCGCAGATGCTGACTGATCAGCGGCTGGGCGACACCGACCGCGTCCACTAACTCGTGGACGCAGCGCTGCGATTCGCGCAGCTGTAGCACGATGGCGATACGCACTGGCGCGGCAAGCGCGCGGAGTAGCTCACCGGACTGTTCGAGGATCTCGCGTGGGGGCAGCGGCCCGGGCGGTGTGAGCGGAGCATGCGGTGGCTCGGCATGTGCGGAACTAAGCACGGTGTTCACCACGGCGCTTCACCTCAACCTGAATCACGCCCCGGCCTGTCCGGAGACCCAACATGGGGTCCGGCGGCAAACCGGGCCCATCTATTGAGGGTAGTGGCCGATTGCCGATCTGGTGGTAAGGGTGTGGCCGTGGCGGCCGGGGGGCGGTGCCGACTCGGGTCATGACAGTAGTGTGCCGCCCAATCTCCACAAGTTTGCTGAAACACACGAATTCGTCAGCATTAGATGCGGCGGGTGGAGCAGAAGGGCCTGCACGTCTGCTCATGGCGGGCGATTTGATAACGGCGTCCTGGTGTTCACTCCAGGTCGGTCCGCTGGGGTTTTGGGTCTGTCGCATCGTAATTTATGCACCTCAATCGGCTTGTTGTGGGTGAGGAGTGTCACAGCCCGCTCCCAGGTCGCGGCGTTGACACGGCGTCGCCCGATCTCTACGTTATGAAAACGATAATCATTACCAATTAAGTCTATGACGCCTACCTGAGGATGATCGCCATGGCCACCTTTGCTACCGGCACCGACGAGCTGAAGAACACCGACGGTGTGAACCGGCCAGGGTGGTTTGTCAGCAGACGCGTCGACATCCTCTTCGTCTTCGGTTTGGGCGCGTTGTTGTCGGCGGTGCTCTTCGCGGCCGACGGGCACAAGGGCGTATTCCTCGTCGGTGCGGTGACCTTTTCACTGCTCTCCGACCTCCCGCATGTGCTGACGACGACGGCGCGCGTGTGGATGGATCCCCGCGAGCGGTCCCGGTTCTGGGCGCACTACGTGATCAGCTTCGCGGTGGTCGCCGTGATCGTCGGCACGTTGTGGTTCGGCGGCTGGATGGTGCCGCTGCTGGCCATCTGGGCCTATTGGCAGGTGTTCCACGTGCTCAAACAGCACTTCGGCATCATCAACATCTACGCGGCGAAGAATGGTTACAAGGGCCCGCGTAACCGGATCAAGTACGCGCTGTACGCCGTCTGCCTGGCTCCGGTGCTGTACCGGGCGAGCCAGGGCCTGAACTTCTCCGAATATGTGGTCTTCGGTCACCGACTGCCCTTCTCGAACCTGAGCGTGCCGGTGCCGCCCATTCCCGGATTCTTGGTCATCGGTGGATTCATCTGTGCCGCAGTCATGTTGGGTATCGCCGTCTGGGAGCAGGTGCAGCTGAAGAGGGCCGGGCAGCGCACGCTGCCGGCCATGGCAGTGGCCACCTTCGTCATCGCGGCGCTGTCCTACAACCTGTCCTACCTATTGGTCTCGGACCTCTTCGCGCTCATCCTCATCGCGACGACAACGCACAGCCTGCAGTACCACCTGATCAACTGGACGCGGAACAACACCCGTTTCGCGCGCACCGAGGATCCGGGTGAGAAGAAGCTGCTGCTGGCACGGCTCTCGACGCGCAAGGCGCTGCCGCTGTACATCGCCTTCTTCGGGGGGCTGGGCATCCTCGCCGGGCAGCTCGACACGGTTATCTTCGCGGTCCCGCTCACCTTCGTGCTGCACCACTTCTACATGGACGGCGCGCTGTGGAAGAGCAAGGGCAATCCCGAACTGGCCCATGACCTCGGAATTGTCCGTGCTGGATAACGAACTGATTCAGCAGCCCGCCGGGCAGCGGCAGGGGCGCCCGCCGGTCTCGGTGCGCCGCGTCGCGTCTCGTCGTGACGCCAGGCAGTTCATCTCGATGCCCTGGCGCCTCTACGGTGACGACCCGCACTGGCGCCCGACGCTGCGCCGCGTCATGCACGCGAAGATGAACGCCAAGCACAACCCTTTGCACCAGGAAGTGCAGATCGAGAACTTCGTCGCCTATCGCGGCGACAACCCCGTCGGCCGCATCTCCGCCAGCATCGACTCGGCATACGTGCAGCGCTACGGCGACTGCGCATTCTTCGGGTTCTTCGAGAGTGAGGACGACGAAGCGGTTGCGGGCGCCCTGCTCAGGACCGCCGAACAATGGGCCGTGCGACGGGGTATCACCAAAATGGTCGGCCCGTTCAGCTACACCTCCCGTGAGGAGGTGGGCCTGCTGATCTCCGGGTACGACAAGGCGCCGGCGGTCATGCAGCCGTACAACCCCCAGTACTACCCGGGGCTGGTGGAGGCGGCCGGATATCGCAAGAAGTTCGATACCGCCTCATTCCGATGGCATGTCGACGGCAACCCGCAAGTCCAACAGCGCCTGCTCAAGCGCGCCGACGCGGTGATGCGTGATCAGGGGGTGTCGGTGCGTTCGGTGCGGATGCGCGACTACGCCGACGAGCTGGAGATGTTGCGTGGGCTCTACAACGACTCCTTCGCGCATCATCCCGAGAATGTCCCGCTCAGCCGCGAGGTGTTCTCGGGTATGGCCGCCGAGATGCGGCCGCTGATCGACCCGAACATCGTGCGGATCGTCGAATCTGCAGGCACCCCAGTCGGATTCCTGCTGATGCTGCCAGACGTCAACGAGGTCACCGGGCGCTCGGGTCGGTTCACTCCCGCGCTGCTGGCACGGCTCGCGGTCCGGTGCCACGGCCGTATCCGGGGAATCGACACCGCCGTGGTGGTGCTCATCGGCGCGGTGCAGACCCAGTTCGGGGCCGGGATCGGGCGAATCCTGGCGGGGGAGATCGTGCGGACAATCACCGGCAGCGGCTATTCGTCGGTGGCCACCACGTGGGTGCACGAGGACAATGTGTGGTCGAATTCGCTTACCTCCCAGATGAAGACAGACCCGGAGAAAATCCATCGGGTCTACCAGAAGGCCCTGTGATGGGCGGCCGGACATTGGTCACCGGGGCTACCGGGTACCTGGGTTCCACCCTCGTCGCGTCCTTGGTGCAGGCTGGCGAGCAGGTCACGGTTCTGACGAACCCGCACGATCCCGCCGTCCTTGGTGACTCGCTGCGCCCGCACGTCGATGTGGCCGTCGCCGACATCACCGATGCGCAGAGCATCGACGAGGCGATGCGCGGTGTGTCCCACGTGTATCACCTCGCCGGTATCGCATCACCGAACTCGCGACTCGGACACAGGATTTGGCAGACCAATGTGCTGGGTACCTACCACGTGGCCCGCGCTGCGCTCGAACACGGTGTGCAGCGCGTGGTGCACGTTTCCTCCACCGCTGCCATCGGGTACCCGCGCAACGGCGTGGTGGCCGATGAAGACTTCGACCTGCGCGATTCGGTGCTGGACAACGTGTATTCGGCGACCAAACGTGCGGGTGAGCGTCTGATGCTGGACTTCGCCGAGCGCGGTCTGGATGTGGTGGTCGTTAACCCCGCCGCCGTGTTCGCGCCCGGCACGGGGCCGGCCCGATCCTGGCAGGGCCTGTTGGTCGCCGCCCGCAAGGGCCTGCTGCGCGTGGTGCCACCCGGCGGGACCGCGGTGTGCTCGGCGCAGGATTTCGTGGTGGGCATCACCGCGGCAATGGCGAAGGGCGACAACGGGCGCCGGTACATCTTGAGCACCGCCAACCTGTCCTACCGGCAGATCGGGGAGCTGCTCGTGACCGCGGTGGGGCGCGAGCACCCGGTGCGGTCCGCGCCCATGGGACTGTTCCGGGCGGTGGGCAAGGGCAACAGGCTGGTCCGCGACATCTCCTTGCGCTTCGACCCCGATGATGCGCTGATTCCCGAGAACGTCGAACTGATGGCCCGCGAGCTGTACTACGCGCCCGACAGGGCGGTGCGAGAGCTGGGCATTCCCCAGGTATCCACCCACGAGTTGATAGCGGAGTTTGTGCGATGACGGTCGAGGCACGGCAGGTGCAGGGCGGCTCCAAGGAAGTGCTCGGCATTTCGATGGCGGATGCGCGCTCACTGGTGGCAGACCTGGCCGCCCGCCGCCAGTGGATCTATTGGCTGGACCTGGCCGCCTGTGTGACAGTCGGATACACCGCGTTCCTGTTGTGCCCGGCGGGCGATCTGCTCTCACTTCCGGCCGCGGCCTGCATCGTGGTGGCGGCCTTCGCGTTCTACCGCGCCGTGCTGTTTGTCCACGAGCTCGTGCATGCCGAGCGTGACCTGCGCTGGTTCTCGGTGGTATGGCATGTGGTGTGCGGAATCCCGCTGCTGGTACCGAAATTCACCTTCGAATTCCACCACGAACACCACGCGTCACGCACCTACGGCACCGCCGAGGACGGTGAGTATGTGGCCTACGGCCGTGAGCCGCGATGGCGGGTCATCCTGTTGCCGTTCACCGCGGCGGTCGGCCCGCTGGCGTTCGTCTTCCGGTTCCTGGTGCTGGGGCCGCTGAGCTGGCTGATTCCCGCGATCCGGCCCGCCGTGCTGACGCGGGCTTCGTCGCTCATGATCGACGCCGACTTCGAGCGCCCGTTACCGCCCGCAGGCACACCCCGCTCCTGGCTGATACAGGAAATCGCCTGTTTCGCATACACATCGGCCATGCTGGTGCTGCTGATCCTGGGGGCGTACTCGCCGATGCGGCTGCTGGAGGCGTATCTGGTGGTGGCGCTGGCGTTGTTCGTGAACTGGTTGCGGGTACTGGCGGCACACCGGTACGAGGGCACGACCGAACGCATGACCTTCCCTGAGCAGATCCTGGACTCCATCGATCACCCGTCGGTGCCCGTGCTGGGTGCACTGTGGGCCCCGGTCGGCCTGCGTTTCCATGCGGTGCATCACTTCTTTCCCCAGTTGCCGTACCACCAGTTGGGGGAGGCGCGCCGCCGGCTGGAGGCGGCGATTCCACCGGATGCCGGGTACTGGACCACCGAAGACCGTTCACTTGCCTCATCGTTGCGGCGGCTACTGGCTCACCCACGCAAGGAGGCATCATGACTGCCGACCAATTGACTTCTACGGCAAGGGAATCTCGGGCGGCCACCTACTCCCGCCGGCTGCCGATACGGCCGATCGAGGCGCGGGGCGCCCGGGTGCGTGCCGACGACGGCCGCTGGTACGTCGATTGCCTCGCTGCTGCCGGTGCCATGTCCCTGGGCTGGAACCACCCGGTCATCAGTGAGGCCGTCATGAAGACGGTGTCCTCCGGGGAGCCGTTGCTCTCACTGGACTTTCACACACCGTCCCGCGACCGGTTCGTCGATGAGCTGCTTTCGATTCTGCCGGTGAGGCTTGCCGCCGATGCCAGCATCCACTTGTGCTCACCCAGCGGGGCCAGCGCGGTGGAGGCCGCTCTCATGCTCGCCGAGGTTGCCACCGGCGGCCGCGAACACGTTGGGGTACAAGGCGGGTTCCATGGGTGCACGCGGGCCGCGCGCGCGGCGAGCTCCGGTGGGGGGCTGCGCCAGCAACCGGTGGTGCTGTCGCCACAGGCGAGCTTCCTGCCTTACCCGCAGGAGTATCGCAGCCCGTTCGGCGTGGGCGGGGAGCAAGGCGTCGAGCTCGCCATCGCCGCGGCCGATGCGCTGGCGCGTCCGAACAGCGGCGTGACGGCACCGGCATCGCTGATCGCCGAGTTCGTGCTCGGTGAGGGCGGGGTGATTCCTGCCCCGCCGCGCTGGGGACAAGCGCTGCGCCGCACCGCATCGACCCTCGGGGTTCCGCTGATCGCCGATGAGGTGCAGGCGGGCATGTTCCGCACGGGCCCGGCGTGGGCGTTCCAGCACTGCGGTATTGAACCCGACATGGTGGTGATCTCGAAGGGGCTTGGATCCGGAATCCCCATCGCGGTCCTGGTGGTGCGCAAGGAGTTCGACGTGTGGGAACCCGGAGCGTTCACCGGGACGTTCCGCGGGAACGCCATGGCCTTCGCCGCCGCCAGTGCCGTGATTCGCTTCGCGCGGGAGAACGGACTACGTGCACAGGTAACCACGCGGGGCAAGACCTTCCTGGATGGTTTGAATGCCGTTGCATCCCAATCGAAACTGGTGGGCGATGTACGCGGGGTCGGACTCATGCTGGGCGTGGAGATCGTGGATCCCGATCTGCCGTGGCGGGATGCTGCCGGGGCCCCGGCGCCCGAGCTTGCCGCCGAGATTCAGCGCGCGTGCCTGCACCACGGCCTCATCGTGGAGACCGGTGGCCAGTACGGCAACGTGGTGCGCTTCTTGCCGCCGCTGACCATCGAGGAATCCGATATCGCCGCGGCGCTGAATGCATTTGAGTCGGCACTGGCGGTGGTGGAGCGCACTCGAGCGACCGCCGAGCCGGCATTGGTGGAATCTCGATGACCCCAACCCCAAGTCCCTTCGTGAGTGATTTCCTCACCGGGGAGAGTGCAGACGTGTACCGCGAGGCCGTCATGCTGGCGGCCGATCGGGCCGGCACCGTGCTGGGCGGTGCCACCAAACCTGGCCTGGTGGAGGGTTATGCGGCGCTGAAAGACGATGCCGGGCGACTCGACCTCGATGACCCCGAGGGTGTCGGGCTGAGCCGGGCCCTGGATGAAGCAGCGGGGCTGCTGGCCGAGAAGTCTGTGGTGGTCACGCATCCGGCGTACCTGGCGCATCTACACTGCCCGCCCGCGCTGCCGTCCCTGGCCGCCGAGGTCCTGATCAGTGCGTTCAATCAGTCGATGGACTCCTTCGACCAAGCACCGGCCGCTACTGCGATCGAGCAGCAGGTTATCGAGTATCTCTGCAGCAGAATGGGGTACGGCCCCGGATCGGACGGGACCTTCACCAGCGGGGGTACTCAATCAAACCTGCAGGCATTGTTGCTCGCGCGGGATCTGTTCGCCTACAAAACCTATGGGTGGGACATAGCCGCCCGGGGGTTGCCGCCCCAGGCCAGTTCGTGGCGTGTGCTGTGCACGCGGCAGACGCATTTCTCGGTGCAACAGGCGCTGCGGCTGTTGGGTCTCGGGACCGCCGCGGTTCTCGAGGTACCGACCGACGAGGCCGGACGGCTGCGCGCCGAGGCGCTCGTGGAAATCCTGGAGGATGCGGATCGCGCGGCTACGCCCGTATTCGCGCTCGTACTCACCGCTGGGACAACGGACTTCGGGGCGATCGATCCGCTGGAAGAGCCCATCGCCATGGCGCGGGCGCGCGGGATCTGGAGCCACGTGGATGCGTGTGCGGGTGGGTGCTTGATCTTCAGCGAACAGCACCGAAATCTGTTGCGCGGTATCGAGTCGGCGGACTCGGTTGCCCTGGATTTCCACAAGCTGCTCTTCCAGGCGATCAGTTGCAGCGCCCTGCTGGTGCGTAACCGGGAGAGCTTCGGTGTGCTTGCCGCCCATGCCGATTACCTCAACCCCGAAAGTGACTTTGAGCACGATGTGCTCAATCTTGTGGGTAAATCGTTGCAGACCACTCGGCGTTTCGACGCGCTCAAGGTGCTGGTCACTCTGCGTGCGGTGGGACAGCGGCATGTCGCGGCGATGATCGATGCCACTTGTGCGGCGGCGCGCGCCGCGGCGCAGGCAGCAGCCGAACATGCGGACCTGGAGCTGGCGGCGCCGGTGAGTACCAACACCGTGGTATTGCGCTGGCGGCAGCCGGGCGTCCGGTCCGAGGCGTGCGATGGTGTCAATGATGCGGTCCGCGCCGAGCTGGCGCGTACCGGCAGAGCGATTGTGGGCCGCTCCAGTGCGGCTGGGGGACAGGCGATCAAGCTCACCTTCGTCAATCCCTTGGTCACGGCGTCGATGGCGGCCGCGATGGTCTGCGAGATAGCCGCCCACGGTAACCGGATCTGGTCTGCCCGCGTTCCGGAGGCCAGCGCCGTATGAGCAATCCGATGGTACGCGTCGAGCGTGTGCCCGCCGACGACGCACGCTTTGCCTGGGCCAAGAATGTCGAGTTCACGATTTTCGGTCTGGAGAACGATTTCGCCGGGGATGTCGATATCGCGGCGGGGGAGATGGTGCATTACCGCCCGTGGGAACGGTCCTCGGAGATTTACGTCGGCTTCACCGAGGAATCGCGCGAGCATCCCGTCGGTGTACTGCGTTCGTTGCGATATGACCCCGAGCTCGGATTCGGTAGCTTCAGCACCTTGCGCGACGCCCGGAGCTTCCGGGGACACGGTGGCCCGGCGCGCAATTATCTTTATCCGCAGTGGGATTCGTTCTTCGAGGAGCTGGCGCCGGAGCGTATCGCCGAGCTGGCCACACAGGGCGTGCGCAAGAAGTTCCGGCGCGCCGGAATGATCGAGCAGATCTGGCAGGCATTCTTCGGAGCCCTGGCCGCCGACGGTGTCCAGTTTGTGACGGTGGCGCTGGTGGTGCCGCTGTTCGACTGGTACCAGCACCTGCTGCCGCACCGGTTGCACCAGATCGGTGACATTCTGCCCGACTACATCGGTGCCGACAGCGTGCCGGCCGTCCTGGACATCAGCGGCTCGTTCGTCCACGACGCCACCGACGCCGTACGAGACGGCTCACTGCTGACTGCTACCACCGCACTTCCGTCCCCCGATAAGGAAAGAACCAGATGAGATCGATTCACACCGAAGAACATGTCTTCCGCAAGGTCAGCGAGATCGACTGTCCCGTAGACAAAGTGTGGGAGCGGGTGACCACGCAAGAGGGCATCAACGACGAGATGGGCCCGTACATGAAGATGACGATGCCCAAGCAGTTCCGGGGCCGTTCCATCGCGGACGTCACTCCGGGCACCCGGATCGGTAAGAGCTTCCTGCTGTTGTTCGGTGTTCTGCCCTTCGGGTTCGACGACATCACAGTGGCCCGGCTCGAGCCCGGCCGGATGTTCCGTGAGGAGTCGCTCATGACCGGTATGCGGGTGTGGGTGCACCACCGCACCCTGGAACCAGTGGCATCCGAGACGGGTGAAAAGACACGGGTGACCGACGAGATCACCCTTGCCCCGCAGGCGCCGTTGGGGCTGATCCCTGGGTGGGGGAGATTGATGAGCAAGGTCCTGGCGGCGTTCTTCGCGCACCGGCACCGGCGGCTGAGCCGGACCCTGTCCGCCACCGGAGCTCTGCGATGAGACGTCTGGGCACGGCCGCCGCCGTTGCGCTGGCGGCCGCGCTGGCGGCTGCGTGCGCACCGGTGAACGAGGAGGCGGGCAAGCCCGTCGGGCATGCCTTCGCGCTGTTGAAATATCCTTCCGCACAGGTAGATCCGGCGTCCGAGCCGCAGGGTAAATCGCCCTTCGGTGACTATGCGCTGGAGGTCTCCGGCTCGGTGACCTATCTCGGGGAGACCACTGCGTTACCCGGGGCCGGTGTCATGACCGTTGGCCCGGGCCCGCGGCGCGGAGAACTGAAGATCGAACAGTATTACCAGGGCGACCGATTCCCCTACGAAACCGGAATCGTCTCCGGCGGGGAGGGTAAGCCCAGCACCCTGGATGCCATCACCATCGTCAACCCGCTGGATTCGCGGGTGACACTGCAATGCACCATCGACGGCGGAATCGCCCTGTCCGACATTGATGGTGAGCGTGAGCTCAGCGGCACCTGTGGCGGGGGAGCCAAGGCACACGGTCACATCAAACCCGAGGGCACCCGCAAGGCGAATTGGCGCGACAAGCCGGTCGAACTCGTACGGACCGTCCTGGATCTCACCGTCACCGGCGCAAGCAGCGGCCAGATCCACCAGATCAACGAGGTACCCAAGGACAGCACGGTCGGCAGCTTCCCGCTGTACACGTCGATCGACGTGAACATGACGGCCCAGGGCATCAGCCTCGCCGAGAAGCTGGAACGCCACGTCCTCCCGAAAGTGAAGGGCTGAGCATGGCCACAGATACGAACACTCCCGCACTGCGGGCGACAGACCTGGTGAAGGAGTACCCCGGCGCCGAGGCTCGAGCCGTTGACGGGCTGAATTTGACGATCCCGCAAGGCATCGTCTACTGCCTGCTCGGCAGGAACGGTGCCGGCAAGACCACCACCATCCGCATGGCGACCACACTGCTGGCGCCCACCAGCGGGGAGCTTGAGGTGCTGGGGATTCCGGTCGACAAGACCAAGGAGCTGCGACCGCTGATCGGCGTGGCGCTGCAAGAGGTGGCGCTGGATCTGTGGATGTCGCCGGTCGAGCAGATCCGGATGAGCCTGGCAATCGCCGGTTGGCCCAAGGGGCAGCGAAAGTCCCGCGAGGAAGAACTCGTCGAGCAGTTCGGCTTGGGCAGCTACCTGAACCGGAAGGTGGGTGCCCTCTCGGGCGGCATGCGCCGCCGTGTCGATGTCGCAC
The DNA here is from genome assembly GCF_049532645.1 of Mycobacteroides sp. PCS013. Lineage (NCBI taxonomy): Bacteria > Bacillati > Actinomycetota > Actinomycetes > Mycobacteriales > Mycobacteriaceae > Mycobacteroides > Mycobacteroides sp. PCS013. The sequence continues at coordinate 890,928 of NZ_CP150131.1, forward strand.
TGGCGGTGGCCCACAACCCGCAGATGTTGTTCCTCGACGAGCCGTCCAGCGGGCTGGACATCGAAGGAAAACAGGAGGTGTGGAATGCCATCCGGCTGCTACGCGCCGAAGGGCGCACCGTCGTGTTGACGACACACGACATGGACGAGGCGGTGTCGCTCGCCGACGAGGTCGGCATTGTCAAGAGTGGTCAGCTTGTTGCCTCGGGTTCCACCCAGGAGTTCACCCGTAGTCACGGCTACGCGGTGGAGATCTCCGCCGGCGGTGACATCTCCGAAGACACCGCCAAGGAACTGTCGGCCGCAGGCTACGCCGTGCAGCGCACGGACACCGGGACCCTTTCCGGGACATTGGATTCCGCATCGGCATCGGAACTGGGGGCGTTGAGTGCCGAGCTGGGCCGGATCGGGCTGGGCGCGGCCAATATCGAAGTGCGATCCACCTCGCTGCGCGATGCATTCCTGGAGGTAACCCAGTGACCGCCCTGTCCAATACGGCACGACTTTTCCGCCGCTACGTCGTAGTGGGCTTGCGGCAGCCGGTTTTCGGGTTCATCTTCCCGATCGTGTTCCCGGTCGTTCTCGTGATCTTCGTGCGCTCGATGTTCCAGCGCGTCGCGGATCTTCCGGGATTCCCGCTGTCCTCATACACCGCGTACATCGCACCGGGGCTCATCATGCTCATCCCGATGCTCGGTGCAGGGTATGGCGCCGGGACCCTCATCGACGAGATCAGATCGGGATTCACCGACCGGCTACGGCTGTACGGCGTGTCCACCGGCCAGATCATGGCGGCCAAGATCGGCTTCGAGATGTTTCGCATCCTGCCGGCGGCGGTCATCGTCATCGGACTGCTGGCCTTCCTCGACGCGCCACTGCGGGCCGGTCTGCTCACCGGAGTTTTCCTGGTCCTGGTGATGTTCCTGTGGTCGGCGGCGTACAGCTCGCTGTTCTACCTGGTGGCGTTGCGCACGCTCAATCCGCAGGCACCGGTGGCGATGCTGCCGCTGGCGTTGCCGGTGCTGTTCGTCAGCCAGGCGCTCATGCCCTCGGTGTTCCTGTCCGACTGGCTCAGGATCAGCATCAACGCGAACCCCTTCTCGCACATCGTGTCCGCCGCCTCCACGATCATGTACGGCGAATTCGACGCGATGCTCGTCGTCAAGGGTTCGCTGGTGGCCATCGGCATGTTCGCACTGCTGCAAATCCCCATCCATCTGGTGATCCGCCGGAAAATCGGCAAGTAGAGGCTTGGAAAAATGGAAACCACGTCAGAAGTCCGGGAGTTCCTCATCGAATTCATCGCCGAGGAACTCGAGATGCCCACCGGGGATGTCAACGACTTCTCCGAGTTGGTGGGTGATCTCGGATTCGACTCGCTATCGTTCGCGGTAGGAGTTTCGGAAATCAAGGGCCGCTTCGGTATTCAGCTGACCAAGGACGATGTCTTCGAGTGCAAGACACTCGGGGCGTTGATCGAGCTGGTGGAGAGCCGGCTGTGAAGACGACGAACCCGGTGATCGACAGACTGCGCGACAGTGCTGCGGTCACCGAGCGTGGCCTCACCTGCGCGCCGATCAACCCCGACGGCACCTCGCGGTTGGAGGAGCTGAGCACCGTGTCGTGGGCCGACGTGCACCGGCAGGGGCTGCGCATCGCGGGCTCCCTGCAGGCGGCGGGTGTGCGACCCGGCGATGCGGTGGCCGTATTGGCCGGTGCCCCGGGGGAAATCGCGCCGTTGGTGCAGGGCATCTGGATGTCCGGTGCCTCGGTGACCATGCTGCATCAGCCCACCCACCGTTCCGATATGCAACTGTGGATCGAGGACACCGGCAAGGCGCTGGCCGCGGTGGGCTCCTCGATTGTGGTGGTCGGTGACCCGTTCCTGGCGGCCGCGGGGCAGTTCGCCGCCGTGGGCGCTCGCGCTCTGGAGCTGCCGGGCCTGCTGACCGGTGCACCGGGGGAGATCGTCGACACCGACGAGGATGCTATTGCGTTCTTGCAGTTGACTTCCGGATCCACCGGTACGCCGAAGGCGGTCAGCATCACCTACCGCAACATCGAGGCCAATCTGCGGGCGATGGTCATCGCCTCGGGTGCAGATCCGGAATCCGATGTGGTGGTGAGCTGGCTGCCGCTTTTTCACGACATGGGCATGATGGGGTATCTCATCGTCCCGATGTGCCGGGGGATGAACACCGTCAGCGTGACGCCCATGGATTTTCTGGGCAACCCGCTGCTGTGGGCCGAGCTGATCAGTACCTACCGGGGCAGCATGACTGCCGGACCGAACTTCGCGTACTCACTACTGGCGCGCAGGCTGCGTAAGGCGGCCGACGGTGCCTACGACCTGTCCTCGCTGCGCTTCGCGCTCAGTGGTGCCGAGGCCATCGACGTCGCGACCCTGGAACGCTTTGCGGCCGAGGGCGCCCGGTTCGGTATGCGGGCCGATGCGATCGTTCCCGCCTACGGGATGGCGGAGGCCACCTTGGCGGTTTCCTTTGTGCGCCGTGGTGAGGGTTACCAGGTATTGCCCCCGCATCCGGATCTGGTCGCCGGCCCGGGAGACGAGGCCAGTGCCCGTGTTGCGCTGGGGCTTCCGCTGCCGGGGTGTGAGGTGCGGGTGGTGGCCGAGGACCGCTCGGTGCTGCCCACGGGGGCGATCGGTGAGCTCGAGATCCGTGGGGAGAATGTCACCGCCGGGTACCGCACGGCGGCCGGATTCGAATCGATGCTCGATGCACAGGGCTGGCTGTCCACGGGTGATATCGGGTATCTCACGGCGGATGGGCAGCCGGTGATCTGTGGCCGTAAGAAGGACATCCTGATCATTTCGGGTCGCAACGTGCATCCCGAGGACATCGAACGGTCGGTCGTGGGAGTTCCGGGCGTACGGTCGGGCGGCGTCGCCGCGGTACGTCTGTCCACCGCCGCGGCGGGGGAGGGGTTCGCGATGGTGGCCGAGTCGGCGTCGCATGCCGACAGCGATGAGAGCGCACGCATTCGGGCCGAGGTGGCCGACCGCGTCTACCGCAGTCTGGGGGTGAGCCCGCGCGATGTCCATGTGGTCCCCGCCGGATGGATTCCCAAGACATCCTCGGGGAAGCTGCGCAGGAAAGCGACCACTGAACGGCTGACGAGGTGTGAACCGACCCGATGACGACACGGGAACAACAGGTCCGTGTCCGCTCGCTTATGTCCAAAGTGGTTCGCCCACTGGGTGATCAAAGTGCGGGCTACATGCGGCGCCATCCGATTGCCGCACTCACCACCGTAGGTGAGCAGTTCGTTCTCGGCATGCACACGCTGCGGTACTTCGCGGTCGATTTGGTGACGGGCCGTTTTCAGTGGGCGGAGTTCGTGCGGCAGGCGTCCTTCATGGCGGGCACGGCGGTGATGCCCACGGTGCTGGTGGCACTGCCCATCGGGGTGACACTCTCGATCCAGTTCGCGCTGCTGGCCGGACAGGTCGGCGCGACCTCGCTGGCGGGCGCGGCCAGTGGGCTGGCGGTGGTGCGGCAGGCCGCCTCGTTGGTGGCGGCGATGCTGCTGGCCTCGGCGGTGGGCTCGGCGATGACGGCCGATCTTGGGTGCCGGACCATGCGCGAGGAGACCGCGGCCATGGAGGTCATGGGGGTATCGGTGGTGCGGCGCCTGGTGGTGCCGCGCTTCGCGGCGGCGATCGTTGTCGGTATTGCCCTCACCGGTGTGGTCTGCTTTGTCGGGTTCTTGGCCAGCTACTTGTTCAACGTCTATGTACAGGGCGGTGCCCCAGGCAGTTTCGTCGCGACCTTCGCGTCGTTCGCATCCACGGGTGATCTGTTATTGGCGCTGCTGAAGGCCGCGGTGTACGGCGCGATCGTGGCGGTGATCGCCTGCCAGAAGGGGCTGGCCGCACACGGCGGGCCGACCGGGGTGGCCAACTCGGTCAACGCGGCAGTGGTGGAATCCGTGCTGCTCCTGATGATCGTGAATGTTGTGGTCAGCCAGGTCTACACCATGTTGTTCCCGCGGGGGGTGCTGTGACGGCGACCCTGACGGAGCCCCGGGTGACGTTGTCTCCAAGGGCCTTCCGCGGCGATGCCGCGATGAGGCCACTGGCGCGATTCGGCCACATGGTGACCTTCTTCCTGCACGCCTTCCTGGCGATCCCGATCGCGCTACGCCGGTACCGGCGTGAGTTCCTGCGCCTGCTTTCCGATATCACCTGGGGCAACGGGTCGATCGTTGTCGGCGGCGGGACCGCCGGTGTGGTGCTGGTACTGGGGGTCACCACCGGTGCCCTGGTGGCGATCGAGGGTTACAACTTCCTGGAACTGATGGGGCTGGGTCCTGCGACGGGTGTCATCTCCTCATTGGTGACCACCCGTGAGCTCGCTCCGATCATGGCCGCCTTGGCCTTCGCCGTGCAGGCGGGCTGCCGCTTCACCACCCAGCTCGGCTCCATGCGCATCGCCGAAGAAGTCGACGCCATGGATTCCCTTGCCATCCGGCCGATTCCGTATCTGGTGACCACCCGACTGCTGGCCTCCGTGGTCGCCATCATTCCGCTGTATGTGGCCTGCCTGACGATCAGTTATCTGTCCTGCCAGGTGATGGTGAGCATCGTCAGCGGCGGCTCGCTGGGCCCGTACCTGCACTACTTCACGCTGCTTTCCAGCGGTACGGATATCGCCTATTCGGTCTTCAAAGCCATCGTCTTCGTCTGGATAGCCTCGGCGGTGCAGTGCTACTACGGATTCTGCGCAGACGGCGGGCCGGAAGGGGTGGGCATCGCCGCGGGACACGCGATGCGCGCCAGCATCACCGCGGTGATCGTCGTCAACATGCTGCTCACCATGGCGCTGTGGAGTGTCGACTCCGGCGCAAGGTTCGGGGGATGAGATGACGAATCAGCTTGGTATTCATTACGACTTGGACGGCGTGCGCTTCACCCGCCGCCAGCTGCTGATGCGCGGAGGTGCCGCGTTGATCGCGGTTGCCGCCATCACATCGGCGTTGTTGATCAAGTCGACGGGCGTGCTGGACCGGTACATCGACATCGTCGCCGAACTCCACAACGTCGGCGACGGGCTACCGCCGCGCTCCGATGTGAAGTACCGGGGCGTGCTCGTCGGTGCCGTGGAGAGCGTCACCCCGGCAGCCGGCGCCCAACCCAACCGGATACACGTACGGCTCAAACATGGGTACGCCACGTCGATCCCCGGGACCGTCACCGCCCGGGTGGTCCCCAGCAATGTCTTCGCGGTCTCGGCCCTGCAACTCGTCGACCACGGACCCGGCGCTCCCATCCGTGAGGGCGGGCATATCGCCGAGGACACCCGGCTGCCGACCGTGCTGTTTCAGACCACCGTCAACAAGCTGCGTGAGATCTTGACCGCCGGAGGCCGCGGCCGCGAGGATCAATCCCTGGGCGTTCTGGCCGCAGTTGGTGCGGCAACAGATCACCGCCGGGCCGAACTACTCACCAGTGCAGCGCAACTCGACCGCATACTGGATCAGCTCAACGCCGTTGTCGCGACCGACCAGGGGCCCTCCACGGTATCGGCATTGGTGCAGGCCGCGCACGGGTTGTCTGCGACCGCTCCGGATCTGGTGGATGCCCTGCATCAGGCGGTGAAGCCCATGCAGACTCTCGCCGAGAAGCGAGATCAGTTGCGTACATTCATCGGCGCCGGGGTGCGCACCACCGGTACCACGGTGGATTCGCTGCATAACCACACCGACCAAATCATCCAGATCACCACCGATCTGACGCCTGTGCTGGGGGTGCTGGCCGACAACGCGGAGCACTTCGTGCCGATCACCCAGCGCATCACCAAGTTCTCGGACACCTTCTTCCAGGAAGTCTGGGACCCGGAACTGGCCACCGCCCGAGGCCGGGTGAACCTGTCATTCACTCCCTCCTACAGCTATACCCGCGCCGACTGCCCGCGCTACGGGGAACTGAAGGGGCCCAGCTGTTTCACCGCTCCCCAGATCGCGGTGCGCCCGGACTTGCCCGAGGTGTTGCTGCCGCAGAATTATCATCCGCCGGCCGGCTTGGCGCCTCCGCCGGCCGGCTTGGCGCCTCCGCCGGCCGGCTTGGCGCCTCCGCCGGGAACGGTGGTCGGTGACAATGGCAATCTCGTCGCCGTCGGGCCGCCCCTGGTCAACCCCAATCCCAACCTGCAGGACCCTAATCCGCCGGTGCCGTCGTGGCTCACCCCGGCGCCACCGGTACCCGGCAGCGCCGACCCGGGGGACATCGCCGTGGCACCGGCGTCTTTCGGCGGGAACGTGGGACCCGTCGGCAGCGCGCAGGAGCGCAGCCAACTGGGCCGAATTCTGGGACAGCCGGCGACAGCGGCAGATCAGCTGATCCTCGGGCCCGTCGCCCGCGGCACGACCGTGACCCGTAACCAGCACGCGCACAACGAGGAAGGTGCCCGATGAGACATACGGCAACACGCGCCTCCCTCGTCGGGCTGGTCGTCTTCCTGGTGATGGCCACGGTGCTCACCTGGCTCGTGTACGTCACGCTGCGCCGGGATGTCCGAGGCTCCACGGTGCCTTATGCGGCCATGTTCACCGACGTCTTCGGATTGCGCGAGGGTGACGACGTCCGGATCGCGGGGGTTCGCGTGGGCAGAGTCGAGGGTGTCGAGCTCAACGGGACGCTCGCGAAGGTGAGCTTCGCCGTCCAGGACGATCAGCGGCTTCCCGACAGCACGACCGCATCGGTGACGTATCAGAACATCGTGGGTCAGCGGTATCTCGCACTGGCACAGGGACACTCAGGAAGCGGAGCCTTGCTGGCGCCCGGTGGTGTCATCCCGGTCGAGCGGACCGAACCCTCCTTCGACATCGGTACCCTGCTCAACGGATACGAGCCACTTTTCGCGGTGCTGGACCCCGCGCAGGTGAACAACCTCACCCAGGCGGTCATCGGGTCGCTACAGGGCGATACCGCGGCATTCGCGACCCTGGTGGACCAGACGTCTACGTTGACGAAGACATTCACCGGCCGCGACGACGCGTTGGACCATGTGATCGGCAGTCTGGACAGTGTGGTGGGCAGCCTCGCGGCCCAGAACAAGGACTTCGAAGCTGCCATCGCCGCCACCCGCCAGGTGGTCGGCCAGTTCGACAGCCGCCGTCCCGAATTGGTGTCCTCGGTCGGGAAGATGACCGAGGTGGTCCGGAGCCTGTCCCGGATCGCCAAGGATGTAAATCCGTCCGTACACGAATTGCTCACGCGAGAACCGGGTTACACCCGGCACATGCTGAACATCGAACCGCAGCTTGCCTACACGGGACTCAACACCCCGCTGTTCCTCAAGGGACTGGCCCGCATGTTCGGGGAGGGGTCCTACATGAACGCCTACGCCTGCGATGTGAACGCGTACGGGTTCTTCCCGGGGCTCAACGACGTGGTCCCGATCATCGTCGACGCAGCCACCCCGGGCGGTAAGGCCAAGCACACGGCGCGGTGCAGGAACGCAGGCGACGGTGGCTAGACGATGAGACCACTGGACTCCTACAACAAGACCTGGCTCGGTGTGATCGCCGTTGCTGTCGTTGCCGTACTCATCGGTGCGCTACTGCTGGTGAAGGAATTGGGAATCGGATACCGGCAGTTCACCGGAGAGTTCCTGCAGGCCGCCGCGCTGCGGCCGGGGAACATCGTCGCCGTCGCGGGAGTGCAGGTGGGTTCGGTGACCGGGGTGCGGTTGTCGGGTGATCGCGTGGAAGTGACCTTCCGGGTGCGTGACAACGTGCCGGTCGGCGCCGATTCACGGGCCGCCATCAAGATCACGACCTTGTTCGGTTCTCGTTATGTCGATCTGCGCCCCGCGGGTGCGGGGGCACTCGCGGGCCGGCGGATCGGCCTGCAGCACACCGATGTTCCCTATGATCTGCAGGCGGCGCTGGCCGATTCCACCCGAACCTTCGAGCAGGTGGACGCCGATCGCATTGCCTCCTCGCTGGGTGTCCTGGGCACCCAGCTGGACGGGCTGCCCAACGTGGTGCCACAGGCCATGGAGAACGTGCGCGCCCTGTCTTCGGTCATCGCGCAGCGGCGCGAACAGCTGGGCACGCTGCTGACCAGTACCGAGAAGGTCACCGGCATGCTGCGCCGCCAGCAATCCGATATCGGCACCTTCATCCGGCAGGGGCAGGAGCTGGTGGGAGAGTTCGTCGCGCGCTCGGCAGCCTTTCACGCGATGATGCGCTCGCTGCAGAGCATCGTGGCGTCGCTGCGCACCATCGTGGTCGGCGATCACCGTGCACTCGACGGTGTCATCCAGACCCTGGAGGAACTCAGCGGCAAGCTTGCCGAACAGGATGCCTTGTTGCGCAACCTGCTCCAGATCGCCCCGGTGCCCATTCGTGAGATCGCCAACGCCACCGGGCTCGGCAACTCCATCGAGGGCAATCCGCCCGGTGGCGCACTCATCGACTCCTGGATGTGTGCGATCAGCGGGCGCGCCAAGCAATTCGGGATGATCCAGTACTTCAAGGACTGCCAGTGACCACGATGCGCAAGATGCTCCTGACCTGTGTGGGGCTCGTCCTCGTCGCGACGACGGCCGGGGCGGCCTGGTCCGTTACCGGGGAGAGTGGAACCATCACGCTCACAGCTCAATTCGACAGTGCTGCGGGTCTTTACCCCGGCAACGTGGTGGCAGTGCTGGGTATGCCGGTGGGCCAGGTCTCCAAGATCACCGCCCGGGGCGGATATGCCGAGGTGCAGTTCACCGTCGACAGGCAGGTCAAGATCCCCGCCGACGCCCAGGCCGTCACCCTGTCGACGTCCATCCTGACCGACCGCCAGATCGAGCTGACGCCGCCGTATCGCGGCGGGGCGGTGCTGCACGACCACGACACCATCGGACTGAACCGCACCAAGACCCCCGTCGAATTCGATCGGGTACTCGGCATGCTCGACAAGCTTTCCGGGTCCCTGCACGGCGACGGCGCCGGAGGTGGGCCCATCGCCGCGGTGCTCAACGCCGGTGACGGTGTGGCCGCCGGTAACGGTGATCGGATCAAGACGGCGCTCGATGAACTATCGCGGGCCCTGCGTCTTGGCGCCGACGGTGGCGAGCACAGTCGTGAGCAGATGACCGCCATCGTCAAGAATGTCAGCAGTCTGCTGGACGCGGCTGCCCGCAACGATGCGAGCTTGCGTCAGTTCGGTTCTACCGTGCGCCAGCTCAGTGACGTCCTGGCCCGGGAGAACTTCGGTTCGGGCAGTACCGGGAGGCAGTTCAACGAGGTAATCGAGCAGACCGGAAACATCCTGCAGGCCAACCGGGATGCCATCCATCGCGGTATCGCCAACGGTAACAAGAGCATTCAGTCGGTGTATGACCGCCAGCGGGAGGTCGCCGAGTTCTTCGATGTGCTGCCGCTGATGGCCGACAACCTCTACAACGCCATCGACCAGCGCAACGGCGCGATACGCGCTCACTTCCTGGCCGACCGCATGGTCTTCGACGGGCAGATGGCCAAGGAGATCTGCAATCTGATGGGGCTACGCCAACTGGGCTGCAGCACAGGGACGTTGCAGGACTATGGCCCCGACTTCGGGCTCACCTACATGCTCGACGGACTCGCGGCGATGGGGCAGAAGTGATGGGGCGCAGGCTGTCGATCTTCGCCGCGGTGGTGTTCCTGTGCGCCGGGTGTTCCTCTGCGGGACTGGCCGACCTGCCGCTGCCCGCACCGGGCCTGGGCGCCGGGGGATACCGGCTGACCGCGGTCTTTGCGAACGCGCTCAATCTGCCCGAGCGTGCCAAGGTGAAGCTCGCCGGTGCGGATATCGGCGAGGTGGAGTCGATGGCGGCCAAGGATTTTCATGCGGTGACCACGTTGCGGATCCGGCACGATGTCGCCCTTCCGGCAGGCAGCACGGCGCAGTTGCGCACGGCCACGCCGCTGGGTGACGTCTTCGTGGCCATTACGCCGCCCGCACAACCCGTCGCGGCCACACTCGGCGACGGGGACACCATCACCATCGACCAGACCGGCGCGGCGGCAACGGTGGAATCGGTGCTCAGTTCGGCGGCGATTCTGGTGAACGGTGGTGCGGTGCACAACCTCACCAACGTCGTCAACGGTATGGGCAGGGCGGCAGGCCAGGACGGCCAGGCATTCGGGCGGATGATCGGCAAGTCCAACGAGCTGTTGGGCAAGCTGAACGCACGCTCCGGGCAGCTGGATACCGCGCTGACCGAGACGACCCACCTGGCCGAGGTCCTCGACGGCAAAAGAGAGAAGCTTGCCGAGGTGCTGCACGCGGCGGGCCCGGCCACCGCGACCTTGCAAGACAATGCCGGCCAGATCTCCGATCTGGTGCTGCTGCTGGGTGATACCGCACGCGAGCTGGGTAAGTTCCCGTCGATCGCGGGCACCGACACCAGTGGGCGCAGCGTGGTGGCCGATGCCAACGCGATATCGCGGTCGTGGAATGACGTGGTGCTCGATCCGCAGACCAGCCTGCTCTCGCTGAACCGGCTGTACGCGCCGTTCATCAAAATCACTGCGGGATCGGCTATCTCCGGTAGTGCCGGTATCGACCGACTGGTGCTGGGCGCCATACCGGATGCCGGTTTCGGGGGAGATCCTGGATTGCACGGCCCCAAGCGATACGACTGGGCCAAGCTCGTGGGGACCTTCAAGTACACGCTGTGGCGGTTGCAGGAGCGCGTTGTCGGGCAGGGCCCCGAAGCGCAAGGCCTCCCGCCATCGGGACCCGACGCGCAGGAACCCGGGCGATGAGCCGCGCGTGGGTGAGCGGGCTGTCACTCGTTGCCACCCTGGCCATTTCGGTCACCTATCTGTTGGTGGGGGTGCTGCACGTCCGGCCGCTGACATCGAGTTACCCGCTGATCATCCAGCTCGCCGAGTCCGGCGGCCTGCTGCCGAACCAGGACGTGACGCTGCACGGAGTGCGCATCGGCTCGGTCGAGTCACTGACCTTTACTGGCGACGGCGTCAACGCGACAGTGAGCGTCGACAGCGGGGTTCGTGTTCCCGCGTCGGCGGCGGTGCGGGTGTCCGGACTGTCCCCGGCCGGTGAGCAGTACCTCGATTTCTCCGCCGCATCCGATGAGGGCCCGTTCTTGTCCGGCGGGGACGTGATTGCCCGGGACCGCACCGCGATACCGGTCACTCCGGCACAGCTGCTGACCCATGCCGACGGTGTTCTCGCCCAAGTGGATCCGGCCAAGATCGAGCGCATCAAGACGGAACTGAGCCTGAGCGCGCAGGGACCCCGCAAGCTCACCGACATCGTCGACGGCGGCGTGTTCCTGCTGTCCACCCTGGATTCGGTGCTTCCCGAGACGGTCAGCGCCCTCAGGAACAGCCGGACGGTGCTGTCGTCGGCGGTGGACGTCAACAACGGAATCGCAGTCACCTCACGCAATCTGCGCAGCACCCTGGCGGGGATGAACGCGATGGACGGTGGCTACCGGAAACTCATCGATCAATCCCCGCGAGTGCTTGCGGCCACCGACAACCTGTTCACCGACAACTCCGACACCATGGTCCAGCTGCTGGCCAACCTGGCCACCAACGCGCACCTGTCGTATGTGCGGGTACCGGCGTTGAACGCCCTGTTTCCCACCTATCGCGGCTCGGCGCTGGAAGCGTTCATCAGCACCATGCACGAGCACGGCCTATGGGTGACGGCTGACCTGTATCCGCGATACGCCTGCGACTACGGCACTCCTCGCCATCCACCGTCCTCGGCGGACTATCCGGAGCCCTTCTTGTACACGTACTGCCGCGACGACGATCCTGCTGTCCTGGTCCGGGGCGCCAAGAACGCCCCGCGTCCCGCAGGGGATGACACGGCCGGGCCGCCACCCGGTGCCGACCTGGGTGCCCGATCCGACCCGACGCCGCCCGGCCGGTACACCATCCCGACGCCATATGGCGGACCTGCGCTGCCCATCGAGCCACCGAGGTAAATGATGCCGGCGAACAATCCGCAACCGCGTCCGTCAACGGCCGCCGGACGCGCTGTGCACACCCGCCGGATCGCGTTCACGTTCGACGGGGCGTCCCCGTCGCGGCGGCATTTCGTCGCGGGCGATGTCGCGATGAGCCATCTGGTCGCCCTGCTGTCCGGCTTCTTTCCCTCGGGTGAGGAGTTCTTCATCCAGTCCGTGCGCCGCTACGACGGTCAGATCGGTGATCCCGTGCTCAGGAAGCAGGTCGCCGGATTCATCGGGCAGGAGATGACGCACGGGATTCAGCATCGTGAGCTCAACACGCAGCTGGTGCGTCGCGGGTACTGGGCGACGGGGTTCATGGACCGGATGGGCACGCGGCTGGTCCAGCGCATGAAGCAGAACAGGGACCGGCTGCCGGATCCGGTGGCGCGAGCCGCGCTCGCGGTGACGGCCGCGGTCGAACACCTCACGGCCATCCTCGGGGAGCAGGTGCTCAGCGTGGCGTGGATACAGCAGCAGCTGACAGATCCCGAGGTGCGAGCGATGCTCAATTGGCATGCCATCGAGGAGATGGAACACAAGTCCGTTGCCTTCGACGTGTACCGCCACGTCGGGGGTTCCGAGCGGATGAGGATCGCGGCCATGGCCGTCACACTGGGACTTTTCCTGAGCAGGACGGTGATCTTGCTGGCTTCGATCGTCACCGATCCGTGGGCCTGGCGACACCCGGTGCGCACCCTGCGCAGCGTTCTCAGGCTGCCCCGCACGCCGCTGTTCGCCGGCCTCGGGCCCAAGATCCGGTGCTATCTGCGGCTGCGATTCCATCCCGACGACATCGACCACGGCCCACTGCTCGACAAGTGGCGCGAGGAGTACTTCGGTCCGCAGGGCATCCTGCTGGACCATCTGAAGTAGCTGCTGCGGCCACCGAGGTAAAACGCGCTTGGTCCGGCCCTTAGGCTGTTCAGGACAATTACTGCAGTCCTGTGGACCTCAAGAGGAGCCTGAGCAGATCGTGGCCGCCAAGCCGAACGCCGCCGGTAAGAAGATCGAAGCCGTCGTCAACCTCGCCAAGCGCCGGGGACTCGTGTACCCCTGCGGTGAGATTTACGGCGGTACCAAGTCGGCGTGGGATTACGGCCCGCTCGGTGTCGAGCTCAAGGAAAACATCAAGAAGCAGTGGTGGCGCTCCGTCGTCACCAGCCGCGACGACGTCGTCGGCCTGGACTCCTCGGTGATCCTGCCCCGTCAGGTCTGGGTCGCCTCCGGTCACGTCGAGGTCTTCAACGACCCGCTGGTCGAGTGCCTGAACTGTCACAAGCGGCACCGTCAGGATCACCTGCAGGAGGCCTACGCGGAGAAGAAGGGTATCGACGACCCGGAGTCGGTCCCGATGACCGACATCGTCTGCCCCGACTGCGGCACCAAGGGGCAGTGGACCGAGCCCCGCGACTTCAACATGATGCTCAAGACGTACCTCGGCCCCATCGAGACCGAAGAGGGTCTGCACTACCTGCGTCCGGAGACCGCGCAGGGCATCTTCATCAACTTCAAGAATGTCGTGACGACGTCGCGACAGAAGCCGCCGTTCGGCATCGGCCAGATCGGCAAGAGCTTCCGCAACGAGATCACCCCGGGCAACTTCATCTTCCGCACCCGCGAGTTCGAGCAGATGGAGATGGAGTTCTTCGTCGAGCCGTCCACCGCACCCGAGTGGCACAAGTACTGGATCGACACCCGGCTGCAGTGGTACGTGGACCTGGGTATCGACCCGGAGAACCTGCGGCTGTACGACCACCCCAAGGAGAAGCTGTCGCACTACTCCGACGGCACCGTCGACATCGAGTACAAGTTCGGTTTCAGCGGCAACCCGTGGGGTGAGCTGGAGGGCATCGCCAACCGCACCGACTTTGACTTGTCGACGCACGCAAAGCATTCCGGTGAAGACCTGTCGTACTACGACCAGGCTGAGGACCGGCGCTACACCCCGTACGTGATCGAGCCCGCAGCCGGCCTCACCCGTTCGTTCATGGCCTTCCTGGTCGATGCGTATCACGAAGACGAGGCTCCCAACGCCAAGGGCGGCGTGGATACCCGCACCGTGCTGCGCCTGGACCCGCGCCTGGCTCCGGTCAAGGTCGCGGTGCTGCCGCTGTCGCGCAATGCCGACCTGAGCCCGCGCGCCAAGGCGCTGGCCGCCGAGCTGCGGCAGAGCTGGAATGTCGACTTCGATGACGCCGGTGCCATCGGGCGCAGGTATCGTCGACAGGACGAGATCGGCACCCCGTTCTGCGTCACAGTCGATTTCGATTCGCTCGAAGACGACTCCGTCACCGTTCGCGACCGCGATGAGATGACCCAGCAGCGTATTCCGATCGGCGGCGTGGCCGATCATCTCGCCAAATCTCTCAAGGGCTGCTAGCCGAGGAGCAGAAATGACTGACGTCCAGAATCACATCGGAATCGATCCCGCCAGCGCGCCGATCGAGGCACCGGCGGCCGAGGCGCAGGTTCGCGCCGACGACCGTGGGCACGTTTTCCACTCGTGGTCCGCGCAGGCGGCCATCGACCCGCTGCCGATCGCCGGTGGTGCGGGCGCGACCTTCTGGGATTACACCGGCAAGGAGTACCTGGACTTCGCCTCGCAGCTGGTGAACCTCAATCTGGGACACCAGCATCCGCGTCTGGTGGACGCCATCCAGCGTCAGGCCGGCCGGCTGGCCACCATTGCGCCCGCCTTCGCCAACGATGTGCGCGGTGAGCTCGCCCGCCTGGTGGCCGAGCGTGCACCCGGAACCCTGAACAAGGTGTTCTTCACCAACGGTGGCACCGAGGCCGTGGAGCACGCGGTCCGCATGGCGCGCCACCACACCGGTCGCCGCAAGGTGCTGTCCGCATACCGCAGCTACCACGGTGGCACCACCACCTCGATGTCGCTGACGGGTGAGCCGCGCCGCTGGGCCAACGACCCGGGTGACAACTCGGTGGTTCGTTTCTTCGGGCCGTACGCCTACCGTTCGGTGTTCCATGCCACCTCGCCGGAGGAGGAAACCCAAAGGGCGCTGGAGCATCTGGAGCAGGTGATCAACCTGGAGGGCCCGCCCACCATCGCCGCGATCATCCTGGAGTCGGTGGTCGGCACCAACGGTGTGCTGGTGCCGCCGCCCGGTTACCTGGCCGGAGTGCGGGAGATCTGCGACCGGTACGGCCTGGTGTTCATCGCCGACGAGGTGATGGTCGGCTTCGGGCGATTCGGGGAATGGTTCGCCATCAACGCCTTTGACGTCACACCGGACCTCATCACCTTCGCCAAGGGCATCAACTCAGGTTATGTTCCGCTGGGCGGTGTGGTGATCTCCGATGCCATCGCCACCAGCTTCGATCACCGTCCGTACCCGGGTGGGCTGACCTACTCCGGTCACCCGCTGGCTTGCGCGGTCGGGGTCGAGACCATCAAGGTGTTCGAAGACGACAAGATCCTGGAGCGGGTGCGCGATCTCGGTGAGCGCGTGGTGCGTCCGGAACTGGAGCGCTGGGTGCAGACCCATCCGAGCGTCGGCGAGATCCGCGGCCGCGGCTTGTTCTGGGCCGTGGAACTGGTGCGCGACAAGCAGACTCGTGAGCCGCTGGTTCCGTTCAATGCCAGTGGTGAGGCCGCGGCGCCGATGAACGCCTTCGCGGCGGCGTGCAAGAAGAGTGGCCTATGGCCGTTCACGCACTTCAACCGCACGCATGTGGCGCCTCCGCTGATCATCAGCGAAGAGGATCTGCGGCGTGGGCTCTCGATCATCGACGAGGCGCTGAACGTCGCCGACGGGTACGCGAGCTAGCCGGGAAACACGCTGCTGTAGGCGTTCAGCGCGGGCTGGCCGCCAAGGTGTGCGTATAGGACATTCGAGCCCCGCTCGATCGTCCCGTCGCTGACGAGGTCGATCAGGCCTGCCATCGACTTGCCCTCGTACACCGGGTCGGTGATCATCGCTTCGAGGCGTCCGCAGAGTTTGATCGCCTCGACGGTGGAATCGACGGGCACGCCATACTCTTCGCCCGCCCATCCCTCCAGGACGGTGATCTCGTCGGGGCGCAGGGCGCGTTCGAGGCCGATCTGCTGGGCGGTGTGCCGGGCGATGCGAGTGACCTGGTCGGTGGTCTTCGGGAGCGTGGCCGATGCGTCGATACCCAGCACTCGCCGTGGCCGTCCGCCGGCATCGGCAAGTGCGGCGAATCCCGCGATCATGCCCGCGTGGGTAGACCCGGTGACCGTGCATACGACGATGGTGTCGAAGAACACGCCCAGCTGATCCTCTTGTGCGGCTACCTCATACGCCCAGTTGGCGAAGCCGAGACCGCCGTACTTGTGTTCGGACGCACCGGCGGGGATGGGGTAGGGCTTGGCGCCGGAGTTCTCGATCGCGGTGAGCGCGTCTTCCCAGGACTGGCGGATGCCGATATCGAATCCCGAAGGGTCGAGCTGAGTTTGGGCTCCCATGATCCGCGACAACAGGATGTTGCCCGCCTTGTCGTTGACCGGATCCTCCCAGTCCACCCAGCGCTCCTGAACCAGGTGACAGCGCATCCCCAGCACGGCCGCGACGGCCGCCACCTGACGGGTGTGGTTGGACTGGTAGCCGCCGATCGACACCAGGGTGTCGGCGCCGCTGGCCAGCACGTCGGGAACGATGTACTCGAGTTTGCGTATCTTGTTGCCGCCGAAGGCCAGCCCGGAGTTGCAGTCTTCGCGTTTTGCCCAGATGTTGGCACCGCCGAGGTGGCGGCTGAGGCGCTCCAGGGGGTGCACCGGGCTGGGGCCGAAGGTCAGTGGGTAGCGGGGGAAATCATGGATCGACAAGGCGTTCTCCTGGCTCGGCTATTGGGAATGGCGTTGTGGGGGAGCGGTGTTCAGCCCGCGCCGCGTTCCCCGGATTCGGTGGCCTCCGGCGCCGCGATGAGGGTGTGCCAGTTGTCGCGGGCGGCACGCCCGGCGCCCTCACTGTCGCCTGCTTCGCAGCGCGCGATGATCTGCTCGTGTAGCGCCACGGAATGACGCCCGTCGCGGCTGGCGAACCTGATGCGTTCCAGGCGGCGCAGCACGGGGGTCACCTGCTCCAGTACGGCGGCGATGTACGGATTCGCACTGGCTTCGACTGCGACGGCATGGAATTCGTCGTCGGCGGCGAGCGCGGCGTCGGGATCGTGCGCATCCAGGGCGGCGGCAAATCGTGTATTGGCGAGCCGCATCGCGGCCAAATCACCGGCAGAGATGTTGGTGATGGCCTCGCGTACGGCGAGCTCGTGCATCGCCGCGGCAACGGACTGCGCGGCACGCGCCTCCCGGATGTCGATGGGGCTGACGATGGTGTGCCGTCCCGGTTGGGTCTGGACCAGACCGGCGTGTTCCAGCCGGGAGAGCGCCTCACGGATCGGGGTCCGGCTCACGCCCAGCCAGCGGCTCAGCTCGTCATCGCGCAGCCGCTCACCGGGGGTCAGTGTCCCGTCCACGATGGCCGTGCGCAGCGCCTTATAGGCATCGTCGCGAAGCAGCGAGCGTGCCATCACGCCTTCCGAGGGTGGTACCGGCATGCAATATATTGCACATCGATAGCGGCGTGCCGTCAAGTGTTGGGTGAAATTTCGAGCGGGGACGGCCTGCTAGAAGCGGCCGCCGCCGCCCCGGAAACTCGAGCCGGACGATCGCGACGAGCCGCCATACGACGACGAGCCCGACCCGGACCAGGAGCTGTGGTGGCTTGATCCGCCGCTGAGCATGCCGCGCAGGATGCCGCCGATCACGGCACCCGCGACGTTGCCGGCCACATCGCCCGCCACGCTGTATCCGCGGTAGCTGCCGTACCCGTTGCTGTAATAGGACTGGGCCGCCTGCACCTCTTGGATCGCGCTGCCTTCGGCACGTGTCGCCAGCTCGGTGGCCCGATTGGCCCACAGAATGGCGTTCGAGGGATCTGACTGGCGGGCGGCCTCGGCCGTCGCGATGCTGCGTTCGGCTTCCGCGATATATCCGCGCGCGGCGGAGCCGACGGCTCCCCGGTGCAGCCCGATGTACTGGTTGACCCCATTCACTTTCTGGCGGGCGGTGGCGATGGCTTGATCAAGGGCGCGGGCGCGGCGTTCGGCGGCGTCCTTTTCTTCCCGCACGGCGGCCAGCAGCTTGTCGAGTTCGGCATCGGCCGTGGCCAGGTGGGTGAAGGCGGTCAGCGGATCGGTGGGCCCGACTCTCTCGGCGTCGGCCACGGCAGCGGCAGCCCTGTCGTGGGCCTTCGTCAGCTCGTCGGCGCGGGGCACGGATCCCTGCCGCTGAAGTTCCTCGGCCTGGGCGATGCCCGACTTCGTGTCCGCGATCGCCGCGGGCAGTGCGTCGATGGCGCGCCGGATGTTGTTGGCGGCGTTGTCCACCGCGTCCAAGAGTTCGGCGGCCTGGTTCAGCGCCGATTCGGCCCCGCGCACGGCGTCGACGAGATTCATCTGCTGGCCCTCCAGGGGGCGGGCAGCGAGTTCCCGGCCGTGGGTGATCCGGGAGTCGGCGAACGTGGTGCGCTCGGTGGCCTCGGTGATGTTGTCGACGATCGACGCCAGGGCCGCGGCATCGAACTGGGTGCGCAGTTGCTCGAGAATGCGCTGTGATTCGGGTACCCGAGCGGTGGTGGCGACCACTTGCTGGGTCAGTGCGTCCAACTTCGTGGGTGCGTTGATCACCAGGTTCCGCAGCGCGTCAAAGGCATTGGACTGATCATCGAGGGTGCGGTCGGCACGTGCGGCGGTGGTGATGACATCGATCAGCAGGCGGCGTTGCTCCGTGGGCGTTTCCGGGACGGAGTCGTCGAGCTGCTTACGCACGGAGAACGCCTGAGCAAGAGCCTTTTTCGCGGAATCGACGGCTTGCTGAAAGGGTGCGGTCTGCTCGGTGCCGAATTCCTCGACGGCCAGCGTGAGTTCGGCCTCGCTGGTGCGCACGGCGTTGTCGACGTTCACCACAATCGATTTCGACAGGCCATCGAGTGCGTCGACCGATTGCGCGGCAAGAGCTTCGGCGTTGGTCGGATCGATGCCCTTAGCGGCCTCGACCTCTGCGCGTCGACGGGATCGGGTGCGGAACCAGGAGTACAGCATGAAGGCGCCGACCACGACGGCTCCGAAGACCAGCGCTGCCAGGATCGGCTTCCAGGGTATGGAGGATGACGATGCGGCGGCCGATTCCAGGCCCTTGGCGGTGTCGATCGCGGCGCCATCCCAATTCGATGCGCGTAGCGCCGGTTCGATCGTGTTGGTACGCAGCTCCTCGATCTCGGAATCGCTGACGTTCTTGATCTCGGATGCGACCTGGAACGCGTAACTGCGCTCTTCGGTGGCCACGGCGAGCAACGCGTCGCGATCTCCCAATCCGCTTGCCTTGAGGGTTTTGTTGGCCCACGTCACCGGGTCGGCGCCGTCGAAATCCTTGACGTACACCACCCAGAGGCGCACGTGCTGTGCGTCGTAGAGCTGATCGATCGCGTTGCGCACCTTCGTCGGGTTCTTGAGCGCCCCGGCCCGGTCGGTGACGTAGGCGGGTATCCGGAAGGGCGGGTCGGCGCTGGCCGCCGGTGTCAGCAACAGGGTGGGGGCAAACACCGTGAGCATCGCGATCATGACTCCCAGCAGGCTCCCGAGGGCACGCAGCAGACGCATGGTCGCCAATCTAATGCCTCGCGCGGCGCTTGGACCCGTCCTGGCACACTGGTGCCCACGATGCGTACACAGGATGCCTATAAGGACGCCTATACCGATTTCGACCGTGAACGCGTCGTCACCGAAACACCCAAGACGGCGGCCATCGTCGACATCCCGTCTTCGGAGTACCGGACCGACTTCGCGCGGGACCGGGCGCGGGTTCTGCACAGCGCCGCGTTCCGTCGCCTGGCCGACAAGACGCAGGTGGTGGGCCCTCGCGAGGGTGACACTCCACGCACGCGGCTGACTCACTCGGTGGAGGTGGCGCAGATCGGCCGCGGTATCGCCACCGGTCTGGGCGCCGACCCGGATCTGGTGGACCTGGCCGGGCTGGCGCATGACATCGGCCATCCGCCGTACGGGCATAACGGTGAGCGTGCGCTCGATGAGGTGGCGGTCGACCGTGGCGGGTTCGAGGGCAACGCCCAGAATCTGCGCATTCTCACCCGGCTGGAGCCCAAAGTTGTTGATGCCGAAGGCAACAGCGTCGGGTTGAACCTCACGCGTGCCTCGCTGGATGCGGCGACGAAGTATCCGTGGCTGCGTCCGCCGGGCGGCGGAAAGTTCGGTGCCTACGTCGAGGATGGCGCGGCGCTGGACTGGGTACGTGCCGGGGCGCCGCCACGGCAGCGCTGCCTGGAAGCGCAGATCATGGACTGGTCCGATGACGTCGCCTATTCGGTGCACGACGTCGAGGACGGCGTGATCTCGGGCCGTATCGACCTGCGGGTGCTGGCCTCGCGAGGGGAGGCTCAGGTGCTCGCGGAGCTGGGCGTGAAGTCGTTCGGCGGGCTGGAGCAGGGCGCACTGGAGGAGGCCGCCGCGCGGCTGGCCACGCTGCCGGTGGTCGCCGCGATCGGCCCGTACGACGGCACCCTGACTGCCTCGGCGGCCCTCAAGCGATTGACCAGCGAATTGGTGGGCCGGTTCGCCTCTGCCGCGATCGGGGCCACCCGCAAGGTGGCGGGTGACGGGCCGCTGGTGCGGTTCGAGGCCCAGCTGACCGTGCCGGACGTGGTCGCCGCCGAGGTAGCCGTGCTGAAAATGCTTGCGCTGCAATTCATCATGTCCGACCCTCGGCATATCGCGGTACAGGCCCGTCAGCGTGAACGCATTCACCGGGTGGCGCAGTGGCTGGCATTGGGGGCTCCGGCCACGCTGGATCCGGTGTTCCTGCCCGCGTTCGAGGCTGCCGCCGACGACGCGGCGCGTACCCGGGTGGTGGTGGATCAGATCGCCTCGTACACCGAAAGCCGGCTTGAGCGGGTGGACCGCGATAGTCAGGGTGTGCAAGCCAGCTGGGCGTGACGGCGCGGTTGGCTAAGCTGGCTCGGTGGCCGGACGCATCCCTGATCGCGATATCGCGGCGATCCGTGAGCGCACCCGGATCGAGGACATCGTCGGCGACTACGTTCAGCTCAAGCGCGCGGGTGCCGACTCGCTCAAGGGGCTGTGCCCGTTCCATGACGAGAAGTCGCCGTCGTTTCATGTGCGGCCCAATCATGGCCAGTTCCACTGCTTTGGCTGCGGTGAGGGTGGTGACGCCTACACCTTCATCCAGAAGATCGAGCACATCAGCTTCGTGGAGGCCGTCGAGCGGCTGGCCGACCGCATCAGCTACACCATCAACTACGAGGGTGGCGGCACGGCTGCGCAGCGCGACCGGGGGACCCGGGCGCGGCTCGTCGCCGCCAACGCGGCCGCGCAGGAGTTCTACGCCACCGCGCTGGATTCACCCGAGGCGGCACCGGCGCGCCAGTACCTGACCGAGCGCAATTTCGATGGTGCGGCGGCCAAACAATACGGCTGCGGGTACGCCCCGTCCGGGTGGGACACCCTGACAAAGCATTTGATGCGCAAGGGATTCGAATTCAAGGAGCTCGAAGCCGCGGGGCTGTCCAAGGAAGGGCGCCGCGGTCCGATCGACCGGTTCCACCGGCGGCTGCTGTGGCCGATCCGCGCCAGCAGCGGTGAGGTGATCGGCTTCGGCGCGCGCAAGATCTTCGACGACGACACCATGCCGGGCAAGTACGTCAACACCCCGGAAACCATGCTGTACAAGAAGTCTTCGGTGCTGTTCGGGCTGGACATGGCCAGACGGGATATCGCCAAGGGCCACCAGGCCGTGGTGGTCGAGGGCTACACCGACGTGATGGCGATGCACCTGGCCGGGGTGACCACGGCGGTGGCGTCCTGCGGCACCGCCTTCGGTGATGAGCACCTCTCGATGCTGCGGCGTCTGATGATGGACGACTCGTACTTCCGTGGTGAGCTCATCTACGTTTTCGACGGGGACGCCGCCGGACAGGCGGCTGCGCTGAAAGCCTTTGAGGGAGAGCAGAACCTGGCCGGGCAGTCGTTCGTGGCGGTGGCTCCGGACGGCATGGACCCCTGCGATCTGCGGCTCAAGTCGGGGGAGGGGGCGTTGCGGGACCTGGTGGCGCGCCGTACCCCGCTGTTCGCGTTCGCGATCCGGTCGGCGCTGGCGGAGTCTGATCTGGAGATCGCCGAGGGGCGCGTGGACGCGCTGCGCCGCTGTGTGCCGATGGTGGCCAGGATCAAGGACCCGACGCTGCGTGACGAGTACGCCCGGCAGCTGGCCGGTTGGGTGGGATGGGACGACGTGGCCCAGGTGCTCGCGCGGGTGCGTGAGGAGGCCGGTAAGGCCGCCAAGGGCGGGTCGGTGTCACCCGACCGCCGTGCCCGCGGCGCCGAGCCCGCTGCGGCTCCCAAGGTCGCCATGCCCGATCCCAAGGACCCCACGCTGTGGCCGCAGCGCGAGGCGCTCAAGGCGGCGCTGCAGTTCCCGGCCTTCGCCGGACCGGTGTTCGACTCGCTGACCGCCGACAGCTTCACCCACCCCGGATATGTGGCGGTGCGCACTGCCATCGAGGCGGCCGGTGGTGCGGCGGCGGGGATCGTCGGCGCGGAGTGGATCGACAGGGTGCGCCAGAGCGCGTCGTCGCAGAACCAGGTGATGCTGATCAACGCGTTGACCGCCGAGGCCATTCAGGTGGATAGCGACGAGCGGCTGCCGCGATACATCGGATCGGTGCTGGCCAAGCTGCAAGAGGTGTGGGTGGGGCGGCAGGTTGCCGAGGTGAAGTCGAAGCTGCAGCGGATGTCACCGGTGGAGCACGCCGACGAGTATCACGCGTTGTTCGGTGACCTGGTGGCGCTGGAGGCGTATCGACGGAGCCTGCTCGAGCAAGTCAGCGGCGACGATCTCTCGGTGTAGGGGCAGCGCTCCTACTTGTTGTCGAGCTGAGGCTCGGGCTCCAAGATCATGGTCGTCTCGTCGATCGGCGTGAGTTCCACCATGTGGGGGTCAGGGGACAGCGAGTTGGCCAGGCGCCGACGGCTGATCTCGATCAGTTTCTTGGTCGCGGGGCTGCCGGTGACGGCCTGATACCCATTGACGATCTGCTCGTATCGGCGACGGCCAGCCTTCGCACCCAGCACGTAGCCAGCGGCCAGCACCAACAAAACCCGAATCACGAACCCTCCACCAACTAACGAAGTTCTCCCTATCCTGCCTGACGCAGCTGTGAACGGCTGCGTCAGGCAGGTCACATCTGCCCGCTTCTATGCGACAACCGCGATGTTCACCGTCTTTGTCGCTCGTAGGCGGGCGATGCGGCGGGCATACGGTTTGGCTTTCACCCCTACCCGTAGGCTAAAGTCATGCCTCGGTTCGCGGTACAAACTGATGCGATCCGGTAGTCCCCTGTAGCTCAATTGGCAGAGCTTCCGACTGTTAATCGGACGGTTCTTGGTTCGAGTCCAAGCGGGGGAGCAGGTCAAGCGGTATTTCAGATCTAGTGGCGTAGCTAATGCACTTCGTCGCACCGCATCTGACACTCCATGCGAGTCCACGCCAGCACAGATTGTGCTGGCGTGTTCGCGTTGTAGGCCCGTTTGCCGTGCAGGGCACCTGCTGCAGAATCACGATGCAGGTCATCCACCGGTGCGGAGTTCGCCTGTGAGCCCTCGTTGCTTGAATCGAGCTAGTTAGCGGCTCTGTCGGCAGCGGTGGATTCCTGCTATCGGGCCGGGTCGAGTTCTGCGTGTTTGGTGGCTTGGTCGAGTAGTTGGGCTCGTGCGTCGAGCCGGGCGGGATTGATCATTTGATAGCTGCCGATAGCGGCGAGACACAGGACGCCGAGCATGTTGACGCGATTCAGATCATCGAAGCTGATTGCGGTGAAGATCCCCACCACCATGAGTCCCCATGGGTCTCCCTTCTTGCCGAGACTGGGCTGAGCGAGCCGCGTAGCTGCGTGTAGTACGGCTGGATCGGCGGGTACCGGACCGCGGCGAGTGGCACGCATAGCTTGTGAACGCTGTTGAGGTGATAGGTCTTTCACCACATCGCGTGCGGCGAGGCTGTCTTTCCTATCGGCTAGGGCGGCCACGAAACCCACCACCGCTGCGAAAGATGCAAGCGTGATCAGCCAGCTTGCGTGCGTCTTGCCGTCCCAACTCAGCGCTACCAGGACAAGGAAAAACAGTGTCGAGTAGACGGGCCAGCGCAGCCACCAGCGAGCAATCTTGAATCCAAGGTCCACTAGCGAAGTATATTTTTGTGGCAAACTCTCTTCTCCGAGGTTGCGACGCTAGCGCGTTGGCCGCCCGCCCTTTTGCTTGACCTGGTTAGCAGCCCCATTGGCAGCGGTGGATTCCTTTGATATTGCCAGCGAGGTCAGCGACGAGGTGGGAGTCTAGGCCGTTGTTGTTCACGCCCATCCAGATTTCGCCGCCGTCGTCTCCTCCGATGGTGACGCGGAAGTGGTCATTGCCGACATTGCCCGGCGTTAGGCCGAGGCGCTCGGGTGCTGAGCTGATCAAGGCAGCTACAGCGTCCACATCTATAGCCGCCAGATCTATGGGACCAGCGTGCCCGGAATTGACTGAGGTTCCGCCATAGACCTGTGGGTTGTGGAAGCGGCCGCCCGCTGAGTAGTCGTAGTAAGCCAGGCCGGTCGGTGAACTTGGATCGAGCACGTGCAGCTGAGCGTTATCGCCATAGACGTGCACTCCCAGAACGACGGTGGTGTGAAACCGGGCGCGGGTCGCGTTCGTTATCTCGCGCAGTCCATCTGCTTTCAAGAGCGCACCGGAGACGAGGGGACTGGTCACTTCTACGGGCGCTGCGGCTGGTGGTGCAGCTTGGTGGGTTGGTGATGCGTTGATTACGAAGAATCCGGCAACCGCCACGGCCGCGGCCGTCAGACCGCTCGCCACCACCAACAGCCTTCTCCGGTGGCATGCTGGCGCGAGTGCAGGTGATGCAACGGGGTGGGGTTGAAGGTCTGCGGTGATTGTTGCGAGTTCGTTCAAGGTGGCGGCGTTTTGAGCTTTCTGAACCCGTTCACGGTATTCACCGTGACGTAGCTGTCCATCGGTGAGTGCGGTATCTAAAGCGGCCATCACTTCCAGCCGGTCGATATCGCGTGCCCGCACCAGGGCATCGTCGGCATCCACGCTACGAGGTTAATGCCGACGCTTGGACATGCCTGTTAAATCACGCAGAAGTCCAATTCTTTCGCATCTACCACGAGTTGCTAGGGCATTGGCCTAATGTTTGCGCGGTGACAGAACTTGGCGCTGCCGCCGTCTGGAAAGCCATTCCGCAGGAGCTGCAAACCGAACTGCGCAGGCGTCTGGGCCAGCCGTTGAGTGATGATCTGCTTCGTCGCTGCGGCGAGGTGATCGGCGAGCGCGACCTGCCCGTGTTCTGGAGGCCAGACCCGGCGAGCGACTACACCCGACACGTCCTGCATCCAGATCTCGTCCAGTACATCGCCAGGCTTTGATCCAGTCTCCGGATTGAGGGTTTGGGCCAAAGTTCGCCGGGTACTTCATTCTTCTCATCGTCCGGTCGGCGGATGGTAGGGCAGGAGAACAGTCATGGCCCATGTGGGAAGCACGTTCAAGTGGGCTTTCACAGGTCATGATTCAGTCGTATTCGTCGTGAAAGCCATCCGGTGGGGGCCGTTCAGCTATGTAGAAGCCGAGTCGGTTAACGGAGGTAAGCGTGTGCAGGTCCCGTTGCGGGTTGTTGATCAGTGCATCGCTGACGGCGTGTTGCTCGATGAGTTGGCTCAGTCAGAGTGAGTCGAGTCGTTCGTCGCCGCGGGTGGCTGGTTTGACCACGAACTCCGCAGTCGGCGGTCTGTTTGACCCCCGGCGCGGTTACTGTTTTGTTCGGCCGGGCCGAACGAGGGGTGCAGTGCGATGGACATGATCAAGCACGCGACGATCTATGCGGCTGCCGTTGCATCTGTGACCGCTTGTAGAGGAGGCGTCTCGCACGACGCCGTGCCTGCTGACCAATCGGTCCTGCCCTTGGCCACGAGTGAATCCGCATCCCCCTGCTCGTCGGCGACGGCGGACGTCTTGAAGTCGGCGGCGCAAATGTCCGGGCACGAAGCGCTTTCCGGGTCGTTTGCCGTCAAGAAGGTGCTGTGCTCCGGCGATTGGGCGAAGGCCCTGATCTCCATGAAGGCCCCCAACACGAATCCCCCCAGCATCGTGCTGTTCCACAACGACGGCGCCGGTTGGCGCACAGTCACATACGGCAGTGGGTTCGGTTGCGCCGGCGAGGGGGTACCACCGTCGGTTGCCGCCGAACTCGAATGCTAGCCCGGAATGGATTATCCGACTTTCTGCCAGGGCAGGCAGCCATAGGTCGCGAACGCGTAGTCGCTGGGTTTGATCTGCACGGTGGCTGGGCCTTCTGTCACGTTGCCCGAGGCGAGGGTGTTTTCCATCGTCATGTTGGGGCCGGATAGCCGTATCCATGTGCAGTGTTGGTGGCTGCCGGGCTGTGTGCCTTCGGTGCGGATCCACCCCGTGAGGATGCCGGCGGGGGAATGGTCTCCGGCTACACGGAAAGTGCCGTCGCACTTGGGTGCTGCTTGCTGCTGGCATTCCGGCACGCTTGTGTTCGCCTGAATGGGATTCAGCAATTGGACTACCACCGGTGCCGGTTCGGCCTTGGGAAGCCCATCATCGATACCCCAGCTAGTGGAGTTCGCGACTCCGAGTACTAGCAGGATGCCGCCGACAACGATGATCCAACCGGTAAACGGCCACTTGGCGGCACGATTGTCACGCATGTTTCCCTTACATGATGATGGTTGCCCCAACCGTGACGGCAGCGTACAACCCTCACAGCTAACGGGACAAGCGTTGTTGTCAACCGTGTCGCAGGTCCTCAGGCTGGACCACGACAGGTGTAGTGGCATATTTCAGTGACGCGTATGTCCGCACTTGCTGCGCCAAGGTCGCAGCATTCATCATGGCGAGGTGAATGGGTTTGCTGCTGGGCATCCGCCCGATGATTGCGCCGGCATGGTTTGCGTCATCCATAACCCCAGCGACCATCACATGCGTGTTTGGCCGCAGCGGTGGCGGTCAAACGGTGTTCTGGACTGTATTTGTGTGCACGGTCAGGCCCATCCCGATCCGGATCAATTCGTGTTGTGGGTTGCTCAGGGCTGGGAGAGGTTCGCGGCGCATGAGTGTGATGGCTGCTGCGCGTACGAGGGGTACGTGCAGACGGCCAGCGCGCCGCGGCCGACATTGAGTCCGAGTTATCGCTATTGAGAACGGTGCGGGAGGTGCTCGCAAGCCGCGCCGCACCTGATCCTGGGCCCACTGCGCTGGAATCAACACTGAGTGAAGAACTCACACGGTTGCGAGGTCCCGGCGAAGATTGATAGCCAGACTGAACCGGGAAGGCAGGTCTGTGAACAGCCCCGCAGGGAGGTGTCGATGCCGAGTAGAGCGCCATTGGTTGTGTGTGATCGGGGTTGGAAGCGGCGTGCCCGCCTGGTCGGCACGGTGCTTGCGGGGGCAGTTGCGACAATCGTGACTGCTGCCTGGCTGCTAGCACTCGTGAGTAATCTTCCGGGGTTCGGGCGCAGCGGCGAACGAGTCGCCTTGCGGCTGCACAACCTTCCACCCGGTGATGAATTCGCGTCCATCAACCGAGTGGCGCAATGGCCAACGGACTGGATTGCGGCCGTGTGTGAGCCCCCGGTCTATCATTTGCGAGCCCCTAATGCGCGCTTTCCTCATGCCACAGCCAGCGCTGTCTGCAAGGCGTGGGTTCAGCCCAACGGCGAGTATGCAGAGGTGGTGTTCGCGTTCTTCACTGCCGAACTGCCTATGCAGGTTGACCTGTTCAACAACAACTACAAGTGGTACGCGTTTGCATACGACCACGGCGAAATGATCACCTTCGCTACCTACTGTGACGTTGAGGTCGTCGATCCAAATTCGAGCTTTTCCGAGTCGCCGGTGCTGCAACCGTTGGAGCGATTCGGCTTCAACATCTACTCGCGGCCGGGGCCGTAGATCCGGGGAAGTCGAGTCAGCTGATCTTCGGTGGGCCGGTTTGCCTCAGCAGGTCTCCTGACCGCTATGGCGTAACGTCTTCAAGTGCGTAGTCGTCTTGGGCTTGGTCGTACCAGCCGGGGCGCCATTGCGTTGTGCGCGAGGCGAATTCACGGATGAGTACGTGTCGCTGGCTGACTGTCGTTAGTTCTTCTACAGAGAACCATGACGGCCAGTGGTCGTACACGCGCTCGATGTCTATATGACCGTCAGCCATCGTCATCTTGAAGAACATCCAAGTACCGTGTTCGGGGTGGCGCTCTTGCTCCCATAACTGGCGTAGGACTGTGAAGATGTCAGCCTGTGCCATTACGTGCTGCGACGGGCCGTCCTGCCAGGAATCGTTGGCGTCGGCAGGGGATAAGTCAGGCAGAAAATCCTCTGCTGAGTCGTCGGACAACGACATGCTTCTTTCGGTCATTCTCGCTTTGAAAATAAAGTTGTTTCGCCCAGGGTAAGCGGCCTTCACTGCATCGATGACCTTGTCGAGGGTCGGCGATATCGGTGCCGGTGTGCGCGGTATCTCCGGTGAAGCCAACAGCCAGTCGAGAACTTGTGCGCCGTGCTGTTTTTCGGTGAGTCTTCTGCGTTTTCTTATGCCACTAAATGGTGCCGGCTCGGGCTCGTGCGGGGTGACAGAGCCACACAACACCCCGCAGGCTGCGAGCCAGCGCGCGGCCACGGTGGTGTCGGAGCGCCCCTTGATCGCGGCAACACGCTCAAGCACCTCAACAGTCACCTCGTAGACCTCGGCCTGCTCGAACAATTCCCCCAAGGGCTCGTACTCATCGCCGTACTGCGGGGCTGGCTCGACCGTGTTCCAGTCCAGATTTATCCAATGCTCATCAACATGTTCAGGCCCAGATTCGTCAGACTCGGCTTCGTTCCACGGCGCTTGGTTGGACTCGCAATCTGAAACGGCTAACTGATTACCATACTCCCACAACGCATTAACGAAGTTCTCGGCGCTGGTAAATCCTTCAAACAGCCCATTCCAGTGCGTGTCCGTCACCGTCGGTGAGCGGTGGTGGTGTCCACGCTCCTCCCAATGAAAGATTGTCACATCGTGCGCGAGGACCCTCGGTGACAGCTCAGCGATCGGTGCCCACGCCGGCGCACGCGCCAGCAGGTCCAAGCAGTAAGGCAAATCACTGATGACGAATTCATCGAACCGCGAGGCTCCGACCATCAGCGCGCGATCGTTGCCGTATCGGACGAGTTCGAACCAGTCTCCGTCCTGGGGATCGAACATCATCCTGCCGCCAGTGAGAACACCCGGGCCTGACTCATCGCTGAATGGGTCTGCCGGGTCCGTATCCCACAGCAGATAGACGGCTTTCATGGCCGCAACTCGTGCCCACAACGACAACGGGCCCGGCAATGGCACATCGACGACTTTCATCCACGCCTTCCCATAAGCACCCCAACCCTCGATGCATGAACAGCCTTCCATGCCAACTGGACCACGATCGGCAGTGCACCGGCAATACCGGGGATGATGGCAGTCCTTTTCACGTCACCCCTCGCTCGCCTCGTCCCTCATGGCGCCCGATAGTCAACTCGACCGAGTCCAATCGTCAACGTGCCACGCTCCGTCTTCAAAGACCACGGTTATCCGCACGTGCTCATGGTTAAGACCCGGGCGTATGTCGCGGTCGTAGTACGCGACACTTTCGATGTAACTGGGCTCTCCCCGGTTGAGATCCAGCGTTGTCTTGATGCTTGATAGGTTCGGCTCCATCCCGTCCCGAAAAATCATGCTCCGGAGATAGTTTTGGGCCTCCGCCTCGGGCAGAGCTCTAACCTTGGCAAGCAGCGCATCGGACAGGTAAGAGTCGATCGATTGAGATCGTGAAAGGCCCCCGATGAGCAAGTCGACAGCAATCCTTGCTAATCCTTTGTCTGCGAATGGATTCCATTTTTGGTTGCAGTCAACCTGTATGGGAGATCCTGAATCGGTTGCAGCGCCGGACGGGCTTTGTCCACGGGGTGCAGCCGGAGAGCAGTGCTGTTACAGCTATCGCCGATGCGATTCTTTGTGGTCGCACTCCGCGGAACGTGTTAACGCAACGCCAGCGTGTCCCTCTCAATCTGGACCCCTCGATCATCGTCACCCCTCTGATCTGTGTTCGCAGCGCATAGCCGTGACCGCAAACTCCGAAAGCCTTCATAGCATGTCGAATGAAGTAATACGCTGCCCGTATGCCGCACATCGACGTGAATGGGCAATCGATCCACTACACCGATAGTGGGGGAGACGGGCCGCCTGTCGCGTTCACCGGCGCGCTCATGTGCGACACAGTGGTGCTGCAGCCGCTAGCCGACACTCTCGCCGAAGCCGGGTATCGAGCGGCCGCGCGCAGGGCCTCAGTCGTTTCGATGGCGAGGAGTGCAACTTCCTTGTCGCCGCTCACGACATGCTCGGACTGGCTGGCGCTCTCCGATTCGAGAGTGTCATCTTTGGTGGTGAGCTGATCGGTGCCACGCTCGGCCTGCAGGCGGCGATCCTTGCGCCCGAACGTGTTACGGGTCTGATGCTAGACCGGTGGGCGCGGCCTACGGGTATGTGGCAGAGGCGATTGCAGGATCGCATGAGACGGCGATGGCCCTGCTAGAGCGCCGGGCGACGTGGTCCAATCTCTCGTATGCCGCTCGTGCATGGCTCAGTCGGTCAGACGTGGTTGAGAAGCTTGCGTCGATCACCCACAGTGCCCATTGATGTTCAATGAGACGTTCACTTTGGATGCGGCTCAGAAGTAGGCTGGCCGGGTACGCGATGAGAGCGATTAGTGCGATCTGGAACGCATAGGTATATCTGTCGTTCTCCCAGGTCGCCACGTCGATGGCCGCGAACAGGACGGTCATCGAGACGAACTGTTGCAGGGCATGACTGACTGCTTGCCGCCGAGGGGAGCCGATGAACCCCTTCGCCCACCACTGCCAGAATGATCTTGCTGGACCCCCATAGTGCATGTTCACAACGATATGCCACGTTGCTAGGCGGCTTCATTTGATACGGATCGGGCGACTCTCACTTGCGGTGACGCCCGCTACACAGCTATGTGATTTGCTACCACCAGCAAACGAAGATGGCAGCTTCTCGGATTATCCGCTCGTATGACGAGCCCCGCCTTGAGGGGTCGTTGGTTACGTCTATGACGGTATTTGGTGTGCGACGGCTCCGCGCATCTCGGTGACCGGTTGTGGTGTCTTACCTGCCTGCAGTTCGCTGGTCTGTTCGTCGGTCAACGGGGTGTTTCCATAGACAGGAATGATGCCGTAGACGCGCTCGTTCTCACGATAGGTTGCAGCAAACAAATAGGTACCGCCTACCTTCAGCGGTGTGTCGTCCTTGATGATGTAAGTAGTGTTCTTTTTCTCGTCACGGCCGCCTTCCTGTTCGACAGTCACAGTGTTTGCGGGTGTACCTTTCAACGCCTGCAGCACGTTGACCTTGAACTGGGTATTGGCCTGTCCGTA
The DNA here is from genome assembly GCF_049532645.1 of Mycobacteroides sp. PCS013. NCBI lineage: Bacteria > Bacillati > Actinomycetota > Actinomycetes > Mycobacteriales > Mycobacteriaceae > Mycobacteroides > Mycobacteroides sp. PCS013. Next base: position 922,483 of record NZ_CP150131.1, read on the forward strand.
CCGGATGATGACACCGGACTGTTCGGATACAGTGCCGGCGAACACGGCTTCGGCCAGCCCGGCAAGGCGCCGCAAGTCCCGGACGTCGGTGGCGTAGTGGGGCACTACTTCGCGGATTGAGGGAAAATCAGCGGCCGGGGCAGAGGCGACCGACGAGGTCGTTATCGGCTCCACCTGGGTGGTTTTCGCTGGAGTGCCCTCTGTGGTTGAGTCGTTACCGCACGACGCAAGAACAACCGCGCATATGCTGCCGAGAAGAATGCTTCGGATAGCCTGTCGATGCCATGAAAATAGCGGATGATCTATTGAGCGGCTGGCACGTATGAGCAGATTCTCCACCCAGGGCTCTCTTTCTGCATATTGAGTTCGTAGTTTCGAGTTACATCATTCGCACCCGATAGCTGGCTGGTATATTTCACAGTTATTTGAACATGAGCAATGTCACCCTGGATGTAAGGAGCCGCTACCGCGGTTAACTGGGCTTTCACCCCGCCTTGAGGGGTCGTTGGTTACGTCTATGACGGTATTTGGTGTGCGACGGCTCCGCGCATCTCGGTGACCGGTTGTGGTGTCTTACCTGCCTGCAGTTCGCTGGTCTGTTCGTCGGTCAACGGGGTGTTTCCATAGACAGGAATGATGCCGTAGACGCGCTCGTTCTCACGATAGGTTGCAGCAAACAAATAGGTTCCGCCCACCTTCAGTGGTGTGTCGTCTTTGATGATGTAAGTAGTGTTCTTTTTCTCGTCACGGCCGCCTTCCTGTTCGACAGTCACAGTGTTTGCGGGTGTACCTTTCAATGCCTGCAGCACGTTGACCTTGAACTGGGTATTGGCCTGTCCGTACCGGATGATGACACCGGACTGTTCGGATACAGTGCCGGCGAACACGGCTTCGGCCAGCCCGGCAAGGCGCCGCAAGTCCCGGACGTCGGTGGCGTAGTGGGGCACTACTTCGCGGATTGAGGGAAAATCAGCGGCCGGGGCAGAGGCGACCGACGAGGTCGTTATCGGCTCCACCTGGGTGGTTTTCGCTGGAGTGCCCTCTGTTGTTGAGTCGTTACCGCACGACGCAAGAACAACCGCGCATATGCTGCCGAGAAGCATGCTTCGGATAGCCTGTCGATGCCATGAAAATAGCGGATGATCTATTGAGCGGCTGGCACGTATGAGCAGATTCTCCACCCAGGGCTCTCTTTCTGCATATTGAGTTCGTAGTTTCGAGTTACATCATTCGCACCCGATAGCTGACTGGTATATTTCACAGTTATTTGAACATGAGCAGTGTCACCCTGGATGTAAGGAGCCGCTACCGCGGTTAACTGGGATTTCACCCCGCCTATCAGACCCGCGACATCTCGGCCAGTTCGCAATTCATCATCGGAGCGCGACAGATCGGAAGCCATCTTTCCGCAGCTCAAAGCTCGGGCAGCTGGGTAATCTTCCCGGTCCACAGCGGAATTGAAAGCACGAACCACTCCTTCAATATTCTCGCCTTCGGCTTGCTCGCAACTGCTCAATATCAAAGCTGTAGACAGTACTGCGACAACACGGAACGCGGCATGGCGGTTCCTAATTAGGTTGAGACGTGTTCTCTTCGCTGGCTTCGACATGACTCTAGTCATCTAGATCCAAAAGTTCGACGGGTTGAACCATATTTAAAGCCTCTGAAAGTCTTCAATATAAATATCCGGATATAGACGAACAGTTACCCTCCCCTTACTGAACTCACCCTCAAAGTCTATCGCTATGTAGGCTTCTCCGTTTTTGGACCAAACCGTGATTAAGCGTGCCTGGTCTCTTGATGACGATAGAATCAACCGGTTCTCAAAATATGCCTTCCAGCACACGAAACCAGTTTCGTCATACGTCAAAACTAGATCTTCTTTACCTACTGAATGACTTATCGACCTTTTCCACAAGTCATTTTCGAGAGAAATGACGGGGGAGGTGCCTAAATTATCGGCCATCTCACTGTCTGCTGGATACTCAAGCATCTTGATTATCCCTTCGCTCATTTTCCAAACGGAATCACACTGGTTAAGCGCAAGCCTTCACTTGTGACTTCCCAGAATGACTGTAGTTTCAATATACCATTGGGGCCCGCCAATAAAGACTCTTTGGTAAGTGTGGTGACGCCGTTCCTAACTTCTTCCTTGACGATGTTGTCTGTCGATTTGGCTGCCGCCTCTAAGCTCTGACGTACAAGTTCTCTACCGGCGGTATTGTCAAATACGCCGATCGCGTTAAGTTGCTTGTACATCGATATCGATCTCGCCATATTTTCTGGAGATGAGGTAACTTTTCCGAATATATAATCCAGCTTTCCTGGAGCTATGATTGATTTAACAAGTTCAATCGCATTTTTTGCCTCACGGACTGCCGTGCCAATGCGTTTGAGAAGTTTGGCGACCACACCAACGCCACCTAGGGTCACGATAAGCTCGAAGGCCGATACGCCTATTCTTTGGACGGCCTTCTCGTACTGCCCCGAGGCCCAGTAATCCCAGCCCAAGTACTGCTGACGTTGATCACGTCCCAGATTTAGCCAGGCATCTGCAACGCCAGGACTGCCGTCCGGCCCGAGGCCAACCAACGGCCCTAGCGCTTGCCGTAATGCAGAACGAGAAATACCGTCGTCGGTGTTGCCGGCAGCTTTGGCTAGGGTTTGAACAGCATCCCAAATACCTTTGATGTCCTCCCAAAGCATCTTCGCTTCGCCGGAATAGAAATCTCTGACAGAGCGGGCTGTATCTGCGCCTACACAACTACCATCAGGCCAACTTCCGAATGGGCACCAGAATTCCTGGAGAGCTTGCTGCAGTTTCTGTTGGGCACATTGCTGGTTCGCTCCTTGAGAGCTGACCTGTTGTAGGAGTTGGGCATCCAGGGCCTGAGGTCCGTCTGGCAGCGGACCGGATGGAGCCATTAGTTGTCCAGGTACGCTGTCGGACAGGCCGAGATCATGCCCGAGTTCGTGGCCGAGTACAGATTCCAAACCACCAGGGCCAGCGTTGTTTATGCGGGCCAGGTTGATCAGGATTTTGGCAGGGGAGTCTCCGTCAGCGCTTGTGTGGCGGCCGCCCCAAGCCTCCTTAGGGTCATTGATTACCTCAATGTTGAGTGTGGTTTGCGAGTCGGAGTCGTCAGATGACTCTTGATCCGAGCTGTTGTCGTCGCGCGACTTGTCCGAGGAGCTTGCCGGGGTAATCTGTATACCGCCGAGGTCATTCCACTTCTTGGCTGCGTTGGCGACTTGCTGGGCGATCTCGGCAGGCGCGGTGTAGGTGATTTTCCCGTCGACCGCAGATGACAGGCCCGAGATGTATTGACAGTCCCGTTGTTGTTCTTGCTTGTCTTCCTGATTTGGGCTTGATGTTTGCGTCGGCGATTGCGATGGTTGCTGACTGTTTGTGGGAGTTTGTGTCTGCTGCGTCGGTTGCTGCTGGCTTGGCTGCTGGCCTTGATCGTTCTGCTGAGGCGACTGTTGTTGGCCTTGTTGTGATTGTTGTGGCGAGTTTTGTTGAGGCCCTTGATTGTCGGGATTAGGTCGACCGGGTCCTTGGGTATATCCAGGTGAAGTCGAGTAGTCAGGGATCTGGGTGCCATGCTGCGGCTGCTGGCCCTGTTGAGGTTGTTGTCCAGCCTGTTGTTCGGATTGTTGAGGTGCACCCTGGACACCGCTGTTGTAGATCGAAATCCCATTGTTTTGATCAAGCGCCGGTTGATTGATGCCGCCCTGATAATCCGGCATTGAGCTGGGGGGTGAAGGCGGCTGGAACTGACTACCGTTCATGCCCCCGTCGCCACCTGGGCCTGTAGGGCCGGTCGGGTCGGCAGCGGCAGTCTGCACGGTCGACAATCCGGTGCCGGGTACGGTGCTATCGCCAGCGACCTTTCCGCCGGCAATGGTGAGTGCCACAATAGCGGCCAGGGCCGATGCTTTACGCAAACCGGCAGGCATGCGCCAGTGATCGCTCATGGCCATATGCTGAAGACCCCCATGCTTCTTGCTCTACGCGTGCCGTACGCGAACTAATTCCGAGATCATTACAGATCGAACCGGATTATGTCTAGAGATGTGAAGATGGTTGTATGTTTGCTGTTCCGGTTCGTTCACTGGATGGGAATGGTGAACTTACTGGTAACCGTTGGCTATCTGGCAATACGGGTGGTCGCGGTGTCCTGGCGGATGCGAGCTGGGTCGCGTTCTGTCTCGCAGCTATGGTTATCGGCATGTCTGGTGCGCTGGTTGTCGGGACTCGGCTGATCGCGAGCGACGTGCTCACCGCGGTCGTTTTGCCGGTGACGTAGCGCGGCGACTGGCCGTTTGCCGCGCGACCAGATGACTTGAGCGCGTCGGGATCCGATAAGCGATCGTCTCGGTAGCATCCGCCGCAGGCCCATCAAGCTCGAGAACGTCGGTATCCCCGGGCGCGACCTTGAAATTTTCACTGATCGCGTTCTCACGGTCGTCGGCCGCGGCACGGTCAGCGGTGAGCGGGCCGAGACTGCGGTGGGCCTCGATGGCAACCTACGCGAACATCTAGATGTTCCAGACGCAGGACGGTCATGGCCGCCTCGAACTTTCGAGTACATCCATCCCCCAGGCAATTGAATCGAATCCCGCTTGTCCCAACGAGATCGGCATGCACCTGTCTCATTCCGCCGACGGTGTGAGCAACGGATCCGAAGCTGACGCAGGTGAAGCTTCGTTAGTGGTGCACAGAAACATGCCGCTCGATGCTCCGCACGACGAAGCTGTCCACCGCCGGGCACTCGCCCAACAACAGGGAATCACCTATGACGGCTAGGGAACGTCACTGGTGGGCGTGACGACAGAGACCGAATGACACCAACGAGGTCTTACTCGATGTCAATATGCTCCCCGACTATGGACAGGTATTCATCGAAGACCATGGCGCCACAAAAGGTCCCAGACGGCTGGAGTGACGACGACGTTGGATGCGGCGGGGTCGTACCTGTGCGCGCTTCTGTCATCGGCTAATTTCTTGGAGAATTCTGTAACCAGGCCGGGTCGTATGTCGATCGAGCGTGAGGTGCGCTATGAGGAACACCGTCGGTGTGTTCGCCCTCTGGATAGTCGGTGCCCTCGTTTCGTGCTCAAGTGCCCCAGCGCTCCCGCCGATGGATACCGAGATCAGCGATGGCCCGCTGGCTTGCAAGGTTCAGCAGGTGGTGCGCTTCGGCAACATGGTGCCGATGCTCACCTCGCGTGGGTCGCTGCCGCGACCGACCGGATATTGGGCGGCGTTCTCAATTCTGGTCACGAACAACGGAACTGAGAAGTCGACTGCATTCACCGTCGCCGATCAGTCGCTGGACACCTCGCAGGGGGTCGTGGTGCCGCTGCCGAAGATCGATCAGTTCTTGGGCAACCCTGAGGACGTTCTCGCCGGGGACCAAGAGACGTACACCGTTGCCTTCGAGGTGCTTCCGGGAGCGATCATGCAGTCCCTGACTCTGCATTGCGGTGCAAAGTCGATCACCGTCGGCATAGGTCAGCCGGTTGACCCGGGTGCTGCGGAGACCGACTAAATCCAGGGTTGGCGATCGTTGAACCAGGCGAGGTAGTTGGGATGCTCATTGAGGAAGGGTTGAATCTCGCCGCGACGGAGCTCCCACGGGAACTCGTGAACGCGCGCGAACTCGGCGGCTAGGTCGGGATGGGCGTCGAGGTAGTTCTGAACATCGGGCGGGTACGGGCCGTTGTCATTGGTCGGGCACCGGTACGGGCAGGTGTTGGTCCACGTGGGATACCAGTAATTCCAGTAGCCGCTATTCGGCCAATCGTAGGGATATGCGCTGTCCCAGGCCAAGTCTCGCCACCAGCGCCAGGGGTAGCGCCACTGATGGCGAGCATAGAGATCTGAATCGTCGTGCCCGGGCTTGGTGGCCTCCTTGCGTCCGGGCTCATTGCCGGCAGACGGCGCGGGTTTGGGCGACGTGCCCGGGGTGGCCGCTTCCGGTCGGCCGGTGGCGGCAGTGGTCGGATGCGTGGTCGCTCCTGGTGCGAGCGTTGGTGATGTTGGTGAGGGGGCGGTTGCGGGTTGGCTCGGTACCGCTGTGGCAGTGGGCGGCATATCGGTACCTCCCGACGACACTGACGGTGTCTGAGTTGCGGATTCAACATTTGGCGTCACGGGACTCGTGGGCACGGGTGCTACGGGTTCAAGACTTGCCGGAGCCGGAGCCGGCGCTGTTGCGGCGGGCGCAGATCCCCCCCCCCCCCCGGAGTGGGCACGCTTGGGACCAGGGCTGGCGCGGCGGCAGGTTCGGGCATGGACGCCACTGGGGCAGGTGCGGCGGCAGGTTCGGGCATCGACATGACTGGCGCAGGCGCCGGGGCCGGTGCAGCAGCGGGCTCGGGCATGGACATCACCGGCGCGGGGGCAGGGGCGGGAGGGTCTGGCGGCGCCGCCCATCCCACACCCGGACACGTCGCCATCGAGACCGAGACCAGTACCAACGTTGAGGTCACTCGATAACGCCAACCAGCCCGAGAGCCATACATCGACATTGGAATCCTTATTATTTTGGCCGACAAAGTTCTGGCCGGTTTATGTTGTATTCGCCATAGCGGGTGGTATTGGGCCTGCCGGAATAGCTGTGACAAACCCAAGATCATTCTGAGTATTTCCTGAAATAAGTACAGCGCGGTATTTACGATTATGTACAGGCTGTCCAATGAGAAACGCGGTAATGCCTTGGCGGACCGCCAGTCCACTTGTCAATCGGTTGCAGCTTTTGGCCGCCGGTGAAATGACAATCGCGTGACCGAAACCTTCAGATGTTTTCCCCAACAGTAGATTTCCGCCTCGATCCAGCGCTCGGTGGTCAGGGGAAATGCGCGCACGTTCATCAGAAACTTCCTCGCCGTAAGCCGCAACGCAAAGCTCCGTTACGACACCATGGTTGTCGGCACCGCTGGCGACGAGTGGAGATATGTAATTGGAATACAAGGGATTTCGCTCTACCAGCTTCGGAGGCTAGGGAAGCTTCTGTTTGTCGAAGGTGTCGGCCGCCGTAGGGTTCTCTTCCGGGGGTGCCGGGATCCCCATGATCAGGCTGTGCTCGTCATGGGGCTGATGTATCCCGTCGGTGGAAACCGCCGCCGCGTCGATCGATTCAATCGGCTCGGGCTCCCCCTGCTCCACGGGGCGGTATCTCATGGCGTTGACGGCGCTCAGGGTGCGTCCCAAGCGTGCGGCTACTTTGCGTGCCGGTATCGACCGGTCGCGGGCCAGGGCGATTTCATGGGAGGCCCACGAGCGAACGTTTGAACGTTGAGGTGTCCACAGACGCCAGCGGTTGGCCCAGCTTTCGTCGGCGGCCTCGTTGATCGGCTCCCAGTAACGAAACTGGGCTTCGGCTATGTCTTGCGCACGCTGCGTCTCGTCGGTGAAGCACCTAGCGCACCGACAACCAGATTGAAATCCCGCTACGCCGTGTTTCATAGGCACTCCCATCGGGTTGTCCGCCTTATGTTTGCCAGTCACTGAGAAAGAAGTTGGAACTCGACTGTGCCGGTTCCGCGTTGATAATTGGTCTATGTGTCTTTTCTGGTTCTGTGTTTATCCAGTTAAGACGGCGCAGGCAGCCGATAGGCATGCCGTGTGACACCCATTTCAGGTTCGCAAGGCATTGTCGTCCAATACCAACCACCCGCCGGATTCATAGTCTGTAGACAATCGTGCGAGGTAAATCCGTTGGCCGACGGAGGGGGGATTGATCTACATCACATTCGGTTCGGAAATACGCTCGGTTCTGTCGTGGGGTGTGCCGGTTTTTGACGCAATACTGGTGAGGTGAAGTCGGTTGACCTGAGCCCGCGGGTGCTGCAGCAGTTCTGTGTTCTCGCTCAGGAGAAGCATTTTGGGCGAGCGGCCGATCGTCTTTACATCAGCCAGCCTTCGCTGAGCCAGGCGATCAGCAGGCTGGAGCAGTCTCTGGGTGTGACGTTGTTGGTCAGAACCTCGCGCGCCGTCGAGCTCACGCCCGCGGGTCAGGCATTCGCCGCCGAAGTTGAGGGAATTCTCCAGGCACAGCAGGCGGCCGTGATGCGCGCGCGTCGAATCGCCCGGGGCGAGGAGAGCCGGCTCAGGCTAGGGGCGACGGATTCCCTTGCGTACACGTTCGTTCCCGCGCTGCTGCGTCGATGTCAGCAGGATCTGCCGCACTTGCAGATAGTGCTGCAGGATTACCGATACGACGAACTGATCGAACGCACGAAGTCCGGGCACGTCGATGTGGCGATAATGTATGGCCCGCTTGGTGATTTGACGGGGTTGTCGGCGTCATTGGTGACCACCGAGCCGATCATGGTCGCGCTGTCTGCCGACCACCGGCTGGCGCAGGAACCGCATGTGGCCGTCGGAGATCTGGCAGACGAAGGCTTCGCGCTGCCATGGACGGCACATACATCCCTCGTGAGCGAACTCGTTTCGATGTGTGAAGCTGCTGGTTTCACCCCGCGACAGACCGCGAGCGCGAACACCACGATCGGGCTGATTGCGCACGTGGCTTCCGGATCGTGTGTTGCGTTTGTGCCGTCGCGAATGCGTTTCATCATCGCCCCGCCGGAGGTCGTGCTGAAGCCGTTGGTGGCCAACAGAATACCTTCAGAAGCACTAGAACCCCCGCGCTCCATCCAGACGCAGATACTGGCTCTCACCCGTGCGGGATCACATGATCCTGCCATCGATACGATTCTGAAGCTCCTGCAGGATCCGGCAGTGCACCGACTACCCGAAATGTCTTGATGGCCTGGCGAATCTGCCTGTCGTCCACGTGTTGTGCTGCTATGCCTGCATGGAATTAGACGCCAATCACAGGTGGTATGAGAATCCGTCAGCTGGTGCCGACACGCGGCGTATTCTGGAGCCATGAAGCGACCACATAATGTGGCGCGAGTTCTCTGCTCGACACTTGCTGTCGGAGCTCTGGCTTTAGCGCCAATGATCTTGCCCAGCCCTGCGGCGGGCACCGCGCACGCGACCGTGTGTGCCTCTGCCGGAAACACTTCCAAATGCGAGGGTGTGCCCAGCTCAGCCTGGTACGGCTACGGGTACTACCCGCCGGGTGCGTACTGGGGAATGCCCGGGTACCCGCCCCTCGCTGCGGGGGCGGGCATCCCGGTTAGGCCTATCCCTTAACGGCGTTGACGGCCTTCACGAAGACATCCGATAGCTCATTGCGGTCGACATCACCCATGCCCGACACCGACACAGCGTGGTGGTCGTCGAGCTGAGCGGAGTAGGCGATCTGCACCATCTCCTTCTCCATGCCGGGCGCGCTGATCTTGATGTTGGTGGACGTCCCGGTCGTCTTCACACCGTCGATCGCGGGGGCGTCGATCTTCTCGCCGGTACCTTCCGCCATGCCGGCGATCGACAGCGAGAACTTGTCGCATGCCCCGTTGGTGGTGTCGGCGGGGATCGGGCTGACCGTCTCCATCGCCGCGGCGATGATCATCGTCTTGGACATCGGGTCGCCGTTGCCCTTGGCGCCGGTGACACCCTGCATGGACGTCCCGGTCACCTGTGGGAAGGCACCCAGCATCTTGTCGGCGCACTCCTGCGGGGTGAAGGTGGCCTTGTCGAAGATCCCCTTCATCTGATCGAGCATCGCCTGGGTCACCGTGGTCTTGGGCTGCACCTCGACGGTGTATCCGGCGGGGAACTGGTCCTTGATGGCGTCGATCTTGGCGATATCGAAGCTGCTCGCGGCTGCCGTGGAGGTGGTGGCGCTGCTGCTGGCCGATGAGCCCGCGGACTCGTCCTTCTTGTCATTGCTCGAACAGCCCAGCATCAGCCCGCCGGCCAACACCACGGTGCCGAAAACGGTCAGTGAACGATTCATGTCGGTAATTCCCCTCTGAGCAGTGCGTTTTCAGGCACCTGGAAGTAGATTCGTACATCGTGGCACTCGACGGCTCTGCGGAATCTGCCGAACTACCGCATGAATTTGACCACACGCACCCAGACGTGTCCGGGGGATGGTTGCGTGCGGCCACCTTCGGAGCGATGGACGGCCTGGTCACGAACACCGCGCTCGTTGCCGGTGTGGGTGCTAGCGGGCTGGACACGCATGCGATCGTGCTGACCGGGGCGGCCAGTCTGGTGGCGGGTGCGTTCTCGATGGCGCTGGGTGAGTTCACGTCGGTATCGACGTCCAACTCGCAGATCGAGCACGAGGCGAGCGTGGAACGCCGCGCCATCCAACTGCACCCCGACGCCGAGAAGAAGGAGCTCATCGCCATGCTCGGCGATATCGGGCTCTCGCCGCAGACCGCGGCCACGGCTGCCGCCGAGATCCACCAGGACGAGAACACCGCGGTGACGATTCACCTCACCCGGGAGCTCGGCATCAACCCCAACGATATTCCGTCGCCGTGGGTAGCCGCGATCTCCTCGTTCCTGACGTTCTCGGTGGGTGCGGTGGTGCCGCTGATCCCATTCCTGTTGGGATTCGCGTCACTACTGGCAGGGCTGGCCTGCGGGGGAGCGGGTCTGCTGGTCGCCGGGTGGGTCGCCGGACGCTTCACAGCGCGTGCCCCCTGGTTGAGCGCCTTGCGGCAGTTGGCCTTTGGCGCCATCGCTATTGGTGCCACGTACGTGATAGGGCATCTGATCGGCGTCGCAGTGAACTAGCGCCGCGACGCGCGAAGCTGAGAATGTGCTGAGAGCGGGCAAACCGGCTGGCAGAATTGTGAAGTGAATTTCACCAGGGTGCCGCTGAAACCCGATGAATTGGCGCAGGCGGCCGTCATGGCCGCGCTCACCGCCGCCATGGTCATCGTCGGGGTCGCCCTCCCGATCCTGGGCGCCGTCCAGCTACTCGGCGCCGTACCCATGGGGCTGCTCGGATATCGCTACCGCGTGCGGGTGCTGCTGGCCGCCGCCGTGGCCGGCGGCGTCATCGCCTTCCTGCTCGCCGGGCTCGGCGGCTTGATCGCTATGGGCAACTGCGTCTACATCGGTGGCCTCACCGGCGTAGTGCGCCGACGCGGACACGGCATGCCCCTGCTGACGGTGCTCGGGGTTATCTGCAGCGCGATCATCGCTGGCTTGGCAGTCGGTGCGCTGGCCCTGCTGAACCGGATGCGCACCCTGCTCTTCGATGCCCTGCGCGCCTCGCTGGAGGGCCTGTTCAAGATGATCGGCCACATCCCGCACCTGGAGCCCGTGGGCGTGAATGCGACGAACGCCATCGACTTCGCGATGCGCAACTGGGTGTGGTTCATCGGTGGCATCGTCTTCGTGTTCGTGCTTTTCAACGCACTGTTCGGCTGGTGGGTGCTCTCTCGTGTGATCAAGCGCCTGGCCGTGATTCCCGATGTGCACCAGCTCGATCCGCCGACACTGGCGGGTGCGGTGGGGCCGGTGCCCGCCCGTCTGCGCGATGTGCGATTCCGCTATCCGCGCGGTGAATCCGATGCCTTGGCGCCGCTTTCGATGAGCATCGAAGTCGGCGAGCATGTCGCGATCACCGGGCCCAACGGTTCGGGCAAGAGCACCTTGATGCGCATCCTGGCCGGGCGTGAACCCACGTCGGGGGAGATCGAGCGGCCGGGCTCGGTGGGGCTCGGCGCCATCGGCGGCACCGCAATCGTCATGCAGCACCCGGAAAGTCAGGTGCTGGGCACCAAGGTCGCCGACGATGTGGTGTGGGGTCTGCCCGCCGATCACGACGTCGACATCGAGGGCCTGCTGCGCGAAGTCGGTCTGGAGGGGATGGCCGAGCACAGCACCTCCTCACTGTCGGGCGGGGAGTTGCAACGTCTGGCGGTGGCCTCGGCCCTGGCGCGCGACCCCGCACTGCTGGTGGCGGACGAGATCACCAGCATGGTCGACCCGAAGGGGCGCGAGGATCTGCTGGGCGTGTTGTCCCGGCTCACCGATCAGCACCAGATGTCACTGGTACACATCACTCATTTCCAGTCCGAGGCCGCCGCCGCGGATCGCGAGATCGCGCTGCGGGCGGTCAACGGCAAGACGGCGACCGCGGCGATTCAGACGGTGCCGGTGCCCACCACCACGGCCGCGCGGCCCGATACCGAGTCGCCCGTTGTTCTCGAGTTCGATTCCGTCGCACACCAGTACGCCAGCGGAACTCCCTGGGCGAAAACGGCATTGCACGACGTGTCGCTTGCGGTGCACGAGGGCGACGGTGTGCTCATCCACGGCGGCAACGGCTCGGGCAAGTCGACACTGGCCTGGATTGCCGCCGGCCTCACCAAACCAACCTCCGGGCAGTGCCTGCTGGACGGTAAGCCGGTCTCGGATCAGGTCGGGTCGGTGGCCATCAGCTTTCAGGCCGCCCGGTTGCAGCTGTTGCGCAGCCGCGTCGACTACGAAATAGCTTCGGCGGCAGGATTTTCCGTCCGCAATACTGACCGCATCGTGGCTGCGCTGGCCAGCGTCGGGCTCGAAGCAGACCTGGTCAAGCGTCCCATCGATCAGCTCAGCGGCGGTCAGATGCGCCGGGTGGTGCTCGCCGGGCTGCTGGCGCGTTCCCCGCGCGCCCTGATTCTCGATGAGCCGCTCGCGGGTCTGGATGCCGAGTCGCAGGCGGGTCTGCTGCGGCTGCTGGTTCAGGTACGCGAGCGCGAACGGCTCACCATCGTGGTCATCTCGCACGACTTCGATGGCATGCAGGAGCTGTGTCCGCGCACGGTGCATATGCAGTCCGGGGTGCTGCTGCCGGAATCGGTCGGGTCGGGGAGTCGCTCATGACGACGACACGTGCACCGCGCCGCCCGGTGGTTCTGCTGCGCCCCGTCCCCGGAACCTCCCCGATCCATAGGTTGTGGGCCGGGACCAAACTTATTGCGGTATTCCTCATCTCGGTGCTGCTGACGTTGTTCCCTACCTGGACGGCGATCGGGGCGGTGGCGGCCCTGGTGATCATTACCGCGTGGCTGGCCCACATCCCGCGCGGTGCGGTGCCCACCATCCCGATCTGGATGCTGGCGCTGGTGATCGGTGGCAGCCTCACGGTGTTCTTCAGCGGCGGGCCGCCGTTCTGGCATATCGGTGGACTCACCATCGGATTCCACGGCGTGCTGGCGGTGGCGCGCACGACTGCGGTGGCGCTGGTGCTGCTCGGCACGGGAGCCATGGTGTCGTGGACCACCAATGTCTCCGAGATCGCGCCCGCCGTGGCGCTATTGGGACGCCCGTCGAAGGTCTTCGGCATTCCCGTCGACGAGCGCGCCGCCACGCTGGCGTTGGCGCTGCGTTCGTTCCCCATGCTGTCCGACGAGTTCCGGGTGCTCATCGCGGCCCGCAGGCTGCGCCCGCCGCAGGTGCGCGAGGGTAGGCGCGGGTTGGGCTGGGTGGCCGAGGTGGTCGACATGCTGACGGCGGCTATCACCGTCGCGCTGCGGCGTGCCTCCGAAATGGGCGATGCCATCACCGCGCGCGGTGGCAGCGGGCAGATCGCGGCGCATCCGCACCGGCCAGGCCGATGGGATGCCGTGGCCCTGCTGGTACTCATCGCGGTCGGAACCGCCGTCGTGTTGTTCGAGGTGCTGTAGCGCGAGAGGTTGGCGTCGAGTGTGCCGATAGTGTCGATTTTCGGCGGAATCTCGACCGAATCCGCACACTCGGCGCGCAGTTACTTCTCCAGCGCCTTGTTCGCCGCCTGCTGCGCTTGTTGCAGCGCGGTGTCCACGTCCAGACGGCCCAGGAACATCTCGGCGAAATACGGTTTCAGCGCGGCGAATCCGGCTCCGAATCCCTGCCCGCCCGGAGCCGCGATCTGCTGGCCGTTCAGCACCTCAAAGAATGGGGCCACGTCGACGCCCTTACCGGCCCAATACTGAAAGTAGGGCTCGCGCGCGCTGAGTACGGCGGGGATGGCCGAGCCGCTGCGGCCCAGGAAGGCATTTCCGTCGGCGCTACCCATCCAGCCCAGCACACGTTTGGTCGCCTCAGGGTGCGTTGAGGACGAATTGGCGGCGGCCACAATGCCGTTGGTGACGCTGATCCGGCCCTGCGGCCCCGCCGGCATCATCGCCACCCCCCAGGGGAAGGTGGCGTTGGCCTGGATCTGCGCCAAGTTGTAGGTGCCCGACTGAAACAGTGCCATCCGACCCTGCAGGAACTGGTTGCGCGAGAAGTCGTTGTTGGTGTTGGTGTCGGCGGCCGACGGCGCCACCTTGTCGACGTTGATGAGATCGACCAGGTACGTGAATGCCATCTCGGCGCGGGGGTTGGCGAAGGCGAACCTGTCGTCGTCCTGGAAGACGGCGCCTGCCGATCCGAGATAGTTCAGGTAGATGCCCTGTAAGTCGTTGGCGGCGTTGTACCCCCAATGCCCGGGCCCGGTGAGCCGGTGCAGCATCGGGCGGAGGGTGTCGATGGCAGGGTCGACGTCCCAGCGCAGCTCCGCGAGCTCGGCCGGGTCCACCTGCGCCTCGTCGAGAAGATTCTTGTTGTAGTACAGCGCAATCCCGGCGTCACTGAGCTGCGGGACACCCCAGAGCTTGCCACCGCGGGTGAACTGGGCGACGACCGACGGATCCCAACCCGCCTGCCGATCAACGGGCACAAGGTTCCCGGTATCGGCGTAATCGGACAGGTAGGCGTTACTGAGCCAGAAGATGTCGTCGGCACCGTGCCCGGCCACATCGGTGCGCAGGCTGTTGAAATAACTCGCGTACGACGTGACGGTGACGGCGACCTCGATGTCGGGGTTGCGCCGGGTGAACTCGTCGAACGAGCTGCGGTAGGCGTCGGCTACCTGCTGGTCCCACACCCGCACGGTGACCACTGTCTTGCCGTGCGGTGTCTTCGGAACCCCTAGCCATCCAGCGATTCCGAACAGCAGCACTGCGACCAGCGCGAGCGTCAGGACGGCGCGGGTGGAGGACTTCATCACTTGAGTCCGCTCAAGGTGATGGACCGGACGATGTATTTCTGGAACGCCACGAACAGGATCACCAACGGCACGATTGCCACGGTGGTCGCCGCCATCACGATCGGCCATTGCGCGTTGAACTGAGATTGCAGCCCCGCCGTGGCGACGGTGAGCACTCGCCAGTTGCCGCCGCTGGTGATCACCAACGGCCACATGAAGTTGTTCCACTGCGACACCACGGTGATGAGGGTCAGCGTGATCAGGATGGGTCGGCTGACCGGCACCACCACATGCCACAGGATGTCGAGCGTGTTCGCGCCGTCCAGGCGTGCCGCACGGATCAGGTCGTTGGGGATGGTGCGGAAGTGTTCACGCAGCAGGAAGATGGCATAGGGCGATCCGAACATGAACGGGATGACCAACGCCCAGAACGTGTTCCGCAGCCCTACCTGCGTCAGCATCAGATACATCGGCACCACGGTCACGGTCGCCGGAATCATCAGCGTGGCCAGATACACCCAGAACAGTCCGTCGCGCCCCGGGAACTGCAGCCGTGCAAAGGCATACGCGGCCAGCACCGAGAACGTCAGTTGCCCGATCACGATGATCGCCGTCATCAACACCGTCACCAGCGCCGCGCGCCCGAACCCGGCATCGGCCAGCCCGGCGTAGTTGGCGATCGTGAACGGATTCGGCGGAGCCAGCGGAGATTCGGCAGAGAACTGCCGCGTCGTCTTCAGCGATGCCGACAGGGCGAACAGGAACGGCCCGAGCGTGAGGGCTGCGCCCAGGATCAACAGGAGATAGACGAGCGCATTCCTAGACCAGGTCATAGCTCACCCGCGTCCTGAAGTAGCGGTGCTGAATCACCGTGACCGCGACCAAGATCAGGAACAGGATCAGCGACATCGCGGCCGAGCGCCCCACGTGGGCGGACTCGAATGCCTCGGCGTACACGCGGTGCGCGGCCAGGTCCGTACGGTTCTGCGGACCACCGCCGGTGAGCGCGTACACCGTGTCGAAGGTCTGCACCGCGCTCACCACTCCGGTGACGAGCACGAAGAAGAAGGTGGGCCGCAGCATCGGCAGGGTGATGCGGCGGAACCGCTGCCAGGCCGTCGCGCCGTCCACCCGGGCCGCGTTGTGCACATCGCCCGGGATGGCCAGCAGACCTGCCATGAAGAACAGCGCCACATAACCGACGTTCGTCCACACACTGACCGCCGCCACCACCGGCAGCGCCAGCGAGGGATCGGTGAGCCATTCGATGCGCTGTCCGAGCAGAGCGTTGATCGCGCCGTCGGTGGGCGCCAGCATCCAATGCCACAGCACGCCGATGGCCAGCGGCGCGCAGATCCACGGGATCACGTAGATGGTGCGGAATAGCACGGTGCCGGGCAGTCCGCGCACCAGCAGCGTCGCCGCCAGCAGCCCCAGCGCGGTCTGCACCGGGATCACCAGCGCCACAAAGAGCAGCGTCACCAGCAGGGAGTTCCCGAAGCCGCCGTCGGTGAACACCGAACGCCAGTTGTCCAGGCCGATGAACTCGATGGGGCCCAGCAGATCCCACCGGCACAGGCTCAGCCACACCACCACCAGGATCGGCAGCAGGAGAAACGCGGTGACGCCGAACAGGCTCGGGGCCAGCAGCCCGTATGCGACGGCTGTCTGCCGCGACCTACTCACCGGAACATTAAACCGCGCGCAGCCACCGGTGTGGCATAGGTACGGTTGAGCGCGTGACTCGGTCCGTAGATTCCGAATTCCTGGCGCTACCTCGCGCTGAACTCGCCGACGCCGCCTTGAACGCGGCGCGCGCCGCCGGTGCCAGCTATGCCGATCTGCGCATCCATCGACTCATCAACGAGGAGCTGATGCTGCGCGACGAGCAGGTCGAGACCGCGGTGTCCGGACGCACCATCGGTCTGGCGGTGCGGGTGATCGTCGACGGCACCTGGGGATTCGCCTCGCATGTGCAGCTCGACACCACCGCGGCCGCCGACACCGCCCGCCGGGCCGTGGCCGTCGCACGCGGGCTGCGCAGCCTGAACCGCGAGCGCGTCGAGCTGGCCGATGAGCCCGTCTACGCCGACGTCCAGTGGGTGTCCGAATACGAGATCGACCCGTTCGGAGTGCCGCAGGCCGACAAGATCGCGGTGCTGCAGGAGTATTCGGCCCGGCTGCTGGCCTCCGACGGGGTGGACCATGCCTCGGCGTCGCTGACGGCGGTCAAGGAGCAGACCTTCTACGCCGATACGTTCGGCTCGTCCATCACCCAGCAGCGGGTACGGGTCATGTCGCAGCTGGACGCGATCGCCGTCGACGCCGCCACCGGATCCTTCGAGACCATGCGCACCCTGGCCCCGCCGATGGGCCGCGGCTGGGAGGCCATCGGCAGCGACGGGGTGTGGGACTGGAGCACCGAGCTGCGTGAGATCCCCGAGCTGCTCACCGAGAAGGTGAAGGCGCCCAGCGTTGTGGCCGGCCGCACCGACCTGGTGATCGACCCGACCAACCTGTGGCTGACCATCCACGAATCCATCGGCCACGCCACCGAATACGACAGGGCCATCGGCTACGAGGCCGCCTACGCGGGCACCTCGTTCGCGACCCCCGACAAGCTCGGCACCATGAAATACGGTTCGCCCGTCATGAACGTCACCGCCGACCGCAACGAGGTCCACGGTCTGGCCTCGGTCGGATACGACGACGAGGGGGTGGCCTCGCAGCGCTGGGATCTGGTGCGCGACGGCATCTTTGTCGGTTATCAGCTGGACCGCGTGTTCGCGCCTCGGCTGGGCCAGGAGCGTTCCAACGGCTGCTCGTATGCGGACTCGCCGCACCATGTGCCGATCCAGCGGATGGCCAATGTGTCGCTGCAGGCCTCCCCGGACGAGCGCTCGACCGACGACCTGATCTCCGGTGTGGAGGACGGCATCTACATCGTGGGCGACAAGTCGTGGTCAATCGATATGCAGCGCTACAACTTCCAGTTCACCGGCCAGCGGTTCTACCGCATCCGCGGCGGCAAGCTGGACGGCCAATTGCGCGACGTCGCCTACCAGGCCACCACCACCGACTTCTGGGGTTCGATGGAAGCCGTTGGCGGCCAATCCACCTGGCGCCTGGGCGGAGCCTTCAACTGCGGCAAGGCCCAGCCCGGACAGGTGGCGGCGGTGAGCCACGGCTGCCCGTCGGCGCTGTTCCGCGGCGTGAACATTCTGAACACCAAGCAGGAAGGCGGTGCCGCGTGATCCCCGCACAGCAGGTCGCCGAGGATGTCCTGGCGGAAGCCGCTCGACGTGGCGGCGCCGATGACACCATCGTTTTGATCCAGGACAGCAGCGAGGCCTCGCTGCGCTGGGCGGGCAGCTCCATGACCACCAACGGCGAGTCGGTCAAGCGCAGCATCGCGGTGGTATCGATTCTGCGGCAAGGAGATCAGACCCGGGTCGGCTCGGTGCTCACCGAGGACGCCGATCCCGCCGCACTCGCGGAGCTGGTGGCGGCCAGTCAGGCCGAGGCCGCATCGGCGCCACCGTCGCGCGATGCCATGCCGCTGCTGGGCCCCGGCGATGTGGCGGGGGAGAGCTGGGACGCGGCGATCTCACCGACCGGCGCCGACGTGTTCGGGTCTCTGGCGGCCGACTTGTCGACGGGCTTCGACGGCCCCGACACCCTGTACGGGTACGCCCGTCACGAACGCCAGACCACATTCTTGGCCTCGTCGACCGGGCTGCGCCGCAGGTTCACCCAGCCCACTGGCCAGGTGGAGATCAACGCCAAACGCGGAGTGGGCAGCGCCTGGGCCGGGGTGTGCACCCCTGAGTTCGTCGATGTGCCCACCGAATCGCTGCTGCGCCAACTCAATGAACGGCTGACGGCCGCACAGAATCAGATCGAGCTCAAGGCCGGTCGCTACGAGACGCTGCTGCCGCCGTCGGCCACCGGCGACCTCATGCAATATCTGGTGTGGACCATGGGCGGGCGCGGCGCGCATGAGGGGCGCAACGCCTTCGCGGCGCCGGGCGGTACGAGGCTCGGGGAGCGGCTCACCGAGCTGCCGGTCACGGTGTACTCGGACCCGTCGTATCCGGGACTGGAAAGCAGCCCGTTTGTGGCGACCCCGATTTCCCGGGAATCGTTGTCGGTCTTCGACAATGGGGTCGGGATCGGGCGCGTCGACTGGGTGCGTGACGGCGTGATCAACGCGCTGAGCTACTCGCGTGCCGACGCCGCCGAGTTCGGTGCCGCCCCCACGGTCGGCGCCGACAACCTCATCATGACCGGCGAAGGCGGCGCGACGCTGGAGGAGATGATTGCCGCCACCGAGAACGGGCTGCTGCTGACCACGCTGTGGTACATCCGCGAAGTGGACCCGACGACGCTGCTGCTGACCGGGCTCACCCGCGACGGGGTGTACCTGGTGCGTGACGGCCAGATCACCGGCGCCGTGAACAACTTCCGGTTCAACGAGAGCCCGATCGATCTACTGCGACGGGTGTCGCAGGTGGGTGTCACCGAGTACACGCTGCCGCGCGAGTGGAGCGATTACGCGACCCGCCAGGCCATGCCCGCGCTGCGGATCCCGGACTTCCACATGTCCTCGGTTAGCGCCGCGCAGTAGGGGTCCGTTCCTCCACCCCGAGGTTGTGGCGGATTCGTCTCGCACATCCGCGCCACAACCTCGGTCTCGGCGGGCAGCTACCTCCACAGAACCTTCACAAAAGGCTCCAGCGATCACCACAACCGTCAAATAGGCTGTTCATGTGCAAGGCCAGCGAAGAATCTTGGTTGTCGACGACGAGCCAACGATCTGTGCGTCCATTTCCGCGCGGCTGCGCGCCGAGGGGTATGCCGTAGACACCGAGGACAACGGACTCGATGCGGTGCGGCATTGCCGCGAGAACCCGCCGGACTTGATGGTGCTGGACGTCATGCTGCCCGGCCTCGATGGTCTGGAGGTCTGCCGCCAGGTGCAGGCGCACGCCCCGATCCCGGTGCTGATGCTCACCGCGCGCGGCACCGAGACCGACATGCTGGTGGGGCTCGGGGTGGGTGCCGACGACTATCTGCCCAAGCCGTTCAGCATGCGGGTGCTGGTGGCCCGGGTGGCCGCGCTGCTGCGCCGTACCGAGCGCGTGGCGGCGCCGAGCACCGATGTGCGGATCGGGCAGGTGCGCATCGATGTCTCCGAGCGCCGCGTGTATCACCGCGACGACGAGGTGCACCTGACCCGCACCGAGTTCGATCTGCTGGCCTATCTGGCCGATAACCCGCGGGTGGCGATCAGCCGTGAGCGCCTGCTCGATCAGGTGTGGGGCTGGAGCGAGGGGCTGCCGTCGGGCCAGCGCACCGTCGACAGTCACATCAAGGCGTTGCGCCGCAAGCTCGGTCAAGAGCTGATCCGCACCGTGCACGGCATCGGATACGCGTTGGAGGTACCGCGATGAGCCAACTGCTAGAACTGCTGCCGCGACCGTTAGATCCGTTGCGCTCCTTCAAGTTCAAGACGGCGGTGCTGGTCGGGGTGGCGCTGCTGATCGCCACCTGCCTGCTGTGGATCACCGCCGAATGGAAGCTGCGGTACGCGCTCACGCTCGCGTTGTTTGTGTCGTTCGGGGTGACGTGGTTCCTGGCGCACGGCATGACCTCGCCGCTGCGGGATATGACGGCGGCGGCGCGCTCGATGGCCCAGGGCGACTACTCACGCCGGATTCGTTCGACCTCCCGCGATGAAGTGGGCCAACTGGCAACGGCTTTCAATCACATGGCCGCCGAGCTGCAGTCTGCCGAGAAGTACCGGCGTGAGTTGGTCGGCAATGTCTCCCATGAGCTGCGCACACCGATCACGGCGCTGCAGGCGGTGTTGGAGAACATTGTCGACGGGGTGGCCGAGCCGGACCCGGCGACACTGAAAACCGCACTGGCGCAGACCGAACGGTTGGGCCGGCTCGTGGACGACCTACTTGACCTGTCCAAACTCGAGAACGGATCGGTTCCGGTGCAACGCGAACCGTTCGGGGTGCGCGAGTTCGTCGACGGGGCGGTGGCCGAGGCCAAGACGACCGGACGCCAGGTGCGCTATCACGTGACGGTCGAGCCGTTCGACTTGGAAGCCGTCGCCGATACCGCCCGGCTGCACCAGGTGGTGGCCAACCTGCTGGACAACGCGTCCCGGCACAGCCCGCCCGGGGGACAGGTGTCGGTCTTCGCGCGTATCGAGAACGACGCGCTGCTGATGGAGGTCGCCGACACCGGGCCCGGTATCGCGCCGCACGAAAGATCGCGAGTGTTTGAACGATTCACCCATGGGGGATCGCGCGACGGTGGCACCGGTTTGGGGCTGGCCATCGCGCAATGGGCCGTCGATCTGCATGGCGGCCGCATCGAAATCGTGGACGCACCCGGCTGCCGGGTGCGAGTCACATTGCCGCAGTTTGAATCCGAGGAGGGGAACTCATGACCACAGGTTCGATAGTGCCGCCGCCGTACCCATATCCGATCCCGGGGGCTGCGGTTCCGGGTGGGCCCGCGGGGCCGCCCGTGCCACGCCCTCCGGTGCCGATCTTCGGGCCGCCGACCCGGTTTCTGACGGCCTGGCCGCGGGACATCCGCTCGAAGATGACGCAGGGCGCATTACTCAGCGGTATCGGGGCGGGTCTAGTGGCGGCGCTGTGCTGGCGGTCCTCGCTCCCGGGTCTGGGCTGGACGTTGACCGCGTTCGCGGTGGCCCTTGCCGCCTTTGCAACACAGAAAGTGCAGTGGACGCCCACCCGTATCGGTGCGCTGGTGCTCGCGCTGAGCCTGGCGGTGGTGCCGACCGTGCGGGACGCGGGATGGCTTGTCGCGCTGTGTGTCCTGACATCGGGGGCACTGTTCCTCTACGCACTGGCTCCCGCGCGGACGTGGACGGGGCTGATCTACGGGCAGTTCGTGATGCTGAGGGCTCCGTTCCGAGTTGCGGGCTGGATGCGCCGCGGCACCCGCGCCATGTCGCGGGGGCGCAAGATCAACCCGGACCGGGCGGCCATCGTCGTGCTGATCACGCTCGGCCTGGTGGCGGCGTTCGGGGCGCTGCTGGCCGACGCCGATGCGCGGTTCAAGGCGTTGCTCAGCGGGGTCTTGCCGTTAGTGTCCTTCGGGGAGGTGGTTGGGCGGGTTCTCGTCGGTGTGCTGGTCGGCGGCTTCGCTCTGGGTGCTATCTACGTGCTGTCCAAGCCGCCGAGCTTTGACCGGTTGGCGCCGACTGAGCCCAAAAAGCTGCCGCGCTGGGAGTGGAGCTTGCCGCTGGCAGCGCTGAATCTGCTGTTCATCGCCTTTGTGGGCGTGCAGATTTCGGTGTTGTTCGGGGGAGATGAGCATGTGCAGGTCACTGAGGGGTTGACCTACGCAGAGTATGCGCGGCAGGGCTTTTGGCAGCTACTGTTTGTCACCATCCTGGTGCTGGGGGTGATCGCGGTCGCGATCAGAGTGGCGGGGCGTGATGATGCCCGCGACCGGCTGTTCCTGCGGGTGCTGATCGGTGGGCTGTGCCTGACCACGTTGGTGATCGTGGTTTCGGCCATTCACCGGATGTCGTTGTACGAGAAGGCCTACGGGTTCAGTGTGGAGCGGCTGCTGGTGCGCTGGATCGAGCTGGGCATGGCCGTGGTGTTGGTACTGATCCTGGTAGCAGGGATTCGGATGAGTGCACGATGGCTGCCCACCGCGGTGGTGGCGGTCGGCGCGTTCGGGATGCTCGGGCTGGCGATCTTCAACCCGGAAAGCTATATCGCCCAGCGCAATGTCGAATTCTTTGAGCAGACCGGCAAGATCGACCAGTGGTACATGGGCGGTCTGTCCTCGGATGCGTTCGCGGCCACGAAGGCACTGCCCGAGGAGGTGCGGGTCTGCGTGCAGGGGAGGATCGCAGGGCAACAGCGGGCGGGGGCACCCTGGTACGAGTACAACGTGAGCCGGGCGAGGATCCGGGCCGCCGAGGTGAAGCCGACGTCGTGCAACGTGGATCGCGACGGTAGATGACCTGGGTTCCAGGGGTGTGGCGGGGGATCGGCTAGAGTCGTGACCTGCTGGGGGCGGTAGCTCAGTTGGTTAGAGCCGTGGACTCATAATCCATTGGTCGCGGGTTCGAGCCCCGCCCGCCCTACTTCAGACGGTGTTTGGGGCTCGATCCTGATCATTCGGTGTCTCTTCAATGCTTTTGGCGACAGTTCGGTCTAGCAGATCGGCCGCTTGGACGTGCATCCGTTCGCGAGTCGTGTAGCGGTTTGGGGCATGACCTTAGAGTGGCCAGATTGTCGCCGCCGATTCGGGCTGAAGGCATTGTCGAAGGGAAGATCGCCGGACGTTCTCCGAGGTAAGGGAACGAGGGGGCCTTGCTGAGGGCCGTCGCCGGCGAATGGCGAGGTGCTGACTACTGATCTCGAAAAGCCTCGGCCAGTGCGAGGATCAGAGCCATGAGTCTGAGTTTGCCTTCAGGGCGCCGCGTTCCTCAACGTTCGATCTCGCTTCGCGAGACTCTGCTACAGCTCCTTAATCAATTGGGCGTATCCGCGGACGTGTACTTGTTTGGTTCTCGCAGATACAAGACTGGGAGTGTCCGCTCAGACATTGACTTGCTACTGGTGGCCCCTCGCGGCCTCGGCTCTGAAGACTTAGAAGCCATCCGGTATTTAGAGCCGTATCTGGACGTCTTCGAAGTGATTGGTGGAGTCGCGCGCGGTTTGGTGAACGATTCACGCATAAATGCGATTGACTTCGAGCAACTCGTTTCGATGGTCGATGCTGTTCAGTTGTTATCTGGTGGGGAATGGCAGGATTCGGCGAACGAGTACGAAGTCCAGACGGTTTTGGCAGAACGGACTCCCGCAGCGACCGCTATTCAAGTCTATGACCACCTCGACCCAATCTTTACGGAGCGTGCAGACGTTCTTGTGGTCACTGCATTAGCCGAGGAGTTCGAAGCGATCCGTGCTCAACTAGGATCAACTTACGCCACGGTCGATAGCGATAAATTCGCCCGACCTGAACGGGCCGTTATGTTCGACGCCGAAGGATTCCTTGTCAGAGTGATAAACTTCAACGAGATGGGTTCAGTGGGTGCCGCGCTCAAGACCCGCAATGCACTCGTTCGAACGAAAGCTATACATGTAGTCCTAGTTGGAATATGTGGTGGAATCCCGGGCAAGGTTGAACTTGGCGACGTTGTGATTCCTGAGAAGATTCTCTATTTCGAGCCAAGGAAAATCCTTGATGATGGTGAAGGACTGGCTGATGATTACCGGCGCTGCGATGACACAGCGCGCGAAGCTGCGGCATTGCTGACGGACTCCGTCTTGAAGGGGAATGGTCTGGTGCTTCATGCTGGCGACTATGTGATGGCTTCCGGCGAGAAGGTGGTGGCTTCGCAGGCGTTCAGGGATGAGATTGCGACTCGCCATCGAAAGATCGCCGCGATCGACATGGAATCGTATGGAGTGGCCCGCGCGGTGGGCGAAGTAGGTCGGCGGTTGACGGTGATCAAGTCTGTGTGCGACATGGCGGATGGCGCGAAGAATGACGATTTTCACGCAATTGCTTCGCGGAATGCCGCGAGTATGCTCGTGACACTCTTGGCCTCGAATGTGTTCTCTTCCTAGCTGCTCACATGTATTTGACTGCACGGCGTCATTCGCCAACTGGGGCACTAGGCGCCTGTAGTAGCTTGCTGTCGCCGGTGTTCTAAGCCTCGCTGAAGGTCCCGTAAAGCCACAACGCCTGCCGAGCTCTTCCTGGGCTAGGACCGTAAGAATGGGCCTGCGCAGGAACCTCGCTCGAACAAGGCAGGTGCCTCTCAGCGACCAGGCTGGACGCGTTGTCCATCAGCACTTTCCAGTAGGCCCGCGCCGTTACGGGATGCGGTGACATGCTTCGAGCCTCTAGCACATCGGGATCTGGAGACAGGGTGTAACCGTATTCGAATCGTGTCGGCCGAACGCCTCGGCCCTAGTTGCAGGCATAGTGACTTCGGAAAGCGAGGTTGAACTATGGACAGCGTGAGCCACATCAACGTCGAGGAATTGCGTGACATCGTTCAGGACGCTCACCTCAGCTTCCTGCTGGGGGCGGGTGCGTCTGCGGATCTCTTCGAGCCCCTCGGTGATGTGGAGAACTGGCTCACGTATCTTGCTCAAGATCACGGCGCTGACGGCTCCACGGTCAAACGAGTTCGCGCCTCGGTCTACGCCTACTTCTTCGAGAGAGTCATCGACCCGAACACGAGCGTTGTTTCCGAGCAGGCCGGAGCTGAAGCGGTCTTGGACACATACCGCAGCTTCTTGCGGACCTTGAATACGCTTCTAGTGCGCCGCCGGAGCTCAATCCTGGACAAGCAGGTCAGTCTTTTCACGACGAACATTGACCTTGCTACTGAGGTTGCTGGTGAGGAGCTTCAGCTCGAACTGAACGACGGGTTCTCTGGGCGCTACCTCCCTCTTTTCAGCGCTAGCAACTTCGGTACCGTCAAGTCCCGCCGCAGCCTTCAGTACGACAACCTCGCGGAGGTTCCGGCGTTCAACCTCATCAAGCTTCACGGCTCCACAAGTTGGGCGACACGGAGTATCGGCTTTGGGCAAGAAACAAGGGATGCGATAGTTTTCAACTCCAACACTGCGCTGCTCGATCTTATTAGAGGGAAACTGAAAGAAGCGGATCAAGTTCTATATGAGATAGACAAGAAGACCAATATCGAGGAGCTTCTCAGTAATGCGGAGGAGCCGGACGCTAGTCAACGTGTCTTACTTGAATCCTTTATGGCGAATTATGAGAAGCTTGCTATTGTTAACCCTACTAAGGATAAGTTTGGCCTGACCGTCCTGAATCAAAACTACTACGATCTTCTCCGTATTTTTTCTAACACTATGGAGAAGGAAAACAGTGTCTTGTTCGTCATTGGCTTCTCCTGCAGAGATGAGCACATCCGCGAGCTCATTATCCGGGGAGCCCGAACTAACCCCACCCTCCAGGTCATTGTGTTCGCCTACCATTCCAGTGAAGTACAAGTTCTCAAGGATCGCTTGAGTGCGGACCTTGCAGCCAACGGCAACATTCTCGTGCTAGGACCGCCGGAATCGTATGATGCGGAAGATCAGGAGACATACACCCTTCGCAGCATCACAAAGGCCTTCTTCGAGCCGCTACTCCCCAAGGCGCCTCGCAAAGCGGACAGCGTCGTAGACGTCCGACTCAAGATTGCCGCACCCTTGGAGCGTGACGATGATCAGTAGAGACCTCGAACTTCAAGAGCTATCCGTCTTCAAAATTGGGAAAGTCGTCGAAATCAACGGCCGCACTGTGCGAATCCGGGTTGACAAGGCTAAGAACGGCTCGCACCTACTCTACCAAGGCAAGACTCTGCGAAATGTTTCAGTGGGCGGCTACGTAAAGATCGCCAAAGGTTTCTACGACATAATTGCCAAGGTCGACGGTGAGGTTGTCACAGAAGATAGCGAAGCGGGCGGTTTCTACAGCAGTAAGAGGTCTCACGTCGACAGAATCTTGACCGTGAGCCTGCTCGGCTACTTCGACCGGGCCGGAAGATTCAGGCGAGGAGTCAGGGAACTACCACTAACAAACAACGACTGCTTTCTTCTCACCCGGGCAGAGTTTGACGAGATCCACAGCTTCGTCGGACCCGACGACGTCGCTCTCACAATCGGCAGTCTGGCCATGGAAAAGGGCCAGCAAGTTAAGGTCGGCGTCGATGCGGTTTTTGCCAGCCATGTCGGAATCTTCGGCAATACCGGCAGCGGAAAGTCGTACACCCTCGCTGCGATCTACCATCAGCTGTTCGAACAGTATAAGGATTCAGAGACATTCAGAGGCAAAGCCAAATTCGTACTGATCGACTTCAACAGTGAATATATCAACAACACCGATGTGACCGAAGACCATCGGTCTACGTCAGTGATCACTGATGCCAACTTGAAGTGTGAATACATTCTTTCCACCCGCGGAAAGGGCAAGGATCGCCTCCCTATTTCCAAGAAGACGGCCGAAGACCCAGTGTTTTGGTCAGTTCTCCTCGACGCCTCTGAGAAGACTCAAGCACCGTTCATACAACGCACGCTTCAGACAAGTTTCTGGGACGATAAACTCAAAGACGATGGAGCTCTTAAAAGCGAAATAGCTTACCTAATCCATAGTGCTATCAAGAGCGGTGAAACACCTCAAGACCGTGGAGCGATAAACCATTTCTTGAAAGAGATCGCGCTGGCGCTAGGTAAAGATGCCCCTCAGGAACTTACCGACTACGCCGACGAATTGCACGCCAACCTCGGTTACCACAATAAGTATAAGACCTTTTATTTCAGACAGTCTGGGTGGACTACTATATGGGCAAACGAGCCTAATGACGACCAGGCGTTCCGTGATCTGACGTTCGGTCGTATCGAAACAATGGATCTTCAGTTCAATCTGGTGAAGCATATGAATCTCATCCGCTTCAAGCTTGTAATCCAGTACTACTCTGATATCTTCAGGGGATTCGCGAACCGTGAGCATATCGGACCCGTCATCAAACGGTTGGAGACGCGGATGCCGGCTATCAAGAAGCTTCTGAAGGTCAGCAATAAGGGGCTCATTCGGAGACCGTTGACGATAATTTCTCTGCGAGACGTAAACCTCGATATGAAGAAGGTGATTCCGCTGCTTCTTTGCAGGCAGCTGTACGACGACAAGAAGAAGTCAGAGAACGGCGAGTACCTCAACATCATCATCGACGAGGCACACAACATTCTTTCAACCTCGTCGGCCAGAGAGAACGAGGGTTGGAAGGACTACCGCCTCGAGACCTTCGAAGAGGTCGTGAAAGAAGGGAGGAAGTTCGGTGTGTTCCTAACGATCGCAAGTCAACGCCCCCACGACATCTCCGACACCATCGTCTCGCAACTTCACAACTACTTCCTGCATCGACTCGTCAATAACCTTGACATCCATGCCATAGAGAAGGCGGTTTCATACCTGGACAAGGTGTCCTTCGAGTCCTTGCCGATACTGCCAACCGGTACATGCGTCCTGTCTGGCGTTTCAGCTCAAGTGCCAGTGATAGTCGGAGTCTCTGCACTAGCTCCGCCTTACGAGCCGAACAGTAAGACAATGACCCTCAACGACAAGTGGCAACCACTTTCAGGGGCGGCTTCCGTTTTGCAATAGGAGTCAGCGAAATACCTTGCTGCCCATCTTGAAACGTCTATGCGATCATCGGGTCGATCGCCGACCGGGGCACCAGCACCTGCAACGCGCCATATGAGTCGGGCAGTATCGCGCCCTGGTCGAAGAAGAACATGACCCCATCGTTGAGCACTGCAAAATTCTGGTAGTTCGACGGGTTGTACAGCGATGCGGGTGAGAATGGCAGTGGCGGCGGGGGAGGCGGTGGCGTCGTAGTTGTCGTCGACGTGGTGGTAGTCGGCTGGCCCGAGGTTGTCGTCGGCGTGGGGGTCGCCACCGGCGGCGGTGCCAGCTGCTGCTGCAGTTGAGCCTGGACAATCGGCGCGACGGTCTTCAGCGGATCATCGACCCGCCACAGCGGAGCACTGTCTTTGTCGTCCTGCGCCACCGTGTAGAGGATCGGCTTGCGGTAGCTCTGATCCCAGTTGTACGCCTTGAACGTTGTCGTCGTACTCCCGGTGTTTTGGTACACCTTGAACACCACGGTCTGCGTCCCGCGCGGCGGAATCGCCGACGTGTATGCCGTCGGCTTGATGCTCAACTGATACGGCGTGCTGCGGGCGGTATTGGACTTGGCCGTGTTGAGGAACGCATCACGCGTCTTGGCGACATATTCGGCGATCGGCTTCTGTTCCGGGTAGTTCAGCGGAATGGTGATGTCGACGCTGTACGCGGGGTCCGAGAGGCGGATCTCACACGTGGTGCCGGTGTTATTGCCCTTGAGATCGGCGCAGTAATCGTGCGGCGCCGCCACCGCTACGCCAGCAGAACCGAAGATGGCCGCGCCTGTGACCAGCACGGCCACGCTCACCGAGCGCATGGGTAAAGAGAACACGTAATGCACTCTAACTTCGCAAAGTGAACCAAGTGCCCGGACCGCAGAACTGAGCCACCGAACCGACCTGCACCTTTGAAGCTTCTGATAATCGAATGGAAGCCCTCTCAGCAGGCCTGTGACCTCGCTACGATCACACTGTTCTTGGATCTTGAACCCCTACGAGGGAGCAGCCATGGCGGGATCACCAGAGTCCGGATTCAATGGCAAAATCGCGCTGGACATAAGGGATTCCGAACCCGACTGGACTCCGTATGCCGCCCCAACTGCTCCCGAGGGCGCGCCCAACGTCCTGTACCTCGTCTGGGACGACACCGGCATCGCCACCTGGGACTGCTTCGGCGGCCTGGTCGAGATGCCCGCCATGAGCCGCATCGCCGAGCGCGGCGTGCGCCTCTCGCAGTTCCACACCACCGCGTTGTGCTCACCGACCCGTGCCTCCCTGCTCACAGGCCGTAACGCCACCACCGTCGGCATGGCCACCATCGAGGAGTTCACCGACGGCTTCCCGAACTGCAGTGGCCGCATACCCTTCGACACCGCGCTGCTTTCGGAGGTGCTCGCCGAAAAGGGCTGGAACACCTATTGCGTCGGCAAGTGGCACCTGACGCCGCTGGAAGAGTCGAATCTGGCCGCCACCAAACGGCATTGGCCACTCTCACGAGGCTTCGAGCGCTTCTATGGCTTTATGGGTGGTGAGACCGACCAGTGGTACCCGGACCTGGTCTACGACAACCACCCCGTCGAGCCGCCCGCCACCCCGGAGGACGGCTACCACCTGTCCACGGACATCGCCGACAAGACCATCGAATTCATCCGCGACGCCAAGGTGATCGCTCCCGGCAAGCCCTGGTTCTCCTACGTATGCCCTGGAGCCGGCCACGCCCCGCATCACGTCTTCAAGGAATGGGCCGACAAGTATGCCGGTAAATTCGACATGGGCTACGAGCTCTACCGCGAGATCGTGCTGGAGAACCAGAAGAAGCTCGGCATCGTCCCATCGGACACCGAATTGTCGCCCGTCAACCCGTATCTGGACGTCAAGGGACCCAACGGCGAACCCTGGCCACTGCAAGACACCGTGCGCCCCTGGGACTCGCTCACCGCCGAAGAGAAGCGCCTGTTCTCCCGCATGGCCGAAGTCTTCGCCGGATTCCTGAGCTATACCGACGACCAGATCGGCCGCGTCCTGGATTACCTCGAAGAATCGGGTCAGCTCGATAACACCATCATCGTGGTGATCTCCGACAACGGCGCCAGCGGTGAGGGCGGCCCCAACGGCTCGGTCAACGAGGTCAAGTTCTTCAACGGCTACATCGACACCGTCGAGGAGAGCCTGCGTTTCTACGACAACCTCGGCGGCACCGAGACCTACAACCACTACCCAATCGGGTGGGCGATGGCCTTCAACACCCCGTACAAGCTGTACAAGCGCTACGCCTCGCATGAGGGTGGCATTGCCGACACCGCAATCATCAGCTGGCCCAACGGCATCGCCGCGCACGGCGAAGTCCGCGATACCTACGTCAACGTCAGCGACATCACCCCGACCATCTACGACCTACTGGGCATCACCCCGCCCGACACCGTGAAGGGCATCACCCAGAAACCGCTCGACGGCATAAGTTTCACCGCGGCGCTGAAAGATCCGGCCGCCGACACCGGAAAGGACACGCAGTTCTACACGATGCTCGGCACCCGCGGCATCTGGCATAAGGGCTGGTTCGCCAACACAGTGCACGCCGCCACCCCGTCGGGCTGGTCGCACTTCGACAAGGACCGCTGGGAGCTGTTCCACATCGAATCCGACCGCAGCCAATGCCACGACCTCGCGGACACGCACCCGGACAAACTCGAAGAGCTCATACAACTTTGGTTCGACGAGGCCGCCAAGTACAACGGCCTGCCGCTGGCCGACCTGAACATCCTGGAAACCCTCACCCGGTGGCGGCCCTACCTGGTGGGGGAGCGCAAATCCTTCACCTACTACCCGAACACCGCCGAGCTGGGTATCGGCGCCGCCGTCGACATTCGCGGACAGTCCTTTTCGATCCTCGCCGAGGTGACTGCGGACTCAGGGGCCGAGGGCGTCATCTTCAAACAGGGCGGCGCCCACGGCGGGCACGTGCTGTTCATCCAGGACGGACGACTGCACTACATCTACAACTTCATGGGCGAGAAGGAGCAGAAGGTCTCCTCCGCCGCTGCGGTGCCGTTAGGCGCCCACGTGCTCGGAGCCCGCTTCGCCAAGACCGGCACCGCCGCGGGCAGCCACACCCCGCTCGGCGACGTAACCCTCTTCATCGACGAACACGTCGTCGGATCGCTCAGTGCCGTCGAAATCCACCCGGGCACATTCGGTCTCGCGGGGGCCAGCCTGTCTATCGGGCGCAACAGCGGCTCGGCGGTGTCCTCGGATTACAAGGCGCCCTATGCCTTCACAGGCGGCGCCATCGCCCAAGTGGTCGTCGACATCTCCGGGGAGCCCTACGAAAACCTGGAGAAGAAGCTCGCGATCGCCTTCGCCAAAGACTAGGCGGGCCAGTCGGTGAGCTGCTCCCACTCACCGAACGGCGGCTTCTTCGCGGACTCGATCACGATCTGCGCGGTCACCGCCGAACCGGGGTGGTACTCGTCGATCGCGAATCCGCCCTGGCGGTCCTCGGGCGTAGCGCCATCCCAGATGTAGATCGGGCCAGGTGCCGCGGCGGCGGCCTCGGCGACTTCCTGACCGCACTCGGCCACCGGCTCGTCACGACCAACACCGGTGTGCTTGCCATCGATACGCCGCCAGATGCTCACGAATCGGATGCTACGCGCCAGCGCACGCTCTGGGCAGCCACAACTTGACGACACGGTGAACTCACAGAACGAGTAGGTGTCTACTTGCGCCATCGCGGCCACACTGTGTCACCGTGGACCGGTGATGAAAAAGTTTGGCGCGTTGGTGGTTGCCGCCGCGCTGCTGCTCGTGACCGCACCGCTGGCTTCCGCGTGGGGCCCACAAGGGCACAGCATCGTGGGCGCGGTCGCTGATGCGCAGCTCACGCCCGCCGCCCGCGCCGAGGTCTCGCGCCTGCTGGCCGGACAAGCCACCCCGACGCTCGCGGGCGTGGCCAACTGGGCCGATCAGGTGCGCCCCAGCCGGCCGAACACCGCGCCCTGGCACTACGCCGATATCGCCGAGAACAACTGCCAATACGTGCCCGCGATCAATGGCGACAACGGCAACAACGTCATCGAGGCCATTCGCAACCAGACCGCGATCCTGGGCGACACCTCCAAAACGGATGCCGAACGCCAAGAGGCGCTGAAGTTCGTCGTGCATTTCGTCGGCGATATCCACCAGCCGATGCACGATGCCTACGCCCGCGACCGCGGCGGCAACGACATCCCGCTGACCTACAACGGCCGCTCCACCAACCTGCATTCGGTGTGGGACAGCGGATTACTGAACACCCGCGGCCTCAACGACACCCAGTACACCCAGTTGATCCAGGCGCTTCCCGCACCCGATCTCGGCAGCGCCGATCCCGTCGACTGGGCGCAGGACACCTGCCACATTGCCGTGGGCGTGTACCCGAACACCTCGACCATCGGCACCGACTACACCAACCAGTACCGGCCGATCGCCGAGGCGCAGCTGCGCCTGGCCGGTGATCGCCTGGCGCGCTTGATCAACGAGACGCTGAGTTAGAGCGGATCTACCAGACCCGCACGTAGTCGACGAGCATCTCGGCCGGGTAGGAACCACCCGACGGATCGCCACCACCGGAACCGGAAACCGCCAGGTTCAGCATCGGCTGCAGGGTGTAGCCCGGGTCGTTAAACGGCCAATCATCAAGGGAATTGGCGTCGACCGTCAGGTACGGCTCCATGCCGTCGTGGTAGTCCATCCAGAAGTACAGCCCGGCATCGGTCCAGGTGCAGCGCCAGGTGTGCCAGTTGTTGTCCACCGGCATCGGCAACGTCTCGAACGAGGTGCCGTCCAGGCGCGCGTGGATCGTCGTGCCCGAGGGCCAGTCACGGTTGCCGTACCACTCCACAAGGTCGATCTCGCCGCCGCGCTCGGGGTTGTCGTTCAGCAGCCACCATGCCGGCCATGCGCCGTCAGTCAGGCAGTTGAACTTGATGCGCGCTTCGAAGGTGTGACCGACGCTGCCGCGGAAGGTGCCGTGCAGCTTGCCGCTGAAGTACTTGTTGCCTTCCTTCGTCGCGCGGATCACCAGGTTGGATTTTCCGTCGAGGAAGATGTTGGTGCGGCTGTCGCGGTACTCACCCATGTTTTCGGGGCGGTCCCAGAACACCGGGTTCTTGATCTTCTCGCGGAACTTGGCGGCCACCCACTTGGAACCATCGGGGGCCGAACCGGCAGGGCCGTCGAACTCGTCGCGGAAGACAAAGCCACTGGACTGGGCATCGGGCGGCGCCGCCGGGCTACGTCCCGGGTCGGCCTGAGCCGTCGGGAGGGGCAGGGCGGCTGCGGCGATGCCGAAGCCCATGGTCAGTATCAACTTACGGCGATCCATTTCGGGCACCCCGAAACGATAATGGTTGAAACCCGCCGATGAACGCAGCCCCGCCTATTTTGGCTGCTAGTGGCGCGGAAGCATTCTGGAGAGTAATCCGTCCCGCAACCCGATCGTGTGAAACAGCACCGCGCTGACGTGGGCAACTATGCAGGCGAGCAACGCGTACGCCACCCACGCGTGTGCTTCGCGCAGCACGCCGTACCACCCGATGCTGGTCGGCACGATCGACGGAAAATGCAGTCCGGCGATCGTCACCGGAACCCCGGACGCCGATACCAGCGCCCATCCGATCACCGGTTGCGCCAGGAACAGCGTGTACATCGCGAGCTCGGAACCCGCTGCGATGAATCGTTCCGGCTGCGCCAAGGACATCGGCGGCGGCTTGTGCCAGATCCGGTTCCCGACGCGCAGCACCGCGAGCACCAACACCACCACGCCGACGGCCTTGTGCCAGGCCAGCACCACCGGATAGTCGCCGAGTGATCCGACGAGCAGCGCGCCCAGCACCAACATCGTGATGATCGAAACCGCCATCAGCCAATGCAGAAGCTGCGCCGCCAGTCCGAAACGCTCGACACCCGTGGACTCAGTCATCACATGTCCTGCCCGAACTGTTCCACCGGCGCGGGAGTCTCCCGCGCACGGCGCCGGAACGACTCCGCATAGACGGCCGCGCGCGCCGTGAGGATCGGATCATCGGATATCTCAATTCCGTTGGGTAACACCGTGGGATCGAAGTTGGTATCCCGAATACGTTCCTGCTCTTGGGGGATGGCGTGCCCGAGGACCAGGGTTCCGACGTTGATCTGCTCACGATCAGGTGGCCACGGCAGCGTCGGGTCGTGCGTCGGATCCACACCGGGCATACCGACCTGCAGCACCAACCGGTATCGCAGCTCACCGAGACGCACCCGGTTGGCCAGCGCCTCGAACATCCAATTGGGTCCGTTTTTCACCGGGGCGCCGGACTCGTCTATGTCGGGAATCACCCGCCACCGTGCGGGTATCCGGGCACCGTCCTTGTTGACGAGAATGAATGTGTTGAGGCTGTTGTAGGTGGCGGTCTCAAAAGACAACGCCTTGGGCGCCGCCTCGATCAGCTTCTGCGCGGCCGCCGCAGGCGGGTTATCCCGCAGAAATGCCGCCGCAGCGTCCTTGCCTGAACTCCGCGCCGCCAGCAGCCCGTAGAACATTTCGGGGGTCGGCGCCATGAACACCGGCGCGGCCGCCATCGCGGTGCGCCACTGCTCACCGCCGGGAAGCGAAAACTCCAGGGCCAGTGCCTGTCCAGACCCGGTGTCCGGCTGGTGCGGGTTCTGCCCGCCCACCGAGAACCGTCCGACGACGGGATGCACACCCTCGACGAAGACCGAAGCCGACGAGACCTCTGCGCCCGCGCCGTTGCTTTCGAAACGGCCCGACACCGCAAGAGCTTTGGCGTGATTGCGCCGATACCCGACGAACTTTCCGCCGGTCGCCTCAAACAGGTCGATGAAGGAGCGCCCGGTCAGCCGCAGCCCGCCACGACCCTCCAGAGCCAGGAAGCCACCCAGTCCCGTCACGGTGACGGCGCCGGCGGCGACCAGACCCACGAACATGCGCCGGTCCAGCTTGCGTTCGACCACGAAACGAGCCTAATACGCGAATCTGAGAGCACACCGAGGACAATGAAACGATGATGAAGCGTCTCATCCTCGGTCTCGGATACGCCGCCCTCGGTCTCGGGTGTGCTCTCGGTCAGGTCGCGCCCGCCAGCGCTGACCCCGACATCCCGCCAGTGAGCGATGCCGCGCGTGCTGCCGGACTGTTGGACGTGCGCAGCGTCGTCCCCGACGCGATCATCGATCTGCGCTACGCCACCACCAACAACTTCACCGGCGTGCAGCTGTACCCGGCCAACGCCCGCTGCCTGGTGCACGAGTCGATGGCCCCCGGCCTCAAGACCGCCGCCGACACCCTGCGCGCCAACGGCGAGAGGCTCGTCTTCTGGGACTGTTACCGCCCGCATGAGGTGCAGGTCCGCATGTTCCAGGTGGTGCCTAATCCGAACTGGGTTGCCAAGCCCGGCCAGTACGCCCGCAGCCACGAGGCCGGACGTTCGGTGGATGTCACCCTGGCCAACGCGCGCGGTCTGGTCGATATGGGCACCGGATTCGACGATTTCTCGCCGCGCTCCCTGGCCTACGCTACCGACGGGGTGAGCGCCGATCAGCAGGCCAACCGTGCCCGCCTGCGCGGCGCCATGCAGGCGGGCGGCCTGCAGGTGTATTCGGGGGAGTGGTGGCACTTCGACGGCCCCGGAGCCGGTGAGGGACGCCCGTTCCTCAACGCTCCCGTCAACTGACCACACGGTTGTTCCACTACTCGGGAGAAATTGAGTAGTCCAGTACCCGGTGCGATGCCGCTCTGCCGGAGTAATTTCCTTTTCGGGTCGAACGATCCCGCTGGGAGGTTGTCATGCCTGCATCGCCGATTCCGCTCGCGGTGCTCGCGGGTTCTCTCCTGGTGGCCTGCGGCGGTACCGGGGAACCCGTCACCCGCACCGTGACGCAGACCGTCACCGATCAGACGACGATCACCCACGAGGGCGGTGGTTCGCACGAAAGTAGCGGCGGCGGTGGGTCGTCCAGCTCCGGTAAGACCCCCACGGACGACGGACTCGCCTGGGTGCCCTACGGGCCCAAGGACCCTGCCTTCCCGACGCCGGGCTGGGACGTCTACGTCTACTTCCTCAAACACGACTGCGACAGCCTCAAGAATGTCCAGAAACCCGAAGGCAACCTCTACGAGGCGGCGGTGGGGGTATGCCGGGCCGCGGTGAACGGCGAAGAGAGCCAATGGGATGTCGCGGCCACGGCCTTCGCCGCGCGTGGTGCGGGTGTCGAGATCGGACCGGCCCAATGCGTCGACGACACCATCGCTGCCATGGTCAGCAAGCTCCTTACCTGGCATGAGCAGAACCCGGGACGCCAGCCCGAGCTGACGTACCCACAGACCGACGGACGGACGGCATGTTCGAAGGACAACAACAGCTTCGTCCCCCCGGACGAGAACGATTCCTCCACAACCAGTTCCACGACATCGAGCACCACAACATCGAGCACGACCTCATCCACGACCACCTCGAGTACGACAACCACCACATCGACGCGGTGAGGTCAGTGCGAGAACTGCCAGTGCACCGAATCGTCCTCGTCCAGCACGATGATGCTGCCGTTCTGGACGGTCCACCCCTCGGTCATCAGGAACAGCCGGCCCCCGGACTCGGCGAGCAGCCGTAATCCCGTGGTGCGGTACAGCGTCTTGGGCCCGGTGGTGATCTCCTCGGTGCGCACCACGGGCGAATCGATACCCAACGGGCTCTCGCTGACCGCCGTCGCGCGGGGCAGCGACGACACCGAGTCCTCGTAGCGCTGCGCATACCCCCGCCCGACGATGTCGGCGTACCCCTGCACGGCCCAGAACATCGCTGCCGCAATCACAATGCCGACGAGAACGGCCTCCAGCACATCCGGGGGACGGGCAATGGCATGGCGGGGGCGCGCGTGTTCCTGCCCCCGGCGGCTCAAATGTCTGCCGTACACCGCCAGTGCCGTGCCGATCGCGATCATGAGCGGCCACACCACCGTCCCGGGTTCCCAGGTGCGTGTGAATGCGGGCAGCACCACGCCCAGGATGGCGATGCCCAGCCCTCCGAGCATGGTCACCCGGCAGATCACCCGGATCGCGTCGTTCATGCCGTCGCGATCAATCTTGTCGGTCACCGCGCGATGCGCTGCCAGCCAGACGATTCCGATGACCGCCGACGCCAGGATCGGCAGATACAGGGTGCTGATGCTGCGCAGCACGTAGTCCTGGGTGGTGAAGCGGAACAGGCTCACCTCGATGCCCATCCACCGGGACTGCGCATCGCTGCGTGCCCAACCGAAATACAGCAGCAGCGCGGTGATCATCGTCAACGGTGTTCCCACCGTGGTGATCACGGCGATGACGGGGCGAAGGATCGACACCGTATCCGGCGAGTCCTCATCGGCCGGGGCATCAACTTTTCCCGGCGCATCGTCAGGTTGACGCGCTGGCTCCTCCGACGCTGCATCGGCCGGCATGGCAGCATGCTACGCGCGACGCCCTGACCTGGGAGGAAAATTCCCTTGCCGCCCAAGCCTGCTGCGCCTAACCTGGCTGGCGTCCTCGCCCCCGACGAAAGGTACGACATGGATCTGTGAGGTCTGGCATTGCGCCGACGCGCCATCGCGCGATTTCGGCGACCCCACCTCACAGGAAGTCCACTCCATGTCTGCTGTCATCTCCTCGAACGCCCTCACCTACACACATCCCGACGGTTCCGTCGTCCTCGACGGACTCGACATGCTGGTTCCGGCGGGCCGCTCCGGGCTGGTCGGAGTCAACGGCTCCGGCAAGTCCACACTGCTCAAGCTCATCGCGGGGGAGCTAACCCCGACGTCGGGGATGGTCCACACCTCGGGCCATATCGGTTATCTGCCACAGGATCTCACCATCCGAGCCGACCAGTCGGTACCTGATCTGCTGGGTCTGACGCCGGTGCTGACGGCTATCGCGTCCATCGAGAACGGGTCCACCGACCAAGCCGACTTCGACACGGTCGGCGATGACTGGGACCTGGCCGAACGGGTGCGTGCCGAGCTGGACCGGCTCGGATTACCTGCGGCGGTGCTGGACCGCACGCTCGGAGATCTGTCCGGTGGTGAGGTGATCCGGCTCGGTCTGGCCCGGCTGCTATTGCGGCACCCCGACGTCCTGCTGCTCGACGAGCCGACCAACAACCTCGACGGTGAATCCCGTCGGCACCTGTACGAGCTGGTGTCGTCCTGGCAGCGCACGCTGCTGGTGGTCAGCCACGACCGTGAACTGTTGGAGTACGTGGAACGCATCGGCGATCTGCGCGAGGGCGTCGTCACCTGGTACGGCGGCGGATACAGCGACTACGCGGCCGCGATCACCGCCGAACAGGAGGCTGCCGCGCAGGCAATCTCGACAGCCAAAGCCGATGTACGCCGTGAGCGCCGCGACCTGGCCGAAGCCGAACGGGTGATCGCGCAGCGGCGCCGCTACGGCGCCAAGATGCAGGCCAACAAGCGCGAACCCAAGATCGTGATGGGGCTGCGCAAGCGGGCCGCACAGGAATCGGCGGCAGCACTCAAACAAACCCAGACCGACCGGCTGGACAAGGCCCGCGAGACGCTCGATGAGGCGCAGACCCGGCTGCGTGCCGACCGATCCATCCGCATCGACCTGCCGGGCACCGAGGTTCCCTCCGGGCGCGTGGTCCTGAGCACCGACAACCTGGTGCTGCGCCACGGGGTAGCCGCACATCTGGATCTGCGTGGGCCCCAGCGGGTGGGGTTGGTGGGGCCCAACGGTTCAGGAAAGAGCACGCTGCTGCACACCATTGCGGGAAGTATCCCGGCCGCCGAAGGCACTGTGACGGTGCATGTTC
Source organism: Mycobacteroides sp. PCS013 (assembly GCF_049532645.1). Classification (NCBI taxonomy): domain Bacteria; kingdom Bacillati; phylum Actinomycetota; class Actinomycetes; order Mycobacteriales; family Mycobacteriaceae; genus Mycobacteroides; species Mycobacteroides sp. PCS013. The sequence continues at coordinate 961,423 of NZ_CP150131.1, forward strand.
CGTTGGGCTTACTTCCGCAGCGCCTTGACCTGCTCGATGATGCGCTCAGTGTCGCCGACAACGTGGCGCTCCGCGCTCCGCATGCCGACATGAATGCCGTCCGCGCGCGGCTGGCGCGATTTCTGTTCCGCGGCAATGCCGCCGACAGGCTGGTCGGTGCGCTGTCCGGTGGTGAACGGTTCCGGGCGACGCTGGCGGCGGTGCTGCTGGCAGACCCCGCGCCGCAGCTGCTACTCCTCGACGAGCCCACCAACAACCTGGACTTCGCCTCCTACGACGCCCTGGTGTCGGGGCTGGGGGAGTACCGGGGCGCCCTGGTGGTGGCCGGCCACGACCTTGGATTCCTTGACGACATCGGTGCCGTGCAGACGGACTGGAGGACGGAACCGGAAATCGGGTAGTGCGGTACGCACGTCCGGAGGGTTACTTCACACGCACGCTGAGCTCGCCATGTTCCAGAACCGCGCACCCGCGGCCATGTCAAGGAGACTCACGATGTGTTTCATTATCCCCCAAGATGTCCTGCTGCGATTGGCCGACGATGACAGCGTCGCCGACGATTCGCGCACGGCCCTGGCCGCCACGGCCGCATCCGAAACGGCCTGGCGCACATTGCGCGACGCGCACACCGAGGCCACCCAGGCCGGGCTGCTGGCCCGGGCCGATGCATTCGTCGCAGTAGCCAAGGCACTGGCCACCGCGCCCGGCACCCCGGTGTTCGACTGCAAGCACACCACCTCACTGCCCGGCATCACGATCGCGAATCCGGGCACCTCCACCGATGCCTCCGCCAAGCACGCGTTCACCGAAACCGCATCGGTCGCAAAGTTTTACAAGGACTGCTTCGGGCGCAACTCCGTGGACGACGAAGGCATGACCCTGGTGTCCTCCGTGCACTACAGCGTGAACTACTCCAACGCGTTCTGGAACGGCTCGCAGATGACCTACGGCGACGGGGACGGTGAGATCTTCGTCGACTTCACCGGATCCAACGACGTGATCGGCCACGAGCTTACGCACGGTGTCACCCAGTACACGGCGGGACTGCTCTACAAGAACGAGGCCGGTGGTCTCAACGAGAGCATGTCGGATGTGTTCGGATCGATGTTCCGGCAGTGGAGCGCCGGACAAACGGTCGACCAAGCCGACTGGCTGATCGGCAAGGACATCATGGGTCCGCGTGCCATTGCCAAGGGCTACACCTGCCTGCGCGACATGTCCGATCCGGGCGCCCGGCACAGCCTGGCACCACAGCCGTCGCACTATCGCGACTATGTGCCCGGCAGCGACCCGCATGAGAGCAGCGGCATCCCCAACTACGCGTTCTACCTCGCGGCGACCAAGCACGGCGGCTACTCCTGGCAGGGCGTGGGCACCGTCTGGTACGAGGCTCTGACCAGCCCGAAAGCCCGTCCCAACATGAAGATGAAGGCCTTCGCGAACCTGACGCGGGAGATCTCCGCAGCCAATGCGGCCGCCGAATCAGTGCATAAGGCGATTGACGACGCGTGGACCGCGGTCGGGCTGTAGCGTCGCCGTCATGGTGGAGTACCTCATCGACAGACGGGGCGGATTCACCGGGCTTCCGGCCAGCGGTACGTGTACTGACCAGAGCTTGGACCCCGAGGCGCGACGTGCACTGGATGGACTGCTGGACAGCCCCGGGTCGCTTCCGGGCGACCCGGGTGCCGACCGCTTCACCTACACGGTGACCCGGGTCAGCGGGTCTGATCGGACCACGCGGGCCATCCCGGAAAGTCTGCTGCCCGACGCCGTTCGGCAGGTCGTCAAAGAGCGAATCTGACGGACGGCTGACGCGGCGGGACCTGACAGTTCACCGCTCGCGCCGAGCGGGCATCCGCATTGCCGGGTAGGCTGATTCGCAATGTGCAACCGTTTCATCATCCCCCCGGCCGTACTGACGCGACTGGCTGAGGATGGTGACATCGCCGAAGACTCACGGGTCGCGCTGCTGGACACCGCGGCATCCGAATTGTCTTGGCGTACCTTGCGTAATGCGCACACGCGAGCCACCCGGACGGCAAGCGGCAACACCATCAGCGCCGCCATCACGGCACTGGCCAAGGTTCCCGAAACGCCGGTGTTCGATTGCCGGCAGACCACCTCGCTGCCGGGTGTCGCCGTGGCCGATCCGGCCACATCCAAGGACGCCACCGTCCAGCGGGCGTTCACGGAAACGGCTGACGTCGTGCGGTTTTACCGGGAGTGCTTCGGGCGCAACTCCGTTGACAACGCCGGCATGACGCTGATCTCGTCGGTCCACTACGGCGTCAAGTACGCCAACGCGTTCTGGAACGGTTCGCAGATGGCCTACGGCGACGGTGACGGGCAGTTGTTTCTGGACTTCACCAAGGCCAACGATGTGATCGGTCATGAACTCACACATGGGGTTACACAATTCACCGCAGGTCTGAACTACGAGAACGAGGCCGGGGCATTGAACGAGAGTGTCTCGGATGTCTTCGGTTCGATGTTCCGGCAGTGGCAAGCAGGCCAGAGCGCGGATAAGGCCGACTGGCTGATCGGCAAGGACATCCTGGGTCCGCGGGCCCTCGCCAAGGGTTACACCTGCCTGCGGGATCTCGCCGATCCCGCTGCCGAGCACTGCCTCTCGCCGCAACCGGCTCACTATCGCGACTATGTGCCCGGCAGTGATCCGCATGACGGCAGCGGCATTCCCAACCACGCGTTCTACCTGGCGGCGACCAAACACGGCGCCAAATCCTGGGAAGCGGTGGGGACGGTCTGGTACGAGGCGCTGACCAGCCCGAAGGCCCGCAAGAACATGACGTTCAAGGCTTTCGCCAAACTCACCCGGCAGATCGCGGCCGCCCGCCCCGGCGCCGACTCACCCGCGAGCGCAGTTGACGAGGCCTGGACCGAGGTCGGGCTTTAGTCGCCCACATCCCAGTAGTTGGGGCAGGACACGTCGACATACACCGTCGTATTGGCTTTCACCTGCGTGCCCGAGCGGTCGGGGTTGTTGATCCCGTTGACGGTGCAGTACACCAGCGGGGTCAAGGTGTTGCCGTTCACCCAGTTGATCTGGACCTCGTACCCCTGACTTTCCAGCGCCGAGATGGTTTCGCTGGCCGAGCCGGATCCGGCCACCGGCCAGTTGGGGTCCGCGGCCGCCATCGGCGCAAGTGACAGCGCCATCACCGCCGACACCACCACTGCTGCGAACCGCATGACGAACCTCCTCCACCATGTTAGCTCGCTCGGCTGAGGCAAGATGGGACCTCACATCCCATGAAGGAGAGACCGATGACGTTCTCGTCCGAGCACGACGATTTCCGCAGTACCGTCCGCCGGTACATCGAAGAGAAGATCAACCCCCACGTCGACGAGTGGGAACGCGAGCAGATGATGCCGCTGCACGACGTGATCGCCGATATGGCCAAACTGGGGCTGGTCGGCCTCGAGTACGACCCCGAATACGGCGGACAGGGCGCCGATCACCTCTTCACGCTGGTGCTGGCCGAGGAACTGGGCCGGGTGGACCACGGCTCTTTCCCGATGGCCTTCGGAGTGCACATTGCGATGGCGACGCCCTCGCTGCACAAGCACGGCACCGACGAGCTCAAGCGCGAATTCCTGGCTCCGGCGCTGCAGGGCGAGCAGATCGCCGCGATCGCGGTGACCGAGCCCGACGCCGGATCCGATGTGGCCGGTATCAAGACCCACGCCCGCCGCGACGGCGACGACTGGGTGATCAACGGCTCAAAGATGTTCATCACCAACTCCGTTCAGGCCGACTGGCTGTGCGTGCTGGCCCGCACCTCCGATGAGGGCGGATACGCGGGGATGAGCCAGATCATCGTCCCCACCAAGACGCCCGGGTACCAGGTGCGCAAGCTCGACAAACTGGGCATGCACGCCTCCGACACCGGTCTGATCACCTTCGACGACGTGCGGGTGCCGGTGTCCAACACCATCGGCGAGATCGGCCGCGGGTTCCAGCAGCAGATGTCGCAGTTCGTCATGGAGCGCATGTTCGGCGCCTACGGCATACCCGCCAGCGTGAACAGGGCGTTGCAGCGCACCAAGGAATACGCGTTGGCGCGCCACGTGTTTGGCAAGCCACTGACCAAGAATCAGCATCTGGCCTATCAGTACGCGGGGCTGGCCGCGCGGGCCGACATGCTGGAGGTCTACAACCGCGACATCGCCGGCCGGTACATGGCGGGGGAGAACGTGACCCGCAAGGTCACCATCGCCAAGCTCACCGCCGGACCGTTGGTTCGCGAGGCCGGTGACTGGTGCCTGCAGGTGCACGGCGGCATGGGGTACATGACCGAGACGTGGACGTCGCGGTTCTTCCGGGATCAGCGTCTGCTCAGCATCGGCGGCGGCGCCGACGAGGTGATGATGCGGGTGCTGTCCCAGATCGACGGATTCTCCTGAGGCTGAGCGGGGAATCGAGCGGAGAAAGGCCTTTCTACGTGCCCACGTCTATGCGACAAACCGGGACCGCCGCGAGAGTTGTCGCATAGACGCGGGCACTGGGGACATGTCCCGGGAATCCATGGGCGCCCTCAGACCCGCGCCAGCTCCTGTTCCACCGACGCCACGTCGGAGACGTTCACTCCGATGAGTGTCAGGTCGTGCAGGCGCTCGGGCGTGACCTGCGAGGTGGCATCCTCGACCAGCACCGCGCGGTAATCCCGCTCGGAGGCGTCGAACAGCGTGGCGCGCGGGCAGTTCGGTAGATTGCAGCCCGCCACCACGACGGTCGAAACACCCCGGTCACGCAGGTGCTGCTCCAGCTCGGTCCGGTAGAAGGCGCTCCAGCGGGGCTTGAACACAATGTGCTCCGCGGGGCCGACTTCCTGAAACCCGCCCGCCAACAGCAGCTCTGAATCCAGCTGAGCCTCGTGTGGCAGCAACTCGGTAGGGATCTGGGAACCGTCGGTGCCGGGTGCGGCAACCTCGAGGCCGGCGAGAATGTCTGCGCGACGGGGCAGATCGGTGTCGGTGCCGCCCGGTACATAGAGCCGCACCACGTGCACGATCGGTCGACCGGCCTGGCGGAAGGCCGCGATCAGCCGACCGAGCGCGGGAATTCGATCAGCGGTCCCGGGCACCGCCATGGCGCCGGAGACGAACTCCGCCTGCACATCGATGACCACCAAAGCTGAACTGTCCCACTGGGGAGCGACGAAGCTTGTCACTCCCCAACACTAGATGCCCAACCCGGCAGTGCCTACACCTGCACGGTGACCGGCTGCACGCCCCAGATCTGCTCGCAGTACTCGGCGATGGCTCGGTCCGAGGAGAACTTGCCACCGCGTGCGGTGTTGAGGATCGACATCCGCGTCCACGCTGTCACGTCGTGCCAGGCGTCGGACACCCGCTGCTGGCATTCGATGTACGAGGAATAGTCGGCCAGCACCAGGAACGGGTCGTGGCTACGCAGCGAGTCCACGATCGGCGCGAACACCGACGGATCTCCACCCGAGAAATGGCCGCTGGCAATCAGATCCAGCACGGCGCGAAGTTCGTCGTTGAGTTCGACGAAGTCCTCCGGCCGGTATCCCTCGTGCACCAGGCGCTGCACCTCGTCCACGGTCAGCCCGAACAGGAAGAAGTTCTCGGGGCCGGCCTCCTCGCGCATCTCGACGTTGGCGCCGTCGAGCGTGCCAATGGTCAGCGCCCCATTGAGCATGAACTTCATGTTGCCGGTGCCCGAGGCTTCCTTGCCCGCCGTCGAAATCTGCTCCGAGAGATCGGCTGCCGGATAGATCAGGTGCGCGCTCTTGACGTTGAAGTTGGGCAGGAACGCCACCTTGAGGAACTGGCTGACGTGAGGGTCGTTGTTGACGGTCTCGGCCACCGCGTTGATGAGCTTGATGATCCGCTTGGCCATGAAGTATCCGGGTGCGGCCTTGCCACCGAAGATGAAGGCGCGCGGGGCGATCCGCAGCTCCGGGTTCTGCTTGAGCCGGTGGTACAGCGTCACGATGTGCAGCACGTTGAGGTGCTGGCGCTTGTACTCGTGGATTCGCTTGACCTGGATGTCGAACATCCAGTTGGGATCCAGATCCACCCCGGTGGTCGCCAGCACGTACTCGGCGAGCCGGGCCTTGTTGAGGCGCTTGACCTCTCGCCACTGCATCCGGAACGACGAGTCCTCGGCGTACGGTTCCAGCTCGCGCAGCCGCTCCAGGTCGGAGATCCAGCCCTCGCCGATGGCGTCGTCGAGCAGCTCGCGCAGGCCCGGGTTGGCCAGCGCCAGGAACCGGCGCGGTGTCACCCCGTTGGTCTTATTGCTGAACCGCTCCGGCCACAGCTCGTAGAAGTCCTTGAGCACGCTCTCCTTGAGCAGCTCCGAATGCAGCGCGGCCACTCCGTTGACGGCGTGGCTCCCGACGGTGGCCAGGTGCGCCATCCGCACACTCTTGCCGCCCTCCTCGCCGATGAGCGACATGCGCCGCACCCGGGCGTCATCACCGGGGAAGCGGGAGCGGACCTCGTCCAGGAAGCGGCGGTTGATCTCGTAGATGATCTCCAGGTGCCGGGGCAGCGATTCGGCGAACAGTCCCAGCGGCCACGTCTCCAGCGCCTCGGGCAGCAGGGTGTGGTTGGTGTACCCGAAGGCCGCCACCGTGATCTCCCAGGCCTCGTCCCAGCCCAGGCCACGCTCGTCGACCAGCAGCCGCATCAACTCTGCGACGCCGATGGACGGGTGAGTGTCGTTGAGCTGCAGGGCGAATTGCTCGGCGAGCTCGTTGACCGGGCGTTCGGCCACATCTTCCAGGATGTGCAGCACGCGCTGCAACGAGCAGGAGACGAAGAAGTGCTGCTGCAGCAGCCGCAGCCGCTTACCGGCCTCGGGTTCGTCATTGGGGTAGAGCACCTTGGTGACGGTTTCGGAGGACACCTCGTCCTCGACGGCCTTGTAGTAGTCGCCCGCATTGAAGGCGTCCAGCTCGAAGGATTGCACGGCGCGGGCGCTCCACAGCGTCAGCGTGTTGCAGGTGTTCACGCCGTAGCCCTGGATAGGAGTGTCGTACGGGATGCCCTTGAGGAAGCGCTGCGGGACCCAGCGCGCCCGGAAGTTTCCGTCCTCGTCCAGGTACTGCTCGGTGTGGCCGCCCCACCCGACGATGAAGTTCAGGTCGGGTTTGGCAATCTCCCAAGGGTTTCCGTTGTCGAGCCAGTTGTCGGTCTTCTCGACCTGCCACCCGTCGCGGATCTCCTGATCGAAGATCCCGTACTCGTACCGGATGCCGTAGCCGATCGCGGGGCGATCCAGGGTGGCCAGCGAGTCCATGTAGCAGGCCGCCAGCCGGCCCAGGCCGCCGTTGCCCAGGCCCGGCTCTTCCTCGCACTCGAGCACCTCGTCGAGGTCCTGGCCCAGGGCCGAGAGGGCATCGCGAGCCTGCTGCTCGATCTGCAGGTTCAGCAGGTTGTTGCCCAGTTGCGGCCCCATCAGGAACTCCGCCGACAGATACACCGCCACCTTGCGGCTCAGGTCCAGGTAGGTCTGCATGCTGGCAATCCAGCGCTGCTGCATGCGATCTCGGACCGCGAGCGCCAGGGCGCGGTAGTAGTGCGCGGGGGTGAGCACGCTTGCCGGACGCCCGATCGAGTACCGCAGATGATCGATGATGGCTCTCTGCAGAGTGTCGGCATTCAGGCCGGTGCGGGAGTGCTCGTCATGGTCAAGTTCGGCGGAGTGCGTCATGTCAACACCGTGCCATCGAATGGCGCACGGGAAAACCGGAAATAGGCGACCGGCAGGTTACTGGGGGGTGACCACCACCCGCACTCCGGACGGCTCCTTTGCCGCCCAAACGGTCTCGATATCGGCCAGCGGCCGGGCCAGCGTCTGTAGCTGCAGGTCACCGCCGTCGACCATGGCGAACAGCTTCGGCAAGGCCTCGGCGCGCGCCCGCATCAGGGCTTCGGGCGGCACGCTGCCGATCCCGACACCGGACAACGTGATGCCGGTGCTGCGCAAGGTGGAAGCATTCACACTGATTGTCTCCCCGGTCATCGCGCCGATCTGCACGAAGCGGGTGGCATGGAAATGCGCCGACGGGTGACTGGCCGCCAACGCATTCAGGGTCTGCTCGGCGGGGGAGCCCCACAAGTAATCCAGCACCGCGTCGAACGGGTGCGCCGCGTGCCGCGTCGTGATGCTCTCGGTGAGGTCATCGCTGCCCAGCGTGATGACATCGTCGGCTCCCACCGTGCGCAGCCAGTTCAACCGCTCGGCGTTACGGCCCGCGACCGTCACGTGCCCGGCGCCGAACACCGATTTCGCGAGCTGCACCGCCAGTGAGCCGGTCACTCCAGTGGCTCCGAGCACCAGCACGTGCTGGCCGGGCTGCACGGCGGCGCCATGGGACAGGGCCAACCAGGCCGATATTCCCGGGTTGGGGATCGCGGCGGCGGTCACCGAATCGACGTGCTCGGGCACCTCGACGGCACCGGCCGGGTACACGACGGTGCGTTCGGCCATCATCCCGTACGGTGCGAGCGATCCGCTGTACACCCGCTTGCCGTTGGCCAGCCGGGCGACACCGTCGACTCCGGCGATCGCGGGAAGGCTGATCTCCTTGCTGCTGTAGTGCTTTCCGGAGATGACGGCCCGGGTCAGGTTGGTCAGGGCCGAGGCCTCTACGGTGGCGACCTCGGTGCCGTCGGTGGGCTGCGGGTCCGGGAAGTCGGTGTAGGCGGGCTGCTGCCCCCATTCATGCACGACTGCTGCCTTCATGGCGTGCTCCTCAAAGTTTCTGTAGAAATGGTTTCCATCGAAACCATATGAACAATGTACGGCGCGTGCCGCCGGATGGCAATATGGTTTCCATGAAAACCAAGTCGGCACTGATCGCCAGCATCAACACGCTGGTGGGTGCTGTGGGGGACAAGTTCGAACCGGACGAGGATTCCGATGCCGAACGCGATTTCATGGCGCAGAGGTGCCCGCACCGGATGGAGCACCTTGTCAGAACGCTGCCGACGCTGTCGCTACATCTGCTGGCGGCGATTGCCGAGGGGCCGGTGAGTGTGGTGGGTCTGGCGGCGCGCTCGGGCCAGCTCAAGGGCACGGTGTCCAAGCATGTGCAGCGGCTGGTGGACGCGGGCTGGGTTGAGCGTGTGCCGATTCCCGGTAACCGTAAGGAGATTGAGCTCATCCTGACCGCCGACGGCGGCATCGTCGTCGACGTCCACAGCACCCTGCATGAGGAGATGGAGCATGGCGTGCGCGACTTCTTGCAGCGCTACAGTAATGCCGATCTGCAGGTCGTCGAGAAGGTGCTGCAGGACCTACTGGCCTCCGGTAGGGACGGCGTGCGGATCGTGGCGGCCGAGGGCTAGGCCGGTATCCAGTTGCCGTGGAACTGGAAGGGTATGCGCGCCGGAAGGTGAACGGTCGCAATCTTTTCCATTGACTGAGCGTCAACGATCAGCATGTTGCTCAGTTGAGTGCTGCGGTCATACTCGTATCCGATCAGCACCCCATCGCCCTCCTCGGCGTCCGCTGAACGCGGCACGGGCGAGAACTCGCCGGGTATGTGTCCGGCCTCCAGCTTGTGTTCGGTGGTGCCACCGCCGGTGAGGTCGTAACGGATCAGTGAGGCACGGGCGTCATCGAGGCTTTGCAAGGTGTCGATATCGGTGTCGCCGACGCTCGTGGTGAAGCCGTATCGGTGCGGCAGGCTGACCCGGCGCGGGTCGACCATGGGGAACTCCTGGAGCCTTTCGTCGGTCCATGATTCCTTGACCACACCGGTCTCCAGGTCGACCTCCCACCGGTGCAGCCGTGGACGCCCCGTCCCCAGCACGTCGGCGATGTTGTACTCCGAGTCGTCCTCGGGTCCGGTGATCCGGCAGGCGTCGATGACGATGGTGCCGTCCTCTTCGTGTGCGTTGAGGGTGTGGAACACATAGCAGGGTTCGATCTCGAACCAGCGCACCGTCGCGGGTCCCTGGCGGGGGATCACGCCAATTCGGCTGGGATGGGAGGCTTTCCAGCGCAGGGGAACCTCGGCGGTCTTGGGTAGGGGTGCGCGGGCCACCAGCGGACCGAGCAACGCGGGCGGTTCGAAGCGGCCGAGGAGCCCTGCCGCTATCCGGGTGATGAACGGCGGTGCCGACGCGGGTGCGACCTTGCGCGTCAGGAGGTTGAGGTCGATCACCAGCGGGCAGTCGAAGATCATCACGTAGTTCTGGCTCAGGGCGATGTCGTGCAGCAATGGCCTGCCCGGCACGTCCAGGGGCACACTCTTGCGCACCGTGCCGTCCGGGCCGATCACCACATAACGCGCCACCGCCGGTCCGACGAGTTGGTAGGTGACCGCGTGCAACTCGCCGGTGACCGGATCCAGCTTGGGATGACCGGTGTATCCGCCTTCCAGCGTGCGGCCGAAATCGCAGGTTCCGACGGTCTCGAGTTCATCGTTGAGCTCATAGGGCGCCAGACCGCCCTCGGCGCTGACGATCGTCTTGCCGGCGAAACCAAACACGTTGGTCTGCGGGGACACAGTCGTCACACCGGCCCGATAGTTGGCCGGTTTCGGCTTCTCGCCGAGCAGTCTGGATACCTTCGGCGTGCGCACCCACCGGCTCCGGTACCACTCGGCGCGGCCATCGCGCAGCCGCACGCCGTGCACCATGCCGTCGCCAGTCGCACCGAATACCGAGTAGTTGTTGGGGTCATATTGCCCGGGAAGGGGATTGGGACCGGTCCGGACGTAACGTCCGTTCAGGAACTTCGGTATCTCACCGGTGACCTGTAGGCCGGTTGCTGTTGTCTCCCGATCGACCGGGAGCACGTGCTCGTCCGAAAGTAGATCTATTTCCATGTCGACATCCTTTGGCTGCATCATTGAAGCTAGAACGTAGAGTCAAGCTCGACGGTAGACCCAATGAATGGGTATGGCAAGGATGGAATCCGGTGACTACGAGTCGGTGGGCAGTGCGGCCGGATAGGCCGCCGAGATCCCCGCGATGATGAAGGTCGCGCACGTGCGCACCGCCACCGCAGGGTCGATGTGGTGGGTGATCGCGGTCAGCACCCCCGACATGATCGCCCGTGCGCTCATGGTCGCCAGCAGCAGGCGCCGGTGCGCCGCGGCCTCGTCCTGCGCCGGATCCCCGAGCTGGAAGATGGACATGATGCGGGACACGGCGTCGGTGAGCACCTGTTCGTCGAACCCGGGAACCCGGGGCGCCGTGGAATCAGCCAGCAATTGCATGCCCAAGGGGCGAGCGGCCGCATGGTTGAAGAACGGCTCCAGCGCCGCGCTCAGTGATGCCGTCGGGTCGTTCAGGTCGAGGTTTTCCGGCATCGACACGTCGTCGAAGATCGCGCGCATCAGGTTGGCCTCGCGTCCGACGAGCCGGATGAGGAGTCCGTCCTTGGAGCCGAAATGTGCGTAGAGCGTCTGTTTGGTCACCTGGCCGGACGCCACTATTTGATCCATAGTGACTGTCCCGCAACCCTGTTCGGCCACAACGGGTAACACCAGATCGAGTAGCTCGTCATCGGTGGGCCGATAGCCGGGGCTGCGTGACGTCACTGCAGTACCGTAACCGCTTGGGGCGGCGGTTAGTCGAGCACTTTGATGGATAGCATGGGTTTCGGCGTATCTCCATGCTCCAGCCGGTCCCATACCGCGTCGATCAGCGGTTGCAGTAGCAGTGCGCCCATCTGCCGAACCATCACGGACACAACCTGAGTGGATTCGGGGCGTTCGGTGGGGGCCATGCCCTCTTCGCGGAGTGTGGCCACCTCGTCGCGGGTCAGCTGAATCAGCGCGGTCAGCATGCTCAGCTGTTCTTCGGAGGGCTCGAGCACGGCCCGCCGTACGTAGTTCACGATCGGGGGATTGGCCTTGAGCATCGCGACGACGGCGGCGTCGCGGGCCGCGGCGAGCTTGCGCGGGTCCTTCTCTTCGCCGACCGATCGCAACGCTTCGACGTGGTAGTCGACCACCAGCTGATCGACGGCCTGACGCAGACCGGCCTTGGTCTTGAAATGGTGTTGCACCAGCCCCAGCGTCACCCCTGCCGCGGATGCGACCGCGCGCAACGAAATTCGCTCCTCGCCGTACTGGGCGTACAAATCCAGCGCGGTATTGCGAATGCGCGCCTTCGCGGTCAGGTCCTCGTCAGTCGCGCGCGGGTTTGCCATGAGACTCATCGTACCGCACCCCTTTACAAACGAATCTGAAACGATACACTTGTATTGTCTCGACGAGGAGGTCACTGAAAGATGTCTGCACTTTTCCCGGCTTATCGCGCGTCCTGGGAGACCGATGCGCACCGCGACCTGCGCAAGCATGCCGCCGAGTTCCTGCGCAAGGAGTCCACGCCCAACCAGGAACGCTGGAGTGCCCAGCATCAGGTTGACCGCGAGTTCTGGAACAAGCTGGGCGACGCCGGCCTGCTTGGCCTGGACCTGCCCGAGGAATACGGCGGGGCTGGAGGCGATTTCGGCTTTTCGGCGGTGGTCGCCGAGGAGCTGGCACTGGCCCAGGACACCGCGACGGGCTGGGGCGTGCACTCACCGATCGTCGCGCACTACATCAACACCTACGGCAACACCGAGCAGAAGGCCCGCTGGATGCCCGGCATCGTCAGTGGCGACCTGGTGCTGGCCATCGCGATGACCGAGCCCGGAACGGGTTCGGATCTGCAAGGGGTGCGCACCAGCGCGGTCCGGGATGGCGACCACTATGTGATCAACGGCTCGAAGACGTTCATTTCCAACGGCACCCATTGCGACCTGCTGGTGATCGTGGCCAAGACCGATCCGTCCCAGGGGGCCAAGGGGATATCGCTCATCGTCGCCGAGACCAAGGACTTACCCGGATTCGAGCGTGGCCGGGTGCTGGAGAAGGTGGGGCAGCACGGGCAGGACACCCGCGAGCTGTTCTTCAGCGATATGCGGGTGCCGGTGGCCAACCGGCTCGGCGAGGAAGACGGACAGGGGTTCATCCAGCTCATGACCCAGCTGGCGCGTGAGCGCCTCATCATCGCGGCGGGGAACGCCGGCATGGCCGAGGCCGCGGTGCTGGAGTCGATCAAGTACACCAAGGAGCGTCAGGCATTCGGCCAGCCGCTCATCAAGTTTCAGAACACCAGGTTTCAGCTGGCCGAGTTGAAGGCCGAGGTGCTGTCCATCAAGACAACCGTCGACTGGTGCATCCAGAACTACATCGACGGTGTCAACGATCCCGCAACGGCTTCGATTGCCAAGCTGGTAGCCACCGACAAGGGAGTCGCGGTGGTCGACCGGTGTGTTCAGTTCTTCGGCGGATACGGCTACATGATGGAGTACCCGATCGCCCGTGCGTACGCCGCCGCACGCGTCAACAAAATCTACGGCGGCACAAGCGAAATCATGAAAGAACTCATCTCGCGGTCTCTGTGACCCGGCACGGTAAGGAGCCGCAATGAAGCAGCAGAACAAGGTTTTCGTGGTCGGCGTCGGCATGACGAAGTTCGAGAAACCCGGAAGCCGTGAGGGCTGGGACTACCCGGCCATGGTCAAGGAGAGCGGAACCAAGGCACTCGATGATGCCGGGGTGCGCTACGAACAGATTGAGCAGGCCTTCGTCGGAAACGTGTACGGGGATTCGTGCTCCGGGCATCGCGCCCTCTACGAGCTGGGTCACACCGGAATCCCGATCTATAACGTCAACAGCAACTGCTCGACAGGATCGACCGCACTGTTCATGGCGGCCAACGCCATTCGGAGCGGTCAATCGGACGTGGTGCTGGCCGCCGGGTTCGAGAAGATGGAACGCGGCTCGCTGAGCATGAAGTACACCGACCGCGAGTCACCCTTGCTGCCGCAGATCAACCGTCTCGGTGAACTGACGCCGCCGCAGATGCCTATGACCGCATGGATGTTCGCCGCTGCGGCCGAGGAGTACATGCGCGAGTACGGCCTGACCGCCGAGCAGTTGGCGTGGATCGGCTACAAGAACCACAAGCACTCGGTGAACAACCCGTACAGCCAGTTTCAGGACGAGTACTCGCTGGAAGACATCCTGTCGTCGCGGAGCATTGTGGCGCCGTTGACCAAGCTGCAGTGCTCGCCCACCTCGGACGGGTCGGCGGCAGCCATCGTGGCCAGTGAGGAGTTCGTCGACAAGCACGGACTCGCCGATCAAGCCGTCGAGATCGTCGGACAGGCCACCGTCACCGACCGGGCCGACACCTTTGACGGCACCGCGGCGGGCATCGTCGGCGCACACATGAACAAGGCGGCGATCGCCGCCGTTTACGAGCAGGCGCAGATCGGCCCCGAGGATATCGACGTGGTGGAGCTGCACGACTGCTTCTCGGCCAACGAGGTCCTGGTGTACGAGGCGCTCGGGTTCTGTGAGCAGGGGGAGGCCGGCAAGCTGATCGACAACGAGGACACCACCTTTGGCGGCAAGTGGGTGGTCAACCCGTCGGGTGGCCTGATCTCCAAGGGGCATCCGCTGGGCGCCACCGGGCTGGCCCAATGCGCGGAACTGAACTGGCAGCTACGCGGGCAGGCCGACAAGCGTCAGGTCGCGGGAGCGGCCACCAAGGATGGTGTGGCACTGCAACACAACATCGGGCTGGGCGGCTCGGTGGTGGTGACCGCGTACCGCCCGGCGCAGCGTTAAGCGGCGCGCACCAGTCCAGAGCGGGCGAACCGTCCGGCAGGGGAGAACCGTTCCAGGATGGCATCGGCGGGTTCCCCCGCCCACTCGGTGATGAGATTCTTGGCCGCCTCGATCGAGGTCACCGCCTCGAACGGCTTCGGATCATCGAGCAGGCTGAAGAGTTTGGACGCGAATCCCTCGTGCACGTGGCCCGCCGCGAAGAACAGATCGCCGTAATCGTGCAGCTCGTCGTCGCCGAGGTAGAGCCGGGTCACCAGCTGCGCGGCACGTGCCCGCCGGTCGTAGAACTCCTCGAAAGCCGCAGTGAGCCAGGCGGTGTCGAAGGGGCCGTCATGTGCGGCGGCCTTGTGAACCAGCGCGGCCGCCTGCACCAGGCCGCCCTGTGCGCCCTGACCGGCGATCGGGTCGTAGGCCACCGCGGTATCGCCGAGCGCCGCCACGGGATGTCCGCTGGCGGTGTGTCCCACGCCGTGCCGTACGAGCTGGGTGACGGCGCCGGTGATCCACGAATGCGGATCTTCCTCGATGACGTTGAGCGACAACACCTCCGGGAGATCCCAGTCGATGTACTCGCGATGCACGTCAGTAACGGCCTGTAGTGCGGAAGCGGCGCTGTCGACGGCCGAGTAGCGCCGTTCCCAGTCGCTACCGGGCTTGGCCCAGGTGAGGAACGACCACGACGGTCCGGCGTCCTTGTGCAAGTAGGGTCCCCACCATGCCTCGCCCTGATCGGTGATGAACGAGAACGCGCTGTGGCGTCCACCGGCGGGTCCCCGGTGTGCGAAAACGTCGGGCCCATGTCCCAGACCCGCAACGGTCAGCATCAGCAGCCGGCGCTGGGGACGGTCATACACTGTGCGGGAAGCGTCCACCGGGAACAGCGAGGACAACCCGCCGCGGCCGGTTGCCACCAGCGTCAGGTCGTGGGCACCGGCGATGGCGTCGAGCCTTTCCGGATCCACCTGCTCCACCACCAGACGTCCGCCGCGCTCCTGGAACTGGACGAGGCGATCATCGGCCTTGAGCCGGGTATCGACGGCGACACCCTGCGTGCCGCCGTCGAAGTCTGCATCGAAGGCGATGACCTCGGGGCGGCCGGGTTCGCTGCCGTCGACCAGGCGCACGCTGAGTCCAGTAGAGGTGGGCCCGGGCTCCAGGTAGCTGGTCAGCCCCAGGCTCGCCTCGGCACGTTGGGCCTCGCCGAATATCAGTGCGGTGCCGGTGGCCGGCACGTCCTCACGCAAACTTCGCTGGTCCCGGTCGCTGTAGATCGTGACGTCAAAACCCTTGTCCAGCAGCCCCAATGCGGCCGTGGCGCCAGTCTGTCCCGCGCCGATGATGGCCGCCTTGCGCCCATGTCGTGTCGTCATGCCGCCACTATCGGCGCGCGATCTTATGTGCGAAAGGCACCCGCTCATGGTGATTGCAAGGTCCATAATCGGGTGTGCAAAATCGGCAACAGCTAGAGCCAGGGTTTCAGTACCTGCTGGTTACCGATGCGCTTCGAGGCGCTGGGCAGTTGAGGCAGCTCAAGGTTGGCATCGGGGTCCTGTGCTTCTCGATCGTGTTGTTTGCTGGGGCTACCCAGTTCATCCCGTTGGGCCCACAGGGCGTGTGGCCACGCAGTATTCAGGCCATCGCGGCTGCCGTAGCGGTAATCGTCGGCCTGTGCTGGATCATGTTTCCCTGGCCGAGCCGGCGCGGCATGGTCGCGTTTGTCATCTGGGCGGATGTCACCCTGGCGATAGCGGCAGCCACATTTTCCGACCCGACCGCCAGACTTTCCGCGGTCGTATACCTGAGCCTGGTGGGCCTTCTTCCCACATTTTTCCTGGGTAGGCGCGCATTGGTGATCCACTGCGGCTTCGCCCTGGCGTTGTTCGGCGTGCTGGTAACCATGAACATCCTGGTCGACGGTGCGACCTGGTCCTCGCAGTTCACCTACGGTGCACCCGCACTGGCCGCGGTGGTGCTGATGCCGGCCATCATCCAGGTGGTTCTCGAAGGAGGCCGCGACTCGATCCTGGCCGCGGCGGTCTCGGCGAACCGCGATCCGCTGACGGGCCTGTTGAACCGTCGGGGGGTGACCACCGCGATTGACCTGCTGCACCAAGACCGCATCGATGCCGTCAACGTCGTTGTGGCGCTGATGGATGTGGACGGACTCAAGGAACTCAACGACTCCCGCGGCCACGGCGCCGGTGATGAGATCTTGAAGGCAGTGGCAGCCATGCTTACCGCGCGCACACGGGTCGGCGAAATCGCCGCACGCATCGGCGGCGACGAGTTTCTGGTCGTCGCGTTTCCCGGACGTGCCGAGGACATCGAGAGCACCGTGCGTCGCGTGAGCACGCCGCGCGCGGGCATCGACTCGTGGAGCGTCAGCGTCGGCGCGGCCTGGCAGTCTCGAACCGGAGGCGGAATTGACCTGGATTCGCTTGTCCAACAGGCAGATTACGAGCTGTACAAGGTGAAAAGCTCGCGCGGGATGTTAGATCCCCAGCACTGATCCGCCGTTAGAGCACGACCACCGAGCGCAGCACCTGCCCGTGATGCATTTTCTCGAAGGCTTCTTCGATATCGCCGATGTTGATGCGTTCGGTGACGAAGCGATCCAGGGGCAGGCGGCCCTGCTGGTACAGGCTGACCAGGGTGGGGAAGTCCCGTTCGGGTAGGCAGTCGCCGTACCAGGAGGACTTCAGCGATCCGCCGCGCGAGAAGAAGTCGATGAGTGGCATCTCGAGTTTCATGTCGGGGGTGGGCACCCCCACCAGCACGACGGTGCCCGCCAGATCGCGGGCGTAGAACGCCTGCTTCCAGGTTTCCGGGCGGCCCACCGCATCGATCACGACATCGGCACCGAACTCGCCGGTGAGTTCTTGCACCGCGGTCACCACGTCCTCGACCGTGCGGGCGTTGATGGTGTCGGTGGCTCCGAAGTCCTTGGCCCAGGCCAGTTTGGTGTCGTCGGTGTCGATGGCGATGATCTTGCGTGCCCCGGCCAGCTTGGCCCCGGCGATCGCGGCGTCCCCGACCCCGCCGCATCCGATGACCGCGACCGAGTCATCGCGCCCGACGTTGCCGGTGTTGACGGCGGCACCCAAGCCGGCCATCACACCGCACCCCAGCAGGCCGACCACGGCCGGATCGGCGGTCGGGTCGACCTTGGTGCACTGACCGGCGTGCACCAGCGTCTTCTCGATGAACGCGCCGATGCCCAGGGCGGGGGTCAGCTCAGTGCCGTCGGTCAACGTCATCTTCTGAGTCGCGTTGAACGTGTCGAAGCAGTACTGCGGGCGTCCGCGCTTGCAGGCCCGGCACACTCCGCACACCGCACGCCAGTTCAGGATCACGAAATCACCCGGCTCGACAGTGGTGACGCCCTCGCCGACCGTCTCCACGATCCCGGCTGCCTCATGGCCCAACAGGAACGGGAACTCGTCGTTGATACCGCCCTCGCGGTAGGTCAGATCGGTATGGCAGACACCGCACGCCTGCACCTTCACCACAACCTCACCGGGGCCCGGATCGGGAACCACGATGTCCACCAATTCCACCGGAGCCTTCACTGACCGAGCGATCACACCGCGCACAGTTTGAGACATGCGTCAGACGCTACAGTCCCAAGCATGGGTGCCCTCGACCTCGTCGCCGATTGGCCAGTACCCACCGTCGCCGCCGCGGTGGTGGGGCCGGAGGGGATAAGGGCCCAAACCGGCCCTGTCACGCACCAATTCGCACTCGCATCGGTCACCAAACCATTGGTGGCCCGGTCCGCACAGGTGGCGCTGGAGGAAGGTGCCGTGGAGCTTGCGACGCCGGCCGGTCCGCCCGGCTCGACCGTCGAACATCTGCTGGCACACGCCTCGGGGCTGTCGCTGCTCTCCGAAGCCGTCATAGCCAAGCCCGGTACTCGCCGGGTGTATTCGAACTATGGCTTCGCGGTGCTGGCGCATACGGTGCAGGCCGGGTCCACCATCGAGTTCGGTCAGTACCTCCGTGAGGCGGTGTTCGAGCCACTCGGTATGGGGCACACGGTGTTGCCCGGCGGAGCAGACACCGCCGGGTACGGGGGAGCGTCCACCGTCGTGGACCTGGTGGCCTTTGCCGGTGAGCTGCTGCGTCCGCGTCTTGTGACGGCCGAGACGCATCAGCGTGCGACGAACGTCGTCTTCCCGGGATTGGACGGGGTGCTGCCCGGCTACGGCGTGCAGCGTCCCAACGACTGGGGGCTGGGCTTTGAGATCAAGAGCACCAAGATTCCGCACTGGACCGGCGCCGAGAATTCACCGGCCACCTACGGACACTTCGGGCAGTCCGGCACGTTTTTGTGGGTGGACCCGGTTGCCGATCTGGCGCTCATCGTGCTGACCGACAGGCCCTTCGACGGTTGGGCCAACCAGCTGTGGCCACAGCTCTCCGACGCCGTGCTGGCCGAGTTCGGGTAGAGGTTCTCAAACTCTCAGGAAGCCGTTACCTCAAATTGGGCTCTGGGACTGGCGCAACACGCGCACCACAGGGCACAATGGTGTCACAAGGCACATTGGTGTAATTCGGTAACACGCTCTGGAAGCTTCGCGAGTCGTTGGGGAAGACGTCCTCGTCGAAGACAAAGGAGCACTACGAATGCACGCGTCGCCTCAGTTCGCCGACTCGACAACCGGCGTGGTGTATGTCCATGCCTCTCCGGCTGCGGTGTGCCCGCACGTCGAGTGGGCTTTGTCGTCGACCCTGTCGGCGATCTCATCGAGCCGCCCGGCGGAAGTCTCGCTGCGCTGGCAGGCACAACCAGCCATGCCGGGGCAGCTGCGCGCCGTCACCAACTGGGTGGGCCCCGTCGGTACGGGTGCGCGCCTGGCCAACGCCCTGCGCTCGTGGCCCGTGCTGCGCTTCGAAGTCACCGAGGACGCCAGCGATGGCGTGGACGGACAGCGCTTCAGCCACGTCCCGCAGCTGGGCATGTGGAGCGGCAGCACAAGCGCCAACGGCGACATCATGGTCAGCGAGATGCGGCTGCGCGGTCTGATGGATGCCGACCCCGGCAGCATCACCGCCGAACTCGACAACATGCTGGGCACCGCGTGGGATGACGCGTTGGAGCCGTACCGCAGCGGCGGCGACGGCGCCGAGGTCACCTGGCTCCGCGGAGTCGGTTAAACCTCAGCTCTTGTTGGCGTTACCGATCAGACGGCTCACCAGGAAACCGATGTAGGCGAGGCCGCCGAGGCTGCCCACAATGCGGGTGCGCCGGAACGCCAGCGCAAGACCGAGCAGCAGCTCGGTGACGCCGTTCTGGTAGACCCAGCGGCGGGTGTCCTCCGGGAAGGCGACCTTGGAGAGAGACTCGAACGGCTGGGGCGCGATGAAATGCGCGACACCGGTGGCTGCCAGTCCGGCGCCGCCCGCCCGGAATCCGATACCTGCGAGGCGAATGCCCAGGCGCACCAGATTCTCGATGAGCGCCGACAGCCGCTGAAACAGGCTCGGCCCGACCTTCGTCGTGACGAGCGTCGCGGTCGGCTGACCGTCGACAAGCAACTTGAGTGCCTTCTTGCGCCGAAGTGCCATTCCCCAGACTCCCTTGTCGATTATGTGAATGAAACGTCACTCTAACAGTAGGGGGATGACTAGGCGTCGGCCTGTCGCGTGGCGACGTCGATGCCGAACGTCTCCACCAGGAAGCTCACGATCGCGGGTGTCACCCGGCGCGGCCAGAACCGCAGGGTGGCCAACGTTCCAGCCGAAACCACTTGCGCACCAACGATATCGATGGCGAGATTGTGCGCGTCGGCCGCCGGGTGCAGCGGGTCGGCGGTGAGCGAGAGGATCATGGTGGGCGCATCAACGGCCCGCCGTACCGCGCGGGGCGGTGCCATGCGGCCCACCAGCATGCCCTTCATGAACGCCGCCGAGCGCGACGGCGGAGCGGTCAGGAACGAGCGAATCAGACCCAGGGTGGGCTGGTCGGTTTCGGGGAACGATCGGGCCACCGCGCCTACCAGCCACACCAGCGGCCGACCGAGAGTGAACAAGGTGAGCCCGGCCGACCACAGGTACCCGGCGACGCCGATGCCGTTCTCCAGGAACGGACCCTCCAGCAGCAGCCCGGCCACCCGCTCGGGTGCCAACGCCGCCGCCTCCACCGAGATGTTCGCGCCGACGGAGGTGCCACCGAGCACCGCGCGCTCGATGCCCAGGGCGTCCAGGGCGCCGATGAGCTGGCGGCCCAAGGCTTGTGAGTTGTAGCGGTCCGGCTCGAGCGGGCGCTCATCGGCGGTGGTGCCGAGCAGGTCCAGGCAGATCACCCGGAAACCGCGCTCGGCCAATTCCTTGGCCCAGGCGTGTTCCAGATAGTGCGAGGTGAGGAAGGCGTGGGACAGCACCACAACGCGGTCCCCGGAACCGAACTGGCGATATGCCAGCCGGTGTCCGTCGACCGTGACCGTGGTGCCGGCCGTCACAGCGGGATGTTCTTGTGCCGGCCGCGCCGTGAGGGCGCCTCGGCGAGGGCGCGGGTCAGCACCGCGCGGGTCTGCGACGGCTCGATCTCCTCGTCGACGACGCCGATTTCGATGGCACGATCCACGCCACCGGCGATCCGTTCGTGCTCGAGAGCCAGCTCCTCATGCAGGGCCTCGCGCTCCTCTTCGGGGGCGGCGGCCAGCTGCTTCTTGTGCAGGATGCCCACGGCGGCCTTAGCGCCCATGACGGCGACCTCGGCGTCCGGCCACGCGAACACCTTGGTGGCGCCCAGCGAGCGGGAGTTCATGGCGATGTAGGCACCGCCGTAGATCTTGCGGGTCACCAGCGTGACGCGCGGAACGGTGGCCTCACCGAACGCGTGCAGCAGCTTGGCGCCGCGGCGCACCACGCCGCCCCACTCCTGGCCCACACCGGGCAGGTAGCCGGGCACGTCCACGAGCACGATCAGCGGAATGCCGAAGGCGTTGCACAGGCGCACGAAACGCGCTGCCTTCTCGGCGCTTTCGGAGTTCAGGCAGCCACCCAGACGCAGTGGGTTGTTGGCCAGCACGCCGACGCTTCGCCCGGCCAGGCGGCCCAGGCCGATGACCATCGATGGCGCCCACTTGCCCTGGAACTCTTCGAACGTTTCGTCTGGGTTGTCCGAGTCGAGCAGTGCGTTGACGATCGGGTGCACGTCGTAGGCGCGTTTGGCCGACTCGGGCAGCAGCGCGCGCAGATCGGTGTGATCGGCCTCGGCGCGGTTGCGGTCGAAAACGCCCTGCTGGCAGAAGAACCCGACCAGCTTGCGACCACGGGCGTAGGCGTCCAGCTCATCGTCGGCGACGATGTGGCATACACCTGACTTCTTGTGGTGGGCCTCGGGGCCACCCAGGGTGGCCATGTCGACGTCCTCGCCGGTGACGCTGCGGACCACGTCGGGTCCGGTGACAAACACGCGGCTCTGCGGCGCCATGATGATGACGTCGGTCAGTGCCGGGCCGTACGCCGCACCGCCGGCAGCGAAGCCGACGACGATCGAGATCTGCGGGATGTAACCCGAGGCGCGGATCATGGCCTCGAAGACCAGCCCGACGGCGTGCAAGGCCGAAACCCCTTCGGCCAGACGGGCACCGCCGGAGTGCCAGATACCCACGATCGGGCTCTGCTCCTCGATGGCGGTGTCGTAGGCGGCCACGATGTGGCGGCAGCCCTCGAT
Organism: Mycobacteroides sp. PCS013; assembly: GCF_049532645.1. NCBI lineage: Bacteria > Bacillati > Actinomycetota > Actinomycetes > Mycobacteriales > Mycobacteriaceae > Mycobacteroides > Mycobacteroides sp. PCS013. The sequence goes on from NZ_CP150131.1 coordinate 983,746, forward strand.
ACCCATGGCGCCGCCCATAACGGTGCCGTCGGTGCAAAAGGCGATGGTCCTGACTCCGTTGACCGTGCCACCGGCGGCCAGCACACCCGAGCGGTCACGCTCGTGCAGCAACTCGACGGTGCCGTCATCGAAGAACGTGCTCAGCCGGAGCAACGGATCACGCGGATCGAGCGATTCGTCGATGGCCTCGGGAGCCAGGATCGTCATCTTGAGCCTCTCTGGTGCTTAGTACTTGCCAAAGGCAAGCGCAACGTTGTGCCCGCCGAATCCGAACGAGTTATTGATTGCGTATTTAAAATCCCCGTGACGCGGCTCTCCCGCAACGACATCCAGGTCGATTTCGGGATCAAGGTTGTCAAGATTGAGCGTCGGCGGGATAACGCCGTCGCGCAGTGCGAGCACGGTGAGCACCGATTCCAGGGCGCCGACGGCACCAATCGAGTGGCCGAGCGCCGACTTGGGCGCGTACACCGCGGCATGCTGCACACCGGCGACGTGGATGGCGTTGGCCTCGGCGACATCGCCGATCGGGGTGGCCGTGCCGTGCGCGTTAATGTGGTCAATGTCCTTGGGGGACAAGCCAGCTGTCTGAATTGCGCGGGTCATCGCCGCACCGGCGCGCACACCATCGGGGCCGGGGGCCACCATGTGGTACGCGTCGGAGGTGATGCCGGCGCCCATGATGCGGGCCAGGATCTGTGCGCCGCGAGCCTTGGCGTGCTCTTCGGTCTCGATGACCATGAGCGCACCGGCCTCGCCGAACACGAATCCGTCGCGGTCCTTGTCGAACGGGCGAGAAGCCTTCTCCGGCTCATCATTTCGGGTCGACATGGCGCGCATCATCGAGAACGCGGCGATCGGCAGGGCTTCGATCATGCCCTCCACGCCACCGCAGACGACCATGTCAGCATCGCCCATCACGATCTGGCGCCACGCGTGTGCGATGGCCTCGGAGCCGGAGGAACACGCCGACACCGGCGTGATGACACCCGCGCGGGCGCCGATCTCCAGGCCCACCACCGCGGCGGCACCGTTGGGCATGCACATCTGGACGGCGAGTGGTGAAACCTTGCGAATGCCATGCTCATTCATGGTGTCGTAGGTTTCGACGATGCGCTCGCCACCGCCGAGCCCGGTACCGATGACGACGCCAAGGCGGTCCTTGTCGATGTCATCGGGCGTGCCGGCGTTCTGCCACACCTGACGGCCTACGAGCAGCGCCATGCGCTGCACGTAGGCCATCCGGCGAAGCTCCAACCGGGTCATGTGGTTGTCGATGGGCTCCTTGAGGTGCCCACCGATCCACACGGGCAGACCGAACTTCTCGACGAATTCGTCTTCGAGAACCTCGATGCCGCTCTCCCCGGCGATCAATCCCTTCCACGTGCCCTCGATGTCAGGCGCGATAGATGTCGTTGCGGCGAGAGCCGTCACAACGACGTTGGGGAAGCCACCGTTGGCAGTGGAAGGGGTTGTCACTAGTCCTAGCCCTCCAGCTGCGCGCGGATGTTGGCTGCGGCCTCGGGGTTTTCCTGCTCGAGCTTCTCGATGTAGTTGACGACATCGCCAACGGTCCGCAGACCGGCCAGATCCTCATCGGGGATCTTCACGCCGTACTTGTCCTCGGTCTGGACGGCGATCTCAACCATCGACAGCGAGTCGATGTCCAGGTCGTCGACGAACGACTTCTCGAGGGTGACCTCGGAGGGCTCGATACCGGTGACCTCTTCGATGATCTCGGCGAGACCGGCGACGATGCGATCTTTTTCTTCTGCGGTGGCCACTCGGTGGCTCCCTTCGGTGTTGTGGACTGCGGGTGCAGCCCTGGGGTGAACTCTGTGTTGTGGAACGGGATGAGTGAGCGGCACTGCCCGCCCATCCTGGGTACTACTTATTTGGTGGGTTGGCCGCTTACAGCTCGGCCAGGGCGTCGAGGTCTTCGAGGGATTTCAGGGCCTGGTTGGTGACGCCACGCATCTCACGCTTCGCGATGCCGGCCAGCGCGCCTGAGGGCGGCAGTTCCACAACGGCCTGCACATCTGCCGTCTTGAAGTATTCAGTGCACAGATCCCAGCGCACCGGGGAGGTGAGCTGGTTGACCAGCTTCTCCATGGCGTCGGCGCCGGAGGCGACGGGGGTGCCATCGAAGTTGGACAGCAAGGTGGTGACCGGCTCAGACGGGAGGATCGCGGCCGCTGCGGCGGCGTACGCCTCCTGCGCGGGAGCCATGAAGTGGGTGTGGAAGGCACCGGCGGTGGCGAGCTGGCGCACGCGCGCCTTGGCCGGGGGATCCTCAGCCAGCTTCTCCAGTGCGGTGATGCGGCCGGCGGCGACGATCTGTCCGGCGGCATTGCGGTTGGCGGGGATCAGCTCGAGGGCCTCCAAGCGCTCGAGCACCTCGGCCTCGTCGCCGCCCAGCACGGCGGACATACCGGTCGGGTCCAGCGCGCAGGCCTTGGCCATCTCGGCGCCACGGGTGGCGGCCAGGGCGACGGCTTCATCGGCGGAGATGACCCCGGCGATGGCGTAGGCGGCGATCTCACCGACGGAGTGGCCGGCGACCACGGTGGTCTTGGCGTTGAGGTGGCCGCGCTTGGTCAGCTCGTCGTAGGCCAGCAGGGTCAGTGCGACGACCAACGGCTGAGTGATCGAGGTATCGGTGATCTCCTCGGCGGTGGCGGTGGTTCCCAGGCGCACCAGATCGAGTCCGCTGGCCTTCGACCACTGCTCAACCTGGTCGGTGGCACCGGGCAGTTCGAGCCACGGTGTCAGCATGCCGGGAGTCTGGGATCCCTGTCCGGGAGCGAGCAGCGCAATCACGTATTTAAGAGAACACTGTGAAGGGCCGTTTGCGCCGTGTAAGAGAAAATGAATCTTGTCTTAAGTATTTGTGGGATGCCTACAAAAAAGCATCCGTTGCGACCCGATCTATACCGTCTCGCAATGTGGGACCTCGCAGGTGACCAGCGAGTAACCCGTCTAAGCCTTAATGACGTTGATTGTGACTGGTGTGATTCCTGGTTCAGGAGTGAACACTTCGGCGTGCTCCTGAGCCAGTCTGCCGACGGTTGCCGCGACACGCAACACATAGGCATCACGCGGGGACGTTGGGTCCCTACCGGTGAAATCGGTGATTCGCTTAAGTCGATAGCGCACAGTATTTGGGTGAACAAACAGTGCGCGCGCGCACGCCTCGATCGCACCCCCGGAATCTAAGTAGGCGTCGAGAGTTTCGGTCAGCGCCGGGCCGGCATCGCCGAGCGGGCGCATCACTTCGGTATTGAGGGCCGCGATGGCGGCCTTGTCGCCCAGGAGCGCCCGTTCGGGCAGCAGCTCGCGCGAGGACACCGGACGGGGCGCGCCCCGCCACCCTGACACCGCATCCATCCCCGAGAGCGCCTCCACGGCGCTGGTGTGCGAGGCGCTGAGCGTGCCCGCCGTGGGCCCGATGACCACCGGACCGTCGGCGAAGACCGTCAACAGATCGACCATGAACTTGTTGTGGGCCGTGATCGGACCCGACGCGATGGTGAGCAACCGGGTGCCCTGGATGACGGCAAGTGCCCCGCGACCGTGCCGCTGCGCGACCTCATGGACCAATGTGGTTGCGTTGGCGATGATTTCCGGCCGGGGAGTGCCGACGATGACTGTTGCCGGTGCGGTGGTGTCCCAGTTGAGTGCGGCCGCCCGGGACAGCATGTCCGGTCCGGTGTCGCCGCGTACCACCGCGTCGACCACCGTCGCCTCCAGGCGCGAGTCCCAGGCTCCGCGGGTCTCGGCGGCTTCCGCGTACACGCTGGCCGCTCCGAATGCGAGATCGCGGCTGTACCGCAGGATGCCCTCGGTCAGCGTCACCAGCTGCTCATCGTTGCGGGCGAGCAGGGGTAGCACCTCTTCGAAGAACTCCATGGCGGTGCGCACCATGTCGACGGAATGGCGCAGTGCCAGGCGTTTGGCGAGGTCCTGGGGGACCACCTCGAAGGCCTGCATGGTGAAGCCGACGGTGCCCTCGGGGTCGCGTATCCACTCGACGAAGTTGTTGATCGCCGTCTGGACCACCAGCGCGACGCTGGAGCGCTGCGAGGCCTCCAGGTCGGTGAAGAAGGGCAGGCGCTCTTCCATGACATGGACGGCCTCGGTCGAGAGCCGGCCGGAGTACTGCTTGATCCGGTGCAGGAGCGCCTCGGGCACCTCGGCCCTTTCGCGCGGCTTGCGGGCCGCGCGAAATCCGCGAGGAGAGGTCGCCGAATTGTCGGGCATCCCTAAAAGGTACCCCGGATTCCTAGTGGGAAACCGCCAAATTCGGGGAAGTTAGGCGCTCCCGGTGTCCTTATACGAGACGTCCGCGGCCGACACGTCGTCGATCTTGTACTGCGCGGCTGCCCGCACGGCGACCTCACGGTCAACGGCACCCTCGTCGGCCAGTGCCTCGAGTACCGCGACGACGACAGACTCGGCATCGGTGTTGAAGTACCGGCGTGCGGCCGGGCGGGTGTCGGATATGCCGAACCCATCGGCCCCGAGGGTCCGGTACGTTCCCGGCACCCAGGGCCGGATCTGCTCGGGCACCGCGTGCATCCAGTCCGAGACCGCGACCTTGGGACCCTGGGCGCCCTCCAGCGCCTTCGTCACGTACGGGACGACCTTGGGACGGTCCGGGTGACGCAGCGCCTGGTGATCGATGGCCAGGCCGTCGCGATTGAGCTCACCCCAGGACGTCACCGACCACACGTCGGCCGCCACGTCCCACTGTTCGGCCAGCAGATCCGCCGCGCGCAACGCGTCGGGCAGCGACACCCCGGAGGCCAGGATCTGCGCCTGATGTGTGCGCGCCTCGGGCGCCACGCGGAACTTGTAAATACCGCGCAGGATGCCCTCGACATCGACGTTCTCCGGCTCGGCCGGCTGCACATACGGCTCGTTGTACAGCGTGATGTAGAAGTACACGTTCTCGCTGTTCTCGCCGTACATCCGCTGCAGGCCGTGCTCGACGATATGGGCGATCTCGTAGGCGAATGCCGGATCGTAAGCCACCACAGCGGGATTGGTGCTGGCCAGCAGCAGCGAGTGACCATCGGCGTGCTGCAGCCCCTCGCCGGTCAGCGTGGTGCGCCCCGCCGTGGCGCCCAGGACGAACCCGCGTGCCATCTGATCGGCCGCGGCCCACAGGCCGTCGCCGGTGCGCTGGAAACCGAACATCGAATAGAAGATGTACAGCGGGATCATCGGCTCGTCGTGGGTCGAGTACGACGTGCCCACCGCGGTGAACGAGGCGGTGGAACCGGCCTCGTTGATGCCCTCGTGCAGGATCTGCCCCTGCGCGCTTTCCTTGTAGGCCAGCATCAGATCGGCATCCACCGCGGTGTACAGCTGGCCGTTGCGGTTGTAGATCTTCAGCGACGGGAACCAAGAGTCCATGCCGAACGTGCGTGCCTCGTCGGGGATGATCGGGACGATGCGGCTTCCAATGTTCTTGTCGCGCAACAGTTCCTTGAAGGTACGCACCAGTGCCATGGTGGTGGCGACTTCCTGCTTGCCCGAGCCCTTCTTCACCGAGGCGTAGACCTCCGAACCCGGCAGGGTGAGCGGACGCGACTTGGTGCGCCGCGACGGCACGAATCCGCCCAGCGCGCGGCGCCGGTCGAGCATGTAGCGGATCTCCGGAGCCTCCGGGCCGGGGTGGTAGTACGGCGGCAGGTACGGGTTCTCTTCGAGCTGCGCGTCCGAAATCGGGATCCGCTGCTTGTCGCGGAAATCCTTGAGGTCATCGAGGGTCAGCTTCTTCATCTGGTGCGTGGCGTTGCGGCCCTCGAAGTGCTTACCCAGGGTGTAGCCCTTGATGGTCTTGGCCAGGATGACCGTCGGCTGGCCCTTGTGCTCGGTGGCCGCCCGGTAAGCGGCGTACACCTTGCGATAGTCGTGACCGCCGCGCTTGAGATTCCAAACCTGGGCGTCGCTAAGGTCTTTCACCAGCTCCTTGGTGCGCGGATCGCGCCCGAAGAAGTGTTCGCGGACGTAGGCGCCGTCGTTGGCCTTGTAGGTCTGGTAGTCGCCGTCGGCAGTGGTGTTCATCAGATTCACCAGCGCGCCGTCACGATCGGCGTGCAGCAGGGCGTCCCATTCGCGGCCCCAGACAACCTTGATGACGTTCCAGCCGGCGCCGCGGAAGAAGGACTCCAGCTCCTGGATGATCTTGCCGTTGCCGCGCACCGGACCGTCCAGGCGCTGCAGGTTGCAGTTCACGACGAACGTCAGGTTGTCGAGACCCTCCGTCGCGGCGATATGCGCCAGGCCGCGCGATTCGGGCTCGTCCATCTCACCGTCGCCGAGGAAGGCCCACACCCGCTGATCGGAGGTGTCCTTGATGCCGCGGTCGCGCAGGTAGTGGTTGAACCGTGCCTGCATGATCGCGTTCATCGGGCCCAGGCCCATGGAAACCGTTGGGAATTGCCAGAAATCGGGCATGAGGCGCGGGTGCGGGTAAGACGGCAGGCCGCCGCCGGGGTGGCTCCTCTCCTGCCGGAACCCGTCGAGCTGATCGGTGGTCAACCGGCCTTCCAGGAAGGCGCGGGCGTAGATGCCGGGGGAGGCGTGGCCCTGGATGAAGATCTGGTCGCCGCCGCCCGGGTGGGCGTTGCCGCGGAAGAAGTGGTTGAAACCGACCTCGTAGAGGGCCGCCGAGGAGGCGTAGGTCGAAATATGGCCGCCCACACCGACCCCTGGCCGCTGTGCGCGGTGCACCATGATCGCGGCGTTCCAGCGGATCCACGCACGGAAGCGGCGCTCGGTGTCCTCGTCGCCGGGGAACCACGGCTCATTCTCGGTGGCGATGGTGTTCACGTAGTCGGTGGACGTCAACGCCGGGATGGCCACCCGACCGGCATTCGCCCGCTCCAGCAGCCGCAGCATCAGGTACCGCGCCCGGGCGGGACCCGAGCGGGCCAGCAGACCGTCAAACGACTCCAGCCACTCGGTCGTCTCGTCCGGGTCGATATCGGGCAGGTACGACGCCACACCTTCGCGGATCACCCGAACGCGCTCGGATTGGTTTGAGACGCTTGAATTTCCGGCCAGGTCCTGGCGAGCGAACTCCGTGGTCAACTTTTCTGCTCCTTAGGGGTGGGGGTGCAGATCTCAGTCACAATCAGATCGGTACTCCCATCGTGCCGCAAGTCACTTGCTACTAGCGAGTCTGGTCCAGTCACCAGGTCCAGAGCGGCTCCAGCAGGTACCGTCGTGACATGCGTATGGCGGCGCTGTTGATCGCGCTGGCGGCCATCTGTGCAGGGGTGGTGGCGGGCTGCACCGTGACTACGGGAGGGCAGGCGTCGGCGCCCAGCGAATCGGTGTCGGAGTACCGCACGTACGTATCGCAGTCCATCGAGACGTCGCGGTCCGAGGAATCCAAGCGTCAGGAGACATCGCGGGCGCAGGCCCAGGCTGATGCCTGTGAGACGTTCGCGATGACGTCGAATGCCGCCGTTTCGGCGGGTAATGAGCTCATCTCCGTCATGAACGACGAGGGCGGCTACGGGTCGAGCGCGGAGGCCAAGGTGGGCCCGGTCATCAATGCGCTCAACACCAGCGCCGGACAGATCGACTCCGTCAAGGCGAAGGCGCAGACCGACGAACTGCGCGATGCGCTGACGCAGTATGTCGATCAGTCCCGAAAACTGGCCGGGGCGTTCGATAATCGGCTCAGCAGTGGCACTCTCAACTCTGTGGTCCGTAGTTTCAACGACGCGCGGGAGCGTGCCGGGAAGATCTGCGAACCGCTTCTGCAGACAAAAGGCCGATAGTGCCTGACGAGGATTGCCACTGGCATGCGACGATGTGAGCATTCATCCCAAGTGCGCAAGCACGCACCCGTGAATAAGGAGGGGCCGAACGGTGGTCGCGGCGGCTGACGCCTCGAACTATGCCCACAAGCTGGGCATCCAGCGAGATCAGCTTGTGCAGGAGCTGGGCTGGGATGAGGACACGGATGACGACATCCGGGCTGACATCGAGGACGCATGCGGTTCGGAGCTTCTGGACGAGAGCTCCGACGATGTCATCGATGTGGTCCTGTTGTGGTGGCGCGATGACGACGGCGACCTTGTCGACGCGTTGATGGACGCCATCACGCCACTGGCTGAGGACGGCGTGATCTGGGTGTTGACGCCCAAGACCGGCAAGCCGGGCCATGTGCAGCCTTCGGAAATTGCCGAGTCGGCACCGCCGGCGGGCCTGGTACAGACCTCCTCGGTCAATCTGGGGGACTGGAGCGCGACGCGTCTGGTGCAGCCGAAGTCGTCGCGCGGCGGGCGGCGCTGATGCTGCCTGTCGGGACCGTCGCACCCGATTTCACCCTGCGGAACCAGAACAACCAGCCCGTCAGCCTGAGCGATTTTCGCGGTAAGAAGGCCGTGCTGCTGGTGTTCTTCCCGCTGGCGTTCACCGGGGTCTGCCAGGGCGAGCTGGACCATGTGCGCGACCACATCGGAGACTTCGAGAACGACGACGTGCAGATCATCGGGCTGTCGGTGAGTGCCGGGCCGATCCACAAGATCTGGTCGAGTTACAGCGGCTTCACCTTCCCGATCCTGTCCGACTTCTGGCCGCACGGGGCCGTTGCCGAGGCGTACGGGGTGCTCAACGAGAAGGCCGGATATCCGAACCGCGGGACTTTCGTGGTGGATGCCGACGGAATCATCCGATTCGCCGAAATGCTGGACCCCGGGCAAGCCCGTGACCAGGCGGGTTGGGTAGAAGCGCTGGCCGCGCTACATTCGTGAGCTGATTCCCACGTTGGTGACGACGTGGACCGGGCGTGTAGCTCAGTGGTAGAGCTCTGGTTTTACACACCAGCGGTCGGGGGTTCGAAACCCTCCGCGCCCACCAAACAACGCGGGTCAGCCGGTATGGAAGTAGCCCTCTAATACTTTTCACCGCACCATTCACCATTGCCATGTTGGAATGGCATCGATTCGCAGCAGTGAGCGCAAGGGCGGCGTACCGGTGCACCGTAGTGGGACCGGTTGAAGCCTGTGCCCAGAGTTCAATCCAGCGGGATCTCTCGGGCGGGTGCCCATGGTTACGGCACTCATGGCGGCAACGCTCATCGCGATCAGTTGGGCGCTATGGATCCGTCGACTGACGAGCGCGACACTCTCCAAACCAAATTTCGCAGCGCCATGCGACATATCCGCGAGTGGATGGCGTGGGCGCTGCGCCGCCTGCCCGGCACCCCCACACCGACGCTTCCACCTGAATTGGTCGACGAGGTCTACGAGCCCCAAGACCCCGCGCCCGCACTGCCCACGGTCCTGGTCCGCCGTGGTCGACGAACGCCCCCGGTTCCTAAAAGGAGCCGGGGGCGCTTCTCACGCATCGAGTTGTCTATTCCATCGGAATGTCGAAAATTTGAGCGGGAGCTTCGGGATATTTAACTTTCCAGCCCGCCCAACGCACGTCCGTCGGACCAATAGCGCTTTCCACGATTGACCATTTACCGTCGGTTTGCTTAAGCAGGCCGTCGTATCTCTTGGATTTTGGCCCAGCGATTTCGCGAGCATATTTCGTCCCCGAATAGTCTACGAGTTGGCCGTTCATATCTAATATTTTGCCATCGATCATCGCCCAGCCATCTGCGATGTTTAGCGTTTTCACGTCAAGCTTTACGGGTTTTCCCAGCTCGGATTCAAGTTTAGGTAGCACGGTAGCCACGACATGGTCGCGGTCGGCGGTCGGGTTCGGCTCAGCAGGGGCGCACGCTGCGGTAGACAGACTGAACACAAGGGAGCATGCAGTAATAAAAAAATAGCGTGAGAATGATGCGATTCGCATGTATGTTCTTTCTCTTAGCCTGAACATCGTTGAAGTCTACCGGCTTTCTATGCGGGTGGTGTGAGGATGAAAGATCCAGGAATGTACGCCGAACCCATGTCTGTACCGACTATTTGATTTCCGTTCGGCAGATCATTATTGGATCCAATCAGCGTCACTTTATTTCCATTACTAAGTACCATCTCAGTGTGTGTCCCGGGGTTTATCCACACATCACCAGGTTTGGCGTTGGCAAGGCTGGTCTTAGTCCACCCCTGGCTCTGCAGCGTTGAAGATAATGCGTCCACGTTGACCTTCGCCAGTTCACCGTTGCCGATGTTTGTCATTCCATTCTCGTTGAGCACCGTCGTCACGAAGTTCGCGCAGGACAGATCTAGTGGCGTCTTGGGCATCAAGCCGCTTTTTATCAGATCCTCTGCAGTGCGTCCGCGGTACTTCTCCGCGACATCGGCGGATCTTTCCGAATTTGAATTTCGTTGCGGCGTAGTCGTTGTCGGCGTGGTGGTTGTAGTTGGCGTCGTGGTGGTTGTCGTTGGGGTAGTCGTAGTCGTAGTCGTAGTCGTAGTCGTAGTCGTAGTGGGTGTGGTGGTTGTTGTTGTTGTTGTCGTTGGGGTGGTCGTGGTCGTGGTTGGCGTTGTTGTTGTCGGTGTTGTGGTTACCGTGGTCGTCGGCGCTGTCGTGGTGGGAGTCTGCGTGGGCGTTGACTGCTGTGTCGGTGTGGCCTGCTGAGTCTGTTGTGTCGGAGCCTGGTGAGGCTCCTGCGACGGCGCGTTCTGCTGTCCCTGCTGACCTTGTTGCGGCCCTTGGGCATCGGGATTAGGGCGACCGGGTCCTTGGGTGTAGCCGGGGGCAGTGCTGTAATCGGGGATCTGGGTGCCATGAGCTGGCTGATCCCAGCTTTGTTGCGGCTGTTGCGCGCCTTGCTGACCGGGACCCTGTTGCGGAGCTCCCTGAGCCCCGTTGTTGTAGATGGAGATACCCGAGTTCTGATCCAGGGGCGGCTGGTTGATTCCGCCCTGGTAATCGGGCATCTGTGGCGGCAGTCCGGGCGGTTGGAACTGGCTGCCATCCATTCCGCCGGGCCCGCCCGGGCCACCCGTTGGGCCTGTGGGATCCGCTCCCACAGTTGCCATAGTCGAGAAGCCGCTACCAGGCGCGGTGTTGTCGTCCACTACCTTCGCAACACCTGCGACCACAGCCACTGTAGCTACCAGAGCCAGCGACCTGCGCAGCGTTAGAGGTATCTGCCGAGGTTCTCCGCCCAATCCACCAGGAGGTTGCAATCCTTGATTCCAGTTCGTCTGTTCTTGGTTGCCATCATCAACGTCCCCCAGAGTCATAGGGAACAACATAGAGGAGTTCTAGCTGGGATGGAAGCGAATCTAGAAAACAATCATTCAAGTTTGCGATTGATGTATCGGCGACCTGTAAGAAGGTAGCCTCTATGGCCTGTGTGTCAGCGGCCGTTGGTTGCGGCAGCTTCCCACCTCCAATATGCAGCTACCTTAAATTGTGCATGGCGATTCCAGTTTCGACCGCCCCTTGCGCAGTAAGACCCACTGGTGGGGAGGTGTGTGACTAGATACTTAGCGCGTGTGTCTGATGTATTGCGGTTTCCGCATGAGCACGTTCAACTTCCGCGCCAGCATCATCGGTTTCACAGTGCTGACGTTGGCCGTTTCGCCGCGCTGATACTCGGGTTCCATGGACTCCAGTTTTTGGCTGGTGGCCATGGGTCGGCGCAACTCTGGCGGCGCTGGTGCTCGGCCTCATGATCACAGTCATGTTCGACAAGCCTCTTGATCGCAGGTAGCTCGAACATCTCACGCCGGCGGTTCCATCCAGCCGGTGGAATGAATCGACGGTCCGCGCAATCGGTATCGTGGGTCCGTCCGGTGCGCTGTTGAAAATTTCAACACGCCGCAGTGTTTTCCCATGTCGCACGGTGGTGGACGATCGGATACAAAGCATTCGAGAATCTGCATAAGACCAGGTAGATGCGAATGGATTTGTGATATGTGTAGGGTTCGAAACCGTCCGCGCCCACCAAGAAGTGCGGGTCTATCTCGCTGTCTGCCACAGTTGTGGTCGCGTTCTTTCGAGGTAGTTCCCCAGATCTGTCAGAGCCTGGCTTGCCGATCCGCTGTAGAAGCGATGCAGGAAACGTTCGTGGGGATCGGCGGTCTGCACTCCAGACAGGTTCCAGTTCAGAAGCGTGCCGCCATAGTGATCGGTGAACTCCACCTGTTGCACCCACTGCGCGGAAGGCCCTCGCGAGGCTTCCGCTTCTAGCGTGGTGGCCCAAAATCTTTGTGGCTCAATGCTAATGACTTCGCAGTCGAAGTTGCCATTAAAGCGTGTGCCCAAGATCGGCAGACACTTGAGGTTGAATTTTTTGCCGATGACGGGCTCGTAGTCGGCTGCGTCGAACGACCAAAGACCGGGCTCGTCGGGGCCAGGATTCTCGAGGCCGACGAAAACGGACCACACTCTATCCACGGACGCCGGGTAGCAACGCTTGATGAACGGCATGTGACCTCTCGATGCGCCTTTGCCCGACCGCCACTCACTCTAGCGGGACTGCATTGAGAGCTTTGCTGAGGTATCGAAAGGTCGATAGGAGCGCCGAGGGGTCGCTAAAGGCCGGCGTCGTCAGAACATTGTGTTGCCGTTGGCCGACTCCGCCGGAACGTCCTGAATCACGTCCCAGTGCTCGACGATCTGGCCCCCGTAAACGCGGAAGATGTCGACCACCGCTTGTCCGCGGTCCTGTGGGTCATTGGTGGAATGCACGTGCAGATAGACCAAGTCGCCGTCGACTGCGCTGCGCACCACCTTGGCTGCGGCCCGAGGATGCTCGGCGAAGAATCCCGCGAAGTAGGACACGAACGGCGTCTTGCCATCCGGCACATTGGGGTTGTGCTGCCGGTAGTCGTCGGTCACTACCTCGGCGGCCTGCTGCACCTCGTGCTTGTTGAAGAACCGGTCGTAGAAGTTGAGGACAAGCTGACGGTTGGCCTCTTGGCGGCCACTATCGCGCCCGTCGGATGCGGAAACGTCCGAATGTCCGCACGCGGACACAAGGCCGGTCGCGCCGGGCAACGTCAGCGCCAGCGCGACAGTGGCCAGGGTCAGTGGTCTTCTCATCTGGCTACTTTCCCATCCCACACGAGGCTCAGTCCAAGTCGGCGAGAGCCTTGCGCGCGGCCTCGAGTTCGGCTTCCAGAGCGGCGACCTTGGCGGCCTGCTGCGATCGCGCTTCCTCGATTACCGCGTCGATAGGGGTGGAGAGATCCTCGTGCAGTTCCTTGGCGGCGCGGGAGACGGCGGCCGCCGCGACAGCGAGGTTGCGGGCCAGGTAGGTGCTGCCCTGTTTGAGTTCGGCGTGCCATTCGCCGTCGGCGGTGCCAGTGACGGTGAGAGTCAGTTCGAGAGTCTTGGTTCTCTTGCCCGTGGCCTTCTTAGGGGTCGCCTTCTGCGGCTTTTCCTCGGTGGGCGCTTCAGCGGTCGGCGCAACAGGGCTCACCACAACCTCGGGAGTGCTTGGCTCCGTGTCCAATACGTCTACTGCTGGAGTATCTACGGTCATCGTCACAATGAGCTCCTTCTGAAGGTTCGCGCGCAGTGGGCGGGCAGTGAGAGCCATTAGAACACACGTTCGATAGATTGCGGTAACTCGCCGCGCATGCGGCTGGGCTTGTCGGCGGCGGGGCATGAGAGGCTCCGCGGCCTCATCGGTGCCGGTTAGCAGGCAAACGCCTTGATGTTGCCTTCCAGCAACCTGCGGCATGGACTGCTGTTCATGTTTGAGTCGCGGCGACGCTCGCCTCTCGTGACATTTCCGCAGATCCAGGCTGGCTGAATGACCGAATCCTCTGGTGGCTGGCCGAGCCGCGCATTGGGTGTTCGCTGCAGTCGCTCCGGAAACGCTTTCGATAGTGATGCTGACACCCTTTTGCCCCTATTGCCGGTGACCTCGTCATAATTCGCGATCTTGAAGGCGCAAACTGTGACGAAACAGTCTCGGTGTTGACAAGAGAGGGTCTCGGCCTTAGATTCTCCACCATTGCCATGTGATGTGTTTTCGCAGTAAGAAGCACTGAGTGGCATTGCCCATTGAAGGGCAAGCGCACGGGGGTTCGACCCGATCGGGTTAGGACGGGACACGGAGGGGTTCGGTTTCATGAAGTTGCCAAATTTGGCACGTCGAAGCTGTTTCACTTCCATCGCAGCGTCTGTCGCTGCTGCGATGGGGCTTATGGTGGGCGTTTCTGACGCCGCCGCGGATCCGCAGGGGATGCCGGACCAGTACCAGCAGTTCGTGACCGACGACGGCTGGACAGTTGGCCTGACGCTGACCAACGAGGTCATCGATCACATCGACAACATCGCGGGTGCGAGCAACTCTTGGCAGGCGCGCGTGTCCTATCGGGCCGAGGCCACCATCACGGGCTCGGGGTCTGCGGTCATTCAAGATGCGCAGTTGGAGACCGGGTACTTCGTGGGTTGCCGCACCGACTCCTCGTCGGGCGTGGAGCTGGGCGGGGACCTCGGTTTGACGCTCTCGCAGCAGGTCTTTGGCCAGGGCTATGGCGGTGGTTACGGACAGGGCAGCCAGAGCGGTGGCGGTGGTGGCGGCTTCGGCGGTGTGTCCGGCGGTGGTTCGTTGGGCGCCCAGGAGCACATCGGCGGCTACATGCGTGTGCTGCTCAAGCCGGGTGGCTTGGCTCAGCTGCCGATGGACCGGATCAATTTCCGGAACATGCGGGCGGTCTCGCAGGTGCGTAACCAGAACGTCGAAGCCGATGGTTGCGGTGGCCAGGTGAAGATCCAGTCCTTCGCGACGTTCCGGATCCGCACCGAGAACGGCAACGACACCCAGACCATCTACGGCGAGCCCAAGGATCTGTGATGACCATCCGTACCCGTGGCGCCGCGCTGATGGCTGCGCTGGCTTTCGCTTCTGCAATCGTGATGGGTTCTGCTCCAAAGACTTTGGCGGATCCCATCCAGCCGCCGCCCCCGAAGCCGATTCCGTATCCGGTGGCCCAGCCTGATGATCTGCCGCGGATATCCCCGATTGGTGGGGCTCAGGTGAAGACGAACACGCCGTTGGGCCTCGGGTCGGGAACCGGTCGCCCGTTGGCGGCGGGACGCGAACGCTCCAACGTCACGATCTCGCCATCGCCGACTGATGGCACCCACCTGCCGACGGCGATCGCCGGTAAGGATGTCGTACTGCACTTGCCGCAGGAGCGTGAGCTCACGCCGGCGCAGTGGGGAGATGGTGGCGCAGCGACATTCACCTCGCGTGACACCGACTACCGGATTTCCCCGTTCGCCGGGGGCGGTGCCGACGTGAACATCATCCGGCGCACCATTTTCACGCCGGAGAACTTCACGTTCGGCCTGCGGGTTCCTGAGGGCACCCACGTGCGCCAGGGCAGCAATGTGGTGTTGGTCGAGTCCGACGCTGCGCCGGGACTGCCGGCCACGACTATTGCGACGTTGTCGGTGCCGGTGGCACGCGATGCCAAGGGCAATCCGGTGCAAGTGAACCCGGTGATCCACGGCGACTACATGTATCAGCAGTCCAACTTGGCGCTGGATCTTGGACCCGCGGACATCTTCGCCTTCCCGATCACGATCACGCTGTCCTACCGGGCGTCGTCGATCCCGGCCAGCGGTCAGCTGGCCACTGACTGGGAGGGGCTGCCTGAGGGTGGTGGCCCGCCAGAGGCGAAGAAGGCCGCGCAAATCATTGGTGCGCCAGGCGATTACGTGGTTGATCCTGGCGGTGCCTACCGGCCCGCCAGTGTTGATCCGGTCCTATATGCCCAGCGGCATGCCGATCGCTGCCTGTCCGGGCCCAACGAGTTCCGATCCGAGGACGGACGCACCGCGGACTTCTGGACTTCGTGCCAGCGGCAGGCCATGTGCCTGGATGTCACGCCGGCCCAGATGTCGGTAGATGTGTGCAAGAACCAGGCGTTCGCCAACATGTCGGCGCAGTGCACCGCCACGTTTGGACAGACCGGGCCCGACTACGAGGCATGCCTGAATGTGGCCAACGGTCATGCGGCCTGGTCTAAGGAGAACTTGCTAGGCGGCTGGGTATGTCAACCCGCCGGGCCAGGTACCAACACCAGATTCTTGCCGTCGAACAACAACCGTTACTGCAGTTGACCGGTCGGGGGACAACGATCGCAGGCCGAGCCTGACTTAGAAGAGAAAAGGCAACTGCTGATGACGCCGATGAAGGCGCGGAAAACGTCTGTACCCGAGGGGATCCGGCGCAGCTTGGCTGCTGTCGCGGTGACCGCTGTGGCTATGGCGGGCTGGCACATCACCGACGAGCCGACAGGGATCGGAGTCATCAACCTGGTGCCGGGGGCCACCGCGGACCCCACAGGTCCTACGGGGCCCACCGGCGGCATGACTGACGGCGGCGGATCGCAATTTCAGCCCCCAGGCGTGCCCAGCTCCATGCCGGACTACCAGGGTGGCAATCGGGCGCCGTTAGACCAAAACAATGGGATCAGCATCTACAACACGGGTGCCCCGCAAGCTGGACAACAAGCAGGGCAGCAAGGCCAGCAGACCCAACAGGACGCGCAACAGCCCCAACATGGCACCCAGCCCCCCAATTACCAAACCGCTACCCCGTACACCCAAGGGCCCGGCCAGGCGAACCCGGACTATCAAGCCCCACAACAGAACACACCACAACAAGGTTCGCAACAGCAGCCTCAACAACAGCAAGCCGATCAGCAGCAGAATCAGCAGTCTGATCAGCAGCAGGACCAGCAGGACCGGGACAACCAGGATTCTGAGCAGCGGCGCCAGCAGTGCGATGAAGTTGCACAGCACTACCAAATCGCAGAGACGGTGTGGAACACCGGAGCCAGCGGTGGCTCTTATGTTGGCGGGCAACTGGTGCCGGGCCGGGAAGGGCCCGGTGAAGACGGCTGTAACTGCTCGAATACACGCAACAACCAGAAGCAGTCCAAGGACGAGGAATCCCAGAAGTGCAAGGGACAGCCCGTCAACGTGCCAGATGGCCAGGCCGCCTCAGCGATTGCATCAGGCCCTAACGATGCCGATGCCGCCTTGCGCCCGCAGTTGGCCGAGCAGAAGAAATGGCTGGAGAACCGCAGAGACGAGATTAATGACAGCTTCTTGCGGCGCAACATCGGCAACCGCGGTGAGTTGTCCAACATCAACGATCGACTTAAAGAAATAGACGCGATCAAAGCCGCCCTTGATCAGTCGCCGAATACTTACTTGGTGGATTTCAACGGCCCGGGCACCCCGACGACCGGCCGCGGGATGTGGGACACCAGCGAGCGGATTCTGGCCGCAATTTCAGTGGGCAATCCGGCGGTGGCCGATCACGTCTCGGTGACTGTGCCCGGCATCACCAGCTGGACATCCTCATCGCTGTCGAGCATGGTTCCCGAGGCTTACAACCTCGCAGTGGAAGGCGGCAAGCAACTGCAGTTGTCCGGTCACGGCGGTGAGACGGTAGCGTCGATTGCGTGGATCGGCTACGACGCGCCCGGTATCGATCTGGGGGCCGCTACCCCGAGTAAGGCCGCCAAGGGCGCCCAGAACCTGAAGCTGTTCTTGTCCATGATGCAGGCGACTAATCCGAACCAGACAGTTGCCTTGTTTGGTCATTCGTACGGTTCGCTGCTGAGTTCTTATGCGCTCAAGAACGGTGCGTCGGAGTACGTCGACTACGCGGTGCTCTATGGCTCGCCGGGCCTGGCTGCGGGCACGCCCGGCGGGCTGGGGATGAGTCCTGATCGGGTGTTCGCGATGCTGGCCGAGAATGATCTGATCGGCGGTATCAACCCATTGTGGTCCAGCCCCTATAAGGGGAATTTCAAGCAGCTGCTCGCTGATCAGGGAGGCTGCAGCCCGCTGGATAATCAGTTCCGCGAGCGTGCCTACGGGCATTCGGAATATCCGCGTAAAGGCTCCAACAATTTGCTGCGTATGTCGGGATACAACTTGGCTACCGTGCTCATCAACCAGCCGGGGCTGGCGATACCGGCTGAACCAGGAATCATCACCAAGGAAATGAAGTGAGGTTCCAAGTGCGAGAGTATCGCGATAACGTCCACGCAGGAGGATCTGTGTATGCCACGTCCAGACGTCCACGTTGGAGTGCCGGGGCTGCGGCACTGTTGGCTGCAGTCGTGGCCATGAGCGGTTGCGGTAGTGGTGATTCGGGCAAAGGGCCAATGAGCGCGGAGCGCCTTCAAGAAGAAGTCGCCAAGCTCGCTCCGAAAGGCTCCTCGGAAGAGGGTTACGCCGCTGCCGAAGCCGCTATCGCCGAGATGGCCGATCAAATAGCTGCTTTGGTGCCCGGTCTAACCTGGAAATGGCACGATGACGGGCTCCATTGGCTTAGCTGCCTCCAAAACATGGATTCGGAGGCAATTTGGTCGGGCGACTCGGTACTGGCGGTCACGCGCAACACCCGGTCCGCACTGTTTAGCGGCCCCATCCCTGAGGACGTGTGGCCAGCCGCCGTCAAGATCGTCGAGGACAAAGCGCGCGGTTTCGGAATCACACAGTGGGCAGGGAACACCGATGTGGCGCAAAACCACGACATCGTCATCCACGACAACGACTACAACCCGGACCCCAACAACCAATGGACGAACAGCTTCGAAATCGGTACCCGCGTCGTAGCGAGGCTGGGAGGGTCAGTGGGCTGTCGGCTATGGCAGAAGGCCCTGGACCGTTACGTGTCCGAACAGGGCGATCCTCCTGCCAGCGGCACCCAGTAAGGCCCAGAACGTGACTGACTCTATAAACAACGACACTGACGAAACGCAGCGGAGCCAACAGCTCGATGACGACGAGGCTACGGGCCCAGTCCAATCCGGAAGCCACCATCGGCAGATGAGCCGCCCACCGATTCGCCGCTGGACATTAGTTGCGAGTGCAGCCCTCATAATTGTGGCAGCCCTCGCTGTCGCCGACATGATCTGGTGGCGCCGTGCCGGGCAAGGCATTTGGTGGTTCCTGGTCGCCGCGCTAGCGGTGGCGGCGGCCTGGCTGCTCGCCACACGTACCTCGCACACCGGGCGCCGCGCCCTGGCTGCCGGCGTAGTCACGATAGTGGCCGCAGTCGCGGTCGGAGCCGACTATCTAGCCATCAGCCAAGGATGGCTAGTACGCCAGTTCACCGACAAAGAAATAGCGGCAGCCTGGGAACAAGCGTGGAAAGACCTCGATAAGGTTCCTCAGGCACTACCTGACTTCACAACCCTGCCGCGCCAGTACCCAGACCCCGCACAAAAGGTTTCCACAGCGGACACCGCTGCTCCGGTAGGTGCCTGCGCGCAACTCGGCGGCACCACGGCGCACTCAACGCTGTCGGTTGTGCCCTGCGACTCCGAGCGCAGCAATGTCAAAATCATCCAGCAAGTCAGCCACCCTCGTGAATGCGTCCGCGATGCTGACCAAAGCTATTACCACAATGGCCCTGATGGGCAATGGACTGCATGTCTGGACTACGCCTGGCAAACCAGCCGCTGCCTAGCAATCAGCCCCGGGAAAATCATCAACGTCGCATGCGACGACCCCGCTATACCCAACAAAGAAAAACCGGTACGAGTCTTCCGCAACGTCAACCACACCCACGACTGCACCCAAGGCGGATTCGCCCACCCCGTACGCCTCTACACCATCTGCACTGAAACCCAGCCTTAGCACACGCCGCTGCGTGGGTGTGGGCTGCTAAGGACATCTCGGCAACGGATAACTGCGCAGCTCGCGAACCAACGGGCCACGCGTAGGAGGCGTACGAGAAATTGGCCACTCTAGGTGTTCGGTCCTAGTCGAAATCCCCGCTGCCGCCAGAGTCTGCGTCTGAGATACCAGGAGAGTGGGGGATGAGTATTTCGCCACCACGCGACGGACAGAGACGCTGTTACTAGGCCCACCTCCATGAGCCCAAACATCCTTAGCTGGCACCAGGTCTGTGCCGGTGTGAGTGCACACATATCCCGCGGCTCGAGTTGGCCGTTTGTAGTCAATCTCTGCCTTAGGCTGAACCAATGATTCAGGCACCTCGGTGGATGCTGGCTGCTATGTGCGCGGCGACGATGCTGGCTTCGGGATGCACGGCGATCGTCGACGGTGAAGCGATAGCCACTCCCGGTGAAGAGGGCAAGCGGCTTACCAACCCCAAGTGCAGCTCGGTGTCGGTGCCGCTTCTGGAAGTGCCGTTGGACAACGACTCTGAGCCACGTGTTGAGGTTCCGCAGCCCGCTGGGTGGGAGCGGGTCAAGCGGTTCGAGAGTGGCGTGGTGCGGGTCTACTTGTCAGCCCCGAATCTTCAGGCCAAAGGGTTTGTTCCGAACGCCACGGTGGCGATGGCCGATCTGACCGGCAAGGTGTCGACGGAGGAGGCAGCCTTTGCCGCCGAGCAGCAGGGGCTGGAGATGTTCGGCATTACCGATCTTGTCGAAGCGACGGGCACCATCTGCGGGTATCCATCGAAGACGTTGACCTACAACATGGGTCTGGGAAAGATCCCTGTTCACAGGGTTACCACCACGGTTGTGGCAGTGAAGAACGACCGCAAGATTTTTACGATCGGGGTGTCGGTGCAGGCGCTGGATGACACCGTGGGCGATTTTGACAGCGCACGTGAAACCATTCTCGCAGGGCTACAGGTCAGTCCGCCCGCTACATCCTGATATCGGTTGGCGGAGAGGCCCATTGGGCATCGATGATGGCGGTGCGCTCCGGTAACGATGGCCGGTAAGTGTCATCTTCTGCCATACGGTCGGCAACGCTGGCGTGAATCCATGCGCCATCGGGGATACGGCGGCGACGGAATATCAACAGTGCCCAGAGCCAGTTGACTCGATGAATCTCGCCCATGGCGTAGGTGGGTTCAACCGAGCAATATCGTTGGTATTTTTCAGTATTGAGCAGCAAGCCGTGTTCGGCGGCACCGTCGATGACCCATTTGAGAGCGATGTCGGAAAGCCTATCGTCGTCGGCGTAGTCGCCGCCCACATCGGAATGTATGCCGCTGAACCACGCTTCGTCGACGAGTCGTTGATCGCCGAGGTGCTTGATGAGGTACTCGCGGTACGGTCGGCGTTTTTCGTCGATCGCCACCGCATGTCGACCAGCCAGTGCATTGGGAACACTTGGTGCATAAGGCCATTGCATACTGCGCTTGAAGATGCCGGGCGCGCTGACCGTGTCCCAGAGCCCTAGGTAGGTGATGGGAATGGCAAGCTTTCCGTCCTCGCGTCGGGCTACGGTGCGTGAGAACGAGTGCAGCTGATCCCAGCGTTCCGCTGACCAGCTTTCACACGACTGTGCATACAGGCTCACCGCGTAAGGCACGAGGTTTTGCGAGCCGGGCCGCAGCATGCCCACCGAGTTGAGAAGCCCGGCAAGGCCTCTCGCGCAAAATGCGCCGCGGCTGAATCCGAAGATGAAGATGCGGTCTCCGGGTTGCCACCGTTCGATCAGATACGTGTAAGCCTGGGCCAGCTTGGCCCGCAAGCCAACCCCGAATGCGATACCCAGCATGCGAGCGGCGAATTGGCCTATCGGGGCGTAGGTGCCGATGGCGGGGTCGGTGCCAACTCCGGGGTCGTAATACGAGATCTGCCGGTCGGTCAGATCATGAATCACCATGTCGTAGCCACGGACGACATTCGTGTTCCCCGCGGCACGGATTTGGTTGCCCGTGCCGTCGAAGCAGATGACGATGTTCTTGGTCATCGTCGCGTGGTGCTAGTCCTCGCCGTCGTAGGGCTTCGGATCGTAGGGCGAGGCGTGAGGATTCTGGTATTCGACATGCTCTTCGTTCCACACGCCGATGACGGCGGGAGACACCTTGGGCAGCGGTCCGATCAGCTCATTGCCGTTGTCGAGACTAACCAGGAACTCCGGGGTGAAGTGCTGGTCCTCGTCCTCCTGGTGATGCTGGCCTGCCGCGCCGGGCGTCATCATGGTCGGCGGCTGAGCGATGCCCATGCCCGACATTGGTGACACTGCCGGGGCGGCCGAAAGTCCCATGCCGGCACCCGCGGTGTAGGAACCGGCGATGATCGGCCCGGCAGCGAGGGGAGTCAGATCGGCGTTCTGGTCCTTGTCCTTGTTTTCGTCCTTGTTGGTGGTCGGTTTGCCCCACCGGCCGATGCCATAGGTGCCCGGCACTGATCCTGTGTTCGGACCGGTTGCGGTGGTGCTTCCACCTGAGGATGGTCGAGTCCCGGCGCCCGCTCCGGCGGCAGCGGATGCGGCGGCCGCGGGGCCGCCAGCACCAGCTCCGGAACCACCACCTGCCGCACCTGCGGCGGCTGCGGCAGCACCCGCGGCGCCGGAGCCACCCGAGGCAGATGCTTGAGCGGGGTCTGCCAGAGCCGCGGCTGCAGCCGCGCGTACCGCGGCTTCATCGATGGGTTTGATCTGGTCGGGCTTGATGTCCTTGCCGGAACCCAAGCCGGATAGCGATGACGCGGCGTTGACCGGCATGGCTGCGGCATCTGCGAACTGTGGAGCGGGAGGAAGAGCGGGGAGACCGGAAGCGGCCTGCTGCGACACGGGGGACCAGACGTTCCGCATGATCATGCGGGCCTCGTCTTGCTTCTGCGCGGCCAGCGCTTGCTGGGCGTAGTGCTGCTCGTAGTCGGCCCGTGTATTGCCTTTGAGCTCTTGCACCTGGACGACATCGGGCACGAGGCTTTTGATCTGCGTCATCGCCGTTTCGACCTCAGCGGGCTTGGTGGCCATGAGTGACAGTCCGTCGCTCACCTTTTCGGCATGAGTCTTGTAGTCGGAGACGCCTTGTTTGGCGGCTTCCGCGCCCTGGCCGGTCCACTGCGCGCCTACGGCCGTATCAAAAGTGTGCTTGAAGTCGTCCAACGCCTTGCTGAAGCCGGTGGCCAGCTTTTCCCAGTCTGCAGAAACCGCTAGAGCGTCTCCAGGTTTGAAGTCATCGGACGCCGCCTTGATTGCAGCATGCGACCAACCGCCGAATTCCTCAGCCGGGACACTGACCGACTCGGTTCCGCCATCGATGTTGGCCCCATGCTGGCGCTGTCTTGCATAGACCACGTCGCGTTCGCGATTACCCCTGGTCCAGCCATCTTCTTCTCCAGTCATGGCCGCTCCTTCATGTCGTGGCGTGCAACTAGCTCTTTTGGTACAGACGTCGCCTGTGGCGATCCGGTTCCATCTTTTCGAAGATTCTTATAACGGGAAGTAGGGGAGGAAGGCCTCCAGGTTCGCGCGTGCGGCGGTAAGGCAGTCCGGGTAGGGACTGAAGTCGTCGTGAATCGTCCCCAACACGACGCCATACACGCCGGTCGACGCGGCTACGTCCATCGAGCATGCGTGTTTCTCCGGTTGCGGCGACGTGTAGGCGCTAAGGACGCGGCGTCCATTGAGTTCGAACTCGCTTTGATCCCAGTGATTTGCAGTTTTCTTAAGCATCTCAAGCGTGTAGTTCGATGCAGAGACGGTGAGGTAGTACTCGTTCTGAGAGCGGTACTTGCAGAAGACATTTTCTATGTCGCCATTGGTTTGGCTGTCAGATCGGGGTGCCCCTTTGTTGAGCTGTTGCCTCTCGATAACACTTGCAGGAACAATCGCGCAGGGATCGACGGTGATGCGAATGCGTCCGGCTGTATTGGTTGAAACCGGTGAAGTGACGGGTGCTCCAGGAACTGGGTCCGCGCAACCAGCGAGGATGAGAATCAGCGATGCGAGGATCGCGAGCCGAGACACGTGTCTATACCTGATTATCCGCCGTGTGATCCAAAACTATTGGCGTTGCTGGCATCAGTTGCCTTGTATCCGCGGCGTAGCGCAGTGAACAGGTCCATCATCTCGTCGACCTGATCGATATGTGACTGGAAGGCTTTAGTTGCACTCGAACCGTCACCAGAGGCCTTTAGTTGAAAGGCTTTAGCGAGTGCGGCGCCTGACCCGAGGTGCCCTTCAGAGAACCCAAGTGGGTACGTGCTCAGGATCTCAGCATCTTGCGTCAGATCCTTTAACGCTTGCTTGTAGGCGACGCAGGCGGCCAGGATGTTGTCGATAGCCCCATCTTCTAAATGCAAGACGAGGCTGCCGTTCTTCGCGTTCTCGATCAGCTGGTCGATAGACATCGAGCCCCCTCAGGTCATGGCCGGATTTGGCCAGGTCAGGTTCATCGTATGTGTATAGGACGTCGATCGTTCCGGATCGGTTCCATCGAATTTCGACGGGCACGACAACCCGACTATCCACCCCAGCGTCTGCGAACTCCGGTGTATCGCCAGCCCAGCGCCGCCAACGCCCACGTCACGATGAACAACGCCACGATCACGTAACCCATCGCGGCCAGATCCAGCCCGCCTACCGCAGCCAGCGGACCCGTCGTGATGTCCAGCTTCTCGGTGAGAATCGAAATGATCTCCTGCGACCCGATCAGCACGGCCACCGCCACCGACAACCCGGTGATCACCAAGTTGTAGTAGATCTTGCGTGCAGGCTCCTGGAACGCCCAGTCGTAAGCGAAGTTCATCAACGACCCATCGAGCGAATCGAACAGTGACATCCCGGCACTGAACAGAATGGGCAGCACCAAGATCGCGTACCAGGGCAGCCCGGTTACTGCCGCCCCACCGGCGATCACCAGCAGTGACACCTCGGTCACCGTGTCGAACCCCAACCCGAACAACAGGCCCACCGGATACATCTGCCAGGGCTTGCGGATCGCCGCCATCAATGGCCCGAAAAGCCGGTTCAGCCCACCGCGATTAGACAGCTCACGTTCCAGCGCCGCCTCGTCGACCTCGCCGCCGCGCATCCGCTTGGCAATCCGGTAGATCCCGATCAGTGACACCAGGTTGAGCAACCCGATCAGCAATAGGAACGTCCCAGACACCGCCGTCCCGAACACGCCCGTCCACTGCTGCAGTGACGAGTTTTCATCGGAAACATTGGCCGCCAACGTCTTAACGCCGAGGGCCAGCAGCCCGACCATGATGAACACGATGGACGAATGCCCTAGCGAGAACCAGAAACCCACCGACATAGGGCGCCTGCCATCGGCCACCAGCTTGCGGGTGGTGTTGTCGATGGCCGCGATGTGGTCGGCGTCAAAGGCATGCCGCATGCCCAGCGTGTATGCCGTGACTCCCAGCCCAACCCCGAACACGCTGCCCTGCACCGTGAAATGAGCGGGCGCTACGAGGAAGAGCAGCATGCCCCAGCCCAGGACGTGCAGTGCGCCCACCGCAACGCTCATTCCGATGACGCTGCGTCGTTGACCCTCGTCCAAACGACGCCACGCGGTGAGAATCTGCACGTCTGCGAGCCTAGACGACCGGCCTACCGATCCGCTCGCGCAAGCGCATGTCCCAGATGAGCACGGAGTAGGACAAGGTCCACAACCGCGCGGGCAGCATGCGATCGGCGATCCGCAGCGCGCTCAACAGCGCGTCGAAGCGCCGCTGGTCGCGACCCGACCACGGAACCTGCAACAGGTCCCGGAACTGCGGCGGCAGAAACCCTTTGGTGGCAAAGAGATTGAACCGTCCGGCGGTCCGCAGCGGCCAGGGCAGCATCTTGAACGACGCGACACCCAACAGATGCTCGCGAACCGGCGCATCGATGCGCAGCCCGTCGAGGGAACGTTTCCAGTAGTCGTTGAACGCATCCCGATCCGGCGGCCACTGCTCGGGCTGCACCTGCAAGGCCGTGCCGATTCGTGCGCCGTCGCGATAGATCTCGTCGGCCGTCTCGTCATCGAGAGGACCGTGCAGTGACTCATAGGCCTGCACGTAGTACTGATACAGACACGCGGCCACCCACAGCTGCAGATCAGGATCGAAGGCGTTGTATTTCACCGGGCTGGTAGACGTCGAACGCACCTGCCGGTGCACCGCGTCGACACCGCGCTTCATCACCGCGCGGTCGTGCTGGCTGCCCATCGTCGCGACCGCCAGAAACATCCCGGTGGTCCGGGCCCGTTTGAACGGATGCTTGTAGACGTTGCCGCTGTCCACGGGGCTCTCCAGCACTCCGTATCCGACACCAGGATGTGCGAGCTGCATGATCACGTTGGAGGCAGGCAACAGCAGCGACGCGGGATTCACCAGGTCCACAAGCCTGGCAGGTGAGTGCTTCATTGCACAGCAAATTCTATAGGGTGTTTGCGTGTCGCGCCGAGGATTTCGCGCCGCGGGCATAGCCCTCGGTTACGCCCTGGACCTGCGCTTTGGCGACCCACAACGGTTTCATCCGGTCGCCGGTTTCGGGCAAGCCGCCGCGGCGCTGGAGTCGTACACCTACCGGGACACCAAGCTCGCCGGCGCGGCCCACACCATCGCGCTGCTGACCGCTGTCACCGTCACCGGGTGGGCCGCCGAACGCGCGGCACGCCGCTCCGCGACGGCCACCGTCGTCGTGACCGCCGCCGCGACCTGGGCCACGCTCGGCGGAACCTCACTGGTCGCAGTGGGTGCCCGGATGTCGGACCACCTGTATGACAACGACATCGACGACGCACGCGCGCTGCTGCCCTCCCTGTGCGGCCGGGACCCGAGCCTGCTCGACGTCAACGGCATCGCCCGCGCCACGGTGGAATCCCTGGCCGAGAACACCTCCGACGCCCACACCGGCCCACTGATATGGGCGGCGCTCGCCGGAGTGCCCGGTGTGCTGGCCTACCGCGCAGCCAACACCCTGGACGCGATGATCGGCCACAAATCGGCCCGATACCTGCGATTCGGCTGGGCGGCAGCACGGTTGGATGATGTGCTCAATTTGCTCCCGGCCAGGGTCACCGCGCTGGCCACGGCTATCGCGGCCCCCTTTCTCGGGGGCTCAGCCGTCGCGTCGCTGCGCGTCTGCCTGCGCGACGGGCATCACCACCCCAGTCCCAACGCCGGCGTGGCCGAAGCGGCATTCGCCGGTGCCCTCGGTGTGTATCTGGGTGGCCCGATTCGGTATCCGTACGGCGAAGAGGTCCGTCCCACCTTGGGCCGTGGCGCCGCGCCCAGGGTCGGGGATGTGTATGAGGCAGCTCGGCTTTCGCGCGCCGTGCAGCACGTGACGGCCGCTATCGCGGTGCTCGCCGCGCTGCGTCAGCGCCGTCCGTAACGGTCGGCCAACCGCTCCTCGGCAGTCTTCGGTACCCCGGGTTTCACCGCTTTCACAGCGGCGGCCGCGGCGCGACGCTGCCTGATTTCGGAGAACACGAAGTACCCCAACCCGATTGGTGCCAGTATCCCGAATGCGATCCACTGGATGCCGTACGACAGGAACGGTCCGGCGTCCAGCTGTGGCAGCGGGATGGCCCCCAAGCCGCCCGGCTGATCCTCGGAGAGCTGTAGATATGGCCCGGCAAGCGGAGTCTTCAGCAGTGTCGCCACCTGCCCGGGAACAATCGAATACACCTGGTATTCACCGTTTTCCAGGAACGGTGCCTTCTCCGACTGCTGTTCGGATTCCCGCAGCCGCGCGTTGATCGTCACCTGCCCGGTGGGCGCGGCGGGTACCGGCGGCGCGCTGGTGCCCTGCTCGGGGCGCACATAGCCGCGGTCCACCAGAATCGCGGGACCACCGTCGACCTGGAACACCGTCAGTGCTTCGTAGGCCGGCTTGGCGTCGATTACCCGCAGCCGGGCCAGCACCTGGCGATCCGGCAGATAGTGGCCCGTGGCCGTCACGCGGCGCCATTCGGAATCCTCGGGCATCGAATGGTCAGGCCGTAGCTCATCTTTCAGTGGCACCGGGTCGGCGCTCACCGAATTGGCGATGCGGTTGTTCTCCCGCGAAGTCTTGGTGTTCTTGCCCAGCTGCCAGGGAGCCAACACCGTGAAGCACAGGTATGCGAAGGCGACGACCACCAGCGCCAGGGCGATCCATCCCGGGCGCAGCAGAAACGCGAGCCGTCGCATCAGCTGCTCTCTCGCTCCGCGAGTGTCTTGTCGACCCACTCGTGCAGGCCGGGCATCGCGGCCTCGATGACCGTCAGCACATCCACGAAATCGTCGCGGCCGCCGTAATACGGGTCCTCGACATCCATGGCCGCCCGGCTGGCCCGCGGATCGAAGGACCGCAGCAGCCGCACGCGCTCGGGGTCGGCTCCCAGATGCAGCAGCATCCGGGAGTGGTTGCGTGCCAGGGCGATGATGAGATCGGCACTCAAATGATCGTCGTCTACCTGGGCCGCGCGGTGATCCGTCGGATAGCCGTATTCGGCCAGCACGCTGGTGGCGCGTTCGTCGGCGGGCTGACCGGCATGCCAGTCTCCGGTACCGGCACTGCTGACGCGGACCCGATCGCCCAGACCGCGTTCGGCCAGCTGGTGCGCCAGCATCTTTTCGGCGATGGGGGAGCGGCAGATGTTGCCGGTGCACACGAAGGTGACGTGCAGCTCAGACATGAAGCTCCTCGCGCAATTCCTGCGGGGTGCCGACGCGCCCGATGATCCATTCGGCAAGTTCACCGGGATCGCCGTCGAAATCCGTTGCTCCATAACCCCAGTCGACGATGACGGTGCCGATACCGTGGGCGGCGGCGCCCTCCACATCGTGCACCCGGTCACCGACCATCACCACGCCGGTCGCTGGAACCTCATCCAGCTGGGACAGCGCGTGCGCGATCACATCGGCCTTGCTGGACCGCACGCCGTCCGGGCTTGCGCCCGCGATCACCTGGAAAAACTCGGCAAGCCCGAAATGCTCGAGGATGCGCGCCGCGATGGGCTCGGACTTGGATGTAGCCACCACCATGGGCACCCCAGCCTCGTGCAGCCCGGTCAGCACGTCGCGGATGCCGTCGAACATCGCATTGACGGCCCATCCACGTTCGCCGTAGTCGGCGCGGTAGGCCGCAATCGCGTCGTCCGCACGGTCGCCGAGGCCCATCGAACCGAGGGTGATGTGCATGGGCGGTCCCACCACCCGCGATGCGATATCGCCGGTGGGTTCGGGGGCGCCGACATGGCTGAGCGCGTGACGGAAACTGGAGACGATCCCCGGTGCAGAGTCAGTCAAGGTGCCGTCGAGATCGAAGATCACCAGCATCGGAGGAGCCACCCCCCTACATTAGTGTCGAGACATGACTGGGCCGCGAAAGGGAGTGCGCTACCACGGCGACCAGGCGCTGACACCCGGCGTCCTGGACTTCGCTGTGAACGTGCGCGCTGCCGCGCCGCCGCAGTGGCTGCGCGACCGTCTCGCATCCCGGCTCGATGACCTGGGCGGTTACCCGCGCCGGGCCGATGAGGAGCGCGCCATCGCGGCGATCGCCGAACGACATGGCCGAACGGCCGACGAGGTGTTGCTGCTGGCCGGCGCCGCCGAGGGCTTCGCGATGCTGCCTCGGCTGAACCCGCGACGGGCCGCGGTGTTCGCGCCGGGCTTCACCGAACCGGAAGCAGTCCTTGCCGAGGCGGGTGTCCCCATCGACCACGTGGTGTTGCCGCCACCGTTCACTCTCGGGTCTCAATATGTCCCCGGGGAGGCCGACCTTGTGGTCATCGGGAACCCCACCAACCCGACCTCGGTGCTGCACCGCCGTGCGGACCTGCTCGCGCTGGGTGGTCCCGGGCGAATCCTGGTAGTCGACGAGGCCTTCATGGATGCGGTGCCCGGTGAGCCGGAGTCGCTGGCCGGGCAGCGAGTGCCCGGGCTTGTTGTGCTGCGCAGCCTCACCAAAACGTGGGCGCTGGCGGGATTGCGCGCGGGCTACGCCGTCGGTGATCCCGAGGTGCTGGGCAGGCTCGCGCATGGTCGTGCGCATTGGCCCTTGGGCACACTGCAACTCGAAGCCCTCTTCGCCTGCAATACCCCGGAAGCGATCGCACACGCCCTGCAGGACGCGCAGCGTCTTGTCGAGACGCGCCGTGAGCAGGCCGACGCGCTGCGCGGTCTGGGGTTGACGGTCACCGATGGATCCGCACCGTTCCTGCTGGTGGCTGTGCCCGATGCGGAATTGATGCGAAAAGGGCTGGCGGTCAATAACATCGCTGTCCGCCGCTGCGACACCTTCGTGGGGCTCGACGGAGACTATCTGCGGGTGGCGGTGCGATCTGAATGGCCGGAGCTGGTGCAAGCGATGAAGGAGATTCTGTAGTGGGTGTGCGGCTCGCGGACATCATCGACGTGCTCGATGCGGCGTATCCGCCTGGGCTCGCCGAATCGTGGGATTCGGTGGGTTTGGTCTGTGGTGATCCAGACCAGCAGATCGACGCGGTAACCGTGGCCGTCGATGCGACGGCATCGGTGCTCGACGAGATGGACAACACCGGTTCACATCTGCTGTTGGCGCACCATCCGCTGCTACTGCGCGGTGTGGACACGGTGGCAGCCAGCACCCCCAAGGGCGCGTTGATACATCGCCTCATCCGATCCGGCGGTGCCTTGTTCACCGCGCACACCAACGCCGACTCGGCGAGCCCCGGTGTGTCCGACGCGCTGGCCGAAGCCCTGGGGCTGACGGTGACCGCGGTGTTGGCACCGCAGTTCGCCGACTATGACAAATGGGTGGTGTTCGTGCCCACCGAGTCGGTCGACACGGTGCGCCGTGCCATGTTCGACGCGGGTGCCGGGCATATCGGCGCCTACTCCGACTGCTCCTGGCGCGTCACCGGCACCGGCCAGTTCCGGCCGCTGGACGGTTCGGACCCCACCATCGGTGCCCATGGCGTCGTGGAGCAGGTTGTCGAGGACAGAGTGGAAATGGTGGCCCCGTCGCGGCTGCGCTGTGCCCTCTACGCGGCGATCCATGCCGCACACCCCTACGAGGTGCCGGCCATCGACGTGTTGCCCATGGCGCCGGTCCCGGCGGGCACCGGTTTGGGGCGTGTGGGTGTACTTGATGAACCAGAACCCTTACGCGACTTCGTATCCCGAGTGGGTTCCGCCTTGCCGGAAACCGTGTGGGGAACCCGTGCCGCGGGCGATCCGGACGCGTTGATCAAGACCGTCGCCGTCTGTGGTGGCGCCGGTGACTCGTTACTGAGCGACGCCATCGGAGCCGGGGTCGACGCCTACGTCACCGCGGACCTGCGGCACCATCCAGCAGATGAGCACGCACGGGCAAGTAGCGTTGCACTCGTCGACGTGGCGCATTGGGCCAGTGAATTTCCGTGGTGCGCCCAGGCGGCGCGGGTGCTCGACACGGAGTTCGGCAAGAAGTTGACGACCAAGATCTCACCGATACGCACCGACCCGTGGACATTAGGAGTCAAGGCATGAAAGCCAATCCGGCACAACAACGTCTGCTGGTAGACCTGGCATCGGTAGATGCCGAGTTGACGCGCATCGCGCACCGGCGGGCGAATCCACCGGAACGGCAGGAACACGGGGAGTTGCAGGCGCAACAGTGGACAATCCTCGACGAGGTGGGTGCGCTCGGCATCGCCTTAGAGGATCTGGACGTACAGGTGGCCAAGCTGGACGCCGAGGTCACCGCCGTCCGTCAGCGGGAAGACCGCGACCGCTCCCTGTTGGCCTCGGGCAGTGTGAACCCGAAGGAACTCACCGATATTCAGCACGAACTCGACACCCTTGAGCGTCGTCAATCCAGCCTGGAGGATTCGGAGCTGGAACTGATGGAGCGCCGTGAGGAGCTACAGGCCCAACAGAACTCGGCGCAGGCCAATGCCGACAAGCTTGCGGAGAGGGTGGCGGAGATCGAACGGATCCAGCGTGCGGTTGCCATCGACACCGACGCCGAGGAGAACCAGATCAGACAGCGTCGTGATGGCCTGTCGTCCTCTATCGACGGACCGCTGCTGGAAACCTATGAACGACAGCGCCGTTCGGGAGGTGCGGGAGCGGGTCTGTTGCAGGGCAACAAGTGCGGCGCATGCCGTATCGAGTTGGACCGTGGTGAGCTGGCCCGAATCTCCGCCGCCGATATCGACGAGGTGCTGCGGTGCTCCGAATGCAGTGCGATCCTGGTGCGCCCGTGAGAGTTCTCGTCGAAGCTGACGGTGGTTCGCGCGGTAACCCCGGATTGGCCGGATACGGCGCAGTGGTGTTCGCCCCCGATCACGAGACGGTGTTGGGGGAGGCCTGCGAGGCGATCGGGCACGCCACCAACAACGTGGCCGAATATCGCGGTCTGATAGCGGGATTGGCGGAGGCAGCGCGCCTGGGTGCCACCGAAGTCAGCGTCTCCATGGATTCCAAACTCGTCGTCGAGCAGATGTCCGGCCGCTGGAAGGTCAAGCACCCCGACCTGATCACGCTGTACCAGCAGGCCGTCACCGCCGCGATGCAATTCGAATCCGTCAGCTATCGGTGGATACCCCGGGAACGCAACAAACATGCCGACCGGCTGGCCAATGAGGCGATGGACCGCGCGAGCGGCATCGAACCCAAGGCGCCGAAGACGCCGAAGGAACCCAAGGAGTCCAACGAACCCAAGGCCGCCGATACCGCGCCGGGCTGGACGGGTGCGCGCGGCAAGCCCACCCGAATGCTGCTGCTGCGCCACGGCCAGACCGAACTGTCAGTGCAGCGCCGCTACTCGGGGCGTGGAAATCCCGAGTTGACCGCACTGGGGCGTGAGCAGGCCGCGAATGCGGCGCGCTATCTCGCGAGCCGCGGCGGCATCGCCGCCGTCATCAGCTCCCCGTTGGGTCGCGCCAAGCAGACCGCTGCCGCGGCTGCCGACGCGTTGGGAGTCCCGTTGACCGTCGATGATGATCTGATCGAAACCGACTTCGGCAAGTGGGAGGGTCTGACGTTCTCGGAGGCCTCCGAGCGCGATCCGCAGCTGCACGCCCAGTGGCTCAGCGACACGTCGGTGACTCCGCCGGAAGGGGAGAGCTTCGACGCCGTGCATCACCGGGTGCGGCGCGCGCGCAATCGGATCATCGCCGAGTACGGCGGCGCAACGGTTTTGGTGGTCTCACATGTCACGCCGATCAAGACGCTGCTGCGTCTGGCGCTGGACGCCGGACCGAGCCTGCTGTATCGGCTGCACCTCGATCTGGCGTCGCTGAGCATCGCCGAGTTCTATTCAGATGGGCCGGCATCGGTGCGACTCGTCAACGAGACCTCATACCTGACTTAGGCTGTCGCCATGGCTTCTCGCGATCACGGTGATCCGGGCGATGCGCCCACCATTGCCCCGCCCCTGGAAGACGTCGCCAATCCGGCCCGGCCCTCGGCCGCCGAGGAGGCCAGAACGGTCGCGGCGTCTACGAACACCGCGACGCTGGCCAGTTTGTCAGCCGACGGTGACCCGTGGGCTTCATTGGTCACCTATGGGCTGCTGGGCGGAGCACCCGTGCTCTGCGTATCGAAGATGGCCGAACACGGACGCAACCTGATACGTGATGCCAGGGCCAGCCTGTCCATCGTGGCGCCCAACGCGCCCGTGGATCCGTTGGCCAACACCCGGATCACCCTCGCCGGGAAGGTGCGGCGACCCGGTGCCGAGGAGTTGTCCGCGGCGCGCGAGGCGCATATCGCGGCAGTGCCTGCCGCGCGGTACTACATCGACTACAGCGATTTCGCCGTCTGGATTCTGGATGTCGAGCGCGTGCGCTGGGTGGGCGGCTACGGCCGCATGGACTCGGCCACCGGCGCCGATTACGGCTCGGCCGCACCCGATCCCGTGTCGACGAAGGCTGCCGGTGCGGTCAGCCACCTCAACGACGACCACGGGCAGGCACTGCTCGCGATGGCACAACGATTGGGTGGATACCCCGATGCCACGGAGGCGCGTTGTGAGGGAGCGGACCGGTATGGGTTGGACATTCGGGTGAACACACCACGCGGCTGGTCCGTGACCCGAGTCGGCTACGTCAACCCCATCGACTCGCTTGACGAACTCCGGGGTGCGACCGTGCAACTGGCACGGCTCTCGGCCCCGGGTGCATAGCGCGCGGAGGTTTCGATGTCCACGAATCGGCAAGATTGTGGATAACTCGCGGTGCGGTCGAATGACTGTGGACAACAACAGAAGCCGACGTGTATCGAACTGATGTTCGACTATCGTTGTTGATGTGTCTCAGAGTGATCCGGCCGGGCGCGCGGCGTGGCTCGTCGAACGAATCGCCGAGCTAGAGCGGGTGAAAGCCGCCGCTGCCGCGGAACAGGCCCACGCGGCAGTGCTGCTCGACCGGGCTCGGCGCGAGGACGAGGCCGCTACCGGGGTGCCACGGCGACGCCAAGGAGCGGGCGTCGCCGCCGAGATCGCCTTGGCACGCCGAGATTCACCGGCGCGCGGCGGTCGTCATCTCGGCTTCGCGAAGGCACTGGTGAACGAAATGCCCCACACGCTTGCCGCGTTGGAGTGCGGAGCGCTGAATGAATGGCGCGCGACCATTCTGGTGCGCGAAACCGCGTACCTTGCCGTCGAAGATCGGCAGAAGATCGACGTCGAGATGTGCGCGGACTCGTCCCGGCTGCGGGGGATGGGCGATGCCCGTCTGACGGCGGAGACGAAACGTCTGGCCTACCGACTCGATGCGGAGGCCGTGGTGCGTCGCGCGCGCCGGGCCGAGAACGAACGCCGGGTATCCATCCGTCCGGCTCCCGACACCATGACGTACCTGACGGCGCTGCTCCCGGTGAAACAGGGTGTGGCGGTCTACGCGGCTCTCAGACGTGCCGCTGACGCATCGATGGATCCCGTTCGCGGCCAGGGGCAGATCATGGCGGACACCCTGGTTGAGCGGGTGACCGGCGTGCCGTCGGCCGAGGCGGTTCCCGTGGGCGTGAACATCACGATCTCCGATGAGGCGCTACTGGGCGGCGGTGCCTGGCCCGCGACGATCGCGGGCCATGGGCCCGTCCCGGCCGCTGTAGCGCGCCGGCTCATATCGGATGCCGTCAGCGTCGGCGCGAAGGTTCTCGCGCGACGGCTGTACCGGCACTGCGGCACAGGCGCGCTGGTTGGTGCCGAGTCGCGAAGCCGGCTGTTCCCCAAGGCGCTGGCGGAGCTGATTGACATGCGCGATCAGACCTGCCGGACGCCGTACTGCGATGCCCCGATTCGTCACCACGACCATGTTGTGGGCAGCGCTCGGGGTGGGGCTACCTCATTCGAGAACGGTCAAGGCCTCTGCGAGCGTTGCAATTACGTGAAGGAGTCCCCGGGATGGAGACATACCGTCGCGATCACGACTCCGACGGGATCGGTCTATCACTCGACCGCCCCGCCGCTGCCGTGAGTAAACGGCCACAAGGCGAGAACAAAGATGCCGACTACGGCGACCGGCGCAATGAACGGCAGCCAGGAGGAATGCCCCGCCGGTATGGCTGCCGCGAGCAATGCCACGCAGCCCAAGAGCAGTGCGGGAAGGATCTGAGACGGCCATCGCCCGGTATACGCGACCGACAGGCATGTCACGGCGGCCAGACCGCAGAGCATCGCGACTACCGGAGAGATATCAGTGCGCGCCAGGACGCCGATGACCAGCAGCACGGCCACGACCACACCCGCTTTCACCGGCGTCGTCCCACTCGCGGGCGCCGCGGCAGCAAGTGCATGGCGTGGTCCAGTCCGGAGTCGTGGCTCCACCCGACGACGTCGACTCCCGTGACGGCGATATTGCGGTACATCCGTGAGCGTTCCAGCCGCCACCAGCGGGCGACGATCGGATCAGGTTCTTCACGAAAGGGGGAATGGTCGAGCACGTCGACGACCAGGACCGGGTGCCCGCGCCGTCGAAGGTCGGTCAGTGCCAGCCCGAAATCGGCGTTCAGCAGGGTGGAAAATGCCACCACGATCGCGTTGGGTGGCATGGCGGCGCGCGGGGCAAGTGCGCTGGTGCTGTGCGAATGCCACTCTCCGGCATCGAGAATGGCGTCAAGCAGGCGATAGAACTGATGGCGACCGATATCGGGGGTAAGCCATCGCGGGGCACTGCCCAGCAAGACCACGCCCGCCCGGTCGCCACGCTGCAACACCGACTGCACCAGCTGGGCGGCGCCGCGGGCGGACCGCTCCATCGCTACCGTCGCCGGGCCCGACGGTTGAGGGTAGGTGTCGATCAGAACGACAACGTCGGCGGCGCGATCGGTGAGCCGGTCGGTGACATGCAACCGTCCCCGGCGCGCACTGACCCGCCAATTGACTGTGCGCAGTGAGTCACCCGGGACGTACTCGCGGATATCGGCGTACTCGACGCCGGGACCGTGATGCCGCGTGAGATGGGTGCCTATGCGGTCCGGAAGATCGGTGGGCGGCAGTGTGACGTCCTGCGGATCGGCCAACGGGTACACCCGCAGCTCGGCCACGGGCAGGGTCACCGGAGTCCCGACCCACAACCCGGATGCCGAGAGCGTGTGAACCTCAACGGAAAGGGTGTACCGGCCCCAGCGTTGCGCCGACACATGCATCGTTACCTGGTTGGGCGTGGTCGCCTTATCCACCTCGATCTGCAGACCGTCGACCGGCACCGCGCGCAGCCGGCGCACCACCGCCGGTTCGGCCGCCGCCACCGAGGCGGTGATCGTCACCGTCTCAGACTCCAAGCACCGTAACGTTTCTGACTCGCCGCAGACCCACGCCCGCGCGGGTGCAGGCCGTTTTGCCGCCCCGACCAGCACACCGATGAACGGCGCCGCGAAAACGAGCAGCTGCCACCTGCCCGTCACCATCGCCAGCGTCAACGCGATGCCGGCGCATGCGGCCAGCGCCGACACCAACGGGGACGCGCGCCAACTGATCATCCGGAGGCTCGCGGTACCGGTAGCCGGTGCAGCAGCTCGTCGACCACGTGCGCACCGGTGATGCGGCGCACCCACATCTCGGGGCGCAGACTGATCCGGTGCGCCACCGCGGGCACCGCAAGCGCCTTGACATCCTCGGGGATCACAAAGTCGCGACCCAACAGCATGGCCCGGGCCCGCGACATCTGCACCAGATCCAGCTCGGCGCGCGGGCTGGCACCCACCTCGACATGCGAATGCGTGCGCGTCGCGGCGGCCAGCGCGACAATGTAGCGAAGCACATCCGGATGCACCGAAACGTGTTCCACGGCTTCCCGCATCATGACGAGGTCTTCGGCGGCGATCACCTGTGAGACCGTCGGCTGCGCCGATCCCCGGCTCAGCCGACGCTGCAGCATCTCGATCTCCAGGTCCTCGCTGAGGTATCCCAATTGCAGCCGGATCGCGAATCGGTCCAGCTGCGCCTCCGGCAGCGGATAGGTTCCCTCATACTCGATGGGATTATCCGTTGCCAGGACCACGAAAGGTGCTGGCAGTCGGCGAGTTTCGCCGTCGATGCTGACCTGACCCTCCGCCATCGCCTCCAGCAGTGCCGATTGCGTCTTCGGTGGGGTCCGGTTGATCTCATCTGCCAGCAGGAGATTCGTGAAGATCGGCCCGGTCCGAAACTCGAACCGCCCGGACGACATGTCATAGATCGTGGAGCCCAGCAGATCCGCAGGCAGCAGATCGGGAGTGAATTGCACCCGGGCGAACTCGAGCCCCAGCGCGGCCGCGAACGACCGGGCGATCAGGGTCTTGCCCAGGCCCGGCAGATCCTCGATGAGGACGTGCCCACGCGCGAGGATCGTCAGCAGAATCAGTTGCAACGCATCGCGTTTCCCGACCACCACCCGCTCGATCTCGGTCAGCACCGCGTCCGCGTGCTGGGTCGCGACGGAAACCGGAAGTGTCGTCACATCTGCTCCAAGCGTTCGAGTATCGATTGCAGTACCGCCCGGCCCGGGGCTGGCTCGGCGCGGTCCGCATGCGACGCGCCGTCCGGATCGACCCAACGCCACAACTCCGGGCCAAACGTCACGCGGCCGGTCTCGGCAAGTGCGGCGCGATCTTTCGACTGTCGATGACCCGCAGCCGTCTCGAAGTCGGCCGCGATCAGCGGGCGCAGGTGCCTATCCCAGTCGCCGCGGGTCCGCTCCGCCCAGCTGATCCTCGCCTCGGCCCGTGCGAGCCATCGATACAAGGTCTCATCGGCCGCAAGGCCGGCCGGCGGCAACGGCTTGGGCCCGGGCGTGCTCCGCAGCTGCCTCCACAACAGATAGAGAGCGACGGCGACTACCGCGCCGGTGATCGTAAGAGTGTGCGCGCGCAGCGGGCTGGCAGCCACACAGGCCTCGGCCACGATCACCGTCAGCAGTACGGCCGCCACGAGCCACTTCATGGCCTACTCCGCAGGTCATCCAGCACGGTCTGGAGCCATCGCACCGCGGACTCACGATCGGTCTGGGTCATCCGGTGCGGGCTGAATCGGGCTTCCGAGAAGAGCGAGACAAGCTGAGTACCCGCCTGCGATTGCAGAGCGCCGAGGTGGACCGCTCGCTGCAACACTTCCGACGGGGTATCGGAGGCAAGCGGCGCTGCCTCGGGTGCCGCGGTGAGCCCCTGCTCCATGGCCGCGTAGCAGGCGATGATCGATGCGCGCGGATCACGCCCCGGTTCGGCCACCTCGGCGAGACCGAGTTCAACGAGGTGAGCCAGTGATCCTGGTGCGGCATCGGCGGCCCCGGCTTCCCCGGACGGATCGCCGTCGGCATCTACGGTGTCCGGGTCGTTGCGCCGCAACACGAAAACCATTACGGCAATACCGATCAACACCACCCCCAGGACCACCATGGGCAGTCCGGGTTCGTCCCGTTCCGGCACGTCGCCGGGTGCCTTGCGCGGCGGGGCGTCAGCGGGCCGGCTCGGCGCGGAAGTGCCCGGAACAGATTCCCGCACCGGTGGATTACCGGTCGGCCTGCTCAGATAGAGCGACATCCATGCCGCACCCACCAGGACAAGTGCGCTGGCGGTCGCGATGAGAGCCTCGCGTCGGGTCAAACCCCGGAACCGTAGATACGACGGGCTCTCCGTCGGCACCGGCATGCGGGGGCG
This sequence comes from Mycobacteroides sp. PCS013, assembly GCF_049532645.1. Lineage (NCBI taxonomy): Bacteria > Bacillati > Actinomycetota > Actinomycetes > Mycobacteriales > Mycobacteriaceae > Mycobacteroides > Mycobacteroides sp. PCS013. The sequence goes on from NZ_CP150131.1 coordinate 1,022,415, forward strand.
GCGCCTGCGCAGACTCAACAGGATGAGGATGGCGGCGACGCCACATAGCAAGAGCTGCAACGCTATTGAATGTGGCTCATCGCGAGGTTCTTCGGGCCGGGGGAGCACCTTCGTGTCCGGCGGCAGGTAGCTGCGCAGTGCGACAACCGATAACGCGACCAGGACGATGACCCCGCTCGCTCGCAAGAACAGTCTGTTGTCACTGTTCATGCCTCATCGTCACATGTAGAGGGCCGTTCGCGTCAGCAGACGGTCACGAATAGGTGCCCTCGGGAATGAGGTTCGTGATGCAGAAGGGGTGACCGGCCGGGTCGATCAGCACCCGCCATCCGCCCGGATTCGGCTGGGTTTCGGCCTTGGTCGCGCCGAGCCCCAGAATGCGCGCCTCTTCGGCATCCAGATCTGCGGCCGCCAGTTCGAGATGCAGTTGTTTCGGGACCGCGCCCGCCGGCCAGTCCGGCACGCGATGGTCTGCCACGCGCTGAAAGGTCAGCAGCACCGCGGCACCCTTCACCGCGACGAACTCCTCGCTTTCGAACAGTATCTCCAGGTCAAGGACCTGCTGATAGAAGCGGGCCAGCGCCGCCGGGTCCGTGCAGTCGATCGATATCGCGCCCAGTCGAGCCGTTGTCGTCATGGTGATGAGCTTGTCACGAGTACGATGACCGCGCGGACGAGTTGGCCGGGCGGCCGCGAGCCGCGGGAGAAATCCCGCGGCACGAGGAAAGTCCGGACTTCACAGAGCAGGGTGATTGCTAACGGCAATCCGAGGTGACTCGCGGGACAGTGCCACAGAAAACAGACCGCCACCCGCAAGGGTGGTAAGGGTGAAACGGTGCGGTAAGAGCGCACCAGCGGGCCGGGTGACCGGTTCGGCTCGGTAAACCCCACCCGAAGCAAGGCCAAAAGGTTGTGCTTGCACAGCTGCGGAAGTGTTTGAGGGCTGCTCGCCCGAGCTTCCGGGTAGGCCGCTTGAGGTACCCGGCGACGGTGTGCCCAGATGGATGGTCGCCGCTGCGCGGCCGCGGCTAGCCCGCGGCTGTGCGGAACAGGATCCGGCTTACAGGCCAACTCGCCCGCCTCTCAGCCTGGATTAGTCTGGGTTGGTGACGTTGAAGCGGCTGGTTGCCCGCGACCTCGGCTTCGACGGCATACGTGCCGAGTTCACGCTCCCCAGCGAATTCGGCCCCGACGCCCAGCGCGACGCCGCCCAGGCCGTCGACCGACACCACGCCGAGCGCATCGACCGCACCGATCTGGAGCTGGTCACCATCGACCCACCCGGAGCGCGCGATCTGGATCAGGCCCTGCACCTGGAACGCACCGCCGACGGATATCTCCTGCATTACGCCATCGCCGACGTGGCCGCGCAGATCGAGCCCGGCAGCGCGCTGGACATCGAGGCGCGACAACGCGGCGAGACTATCTACCTGCCCGATGGCTCGGTGCCGCTGCACCCCTTGGTGTTCTCCGAAGGCTCGGCGAGCCTGCTACCCAACGAAATTCGGCCCGCCGTGTTGTGGCGCATAGAAACCGATGCCGCTGCCAACCCGGTCAGCTGGAGCGTCCAGCGCGCCCTGGTGAAATCCGTGCGACAGCTGACCTACCGGGAGGCCCAGGACGCGGCCGAGGCCGGCAATCCGCACCCCTCGATTGCCCTGCTGCCTGAGTTCGGCCGTAAGAGAAGAGACCTCGGTCTCGCGCGGGGTGCCATCGAACTGAACCTCCCCGCACAGGAAGTGGTGCGCGGACCCAGCGGCGACTGGGAGCTGGCCATCGAGGCGCGCACCGACACCGATGGCTGGAACGCGCAGATATCGCTGCTCACCGGCATCTGCGCGGCGCAGATCATGCTCGACGGCGGCATCGGCATGCTGCGTACGCTGCCGCCCGCGGACGGCGACGTGCGGCGATGGATGCGTCGCACCGCCGAGGCGCTGGGGCTGCCCTGGACAAACGACACCCCGATCGGGGCTCAGCTGGCCGCACTCGATCCCTGCGCCACAACAACATTGGCGATGATGACGCAGGCCACGACGCTCCTGCGGGGTGCTTCCTATCTGGTGTTCGACGGAAACCGGCCGGACGATCAGGTCGCGGGGCATGCGGGCATCGCCGCTCCCTACGCGCACGTGACCGCGCCGTTGCGACGGCTGGGGGACCGCTTTGTCACCGAAATCTGCCTGGCGCTGTCGGCCGGCACACCGGTGCCGCAGTGGGCGCGCGACGGTCTACCGGATGTCAGATCCTCGCTGCTGACCTCGAATACGTTGGCCAACAAGGTGGAACAGGCGTGTGTGGATCTCACCGAGGCCACCGTGCTTGCCCCGCAGAAGGGGCAGACCTTCGATTCGGCGGTGCTACGCGGCGCCGAAAAGAAGCGATTCGCCGAGGTCTTCGTGGCAGATCCGCCCATCCTTGCCCGCTGCGAGGGCGATCCGCCCGAGGGGCAGCGCGCGAAACTCACCCTGCGTGAAGCAGATCCGGGCACCCGGACCGTGCTGTTCGGCTTCCCGGCAGAGGGCAGCTGATCACTTTTTGTGGCGCACGGCCTTGCGGAGTGCCTTGAGCGTCGCCTCCACCTGGTGGCGTGCGGTCTCGGCGGCATCATGCTCGCGCTGGTACAGAACCCCGTAGGTGAAGGTGTCCTCGCCGGCGGCGTGCGCCTCGTTGGCCTGCGTGGCGAGATAAGCGCGGCTCACCGTGCTGTCCTGATGCTCACCCAGTAGTTCCTGAATATCCTTGGCCGCCTGGGAGACTCGCTTGGCGCCCTCTGCGCTGGCCACATAGCGCAACCGCTTGGCCGACTTGCGGATGCGATGCAGGGCCTCGTCGCGGTATTCGCCCTCGGCACGCGCGGCCGCCCGCGCCGCCCGCGCCGCCCGGCGCACCTTGCGGTACGCGGCATCGAGCGTTCCACCCTCGTCCGAGTGGTGAGTGTCCGATGCCGGTCCGGCGGAGGTGACCAACGCATCCAGGGAATCGAGCAGCCGGAAGTAGCGATGACTGCGCATCGCCGCCAACGACCGGCGTAACCCGTTGTCGTAGTTCTGCCTGGCGGCGTCCACCAGTCGTTCGTGCACCGGGCCACGGATGAGTGTTTCGGGAAGCTCGGAGAGTGCTGCGTCATACCGCTGCGCGAGTACCTCCGCGTCGCGTGCCACCCCGAGAATGTTGGCCAGCAGGCGGAGCTCATCGAGCGCCTCGGGATTGGCGTCCAGACCGAAGCGCTCGGGGTTGGACTGCAGGAGGCTGCGGATGCGCCGGATGGTGACCCGCATCTGGTGCACCGAATCGTCGGTGTCCACCCGTACCGCACGGTCCCAGCCGAGCAGTTGATCTAGCTGTTCGAGCAGTGCGCGCTGGATCGAGTCCGTGCCCTTCCGCTCCCGTTTGGGCACGTCAAGAACGCGAGCCAACTTTGATCCGTGGCCGGCAGGGGCCGCCCCGGCATCCAGCAGACGTGCGGTGACCCTGTCGAACAGCGTGGAGTCGCCGAACTCCGAGAGCTCCAGCTCCCATTCACGCCAGCTCTGTTCAGAGTCTTCCTCGGCACCGGTGAGCCGCGCGGCGGTCACCTGGTCATCGCAGAATTCGGCGAGCTGCTCGCCGTGCGCACCGATCAGCCGGGACACGGTGCGCACGGTGCTGATGCGGGCGACGGGTGCGAGCGCGTCTTCGCGCACGACCGCGAGCACGGTGTCACGCAGCTCCTCCGGGACCGCGTCATCGCCGTCATTCAGGGGGAGCCGCAGCTCTGTTCGGGTGTCCGGGCCGGCCGGCAACTTCAGGTGCCATCCGGCGTCGGTGCCGCCGGTGCGGCGTCGCAAGGTGATCTTGTGCTGAGCCAGCCGCTGATCGGGGGTGTCAAAGTACACGGCATCCAAATTTTGCTGGGGCTGCAGCTCGACCTGCGCGACGGCGGAAATTCCGTCGAATGAGGGATTGATGGTCGCGTCCGTGACGTCGAACTTCCGCTCGACCTCGACGTGTTGAGATGGCATGAGAGGTGTGCCCTGACGGTCGAAGGGACGGGGTGCTCAGCGTGTGCGGGCGAGGCGAGTATGCGACACGGTGCCACATTCAGGTAAACAATGGTCACGAGTCGCCACGGGGTAATCTAAGATTCTCTTAGGGTTCTCATAAGGTCGGGGTATCAGATTTGGGAAGCGATATTCGTTTAGCACCGCGTGTGGTGCCGGGTGTCAGTGTTGCCTGGTCGGTATTGTCCCCCTTATGGGCCGCCAGTCGTGTTCACAGCTAGACCGAGGTCACCATGAAGTTACGCGTTGAGGAGTACTTGGACGGCAAAGGTGCTATCACCTTGCCAGACGGTTACACCGTCAACTACTACCTTGAGCGTGCCGTCGAACAGCTGGGCGACACATTCGCGTACCGATACCTGGACTTCAACGCGAACTCCGATGGCGAACCCAACGATCTCAACTGGACACAGCTTGGCCAGCGCTCGCAAGCGGTAGCGGCACGGCTGCAGCAAGTCACCAAGCCCGGTGATCGTGTCGCGATCCTGGCTCCGCAGGGCATCGACTATGTGATCGGTTTCTATGCCGCCATCGAGGCAGGCAACATTGCCGTTCCACTGTTTGCTCCGGAGCTTCCTGGCCACTCCGAACGGCTGGATGCGGTACTCACCGATGCGCAGCCCACCGTGGTACTGACCAACAATGCCGCCGCGGAATCGGTCAGCAGATTTGTCCGCGGGTTGCCTCGGGAACGGCGCCCCCGTGTGGTCGCGGTCGACAGCGTCCCCGATTCGGTGGCCGCCACCTATGTCAAGGTCACACCGGACACCGATGACATCGCATACCTGCAGTACACGTCAGGATCGACCCGGGTACCCGCCGGTGTGGAGATCACGCACCGTGCGGTGATGACCAACGTTCTGCAGATGATCATCTCGGTTGGCCTGGATGACAGCATCCGCAGTGTCAGCTGGCTGCCGCTGTACCACGACATGGGCCTGCTGATGATTCTGTTCCCGCTGTGCGGCGGCCGGATCACCTTGATGTCGCCGGTGTCGTTCGTGCGGCGTCCCGGACGGTGGATCAAGGAACTGGCGGCCGAGGCGCACCTGGGCCGGACCTTCGCCGCCGCACCGAACTTCGCCTTCGAGCTGGCCGCCGAGCGTGGTCTGCCCAAGGACAACGAGGAATTGGACCTGAGCAATGTGGCGGGTCTGATCAACGGATCGGAGCCGGTGAGCATCTCCTCGATCCGCAAGTTCAACGACGCTTTCGGGCCCTACGGACTGCCGCCGACGACCATCAAGCCCTCGTACGGCATGGCCGAGGCGACACTGTTCGTGTCCACCATTCCCTCCGACGCCGAGGCCTCGGTGGTGTATCTGGACCGCCGGGAGCTGGGCAACGGGCGTGCTGTACGGGTCGCGGACGACGATGAGCATGCGGTTCCGCAGGTGTCTTGCGGCAAGATCTCGCGCAGCCAGTGGGCCGTGATCGTCAATCCCAATGCCGACACCGAGCTGGCCGACGGCGAGGTCGGGGAGATCTGGCTGCACGGAGACAACATCGGCCGCGGCTACTGGGGCAGGCCCAAGGAAACCGACTTCTCCTTCCGTAACAAGCTGCAGGCCCGGCTGGACCAAGGCAGCCATGCCACCGGCACCGAGCCCGGCGCTACCTGGTTCCGCACCGGAGACCTGGGCGTGTACCTCGACGGTGAGCTGTACATCACCGGACGGGTCAAAGACCTGGTCATCATCGATGGCCGCAACCACTACCCGCAGGACATCGAGGCCACCGTCGAGGAAGCCTCACCCGCGGTGCGGCACGGTTTCGTGGCGGCGTTCTCGGTGCCCGCGAACGAGCTGCCCGCTGGCGTCGATCAGGGCAACGGCACGGGGGAGCGAGTGGTCATCGTGGCCGAGCGTGCGGCTGGCGCGGGCCGCGCGGCACCGGAGCCCATTGTCGATGCCATCCGCGCGGCGGTATCGCGGCGGCACAACCTGCCCATCGCGGACATCCAGCTGGTTCAGGCAGGCGCGATTCCACGTACTACCAGCGGAAAGCTCGCACGCCGAGCCTGCCGCCAGGAATACCTGGACAACAAACTCGGCGTGCGTGCCTAGCTTGGCGTGATCTGTCAGTAGCTGTGCTCGGGAGCGGGGAAGACCCCGCGCGCCACCTCGTCGGCGTACTGCTCGGCGGCCTTGCGTAATTCCGCGCCGACCTGGCCGAACTGCTTGACGAACTTGGCGGTCTTGCCGCTGGTCATACCGGCCATGTCCTGCCACACCAGCACCTGGGCGTCGCATTCCCGGCCCGCGCCGATGCCGACGGTCGGGATGGTGAGCTTGCCGGTGATCTGCGTTGCCAGCTCGGCCGGCACCATCTCCATCACCACGGCAATGGCTCCGGCTTCCTGGACCGCGATGGCATCGTGAATGAGCTGTGCGGCGGCATCGTCACGGCCCTGAACGCGGTATCCGCCAAGGCCGTTCACACTCTGCGGGGTGAACCCGATATGTGCCACCACGGGAATCCCGGCAGCGGTCAGTGTGGCGATCTGCTCGGCAACGCGTTCTCCGCCTTCGAGTTTCACCGCATGCGCGCCGGCTTCCTTCATGAACCTGGTCGCGCTCGCCAGGGCCTGAGCGGCCCCACCCTCATAGGAGCCGAAGGGTAGGTCGGCGACCACCAGTGCCTCGGTGGCCCCGCGAACCACGCCGCGTACCAAAGGAATCAGCTCGTCGATGGTGATCGGCACGGTGGTGTCGTACCCGTACACCACGTTCGCGGCCGAATCCCCGACCAGCAGAACGGGAATCCCGGCCTCATTGAAAATCCGTGCGGTCGAGTAGTCGTACGCGGTGAGCATCGACCACTTGTGGCCCTCGGCCTTCCACTTCTGCAAGTGGTGCACCCGGGTCTTGGTACGAGGCTTCTGGGAAGTCTCGGAAGCAGCGCCATACAAGGCAGATTCAGACATCGGTGTCTCTTTCGTTCGTCTCCTCAAGGCCCATCCGGGTCCCTGGGTTTCTAACGATGTTCAGTCTGCCACCGGGCGGCGAAGAGATGAACAACTGAGCGGGTGGACTTGGTCACACCTGCGGTCACGGCATTCGGGCACGAGGGGCTACCGGCTCGCCTAACATCGGCCGCATGCAGCGGCTTTCCGGACTCGACGCCAGTTTTCTCTATCTCGAAACACCGACTCAGCCGATGCACGTGTGCGGCGTACTGGAACTAGACACCACGACTATTCCTGGTGGCTACTCGTTCGAGAAACTGCGAGCGAAGCTGATCGAACGGGTCGAGGGCATCTCCTCATTCACCGAGAAGCTCGCCGACAGCCGCCTGAACCTGGACCACCCGGTGTGGGTCGACGATGACGACTTCGACATCGACCGGCACCTGCACCACGTCGGCCTGCCCGCGCCCGGCGGCAAGGCCGAGATCTCCGATATGTGTGGGCATATCGCGTCATTGCCCTTGGATCGCGCCCGGCCGCTGTGGGAAATGTGGGTCATAGAAACCGGCGACACCAATCGGCTCGTGGTCATGACCAAGATGCATCACGCCTCCGTCGACGGCGTCACCGGAGCCAACCTGATGTCGGCGCTGTGCGGTCTGGAACCCGATGCCCAGGCGCCCGAACCCGCGCCGGGGGTCGGCGGCGCCAACAGCCTCGAGATCGCGATCACCGGCGCCATCAAATGGGCGTCGCGGCCGCTGAAATTCGCCAAGCTGCTGCCCTCGACCATCGGCGTCATCCCGGCCTGGCTGGAGCGCTCCAAACGCGGCGAGGCCATGACGGCACCGTTCTCGGCGCCGCGCACCTCGTTCAACTCCACGATCACCAGCCGCCGCAACGTCGGCTACGCCCAACTGGATCTGGAAGACGTGCGCGCGGTCAAGAACCACTTCGGCGTCAAGGTCAACGACGTCGTGATGGCCATCTGTGCCGGTGCTCTGCGCAAGTATCTGGACGACCGCGGAGAGCTTCCTGACAGCTCGCTGGTAGCCATGGTTCCGGTCTCGGTGCACGAGAAATCCGACCGCCCGGGCCGCAACCAGGTGTCGGGCATGTTCTCCCGGCTGGAGACCAACGTGGACGATCCTGTCGAACGCCTCAACGCGATCTCCGAGGCCAACACGGTGGCCAAGGAGCACACCGCGGTATTGGGCGCGACGCTGCTGCAGGACTGGAGCCAGTTCGCGGCGCCCGCCGTGTTCGGCACCGCGATGCGTGTCTATTCGCGCATCCGGCTGGCCGACCGCCATCCGGTGATCCACAACCTGGTGGTCTCCAACGTGCCGGGACCCCAAGTGCCGCTGTACTTCTTGGGTGCCCAGGTGGTCGGTATGTATCCGTTGGGCCCGATTTTCCACGGTGCCGCACTCACCGTCACGGTGATGTCGCTGGACGGGAAACTCAACGTCGGCCTGATTTCCTGCCCCGATCTGATGCCCGACCTTTCCACCCTGACCGACGATTTCGGCGTGGCGCTGCAGGAGCTGAAGGCTCGGATCTAGTCTCTTCTGGCACCATGGCTGAATGATGTTTCGTGGTCGGCGGGTTGCTGCCGTATTGGCTCTTGCCTCGGTAGTAGCCGTCGTCTCTGGTTGTGTGCGGTCAGTCGAAGGTCAGGCGATGGCGGCTCAGCCGTCGGAAACCACCCTCAGTTGGGGGGACTGTGACGGCTTCACCCCGGAAAACACCACGGTGCCGGCGAGCACCGTGTGCTCGGAACTCGAGGTGCCCGTCGACTACGCCAAGCCGGACGGGGCGAAGGCGCGGCTGGCGATCATCAAGTACCCGGCCAAGGGCAAGCGCATCGGATCGCTGCTGATGAACCCGGGTGGCCCCGGCCAATCGGGCATTGAGGCCGCGACCGCCATCGTCAAGCAGGTACCCAAGGACATCCGTGACAGCTTCGACTTCATCGGATTCGATCCGCGTGGTGTCGGGTCGTCCACGCCGGCCGTCGAGTGCAACTCCGACCAGGACGTGGATCGCCTGCGCGCGCAGAACGACACCGACTACAGCCCTGAGGGCGTCGCACGCATGGAGCAGGACTCCAAGGACTTCGTGAAGCGCTGCGTCGACAAGGTGGGGCTGGAGTTCCTCGCCAATGTCGGCACCGTGAACGTCGCCAAGGATATGGATCGGCTCCGTGCCGCTCTCGGCGACGAGAAGCTGACCTATCTGGGCTACTCGTACGGCACCCGGATCGGTACCACGTATGCCGAGCAGTTCCCGCAGAACGTGCGGGCACTCATCCTCGACGGGGTGATCGACCCCAACGCCGATCCCACCCAGGCAGATATCGACCAGATCGCCGGGTTCCAAAAGGCTTTCGACAACTACGCGGCCGACTGCGCCAAGAGCCCGAGCTGCCCGCTGGGGACCGATCCGGCTCAGGCGACCGCGCGCTATCGGGCGATGATCGACCCGTTGGTCGATCACCCGGCCAAGACCAAGGACGGCCGTGGCCTGTCCCACGGCGACGCCATCATCGGAACCATCATGGTGATGTACTCGCCCACATTGTGGGAGGCGTTCACCAAGGCGCTGCGTCAGCTCAGCGAGGGCTCCGGCGACATCCTGCAGCTGCTCGCCGATGCGTATATGAAGCGCGATGAAGACGGCCACTACAGCCACGCGCAGGACGCACAGACCGCCATCAACTGTGTCGACGAACCGCCGGAGACCGACCGTGCCAAGGCCGTCGAGAAGGACCGCCGCATCCGTGAGGTGGCACCGTTCCAGGACTACGGCCAATTCACCGGGAACGCACCGCTGGGAGTGTGTGCGTTCTGGCCGGTACCGCCGACGAGCAAGCCGCACCCCATCAACGTGCCCGGTCTGCCCAAACTGCTGGTGGTCTCCACCACCTTCGATCCGGCAACCCCGTACCAGGCAGGCGTTGAGCTGGCCAAACAGCTTGGCGGAGGCCTGCTGACCTACGAGGGGACCAAGCACACCATCGTGTTCGACGGGAATCAGTGCGTCGACAAAGCGGCGGAGACATATCTCATCAAGGTCACGACTCCGGCTGAAGGCGCCCGCTGCTGATCCCTTTTGGCGTCCGACATGGCACGATGTGGCCCATGATGCGGATGCGCCGGGCGTTGCCGGTGATTCTTTTGGTGTTCTCGGCTGCGTTCTCGGCGGGCCCCGTCATCCCGGCGGCCGCCGTTCCGTTGCCGGCGCCGAGCCCGTCGCTGCAGGCGTTCTATGACCAGAAGGTGGTCTGGGGCGGCTGCGACGGCTTTGTCAGCGACACCAGCCGCATCCCGACAGCGCGGTGCGCCAAGGTGAAGGTGCCCGTCAGCTACGACAAGCTGATGGGCGCGGTCGCCGAGCTGGCCGTGCTCAAGGTGCCCGCCTCCGGCAAGCGCATCGGTGCACTGCTGGTCAACCCGGGCGGCCCCGGTGGATCGGGTGTGGACCTGGCAGCCGGTATGGGCGCCAAGCTCGGTGACGCCGCGATCGGGCAGAGCTTCGACATCGTCGGATTCGACCCGCGCGGTGTCGGCGGCTCGACACCCACCCTGCGGTGCCGCACCGATGCCGAATTCGATGCCTTCCGCAAGGAACCGCTGGCCGACTACAGCCAGGCCGGAGTCGCCCACATCGAGGACGTGTACCGCCAATACGTCAACGAATGCGCGCAGCGGATGGGGCTGGACTTTCTCGCCAATGCCGGAACCGCCTCGGCGGCAAGGGATATGGACATCATCAGGGCGGCAGTCGGCGACAGCAAGCTGAACTACCTGGGCTACTCCTACGGCACCGAGCTGGGCACCCAGTACGCCGAGTACTTCCCACAGAATGTGCGCACGATGGTCCTGGACGGTGCGATCGACCCGACCATCGACCCCGTCGAGTCCAATGTGCGGCAGATGACCGGATTCCAGGTGGCGTTCAACGACTACGCCGCCGACTGTGCCAAGGATCCCAAGTGCCCGTTGGGGACCGACCCCTCGCAGGCCGTGAAGCGTTTCCACCAGCTGATCGATCCATTGGTGGCCAAGCCCGCGAAGACCAATGATCCACGCGGCCTGAGCTACCAGGACGCCATCACCGGCACCATCCAGGCGATGTACACGCCGCGGTACTGGAAGTACCTCACCTCCGGGCTGGCAGGACTGGTCGACGGCAGCGGACCCGATGACCTGCTGTGGCTGGCCGACCAGTACCAGGAGCGTGACGATCAGGGGCGCTACGACAACCTGCAGGACGCCTTCAACTCGATTCGGTGCGTCGACGGGCCGACCCCGAGGGATTCCGCGCCCTGGGTGGCCGCCGACAAACGACTGCGCGAACAGGCGCCGTTCTCGAGCTACGGCACCTTCACCGGCTACGCCCCGCGTGATTTGTGCGCCTTCTGGCCGGTAGCCCCGACCTCATCCCCACACACCCCGTCGACTCCCGGACTGCCGCCGGTGGTGGTCATCTCCACGACCCACGACCCCGCCACCCCCTATGAAGCGGGAGTGGCACTGGCACAGCAATTGAACGGATCGCTCATCAGCTACGAGGGCACCCAGCACACCGTCGCGTTCAACGGCGAGGCGTGCGTCGACGAAGCGGTCACGCGCTACTTCGTGGACGACATCGTGCCCCCCAGGGACTTGCGGTGCTGAGCATCCGTGCTCGTCTAGGCCGGATGTAATAGCCTCTGACCATGGATCGTCAGAAGGAATTCGTGCTGCGCACGCTGGAAGAACGAGATATCCGTTTCGTCCGGCTGTGGTTCACCGATGTGCTCGGTTACCTCAAGAGCGTGTCGATCGCACCCGCCGAACTCGAGGGCGCGTTCGAGGAGGGCATCGGCTTCGACGGTTCGTCCATCGAGGGCTTCGCCCGCGTGTCCGAATCGGACACCGTTGCGCACCCCGATCCGTCGACGTTCCAGGTGCTGCCCTGGACCACCAGCGCCGGTAAGCACCACTCGGCGCGCATGTTCTGCGATATCAAGCTGCCCGACGGATCGCCGTCCTGGTCGGACCCGCGGCATGTGCTGCGCCGCCAGCTCGCCAAGGCAAGCGATTTGGGCTTCTCCTGCTACGTACACCCGGAGATCGAGTTCTTCCTGCTGAAGAACATGCCCGATGACGGGTCGGCGCCCATTCCGGCCGATGACGCCGGATATTTCGACCAGGCCGTGCACGAGGCGGCACCGAACTTCCGCCGCCACGCCATCGACGCGCTCGAATCCATGGGCATCTCCGTGGAATTCAGCCACCACGAGGGCGCGCCCGGCCAGCAGGAGATCGACCTGCGCTACGCCGACGCGCTGTCCATGGCCGACAACGTGATGACCTTCCGCAACGTGGTCAAGGAAGTCGCGATCATCGACGGCGTGCATGCCACCTTCATGCCCAAGCCATTCAGTGATCACCCCGGCAGTGCGATGCACACCCACATGAGCCTGTTCGAGGGCGATACTAACGCCTTCCACAACCCCGACGATCCGCTGCAGCTGTCCACCGTCGGCAAGTCGTTCATCGCCGGAATCCTGGAGCACGCCAACGAGATCAGTGCCGTCACCAACCAGTGGGTGAACTCCTACAAGCGGCTGGTGCAGGGCGGTGAGGCCCCCACGGCGGCATCCTGGGGCGCGGCCAACCGCTCGGCGCTGGTGCGGGTTCCGATGTACACGCCCAACAAGTCGTCCTCACGCCGCATCGAGGTGCGCAGCCCCGACTCGGCCTGCAACCCGTACCTGACCTACGCCGTGCTGCTGGCCGCCGGACTGCGCGGCGTGGAGCAGGGCTACACGCTGGGGCCCGAGGCCGAGGATGATGTCTGGGGCCTGACCCGGGCCGAGCGTCAAGCCATGGGCTACAAGGAACTGCCCAGCACCCTGGAGAACGCGCTCATTGCCATGGAGCGTTCCGAGCTGGTGGCAGAAGCCTTGGGGGAGCATGTCTTCGACTTCTTCCTCCGTAACAAGCGGGCCGAGTGGGCGCGTTACCGAAGCAATGTGACCCCGTTCGAGCTGCGGGCCTACTTGGGTCTCTGAGGTGACTCGAGCCTCCACCGAGCGTTCGAAGGTTCCCAGTGTCGGGCGGCTGGGGCTCGTCGATGCGCGGGCCGCGTCTCTGCTCGAAGAGCTGGGTTGGACCACCGAGGCGCACGTCCCGTTGTTGTGGTCGTTGTCGAGGTCACCCGACGCGGATGCCGCGCTGCTGACCCTGATCCGGCTGCACGAGGAGATGGGCGCCGACTGGGCCGCGCTGGACCGCGAGCTCAGCGCCGACACCGCCCTGCGCGGGCGGCTGCTCTCGGTGATCGGGTCTTCGCTGGCGCTCGGCGATCACCTGGTCGCCCATCCCGCCCGTTGGCAGCTGTTGGTGGGGGATATCGAGCTTGAGTCCAAAGAGGCTCTGCAAGAACGCTTCTTGACGGCTGTTGGTGCGGTAGGGGGGCGTGCCTCGGTATCCGAGGGCGCCGCGATCTCGGCGTTGCGCGACGCGTACCGAGACCGGCTGCTGGTGCTCGCCGCACTCGATCTGGCCGCGACCGTGGAGAACGAACCGGTGCTGCCGTTCCCCGTGGTGGGCCAGCACCTGGCGGATCTGGCCGATGCCGCGCTGACGGCGGCACTGTCCGTCGCGGTATCGCTGGTGGTTCCGGCGGGACAGGACCCGCCCCGGCTCGCGGTCATCGCGATGGGCAAATGTGGTGCGCGCGAACTCAATTACGTCAGCGACGTCGACGTCATCTTTGTGGCGCAGGAGGCCGATTCGCTGACCACCCGCGTCGCCGGGGAGATGATGCGCATCGGCTCGAGCACCTTCTTCGAGGTGGACGCGGCGCTGCGCCCGGAGGGTAAGGCGGGCGCGCTGGTGCGCACCCTGGATTCTCATGTGGCCTACTACCGGCGCTGGGCCAAGACCTGGGAGTTCCAGGCCCTGCTGAAGGCGCGGCCCGCCGTCGGCGATCCGGAGCTGGGCCAGGCATACCTGGACGCCCTCATGCCGATGGTGTGGGCCGCCTGCGAGCGTGACGATTTCGTGCCGGAAGTACAGGCCATGCGCCGCCGGGTGGAATCGCTGGTGCCGGCAGACCTGCGCGAGCGCGAGATCAAACTGGGCACCGGTGGGCTGCGTGACGTCGAATTCGCGGTACAGCTGCTGCAGTTGGTGCATGGCCGGGCCGATGAGTCGCTGCATGTCGCCTCGACGGTGGACGCGTTGGCGGCGTTGTCCACCGGGGGATACATCGGGCGTGACGACGGTGCGAATCTGACTGCCTCGTATGAGTTCTTGCGCCTACTGGAGCACCGGTTGCAGTTGCAGCGGCTCAAGCGCACGCATACCCTGCCCGCGCCGGAAGACACCGAGGCCATGCGCTGGCTGGCCCGGGCCGCCCACGTGCGTCCCGACGGGCAGAACGACGCGGTCGGGGTGCTGCGCGCCGAGATCAAGCGGCAGGCGGTGCGGGTGTCGCGCCTGCACACCAAGTTGTTCTATCAACCGCTGCTGGAGTCGGTCACCGAGTTCGACAAGGAGGCGTTGGGGCTGTCCAACGAGGCTGCGGTGCGTCAGCTCGCGGCCCTGGGCTACCAGCAGCCGCAGCATGCGCTCAGTCACCTCTCCGCGCTGACCAAGGAGGGCGGTCGCCGCGGACGAATCCAAACAATTTTGCTGCCAACACTTTTGGATTGGCTGGCGGATACCCCCGATCCGGATGCCGGACTGCTGGCCTATCGCCGGGTGAGCGAGGCGCTGGTCGACCAGACCTGGTACCTGCGCACGCTGCGTGACGAGGGCGCGGTGGCCAAGCGGCTCATGCTGATTCTGGGCACCTCGGCCTACGTGCCGGACCTCATCATGCGGGCACCCGAGGTGATTCAGCTCTACGCCGACGGGCCCAATGGGCCCAAACTCCTTGAGGCGGAGCCAGTCTCGGTAGCGGGGGCGCTGATCGCGTCCTCGGCGCGGCACACCGATCCGGAGCGTGCGATCGGGGCGGCACGATCATTGCGGCGCCGGGAGCTGGCCCGGGTGGCCTCGGCGGATCTGCTGGGTCTGCTGGACGTGGTCGATGTCTGCGGCGCGCTGACCTCGGTATGGGTCGCGGTGCTGCAGGCTGCCCTGGATGCGCTGATCAAGGGCAGTGTTCCCGAGGGCGAAGAGGCTCCGGCAAGCATCGCCGTCATCGGGATGGGGCGTCTGGGCGGCGGCGAGCTGGGCTATGGCTCCGATGCCGACGTCCTGTATGTGTGCGAGGCGCGCGGTGGTGCCACCGACGACGAGGCCGTCCGCTGGTCGGCCACGATCGCCGAGAAGCTGGGCAAGCTGCTCGGTGCTCCGAGCACCGACCCGCCGCTGCAGGTCGACACCGGTCTGCGTCCCGAGGGGCGCAACGGGCCGATGGTGCGCACCCTGACGGCCTACGAGACCTATTACGCCCAATGGGCGCAGCCGTGGGAAGTGCAGGCGCTGCTGCGCGCGCACAGCGTCGCCGGAGATGCGGACCTGGGTCTGCGGTTCCTGCACATGATCGACAAGACGCGATACCCCGCCGGTGGCATCGCCCTGGATGCCGTGCGCGAGATTCGCCGGATCAAGGCGCGGGTGGATGCCGAGCGGCTGCCACGCGGCGCTGACCCGAACACCAACACCAAGCTGGGCCGTGGCGGGCTGGCCGATGTGGAGTGGACCGTGCAGCTGCTGCAGCTGCGCCACGCCCACGAACATCCGTCTCTGCACAGCACCTCGACCCTGCAGACGCTGGCGGCCGCAGCGCAGGCCGGGCTCATCGAGGCCGAGGACGCCGAGCTGCTGCGTCAGGCGTGGCTGACCGCCACCAACGCGCGCAACGCATTGGTGCTGGCGCGGGGTAAGCCCACCGACCAACTGCCCGGACCCGGCCGGCTACTCAACACGGTGGCCGCGGCCGCCGGCTGGCCGGACAACGACGGCGGTGAGTTTCTGGACAACTATCTGCGCGTGACCAGGCGCGCGAAAGCGGTCGTGCAGCGGGTGTTCGGGGAGTAGCTTCGTGCGGGTCACGGTCCCTTTTCGCGGATCCACATCCCTCAAGGAGCGGCTATGAAGTACACATCGATTGTCGTGGGTCTCGGTGTCGTCGCCGGTGCCCTTGGCGTGGCGGCACCCGCCTACGCCAAGCCGGGTGATTGCACCGTCTCCGAGGAAGCGCGGCTCGATGCGGTGGAGGCGACCAAGCGCGCGGAGTACCTGGAGCGCCATCCCGACGTCAACACCGGGATAAGCGATGCGCTCAAGAACACGCCCGGCGACGGCGGTGCCAAGCACGAAGCCGTGCAGGCGTATCTCAATGCCAATCCAGTGGCCAAGGCTGACCTGGATGCGATCCGTCAGCCGGTGCAGGACTTCAAGAACCGCTGCTGGCCGGGGGAGTAGGGGCCCGCCGAACTACATGGAGGTAGTTTTCGCCGCGCTTCTCATGGTTTCTTAACGTTCGAGCCATGACCGTCCAACCAACGCTCGATAGCGTCCCGGACGGGCCGGCACCTCGTCGGCTGTAACGCTGAACAAGGAGTTACTCCATGAAGTTCACCTCTGCTGTCCTCAGCGGTGTCGTCGGTACCGGTGCAGTCGCCAGCGCCCTGGCATTCGCAGGCGCCGCTGGTGCGGCTCCCGGCCAGTGCACTGCCGCCGAGTTCGCCCGTACCCACTCGACAGTGTCGAGCCAGGTCGCGAGCTACCTGGACAAGAACCCGACCATCAACGACGGCATCACCAAGGCCGCCAAGGGTGCCCCCGAGGGCGAGCGTCGCGAAGCCATCAAGACCTACCTGGATGGCCAGCCCGCCGCCAAGGCCGAGCTCGACAAGATCCGTCAGCCGCTCACGAGCCTGAAGAGCAGCTGTGGCGCGGATACCGATGACGCGGCCCCGGCCGCCCCGGCCGGACTGGTTGGCCAGCCGGCACAGCCCGCCACCGAGGACGCCCCCGCTGAGCAGCCGCAGCAGCCGTGGAACCCCTTCGCGCCGCAGCAGCAGCCCGCGCAGGACGTCGCGGAGAACGCCGGCACCCAGCCGGCCGCCCCGGCCAAGCCGGCCTCGCCCGCCGTCACCGCGGTGGTCGATCAGCAGGACGCCTAACACCTCTCTCAGACGGGCGGCTTAGCCTTAAGCAGCGATGACTCAGGAAAATGCCGCCCGTCACAAGGTGTTGATGGTCGATGACGACCCGGACGTCCGGAACTCGGTAGCCCGTGGGCTACGCCACTCGGGTTTCGACGTCCGGGTCGCTGTCGATGGCCGCGATGCCCTAACCCAGCTCGCGGCCGATGAGCCCGACGCCCTGGTGCTCGATGTGCAGATGCCCGAGCTGGACGGGGTGGCGGTGGTTACCGCACTGCGGGCCCTGGGTAATGACATTCCGATCTGCGTACTGAGCGCACGTGACACCGTCAACGACCGGATCGCCGGCCTGGAGGCCGGTGCCGACGACTACCTGACGAAACCTTTCGACCTCGGCGAGTTGGTGGCCCGCCTGCGCGCCCTGCTGCGCCGTCGTGGCGCGGGCGGCGGCGGTCTTGCCACCTCCGCCATCACCGTGGGGCAGGTGACGGTCGACGTGGCCCGCCGGCTGGTTTTCAGTAACGGAGAGCGCGTCGAGTTGAGTAAGCGCGAGTTCGATCTGCTGGTGGTGCTGGCCGAGAACACCGGAGTGGTGCTGAGCCGCACCCGGTTGCTGGAACTGGTGTGGGGCTACGACTTTGACGTCGAGACCAATGTGGCCGACGTCTTCGTGAGCTATCTGCGCCGCAAGCTGGAAAACGGGGGAGCCTCACGAGTCATCCATACCGTCAGAGGTGTGGGATACGTGATGAGGGAAGAGGCGTGAAACGCTCACTGTCGCTGCGTACCCGGGTCGCGGTCGCAGCCTTCCTGGCCGCGGGCCTGGTGGTCGCGCTCATCGGCATCGTGGCCGGTATCGCGCTGGTGCGCAACGACACCCGACAGCTTGACCGGCGCCTGGACATGCTGACGGATGCGGTTCAGGCCACCACCCGTCATGGCGAGACCACCTTCGTGTTGACAGTCCGGGACTCCAAGAGCGGAGGCCTGGTGATCTTCCGCGGCGTCGAACTGCCGAGGCTGCCGTTGGGGACGGGGAATGTGACCGTCGGCGACGTGAACTACCGGGTGCGGACCATCGAGAATCCGGAAGAGCAGACCGTGATTTCACTGGGGACACGGTCGGACACGGTGTTGGTCAACCACCGGGGAATCCCGGTCTTCATCGCGCTGGGTGTGCTGTCGATGCTGTTGGCCGGAGGCTTCGCGTGGCTTTTCGCGGGCCGGGCGGTGCGACCGCTGCACCAACTCACCGATCAGACCCGGCAACTCGACACCGACGGTCTGCATGTCGCGGCGGTACGCGGCGCACGGGAATCCGAAGAACTTGCCGACGCCATGGCCGCCATGCTCGGGCGTGTCTCGGCAGCACAGTCAGAGACCACCAAATCCCTTCTGGCGGCCCGCGATTTCGCGGCCAGCGCCGCCCATGAGCTACGCACGCCGCTCACCGCGATGCGCGCTGACCTGGACACGCTGCGCGCGCATGACCTTTCGAATGAGGAACGCACCGAGGTCATCGGCGACCTGCAGCGCGCGCAGCGCCGGGTCGAAGCCACCATCACCGCACTCGGTCAGCTCGCGTCGGGTGATCTCGCCCGCGCAGAAGATCGTGAACTGGTGGACATCGCCGATCTGCTGGACCGGGTGGCAGCGGATGCGTCGATGCACCGCGCCGACATGCCGGAGATCACCGTCAACACCGATGACGGGGGCGTGGTGCTGGGCTGGCCCGATGGGCTGCGGCTGGCGGTGGACAACCTGGTGCGTAACGCCATCAACCATGGCAATGCCAAACATGTTGTGCTGAGCGCGAATCGGGTCGATAGCCGACTGGTGATCGAGGTCGACGACGATGGCACCGGCCTTCCCGAGGCTGATCGGGAGCGGGTGCTGGGGCGATTCGAACGTGGCCCCGGTGCCAAGCCCGGCGGGCTCGGGCTGGGTCTGGCGCTCGTCGCGCAGCAGGCCGCGCTGCACGGGGGAGATGTGGTGCTGTCGGAAAGTCCGCTGGGCGGGCTGCGGGCAACGCTGACGATTCTGGCTGAATAGAACCGGCGACTAGTTCTTGCGCGATCCGTACTTGGTGAGCCAGTCGCGGGCCTCGTCGGGAAGGCTCCCCGACGTCTCGGCGGCCCTGCACCAGCGCCGCACCATCTTGACCATGTTCGCGGGGTTGTAGGCGTCCTCCTGCTGTGACCACAGCCCGTTCCCGGCGTAGTGCAGCACGGTCAGGTTCGGTTCGCCCCAATGCTGACCGTCGCCCGGATCGCTCATCACGTTATCGATTTCGCAAACCACCCAACCCTTTTCGGGGTCGAAGACAGTCCAGGTGGCAGGCAGGCTCGGCATGTGGTTGCCGGGGAACTCCGCCATGACCGCGGTGATGTACTGCCGAATCGCCTCCTTGCCATGCAGGCGGCCCACCACGTGTTCGATGTAGAGGGCGTCGTCGGTGTACATCTCGGCGTAGGGGTTCCAGTCGCCGGTTTCGATACAACGATGGACGGTGGCCTGGTGTTGCGCGAACGCTTCCTCGAGTTCGGCGCGGCTAAACGACGGCATGGGTAAGAGAGTGCCATAAGGTACCGTCCCTGAGGTGCGTGGACGGACCGCCGTGGGGGCGTTGGGTTGGCTGCTGGCCGTCGTGGCCATCCTGGCGATCGTGTCGCGCTGGGCGCGATCCAGTTGGTCGCCCCTGATCGGGCTGACCGCCGGCTGGCCTGTCACCTGCCTGCTGATGATCCTGGGGCTGTTGCTGTTCCTTTCGGTGCGGCAGTGGTGGGGCGTGCTGACGGCGACCGTGGTGATCGCGTTGCAGGTGCTGGCGATCGCACCGCTGTACCTGGCCGACACCCATCCGCAGGGGACAACCGTCACCGTGCTGCAGACCAATCTGCGTTTCGGTGCCGGTGACGCCGGGGCAGTGGTGGCCGCGATCCACGAGCACGACGTGGGCGTGGTGACGGTCGACGAACTCACCCCGGAGGCCCGAGTGAAACTCGTTGCCGCGGGTATTGATTCAGTGCTCCCGTATTCGTACACCGTTGCCGAGCCGAAAGCTGCCGGCACCGGTATCTGGAGTCGGTATCCGTTGACCCCGGTGCATCAGGACGACCAGAGCTTCGCCATGCGGCAGATCTGGGCCGAAGCCGAGATCCCCGGGGTGGGACCGGTGATGCTCGTCGCCGTGCACACCCGCCCGCCGGAGAAAGATATGAGTTCGCCGGGTTGGCTCACGGAGCTGGACACCATCGGCCGTCAGTTGCAGGCATTACGCCCGGACGTGAAAGTCATTGTTGGTGGCGACTTTAACGCCACCTACGATCACTTCGTGTTCCGGCAGATCCTCACCGGCGGCTTCGCCGATGCCGTGGATCAGGCCGGGGCCGGCTGGCTGCCGACGTGGCGTGAGGGGCGCTGGTACACCCGGCTGATCGGGATCGATCACGTACTGACCCGCGGGGCCGCCGCCACCTCGGTGACCACCCAGGAGATCTACGGCACCGACCACCGGGCGCTCATCGCCACGGTGGTTGTGCCTAGCTCTTCTTGAGCGCCGCGTCGATCGACAGCGATCCACCACCGGTAAACACCAGCAGGAAGAAGGCCCAGCAGAACAGCACGGCCAGTTCGCCGTTGTTCTCAATGGGAAGCAGTCCAGCGGACTGGTGCTGGGTGAAATACGCGAACGCCATCGTGCCGGAGGCCAGGAACGCCGCGATGCGGGTCCCGGCGCCGAACAGAATCGCGACCCCGGTGAGGAACTCGATGGCGCCCGCCCACCAGCCCAGCGACCACGACTCCACCGGGGGCATCGAGGCCAGGTCGGGCCAGCGGAACAAGATGGCGGTGCCGTGCACGGTGAACAGGAATCCGAAGACGATGCGGAATAACGACAGGACAACGGGCGTGGCGCCGTCGAGCTTGGCGACTGAGCTGGAGGTGCTGGAAGAGGCCATGGCCAGGATGCTAAACCAATTCTGGCGTAAGGACTTAGCGCTTAGCGCGGGTAATGAATCGGTCGAGTGATAGCGAGCCGCCGCCGGTGAACACCAGCAGGAGGAAGATCCAGCTGTAGAGAGCGGCGCCCTCGCCGTTGTTCTGGATCGGCAACAGCCCCTCGGGCTGGTGGTAGGTGAAGTAGGCGACCGCCATCGCGCCGGATGACACGAACGCGGCGATCCGGGTGCCGAGCCCGAGGATGAGCGCCGCTCCGCCAAGGAATTCGATGATGCCGGCCCACCAGGGCAGGGTGCCGACGGGCTGCAGGTACGAGGCCAGCGGCCACCCGAACAGGTGCGAGGTGCCATGTAGGAAGAACAGGAACCCCACCACGATCCGGAATGCCGACAGGGCGACCGGCGTCAGGCCGGTGAGCTTGGTTTCGATATCAGCGAGTGCCATGCGTCTAACAATAGGACCATAGTCCGCTTTATTCCTGTTCAGCCGTCGACGACCGCGTTGACCAGGGTCTCCGCCGCCAGCAGGCCGAGGTTGTTGGACGCCAGCGGGCTGTCGCCGGTGAGTAGCTTGCGGTCTGCGTGTGTCTGCCCGGTGATCCCGGTGTTGAGGATCGTGACGCCTTGCTTACGCAGATTCTCGCCGACAAGCCACGGCATTTGCCCTGGGATGTAGCCGATTTCGATGTTGACGCCGGTGTCCAGGCTGTCCGGGAACACGCACAGGCTGTAGCCCTGAAAGGGTGATTCATCGCGGTCCAGTCCTGCGGCCAGCAGCGCGCCCGGGCCGTGGCAGAGGGTGATGACGTATTTGTCGTACTTCAGCGCCCAATCCAAGACCGTCCGGACTTCCTCGCTGTCCGGGATGCCCAGAAGCACGCCGTGACCGCCGGGAATGAACACGGCGAGGTAGTCCGAGTCCGGACCCAGGCCTTCGGCGATGATCCGGGAGAGCTTCTGCGGTTTCTTCAGTTGGGCGGACAGCTCGGCGTAGGTGTTCAACACGGCCTCGTCCTGGCGGGGCATCGCCCAGAGCTCAAGCTTGGCTGGATTGCCGGACACCGTGGCGACATCGATTCCGAAGCCCGCGGCCTTCAGGTGGTGCAGGGGCAGCAGCATCTCAACGGGATGGTTTCCGGTGGAGAACATCGTCCCGTTCTGCATGAGCATGTAGCGCTCTTCGGTGGCGATCATCAGGATTTTCCAGCGTCCACCGGTGTAGGCGTTCTCATAACGCACGCCGGCGAAGTCTGTCTTGGACGGCACGTACTGGCTCAGCGAGTACGGGGACGGAAAGAAGGCGTTGTCTTCGGCGGGGTCGGGGACTGGGGTCCTGTTCAGTTCCTCGGCTGCGTTCGGCACGGATTCCACGCTCCTCGAAAAGTTAGACGGGACATCTACTTTCAACGTACGCCGCTCCACCGTACTCCGTGCCGCGAAAACGACAAGGCCCCCGGGAAGATCCCGGGGGCCTTGACGATGGGCGGATTACGCGGCTCTACACGTCGAAGTAGAGGGCTACCTCGTACGGGTGAGGACGGATGTTGATCGGCTCGATCTCGTTCTCGCGCTTGAACGCGATCCAGGTCTCGATCAGATCGGAGGTGAAAACGCCCCCCTCGGTGAGGTATTCGTGATCCTTCTCGAGGTTGTCGATCACGGTGGCCAGGTTGGTCGGGGCCTGCGGAATGTTGGCGGCCTCCTCCGGAGGCAGCTCGTACAGGTCCTTGTCGACGGGCGCCAGCGGCTCGATCTTGTTCTTGATGCCGTCGATGCCTGCCATCAGCATGGCCGCGAACGCCAGGTACGGGTTACCCGAGCTGTCCGGGCAACGGAACTCGAGGCGCTTGGCCTTCGGGTTGTTGCCGGTGATCGGGATACGCACGCACGCCGAGCGGTTGCGCTGGCTGTAGACCAGGTTGATCGGGGCCTCGTAGCCCGGCACCAGCCGCTTGTAGGAGTTCACCGTCGGGTTCGTGAACGCGAGCAGCGATGGGGCGTGGTGCAGGATGCCGCCGATGTAGTGACGGGCCACGTCCGAGAGCCCGGCGTATCCGGCCTCATCGTGGAACAGCGGCTTGCCGTCCTTCCACAGGGACATGTGGGCGTGCATACCCGATCCGTTGTCGCCGAACAGTGGCTTGGGCATGAAGGTGACGGTCTTGCCGTTGGCCCACGCGGTGTTCTTGATGATGTATTTGAACAACAGCACGTCGTCGGCCGCGGCCAGCAGCGTGTTGAACTTGTAGTTGATCTCGGCCTGCCCACCGGTGCCCACCTCGTGGTGACCGCGCTCCAGGGTGAATCCGGCGTTGATCAGGTTGGTGGTCATCTCGTCACGCAGGTCGACGAAGTGGTCGTACGGCGCGACGGGGAAGTAGCCACCCTTGGGGCGCACCTTGTAGCCGCGGTTCGGGCTGCCGTCCTCCTCGTAGGGCTCGCCGGTGTTCCACCAGCCGGCCTCGGAGTCGATCTCGTAGAAGGTGCCGTTGATCTTCGAGTCGAAGCTGACCGAGTCGAAGATGTAGAACTCTGCCTCGGCGCCGAAGTAACAGGTGTCGGCGATGCCGGTGCTGGTCAGGTACTGCTCCGCCTTGCGGGCCACGTTGCGCGGGTCACGCGAGTAGGCCTCGCGGGTGAACGGGTCGTGGACGAAGAAGTTGACGTTCAGCGTCTTGGCGGCGCGGAACGGGTCGATCTTGGCCGTCGAGATATCGGGCAGCAGCAGCATGTCGGACTCGTGGATCGACTGGAATCCGCGCACGGAGGATCCGTCGAAGCCAAGGCCGTCTTCGAAGACGCTGGCATCGAAAGCAGATGCAGGGATGGAGAAGTGCTGCACGACGCCCGGCAGGTCACAGAACCTGACGTCCACGTACTCGACCTTCTCGTCGGCAATGAACTTGAATACCTCGTCGGGGCTACTGAACGCCATGCTTCTCCTTAATTGCCTCTTGTTCCACTGATCCATGAACGCGCGAATGAACCTATGGAGCCGGTGTTGCCTGCCGGTCAACCATATGTTGCGCGGATGTTACGCGTAACCACAGTTCGGTTGGCATTTACGCTGTGAGTATGGCGCGAGACCTGGGTTCATGGTTGTCGGGGCTTGGTTCGGTGCAGGGCGCGGGCAACTCTCGGTACCCGGGAGAGCAGCTCGGTCTGCCCGCGACCGGGCCCGGATCGGCGGCACCGATGGCGCGGCGGCTACTGGCGCTGCTGCTCGATTGGCTGATCGCCGGTGGCCTGGCGCTGCTGTTCGTCAAGGGAAACCTGTTGTCGCCCACGCTTTCCTCGGCCCAGCTGCTGACCTGGATCGCGATCGGCACGGTCGCGGTGCGGCTGTGGCGGTTCACTCCGGGCCAATACCTGGCGGGCTTGCAGGTCGCACCCGCCGACGGGACCAACTCGGTGGGCATCGGCCGCGCGTTCATCAGGAATCTGCTGATCGCCCTCATCGTGCCGCCGCTCATCACCGACGTTGACGGCCGTGGTCTGCACGACCGGGTGACCCGCACCGTCGTGATTCGTTCCCGCTAGATGGTCCTGCTCGCCGTCTGCATGGCGGTGTTCATGCTGCTGCTCGACATGACGATCGTGTCGAGCGCACTCGCCGACCTGCAGCTGTCCCTGGGGGCCGACCTCGCCGATCTGCAATGGGTCATCGACGCCTATGCGCTGCCGATGGCAGGGCTGCTGCTCACGGCCGCCACTCTCGGTGATCGCCTGGGCCGCCGGCGGCTCTACCTGCTGGGCATCGTGCTGTTCACCGCGGCCTCGCTGGGCTGTGCGCTCGCGACCAGCGCGCCCATGCTGATCGGGGTGCGGGCCCTGCAGGGCATCGGCGGAGCGATCCTGCTGGCGGTATCGCTGCCGATCATCGCCGCGGCGTATCCGCAGGAGCGCCGCGGTGCCCCCATCGCGATCTACGGCGCGGTGATGGGTGCGGGCAGCGCCGCCGGTCCACTGCTGGGCGGATTTCTCGTCACACACTTCGGATGGCAGTCGATCTTCCTGGTCAACCTTCCGGTCGGGGTGCTCGCGCTGGTGATCGCGGTGCGGCACCTGCCCGAGACCCGGGCCGACGAGCTGCGGCCGGTCGACTGGGTAGGCACCGTGCTGCTCACCGTCGGGCTGGTTACCGGCGTCTTCTCGGTGATCTCTCTGCACGACGGCGGAATTGGGGGCCGCACGTCCGGTGCGCTGGCCATCGTCGCGGTGCTGGCCCTCGTGCTGTTCTTCTGGTGGGAGGCGCGCACCCCCGCGCCCATGCTGAGCTTGCGGCTGGCCACCTCACCCGGTTTCGCCGGGGTCTGGGTTGCCGCCGCCGCGGCTTCCGGCACGCTCATCGCGGCCACCAACTATCTGGCGTTGTACTTCATGAACACATTGGGTTACAACGCATTTGAGACAGGTCTGCGGGCCGGACCGCTCACCCTCGCCACCATCGTGGGAGCCCCGCTGGGGATCCTGGCGGGTAGGCGACTGCCCACCAGGGTTGCCATCCCGGGCGGCGTGGCGCTGGTGGCCGTCGGATTGTGGGCTGCGTCGGGCGCTCACGCCGATACGGTCTGGACCCATTTCATCTTCGGCTCGGCATTGGCCGGGCTGGGGCTGGGAGCGCTCTCGGCGATGACATCCGATGCCGCACTGCAGTTCGTGCCATTGGATGACGCCGGGATGGCGACCGGGTCGGTGAGTACGGGGCGCCAGATCGGCATTCTCTTGGGCGTGGCAGGCATGGGCGTGGCATTCGGGCATGCCGCGGCCGGTAAGGCTGATGCGCGGGCCGCGGGCGCCGCGGGCATCGACAGCGTGCTGTTGCTGGGGGCGGCCGGGGCGGCCTGCGCCGCGTTCATTTCGCTGATTCTGCTCACTGTCGCTACGATGAATCGCTCGCACGATCCGGCCACCGGGGAGTCGCTAGCTATCTAGCCATCGGTGATCGCGCCTGCCTGCACGGATGCCCACAGGGATTTGTGCATAGCGGTCGTACGCCGTAGACAGAGGGAGTAGCTTTCGATCATGGAGAGCGCGGCGGTTCTCATCGCGGCGCCCGGTGTCGGTTCCGATCGGGGGACGGACGCGAACCCGCGGCCGCGGTACAGCATTGTCTTGTCGTCAGATCCGGCTGAAGTTGAAGCCGCGCAAC
The DNA here is from genome assembly GCF_049532645.1 of Mycobacteroides sp. PCS013. NCBI lineage: Bacteria > Bacillati > Actinomycetota > Actinomycetes > Mycobacteriales > Mycobacteriaceae > Mycobacteroides > Mycobacteroides sp. PCS013. The sequence continues at coordinate 1,048,600 of NZ_CP150131.1, forward strand.
GACTTCGGTATCAGGCGTTCGCCGACGAAATGGGGGCGCCACTGCCGCACGCCGTTCGTGGGCCCATCACAGGCGAGATGATCGACCTGGACAAGCTGGATCCCTATTGCGATCACCTACTGGCTCGCGACGAGGACACCGGCGCCATCATCGGCTGTTGTCGGCTACTGCCGCCCGAGGGGTATCAGGCAGCGGGGGAGACGTTCACCGACTCCATGTTCGATGCCTCGGCACTCGACCCGCTGCGGCCCAAACTGGTTGAGATCGGCCGGGTTACTGTCGCGCCCGAACACCGCAACGGCGCGGTGATGGGGATCCTGTGGGCCGGGATCTTCCGGTACCAGCAGATGACCGAGCATCAATACGCGATCGGCTGCCTGTCCGTGCGGATGGAGGACGGCGGGCCGCGTGGATCGTTGGTGCGCTCGGTGCATGACTTCGCACAGCGGTTTGCCGCCCCCGACGAATACCGTGTCGTGCCCAGAAACCCCGTCGTTGTGGACGGCGTGCCCCTGGAGGAGATCCCGCCTCAGGAGAAGGCGAAGATCCCGCCGTTGCTGCACGGATGCCTGCGCATCGGCGGACGTATCTGTGGACCGCCGTCCTTCGACCCGGAGTTCGACATGGCGGACTTCTTGGTACTGGTCACCAAGGACACTGCGCGGCAACGCTATCTGGAGCGTCTGGAGCGGTCCCTTGCTCTCGGATAGCCATAGTTCTCACGATGTGCTCGGGATCGGATTCGGGCCATCGAACCTGGCGCTGGCAATAGCGCTCTCCGAACATCCGCACCGGGCATCGGCCAAGTTTGTTGATGCCCAATCGCAATTCGGATGGCATCGCGGCATGCTGATCCCGGGCGCGCGGATGCAGGTCGCCTTCCTCAAAGACCTGGTGACCTTACGAAATCCCAAGAGTCACTACACCTTTGTCAACTACCTGACAGAGCGTGGGCGACTGCCGGACTTCATCAACCAACAGAGTTTCTTCCCGACCCGGGAGGAATTCCACGACTACCTGGATTGGGCGCAGCAGGCGCTCGGCGCCGATGTCGTCTATTCCTCGCGGATGGTCGGAGTTCGCGCCGCCGCCGACGGGTTCGAGGTGCGGTTGCAGGACACGTCGGGATTGTCGCCGGACCGTCTGACGCATGCGCGGGCTCTTGTCCTCGGCTGCGGAACGTTCCCGGCGATGCCGTCCGGCATCAATCCCACCGCGCGGCAATGGCATAGCAGCGAGCTGTTGCACCGGCTCGGTACGTGGGACGGGGCTCCGGCCCGCGTCGCGGTGGTGGGCGCCGGGCAGAGCGCGGCCGAGGCGGTGGCGTATCTGCACAGCCGCTACCCCGATGCCCAGGTGCACGCGATCTTTGCGCGCTACGGATACAGCCCGGCCGATGACAGCCCTTACGCGAACAGGATTTTCGATCCGGCCGCGGTGGACGACTTCTATGGTGCGCCCCCCGAGATCCGTCGCCAGCTGGTCGACTATCACCGCGACACCAACTACGCGGCAGTCGACTCTCCGCTGATCGCCGATCTCTACGACCGCGAATACCGGGAACGGGTCAGCGGGCAGCGGCGCCTGTGGATGCACAACGCCTCGAAGATCGTTGCCGTGGACGAGGCGCCCGAACGGGTACGCCTGGCCGTGACACATCAGCCGAGCTCCTCGACCGAGCTGCTCGACTGCGATTTGGTGGTGTACGCCACCGGGTACCGGCCGTTGGATGTGCGGGCATTCCTGGGACCGCTGGCTTCGTGTTACGAATTCGACGCCGATGGCCGGCCGGTGGTCGAACGCGACTACCGGCTACGGGCGCGGGCAGGTGCCCCGGGAGACGTCTACCTCAACGGATCGGTGGAGCACAGTCACGGGCTGTCGTCCTCGTTGCTCTCCAATGTCGCGGTGCGGGCTGGCGAGATCGTGGATTCGCTGGTCGCCGAGGCGGAGACCCGTGACGCGGTGGCGTCCTTCAAGACCGGGTAGACGAAGCGCTCGATCATCTCTGCCTCCAGCGCCGGGTCTGCTGCGGGCCAGAATAGAAATGCCATCACTACGCGCGAAATCCATTGCGCGGCAGTGTCGTCAGCGAGCCCGGTAAACATTGACGCCGAACGTGGAATTTCGGAGGCCGGGCTCAGATAGGAGCCGAGCGAGGCCGGCGACATCGTCGCCACCATTGCGCTGACAATCGGATCATGGCGGATAGCGGTCAACGAGGCGGTGATGGCGGTGACCGTACGCCGCTGGGCGTCCGCGGACTCGACCGCCCGCTGTATGTCGGTGGTGACATTTGCGATGTTCCGGGCCAGCACGGCGTCGACAATCGCAGGCTTGCCTCCGATGTGCCGATACAGCGTCGCGCGTGAGCATCCCGCCTCGCGGGCCACCGCATCCAGGTTCAGCCGGTCCAGCCCGTGCCGTGCGATCTGCCGAGCCGCGACCGACACGATGCGGTCGGCGGCCGCGGCATGGCGGTCGCCGGGGTGCAGCCAGTCGGAGCGTGGTGACATCAGTTCCTCAATCTATCTCAAGATGAGACATAACCACACAGAATTCTCAGTGTTTCTGCTGGTAGGGCGGCCGCCGTGAGACGCCACAGATCATGCCTCTGAACAGGTGTTTCTCAGTTTCCCGAATGCCTTGACGTGCGGTTTTCCGGTCTGTCAGCCTCGTGAGTGATGAGCACCGTGGAATTGTTCGACCCGCAGATCCTGGAGGATCCCTATCCGTTCTACCGGCGGCTGCGTGAGACGGCGCCGGTGTGGCCCGCAGGGGATTCCGGCTTCTACTTCGTCTCCCGCTGGGATCTTGTGGTGGAGGCCACCGAGCGCACCGAGGACTTCTCCTCCAACCTCACTGCCGCGCTGATGAAGTCTCAGGACTGCGAGACGGGACTGACGGTCGCGGCGATGGGACCGCCTGCCGATCCCACCCACGTCCTGGCCACCGGTGACGATCCGGTCCATCATGCGCATCGCAAACTGGTGCTCCCGACATTGGTCGCCAAGCGCATCACCGCACTGGAACCGGTGATGGCCGAGACGGGAGCCCAATTGTGGGAACGCGGATGCGACGGTCAGAGCATCGACTGGATGGCCGCGATGGGCGATGCGCTGCCGATGACCATGGTGGCCCGGCTTATCGGGCTGCCCGATGAGGACGTGCCGCAACTGGTGCAGTGGGGATACTCCAGTACCGAGATGCTCGGCGGGCTCAACACCGCCGAGCGGCAGGCTCAGGTCGTCACCGACACCATGTACCTCGTCCTCTACCTGCGTGAGCATCTGGAGAAGGAGCTGGCTGCCCCCGGCGAGGACCTGCTCGGATACCTGGCACAGGCATGCAATCGGGCAGACATCTCGCTGGACATCGGTGTGATGATCCTGGTGCAGTTGGTCGGCGCCGGCGGCGAATCCACCGCCGGACTGATGGGCAACGCGGTGCGCATTCTCGGAGAGAATTCCGAACTGCAGCAGCGCATCCGGGACGACCGTGCGCTGCTGCCCACGTTCTTGGAAGAGGTGCTGCGGTTGGAGTCGCCGTTTCGCGGACATCACCGGCACGTGGTGGCGGACACCTCGCTCGGCGGGGTCCAGCTGCCCGCGGGCAGCCACCTCACCCTGCTCTGGGGTGCGGCCAACCGCGATCCGGAGATCTTCGAAAACCCCGACGAGCTGCGCCTCGACCGGCCCAGCCCGCGCAGTCACATCACTTTCGGCAAGGGGCTGCACTTCTGCGTCGGGGCGGCACTGGCGCGCCTGGAGGCGCGTACCGCGATCAATCTACTGCTCGACCAGACGCGTGAATTCACGATCAAACCCGGTGGTGCGCAGTGGGTTCCGAGCATCATGGTGCGGCGGCACCAGAAACTGGAGCTGGAGCTCAGCCTGGGATCTAACGCCGCCTGATGGTGCGCTGCATTCCGCCGCGTGACTTCGCCTGACCGGGCATCGGCCCCTTCGGCATGGCCGCGGCGCGTGAGCCCAGCGCCGAGAGCCGTGACTCCAGGGAGTCCATCTGCTTGGCGGTGATGTTGGCGGGAAGCTTGGTGAGGTGGCGCTCCAGTTTGGACAGCGGCACCTGGCCATCCTCGTTGCCGACGATCACGTCGTAGATCGGCGTATCGCCGACGACACGTGCGGTGCGCTTCTTTTCCTGCGCCAAGAGTGGGCCCAGCCGTCCGGGAGCACCTTCGGCGACGAAGATGATGCCGGGCCGGCCGATGACGCGGTGCACGACATCGAGCTGTGTGGTTCCGGCGACCCCGGTGGTGACCCGCCATTTACCGCGCATGTTGTCCAGCGCCCAGCCTGCGGCGCCCTTCTGACCCTCGGCCTTGGTGAAGACCGATTTCTGTACGCGCCGGCCGAAGATGATGAACGCGACCAGCACGCCGAGCACCACGCCCAGGATCGGGAACATGAACACGCTGATGCCGCCCGAGAAGTATCCGGCGACCGCGAATGCCGCGACGATCAGTACGAACGCGCCGATCATGTACGGCAGAAGCCGCTTGTCTTCCTTGCGCTGAATCTGAAAGGCCTGCCACATCTGGGCGCGGCGCGCCTTCGATTCGACCTTGCGACGCGCCTTTGCCTCGGCCTTGGCGGCCTTGGCCTCGGCGGGACTCAGTGATTTAGGCATGGCTAGAGAATATCGCCCGGCGGCAACGCGCCTGTCATCCGATGAGGTTGATGGCCTCTTGCCGGGCCGAACCCGCCTCCGCCAGGTGCTCCAGCTCGGCGGGCAGGGGCCGTCCATGGTGGGCCATCGCCTGTGCGTACAGCCGACCGGCCCGGTACGAGGAACGCACCAGCGGCCCGGCCATCACACCTGCGAAGCCCAGACCCTCTGCGAACTCGGAAAGCTCCACGAATTCCTGCGGTTTGACCCAGCGATCAACCGGATGGTGGCGCGGTGAGGGCCGCAGATACTGGGTGATGGTGATGATGTCGCAGCCCGCTTCGTGCAGCGCGACCAGAGCTTCCCGGATCTCGTCGTTGGTTTCACCCATCCCGAGAATCAGGTTGCTCTTGGTCACCAGCTCCGCTTCGCGGGCGGCGGTGATCACCGACAGGCTTCGCTCATAGCTGAATGCGGGCCGGATGCGGCGGAACACCCGCGGCACTGTCTCCAGGTTGTGTGCCAGCACCTCGGGGCGGGATGCGAACACCTCTTCCAGCTGCTCCGGGACGGCGTTGAAGTCCGGGATGAGCAGCTCGACACCCGTGGCCGGGTTGAGTTGCTTGATGTACCGCACGGTTTCGGCGTACAGCCAGGCGCCACCGTCGGGCAGGTCGTCACGGGCCACGCCGGTGACCGTCGAGTACCGCAGACCCATGGTGTGCACGCTCTCGGCCACCCGGCGTGGCTCGTCGCGGTCCAGGTCGGCGGGCTTGCCGGTGTCGATTTGGCAGAAATCGCAGCGGCGGGTGCACTGCTCACCACCGATGAGGAAGGTGGCCTCGCGGTCCTCCCAGCATTCGAAGATGTTGGGGCACCCGGCTTCCTCGCACACGGTGTGCAGCCCACCCGAGCGCACCAGCGACTTGAGTTCCTTGTATTCGGGGCCCATCTTGGCGCGGGTGCGAATCCAGTCGGGCTTGCGCTCGATAGGGGTTTGGGCGTTGCGAACTTCCAGTCGCAGCAGCTTGCGGGGTTCGGTCATGCGCCCACCGCTCCTGCGCTGCTCCCGCCCGCCGCCCCGACGGCCAGCCGGCCCTCGAGTGCGTCGATCACGGAGGAAACGACCTGTTCGTGCACCTCGTCGATGGTGACATCCCGGCCCAGTTCGGCGGACAGGGTGGTCACACCGGCGTCGGTGATGCCGCAGGCCACGATCGGCAGGTAGGCGTCCAGGCTGTTATTGCAGTTCAACGAGAACCCGTGCATGGTGACCCCGCGCTGCACGCGGACCCCGATCGCGGCGATCTTGCGCTCCGGCTTCCCGCCGCCCGCGGCCAGCCACACACCAGAGCGGCCGTCGACACGTTTGGTCTGTACACCCAACTGTGCGCATACCGCGATGATCGATTCTTCAAGACGCCGAACGTAGTTCACGACGTCGATAGGCTCGGCCAATCGGACGATCGGGTAGCCGACCAGCTGGCCGGGTCCATGCCAGGTGATCTTGCCGCCGCGATCGGTGTCGATGACGGGTGCACCGTTGATCGGCCGTTCCTGCGCTTCGGTGCGCCGACCCGCGGTGTACACCGCCGGATGCTGCAAGGTCAGCAGCGTGTCGGGTCCTCCGGCCACGCGGGCCTCGACGATGTCACGCTGCAGCTCCCAGGCCGCCTCATAGTCGATCATGCCCAGGTCCCGTACGACGACGGGATCTGCGCTGGATCGGATGGATCCATGAGAGCGGTGCACGGGTTCCATTATCTCACTTCATCGGTCGGCTGTTGTTGGCGTAGGCGAGCGCCTCGCCGATGGTGTGGTGCTCGAACTCGAATCCGTGCTGTTCCAGGACCGCCGGGATGACGCGCATGCTGCGTGTCATTTCGGCGTCGGCGAACTCGCCGAGGACGGCCCGGAGCGCGAACTGCGGCGCTACCAGCAGGGTCGGGCGATGCAGAGTCCGGCCGAGGGCCGCGGTGAACTCGGCGTTGGTCACCGGTGCCGGGCCGGTGAGATTGACCGGTCCCGAGAGCGTCGATTCGGTCAGTGTGAACTCAAGGGCCCGGATCTGGTCCTCAAGGCTGATCCACGGCATGTACCAGCGTCCGTTGCCCAGCCGTGCTCCCAGACCCGCGGCGAAAAGCGGGCGTGATCTGCCGAAGAGCCCTCCGGCGGGGGAGAGCACCAGGCCGGTGCGCACGATCACCACCCTGGTTCCGGCCTGCACGGCCTCCTCGGTGGCGGCTTCCCAGTCGATGCACACCCGTGCGAGGAAACCGGTACCGCTGGATGCGGTTTCGTCGATGACGCGGTCTCCGCTGTCGCCGTAGTAGCCGACTGCGGAGGCGTTGATCAACGCCGGCACGCCGGCATCGGCGACGGCACCGGCCAGCACCTCCGTGGGGATGATGCGGCTGTCGTAGATCTCCTGCTTGTAGGCACCCGACCAGCGCTTGTCGCCGACGCCGACACCGCACATGTTGACGACGGCATCGGCACCCTCGAGAGCACCGGGCTCTATCTGCCCGCTCGCCGGATCCCAGCGCTGTTCGTCGGGGCCCATCGGGTCGCGGCGAACCAGCCGGACCACGGTGTGGTCTGCGGCACGCAGCGACGCGACGAGCGCCGACCCGATCATCCCCGAGGAGCCGGCGATGACGACACGCATGGGTTACAGACCCAGGTCCGCCTCGAAAGCCCCCTCTTCCAGGCGATGTTTGATGGTGGTGAGGAACCGCCCCGCGTCGGCTCCGTCGATCAAGCGGTGATCGTAGGTCAGCGGCAGGTAGCACACCGACCGGATGCCGATCGATTCGTTACCCGCTTCGTCACGGATCACCCTGGGACGCTTCACGATTGCACCAGTGCCGAGCATGGCGGCCTGCGGCGGCACCAGGATCGGGGTGTCGAACAACGCGCCCTGGCTGCCGATGTTGGTGATGGTGAAGGTGCCACCGGCGAGTTCGTCGGGCTTGAGGTTCCCCGAACGCGCGCGGGCGGCGATATCGGCGATGGCCCGGGCCAGCCCGGCCAGCGACAGATCACCGGCGTTGTGGATCACCGGAGACAGCAGACCTTGATCGGTGTCTACCGCGATGCCCAGATGCTCGGCATCGAAGTAGGTGATCTCCTTGCTGTCCTCGTTGTAGCTCGCGTTGACGTTCGGGTGCGACTTGAGCGCCTCCACCGCGGCCTTGGCGAAGAAGGGCAGGAACGTCAGGTTGACGCCTTCACGCTCGGCGAACGTCGCCTTGGCGCGAGCCCGCAGCGCCGCGATCTTGGTGACGTCGACCTCGTGGGTCTGGGTCAACTGCGCGGTCTGCTGCAGCGATTCGCGTGTCTTCTTGGCGGTGAGCTGACGAATCCGGTTGGCCTTCTGCGTGGTTCCGCGCAGATGGGCCAGCGCAGCAGGAGCCGCCGGAGCCGATGGCGCCGCAGCCGCGGGAGCTGCCGCTGCTGCGGGTGCGGGGGCCTTGGCGGCCTCAGCGGCAGCCAGGACGTCCTGCTTGCGAATGCGTCCACCCACACCGCTGCCGGTCAGCGCGGACAGATCCACGTTGTTCTCGGCCGCGAGCTTGCGGACCAGCGGGGTGACGTACGGGTTGTCGCCCGCGTCGGCGGCAGCAGCGGGTGCCGGTGCCGCGGGGGCTGCGGGTGCGGGGGGAGTGGCCGGTGCGGGTGCGGCAGGCGCCGGTGTTGGCGCTGCGGGCGCCGCCGGTGCTGCTGGGGCCGGTGCGGGCGCCGGGGGCGCGGGTGGAGCCGCGGCGGGCTCGGGGGTCGGTGCAGGCGCAGGTGCCGCGGCAGGAGCCGCGCCTGCCGCACCGATGACGCCGAGTTCGCCACCGACGGCGACGGTGTCGTCTTCGTTGGCCGAGATGCTCAGCAGCACACCGGCGACCGGCGACGGAATCTCGGTGTCGACCTTGTCGGTCGACACCTCGACGAGCGGCTCATCCACGCCGACCTCGTCGCCGACCTTCTTGAGCCAGCGGGTCACGGTGCCCTCGGTGACGGACTCGCCGAGCTCGGGCATCTTGACCGAGGTGCCCGGGCCAGCCGGAGCGTCCGCAGCGGCAGCAGGAGCGGCCGGTTCCGCTGCGGGAGCAGGCGCGGGTTCGGGCTCAGGTTCGGGAGTGGGGGCAGGTTCGGGGGCCGGCGCGGCGGCCTCGGGGGCGGGCGCGGACTCCGCGGCCGTGGCCTCGCCAGCCTCGCTGATCACGCCCAGCTCGCCGCCGATCTCGACGGTGTCGTCCTCGCGGGCAACGATCTTGGTCAGCACACCCGAAGTGGGAGCGGGGATCTCGGTGTCCACCTTGTCGGTGGACACCTCAAGCAGCGGCTCGTCGACTTGGACCGTGTCGCCCTCTTGTTTGAGCCACCGTGTCACCGTCCCTTCGGTCACGCTCTCACCGAGGGCGGGCATCTGGACGGAGAAGGCCATGGTTTCCACTCCTGAAAAGGTTCCGATAGCGGCTCACACAACGTGGACATATCTGGCTTACCACAGCGACGTGGACAGCGGGTCAATCCTGTCACTGACTGGAACGGCGCGCCTGCCCGGGTCCAAGATCGGAGGGTGAGCGAGCGCACGGTCGTCTGCGTCATCAAGCCCGGCAGTCGCAAGGGGCCCGCCGTCGAGGTTGCCGACGATGGCGCCCTCACCCTGTTCGTACGGGAGCCGGCCATCGACGGCAAAGCCAACAAGGCCGCGCTCGCTTTGCTTGCCGAGCACTTGGGTGTGCCGAAGTCGGCGGTGCGGCTCGTTGCCGGTCAGACCAGCAGACTGAAGCGATTCAGTGTGGGGTGACCGGTGGGATTACAGCCTGTTCTCAGAATTAGCTGGCACCATGGTCCAATGGCATGGATCGACGCCTTTCGAAGCAAGCGCGAGGGGCAGACCAAACAGGGCAACAACGACGACCTGCGCTACCTGGCGAATTGGGCCGCGGCGCGCACGGGCGTGGAGGCCTATGTCGAGCCGCAGACCAACTTCTCGGACGTCACCGTGATTCTCATCGCAGGGGATGGCGAGTGGACCCGCCGACGCGTCGGCGGGGTGGCGGGCGCGCGCCGAATCTCCGAGCGACTCAAGATCCCGGTGTACGACGTGCACCGGACGGGATACCCGCAACGCAAGCGTGATTACGACGCCCGGCAGAAAATCCTGAAGCGACGGGCAGCCGAGGAAGGCGCCTAACCGACGTCAGCCGTTGGTGGCGATGTCCTCCAGCACCCCGAAGATGGTTCGCACCGGCACGCCGGTCCCGCCCTTGGCCGTGTAACCCCACGGTCCGCCGGTGTTGAACGCCGGGCCCGCGACATCGATATGTGCCCACTGCACACCGTCGGCCACGAACTCGCGCAGGTACAGACCGGCCGCCAACATGCCGCCGTTGCGGTGGTTGGTGACGTTCGCCAGGTCGGCAACCCTGGATTTGAGATCGTCGCGCAGTTCCTCGGGCAGCGGCATGGCCCAACCGTTTTCGCCTACGGACTGCGAGATCGCCGACACCCGGTCGCGGAACTCGTCGGTGCCCATCACGCCAGGAGTGCGGGTGCCCAGGGCCACCACCTGTGCACCGGTGAGCGTCGCGGTGTCGATCAGATAGTCGGGCTCATCCTGGCAGGCCCGCACGATCGCGTCGGCGAGGATGAGGCGACCCTCGGCATCGGTGTTGATCACCTCGACGGTGGTGCCGTCCAGGTGGGTCAGCACGTCGCCGGGGCGCTGTGCCGTCGAGGACGGCATGTTCTCGGCCATGGGCACGGTCGCGATGACGTCGATGGGCAGCTGTTGGCGGGCGGCCAGCAGGGTCACCGCGATAACCGCTGCCGCTCCACCCATATCGGAGGTCATGTTCTCCATGCCCCCCGCGGGCTTGATCGAGATGCCACCGGTGTCGAAGGTGATGCCCTTGCCCACGAGCGCGACCTTCTTGGCCTTTTTGCCCTTGGCGCCCCGGTAGGTCAGCCGCACCAGCCGCGGTGGGCGCGAGGAGCCCTTGCCGACTCCGATGATGCCGCCGTAGCCGGCCTTGGCCAGTTCCTTCTCGTCGAGCACCTCGACCTCGATACCCTCGGTCGTCGCCAGAGTTTTTGCCCGCTTGGCGAATTCGGCCGGGAACAGATGACTGGGCGGGGTGTTCACAAAGTCACGCGCGATGATCACAGCGGCCGCGATGGCGGCGCCGCGCTCCATGGCGTCTTTCTGCGCGCGGCCCTTGTCGGCGACGAGCAACGTAACCTTCTGCAGTCCAACGTCCTTCGGCGCGGTTTTGGCGCTGCGGAACTCCGCGAACCGGTATCCGCCAAGTGCCAGGCCCTGCACGGTGGCATCGACATCGCTCGCGGACAGCGTGGTCACCAGGGTTTCGACGTTGTCGAGCGAGCGGGCGGCCACGCCCGCGGCACGCCGAATCGTCTCGGCGCTGGGATCTCCCTTACCCAGGCCGACCGCCAGCACGCTGGACACCGGCAGACCGTCCACGACCACCCGGGTGAGTTGCTCGCTCGAGCCGGTCGCGCCCACGGCCTTCAGAGCGGCCTCGATGGCCTTGACTGCCTTGCTGTCCAGCAGCTGCGCATCGACCACCTTGGGGCCCTTATCGGATTCTTTCTCCCCTGGGCGCACCCCCACCAGCAGCACCGCGGCGGAGACCCCGCGCTGCGGAATGGACGTGGCCAGGGTGAACGAAGGTGCCGTGTATGCGCTCATGAGATCACAGCCTAGTGAAAGCCGGTGATGCGCCAATTAGGGTGAACGCCATGACGGATCTCTTGCTCGGCCCTCTTCACGATCGGCACGCCGCACAAGGCGCCACCTTCGCCGAATTCGGCGGCTGGAATATGCCGGTGTCCTATGCCGGCACAGTGGGTGAGCACACCGCCACCCGGGAGGCTGTCGGACTGTTCGACGTGAGCCACCTCGGCAAGGCGCTGGTGCGTGGGCCGGGTGCCGCGGCGTTCGTCAACGCGTCTTTCACCAACGATCTCAACAAGATTGGGCCGGGCAAGGCGCAGTACACCCTGTGTTGCACCCCGACCGGCGGTGTCGTCGACGACCTCATCACCTACTACGTCTCCGATGACGAGATCTTCCTGGTGCCCAACGCCGCCAACACCGCAGCGGTGGTGGCCGCTCTGCAGGAGAAGGCGCCCGAGGAAATCACCATCACCAACCAGCACCGCGACTACGCGGTGCTGGCCGTGCAGGGACCCAAGTCGGCCGACGTGCTGCTGCGGCTCGGACTGCCGACCGATATGGAATACATGGCGTACGCCGACGCGACGCTCGACGGTCAGCCGGTGCGGGTGTGCCGGACCGGCTACACGGGCGAACACGGCTACGAACTGCTGCCGTCCTGGGATTCCGCCGGCGCCGTGTTCGACGCACTGCTGCCGGTGATCACCGAGGCAGGCGGCCAGCTGGCCGGTCTGGGCGCGCGCGACACGCTGCGCACCGAGATGGGCTATCCGCTGCACGGTCACGAGCTGTCCCTCGACATCAGTCCGGTGCAGGCGCGGGCAGGATGGGCCGTCGGATGGAAGAAGGACGCGTTCTGGGGGCGTGAGGCCCTCGCCCAGGAGAAGGCGGAAGGTCCGCGCCGCACCCTGCGTGGCCTGCGGGCCACCGGCCGCGGCGTGTTGCGACCCGATCTCACGGTGCTCTCGGGCGGCCAGCCGGTAGGGGTGACCACTTCGGGCACCTTCTCGCCGACTCTCAAGACCGGTATTGCATTGGCCCTGCTGGACAGCGCCGCCCAGATCGCTGACGGGGCCACCGTCGCCGTCGACGTGCGGGGCCGGGAGATCGAATGCGAGGTCGTCAAGCCGCCGTTCGTGGACGTCAACGTCGGATAATGGGTTCGGATTTGGCGACATCGGACAGCTAGACTGCCGAGCATGAATCCGCTTCCCGAGTTCACCCGGCAACTCAACCCGTCACCGGCCAGCCCGGCGCGTCGGGCTGAGGTACTGGCCGCGCCGGGCTTTGGGAAGTACTTCACCGACCACATGGTGTCCATCGATTGGAACACCGAAAATGGTTGGCACAACGCGCAAGTGGTGCCCTACGGCCCCATCACACTTGACCCGTCGGCCATCGTGCTGCACTACGCGCAGGAGGTCTTCGAGGGGCTCAAGGCGTACCGGCAACCCGACGGGACCATCGCGGCGTTCCGGCCCGAGGCTAACGCCGAACGAATGATCCAGTCCTGCCGCCGCATCGCCATCCCCGAGCTGCCGCAAGAGCTGTTTATCGAGTCGCTGCGTCAGCTGATCGCCGTTGACTCCGACTGGGTGCCGCCGGGCGGCGGCGAGGAATCGCTGTATCTGCGGCCGTTCATCATCGCCACCGAGGCCGGTCTCGGGGTGCGGCCCGCCGCCGAGTACCGGTACCTGCTCATCGCCTCACCCGCTGGCGCGTACTTCTCACAGGGCATCAAGCCGGTCAGTGTCTGGCTCTCGCACGAATACGTGCGCGCCGCACCGGGCGGGATCGGCGCGGCCAAGACGGGTGGGAACTACGCCGCCTCGCTGGTCGCCCAGGCGCAGGCCGCCGAAGAGGGCTGCGATCAGGTGGTCTGGCTCGATGCCATCGAGCGCCGGTACATCGAAGAAATGGGTGGCATGAACCTGTTCTTCGTGTTCGGCCGCGACGGTGAGGCCCGCTTGGTTACTCCCGAACTGTCCGGATCACTGCTGCCCGGTGTGACGCGGAAGTCCTTGTTGCAGCTGGCCTCCGATGCCGGATTCGCCATCGAGGAACGCAAGATCGACGTCGACGAGCTGGAGAAGAAGGCGGCCTCGGGAGAGATCACCGAGGTGTTCGCCTGCGGCACAGCCGCGGTCATCACGCCGGTTGGCCGCGTCAAGCACTCCAGCGGCGAATTCACCATTGGCGAAGGGGAACCCGGCGAGGTGACCATGGCACTGCGCGACACGCTGACCGGAATCCAGCGCGGCACCTTCGCCGATACGCACGGCTGGATCACCAAGCTCGGCTAGGACGCCTGTGCGCGTACGGGGCGGCGATAGGTCACCGTGTCGAATTCGCGTCCATACTCATCGACGGCCGTGACATCCATCTCGCTGACGAATGTCCCCGGCCGCACGTCGACACGGATGAATGCGTAGTTGCGATACCGCACGCGCGACCAGGTGACCGCCTCGGCGTGCTTACTGCCGTCGGGCGCCCAGACGTAGCTGTTGGGAACCAATGTGTCGGTGAGCTCGCGGCCCCGGTATCCCTCCGGCTCGCCCGGCTGAAAGTCATAGCGGGGCCGGCCCGCAGAACCCACGGTGTAGTATACGGTGCCATCCGATTCCGGGTCGACGGTGGACCGATCGCCGGCCTCTCGGGTCGGACGTCCCGCGCGAATCGGATCCGTGCGCTCGAAGACGTGGTTGTGTCCCTGTAGCACCAGATCCACCTGATAGCGGTCGAACAGCGCGCACCACGCGTCGCGCACGCCACCGTCGCTGGCATGCGACAGCGTCGTCGAGTACGCGCAGTGGTGGAAGAAGCACACGATGAAGTCGATATTCGGGTTCGCCCGATATGCCGCTAAAGTTCTTCCCACCCAACCGGTTTGGGCGCCGCCCGAGTAGCCGGTGTTCGCCCTGATCTCGTAGGACACGTCATTGGCGTCCAGGGACAGGACGGCGACGTTGCCGTAGGTGAACGAGTACGCGGACGGGCACCCCGCGGGGCCGTTGCCGGGGAATCCGAGACGGGCCAGATGGCCGCCGTAGCCGTGATTTCCGTACGCGGCCTCCATGTCGTGATTGCCGGTGGCGAACATCCATGGTGTTGTGGAGGCGCTGGGCTCGATGGAGGTCAGGTAGACGTCCCAGACGAACGGATTGTATTTGTCGAACCCGGCCGCGGCCTTGCCGCCGGAAGATACGAACTCGGGCTTCTTTCCCATTCCGGATGGGTCCGCATAGGCGATGTCCCCGGCCAGGATATGAAAATCAGGCCGGCACGCCACGATCTGGTTCATGACGTTCTGTGTGTGCGGCGTGGCCGGGTCGTTGTCGGCGCTGTAGTAGCTGTCGTCGTATTCACCGGGAGCCAGATTTGGTGGGAGCGCCGGGGTCTCGTCGGTGCCCTGATCGCCCATCATGGTGAACCGGAAGGGGGCGAACGCGTTTCGTGCGGACGGAAGGGCCGTCGCAGCGGAACGGATATCGCTCGAGAATCCGTCGGTGGTGCGCCAGCGGTAGAAGTGCTCAGTGCCCCCGCCGAGTCCATGGACGGGAGCGTGCACGTAGAACTGTTCTGCTCCCAGCACCCCGTGATCGCTTGAGGGAATCTGCGTCACGAGATTGCGGACCTCGGCTTCGAGGGAGGCGCCGAGTTCGGGGGTAGGCCCATGGTCGAGAAAGATCTTGGTGCCGTGCGGATTTCTGGACAGCTGCCCGGAAAAGCTGAGCTGGCTGGACGAATCTGCGCCGTACCCCACCCGCCTGCCGGCCACACCCAGTGGTGCCTCATCGGCATACGCGCGCCGCCCAAACGGTGATACGCCCAGCGCGGCGACCGCGGCAGCGGCGGCCGATCCCCGCAGGAAGTTGCGGCGCGAGACCGGGTGACGACGCAGATATCCGCGATGCCATTCGTACTGTTCGGCCATGGACATCGAGCGGGCGATCGGCTCGGGGATCCCCATATCCGGTGTCTCACCGGCGGGGCTCACAGGATTGCGCGGCATAAGTTCGAATAGTGGCCTACGGCACCAGGTAACGCGACCGCACAGGCCGGGGTGATCGCGAACTCTTGATGAATCTTTCGTCGCCGCCTCACGAGGCCGCGAATCCGAGTGCTGCCAGCGTGGTGGTCACCTCGATGCTCGCTCCTAACACGTCTCCGGTGATGCCACCGAACCTGCGCACGCAGTGGCGCACCAGCAGCACTCCGGCGCTCAGCGCGATCACCACCGCAACCGGCCCTTGCCATGGTCGCCAGGGCTGCGCGAAAAAGCCGACGGCCATCGCCGCGAGCACCCAGATCCCGGCCAGCCACAAAGGCTGCGACCCGGCCACCCGGGCACCGAAGCCGCTGTGTGCGGCACCGGGCACGCCGCGCCGACACGCCACCACCGCGCTGACGCGTCCCACCGCGATCGCCAGCGCGATGGCCAGCCACTCCTGCCGGGAGGCCAGCGTTCCGAACGACAATGTCTGTGCCAGAAGGGTGATGATCACCGCGGCGACCCCGAACGGTCCGGCCGAACCATCGCGCATCACGGTGAGTGCGCGCTCCGGTGGTCCGTAGCAGCCGAGCCCATCCGCGGTGTCCGACAGGCCGTCGATATGCATGCCCCGGGTCGCCAGCACCACCACCGTTGCGGCGGCAAGCCCCGCGATGGGCGCGATGTAGGCCGATGTCGCCAGGTAGGCGGTTGCCGCTGCGAGCGCACCGAGTGCGGCGCCCACCACGGGCAGCGCCGTCAGCACCGGGCCCGAGAGGGTGCCGGCGAGCCGTGCGGGAACCGGTGTCACGGTGGAGAATTCGAAAGCCCCGCCAATGGGCCGCAGCAGCCGCAGCAGCCGGTTCACGCGCCCGGCCCGTCGATTCGGGCCTCATCGAAGGTCGCCATCTGTGCCAGCGTGCCCGCGGCGGCCTGCAACACCGGCAGTGCGACGAGTGCCCCGGAGCCCTCACCCAAGCGCATCTGCAGATCCAGCACGGGATCCAGCCGGAGACGTTGCAGGGCAAGCGAATGCGCCGGCTCGGTGGAGCGATGCCCGGCGAGCCACCACTGGCGTGCGCCCGGAGCCAGCTGCTCAGCCACCAGTGCGGCTGCAGTCACCACCAGCCCGTCGAGCAGCACAGGGGTGCGCCGCACCGCCGCGTGCGCCACGAAACCGGTGATTGCCGCCAGATCGGCGCCACCTGCCCGGGCGAGCAGCGCCACCGGGTCGGTACGCACATCTTTGGTGCGGCGCAACGCATCGCGCACCGCGGCGGTCTTGCGTGCCCACCCCGCGTCGTCGACTCCGGTGCCGCGGCCCACCACCGCCACCGGTTCGCTTCCGGTGAGCGCCGCCACCAACACGGTCGCGGGAGTGGTGTTGCCGATGCCCATATCGCCCGCGATGAGCAGATCGGCTCCGGAGTCGATCTCGGTGTCCGCCAGGGCGATACCGGCAGCCAGTGCGGCATGAGCCTGCTCCTCGGTGAGAGCGTCCTCGACGGCGATATTGCCACTGGGACGGCCCACGGCGATGTCGGCGACGCGCACACTTGCCCCCGCTAGTGCGGCGAGCACGTTGACGGCCGCGCCGCCCGCTTCGATGTTGCGCACCATCTGTGCGGTCACCGACGGGGGATAGGCGGACACTCCGGCGGCAGCCACACCGTGATCACCGGCGAAGACGATCACCCGAGGATGTTGGAATGTCTCAGGGGGGCAACGATTTTGGCAGGACGCCACCCAAACCGAGAGCTCTTCCAGACGCCCCAGTGCGCCGTCCGGCTTGGTGAGCTGCCGTTGCCGGTCACGTGCGGCGGCGGCGATATCCGGGTTGGGTGCCGAGACCGGGGCGAAACGCGGTGCCTCGCCGCCGCTCACTCGGCCGCTCCCTTGATGGCCAGTGGCTGACCGGCCACCACCAAGAGGACCCGTTGACAGTGCTGTGCCACGGCCTGATTCAGGGCGCCGAGCTGATCGGCGAACAGCCGCCCGGATGCGGTGGCGGGCACAACGGTCAATCCGACCTCGGGGCTCACGATCACCAACTCGCTGCCATACGAGCCGATCGCATCGACCAACTCATCGATATCGGAGGCCACAACCTCACCGCCACGGTCCCATGCCGCGCGGGCATCCATCCTCGCGGTCAGCCACCCCCCGAGATCGTCGACGAGCGTCGGCACCGCATCGGGCGCGCGCAGTTCCTCGGCGATATCGGTTGTCTCGGCCGTCGACCAGCCATCGGGACGCCGAGACCGGTGTGTGGCAACCCTTTGCGCCCAGGCCTCGTCCTCGCGGACAGATACTCCGGTTGCCAGGTACCGCACGGGGCCCGCGGCGGGCAGCAGAGATTCGGCGAAACGTGATTTTCCCGAACGTATTCCACCGAGCACCAGCGTGGTAGCCACCTGAGGCTAGACCGGCTCGCCGCGGTTCACCCGGGGGCGTGGTGCGCGCATCTTGCGCAATTGCGATGCGCGGCTGGCCGCGTACCAGCCGAGTTTGAAGCCGCCCTCGTCGCTGGTTGGGAAGCGTTCGGAGACGCGCTTGTTCACGAGTCTGCCGACGAAAACCCCGTCGACGATCATGACGATCATCAAGACCAGCATCGCCGGGGTCATCCACATCTGAACCTGCACAGACGGCACCGCGAACATGGTGAAGATCAGGAAAAGCGCCAGAGGCATGAACAGCCCCAGCACATTGCGGCGTGAATCGACGATGTCGCGGGCGAACGCGCGCACGGGCCCCTTGTCGCGCGGCAACAGGTACGCCTCGTCGCCGGCCATCATCTTCTCGCGGCTGTCGGACATCCTGGCGCGCCGCTCTGCGTTCTCGACCTTGCGCTCGGCCCGCGACAGTTTCGGCCCACGCAGGGACTTGCGTCGCTGCCGGGCCTCGGCACTGGTCAAGGGTGCCGGGGCAACAGGTCCACGACGCTTGCCGGCATCCCGCTTCGGGGTGGGGCGGCCCTTTCCGGCCTGCGCCGGCGATGTGACGTCCGTCTCACCGGCGAGTGGTGAGGACTCGTCGGCGGCGCCGTTTTCGGAGGTGGATTTCTTTCGGCCGAGCAGATTCACACGCCCAGATTATCCTGCGCGAATGAGTCAGATTCTGGTGGCGCCCGACAGCTTCGGAGACACGCTCACCGCCACGGAGGCGGCGACCGCCATCGCGGAGGGCTGGGGAAGGACTCGCCCCGGCGACATCGTCATCCTCAGCCCCCAATCAGACGGGGGACCCGGGTTCGTCGACGTGCTGGCTGCGCAGCTGGTCACGGCGCACCGGCATGCGCTGCGAATACGCGGCCCTCTGGATGAGGATGTCGACGCTGAGTGGCTGCTCGACGGCACGACCGCCTACATCGAATGCGCGCAGGCCTGCGGGCTGCCGCTACTCAAACGTGCGCCGTCGGTCGATACCGCCTGGCGTGCGCACAGCACCGGAGTCGGGCAGCTGATCGCGGCTGCGCTCGATGGTGGAGCCACCCGAATCGTGGTCGGTCTTGGCGGCAGCAGCAGCACGGATGGGGGTGCGGGGCTCGTCGCGGGCCTTGGCGGGCTCGTTGTGGCTCAGCGGCGTCTGGCCACAACGGAATTGGTGGTCGCCAGCGACGTCGAGCATCCGCTGCTGGGCCCGCGTGGTGCGGCCGCGGTGTTCGGTCCGCAGAAGGGCGCAGACCCGGACACTGTCAGACGCCTGGAGGCGCGGCTGGCCGGGTGGGTCGCGGAAATGGAGGAGCAGACCGGCCGGGGCGTGCGGGACCTCGCTGGAGCCGGCGCCGCCGGCGGGATCGGCGCGGCGCTGCTCGCGCTCGGAGCGCGTCGCGAATCGGGAGCGCGAATCGTCGCCGAACACACCGGCCTGGACGCTGCGATCGTGCGGGTGGGCCTGGTGATCACCGGCGAAGGCAAGTTCGATGACCAAACCCTGCACGGCAAGGTGGCGGGGGCGGTCGCGAGCCGCGCGGCGACCTCCGGCATCCCGGTGTTGGTGCTGGCCGGGCAGGTCGCGCTGACGGCCGATGAATACGGGCGGGCCGGTATCACGCGTGCTGAATCGATTGCCCAGTTCGCGGGGTCCGTACGGTTGGCCATGGAGGATGCGGCGGGCCAGCTGGCGGGCCTGGCCGCCCAGGTCG
Organism: Mycobacteroides sp. PCS013; assembly: GCF_049532645.1. Classification (NCBI taxonomy): domain Bacteria; kingdom Bacillati; phylum Actinomycetota; class Actinomycetes; order Mycobacteriales; family Mycobacteriaceae; genus Mycobacteroides; species Mycobacteroides sp. PCS013. Next base: position 1,068,070 of record NZ_CP150131.1, read on the forward strand.
CACGTGACTGGTCACATGGCTAGGGCGTAGATGTAGGAATACCCCTAGACGAGGTACCGTTGAGATCACAAGACGTTCATTACCTGGACGTCCGCCCGAGAGCTTCGACGCAGGGGAGATCCCACGATGACTGTCCAAGACGAATCGACTGCCACCTCCACCGAGGAAACCCATGGTGCCGTCTTGACCGACGCCGCCGCCGCCAAGGCCAAGGCGCTGCTGGATCAGGAAGGCCGCGACGATCTGTCGCTGCGCATCGCCGTCCAGCCCGGTGGTTGCGCGGGCCTGCGATACCAATTGTTCTTCGACGACCGCACCCTGGACGGTGACCTGGTCACCGAGTTCGACGGTGTGAAGCTCACCGTGGACCGGATGAGTGCCCCGTACATCCAGGGCGCCTCGATCGACTTCGTCGACACCATCGAGAAGCAGGGCTTCACGATCGACAACCCGAACGCCACCGGCTCCTGCGCCTGCGGCGACTCCTTCAACTGATCAGAACGCGTTCGAGCCGCGCATGTACGCGGAGCACACGTAGATCTTGCCGTCGTTGATCAGTAGCTCGGCCTGCCCCTGAGGGGCGTCCTTACGCTTCTGGCTGGTCGCCGTGAACAGCACCTTGAGCTGGTACTCGGAGAAGTAGACGATCTTGTCGATCGACTTCACGGTGGCCGTCCCGAAGGTGTTCACGAACTGTTGAGCATTGGCGCGCACAATCGTGTCGTCGGTGTCCTTGTCGCGCACCGCGTCGTACAGGCCGCAGCCGGCATTGCGGGCCAATGTGACGATGTCGAGCTTGGCCATCGCATCCAGGTAGCCCTGGATGGTCTGTTCGATCTTCGCCTCGCTGGGCCGGTGGGACACGCCGGAGTTCTTGGTCAGAAAGCCGAGCAGCAGCGCCAGCACCACCAATGCCGCCACCACCGCGGCCGGGGCAAGCCAGCCGGGCACCTTGCGCTTGCGGTCGGGGTAGTCGACCGGGGGAGGCATGGGCGGTAAACCAGGGTAGGGCACCGTCGAATAACCTGGTTCCGCCATTGACTCTCCTGAAATTTCGTTTCCCCAGATCGCACTCCCCGACAATCCAGGCTAGCAATCGGCCACAACCCCGGAACAGTTACGTTAGGTAAGCTTCTGTGGTTGTCCGTCGACTACCCAAGCCCGCCCGAATCCTACGAAGGGTCTCACGCGTGTCCATCATCGTCACCGGATCCATTGCAACCGACCACCTCATGAACTTCCCCGGCAAGTTCTCCGAGCAGCTCTTGGTCGAGCACCTGCAGAAGGTGTCCCTCAGCTTCCTGGTGGACGATCTGGAAATCCGTCGTGGAGGCGTCGCGGGGAACATCGCGTTCGCCATCGGCGTGCTCGGTGGCAAGCCCGCGCTGGTCGGCGCCGTGGGTGCGGACTTCAACGAGTACCGGTCCTGGCTCGAGGGCCACGGCGTCAACTGCGACGGCGTGCTGATCTCCCAGACCGCGCACACCGCGCGTTTCGTGTGCACGACAGATCAGGACATGGCTCAAATCGCGTCCTTCTATCCGGGTGCGATGTCCGAAGCCCGTGACATCTCGCTGGCAGATGTCGTATCGACTACCGGGACACCGGAATTGGTGATCATCGGAGCCAACGACCCCGATGCCATGTTCCGGCACACCGAGGAATGCCGCAGCCTGGGATTGCCGTTCGCGGCCGACCCGTCGCAGCAGCTGGCCCGGCTCTCCGGCGAGCAGGCCCGCGAACTCGTCGGCGGTGCCACCTACCTGTTCACCAACGACTACGAGTGGGATCTGTTGCTCTCCAAGACAGGGTGGACCGAGGCGGACGTGCGTGAGCGTGTCGAGCTGCGGATCACCACCCTGGGTCCCAACGGCGTCGAGATCGTGGAGAAGGACGGCACCTCCCTCAAGGTGGGTGTGGTCCCGGAGAAGGGGCAGGTCGACCCGACCGGTGTCGGCGACGCGTGGCGTGCCGGATTCCTCACCGCCCGTAGTGCCGGCCTGAGCCTGGAGCGTTCGGCACAGCTGGGATCGCTGGTGGCCACCCTGGTGCTGGAGACAGTGGGAACTCAGGAATGGCTGTGGGAGCGTGACGAGGCGCTGGCCCGCCTCGCCGACGCGTACGGCCCGGACGCCGCCGACGAGATCGGTGCAGCTCTTTAGAGCTGCACCGGGTACTGCGGCTCCTGGATGTTCGGCCGCACCGACTGCTCGACGAAGATCGCGTGCCACAGCATGAAGATCAGCACTGTCCACAGCCTGCGGCTGTGATCGGCGGCGCCGGCGGCGTGCTCGGTGAGCATCCGGCCGACAGCGGGCACATCGATCAAGTGCCCGGCTTGCGTGGTCGCCAGCATCTCGCGGGCCCAGTCGTGTAGCAGTCCGTCGACGAACCAGTGCCGGATGGGTACCGGAAAACCGAGCTTGGTCCGGTGCAGAACATGCGCCGGCACAATGGGTTCCAGTGCCCTGCGGAGGGCGTACTTCGTGGTTTCGCGGGTGATCTTCTCCCGGTAGGGCAGCTGCGAGGCCACCTTGAACACCTCGGGATCAAGGAACGGCACCCGCAGCTCGAGCGAGTTCGCCATCGTCATCTTGTCGGCCTTGACCAGAATGTCTCCGCGCAGCCAGGTGAAAAGGTCCACATACTGCATGCGCGCCACCGGATCCCAGCCCGCGCACCGCTCGTAGAGCTCAGCCGTGACGTCCTGATGTCCCCATTCCGGGCGATAGTGGGGGAGCACCGCGCGTAGTTGTTCGTCATCGAAGCTGCGGGCGTTTCCGTAGTAGCGCTGTTCCAGTGTCATCGAGCCGCGGTTCAGCAGGCTCTTGCCGCGTACCCCGTCCGGGATGGCGGCCGAGAGCCGCGCCGCGCCGCGCCGCAACGCGCCAGGGAGGTATTCGAAAGGCTTGAGCGACAAGGGTTCCCGGTAGATCGTGTATCCACCGAAGAGCTCGTCGGCACCCTCACCGGAGAGCACCACCTTGACGTGTTTACGGGCCTCTTTGGCCACGAAGTACAGCGGTACCAGGGATGGATCCGCCACCGGATCATCCAGATACCAGACGATCTCGGGCAGCGCGGAAACGAACTCCTCCTGGCTGACCACCTTCACGACGTGCCGTGCACCGATCGCCTCGGCGGACTCGACCGCCACATCGACTTCGGAATAGCCTTGCCGCTCAAAGCCAGTCGTGAACGTAATGAGCTTCGGATTGTGCCGGATCGCCAGCGCGGCGATGGCCGTGGAGTCGATACCTCCGGACAGGAACGAACCCACCGTGACATCGGCCCGCATGTGCTTGGCCACCGAATCGGAAAGCACCTCGGTGATCTCGTCGTACCGGGACTGACGGGTCGCGCGGGTGAACGGCGTGACGGCGAACCGGGCCGGGAAGTAACGCGTGACGCGTGGCTCCTGGCCGGGGGTGATGCGCGCGTACGAACCGGATTCCAGGCGGCGGATCTCGGTGTGCAGGCTCTCGGGCTCCGGAACGTACTGCAGCGTTGTGTAGTGCTGCAGCGCCCGCAGGTCCAGTTCGGTCCCGATGCCCAACTGCTCCACCAGATCCAGCAGGCATTTCTTCTCGCTGCCCAGTGCGGTGCCGCCCGGGCCTGTCGCCATGAACAGCGGCTTTATGCCGAAAGGATCTCGCGCGCAGAACAACTCACGTTCGACCGTGTCCCAGATCGCGAAGGCGAACATGCCGCGCAGCCGGTGCAGCGCATCCGGGCCCCAGAAGTGGTACGCCGCCAGAATCGCCTCGCCGTCGCCCTCGGTGGCGAATGCGGCGCCGTGCTCGGCACGCAGCGTCTCCCTGAGTTCCAGGTAGTTGTAAATCTCGCCGTTGAAGACCAGCACGTATCGGTCCGGGGTGTCCGCCGGTCCCCAGCGCAACGGCTGATGCGAATGCGCGATGTCGATGATCGAGAGCCGGTTGAAACCGAAGAGCACGTTTTCCTCGTGCCAGATTCCCGGCTCATCGGGGCCGCGATGACGCATATGCACCATCGCCGCATCCACCGCAGGGCTATGAGATTCGAGCGAAGACCCGGGCGGGCCCAGCCACGCCACCAGTCCACACACGCGGCCAAGTATGCAACATCGCGCGACCTGTCCCAGGACCTAGGTCCCCACACCGGCCCCGTCGCTGCCCTGATGCGACCGCGTGGTCTACGCTGCGTAGTATTCGATTGCTGCCACTGGTCAGCGATGGATTCTGTACCGAAACAGGAGGCTTAAAACGTGACGTCACGGTCCGGCTCACGGCCGTCCCTGCTGGCCACTGTGGTGCTGTTGGGCGCGGCGAGCTTCCTGCTCAGCGGTTGTAGCGTCCAAGAAGTGCTGCGGTTCGGGTGGCCCGAGGGAATCACCCCCGAAGCCCACGACTACATGGCTCCCTTGTGGACCTGGGCAGTCGTGGCCTCGCTGGTCGTCGGCGTCATCGTGTGGGCACTGACGTTCTGGACCGTCGCGTTCCACCGGCACAAGCCGGGCGACACCGAGTTCCCGCGCCAGTTCGGCTACAACCTGCCGCTGGAGCTCATCCTGACGGTGGTGCCCTTCCTGATCATCGCGGTGCTCTTCTACTTCACCGTCGTGGTGCAGAACAAGGTCATGCACAAGGACCCGAACCCCGAGGTCGTCGTGGACGTGACCGCCTTCCAGTGGAACTGGAAGTTCGGCTACCAGAAGGTCGCGTTCAAGGACGGCAGCCTCAACTACGAAGGCGCCGACCCGGAACGCAAGAAGGCCATGACCTCCAAGCCCGAGGGCAAGGACGCGCACGGCAACGAGCTCGTCGGCCCGGTGCGCGGCCTGAACCGTGAAGACCGCACCTACCTGAACTTCGACAAGATCGAGACCGTCGGAACCTCCTCGGAGATCCCGGTGCTGGTGCTGCCCAGCGGCAAGAGCGTCGAGTTCCAGCTGGCCTCGGCCGACGTCATCCACTCGTTCCGGGTGGTCCCGTTCCTGTTCACGCGCGACGTGATGCCCGAGCCCAAGGCCAACAACTCCGACAACGTCTTCCAGGTCAGCAAGATCCTGAAGGAAGGCGCGTTCGTGGGTCGCTGCGTCGAGATGTGCGGCACCTACCACTCGATGATGGCCTTCGAGCTGCGTGTGGTGAGCCCCAACGACTTCAAGTTCTACCTGGAAGCGCGCAAGGCGGGTAAGACCAACGCCGAGGCGCTGGCATCGATCGGGCAGTCGCCGGTCTCGATTACCACCAGGCCGTTCGACGGCCGCCGCGGGGAGCTCGCGCCGGCGGACAACAACGCGGCGAAGAACTAGGCAGTGGGAAGGTAGGAGCGCAGCATGCATATCGAAGCCCGACTCTTCGAGATCCTCACCGGATTCTTCGCCCTGGCCACTGTGGTCTACGCGGTGCTGACCGCCCTCTACGCCAATGGTGGTGTGGAATGGGCGGGGACCACCGCCATGGTGATGACCACGGGTCTGTCCTTGATCATCTCGACCTTCTTCCGCTTCGTGGCCCGGCGCCTGGACACCCGGCCCGAGGACTACGAAGACGCCGAGGTCGCCGACGGCGCCGGCGAGCTGGGCTTCTACAGCCCGCACAGCTGGTGGCCCATCATGATCGCGCTTGCCGCCGCCACCACTGCCGTGGGTGTGGCCCTATGGCTGCCGTGGCTGCTTGCCGCCGGTGCGGTGTTTGTTCTCAGCGCGGTCGCCGGTCTGGTCTTCGAGTACCACGTGGGCCCGGAGAAGCACTAGCTCATCGCGCGTTTCGCCCCCTTCTCGCCGCCGCGCTCGTACTTTGCGGCGGGACTCCCGTGACTGGTGTGACATCTCCGTGTGCACTGTCACGTTTTCGATAACAATCCGGTGGTCAGTTTGGTTTTTACGGCCGTCGGGTTTCGTCGCCTCGGATTGCTTTGGCTATCGTTGCCATGGCCCCTCAGGCAGGTGGCCCGCCGGGGAGCGGGAAGTGACGAAAAGGAACTTGTGTAGATGAGTGGGACGGACAACCCAGGGTCGGGGACTCCCGGGGAAGTTCCGGATCTGGACGGTCCGAACGCGGATGGCGCAGCTGCTGACTCTTCCGGACCGGATTCCGCCGCGTTTCATTCACAGGCGTATTCGGCGCCCGAATCCGAGCAATTCACCAGTCCGTACGTGCCGTACGACGAGTACGACACCCAGCTGGTCGACGGTGAGGAGCCGCCTCCGCCGCGGTGGCCCTGGGTCGTCGGGGTGGCGGCGATCATCGCCGCCATCACCTTGGTGGCATCCGTCGCGTTGCTGGTGGCCGGACGCTCGGACGAGACGACCGGTGCCGCCAAGAGCACCTCGGTCACGCCGACTCCGAGCACCACGCCGTGGAACGAGATCATCACCACCACCACGGAACCTCCGCCTCCACCACCTCCGCCGCCAACCACTGAACCGCCGCCACCTCCGCCTCCGCCGGTGGTGACCGAGACCGTGACGGTGGAACCTCCGGTTCCGGTGCCTCCGCCTCCGCCGCCGGTGACGACGCATGAGGCACCGCCGCCGGTGACGACGCATGAGGCACCGCCGCCGGTGACGACCACCACGCCGCCGCCTCCTCCACCGCCGACGACCACGACCCCGGCTGGGCCCCGGCAGATCACGTACTCGGTGACGGGTTCGAAGGCCCCGCTTGATCGCATCTCGATCACGTGGACCGACGGCTCCGGGCGTACCCGGGTAAACCCGAACGTCTACATCCCGTGGTCGATCACCGTCACGCCGATCTCGAACTCGGAGATCGGTTCGGTATCGGCGAGCAGCTTCCTGCGTCTGAGCCAGCTCAATTGCACGATCACCACCAGCGATGGCCAGGTTCTGTCTGCCAACAACAACAATTCGGCGCAGGCAACCTGCTGATGCCAGCGGGTCGATTGGCCAAGCCACTGGAGGCACTTGCCGGTCCGGTGCGTCGATCCTCGCCGGAGGCCGTCGACCGGATGCTCATTGGGCTGTGCGCCGTCATCTGGCTGGCATTCGTCGGGATGTTGGTCGGCGCCATCGTCGTGATGACCGGGCTGGGGGAGGGCGCGCCGGGATCGGCTGGGCCGTCGCTGGGGATCTACATCGTCATTGGGGTATCGCTGGCCGTCATCATCGGTGCCGTGCCGCTGCTACTGCGCGCCCGCAAGACGGCGGCTCAGCGCCCGACGCGTGGCCCGTCAAAGGCCGTACCTAAATCCAAGGGTGCCAATGCTTCCGGGGCCGGCAGTGTGCCGTCGGGCCCGCCTCCCGCGGAGGCCTCGACCGAGAAGCTCAAGACATTCGGCGGACTGGCGGACCACACGAGCCATGTTCCGAAGGATTACACCGGGCCCGGATCACCGGCCTATCGGGCTGCCGCCGAGGCGGCATCGAAATCGGTGGTGGTCGATCGGCTGTGGCTGCGCGCCACCGTAGGGATCGCCGGTGCGATCGGTCTGGCGCTGCTGGCGGTGGTCACCGGCGCCTATCTGCTGGCAGTGGACAGCGACACCGCCGCCATCGTCGCGTTCGTGTTCGGCGGGGTGATCACCTGCGCGATGGGCGCGATTCCATGGGTGACCCTCAAGAAGCTGCGCGAGCTCGGTGCTCCAGGGTCTTAATCTGCGATCCCTGCGCGGGCAACGACTTTCGTGATTCTCGCCCGGACAAGCGATTCCTCCGGAACCGCGTTGCGACGGCCGAAATCCTCGGCCAGCTCGGCTCCCATGTAGCGTCCACCGATCCTGGTCGCCCACTCGCGCATCTCATCGAGATCACTGGTCAGCCGCGCCTCTGCGGAAAACTGGACATAGGAGTAGGGCGGGCGCTGGTCGTCGACGGCCAGCGAGATGCGCGGATCCCGTCGAATGGCCTTGCCTTTCAATGTTTCCGTGCCCGTCGTGAAGATCAGCTCATCGCCGCCGGGTCCCTCATGGAGCAGAAACCAGACCGGTGTCACGATGGGTGCACCGTTGGCCCGCACCAGCCCAAGCATCCCGGTGCGGGTGCCCTCGGTGGCGAAGGCCCACCATTGCTCGCGAGTCATCTCGTGCATACGGCCAGAGTAAAGCAGTGGGGCCCCGCACACTTTTTCGTGTGCGGGGCCCCACTGTCGAACTGACTTCTAGTGGCCGTGACCGTTTGTTGCCGGCTCGCCGTCCTGGTACTCCTTCAGAGCGAGCAGCGACTTGTGGTGCGCCTCGTGTTCGGCCTCCACCAGTGCGGCTTGTTCGTCGGCGGGGTCGGCGAACAGGAACGAGCCGGTGCCGGGTGCGCCGGCCGATCCGAGCTTGTTCATGCGCTGTGGGACTGCGGCGCCCTGGTATTCCAGCGGGATGGCGTGGCCGTGCTCGTCGACACCGGCCAGTGGCTGGTGCAGCTCGATGTATTCACCGTGCGGCAGTCGCTTGATGATGCCGGTCTCGATGCCATGTTCGAGTACTGCGCGGTCGCTGCGTTGCAGGCCGATGGCCCAGCGGTAAGCCAGGTAGTACACGACGATCGGCAAGATGACCATGCCGATACGGCCGATCCACGTCGTCGCGTTCAGCGAGATATGGAACTTCAACGCGATGATGTCGTTCATCGCGGCCAGCGTCAGGATCATGTAGAACGAGATCGCCGCCGCGCCGATGGCGGTGCGGACCGGAGCGTCACGAGGACGCTGCAGCAGGTTGTGATGCGCATCGTCTCCGGTCAGCTTCTTTTCGATGAATGGGTACATGGTCAGCAGACCGAACACCACACCCATGATGATCGCGACCGCGAACACCGCGGGCACGGTGTGCCCGAAGATGTACAGCTCCCATGCGGGCCACAGACGGGCCAGGCCCTCTGTCCATTGCATGTAGAAGTCGGGCTGGCTGCCCGCCGAGACCTGCGAGGGCTTGTAGGGGCCCAGCAACCAGATGGGGTTGATCTGCAGCAAGCCACTCATCAGCGCCAGGATGGCGGTGGTGAAGGCGAAGAACGCTCCACCCTTGAGCGCGAACACCGGCAGGATGCGCACGCCGACGACATTGGTTTCTTTGGCGCCCGGTCCGGGGAACTGCGTGTGCTTCTGGTACCACACCAGCGCCAGGTGAACGGCGATGAGCGCCAGGATGATCGCGGGGATCAACAGGATGTGCAGCGCGTACATGCGCGGGATCCAGATGTTGCCGGGGAAGTCGCCGCCGAACAGCGCCCAGTGCATCCAGGTGCCGACGACCGGGATGCCCAAGGTGATCGAGGACATCGCGGCGCGCAGACCGATACCGGAGAGCAGATCGTCGGGCAGCGAGTAGCCGAAGTAGCCCTCGAACATCGCCAGAATCAGCAGCAGCGAGCCGATGACCCAGTTGGCCTCGCGGGGGCGGCGGAATGCGCCGGTGAAGAAGATGCGGGCCAGGTGCACCATGATCGAGGCCGCGAACATCAGCGCCGCCCAGTGGTGGATCTGTCGCACGAAGAGGCCGCCGCGCACCTCGAAGCTGATGTTCAGCGCGGTCTCGTATGCCTTGGACATCTGCACACCGCGCAGCGGCTGGTAGACGCCGTTGTAGGTGACCTCGGCCATCGACGGGTCGAAGAACAGGGTCAGGTACACGCCCGAGAGCAGCAGGATGATGAAGCTGTACAGCGCGATCTCACCGAGCATGAACGACCAGTGCGTGGGGAAGACCTTGTTGATCTGCCGCTTCATTCCGGCGGCGAGGTGATACCGAGAGTCCATCGCCTCGCCCTGGGCGGCGGCGATCTTGCCTAGACGTGACGGCTTTTGGGCTGTGTCACTCATGATTTGCGCTCCCAGAATGCGGGTCCGACGGGTTCAACGAAGTCGCCATTGGCGACGAGGTATCCGTCCTTGTCGACGGTGATCGGCAGCTGTGCCAGCGCACGGGCAGCCGGCCCGAAGATGGGCTTGGCGAAGTGCAGTGCGTCGAACTGCGACTGGTGGCACGGGCACAGAATGCGGTAGGTCTGCTGCTCGAAAAGTGATGTGGGGCAACCCAGGTGCGAGCAGATCTTGGTGTATGCGAACAGGTCGCCGTAGTTGAAGCTTTCCTGTCCCTTGCGCTTGATCACCTTGCCCATGTCGCTGGGCCGCACCCGGATGATCATCACCGGGTTACGCACGCCCATGGCGATATGCGACAGCTTCTCGTGCGATTCGACGGTGGTGCCGTCGCCATCGGACTCGCGCCACGGGAACACGGTCTCCATGCCACCGGCGTCGATGTCCTCGGGCCGGATCTTCAGCAGGATTTGGGAGCTGCTGCCCACGGCCCGGCCCAGGTAGATGGTTTCACCCTTGTACCGCGGGGTCCAGCCGCTGGTGAGCAGCACCGGCTGCTTGCCGTTGGCGGTCGGGACCACGGGAGCCCAGGGGTTCTTGATCAAGCCACCGATGAAGGCGACCGCGGTGCCGGCCCCCATGGCGCCGACGCCGAACCCGAGGGCCCGGATCACCATCTTGCGGCGGGGGAGTGTCGAGGTCTCCAGGGTGTCCTGCAGCTGCGCGACGATGGTCTTGCGGTCCACCTCGGACGAGCCCGGGCCGTCGTGGCGGTCCTGGATCGAGATCTCCTGGGGGACAAACTTCTTGGTGTAGAGCACCGCGCCGATGCCCAGCGAGAGCACCGACAGACCCAGGGTCAGGCCGTACAGCGGCGTCGCCAGGTTGTACATGGCGTTGCCCGGATCCCCGAACGGCTTGTACTCCCAAGGCCAGAACAGGAAGACCCCGAGCAGGGCCAGACCGAACACACCACCGAGCGCGAACCACAGGGCGACTAGACGCTCGGCGCGCTTCTCGGCCTTGGTGCCCTCGACGGGCCAACGTGGTTCGCGGTAGACGATCTCGACACCGTCGAGGTTGGTGCCCAGCTTGACCAGCTCATCGCGGCTCATGGCCGCGAGCTGCTCGTCGGAGGGAATCTCTACTTTGGGATCGCCACTCACGCGCGCGCTCCAATCCACAGTGCCGCGGCAATGGCGGCGACGATGCCGATGATCCAAATGGCCATGCCCTCAGAAGCCGGGCCGAAGCCGCCCAGGCCGTAACCACCCGGGTCGGGGGTCTCGCTCGACGCCTTGACGTAGGCGACGATGTCCCGCTTCTCCTCGGGGGTCAGCTGACGGTCGGAGAACTTGGGCATGTTCTGTGGGCCGGTCAGCATGGCGGTGTAGATCTGCTGCTCATTGGCCGGGTCGAGCTCGGGGGCGAACTTGCCCGACGAGAGGGCGCCGCCGCGTCCGGTGAAGTTGTGGCAGGACGCGCAGTTCAACCGGAACAGATCGCCACCTCGAGCGATGTTGTTGCCGCGCAGCGACTCCTGAGCAATCGCGCCGTCGCCGTCGCGGATGACCTGGGGTCCGCCGCCATTGGCCTGGATGTAGGCGCCGAGGGCATCGGTCTGCTCCTCGTCGAAGATCGGGTCCTTGCGCTGGGCCTGGGCCTCGTTGCGCATCGCGGGCATACGGCCGGTGGACACCTGGAAGTAGACGGCCGCGTCACCCACGCCGATGAGGCTGGGGCCGCGGTCGGGCACACCCTGCAGGTTGGCGCCGTGACAGGTGATGCACGAGGTTTCGTACAGCTGCTTACCGGTGCGCAGCAGCGCCGACTTGTCTTCGTCGGCCACCGCGACCTGCGGGGTGGGCGTGAAGGTAGAGGCCAAGCCACCGGCAACCACCAGCGCGATCAGCAGCAGCAAACCTGCTGAGATGCGACGGCGGAACTTGCGGCGCGCGCGATTCTTGGCGGCTGTGTTGTTTACGGGCTCCACGCTCAACTGTGGGGCTCCCTTCACCGGGTTGGGCTTCGTCATGGGGCTGTCAGCGGACAAAGTAGATGGTGGCGAACAATGCGACCCACACGATGTCGACGAAGTGCCAGTAGTAGGACACGACGATCGCGGAGGTGGCCTGGGCCGGAGTGAACTTGCTCATCCGGGTGCGAATCAGGAGGTAGACGAATGCGACCAGACCGCCGATGACGTGCAGACCGTGGAAGCCGGTGGCCAGGTAGAAGGTTGAGCCATAGGCGCTGCTCGCGATGGTGGTGCCCTCGTGCACGAGGTTCATGTACTCGTAGCCCTGCCCGAGGACGAAGAAGGTGCCCATGATGAGAGTGATGACGTACCAGCGGCGCAACCCGAAAACATCGCCGCGCTCTGCAGCGAACACACCCATCTGACAGGTGAAGGATGAGGCGACCAGCACGGCGGTCACGGGGATGGCAAGAGCCAAGTTCAGCTCGGTGGGCTCCGGCGGCCAGTTGCCACCGGACTGCGCCCGGGCGGTGAAGTAGAACGCAAAGAGTCCAGCAAAGAACATCAACTCACTAGAAAGCCACACAATGGTGCCAACACTCACCATATTGGGCCGGTTCAGTGAATGAACCCGCTGGGTAATGGCGGTTCCCGCCGGCGATCCTGGGGCTGCTGCGGTCGTCACGTCGTAAGTATGACGCTTTGTAGTTGTCGAGAGCCACCCGGGTCCGACATTGATTTGTGACCGACTCCCGACAACGGGTGTGGCCTCTGATGAGAGTGGTGCCGGTGACCTGCGTCCGGCGTGTCGCGGCCCGCCTGGGAGGCATTTAGTCCTTTGTTGTCCGGATTGTCTCCATGGGACCATTTGCGGCGTGCTGGAACATTCCTGGCCCCAGGTACTGGGCGAGCTGACCAACCGACGCGACCTGTCCGCGGGTCAAGCGGCCTGGGCCATGGACCAGATCATGACCGGCGCGGCCACCCCCGCTCAGATCGCGGCCTTCGGGGTGTCGATGCGGATGAAGCGCCCAACCTCCGACGAGGTCGGTGAGCTGGCCGACACCATGCTGTCGCACGCAATCAAATTTCCGTCGGACGGACCGGACGGCCAGATCGGCGCGAACGCCGTGGACATCGTCGGCACCGGGGGTGACGGCGCGAACACGGTGAACCTGTCCACCATGGCGTCCATTGTGGTGGCGGCGTGCGGAGTGCCGGTGGTCAAGCACGGCAACCGGGCCGCGTCCTCACTGGCCGGTGGCGCCGACACGCTGGAGACGCTGGGCGTACGTATCGATCTGGGGCCCGAAGCGGTGATGCGCAGCGTTGCCGAGGTGGGGATCGGCTTCTGCTTCGCGCCGCATTTTCATCCGTCCTACAGATATGCCTCCGTGGTGCGTCGCGAGATCGGTGTCCCCACGGTGTTCAATTTGCTTGGCCCGCTGACGAACCCGGCCCGTCCGCGGGCGGGCCTGATCGGCTGCGCGTTCGCCGATCTGGCGGAGGTGACGGCGGGTGTCTTCGCCGGCCGCGGATCGAGCGTGCTGGTGGTGCACGGCGACGACGGGCTCGACGAGCTGACCACCACCACGACCAGCACCATCTGGCGGGTTCAGGCGGGCACCGTCGACACGCTGCGGTTCGATCCGGCGGCGTTCGGTTTCGCGCGAGCCCGGCTCGAGGAGCTCGTCGGCGGCGATCCTGAGTTCAACGCCGCGGAGGTACGGGCGGTGCTCGGGGGTCGTACCGGTGCCGTCCGGGATGCGGTGGTGCTCAACGCCGCGGGCGCCATGGTCGCCCACGCCGGGCTGGCCAGCGACGCCCAGTGGGTGCCTGCCTGGGAGGACGCGCTGACCCGGGTGTCCACCGCGATCGACTCCGGCGCGGCGGCCGCGCTGCTGGACAAGTGGATCGTCGTCAGCCAACGGCTCGGGGCGCAGTAGAGAGTCCGGGCCTGATCAGCTCGGCCATGCCCCAGTCGTCGCGGAGGACGGCGCTGGCCATGCGCGCGCTGCGTGCGGTCAAGGCCCAATCTCGCAGGGACCCTGAACATCCCGTGGGCTCGGCATAACCGCCGGTCGAGGACACGATGCGTACCCCGGGCTCGGCCAGCCAACGGGTGATCAGTCCGGTCTCCTCGGGCGCGGCCCCGCCGAACGGTTCGGCAGACGGCAGCACCACCTGGGCCGACGCGGATGCGGCCGCCACCACCGGCATCGGGGGGACACTGCGGCGCGCGACCGCGGCACCGGCCAGCTGACCATGTCGCATCACCGCGATCTGCCATCCGCCGTCACCGTCGGGACGCGCGGCGATCAGCTCCTCGATGCGCGCGAGGGCCTGCAGGCGGTGCTGACGGGCCAGCGCCTCGATGAGGGCGGCCGTCGCGTCACGTTGCCGCGCGGCGCTTTCATAGCGGCGCAGCGCACCAAGCTCGGCAACTCGGTCACACATGACGTGCAGCGGTTGTCCCTCGATGCCGTTGAGGACCGCCTGCGCGGTCATAAGGGCGTCCCCATATTCGGCGGCGTCCACGCCGGCGGGGGCCGGGCACGGGGAGGCGGTGTCGTGCGGGTAGGACTGGCCGTTGCAGGCGGGACCGTGTCGCCCTGTGGCCCCGATACGCGCGGCGCACGTACGCACGCCGGTGAACCGGGCCAGCGCCAGGGCGGCGGCCGTGGCATCACCCCGGGCACGAAACGGGCCCAGCATCCGGCGCCCGTTCGTGGTCCGGACCACGGCGAAACGGGGGAATGGTTCCTCGGTGAGCACCACCCACCACCAGCGATGCGGGAATCGCGACTTCCTGTTGTACGGCGGTGCGTGGGCACCCAGCAGTCGCAGCTCGCGAACCGCGGCCTCCAGCGGGTGCGCACACGTCACGTGGTCCACCGAGGTGGCGATGGTGACCATCTCGCGCATCCGGCCTCGCGGGTCCGCGCCGGTGAAGTACTGCTGCACCCGCCGGCGCAGGTTGACCGCGGTGCCCACGTACAGCACCTCGCCGGACGGCCCGCGAAACAGGTAAACGCCTGGGGCGTAAGGCATTCCATCGGCAAGTGAACGTTTGCCCCGCAAGGCGTTGGGCACTTGGGTGCGGTACCGGTGCAGCTCTGCCATGGTGTCGACGCCCTGGTTGCCCACCCGGCCGATCAAGGCATGCAGCACGTCGACGGTGGCCCGGGCGTCATCCAGGGCCCGGTGATTGGGGGTGGTCGATGCGCCGAGCAGCTGAGCCAGCGCGCCCAGGCTGACCCGTGGTGCCTCGTCGCGGGTCAGCACCCGGCGGGCCAGCCGGACCGTGCACAGCACCGTGGGCTGCGGCCAGTCGATCCCACACTGCCGCGCCGCTGCCTTGAGGAAACCGATATCGAAGCCGGCGTTATGTGCGACAAGTACTGCTCCGCGGGCGAATTCGAGAAACGTCGGCAGCACCTGTTCGATGGGCGGAGCGTCCACCAGCATGGCCGAGGTGATGCCGGTGAGGCGGACGATCTGTGGCGGCAGCGATCGCTTCGGGTCGACCAAGGTGGCCAGTTCTCCGAGCACCTCGCCACCGCGCACCTTGACCGCGCCGATCTCGGTGATCGCGTCGTTTTCCGCGCTTCCGCCGGTCGTCTCCAGGTCCACCACCACAAAGGTGGTGTCACGCAGTGCTTGTACCGACGGGTCTTGCGCCGACGACCCCGGTGAGGAGTGCACCTCATCGAAGGTCAGCTGCGTCATGACCTGACCGTATGACCCGGGACCGACATACCGGGGTCACGCCACGGGGGTACAGATCAACGCGAGCGCGTCGTTGGTGGTGTCGACGCCACGGTCGCCGATCGTCTCCTCGAGCCGGGACCGCAACACGCTGCGCGCGGCGGCATCCAGGGTGAGGTGATTGGAGTAGGTGAAGACCATGTCCAGGTACGCCTGTGTGGAGAAGTGCGGGCGGTCCAGGAAGTGCGAGTGGCGCACGTGGTAGCCCGATTTCTCGATGGTCGCCGAGACGGTGTCCTCGGTGTTGATGGAGGGGCGCTTGGTGGTGTCCATGAAATCGGCGTAGACGGTGTCCAGGTCCTGCTGGGTCAGGGAGGTGGGCACGATGCGGTTCCACACCAGTGCGAGGCGGCCTCCCGGGCGAAGCACGGTCAACACCTTCCGCAGCGCCGCGGTGGGCTCTACCCAGTGGAAGGACTGCGCGAAGAGCACGAGGTCGAACGTCCGGCCGGCCGGCTGCCAGTCCTCGAATGTGGCCACCTCGACGTCGATGCTCTTGGCGGCCGCGATCTGTGCCATGCGTGCGTCCGGTTCAACGGCCAGCACCTCGGCGCCGGCCGCAGCCAGTTGTGCAGCCGCGATCCCGGTTCCCGCTCCCACATCGAGGGCGCGGGTATGGCCACCGGACACGAGCTCGTCGATCAGAGGTTGCGGGTACCGGGGGCGGTGACGGTCATAGGCGTCGGCGGAGCCCCCAAACGATTCGGCCCGGCGGCGGTCGGTATGCGCTGGTTGCGACTGTTCCGTCATACCGCAAGGGTGCCAGGCGACGCCTACTTGTCGGTGGGCGCAGTTACCGTCCGCCTGAACCCGAAAGAAACGACTGATGGGAAAGGAGGAGCCATGCTTATCGATTGCGACGATTGCGCGATGCGCGGCCCGGGATGCGATGACTGCGTGGTCAGCGTGCTGCTGGGGGTGCCTCAGAGGCTTGCCGACGATGAACGTGCGGCGCTGGCTGTCCTGGCCGAGGCCGGGATGGCGCCCAAGCTGCGTCTGGTGCCGATTCAGCGCACCTACGACACGCCTGATTCGGCGAAGACGCCCGATGCCGGAGTCGCATAGGGCACACTCGAAACAGGTGCTTGATGGCCCACCCCGGGAACGGGGAGGAGAACCGACACTTACGCGACACTGACGTCGTTTCCCACTGCGGTGGACAACGTCGATGCCATTTCGTAACCTATCTGAGACCTATTGGCGCCGTAGTTCGCGGCGATCACATTGCAGTAAAGGGATGTTGTCTTGAGTGTCGGGCGTCTTCTTCGAAATCATTCGGATCGATCGACGCCCTCACCTCTCCGGCGCACGATGCTTGCAATGACTGCTGCCGCGCTGGTCGGCGGGGTATTTGCGGGTGGTCAGGTTGCGAGTGCCGACCCCAACAACGACGCCGTGAAGAAGCTCAACGAGCTGTCTCGCCAGGCTGAGGCAACCTCCGAAGCAGCTAACTCGGCGAAGATTGATCTCGACGCCAAGCTGGCGGCTCAGCGTGATGCCGAGAAGGCGGTTCTCGCCGATGAGGCTGTCGCGAAGGCTGCGCGCATGGCGGTCTCCACGTACCAAGTTGATGTCAACAAGGCGATGGTCGCCGCGTACATGGGTGGTAACACCAGCGGCTACGGCGCCGTGCTGACCTCCAACTCTCCGCAGAACCTCATCGACCAGTTGTCGGTGCAGCGCACGGTGGGAACCGAGATGCGTAGCCGGATGGACAGCTACCGCGCCGCGCAGTCCTCGGCCGATGAAGCCGAGCAACGGTCCCGTGACGCCGTCGAGCAGGCCCGGGTGGCCGCCGAACAGGCCAAGAATGTTCGCGCCTCGCTGCAGGCCAAGCAGAGTCAGCTGCAGGTGCAGATCGCGGTCGTCAAGTCGCAGTACAACACCCTGAACCCCGGCCAGCGCGCTCAGCTGGCGGCACTGGCACCCGTGCCCCCGCCACCTCCGGCCGAGCCGGGCGAGGCCCCGGACGCTCCCGAGCCGCTGATGCAGGCTGCGGCCGCTGCGCCCGCACCGGAAGTCGCCGTCGGTGGTGGAGGTTCGGCCGTCGGTGCGAACGCCGTAGCCGCTGCGTTGACCCGGATCGGCGCGCCCTACTCGTGGGGCGGTTCCGGACCCAACGCCTTCGACTGCTCGGGCCTGGTGATGTGGGCCTACGGGCAGCAGGGTGTATCGCTGCCGCACTCCAGCCAGGCGCTCGCCCGTGGTGGCACGCCCGTGGCGCTGAGTGATCTGCAGCCGGGTGACGTCATCAACTTCTACGGAGACGCCTCACACACCGGTATCTATGTCGGCAACGGCATGATGGTGCACGCCTCCACCTATGGTGTTCCCGTCGCGGTCGCGCCGATCACCTCCTCCGGCCCGATCTACAACGCGCGCCGCTACTGAGCCGCGGCCGTCGCGCGCGGGTGTCCGGGGGAGCACGCTGGACATCGCTGCTCACGGTGGTTCTGCTGATTCTCTGTGGTTGTCGTGCACAGCCCGCCGCGCCGGCCGCCGATGTGCGTGCAGCGATTCAGGCACTGCTGACGCGCTACTCCGCGAGCTTGCGCAGCGGTGATATCGCGGCACTGGATGCCGTCTTCGTTCCCGGCGGACCCCAGCAGGCGCAGCGGCGGCTGCAGAAAAACCTGTCGGGGCTGAAGACAGACACATTCGAGTATCGGCTGGCCGCCGACGTCCCAGCCGATCCTGTTGCACCGCAACAGCAATGGACATTGGACGTGGCGCTGTTCTATGCGGTCAGCGGAGTGGACAAGGTTGCGGTCCGGCGCTCTGCCACCGTCGGAGTGCTGCACGATAACGACGTCTGGCGGTTGGTCGACGCCGGCGCGGTTGCGGTGCCGTGGCAGTTCGCGCCCGCAGTGGAGACGCGCAGCAGGATGGGGGACCGGGAGGTGGTGGTGCTCGGGCATCCCGGTTCGGCGGTGGCGCCACGTCTTGCCGGCGAGATCGCCGGAGCATTGACGGCGCTGTCGGAATTCTGGGGGCCACAGTGGCAGGCGGGAGTGCTACTGGTCGCGGCAGATACAGACGCCGAATTCGCTGCTCTTGTCGGGGGCGAAGATACCGATGGAATAGCCGCCGCCGCCGTCGCCGACCGTGTCGAGAGCGGAGTCGCGGTGGGGCAACGGGTGATTTTTGCACCGGGCTCGGCAGGACTGCCACCGGATCAGTTCCGTGTGGTGCTGCGTCATGAGCTCTTCCATGCCGCCGCCCGTACGGTCACCGGCGATCATGCACCTCTCTGGTTGGTGGAGGGGGTGGCCGATTACAACGGGCGCCGAGGCAGCGGTACCCCCTTTCGGAACGCGGCACCCACACTGTCCAGTGCTCTTGCCGCAGGACGGATTCCGGACCATCTGCCCACTGACGACGACCTCGGGAGTCCGGGAACGAAACGCACACAGGCATACGAGGAGGCTTGGTCGGTGGCGCAGTACGTGGCCGAAACCTTCGGCGAACCGAAGCTGGTACAGCTGTACCGGTATGGGGCCGGCATCTCGCCGAGTGCGCCGGGTGTGGCCATCCAGCAGGCATTGGGCATCGACGAGGCGACACTAGTTCGGCAGTGGCAGAGCTGGCTCGGCTCCCGTCCACTACGGTAGGCGTCGTGACATTTCAGCCTGGCGGCCCGCGGCAACGGATCCTGTTGGTCACCAACGATTTTCCGCCCAGGCCCGGGGGTATTCAGTCCTACCTGCAAGAGCTGGTGACCCACCTGGCCGGATCGCATGAGGTGACCGTCTATGCGCCGCGGTGGAAAGGATGCGAGCGATACGACGCCGCGGCCGACTATCAGGTGGTGCGGCACCCGACCTCGTTGATGCTTCCGAGCCCTGGTGTACGCCAGCGCATGGTGGATCTCATCAGATCGCAGCACTCCGACGTGGTGTGGTTCGGCGCGGCCGCGCCATTGGCACTGTTGTCGTCGGCCGCCAAGGCGGCGGGAGCCGCCGTAACGGCCGCCAGCACGCACGGGCACGAGGTCGGCTGGTCGATGCTCCCGGTGGCACGGTCTGCCCTGCGGCAGATCGGCGAGAGCACCGATGTCATCACCTATGTCAGCCGCTACACACGCGGGCGCTTCGCCGCGGCCTTCGGTCCGCGTGCGGCACTGGAACATCTGCCCTCCGGTGTTGACACCGGCCGGTTTCGCCCCGACCCCGCGGCACGCGAGGAGCTGCGGCACCGCTACGGGCTCGGCCAGCGGTCGACCATCGTGTGCGTCTCCCGGCTCGTTCCGCGTAAGGGGCAAGACATGCTCATCGAGGCGCTGCCGGCGATCCGGGAGCGCGTCGACGGCGCGGCGCTGGTGATCGTGGGCGGCGGTCCGTCCGCGGAACCGTTGCGGGCGTTGGCCAGTCGAGTCGGTGTCGATGAGCATGTGGTGTTCACCGGCGGTGTGCCATGGGAGGAGCTACCTGCGCATCACGCGATGGGCGATGTCTTCGCGATGCCCTGCCGTACCCGCGGAGCGGGGCTCGACGTGGAGGGCCTAGGGATAGTGTTTCTGGAGGCGTCGGCCTGCGGTGTCCCGGTGGTTGCCGGAAACTCGGGGGGCGCACCGGAAACCGTGTGTGACGGCGAGACGGGGTTTGTCGTCGATGGCAGATCGGTACCCGCGATCACGGACGCCATCGTCAAGATTCTGTCCGATCCCGTGCGGGCCGCTGCTATGGGGGAGGCGGGGCGCACCTGGGTGACCGACAACTGGCGCTGGGATCACCAGGCCGCCCGGTTCGCCGAGTTGGTCAGCGGCTCCGCATAAGGTCCAGGGATGGGCGATCTACTCGGGTGACCCCGAGTAGATCGCGTCGATGTCTGCCGCGAACTTCTCGGCCACCACATTGCGCTTCACCTTGAGCGTCGGCGTCATCTCGCCGGTGGCTTCGGTGAAGTCAACCGGCAAGATCCGGAACTTCTTGATGGCTTCGGCATGGGAGACAACCTGATTGGCTGCCTTGACGGCGGTTTCGATCTCCGCGAGCAGATCGGGATCCTGGACCAGGTCGGCGACGGTGGCCTCGGCGGGCTTGCCATTGCGCTGCTTCCAGCCGTCGATGGCTTCGGGGTCAATGGTGATAAGCGCACCGATGAACGGCTGCTTGTCGCCGACGGCCATCGCCTGACTGATCAACGGATGGGCACGCAGCTGATCCTCCAGCACCGCGGGTGCGACGTTCTTACCGCCGGCGGTGACGATGATTTCCTTCTTGCGGCCGGTGATCGTGACGAACCCGTCCTCATCGATCGCGCCCAGGTCGCCGGTGTGGAACCAGCCGTCCACGATCGACTCGCTGGTGGCGGTCGGGTTGTTCCAGTACCCGCTGAACACGACGCCGCCGGACACCAGTAGTTCGCCGTCGTCGCCGAGCTTCACGGCGTTACCGGGCAATGGCCTACCGACACTGCCGATCTTGAGCCCACCGATCACGTTCACCGCGCAGGCTGCTGTCGTTTCGGTGAGCCCGTAGCCCTCGTAGATGGTCAGGCCGACGCCGCGGTAGAAGTGACCGAGTCGGGCCCCCAGCGGCGCTCCACCGGAGATCGATGCCACGCATTCTCCGCCGAGTGCCGCGCGCAGCTTGCCGTATACGAGCTTGTCGAAGGCGGCGCGCTTGGCGCGCAACACGATGCCCGGTCCGCCGTTGTCCAGCGCCTGGCTGTACTCGACGGCGGTGTCTGCGGCGGCGTCGAAAATCTTTCCCTTGCCGTCGTTTTGGGCGTTCTGGCGAGCGGTGTTGTACACCTTTTCGAAGATGCGGGGGACGGAGACGATGAAGGTGGGCTTGAAGATCCCGAACGTCGGTACCAGCGTTTTGATGTCGCTGGTGAATCCGACGCTGACCTTGGACTGGAAGCACGCCATCGCGATACCGCGCGCCAGTACGTGCGCCAGCGGCAGGAAGATCAGCGTCCGGCTGCCCTTCTGCAAGTAATCAGGGAAAACGGCACGTGCACCGCGGGTTTCGTACACCAGGTTGGAGTGGGTGAGCTGGCAGCCCTTGGGCCGGCCGGTGGTTCCCGAGGTGTAGATGAGAGTCGCGGGATCGCTGGCCTTGATGGCGCGGAGTCGGCCGCTGAGCTCGGCGGGGTCAACACCGGACCCAGCCTCGGCGAGCTCATCGAGAGCTGCGGGGGCGCTCGAACTGGCGATGTGAAACACGGTGTGCAGGTTGGGGAGTTCGGGTGCTAGTTCTTCGGCGATCTTGGCATGGGCATCGGTCTCCACGAACAGCGCCACCGCCGCGGAATCCTGCAGCACCCACCGGACCTGATCGGCCGAGGACGTCTCGTAGATGGGAACCGTGATGGCGCCGATCGACAGCACTGCGTAGTCGATGATCGTCCACTCGTATCGTGTCGCCGAGATCAGTGCCACGCGATCCCCGGGCGCCACGCCCTTGGCGATCAGACCGTTGGCCACCGCACGGATCTGCGCGGCGGCCTCCGCGTAGGTGACGGGCGTCCACGTGTCGTCGATGAGACGGGAGAATGCCGCCTGGTTGGGGTCTTCACGCTCGTAGTCGTAGACGGCATGAACAACCGATGCGTTGTCCTCGACAGTGAAGGGGGCAGGAACGCTGAACTCTCGCACCTGCTCAGACTAGTCGTGGCCTCAGGATCGTCGAAGACGTTGCCGCATTTCCTTCGGCGGCGAGGCTTAAGCTAGTGCGCGATGAACAGCATTCAGGTCGCCGACCAGACCTTTATCGCCGCGGATCCCGCGGACATCGGCCGCGCTATCTCGAACCCCGCTGATTGGCGTCGTTGGTGGCCTGACCTGCAGCTCAATGTTGTCGAGGAGCGCGGAGAAAAGGGCATCCGCTGGACGGTTGCCGGGCCGCTCACCGGAACAATGGAGGTGTGGCTGGAGCCCGCGCTGGACGGGGCGATCCTGCACTACTTCCTGCACGCAGAGCCGACCGGAGCCAGCGCCGCACAGGTGGCCAAGCTGAATCTGGCCCAGCTCAATCATGCGCGTCGGGTCACCGGCAAGCGGTTCGCCTTCGGGGTCAAGCAGCGGCTCGAGGCAGGCCGGACAATCGGCGAATCGTGGGTGCCGCAGGTCTGATCAGGCGGCAGCGAGCACGACCAGCGGGATGGGGCGGGACGTCGCTCGCTGGTAGGCGCTGTAATGGCCAGAGTTGTTGGTGTCGGCTAACTTCCACAACCGCTCGTAATCCGTGTCGCCGGGCAGGAGTGCCGTCGCCCGGACGCGGCGCCGTTGCCGGCCCAATTGCACCTGTACCTCCGGGTGGGCCTTCAGGTTGTGATACCAGGCAGGATTACGCCGCGCGCCACCGTTAGAGGCCACGATGACGAGATTGTCGCCGTCTTTGGCATAGGTCAGCGAGTTGATGCGCTGTGCCCCGGTCTTGGCGCCGATGGAGGTCAGCAGCAGGTTGGGGGCCATTCCCGGAACGTGATGACCCAGATAGCCTTTCGATGCGATGTAGATGCTCTGGTGCACACCGAGCACCTTCGCCACCAGACGGCTCATGGGCGTCTCTCCTTCGCGCGGCTGCGGCGAATTGCCAGGATGGGAGTATCCGAGCGCCAGGGAGAAGGGTACCGTCTGTCAGGTGGCTGAGAAGACTACCCAAACGATTGCCATCGATGCCGAACCCGGCAAAGTGATGGCGGTGATCGCCGATATCGGCGCCTACCCGGAATGGGTGTCGGAGTACAAGGAAACCGAGGTGCTCGACACCGACGCCGAGGGCAGGGTCAAACGTGCCCGGTTGGTGCTGGACGCCGGTGTCCTCAAGGACACCCAGGTCCTGGAGTACGTGTGGTCTCCGGATGGCCGCAAGGTCACCTGGACCTTGGCGGAGAGTTCCCTCTTACGTTCGCTGGAAGGGACATACCTCTTGGCGCCCAAGGGGTCTGGTACCGAGGTGACGTATGAGCTCGCGGTCGACCTTCAAATTCCGATGATCGGAATGCTCAAGCGCAAGGCCGAACGCAAGATCACCGACTCCGCACTCAAGGATTTGAAGAAGCGAGTCGAATCTGACCGCTAGCGACGTCGGGGAGGATCTCGTGTCCCACCCCGCAGACGTCGCCCCCGATGTCCACGCGCCGTTGACAGCCACCATCGGCCTTTTCGTCGGCAAGGGGGGTGTGGGTAAGTCGACGCTGGCCGGTGCCACCGCGGTGCGCTACGCGCGCGCCGGGCAGCGTGTGCTCGCGGTGTCGACCGACCAAGCGCACTCCCTCGGCGACGTCTTCGGTGTCCGGGTGGATCCCACCCCTGGGGCTCATTGCGTACGGGTGATCGAGGACCCGTATGGGGGACAACTCGACGTGATGGCCCTGGATACCCTAGGGCTGCTGGAGCAGCGTTGGGGTGACATCGCCGCGACGATCGCCGAGCAGTATCCCGAATCGGACATCGGATCACTTGCCCCCGAAGAGCTTTCCGCGCTGCCGGGTGTGCAGGAAATGCTTGGGCTGCATGAGGTTCAACAACTCGCCGACACCGGCGAATGGGATGTCGTCGTAGTCGACTGTGCCTCGACAGCAGACGCGTTGCGCATGCTGACTCTGCCCGGAACCTTCGCGATGTATCTGGAACGGGCTTGGCCGCGGCATCGCCGACTCGGCGGTATCGGTACGCCTCGCGCCCAGATACTGGCCGAACTACTGGAACGCGTTGCGGCGTCGGCGGATCGGCTTGCGGGCTTGCTTTCGGACGCCGAACGGGTGGGCGCTCATCTGGTGCTGACTCCCGAACGGGTTGTGGTGGCCGAGGCCATCCGTACCGTGGGGGCGCTGGCGCTGATGGGTGTGCGCATCGATCAAGTGATTGTCAATCAGGTTCTCATTCAAGATGATTCGTACGAGTACCACAATCTGCCCGCGCATCCGGCATTCGACTGGTACATGCAGCGCATCGCCGATCAGGCCGCGGTGCTCGATGAGATGGGGGAGGCGATCGGGGACGTGGAGATGCTGTTGGTGCCGCATCTGCCGCGCGAGCCCATCGGGCCGGAGGCCCTGGGTGAACTGGCCGAGTCGGTCCGGCGGCGCGATGGGGCCAAGCCTCCGGCGCCGCTGGCCACCATTGTCGAGCGCGAATCCGGGTCCGGAGCGGACACCGTATATCTGTTACGGCTAGAGTTACCGCAGATCGATCCGGCCACGTTGAGCCTCGGCCGGGTGGGAGATGACCTGGTCATCGGTGCAAATGGGATGCGCCGGCGGGTCCGGCTGGCCTCCGTGCTGCGGCGCTGTGTGGTTGTCGATGCCCGGCTTGTCGGTGGCGAGCTGACCATACGGTTTAGAGCGGATCCGGAGGTGTGGCCTACGTGACGGGTACCCATCCGGAACTCGCCCCCGAACTGCGGGCGTTGGCCGCGTCGATCCTCGACAAGCTCGATCCGGCGCTGCGGCAGGCCGCTCGCGCTCCTGCCGACGGTGCCGCTCCCGGAAAGTGCAACCAGTTGTTCTGCCCGGTCTGTGCGTTGGCGGCCCTGGTGGAAGGTGAGCATCACCCGCTGTTGGCAACGATCGCCGAACACAGCCTCGCGCTGGTGATGGTGGTGCGGGCAATGTTGGAGGCCGAGGGCTCGGGCGGTCCTGACGATCCCGATGACGGCCCCGAGGGTGGTTACCGAAGTCCGTTCCCGGCCCCGCCGCCGAGCTCGCAATCGACTGGGTACCAACCCATCCCGGTCGACATCGACGAGTGACGAGCACCCGTGCCTGTTCTGGGACATGGCGTCCCATATTTCCGGGACCTTAGACACTCCACGGAGATTCGCCGTCGCCGAGGGTAAGCTCGGCGCCAGCCCCGTGCTGCTCATGGGGATCGGGAGAGGATGCGCGCGATGTTCTATTGGCTGCTGAAGTACATCTTCATGGGGCCGATCTTGCAGCTGATGGGCCGGCCCAAGGTAGAAGGTCTGGAGAACATTCCATCGTCCGGGCCGGCGATCCTGGCCGGAAACCATCTCGCCGTGGTCGACAGTTTCTTCCTTCCGTTGGTCTCCACGCGGCGGGTGACCTTCCTGGCCAAGAGCGAGTACTTCACCGAGCCCGGTTTCAAGGGCTGGCTCAAGAAGGTCTTCTTCGGCGGATCCGGACAGGTCCCGATCGATAGAACCAGCGCCGACGCCGCCGAGAACGCGCTGAGCACCGCCAAGCGGCTACTCGGCGAGGGCAAGCTGCTGGGCATCTACCCCGAAGGCACCCGCTCCCCGGACGGCCGTCTCTACAAGGGCAAGACGGGCCTGGCGCGCATGGCGCTGGCCACCGGGGTGCCCGTCATCCCGATCGCGATGGTCGGCACCAACGTGATGAACCCGCCGGGCACGGCGCGCTGGCACTTTTCCAAGGTCACCGTGAAAATCGGCAAGCCGCTGGATTTCTCCCGCTTCGACGGGATGGCCGGAAACCGCTTCATCGAGCGTGCGGTCATCGACGAGGTGATGTACGAGCTGATGCAGCTGTCCGGTCAGGAGTACGTCGACATCTACGCGGCGTCGCTCAAGGACAAGCCCGCGGAACCCCCGCAGCAACCCGACCGCATCCCGGAGAGCGCCGCCGGTTAATCGGGGGTCCGTGCATCGTCCCTGCATCTGAGGTAACACCTCGCCGTGGGGCGTGGGTCAGCTATCCGCGCCGGTACCGTTACTCTTGAGGCCACCCGCGGGAGAACTGAGAGATGCGAGGGCCGTGCCGAATTCAATAAACGAAACCGCCATCGCGGACGGCGGCTCCGTTCGTCGAGTTGCCAGATGGATCACGTGGGGTGGCCCGCTCGTCCTCGCTGTCGCCCTGCTGCTGCACGCGGTCGTCTTCATTCACTGGCCGACATACGCACTGCAGATCGATGTGTTGGTGTATCGATTCGGTGGCACACGCGTACTGGACGGACTGGACCTCTACTCGATCGGGCGCAACGGCGAGATCGACGATCTGCTGTTCACCTACACCCCGTTCGCGGCGTTGGTATTCACCCCGCTGGCCTTCATCACCGATTTCACCGCGCAGATCCTGTCGCTCGTGGTGTTCCCGGCGCTGCTCGTCTACTCGGTGTGGCGCATGCTGGCCTGGCTGAATGTCTCCGCCAAGGCCGGGCTATGGGGGCTGCTGGCCCTGCTGGTCGGTCTGGTTTCGTGGCTGGAGCCGGTCCGGCTCTCCATCCAGCTTGGCCAGATCAATCTGCTGATCCTGGCTGTGGTGGTGACGGACCTCCTGGCGCCCAAACGGTGGAAGCTGGCCGGGATCGGTATCGGCATCGTGGCCGGCATCAAGCTGACCCCGATGATCTTCATCGTCTTCTTGTTCCTGGTGGGGCGGATTCGCGCGGCCGTCGTCGCGGCCATCACGCTGATCGCCACCATCGGTCTGGGTTTCATCTTCCTGCCGTCCGCCTCGCACTACTACTGGGTGGACCGTGCCTTCGAGAAGATCAGCCGCATCACCCGCGATCCCACCGCGAGCACCAGCATCAGCGGGCTTTTTCTCAGATTGAACCTGTCGGCCGGAACGGCCACCGCACTGTCGGTGCTGGTGATCGTGGCGAGCCTGGTGGTCGCGGTCCTGGCCTACCGGCGCGATCAGCTGCTGCTGGCGATCTCGATCGTGGGCATGGCATCGGCTGCGGCCTCGCCGTTCAGCTGGAGCCATCACTGGGTGTGGTTCGTGCCATTGGTCGTTCATCTGGGCTACCGCGGCTACGTGCTGGGTAAACGGGCGTCCGCGATCACGATGTGGGCATTCTGTGCGGTGTTCGCGGCGTGGTTCACCAGCCTGAGCGGCAAGACGCCGGACTCCGGCGCGTTGACGTTACGACCCGGTGGCGTCTTGAACGATCTGATCCCCAGTCTGTATGTGTTCGTTCATCTCGGGGTGCTCGTGGCCAGTTGGATATGGCTGCGGCGTGATCCGGCGGACGTGAACGATGTTGTGCGCGAGGATGAGCCGACACAGGCCGATGAGCTGGCGCCGGCTTCTCCGGCGCACAACTAGGCGGCCCGCGTGCGTTACTTCTACGACACCGAGTTCATCGACGATGGCCGCACCATCGAACTCATCTCCATCGGGATGGTGTGCGAAGACGGCCGTGAGTACTACGCCGTCTCCACCGCCTTCGACCCGCAGCAGGCGGGTCCGTGGGTGCGCCAGAACGTCCTGCCCAAACTGCCCGCGCTGTCGTCGCCGCTGTGGCGCTCACGCGGGCAGATTCGCGACGAGCTGGCCGAGTTCCTCGGACTGAACGGTGGCGGGCCGGCCGATCCGATCGAGCTGTGGGCCTGGGTGGGTGCGTATGACCACGTGGCGCTGTGTCAGCTGTGGGGGGCCATGACGGAGCTGCCGCAGCCGGTTCCCCGGTTCACCCTTGAACTCAAGCAGCTGTGGTACGAGCTGGGCCGCCCGGCGGTGCCGAAACGGCCCGCCGACTCACACGATGCCCTGGTTGATGCCCGCTACAACCTGGCCCGCTACCGCGCGATGGTTCCGCCGGGTTGATCACCGCGAATCCCGGGTGAAAATCCGCTGGTAAGGGGCGGTTAAGATGGGTACGTGAACTGGACAGTCGACGTCCCCATCGACCAATTGCCGGAGCTGCCGCCGCTCCCGGCCGATCTGCGTCAGCGCCTGGATGCCGCGCTCGCCAAACCCGCTGCTCAGCAGCCGAGCTGGCCCGCGAATCAGGCCGCCGCCATGCGGACCGTGCTGGAAAGCGTGCCCCCGATCACCGTCCCCGCGGAGATCCAGCGTTTGCAGGGCCAGCTGGCCCAGGTAGCACGTGGTGAGGCATTCCTGCTGCAGGGCGGCGACTGCGCCGAGACCTTCGCCGACAACACCGAGCCGCATATCCGGGCCAACATCCGCGCACTGCTGCAGATGGCGGTGGTGCTGACGTACGGATCGAGCATGCCGGTGGTGAAGCTGGCCCGTATCGCCGGCCAGTACGCCAAGCCGCGCAGCTCCGACACCGACGCACTGGGGCTGCGGTCCTACCGCGGCGACATGGTGAACGGATTCGCCCCCGATGCGGCACTGCGTGAGCACGACCCGTCGCGTCTGGTGCGCGCCTACGCGAACGCCAGCGCCGCGATGAACCTGGTGCGCGCGGTAACCGGCTCGGGGATGGCCTCGCTGGCACTGGTGCACGACTGGAACCGCGAATTCGTCCGTACCTCACCTGCCGGTGCCCGGTACGAGGCACTGGCCTCCGAGATCGATCGCGGGCTGAAGTTCATGAGTGCTTGCGGCGTGGCGGATTCGAACCTGGACACCGCCGAGATCTACGCCAGCCACGAGGCGCTGGTGCTCGACTACGAGCGCGCCATGCTGCGTTTGTCAGAGGACGAGAACGGCGAGCCGGCACTGTACGACCTGTCGGCGCACTACCTGTGGATCGGCGATCGCACGCGGCAGCTCGATCACGCGCATGTGGCCTTCGCGGAGATCATCGCGAACCCGATCGGGATGAAGATCGGCCCGACCACTACGCCCGATCAGGCCGTCGAATACGTGGAACGCCTTGACCCGCACAACAAGCCGGGCCGCCTGACGTTCGTCTCGCGGATGGGTAACTCGAAGGTGCGCGATCTGCTACCGCCGATCATCGAGAAGGTTCGGGCGACCGGGCATCAGGTCGTTTGGCAGTGTGACCCGATGCACGGCAACACCCACGAGTCGCCCAGCGGTTACAAGACGCGGCACTTCGATCGGATCGTCGATGAGGTGCAGGGATACTTCGAGGTGCACAACGCGCTCGGCACGCATCCCGGTGGTATTCACGTCGAGATCACCGGTGAGAACGTCACCGAATGTCTCGGTGGGGCACAGGACATTTCGGATGACGATCTGGCCGGTCGTTACGAAACCGCGTGCGATCCGCGTCTGAACACCCAGCAGTCGCTGGAGCTGGCGTTCCTCGTCGCGGAGATGCTCAGGGATTAAAGCAGGTTGGTGATGTTGGCGCCCAGCGACCAGCATCCCGCCGCCACCGACGTGGTGATGATCAGGACGATCACCAGCCACATGAAGATCGCGCGGCGGCTCTGCTGACGCTCGTACCGGTACTCCGAGTCATCGATATCGGCGAAGAACGCTGATTCGTCAGGGTCACTGTCGAATTCGGGATCGTATTGGGGATCGTAGGCGGGCACCGGGTCCATCATCCGCGTGGGATTGGGCACCTTGGGACGTGCCGAGACGCTGGGCCGTGGTGAGACACCCAGGGCCGCGGCGGCCGAGGCGGTGTCGGCGGCATCTGCTTTGCCGGGGGCGCTGAGATTGCCTGTGGTGCGTCCGCCGGTCTCGATCAGTCGGCTGCGGTAAAGCTGTTCGGCGACATGCTGTTTGGAATCCCGGGGCGCGGGGACGCGGAAGGTGGGCAGTTGCAGATCCGCGGCGATGGCGTCCAGCTCGGCGCCCATCTGTGCGGCGTCGGCGTAGCGCGCGTCCGGGTCGCGGGAGGTGGCGCGCAGCACCAGTTCGTCGAACTCTTCCGGAATGCCGTCGATGGCCTCACTGGGTGCCTGTACATCGCGATCGATGCGTTGATAGGCCAGTGCCAACGGTGTATCCCCGGTGAACGGTGTTGAACCGGTGAGCAATTCGTACATCAGGATGCCCGCCGAATAGACATCGCTGCGTGGGCCGGCCGAGCCGGTGCGCACCTGCTCGGGAGACAGGTACGCCGCGGTGCCCAAGATCACGCTGGTCGAGGTGATTCCGGCCTCGGCGACGGCACGCACCAGCCCGAAATCGGCGAGCTTGACCTCGCCGTCGTCAGAAATCAGCACGTTCTCGGGTTTGACGTCGCGGTGCACCAGTCCCGATCGGTGTGCGACCGCCAAGCCGCCGAGCAGCGGATTGAACACCGCGGCCACGGCATGGGGCGGCATGGGTCCACGTTCGCGCAACAACTCGCGCAGGGTGCCGCCGTCGATCAGCTCCATCACCAGGAAGGGGTGCTTACCGTCCATGCCCTGATCGAACACGGCCACCAGCCCTGGGTGGCGCAATCGTGCGACGGCCCGGGCTTCGAGCCGGAACCGTGCCAGAAACCCCGTGTCGGAGGCGTAGCGGCTGTCCATCACCTTCACGGCGACCGGGCGGTCCAACCGGGTATCCAGCCCCCGATACACGGTCGACATGCCGCCTGTCGCAATCGGCGCCTCAATGCGGTACCGACTGTCGAGCACCGTCCCGATCATCGGATCGTGGCGGTGGGTCGGGGTCTTGGGCGATGTCATCGCATCGATGGTATCCAGTGATGCGGGAGTGCCCTGGCGTCAGCGCCGCTTGTCGAGCATTTCGCGGACGGAGTTGAGCATCGGCCCGGCGCCCGAGAACAGCATGGTCCGCCATTGACGGTGCAGGGCAATGGCCGGGTCGAACCGGCTGTACGTGACGCGCAGCCGGGTGCCGCCGGGCTCCGGGAGCAGGTTCCAGCGGGAGGTCACTTCGATTCCCGGGGCGGTCAACACCTGTTCGATGTGCTCGTGAGGCACCACCCTGGTGTAGGTGGTCCGCAGCACGCCATCGAAGCCGGCGGCGGGCTGCGGATGGGTGATCAGGACGCGTGTCTCGCCGACCTCGACGGGTGCGTCGTTGACCTCTTTCACCTGTGAAGCGGTGAGCTCTAGGGAAACGAGAACATCCCAGACCTTCTCGACGGGGTAGGGGTAGTACTCGCTGTGGGTGACCGATGTCGGATCGCCGGAACTCGTCACGGTCCGAAGGTTACGCGCGTCACCACACCCGGAGGACGCTTTTGGGCGACGGTGGCGTGCGAGGCGACTAGCGTCATTCGTTATGAGCGCCATTCCATACGTTGCCGACACCCTCGACGCCGACGAGCCGCTGTTCTCCCTCAAAGAGGTGGCCACACGCCTGCGGGTACCGGTTTCCAAGGTTCAGCAGTACTTGCGCGACGGTGAACTCATCGCAGTGCGACGCGATGGCGAAATCAAGGTTCCCGTCATCTTTTTCAGCCCCGAAGGTCCTGTGGTGAAGCATCTGTTCGGGCTGCTCTCGGTGCTGCGGGACGGGGGATATCACGAGCCCGAAATCATGCGTTGGCTGTTCACCGGTGACGAGTCGCTCACTGTGACCCGTGACGGCACCACCGAACGAATCGAGGCGGCCCGCCCGGTCGATGCGCTGCATGGTCACCAGGCCCGCGAGGTGCTGCGGCGGGCGCAGGCGATGGCCTACTAGTACTCGCGGGGATCGCGAGCTTCCGGCGCGGTGTTGATCATCCGCCAGGCGATGGCAGCGCAGGTTGCCGCGATCAGTACATGTATCCACACGTACATGCCGTGGGAGCCATCGGGTTTGAAGATCACCATGATCCAGGTAGAGAACCCGGCGATGGCTGCGATCGCGATGCGTGATTGCAGCAGCGGCGCTGCGATGGCCAGCGGCCAGGTGTAGTACCAGGGGAGTGCCGCCGGTGCCATGAGCACCACGATCACCATGGCCCACAGGATCCCGAACATCGCGTCGCGATCGTTGTGTCGGTGCCGCCACCACACCACGGGCAGGCTGACCGCGATGACCATAACCCCGATGATGCGGGTGATCTCCAGAAGAGCATCGAAATTGACGGTCACGAAAAGACCGGCGACGACGTTGATGATGTTGGCGACGGCGGTCGGCACTGTCAGCCAGTTGATGATCTTCACCGAACCGGCCAGGGCGGTCAGCCATCCCAGGCCGACGCCGGCGATCCAGGACAACACCGCGAACACCGCGACGACGACGGACACCGAGGCTGCCGATGCCATCGCGAACGCGGTCACCGGGTGGCGCTGTGGGGAGTCCGCATCGGCCTTCTCGACCAGACGACGCATCCAGATCCACACCAGGAAAGGCAACGCAAGACCCGCGGTGGCCTTGACAGCCACCGCTAACGCGACCACCGATATGCCCCAAACATGGTGGCGCTCAAGGACGAGGGCAATGCCTGCCATCATCAGGCCGACCATCAGCATCTCGTTGTGTACACCGCCCATCAGATGGATGATCACCAGCGGGTTGAGCACACAGATCCACAACGCCTTGCTGGCGTTGGCCGAAAGGCAGCGGGCGACTCGAGGGGTGGCCCACACCAGCAGCGCCAATCCGGGCAGCATGCACAGGCGCAGCAGCATGGTTCCGGCCACCACATCATCACCGACGATCTGAGTGACAAATCGTGCGATGAGGATGAACAGTGGTCCATACGGCGCGGTGGTGGTGGACCAGATCGGACTGACGTTCTCTAGCAACGCGTTCGGGTTTTCGACCGGGCCCACCAGATAGGGATCGAATCCGTCGCGTAGCAACGCGCCCTGCGCAAGATAGGAGTAGGCATCCCGACTGAACACCGGAACCGAGGCGAGCAGTGGCAGTAGCCAGCACGGAATGACGACCAGGAGGGACTCTTTGGTCACCTTGCCCGCGATCACGTGGCGGCCCAGCCCGAGCCACGCCAGCAGCATGAGGACCACTCCGAGCCACATGCAGATCGAGGACACCACCAACCCGTGGCCGAAACGCAACCAGGACAGCCCAACCGATTCCAGCAGCGGGTCGTGCTGCCGGGTGCTACCCGCACCCAGTCCGCCGATGGCGATGAGGATGGCGCCACCGAATCCGGTGACTGCCGCGCGGCCGGCGGGGGACCTCAGGAAGGCTGCTGTCCACCCGGCACCCGGATCGAGTACCGCAGGTGCCGGTTCAGGGTTCGGTTCCAGGGGAGGCTGCACCGCCTTTGATGATGTGCTCACGTGATCATGCGCTCCGGTTGGACACCAATCGGACGAGATCGGACAGCGCGACACGGGCATCATCGGCGATATCGGCGCCGGACAGCTGCTCCAGCGCGCGGTGCGTGTGTTCCTCGATACGAGACTCCACTGCCGCGAGTGCACCCAAGTCGACGATGAGTGAACACATTTCGGCGACCTGATGATCGGTGAGTGGCGTGCCGATCCAGGAGTGAAGCATGTCCTCGGCGGCGTTGTCGTTGAGGCGTGCCAGACGCAGGGCTTCGGCCAGCAGCACGGTGCGCTTTCCGGAACGCAGGTCGTCCCCGGCGGGTTTTCCGGTCACCTTGGGATCCCCGAATACCCCGAGCACATCGTCGCGCAGCTGGAACGCGACACCGATATCCAGTCCGACGTCACCGAGAAGTCGCGAGATCTCCGGGTTCTCGGCCGCGATCGCGACACCCAGCTGCAGGGGCCGCTGCACCGTGTAGCCGGCGGTTTTGAAGCGGATGACGCGCATGGCGGTCTCGACGGACTCGTCGCCCGAGGATTCGGACAGGATGTCCAGATATTGGCCGCCGAGCACCTCGCTGCGCAGGATCGACCACACACCCCGGGCCCTCGCATGGGCCTGAGGGGACAGCTGTGCGCCGACCACCATGTCATCAGCCCAGGTGAGTGCCAGATCGCCGAGCAGGATCGCCGCGGATATGCCGAACTGTTCGGGGGAGCCGGACCAGCCGTTCTCACGGTGCAGGGCGGCGAATTCGATATGGATGGTGGGTTCGCCGCGCCGGGTGGCGGAGCTGTCGATGACGTCGTCGTGGATGAGCGCGCAGGTGTGCAGCAGTTCCAGCGCGGCACACACCCGCAGCACCTCGGGGTTCCACGGGTCGGGGTCGTCGGTGACCGCTCGCCAGCCCCAGTAGGCGAACGCCGGTCGCAGCCGCTTGCCGCCACGCAGCACAAACCGGTCGAGGGCTGTGATCGCATGCTCATAGTTCGGGCCGATATGCGCGGTGTGCTCACGGCATTCGGCCAGGAACTGGCTCAGTTGGTCGCTTACCGCGTCGGTCAGGTGCCGGGCGTTGGCAGCGGCTACGTTGACACTCAGCGGTGCGTCCTCTCAGGGTGTGGTGGTGGGTCCCGGATGCCTACAGGTCTCCGAGAGTGAACCTAGAGTAATCCCACCTATCCTGAACGGGTGACAACCAACCCGCTCGACCATGACGCATCGGTCGCCGAGCTGCAGGATCCGGGGTCGATCGCCGATCGACTGGCCGGGGTTCAGCCGGGTGATGTCGCGTTCTCGGTGGAGTTCATGCCACCTCGCGACGAGGCCGCCGAGGCGCGGTTGTGGCGGGCGGCAAGAGTTTTCGAGCGGTATCAGCCGGTGTTCGTCTCGGTGACCTATGGAGCGGGCGGCTCCACGCGTGATCGCACGGTGCGGGTGACCGGTGAGCTGGCCGAGAACACCACCTTGCTGCCGGTTGCGCACCTGACGGCCGTCGGGCACACCGTCGAAGAGTTGCGTGCCATGGTGGGCGCATATGTGGACCGTGGCATCACCAATATCCTTGCCCTGCGGGGCGATCCGGCTGGGGATGTGAATGCTGAATGGATTCCGCACCCCGGTGGCCTGACCTATGCCGAGGAATTGGTGCGGCTGGTTCGTGACCTGGGTGACTTCCACGTAGGTGTCGCCTCTTTCCCGGAGGGCCATCCGCAGGCGATCGATCTGGAGCGCGACACGGCCAATCTGGTGAACAAGCTGCGGGCCGGAGCGGAGTACTCCATCACCCAGATGTTTTTCGACGTCGACGACTACCTGCGATTGCGTGATCGGGTGGCGGCCGCCGACCCCGAACAGGGCGCCAAGCCGATCGTTCCCGGGCTGATGCCCATTACGTCGCTGCGGTCGGTGCGCCGGCAGGCGGAGCTCTCCTCGTCCACGCTGCCCGCTGCTCTGGAAGAACAGCTCTTGCGTGCCGCCGGGGATGGACCCGAAGAGGACCGCGACGAGGTCCGCAAGGTCGGTGTCGAGGTCGCCACGTCGATGGCAGCGCGGCTGCTCGCCGAGGGTGTTCCGTGCCTGCACTTCATGACCCTGAACTTCGCGCGGGCCACGTCCGAGGTGCTGGAGAACCTCGGAGTGCGGGTTACTCCGGGAACTGGTCGGGCGTAAACCGCGGGGACTGATCGCGGTCCAGCCAGGCCAGGGACGCCACCAGGGCACCGATTAGCAGGGCGGAAATCGTTATGAAGATCGCGGCTCCGTTGAAGGAGCGCGTGCTGGGGTCGGTGTAGCGGGAGGTCGCGGTGAACGTGCTGACCACGCCGGGAGTGAGTTTCCACTGCACAGCGTCGGAGCCGAGCATCTCCCCGTTGGTGGATTCGATATCGCCGGGAAACGAAATGGCCAGCGACACATCGGCATCTGAGGTGTCTTCCAGTGCGGTGAGATCGGCACGGCCTTCCAGCACCACCACATCGCCGTTGCGGCGCAGGGTGAGATCGAATCCGGCGGCGTTCTTGTTCATCCCGGCCAACTGGGGGACTTCGGCGAACGTCAGATCGTTGAAGATGGCGCGCGACCCCACCATGCCGTTCTCTTCGTACTCGCTGACCTGAACCTTCTGGGCGAAGGACATGTTGCGTTCGAGCTGAGGGCCCTTGTCGTCTTTACCTTGCGGTTTGGCGACAGCGATCAGCTGCCCCGAGACGTGATCGTCGGTGGTGACGGTCATCGAGGCCTTGACGCGCACGCATCCCGACAGCAGCGGCAACGTCGTCAACAACAGCACTGCGGCAATACGCGCCGCACGCCCAGGGCTAGTCATCGCGGCTCATCGTGCCAGACGGCGGTCACGTCGGCCTGTCGATATCCGGGTTCCAGCGGCAAAGCCCGGCCAAGCACTGCGAATCGTCGGGGGTCTCCCGCGAACTGGTGTTGCCGGATGACATCGGTGAACCCGAGTCGGCGGTACAACCGCCACGCCCGGTTGGACTCGCCGGTGATCTCGGGGGTCGACAGCAGCACATGCGATTCGGAGCGACCGGCCAGCAGCCGCCGCGCCAACGCCTCACCGAAGCCGTGGCCCTGGAGTCCGGGGTCGACGTGCAACTCCGTCAGCTCGAAATACTGATCGAGCAGGGCGCTGATGTGGTCGCGGGGCACCCCGGACTTGCGTAGTCCCTGGCTGACCTGTTGGTGCCACCACTGGTCGGCGGCACCGCGGTAGCCATAGGCGATTCCGACGATGCGTGCCTGGTCCATGCGATCCTGGACGGATCCGGCGCTGTCAGAGGATGGGTCGACCGGAGAATCAAAGATCGCGGCCGCCTGCCAGCCCCGTCTGCGGCTGTGTTCGAGCCACATCGGAGCACGCTGGTCCTCGGTGCCATGCGGATAGCCCATGGCGATGACGTAGACACGGAGCGCTTCGCTGAGCCTGCGCTGCATATCGCGTTGCGACAAGTCGGCCAGGAAGGTCGTCAACGTGCGTCCTCTTGGTTTCTCTGTGGGCTTCGGGTGTACCGCCGGGTTTATCACGCTCTGCCCATTCCTGGGCGTTGTCTCTGTTTTCGCCGAGTCCGTCGGCGCGCCGCGCCGTGTCGGTTGCCCGGTCGGTGTGGCTGGGAGATTGGTGGGTGAACCGGGTGGTATAGCGGGTATTCACCTCGTATTATGAACGTGAGGGTGTTGTAACCGCGGCACCCTTGATAAAACGACACGACATACTCAACCGGTTGCGATGCGCCAGAGGGAGGGACCGATGCCACTCTCCGAGCACGAGCAGCGCATGCTCGACCAGATCGAGAGCGCGCTGTACGCGGAGGACCCCAAGTTTGCGTCGAGCGTGCGTGGAGGACGCCTGGGCGCGACCTCCGGTCGCCGCCGTCTGCAGGGTGCGGCGCTCTTCTGCATCGGCTTGGCGATGTTGGTGATCGGTGTCGCCGTGCCCGCCACTCAGATCGGAAACTTCCCGGTCCTGAGCGTGATCGGATTCGTCGTCATGTTCGGGGCCGCGGTTTTCGCGATCATCGGAAGCCGGCGCTCCGAGGCGAGTGCCGCCGGGCAAGGGGGACCGGGCGCATCCAGCGGCCGCACCCGTCGCCCCCGCGCCGCCGGATCGTTCGCGCAGCGCATGGAAGAGCGGTTCCGTCGCCGCTTCGACAACTGACAAACCTCATCTAAAGCAGTCCGGACTCACAGACCCGCGCAGTCGGCGCGGGTCTGTTGCTGTATGCGTTGCTGCCTGAGCGGTCCCACTGTGGGACGACTCGCCATGGGGTGATCGCTCGCAAGCCTGTTCGCCCGTGCAGGCCAAATCGTTATCAACTCGTCCGGATACCGGTGCCCCACTCGCCCCCACGGGTTTGACCTGGGGAAACAGCATGTCGAAGCCATTCGTCGACCTTCTGGTGGGCGCATGGTGGGGAGACACGCGGCAAATCAGATTCAAAGTGGGGGATTGTGGGGTAAAGTGGCGCCTATCGGAGGGAAGGGTAGCTCCGAAGGGTTCCGGGCAGGGAGGTGTCGAGGTGTTTCTCGGTACCTACACGCCCAAGCTCGACGACAAGGGGCGACTCACATTGCCCGCCAAGTTTCGGGACGCGCTAGCGGGAGGGTTGATGGTTACCAAAAGCCAGGACCACAGCCTCGCCGTCTACCCGCGGGCCGAGTTCGAACAGCTGGCCCGTAAGGCCGCCACGGCTTCTCGGAGCAACCCTGAGGCCCGTGCCTTTCTGCGCAACCTGGCGGCGGCCACCGACGAACAGCATCCGGATGCGCAGGGGCGCATCACCTTGTCCGCCGATCACCGGCGATACGCGGATTTGTCCAAGGACTGCGTTGTCATCGGATCCGTTGACTACCTAGAGATTTGGGATGCTGCGAAGTGGCAGCAGTACCTGGAGGAACACGAAGAGAACTTCTCGGCGGCCAGCGATGAATCCCTCAATGGCATCTTCTGAGCGAGCCCGCGAAGCGCGGCCTCTGTCCGATACGGCCCTGGCGTACTTCCCCGACGCCAGGTTCGCACCATCGGGCAGGGACCGGGCTGCGCGGGCTCCTCGCACCTACCAGCGCTCCCATTGGGGCGTTTCCCGCTCCCGGAGGGGTACCGCCGTGTCTGACAACGATTTTCCGGCTGGCTCCGGGGCTGGATTTGGCCATGTTCCGGTCATGCTCAACCGCTGCTATGAGCTGCTCGCTCCGGCACTGACCGCCAGGTCCGCGGATGGGGCGGGTGCGGTGCTGATCGATGCCACTCTGGGCGCCGGCGGGCACACCGAGCACTTTCTCTCCGTGCTGCCGGGCCTGACGGTGATCGGCCTCGATCGTGATACCAATGCCCTTGAGATCGCCCGGAAGCGGCTGGAGGCCTTCGGGAAGCGATTCACCGGAGTGCATACCCGCTACGACGGTCTGGCGGACGCGCTTGACGGGTTGGGTTACCGCGCAACATCTTCGGTTGACGCAGTGCTCTTCGATCTGGGCGTGTCATCCATGCAGCTCGATCAGGCCGATCGTGGTTTCGCCTACTCGGTCGACGCCCCGTTGGACATGCGGATGAATTCGCACGACGAGCTGACCGCCGCCGGCATCTTGAACACCTATACGGCACCCGAATTATCCAGGGTGCTCAGTAGATTCGGCGAGGAACGCTTCGCGCGGCGAATTGCAGACGAGGTCGTCCGGCGCCGCGCCGCCCAACCCTTTACGCACAGCGCGCAGTTGGTTGAGCTGCTGTACGACACCATCCCGGCGGCCACCCGTCGTACCGGGGGTCATCCGGCGAAAAGAACCTTCCAGGCACTGCGGATAGCAGTCAAC
The DNA here is from genome assembly GCF_049532645.1 of Mycobacteroides sp. PCS013. NCBI lineage: Bacteria > Bacillati > Actinomycetota > Actinomycetes > Mycobacteriales > Mycobacteriaceae > Mycobacteroides > Mycobacteroides sp. PCS013. Next base: position 1,107,148 of record NZ_CP150131.1, read on the forward strand.
GCCGAGCTCGAATCCCTTGCGGCCGCGATACCTACCGCCATGGCAGCGCTGCGTCCGGGTGGTCGTATCGCGGTCATGGCGTATCAGTCGCTGGAGGACAAGATCGTCAAGGCGGAATTTGCGGCCGCCATCGCATCTCGGTCACCGATCGACCTACCGGTCGAGCTGCCCGGTGACGCGCCGGAGTTCGCGGCGATCACCCGCGGTGCCGAGCGGGCCGACGATGCGGAAATAGAAGTCAATCCACGGAGCGCGCCGGTGCGGTTGCGGGCAATCGAACGAGTTGCGGACAGGAGGAGCGCATGATTGGGGTGCGCAAGAAAGCCGGCGAGTCCCCCAAGAAGAGCAATCCCGCCAAGCCCGCTAAACGTCGTGGTGCCGCTCCCAAGTCGGTCGGCGCCGGCCCGTCGCCGCGTCCGCGCCGTTCTGCCCCGCAGACCATGCCGATCCCGGTGCAGCGCAAGGCTCCCGAGAAGATCCGCCCGGCGACCAGCACACAACAGGCGAAGGCCCGCGCGAAGGCCCGTAAGGCCAAAGCGCCCAAAGTCATTCGGATACCGCTACGCGAACGGATCCTTACCCGCCTCTCCGAGGTGGACCTGCGGCCGCATGTGTGGATCGCCAAGGTGCCATTCGTTGTGTTGGTTATCGGTGCCCTGGGTGTCGGCTTGGCCATCACATTGTGGCTCTCGACCGACGCCGCGGAACGCTCCTATCAGCTGGGCACTCAGCGGCGCACCAACGAGCAGCTGCTGCAACGCAAGGAAGCCCTCGAGCGCGATGTGCTGCGTGCGGAATCGGCGCCGGCGCTGGCGGATTCGGCGCGCGACCTCGGCATGATCCCATCGCGTGATATCGCGCATCTGGTACGGGACCCGCAGGGCAATTGGCTGCTGGTGGGCGCCCCGAAACCAGCTGAGGGTGTTGCGCCGGCACCGCTGAACTCCGTGATCCCCGACGACGCCGATGCCGTTCCTAAGGCCGGTAACTCGGTCGAGGTCCCCGTACAGCTGCCACCCGTACCGCCTCCGGTGGCTGTGGTGCCCCACATGCCCCCGCCGGCCGCGGTACCCGCGCCTGTAGTGGAAGCTCCTGCGGGGCAGGAACCTGTCTTGGCGCCGCCGGCTCCGGTCATGCCCGCTCCTGTGGTCGCCGCACCGGACCCCGCCGCCGTGATACCGCCCCCTGTGGCCGACGCGCCGCAAGCATCAAATATCGCGAATTCTCCAGTTACCGGGGAACAATTCAATCCCGTGGCAACAACGAGTCCCCACCCGACGGCGTGAACCGGCAGGATCGCTCCCGGCCGGTCGGCGCTCGCCGTGTCCGGCGTCCGGCGTCTGCCGTGTCGCGGACCGCTGGATTCGCTTTCCGCCATCGCACGGGCAACATCATCATTTTTCTGACGTTGGCCGTCGTCGCCCTTCAGTTGTTCACTCTGCAGGGACCGCGCGCGGCGGGTCTGCGTGCCGAGGCCTCGGGACAGCTGAAGGTCACCGAGACCGAGAAGGCGTTGCGTGGCACCATCGTTGACCGCGTGGGCAACAAACTGGCTTTCACCATCGAGGCTCGTGCTCTCACCTTCCAGCCGAAGAAGATTCGTGAGCAGCTCAAGAAGTCGTGGGAGGAAAGCCTGAAAATCCTCCAGGACCCCGGGAAGAGCGACGCCGTCAAGGCCGCGGCGGCGAAAACACGGGCGGTCGATCCGGAACGGCGGCTGCAGGATATCGCTGCCGGAGTGTCGGCCAAGCTCGGAAACAAGCCCGATGCCAAGAGCCTGCTGAAGAAGATCCGCAGCGACGACACCTTTGCGTACCTGGCGCGTTCGGTAGACCCGGCGATCGCCGCCGAGATCGTCAAAGAATTCCCCGAGGTGGGCGCCGAGCGGCAGGACATTCGCCAGTATCCCGGCGGATCGCTGGCCGCCAATATTGTGGGCAGCATCGACTGGGAGGGGTACGGCCTTCTCGGGCTTGAGGATTCGCTGGACAGCGCGCTGGCCGGTAAGGACGGTTCCCAAACCTACGACCGCGGCTCCGATGGCGCGGTGATTCCCGGCAGTTATCGGGACCGCCACAATGCCGTCAACGGATCCACCGTCGAGCTCACACTGGACAACGACATCCAGTTCTACGTGCAGCAGCAGGTTCAGCAGGCCAAGGACCTGTCCGAGGCGCGGACGGTGTCGGCGGTCGTACTTGATTCCAAGACCGGTGAGGTCCTGGCCATGGCCAACGACAACACCTTTGATCCGTCGCAGAACCTCGGTAAGCAGGGCAACCGCGAGATGGGCAATCTGTCGGTGTCTTCACCGTTCGAGCCCGGATCGGTCAACAAGGTCATCACCGCCTCGGCGGTGATCGAGAACGATCTGTCCAATCCCGATGAGGTCTTGCAGGTTCCAGGTTCTATCAACATGGGTGGCGTCACCGTGCGGGATGCGTGGCCACACGGAACAGTGCCGTTCACCACTACCGGTGTCTTTGGGAAATCGTCCAACGTGGGCACGCTGATGCTGGCCCAGCGGGTCGGCCCGGAACGGTTCATGGATCTGGTGGACAAGTTCGGTCTGGGCCAGCGCACGGGCGTCGGCCTGCCCGGCGAAAGCTCGGGCATCGTGCCGCCGATCGAGCAGTGGTCGGGCAGCACCTTCTCGAACCTGCCGATCGGCCAGGGCTTGTCGATGACGCTGCTGCAGATGACGGGTATGTATCAGGCGATCGCCAACGACGGAGTGCGGATGCCGCCGCGCATCGTCAAGAGCATCACCGCACCTGATGGCACCCGTAAGGAAGAGCCACGCCCCGAGCCGGTACAGGTGGTCAACGCCGGAACCGCGCGCACCGTGCGGAACATGCTGCGCGCGGTGCTGCAACCGGATGCGCGTCAGATCCAGAACGGCACCGGCGCGTCCGGCGCTGTCGAGGGCTACCAGCTGAGCGGCAAGACCGGCACCGCCCAGCAGATCAACCCGGCCTGCGGGTGCTACTTCGACGACGTCTACTGGATCACCTTCGCCGGCATCGCCACCACCGATGATCCCCGGTACGTCATCGGTATCGAGATGAACGCGCCGAAACGCGGGTCCGACGGATCGCCGCACATGACTGCGGCCCCGCTGTTCCACAACATCGCGTCGTGGTTGATGCGGCGCCAAAACGTGCCGTTGTCACCCGATCCCGGACCACCGTTGATCTTGCAGGCGACCTGAGCCGGTCCTCATCCGATGAGGGGACGACTGCTCGCCCGGTACTGTCGTTTGACGCCCGGAGGCCATGGGCAGCAGAAGAACGGCAGGAGGTGATCGCAGGTGGCGGCATCCGGAACCCACCGGTTCCTTCCCTCAACGCGCCCGCAACCGGTCGCCGACCTCGCCTCATTGATCTCGGCGGAACTGCGTGGGCCCAGTGCCGCGACCGTCACCGGCGTCACGCTGCGAGCCCAGGACGCGCGGGCGGGTGACCTCTTCGCGGCGCTGCCCGGTAGTAGCGCCCATGGCGCACAGTTCGCGTCCGAGGCGATCGCTGCGGGAGCTACTGCCGTGCTGACGGATGCCGCCGGGGCGCAGCTGCTGGCCGAGCAGAGCCCGGATTTCTCGGATATCGCGGTATTGGTCCATCCGATTCCGCGCGCGGTCCTCGGTGCGCTTGCGGCGAAGGTCTACGGGGAGCCTTCCCGCCAGCTGGAGGTGGTCGGTGTCACCGGAACCTCCGGGAAGACCACAACCACCTATCTGGTCGAGGCAGGGCTGCGGGCGGCGGGCAAGCGGGTCGGTCTCATCGGCACAGTCGGGGTACGCATCGACGGCGAGGATGTCCCCAGCGCCCTGACCACACCCGAGGCGCCCGCTCTGCAGGAGTTGTTGGCCGAGATGGTGCAGCGTGGCGTGGACACCGTGGTCATGGAGGTTTCCAGTCATGCGCTGGCCCTCAACCGTGTGGACGGTACGCGTTTCGCGGTGGGGGCGTTCACGAATCTTTCGCGAGACCACCTGGACTTTCATCCCAGTATGGAGGATTACTTCGCGACGAAGGCCCGGCTGTTCCAGCGTGATTCGCCGCAGCGGGCGCAGCGCTCGGTCATTTGTGTCGATGATGACGCCGGGCGTGCCATGGCCGAACTGGCGCGCGCGGCGGGTCCCGGCACCGTCACGGTGAGCTCGGGCGCCGGTGCCGTCGCGGACTGGACCTGCACGGACGTGGCGGGCGGCCCCGACGGCGGTCAGCGGTTTACCGCGAATGGTCCGGCAGGCAGCGTTGAGCTCGGTATCGCATTGCCGGGTCACTACAATGTGGCCAATTGTCTTGTGGCCATTGCGATCTTGGAATTGCTCGGGATCGCAGCGGTGACGGCGGCGCCGGGGATCGCGATCGCCGGTGTGCCCGGACGTATGGAGTCGGTGGTCGCAGGCCAGCCGTTTCTCGCTGTTGTCGACTATGCCCACAAACCGGGCGCCCTGCGCGCCGTCCTGGAGAGTCTGCGCAGCCATCGAGACGGACGGCTGGGGGTGGTGTTCGGCGCGGGCGGTAACCGCGACCGTGGCAAGCGTGCCGATATGGGGCAGGTGGCAGCCGAGCTGGCCGATCTCGTGGTGGTTACCGATGACAACCCGCGCGACGAGGAACCATCCGCGATTCGCGCGGAAATTGTCTCCGGCACAACTGGTTCAGATGCCGAGGTGATCGAGATCGGCGACCGGCGTGCCGCTATCGGCTTCGCCGCACGGTGGGCGCACCCGGGGGATACCGTCCTGATCGCGGGCAAGGGGCACGAGAGCGGGCAGCGCGTCGGCGCGGTTTCGGTCCCGTTCGATGACCGGGTGGAGCTTCGTGTCGCGCTGGAAGGGCTGGAAAGCTCGAAAGGACTCGGGAGTCTGAATGATTGAGATGACTGTCGCCGAGATCGCGGAGATCGTCGGTGGACGTCTCGACGGAATCAGTGCCGAGGAAGCCCTGCATACCACCGTCACAGGCACCGTCGAATTCGATTCACGCCAGGTGGGACCCGGTGGACTGTTCTTGGCGCTGCCGGGTGCCCGGGTTGATGGTCACGATCATGCCGAGGGTGCGATCGCGGCGGGTGCCGTGGTCGTGCTGGCCGCCAGGCCGGTGGGTGTGCCCGCCATCGTGGTGCCGCCGACTGGCGTAGCGCGTACCGAAGTATCTGCGCTGGAACATGATTCGGATGGGTCGGGTGCCGCGGTGCTGGCCGCCACCGCAGCGCTGGCGGCCGAGGTGGCCCGACGGCTCTCGGGGCGTGGGCTGCGCATCGTGGGTGTCACCGGCTCGTCGGGCAAGACGTCGACGAAGGATCTCATCGCCGCGGTGCTCGAGCCGCTCGGTGAGGTGGTGGCGCCACCCGGATCCTTCAACAACGAGCTAGGCCATCCCTGGACCGTGCTGCGGGCGACGGATTCGACCAGGTTTCTGGTGCTGGAGCTGTCGGCTCGGCGCCCCGGAAACATCGCGGAACTGGCCGCCATCGCGCCGCCGTCAATCGGCGTGGTGCTCAACGTCGGTACGGCGCACCTGGGTGAGTTCGGTTCGCGACAGGCCATTGCCGACACCAAGGGTGAACTGCCGCAATCACTTTCCAGTGATGGTGTGGCGGTGCTGAATGCTGACGACTCGGCGGTGGCCGCCATGGCAGCCAAGACCCGGGCCCGGGTGGTCCGCACCAGCGCGCACGGCAGCGCCGATATCTGGGCGACAGACGTGAGCGTCGACGACCTGGCGCGTGCCCGCTTCACCCTGCATGCCGGTGACGAGGCCGTACCGGTTCAATTGGCTGTCCACGGCGAGCATCAGGTGAGCAACGCACTCGCGGCCGCCGCGGTCGCGCGGGAATGCGGCGCCACGCTGGCACAGGTTGCCGAAGCGCTCGCCGGGGCTGGTCCGGTCTCGCGGCGCCGCATGGAGGTCAGCACCCGAGATGACGGGGTGACGGTCATCAACGACGCGTACAACGCCAACCCGGATTCGATGATGGCCGGGCTCAAGGCCCTGGTGTCGATGGCTCGTCATGGTGCGCAGCCCCGTCGCAGCTGGGCGGTGCTGGGCGAGATGGCCGAGCTGGGGCCCGATGCGATATCCGAGCATGACCGCATCGGACGGGCCGCCGTGCGCTTAGATGTCAGTCGATTGGTAGTCGTCGGAACCGGGAGGTCGCAGCGGGCAATGCATGCGGGTGCAGTGATGGAGGGGTCGTGGGGGTCCGAGGCGGTGCTGGTGGACGATCCTGCGGCAGCCGCCACACTGCTGGCCGAGGAGCTGGCGGCCGGTGACGTGGTGCTGGTCAAGGCATCGCGGTCGGCCGGGCTGTGGGTCGTGGCCGATGAGCTGCTGAAGGTGGGTGACGCATGAGGCAGATCATCATCGCGGCCGGGATCGCGATCCTGGTGTCCATCATGCTGACCCCGGTGCTTATCCGGGTGTTCTCGCGGCAGGGCTTCGGTCAGGAGATCCGGGACGACGGACCGCAACATCACCAGAAGAAGCGCGGCACTCCCTCGATGGGTGGCGTCGCGATCCTGGCAGGTATGTGGGCCGGATACTTCGGATCTCATCTGATCGGTATTGCGTTCGGATCCGATGGCCCCTCGGCCTCTGGGCTGTTGGTGCTTGCGTTGGCCACCATGCTCGGTGGTGTCGGTTTCATCGACGACTTCATCAAGATTCGCAAGGCGCGCAATCTCGGCCTCAACAAGACCTCCAAGACGGTCGGCCAGATCCTGTCGGCCTTGGTGTTCGGCGTGCTGGTGCTGCAGTTCCGCAATACGGACGGGTTGACGCCCGGTAGTGCGCAGCTGTCCTACGTGCGTGAGATCGCCACCGTGGCGATGCCCGCCGTGATCTTCGTGCTCTTCTGCGTGATCCTGGTGATGTCGTGGTCGAACGCGGTCAATTTCACCGACGGACTGGATGGGCTGGCCGGCGGATGCATGGCCATGGTGACCGGCGCCTATGTCATCGTGACCTTCTGGCAGTACCGCAACGCCTGCTCCACACACCCCGGTGTGGCGTGCTACAACGTGCGTGACCCGCTGGACCTTGCGGTGATCGCCGCGGCGACGGCGGGTGCATGTATCGGGTTCCTGTGGTGGAACGCCGCACCCGCCAAGATTTTCATGGGGGACACCGGATCGCTGGCTCTTGGCGGCATCATCGCCGGCCTGTCGGTGACCACCCGAACCGAGCTGCTCGCGGTGGTGCTGGGAGCACTGTTCGTCGCCGAGATCGTGTCGGTGGTCCTGCAGATCGCCGCGTTCCGCACCACCGGCCGCAGGGTGTTCCGGATGGCGCCGTTCCACCATCATTTCGAGCTATTGGGTTGGGCGGAAACGACAGTCATCATCCGGTTCTGGCTGTTGACCGCGATTGCCTGCGGTCTCGGTCTGGCGTTGTTCTACGGCGAGTGGCTCGCCACGATCGGTGACTAACCGGCCATGACCGTTTCTGAGATGGCCGAACTGCCCAGCCGGGCAAGGGTTCTGGTTTGCGGCGCGCGTGTCACAGGCGATGCCGTGGTCGCGGCGTTGACGGGGCTGGCCGACCTCGACCTGCGCATTACCGTCTGCGACGACAATGAGGACGCCCTGCGGCGTCATCGCGATGCGGGGCGCGGGGCGCTCACCACCGCCGAGGCGCAGCACCACATGGCCGATCAAGATCTGGTGATCGTCAGTCCCGGCTTCGGTCCTTCCTCGCCGATCGTGCTGGCCGCGGTGCATGCCGGGCTGCCCATCTGGGGTGATGTCGAATTGGCATGGCGTCTGGATGTTTCCGGCCGGTTTGGGCCGCCCAAGCGATGGCTGGTGGTGACCGGAACCAACGGAAAGACCACCACCACCGCCATGGTCCACGACATGCTGATGGCCGCGGGCCGCACCAGTGCGCTGTGCGGGAACATCGGCGACCCGGTGCTGAACGTGCTGGATCGCGATGTCGACTACCTGGCTGTCGAGCTGTCGAGCTTCCAGCTGCACTGGGCGCCCTCGGTGCGGCCGACCGCCGGCGTGGTGCTCAACGTGGCCGAGGACCACCTGGACTGGCATGGGGGAATGGGCGCCTACACCCGGGACAAGGCGCGAGTGCTCGACGGCGAGGTCGCCGTCGTCGGTCTCGATGACGGGGTGGCGGCCGGACTGCTTTCCGGCGCGGTGGCACCGATCAAGGCCGGGTTCCGCACCGGTGAACCCGGGGCCGGGGAGCTCGGAGTGCGTGACGGCCTGCTGGTGGACCGGGCGTTCGGGCCGGATGTACCCCTGATCGAGGTGGCCAAGCTTCCGGTCGCGGGCCCGATCGGTGTGCTCAACGCGCTGGCGGCCGCCGCGCTGGCGCGTGCGGTGGGTACGCCCGCGGAGGCTGTTGCGCGGGCGCTGGAGGCCTTCCAGGTGGGGCGGCACCGTGCCGAGCTGGTGGCGCAGCGCCACGGTGTTTCTTACGTGGACGACTCGAAGGCCACCAATCCGCACGCTGCCGCGGCGTCCATCGCGGCCTATCGGCGCGTCATCTGGATTGCCGGGGGGTTGCTCAAGGGAGCGGCGGTCGATGATCTGGTGCGCGAATGTGCCGACCGGCTCGGTGCGGTTGTGCTGATCGGTACCGATCGGGGTGTGATTGCTGAGGCTTTGGCGCGACACGCGCCGGATGTACCCGTTGTTGCGGTTGTGACGCGCGAGGATGCTGGGGTGCAAGAGGCAAATGTGGTCTATGTGACTGATGAGGCGGATGGGGGTGGCGCTGATCTGGGTACCCAGGTCATGGCCGCGGCTGTCCGGCACGCCAGCGCTGTGGCCCTGCCTGGCGACACCGTGCTGCTGGCTCCGGCCGGCGCATCCTTCGACCAATTCAGCGGGTACTCCGAGCGTGGCGATCGATTCGCCGCGGCGGTGCGCGCACTTACCGGTTAGGTAATAGCGCCGTGTCGACCCTGACCGCTCCGTTCACCAGGTTTTTCCGCTCCGAGAACCGCGCCGCGGCGAAGACGGCGGCCAAGCCCGCCAAGAAATCGTCCGACGCGAAGACCGCTGGGTTGGTGGCCCGGACTCGTTTGGGTGCCTGGCTGAACCGGCCGATGACGTCGTTTCACCTGATCATCGCGACGGCCGCGCTGTTGACCACACTCGGCCTCATCATGGTGTTGTCCGCATCGGGCGTTGAGTCCTATGACGTGGACGGGTCTGCGTGGGCGGTGTTCGGCAAGCAGGTGCTCTGGGTCTGCGTGGGTCTGGTCGGTTTCTACATCGCGCTGCGCACGCCGATCCGGGTGATGCGCAAGTACTCGTTCCCGGCATTCGTCTTCACCATCGTCTTGATCACCTTGGTGCTGGTGCCCGGAATCGGCACGTACTCCAACGGTTCTCGTGGCTGGTTCGTCTACGGCGGCATGTCCATGCAACCTTCGGAGCTCACCAAGATCGCCTTCGCGATCTGGGGTGCGCACCTGTTGGCTTCGCGCCGCATGGAGAAGGCCTCGCTGCGCGAGATGCTGGTTCCGTTGGTGCCGGCCGCGCTCATCGCCCTCGTGCTCATCGTCATTCAGCCCGACCTGGGGCAGACGGTCTCCATGAGCATCATCTTGCTGGCGCTGCTCTGGTATGCCGGGCTGCCGCTGAAGGTGTTCCTCAGTTCGGTGATCGCCGCCGTACTGGCCGCGGCCATCCTTGCCGTCTCCGCCGGCTACCGCTCTGATCGGGTCAAGGCGTGGCTGGATCCGTCGGCGGACCCGCAGGCGACCGGTTATCAGTCGCGTCAGGCTCGATTCGCGCTGGCCCAGGGCGGTTTCTTCGGCCAGGGTCTGGGGCAGGGGTCGGCGAAATGGCACTACCTGCCCAACGCCCACAACGACTTCATCTTCGCGATCATCGGCGAGGAACTCGGATTTGTCGGCTGCATGGGGGTGCTGGCGCTGTTCGGCGTCTTTGCGTACACCGCCATGCGCATCGCCAAACGCAGTGCCGATCCGTTCCTGCGGATGCTGACCGCCACCGCCGGTATGTGGGTCATCGGTCAGTCCTTCATCAACATCGGATACGTGATCGGCCTACTGCCGGTGACCGGCATCCAGCTGCCGCTGATTTCTTCGGGTGGTACTGCCACAGCCACAGCCCTTTTCATGATCGGTCTGATCGCCAACGCGGCGCGCCACGAACCCGAGGCCGTCGCCGCACTGCGTGCGGGTTCGGGTGACCGGATGAACAGGCTGCTGCGGCTCCCGGCACCGGAGCCGTATGTGGCGCCGCGCATCGACACCGCACGCGATCGACTGCGCGCCAAGTCGGCCGGACGAGGCGCCGAGACTGCCGATCGGCGGTCCGAGCGCACATGGCAGCAAGACTCCGCGCAGGGGGGCAAGCGCAAGCCACGTGCACGTACCGACAGCGACGCAGGGCATCATAGGCAGGTACAGCAGGTGCGCAGGGCCTCGGGCACGCGCGCGAGCGGCCGGTCCCGTGAGCAATCCCGGGCCGGGAGTTCACGGGCCCGAAGCCATCGATAGCTGCTGAACATGTGATTGCCGCCAGACCGAAAGGATGCTCCCGGAGTGAGTGACGAACTTCGGCCGCTTTCGGTGGTACTGGCCGGCGGCGGTACCGCGGGACACGTCGAACCCGCCATGGCGGTTGCCGACGCTCTGCGTGAGATCGACCCGTCGGTGCGGATCACCGCATTGGGTACCGAGCGTGGCCTGGAGACGCGGCTGGTGCCCGACCGTGGGTACGACCTAGAACTGATCGTGCCGGTGCCGCTCCCGCGCCGCCTCACCGGCGACCTCGTGCGGCTGCCGTTGCGGGTGCGCCGGGCAGTGCGGCAGACCCGGGCGGTGTTCGACAACGTCGGAGCGGACGTGGTCATCGGTTTCGGGGGTTACGTGGCGCTGCCCGCCTATCTGGCGGCTCGCCGAGGACCGCTGCGCCGTCCTCGTGTTCCGGTGGTTATTCACGAGGCCAACGCACGTGCCGGCCTTGCCAATCGGGTCGGGGCGCGCCGCGCGCAGCGCGTGCTGTCGGCCGTCTCGGATTCGGGGCTGCGCCATGCCGAGGTGGTCGGGGTGCCGGTTCGTGGATCGATCACGGCGCTGGATCGCACCGCATTGCGGCAGGAGGCGCGCGCTCACTACGGATTCGACGACGATGCACTCGTGCTCTTGGTATTCGGCGGGTCCCAGGGTGCGGTTTCCCTGAACAATGCCGTCTCGGCTGCAGCCAATGACCTTGCCGCTGCCGGGGTTTCGGTGCTGCATGCACACGGGCCGAAGAATACGATCGAGCTGCCACAGGGCGGTCCGCGGGATGTTCCGGGTGCCCCCAAATATGTGGCCCTGCCATACCTGGACCGCATGGACCTGGCCTACGCCGCGGCCGATATCGCCGTGTGCCGATCCGGCGCGATGACCGTCGCCGAGGTCTCGGCGGTCGGGTTGCCCGCCATCTACGTACCCCTGCCCATCGGCAACGGCGAACAGCGGCTCAACGCGCTGCCGGTCGTCGACGCCGGAGGTGGTGTGATCGTCGCTGACCGTGACCTCACTCCGGAGACATTGGCACACATGGTGATCGAAATCGCCTCCGATTCCGGCAAGCTTGCCGAGATGACGTCGGCCGCCGCGCTGTCGGGACATCCGGACGCCGCACGGCAGGTGGCTCAGGTGGCGCTCGATGTCGCACGACAGCAGCGGTCTCAGGGACGGAGTGCATCGCGATGAACATCGGCCCACTCCCGGAGCATCTGCGCCGCGTGCACATGGTTGGCATCGGCGGTGCCGGAATGTCAGGGATCGCCAGGATCCTGCTGGACAGGGGAGCGCAGGTATCGGGCTCCGATGCCAAGGAATCTCGTGGCGTGCTCGCACTGCGTACCCGCGGTGCCCTGGTCAATATCGGCCACGACGGCGACGCCTTGGATCTGCTGCCGGGCGGTCCCACCGTGGTGGTCACCACCCACGCGGCCATTCCCAAGACGAATCCTGAACTGGTGGAAGCTCATCGGCGTGGAATACCGGTCCTGCTGCGCCCGGTTGTGCTCGCGGACCTGATGGCCGGATACCGCACCCTCATGGTGACCGGAACGCATGGCAAGACCAGCACCACCTCCATGCTCATTGTGGCGCTGCAGCATTGCGGATACGACCCATCGTTCGCGGTCGGCGGTGAACTCAACGAGGCCGGAACCAACGCCCACCACGGCAGTGGGGACGTGTTCGTGGCCGAGGCCGACGAAAGTGACGGTTCGCTGCTGCAGTACCGGCCGGATCTCATCGTCGTGACCAACATCGAGGCGGACCATCTCGATCACTTCGGCAGTGTCGAGGCCTATACCGCGGTGTTCGACGAATTCACCGAAACTTTAGGCCCCGAAGGGGTCTTGGTGGTGTGCCTGGATGATCCGGGGTCCGCGGCGTTGGCACGCCGGGCCCACGAGCGCGGCCTACGAGTACGCGGCTACGGCAGCGCCGAACAGGCCGACGCCGCGGGTGTCCCGGTGGCCGGGTGGCTGCGTGATTGGCAGTTCAAGGACACCGGAGCGTTCGCACAGATCCAGCTGGCGGGCGAGAAGACCTCGCGCACCATGCGACTGTCGGTGCCGGGTCGGCACATGGCCCTGAACGCGCTGGCCGCTGTGGTGGCGGCCGCCGAGATCGGGGCCTCTGTCGAGGATGTGCTCGATGGGCTGGCCGGATTTGAAGGTGTGCGCCGCCGATTCGAATTGGTCGGTCAAGTCGAGAGTGTCCGGGTCTTTGATGACTATGCGCACCATCCCACCGAGGTCCGCACGGTGCTGCAGGCGGTTTCCGGAATCGTCGCGCAACAGGGTTTTGGCCGCTCCGTCGTCGTCTTTCAGCCCCACTTGTACTCCCGCACAGCATCTTTCGCAACAGAGTTCGCCGAGGCGCTCAGCGTGGCCGATCTGGTGTTCGTGCTCGATGTCTACGGGGCGCGCGAAGCACCGCTGCCGGGTGTCAGCGGTGCGTTGATCGTCGAGCAGATCTCCGGGGTGCCGGTGCATTACCTGCCCGATCTGTCGACGGTGGCTGCGCATGTCGCCGCGGCCACGGCGCCGGGGGACCTGGTGATCACGATGGGTGCGGGCGATGTCACGCTGCAGGGCAAGGAGATCGTGCGCGCATTGCGTGCGCGCGCCAATGACTGGCCGCCCCCGAGGAACGGTCAATGAGCGAGCCGGACAAGACTTCCGAGGAGGCAGCGGAGTCCGCTCCGGTGTCTGACGAGGTCGGGGATTCCGCTGCCGAGGCGATCGACGAGGATGCCAGCGCCGAGCAGGCGGACGCCGACGAGTCCGCCGAGGGGCCGCGGATGCGGGCCAGGCGCGAGCGGATGGAGCGCCGCGACGCACAGCGGCGCGCCATCGCCCTGGAACAGGCGCGGCGTGAGGCGAAGGCGGCCGCCAAGGGCAAGCAGGTAGATCAGGGCAAGAGCGCGGGACGCGGGAAGGTTCAGGGTTTGCACACCCTGCTGCTCGCGGTGCTGCTCACCGTGATCGCGGTGGGGCTGGGGGCGATTCTGTACTTCACGCCCCTGATGTCCGTGCGCCAGACCGTGGTGACCGGCACCGGGGTGGTCACCCAAGAGGACGTCCTTCGGGAACTGAACATCACCAAGGGCACGCGGCTGCTGCAGATCGATACCGCCGCCGCCGCGGACCGGGTGGCCAGCATCCGCCGGGTGGCCAGCGCGCGTGTGCAATGCGAGTACCCGTCCACCTTGCGCGTCACCATCGTCGAACGGGTCCCGGTCGCGGCGTGGGCGGGCGGCGACGGGACGCACCTCATCGACCGCGATGGGGTGGACTTCGCCAACGAACCGCCGCCGCCGGGCATCCCGGTGCTGGACGTGGTGGCTCCAGGCCCGCAGGACCCGACGACCAAGGCGGCACTGCAGGTTCTCACCTCGCTGGCACCCGACCTGGCGCGACAGGTCGCCAAGATCGCTGCGCCGTCGGTGTCGTCGATCACGCTCACTCTCGACGACGGTCGCACCATCGTCTGGGGGACCACCGACCGCACCGCGGAGAAGGCGGAAAAGCTGGGGGCCCTGCTTACCCAGCCCGGTCGCATGTACGACGTGTCCAGCCCGGACCTGCCCACGGTCAAGTAGGCGACCGGACTGCCCGCGGTTTCCAGAAATAGCCACGGGAAAATCCGGCGATCCATCGGCGCGCCTCCCGGGCGCAGCTAACCGCGCCCCCTACCGTTCTGTTTCAGCGGGACAACCTGACATAACTCTAAGCCTGAGGTAGAGGTTGAGAGTTTGCAGAGAGGCTCCAGCTACTCAGACCACGGCAGCAACCAGGGAGGAAGGCGACCATGACGCCTCCACACAACTACCTCGCGGTGATCAAGGTCGTCGGCATCGGGGGCGGCGGCGTCAACGCCGTCAACCGCATGATCGAGCACGGCCTCAAGGGGGTCGAGTTCATCGCGATCAACACCGATGCGCAGGCGCTGCTGATGAGCGACGCCGACGTCAAGCTCGACGTCGGTCGCGATTCCACGCGCGGCCTGGGTGCGGGTGCGGATCCCGACGTGGGCCGCAAGGCCGCCGAGGACGCCAAGGACGAGATCGAGGAGCTCCTCAAGGGCGCCGACATGGTCTTCGTCACCGCCGGTGAGGGTGGTGGCACCGGAACCGGTGGCGCACCCGTGGTGGCCAGCATCGCCCGCAAGCTCGGTGCGCTGACCATCGGCGTGGTCACCCGGCCGTTCTCCTTCGAGGGCAAGCGCCGCAGCGGCCAGGCCGAGCTCGGTATCGGCTCGTTGCGGGAAAGCTGCGACACCCTGATCGTCATTCCCAACGACCGCCTGCTGCAGATGGGCGACGCCGCGGTATCGCTCATGGACGCGTTCCGCAGCGCCGACGAGGTGCTGCTCAACGGTGTTCAGGGCATCACCGACCTCATCACCACGCCGGGTCTGATCAACGTCGACTTCGCCGACGTGAAGAGCGTGATGTCCGGCGCGGGTAGCGCCCTGATGGGCATCGGGTCCTCCCGTGGCGACGGCAGGGCACTCAAGGCCGCCGAGACCGCCATCAATTCACCGCTTCTCGAGGCCTCGATGGAAGGTGCTCAGGGCGTGCTGATGTCGATCGCCGGTGGCAGCGACCTGGGTCTGTTCGAGATCAACGAGGCGGCCTCGCTGGTGCAGGAATCGGCGCATCCCGAAGCCAACATCATCTTCGGAACCGTCATCGACGACTCGCTCGGCGACGAGGTGCGCGTCACCGTCATCGCCGCAGGTTTCGACGCCGGTGGCCCCAGCCGCAAGCCGATCAGCGGTACGGCGGCGCCGGGCACGGTGGCCCCCGGGAAGGCCGGCCAGGTCAACGGTTCCAACGGGACCAGCATTTTCGACACCATCGACGCACAGAGCCTGCCCAGGGACACCAACGGTTCTACGGTGACGCTCGGTGGCGGCGATGAGGACGATGTCGATGTGCCGCCGTTCATGCGGCGCTGACGGCTTGCTACTTAACCGACGAACTACCCTCTGACGTATGGGTTTTCGAGTTCGACGTGTCACCACCACCCGGCGCGGTGGCGTGTCACGTGCACCTTTTGACAGTTTCAACCTCGGCGATCACGTTGGTGACGACCCCGATGCGGTGGCTGCTAACCGGTCACGCCTCGCGGGTGCGCTGAGCTTGCCGGACGATCATCTGATCTGGATGCAGCAGGTTCACGGCGACAACGTGCACCGCGTCGAGGGGCCCGGAACATCGGTTATCCCGGACACCGACGCGTTGTTGACCACCGAACCCGGTATCGCGCTGGCGGTCCTGACCGCGGACTGCGTCCCGGTGCTACTCGCCGATGCGAGCGCGGGAGTCATCGCGGGTGCCCACGCCGGTCGGGTCGGCGCCAAACTCGGCATCGTGCCGCGCACCGTCGAAGCCATGGTGGAAGCCGGTGCGGAGGTAGGCCGTATCTCGGCCTTTCTCGGGCCGGCGGTAAGCGGCCGGTATTACGAAGTGCCGGCCGATATGGCCGCGGATGTCGAGACGGCGCTGCCGGGGAGTCGCACTACGACCGGCGCCGACACGCCGGGCCTGGACCTGCGGGCCGGAATCGCCCGGCAGCTTTCCGGATTGGGTGTGCGGGCCATCGACATCGATCCGCGCTGCACGGTCGAGGACCCGGATTTGTTCAGTTATCGCCGTGAGCCGCGTACCGGCCGGCTGGCCTCGGTGATCTGGCTCAGTTGATGACGCGTGCCGATGAGCTGAGCACCGCACTGGCCGCGGTGCGCGAGCGAGTCCGCGTTGCCGCCGAGGCTGTTGATCGCGACCCGCAAGAGATTGAACTGCTGCCCGTCACCAAGTTTTTCCCGGCGGCCGACGTCCAGGAGCTGTACTCGTTGGGCTGCCGCGCGTTCGGGGAATCGAGGGATCAGGAGGCTGCCGCCAAGGTGGCGGAGGTGGGCCATGCGGATATCCAATGGCACATGGTGGGCAATCTGCAGCGCAACAAGGCGAAATCGGTTGCCCACTGGGCCTATTCGGTGCATTCGGTGGACAATTCGCGGCTGGTCGCCGCGCTGGACACAGCGCGCGCGGCGGGGGACAGCAGCGAGCCACTGCACGTGTACCTCCAGATCAGCCTCGATGGCGATACCGCTCGGGGCGGAGTGGATATCGCTGACGTGGCCGGAGTCGACGAGCTGTGCTCGCAGGTGGTCGCCAGCGAGCATCTCGAGCTTGCCGGGTTGATGGCTCTGCCTCCTCGTGAGGCCGATGCCGACCAGGCCTTTCGCCGACTCCAGCAAGAACACGAACGCGTTCGGCGGCGCTATCCGCAGGCGAATCACTTATCGGCAGGAATGTCCAACGACCTGGAGACCGCCATTAAATATGGGTCCACTTGTGTGCGTGTCGGAACGGCGCTGATGGGGCAACGACCGCTAACGTCACGGTAGATCGTCACTCCAGTCACATTTGCAACACAGCTGTAGAGACCGAGCGAACAACTGAACTCCATATAGCCCACGCACGGAAGGTCACGCGATGAGCACGCTGCACAAGGTCAAGGCCTACTTCGGCATGGCTCCCATGGACGACTACGACGACGAGTACTACGACGACGTCGACGCGCATGCGCCCCGGCGCGCGTCCGCCGAGGATCGCCGGTACCCGCGCCGTGGCGAGCGGTTCGCCGACGATGCCGAGTACGGCTACGACGAGCCCGGCTACCGTTCCGGTGGTCCTGGTGGTTACGCCGAGGAGGATCGCTTTGCCGCCCGGCACCCGGCGCCGCGCGAGTTCGACCGTCCGGCACCGCGTTTGGGCTCATTGAGGGGTAGCGCTCCCACCCGTGGCGCGCTGGCCATGGATCCGCGCCGCGCCGCGATCTTCGAAGAGGGCAGCCCGTTGTCCAAGATCACCACGCTGCGCCCCAAGGACTACAGCGAGGCACGCACCATCGGTGAGCGGTTCCGCGACGGCACCCCGGTCATCATGGACTTGGTGTCGATGGACAACGCCGATGCCAAGCGCGTGGTGGATTTCGCGGCCGGACTCGCGTTCGCGTTGCGCGGTTCGTTCGACAAGGTGGCGACGAAGGTCTTCCTGCTGTCTCCGGCCGATATCGATGTCAGCGCCGAGGAGCGCCGCCGGATCGCCGAGAGCGGCTTCTACTCTTACCAGTAGACCTCTGACGAATTCGGGCGAGAAGATGCGAACTGCATCTTCTCGCCCGAATTCGCTTTAGTGGCAGGGCTTCACCGGCCGCGGATCATGCGGGTCGTCGGGGTCCGGGTCGCCGAACCATCGCGACGGTTCATGTGATCCGTACTCGTCATGCCAGTCCCACCACTCGTACGCGGGGGATTGGGGGTAGCCCGGCGGGGAGTCTTCCCATGTCTCCTGGCGGCCCAGTGCCGTCATGTCGAGGAAGGTCCAGGTGTTGTTGAACGCCTCGTCGCCTCGGTTGTTGATGAAGTAAGTGCGATACACACGGTCGCCGTCGCGGATGAACGCGTTGTGTCCGTGCCAGTCGTGCACGCCCAGGTCCCGATCGAAGGTGCTTTCGGGAACTATTGTGTACCAAGGGATTTTCCATCCCATGCGGTTTTTGATCCGCTCCAGGTCGGCCTGGGACCCACGCGAGACGTAGACCAGTGTGGTGTCGCGTGCGTTCAGGTGCGCCAGGTTGCCTATGTGGTCGGCCATCAACGAACAGCCGGTACAGCCGTGTGCGGGCCAGTCTCCGGTACCGGGATCGATAAAGGCGCGGTACACGATGAGCTGGCGGCGCCCCTGGAACAACTCGAGGAGGTTCATCGGCCCCTCCGGACCCTCGAACCGATAGGAGGCGTTCACCTCGGTCCAGGGCATGCGCCGTCGCTTGGCGGCCAATGCGTCACGCGCCCGGGTGAATGCCTTCTCTTCGACGAGCATCTGCTGGTATGCGATGTCCCATTCCGGAGCCGACACGATCGGGGGTGTCTTCATGATGTTGCCTTCTCTATGGTCTCGGCGAGGTGCTTTATTCGTGCCAGTCGGCGATCCCAGGCCGCTCCCACGGCGCTGAGCTGCTCGGCGATGCGGGCGACCTGCTCGCCGTTGGCGCGATACTGCTTCTCCCGCCCCTGGGGGGTGGCACGGACCAGGCCCGCCTTGTCGAGGACCGCGAGATGTTTGGTCACGGCCTGGCGGGTGACCGGCAGGCGCTCACTCAATGTCGTGGCCGTCGCCACGCCGTCGTTGAGGATGAGGTCGAAGACCCGCCGCCGGGTCGGATCGCCGACCGCCGCCCACAGGTCGTCGTCGATTACTGCGGTCATGACCGCCGTGCCAGCTCGCCCACACAGGGAGCCAGCCGGGGCAGGTGCTGCGCCCAGCCTTCCTCATGCGACTCGTACTGTTCGACGACCTCGGCCTCGGTGCGTCCCTGGTCCCGGAAGCCGACTTCGGTCATGCGCACCCGCGTGCCCGCGCCCGAGGGCGTGAGCTCAAATGTCACCAGTAGCGAATTCCCGTCGTTCGCCAAGTGCCCTTCTGGATAACACCAACGGAATGAGAACAGCCGCGGCGGCTCCACGTCGACGAGCGTCAGGCCGTAGACATGGACCTCACCGGCTTCCTCGCCGTGAAAGGAGATCTGGCCCCGGGCGCCCGGAGCCGGGGCGAACTCGGCGTCGTCCGGCCACCATTGCTTCATATGTTCCGGGCGGCTGATGACGGAGAAGACGACCTCCGGTGGGGCGTCGACGTACAGCTCGCGCTCGATGCGTTCGTATGACATGTCTCTCCCTACTCGCAACTATCGGTTGCGTTTCAGCATAGGGGCCGACTCAATGATATGCAACCATTGGTTGCTAGTGGTGGCGCCTGTGGCATCGCCCAGGGGTTTCGTTGTGTGACAGGCGGTCCGGTGGGGCCTGCCGGTAGGCTGCGACTGTTGTTACGAGAAGCCCGCGCGTGGTTTTCACGCTTGGTTGGTGAGGGATCCCTTGGCACTGTTTTTTGAGATCATTGGCTATGCGCTTCTGCTTTTCTGTTTGCTGCTGTTCGCCCGCATAGTGATCGAAACCATTCAGTCCATTAGCCGTGACTGGCACCCGCGAGGCGCCACGGTGGTGATTCTGGAGCTCATCTTCACGGTCACCGACCCTCCGGTGCGGTTATTGCGCCGCCTCATTCCACCCCTCTCTCTTGGCGCGGTGCGATTCGATTTGTCCATTACTTTGTTGCTTTTGGTCGGATTCTTTGGCATGCGGGTGGCGTTCCTGATGGCCGCTGGCTAAGCCTCCAGCGACGCTGAATTTCGGTATTCAACTCACATCGATCTGGATACGAATGCGCGTCATATCCAAAGCCTCAGAGTATTTTTATGCACGTCAGAGGGATACTTAACAAGCTCTGCTGCGACCGGCGGGTCTGATGTGACAGGATGGACGCCAGTTACAGTGAGACGCCACGTTCGCTTTACACTGCAATACGATTCCAGACGTCGAGACTTGATAGGGGCAGGCAATGCCGCTTACACCAGCTGATGTACATAACGTCGCGTTCAGTAAGCCACCCATCGGTAAGCGCGGATACAACGAGGATGAGGTTGACGCCTTCCTCGACCTGGTGGAGAACGAGCTGGCCCGCCTGATCGAGGAGAACTCGGATCTGCGTCAGCGGGTTCAGGAGCTGGACCAGGAGCTGGTCGAGGCCCGCAAGGGTGGCGGCGCCGCCCCCGTCTACGAGGCGCCCAAGCCCGAGAAGAAGCCGGAGCCCGCTAAGCCCGAGCCCACGCCGGCGCCGGTTGTGGCTGCCGCTCCCGTCGCGGCGTCGACAGAGGAGCACCATGTCCGCGCGGCCAAGATCTTGGGTCTGGCGCAGGACACCGCGGACCGTCTGACCGGGAACGCCAAGTCCGAGTCGGAAAAGCTGCTCGCCGATGCTCGCGCAAATGCGGACCAGATTGTCAGCGAGGCCCGCGCCACCGCCGATAAGACGGTCACCGAGGCACGGTCCAAGGCCGAGGCGCTACTCTCGGATGCCCAGACCCGTTCCGAGACCCAGCTGCGCCAGGCGCAGGAGAAGGCCGATGCCCTGCAATCCGATGCCGAGCGCAAGCACTCGGAGATCATGGGCACCATCAATCAGCAGCGCACGGTGCTGGAAGGTCGTCTGGAGCAGTTGCGTACATTCGAGCGCGAGTACCGCACCCGGCTCAAGACCTACCTGGAGTCTCAGCTCGAGGAGCTTGGCCAGCGCGGTTCGGCAGCACCCGTCGATGCGGGCGCCTCGAATGAAAACGCATCCAAGGAAGCCGGTTTCGGCCAGTTCAACCGTGGGAACAACTACTGATCTAGATCGGTCTATGCTCGCGGCACGTATGAGGAGTGATTCGCGATGCTGATCGTCGCACTGGTATTGGCCGCAGTCGGTCTGGCGGCCCTGGTGACCGCGGTGGTCACCAGTAATGAGGTTCTTGCCTTTGTCTGTATCGCCGCGGCCGCCGTCGGCGTGGTGCTCATGATCGTCGACGCGATCCGGGACCGGCATGCCGGCGCACTGGAATCCGACGAGGAGTCCGACCGGGACGCCGAGGCAGGCGAGAACGAGCCCGAAGGCGCAGATTCCGGGGAACCTGCCGCCGACTCTGCCGAGAGTGACGCGAAAGCCGATGTGGCGGAAGCTGATCCAAGCGAGACATCTGTGATCCCACGGGTGTCGGAGACGTCTTCCTCTGCCGCTGCCGCGGTGAGCCTCAAGGAGGTCGCCACAGCGGCGCACCACCATCCCTCGGCCGAAGAGACTTACGAGCAATTCGACGTCGACGACGATGATGAGGACGAGCCACAGCGCTCGTGACCGGACCTTGCCAGATGTCGCGTAGCGCTGCCGTGGGCGCGGCCATCGCCGCGACCCTCACCCTGTCGGCATGCCACGCCGCCGAGCCCGCTGCGGGTGGCCACTCGGATGCGGTGGCCAGCATCGTCCTAGTGACGGCCCAGACGACCGTTCCGCAGCCTCCTTCGTCCGGCACGCTCGGCGAGGAGCCGGACGGGGGAGCATTGTCCGCTCCGGTAAGCCCATTCGACACCACGTCGCTAGCGGTCATCAGGCTGGACCCTCCGCTGCTGCGCGCTGTCCAAGATGCCGCCAATAGCGCGGCGGTCGACGGTGTGACACTTGTGATCACGTCGGGCTGGCGGTCGCGGGCTTTCCAGCAGCAGTTACTCGATGACGCGGTACAGACATACGGAAGCCTGGCGGTGGCACGGCAGTGGGTGGCCACTCCCGACGAATCGCATCATGTGCAGGGCAAGGCTGTTGATATCGGCCCCGCGTCGGCCTACGGGTGGATGCTGGCCCACAGCACGCAATTCGGCCTGTGCCAGGTCTTCGCCAACGAGAAGTGGCACTACGAGCTCACCGCGGATGCCGAAGGGCAATGCCCGCCGCTGCGTACCAACGCGGCAGGCTGACCCCAGACTCGCTTCTACTTCGGACCGGCTGCGGCCTTGGTGAGCTGTCCTGAGATGGATTCCAGTGCCTGGGTGAGGCTTTGGAAAGGGATTTCGGGGTCGCGTTCGTGGTAGATGGCCGCGACGATGATCGGCAGGGTGACCGCCGCTTCAGGATGTTTCGTGACGTCCATGCGGGCTGTCGCGTCCTCGACGGGGGTGCCCTGGTCGTAGAGACGGTTCGCTTGCTCGTGTAAATCCGACCAGAACGCGATGCCGCGATCGATGGCCGCGTCGATCTCGCACCCGACCAGCACTGGACCATGACCGGGCACAACGGTTTTGGCGCCAAAGGCGCGGATACGCTCCAGCGCGGCGATCCAGTTGGGGATCGAACCCGACCAGACGACTTTCACGATGCCGTGGGTCAGCAAGTCGCCGGAGAAAAGCACCTTGTGTTCGGGGAGGAAGGCGATCGCGTCTCCGACGGTGTGGGCCGGACCGAGCTCGTGCAACTCGACGTCTAGCTTGCCCACCCGAAGCGCCCTCTCGCCCGAGAACGTGGTGTCCGCGGGACGGACGCGTACCTCATCGAAGCGGAAGGGCTTGGCCAGTGGGGCCAACACGTGCATATCTGATGACGGGTCGGCGCTGCCGCCCAGGAGCTCGGCGGTCAGATCGGCGTGCTCTTGCACCATGAGCGCACTGGCGGCTTCGGTGGCGATGATCTCGACATCGTTGGCGAATACCTGATTGCCGAAGAAGTGGTCTCCGTCGGTGTGCGTGTTGAATACATATCGCACCGGTGTGCTGCCCGAACGCATCACGCATCTCCTGCGCGTGCCGCACATCGTAAAGGGTGTCCACGACCAGTGATTCGCCATCGCTGACCACCAGACCCGCATTGGCCAGCCCGAAACCCTCGTCGCCGGACAGGAAAACGTGTGCGCCCCCGCCGATTTGGACGAGTCCCTTGTGGAAGGCACGATCCTGTGTCATATCAGTCCTGCCCTTCTTCTGAACGCAAGGTGTTCGTGGCGGTCGTGAGGATGTCCTGTGTCGCACCCTCGCCGTCGGCAGTGATGCCCAGCGTCTTGAGGAAGAGTGCTGTCATCACGTAGTGCCCAGTGAGTAGCACGATTTCGGCGATTTCGTTGTCTGAGTAGAACTTCTGAACGGCGTCGGTAGTCGCGGGTGGGCCCGCGATCCCGGCAAGTAGTTCGTCGACGAAACCGTGAGCGCAGCGAGGCGCTCATCGCCGAACGAGTCTGCTCCGGACACAACAGCGTCGATCACCCCGGTCGGCACTCCGACTCGCTGTGCCTCGGGGGCATGGTGGTGTATCTCGTACTGCGCGCGCGTGACCGCGCCGACACGCAAGATGACCAATTCTCTGGTCTCGGGGGGCAATCCGCCGTCCCTGAAGGAGAGGCCCAGCGTGAGATAGGGCTTGGCACTGTTTTTCGTCATCACCAGTCCCCGGGTCAGATTGGCGGGGAACAGCTCGAATGCTTCCCGTTGCGCGGGGCTCAAATCGGCCACCGTCGGTAGAACGACGCTCATGGATTTCCTTTCCTCGGGCAGTCCTGGCGGCAAGAGCCGTGCGATAAGAAACGGATCGTATCTTGTATGGATCGATCGTATCACGCGTAAGATACGCAACGTGTCTACTGGAAGCGTGAAGGAAAGCGCAGAAGCGTCGCCGGCCGATGGCGGCACACGGCGGCGGGACGAAGCGCTGATGTCGGCAATCCGCGACGCGACGTACGCGGAGCTGAAGGAGCACGGATACTCCGGGGTCACTTTTGAGGGTGTGGCCCGTCGTGCCAAGACCAGCAAGCCGGTGCTGTACCGCCGTTACCGATCACGCGCGCACATGGTCGCCGACGCGCTGCCGACACTGCGATACCCGCCTGCCCGGCTCGCGTCGGCCAGCTCCCTGCGTGAAGACGTATTGGCCCTGTTGGGGGCCTTGCTCCGTGAGCTGCAGCGCATCGGGATTGGGAACTATCGCTGCCTACTGGCGGAGGCCGACGACGAGTTGGCCGAAGAAATGACCACGGCAATCGCCGGATGGGTCGACCAAACAGTGCTGCAGGCCTTGGCCGATGCCCGCGAGCGCGGTGAGATCGGTCCCGAGGACATCCCACTGCCCGTTGCGACAAGCATTCTCGCGCTCATGCGCCATGAGTTGTTTTTCACCCGCAAGCAGTTTGACGACGACAAGCTTGCGGAGCTGTTCGACACCGTCTATCTGCCGTTGATCAATCTGACGTCACGCGGCGGCTAGCAGGCGGCTTCGCGTCAATTGTGTGTCCGAGGGGGGACTTGGCCACCTTGCGACACGAGTCGAGGTATGGCAGATCTGGTCATCGGCCGACCGCCCTGTACCGCCCACATATCCAGCGCTGCGGGCTCCCGTAACTAGATATTCTGGAAAGCTAGGGTCGAGGAGGTAACGGAGCCGTGGTCAGGGATGAATTTGGCGGGCTTATCGGCATGTGGCGCGCACCGCAGCCGGAGATCGCAGCGTCGGACCTGGGCGATGCTCAGAGCTGATGGAGTCGCCGACGTCCACTTCCCAAGATGATCCCGAAGAATCGGGCATGGCTGCGCTGGCGGAAAATGTTGAGACTTCACGTGCAGCGTTCGCTGAATCGCTTGCGCTGTTGTTCGTCTGCGCCGGGAAGCCGCCCCTGAAAAAGGTGGTGGCCCTGGCCACTACAATGCAGCAGCGCCGTTCTCCCGGCGCACCGCCAGTAACTATCCAGCGTGTCAGTGACTGGCGTCGCGGCCGACGACTCCCACAACGGTTCGAGTCCATCGATGCTGTGCTTCAACCCTTGATCACCGAAGCGCGAAAACGGACCCCCGACCCCCCCGCTGTGGGCCTGTACACCCTCGAGTACTGGAAGAGGTTGTGGACCGATGCGCGCGAGACTGCTAGCGCCCCGGCCACTGCCGAAGCGGTAGTCGAGTCCGCAGCATGTCCATATCAGGGCCTAGCGCCGTTCCGCTCGGCTGACAGCTCTCGCTTCTACGGCCGCCACCGTGCCGTCGACAACCTCGTCGGTCTCCTAACGAGAACAGACCCAGCCGAGCCGGGGATTTTCATCTTGACCAGCCCCTCAGGTGCGGGGAAGTCCTCCGTGCTGTCGGCTGGACTGATCCCCGCGGCCCGTTCCGGGGCGCTAGACCTTCAAGCATCCGGGACACAGCCGAGAGACAACGCCGGGTGTGCCACTGCTCTATTGACGCCGGGCGATGATCCGGTTGCGGCACTTCGGCAGCTGCTAGAGCGCGCCGATGTACAGGCCCGCGCGGACAAAGGCCAACTACTGGTCGTGGTCGACCAGTTCGAGGAACTCTTCACCCTCGGCGTACCCAGAGCCGATGCGGCGCAATTCATCACAACGCTCCACCAGATATGCCAGCCGTCGACGCTGACCGGGCGGGCTGCGGTAGTGATCGCAGGTGTGCGATCAGATGTGCTGGGTCGCTGCGTCGAGTTCCCGGAGCTTGCCGGCGCGTTGCAGTCCCGCTGCATGGTCCTTGAACCCATGACCTCTGTAGAGCTCCGCGAAGCTGTCGTGCAGCCCGCCGCCGCAGCGGGGCTACGTATCGAACCGGGACTGGTCGATTTGATCCTGACCGATGTCGGCGTCGGCCAGGGTGAAGACGCACCCGGGCGGCTTCCGCTGCTGTCCCACGTGCTGGCCGGCACCTGGTCACGGAGGCGCGTAGGACAATTGACGGTCGCCGGCTATCGGGCCGCCGGTGGTGTGCGCGGCTCGGTGGCGGAGACGGGGGAGCGGGCCTGGGATCGCCTCGACGATCGGCAACGGCGCGTCGCGCGCGGTGTCTTGATGCGTCTGGTCAGCATCGGAGATCCAGGACGTGACAGCTGCCGGCGCCTACCACGCCAAACTCTGGTCGACAGCACCTCCGAACCTGAAGTGGCCGAGGAAGTTTTAGAGGTCTTATCGGCGGCGCGGTTGCTGACAATCGCCGATGATGAGGTGACCTTCACTCACGAAGTTGTCCTGCGCGCGTGGCCGCGGCTGGCGCAGTGGGTCGAGGCTGACAGAGAGTATGCGACCATCCGTCAACGGGCTGAAGATGACGCGGCCGCATGGAAGGACCACGACTACGATCCGTCGTTCCTGCAATCGGGTGTGCGGCTAGAAAACACGTTGGCGTGGCTGTCCGTTGATGACGACGCCAGTCCTGCGGCAACGGTGTTCGCGGCTGCCTCAAGTGTACGAAAGCGGCAGCTGATGCTGCTGGCACGCACTGCAGTGATTGGTCTGGTGGTGCTGACCGTGGTGGCCTCCATCGCCGCGGTGATCGCTGCGCGTTCACGCGGCGCCATTGGCCGCCAGTATGCCGATGCACTGTTCCGACAGGTCCTATCCGTTGCCGACCAACGCGTGGTCAATGATCCCGCACTGTCCGCCCAGCTGATGCTCGTCGCCCGCAGAATGCGACCCGATGACCAGCAGGTCCGCCTGCGGATCCAAGCCACGCAAAACATGCCATTGGCAACACCTTTGGTGGGGCACAAGGGGGCGGCATACACAGTGGTGTTCACTCCGGATGGCAAGCTGTTGGCCTCGGCCAGCGACGACGGCACCGTGCGGCTATGGGATACCTCAGAGCCGAGCCGTCCCTCAGCGAGCGGGCCACCGCTGACCGGTCACACCAGTTTTGTTACCGCTGTCGCGTTCAGCCCTGATGGCAAGACACTGGCTTCAACCAGCGGGGACGGCACCCTGAGATTGTGGAATGTGTCGAATCCTGCTGATGTTCACCAACGTTCGACACCATTGCCTACTGGCGGAACCGCCTACATGGCGGCCTTCAGTCCGGATGGTCGCACGTTAGCCACAGCGGACGATGACCGCACCGTTCAATTGTGGGATGTGGCCAACCCAGACGAACCCCGCGCTGGCGCCCGCTTGACCGGGCACGCCGGTCCCGTGCGCTCTGTCACGTTCAGCGCCGACGGGAAACTCCTCGCCTCGGCCAGCAACGACAAGACCGTTCGCCTGTGGGACGTTACCGATCCAGCCCGGCCAGCACCGGCGGGGCCACCGCTGGGCGGATTCACCAATATCGCCCACGCTGTCGCGTTCAACCCCGCCAGCACCGTGCTGGCCGCCAGCGGCGAAGACGGCGTTCTACGCATGTGGAACGTGGCAGACCCGAAACACCCACAAGGGCTCGGTGACCCACTGCCCGCACACACAGAAGCGTCATGGTCGCTGCAATTCAGCGCCGACGGAGCGATGCTGGCATCGGCCGGATATGACGGCACCGCCAAACTGTGGAACGTCCTGGACCCCGCGCACCCAGTGCTGTTAGGGCAACCGCTGGTCGACGGCGGCGGATTGACGTCAGTCGCCTTCAGCCCCGACGGCCACCACCTAGCGACTTCGGGAACATCCGGAATACCCCAATTATGGACGCTGCCAACCGGCTTGATCCCGAGCCGCTTCGGCCGCGTGAACGCGCCATCGTTGAGTGCTGACGGTGCCGTCATGGTCACCGCCTCCGAAAACCTCGTCCAACTGTGGAATAACAACGGCTACCCGACTCTGGCCGGCATGCTGCGCCTACCCGACAACAGCGCCGGCGGTTACGAATATCAAGCCGAAATACACCCTGGCGGCCGACTATTGGCCACCGAATTAAGCTCCGCGCCAACGACACTGTGGGACATCAGCGACATCGCGCATCCCATCAAGCTCGCCGAATTGCCTAACGCCACCAAGTACACCAACGTCGTCGCGTTTAGCCCAGATCGGCACACAATGGCCACCGCCGCCACCGATGACACAGTTCAGCTCTGGGGCATCACCAACCCCCGCTACCCGCAACGCCTTTCGGAACCACTGCGCGGCTCCACCGGCTTCGTCAGCGCCGTCACCTTCACCTCAGATGGTGCGCATTTGATTGCGGGGAGCTCGGACCGAACCATCCGAATCTGGAACATCACCGACCCGCGGCGTCCCATTGCCTCACCAACCGTGCTTACTGGACACACCGCCGCGGTCGACTCGGTCAACATCAGCCCCGATGGAAATACACTCGTCAGTGGAGGCCAAGACCAAACCCTGCGACTCTGGGATATCACCGACCCGATGCACCCGACATCCCTCGGTGATCCGCTGCTGACCGGCGGCAGTGGGGCTCAGGCGTCTTTCAGTCCTGACGGAAGGACCCTGGCAAGCGGCACAGACAACGGCACCGTCCTACTCTGGGACACCACCAATAGACCTAAGCCCGCACCGATCGGCGACTCACTGACCCCTGAACAAGGCGCATCCCGATCACGAGTGACATTTGCTCCCGACGCACACCTATACGTCGCAAGCCGCGACGGCACCCTGCGACGGTGGAATCTTAACGTCGACAACGCGGCCGACCGAATCTGCCAAAGCACCCACGGCGCGCTCGACGAGCAGCGCTGGAAGCAAACGCTACCCTCGTTACCGTACGAACCGCCTTGCCCGCCGTAGCGCCGCCACCAGGAAGACACATGCCCACCATTTCGGTATTGACCCCTGCGCAGAAGGTGCGGCGCCCGTTCGTTATCGAAGCCGGCCAGAGCATCGCCGCTCAACACCTTCCCGACGGTTGGACCTTGGAATGGGTTGTCCAAGAGGACGGTGAACAACCGGGCCTTGGCGATGACATCGCGGCGTTTCCGTTCGCCCGATACCAGCCCAACAATCAGCAGCTCGGAGAAGGGCAGACACGCAACCTGGCGCTGAGGCGCGCGGTGGGCGAATTAGTGCATGTCCTGGACTCCGATGATCTGCTGCTGCCTGACGCGATGGCCACCGCGATCAACGCTTTCAGCCGATACTCACACATCCACTGGGTAGCCGCCCAAGCTGACGATCTGCTCCCCGATGGGAGTCGAGTATCGTTCCAACTCCCGATTGAGACCGGAATTATCGAGCCCGGCATAGTCAGTGACTACATGTGTCACAACCACGCGGACTTCCTGCCCGTGCACACCGCAGGACTGACCGTGCGCACAACCACTACACGTGCGCTCGGAGGCTGGGGCAGCTACCCGCGCGGCGCCGATGTCTACCTGCTGGCCGCACTCGTAGAACTCACCACAGGATATGTGCCGTCTACCGTAACCTGGCTTTACCGCAAACATCCTGGGCAAGTAACTGCCACCCTTGATTGGGACGATGTCAGCCGCCAAGTCGCCATCCAACGCGTCACCGCGATCCGCGAACTTGGCCTCAATCTCCACTAAAGTACCCCAGCCCACCTGCTAGTCGCGGTGTCGCCAGCAGTCGGCTATCTAGCCGCGCCCATCGCAAGGGCCCGGACGAGGCCACGAACGACCTCCTCAACTCCCATGCTTGAAGGCACTGGCAAATCCCGAACGACACTAAGCGTGCAACGGTGTCACGTCTGCGCCGAGGGCGCAGACGTGCGATAACTCCAAGATGCGCCATTAGCTCCACGATCAGCAGTCAACGCCGTTACTAACTACACAGACTATCCGCGCGCGGAATACCGAACAGGGCTCTTTGACCTCGCAGTATGGGGCGATAATGCTCGAATCTGGTTGCTCCGGAACTGTTACCGCTGATTGCATTGCGATATGTATCGCCTGATCGGATCGGTGTTCACTGGCGGAGCGCTCCAGGGGATAGCGCTCAGCCGTCGGCGCTGGCCGCTGAGTCCGACAGCGCGATCGTCGGTCGGCCGCGAGCGCAGCCGATGCCGCTGCTTCAGACTCCGAAAATATAGCGGCAGCGAAGAAAGGATAGTGGGTACGGTGATCGTCGAGGGGTCGTTCACCGTGCCCACTACCTAAGTCATCGGCGGCCGTCTGCCCAGTGGGCCTTGACCGGATGTCCGAGTAGGCCTCAAATCAGCCGGGAGCATCTAGACCCAAGAGTGATGCCGGCGCGCTAGTTAATTACCGAGCCACCGAGGGGTGTCTGATTCTGTGACCAAGACAGCTGAACGCGGGCTCTTGCGCTATCAAATTCTAGCTACGGAAAGAACGATCACGGTCTGCGGCCTCGACGAATGTGACGTGGTCGGATGCTCCAACTTCGTAGACATCGTCCTTGAGACCCACAACCACGACCGATTCTGCACCGCCTGTAGCGATGCAGCAGACAAGATCACGGACTCCGAGGCAGTCCCGCCGAACTGGTGGAAGGTGACCGGTCCACCGGAATATCAGCTGAAAAAGAACTCTGTCACATTCCCGGTGCGGCTGATCATACGCAAACCCTTACAGCCGGCCACCTCGCGCGTCTTCAGCGACCAACATCTGTGAGGAAATCAACCGCTGGAAGGGAAACGCAATTAATCCCGAGCTGCGCCCACGCCGCAAAGGTCGGCGGTCAATCGATAATGGACCTCGTGGAACTGGTCGACCGCCACGCTGACCTCTGTCGTCCACAGGCGTTCGTGCAGATTCACAGCCGTTCGTATCAGGAAGTGGCAACTGGGGAGCCAGTATTTGGCGCTGACATCTGCTGCTCTCAGAGTCAAGGAATCGCCGCCGCGCGGACTGGGCGGCTTTGGCCATACGCCCCAGCTCTAGTGCCGCGTCCAGCACGCGTATGTGCGGGTCGCACGCGATGCCGATTTCCTCGGCGGAACGGACACCGTGGCGGGTCGCGGTGGGACGGGTGGCATCTTGCATCCCGCTGACTGAACTCTCGTGCGCGCGCCGCATCCTCACGGAGATCGATGGTGCGTTCCCGGAATTGCCGGCCGGCACAACTTGTGTTCGCACTGACTTGTATGCGGCCATCAGAAACTCCGGCACGGGATCATAGATCGCTGTGATGATGGAGATCAGGGACATTACCGGTCCTACCTTTCAGGCTCTGTCCCTCTCTGTTACTACCTGGATCAGAGGCTTGGCGAGGTGCTTGTTGACTGAGTCTGTCGAAATACATGACTGGGGCGACTTGGCATCGCTTTGGGTAAGCGTTCGAAGTGTGAAATATGGCAATCCCTCGGAACCTCAAGAATCACAAACAATTACGGGTGGGGCCTTGGCGGGCAGCGACAAGAAAAAAAGTGGATAGAACTTAAATGCCGTACGAACGCGCGAGTAGCGAAATGTCGAACTGAGCTCAGAGAGGGGTCTGCGTTGCGTCAGCGCGGAAGCGATCACTAATGAAATGCCCCGACATTCTCTGCGCAGCTTGGGTGTTCGTTCCCAACGGGCGACTGGTCAGGAGCTGCCCCGGCGAGCCACAGCAATCTCGGCTTTCTTCAAACCGGAACTCTTCGAACAGATCAGCTACAGTGAGCAACGTGGGGAGCTGATCAACCCCATAGGTCCGGTCCCGCGATCCCCCCCATCGCGGGACCGGACCGCCCGAATCTGCCCAGTAGAAGGCGCGCCTGGACTACCGTGTCGATAACGTGCCTCTGCCCGCCAAGAAGCGCTTGCGTGCTGACCTCGTGTTCACCGAGGTAAGGTCGGAAAGCAACCACCCGCATTCTCTACCGTTGCGAGCTAGGTAAATTCGCATTCCACGCCAGCTGAACTGGCCGATCACCCGTGTGCGGTGTATCTGTGGGAAGGCACGGTGACCTGTCGGCTTGACAGATGGATTGCCTCCCTCGTAGACCTGGACGACTTAGTGCGCGGGCAGCACATTGACCCGACGGCAAATACCGGTTATGTGGCTTTGCGGTGTCAGCTCGGCAAGGCTAAATAGCCAGGTTGCTGCTCTGGTTACCGCAGTGGAGTCTTTTGTAGCCGTTGAGAATCTGAGCGTTGCGTCGTCGTACCGCCGAGCGTGATGAACTGAATGCCCCTCTAGCGCGCGTTCAACAACCCTCCATCATGTCTGCCGCCCAGATCAGTGAAATGGCTGAGGAGCTGGGTGGGTTGGCGGCGGTATTTAGGGAGGGCAACTGGGGCAGAACGCGCGCCGAGGTGTCCGCAAGCCCCGGGCCTGCTTCTTGATCACGACTCGCTTAACGCGCGAGTCACGGCGACTGCCGACCTGAGTCGTGTCGCGGATTGGGTGTGATCGCGGCTTTGCCGCTCAACTCACGCCATCTGCTCGGAAATGAACACGAGCGTTCGTTTCGCTCATCTCAGTCGTGTGTGTCCGAGGGGGGACTTGAACCCCCACGCCCGTTAATAGGGCACTAGCACCTCAAGCTAGCGCGTCTGCCATTCCGCCACTCGGACCTCTTGCTGGGCCGATAACGGCCCGTGGTTGCCGTCATAGGCTAGCGGAAACCCTGCACAAGGCCCAAACCGGTTGCCTACGCCCGGTGTGCAGCGTCCGACGATGGTAGGAAAGGTAGTTGTGACTTCTGTGAAACCGGCGCCCGAGGATGAGGTCGTCGAACTGGTCAGCACGCTGATCCGTTTCGACACCTCTAACACCGGAGAGCTGGAGACCACCAAGGGCGAGGCCGAATGCGCCCGGTGGATCCAGCAGCAGCTGGAAGAGGTCGGATACACCTGTGAGTACGTCGAGGCGGGCGCGCCTGGCCGCGGAAACCTCTTCGCGCGGCTGGCCGGAGCGAGCCCTGATCGGGGGGCTCTACTCATCCACGGTCATCTGGACGTGGTTCCCGCCGAGGCCGCCGACTGGAGCGTGCACCCTTTCTCCGGGGCGGTCACCGACGGCTACGTGTGGGGACGCGGCGCCGTCGACATGAAGGACATGGTCGGCATGATGGTGGCCATCGCCCGCGATTTCAAACGATCCGGGACGGTCCCACCGCGCGATCTCGTCTGGGCCTTCGTCTCGGATGAGGAGAACGGTGGCAAGTGGGGCTCTCAGTGGCTCGTCGACAACCGCCCCGACCTGTTCGAGGGTGTCACCGAGGCCATCGGAGAGGTGGGCGGCTTCTCGCTCACCGTGCCACGCAAGGAAGGTGGTGAGCGGCGCCTGTACCTGCTGGAGACGGCGGAGAAGGGCATCGCGTGGATGCGGTTGACCGCCAAGGCGCGGGCCGGCCACGGCTCCATGGTGCATGAGGACAACGCCGTTACGGCGGTCGCCGAAGCCGTCGCCAAGCTTGGTCGGCACCGGTTCCCGCTCGTGCTGACCGAAGCGGTCACGCAGTTCCTTGCCGCGGTCGCCGAGGAGACCGGTTACGACTTCGACCCGGACTCACCGGATCTGGAGGGCACCGTCGCCAAGCTGGGCTCGATCGGCAAGATTGTTGGCGCGACCCTGCGTGATACCGCCAACCCGACCATGCTCAAGGCCGGCTACAAGGCGAATGTCATTCCGGCGACCGCCGAGGCGGTCATCGATTGCCGGGTGCTGCCCGGACGGCTGGAGGCCTTCGAGCGTGAGGTCGACGAGATCATCGGGCCCGACGTCGAACGCGAATGGGTGCAGTTACTACCCGCCTATGAGACGACGTTCGACGGCGACCTTGTCGATGCGATGAATGCCGCGGTGCTCGAATTCGATCCTGAGGCCCGCACCGTGCCGTACATGCTTTCCGGCGGCACCGATGCAAAGGCATTCGCCCGTTTGGGTATTCGATGCTTCGGTTTCGCGCCGCTGAAGCTGCCGCCCGAACTGGATTTCGCTTCGTTGTTCCATGGCGTCGACGAGCGCGTGCCGGTCGACGCATTGACTTTCGGTACCAAGGTTCTCCAGCACTTCCTGCTCAACCACTGATCACGACCGACTGAAAGGACGCCCAGATGGCCTCTCCGTACGACTCCTTGCCGCAGCTGCCGACCTTTACCCTGACATCTGCCAGCGTCACCGATGGACAGCCACTCGGCATCGAGCAGGTGAGTGGAATCATGGGCGCTGGGGGGCAGGACGTCTCGCCCGAGCTGAGCTGGTCCGGATTCCCCGAGGAAACACAGAGTTTCGCCGTCACGGTGTACGACCCCGACGCCCCCACCGGATCGGGCTTTTGGCACTGGGCGGTGGCGAACTTGCCCGCCACGACGACGCAGCTGCCCGCAGGCGTGGGCAACGGAAGCGACTTGCCCGGGGATGCGATCACGTTGGCCAATGACGCGAGCCTCAAGCGGTACATCGGCGCGGCACCGCCCGCCGGTCATGGACCGCACCGGTATTACATCGCCGTGCATGCCGTGGGCGTGCCGAAGCTGGAGCTGCCGGACAGTGCCACCCCGGCGTATCTGGGATTCAACCTGTTTGGGCATGCGATCGCCCGCGCCGTCATTCACGGCACCTACGAGCAGCACTAGCTGCTTCGCGGGGTGCGGCTAGGAGGCGGAGCCAACCGCCTCGTGCAGGCTCCCGAACCCGCCGTCGCGCAGGTGTTGGGCGATCCCGTCGTGAATCCGCTTGGCGTAGAAGCCACCCCGGTAGATGAAACCGGTGTAACCCTGCAGCAGCGAGGCCCCGGCGGTGATCCGTGCCCAGGCGTCGTCGGCATCCTCGATGCCGCCGACGCTGATCAGCACCAGACGGTCTCCCACTCGCCGGTGTAGCCGTCGCAGCACTTCGAGGGATCGGTTGGCTACCGGTGGCCCGGAAACGCCGCCGGCGCCCAGGCCTTCGACGCCCGGCGTCTTCAAGCCTGCGCGGCTGATGGTGGTGTTGGTGGCGACGATCCCGGCCAGGCCCAGTTCCGCTGCCAAATCTGCGATCTCGTCGATATCGGCATCGGAGAGATCGGGGGCGATCTTCACGAGCACCGGGGTGGTGGTCTCCTCCAGCACCGCCGAAAGGATCTTGCGCAGCTCGCCGATGGCTTGCAGGTCGCGTAGCCCAGGGGTGTTGGGGGAGCTCACGTTGACCACCAGGAAGTCTGCGGCGGGCCCCACCAATCGTGCGCTGACCCGGTAGTCCGAGGATGCGAAGGCGGCCTCCACGATCTTCGACTTGCCGATGTTGGCGCCGATGGGCACCGAGGCCTTTCGCGTCGCCAACCGGGGCGCGAGTGCCGCCGCACCGTGGTTGTTGAAGCCCATCCGATTGAGCAGGCCACGGTCGGCGGTGAGCCGGAACAGCCGGGGCTTCGGATTGCCCGGTTGGGCGATCGCGGTCACCGTGCCCACCTCGGCATAACCGAAGCCGAGCGGACCCCACACCTTGAGACCCTCTCCGTCCTTGTCGAATCCCGCGGCCAAACCCAAGGGGGCGGGGAAGTGGACCCCGAACACCTCGCTGGCGAGGATGGGATCGGACGGCGCGCACAGCCGGTTCATCAGCCGGCGCGTCGGAGCGAAGGCCGCCGCGGCACGCAACGCTGCGAACACCAGGGTATGTACACGTTCGGGCGGCACCACGAAAAACAGCCGCAACAGGATGGAGTACAGCATCACATCACCGGGGCCGTGAACGGTCCGCCAACCACGTTGTCGCGTATCTTCTTGCGGCGCAATAGGACTCGACGACTTCCGTCGGTATAGAGCCGCACCCGGGTCAGCTCCCAGCCGCCGAACTCGGCCTGAATCGAGAGCCGGAGCGATGCGGTGATCCTGGTGATTTCCGGAGGCAGCCGCAGGGGGTAGTAGTCGTACTCGTCATCGGGTTCACTCTCCCAGCCCGAGGGAAAGCTGCTGCGCGCGGCGCGGCTCATGCCGCGTTCCTGATATCGATCGCCTGTAACCCGTCGCCCGCGCCGGATGCCACAAACAGCGTGGATCCGTCGCTGACCAGTGAATTAGGTTGCCGCACAGTCGCGAATCGGGCCCTTTCCTCGGGGATGCCGGTAGATAAATCGTAGCCAATAACCGTGTTGGACGCCGTCTGCGACACCCAGATGAGCTTGGGGGAGTAGGTCAGCCCGTAGGGGGCGCCGGGAACCGGGTAGCGCTGGCGCAGGATGAGCGAATCGGCGAGCCCGAACACCAGCAGAGCGCCGCCGCGGGTATCGGCCACCAACAGACGCCCCTTGTCGTCGGCGAGCATTGTTGTCGCCCCCTCGCCTGCCCGGAGGGCATGCGCGGTGCCGTCCCCGGCTTGGGTCAGGGTGGTTACCGAGCTCTGCGCGCGGTCTAGCACGGCGACGGTGTTGCCTTGGTAGGCAAGGGAATCGATATGGGCGAAGCCCTTTGCGCGAGCGGCCACCCGGTTCTGGGCATCGAGGGTGTAGACCGAGCCGTTGGTGCTGCCCAGCACGATCCGGCCGTCGGGACGACGGGTGATGGCCGAGAACTCGGTCGCTCCGTCGCCCGGGATGTCGATCTTGTCCACGCGTCCCGAGGCGATGTTGACGGTGAAGTAGCCGCCCGCGGTGGCCAGGTACAGCGTGCCGTGGTCATCGCCAACGGCGGCGGTTGCCGGCGAGGGCAGCGCGACCGTGTGACGGGGTGCATCGAGGTTGTCTCGAGTGAACAAGGTCACTGTCCGGCCGTCTTCGGTCAGAACTGACACCGTGTTGGTCGACGTGTCGAACAACACGGCGCGGGATCGGCCGGTGAATCGGTGCACCGTTCCGGCCGGTGCCGTGCCAACGGGGGGTGACTGTGCTGCGGAGGCCGGGGTGATGACGGCTGGATCGGCGGGATTGCCGGCATCATCGCCAGATGAGCAGCCCGATACGGCACCCGTGACCACCGTGATGACGGCCGTTAGCGCGGCGACAGTGCCCCTTATACCGCGCATGGCGCGGCCCGGTAGATGATTCATTGCGTCCATCATCGCAATCGACCTGGGGTTGCCGGCCAGGAGATGACTTTCTCGGCGCGTTCGGTGCTAGCAGTCGGTAGCTGGGGGCTATCGTGAGGGCTATGACGCTTGCCGACAGTCCGGTCTTCACCGTCGAGGTCCTCGTGACGGGCGTGCACGCGAATGGATTTGGTGAGGTGGGCGATGGTCGTAGCTTCGCTTTCCGCATCGAGGATTCGTTGCTGCGTGTCGAAATCTACCGGGCCTTCCTTACCGAGCTGGTTCCCGATGACAGTGATGTGGTGGCAGTGGGAACCCGTCCGATCACCGATATCGATGTCACCGATGAACGCAGCATCATCGCGGCGGTGCGTGATCTGGTCGCTGACGCGCAGCCATTGAGCATCAGCCGCCTCGCCCGGCTGCTGGCCGGCTAGGGCGATTCGCCGGCGCGTCCAGTACGGTCGCTGTCGTGGATTCGGCAGTGGCGGCAATGTCCTGGTTGCAAGTGATCGTGCTCGCGGTGGTCCAGGGACTCACCGAATTTCTGCCGATCTCATCGTCGGGCCATCTGGCCATCGTGTCGCGAGTGTTTTTCAGTGACGATGCGGGTGCGTCCTTCACCGCGGTGACCCAGTTGGGTACCGAGGCGGCGGTTTTGCTCTATTTTGCCAAAGATATCTGGCGCATCCTTCGTGCCTGGTTTGACGGACTGTTCGTCAAGGCGCACAGAACCTTTGACTACTGGATGGGCTGGTACGTGATCGTCGGCACCATGCCCATCGGAGTGCTGGGCCTGGCGTTCAAGGATCAAATTCGTTCCGGTGCAAGGAATTTGTGGCTTATCTCGGCTTCGCTCATCGTCTTCGCGCTGGTCATCGCCGCCGCCGAATACTATGGGCGTCAGGTGCGCCACACCGAGCAATTGACCATGAAAGACGCCGTGATCGTCGGCAGCGCACAGGCATTGGCGCTCATACCCGGCGTCTCCCGGTCGGGCGCCACGATCAGTGCGGGGCTGTTCCTCGGGCTGGACAGGCCGGCCTCCGCTCGATTCGGATTCTTGCTGGCGATACCTGCGGTGCTGGCCTCCGGGCTGTTCTCGCTACCGGACGCCTTCCATCCGGTGACCGAGGGCATGAGTGCGACGGGCCTGCAGTTACTGGTCGCCACCCTGATCGCGTTTGTCATCGGTTACGCGGCAGTCGCCTGGTTGCTGCGCTTCATCAGTAACCACAGCATGTACTGGTTCGTCGGATATCGCGTGGTGGTGGGCCTCACCGTGATGGGTCTGCTGGCCGCCGGGGTGGTGAGCGCATCGTGACGGTCATTCTCTTACGCCACGGGCGTTCCACCTCGAACGTCGCGCACACTCTCGCGGGCCGCAGCCCAGGGGTCGAGCTCGACGAGAAGGGTCAGGTCCAGGCGCGCGGCGTGGTCGACCGACTGGGCGCCGTGACGGTTCAGGCGATCATCACCTCACCGCTGCTGCGGTGCGAGCAGACCGTGGCGCCGCTGGCGGCGGCACTGAATCTGACGCCAACGGTCGAGGATCGGCTGGTGGAGGTGGATTACGGCGACTGGACCGGCCGCGAGATCAAGGAGCTGTTGTCCGAACCCTTGTGGAAGGTCGTCCAGCAGCAGCCCAGCGCCGCGCGGTTCCCGGGCGGCGAGGGGCTGGCCCAGGTTCAGGCACGGGCGGTGGCAGCTGTCCGTGAGCACGACCGCCGGCTATCGGAGGAGCATGGCGGTGACTGCGTCTGGGTGGCATGCACTCACGGAGATGTCATCAAGTCGGTGCTGGCCGATGCGCTCGGCACCCACCTGGATGCGTTCCAGCGCATCGTGGCCGATCCCGCGTCGATGAGCGTCGTGCGTTACACCGAGCTGCGGCCTTTTGTCGTGCACATGAACCACACCGGCCCCGACCTGTCCAGCGCCCTGAGCGCCGGGCCGCCCGCGAAGCCCGGCGGAGCGGCGTCCGATGCCCCGGTGGGCGGCACAACCGATTAGAACCCTTCGCACGAGGGGTTCATCGACCGGTAGTTTTGGAGACACCATGCCCCGATCGATTCATGTATTCCGCAGCCCGGACCGTTTCGTTGCCGGAACGGTTGGGGAGCCCGGGAATCGCACGTTTTATCTACAGGCCGTCCACGAGAGCCGGATCGTCAGCGTGATGCTGGAGAAGCAGCAGGTGTCGGTGCTGGCCGAGCGCATCGGAACGCTGCTGTCGGAGGTTCATCGCCGGTTCGGGACGGAGATCCCGCCCGAGCCCGATGTGGTCGAGGATCTCAACCCGTTGGTGATGCCCGTGGACGCGGAGTTCCGGGTCGGCACGATGGGGTTGGGCTGGGATGCCGAGGCCAACTCGGTGGTTGTCGAGCTGCTCGCGGTGAGCGAGCAGGAATTCGACGCCTCCGTGGTGCTCGACGATTCCGAGGACGGTCCGGATGCCGTTCGGGTGTTCCTCTCGCTGGAAGCGGCGCGCCAATTCGCGACACGCTCCACCAGAGTGGTTTCCGCGGGCCGCCCACCGTGTCCGCTGTGTGAGGAACCGCTCGACCCGGCCGGGCATATCTGCGTCCGCACCAACGGCTATCGCCGGGGGACGGTGCCCGGGGCGGCAGATGACGCCGAGTCCTGACGATGCGGGGCCCAGCGCTAGTCCCGAGGATCACGCCGCGATCTGCGATGGCGAACTCACCGTCATCGGCCGCATTCGCTCGGCGAGCAATGCCACCTTTCTGTGCGAGGTGCCGGGCACGTCGGGTGACAGCGTGCACTGTGTGTACAAACCGGTGCGGGGTGAGCGGCCGCTCTGGGATTTCCCGGACGGCACCCTGGCTGGTCGCGAGGTGGCGACGTACCTGATATCGGCCGCGTTGGGCTGGAATGTGGTGCCGTATACGGTTCTTCGAGATGGTCCGGCGGGCGTCGGCATGGTACAGCGATGGATCCACGAGCCGGAGCTGGCCGAGGGGGCGCTCGATCTGGTCGATATCTGTCTGCCGCAGGCGGTGCCGCAGGACTACTTGCCGATCCTGCGTGCACTGGACGCCGATGGCGCCGAGATCGTGCTGGTGCACGCTGATGACGCCTTGCTGCGCCGGATGGCCGTGTTCGACACCTTGGTGAACAACGCCGATCGCAAGGGCGGCCACATTCTGCGAGGTGCCGATGGTGGTGTCTACGGGGTCGATCATGGGATCTGTCTGCACGGCGAGGACAAGCTGCGGACCGTTCTGTGGGGTTGGGCGGGCAAGCCCGTGGAGCCGGAGTTGCTTGACGATGTGACTCGGCTGGAGGAGTCGTTGCGCGGCGATCTGGGGGCCGCGCTCGCGACCCACATCACCACGGCCGAGGTGACCGCGGTACGCCTACGCGCGGTGATGATGCTGAATGAACCGGTGATGCCGATGCCCGATCGCAACAGACCCATACCGTGGCCCGCCTTTTGATTGTCGATCGTCTAGCCTGGTCGGCAAGCATGATGTTCCGTGAAGGGACAGGCACAAGGGGGCGCTGACGTGACGGGACCGCGCGACCCGTATCAGCAGGGACCGGCCGGGGAGTGGGGTGCGCCGGAGGGCTCGACTCAGGGGTACTGGCAGGCTCCGCCGCCGACGGCTCCGTACGGTTATGCCCCGGCGGATTACCCGGACGATTCGATCCGTCGCCTCTATGACGGGGTACCGCAGAACTACGCGGTTCCCCCGATGTATCCCGGGCTCCCGGGGCAAGATCCCTTCGGATCGCAGAAGAAGTCCAGACCGTGGATTCTGATTGCCTCGATCGCGGGGGCGGTCGTCGTGGTGCTCGCAGTGGTGCTGGTCGTGATTCTCAACCGGGACAGTGCTCCGCGTCAGTCGGTCAGTGCGCCGAGCACCACGGTGTCCTATGCGAACCCCGAATCACCCACGGCAGGTGGTGAACCCACCTATCAGACTCCGACCGCGCAGCCGCCCCGTACGCCGATGGCGCCGCCCCAGATGCCTGTGCCGCTCCCTGCGCCGACGGGCGCGCCCAAGGCTCCGGGGCAGGTCGCGGTGGTCGGCGACTGCATCGCGTTGGCCGCGCCGTCGGACTACAAGGCGGTTGCCTGTACGGATCCCAAGGCGGCCTGGCGTGTCATCGAGGTCGTCCCCGGCGGCAAGTGCAGGCAGACATATACCGGGTTCACGGCCGGTAATTTCTCGTATTGCATTGCGCCGCAACTGCGTATCGGCTCCTGTTATCAGACGGCTGTGGTGATGGGAAGCACTGTGTTCGTCGCTGCGGATTCCTGCCAGGCGCCGAAGGCGTTCATGGTGTTGTTCGTGATTCCCGGAACGAAGGAGTCCTCGCAATGCAAGGGCAAGCCCGGCGTCGTGCATTCCTTCGCGTTCCCTGATCCGCCGATGGCGATCTGTACGAGTGAATTCGCCCCGTGATCTTGAAATCTGGGATCGATCGACTTAAGGAAAAATGCACTCCACCAGGGCGAACGAGATCATAGGATCGTCTTCTCATCAGAGGGGACATCATGATCACAAACTTTCGCCGGTTTTGGGCTGCCGGAATTCTTGCTGCTTCACTTGTTGGAGCGGTCGGCTTTGCCGCGCCCGCACGTGCTGATGGCGAGGTCGAGTTTCTGCAGATGTTGAATGACACCACGCCGGGCACTGCGATTTTCGGTGGTGCTTCCGCTCGATACCTTGCCAGTGGATATCGCGCCTGTGATGCGTTGAGAGCGGGGTCCTCGAAGGAGGACGCGATCGCCGCCGCCACAGTGTTTCCGGGCATCCAACCTCGGTGGGAAGTGGCGTCGATCGTCGATATCGCTCCGAAGACCTTATGTCCCGACGTCAAGCACTGACGTCTAGCGCGGGGGCCCGTTCTTGACGCGTGCCCGCAGCGCGGCCAGTGGATCGTTGTGTTCGGTGTGCCAGTCCGAGTCCAGGTACCACGTGTAGCCGCCGTCGTGCAGGGTCTCGATCTTCTCTCGGGTGGCGTCGAGATCCTTCCAATCGGTGGTGGTCTCGTACACCACGTCATATGGGCCGGTGCGCCCCAATTCGCCTCGTAGCGAGTGAATCTCGCGTGCCGAATCCAGCCAGCTGGCCAACGGCGGATTGAAGTCGAACTGTCCATCGGCGGTGGTGATGTTCGGCAACAGCCCGTCACAGCGGGCAGCGCGGGACATGGACCTGAGAGCCCCGTTCACACCCACGCACCAGGTCGTGATTCGGGGCACTTGGACCGGGGGATCGGGGACCATGTGCGTCGTCGGTGTCACCCGGTAGTGCCTGCCCTCGTAACCGAACGGTTGGCCTGCCCATAGACCGAACAGGACGTCGAGGCCCTCGTCCAGCAGTTCGGCGCGGGTCTTGCGGCCCTGATCGCGCTCGAAGGCCAGCCAATTGTCATGCAGCGCACCCATTCCCACCGACAGGATGACGCGGCCTCCGGATAACCGGTCCAGCGTCGCTGTGGTGGACGCCAGATCCCACGGCTTGCGGCGCGGCAGTGGAGTGAGCATGGTGCCGAGCTTGATGCGGGTGGTGCGCATAGCCGCCGCGGTCAATGCCACCCACGCGTCGACACCCCACACCGGCTCCCAGCCGAAGATCGCGTCCCAGCCCGCTTCCTCGGCCAGCACGGCCAGCTCTGCGACATCGCCGGCGTCTCCCGTCGTCAGGACGATTCCATACTGCATAGCGGCAGGCATGCGCGTGAGTATGCCGAGGAGGTCAGACAAATCCGGATCGGGTAATACTGACCGGGTGACTCTTTCCGATGCCGCGCTTGCCGCAGAACTCGCCCACGAAGCCGGACAGCTGCTTTTGCAGGTGCGTGCCGAGCTTGGGTTCGACGACCCGAAGGGTCTGGGGGCGGCTGGCGACAAGCGTGCCAACGCGCTGCTGTTGGAGCGGTTGGCGGCCGAACGGCCCGCAGACTCGGTGCTCTCGGAGGAGGCTGTCGACGACAAGACCCGCCTCGGCGCACAGCGGGTCTGGATCATCGACCCGCTCGACGGGACCCGCGAGTTCGGGATCGAGGGCCGCGACGACTGGGCGGTGCATGTCGCGCTGTGGCAGGCCGACGATCACGGAGGGTCGATCACCGACGCCGCGGTGGCGCTGCCCGGACTGGATACCGTGTTCCGCACTGACGAGACCCGGGTGACCCTTTCGGCGCGCGCTGACTCGGATCCGATCCGGGTGGTCGTCAGTGCCAGCCGGGCGCCGAAGTTCCTCACCGATATGGCCGCACGGCTCAACATGGAGCTCATTCCGATGGGGTCGGCCGGGGCCAAGGCCATGGCGGTGGTACGCGGCGAAGCCGATGCCTATCTGCACGGTGGCGGTCAATGGGAATGGGACTCGGCGGCGCCGGCCGGGGTGGTGCTGGCGGCCGGTCTGCACGCCTCCCGGCTCGACGGGTCTGCGCTGCGGTACAACGAGCCACATCCGTATCTGCCGGATCTCATCATGTGCAGGCCCGATTTGGCGCCGTTGCTGCTGGACGCGGTCGCCGGGCGCGCCTAACCGCTGGGCGCCACGCTGTCGTCGAGGCGGAGCTGGCGCTCGCGTAACCAAAGGTAGAGAGGTATCCCGCAGCCGATTCCTACGAGAATTGATACCGGGAACAACAGCCACCAGTAAGGGGTTCGGGTGCGCCGGTGGTCGGCGATCGCCCAGACCCAGAACGCCACCAGCACCACGCCGATATCGCCGAAAAGCTGTGAGGAAGGCCAGTTGGCGAACCAGGATGTGAAGAAGAGCTTCGCATCGGGACCATGCTGGATGCAGAATCCGATGGCAGAGGCGTTGAGCCCCACGAAACTGATGATGGCCAGCGCGAGCATGACCCACTCAAGTGTGCGAGTGCGTTGGCGCTGAGGGGTTTTAGGCCCGTTGGTGCGGGCTGTCGAGTGGGTCATCGAATCACTCCACTACCGCGGCGCTCAGCGGGCGATTGTGCGTTGCGACTGCTTTACTGAATTCGAGTGCATCCCAACCAGTTTCGATTGGTGTCAGATCACTGGGATTCACAAATCGTGCTCCGCCGCGTACTTCGCGCTGTAGGTCACGTCCCGTGATCGCGCTGGCCGCCCACCGCCCGCTGAGTAGTGCCGCCTCTGTGCCGGGGCCCCACGAGGTGCTTGAGCCCACGAGGAACAGTCCCTCGATCTCGGTGCGAACACCGGGCCGTAGCGGACCGAACTGCCGTGTGTTGAATTCGATTCCGTAGGCGGAGCCCTCCGAGGATCGGGTGTAGCGCTCTTGGGTCAGCGGTGTGCTGGCCTCGCGGCAGACGATCGAGTCTTCGAAACCGGGGAACACGGTGGCGGCCCGTTTGATGAGGATGTCGGTGAGGTCTTCCTTCATCTGCTGGTACTCGGGGACGCGGCGATATGAAGACTCCGATCCTGGTTCGATATGCCACAGCCGTGGGTTGTACGGCAACGGCAGCATGATCTCGATCGAGGAGTGCCCGGGCGGCGCATAGCGGGTGCCGTGAGGATCTTTCAGGTTCGAGCAATGGATGTATGCCGGGGCAAGGTCGCCGATCAGGTCCAGCCATTCCTGCGGCGTCAGGCCCGGGGCACTGATGCGGCGCTCCAACTCGTCGAAGTCGACCAGTGTCGGGAAAACGAATGCGTCCCGGGGTGGCGTCGTCTCGGCGAGATTGAGGCTGGAACCGATGTACACGTTGAAGAACGGCAGGGCCATGCGGTATTTCTCGACGCGCCGCACCGTGCGACTTTTCACGTGCTCGTGCCCGACAAGATCACGGTACGTCTTCTTGATATCGGCATTGGAGACGACGACAGCCGCGGAGAATTGTTGACCGTCCTCAAGGCGTACGCCGGTGACGGCGCCCGACTCGATGATGATTCGGGAAACCGATGCGTTGGTGAGCACCTTGCCGCCCGCCGACCGCACGACATCGGCCAGATGTGCGGAGAGCACTTGGCCTCCGCCCTTCGGGTACCAGGTTCCGCCCTCGATGAACATGGTTTGGAATACCGCGTAAACGGCGAAGGGGAGTCTGCTGGGGGGTGCGTCGACGCTGCCGAACGGCGGGGACAGGACGATCCGCAGGGCCGGGGAGAATCCGAAGAGCCGGAAGACGCGCGAC
Source organism: Mycobacteroides sp. PCS013 (assembly GCF_049532645.1). Lineage (NCBI taxonomy): Bacteria > Bacillati > Actinomycetota > Actinomycetes > Mycobacteriales > Mycobacteriaceae > Mycobacteroides > Mycobacteroides sp. PCS013. The sequence goes on from NZ_CP150131.1 coordinate 1,151,784, forward strand.
ATGGGCAGGCCCAGCAGCGGGGCAGCGATACCCGAGCGCAGTACCCCCGCTGCGGTACGGCCCAGACTGGACAGGCCGCGGTCCCGGTCTAGTCCACGGCCGGCGCGGCGAACGAACGTGACGAACCGCCGGATCTTCCGTTCCTCGTCGGGAAACGCATCGATCAGCCGGGCGAGGTAGTTGTCCCATCCTCGCGGCGTGGTGAATGTGTGCCCCGGCAGCGTGTACGTCTCGACGCCCTTGCGGTCGAGTTCGATAAATTCGACACGGCCTTCGCCGCCCAGACTCTTGAATAACGCAGGAAGTATGCCGTCCGGGCCGCAGTCGCCCATGTGGTGCACGCCCACATCCCATTCCCACTCACGTTTACGCCGGAACACATGGGATGAGCCACCGATAACGTCGTACTGCTCGAGGACCAGCACCTTCTGGCCGATCGCGGCGAGATGCGCGGCCGCAGAGATGCCACCGAGACCAGACCCGATGACGATCGCGTCCCATTTTTCTGCTGCCTTCTGCATTGAGGCTCCTCGGGTGATGGCGTGGCGCTTCTGGTGATCTGCACCGGGAAAACCGATCGGTCTACCGGAAGTAGACCAGTCGATATACCTGGGGTCAAGTACCTCACGCACCGCGGCAACCTGGCGGCCCAATAAGCTGTGCGCATGCAGTCGTGGGCGTCGCCGCCAGTTCCTGAGCTCGACGGTCGTGGTCCGCAGCTGCGGCTGTACGACACCGCCGATCGTCAGGTGCGGCCGGTGACGCCGTCGTCCGGTCCTGGTTCCAGCGCGACCATGTACGTGTGTGGCATCACGCCCTATGACGCCACCCACCTGGGCCACGCCGCAACGTATCTCACGTTCGACCTGATCTACCGGCAATGGCTCGACGCGGGCCTGGATGTGCATTACGTACAAAACGTCACCGATATCGACGACCCGCTCTTCGAACGTGCCGACCGGGATGGCATCGATTGGCGCGAACTGGGGGACCGGGAAACCGATTTGTTCCGGGGCGACATGACCGCGCTGCGGGTGCTGGCACCACGGGAGTATGTGCGCGCCACCGAGTCGATTGCCTGCATCATCGAACTGGTCGAGAAGATGCTGGCTTCGGGCGCCGCGTACGTCGTGGATGATCCCGAGTATCCGGACGTCTACTTCAGGGTTGATGCCACCGAGCAGTTCGGCTACGAGTCGGGGTACGACATCGAGACCATGTCGCGGCTGTTCGCCGAACGTGGCGGAGATCCAGACCGGCCCGGCAAGGCCAACGAACTCGATGCTCTGCTCTGGCGCGCGGCACGGCCGGGAGAGCCGAGCTGGGAGGCCTCGTTCGGATCGGGCCGACCGGGCTGGCATGTCGAGTGCTCGGCGATCGTGCTGCGTGAGCTCGGTGCCGGTATCGACATCCAGGGCGGCGGTAGCGACCTGATTTTCCCGCATCACGAATACAGTGCCGCGCACGCTGAAGCCGTTACGGCGCAACGCCGTTTCGCACGTCACTATGTGCACGCCGGGATGATCGGCTGGGACGGGCACAAGATGTCCAAGAGCCGGGGGAACCTGGTGAAGGTTTCGGTGTTGACGGCCGACGGCGTGGATCCGGCAGCGATCAGGCTCGGGCTGTTGGCCGGACACTATCGTGCCGACCGGTCCTGGAGTGATGCCGTGCTCTCCGACGCGCAGGCCCGGTTGGCCCGCTGGCGCCATGCGGTGGCACTGCCCGCCGCGCCGAGCGCCCGCGATGTGGTGTCTCGGGTGCGGCGCTATCTCGCCGATGATCTCGATACGCCAAAAGCGCTTGCCGCACTGGATAACTGGGTGACCGATGCGCTGGCCTACGGCGGGCACGATGCCGCGGCGGGTGCGCACGTACGTCATGCGGTGGATGCCCTACTGGGAGTGCAGCTGTAGCGTCGGGCCATGGGTTCAACGCTGAACAACATTGCCGGCAAGACGGTCATGATCACCGGCAGCGCCGGCGGCATCGGTGTGGAAGTCGCACACAGATTGCACGCCAAGGGTGCCAACCTTGTGCTGACCGATCTGGACGAGACAAAGCTTGCGGCCGTTGCCGACGATCTGGGCCGGGATCGGGTGCTGGTGGCGGTCGCCGACGTGTGCGATCTGGCGGCGCTGGAAGGGGCCGTCGCCCAGGCGGTTGAGCGATTCGGCGGCATCGATGTGGTGCTGGCGAACGCGGGCCTGCTGACGTTCGGCTCGGTGCTACAGGTGGACCCGGCGGCCTTCAAGAAGCTGATCGATGTCAACATCCTCGGGGTGTTTCACACGGTGCGCGCAGCATTGCCCTCGGTGATTGAGCGCAAGGGCTACGTGCTCATCGTGTCTTCCCTGGCCGCCTACGCGGCGGCACCGGGGGTCACGGCGTACAACGCCTCCAAGGCCGCCGTCGAACACTTCGCGAACGCGTTGCGTCTGGAGGTGGCGCATCGAGGCGTTGACGTGGGTTCGGCACACATGTCGTGGATCGACACCTCGATGGTGAACGACCAGAAGGCCAACCTGTCGGCGTTCTCGGAGATGCTGACCCGGCTGCCACCGCCATTGAGAACCGTGACGTCCGTCGAAGCGTGCGGTAAGGCCTTCGTCAAGGGCATCGAAAAGCGGCGCCGGCGCATCAACTGCCCCGGCTGGGTGGGGGTGACCCGTTGGCTCAAACCGGTGTTGTCGACACCGCTCGGCGAACTGCCCATGCGGGGCATGATTCCCGAGATCCTGCCCCGCATGGACGCCGAGGTGGCCGCTCTGCAGCGTGCCGCCCGTGGTGACGTCGGCGAGACCTGACGCGATCGCCTATACCCGCTACGGGTATGGGGTGTAGGTGTACCGTGAAGTGATGGCACTCGGCGGCGAACGCGCAGCGCTGCGCGCGGGCGTCGGCATGGCATCGGTGATGCTGCGGGCCCTGCTGATCATCGCGGTCGTGCTGGTGCCGGTGCTGAAGTGTCCCGCGGCGCGAGACACCGCCGCTGGAACCACGGGCACGCCGGCCGCATCTGTTCATCTCGCCGAGGTGCCGTATGTGCTCGCCTCTCTGCCCGGTGCCGAGGGCCATCACGACTGTTGCCCGCTGCCCGCAGTCATCGCGGCGGTGTCCGGCGTGTTTTCGGGATGGGCCATCGCGCTCACGGTCGTGGCGTTCGTGGCACTCGCGGTGTACGCGATGTGGCGCCCAACAGCGCACGGTCCGCCGCGGGGGCAGCCCCATTTGTTGTTGAGTGACGGCAGTGATCGTCTCTTGCATTTTTGCGTGATGCGGCGCTGAGCGCTTTCCGCATCCCCGCCGGCGGCCACCGCTAGCGCCCGAAAGCACGCCCATTGCCCCGCGGGCTGTGGCGCGCTGCATTTCGCCAATCATGCATGACTCCAACACTTTTCAGATAAGGACACGATTGTCGTGGCTACACCATCTTTGGCTGCGCCGCGCGCAGTCGCCGGTCGCCTCGGCGGATCGGCATTGGCGGCCGGGTTCGCCGCCATCGCATTGGCAGTGCCTGCTTCCGCGGGCCCGACGCAACCGGGGCCGCAGGCGCCGGGTAACGCCCAGGCCCTCATTGCCGCATTGAAACTCCGTGGAGATCAGGTCATCATCAACCGCAGTGGGCCGCTCAAGCCGCTGTCGCAATGCACCGCAACCTCGATACGGGTCGGGCGGCACATTTACGACCAGGTGCCGCAGCGCAAGGGCCCGGCCAAGCGTCAGCTGGCCTCCCATGTCATGTACGTGACCGTGCAGTGCTAGGGAACATCATGTACCGCAACATTTTTCCTTGTCGGTCCATCCTGGCGGCAGCAATCCTCGTGGCGGGGCTGGCCGTCTCCACATCTGCGGCAGCCTCGGCCGGTCCGGCGTCACCCGATGCGCTGCAGGTCATCACGCAGTTGCAACGCCAAGGTGACAAGGTCGTCGTCCAGCGCACGGGCAACAAACCGCTGCAGATGTGCACCGTGACATCGGTGCGCGAAGGAGAGTCCCAGTACTGGTGGACTCAGCCCCGCATCGCCAACCCCAACCGCGCGAAACGTGCCAACGGGGTAGGGACTCAGCTGATATACCGCACCGTGTACGTCGACGTTCAATGCTGATCGGTTCCCGGATGCTGCGCACTGCGGTGGGCGTCGTTATGGCGGCGGTCCTTGTCGTGCTTGTGTTGCCGTGTTCGGCGATGCACCGCGACGTGAAGGCTGCCGCCACTTCGCTTCACCATGCTGTCGCGGCTGGGGCCTCTCAGCAGCTCACCGATGTCGCGGCCCGGCAGCATGATCACATCGGGCAGGCTCAGGCCTTCCTATGCACCGTCGTCGGCGAGGCCGTTACCGCGATGGCCACGCCCGCCGCGGCGCGTCTGCTGTGGTTGGTCGCGGCCGTGATCGCCGTCTGCGTGTTGGCCTCTGTGATCTGTCCGCCGGTGACTCGGGGTCCGCCCCCGCATACCGAAGCCGCAACAACAGTCAGCGGTCGCACCCTCATCCATCGCCTCTGCGTACTGCGGCGCTGATCCCGGCCGGGCCGGGTTTCGCATGCGTAACGCATCCGAGCTCTGGCCTGCAGCCAGCCATCAGTCACCTCCGTGCCTCCTCGGTGCGGCCTTACACATAGAGGTTCTTGTGCCATGAACACCATTTTTTGCGGGCGACTGCCCACATCGACACTGATCGCGGCCGCCTTTGCGGCGGCGTTACTGGCGGCTCCGGCTGCCCAAGCCGGTCCGGGTGCGCTCGGCGACGCCCAACAAGTCATCGATGCTCTCAAGGCTCAGGGCAACAAGGTCATTGTCACCAAGGCGGGCAACAAGCCACTGTCGCAATGTGTGGCCACGCGGGTACGCAAAGATCTCGACGTCTTCGGCAACCCGCGCATCTACCCGAACATCTCGTGCGGGCCCACCAGGCGGGTGTGGCTGTACAGCGTGTATCACGTCGATATCCAGTGCTGACCCCTTGACCTATACCCCCTGGGGGTATTTAATCTGGGCATGAGTTCGCATAGGGATCACCCTGACCATCCGTCGTCTCACGCGCCGGCCGCAACATGCGAATCGGACGAGCATGCTGCGCACGGCAGCATGCACGAACATCACGGGCATCATGGCCAACCCGGGGAGCATGCGGATCACACCGGCCATCAGCATCATGACCATGGCGGCCATGGTGATCATGTTGGGCAGTTCCGCAGGTTGTTCTGGATCATGTTGGGGCTCTCGGTGCCGGTGGTCGCGTTCAACGACATGTTTGCGATGGTGATCGGCTACCAACTGCCCACCACCGGCTGGATCCCGTGGATATCGCCGGTTCTCGGCACCGTCATTTACTTCTGGGGCGGCAAGCCCTTCCTGACCGGGGCGGTCGCCGAGGTGCGCGGACGCAGGCCGGGAATGATGCTGTTGATTGGCCTGGCGATCACGGTGGCCTTTGTCGCATCGTGGGGCGCCAGTCTCGGCCTGATCGATCACCAGCTCAATTTCTGGTGGGAGCTGGCGCTGCTGGTGGTGATCATGCTGCTGGGGCACTGGATCGAGATGCGGTCGCTGGCGCAGACTACGTCGGCGCTCGACTCGCTGGCGGCACTGCTGCCCGATAGTGCCGAACGCGTCGAGGGGGACGCGGTGGTGCCCGTCGCGCCGGCCGATCTTCGGGTCGGTGACATCGTTGTCGTGCGTCCGGGTGGCTCGGTGCCCGCCGACGGCCGAATCACCGAGGGCAGTGCCCATCTGGACGAATCGATGGTGACGGGGGAGTCGCATCCGGTGCGCCGTCAGATCGGCGATCAGGTGATTGCCGGAACCGTGGCCACCGATTCGGGTCTGCGCGTGGAAGTCACCGCGGTCGGTGATGACACCACGCTGGCCGGGATCCAGCGGCTGGTCGCCGATGCGCAGGCCTCCAGCTCGCGCGCGCAACGGATCGCCGATACCGCTGCGGGATGGCTGTTCTGGTTCGCTCTGGGTGCCGCCGCGCTGACTGCCGTGGCTTGGACGATCCTGGGGGAGCCCGACACCGCAGTGGTCCGCGTCATCACGGTGCTGGTGATCGCCTGCCCGCATGCGTTGGGTCTGGCCATTCCTCTGGTCGTCTCCATCGCCACCGAGCGTGCGGCCCGGGGCGGGGTATTGGTGAAAGACCGCCTGGCCCTGGAGCAGATGCGCACCGTGGACGTCGTGCTGTTCGACAAGACCGGAACGCTGACCAAGGGTGCCCCCACCGTGACGGGTGTCGAACCTGCCGGCGGACGCGATGCCGACACCGTGTTGGGGCTGGCGGCCGCGGCCGAGACCGACAGCGAGCATCCACTGGCTCGCGCCATCGTGGAGGCCGCTCGCAGACGGGGACTGCCGATCGTTGCCGCGAGCGGCTTTTCCTCCGAGCCTGCCCTGGGGGTCACCGCGGACGTCGCGGGCGTGCAGGTCGCCGTGGGTGGCCCTGCTTTACTGAAAAGGCATGGTGCGCAAGAGCTGCCGATCGCCGACAGATGGCGTACCGAAGGCGCGATCATTCTGCATGTGCTGACCGACGGGCAGGTCGCCGGCGCGCTGCGCTTGGCCGATGACATCCGGCCGGAGTCCCGTGACACCGTCGAGGCGCTGCACAGGCTGGGTGTATCGGTGGTCATGATCACCGGTGACGCACATGCCGTGGCCAACACGGTGGCCGCTGAGCTCAGCGTGGATCGGGTGTTCGCCGAGGTGCGGCCGGAGGACAAGGCGGCAGCGGTGGCGCAGTTGCAGTCCGAAGGACACACCGTGGCGATGGTCGGTGACGGTGTCAACGACGCCCCCGCGCTCGCGCAAGCCGATGTGGGTATCGCGATCGGAGCGGGGACCGATGTCGCGATCGCGTCGGCCGGCGTCATCCTGGGCAGCTCGGATCCGCGCTCGGTGCTCTCGGTCATCGAGTTGTCGCGAGCGGCCTACCGAAAGATGAAGCAGAACCTTTGGTGGGCAGCCGGATACAACCTGATCTCGGTTCCGTTGGCGGCGGGTGTGCTCGCGCCGATCGGATTCGTGCTTCCCATGAGCGTTGGGGCCATTCTGATGTCGGCATCCACCGTGGTCGTCGCGCTCAACGCACAGCTACTGCGCCGCTTGGATCTTCGTCCGGAACAATCCGTGCGGCGCATCCTTACCGCACCTGGGCGGTGAGAGCCTCGATGACATGGTCCACGGAGGCGCCGCCGAGTAGATCTTGCACTGGCAGCTCGAAATTGAGCTCAGCCTGTACGCGTCGCCGAAATTCGAGCGCCTGCAACGAATCCAGGCCCATCGCCACCATGGGCATGGCGGTGTCGATGGAGTCGGCACGGTCGGCTCCGATGACCTCAGCGAGTAACTGCACAAGATGTCCGGGTCGGTTCTCGGGAGCCACCGCCGCGGGCCGAGTTATCTCGGTGGACGCTACAGGCGTGCTGATGTCCACGAGCTCGGAGAGCAGCGGACCGTATCCGAAGACGCCCAGTACTTCACGAGCCTGCGTGAGATCGAACGCCCCGACAAGGGTGTTGCCAGTGTGTAGCCCCATTCCGACCGCGAGAGCATCGGCGGGTCTCATGGGATGGACTCCCGCCGCAGCCAGTTTCGCGATGCCTGTGTCATCGAGATCGAGGTGCGTGGTCCACTGGCCCCACTGCACGGACACGCAATCCAGTCCGGCAGCACGTTGACGGGTCGCGAGCACGTCCAGCATCCGATTGCCCGCCGCATACATCAGCTGGCCCTTGCCGCCGATCGTTGCCACCAGGGACGAGCACAAGACGACGCGGCAGAAATCGGTGCGGGGCAGTGCGTTGAGAACGTTCGTGATCCCTGCGACCTTCGCATGCAGCGCCTGTTGGAACCGCTCGACCGTAATCTCGCTGAAGGGGAGATCCGAATAGTCCACCGCGGCATGGATGATGAGGTCCGCGGGGGCTTCACGTAGGTCCTCGGCCAGCGTGGCGACAGCAGAGGCATCGGTCACATCACACGACAGCACACGGACCGTCGCGCCGGTGCTGCGGCGGATCGCGTCGAGCCGTCCGGTCACGGTGTCAGTCTCGCCGGAACGGCTGATCAGGGTGATCTGTCGGGTACCCAGCCGGGCATAGTGCTCACAGAATTCCTGACCGAGTTTTCCTGTTCCGCCGGTTATCACGACGTGATCGGGTACTGCAGTTGCGGTTTCGTGGTCACTGTCCTGATCGGCATCCAGAATGCGCTTGGCGTACATGCCGTCTGCCCGGAGCGCCAACTCCGATTCTCCGGAAGATTGCAGCGCGGCCAAGATGGTGCTGGCATTATCTGGGTGTGCGATATCGGGCGCGAGGTCCAGGTGTCGAAAGACAGTTCCTGGGTGTTCGGCACCCATGCAACGGAACCCGGCGGCGATCGCGGCGTGCACCGGATGTGGCGATGCGTCTGTGGCGACAACCTCTTCGCCCCCGACCGTGACAATCCAGCAACCGGTGACAGAGTTCGACAGCTCTGGCCACCACGTGCGGTCGCCGAAGAACTGAGCCACCGCGTCGGCCGCCCCGGGATCATCCAGATATCCCGCAGCGGGCAGCACGATCACCACAGTGTCTGCGTCTCCGGGACCGGATACCTCTGCGTTGCCGATGATGTGGGCTGACGAACCGAAATCCGCTGCGCAGTCCCGGAGTGCCGCGGTGAGTGCCCCGGCCTCACCGGTGGCATCAATGAATCCGTAGGCTCGTGGCGGCATCATCGAGCGCCTGGTCACCTTGGTCCAGGCCTCGCGCAACAGTCGTGGGTGCGAGAGGGAGTCCGCATCGTGTTCCGAGCGACCGGCGTCCGTAGTGGTGGGCTGCTTGGGTACCGACACTCCACCGCCCGCCCCACGGTACGACAACCAGAGCGGAACATCGTTGTTCTGGACATTGGGGAAGTCGCGTAGCGGTAGCGAAACTGATTCGGATGTCTCGGCGCGCAGCGCATCCCAGTTGTAGTCGAGATCGTGCACGGCGAGGTTCGCAAGGTTGGCGGTGAAGTCGGCCAGATCCGTTGCGGCCCGGGTGGATGTGCCCACCACGCACGCGGCGCGTTCGGAGCCTAGAGTCGAGAGGTTCTCGCGGATCGCCAGCTGTAGCGTGGGGTGCTCGCCCAACTCCACGAAGGTGTCAACCTGGGATCTCACCGCAGTCGCCATGGCACGGTCGAAGCGGACAATGTTGCGCAGGTTCCAGAACCAGTACTGCTCCAGCGGGGTATCACTTGTAATCGGCGTACCGAGTGTCGCTCCGATGCAATCGATTTCGGAAGGCTCGAACTCGCTGACGCCGAGGCGCTCGACAAGTGCCCTGCGGATATCCGCGCCGATCGACGCGATCTTGCTGGTATGAGCCGGGTATCGCACCGCGATGGTCCGTGCGAAGACACCGGATTGGGTGAGGTGTTCCACGATCTGGTGGACGGTCTCGTGGTGGCCGGAGACTCCCACCATCGACGGGGAATTGATCACCGAGAGTTCGGCCCAACCTGATTGCCGGGCAAGAAGTTCCTCGCAAGTATCGCGGTCGGCGGCGATCACTGCCATGGTGTAGTCGTCGGCGGGGAACTCGTCGGCGATCTTGGCTCGGGTGCCCACCACGGTTACCGCATCGGCAAGGGACATCACGCCAGAGACGTAGGCCGCGGCGATCTCGCCCTGACTATGTCCGATGGTGGCGTGCGGGGTCACACCCACCGCACGCCACAGCGCGGCTAAGCCGGCCATTTGGGTGAAAAGGGCTGGCTGAACCGTGCTTGCGCTGTCATCTGCGGGGAGATGTTCGTCGAGAAGGTAATTCAGTGGTGAACGGCCGAACTGTGCGTTGAACAATTCCGCGCATCGGTCGACCTCTGTGCGGAAATCGGGGAATCGGTCGTAGAAGAGTTTCCCCATTCCCGGGCGTTGCCCGCCCTGCCCGGGGAACACGAATCCGCGTCGGCGTGAGGACGCGGGCTCGGCATTGCGGACCACGTGGACGTGGTCCGTGCCGGCGACCACGGCCCGCAGAGCAGCTTCCAGTCGGTCGCGGTCTTCGGCAACGATCAGCGCACGGTAGCGGCGTGCAATGCGGGTCCGAAAGATCATGCCCGCGATGCGATCTGGGGCGATTTGCGGGTGGTCAAGCACATACGCGAGGAGCGCGGAGGCCTCCCTGCGCAGTACCTCCGGAGTATCCGCAGAGAGCAGAACGGGGACGGCTCCGTTAGGTAGGCGATGGCTAGACATCGTCGCCGTCCTCTCCCTCTGCGGGCATCGCGATGATGGCGTGGGCATTGGCGCCCCCGGCTCCGAAGGACGAGACCGCGCCGTACCGGAGGCCGTTCTTCGGCTCCCAAGGGTGCAGTTTCGTGGACAGTCGGATCCCGGTCATGGACCAGTCGACCTTGGTGGTGGGGTTGTCCGCGAACAGCGTCGGTGGGATATGTCCATGCTGACCAGACAAGAGCAGCTTGATCAGGCCCATCATGCCCGCAGCGGATTGAGCGTGCCCTGCATTGGATTTCGCGGATCCGAGAAGCGCGTTGGAGCCGCCGGCTCCGTACGTGCTTTGCAGCGCGAGGATCTCGAGCGGATCACCCGCACGGGTGCCGGTTCCGTGTCCTTCGAGCATCCCGATGTCGGCGGGATCGACACCGGAGGCGGCGATGGTCGCGGCCACCAATTTGGCCTGTGCGCGTCCTCGTGGCACCAGAATGGGTTTACCGCCGCCGTTATGGTTGGTGCGGACCGCCATGATACGTCCGTACACCCGATGTCCTAGAGCGCGTGCACGCGATTCACGTTCCAGCACAACCATTCCGACGCACTCGCCCCAGAGGGTGCCATTCGCCTCGTCGGAGTATGAGCGGCAGTGCCCGTCGGGGTCCAGTGCGTGCATCCGTGAGAACTCGTAGAACCCCCCAGGTGATCCCATGACACAGACTCCACCCGCGATGGCCCATTCGCATTCGTCGGCTCGAACGGCGGATGCGGCGACGTGCAGCGCGGCAAGCGACGAGGCACATGCGGAGTCGATACACATGGATGGCCCGATAAGTCCAAGTTGGTGCGAGATGCGGCCGGCGGCGCCGAGTTGTCCACGACCTACGACACGCATGCCGCTATGGGCGTTGACTTCGCCGACAGGAGGACCGTATTCATTGGGGGAGATGCCAATGAATACACCGGCCTCTGAGCCGTCGAGTGCGCCGGGGTTGAGGCCGGTGTTTTCTAGAGCTTTCCATGCCGAGCGCATGGCCACCCGCTGCTGCGGGTCCATTGCGACAGCCTCCCGTTGTGTGATGCCATAGAAGGTCGGGTCGAAAGCGCCTGCATCGGTAAGGAATCCACCCGCATCGGACACACGGCCCCAGCCGTCGAGATTGGACAGCGATAACAGTTCGTCGATAGGCCAATCGCGATCACGGGGGAATGGGCTGATGAGCTCGCGGCCGTCGGCCAGTGCGCGCCAGAACGCTGCGGGGGTGTCGATTCCTCCGGGCGCCTCGATCGCCATCCCGGAGATGACAACAGGATCGGCGTCGGTGGTGCTCATCGTTGCGGCGAGATTGTGCGGGCTGCGTTCCCTGCCAGTAGCTCGGCCAGGGCTTCGGTCTGGGAGTTCAGGAAGAAATGCCCGCCATCGAACAACGTCACTTCGAGTTCATCGGTGTGCTTACTCCAACCGTAGAGGTCGGCCATGGTGATCATGGGGTCCTGGTCCCCGCCGATCGAGTGGATACGCGCGGCAACCCTAACTCCGTCGGCACACTCGTATGCGTTGAAGGCCCGGTAGTCGCCCTTCATGACCGGTAGCGCCATCCGCATGACATCGAGACTGCCCATGACCGCGGAATTCGTGCCATCGAGGGCGCCCATATGGGCCAGTACCGCGTCATCGTCGGTCGGCAGGGCAGGCTTGCCGGCGATATTGGCCGGCGCCACCGCCGAGGAGACGGTCAGTTGACGCACGTCCAGTCCGGCGGCCTCCGCCAGCCGGACGAACTCGAAGGAGACGACCGCGCCCATGCTGTGGCCAAAGGTGTGGATCGAAAGGCCGCGGTTGTGCTCGGACGATCGGAACTCGGCGAACGCTCCCGACGCAATATCGTTAAGCGTGGGCAGCGCGGGCTCACCGGCGCGATCTTGTCGCCCGGGATATTGGAATATCACGACATTGAAATTTGCTGAAGCGGCTTTCGAAAGCATGCGATATGCCGAAGCGCCAGCGCCTGCGTGCGGAAAAAGCAGTAGTAATGGCGCATCGGGTGACTCTGGCTTGTGGAACTGCCTGATCCATCCGAGTTTGCGATCCACGTCGAGCTTCCTTCCAACTTGCAGATAGTTAGATTAGCCTAACGTAACCCGGTGTTGGGTATGCAGCTCGTGTTCGGAGCGTGGTGATTGACAGCACCCATGGGCCGTCACTCGGTGCTGCCGACAGACATTAAGGTAAGGCTAGGCATAGTTCCCAGATTGAGGTGGTTCGTTTCATGCGCGCGGAGTCGTTCGGATTCCAGGCTTTCGTCCCTGGTGGTAACGCCCGATGAGCGGCGAGCAGCTGTCCGCACTGGACCGCCGACGGGAGCTGCTGCGTAAACGGCTCGCCGAAAGCGGTATTGCGGCGCAAGCCGCCACCGATGCGGCACCGCGGGTCCAGGCGGGCGAGCGGCGCGAACTCGCGCCAGGACAGCGACGCATGTGGTTCCTGCAGGTCAAGGATGAGGCTGACACGACGCTGAATGTCGGTGTTGCGCATCGGATGCGCGGTTCTCTCGATGAGACTCGGTTGCGCGGCGCCTTCGCGGCGATCATCCGGCGCCACGACATTTTGCGCACTACGTATGGTGTTGACGCCGCCGGAGAGCCGTATCAGGTCTTCACCGAAGATGTCGAACTTCCCTGGACCACTATAGATTTAGGGAATCTTGAGGACAGTGCTCGGGAGCGGGAATTTCGGGCGCTGGCCGAGCGTGAGCTTGGCCGCCCGTTCGACCTGACCGTCGACCCGCCGCTACGGATCACGCTACTCCGCATGGATGCACAGGAGTTCGTGCTGCTGTTGGTGGTGCACCACATCGGCTTCGACGACAATTCCTGGGAGGTGTTCTTCACCGAGCTGAGCGACTACTACAACTCCCGCCCAGTTGAGGGCGATGCCCCTCAATTCATGGTGGTGGGTGCGGTCGAGTCCCAGACGTCGGATGTCGGCATCGACTACTGGCGTCAGTCGCTGACGCCCCTTCCGGATTCCCTGGACCTTCCGGGCTCCTCCTCGTCAAACCCGACCTCCCGAAGGGCGCGGCGGCGAGCAATCCCGTTGTCTTCCGACACCGCCGGGCGGATGGAGGAGTTCGCCCGCGCCCACTCGGCGACGCCGTTCATGGTTCTGTTGGCGGCCTTCGGAACGCTTGTTCATCGGTACACCGGGGCAACTGACTTCTTGGTCGCCATTCCCGTAGTGGAGCGCAAGGCCAACGCGGAAAAGGCAATTGGCTATTTTGGCAACACTGTGCTGCTGCGGGCTGCCGTGGATCCGAGTATGGGTTTCGCCGCGTACGTAGCCGCAGTGCGGGAGGCGTGCCTGGGAGCGTTTGGCCACCAGAGCATTGGGATCGACGAGGTGGTGCGCGCGGTCAATCCGAGTCGTTCCACCGGCCGTGACGGGCTGGATGATCTGGTGCGGCTCGGTTTCAGTATGCGTAAGGATCCCAACGGATACCGATTGGCCGGCGTGGAGACCAGCAGAATTGATCTCGACGGAGGTGCCGCGCAAGTGCCGCTCGCACTGGCGATCGCGGCGGATTCGTCGGGCACCATGGTGGAGATCGAGTATCAGACTGATGCGCTGCCGCAGTGGCTTGTGGATCAGCTCCTCGCACACTATCGGCGGCTGCTTGAGGATGGTCTAGCCCGCCCCGGGGAGCCACTCGCACGGCTGGATCCCTTTGGCGACGAAGAGCGTTCGGTGGTGCTGGCGCAGTCACGCGGAGCGCTGTCCGATGTCCCGCGCACGACGCTCGTGAACGTTCTTCAAGAAGCGGCTCGGACAACACCGGATGCCTTAGCTGTGGTGTCTGATGAGTTGGAACTCACCTACGAGGCACTGCATCGTCGCGCGAATCGCGTCGCGCGATGGCTTATCGGCCAAGGGGTTGGTACGGAGGATGTGATTGCCCTCCAGATGTCGACGTCGGTCGAGTTCATCGTCGCGATGTTCGCGGTCCTCAAGTCGGGCGCGGCGTACATGCCCATCGATCCCGCGCTTCCCGAGGATCGAATCGAGTACCTGACCGCCGATGCGAATCCCCGGATTGTATGGGGTAAAAGCGAGTTTCGGGTCGCAGAGGAAAGGGCCGCCAATCTCTCCGACACCGAAGTCGCCGACACGGACCGGCTGCGCCCGTTGCTGCCCGAGAGCCTGGCCTATGTGATCTACACGTCCGGGTCCACCGGACGGCCCAAGGGGGTTGCCGTCGCACATGAGGCGATCGCCGAGCATGTGGTGTCCTTCATGGTCGACTGGAGTATGACTGCTGAGGATCGGATGCTGCAGTCGACCTCGGTCAGTTTCGATGCCTCGTTGGCCGACATCCTGTGCCCCTTGTCCTTGGGAGCGCAGCTTGTCCTTCCCAAACCGAATCCATTCTCCGACATCGGGTATGTGATCGACCTGGTCCGTCGTCGAGGCGTGACGGTGCTACACATGGTGCCGTCCCTGCTCAATTCGGTGATGTTGTTGCCGGAGGCTCGTGAGCTGCGCGGGCTGAGGCACATTCCGGTTGGTGGTGAAGCGCTTCCGGGTGAGGTGGCGGACAAGTTCGCCGTCATGTTCGACGCTGAGCTGAGGAATCATTACGGGCCTACCGAGGCAGTGGTGTGTTCGACATACATGCCTGTTGATGGTCCCCAAGGCAATTCGATCGTGCCGATAGGCCATCCCAATCGCAATGTGTACGCATACGTGTTGGATGAGGCGCTCCAGCTGGTGCCCGCAGGCGTTGTCGGTGAGTTGTATCTCGGAGGTGTGCAGCTGGCACGGGGTTATCGTGGCAGGCCCGTGCTCACTGCGGAAAGGTTCGTGGCCGACCCGTTCAGTTCCGGGGGTCGGCTGTACCGCACCGGTGACCTGGTGCGGCGCAACGTATCTGGTGAGCTTGAGTTCGTGGGCCGCGCTGACGAGCAAGTCAAGGTGCGGGGATTCCGCATTGAGCTCGGCGAGGTGGAGGGTGTCATCGGCGCTGATCCGCGGGTCGGCCGCTGTGTGGTGACGGTGGTAGAGGATGCGCAGGTGGGGCCGATGCTGGCCGCCTATGTCGTGCCTGCGTCCGATGGTCCCGCCGGGGAAATCGACCTGGAGGAATTGCGCGCCCGGGCTCAGGAAACGTTGCCGGCTTACATGGTGCCGAGCGCATTCGCAGTCATTCCCGAGATTCCCCTGACCACCAGCGGCAAGCTTGATAAGCGGGCGCTACCCGCCCCAGAAACGATGGCGGAGAGGGTGTTTCTGGCTCCTGCCACCCCTACTGAACGCCGGATGTGTGCGATCTTCTCGCACCTGTTCGGGCGGGAGCAGATCAGCGCCGATGACTCCTTCTTCGAGCTGGGCGGTCACTCGCTGTTGGCTGCGCGCCTCGTCGCGCAGATCCGTGCTCAGTTCGGCATCGACCTGACCGTGCGCACGGTCTTCGACAGCCCTACTCCGGCGGGGCTCGCTGGCGAGCTCGTTACGTACTTCCGCGAGGAGTTCGAGATCGAGCTCGACGAGCTGGATCTCGATGACTCTGACGAGATGGAGGTCGCTCCCCAGGACGGTCGTCCGGATCTCGTCCAAGCTGTCCGCCCGGAACGCCTCCCGCTGTCCTCGTCCCAGCTGTCGATGTGGTTCGAGTGTCAGATGGAGGGTGTTACCGATATCGGCAACATGTGGCTGGCATTGCGCTTCGACGGTCCCTTGCAGACACCGGCCCTGATCGCCGCCCTCAACGACGTGGTTGCCCGGCACGAGATGCTACGCACCAATTTTGCGATTCATGAGGGTGGGCCGTATCAGATCGTGCATCCGTCGCGAGAGCTGTCGGTTCCGATCCTCCGGACGGATCCGGACAACCTTACGGACACCCTGGACGAGCTGCGACACCATATTTTCGGGCTGGAATCCGAGCCGCTGTTTCGTCCTTCGATTGTGGAGCTGAGTGCCGAGCAGCACGTGCTTGCCCTGGCGGTGCATCACCTGGTGGTGGACCATGTCTCATTCACCGTGATCGTCGATGATCTTGTGGCCGCATACCGTGCCCGAGCGGCGGGCCAGGCACCACAGTGGGATCCCCAACCGGTGCAATACGCGGACTATGTCCTGTGGCAGCGCGATGCGTTCGGTGCCGAGAGCGAGTTCGGTCAGGCCGAGGTCACTTACTGGCGCGAGCTGCTGGCTGGGATACCCGTCGAGATCGCGGTGGCACATGATCGTGCGCGGCCGCAGATTCTCGGAAAACGTGGTGAGGTTGAAAAGTTCACCGTCGCGCCCGAGCGTAGGCAGGCACTGACTCGGATGGCCGAGCTGCATGGTGTCACCGAGTTCATGGTCTACCAGGCGGCATTGGCCGCCACCCTGCATCGCCTCGGTGGTGGTACGGACATCGTGATCGGTAGCCCGGTTGCGGCCCGGGTGCACCCCGATGTCGCGAATCTTGTGGGCTTGTTCGCCAATATGGTGGCGCTGCGAAACGATTTGTCCGAGGACCCGACACTGGGCGAGGTATTGCAGCGAAGCCGTGATGCCACCCTCAACGCGCATGCACACCAGGAACTGCCCATCGAGAAACTGGTAGAGGCCATCAATCCACCGCGTTCCCTGTCTTGGAATCCCTTGTTCCAGACCATGGTGAATTTCCGTGGTGCGGATTGGGGTACGGAGGCGCGAGATCTGACAGGTTCTGGCGAGACCTCATTGGTACCACTGCCCATGGAGGTGGACGTCTCCTATCTGGATCTGAACTTCGCGCTGAACGTCACCCCGTCGGGCGGGCTCGACGTTTCGGTGGTGGCCAACGCAGATCTGTACGACCCCGAGACGACGAGACTGATCGCGCGGGCGCTGGACGCGGCGTTCGATGCGTTCGCCACGGATCAGGACGTACGTGTTTCTGAGGTTGTGCTGCTGCCTGCCGATGTGCTGGAACGACTGCTAGCGGCGCCTGCCGCCGCGCACGAACGTGCCGCGGCACCGGTGAGTGAGGGGTCCGAGGAGACCAAACTCGCGCTTATCGGCATCCTGGAAGAGCTGCTGGAGATTAGTGATATCGACCCGGAGGACAACTTCTTCGCCCTTGGTGGAGACAGTGTCATCTCCATCCAATGGTCGACGCGTGCCGCTGAACGTGGGTTGGCGATGACTCCGCAAATGGTGTTCGAATGTGCGACCATCTCTCAACTCGCGGGTGCCGTCGACGCTGCTGACAATGTTGCGGCAGAAACGAATTCGAATTCCGAAACCGAAGTGGAGCACAGTGCTCCGATGAGTGCCTCTGGTCTGAGCGCCGAAGCGCTCGCTGAGCTCACCGCATCCTGGCAGGCGCAGTCGTGACCGGTACCGACCAGCAACCGCAGATCGAGGACGTGCTGGCGCTAAGTCCCTTGCAGGAGGGCTTCTTTGCGCTTTCCCAGCTGGCCGATGAGAGCGTCGACCTGTACAGCATGCAGTTCGTTGCAGATATCGAGGGAGAGCTCGACGTCGATCTGCTGCACCGCAGCGCACAGGCGCTCCTGACACGGCATCCCAATCTGCGCGCCGCATTCTGGGATCGCGGGTTGCCCAAGCCTGTGCAGATCGTGCCTTCGCACGCGGACATCCCGTGGGAGGAGCGTGAGGCACGGACGACGGATTTCGACGACATCGCGTTGGCGGAACGCCGCCGTCCGTTTGATCTGGGCAAGGGTCCGGCGATACGAATCCTGCTTCTCACGGTGCCCGGTGGCGTACATCGCCGGATGATCGTCACCACCCATCACATACTCATGGATGGTTGGGCGATCGCCATCTTCTTCTCCGAGCTGCTCGCTGCGTATCAGGCGGCCGGATCTGTCGACGGATTGCCGACGGTTCGCCCGTACCGTGATTACATCGCGTGGCTCAACGCGCAGGACACCACCGCCGCGACCGAGCGGTGGACGCGCTATCTCGGAACCGTGTCCGGACCACTCATGCTGGCCGATGGTGTTGTCGCCGCACATGAGAGTGTGCCTGAGAAATCGCAATTCCTTTTGACCCCAGCGGAAACCGCGCGTCTTCGTCAGTGGTCGGCCGCTAACGGGCTCACCCTGAACACCGTGACGGCCTTCGCCTGGGCCCTGGTGCTCGGCAGGCTGACGGATCGCACCGATGTGGTGTTCGGCACCATCGTGTCTGGGCGGCCCAAGGAACTTCCCGATGTCGAACGGATGGTCGGGCTTTTCATCAACTCGGTGCCGATGGTGCACCACATCGACTACTCGATGTCGGTCATCGAACAGTGTGCGCAGTTGCAGCGCGAAGCGGCGGCGATGCGTGATATCGGATATCTGAGCCTTTCTGCGCTGCAACGGGCCGAGGGTAGTGCCGCGTTGTTCGACACCCTGTTCGTCTTCGAGAACGCCCCGATCGGCGACGCGGTGCAAGAGGTCGAGATGGCCGACGGTGCCCGTTTCCGCCCGGTGGAGATGGAAAGTTTGGCGCACTATCCGCTAACGGTGGTTTCGCATATGCTTGGCGAATCGCTGTTGGTGATGATCGAGGCGATTCCCGAAGCGCTGCAGTACTTTTCGGGAGCGAGTGTCGGCGAGCGGCTGGTTTCTGTGTTGCGTCAATTGCCGGATATCGGCGATGCGACCCCAGGAGCCATTGATGTCCTGACCTCGGGCGAGCGGGTGGAGATTGCCGTCACGGCATCCGCGGCAGATGCGTCAGTGGATTCGGTGTGGAAGCTCTTCGAGCGGCAGGTGATGAGTCAGCCCGATGCCGTCGCCCTGACGACGGGGGCCAAGGAAAGCTACACCTACGCACAGTTGCATGCCGCCGCGTGCAGGTTGGCGAATGAACTGGCCGAACATGGCGTGGGGTCTGAAATGACGGTGGCGCTGGCACTTCCGCGCTCCGTCGAGTCGATTATTGCCATCCTTGGGGTACTGGCCGCCGGTGCGGCATACGTTCCCATCGACATGGGACTACCTGCGGCACGTATCGAATCGATTCTGCGCCAATCTGATCCAAAACTTGTCATCACCATTTCCGGGCACGGCGACCTCGCAGGGGCGCAGCACCGGACGGTAGTGCTTGGCGATCCTGCGACCGCGGAGCGGATCTCACTTCAGCCTGCGGAGGCTCCTGCTATCTCCAGGCACCCTGACCAGAGCGCCTATCTCATCTTTACCTCCGGATCCACGGGTGAGCCCAAGGGTGTCATCGGCACACACGGTGCGCTGATGAATTACGCTGCCGACCATCGTGATCGGGTCTATCGGCCGGCCACCGCCCGATTGGGGCGCAAGCTTCGGATCGCCCACGCTTGGTCACTGAGCTTCGATGCCTCATGGCAGCCGATGATCGGTCTATTGGACGGGCACTCCGTGCACCTGTTCGATGCCGAGGCCATGCGGGACGCGCACCGACTGGTGCAGGGCATGGTCGAGCACGGCATCGACATGATCGATACCACGCCGTCGATGCTGGCGCAGTTATCCGCCGCCGGGCTCCTGGATCGGGAGCTTCCTGTGCTGGCGCTGGGTGGCGAGGCCATTGAGGCCGCCTTGTGGAACCGTCTGAGCGCGTTGACCGAGACCGCCGTCTACAACTGCTATGGCCCAACGGAAACCACAGTCGAAGCTGTTGTCGCAGGGGTGAAGGACTATCCGGCGCCCACCATCGGTACGCCGAATCAGGGGATGGCCGGCTATGTGCTGGATTCACGGCTGAGGCCGGTGCCCGATGGAGCCGTGGGCGAGCTGTACCTTGCCGGGGCCCAGCTGGCTCGCGGCTATGCGGGAAAACCGGCGGTGACGGCTAGTGCCTTTGTTGCCGACCCCCAGCGACCTGGGCAACGCATGTACCGGACGGGTGATCTGGTGCGCCGCTTACCTCATGGCGGTTTCGCATATCTGGGCCGGGCTGATTCCCAGGTGAAGATCCGCGGTTACCGGGTCGAGGTCGGCGAGATTGAATCGGCGCTGCGTCTGCAGCCGGGTGTGCAGACCGCCGCAGTGGCCGTGGTGCGCCGCGCCGGCGGCGCGAGCCTCGTGGGGTTCATTGTGCCCCAACAGGAACTGGCCCAATTCGATACCACTCGGACTGCGATGAGGCTCGCCGATCGACTGCCGTCGTACATGATGCCATCGCGTTTGGTCGTGCTTGAGCGACTGCCCGTCACGGTGAATGGCAAGTTGGACGGTGACGTGCTTGAGCGGCTTGCGCTGGATGCACTGTCGGGAGGCGGCTCCGGGGGCGACGGGGCACAACCTGCCACCACCACCGAATGCGCGCTGTGTGACTGCTGTGCCGAACTGTTTGACGGAACGGCGCCGGGTATCGATGAAGACTTCTTCTCGCTCGGGGTTGACAGCATCGTGGCGATCTCGTTGGTCAACAAGGCGCGTAAGCGCGACCTGATGATTACCCCGCGGATGGTGTTGGCCGCGCCAACAATTCGACAGCTTGCGGCCCTCATTGACGAACGAGCCGATCGGTCCAACCGTTCTGAAGGCATTGATTCGCTTGCGGGAGAACTCGATTATGGCGAAGTTCCGCCGTTGCCGGTGGTGTCCTGGATGTACGAGAGTGAAACATACCGTCGGCTCTCGCTGTCAGTGCTTGTCCGGCTGCCCGAGGGCATCGACAGTCGGCGGATAGAGCAGATGCTCCAACTGCTTCTTGATGGATTCGCCATGTTGCGGTCGACCCTGGTGGACACCCCCGACGGCCCGCGCGTGGTCACCCGTGAAGCCGGGACGGTGCGTGCCGAGAGCGTGCTCAGCCGCGTGGAACTGCCCGTAGGCGAAGCTGCTCACGCCGCGATCACCGCGGCCGCGCGGGACGCTTTCGATGCGCTGGATCCGCGGTCGGGTGCCATGGTTCGGGCAACCTGGCTCGCGGATGCAGAATCGGGTGACGCCTTGCTGTTGACCGTCCATCATCTGGCGATGGACGTCGTGTCCTGGCACATTGTGTTGGGTTACCTCGCCGACGCGTGGCATGCGGTGGCATCCGGTGGTGTGCCCAAGGCGCCCATGGAATTCACCTCGTATCGTCGGTGGAGTCAGCTGATGCAGCAGCGGGCGCTCAGCGAGGACGTCTCACGGCAACGTGACTACTGGATCACACAAATATCCGGTGCGGATCCGGAACTCGGATCACGGTATGCAGATCCAGCGCGCGACACCTGGGGGACCCTGCAAACCACTTCAGTACCGACATCTGTGGACACCACCGCGCGCCTGTTGGCCTCGCTGAACAAGCCCGAAGGTGTCTATGGATTTCTCTTGGCGGCGCTGGCGGTCACGGTGGCAAGTTGGCGCGCACAGCGTGGGCAGGACTCGGCCGCAGGCACTTTGGTCTCGTTGGAGGGGCACGGCAGGGCCGACTCCGAGTTGGACACCGACACCAGCGGCACCGTGGGCTGGTTCACCACCATCTACCCGGTTCGTGTCGGCGCGGGCGAGTCGGCGATAGACATCGACCGGGCGGAGAACGACCGCGAGGCGGCCGGGCGGCTCTTGGCGGCGGTCGCCGCGCGTCTCGGCGAGATCCCGAATCAGGGACTGGACTATGGCTTGCTCCGCTATGCGGAGCGCAATGCTGAGCTGGTCGCGGCACGGGATCCGCAGATCCAGTTCAATTACGTGGGCCGGATGGATATCAGCGGGATCGATGACCAGCCGTGGTCCCTCATCACGGATGGGCGAAGCCTCGCTGTGCCTCCGGACTCCGAACCGGATCTACCCCTGCGATTCGGCATCAACATCGGCGCTGCGGTGATGACGACCGCCGAGGGGCCTCAGTTGGTCACCAACTGGCAGTGGAGCTCAAACCTTTTCACCTCGGAAGATGCCGACCAGCTGGCGCGGCTGTGGCAACGAAGCGTTGCCGCGCTGGCTCAGGCACTCGACGGATAGCGACAGGAAGACAGCACGGATGGAATCAATCAGCAGGGACGAGATCAAGGCGACCGTCGCAGACCTCATCGGGATTGCCCCCCAAGAGATCTCGGACGTTGATGACCTCATCACGCTCGGGCTGGACTCGATTCGCATGATGACTCTGGCCGGTGGATGGCGTAAGCGCGGCAGCCGCATCACCTTTGCACAGCTCGCTGCCGAGCCGTCGGTCCAGTCCTGGCATGCGCTGTTGGGAGAGGGTTTGGCACCGGTCGCGGAGGTTGGCGACGGCGTCACGCCCATCGACACCCCGGACACCCCGGAGGACGCGGTGGAGGATGAGCCCTTCCCGTTGGCCACCATGCAGCACGCCTACTGGATTGGCCGTTCGGAGGATCAGGAGCTCGGTGGTGTGGCCGCGCACCTGTACGTCGAATTCGACGGTGGAGCAATCGATCCCGAGCGGCTTCGGCGGGCAGTTGAGCAGCTCGTCGCGGCACATCCGATGTTGCGCACCAGGTTTTTGCCCGACGGCACCCAGCAGACTCTGACCGCCCCCGAGCGTGATGTCTTCAGCGTGGTGGACCTGCGCGGACGCGCGGATGATGCGATCGAGGCGGCATTGGCCGAGCTCCGTGAACGCAAGACGCATCAGCGTTTGGCGATCGAGGACGGCCAGGTGCTCGATGTCACCCTGACCCTGCGCGACGAGGAGAACAGCCGGCTACATCTGGATGTGGACATGCTGGCCGGTGATGCGATGAGCTACCGGGTGCTGGTGTCCGATCTGGCCGCGCTGTATCACGGTGCGGCACAACCGGAGTTGGGGTACACCTATCGGCGGTATCGCACCGAGCAGCGCGGCGACGAGTCGGCGCGCGAGCGTGACCGTCAATGGTGGAGCGAGCGGCTGGACGAGCTGCCGGGTGCGCCGGAGCTGCCCACCGTGCCGGTGAGTGAACGGGCCGAACCGCACCGCACCGTGCGCTATGACTACTGGCTTGAGCCGCACGCCAAGCAGCAGCTGCTGGCGGCCGCACATCAGCGCGGCATCACCCCCGCGATGGCGATGGCCGCGGTGTTCGCCGAAACCGTCGGAGGGTGGTCGGCCCAAAGCCGGTTCCTGCTGAATGTCCCGCTGTTCCATCGCGAATCGGTGCACCCCGATATCGACAGGGTGATCGGCGATTTCACCTCCTCGATCATGCTCGACGTCGATCTCACCGACCAGATGTCGGTGGCCGACCGCGCTCGCGCGTTGCAGCGCAATATGTACGAGAGCGGAGCGCATTCGGCGTACCCGGGGCTCAATGTGCTCCGGGACCTGGGCAGGCATCGCGGTGAGCCGGTGTTGGCACCCGTGGTGTACACCAGCGCGCTGAATCTGGGAGAGCTGTTCGCCAAGTCGGTCATGGACACCTTTGGCGAACCGGTCTGGATCATTTCGCAGGGACCGCAGGTGCTGCTGGATGCGCAGGTCACCGAGGTACGTGGCGGACTGCTGCTCAACTGGGATGTGCGTGAGTCGGCCTTCCCGGCCGGCATGGTCGACACCATGTTCGCGCGTTACACCGATGCGGTGGCCGCGCTCTGCGCCGGTGATGACGGCTGGAATGCCGATGCGGCCGTGCGGCTTCCGGCCTCGCAGGCCGAGGTCAGACGCGCCGTCAATGCGACCGACGGCCCAGTGAGCGGCCGATGCCTGCACGAAGGATTCTTCGATTTCGCGAAGACCCAACCCGGCGCATCCGCGGTGGTGTGGGGCTTCGGCGACGAGGACGGGGTCTGGACCTACGGCGACCTGGCCGCGCAGGCCCTGGCAGTGGCCGGCGCGCTGCAGGCTCGTGGCGTTCGGCCCGGCGACGCGGTGGCGGTGCAGTTGCCCAAGGGGCGCGATCAGATTCTCGCCGTGCTCGGTGTACTTGCCGCCGGGGCGACGTACATCCCGATCGGATTCGACCAGCCCGCCCGCCGCCGTGCCAGCATCCTCGAGACCGGTGGTGTCGCGATGGCGATAACCGTTCCGGGCGCTGATATTCCGGTGCCGTCGCTGTCCATCGACGAGGCCCGGAATCACGGTGAGCCGCTGGCCGCCCCGGTCATTCCCGCGACTGATGCGATCGCATATGTCATCTTCACCTCGGGCTCGACCGGCACTCCCAAGGGTGTGGACGTACCGCACCGCGGGGCGATGAACACCATCGATGCCGTCAACGAGTGGTTCGACGTCGGCCCCACCGACAGGGTGCTGGCGCTCTCGGCGCTGGAGTTCGATGCTTCCGTGTACGACATCTTCGGCATGTTCTCGGTCGGCGGATCATTGGTGGCGGTCGACGTCGCACAGCGTGCCGAGGCCACCACGTGGGTGGACCTGTTGCGGCGCCACAAGGTTTCGATTCTCAACTGTGTGCCGAGCATGCTGGACATGATCTTGGAGATCGGCGGTAGCGGCCTGGGTGACTCGCTGCGGGCTGTCACATTGGGCGGTGACTGGGTGGGCGCTGACCTGGCGACGCGTCTGGCTCAACAGGTGCCGGGCTGCAGGTTCTCCGGCTTGGGCGGAGCCACCGAGACGTCCATCCACAACACCATCTGCGAAGTGGTGGGAGACCCGCCCGCGCACTGGGCGACAGTGCCTTTCGGTGTGCCGCTGCGTAACGTCCGGTGCCGGGTGGTCTCACCCGCGGGTCGTGATTGCCCGGACTGGGTCCCCGGCGAGTTCTGGGTGGGCGGCGCCAATGTCGCGGCCGGATACCGCAAGGACCCCGAACGCACCGCGGAGCGATTCGTCGAGTACGATGGACTGCGCTGGTATCGGACGGGCGACATGGCCAGGTACTGGCCGGACGGAACCATCGAGTTTCTGGGCCGTGCGGACCATCAGGTGCAGATCCGCGGATATCGCGTGGAGCTGGGCGAGGTGGAGAGCGCCTTGCGCATGGTCCCCGGCGTCCGTTATGCCGTTGCGGCCATCGTCGGCGGCGATGCGCCGATCCTTGTTGCCGCGGTGTCGGGTACCCCGGACCGGTCGGCGGATTACGCGACGCTGCTCGCTGACCTGGTCCCCAGCTACATGGTTCCGGCCCGTGTCGAGCTCCTCGATCAGATGCCGTTGACGCCGAACGGGAAGATCGATCGGGGAGCGGTGACCGCTCTGCTCGACGAAGCGGCCACGACCGCCACCGACTCGGCTCCCCGGGATGATCTCGACACAGCCCTCGCCGACCTGATGGCAGGTGTACTGGGCCTGGAATCCATTGGGGTGTACGACGACTTCTTCGCTCAGGGCGGCGACTCGGTGCTCGCCACGACAGTCATTGCGCGCGTGCGTGACTGGCTGTCGGTCGAGCACGCGCTCGTCGGAGACCTCTTTGCCACCCGCACCGTCGCCGGACTCGCCGACAGGCTCAAGCAGCGCGAGATCGAACTGGGCACCCCTGACCGCCTGGCCGTAGTCGCCGGGCACTACCTGGAGATCGCGGCGATGACCGATGAGGAGATACTGGCCGGCACCACCTGACCGGTCAGGAGGCCGCAGGGGTACCGAGCACCATGCTGCCCACACTGCACTCTTGCAGCTCCGGAACGGCTGCGGCAGCGGTGAATGCCGCGGTATCGCCGAAGCCCTGGGCGCATGCACCCAGGCCCATGGCCGTGGCGGCCAGATAGATGGTCTGCATGAGAACGCCGACGTGCTTGAGGATGGCCGAGTAGGCGACCTGTTCGTAGGTCCACATCACTCGGCCGGCACGCGCGCCCATCACCAGAAGCACCTGTGGTTCGGCGCCGCCCTCAAGGGTCGCGGAGGTCGATTTCAGCAGCTGCTTGACCGCGGTGGAGCCGGCGTCGGCCACTGGCCGCAGAACGTGCTCGAAGGAGTCATAGTGGTACATGCCGGGTGCCAGTCCGGCGACGTTGCGTACCACCGGGTACAGCTCCAGCTCGTACACGCTGCCCCCCGAGGG
Source organism: Mycobacteroides sp. PCS013 (assembly GCF_049532645.1). NCBI lineage: Bacteria > Bacillati > Actinomycetota > Actinomycetes > Mycobacteriales > Mycobacteriaceae > Mycobacteroides > Mycobacteroides sp. PCS013. Next base: position 1,177,858 of record NZ_CP150131.1, read on the forward strand.
ATAGGGGCGCGACAGCAGTTCTTCGCCCTCGCTTTCCGAGCGGGCGCCACGGGTACGGGCCGTGCGATACAGGAGCTCGGAAAGCTGTTCGAGGGTAATGGGGTTGGCATCATCGAAGGCCCGCACCGAGATCCGGTCTTCGATGACGGCGGTGAGGGTGGGGTCTTGCGTGCGTAGGGTCGCTAGATCCGGGGCGGGCAGCGCGACCGGGATTCCCGGATAGTTGGGTTTGCGTGCTGCAGGCTGCGGGAACTTGCCCTTCGCCCATTTCGTGGGACCGAAGTGGTCCCAGGTGATGGTGCGTTCTCCCAGGGTGCTGCGTCGGTGGAACCACAGGTCCGCTGCGCTCCAACTGATCGAGGTGAACTCGTGGTTCTCTTCGTCACGGTTGGAGACGAGGAATCCGCCCCAGCGCAAATCCGCCAGGAACCGCGCGATGAGGTCCTCGCCCAGGCCGGCGGGAGCACTCGCGGGGCCGTCGAGCAAGGGAAGCAGACGCAGATCATGGATACGGATATCGCACCAACCGCGCGGGTTTTCGAGTACGTATCCGCGTGAATCACGATGCAGCACGGAGAATTTCGACAGATGAACGCCCGATGGTGTGGCATCTTCGGGCTGCGGGCCCGGGACCCCGAAACACTGGATCGCATAGAGGTCGTGCGTGTCGTCACGGACCGTCAGCGAAAGCCATCCACCTTCCAGTAGCCGCCCGATGAGTGCCTCGATGGCGTCGCTATCGGAATCGGTTACCAGTTCCGATAGCGTCGCCTGCCCGCTGTTGAGAGTCTTCAGCACGCGCCGCTGTTGCTGCGACAGCCCGGTGAGTTTTTTGTTGCGCGGCGGGTTCAGGAGTATCCCGCCCGCAGCTGTGACGAGGCACGTTGCGCCGTCGCGTAAGGCGAACCGGGTCCCAGCGGGGTAGGTGAAAGCGGACAACGGAAGCCTTCCGGGAACGTATGTGTATCACCGATGATCATAAGGAACCCCGGTAAGGTATCCGTAGTTCGGGCTTCATTTGCTAGAGGGTAGATAGCTGTCGGAGGCTTGGATGCGTGAGTTACTTGCATCGCGGACCTTATGTGCGACCTGACGGACAAGCATGCTCAGCCATCCGGCCGATGGTGCTAGATGAAGCCGAAAGTGCCCAGTACGCTGAGCATCCAGCGAATGTCCGAACGATGAGGAGTGCTCGATGAATTTCGGCGATTTCCAGCTCCAGTTCTATGCCGCGGGTGCGCTCGGAAAGGTGTCAACCCTTCCCTTCACCTTTGCCGAACTGGAGAGCCGCGCGGAGCAGACGCTAGGCGAGGGAATCTTTGGCTACGTGCGTGGTGGCGCCGGTGATGAGCACACCCAAGACGCCAATGCCACCGCGTTCCGCCGGTACGGGCTGGTGCCCCGGATGCTGCGAGATCGCACGGCCAGAGACATGTCGACCTCGTTTCTGGGGCGCGAACTCGCCAGTCCACTGTTCATCTGCCCGGTAGGTGTGCTGGGTGCGGTCCGCGACCGTGGCGATCTGCTCACGGCGGCCGCGGCCCGGGACCTCGATGTGCCCGCCATGTACTCGACGCTTTCGTCGGCCACCCTGGAAGAGGTCGCGGCCGAGCGCGGCGATTCATACGGAATCTTCCAGCTGTACCCGTCATCGGATGCCGAGCTGACCGACAACTTCGTCCGGCGTGCTGAGGCGGCGGGGTACGACGCTCTGGCGGTGACCCTGGATACCGGCACGCTGGGATGGCGTCCCCGTGATCTCAAACACGGTTATCTGCCGATGCTGCACGGACATTGCCTGGCCAACTACACCTCCGATCCCCGATTTCTCGAGATCGCGGGCGTGCGTTCCGCAGGGGAACTGACGCCGATGCACGCGGGTCTGGTGTGGGCGTCGCTGTTCAGCCATCCCGGGCTCACCTGGGCGGATATCGATCACTATCGAGAACTGACCAAACTGCCGATCATCCTGAAGGGCATCTGCGACGTCGACGACGTTCGGCAGGCGGTAGATCGCGGCATCGATGCCATTGCCTACTCCAATCATGGTGGGAGGCAGGCGAATGGGGGAGTGCCGGCCATCGATGGTCTGGCCGCGGCCGTCGAAGCGGCCGGCCCGGTTCCGGTGACCTTCGACTCCGGCGTGCGTGACGGTATCGATGTCTTACGCGCTGTCGCCCTCGGTGCCAGCCTGGTGGGCGTGGCCCGGCCGTACGTGTACGGGCTGGCGCTGGATGGAACCAACGGCGTCAAACACGTGATCCAGTCGCTACTGGCAGAAGCCGACCTCACCATGGCGGTCAACTGCTATCTTTCGCTCAACGAGTTGGCGGTGCAGCGTCTTCCTTGATGCACGGTAGCTGAGTGGGGGGTTAGTGATTCAGGAGTGGCCTCAGCGGCCCATCCCGTATCCGGGATACCCGGTGCCTGCCCCCACACCGAGTCGGTGGGCGACAGTCACGATCATCGTGGCCGGCGTGATCGCCTTGCTTGCCCTGGGCGGGTGCGGATTCCTGGGCTGGAAACTGGCGGGCGATCGACGCGAAATGCCGTCCGAATCGGCGGAAGTGCATACCGCCGGTGGCCAAGCACTCGAGGCGGCTCGGGCGTTTGCGACGTTGTTGACGAACGTCGACTACCGGGAACTGGATCGAAGCACAGCCCAGGTACTCGAGAATTCCACTGGAGACTTCAAGAACGCCTACGCCAAATCCAGTGCCGATCTGCGTCGAACGATGGTTCAGAACAAGGCGAAGGCCACTGGCTTGGTGGTCGAATCGGCGATCCAGTCCGGATCCGCCACACAGGTCACCGTGTTGCTGTTTATCGACCAGTCGGTGACCAACGTCGCATTGTCGGAGCCTCGTCTGGACCGGAGCCGGGTGCGGATGACGATGGAGAAGGTGGACGGTCGCTGGTTGACAAGCAAGGTCGACCTGCTGTGAACGAATATCCGGCGCCCTATGCCGTGCCGCCCGGTGGCCAGCTGCGGATCGTATTCGCCAGTGTGATGGTTGGCGTGGCGGTGGTCGCGTTGTGCGCGTGTGGCCTATTGGGCTGGAAGTTGTTCCACAACGGACCCATTGCGGCGACCCAGCACCGTGTTCACGAGCTGCGTGAGCAGGGCCGGACGGCAGCCGAGCTGGTGACCGTGACGGTGACGTCGATCGATTCGGGCAACGTCGACGAGAGCTTCGCGAAAATCCTTGAACTCAGCACGGGTGAGCTCAGGGACCAGTTCGCGAAGGGCTCCGTGCAGTTGCGTCAGCTGCTGATTGACAATCACGCCACCGCGACCGGCACGGTGCTCGCGTCCGCGGTGCAATCCGACACCCTCGACACGCCCGAGAAGAAGGTGGTCGTTTTGTTGATGGTGGATCAGGCGATCACCAACAGCCAACTTCCCGATCCGCGCATCGACAAGTCCCGAATGAAAGTGACCATGGAGCTGATTGACGGTCGCTGGCTCGCGAGCAGACTCGAATACGTTTAGCTGTCAACGAATAGCGAGTTAGCAACAGTGCTTGATCGGGGCCACCGGGGCGGAGCTGTGGTCAGTGTCGGTGGCATCGAGGAAAGCACCGAGAAACGTATCGAGGTCCACCCGTCGGCCACCGACCCAGGTGCCCTTGATGCTGATTTCCTCGGTCAGTCGTGCGGGATCAATTCCGTACGGATCGTGTGACAGTTCTACGAAATCGGCGAGCTTGCCGACAGCGATGGAACCGATGAGGCGGTCTCGTTGCAGTGTGCGAGCCGCGTTGATGGTCTGCGCACGCAGCGCCTCATCGAGGGTGATGGCCTGTTCGGCGCCATGGACATTGCCGGCACGTGTGCGCCGGGCCGTCACCGTCTGGATGTTTGTCAACGGAGAGGGCGGTGAGACGGATCCGTCGTTGTGCAGCGACACGCACGCCCCTGAGGCGACGGCATCGGCGAAGGGCTGCCACTGGCTGCCGTGCTCGTGGTCGAAGATATGGCCGTCCAACAGATCTCCCCAGAAGTAGTACTGGAAGGGCGACATGGAGACGTGTACACCCAGCCGGGCGGCACGGTCCAGCTGGGCGCGGGTGGCGCCTCCGACGTGTTCGAGCCGCCACCGGTGATCGGTGCCGAGCAAGCCGTGTCGCTGTAGTGCTGCCTCATAGGCATCGAGTGCCAGCTCCACGGCAAGGTCACCGTTGGAATGGAATGCCATCTGCCAACCCAGGGGCGCGGCCTTGTCCAGGATGACATCGAGCTGCTCGCGGGAGTAGTTCAACGAACGTGTTCCGCCTGCGGTAGTCGGGTCGATGGCTGCCCTTCGGGTCGCATCCGAGTCGACGTAGGGGAACGACGTCGCGCCCGTCCCGACCCACACCGCGCCGTCGGTCCACAGCTTGACGCCGGTCTTACGTAGCATATCCTCGTCGACCGTGAATTCCTCTGACTCGGTATAAGTTTCGGTGGTAGACATCTCCCACAGACTGACCCGAAGTGGGCATGAAGGAGCTGCGGCGAGTGCCTCGTAGGCGGGCTTGAGCTGCCGGTCGTAGGACATGTCCGAGGCTGATGTGTATCCCGCGCGGGCCATCGCCGAGAAGAACAGCGCGGCCGAACGCAGCGGATTGCCCATTCCGGCGATCAACGGTGCCAGTACCTCGGTGAGTACGGGAACCTCGAATCCACGTCCGTTGAGACTGCCGTCGGTGTTGCGCTGGTAATGCCCGCCCACCGGGTCTGCGGGCGGGGCTCCGTCCCAGCCGTGCAGCTTCATGAGTGCTGTGCCGAAATAGATTCCATGTCCGGAGTTATCGGTGATGGCGGCGACGCGATCACCGAAGATCTGGTCCAGCTCACGGGCATCGGGTGCGGGGTGTTCGTGTAGGAGTGCGTCGAATCCGCTGAAAATCAATGGTTCTGATGGATCGGTCTCGGCGAGCGCCGCGTGAAACGCGGCGACGACGTCATCCCAGCTCTGGGCCTTCCAAGGGGCGATGGAGCGCACGGGAGCTTCGGTGATGACGCCGCTCATGAACGGATGTCCGTGTGGCTCAACGAAACCAGGTAGAAGGGCGCCTGCCCCGGTGCTGATCACCCGGGCGCCGGGGAGCGTCGAGGTGCATTCCGCGAGCGATCCCACCGCGACGATGCGGTTTCCCGATACCGCGATGGCCTCGGCGCGGGGCCGCTCATCGTCCATCGTGATCACGGTGGCGGCCGTCAGGATGATGTCAGACATGTTGCTCCCTCGTTCCTTGCGGTCTTCGTTGTCCGGCATGGATTATCGCCTCCGAGCCTGTGGTGCGTGCCAATGGAATCGGATGGCTAGCATGCGCAGCCCGAATGCACCTAACGCCGCAGCCATTCCGGTGAGGTCGGAGTAAATACCGAAATGGATCAGGAATGCGGTGATGCTGGAGCCGAGCATGGCGGGGATGGCATAGAGCTCGCTGTCCGGCCGTAGCAGGATCGGTGTCTCGCCGGAGAGCAGGTCGCGGATGACTCCGCCTCCGATCGCGGTTAGCGCACCCAAGAGCGCGGCCGAGGGCGCGGAAAGCCCGCTATGGGCCGCGATGGTGGTGCCTGTCACGCAGAAGACCGCTAGTCCCAGGGCGTCGGTGATTTGCAGGGGCCAGCCGGTAAGCCTCGCCGGAGGCTGCCACAGGAAAACCAATCCCGCTGCGGCAAGCGCGATCCCGATATGGGAGAAACTCGTGAATGCCGCCGGCGGGTGTTGTCCGATGATCAGGTCACGGATTACCCCGCCGCCGATCGCCGTCACCATGGCAAGCACCGCGAGCCCGACGATGTCGAACTTCTTCTCGACGGCGACCAGAGCCGCCGACATCGCAAAAGCCAAGGTGCCCAGGTAATCAAGGACCACGTGGCTGATCGACACCAACGAATGCAGTTCGACCGAGTTCGTCATCAGCGCCACGGTCGTCAACTCGGATTCCTTCCACCAGGCGAAGTCGGATCAAGATCCTATTCGGTGCGGGGGCGTTCCGGTGCGTGTGCGAAAGAACGGGTCAAGATGCGATGACTAACAAGTCAACTCGGCTGGGAATTAGCCCCCGAACCGTGGTCCTCGCCGTCGCAGGTATCGCTCGAACTCGGCTGCCAGGGCGTCGCCGTCGATCTTGCTGAGAATCTCGGTGGTATCGACCTCGGCGTCGCCACGTTCCTCGAGCGACTGGACGTACTCGGCAATCTCTTCGTCCTCGGTCGTCATCTCGGAGACGGCCTGCTCCCACTCCTCGGCCTGTTCGGGCAGATCTCCGAGCGGCACCTCGACATCCAGCACGTCTTCGACGCGCTGCAGCAGCGCGACCGTCGCCTTTGGATTGGGGGGTTGCGATACGTAGTGCGGTACTGCGGCCCAGAAGGCTACGGCCGGTATGCCGGCGTTCACACAGGCGTCCTGGAACACCCCGGCGATACCGGTGGGTCCCTCATATCGGGTCTCCTCCAGGCCGAAGAATTTGGCGGCGTCGGGGGAGTAGGCGGTACCGCTCACGGGCACCGGCCGGGTGTGCGGAGTGTCGGCCAATAGTGCACCCAGGATCACCACGGTCGAGACGTTGAGACGGTCAGCGATGGCCAGTAGGCGGTTACAGAAGGTGCGCCAGCGCATGTTCGGTTCGGCACCGTGCATCAGAACCACGTCGCGCTGCGAGCCGGGTGGCGAACAGTAGGAGATATGCATGCCCGGCCACTCCAACTCGCGGGTGACACCCTTGACCAGCCGTACGACGGGACGATTGACCTGGTAGTCGTAGTAATCCTCGTCGTCGATGGTCATCAACGGAGTGGCTTGCCAGGTGGTGTCCAGGTGCTCCAACGCAGCGCTGGCGGCATCTCCGGCGTCGTTCCAGCCCTCGAATGCGGCAACCACCACCGGGTCGCGCAGCACGGGTAGGCCGTTCTGGGCGGTCTCCGACTGGGTCACGGTGCCAGCGTAAGCCCTGCGTGACGGGGACGAGCTGCGGCTGGCGGAGAATGGATTGGATAGCCGGATCACATTGTTGATATGACCGCCGCTAATAAAACCCGCACGACACCACGCAGACAAACTAGGCGTTCGCACGACCGACGAGTGACGACGTAGACTCGATCCGGTCGAGAGGCGTTGCAACGGTTCCGGATCACAGCCCGTGACCGCCACGCTCGGCAGAGTTAAGGACGCCTTCCGCTCTGGAAGGAATGCACGTGACCAATCTGCAGCCGAATGTCCGACCCGACTGCACGGACGCGCTGACCACTGCTCTTGAACAGCGGATCTTGGTGATCGACGGCGCGATGGGTACGGCGATCCAGCGCGACAGGCCCGACGAGGCCGGATACCGCGGCGTACGGTTCGCCGACTGGCCGAGCGACCTCATCGGCAATAACGATCTGCTCACTCTGACGCAACCGCACATCATCGAGGGAATTCACCGTGAGTATCTCGAGGCGGGTGCGGACATCCTCGAGACCAATACCTTCAACGCGAACGCGGTGTCGCTGTCCGATTACGGCATGGAAGAGCTGAGCTACGAGCTGAACTATGCGGGTGCCGCGCTGGCACGGGCGGCCGCCGACGACTACAGCACCCCCGCGAAGCCGCGCTACGTCGCCGGGGCGCTGGGGCCGACCACCCGGACCGCGTCGATTTCGCCGGACGTCAACGATCCCGGAGCCCGCAACGTCTCCTACGACCAGCTGGTCGCCGCCTATCTTGAAGCAGCCAACGGCCTGGTCGACGGCGGTGCCGACATCATCCTCGTGGAGACCATCTTCGACTCGCTGAACGCCAAGGCAGCGGTGTTCGCCGTGGAGACGCTGTTTGAGCAGCGCGGGCGTCGCTGGCCGATCATCATCTCGGGCACTATCACCGACGCGTCCGGGCGAACGTTGTCCGGCCAGGTCACCGAGGCATTCTGGAACGCGATCCGGCACGCTAGGCCCATCGCGGTGGGCCTCAACTGCGCCCTGGGCGCCCCGGAGATGCGGCCCTATATCGCCGAGATGTCGCGCATCGCCGACACCTTCGTCTCCTGCTATCCGAACGCGGGTCTGCCCAACGCTTTCGGAGAGTACGACGAGTCCCCCGAGCGCCAGGCCGGGTATCTTGCCGAGTTCGCCGAGGACGGCCTGGTCAACCTGGTCGGTGGGTGCTGCGGGACGGCGCCTGCGCATATCGCTGAGATCGCCAAGGTTGTCGAGGGCATGACGCCGAGGCAGCTGCCGCACGTGCCGGTGGCTACCCGGCTGTCGGGTCTGGAGCCGCTCAACATCACCGACGACTCTCTGTTCGTGAACATCGGTGAGCGCACCAACATCACCGGCTCCGCCCGGTTCCGCAATCTGATCAAGGCCGAGGACTACGACACGGCGCTGTCGGTCGCTCTGCAGCAGGTCGAGGTCGGTGCGCAGGTCATCGACATCAACATGGACGAGGGCATGATCGACGGCGTTGCCGCGATGGATCGGTTCACCAAGCTGATCGCGGCCGAGCCCGATATCAGCCGCGTCCCGGTGATGATCGACTCCTCGAAATGGGAGGTCATCGAGGCGGGTCTGAAAAACGTGCAGGGCAAGCCGATCGTCAACTCGATCTCCATGAAGGAGGGCGAGGAGAAGTTCGTTCGCGAAGCGCAGCTGTGCCGCAAGTACGGCGCCGCCGTCGTGGTGATGGCCTTCGATGAAACAGGTCAGGCCGACAACCTGGAGCGTCGTAAGGAGATCTGCGGGCGCGCCTACCGGATTCTGACCGAAGAGGTCGGTTTCCCGGCTGAGGACATCATCTTCGATCCGAACTGCTTCGCGCTGGCGACGGGGATCGAGGAACACGCGACGTACGGGATCGACTTCATCGAGGCCTGCGCCTGGATCAAGGAGAACCTGCCCGGTGTGCACATCTCCGGTGGTATCTCGAACGTGTCGTTCTCGTTCCGCGGCAACAATCCCGTCCGCGAGGCTATCCACGCGGTGTTTCTGTTCCACGCTATCAAGGCCGGTCTGGACATGGGCATCGTCAACGCCGGCGCACTGGTGCCCTACGACTCGATCGACTCCGAGCTGCGGGAGCGCATCGAGGACGTCGTCCTGAACCGTCGCGCGGACGCGGCAGAACGGCTCCTGGAGATCGCCGAACGGTTCAACAGCACGGAGAACTCGGGCGGAGGAGACGATCGAGCAGTTCAAGAGTGGCGCAGTCTTCCGGTGCGCGAACGGATTACGCACGCTTTGGTCAAGGGAATCGACGCCCATGTCGATGACGACACCGAGGAGTTGCGCGCTGAGATCGCCGCCGCGGGCGGCCGCCCGATCGAGGTGATCGAGGGCCCATTGATGGATGGCATGAACGTCGTCGGCGACCTCTTCGGCGCGGGAAAGATGTTCCTGCCACAGGTGGTGAAGTCGGCCCGGGTGATGAAGAAGGCCGTCGCATACCTGCTGCCGTTCATCGAGAAGGAAAAGGCGCAGAACGAGGGCGCCACTGGGTCCACCAAATCCAAGGACACCAACGGCACCATCATCATGGCGACCGTGAAGGGCGACGTCCACGACATCGGCAAGAACATCGTCGGAGTCGTGTTGCAGTGCAACAACTTCGAAGTGATCGACCTCGGTGTGATGGTGCCCGCCCAGAAGATCCTGGACGCAGCGAAGGAGCACGACGCCGACATCATCGGGTTGTCCGGCCTGATCACCCCGTCGCTGGATGAAATGGCCAACTTCGCCGTCGAGATGGAACGCGAAGGGCTGGAGATCCCGCTGTTGATCGGTGGCGCGACCACCTCGCGCGCCCACACCGCGGTAAAGATTTCACCGCGCCGCAAGGGCCCGGTGGTCTGGGTCAAGGACGCGTCCCGTTCGGTGCCGGTTGCCGCCGCGCTCCTCGATGACAAGCAGCGGCCAGGACTGCTGGAGGCCACCGAGAAGGACTATGCGTCGCTTCGTGAACGGCATGCACAGAAGAACGAGCGGCCGACGCTGACGCTGGAGAAGGCCCGCGCCAACCGGACGCCGATCGAGTGGGAGGGATACACGCCGCCCGTGCCCGTCATAGGGATTGGGGTTCGGGAGTTTCTGGACTACGACATCGCCGAGCTGCGCGAGTACATCGACTGGCAGCCGTTCTTCAACGCCTGGGAGATGAAGGGCCGGTTCCCCGACATCCTCAACAACCCGGCCACGGGCGAGGCCGCGCGCAAGCTGTACGACGATGCCCAGCAGATGCTCGACACCCTGATCAAGGAGAAGTGGCTGACCGCCAATGGGGTGATCGGTTTCTTCCCTGCGAATGCGGTGGGCTCGAATATGGAAGACATCGAGGTCTACACCGACGACACTCGCACTGAGGTGCTGACCACGCTGCATAACCTGCGCCAGCAGGGCGAGCACCGCGACGGCATCCCGAACCGGTCGCTGGGCGACTACATCGCGCCCAAGGACACGGGCCTGGCCGACTACGTTGGCGCCTTCGCGGTCACCTCGGGGCTCGGCAGCCAGGACAAGATCATGGAGTTCAAGGCGGATCTGGACGACTACAGTGCGATCCTGCTGGAGTCGGTCGCCGACCGGCTGGCCGAGGCTTTCGCCGAGCGGATGCACCAGCGGGTCCGCAAGGAGTTCTGGGGCTTCCAGCCTGATGAGCAGCTGGACAACGAGGCACTCATCGGCGAGAAGTACCGGGGAATCCGCCCGGCACCCGGTTACCCGGCCTGCCCGGAACACACCGAGAAGACGACGCTGTTCGACCTGATGGACGTCACGACGCGGACCGGCATCGAGCTGACCGAATCGATGGCGATGTGGCCCGGCGCCGCGGTCAGCGGCTGGTACTTCTCGCACCCGCAGTCGCAGTACTTCGTGGTCGGCCGGTTGGCCCAGGACCAGGTCGCCGACTATGCCAAGCGCAAGGGCTGGACGCTGCAGGAAGCGGAGCGCTGGCTCGGCCCGAACCTCGGCTACAACCCTGAGGACTGAGCACCGGCGTCATGGGCAGCAGGCGACCTCTGACAGAATTGGTCGCATGCGCGCGGTGCTGTGGGACATGGACGGCACGCTCATCGACTCGGAGAAGCTCTGGGATATCTCGATGGCCGAAACGTGCCGCAGGCTGGGCGGCGAGATGACCCCCGAGCTGCGTACCGCGCTGCTTGGCGGGTCCGCCGAGGCCACCATGAAGATGATGTTCGCAGCGTTCGGGCTGGAGCCGGACCCCGAGCTGATGGCCCGCGAGAACGACTGGCTGCACGAGTACACCGGCGAGCTCTTCGAAACCAATCTCACCTGGTGCGATGGCGCCCAGGACATGCTCGCGCAGCTCGCCGCCGAGCAGGTACCCATGGCACTGGTGACCAACACCATCAGATCACTCACCAACCAGGCGCTCAAGACCATTGGCACACAGTGGTTTTCCGGAACCGTATGCGGTGACGAGGTGGTGCGCACCAAACCGGCCCCCGACCCGTACTTGCGGGCTGCCGCGCTGCTGGACATAGATCCGGCCGATTGCCTGGCCATCGAGGACTCGGCGACCGGTGCCGCCGCGGCCGAGGCGGCGGGTTGTGTGGTGCTGGTGGTGCCCAACCATGTCGAGGTGCCCGCCGGCGACCGGCGCAGGCACGCCGCCACGTTGTCGGGTCTGTCCGCGGCCGACCTGCGGCGTGCCCACGCGGATGTGCTGACCGCCACCGCGTGCAAACCCATATGACTCACCAGGCGGGGTCGTGACAGAATCGCCACCCGTGAAGACCTTCGACGAGCTGTTCGCTGAGCTCAGTGATCGCGCCAAGACCCGGCCCGAGGGGAGTGGCACCGTTGCCGCCCTCGATGCGGGGGTGCACACCCTGGGCAAGAAACTGCTCGAAGAGGCGGGTGAAGTGTGGCTGGCCGCCGAACACGAGAGCGACGAGTCGCTTGCCGAAGAGGTGAGCCAGCTGCTCTATTGGGCACAGGTGCTGCTCATCGCCCGCGGTCTGACTCTTGACGACGTCTACCGGAAGCTCTGACATGACCAGTACGAACGGCGTCCCTAAGGCTCTGCGCGTCGCCGTCCCCAACAAGGGGGCGCTCAGCGAGGCGGCATCGGAGATCCTGTCGGAGGCGGGCTATCGGCGGCGTGGCGACGCCAAGGATCTGACCGTGCTCGACCCGCAGAACGACGTCGAGTTCTTCTTCTTGAGGCCCAAGGACATAGCGATCTATGTCGGCTCGGGCGAGCTTGATCTTGGTATCACCGGTCGCGATCTGATGATGGACTCCGATGCCCCGGTGCTCGAGCGGCTGGCGCTGGGATTCGGTGGTTCGACCTTCCGCTACGCCGCGCCCGCCGACAGAGACTGGACGATTTACGACATAGCAGGCAAGCGGATCGCCACTGCCTATCCCAACCTGGTCCGAAAGGATCTGGCCGCCAAGGGGATCGAGGCCGAAGTCATTCGCCTGGATGGTGCTGTCGAGATATCCATCCAGCTGGGTGTGGCCGATGTGATCGCCGACATCGTCGGCACCGGCCGCACCTTGCGTCAGCATGGTCTGGCGCCCTTCGGGGAGTCGCTGTGCGATTCGGAAGCGGTACTGATCGAGCGGGAGAACGCCGATCCGGCAACGCAAACCGCTCGCACCCAGCTGAGCACTCGCATCCAGGGTGTGGTGTTCGGCCAGCAGTACTTGATGCTCGACTACGACTGCCCGCGCGATGTTCTGGATGAGGCGCTCAAGGTAACGCCCGGTCTGGAATCACCGACGCTGGCCCCGCTGGCCGACGAGAAGTGGGTGGCGGTCCGTGCCCTGGCCCCACGCAAGGGGGTCAACACCACCATGGATGCGCTCGCCTCGATCGGCGCGAAGGCCATCTTGGCCTCCGAGGTCAGGTTCTTCCGCGCCTAGTTCTCCCGGGTTTCCTGGGCTTTCCCGGATTCCATCGCAAGCGGCGTCGGCTCGGCCTAGCATGGCCCCATGGCGCTGCACGTCCTCGTCTATAGCGATGACATCACGGTCCGGCGCAAGGTAATTCAGGGAATCGGCACCCGGCCCGATTCCGCCCTGCCGCCGCTGGAGTTCGTCGAGGTCGCCACCGGGCCCATGGTCATCGAACGCCTGGGTGCGGGCGGTATCGACTTGGCCATCCTGGATGGTGAGGCGACGCCATTCGGCGGGCTGGGTGTGGCCAAGCAGGTCAAAGATGAGGTCGACGCTCCGCCGCCGATCGTCGTTCTGACCGGTCGTCCGCAAGACGGCTGGCTGGCGAGCTGGTCCCGAGCCGAGGGCGTGGTGCCGCGGCCGATCGATCCCATGCGACTGACGGCGACGGTGATCGACCTGCTCGGTTCGGCTGCCGCTACCCGCCGCTGACGTCAGCCGGCCAGGCTCTTCGACTCGATACTTAATTGCGCAAAACACCGTGAAACGGTGGCATGGATCCAGCGCCAACCGATAGTGTGTTTGTTAGGTCACATCTGTACTGGTCGGCAGCCCTCGACCACAGACAGCACTGACACGGCAACGTTGCCGATCCAGCACAGGGACCCGATCGATCGATTCGGGAGGCTGGTCTGCCATGGATGCGTATGTACCGATCTTGGTACTCGGCGCCATTGCGGTGGCCTTTGCCGTTTTCTCCATTGGGATTTCATCGTTCGTCGGTCCACGTCGATACAACCGGGCCAAGCTCGAGGCCTACGAGTGTGGCATCGAGGCCACCCAGCATTCGATGGGACGTGATCATCACGGCGCCGCGTCCGGCGGACATCGGGTGCCGGTCAAGTACTACCTCACCGCCATGTTGTTCATCATTTTCGATATCGAGATCGTCTTCTTGTATCCGTGGGCCGTCCATTTCGGCGCCCTCGGACTGTTCGGACTGCTCGCAATGGCCCTGTTCATCGTCAATGTGTCGGTGGCGTACGCCTACGAATGGAGGCGCGGTGGCCTGAGCTGGGATTAGCCCCTGTGCGATTGGTGGGGCGGCGCGGAAGTCCTTGCAACATAACGAATAAGCACACCTGTCGGGAGAGCCATGGGTCTTGAGGAAAAACTGCCTAGCGGATTTCTGCTGAGCACCGTCGAGACGCTGGCGGGGTATGTGCGCAAAGGTTCGTTGTGGCCGGCCACCTTTGGATTGGCCTGCTGTGCCATCGAGATGATGTCCACGGCGGGGCCGCGGTTCGATATTGCCCGCTTTGGCATGGAGCGTTTCTCGGCGACGCCACGGCAGGCCGACCTCATGATCGTGGCCGGCCGGGTGAGTCAGAAGATGGCTCCCGTGTTGCGACAGATCTACGACCAGATGGCCGAACCCAAATGGGTGCTTGCTATGGGGGTCTGCGCATCATCCGGCGGCATGTTCAACAACTACGCCATTGTCCAAGGTGTCGATCATGTTGTCCCCGTGGATATCTACCTTCCAGGATGCCCGCCGCGTCCGGAGATGCTGCTGCATGCGATCTTGAAGTTGCACGAGAAGATCGGGCAGATGCCGCTCGGGGCCAACCGAGAGGAAGTCATCCGCGAGACCGAGGCCGCCGCGCTTGCCGCGACGCCGACCATCGAGATGAAGGGTCTGCTGCGGTGACGGGCGACGATCAGAGTTCAGGCGAGGTCATCGGGGTACGGCATGGGCTCTTCGGAGTCCGGGGCAGCGGCGACACCTCGGGCTACGGTGGGCTGGTTCAGTCGATCTCCTTGCCGGCGAGCTCGAATCGTCCGTACGGCGGGTACTTCGACCACGTGGTCGACCGGCTGGAATCGGTTCTGGCGGAGCAGGAACACCTCACCTACGAGGACGCTGTCGAGAGTGTCGTCGTCTACCGCGATCAGCTCACGATCCACGTGAAGGCCGAACACCTGGTGCAGGTCGCCCAGTCTCTGCGGGATGATCCGCAGCTGCGTTTCGAGCTCTGTCTGGGCGTCAGTGGTGTGCATTACCCCGAGGACACCGCGCGGGAACTGCATGCTGTTTACCCACTCATGTCGATCACGTGGAACCGCCGGATCATGCTCGAAGTGGCTGTACCTGATGGTAATCCGCATGTCCCGTCACTGAACGCCGTGTACCCGACCACCGACTGGCATGAACGCGAAACCTACGACTTTTTCGGCATCGTCTTCGACGATCACCCCGCGCTGACCCGAATCGAAATGCCCGATGACTGGGAAGGTCATCCGCAGCGTAAGGACTATCCCCTCGGTGGTGTGCCGGTCGAGTACCACGGAGCCACCATTGCGCCGCCCGATCAGCGGAGGTCCTACAACTAATGACAGCGCAGCCCGAGACTCATCTCATGGCCGGTGGGCAGGACTGGGACGAGATCGTCACTGCCGCCGCCCAAGCAAGCGACGAAAGAATCGTCGTCAACATGGGCCCGCAACATCCGTCAACCCACGGCGTGCTTCGCCTGATCCTTGAGATCGAGGGGGAGACGGTTACCGACGTACGCTGCGGAATCGGCTATCTGCACACCGGTATCGAAAAGAATCTGGAGTACCGGACCTGGACGCAGGGTGTCACCTTCGTGACCCGGATGGACTACCTGTCACCCTTCTTCAACGAGACCGCCTACTGCCTGGGGGTTGAGAAGCTGCTTGACATCACCGACGAAATCCCGGAGCGAGCCACCGTGATTCGGGTGTTGATGATGGAGCTCAACCGGATCTCCTCGCATCTGGTCGCACTTGCCACGGGCGGCATGGAACTCGGGGCGATGACCGCGATGTTCCTCGGTTTCCGGGAACGCGAGATGATCTTGAAGGTTTTCGAAGCGGTCACCGGCCTGCGCATGAATCACGCCTACGTCAGGCCAGGCGGGCTGGCGCAGGATCTGCCCGATGGCGCCGAACAAGAGGTGCGCGATCTGCTCAAGATTCTGCCGGGCAGGTTGCGCGATATGGAAAACCTGTTGAACGAGAACTACATCTGGAAGGCGCGGACCCAGGGCGTCGGATACCTCGATCTGACCGGGTGTATGGCTTTGGGAATCACGGGTCCGGTCCTGCGTGCCACCGGGCTCGCTCACGATCTGCGACGCGCACAGCCGTACTGCGGTTATGAGAGCTATGACTTCGAGGTCATCACCCATGGGGATTGCGACTCTTACGGGCGATATCTGATTCGGGTCAAGGAGATGCACGAGTCCATCAAGATCGCCCAGCAGTGTCTGGACCGGTTGCGGCCAGGACCGGTCATGGTGGACGACAAGAAGATTGCGTGGCCCGCGGACCTGGCCTCGGGCCCGGATGGACTGGGTAACTCACCCAAGCACATCGCCAAGATCATGGGTACGTCGATGGAAGGACTCATCCATCACTTCAAGCTGGTGACCGAGGGGATCCGCGTGCCGGCCGGGCAGGTGTACGTCGCCGTCGAGTCGCCGCGCGGCGAGCTCGGGGTCCATATGGTCAGTGATGGTGGAACCCGGCCCTACCGTGTGCATTTCCGCGATCCGTCCTTTACCAATCTGCAGTCCGTGTCGGCGATGTGCGAGGGCGGCATGGTGGCCGATCTGATAGCCGCGGTGGCAAGCATCGATCCGGTGATGGGCGGTGTGGACCGGTGATGAGCCACTCGGGCGATGAACATCCAACGGAGCGCGAGGGCGTCTTTCTTGAACTCGGGAGCCGTCCGCCGGAGGACGAGGGCTGTTTCGCCGGACGCAAAAGCTATCCGCCGGAGGTTGTTTCCCGGCTTGCCATCGACGCCAAGGATGTTCTCGACCGGTACCCGAGTCGTAGGTCGGCGTTGCTGCCGCTGCTGCATCTCGTGCAGTCCGAGGACGGGTATGTGACTATGGCTGGAATTGAATTCTGTTCCGGACAAGTGGAATTGACGGCCGCCGAGGTCACCGCGGTGGCGAGCTTCTACTCGATGTACCGGCGCGAACCGACCGGCGATTATCTCGTCGGGGTGTGCACCAACACGCTGTGCGCGGTGCTCGGTGGTGACGCGATCTTGACGCGATTGGTCGACGAGCTCGGCGTGGCACCAGGAGGCACTACCGAGGACGGCAAGGTGACGCTCGAGCATGTGGAGTGCAACGCCGCCTGCGACTACGCGCCGGTGCTGATGATCAACTGGGAGTTCTTCGATAACCAGACCCCGGACGGGGCCGCAGATCTGGTGACAGGGCTCCAAAGGGGACGGATCCCCGAGCCCCGGCGCGGTGCTCCACCGTGCACGTTCAGACAGACCGCCCGGATCTTGGCCGGGTTCGCCGACAATCGGCCGGAGGCGGTGGCCGCCGCTCGGGCCGGGAACCCGACGCTGGCCGGGCTGCGATTGGCCCGGGATGTACAGCAGAACGTGCAGAAGGAGGTGTGATGACTTCCTCTATTCTCTCCCCGGTCCTGTCCGAGTACTGGGACGAGGCCGACTCGTGGACTCTCGACGGGTATCTGCGCCATGACGGATATCAGGGCCTGCGCGCCGCGCTGAGCATGGAACCGGACGCGGTCATCGGTGTCGTCAAGGAAGCCGGGCTGCGTGGACGCGGAGGTGCCGGATTCCCGACGGGCACCAAATGGTCCTTCATTCCGCAGGGTGATGGCAAGCCGCACTATCTGGTGGTCAACGCCGACGAATCCGAACCCGGTACCTGCAAAGACATTCCGCTGATGCTGGCGACGCCGCACACCCTCATCGAGGGAATCGTCATCGCCGCCTACGCGATCCGCGCCGCGCATGCCTTCATCTATGTGCGCGGTGAGGTGATCTCGGTGATTAGACGATTGCAGACCGCGGTGGCCCAGGCCTATGAGGCCGGATATCTGGGTCGCAACATTCTTGACAGCGGTTTCGATCTCGAACTGGTGGTGCACGCCGGTGCGGGCGCCTACATCTGCGGGGAAGAAACAGCGCTCCTGGACTCGCTGGAGGGTCGTCGCGGCCAGCCACGGCTGCGTCCGCCGTTTCCTGCGGTTGCCGGTCTGTACGCCAGCCCGACGGTCGTCAACAACGTCGAGTCGATCGCGAGCGTGCCCGTCATCTTGCGGCGCGGCGCCGAGTGGTTCCGGACCATGGGTTCGGAGAAATCCCCTGGATTCACGCTGTATTCGTTGTCCGGGCATGTGCGCACTCCCGGGCAGTACGAGGCCCCGCTCGGCGTGACGCTGCGAGAGCTCCTGGAGCTGGCCGGCGGAGTGCGGGACGGGCACGGGCTCAAGTTCTGGACTCCCGGTGGTTCGTCGACACCACTGTTCACCGCCGAGCATCTGGACGTCCCACTCGACTACGAAGGAGTCAGCGCCGCCGGATCGATGTTGGGTACCAAGGCATTACAGATATTCGACGACACCACGTGTGTGGTGCGCGCGGTCCTGAGGTGGACCGAGTTCTACGCGCACGAGTCCTGTGGCAAGTGCACGCCGTGCCGCGAGGGTACCTACTGGCTGGTGCGTATTCTGCGGCGACTGGAATCCGGAGAGGGTACCGCCGAAGACCTCGACAAGCTTCTGGATATCTCGGACATCGTGCTCGGCAAGTCCTTCTGCGCGCTCGGGGACGGTGCGGCCAGCCCGATCATGTCCTCGCTCAAGTACTTCCGCGGAGAGTATGAGGCACACCTGGACCATGGGTGTCCCTTCGATTCGGCAGCCAGCACTGTATTCGGGGAGGTACGTCGATGACGGCCACAGAACCAGCCATCAACACCGACTTCGTTACCGTGAACATCGACGGACACAGCATCTCGGTGCCTAAGGGCACATTGGTGATCCGCGCCGCCGAACTGATAGGCGTGCAGATACCCAGATTCTGCGATCACCCCTTACTCGATCCGGTGGGTGCCTGTCGCCAGTGCCTGGTCGAGGTGGAGGGGCAGCGTAAACCGTTGGCCGCCTGTACCACCACCGTTGCCGAGGACATGGTGGTCCATACCCAGGTCACCTCCGCGGCGGCGCAGAAGGCGCAGAGCGGTGTGATGGAGCTGCTGCTGATCAACCATCCGCTCGACTGTCCGGTCTGCGACAAGGGCGGGGAGTGTCCACTGCAGAACCAGGCGATGTCGACCGGCCGCTCCGAGACCCGATTCACTGAGGCCAAACGCACGTTTCCCAAGCCGATTCCGCTGTCCACCGAGGTGCTGCTCGACAGGGAACGTTGTGTCCTGTGCGCCCGGTGCACCCGTTTTTCACAACAGGTGGCCGGCGACCCCTTCATCGAGCTACTCGAACGTGGCGCGTTACAACAGGTTGGTATCGCAGGCGGCGAGCCCTTCGAGTCGTACTTCTCCGGCAACACCGTGCAGATATGTCCGGTCGGCGCTCTGACCGGTGCTGCCTACCGGTTTCGTGCGCGGCCATTCGATCTGGTGTCCACCCCCAGCGTGTGCGAGCACTGCGCGAGCGGATGCGCGCAGCGCACCGACCATCGGCGTGGAAAGGTGCTGCGGCGCCTGGCCGGTGACGATCCGGAAGTGAACGAGGAATGGAATTGCGACAAGGGACGCTGGGCGTTCGCCTATGCCACGGCACGGGACCGCATCACCAATCCGCTGATACGTGATGAGTCCGGGGACCTGGTGGCGGCATCGTGGCCACAGGCATTGGAGGTCGCGGCAAAGGGCTTGGCGGATGCTGGTGCCCACGCGGGAGTCCTGACCGGTGGGCGGCTCACCGTCGAAGATTCCTACGCCTACGTCAAATTCGCTCGTATGGTGCTGGGCACCAACAACATCGACTTCCGGGCCCGTGCACATAGCGCCGAAGAGGCCGCGTTCCTCGGATCGGGCGTCGCCGGGCGCGGGCTGACGCGCACCTATGCGGCCCTGGAGTCCGCGCCGGTGGTCCTGCTGGCGGGATTCGAACCGGAAGAGGAATCTCCGATTGTTTTCCTGCGGCTGCGCAAGGGGGTACGTAAACGGGGCCTCAAGGTGCTGGCCATCGCACCGTTCGTCAGCCGAGGATCTACCAAGCTCTCGGCCGATGTGATTGCCACCGCTCCCGGAACAGAACCGGAAACGATGGCAGGGCTGGCCGATTCCGAGTTACTGCGCCGGCCCGGTGCCGTGATCATGGTGGGAGAGCGACTGGCGTCGATACCCGGAGCGCTGTCCGCGGCGGCCCGGCTGGCCGACAGCACGGCCGCGACGCTGGTGTGGATTCCGCGCCGGGCAGGCGAGCGTGGCGCATTGGAGGCTGGAGCGTTGCCGAGACTGCTGCCGGGCGGGCATCCGGTATCCGACAGTGCGGCACGGCGCTACATCGCCGACAAGTGGGGTGTGATCGCGCTGCCCGACATGCCCGGACTCGATGCCGCGGGCATGCTGGATCCGGGAAATGGACTCGACGCCTTCCTCATCGGTGGCGTGGAACTGGCCGATCTGCCCTATCCCGCCGCCGCCATCGGCGCCCTCAAGAGCGCGTTCGTCGTCAGCCTGGAGATGCGGCACAGCGCTGTCACCGAGCTCGCCGATGTGGTTCTTCCGGTGGCGGCAGTCGCCGAGAAATCCGGAAGCTTCGTGAACTGGGAAGGCAGGCTGAGGCCCTTCCGGGCGACTCTCGACACCAGTGATGCTCTCGATGACCTGAAGGTGCTCGCTGCGCTGTCAGCGCGGATGGATCGTCCGATCGGGCTGAACGACGAAAATCAGGCACTTGCCGAGCTTGCGGATATCGGGCCCTGGGAGGGGGCGCGGGAAACCCCGGGACCGGTACGCGCGACCGCCCTTCCCCAGCCCATGGCGGGAGAGGCGGTGCTCGCCTCGTGGAGGCTGCTGCTGGATGCCGGTCGGCTGCAAGACGGTGAGGCGTTCCTTGCCGGGACCGCACACACCGCACAGGTGCGGTTATCGGAGGTGACCGCAAGCGAGATCGGTGCCGCGGAGGGCGAATCGGTGACGATACGCAGTCTGTCGGAGTCGATTCAGGGATCGATAACCTTGCCGCTGCGGATAACCGAGATGCCAGACAGGGTGGTATGGGTGCCCATGCGTTCTGTCGGGTCGGAGGTTCATCAGCAGCTCGGTCCGGCGCTGGGACAAGTGGTGCGAATCGAGGTCGCGCCGTGAGGCAGACGGACGGTTCGGCGGTGCTCTCCCAGTTCGGGATTGACCCGCTCTGGTTGGTCTTCGTGAAATGCGTGGCGGTATTCGCTTTTCTGGTTCTGACCGTGCTCGTCGCTATTCTTGTGGAGCGCAAGGTGCTTGCCTGGATGCAGCGTCGAATCGGTCCCAATCGGGTGGGTCCCTTCGGCTTGTTGCAGAGCCTGGCCGACGGCGTGAAGCTGGCGCTCAAGGAGGGCCTGACCCCAGCCGGGGTGGACAAGCCGATCTATCTCCTCGCGCCGATCATCTCGGTGGTGCCGGCGATCGTCGCGTACGCCGTCATCCCGTTCGGCCCAGTCGTCTCGGTCTTCGGGCATCGCACCCCACTTCAGCTGACCGATCTTCCGGTGGCGATTCTGTTCGTGCTGGCGGTCACGTCCGTAGGCGTGTACGGGATTGTCTTGGGGGGCTGGGCATCCGGCTCCACCTACCCGCTGCTGGGTGGATTGCGCTCCTCCGCGCAGGTGATTTCCTATGAGATCGCGATGGGTCTGACATTCGCGGCGGTGTTCCTGCTGGCCGGCACGATGTCGACCTCGGGAATCGTCGCTGCGCAAGCCGGTCGTTGGTACGTATTCCTGCTGCTCCCGTCATTCCTGGTGTACGTGACCGCCATGGTCGGCGAGACCAACAGGGCGCCGTTCGATCTCCCCGAAGCGGAAGGCGAGCTGGTCGGCGGCTTCCACACGGAGTACTCCTCACTGCGCTTCGCGATGTTCATGCTCGCCGAATACATCAACATGGCAACGGTTTCCGGTCTGGCGGCAACCATGTTCCTTGGGGGCTGGCATGCCCCCTGGCCGCTGAGCTTGATCGATGGAGCAAACAGCTCCTGGTGGCCGGTGCTGTGGTTCGTGGCCAAGGTCTGGGGCTTCATGTTCCTGTTCATGTGGTTGCGCGCCACGTTGCCGAGGCTGCGCTATGACCAGTTCATGCGGCTGGGCTGGGAAGTCCTGATCCCGGTCGCGCTGGTATGGATCGTCATTGTCGGAGTGGTGCAGGCGCTGGCCCTCTACGGATACGGAAACCCCTCGATCATTCTCGGGGTCGCCGGTCTCGTGGTCTCTGTCGGCAGTATCGCGCTGGTGGGTGTGCTCGCCCGACGCACTGAATCGCCAAAACCCGTGCTGGATAAGAGTTTCGACCCGATGGCCGGTGGATTCCCGGTGCCGCCACTGCCCGGGCAGCGCCTCGACACGGACCCGTTCTCGACCACCAAGGAGGATGCACATGCCTGATGTTGTGCGACGTTCGGTCGACGCGATGGCGGGATTCTGGGTGACCTTCTCGTCGATGTTCAAGAAACGGCTCACCGAGCAGTACCCCGAGAAGAAGGAGCCCACCGCGCCGCGCTATCACGGGCGGCATCAACTCAACAGGTATACCGATGGGCTGGAGAAATGCATCGGTTGTGAGCTGTGCGCCTGGGCGTGCCCGGCCGATGCCATATTCGTTGAGGGCGCTGACAACTCCGAGCAGGAACGCTTCTCGCCGGGGGAGCGGTATGGCCGGGTGTACCAGATCAACTATCTGCGGTGCATCGGGTGCGGGCTATGTATCGAGGCGTGCCCGACCCGCGCGCTGACCATGACCAACGACTATGAGATGGCCGACGACAACCGCGCCGACCTCATCTACGGCAAGGACAAGCTGCTGGCACCGCTGCAGCCTGGCATGGCGCCACCCCCACACGCGATGTACCCGGGAACCACCGACACGGACTACTACCTCGGCAACCTGCCGCAGGCCGGGAAGGAGGTCAGGTGAGTCCGGGCTTCATGGCCGGCCAGGTGGCAGTGCTTGCCGCCGAGGGGTTATCCCGCACGCCGACCTGGGAGGCGGTGACGTTCTGGGTACTTGGCGCCATCGCGGTGCTGGGTGCACTCGGTGTGATCGCGGCCCCCAAGGCGGTGTACTCGGCGATCTTCCTCGCCATGACGATGGTCATTCTCGCGGTCTTCTTCGTAGCCCAGGGAGCGTTGTTTCTGGGCGTCGCCCAGGTGGTGGTGTACACCGGCGCGGTCATGATGTTGTTCCTCTTCGTGCTCATGTTCGTGGGCGTGGATTCCTCGGATTCTCTGGTGGAGACCCTGCCGGGGCAGCGGGTGGGTGCGATCGCCGCCGGGTTGGGATTTGGGATCCTGGCCATCGCCGGTATCGGAAACGCTTCCACGACAGTGTTCGTCGGGCTCGATCAGGCCAACAGCCGCGGCAACGTGGAGGGTTTGGCCGAGCGCATCTTCATCGACTACCTCTGGGCCTTCGAACTCACCGGCGCTCTGCTGATCACCGCGACGATCGGCGCGATGGTGCTGGCGCATCGCGAGAAGCTGGGGCAGACCGGCGGCCAGCGGGAGTTGGCAATTCGGCGCTTTCAGCATGGAGACCGGGCCACCCCGTTGCCCAACCCCGGTGTCTACGCCCGGCATAACGCCGTGGACGTACCTGCGCTGCTTCCCGACGGATCCTTCTCGGAGTTGTCGGTCAGCGGCGTGCTTACCCCGCGGGACATGGAGGCCCGGTGAATCCCGCCAACTACCTCTACCTGGCCGCACTCATCTTTACCATCGGGGCTGCCGGCGTGATGTTGCGCCGCAACGCGATCGTGGTCTTCATGAGCGTCGAGCTGATGCTCAACGCGGCCAACCTGGCATTCGTCACCTTCGCCCGGATGCATGGGAACCTCGACGGTCAGGTCATCGCGTTCTTCACCATGGTGGTCGCGGCCACGGAAGTGGTTGTGGGGCTGGGGATCATCATGACCATCTTCCGTACCCGCAGGTCGGCCTCGGTCGACGACGCCGATTTGTTGAAACTCTAGGAGGGCAGTCCCCGTGACATGGCTCATGCCGGCGCTGCCGCTGGCGGGTGCGGCCGTACTCCTGCTCGTCGGCCGTCGGGGTGACTCCTGGGGGCATCTGCTGGGCTGCGCGACGGCACTCGCATCGTTTCTTGTCGCGGTCGTTTCGTTCGTGGGCATGCTCGGCCGAACGGGCACCGAGCGCGCGGTGCACGAGACTCTTTTCACCTGGGTTCCGGTTGGGGCGCTGCACATCGATTTCGGGCTGACCCTGGACCAGCTGTCCGTGTGCTTCGCACTGCTGATCACCGGAGTGGGTTCACTCATCCATATCTACTCGATCGGATACATGGAGCATGATCCCGACAGGCGAAGGTTTTTCGGCTATCTGAATCTTTTCCTGGCGGCCATGCTGCTGCTGGTGCTCGCCGACAACTTCCTGGGTTTGTACGTCGGGTGGGAAGGTGTCGGTCTGGCGTCTTACCTGTTGATCGGTTTCTGGTACCAGAAACCATCGGCCGCCGTCGCAGCCAAGAAGGCCTTCATCGTCAACCGTGTCGGTGATATGGGGCTGGCCCTGGCCATGATGCTGATGTTCGCGACGTTCGGCTCGGTCGGCTTTGCGCAGGTACTCGGGTCGGCCGGTGCGGCGGGTGAGAGTCGTAACACCGCAATTGGATTGGCGCTGCTGCTGGCGGCGTGTGGAAAGTCGGCTCAGGTGCCGCTGCAGTCCTGGCTTGGCGACGCGATGGAAGGCCCCACCCCGGTGTCCGCGCTCATCCACGCCGCCACCATGGTCACCGCGGGTGTCTACCTGATCACCCGGTCCGGGCCGATCTTCGAACGCGCGCCTTACGCACAGGTCGCGGTGGTGATCGTGGGCGCCGTTACCGTGCTCTTCGGAGCGATCATCGGGTGCGCCAAGGACGACATCAAGAAGGCCCTGGCCGCGAGCACCATGTCGCAGATCGGATACATGGTGTTGGCGGCCGGACTCGGCCCCGCCGGGTATGCCGTGGCGATCATGCACCTGCTCACACACGGGTTCTTCAAGGCCGGGCTGTTCCTCGGTGCGGGCTCGGTCATGCACGGTATGAACGAGGAAACCGACATGCGCCGCTACGGCGGGCTGCGCGCCGTCATGCCGATCACCTTTGTCACTTTCGGGCTGGGATACCTTGCCATCATTGGCGTTCCACCGTTTGCGGGGTTCTACTCGAAGGACAAGATCATCGAGGTCGCCTTCGGACACGGCGGTGCCGGGGGATTTCTTCTCGGGGCGGCGGCACTACTGGGCGCCGGGATTACGGCGTTCTACATGACTCGGGTCATGCTGCTGACCTTCTTCGGCACCCGCCGCTGGAAACCGGACGCGCATCCACACGAATCACCGTCGGTGATGACGTGGCCGATGATGGTGCTCGCCATCGGGTCGGTGAGTGCGGGATTCCTGCTCAGCTTCGGCGGGGCATTACAGAACTGGTTAGAGCCGGTCGTGGGTGCGCACCACGGCGAGTTACCCGTTGCAGCCTGGGTCATCAGTGTCGTCACCGTCGCGGTGGTGCTCTGCGGTGTTGGTGTGGCATACCGGATGTACCGCGCCGACGTACCCGAGTCGGCTCCTCAGGGTTCGGCGCTTACCGTCGCCGCTCGCCGGGACCTGTATGGCGACGCCGTCAACGAGGCGGTGTTCATGCGCCCCGGGCAGCGTCTCGCCCGGGGGCTGGTGCTCGCGGACGACCGCTGGGTCGATGGCCTTGTCAACGCGGTCACCTCAACCCTGGGCGCGGTGTCGGACTGGGTGCGTCGCCTACAGACCGGCCATGTCCGCTCGTATGCGTTGTCCATGTGTGCCGGAGCGGCTTTGGTAGTCGCCGTGTTGATGGCAGTGAGGTGGTGAGCGCCGTGGGTGCCGTGACAGCTCTGTGGTTCATTCCCCTGATAGGCGCCGCCACGGTGCTGATCATGCCGGGTCGCCGGCGGACCCTGGCCAAGTATGTGGGGTTGAGTGCCTCGTTGCTGGTACTGGTCGTCGCGATCGGGCTGGCCATTGCGTTCGACCCGGCGGGACCCCAATATCAGTTCGTCGAATCGATGTCCTGGATACCCGCATTCGGGATGAAGTACACGGTGGGGCTCGACGGGATCGCGCTCGCGCTGGTCCTGCTGACTGCGGGGCTCCTGCCCGTGCTGTTGCTGGCCGGATGGAATGACGGGGCAGAGGCGCCCGGATACGGAAATCGGCCTCTGGCACAACGCTATGTCGCCTTGATCCTGATTGTGGAATCGATGGTGCTGCTGTCGTTCTCCGCCCTGGACGTGCTGCTGTTCTACATCTTCTTCGAGGCCATGCTGATCCCGATGTACTTCCTGATCGGGGGATTCGGGAGCACGCATTCAGACGCCAAGCAGCGTTCGCGCGCGGCAGTGAAGTTCTTGATGTACAACCTGTTTGGCGGCCTGATCATGCTGGCGGCCGTCATCGGTCTCTACGTGGTCACCGCCAGAGGCCAGACCGGCACGTTCGATCTGCGCGATATCACCGAGATGGTCGCCACCGGCGCGCTCGGGATCGATCCGGGTGTCGCGAAGGCGCTCTTCCTCGGGTTCATGTTCGCGTTTGCGGTCAAGGCCCCGCTCTGGCCATTTCACACATGGCTGCCCGATGCGGCTGTGCACGCCACCCCGGCCAGTGCGGTGCTCATGATGGCGATCGTGGACAAGGTGGGGACATTCGCGATGCTGCGGTACTGCATTCAGCTGTTCCCCGAGGCCAGCAGATACTTCACCCCGGTGATCATCACGCTGGCGGTCATCGGCATCGTGTACGGCGCCATCGTGGCGATCGGTCAGACCGATGTGATGCGACTGATCGCCTACACCTCGATATCGCATTTCGGGTTCATCATCCTGGGCATCTTCGCGATGACCAGTCAGGGGCAATCGGGCTCGACGTTGTACATGGTCAACCACGGCATCTCCACCGCGGCACTGATGTTGGTGGCAGGATTTCTGGTGTCTCGCAAAGGATCTCGACTCATCGCGGCCTATGGGGGAGTGCAGAAGGTGGCACCCGTTCTTGCCGGCTCCTTCTTGGTGGCCGGTCTGGCCACCCTGTCGCTGCCCGGGCTGGCACCGTTCATCAGCGAGTTTCTGGTGCTGGTCGGAACATTCACGCGATATCCGGCGGCCGCGGCGTGTGCGGTCATCGCGTTGGTGCTGGCCGCCATCTACGTGTTGTGGATGTATCAGCGGATGATGACGGGACCGTTGGCGCCGGGAAACGAGAGCATCGGTGATCTGAAGCGCCGTGAACTCACCGTGGTCGCGCCGTTGATCGCAATGCTTCTCGTACTGGGTATCTATCCCAAGCCACTGTTGGACATCGTGAATCCGGCGGTGGAGCAGACGCTGCGCACCGTCAACGAGAAGGATCCGCCGCCGGCAGTGGCCGATGTTGCCCTGTGGCACGGCGAAGGTGAGCGACGATGACCGATATCGGGATTCTTCCCACGCCGCCGATCGCCTACGGTGCGCTGTCTCCCATGTTGATCATGTTCGGGGTCGCGGTGGTATCGGTGCTCGTCGAGGCGTTCGTTCCGCGACGGTACCGGCTCACGACCCAGCTGGCGCTGGCCACCGGGGGGATCTTCGCCGCCTTTGCGGCCGTGGTGGCGCTGGGGGGTACGCGTGAAGTCGTCATGAACGGCGCCGTTGCGATAGACGGCCCCACGCTCTATCTGCAGGGGCTCATCCTGGTGGCCTCCGGCCTGGCTCTGACGGTGATGGCGCAGCGCAGAACAGCCGTGACCCTTCCCAGTACGGTTGCGGTCGGCGGCGGGCTGGACGCCTTCGCCGCGCAGGCGTCCAGCGTTCCGGGCAGCGAGCCGGAGGGGGTACTGAATCGGACCGGTATTACGCAAACGGAGATCTTCCCGCTGACACTGTTCGCGATCGCGGGCATGATGCTGTTCCCCGCCTGCAACGACCTGTTGACGATGTTCGTTGCCCTGGAGGTGTTTTCACTCCCGTTGTACGTGATGTGCGCGCTGGCCCGACGACGCCGGCTGCTGTCCCAGGAATCGGCGCTCAAGTATTTTCTGCTCGGTGCGTTCTCCTCGGCGTTCTTTCTGTTCGGGTCGGCCTTCGTGTACGGATACGCCGGCACCGTCGAACTCGACGCCGTCGCGCGGGCCGTCAGCGCAGATGCCGGCGAGCGGTCCTTCCTGCTGCTCGGTGTGGCCATGCTGTCGGTGGGCCTGTTGTTCAAGGTAGGGGCGGTGCCCTTCCATTTCTGGGTCCCCGACGTCTACCAAGGGGCGCCGACCCCGGTTACCGCATTCATGGCGGCCACCACCAAGATCGCGGCTTTCGGCGCGCTGCTTCGGGTTCTGTATGTCGCGCTGCCGGGAATCACGGCCGACTGGCGTCCGGTGCTGTGGGCGGTGGCGATCGCGACCATGCTGATCGGATCGATCGGTGCCGTCACGCAGACCGATGTGAAACGCATGTTGGCCTATTCCGCGGTGGCGCATACCGGGTTTCTGCTGACCGGGGTCACGGCCGCCAATGAACGTGGTGTGTCGTCGACGTTGTTCTATTTGGCGGCATACGGTTTCAGCACCGTGGGGGCATTCGCCATTGCCGGACTGGTCCGTTCCGGTGATGGCGACGGCGGACCGGATGAGGACGAAGAGATCACCGATCTGAGTCGGTGGGCAGGAATCGGCCGTCGATCACCTGTGCTCGGCATCGTCTTCGCCTTGTTCTTGCTGGCTTTCGCGGGCATTCCGCTCACCAGTGGATTCGTCAGCAAGTTCGCGGTCTTCGAGGCCGCCGCATCCGGCGGTGCCGTGCCGCTGGTGGTGGTTGGTGTGGTGTGCAGCGCCATCGCCGCCTACTTCTACGTGCGGGTGATCGTGCTGATGTTCTTCGCCGATCCGGTCGAGCACTCCGGGGTGCTTCGGATCCCCGGTCCGGCGGTGGCGATATCGATCGGGGTGAGTGCGCTCGTCACGGTTCTGCTCGGCATAGTGCCGCAGCCACTGCTTGATCTCGTCGGGAATCTCGCTCACTTCGTTCCGTGAGTCCGATCACGGGCCACCGGTGTTTCGACACGCCGTCTTCGGTGCCGACACGCCTCTGATCCGTACAAAATGCGGCGTGTCGACGCCTACTGTGGCCTGGTTGTCACCACCTGTGGCGTGTCCATTTACCGACGAGTAACCTACGGGACCGTAGGGTGAAGGTATCGTGGGCGCGGAAGGAGGCCGATGGCAATCACGGACATCTCGGCATTCGCGCATCTCACCAGCGAGGACGTCGAGAACCTGGCCGTCGAGCTCGATGGGCTCCGGCGTGAAATCGAGGAGTCGCGCGGTGCGCGCGACGCCCGCTACATCCGTCGCACCATCGCCGCGCAACGCGCGCTCGAGCTGACCGGCCGTGTGCTGCTGGCGGCGAGTAAGAAGCGCTCCGCGTGGTGGGCCGGCACGGTGACGCTGGCGGTCGCCAAGATCATCGAGAACATGGAGATCGGTCACAACGTCCTACACGGTCAGTGGGACTGGATGAACGATCCCGAGATTCACTCGTCGACGTGGGAATGGGACATGGCAGGTGCGGCCAAGCACTGGCGCATCACCCATAACGTCGAGCATCACAAGTACACCAACATCCTGGATCTGGACGACGATGTGGGCTACGGGATTCTGCGGGTCACACGTGATGAACCGTGGAAGGTCCGCAACCTTCTGAACATGCCACTCAACTTCATCCTCGCTGCTGGTTTTGAGTGGGGAATCGCCCTGCAGCACCTGGAATTCCGGAAGAT
Organism: Mycobacteroides sp. PCS013; assembly: GCF_049532645.1. Lineage (NCBI taxonomy): Bacteria > Bacillati > Actinomycetota > Actinomycetes > Mycobacteriales > Mycobacteriaceae > Mycobacteroides > Mycobacteroides sp. PCS013. The sequence continues at coordinate 1,207,502 of NZ_CP150131.1, forward strand.
CTGGACAAAGGAAACTCGCGAGGCGACCAAACAGCGGGTACGCGAGCTGGTCCGCTCGGCGGGCGCGCAGGTCTTCAAGGATTACGTCGCGTTCCCGGCGATCACGGCGCTCTCGCCGGGGGCGACTTACCGCTCGACGCTGACCTCCACCGCGACAGCCAACCTGATCCGGAATTTCTGGTCCAATGCCGTCATCTTCTGCGGACATTTTCCGGACGGCGCGGAGAAGTTCTCCGTGACCGACATGGAGAACGAGACGCGCGGTCAGTGGTATCTGCGCCAGCTGCTCGGCAGCGCGAATTTCGACGCGGGTCCAACGATGCGGCTGATGAGCGGCAACCTGTGTCATCAGATCGAACATCATCTCTACCCGGATCTGCCGAGCAACCGGCTGCACGAGATCTCGCTGCGGGTACGCGAGATCTGCGATCGCTACGACCTTCCGTACACCACCGGATCGATGCTGTTCCAATACGCGAAGACCTGGCGCACCATTGCCAAGTTGTCGCTGCCGGATCGATTCCTGCACGCCACGGCCGACAATGCGCCGGAGACTCGTAGCGAGCGCATGTTCGTGGTCCTAGAACCACCCGTGGCCGAACCGAATTCGGTTCCGCGTCGCGGCCTCAAGACCGCTATCGCGTTGGTGCGTGAGCGGCGCCGCACCAAGGTGTCCGTCTAGTTTCTGAGCGGCCGATCACGCCCACCGGTGGCGTGGATCTGCTCTGGTGATCTTGATGATTCCGCCGCGGACGCGGGCGGAACGCGCTATGCAGTGATGTGTGACTACGTACGCAGAGGCCCCGGCGGTAACCCAAGTGGGCCGAGGGGATGCCCTGATCTCGGGTTCTGCCGAGAAGCCGGCACGCACACTGTCCGGCTTCCTGGCCATGACATTGGAGACCTTTGGTGCCATGGTGCGTCGTCCACCGGCGGTGGGCGAGTTCTTCCGGCAGGTGTGGTCGATCGCCAGAGTGTCGGTTCTGCCGATGTGCATGGTGGCGATACCGCTCGCGGTGCTCATAGTGCTCGTGCTGGAGGCGTTGGTGTTCGGCCCCACGGGGTTCCCGACGCACGCGGTCTTGGTGGCCGCGGCCACCGGCGCGACGGTGGTGTTTGCCGAGGCCGATTCCGCCCGGATCCAACAAGAGATTGAGGTCATGCGGGGCCGGGGCATCGACGTCACGCACGGGTTTGTTGTCCCTCGAGTCCTCGCCACCGCGGTCGCCGCGGTGCCGTTGGCCTTCATAGCTGTTGGCGCAGCCGGTGTCTATTTCTTCTCGGCGTTCGGCAAGCACACTCCGTTGAGTCTTTTCATCGAGAACTTGACGCAGTTGTTGAGTCCCTTCAATGTGTTGATTGTGGCCATCGAAGCGCTGGCTCTCGGGCTTATTGGTGGCCTAATCGCTTGCTACAAAGGTGTTTCCGCGTCGCGCTGACCTGACCGGCTGGCGAGATCGGTCACCTTGTGGTGAGCAGGGTCGCCAGGCGAAACACCGGTGCGACCAGGCTGGCGGCGCGCAGCCCGATCCTTTGAAGACGCTGGCTGTGCATGAGGGAGCCTAATCCGGCGAGCTGTGTGGCACCGTAAAGCATGTCCCAGTCGGTGTCGATGTGGGTGATCTTGAAGTCTTCAGTCAGTGTATAGCGGTCGATACCAATGAAATTCAGGCAGCGGCCGGTTCCCTTGAGTTTGGCTCCCGTGTTGGGCTCGATGGTCTCACCGATCATGCGGCCGATACCTCGCCACGGAATGGTCACCCGCCACTGATCGTCGAAGTAGTCCCAGTAGGGCAGCGACCGGTTGGTTCCGTCCTGTGGGTAGAACGCAAAGTCGGGGAAGACGTCGAAGGCGGCCTGGCAGTTGTCGATCGTGAACTGACGTCCGAGCCTGTTCTCCTGGAACGTCGTGCTGTCGATATAGCTGCACTCCTCGGCGATGCAGTAATCGATCTTCTTGATGTCCTGCTCGGCCCAGGCATCAAACCATGTGTAGGCGAACTCTGTTCGGCCCTGGGCGGGAAGCCCGCGCTCGATGTCGTTCTTCTCTTGCTGCCGCACCTTCTTCCAGAACTCCGGCATGAGCGCCTGATACTGCGCGTGTTCCGGTGAGGGGCCCAACTTTTCCAATCTGCTCATCTTTTTCCTTTCGTTGTGGGAACTGTGTGATGGCTCAGCGGGTGAGGAGCCGCGTCGGGAGGCCGCCAGCCAGGCCGGTGGAGACGCGTACTCGGTGCCGGGGTGTCCAGCCATCGCGGATCTGGAATGCATAGCGCTGCAAGATGGTTCCGAGGACCAGGGTCCGCTCGATGTAGGCCATCCTGGTGCCCATGCACTTGCGTGGTCCGATACTGAACGGCAGGAACGCATTCCGATTGATCTTGTCGGTCAGGAATCGTTCGGGGTTGAACGTTTCCGGGTCCTTCCAGAATCGGGGATCGCGCTGTAGTGCGTATTGGGTGATCACGACGTGTGAACCTTGGGGAATGAGATAGCCGCCGATCTCGTCGTCCTGGACGGCCGTTCGGATGTTGGCGGGTGCGGCCTGGAAACGCTGTGCCTCATCGAAACATGCCCTCAGATACTTCAAGTTCTCCAGGTCGTCGTACTCCAACGTCTTTCCGCCGAGCGCGTCAATCTCCCTATACGCCCTACCGAGAGCGATCGGGTTGCGGCACAGCAGCGCGATGGTCCAGGCCAGCGCGGCGGCGGTGGTCTCGAATCCTGCGAACACCAACCCGGCGGCTTCGGAGCGCCGTCTGCGGTGCTGTGTCTGCGGGCAGCCCTCGAATTCCAGCCCGATCAATGCGTCCACGAGATCGGGCGAGTCGGGCAGCGGGCCCCCTTTCCGTTCGTCGACGAGGCGGTCGAGGATCCCGAATAGCTCCTCCTTGGACTGTTCGCCACTGCGACGCAGGGGATTTGGCATCCAGCCGGGCAGATAATGCATGGCGACCCGGCTGATGACGTAGCGGCCGTACCGACGCGCACCGTCGACCGCATGATCAATCTCGTCGGAGTCGAGCTGAACGTTAAACATCGAGCGCATCAGTCCGTCCATCACGACCGCGCCGAGTTCATGTTCCAGATCCACGGGTTGCCCGCTGGTCGCATGGCGTGACCAGGCATCGACCCGATCGGTGATCCCTTCCATCATGAGCGGGGTCGCTGCCGCCAGTGCGCGTTCGCCGAAGTACGGATTGAAAGCGGTGCGGACTCGTTTCCACTCCTGGCCCTCGAGCAAGGGGAGGGCGGCCGGTTCTCCGGAGACCAATTCGATGGTGGCCTCGTGCTTGGCGTATCGGTCGTGGTGGCGGGTGAACACATGGTCGATGTGGTCGGGATGGTTGATCAGGGTGACTGTGAGCGCGGGGCTCGGGCCCGTGAAGAGGCGGACGATGTCGCCGTATCGATTCGCGATCTTGGGCACTAGCAGGTACGGCAGCCGAAACGGGTCACCCAGGCAGCTCAGCCCCAGCAGCGCGGCCCGATGCAAGGGCAGCCGCGGGGCAAGTCGGGGTCCTGGGGTCTGCGATGTTTCCTGCGTGGGGGAGTTTGTGCCGGTGGCGTGCATGGCTGCCTCTTCTGTGCGGAACGGTGATTCTGGTGGCGAAGTGTATGGCCGATCCAGCCGTCATGCAATACTGAATCAAAAGTAATTCATTGATTCAAATACCAGCTAGATGTGCCGAACGGAGGGGCTGTGAGTCGCAGCGAGGTTTCGCAGGTCCCCGCCGTTACTATCGGGTCCGTGGTAGAGATCGACTCGTTGCTGCGGCAGCTGGTCACCGGAACACTGTCCGACACGAATGTGGCGACCGCTCATTTGTTGGATGCCGCCCGCGAGGAATTCGTTGCCCACGGGATCGCTCGCACCGCTGTCGGGGATATCGCACGCCGCGCCGGTGTGTCCCGCCCGACCTTGTACCGCAAATGCGGAGACAAGGAAGACATCGTCGCCGCGGTGTTGGTGCGGGAGACAACCGAATTCTTCATGAGGGCGCAGGCTGTGCTCGCGCCCTTATCGAATGCCGAGGACAGGATGGTCGAGGCATTCGTCATGGGCATGCGTGAGGCGCGTGATCATCCATTGGTGCTGGCGCTCAAGGAATTCGACGCGGAGTCGTTCTCGCGGAATGTCTTTGACGTGAATGCGTCCGGGTATCAGGGCCTGCTTGCGGTGATCGCGGAACTCCTGGCCGACGAGGACTATCCCGTTCCTGCGGTGAAGCGCGCGCTCGACCTGGCGCTGCGGCTGACGTCGACGTTTCTGGTGAACCCTTCCGCGCTGGTGCCGACCGACACCGATGAAAACACCCGCGAATTCGCGGGCCGATATCTGCTACCCCTCATGCGTGCCGCCCGTTAGGCGCGCTCCGTATCCTGGTGTGGTGGCTACAGTTTTGACGGTGAACGTGGGCCAGCTGCGATCGAATCCGGCAGGCGGGCCAACGCGCACCGGTATCGACAAACATCCCACCGATTCGGTGATAGCCGTCCGCGCGCCGGGTGGTACGTCCGAGGGTGCCGGTAGCGGCCTGGAAGGTGACGCGATCGGAGATACGGGCGTGCACGGTGGCGACGATCAAGCCGTGTATGCATACGCCCGCGAGGACCTGGACTGGTGGCAGGGCACGCTCGGGCGAGAGCTGGCGAACGGCCAGTTCGGGGAGAACCTGACCACCCGCGAGATCGATGTGACCGGCGCGCTCATCGGTGAGCAGTGGCATATCGGTGACGGCGGGCTGGTGCTGGAAGTGTCCGCGCCGCGCATACCGTGCCGGACCTTTGCGGCCTGGCTTGACCTGCGCGGGTGGGTCAAGACCTTTACGGCGCAAGCGATCCCCGGCGCATACTTCCGGGTGATCTCGCCCGGGGTGGTGCGAGAGGGTGACGGCATCGCCGTCAAGAATCGTCCGGGGCATGATGTGACCGTGGGACTTGCGTTCCGGGCGCTCACCCTCGAATCCGAGTTGCTTCCGCGGCTTCTCGATGCCCCCGCGTTGCCGGAGCACGTCAAGGAGACTGTCAGGCGCAGGAGCGGATCGGCCTAACCTACCGCCGCTGCACCAGGACTGTCTGGGCGCTGGAGCCGATGTAGCCGCGGCGGTCGAATATCTCCGCCGTGGTCACGCCGACGCCGTCGGGTCCGACCGACATGCGGGCGCGTACGCCGAATTCGTCGCCCTGGGGAATCCGGTGGACGTGCATCACGGTATCGGTGTTCATGTAGACGAACCGCAGGGGGTTGAGCACCGCGCCGATACCGTTCGCGGAGTCGATGACCGACGCCAGCCGCTGCCATCCGGTGGTGGGCTCGGTATCGACGATGTGCACATGTGGCCGCATCCAGGCAACCTGCGGTTCTCCATCAGGTACCGAAAACCACTGAAAATCAACCGATTTTGAGTAGTTAGAGCCCTCGAAGCCGAAAGCCGGCGGTGTGGGGCCGGGCGGGTACTCGGGTAAGGGCGGGTATCGGTCACTGGCTTTGTCGGCGGTCACCGAGGTCGCCAACAGCCACGCGCTGGCCCGCGCGACCGCACGGTAGCCGCCATTGGCGCGCGCTTCCATCTCGGCCACGGCAAGCGCGATGCGCCGGCCCGGCCGTTCGATCCATGCCCGTACGCGTACCGGCTCCAGCGGAACCGGGCCGAGGATGTCGAGCGCGACCCGGCCGATCCGCAGGCCCTCGCGCGGCTCCGGCAGTTCCTCGATGGCCTTGAGTAGCAACGCCATCGGGGGAGAGCCGTGCTGCAGGTTCGGCCCCCATCCGCTGGCGGTCAACTCGGTGGACTCGAACACCTGGAACTCGCCGTCGGTGTCCAATCGCCGGTAGTAACAACCCGTCAGGTCCAACGTCATGCGGCATCTCCCGGGATCGCGGTCGCGGAGGCTTCGGCATCTTCGATATCAGTATCGGAGACACCGTAATCGGAAGGCCAGCCCGGGTAGGGAGGCGGCGTGCCGCCGAACGCGGGACACAGCGACTGATGGGCACACCAGTCGCATAACCGCGAGGGATTGGGCCGGAAGTCGCCGGTGGTGCCGAGGTTCTGAATCGCTCGCCAGATCGCCATGAGCGTCTTCTCGAACTTGAGTAGCTCTGCCTCATCCGGTGTGTAGTCGAGAACCTCGCCATCGGACAGATACAGCAGCCGCAGCCGTCGCGGCACCACCCCACGGGTGCGATACAGCGCGACGGCATAGAACTTCATCTGAAACAACGCCTTGGCTTCGAACAAGGCGCGCGGTGCGCGTCCGGTCTTGTAGTCGACCAGACGCATCGCGCCCCCGGGGGCGACGTCGATGCGATCGATGAATCCGCGCAACATCGTGCCGTCGGACAGCTCGACCTCGACGCGCTCCTCGCAACTGTCGGGATCGAATCGGGTGGGATCTTCAAGCCGGTAATAGCCCGAGAGCAGATCTCGGGCCTCATCGAGGAACGCCGGAAGGCGCTCGGTCTCGACCACCGCCGCGAGTTCGGGGTTCGATTCCACGAGGCGTTCCCACGCGGGCTGCACCAATCCCGCGGCGGTGGCGTACTCGCGATCGGCCGCGGGCCGGGCGTAGAGATCTTCCAGGGCGGCATGCACGAGGCTGCCGCGCACCTGCGCTGTCGAGGGCGGCTCGGGGAGGCGGTCGATCGCGCGGAACCGGTACAGCAGTGGGCATTGCTTGAAGTCGCTGGCACGGGAAGGGGACAGCGCGGGCCGGCGCGTGGGCCGGTTCTGCGTGGTCTCCTTCATGGTTGGCAGCCTAGGCATCGTGTCCGACAGGTGCTGACGCCACGCCGGGCACAAAGCTGGTGGGCTCCGTTCAACACATGTCACAAGTCGTCCCCAAAGTATCCGTACTCGAAGTAACGTGAACCTCTCATTGGCCATGGGGCGACGACGCCCCACGCGAGAGGAATGTGCAGTGACGACGGCAAAGCATCGAAGCCCGCTGGACAGCCCGCAGGTGAAGGACACCGGGCTCGCCGGTTCTGAACTCGCCGAGCGGTGGACCGCGCTGGCCGATGGGCCCAGTCGGTACTCCCGGGTGTCCTTCACTCCCAATGTCTCGATACCGCTGTCCGACGGGACCGTGCTCAAGGCCCAGGTGTTCCGGCCGGCCAATGCCGACGGGACCCCGGTCAATGACCCGGTGCCGGTGCTCTTCAACCTCACCCCCTACAACAAATCCGTTACTCACCTGGCGGCATGGGTGCTGCGGGGCCTGCACCGGTTCGGCATTACCGTGCCGGCCCTGCCGCCCAGGAATCCGCGTCTGTTGGAGCTCGCCGAGCTGGCGCGGGCGATTCCCGGTGGCGGCCTGACGACGTTTGGAGTGAACGACTCGCTGATCCGCAGTGGGTATGCCCAAGTGGTTGTCGATGTTCGCGGTACCGGCGCCTCCTCGGGTGACTGGGGAATGCTCAACGATCTCGAACAGCGGGACACCGCGGAGGTGGTGGCCTGGGCGCAGGCGCAGCCGTGGTGCGATGGTTCGGTCGGCATGTATGGCATCTCGTACTGTTCGATCAACGCGCTGCAGGCCGCCGGCAACCGGGTGCCGGGTCTCGGTGCGGTGTTCGCGGTCGAGCCGGTCAGCGACATCTCCCGTGACCTCATGAAAACCGGTGGGGCGCAGACATTCTTCCTGCCCATCTGGATGCTTGCCGTTGCGCTGGGAAAGTGGTTGCCGTCGCCTTCGGACGTGATACGCGGCGGCGTCGGCCTGGGCTGGCTCGCGGGGCGGTTGCGCGCACCACTGAATCGTGTGGTGCGGTACATCTTCGAGGGCTTGCGTGGCACGGGTGCGCTGATCGACAACGACGAGTATTTCCAGCAGATCAGTCCCCGGTTCGAAGACATCGAGATCCCTACGTTCGTCTATGGGGCGTGGGACGACATCTTCGGTCCGGCCGCCCTGCGTATCCATCGCCGAGCCGCGTCGCCGGGCGGCAGGTTTCAGGTCGTCATCAACGAGGGTTATCACGGGTCCCCGGGTTCACAGCTTGGCCGCGAAGACGGACCTCCCCGGCTGGATGTCTTGCAGCGTGCGTGGTTTGACAAGTGGCTCAAGGGTATTGACAACGGAGTGGAGAGCTACGGCCCGCTCACCCTGCAACAGCAAAATGGCGGTTGGCATACCCTGGACGTCTATCCGCGGCCCGAAGCCGAGCCGCAGCGGTTCTATCTGGATGCCGAACCCTCAGGGGTGGGGGCTGGTTCGACATTCGACGGGTCGTTGACGGGTGCTGTGCCGCTGAACAAGACCGAGCACCTCCTTCGCCGACGGATGGGACTGCTGAAATCGCCCACCACCTCCCGGCTGACGGCCGGTATCACTGCCGTGCTGGGTACGTCCGGGCTCAAGGACTCTCGGTACTTCGAGCGTGGGGCACTCACCTTCACCAGTAGCCCCGCTGTGCAGCCGTGGGTGATCTCCGGGGCGCTGAACCTTCATCTGCACACCAAAGCCATAGGTACGGAGGCATTCTGGGTCGTATCGGTGACGGACGTGGCACCCGACGGCTTCTCCCGGATGCTGGCCGAGGGTGCGCTGCTGGCATCGCGCCGCGGGGTGGATGAGGACAAGAGTCTGCGTACCGCGGGCGGAGACTACCTATCGCCCTGGCATCCCACCGGTAGGGGATCGACGCTTCCGGTGGAACCCGGCGTGCCAACCACTCTCGACATCGATCTCACCGAGGTAGATGCGGTGATCGCGGCGGGGCACCGGCTGCGGGTGGTCGTCGCGGCGGCCAGTCTGCCGAGGTACATCCCGTCCATTCCGGAGCTGTGGGCGAGCCGTCACGGCCAGGCCGTTGTCCTGGATCCCGGCCAGCCGAGTTACCTGGTGGCGCCCGTGATTCTCGATACCGGCGCCGGGGCCGCCTAGTCCTCGCCAGTTCACCAACTTCTCATCTACTTTTTCTGTAACTTACGGTACCGTAGGTTACAGATCGCGGTAGGCCGAATAGAGAGGTGGACGAGATGGTGACCGGACTGCAAACACGATTACTGACCGAGCTGGAGCCCGTTGTCGAGGCGAATCTCGAGCGGCACCTGAGCGCCGCGCGGCCATGGGCCCCACATGATTACGTGCCCTGGAGCAGGGGCCGGGACTTCGCATTTCTGGGCGGAGAGGACTGGAAACCGGAGGATAGCCCGCTCGATCCGATCGCTCAGGCGGCGTTGATCGTCAATCTGCTGACCGAGGACAACCTGCCGTCGTATCACCGTGAGATCGCCACGAGATTCGGCCGGGACGGGGCATGGGGAACCTGGGTGGGCCAGTGGACGGCGGAGGAAGGGCGGCACAGCATCGCACTTCGCGACTATCTGGTGGTCACCCGTGGTGTCGACCCGAGCAACCTCGAAGCGATGCGCATGGCGCACACCATCGCCGGTTACGACTCAGGGGACAAGACGCCCCTGGAGGCGCTCGCCTACGTGTCGTTCCAGGAGCTGGCCACTCGGGTATCTCATCGCAACACGGGGAAGGCCTCGGGCTGCCCCATCGCCGATCAGCTGCTGGCGCGCGTCGCGCTGGATGAGAACCTGCACATGGTCTTCTATCGCAATCTCATGTCGGCGGCACTCGATATCGAACCCGATGCCGCGATGCAGGCCATCTGCAAGGAGATTGTCGGTTTCGCGATGCCGGGTATGGGGATGGCGGGATTTGCGCAGAACGCGATAGCCATCGCGAAAGCGGGCATCTACGACCTGCGCATCCATCACGATGAGGTTCTGCAACCCATCCTGAGGTTCTGGCGGGTGTTCGAACGCTCCGATATCGGAGCCGAAGGGGAGCAGGCCCGTGACACCCTCGTGAAATTCCTTACCGCCGTGGATGAGCGTGCAAAGTACTACGAGGAGAAGGCGGCGATCCGGGCCGCGGCGCGGGTGTAGGGAATCGCCCGCGCCGGCCGGTTACCGGGAGGCGCTGTTGCCCGCCCTGCGGGCGGATCGCTGTCCCTGGCCTTGACGCCCTTGACCCTGCCCCTGGCGGCCTTGGCCCTGTCCGCCGCGCCGAGGCGCACGTGCCGGACGTCCCTCGGCGCCGCCGCGGGGTCGGTGGGACCGCTGGCCGTTCGCGGTGGAGGAGCCGTTGGCCTTCTGTGCGGGAGCAGGTTTCACATACGGAGCCACCTCGCCCACCAAGGTCTTGACCTCATCGGAATGGGCCGTCACCTGTTGGGGCGTGGCGGTGATGGCGGCCTTGCGCAGCAGCTGAGTGACATCGCGGCGCTGCTCGGGGAGTACCACTGTGACCACGTCGCCGGTGCCACCGGCGCGCGCAGTGCGGCCTGAACGGTGCAGGTACGCCTTGTGCTCGGCGGGAGGGTCGACGTGCACGACGAGAGCGACATCGTCGACGTGCACGCCGCGGGCAGCGACATCCGTGGCGACCAGCACCCGTGCTTCGCCGTTCGCGAAGGCGGCCAGGTTACGGTCGCGTGCACCCTGAGAGAGGTTGCCGTGCAAGTCAACTGACGGGATGCCCGACTGATTGAGCTGATGCGCGAGCCGCTTGGCGTGGTGCTTGGTACGCATGAACAGGATGCGCCGTCCGGTGCCGGAGGCCAGCGTGTTCACAAGTTCACGCTTGGCGTCGGGGCCGCTGACCGTGAACACATGGTGTGTCATCGCGGCAACCGGGGAATCGACGGGATCGACCGAATGCTCGGAGGGGGAGTGCAGGAATCGTTTGACCAACTTGTCGACATCGTTATCCAAGGTGGCCGAGAACAGCAGGCGCTGACCGGAACTCGGGGTCGCGGCGAGCAACCGCGTTACGACGGGCAGGAATCCGAGATCTGCCATGTGGTCGGCCTCGTCCAGAACGCTGATCTCAACGCCGTCCAGAGTCAGGTGGCGCTGCTTGAGTAAGTCATCGAGCCGACCGGGGCAGGCGACCACGATGTCGACGCCGGCCTTGAGCGCCTGAACCTGACGGTGCTGCGAGACACCGCCGAAGATGGTGGTGACCTTCATGCGGTAGGCGGCCGCCAGCGGCTCGATGACTGCGCTGATCTGGGTCGCCAGCTCGCGGGTGGGAGCGAGCACGAGCGCCCGCGGGCGGCCCGGCACTCGAGTGCCTTCGGCGATACGTGCGACGACGGGGATGGAGAACGCAAGGGTCTTGCCGCTGCCAGTTTTGCCGCGGGCCAGCACATCACGGCCGGCGAGTGTGTCCGGCAGGGTGGCGGCCTGGATCGGGAATGGGGCGTCGATGCCGCCCTGCTGCAGGGCGCGGACCAGTACTGCGGGCACGCCGAGTGACGCGAATGTGGTTGAAGACATGAGAAATGACGCCTTTCGAGGCTTCGAGATGGCGAGATTGCCAATGGGCAACATCGATCGCCGTGAGAAAAGCCTGAAATCAGCGGACTGGCTGACGAAAGAATGATCTACGACGCAGGCGCACAGTGGCGCTTACCCATGACAGTACGTGCCTTTGGCCTCTAGAGCTAAATCGTGTGTGCCGAAACACATTGGTGGGTGACCCCGTTTTACCTGCAAGGCCTGCCCAGTTCGCGGTGCGCGATACGCACCTGGCAAGGTGAGCGCATGACTCGGACCGGGCCCTTTGTCGTGGGCGATCGCGTGCAACTGACCGACCCCAAGGGGCGGCACTACACGATGGTGCTCGAGCCGGGCAAGGAATTCCACACCCATCGCGGTGCCATCACACACGACACGGTGATCGGCATCCCCGAGGGCAGCGTGGTGAAGTCGACCAACGGCGACCAGTTTCTGGTGCTGCGTCCTTTGCTGATCGACTATGTGTTGTCGATGCCGCGTGGCGCGCAGGTGATCTACCCGAAGGACGCCGCGCAGATCGTTCATGACGGCGACATCTTCCCGGGCGCGCGGGTACTGGAGGCCGGTGTGGGCTCGGGTGCGCTCACCTGCTCGCTGCTGCGCGCGGTGGGGCCCGAGGGAACGGTGATCTCTTACGAGATTCGTGAGGATCACGCCGAACATGCTGTGCGAAACGTCACAGCGTTTTTCGGGGAGCAACCGGACAACTGGGAGCTGGTAATCGGTGATCTCGCCGAGCGGGCTGCTGATGCCGGTGGCGTCGACCGGGTGGTCCTGGACATGCTGGCCCCTTGGGAGACTTTGCCCGCGGTGGCCGAATCACTGGTACCCGGTGGCGTGCTCATTGTGTACGTCGCTACCGTCACACAACTGTCGCGCGTGGTCGAGGCGCTGCGCGAACAGCAATGCTGGACCGAACCGAGGTCCTGGGAGTCGATGCAGCGCGGCTGGAACGTCGTCGGGCTGGCGGTGCGTCCCGAGCACAGCATGCGCGGGCATACCGCGTTCTTGGTCAGTGCGCGTCGTCTGGCGCCGGGCACCATCACTCCGACACCGCTGCGGCGTAAGCGCCTACCGAGCTAGAGCGGGCGCTACGGGGTAGGCGCCGGGGCCGGTGTCTCGGGCGCGGGTGCGCCGGCGGGAGGCGCCTCGTGCGGTGTGGCGGTACCCGCCAGCGATGTCCCGGTCTTGAGCAAGAGGTCGGAGGTTCGCTTGGACAGCTTCCAGCCCTCACCTTCGGGCGAGAACGACATCGGGACCGCGAAACCACCCATCTTCGGGCTGGGGCTGTTGATGGTGACGACGGCTTCGACGTCGCCCTGGGTTTCCGTCGACCACTTCGGGTCCTTGACGGTGAACGACAACGGCGAGAACCCGGCGTCGCCGATCGCCTTGGTGAACTTGTCCAGCTGCTCGGGAGTGGCACCCTGAACGGCAGTGATCTTCTCGGCACCCGGCAGGTTCGGGTCGGCGAGGCGGTTGAGGACATCGGTCAGCACCGCCGGATCGGGCAGTGGATGGTTCGGGACAGCGGCGGCCACCGCCGAGGATGCGGGCTGAGTCGCCGAAGCGCTGGCGGGGGCGGCCTTATCGTTTGAGCCGCTGCAGGCGGTCAGGGCGAGAACGGCTGCACCGGCGGCGACGACGGCGAGTTGAAGGTGACGGGCCATGATCCTGGTGACTCCATTCGGCATATCGGCTAAGTCGTTCGGCCAAGTGCGGTGACGATATCGGCGTGCGAGGTCGTGGTGATCATCCAGCCCTCCTCCTACACGTCTACCTTCCAGACTTACCCGATGCCGCCTGGATCAGCGAAACCGCCGAGGCCTTGCTGATCTTCCAGCCATCCTGGTTCACGAAGTTGATCTTCGTCGTGTACGCCTGCGTCTTGGGTCCGGTGATGGTGACCGCCGCAGCGGCCGCACCCGGTCCGGTGGATTTGATGTCGGACACAGTGAAAGCCAGTGGCAGGAACCCGTCACGGTTAGCGCTCTTGAAGGCACGATCGGCGTAAATCGCCTCACCCGCGCCGATGCCGCCTTCCACGAGGCCACCCTTGGCCAGGGCCGACACGCCCGGATCTGCGAGTGAATACAGCAAACCGCTTAGCTCATCGGATGTGGGTGCCGCGTCGGCAGGTTCGGTGGGCACATCCATGGGGACGTCCCAGGACACGGGGGTAATGTCCGCGGACATGGTGGTCGTTGCTGTCGGGCCAGCGGAGCTGGCTGTCGGCTCGCCCATTGGTACTGCCAAGCCAACCGCTGCCGCCGCGAGTAAACCCAGCGTGGCGACCCCCGACATACCGGTTCGTGAGCTCACGGTTGTCCTTCCGATCGACCTGAATGTGACGAACGCTAACAGCGTAGACGTCCCAGGCAACGGGTAGACCCCGCACGGGCGGCCAATCGCCGGTAGCGTTGAAGCATCCACCGCACCAATTCTCGGTGTGGGAAAGGAGGACATCATGAGTGAGTCGGAGCGTTCAGAGGCGTTCGGCACACCGGATGCCGCCGAACTGGAACGGCTACGTCGAGAGGTTGCGGCCCTTCGCCAGGAGCTGGAAGGCAGCGCGGCCCACGGATCTGGTGACACCGGTCGTCTGCGCGACCTGAACCAGCTTGAGGCTCGTATCGACTCCCTGAATGCGCGCAACGCCAAGCTGATGGACACCCTCAAAGAGGCCCGTCAGCAGCTCTTGGCGCTGCGTGAGGAGGTTGACCGGCTGGGCCAGCCGCCGAGCGGTTATGGCGTGTTGCTGGCCGTGCAGGCCGACGACACGGTGGACGTGTTCACCTCCGGCCGCAAGATGCGGGTGACTTGCTCTCCCAACATCGAGACCGCCGAGCTGCGACGGGGGCAGACCGTGCGCCTCAACGAGGCGCTCACGGTGGTCGAGGCCGGCAACTTCGAATCGGTCGGTGAGATCAGCACGCTGCGGGAGCTGCTGGACGACGGTCATCGCGCGCTCGTGGTGGGGCATGCCGACGAGGAACGCATCGTCTGGCTGGCCGATCCGCTGATCGCGCCCGATCTCTCCGAGGTGTCCGAGGATGCCGACGGAGCGGATCTGAAGCCCCGGAAACTGCGGCCCGGCGATTCGTTGCTGGTTGATACCAAGGCCGGATATGCCTTCGAGCGGATTCCCAAGGCCGAGGTCGAGGATCTGGTGCTCGAAGAGGTGCCCGACGTCAGCTACAGCGACATCGGTGGCCTGACGAGGCAGATCGAGCAGATCCGCGACGCGGTGGAGCTGCCGTTCCTGCACAAGGACCTCTATCGGGAGTACGCCCTGCGTCCGCCCAAGGGTGTGCTGCTGTACGGGCCCCCCGGATGCGGAAAGACACTCATCGCCAAGGCCGTCGCCAACTCGCTGGCCAAGAAGATGGCAGAGCTGCGTGGCGATGACTCGCGCGAGGCCAAGTCCTACTTCTTGAACATCAAGGGCCCGGAGCTGCTCAACAAGTTCGTCGGCGAGACCGAGCGGCATATCCGCCTGATCTTCCAGCGGGCCCGCGAAAAGGCTTCGGACGGTACGCCGGTCATCGTCTTCTTCGATGAGATGGACTCGATCTTCCGCACTCGTGGTACCGGCGTCAGCTCCGATGTGGAGACGACGGTCGTGCCGCAGCTGCTGTCCGAGATCGACGGTGTCGAGGGCCTCGAGAACGTCATCGTCATCGGTGCCTCCAACCGCGAAGACATGATCGACCCGGCGATCCTGCGGCCCGGCCGCCTCGACGTGAAGATCAAGATCGAACGGCCGGATGCGGAGTCTGCGCAAGACATCTTCTCCAAGTACCTCACCGACAAACTGCCGGTGAACACCGACGATCTGGCGGAATTCGGCGGCGATCGCGGGCTGACCATCAAGGCCATGATCGAGAAGGTCGTGGACCGGATGTACGCCGAGATCGACGACAACCGTTTCCTGGAGGTCACCTACGCCAACGGTGACAAGGAAGTCATGTACTTCAAGGACTTCAACTCCGGCGCCATGATCCAGAACGTCGTGGACCGCGCGAAGAAGAACGCCATCAAGGCGGTGCTGGAGACCGGTCAGAAGGGTCTGCGTATTCAGCATCTGCTCGACTCGATCGTCGACGAGTTCGCCGAGAACGAGGACCTGCCCAATACCACCAATCCGGATGACTGGGCACGGATCTCGGGCAAGAAGGGCGAGCGCATCGTCTACATCCGTACGCTGGTCACCGGCAAGAGCTCCAGCGCCAGCCGCGCCATCGACACCGAATCGAGCCTGGGCCAGTACCTGTAGGCACCGTGCTCACCCGCGGCGGGCTGTGACCACCGTGGTCCAGTCGCCGGGTGCGAGTGCACGCGCGCCGGTGGGATCGTAGCGACGCAGCAGCTCGGGTATCCGCAGCTGCTCGGTGGTCTGAAAGCCTTGGCGCGCAAGCAGTTCGTCGGCCTGTCTCGCCGTCATGCCCGTGCGGTACGGCTCGCCGCGCCGGGAGACGGACCGCGATCCGCGCCGGACTTCGCGACGGCGACTGTCGGGGCCGACGATATCGGGATCACCGTAATCCAGGACGAGCCTGCTTCCCGGTGCGCAGAGCTTCGTCAGTTGCGCCAGGGTCGACTCGAGGGCGGCCTCGGTGAGGTAGTAGGTCACGCCGAGCCACACCACGAGTGAGGGTGCGGCCGTATCGAATCCGGCGCCAAGCAGACGCGACGTCAGGTCATCGCGCTCGAAATCGCAGGGGACCCAGGCCAGCCGCGACTCATCACCGCGGTGTTCGGCGATGAGATGTTGTTTCGCCTGCTGGGTGGTGGGTGCGTCGACCTCGAATACGGTGACGGGCAGGGAACCGAGCTGCTGACTCGAGGTGTCGAAGCCCGCCCCCAGCATCACCACTTGACCGATGCCGGATCGCGCGGCGGACCGCACTTCGTCGTCGGACACCCGGCGGCGCAGCACGATGAGGGCATGAAGGCCCGCGCACCATCGGTCCACCAGACGCAGGCCCCACCTGGCCACGGTGGGAGATGCCAGTGCCGCACGCAGCAGCGGATGGGTCACGAACCATCTGGACTGCGGATCGTTCAGCAGGCCATCGCGCTGCATCGACTCGGCAGCGCGCTGCCACGCGTTGAACTGTGCGGTCAGACTTGCGGTTTGGTCGAGCCGGCGTCCAGACATATCGCGAGGATAGAAAGTCCGGTGAGCCCGCGAGGGGGCATTGGCATCATCTGGCAGTGCGTGGCATGCGGAGGCGGTGCTGGTCAGCGCGGTCTTCCTAGCATGGCGAGTACAGCCCGAGGAGGTATCCGTGAAAACCATGAAACCCCGAGAAATGCTTTCCGCCGAGCGCACCAGCCTGGCCGAGTTCCTGCACACATTGACCGAAGACGATTGGTTGGCCCCGTCACTGTGCGCAGGCTGGCGGGTCCGCGATGTCGTGGCACACGCCGCCGTCGACGCGGTATCGCTGGGTGTCTATCTGGGGACCGCGCTACGGAACCCATCGATCAACAAGCTCAACGATGCATTGGTGGAGCGCACCGGTCACCTGTCGAATGAAGAGCTGTTGCACCATTTCGAGTCGGCAGTGCGGCCCGGAGCGTTTGGCAAGATGGCGCCCGCGGCACTTCATACCGACGCCATGGTGCACCACCAGGATATTCGGCGGCCACTGGGCAGGCCGCGTGCCATTCCCGAGGACCGGCTGGTCTTTGCGTTGGATCACCCCGACTTTGGCGCCCACCCGAAGCGGTACACCAAGGGGCTGAGGTTCATGGCCAACGATATGGATTGGGCGAAAGGCAATGGCCCGCACGTGTGCGGCACCGGGGAGGCGCTGGTGCTGGCGATGGCGGGTCGTCCGGTGGTGCTCGGTGAGCTGGAAGGTGACGGTGTGCCGACGCTGGCGGCACGGATGCGCTGAGGTCAGATCCGCTGTGAGGCCGATAGATACACGTCGCGTCCGGCGAGGCTTACCGCCACATCGGCGATCAACGGTTCGAAAAAACGTGTCCGATACTGCGGATCGATGCTGCTGTTGACGGTGAAGTACAGCCCCGACAGCACCGCGACCAACAGCGACATATGAATCAGAGTCTGTGGCACGCCGATCCGAATCCCGTACCAGGTGCCCGAACATGGCGGCGCTGCTCCCGACGGGCATGCGGCCTCATTGGACCACAACGCCATCACGTCGTGCGGTACGGCCACGATGCCCAGCAACATGAAGAACGCGAACACCCCGGTGGTGAAGAACACCACCTGGATCGCCTGCGAAACCACCATCACCAGTAGCACATTCAGCCGTTCGGGCCAGCGCAGTGCGGGCCGCGGCGGCTCCGGACCGTCGGCTCCGGTCAGGTCGGCCAGTGGGGTGCCGGCCAGTAGCGCGGCGGGCGCGGGACGTTCGGCCCGGTTTTCACGCAGATTGTTCAACTCGTCGCGCACGGTGGCGACCATGAACACGGTGGCGGTGAGGGCCAGGAAGCCGATTGTCTGCCAGAGCCTTTCGCGGGTGATCCGGGCCGACAGCTGCCAGAGCTCTCCGGTGAAGAACACCACCACGGTCAGCATGAGCAGTGGCAGCGCGCGGGACATGAGCGTGCCCAGCGCGCCGAACTGCGTGGATGCGTACCGCAGGGCCCACAGTCCGATCGACCCGGCACCCAGGTACGTCAACCAGATGAGCACCAGCGCGGCCAGCAGGAAGGCGGGCATCTTCGCGGCGGCCTCCGGCCACGAACCGGTGTCGGTGGCCGGGAGCGCTACCACGAAGATCGCGATGACGAGCCATGACAGGGCGCGGCGCACCACGTCGGCACGGATGGTTCCGACACGTTGCAGCGCGGTGAGCACCAGCGGTTGCGCCGCCATCAGCAGTGCCACCACCCCGAGCAGGATCATCAGCACAATCGAGCGGGTGTCGTTGTCGGTGGAGATCAGCTCGTAGAGCGCCACCCCTGCACCGGCGACTCCGATCATGGGCGCGGCCCGGTCGATGAGCTCACGCGAGCGCACGCGACGATCCAGCACGACGGGTAGTCCACGGGACAGGAACCATTCGTGAATGTCGTCGAGATTGCGCACCTGATCATGATGACAAGGCTGTTCGACGAGGCAAAACGGGCGTACGTTGAACCAATCGGGCGGTCGGATCGTGTAACCGTCGGAGGTGTTCCATGGCGGATGGGCAGGCTGGGCCGAAAGGCGTCGGCGTCAATGGCTCATCGAGTCTTATGCGGGCCTTTTACGACGAGTACGCAGGCCCGCTGCATCGCTATGTCATGCACCTGACCCACGACTCGGCGCTGGCGGAAGACATCGTGCAGGAGGTGCTGTTGCGAGCCTGGCGGCATCCGACGCTGGTCAACCAGACGGAAGGGTCGGCGCGGGCATGGCTGTTCACGGTCGCCCACAACCTGGTCCGCGATAACGCACGTAGCTCGCGCTTTCGCAGCGAGATAGCCACCGCCGAGACACCCGAGTTCGCCTCTCCCGATCAGGTGGACGCAACGCTGGACGCGTGGCTGGTGGCCGAAGCGCTGCGCACGTTGTCCACCGATCACCGCGCTGTCATCCTGCGTGCGTATTACCGGGGGAGTTCAGTCGCCGACATATCCGCCGAGCTGGGGGTGCCTGAGGGCACCGTCAAGTCACGCCTGCACTATGGCGTGCGCGCGCTTCGGCTGTCGCTGCAGGAAATGGGGGTCACACGATGACTGTGGAGCATGTTTACGCCGATTGGGATGCCGCCTATGTGCTGGGTGCGCTCTCGTCCGCCGAGCGGCGTGAATACGAACAGCACCTGGTCGACTGTGTCAGCTGCCAGCGCGCGCTGTCCGAGGTGACAGCCATGCCCGGTCTGCTGTCCAAGGTTGATCGCGGTTACGCCGAGAAGATGGAACTCGAAGACCCGCCCGTGCTCGCCAAGCCCGCCACCAGCTGCCCGGTACAGGCGCTGTGGCCCAAGCTGCAGGCCCGGTGGCGGCGGCAGAGCGCGGTGCGCCGGCTCGCCTATGTGGGTGCGGTCGCGGTGGCCGCCGCTGTCGCGCTGACGGTCTCGTTGGTGCCGCCGCCGTGGTATCACCGGCCCGCCCCGATGAATGTCGCCGCGGGTTCGTTGCCGGCGGGGGAGCATTGGCAGCCGATGCGCCAGGTGACGCCCTCACCGCTGAGCGCTCAAGTGGCCATTGTCCAGGACGGTGCCGGCACCCGTATCGAAATGTGGTGCAGCTACCCGGCATACGGAGACGACCCGGATGACTCGGCGGCACCCTATGCGCTGCGCGTCGGCACCCGAGCCGGCGGGAACATCATCGCCAGTTCGTGGACGGCCAAGCCGGGCTCCGCGATGATGACATCGATGACCGTCCCGGTGGCGCAGGATCAGATCGAGAGCGTCCAGGTGATCGACAATCACGGTGACGCCGTGCCGTTGGTGTTCCTCGAACTGCGTCGCTGACGCCTAACCCATCAGGTTCGTGGTGCTTTGACGTGCCCATATCGGCATTACCTGAAACGCGATTCATATTGTGCCATCACATGATTGAGATAACTCGATCACTTTTTCTTCCGGATTGTTGAACCGGTCACGTGCGACAGTCGTGTACTAGTCATGACCACCCCGATACGTGCCCGGAGCCGTATGGCCGGCGATATTGCGCTCGGGAACGGGAACGGGACCATGCGATTGGTCGACTGGCTCGTCCTGGAGTTGCGTCGTCACCATGTCGATGTCGTCTTCGGGGTCGACGGTGCGAACATCGAGGATCTCTACGATGCCGTGCACTACGCGCCGGGTATCCAGGCCGTTGTCGCCAAGCACGAGTTCTCGGCCGGCACCATGGCCGACGGCTATGCGCGTGCCGCCTCGCGGATGAGCGTAGTGGCCGCGACCTCGGGCGGAGGCGCTGTCAATCTTGTTCCTGCGCTTGCTGAATCGTATGCGAGCCGGGTGCCGGTGCTGGCGATCGTGGGCCAGCCGCCGCGCCCGCTGGAAGGTAACGGGGCGTTTCAGGATGGGAGTGGGCGCGCCGGGAGCATGGATCTGCAGGCGGTTTTCCGGCCCATTTCCGGCTACTGCACCCGAGTGGAAAATCCCGAAGAAATCGCCGAGGCGCTCGGTCATGCCCTGGCCGCGCTTCGAGACGGTCTGCCGGCGGTTCTCTTGATACCTAAAGACGTCCAGCAGGCGCGCCTGCACACCACACCACAGTTGCCGGAGCCGCACGTGCGGGCTGGAGCGGTGCCCGCGCAGCTTGCCGACTTCGCCAAGCATCTGGCCGATACGCCGGGGCGGGTGCTGGTGGTAGCGGGGCCGGAGGTGGCACGGCACAATGCCCGCGGCGAGCTGTCGGATCTCCTCGATCGTCTCGATGCCTTTGTCGCGGTGTCGCCCGATGCCAAAGATGCTGTAGACGGCGATGATCCACGGCTACTGGGCGTCATCGGAGTGATGGGACACCCGGCCGTCGAAAGGGTACTGCGCCACGGTGTGACATGTGTCTGCATCGGGACCACCATGCCCGTGATGACCCGAGGCGGTATCGACTTCGCGACGACGCCGGTGCTCTCGATCGGTTCGGCGACACCACATATCCCGTCCCGCCACCTGCAGACCGAGGACCTGTCATCGACCCTGGCCCAGCTCGCCGCGGCTGTGCCGGCGCGTTCGGACTCGTTGGACAGTGAAACACTCTACGCACCAACACATCTGGAACCTCCCGCGCATGACGGCGACGGTGTCAGGTACCACGATGGCATGCACGTTCTCGACCGGGTGATTCCTGCGGAGGCGGATATCTTCGTCGATGCGGGTAACACCGGCGCCGCCGCGGTGCATTACCTAGGCGCCCGGCACCGCGGCCGTTATGTTGTCGCGCTCGGTATGGGCGGCATGGGGTACGCCTTCGGTGCGGGCATTGGCTGTGCGTTCGCGCGGGGCGGCCGCACCGTGGTGGTCGCGGGGGACGGGGCATTCTTCATGCACGGCATGGAGATTCACACGGCGATCGAACACCGGCTGCCGGTGACATTCGTCATTGTCAACAACAACGCACATGCCATGTGCGTCACCCGTGAGCAGCTGTATTACGGAGGGGAGTACAGCTTCAACCGGTTCACGCCCTCGCATATCGGGGCCGGGATGGCCGCGATGTTCCCGAGTCTGATGTGCCGTTCGGCCGATACGGTGGCCGATTTCGAGGCCGCCATGCAGGCGGCGATGGCCCACGGCGGTCCCTCTGTGGTGGAGGTCATCTGTTCCACCGACGAGATACCCCCGTTTGCCCCGTTCTTGTCATCCGATATCGCTAAGGAGAAAACGCATGACCGACACGATTACCGAAGCATCCAAGCCTGGCCTGAAAGCCTTGCCCGCGCTTAGCGATATCGCTGCCGATGCCGGCACCGAGGACGCATTGCCCGGGGTGCATCGGATCGAGACCTCACCACGCGAGAAGGCGACGCCGATCATCATGGACATGATGCGGTCGGTGTATCCGCATGACCAGGTGTTCGGCCCGTTCTGCACGGTCCAGGAGTATGTGGACTGCCCGCCCGACGAGTTGCACCGCTACCTGTCCGACACTCGTTGCCTGGAGGAGTGGACCTACAGCCTGCGCGGCTTCGAGGAGACCGATGAGCCCGGGTTGTGGGTCGCACATGACCGTTTGGGATCGGACACGCTGATCTACACCCGCACGGAATCGAACGCCGAATCCGGAACCGTCGATTATCACTGTGCCTGGGATCAGGGCGATCACCTCTGGATGATCTACCTCATGCGAGTGGTCGACGCGCAGATCGTGCTTAACAAGCCGGGCTCGGTCGTGCTGTGGACCAACTGCCACCATCCGTTCTACGACGAGAACCCCTATCCAGAAACCGCTCCGCCCCAACGTAAGCCGTGGGTCGGGGACTTCTGGGACATGTTCGGCGCGGGTCACCTGCTGGAACTGCTGAACCTCAAGGCCATCGCCGAGTATCGCCACAGCCATGGGCTTCCGATCGTTCCGGAGTGGATGAAATGACCATCAGCATCTTCGACATCTCCAGCTATCTTCCCGAGAACCGGGTCAGCGCCGATTACTTCGCGCAGTACGCCAAGGATGACGATCTAGCGGAGAACGTCATGTTCCGCAGCCCGGCCTTCCGGCATCACGTCGCCGCCGACGAGTCCGCGGTGGACATGGCCGAACGTGCGGTCGCCGGACTCAAGGATCGGCACGGCGACAGTGTGCTGGACGAGGTGGACATTCTGCTGACACATACCCAGCTGCCCGACCTACCCTTCGTGGGTTGCGGTGGGGAGGTGGCGAACCGGCTGCAGATCCGCCCGGAATGGATCTTGGACATACACAACGGTGGCTGCGTCTCGTTCGTTCTGATGCTCAAGCTCGTACAGCAGATGATGGCCTCGTCGAGCGCCCGTTCGGCCCTCATCGTGAACATGCAGAATGCGGCCGGCCAGATCTTCGTACAAGAGCAGGTGCGCTCCACCGCACAGGCTTCCATTCCGGGGGACGGCGCCACCGCGGCGCTGATCACCCGCGATGGGAGTTCCCCGGTACTGGGCATCGAGACGCGGAACTTCGGCGAGTTCGCGGGCGATATGACGTACGCGGTGACGCCTCATCGCAAGTACTGGGAGGCCGGGGCAGGGCAGGGGAGGGTGGCGTTCACCGAGCACAAGATCAGCAAGGTGCTGGCCCGTGGCAATCGCATGGTGCCCGAGGTGGCCCTGGCCGTCTGCGATCGAATCGGGCTTCCGTCAACGGATCTGGACGCGTTGGTGACCAACCAGCCGAACCGCATATTTCTGCGGAACTGGCGCGATGCCCTGCAGCTGCCCCGGGAGAAGCACCCGGACACCTTCGACGAGTGCGGCAACCTCTTCGGGGTGGGCATTCCGCACACTCTCGATCAGGCGATCTCCGACGGCCAGGTCAAGTCCGGCGACACGGTGATGCTGGCAGGTTTCGCCCACGCCGGTGACTATGCGGCAGCGGCGGCCGTGCGGTGGGGAGGGAGGGGCCTGTGACGGTCAGTCCACTCCGATTGGCATTGAACGAGAATCCTTATCGTCCACTGCCATCGGTGCGCGATGCGCTCAGGCATGACATTGCGGAGGTGAACAGGTACCCCGAGTTCTTGCCCGTGGTGCTTCCGCGACTGATCGCCGAACGGGTGGGCATGACACCGGAAGAAGTGGTGGTGGGCGTCGGCGCCACCGGCGTCGCGCTGCAGGTGCTGCAGGCGCTATGTCAGCCGGGCGATTCGCTGGTGTTTGCGCACCCGACATTTGACGGCTATCCGATACTGGCCGATATCGCCGGGTTGATCCAGGTTCCGATTCCGCTGGCAGATAACGGGATCACAGATCTGGATGAGCTACTGGGCGCGGCGTATGACGCCGATGCCGCCGCCGTGGTGCTGTGCCGGCCCCATAACCCGACCGGAACACTGATACCCGCGGACCAGGTCTATGAGTTCGTCCGCGCGGCGCCGCCGACCAGTGTGGTGATCCTCGACGAGGCCTACATCGAATTCGTGGATCCCGACGAACATCTGGACGTTCCGCGTCTTCTTGCGATACACCCGAACCTGGTGGTGCTGCGTACCTTCTCGAAGGCATACGGGTTGGCGGGGCTGCGGATCGGCTATGGATTGGCCGCTCCCGCGGTCTGTGGTGTCATTCGCAGATACCAGCTCCCATTCGGTATGAACCGTGCGGCGGCAGTGGCGGTGGCCGCCTCGTATGCGGCCGAAGATGAGCTGCGACTGCGGGTCGATTCTATTGTCTACGAGCGTGATCAGCTCAGGGAACGGCTCGCTCAGATGGGTGCGCATATCCCGGAGTCGCATGCCAATTTCGTGTATCTGCCGGCGCGCTGTGACGGCGAGCGCTGGATGTCCATCCTGGGAACCGATGATGTTGTCGCGAAGGAGTATCCCGATGGCGGTGTCCGGCTCACCGTCGGCGACCCACGAGAAATGGCGATCGTCGCGCGGCGGCTGCTGGAGGTCGACGAGATCGGCGAAAGCGCGGCGCCGCAGTTGAGTAGACCGGCGTCATAGACTGGTTGGCCGCGGCGATCCGTCCCCCCGATTGCCGGCCCCGAAACGGCAAGGACTGCCGCGGTCAACCCCCACTTCTCAGAATGCGTAGCGGTGATACTGCGCCATGTACCGCAGCATCGGCGATACCGACATCGCCTTGGCGAGAAGCCGATACGCGGTCCTGGTCTGTTGGAAGGTCGCCGAATCGAAGGGTGACTCCCACTCGAGGAGCTGCAGCTTGGGGATCTCGCGAATAATGTCGTCGGGACCGTCGATGCCCCAATACAGGGTCGCCCCCGAGCGTCGCACCACCGCGTTCGACCACTGCGTCTTGATGCCGAACCTGTTGAACGCATCGAATTGCAGTTCCCCGTAGGGAAAGTGATCGACAATCCGGCGAAACAGGGCGATGCCGTCGGCCTGCGTGAGATACATGGTGAGCCCCTCTCCGATCGCGAGCACCGGGAGGTCGCCCCGAATGTGCGCGAGCCATGCCGGATCGGTCACTGATGCGGACACGACGTGATAGTTATCGCGTGTCGGATAGAGCTGGCTGCGCAGCGCGGCCACGTCGGGGTAATCGATGTCGTACCACTGGACTCCCGCACCGGGGTTCAGCCGGAAAAACCGGCCGTCGAGACCGCAGCCCAGATGCAGCACCACGGCCTCGGCGTGCCGGGACAGAAAGGCGCGCGCCCAGCCGTCGAAATGTGCGGAACGGGTGGTGACGGCCGGTGACCTACCCGCGGTGATGGTCGTCTTGGACCAGTCGTAGTCGATGCGGTCGGCGATGTCACGGGCCAGCCGGTCGCCGAGGATCGGCTTCGGCAGATCGGCATCCAATGCCTTGGCGTAGAACGTCGCCAGCATGGTCTGCGGTGCTCCGCTGAGGTCGACATGGATCTTCTCGGGGTGGCTCATGAATCCGACGCTAATGCGGATTCCGCGGCGCGCAGAGCAGTCTGAACAGTCCCCGGCGTGGTGTTCAGCCCCAACTCTCTAGGCTGAGCGTCATGCAACGGATCATCGGTACCGAGGTTGAATACGGCATTTCGTCTCCTACGGACCCCGCCGCCAACCCGATCCTCACCTCCACGCAGGCAGTGCTGGCGTACGCCGCGGCCTCGGGGATCCAGCGCGCCAAGCGCACCCGCTGGGATTACGAGGTGGAGTCGCCGCTGCGTGATGCCCGTGGGTTCGACCTGGGGCGCACCACCGGTCCGGCTCCTATCGTCGATGCCGACGAGGTAGGGGCGGCCAACATGATCCTCACCAACGGTGCCCGCCTGTACGTCGATCACGCCCACCCGGAATATTCGGCGCCCGAATGCACCAATCCGCTCGACGCGGTGATCTGGGACAAGGCCGGTGAACGCGTGATGGAGGCCGCCGCCCGCCACGTCGCCAGCGTGCCCGGCGCCGCGCGGCTGCAGCTGTACAAGAACAACATCGACGGTAAGGGTGCCTCCTACGGCACCCACGAGAACTACCTGATGGACCGCCAGACGCCGTTCTCGGCGATCATCGCGGGCCTGACGCCGTTCTTCGTGTCGCGCCAGGTGGTCACGGGTTCCGGCCGGGTGGGAATCGGGCCCTCCGGCGACGACTCGGGCTTTCAGTTGTCGCAGCGTGCCGACTACATCGAAGTAGAGGTCGGTCTGGAAACCACGCTCAAGCGCGGCATCATCAACACCCGCGATGAGCCGCATGCCGACGCCGACAAGTACCGGCGCCTGCACGTCATCATCGGCGACGCCAACCTTGCCGAGACCTCGACGTTCCTGAAGGTGGGTACCACCTCGCTGGTACTCGACCTGATCGAATCCGGGGCCGATCTCTCGGACCTGGCCCTGGCGCGGCCGGTGTATGCGGTGCACGTGATCAGTCGTGATCCGTCGCTGCGGGCCACCGTGGCGCTTGCGGACGGACGAGAGCTGACAGGCCTTGCGCTGCAACGTATTTACTTGGAACGGGTGGCCGAGTTGGTCGCATCCCGCGACCCCGATCCGCAGGCCGACCACGTGCTGCAGGTGTGGGCCAAGGTTCTCGATCTGCTGGAGCGCGATCCGATGGAATGCGCCGACCTGCTGGACTGGCCCGCCAAGCTGCGGCTGCTGGAAGGATTCCGGCAACGCGAGAATCTGAGCTGGTCGGCACCGCGTCTGCATCTGGTCGACCTGCAGTACTCCGATGTGCGCCTGGACAAGGGGCTCTACAACCGGCTGGTGGCCCGCGGGTCCATGCAGCGGATGGTCACCGAGCAGCAGGTGCTGGACGCGGTCACGCGGCCCCCGTCGGATACCCGCGCCTACTTCCGGGGTGAGTGCCTGCGCCGCTTCGGCGCCGACATTGCCGCCGCCAGCTGGGACTCGGTGATCTTCGACCTGGGTGGGGATTCGCTTGTCAGGATTCCAACGCTGGAGCCGCTGCGCGGCAGCAAGAGCCACGTGGGCTCGCTGCTGGATTCGGTCGATTCGGCTGCTGAACTGGTCGATCAGCTCACGACGTAACGGGTTCGGCGACGCACGCCCGTGAAACGTCACACCCTGGGCGCTGCCCGGTAGGCTGAACAGAACCGACCTAGCAGTCAGGAGGCAGCGATGGCGCAGGAGCAAACCAAGCGCGGTGGTGGCGGTGACGAGGACGATGTCACCGACCTGGGAGGACCGGCCGGGCAGGAGCGCCGCGAAAAGCTGGCGGAGGACACCGACGATCTGCTCGACGAGATCGATGACGTGCTGGAAGAGAACGCCGAGGACTTCGTGCGGGCGTACGTCCAAAAGGGTGGCCAGTGATCTGGCGCGATGATTCGATCGCGCCCCAGCAGTTCACCCGACACTCGCACCTTTCCTCGTTCTCCGAGTACCTGAGGATTCAGGCCCCGGAGTTGCTTCCGGCACTCGGAAAGGCATCAGGTGACGTGATCACGAACCTGCCGCACGGCACGACCATCGTGGCGCTCACGTACCGCGGTGGAGTCCTGATCGCCGGTGACCGGCGCGCCACCCAGGGCAACTACATCGCGAACCGCGATATCGACAAGGTGCAGATCACCGACAACTACTCGGCGACCGGTATCGCGGGAACCGCTGCGATCGCCGTCGAGTTCGCGCGGTTGTACGCCGTCGAATTGGAGCACTACGAGAAGCTCGAAGGCGTGCCCCTGACCTTCAACGGTAAGGCCAATCGGCTCTCGGCCTTGGTACGTGGCAACCTCGCCGCGGCCATGCAGGGGCTGGTGGCGGTGCCGCTGCTGGTGGGCTACGACATCGACGACCCCAACGGTGAAACCGCTGGGCGCATAGTGTCTTTCGATGTTGCGGGCGGTTGGCACGTCGAGAGAGACGGATACCAGGCGGTAGGTTCTGGTTCGGTGTTCGCCAAATCATCGATCAAGAAGCTCTACAAGTCTGGCGGCGACGCACTGGGTGCGCTGGCGGTGGCGGTAGAGGCGCTGTACGACGCCGCCGAGGACGATTCGGCAACGGGCGGACCGGATCTGGTGCGCCGGGTGTTCCCGACGGCCATTCGGATCGATTCCGGCGGAGCGATCCGGGTGCCCGAGGCCGATATCGAAAGCATCGCGCGCGAGGTCATCCAGAAGCGGACCGAAGCGGCCGAAAGTGGTGATCCCTCATGACCTTTCCGTATTACGCCTCGGTCGAGCAGCTCATGCGCGACCGTTCGGAGTTGGCGCGCAAGGGAATCAGCCGCGGTCGTTCGGTCGTGGCGCTCACCTATGCAGACGGCGTTTTATTTGTCGCCGAGAACCCGTCCAACTCGCTGCAGAAGGTCAGCGAGGTGTACGACCGGGTGGGTTTCGCCGCCGTCGGTAAATTCAACGAGTTCGACCGACTGCGCCGCGGTGGTATTCAGTGGGCCGATATGCGCGGCTATGCCTACGACCGCCGCGACGTGAGTGGACGGCAGCTGGCCAATATCTACGCCGAGGCGCTTGGCACCATCTTCAACGAGCAGGCCAAACCGTATGAGGTGGAGCTGTGTGTCGGTGAGGTGGCTCATAACGGCCGGGACACCCAGCCGGTGCTGTACCGGATCACCTACGACGGCTCGATTGCCGATGAGCCGCATTGGGTGGTCATGGGCGGTAACACCGAGCCGGTGATCAACTCGCTCAAGGAGAGCTACGCCGAGGGCGCCACGCTGAAGGACGCGGTCGGTTTCGCGGTGAAGGCACTGCAGGCAGGGACGGCCGGCGCCAACGGTTCGGAGGGCCGGGCGCTGGGCGGACTTGAGGTGGCGGTGCTGGAACAGAGCCGTCCCCGCAGAGCCTTCCGCCGGATCAAGGGCGCCGCGCTGGAAGCGCTTCTGCCCGAGGACTTCTCCCCGGGGGAGATCGAGGGCGGCGGCGATCCGGGCCCCGAGGCCGGTGATTCCAAGGATTCCAAGGATTCCAAGGACAGTTAGCTCGCACGCGTTTGGCGTCCCGAGCGGATAACACCGCGTCCCGGAAGTTATCCACAGCCTGAAATCGGCGGAACCGTGAGCGGTCGTCGGTGGTCGTACCTGTATCGAACCCGTTTCGTCTCAGGTAGGAGCAGTCATGTCCGTCACCACCGACAAAGACACATACATCGATCTTGCGACGCTGCGACTGGCAGATGGCGCCTGTGAGGAGCTGGCCGCGCGCTGCGAGCTGCTACGGAGCGCTTTTGCGGGCGCCATCGCGCGCCTGGATACCATCGCACCCGCAGGCCATACGATCTTCGGCGACTGTGCGGAGGGCCGGGGGTGGTACCAGGTGGTTCATGACGCCGTCCGGGCACCCGAGGGATCGCTCACCGCCGTTCTCGAACAGCATCGATCCGTACTTACCGAGTTCGCCGAAACATTCCGGCGCATCGGCGACGCCTACCGCGATATTGACACGAACTCTGCCGATTGCTCCCGGAAAGCGGGGCGGTGAGATGACCGGCGCAGTGCGGCCCGATGAATGGCACGGCGACAAATGGAGCCACGAATCGATCATGGACCTGCAGGCGCGGATGGAGCCCGACGGTATCAAGCGCATCGCCGGCGAATGGACGAGCACTCTGAGCAAGCTCGATTCGCTGCTCACCGCATTTCTCGAGGACGTCACGGCGATGATCGGCGAGAGCTGGAGCGGCGCAGGGGCGCGGGAGGCGCTGAGCACCATGCGGGCGTACGTGGAGAACTCGCGGGTGGCACTCGGAGAGGCCACCACCCTGTCCACCGGTCTGGGCGTGCTGGCTCACGCGACGGGTCAATTACAGCGGCAGGTCGTGGCCCCGAGTACCGGCGCACCAGTGGGTCGGCTGGGCGTGCCGGTCGGTTGGAGAGCCTCGGTCACCGATGACCTCGATCTGTGGGAACGAGCGTTGGAGCAGGTGCGCACCGTGTACAGCGGTCCAGCGGTACAGGCCGGAAATGCGGTGGCCCAACTGGTCGGCCCCCGGGAACGACTCCGTTTCGGATCCGGCCCCGGTCTGGGAGCGGCAGGCGACTCGTCGCGGGACGAACAGGCCGAGAGGGCCGGGGACTTCCTGGCGCGGTGGGCGTTGGGGGAGCCGGAGACGGACCCGCAGCAGACGATGCCTCAGGGCGGTGCCGGTATGCCGTTGCAGGTACCCCTCATGGTGGCGGGAATGCCGGGTAATCCCTTTCCGGGCAATGATTTCGGGTCCAGGCAGAAATCCGGATCGGGGGTGGACGAGCTCGGTGAAGACGATGTCTACGCGCAGCAGAACTGGATGCGTGATCCGCTCTGGCATGAGAACCCAACCCGCAGCGCCGGGTTCGAACCGGCGACACCCGCGAGTCGTCAGCCGCTTACCCCGGACCGGATACCGCCGCTCGGTGCGGGAGCAGCGCCGGCGAGTACCGGCGGCATCGGTGCGGGGGCTGCGATCCGGCCATGGGGTGCGATGATGCCGATGATGGGTGCGTATCCGTCGCACACGAACCAGCGGCGGGGGGACGAAAACGAGCACTACAGCCCGGGATATCTCGTCAATGGCGAGAACACCCGCGAGCTGCTGGGGGAGTTGCCCAAGGGCTCGGCCCCGGTTATCGGTTTGTGGGAGCACGAGGCCGACGACGATCTCGGACCACCGCCCCGTCGCGGGTTTCGTTCGCGCTGAGCCGGACCCTTGAGTGTCCGGGTTTGCGCCGGTATCAATACCGGGTGCCTTCGACACCCTCTGCTGATAGCTGCTGTTGTCTGACGCCGTCCCATCGCGCCTAGCCACAGAAAGCCATTCGCATAGTGTCTGTATTCGTCGACATCGTTCCCCCCGAAGAGTCGCCCGCCGAATCGAAGGAAGCAGCCCCGCGCCCGTCGCAGTGGCGCCGCCGGTTGACCAGCGCCGCCCTGCCGCTGCTCTCGGTGGTCGTGTTCGTCGGCATCTGGCAGCTGGCCGCGGTGAGCGGCATTTGGAACCAGACCTTCGTGCCGTATCCGAGCAGCGTGTGGCACGCGTTCATCGAGGTGTCCACCAACCATGACGGCGTGCATGGATACGGTGGCTACCTGCTGGCCGAACATCTGTATATGACGCTGCGCCGCTTGCTTTTCGGTGTCATCATCGGCGTTACCGGTGGCGTGCTGCTGGGCCTGGTCATGGGATCGGTCGGCTGGGTGCGCAGCGTGCTCGAGCCGTGGCTGACGTTCCTGCGCACGCTGCCGCCGTTGGCGTACTTCTTCCTGTTGGTCATTTGGCTGGGCATCGACGAGGCCCCCAAGATCACGCTGCTCGCGTTGGCGGCGCTGCCACCGGCCGCGGTCGCCACCACCGCCGCCGTGGTGGCCGCACCGGTCGGGCTGGTGGAGGCCGCCCGCGCCCTGGGCGCCACCCGCTGGCAGGTGACCCGTGACGTTGTCATCCCCGCGGCGCTGCCGGAGACATTCACCGGAGTTCGGCTCGCGGTGGGCATGGCGTACTCCTCGGTGGTCGCCGCCGAATTGTTCAACGGCATACCCGGAATCGGCGGTCTGGTGAAAGACGCGAGCAACTACAACAACACGCCGGTGGTACTCGTCGGAATCTTTTCGATCGGGATCTCGGGACTGATCATCGACGCGGCGCTGCGGGCTGTGGAGCGCCGGGCGGTGCCGTGGAGGGGAAAGGTATGAGAGCGGGCCGAATCGCGGCGGCGCTGATGGTGGCGATCGGGCTCCTGTCCGGATGCGCCATCGACCACTCAGGCCTGCAGGATGGTAAACCGACCATCCGCATCGGGTATCAGAACTTCCCCAGCGGCGACCTCGTGGTCAAGCAAAACCGTTGGCTGGAAACGGCTTTACCCGATTACAACATCAAGTGGACGCGGTTCGACTCCGGTGCCGATGTCA
The DNA here is from genome assembly GCF_049532645.1 of Mycobacteroides sp. PCS013. Taxonomy (NCBI): domain Bacteria; kingdom Bacillati; phylum Actinomycetota; class Actinomycetes; order Mycobacteriales; family Mycobacteriaceae; genus Mycobacteroides; species Mycobacteroides sp. PCS013. Next base: position 1,239,201 of record NZ_CP150131.1, read on the forward strand.
ACACGGCATTCATCGCCAGGGAGCTGGACTTCGGGTCGCTGGGCTCAAGTCCCTTCGCGCGGGGATTGTCGGCGCCCTTGAACATCCCGTACCGGGTGGCCTTCGTTCTCGATGTCGCGGGTGACAACGAGGCCCTGGTGGCCAGTAATCGCAGCGGTGTCACGACGATCGCGGGCCTGCGGGGCAAGCGCGTGGGTACCCCCTTTGCCTCCACCGCCCACTACAGCCTGTTGGCGGCATTGGCTCAGAACGGACTGTCCGCCAAGGATGTTCAGCTCGTGGATCTGCAGCCACAAGCCGCGCTGGCCGCCTTCGACCGCGGTGACGTGGACGCCGTCTACACCTGGTTGCCCACGGTGGACCAGGTGCGCAAGAACGGTAGGGATCTCATCACTAGCCGGCAGCTGGCCCAGGGGAGTAAACCCACCCTGGACCTGGCGGCCGTGGCCAACGTCTTCTCCGACGCGCACCCGGAGATCGTCGACGTGTGGCGTCAGCAGCAGGCACGCGCGCTGCGACTCATTCATGACGATCCGAGTGCGGCGGCCAAGGCCATCGCCGCCGAGAACGGGCTCACTCCACAAGAGGTGGCGGGCCAGCTCAAGCAGGGGATCTACTTGACTCCCGGTGAGGTCGCTTCTCCGAAATGGCTTGGTGAACAGGGAAAGCCGGGCCATATCGCCGTGGACCTGCAGAGTGCGTCACAGTTCCTGGCCGAACAGAAACAGATCCCCGCTGCGGCGCCACTGTCGACATTCGAGAATGCCGTCTACACGAAAGGCCTACCCGGTGTCATTGGCAAATGATGTGGAAAGCACTGTCCAGGAAAGCAAAACCGGATCGATAAAGATCAGTGGCGTCACGCACCGCTACGGCAGCGGCGCGGACAGGACCACGGCACTGGGCCCGGTGGACCTGACCGTCGATCCGGGGACCTTTCTGGTCTTGGTCGGGGCCTCGGGCTGCGGAAAGAGCACCCTGTTGCGGCTGCTGGCCGGATTCGAATCGCCGAGTGAGGGGGCCGTACAGGTGGCCGGCGATGCGCCCACCCCCGGCATCACCTCCGGAGTCGTCTTTCAGCAGCCACGGCTGTTCCCCTGGCGCACCGTGGGAGGCAACGTCGAACTCGCCCTGAAGTACGCAAAGGTGCCTCGGGATCGATGGGCGCAGCGCCGGGACGAACTGCTCACCCGTGTCGGGCTGGAGGGCACCGCGAGTCGGCGCATCTGGGAGATCAGCGGCGGCCAGCAGCAGCGGGTGGCCATCGCCCGGGCCCTCGCCGCGGAGACCCCGCTTTTCCTCTTGGACGAGCCGTTCGCCGCGCTCGACGCACTCACCCGCGAGCGTCTCCAGGAAGATGTCCGGCAGGTCAGTGCCGAGTCGGGCCGCACCACGGTGTTCGTCACACACAGCGCCGACGAGGCTGCCTTCCTCGGGTCGCGCATCGTCGTGCTGACACGCCGCCCGAGGCAAGTGGCACTGGACATTCCGGTGAACCTGCCCAGAACCGGCATCGACCCCGACGATCTACGCCGTTCTCCCGAGTACGCCGAACTGCGTACCGAGGTGGGCAAGGCCGTCAAGGCTGCTGCCGCCTGACGCGCGCGAACAGTTTGCGGCAGGTCGAACCGACGAGTGTCCGGCCTCGAGTGTTCACGGCTGCGCACCCGTTAACATGGTTGTGCCACAGGGAGAGCGGACTCGTTACGCAGTGTTATCGGGACGGTGCTGTATCTGGCTGACGTGCGCGGCTAGCATTACTGGCATACGTCACGGGTGGGCGAAGAAGCTCACCTCAGCTGGGCCCTCATGGTGGTGTCCCGTTCTTAATTCTCCTTGTTCTGAGGATCGAAAATGAGCGAAGAACTCTTCGTCGGCATGAGTGAAACCGGGTGGGATCATGCGCCCTGGGAAATCGAGCCGACCTTTACCCCCAGTGAACTGCGGATTCTGCTGAATCCCGCTCTATCGGTTACGCAGGCGGCCGACGAGGTGGGCTGCGTCGAGCACGACGTGCAGCGACTCAGGGACTCCGCCTGATCCGGCGCCTATCCATGTCCGGTATCCCGCAGTAGTTTTGCCGCCTCCATTTGGTACGCGTGCTCTGCCCATTGCAGCGGCGTTGTGCTGAAACGGTTGTCGGCGATTGTGCGATCGGCTCCTGCGTCCAGAAGCCTTCGGATCAACCCGAGGTCACCTGCCCAGGCGGCGTGATGCAGCGGCGTCGCGCCTTCGTCGTCGCGGGCATTGACGTCGGTAGGGAAGGCGGGTACCACGACGGTGGCGCCCGCGGTGTCGATTCCATGCCGTGCGAGCAGTTCCAGCCTGTCGGAGAACCCGTGCTCGGCGGCCCAGTCGACTTGCCGCCGCCACATCTGCTGACGGGTCTCCATGGCCTCGCCCAGGCGGAGTTCCCACGGGCTCGCCCCGGCATCGGCCAGCCCGTGGGCGAACAGCAGCTCCAGATGCGAATCGTCGGGGCGAAACATCCTGTTGTAGAGGGCCTGCTGATCCACCGGGTGTGCGCCGCGCTGCAGCAGAACGGTGGCCAGCGCTTCGGCGAAGGGGTGCCGGGGCTGACGTCCCGGCCCTTGCTCACCCTCGCCGAACACCCCCGTCAGCGCGGTGAACGGAGTGGACAGACCGCGCCAGAGGTATCCCGCGTTCGGATCGGCGCCGGCGTCCAGAAGCAGGCGCGCGGCAGCCACCGTCTGCTGCTCCGTGCGACCCAATGGCGCACGGCCATAGCACAGGTACATCAGCGGAAACCATTGGTATGGACCACCATTCGTGCTCGCTAGTGTTGGGTGCGCCGCCAGATGTCGTGCGAGTGCGGCCGGGTCGGCGGCCGAGGCGGCCGCCCATACATGCCGATCTACCAGCGCGGGATCGGCGGCCACCAGGTCCGCGGCCGCCTGCCAACGGGGCGGTTCATCGTCCTCGTCGTATCGCAGCGATGCCAGAGCGCAGAATCGGTCGGCCGTGTCGAGCGCCGCTTCGGACACCGCGCTCGGATCGGTGCTGAGTCCGGCGGCAAGCTCCACATAGTGCACGAGCGCGGGCCAGCCGGTGAATCCGTAGCGGCGGGCCACGGTCAGCTGGGCATCGTGCAGCGCGAATTGTTCACCCGCCAAGGCGATATCCGGACGTGGATGGTGTTGACGCACCACGCCGGCCGCGTCAAGATCGGTGGCTCGCATCGCGCGCTGCAGTCCGCGCGCCTCATCGCGGAGGCGATCAAGTGACGGATTGGTGGGAAGGGTGCTGGCCATGACGGCCTCCTCTCGTGTGCCCGATGTCCGCGAGACCAGGTGTGAGAAGAGGTCGGTAAACCAGTACAAGCAAGGCAGGGAGGCTGAGCCTCTTCGGGCGGACACCGGGCGCTCCTGCACGCCCGGCGTCCACACTACCGCGCTAGAGCGTGGGCCGGCGGTCTGCCCACGGTGCGGTTGCCTCCAACTGGGCGGCCAGCCGGATGAGCAGTGATTCGCCGCCCAGTGGGGCGACGAACTGCACACCGAGGGGCAGACCCTTCGGCGTTTGATAGAGCGGCAGGGAAATCGCGGGGCGCCCAGTCAGATTCGCCAACTGGGTATAGGGAACCCAGCCGAGATTGTCGTTGATCATGCTGTCGACGATGTTGGCGTACTTGAGCACGCGGGCCGTCTTGGTGCGCAACAACAGATCGGACACTGCCGCCAAGGGTGCCGGAAGGTCGAACTCGCCGATCTTCGGCGGGACCTTGGCAAGCGTGGGCGTGAGCAACAGGTCGTAGTCGCCGAAGAAGGCGGCCAGTTCCCGTACATAGTTGTGCCGGCGCTCCACGGCCGCAACATAATCGGGGCCGTTGGTGGCGCGGCCCAGCGCGGCGATGAGTAGGGTGTCGCGTTCGAAACCTTCGTCACCGGCTCCGGTTAGCCGCTTGGTGTCGTCCACCTCGTAGGCCGCGTGCACAAACCAGGTCAGCAGGAAGTCGCGTGCCAGCTGCCCATCGTCATACGGGGCGCTCACCTCTTCCACCTCGTGGCCCAGATGCGTCAGGACACGCACCGCGGCCTCGACCGCGGCGGCTGCCGCCGGATCGGGATTGGGGGTGATGACGGTCGGGATGCGCACCCCGATCCGCAGCTTTCCGGGATCCCTGCCCACCTGCGAGGCGTACGAATCCTCGGGTATGGCAGGCAGGTACGGCGACGTCGCATCCGGTCCGGCAATAACGTCGAGCATCGCGGCGGTATCGCGGACGGTGCGCGAGACCGTGCCGCTCACGGCCGCACCGTGCATGGGTTCGCCGGCCGCCGGACCCATCGGAGTGATGCCACGCCCTGGCTTGAGGCCCACCAGACCGCAACATCCCGCGGGGATGCGGATGGACCCGCCGCCGTCGCTGGCACCGGCCACCGGCACGATTCCCGCCGCGACGGCGGCCGCGGAGCCACCCGATGATCCGCCGGGTGTGCGGTCCAGATCCCACGGATTACGGCTAGCCCCAAAAAGTTCCGGCTCGGTGATGCCCTTCGAGCCGAACTCGGGGGTGTTGGTCTTGCCGAAGATGACCAGACCGGCGTCGAGCCACCGCTGCACGATGGTGGAATGCTCCGGCGCGGGAAGGGTGGACAGCGCCCGGCACCCTCCCGATGTCGGGTGGCCCTTGTAGTCCTGGCCGAGGTCCTTGATGAGAAAAGGAACCCCCGCGAACGGACCGCTCAGCTCGCCCTCGACCTGTTTATCCGCCTCCGGAATGGTCCGGACTATGGCAGTGATCTTGTTGTTGACCGCTACCGCGCGGGCGCGGGCCGCGGCGAGCAGTTCGGCCGGGGTGACCTGCTTGGTGGCCACCAGCTCGGCCAGGCCGGTGGCGTCGTATCGGGAGTATTCGGAGAAGTCCACCCGGCCAGCCTATGCGGCCTCACGGGGTCAGGCGTTGGCCTTCTTCAACACATCGTTGTAGATGGCGACAATCTTCTCGGTCTGCAGCGACTGCCGCGGCTCGTCCTGGTGCGCGGCCACCACCTCGGTCATCTGCCGCAGCTTGGCGCGGTCATCGGCCAACGCCCGGATGGCCTTCGCAATGGCCTCGACGGATTCGTTCTCGGTGACCAGGCCACCGCCGTCGGGTACCGACTCACCCAGGATCTCGTCGCAGAAGATCACCGGAGTCGACATCGAAATCGCCTCCAGCAGAACCAGTCCCTGGGTGTCGAAACCGTAGGAGGTGAACAGTAGGGCGCTGCTGGCTCCCATCGCCGCCAGGCAGCTGTCCTGGCTGACCCGACCGCGCAGCCTGATGCGGTGCGAAGCTCCGTGTGAATCGACGTACTTCTTGATGGCGTGCTCGAGGTGGCCGTCGCCGTAGATGTCCATGACACAGTTCTGGACCTGGGTGGCGGCCTTCACGGCCTCCAGCACCCGCTTCTCCGGGGACAGCCGTCCGCACCAGATCAGCCGTAGCGGCTCGTCGTCGGTCGGCTTGTCGTCCGCGGCTTCACGGGCGATGTCCACCAGCTCGTCGTCCACGCCATTGGAGACCACCGAAATCGGCCGGCGCAGCCCGCGGTCGGTGAGGGCCTGGGCAAAGTGTGTCGTCGGGGTGATCTCGTGATCCACCGCCTGCGCCTGGGCCATCATCAGCTGCCATGCCCGCCGCGACGCGGCCGATTCCTGCACCGTCGTCAGGTGGAAATCCTTGGGTAGATGGCGCTCCTGCATCTGGCTGAAGATCCACGCCAACAGCAGGGGGTTGGGGCTGGCCTTTTCGAAGTACACGTCGTACCGGGTGTGCTTGGTCTGCACCACCGGGATGCCATTACGGCGGGCCGCTTCCACGCCGGCGATGCAGACGCCCAGGTCGCCCTGGCTGTGGATGATGTCGATCGGCCCGCGGGCACGAAGCTCCCGATCGATCAGTTCCTTGTTCGCCGCTCCGGGCCATACGAAGGTGAAATCGTCGTGCTTGCCGAGCTTGCGCATCGCCTCGGCCACGAACGGCACCGGCTTGACCTCGACGACGTTCGGGTCGGGGTCAACGGTGTGGGCCAGCGGCGCGGTGAACACCGTCACCTTGTGTCCCAGCCGTTCCAGCCCGTGACGCTGGCGCGCCACCGAGATCTGCGCCCCGCCCAGGCTCTCAGGGTGAAGATCGGTGAACAGCGCAATATGCATTGTCGAAACCTGTCGTTGTGTGCCAATTGGGCGCGGACGAAACCGGGCCCAACCCGAACCGAACCGTATCGGATCGCCGGTCGTGCTGCTGAGATACCCAGACAGATGGCCTCGAGAAAGGCCAGCCTCCCCGCTGTCGATGGCCTCACCCAGTAGGCTCGATGGTGTGCAACGTCGAATTATGGGGATCGAGACCGAGTTCGGCGTCACGTGCACATTTCACGGCCACCGGCGATTGAGCCCGGACGAGGTCGCCCGCTACCTGTTCCGCCGGGTGGTGTCCTGGGGGCGCAGCTCCAACGTCTTCCTGCGTAATGGCGCGCGGCTCTATCTCGACGTGGGCAGCCACCCCGAGTACGCCACCGCCGAGTGCGACAGCCTGGTGCAGCTGGTCACCCATGACCGCGCCGGAGAACGCGTCCTGGAAGATCTGCTCATCGACGCCGAACAGCGCCTCTCCGACGAGGGCATCGGCGGCGACATCTACCTGTTCAAGAACAACACCGATTCCGCGGGCAACTCGTACGGCTGCCACGAGAACTACCTCATCGTGCGGGCCGGTGAGTTCTCCCGGATCTCGGATGTCCTGCTGCCGTTCCTGGTCACCCGCCAATTGATCTGCGGGGCGGGCAAGGTGCTGCTCACGCCCAAGGCCGCGACCTATTGCTTATCGCAACGTGCCGAGCATATTTGGGAAGGTGTGTCCTCGGCGACCACGCGTAGCCGTCCCATCATCAACACGCGCGACGAGCCGCACGCCGACGCCGAGAAGTACCGGCGCCTGCACGTCATCGTCGGCGACTCCAACATGTCCGAGTCCACCACCATGCTCAAGGTGGGCACCGCGGCGCTGGTGCTGGAGATGATCGAGTCGGGTGTGGCATTCCGGGACTTCTCGCTGGACAACCCGATCCGCGCCATCCGTGAGGTCAGCCACGACCTCACCGGCCGCCGCCCGGTCCGGCTCGCCGGTGGGCGTCAGGCCAGCGCGCTGGACATCCAGCGCGAATACCACGCGCGGGCCGTGGAACACCTCAACACCAGAGAACCCAATGAGCAGGTCGAGCAGGTCGTCGAACTCTGGGGTCGCACGCTGGATGCTGTTGAGAGCCAAGACTTCTCGAAGGTCGACACCGAGATCGACTGGGTGATCAAGCGCAAGCTCTTCCAGCGGTACCAGGATCGCTACAACATGGAGCTGTCTGACCCGAAGATCGCTCAGCTGGACCTGGCCTATCACGACATCAAGCGTGGCCGGGGCGTGTTCGACCTGCTGCAACGCAAGGGGTTGGCCGCACGCATCACCACCGATGAGGAGATCAAGGCCGCCGTCGATCAGCCGCCGCAGACCACGCGCGCCAAGCTGCGTGGCGACTTCATCACCGCCGCCCAGGAGGCCGGCCGCGATTTCACCGTCGACTGGGTGCACCTCAAGCTCAACGACCAGGCGCAACGCACCGTGCTGTGCAAGGACCCGTTCCGGTCGGTCGACGAGCGGGTGGAACGGCTCATCGCCAGCATGTAGCGCTCGCGCTCGGCGTTTGGGCCGTGTCCGAACAAACATTCGGACACTCCCGCATGCGCTCCGGGCTGACGTGCCGGTTTCCTCTAAGCTTTCCGCCGTGGCGATCTCCAAAGTCGAGCGGTTGATGAACCTGGTGATCTGCCTGCTGTCCACTCGCACCTATGTCACCGCAGAACGAATCCGCACCTCTGTGGCCGGCTACTCGGACTCGCCGAGCGATGAGGCCTTCAGCCGGATGTTCGAGCGCGACAAGAACGAACTGCGCGACCTGGGCATCCCGCTGGAAACGGGCAAAGTGTCGTCCTTCGACGCCACGGAGGGTTACCGCATCCGTCGCGACGCCTACGAGTTGCCCGATATCACTCTCACCGCCGATGAATCCGCGGCTGTTGCGGTCGCCACGCAGCTGTGGCAGTCGCCCGAACTGGTCACCGCCGCACAGGGTGCGTTGATGAAACTGCGCGCGGCGGGCGTGGACGTCGATCCCGCCGCCGAGAACGTTTCGGTGGCGGGGTCCACGTCAAACCTAGCGATGCCCGGTGGTCGTGGATCGGAATCGGTGTTGCGAATCCTGCTGTCCGCCATCGACTCCGGTCAGGCAGTGCAGTTCGGACACCGGCCCTCACGCGCCGAGCCCTACGTCACGCGCACCGTGGAGCCGTGGGGCGTGATCACCGACCGCGGCCGCTGGTACCTGGTCGGACACGATCGGGACCGCAATGCCACCCGTACGTTCCGGCTCTCCCGCATCGGAGAGGACGTCACGATGCTGGAAAAGCCGGGCACAGTGCGCCGCCCCGACGGAGTGGATCTGCGCGCCATCGTGGCCAGGGCCGTCGGCGATGGGCCGGTGCGTATCACCGCGCGGGTGTGGATCGCCGATGGGCGTGCCCAGGAGCTGCGCCGGATGGGCGCAATGGTCGAGCCACGCCGGCTGGGCGAGCGCGACGGGGATGTGGTCGAGATCGAGGTGGCCTCACCCGACCGTCTGGTCCGCTCGATCGCCTCCCACGGCGCCGATGCGGTCGCGTTGGAGCCGGCGCAGGTGCGCGACGAGGTCATCGCTCGTCTTCAGGAGCACGCGGGGGTCACGGCATGACCGAGCTGTCGAATCGTCTGACCCGGCTTCTCAACATGGTTCCGTACTTCCAGGCCAATCCGGGTATCAGTGCCGCTGACGCCGCCGCGGATCTGGGCGTCACCACCAAGCAGCTGATGGCCGATCTGAACCAGCTGTGGATGTGTGGCCTGCCCGGTTACGGTCCCGGCGACCTGATCGATCTCTCGTTCTCCGAGGAGAGCATCGAGGTCACGTTCTCGGCCGGTATCGACCGTCCGCTGCGCCTCACCTCGCCCGAGGCGACGGCGCTGTTGGTCGCCCTGCGCGCCCTGCTGGACATGCCCGGCACCGTCGACCCGGAGGCTGCGCGCAGCGCTATCGCCAAGATCGAGGATGCCGCGGGGGCCGGCGATGAGACGCTCGGGCGACGAGAATCAGACGCCGAATCGAACGCTTCAGCGGCGACTCCCGTCGAGTCCGAGGCGGTCTCCGCCGTCCGCTCGGCCGTGCGTAACCGCAAGGCGCTGCGCATCGAGTATTACTCGGCATCACGAGATGCCTTGTCGGAGCGGATAGTCGACCCCATTCGGATCGCGGTCGTGGGGGACCACAGCTACCTGGAGGCCTGGTGTCGCGCCTCCGAAGGGGTGCGGTTGTTCCGGTTCGACAGGATCGAACAGGCTGAGGTTCTCGACCAGCGTTCGGCACCCCCCGCGCCCGCGATCCAGACGGCCACCGACACCGGCCTGTTCGAGGCGGACCCCTCGTTGCCGGCCGCGACGGTATTGGTCGGGCCGGGTGCCTCCTGGGTCTTCGACTACTTCCCGATGCGGCCCACCGGTGTCCAGCATGCCGATGGATCGGTCGAGGCCGCCATGACCTATGCCTCCGAGGACTGGATGGCGCGGCTGATCCTCGGTTTCGGTTCGGCGATCCGGGTGCTGGCGCCGGAATCCCTGGCGCGACGGGTGCGTACCGACGCGGCGGCGGCGCTGGCGGCGTATCAGGCCAGCTGACCGCGATCAGCCCTGGGGTAGCATCAAGGCAGACACGACGCCAGAGGAGGTGACCACATTGGGCGGTCTACAACCCATGCACTGGGTGATCGTAATTGTCGTATTCGCGCTGCTCTTCGGTGCCAAGAAGCTGCCCGACCTCGCGCGTTCGCTGGGTAAGTCGCTGCGGATCTTCAAATCCGAAGTCAAGGAACTGCAAAACGAGGGAAATTCTGCGAAGGCGGCCGACGCCCCACCAGCGGTGGAGCAGCAGCAAGTGCCACCCGCTACCGCGGTGGAAGCACCGCCGATCGAATCGACTCCCGGTCACAAGCCCACTGCCTAGCCGCGTTCCGCCGCGATAGGCCGGCCGGATAGGTCATGCGTTCATGAATAAGGTCCTGGGTGCTCTTGGGCTGCAGCGAAAGTCCAGACAGCCCAAGAATTCCGACGGCACCATGTCGCTCGTCGAGCATCTGCAGGAGCTGCGTACCCGCCTGCTGATCTCGGTGGCCGCCGTCCTGCTGACCACCATCGTCGGGTTCTTCTGGTACGAGCACGCGATGTTCGGCGTGGAGAGCCTCGGTGAATGGTTGCGTGGACCGTACTGCTCGCTGCCGGCCAGCGCGCGCGCCAATCTGAGCGCCGATGGGGCCTGCCGGCTGCTGGCGACCGCGCCTTTCGAGCAGTTCATGCTGCGCCTCAAGGTAGGTCTGACCGCCGGTGTGGTGCTGGCCTGCCCGGTGTGGCTGTACCAGATCTGGCGGTTCATCACGCCGGGCCTGTATCGCAACGAACGCAAATTCGCGGTCATCTTCGTCACCGCGGCGACGGTGCTGTTCGTCGCCGGTGCGCTCTTGGCCTACACGGTGCTGGCCAAGGCCCTGCACTTCCTCTTGACGGTGGGCAGCGACGTCCAGGTCACCGGGCTCAAGGGTGACGAGTACTTCAGTTTTCTGATCAACGTGTTGCTGGTCTTCGGCGTCAGCTTCGAGTTCCCGCTGTTGCTCGTGATGCTCAATTTCGTTGGGATCCTGTCCTACGCCAAGCTCAAGAATTGGCGTAGGGGCATCATCTTCGGACTGTTCGTGTTCGCGGCCTTCGCGACCCCGGGATCGGATCCGTTCACGATGACCGCGCTGGGCCTCGCGCTGACGGTGCTGCTGGAGTTCTCCATCCAGGTGGCCCGGATCCACGACAGACGCAAGGCCAAACGGGAGGCCGCGCAGGAGCTCGGCGATGACGAGGCCTCGGCTTTGGATGCTCCCGAAGCTATTGCCGCGCCCGAACCGATCGGTCCTCCCGAGCGGTTTGACAACATGGGCAAGTGACCAGCATCGGAACCCAACTCAGTGCGTTCTCCCAAGGGCTGAGTTTTGCTCTCGATCCCTTTCAGGTCCGCGCGTGCACGGCGCTGGAAAACGGCCACGGCGTGCTGGTCTGTGCACCCACCGGCGCGGGTAAGACCATCGTCGGAGAATTCGCGGTCCACCTGGCGCTGGCGGCCGGGCGCAAGTGCTTCTACACCACCCCGATCAAGGCGCTGAGCAACCAGAAACACAACGACTTGGTGTCGGTGTACGGACCGGAGAAGGTCGGCCTGCTTACCGGAGACTCCTCGATCAACTCCGATGCCCCGGTGGTTGTGATGACCACCGAGGTGCTGCGGAACATGCTGTATGCGGATTCGCCAGCACTGCATGGTCTTTCGTATGTGGTCATGGACGAGGTGCATTTCCTGGCCGACCGATTCCGCGGTGCGGTCTGGGAAGAAGTCATCTTGCACCTGCCCGAAGAGGTGGCCCTGGCCAGCCTGTCGGCCACGGTAAGCAACGCCGAGGAATTCGGCGGATGGATCAAGACAGTCCGCGGAGACACCGCCGTCGTGGTCGACGAGACCAGGCCGGTCCCGTTGTGGCAGCACGTCATGGTCGGGCGGCGGCTCTTCGATCTCTTTGATTACGACGGCAAGAAAACTGATGTAGACCCGGAGCTCACCCGCTACATAGCCCAGCGGCGCCAGGCCGATCGCTTCGCAGACGTCGACCGCCCACGCCGACGGGGGCCGCACGATCGTGGCGGGCGTCCCCCCACGCTCTATCGCCCGCCATCGCGACCCGAGGTCATCACCAGGCTCGACGAGGACGGCCTGCTTCCGGCGATTACGTTCATTTTTTCTCGTGCGGGCTGCGATGGCGCTGTGGCGCAATGCCTTCGATCCCGGTTGCGCCTCACCACCGGGGAGGACCGGCGGGAGATCGTTGCCATCATCGACCGCCGCACCGAGGGGCTGCCCGAGGCAGACCTGGACGTGCTCGGCTACTGGCAGTGGCGTGAGGGGCTGCTGCGCGGGATCGCCGCCCACCATGCCGGCATGCTGCCGGTCTTCCGGCACACCGTCGAGGAACTGTTCACCAAGGGACTCGTGAAGGCGGTATTTGCCACCGAGACACTGGCATTGGGTATCAACATGCCCGCGCGCACGGTGGTGCTGGAGCGGTTGGTGAAGTTCAACGGGGAGCAGCACGCGGCGTTGACTCCGGGGGAGTACACCCAGTTGACCGGGCGCGCGGGCCGACGCGGAATCGACGTCGAGGGACACGCCGTCGTGTTGTGGACGCCCGAGGTGGAGCCCAGCGAGATCGCAGGGCTGGCGTCCACGCGTACCTTCCCGCTGCGCAGCTCGTTTGCGCCGTCCTACAACATGACGATCAACCTGGTGCACCGGATGGGCCCGGATCCGGCGCGCGAACTACTGGAGCGATCCTTCGCGCAGTTCCAGGCCGACCGCTCGGTGGTGGGACTGGTCCGCGGTATCGAACGTGGCAAGAAGATGCTGGACGAGATCGCCAAGGAGATTGACGGGCACGACGGGTCCGTCCTGGAATACGTCCGGTTGCGCGGCAGGCTCTCCGAGCGCGAGCGGGCGGCGGCGCGTACCTCGCGGCTGGAACGTCGCGGTGCGGCCAACGATGCCCTGGCGGCGCTCAAGCGCGGCGATGTCATCGCGATACCTCATGGCCGCCGCAATGGCGTGGCCGTCGTGCTGGAGCCGGCCCACGACGACGATGACCCGCGCCCGTTGGTATTGACCGAACATCGTTGGGCCGGAAGGATTTCATCGGCGGACTACTCAGGAACCGCGGAACCGCTCGGATCCATCAGCCTGCCCAAGCGTGTCGAGCACCGCCAGCCCAAGGTGCGCCGTGACGTGGCGTCAGCCCTGCGATCGGCACTGGACGAGGGCCGGGTGCGCAGGCCGCAACCCGTGAAGGGGCGCAAGAACGATTCGGGCACTGATGGTTCAGATCTCGGCGTCGAGGTCGAACGGCTGCGCCGCGAAATCCGGGAACATCCGGTGCACCACGCGCCCAACCGTGAGGAACTGGCGCGGACGGCCGAGCGCTACCTGCGCATCGAACGCGATAACGCACAACTGCAGAAGAAGGTGTCGGCCGCCACCAACTCACTCGCGCGCACGTTTGACCGCATCCTGACGCTGCTGACCGAACGCGGATACGTCCAGGACAGCTCCGAGCTCGGCAAGAAGGTGACCGAGGACGGCATGCTGCTGGCCCGTATCTACAGCGAGAGCGATCTGCTGGTGGCCGAATGTCTGCGGCGCGGACTGTGGGCGGGGCTCAAACCCGCGGAGCTGGCGGCCGTGGCCTCGGCCGTGCTGTACGAGTCGCGTGGTGATGCGGTATCGGTGACGGGGGAGGCGCCCACTGCGGCGCTGCGCGCGGCGCTCGCCGAAACCCACCGGGCACTGGCGCGGTTGCGTCACGACGAACAGCGGCATCAGCTCGCGCCCACGCGCGAGGTCGATGAGGGCTTCGTCGCGGCGGTGTACCGCTGGGCGACCACCGGTGATCTGGCGGCGTCGTTGGAGGCGGCCGGTGATACGGGCACCGCGCTACCGGCAGGTGATTTCGTGCGGTGGTGCCGGCAAGTGGTTGATCTGCTCGACCAGATCAACAAGGCAGCGCCGGACGCCGGGGTGCGCTCGGTGGCGAGGGCCGCGGTCGCCGACGTGCGGCGTGGCGTCGTTGCCGTTGATGGCACATAACGACGAGCAAACGCTAAGGTGGAGCGTCAGCACCCTCTTACACACCGGTAAGTAACAAAGTCGCGACACGGGAGGAACGATGAGCGGTCCACAGGGAACCGAACCTGGCGGACAGTGGGCGCCCCAACCTGGGCAAGGCCAAGAGCCGTGGCAGACACCGCAATCCTCAGATCCGGCGCAGCAGGGTGAACCGAGTTGGCAGCAGCCCGCCTATGGCCAGGGCCAGCAGTATCCGCAGTACCAGCAGCCGGGATTCCCGGGCGGTGGATTTGGGGATCCGAGCCAGTTCGGCCAGCAGCCCAGTCAGCCGGGGTTCGGCGAGCCGAGCCAGTTCGGTCAGCCCGGCGCCTACGGCCAGCCGGGACAGTACGGACAGCAGGGTGGATACCCGGGCCAGTACGGACAGCAGCAGGGACAGCCGTTCCCGCAGTTCGGCGCCGGAAAGCCGCAGCGTTCCACCAAGACCATCGCGATCATCGGCGGTATCGTCGCGGCCGCGGTGATCCTGATCGTGGTGCTGATTACCGCCTTCCTGGCACCTGGCTGGGCCATGACCACAACTCTGGACGTCAACAAGGCGCAGGAGGGTGTGACCAAGGTTCTCACCGACGAAACCAATGGCTACGGCGCCAAGAACGTCAAGGACGTCAAGTGCAACGATGGCCAGAACCCCGAGGTGAAGAAGGGCGCCACCTTCAACTGCGATGTCAGCATCGACGGCACCAAGCGACAGGTCACCGTGACCTTCCAGAACGACAAGGGCACCTACGAGGTCGGCCGCCCCAAGTAACGAGTTCCGCCAAAACGCCGAGCGCATGCAGTGACGCGCTCGGCGTTTTGCGTTCTCGGCTTAAGGCTGCGGCAGCGTGTCCAATGCCTTCTGGAGGCGCGTGATCGCCGAACCGATGCCCAGCTCGGCACCGAGTTCGGCGACTCGCCGCGGATCTCGGGCGGCCAGCGGTAGCGCATCGCTGTCCCGATCGATGGTGACCGGCGCATCCACGGCCACCCGCACCACCGGCTCGGCAGCCGCGATGTAGTCGACCGAGGCCTGCAACTTGGCGCGAACGGCCTTGGCCAGCCCTGATTTTGGATCATCGGCCGCTGCGAGAATGCCGGTCAGCGAGTGGTGCTCGGCCAGAAGTTTGGCGGCGGTCTTCTCGCCCACCCCGGCAACACCGGGCAGACCGTCGGACGGGTCGCCGCGCAGCAGGGCCAGCTCGGCGTACGCCGCGCCGGCGCGCTCGACGGGCACGCCGTACTGCTCGGATACCTCCACCGGTCCGAACAATGTGGCCTTGGCGAACCCGCGCCCCATGTAGAAGACGCGAACAGGTACCGGGGCATCGGTGACCACCTGCAGTAGGTCTCGGTCCCCGCTGACCACGATCACCGGGTCGCGCCGTTCAGCGGCCGCGAGGGTGCCCAGGACGTCGTCGGCTTCGAATCCCGGGGCGCCGGCGGACGCGATGCCGAACGCATCCAGCATTTCGGCGATCATGTCGACCTGGGGTGTCAGGTCGTCGGGCACCTCTTCGACATCGACGGCGCCGTCGGGCTCCTCCGCGACCACACGATGCGCCTTGTACGACGGAATCGCGGCAACCCGCCAGGCGGGCCGCCAGTCCAGATCCAGGCACACCACAAGCCGATGCGGCCGATGCAGCGTGATGAGCTGGGAGATGGTGTCGAGGAAGCCGCGGACCGCATTGACGGGTCTGCCATCAGGGGACTTGATGGAATCCGGGACGCCGAAGTATGAACGGAACCACAGGCTGGCTCCATCGAGGAGCAGGACGGGTCGGTGGAGGTCTTCTGACACGGCACTCAACCTATGCCAGATAGCCTGGACCGTATGGCACCCCAGCGTTTTGAATCCGATGTGTACGCCAACCGTCTGCAACGTGCCGCTCAGGAGGCCGCGACGGCCGGGGTGGCGGGCTTGGTGGTCACACCCGGATACGACCTGAGATATCTGACCGGCTCACGCGCGCAGACATTCGAGCGGCTCACGGCGTTGGTGGTGCCTGCCTCGGGAACGCCCACCGTGATCGCGCCGCGGATGGAGCTTGCGGCGCTGCAGGATTCGGCGATCGGCGACCTCGGCATCCCGATCAGCGATTGGGTGGACGGGGAGAATCCCTATGAGCTGGTACGGGCGGCGTTGGGTTCCCCGGATGGTGCGTTGTCGGGCACCATTGCCGTCACCGAGTCCATGCCCGCGCTGCATCTACTCCCGCTGACCGAATTGATCGGGACCGTGCCGATACTGGCCACCGGGGTGCTGCGCCGACTGCGCATGGTCAAGGACGCCTCCGAGATCGATGCCCTGCGCAAGGCCGGGGCGGCCATCGATCGCGTCCACGCGCTGGTGCCCGAACTGCTGGTACCGGGCCGCACGGAGGCGCAGGTGGCCGCCGACATCGCTGAAGCGATTGTGGCCGAGGGGCATTCGGAAGTCGCCTTCATCATCGTCGGGTCCGGTCCGCATGGGGCCGACCCGCACCACGAATGCTCCGACCGCGAGCTGCAGACCGGGGACATCGTCGTAGTGGATATCGGCGGCAGCTACGAGCCCGGTTACAACTCCGACAGCACGCGTACCTACAGCATTGGTGAGCCTGACTCCGATGTGGCTCACCGGATTTCAATTCTGGAGCAGGCGCAGCAGGCGGCGGTACGGGCGGCCCGGCCCGGCGTGAGCGCCCAGTCGGTGGATGCCGCCGCGCGCCGCGTTCTCGTCGAGGCGGGGATGGGTGAGGCATTCGTGCATCGCACCGGGCACGGCATCGGACTGTCGGTACACGAGGAGCCGTACATCGTGGAGGGCAACGATCTGATCCTGGAGCCGGGAATGGCCTTCAGCATCGAGCCTGGCGTGTACTTCCCGGGGCAGTGGGGCGCGCGAATCGAGGACATCGTCGTCGTCACCGAAAATGGTTGCGAATCGGTGAATTCACGGCCGCACGGCCTGACGGTGGTGCCTACTCGGTAGGGGCGTCGCCGCGGTTCAGTAGATCCGAGGAGCCCAGTACCCGTTCGATCTTGACCTCGATGACCACCCGCTGCGGGTTCACCCGCGGTGTGCGGTAGCGCTGCGCATAACGCAGCTCGGCGTCGCGTACCGCCTCTTTGTCGGTGACGACGGTGGCCGAGCCCTCCAGGGAAAGCCAGCGGGCGCCGTCCACCTGACTCAGTACCGCGAGGCCTCCACGCTCGGCGTTGACCGCTTTCTGCGACCCGCCGGTGGTGATGACCCGCGCGATGTGCGTGACCGGGTCAAAAGTGAAGCCGACAGCCACCACGTGCGGGCTGTTGTCCTGCCGCAGAGTGGTCAGCATCGCGAGATGGCGCTCGGACAGGAACGCCAGCGCATCATCGGTAAGTCGAGTTGTAGGGGTGTTCGGCATCAAGTCTCACGCTAGCGCAGGACATAATCGCTGACGTGACCGACACGGTGCGACACTCCGGCCAGCTTGGGGATGATCCGCGTGCGGGAAGACCGTCGACGGTGGTGATATTCGGCGGACGCAGCGAAATCGGACTTGAGGTGGCCACGCGTCTCGCCGCCGGAAACACGGTGGTCCTCGCGGCGCGCCGGGCCGGTGACCTGCAGGACGAGGAACGGCGCGTCCGTGACGCGGGGGCCGTTGCGGTCGATTGCGTCGAGTTCGACGCCGACCGGCTCGACACCCACGAATCGGTGCTGGCCGCCCTTACCGAGCGGCATGGAGCCATCGACGTGGCGGTGCTCGCGTTTGGACTGCTGGGTGACCAGGAGCGGGCGGAAACCGATGCCGGCCATGCGGCGGCGATCGTGCACATCGACTACGTGGCGCAGGTGGCGTTGTTGACCCAGCTGGCCGTGCGCATGCGCGGTGCCGGGCGCGGTGCGCTGGTGGTGTTCTCCTCGATCGCCGGATGGCGAGTGCGGCGTGCCAATTACGTGTACGGATCGGCCAAGGCGGGGCTCGACGGTTTCGCGAGCGGGCTCGCCGACGCCCTGCACGGTTCGGGCGTGCACCTGTTGATCGCGCGCCCCGGCTTCGTGATCGGTCGGATGGCGGCGGGTATGTCACCGGCACCATTGGCGAGCACACCGCCCCAGGTGGCGGAGGCGACCGTGCGCGCCCTGCGCAGCGGGAAGCGCACCGTGTGGATTCCGCGTGCGCTGGGAACGCTCGCATTCATCATGCGCTGGGTACCGTCATCTCTATGGCGCAGGATGCCGCGGTGATCACCGTGATCGGGATAGGTGCGGACGGTGTCGACGGGCTATCCATGCGTTCCCGCCGCGAATTACAGCACGCCTCAGTGATATTCGGTTCGCTACGCCAGCTGGAACTGCTGGCCGAAGAATCCCTGGCGGCCGAGTGCCGGGTATGGCCTTCGCCCCTGTTGCCCGCGTTGCCCACCATGTTCGATGGTCTCGGCAATGTCCACGTGCTGGCCAGCGGTGACCCGATGCTGCATGGCATCGGCACCACGCTGATCCGGCTCTTCGGAGCGGATCGGGTGCGTGTGTTACCGCACGTATCCAGTGTGTCGTTGGCCTGCGCACGAATGGGATGGGCGGTGAACGATGTGGAGATCATCAGCCTGGTCAATGCGCTGGCGACCTCCGCGCTGCGGTTCGGCGGTCGGGCGATCGTGCTCAGCCGCAACGCGGACACTCCGGCTGAGCTGGCGCAGACCCTGACCGATTCCGGGCTGGGTGACTCACGGCTGACGGTGTGGGAGCAGCTGGGTGGAGCGGCAGAGAAAAGCCTGGAAGGGGTCGCTCGCGATTGGGGCCATTCTCCCGGTCATGCATTGAATGTCGTTGCCGTGGAATATTTTCCGACGGCAGCGGGAGAGGCGGTGCTGCCACTGGTCGCGGGGTTGTCCGAGGACGCCTTCGAACACGATGGGCAGATAACCAAGCGCGAGATCCGGGCGGTCACGCTGGCATCACTCGCGCCGCGACCGGGCCAGCGGCTTTGGGATGTGGGCGCAGGGTCGGGCAGCATCGCGATCGAATGGTCTCGCAGTGGCGCCGGCTGCAGCGCCTCTGCCTTCGAGATCAAGCCATCGCGGCGGGCCGCGATCGTGGCCAACGCGACGAAATTCGGCGTAGACGTCGAGTGTTTCGCCGCGGCACCTGGCGATTTCGACAGGGCCTGCCCGCCGGACGCGATCTTTGTCGGCGGTGGCGTGACCAATGCCGGTCTGCTGGAGGCGTGCTGGGAACGGCTGCCGAGCGGAGGCAGGATTGTCGTCAACGCGGTGACCGCGGAGTCCGAAGCGCTGCTATTGCATTGGTATTCCCGCCATGGGGGAGAGCTGCACCGGTACCGCGTGGAGGACGCGGCTCCGCTCGGAGCCTTCACCAGCTGGAGATCCCGGCTGCCCGTGGCTCAATGGACCGGGGAAAAGTCATGACCGTCTACTTCATCGGCGCGGGACCGGGCGCCGCCGACCTCATCACGGTGCGCGGTCAGCGGATTCTGCAGCGCTGCATGGTGTGCCTGTACGCCGGATCGATCATGCCGCCCGACCTCCTGGCGGTGTGCCCGCCCGACGCCCGAATCATCGACACCGGCCCACTGACCTTGGATGCCATCATCGAGGAGATATCCAGCGCTGACGCACAGGGATTGGATGTCGCCAGGCTCCACTCGGGTGACCCCTCGCTGTACAGTGCGGTGGCCGAGCAGTGCCGTCGACTGGATGCCCTCGGCATCGGCCACGAGATCGTTCCGGGTGTGCCTGCCTTCGCCGCGGCCGCGGCGGCATTGGGCGCCGAGCTCACCGTTCCCGGTGTCGCGCAGACCGTGACAATCACCCGGGTCTCGACGCTGTCCACCGCGATGCCCGCCGGCGAGGATTTGCGCACTCTGGCGGCGCCGGGGGCGACGCTGGCGTTGCACCTGGCCGCGGCCCAAATCGACAATGTGGTAGCTGATCTCGTCGCCGGGGGGTATCCGCCGGGCACGCCGGTTGCTGTCGTCGCATATGCCAGCTGGCCATCGGAGACCATCCTTCGTGGCACTCTCGCGGACATCGCCGAGCAGATGAAACAAGCGGGCGTGACCAAGACGGCGGTCATCTTCGTCGGAAAGGTACTTGCGGCAGAGGGGTTCACGGATAGCTACCTGTACTCGGCCGGACGTCGCAGAGGGGCAACACATTAGATGAAGATCTTGATTCTCGGCGGCTCGGCGGAGGCGCGCGAGCTGGCGGAGCGGCTGGCACCCCGGTTCGATGTCACCACCTCGCTCGCGGGGCGGGTGCGCAACCCGGCAGTTCCGGCCGGCGAGTTGCGCATCGGGGGCTTTGGTGGAGAGGCCGGACTACGGAAATGGTTGTTGGATAACAATATCGACGCCGTGGTCGACGCTACGCATCCGTTCGCGGCGACGATTACCGAGAACGCCGCTGCGGCATGCGCCCGGCTGGGTATCCCGCACCTCATCCTGCGCCGTCCACCCTGGCCGGCGGGAGATGCCACCGTGGTGTGCTCGGCCGCCGAGGCCAAGGACACGGTGGTGGCACAGGGCTTTTCACGGGTGTTCCTGACCTCGGGGCGCTCCAGCATCGGGGCGTTTCTGTTCTCGGACGCCTGGTTCCTGATCCGTGTGGTGGAGCCGGTGCCCGCCGACGAACTGCCCGAGCGGCACCATCTGTTGTTGTCGCGTGGGCCCTATTCACTCGAGGAAGAGACCGATCTCATGCGCCAGTACGAGATCGAGGTGCTGGTCACCAAGAACAGCGGCGGAACGATGACTTCGGCGAAGTTGGAAGCCGCTGCAGTGCTGGGCATTCCCGTGGTGATGATCGACAGGCCGGCCCTGCCGGAGAAGGTGCGCACCGTGTCTACCGTGGACGAGGCACAGCACTGGGTCACTGAGCGGGATACCGCCGAGGCGTGAACACCTGAGGTCCCGAATCGGTGTCCTGCCACTGGGTCTGTGAGGATCCGATGATCAGCAGGGTGCGCATGTCCACCGCTGACGGGTCGAGGTCACCCAGGGTGGTCACCCGCACGGACTCTCCCGCGCCGCCGACATCGCGTCCCAGTACGACCGGAGTCGCCGGGTCGCGGTGTTCCAGCAGCACGTCGCGCATGGAAGCCACTTGCCAGGTGCGCGACTTCGAGGCCGGGTTGTACACGGCCAGCACCAGGTCGGCCGCGGCCGCGGCGCGTAGCCGGGACTCGATGACCTGCCATGGCTTGAGGCGATCGGACAGCGAGATCACCGCATAGTCATGCCCGAGGGGTGCCCCGACCCGACTGGCGACGGCCTGCGCCGCCGTCATCGCCGGAAGCACCCGCACCGTGACATCGGGCCACGCTCGGGCCTCTTCCATCACCGCCGCCGCCATCGCGAACACACCCGGGTCCCCCGAGGACACCACGGCCACCCGGCGGCCACCCGCAGCGAGCTTGAAGGACAGTTCGGCGCGTGCGGGCTCGTCACGGTTGTCGCTGGCATGACGGACTTGACCGTCGCGAGCGGGGATACGATCCAGATACGGCCCGTATCCGATGAGATCGGTGGCGAGCGCCAGTTCGTGCCGTACCTCGGTGGTGGTCCAATCATGATGGCCGGGACCCAAACCGACCACCGTCACCATTCCGTCCTGCGCGGTGTCGCCGAGGGGTTGTGCCCCGGGAACCAGGACCAGTGAGAAATAGGGCACCGAAGACGGATCGACATCGGCGGCGGACAGTACCCGCTGCTGCGTGGTGCTGGCTCGTTCCACGTAGTAAGCACGGTCCAGCACGCCAGCGGTGTCCAACGCCTGTCGGACGGCGCCGTAGGAGCGTCCCAGTTTCATGATGACTGCCGCATCCGAATCGCTGAGCCTGCGGGCGATCTCGTCGGCGGGCAAGGTGCCGGGGATGACCGTCAGGATCTCGTCGCCCTCGACCAAGGGCGTACCCGTTGCGGCTGATGCGGCGCTGACCGACGTCACACCGGGGATGATGACCGCGTCGAACCTGTCGGTCAGGCGGCGGTGCATATGCATGTACGAGCTGTAGAACAGCGGATCACCTTCGGCGAGCAGCGCCACATTTCGGCCCGAATCCAAATGGGCGGCAATCCGATTCGCGGACTCCTCGTAGAAGTCATCGATCGCACCGCGGTACCCGCCTGGGTGATCGGTGGTCTCGGTGGTCACCGGGTAGACCAGGTGCTCCTCGATCTGGCCGGGCCGCAGATACGGCTGCGCAATTGAGCGGGCGATGCTGCGGCCGTGCCGTGCGCTGTGGAATGCCACGACATCGGCTTCGCCGATCACGCGGGCGGCCTTCACGGTCACCAGTTCGGGATCACCGGGGCCCAGGCCCACCCCCCAGAGCGTTCCTCTGCTCATTCCTTCTCGCTCGCAATCGCATTCACGGCAGCGGCGGCCATCGCGCTGCCACCGCGCCGCCCTCGCACCAACAGGTAGTCCATGCCACGGGGACGGTCGATCAGCTCCTGCTTGGACTGTGCCGAACCGACGAAACCGACCGGGCCGCCCAGGACGGCCACCGGGGGTGCCACACCTTCGTCGATGAGTTCGAGTATGCGGAATAGCGCCGTGGGGGCATTTCCGATCGCGGCCACCGATCCCGGTAGTCGATCGGACCAAAGATCCACCGCAGCAGCAGATCTCGTAGTCCCGGTGCGCTGGGCCAAATCGGCGGCGCGCGGATCGGCCACCAGGGACACCACTTCGTTGTCCGCGGGCAGGCGCAGACGGGTGATCCCGGCCGCGACCATCGACGAATCGCACAGGATGGGGGCACCCGCATCCAATGCCGCTCGGGTGCGTGTCACCACATCGGGGGTGAAGGCGATTTCGCCGGGTAAATCCACCTGCCCACAGGTGTGAATGAGCCGGACCACCACACGCGCGACGTCATCGGGGAAGGCCGACAAATCTGCCTCGGCCCTGATGGTCGCGAACGATTGCCGATAGATCTCGGCTCCGTCTCGCACGTAGTCCAGCACGCGCTAACCCTACGGGTGCCGCTCGAGCGGTCGATAACCCAGCTCCGTCGC
Organism: Mycobacteroides sp. PCS013; assembly: GCF_049532645.1. Classification (NCBI taxonomy): domain Bacteria; kingdom Bacillati; phylum Actinomycetota; class Actinomycetes; order Mycobacteriales; family Mycobacteriaceae; genus Mycobacteroides; species Mycobacteroides sp. PCS013. Next base: position 1,262,047 of record NZ_CP150131.1, read on the forward strand.
CACCAGCACCTGGCCTGTGGTGGGGGAGCCGCAGGCCCGTGGACACCCGACCCAATGCCGATGTACCGGCGAATGAATACCGCTGGCGATCTCTTCGGCGACTTCGAGCCGGACGTCGGCGTGGACATCGGTTCGTGAGCGTCCGCATCCCGGCAGCCCGGTGCACGAGCTGGCATTGAGCCATGGGGAGCGCTCGTCGAAGACCAGGCCCAGAGGTGCCAGCACCCGCAGTACCGCGTCGGCGTCCTCGTGGGGCAGATCGCACAGCAGCACCGACCGCCATGGGGTGATGACGACGGGTCTTTCGGCGGCGGCCAGCAGTGCTGCCACCCGAGCCGGCAGCTGGCCCAACGGAACGGCGGCCCCCAGCGTCACCAACTCGTGGTCGGGATACTGCTCGATCCATCCCACGGGCGCGTGCGGCGCGGGCCCTGCCTCGCCCGGCCCCGCGATCAGTGTTGCGCCGATCGCCGCGGCCAGGGTCTTGGCGCCGTCCGGTAGCTCCCGGACGCGCCATGCGTTTCCCCGAATCTCTACGAAGGTCTGCGCCACCGCGAGCACATGGTCGACGGCGGCGTCCGGGTCGGCGACACACGTAGAGGTGCCATGACCATCGAGGAGAACACGCCAGCCGCCCGGCCCATGGCCGAGCCCGATGTCCGCACCCATGGTGGCCATGTCGGCGCGTCCGTCATCGAGGCTGAACAGGAAGCGGCCCGGAAGGGCGGCGAGCACGGAAGCTGAGATCAGCCCATGGTCGAGCGCGAGGACCAGCGGCCGCACATCGGGGAAGTCACCGGCCCGGCCCGAGAGCGGCGAGGCCACGATGTTGCGCACTCGTTCGTGGCTGGGCGACGGCAGCAGCCCGGCGTCCGATAGCAGGGTGCCCACCGCGTCCGCATCCCGGATCGATCGCAGCTGAATGTTGCCGCGGGAGGTCAGCTCCAAAACGGGTGCGCCATGGCTGCCTGCTGCTGTGGCCAACGCGGCCAACTGCGCCGACGAGAGCATCCCGCCGGGCAACCGGATGCGTGCCAGTGCTCCGTCGGCCGCCTCATGTAACCGCAGCGCACCGGGGCACGCGTCGTCGGCTGAGGAGCGGGTCACCTACTCACCGTAGGACTACGGTACGAATGTCCTGTGAGCAATGCCCCGATCCTGATTCTGTCGACATCGGATACCGACCTGCTGAGCGCGCGCGCCAGCGGTGCGAACTATCGATGGGCCAACCCCTCTCGTATCCACGTCGACGACGTCCCGGGCCTGCTGGAGGGGATGGGGTTGGTGGTTGTCCGGCTTCTGGGCGGACGTCGCGGCTGGGAGGAGGGCATCGACGCCGTCATTGCCTCCGGAGTGCCGGCCGTGGTGGTCTCCGGTGAACAGGCTCCCGATGCCGAACTCATGGAATGCTCGACCGTTCCGGGCGGCGTCGCCCTGCAGGTGCACCGGTACCTGGCCGAGGGCGGGACGGCCAATCTGCAGCAGCTGCATGCCTTCTTGTCCGACACCGTCCTGATGACGGGTATCGGCTTCGAACCGCCGACGACAAACCCGGCCTGGGGAGTGCTGGAGCGCGCGACCGGGAGTGTTGATGGTCCCACCGTCGCGGTGCTGTACTACCGCGCTCAGCAGCTGGCCGGGAACACCGCATACGTAGAGGCTCTCTGCACCGCCATTGAAAACCTCGGAGGGCGGGCGCTTCCGGTGTACTGCGCCTCGCTACGCACCGCGCCGGCGGAACTCCTGGAGACGCTCGCCGCCGCTGACGCGATGGTGGTCACCGTGCTGGCCGCGGGCGGCGCCACCCCGGCGGCTGTGGGAGCCGGAGGGGCTGACGACGAGTGGAATGTCGGCCATCTTGCCGCCCTTGATATCCCGATCCTGCAGGGGCTGTGCCTGACCAGCCCCCGAGATGATTGGGAGGCCAACGACGACGGCATGAGTCCGTTGGACGTCGCCACTCAGGTCGCGGTGCCCGAATTCGACGGGCGCATCATCACCGTGCCGTTCTCGTTCAAGGAGATCGACAGCGACGGCCTCATCACCTATGTTCCCGACCCGGAGCGCTGCGCTCGGGTGGCAGGTGTCGCGCTGCGGCATGCGAAACTTCGATCCATCCCCGCCGGTGAGCGCCGGATTGCACTGGTGTTCTCCGCGTACCCCACCAAGCACGCCAGGATCGGGAACGCGGTGGGACTGGACACTCCGGCCAGTGCGGTGGCATTGCTGACCGCGATGCGGGAGGCCGGCTACGACGTGGGCGCCGACGGCGACATCCCCGGACTGCCCGCGACCGGTCGCCCCGCCGCGGACGGGGACGGGGACACCCTGGTGCACGCGCTCATCGAGCGGGGTGGCCAAGATCCGGACTGGCTTACCGCAGACCAGCTGGCGGGCAACCCGATTCGTGTTCCGGCTCGCCAGTACCGGGAGTGGTTCTCCCGGCTGGCGCCCGGTCTCGCCGAGCAGGTCGTCGAACACTGGGGGCCGCCGCCGGGGAACCTGTTCGTGGACACCAGTGTCAACCCCGACGGCGATATCGTGATTGCCGCCTTGCAAGCAGGCAATGTCCTGCTGCTGGTGCAGCCGCCTCGCGGGTTCGGCGAGAACCCGGTGGCCATCTATCACGATCCCGATCTGCCGCCGAGCCACCATTATCTGGCCGCGTATCGCTGGCTGTCGGCCCCGCGTGAGGAGGGTGGATTTGGCGCCGATGCGCTGGTGCACCTGGGCAAGCATGGCAACCTGGAGTGGTTGCCCGGGAAAACCGTTGGCCTGTCCGCAGATTGCGCTACCGATGCCGCGATCGGTGACCTGCCACTCATCTACCCGTTCCTGGTGAACGATCCGGGCGAGGGCACCCAGGCCAAGCGGCGCGCGCACGCGACCCTGGTCGATCACCTGATTCCACCCATGGCGCGCGCCGAGACCTACGGGGATATCGCGCGTTTGGAGCAGCTTCTCGATGAGCACGCGAACATCTCGGCGCTGGATCCGGCCAAACTGCCGGCGATCCGCCAGCAGATCTGGACGCTGATGCGTGCAGCGAAGATGGACCACGACCTGGGACTCGAAGAGCGCCCCGACGAGGACGTCTTCGACGACATGCTGCTGCACGTCGACGGATGGCTCTGCGAGATCAAGGATGTGCAGATCCGTGACGGCCTGCACATCCTGGGCAGTGCGCCCACGGGTGCCGCTCAGGTTGATCTGGTGCTCTCGATCCTGCGCGCCCGGCAGATGTGGGCCGGCGAACAGTCGGTGCCGGGGTTGCGGCAGGCGCTCGGCCTGGCCGAGGACGGCACCGACGACCGTGCGCGGGTGGATGAGATTGATCAGCAAGCACATTCGTTGCTAGCCGCGTTGCAGGGCACAGGCTGGAGCCCGGATGCGGTCGGTCAACTCACCGACGACCCTCAGGTCGCATCGATCCTGCGGTTCGCGGCGACGGAGGTGGTGCCACGGCTGGACGGCACCAACGGTGAGATCGACGCGGTGCTTCGCGCTCTTGATGGCCGATTCATCGAGGCCGGGCCCTCTGGCTCGCCGCTGCGTGGACTCGTCAACGTGTTGCCCACCGGACGCAACTTCTACTCGGTGGACCCCAAGGCGGTTCCGTCGAAGTTGGCCTGGGAGACCGGGCAGGCCATGGCGGACTCGCTCCTGCAGCGATACCGCACCGACTACGGCGACTGGCCGCGGTCCGTCGGGCTTTCGATCTGGGGTACCTCGGCCATGCGGACCTCTGGCGACGATATTGCCGAAGTCCTTGCCCTCCTGGGAGTTCGGCCGGTATGGGATGACGCCTCCCGGCGCGTGGTGAGCCTCGAGGCGATCTCCCTGTCGGAGCTCGGGCGCCCTCGCATCGACGTCACGGTGCGCATCTCCGGATTCTTCCGCGACGCCTTCCCGCACGTGGTGACCATGCTCGACGACGCCGTCGCTCTTGCGGCCGGACTCGACGAATCTGCCGAGGAGAACTATCTGCGGGCGCACGCCGAGGCTGATCGTGCCGAACACGGAGACTGGCGCCGTGCCACCATGCGCATCTTCGGCTCCAAGCCCGGCACCTACGGGGCGGGACTGCTTCAGCTGATCGATAGTCAAAACTGGCGCAACGACTCGGATTTGGAACAGGTCTACACAGCGTGGGGCGGATTCGCCTACGGCCGCGGACTGGACGGTGCGGCTGCCAGCGAGGATATGCGTCATCAGTATCGCCGGATCGCGGTGGCGGCCAAGAACACCGACACCCGTGAACACGATATTGCCGACTCGGACGACTATTTCCAGTATCACGGTGGCATGGTCGCCGCGGTGCGAGCGCTCACCGGCAAGGCGCCGGCGGCATACATCGGCGACAACACCCGGCCCGACGCGGTGCATACCCGTACGTTATCTGAAGAAACCACAAGGGTTTTCCGTGCGCGCGTGGTGAATCCGCGGTGGTTGGAGGCGATGCGCCGGCACGGTTACAAGGGTGCATTCGAGATGGCCGCCACCGTCGACTACCTGTTCGGATACGACGCCACCGCGAACGTGATGGCCGACTGGATGTACGAGCAGCTCACCAACAGCTACGTGCTCGACGAGCAGAATCGCAAGTTCATGCAGCAATCGAACCCGTGGGCTCTTCACGGGATTGCCGAGAGATTGTTGGAGGCAGCCAGCCGGGGTCTCTGGCAAGAACCCGATCAGCAAGTTTTGGATGATTTGCGTTCGGTGTTCCTGGAAACCGAGGGCGAGTTGGAGTCGTAGCATCGGAGCATGGCCCGGGATATCGGCTTGAACATCGGCACGGTGGCGGCGGGCCGCTACATCCTGTTGACCACATTCACCAAAGACGGTGTGCCCAAGCCAACTCCGATGGGCTTCGTGGCAGAGGGCGACGAGCTTCTGCTGACCACAAGTGCCAACACCTGGAAGGTCGGAAGGATCCGGCGCAACAGGAAGGTGCGGGTGGCCGTCTGTACTCAGCGCGGCAGGGTGATCAGCCCGTCCGCCGACGCCACCGCGGTGATCGTCGAGGATCCGGCGTCCGTGGCGCGTATTCGGTCGGCGGTGGTCAGCCGATACGGGCTGGCCAGCCGGATCGTGACCGCCTGGCTGGACCGGCGTAACGGCGCCAGGGTTGGGATTTCAGTGACGCTCGGCGCGCCGGAAGCGCTCTGAGGTTCCTAGACTGGTCGGCATGGGTGCGAACCTCCCGGTGCCGACATTCGCCGAAGTCTGTGCTGCCAAGTATGTCCTGCTGACCACCTACACCAAGGACGGCCGGGCCAAACCTGCCGCGGTCTGGGCGGCGCCTGAGGACGGTGAACTTCTCGTGTGGACCGAGACGACATCCTGGAAGGTGCGCCGGATCCGAAACACCCCGCGGGTCTCGCTAGCCATCTGCGATGTGCGCGGCAAGGTCCGCAGCGGCGAGATCGAGGGCATCGCGCGTGTCCTGGATACCGAGGGCACGCAGCGAGCCCGCGCGGCCATCACCCACAAGTACGGCCTGTTGGGCTGGGTGCTGGTCAAGGCGAGCATCGTGCGTCGCGGCAGCAGCGGCACCATCGGCTTGGCCGTCACCGCCTGAACCGCGGCGTGAGTCGGGAACCCGGCGACGGGTCGGCACGTTGACCGGATATGTGGCCTGGTCTGTTTCTGCTGTACGTGATCGTGGAGGTGTCCGCCCTGGTGGCGTTGACCTCGGCGGTGGGTATCGGCTGGACCATCATCGCCGTCCTTGCCGCCTTCGTGGCAGGTCTCATACTTGCCGGCTCTCAGGCTCGACGCGCCGTTGATCAGCTGCGACGTGGAGTCAGATCCCCGGGAGGGGCCGTCGCGGACGGCGCGCTCATCGCGCTGGGAACCATTGCGGTGGTGATTCCCGGGCTGGTCTCCTCGGTCATCGGACTGCTGATGCTGCTGCCCCCGACCCGTGCGGTCCTGCGGCCGGTGCTGACCCTGGTCGCGGCCCGCCAGCTGAGTAGGCGTGCGCCCCTCATCACCGTCATACCCACCGGATACGGCGCCTTTCAGGGGGCTCAAACACGGGCGAGGACCGTCGATTACATCGACGGTGAGGTCATCGACGTGAGTGACGAGCAAGCCGGACCGTCTCGGCGATACCGTCCCGGCCACGACCTGCCTGCGTAGACACCGCCCGAACCCGGCAGAATTAGCGAGTGCAGACTCAACTGCTCGTCAATGCGCGCGTGCATAGCCCGTCGCATCCGGCGGCGACCGCGATGGCCGTGACCGGTGATGTCATCAGCTGGATCGGCGAGGACGACCTCGGTCGTGCCGAGTTCCCGAACGCCGACATCGTCGACCTCGAGGGTGCCTTCGTCGCGCCCGCGTTCGTCGACGCCCATGTTCATCTCACCGCCATCGGACTGTCCCTCATCGGGCTGGACTTGTCCGGGATGTCTTCGCGGGGGCAGTGCCTGGCCCGACTGACCGCGTACGCCGGCGAGCACTCGGATGAGGTGATCTGGGGGCATGGCTGGGACGAATCGCGATGGCCTGAGCGGCAGCCGCTGACCACTGCCGATCTCGACGAGGCCGCGCCTGGCCGGGCCGTCTACCTCAGCCGGATCGATGTGCATTCGGCTGCGGCGTCGACCGCGCTGCGGCAGCAGGTACCCGGGCTTGCCGGGGCCACGGGATTTCATCCCGAACATCCGGTGGCCGGCGCGGCGCACCACCTGTTACGGGCACATGCGCGCGGCGCGCTCTCCGTCAATGGGCGTGCGACAGCGCGGCGCGCGGCGCTGGACAGCGCGGCATCGCTGGGTCTGGTGTCGGTGCACGAGTGCGGCGGGCCGGAGATCAGTGGTCTGGACGATTTCCGCGAGCTGTTGGCCACCGAACATGGCGTGCAGGTCACCGGATACTGGGGCGAGCCGGCGCGCGACGCCGAACACGCGCGCGAGCTCATCGCGTTGACGGGGGCCGCCGGTCTGGCCGGAGACCTCTTCGTCGACGGTGCATTGGGATCGCACACCGCCTGGCTGCAGGAGCCCTATCACGACGCGCCACACACCTGCGGCACCATGCATCTGGATGCCGAAACCGTTGAGACGCACCTGGACTCGTGCACACGGGCCGGTATTACCGCGGGATTCCATGTGATCGGTGACGCTGCCGTCACTCAGGTGATCGACGCGCTGGACCGCGTCGCCACCCGGCACGGCATACCGGCCGTGGCTCGATGCGGGCACCGCCTTGAGCACCTGGAAATGATCTCGGCGGCACAGGCGGAGCAGCTCGGTCGCCTTGGGGTGATCGCCAGTGTGCAACCGGCCTTTGACGCCCTCTGGGGCGGCCCCGATGGTATGTACGCGGAACGACTCGGCGTGGATCGAGGTACACAGCTAAACCCGCTGGCGCTGTTAGCATCCCAAGGCGTGCCCCTCGCGTTCGGTTCTGACGCCCCTGTCACGCCCCTGGATCCGTGGATGACGGTGCGGGCGGCAGCCCATCACCGCACCCCAACCAGTTCCGTCTCGGTCCGCGCGGCGTTCGGCGCCGCCACCCGAGGTGGCTGGCGCGCCCAGGGAGTTCATGACGGTGCCACGGGCACGCTGATCCCGGGAGCACTTGCCAGCTATGCGATTTGGGAGACGGGGGAGTTGACCATCAACACCAGCCAACCGGGTGTACAGCGGTGGTCCACCGACCCACGCTCGCGTGTCCCCGCCCTGCCGGACTTATCGGACGCCGCCGCTGTGCTTCCCAAGTGTCTACGAACTGTGCACCGTGGCACGGTGATCCATGGCTGACGAAACTGTCGACGAGTCCGTTGAGGAGACTGCCGGCCAGGACGTGACCGAGCTGGCCGAGGCCGCCGACGTTCCGGCCGACGAGGAGCCGGAGGCTCCGGCGAAAACCGGGCCTTCACGTGGCGCGGCCTTCGCGGCGGCGGTGCGTGCCCGCGGTATCGCGTTCGGCCGGGCCTGGCTGCGTGCGGCGCCCCGCCAGGGTGCGGCGGTGATCGGCGGTCTCCTGTTGTGCGCGAGCTTCCCGCCCTGGGGTTTCTGGTGGGCGGCCTTCCCGGCGCTGTCCATCCTGGGTTTGGTGCTGTGGTCGTCGAACACCAGGCTGCGCGGTGGGCTGGGGTACGGGCTGCTGTTCGGTCTCGCCTTCTACGTTCCGCTGCTGCCGTGGACGGGCCAGCTGGTGGGCGTCGTCCCGTGGCTGGCGCTGTCGTTGCTGTGCGCGACCTGGGTCGCCTTGTTCGGCGTGCTGGCCGTCGCCGTGCGCCGGCTGCCGGGCTGGCCGCTGTGGTTCGCCGCCGCGTGGTCTGCCGCCGAATGGGGTAAGGCAAGCGTTCCATTTGGCGGATTCCCATGGGGCCGAGTCGCTTTCGGTCAGGGCGATGGTCCGATGCTGAGCCTGGCTCGGTACGGGGGCGCGCCATTGGTGTCCTTCACGGTGGCCCTGGGTGCGTTCGCGGTGACCGCGCTCGGCATTGAGATGTACCGCTGGTGGCGCAGCCCCTCGGTGGGACCAGGCGGTGCGCGTCCGGTGCCCTCGGTGCTGCTGCCCGGGGCGTGCGTCTGCCTCGTCCTCTTCGCCATGGCGGTGAGCTGGCAGCAGGTTCGACACGCCAGCCACGGCGCCACCGATGGCCGCAGTGTCACCGTCGCCGCGGTGCAGGGGAACGTGCCCCGGCTGGGGCTCGATTTCAACGCACAGCGGCGCGCCGTGCTGGACTATCACGTCAAGGAAACGCTCTTGCTGGCCGCGGACGTGAAGGCGGGCAAGGCCCCGGCGCCGCAGTTCGTGGTGTGGCCGGAGAACTCCTCGGACATCGATCCGATCCGCAACGCCGACGCAGCCGAGGCAATCACCGAGGCGGCGCAGGCCATCGGCGTTCCCATCCTGGTCGGCGGCGTGCTGCGGCATCCAGATTCCACCCCCGAACAGCCCAAATCGATCAATTCGGTGATCGTCTGGGATCCCGACAGCGGCCCCGGCGAGCGTCACGACAAGCAGATCGTGCAGCCATTCGGTGAGTATTTACCGTGGCGGACCTTCTTCGCGCACTTCTCCAAGTACGCGGACCGGGCCGGATACTTCGTCCCCGGAGACGGCAACGGCGTCGTCACGGCGGGCGGCGTGAAGATCGGCGTTGCCACCTGCTGGGAGGTTCTGTTCGATCGGGCGCTGCGGCAGTCCACCCTGAACGGTGCCGAGATACTCACCGTGCCGAGTAATAACGCCCTGTTCGGTACGGCGATGAGTGAACAGCAACTGGCCATCTCCAAGGTGCGGGCCGTCGAGCACGATCGGGAAGTCATCGTCGTCGGCACCACCGGGATCAGCGCGTTTATCTCTCCCGACGGCGTCGACGCGGGGCGCACCAAGTTCTTCGAACCGGCCTACATCGACATGCAGGTGCGGCTGCACAACGATGTGACACCGGCCACGCAATGGGGTCCGTGGGTGGAGTGGGCGCTGGCTCTGATCGCCGGACTTGCCGTCCTGGCCTCGGCTGGCCTGGCGATACTGCACAATGGAGGGCTGAAGAGGCCCAAACATGAGGTAGAACCGGCCTCACCGATTAAGGAGACCTGACCGGAGTGGATCCCGTGACCGAACGTCCGAGCGCCCGGACCCTGGTGATCATTCCGACGTACAACGAGCGGGAGAACCTCCCGCTGATCCTTGGTCGGTTGCACAAGGCGCAACCCGATGTGCACGTGCTGATCGTTGACGACGGTAGCCCGGACGGCACCGGCGAACTGGCCGACGAGGCGGCGCTCGCCGACCCCGACCGCGTACATGTCATGCACCGCAAGGAAAAGGGTGGCCTCGGTGCGGCCTACATCGCGGGCTTCGGCTGGGGCCTGGCGCGCCAGTACTCGGTGCTGGTGGAGATGGACGCCGACGGCAGCCACGCACCCGAACAGCTGTCCCGGCTGCTTGACGCCGTCGACGCCGGAGCCGATCTGGCGATCGGATCTCGCTACGTACCCGGCGGTACCGTTGTCAACTGGCCGTGGCGGCGCCTGGTGCTGTCCCGGAGTGCGAACGTGTATGCCCGGCTGGTGCTGGGTGTGAAGCCGCATGACATCACCGCGGGCTATCGCGCCTACCGGCGTGAGGTGCTCGAGAAGCTGGATCTGGCGGCCGTGGAATCGCACGGGTACTGCTTCCAGATCGATCTCACCCTGCGCACCATCGCGCACGGCTTTGAGGTTGCCGAGGTGCCGATCACCTTCACCGAACGCGCGATCGGCGAATCCAAGATGAGTGGATCCATCATCAACGAAGCCCTGGTCAAGGTGACCAAATGGGGCGTCCAAAGCCGTCTGGACCGGGCCCGCGGCATCAATCGCTGAGGGAGTCAGTCCTCACGCATTGCGGGCCATCAGGCCGCCGTCGACGGGGATGACCGTGCCGGTCAGGTACGAGGCGGCCGGTAGGCACACGCTCAGCGTCATGTGGGCGACCTCTTCGGCGCGGCCGTAGCGGCGCAGTGCGGTGCGCCTGCGCGCATAGGTGTCCTTGTCCTCGGCCGAGATCGCTGCTGTCATCGCGGTATCTATGGGACCCGGGCAGATGCAGTTCACGGTGATTCCCTCCCGCCCCAGGTCGACCGCCAAGCTCCTGGTCAGGCCGGCCAGACCGGCTTTGGCCGCAGCGTACGGGCTGTCGTACGGCGTGGCGCCGAGAGCTTCCGTTGAGGCGATGTTCACCACGCGCGGGGCGGGGGAGTCGCGCAGAAACGGTAGCGCCGCACGGACGATCCGTTGGGGTGCGCTCAGATGCACGGCAAGTGAGCGATCCCAGGTGCTGCCGTAGTCGGGGTCATCAAGTGATCTGAACGCCGCGAAACCCGCGTTATTCACCACAATGTCCAGCCGGCCGAACCGTTCGGCAACCGCCGCGACGACCTCGATGATCTGTGCCTCGTCGGTGACATCCAGTGCCCACGGCACGGCGGACTCACCGATCTCCGCGGCAACCGCCTGCGCATCCTCCAGCCGAAGATCGGTGACCGCGACAAACGCGCCGTCTTCGGCGAAAATCCGGGCCGTGGCCTTTCCCATCCCGCTGGCGGCACCGGTGATCAGCACGGCTGAACCCGAGACGGACCTGCCGGGGGCGCTCATCAGGGCGGGTGGTTCTAGCCCCGGCGACGGCCCTTGATCAGTTCCAGACGCTCCTTGAGCAGCTCGTCGAGCTCCTCGACGCTGCGGCGCTCCAGGAGCATGTCCCAGTGCGTGCGCGGGGGCTTGACCTTCTTGGGCTCGGGCACGTCGCCGTCGAGCAGGGTGCCCTCCAGGCCATTGCGGCATGCCCAGTTCGCCGGGATCTCGGCGTCGTGGGCGAAGGGAACGTCGAACTCTTCACCGTTCTCGGTGCGGTAGCGAGCCATGCGGCGAGGCGCCAGGTCGTGGTCACGATCGGTTTCGTAGCTGACGGCACCGAGTCGGCTGCCTCGTAGAACACGATCTGCCATGTGTACTTCTCCTCTTCACTGCGGGTCTCTGCACTCGGATCCCGCGCTCAAATTGCTGGTGGCTGTCTAGCTCAACGCCGTACCCGGGGCATTAGTTCCCTGTTCATGCAGGTTGTGGCCCTCATTATAGCTGGTGAACGCCGTTGCGGCCGTCACCGCTTCGCATCGCGGATATGTGGCGAGCCCACCGTCAGGTGCGCTGCGCTGTGGTGATCGCCGCCCGGCCGTCGGCAGGTGATCGACTGGCATATGCCGGTGCGTAATGCCGCAGCAATTCGAGCGTGGTCAGGTGCTGGCGGCACTGGAATCCATGCGAGGCCAGCAGCGCGTCGGCGTCTGCCGCGGTGAGACCGGTGAGGTACGGCTCGCCGAACCGTGCCGCCGCTTCGGTCCATAGCCGGGCACGCACCGACTTGTTGTCTCCGCCCGTGACGACACTGGTGTCCAGGTAGTCGAAAACCAGCAGGCTTCCGGGCGCGCAGACCGTCGCGAGGTCGGCAAGTGTCGCGTCGAGCGCGTCTTGGGTGAGGTAAGCGGTCACACCGAGCCAGACGAACAGGCTTGGCCGGGTGGGATCGAATCCGCTGGCGAGGAGCCTTTCGCGGAGTATGTCGTGTTCGAAATCGCAAGGAACCCACACGATTTCATCGTTGCTGTCGGCTGGTTGGAGCCGTTCCATGACGGCTCGTTTGTCCGCCTGGGTAGTCGGTGCGTCGACCTCGAAGATCTTGATCGGGCCGTGCGCGACGCGGCGCAAGGTAGTGGTGTCGAACCCCGCGCCCAGGAGCACGAGTTGATCAACGCCATCATCGATGGCCTTCTTGAGGACGTCATCGGTATAGCGCACCCGCAATACCAAAAAGAAGTGACCTGCGGCGCCGAATACCGATTTGAGTACCCCGATAAATCCGCGGGCCACCAGCGGATGAATCAAACAGGCACGTAATAGCGGGCTACGGATGAAATAGCGTGAGTAGGGATCGTTGAGGAGACGTCGGCGGGGTGATTGCATCGTCTCGGCCGCGCGTTGCGCGGCGCAGGATTGCGCGGTAAAACTCGCCCGGCGATCAAGGCGGCGGCTATTCGCACTCATACCCGGTCTTCCAAATCTGGTGGACGGCAATTACCAATTCTGCAATTTCTGTACACGGATTTCCTTTTTATGCCTGGCTCGCACTGTGTCGCGGGCCGACCAATGCCGGATCCGTTTCCCGCAATGCGCGGCACGGCACTCGCATGGGCCACCAGAACCACCGGCCCAGAATGGTGGCGATGGAGGGGATGACGAGTGAACGGACGATGAGTGTGTCGAGCAGGAGTCCGACGCCGACGGTCGTGCCGATCTGTGCCAGGGTGCTGGAGTAGCCGGCGATCAGCGCGAACATCGTGAAACCGAAAATCAGGCCCGCTGTGGTGACCACGCTGCCGGTGCCCACCATGGAGCGGATGATGCCCGTCTTGATTCCGGCGCGGAGCTCTTCTTTGAATCGGGCGACGAGCAGCAGGTTGTAATCGGCGCCGACCGCGACAAGAAATATGAAGGAGCATGGCGCCACCGCCCAGTGCAAGGGCAGACCGACACCGTGTTGCCAGATGGCGACACTCAGACCCCATGCGGACAGGAACGAAAGCCCCACGGTGCCCACGACGGCGATCGCGGCGACGAAGCTGCGTAGCAGCAGCAGGACCACGCAGAACACGAATGCGAAGGCCGCCACGGCACTGGTGATGAAGTCCTCCCTGGCGAAGGCGGCGATGTTGAGCAGTGTGCCGCCAGCGCCGCCGATGCTCACCTGGCTCCCGCCGAGTGAGGTGCCTTTGAGTGCTGATTGCGCCGCGGGGATGATCTTCGCGCTGTAGTCCATGCTCTCTCTGCTGAACGAGTTCACATCGCCCATGACGAGCATTCGGGTGATCTTGCCGTCCGGTGAGAAGAAGACGGAGAGTGCGGACTGGAACAGCGGGGATTCGAAGGCCTGGCTCGGAAGGAAGAAGTACCCGCTCGGGTCTCCCTTCATATAAGTGTCGGCGATCTCACGCAGGAATTGGGTGACCTCGTTCATCTGTACGAGCAGCGAGTCCGCCATGCCGCGGATGGGGGTCAGCGTTCGTTGTGCGTCGCTGAGGAAACGGTCCAGCAGCTGAACTTGTGCCACCAGGTTCGGCAATGACTCCGAGGCCACGCGGGAGGCGTCCACGAGATCCTCGAACTTTCGCCCCCCGGCCTGATTGAGTCCGTCGAGAACGGCCAGGCCGGTGAGCGCGGTATTGCAGGGCAGCAGCTGCTTACAGTCCGGGACCATATCGACCAGTTGTCCCGCCGTGTCGATGCCGGCGGCGAGCATGGGCTGCATCTCATTGTGGATGCCCTTCGCCATCTTCAACAGGTCGATGAGGCGCGCCCGGGTGGCCTGGCCCCCGCCGCCGGGAAGGTCGACGGCCCGTTGGGTGACTCGGAGGTCCTTGAGGACCACCTTGACGCCGACGGAGAGCTGGTCGATCTGGCCGGTGATTCTGGCGATGCCGTTGAGCTGTGTGCTGACCATTTCGGCGATTTGGGACATGCGTTCGCCGATGTACCCGCCTTGATAGGTCAGGGTTCCCTGGGGCAGTGGCGATATGAGGGGGCGGGTGATGCCCTGCACCGCTTGCACGCCGTCCACGCTGTAGACGGCATTGGTCAGCTTGGCGAGCGCGATCAGGTCGGCAGAGTTGCGCATGTCGTGATCGGATTCGACGAACAGCAGATTCGGGTTCAGCATGTTCGGCGGCAGGTGCCGATCCGCGGCGTCCAGGCCCAGATTCGCTTCGGTATTGGCCGGTTGTGCCGCCCGTTCGTTGTAGCTGATGACATACGTCGGTAGGACGAGAATCGCGAGTGCGAGTACGGCGAGGCTGCCGGCGAGTACCGGGCCGGGCCAACGGACCACGTGCGTGGCGATGCGCCGCCAGCGGCGGATGGCCCGATCTCCGCGCGGCTCATACAGTCCGAGCCTGCACCCGATCGCCAGCAGTGCGGGGCCGAGGGTCAACGCCGCGGCAAGGGCGGTGAGGATGCCGATGGTGCAGGGCAGGCCGGACGTGGAGAACGCCGCGAGTCGAGTGAGTGTCATGCAGGCGGTCGCGCCCGCCACTGTCAGCCCGGAGGCAAAGATGATGCGCTGCACACTCGACAGCGCGGTGAAGTAGGCGGTGGTCGGGTCCTGGCCCGCCCGTCGTGCTTCTTGATACCTGCCGAGCAGGAAGATGCCGTAGTCCGTTCCCGCGCCAAGGACGATGCCGGCCAACAGACTTGACGCAAATATGGAGATGCCGATGATCCCGCGTTCACCGAGCAGGGCGACGATCGGACGAGCGGTCACCAGAGCGACCGCCACGACCAGTAGCGGCATCGCCGCCGTGAACAGCGAACGGTAGGTCAGCGACATGATGATGGTGATGCAGATGGCGCACGCGATGATGATCGGCAGGATCGAGCGGTTGATCGCGAGTAGTTCGTCATTCACGACCGCGGAAGGTCCGGTCACGTAGATCTTGACCCCGGCTGGGGGCGGGTAGGCCTTGACGATGTCGCGCACCGCTTGGGTGGATTCCATGGCCAGCGCCGTGCCCATGTTTCCGGCGAGGTTGAGATAACTGAAAGAGGCCTTCCGGTCCTGGCTTTCGAATGCCGGGGCGAATGACGGGTCGGACCACAGATCGATCGTTGTGACGACGTGCTTCTTGTCGGCCTTGAACTTCTCCATCAGATCGGCGTAGTAGCCGTGCATCTCCGCGCCGAACGGCTTGTCTCCCTCGGCCAGCACGGCGACGAAGTTGTTGGTGCCGCCGTTTCCGAAGTACTTGCCCATGTTGGAGAGCGCCTGCACCGAGGAGGCCTCGTCGGGCAGGAAGGACAACGCGTGTCCCTCGATCACCTTCTCGAGTTGGGGCCCAGCGGCATTGAGGCCGCAGGCGAGCAGCACCCACAGCACGACGATCGGGATGGACAGTCCGTACAGCAGCCGGGCGTACAGCGGTCTGTGCTGTCCGGTGTCGGTGCTGGCGTAGGTCTCTCGGCGGAACGGCACGGAGAATTCGTTGCGTAGCCGCTTGCCGAATGCCCGTGATCGATCGGAGAACCCGTTGCCGTCGGCGGGCGCAGGTATGGGCCCCGTAACCGCTTCGCTCTCGTCTTTTTTCATGCGACTTGCACCTTGCAGCTTGCGATCCCGCCGCTGGCGGTTGCGACTTGTTCATCGCGGACCTTGCCGTTGACGGTGATCCGGCATCCAACGCCAGAGCTGTTGGACTGCACGACCATGCTCGTCACCAGCGAAGGTTCCACGGTGCGCAGTGCTTCTTGCCATGGCAGGACGGTGTTGACGTTCTGGTTGTGGCCCTCGTCGTCGAGATAGGACACCGTCGCCGGGGTTCCATCGGGCCCGACGGCCTCGTACTGGATCGTCCGTTCGGAGAGCGTGCCCAACGTGGGGAGACGGCTCACCGTCCCTGCCGCCTCATCCGGGATCTCGCTTGAGCGCAGTTTGAGGATGAACAAGGCCGCGACGGTAAGCACCGCCAGCACAACGAGATACACCCAGGCGTTTCTCATGGAGCTACTTTCGGGGGGATCAACAAAGTCATCTGAAACACCCTTCGTGTTGCCAATCAGACGGGTACAGTCCGAACTCCACGGAATGACACGGCAGGCACAGCATCGTTAGTGGTCAAGATGATTCCAGATGAGCTCGAACTGTCTCGCTATTTCGGAAAAAGTTCCATCGTCTCCCGATAGTTCAACAACTAGGAGAGGGCCGAGCATTGGTTGCAGTGGCTATCATTGGCATCGGATGTAAATTCCCCGGAGGAATTGGTGATCCGGAGAGTTTCTGGAACTTTGTGTTACGCAAAGGCGACGCCGTCGTTGATATTCCGAAGGATCGCTGGGACGCGGATAAGTACTACGACCCCGACCCCGATACGCCCGGCCGGATGTACACGCGGCGAGGCAGCTTCCTGACCCAGAGTTTCCGACGGTTCGATGCGGATTTCTTCGGGATCTCGCACCGTGAGGCTGCCGTCCTGGACCCACAGCAGAGGCTTCTTCTCGAAACCACCTGGGAAGCCCTCGACGACGCGGGCATCGCCGGACAGGCGCTGGGCGGGAACGTGGGTACCTTCATCGGCGGTTTCATGAACGACAATATGATCAGCCGGGGCCTGGCCCGAAACCTCGAGAAGATCAACAACTTCGCCGCCTTCAGCGCGTCTCAGACGTTGTTGTCCAACCGAATCGCCCACGCGCTCGACTTCTGGGGGCCGAGCATGACCGTGGACACGGCATGTTCGTCCTCTCTGGTCACCACGCACCTGGCGGTACGGGCGGTCGCCGACGGTGAGTGCGATGTGGCGCTTGCCGGCGGAGTGAACGTCATGTTCCAGCCGGAAACGTTCATCACCATGTGTAAGGGCAGATTCCTCGCGGCCGACGGCCGCAGCAAGTCGTTCGACGCGGCAGCAGACGGTTACGGCCGTGGCGAGGGCGTCGGAATCGTGGTGCTCAAGAACCTCGAGCAGGCACAGCGCGACGGTGACCATATATATGCGGTGATTCGCGGCAGCGGGGTCAATCAGGACGGCAGGACGATAGCGCTGCCCGTGCCAAATCCGGTGTCGCAGCAGCGGCTTGCGGATCGCGTGATCAAGGAGGCGGGCATCGACCCGGCCTTGGTGGGATACATCGAGGCGCATGGCACCGGTACCAGCGTGGGCGATCCGCTGGAGGCGCAGGCACTGGGGCACTCGTACGGCAAGGTTCCCGGTCGCACGCAGCCGCTGGTGATCGGCTCGGTGAAGAACAACTTCGGCCATACCGAGGCCGCGGCGGGTGTCGCGGGTTTGATCAAGGCCGCGCTCACCGTGCAGCGGCGGACCATCGCGCCGCAGGTCGTCCTCGACAAACTCAACCCCGAAATCCCGTTCGACGAGTTGCAGATCCGCATCCCGACCGAGGTCGAGCCGTACCCGGACTTCGGAGCTCCCGCGTACGCGGCGGTGAACAGCTTCGGCTACGGCGGCACCAACGCGCATGTCATCGTGCAGGCGCCGCCCGCGGCCGCCGAGCCGCAGGCTCCCGCACGTGACAGCATTCGGATCTTCCCGGTCTCCGCCCGCAGTGGGGCAGCGTTGCATGAGGTCGCCGGACGGTACGCCGAGCTGTTGGGCTCAGATCTCTCCGAGGAGGGTGCGCAGCGACTGAAGACCGCGGCCACCGGCCGTCGGGCACAGCATTATCTGCGTAAGGGCTTCATCTATCGCGATGCCGACGACCTTCTCGCGCAGCTGAACTCCTATGCGGAAAGCGAAGAAGCGGCCCCGGCGCGTGCTCTCGTCGAGGGCATCTCCGATCCCGTGTTCGTCTTCAGTGGGATGGGCCCGCAGTGGTGGGGGATGGCGCGCGGACTGTTGCAGACCCCTGGTGTCTTCCGTGACACCGCCGCCGAGATCGACGCGGTGTTCCAGGAGATCTCGGGCTGGTCGGTGATCGCCGAGCTGCTGCGGCCCGAAGGGGACTCTCGCGTCAGCAGCACCGAGATCGCCCAGCCGGCGAATTTCTTGGTCCAGTCGGCGCTGGCAGAGCATTTGCGGCAGTTCGGGATCCGGCCCACCGCGGTAGTAGGACACAGCGTTGGTGAGGTAGCCGCGGCGTACGTGAGCGGCGCGTTGTCCTTGCGCGACGCCGCTACGGTGTCCTTCCATCGCTCCCGGCTGCAGGCCAAGACAGCGGGCTCGGGCGGCATGCTCGCGGTCGGTCTGGATGCCGAGGAAGCCCAGCGCCGGGCCGCGCGCTTTGGAACGGCAGTGTGCGTCGCGGCGATCAACAGCGCCTCGGCAACCACATTGTCCGGTGACTCCAAGGCCCTGCAGACACTGCACGATGAGCTCGCAGAAGACGGGGTCTTTGCCCGGATGCTGCACGTCGAGGTTCCGTATCACAGCCAGCTCATGGACCCGATTCTCGGGGAGCTCGCGACCTCGCTGGCCGGCCTTGCCCCCCAGCAGGCAGACGTGCCGGTCTACTCGACCGTCACCGGTGAGAAGATCGACAGCGCGGCATTCGCAGACCCGGACTACTGGCTCAAGAACGTGCGCGAAAGCGTCCTGTTCGCGAAGGCCATCGACACCCTCATCGAGGATCGGTACCGGGTGTTCCTGGAGCTCGGACCGCATCCGGTCCTGCTCGGGAATATTCGGGAAAGCTTTGTGCGCCACAGTGTCTCCGGTGCCGCGGTCCAGACCTTGCACCGTGACCAGAATGATGAGCAGTCGGTGCTGCAAGCCGTCACGGACCTGTATGCGGTGGGCGCCATCGACGCGCCCGGCGAGGCCGGTCTCTACGAGAACGGTTCCGTCCCGCACATGGACCTGCCGAAATACCCGTGGTCGCAAGAGGAACTGTGGGAAGAGGACGCCCTGACGTTGCGTGCGCGCTACGGCGACGCTGATCGGTTCGCGCTCCTGGGCGACCGGGCGGAGGCGCTGACGCCACAGTGGGAGGTCACCCTGGCTGCCGCGAATCTGCCCTGGCTGCCCGACCACACGGTCCTTGGCTCGATTGTCCTACCGGGAACCGCGTACCTCGATGCCGCGCTGTCGGCAGTGCGGCAACGCTCCGGCCGGGGCCAGGCAGGCTTGGACTCGGTGGTCTTCGCGGTGCCTTTGGTGGTCGCCGAACACGACGCGCCGATCACCCGTCTCACCGTGGACGAGCCCACCAAGCGGTTCACCGTCAACGGCCGCTCCGCGCATACCCAACTGTGGACGGCACATGCCAATGGCAGGCTGGTCGAGGCGAATCTGGGGGCCTTGCGGATTGAGGTTCCGGCACAGTCCGAGTTCGACAGGATCTTTGACGGCGAAGACGTCTACAAAGGATTGGCCGCGGTCGGGCTCTCCTACGGTCCTGCCTTTCAGCGAATCCAGAGCGTGCGTATCGGGTCGGCCGGCTGTGTTGCGCAGCTGACGACTCCGGAAGCGGTAGACGCGTCGGGGTCGGCACTGCGCCACGCCGTTCATCCCGCGCTCGCCGATGCCGCCCTGCAGTGCATCGCGGTTCTGCTGGCGGCACGTCCAGAGCTGGATGTGCCTCCGACGGCGCATATCCCGGCCTCGGTGGACCGGGTACGTCTGTACCACGAGGTGCCCCAGGACCCGATAGCGTTCGTCGAGATCACCAGCACGCAGCCGCTGCGCGCGAACGCCTATCTCGCTTCGCAAGACGGTGAAGTCGCCTTGGCCTTGACCGGAGTGACGCTGCGGCCCGTGGGATCAGCGCTGGACCCGCTCTCCGAGCTTGATCAGTACTTCTACGAGCCTCGTTGGGAGCCTTTGGAGGAGGAAGCCGAGGGGCAGCCCGCCGCCATACCTGCCGCCTCCAGAAGCACCGCCGCCCGGGCCGCGAATGTGATCGTCGAGATCGGCGATGCGGCGGCCGCTTTCGCAGAAGGCGCCCGCCGTGCGGCCAGCACCGGTGCCGTGATCCTGAAAGCCGACCCGGGAGCAGATCTCGCCGGCGCTTTCGCGGCAGCGTTGCACGCGGACGCGTACTTACGTGTCCTGGCGACTGTCGGTGCCGGAAAGACGTTGGTGGAGAACCTGCATCAACTCGTCACGATCGCTCAGGCGTTGCGGGTAGTTCTGGAAGCCGAGACCGAACGCGGTGTCGTGAGCCCGGATGTGCAGGTGGTCGTCGTGAGCACGCGCGCCTTCCTGGCCCCGGGCGACAGCGGCCTGGACCTTGATCAGACCGCGCTCGTGGGAGCACGCCGGGTGTTGGCCAACGAGCAACACCCCGCCAAATGGTCCCTTGTGGATCTGCCCGATTCGGCCACGCCGGACGAGGTGGCCGCGGAGATCGGTGCGATGAATCGAGCCGAAGAAGTCGCGGTGCGTGCGGGTGAGCGGTGGACCCAGCGGACGCGCCGGTCGCTTTCCGAACTCGTTGCACCGTGGGAAGAACCATTCGAGCCCACCGACCCGGAGGTGGCCTACGAGGTACAGATCCCGGACACGCGCACGCTCAAGGACATCGCGCTGCGCGCATGCGATCGCATCGAACCGGGTCCCCGGCAGGTCGAGGTCCGCGTCGAAACCTTGGGACTCAACTACAAAGACCCGCTGAAGGTCCTGGGAATCCTGACGGAGCGCGAGCTCGGCGAAACATATTTCAAGCTGGAGCCCGGGATGGAGGGATTCGGTGTCGTCACACGTGTCGGCTCCGCGGTCAACGAACTCAGAGTCGGGGAGAGCATCGCGGTGGCAGAGCGTGGGCTGCTGCGACGCTACCTGACGTTCGATCTCGATGGCGGTGCGGCATGGGAACGGATCGACGAAGAGCACCTGCAGCGTGAGGATTTCGATCCGCTCGCGGTGGGCTCGGGTGTCCCGTTCTTCACGGCGGGTTACGCCTTCTACAAACTCGCCGATCTGCAGCCCGGTGAGACCGTCCTTATCCACGGTGCGGCGGGCGGCATGGGCATGGGCGCGGTGCAGATCGCGGTCAACATGGGCGCGGTTGTCTATGCGACTGCCGGTAGCGAGGAGCGCCGTCGCGCGGCGCTCGAGCTGGGCGCAACCGCGGCCTTCGACTCGCGCTCGGTCGGGTTTGTCGACGACATACTGCGCGTCACCGAAGGACGCGGTGTCGACGTCATCTACAACTCGCTGCCCGGCGAGATGATCGCCCAGAACTTCGCGGTCGCCGGGGAGTTCTGCCGGATCATCGAAATCGGGAAGGCGGATATCTACTTCGGCGGCGCGGTGGATCTCAAGGCCTTCAGCGGGAACTTGTCGTTCCACGCGATCGACATGGACCGCATGCTGCGGCTGCGGCCCGAGACCTTCCGCGAGCTCCGGCGTGAATGCACCGAGATGCTCACCTCGGGCAAGCTCACCCCGCTGCCGTTCACGAGATTCCCGATCGAAGATGTGGTGGGAGCGTTCGAAGCGGTGTTCCGGGCGGCGCACATGGGCCGGATCGTGCTGGATCTGCGGGATCAGACTCCAAAGCTACTGCCGCGCAAGCCAGATACCGCCCCGGTGCGCCCCGGCCACTCCTACCTCATCAGCGGTGGGTTCGGCGGGTTCGGGTTGGCCACCGCACGCTCGTTGGCCAGGGCCGGCGCCACCCACCTGATCCTCGCGGGTCGCAGCGGCGCCACCACCGAGGTGGCGCGGGCGCAGATCGAGGCGTTGCGCGCCGCCGATGTCGACGTGTGGGAAGAACGGATCGATATCAGCGACTACGACCAGGTCTCGGATCTGGTCGCGAAGGTGGAAGCGTCGGGACATCCGCTGCGCGGAGTCTTCCACGCCGCCGCGGTGGCCCATGATGAGGTGTTGGCGGATATCAGCGCGGAGTCGCTGTACAAGGTCTTCGCGCCGAAGGTCGATGGTGCCCTGAATCTGGATAAGGCCACGCGCGAGCACGATGTACCGCTCGACCACTTCGTGCTGTACTCCTCGATCAGTGGTCTCATCGGCATTGTTCCGCAGGTGACGTATGCGGCCGCGAACAGCGTGCTGGACGGGCTCGCTCAGGCACGGCACGCGGCCGGGCTGCCCGCCCTGTCGGTGAGCTGGGGCGCGATGAGCGGAGGTGGGATGGCAGAGGTGGAGGCCATCGTGAAGTTCCTCGACTCCGTCGGGTTGCGCCGTCTCAACATGGATCTCGGGGCGACGCTCATGCACGAGTGCTCCCGATTCCAGCTTCCGCATGTCGCTATCGCGGGCGTTGACTGGGGAGTCTTGCGCACTCCGTTGCCCTCGACAGCCAAGAGCACACGTTTCGCTCATCTCTCCGCGGAAGCTGCTGCGGTGTCGAACGAACAGGCCGCCTTCCGTGCGGCGGTGCTGGCCCTGCCCGAGGAGGAACGCGGCCCGATGGTCACCAAGGAACTGGCCAAGGAACTCGCCAATGTCCTCAAGGTTGACGTGGACAGCATCGATCCCACCGGGCCTATCGCCGATCTGGGTATCGATTCCCTGATGGCGGTGGAGTTCGCCGCACGGGCCGGTAAGCAGTTGAACATCCAGATCAGTGCGTTCCAGTTCACCCCGGATCTCACGCTTGAGGCCGTCGGTGCACGCGTCGCACTACTCATTGCGCAAGGGGTCGGCGATCCCGAGCATGACGCGATATAGAGGATCGGCGTGACTGTTGCGACTCCGCTCGAATGTTGGTGGTGGCCAAGGGCATATCAGCCGTCCCTGCCCACCGTGCTGTTTTTCCCGGGCGCCGGCGCAAATCACGCCGGCGAGCAGCACCTGGTCCCGCATCTGGCAGGGGTGAACTTCGGGGTGTGGCGGATGCCGGGGCGCAGCACCCGGTCCACCGAGCCCTCCCCGGAGAACCTGCGCGCACTGTCGGAGGACTGTGCGGCGGCGATCGTCGGGCTCGGTTGCCGCCGGCCGGTTCTCGCGGGAAAGAGTTTCGGCGGCCTGTTCGGTTACACGGTCTGTCAGGCATTGGAGTCGCGGGATTTCGCCGTGGGCCGGTTTGTCCCGGTGGTGAGTGGGCATCCGTCCTTGTGGCGCATGGATGCTCTCTACGCCAAGACCCGGGGCCACAACCCGAAACAGCACGCACTCTGGAGGCTCACCAATGACGAGCAGCGCGGGGCGTGGCCACCGAAGAAGATAGCGGACGAGTCATTGCTGGAGCAGGCGCGGCTGCATGCGGTGATCGATTTCAGTCTTGGCCTGCAATCGATCTCGCGCCGCCGGATCAAGACGGCGATCACGGAGGTGAGCGCAAAGGATGACGAGGTGATCCCGAAGTTTGCGCCACCGCGCCGATGGGCCCCGTACACGAAGGGGGAGTTCACAAGCATCCTCGTGACCGGCGGGCACTACTTCTATTGGTCGAACCCGCAAGCCTTGGCGACCATTTTGACGCACGAGGCCGAGCTGGCCCTCGGCGGCTCGTACTCCTACTAGCCGCCGGGGCCGCCGTCGTACTACGGGGTTTCGCGTTGGCAGTCCGGGCCGGTGTACTGCCAGTTCGGGTTGCTCGAGTACTCGCAGCCCGGGCCTACGTACTTCCAGTTCGGGGCCGGAGGCGGCAGTTGTCCGCCTTCGCCGCGCCAGTTGGGTCCTGCATACCGCCAACCCCACTGGCTGAACCAGCTGTCGGGGTTGACACAGCCCTCCATGGTTCCCGGACCCCAAGGGGGCGGGGGTGAGGGATACGGTCCGTTGAAGCACACATCCGCGGGGGCGGGGCTCGGCTGTGCCGACGCCAGGCCCGCGTTGATGACAGCGACCGGAGCGGCGATAACACCCGCTGCTAGCACGGCCTGCCCAAGCTTGATGATCTTGTTCATCGCACAACCTCCGACGTTGGATGCCGCTGTGATTGGGCAAGATTAGCGCACAATTATCCGTTTTCCTTGCAATTGTGCTAATTGCGCTCGATCGCTTTGCACGACGTGGCGTCAGTCGTGTCGCACCAGCTCTCACCAGTCATGTCGTCCGTTTTGGTGATGCCGATTTCTCACATCCGCCGACGGTCAGGCGGTTCGCTGGTACCGAGCGGACCTTGCGCACCTGGCGTCGCGAGCCACCGCTACGCTTCCAAGACGTGGCACGTCGCAAACACGCTCAACCCTGCAAATGGTGCGGGCGTGAAGTCGACGACGCGGAACTGGGCCGGCGACGCCAGTACTGCCGACAATCCTGCCGTCAGCGTGCTTATGAGCAGCGTGCCGCCGTCAAGGGCACCTCGGTGCCCGCCGATGCCGTGGTGCTTACGGCCGATGAGGCGACAGACCTGGCCGACCGGGTGTATCAGGCGCGGTGCGCGGCCGAGGATGTTGCCACCGCGGTCGAAGAAGGTGCGACCCACGATGAGCTGCGTGAGCTGTGCGAGGAACTGCTGCGCGCCGCCAAGGCGGCCGACGGCTGGCGCTGATTTCTGTCGTTTTCCCGGGATAGGGATACCCGTCGAATCAGCGCGATATTAATTCTTCACCGAATCCGAACGCGCCCATAGTGTGTCAACACTGTCGATACGCAGCCGCCGACCCGTGAGGATTCCTGAGCTTTTCATGACCACCCGTAATACGTTGGTGGCCACTGCGGCGACTGACACAGATGCCCCCGTTGCCACCCCGTCCCGGTGGGAGTGGGTACTCAATCGGCGGTGGGAGATCGTTCGATTTCTCTCACCGTTCGCGGTGCTGCTCATCTGGCAGGCGGCCAGCGCCTGGGGGCTGATCGACCCGGAGATATTGCCTGCCCCGTCGACAATCGCCCACGCCGGAATCGAATTGATCGGCAACGGACAGCTTGCCGCCGCACTGCGGGTATCCGGCCTCCGCGCCGCCGAAGGACTGCTGCTGGGCGGTCTGGTCGGCGTGGTATTGGGGGCGGCGGTGGGCTTGTCGCGCCTTGCCGATGCCGTGGTGGATCCGACCATGCAGATGATCCGGGCGCTGCCACACCTCGGCCTCATCCCGTTGTTCATCCTGTGGTTCGGCATCGGCGAGCTGCCCAAGGTGCTGATGGTGGCTCTCGGCGCGGCTTTCCCGCTGTACCTCAACACCACCTCCGCGATCCGGCAGGTAGACCCCAAACTTTTCGAAACCGCACAGGTGCTTGGGTTTTCGTTCTGGCAGCGTTTGCGTGTCATCGTCGTCCCCAGTGCGACTCCGCAGGTGCTTGTCGGGTTACGGCAGTCCCTGGCGCTGTCCTGGCTGACGCTCATCGTCGCCGAACAGATCAACGCCGACGCCGGGGTGGGATTCCTCATCAACAATGCGCGCGATTTCCTGCGCATCGACGTCATCATCTTCGGGCTGGTGGTCTACGCGCTGCTGGGCATAGTCACGGATGCCATTGTGCGAGTGCTGGAACGGCGCGCACTGCGGTACCGATCAATGAAAGGCAGATCATGACAGCGGTTTTCGAGCTCGCAGACTTGTCGCGCCAGTCCGCCACCCCGGCGGCGGAGTTGACGTCGGTCACCAAGTGGTACGGGCGTAATCGCGTTCTCGACGACATCTCGCTGCGGGTCGACCGTGGCGAGATCGTCGCTCTGGTGGGCCGCAGCGGCTCGGGTAAGTCGACGGTGCTCAGGGTGCTGTCCGGGCTGGCCGGTGACCACGATGGTGAGCGCGTGGTGTTGGGCGCTCCCGCCGTGGCCTTCCAGGAGCCGCGACTTTTCCCGTGGCGCTCGGTGCGCGATAACGTGCTGTACGGACTCACCCGCACCAAGTTGTCCAAGGCGGAGGCGCTCTCTCGCGTTGACCGGGCCCTTGATGAGGTGGGGCTTGCCGACAAGGCGCAGGCCTGGCCGCTGACGCTCTCGGGTGGTCAGGCACAACGCGTTTCGCTGGCGCGTGCGCTTGTCGCGGAGCCGCAGCTGCTGTTGCTCGATGAGCCCTTCGGGGCACTCGATGCGCTGACACGGCTCTCGATGCACCGACTGTTGCTGAACCTATGGCGAGAGCACGAGTTCGGGGTGCTGCTGGTAACTCACGATGTGGACGAGGCGATATCACTGGCCGACACCATCCTGGTGCTGGATGAGGGTCGGTTGGTGCACACATTGCGCATTCGCAATCCGCGTAAACCGCAGGGCAAGCACGACAGCGAAACTGAGAACTATCGAGGAGAGCTTCTTGCGCAGCTTGGTGTTTAAGTCCATCGTCAGCGCGACCGCGATCCTGCTGTCGTTGACGGCCTGCACCTCTGGCCGCGACGATAAGGGCGATTCCGCGGTGCCGCAGCTCGTCCCGCTCTCGGAGCTGTCGAATCTCACGCTGCGTGTCGGCGATCAGAAGGGCGGCACCGAATCGCTGCTACGCGCGGCAGGGGAACTGGACAACGCGCCGTACAAGGTCGAATTCTCCACCTTCACTTTTGGCCCGCCGCAGATCGAGGCGCTGACCGCGGGCAAGATCGACTTTGCCGTCACCGGCAACACACCCCCGATCTTCGGGGCTGCGTCCAAGGCGAAAATCAAAGTGGTGTCTGGTTATACGAATGACGCTTCCGGTGACCAGATCCTGGTTTCCGACACATCCCCAATCCAATCCGTGGCAGATCTGCGGGGGAAGAAGGTCGCTGTCGGGAAGGGGAGTTCGGCGAACGGTCATCTGCTACTTCAGCTGCAGAAGGCCAATCTCACCATCAAGGACATCCAGCCGGTGTTTCTGCAGCCCGCCGACGCGTTTACCGCACTGAGTCAGGGGCAGGCCGACGCCTGGGCGATCTGGGACCCTTACACGGCGCTGGCCGACAAACAGCTGAAGGTTCGTACCCTGGTGACCGCTACCGGCGTCGCCAACGGATACGGATTCGGCGTCGCTTCGCAGGTGGCACTGCGTGATGCTCAACGCAATACCGCACTGTCGGACCTGGTACAGCGCATCGCGCGTGCCAGCGCATGGGCCCAAGCCCATCCACAGGAGTGGTATGGAAAGTATGCCGCCGCAATCGGAATCGACCCCGCCGCAGCTGAGCTGGCACAGTCACGCAGCCTGCGACAACCAATACCGCTTACCGGCGAGGTGACGGCCTCGGAGCAGACGCTGACCGACCTGTTCGCGCAGTCGGGCCAGATTCAGGGCAAGCCAACGTTCTCTGATTTCGTCGATAACCGGTACAACGATGCACTCAAGCAGTACTTCACCAAGTCCCAATAACCCACAAGGAGAGCAATTCCCGTGGCCGCCAAGTTCTTCTGGTTCCTGCCCACCAATGGCGACAGCCGTTCCATTGTGGGCGCCTCGCACGCGTCCTCGCATCACACCATCCCGGTGGGTTACCGCGAGCCGAGCCTGCGCTATCTCGGCGAGATAGCCCGCGCTGCGGACCGTTTGGGCTTCGAGGGTGTGCTGACGCCCACCGGCACCTGGTGTGAGGATGCGTGGCTGACGGCATCGGCGCTTCTGGAGCAGACCGAACGTCTGAAGTTCCTGGTCGCCTTCCGGCCCGGTCTGGTGCCACCCACACTCGCCGCACAGCAGGCCGCCACCTTCCAGCGGTTCTCCGAAGGGCGCCTGCTGCTGAACGTTGTCAGCGGCGGCGACGACACCGAGCAGCGCCGCTTCGGCGATTGGCTCACCCACGACGAGCGTTATGAGCGGACCGGGGAGTTCCTGCAGATCGTGCGGGACATCTGGAAGGGTGATCCCGTCGACTATTCGGGCAAGCACTACACCGTGACCGACGCGCGGGTCTCGAAGCCGCCAACACCCTTGCCGCAGCTGTATTTCGGAGGCTCCTCTCCGGCCGCGTTGCCCATCGCGGCCGATCATGTGGACGTGTACCTGACATGGGGAGAGCCGCCTGCCGCGGCCGCGGCGAAGATCGAGACGGTGCGTGCCCTCGCGAAGGAACGCGGGCGCACCCTTCGATTCGGCATCCGGCTGCACACGATCACGCGGGATACCTCAGAGGCGGCCTGGGCCGTCGCCGATTCGCTCGTGGCGGAGTTGACCCCGGAGCAGGTGGCGACGGCCACCGCGTTGCATTCGAAGTCCGAATCCGAGGGACAGCGGCGCATGACGGCGCTGCACGGCGGTCGGCTCGACAAGTTGGAGATCTACCCGAACCTGTGGGCCGGTGTCGGGTTGGTGCGCGGCGGTGCGGGTACGGCGCTGGTGGGCAGTCATGAAGAGGTTGCGAATCTGATCTCCGAGTACCACGCGCTCGGGTTCGACGAGTTCATCTTGTCCGGATACCCGCACCTTGAGGAGGCTTACTGGTTCGCCGAGGGTGTGCTCCCTCTGCTCAAGAAGCGGGGAGCGCTGGCGGCCTAGGTCAGATTCGCACTTTCGTTATCGAGATCGTTGCGCCGCAACCCCATTGGTGTCGACGCCGGTAGGTCGCCGGCCGCGATGACCTGCCGGGTGATGGGGGTGAGTGTGCGAAAGAGGGCCTCCACCTCGGTATCGCTGAGAATGTCGAATACCGGCAGCGATACCCGGTCGGTCCGGTTCTCGATATCGGTCTTAAGCGCGTGTCCCTCTGACGTCAGCTGGGCACCGTGGTCGAGTAGGCCGCGCCGAGTCAAGCCCTCTTCGAGTGTGGTCCATTCTGACTCGTCGTAGTCGCGGCTGCGCATGATGTCGGCTTTGGTGGCACGGCCCGCCGCGACATGAAACACGTTCGATTCACGGCCATCGATGCCCGCCGCGACCAGGGCCGCTACGTGGGCATCGCCACGCTGTTCGCGTAGCAGGGTGGCGGCGTGCCACAGCGTCGCCAGGGGTTCGTCGGGCCAGGGCACGGCGGTCAACGCGGCGTAGAGTGGGCGCCCCGCGGGCGAGGCGTTGCGGGCCGCCCTGCCCAGCAGTTCCGCTGCGGCGCGCAGATTTTCGTCATCGGTCAGGCCATAGCGCCGTAACGCCGCGACAGCACCGGCCTGCCGGGCGGACAGTGCCTGTTGCGGGCTGACGGTTTCCCAGGCGCCTTCGAGTGACTTGACGACACGGAACGAGGCGAAGTTGTAGAACACGGCCTCGACGAGCCGGGGGCACACCATGCCCAGGGGTGCCGAACGGGTGGCAAAGTATCCGCGCCAGAATCCGCGGTAGCCGAGCTCGTCGGCCGCGGCGCGCGCCTCGGGTGCGAAGTAGGTGATGCCGTGGATGGGTTCGAACCGGTCGTAGAAGCGACGGGCGAGATCGATGGGTCGTGCCATCGCTCAAGTGAATCACGCGATACCGTGGCATCAATGGGAAACGCGCGCGGCCTTCTTCGCGGCTTGTCTTCTCGCCATATACATTTCGGCATCGGCCTGCACCAGTAATTTCGTGACCGTCTTGGCCAGTGATTCACCGGAATGTGTGACCAAATCCGCCAGATTCGCGTGCACGCCTCCCATGCTGGCCGTTACCTCGGGGAAGTCACTGGGCAATGGGGCGAGTGCCTGTTCGATGAGGCGCGGATATCCGAGATGCAGCGGCGGGTACACGATGGAGACCAGCGCGAATTCATCTCCACCTAGTCGGGCCAGTAGCGTATCGAGGCCGGCGATTTGCTGTAGTCGCCGTGCGGTACGTCTGAGCACCTCATCGCCCACGTGATGGCCGTGGGTGTCGTTGACAGATTTGAAATTGTTGATATCGATCGTGGCGACCACGATCACCTTGTCCGCGGTGGGGCTGGGCCAGCTGTTGCACGCCATCTCCAGGCCGTGCCGATTGAGCAGCCCGGTCAGATGGTCGTGATGCACCACGTGTTCCCAGCTGGCGAGGTAGCGCGTGATCTGCTCTCGTGTCACGTGGACCACCCATGCGGCGATGACATGCGCGAGCGTGATGGTGACGAGCAGGATGGTCACGATGGGTATTGCCAGGTCAGCGCGAAGCAGGGAACCGATGATGGCGAGCAGGGTCCCAAGGGCGGCTACCGCGGTCTGGATGAGCAGTACCGAACGGCCGTGGATGACACACGCGTAGGCGTTGACGGCGACGAGCCACGCCAACTTGACGAAGGCGATTCCGGAGCTTGTCGCCACACAAACACCCACCATGATGGCGATATCGCAATAGATGAGCCAAGCCAACGACTCGGCGTAAGTAATGGGTTTGCGCCGCGCATACCGAATGCCCCATCCCAGGGTGGGTAATGCGATGACGACGCACAACGCAGGAATGGTCGAAAAGCCCTCGAACGCCAAGGTCATCGCGGCGGCGCCGATGGCTACGGTACAAATCGCTGTCAGGATGGAAAGCGCGCGGCGCAGACCGAATTGCTCGAGCACCTCGACATTTGTCTCAAATGTCTGTCTGTCCGTGAGCGGCGCAGGGCGACGATGCATGACACGCGTTTTGCTTATGGCACCACGCCCTTTCGTTTCCGCAGTGTGGGGTTCAGTGAACCATGACCCGAGTCCGGTGCGCTTGTCGGTGCGGGCTCGTAGGGTGATGCCATGGGATTGAGTTTGGAAGAACGACAGGCATTTCTGGCCGAGCCCCATGTGGCGGCAATTTCGGTGAGTGCCGGTGCGGACCGCGCTCCGCTTACCGTGCCGATCTGGTACTTCTACACCCCGGGTGGCGATCTCTGGATTCCGACGGGCAAGGGTTCGCGCAAGCATCAGCTGATCGAGGCGGCAGGTCGGCTCACGCTCATGGTCGATCGTGAGCAGCCGACGGTGCGGTATGTGAGCGTGGAGGGGCCGGTGACCAAGATCGTGCCGCTCGAACATGACCAGCACCGGCAGGTGGCCGCCCGGTATATCCCGGAGGAGTTGCTCGATGGGTATCTCAAATACTCGGAGGGGTATGGCGAGCAGATCGCGGTCTATGTCTCCCCGGAGCACTGGCTCTCGGCGGACCTGGGCGGCCCGGAGAACTGGGGTTAGCGTTCCCCGTTGACTACCTGGGCAGCGGGAACTGCTCTGTTCCCGGGCTGCCTGCGGGTATGACCGGAAGCGTCAGCACGGACGGGTGCGCGGCATCGTGCAGGATTGTCTGTGTGGCGGAGCGGAGTTCATCGTTCTGCCCGAACACCGCACCCGTATTTGGGTTGGGCGCGTACTGCGGGAAGTCGCTACTGGAGATTTCCAGCCGGATGCGCTCGCCGGCACGGAACTGGTAGCTCACCGGCCATATGTCGATGCGGTATCTGTGTGGCTGGCCGGCGGGGATGGGCCGGCGCTCGGATAAGGATTGTGCCAGCGAGGTTCGGACAATTCCGTTGTTGAGGTTGACGGCGGTGCCATCAGATTGCACGACAACGAGTTTCGCGGTGAAATCGGTGTCCGGCGCCGAGGACGAAGCCCACAGGTCGACCGTGATCGGCCCGGTGACCTCGGTATCGGCGGTGAGTGGCTTGCCGGTGTACGTCAGTACGTCGGGGCGCTCTTCGATGGTGTTCTGGTCGTATCGGCCTTCCGGGGCAGAATCCGCGGCACAGCACGAGTGCCCGCCGGCGCTCGGCACCGGATTGGCAGGGTCGTAGCGGTAGCTGTCAGGTGGATCCCCAGGTGTGGTCGAGTTGCCCAGCGTTCCATGGTGTTTCGCGCCGGGACCGCCGAGGTGATACACGGTCCACTCCGTCTGTGGCAGTGGCCAGGCAGGGGCGCTCTTCCATCGGTTGGCGCCCATCAGGTAGTAGTCGACGCGGGGTGAGTCGGCGGAGACACCGTTGTCGGCCCCCTTGAGAAAGTGATCGAACCACGCCAATTGCAGCTCGTTCACGGGGCTGCTGGCTCCGGCCCCCAGGCCTTTCAGCAGTGGCGAGGGACTCGATGTTTCGCGGCCCCAGGCGAGGTGATCCCACGGGCCGATGACGATGCGCTGATGCTGGCGCGCCTCCGCTGAGCCGCCGCGCGAGGACATGCCGGCGAAGTTCTCCAGGCCTCCGCGCAGGAACGCGTCGTACCAGCCTTCGAAATGCAGGACGGGCACCTTCACGTTCTCGTACCGATCCCGGATGCTCCACCGCTTCCAGTAGTCGTCGCGGGTCGAATGGCGGATCCAGTCGAAGTACCAGGGAGCAACGTGTGGATTGCCCGGCTGCATCGGTGGAAGATCCTGGTACGGAAGAAACTTGAGCCAGCGTTCCGGCTCCGTGGCGGCGGCTTCCAGCTCTCGGGCGGTCGCGTCGTCGCCGCGGTTCTTCGCCGCGGTGGTGGCGATTGTCTCGATCGCCCATGGCAACACGAAGCCGAGCCGGAACGCGCCGCCCTCGTAGGTCCAGCCGTCGTAGTAGTCGGATGCGGTGTTGGACGGGACGATGGTTGTCAGGTGCGGGGGAGTTGTCGTGGCGGCGAGCCATTGCGTCGCGCCGACATAGGAGGACCCGTACATTCCGACCTTGCCGGTAGAGCCGGGTAATCCGGCCGCCCATTCGACGGTGTCATATCCGTCGCTACCGTCATTGCCGAATTCGGTGAATATCCCATCCGATGCGCCCTGCCCCCGAACGTCTTGCACCACCACGAGGTAGCAGTGTGAGGCGAACCAGTCGGGAGTCTGGAACCGCGACGGTTTGATCTGCGCGCTGCCTTTGCCGTACTGGGTGCGCATCAGGATGACCGGCACGGGGTCCTTGAGCTTAGGGCGGTAGACATCGGCACGCAGTACGGTGCCGTCGCGCATGGTGGCCGGTACATCGACTTTTTTGGCCACCGCGCAGGGGCCTCGCCCACCGGCAGGTGGCCAGGACGCAGAGCCGGGGTTCTCGTGGCCGCAGCCTGTGAGAACGAGACTCAGCGTGGCGGCGAGCATTCCCAGACGTCTGGCCGAACCTGCGATCACTCCGAAAGGGTACCGAGCACATTCTCGGGTTTCTTCCGTGCCAGACGGCCAGACCATGTCTGCAAGACCTCCGCCGGCGTGGGGGTGGTCAACAGGCTACCGACGCCATACGCGACGGCACTGGCCGCTAGACCGCAGTAGATCGGTTCATTGGCAGCAAGCCCGAAGAGGCCCATGGTGCCTACAGTGACGGCAGTTCCGGCGATCATGGCGCAGAGCGCACCCATTCCGGTTGCTCGTTTCCAGAGGAATCCGCCCAGAATCGGCACCAGTAGTCCTCCGACCAAGATGGCATAGGAAACGGTGAGCGCTCCGACCACGTCGTCGAGCAGGCCCGCGATCACGATGACCAGGGTGCCGAGTACCACCACGTAGCGGCGGTCACTGTGCACATCCTGATCGGCCTTGTCGGTGGAATCTGTGGTGCTGGACTTGCCAAGACCGAGCAGTGGCGTGATGTCGGTCCGGGCCACCGTCGCGGTGGCGATGAGTGCACCCGATGCGGTGGACATCATTGCGGCGATTGCCGCCGCCAGTACCAGTCCGCTGATCCCGGCGGGCAGGATGCTGTCGGCGATGATTGCGTAGACGTCGTCCCGGGCACTGACATCCGGTAAGAAGGTGGACGCGGCCATGCCGATGAGCGCACCCGCGATTCCGTAACACAAGCAGTACGTTGCCGCGACGGTGCCACCCCACTTCGCGACACCGGGTGAGCGTGCCGTGCACACGCGTTGCCAAATATCTTGTCCGATAAGCATTCCGAAGCTATAGACAACGAAGTACGTGATGATGGTCTGTGTACCGATTGCGCTCGGATCGAAGAAGCTGTCTGCGGCACGTGCGCGAATACCATCGAGTCCGCCCGCCCGGTGCCAGGTGAAGGGCAGCAATAGCGCAAAGACTCCGATGGTCTTCAGGGCGAACTGGACCATATCGGTCAAGGTGATCGACCACATGCCGCCGATCGCGGAGTACAGCATCACGATGACGCCCCCGAGGATCACCGAGGCGGCGCGGCCCATGTCGAACAGCACCGTGAATATCGTTGCGTACGCGATGGTTGAGGTGACCGCCAGCATCAATGTGTATGCCGCCATGACAATTCCGGACCACGAGGTGAAGTCGGTGCCGTAGCGCAGTTTGAGCATCTGGGCGACGGTGTACACGCGCAGTCGCTGAATGCGACCGGCGAATGCCAGGCTCAGTAACAGCAGTCCCACCGCAATGGCCACCACCAGCCACATTCCAGAGATGCCGTATTTGTAACCAAGTCCAACCCCTCCGACCGTGGATGCGCCGCCGAGGACGACGGCCGCCATGGTGCCGGTGTATAGAGCCGGGCCGAGACGCCTTCCTGCGACGAGGAAGTCGGCGGAGTCTTTGGTGCGGCTCTTACCCCAGAAGCCGAATCCCAGCATGGCACCGAGGTACACGACGATGATGGCTGTATCGACGGACTTGTCCATAGCGTCATTCCTCTGGTGTGACTGTTAGGTGTTCATCGATGGGTGGGGGCGAACATGCGCAACATGCAGCGCAGCACCACGACTGCCGGTCCCACGGTGGTGAATGTGTCGGCGACTATCTCGCCGACCGACGCGGGTGTTGCGTAATGCGCTGGTACTCCGAAACTCCTTGCCAGGGAGACGAAATCTGGCCGAGCCAACTCGGTCGCGGTGGCCTGGCCGAATGCACCGTTCATGTACTCCCGCAAGATGCCGTATCCGCCATCGTCGATAATCAGCCAGGTGACATTGGCGCCGTGCTGGGAGGCGGTCGCCAACTCGGAGATCGAGTACATGGCACCGCCGTCGCCTGATACCGCGAAGGTCCGTGCGTCTGTCCCGATGGCCGCGCCGATGGCTGCCGGATACGCGAATCCCAGGCCGCCGGCTCCCTGCGCGGAGTGGAAGGCGCCGTTGAGCGGATCCCACGCGGACCATGCCCAATACCCGGCAATGGTCATGTCCCAGAAGGTATGCGTCTCAGGAGGAACGGCGGTGCGGAGGTCATGCATAAGAGTCAGCTCGACGTCGAGTCCTTGTTCGGAGAGCCGGTCCTGTACCGACTTCCGAAGTTCTGCGGCAACGGCTGCCCCGGCGCCGGGGGCTCGCGGGGTTACGCGGGATCCGATGGCGCGCAGGGCCATCGCGGCGTCGGCATGGATGCCCAACCCGGGATGGTTGGCTTCCAGTACCCGTGGTTCGGCGTCGATGTGAATGAGCCGGCCTCGCGGGTGCAGAGTGAAGTAGTTGCTTGTCACCTCACCCATGGCGGTGCCGACGGCCAGCAATACGTCGGCGCCGTTCAGTAGCTCGGTGGTGTGTCGGTCTTCGATCCAGGAAGCGGCGGATAAGGGATGCGCGAAGGGAATTGCGCCCTTTCCGCCGGCGGTGGATACCACGGGAGAGTCGAGTCGCTCGGCAAGCTGGGTGAGGGCGGCTGCGCCGCCAACCGAACGGCGCACGCCGCCGCCCGCCAGGATGACCGGCCGCTGGGACGAGTCGATAAGCCGTACAGCCTCTTCCACCAGTTCGTGGCGTGGCGGTCGCTCGGCGATGTGTGCCACCGCGGTCGACACAGGTGGAACGTGGGTGGTCTCCAGCAGCACGTCTTCGGGGATTTCCACCCAGGTGGGACCGGCGGGTGCGGACTGGGCGAGGGCCCAGGCATCGGCGAGCAGGCTGGGAATCTGCGTTGATTCGCGGGCGAGTGCGGTGCTCTTGGTGACGTTCGCCGCGCTGCGCGGCTGGTCGTCGAGTTGGTGCAGCATGCCCTTGCGGAGCCCGAGCCCGGCGCGCGGAACCTGGCTGGCGATCACCAGCAGGGGGACGGCCGTCG
Organism: Mycobacteroides sp. PCS013; assembly: GCF_049532645.1. Taxonomy (NCBI): domain Bacteria; kingdom Bacillati; phylum Actinomycetota; class Actinomycetes; order Mycobacteriales; family Mycobacteriaceae; genus Mycobacteroides; species Mycobacteroides sp. PCS013. The sequence goes on from NZ_CP150131.1 coordinate 1,297,615, forward strand.
CGTGCGCCTCTTGCAATGCTCCCAGCGCGGTGAGCGCGCCGGGCCCGGTGGACAGAAAGAGCACACCGACCTCATCGGTGGCTCGGGCATAGCCGTCGGCTTCGAACACGGAATTGTTCTCGACCCGGGAGCTGATGAATTTCAGGTCGCTACGCCGGAGCGCATCAAACAATCCGAGTGCGTGTTGACCGGGAATGCCGAAGACATGGGAAACACCCAGTGCAGCAAGTGTTTCCACCACTACGTCGCCTCCGTTGCGTTCATGCACGGGCAGTTTCCTCCCGGCGCAGGGCCAACAGCGATACCAGGTCGTATGCGACATGTGCTGCCGCGATACCGGTGATCTCGGCATGGTCGTAAGCCGGGGCCACCTCCACCACGTCGGCTCCGATGATGTTCAACCCCCGGAAACCGCGCAGGATCTCGAGCAGCTCGCGGCTGGTGATGCCGCCGGCTTCCGGGGTCCCGGTGCCGGGCGCATGTGCGGGGTCCAGTACGTCGATGTCGACCGATACGTACACGGGGCGGTTACCCACGCGCTGGCGCAGCTTCTCGACGACCTCGGTCACGCCCTGGTAGTAGACATCCGAGGCGGTGACGATCCCGAAGCCGAAACGCCGGTCGTCCTCGAGGTCCTTCTTGCCGTACAGCGGCCCTCGGGTACCGACGTGAGTGAGAGCCTCGGTATCGAGGATCCCCTCCTCGACCGCACGCCGGAAGGGCGTGCCGTGGGTGTATTCCGCGCCGAAGTAGGTGTCCCAGGTATCCAGGTGCGCATCGAAATGAACCAGCGCGACCGGACCATGGCTGGCAGCGGCCGCCCGCAAGAGCGGCAACGCGATGGTGTGGTCGCCCCCGATGGTTACCAGACTGCTTCCACCAGAGGTCAATTCGACGGCTGCGGCCTCGATGGTCTCGATGGCTTGGTGTATGTCGAAGGGGTTCACCGCGATATCACCCGCATCGGCAACCTGTGCGACATCGAATGGTGAGACATCGAGCGTCGGGTGATAGGGGCGAAGCAGTCGTGAGGACTCGCGTACATGGCTAGGGCCGAACCGGGCACCGGGACGATAGGACACCCCCGAGTCGAACGGTATTCCCGCAACCACGATATCGGCGCGGGAAACCTGGTCTAGGCGTGGGAGCCGTGCAAAAGACGCCAATCCCGCAAAGCGTGGCGTCTTGGAGGCGTCGATGGGTCCTATCGTGGTCATGGCGAAACTCCTTGAACTGACGTCTCTGATGTGGTGATGGGAATCTGGGCAGGGGGACCGGCAGGAATGCACCGGGGCCCGTCAGGTCCGAATGCATCGCGTGGCTCGGGGAACAGCACGAGGGCGGCCGGATACAGGAGGGCGGAAAGGCCCAGGCCGACTGGGATGCTGAGGTCGACCCCGCCCGCGAGGTTGCCCAGGGGACCAACGAATTGCCCTGGCAGGTTGACGAAGCAGATGCTCAGCGCTGCTGCCACCAACCACGGCCCGAGCCCACGCCAGTTCCAGCCGCGGGTGAACCAGTACCTGCCGCCGCGCTGCCCCCGGTTGAACACCTGTAGTGAGTCGGAGTCGTACCACCCGCGGCGGCTGAACCAACCGAGCATCATCACCACCATCCACGGTGCGGTACAAGTGACAATGAGTGCGGCAAAGGTCGAAATGCTTTGCACCACATTGAAGACGAACCGTCCGGTGAAGATGAAGGCGATGGCGATGGAACCGATCAATACCGTCGCCTGCACTCGGTTGAAGCGTGGGAAGACGCTCGAGAAGTCCAGTCCGGTGCCGTAAAGGGCTGTGGTTCCGGTTGACATGCCGCCGATGAGAGCGATGAGACAGATAGGTACGAAGTACCAGTCGGGGGAGACCGCCAAGAGGCCGCCGACGTAGTTGCCCTGCTCCAGGAACTGGTGTGCGTTGGTGGCGACCACGGTGGCTGTCACCACACCGAAGAGGAACGGCATCAAGGTGGCGATCTGGGCAAGAAAGGAGGCCGACATCAGCTGCCACGCAGGGGTATTGCGCGGTATGTAGCGGGTCCAATCGCCGAGAAAGGCACCAAAGGACACCGGGTTGGCCATAACGATGAGGACGGCCCCGACGAACGCGGGTCAGTACAGGGCGTTAGTGCCTGGATCCGCGGTGGGCCCGAAGACGCCGGCATAGCCGGAATCGAAGAGGGGCCAGAAGGCGGCGAGTCCGATCATGAACAGTGCCGTTGCGGAGATCACCGCGATCTTGTTGATCAGCAGCATGAACTGAAACCCGTAGATGCACACGACAAGTACGAGCAACGCGAAGACGGCGTAGGCAGCCGCGACCGTAAATCCGTTGTTCGGCAGACCGATTGCCCGGCTTGCGCCGCCCACCAGGACGTCCCCGGACGTCCACACGGAGATCGAGAAGAACGCCACCGCGGTGAGCAGCGACAGGAACGACCCCACGACGCGGCCATGCACGCCGAGATGTGCCGACGAAGAAACGGCGTTGTTGGTGCCATTGCGGGCGCCGAAAAGTGACATCGGGGCCAGGATCGCGGCCCCGAGCACCAATCCGGTGACCGTGGCCAGCAGTGCATCCCGAAAGGACAGGCCGAAGATGATCGGGAAGCTGCCCAGTACCACCGTCGCAATGGTGTTGGCACCACCGAATATCAGTCGGAATAGATCGAGCGGTCTTGCGAGGCGTTCCGCCCCGGGAATGGGCTCGACACCGTGTGCCTCTACCTCGATGACCTTGGGAACGGGGGCATATGCATCTGCTGTCATCGCCGTCCTCGCTCGGTGAGATGTGGTGCGGGTCACCTTATGGTCGTGGTGGACCTTCTGCAAGCAGTTCCTTCGTTACAGGCCGGTTACTGATTGTGATATGACGGTAGAGCTGCACTATTCGAATGAAATAGTCAGCATGGTGGTGTGTGGAATTTAGAAATGACTGTCCTGTAGCGCCGAAAAATCTCGCGGAAATTTGACGAGGGAGTCACCGATGGACGAAATCGATGAGCGCATTGTGGCTCTCCTGGAGATCGACGGTCGGCTGTCGCATCGCGACATCGCTCAGGAGGTCGGCCTGTCCCGGTCGGCGGCGGCAGCGCGGATTCACCGACTGCTGTCCAGCGGTGAGGTGGAGGTTCGCGGCGTGGTGCACCCGGCCGTAATCGGTCGTGGTGCACTGGCTCACGTCGGTATCACTGTGGACGGGCCGGCCGTGGAGATCGCCGCCCAGATAGCGCGCCGAGACGACATTCCCTTTCTCTCCGTGACAACCGGTCAGTACGGACTTGTCGCTGAGATACGTGCCGGGTCAGCGCACGACATAGACAAGGGAGTCTCAGAGCTACGTGCACTGGAGGCAGTCGTCGGTATCGACACTCTCACTTACATCGAGGTAGTCCGCGATGTGATAGGCCCGGTGGGAGATGTGCAGACACACGTGGACGGCACGGACCTAGCCCTGCTCAAGGCGCTTCAGAGCGACGGTCGTGCCTCCTACGTTGATCTCGCTGGGGCGGTTGGCCTTTCAGCGGCCGGCGTCCGGCGCCGGATGCTGCGTTTGACCGAATCGCAGGTTGTTCGGATCGGGGCCGTGGTGAGGCATTCCGGCCGAGACAGGCAGCCCGCCTTGGGCTTTGGGGTACGGCTTGGTGGCGCCCACCCCGAGGTGGCCCAGCGCATCGCGGCCATGCCGTCGGTCATTTTCGTGGCGCGCACGCTCGGACGTTTCGACCTCGTCGGTACTGTCCGGGCGTTTACCGCACGGCAGCTTGTCGAACTGCTCGACACGATCAGATCCACACCGGGCGTTCGGGCGGTGGATAGCTGGGCACACCTTCAGGTCGTCAAGGAGACTTACGCATCAGGTTTGGTTTTCCCCGATCGGGAGTGATCAGACCAGTGCCTGTGCCTCGTTCTGCGGCGCGAGGTTGTCGAGGAACTCTACGGTGACCGGGGTCCCGGCTACGCCGAAGGAGTTGGGCGACAGCGGGTTCATCGCCTGCAGGACAGGCAGGTGCTCGCCCCAGCACAGCGTCAGCCCGCCCCATGGCGCGCGTGACTCTGGCTTCTCGTCTGTGCGCAAGGCGCACACCACGGTCAGCAGCGGAGCATCGGTGGTTCCGGTGAGCTCGAGGACCGTCCAGCGCTCCGGTAGTGGGGCACCCCAGATGCTTCCGAGAGTGTTCGGCAGATCGTCGTTCACCGTGGCGCGGTAGGCGGCCAGGTATCCGTGATCGTCAGTGACGGCGCGGGAGCCCTCCTTGACTTCCTCCGGCAGTGGCGTGCCGGGGTTCTCTGCGGCATTGATCTGCCACCCCAGTTCGCGTAGGTGATCGGAGAGTCGGCGTCCCACGATATCGGCGGTCTCACGCAAAGGGATTCGGGAAGAACGTGCCTGCAATGCCGCAAGGTTGTCCGCCGCGCTCAGGGTCAGGCTCACCCAGGTCTTGTTCTCGGTGCCGGCTATCCCGGCGGTCGTGACCCGGATTGATGAGCACCGTACGCCGTAGCGATCCAGGTATCCGGACAGGAGCCCGAGCGGGACCTCCTCATCCGATGCGGGTGCTGAGAGCTCGAGTGCCACCGTGGTGCGCGCATCGACGCCCGCTGCGGCAATCTGAGGGGTGTTCGCGGAGGACCTCCCAGAGATTCTGCGGGTCAGCAGCTTCGTGAATCGTCCGAGAATGTCGGTGAGGAAGGTGCCACGCCACCACACCAGCAGCACCAGTGCCAGCACTCCGGCGGTGATGGCGATCCAGCGGTCGGCGGGGTCCCGGCGGTAGAGGGCGAACGCACCCGCTGCGACCAGCGTTGCCACCAAGGTCAACCGCAGCGTGCACGGCACCGGGGGTCGATATAGCTTCACGTTCTTACTCACTCGTGCTCTCCTGTCTGCGACGTGCACTGAGCCCGGCGACGACGATCACCGCGATCAGACATACACCGGCGCCCAGGAAGGCGAGCTGCCGGGGAAGGGGATTTTCCGGGGTGGGTGGGGGCGGCGGAACGACGGCGCGGACGCTGGGGCCTGCGGGAGCAGTTCCGTCTGCGGGTACGTCCCAGGTGAGCGCGGCTACCGGATCGACGGTTCCCGCTCCCACAAGGTTGGAGGGAGAACGGCCCGCGTCACGAGCAGTCCGTTGCAGCCGCGAGACAACCTGGTTCGCGGTGAGTTCCGGGAACCGGCTGCGCACCAGCGCCGCGACACCCGAGACATAGGCCGTCGCATAACTGGTTCCGAAGAGGGGGTGCGCCTTGCCGTCCTGGCCGACCATTCCGTTGGCCAACCCGCCTTCCTCGTCGTTGGACAGCGACGTCACGTTCTCGCCATTTGCCGCGATGCCGACCCAGGGACCGGGCATCGTGAACTTCGAGGGTGCGCCATCGGCGGACACCGACCCGACGGACAGTACATATGGCTGCCACCAGGAGGGAACCGAAACAGATTCCACCCCAGTCCAATTCCTCGGATCGGTACCCGAACCGCTGAGTGGATTCGGCTGGCAGTTGGCGCCCCCGCCGCTGGTGTTACCGGCCGCTGCGATGACGACGGCGTCCTTCTCCTCGACGGCGTAACGCAACGCCGCGCCGAGTGCGGCCTGGTCGATGGGCTTGGCGGCCGGAACGCAGACGACCGAGGAAATGTTGATGATGCGTGCGCCGAGGTTCGCGGCATGCACGATGGACCGCGCCAGAGTGCTGACAAAGTGGGTGGCGCCGTTCGTGCTGGGATCGCCGCCGGTGATTCGCGGAGAGAACTTGGAGGACTCCTGGCGAATCGAGATCAGCTTGGATGCCGGCGCGATGCCCGAGAATCCATCTGGGCCGGGCTGGCCGCCGATGATTCCCGCGACCATGGTTCCGTGTCCGTCGCAGTCGGTCAGTCCGTTGGTCGACTGAACGTAGTCGCCTCCACCTTCGACACGCAGCCGCGCGCTGGGTTGTACGCCGGTGTCAATGACGGCGACGCTCTGGCCCTCACCGCGAGAGAAGCGCCACGCCTCCTCGAATTCCGGGGACGGTTTTCCGCTGGTCCCCGTACCCGGCGTCAACACGGTGGTGGTGCACGCGGCGGACTGCATACCGGCTGTTGCGCTGGGGGCCGAATCTCGAGGCAGGGCGGCGGGATCCGCCTCCGGACGTGTCACCGCGTACGCGGCCGGTGCTGTCATAGGAGACAGCGCCAGCAGCATCGCGGCGACGGCGCCCACAGACATGAAACGGATCATCGGTTGAGGATCCAGCTGAACAGTCCGGTGAGGTATGCGATGACCGGCAGCAGTGAGGCATCGATGCCCGAGGCGAGGAATCCCAGGAGCCGCCGGCTGGGCAGCGAGTAGCTTTCTGCCTCAGCGATCTTCGGGTTGAACACCACGACAGTGAGCGCGGCGACCAAGAACGCCAGCACCCCGAGCGCAGCCAGTGCGCCGGTGTAACGGCCCGCCAGGGCGAAGATCACCAGTAGTGCGGAGGTCACCACGAAGGGCACCGCGAGCAGCCAGGCCTTGCACACCGCCGAATCCCAGACGCGCGCGCGCAGTGCTGCCCCGGCGCTCACCGCGACCACCAGGTACCAGGTCCACGGGCTCGCCTGCGCCGAACCGCCGACCAGAGCCAGTGATCCCAGGATGGCCAGAAGTGAAGCGCCCGCGATGAATCCGCTCTGATGTGAGTCACTCAGCTGAACGCGTCGCGGGAGGTCCTTGAGCACCGACATCGCCGGAGCGGAGGGAGTCGGGTCACCGGGTGCGGGAATGGTGGGCAGGGGGAAGCGGGCGGCGAAGGCCGACAGCTGTGCGGCACGCACGGTGACCAGCAGCCCCACCACGATCAGGCCGCAGCCCACCGTGAGAAGCGACGGGTTCCACAGGATTTGGGCGCCAGCGGCACCGGCGATACCGATGGACAGCACCGTGGTGGCGGTGAAGAAGGCGATCTGCTGGCGCGCCACGATCAGGTAGATCAGCGACCACGCGGCGACCCCGGCGGCGCCCAGGAGGGCGCGCGGCGCCAGGGCATCTCCAGGGATGGCAAGGGCGAGCGCACCGGCGATGGGAGCCAGGGCGGTGATCGCCAGCTCCGCGCCGAGGCGAGGCGACCGGATGTGTGCCACCAGCGCCCCGATCGCGGTGGCGACCGCCACCACGGCCAGGCCGGCAAGGCTCAACGTGGAACCGGTGCGAATGTTGTGAACGATCGCCAGAACCGTTGCCGCCACGATTAATCCGAGGACGCCCACACGGGTGACACGAGCAATGTGCTCGGCACCCCACGGGCGCTTACGCGATTCGGAGAAGATGACGGCCGCATCCGCGATGTCCTCGACGATGCCGGGCGCGGCGGGTCCCACGGGAGTCGGACGCAGCGTCAGCAGGTCACCGTCGACGACTCCCACGGTGTCCAGGGTCGCGTCGGCACTGAACGGCGCGCCATTCACCGGGGCCAGGCTCAGCTGCTGAGGGGTGGCCTCGGTGGCGTCTGGGGCCACCAACCGGTGAACTGCGGGAATGATGTCGCGCATCGGCAGCTGGGTCGGCAAGGCGACCTCGGTCAGCTTTTCTTCACCGAGCACGGCTACCCGGACGATGGGCATCACGGCGTTGTCAGACATGGTGTTTCGTTTGACTCTCTCGATAGGGGGGTGGAGCACACTAGGGAACTAATAGAGGGAAAGCATCAGTCGAAGTCTCGGGTCAATCGCGCGTCCGGGAACCAATGCCCGTCCGGGAGCGTGGCCATCAATTGCTCGACGGCTACCGCGATCGCGAATGGGGTTCCGGGTGCGAAGGTCGACAGCCAGGTGCCGTCGCCCGCGCGGTGCGGGCTGACGAGGATGCGTCCAGCGCTGGTGTCGACCACGCTGATACCCACCTCGGAAGTCTGCTGGGTTGCGTTATCACGTTGTCCGGCAACTACTTCAACATAGTTGCGGTTTCCGATGAACGCTGATTCCACCACAGCCTGTGCGGTGGGAGGGACGCCCAGGTATCCCATGACATCGGCCAGTGAGGCGCCGGAACGCAGCTGCTCATCGGCCTTGGCGCCCACGTGGGTGGGCAGTGTGAATTCGGGGAACCGTGCGGGTGCGCGCCAGCGCAGTCCGGCGACCACACTGGGGACAAGCGCCGAAGGGTCGTCGGCGTCGACCGCCGTGAAGGTGATCAGGTGGGCATTGCGCAGTGACACCACGGTCTGCGCACGACCCTGTGATTGTTTGTACGCGATGATGCCGCGCATCACGTCCGGATTCTCCGAACCTGCCGCGACATAACGCAGTTCGAGCCAACGGTCGGGGCGGCACACGGTGCGGATCCATCCCGCCACGGCAGGATCCACCGCACCGTCGGCGCTGAGCACACCGGCACGGGTGAGTTCCTGGACGCGCTGAGCATTGAAGCCGGCACGCTGTGCCTCATCCCGGAAGGGGACCGTGATCGCCAGCACCCAGGGAAAGGTGCCGGCGCTCAAGGTGTCTGCGAGGAACCAGGCCTGGTCGACCGTCAGCTCGACGGCGTCCGGCGACCGGGTGGCCTGGTTCATCGCACGATCAGGTGCTGGAGCACCAAGGGCGTTTATGCGCCCCATTTGGCTCCTTCTGCCATGTCGCGGGCGTTCATGGACAGGGTGTTGGTTTCGTGGGTGGTGCCCATGGCGCGGTAAGCGCGGATGAGCTCTTCCATGGCGGTGTTCCACTGAGCCTGCCAGGCGGCCTGGCTCATGGAGGTATCACCGTGCCAGGCAGCCTGCAGGGAGGCCTGCTGGGCGGCCAGGTCTGCTCCCAGGGCGGTCAGTACACCGGAGTAGGTGTTCATCTCGCCGGCGTGGGCCAGCATGGCGGGGTAGTTGAAAGTGATCTGCGACATCTGCTGTGTTCCCTTCCTTGTGCGTGTGTGGGTTAGACGCCGATGTAGCGGCTGGCGGCGGCGGCGTCTTCGGCCACGTAGGTGGCTGCGGCATCGCCGAGGTTGAGCTGGGCGATATCGAGCAGGGCGTTGACCTTTGCGGCGACTTCCACGAACCGGGCGTGTGCGGCCTGGAAGGCCACCGAAGACTCTCCGACGTGGAAGGCCTGGGCCGACATCGCGGCCTGCTCGGCCTGCGAGATCGTCGAACGCATCAATGCGGTCTTGGCCCCGAAAGTGCCCTCCGCGGCGATCAGCGCCGGAATGTGTGCATCAAGCAAACTCATATTCATCTCCTCAATCGTGTTGTGTTGTCGGTGATTTCTGGTTGTTCGTGGCCGCTCAGCTGTGAGGCCCCCCTTCGGCGCTGTCCTGGGGATCCACGTTCGCGTCGGTGCCCCAGGTGGTGGGCAGCATCGGGGCGGTACGCGAACCGTCGATGGCCTCGGCCGATGTTTCGCGTTCGATCAGACCGGCCGCGCTGGTGCTCGAGGTACTCCTGGACACCGTCCCGGAAAAGCCGAGCTGACCAGTGCCGCGAGAAGAAGCCCCGACACCAGCGGGCTGACGCGCTGCCGGTTCCGAAAAGTCCGGGTCCACTGTGGAATTCATGTCCATGAACTGCGGGGCCGGATCCTTGATCCGCGCACCACGCTTGCGGCGGGCACGTGAACGCGCCGACGCTGCGGCCGCGGCGGCCGCGGAGATCCCCGCAGCCGGCGCCTTGGCACCTGCACCTTCATTCAATGTCGGCCCAAACCGCGCCGCCGGCGGATCCTCCTGTGCCGCGTACACCATGTAGGCAGGAGTCACCGCCGCGACAGCAGGCGAAGCCGGTGTCGCGGGGGCGGACGGTGCACCCGTACCGCTGGTAATTGCCGTGCCGCCGCTTCCGGGCATTCCGCCCATCGCAAACGGCTGCTGCTGAGGTGAGTTGCGCACGACCTGGGCTGGTTGCGGCGCGGGTTCCTCCCCAGGTACGTCGGCGTCGACCGGAACCGGGTTGATCAACTGCGCCAGTCCGATCAGGAGCAGGGGAAGCCACAGCGGAGCCGACAGCATGACGCCCCAGAAGGTGAACCCGAAGGGGATGAAGAACGCCTCGTACGCGATGAAGAACAACAGCGGACCCCACGCCACGAGCGCTTCGAGTGGGTTGCGCAGGAAGTCCTGCAAGATCCTTTGCAAGGTGCCGAGCGGGTCGGTGAAGAACTCCTGAATCTGCCGCATCAGCTTCTCGAAGAAGCTCTCGCTGTCGTCCAGCGCGGTGCCGGATTCGGCAGCCTGCGCCTGCGCGGCCAGGCCCGACATGTCAGCCATCCGTGACGTCACCTCGCCGCCCGGAGCCATGATCATCGGCGCGGGTGTCGTCGGCGCGACCGACGCCACAGCGGCCGTGGAAACCCCTTGGTAGACGCCCATGGTGGTGGCGGCCTGGACCCACATCCGGATGTAGTCCGCCTCATTGAGCGCGATCGGAATGGTGTTGATACCAAGGAAATTGGTGGCCAATAGCACGCCATGAATCATGTGGTTGGCCGCCAGCTCGGCCAGCGTCGGCATCGCGGCCAGAGCCGTCGTGTAGGCGGCGGCACTGGTTTCGTGCAGCACGGCATTGGTGGCGCTCAGCGCGCTCTGCTGGGTCAGCCAGGCCAGATATGGTGCGTGGCTGACGACGTACTGGGTGGCGCTGGGCCCCTGCCAGGGCCCGGCGTTGGTGGCAGCGAGCAGCTGCGTCAACTCCGTTGCGGCAGTGGTGTATTGCACCGAGAGTGCTTGCCATTGCGCGGCTGCCGCCAACAGTGCTCCCGGCCCGGGTCCAGCGCTCAGTAGCGCCGAGTGGACCTCGGGCGGGAAAGCCATCCAGATGGGGGCGGACACGGAATCTAGCCCCGCGCGATCATGTACGTTGCCGCGGCCTGCATATCTCCGGTGGTGTAGCTGGCTGCGGACTCCGAAACACCCAGACCGGCCCGGCCCAGTTCCTCAACAGCCAGCGCGGCCACCCCGGTGTGTTCGACACCGCGGGCACTGAAACCGGCCGCGGTCTCCAACGACACCGGATCGGCCGCCGGCGGTACCACCGCACCGATCACCGGCGCGGCAGCAGCATGTGCGGCGGCCAGACGCGCGGTCAGCGCCTCCACCGCAGCACTGGTGGCAAGCAGACCTTCCGGAATGACATTCAGATTCATCGTGGGTACTCCCTTCCTTGAGCAGCGTGCTCACTGACGAATGGATTAACGGTCTGTACATATGTCGGGACATCGTTATCTGACAACAGAACGCCGCGGCCCGCAGGCAGACGCTCGAAGCGATGTCCACGGATACGGCCACCGTCTTGCGGGCTACCGCTGAACATCAGGGTGTTGGCCTGCAGTTCGTGGAAACGGCGCAACATGGGGTTGGTCATCAGTATGTGCCCGGAACCGGTGGCACGCGCGGTGATGATCACTCGCAGGCCGAGCTCGCGAGCCTCGGCGAGCAGGCCCGTGATCGGGTTCCAGGGACGCTGCCCGATGTATGGACCGCTGACGGCGGGCGCATCGGGAATCTGGTCGACGTCATCGATGATGAGGTAGTGCCGCTGTGCGGTCACTCCGCGTGACACCCAGTTGTGCAGTTCCTCGGGGGACAGTCCGGCCGGTGGCCGGCGCTTCTCCAGGAGGGCACCCAGGCCCATCATCGCCGGGGTGATCCGGTCGATGTTGGGGGTGTACTCGTTGTCGGGGAACAGCGGCTCATCGACGAGATGTAGACGCCGGTCCAGGACGGTGAATGCCACCTCGTCGGGTGCCGAGTGCTCGCGGACCGTACGGATGATGTGCCGCAACAGCGTCGTCTTGCCCGATCCGGTATCGCCCAGCACCATCAGGAGCGGGTTGTGGGCGAAGTCGAGAGCCACTGGCGCCAGATCCTGCTCGCGCTGACCGATGACCACCTGCTCGCGTCCCGGGTACAGCGGACCGATGGCGTCCGGTGCCAGGTCTGCCGGCAGCAGGCGGACGGCAGGAGCCTTGGCCCCGGGGTAGTTGGCGTTGACCGATTCCACGTCCTTGGCGTCGGACGCCGCGAACAGGAAATGCTCGGCCTGCATGGTCAGGCCGCGTCCGGGCTGATCGTGCGGCACGCTCTCGGCGGGGCGGCGCAGCGCACCGGGTACCCGCACGTTGCTGTCTGCCGAGTCGTGCAGCTTGAGTTCCAGACGTAGCCCGAGAGCATCGCGCATCGCGAGAGGCACTTCGATCCAGTTCGGTGTCGTGATCACGACGTGGATGCCGTATGACAGCCCGGCGTTGGCCAGTTCGGTAAGGCGGGCCAGCAGCGGATTCCGGGTGTTGAACTGATCGGTGTTGTCGCGGCTGAACGCGTACAGGTTGTCCACGATCAGGAACGTCTCGCCGTACCCGTCGTCCAGTGTGCGATCGCTGTCACGCAGTGTGCGCAGCTGACTCACCGAGGCGATGCCGCGGTCGCGGAACAGACGCTGGCGATAGGCCAGAAGCTGCTCCAGCTCACCGAAGGTGCGCCGGATGCGCTCGGGCTCCAGGGCGCTGGCGACGCTACCGACATGTGCCAGTCCTTCGAGCGCGTGCAATTGCCCGCCGCCGTAGTCGATGCAGTAGAACGTGACGTCGCGGGGGGAGTGCGACGCGGCCGCCGACAGCATGAACGTCTGCAGGGCAGTCGATTTCCCGGACTTCGGGCCACCGTGAATGATCACGTTTCCGGCCGCCGAGGTCGCGTCGAAGATCAGCGGATCGCGACGCATCTGGAACGGCTTGTCGATCTCGCCGAGCGGCCAGCGCAGCTGGCGTGCCGGGATGCCGGTCTGGCTCAACACACTTGCCAACGGGATCGCGGTGTCCAGCGGCGGCAGCCACAGCTCGGGTGCACGCGGACCCACCTTGGCCAGCTGGGCGCCGACGGTGGAGATCAGCTTGCGTGCCGGTTGTTGTGGCTGGTCGGATCCACCCTTGACGATCACTGTGGTCGGATCGGTGGCCACCGGCAGCGCCGTGAACGGCTTGGGCTGCGGAGTGGCGTGGATCTCGATGGTCGTGGTCCTGGACGGTGGCTCGTAAACGCCGTCGACATAGGTGCTGCGGAACTTGATGGGCACCGCCCCGGGGGCGGGCACCAGGAAACCAACGCCCTTGTGGTCCTTGCCCGATTCGATGTGATACGCGTCCTCGGTTCCGATGATCTGCCGAGATGCGCTGGGGCTGGCCACCTTCAGACCAATGCGGTACGAGGTGTTCTTGTCGATGTCCTTGATCTTGCCGACGTCGAGGGTCTGTGACGCGAACAGGATGTGAATCCGGAACGAGCGCCCCTTGCGTGCGACGTAGTCGAACAGTTCGGCGTACTCCGGATGATCCTGGAGCATCAGGGTGAATTCGTCGGCGACCACGAACAGTGTGGGGATGGGGGACAGGTCGTGACCGGCCGCGATCGCATCCTCGTATTCGCGGACCGAGTTGAAGGCACTGCCCTGTACATCGCGGCCGGCCTGCTTGAGCAGGTTCTCGCGCCGGGCAACCTCGCCACGCAACGTGTCGGCGAAACGATCCGCCAGAGAGCGCTTCTCGGCCATGTTCGAGATCACGGCGACGACTTGTGGGAAGTCGCGGAAGATATCGGCTCCCGCTTCACCCTTGAAGTCCGCGTAGATCACGATGAGACGGTCGGCCGAATGCGTTGTCAGCAGTGACAACAGAATCGACATCAGGCTCTGGGACTTACCGGAGCCGGTCATGCCGATCATCAGTCCGTGCGGTCCCATGCCGCCCTCGGCCTCGTCCTTGAGGTCGAACATCAGCGGCTCGCCGGAGGCGGTCACGCCGATCGGCACGCGAAGCTCTTCGTCACGCGTACGCGGCGACCACAGGGCAGGCACATCCAGCTGGGACGCGTCTTCGATACCGAGCAGCGATGTAAAGGTCGCACCACCGGTGGCGGCCGATCGCAGGCCTGGATGCGTCGGATTGGAATCCCAACGGGAGAGCCGCCGGGACACGTGCGATGCGGTTCCGAGCGTGAGCTGATCGGCCTCGTCGATGTACGGCTGCCAGTCGTTGCCGTTCCACCGGGTGATTCGTGCGCTCACGCCGTTCCGATTGACCTGCAGCACAGGACGTTCCGGGTTGAGGTACTCCGGAAGCTTGGTAGCGCAGTCACTTCCGTCCGCCCGCTGAATGACGGTGACGCCGTCCAGTCCGGTTGCCGGGATCGGCGAGTTCACGCCGTTCAGATCATAGGTCGGGTCGTCGAGAATGATCAGCAGATGCTTGTGGGCGCCGGATTCGGCCCCGAACAGCGCGCGCTCGGACAGCACCGGCTTCAGTGCCTCGAACAGCTCGGCACCTGTGCGGCGCAGGTAGCGTGCCGGGCCAACGCCGTCGACCTCACCGCTGATATCCACGTGGGGAAGCCATTTGAGCCACGACCAGTCGCTGTCCTCCACACCCGGGCCGGCCATCGCCACGGTCAGCAGCGTCGGATCATGGAAAGTGGCTGCCTGGGTCACCCAGGATCGGATCGAGGCGCGGACGATGTCGTCATCGCCGAGCACCGTGATGCGCGAAACCTTGTTCAGGTCGATGCCCAGCGGTGCGCTGCGCACCGTGCGCTGGGTGTCCAGCAGTCCGCGTAACGCGCTGTGGCTCACCGGCTCCAGATCGATCTCGTCGGCGATGTCCTTGACGCGTACCGGACTGGCCAGGGGGAGATCATGACGTCCGGCGCGCACTACCAGGTAGTCGTCGTCGCCGGGGTCGCGTTCCCACTGACGCCGGGTGCCGGGAACAGTGGTGAGCTCTTCGGGATCCGGGTGCGACCATTCCAGCGCCTTGCGTTGCTGTGTGGCGTGGGTGCGCAGATTTTCACGAATCACCGACAGGTACCGCAGGTAGTCGGCGCGCTCGGCGTCGACCTCCTCGGTGCGGACCTTGTCACCGCCTCCGCGGTACAACGCGGTCGCGGCCAGCAGGAGCACGAACGGGAAGAACAGCGTCTGCGGGGAGATGAGCCGGATCCCGGAGGCGACCAGTGCGACCACCATGCCGACGATCAGGATCACGATCACAACCGGCATGGCACGGCGCAGGAACGATGGCGGAATCACCCGAGGCAGTTGTGGTGGTGCCTCTACGGTCACCGTGGCATCGGGTATCGCGGGAGGCGCTACACGCCGATGGGGTTCGAAAATGAGACGGCTCAACGGGACTCCTGTGCCTGAGCAGATGGGTTGTCGGTCTGGATGCGCGTGGCCGGCCGATCGGTCGGAGCCAGGCTGTCGTGCGCGAGCAGGGCATCGGCACGTGAGAGCGATGGCCCGGAGGCGAACAGATCCAGAATCGACGAGGGGATGGTGAGTGCGGGCTTGTGCAGGCCGAGTGCCTCGAGGGTCTTGTCGCCCTCGGCCTCGGTATCGATGCCGTAACGCACACCGGTATCGGATATCCACTGGTACCCACCGGCACCGCCGGGCTGCACCAGGTATCCGATGCCGGGAGTGATGGCGACCCGCGTCGGGGTGGACGCGGAGGAGATCAGCTGCACGGTGTGCACCGAATCAGAAAGGGGCAGAACCGAACCTGCAAGTAGCGACCACGAATCCGAGGAGGCGTCGGCCGTCCTGGTGAACCGTGAGCACAGCACCGGATCCTCGTTGGCGGCCAGCGGCTTGATGGCGGCGCTGGGGAACACCCTGGTATCGATCGCCGAGGACGTCGGCAAGTGCGCCGTCTGGTCGGCGGTCAGCCGCGGTGGCTGTTCCAGACCATATGAGTTCGCGTTGCGCAGCACCGATGCGATCACCGGTGAAACCTGTTGCACGCCATCGGCTAGCACCGCGTAGTACACCGGAGTGTTGTCGGTGGAGGAGCTCACCAGCACCGAGCCGATGGGCGCCGCGACCGGCAACGGATAAGCGGTCGGCGTCCCGGCTCCCTGGATGGGGGGAACCACGAGTGCCGGAGCCTCGGGAATCGCGTTGAGCAGGCGGGTGGTCACGGGGCGCACGGCCGGTGGCGCGGTGAGGCCCAGAGCGCTCGTGACGGCGACATCGCCGAGGTTGAGCGCGCTGCGCTTCCCATCCCACAGCAGCCAGGTACCCGCGTCAGAGGACACCACCGCGGCACGGTCGCGGGGGAGGTCGAAGGCCTTGTCCCCACTGGTATCCAATGCTCCGGCGATCACGGTCACGGCGCGGTTTTCGGTGGACTCGCACACCGCCCAGGCGGCATCGGTGCTCTTGGCCTGCACCATGCGCTCCGGTGCGCCCGGAATACCGATCAGATTTCCGCGCGGAAACTGGTCGAGCTGAGTGCTTTTGACCATCGTCGGATCCACGGACTTGCCTGCGATGAGACGGGCCGAGGTGAGGTTGAGCACCGGGTGCAGGTTGTCACCCACCCGGACATAGAGCGCCGCGGTCGACCGGTCGGCCAGCACCGGATCGGTACCGGCGATACCCGAGGGGCGCAGCAGGCTGAAGACGAAGCACCCGACAAGTCCGGTGACGACGATGACGGCGCCCATGCTGAATGCGCGGGATTGGGTACGCAGCGGATCAACGAGCATCCGGGCGTCGTGTAGTGCAACGCCAGATGCTATGCGACGCATGACAAATCGCCATCCGGTGACCTGATGCCCGGTGACGAACCCGCGACGGTACTTCAGTGGTTCGGGGTTCTCACTGGCCGGAGTGCGTGATGCGAAGGCCCGGCGCTCGGAGTTCGCGTTGTTGTCTCGGTTATCGCTCATTTCTGGACCGGCGTCCCGGGAGCCGACAGCCCGAGGCCGGCGACGATGGCCTCCACCGATGCCTGCACGTCCTCGACGGTGACCGTCATGAGGTCGTCATCGCTGAATTCTTCGGCGCCTGAGTTGTCAAGGCGGTGTTCACGTTCCTCCTCGGAGCGTTCCACGACGTTACGGACGAATCGACCGTTACCGGCGACGTCGATGCTGCGGCGTGCGATGCCGCGGGTATCGGGAGCCTCTGCGGCACACATCGCCGAGAAGGCGGTGAGCAGCGCATCAGCGGCGCCCTCGTCGAACTTGCTGTCGCGCACGGACGCCATGGCCGATGCGATTTCGACGAGCTCCGGCGGTGCGTACGAGGGAAATTCGATGGACCGCGTGAAGCGGGAGCGCAGACCTTCGTTGGTGTCGAGGAACTGGTCCAGCTCGGCGCGGTATCCGGCGACGATCACGACCAGGCGGTCGCGGTCGTTTTCCATGCGGGCCAGCAGGGTGTCGATGGCGACGAGACCGAAGTCATTCTTGGCGCCGGTGGACACCAACGCATATGCCTCATCGAGGAACAGCACACCGTCGAGCGCGCTGTCGATGACAGCGTTGGTTTTGGCTTCGGTTTCACCGATGTGCTGACCGATGAGGTCGGCGCGGTGTACCTCGCGGACGTTCTCGCGCTTGAGAAGCCCCAAGCCGCAATAGATCTTGGCGACCACACGCGCGATGGTGGTCTTACCGGTGCCGGGAGGGCCCGCGAACACCAGGTGGTGGGTGCGGTGGCCAACGGCAAGTCCGCGATCCTGGCGCCGCAGCGCCATCGCCACGGAACTCTTGAGTCGTGAGACCTGGTCTTTCACCTGCTCCAGGCCGATGAATTCGCTGAGCTGTTGCTCGGCCTCGGCCAGCAGGATCGCCTTGCGCTCGTGAGCCTCAGGATCGATGAAATCCTCTTCGGTGGGCTCGGTTTCGGGGTCCCAGGGATCGGTACGGGCAGCGATACGCGCGGCGGTCGTGGTGTGCAGACCCACGCTCGGATCGGTGAGCGCATGCTCGATCTCGGTGTTCTCCGGATTGGCCGCGTACAGATCCTGGAGCACCTCGGTTGCGGTCTCTTCGTCACCGTGGTGGCGCAGGTTGAGCGCCTTGGCCAGTGCGCCGTCGGTGGCTGCTACCTCGATGGGACCACTGGGGTCTTCGAGGTAGGAGAGGGCGGGATTGACCATGCCGAGCTTGGCGAGGGCAATACCCAGGGTGATCCGTACGGCGTGGGACGTGGTGGGGTCCAACGACGCATCGGTGACAACTGGGGTCAGCAGCGTGACGACATCGGACCAACGTTCGGCCCGATTCTGCATGGCGACAGCGGCCCAGCGGGCGTTGAACCATCCGGGGCGTCGCTCGGTTACGGCGGCGATCAGCTCGGCAGCCTTGACGTAGTCACCCTTGTCCACGAGGGCCGCCGCGTAGGCGAGGTGATAGTCGTCGGGTCCGCTGGCGCGGAACTCGAGGTAGAGCCCGGTGTCGTAGAGGAAGGTGAGGTCGCCCGGGTGCAGGTTCACCGCATGCTGAAGATGCCCAGCGGTCGCCGCAGTCTCGGAGATCGCCTCCAGCACGTCGACGGTGGCGCCCCCGGATGCGGCCAGGCCGACCCAGACATCACAGTGATCCTGAGCCGTTCGGCACAGCGACGTGAAGCCGTAACGCGCTGCTGGCAAATCTGCAGGACGCCGCCTGTCATTAACGGACAGACCGAGCGCGCGGCAACAGGTTGCGAATCGGCTCTCTAGTTCCGGGTCGATGCGGGCTGACGGATTCACCGCCGGCGCCGCACGGTCCAGCTGGCCAACTCGTTCACGAATATCCACTTACAGCCCTTCACCCGATCGACACGCTCGCTGACTGGAGTAGTCGGGTCGCGAACGTGAATAGTTCCTCGCCTCTATGTCCGGAGCAGCTGGCAAACTTGAAGCACATCGCCCACCCTCGGCACCGCCACTCCATATTTGGTAGCGGTGATCACTTCGGTGTTCTAACCCATCAGCAATGAACACTGGTGTGACTGTCGCCACACCCGGGCGTTCGAGTTGATTAACTCGTTCGCGAGTGCTCATCTATCGCCTTTGTTCATGGCACCGTTGCCTGCTCGGCAAGAGATTAGCATTCCCTTACCTAAGTGTCGATGGCTAACCCTAGCCCTGCGCAGGTCAGGATGGTTAGGCTAGCCTAAGCTAAAAGCGCACTCAGCGAATCGAGGAGGGTGTAATGCCGAGCACAGTGACGCAACCGACACGTGGGTGGCAAGGCGCGGTTCTCAAATTGTTACGGGCCGGCGATTTCCAGCTAACAGTGACCGGCCGGCGCGAGCTGACCGACAACTATGTGAGGCTCAGCTTCTCCGCGGGCGGCCTGCTGCAGGACCGGGACATTCACCCGACCATGTGGATCCGGTTGTGGTTCTCGGACGGGGAGAAGCTGCACCAGCGCGGATACACGCTGGTCAACCCGGACCCGCAGGCCGACACCGTCGATATCGAATTCGCGCTGCACGACGGGATGGCGGCGCGCTGGGCGCAGGCGGCCCTGGTAGGAGACACCATCGAGGCCACGGTGTTGGGCAGCCACTTCGAGCTGCCCGTTCCGGCTCCGCGCGGATACATCATCGTCGGCGACACCGCGTCCCTGCCCGCGATCAACTCCCTGCTGGAAGCGATCGGCGACAGCCCCGCCACGGTGTTCCTGGAGGCCGCGCATGAGAGCGACAAGACGCTGCCGGTGAAGGGGAATGCGGTCTGGATAGATCGCCACGGCGACCGATCGCTGGTCCAGGTGGTGCGTGAGGCTGCCTTTGATGCCCCCGATTTCTTCGGATGGGTGGCGTGCGACACCCGGACCACTCGCGAGGTGGCGCAGGTCCTCAAGGAGCACTACGGCATCCCTCGCAGGGCGATGAAAGCCCAGGCCTACTGGATGGCCTGAGGGAACGGTGCCGCCGTTGATCGGCTCTAGGAAGCAAGCCGCAGTCGCGGCATTTGCCGACCTGCGGCAGCATCCAGAATCGTGGTGACGGTGCCGAAGCGATCGGTCGCGCGCCGGCACAGCTCGCGTAGCTGGCGCGGATCGGCGGCGTCGGCGGCGATGGCCATGACCTCATCAGCGTCATAGCCGTGCAGCATCCTCGTCAGATCGGTGGCGTGTCTGCCGCAGATGACCACCCGGTGCCCGTTGCGCACCAGTATCCGCACAATTTCACGCCCGCTCGGGTCGTCGGCGTTGAGGACGACGACAACATCGGGGCCGGGGGTCGTGTCGATCTGCATGTCCTCATTGAGCCAGCGATTCCTGGATTTCGGGTGTGAGCGCCATGTGGATTGGTTGGATGACCTCCGCCGTTGATTCCATTCACGCCGAGTCCGCGGGCCACGCCCGCGCGCGCTCTTTGCGATCACCCTGAATGCAATCTCGCTGGTGGCACGACAGTGGCGCAATGGTGCACATGCGACCGTCCGTTGCAGGTAGGGGCGGGTGGGAACCGGCGCATTGAAGCCGACCTGACAGATATCGAATTCATCCGCCAGATGGCCATTGAGCTGGCCTTTAGCGTGTTGGCGAGGTTGTCTCACGTCAGGAGGACTGGTGGCCGCTGCC
Source organism: Mycobacteroides sp. PCS013 (assembly GCF_049532645.1). Classification (NCBI taxonomy): domain Bacteria; kingdom Bacillati; phylum Actinomycetota; class Actinomycetes; order Mycobacteriales; family Mycobacteriaceae; genus Mycobacteroides; species Mycobacteroides sp. PCS013. The sequence continues at coordinate 1,317,919 of NZ_CP150131.1, forward strand.
GAGCCCACGCCATTGCGCCGCCCGCGTGCCGATCAGGCGCGATTGGTGGCCGATGTGCTGCGTCATCAGATCCACGCCGGTGCATACGCCGACGGCGGCCTACCGAGCGAACAGGATCTGGCCGCGGAGTTCTTCGTCTCGCGCAACACGGTCCGCGAGGCGCTGACGACGCTGAAAGAGGAAGGCCTCATCGAGCGGGGTCCGCGTACCGGTACCCACGTGGCGCTGCGGAAGTACGAGCACGGCCTGGACGCGTTGCTGGGGCTGAAAGAGACATTCAAGGGATACGGCGAGGTCTGGAACGAGGTTCGCGTCATTCAGGAGGTGAACGCGCCTCCCGCGGTCGCGCACAGGTTGCGCCTTGATCCCGGCGCGCGGGTCATCTTCATCGAGAGGTTGCGATACCTCGGAGATCTACCGCTGAGCCTGGACAAGACCTACCTGACCTCGGATGTGGGGGAGGCGGTCATCGAGCACCAGCTCGAGAGCAATGACGTCTTCGCCCTGATCGAGCGCGTCACCGGACACAGATTGGGATCGGCCAACTTGGCCCTGGAGGCGGTCTCGGCGGATTCGCATTCGGCCGCGACGTTGCAGGTACCCGATAACGCACCGCTACTGCTCCTGGAGCGACTGACCCACCTCGACGACGGGACCCCCGTCGACCTCGAGTACATCCGAATGCGCGGTGATCGAATCACTTTGCGCAGCAATCTACTAAGGGATATCTGAGGCTTCGCATGACATTGGTCAACAACCGTATCGACGTTCCGGTCACCATCGATGAGTCGCTGTGCATCGAGGGCTGCACGTTGTGTGTCGACATCTGCCCCCTGGACTCGCTGGCCATCAATCCCGAAAACGGCAAGGCATTCATGCATGTCGATGAGTGCTGGTACTGCGGACCGTGCGCGGCTCGCTGTCCCACCGGTGCAGTCACCGTCAACATGCCCTATCTCATCCGTTAAGTCAGGACAGCTCATGAAGAGAACAGCCCTTCTCTCCGCACTTCTTCTCACCCTCGTCACCGGCTGCTCGCTGGATTCCGGGTCGGGCTCGGCCAATGAAGTGACAGTCGTCGTCGGATACCAATCAAAGACCATCAACACCGTGACCGCGGGCACGCTGCTGCGGGCCCAGGGCTACCTCGAGAAGCGGCTCGCCGAGGCCGGATCGCGCACCGGGACCAAGTACACGGTGCAGTGGCAGGACTATGACACCGGAGCGCCGATCACCGCGCAGATGCTCGCCGAGAAGATCGACATCGGCTCGATGGGCGATTACCCGCTGCTGATCAACGGATCCAAGACCCAGACCAACGAGAAGGCACGTACCGAACTCGTGTCGATCACCGGCTATAACGCCAAGGGCGCACTCAACATGGTTGTAGTGCCACCGAATTCACCGATCACCACGCTGCCCGAGCTGAAAGGGAAGAAGGTGTCCGCCAGTGTGGGCTCGGCGGGGCACGGCACGCTGGTGCGCGCGCTGCGCAACGAGGGTCTGGACCCGGCCAAGGATGTCGAGGTGTTGAACCAGCAGCCGCAGGTCGGTGCCTCTGCGCTGGAATCCGGTCAGGTGCAAGCGTTGTCACAGTTCGTGGCGTGGCCGGGGCTGCTGGTCTTCCAGAAGAAGGCCAAGCTGCTCTATGACGGTGCCGAGCTGAACGTTCCCACCTTCCATGGGGTGGTGGTGCGCCGTGACTACGCCAAGCAGCATCCGGAGGTGCTGGACGCCTTCCTGCAGGCTCAGCTTGATGCAACCGATTTCATCCACGAGAAGTCTCTGGAGGCGGCGCGCCTCGTGGCCGAGGGCAGCGGCCTGCCGCAGGAGGTGGTGTACCTCTACAACGGGCCCGGTGGTACATCGTTCGATACCACCCTTAAGTCCTCTCTCATCGAGGCCTTCAAAAGCGATGTGCCCTACCTGAAGTCGATCGGTGACTTCGCCGATCTGGACATCGATCAGTTCGTGCAGGATGGACCGCTGCGCCAGGCCTACACGACGCGCGCCAAGAACTACGAAACCGAACTGGCGGCCAAGGCCAATCCGCTGGTGCTGCAACCGGACGCCGGGGCAGATCCGGGCCAAGCCGCCGAAATCTGGTTCGATGGTAAGGATTCCACGCAGGTATATGCGACGGCGCAGGAGCTGTTGAAGGCCGTCAACGCGGCGAACGCGTCCGGCCAGAAGATTCGCGCCGCCTATGTCTCCGATGCCGAGTTGGGTACGCGGTGGTTCGCCGATCATGCCTGGTGGGTTCGCGACTCGGCCGGGCTACGTCCGTTCACCACGAACGCGGGTGCCACCCGGTACATCTCTACCCATCCCGGCGCGACACCCTTGGATTACGCACAGGCTCTGGCGGCGGCATCATGAGCAGCCTGCCCATCTTGGAGGCGCGACCGCGAGCGATCGCGGTGCCCCCCGCCGGTGACCGGATCGGCGAGGCCGCCAGTACCCGTCGGCAGGGTTCTCGATACCTGGCCTGGGGTATCCGGGCCTCGTCCGTGGCTGCGGCGGTACTGCTCTGGCAACTCTTGACGGTCAACAAGGTGCGTTTCGGTCTGCGATTCGACACTCTTCCCACGGTCACCGAGATCGTCTCGGCCCTCGCTAAACATATTGGGACCGAGCAGTATTGGCTGGATCTTGGCCAGTCCACCATTCGGATTCTCACCGGTTTCGGCCTGGCGGCGGTGTTCGGCGTCATCACCGGAATCTGGCTGGGGCGTTCTCCGCTGTTCGCGAACATCGTCGGCCCGCTCACCGAGTTGGCTCGCCCAATTCCGGCGATCGCGATCGTGCCGGTGGCCATCCTGCTGTTTCCCAGCGATGAGGCAGGGATCGTGTTCATCACATTTCTCGCGGCCTACTTCCCCATCATGGTGAGCACGCGGCACGCGGTGCGTGCTCTGCCCACGCTGTGGGAGGACTCGGTCCGCACCCTGGGCGGCAGCCGCTGGGATGTGCTGCTCCGGGTGGTGCTGCCCGGCAGCCTTCCGGGAGTCTTCGGCGGTCTCTCGGTAGGCATCGGCGTCGCATGGATATGCGTGATCTCCGCCGAAATGATCTCGGGTCGTTTGGGTGTCGGGTACCGGACGTGGCAGTCGTACACGGTGCTGGCCTATCCCGATGTGTTCGTCGGAATCATCACCATCGGTGTTCTCGGATTCCTGACCTCGGCGGCCGTAGAGCTGATCGGTCGCCGGGTGACGCGGTGGTTACCCCGCGCCGAGGAGGCGCGCTCATGAGTGCCTCCACCCTCGTCCTTGACGGGGTCACCCTCGGATACGGCGGCCGCACCGTCGTGAACCGTCTGAGCCTGACGGTGCGCCCCGCGGAAATTCTTGTCCTGACCGGGCCGTCGGGTTGTGGCAAGTCCACCGTGCTGCGCGCGCTGGCCGGGCTGCTCGCACCCGACTCGGGCACCATTCACGCCGACGGCGAGAAGGTTGTCACCACCTCCCGGCACCGTGCGATGGTGTTCCAGGACAACGCGTTGTTGCCCTGGCGCACGGTGCAATCGAACGTGGAGCTGGCCCTCAAGCTGGGCGGTGTGCCGCGTGCGGGGCGGCGCCAGGCGGCGCAGACCTGGATCGATGACGTCGGTCTGACGGGCTTTGAGGACTACCTGCCCAAGAGCCTCTCGGGTGGCATGCGCCAACGTGTTCAGCTGGCCCGCGGCCTGGCTGGTGCTCCGCGAGCGGTCATGATGGACGAGCCGTTCGGAGCACTCGATGCTCAGACTCGCGCCAGCATGCAGCGCCTGCTGATCGATACCTGGCGCAGCCATCCCACCACGGTGGTGTTCGTGACACATGATGTGGACGAGGCGCTGCTACTCGGCGACCGAATCGCCGTCCTGGGCCGCGCTGGTCAGCCGCTGCGTGCGCTGCTGGATGTTCCCGATCCCCGTGAGGCCGAAAGCGATCGGAGCGCGCTGCGCGCCGAAATCCTGGCCGCACTGAACCATACGGAGCTTGTCGCCTGATGCAGATCCCTGAACTTGACAGTGCCATCCGGCTGGACTGTGACGTCCTGGTCATCGGCGGTGGAACGGCCGGAACCATGGCGGCGCTGACCGCGGCCGAGAACGGCGCCCAGGTGATTCTTCTCGAGAAGGCACACGTGCGGCACTCCGGTGCGCTGGCGATGGGTATGGATGGTGTGAACAACGCCGTCATCCCCGGCAAGGCCGAACCCGAGGACTACGTCGCGGAGATCACCCGTGCCAACGACGGCATCGTGAACCAGCGCACCGTGTACCAAACGGCGACACGCGGTTTCGCGATGGTGCAGCGCCTCGAGCGCTACGGGGTCAAGTTCGAGAAGGACGAGCACGGTGAGTACGCCGTACGGCGCGTGCATCGATCGGGCTCCTACGTGTTGCCGATGCCCGAGGGTAAGGACGTCAAGAAGGCGTTGTACCGCGTGCTGCGGCAGAAGTCGATGCGAGAGAAGATTCGCATCGAAAACCGCGTCATGCCGGTGCGGGTACTCACCGATGAAGGCAGAGCTGTCGGCGCCGCGGGTTTCAACACCCGCACCGGTGAGTTCGTCACGGTCGGCGCGAAAGCGGTGATCCTGGCCACGGGGCCCTGTGGCCGCCTGGGTCTGCCCGCCTCCGGTTACCTGTACGGCACGTATGAGAATCCGACCAACGCGGGGGACGGGTACGCGATGGCGTACCACGCCGGGGCCGAGCTGTCGGGCATCGAGTGCTTCCAGATCAATCCGCTCATCAAGGATTACAACGGTCCGGCCTGTGCGTATGTGGCCAACCCATTCGGCGGCTATCAGGTGAATGCCCAGGGAGAGCGCTTCGTCGACTCCGACTATTGGTCCGGCCAGATGATGTCCGAGGTCAAGAACGAAATCGAGTCTGCACGCGGTCCCATCTACCTCAAGGTGACTCACCTGCCGGATGAAACGTTGTCGGCGCTGGAGAGCATCCTGCACACCACCGAGCGGCCGACCCGCGGCACCTTCCACGCCAACCGTGGACATGACTACCGCACCCATGACATCGAGATGCATATCTCCGAGATCGGTTTGTGTAGTGGTCATTCGGCGTCGGGCGTGTGGGTGGATGAGCATGCGCGCACCACGGTGCCCGGCCTGTATGCGGCCGGGGACCTGGCCTGCGTGCCACACAACTACATGATCGGCGCCTTTGTGTATGGAGATCTGGCCGGTGAGCATGCGGCCTCGACGCTGTCGAAAACGCCTGCACCGCTGGAGTTCCCCGTCGACCAGGTCAAGGAGGCGCATGAGCTGATCTACCGTCCGTTGCGCCACCCGGACGGGCCTCCGCAGCCTCAGGTCGAGTACAAGCTTCGCCGCTTCGTCAACGACTATGTGGCCCCGCCAAAGACGGCGGCCAAGTTGTCATTGGCGGTGCAGACATTTGAGCGAATGGCCGACGAGGTAGGTCAGATCGGCGCGCGCACCCCGCATGAGCTGATGCGGGCGGCCGAAGTGTCGTTCATCAGGGACTGCGCCGAGATGGCGGCGCGCTCGTCGCTGACTCGCACCGAATCACGGTGGGGCCTCTACCACGACAGGGCAGACCTGCCGGACCGTGATGACGAGAACTGGCGCTATCACCTCAACCTGCGGAAGACCTCTGACGGCGCCATGGACTTCGTGAAACGGCCCGTCGCACCCTATTTCGTCCCGGTTCCGGGTCTCGACGACCTGCCGTCGGGGGAGACCGATCCGATCCCAGTGCATCAGCCCGAACTGCTGGGCGGAAAGGCGCCTGCCGCTCGTCTCTCGAACGTGATCGCCGCCGAGGCCGAGCAGCCGCCGTCGCCGCGGATCGCCGCGGTGTTGTCCTTGGAGGCGCCCACCGTCGAGGAGCTGCTGCAGTACCTCGTCGACGACGATCCGGGCGTGCGCCGCACCGCCATCGCCTCGCTCACCGAGCACATCCCCACGGGTTACGAGGAGGCCCTGTTGAATGCGTTGGGGGACAGCGATGCGTCCGTGCGCCGCACCGCCGCCGACGGAGTGCGCGAGCTCGTCGAGGTACTCGAGGATCCCGCCGCGATTGGCGATCATGTCAGCGCATCCGATCCGTTGGTGCGTAGCACCGCGCTGTACGTGGCGAGTGCCCGGAAGGTCGGCGACCCCGCCGCCTACGTCGCGTCGGTGCGCGACTCAGATCACCGGGTCCGAATCGAGGCCGTACGTGCCCTGGTGTCAGTGGACGACGCGGTGTCCATCGCCACCGCCGCCCAAGATGAGAACCGTGAGGTGCGGATTGCCGTGGCCAACGGGCTTGCGAAGTTGGCTGCCGGTAGCGCGACGGTGCGGATGCTGGTGCGCGACCGCGACCCCTTGGTGCGGGCCGCGGCGTTGACGGCTGTTGGTGCGCTGGGCGTCGACGACCAGATCTTCGATGCCGTACGGGAGGCGCTGAAGGCTCCGGCCTGGCAGATCCGTCAGGGTGCGGTGCGCGCGTTGGCCGGAGCGGATCCGGGGCAGGCCGTACCGCCGCTGGCGCGCGCGCTGGACGATCCGCATCTGGATGTACGGAAGTCGGCGGTGTTGAGCCTGAGCCAGTGGGCCTCCACGGAGCCCACCGTCCGTGACGCGCTGACCGGTGCGTTGCAAGATGGCGACGCTGACGTGAGAGCCTATGCGCGACAAGCACTTGCGGCCGGCTGACAGAAGCGCCGAAGCACACTGGATTGGGCTTGGTAACGTGGCGGAGGTCATGTTACGGGCGGGTACCAGGGCCACTTAGCATAGGCTAGGCTTACTCAGGTGTCGAAGATGAGTACGGTCGTAGATTCCGGTATCGGCGCCCAGACCTGGGTTTCTGTGCAGGAGGGGTTGCCGGACGGTTTCGCGCCGGCCGACCTTGCCGGCGTTCTCGCGCAGGAAATCCCCGAGCGCAACGGCGACGAATATCTGATCTACGAACGTGATGGCGAGTGGGTGCTCGCCATCGGCGCCCGCGCCTCCGTCGAACTCGACAGCGACGGACTGCGCATCATCCGTGACGGGGCCGTGGAGCAGCGCGGTTGGTCGGGGCATCCCGGCGCCGCTCTGGAACAAGCCGTGAATGAGATCTCCGACGGCGTGCACCGCGTCTTCGGGTGGGTTGCGTTCGAGTTCGGCACCTACCGCTTTGGCCTGCAGCACCGGCTGACCCCCGGCACGCCGATGGCTCGGGTCTTCGCCCCGCGCGCGGAGGTCGTGATTACCGGTGACGGAGTGTCGGTTTGTGAAGAGAGCTATGTCGACGAGATTCGGCGGGTGCTCGACCAGGGCGCCCCGCCCGCGCCCGCGCCGGCGTCGATCGATCTGATTCCGGACCCATCCGACTACCGTGGCCGCGTGGGCATCGCTACTGCCGAGATCCGATCGGGCCTGTACCACAAGGTGATTCTGTCGCGGCGTGTGGAAGTGCCGTTCGCTATGGACTTCCCGTCGACTTACCGTCTGGGCCGTCACAACAACACGCCGGTGCGTTCGTTCCTGCTGCGGCTCGGCGGCATTCGTGCCCTCGGCTACAGCCCTGAACTCGTTGCCGCCGTGGAGGCCGACGGCACCGTGATCACTCAGCCGCTTGCCGGAACCCGCGCATTCGGCCGGGGAGAGGACGCAGATCGGGTAGCGCGCGACGACCTGGAATCGAATGCCAAAGAGATTGTGGAGCACGCGATTTCCGTGCGCAGCTCACTCGCCGAACTCGGTGAGGTGGCCGAAACGGGCAGCACGAAGGTGACAGACTTCATGACCGTGCGTGAGCGCGGGAGCGTGCAGCATCTGGGATCGACCGTCAGTGGGGAGCTCAGTGCCGGGATGACCCGGATGGATGTGCTCGAGGCGCTCTTTCCGGCCGTCACCGCCTCGGGTATCCCCAAGGCGGAGGGCGTCGATGCCATCCTTCGGCTCGACGACCATCCACGTGGCCTATACTCCGGCGCGGTGCTGATGATGTCTCCCGATGGCGGACTGGATGCGGCGCTGACGCTACGCGCGGCCTACGAGCAGGACGGGCAGGCCTGGCTGCGTGCGGGCGCGGGCATCATCGAGGCCTCGACGCCGGACCGCGAGTTCGAAGAGACCTGCGAAAAGCTCGGAAGCATTGCGCCTTACGTGGTTCAGCGCGAGGGATAATCGTCTGCCGCCGGTCGCGCTGGACTTCGCCAGGCCCCTAGGGGCAGGCTCGAGAAGTTCGCGCGAGGATGAGGTATGCAGATGGATGACTACACCGCTTTGCCTACCGGTCTACCCGTTCCGATAGATGATGGGGCGGCCGACCATCTGCCCGGTGTACCTGTTCCGGACCTGACCTTCACGGCAAGTGACGAAAGTTTGGTGCGGCTAAGCCAACTGCCCACGGGGCGCACCGTCCTGTACCTCTATCCACTCACGGGGCGCCCCGGCGCAGACATCCCGGAAGGCTGGGATGCCATCCCGGGTGCGCGGGGTTGCAGCACCGAGGCTTGTGATTTTCGAGACCATTTCGACGAGCTTCGGGCAGCGGGCGTGGAACAGGTCTGGGGACTGTCGAGTCAAGATGTGGGTTATCAGGCCGAGGTTGTCCAACGACTACATCTGCCGTTCCAGATGCTCTCGGACCGGGATTTCGCCTTGGGCGATGCCCTGAAGTTGCCCACATTCGCCGCGGCCGGGCATCCACGTCTCTACACGCGGATCACGCTGGTGGTGCGGGACGGAACCATCGAGCACGTGTTCTATCCGATCTTCCCGCCGAACACGCACGCACAACGCGTGCTCGAGTGGCTGAGATCGCACCCGATCGGCTGAGGCTTAGCCCGTCAACGAGGCGAGCAGGGCGCGTTTGTCGATCTTGCCCACTGCGGTGAGGGGCAGCGAGGGGACCGCCACCAGTTTGTCGACTCGCGAGTGTGTGGCGGCACCGCGGTCCTGTAGGTGCTGATTCAGCTCGGCGGCCGCAACCGGCTTTCCCTTGAACACAATTGCGGCACAAACAATCTCACCGAGATACTGATCCGGCAATCCGACTGCGGCGGCGGCGTAGACCGCCGGGTGAGTCTGTAGGTGCGATTCGAGGTCCAATGCGGCGATGGACTCCCCGCCGCGCAAGATGACGTCCTTGATGCGACCAGTGACTTCCAGATAGCCACCCGGTCGCGCCCGTACCCGATCGCCGCTGCGGTAGAAGCCGTCGGCGGTGAAGGAGCGCATGTTGTCGGCCTCGGCGCGGTAGTACCCATTGAGTGTGTACGGACCGCGGACCAACAGCTCACCTGCCTCACCCGGGGCCACCTCGGCGCCGTCCTCGTCGACGATGCGAACCTCATCGGCCTCACACATGGGTCGGCCCTGGGTGTTGTCGAGGACGTCCGAGGGGTCTCCGGGACGGGTCAGGCACAGTAGGCCCTCCGCCATACCGAAAACCTGCTGCAATCCCGGGGTGAGTGATTCTCGAACCGTGCGTGCGTCCTCGGCGCCGAGCTTCGCACCGCCCACCTGAAGCAGCCGCAGTGTTTCCGGCAGCACGGGTTCCCAGGCGGTGGCCTGTGCCCAGAGCTGGGCGAGCGATGGCACCAGCGCCGTCACGGACACCCGGTGGCGCGCGATGGTCTCAAATGCCGACTCCGGGCTCGGATCCGAAAGGAAAACCGTAGTGGCACCTGTGCTTATCGCGCCGATGAGACCAGGACAGGCCAGTGGGAAATTGTGACCGGCGGGCAGCGCCACGAGGTAGACGTCGTCCTCGGTGAGGCCGCACACCTGTGCGGCCCGCGACGCGTTGTAGACGTAGTCCTCATGGGTGCGGGGGATGAGTTTGGGTGCCGCGGTGGTGCCACCCGAGACCAGCAGCAACGCCGGGTGGTCCGTCTGCGCTGTCGGTAGGCCGCCTTGAACCTCAACGCTTTCCAGCAACCCTGACCAGGCGGTGAAGCGGTCGGGGGCATCGGCAGGTACGTCACCATCGATCACGATGTGGCGCAGGCAGGCATGCTTTGTGGATAGTTCGACGGCCAGTGCGCTGTAGTCGAACCCACCAGCGGAATCGGTGATCACCAGGGCGACGGCATCGGCCACCTCGATGAAATGAGACAGCTCGGCGGCCCGGTGTCCCGGCAGGCACATGATCGGTATCGCGCCAGCACGCATCAAACCGAAGAATGCGACGGCAAATGATGCCCGGTTGGGAAGCTGCAGCAGTACACGGTCGCCGGGAGCGATGCCCAGTCGGATGAAGGCATGCGCCGCGCGGTCGGCGGCCACATCGAGCTCGCGGTAGGTCATCGCGTGGTGTTCGTCGATAACCGCGGGATGATCGGCACGTCTGGCGGCGGTCGTGCGCAGCAGCGACTCGACGGTCCTTCCGGTCCAGTACCCGGCCGCGCGATACGCGTCGGCACGCGCCGCGGGAAAGGGTACAAAGCCTTCCGCCGCGGCCGCTTCAGCCGAAGGGATGGGGGTCGATGTGGCCTGAGTCATCGCAGCTCCTCGTGGGTGACCCCTCGCAGTCTAGATAGGGTAGCCTCCTCGTAGTTAGGGCAGCCTGTACTAAGAGCGAAAACGCGAGGTGAGATCGAGTTGCGCACCGTGAGCGATGGTGGCGTCGAGGTGGACGTCACCAGCCGAAGGGCGTCGGCAGGCCTCGATCCCGATGCCGCGCCACGGCTGTCCGCAGGGCAGCACCGCATATGGTTCGCCCACGGGGTGACGCCCGCGCTGATGAATCTGTGCCGTTCGTACCGGCTCAGCGGTGAGGTGGATATCGAGAGATTGCGGGCCGCTGTCACCGCGGTGGTGGCCCGCCACGAGACCTTGCGCACGACGTTTCGCGCCGGCCCCGACGGCGAACCGGTGGCCGTGCTGCACGAAGACCTACCGGTCCGATGGGTCGAGCACGATGTCAGCGACCTTGCGGGCACCTCGCAAGAGCTCCGGCTGGGCGTGCTGGCACAGCGTGAATTCGCGACTCCGATCGATCTCACCGTGGAGTCGCCGTTGCGTGTCACGGTCATCCGCACCGGCGCCGCAGAACATGTCATGCTCGTTGTCGCCCACCTCATCGCATGGGACGACGACTCCTGGTCGGTATTTCTTGCCGATCTGACTACCGCGTACGTACACGGCGTGATTGCGGAACCGCTACCGGTACGGCCTCCGCACGATGGGGCCGATCAGGCGGATCTCGAGTACTGGCGTGACGAGATGGCCAATCCTCCTGAGCCGCTGGAGCTTCCGGGCGTCAATGGTTCGGTGGCTGCGAGCGACTGGAAGGCTGCACGTTGCACGGCGCGTCTTTCGGCCTCGGTCATGGGCCGCGTCGAGCAACTTGCGCAAGAGTCGGGCACCACACCGTATGTGGTGTTGTTGGCCGCGTATTCAGCGCTGCTGCATCGGTATACACATGCCGAAGACTTCCTGGTGGCCGCGCCGGTTCCCACACGGGAAGCTCACGCACAGGGCAGTATCGGGCACTTCGGGCACACCGTCGCGCTCCGCATGCGTCCGCACAGCGGTGAGAGCTTCCGGGATCTGCTGGCGAATGCACATCGGACCACTCTGAACGGGTTTGCCCACCAACGGGTGAGTCTGGACCGCGTGGTTGCGCGCGTGGGCTTCGCCATGGGTGCCGATTCCGCCGCCCGGTTCTGCCCACCTGGAATCCACTGTGAAAGAACATCATTGGAAGGGCAGGTGGCATACGTGCCGCTTGGCCTGCGGATCGAAACCGGGCCCGATGGCGCCGACGTGGTGGCCGAGTACCTGGTGGACGTGTTGGATGAGCGTTTGACCACGCAGATGCTCCGTCACTTCGCCAATCTGCTCGACTCCGCGCTCGCCGATCCGAACCGCCCGCTGGCCAGTCTGGATCTCATGGACGGTCGCGAAGCCCAGTGGCTGCGGGAGGTGTCGTCCGGAGAACTATTCGAGGCGGAGCCGACGACGCTCGGCGAGCTGGTGGCCGCCCGCGCGGCCGCACAACCGGATGCCACCGCGCTCGTCTACGAGGGGCGGCACTACTCGTATCGGGAAACCAACGAACTGGCGAACCGGCTGGCGCACTGGATCATTGGGCAGGGGATCGGTACCGAAGATCATGTCGCGGTGCTGCTGGACAAGTCGCCGGATTTGATCATTACCGCGCTCGCCATCGCCAAGGCCGGTGCCGTCTATGTCCCCGTTGATCCGAATTACCCCGCTGATCGCATTGCGCACATCCTCAGCGATGCGCAGCCGAAGTTGGTCATCCGGGAGCCGGTAACCGGTGTTGAGCAGTTCGACCCCCGTGAGCCGGTCGATGCGGACCGGGTGCGGCCGCTGACCGCCGACAACGCCGCCTATCTCATCTACACATCGGGTTCGACGGGCCTGCCCAAGGGTGTGACGGTCACGCATCGTCCGCTGACCGAGTACTTCAACTGGTTCCGTGCTGAGTATCGGGTCAGCGGATCCGATCGGGTACTGCAGGTGGCCTCGCCGAGCTTCGACGTATCAGTGGGCGAGATTTTCGGCATCCTCAGCTGCGGTGGCCGGCTGGTCATCCCGCGTCCGGGCGCACTCGGTGACGTCGCGTATTTGACGGAACTGTTGAACAGCGAGGGCGTTACCTCGATGCACATGGTGCCCTCGTTGCTGGGGCTGGTGCTGTCTCTACCCGGAGTCACGCAATGGAAATCGCTACGCCGGGTGCCGGTGGGTGGTGAGGCGTTGCCCGGTCCGGTCGCGGACAAGTTCCACGCCACTTTCGATGCGTCGCTTCACAATTTCTATGGTCCCACCGAGACCGTCATCAACGCCTCACGGTACAAGGTGCGCGGAATTCAGGGTACGCGGACCGTTCCAATCGGTACCCCCAAGATCAACACGCAGATTCACATCCTGGACCAGACGCTGCGACCGGTGCCGGTGGGGGTCATCGGCGAGATCTACATCGGCGGAACGCATGTGGCGCGCGGATATCATCGGGCCGCCGGTCTCACCGCGCAGCGCTTCATCGCCGATCCCTTCGTTCCCGGACAGCGGATGTACCGGTCCGGTGATCTTGCGCGGCGTAGCGCGAACGGAGACATCGAGTTTGTCGGTCGCGCCGACGAGCAGGTGAAGATCCGAGGGTTCCGTATCGAGCTCGGTGAAATCGCCTCGGCCATCGAGGTAGACCCGAGCGTCGGCCAGGCGCTCGTGGTGGTCGATGAGCTGCCGCACGTCGGCAAGCGTCTTGTTGCGTACCTGACGCCGGTCGGTGGACACGTAGTCGATCTCGATCGAATCCGTGCCAGGATTTCGGCTGCCCTGCCCGACTTCATGATTCCCGCGGCGTATGTCGTGCTCGACGAGATGCCCATCACCCGGCACGGCAAGATCAATCGGGACGCTCTGCCGGCACCGGAGGTCGGGTCCGTGACCAGACGCCGGGAGCCGGAAACCGCGACTCAGCGACAGGTGGCGGCTCTTTATGCGCGCCTGCTCGGGGTTGCGACTGTGGGTGCGGACGACTCGTTCGTCGATCTAGGGGGTCATTCGCTGCTGGCGAGCAAGCTATCGGCGGCGATCCTGACCGAGTGTGGAGTCGGGGTGGACATCCGCGAGATCTTGGAGCGGGGCACTGTCGCAGGCTTGGCCAAGTTGGTCGACCAGCGTCGTAGCGGGCTCGTCGCGGATGACGAGGATCGCGAGGGCGAGCCAATCCCGTTGCTTCCCAGCGGTCGTCGCCTCTATGAGCATGGAAACCCGCGTAGGCTGGCCGAAACCCATGTCTTCTGGCTGCCCGAGGGCATTACCCGATCCACGCTGGAGGAACTTCTCAATGCGGTGGTCGGGGAGCACGAGGTGCTGCGCAGCCGGCTTGACCGCGAGCGCCTGGAGCTGGTTCCGCGCACCCGGCAGTCTCTCCGGTTGGTCGAGATTCTTACGGAGGATCCGTCCGATGCGGCCGGTGCTGAGATCGGCCGTGCGGTGGACCGACTCGATCCTGAACAGGGCTGGATGCTCTCGGCGGTATGGCTGCACCCTGAAGGCGAGCCCGGAGTCCTCATCCTCGTGGTGCATCAGCTCGCCGCTGACCCCACCTCCTGGCGAATCATCATGCAGGAGCTGGAATCTCGATGGCAGTCGCTGGTGGCGGGTGCTGTGCCGCCCAACTCTCAGACCGGTGGTGGCTACCGCCGTTGGGCCAATGCGTTGGTCGCCGAGGCTCGGGATGTGGGCAGCCTGCCGTTCTGGATCGCCCAGCTGGACGGTGAGGATCCCCCAATTGGTTCGCGTCGAATAGAGCCCGAACTCGACAGGGAGGCCGATGTGGCGGTCACCGTCGAGTCCGCGCCGGCCGATGTCAGTGCGGTCCTGCTGAACTCCGGGATTCCGATGGAGCAACTGCTGGTGGCGGCAGCGGCACGCACCGTGGCCCAGTGGCGTCGCCGCCGCGGACAGGCCGCGGTCGAGACGCTGCTGGCGGTGCAGGTCTCCGGACGCGGGGACGCTACTGCTGAGACCGTGGGTCTGCTCGGTACGGCGTATCCGCTACGCGTGGGTGGTACCGATCCGCTGGGGATCGGACCGCGCGGTTTGGTGGAGCGAGTCGCCCGGCAGCACAGCGCGATGCCAGGGCGGACCATCGACTATGGGCTACTGCGATACCTGCGTGCCGACACCAGCGCGGTGCTGCGGCAGTATCGCGATCCGCAGATCCTGTTGAACTACCTCGGACACGATCGTGGATTCGAGGGTGACTTCCTACGCCGCGATGGCTTGCTTTCGGTATCGGGTTCGCCTGTGCCCGAGCCGGAATCGGCGGTGCGTCACGAGCTCAGCATTGCGGTGCTGATCATGGGGACTACCGAGGGGCCGTCCATCGGAACGCTGTGGCAGGCGGTCCCGGAGGTGCTCGAGCGCTCGGAGATTACCGAGCTGCAATCGATTTGGCACGAACAGCTGGGGATTCTGGCGAAGGAGCTATGGTGACGTCCACATTGGCAGTGATAGGCGCGGGAGCCAAGGCGGTGGCGGTTGCCGCGAAGGCGGCCGTGCTGCGTGAATGCGGGGTCGACGTACCCGATGTGGTGGCGATCGAACGTCAGCAGGTCGGTGCCAACTGGCAGGCGTGCGGTGGCTGGACGGATGGACAGCACCGGCTGGGTACCAGCCCCGAGAAAGATGTGGGTTTCCCGTATCGATCCGCCGTGGTGCCGGGGCGTAATGCCGAGATCGACGCCCGGATGATGCGTCTGAGCTGGCAGTCCTACCTCATCGCCACCGGCCAGTTCGCCGAGTGGGTTGACCGCGACAAGCCCGCGCCAACGCACAAGCGCTGGGCTGACTACCTGACGTGGGTGGCCAACACGGTCGATATGAAGGTGGTTCAGGGCGAGGTAACCAGTCTGTCTATCGATGACGACAGATGGGTTGTGGGTACCAACGACTGTTCCATTGCCGCCGACGCGGTCATGGTGACGGGGCCCGGGCAGCCGGAGCGTTCTGTGCTACCCGAGCACCCGAATGTCTTGTCGATCGCCGAATTCTGGCGCCGCTGCGCCGGATCAACACGCCTCACCGCAGAACGTGTCGCCGTGATCGGCGGAGGTGAGACAGCCGCGTCAGTGCTCAATGAGCTTTTTGGACACCGGGTTTCGACGATCACCGTGATCTCTCCCGGCGTCACACTGTTTACCCGTGGTGAAGGGTACTTCGAGAACGCGCTGTTCAGCGATCCGACCGGGTGGTTGCACCACACCATGGAGGAACGGCGCGACGCGTTGAACCGTACCGATCGCGGCGTGTTCTCGGCCCGTGTCCAGGAGTCACTGTTGGCCGACGACCGTATCCGCCATCTGCGTGGCCGCGTGGCCCATGCCGTCGCCCTGGAAGACCGGATCAGATTGACGCTGCGCAGCGACCGTGCCGGCGAACCCTCCGAAACCGTCCATGGCTTCGATCTGGTGATCGACGGGGCGGGTGCCGACGCATTGTGGTTCCTACCGCTATTCGACCAGAGCGCTCTTGACCTCATGGAGCTCAAACTGGGGGCCCCCGTGGACGGTAACGTCTTGCAGGAATCCCTTGGCCACGACCTGTCCGTCAATGGTCTGACTCCTAAGCTCATCCTTCCGACACTCTCGGGTCTGACCCAGGGCCCGGGGTTCCCCAATCTCAGCTGTCTCGGATTGTTGTCCGATCGAGTGCTCGGTGGGCACAGCAGTACCGAATCGGCTCGTCGCGAAAGGAAAACAAGTGAGTACCAACCCATTTGATAACGAGAGCGGCGTCTTTTACGTACTGGTCAACGACGAGGAGCAGCACAGTCTGTGGCCGACGGCCATTGAGGTGCCGGCGCAGTGGCGCGTGGCCTTTGGCGAGGCCTCGCGTGCCGATTGCGTCGAGTACATCGATGCCCACTGGACCGACATGCGGCCCAAGAGCCTCCGCGACGCGATGGCGGGCAGCTAGCTAGTTTGTAGCTGCGGTGATGCGCCATCCGGTGGTGGATTCTTGTTGGCGCCAGAATTCTGAGAAACGGCCTCCGAGAGAGCTGAGTTCGGTGATGGAGCCTTGTTCGATGATGTGGCCGTTGTCGATGAAGAGCACGTGATCGGCGTTGCGGATCGCGCTGAGCCGGTGAGCGATCATCACCCGGGTGCGAAGACGCGGATCATTCCCGATGGCGTCGGTGATTGCGGTTTCGTTTTCGGTGTCCAGGGCGCTGGTGGCTTCGTCGATGAGCAGGACCGGGGCGGGTTTGATGAGTGCTCGGGCGATGCTGACGCGTTGGCGTTCACCGCCGGATAGTGCGGTGCCGGCTTCGCCGACACGTGACTGTTCGGCATCGGGCAGGCGTTCGATGATCTCGTCGACGCGAGCCAGTGTCATGGCTTGGTGTATTTCGTGGTCTGTGGCGTTGGGGTGTCCAGCTAGGACGTTGTCGCCGATGGGTGCATCGAAGAGGTACGGATGCTGGAAGACCATGCTGACCAGGGCGCGGCGGCTGGCGGTGTCCATTGTGGCGACATCGGTTCCGTCGATGAGGATTTGGCCGCTTTCTGGTTGTTGCAGCCCGGCGATGAGCGCGAGGATGGTGCTCTTCCCGGATCCAGATGGCCCAACGATCGCCGTCGTGCTCCCCGGTTCCAGCACGAAGTTGATGTCGTTGAGGACGTGTTCGCTGGTGCTGTCGTAGCGGAAGTCGACACCGCGGAATTCGATGCGTGGGGCGGGGGTGTCGGGGGATGCGACGGCGTCTCCGGGCTGATCGGCGGCGTCGGTGGTGATGATGGTGTTGAGACGCTCAAATATGGCGCGCGAGTTTTCGACGGCGCCGGCCAGGCCCGCCAGCACGGTGAATGGTTCCAGGAATCGCACCACGATGACCATGAGTGCGACGGCTTCGGGTGCTCCGATCTCGCCGCGCACCGCCAGGGCTGTGGTGGTGCCGGCGAGCAGGATGAGGGTGATCTGGCTGACGATGCTGAACAGCAGCTGACCGGGGATCTGAAAGAGCAAGAGCCGCATGGTCGCACCACGTGCTGTCGCGACGGCTTCGCCGGCCTGGCTGCGGGCGGGGTTCACGCGTCGGCTGGCTCGTAGGGCGGCTTGGGTGCGTGCGAATTCCAGGATGCGTTCGGTCAGTGCACTGTGTGCCTTGGTGTCTGCTTCGTCGGCGGTGCGCACGATGCGGATACTGGCCAGCAACGTACCCAGGAGCAGCGGCAGGGTAATGAGCGCCGCAACACCCAGCTTCCACGAGATGAAAAACAGCCCGATGGTGATGGCCGCCGGTAACAACACCGCACCGATCATCGGCGTCAGTAGGTTGGCGATGAATCCGACGAGGTCGGGGCCGCCGGAGGAGATTGCCTGGCGGGCCATGGCGGTGCGTTCGGCGGTGAACCAGTTCAGTGGGATGTGGGTGAGCCGGTCGGCGACTTGGTGTTGTGAGTCGTTGAGTAGGGCGAATCCGATGCGGTAGCCGATGCGGGCCAGCGTGGTGTCCACGATCCAGCCGCCGATGGTGACCGCGGTGAGCACGGCGAGCCAGGGCAGTGCGTGGGTGGGGGTGGTGCCGAACAGGGCGCCGAGCAGCGGCACGAGCAGCAGACAGCCCGCGGCGCGAAGTACTACGGATAGCACTGAGAGTGCGCTGTAGGTGTAGAGGGAGTTGCGGTGTGCGGGTGGGATGAGGCGGATCAGGTGGGTCAGCATCAGATGTTCTCTCCGGCAAGGACGCTCGAGGGTTCTTGTAGGCGTGCGTCCCATAAGCGCCGGTAGCGTCCGTTGTTGGATAGCAGCTGCGTGTGGGTGCCGGTTTCTACGAGGTGGCCTTGGTCTAGGACCACGATCTGGTCGGCGTCGGCGATGGTGTGTAGTCGGTGGGCGATGACGAGCACGGTGCGGTTGTGAACGAGCCGGGCCAGGGCTTGTTGGACCAAATATTCTGATTCGGGGTCGGCGAAGGCGGTGGCTTCGTCCAGGATCAGGATGGGGGTGTCGGCCAGCAGGGCGCGGGCGATGGTGAGGCGTTGTTTTTCGCCGCCGGACAGTTGGGTGTTGGTGTCCAGGACGGTGTCATAGCCGTTGGGTAGCCGCAGGATTCGTTCATGGATTTGCGCGTCGCGGGCGGCGGTGTGGATCTGGGTGTCGGTGGCTTCGGGGCGGGCCAGTGCGATGTTTTCGCGGACGGTTCCGGCGACCAGTTGTACGTCTTGGAACACGAATCCGACCTTGGTGTAGAGCTCATCGGCGCTCAGGGCGCGGATATCGGTGCCATCGATGCAGATAGCGCCGCCGTCGACGTCATGGAAACGTGCTAGCAGCGAAGCCAGCGTCGATTTACCCGAGCCGGACGGACCCACCAGCGCCGTGACGGTTCCCGGCCGCAGCCTCAGATCCACGCCGTGAATAACCGGCACCCCCGGCCGATACCCAAACGTCACCGCATCAAACGACACGGACGTCTCTCCGGCATGCCCCTCGGAAGCCTGCTCGGTCAATTCGGTCTCGCCGAGGGCAACCGCGATATGCCGCGCGGCCTCCACACCACCACGAATACCGCCGAGGCCGTAGGCGATTCCCAGTAGGCGGGTGCCGAAGGTGGTGCCGAGCACCAGGAATGGCAGCAGGGTCGTGGGCTCCATGGCCCCCGCGACGACCAACAGCGTGCCGGCCCCGGCGATCAACCACAGGAACGTCGTCGGCCGGGTAACAAGATCCATAAAGGTCTTCTTCCCAATGAACGGCCGTTGCCATTCATTGAGGAAGGACAGGTATCCGTCCAGCCTGCGTTTGAACGAGGACGCCGCCGAGCCGCCGAAGATCCGGATCACCGGCTGGCCTTCAAGATAGGCGGCCGATTCTCCGCTCATCCGCTCGCTCCAGCGCGAGGCCTCGATGATCTTCGGGCCGCTCTGGAACATCATGGTCGCCGTCGTCACGAGGTAGATCAGGATGGGGATGAGAAGCACCAGCGCCAGGCGCCAGTCGACGACGAAGAGGTAGATCAGCACCGCCACCGGCCCCACGACGGCGGCCACCGCATCGGGGATCGCGTGAGTGATCAGATAGTGCAGCGACAGGGTGTCGTCCTGAATCAGCTTCTTGACCGATCCCGAACCGCGTTGCGTGAACCACCCCAACGGAACCCGGGAAAGCTTCGACAGGAGCCGTTGCCGAACATCGGCGCTGAACCGTATTTCGACGACATGCATCCAGACGGTGAGGGCAGCGCCGAGAGCGGCGCCGAGTACCAGCAGTGTCAGGAAGATGAATCCGGTGTGCCATAGGCGGGATTGGTCGGCTCCGGCCAGCAGCTGTCGGGTGAGCTCCACCAGCACCACGAACGGTGCCAGCTCGACCATGGTGATGATCGCCTGCAGCACACCACCGGCGATCATCTGCTTCTTGACCGGCGCCAACAACTCCCCGGCAGCCTGCGAACGCCAGCGGCCTTGGGGCACTGCAGGTTCGGAGTGAGCGGCAGGATTCTCGGCGACGGGCTTGGGGGCAGCGGGCTTTGCGACGGGTGCCTGCTGAGTGTCGGTGTCTCCGCGGCGGCTGCCCATGGCGCGGCCGAAGGTCCAGTAGGCCGCGGCATGCACGTCGGCCTTGGGGAATCCGAATTGTTCTTTGAGGCGCTTGCGCAGATGTTTGAGCGAGCCCGCTTCGGGTCCGGCCCAGGCGTACCAGTTGGACCAGTCGCGGGCCTCGATCGCGCCCGCCAGTGAGGTTTCATCGGTGCGGTCCACCCAGTGCAGAACCCGCCGGGGATGCTCGGTCAGCGGGATGAGCTCATCGTCGGGGCTGTGGCGTTCCAGATAGACCTCGACATCCACATCGGCGGGCAGTGCGGCCAGGATGGAGTTGATCGCCGGGATGGACGCCGAATCGCCGATGAGCAGGAATCCGGCCGGAAGATCCTCGGGAACCTCAAAACGTGCTGAGCCGAAAGCCACTACTGGAATGGTCATTCCGGGCTGGGCCGCCCCCGCCCACCGGCAGGCGGGCCCGGCGGGTTCGTGGATCACCACATCGATCGCGAACTCGCCGGCCCCGGCATCCGTGGAGACGATGGTGTACGCCCGCTGATGCTCAGTGGTACCACCCTCGGGATCGGGGAACCAGAACCGCAGCCATTCGGCCGGCGTGTGTAGCAGGTCCTCGAAAAGAGTGGGCGCCGACATCGTCAGCCGCACACAATTCGGTGCAACCTGACTGGTACCGACGACAGTGGCTACGTGATCACGCGCCCCAAGCCCGCGCAGCACCGCACCCTGGAAACCTCTACCCATGCTGATGTGACCTTTGTTTGTGCTCTGCGTGGCTCCGGCCGACACATCCGGGCCATTTACTTAGCCCATCCTAACCTAAGGGGTACGGACGGGGTCAGGTGCGAACGGCGACGTCGTCCGGTGGGGCTGTTTCGGCCTCATCGGGGTCCGCACAGGGGATATCTGTTCCGGCGATCGAGGCCCCAGCCGTCTCGATGAGGAACGGTAGGGCGCATAACCCGACGGCGCAGGCCAGCATCAGGTAGGCGGCAGGGAAGAGATCCCATCCGGTCGCATCGACCATGAGGTCGTTCACCAGTGGCGCAGTACCACCGAACGCGGCGGTCGAGAGGTTGTAGGAAATCGCAAAGCCCGCGTATCGCACCTGGGTGGGAAACATACAGGGGAAGGTCGCGGTAATGGTGGACAGCTGCGGTATGTACAGCAACCCGAGTACCGCGAAACCGACTATTGCCCAGGTGAATCCCTGCCCCATGAGCCAGAACATGGGTAACGCGAGGACAAGAAGCCCGATCAGGGAGAACAACCACATGGGTTTGCGCCCGACGCGGTCGGACAGTGCGCCGCAGAACGGCAGAAATGCCATCATGGCGACTTCTCCGATGAGGACGACCATCTGCCCTTCGGTCTCACTCATCCCGAGCCGGGTCTTCAGGTAGGTCGGCTGATAGCTCAGCAGGGTGTAATTAGTGATGTTCAGCGCGATGACCAGCAGCATCATCACGATCATGGGGCGCTTGTAGTCACGCACCAGATCCTTGAGCCGCTCAAACGCGGTCTCCTGGCCCTGCGGCTCCTGCTCCTGCATCTCCTTGAACAAGGGTGGGTCATCGAGGCGGCTCCGTAGATACCAACCGATGAGGCCCATCGGGAGCGCGATGAGGAACGGAATGCGCCAGCCCCAGGAGTGCATGTCCTCCGCGCTGAGGGTGGCATCGAGGACCAGAACGAACGCGGCGCCCGTTGCAAAACCGCCCAAGGTGCCGAACTCGAGAAACGAACCGTACTTGCCGCGCTTCTTATCGGGCGCGAACTCGGCCATAAACGTTGCCGCGCCGCCATATTCGCCGCCGGTGGAGAAACCTTGGATGACCCGCAGCAGGATCATCAGGGCAGGCGCCGCAGCACCGATAGTCGCCCAGCTGGGCAGCACACCGATGAGTGTGGTGGACAACGCCATCAGCACGATGGTGATGGCCATAACGCTTTTGCGGCCCAGCCTGTCACCCAATGGGCCCCAGATCATCCCGCCGAGGGGCCGCAGCAGAAACGAGATCGCATATCCCAGCATCGTGAACGCGGTGCCCAGGGTGGGGAAGAACGCCTGAGTCAGGAAGGTGGTTGTGGCCGCATAGACGCCGTAGTCGTACCACTCCGTGGCGTTTCCCATGGCCGATGCCGCGATGGCCCGGTGCAGCTGCCGCCGACCCGTGGGTGACTGGAAGTCCGGGCCGACGGTCGTCATCAGCGAATACTCGGCGGTCGACCGGTGAGTGGCGTGAATGTCCGCGCAGCGATGTACTCCGGACGAGGCTCCGATCCGGCGAAGGGGCGCTCTGGCGCGTTCTCCACCGAGTTGAACACCAGGAAGACGTTCGAGCGCGGGTACGGGCTGATGTTCGATCCCGACCCGTGCATCAGGTTGCAGTCGAACCACAGCGCATCGCCCGGTTGCCCGAGGAACAGTTCGATACCGCTGGTGAGGGCGGCCTCGGCGAGGGTGTGGGTGGATGGAACGCCGACCTCTTGCTCCACCAGAGATTTCCGATGGTTTTCGTGCGGGGTGGCACCGACGCATGGGTAGAACGTCCGGTGGGTGCCCGGCATGACCTGCAGCGTGCCGTTATAGGCGACGTTGACGGTCAACGCGATCGAGCAGGACACGGTGCGCATCTGGGGGAGTCCGTCTTCGGTGTGCCAGGTCTCGAAATCCGAATGCCAGTAGAAGCCACGTCCTCTGAATGCGGGCATCGCATTGATGCGCGATTGATGCAGGTAGACCGGCCCGCCCAATAGCTGCTCGGCGACGTCAAGTACGCCCGGCGAGCACGCGACGTCCATGACTACCGAGCTCAGGACGTGCGCCTCGAAGATGGACCGCACCTCATGCGATCCGGCCTCCCGGATGATCCGCGGGTCGTCGCCCAATTGCGATGGCACTCTGTCGATCTCGTTGCGCAGGGTGGATACCGTCATGTCGTCGACGGTGCTCGGTCTGATCAGGAATCCCTGCTCAGACATCTGCGTGAGCGCCGGCGGTGCCAGGGGCCCCTCGCCCATGGCGCCCCACACCACAGGCTCCGTCCTGACGATCGGAGGCTGTTCGGTTTCGAGACGGCTGGGGTAGCGATCGACGATCGCTGGGGCACTCATGAGAGCGCAGGCGCGGCAGGGTATGCGCCGGACTCGTCGTGGACCTCCCGCCCGGTGACAGGAGGATTGAACACGCACATCATGCGCATCTGGGTATCGGCGGAAAGTTGGTGTCGCTCATTGCCGTTGAGCAGATACATGCTGCCCGGCCCGAGTGTGAACAGTTCACCGTTCTCCAGGTTGGTCAACGTACCGGTACCGGCGGTAAGCCACACCGCCTCGATGTGATGCTGGTAATGGAAGACGTGGACTGTACCCGCGTCAATGGTGGTCTCGTGGAAGGAGAACCCGACTCCGTCATCTGCCAGCACGATCCGCTTGCTATGCCAGCCTTCGCCGCTGACATCGCGTTCTGTACCCGTGATCTGCTGGGTAGTACGGACGATCACGATAGTTTCCTCTCTCGATCGATTGGATTCTGTACGGACTCAGGCGGATTCCGCGATGGCATCACGCAAGGTGGCGATGCCGATGTCGAGCTGCTCGTCGGTGGTGGTCAGCGCGGGAAGCAGCTTGACGACCTCGTCCTTGGGGCCCGAAGTCTCCACCAACAGGTTCCGCTCGAACGCGGCCTTGCTCACTCGAGAGCCCCGCTCGGCATCGGCAAAGGCAATGCCCTGCACCATGCCGCGGCCACGCACGGTTACCGAGTCGTCGTCGGCGACCAGCGCGGACAGCTCGCTGTGGAGTCGGTCCCCCTTGCGGCGCACGTCATCGCTGAATGTGCTATCCCGCCAATAGTTCTGCAGCGTTGCGGTGGCGGTCACGAAGGCCGGGTTGTTCCCGCGGAAGGTGCCGTTGTGCTCACCCGGAGCCCACTGGTCGAGATCGGGCCGGATCAGGGTCAGAGCCATCGGCAGTCCGTATCCGCTGATCGACTTGGACAGTGTCACGATATCCGGGCGGATGCCCGCGTCTTCGAAGGAGAAGAACGCACCCGTTCGGCCGCAACCCATCTGGACGTCGTCGATGATCAGGAAGATTTCACGGGCGCGGCACAGGTCTGACAGCGCACGCAGCCATTCGGCGCGAGCTACGTTTACTCCACCCTCGCCCTGCACGGTTTCGACGATCACCGCGGCAGGCTTGTTGAGTCCGCCGCCTTCGTCGTCGAGAACTTTCTCAAACCATTGGAAATCTTCGGTGACGCCACCGAAGTAGTTGTCGTACGGCATCGGTGTGGAGTGCACCAGCGGCACGCCCGCTCCGGCCCGCTTCATGGAATTTCCCGTCACGGCCAGTGATCCCAGTGTCATTCCATGGAAGGCATTGGTGAAGCTGATGACCGACTCGCGCCCGGTGATGTTCCGCGCCAGCTTGAGTGCGGCTTCCACGGCGTTGGTTCCGGTGGGGCCGGGGAACTGGACCTTGTAGTCCATGCCGCGCGGCTCCAGGATGGTGCGCTCGAACTCCTCAAGGAAATGCTGCTTGGCCACGGTGGCCATGTCCAGACCGTGCACCACACCGTCGGTCGTCAAGTAGTCGATGAGGGCGGTCTTGAGCACCGGGTTGTTATGCCCGTAGTTGAGCGCGCCCGCACCGGAGAAGAAGTCCAGGTAACGCTCACCGGTGGTGTCGGTGAGCCAGGATCCGGAGGCGGACGCAAAGGTGGTGGGCCAGCTACGGCAATAGCTCCGCACCTCGGATTCGCGTTCGTTGATGACCTTCGGAAGCCCAGCTTCCTGAGCGGGCAAGGTGGCGGTCATTTCTGTATCCCCTTTCGGCCCAATGTTTTTAGGCACTGTGGCTGGGTGTTTTATGTGGTTCCAGCGGAGTGAGCCGCAATAGTGGCTCTGCCTCATGTGCATCGGGAAAGAGGTCCTCGCCGAATCCTGCGGACTCGGTGAGCTCCATATCCCGCCGGCGGGCAAATCCGGCGAATAACGCACGCGAAGCGGTATTAGACTGTGTGACAGTGGTTTCCATAACCAGGGGTTCACCCTGTAGGGCGGCGAGAGAGTCTGCGAGCCAGGCCAGCATGCTGGCGGCGAGTCCTTTTCCACGGTGTGCCGCATCGACCCCGACCTGCCAGATCATCAGTGATCCAGACGGCCTGAGGTATCCCGTGACGAATCCGATTGTTTTGTCGTCAACACGTGCGACGGCGGCCGTAGAAGGAAAGTCGGTGCACCACAACAGGTATGCGTATGAAGAATTGACGTCCAATACGCCGGAGTCGCGCGCGATGCGCCACATCTGGCGAGCATCCGACTGCGTTGGGTGGCCAATCGACCACACAGGGGTACAACCTTTTTCATTCTGTAATTCAGTATCGACCACTAAAAATCACCATCACCACAACATGTTTCGTATCAACTCGGGTTTCGTACCGTCCGACCGTAACCACATTGACACCCGGATGGCCAGGACCGGCACCAGCGATGCGGGTCAACTCATGGCGTTTGCCGAGGGTATCCACCTGATGTGACCCTCGTCACATTATTGTGGGACCATGAGAACTTGACGGCATCTTGACGAATGTGCCTCGAGATTGCCCGGCAAAATTCAGTCCTTGCCGCTGAAGCAGCGCTCCCAGCGGTCTGGGTCGGCGAGCATCTCGCCGGGAGGGGTAGCCCAGCAGGCGGCCACCAGGTCATATCCGTGGTGAATGAGTGCTGCGTGTGCGGGCCAATGGGCCTGCAGCCAGTCGGGCTCGTTGTGTGCGCTGTGCACCCCGGCCCGGATAGCGCCCTCGAGTTCGAAGGACAGGTCGCGTGCTTCTGCGTACGCCGCGTCGTGGGCGGGCTGCACGCGGGCACTCGCGACCAGAGCCAATGCCGCCTGTCGGATCCGGGCCTCGGTGAATGTGAAGGTCTGGCGATGGGCACGCGGCGCGATCAGATACATGGACGCCATGGCGACGGCGACACCGATCAGCGTCTCCGCGAGGCGGTCGCGCACGATTGAGGTGACGGACCCGTGCAAGGTGACCACGCCCGCCGACAGCAGTGCGATGGGCGTCACGAACATGACGGCGACGGCGTAGTTGCGTGGCAGGAAAAGCTCGGTGCAGAACTGCAATGTCGCGATGGCGGCGATGAGCGCGTACCCGGTGAGGGAAAGCTGGTACAGCACTGCGAAGAGGCCGAGCCCGATCACCGTTCCCGCGAAGCGGTGTAGTCCGCGCACCGTTCCGTGTAGCCGGTCCGGACCCAGATGGACGATCACGAGAGCGCTCAGGATCGCCCATTGCGGGCGTGTCAGCCCGACGGCGGAACTGATGACTCCGGCGCCAAGGCAGGCGATGCCGACGCGTCCGGCGGTGATGGTGGCGTGTGAACGGAACCGCACCGAGCGGCGTAACCGGTACCAAATGCTGGGCCGGACCACCAGGACGTGGTCGCCCGGGATGACGTGATCGAGCACCATCTTGGTGCCGACCGCGGTTTCGGTGAACCGACGATGGGTGTCGAGCATCGTGGCCACCAGGGGTGAATCCGACCGGGTGGAGATTCCCGCGTCGTGCAGGGCGGTCCAAGCCGAGGAGATCGCGAGTCCCGCGGCGTGGCGTGCGTCGACTGTCGCCTTGCCTGGCTGTGCGTAGCCGTCAACGGCATCGACTGCCCGCTGCACGGCGACACGTTCCGGTTTGTGAAGGTCAACCGCGGCGCCGACCATCGAAACGGCCACCGCTGCAACGGCCCCCAGGCTTGCGCAGACAAGAATCTTGATCGGATCCACACCCCATTCGGTCGCGCCGAGCGCGCCGCCGCACACCAGCACGAAGAACAGGGCACCCGGCGGACCAAGCCGAAGCGCGTCGACGGTGTACACGACCGGGACCGCGACGGCCGTCAGAGTGAGGATGATGGCCACCTTGTTGGCGACGCCGCCGGGGGCATGAGTGCCGACGACGGCGCCGAGCATCGCGATGAGAAGCAGCGCCGCTCCCGCGGTGGCGACGACGGCGGCACGTACCCGGTACGGGCGTCCCTCGCCGTAGAGGACGGCGAAGGCGCCGTAGGTGACATAGAGTGCCGCATTCGGATACCCCGCGGCCACCACGAGCGCCCCGGGAATGGCGACGGCGGCACCGGCGCGTAAGCCGATGCTCCACCGCCTGCCCGCCGGCGGCGCGGAGAACAGGATGGAACGGGCCCGGGCGATCTGCGGTAGCGGATCCGGCGATTCAGGCGCGGACGGGGTCACACGTCATTTCATACCGTGCCGCTGCCGGTAGGCGCGCTGTTTGCAGGCGGGGGAGCAGTAGCGTGCAGGCCGTCCCTTCCCGTGCGTGATCAGCTCGGAGCCGCAGAAATCGCAGCTCGTGTGCATCTCGGCGGGTATTTCGTCACGAACTGAAGGAGATTCGTAACAGGTGCCGCGCGCCGCGGACACCAGGTTGTTGCCGGCAGCGCGGCCACGGGGGGTGCGGATGCGGAGCTCACCATCGAGATACGGGCAATCGACGATGTCCTCGTTCTGGCAGGACAGCAGGTGGTTCAGGTATTCGCGTGCGCGATTGAGCTGTTCGATACGCGTGGAGATCTCGGCGACCTGTTCGGTGACCGCGACCCGCCAGGTATCGGGTTGCGCCGAATGCGATGTCACGACGGCCGCCTGGCGCAGCGGCATCATCCCGGTGATGCAGCACAGGTATGCGATGCCGATGCGCCGCAGGTCTCGCTCGGTGTAGGTGCGGCGTCCGCTGTGCTGTACCGGCGAATTCAAGACGCCCTGCTTCTCCCACCACCGCAGGGTCGACGGGCTGAGGCCGTAGAGGGCCGCCGCCTCGCCGATGTTCACGGTGGGTTCGGTGGGTGCAGGTCTGGACATCAAGCTCACTTCACCATTGAAACTTAGGTAAACCTAACTTGCAAGGGGGTGTGAGCGACGCACTAGTCCAACAGTGTCCGGCCGAGATATCCGTCCTCAGTGGTGCCCGGCGGTATGACGAAGACGGCAGATCCGACCGCGGTGTTCCACTGATTGAACTCGTCGCGTTCGGCCAACCGTCGCTGAACCGGGACGAACTGCGTGGCGATATCACGTTGATAGGCAGCGAAAATTAGGCCCGAGTTCGACGAAGAGCCGGGCAGCGGTGCGTCGTCGAAGTTGTACGGACGGCGCAGGAATTTCTCGCGCGGATTGCGGTGGCGGGCCAGGGCGACATGTGAGGTAGCCGGTATTACGGGGATGCCACCACGGGTCATCTCCAGGTCGGGTTCGTCGGATTCCTTCTCGCCCGTCAGTGGCGCACCGTTGGCTGCTCGCCGGCCCATCACCAGGTCGCGGAGCTTGACGTCTAGCTGGTCCCATCCGTCCAGGTCCATGGTGATCCTGCGGAGGACCAAAAGCGTTCCGCCCCTGAGCCATTGATGATCCTCGCCCTGGTGCCACAGCAGAGTGTCGAGCTCGGGCACAGTGGGGTTCACCGTGCCGTCGACTTGTCCCATGAGGTTGCGCATGGTGCCCCCCGAGGAGTCTTCCGCGCGTGGTGTCCGGAATCCGGTCTGGCGCCAGCGTTCGGTGGCCAGCGAGCGCACATTCTTCAAGAGAACCCGCGCCGCATGCGCCACCACCAGCATGTCGTCGGCACAAATCTGCAGCAGGAGATCTCCTCCGCACCAACGTTTGTCGAGTTTGTCGGTGGCGAACGCCGGGAAGTCGCGTGCCGAGGCGGGACATCTGCTGGCCAGGCCCGCCTTGGCGAACACCGACGGACCCAAGCCCGTCGTGATGGTCAATCGTGCTGTGGTCGTTGCCAATTCCGGCTCGGTGTCGGCGAGCGCGGGCAGGCCCTGGGTCAATCTGGCCGCGTCGGTGGTCCACAGACGTAAGACCGACCGCAGATTCTCCCGTGTTGACTGTTCGTCTGTGCTGCTGCCGGGTAGTAGATCCAGGGCGAGGAACAACGCGTGTGACTGCGGGGCGGTGGCGATTCCGGCCTGATGCTCTCCGTGGAACGGCTCGACAGCAGGCGCGCCCTGTGGCCGTGCTGCTTGGGATTGGGCAGACCACGCCGAGAGCCCGGCGCCCGCGGTGAGGGCGGCCGCGGCGCCGCCGCCGACAATGAGTCCCCGTCGGGACAGAGAACGACGCGTCATGCTCAGGGCTGGTAGTTCTCGTTGCCGCCTGCGAAGTCGCGGATCTGGGCGGTCAGCGGCTTGGTCGAGCCATCCTGGAAGGCCAGCGTGATGACGACGTCTTGGCCCGGGCGCAGGGGCGTGGTCAGTCCCATGAGCATGACGTGATCGCCGCCGGGGGAGAGCTTGTGCTCGCCGTTGGCGGGAATGGCGACCCCGCCCTCCTTGGGGCGCATCAACCCGCCGGGAGTCACCTCATGGAGCTCGACAGACCGGGCGGCCGGCGAGGTGGCGGACACGATGCGTGCCTCACTGGAACCGTTGTTGTGCACGGTGCCGAACACCGAGGTCATGGAGCCGTCGGGAGCGGACTTGGCCCATTGGTCGGTGATGGTGACTGCCGAAGCCTGCGTGGTCTGGGTGGCGGATGTGGACTCATGCGCCGAACAACCGGCGAGCAAGGACAGCGCGACTGCTGCCGGGATGACGATCTTCACGTTCAGCTAGTCGTGTGCCGGTGACGGAAAGTTCCGGCGGCGCAGGCTCAGCTCGCTGAAGAGCCGCTCGGTGGCGGTCGTGGCGGCGTCGATATCGCCGGCGATGACAGCCTCGACGAGCATCGTGTGTTCGTGCTCGAACGAGCACTCCGCGCCTATCGGGTTTCCTCGCATGTAATGGTCCATCAGGCCCAGCAGCGAATCGTAAAGTTCCAGGTAAAGGGCATTGTGGCTTGCGGCCACCACGGCCCGGTGTACCGCGATGTCGGTGGAGATGGCGTCCTCGACATCCTGGGGTGCGACGTGGTGGGGCGCCCATAGCGCGTTGCGCCGTTGCAGCAGGGCGCGGAGGTGCTCGATGTCATCCTCGTCACGTCGCTGGGCGGCGAGCCCGGCGGCGGTCACCTCAAGGGTCTGCCGCAGTTCGATCAGATCGCGATCATTGGCGGCCGCGAAGTAGTCGGCTATGGCCGAGCCGCTTCCGCCCACCGACAGCACGTAGGTTCCGGACCCCTGGCGCCGTTCCAGCATCCCGGCGTGTACCAGGGCCTGGACCGCCTCTCTAATTGTGTTGCGGGAGGTCCCGGTGAGCTCGCACAATTCAGGTTCGGTCGGAATGCGCGCGCCGATGGCCCAGCGTCCCGACAGAATCTCCTCGCGGAGTTGCTCGGTGACCTGGCCAATCAGTGTTTGGCGACGGACCGGCTGCATGAGGGCTCATCGTAGCGTGCGGTGGAAATCACCTTGAACCCATTCATCCATTCATCCTATGATTTGCCGGGGCATACAGGAGGATGAACGTTGACTACGGCTGCGCAAGACACCGGAACCGCCACGCACGATTCGATGCGGGCCGTATCGGCGACCGCGCTGCGCCGTGGTCGCCTCATGGTGCTGGTCGCGATCCTGTTGTTCGCGCTGTGCCTTCGTTCCGCGGTCACCTCGCTGACGCCGCTGCTGACCCAGATCTCACACGAGATCGGGTTCGGGTCTGCGGTGATCGGTGTGTTCGGGATGCTGCCGACGGCCATGTTCGCCGTCGCGGGACTGGTGACCCCCGCGCTCACCGAGCGTTTCGGTCTGGAGCGCACGACACTCGCCGCGGTGGTGGCCACCGTGATCGGTATGGCGGCGCGGCCCGCGATGAACTCAACCGGCGGTTTGTTGGTGCTGTCCTGCCTGGCTCTGCTCGGCATGGGCATCGGCAACGTCGTGATCCCGCCATTGGTCAAGCGGTACTTCTCGCATCGGGTCGCGCTGATGAGCGCTTCCTATCTCACGGTGTTGCAGATCGGCACCACGGTTCCGGCGTTGACCGCCGTGCCCCTGGCTGACACCTACGGTTGGCGATTCTCGCTGGCGGCCTGGGTGCTTGTTCCGGTCGCCGCGCTGCTGCCGTGGATCGGTGTCGTCATCGCGCGCCGCGGCCATGATGTCGAGGACCATTCCGCCGAGCCGCATGCGGATCCTTCTGCGGTGGGCCAAGTTTGGCGATCACCGTTGGCGTGGGGCATGGCCGGTATGTTCGGCATGACGTCCCTGGTCACGTATTCCATGTTCACCTGGATTCCGGCGATTCTCACCTCGGCCGGCGGCAGTGCCGCGCTGGGAGGCGTCATGGTGGCCATCTTCTCGGCCGTGGGATTCGTTGGCACGCTGACGATCCCGCCGTTGGCTGCCCGTATGCGTAACCCGTTCCCGCTGGTGGTGGCCTGCCTGGTCTGCTTCCTCGTCGGATTTGCCGGGCTGTTGTGGATGCCGATGACCGCGACCGCCGTGTGGGTGATCGCGCTCGGATTCGGGCCGTCCACCTTCCCGTTGGGATTGACGCTGGTGAATCTGCGTACCCGCACGCCTGCCGGTTCCGCGGCGTTGTCCGGGTTTACCCAGGGGGTCGGCTATGCCGTCGCGTGCTTGGGCCCCTTGCTGTTTGGTGTGCTGCACGACGTGACCGGCGGTTGGTATGCGCCGTTCGGCCTTCTGCTCGTCGCAATCACCGTGCTGGGCGTCGGCGCCTTCCAGGCGTGCAAACCGCGCATGCTGGAAGACACCTGGGGCCGCTGAGCCCCGCCGGATCAGGCCGGTTGGTGGATGAGCAGTGGCAGTACCGCTCGCGCTCCGGCCTTGCGCAGATGGGCGGCGGCAACGGTGATGGGCCACCGGGTAGACGTCGAGTCTGCCACCAGCAGAACGCATCGGCCGTTGACCATGTCCCGGAGTGAGTCGTCTGTGCTGATCGCGTCACGCCAGTAGGCGGCTTCCTCGCCGCCGGAGGAATCACGGCCCGGAGCCATACCCACAACCGCTGGCATCGCCGCCTGCTGTAGGCGACCGATCGTCGCAATTCGCTCGGTCACCGGTTGCACTGGCCGGGGCGTACCGGTCAGCTGCAGCGACACCGCGATCTCGGGGCGGGCGACCCATTCGTCGCGCCATCGAGCGAGCGTGGAAACCGCGGCCTGGGTCAGGACTTCGATCGCCTCGGGCTCGCCCGTTACCGCAGCGGCGATTACCCCGCTCCACTCCGGGGCATCGGCATGGACAAGCACGCGGCCGGGCTCGGCGAGCAGGTCCGCTGGAATCTTGCCGCGGGTACCGAACTCTCCGCCAGGCCACATCTTTCGGGGTTCAAGCACCGTGGAGTCGGTGCGCAGGGTGGCCGCGACCATCTGCATCAGCTCGGCGGACGCGGGCGATCCGAGCCCATCGGGTGTCTGCCCGAGGCACACCGAGCACTGTCCGCAAGATGCGGCCTGGGGGTCGTCGAGTGATTCCGTGAGCAGCTGCATGAGGCAGCGCTCTCCACGTGTGTAGGCCTTCATGATGTCGGCCTCGCGGCGGCGGGTGGCAATGATGCCGTCGTAGTGCTCTGTGTCGAAATGCCAAGGGCTACCGGTAGATCGCCAGCCGCCGTCGACCCGCTCCACCGCGCCGTCGACGGCGAGTTGTTTGACCATGAGCTCGATTCGTGTGCGCCGAATACCTGTCTTGGCTTCGAGCGCGTTTACCGATACCGATCCCTCATCATCGCGCGTCTCACCGGCCAGAGCGGTGAGCACCGTGTCCATCTGCTTGGGATCTGGAATCGAAGCGGTGGTGAAGTAGTCCCATATGCCGGCGTCCGATTCCGACGGAAGCAGCACGACTGCCGCATGGTCGATGGCGCGGCCGGCGCGCCCCACCTGCTGGTAGTAGCCGACCGGCGATGGCGGTGACCCGATGTGGACTACGAATCCGAGGTCGGGCTTGTCGAAGCCCATCCCCAGGGCAGACGTGGCGATCAGCGCCTTGATCCGGTTCTCACGTAGCGCGTCCTCCAGCCGGGCTCGCGCGTCCGCGTCGAGTTGGCCTGTGTAGGCAGCGACTTTCGCCTGTGGGTGTACCGCATGGATGGCGTTCACGAGCCGTTGTGCATCGGCGACGGTGAGTACGTAGACGATGCCCGACCCAGGCAGTTCGTCGAGATGACGAGCGACCCAGGCATAGCGTGCCAGCGGCGACATCGGTGGTAACACGTTGAGCTGCAATGAGCGACGGGCTAGCGGTCCCCGGAGAACAAGGGTGGCGTCGCCCAGCTGGGTGGCCACGTCTTCGGTGACCCGCGCGTTCGCGGTGGCGGTGGTGGCCAGTACCGGTGTATACGGATTCATCCGGGTGAGCACGTCGGAGACCCGGCGGTAGTCGGGACGAAAATCGTGTCCCCAGTCCGATACCGCGTGCGCCTCGTCGATGACCAGCAGCCCCATGGAGCCTTCGAGTGCCGAAAGCACCCTACGGCCGAATGAGGGGTTGGCCAGCCGCTCAGGTGATACCAGAAGCACATCGACGTCACCGGCCACGAGCCGCGCCTCGATCGAACTCCACTCGTCGAAGTTCGACGAGTTGAGCGTCGCGGCGCGCAGCCCTGCCCGAGCGGCGGCGGCGACTTGATCGCGCATCAGGGACAGCAGCGGCGAGACGATCAGTGCCGGACCGGCGCCCTCGGAACGCCGGATCGCTGTCGCGACCCAATACACCGCGGACTTGCCCCAACCCGTCGCTTGGACCACCAGCACCCGAGCTGCGGGCTCCAGTAGTGCTGTCACCGCCGTTTCTTGATCTTCCCGCAGGACTGCACCGGGACCGGCCAGCGCCTCGATCACCTCTCGGGCCTGATCTGCCCTGGCCCCGTTCAGTTGGCCCATGCCTCAGGTCCCCCTCGTGTACGACTACCGGTTGATCGCAACCTACAAGGCCGCTCCAACCGTTGCCGCTACCCGTCCCGGCCACCCGGCGGGTCGTCGAGCATGGGAGTGTGCGCTATCACCGGGTAGGCGCCGGTGTATCCGATGCGCTCCTGTGCGAGCTGCAGTACGCGACCACGGCACAGGTACCAGCCCGCGGTCAGCACGGGGACGAGTACCACGATCGCGATCAGGTTCCACGCGTTCTCGTAACACATCAACACCACCACGGCCGCCAGGAACGCCAGCGTCAGGTACCCGGTGTACGGGGCTCCGGGCATCCGGAAACTGCCCCGCCGCAGGATGCCTCGCTGCGACCACCGGTACAGCTGGATCTGGCAGATCACGATGGTGGCCCACGAGGAGATGATCCCGAGCGCCGCCAGATCCAAAGCGGTTTCGAACGCTTCGGCGGGAATGACCAGGTTCATGAATATCCCGACGAGTGTGAGGGCGCCGGTGACCGCGATGCCCATGAAGGGCACTCCGCCAGAGGTCATACGGGACAACACTTTTGGCGCACTGCCATTCATCGCGAGGGACCGCAGAATCCGCCCCGTGCTGTACAGGCCCGCGTTCAGGCTGGACAGTGCGGCTGTCAGCACCACAAAGTTCATGGCATCGCCGGCGTACGGCACGCCTATCCGGGAGAAGAAGGTGACGAAGGGGCTTTCGCCAGCTTTGTAGGTCCCATAGGGCAGTAGCAGTGCCAGCAAGATGAGCGAACCCACGTAGAAGACCGCGACCCGGAACACGACGGAGTTGATGGCCCGGGGCATCACCTTTTCCGGGTTCTCGGTCTCGCCGGCGGCGATGCCGACCAGTTCGACTGCGGAGTACGCGAAGACGACTCCCGAGGTGACGATCACCAGCGCCATCAGACCGGTGGGCAGCAGGCCGCCATTGTCCGCGATCACCGATGGTCCTGTGCTGGCACCCTCAACCGTGAAGCGGCCAGCCAGGAATACCGTCCCGATGACCAGGAACCCCATGATGGCAACCACTTTGATCAGAGCTGCCCAGAATTCCATCTCCCCGAACAGTTTGACGCTGATGGTGTTCATGGTCAGCACGATGACCAAGGCAATGAGTGCGATGGACCACTGAGGGATGGCCTTGAAGGCGCTCCAGTAGTGCATGTACAGCGCGATGGCGGTGACGTCGACGATGGCGGTGGCGGCCCAGTTGAAGAAGTACATCCAGCCTGCGACGTATGCCGCCTTCTCACCGAGAAATTCGCGGGCGTATGACACGAAGGACCCCGAGGACGGCCGGTGCAAGATCAGCTCGCCCAGAGCACGCAGGATGAAGAACACGAACACGCCGCAGACCGCATAAACCAAGAACAAGCCCGGTCCCGCGCTGTGTAACCGGCCACCGGCTCCCATGAACAGCCCCGTGCCGATGGCACCCCCGATGCCGATCATTTGGACTTGCCGGTTCTTCAGCCCCTTGTGATATCCCTGTTCCTCAGGGGCGGGCGCTGATGTGTCATATGTTGCCGGGGACGTCATCGTGCGACCGTAGCGACCGGAAAGTTGCTGAGTGGAACAACGATGTTACGAACATGCTGCGACACGGAGAGGTGACGCGTTGGTGCGGCGGACCGGGTTGCGCCCTCAAGGGCAAAGCTGTGGCAGGCCCTTGATGATCGCCCTGGTCAGCGCTTTGGCCGTAATCGCGGCTGCACCCGGTATGGCCATATCGAAGCGGATTGTGTAGTTCAGTTGCGTTCTGCCATCGGGGAGGTGGGTTAGTTCCTGACGACCCCAATGCTGCTTGAGTGGCGAGCCTTTGATGATCTTGTATTCGATCAAGGTGGGTCGATCAGCGGTCATGGTCGCCTCCCAGAACTCTGGTAGCAGGCCGACCTTAAGCCCACGGGCCGACCCGACGCCATAGCGCCCGGTCTCGCCGTCTCGCACCTCGGTTACCTTCAGTCCGAACAGCTCGTAACTTTCATGTTGGACGAGCTTGTCAAACACCACCTCGGGGGCGGACGTGAAGGTGTGTACGACCTGCACACGCACGGGGGCTGGCGGAATGGTGCCGTCGATAGCCATAGGTTCCTTTCAAAGGGACGACGGTGACGGTACCCGCTCTGTCACCAGAGGCAATGCCCTGGCGTCATCTCACCGGTTAGAACGGCGGTGGATTCGCCTTGGCGCGTGCGGCTTGTGCGTGCTCGCGTTGTAGTCGCTGTCGTTGGTTGAGGTTTCGTTCGGCGGTGAGGCGTTGTTGACGGTCTTGGGCGCGGGTGCGAGGCCTGCTGAGATTGGCGAACAGTAGCCCGCCGGCGGGGGTGGTGGGGTAGGTGTGTCCGGTGGGCGCTTTCCAGATGACGGTGCCGTCCGGCTCCTGAATTTCACGCCATCCGCAGAAGGTTTTCAGTAGATGGTGTTTGCGGCACAACGCCTTCAGGTTCTCTACTGAGGTACGGCCGCCGTCGGCGTATGCGACGCTGTGGTCCAGGTCTGCGGTATCGGCGGGGTGCGAGCAGCCAGGGAAGCGGCACATCTGATCGCGACACCGGATATAGGTGTCGAGGGTGCGGGTGGGCCGATAGCGGTCGGTGTCCCTGGCATGCAGGGGCCGGATCCGGGTGCCGGGCTGCGTGGCGATGTGGCGGGCCTGCGCGCCATTGATGACTCCGAATCCGGATACCTGGGCGGGCTCAAGGTTTTCGGGGTCTTCCAGGGTGTCCTGATTGGCGACTAGGTGAACGATGACAGGGGTGTCGGCAACGGAAACCCCCGCGCAGCCGGGGTCATCGCAGGTGCAGCGCATCCGATCCAGGCCCTGAGTGAGGGCGCCGATGGCATCGGCACGCCGTTGGGCTTTGGTGCGAGGGTCGGCGGGGCAGACGGTGGCGACCAGCTGCTCGAGACGTTTGTCGAGGGCCACGGCGTGTGGGGTCTGCAGTACACCCCAGATCTCGGCCAGGGGGTCGCCGGTATCGAGGGGCCGGATCTCGAGGTGGCGGTCGTCGGTGGCAGTTTTGGTGCGGCGCACCGCGTCACGGTCGTGGCGGTAGATCAGCGCGTCGAGCGCGCCGGTGATCCGTTTAATCGACCAGCGTTCCCAGCGGGGCAGCGCTTCGCAGATCGCCGCATCGACCGCGGCGACTAGAGCATCGTCTTCCAGTAGTTCGGTGCGCCCGATGATCAACGCGACGGTGCGAAAGTCGATGTCTCCGGCGGCGAATCGCTGTGCCACGGCACGCAGCCGATGGCGTAGGACATAGGCGTAGCGCATCTGATGTGAGGCCAACGCGTGGGTGATGCCCTGTGCGGCGGCCACTTGTGCGGCAACCTCGTCCCAGCGGTCCACCGCAAACCTGTCGCGAGGATCCTGCTGCTCGGGGTCCGCGTGGCGATCCACCAGCACGCCAATGGCAGAGAGTCGTCGCGCGGCTGCCTGTGCCTCCGCGCGCTGCGAGGAGCTGATCACATCGATCAGTCCACCGTCTGCCAATCCATCGAACATATGTTCGAGTTTAGTGTGGAAAATTCAGCCGCGCAATGGCTTTAGCGAACAACTCAAGTCACTCTGGAAACATAGCCCGTTGGGGATGCTGCCAGGGCAGGTATTCGTTCGTCGCGGTCCCACAGCTCATCGTCCCCGACATCAAGGCCCTGTGAAATCAGCACACGCTTGAGAACCTTGTTGGTCGCGGTGGACGGGAGCCCGGGTGCCACGCGCACATATCGCGGCCAACCGGTTCGCGGCAGATCCTCCTGGGCGGCTAGAAACGCGGTGAAACCCGACGGCGTCAACGGCTCCCGCAGCACCAGTGCGGCCATCACCTCGTCGCCCCCGGAGGCGTCGCGGACGGCGTAGACGGCCACCTGGCTCACTGCGGGGTGCCGGTGCACGATCCGTTCGATGGGTGCTGCCGCCAGGTTCTCGCCATTAATCCGCATCCAGTCGGCTGTCCGCCCGGCCAGATAGATCCAGCCGTCTGCGTCCCGGTAGGCGAGGTCGCCCGACCAATACATACCGTGGCGCATCCGTTCACCGGTAGCCTCGTCATCGTTGTAATACCCCGAGAAAAAGCCTGCCCCTTGGGTATTCACCAACTCACCGACTGCTTCATCGGGATTGACCAGGATGCCGTGCGGATCGAACCGGGCCACGGCGCATTCGATCAACGTGTCGGAGTCGTAAATCGCGACACCGGGGAAGCCCTTGCCGATGGAACCCGTCGGCGTACCCTCCTCCCGGGTGACGATGACGGCATTCTCCGTCGAACCGAATCCGTCGTACACCGCGACATCGAATCGTCGAGCGAACTGGTCAATGTCGTTATCGCAGGCCTCGTTCCCGAACGCCACCCGCAGCGGGTTGTCCGCATCATCGGGCCGTTCTTGTGTGGCAAGGAGATATGCCAGTGGCTTGCCGACATAGTTCATGTAAGTGGCGCCGACCTCCCGGATGTCCTGAAGAAAGCCCGATGCGGAGAATTTCGCCGGGGCCAGCGCGGCACCCGCCGCCATTGCGACACCCCATCCGGCCAGCACGGCATTCGAATGAAACAACGGCATCGAGACATAGCAGACATCGTTGGGGCACAGCGAGAATCGGGATACCAGCGACTGAGCCGCGACGAGCACCATCATGTGTGTCACGAGAACTGCCTTCGGGTCACCGCTGGTCCCTGAGGTGAAGATCATCATGAAGGGGTCAAGGGCCGCGGCAGTCCGATACGGCTCCAGCGCGCCGGCCGCCTCGACATCGCGGCGCCAGCCCGTCCCATCGACATCGATCACAACGACGTCAGATAGATCCAACGATTCGAGCAGAGGGCGATGCTCGCTGTCCACAAGCAGTAGCTGCACATCCGCCTTGCGGATATCGCGCACCAAACCCTCACCACGACGAGTGTTGTTGATCGCGCACAGGATGTATCCGCCCTGAGCGGCCGCAGCCATCGCAATCGCCATCGCAGGGGTATTGCCCAGCAGGGTGCCGACGTGAAGAGGCCGGTGCGGGTCGGCCCGCCGAATCAGTGCTGCCGCCTGACGGTCCGCCTCGGCCACGTACTCGCGCCAGGTCCACGTCGCGCCTCGATACATGAGTGCAACGTTGTCATCGGTGGCCCGGGCACGCACCAGCTGCTGAATGGTCTCAGCCATGAACTGCTTCGGTCAGCGACGCCGACCGGACGCCCAGGTGTCTTGTCAGAAAGCCTATTTGGTGGGACACGACGGAGTCGAAGCACTCCTGGCCCTGATAGACGCCGAAGTGATCACAGGGGTAGTGGCGCACCTCGGCCCGTGCCTTGAAGGCGGCCTTGGCGGCGGCGTACGGTGGCGCGGCCCGATCGAAGTCGGCGACCTGCACCAGCGTGGGACAGTTGATCCGCGCGGCATGGCGGGTGGGACGGTACGCGGCAAGTTGAGTGCCCACCGTCGCGTCGATCTCGTTGCGCCAAGAAGGTCCCGCGATCGCCAGATGCGCCTCGTAGTACCCGTCTGATGTCAACGCCGCGAGCTCTCCCACATGCCCGACGATCGGAATGGTCTGCTGGTGACGTCCCACCCGGCTGCGGATACCGGTAAGCGCCGAGCGAGCCAAGGTGCCGGCGCTGTGTTCGCTCATCGCCGAGCGCGCAGCCGCAATGCCGTCCACCAACGGCGTCACCGAGACGACGGCCGCGATATCGTTTCGCGAACCGGCGACGGCCAGTACGTGCCCACCGGCGAGGGACACACCCCACAAGACGACCCGCCTGGGATCAACACCGGGGAGGCGGGCGGCGGTGTTCACGGCAGCGTGATAGTCGCCGATCTGATGGCTGAACGAAACCTTTTGCCGGGGAAAACCGTCGGAGGATCCGAAGCCGCGATAGTCGAACGCGAAGGCGTGCATGCCCGCGTCGGCGAGCCGCTCCGCGAAGGCTTCCAGTCCCGAATCCTTGGTACCGCCCAGTCCGTGTGCCATCACCACGACGGGGGCCGGCTCCGTTGCCGTCTCCGAACGGTACAGCCATGCATCACAGTCGATTCCGTGGCTGTTGAATCGGATGTTCTGCCGGTTCATGCGGCACCCCTCGCCCGCGCGAGTCCGCGGGGGATCTCCCTGGTTCTCATATCGTGTTCGTAGAGGAAATAGTCCAACTGCTGCGTGTGGCGCGGGCGATCAAGCATGTGCCCGGTGTACTTGCGATGTTCCGCCTCGATCACCTCGTGCATCTCACCGATCGAGGGCAGCCGGTATTTGCCTGCCGCATAGGCACCCACCAGTCGTGCCTGGCACTCGACGAACGGAAACAAGGATGGAACGGCCTGCGCCAGGCCGACGAAGATCAGGTCGTCCAGCCCGGGTTTGAACATCCGTTTGTACAGGTCGATGCGATTGTCCGGCGCACTGAGAAATGCCGGATCGAAGAACGGGAAGGTGATGTTGTAACCCGTGGCGAAGATGATCACATCGAAGTCCGCGGACGTGCCGTCCTCGAAATGCACCGTGTCACCGTCCAGTCGGTCGATGTTCGGCTTGGGAGCGATGTCTCCGGATCCAAGTCGCAGCGGGAGCTCGACGGATTGGGTGAAATGTGCCTCGCCGAACTTATGGTTCGGCATCGGTAGCCCCAACTGATCGGGGCGACCCGACATGAGGGGCTGCATCATCTGAAAGAGTTTGCGCTGCCATGACATCGGTATGTGTGGGCTGGTGCGGAAGTACTTATCGGCGGGCTGGCCCGCCACGTACTTGGGGACGATCCAGGCGCCGGACCGGGTGGAGAGGGCGACGGTGTTTCCGGTAGCCCGGGACGATAGCTCTACCGCGATATCGGCGGCGCTGTTACCCAGGCCCACCACCAGGATCCGTTTGTCCATGAGATCCAGGGGAGTGCGGGGATCGATGTAGTGGTGAGAGTGCAGCGTCGTGCCGGCGAAGGTTCCGGGAAAATCGGGATATCTGGGGTCCCAGTGATGTCCATTGGCGACGACGAGAAGGTCGAACAATCGGCGTTCACCCTTCTGCGTCAGCAGTTCCCAGCCACCGGTTGACAAGCGCTCAGCGTGGACGATGCCGTTCTGAAATTCAATATGGGACTTGAGATCGAAGGCCGTCGCGTAGTCCTCCAGGTACTGCTTGATCAGGGTGTGGTGAGGAAAATGTGGGTAGCTGTCGGGCATGGGGAAGTCGCGGAAGGAGAGCTGATGCCGCGAGGTATCGATGTGCAGGGAACGGTATGCACTGCTATGGCCGTTGGGGTTGCCGAATGCCCAGTTTCCACCAATGCGATCGGACGTTTCGAAACAGGTGTACGGAATTCCGTAGTCGGACAGCATCTTCGCGGACGTCAGTCCGCTGATTCCGGCACCGATGATCGCGGTCTTGGGTCGGGTCATGGGACTCCTTGAGGTCCGGCCGCGGCATTGCGGTCGCTTGTGAACAGTTTCGAAAATCTGTTCATCCGAAGTGTACACAGATCTTGAAATGTGTCTACAGCTTGTCTAGATTGAGGGCATGACCGCAGTGTTCGATGAAGGTTTGATACCCGACCCCGATGGCGATTCAGTCGCCGCCCGGCTGCTCGACGCTGCCGAGAAGATATTGGCTGACAAGGGAATTCGGGCAACAACGATGACGGACGTGGCGGAGGAAGCCGGCGTATCGCGTTCCTGGCTGTACCGTCACTTCCCGGACAAGCAGACTCTGGTGGGTGCCGCGATCATCCGATTGATCGAGACCAGCTGGGCCCAGTCCGCCGCGGAGCTTGCGGACATCGAGGGGTTCGAGGCTCAGTTGGTGGCCGGGGTGAAAATCGGCCGCCGCGCATACGACGATCCCGGCACCTTGCTCATGCGGATGCGAGTACGCGAGCCCGAGGAGTTCATGGCCTGCGCCGGCGCGGGCGTGCAGGGGCTGGTGCCCGATCTCGCCGGATTCTGGCGCCCGTATCTCGAGGCGGCCCGCGATGCCGGAGAGATTCACGCGCGCACAGACATTGAGGAAGCAAGCGAGTGGATCGCCCGTGTGATGATCAGCCTGGGCAGCGTACCCGGGAACCACATGGACCCGGATGATCCTGCCTCGCTGCGCCGCCACTTCCGGAGATATGTCCTACCGGCGCTTCGCATAGCGCCCGTGAAATAGCAGTAACACAAGGAGAGTCGACTATGGCTTCGCACAACGACGTGCAGTTCGACACGGTGATCAAGAATGGGCGATGGTTCGATGGAACCGGCGCGGCATCGGCTATCCGAGACATCGGGATCAAGGACGGTCATATTGTCGCGATCTCGCACGGTGACCTCGATGTCACGCACTGTCCGCACATCATTGACGCGACGGGAAAATGGGTGCTCCCGGGGTTGGTGGACGTCCACACGCATTACGACGTGGAAGTCCTCGCCGCACCCGCACTGTCGGAGTCGGTGCGGCACGGCGTGACAACGGTGCTACTGGGTTCTTGCTCGCTGTCCGTGGTGCATGTCAACGGCGTCGATGCCGGGGACATCTTCGGCAGGGTGGAGGCGATACCGCGCGATCACGTCATCGGGGCGATGGATCGGCACAAGACATGGACGAATGCGCGTGAGTACATCGCGGCGCTGGAGTCGCTTCCGCTGGGGCCGAATATTGCGACGTTCCTGGGGCATTCGGATATGCGCGCGGCGGTGATGGGTTTGGATCGCGCCACCCGTAAGAACGAACGGCCCACGCCCGATGAGCAGTCGCAGATGGACAGGTGGTTGACCGAGGCCCTCGATGCCGGTTTTGTCGGCATGTCCTCTCAGCAGCTGCTCTTCGACAAGCTGGACGGCGATGTGTGCCGTTCTCGGACGCTGCCGTCTACCTATGCCAAGCCGCGTGAGCTGCGAAAGCTCAAATCCCAGCTTCGCCAAAGGAATCGGGCGCTGCAATCTGGTCCGGACATTGAGAATCCGTTGAACGTGTTGTCGCAGGCAGTCCAGTCTCTGGGCATCCTGCGCAAGCGGCTATCGACGTCGCTGCTCTCGGCGGCCGATATCAAGGCCAACCCGTATGCGATCAGGGCGATGGGGCCGCTCGCCCGCATCATCAACAAACTGGGTGGCAATTTCCGCTGGCAGCATCTGCCCGTGCCGTTTGAGGTCTATGCGGACGGTATCGACCTGGTGATCTTCGAAGAATTCGGTGCGGGGGCCGCAGCCTTGCACTTGCGCAACGAAGTGGAGCGCAATGATCTGCTGCGCGACGAGAAGTACCGTCGCCGGTTCCGCAAGGAGTACGAGAGCAAGTTTGGTGTAAGAGTCTGGCACAGAGACTTTTTCGATGCCGAGATCGTTGCCTGCCCTGATGACTCGGTCGTCGGCAAGTCTTTTGGCCAGGTCGGTGTGGACCGCGGGGGCCTGCATCCTGTCGACGCGTTCCTTGATCTGGTGCTCGAACACGGCACCGCCATCCGCTGGCGCACCACTATTTCCAATCATCGTCCCGAGGTACTCAGGCAGCTCGCGCAAGATCCCGGCATCCAGCTCGGCTTCTCCGATGCCGGTGCTCACCTGCGGAACATGGCCTTCTACAACTTCGGGCTGCGGCTATTGAGGCATGTGCACGAGGCGCAACTAGCCGGACAGCCGTTCATGACCATCGAGCAGGCCGTGCACCGACTGACTGGTGAGCTTGCCGATTGGTACCAGATCGATGCCGGTCATCTCCGAATCGGCGACCGGGCAGACCTTTTGGTGGTTGACCCCGCGAGGCTCGATGGATCCCTGACGGAGTATGCCGAGCAGTCCGTTGCTGCTTACGGGGGATTGTCGCGGATGGTCAATCGCAATGATGAGACAGTCTGCTCGGTGCTGGTCGGCGGACACGGCGTCGTGGTCGACGGAAAGCCCACCGAAATTCTCGGAAAGGAGCGAACGGGGGTCTTTCTGCGTGCCGGGCAGAAAGCACGTTCGGCTTCGGCGGGGCACGTACCGGCCGCCAGTTAGTACATCTAGATCTGAATACAGAAGAAGATGTACTATCCATGTCATGGAGACCCTGGTCCATCGTGATGCCCTGACGAGATTTGGATCGGCACTGTCGGACCCGACGCGCTCGGCGATCCTGCTGAGCCTGCGATCGCGGCCCGGTTACCCTTCGGAGCTCGCCGAGGAGGTTGGGGTATCGCGTCAGATCACCTCGAATCACCTTGCGTGTCTTCGCGGTTGCGGACTTGTCGTCGCCGTTCCAGAGGGTCGGCGCACCCGTTACGAGCTGGCCGATGCGCGGATCGCCCACGCCCTGGACGACTTGGTGGACTTGGTGCTGACGGTCGATCCGTCCTGCTGCCCGGCTGATGAGGATTGCTGCTGATGGTGCTCACGTCCCAGCGCCGAGACGTGCTCAATCGCAGGGTGCGTCTTTTCGTCGCCGCCACCATCACCTACAACGTCATCGAGGCCGTCGTCGCCCTCTCGGAAGGTGCGCGGGTGTCCTCGACCGCGCTGATCGGCTTCGGCTTGGACTCGGTTATCGAGGTGTCTTCGGCCGCCGCGGTGGCGTGGCAATTCAGTGCCGAGGATCCGCAGACCAGGGAGAAGGCCGCGCTGCG
Organism: Mycobacteroides sp. PCS013; assembly: GCF_049532645.1. Lineage (NCBI taxonomy): Bacteria > Bacillati > Actinomycetota > Actinomycetes > Mycobacteriales > Mycobacteriaceae > Mycobacteroides > Mycobacteroides sp. PCS013. The sequence goes on from NZ_CP150131.1 coordinate 1,362,325, forward strand.
GGCCATCGCGTTCTCGTTCTTTGCGCTGGCCGCGTATGTGACGGTGGAGTCGATCCGGTCGCTGGCGGGGATCGGCGAGGCTCGGCATTCGACGATCGGTATCGCGCTGGCGGCGGTGAGCCTCGCGGTCATGCCGGTGCTGTCTTGGGCGCAACGCCGGGCAGGTCGTGAGCTGGGATCTGCGTCGGCGGTGGCCGATTCCAAGCAGACGCTGCTGTGCACATATCTGTCGGCGGTCTTGCTGGTAGGACTGCTCGTCAACTCCCTCTTCGGGTGGTCATGGGCGGACCCGGTCGCGGCGCTCGTGATCGCAGCCATCGCGGTGCGTGAGGGCATGAACGCCTGGAGGGGCGAATCCTGCTGCGCACCAATGACCACGTCGGTGCCGGGGAGTGCCACCGCCGACGGATGTGGGTGCTGCGAGCACTGACAGGCTCCATGGTCTACTATCTGCGTATCAATGCAGATATGCAGTAGAGGAGTCACGGTGAATGCTGATCGTTCGCCATTGGGTGATGAGCAGGTTGGGCTGGTAGTCGAAGTATTTCGAATGCTTGCCGATGCCACCCGGGTTCGGGTGTTGTGGGCACTGACTGGCGGCGAGTTATCGGTCAATGAGCTGGCCGACCACGTCGGCAAACCGGCGCCCTCGGTATCGCAGCATTTGGCGAAGTTACGTATGGCCCGGTTGGTCCGGACTCGTCGCGACGGCACCACCGTTTACTACAGCCTGGAAAACGAACACGTCGAGCAGTTGGTGACCGATGCCGTCCACAACGCCGAGCATGCGGGTCCGGGAATCCCGCCGCATCACCGCGCCGAGGCCGTGCTGCATACCGCCGGATCCGTGAAAAAGGTTGGTAAGAAATGAGTCACACCCGAAACCAGCCCGCTCATCACGATCACCATGATCATGGTCATCAGCATCCCGGAGGGTTGAGGGGCCTGCTCGCCGAGATCGTGTCGCCGCATAGTCACGATGCCGCCGACAGCATCGACGATGCGCTCAGCTCCAGTGCGGCCGGAACTCGGGCCGTGAAGATCAGCCTGGCCGCGCTGCTGGTGACGGCTGCGTTTCAAGTGGCGATCGTGGTGGTGTCCGGTTCTGTGGCGCTCGCCGCCGACACCATTCACAACTTCTCCGATGCGCTCACGGCGGTGCCGCTGTGGATAGCCTTCGCACTCGGAACACGGGTCGCGACAAGGCGATACACCTACGGATTTGGACGTGCCGAGGATCTGGCCGGCCTGTTCGTCGTATCGATGATCGCGCTGTCGGCCGTGGTGGCGGGCTATGAGGCTGTGATGCGTCTGATCCACCCGGTGCAGATCGGTCAACTGGGTTGGGTGGCGGTCGCCGGAGTGGTCGGGTTCATCGGAAATGAACTCGTCGCTCTCTACCGGATCAGGGTAGGCCGCCGGATCGGTTCTGCGGCGCTGGTCGCCGATGGCCTGCATGCGCGCACCGACGGGTTCACCTCACTGGCTGTGGTACTGGGTGCCGGAGGTGTCGCATTGGGATATCCCTTGGCGGACCCGATCATTGGATTGGTGATCACCGTGGCGATTCTCGCGGTGCTGCGCACCGCGGTTCGAGATGTATTCCGGCGGTTGATGGACGGGGTGGATCCGGCATTGGTGGATGCCGCGGAAACGGCGCTGGTGGCTCAGCCGGGGGTGCGCACGGTGCGCAGCGTGCGGCTGCGATGGATCGGGCATCGCCTCCACGCGGATGCCGAACTCGATGTCGACCCGGACATCAGCCTGGCTGAAGCGCACCGGATCGCTCATGTTGCCGAACATGAACTGACTCATGCGGTGTCAAAGCTGGACAGCGCTCTTATTCACGCGTATCCGGGCCACTGAGGCGGCGGACCGCGTAGATGAAGATGCCGACTGCCAGCACGGCTGCACCGGCGACGACCGAAGGCCGTGGCAGTGAGAGGGCAATGACCACGCAGCCTGCCAGACCAAGCGCGGGAACTATTCGCGGCGGTCGCCCCTCGGCGGGGGCGAGTGTCCACGCCGAGGCATTGGCCACCGCGTAGTACACCAGCACCGCGAAGGACGAGAACCCGATCGCGCCGCGCAGGTCCGCGGTGGCTGCCAGGATCGAAACCACAAGACCGACAAGAAGTTCAGCGCGGTACGGTACTCCGTACCTGGGGTGCACCGCCGCCAGGGCGTGAGGTAGATGGCGATCACGCGCCATCGCGAAGGTGGTGCGTGAGACCCCGAGGATGAGTGCCAGCAACGAGCCCGTCGCCGCCACGATGGCGCCGATCCGCACCACCGGTTCCATCCACCGCACACCCGCCGCGGTGACGGTGTCGAGCAGGGGAGCCGCAGATGCCGCCATCCGCTGGGGACCCAGTGTCGTCAATGTCGCCACGGCGACAACGGCATACACAACCAGAGTGATCGCCAACGCGATGGGGATCGCGCGGGGGATGGTGCGTGCCGGATCGCGCACCTCCTCACCCAGAGTCGCGATGCGGGCATATCCGGCGAACGCGAAAAACAACAGGCCCGCGGCCTGCAGCACTCCGGTGATCGACACATCGGTGATGTCGAGGGTCACGACCCCGATGCCGTCGGATCCGAACGCCGTGACCACAATCGCCGCCAACACCGACAGCACGATCGCCACGATTGCGCGTGTCACCCATGCCGACTTTTGAACTCCCGCATAGTTGATCGCGGTCAGGGCCACCACGGCCGCCACGGCGACGGCGTGTGCGTGGGCAGGCCACGCGTAGAAGCCCACGGTCAGGGCCATGGCGGCGCATGACGCGGTTTTCCCGACCACGAAGCCCCAACCGGCCAGATATCCCCAGAAGTCGCCGAGACGCTTGCGGCCGTACACGTAGGTGCCGCCTGAGGCGGGATACACCGCAGCCAGCCGGGCCGAGGATGTCGCATTGCAGTAGGCGATCACCGCGGCCAGTCCCAGGCCCAGCAGCAGCGCTGAACCGGCCGATTGGGCGGCGGGCCCCAAGGCGGCGAAGATTCCGGCGCCGAGCATGGAGCCCAACCCGATCATGACGGCATCGAACGTGCCCAGCTCTCGGCGCAAGGGGCCGGACGCAGCGCGGCTCATGCGCTCCGCGGCATGTACATGATGACGGCCACCCCTACCAGGCAGACGAGCGCGCCGCCGATGTCCCAACGATCGGGCCGGAAGCCGTCCATCACCATGCCCCACAAGAGTGACCCGGCAACGAACACCCCGCCGTAAGCCGCCAAGATGCGGCCGAAGTGGGCGTCCGGTTGCAGGGTCGCCACGAACCCGTAGGCGCCCAGTGCGATCACTCCGAATCCCACCCATGTCCAGCCGCGATGCTCGCGCACCCCCTGCCATACCAGCCAGGCACCGCCGATCTCGAGGACCGCGGCTGCGGCGAATAAGAGGATCGACTTTGCGACGAGCATGGGGTGAGCCTAATCGCCCAGATCGGACCCGCTGCGGGTGCGCGGATCGTAGGATCTCGACTCGTTGCACTTCGGGGGAAGGAAAGCTATCGGGATGTCATCAGCGTCGGTGGTTATCGGTCTGTGGGTAGCCCTTTCGGAGAGAAACTGGGACGCGGTCACCACGTTTCTTGACGATGATTGCATTTACTTGGACATGCCGGTCGGACCCACCGCTGCGGCATGCGGGCCACAGAACATCGTCAAGCGTCTGAAGATCGGCCTGGAGCCGCTGAAGGACTATGTGCACCATGACGGGCTAATCGTCGCCAATGGTGCAGACGTGATGTATGAGCACTCCGAGACATGGATCTGGACCACCGGGGAAACCGCGCTGCTACGGTTCGCGTCTGTGCTCAAGGTGGTTGACGGGAAGATCACGCTCTGGAAGGACTACTGGGACATGGGGGCACTGACGAACGTCGCGCCGCCATCATGGTTGGAAGACCTCGCGAGTGCGGACATGAGCTGGATTTATGACGCAACAGGAAAGGTCTGAGGCTCAGCTCAATTTCTCGCCGTAGACGCGCTCGACCTTCAACGCCATCAGGACGCGTCGGTCGGACACCATGACAGCGCGGTACTCCTCCCAATCAGGATGTTCGCCGGCCGCTCCGCGGTAGTAGTCGACGAGCGCTTCGACTTCGGGCCCGTGAGGGTCGGTACCGGGCCCGGTCAGGGTCACTCGACCCTCAGCCGTTGCCCAGGCCCGTCCGTCCGAGCTGGTGACCTCCAGCGCGGCGCGAGGATCACGGCGAAGGTTCACGGTCTTGGCACGGCCATCCGTCATCGAGACGTAGATGACGCCCTTGTCGCGGTCATAGAACGGGGTGACGGGGGAGAGCTGCGGGAGTCCAGTGGATCTGATGGTCGCCAGGACGCCGATGCGGCTGTCGGCTATGAGCGCATGCGGATCGAACTGCAGGGCGGCATTCATATCTGCACGAACCAGGCGCATGGGGCCGGTATTCCGCGCAGTCGACCCGAAAGGCGAGACCGGGAAGATACTGTGAAGGAAGACGGGCTTAGGCAACGATGAGGTGAGGTATGAAGGTCCACCATCTCAATTGCGGCACAATGGCATTCGGTTTTGTGGACCACTGCTTGCTGGTGGAGACGCCGAACTCCGGGCTGGTGCTCGTCGATACGGGGTTCGGTCTCGAATGCATCCGAAATCCGCGACTACTCGGGTGGACGCGGCACGCCATCGGACCTGTGCTGCGGGAGAGCGAGACGGCGGTGCGACAGATCGCCGCGCTTGGTTACGACCCGGCTGACGTACGGCATGTACTGCTGACCCATCTGGATTACGACCACACCGGCGGCCTCGCGGATTTCCCGTCGGCGACTGTGCACGTGCACGGGCCCGAGCTTCGTGCCAGCAGGCAGCCAACCGTCGTCGATCGAATCCGTTACCGCACTGCCCAATTGTGTGGGCATGGAGTCAACTGGCAGATCAACGAGCTTGATGGTGGCGAGCCGTGGTTCGGTTTTGACGCCGTTCGGGACCTCAACGGGCTGCCGCCGGAGATTCTGGTTGTGCCTCTGTACGGACACACAAGGGGCCACGTTGGCGTCGCCGTCGACACGGGAAACGGATGGCTACTGCATGCCGGTGATGCCTATACCGAGCCGCATGCGATCGGCACCGGTCCGTTGACCACCGCGAGCAGGGCCATGCACATGATCACCGCGCACCCGAGTCGCCCGCGTGCTCAATGGCAGAACATGCGGCGTCTCACCGAGTTGGTAGCCGAGCAGGCCAGGGACGTCACCGTGTTCTGCAGCCATGACACCGCGGCGTTCGCGCGGCTTGCGCGCCAGGTTGTTTGAGTGCCAATAGGAGTTTCTAGACGACGGTGACGGTCCCGGTGCAGTGGGCGATGTTTTCGTCATTCCAGAAGAAGCCGGAACGGCCACCGTAATCGGTAGTGATCTCTACCTGGCCGGGGCCGGTGACGACGTTGTAGATCGATGCTCCTGCGGTGCCCGATCCGTCGCCGTGCGCTTCGCCGACAGCGCCAGTGGTCAGGTTGCGCCACTGGAAGTACGCCTGCTTGGGTCCGGCCAGGCCGTCCGTGGCGTTCATGTTGAGCGTGCCGGGGATCAGGTCGCGACGTGCATCGGCTTGGCTTGCCTGCCAGGCGCTGACACGGACATCGCCGTCGAAACAGAGGGCGACCTCGCCGAAGGGCGCCGCCATTGCCGTCGGGCAGGAGACGAGTCCGGCGCCGAGAACGGCGAGGGTGAGAGTGGCCGTGCGGCCCACAGGTATCGAACGCATGCAGGGAGTATCGCCCATGTGTCATCGATCTGGCCGAAGTTTCCCGACGCGGCGGTTCAGTCGGCTCCCAGGGCTGCGGAGATGAGGCGCCACAGTCGGTCGGTGATCTGCCCGGGTGCGGGGAGTGGGGTCAGGCGGAGCTGTTGCGCGATCCCGTACCGAATTCCGCCGATGATGAAGGCTCCCGCACTGTCGGGTTCGATGTCTGCGGGCAACTGACCCAGTTTCTGACCGCGACGGATGTTCTTGGCGGCGTTGTGGCTAATGCGTTGCAGGTAGGTCGCTTCCAGCTCGGCCAGCTGGGGATCCAGTGCGGCGCGGTTGAGCAGGATCGGCGCCAGCGGATCGGCGACGTGATAGTCGACGAAGCGACGGGTGCGCTCCAGTTCATGAACATGCCAGTCGGTGTCCATGGCCAGATGCGCGTCGGCAATCGCGTGGACGAGGCCCTCGTAGAACTCGTCGTAAATGACGGCGAGCAGGCCGCTTTTTGATCCGAAGTGATGGTAGAGAGCGCCGGTGGTCAGCCCGGCCCGTCGGGTCAATCCGCTCAGATCCATCACTCCGTTGCCGCGGACAAGTTCGTCACGGGCGGCGTCGATGAGCTGTTGACGTCCGATTGAGGGGCGTGCCACTATGTCATCGTACAAAACATAATTATCTTATGTTTAGGAGTGGTGATGAGCGTGCACGTGTCGTCGTTGGTGGATTTGAACGGCGACCTGGCCGGGACTCATCGGCGGACCGCCAGTAGCGGCCAGGGCATCGATCCTGCTGTCGCGGAGGCGGACTTGGCGGCGATGCGCCGCGACGGCTACGTGATCTTGCCGGATCTGCTGACCGCTGACGAGTTGGACCAGATTCGGGATGCCGTTGCGCCCCTGCTGAATCTGCATGGCCGGAACGGGTTTGAAGGACATACCACTCAGCGGGTGTACAGCGTCCTGAACAAGACACGTGCGTGTGACCGGATTGCGGATCACCCGCGCGTCTTGGCCCTGCTGGATCGGCTTTTCCTGCCGAACTATCTGCTCTCGATGTTGCAGGTCATCAACATCCTGCCCGGCGAGCAGGCTCAGATGCTGCACACTGACGACGGCTTCTATCCCATTCCGCGTCCCCGCGCCGGTTTGGGCGCCGCGACGATCTGGGCGATCGATGATTTCACCGCCGACAACGGCGCCACCGATATTGTTGCGGGCAGCCATCTTTGGGGTGATCGCCGACCACAAGAAGCCGAGCGTGAACCCGTGGTGATGAAGGCGGGTTCCTGCGTGTTCTTTCCCGGCACGCTCTGGCATGGCGGTGGTGCGAACCGAACCGGTGCCGCACGGCTGGCCCTGACCGCTCAATACTGCGAGCCGTGGCTGCGCCCGCAGGAGGCGTTCACCTTGTCGATGACACGCGACACGGTTCGCGCCGTATCGGAGGACATTCGCCGGATGCTGGGATACAGCATTCATCCGCCGTTTATCGGTCAGGTCGACGGCATGCATCCCAAGCGGCTGCTGGAGCCGGGCGCCCCATCGCTCTAGTGCTGATAGACGTCGTTGAGTGTCACGGTGCGCAGCTGCCGTTCCCCGATGACGTCGAGCAACTGGTGATAGACGGTGGTCACCGGGGGGTGGTTGAGGTGACCGATGACGATGGCCTGCGGGTTGAAGTACTTGCGGGCCATGTCCACGATGTACTGCGGCGTGACGACGCCAGAGTCCGACAAGGAGCCGTACCACAGCACCGGCGGCCCGTAGCCGAGCCCCTGAGTGACCGAATCGGTTGCGGTGTTGTGCTTTCCGTATGGAGGCCGGAAGAACGGCGCCGGGTTGACCCCGTAGGTGTTGGTCAGGAACTTGGTGTTGCGCGTCAACTGGTCATCGATCTGCGCGGCGGTCAGTGTCGTGAGGTCCGGGTGAGACCAGGTGTGGTTGCCCAGCTGAATCTGCCCGCTGTCGACGAGTGGACGCAGCAGCTGGGCATTCTGCGTCCATCCCGCGTTCACCCCATTGACGAAGTAGGTCAAGCGGATTCCGGTGTCACGCGCCAGTTGGGTATAGGCGGCGATCACATTCGCATCGGTGCCGTCGTCAAGGGTCAAGGCGAGTAATCGCTGACCGTCGGTGCGCGCGGGCAGTGCGGTCAAGGCACCGCCCCCGGGCAACGGCACCCGCGTCAGTCCTCCGCTGCCGGCTCCCGCTGAGGTGCCGGGGTCGGCAGCCGCGGAGACGGACTCGAGAACAGCGGCACCCACTGCGGCAGCTCCGGCCAACAGTGTGAGAAACCGGCGACGGTCGAACACGACGACAGGGTAGCGCCGGAACCTGTATATCGTGCGGCGTGGCAGATGGTGTCGGGCTACCGTTTCTTCCGTGATCAACTTTGCTCTGCGCTCGTGCGGTCTGCGAGGACACGCGACATTCGCTCCGGACGAGCAGCCGCTGCGGGAACGGCTGCGGGTCGAGACACCGGTCGGGGAGGCGTGGCGGTGTCTGCGCTGCGAGACCTTTGTGGTGGGCGCGCCGCGCTACCGCGGACCGGCCGATACCGCACCGGAGATTCCGCGCGGACGGCTGCTGCGCGACCGGACCTTGATGCGGATACTCGCGGTCGAGCGTGTGTTCCGCGGGCTGGTGTTCGTCTTACTGGCCGTGGGTGTGGTGAAGGTCCGCGGATCGCGCGAACATCTCCAACAGGTTTTCGAGCGCGAGCTTCCGCTGATCCGGCCGCTGGCCAACCAGATCGGCTGGAACCCGGACAATTCCAAGATCATTCGTCATATCGGCGAGGCATTCGCGCTGTCGTCGTCGACGTTGATGTGGGTGGCGGTGGGTTTGGGGGCCTACGCCGCGATCGAGTTCATCGAGGCATTCGGTCTGTGGCTGATGAAGCGCTGGGGCGAATATTTCGCCGTCATCGCGACAAGCATCTTCTTGCCGCTGGAGATCTACGAGCTGATTGAAAAGCAAACTGTTCTCCGGGTTTTGGCGCTATTGGTCAACATCGTGGCCGTGGTGTGGCTGCTGTGGAGCAAGCGGCTATTCGGGCTCAACGGTGGCGGCAAGGCGTACGAGGAAGAACATCGCGCCGAGAGTCTGCTCAGTGTCGAACGGGCCACGCTGGCGGAGAACCTGCACGAGCATTGAGCCGCGCCCCTAGTGCACGTCTGGGGTGTGCACGCGTTCCGGACGCAAACCCCTGCCGACCGCGATCGGGGGTATGAACTTGAGCGGGCCCCGTCCGACGAAGAACGGCAGTTTGATCGGGGACAGGTCGCCGGTGAGAACCGGTTCGATCACGTTGTCCTGGACGAACACCTGGAACGCTTGCACCACTTTGGTCGGGAGCTCACGTCGGCGTTGCACCGTGGCGAGGTCCTCATCGGTGACGCGTCCCCGGCGTAGCGGCCCCACAAGGATGTTCGCGGCAGCCACGGCGTCGGCGACCGCCAGATTGATGCCGACACCACCGGCAGGCGACATGGCATGCGCGGCATCGCCTATGCACAGCAGACCCGGACGCCACCAGGTCTTGAGTCGATCAACCCGGACATCCAGATGGCTGGTGTCCTCCCAGGAGTGAAGATCGTTCACGTGCTCACGCAGCTGCGGGCGTGCGGTGATCAAGCGCTCCTTGAATGCGTCGAGAGTGCCGTTCTGCGGTCCCGCCCCCTTGGGCATGAGATGGGCGACCTGCCAGTAGTCACCGCGATGGATCATGGCCAACAACAGGCCTCGACGCAGCACCGCGAAGGTCTCATCGGGATCGCCCGGTCGTCGGCTCAGCCGGAACCACAGCACATCCATCGGCGAACTCTCGTTGGCAGTGTCCAGTCCCGACGCGGCGCGTACCGCTGAGGTGCGTCCGTCCGCGGCAATGACCAGTTCTGCGTGCACCTCCAGGTCCGGTGTACGTACCCCGGCCACGCGGTCACCCTCGATGATCAAGCCGGTGACTTCCGCGTTACGAATAAGGGTGAATTCCGGGTACTGCTCGGCTTTTTCGGCCAGGAAGTCCAGGAAGTCCCACTGGGGCATGAATGCGATGTAGGGCTGTTTGTATCCCAACCACTTGAGCGCGCGGAAGTCACCGAAGGTGCGCAGTCTGCCGTCGCCATCGAAGGCGATGTGATCGACCTTCTGGTGTGGCAGCCGCAGAAAATCATCGATAAACCCGAGATCATCGATGATGCGCATGGTGGTGGGGTGCACGGTATCCCCGCGGAAATCACGCAGAAAGTCGGCGTGCTTTTCCAGGACGACGACGTTGATCCCCGCCCTCGCCAGCAGGAGTGCATGCACCAGCCCGGCGGGGCCGCCGCCGGCAACGCACACCTGAGTCTGCAGAACTTGCGTCATACCCGGGACGCTACGCCCGAACCGGTTGCGGCGGGGGTCACTCGTGCAATGCGGTAGCTAATATGCGCATGCTTATGATTGTTCAAAGTATACGATCTTGTGACGTCGTCTATCCTGATGTTCGTGGCGCAACAGAATCCAGATGCCCGGCCTGACCTTGCGGCGCTGATGGTTCCGCTCGGGCGATCATTGATACGGGCGGAGCTGCCGCTGCTGGAAGCCCACGGTCTGTCGATGTGGGCGTACGCCGTGCTGACCGCGCTCAAGGACAACGAAGCGAGTAGTCAGGCCAGTCTGGCCAGTTCCATAGGCGCGGACCGCACCCGGATCATCGCCGTGCTTGACGATCTGCAGGAGCGGAAGCTGATCAACCGGCAGCCCGATCCCAGTGATCGGCGCAGTAATCTGCTGTCGTTGACGGCAGGTGGCCGTAAAACCGTTACCGCAGTGCAGAAAGCGATTCGGGAGAACGAGAGGCGAATCCTGGCCGGTGTCTCCCCGGCAGATCGCGATGTGTTTCTTCGAGTGCTCTCGCACCTGGCGGGGCTTGATGATTCGGAGATCGACCCCAGTCGCTAGGCGGCCGAGGACACGGCCTTTGACTTCGCGGTACCGAAGCGCATGTTCTCGTCCATTCGATCACGATGGAACGCAAGAAGATCCAGCACATAGTTGTGCCGGATGGCCCAGGGGCCCTTCACTCCGGAACGTGGCATGTGGTCACCGCCGCGGCTTACATATCCCGATGACAGGTTGAAGAACGGTCGGGCTTCGAGCTCCTCGCCGTGCCGGTCCGGATAGGCGTGGGTGTAACCGCGGCGGTCCATGTAGTCGAGAAGTCGTACCACCGCCCGCGCACTCAGATCGGCGCGCAGCGTCCATGACGCATTGGTGTAACCGACGCTCCATGCGGCGTTCGGTACCCCTTCGATCAGGTATCCCTTGTAGATAAAGCGATTTGGAGAATCGATGGGGGAGCCATCCACGCTCAATGCGATGCCCCCGAAAATCTGAAGGTTGAGGCCGGTTGCCGTGATGATGACGTCGGCACGCAATTCCTCACCTGATCCCAGCCGGATGCCCGACGGCGTGAAGGACTCGATGGTGTCAGTGACCATGCGGACACCACCAGCGCTGATGGCCTCGAAGAGATCTCCATCGGTGTCGGCGCATACGCGCTGATCCCACGGGTTGTACCGCGGCTTGAAGTGAACGTCGACCGGATAGTCGGCGGGTAGCCGCTTGGAGATCCGGCGCCTGATGAACCATTTGGCGAATCCCGGCGCCCTACGGCAGACGTGGTACATGATCCAGCTGAACCCGCCCAGCCAGATCCGGGCGAAATGCTGAACAAGATTGGGCGGAAGTACTTTTCGAACCAGGCCGACGACGCGATCGGCGCGGTCGATGGGGTACACGTAGCTCGGGGAGCGTTGCAACATACTCACCTTTGCTCCGGCACGTGCCAAGGACGGCACCAGCGTGACCGCCGTGGCGCCGCTGCCGATAACCGTTACCTCCTTGCCCGAGCAATCCAGGTCTTCAGGCCAGTGCTGGGGGTGGATCAGCTTTCCTGCGAAATCGGCGATGCCCGGGAATTGGGGGGTGTAGCCGTCGTCGTAGTTGTAGTAGCCGGTGCAGAGGTAGAGGAATCGGGACCGGTAGGTCGTCGGTCCTTCCGGCGTGTCCACCCGCACCGCCCAGGTGTCGGTATCGGTACGGAAGTCGGCCCCAGTAACCTTGGCGGAGAACGTGATCTGGCCGTCGATGCCGTAATCGCGGGCGGCATTCTCCAGGTAGTCACGGATATCGGCGCCGTCGGCGATGGTATTGCGTTCGTGCCAGGGGTGGTACCCGAAGCTCAGTGTGTAGATATCGCTGTCGGATCGGATTCCGGGGTACCGGAACAGGTCCCAGGTCCCGCCGATGCGTTCCCGGCGCTCGACGATATGAAAGCTGCGGCCCGCCGCGCTCAATCGGACAGCGGCATTGATGCCGGATATTCCGGCTCCCACAATGAGAACGTCAAGCAGGTCGTGCTCCGAGATCTCGGCCATGATGCTCCTGATCGCCTTTGACTAGACAACACCCATCCTCACGCTACCCCGTGGCAGGTGCGCGATACCCCGACAGTGCTTGCAAGACCGGAGCGGCGGCCCGGGCGGCCATGACCGCGTACGCCTCTTCGGTCTGCAGGGCGATATCGCGCGGGTCGCGAGAGCCTCGTTCTATGCGGTCGCGCACGAACGCCAGCTCGACGACCTGTGCCGCGAAGTTCTTCACCGCTGCGCCACTGGGGGCACCGCCGATTCGTCTGGCTTCGGCGATGGCGTGCTTGCGATCCTTGATCGAACCCAGCCAGGTGGCCTCGTTGGGGGTGACCAGCCCGGCGGCCACCATCCCCGGCAGTTTCTCGGCGACGACATGCTGTTCCTTGCGCCGGCTGCGCACTCCCACCACGATCATCAGCACAAAAATGGGGACCATCCACAGCACGTACAGCGCGAGGTAGCCCTGGAATCCGAGGAATGACGAGCCATTCCAGAGGCCGTGCATGAGGACCGCCGCGAGGTACCCCACACCTATGCACAGGAATTTGGCGAGGGCACTGCGTTGCCGCAGGGAGTAGTAGATGCCGATACCCGTCATGGTGGTGAACAAGGAGTGGGCGAAGGGGCCCAGCCCCAGCCGCAGGATCGCGGTAATTACTGACTCGCCAACAGTGTTGCCACTGCCGATGTAGGCGATGTCTTCGAGCCATGCGAATCCGGCGGCGGTGATGCCCGCGTAGACGAGGCAATCGGTGAGCGAGTTGAGTTCGTGGCGGCGCCGGCCGGTCAACATCAGAAGCAGAAACGCGCCCTTGGCAGCTTCTTCGATGAAGGGCGCACGGACCGCTATCGCCGCGAAGGTCGTGCCGCCCTCAGGATCGAAAACGGACCCAAAGGCCAGTTCGAGGATGATCGAGACGACGACGGACAGGGACGCGCCCCAGGTGAAGGCCAGTACAAGGAGCCTCGAGGGTTCCGGTTCCCATCGGTCCAGCCAGAGGTAGCAGAGGACGACGACCCCGATCGCGATGCTCGACAGGACCAATCCGATCATCGCGCCGAGCGGGTTGGAGAGAAGCAGGCCGGCCAGAATCAATCCCGTCACCAGCGCCAGGGCGATGATGACCCCGATCGGCGCGCCGACTTTTTTGATCCGCTGGGGAAATCCCGGGATGGGTGGCATAGGTGCGGGAGCGGGCGCGTAGGACACCACCGAAGAGTAGCTGCGCGCTTACTCGCGGGTGCGGTATCCGCCCGGGGGCTCCGGTCGCCAAGGAGACCGGGTTTGTCCTGGTGGAGGGCAGTCGAGTAAGGTGAAGTCCATCTCTGCCGCACGTGCGGAGGTCGAAGCACGCCCGCAGCTGAAGCTAGCTGTGGCAGAACTGTCCCTACTACACAACCTGTCCGGAGCAACCCAACACATGCCAAGTCCCACCGTGACCTCGCCGCAAGTAGCCGTCAACGACATCGGCTCGGCCGAGGATTTTCTCGCCGCTATCGACAAGACGATCAAGTACTTCAACGATGGCGACATCGTCGAGGGGACCATCGTCAAGGTTGACCGCGACGAAGTTCTTCTTGACATCGGTTACAAGACCGAAGGTGTCATCCCGTCCCGCGAACTGTCGATTAAGCACGATGTCGACCCCAACGAGGTCGTTTCCGTGGGCGACGAGGTCGAGGCCCTGGTCCTCACCAAGGAGGACAAGGAAGGCCGTCTGATCCTGTCCAAGAAGCGCGCTCAGTACGAGCGGGCCTGGGGCACGATCGAAGAGCTCAAGGAGAAGGACGAGGCCGTCAAGGGCACCGTCATCGAGGTCGTCAAGGGCGGCCTGATCCTCGACATCGGCCTGCGCGGCTTCCTGCCCGCGTCGCTGGTCGAGATGCGTCGTGTCCGCGATCTGCAGCCGTACATCGGCAAGGAGATCGAGGCCAAGATCATCGAGCTCGACCGCAACCGCAACAACGTGGTGCTGAGCCGTCGCGCCTGGCTGGAGCAGACCCAGTCCGAGGTGCGCAGCGAGTTCCTCAACCAGCTCACCAAGGGTGCCATCCGCAAGGGTGTCGTGTCCTCGATCGTCAACTTCGGCGCGTTCGTCGATCTCGGAGGGGTTGACGGCCTGGTTCACGTGTCCGAGCTGTCCTGGAAGCACATCGACCACCCGTCCGAGGTGGTTCAGGTGGGCGACGAGGTCACCGTCGAGGTGCTCGACGTCGATATGGATCGCGAGCGGGTTTCGTTGTCGCTCAAGGCAACCCAGGAAGACCCGTGGCGTCACTTCGCTCGTACCCACGCCATCGGCCAGATCGTGCCCGGCAAGGTCACCAAGCTGGTGCCGTTCGGTGCGTTCGTCCGCGTGGAAGAGGGCATCGAGGGTCTGGTGCACATCTCCGAGCTGTCCGAGCGCCACGTCGAGGTGCCGGATCAGGTTGTGGGTGTCGGCGACGACGCGATGGTCAAGGTCATCGACATCGACCTGGAGCGTCGCCGCATCTCGCTGAGCCTCAAGCAGGCCAACGAGGACTACACCGAGGAGTTCGACCCCTCGAAGTACGGCATGGCTGACAGCTACGACGAGGCCGGCAACTACATCTTCCCGGAGGGTTTCGACTCCGAGACGAACGAGTGGCTCGAAGGCTTCGACAAGCAGCGTGAAGAGTGGGAGGCCCGGTACGCCGAGGCTGAGCGTCGTCACAAGATGCACACCATTCAGATGGAGAAGTCCGCCGCTGCCGCCGAGGCGGAGGCTGCTGCCGCGTCCTCGAACGGCTCCTCGCGGTCCGATGATTCGGCTTCGCAGGGTGGCTCGCTCGCCAACGACGAGCAGCTCGCCGCACTGCGCGAGAAGCTGGCTGGTAACGCCTAAGCACGTGTTCTGAAGGAGGGCCCCGGTCATCACGACCGGGGCCCTCTTTTGTTGACGGTGAGGCTCAGGGCGGCGATATCTGGGCAATCCGAGAGGGCAACGCCCCCAACGCATAGTGAACGCGCCGGGAGTGACAGACTGCGGGCATGTTGCGGATCGGCCTGACCGGAGGAATTGGCGCGGGGAAATCTACGGTGTCCCGGACGCTCGCGGAATGTGGTGCGTTCATCGTGGACAGCGATGTCATCGCGCGCGAAGTGGTCGAACCGGGAACTCCGGGTCTGACAGCGCTGGTGGAGGCCTTCGGTGAATCGATCCTGCGGCCCGATGGGGCGTTGGATCGACCCGCATTGGCCGCAATCGCGTTTCAGGACGACACGCACCGTGCCACGCTCAACGGGATCGTGCACCCGCTGGTCGGATCCCGCCGAGCCGAACTGATGGCCACCGCCGGTGAGGATGCCATTGTGGTGGAAGACATTCCGTTGCTCACCGAGAACTCATTGGCACCCTTCTATCACCTGGTGCTGGTGGTGCATGCGGAGATCGAGACGCGCGTGACGCGGCTCGTCACGCATCGCGGCATGGATGAACAGGACGCCCGTTCCCGGGTGGCCGCGCAGGCCAGCGACGAGCAACGGCGCGCCATCGCCGATGTGTGGCTTGATAATTCAGGCGATACCGATGCGCTTGCTCAAACAGTCCGTGATCTGTGGGCCGTCCGGTTGCTGCCTTACGAGATCAATCTGCGCACGCGTCAACGCGCACCATGGCGGCCGCAGCTCGTGTCTGCGGATCCGACATGGCCGGTACAGGCGCAACGCATTATCAACCGGCTCGCGGTGGCCTGCGGTTCGAAGGCATTGCGCATCGACCACATCGGTTCCACGGCGGTGCCCGGACTGGATGCCAAGGACGTCATAGATGTTCAGGTGACCGTCGAATCTCTTGAGGTGGCGGACGCTCTGGCGGATCCCCTGGCAGACATCGGCCTGCCTCCCATCGCGGGTATCACCGCGGATGATCCGCATGATGCCGAAACCGCTACCTGGGGCAAGCGCATCCACGCAGCCGCCGATCCGGGACGTGCCGCTTTAGTGCATGTGCGGGTGGACGGATGGCCAGGCCAGCGATTCGCGCTGATCTTTCGGGATTGGCTGCGGGCCGATCAGCAGGCGTGTGCCGAATACCTCATTGTCAAGCAGGCGGCCGAGCGCGCTGCGACCGCGGCCGACGGCGATTCCAGCACCTACGTCGAGGCCAAGGAACCCTGGTTCGCGCAGGCGTATCCCCGGGCACTGGCATGGGCCGACGCGACCGGCTGGACGCCAGCGACAAGCTGAGTCAGCGCGCCTGCGCGACGATGCCGACGCAGGTCGCCGTCAACAGCCTCGTCAGTGCCGGCTCGAAGTCAAGATTCCAGTCCGGCGGAACGCCTGGCTCGTTCTTGTAGTCGTGGTCGAGGCCCTCCGGTGGATGGGCGACCTGCCACAGCATCGCGGCCAGTGAGAAGGCCGCCACCAGGATGTCCAATGAACTCTTGCGACCGACCTGGGGGAGCGCTCGCTCGATTGATTCGGCGATCGCCATCACCGCCACATTGCTGATCTGCTTGACTTCCGCGACGCGCTCCACATCGACCTCGTGTTCGAGATGCAGGTGCTGGTTCGCGAGTAGGTCGCAGAACAGGGGATCCGCCGCGAGCCCGTGCACGAGGGCCTCGGCCACGCGGGCTGGGGAGCCGGTGCCGGGCTCGGCCAGCGCCGAACACACCGTGTCCGACCAGCGAGTCCAGCCTTCTGCAGCTAGGTGCAGCAGCACTTCCTTGTGGGAGCTGAAATAGCGCCGAACCGCGGAATAGTGCACTCCGGCGCGGTTGGCGACGGCGGTCAGCGTTACCGAGGTGACACCGGATTCCACGGCCAGGGATCGTGCGGCTTCCACGATCGCCGCGGCCCGCTGACGCTTCTTTTCGTCCGTGCGGGCGCGTTGGAATGTCAGTTGCGCCACGTGCCGAGGATAACGCACGGCGTGTGATTTGCGACGTAGCGAACCACCCGGTAGCGTGCGTTACGCACGTGATATGCGTTAAAGATCCTGATGAACGCGCTGGAAGGGAGCCAACTGTTCCGCACTTAGGCATGGTTTACTTCGAGAAACGTCCGGGCGGATGCGCCCGGGTACCGCAGGCTCGAAGCGACCATCACGTGGCGATAGCTGCGCCGCCTTCCGATGGGGCGGTCGGGTGCGGATATCCGATCAGTAGTTGAGCCAGGTTCGGGCGAGTGGCGTCGGCTTGCATAACGCCAACGGGTGAAGGGGTTTTACGATTCTCAGCGCATTGAAGCGGGCGTGGATCCCGCTGGTGATGGTGTTGGTCCTGGCCATCGCGGGTTTTGCGGTGTGGCGCATTCGCGGCATTTTCGGTTCTTATCAGTTGCCCACCTACGCGGGCAGCATGACCGACGACAAAAACAACTCCAAGCCCAAGCACGTGGTCTACGAGATCTTCGGCCCGCCCGGAACCATCGCCGACATCAACTACATCGACAAAGAGGGCGAGCCGCATCAGATCAATGGCGCGGTCTTGCCGTGGTCGATCGAGATCATCACGACGGCACCATCGATGACGGGAAACATCCTGGCGCAGACGCGTAATGCCGACGGGTTGGGCTGCCGCATCACGGCCAATGACGAGAAAAAAGATGAAAGGTATACCAACGAGGTGAGCGCCTACGTCTACTGCTTTGTGAAGTCTGCATGAGCGGGGCACACGGCGGCGGGGAGCCTACCTTCCTGGCCAAATGGATTCGGCGCCTGTCGATTCCCATCCTTATCTTCTGGGTGCTGTTGGTCGTCGTCTTCGGGACGCAGAAATCGCTCGACACGGTCGGTAAAGAACAGACCGTCTCACTGAGCCCACAAAGTGCGCCGTCCATGCAGGCGATGAAGCACATGGGCCAGATGTTCAAGGAGTCTGACTCCGACAGCGTGGCGATGATCGTGCTCGAGGGGCAAGAACGCCTGGGCCCCGGCGCGCACAAGTTCTACGACGAAATGGTGGCGCAGCTGCGCGCTGACGCCAAACACGTTCAGCACGTGCAGGACTTCTGGGGTGATCCACTCACCGAGGCGGGAGCCCAGAGCACCGACGGCAAGGCCACCTACGTACAGGTGAACCTCGCCGGAAACATGGGCGAGACGCTGTCCAACGAGTCCACCGAAGCCGTCCGCGAAATCGTCAAAAAGGTCGAGGCGAACTGGACTAAGGACGGCGCCAAGCTGCCCGACGGGCTTACTGTGTACGTCACCGGCCCCGGCGCGCTGCAGACCGATATGAACCACGCGGGTGATGGCAGCCTCAAGCTCATCACCGCGCTCACGTTCCTGGTCATCGTGGTGATGCTGCTGTTCTTCTATCGATCGATCTTCACCGTGATCATGGTGTTCCTGTTCGTGGGCGTTCAGTTGAGCGTGGCCCGAGGTGTGATCGCTTTCCTGGGCGATCATCAGATCATCGGGTTGTCGACATTCGCGGTGAACCTGCTGGTGATGCTCTCCATCGCGGCCGGTACCGACTACGCCATCTTCTTGATCGGCCGTTATCAGGAAGCCCGGGCCATGGGGTCCGACAAAGAGGCTGCCTATTACGAGATGTTCCATGGCACGGCGCACGTCATTCTGGGCTCAGGCCTCACGATCGCCGGCGCAATGTACTGCCTGAGCTTCACGCGCATGCCCTACTTCCAAAGCCTCGGCGTGCCGTGCTCGGTGGGTCTGCTCACGGGTGTGTTGGTCTCGCTGACCATGGGGCCGGCTCTGATCACCATCGGAAGCCGCTTCGGACTGTTCGAGCCCAAGCGCGCCATGCGTATTCGTACCTGGCGCAAGATCGGAACCACGATCGTGCGCTGGCCCGGGCCGGTGCTCGCGGCCGCGTTGGCGATTGCCATCATCGGCCTGGCGGCACTGCCCGGATACCGGACCAGCTACGACGACAAGAAGTACATCCCCAAGGACATCCCCGCCAACGCTGGATTCGAAGCGGCGGGGCGGCATTTCTCGCAGGCTCGGATGAGCCCGGAAATGCTCCTGATCGAGTCCGATCACGACATGCGTAACTCGGCGGACTTCCTGGTCATCGACAAGGTGGCCAAGGCTGTCTTCCGCGTTCCGGGAATCGCTCGTGTGCAAGCGATTACGCGCCCACAGGGCACGCCGATCGAACACACCTCCATCCCGTTCCTCATCAGCATGCAGAGCGTGGGTCAGCTACAGAACATGAAGCTGATGAAGGACCGCATGGCCGATATGAAGGTCCAGGCCGACAAGATGGGCGAGAACGTCGTCATCATGAAGCGGACGCTCGCCAACATGACAACGATGGCGGGCATCACCCACTCGCTCGTCGGCGACATGCACACCTTGCAGGGCACCATCCACGAGATGCGGGACAGCATCTCGAACTTCGATGACTGGTTCCGCCCGATCCGCAACTATCTGTATTGGGAGAAGCACTGCTTCGACATACCCATGTGCTGGGCCATGCGCTCGATCTTCGACACCCTCGACAAGATCGATGAGATGACCGAAACCATGGACGGCATGGTGGTCAACATGGAGCGGATGGATCAGCTGATGCCCAAGATGGTGTCGGACATGTCGGCAATGGTCCCCATCATGGAAGACATGCAGAAGATGATGCTGACGCAGCACAGCACCATGTCTGGCTTCTATAACCAAATGGACGAGATGAGTCAGAACTCGACCGCCATGGGTAAGGCGTTCGACGCCGCCAAGAATGACGACTCCTTCTATCTGCCACCGGAAATCTTCGACAATGCCGACTTCCAACGCGGTCTGAAGTCGTTCCTGTCGCCGGACGGCAAGGCGGTCCGGATGATCATCTCGCACCGAGGAGATCCCGCTACGCCCGAAGGCCTCGCGCATGTGGAGCCGATCAAGCAGGCCGCGATCGAGGCCGTCAAGGGCACACCCCTCGAGGACGCCAAGATCGAGCTGGGCGGTACCGCGGCCGTGTTCAAGGACATGTCCGATGGCGCGCGCTACGACCTGATGATCGCCGGCATCTCCGCCCTGTGCCTGATCTTCCTGATCATGCTGCTCATCACGCGAAGCTTCGTGGCAGCGCTGGTCATCGTGGGTACGGTCGCGCTGTCTCTCGGTGCTTCGTTCGGTTTGTCGGTCATCATCTGGCAGTACATCTTTGGCATCGAATTGCATTGGCTTGTCATGCAAATGGCCATCATCGTGCTCCTCGCGGTGGGTTCGGACTACAACCTGCTGTTGGTCTCCCGACTCAAAGAGGAGCTACACGGCGGCCTGAAAACCGGCATCATCCGCTCAATGGGTGGCACCGGAAGCGTGGTGACGTCCGCCGGTCTGGTGTTCGCCTTCACCATGGCCGTCATGGTGGTCAGCGATCTGCGGATCATCGGGCAGGTCGGGACCACCATTGCACTGGGCCTGTTGTTCGACACGCTCATCGTGCGTTCCTTCATGACCCCGGCCATCGCCACGATCCTCGGCCGCTGGTTCTGGTGGCCGCTGAATGTGCGCACCCGGCCACTGCCACCGCCGAAGACACCTCCTCAACCGGCGTCTGTCGGTACGGGGCACGGCGATGACCCGGTGACGACCGAGTTCCCGAGGCCATCTGTCTGAGTCTTCGGCCGTTCGCTGGCAGTTCGGCCGACACCTGTCTACGTGCGCGCCGCGTGTAGACAGGTGTTACCAGAGCTGGTGCTGCCGCTTGGGCAATTCGCTTTTGCGAATGGCCGGATCTTCTCGTGAGTCATCGCATTCGTCGTATCTCGAGCGTTGAATGATGCGCCAGATCGTTTGCTGAAATCACGCTGACCGACGGCTTGGAGCGCGTGGCTGCGCGTTGCTAATGGACAAATGTCTCCCAATGTGGCGAAGGACACGCCCGTTCGCTCGGCTTGGATTTGATCACTTTCACCCGCCGCGACGCCAGCGGGGGCGAGGCGTGTCGGCGGTGCCCACGGTTGATTTGGGTGGCGAGCCGAAAGATAGCGATGGCAAACACCGCCCAGGTCCATTAGCTGGTGTGATCCCGAAGTCAGTCACTAACTTGGATGTGCGAGCAGGCTCTTTCGTAACATCAACGAAAAGAAGCCGGGAATAGAACAGTGTCATCGGTTGTTGACATCCGCTTGTAGCTAACTAGGCTATTGCGAGCGTCTCGGGGCGTAAATGTGCGAGTTGTGACCGACGGCACATGTACAGTTCCCTGACAAACGTATGTAGTATCCCTTACGAATTACTGAGAAAACGGGCATGAGCGGAGCCAGGTGGGATGAACGGACGATGTGACCGGACAGCCCGTGTGCTCGCTGACTCCGCACAAACAACACGGTGTCGTACTGGCTGGTAACTATTTGCGCGCGAATGGCGGATAGGCATAGCCGGACGCGATAGGCAGAGTCGAGTTGTTGGCCCCCGGGCCACACGGGTGAAGGGGATCGGACGATTTTCAAGTTATTGGCGCGGGTATGGATCCCGCTCGTCGTGATAGTGGCACTCGCGGCCGCTAGCTTCGGCGTCTACCGGCTTCACGGAGTGTTCGGCTCGACCAGCATCAATTCGGCGGCCGGTATCAAGGACGACTCCAAGAACATCATCCCGAAAGACATCGTCTACGAAATCTTCGGTCCCGCAGGGACAAAGGGCGAGGTCAACTATCTCGATGACAGGGCGCAGCCGCAGCGCGCCCAGTTCACCACCCTGCCGTGGACGCTCACCATCACGACGACGATGACATCCGTCTTCGCCAATGTCGTCGCGATGGGCGATAGCGACGAAATCGGCTGCCGCATCCTGTCCAACGGCGAGGTCAAGGACGAACAGACCGTGTCCAACCACAACGCCCAAGTCTTCTGCATGGTGAAATCCGCATGAGCACACATAGCGCTCCTACTCACGGCGCAACCCAAAAGCCTTCGCGCATAGCGCGGTTCATCCACACCTTCTCGGTGCCGATCATTCTGGCCTGGCTGGTCTTGACGGTCATCGTCAACGTGGTCGTGCCGCAGCTCGAAGAGGTCGGCAAAGAGCACTCGGTGTCGTTGGCGTCCAAGGACGCTCCCTCATATCAGGCCATCAAGCGCCAAGGTGAGCTGTTCCAGCAGTTCAAAGACGACAGCATGGTCATGGTCCTGTTGGAGAACGACACCAAGTTCTCGACGGACATGAATGACAAGGCGCACACCTTCTACCGCGAGATGGTGAAGCGGCTACGGGCCGACACCAACCACGTGGAATACGCCCAGGACTTCTGGGGTGACCGCATCACCGCCGGTGGTGCGCAGAGTGTCGACGAGAAAGCCGCCTACGTTCAGCTGAATCTCCGAGGAGATCAGGGTACGACCGAAGGCAAGGAATCCGTAACGGCCGTACAGGATCTCGTCGCGAAGCTCATAGACGAGAGCAAGAAGAACGGCACATATCCAGACGGCCTCAAGGTCTTCGTCACCGGTCAGGCCGCGCTGACGATGGATATGAACGACGCCGGCGACAAGAGCATGCTCAAGATGACGGGCATCACCTTCATCGTCATCACCATCATGCTGTTGTTCATCTACCGATCCATTACGACGGTGCTGCTCATCCTGTTCATGGTGTTCGTCGAACTGGGCGCCGCCCGCGGCGTCGTCGCGATTCTCGGCAACGCCGAGATCATCGGCCTATCGACATTCGCGGTCAACCTGCTGACCTCATTGGCCATCGCGGCCGGTACCGACTATGCGATCTTCCTGATCGGGCGATATCAAGAACTGAGAGCGGAGGGTAAGGAGAGACTCGAGTCCTTCTATCTGACGTATCACAGTGTCTCGCACGTGATTCTGGGTTCCGGTCTGACGATCGCCGGTGCCACCTTCTGCCTGAAATTCACACGACTGCCGTACTTCGAGTCGCTCGGTGTGCCATGTGCGATCGGCATGCTCGTCGTGGTGGCCGCATCGCTGACCATCGGGCCGGCGGTACTGCTGATCGCGACGAAGTTCGGGCTGTTGGAGTCCAAGCGCACCATCAAGAACCGGACCTGGCGCAAGATCGGTACCGCCATCGTGCGCTGGCCCGGGCCGATCCTGGCGGTCACGATGATCATCGCGCTGCTGGGACTGGGGATCCTGCCCTCGTACACGGTCAACTACAACGACCGGTACTACATCCCGGGCAGTCTGCCGTCGATCCAGGGCTTCCAGGCATCCGACCGGCACTTCTCGAAGGCGAGAATGAACCCGGACATCTTGATCGTCGAAGCGGACAAGGATCTGCGAACCCCGGCCAACATGTTGGTGCTGGACCGAATCGCCAAGAACGTCTTCCGGGTCGAGGGCATCAACAAGGTGCAGAGCATGACGCGCCCGATGGGTGCCCCCATTGACCACAGCTCGGTGCCCTTCCAGGTGAGTATGCAATCGGTATCGATGACCGAGAACATGAACTATCTGAAGAACAGCATGTCGGACATGTTGAAGATGGCCGACGATATGGGCTCGATGATCGCGATCATGGAACGCATGTACAGCATCATGAAAGAGCTGGTCGGCGTCACGCACAATATGGCGACGGTGACCACCCCCGATATGATCAGTGTCACCAATCAGATGCGGGACAATATCGCCAATTTCGACGATCAATTCCGGCCGCTGCGTAACTATTTCTATTGGGATAAGCACTGCTTCGACATTCCGATGTGCTGGTCCATGCGCTCGCTATTCGACACCATTGATGGGATCGACAAACTAGCCGAGAGCATGCAGGGATTGCTCAAAGACATAACCAATATGGACCGGCTCATGCCGCAGATGGTTGAGCAGCTTCCGCCCATGATCGCCATTACGAAAAACATGCGGAACACCATGCTGACCATGTACAGCACCATGAACGGCATGATCGGCCAGATGGATCGCATGACCGACACCGCAACGGTGATGGGTCAAGCGTTCGATGAGGCCAAGAACGACGATTTCTTTTACTTGCCGCCGGAAGCCTTCGACAACGAGGACTTCAAGAAGGGTGTCAAGCTGATGATGTCGCCGGACGGCAAGGCCGCGCAGTTCATCATCACCCATGAGGGTGACTACGCCAGCAATGAGTCACTGGCCAACACCGAGGTCGAGCTCAAGGCCGCGAAGAACGCGATCAAGGGCACGCCGCTGGACGAAGCCAAGCTCTATCTGGGTGGTACCGCACCGACGTACCACGACATCGGCGAGATGGTGAAGTACGACCTGATGATCGCAGTCATCGCGTCGCTGTGCCTGATCTTCGTGATCATGCTGGTGATCACGCGAAGCATCGTGGCGGCGTTCACGATCGTCGGAACCATCGCGATATCGCTGGGTGCGTCCTTCGGTCTGTCAGTGTTGTTGTGGGAGCACATCCTTGGTCTGCAGCTGCACTGGTTTGTGCTGCCGTTCACCGTCATCATCTTGTTGGCGGTCGGATCGGACTACAACCTGCTCTTGGTGTCCAGATTCAAGGAAGAGCTACACGGTGGTCTGAACACCGCGATTCTCCGAGGCGTCGGCGGATCCGGAAGTGTGGCAACCCAGGCCGGTCTGGTGTTCGCGTTCACCATGGGGTCGATGATCACCAGCGACCTGATCGCAATCGGCCAGTCCGGGTCGGCGATCTGCCTTGGTCTGCTCTTCGACACCTTCATCATCCGGGCGTTCATGACGCCGGCAATTGCCGCGCTCATGGGTCGATGGTTCTGGTGGCCCATGAAGGTGAGCAAGTACGCCACCGATCCGCCACCGCCTCCGGTGCCGGTCGAGCAGCAGGCACCACCGCCGCCGGCTCCTGTTCCGGTCGGTCCGGGTCCCGTCCACGACGAGCCGGTCACCACGGAATTCCCGCGACCTGCGATCTAACGGTTGAAGAGTTCGGCCCCCATGCTCACGGCATGGGGGCCGAACTCTTTCCAGGTGTCTGCACAGTCTGGCCGTACAGACAGAAAAACGCCCCGCCGGTGTAGATTCACCGCGGGGCGTTTTCCGTGCGCTTGTTTAGGGGCCGTCCCACACCGACATATCGGATGGGTACTTGCTGCAGTTCTCGGTGCCCTTCGCGACGACACCCTTGTTATTGAAGAAGATCTTGCCCCAGTTGGGCCATTGCGATGTCAACGCCTCGGGCGGGTAGTTCACCGCGAAAACCTCAGACTCCGCACGGCGGCCCGCGTAGTCCTTGGCGAAGAACTCATGAATCCGATCGATCGTCGCCTGCTGCACATAGTCGGGCTTGTTGTTCTTATCGATCATGTACCGCGTGTAGTAAATCGGGTCGTAATCGCGAACCGCAGCCAGATATTGTTCGGCTGTACACGTGGTTTTCAGCATCCGGCGGGGAACTGGGTAGTCATCGGTGGAGTCTGCGGAGGCAATCGCGGGCACTGTGCTCGCGGCAATTCCCGCGGTGACTATCGCAATTCCGGCAGCACGGAAAGAACCGCGAATATTGCTACGAATAGAGTTCAGGCGCATGGCGCCATTGTAGCGGTTTTTGTGCAGGTCCGGGGTACGAAAGTGACTAATTTGACTGGTGGTTACGGGTTGAAGTGTCCGCAGGTGACCGTGTCGTTAACGGGCCCGTTGAAGATCCCGAGCGCGGGCGGCACCGTGAGGTCCTGGGAGTCGACCACGACGTCGTCGACCTGCACTTCGCAGTGCAGTCCGACCCCATAGGGCGGCAGCACCCGTACGGCCATGCCCGCCTGTTGGGGATCATCCATGACGAGATTCACTTCCCAGCTCTCGCCGGGGCCCAGACGCGGTTGCTCGGTACGACGTTCCACCGGATCGGTCTTGAACGTCACGGAGATGCCACGGCCTATCCCATCGACGCGAGCGATGTAACTGATGTTGTGCAACTCGGCGGCGGAGGCTGGTGCTGCCGGCAGGGCGAAGGTGATCGCCGCTGCCCCGGCAACGCACAGCCCACGGAGGAGGGGGCGCATACCGGGCATCTTACCGGCGTCCGAATGGCGACGACAACGTGATCAGTCCAGGTCAGCAGGGTCTTCGCGGTGATGCACCCCGAGCTGTTCGCACGCCGTGTTGAGCACCCGCTGTACGGCCAAGGTGTCAGCGAGGGGCATCACGGTGCTCTGCGCGCTGCCCTCGAGCAGGCATCCGGTGACCTCGGCCAGCTCGTGACTGTATCCGCCACCGACGGGCGGCTTCACTATCGGCTCAGGGTCAGATCCCTTGCGGTGCAACACGATTTCGCGAGGGTGATGGAATCGGGGGAGGATATCGATCCAGCCCTCGGTGCCGAATATGCGCGCCTGGCCGGGAGTGTGATGTAGCAGTGAACACAGCAGCGTCGCGGTGCGTCCGTCGTCATAGCGCAGGAGCAGGCCGGCCTCGGCGTCAACCCCGGTGGGGAACAACGAACCATGTGCCACCACTGCGGCCGGATCGCCGAGGAAGTACTGGGCCAGCGAGACCACGTAGACGCCGAGATCCAACAGCGCGCCGCCGCCCAGCGTCGGACTGAACAGCCTGTCGTCGGGATCGAACGGGCGGTCCACTCCCAGGTCTGCCTGGACCTGGCGGACCTCGCCGATGGCCCCGTCATCGACAAGATTTTTGGCCGCGACGATCGCCGGCTGAAACCGGGTCCACATCGCCTCCATGGCAAAAACGCCACGCGCCCTTGCGATATCGATGATCTCCTGCGCTCCGGCCGCCGTCGCGGTGAAGGCCTTCTCGACCAAGATTGCCTTGCCCGCGGTGAGTGCGGCGATGGCGGCCTGTCGATGTTGGGGATGTGGGGTGGCGATGTACACGGCGTCCACATCGGGATCGGCGAGCAACTCCCGGTACGAGCCGAAGGCTCGCGGAATGCGATGTGTCTCCGCGAAGTCGCGGGCACGTTCGGCCGACCGCGAGGCAACGGCTATCAGCTCTGCTCCCGGTGTGAGTGGGAAATCGCGGGCCACGTTTCCCGCGATGCGGCCCGGTCCGATGATTCCCCAGCGAATGGTGTCAGGCATGCGTGTCTCCGTTCGGGTCGTGCCAGGTCAGCGGCATTCCGGTGGCGGTCAACCACGCGTTCAGATCGTGACCGTGCCCGGCGAGGCCATCGATGGCGGTGGCTGCCCGGCGGATCGCGAGCTCGGATGCGGCAGCAGATAGCAACCCTGCTCTGTGCGCCTCGAGCAACTCGTCCACATCGGCTAGTTCGGTCTCGCGTCCGCAGCGCACCACGAGGTCAAGATAGTGGTCGACGGCCAGCCACTGCGACGGCCCGGGGACAAAGTCGCCGACGTCGAGGTAGAAATCCTGATCGCGCTCGTATCCCGGATTGAAATGGAAGATGTTCGCCCGCAGTCCCAACGCCGGGAGCAGCCAGGACTCCAAGTAGTGGAACTGCGCCCGACCGGGCGTTGGGCGCGCCATGAACAATCCCCAGGGCTCCACCCGGTACTCATCCACCGACCGCACGATTCCCTTGGGATCGGTGTTCGTCATGGCATCGAGGTCGAATATCTCGCGTTTGGGCGGGTGCACGCTGGTTTCCTGCTGCCTTCCTGTCGTCTCGGGTGAATGTCAGACCGTCGGCTTACTCTGGGCACATGGCTTTCGCAACAGAACACCCCATCGTTGCGCATTCCGAGTACCGCCCGGTCACGGACGTCTTGCGTACCGATGGGCGATTCGAGGTCGTCAGTCAGTATGAGCCCGCGGGCGATCAGCCGGGTGCCATCGCCGAGCTCGAGCGCAGAGTTCGGGCGGGGGAGAAGGACGTGGTGCTGCTGGGTGCCACGGGTACCGGTAAGTCGGCTACCACCGCCTGGCTCATCGAACGGCTGCAACGGCCGACGCTGGTGATGGCACCCAACAAGACGCTCGCCGCGCAGCTGGCCAACGAGCTTCGGGAAATGTTGCCGCACAACGCTGTCGAGTACTTCGTCTCGTACTACGACTACTACCAGCCGGAAGCGTATATCGCGCAGACCGATACGTACATCGAGAAGGACAGCTCTATCAATGACGACGTGGAGCGCCTGCGGCACTCCGCGACCTCCAACCTGCTGTCCCGGCGCGACGTCGTGGTGGTGGCCTCGGTGTCGTGCATCTACGGTCTGGGCACCCCGCAGTCGTATCTGGACCGTTCTGTGCAACTGGATGTCGGGCTCGAAGTGCCCCGGGACGCGCTGCTGCGACTGCTGGTCGACATGCAGTACAACCGTAACGACATGGCATTCACCCGTGGCACCTTCCGGGTCCGCGGCGACACTGTCGAGATCATTCCCTCGTATGAGGAGCTGGCGGTGCGCATCGAATTCTTCGGCGACGAGGTCGAGGCGCTCTACTATCTGCATCCGCTCACCGGAGATGTTGTACGGCAAGCTAATTCATTAAGAATCTTTCCGGC
The DNA here is from genome assembly GCF_049532645.1 of Mycobacteroides sp. PCS013. Classification (NCBI taxonomy): domain Bacteria; kingdom Bacillati; phylum Actinomycetota; class Actinomycetes; order Mycobacteriales; family Mycobacteriaceae; genus Mycobacteroides; species Mycobacteroides sp. PCS013. Next base: position 1,390,787 of record NZ_CP150131.1, read on the forward strand.
GACGCATTACGTGGCGGGGCCGGATCGGATGACGAAGGCCCTTGAGGGTGTCGAGCAGGAGCTCGAGGAACGACTTGCCGAGTTGGAGGGCCAGGGCAAGCTGCTGGAAGCCCAGCGCCTGAGGATGCGAACCAATTACGACATCGAGATGATGCGCAATGTGGGCTTCTGCTCGGGGATCGAGAACTACTCGCGGCATATCGACGGGCGCGGAGCAGGCACCCCGCCATCGACGCTGCTCGACTACTTCCCCGACGATTTCCTGCTGGTCATCGACGAGTCGCATGTGACGGTTCCCCAAATCGGCGCCATGTACGAGGGGGACATGTCGCGTAAGAGGAATCTGGTGGATTTCGGCTTCCGGTTGCCGTCGGCTACCGACAACAGGCCACTCACCTGGGAAGAGTTCGCCGAGCGAATCGGGCAGACCGTGTATCTGTCTGCGACGCCCGGGAATTATGAGCGCAATGCCGCCGGCGGCGAGTTCGTGGAGCAGGTGATCCGGCCGACCGGTCTGGTGGATCCGAAGGTGGTCGTCAAACCCACCAAGGGGCAGATCGACGATCTGATCGCCTCAATCCGTCAACGCACCGAAGCCGATGAGCGGGTGCTCGTGACGACGTTGACGAAGAAAATGGCCGAGGATCTCACCGACTATCTGTTGGAGATGGGTATTCGGGTGCGTTACCTGCATTCGGAGGTGGACACCCTGCGGCGCGTCGAACTGCTGCGTCAGCTCCGGCTCGGCGAGTATGACGTCCTCGTCGGTATCAACCTCCTACGGGAAGGTCTGGACCTGCCCGAGGTGTCGCTGGTCGCCATTCTCGACGCCGACAAGGAAGGATTTCTGCGGTCCAGCAGGAGTCTGATTCAGACCATCGGCCGGGCCGCGCGCAACGTATCCGGCGAGGTGCACATGTACGCGGACACCATGACGGACTCGATGAAAGAGGCCATCGATGAGACCGATCGCCGACGCGCCAAGCAGATCGCATACAACGAGGCGAACGGGATAGACCCACAACCGCTGCGCAAGAAGATCGCTGACATCCTGGACCAGGTGTACCGCGAAGCGGAAGACACCGAGGAAGTGGCGGTAGGTGGATCGGGCCGCAACGCGAGTCGCGGCAGGCGGGCGCAGGGTGAGCCGGGACGCGCGGTCAGTGCCGGAGTCTTCGAGGGGCGCGATACCAAGAGCATGCCTCGGGCCGAGTTGGCCGATCTGATCAAGGACATGACCGAGCAGATGATGGCGGCGGCACGCGATCTGCAGTTCGAGTTGGCGGCACGATTCCGTGACGAGATCGCCGATCTGAAGAAGGAATTACGCGGTATGGACGCCGCGGGCCTGAAGTAATCAGCCCGGATCGGCGAGCAGGAGCGCGCCGGTCGACCCGTCCTCGGCGAGGACGTCGGCAGGATTGAACAGCGTGCATTTGGTCATGGACAGGCATCCGCAGCCGATGCATCCGGTGAGCTTCTCCTGCATGTCCGCGATGGCGTTCTTGCGCTCTTCCAGATGCGAATGCCACTGGCGCGAGATTCGTTGCCAGTCACGAGTACTCGGCGCCCGGTCGTCGGGCAGGCTCGACAGCACCTCGGCGACTTCCGACAGGGGGATGCCGAACCCGGTTGCGACCCGGATCAGCGAGATTCGGCGCAACGCGTGACGCCGGAACACCCGTGCGTTGCCGGATGTGCGTTCGGCGGGAATCAGGCCGATATCGGCGTAGTACCGCACGGCGGATACCGCGATTCCGGAGCGCCTGGCCACCTCGCCTATCGGCAACAGCTCGGCCTTGTCCTTCATCACCTCTCCTTGATCTCAAGTGCACTTTAGCTCATAGCGTGTCGTCATGACTCACGATCAGGCGACCGGCAGCTGGCGGGATCTGTTGTGCGGGCGGCAACTCGGCATCGTCACGGTGCTGGCCGGTGGGGTGGCGCTGTACGCCACCAACGTGTATCTCACCACCAGTCTGTTGCCGAGCGCCGTCGCTGACATCGGTGGGGAACGTTTCTACGCATGGGTGACAACGCTGTATTTGATCGCTTCGGTCAGTGCCGCGACGGTGGTGAGTCCGCTTCTTGGCCGGGCCGGGCCCCGGGGCGCGTACCTTCTGGCGTTCGGCGCGTTCGCGGTCGGCACCCTCGTGTGTTCGGTAGCACCGGCAATGCAGGTCATGCTTGCCGGGCGCGTGATCCAGGGGGCGGCCGGCGGACTGCTTGCAGGGTTGGCCTATGCGGTCATCAATCTTTCTCTGCCACAACGGTTATGGACGCGCGCCTCGGCGCTCACATCGGCAATGTGGGGTGTTGGGACCTTCGTGGGTCCCGCGGCAGGCGGGCTGTTCGCGCAGTTCGGGCAGTGGCGGTGGGCATTCGTATCGTTGACGCTGGTCACCCTGGGCATCGCTGCGATGGTGCCCTCGGTATTGCCCCGGACGGATAGTGCGAATGTCGCGGCTGCCGGGCGCGGTGCTCCGCTGCGGTCGCTGCTCATCCTCACGGCGGCGGCCGCTTTGGTGGCCGTGGCCGGGCTCCAGTCCTCGATACCCGCCATGGTGGGGTTGATCGCTGCAGCAGCTGCTCTGGTGATCCTGTTCGTCGTACTTGACCGTCGTGCCACCGCATCGGTACTGCCCAAAGCGGTCTTCGCCGGCAATCCGCTCAAGTGGATCTATCTGACGATCGCGGTGCTGGCGGCGGCCTCCATGGTGGAGACATTCATTCCGTTCTTTGGTCAGCGCCTCGGGCACCTGATCCCTGTCGCTGCGGGATTCCTGGGGGCCACCTTGGCATTCGGATGGACCGTTGGCGAAATGATCAGCGCATCGGCCACGGCGCGGACCATCGCACGTGTGGTGACGATCGCTCCCGTCGTGGTTGCGGCGGGACTTGTCCTGGCCGGTGCGTTACAGCGCGACGGTGCCGGAGCCCTAGAGATCGTGTTATGGGCACTCGGTTTCGCGGTGACGGGAGCCGGTATCGGCATGGCGTGGCCGCACTTGGCGTCCGCGGCGATGTCGTTGTCTTCCGATTCGGGCGAAAGCGCAGCGGCCGCAGCCGCCATCAGCACCGTGCAGCTGATAGCCGGAGCCTTCGGCGCCGGGTTGGCGGGGGTGCTCGTCAATCTCGGCGGGTCGGACACGCACGGGGCCCACCTGCTGTACCTGGGGTTCGCCGCGATCGTGCTATCGGGTGTCGCGGTGTCCTCCAGAGTGTTTCGCGCCGCTGCCGGACCCGGGCGAGGAGTCGACATGACGAACACGGCGCGGGAGAGCGCGGTAAGGGCCCCCACGTAGGCGTCCCGGGTGTATGAACGGAACCATGCATCGGATTTTCGCCCTCGTGGCCGCCGTGCTCGCACTCACTTCCTGCGGGACGACACAGAACCAGGGCTCGCCGGCAACGAGCGCTCCCTCCAGCACCGACGATCGCGCCGCGTTTCGAGACTTGTACCGGGAGTTGATCGAGACCAACACGACCGCATCGCAGGGGAGTTGCACCGAGGCCGCGCAGAAGATGGCCGATCGTCTCAAGTCCGCCGGATACGGCGACAAGGACCTGGTGCTGTTCAGTCCGCCGGATCATCCCAAGGACGGCGGATTGGTCGCCACACTGGCCGGAGCCGACGCGAATGCCAAGCCCATTCTGCTGCTGGCGCATATCGACGTTGTCGAGGCCAAACGCGAGGACTGGAAGCGTGATCCGTTCACCCTCGCCGAGGAGAACGGATACTTCTACGCCCGCGGTGCCGAGGACGACAAAGCCATGGCCGCGATCTTCGTGGACAGTCTCATTCGATACCGCGCCGAGAACTTCGTGCCCAAACGCCCCATCCGGATCGCCTTGACCTGTGGTGAAGAAGGTGGCGGGCAGGTCAACGGTGCTGAGTGGCTGCATCAAAACCGGCCGGAGCTCGTCGACGCCGAATTCGTCGTCAACGAGGGCGCCGGCGGTGACCTCGACGAACAGAACAAACCCATCCTGCTGGAGATCCAGGCGGGTCAGAAGATCTACCAGGACTTCACCCTTGAGGTCACCGACGAGGGCGGACACAGCAGCCAGCCCCGACCGTTCAACGCGATACAGGATCTCGGAGCCGGTCTGAACCGGCTGGCCACCGCGCCATTCCCGGTTCAGCTCAACGATGTGACCCGGGCATATTTCACGGCGCAGGCTCCGCTGCAGCCGGGTGAAGTGGGTCAGGCGATGTCGGCAATCGTCGCCAATCCGCACGATCAGGCGGCGGCGTCGGTGCTGTCCCGGAATCCGCTGTACAACGCGATGCTGCGCACCACCTGTGTCCCTACGAAAATTGAAGGGGGACACGCCAACAATGCGCTGCCGCAACGCGCCACCGCGAATGTGAACTGCCGCATATTGCCCGACGGGAGCGCCGCCGCGGTGCAAGAGAGCATTGTCAAGGCGGTCAACGATCCCAAGGTCACCGTGAAGCCCGCCAAGGAGTTCCGCACCAACGTCGCCACCGTCCCACCGTTGACTCCGCAGATCATCGACCCCATCAAGGCCGTGGCCGGATCCATGTGGCCCGGGGTGCCGCTGGTACCGACCATGTCGACCGGAGCAACCGATGCCATCTACTTCGGGAAGACCCCGGTGTACGGACTCAGCGGCATATTCGCCCAGCCGGAGGAGACCCACGCGCATGGCCTGGACGAACGAATCCAGGTGAAATCCCTGTACGACGGACGGGCATTCCTCTACCAAGTCATCAAGCTCTACTCGAACGGTGCGTGACTTTTACTCGAACGGCGGTGAACTCGCGGCGTAATGGCGCGTGACGGTCCTCATAGCGGTATTGAGGCGCAGGCCATACCTGCGCGCGCAGCCCGCAAGAGAAAATCATCCGCATAGCCCGACACAATCAGCCAAATGACGCATGGCCGGGGCCCTTCCCGGCTAATCTCGTCTGGCCTGGTCAAACGGAACTGGAGGACCTTTCATGAGTGCATACAGCACTGTCGTTGTCGGTACCGACGGATCGGATTCGTCGTACCGGGCGGTCGACCGCGCTGGAGCCATCGCGGGCGCTGCCGGTGCCAAGCTCATCGTCGCGACCGCGTACTTCCCGGAGAACAACCCCCACTCGGCCGATGTCCTCAAGGAGGACGCGTACAAGGTCACCGGCAAGGCACCCGTCTACGACATCCTGCGCACCGCCCGCGAGCGCGCAGCAGCGGCGGGCGCGACGAGCGTCGAAGAGCGCTCTATCGAGGGAGCGCCAGTGGATGCGCTGCTGGATCTGGTGGTGGATTCCAAGGCTGATCTGCTGGTCGTCGGCAATGTCGGTCTGAACACCATTGCCGGACGCCTGCTGGGGTCGGTTCCTTCGGATGTCGCACGCCGCTCCAAGTGCGACGTGCTGATTGTTCACACCACCTAGACCCAGAGATCTAGACCGACGAGCGCGAACGGGGCCGGCTCACCAGCCTCGTTCGCGCCATTCGCCGAGCGATCCGCGCTCGGCGCCCAGCGTGGTGTCGTCTCCATGTCCGGGGTACACAACCGTGGAGTCGGGGTAGGCGCCGAAGAGGCGCTCGCTGACATCGTCGAGCAGCTGGTTGAAGTCCTCGGGGCTGAAGGTCTTTCCGACACCACCCGGGAACAGAGAATCCCCGGTGAAGAGGTGCGTCACGCCGTCGGCGGTGAACGCCAGGGCCACCGAGCCCGGAGTGTGTCCGCGCAGGTGGATCACGTCGAAATGCAGGTCACCGATGTCGAAGCTGTCGCCCCCGGCCAGCAGCGTCGTGGGCGGTACCGGAAGCGGTCCGGCATCTAAATCATGCGCGGCACTGCGCGATTCGGTCTTCTGGACGATCGCCTCGAGTGCCTGCCAGTGATCGAAATGCTGATGCGTGGTGACAATCAGCTCGATATCCGGGGCGTTCTCGTCCAGCAGGGCGGCCAACCGCTCGGCATCGTTGGCCGCGTCGATCAGCAACGACTTGCCGGTGTTGGTGCACGTGACGATGTATGCGTTGTTATCCATCGGCCCCACCGAGGCCTTGATGATGGTCGCGCCACTCACGGTGCGACGAGCGACCCCAGTACCCGGCTCGAGATGGCCGGAGTAGTCGTCGTCGATGGTGATGGAGGTCATGGTTTCACCGTAGTGGCCCCCAGTGGCGGGGAGGTTGTCGGTGCCTCGTCCTAGCATGGAGTCGACGACTCAGTCGGCTCCGGTTCCAGATGGGGATACGGCCGCTGAGCTATGCGAAAACACCTGCTCATGGGGCAGTGTGGAAGGAGACAGGTGGCCGACCGTCTGATCGTGCGGGGCGCGCGTGAGCACAACCTGCGCGGTATCGACCTTGACCTACCCCGGGACAGCCTCATCGTCTTCACGGGCCTGTCCGGATCCGGGAAGTCGAGTCTGGCCTTTGACACCATCTTTGCCGAGGGGCAGCGCAGGTACGTCGAATCGCTGTCCGCGTACGCCCGCCAGTTCCTGGGGCAGATGGACAAGCCCGATGTTGATTTCATCGAGGGGTTGTCGCCTGCGGTATCGATCGACCAGAAATCCACCAACCGCAACCCCCGGTCCACGGTGGGCACCATCACCGAGGTCTACGACTACCTGCGTCTGTTGTACGCGCGGGCCGGGACCCCACACTGCCCGGTGTGCGGGGAGAAGATCGCCAAGCAAACCCCGCAGCAGATCGTGGATCAGGTGCTGGATATGGAGGAGGGCCTGCGGTTCCAGGTGCTCGCTCCCGTGGTCCGCACGCGCAAGGGCGAGTTCGTCGACCTCTTCGAGCAGCTGAACTCGCAGGGTTACAGCCGCATTCGGGTTGACGGCGTGGTGCATTCGCTCACCGACCCGCCCAAGCTCAAGAAGCAGGAGAAGCATGACATCGAGGTGGTCATCGACCGTCTCGCCGTCAAGGCCAGCTCCAAGCAGCGACTGACGGACTCGGTGGAGACTGCGCTGCGCCTCGCCGACGGAATCGTCGTGCTCGAGTTCGTCGACGCCGAGGAAGATTCGCCGCACCGTGAACGCAGGTTCTCCGAGAAGCTCGCGTGCCCCAACGGTCACCCGCTGGCAGTGGATGATCTTGAACCGCGGTCGTTTTCGTTCAACTCGCCCTACGGCGCCTGCCCCGAGTGCACCGGTCTGGGAATCAAGAAGGAAGTCGACCCCGATCTGGTGGTCCCCGACCCGGATATGACACTCGCCGAGGGCGCCATCGCACCCTGGTCTATGGGCCAGAACGCCGACTACTTCGTCCGGCTCATGGCGGGGCTGGGCGATGCCCTCGGGTTCGATGTGGACACCCCCTGGAAGAAGCTTCCCGCCGCCGCGAAGAAGGCGATCCTGGACGGCTCGTCCGAGCAGGTGCATGTCCGGTACAAGAACCGGTACGGCCGCACCCGGTCGTACTACGCCGAGTTCGAAGGCGTACTGGCCTTTCTGCAACGCCGCATGGAGCAGACCGAGTCCGAATGGGCCAAGGAGCGCTACGAAGGTTTCATGCGGGACATCCCGTGTCCTGTGTGCGACGGAACCCGGCTCAAGCCGGAGATCCTCTCCGTGACCCTGACCGCGGGGGAGCACGGCACCAAATCGATCGCGCAGGTCTGTGACCTGTCGATCGCCGAGTGCGCTCAGTTCCTCAACACACTGACCCTCGGGCACCGTGAGCAAGCCATCGCGGGACAGGTACTCAAGGAAGTCCAGTTCCGGCTCGGGTTCCTCCTGGACGTGGGCTTGCAGTATCTGTCGTTGTCGCGGGCGGCGGGCACGCTCTCCGGTGGTGAGGCTCAGCGCATCCGGCTGGCCACTCAGATCGGCTCCGGTCTGGTGGGTGTGCTCTATGTGCTGGACGAGCCGTCTATCGGTCTGCATCAGCGCGATAATCGCCGACTCATCGAGACACTTACGCGGCTAAGGGATCTCGGTAATACGCTGATCGTCGTCGAGCACGACGAGGACACCATCAAACACGCAGACTGGGTTGTCGACATCGGGCCTGCGGCGGGGGAGCACGGCGGCCAGGTGGTGCACAGCGGCACCTACGCCGAGCTGCTGAAAAACAAGCACTCCGTCACGGGCTCGTATCTTTCTGGGGCTGCGAGCATTCCGCTGCCACCCATGCGCCGGTCGATCGATGTCAAGCGTCAGGTCACCGTGGTCGGTGCGCGCGAGCACAACCTCAAGGACATCGACGTCTCCTTCCCGCTCGGGGTGTTGACCTCGGTCACCGGAGTGTCGGGCTCGGGGAAGTCGACATTGGTCAACGACATCCTCGCTACGGTGCTGGCCAACAAGCTCAACGGTGCACGGCAGGTTCCCGGCCGGCATACTCGCGTGACCGGCCTGGATCAGGTGGACAAGCTGGTGCGGGTGGATCAGTCGCCTATCGGGCGCACACCGCGCTCCAATCCGGCCACCTACACCGGGGTGTTCGACAAGATCCGCACGCTGTTCGCGGCCACCACCGAGGCCAAGGTGCGCGGTTATCAACCCGGCCGTTTCTCGTTCAACGTCAAGGGCGGGCGCTGTGAGGCATGCACGGGCGACGGCACCATCAAGATCGAGATGAACTTCCTTCCGGACGTATACGTGCCGTGCGAGGTGTGTCATGGCGCGCGCTACAACCGGGAGACGCTCGAGGTCCACTACAAGGGCAAGACCATCGCGCAGGTGCTGGACATGCCCATCGAGGAGGCCGCTGAGTTCTTCGAGCCCATCACCTCCATCCACCGGTATCTGAACACGCTGGTGGAGGTCGGTCTGGGCTACGTGCGTCTGGGGCAGCCGGCTCCGACACTGTCCGGAGGCGAGGCGCAGCGCGTCAAGCTGGCTGCCGAGCTGCAGAAGCGCTCAACGGGCAAGACCGTCTATATCCTCGACGAGCCCACTACAGGGCTGCATTTCGAGGACATCCGCAAGCTACTCACTGTGATCAACGGCTTGGTCGACAAGGGCAACACCGTGATCGTGATCGAGCACAACCTCGATGTCATCAAGACGTCGGACTGGATCATCGACATGGGCCCCGAAGGCGGATCGGGCGGCGGTTCCGTGGTGGCGCAGGGCGCTCCCGAAGTGGTGGCGCAGACCGCGGGCAGCCACACCGGTGAGTTCCTCGCGGACATGTTGCCCAAGCCCCAACGCAACGGCAAGACCCCCGCGAAGGCTCCGGCGAAGAGTGCCGGAAAGCCGCCCGCCAAACCGCGGACCAGGAAGGTTGTCACGCCGGTCTAGGGTGGCATTCATGACTGACGAGGTAGTTGGTGAACCGTTCGTTCGTATCCTCGCCAACCTCGCGGAATCGGCACCCGATGCGCCGGCGATCACCTGCGGTACCGAGGTTGTCACCAGGGCCGAACTGGAGCGGCGTGCCATCGCCTTGGCGCACGCCTATCAGCGGCTGGGTGTGCAGCAGGGTGACCTTGTCACCATAGGGTTGCCGAACTCGGTGGAGTTCTTCGCGGCTCAAATCGCAGTGTGGAAGCTCGGCGCCACCCCACAACCGGTGTCCTGGCGGCTGCCGCTGGCCGAACGTCGGGCAATCGTCGAGCTGGCCGACTCGGCGCTCGTGGTCGGAGTCGATCCGGCCGATCATCCGGATCGAGTCTGTGTCCCAGCAGGATTCGAGCCCACGGCCGAAGACCGCGCCGCAGGCCCCTTACCTGAGGTGGTGTCGCCGGCCTGGAAGGCGCCCACGTCGGGAGGCAGCACCGGCCGGCCCAAGATCATCCTGGCCCCCAGCCCCGCGGCCATCACCGGCCCCGCCGCAGGAGAGATCATGGGCATGCAGTCGGGAGATGCTCAGCTCGTCGCCGGACCGCTGTATCACAATGCGCCGCTGATGTTTTCATCGTACGGGCTGCTACTCGGGCATCATCTGATCGTGCAGCCGAAATTCGACGCCCTACAGGCTCTCGAACTGATCGACAAGCACAAGGTCACCTGGTTGCAGGTGGTTCCCACCATGATGTCGCGAATATTGCGTGAGGTCCGCCAGCATCCCGGCCAATTCGACCTATCCAGCATCCGGGTGCTGTGGCACATGGCCGCCCCGTGTCCGGTGTGGCTGAAACAAGCGTGGATCGACCTGCTGGGTCCTGAGGTGATTTGGGAACTGTACGCGGGCACCGAGGCCATCGGCGGCACCATCATCACCGGCCCGGAGTGGTTGGCCCATCGTGGCTCCGTCGGCAAGCCCGCGCTGGGTGAGCTGGCGATTCTCGATGAGGAAGGAAACCCGGTGCCCTCGGGCGAGGTGGGGGAGATCTTCATGCGCCCGTGGGAAGGCATGCCCAAGCCCTACAAGTACCTTGGCGCCGAGATCAAGCGGTTCGGAACATGGGAATCCATCGGCGATCTCGGCTGGCTCGATGACGACGGCTACCTCTACATGAGCGACCGGCGTACCGACCTGATCGTGACGGGTGGGGCCAATGTCTTCCCCGCCGAAGTCGAGTCCGTCATGAACGGTTACCCCGGAGTGATCGACAGTGTCGTCGTTGGCCTGCCCGATGACGACCTTGGACAGACCGTGCACGCGGTCGTGCATGCCGAGCACAACGTGACCGAAGATCAGCTGCGCGACTATCTGTTCGACCAGATCGTCCTCTACAAGGTCCCGCGCACCATCGAGTTCGTCGCCGAGCCACTGCGTGAGGACTCAGGCAAGGTCCGGCGCAGCCTCGTCCGCGAGCAGGCTATTGCTCGTCGGGCCGCGACGGGCTAGCTTCCTCGCGCATCGACCTGCGGATCTCTTCGATCCGATCGGCGGCGGCCCGGCTTCTGGCCTCGAACTGCTCCTCCAGCGCACGGCCCTCTTCGCTTTCGGCATCCAGCTCGGCGGACCCGGCGGCGGTGCCGGATCGGGTTTCGATCTTCTCGCGCACCGACTCGAACGTCGGCACACCGTTGTCGGTGTATCCCGGATCAGGCGTATCGGACATAGCGCCCGACGCTACTCCGCCCGTACACAGCGGTTAGCGCGGCAATGGCACATCGGGCACCATGGGCGTGCCGATGCGGCCCGCCATCCAGGGCAGCGCCGACGTGAACGCCGTCTGCGCGAACGGCCACTTGTGTTCACCGGGCTTGTGCTGCACCGTGCACGAGATTCCCTGTGCCGCACCGAGCTCGCATAGCCGATGCGCGGCACGGTCCTGATCGCTGAGTGGCACTGTCGCTGCCGCTCCCGGTACCGCGCCGGTGCTGGTGATCGCCCCGGATCCGGCGCGGTGCATCCCATTGACGTCGAACCATCCGGAGGTGTTCGTGTACGGCCCATTGCGCGACATCACCGTCGCCGGGTCGAACTGCTCCCATGCCGCGCCGTCACCGCCGAAAAGACGAGCAATGGTCTGCGCCTTGTTCCCGGTGTTCGGCGACATATCGCCGGCGATGTCCTCGAAGGCGCTGAACAGCTCGGGGTGTTTGACCGCAAGCGTCACCGCGCAGGTGCCACCCATCGACCAGCCGACCACACCCCAGTTCTGTGGCCGCGGGCTCACGCCAAAGCGCGACACCATAAACGGGACAACGTCCTTCGTGAGATGGTCGGCGGAGTTACCGCGCGGGCCGTTCACGCATTCGGTGTCGTTGTTGAACGAGCCACCCGCGTCCACGAACACCATGACGGGAGCGTTTCCGCCGTGCTGGCTGGCGAAGGCGTCCGCCACCTCGACGGCGTTGCCGCTGCGGATCCAGTCGCTCGGGGTGTTGAACTCGCCGCCGATCATCATGATCGTCGGCAACTGGGTGCGGGTCGAATCAAACCATGCCGGAGGTAGGTAGACGATCTCCTGGCGATGGCGAAATCCACTGGCGTCGGCCGGGATATCCACCGGCACGAGCTTGCCCTTGGTCATCGTCGGCCCGCGGCGCTCTGCGCGGGCAGCGGTCACCGTGGCCATATCGGCCTGGTTGGGTAGCGGGCCCGCGGTCAGCTGCGCCCACCCGGACTGGACGCTGCGCACATATCCGGTCCATTGATTCAGCATCAGTGACCCGGAGAGGACCGCCAGCGGTACCGCGGTGACCGCGACCGCGCGACGCCACCAGCGTGCCGTGCGCCAGCCCACGACCAGGACCGTGGCGGCCACACCGGTGAGCGCGATCCATACCCACAGCATCAGCGGAGCCGGATTGCCCCTGTCTGCCCAGTCCTCGGACTGGATGTACCAGTAGGCCCACGCGGCGAGGCAGCCACCGACGGCCACGGCAACGGGCAACCAGCGCCGAAACCACCCGCCGGTGCGCAGCCCTATCGCGATGACGAGCGCAAAACCGGCAATGACCTGCATGGAGACAGGGAAGCTCCCATGTAACAACGAGATGTCATGACCGGACACGCACCCATGATGGCCTAGATACCTGTGAATTGTCTGTCAGGTTTTCGACGAGTCCGGGTACGGAATCCGAACAGATCCACCGTGCCTTACCGGGGTTTGGCCAGCGGGAACGGCAGCGTCTCGCGGATGCTGCGCCCCGTGATGAGCATGACCACACGGTCGACTCCCATGCCCATACCGCCGGTGGGCGCCATGGCGTATTCCATCGCGCGCAGGAAGTCCTCGTCGAGTTCCATGGCCTCGGCGTCGCCGCCCGCAGCCAGAAGTGACTGCTCGTACAGGCGGCGACGCTGCTCCACCGGGTCGGTCAACTCGGTATAGGCGGTGCCGAGTTCGACACCCCAGGCCACCAGATCCCACCGCTCGGCCAGCCCGTCAGTGCTCCGGTGCGGCCGGGTCAGCGGGGACACCGAGACCGGGAAGTCACTGTAGAAGGTGGGTGTGGTGGTGTGCTTCTCGACGAGCTGCTCGTAGAGCTCCAGCGCCAGATGCCCAGCGTCCCATCGCGGATTGAACTGCACCTCCGCCGATCGGCAGAATCGTTGCAGCGTAGGAACTTCCGTTGTCGCATCGATCTGTTCGCCGAGGGCTCGGGACACGGCCTCGTGCAGCGGGATGATGGGCCATTCGCCACTGATGTCCACGGGGGCCAGCTTCCCGTCGGTGCCGTCCTCGCGGGGCCGCATCACCACTTCGCTGCCGTGCGCTGCCTTGGCGGCGTTCTGGATCAGCCGTTGGGTCGTCTTGGCCCAGGTCAGATAATCGGCGTGCGCCTGATACGCCTCCAACAGTGTGAATTCGGGGTTGTGGCTGAAGTCCACGCCCTCATTGCGGAAGGCCCGGCCGAGTTCGAAGACCCGCTCCACGCCGCCGACGCAGAGTCGCTTGAGATAAAGCTCGGGTGCGATACGCAGATAGAGGTCCAAGTTGTACGCGTTGATATGTGTCAGGAAGGGACGCGCGTTGGCTCCGCCGTGTACCTGTTGCAAGATCGGCGTCTCGACCTCTAAAAATCCTTGTGATAGCAAGGTGTTACGCAGCGAGGTGATGATGGCGCTGCGCGCCGCGATCTGGTCGCGGGCCTCTGGATTGATCGCCAGATCAAGGTATCGAGCGCGCACCCGGGCCTCAGGGTCGGTAAGACCCTTGCGCTTATCGGGCAGTGGATGCAGGCATTTACCGATGATTCGCCACGATCGCACCAGCACAGACCGGGTGCCGTTGTGCGACTGACCCATGACACCGCTGGCCTCGACCAGGTCGCCGAGGTCGATGGCGGCGGTGAACTCTTCATGCAGCAGGGGATCGTCGATGAGCAGCTGCACCTCTGCCGACCAGTCGCGCAGCTGCGCGAAAAGCACACCGCCATAGTCACGGATGCGCAGCAGGCGACCGCTGATGACGACCTCGGTACCGTCGGCTGCGGCCAGGGCCTCCGCGACGGTGTGGCTGGGCGGTGAGCCAGCCGGGTATGCGTCGATTCCCCGCTCCTGCAGGGCCGCAAGCTTGCCGAGTCGCACCTTGACTTGCTCCGGCACTCTCTGCAGTGCCGTGGACTGCGGCGGCATATCGGGTGCGGTGCCGTCGTGGTGCAGCAGTCCGGTGGCCACGATGGACTGCGGCACCGCACTGTATTGACCGGTGTGCCGTGGCTTGTCCCGATTGCCGAACGGCAAGACCAGGAATCCCTCGGCGATCACCGAGGCGATGCCGATCCGGGGGATGAGCCGGGCATCCTCGTAGCAGGCGAACCGTGGCACCCATTCCGGCTGATACTTCACGTTCGAGCGGTACAACTGCTCGAACTGCCAGAACCGTGAGGCGAACATCAACACCGAGCGCCACAGCCGGAGCACCGGGCCCGCCCCGATACGGGAGCCGTCCGCGTAGACCGAGCGGAACATCACGAAGTTGAGAGAGACCCGGGTGATTCCCATGGCCTCTGCCCGAGTGAGCAGCTCGGTAACCATGAATTCTATTGTGCCGTTGGGTGATTGACGCGAACGGCGCATCAATTCGAGGGATACCCCGTTGGCACCCCAGGGCACCAGTGACAGCATGGCGACGGGGTTGTCGTCGGAGTCGACCGCCTCCACCAGAAGGCAGTCGCCGTCGGTGGAATCACCCAACCGCCCCAGGGCCATGGAGAATCCGCGTTCGGTGTTGCCGTCACGCCACAGGTCGGCGTTGGTGATGATCTGCTTCGCCTCGTCCGGCGGCAATTCGCGATGGCGGCGGATACGCACCGACAATCCCGAGCGCCGGGCGCGGTTGACGGCCTGGCGGACCGCCGCCATGTGCGGACCCGATATCGAGAACGACCGCGGGTACAGGATCGCCTCGTCGCCGAGTTCCAGTGCGTTCAGGCCATGTTCCCGGTAGGCGAGCGCGCCCTCGGCGCTCGCACCCATCACCGCAGGCGCCCAGCCGTATGCCTGGCACACCTGCAGCCATGCGGCGATGGCCTGGCTCCACGCCGTTTTGTCCCCGATGGGGTCCGCGCTGACCAGGCAGACGCCCACCTCTACGCGATAGGTCACGGCTGCGCGGCCATTGGGCGCGAAGATGACGGCCTTGTCGCGACGGGTCGCGAAGTATCCGAGAGAGTCGTCCTGCCCATAACGCTCGAGCAGACCGCGGATCAGCGATTCGTCGTCACCGGTCAACGCGTTGACCGCACGCTGAGAGCGGAACAACACGACGGCGGCGGACATCAGCGCCAGCGCTCCGAACAGGCCGAAGAGCCAGTTCAAGAAGAGATGAGGGTGGCCGTCGAAGTACTCATGACCGGCAAGCGAAAAACCGGCCACGCGGTTGAGCGCCCACCAGAAGCGGTCGGAGCGGGCCAGCGAGCCCGGGAACATCTCGGTGAGGGCCCAGGCGACGAGCGTTCCCAGCACCAAACCGCCGATGAGTACGGCGACGGCTTTGAGCGTCGCACCGCGACGGACCTTCGCATAGAACTCGTGACGCGCCAGGATCAGCAGGACGATCGTGCCGCCGTGGAGCACCAGTCCGAGGATCTCGACGGCGTCGCGGTGCTGGATGAGACCGCCGATATTGAGGGCCGACAGCACCGTCAGGTTGATCAGCAGAATCCACCACGCGATGCTCTTGCGCACCGCCAGGGCAGCCGCCAGCAGCGACAGCACGAAGGCCCACGCGAGGCTGGTATCGGGCCAGTCGAACAGATACTCGTCGATAAAGGCACGAGGAACCTGTGTCAGGTGCCGGATGATCGGCGAGATGCTCGACAGGAAGATCATCGCCGCGAAAACCCCGACCAGCCATCCGAAGAAGGTCGGTACCCAGTGCAGTTTCGAGGTAGATGAGGGAATTGGCTTGGGGGTCTTGCCGATTCCCGGGGCGGCTAGTGGCGGTGAAGCGCGAACCTCGGACGATGAGCGGCCTGCGCGAAGAGAATCAGACAACGTCACCTAGCGAGGATAGGCCGTGTAGCTGGCAGTTTACTGATGCTCAGCGCAAGTACTTCTCGCCAGGACCCTGACCGGGTTCGTCCGGAATGGCGCTGGCTTCCCGGAAGGCCTTCTGCAGACTCTGCAATCCGTCGCGGATCGGCGCAGCGTGCGGACCCAAGTACTCCACGGAAGCGGCGACCAGACCGGCCAGGGCCGTGATGAGCCGGCGCGCCTCGTCCAAATCGCGATGCGGGCTTTCGTCCGGATCTGGGGAGGACAGTCCCAGCTTCTCGGCGCTGGAGCTCATCAGCATCACAATGGCCTTGGTGATCACCTCGATTGCCGGAATGTCGGCAAGCTCGCGGACATCCGAGGTCGTGGACTGGTCGTGATCATCGTGGTCAAGGTCATCGGTCACGGCTGCTAGACTGTCATGTGCGACCGTTCCCGGCTCCGTCGGGGACATCAAGTGGAGTCCCGCTCCCACCGCTGGCCAACAAGGTACAGCGGTCCGGTCCAGCCACCCCTGGGTGGTTGTTCTGCATATGCAGGACGGCGTGTGTCGTCGTGACCGGTCGGCTTCGGGCCCTGCCATGTGCAGGGCTTTTCTGTTCGTAACGAGCAGAGTGCTGATGGACCCACTTTTGTCCCCGTCGAACCGCGTTGCGGTCACGACAGATAGAGGACGAGCCAGGGAGGCCACATCAGCACTGAGACCCGCATCAACGAACGCATCCGCGTACCCGAAGTCCGCTTGATCGGCCCGAAAGGCGAACAGGTCGGCATCGTGCGGATCGAAGATGCGCTGCGCGTCGCCGCAGACGCCGATCTCGACCTTGTCGAGGTAGCCCCAGATGCCAGGCCTCCGGTCTGCAAGATCATGGACTACGGCAAGTTCAAGTACGAGACGGCTCTGAAGGAGCGCGAGTCTCGCAAGAACCAGCAGCAGACCGTCGTCAAAGAACAAAAGCTTCGGCCGAAGATCGATGATCACGACTACGAAACCAAGAAGGGCCACGTTGTGCGCTTCCTGGAAGCCGGATCAAAGGTCAAGGTGACGATCATGTTCCGCGGACGCGAGCAGTCACGGCCCGAACTGGGCTACCGACTGTTGCAGCGGCTCGGCGCAGACGTCGCCGAGTACGGCTTCGTGGAGACCTCCGCGAAGCAGGACGGCCGCAACATGACGATGGTGCTGGCGCCGCACCGGGGTGCGAAGACCCGGGCCAAGGCAGCTCAGCAGGCAGAGGCTCCTGCAGGGCCGGCCCCAGCCCAGGCGGCCCCGCCGGCCGAGCAAGCGCCCACCGAACAGCCGTAATACCTAAGTACCGACACAACCGAGAACCCTTGAAGAATAAGGACTACCAAGATGCCTAAGGCCAAGACCCACAGCGGTGCGTCGAAGCGCTTCCGCACCACCGGAAGCGGAAAGATCGTGCGCCAGAAGGCGAACCGTCGCCACCTGCTGGAGCACAAGCCCACCAGCCGCACCCGCCGTCTCGACGGCCGCACCGTGGTGGCGGAGAACGACGCCAAGCGCGTCAAGAAGATGCTGACCGGCTAGCAGCCGACACCACGACCACCCACTACACAGCACCACACGAAGGACACATAAATGGCACGCGTGAAAAGGGCCGTCAACGCCCAGAAGAAGCGCCGGACAATCCTGAAGGCCTCCAAGGGCTACCGCGGTCAGCGGTCGCGCCTGTACCGGAAGGCCAAGGAGCAGCAGCTGCACTCGCTGACCTACGCATACCGGGACCGTCGCGCTCGCAAGGGTGAGTTCCGCAAGCTGTGGATCGCGCGTATCAACGCTGCGGCTCGCGCCAACGACATCACCTACAACCGCTTCATCCAGGGTCTGAAGATCGCGGGCGTCGAGGTTGACCGTAAGAACCTCGCCGAGCTGGCCGTCAGCGATGCCGCCGCGTTCACCGCGCTGGTTGAGGTCGCCAAGGCCGCGCTGCCTGAGGATGTCAACGCTCCGGCCGGGGAAGCCGCCTGAGCGACTCGGCTCTGACTGAGCGGTCACAGACAGTGATCGACGCGGTCAAACTGCACCGGCCCGCCGCCCGTCGGCGGGCCGGTCTTTTTCTGGCAGAAGGTCCCAACCTGGTCGAGGCCGCGCTGCGGTCCGGCGCGGTAGAACGCGTCTTCGCGACCGAGGCCGCGACCGAGCGATTCGCCGGCCTGTTGGTTGACGCTCCGGTCCGTCTGGTGACCGAACGGGCCGCCAAAGCACTGTCGGACACCGTGACTCCCGTTGGGCTGGTGGCCGAATGTCGTTCGATCGCGGCGCAGTGGTCTCAGGTCGCGGCCGATTCGCCACGATTTGTCGTTGTCGCCGTTGATATTTCGGAGCCAGGCAATGCGGGCACTCTGATCAGGGTCGCCGATGCGATGGGCGCCGATGCCGTCGTGCTGGCAGGCAACAGTGTTGACCCCTTCAACGGCAAGAGCCTGCGGGCTTCGGCGGGCAGCGTTTTCAACGTCCCGGTCGTCCCGGCCGGAGACGCCGCGGTGGTCGCCGAGAACGTCACCGCGCGCGGTGGGGCAGTGCTGGCCACCACCCTTGATGGCGAGCTGTCGCTCGATGACGCCGATCCGGTGCTTGCCGGGCCCTGTGCCTGGATCTTCGGCAACGAGGCGCACGGACTCGACAGCGCGACGGCAGCCCTGGCCACACATCGGATCAACATCCCGATGCGTGGGGGAGCCGAGAGCCTCAACCTGGCCAGCGCCGCGTCGATTTGCCTCTACGCCACGGCGCGGATGCATCGCGGTCAA
This sequence comes from Mycobacteroides sp. PCS013, assembly GCF_049532645.1. Lineage (NCBI taxonomy): Bacteria > Bacillati > Actinomycetota > Actinomycetes > Mycobacteriales > Mycobacteriaceae > Mycobacteroides > Mycobacteroides sp. PCS013. The sequence continues at coordinate 1,409,338 of NZ_CP150131.1, forward strand.
TAGCCTCCAGTACTATCCGACAAAGCCGTAACGACGAGTACTAGTAACTTCCACGGATCGAGGAACCTAATGCCCGCACCCCTGCAGATCAGGCACTTTCGTGAGTCGGATGTTCCCGACCAGACCGGTAAGACACATGTCATCACCGGTGCGAACAATGGCCTGGGTCTCGTCGCCGCCGAGGCGCTGGCCCGCGCCGGCGCCCGCGTCGTGCTGGCCTGCCGCAACCAGGAGACCGGACGGGCGGCGCTGGATAAGGTGCGCGCGCTCGGACCGAAGGCTGACCACGCGCTCGTGGAGCTCGACCTCACCAGCCTGGCCTCCGTGCGCTCTGCCGCGGACGCGATCCGCACCCAGGCGCCCAAGGTCGACGTGTTGCTCAACAATGCGGGTCTGATGGCAATCCCACTGCGGCGCACCGCCGAAGGGTTCGAGACGCAGATCGGCGTCAACCATCTCGGCCATTTCGTGCTGACCGATGCGCTCTTGCCCGCCTTGCTCGCGGCCGACGCACCACGAGTCATCTCGCTGGGCAGCATCGCGCATGCGCAGGGACGCAACAACCTGGACGTCGACGATCTGAACTTCACTCGGCGCCCGTACAACCGGCTGACCGCCTACCGGGCTTCGAAACTGGCATGCATGCTCTTCGGCTCGGAGCTGGCCCGCAAGGCGGCAGCAGCCGGATCCCCACTGCTGTCGGTCAACGTGCACCCGGGCGTGGCCGCCACCAACCTGTTCGATTCCATGATCCCGAATCTGCCCGGCCTGCAGAAGGCCTTCTACTTCGGCATGGGTCTTGTGCTCCAGGACGAGCGTCAGGGCGCCGAGGGCGAGCTGTACGCGGCGACGATGCCCGATGTGCAGCCCGACGATTACCTCGGGCCCACGCAGCTGCAAGGTATGCGCGGTCCGGTGAAACGTGCTCCGCGCAACAAAGAGGCCCGGGATCCGCAGCTGGCCGCCCGGTTGTGGGAGAAGTCGGTCGAGCTCACCGGCGCGGACTACTCCGGCCTCACCGGCTAGCCCGCACTGGGATCAGCCTGAGTTCAACACTCGTGTCGCGCACCGTGGTTCGGCATCATCGGTGCTCGACGCGGGTGTGGCTGAGAGGCTAGGCACCGGCCTGCAAAGCCGTTCACACGGGTTCGAGTCCCGTCACTCGCTCCAAGTCGTCACACGACGCCGAAAATGGGCCCCCTGTTCGACAGGGGGCCCATTTTCGGTATTGCGGCAGGACTGAGATCAGCCGGCGGGTTCTTCCGCGGGCTTCGGGGGTTGACCATCGGGGGACTCCAGAACCGGAGGCGTCGGAGCACCCGGCATCACGGTCGGGGCGGCCGCCTCGACCGCTGCCGCACTCTGCGGCGGTGCCCCGTGTGGATCCTCCAGCGCGGGGTTCTCGTTACCGGCGCCGAACTGCACACCGGTGGTGCTGGCCGGGGCGGCCGGTGTCGTGCCCCCCTGGATGCCGTACCGCGTGCTGGACGAGGTCAAGACGTTGGCCGGGTGGGCGGAGTTGCCCAGCTTGCTGCCGGGCAGACCGGCCGCACCCGCCGCGGGATCGGCATTGGCGGCGATCTTCACACCGCGCGCGTCGACCGTGGCCGGCGCGACCGCTGGGAAGTTGTTGTAGATATACGTATAACTTCCCGGGGTTGCGGGCAATGGCGCGGGTACGCCGGGCACGAAGGGGATACCCGGCGGGTCGGCGGCGGCCGTAGGGGCGGCGAGCCCACCCAGGGCCAGGGCCCCCGCCACTCCGGCCACCGTGACAACGATCTTTCGTTTCGGCACGAGAACCTCCCTAGATCTTCATCGGGTCGCCGTAGATGGCGAACTCAGTATGCGCCGAAGCGGTCGAGATCCGCAGATAGACATAGGAGCGAATGGTGACATCGCCGCCGCACGCGTCGGCCTTGATGTGGAGGTTGTCGACGTCGAGCATGGCCTTGCCGCTATCACTCAAGGCCATATTGGCCAGGGGGAGATCGGTGATGACACCGGGCTGCAAGATGGTCTGCACAAACCCGGCGAGGCCGCCGGAACCGCCGACGGACGGGCCGCCGCTGTAGCCCACAGACCCCGCGAGGCCGCCGGTGCCACCGATCTGCAGACCGCTGGAAACGTCTGTCTGGCAACCTAACTGGTATCCGGCGATGAACAAGCTATCGGTGATGGGCGCCGATCCGCCGGTGGCGATCGCGGTCGCATCGAAGGTCACGAACGCTTCCCGCGAGTTGGAGGCCTCGGCCAGGTTGGGTACGGAGTTGATGGTCTCGTGGTCGATCCGGATCATCAAGGTCCACCCGTCGCGGCTCACCTTGGTATAGGTCTGTGGTGCCATGGTGACGGGATCGGCGTGGGCCGGAGCCGTTGCCAAGGTACAGATCGCGGTGACCAACGCCATGACGGCGCCCACTCGCTTACGTACTGCCATCTGAATGCCTCGTTTCCCCTTGCGGATGTAAATGGTGGTGAACCTGTACCTGAGTTTGGGAGCTACTGCGGCGCCGTCGATTACCGGTCGGAGTGATGAATCCGTTATCTGAGCTGACGGAAAGATACGCCTGCGCAAACCCTGCCGCTGATCAAAACTCACAGGTGGCTCACAGGAATCGCCTTGTGGGACAAGGCGGCTCACTGACGGCTTCTGCTCGCCGTGAGTTGATGGAGTTTTGCTGGATGCTGGCAACCTACAAAAGACACGTTGTCCGAATAGGTTGGTGTGCTGGGCTAATCGCCTGGTGAACACCATGTGTCGGTACGTCCACGGCAGGGTAAACCCGTTGTCCGGACGACCCTGTTTCGTCTATCAGACGACAGGAATCGCAGCCCGAAAAATGTGGCCTACGCCATAGTGCCGCCCTGTAAAAGCTGCGTAAACAGCTGTTACGCGACCTCGCGGCGGCCCCGGAGTGCCCACGGCGGCGACGCCAATGAGAAGGCGGAGTGCAGTAGCTTGCCAGCGCGGGAGGTCAGGGACCTCGCCTCGGTCGATGGCGGGACGTAATGCACGGGCAGCCCGCGTCTATCCCTGGGCGGAGCGGTGATCTTGGGCGCCTCGACCAACGGCGCGTCCGCGGGCAGGCGGCCCTGAGCGCGCTTGTACGCCGACACGGCGCGTGGATGCAGGCGGATGTCGTCGGGCAATGGACTGAATGCCAACTGCACTGCTTTTCCGAACACTCGCAGGAGTACCTCATCGCCAGGAGTCCAGCGCATTCCGGCCTTCTCGCGCACCGAGGAACTGAACACCCCGGCGGCCACCCAGTTCTGAAATGCGCGGGCCGGTGCCCACATCTGCTGCCAGAGAAAGTCCGGTAGCAGTACGTACTTCGGTTTGGGGATCTGAATGTGGAAGATGTCCATCGTCGCGCGATTGATCTCCAGTTCTTCGTCGCAGACCCGCGCCCAGTACCGCTGGAACTCCTCCCAGGAGTTGGGCACGGGCCGCATGCTCATGCCGTACATCCGATACCACTGGACATGCTCGGCAAACAGCTGCCGTTTCTCGGCCTCGGTGAGGCCTCCGCAGAAGTATTCGGCGGTATTGATGATGAGCATGAAGAAGGTGGCGTGGGCCCAGTAGAAGGTTTCGGGATTCAGTGCGTGGTAGCGACGCCCCTTGCTGTCGACGCCCTTGATGGTGTCGTGATAGCCCCGAATCTGGCGCCCGGTGTCCGCCGCGCGATCACCGTCGTAGACCACGCCCATGATGGGAAACACCGAGCGCGCCACGCGCTGCAGGGGCTCACGCAACAGGATCGAGTGATCCTGGACTCCGGCGCCCAATTCCGGATACATGTTCTGGATTGATCCGATCCACACGCCAAGGAGTCCGGTCCGCAGATCCGCAAAGTACTTCCATGTCAGCGAATCTGGGCCCAACGGTTGCGGTGGGCCGTCCAGATCGACTTCATGCCGTGGTTCGGCCGCGGGCCTCACGCGCGACGGGCCTTTGCGAGTGGATCGCCGAGCGCGGCGATCAGCAGTGGCGGATGTCATCGTTGACCCTCCTATGTGGCGCCTATCACGCACGATATGGGTGACAACCGGCGTTGTCCACGAGCATCTCAGCGGTGTTGAGAACCGTTTGCCAACCGTGTCCGAAGCTCCATGCAGCCGCTACCAGCGCCGACCGGTATCGACCAGGCGGTTGAGGAGAAGGACCCGAACTGGCGCGAAGACGGCGACACTGGCAACGACGAGATTGCCGCCGCACACCCCAGCACATAGGCTGATGCCGTGGATGTCGAGCCGTCAGGCCTCGATGCCGAACCGGACCGTGAGCACAACTCGGGAATCCGTAAGCGCAGGCGAGGCCGCACCAGTGGGTCTGCGCGGCATGACCTCGCCGCGGAGTCGCCCGATGCGGCCCCGCCAGCGCAGAATTCCGATCCCGCCGAGCCGGCCTCTCGCCATATCGCCCGAGCCGGGAGCTGGTTCCGCAAGATGGATCGGGATCCCACGGTTGTGGCGGCGGTGCGCCGTGCCCGGCGTTCGCTGCCCGGTGACCCGTATTTCGGCGACCCCCTGTCCACCAGTGGTTTTGGTGGGGCGAGTGCGGTGGCGCGCGCGGCCGACCGATTGGTGACCGACAGAGACACCGCATTCCGTGAGTTCGGGTTCGGCGCACTGCAGATCTGGCAGGCCTTCACCGAGAAGGTCAGCAAGCAGCCGGCGAATCGCGAGGTCACCCTGGTCTTCACCGATCTCGTCGGATTCTCCGCCTGGGCACTGGAGGCCGGTGACGAGGCAACGCTGAAACTGCTGCGACGCGTGGCATCGGTCGCCGAACCTCCCATGCTCAATGCCGGGGGGCAGGTGGTCAAGCGCATGGGCGACGGCATCATGGCCGTTTTCGATGATCCGATCACTGCCCTACAAGCCGTCATTCCTGCCCGCGACGCATTGAAAAACGTTGAAATACAGGGGTATACGCCGCATATGCGGATTGGGATCCACACCGGAACGCCTCAGCGCATCGGATCGGACTGGCTCGGAGTCGATGTGAACATCGCCGCCCGCGTCATGGAGAGCGCCGCGAAGGGTGGTCTGGCGATCTCGCAACCGGCTCTGGCCAAGGTGCCGCTGGTGCTTCTTGATCACCTGGGACTCACGCCCACGCCCGTGCGGCGTCCGCTGTTCTCCAGCAGACCGGCCGGTGTGCCCGAGAACATGAAGATGTACCTACTCGAAACTCGCAGGGAACTGCCAGCCGCTGGGGACGACGGTCGCATCTAGACGGTGCGATCATGGATCATGCGGAGAGTCTGGGCCGCGCTTGTCCGGCTGCGGGTCACCATCGGTTACGCGGTTGCGCTGGTAGCAGTCGCCACCGTGCTGGTGATCGAGGGGCCGCGGATGCAAGACCGGGTGATCGCTCATGCGAGCACCAATCTGCACAATCTGCACCAGGGACGCCTGGGCACCCTCATCGGCAGTGCCTTTGTGACCGACGCCGGACCAATCTACCTGTGGCTTCCCGGCCTGATCTGCATCCTTGCCCTGGCTGAACTGCAGTGGCACAGTGGGCGTTTGGCGCTGACCTTCGTGCTCGGTCATATCGGGGCGACCCTCATCGTGGGAGTCGGAACCGCACTGGCCATCTGGATGCACTGGGCCCCGATAACCATCGCGCGGGCCAGCGATGTGGGGATGAGCTACGGGACAGCCGCTGTTGTCGGCGCACTCACCGCATCGATTCCGCCGCGCTGGCGTGGCTCGTGGATGTCCGGCTGGATCGCCGTCGGCGCCGTATCCATCGCGTGCAATCAGACGTTCACCGAGGTGGGGCACCTCACGGCATTTCTCCTCGGCATGCTCGCGGCGCACACGCTGTCCCTGCACGCACCGCATTGGTCCGTACTCCGATTGCTGCTCTTAGGATTTGGTGGACTATTCGCCCTGATGATGTTCTCCGAGGACGCCCAGACTCTTGCGGCGGCGGTGCCCGCCGCGATAGCCGCGGTGCTCATCAGTCAATGGGTCAGGTCCCGGCGGGAGCCTCGTGATCAAGTAGCCATCGCTTGATCGGAAGCCCATAGCGGAAGCCTCCCAGTGCGCCGCCGATGCGGTACACCCGGTGGCACGGTACGAACAGCGCCGCCGCATTCCGGGCGCAGGCACTGGCGGCCGCACGGACCGCCGCGGGCCGTCCGGCGCGCACGGCGAACTCGCTGTAGGTGATCGGCGCCTCGGGATCGACCTGTCGCAGCACATCCCAGGCGTGCATGAGGAAGTCCCCGGAACGCTGGGTGACGGGGATCGAGTCGATGGCGGTCAGATCGCCCGCGTGGTAGTCGGTGACAGCCTTGGACACCTTGCCGAGATCGCGTTTGCGGTTCAGTTCCCGCGGGCGCAACGCCGGATGTATCAACGCATGCAGTAGTTCGGGGGAGTCCGTCCATCCCGATGCCAGGACCGTCCCCGATCCGTCGACGATGGCGGTGAACGGTCCCGCCGGGGTGGTGAGAGTCGAGTAGTCGCTCACGAGATTCCTTTCTGTGCGCGAATGCGCGGACGGGGTAGCGCAGTGATTCCCTTGCGCCACAGGTGCATAGATACATAAGACCGCCACGGCGAGCAGTCGCGGGCAGCTGCGAGGTCTATCCCCTCTGCTGCTGCGCCGCGGCGCAGCACCAGATCGTGCTCGAGGAGAACGTCTGGATCGGCGAGTTGACGCATCACCACGTAGTCAGCGGTCCACGGTCCGATTCCCTTGATCTCCAATAGTTGCCGGCGCATGTCGGCGGCGTTCATGCCGTGATGCAACTCCAGCTTGCCGGTCGCGAGCCTGTCGGCGGCCCCGACGATCGCGGCGATCCGGGCCGCAGGTCCCGCCATCACCTCCGTACCGGCGGCGGCGACTGCGTCGGGGGTGGGAAACAGACGTGTCACCCGCCCGGTCGTGTCGGCCACCTCCTCGCCGAGTTCGGCAACGAGGTGTGCCGTAGCGGTATTGGCCGCGGACACCGAAATCTGCTGTCCGATCATGGTGCGCAACAGCAGCTCTGACCCGTCGACTGTCCCCGGCACCCGGATGCCGGGAGCCTCGGCGACAAGTGGGGCCAGCGCTGGGTGAGACAGCAGTGCGTCATCCACTGCCGCGGGGTCGGCATCCAGGTCAAGAAGGTGGCGCAGGCGGGCCACTGCGGGCGCGAGGTCACGCATATCGGAGAGTTGTAGGTCCGCGCGCACCTGATCGACGTCTACCGTCAGGGTCGCAACGACGGGACCGTGGGGCATCCTCAGTGCTCGGGTGTACCGTCCCTCGGCAAAATCCTCGACTCCGCGCGCGCAATGATGCTCCAACAGCCAGATCGACCAAGCGACGTTATGGGGTTGCCGCAGAGGAAGTTTCAGGCTGACGCCGCCGGGCATCGGTGCCGATGTGAGACTCGCTGCGCGGGGGAGCTCGGCGCGTAGTTTCGACGGTGTCGTCGCGAACACCGCGGCGATCGTGTCGTTGAACTGCCGGATACTGGAAAACCCGGCCGCAAAGGCAATGTCGGACATGGCCAGTTCGGTCCGCTGAATGAGCAGACGTGCTGTGGTGGCGCGATTGGCGCGCGCCAGGGCCAGCGGGCTTGCGCCGAGCTCGGCGAGTAGAACCCTGTTGAGCTGACGGCTCGAGTACCCGAGGGCACGGGCCAAACCATCCACGCCATCGCGCTCGACCACGCCGTCACCAATAAGACGCATCGCTCGAACAGCTAAGTCGGACTTGATATTCCACAATGGCGATCCGGGTGCCGCGTCCGGCAGGCACCGTCGGCAGGCTCGATAGCCCTCGGCCTGCGCCGAGGCGGCGGTGGGATGGAACGAGACATTCTGGCGCTTCGGGGTGATGGCCGGGCAGGACGGCCGGCAGTAGATGCCGGTGGTGCGCACGGCCGTATAGAACTGGCCGTCGAATCGTGTGTCACGGGACTGCACGGCCCGGTAACAGGCCTCCGCGTCAAGTTCCATGCTTCGAGCATGCCCGCGGTCCCACCGCAGCGCTAGCGGAAATCGGACATTACCGTCTGGACTGATTTGCCTCCCAGATGTGGGCGTAGCGCCGCCAGGCCAGCAGCGTGATCGTCATCGACAGTGCGGTACCTGCCGTCGCCCCGGTCCCTGAACGCCGCCAGGCGGCTATCAATGCCGAGATCAGCGCGGTGCCGCCGACAATGCCCAACACGGTGAGGGCGGTATCCGACGTAGGTCTGGTCATCCAGATCTCTTCACCGCGTATGGCACGAGTGGCAAAGGAGTTGTTGTCCCGGGGCGGCGGGGTCACCACCGGGTTGATGGCGAGCCACGCAGCGATGGGGACGGCCCAACGCCATCGCCGGGTCCATACCGGAACGAGCAACAGCGGTGTCGTTGCCCAACGGGACCACGCACTGATCGGATGGCAATGTCTTTCGAAGATCCAGCGGCGCACTGCTTCGCCATTCACCCGCTCAACACTAGGCGGTGCGGTGGTGCCCGCCGGGCATGACCGCACGGTGGTTAACCCGCCTTACCCTATGATCGGCATCCGTGGCTGATCACTCGCAGGACCCTTCAGTGGAACCATCAGAGAGAGCTCTGACGAGCGCCGTTGATGCTGCTCGCGCGGCCTTTGACGGCGCCGGTGACCTGGATGCCCTCGCGCAGGCAAAGGTTGACCATCTGGGGGAGAAGTCGCCGCTGGCGCTCGCGCGGCAGGCGCTGGGCGCGCTGCCGAAGGAGCAACGGGCTGAGGCCGGAAAGCTTGTCAACGCCGTACGCACCCAGGCGCAACAGGCGTACGACATCCGGTTGGAGGTACTGCGCGCCGAACGTGATGCCGCCGTGCTGGTCGCGGAGCGTGTCGATGTGACCCTGCCGTCGACGCGCCAGACGATCGGAGCGCGCCACCCGATCACCATCCTGTCCGAACACATTGCGGACACCTTCGTAGCGATGGGGTGGGAGGTGGCGGACGGCCCCGAGGTGGAGACCGAACACTTCAACTTCGATGCCCTCAACTTCTTGCCCGACCACCCGGCTCGCAGCACACAGGACACCTTCTACATCGCCCCCGAGGAGTCGCGGCAGGTGTTGCGCACGCACACCTCGCCGGTTCAGGTCCGTACCCTGTTGGCGCGCGAGCTGCCCGTCTACGTGATCTCGCTGGGGCGCGCCTTCCGCACCGATGAAATCGATGCGACGCACCTGCCCGCCTTCCATCAGGTGGAGGGGCTCGCCGTGGATCGCGGGCTGACCCTGGCCAACCTCAAGGGCACGCTCGACGCCTTCGCACGGGCCATGTTCGGGGCGCAGGCACACACCCGGATGCGGCCGCACTTCTTCCCGTTCACCGAACCCTCCGCCGAGGTGGACGTCTGGTTCGAGAACAAGAAGGGCGGGGCCGGCTGGGTTGAATGGGGAGGCTGCGGCATGGTGAATCCGAATGTGCTGCGGGCCAGTGGTATTGATCCCGAAAAATACAGCGGCTTCGCGTTTGGCATGGGGCTGGAACGAACCTTGCAGTTCCGCAACGGGCTGCCCGACATGCGCGACATGATCGAAGGCGACGTACGCTTCAGCCTCCCGTTCGGGGTGAGTGCCTGATGCGTATTCCCTACAGCTGGCTTATCGAGGTCCTGCGGGTCGGTGCCCCGGAGTTCGCCGCCACCCCGGCGAGTATCGAGGAAACGCTGATCCGCATCGGTCACGAGGTGGAAGAGGTAATCGTTCCCGGTCCGGTTACCGGACCGCTGGTGATCGGACGCGTCGCCCAGATCACCGAACTCACCGACTTCAAAAAGCCGATCCGGTTTTGCCTGGTGGACGTAGGCGAAGCCGAGTCTCGTGAGATTGTCTGTGGTGCATCGAACTTCGCCGTCAACGACCTCGTGGTGGTGGCACTCCCGGGCGTCACGCTGCCCGGCGACTTCACCATCGCGACACGAAAGACCTACGGACACACCTCCGACGGGATGATCTGCTCGACGACCGAGCTGGGTCTCGGCTCGGACTCGTCGGGCATTCTGGTGCTGCCGCCGGGAACCGCCGATCCCGGTGCCGACGCCGGCGAGGTGGTCGGGCTGGACGATGTCATCTTCGATCTGTCGATCACTCCGGATCGCGGATACTGCCTGTCCGTTCGCGGGCTGGCCCGCGATCTGGCTTGTGCGTACGACCTGGATTTCGCCGATCCAGCTGCGGTAGAGCCGCTCCCGGCCGACAAGCCCTCGCTGCCGGTACATATCGACGCCGGTACCGGGGTCAAATGCTTCGGGTTGCGCCCGGTGATCGGCATCGATCCGGCGGCGGTGTCGCCGTGGTGGCTGCAGCGACGGCTGATGCTCTGTGGAATCCGGGCCATATCGCCTGCGGTGGACGCCACCAACTACGTGATGCTCGAGATCGGGCATCCCATGCACGCGCATGACAAGGCGCGGATCAGCGGGGATTTCCGGGTGCGATTCGCGACACCCGGCGAGACGGTTATCACCCTCGACGATGTGCAACGCAAGCTTGAACCCGGCGACGTTCTGATCGCCGACGATGCCGGTGTGACCGCCATCGGCGGTGTCATGGGCGCCGGAAGCACCGAGATGCGCGAAGACTCCACTGACGTGCTCCTCGAAGCCGCGGTATGGGATCCGGCCGCGGTACTGCGCACCCAGCGTCGGCTACACCTGCACAGCGAGGCGGGACGTCGCTACGAGCGTTCCGTGGATCCCGCGATATCCGTTGCCGCGCTGGATCGTTGTGCGTCTCTACTGCGTGACATAGCAGGGGGCAGCACGCCCGCCGAACTCACCGATTGGTCGGCCGACGGCCAGGCTCGATCAGAGATTGTCATGGCCACCGACCTGCCCGCGCGCATTGCCGGGATCGACTACGCCGACGGGGTGGTGGAACACCGCCTCCGGCAGATCGGTGCCGAGGTGGCGGTGGAGGGCGACACCCTGCGGGTCACACCGCCGAGCTGGCGTCCGGACATCACCGAGGGTGCGGACCTGGTGGAGGAGGTGCTGCGACTCGAAGGACTGGAAGATATCCCGTCGATTCTGCCCGCGGCACCACAAGGCGGTGGCCTCACCGCGCCGCAACGCCGTCGCCGTGCGGTGGGGAAGTCCTTGGCGCTCAGCGGATACACCGAGATCCTGCCGATGCCCTTCCTGCCTGCCGGTGTGTTCGACGAGTGGGGCCTGGATCAGGACGATCCGCGCCGACGTACCACAAAGGTTCTCAACCCGCTGGAATCCGATCGCCCCGAACTGGCCAGCACGCTCTTACCTGGGGTGCTTGAGGCGTTGTCGCGCAATATTTCTCGCGGAACCGTCGACGTCGCGTTGTTCACTATCGGTCAGGTTGTCCGGCCAACCGAGACGACCCGGGCGATCCCGCTGCTCGACGTGACGGATCGCCCCTCCGAGGCCGAGCTCAGTGCATTGTTTGAGTCTCTGCCCGCGCAGCCCGTCCATGTGGCACTTGTGCTGACGGGGGCGCGCGAGCCGAATGGGCCGTGGGGGCGCGGGCGCGCCGCCGATGTCACCGACGTGCTGGAAGCTGCCCGGATCATCGGGCGGGCCGCCTATGTGGACCTGTCGCTGCGGGCCGGCAGTGAATTGCCGTGGCATCCGGGGCGGTGCGCGGAGATTGTGGCCGATGGCCAGGTTGTCGGGCATGCCGGCGAATTGCACCCGGCGGTCATCGAACGGCTCGGGCTGCCCAAACGCACATGTGCCCTGGAGCTGAGCCTCGATGCGCTTCCCCTCACCAATCCGCTTCCCGCGCCACGGATCTCGCCTTTCCCGGCAGTTTTTCAGGACGTTTCGCTGGTGGTCGCCGAAACGGTGCCCGCCGATGCGGTCACCGAGGCGCTGCGCGCCGGGGCGGGTGAGTTGATCGAAGAGGTGCGTCTGGTGGAGGTTTACACCGGGCCGCAGGTGGGCGAAGGCAACAAATCGTTGAACTTCCGGCTGCGTTTCCGGGCAACCGACCGCACCCTGACAGAAGACGAGGCCACCGCCGCACGGATAACGGCGGTGGCCTCTGCGGCCGAGCGTGTTGGGGCAACCCAACGCACCTAGCAGGTCTTACTGTCCTCGGCGCTGGTCAGCCTGCTCGCGGTGCTGCTCCTGGCGCTGACGATCGGCACGATCCGACATGGAAGGCTCCCTTCTCGTTCTCGCTCGTTATCAACTGCCGACGCTATTCGCCAGCTACCTCCACCGTAACCGTGGGAACGGGGCATCACACCGTTTAGCTCAAGTTGAGGTTGATCGCGTGTCCAAAAGACCTGTCGAATATATTTGCGCTTGACTGCATAATGATACAGAATTGCGGCTATGACTACTGGGTTCTCGGTCGCGGTCGCCGGTGCCAGCGGATATGCCGGCGGTGAGATTCTGCGCCTGCTGCTCGCACATCCGGCATACGCCGCGGGCCGCCTGCGCATCGGGGTGCTGACGGCTGGTTCGAACGCCGGCAGCAGCCTCATCGAGCATCACCCGAATCTCACGCCGTTGGCTGACCACAAACTACAGCCCACCGATCCCAAGCTGTTGCGGGGGCATGACGTGGTGTTCCTGGCATTGCCGCACGGGTCTTCGGCCAAGATTGCCGACGAGCTGGGGCCGCAGACCCTCATCATCGACTGTGGCGCCGACTTCCGGCTGACCGATGCCGCCGCATGGCAGCGTTACTACGGCTCGAAACATGCGGGGAGCTGGCCGTATGGCTTACCAGAGCTTTCCGGTGCACGTGCGGCCCTGCACGGCACCAAGCGTGTAGCGGTTCCGGGCTGCTATCCGACGGCAGCACTGTTGGCGTTATCTCCTGCGGTCACCGCAGGACTCGTGGATCCGACGGTCACCGTGGTCGCGGTGAGTGGCACCACGGGCGCCGGACGCGCCCCCAAGGCCGACCTGCTGGCCTCCGAGGTCATGGGATCGGCTCGCGCCTACAACATCGCCGGCGCGCATCGGCACACTCCGGAGATCGCTCAGGGGCTGAATCATCCGTCGGGCAAGCCGGTCACCGTCTCCTTCACGCCCGTACTCATCCCCATGCCCCGCGGCATCCTCGCTACGTGTACGGCGCCAACCAGTGCGACCCTGGCCGAGATCCGGGACGCATATCAGGAGGCATACCGCGATGAGCCGTTCATCCACGTGCTTCCCGAGGGGCAGTTGCCCACCACCAAGGCGGTATCCGGGAGCAACGCCGCGCACATCGGGCTGGCCGTCGACCCCGATGCGGGCGTGCTGGTGGCGATCGCGGCGATCGACAACCTGGTGAAGGGCACCGCAGGAGCCGCGATTCAATCCATGAACCTCGCACTCGGCTGGCCCGAGGGCGACGGCCTATCCATCGTGGGGGTAGCACCATGACCGAGAACAACTCGCCGTTAGTTCGGACGCAGGGCGTCACCGCGCCCGCCGGCTTCAAAGCGGCCGGAATCGCCGCCGGAATCAAGGTCTCAGGCAAGCCGGATCTTGCCCTGGTCTTCAACGAGGGGCCCGACTACGCCGCGGCGGGGGTGTTCACCCGCAACAAGGTCAAGGCCGCGCCCGTGCTGTGGTCGCAGCAGGTTCTCACCACGGGACGGCTGCGCGCCGTCATTCTCAACTCCGGTGGAGCGAATGCATGCACCGGGCCGGCCGGATTCCAGGACAGCCACGCCACCGCGGAGGAGGTCGCCAAGACGCTCAGCGACTGGGGCACCGAGACCGGGGCCGTCGAGGTGGCCGTGTGCTCCACCGGACTCATCGGTGACCGGTTGCCCATGGACAAGGTGCTGGCCGGGGTGCAGGAAATCGTGCACGAGCTGGCGGGTGGCCTGGGCGGTGGCACCGACGCCGCGCACGCCATCATGACCACCGACACTGTGCCGAAAGAGGTTGCGCTGCATCATAAGGCCGGCTGGACAGTGGGCGGCATGGCCAAGGGCGCGGGCATGTTGGCGCCCTCCCTGGCCACCATGCTTGTGGTCATCACGACCGACGCCGCAGTGCCCGCCGCGCAGTTGGATTCCGCGTTGAGGGCGGCTACCGCGCGCACCTTCGACCGGCTCGACGTCGACGGCAGCTGTTCCACCAACGACACTGTGCTGCTGCTGGCCTCCGGGGCAAGCGAGATCACACCTGACGCAGAGGAATTCGCTGCGGCGGTAGCACGGGTCTGCGATGACCTCGCCGCGCAGCTGCAGTCCGATGCCGAGGGTGTCACCAAACGGATCCTGATCACCGTCACCGGAGCGGTCACCGAGGACGACGCGGTGTCCGCCGCCCGGACGGTGGCGCGCGACAGCCTTGTCAAGACCGCGCTGTTCGGCTCCGACCCCAACTGGGGCCGAGTGCTCGCCGCGGTCGGCATGGCCCCGATAGACCTCGACCCGGATCGCGTCACGGTGTCATTCAACGGAAACCTGGTATGCGCCAACTGCACCGGCGCTCCGGGCGCTCGTGAGATCGATCTGTCCGGGCCGGATGTCGAGGTACTCATCGACCTCGGCGCGGGGGATCAGCGGGCGACCATCCGGACCACCGATCTTTCGCATGCCTACGTCGAAGAGAATTCGGCGTACAGCTCATGAAGGCTCCCAAGAAAGCGCGCGTGCTCGCCGAGGCGCTGCCATGGCTCAAGAAGCTGCATGGCGCCATCGTCGTGATCAAGTACGGCGGCAACGCCATGACCGACGATGCGCTCAAGAACGCCTTCGCCGAAGACATGGTGTTCCTGCGCAACTGCGGCATCCACCCCGTCGTCGTGCACGGCGGCGGCCCGCAGATCACCTCGATGCTGAAAAAGCTTGGTGTTTCCGGAGAGTTCAAGGGCGGCTTCCGGGTCACCACACCGGAAGTGCTGGACATCGCGCGAATGGTGCTCTTCGGTCAGGTTGGCCGTGAGCTTGTCGGGTTGATCAACAGCCACGGGCCGTACGCGGTGGGGATCACGGGCGAGGATGCGCAGCTGTTCACGGCCGTGCGCCGTACCGCGACCGTAGATGGCGTCGAGACCGATATCGGGTTGGTCGGCGATGTGGCACAGGTGAACCCGGAAGCGATCCTTGACCTGATCGATGCCGGACGTATCCCGGTGGTATCTACCCTTGCCCCCGATGCGGATGGCGTGGTGCACAACCTCAACGCCGACACCGCCGCCGGCGCACTCGCCGAGGCCCTTGGCGCCGAGCGTCTCCTGATGCTCACCGATATCGAGGGCCTTTACACCGACTGGCCGGATCGGGGATCACTGGTGACCGCTATCGCCGCCGAGGATCTGCGCGGGCTTCTGCCCAGGCTGGAATCGGGCATGATTCCCAAGGTCGAGGCATGTCTGCGGGCGGTGGACGGCGGGGTGCCCAGCGCCCACATCATCGACGGGCGCGTCGAGCATTGCGTATTGGTCGAGCTATTCACCGACGAGGGCGTCGGGACACTTGTCAGGAGCCAATCATGAGCAACACCAGCGATACCCAGCAGCGCTGGGAACACGTCATGATGAACAACTACGGCACACCGCCGGTCGTCCTCGCCGAGGGAGACGGGGCCGTCGTCACCGATGTGGACGGCAAGCGGTACCTGGATCTGTTGGGCGGCATCGCCGTCAACGTCTTGGGTCACCGCAACCAGGCCGTCATCGATGCCGTCACGCACCAACTCTCGACGCTCGGCCACACCTCGAATCTGTATGCGACGGGCCCCGGCCTCGAGCTCTCCGAGGCGCTCGTCGCTCGGCTGGGAGTTCCGGGCAGGGTGTTCCTCTGCAATTCCGGCACCGAAGCCAACGAGGCCGCGTTCAAGCTGACTCGGCTTACCGGGCGCACCAAGGTAGTAGCGGCCGAAGGTGCCTTCCACGGCCGCACCATGGGATCGCTGGCGCTCACCGGCCAGCCGACCAAGCAGGCGCCGTTTGAGCCGTTGCCGGCGGGGGTTGTTCATGTACCGTACGGCGATCTCGCCGCCATCGAGTCGGTTGTCGACGGTGACACCGCAGCCGTCTTCCTGGAACCGATCATGGGCGAAGGCGGGGTGGTGGTTCCACCAGAGGGCTATCTCGCCGGGGTGCGTGAGATCACCGCGCGCCACGGCGCGCTGCTGGTGCTCGATGAGGTACAAACCGGAATCGGCCGCACCGGAACATTTTTCGCACACCAACAGGTGGGAATAACTCCCGATGTGGTCACCCTGGCCAAGGGGCTCGGCGGCGGTCTGCCGATCGGTGCCTGCATCGCGACCGGAGCTGCCGCAGAGCTGCTCACCCCGGGGCTGCACGGCAGCACGTTCGGAGGCAATCCCGTCTGCGCCGCCGCGGCCCTGGCGGTCCTGCGGGTTCTCGATGAGCAGAACCTCGTCGATCACGCTGCCGCGGCCGGGAAGTCGTTGAGCCATGCCATCGAAGGGCTGAACCATCCGCTGGTCGCGCGGGTACGCGGCGCGGGTCTGCTCCTGGGAATCGTCCTGAACGAGCAACGTGCCAAGGCGGCCGAGACAGCGGCGCGCGAGGCCGGCTTCCTGCTCAACGCCGCCGCGCCCGACGTGCTGCGTTTGGCCCCGCCGCTGATCCTCAGCGATGAACAGATTGAGGAGTTCGTCGCCGCGCTGCCCGGCATCCTCGACACCGCAGCAGAACAGGAGCTGGCATGAACCCGGCGGGAAGCATCCGACATTTTCTGCGGGACGACGATCTCTCACCTGCCGAGCAGGCCGAAGTCCTCACGCTGGCTGCCGAACTCAAGAAGGCGCCGTTCTCGCGGCGGCCGCTCGAGGGCCCGCAGGGGGTCGCCGTCATTTTCGAGAAGAACTCGACCCGGACGCGGTTCTCCTTCGAGATGGGCATAGCGCAGCTGGGTGGGCACGCCGTGGTGGTCGACAGCCGCACCACTCAGTTGGGGCGCGAGGAGACCCTCGAAGACACCGGACAGGTGTTGTCCCGTTATGTGGAAGCCATCGTGTGGCGCACCTACGCACAGGAACGCCTGACCGCCATGGCGAGCGGCGCCTCCGTCCCCATTGTCAATGCTCTGTCCGACGACTTTCACCCGTGCCAGGTGCTCGCGGATCTGCAGACATTGGCCGAGCGCAAGGGCTCGCTGGCCGGATTGCGACTGACGTATCTGGGTGACGGGGCCAACAACATGGCGCACTCGCTGATGGTCGGTGGCGTCACGGCAGGCATCCACGTGACGATTGCGGCGCCCAATGGGTTTGCACCGCATGGTAAGTACGTCGCCGAAGCCGAGCGGATCGCCGCGCACACCGGTGCGTCCGTCACCGTGACCGCTGACCCGCGAACCGGTTCCACCGGTGCCGACGTGCTCGTCACCGATGCGTGGACCTCGATGGGACAGGAGAACGACGGCCTCGACAGGGTGCGGCCGTTCCGGTCGTTCCAGGTGAACGAGGATCTGCTCGGGCTGGCGGATTCAGAAGCCGTTGTCCTGCACTGCCTTCCCGCGCATCGCGGCGAGGAGATCACCGATGAGGTGATCGACGGCCCGCGCAGTGCCGTGTGGGATGAAGCCGAGAACCGTCTACACGCCCAGAAGGCCCTGCTGGTGTGGCTGCTGGAGCAGCGGCGATGACAGCCTCACATGCCGCCGACACCCGAGCGGGGCGGCAGGCGCGCATCGTGGCGCTGCTGTCGACCCAGTCGGTGCGCAGCCAGGGTGAACTGGCCGCGCTGCTGGCGTCCGAGGGCATCGAAACCACGCAGGCCACCTTGTCCCGGGATCTCGACGAGCTCGGTGCCGTGAAACTTCGCGCTGCCGACGGCGGAGTGGGGGTGTACGTGGTGCCCGAGGACGGCAGTCCGGTGCGTGGAGTGTCCGGCGGCACCGACCGGCTCTCCCGGTTGCTGGGGGAGCTGCTGGTATCCACGGATGCCAGCGGTAATCTCGCGGTACTGCGCACGCCGCCGGGTGCTGCGCACTATCTCGCCAGCGCGATTGATCGCGCCGCATTGCCCGACGTTGTCGGGACCATCGCGGGGGATGACACCATTGCGGTGATCGCCCGCGAACCCTTGACCGGAGCCCAGCTCGCCGCACAGTTCGAACAGCTTGCTTAAGAGAGAGACGACATGACTAGCAGTGACCGCGTAATCCTGGCCTACTCGGGCGGGCTCGACACCTCGGTAGCGATCAGCTGGATCGGCAAGGAGACCGGCCGCGAGGTGGTGGCGGTTGCCATCGACCTCGGCCAGGGCGGCGAGGACATGGAGGTGGTGCGCCAGCGTGCCCTCGACTGTGGCGCCGTCGAGGCGGTTGTCGTCGATGCCCGCGATGAGTTCGCCGACGAGTACTGCTTGCCGACCGTGCAGTCCAACGCGCTGTACATGGATCGTTATCCGCTGGTGTCGGCGATCAGCCGTCCGTTGATCGTCAAGCATCTGGTGGCCGCCGCACGCGAGCATGGCGGCGGGATCGTCGCGCACGGCTGCACCGGCAAGGGCAACGATCAGGTGCGCTTCGAGGTCGGATTTGCCTCGCTGGCACCGGATCTGGAGGTGCTCGCTCCGGTCCGCGACTACGCATGGACCCGCGAGAAGGCCATTGCGTTCGCCGCCGAGAACGAGATCCCGATCAACGTGACGAAGAAGTCGCCGTTCTCCATCGACCAGAACGTATGGGGCCGTGCGGTGGAAACCGGTTTCCTGGAAGACCTTTGGAATGCCCCGACCAAGGACGTGTACGACTACACCGAGGACCCGACCCTCAACTGGGGCGCACCCGACGAGCTGATCATCACCTTCGACAAGGGTGTGCCCACCGCGATCGACGGCAACCCGGTCACCGTGTTGGAAGCCATCGTGGAGCTCAACCGGCGTGCCGGGGCGCAGGGTGTGGGCCGTCTCGACGTCGTCGAGGATCGATTGGTCGGCATCAAGAGCCGTGAAATCTATGAGGCCCCAGGCGCGATGGTCCTCATCACCGCGCATGAGGAGCTCGAGCACGTCACCCTGGAGCGTGAGCTTGGCCGGTACAAGCGGCACACCGACCAGAAATGGGCCGAGCTGGTCTATGACGGTCTGTGGTACTCGCCGCTGAAGCGCTCACTGGAGGCGTTCGTCGCGGACACCCAGCAGCATGTCTCCGGTGACATTCGACTGGTACTCCATGGCGGAAACATCGCGGTGAACGGTCGCCGCAGCGCCGAGTCTCTGTACGACTTCAACCTGGCCACCTACGACGAGGGCGACAGCTTCGATCAGTCGAGCGCCAAGGGATTCGTGCACATCCACGGCCTGTCGTCGAAGATCTCCGCACAGCGGGACCTGTCGGGCAAGTGAGCACCAACGAGGGATCGCTGTGGGGTGGCCGGTTCGCCGGCGGGCCCGCACCCGCGCTGGCAGCACTGAGCAAGTCGACTCATTTCGATTGGGTGCTGGCGCCGTACGACATTCGGGCGTCGATCGCACACGCCCGGGTGTTGCGCAAGGCCGATCTGCTGACCGATGAGCAACTGTCGGCCTTGGTGGACGGGCTGCAACAGCTGGACCGGGACGTCGCTTCGGGACAGTTCGTGCCGGCCGACACCGACGAGGATGTGCACGGCGCTCTCGAACGCGGACTCATCGAACGTGTCGGAGCCGATGTGGGTGGTCGTCTGCGCGCCGGTCGCTCCCGAAATGATCAGGTGGCCACGCTGTTCCGGATGTGGCTGCGCGATGCGTCCGGGCGGGTGTCCGACGGCGTGCTCGACGTGGTGCAGGCCCTGGCCGATCAGGCCGGTGCACATCCCGAGGCGATTATGCCGGGCAAGACTCATCTGCAGGCCGCGCAACCGGTACTGCTGGCACACCATCTGCTCGCGCATGCACAGCCACTGCTGCGTGATGTGGACCGACTCGTCGACTGGGACCGGCGTACGGCCGTCTCACCCTACGGGGCCGGCGCACTGGCGGGGTCCTCGCTAGGCCTGGACCCGGACACCATCGCGTTGGATCTGGGATTCACTGCGGCCATGGATAATTCGATCGATGCGACGTCGGCCCGCGATTTCGCGGCCGAGGCCGCCTTCGTCTTCGCCATGATCGCCGTCGATCTGTCGCGCCTCTCCGAGGACATTATTCTCTGGAGCACAACAGAATTCGGCTATGCCGAACTCGACGATTCCTGGTCTACCGGTAGCTCGATCATGCCGCAGAAGAAGAATCCTGATATTGCTGAGCTGGCCCGCGGTAAATCGGGGCGCCTGATCGGAAACCTCACCGGCCTCCTCGCCACCTTGAAGGCGCAGCCGCTGGCCTACAACCGTGATCTGCAGGAGGACAAGGAACCGCTGTTCGATTCGGTGGCGCAGCTGGAACTCCTGCTGCCCGCGATGGCCGGCCTGGTCGCGACCCTGCGGTTCCGCACCGAGCGCATGGCGGCCCTCGCCCCGGCGGGGTTCACCCTGGCCACCGATCTGGCCGAGTGGATGGTGCGCCAGGGCGTACCGTTCCGCGTCGCGCATGAGGCGGCAGGGGAGGCGGTTCGTGTCGCCGAGGCCCGCGGGGCCGGCCTGGAGGATCTCACCGATGCCGAACTCGCGGCCATCCACCCGGACCTGACGGGACAGGTGCGCGCCGTGCTCACCACGACGGGATCGGTCGCCTCCCGCAGTGCCCGTGGCGGCACCGCACCGGAACGCGTTGCTGAGCAGCGTGAACTGGTGCTGGCCCGTCTCAACGTGCTGCGCGGTCAGAGCCGCTAATATCCAGCCATGGACGGCGAGCCGGACCCGACATCGTCGGGCCCCGGTCCGGGGGGAGATATACCGGACGACCCGAACGCGGCGTGGCGCCGCCCGGTGGGCACTGAACCGCCGCAGGCCGGCGTCGCGATCGAGGAGAGCCCAACGCGGTCGGCACCACATGGTGTGATCGGTCGGACCATCGATTGGGTCCGTACGTGGTGGAACGACCTTGAGTTCGTGCAGATGTGGCATGTGGTCACAGTGCTCGCGATTGCGACGACCGCCGGGTTCGGTGGCTTGGACGCCGTGGACAAGACTCCGCAGACATTCGATCTTGGCAAGCCTTTCGACAATGGTGAATTCACCATCACTGTGCAAAAGGCCGTTCTGCGATCGGAAATCGTCGGCGGTGGAGCGGTGATCGCAAAAGAGAAGCCGGGACGCATGTATCTTGCGGTCCTCGCGGAGGTCACCAACAACTCCGATCGCGTCGACGTGGTCAGCAGCCAGTTTTCCCTGCCGAATGTGCCCGATGTACAAGACATTTCTCAGTTCCAGGGCCAGCGCGCCGTGACTCTCCGGATCGAAGACGGCAGCTTTTTGGTCGGGCTGCAACCTGATATCACCGAGAAGGTGGCGGTGGTGTGGAGCGTCCCTTCTGCCGCTGTACTACCCGGATCCACGGTGTCGGTTCAGGTGCCATACCGGAAATTTAGCCGTGGCCTGGTGCTCTATGGCGAGGGCTGGGTTGATGACGGCAAGAGCGCAACCACCAGTGTGCCTGTGGAGGTGTCTTCGTGAACGTCCCGAAGAAACTCTTGCCTTTCCGGGCCTCCTCGCCGCTTCTGCGCGTATCCGTGACGGCTGCGGTGGTGGCTGTTTTACTTTCTGCCTCCGTCTACGTCTGGAATCGCCTTCCTTCAGCCGCCGAGACTCAAAATGCCTTTGATGTTCACGGCACGATGGGAAGTTCGGTAACCGGCCGGTTGTTCTCGGCCACGGTGACCAAGGTCGGGATCGGGCCAGTCGTCAAACACACCGGCTTTTCTCCGCGTCAGCGAAACATCAAGTCCGCCGGTCAATGGGTCGTCGTCAAACTCACCATCACATCAATGACGGAGGCCTCACAGGCTGACGCGATACTGGCGCTCGGCGATAAGGGCTACACACCTGACAGCCGACTTGAGGGATCCACGTTACTGGGTGCACGTCTGACTCCGCTGATCCCCGAAACTGGCGTTTTTGTTTTCGAGGTCAGCTCAAGTGCGCTTGAGGATGCCCGCTCAGCGAAGTTGTACATTTTCTACGCCGCCGGACAGTACAAGTGGGATTCACGGCTCGTGATCGATATTCCGCTCGACAACGAGCATGCACCCCGGGCGTCCGTTATCGCGCTTCCGAAAACGGTGGTGGGCAAGCAATGAGCGAAATGCAAACCAGCACCGATGCCCCGCGGCACCGACGCGAGCACGCCCCGGACCAACTGCCGTTACGTTCGCGCCTGTGGTTTCGCAATGCCGTCGCGGGAGTGATTGTGATCGCGGTGTTCTCCGGGGTATGGGCTGTCTCGTTCCGTGATTCGTGGCGGGACTATCGAGCGAGTGTGGTCCCACTCCATGTGATTGCGACCGGGCAGTCCGGGGAAGCATACGGACAGACGTGGCGCCTCGCCGGAGTGAAGCACCTCGGCAAAGCCCCGCACGGAGCCAATGGGGTCATTCCGAAAGGGGCGGAACTGGCGGTGGTCACGATAGAACGCTCCGGCCCCGTTCCTCAGAACTTCTTCTGTGACGGAAGAATCACTGACGGTGAGCATCAGTGGCCGGAGGCTCCGTTCCTGTTGTATACGGTGACGCCCCCAGATGGCGTCGTCGATCACTGCGACAAACCGGGAAACCTTCAGTTCAGTTTCCTGGTGCCCGACGATGTGACCATGACCGCTGTCGACCTGGTGAACCCCGTAGGTGGCGGTGCCCAAATCTTGGTCAGATTTGAGCTGTCTTAGTTCACCGATCGGCGACAACGGGATTTGCCGCGAGAGCGTCTTCCGATTCGGCTGGGTAGTCGACAACCTCGTTGTCATGTAGCGCCGCCGCTTCCGCCTCTGCCTTTTCGACGCAATGGGCGAAGACAGATGCGATGACGCATACCCTCAGGGAGGAAACAAGAACACCTGAAATCGCCGTCAATATAGGCGCGACACCATTCCAGAACGACAGCGGATGTGGGCCCAATATCCAGGCAAAACCACGGGTCAGATATCCGCCGACCTGCATTTGCGTGGTGAGGAAACTGTCGGACATGTCCAGCCATGCCAAGCAGAGATACACCAGTACATAGCCAGACAGCAGGACTAGTCCTCCGTGCAACACCAGGCGCGCCGAATCGACAATAGGTTTAGCGCTGCCGAACTGCGAGAGCAGCCAATCCTTGGCCTTACCCCTGGTCTGCTCGGACACCCTGCTAGTCACCCGACGCTGGACCTGATCTCGGGTGGGTGCGAGTCTGTTCGCCACCACCTGGCTGTCAATACCCGCCAGCCGCCGAAGCACTCCCCGCCAGCTGGCGTTACTGGACGAGCCATAAATGATGCCGGCGATAGCCAGCCAGATCAGCGGTACGGCCGCTGCTCCCCAGACGATATGCCACGCGTCACTAACAAAGCCCCAGAGAACCTCCAAAGGGCGAAAATGCGAGAACAGTTCGCTGCGCATTTCGTCAAACCAGACCACGATGCGGCGGTCCTTGAACCAGGCCGATGGGCTCAGGAAGAAGTTCACGCCCTTGCTGGCGGAGAAGGACAACACCAGGAAGACCCACAAGGCATCCAAGTACACCCTGATGAAAACAAACCACCCGGGCAGCCTGTTCTTGATGAATTTGAGGTTCAGTACGAGCCGTAGTGCAAATGCACCGGCGATCAGTACCCAGACGTAATTCGTCACCGGAACGTCCCCCAAGTTGACCACCTTGGTGCCGGTCGTCATGTGGGCGCCCACGCGGTGCCACATCGCCTTCTGCTCGTAGGTCAGCCAGTCGTCCTGGAACATCTTCCACGCCAGGTAGATAACAAAGAACGGCAGTACAACATTGGCGAATATGTCGACATTGCGCAGGGAGATCCTGGGCATGGCCGCCAGCACCGGAATCGCCGAGCGCAGGACCAGGAACATCGCGATGATCGACCCCAGCCGGGCCAGACCCGCGAAGGGCATCAGTAGGTCCACCACGAGATAGTTGTTCCACGCATATTTGGCCGCCAGCTCGATGACGATGTTGCGCCCCAACAGGCCCAGCAGATAGCAAGCGGCCAGTTGAGGCAGGTACATCACCCAGAGGCGCAGCGGTCGCAGCAACAGATTCCCCACCGCGCCATCGTAGAGCCTCGTATCACGGCGTCGCTTCCGATCCGGTGGCTGGGATTCGGTCAGCCCGATGCGCCCGCTGTGACAGGATATGCAGGCCCTCACCTGGGCAATATCGCGGATGATCGGTACCTAAGGAGCAGCTGTGTCCTTCAATCTCTCCTCCTTGACCAAGCCCGTCGCCCGCCTGGCCGCCACCGCGCAGAACGGGCTGGAGGTCCTGCGTCTCGGTGGACTCGAGACCGGCAGCACCGCGTCCTCGCACCAGATCATCGAGAGCGTCCCCATGTACCGGTTGCGCCGCTACTTCGCACCGGGGTCCTCCGGCGCCGAAGATGCCGGGCCCGTGGTCCTGATGGTGCACCCGATGATGATGGCCGCCGACATGTGGGACGTGACCCAGGACGGCGGCGCCGTCGGCATCCTGCACCGTGAGGGCATCGATCCGTGGGTCATCGACTTCGGCAGCCCCGACCGGATGGCCGGGGGCATGGAGCGCACCCTGTCCGATCACGTGGTGGCCGTCAGCGACGCCATCGAAACCGTGCATCGGATCACCGGCCGTCAGGTACACCTGGCCGGATACTCACAGGGTGGCATGTTCTGCTATCAGACTGCGGCACTGCGCAAGTCGCGCACCATCGCGAGCATCATCACCTTCGGTTCGCCGGTCGACGCGAACGCCGCCATGCCCATGGGCATGCCCGCGGGGCTTTCGGCCGATATCGCCGAGTTCATGGCCGACCACATATTCAGCCGGTTCTCCATTCCGGCGTGGTCGGCGCGCATCGGGTTCCAGATGCTGGACCCGGTCAAGACGGTGAAGGGCCGTCTCGACTTCCTACGGCAGCTACACGACCGCGATGCGCTGCTCCCGCGCGAGCAGCAGCGCAAGTTCCTGGCCAACGAGGGCTGGATCGCCTGGTCCGGGCCCGCGATCGCGGAGCTGCTGCGCCAGTTCGTGGTGCACAACCGGATGACCACCGGCGGCTTCACCGTCAACGATCGCGTGGTCACGCTCAGCGACATCACCTGCCCGGTGCTGGCAGTGGTCGGCGAGGTCGACGACATCGGACAGCCGGCCTCGGTGCGCGGCATCCTGCGTGCCGCGCCGAAGGCCGACGTGTACGAATACCTCATCCGCGCCGGCCACTTCGGTCTGGTGGTCGGCTCGACCGCGGTGGCGCAGACCTGGCCGACGGTGAGCCAGTGGGTGCAATGGCGTGAGGGCGAGGCGTCCAAACCCCCGGCGGTCGACCTCATGTATGAGCACGAAAGCGGTCAGCTCGACGGCGGTGGTGTGCCACTCACGTCTCGGGTCGCCCACGGTTTGAGCACCACCACCGAGGTCGCCATCGCCGCCGCCCGCACCGCGGGAGCGGCCGCCGCGGCTGCCAACAAGTCGGTGAAATCCATTGCCGTCGAGGCGGTTCGTACACTGCCACGGTTGACGCGACTGGGCCAGATCCATGATCACACCCGAATCTCGCTGGGCCGGTTGATGACCGAACAGGCGCGCCGCACTCCTCATGGTGAGAGCTTCTTGTTCGACGGCCGGGTGCATACCTATGAGGCGGTGGACCGCCGCATCAACAACGTGGTCCGGGGCCTCATCCAGGTGGGTGTGCGGCAAGGTGTCCGGGTAGGTGTCCTGATGGAGACCCGGCCCAGCGCCCTGGTGGCGATCGCCGCGCTGTCCCGCCTGGGGGCCGTGGCTGTGCTGCTGCCGCCCGATGCGGACCTGGAAGTCGCGGTGAAGCTGGGGGAGATTTCCGAACTGCTCACCGATCCGCCGAACCTTCCTGTCGCACAGGGCCTTCCCGTGCATATCTTGGTACTTGGCGGTGGTGAGTCGCGCGATCTGTCCATTCCGGACGACGGCTCGATCATCGATATGGAGCAGATCGACCCCGATGCCGTCGAGCTGCCCGGCTGGTACCGGCCAGACCCCGGGCAGGCTCGCGATCTGGCTTTCGTGATGTTCAGCGGATACGGATCCCGGCTGGTGCCCAAGCAGATCACCAACCACCGGTGGGCGTTGTCGGCATTCGGTACCGCGTCGGCCGCCGCGCTGACGTCCAATGACACCGTGTACTGCCTCACGCCACTGCATCATCAGTCCGGCCTCTTGGTGAGCCTGGGCGGCGCGGTGGCCGGTGGCGCGCGAATTGCGCTGTCGCGCGGGCTCAATCCCGATCGTTTTGTCCAGGAGATCCACCAGTACGGCGTGACCGTGGTGTCCTACACCTGGGCGATGATGCATGAGGTCATCGACGATCCTTCGCTGGCGTTGGGGGCGCACCACCCGGTGCGGTTGTTCATCGGATCGGGCATGCCGTCGGGGCTATGGCGGCGCGTCACCGAGAGATTCGCACCCGCCCATGTCGTCGAGTTCTTCGCGACGACCGACGGCGAAGCGGTGTTGGCCAACGTGTCCGGTACCAAAATCGGCAGCAAGGGGCGGCCACTGCCCGGCGGCGGCAAGGTTCGGCTCGCCGCATACGACCCCGTCGACGACGTCATCATCGAGGGGGAGGACGGGTTCGTGCAGATCGCCAAGCCCGGCGAGGTCGGTCTGCTCTTGGCGAAGCCGCCCGGTGATGTGGATCCGGCTGCTGCGGTTCGGCGCGGCGTGTTCGCGCCTGGCGATACCTGGGTGTCGTCGGAATCTCTCTTCCGCCGCGATGAGGACGGCGATTTCTGGATGCTCGACGGCCGAAACACCGCCATCCGTACCGCACACGGCGTTGTGTACGCCGAAGCCACCAGTCACGCACTGGGTTCGGTGAGTGCAATCGATCTGGTTGCGACATACCCGGTGGAGTCCGGCGAGGCCAGCGTCGCGGTGACCGCTGTGGTGCTTCGCCCCGGCGAGGCGATATCGCCGGCGGATCTCGCGGAGGCCTTCGTATCCGTGCCGATCTCGGAACGGCCGGACATCGTCAAGGTGGTACCCAATCTGCCCTTCAGCGCGACCTATCGCCCTTCCACCACACACCTTCGCGAATCGGGGTTGCCGAAACCGGGACGCCAGACCTGGTACTTGGACCCTGAATCCGGCGCGTACCACCGGTTAACCGCCGCGACGTACGACGCGCTTCAGGACGCCGCCCAGTAGCCCGCACAGGGCGCGCCAGCGCCGGTCCCATCGCCTTCCGCTGCTCATATGACGGGTTGTTGTTAGGCTGACGTCCGCGATACCGGAAGGAACTCGTCATGCCGACACGCCTACGTGCCCTTGCTGGCACAGCTCTGGTCTCCGCCGGCCTCTCCGCAGCCCTGGTGTTCGGGCCCGGTGTCGGCACGGCCAGCGCCGACGTATTGGACGACATCGCGCACGAGTACTCCACAGGAACCAGTGGTGGGCAGGTATCCAACCTGGTCCGCACCTCACTGCAGCTGCGTGCCAGGGGCGCCCAGGTCAGCTCGGCGCAGAACGACGCCCTCAAGGCCGCACTGGACAAACGCCCTAGCCAGATGCCGCTGATCAACACCCTGAAGTCGGTCATCGCAACCCAGTCCCAGTTCCTCAAGGCCGCGCAGAAGCCGCAGCAGCCCGTTCACATCGGCATCAGCGGCACCAACGGGTCGAACAACCCGAACGGTGGACCGCCGAACGTCAGTCCCGGACCGGGTATCGGCGTCAGCGGCGGCGGCGGCCAGCAGATCTTCAACGAGAACATCCCGCTGGGCTGACACCACCGACATGCCTCTTGACGCTGCACTTCTAGACATCCTGGTCTGCCCGATCGATCGCGGGGCACTCCTGCTCATCGGTGGTGAAACGGACGGCCTTCTCTATAACCCCCGTCTGCGCAAGGCCTACCGGATCGAGAACTCCATCCCGGTGCTCCTGCCCGACGAGGCCCGCGAGGTCACCGACGAGGAGCACCAGCGCTTCACCCAGTGAAGACCGGTAGCTCGCCGGTCAGATACCGCTGAATGTTCGGTCCCACGGCGAGGGCGATCTCCTCAGCCGTCAGCGAGGCCAACGGCTCAACCTCCATGATGTATCGCGCCACCAGAATCCCGGCCATCTGCGTGATCGCGAACTCGGCACGCAGTGCTCCGCTCCCGGCCGGGCTGTCCACGCGTTCGGCGATGATGTTGACCAGGACCTCGCGGAAGAAGACCCGAACCAGGCCGTCATCTGCGCCGCTGAGTGCCGACCGGAACAGTGCCAGCACGTTTGCGCCCAATTCCGAGTCCCAGAACGGGATGATGAGCCGCGGAATCGCGATTCCGAGTTCCTCGACAGGAATGTCCCACAGCGGTTGCAGCACCACCTGCGGATCGACCGGCAGCTGGACCACCTCGCGGAAAAGGTCCAGCTTCGTGCCGAAGTAGTGGTGGATCAATGCGGGATCGACACCGGCATCAGAGGCG
This sequence comes from Mycobacteroides sp. PCS013, assembly GCF_049532645.1. NCBI lineage: Bacteria > Bacillati > Actinomycetota > Actinomycetes > Mycobacteriales > Mycobacteriaceae > Mycobacteroides > Mycobacteroides sp. PCS013. Next base: position 1,437,743 of record NZ_CP150131.1, read on the forward strand.
ATGGATCGCATGGATGTCTTATCGATTCCATTAGCCGAGAACAACTTTCGCGCGCTCGCGAGAATATCGTCGCGGGCGCTGCTCGTTCCTGGCCGACGGCCCGGCCGTTTGGGAGTCACGATGTCCGGGGGTGCAGCGTGACGGCGGACAAACCCGATGCCACCGCGCTAGCTAACTCACCGACGGATGAACTCACCATGGGATGAATATGGGCTTGTCTGCCACGGCTGTCAAGGACAATCGTGGGGTGAGTGCCGCGATTCTGAGGACCCATCCCGCCAAGGCCGCGGTGCGCCTGCTCGGCGCCACCATCGAATCGCGTGGGGTCCTCGCGGTGATCGTCGAGGTTGAGGCCTACGGGGGTGTACCCGATGGGCCGTGGCCCGATCCCGCCTCGCACTCGTTCCGCGGGCCGACGCCTCGCAACCGGGTGATGTTCGGGCCCGCCGGTCACCTCTACGTGTACCGAAGTCATGGAATTCATCTGTGTGCCAACGTGGTGTGTGGTCCGGACGGTGTCGCCGGCGGAGTGTTGATGCGGGCGGCGGCGATTGTGGATGGGGCACCTCTGGGCTGGCAGCGCCGCCCGACCGCCCGTAACGACGCGGGTCTGGCTCGCGGCCCCGGAAATTTGGGCGCCGCGCTGGGGATCACCCCCGAAGACAACGGCGTCGACGTTTTCTCCGCTTCCAGCCCGGTGCGGGTCGTGTTGAGGCGCAAGCAGAACGCCCAGTCGGGGCCGCGCGTGGGTGTCAGCACGGCGGCGGACCGTCCATGGCGATTCTGGCTGCCCGGATATCCGGAGGTATCCGTGTACCGGCGCAGTCCGCGCGCTCCGCAACCGGATACTGGTCCATATGCCTCGATTGACGTCTGAGGAGCCGGGCGGCGCCGCACTGCTCGGGGGTGCGCTCGGTGATGCCCTCGGCGGGCTCGTCGAATTCGACGCCATCGACCAGATCCGGCTGCAGTTCGGGCCCGGGGGCATTGCCGAACCTCCACCGGGGCAGCCGCTGCTCATCACCGACGACACGCAGATGACGCTGTTCACGGCCGAAGCACTCATCCGGGCGCGTCGTGCGCCTGATTCCGAGCCGGCCGAGATCGCCCACCGCGCCTATCTGCGATGGTTGCACACCCAGGGTGGCCAGGTGCCCGCCGAGGTTCTCGACGGCTGGTTGGTCACCGTCCCCGGGCTGCACTCGCTGCGTGCCCCCGGAAAGACATGTCTGTCGGCGCTGGAATCCACCAGTTCACCTGTCCGCGAGCGGGGTTCGCGCACACACCTGCTGAACAACTCCAAGGGTTGCGGGGCGGTGATGCGCGCGGCACCGGTGGGTCTTGCCGAGCCCGATCCCGTCAGAGCGTTCGAGCTGGCCGCTGATTTGGGCGCGCTCACCCATTCACATCCCAGCGGTTATCTCAGTGCCGGGGCTTTCGCGGTGATCATCAACCGAGTGGCGGCCGCAGCGACTCTGGCGGAATCGGTGCGCATGGCGCTCGATGTGCTCGCCGCACATTCCGGGCACGAGGAGACATCCGGCGCCTTGCGCAGAAGTCTCGAACTCGCCGCGCACGAGCGGCCGACTCCGGAACGGATCGCCTCTGCGCTCGGTGGCGGGTGGGTCGGGGAGGAGGCACTTGCCATCGGTATCTGGGCGGCTGCCGGTGCGCATGATTTCAAGGACGGAATCCGGTTGTCGGTGAACCATTCCGGTGACTCCGATTCCACCGGGTCCATCACGGGGAACCTCCTCGGTGCGATGTGGGGCGCACCGAGCCTGCCACCGGATTGGCTGGACCGGCTCGAACTCCGGGAGGTCATCGCGACCGTCGCAGATGACCTCCGCAGGCCTGCGGGACCACGATCGGATGAGCGGTATCCGGCACGCTGAACCCGATAAGGGATGATCGTTGCCGTGGTTTCCAACATTCTCGACGAGCTGACCTGGCGCGGTCTCATCGCGCAGACGACCGACCGCGACACCCTCGCGGCCGATATCGCGAAGGGGCCGATCAGCGTCTATGGGGGATTCGACCCCACCGCCGCAAGTCTGCACGCCGGGCATCTGGTGCCGCTGCTGACCCTGAGCCGATTCCAGCGGGCCGGGCATCGCCCCATCGTGCTGGCCGGTGGGGCGACGGGTCTCATCGGCGACCCGCGCGACACCTCCGAACGCAGCCTGCATGGTGCGGACACCGTGGCCGAGTGGGCTGATCGGATTCGCGGGCAATTGGAGCGTTTCGTCGAGTTCAATGACAGCCCCACCGGGGCCATCGTCGCGAACAACCTGGACTGGACCGGTCAGCTCTCCGCCCTGGAGTTCCTGCGCGATCTGGGCAAGCACTTCTCGGTGAACGTCATGCTCGACCGGGACACCATCCGGCGGCGCCTGGAGGGTGATGGCATCTCCTACACCGAATTCTCGTACATGCTGTTGCAGGCCAATGACTATGTGCAGCTGTACCGAAAGTACGGCTGCTCGTTGCAGATCGGCGGCTCGGACCAATGGGGCAACATCGTCGCCGGCGTCCGGCTGGCCCGCCAGCTCGACGGTGCCTCCGTGCACGCGCTGACCGTTCCGTTGGTGACGGCGGCCGACGGCACCAAGTTCGGTAAGTCCACCGGGGGCGGCAACCTCTGGCTCGATCCGGAGATGACGAGTCCGTACGCCTGGTACCAGTACTTCATCAACACCGCCGATGCCGACGTGGTGCGGTACCTGCGCTGGTTCACCTTCCTGACCGCCGACGAAGTCTCCGAGCTGGAGACCGCAACGGACGAGCGGGCACATGAGCGCGCCGCTCAGCGTCGTCTGGCCGCCGAGGTGACCACCCTGGTCCATGGTGAAAGCGCCACGCAGGCAGTCGAACTTGCCAGTGGGGCATTGTTCGGCCGGGGCGAGTTGGACCGGCTCGACGAGGGCACATTGACCGCGGCGCTCACCGAGGCCGGCAACGGTGAGCCTGCGCGGCTCGCCGACGGGGAACCCGACACCATCGTGGACCTGCTGGTGAGCAGCGGACTCTCGGAAAGCAAGGGTGCCGCACGCCGCACCATCAAGGAGGGTGGCGTCTACGTCAACAACACCAGAGTGGACGCCGAAGAGTGGACGCCCGGTGACGGCGACTACCTCACCGGTGGGTGGCTGGTGCTTCGCCGCGGAAAGCGCAATATCGCCGGGGTGCAGCGGGTACGCGGGTCGTAGATTTCGCTACACCCATTGGGGTTCAACGGATTCCTTCACCCTGCCGTCCACGCCGAAGACGAGGAAGCGAGTGAAGGTCCGCGCGAACCATCGATCGTGGGTGACGGCGATGACCGTGCCGTCGAAGGCTGCCAACGCATCTTCGAGCGCCTCCGCCGAATGTAGGTCCAGGTTGTCAGTCGGCTCGTCGAGCAGCAGCAGTGTCGACCCCATTAACTCCAGCAGCAGGATCTGAAACCGGCCCTGTTGCCCACCCGAGAGCGAGCCGAAGGTCTGCTCGGCCGACGGCGCGAGCCCGTAGCGGTCCAGGATCCGCGAGGCCTGCTCGCGACCGTGACCGGCCCGCCGTTCGTCCCCGTGATGCAGGATGTCGAGCAGCGTGCGTTCCATCAGGCCCGCATGATGGTGTGTCTGCGCGAACCACCCCGGACGTACCCGCGCGCCCAGCCGTAGTCGTCCGTCGTGGCGCACGGCTTCGGGAATCATGTCGCCCACCGGCAACTGATCCGGCTCGGGGTCACTGCCCCCGCACGCCAGCAGGCGCAGGAAATGCGACTTGCCGGTGCCGTTACCGCCCAGGACCGCGACCCGATCGCCGTACCACAATTCGGCGTCGAATGGCTTTGTCAGACCGCTCAATTCGAGGTTCTCCGCGATCACGGCCCGCTTGGCGGTGCGGCCGCCGCTAAGACGCATGCGGACGTTCTGGCGCAGTGGAACCGCTTCGGGTGGCCCTGCCTCATCGAAGCGGCGCAGCCGGGTCTCGGCCGCTTGCAGCCGGCTGGCCATATCGGAGTTGTACGCCGCCTTCTGCCGGTACATCAGCACCAGATCGCGTAGCGCCGAACGCTGTTCGTCCCAGCGGCGACGCAACTCGGCGAGCTTGGCGTTACGGTCGGCCCGCGCCTGATGGTATGTAGCGAACGACCCCGGGTGCACCCACAGTGTGGACCCGGCCCGGGTGGGTTCCAAGGTGGCGACCTGACTCGCCGCGTGATTGATCAGCTCGCGATCGTGACTGACAAACAGCACGGTCTTGGGCGACTCCACGAGCCTGTCCTCGAGCCAGTGCTTGGCCGAGACATCCAGATAGTTATCGGGCTCGTCAAGTAGTAGCACCTGGTGCGGACCGCGCAGCAGCGATTCGAGCACCAGACGTTTCTGCTGCCCGCCCGACAGCGTGTTGACCCCGCGAAATCTGGCCAGTTCGAACGGAATTCCCAAGGCAGCAGTGGTGTGTACGTCACATTCGGTCTCGAATTCATACCCGCCCACATCCGCCCAGTCGGCCAGCGCCTGGGCATACGTGAGCTGATCTCGTTCGCTGTCACGTTCCATGAGTGCCAGCTCGGCGCGGTCCAAACGTTCGGCGGCCACTCTGATGCGATCCGGCGCCACCGACAACAGCAGATCGCGGACGGTCGAGTCGTCACGAACGGAACCGATGAATTGCCGCATCACCCCGAGCTGCCCGCCCCGGGTGATGGCCCCGTCATGAGGATCGGTGTCGCCGGCGATGATGCGCAACAACGTCGTCTTGCCGGTCCCATTGGGGCCGATCAGCGCGGTTTTACTGCCTTCGCCTACCCGGAGGCTGACATCGTGGAGAAGCGCTCGGCCGTCCGGGCGGTGATAGCCGATGGCATCGAGCTGCACATGGCCCATGGATGAGCCGCTTGCGCGCAGACCAGCGGACATGGCGTTCAGTCTGCGTAATGGGTCACGTGGATCGCCACCGAATTTCCGGCGAAGGGCCTGTTACCGGCATACTCGCGCTGTAAAGGAGGTGCCCGTGGACCAGCGAGGACCCAGGCAGCAGGGGCCCAGAAAACAAGGCCCGAGTCGCCCCGCGCGCGATTCAGGCGCGCGGCGCGATGACCGCGGTGGCGGTGCGGCACGTCCGCGCCGGTCGGATGAGCGCAGCGGCGATCGCCCCCAGCGCAGTCAGGGATCCGGGCCCCGGCGCACGGATGAGCGCCAGGCGCCACGAAACTTCGGCCCACACATTCCTGACGAGGTCGAGGCCAAGCAGCTTGCGCCGGATGTCCGCGCCGAGCTGCTCAGCCTCGACAAGAACACCGCCGACACGGTGGCCCGGCATCTGGTCGTGGCGGGCAACCTGCTCGATGAAGACCCGGAAGCGGCGCTGGAGCACGCCAAGGCCGCCAAGAGCCGTGCGGCCCGCATTGCGGGCGTCCGTGAAGCGCTCGGTATCGCCGCCTACCACTGCGGGGACTGGGCGCTGGCGTTGTCCGAACTGCGCGCGGCCAAGCGCATGGGCACCCGCTCGCCACTGCTAGCCCTCATCGCCGATTGCGAACGGGGAGTGGGCCGGCCCGAACGTGCCCTCGAACTTGCCCGCGGAGATGAGGCCAAGGCACTTACCGGCGATGCCGCCGACGAACTGCGCATTGTGACCGCCGGAGCGCGCGCCGACATGGGACAGCTTGATCAGGCGTTGGCGGTGCTGTCGACCCCCGCACCCGATCCGAAGCGTGTCGGCGTGGTCGCGGCGCGGCTGTTCTACGCCTACGCCGACATCCTCCTGGCCCTGGATCGCAAACCCGAAGCAGTGCAATGGTTCCTGCACGCGGCCAACGCCGATGTCGAAGGCCACACGGACGCCGAGGATCGGGCAGCCGAACTTGCCTGACACACTTGCCGGCGCCCACGACTGCCTGCTGCTGGATCTCGACGGCACGGTGTTCCGGGGTTCCGAACCCACTCCGAATGCCATTGCCGCGTTGTCAGCCGCCGGCGATGCACGACAGCTGTACGTCACCAACAACGCCAGCCGGTCCGCACCCGAGGTCGCCGAACACCTCACCTCCCTGGGTTTCATGGCCACCCCCGGCGACGTTGTCACCAGTGCGCAGAGTGCGGCCAGACTGCTCGCCGAGGCACTTGAGCGTGACGATGCGGTACTCGTGGTCGGCACCGAGGCGCTGGCCGCCGAGGTTGCGGCCGTTGGCCTCACCCCGGTGCGGAGCTTCGATGCGGCGCCACGTGCCGTGGTGCAGGGGCACTCCCCGGACACTTGCTGGACCACCCTTGCCGAAGCGGCACTCGCGATCCGGGCAGGCGCGTATTGGGTGGCGGCCAATGTCGACGCGACGCTGCCGACCGAACGTGGTCTGCTGCCGGGAAACGGGTCCATGGTCGCCGCGCTGCGCACCGCCACCGACGCCAATCCGATCGTGGCGGGCAAGCCGGGACGTGCACTCATCGAGGACGCACTGGCACGCGGAAGCTTCGCACGGCCGCTCGTCGTCGGCGACCGTCTCGATACCGATATCTCCGGAGCCAATGCCGCGGACTTACCCAGCCTTATGGTGCTCACCGGCGTCAACAGTGCCGTCGATGCGATCTGGGCGCACACCTCGCACCGACCCACCTTCCTGGGGACCGATCTGGGTGCATTGCACCTCCCGCAGACCGAAGTACGTATCGAGCCGAAGCCGTCATGGCGGGTAACGGTGGATACCGGCCATGTGTCGGTTGGCGCCGTCGACGACGCCGGAACACCCCTGTCGCTGGCACAGTCACTGGCGGCCGCGGTGTGGGCAACAGGCTCAGCCCCGGCGATCAGGCCCATCGTGTCCACCGATGACCTGGCGGAACAGGCCTTGCAGGGGCTTTCTGCCGGATAGTGTGTCGTCGCCCCTGCCGCTCGGGGGCGATCCACTAGCCTTGAGCGCGATGACCACCCCGAACGATGTCGCCCGTCACGCTGCCGGACCTGATCCTGATGAGGTCAGGTCCCAGGTGCAGGCGCTGCTGGGTCAGCTCGACCCGCCTGCCGGCCTGGGCGAAACCGACGCCGAGCTGGATCTCGAAACCCAAGCCCAGGTCCTGGAACAGGCACATGACGTGTTGGTCCGAGCGCTGGAATCCGCGGAGCAGGGATAGTCATGGCCCGGCACGCCAGGGTCGACGCCGAGTTGGTGCGCCGCGGGCTCGCGCGGTCGCGACAGCAGGCGGCTGAGCTGATCGACGCGGGACGCGTGCGTATCGACGGCATACCCGCCGCGAAAGCCGCAACAGCCGTGCCTGCGACGGCTTCGCTTGTGGTGCAGGGGGAGGCCGAGGACAAGTGGGTCTCGCGTGGTGCCCACAAACTTCTGGGGGCGCTTGACGTCTTTGGCCCACAGGGACTTTCCGTCGAGGACAAGCGCTGTCTGGATGCCGGTGCCTCGACGGGCGGTTTCACCGAGGTGCTGTTGCGTTCAGGTGCTCGTGAAGTTGTTGCCGCCGACGTCGGGTATGGGCAACTGGCCTGGGCCTTGCAGTCCGACGACCGGGTCACCGTGCTGGACCGCACCAACGTGCGCACCCTGACACCCGAGCTGATCGGCGGGTCGGCACAACTGATCGTGGCCGACCTGTCCTTCATATCGCTCGGACTGGTACTCGATGCGCTGATCGCTTGTGCCACAGATGATGCCGATATCGTGCCCATGGTCAAACCTCAGTTCGAGGTAGGTAAGGAACTCGTCGGCGCGGGAGGCGTGGTGCGTGACCCACAACTACGCATCGATGCCGTGGTCTCTGTCGCCCGCCGCGCCAGGACGCAGGGTTGGCATACCGCTGGCGTGACGGCCAGCCCACTGCCCGGACCGTCCGGAAACGTCGAATACTTTCTCTGGCTGCGGAACACAGATTCCGGCCTGGATATCGAAACAGCAGTCGCCGATGCAGTATCGAGGGGACCCCAGTAATGAGCGAACGCAAGATTCTGCTCGTCGCGCACACCGGGCGCGATGAGGTTACCGAGACTGCCCAGCGTGTCGCGAAAACGCTGGGCGAGAACGGTATCGCCTTGCGGGTGTTGTCCGCTGAGGCCATCGATCGTGGCCCCGTCCATTTGGACCCCACCGAATTCCGCTCCCTCGGTGTCGATGTCGAGGTTGTCGACGCGGATGAGAATGCCGCCACCGGGTGTGAACTGGTGCTGGTACTGGGCGGGGACGGCACTTTTCTGCGGGCCGCGGATCTGGCACGTAGTGCGACCGCGCCGGTGCTCGGAGTCAACCTGGGCCGCATCGGGTTTCTCGCCGAGGTCGAGGCCGAGGCGCTCGATGCCGTGCTCACGCATGTGGTTGAGGGCACCTACCGCGTCGAGACCCGGATGACGCTGGACGTCCTGGTTCGCATTGGCGGCGAGGTTGTCGAGCGTGGCTGGGCGCTCAACGAGGTCAGTATCGAAAAGGGCCCCCGGCTGGGTGTGCTCGGCGTGGTGCTGGAGGTGGATGCCCGTCCGGTCTCCGCCTTCGGATGCGACGGAGTGCTGGTCTCGACGCCGACCGGTTCAACGGCTTACGCCTTCTCGGCGGGCGGACCGGTCGTCTGGCCGGATCTGGACGCAATCCTCGTGGTGCCCAACAACGCTCATGCCTTGTTCGCCCGGCCCATGGTGATCAGTCCCGCGTCCACCGTCGCCGTCGAGATCGAAGCCGATGGGCATGACGCGCTCCTGTTCTGCGATGGACGTCGAGAGATCAGAGTGCCACCGGGAGGACGCGTCGAGGTGGTGCGCGGTCATCAGCCGGTGCTGTGGGCACGCCTGGACAGCAAGCCTTTCGCGGACCGGATCGTCCGCAAGTTCCAGTTGCCCGTCAAGGGCTGGCGGGGAAGGTAATCGTGCTCACCGAGATTCGCATCGAGTCCCTTGGCGCGATACCCGCTGCGACCGCAGAGTTCGACAGTGGTTTGACCGTGCTGACCGGTGAGACCGGAGCCGGCAAGACCATGGTGGTCACGAGTCTGCATCTGCTCGGTGGTGCCCGCGCCGACGCCAATCGGGTGCGGGCGGGCGCCGATCGCGCCGTAGTGGAGGGCCGGTTTCTCACGACCGATCCGCTGGGCGCCGAACCAGCCGACGTTACCGAGATCCTGGATTCCTCAGGGGCGCAACGGGATGACGACGGTAGCGTGATCGCCGCGCGTTCGGTGACCTCCGACGGGCGTTCACGCGCATATCTGGGTGGACGCAGTGTGCCCGCCAAATCGCTGGCCAGCTTCACCGCTGGACTGCTCACGGTGCACGGGCAGAACGACCAGCTGCGGCTGATGCGCCCGGAGCAGCAGCTCGCCGCGCTGGACAGGTTCGCCTCGGAAGGGCCGGGCAGCATCGAGGCGCTGCTCACCACCTATCGCAAGCTGCGCGAGGAGTGGCTCACCGCGCGGCGCGACCTGATCGACCGCACCAACCGGGCGCGTGAGCTCGCGCAGGAGGCCGATCGACTCGGGTTCGCGCTCAACGAGATCGACACCGTCGATCCCAAGCCGGGTGAGGACGACCAGCTCACCGCCGACATCCATCGCCTGTCCGAACTCGATGCGCTGCGCGATGCGGCCGGCTCGGCACGTGGTGCGTTGGCGGGTACGGACTCGGACGGCGGCGATGACGATTCGGATTCGGCGATCGACCGCATCGCGAAGGCCAAAGGTCTGCTGGAAGCCACCGATGACGCGGCCCTGCAAGCCCTGGCGCCACAATTGGCCGAGGCGCTTGCGGTGGTCAGCGACGTCGCCCGCGAGTTGACCGCGTTCACCGACGAATTACCTAGCGATGCAAGCACACTCGAAGAGAAGCTGGCACGCCAGGGGCTGCTGCGTACGTTGACCCGCAAGTACGCCGCCGACCTGGGCGGGGTGATCGCCTGGGCGCAGGAGGCCCGCGGCAGGCTGGCCGAGGTCGACACCTCCGAGGAGACGCTTAACGCCATCGCTACCCGTGTGGATCGGCTCGCCGGTGAACTGGCTGTCGCGGCAACGGCTCTGAGTAAGGCGCGCACGAAGGCCGCGAAGGCGCTCGGTAAGGCCGTCACCGCCGAGCTGGCCGGCCTGGCGATGGACCGTGCGGTGTTCACCATCGCCGTGGAGCCCATCGCGGCCCGGGCCGATGACTCGGCGCCGTTGGTGCTGCCGTCCGGGCAGACCGTGCACGCGGGATCAGCGGGTACCGATGCCGTCGAATTCGGATTCGCCGCCCATCGCGACAACCCGCTTCTGCCGCTGGCCAAGAGCGCATCCGGGGGTGAGCTCTCCCGCGTGATGCTGGCCCTCGAAGTGGTGCTGGCCGCCTCGACCGTCGGCACCACCATGGTGTTCGACGAGGTCGATGCTGGGGTGGGTGGCCGTGCGGCCGTGCAGATCGGTCGACGGTTGGCCAAGCTGGCCCACACGCATCAGGTGATCGTGGTGACGCACCTGCCGCAGGTCGCGGCCTTCGCCGATATCCACCTCACGGTAGACCGGGTGAACAGCAAGGGCAGCGGTGTGCGCCGTCTGGATGATGAGGACCGGGTCGCCGAGCTGGCCCGTATGCTCGCCGGTCTCGGCGACTCCGACACCGGCCGGGCGCATGCCCGCGAGTTGCTCGACGCGGCCCGCTCCGAGCGGGGCTAAGGCTCCCTTCCCGCAAACAATCACAGGACACGACCCGCAGAAAATCAGCGGTACTGGAGTGACTAATGTGACAGGTGTTACGGCGCGCCTCCACAGGCTCGACGGCCCATCGCGTCATGATCACCTTCATGAACTTGACCACGATGCTCACGCGAAGCAGCAGCTCCAGGCCCGGCATCGTCGGAACAGTGCGTACCGACAGGGACATCAACAGGCTGCTGCAACGCCTCAATCCGGGTGACATCGCCGTCATCGACATCCTCGATCTGGATCGCATCACGGCCGATGCTCTGGTCGACGCCCGGGTGAGTGCCGTCGTCAACGCTTCGCCGTCGATCTCCGGCCGGTACCCGAATCTGGGACCCGAGGTGCTCGTCGCCAACGGCATCATCCTTATCGACAGCATCGGACCCGAGGTCTTCAAAAAGGTCAAGGACGGCTCCACCGTTCGCGTGCACAACGGCGGCATCTACAACGGCGATCGCCGTCTGATCGCGGGAACTCCGCGCACCGATGCGGACGTGCACGACCTCATGACCGAGGCGAAGACCGGATTGGTCGCACACCTGGAGGCCTTCTCCGGCAACACCATCGAATTCATCCGCAGCGAGAGCCCGCTGCTGATCGACGGCATCGGCATCCCGGACGTCGATGTCGACCTGCGCAACCGGCACGTCATCGTGGTGTCCGACGGCGCGGGTGCGGTGTATGACCTGAAGAACCTCAAGCCTTTCATCAAGGAGTACCAGCCGGTTCTCATCGGAGTCGGGGGCGGCGCGGACATCCTGCGCAAGGCCGGGTACCGGCCGCTCATCGTGGTGGGCGACCCGTTGTTGATGAGCAACGATGTCCTGAAATCCGGTGCGCAGGTGGTGCTTCCCGCCGACGCCGACGGGCACGCCGCCGGGCTCGAGCGCATCCAGGACCTGGGAGTCGGTGCGGTCACCTTCCCGGCCGCGGGTTCGGCGGCGGACCTGGCGCTGCTGCTGGCCGACCATCACGGAGCATCGTTGATCGTCACCGTGGGCCACACCGCATCCATCGAGGAGTTCTTCGATCGCGAACGGCAGCAATCTAATCCGTCGACATTCCTGACCCGGCTCAAGGTCGGCGCCAAACTCGTCGACTCCAAAGCCGTTGCGACGCTGTACCGCAACCGGTTCTCCGGTGGGGCCATCGCCTTGCTGATCCTCGCGGTGCTGGTTGCCGTGATCACCATGCTCTGGGTCACCAGCGCGGGCGACAGCGCCGCGGAATGGCTGCTCGCGTATTGGAACCGGTTGATCGTCTGGGTGCAGAACCTGGTCAGCTGAGTCACCCGTGATTACCCTGCGCCAGCACGCAATATCCCTCGCTGCGGTTTTCCTCGCACTCGCGGTGGGCGTCATACTCGGTTCCGGTCTGCTCAACGACACCCTGCTTTCCGGTCTGCGCGACGACAAGCGCACCCAGCAGCGGCAGATCGAGGACCTGAATCAGGACAAGAACGCCCTCAACGAGAAGCTCAACGCGGCAAGCAACTTCGATGCCACCATGGCACCCCGAATGGTCTCTGGCGCCCTGGGCGATCGCAAGGTCGTGCTGATCACCACCCCGGAGGCCGACCGCGCCGATGTCGACGGCATCGCGCAGCTGATAGCCACCGCGGGCGGATCGGTATCGGGCCGGATCGGGTTGACCGATCAGTTCACCGACGCCAATCAGGGCGAACGGCTGCGCACCATCGTGAACTCGTCGATCCTGCCCGCCGGCACCGCGCTGCGTACCGATGTCGTCGATCAGGGCTCACAGGCAGGTGACCTGGTGGGCATTGTGCTGCAGGTCCCGAAAGATCCGGCACCACCGGTGACCGATGAGCAGCGCGACATCGCCCTGTCGGCACTGCGGCAGAGCGGATTCATCACCTACACCGACGGACAGGTGTCGGCGGGGAACCTCGCGGTGATCGTGACCGGGGGAGCGCTGCCCAACGACGCCGGAAACAAGGGTTCCACCGTCGCGCGATTCGCCGCCGCGCTGGATCGGCGCGGTTCCGGCGCCGTGCTCGCCGGACGCAGCGGCTCGGCCGACGGCATCGCGGCGATTGCCGTGACCCGGGCCGACAGCTCCATGGCCTCCGCGGCGAGCACCGTCGACGACATCGAGATGGCCTCGGGCCGCATCACCACCATCCTGGCGCTGCGGGAACAGTCCGATGGCCGCTCGGGCCGGTATGGGCTGGGGCCGGGAGCTACCTCCATCACGGTGCCGTAGAAGATCCGAAAAGGGGATCTAGCCCACACCGCACGGCGTGTTCAGCGCGGGTTGTCGGCGTGTTTGTTAGGGTGAGGTTCCGTGGGTCAGCAGGGCCCCGAGCTAGTCAGAATTGCCCTGCGCAGTCGTCACGGGAGCCAAGTTGGCAGGTTTACGCAAGCATCCTCAATCCGCCACCAGGCACCTCTTCGTCAGCGGCGGTGTGGCGTCCTCGCTGGGCAAGGGACTGACCGCCTCCAGCCTCGGGCAACTTCTCACGTCACGTGGTTTGCAGGTGACCATGCAGAAGCTCGATCCGTACCTGAACGTGGATCCGGGCACCATGAACCCGTTCCAGCACGGCGAGGTTTTCGTGACCGAGGATGGTGCCGAGACCGATCTCGATGTCGGGCACTACGAGCGCTTTCTGGACCGCGACCTGTCCGGGTCGGCGAATGTCACTACGGGGCAGGTTTATTCGTCCGTCATCGCCAAAGAGCGACGTGGCGAGTACCTCGGCGACACCGTGCAGGTGATCCCGCACATCACCGATGAGATCAAGAGCCGCATTCTGGCCATGGCCGAACCCAACGAAAAGGGGCAGCGGCCCGACATCGTCATCACCGAGATCGGCGGCACGGTCGGCGACATCGAGTCGCAGCCGTTCCTGGAGGCCGCGCGCCAGATCCGGCACGACGTCGGCCGCGACAACGTCTTCTTCCTGCACGTGTCCCTGGTGCCGTACTTGAAGCCGTCCGGCGAGCTCAAGACCAAGCCCACGCAGCACTCGGTCGCCGCGCTGCGCAGCATCGGCATCACCCCCGACGCGCTGATCCTGCGCTGCGACCGGGAGGTGCCCGAACCCCTCAAGAACAAAATCGCGCTCATGTGCGATGTCGACGTCGACGGTGTCATCTCCACGCCGGACGCCCCGTCCATCTACGACATCCCGAAGGTGCTGCATCGCGAGGAACTCGACGCTTATGTGGTGCGCCGGCTGAACCTGCCCTTCCGCGACGTCGATTGGACCGAGTGGGGCGATCTGCTGCAGCGCGTCCACGAGCCCAGCGAAACCGTACGAATCGCCTTGGTGGGCAAGTACATCGATCTGCCCGACGCGTATCTGTCGGTCACCGAGGCGCTGCGCGCCGGAGGATTCCGGCACCGCACGAAGGTCGACATCAAGTGGGTGCCTTCGGACGACTGCGAGACAGAGGCCGGTGCGCAGTCCGCGCTCGGCGATGTCGACGGCGTGCTGATCCCCGGTGGTTTCGGCATCCGCGGCATCGAGGGCAAGCTCGGCGCCATCCGCTACGCCCGCAAGCGGCGTATCCCGATGCTGGGCCTGTGTCTGGGGTTGCAGTGCATGGTGATCGAGGCGGCACGCTCGGCGGGCCTGGCCGACGCCAACTCGGCCGAGTTCGATCCCGAAACCCCGAGTCCGGTGATCGCCACCATGGCCGATCAGGTGCGGGCAGTCGCCGGTGAGGCGGATCTGGGCGGAACGATGCGCCTGGGTGCCTACCCCGCGATCCTGGAAGCCGACTCGATCGTCGCCGAGGCGTACGGAACGACTGAGGTATCCGAGCGGCACCGGCATCGTTACGAGGTGAACAACCCCTACCGGGACAAGATCGCCGAAAGCGGCCTGCGCTTCTCCGGCACATCGCCGGACGGGCACCTGGTGGAGTTCGTCGAGTACCCGAGGGACGTCCATCCGTTCGCGGTCGCCACCCAGGCCCACCCCGAACTCAAGAGCCGTCCCACCCGCCCACATCCGTTGTTCGTCGCGTTCATCCGCGCAGCAATGGAATACAAAGCGGCCGAGCGTCTTCCGTTGGATCCTGACAGTGAGTAGCGGGGCCTCCGGGGAGGGCGAACGCCACGAGTTCGTCACCCTGGAGTCCGAGCCCATGTACGTGGGCGGCATTCTGGCGTTGCGCCGCGACCGTGTCGCGATGCCCGGCGGCGGAAGTGCGACCCGAGAGGTCGTCGAGCACTACGGGGCCGTCGCGGTCGCCGCGGTGGATGAGGTGGGGCGGGTCGCACTGGTGCATCAGTACCGCCATCCGCTCGGGCACCGGCTATGGGAACTGCCCGCCGGCCTGCTGGACATCGCAGGGGAGGACACCCAGCTGGCCGCCGCGCGCGAGCTGCAGGAAGAGGCAGGCGTCGAGGCCACCACCTGGCGGGTGCTCGTGGACGCCGCCGCTTCACCCGGGTTCACCGACGAGGTGGTCAGGGTCTTTCTGGCCACTGGGCTGTCACATCCGGGACGCGGTGAAAGTCATGACGAAGAGGCCGACATGACGGTGCACTGGGTGCCGCTGGCTGAGGCGGTGTCCATGGTGCTCGCCGGTGAAATCGTGAATGCTATTGCCGCGGCGGGCATTCTGGCCGCACATGTGGCCCTCTCTGGTCACCACACCCGCGCCTCGGACGCCCCCTGGCCCGACCGGCCTACGGCCTTCGCGGAACGTAAGGCCCGAATGTGACGGTGGCGGTCCCGCTCCTAGACGGTGAGATCCAGTCCTATCTGGATCACCTCGACGTGGAACGCGGCGTCGCCGCGAACACACTGAGCTCATACCGTCGCGATCTGCGCCGCTATCAGCAGCATCTCGCCGACCGCAAAATCGACCGTCTCGCCGACGTGTCCGAACCCGATGTCAGCGATTTCGTGGTGACGCTGCGCCGGGGTGACCCCGAGCATGGCGTGCCCGAGCTGTCCGCGTCCTCGGCCGCGCGCGCGTTGATCGCCGTGCGTGGGCTGCATCGGTTCGCGGCCATCGAAGGGCTGGTACCGACGGACGTCGCCCGCGCCGTCAAACCGCCGACCCCCAACCGGCGGCTGCCCAAAAGCCTCACCGTCGACCAAGTCGAGGCGCTGTTGGCCGCCGCGGGCGGAGCCGCCACGGACGGCCCGCTCGATCTGCGTAACCGTGCACTGCTGGAGCTGCTGTATTCGACCGGCGCCCGGATCTCCGAGGCGGTGGGGCTCGATGTCGACGATGTCGACGTTCAGGCCCGCTCGGCATTGCTCTGGGGCAAGGGCGGCAAGCAACGGCTGGTGCCCGTGGGGCGCCCCGCGGTGGAAGCGCTCCAGGCGTACCTGGTGCGTGGCCGTCCGGACCTGGCGCGACGAGGGCGCGGGGGTGTGCCCGCCCTGTTCCTGAACTCGAGGGGCGGACGGCTCTCACGTCAAAGCGCCTGGCAGGTACTTGCCGATGCCGCCGAACGCGCCAAGATCAGCGCGGCCGTATCGCCGCACACGCTGCGGCACTCCTTTGCGACGCACCTTCTGGAAGGCGGTGCCGACGTTCGCGTCGTGCAGGAGCTGCTCGGCCATGCCTCGGTCACGACGACACAGATCTACACGCTGGTCACCGTCAGTTCGCTGCGCGAAGTGTGGGCTGGTGCACATCCCCGCGCCCGATAGTGCCGACTCCATGCGCGGGTTGCCGCTACCGCACGCCGCAACCCCACTAGACTTGCGCGAATGCCTTCGATGAGCCGCTGGTGCGAAGAGGGTCGAACAGATGACCGGGAGGTGACGTGACGGACTCCAGTCTTGACTCCGACTTTCCCGCCGAAGACGGCGACCTTGACCTGACCGGTCGTCCACACAAAGACATTCCCGAACCAAAGCCGCTGACCAGCCATGGACCGGCGAAGGTCATCGCGATGTGCAACCAGAAGGGTGGGGTGGGTAAGACCACGTCCACCATCAATCTGGGCGCCGCGCTGGCAGGGTACGGCCGGCGCGTTCTGCTGGTGGACCTGGACCCGCAGGGGGCGCTGTCCGCAGGTCTGGGTATCGCGCACCACGAGCTGGAGACCACGGTGCACAACCTGCTGGTCGAGCCACGGGTATCGGTGGACGATGTCCTCATGCGTACCCGGGTCGACGGCCTGGACCTGATTCCCAGCAATATCGACCTGTCCGCGGCCGAGATTCAGCTGGTCAACGAGGTGGGCCGGGAACACTCGCTGGCCCGTGCGCTGCACCCGGTGCTCGACCGCTACGACTACGTGCTGATCGACTGCCAGCCGTCGCTGGGCCTGCTGACGGTGAACGCGCTGGCCTGTTCCGAGGGTGTCGTCATCCCGATGGAATGCGCGTTCTTCTCGCTGCGCGGGCTGGCGTTGCTCACCGACACCGTCGCCAAGGTGCGCGACCGGCTCAACCCGAAGCTGTCGGTGTCCGGAATCGTCATCACCATGTTCGATGCCCGCACCCTGCACGCGCGCGAGGTGATGGCCCGGGTCATCGAGGTGTTCGGTGACCAGGTCTTCCACACTGTCATCACCCGCACCGTCCGCTTCCCGGAGACCAGTGTGGCGGGAGAGCCCATCACCACGTGGGCGCCCAAATCCTCCGGTGCCCAGGCGTATATCTCGTTGGCTCGCGAGGTAATCGACCGGTTCGAATCGTGACGGTTGAGGTACCGGAAGAGCTGGCTGTGTCTCATCCGGTCGAGACCTCTGCTGAGCCCGGTTCCGCGGCCCCGGAGGCGGCTGCGTCCGAAACGCACGGTTTCCGGATTCGTCTCACAAACTTTGAGGGTCCGTTTGACCTTCTGCTGCAACTGATTTCGCAGCATCGGCTCGATGTCACCGAGGTGTCGCTACATCAGGTGACCGACGAGTTCATCGCGTACACCAAGTCGCTGGGCGATACCTACAGCCTGGACGAGGTCACCGCGTTCCTGGTGGTGGCGGCCACACTGCTGGACCTCAAGGCGGCGCGGTTACTGCCGTCGGGCCAGGTGGACGACGCCGACGACCTGGCTCTCCTGGAGATCCGGGACCTGCTGTTCGCGCGGCTGCTGCAGTACCGGGCCTTCAAGCACGTGGCGGAGATGTTCGCCGAACTGGAGGCCGCCGCGCTGCGTTCATATCCGCGTGCGGTGGCGTTGGAGGAGCGGTTCAGCGAGTTGTTGCCGCCGGTGCACCTGGGACTCGATGGCGACCAATTCGCCCAGCTCGCGGCCAGTGCGTTTACGCCGCGGCCGGTGCCGACGGTGGGCCTCAGCCATCTGCATATTCCCCGCGTTTCGGTGCCTGAGCACGCCAAACGGATGGTTGAACTGCTGGCCGAACGCGGCGCGGGGCAGTGGATGACCTTTACCGAGTTGGTGGCCGAGTGCACGGTGCCCATTGAGATCGTGGCCCGTTTCCTGGGCGTCCTCGAGCTCTACCGCTCCAAGGCGGTACTATTCGAGCAATCCGAACCGCTTGGACCGCTCCAAGTTTCATGGACCGGTGAGCGCCCGGCGCAGGATGATCTAGAAAAGGCAGTGGACTACACATGAGTGAGCAGACGACCTCTGTCGAGGGGTCGGAGGAGTCCACCGAGCTCGACCCCTCAGCAGAACCCCTCCTGGAGGAATCGGACGAGTTCGTCCCGATGACCGATGAGGAACTCAGCAGCACTCTCGAAGCGCTGTTGCTGGTGGTGGATACACCCATCAGTGCGGCCGCGGTGGCCACCGTCGTCGCGCAGCCGCTGGATCGTGTAGCCGAAGCGCTGCAACGGATTTCCGAGATCCTGACTGACCGCACGAGCGGTATCGACCTGCGTGAGACCGCAGATGGCTGGCGCATGTACACCCGCGCCCAGTACGCCCCCTACGTGGAGAAGCTGCTGCTGGACGGTGCACGTTCGAAGTTGACCCGAGCGGCGCTGGAGACCCTTGCCGTGGTGGCCTACCGGCAGCCGGTGACGCGATCGCGCGTCAGTGCCGTTCGCGGTGTGAACGTCGATGCCGTGATGCGGACGCTGCTGATGCGCGGGCTGATCGCCGAGGCCGGCACCGATGACGAGTCCGGTGCCGTGATGTTCCGCACCACCGAGCTGTTCCTGGAGCGGCTCGGGCTGACGTCACTGTCGGATCTTCCCGATATCGCGCCGCTTCTTCCCGATATCGACGTGATCGATGACCTATCCGAGAACCTTGGCGACGAGCCGAGGTTTGCGCGGCTCGACCGGACGTCTGCGGACGGTGCCGGATCCGGTGCCGCGCCCGCCTTTACTGTTGATCAGGACTGAACGATGAGCGAAGAAGGAATTCGGCTACAGAAGGTGTTGTCGCAGGCGGGAATTGCGTCACGCCGGGTTGCCGAGCGGATGATTTTCGACGGCCGCGTGGAGGTGGACGGCGAGATCGTCACCGAGCAGGGCCGGCGAATCGATCCCGCCGTCAACGTGGTTCGCGTCGACGGTGCGCGGGTGATCATGAACTCCGAGCTGGTGTATCTGGCGCTCAACAAGCCGTACGGGATGCTCTCAACCATGTCGGACGATCGTGGCCGCCCGTGCATCGGGAAGCTGATCGAAGAGCGGGTGCGCAGCAACCAGGGTGTCCGCAATGTCGGCCGTCTGGATGCCGAAACCGTCGGACTGATCCTGCTGACCAATGACGGAGAGCTGACGCACCGCCTCATGCACCCGTCCTATGAGGTGCCCAAGACGTACATCGCCACGGTGGCCGGCAACATACCGCGCAGTCTTGGCAGACAGCTGCGCGACGGCGTGGAACTCGCCGACGGCCCCGCCAAGGTCGACGATTTCAAATTCCTCGGCACCACCGACGGCCAGACCATGCTCCAGCTGACCCTGCACGAGGGGCGCAATCGCATTGTGCGCCGGATGCTGGATGCCGTGGGGCATCCGGTAGTGGAATTGGTGCGCACCAAGATTGGCGATGTGACGCTGGGCAATCAGCGTCCGGGAAGCCTCCGCGCCCTGGGTCGCGATGAGATCGGCTCGCTGTACAAGGCGGTGGGGCTGTGAGTCGCGTCGTAGTGGCCATCGACGGTCCATCGGGCACCGGAAAGTCCTCGGTGGCCAAGGAATTGGCCCGGCAGCTCGGCGCCGCCTATCTGGATACCGGTGCGATGTACCGCATCGTGACGCTCTGGGTGTTGCGTGCCGGTGTCGATCTCACCGATCCGGCGGCCATCGCCGCGGCCACCGGTGAGGTGCCCATGTCGGTCGGGTCCGATCCGGATGCGCAGACGGCTCTGCTCGCTGGAGAGGACGTGTCGACTCCCATCCGGGGGACCGAGGTGACTGGCGCGGTGTCCGCGGTGTCCGCGGTTCCGGAGGTACGTGAGCGGTTGGTGCGACGGCAGCGTGAGCTGGCCGAGGGCAGTGGTGGCGCCGTGGTGGTCGAGGGCCGCGATATCGGTACCGTCGTGCTGCCCGAGGCCGACGTGAAGATCTACCTCACGGCATCGGCACAGGCCAGGGCCCAGCGCCGTAACGCACAGAATGTCTCGGGCGGTGGGGCCGACGAGTACGAGCGCGTGCTTGCCGACGTGCAGCGCCGCGATCATCTGGACTCGACCCGGGCGGTGTCACCGTTGCGTCCGGCCCAGGACGCGATAGAGGTCGACACCAGCGACATGACACAGGATGAGGTGGTGGCCCACCTGCTGGACCTCGTTCGCACAAAGGCAGGGGCATCCCGATGACCGACGGCACATGGGTCGACGAAAGCGAGTGGGAACTCGACGAATTCGATGGAGTCGAGGAAACCGAGGAGCCGAGCGCCCCGCCCGCGGTGGTGGCGGTGGTCGGTCGCCCGAATGTCGGCAAGTCAACCTTGGTGAACCGCATCATCGGGCGGCGCGAAGCGGTCGTACAGGACATTCCCGGGGTGACCAGGGACCGCGTCTCGTATCCGGCCGAATGGCTGGATCGCCGATTCACCGTGCAGGACACGGGTGGCTGGGAGGCCGATGCGACCGGCCTGCAACAGTTGGTGGCCGAACAGGCGCGGCATGCGATGGCCACCGCGGATCTGATCATCCTGGTGGTCGATGCGACGGTGGGTCCCACCTCGACCGACGAAGACGCGGCGAAGCTGCTGCGCCGCTCGGGTAAGCCAGTTTTCTTGGCGGCCAACAAGGTTGATAGCGACCGTGCCGAGGCGGACGCCGCAACACTGTGGTCGCTGGGGTTGGGCGAGCCCATCGCTATCAGCGCCATGCACGGGCGCGGTGTCGCGGATCTGCTCGATCGCGTGGTCGCCGATCTGCCTCAGGTGTCAGCGCGAGGGTCGGGGGAGGGCGGACCGCGGCGTGTGGCCCTCGTCGGAAAACCCAACGTGGGCAAGAGCTCTCTTCTGAACAAGCTGTCCGGCGACGAGCGGTCGGTGGTGCACGACACTGCCGGGACCACCGTGGATCCAGTGGATACCTTGATCGAACTCGGCGGTAAGACTTGGCGTTTCGTCGATACGGCTGGTCTGCGCCGCAAGGTTGGCCAGGCCTCGGGTCATGAGTACTACGCCTCGCTGCGCACCCATGGAGCCATCGAGGCCGCCGAGGTGGCGATCGTGCTTCTGGACGCATCCCAGCCCATCACCGAACAGGACCAGCGGGTGCTGTCGATGGTCGTCGAATCCGGGCGCGCATTGGTACTGGCGTTCAATAAGTGGGACCTGGTGGACGAGGATCGCCGCGATCTCCTTGAACGTGAAGTAGACCTTCAGCTTGCGCAGCTCAATTGGGCGCAGCGCGTGAATATCTCGGCCAAGAGTGGGCGGGCCATCCAGAAGCTGGTGCCCGCGCTGGAGTCTGCACTGCAGTCCTGGGACTCGCGTATCTCTACCGGTCAGCTCAATACCTGGGTCAAGGAAGTGGTTGCCGCGACGCCGCCGCCGGTGCGCGGCGGGAAGCAGCCGCGTGTGTTGTTCGCCACTCAGGCCACCTCACGGCCGCCCACCTTCGTGCTATTTACCACCGGTTTCCTCGAGGCGGGGTACCGCCGATTCCTCGAACGTCGATTGCGCGAAAGCTTCGGCTTCGAAGGCACTCCCATCAGGGTGAATGTGCGAGTACGCGAGAAGCGCGGGCCCAAGCGCTAACTGGCGGCGAGATAGCAACGGGCACAAGATAAAGGACCCTGTGCACATTGCGCTCTCAGGCTCCGTTCACCCAATATTCGCACCCATGTTGAGATCTACCCGATCCGAATCGCCCACTTTTTCGGTTTGCCGACCTAGGCTAGTTTGACCGTCTACCATCCTGCGGCGGTAGCAAAACCACCTACGAAAGGCGCAACACAGTGGCGGACACACTCACCCAGGGTCAGAAGCTGGATTCGGGACAGAGCCTCACCTCGAACAACGGCGCGTACACCCTGACTCTGCAGGATGACGGCAACCTGGTTCTGACCGACGGCGGCAGCCCCGTGTGGGCCTCCGACACCAGCGGACACAGCGCTGGCCGTGCAGAGGTGCAGAGCGACGGAAACTTCGTGGTCTACGACAACGGTGGCGGCGCGCTGTGGAGCAGCAACACCGAGGGCCGTTCCGACGTGAAGCTGGTTCTGCAGGACGACCGCAACCTGGTGCTCTATGCAGGCGCCGACTCCGTGTGGTCCTCGGGCACCCAGACCGACACCCCGGTCGCCCCGGCCGAGTCCGTCGAGGTTGCTCCGGCCGCCGTGGAGGAGCCTGCTCCTGCCCCGGAGCCCCGCACCTACACGGTCGTGTCGGGTGACACCCTGTGGGCCATCGCGGAGCGCTTCTACGGCGACGGCAACCAGTACCAGAAGATCGCCGACGCGAGCGGCGTTGCCAACCCCGATCTGATTCAGCCGGGTCAGGTTCTGACCATCCCGGAGTAATCACACCGGATCACGCAAGCGGCTCGAACTAAGCCTCTTGGCCCCATCGGCCCCGTCGGGTTAACCCCCGGCGGGGCCGATGTCGTGTTACTCCCGTAGGTAGCCATCCGGATGGTGGAACCAATTGATACGCGGTGAGCGCGCCGGATCGACATGCGTGGGTGGGATCCACCAGGTTCGGCCGTCCGGGCCGCGTACTGCTCTCCAGTGCTGGTCCTCGGCTCCCAGTAGCTTGTGATGCCCTTCGCAGCCGAGCGTGAGGGAGTCGATATCGGTGCTGCCGCCGTGAGCCCACTCGTCCATGTGGTGCACCTGGCAGTGATACGCGGGTTGATCGCAGCCGGGGTAGGTACAGCCACGATCCTTGGCGGTCAACACGATTCGCTGGTCCTCGGTGGCGATCCGTTTCGCCCGCCCCAGATGCAACGCGCGACCGTCGTCATCGAAGATGGCCAGATAATGATGGGCGTGACTGGCCATCCGGATCACATCGGTGATCGGCAGGAGTGAGCCCCCGCCGGTCACCGCGTTACCCGAGCCAGCTTCGAGCTCACGCAGCGTTGCGGTGACCACCGCAGTCACCGGCAATCCGCGATGATGACCCAGCTCACCCGATGACAAGACGGACCGGCAGACCGCCTTCAGCGCATCATGCTGCCGCTGTGCGACGGTTCGACCATCCCGCCGCGCCGCATCTACGTCCGAATCATCACCTACGCAAGGTCTTTCGTCATCGGGGTTGCACATGCCCGGTGCTGCGTACTTGGCGAAGATCGCGTCGAGATAGGAACGTAGCTCGGGGTCGAGGTCGAATTCCCCGGGCGTCATGAGGTCGACACCCTGACGCCCCATTCTGAACCCTCGCCGTCGAGCACGGTCGGCGTCGCCGGTGAAGCTCCCGTCGGGATCGAGATAGGCCAGGAGTCTGTCCGCGGCCTTGCGGAGCTCGTCGGGCCGCAGCGTTCCTGCGAGCTCCGCCAGCTGCCTCTCAGCGGCCGCCCGGGTTACCGCATCGACGGCGCGGGGGAGTCGGTCCCAGAACTGGCGGATAACCGCGATGTGATCACACCCGGCGATGCCCGCCTGTTGCGCCATGGCGGTGGCCGCGAGCACCGGCTCGATCCGGTCACCGCTGAGGGTGACCCTTGTCCCGAGTTCCGCGGCGTCCCGGATGCGCCGTCGGGCGTCGGAGCGGGTGATCCGGAGCGCATCGGCGAGGACGTCGTGCGGGTTGATGCCACCGAACGCGCCCGGAACATGATCGGCCACAAGTTCATTCACAAGCCCGTGGGTGGCGGCGGGAATCCGGCGCACGAATGCCTCGACCTCGCGTAGGACGGCGAGACGGTCACCCTGCGTAAGGGTCTGCGGATCCAGTTCCGACAACGCGTCGAGGGCGCCGGCCAGCTCCGCGAGGACCTGGCTTGCCTCGGCATCTATTATGCGAACGCATGTTCGAAATTGTAGGACGCCACTCCGACAACCAGTCGGCAAATGTTGCGGATGATTTTGTTGTGACACAAGTGATTTCAGAAATTCGGGTTCGTCGATCGGAATCCGAGTTCAGGATCTCGCCACACCTACGGTAGGCTTCCGTCTGCTGCTCATCGCGGCGGCGGGCTGTGGCGCAGCTTGGTAGCGCACTTGACTGGGGGTCAAGTGGTCGCAGGTTCAAATCCTGTCAGCCCGACCAGGTAGGAGGCGGTTTTGGTGCCCTCGCCGGGTTTCCGGCGGGGACCAGTTTGTTCGTTGCCGACTGTTGGACCGCACTTGTCCGATAGTCAGGGGTTCCCCTCTCTGGACGGCACTATCTTCGATCGACAGGGTTGGAGGATGGGATGGCCGAGTGTCGGCGATGGCGGCAGAAGGGGGTCCATTGCTTCAAATAGGGGATCTGTGGGAACGGTGCGGTAATGGTTCGCGATCTGCAGTGCAGATATCCTCGGGCGGATGTTTCCTCGTTCATTTCTGCGTGGCGGTCTGGCCGGCGTTCTGCTCGGGGCTGGTATCGGAATCGCAGCTTTCAGCACCCTGGCCTGGCTGCTGATCGCGATCCCCTTGGTCGTGGCCGGTATTGCCGTAGCGATCCGCCCACCAGAGCGGAGAGGGGGCACAGGCATCGCTGACGTCCCGTTCCGGGCTATGGCGATCGATCGCAGTGCCGATCCGCTCGGTGGTGACGACGAAGCTCTGCTCACGGGGACCGTCACGGTGCCTGGGGATGTGGCACGGGATGTGATGCTGCGCCTACCGATGTCCGATGAGCAGGTGCGTCGCGCGGCCTCGGGGCAAGAGGTCCGCATACCTGCTCGAGACGTACCTGCGCCCGGCGATACGGTCTCACCTAGTTTTTCCGGTCGGCCGCCGGCGCAGGCAGCGCTCTCGGGGGCCGTTACCCTGGCTGTTGCGCTCACGGTGTTGACTACTGTCCCGGGGCATGTGTTCGCACTGTCGCTGCCCCGATCCGTCACCACCGCAGTGCCGTTGGTCGATGAGCGTAAAGACGGTGCTACGGTCGTCGATCTGTTCGAAACGGCGTTGGCCCACGTCCGGGCCGTCGATCCCGGCGCGCTGTCGACGCTGCTGCTCGTGTCCTCGGACACAGAAGGCTGGACCGTTGACGCGCATCGCGGGGGTGATCGTTATGTCCATCATCGCTACACCAAGACGTTCGGGCAGAGCGAGCCGGAGGTCGACAACCGCGACGACGCGCGCACCAGAAACATCTTCACCGACCAGGATTTCGTGACGCTCAACATCCGCGATGTCGTCGCGCGGACCTCGGATATGTTTCCGAAGGGCACCGATGAGGTGCGATCAATCGTGTTGCGGCGCCTCGATGCTGACGCGGGACGTGCGCTGCGCCTGCGGTTGAATATGGAGAGCGGTGTCGTCGTCGAGGTGCTTCCCGACGGCACCGTCGCGCCGTGGTGGGATGTCATTGACGTCGCCGAGACGATGCGTCAAGTCGTGAAAGTGGTTGCCACTCAGTGGCCGCCAGGGGCAGAAGCGATGCTCAGTCACTTCCGCTTCTATACCTCGTCGACTCAATACGGGACATTCGACGTCGAAGCCAACATCGGCGAGGAGAAACGCAAGATCGATGTGGATGCGGGCAAATTCCCCGTCGAGGGCGTTATCGGCCCTGCCGACTCCACGCCGACGCCGTTCGCCGTCCAGGACATCGACCCGACGCGGCTGCGCGCCATACTCGACGACGCCGCCCGCCGATTGGGTGTCGACGACGTCGACCGGCGGGAGCTGTCGTTGACAATCTTTACCCGGTCGCGCCCGAACCCGTCATGGCCGGTGGCGAGGGTGGAATACCGCCACGCCGACTCCGAGGACAGCTTGCTCTACGAGCTGCGCACAGGTCAGTACCTCGGCGCGGAGAGCTGACTGTCAGGGCTCCAGCGCCCGACGGGCGGCGGCCTCGATCGCTGCTAGGACTTGCAGCGGTGGGTGCAGGACGCCACGGTCGGTCAACCGGGCCAAGGTGTCTTGCACACGTCGCAGGTAGGCAGCCTTTTCTGCACCGTGCGTGGTGCCCTCGGCGTGGGCCAGCAGCTTGCCTGCGGTGGTGAGGTCGGCGCGGGCCGCAGCTGGAAGATCACCGAGCGCAGCCGATTTGCCGTCGGCTTCGCAGCGCACCCAGGCCCGGCGCAGGGTGTCGGCCGCGGCACGGTAACGGCCGGCAAGGGCAGGATCGCCGGGATAGTTGTCGGTGCGCAGCGCCTGCGCCTCGGCCAGGGCAATCTGGAAGTCCATCACCGGTCCGCGGGTCACGTCGGTGACGCCCGGGTAGCGCAGGAACAGCGCCGGGTCGAGTTCGTAGCGGCCGTATTCGGTGAGCACCGAATCGTGAATCTGGCGGGCGACGCCCCACAGCCGCTCGTCGGCTGCCGGTGAGGCTGCGGCAGGGGACAGCACCGATTCGGTCGCCGGCTTCACGTCGGTGGGCGCGGCGTCACGCAGCGCTTCGATGATGGTCTCCGCCACTGGATCAGACGCGTTTGCCGCCACCTTAACCGTCTGCACCGAGGTCGATGAGCCGACATCGCGGGACTGGAACCCGATCGTGAGGTACTGCGAGCCCATGACTTGATACACACCGGCGTCGGGATGTATCAGGGTGCGGTCGGCCAGCGTGTCGCTGACCTCGACGGAGACGACCTCTGCCAGCGAGCGCACGAGATCCTGGTGGCCGATGACCTCGTCACCGATCACCACATGGTCATCGATGATGCCCAGCCGCACCGACGCCCGGCGGCTGGCGGCCGGTCCGAAGAACCGCAGTACGAATGCCAGCATGAGCGCGGCGCCACCGGCAGCGATGATCGCTGTCGGTGCAGCGTCGAGCAGCTTGAGGACGACCAGCAGAGTCGGCCCCAGCAAGACGAGACCGCCGACGACCGCCGTGCGGGCACGCATCACCGGATCGGTGTACTCGACACGCGCCGTGAGCGCGGCCAATCGTGTATCGGACACTGGCAGGCACCTCCGCTGTACGAGTATGGCACTACCGGAAATTCGATCCTCTCATCTCGGCCCGCGCACGCTGCCGCGCAGTGGAATCACACACTGTCGACAATTCAAGCCACATGGATCTTCTTGAGGCGCGCTACTAGCATCAAGAGACCGTCGTCGGCAGGGGGTTTGATGAATCGCGCGACGCGACGTGTTGGCTGGGTCGGTGCGGCTGGTGCCGTCATTGGGATTGGTATTGGACTCGGCTCCTATAACCCTTGGCCGGTGTCGTTGATTGTGGGGATACCACTTGTGACGGTGGGGCTCGCGGTTGTGCTGCGGGTCTCCCGTGCTTCCGAGTATGAGAGGTTTCGTCTTGCGGCAGCTTCGGATGGAGTGCCGACCCGAATCGAGGCACTAACCCGTAGCAGTGTTGGTGACGGCGATCTGCAACCGACTTTGATGGTGGCGACGATCAGTCCACCGCATGACACCGAGTATCAGGGGCGGTGGATAGCGTCGATGTCAGGCGAGGACTTCAAGTCTCTGGCTGACAGTCCGGTCACCGCACTGGCACCGGATAGGTTGCCTTCACGGGAAGTACCGGGCACGCCAAGCTTCAACGATCGCCGCCGGACGTGGGCGTTGATCTCTCCGGCGCTGTCTATCCTGGTGGCAACGGCCGCGCTCTTCGGTGTCGGCGATGCCTGGCACATTTCATTGACCACGCCTGCAGCGTCGACGCCGAGTGTGCACAATGACTCCAAGTCGAAGAGCATGGAACTCAATGCTCGCCGAGACGGCATGATCCGGGCCATCACCGAACAGTTCGGTCCTGCCGCCACCAACAATCTGCTCGATCTACGCTTCACCGGCAGCGGCTCGGACTATGGCACGGTACTGGACCCCACGAACGGCGCGGTGAGCATTGTCTATATCAATAACAATGGAGATGCGTTCACCACAGCCTCACCGCAGGTTCTACGCAAGGACAGTACCTTCACTGCCGGCGAGATCGCATCGATCGATTTGGGCGCACTCATCGAGAAGATGGCCCATCAAGCTGATTCGGCTCAACGGTTGAGCGCCCTGGGGACACTGGAGATTAAGCGATCAGGCCCGGGCGCGCCGGTGATCCTGACCGGCTCATTCGGCCGCAGAAGCATCAACGCACTTCCGAATGGCACCGTGGGTGAGATCTTCGATCCGGCAGATTTCGCTGTTTCGTTCCAGAGGGCTCGGGATGCCCTGAGACTGGCGGGAATCACCGCATCAGATCGAGTGTTGACCGACTTCGAGATCCGGGGCAGCCACCGGGCCACCCCCATCGCGCGGCCAAGTGAGGTCCAGAACACTGGTGGTGTGGTGCTGGAGTTTGTAACCGGTGATCGATCCGGCCAGATTGTCCTGGTGCCAGGAGAAATCCCGAAGGTCACCGATAAATCCTACCGTTCAGCATCGCAACCATTTGCCTTCGACGATGTTTCGGCGGAGGTCTTCGAATCTGTTCGGGCACAGGCGATGCAGCGCGGTGCCCTTGAGCCCTATGAACGCGAGGCCGTCGACATCTGGGTAGGCGACCAGGTGATCGACCCGTTCCGGTTGGCGATCCGCGTGGAGCTCGCCGGTGTCGACGCAGCGTCGGGGACGTATTCGCTAGATGGTCGATTCCTGGCCCCTGGGTCCCGCTGACTGGTGATCTTAGGTCGGCTGCCCCGCCTCGATGGCCCGGCGAGTCACAGCTTCTAGTTGCGCCAATTGCACTTTGGGTGGATGCAGAACACCCCGCTCGACGAGTTTGGTGATGATGTCTCGGACACGGCCGTAATAGGCGGCTTGTTCTGCGGGCGTCGCGCCCGATATAGCGTGGTTGTAAAGCTTTACTGCCGTGCCCATTTCGGTTCGGTCGGCCGGTTCGAGGTAAGAGGTCCCAACCTTCTTGCCATACGATTCACATGCGATCCAGGCTCGGCGTAATGCCACTACAGCCTGCCCGTAGGCGTCGGCCAGGCTCCGGTTACCAGGGTATGCCTCGGTGCGCAAGGCCTGTGCCCGATCGAGGGCGACGTGGAACATCTGGGTAGGTTCGGCGGTCACATCGGTGATAGCCGGGTAACGCAACAAGCTCGCCGGGTCCAATTCGTAGGCGCCGTACGCGCCGAGAATATCGTCGTGACGCTGACAGGCATACTCCCACAACCGTTTAGCCGCCTCATCGGTACCGGCATCAGCAATCCGCGCACCCGAACCGACATCAGACGGGACGTCTTCAGGCGGCGACTCAGACAGTGCGGCGTGGATACGACTGACTATGTGCGCGACCGCGGGATCTGATCCGACAACAGCGACCCGCCACTCATCGTCTCCGCCGTCCGTGGCGAAGGTCAGCGTCAAATACTTCTGGCCTCGCACCATCAGGCGCCGGATATCCATGTCCACCAACGTTTCGCTGGCTGGACCGTCTTGGCTCATCGCAACCAGCGATGCGAGCTGGTAGCTGACAACCCCGTGAGTCTCGTCGCCGAAATGAACGCTGTCCCGGTCAACGGTGAGCTGGACCGCCCCCGGTGCGCCGAGACGCCCATAGGCCACCGCAGCCAACCCGACAGTGATAAGGACGGCCACTACCGACCCGGTTA
The DNA here is from genome assembly GCF_049532645.1 of Mycobacteroides sp. PCS013. NCBI lineage: Bacteria > Bacillati > Actinomycetota > Actinomycetes > Mycobacteriales > Mycobacteriaceae > Mycobacteroides > Mycobacteroides sp. PCS013. The sequence goes on from NZ_CP150131.1 coordinate 1,467,340, forward strand.
ACGCCCCCGACGCGCCGGCATAATTGAGCCCCGTCAGCGCAATCAGCCCGGACGCTAAAACCGCCCCCGCAGCAAGAGCCGACCATCGATGACGTCTGGTCACATACTCAGTGCGAGCGGTCACCGGAACCGTCACGGCACCCTCAGCGCAATTCATCGAACTGAGCATACGGACACACCGCGGCTCCATCGAGCGCACGCGGCAACGGCGTACCGGTGTTTGGAACCTTGCGCGAAGTCGCGTTCAAAACCGAACACCATCCCATCCGGGCCCGGCGCAGATTAAGGCCACATAAGTCAATACTAAGAATCATACTTAATATTTGTGTTGCTGAGAATTACTCCACGCGGGATAGCCGGTCAACAAGCACAACGGCCCTCGGCACCCGAGCGTAGCGAGAAGCCAATGGCGGTCTAAGAATTCGCCAAGGCTTAGCCATTCCTATCGGGTGATCGGCTACGGTGCAGTTTCGAGATTGATTGTGCGCCCAGCTTTAACGTGTGACCGTCTGGCTGGGCGCCGAAACATCGTGAAGGAGAACGCAATGCAGCGCACCGGCAGTGTAGTTGTCATAGGAGCAGGGGCGATCATCGCTTTGGGCTTGGCTGGGTGTTCGGGTGACAAGAACGAATCGGCGCCCTCTTCAGCGGAAAAGACCACGGTCAGCGCCGAAGGTGGTGCCGCAGCGACGAATAGCAGCGCCAAAGTGGTCGTGGACGGCAAAGAAAAAAAGGTCGAAGGCGCTATCGCGTGCTCCACTGCAGCCGGGCAAGTCAATATCGGAATGGGCGCCGGGATGCAGGCAATCGCCGTGGTGCTATCCGACGGCGATTCGCCCAAAGTGACCTCGGTAGGCCTGGGCAACATCGACGGTGTGACCCTGGGCTTTGCGGACGGGGCTCCAGGTGGAAAGGCAACCGCAACAAAAGATGGCAAGAAATACACCGTGACCGGCACGGCAACCGGCGTGGACACAGCCAACCCCATGCAACCGATTGAGAAGCCCTTCGAAATCGAAGTCACCTGCCCCTAGTACACGCGACAAGAGCGCCAAAGCGCATACTTCTTGGCCCGGGCGCCTCCCAGCGGAGTGGGGCGCCCGGACCAAGATTACTGCACTCCAATCTATCTGGCGTATGCATCGGATTTCACTTCAGCACGTGTGCACCGACAAGCGGCCATGGTTGGGGGCCTTGCCCTAAACGCAACGCCAACGGCAGCGGTGCATCCCTCTATGAACGCCGCCCGAGGCAGGTGTGGAACAGCCGGTGCGGGGAATCTCTGTCCGTAGTAGATCCCCATCCGGCCTGAATAAACTCGCGTACCTGAAGGCGGTGGGGACCATGCGGGGACCGCACGGCATGCGCACCCTCACACAATCGCCAGATCGGCGCACACAAGCGAACGTTGCGAAAACCTCCCTGACCAGTGATAGCGCCTTCGTATCTGTACTGGGGGTCAAGTGGTCGCAGGTTCAAATCCTGTCAGCCCGACAACACAAAAACCACCTGTTTACAGGTGGTTTTTGTCATCCCAGGAGCCCTTGGCTCTGTAACCAGGTTTGGGTCGCTTGCATGCCGGATTCGAGAGTGAACTGGGGCCTGAACCCCAGAACGCTCTGTGCTTTGGCAATCGAGTAGGTTCCGGTCCTGGTGAGGTATCGCACGGAGGCGGCATTGGCTTCAGTTGTTCTGCCCGACAGCGCGAGGATGGACGTCTTCGCTCTGGCTAAGCCAATCGCAGCGGTGGTGGGTAGCACCAAGGGGCCGCGCTTACCGAGCATGCGGTAGTAGTGGCCGAAGAACTGTGCACAGGAGACCCCAGCGCCTCCCGAGATGGTGAAGATCTGGCCGCGTGCCGCATCGCAGGTAGCCACGCTCGTGATGCCGTCAATGACGTCATCGATGTAGATCGGCGAAAAGATGCCCTTTCCCATCGCGGGCAACACGAACTGGTTACCGCGGATCATCTCGAGGGGCAGCAGTGTCCACGGCCGGGATCCGGGCCCGTAGATATCACCTGGGCGTACGATCCGCGCATCGATCCGGTGGGCCGCGTGAGCCTGCAGTACCACTTGTTCGCTTGCGATCTTGGTGTCAACGTAGGTGTTCCCGTCGGTTCGGACAGGATGATCTTCGGTGACCATATCGGGGAAGTCGATGTCCGAGAACGCCCGAACCGACGATAGGTGTACGAACACCGCCCCTGGTGACGTGGCATCGATAACCTTTTTCGTGCCAAGCACATTGATGCGCCAGGCCGCGTCGGCCGCTGCGGTGTTCGACACTATTGCTGCGGTGTGGAAGATCGCATCCGCGGCCGCAGCGTCGGCTAGCCACGGACCCTCAACGTTGATATCTCCGGCGCGGACGTCGTGTGTGGGGTCCGCCGCCAGATCGACGCCGCGGGTCTCCCAGCCCGAGGCGCGGAGGTGCCGCGAGAGTGCGCGGCCCACGAATCCATTTGCGCCAGTGATGAACGCGCGTCGAATCGTCACCTTCCATCAGTATCAAACAGCGGTACTGGGGGCAAACAGGTTGTCGAACGCGGCTCCTGCGTGTTGCATCTCTGTGAGTGCTCAGCGCGAGTCGAACTCCATGCAGCAAGTTAGGGGGAGTTCCACAGCTACGCATTCTGCTGTTGATGTGTGCGAAACATCCCGGCTATCGGTTGTCCCTAACGTAGCCACGTTGGTCGCTCGCAAATCAGTTGCGGGCACGTCACGGCGATAGGAAGTCAATTGAGCGGAAATGCTGTTCGGCTGCAGGCGATCAACAACGTCGAGGCCTACGTGCCGCCGGCAATCAGCTTCGTGGTCGGCGAAGAGCCGGGTGAAGTGTTCGGCGCGAACGTCTTTAGCAAGGCCGTCATGCAACAGCGGCTTCCCAAGTCGGTCTACAAGTCCGTGACCGCCACCATCGAGCAGGGCGCCAAGCTGGACCCGGCTGTGGCCGATGCCGTTGCCTCGGCGATGAAGGACTGGGCGCTTGAGAAGGGTGCGACACACTACGCGCACGTCTTCTACCCATTGACTGGTCTGACCGCGGAAAAGCATGACAGCTTCCTTGAACCAATCAGTGACGGTGCGACTCTGGCCGAGTTCGCAGGCAAGACCCTGATCCAGGGCGAGCCGGACGCGTCCAGCTTCCCCAGCGGCGGCCTGCGAAACACCTTTGAGGCCCGGGGGTACACAGGCTGGGATGTCACCAGCCCCGCGTACATCCTCGAAAACCCCAACGGCAACACGCTGTGCATCCCGACTGTGTTCGTGTCGATGACCGGTGAGGCTCTGGATCACAAGACCCCGCTGCTGCGCAGCCAGCAGGCGATGGGGGAGCACGCCGAGCGTATTCTTAAACTGTTTGGCCACAGCAACTTTGATCACATCGTGTCGTTCTGCGGTCCCGAGCAGGAGTACTTTCTGGTGGACCGTCACTTCTTCTTGGCCCGCCCGGATCTGATCAACGCGGGTCGTACTCTGTTTGGCGCCAAGCCGCCCAAGGGTCAGGAGTTCGACGACCACTACTTCGGCGCGGTGCCCGAGCGTGTTCTCGGATTTATGATGGATACCGAGCGTGAGCTGTTCAAGCTCGGTATCCCGGCCAAGACCCGGCATAACGAGGTTGCGCCTGGGCAGTTCGAGATCGCTCCGATGTTCGAGCGGGCCAACATTGCCTCGGACCATCAGCAGTTGCTCATGACGACGTTCAAGACGATCGCCAAGAAGCACGGCATGGAGTGCCTGTTCCACGAGAAGCCCTTCGCCGGTGTCAACGGTTCCGGCAAGCACGTCAACTTCTCGTTGGGGAACTCGCAGTTTGGCAGCCTGCTGGTGCCGGGCGACACACCACATGAGAACGCGCAGTTCCTGGTCTTCTGCGCCGCGGTAATCCGTGCTGTACACAAATTCGGTGGGCTGCTGCGGGTTTCAGTGGCATCGGCGACCAACGATCACCGTCTCGGCGCGAACGAGGCTCCGCCGGCAATTATCTCGATCTTCCTCGGCGATCAGCTGGCCGATGTGTTCGAGCAGATTGCCAAGGGTGCGGCGACGTCGTCAAAAGGTAAGGGCAGCATGATTATCGGCGTCGATACATTGCCGGTCCTGCCTACCGATCCGGGCGACCGCAACCGAACCAGCCCCTTCGCGTTCACCGGGAACCGTTTCGAATTCCGCGCTCCCGGCTCGATGCAGACAGTTGCCGCACCGATGGTCACGATCAACACGATCATGGCGGAATCGCTGGATTACATTGCCACCGTATTGGAAAAGGAAGTTGCCGACGGCACCGACTTCGACGAGGCCGTTCAGCAGCTTCTCACCGACATCATCACCGAACACGGCGACGTGGTGTTCAACGGGGATGGCTACTCGGAGGAATGGCAAACCGAGGCGGCCGTTCGGGGCCTGCCGAATCTCAAGACCACCTTGGACGCGCTCCCGGAGCTGATCAAGCCCGAAGCCCTGGAGTTGTTCGACAAGTACAAGGTCTTCAACGACCGGGAGATGCACAGCCGCTACGAGATCGGTCTTGAGCAGTACGCGCTGACGATTCACGTCGAGGCGAAACTGTCCCTCGAGCTGGCCTCGACAGTCGTGCTACCCGCGGCACTGCGCTACCAGACTGAGATCGCGCAGAACGTCGCCGCGCTGAAGGCCGCCGGGATGTCGCCCAGCACCACCTTGCTGGAGGATGTATCGGGCCCCATCGCCGACCTCGTCGCGGCCCTCGCCGACCTGAAGAAGGGAATCGAGAGCGACTCCGCCGTCAGCGCGCTGGAGGAAGCGGAGCACGCCAAGAGCCTGCTACCCGCGATGGATGCGGTGCGAGCCGCCGCCGACATGCTCGAGGGGATAGTGGCCGATGACCTGTGGCCGCTGCCGACCTACCAGGAGATGCTCTACATCCTGTAAGTCGAGGAGCCGGCCGGCGGCCAATGTCCGGCGATTCCGTGTGATCAGTCGTCTAGCTGGGCCGTCGAAGGCACCACTATCCCGCTGCTGTCCTTTGACGATGATGGCGAGGCGAAGGCGACTTTCCTGCGCTGGATCTGGTATGCCGCTCGCCTGGAAGGGCTTAACCTCGATCGACGAAGGTTCATTTCTTGGGCAGAGCACGCTCACTCGCCAGCCGGTGATCGGTTGCGCGTATGCCGTTGGCGAAGTCACTGTCGTGCAGATCGAACGCGAGCAGGTCGAGACGCTGGTGCACCGGAACCCCTTGCTCATGCAGGAGTTTGGCCGCACGATCGAAGAACGAAGGGCTAATGTCCGCCGGGCAATCACCAGCGATGCCCTCGCGGAGAGCCGGGGCGGTTGAGACCGATCCGCCCCGGTGCGACCAGCAGTTGCTTGCATCGACGGCCTGTTTACGCTCGGCGCATAGCCGCAAATATGGCATCTTGCCACCTACATGCTGCGTAATGATCATCACATGTTTGCTACTGATGCGACGGTCGCATCGATTGATGCGGATTCGGGGTTTCTGACACACGGACACTCCGACAGTTCACACTTCCGGCCCCGTCCATGAGACCGTATCTCTCACTATGGATAGCGAGGCGAGTGGCCACCAATACCTCTCGTATGAGGAATTCGGCAGGGCGTTCTTCGAGATAGCCGTCAGCGAGGCCCGCGTACGGGCGGCGGTCGCGTCGATCGCCGGCGAACCGTTCGAGGTCGGCCCCATGGCTCAAGGGCCCGGAAAGATCGCCAAGGTCACTGCGAAGGTCCAGATCCTGGACCCGATCGTCACCCGGAACGCCGGCGAGACCATCACCTTCGACATTCAGGTGCCGTTGGCCATCGATCTGTTGATCGACCTGAAGCTCGACAAGAGCCGATTCAACGTCGCGGGCAACATCAACCTGAAGGCGACCGCCCGCGCCGCCGCGCCGCTCCAGCTGATCATCGACGTCGCACCGCCCGGCCCGTCAGACATCACCGTCGACGTGTCCTCAAACACCATTCGCGGCGAGCTGTTGCGCATCCTGGCGGGCGTCGATCAGCTGATCAGCCGGTTCATCGCCAAGTATGTCGCCGACGAGGTCGATAACCCGAAGGCCATGGCGGCACGCACCATCGACGTCGCGCACCGGCTCGATTCGGCCTGGACGGGCGTTTGATCGACCTCTCGGCCTGGGAACCTGTCACAACAGGGGAGTCCGGCGCCTCGGTCTACCGGTCGGCCGACCGCACGCGCTACGCGAAAGCGGGCGGTGCCGACCTGGCGGCAGAGCGAGATCGCATCGACTGGCTTAGCGCTCGGGATGTCCCGGGCCCGAAGGTCCTTGAATGGACACCGGGGCCCAGCGGCCCCGTGTTGATCACCTCAGCCGTTCGCGGCACGCCCGCCGATCAGCTGGACGCGGACGATCTGGACAGGGCGTGGCCCGCCATCGCCGAGACAGTGCGCCGACTGCACGCACTGCCGACGGCACAGTGCCCTTTCACGCGGAATCTGGACGCGATGATGGCGCTGGCGCGTGACGTGGTGGCCCGCGATGCCGTCAATCCGGACTTCCTGCCCGATGAGGACCGTGATGTTCCTGCAGCGGAGCTCCTGGCGCGTGTCGCGGCCGACGTACCGGCGCGCCTCGCCCAGGAAACCGGCGACCTGGCCGTATGCCACGGCGACTTGTGTCTGCCGAACATCCTCATCGCTCCGGACGGCTTTTCGGTCGCCGGACTCATCGACCTCGGCAGGCTCGGGCTGGCGGATCGGCATGCGGATCTCGCATTGCTCTTCGCCAATTCGCGGGATAGCTGGCCCGAGGACACACGGGCGGCAACCGCACGTGGGCGGTTCCTGGACGTGTACGGGACACGTGCGGACCCCGATCGGTTGGAGTTCTATCTGCAGCTCGATCCGTTGACCTGGGGTTAGTATTTAATTATTGACTTATATAAGTGCAGGCTTTTAATATTGCGGCGTGCACGCCTTCGACATACTCGGAGACTCGGTGCGCCGGCGCATTTTGGAGCTGATCCAGGCGGGGGAGATGTCCTCGGGTGCCGTTACCGAGGTGATCCGGTCGGAGTTCGCGATAAGCCAGCCTGCCGTATCACAGCACCTGAAGGTGCTGCGCGACAACGGGTTCGCGACGGTACGTACCGAAGGAACCCGGCGTCTCTACAGCCTGGACGCCGCGCCGCTCCGGGAAGTGGACCGCTGGCTCGACACCTTTCGCCGCAACTGGACTCCGCATTTGGATGCGCTGGCCACCGAGATCTCCCGCGGCAAGCGGCACCGCGCATCCGCAAGCCCCCGAAACGACAAGGAGAACATCTCGTGATCGACGTTCAGCATCAGCTCAACGCCGTCCGCCGCACGGTCGGCACCAGGACATTCCAGGCACGAGAGGCGCGCGTTGTGACGGTCAGTCAGACCTACGACACCACCGCTGAAGACCTATGGGATGCCTGTACCAACGCCGAACGCATCCCGCGGTGGTTCCTGCCGGTCACCGGAGACCTGCGCATCGGAGGCCATTACTCATTGGAGGGCAACGCATCTGGAACCGTGCTCACCTGCGATGCGCCGCATTCGTTCAGCGCGTCCTGGGAAGCCATGGGCGCCACCAGCTGGATCGAGGTGACGATTACCCCCGAGTCCGGCGACCGGGCCACCTTCACCCTGGAACACATCTCCGATATCAGCGACGACGACGAACACTGGCTGCAGTTCGGTCCGGGCGCCGTCGGAGTCGGTTGGGACTCCGGGATTCTGGGCCTGGCCGGATATCTCGCGTCACCTGAGGATCGGATTACTCCCGAAGAGGGAGCGGCCTGGGCGGCCGGCGATGAGGGGCGCGCATTCATGGCCGGCTCCAGCGAACGGTGGTACGAGGCGGCCGTTGCCTCCGGTATGGACACAGTGCAGGCCCGAGGCATGGCAGATCGCACCACGCAGGCCTATACCGCGGGCTGAAGTGGCCGGCGCCACAGCGGACGCTACTATCGGCCCATGACCACATCGGCAATGCCGCCGGATGTTTCTGGATTTGGACGCGTCACCCAAATTGCTTGGGTTACTGATGATCTCGACGCCACGGAAGGCATGCTAAGTGCCGTATTCGGGGTCAAGAAATGGACGCGAATTCCAGATGTGCACTTCGGCCCCGACTCGTGCACCTATCGCGGTGCGCCGGCCGACTTCACCGCGACCATCGCGCTGAGCTACCTCGACGACATGCAACTCGAACTGATCCGCCCGGTCAGCGGTTTAAGCATCTATTCGGAGTTTCTGGAACAACATCCCCCGGGGCTGCACCACGTATGCGTGGAACCGCCCGACATGGACGTTGCGGTCCACCAGGCCACGGCACGCGGCATGGCAGTGGTCCAAGACGGTGTGATGCCCGGCGGTATGCGCTTTGCCTACCTCTCGGCACCTGAGGCCGCGTTGCCGTACATGGAACTGGCCCATGTCCCGTCCGAAATCCGGGCGTTCTACGACTACATCAAGAGTGAGCAGGCATGAGCGCAGCGATACCGGAAACCGTAGCGGTCCAGGACGTCACGGAGTGGTCTGACGAGGTAGATGTACTGGTCATCGGATTCGGCATGGGCGGCGGATGTGCCGCCGTCTCGGCCGCCGAGGCGGGCGTACGCGTACTCGCCCTTGAGCGTGCCGCCACGGCGGGCGGGACCACCGCCATGGCGGGCGGGCATTTCTACCTCGGCGGCGGCACCGCGGTTCAGGAGGCCACCGGACATGCCGACAGCGCTGACGAAATGTACAAATACCTCATGGCGGTATCGCCGGATCCCGATCCGGAGAAGATCCGTCTGTACTGCGACGGAAGCGTCGATCATTTCAATTGGCTTGAGGCGCTGGGTTTTCAGTTCGAACGCAGCTTCTATCCGGAGAAGGCGGTCATCCAGCCCAACACCGAAGGGTTGATGTTCACGGGCAACGAGCTGGTGTGGCCGTACCGCGATCAGGCTGTTCCGGCGCCACGCGGACACAAGGTGCCCAAGCCCGGCGACACCGGCGGTGCGGGCATGGTCGTGGACCTGCTCGCACGGCGTGCCGACGAGCTGGGTGTACCCATCCGCTATGAGACCGGCGCCACGGCGCTCATCCTCGACGAGGAGGGTGCGGTCGTGGGCGCCACATGGAAACGTTTCGCGGAAACCGGTGCGATACGCGCGAAGTCAGTGATCATCGCGGCGGGCGGATTCGTCATGAACCCCGCCATGGTGGCCGAGTACACCCCCAAGCTCGCCGAGAAACCCTTCGTGCTCGGCAGTACCTACGACGACGGTCTTGGCATCAGACTCGGGGTGTCCGCGGGTGCAGGCACCCGCAACATGAACCAGATCTTCGTGACTGCTCCGGTGTACCCGCCGTCGGGATTGCTCACCGGAATCATCGTCAACAAGAACGGTGAACGATTCGTCGCCGAAGACTCCTACCATTCCCGGACCTCTGGGTTCGTGATGGATCAGCCCGACAGTGCCGCCTACCTGATTGTCGACTCCGAGCACATGGATCGGCCGACCCTGCCGTTGACGCCGTTCATCGATGGCTGGGAGACCGTTGCGGAAATGGAAGCGGCGCTGGGCATCCCGGCGGGAAACCTTGAGAAGACCTTGCAGCGGTACAACGAACATGCCGCCAGGGGAGAGGACCCCGACTTCCATAAGTACCCGAAATACCTTGCCGCGCAGGGAACCGGCCCATGGGGTGCGTTCGATCTGACCCTTGGTAAGGCGATCTATGCGGGATTCACGCTGGGTGGACTTCGTACGGATGCGGACGGACGTGTGCTCGCCGAATCCGGGGAGCCGATATCGGGTCTCTATGCGGCGGGCGCCAGCGCTTCGAACATTGCTCAGGACGGGAAGGGCTATAGCAGCGGAACCCGGCTTGGCGAAGCGTCGTTCTTCGGCCGGCGCGCGGGTTCGCACGCGTCAGCAGGGGTATCCACCGGCTAATCCGATCTGGCACGCTATGTGAGGCCGGTCACAAACGTGCATCAAATGGTCGTCCAGCGGGATAGCCGGTGGGTGACCGTGAACATGTCGCCTAGGCTGGGCGCAACGGAAAGGTGACTCCAATGGCGGAGGTCTATACCAGCAACGGGAACCGGCCCGCCCCGGCCCGTAAGATCCGCAAGCTGGCCAACGTCGCACTGAACATCGATGGCACCGTCGGACATATCGAATCGATGGCTGTTGAGGTGCACGACCTCACCGATCGGGTGGGTTCGATGCTCGACCACCTGGACTCGAGCCTGGAGCGGCTCGACGACTCCCTCGACTCGCTGAACCTCACGTTGAACAATCTGGCCGAGACCACCACGACCCTGGCTAACACGATGACGAGCCTCGAGACCCTCATCGACGTGGTCAATCCGCTCATCCGCGTACTGAAGGTCGCGCTCTACCCCACGAAGATCGTGCTGGATTTCGCCGACGATCGGATCGCCCAAGTCGAACGCGCCCTGCACCGGTAGGGCTTCCTTCCCTGGTCATCCCCGGATACTCCTAACGTTCGATTAACATACATACCGGATTGTCGGTAATGTCTCATCGACGTAGGTGATGAGGACGAAGGGAGTCGCGATGAGCGATTCATCCGATCAGCCCCGGAGGCCCCGGAAGCTTGATCCGGTTTCCGCCGAGATTCAGTTCGATCGGCTGGCAGCTACGGCCGGTCAGCTCCTCAAGGCCGGGTCGCGCATCCTGAGCCAACGTCCCACCGAACGCGACCTGCGCCAGGTGGTCGCCAAGGAAATGCGCCGTTCATTTGCCGAGCTCGGCCCCGCCTACGTCAAGTTCGGCCAGCTCATCGCGTCATCGCCGGGGATGTTCCCCGAGGACCTCTCCGCGGAGTTTCGGTCGCTGCTCGATCAGGTACCGCCGGCGAACCCGCGGACCATCCGTTCCATGCTCACCGACGAGCTCGGCGCCGCACCCGAGGACGTGTTCGGCTCCTTCGATGAGGTTCCCTTTGCCTCGGCATCCATTGCCCAGGTGCACAAGGCGACCCTGAAGGACGGCACCGCGGTCGTCGTCAAGATCCAGCGCCCCGCGATCCGCACCAGGCTCGCGGCCGATCTGCAGATCCTCAAACAAATCGCCCGGGGCCTGGAACTCACCGAGATGGGCCGCATGTCGAACATCTACGAGGTGATGCAGGATTTCGAGGCCAATCTCGCCGAGGAGCTCGACTTCACTCTGGAAGCCCAGGCCATGCGGGACTGGACCGCGGGCCTTGCGGGCTCCAAGTACGCACCGAAGGTGCGAGTACCCCAGCTCTATTCGGAGCTGTGTACCGACAAGGTGCTCACCATGGAGTACGTCGAGGGCATCCGTATCGACAACGCGGATGAGATCCGTGCGGCCGGCTTCGACGGCCCCGAGGTGGTCAAGACCCTCATGCTCACCCTTTTCGATTCGGCGTTCGCCGCGGGCACCTTCCATGGTGATTTGCATGCCGGAAACCTGATGGTGGACCCGCAAGGGCGAATCGTGTTCCTGGACTTCGGAATCGTCGGCCGCCTCGACGAGCGCACCCGCAAGACGCTGCGCGAGTTGATCGGTGCACTCATCATCGAGCCCGATGACGAGGCGGCCGCGCGCACGCTGATCAAATTGGGAGCCATCGATCCCGGCGCCGACCCGGCCAAGGTTGCCGAGTCGCTCCGGAAGGTCACCCGTCCCATGGGTACCTCGTTGGGCAAGATCTCCTACGGCACGATCGGCCGACAGCTCACCGCGTTGGGGCGCGAGCACGACGCTATCCTCCCCAAGGAATTCATCCTGGTGGGCAAGCAACTGCTCTATGTCGAGCGGTACACCAAACTGCTTGCGCCGGACTGGCAGCCGGTGGGGGACCCGGAAATACTCACCTACTTCGGCACCTTGATATCGGAGTATCAGCAGGCCCGCGAAGAAATCAAGGATGAGGTCGGAGAATGACACGCACCGCTGGCCGCCCAGCACGGCCTGCTACCCGCGATCATCGTGCCGGGCGACGCACTCAGGAGGAACGCAGCGCCGCGATGCGCAGCAGGCTCCTGGACGCCACGGTGGATTGCCTGGTCAAATATGGATACGCGGGCACCACCACCACACGCGTGGCGCAACGCGCCGGCGTCACCCGTGGCGCGCTTGTGCACCATTTCCAGTCGAAATCCGAACTTCTCGGAGAATCGGTGCGGCACTTGGCGTTCAAGCAAGGGCAGGAGATTCTTTCCGAGCTGATAGCGCTGGACAGTGAGAGCGGAACCGACTTCGTCAGCCGTTGTCTGGATGCTCTCTGGCGAATGCATCAGGGGTCGATGTTCATCGCCACCATGGAGCTATGGATTGCCGCGCGAACCGATCCCGAACTATCGGCTCAGATGGACCAGTTCGAATTTATTGTGATGCAGCAGTTCTCGACGCTGGGTCAATCGGTAAGTCAGACCGACGAAGAGCTGCGGGTCATTCGCAACATCACACTCACCGCCATGGACGCCGTTCGTGGGATCTTGGTCAACAGCATGACCGCACCGCAGGAGGCTCGTGATCAACGCTGGGCGCGCGCCAAGTCGATGCTGTTGAATATCGTCGAGTCGCCGACGGTCGGTGCGCCACTGGATTCCGCGTTACGCACCATCGACACCGGAAAGCTCAGTCTTTCCGACTAGCGCCGGACTCCCGCGCCGCTGCTTCCTCCATGCGTGATTGCTCGGCTTGGATCACCATGTTCCCGAAGTATCCGATGAATGACGGATCGGAGAGAATGGCCCAGTCGGGCGCCAGCAGCTTCATGTAGCGCTCCACATACAGCAGCTGCTTGGAGATCAGTACCAGCTCGCGCGGGAGTCGCACGTCGTATTCCTTGGCCATCATCGCCAGCTGTTTACCCAGCTGTCCGTAGGAGATAGCCGAAAGCTTGGATTGCTGTAGGGGACTGGTGAAATCGGAGATGGTCTTGGCGGCAGTTGTGGAATCGGCCGGCTTACCTCGATCGCCGATGGCGCCGAGTTTGTATATGCCGCGCGCCACTGCCGCATGATCGTTCTTGACGAACAGATCGACCATGATCTCGGTGAAGATCTTGCGGCTGCGTTCGTCGATACGGCCAACGATCCCGAAGTCCAGGAAGACGATTCGGCCGTTGGAATCCACCAAGAGATTGCCCGCATGTAGGTCTCCGTGAAAGAGCCCCTTGTGAAATCCCGTCTCGAACAGTGAGTAGACGATGGCCTTGACCAATCCGACCCCGTCAAAACCGGCCGCGGCGAGCTCGGTGACGTTGTCGATCCGGATTCCCTCGACATACTCCATCGTGAGTACCCGTTCGGTGCTGTACTGCCAGAACACCTTGGGGACTCGCACCTTGTCGCCGTACTCGGTGTCGGCCAAACTGGCGATCCACTGCTCCATGGCGTGGCCCTCGGCCGCGAAATCCAGCTCCTCATTGAGGTTCTGCTCGAAATCCTCGATGATCTCGGTCGCATTGGTGGCGCGGCCCAGATCGGTTTTGACGACGACCCGCGCCAGCCGGCCCCAGATTCGGATATCGGCGGCCAACCGGGTGCGGATCTTCGGCCGCTGAATCTTCACCACCACCCGCTCACCTGTCTTCAAGGTGGCGTGGTGCACCTGGGCTATGGACGCAGAGGCGAAGGGGTGCTCATCAAATGTTGCGAATATCGTTGCTGGATCAGCGCCTAACTGCTCCCGCACGGTCTGGTGGATCAGTTCAGATGATGCCGGCGGAACTCTGTCGAGCAGGGTGCGGAACTCGTTGGACAGCGCCTCGGGGAAGACGCCGGGGGAGGAGGCGATGAGCTGTCCCAGCTTCACGTAGGTGGGACCCATCAGGGCGAAGGTCCGGCGCAGCTCGTGTGCCGCGCGCACTTCCAGAGACTTCCCGCGACGGGGCCGCACCAGCAGGCGGGCTCCGGAACTGGCCAGTCGGGACGCGGCGATGCCGACGCGTCCGACCTCCACTCTTAGCGGGGGTGGATGCAACGTGACCCGCGGGCGGGTGATCTCGATATCGATCGCCCCCCTGGCCGGTTGCGAATTCGCCGTTGCCGCGGCGAATTCCGAGGTAGATTCCGGGGGGCCGGGCTGTTGTGTCCCACTCTCGGACAGTCCAGTGGCGAGGGGCGCCGCGTCGTTGCCCGCGCCCTCGGGGGTGGTCATGTGCGCCACTGTAATACATACGAGCACAGTTGTATGTAACGTGCGCTGAGCTACTGCCGGGTAGCCGCAGAATCGGGCCCATCCACCCACAGGTCTGTCGGTATTTGACGGCAGTACACCTGCATTTAGTCGGCGCGCAGTGCGAGATCAGCGGTAATTGCATCTTACATACACGAGGGTATGTATGTTACGTTCGGAACCGCTGGTGCCAATCCGTGCCAGACCAATGACAAAGGAGTCTTCCGCCCATGTCCGAGCTGCACTCCAGCATCGACCTCCCGTACAGCATCGACAAGCTCTGGTCGGTGTTGCCGGATCTCAACAAATACGACGAGTGGATGACCATCCACACCGGATTCAAGGGCGACGTCCCGGCGATCGAGGACATCAAGGTCGGCACCAAGTTCTCCGAAATCGTCACCCTCATGGGCATGGCCAACACGGTCGAGTGGACCGTGCAGGAGTTCACCCCGGCAGACGAGGTGCTGTCCGCCAAGAAGGGCGCCTTCAAGCTGGGCGGGACCGGTATGGCCGGAGTCGAGGCCATCATCAAGTCGAGTGTCGAGGAAATCGATGCCGACAACACCCGGGTGAACGTGGACTCGTCCTTCACCGGGCAGATGCTCACCGGGGCAATCGGCACGGCCATCGATAAGGCCGTGCAGGAAGAGCTCGAAAACTCCGTCGCCCGCCTCAAAGAGTTGCTGGCCAAGGAACTCGGCTAACCGGGTCTGCCGACGTCGATCACTTTCACAGGAGAAAGCAGGAGACATGCTCGACTGGTCACCCATTGACCTCGCGGTGCGTGACGCCGTTCGCCAGTTCATCGACAAGGAGGTCAGGCCTCACGTCGATGCGCTGGAGTCCGGTGAGATGGAGCCGTACCCCATTATCCGAAAGATGTTCGCAACCTTCGGCATCGACGCTCTTGCCAAAGAGGCGCTGCAGAAGCAGATCGAGAAGAAGAAGACCCGGGAGGCCGCACTGGCGGCCGGTCAGCCGCTAGAGGACTCCAAGAAGTCCGACGGCGGGGGAGTCATGGGGCTCGCGGGCGGTTCGGCCGGTATGGGTTTCGTGCTCACCAGCGAAATCTCGCGTGTCTGTATGGGTTTGGTGACGGGTATGGGCGTGAGCATGGGCCTGACCGTCCCGACCATCGCCTCCCGCGGCACGGCCGCGCAAATGGAGCGATGGCTGCCCGAGCTGGTCACCTACGAGAAGGTGGGAGCGTGGGCCATCACCGAACCCGATTCGGGCTCGGACGCATTCGGCGGCATGAAAACGTATGTCACCCGCGACGGCGAGGACTACATCCTCAACGGCCAGAAGACCTTCATCACCAATGGGCCCGATGCCGATGTGATCGTCGTCTACGCCAAGCTGGATGAGAAGGACCCTTCGGTCGACAAGCGGGACCGCACGGTGCTGACCTTTGTTCTCGACAAGGGCATGGAGGGCTTCACGCAGTCGAAACCCTTCCGCAAGATGGGTATTCACAGTTCCCGCACCGGCCAGTTGTTCTTCGAGAATGTCCGTCTGGGTAAAGACCGGCTCCTCGGCGAATCCGAAGCCAATGATCAGGGCGACGGCCGCGACAGCGCCCGTGCCAACTTCTCGATGGAACGTATCGGCGTGGCGGCGCTCGCGCTCGGTGTCATCGAGGAGTGCCTGCGGCTCTCGCTGGACTACGCGAAGACACGCACCCTGTGGGGCAAGGAGATCGCCCAGTTCCAACTGATCCAGCTCAAACTGGCCAAGATGGAAGTGGCCCGGCTCAACGTGCGGAACATGCTGTTTCACGCCATCGAGAGCCTCTCGGAGAACAAGACGCCGTCCCTGGCGGAAGCCTCGGCCATCAAGCTCTATTGCTCTGAGGCCGCCACCGATGTCGCGATGGACGCCGTGCAGCTTTTCGGTGGCAACGGCTACATGACCGAGTACCGCGTCGAACAGCTGGCGCGCGATGCCAAGTCGCTCATGATCTACGCCGGCAGCAACGAGGTTCAGATCACGCACATCGCCAAGGGGCTGCTCGCGGGGTAGTTGTGTCCTATGACCTGCCGTGGCCTCGCCTACGCGAGGTCACGGCAGGTGTCATCTGAGCCATACCTGACCACGCAGTAATATTGCTGAGGCTCCACGCTGATTCGCCGTGTACTGAGCACTCAAGGTCGCTGTGACATGGCACACATACGGCCATCTCCTGTGACCGGCAAGCCGTAGATCCGTTGGCCGCGCCATGTTACTTTTCGTTCAATTCGAGTGAAAGATATCACTCGTAGGCGCTTTTTCACCGGTGAGAGGCGGGTTTTGATGACGGCGGTCCATGAACCTCAGGACATCGAGATACGCGCGAGAGATGTCTCGTTCGACTTAAGTGACACGCCGTTGCATTGGATTCCGCAAGAGCCCGTTGCTTCCAATGTGCTCAGTGTTCTGCATATTTTGGTGCCGGAGGCCGAGAGATGGTTCTGCGCTACATTTGCTGAGGCATTGCCTTATGTGAAGGACGAGAAGCTCGCTCGCGAGATGCGTGGTTTCGTTGGCCAGGAAGCTATGCATGCTGAAGTTCATGACCGGGCGGTCGGTGAATTCTTAGAGGCTCACGGCATCAATACCGGGCCCTACTTGCGCCAGTCCGAATACTTGTTCCGAAAAGCGCTGGGGCCCCTGCGATCACGGTCGGCACGTGCGCGTTACAACCACCTCATTCAGCGACTGTGGCTTATTGCCGCTGCCGAGCACTACACGGCAGTACTCGGCGACTTCGCGCTGAACGCCACCTGGGTCGAGCACAACGCCGACCCGGCGATGACGGACGTCTTGCGCTGGCACGGTGCGGAGGAGATGGAACATCGCAACGTGGCCCATGATGTCGCGAATTACTTCAGCACTAGCTACTTGCAGCGCAGCCGTGCGATGGCGCTGGTCGCAGTCGCCCTGATCCCGGTGCTTACCCGCGGGATCTTTCTTATCCTGCGGGAAGATTCAACGGTCAATTACTCATATCCACGATTCTGGTTCGAGTACTTCAGGGCCGCACGCCGCGGGCTCCTGCCCGGACTTTGGTCTTTGTTCTCGGCGACATTCACGTACTTCCGGCCCAGCTTCCACCCCGAGGAGGTCGGATCGACGGCACAGGCCGTCGCGTACCTGGCGTCCTCGCCGGGCGCGCGGAGTGCCGCCTTGTGAACACTGACCTCAAATCGCGGCGATCTCATAGCTCGCCGTTCCTGCCGCTGGACGCCGAGATCTCGAAGGTGCCACCCAGCGTCCGCGGCAGATTTGTGCGCGATCCATTGCTGTTGGCGGCCCGTGGAGTACGCGAAATACTCGGTGCGTCCTTCAGTCTCCTCGCACCGTTTTCTACGCAAGCCGAACCTCCCGAAGTCAATCGGATACAAACGTTGAAGGTCGCCCGCCGCGACGTCGTTGCCCATGACGAGAACGTGGTCGCACTGACTCTGACTGCGCCCGACGGTGGTGAGCTCGAACCGTGGACCGCCGGCGCGCATCTCGACCTTCTCCTGGAATCGGGGCGGATGCGCGAGTACTCCCTGTGCGGTGACCCTGCGGTCCGCGACAGCTACCGGATCGCGGTGCGCCGGGTGCCAGATGGCGGTGGGGGCTCGATCGAGGTGCATGACACCTTGCATGAGGGCAGCCTCCTGCGGGTCAAAGGACCACGAAATGGCTTGCCCATGGCCGTCCCTGGTTTCGGGTCAGCCGCTCGCCGCCTGCGTTTCGTGGCAGGCGGTATTGGCATCACGCCGATCCTGCCCATGCTCATGACCGCGCAGCGCCTCGGCCTGGACTGGACGATGGTCTACACGGGGCGCAGCCGGGATTCGATTCCATTCCTCAACGAGCTCGGCGTCTTCGGAGACAAGATCACCGTGCGCACCGATGACGAACACGGCCTTCCCTCCGCGGTCGACCTGCTCGGCGATATTCCCGGCGCGACCGCCGTCTACTGCTGTGGTCCCATCCCCATGCTGGAGCTGCTGCGCACCGCGCTGCTAGATCGCCCAGACGTGGAGCTGCACTACGAGAGGTTCTCTGCACCGCCGGTTGTGGACGGGGCGCCATTCACCGTTGTCCTTGCCCGCACCGGTGAACGAATCAGCGTGTCGGCGGAGGAGAGCGCGTTGGCGGCGATTCTGCGGCACAACCCTCACGCGGCGTACTCGTGCAAACAGGGCTTCTGCGGGACATGCGAAGTGACGGTCATCGGTGGTGCGGTGGAGCACCATGACACCTTGCTCACCGGGCCCGAACGTGACGCGGGCTGCATGCTGCCGTGCGTATCGCGCTGCGCTGATCGCTCCGGCACGGGAGAACTCATCGTCGACCTGTGATCGCTCCCGCAGGGAAGCCGAATCGCACCGCGTACCGTGTGCATGTGCGCAAGTCGAACACCGCCTCACGGTTCACCGGGAAGTTCTGGAAGCTCCTCGGTGCCGCCACCGACAAGAACCAGAGCCAGTCGCTGGAGCTCGTGGATGCCTCGAAGAAGTACGACGAGAAGGCCAAGGACCTCACCGACGAACAACTCACCAAGGCGGCCAAGAAACTCGACCTGTCCGAGGGCATCGAATCCAAGGACATCGGCCAGTTCCTGGCGATAGTGCGTGAGGCCGCCGAGCGGACCATCGACGAGCGCCCGTTCGATGTTCAGCTGCTGGGCGCCCTGCGCATGCTCGACGGCGACGTCATCGAGATGGCCACCGGTGAGGGCAAGACTCTCACCGGTGCGATCACCGCCGCCGGCTACGCGCTGGGCGGACGCAGCGTGCACGTCATCTCGGTCAACGACTACCTGGCCCGCCGTGATGCCGAGTGGATGGGACCGTTCCTGGAGCGCCTGGGGCTGACGGTCGGCTGGATCACCGAGGAATCCACGGCTGACGAACGCCGTGAGGCCTACGCCTGTGACGTCACCTACGGGTCGGTCAACGAGATCGGTTTCGACGTGCTGCGCGACCAGCTGGCGATCGATGTCGACGCCCTGGTGTCGCCGAGCCCCGATGTCGCCGTCGTCGACGAGGCCGACTCGGTGCTCGTCGACGAGGCTCTGGTGCCGCTGGTGCTGGCCGGAACCAGCCATCGTGAAGCGCCGAGCTCGGAGGTCATCGAGGCGGTCCGTGAGCTGGTCGCCGGCGAGGACTACGAGGCCGATAACGACCGCCGCAACATCTTCCTGACAGATACCGGAGCCCGAAAGCTGGAAAAGCAGCTGGGGAACATCGACCTGTACTCCGAGCACCATGTCGGGACGACCCTCACCGAGGTCAATGTGGCCCTGCACGCACATGTGCTCCTGGAGCGCGATGTGCACTACATCGTGCGCGATGGCGCCGTGCACCTCATCAACTCCTCGCGTGGACGCATCGCGACGTTGCAGCGCTGGCCCGATGGCCTGCAGGCAGCCGTCGAAGCCAAGGAAGGAATCGAAACCACCGATACCGGTGAGGTTCTCGACACCATCACCGTGCAGGCACTCATCAACCGCTATCCGCGTGTCAGCGGAATGACCGGTACGGCCCTGGCGGCCGGTGAGCAGTTGCGGCAGTTCTACAAGCTCGGTGTCTCGCCGATCCCGCCCAACACCCCGAACATCCGCGAAGACCAGCCCGACCGCGTCTACATCACCGAGGCGAGTAAGAACGACGCGATCGTCGCCCATATCGCCGAGATCCATGCCACCGGGCAGCCGGTGCTGGTGGGCACGCACGATGTCGCCGAATCCGAAGCACTGCATCACCGTTTGGTGCGTGCAGGGGTTCCGGCTGTTGTGCTGAACGCCAAGAACGATGCCGAGGAAGCCCGCGTCATCGCCGAGGCCGGCGCGCTCAAGGCGGTCACGGTCTCCACCCAGATGGCCGGACGCGGCACCGATATCCGCCTGGGTGGCTCCGAAGAGACCGACTACGACGCTGTCGTCGAAGCAGGCGGCCTGCACGTCGTGGGCACCGGGCGGCATCGCACCGAACGACTCGACAACCAGCTGCGCGGACGTGCGGGACGCCAGGGCGACCCCGGGTCGTCGGTCTTCTTCTCCAGCTGGGAGGACGAGGTCGTTGTCGCATATCTGGATTCGGCCAAGCTGCCCACCGAGACAGACGAGAATGGGCAGATTGTCAGCACCAAGGCCGGAGGGCTCATTGACCACGCCCAGCGCGTCGCCGAGGGTGCGATGCTCGACCTGCACGCCAACACGTGGCGGTACAACCAGCTGATCGCCCAGCAGCGCGCCATCATCTCCGAGCGCCGCGACACCTTGCTGCGCACCGACACCGCGCGTAAGGAACTCCAGGAGCGCTCCGCTGAGCGTTACGACGAGCTGGCCGAGGAGCTTTCCGAAGAACGCCTGGAGCGCATCTCACGGGAGATCATGCTGTACCACCTCGATCGGGGCTGGGCTGACCACCTGGCGTACCTCTCCGATGTGCGCGAGAGCATCCACCTGCGCGCGCTCGGGCGGCAGAACCCGATCGACGAGTTCCACCGGCTCGCCGTCGACGCCTTCGCGTCGCTGGCCGCCGACGCCGTGGAAGCGGCGCAGCAGACCTTCGACACCGCCAATCTGGTTGACGAGGAACAGGGATTGGACCTGTCGAAGCTTGCCCGGCCGACCTCGACGTGGACGTACATGATTCACGACGACCCGCGCAAGAACGACAGCCTGTCGATCTTGAACCTGCCTGGCGTCTTCAGCTGACGACAGACCGTCTATTTGCGCGGGGCATACCTTCGCGAATATGAGAGGGTGGCCGGATGGGAACCGCCGAACCGCCCTCCGGAGACGACCGGATACTGACGGTCCCCAACGTGCTGAGCGTCATTCGGTTGGCCTTCATCCCGCTGTTCCTGTACCTGCTGTTGGTCAAACACGCCGACGGCTGGGCCGTTGCCATTCTGATGCTCAGCGGCTTCACCGACTGGGCAGACGGCAAGATCGCGCGTCTGATGAACCAGTCTTCGCACCTGGGCACGCTCCTGGACCCGGCCGCCGACCGGCTGTACATGGTGACCACACCGATCGCCTTCGCGATCCGTGACATCGTCCCGTGGTGGATCGTCCTCACTCTGCTGGCCCGCGACCTCATCCTCACGCTCGGACTGCCCATCGTGCGTAGTCGCGGAATCGAGGCGCTGCCCGTCATGTACATCGGCAAGGCCGCGACGTTTGCGCTGATGTCGGCATTTCCGCTGATCCTCATCGGTGAATGGGACTCGTTGTGGGGCAGGATAATCGGCCCCTGCGGGTGGGCATTCCTGATTTGGGGTCTGGGGATGTATCTGTGGACTTTCGTGCTTTACGTCGCCCAGATCGTGATGGTGGTCCGGCAGCTGCCGAAGGTCAGCACCTGATATGAGTGCCGAGGACCCCATACACGGCAACGGGCCGCATCTCATGGGTGGTTTCGAACCCGAGGAGGGTCTGGGCCACCACAGTGCGAACCGGCCCAAGCGCAACCCGGTGCCGTCACTGCTGCGCACCCTGCTCTCTGATCACCTGGACGCCGGCTACGCCGAGGCGGCCGCAGCACGCCGAGACGGCGCCCCACCGCGTTCACGCCTGGCTGAATGGGGTTGGCAGGCAGTCGCTGCCGTCGCCATTGCCGCGGTCTTCGCGGCGGCGATCGCCCAGACCACCCGTATCGCGCCCGGCGTCATGCAGGAAAAGCAGGGACTGCTGGCGAGTATCCGCAGTGAACAGCGCGACTCCGGGGCCCTGGAGTCGACACGAGACCAGCTGGCGGCAGAGGTGGCCGGCGCTCGGCGCAGTCAGCTGGAAGGCAATGAGCAGGGCAAGGAGCTGCTGAATCGATTGGACCACTTGGGTCTTGCCGCGGCGAGCACCGAGGTGCGCGGACCGGCGCTGATCGTCACGCTGGCCGACCCTGGCAGTGCAGGTGACCTCTCGGACGTCTCGAAGGAACGCATCCCGCGCAGCCAGCAGGTCATCCTCGACCGCGACATGCAGCTCGTCGTGAACTCGCTGTGGAACAGTGGTGCAGAGGCGATTTCGGTATCGGATGTCCGCATAGGCCCGAATGTCACGATGCGTCAGGCCGGGGGAGCGATCCTGGTGGACAACCAGCCCATCAGCTCGCCGTACCGGATCGTCGCCGTCGGCCCCGCGAACACCATGAAGTCCTCGTTCGAGCGCAGCCCGGGAATGGCCAGGATGCGGCTTCTGCAGAAGTCTTACGGCATCAGACTCACCCTGGGCACCCAGGAGAATGTTCAGCTGGCTCCCGCGGTTAATCGGGACGTCAAGTACGCCAAAGAAATTCCAGCAGGAGGCCGGTGAGGTGACCCGGACGGTGAACAGGAGAGGACGTAGACGATGATCGGCATAGTCGCGCTGGCGATCGGCGTGGTTTTGGGGCTGGTGTTTCACCCGAACGTGCCCGACGCGGTCGCCCCGTACTTGCCGATCGCGGTGGTCGCGGCGCTCGACGCTCTTTTCGGCGGCGCTCGGGCCTACCTGGACCAGATTTTCGATTCGAAGGTGTTCGTGGTCTCCTTCGTGTTCAACGTGCTGGTAGCGGCGCTGATCGTGTTCGTGGGCGACCAGCTTGGGGTCGGTACGCAGCTGTCCACGGCCATCATCGTCGTTCTCGGCATTCGGATCTTCGGAAACGCAGCCGCCCTGCGGCGCAGGTTGTTTGGGGCATAAGCCGATGACCGATGCACAGCACGAACCGCACCTCGGCAAGCATGAGATGCCCAAAACGCGCCGTCCGCCGACGCGTACTCAGGTCATCTTTGGAGTGCTGGGCGTCGCGCTGTGCGCGCTGCTGGGCCTGGCGATCACCACCCAGGTCCGCCAAACCGAATCCGGCGATGGCCTGGACACCGCGCGACCCGCCGACCTGCTGGTGCTGCTGGACTCCCTGCAGCAGCGCGATGCCAACCTGAACAAGGAGATCGCGGATCTGCAGCAGAGCCTTATCACGATGCGCGCCAGCGGAACCGGCAACCAGGCCGTGATCAACGACGCGAAGGCCCGACTGTCCGCACTGTCGATCATGGCGGGGACCGTCGGGGCCACCGGTCCTGGTGTGATCCTCACCATTGACGATCCGGGACAGGGCCTGGGCGCAGAAGCCCTACTGGACATCATTAACGAGCTACGGGCGGCCGGTGCCGAGGCCATCGAGATCAAGTCGGGCGACCAGTCGGTGCGCATTGGGGCCGATTCCTGGGTCACCGGGGCCCCAGGACAGCTCATCGTCGACGGCGTGCTCCTGACACCTCCGTATTCGGTTCTGGCGATAGGCGATCCACCGACACTCGCGGCGGCGATGAACATTCCGGGCGGTGCCGTCGATACCGTCTCGCGGGTTGGCGGCGGCGTTACTATCGACCAGCCGGCGCGCGTAGACATCACCACCTTGCGAGAACCGAAACCGCGCCAATACGCTCAGCCCGGCAAGTAGCCCCCAGGCCAGCGACCACGCAGACCACTGACCGAGAGCAAGGATGATTCACCGTGACCGAAATTCCTGCCGACCTGCACTACACCGAGGAACACGAATGGGTGCGGCGCACCGGTGAGCGCACCGTGCGTATCGGAATCACCGACTACGCACAGTCGCAGCTCGGCGACGTGGTGTTTGTTCAGCTGCCGGATGTGGGCTCGGACCTGAGTGCCGGCTCGACGTTCGGCGAGGTGGAATCCACCAAGTCCGTATCGGACCTTTTCGCGCCGATCACCGCGAAAGTTGTTGCCGCGAACGGTGATTTGGATTCCAACCCGCAGCTGGTGAATTCCGATCCGTACGGCGAGGGCTGGTTGGTCGATCTTGAGGTCGCCAGCGAGGCCGATCTCGGCGCGGCTCTTAATGACCTCTTAGACGCATCGGGATATGGTGACGCCACCGATTAGGAGGGCACCAGTTCTCCAACCAGTCCGATGACCACAATTTCGGGTGGACCACTGGCGGATACGGCAGAGGTGGCCCGTTACGGGCAGTCAGACGGTACGGTCGGAAATGAGCGGCGATGAGGGTCGCGAAGGGCGTCATGCTCAACGAGATCCGCACTGACAATCGAATCCTCCAGGGGCGAGGAAGAAGGAGCGATGGTGACCGATAACGACAAGGACGACACGTCAGGCGAGGTCACCGCGGAGACGACCTCGGTGTTCCGCGCCGATTTCGCCACCGAGCTGGAAGCGCCCGCGCAGGCCGGTAACGATGTGTCGGGTGTCGAGGGATTGCCCGCCGGTTCGGCACTGTTGGTGGTCAAGCGTGGACCCAACGCGGGATCGCGCTTTCTGCTCGATCAAGCAACCACGTCGGCCGGACGGCACCCCGACAGCGACATTTTTCTCGATGACGTCACGGTGAGCCGTCGTCACGCCGAATTCCGGCTTGACAGTGATGAATTCCAGGTAGTCGACGTGGGCAGCCTCAACGGCACCTATGTCAACCGTGAGCCGGTGGATTCAGCGGTGCTCGCCAACGGCGACGAAGTGCAGATCGGAAAGTTCCGTCTGGTCTTCCTGACCGGGCCGAAGTCGGCAGGCGATGACACCGCCCCGGGTGGCCAGTGACAGCTCCCGACCGGCCGGCTCTCACCGGAATGTCGATCGGGTCGGTACTCGACCTGTTGCGTCCGGAGTTTCCGGACGTCACGATCTCGAAGATTCGATTCCTCGAATCAGAGGGACTGGTTACCCCGTCGCGTAGCGCGTCGGGGTATCGCCGGTTTTCGGCCTATGACGCCGAGCGGCTCCGGTTCATCCTCACCGCGCAACGTGATCACTACCTGCCGTTGAAGGTGATCAAGGAGCAACTCGACGCGCAGCCCGACGGAGCGCTGCCGGATGTGGCGGGTTTCACCGGCGGCCCTCGTCTCTTTGCCATCACCGATGGCGACAGCACCAACAGTGTTGCCCGTCAAGGAATCCCATCTACCCGTCCCACGCGGCTCAGCCGTGAGGACCTGCTGTCGCGTTCCGGTGCGGACGAGGTGCTGCTGACCTCGCTCATCAAGGCGGGGATCATCACCGCCGGCCCGGGCGGTTTCTTCGACGAGTACACGGTCCTGATCGTTCAGTGCGCCGCTGAGCTGGCCGATTACGGCGTTGAGCCGCGGCATCTGCGCACGTTCCGCTCTGCGGTCGATCGAGAGACCGATCTCATCGCCCAGATTGTGGGCCCAACCGTCAAAGCCAACAAGGCAGGAGCCCGCGACCGCGCCGATGACCTGATCCGAGAGGTGGCGGCGCTGTCGATCGCGCTCCACGGCGCGATGATCAAGTCCGCGGTGCGCGGCGTCCTCGATCGCTGAGGACTAGACTCGCGGTACGACAGAAGTACTGGTGTTGGAGGCACGATGAGCGAAGTTCGAGTCGTGGGAATCCGCGTGGAACAGCCCCAGAACCAGCCGGTGTTGTTGCTGCGGGAGTCTGCCGGCGATCGTTACCTGCCGATATGGATCGGTCAGTCCGAGGCCGCGGCCATCGCCCTGGAGCAACAGGGGGTAGAACCGGCGCGGCCACTCACCCATGACCTGATCCGTGATCTCATTGCTGCCCTTGGGCATTCGCTCAAAGAGGTGCGGATCGTGGATCTTCAGGAGGGGACGTTCTACGCGGACCTGGTTTTCGACAGCGACATCCGGGTGTCGGCGCGCCCATCGGATTCGGTGGCAATCGCGCTACGCGTGGGAGTTCCGATTTACGTCGAGGAAGCCGTGCTGGCCGAGGCGGGCTTGATCATTCCCGACGAGGACGATGAGGATTCCGGCGGAGCGCTGCGGGAAGACGAGGTAGAGAAGTTCAAGGAGTTCCTCGACAGCGTGTCTCCCGACGACTTCAAGGCGACAGAAGGCCCGTAACAGGGCTTTAAGTAACGAGTAAGTCTCAACCTGACCTTTACAGTCACGGCCCGGGCGCGTCGCATTGACCGTGATTTCCCGGGGACCATAATTTGACTCAGCGGCCGGCACGGGGCAGCGCAAAGGGCGTATGCTCGGAGGATTCGTGCTTGGACGAACGCACTACCGGCGAACTGAGAACCACGGGACGGTAGCCGGAGAAGCGATCGCGAGAGGGAGCAGAAGTGGTTGAAGAGCCGCAGCAGGGGCAGCTGGAGATGACATTGGACAACGGCGCCACCGGTTCCGCCGACTCCGCGTCAGCCGGGCCTGTCCAGCCGGGTCTTTTCCCGGATGACTCCGTTCCCGACCAACTCGTCGGCTACCGCGGACCCAGTGCCTGCCAGGTTGCTGGCATCACCTACCGCCAGCTGGACTACTGGGCCCGCACCTCGCTCGTGGTTCCCTCGATCCGTGGGGCCGCCGGTTCCGGCAGTCAGCGCCTGTACTCGTTCAAGGACATCCTGGTTCTCAAGATCGTCAAGCGATTGCTGGACACCGGGATCTCGCTGCAGAACATCCGGGTTGCCGTCGAACACCTGCGTCAGCGTGGCGTCGAGGATCTGGCCAACATCACGCTGTTCTCCGATGGCACCACTGTCTACGAATGCACGTCGGCCGAAGAGGTCGTCGACCTGCTCCAGGGCGGACAAGGTGTGTTCGGCATCGCGGTCAGCGGCGCCATGCGCGAACTGACTGGTGCCATCGCCGAGTTCCCGGGGGAGCGCGCCGACGGTGGCGAAACCATCGAGGCGCCCGAGGACGAGCTGGCTTCCCGCCGCAAGGACCGTGCCCGCAAGATCGGCTGATTCGCCGGTACCTACTCGGCTGTCTGGACCCGTGGGTTAACTCGCGTAAGCTGGTCAGGCATCGCCCGTGGGCGGGAGAGTGTCATGACCGCCAGTCATGGCCGCCGAAGGAGCAACACCTCTCCGTCAATCTCTCAGGCCCCCGAACCGCTCTCGGCCCCGATGCCTCTGAAAAGTGGTGATCCGATCTTGTGAGCGGATCACCCGCCGACGGGGAAAGGCTCTCGTCCGGGTATTGGCCCGGTGAGACGACCGAATCTCTCAGGCGCCCGCGCCGGGTTGATGACAGAGGGAGGGGAGATGCTGTCGTGTGCCCGCCGCGCGACTCGGCCCTTCGGGAGTGTCATGTCTTTCGCCGATCGCCATATCGGTCCCACCGCCGCCGATATAGACACCATGCTCGCCACCATCGGTGTGGCCAGCCTTGACGAGCTCGCCGAGAAGGCGGTACCGGCCAGCATCCTCGATGAGTTGCACGGTGGCCTCGCCACCGGCCTCGACGCGCTCCCGGCAGCGGCATCCGAGCACGAGGCTCTCGACGCGCTGCGGAAACTCGCCAGCCACAACACGATTGCCGTATCGATGATCGGGCAGGGCTACTTCGACACGTTGACCCCGCCCGTGCTGCGTCGGCACATCCTGGAGAATCCGGCCTGGTACACGGCCTACACGCCGTACCAGCCGGAGATCAGTCAGGGGCGCCTGGAAGCGCTGCTGAACTTCCAGACCATGGTCTCCGAGCTCACCGGCCTGGACATCGCGAATGCCTCGATGCTCGATGAGGCCACTGCCGCCGCCGAAGCGATGACACTGATGCACCGCGCCGTGAAGTCCAAGTCCAACCGTCTGATCGTCGACACCGACGTGTACGCGCAGACTGCCGCCGTGATCGACACCCGCGCTCAACCACTCGGCATCGAGGTGGTGACCGCCGATCTCGCCCAGGGATTGCCTGACGGTGAGTTCTTCGGAGTCATCGTGCAGCTGCCCGGTGCCTCCGGAGTGGTACGCGACTGGTCGGCGCTCATCTCCGAGGCCCATCGGCGCGGCGCACTGGTAGCGGTGGGCGCTGACCTGCTGGCCCTGACCCTCATCGCCCCGCCCGGCGACATCGGCGCCGACGTCGCCTTCGGCACCACACAACGCTTCGGCGTGCCGATGGGATTCGGTGGGCCGCACGCCGGGTACCTGGCCGTGCACACCGCACACGCCCGGCAGCTGCCCGGACGGCTCGTCGGAGTGTCGGTGGATGCCGATGGCGCACCCGCCTACCGGCTCTCCTTGCAGACCCGCGAACAGCACATCCGCCGCGACAAGGCCACCAGCAATATCTGTACCGCGCAGGTGCTGTTGGCCGTGATGGCCGCCATGTACGCGAGCTACCACGGCCCGGAAGGCTTGCGTGCCATCGCCACCCGGGTGCACCGCAACGCGCAGCTGTTGGCCTCCGGCCTGACTCGCGGTGGCCATACCGTGGTGCACGACCAGTTCTTCGACACCGTTTTGGTGCACGTTCCCGGCAAGGCCATCGAGATCCAGGCCGCCGCCAAGGCCGAGGGTGTCAACATCTGGAGTCCCGACGGCGACCATGTCTCGATCGCCTGTGATGAGGCGACAACGCTGCCGCACCTGGTCTCGGTGCTGCGGGCGTTCGGAACCGATTTCGGTGGCGGAACATCCGACACCTCGGACATCGCGTCCCGCACCTCCGATTACCTGACGCACCCGGCGTTCAACCGCTACCACAGCGAAACCGAGATGATGCGCTACCTGCGTGCGCTATCCGACAAGGATATTGCGTTGGACCGCAGCATGATTCCGCTCGGTTCGTGCACCATGAAACTCAACGCCGCCGCCGAGATGGAACCCATCACCTGGCTGCAGTTCGCCGCACAACACCCATTCGCCCCGGCAAGCGACTCCCGCGGCCTGCGCACGCTGATCGCCGACCTCGAGGGCTGGCTGGCCGATATCACCGGCTACGACAGCGTGAGCTTGCAACCCAATGCGGGATCCCAGGGCGAATACGCGGGTCTGCTGGCCATCCGGCAGTACCACATCGACCGCGGCGAGAGTGCCCGCGACGTATGCCTGATCCCGTCGAGTGCCCACGGCACCAACGCCGCCTCGGCCGCGCTGGCCGGTATGCGGGTTGTCGTGGTGGCCTGCCGTGAGAACGGCGATGTCGACCTGGACGACCTTCGCGCCAAGATCGCGGCGAATGCCAGCGCCCTCTCGGCGATCATGATCACCTACCCGTCCACCCACGGTGTCTACGAGCACGACGTCGCCGACATCTGCGCGGCCGTGCACGATGCCGGGGGGCAGGTCTACGTCGACGGTGCGAACCTGAATGCCCTTGTCGGACTTGCCCGCCCCGGGCACTTCGGTGGCGATGTGAGTCACCTGAACCTGCACAAGACGTTCTGCATCCCGCACGGCGGCGGCGGGCCAGGTGTCGGCCCTGTCGCGGTGCGCAGTCACCTCGCGCAGTACCTGCCGGGGCACCCGTACGCCGCGGAACTGCCCTCGGGCCCGCCGGTGTCGGCGGCGCCCTATGGTTCGGCATCGATCCTGCCGATCACCTGGGCCTACATCAGGATGATGGGGCCCGACGGCCTGCGGGCCGCATCGCTCACCGCGATCGCCTCGGCCAACTACCTGGCGCGCCGTCTCGACGAGTACTACCCGGTGCTCTACACCGGTGATAACGGCATGGTGGCCCACGAGTGCATCCTGGACCTGCGGGAAATCACCAAGAACACCGGCGTTACCGTCGACGATGTGGCTAAGCGCCTGGCCGACTACGGTTTCCACGCGCCAACGATGAGCTTTCCGGTGGCCGGCACGCTCATGGTGGAGCCCACCGAAAGTGAGAGCCTGGCCGAGGTGGACGCCTTCTGCGAGGCGATGATCGCGATCAAGGCCGAGATCGACAAGGTCGGCTCAGGGGTGTGGCCGGTGGAGGACAACCCGCTGCGCGGGGCGCCGCACACCGCCGAATCCCTCACCGCCGACGAGTGGCACCACCCCTACAGCCGGTCCGAAGCCGCATATCCGCTGGGGAAGGGCTTCCGCCCCAAGGTGTGGCCACCGGTACGCCGGATCGATGGTGCATACGGTGACCGCAACCTGGTGTGCTCCTGCCCACCGATCGAGGCCTTCGCCCAGTAGCGATTTCTAGCGGGCAGGCCCCCGCCACGGCGGGGGCCTGCCCGCTAGAAATGACGTTAAGACACGAAGCGGGTGATGGCTCCGGCCAGCTCGGGGCTGTTCGAGGCCGCCAGGTTCTGGTAGGCGCCTCCGGTCTGCTGAGCTAAGGCCTGCCAGGTCTGCTGATCGGAGTCGTTGCCGAAGTCGATCACGTTGATCCGAACCGGTCGCGCCGGATCTTTCTGACGGTTGATCGTGTCGATGAGGCCGGCACTGTCCAGGCTCTGATCGGTATGCGAGCGGCCTGCCACGATCAGCACCGAGTTGACCTGGTTCGGCCGGAAGCCATTGACCGCTTCCTGGTACACGTTGCGCAACGTGGTGAACGCCACCGCGCCGTTGGAGGTCGGCTGCAGCGCCGTCAACGCGTCGGCGACACTCTGCGACCTGGGCACGCCCTCGACGTCGTCGGAGGCGGTACCCAGCCGCACCACGGTGTTGCCTTCTCTGCCGTCATAGGTCCAGAGCCCGACTCCCGAGCTCGGAGCGATGGCGCGTACGCGATTGGCAAGCGCCCCGGTCACATCGGACAGCTTCACCGCTTCGGAGGACAGCGAGGAATCCAGCATGATCGTGGTGGCCCCGGCGCCTGTCGAGGTGCCATCGGCGAGCGCGACCCGGACCTTGTCCTCGATGCTCAGCGGCTTGTCGATCTTCGTGAAACTCACCACGTCGCTGCTGGGCAGATCCGCGCCTTCGGCACGGAAACCAGCGGCCGCCAAATCCTTGAGCTGGTCCTTGTCGCCCAGGAAACGCGCGAATTGGCTTGCCGCGGTGTGCTGTTCCTCGGAGAGCCACGGCCCGTCCAGCTGAACGGTGGGGTAGTCGGCGATCGGCGTCGCCCCGGCGGGCTGCCACGCGGCAATCACCTTCTTGGCGTCGCCGTTGCTGCGGGTACGGGCGTAGAGCTGCTGTTCGGTGGTCACCACCGCGTGCACGGCGGCACCGGGTTGTTCGCCGCCGTCCAGCAGTGCGCCGATGGCGTCGGTCAGGTTGTTCGCGGGAAGCTTGGGAGCCGCAGCGGTCAACGATGCGGCCGCGCCCGCGCCGAGCTCGGGCGAATCGCCGGGGCGAACGCTGGCGGCGGCTACCGCCTCGGCGGCGAGCTGCGCCGCATCGCCATTGCCGCTCGACGGCAACACCAACCGCAGCGAACCCCAACCGGGCAGACCGACGCCGTCGAGCGAGTTCGGAACATTCTGCAGCGCAGGCACATCCGCCCAGCTCTTGTCATTGGGAATGGCTTGACGCAGCCGGGGCGTCGTCGCGATGACCACGGGTGTGCTGACCAGCGACCGGCTGTCATTGACGATGTTTGTCTTGGAGGCGGCCTTCAGACGTGCCGAGGAGATCGAGCTGCCCGGGATCCACAAGGCCGGCTGATCGCCGAGCTCGGCGGGCCACTGACCCGTCAGCCCCTTGATCACGTTGGTCGTATCCGCCGGGCGCACCGACACGGTGAAGCAGTAGTCGCCGATTACTTCGTGCTTCTTGTTGAACCGTTCGGACAGCTCGCCGATACGGTCCGCGATCGACGGGTCGGCGACCACGGCGATGGCGTTGTCGCCGTGCACACAGGTAGCAGATGCCTCTGCCTGGTTGTCGGTGGTCCGCCGGTCGAAGTACCACCACAGTCCGATGGACACGGCCACCACAAGGACGGCCGCGAGGGCTCCGATCAGCCCCTTGCTGACACCCCAGTTGCTGCCACCGCTGCGATGCGACCGCTGCCAGCTACCCGTGTCGAACTCAGAGCCGGAGCTCTCAGGGCCGGAGTTCTCAAGGCCGGAGCCCGATTCGTAAGCCGGGGCCGCGTCAGCACCCCAACCGTCGTTGTCGTCGCGATCGTTTGGGCTACCTGACCCAGATGCGCTGTGCCTGCCCATGTGTTGTCGCGACCCTTCTGATCGTGTCTAAGTACTTGTCCAGCGGCTGCGTGAGAGCCCTGCTGTGCGTCGGCCCGAGTCTACTGTCTCAGACCCCGTGAACTACGGCACGCGACACCAAACCGCAGCCAAACCGACACTCAACAGACCGGGACGGCAACGACCCTCGGCGAGGTCCAGGCACGTCAGCCAAGCAGGCCGCTACTTGGCCGCCGCGGCCTTGTACTCGCGGCGGCGCCGGTGCAGGATCGGCTCGGTGTATCCGTTCGGCTGGTCCTTACCCTCGAGGATCAGCTCCTTGGCGGCCTCGAAGGCGATGTTGCTGTCGAAGTCCGGAGCCATCGGGCGGTAGTCCTTGTCGCCGGCGTTCTGCCGATCGACGACCGGTGCCATCCGCTTGAGCCCCTCGACCACGTCGGCGTCGGTGATGACGTCATGACGCAACCAGTTGGCCAGCAGCTGGCTGGAGATACGCAAGGTTGCCCGGTCTTCCATGAGCGCCACGTCGTGGATGTCTGGAACCTTGGAACAGCCGACTCCCTGATCGATCCAGCGGACCACGTAGCCCAGGATCGACTGGCAGTTGTTGTCGATTTCCTCGCGGATGTCCTCCGCGGTCCAGTCATGACGCGACTCGGCCAACGGAATGGTGAGCAGCGACTCCAGTTCGGCGCGGTGCTTACCGGCGAGCTCCTGGTCCACAGCCTTGACGTCGACCTGGTGATAGTGCAGCGCGTGCAGCGTCGCGGCAGTGGGAGACGGCACCCAGGCGGTGGTGGCCCCCGCGCGCGGCTGGGCGATCTTCTGCGCGACCATGTCCGCCATCAGGTCGGGCATGGCCCACATGCCCTTACCGATCTGCGCCTTGCCCGCCAAACCGGCACCCAGTCCGGTGTCGACGTTGTGGTCCTCGTACGCCAGGATCCACGGCTGCGACTTCATGACGGCCTTGCGGCACATCGGGCCGGCTTCCATCGAGGTGTGGATCTCATCGCCGGTGCGATCCAGGAAGCCGGTGTTGATGAAGACCACCCGATCCGAGGCGGCCTTGATGGCAGCCTTGAGGTTGACGGTGGTGCGACGCTCCTCGTCCATGATGCCGACCTTGAGGGTGGCGTGCGGAAGTCCGAGCACCTCTTCGACGCGGCCGAACAGCTCTGCGGTGAAGGCCACTTCCTCGGGCCCGTGCATCTTGGGCTTCACGATGTAGATGGATCCGGTGCGGCTGTTCTTCAGCGGGCCGTTCTTCTTGCCGGAACGCAGACCGTGGATCGCGATCAGGCTGGTGAACAACGCATCCTGGATGCCCTCGGGCATCTCGTTGCCCGCGGCATCCACGATGGCGTCATTGGTCATCAGATGACCGACGTTGCGGACGAACAGCAAGCTGCGGCCTGGCAGGGTCAGCTCGCCCTTGCCATCGGGGGTGTTGAACACGCGGTCCTCGTTGAGCACCCGGGTGAACGTCTTGCCGCCCTTGGAAACATCCTCGGACAGATCACCCTTGTTGAGTCCCAGCCAGTTTCGGTACCCGAGCACCTTGTCTTCGGCGTCCACGGCAGCCACGGAGTCCTCGAAATCCATGATCGTGGTGATCGCCGACTCCAGCACGACATCCTTGATGCCGGCCTTGTCGGTGGATCCGATGGGGGAGTCGGGGTCGATGAGGACCTCGATGTGCAGGCCATGGTTGATGAGCAGCACCGACCATTGCGGCTTGCCCAGCTTGCCGGTGTAGCCGACGAACTGATCGGGGTTCTGCAGTCCCACCGAGAGCTCGTCGCCCAGCTCGATGAGCAGCTGACCGTCGTCGATCTTCAGGCCGACGGCGTCCTTCCAGGAGCCGCCCGCCAGCGGGGCCGCGCCGTCGAGCACCTCGCGGGCGTAGGCGATGACCTTGTCGCCGCGGATCTTGTTGTACGACGAGCCCTTCTCGGCGCCATCGGCCTCGGAGATGACATCGGTGCCGTACAGCGCGTCATAGAGGGAGCCCCAGCGCGCGTTGGCGGCGTTGAGCGCGAAGCGCGCGTTCAGGATCGGGACCACCAGCTGCGGCCCGGCAGTCGTGGTGATCTCGTCGTCCACATTGGCGGTGGTGATGGTGAAATCTTCGGGCTCGGGGACCAGGTACCCGATCTCGGTGAGGAACTCCCGGTACGCCGACTGGTCCAGCGGCTCGATGGCGCGCTGCCGGTGCCAGCGATCGATCTGAGTTTGCAGGTCGTCCCGCCGGTCGAGAAGCTCGCGGTTCCGCGGAGCCAAATCGGTGACTACTTTGTCGACCCCGGCCCAGAAAGCGTCGGCATCCACACCGGTGCCCGGGAGGGCCTCGTTGGTGATGAAGTCGTACAGCACCCGCGCCACGCGAAGGTTGCCCACATCGACGCGATCACTCATCGCAACTCCTCTGTGTTGTTAGGGGGTCTGGGACCGGACGCTCTTGCGATTCGGTGAACATTGATCCTACTCACTGGTAGCCATGTACCCCGAAACCGCTCTATATGCGGTGAGTTCCGTCACGCACGGTGCCGACGAGATCCTCCACCAGATCCTCGAGTGTGACGAGGCCCACCACGCTGCCGTCGGTGGTCGACATGAGCGCAAGATGACTGTTGCTGCGACGTAGCGTCGACAGCGCTTCTGGCAGTGGAACCGAGCCGTGTAGACGTGGGAGCGGTCGAATGAACGCGGGGTCGACAATCGCCTCCGGATCGTCACCCATGGTCAGGACGTCCTTTATGTGCAGATAGCCGAGGTAATCCCCGTGGGGCCCGATAACTGGAAAACGTGAGTAACCAGTTTCCGCCACCGCGCGTTCCACGGCAGTCACCGAGGGCGCCTGCGCCGAACCCGATACCGCGATCGCCCGAATCTGGTTAGCGGGCACGACCACGTCCGCGACCACCCGGTGCTGGATCTGTAGCGCGCGGCGCAACCGGGTGTGTTCCTCTTCGTCGAGAAGCCCCTCGGACAGCGACTCCGCGATCATCTCGGAAAGCTCCACGGTGGACACGGTGACCTCGAGCTCGTCCTTCACCGGGACCTTGACCAGCCGCAACGCGGTGTTGGCGCACCAGTTGTAGAAGGCGATCAATGGCCGTGCCAGCCGGATGTAGACCAGGTACGGCGGAATCAGCAGCATGGCCGCGGATTCTGGCCCCGCGATGGCGATGTTCTTGGGCACCATTTCGCCGAGGAGCACGTGCAACAGCACCACGATGGACAGCGAGACGACGAACGCGATGGTGTGCGTGAGAGCGGGCGGCGCACCTAACAGCTCGAATGGTCGTTCCAGAAGATGCGCTACGGCCGGTTCTCCGATGCGTCCCAACAGGATTGAACAGATCGTGATGCCGAGCTGGGCGCCGGCGAGCATCAAGGACAAGTTCTGGCCGGCCATCATCACGGTCACGGCGCGCTTCTTGCCCGCCTCCGCCAGTGCCTCGAGTCGATCCCGGCGAGCGGAGATGAGGGCGAACTCGGCGCCGACGAAAAATGCGTTCGCCAAAAGCAGTGCGGCGGTGAGGAGTACGCCGAGTATGTCGCTGCCCATCGTGGTCATTCCCCCCGGCCGTCGGCGTCGGTCAGCTCGACAAGCTCGATCTGGTCGATGCGGCGACCATCCATGCTCGCTACCCGAGCCCGCCAGCGGGGCAGCTCCGCGAACGGATGATCCGGCACGACCGCGGATAACTCGACGGTCTCGCCGACCGTCGGGATGTGACCGAGCTCCTGCAGCACCAGGCCGCCGATCGTCTCGTACTCGCCTTCGGGGGCACGGTAGCCGGTCGCGGCGGCGACTTCGTCGATCCGCAGCAGACCCGACACCACCCAGCCGCCGCCGGAGGACACCACGTCGGGGGTGGCGTCATCGTGCTCGTCCCGGACATCGCCCACGATCTCTTCGATCATGTCCTCGACCGTCACCAGCCCGGCGGTGCCGCCGTACTCGTCAACCACCAGCGCGGTCTGCATGCCGTTGGCCCGCACCTGCTCCATCACGGCATCGCCGTCGAGGGTGGAGGGCACTACCGCGACGGGCCGGGCCAGACTGGCCAGGGTGGTCGTGGCGCGCTGTTCCCGTGGCACTTCGAAGATCTGCTTCACGTGCACGATGCCAATCGTCGCGTCCAGGTCGCCTTCGGTGATGGGGAACCGTGAGAAGCCGGTGTCCACGGCGATGGCGACCAAGTCGGCAACGGTGTCCGTCGCTTCGAGCGATTCGATCTCGGTGCGCGGGGTCATGAGTTCTTCGGCGGTACGGCTCCCGAATCGCAACGAGCGGTCCACCAGCACCGCCGTGGTCTCATCCAGTGCACCGCTGCGGGCGGAGGTGCGCACCAACGAACCCAGCTCCTGGGGTGAGCGCGCCGAGCGCAGCTCTTCGGCGGGTTCAATGCCCATGCGACGCAGCACCCAGTTGGCGATGCCGTTCAATGCCCGGATCGCGAAGGCGAATACTGCCGAGAACAGCACCATGGGGCCCGCGGTGGCGCGTGAGGTCCAGATGGGACGTGCCAGCGCAAAGTTCTTGGGCACGAGCTCGCCGAAGATCATCGATATCGAGGTGGCGAGGATCAGTGCCAGCGCCAGCGATATGGCGCTGCTGACAGCCACTCCGGTGTATCCGATCACCTGCGTGAGCAGCCGCGCGATCACCGGCTCGGCCAAATACCCGGTGACAAGTGTGGTGATGGTGATGCCGAGCTGCGCGCCGGACAGCTGGAAGGACAACGTGCTGTGTGCCCGTTTGACCAACCTGTCCCGGCCGTCACCGGTCTTGGCGCGCGCCTCGATGGAGCTTCGTTCCAGCGCGGTCAGGGAGAACTCGGCCGCCACGAACAGTGCCGTCCCCGCGGTCAGCGCTACGAACGCAAGCAAGCTCAGCCCGGTGAATAAGAGCGTCACCGCTGGCTGGCCCCTTAGGTTGAGTGATCACACGGCGTGACCATCGTGAGGCTTAATGGTAACCGTGCAGGTGGCCGACGGGGTGTCGACCGGTCACCAACCTTCGGGAAGCGGGCGCCCTTCGGCAAATCCGGCGGCGGACTGGACACCCAGAACCACCCGTTCGTGCAGCTCGGCCAGCGTGCGTGCCCCGACATAGGTGCAGGTGCTGCGCACGCCCGAGATGATGTGGTCGATGAGGTCCTCGACACCGGGCCGTTGCGGGTCCAATTCGATCCGCGACGTGGAGATGCCCTC
This sequence comes from Mycobacteroides sp. PCS013, assembly GCF_049532645.1. Classification (NCBI taxonomy): domain Bacteria; kingdom Bacillati; phylum Actinomycetota; class Actinomycetes; order Mycobacteriales; family Mycobacteriaceae; genus Mycobacteroides; species Mycobacteroides sp. PCS013. The sequence continues at coordinate 1,504,507 of NZ_CP150131.1, forward strand.
TTCGAACAGGCTTTTGCGGGCCTGGTCAAAGGCGCTGTCCCCGGCGGTGCGGGCGGCCACGGCGCGTTTGGACGCCATCCCGAAGCTGTCCTTGTAGCGTCGGCCACTGGCCGAGTGCTGCAGATCCCCGGGTGATTCGTGCGTGCCCGCGAACCAGGAACCGATCATCACGTTGGCGGCACCCGCGGCGAGTGCCAGCGCGACATCCCGGGGATGCCGAACGCCGCCATCGGCCCACACATGGGCGCCGAGTTCCCGTGCCGCCGCCGCACATTCGATGACCGCCGACAACTGTGGACGGCCCACTCCGGTCATCATCCGGGTGGTGCACATGGCGCCCGGGCCCACGCCCACCTTCACGATGTCGGCTCCGGCCGCGATCAGATCCCGGGTGCCCTGGGCGGACACCACATTGCCCGCCGCGATCGGCACACCCAGCGACAGTTCCGCGACCGACGTCAGTACCTCGATCATCTTCTGCTGATGTCCATGCGCGGTGTCGATGACCAGCAGATCCACCCCGGCCTGCGCCAGGGCGGTTGCCTTGGCGCGGACATCGCCGTTGATGCCGACGGCACCGGCGACCCGTAGGCGTCCGCTCGCGTCCACGGCCGGCGTGTACAAACCCGCCCGGATAGCCCCAGTACGGGTGAGGATGCCCGCCATGGTTCCGTCCGGACGCGTCAGCACCGCCACCGGCACATGCGCCTCGGCCAGGCGGTCGAAGATCGCCCGCGGATCGGTTCCCGTGGGGACCGCGACGAAGTCGGCGGTGGCGATGTCGCGCACGCGGGTGAACCTGTCGATGCCGGTACATGCGGCCTCGGTCACAAGCCCACGTGGCTTGCCGTCCTCGAGCATCACCGCAGCCCCGTGCGAGCGCTTGTGGATCAGGGCGACCGCCTCACCCGCGGAATCGTCTGGAGCCAGGGTCACGGGCGTGTCGTAGACCAGATCCCGGCTCTTGATGAACTCGACGGTCTGTGCGACGGCTTCCACCGGAAGATCCTGGGGTAGCACGGTGATTCCGCCACGGCGAGCGACGGTCTCGGCCATCCGCCGCCCCGCCACCGCCGTCATGTTGGCCACCACGATCGGGATCGTGGTGCCGGTGCCGTCGGCAGTGGTCAGGTCGACATCGAACCGCGAGGTGACATCCGAGTGGTTCGGCACCACGAAGACATCGTCGTAGGTGAGGTCGTACGGTGGTCGCTGCCCGTCTAGAAACCGCACAGTATCGCTCTCCTTCTGCGTCCTGCTTAGGCTTCTACCTCGCTGCGGTCGCCGCTCCAGAGCGTGTGGAACTTGCCGGGGGAGTCGATGCGCTCATAGGTGTGCGCGCCGAAGAAGTCCCGCTGCGCCTGAGTGAGGGCGGCAGGTAGACGATCGGTGCGCAGACCGTCGTAGTACGACAGCGACGAGGCGAAGCCGGGAACCGGAATTCCCAACTGCGTCGCCGCCACCACAACGCGACGCCAACTATCGATGCCGTTTTCGACGGCTGCCCGGAAGTAGGGCGCGGCGATCAGCGTAGCCAGGTCGGGCTCGTCGGCGAAGGCGTCCTTGACGCGATTGAGGAACTGCGCGCGGATGATGCAGCCACCCCGCCAAATGGTGGCCAGGTCACCGGGGTTGACGTCCCAGCCGTACTCGGCGCTACCCGCGGCAATCTGATTGAAGCCCTGCGCGTACGCCACGATCTTGGACGCGTACAGCGCTTGGCGTACATCTTCGACGAACTGCTTTGCATCACTTGGCTTCTCGCCCAATGCCCCGGAGGCGAACCCGGCCGCGGCGGCGCGCTGGGGGCGGGAACCGGACAGCGCGCGCGCGAAAACCGCCTCGGCGATACCGGTGACTGGCACGCCGAGGTCCAGGGCCGACTTCACGGTCCAGCGGCCGGTGCCCTTCTGTTCGGCGGCATCGACGATGACATCGACGAGGGGCCTGCCGGTCTTCGCGTCAGCCTGCTTGAGCACCTCTGCGGTGATCTCAATCAGGTAGCTCTCCAGCTCGCCCTTGTTCCATTCGGTAAAGACGTCAGCGATCTCCGGCGCACTCATGCCGAGGCCGTCGCGCAGCAGCTGGTAGGCCTCGCCGATCAGCTGCATGTCCGAGTATTCGATGCCGTTGTGCACCATCTTCACGAAATGGCCGGAGCCGTCGGGGCCGATGTGGGTACAGCAGGGCACACCGTCGACGTGCGCGGAGATCTCCTCCAGCAGCGGGCCGAGGGATTCGTACGACTTCTTCGGGCCGCCCGGCATGATCGAGGGACCGTTCAGCGCACCCTCTTCGCCACCGGAGATACCCGCGCCGACGAAGTGCAAGCCGCGATCGGCCATCGCCTTCTCCCGGCGGATGGTGTCGGTGTACAGGGAATTGCCGCCGTCGATGATGATGTCGCCCTGCTCCATGGCATCGGCGAGCTCATTGATCACCGCATCGGTCGGATCGCCGGCCTTGACCATGATGAGCACGCGGCGCGGGCGCTCCAGCGCTGCGATGAACTCCTCGATGCTCTCGCTGCGGACGAAGCTGCCCTCGGATCCGTGCTCGGCGAGCAATGCGTCGGTCTTGGCGACCGATCGGTTGTGCAGAGCGACGGTGTATCCGTGCCGTGCGAAGTTCCGCGCGATATTCGAACCCATGACGGCCAGGCCCGTCACGCCGATCTGAGCTTTACCCTGCGCCGAGCCGTCTGCAGCCGTCACCAGCACATCCTTTCGTTGACGTGTTGTGCTCCACGGATTCTCGCGCAGTCACAATCGGCCCGCGAGCGCGGGTCACCTACTCGGAGGTTACTTGCTGAACAGGCGCTGAAGTTCGGTGAACCATGGGATCACCACAGCCAGCGTCGGCACCACGAGGATGGCGGCAGCGGCGGTATAGGCGCTGCACGACAACAGCAGGCTGTTTCCGTCCCCGCCGAGGCGGCGGACGCGGATGAGTGTCGTCGGGCCGCCGGCGGCCATTGCGCCGACCGGGGTCGGTCCACCGGCGCACGCGACGAGCGCGCGGGCCAGGGGAGTCGGCCCGGCTGTCCGCACCGCGGCATCGTCGGCGAGCAGCTCGACGAGCAGCTTGACCGCCTCCAGCGCATTCTTGCTGCGCACGATGACAGGGAAGGCGTCGTGGACTGCGGTGAAGGCTTCCAGCACCAGGTCATGGCGCGCGCGCAGGTGCGCACGCTCGTGCGCGACGATCGCGGTCACCTCGTTGTGCCCGAGCGTGCTCAGCGTTCCCTCGCTGACGACCACCCGGCTGCGTACGCCCGGCAAGCAGTAGGCCAAGGGCTCGTCGACTTCCAGCACCCGCAGGTCGTGGTCGCGCCGCCGATGGATGTCGTAGCCGCCGCGCCAGTTCTCGCAGTACCGCTTGTGGTCCAGCAGATCAACGATGGCGCGGTGGCGGGCACGCCGACGGCGGGTGCGCACCCCGACTCGGATCACCGACACCATGAGCCGGATACCGATAAGGATCGTGATCGCGAACACCGTGACGTAGAGCAGCCACAAACCCCAACCAAGGCGGTCGATTTCACCGGTGATCGTGGCGGTTGGATGACCATCGGGGCCAGGGACGAGAAGTCTGCTCGCGATCGCCAGCCCCGAACTAAACGCGGAGAGAACGGCGGCCGCGGCAATGGCCTGCCACAACACCATCGCGGCACGTGGCGCGCGGTACGGCCAGCGCGCACGCGCAAGCAACGCCGGTACGGGACCGGTCAGCAGCAGCGCGAGTATCGCGAACGCCAGGGCGGACACATAACTAGTGTCCCTTACGCGGTGGGGCGACCGCCAGCAGATGGATCTTTCGCTTCGAGCTCGGCCAGTGCGCGGCGCAGTGCATCGGCCTCATCGGGGCCGACCCGCTCCACGAAGTGCACCAACGCGGCCTCACGGGCACCAGAGTTGTTGGCCTGCGCCAACGCATCCACCATCAGGCCCGCGACAAGCTCGTCGCGGCCATGCACGGGTGCGTAGCGGTGCGCGCGATCATCGCGGTGCTGCACCACCAGATCTTTCTTCGCGAGACGCTGCAACACGGTCATCACGGTCGTGTAGGCGAGGTCACGCCGCGCCGACAATGCCTCGTGGACCTGGCGCACAGTCTGGGGCTCGGGGGACGACCAGAGATGGTCCATCACCGCGCGTTCAAGTTCGCCCAGGCGTGCCATTCCGAACATTCTACGTTCACCTCCGACGCAATGCCGTACTACATCCAGTCGTACTACTTCTGACAAGCCAACGATCTAGAACTCGGTCTTTGTTCCAGCGCTGGATCCGGTCTCACCATGTGGGCCGAAATCGTTAGCACTGCCCGATGATCAGGAGCTTTGGTGAGGGCAGTCACAACACCCGCACCTGGCGATGTCATCCTACATGTGGTTAGGCTTACCTATCTTGTCTACGTGAAGGGAGGCTGCCAACTGTGACTCTGGCCATTGATCGATGCTCTTCGACGAGGAGCCTCATCGCCGACGATCCGCTGATCGCCGGGATGTCTATCCGCCAATCACTGCCGCTGCACGAATCGAGCGCCCGGCTTCGCGAGCTGTATCCCGAGTGCCCTCGGGCCTATGGTGTCGCCGTCATGTCCGATGTCGGCCGGCGCCGATGGTGGCCGCTGGCACGAGCCCTGAACACCGACCGCCTCGAGCGGATGTACGCCCGCGCCATTGAAGAGACCGGTAGCGACGCGGTCGCCGTCCATCAACTCGCGGACGCGCTTGTGCACACCGTGGTCGGCCGATTGGTCGCCCTGGTTGTCCTGGAGGGACGCGCCTGGGATCCGGGCCTCGGCAACTTGTGGGTGTATTTCGATTCCGAGGGCTGCATCGACTGGGCGGGTGTGGTGGACCCGACGCTGCGGGTGTTGCCCAATGACCCAGACCGGGACCGGGAGCAGGTTGTGGTGTTCCCTGGCGAGGACGCACTTGCCGCGTGGACGGCGCACCGATGCCATCGCGCCCTGGCGCCGTTGTTCACGCGCCTGTCTCAGATCAGTTCCGGAACAATGGAAATCGGCCAGATGTGGCAACTGGTGGGCTCAACCGTGGTGGGTGCGGCGACGCATGTTCCGCTGCTGGCCCGCTCCAGCGAGACCGATGGAATGCGGCGCGGACAGGCGATCCTGGACCGCTTCATGACACTCGGATTGCCGGTTCGCCACAAGGCCCTTGCAATTTAGGGCAGCCTTGCCTATCCTTAGAAACGTCGAACGCGCTACCGCGCGACCAGACACCCGGACCGCGCCGGAGTCCTGAGGGCTGCAGAGACCCCCGGTCCACTCGAAGGAAGTGCCCCACCTGCCTCGGCAGGTGGGGCACTTCTTCGTTAACGGCTCCCGCACTGATATGAACATCGCATGCCAGACACGCCGGAGCACCTCAGCCAGATGCCCACCGCGCCCTTCGACAAGCTCGTGGGGCTCGAATACACCTCGCTGACACCCGAGGGAGTGTCGGCCACCCTGACGGTCACCGAAAACCTGTTGCAACCCAATGGGATCGTGCACGGTGGCGTCTACTGCTCGGTGGTGGAAAGCGTCGCGAGCGTGTCCGCGTACGTCTGGCGTGCCAACGTGCTGGGGGAGGAGAGTGCGGTGGTCGGCGTCAACAACAACACCGATTTCCTGCGCGCCATCTCGACCGGCACGCTGACCGCGACATCCACGCCGATACATCGGGGACGTCGTCAGCAGCTGTGGCTCGTCACCATTGCCGATGATCAGAACCGCACAATCGCACGCGGGCAGGTCCGCCTACAGAATCTGTGAGACTCGGGTGGGCGCAACCCCCGTACGCCCACCCGAGCTCATTTTCGAGAGATGTCGGCCGGCCCCCCGATGGTCAGGCCGCCATCCTCGTCCCCCCGCCCGGACCCAGTCCCCCCTGGATCCGGGTAGCTCGTCAGCTCAGCTGCAGTTTGTCGACAATCCTGTCGGCCATCTTCTGCACCAGCTGCTTTGAATTGCTTCGTGCACAAACCTGCGTCTGCACAATCAGATTCGCGACACCGTTGTACGACACGAAGCAGCGATACTTACTGGGCCCGTACGTGAGGGCCCAATTCACCTTCTTGTCGTTCGACGACGAGACAGACACCGTCACCGGCACCTTGCGCCCGCCGGGATCGGTGAAGTTGTACGACTTTCCGTCACATTCCGAGATCTCGTCAGCTGCCGTCGAGAACTGCGCCTGCGCGGAGTCCTTGTCCTTGTACGCCGCGATGCCCTGGTAGACCTGCGCATCTGGGCTCTCGGCGTCGCCGAGCAGCATCTCGGTGCCGCGGAACGTCTCGTACTCCTTACCCACCGACTCCACGGTGAGTCCCTGCGTCACATTGCAACTCGCGTCATCAGACTCCGTGGCCGTGAACGGCTTTTCCCGCTTGTTGGTCTTGGCGACTTCGGCGTCGAACACCTTGGAGATCTCCTCGTTGGTGAACAACGCCGCCACCATGGCTTCCTCGGTGATCTTGTCCTGGCCGGGCCACCCCGTAAGCCCCGCTGGTCCGCTGCTCACCGGAGCCGGAGCCGGCGCATTTACCGACCGTGAGGCCGTCGTGGTGGCGGCCGTTGACGTTCCGGCGGCCTCCCGCTGGCCGGAACACCCGGACAGCGCCAGCGCGGCGATCGCCGTCGCGCACAGCACCATCCGCGCCGTTGTGCCTGTCATCGGGCCCCCTGCCGTGTTCTTCGTCGTGGTCATGCCGGAATCCATTCGGCCATGCGGTCGACGATCGCGGTCACTATCGGAGTGCCGTTGCCGTTCTGGCACAACAGGCTTCCGAAGAGTGCGTTGTTCTTGACCCGGTAGTCGTAGAAACACCGCCACCCTGCGGGTTTTCCGTCCTTGAGCTCCTGTCGCACCCACTTCACGCTGGTGCCGTCGTTCGAGAATTGACCGATCCGCCATTCGATATCGCCCTCGGTCTGGCGCGAGTCCGCGCAGGACGCGAGCGACGGGGGATATGCGGTCTGAAGCTGGTTCGCCGCGGCCTTCGCATCGGGGAACAACACGACCGCTTGCCACACGATGTGGTCATACCGGTCCTGTGTTTCCTGCAGACGTGAGCCCCGGTAGGTGGTCCACTCGTCACCCAGGCTCTCGCTGCGCAACCCGGTGAGTGCCTGACACTTGCCTGTCGCGGAGGCATCGCTGGGGCGAGTGGACTTGAACTCGTACGTCAGCGGCGATCCGACCAACCTGCCCACATCGTCGGCGGAGATGATGATCGATTCCGCCTTGTCGGGCGTGACGATCACCGGTGCCGGCGGTTCGAGTGAGGTGGTGACCGGTGGAGCACTGGACTTGGGGCTCGCGATCGCCCCGTCCTGCCCATGATCGGCCGGTGCCGATGTCTCGGTGGCACCGACCGGTATCGGCTTGATGCCCCCGGTCTCCGTTCCACAACTCACCGCGAGCATCGCTGCCAGGCCAAGCCATCCGACAGCCAACACGTGACGCATCCAAATCCCTCCCTGCCGATTTCAGACCCGTATCGACCCAAATCATGGCTACATCGGATCACTGGCGCCCAGTGTTACACGAGCGCCACGAGTGATTTCTTACTTCGGCCGGGTGGCGGCAACCATCCTGTCCACGATGGCGCGCAGCGCCGGACCGCCGTTGGCCACCTGACAGACCGTCGCCGAGAGCAGCAGATTCTCGATGATGCGGGCCTCCAACATGCAGCGCCATCCCGACGGGCGCCCATCGGCGATTTCATCGAGCACCCACTGGGCGCGGTCGTCGGATGCCTCGCGGACAGACACACGCCAGGTCGCCGTGTCCACCTTCAGTTCCTCGCCGGAACAACTGCGGACATCGGCGGGAAACTCCTTTGAATAGTTTTCCCGCGCATCGTCTTTCGACGAGTAGAGCAGCACCCGCTGGGTGACCGAGTGCGTGAATGTGTCCTTGCCCTCCCGATACCAGACATCGCGGTAGGTGGTCCACTTGTCGCCGACGTCGACGGTCAGCGGCACCATCAGCGCCTGGCACGATTGCTTGCCGTCGATCGGCGACGACGATCGCGGGTTCGAGGACTTGCCCTCGTATTCGAGGGTGGAGCCGACCAACTCGGACACGTCTTTTTTGGAGACGATGATCGAGTTGGCCCGGTCGGGGCTGATCGCATCAGCAGTTGGTGTTGTCGACGTCTTCGATGCACCGGATGTCGTCGACGGCCCGGACGTCGGAGGTTGCTGGCCACCTCCGAAAATTGAGCATCCCGTCAGGACCACGGCGGCGCACACCGCGACGGCAGTCTTTCGGTACACCGATCTGCTGGTCACAACGATTCCTTTCACTGCGGGATCCATGCCGCGATCCGGTCGGTAATCGTCGTCACACCGGGTACGCCGTCACCGTACTGGCATAGGTACGTCCCGAAGAGGACGTTGTTCTTGTTGCGGAAGTCGAAGAAGCAGTGCCACGTGGCGGTCTGTGTGATCTGCAGTTGGGTCCATTTCGCTGCGCCATCACTGATTTCCGCGATGTTGCTGATCTTCCACTTCTGGTCCTGCTTGGAGATCTCCGCGTTGGCGCATGTTCTCGCGGCGGACTTGGGAAACGCGTGTGCGAAAGCCGCGGCGGCCTCCTCGCGGGACGGATACAGGACGGCCACCTGACTCACGATGTATGCGGTGGTGTCCTTGGTCTCGCGGTAATAGTTCCAGCGATATGTCGTCCATTCGGATCCCAATTGGTCGGCCCGCGGGTTATCCAGGTTGGCACAGTCCGGTGCACCACCTATGGCATCGGTCGGTGGTGTCGATGTGTTGTCGTCGTACTCGAGCGTGGTTCCCAGAATCTTCCCGACATCCGAACGTGAGCCCAGGATCGAGTCGATCTTCTCCGGAGTGACCACCAGAGGCGGGGGTGGAGGCGCTTTTGTGGTCGTGGGGATGGACGCGGGCGCTGAGGTGCCCGCTGTCATGGGCATATCCGCCGCAGTGGTGCTCGGTGCCGACACCGGCTTTATCCCCTCGCTGGGTTGACCGCACCCGGATATCAGCACTCCGGCCGACACCACACACCACAACGTCATCCCGTACCGCATTGCGCACCCTCCTGATCGGCTCCACACCCCACAAGCTCCGTGGATTCTCGCACTCAGCATCTCGACCGCAGGGCAAAACGGTCCGCTGTCCGCACAACGGCCGTGAAAGTGCCAGGCAGCCCGGATCATGGCAGGATCGCCCCTTATGCGATTGACCCCGCACGAGCAGGAACGGCTGCTCATTTCCTATGCGGCGGAATTGGCGCGACGACGCCAATCCCGAGGCCTGCGCCTCAACCACCCAGAAGCAATCGCCATCATCACCGATCATCTCCTCGAGGGTGCGCGTGATGGTCGCACCGTCTCGGAATTGATGGCCAGCGGCCGCGAGGTGCTGGGGCGCGATGATGTGATGGACGGCGTCCCCGAGATGATCCCGGACGTCCAGGTGGAGGCAACCTTTCCTGACGGCACCAAGCTCGTCACTGTGCACCACCCGATCGGATGAGCCACATGATTCCTGGCGAATACCTGTTCGCACCGGACGATATCGAACTCAACGCGGGAGCGACCGTCATCGAGCTCGACGTCGTCAACACCGGTGACCGCCCCGTACAGGTCGGTAGTCACGTACATTTCCCGCAGTCGAACCCAGCGCTTGACTTCGATCGTGAGGCCGCGCACGGACACCGCCTGCACATTCCTGCGGGTACCGCGGTTCGCTTCGAACCCGGTGTGGCGCAAAAGGTCCGACTGGTTCCCCTACGTGGTCGCCGAGAAGTGCACGGACTGACGCTTGAGGCCCCGGGACATCTGGATGGCGGTGAACCCGCATGACCTGGCTATCCCGGGAGCATTACGCCAAGCTGTACGGGCCGACAACGGGCGATCGCATCCGCTTGGCCGACACCGATCTGCTTATCGAGATCACCGAAGATCGATGTGGTGGGCCGGGTTTGGCGGGCGAGGAGGCAGTCTTCGGCGGTGGCAAGGTGCTGCGCGAGTCGATGGGGCAGAGCCGTCTCACCCGCGCCGGGGGAGCGCCGGACACCGTCATCACGGGCGCCGTCATCATCGATCACTGGGGAATCATCAAGGCCGACATCGGTATTCGAGACGGACGCATTGTCGGTATCGGCAAGGCGGGTAATCCGGATATCATGGACGGGGTTCACCCCCAACTGATCGTCGGCCCGTCCACCGAGATCATCGCCGGCAATGACCGGATCGTCACCGCGGGCGGCATCGACTGCCACGTCCACTTCATCTGTCCCCAACTGGTCGAAGAGGCGATCGGCGGCGGCATCACCACGATGATCGGCGGTGGCACCGGCCCCGCCGAGGGCAGCAAGGCCACCACAGTCACCCCCGGAGCATGGCACCTGGGCCGCATGCTGCAGGCGCTCGACAGGTGGCCGGTGAACGTGCTGCTGCTGGGCAAGGGCAACACCGTCAACCCCGAATCCATGTGGGAACAATTACGCGGTGGCGCAGCGGGTTTCAAACTTCATGAGGACTGGGGCACCACGCCCGCGGTGATCGATGCGTGCCTGCGCGTGGCCGACGAGGCCGACGTCCAGGTCGCCCTGCATTCGGACACCCTCAACGAAACAGGTTTCGTCGAGGGCACTCTGGAGGCGATCGCCGGACGCGCGATACACGCCTACCACACCGAGGGCGCCGGCGGCGGCCATGCTCCCGACATCATCACCGTGGCCAGTCACCCGAACGTGATGCCAAGCTCCACCAATCCCACGCGCCCGCACACGGTCAACACCCTGGACGAGCATCTCGACATGCTCATGGTCTGCCATCATCTCAACGCCGCGGTGCCGGAGGATCTTGCCTTCGCCGAGAGCCGGATTCGTCCATCTACGATCGCTGCCGAGGATCTGTTGCACGATATCGGCGCCATCTCGATGATCGGCAGCGACAGTCAGGCCATGGGACGCATCGGAGAAGTGGTGATGCGCACCTGGCAGACCGCGCATGTGATGAAGAAGCGCCGGGGGGCGCTGGAGGGGGACCCGTCCGGGGCCAGAGGCAACGACAACAACCGCGTCCGCCGGTATGTCGCGAAATACACGATCTGTCCGGCGATCACGCACGGCATCGATCACGAGTTGGGTTCGGTGGAAGTCGGCAAGCTGGCCGATCTGGTGCTGTGGGAACCGGCCTTCTTCGGGGTCCGGCCACATGTCGTCATCAAGGGCGGTGCTATCGCGTGGGCTGCCATGGGCGATGCCAACGCGTCCATTCCCACCCCGCAACCCGTGCTGCCACGGCCCATGTTCGGCGCTATGCCCAACGTGGCACCCGGTTTGGCCGTGCACTTCGTTTCGCCGACGGCCATCGAGGACGACCTCGCGGCCCGGCTCGCATTGCGGCGCAGGCTGGTTCCCACCCGCGACGTGCGCCATCGCGGCAAGGCCGACCTGCCGCTGAATGACGCGATGCCGGATATCCGAGTCGATCCGGATACCTTCACCGTACGTATTGACGGCGAGGTCTGGCAGGAACAGCCGGCCACCGAACTGCCCATGGCGCAACGATATTTCTTGTTCTGATGGGTGGCATCGATACTTCTGCGACGACAGCACTGCTGCTATCGCTGGCCGATTCCCGGTTGCCCACCGGTTCGCATGTGCATTCCGGCGGGGTGGAGGAGGCCATAGCGCAGGGTCTGGTGCGAGACGGTGCGACTCTGAATGCGTATCTGCGGCGGCGTATTCGGACTCATGGCCTGGTTGCGGCATCCATTGCCGCCGCCATCACGTCGGGGCGGCTGGATCCGGAGCGGGCGGATGCCGAAACGGACGCGCGGACGCCGTCGCAGGCGGCGCGGGACGCTTCCCGCGCCCAGGGGCGGGGGCTCAAGCGCCTGGCCGGGAGCGCCTGGCCGCATATCGACTGGCGCGCGCACGGCCGCCAGCCGCACCTGGCCGTGGTCTACGGCATCATCGGCGCGGCAACAGGTTTGTCGGGTCGTGATATCGCCCTCGTTGTCGTGTACACCACGCTGACCGGGTCCGCTACCGCTGGCCAGCGGCTGTTGGCGCTAGACCCCACAGAGGTGGCGGTGGGTACCTTGGCTATGGCGGGCCTGTGTGAGGAGACCGCGACCGTGGCCGCCACCGATCTGGCATGCCTGTCCGACCCGCTGCTGGATGTGCTCGCTGAGCGTCATCTCACACGTGAACGTCCGCTTTTTGTTTCGTAGTTTTAGGGTTCTAGGTTTTTCACGCACAACCACGATTGGATCAACATGCCACCGCATCTTCTCGACGGTCAGCCCCATCAACACATCGACAGGCCCCGCCGGGTGCGCCAGCCGGGTGAGCCGCTGCGTATCGGGATCGGCGGACCCGTGGGGTCGGGCAAGACCGCGCTGGTCGCCGCGCTGTGCCGCACGCTGCGCGACGAGATTTCGGTGGCGGTGCTCACCAACGACATCTACACGACGGAGGATGCCGACTTCCTGCGCCGCCACGCGGTGCTGCCCGACGAGCGCATCACCGCCGTGCAGACCGGTGGCTGCCCGCACACCGCCATCCGCGACGACATCACTGCGAACCTGGACGCCATCGAGGATCTCATCGCCACCAATGATCCACTTGACCTCATCCTCGTCGAGTCGGGTGGTGACAATCTCACTGCCACGTTCTCCTCAGGTCTGATCGACGTGCAGATCTTCGTCGTCGACGTCGCCGGGGGCGACAAGGTGCCGCGCAAAGGCGGTCCCGGCGTGACCTTCTCGGATCTGTTGGTCATCAACAAGACCGACCTGGCTCCCATGGTGGGCGCCGATCTGGGCGTGATGGCGCGGGACGCGGCAGCTGTACGGGAAGGACGGCCCACCGCGATGATCTCGTTGACCGAAGACCCGACGGCCACCGAGGTGTTGGCGTGGGTCCGGAGCCACCTGGACCATGCGCACTGACGTCGAGATCATTGCGGTGAAGGGCCGCCTCCCACGGATACGCTGCTCGGGCAGCCTGCAGGGCAGGCTCACCGAGGCCGATACCGTTCATCTCATCGGAGTGGCCGCTAGCCCCCTGGGCGGCGACGAGATCTCGGTGCGTATCGAGGTCGGCGACGGGGTGTTGTTGCGCGTGCGATCGGTGGCGGCAGCAGTGGCCCTGCCCGGCCGGGACACCCGGCGGTCCTCGACAGCGTGGAGCTGCTCGGTGGCGGGCGAACTTGACCTCGACCCCGCGCCAACCATCGTGGCGGCCAATGCCGTCCACCATTCTCATGTCACCGTTCATGGATCGGGCAGCGCGAGCGTGCGGCTGCGCGAACGTGTGCAGATCGGCAGGGCAGGGGAGTCATCCGGATTCTGGAGCGGCGAGCTCGAGGCGGATATCGATAATCGCCCCCTGCTGCGCCACCGCATCGAACTCGGTGCGGGATCAGTGACCGATGACGAATTGGGTCGCCCACTGGCCCTGATTAGCGAATTGCGCTATCCCTCAACAGATTCCATGTCACCATGTCCGGCCGATGCCACTGTGCTGCGCCTCGCCGGTGACGCCACCCTGCTCACGTGGCAGGGACAGCGGCTACCGTCCGACTGATCGGAACTAGCTGGCTGCCTTTTCCTCTTCGGGCTGCGCAACCGGTTCATCATCGCCGTTTTTCTCCGCGACCAGCTCTTCAAGCTGATCCAGACGTGTTCGAGCCCAAGCCTGCTGCTCGGTGATCGCCATCTGGCCGCGCGAGCGCGTCATGAATGCGATAGACCACAGGATCAGGGTGACTAGACGATTCTTGAACCCGACCAGATAGACCAGGTGCAGCGCCAGCCAGCTGAGCCACGCGATGAATCCGCTGAACTCCAGCTTGCCGATCTTGACCACCGCGTTGTACCGCGACACGGTGGCCATCGAACCCTTGTCGAAGTACTTGAATGCGGGGCGTTCCTCGGCGCTACGCCCCTTCAGTTCGGCCTTGATCTGCTTGGCGGCGTAGCGCCCACCCTGGATGGCGCCCTGCGCGACCCCGGGTACACCGTCCACCGCCATCATGTCGCCGACCACAAAGACATTCGGGTGACCGGGAATCGACAGATCCGGGCCTACCTTCACACGCCCGGCACGATCCAGTTCGACACCGGACTGTTCGGCCAGGTTCTTACCGAGGGGGCTGGCGGACACGCCCGCGGACCACACCTTGCACCAGGATTCGATGCGTTCCACGGTGCCATCGGAATGCTTGACGGTGAGGCCATTGCGGTCCACGTCGGTGACCATGGCGCCCAACTGGATTTCGACGCCGAGTTTCTCCAGGCGCTTGCGTGCCTTGTCGCCGAGCTTGGGGCCGAAGGGCGGCAGTACGGCGGGCGCGGCGTCCAGCAGGATGACCCTGGCATCGGTGGGATCGATGTGCCGGAAGGTGCCCTTGAGGGTCTCGTTGGCCAGTTCGGCGATCTGCCCGGCCATTTCGACGCCAGTGGGACCGGCACCGACCACGGTGAAGGTCATGAGTTTGCGGCGCCGCACCGGATCGCTGGAGCGTTCGGCCTGCTCGAAGGCGCCCAGAATGCGTCCGCGCAGTTCCAGAGCGTCGTCGATGGTCTTCATGCCCGGAGCCCATTCGGCGAAATGGTCATTCCCGAAGTAGGACTGACCGGCGCCGGCGGCGACGATCAGGCTGTCGTAGGGCGTGGAGTAGTCGTGCCCCAGCAGAGAGGAGTGGACCACCTGATTCTCCAGGTCGATGCTCGTCACATCGCCGAGAACGACCTGGGCGTTGTCCTGGTCCTTCAAGATCTGCCGGGTCGGGGGAGCGATCTCCCCTTCCGAGATGATCCCGGTGGCCACTTGGTACAGCAGCGGCTGGAACAAGTGATGAGTGGTCCGCGCGATCAGCGTGACATCGACGTTGGCACGTTTGAGCGTCTTGGCGGCCGTGAGACCGCCGAATCCCGACCCGATGATCACGACTCGGTGCTTCGGCGTCAGCGCGTCCTTGATCTTGGGCTTCGGATTGGCCTCGACAGGCGCCGCGCCGGTGGCGGCGTCTGGTGTCGTGCTCATCGATCACTCCTCGTCGAATGGTGTCTCAACTGGGGTTATTCACCTTGTCTGACACTTGGTGCAACACCTCAACCGTAGTCGGGATTTCCCTGTACGTCGCGTCAGTTAGTTTAGCGAAATATCTCACACACCCTGCGGGCGCCAGCCTGGGTCACGTCCCGACATGGCGAGCATGTGATCGAACCGTGGAGCACTGGTGGGAACTGGCTGCTGCGGGCCGAACAATCCCGGAATCCCATCGTCGGAGGCCAGCGCCCTGATGAATCCATACAAACCCGGATCGGTGCCCTCAGGCAGGTCAAACGGCTGCCCGGTGGCGGCCGCCAAATCCCATCCATGCAGCACCAACTCATCCAGGACCACCATGGCCACCTGGTCATTGGGCATGACAGTGCCCGCGATGGTCGACTCGCCAATCCATGACCGGGGCTGTGCCCAGGTCGCCACCAGATCTGCGAGCCGTTGCGGGAGCAACGTCCGCCACTGCGGATCGAGGTCCTCGGTGAACGACGGGCCCGAAAGGTCGATGCCGAGAGCAGCCGCCTCCTCGGGGCGGACGACGTATTGGAAGGCCACCGATAAACCCATCAGGTGATTCAGCAGGGCACGGACCGTGAGTTCGGTACACGGAGTCGAGCCGTCCAGCGCCTCGTCCGACACCCCCGGAAGAAGTGCCACCACGGCGGTCGCGGCGGGCTGCAGGCTGAACGGAGCACCCATATCGCACATCCTGCCGAAGGAATGCGCGACGGAGGGCGAATCCGGCCGACTAGTCCTTGAACAGGGGGCGAAGAGTGTTGCCGATCAGCTCCACCACGCCGGGCACATGCCCGTTGGCGGTCGCGTTGAGCGTGACAGCATCGATTCCCTGATCGAGAACTCGGGTCTGCACCTGTTCGGCGATCTCGTCGGGGCTGCCCACGAGAGTGCGTCCGAGAACCTGCGCACGGGCCTCCTCGGGGAGGGTTTCCAGATCGATGCCGTTCTTGCGTAGTTGCTCACCAGCGAGTTTCCAGGCTGTCGCCGAGTCGTCGTCGATGAACACCGAGAAGAATGCCGAGGTCTCCAGGGTGGACGGGTCACGGCCTGCTTCCTCGCACCGCTGTCGCAGCACCGACAGCTTGTGTGGGATCTCGTCCAGGGAGCTGAGCAGGTTCAGGTGGTCGGCGTACTTCACAGCCAGCCCGAAGGTCTTCTTCTCACCGCTGCCGCCGATCATGATCGGAATGTTCGGCCGGAGCCTGGGCTCGTTCATGGCGGTCTCGGTGCGGTAGTACTTGCCCTCGAAGGTGGGGCGCTCACCGCGCAGCATCGGGGCGATGATCTCCAGGGCCTCGCTCAGCCGCTCGAAGCGGTCGGTGAACGTGCCGAACTCGAACCCGAGTTGCTGGTGTTCCAGTTCGAACCACCCCGCTCCGATGCCCAGGATGGCGCGCCCGCCGCTGACGACGTCGAGGGTGGTCACGGCCTTCGCGAGCAGGCTCGGGTTTCGGTAGGTGTTGCCGGTGACCAGCGTGGAGAGCTGAATGGTGCTGGTGGCACTGGCCAACGCGCCCAGGGCTGTGTAGGCCTCGAGCATCGGCTGATCGGGGGTGCCGATCATGGGCAGCTGATAGAAGTGGTCCATCAGGAAAACCGTGTCGAAACCTGACGCCTCCGCCTCGCGCGCCTGTCTGACGACGGTGGGAAAGAGCTCGGCCACGCCGGTGCCGTAGGTGAAGTTGGGGATCTGATAGCCAAGCCGAATGGTCACCCGATCGAGCCTACGCTCGAACTGCTGCCATGGCACTACGTACGGTCTTGCCTCGCAATGCAATTCGGCGATCGACAGCTGGAGTGCACTCCAGCTGTGTCAGCTGACGCCGGCGGGAACTCCGCGGCTGACATGCAGAGTTTGGCCGGTGATGTGACGCGCCTGCGGGCTGGTGAGGAACAACGCCAACCGTGCGATCTCGGCGCTGACCAGCTCTTGGGCATCCTCGGTGCTGTCAAGGCCGTCGTAGTTGGCGTCGGCCGACTGCCCGGGAGCGATGGTGTTGATGGTGATCCCGCGGGTGCCCATTCGCTCGGCCTGCTCGGCGGTCCACGCCGACAGTGCGGCCTTGGCGGCAGTCGTGGCGCCCGATCGGTCCCGGCTGCCCAGCGTGCACAGATTGACGATGGCCGCGCCGGAACGCAGATGATCGCCGATGGACTGCACCGTCAGCACAGCGGTCAGCACGCTGGACTCGTAGCGAGACAGCCACGCCTCGCCGGTATCGGTGAGGGTGCCCAGATGCGGGCCGGGCTCGCTCCAGACGGGGTTCGGGATGTTCACGATGGCGTCGAGGTGCTGGGGAAACAGTTCGACGTTCTCTTCCAGGCTGTCCGGGTCGGAGTTGTCGCACACGATGGCGTCGACCTCGAGCTCCTTGGCGGCGATTTCCAGCTCGTCGGCATTGGGGCCGGTGATGACCACCCGATGGCCGGCGTTGCGGAATTCCGCAGCCACCGCCCGGCCGACCTCGTTAACCGCTCCGGTTACCAGTACGTCCATGGCGGTACCTTCCTTACCTTCCTGCAAGCTTTACCGATCCGCTCCTGTTGCCAGGCCTGATCAGCTTGATCGTGACACAACCCGGACCTCATACCCCGGATTTCGTGGCCGGGTCGCACGGGTTTGAGCGCCAATATTACTGGACGGTAGCAATACCCACGACCACCACGTATCGCCTCGGCTGGGGCTAGGGTTGTGCCGGTGACCAGCAGAGGGTGGAAAATTCTCGCCGCAGCACTCCTTACGGGTTCGCTGACCATGTCCGGCTGTGGTTCGCGAACGGCGCCCGAGGGCAGCACAGCGGCCCCGTCGACTGGTTCGGGCTCTGCTCCGGTTCAGTTGCACGTGCTGGCCGCGGCGTCGCTGCGCAAGGCCTTCACCGAAATCGGGAAGTCTTTCGAATCGACCCACGCGGGCACCACCGTCGAGTTCACCTTTGCGGGGTCCTCGGATCTGGTCACCCAGCTCACGCAGGGCGCCCAGGCCGACGTGCTTGCCACCGCGGATTCGGCCAACATGGACAAGGCGTGGAAGGCGCACTCGGTGGTCAACCCCGTCGACTTCGCGGCCAACACGCTCACCATCGTCGTCGCCCCCGGGAATCCGAAGGGCATCGCCACCTTTGGGGACCTGGCTCGTCCTGGTCTGGATGTGGTGGTGTGCGCACCGCAGGTTCCGTGTGGCGCGGCCGCCTCGACCGCATCCAAAGAGACTGGGGTGCAATTGAACCCGGTCAGTGAAGAGTCCTCGGTGACCGATGTCCTGAACAAGGTGATTGCGGGGCAGGCCGACGCGGGTTTGGTCTACGTCACCGATGCCAAGTCCGCCGGCGAGAAAGTCACCGCGGTCGCGTTTCCCGAGGCGCGGTCGATCGTCAACACCTATCCGATTGCGGTGACTGCGAACTCACGCAATCCCGAACGCGCGAATCAGTTCATCGAAACGGTCACCGGGGATGCCGGACACAAGATTCTGGCGGCGGCCGGGTTCTCTGCGCCGTGACACCGGCACCCGGTCTGCCGCGCTGGGTGTATCTGCCGGCGGCCGTTGGGGCAGTGGTCATCGTGCTGCCGCTGCTGGCACTCGTGGTCAAGGCCGACTGGCCTCAGTTCCCCGCTTTGATCACCAGCCCCGCCTCACAGGCAGCGCTGCTGCTCAGCGTCAGGACATGCGTGGCCAGCACGGCGTTGTGCCTGCTGCTGGGTGTCCCGCTGGCCATCGTGCTGGCCCGCGGACCGGCGTGGCTCACCCGCCTGCTGCGCCCTTTGATTCTGTTGCCTCTCGTACTGCCGCCGGTCGTCGGCGGCATCGCACTGCTCTACGCCTTCGGCAAGCTCGGCCTACTCGGCCACTACCTGGACGCCGCAGGTATCCGGATAGCGTTTTCCACGTCTGCTGTGGTGCTGGCGCAGACATTCGTCTCGTTGCCGTTTCTCGTCATAAGCCTCGAGGGCGCGCTGGCCACGACAGGGGAGCGCTACGACCATGTGGCGGCAAGTCTGGGCGCACCACCGACCACAGTGCTGCGGCGGGTGTCGCTGCCGCTGGTGATGCCGGCACTGGTCTCGGGTACGGTCCTGGCCTTCGCGCGTTCGCTCGGTGAATTCGGTGCCACCTTGACCTTCGCAGGATCCCGGCAGGGGGTCACGCGCACACTGCCCCTGGAGATCTATCTGCAGCGCGAATCCGATGCGCAATCGGCCGTGGCGCTCTCGCTGCTGCTGGTGGCGGTGGCAGCGGTTGTGCTGGCCGTTGTGGGAGCCCGGGCCTGGCGCCGCGATGGGTGGCGGCGATGAGTGAGTTGCGATTCGAGGCAGGGCATTCCGGTCGGGGTGTACACGCCGCATTCACCGTTGCACCCGGAGAGACCTTGGCGATCGTCGGCCCCAATGGGGCCGGTAAGTCCACATTGCTCGGGCTCATCGCCGGACTACTGCGACCCGACTCCGGTGAGATCCGCCTCGGCGATCACGTGCTGACGAACTGTGCCACAGGCACTTTCGTTCCGGCCCATCGGCGACGTACGGCCCTCCTGCTGCAAGAAGCCTTGTTGTTTCCGCACCTGACGGTCGCGCGCAACGTCGAGTTCGGGATGCGCGCCCGGCATCGAGATGAGGTGCCTGCCCTGCGCGATCGCTGGCTGGAATCGGTCGGCGCGCGCGACCTTGCCCGACGCCGGCCGGGCGAACTGTCCGGGGGGCAGGCGCAGCGAGTGGCGATCGCCCGTGCCTTGGCCACCGAACCCGACCTGGTGCTGCTCGACGAGCCGCTCGCAGGCCTCGATGCCGCGAGCGCGCCGGAAATCCGGGCCTTATTGGGCCGGGTGCTGGGCCGCGGTGGCCAGAGCGCTCTGATCGTCACGCACGACATCATGGACGCCGTCGCCATCGCCGACCGGGTGATGGTCCTGGACTCCGGCCACATCGTGGAGCTGGGAGATACCGCGACCGTATTGGCCCGTCCGACCAGCAAGTTTGGTGCCCGGTTCGCGGGTGTGAACCTGATCGCAGGCACCGTGGGCGAGGACGGAGCCCTGCACGCGGACGGCATCGTCATCCACGGCGTGTGGTCCGGCGCCGACAGTCCCGAGCCGGGCCAGCATGCCGTCGCGGTGTTCGGGCCGCGTGCGGTGGGCGTGCATCTGTCCCCGCCGGGCGGCAGCCCGCGCAACGTCATCGCGGTGGCCGTGTCGACCCTGAGCGCTCATGGCGACAGCGTGGTTGTAACGGCAACCGCGGGGCCCGCGATATTCACGGCACACATCACCGCGGCTGCCGCGGCAGAGCTAAAGCTGGCACCCGAGGAGTCGGCATACTTTGCCGTGAAGGCTCACGAGGTCGTCATTCAGGCGGCGCAGTAGCTGGGGACGGGGATTTCGGCAGCCTTTGAGAGGAAACCTATGTTTGCTTCTGATCAGCCAAACCCCTTGCCGAATCGGGCGCGCCGATTGCCGGATACGCTTGCACGTGCAGGACAAAACGGTACGTTCATTGGCATGCAGCAACCACGGGCAACTTTGGCCGCCAAGCGGGTGCAACGGGCGCGGGTGATGGCAGCTGCCGTCGCCGTGGCCTCGCTGTCGGGGGCAGGGGCGATAACGCTTGTCGCCGGACCGGCTGATCAGTCGCCGACGTCGGTACGCACGGCGGAAATCAATCTGGTGACCACCGATGCGCCGCCGCCACCCGCAACGCCTGCACCCGGGCAACCGGCACCCAACCCGGAGACTCCGACAACCGTGACGACGCCTCCGGCGTCACCTCCGCCCGGTACTGCCGCACCCACTCCGCCGCCGGCACCCGGTGCGCCGGCAGATGCCGCGCGCGTCAACAATGACCAGGGTGGATTCAGTTATGTTGTGCCCCAAGGCTGGGCGCAAGCGGACGCGCGCAGGCTGACATACGGTTCGGCGCTGCTGACCAACCCAGCGGCGCCAAACGGCAGCATTCTGCTGGGTCGCCTCGATCTGAAGCTCTTCGCGGGCGCCGAGCCTGACAACCAGAAGGCCGCACGCAGGCTCGCTTCGGATATGGGTGAGTTCTTCATGCCGTACCCGGGGAACCGCGTCAACCAGGAAGATCAGAGCTTCGAAGTGGCGGGCATGCCCGCGGCGTCCTCGTACTACGAGGTGAAGTTCGACGACGCCGCCAAGGAGCCCGGTCAGATCTGGGCCGCCGCCGTGGGCAAGGGCAAGGATCGTTGGTTCATCGTCTGGCTCGGTACCGCGGCATCCCCGGTGGACAAGGGAGTGGCCAAGGCCCTCACCGACTCGGTTCGTCCGTGGACCCCACCGACGCCGCCCACGCCGCCCGCCGGGCAGCCTGCCGATCCCAACCAGCCGGCGCCCGCGCCTGCGGACCCGAACCAGCCCGCGCCTGCGCCTGCCGATCCCAACCAGCCACCGGCTCCTGCGGCACCGGGTGCACCGGCGCCCGAACCCGCTGCTCCGGGGCAGCCCGTGCCACCGCCACCTCCAGCGGCGCCAGCAGCACCCGGGGTTCCGGTCTAACGCTCGGCTAGTTCGGCTCACGCACTGTGCGGTGAGCGCTGACGGTAAGTGTCGGTGAAGGTCGGATTCCGTGCGCCCACGCGATCAGCGTGGGCGCACGTCACCGATGCACTGTGTTTTCGCCGGAAGATGCCGCCTAGGGGCAGCGACTAGCTTTTGGTTTTCCCGGCGATGAACTTGTAGACGACCAGCAGAATCACCGCGCCGACCAGTGCTCCCAGGAAGGCGTGATTGATCGGTGGGGTAACCGTGAACTTGTGAGGGGCGAACACCAGACTTCCCAGCGTCCCGCCGACGTAACCACCGACGATGCCCAGCAACGCTGTCACGATCCAGCCGAAGTTCTCCTTGCCAGGCACGATCAACCGGGCGATCCAGCCAACGATCAGGCCAAGAATGATCATCCAAATGATGTTCAACACCATGTCTAGCTCCTTCGAGTATGCGTACTGAGGAAACGAGCGTCGACCCGCTGCTGATGCTAGTGGAACACTTCGCCCGTCGGCGCTCTAACGGCGCGTTGCGGGGAGATGTCGTTCTCACGCTCGGTAGATCCGTGCGGTGAGGACGCCGTGACAGCCGGATAACCTCGGCGGAAGAATTCGGGAATCTGACTCGCTCACCATGGCGGGGTGACCGAACTCAGCGCGCCGCCCACCGCGCGCCGTGCCGCCTGCTCGTATTGCGGTGTCGGCTGCGGTGTGGTGGTGCGGGCCGAGAGAAGTTCGGCGGGTCCGGTCACCATCGCAACCGTCGAGGGCGACGCCCTGCACCCAAGCAATCAGGGACGCCTGTGCACCAAGGGCGCCACGCACGCCCAGCTGATGGCCGCCGACGGACGCATGACGGCGGCGCATATCCGTCCCGCGCGCGGGACGGAGCCGGTTCCGGCCCCATTGGCGGCGACAACCGCCGAGGCCGGCAGGCGATTACGCCACATCCTCGACACCCATGGACCCGATGCGATCGCCCTGTACGTATCCGGCCAGATGAGCCTGGAGGCGCAGTATCTCGCTAACAAGCTCGCCAAGGGCTATATCCGGACCACGCAGATCGAGTCCAACTCGCGGCTCTGCATGGCCAGCGCGGGAACCGGATACAGCCAGTCATTGGGAGCCGACGGGCCGCCCGGGTCGTATTCCGATATCGAGCAGAGCGATCTGTTCCTCGTCATGGGTGCGAACATGGCCGACTGCCATCCGATTCTGTTCCTGCGCATGGCCGATCGGCTCGGCAGTGGAGCCCGGCTGATCGTGGTCGATCCGCGCCGCACCGCCACTGCCGAACGCGCTGATCTGTTCCTGCAGATCACCCCCGGTACCGACCTGGCCCTGCTCAACGGACTGCTGCATCTGCTTGTGGAGAACGGGGATATCGACTCCGGGTTCATCGCCGAGCACACCGAGGGCTGGGCGGGGATGCCGGAGTTCCTCGCCGGTTATCCACCTATGACGGTCGCGGCTATCACGGGCCTGGCCGAGGACGATATCCGCACCGCCGCCCGGTGGATCGGGGAGGCGCGCGAATGGATGACGTTGTGGACCATGGGCCTCAACCAGAGCACTCATGGCACCTGGAACACCAACGCGATCTGCAATCTGCATCTGGCTACCGGTGCCATCTGCCGGCCCGGCAGCGGACCGTTCTCGCTGACCGGCCAGCCAAATGCGATGGGCGGCAGGGAAATGGGTTACATGGGCCCGGGGTTGCCGGGACAGCGCTCGGTGAAATCCCTCGCCGATCGAGAATTCGTCGAGCGGCACTGGCACCTCGCACCCGGTTCCATCCGCGAGGAGTTCGGCACCGGAACCGTGGATATGTTTACCCAGATGGCCGCCGGCGATATCAAGGCGTGCTGGATCATCTGCACCAATCCGGTTGCCTCGGTGGCTAACCGGAAGAATGTGATCGACGGACTGCGCCGGGCCGAGCTGGTGATCAGCCAGGATGCCTTCCTCGCTACGGCCACCAATGAATACGCCGATGTGCTCTTGCCCGCCGCGCTGTGGGCCGAATCAGATGGCGTGTCAGTCAACTCGGAGCGCACGGTAACGCTGACCAACCGGGCCGCCGACCCGCCGGGGGATGCGCAGCCCGACTGGCGCCTGATCTGTGATGTCGCCCTCGCGATGGGATTCGGCGACGGTTTCGACTACGCGTCAAGCGAGGAGATTTTCGAGGAGATCCGCGGATTCTGGAATCCACGGACCGGATACGACATGCGCGGGGCGAGCTACGCGCGACTGCGTCAAGGCCCCGTGCAATGGCCTTGTCCACCCGAAGATTCGGGGGAGCGGAATCCGATTCGCTATCTCAACGACGGAGTCAGCCAAGGCCTGTATATCGGCGAGGACGGCACCATTCCGCGGCTGGCGTTCCCCACCCCGTCGCGGCGGGCGGTGTTCCACGCCCGTGCCCACCGCGACCCCGCGGAAACCCCCGGTGACGGATATCCCATGGTCTTGAACACCGGTCGTTTGCAACATCATTGGCATACTCTCACCAAAACCGGCCGCATCAAGACGCTCGAGCGGCTCCATCCGTCCCCCTTCGTGGAGATCCACCCCCGCGACGCCGCCACACTCGGCATCTCCGAAGGCGATATCGTCGATATCGCCTCGCGGCGTGGCACCGCCGAACTCCCGGCGATCATCAGCGACAGGGTCAAGCCCGGCAGCTGCTTTGCGCCCTTCCACTGGAACGACGCGCAGGGTCCGGGATTGGCGATCAACGCGGTGACCAACGACGCCGTCGACCCGGATTCGCTACAGCCCGAGTTCAAGGTCAGCGCGGTAATGCTGCGTCCCACCGGACGGACCGTTGTCCACGAGGTGCCTGACAGACCGGCACAAGCATTGGGCGACATAGCAATTCTGTGGACATCGCAGACGGGAAATGCCGAGACCGCGGCCATCGCGGTGCACAGGCTGCTGACAACAGCGGGAATCTCCGCCACGCTCACCGCGATGGACGAGTGCGCCCCCGTCGATCTCGATGAGGTTCGAACGGCCGTGCTCATCGCCAGTAGCTTCGGCGAGGGCGGCCCACCCGATAACGGCGCACAATTCTGGTCCGCACTCTCCGGAGAGACCAAGCCCCTGAACCGCCTGCGTTATGCGGTGCTGGGGTTCGGCGACCGGGCTTACGCGGATTTCTGTGGTCACGCCAAGGCGCTCGACGCCCGGCTGTACGAGCTCGGCGCCACCCCGGTATTGGCGCGGGTAGACGGCGAGGCGAATGACCGAGCACTGATCGCGGCGTGGACCGCGGACCTGCTGGAGGCGATCGGGGATGGCACCGAAGCCAGCGTCGAGGCGGTCAGACGACTGCGCAGCGACGGGCTGCCGGCGGCCGCGCCGGAGCTATTCACCCGCGACGCGCCGATCCTGGCGGCGTTGTCGCATAACGAGGTCCTCTCCGCGCCGGGCTCCGGCAAGGAGGTACGGCGCATCGAGTTCGACCTGACCGGCCACGATGTCGACTACTCGGTGGGCGATGCTCTCGGCGTCTATCCGACGAACCGCGAGGAAGATGTCCAACGCTGGCTTACTGCAACAGGTTTCGATGCGGAGTTGCCGATCACGATCGACGGGGGCGAGCTGCCCCTGGGTACCGCGCTCGCCAGCCACTACGACATCTGCCGCGTCACCGATGACCTGCTGCGTTTCGTCGCCGAGCGGCGCGGCGACAAACCGGCCATCAAGCTGTTGCGCGGCCCCGACGTCACCACGCGTGAGCGGTGGCTACAGGGCCGCAATGCCCTGGATGTGCTGCGCGAGTTTCCCGTCCGTGCCGGTATCGAGGAGTGGCAACAGGTCCTGATCCGGCTCACCCCACGCCAGTACTCGATCTCGTCCAGCCCCTTGGTCAGCCCGAAATCCATCGCATTGACGGTGTCCATCGTCCGGTTCCAGGGGCCCGACGGCTCGGCCCGCGGAGGTGTGGGATCGACCTTCCTGGCCGACCGTGCCCAGCGGCTGCCCGTCCCGATCTTCCTGCAGAAATCGCCGCATTTCCGCCCGCCCGATTCCTCGGACACGCCGATGATCATGGTCGGTCCTGGAACCGGTATCGCCCCATTCCGCGGGTTCCTGCAGGAACGTCGTGCCCTAGGCCACTCCGGACCCAATTGGTTGTTCTTCGGCGACCAGCACCGCACCCAGCACTTCTACTACCGCGAGGAACTCGACGGCTTCCTGCGCGATGGCTCCCTGCGCCGACTTGACCTCGCGTTCTCGCGCGACCAGCAAAAACGCATCTATGTCCAGCACCGCATGATGGAGCAGGGGGCACAGATGTGGCGGTGGCTCGCCGACGGCGCGCATCTCTACGTGTGTGGAGATGCCAGCCGGATGGCCAAGGACGTGGACAGCGCATTACTGGCCATCGCCCAGAAGCACGGGCGGATGTCGCCCGAAGAGGCTCTTGAGTTTCGTAAGGAGCTCGTCGCCGGGAAACGGTACGTCCGCGACGTGTACTGACCCGTCTCGCGCTATATTCGTCACGCGCGATGGATCTCGCCGGGGCTTGTCCCGAACCGCCACTGATGGCTGATAGTTCCTGTGTTGATGAGTCGTAACACGATGGGACCGAATGTGACAGGTGCGCAGCGCGAAGAGCCCGTGCGACCCCTCCATCTGCGGCCGTATGCCCTGCTGTGGGTTTTTCTCGGCGGTGTGTGTGGAACCGCCTTGCGGTACTGGTTCGAGAAGATGTGGCCGGCCACCGGCGCGGCCTGGCCTTGGGGGACCTTCGCGGTCAACCTGGCCGGAGCGTTCATCCTCGGGGCGCTGCTGGAAACCCTCACACTGCTGGGCCCGGACGGCGGTTGGCGCCAACGCGCCCGGTTGTTTGTCGGCACGGGTATCTGCGGCGCCTTCACCACGTACAGCGCATTCGCCCTGGAGATCAGCACTCTCGCCCGCAACGGATTTGCGGGCCTGGGCGTGGGGTACGCACTGGTCAGCATCGCGGCCGGTCTGGCCGCCGCCATGGCCGGGATAGCTGCCGCCGCCGCGGTCCTGGGGCGGTACTCGGGAGGTTCCGCGTGACGGTTATCGCCGTGATTCTCGCCGGGGCTTTGGGTGCGGTAGCGCGCTTCGTCGTCGATTCCCTCATCAAGCATCGCCGGACCTTCCGCTTCCCATGGGCGACGCTCCTCATCAACCTCAGCGGATCGGCCCTTATCGGCGTGGTGGCGGGCACCGTGATCTTCCACCATTCGTCGCCGGCCCTGCTGGCTGTCGTGGGGACTGGATTCTGTGGCGGCTATACGACTTTCAGCACCGCGAGTGTGGAATCGGTCAGGCTTCTCGAGCGGCGTGAATGGTCACTCGCCCTGTACAACACGTTCGGCACGCTGCTGGGCACCGTCGGGGCCTGTGTCGCGGGACTAGCGCTGGCGTGGTCGATAGCGTGAGGATGTCACTATGACCGAATCGTCAGGTGTGCACGTGGTAGTCGGATGGGACAGACACCCGCCGAGCACTGCCGCGCTGCGCTTCGGGATCGATATGGCCCGGCGCCTGGGCGCCTGCGTGCATGTGGTGCACATCCTCGATATGGACGACGAGCCGATGGATATCGACACCGACAGCTGGGAAGCGCAGGCAGGCAACGCTGTTACCGCTGCCGAGGCTGAGGCTGTCGAACAGCTTGCGGGCCAGGAAGTGGCCTGGAAATATCACCGCGCGCAGGGACCCGCTGCCGCTGCCCTTTTGGGCGTGGCGCAGCAGTACGAGGCGATGATGATCATTCTGGGTAGTCCACGAGGAGGGCTGGCATCCGCATTGGACGCGCTGCTCGGGCAGTCGGTGTCGCATCGCCTCATCGGCGCGAAAAGGGTTCCGCTAGTTCTCGTGCCCGCCACCTGACGACTTTCACGGAGCGAACGTTTCTCCTGTAGCCTGACGCGGTGTCTAGCAAATCCGGCCTCCGGTCCGTGGTGGACCTTAGGCCGGTCACGATCGGCGGGGTGACGGTGCTGCTACGACCGCCCCGGCTCGCGGATGGTCCATCCTGGCGGGAGACCGCGCTGGCTTTCACCGAGCGGCTGTCACCGGCGTTCAATCGTGACGACATGGATTGGGAGAGCGCGCATTCTCCGGTTATCTGGGTGGACACCTGGCGTTCGGCGCTTGCCGATGCACGCGCAGGCGGAGTCTCATACCTGCTGGTAAGGATCGATGACGGCATCGAGAGAGTCGTTGGGCACTTCTCGATGACCGGCAGGGATCCACGAACCGGGGGCGCCGAGATCTCCAGCTGGGCGGTCGATGTGCCCTCGGCCGTGAGCGGGTGGGCACAGCTGGTCACGGTGCTGGCTGCTTTTGAGGGAAACCCTGCGATTCCACACGCGTTGGCGCCCGTGGCGGTATCAAACGTGCGCGCAAACAGATTCTGCGAATCCATGGGCTGGACCCAGCTACAGACACGTCGTGCTCTGCGTAAATACGATGGGCAGATCTCAGACCACAACATGTGGGTGCTCGCCAATACGGCCGAGTACCGAGATTGGGTAAGGCAGCGCCTCACGGAAATTCCCGTCAGGAGAACGCTTTTCGCGCCCACCGTGTCCTGCAGGCCGGACGCTGGATACCTCGCCGCGTGGGCCCGATTCGCGGCGATTCGCGTCCGGCAGCGGATCAGTGCCACACTCCGGCGCGCACCGACTGCGTCCTCACTCGAAACCTCCACCACCAATGGGGAAGTGGTGCATATCGCACCGGCTGGTCGCGGGCGGTTCCGGGTGGCGGTGGCTGAGCGCACTGCCGGTTCGATTGATGTCTATACCGATGTCGGCACGTCCACAACGGAATTGGTGCCACGATTCGAGTCGTGGGTGTCCCGCGACGCCGGCGCGTGCGCACTGTCCGCACTCGCAAGCCATGTCGCCGCGCGCCCCGACGGGTCGCGCCGGACGGTCGTTGCGGTCAGCGGCGCGGATGGCACGCTCGCGGACCAGCTTGCCCGCCGTGGTTTTGTCGACGAGGGTGAGGCGCCGGCGACCCTGGGTGACGGTGGTACCGCGCGGCGCATGTGGACGCTGCTGGCGGGCCCGCTTCCTAAATAGACAGCCTGTACTTGGCAATCATCTTCTCGCAGTTGCCGATTAATCGCCATACGCCTGTGCCAAGGTGCGCTACCCTGCCGGGGTGTTCGCAAGCGATCGGCCCACTCCGACATCTCTGGGGCCGGTTGAAATAGACGGTAAGACCGTAATGCTGCGCATTCCGCGGCTCTCCGATGGCTCATCGTGGCGGGAAACCAACCTGCGCTACGAAGAGCGGCTGGCACCGGCGTTCGGCCATCCGGACATGCCGTGGTCGACAGCGCATTCGCCGTACATGTGGATTCACACCTGGAAGCAGGCACTCTCCGATGCCGCGCGTGGCTGGGTCTCGTATCTGCTCGTGCACCTCGATGGAGGCCGCGAACACGTCGTCGGCCACTTGGCCATGGCGGGGCGACATCCGCGAACGGGGGGCACCGAGGTATCAACATGGACGGCCGGTGTTCCACACAGCGTCACCCGTTGGGCGCAGGCATCGCTCATCATCGCCGGATTCGAGGCTGATCCCCGGGTTCCGCACGCGGTGGCGCCGCTCGCGGTGGAGAACGTCGCGGTGCAGCGACTTGCCCAGTCGGTGGGCTGGTCGCAGCTACAGACATGCCGCCGATTGCGCATGTACGACGGAAAGCCCACCGATCATCAGATCTGGTTTCAGGGCAACACCATCGAGAACCTGGCGGCGTTACGCAGCACGCGAGACGCCCTGTCCGGCAACATCACCAGCTGGACGACGTCGGGGCGCCGCGCGGCGGTTTCCTGGAGCGATCTGCTGGCGCGCGGGCGCTACGAACTGCGCAACTGCAGACGGCGCGTCGCTGCCGATGCGAATAGTTCAGTCGCGGTGACGGTTTCGGGGACCTCTCTGGGATCTGTCGAGATCGCTGTCGACCCGGGCAGCTCCACCACGGAGCTCATTGGCAGGCCCCGTCCCGATGTATCCGAGGATCAGCTCACCGCCACCATCGCAGATCTTGCGGGACGTTTGATGGGCGCTCCTTCACCCACTAGGCGGATCGTCGTCGCGGTGCGCGATGAGGATCGGCCCTTGACCGAGGCTCTCGCCGTGCACGGTTTCCGCAACGAGGGGCGCACCCTGCCCACCCTGGGCGACGCATCCACAAACCGACAGTTGTGGGCCAGCGTCAGCGACAACTAGTCGTCACGACCGCGTGCGTATGCCTCCGCCAGCAGTGGCCGGAGCACCTCGGCGAACGTGTCCTCACCTGGATTGACCACACACACCCATTTGGCGCCGCCGTACTCGGGATGTGGAAGTACCTGGTCGAACTCGGTGTAATCGGGCTGGATCGCCCCGTCCTGACCGGGCACAACCTTGACGAAGGTGTCACCGCTGACGCCGATGTTGAGCCGGTAGACGTGCGGTCGTCCGAGGTCGGAGTACGTATCGAATGCCTCGTTCGACATCAGGGTGATGACCGGCAGCTGACGTTCGGGGCCTTGGAAGAAGAACCAATTGCCCTGTACAACCTCGTGCTGCAGATCCGGGAAGGTCGTGACGATGTATTCGATGATGGCGCCCTCATCCATGACACCGAACCTACCGGCCTAGGCTGCTGACATGTTGCGAGCGGGAATCGTCGTCACGGGTACGGAGGTCCTCACCGGGCGTGTTGCCGACGCAAACGGCCCATGGCTTTCCGAACACCTGCGGGAAGTGGGCGTGGATGTGGCGCATATCTGCGTGTGCGGGGACCGCAGAGAAGACCTGACAGCGCAGCTGCGGTTTCTCGCCGATCAGGGTGTAGATCTCATCGTCACATCCGGCGGCTTGGGTCCGACGGCCGACGACATGACGCTGCCGACTGTAGCTGAATTTGCCGGTACCACACTAATTTTCGACGCAACGCTGGAAGCGGCCATCATGAACCGGCTGCGGCCGATCGCGGATCGCTGGGAGAATGTCGATTGGGAAGCACTGCGCGTCGGCATCGCCAAACAGGCGCTTGTCCCGGCTCGGGGCGAGGTGCTTGATCCGGTGGGCACGGCGCCGGGAGCGATCATGAGTGCAGACGGTGTTCTCATCGTGGTGCTGCCCGGGCCGCCGCATGAGCTTCAGCGGATGTGGCCGTCGGCGCTCGACGCCGCGCCTTTCCGGGGGCTCCTCGGTGAGGATGTCACCGCTATCGAGCAGACCACACTGCGTCTCTATGGAATCACCGAGCCGGATATCGCCGAGACACTGCGCCTTGCTGAGGGCGAGTTGGGAAGCCTTGCCGCGCTGGAGATCACCACCTGCCTGCGGCGCAGCGAGGTCGAGGTGGTCACCCGCTTCGAGGCCGATGCGCACCCATTATGGACGCGCCTGCATGAGTTCATTCAGACCCGGCATGGAGCGGCACTGTTCTCTGCGGATGGCTCGACCGTCGACGACGTGGTGGCCCGGCTGCTGAACGGGAGGCGCTTGGCGGTGGCGGAGTCATGCACGGCGGGACTGTTGGGCGCTCGCATCGCCGACGTCCCGGGCTCTTCTGCGTACTTCCTGGGTGGAGTCATCAGTTACGCCAATGACGTCAAAATCGGTCAGCTGCAGGTGGATCCGCAGCTACTGGCAGATCGCGGTGCAGTATCACCGGAGGTCGCCGAGGCCATGGCGGAGGGCGCGCTGAAGGCGCTGGGTGCTGATATCGCGGTGTCGACGACGGGTGTGGCAGGCCCGGGCGGTGGTACTGCGGAGAAGCCGGTGGGCACGGTGTGTTTCTGTGTCAAGACCTCAGCGGGGGAGAAGGCCGACCTTCGCGTCGTTATCCCGGGAAATCGCAACCAGATTCGTGAGCGTGCAACCACTGTCGCCCTGCATTTGCTGCGTCGGTTGTTGCAGCGCTAGCGCTACTCGCTGAAGGGTGCCGCCCTGATCAGTAGCGGAAAAGCCGCATAGCGAGTCAGCCACGCCGCACGGCCCGCCGGCACCGCGGCGCCCTCTGCGGCCCAGGCCGCGAGCATGTGCCGCTTGAATTGAAGCCTCGGGTGCCGTTGCAGCAGCTCGTCTACCCAGGTGGCGTCGAGGTCGGAGAGCCGTAGACCGAAGACGTCTGTTCCTGCGCCGGCAGAGACGAATCCGCCCGGATCTGCGAGGTTCTCGCTGGCACCGAGAGTGATGTGTGCGGCGATCGCTGCGCCGACCGCCTCCGCGCGGGCTTCCGGCGCCCCTTGATCCCGGACGAACTGTGCGGCACGCTCGCCACCCGCGACGGCGAAGCACCGGCCGGGCGTGGGATGTTCGAGTTGAAGATCGTGCAACAGACTCGCGACGTACACGAGCTCGTCATCGACCGCTACGCCATCGAGCGCGGCCAGTGCCTTCCCGAAGAAGTAGGTGCGGTACGAGTGCTCGAGCACGTGCGGGGTCACCGAATCGCGTGCCTCCTGCTCGGCGGCAAGAGCAAGCGTGGAATCGGGCACTGCGATCGATCCGAGTTCCGCTCGCCCCTGCCCGCGGCGGCCGGTGCGCGTCCTGATGGCATCGCCGATCATCGCGGGTAATGCGCGAAACAGGCGTCCGAGCAATGCCCGCCGCTGCGTCGGCGAGATCTCCCCGCCGGTCTGAGTGGCCCAGTGCCAATCCAATTCGGTCATGGGCTTCAGTCAAGGCGGGTATGTCCCCGAAGGCCAGTGGCATGAATGCCATAGATACTCCGATTCATGCCATAGTGGGCCATGGGCACCAAGACGGTGGCGGCACTGGCGCTCGATGGCGTCATCACCTACGACCTGGCATGTGCCGTGCAGATGTTTCGCCGGGGGCCGGGGCGTGCCGGTCAGCCAGACGGTTTCGACCTGGTGACCTGCGGCCATCGCGTGGGCGGCGTGTGGACACCGGACGGTTTCAATCTCGAAGTGGAACACGGTATCGATGCGCTGGAAACTGCCGATATCGTCGTCGTTCCCGCGCGTGCCCCACACGACCATCCGCCACCGGATGACGTCTTGAGCGCGCTGGTGACCGCGCACGAACGCGGCGCAGTGATCCTCAGTATCTGCCTGGGTGCGTTTGTCCTGGCAGCAGCCGGGTTGCTGGATGGACGCCCTGCCACCACGCATTGGGAGTACTGCCAGGACATGCGAACGCTGTACCCACAGGTCGATCTGCGGCCCGATGCGCTGTACGTTGACGACGGGGACATCCTCACCTCGGCGGGGCTTTCCGCGGGGATGGACCTATGTCTGCACGTGCTGCGACGAGAGCTGGGGGCCGCCGCGGCGTCGGAGATGGCGCGGTGGAATGTCATGGCGCCGCACCGCGATGGCGGCCAGGCCCAATTCATCCCGCCCCCAAGGAATTCTCATGATTCGGGTGGGCTCGGTCCGACCTTGAGCTGGGCATCGGAGTATCTCGCCGAGATCGACGATGTATCGGCGCTGGCACGGCACGCACACTTGAGCCTGCGCACATTCAACCGGCGGTTCGGCGAGGAAGTCGGTACGACTCCCAAGCGGTGGCTCGACCTACAGCGCGCCACCCGTGCCCGCGAATTGCTCGAGAACACTGATCTGACTATGGAATCCATTGCCGCACAGTGTGGGTTCGGCAGCGTTACCGCCATGCGGACACACCTGCGCAGGGTTACCGCAACAACACCGAGTGCCTACCGCCGGGCATTCCGGCGGTAGGCGATCACGGTCAGCGCACGACGTGCGGCATCAGGGCATCGGGCGGAATCGCACCGAAGCGACCGGCCTGATAGTCCTCCACGGCCTGGATCAGCTCCGCCTTGGTGTTCATCACGAATGGCCCGTAGGCCACGACACGCTCACGGATGGGCCGCCCGCCCAGCAGTAACACCTCCAATGCCGGGCGGTTCGCGTCTTGTTCCGCATTGGCCTGAACCGAGATCCGGTCACCGGGGCCCAGCACCGCTAGCTGCCCCTGTTCGATCGGGTGCCCCAGTGCCCCCACCGTGCCACGTCCGGAGAGAACGTAGACGAGGGCGTTGAACTCCCGATTCCAGGGCACATTCAACTGCGCGCCCGGCTGGATCGTCGCATGTGCCAATGTGATTGGCGTGTGTGTGCTGCCCGGTCCGTGATGGGGCCCGACGTCTCCGGCGATGATGCGTACCAGCGCACCGCCGTCGGGGGAGCTCACCAGTGTGGTTTGCGCCCCCTCGATGGCCTGGTAGGCGGGCGTCAGGAACTTGTCCCGCGCCGGCAGATTGACCCAGAGCTGGATGCCATGGAATAGCCCGCCACTCTCCACCAATTCTGCTGGGGGAGTTTCGATATGCAGAATTCCCGATCCCGCCGTCATCCACTGGGTGGCTCCGTCGTGGATGAGCCCGCCTCCACCATGGGAGTCTTGATGGGCGAACCTGCCGTCGATCATGTACGTGACGGTCTCGAAGCCGCGATGCGGGTGCCAATCCGTCCCACGCGGCTCGCCGGGCTCATACTCGACTTCGCCCATCTGATCCATGTGGATGAACGGATCCAACTCGGCTGACGGGACTCCGGCGAACGCACGCACGACGGGGAAGCCTTCGCCCTCGTACCCGCGCGGCCCGCTGGTGATGGACCGCACCGGCCGTTCGGTATCGGCAGGCTCGGGAGTGGGGATGCGCGGCAGAGTCAGGGCCTCCGTTGACGACACAGTGATAGCTGGCATGCAAACCTCCTGGTGAGAGTTCCTATGCCTACTTAACCGGACTGCGGTCCGCTTTATTCCGGAAGTGTGCTCCCGGCGGCGAGGGCGGTCGACACCGCCGCCGCCACGGTTTCACCGGCGGCCAGCAGGGGCTCGGTGCTGCGCAGCGCCCGGCTCAGCACGAACGCACCTTCCAGGCTGGTGATGAATCCCAGCATGAGGCGTCGGCACATCTCGGGCCTCAAACCCGATCCAGCGATCCGTTCCGCCCCCTGATCGATCCAATCCGTGAAGACGTCGGCGGTGGCACGGCGGAGCGCCTCGTCGGTGCTCGCCACTTCGAGGGCGATGGTGGCGATCGGGCAGGCGTCGGCGTAGTCGGTTGCGACGAGATTGTCCGCTGCGGCCGCGAACGCGATCCGGACGGTGGTCGGCAGGTCTGGACCACCTTCATCGAAGATCGCTAGTGCCAGATCGCGGTACATGGCCCCGGCGGTTCGAATTGCCTCGTCCGCCAGTTGCACCTTGCCTCCGGGGAAGAAGTGGTAGATCGACCCGAATGGTGCGCCGGCGCTCTGCGCGATCTGCTTGAGCCCAGTGCCCGTCATGCCCTGTCGGCGGAACAACTCGCACGTGGAGGCAACGATGCGGTCGCGCGTGTCAGCGGGCATGGCGAGTCCTTCGGGGCGTCTTGTATCCGATTGCACAGCATTGTACGGTCCTTACTAGAACGTTCTATCAAGTACGGCCGAGGTGGAGGGCGTGGAGATGGACAAAGTGCTGAAGTACCTGGCGATCCTGACCGGGGTGATCTGCCTGGCCATCGGCCTCTATCACCTCATCGGGGGGCCGGGAACCGTCATCGGCGGGGGAACGGTCACCGCGAGCACCGACAGTCAGGAGCGTTTCTTCTCCGGGTTGTTCGCCGTCTATGGTGCGGCATGGATCTGGGTGGCGCGGCGATCGCCCATTCCCGGTGCTGCCATTAGGTTCCTCGCCGCCGGCCTGCTGGTGGGCGGACTTGGCCGAGTGGCATCACTGATCGACTCCGGACAGCCCCATCCATTCTGGATTGTCATGCTCGCCGTCGAAATTCTCGTCCCCGCACTGTTTTTCGTGATCGCTGGCGCAGACGAGAAGGCGCGTTGACTTCGTAAAATCAATATGCGAGTTCAGATTTCGCAACCGCTAGAGTGCGTAGTACCGACAGCACAATGTGTTTCTCAAGCACTCTAGGAGGAAGCTATGCGGTTCACCTTCGCCGAGGCCATGACCGATCCGTCGTACTACGTTCCCTTGGCCCAGGCGGCCGAGGCGGCCGGTTATCACGGTATGACCATCGCCGACAGCCTGGCGTATCCCTACGAGTCGGATGCGAAGTATCCGTACACGCCCGATGGGAACCGTGAATTCCTGGAGGACAAACCGTTCATCGAGGCGTTGACGCTCACGGCTGCGCTCGGCGCGGTGACCTCGACGTTGCGGTTCAACATCTTCGTACTCAAACTGCCGATCCGCCCGCCCGCCCTGGTGGCCAAGCAGGCCTCGTCCATTGCGGCACTGACGGGTAACCGTCTCGGGCTCGGCGTCGGTACCAGTCCGTGGCCCGAGGACTACGAACTGATGAACGTGCCCTTCGCCAAGCGTGGCAAGCGCATGGACGAATGCATCGAGATCATCCGGGGGCTGACCACCGGTGACTACTTCGAGTTCCACGGCGAGTTCTATGACATTCCCAAGACCAAGATGTGTCCCGCGCCGACGCAGCCCATCCCGATCCTCATCGGTGGACATGCCGACGCCGCACTGCGCCGCGCTGCGCGGTGCGATGGCTGGATGCATGGTGGTGGCACCGAGGACTTGGACGAGCTGTTGGTCAAGCTCAACAAATTCCGTGAAGAAGAGGGGACGGCCGACAAGCCCTTTGAGGTCCACGTTATCTCCGTCGATGGGTTCACCGTGGACGGAGTGAAGCGCCTGGAGGACAAGGGCGTCACCGATGTCATCGTCGGCTTCCGCATTCCCTACATCGTCGGGCCGGACACCGAGCCTCTGGAGACAAAGATCAGGAATCTGGAGGGCTTCGCCGAGCACGTCGTCTCCAAGGTCAACCCCTAGTGGTCCCATTCCGTGAGCTGGGCTACCCCCCAGCTCGCGGAATGCGTCTCGGCGCTACGCGCGGCCGTTGACAGATATTCAACGCAAGCGTTAAATATCAACTATGAGCACACGCCCTAGTTTGGCCTCGGCGGTCGTCTATCAAGACCCGGCGGCAGCACTTGACTGGCTGGAGAAGGCCTTTGGTTTTGAACGATCCATGGTCATCACCGACAACGACGGCAAGATTGAGCATTCCGAGATGCGCTTCGGGGACGGTTACCTCATGGTCGGATCCGAGTGGGACTCCAGCGTCGCCAGCCCAAAGAGTGTGGGCGGTAGGTGTACCCAGACGATTCACGTGCAGATCGACAGCGAGATCGACACGCACTGCGAGCGGGCGGAGGCCGCCGGCGCGAAAATTCTCATGCGCCCGGCCGACCAGTTCTACGGCGATCGGGTGTACCGCGCTCAGGATCCCGAGGGGCACGTCTGGACCTTCGGGCAGTCGGTGCGGGCCGTGTCGCGTGAGGACGCCGAGAAGGCCAGCGGTCTGAACATCGAGGGCTGGGTTTGACCCGGCCCTCGCCGCAACTCGCGAGCATTGATCGCACGCTGACCGCACTTGCCGATCCCAATCGGCGAAGAATCGTTGAGGTGCTGCGGGATCAACCGCGTCGTGCAGGGGAGCTGGCGCAAGCCGTTGGCCTGAGTCCCGCAGCGCTCAGCAGGCATCTGCGGACCCTCAAGGCCAGCGAACTGGTCGAGGAGTCGCACCCGGAGTTCGATGCGCGTGTACGCATCTACACCCTGCGGCCCGCGCCTATGGCAGAACTGAAGGGTTGGCTCGACGAGATCGAGAAGCTGTGGGCTACCCAGCTTTTGGCATTCAAGGAGCACGTCGAACGCGAGCCGGGCCGATGACGTCACGAGTGCTGGTCTCGCTGCGCGTGAGCGCTACGCCGGCACGTGCATTCGAGGTGTTCGTCAATGACATCGGAATGTGGTGGCGGCCCAACACGCTGTTCCGATTCACCAGGCAACGGAGGGGAACTCTCGCGATAGAACCGGTGCTCGGGGGCCGCTTCGTCGAGTCGTACCCGGACGGCACCGAGTTCGAAATAGGCAGGGTCACCACGTGGGAACCGGGCAGCAGGCTGGGATTCACCTGGCGCCAGGACAGTTTCACCGGGGATCAGATAACGACCGTCGAGGTGAGGTTCGAGCCGGTTGACGACGAGACCCGGGTGACGGTGGAACATCTCGGCTGGGAGTCCGTGCCGCAGGATCACGTTGCACGCCATACGTTTCCCGATGGGCTGTTCTTGCGGCGCCACGGCGAATGGTGGCAGGACCTTCTGGAATCGCTGCGTGCCCGGGTCGGTGCGTCGTAGAGCGTTAGGAGCTTCCCGGGGTGTGCAGCTGTGCCGCCAGCCACGGCAATGCGTCGGAAAATGTCCGGCTGGCGAACTGCCAGGTGTGCCCGCTGATCATCTGGTGGATGGTGCAGGAGATCTGTACCTGCTGAGCCGCTGCGCACAGATCCGCGGCGGCACCTTCTCGGTCATCATCGGTCACGTCATCATGCCCGCCGATGCCCGTGGGCGTGTCGGCCGTGGGCCGCTTTGCGCCACTGGGTTTTTTGCTATCCGCAGGTGGTATCGCATCCTCGAACCATCCGGTCACACCGGTGTACGGCCCGTGCTTTGCCATGACGGTGCGCGGGTCGAAGGCATCCCATCGGGCGGCGTCGCCGCCGTATAGCCGCTCAATGGTCTGCTGTTTGGTTCCGGCGGTGGGTCCGTGGTCGCCGGCGATGTCGACGAAGGTGGAGAACAAATCCGGGTGCATGACTGTCAGGTCGATAGCGCAGGTACCGCCCATCGACCAGCCGACCACGGCCCAGTTGGCCGGATCGGGCGATCCGTCGAACTCCGAAACCACATAGGGGCGAACATCTTCGGTGAGATGGTCGGCGGCGTTGCCGCGTGGCCCGTTGACGCATTCGGTGTCGTTGTTGAAACTTCCCGCGACGTCCACGAAGACGAATATCGGCGCCTGTCCGCCGTGTGTCTTGGCGTACTCGTCGATCATCTGGGTGGCGTTGCCCGTGCGAATCCAGTCGGCGGGAGTGTTGAACTCGCCGGCGATCATCATCACCACCGGCAGCCTTGGCGGGGTATCGCCGGCGAACCAGGCCGGCGGGAGATAGACGTACTCACCCCGGTGTTTGAATCCGCTGGCATCTGCGGGGATGTCCACTTGTACGAGCTTGCCGGTGTCGGGCTTCGAGTTACGCAGACCCGCAAGGTCACTCATATCGACCTCGTTGGGAAGCGGTCCCGCGGACACCGCACCCCAGGCCGCCTGCACAGTGGGGTAGTAGCCCACCCAGGTGTTGAGTGCGACGAGTGCCGCGAGCAGCGTCACCGGAATGGCCACCACCGATACGCCACGGCGCCACCATTGCGCACTGGGGAAGCCGATCACGGCGATCGCGACCGAGGTGACGAAAACACCGATCCAAATCCATAGTCTGAAAGGCGCCGGATCGGACGCCAACCCTTCGGAGTTCATGTAAATCCATGCCGCCAAGGCGCCCAACGCTCCGACCGCTACGCTCACGGGCACCCACAGGAGGCGCCACCGGCGGCTGCGCCATCCGATGACCACCACCAACGCCACGACCGCCAGTACCTGAACGACGATCGGAAACCAGCCGCCGAGCGCGGAAATCCCATGGTTGTACTGGTGGAAGTCATTGGCGGGCAACTGTGGGATAGGGGTCGGCGCCGGAGCGGGCGTCGGCGTAGTCGGTGGCACGCTGACATTGTGATGAGGTTTCCTGGGAGGAAGCTGGACATGACCCAGAGTTATCTGTCGGACGAGACGATTGCGGCGCTGTCAACAGCCGAGCGCAGGGACCTCATTCAGCGACTGGAACGCCCGCTCAGCGAGGTGGCACCGCCGAACCTGGCCAGGTTTCGTGCACTGCGACTCGGATTGATGATCGGCGGCGCGCTCGCGCTGATTCCCTGGATCACCTACCTTGCGTTCACGCTGCCGGAAAACTATGTGGCGCAGCGATGGACGGCGACATGGGTGGGTTTCGACATCCTGCTGGTGACGTTCATGCTGGCCACCGCGGTACTTGGCCTGCTGCGCCGTCAGCTACTTGTGCTGACGGCCTTCACCACCGGTGTGCTCTTGATCTGCGACGCCTGGTTCGACGTGATGACGGCCGGACCGAGCGAGGTGCGGTGGGCGATCCTGACAGCGGTTCTGGCTGAGTTACCGGTGGCCGTGGTGATGATCCGGGGCGCGTTGCTCATCACGCGATTGACGATGACGCGCCTGATGGTCATCGATCCAGGAGTGCCGCTCTGGCGGGTGCCACTGCTGCCCTAGCCGCTCACCAGCAGTGCGCGAACCCATCGCAGTACTGCGGGAACCGGTCCACGGGTACGTCGAGCGGCTTGACGAATTGCAGGCTGAAGGGCTTCTTGGTCATCCCGGGCTGGCCACCGCACACGGCGCTGTGGATGCTGGTGTGCACTCCGGTCAGGGTTTCGTCGTTGAAGACGTACTTCTCCTGAGTGGGCGCGAAGGTTCCATCGGGGCAGGTCATGCCTTGCGGCCGGGCGTGCAGGAATGTCCATTGGTCATCGACCAGCTTGGCCGGGAT
Organism: Mycobacteroides sp. PCS013; assembly: GCF_049532645.1. Lineage (NCBI taxonomy): Bacteria > Bacillati > Actinomycetota > Actinomycetes > Mycobacteriales > Mycobacteriaceae > Mycobacteroides > Mycobacteroides sp. PCS013. The sequence goes on from NZ_CP150131.1 coordinate 1,544,554, forward strand.
GGAGTAGTTCTGGAGTCGGTCGTTGTGTTTGAGGATGTCGGGTGTCGCGCTGGTGACGGTGAGGGTGCAGCCGTCGGCCTGGATGGTGGGGTCGGTGTAGTCGGACTGGATGCGGGTGCCGGATGCCTGCACACACACCGCGGACATCGTCCAGGAGACCTCGCCGGCACCTTCCTCGATCATTCGGTAGGTCCCATCCGCCGGAGGCGCCACGGCCGAGGCCGGGCCGGCGAATCCGATTCCGATCGCCATGGCGACGACGGGGATCATCAGCAGGGAAGGAGTGCGCACGGGTCAAGTATCGCAATGCGATGGACCGCTCACACCGCAACCTCAGTGATTAGACGCGCCGTCCAATAGCGCCACGACCAGATCGGCCACGGCGGTCATACCGTCCTCGTTGGGGTGAAGCGGTGCCGGACGCCCCGGCCACGGGAATCCGGGGCGGTTCGTCCAGGGCTGCGGTGACCATGCGTGATGTCCGGCGCTGGCCGCCGATGCGCGGATGATGTCGCAGCCGGCGGCGTGGGCCGCATGCGCGGTGACCGCCGCCAGTTCCGCGGCAATACGGCGCCCGTTGTCAGCCTCGGCCCGGGTGTACGGCGGCGCCGGCTCGTTTTCAGGCGGCAGCAGCGTCAGGTAGTCGATGAAGATCACGCGTGCGCGCGGTGCGCGAGCGCGTACCTGCTCACCCACCGCGCGCAGGGAATCACCCACGACCGCCAGCGCCGCGTCCTGCTTACCGGTGTCGAGCAAGCCGGCCAACCCGCTTCCGATGACCGGCAGGGCACGCAGGATGCGCGGTAGGCGCGCGGCGATCAGAAACGGCACGTAACCGACGTCGTTGCCGCCGATCGTGATCGTCACCAACTCCTCGGTGCCATCGAGTACCCCGATCTGAGGTGGGGCGGCGTGCTGTGCGTCGGTCAGGATATGCGCCGTGGTCGCCCCCGAGTAGGTGACGTCGACCAGCTGATATCCCTTGCGTTCAGCGATTTGGTGCGGGTAGTTGCGTGCCGAACGCCCGGCAAGCCGGGGCGAGCCCGGTACACGCGGCGGGATACCCGGCCCCGACGCCATAGAGCTGCCCAATGCCACATAACGTCCCGCCATGGACCAAGCCTATCGGCGAGCCAGCCGGGTGAACCTGCGCAGCGACGAACTCACCCCACGTGGCCTCGGATCGTCCAAACGCAAGATCGGCCAACCCCGCTCGGCCGCCACGGTGGCGAGCCGGCCACGCGGGTTGACCGGGCAGGGCTCGCCGACGAGAGACATCAGATCGATGTCTTCCTCTCCGTCGGCATAGAAGTAACTGCGTTGCAAGTCAACATGATTGGACTCGCAGAAGCGCGCGACCGCGGTTGCCTTGTTGCGGCCCCACACGATGGGCTTGCGGATATCGCCGGTGAGCAGTCCGTTGTCGTCGAGGTCGAAGTGGTTGCACAGCACATGGGCTATTCCGAGGTGGCGCGCCACCGGTTCGGCATGAATGGTCAGCGCCGAGGAACTCAGCACCACGGTGTGGCCCTGCTCCTGATGTGCACGCACGCGCTCAGACATCTGTGGATAGATCATCGAGGCATTGTGCTGGTGGAAGATTCGTTCGCCGACGGCTTCGAGCTCGGCCAGCGAGTCGCCGCGCAGGTATCCGGCGGCGCGCACCACCAAACGCTCGAATTCCATGCGGCCCAGCTTGTACCGGAAGGTGGCCTCCAGAACTCCGAGAACCTCACCGACACTCGCCTGACCACGGCGCATCCGATCACGGGCGTGAGCCGTCGGGGTGAATCCGGCCACCAGGGTGCCGTCCAGGTCGAAGAAGGCTCCCACCTGCGGCCCAGCGGGGCGCAACGCTATATCGGCGACCGGGTCGGGTGCCGAACTCACCGTCATGTGGGCCAATCTACCGTTGTGCGGCACGCGTACCCGCCGTAGGCGACAAGATGGGGTATCCACCCGATCGTGACCGACAGGAGCAGTGTTGGACCCCCAACCGCATCGCACGCAAACTCCTGCGCTGGTCACCAGGCGTGCGGTGCTGTCCGCGGGGGCGATCGTGGCGCTCGGCGCCGTGTCTATCGCCGGATGCTCACCGGCACACCCCAAGGATCGACTCGCGGCTTCTGGATGGGAAGACCTGCGCCGCAGGATATCCGGAACGCTCACGGTGCGTGGCGAGAACGGGTTTGATGCGGCAGCGCGGACGTTCAATCCTCTTTTCGACACGAATCATCCAGCTGCGGTTGCCTTCTGTGCCTCCGAGCAGGATGTGGCGTGCTGCGTGGAGTTCGCATCGGGTTCCGGGATCCCGATTGCGGCACGCAGCGGTGGTCACAGCTTTGCCGGCTATTGCGTTCCGAATGACGGACTGGTGGTCGATCTCGGGCGTATGGCAACGGTCTCGATGACCGGGACGCGGGCAAAGATCGGGTCGGGGGCGCGTCTGATAGATGTCTATGCGGCTGTCTCCGGGGCCGGCCGGATGCTTGCCGGCGGTTCCTGTCCCACCGTGGGCATCGCGGGATTGACCCTCGGCGGCGGGGTAGGGGTTCTCACTCGCAGGTTCGGGCTGACCTGCGACCAACTGGCATCCGCCAGGGTGGTAACCGCGGATGGTGCGATCCGAGACCTGTCGTCGGAATCCGAGTCCGACCTGTTCTGGGCCATTCGCGGGGGTGGCGGCGGAAACTTCTGCATTGCAACGGAGTTCACCTTTGACACCGCCGAAGCTAGCGAGCTTACGGTGTTCACGCTCGATTACGCGCCGGGGGAACTGGCTACGATCATGCGCCGGTGGCTGGCGTTCATGGACGATGCGCCGGACGAATTGTGGACGACGCTGCACGCCGTGGGCGGCGCCACTCCGCATGGCCGGATCGTGGGCTGCATCGCCAAAACGGACGATCCACGGGCACTCGTAGACGGTCTCCGCGCCGCGATCGGCATCAATCCATCCGATCGATTCGTCGCCGACATGGCCTATATCGACGCCATGAAGTTCATGGGTGGGTGCTCAACACTGACTGTGGCCCAGTGTCATCCGTCGTGGGGTGGAGTAGGTACCGGTCAACTGCAACGCGAGGCGTTTGTGGCATCCTCCCGGATGATCCCGCACGCTGCGGTCGACACCGCCGCAATAGAGATGATCCTCGTGGGCACGCCGGGGCTGACGTTCATTCTGGATAGCCTGGGCGGTGCAGTCAGCCGAATTCCCGCTGCCGCCACCGCCTTCCCACATCGAACGGCCCTCGCCTCTCTCCAGATCTATCATGGGGTCGGCGCCGATCCGTCGGCTGCGTATCGCCGCGTGGACGAGGCACGGGACCGGCTCGGCGAGATCTGCGGTACCGCCGCGTACGTGAACTACATCGATCCGCGTTTACCCGATTGGGCCGCAGCGTATTACGGAGATAATCTGCCGAGGCTGCGACAGATCGCCGCGACCTACGATCCCGACGGGATCTTCGGGTTCACCCAGGCGGTACGCCCTTAGCCGCGCTGTAGGCTCTGCCGGGCCTGTGCGATGAATTCTCCCCACCGGCCCGGCGTGAGCTCATACACGGCGGTGTCCCCGCCGTACGCGCTGGAGATGACGACATTCGGGACGGTGTCTGCCAGCAGGTCCAGGCTCGCTGATAGCTCGTCGGCACTCCCGCGACCGGGGACCAGGAAGGTGGACCACGATCCGGCCTCGGTCGGGAACATGGTGTCCCCGGTGAAGAGGTATTTCTCACCATCTGCACCGGTTACCAGATAGCTTGTACTGCCGACGGAATGACCCGGTGTCGGTATCACTTCGACGCCATTTTCGTCCACGTGACGCTGCGTTGTCGGGACATCGATGTCGGTGTGTGTGCTGATCTCACCTTCTTCACGGGCGGATGCGTGCAGTTTCGATCCGAATCGCTGCTTCACGACGGCGAGCATGGGTCCTGCCTCGTCCTGGTGGGAAAGGTACTGATGGGCGACTCCGCCCAATTCGGCAATTGCCTCGAAGTCGGCCTCGGTGGCGGGGCTGTAGAACAACACGTTGCCTTCGGGGCGGACCCACAGGTAGGCGTGAGTGGTCAGCCCGGGGAAGGGGTTGTCCGTTCGTGTCTCCCACAGGTCTGATCGAATCTGGCGCACATTCGATGTCTTCGTTGTCATCACCCCAGTGTTCAATCTCAAGTCAACTTGAGGTCAAGGGGTAATACGGCGCTGCGTCAGCCTGGGCTACGCGCCCGATTCGGCGAGCGCGCCTAGCCTGTCCACCGACGCTTGTAGCCGTTCGGGCGTGGTGAGACGAGCCCGGGGCAGTCTGTTCTCATCGGTGAGATTCGTCCAGTCATACGTGTGCGTCACCCGAGTGCGGCTGCCATCGCCGACCGGCTCCAGTTCCCATCGCCAGAGATGGCCCGGTGGCTGCTTGCCCACTTCTGACGGTAGCCATGCGATCCGGCGCGCCTCGTCGAACTCCACGATGCGGTTTTCCCGGACGTGGGTATTGGTCAGTGTCATCACGAACACGTCACCCACGGCATGAACCCGTTGGCCCGGGGCCGCCTCGGCGAGGTTCTCGTTGCCGTCCCATTCTCGCTGCCGCGCCGGGTCAGCGATGAGTTCGAAGAGCACCGCCGCCGGCGCCTCTATTACGCGGCTCGCCGAGACCACTCGGACATCCTCAGTCATACAGCCCATCCAACCAGAATCCTGCCGCCTAGCCGATCAACTCACGAGTGATTTTGCGCGCCAGCGTTATCGGCGCAACTGATTTCTCGATCTTCGAGGCGGTCAATGCACCGTCGTAGAGCAGTTGCACCTGCCGGGTGAGATTGTCGGGGCGCGATATCCCTGCCTCGCGCAGCAGCGCGGTCACGGTCGCACGGAACCACTCACGATGCCTTCGCACCGGTTCCCACTCCGTTCCGGGGAACTCGGTAGCGGCATTGGCGTACAGACAGCCGCGGAAGTTCCTCGCCTTCGCGGCGGCGGTGGCGAGATCGAAGAACGTCAGCACCTTCGCTTTGGGATTGCGTTGCGCCGCCACCGCGGCATTCCAGCGGTTGCGATCACGCTGATCCAATTCTTCGAGGTAGGCAACGATGAGCGCGTCCTTTGATCCGTAGCTGCTGTACAGACTCGCCTTGGCAACCCCCGCCTCGCGCAGTATCTGGTCAATTCCCACAGCGCGAATGCCCTGCGTCGCGAAGAGATCTGCGGCAGTGCGAAGCAGCCGTTCGGACGGCGCGAGCACACGGATGGCCGAGGCGGTGTCGCGGTCCGGAGGTGCTGTCGTGGAACTCATGAAAGCAGGGTAACCCAATGAACCTTTATAGACAGACCTGTCTGTTCATGAAACCGTCACGGTGTCGCACATCGAAGTCGTCCACCGAAGTTAGGAACAGTGACGTGACGCTGCATCTCTACGAAATCGCCCTTGGCCCTGCTGATAACACCGATGCCACACAACTGCTCAAGGAGATCGACGGGCGGGTGCATAGCGGCGGCGGTGAATTGATCGAAGCTCAGGTGACACGTGAGGCCCGCCGGATCTTCGTCATCGCCGAGTTTCATGGTGAGGCCTCGCGGTTGGACTCCGATGCGCTGCGCGTGGACTCGGTCTCCGGGCCGCACTCGGTACGGCTGGTCGGCGCCGATCTTGGCCAGCTGAAGTCCGTGCGGCCGGTAGCCGGATATCTCGTGGAATGGGATCTGCCCGCGGACCTGGACATGCAGACGTATCTGGCGCGCAAGAAGGCCAAGGCGCCCAAGTACGCCGATGTGCCCGAAGTCAGCTTTCTGCGCACGTATGTCCGTGAAGACATGGACAAGTGCCTGTGCTTCTACGACGCTCCTGATGAAGAGGCGGTGCTCCGCGCGCGCAAGGCCGTTGACACCCCCGTCGACAGACTGCACGGGCTTGGAGATATCTCGCTATGACGGCCGCCGTGGCCAGGGACATCGAGGCGGTGTTGGAACGCGTCGGCGATGCGGTGTCGGCCCGGGCATCAGCTCTTGACTCCAATGAGACCGATGTCCGAACAGACATTCGCGCTCTGGGTGCGGAAAGCCTGTTCGATGCGGGTCTGGCCGGCGCAGACCTGGCGCCCATGGTGCGGGTGATCGAACGGGTTGCCACGAGCAGTCTGGCTGTGGGTTTCTCGGCATGGGCACATCGCATGACCATCGAGTATGTGAGCCTGGCTCCGGAAGCTCTGCGCGCTGAGCACCTGCCCGGGCTGCGGGCGGGGCTCCGCCCAGGCGTCACCGCGATGGCGGCCGGCCTCAAACAGGTTGCGGGGCTGGGGGAGGTGCCGCTGCGCGCAACCGCGCACGCTGACGGACTACGCATCACCGGCCCGATTCGATGGGCTTCCAACGTATTCCCCGACGCACTGATGGTGCTACCCGCTCGGGGGACAGACGGCGCCACCTCTGTGGTGGCGGTCGATGTCAACGCGGACGGAATACGCATCGATCAGCCGCCGAATCTGATGGCATTGACGGCCACGGCTTCGACATCCCTGCAGCTCGATGATGTTCACATTCCCACCGAGAACGTGATCAGCACCGACTTGCGGGGCTTCGTCGCCCGAATCCGCCCAGCCTTTCTCTTGCTCCAGACCGCCTTCTGCGCCGGGGTCAGCAGTGCGGCGATTCGCGGTGCGAAATCCGCGCGTGGCGAACTCGCCGGGCAGTTCGCCACCGAACTCGTTGAGCTCACACAGAGGAATCGCATTCTGCGCGATCGTCTCTACGCTTTCGCGGCAGCACCATCTGAACCGAGCACCGCCGAACTCCTCCGGCTACGGCTCGATGCCGCCGGTCTTGCCGGTCAAGCGTCTCGGCTGGAGGTCACCATGGCCGGCGGCGCCGGATACGCACTGGGAACCTCGGCGAACCGGCGGTTTCGTGAGGCCGCTTTCCTACCCATTCAATCGCCCTCGGAAGGACAGCTACGGTGGGAACTGACGCAGTACGAATAGCGAACGGCACCAAGTATTTCGGCACAGCAGTGGCCCTGCGCGAGGTCGATGTCCACGTGACTTCCGGCGAGTTCCTGGCCGTGCTGGGTCCCAGCGGAAGTGGTAAGTCCACCCTGTTGCGCGTGCTGGCGGGTCTGGAAGACCTCAGTGCTGGGACCGTCGTCTGGACATCAGACGGTGAACGCCGCCCCCGGACGGGTGTGGTTTTCCAAGATGCGTTGCTGATGCCCTGGTTGACCGTCGCCGAGAACATCGTCTTCGCCAAGCGATTCGGGCGGCACCGCAGCGTATTCGACGATTCCTACGTGCAGGCCCTGGTCGATCATTTCGGTCTCCGAAAACTCTCCGATCGATATCCCGATCAATTATCCGGGGGACAGGCTCAGCGTGTGTCGATTCTGCGTGCGGTGGCCACTCGGCCGAAGTTGTTGCTCCTCGATGAACCCTTCAGTGCACTCGACCCGGTGACGCGGGCAGACTTGCAGTCCTGGCTGGCGGCGCTGGCCGCCGAGCTGGCCGTCACCGTCATCCTGGTGACCCATGACGTCGATGAAGCCCTGGCACTTGCGCACCGGGTGGTTCTTCTGGGTGACAACGGGCGGATACGTCAGCAGTGGTCGCTGGACGATCACTCCGCGGGGGAGCGCGATCGGATACGCCGGGAAATCCTCGCCCAGTACCAACCGGCAGAGACGGGATCTGAGTGAGCAGTATCGTCTCGCGCCGCGCCGTTCTGGCAGGAGCCGCTGGAATAACCACCGCAGCGGGACTTTTCGGTGGCGCCGGGTTGATTCGCGCCGCGGCGTCCGACGCGACGAACATCAGCGGCCAATTGCGCATCGGGTATCTACCGATCACCGACGCGGCACCGCTGTTGCTGGCCCACTCCGCGGGGATGTATCCGGACGGCACGGTCAGCGCGGCCAAGCCGGTACTGTTTCGCAGCTGGGCCGCCTTGGCGGAGGCCTTCATGGCGCGGCAGATCGATGTTGCGCATCTATTGATGCCCATGGCGATCCAGCTCCGCCAGGTGCTGGGGCACGGAGTACGAGTGCTCGGGTGGAATCACACCAACGGTTCGGCACTCACCGTGGCGCCGGACATCGAACATCTGGAGGATCTCGCGGGCACCCAGGTCGCCATTCCATTCTGGTGGTCGATCCACAACATCGTGCTGCAAGAGCTGTTGCGCGGCAGGGGGTTACGGCCCGTGATCCGAAGTGCCGCGTCCCGGTCCCAGCGCACCGTCGAGCTCGTCGTGATGAGCCCATCCGATATGGTGCCGGCACTGGCCAATCGATCCATCGGGGGATACGTGGTCGCCGATCCGTTCAACGCCATCGCACAGATCAAGAAGATCGGACGGATTCATACGTTTCTCGGCGATGTCTGGCGCGACCATGCCTGCTGTGTCCTCGTCACGCGCGATGACGTGATCAGCGGCCGTGCTTCGGCAGTACAGGGGGTCACCGACGCGGTGGTGGCCGCCCAGCTGCGGATTGATGCCGACAGAAAAGCAGCGGCGGGCGCCCTTGGCGCCGGGAAGTACCTACCGCAGCCCGTCCCGGCGGTACAGACGGCGTTGACCTACCCGAATCCGCCATATCCGCTGAAGCATCCGGATTGGCATCCGCAACGCCTGGGCTTCCAGCCGTTTCCCTACCGAAGCTTCACACAGCGTTTGGTCGAGTCGATGCACGACACCGTCGTCGATGGCGACCGTGGTTTCCTCAACCGGCTGGATCCCGCGCGGGTTCACGATGATCTGGTGGACGACACCTTTGTGCGCTCGGCGATCGCGACCCATGGCGGGCCCGAAGCCTTCGGAATCACGGCCGATTTCACCCGAACAGAACAGGTACAGGCACTGTGAGCACCCTTGAGCACACACCTTCGATCGTCCACGACAGTGCCGAGGCGCCGCGGACAGCGCGACTGTTCGCCAAGATCTGGCCCCCGGCCCTGGCCATTGTGGCGAGCGTTGTCCTGTGGTGCGTTGCCAGTTCGATACTCAGCCAACCCCATTCACTGCTGCGGCAGACGGCCCCCGACAAAGCGCTGCCCGCGGCCATCGAACTGCTGAACCGTGGCGTCTTACTGCCGGATATCGGAATCAGCCTGTGGCGATTGCTCATCGGGCTCAGCCTTGCTGCCGTGATCGGCGTCCCGGCAGGCCTGCTACTCGGCGTAAGCGCTACCGCGGAACGTGCCACACGTCCGGTGATCCAGTTTCTGCGGATGATCTCGCCGCTGTCGTGGACGCCCATCGCCGTGGCCGTGTTCGGTATCGGCAGTCAACCGGTCATCTTTCTCATCGCCGCGGCGGCCGTCTGGCCGATCCTCATCAACACCACGGCCGGTGTGCACGGCATCGCACCCGGGTATCTGGACGTGGCGCGGTCGTTTCATGCCACCCGCATCGAGCTCCTCACCACGGTGATCCTTCCGGCCGTGCGGGGCAACATTCAGACCGGCGCGCGGGTCGCACTCGGTATCGCATGGGTAGTGCTTGTGCCGGCCGAAATGTTAGGCGTGCGATCGGGTTTGGGCTATCAGATTCTCAACGCCCGCGACCAGCTGGCCTACGATCAGGTGACGGCGGTGATTCTCGTGATCGGTGTGCTCGGATACGCCCTGGACCTGCTGGCGCGACGGGTACTGGCACCGAGGTTTCGCGCGTCGCGTGCCGGGTAGGCTCTCACAAGCCGTACTACCCAGAGGTGGTCCACATGAACATGCTCGCTCGTCGACTGACGATCGTCGCCGCTGGAACGCTACTTCCACTGGCCGCGGTGTCCGGCATCGTGCCCATCAGCTCGGCAGATCCCATCGTGCCCAACTGTCCGGACGGATGGTGGGACCCGGTGGCCAACACCTGTCGCCCGGCAATAGCCACAACCCCGTTGAGCTGTGACAACGGTTTGTGGTGGGACCCGGTGGGCAACGTGTGCCGCCCACCGGTCGTTCCTCCTCAGTAAGAACGCGTCATGCGGCCAGGGCAGCGGTGGTCGCGGCGAACATTGTCGTCTTGATGGCACCCAGCGTCCCGCTGTTCTTGCCCTCCAGGGGTTTCATCAGATCGACTGCGACGCTGAGTACTTGGTCCTCGGATACGGCCCGGTCGGCAAGACCCGCGGCCACGGCCGCTTCTCCGCCGTACCGGTGCCCGGTCGTCATCGCGGTCACCGCTGTCTGCGGGGTCACCTTGGCCTGAATGAGGCTCGCCATGCCGGGGGTGAACGGGATGTTGATATCGACCTCGGGGAAGCACAGATATCCACGGTCGGATCGCATCACTCGGTAGTCGTGGGCCACGGCGAGCATCGCTCCTGCTCCAAACGCGTGACCGTTGACCGCCGCGACGGTCGGCAGCGGGAGGGTGAGGATTCGACTGAACAACGCGTGGACACGACCGACGTACCAGTCGGTCTGATCTCCGTGGGACATCAGCCAATCCAGATCAAGCCCGTTCGAATAGAACTTTCCGGTCCCCACGGTGATCAACGGCTTGGCGTGCTCCAGCGCGTCATCGAGGAGTCCGTTGACGGTATCGAGCCAATCCGGGGAGAACCGGTTTTCGTCCGGGCCGAGGTTCAGAATCGCAATGGTGTCCTGAAGTTCCAGGGTGGGGCTCATCGTGCTTTTCCTTTCATTTTGGCGCCCTTAGCTTTTGGGTGCACCGGTGGTGGATCGAGGGTAAGAATGGCGCGCACTGCGGCCTCGAGCCGTGCGCGTGCGGCAGCGTCGGGCTTCCGGCGCCCTCGCAGTAGGAGACCGGTCGGCAGTCCCACGACGCAGTCCTCGATGACTTGAACCGCACGGCCGTCCTCCCGATCCCATAAGGCGCGCGACAATCGGATGAACAACGCGACCAGTGTGGAGTCCACGCGTGTCATCGTGTCGGTGACATCCGCAGGTATGTCGGAGCCCAGTAGATCCTCGCGCCGCACCCCAAGCACGAGCCGCGAAGACGCGGGGAAGCGTTCGGCGAAGGCGGCAGGGGTGTCGGCCGCCGCGACGACCGCATTCACGGCGGCGATGTGCATCGGCTCACCCGCCGTCAGCGCGTGATCGACGGCGTGCCGCTGCATATCGAGGAATCTCTCCGCGGCACGCAGCCAGGCCCGCCCGACCATCGCGCCGCGTGATCCGAAGGCGTGGTAGATCGCGCCATTGGAGGTGCCGGTAGCCAGCGAAACGGCCCGGACCGTGACGGCCGCTGGCCCGTCATCGACCGCGATTCGCTCGGTCGCATCGAGCAGATCGTCGATGGAGTGGACACGTGGTCGCGGCACACGCCAGACCATAACAGAGCAACTGCTCTATTACGTAATCGCCCGGTGTCGTGGATTCTGAATTGCTACTACCGCTAGTAGTAATTACGTACTACCCTCCGTAGTAGGCACAAAGTCTCTTCCCAAGGGAGCAGCTATGGGTCAAGCAACGGAGCTTGCCAATGCGATCGACTCGCGCTATCACGCGTCATCGGGCCTGCGAAGACCGATGAACAAGGTCTTCCCGACCCACTGGTCATTCCTGCTGGGGGAGATCGCGCTGTACAGCTTTGTGGTGCTCCTGATTTCGGGCATCTATCTGGCGCTGTTCTTCGACCCATCGATGGCCGAGGTCACCTACAACGGCGTCTACCAGCCGCTACGCGGTATGCAGATGTCCAAGGCCTACGAAAGCTCGTTGAATCTGAGCTTCGAGGTTCGCGGTGGCCTGTTCGTGCGCCAGGTCCATCATTGGGCGGCGCTGATGTTCGCGGCCTCGATCGTCGTACACCTGGCCCGCATCTTTTTCACCGGGGCATTTCGCCGCCCGCGGGAGGCCAACTGGGTCATCGGATCACTACTGCTGATCCTGGCCATGGCAGAGGGGTTCGCGGGCTATTCGCTGCCCGATGATCTGTTGTCCGGCACCGGACTTCGTGTGGTCACGCAGGGCATGATGTCGCTGCCGATCGTCGGTACCTGGATGCATTGGGCGTTGTTCGGCGGCGACTTCCCCGGAAACATCGTGCTGCCAAGACTTTACGTTCTGCATGTGCTACTCGTTCCCGCCATCATGATCGCGCTCATCGGCGTGCACCTGGCACTTGTGTGGTATCAGAAGCACACGCAATTTCCCGGCCCACGGCGCACCGAGACCAATGTTGTTGGGGTAAGGATTGTTCCGGCGTTCGCCCTGAAATCTGGCGCATTCTTCGCCATCGTCACGGCAGTTCTCGCTCTCATGGGCGGGCTACTGCAGATCAACCCAGTGTGGCTGCTCGGCCCCTACAAGCCATCGCAGGTAGCGGCCGGATCACCGCCCGACATCTACCTGATGTGGACGGACGGCCTGCTGCGGCTCGTCCCGGATTGGGAGCTGTATATCTTCGGCCACACCGTGCCCGCCGTGCTGTGGGGAGTGCTGGGCATCATGCTCGCGTTCGTGGTGATCGTGGCCTGGCCATTCATCGAGAGACGCTTCACCGGCGACGATGCGCATCACAACCTGCTGCAGCGTCCGCGTGACGCTCCGGTCCGCACCGCCATCGGAGCAGCTGGCTTTTCGCTCTACATCTTGCTCACCCTGTCGTGCATCAACGACATCATCGCGTTGAAGTTCCATATCTCGCTGAACGCGACGACGTGGATCGGCCGTATCGGCATGGTCATCTTGCCGATCATCGTGTACTACCTGGCCTACCGCTGGGCCATCGGGCTGCAACGCAGCGACCGCGCAGTACTCGAACACGGCATCGAGACCGGCATCATCAAGCGACTGCCACACGGTGAATACATCGAGCTGCACCAGCCACTGGCCGGTGTCGACGAGCACGGCCACGCCATCCCGCTGGAATACCAGGGCGCCGCAGTACCACAGCGCATGAACAAGCTCGGATCGGCCGGCGCACCCGGCACCGGCTCGTTCCTGTTCGCCGACCCCGCCGACGAACAAGCCGCACTGGTGCAAGCCGAACACGCATCGGCGCGCACCGAATTAGCGGTGCTCCGCGGAAGATCGCGGTAACCGAGTCGCCGACCGCAGTTCCGGCGGCGGCGTGCAGTACCGTCGAAGCATGTCGCAGCGTTTGCGTGTGGTGGGTGCCGCGGTCCTCGCGCTGGCACTCATCGGTTGTACCGAGCCTTCGCCGGCTCGTGCCACCATCGCCGAGTGCAACTTGTCCGAACTGCCGTCGGAGGCTTCCGGAACGGTGGACCTGATCCATGCCGGCGGGCCGTTCCCGTATCCGCGTAACGACGGTGTCGTTTTCCAGAACCGCGAGCGGGTTCTGCCCTCGGAGCCCCGCGGGTACTACCACGAGTACACGGTCCGAACTCCGGGGAGTAAGACGCGTGGCACTCGGCGCATCATCACCGGTGGTAATCCACCGAACGATCCTCCACACGTCTACTACACGGGCGATCACTACCAATCATTCTGTGAGGTTGAAGGCGCATGAAGACCTATGTCGTCGAAGGCTCCCATGTCCGTACTCGGGCGGACTTCTTCACCGAACTCGGGCGGGCGGTGAACGGGCCGGGCGGCTACTTCGGCAGCAATCTCGATGCTCTCGTCGATTGCCTTCGGGGCGGCTTCGGCACCCCTGACGACGAGCCGTTCCGGTTCGTTCTGCAGGACGCGACACGCATCAAGTCCGCGGTGGGGAAGAAGGATTGGGATGCCATCGAGGAGATCTTCGAGGAAGCCGGAGTGCCGCTGACCGCGCGAACGAAAGATCGCGACTAGTCCTGGCGACAACGCGATGGCCGGCCCCCGAAGGAGCCGGCCATCCACGTGTGGCGGGTATCAGCGGACGTCGAAGCGGTCCGCGTTCGACACCTTGACCCATGCCGCGACGAAGTCCTTGACGAACTTCTCCTTGGCGTCGTCCTGTGCGTAAACCTCTGCGAGAGCTCGCAGTTCGGAGTTCGCGCCGAACACCAGATCAACCCGGCTGGCGGTCCACTTCGCCGCACCGGTGCTGCGATCGGTACCCACATACGTGCCGTCGTCGGCCGAGGACGGCGTCCACTCGGTGCCCATATCGACCAGGTTGACAAAGAAGTCATTGGTCAATGTCCCGGGCTTGTCGGTGAGCACGCCGAGCTCGGAGCCTTGGTAGTTCGCACCCAGCACGCGCAAGCCACCCACCAGGACTGCCAGTTCCGGCGGCGACAGCGCCAGCAGGTTGGCCTTGTCGATCAGCTTGTACTCCGCCGGTATCTGCGCACCCTTGCCCAGGTAGTTGCGGAACCCATCGGCAGCCGGCTCCAGGTAGGAGAACGAATCGACGTCGGTCTGTTCCTGAGTCGCATCGCCGCGGCCGGGCGTGAACGGCACCGTGATGTTGAATCCGGCGTCCTTGGCCGCCTTCTCGACGGCGGCAGCTCCACCGAGTACGACAAGGTCGGCGAACGAGATCTTCTTGGCGCCGGCGTTGAACGACTCCTGTATGCCTTCCAGCGTGCGGATCACCTGGGCGAGCTCGTCGGGCTCGTTGGACTCCCAGCCGGCCTGCGGCTGCAACCGGATACGTCCACCGTTGGCGCCGCCGCGCTTATCGCTGTTGCGATACGACGCCGCGGCCTTCCATGCGGTCGACACCAGCTGCGGCACGGTAAGGCCTGAGGCGAGAAGCTGCGCCTTCAGCTCGGCGACATCAGCCTCCCCGATATTGGTATCCGAGGCGGGAATGACGTCCTGCCAAAGCAGGGTTTGTTTCGGCACCAGCGGACCGAGGTAGCGGGACAGCGGCCCGAGATCGCGATGGATCAGCTTGTACCAGGCCTTTGCGTACGCATCGGCCAGTTCCTCGGGGTGATCGAGCCAGCGTCTGGTGATCGCCTCGTAGATCGGATCGAAGCGCATCGAAAGGTCGGTCGTGAGCATCGATGGATGCGTCTTACCCGCGCCCTGCGCCATGGGTACCGAGTTGGCCCAGCCGCCGTCCTTGGGCTTCCACTGATGCGCACCGGCCGGGCTCTTGGTCAGCTCCCAGTCATTGCCGTAGAGAATCTCCAGGAAGCTGTTGTCCCACTTGGTGGGGGTATGGGTCCAGATGACCTCCAGCCCGCTACCGATCGCGTCATTTCCCTTTCCGGAGCCGAACGCGCTCTTCCAGCCGATGCCCATCTGCTCAAGCGGTGCATCTTCGGGATCGGGACCGACCAGCCCGGCGTCGCCGGCACCGTGCGTCTTGCCGAAGGTGTGGCCGCCCACAATGAGCGCGGCCGTCTCCTCGTCGTTCATCGCCATCCGGCCGAACGTCTCACGGATATCGATCGCCGCGGCCAGCGGATCCGGATTACCGTTGGGGCCTTCGGGATTGACGTAAATCAGACCCATCTGCACGGCGGCAAGTGGGTTCTCCAGGTCACGGTCTCCGGTGTAGCGCTCATCGCCGAGCCAGGTGTGCTCGGGACCCCAGTAGACGTCCTGCTCGGGCTCCCAGCGGTCCTCGCGCCCAAAGGCGAAGCCAAAGGTCTTGAACCCCATGGTGTCCATCGCGTGATTGCCCGCGAAGACGATGAGGTCTGCCCACGAGAGCTTGTTCCCGTACTTCTTCTTCACGGGCCACAGCAGCCGGCGGGCACGGTCAAGCAGTACGTTGTCGGGCCAGCTGTTCAGCGGGGCGAACCGCTGCATGCCGGCACCGGCGCCGCCACGGCCGTCGCCCACGCGGTAGGTGCCCGCGGCGTGCCATGCCATGCGGATGAACATCGGGCCGTAGTTGCCGAAGTCGGCAGGCCACCAGTCCTGCGAATCGGTCAGGACCGTCTCGACATCCTTTTTCAGCTCGTCCACATCGATTGTCTGTACGGCTTTGGCGTAATCGAAACTCTCGCCAAGGGGGTTCGCGGCGGGCGGATTCTTCTTGAGAATGCCCAGGTTGAGCTGGGTCGGCCACCATTCGCGGTTGGCGTTACCACCCTCGACGGGGTAGTTCAGGCGACCACCGGCAACGGGGCAACCGTTCGAGGGCTGATTGTTCGCCTCAGCGATGGGCGGGTGTTCTTCAGGCACAGCGATCCTTTCGGGAGGGGGGTGATATGGGCTGTGATCACGTGTGTGATCCCGAAATTTGTGTGGACGCAGCGTGTGCTGCACAGTCGGGGCATAGGCCCCAATAGATGACCTCGGCCTCCTCGAGGACGAATCCGTTGTAGTCGGACGGGGTAAGACAGGGCGCGGCGCCGATCGCGCAATCGATATCCGCGATGACACCGCACGAGCGGCATACGGCGTGGTGGTGGTTGTCGCCAACCCGTGATTCGTACCGTGCGACGGAGCCGGAGGGCTGAATCTTGCGCAGCAGGCCAGCCGACGTCAGCGCCGCCAGGACGTCGTAAACGGCCTGCCGGGACACCTCGGGCAGGCCCGCCCGCACCGCACCGAAGACGGTCTCGGTATCGGCGTGCGGGTTCGCTTCGACGGCCTCGAGCACGGCGACTCGGGGCCGGGTCACACGCAAATCGGCGGTCCGCAGCAGCGCCGCGTACTCGTCCGGTGTGAAGGCCACAACGGCAGTATGCCTGAATTATCTGGAATGAGTCCAAGAAATCCGGAAAAGAGTTGGAAAGAGTTCAGAACCCGTTCAACCAGCGCAAAGGCGTCATCAATTATGGTCAAACGTCGTCAATAGTGTTGACACTGAGCACTTTTGCACGCGGAGGTGGGTGAACTACCGCGCCGACATCGTCTCGATCACTCCGCCGAGCAGCCTGCGCAGCTGGGCACGATCCTTGTCTGTCATGTTGGCCAGAATCTCGTCGTCATCCTCGCGCAGCGTGGCGTCGGCACGCTCGAAGAGCTTTCGTCCCTTGGCGGTCAACTCGGTGGTCAGCACCCTCGCGTCTGCCTGCCGTCGCGAACGATGCACCAAACCTGCCTCCTCCAGCGACCGCTGGACCAGGCTTACCGCCTGGGGGGTGATTCGAAGCTCTGCGGCGATCTCAACATTGGATATCCCCGGCTGTGCGGATAGCACGGCCAGGCACTCCATCTGCGGAACAGTCACGCCGAAGTCGCGCACGATCACCGAAGCGCGTGACCACAGCACCCGGTAGATCTGAGACACCAGAATGCCCATCGGAGATTCCTCGTATGTGCTCATACCGCGCTAACAGTAGCGGACCTCTCCAATGTTCCACCGCCCGAAGCGCTGTGGAGGGGCGGCGTGTCGTCCGGTACATTCGCACCAATTCATCAGTGCATCAAGCACATTGATCAATGCTCTTGATGAGCATTGAATCTGTCGGGTGTCTATGACGCGGGGGCGCCGGGCGCACGTACCACCATGGGCACGGCGGGGAAGTAGGCGGCCATCACCGATCGGGACTTTCGCAAAGCCGCGGTGCCGTAACCCTTCTTGCGGTGGTCGGGATGGACCCAGATCCGCACGTTCACCTCACCGTCGACCAGCTCACCAAAGACGATGCCCACCTTGCTGGGCCCTTCGACGGCGACGAACCAGGCCGCCTCTTCATCATCGATGCGCGCGAGAGCCGCCCGCAATTCGTCTTCGACACCCCCGGCGGGGGCGCCGGACCCGTCCCCGGCCTGGCCGATCTCTTCCGTACGTACGGCGAAGATGTCGGCATCGGCATTCCCGGAGAACGGGCGCAGCTCAAGGCTGTCTCCCGAGCTCGCGGGGCGCTCCATGAGTGTGAAGGTGAGCTGGCTGTTGAGATCCTCGAGCTCGGCCGCGTTCTTGCGGCGCTCATCCTTGGTCAGATGATCGAACGACATCCCCATGACTGCCTCACCGCCCAGATGCGAGGTTCCCAATAGTGCGGCTATCGCGTCGATCGCGCTCTTCCGGTCATCGGCTTCCACAATCAGGTCAAGCACTTCGTGACGTCGTTCGAACGCGCTGGTGAGTGCGTCGGCGATTTCGCGGCGGGTGGCAAGGCGGTCGTGGTCGGTCATGGCGCCAGCCTACGACCGGCGGGCCAACCGCGCTCAAGAAACGTTGAGCGTAAGGGTTGACGTGCGCCGAAGCCCCGCCGCGTATCACCGTTCGGTCACGTTACGACAACTCATTGGCCATGTCGCAGAACCTAATTGGGATTGGAAGGGGCCGCGGAGGTACAAAGGATCTTGGTGGTCATCGCCGGCCGGAGGGAACCACCCGCGCATGGAGGATTCGCGGCCGGAGGGAAGCGACAATCGAATGAAACGCACATACGCCGTCATGCTCGGCATCGCCCTGCTCTTCGCCACCCCGGGGTTGGCCTCGGCGGACGTTCACAGAAGTCCCGCCGACGCCCAGAAGCTCGTCAACGCGGTGATCGCCAGGGGCCTATCTCAACGCGGCGTGCCGTTCACATATGGGGGCGGTAACACCGACGGCCCGACCACAAGTACCGACACCGCGCCTGCCGCGCCGGAGGCGACCACGAGCCTGCTGGGGTTGATTCCCGCTCCGGTGGCTGCCCCTGCGCCCAAGGTTCCCGGTTTCGACGCCTCGGGGCTGATGGTCTACTCCTATGCCGCCGCAGGTATCAAGCTTCCACGTCGATCCGGTGATCAATACAACGTCGGCCGGAAAATCGCTCCGTCCCAGGCGCTTCCGGGGGATCTCATCTTCTACGGTCCCAACGGTAGCCAGAGCGTGACGATGTTCCTGGGGAACAACCTCATGCTGGAAGCGTCCGAACCCGCGGTGCAGGTGTCGCAGGTGCGTTTCAACGACATGGCCCCCTACCTGGTTCGGGTGATCGAGTAGTCACAGCGATGGAGCGTCTTTCTGCGCGATCACTGCTCGCGCAGAAAGACCTCAATCCGTTCCAGCACAGCAGGCCAGCCCACCAGACACAGCTGCCTGAACCGCATCTGGTCGTGGTCATTCGGGTTGAATCCGGTCGCCTCGACAGATAGCCGGGTTCCGTCTGCATTCGGGTTCAGGGTCCAGCGTGAGTCGATGGTGATCGATCCGTCGCGGGTGGTCATCCGGTAGGCCAACAGCTCGTCGTCGACAACCTCGGTGAATCGGCCGTCGATCTCTCCGACGAATCCGCTTCCCACGAACGGGAAGACGCTAAACGAGAACGCGAGTCCCGTCTCGTATTTGGTCGGCCCGAAATCTTTGACCCACTGCCCGAACAACTGCGGTGACACAAGAATCGACCACACCTGGTGGGCCGGATACGAGTAGTGGTATTCGAAATTGACCGTAGTGAGGTCCCCGACCTGCTCAGCCACCAACGACACCTTTCGTGCGCACTGCCCCTGGATGTACCGGACGCAAGTAACCTAAACCCAATGCCTCGCCCGCGCGTGATCTTGATCGGGCTGATGGCATCATCGGCGTGTGAGCGCGGTTGAGGTGTCGGCTTTTGGGCCCTTTTTCGCCGTCGAGACCCATGACACCGGTGACGCGCCGATCCCGCCGTGGCGGCCTGTGGCGGAGTTGACCGACGGATCACACGCATTGGCGGATCGGATTGAGCGCGTCCGAAGCAATCTCGCCGCGCGGATAGCGGTGAGCCCCGCCGACATCGATCCGCGGGTAGCGGGCTCGGTGGCTCATCTTGGTTTGGTCGCCCGCATCCTGGCGCCAACGGTCGCCGCAGCGGCATGCGACGAACCGCGGATCTCGCAGCAGCCACATGAGTTGTGGTGGCAGGACGAGCTCGGCGGTCCGTTTCCGCTTTCCGTGGTCATGCGGATGGGGGAGGACTACACCATCACCGGGTCGGTAGTGGAATCGATCACCGAGGGCGTCATCGAACACGCGGGGGTAAGCGACCGCGTCCTCTGGGGAAACGTCGGATCGGCCGTGAACAGCGCCGCGCGCCTCATCGCCTCGTCGCGACCCGAACTGACCGACGCCGCCCGCGAAGTCGCCGACACCTACCTTCGCGACCCGCGCATCGACGACGGCACCCAGCGTGCAGGACCTGATTTCCGGCGGCGCAGTTGCTGTCTGATCTATCAGCTCACCGACGACCGTTCCGCGGTATGCGGCGACTGCGTACTCGGCTAACCCACCCAGAACCGGCTAGGCCAGCTGGTAGGCCTCCAGCGGGAATGACTCCTGCTCCTTGTACGCGCTGGCCGTGGATGTCGGGCGCAGCAGTGCGGCCTCACCGTGCTGGTTGAAGTAGTAGCTTCGTGCCGTCTGGCAGCTGCCGAGATAGAACACCGAATTGTCCAGGTTGCCGACCATGCGGTTCAGGAACTCGGTGTTGGCCTCGTCGGTGACCTCGAAGGTTTCGGTGCCGGTGCGAGCCATCTCGCCAAAGAGCCGCTTGATGTGCCGCATCTGGGACTCGATGGTGTCGAAGTAGGACAACCCGCTGTAGGAGTAGGGCCCGTTGAGTGTCAGCAGATTCGGGAACTTGGGCACCGCGATACCTTCGAACGCCTGGAATCGATTGTCCCGCCAGAATTTTCCGAGGTTGTAGTCCTCACGACCGACTACCTCGAACGCGGGGAAGGCCGATTCCCACAGATTGAAACCGGTGGCCAGGACCAAGGTGTCGATGACCGTCTTGCGACCGTCTGCGGTGACGATGCCATCGGGCTCGATCCGCTCGATCGATGCCGTCTCAAGGCTGACGTTCTTCTTGCTGAAGGCCCGGAAGTACGTGTTCGAGAATGTCGGCCGCTTGCAACCGAAGTCGTAGTCGGGTGTCAGCTTGCGGCGCAGCTCGCGATCGCGCACCTGCGCGAACAAATGCGCCTTGGCCAGCATCGCGGCCCCGTTGTTGGCCTGCCGGAACTGACGGAAATGCAGTACTCCGCCCACCATGATCACTTCAAGGATCGCCGAACCCACTGTGCGAGCGATCTTTTGGGTACGTGGCACCTTCGCGAAAAGCTTCTTGATCACACCGGGGACCTTCGCGTCGGCCTTGGGTACGACCCAGATCGGGGTGCGCTGGTACACGGTCAGGTGCTGCGCGTCCTTGGCCAGCTCAGGGATGAGCTGAACGGCGGTGGCGCCGGTGCCGATCAGGCCGATCTTGTGGCCCGCGGCCCGATAACTGTTATCCCACTTGGTGGTGTGGATGACCTTGCCGGCGAAGGACTCAATACCCGCAATATCGGGCATCTTGGGCTGAGACAGGTATCCGGTGGCTGTCAGAAGATATTTACCGGTGAGGGTCTCACCGGACTCGGTGGCCACAACCCAGTGTTGGCCCTCCTCGTCCCAGCGCGCACCCGATACCGGGGTGTTGAACCGCATGTACTTGCGCAGGTCGTGCTTCTCGGCCACGTGGGCGGCGTACTGCTTGAGTTCGGAACCCGGCGCGAATAACCGCGACCAGTAGGGATTGGGCTCGAAGGAGTACGAATAGGTCGCCGAAGGGATGTCGACAGCCAGGCCGGGGTAGTGGTTGACGTGCCAGGTACCGCCCAAATCGTCCTCGCGATCCAGGATCGCAAGGTTGGTCAGGCCCAGCTCCTTGAGCTGGATCGCCGCGCCCATCCCGCCGAAACCGGCCCCGACGATGACGGCGTCAAACTGCGTTGTCATGTCCCAATGCTAGCCGCGACCTCCGAGAAATGGTCCGCCTGTCTAGATGTGCTCCACACCACATGAAACGATGTGTACCGAAGGACACAATGTGTCATATGGTGGATTCAACCCGAGAGGAGCACCGTCACATGATCACCGAATGCACAGTTCACAGTGCCAAAGCGCTCGTCAGGGCGGTGTCCTCGGCCGGGTTAGTCGCCGTGGCGGCGAGCACGGCGGTATTCCTTACGCAATCCCCGCTGGCCGCCGCGGGCCCGGCCGCCGTCGGGGGCGCCCAGGGGGTCATCGACATGCTCACCTCGGAGGGGTACCGCGTCATCGTCACCAAGACGGGCGGGCGGGACATCGAGGACTGCACGGTTCGCTCGATCCTGACCCAAACCCCGGTTCGGCACCAGCACAAGAGCGATATCAGGCCGGCGCCCGCCCGCGATGGGGAAGCCCCTGACTACAAGATCGCCTATGTCACCCTGAACTGCGCGTAGGGGAAGCACGCTCGTGACTTAGCCGAGAAAGACGGGAATTCTGTTCCCGTCGGCTCCCAAGGCTGCGGTTTGTGCGGCGGTTGGGGTGCGGCGCCCCGTTCCGATCACCAGGGCGTCGGCATCCGTCAGTGCCGCGGGGATCTTGTATCCGGCGATCTGCTCCACCATCTGACGCGCACGCGAAAGCCCGGCGGCGGGTGGGGCTGCCGCGTCGGGCAGATGCGCGACAAGGTCGAGATGATGCAATGTCCATTCCAGGACGTAGGCATCCAGATAATCGCCCACGGTGAGGACCTGTCCCTTGGTGGCGACGCACTGGTCGCGATGGGCGAGGAGCGCGGCGCGCCCGGCCGCGGCGCCCAGGTCATCCAGGTGAAAGGTGAGCAGGCCCGGCTCCTGGTAGGCGGCGGCCAACCTGACGATCAGCGCATCGAGGGCGTCGTCACCGGCAGGGGGCGCACCGAGGACTTCCCAGTAGGTCAGCGCATCGCGCGTCGGTGGTTCCTCGCTGGGGGTTGCCAGGGTTATCAGCACGTCCTGGGCGTCGATGATCAGATGGCACACCAGATCGCGCACGAGCCAGCCCGCGCAGCCGGACGGCTGGGTAAATGCCTGGTCCGGCAGATCGGCGACAGCGGCACGCAGAGCTGCCCAGGTGTGGGTGAAGAGGTCCACCGCCGGAAAGTAGCAGTACGACAAGTGGTACGGAACTCCCGCGCCACCGCATCCGACCTCTAGTCTCAGAGATGTTCGAATTTGGGAGGCATTGAGTGAGGACGCAGCGCCACGACGACGTTGGACTTGAGGACACGCTGCGCGCGATCGAGCGCGGTGTGCTTGAGGACGTCTGGATGAGCAGGCCGCGACGCTGGACCGCGCTGGTGGCGGCCATCGTCCTGGGCGTGGCCGCGGCAAGTCGCTGGTCAAACCTCGGCGCCCAGGCCAGCCCGTCGCTGCATGTCGATGCCGTGGTGCCGGGGACGTCCATCATGTTTCTGGTGGCATGCCTTGTTTCGCTCGTAGCTCTGCGCCGGAGGCACTTCCGGTGGTGCTGCGCGGCGGCGTACACCGCGGCGCTGAGCGCGGTGACAAGTCTGGCCGCGCTGTGGTGGCATCAGACGGCGGACGGTTCCGATCCGTTGATGTGGACGCTGCTGGCTGCGCTCGCCTCCACCACGCTGACGGTCACCTGGCTCGCGACAATCCTTACCCCGCTAGAGGATTCACAGCCCGATATGCGGGCCGGGAGCCACTAGCCGTACGGCAGAAATCCCGCCGAGCACAAAGGTTCCCACCGGCGATCCGGTCATGCACCGTGGCGTCACGTGACTACCACCAGTGCGGCGCCTGCCGTTCACGCGGGTGGACCGGCCCAGAGTGGTGGTCCCGGCGCCCGTACCGTTGCGCTGAGCTGCATGGTCGGCACCACCATCGAGTGGTACGACTTCTACCTCTACGCGACGGCTGCGGCACTTGTCCTGAGGCCTTTGTTCTTCCCGACCGTCTCCTCGACAGCCGGCACGCTGGCCTCGTTCGCAACCTACGCCGCGGGGTTCGGTGCGCGCCCCGTGGGAGCCGTCATCGCCGGACACCTGGGTGACCGGCTGGGGCGCAAGGCCGTTCTCGTTGGGGCGCTGCTCCTCATGGGCGTTGCCACCGCGCTGATCGGCGCACTGCCGACCTATGCCGAGGCGGGCGTTTTCGCACCGAGCGCACTGGCGACGCTACGGGTGTTGCAGGGGCTCGCGGCCGGAGCGGAATGGGGTGGCGCCGCCCTGCTGTCGGTTGAACACGCCCCGCCCGGCCATCGGGGTCTGTTCGGCAGCTTCACCCAGTTGGGCTCGCCAGCGGGAATGCTCTTGGCTACCGGCGTATTCGGTCTCACTCGAATGCTCACCGGGCCGGACGTGTTTCTTGCCTGGGGCTGGCGCATCCCGTTCTTGAGCAGCGTCATCTTGGTGGCCGTCGGCCTGGCGATCAGATTGCGGCTGAGTGACTCAGCGGACTTCCGGCGGCTGCGTGAACGAGGCGAGCTCGCCCGGCTGCCTGTCGTGGAAGTCGTGCGCACGCAGCCCCGTAATGTGCTGTTGACCATCGGCTTACGGCTGTCCCAGATCGCCTTGTTCGTACTGCTGACCACCTACTCGTTGACCTACCTGCAAGACGTGTTCGGGAAGGACAGTCAAGTCGGGTTGACTGCCGTGTTGATCGCTTCGGCGATCGGCATCGTGAGTACGCCGGCGTGGTCGGCACTCTCCGACAGGATCGGCCGACGTCCGCTTTACCTGTTCGGGGCGGTGGCCGGACCGGTGGCGTTGACGCTGTTCTTCCTGGCGGCCGGAAGCGGGTCGACGGTTCTCGTGGTGCTCTCAATCATCTTCGGGATCAACGTTGTTCACGACGCCATGTATGGTCCCCAGGCCGCATGGTTCGCCGAGCTGTTCGACACCCGGGTCCGCTACAGCGGGGCGTCTCTGGGCTATCAGATCGGTGCGGTGCTATCCGGTGGATTCGCCCCGCTGATCGCCGCAGCCCTGCTGGCCGTCAACCACGGCAACCCATGGCTCATCGTCGTCTACCACCTGGTGCTGGCCGCACTCACGTTCGCCTCCGCACATGCCGCCCGTGAAACCTATCGAGACAAGATCGGAGTCTCTCGATGAGCCGGATCTACCTCAATGCCTTCGACATGGCATGTGTCGGCCACCAATCACCGGGCCTGTGGCGACATCCCGAGGATCAGGGACACCGATACCGGACCTTGAGCTATTGGACTGAACTCGCCCGGTCGCTCGAGACCGGCGGTTTTGACCTGTTGTTCCTCGCCGATGTGCTGGGTGCGTATGACGTGTACGGAGCTTCGCGCGATGCGGCCGTGGTCGATGCGGCGCAATTCCCGGTCAATGACCCGTCGTTGGCCGTATCGGCGATGGCGGCGGTGACCGAGACATTGGGATTCGGGATCACGTTGTCACTCACCTACGAGCAGCCGTATGCCTTGGCCCGCCGCCTCTCGACGCTCGATCATCTCACCGAGGGGCGGGTGGCATGGAACATTGTCACATCGTATTTAGACAGTGCAGCAAGGAATTTGGGACTGGACTCCCAAATACCGCATGACCGGCGCTACGACATCGCCGACGAGTATCTCCAGGTCTGTTACAAGCTATGGGAAGGTTCGTGGGAGGACGGTGCCGTGGTGCATGACAGGGCGCGGGGTGTCTTCACCGACCCGGCCAAGGTCCATGACATCGCGCACCAGGGAAGGTATTTCACCGTTCCCGGGCCATTTCTGTGCGAACCCTCGCCGCAGCGCACACCGGTGCTGTTCCAGGCGGGTGCCTCGGCGCGGGGAGTTCAATTCGCGGCGGCTCACGCCGAAGCGGTGTTCGTATCGGGTCCGACGCCGCAGGTCGTGCGAGGACCGGTGCGGGCCTTGCGTGAGGCCGCAGCGGGATTGGGCCGCGACCCGCGGGCCATCAAGGTTTTCACCATGGTGACGCCGATCGTCGCCGAGACGCGGGATCTGGCGATCGCCAAGCTGCATGATTACCGCCAATATGTCAGCCCCGCAGGTGCACTGGCTTTATTCGGTGGCTGGACGGGAGTTGATCTGGCTGGGCTCGGGGCAGACGAGGCGCTGCGGCATGTCCAGACCGACGCCAACCGTTCCGCGCTGGCCTCGTTTACCAAGGATCCGAGCCGTACCTGGACGGTGGGTGAGCTGGCGCAGGAAATCGGGATCGGCGGGCGTGGGCCGGTTCTCGTCGGTGCTGCCGCCGACATCGCTGACGAACTGGAACACTGGGTCGATGCTGCCGATGTCGACGGGTTCAACGTCGCGTATGTGACCACACCCGGGACCTTCGTCGATTTCGCCCGTTTCGTGGTGCCCGAGCTCCGGCGCCGTGGCCGGGTGCCGTATCGGCGGGAAAGGCTCAGCCTGCGCGAGCATCTCGGCGGCCGCGGTCCCCATCTGTCCGACGGACATCCGGGCCGGTCGTATCGTCGGGCAGTCCTACCCGGCTGACAAGGTGGAGTGATCTCCGAATCGATCACTGAGCGCCACGAGCAACTGATCCAGTGCGGCCAGCTCGGCGCGTTTGGCACCGACGAGCCGGTGCAGGCGCGAGAGGCTCGATGGCTTGCCGCTCTGTCTTCTGCGCTCCAGGGATGCCACATGGTCGTCGAGTTCGCGCAGGGCCACCGCACGTAGCTCGCCGAGGACATCCTGGTAGTACTGCGCCTGACGCAGATCCGCGCTCCGACCCGGAAGGATCGGATCGACGACCTTGATCAGGCCGCTCACGGTTCACCGCCCATGTTGCCTCCGGGTGTCGCTTTCATGCGCACACGCTAGGGCCGCACAATTTCCCGGACGCTGCCCCCAATTCACCGGGACATCTCAATCTGTTCACACTTCGCCGGCTATCCGCCGTGAGATGAGTGCCGAACCGCGAGGCGGGTGGAGGTCAGGCGGCGTCCGGCAACGAAGCGATCATGTGTTCCCACGCCTGATGAAGCCGGGCCGTGATCGGACCGGTTTGCGTGATGGTCGTGACGCACCGATGGCTGTGGTCGTAGAGCTCGACCGACGATGTCAGGCCCTGAGTACCGTGCGCATGTGTCACCCAGGACTCGGCGATGAACACCGGATCCATGGCGTACCTCGAGGCTCCGAAGATGACGGCGATATGTGCGCCGGCCTGTTCGACCATCGCGGCGTGGCCACGGTGCAGCTGCACGCAGCCGCCACCGGGAACCGCGATCGTGAACGGCATGTCCACGTCCACGATGTGAGCCAGCAGATGGGGGATGACCTGCGAATCGATCTTGCGGGCGCCGGTGAACGGAAGCACGCGGTAACGCCCGGGGGTGAGTGCGTCGAGGTGGGTGAGCTGATCGGTGTCATGCCAATTGACGTCGGACCAATCGGTGACGGGGAACGCTTCGGGGGCCGCTGCCGGTGCCAGCTCGAGGGCGCTGATCGTCAGCCGGTCCGAAAGCGGGGTCAGGTAGGCGCGGTGCGTGCCGGTCTCGGCGACCATCGTCAGCGCTCGCGGTGCCAGGAAGGCATCGCGGAGGAGTGCAGGGTTGAGCCGCAGGGCGATGTACTCGTCGTCGCAGCACAGTGCCTCGCCGGGAAAGGCGGGTTCCAGGTACTCGCCGGTGTGGCTGATCAGGGCGGCATCGTTGGCGGTCACGGCCACCACCGTGCCAAGGGCGGGGAGTGCTTCGGCAATGGCGTTGGGCCCCGCCACGATTCGTCGGGCGGGGCAGTGTTCGCAGCGCCGGCCGTCAGTACACATCGCGGACGTACCGCTTTTCCCGCTTGAGGGTGTTGACGTATTCGGACGCCTCATCGGAGCTGAATCCGCCGTGCTCACCGACGATCTCGTGCAGCGCCTTGTCCACATCCTTGGCCATGCGCGTGGCATCGCCACACACGTAGAAGTGCCCGCCATCTTGGAGCCATGCGAACAGATCCTGGCCATGCTCGCGCATCCGCGTCTGCACGTAGATCTTCTCTGCCTGATCACGCGAGAAGGCCAGGTCGAGCCGGGTGAGAAGGCCGGAGGTGTGCCACCCGTCGAGCTCGTGCTCGTAGATGTAGTCGTGTTCACGGTGCTGGTCACCGAAGAACAGCCAGTTGCGGCCGCTGGCGCCGCGCTGCTCACGTTCCTGCAGGAACGCGCGGAACGGCGCCACGCCGGTGCCGGGGCCGACCATGATCATCGGCGCATCGTCATCACTCGGGACCCGGAAGGACTTGTTGGGTTGCAAGAAGATACGGGCATTACTGCCACGATCTGCCAAGAAGGTGGAACACACCCCGCCGCGTTCACGGCCCAGGCTCTGGTACCGCACGCTGGCGACCGTCAAATGGATGCGCTCTGGGTGAGCCAGTGAGCTGGAAGAGATCGAGTAGGCGCGGTGCTGCAGCGGTTTGAGCAGTCCCATGAACTCTTCCAGGCTCAGTGCATCCCCGCCGATGCGCAGGATGTCAAGGATGTCCTTGCCGTACAGCCAGGTATCCAGCACCTCCTTGACCCCGCCCCGGAGTGCATGCGAGAACTCCTCGCTCTCCGCGCGGCTTTCCACCTCGCTCAGCAAGTCTCGCGACGGGGCGCTGATCTCGTAGCGGGTGCCCAGCAGTTCACCCAGGGGCTCACCGTCTACCAGGGTCTCTGTAGAGACACGGAAGTGATCCGCGATCGCACCTACCAGTGCCGGATCGTTCTCCGCGATGACCGCGAGTGCGTCGCCCGCCTCGTAGGTGATCCCGCTGTCCGCGAGCGCGAACTCGAAGTGCCGGATCTCCTTGTCAGAGCCCGCGCGTGAGAGCAGCCGGTTGACCCGTACCTCCGCGGGGAACGGATTCTTGCGGGTCCATCCGGAGCGCACCACGGTGCTCGGCGGGGGAGTTCCAGGGGTGCCGCTGGCCCCAGCCAGGGTGACCAGGCTCGCGACCGCGCCCTGGACCCATTCCGCGGCCTGCGCCTCGTAGTCGATGTCGCAGTCGGCACGACCGACCACCCGACTCGCACCGAGTTGTTCGAGACGGGTGTCGATGAGCTTGCCGGCCTGGCAGAAACCGTCGTAACTGGTGTCGCCGAGGGCGAGCACACCGTAGGACACCCCTTCGAGACGGGGTGCCAGTGTTGAAGACAGTGCTTCCCAGAACAGTTCGGCGTTATCGGGCATCTCGCCCTCGCCATAGGTGGACGTGACGATGAGGACGTATTTCAGTCCGGCGAACTGATCGAGCGCTATCTCCTCGAGGCCGCTGACCGTCACGTCGAATCCCTGAGCCTTGGCCGCGGCGGCAGCGTCGCCCGCGACGATTTCGGCATTACCGGTCTGGGTGCCGTACAGGATGCGCAGCGGCGGGCGGGGAGCTTCCAGGTCCCCGGAGGCCGCCGGCGGTGGCGCTGCCAGGTTCATGGCGAGACGGGAGTGCAGCCCCGCCAGGAAGCCGGAGAGCCAGGCGCGCTGGTCCTCGTTGAATGGGGCGTCTTCGGGAATGTAGGCGATCTTCATGGCTTCTTCACGTGGTCTGGAGGGACGGTCCGGACAGGGCGACAACAGGTAACGCTTGATGTGCGAACAGTTCTTCGAAGGAAGGCAGACGGCCGATCTTGTCCCGGTTTTTGTTGCTCTGGTACAGGATCCAGCCGTAGGTTCCCGGGCTGTCCATGGACAAGACGTTGCGTTGGCTCAGCGCCTCCTTGTAATCGTTGAGGCGCTTGTCCGCGATCAGCACGGCCAGGTCCTCATCGCTATGCCCGTCGATCGCCTCACGTGCATACTTCTGCAGCTTCTGGATTAAGAAGAAGTCCTCGGTGAGTACGAGATTGCGCACTGCCTTGCCGATCCGGGGGTCGGTGACGTCCGTGACGTTCGGCATCCTGGACAGCGCGAGCTGCTGGGCCATATTCAGCACCGTGTAGGTGTTCAGCAGCGCGTACATCCCTTCGGTATCGGTGTCGCCGTATGCGGGCACCGATCCTTCGAGGACATCGCGCTGGCTGCGGTAGGACAGCTTGAACTTGTGTACTTGGTAGCCGGCCAGGGCGGCGGCCAATTCGTCCAGCAGTTCCTTGCGTGTCTTGCCTTGCAGAATGGCGTCGGAATCCTGGTACTGCAACAGCGCCCGCGACATCGTGTAGACCAGGTGCTCTCGGGTGCTCTGCCAATCATCAAGCAGGGCTTGGCCTCTGACTGACCCGGTGGCCGCCACATGCCATTGCAGCAGGATGCGGGCTGCGGCCTCGTGGAACGGGGCATCGGTCACGGGCAGTACCAGCACCGAGTCGCTGCTGACCTTCGAGGGCAGTTCGCCGTGCGGGTCGTACTGGTACAGGAAGCCGCCGCTCATCCCGTTCGCCACGCCCTTGCCGAATCCGCCGATGTTGAGCACGGCACCATTGGTCATGTATTCACAAAGGAATTCGCCGACGCCCTCGACCACTGCCGTTGCACCCGAGTTCCGAACCGCGAATCGGTCCCCGGCCTGGCCTTCTACGAACAGGCGTCCCCCCGAAGCACCGAAGAGGGCGAAGTTTCCGATCAGGACGTTGCCGCCCGGCGCCTCCGAACCACCGCCGGGTGAGCGCACGGTGATCGTGCCGCCGCAGGCGCTCTTACCGACTCCATCGTTGCAGGTGCCCGTGTGCATCAGCATCATGCCGTCGTTGCAGAACACGCCGTAGCTCTGGCCTGCCGAGCCCGTTGTGGTGATCGAGACGCTCTCGGGTAGCAAGTAACGACGGCCACGTTCGTCAACGGCGACCGCGGATCCTTCTGCCCCTTGATAGTTGAGCATCCGCTCGATATCGATCGCGAGCTGTCCGCCGACGCTCTTGTTCTGGTTGGTCAGCTGTCTGGGTGGCGGTACCGTGCCGTCGAGGTCGAGCTGCTCGCTGAACGCATCGTCCACCGAGTAGTCCTTCTCCATGTACACCGGATTCTGGACGACGAATTCCTCTGCCACGGCAAGCATGCGGCGCAGATCGAGGGTGCCGATGCTCGACGGGTGATCCAGCAGATGCAGGAGGTCGCTGCGACCACGCGCTTCACGCAGCGTCCGCAGGCCGAGCGTCGCCAGTAGCTCCCGCACTTCGTGCGCGATGTTCAGCAGATACTGGGCAAGTGCCCGAGGGTCACCTTCGAAGAGCTCGGCGTTGGTCGTCAGCCCGGCCGGACATTTGATGTTGCAGTTCTTGGCCATGACGCACTTGAGCATCATCAGGGCGGTGGTCCCGAACTCGAAACTGTCCGCCCCCAGCAGCGCTGACTTGATGACGTCGCTGGCGGTCTGATGCGCGCCCGAGCAGCGGAGCACAACCTTCTGCCGGATTCCATTGGCGCACAAAGCCTGATGCACCTCGGCCACACCGATTTCCGCCGAGCGGCCCGCATACTTGAGGCTTGTCACGGCCGCCGCGCCAGTGCCACCGGTGTTGCCCGCGACATTGATGACATCGGCGCCGGCCTTGGCAACACCCACGGCAATAGTGCCGATGCCCTCCGAAGAAACCAGTTTCACGATCACCCGGACACGGGCTGCCTTGCAATCGTGGATCAGCTGCGCGAGGTCCTCGATCGAGTACGTGTCGTGATGGGGCGGAGGAGAGACGAGTTCGACACCCGGAGTTCCTCCGCGCGCCGCGGCGATCTGGACGGTTACCTTCGGCGCTGGAAGCTGGCCGCCTTCACCGGGTTTGGCGCCCTGCCCGATCTTGATCTCCAGCTCCTGGAGCATCGGGTCGGCAAGGTATCCCGCCCACACTCCGAAGCGCCCGGAGGCGAACTGCTTGATACGGGAGCCGCGAATGGTGCCGTAACGGCTGATGTGTTCGCCGCCCTCGCCGCAGTTGGAGAGTCCACCAACCAAGTTGGTTCCGTGGGCCACGGCCTCGTGCGCCGGCGCCACCAACGCGCCGTGGCTCATGGCTCCCGATGTCAGCGTGGGGGTGATTTCACTGGCCGGTTGCACTGAGGACAGGGAAACCGAATCCGGAGCCGTCCTGATCTTCGTCAGGTAGCTCGCCGCTTGGCCGGTCGCCTTCAGATGCAGCTCGTCGCCGATGATCTCCTGGCTGGTGATGTCAGCGCCGAACCGGACCCGAAGCGAGGCTGCCAGCGCCGCGAGCCGCTCGTGGGTGTGTGAGAGTCGCAGCACGAACTTGCCATCGGATTCCCGGCAGGACAGGCCACGCACCTGAAAGTCGTTGTTTCCGAACCGGGCGAATTGCCCCATTTCCCTGCGGAACTCGTTGGCGGTACGCACGAAATTCACATCGGCGGGCAGCGCCAGCACGTCTCGAAGCGCCGCCGGGCGCCGGGTGCGTTCCGTGTTCATAGCCCGGACAAAACTGCGGTAGCCCGGGGTGATATCGAAACTATCGACAGCGCGCGTGGGCAGCTCGTCAAAGCTGTTGTTGCGGTAGGCGCCGTCGTCCAGCCCGAACGCACCCTCGAGTTGGTGCAGTGGCAGCAGCCTCAGGTAGGTCGGGTCGGCCATGTCGGGGTTTTCCGGGCGCGCTTCGTCCCCGAACGAGATGGCTTCCTCGGTCATGTCGACGAATCCGCGTACCGCCGTGGTGCCGTACGAGTGGCCCGCGCCCTCGGCTCGCTCCTTGAACAGCCCCAGCAGCGGAACGTCTTTCTCGCCGGTCACCGCCAGTGCACGCGCATGCCAGTCGGCGACAGCCGTTGCGAGAGTGGAGAAACCGACACCGGCGACCGGTGACACGACATTGGGGAAGTACCTGTGCAACACCGGATCAGAGGTATCGAGGTAGTTCGGTTCGAAGAACTCGCCGCCGATGTAACTCTCGACGGTACATAGGCCCACGCGGCCCATCGTCTTCATCAGTGACTTCTCGGCCGCCTTGGCGAAATGTTTGAACGCCTTGTCGGCATCGGCCCCGTACTTCTCCTCGGCCCGCATCTGCACGGCCAGCGGGTACACCGCCGACGCGCCGAATCCCAGCACGGCGGCCACGTGGTGCGAGGAACACAGTTGTCCGCTCTCGGCGATCAACGAAACACGCAGCCGCAGGCCCTCTTCGATCAGCCGCTGATTGATGGCGGAGATGACGATGATGAGGGGCATTGCCGCGCGATCACTGGAGACATGGCGGTCGGAGATCACCGCAATGCCGCCGGACTCCCGCGCGAATTGCTCTACCGCATCGCATAGTTCATCGATGGCCTGCACGATCCGATCGGCGTTTGATGCCGGGTCGGAGAGCTCGATGCGATAGCGCATCCCGAAACGCCGGACCGGGGTGCCCTGCTGCTCGCGGATCTTGAGCATGTCGAGATGGGTCAGGATGGGGGAGGGGACCACGATCTGCGGTGCGGGCTGAGCCCCGCTGTTGGGCTTTGCGCCGAGCGCAACACGCAAGGTCATTCCATCCGCCTCGCGGATGGAATCCAGTGGTGGGTTGGTCACCTGGGCGAACCGCTGCGAGAAGTATTTCGCAACGCCACCTTCCTGATTGGAGAGGGCGTTGATGGCTGCGCCGTAGCCCATCGCGGAAATCTTCTCCTGACCGGTCGCCAGCATCGGATCCATCAGGAACTTGAAGCTTTCCTGGTTGAGTGAGTACGCCACGTATCGCTGGTGACGGTCGAGGTCGCCGTCGTATCGTGCCGGCGAGCCCTGGCCCGCCGGGGGCACGTGGGGTAGGTCCGCGATGTTCACGCGGGCCTGCGCCAGCATGGTGGGGTAATCATGGCGCGCGGCAAGCTTTTCGAGAGCCTCGATGGTTCCGTAGGAACGGCCTTCGGCATGGTCGTAGTAGCGCATGCCGCCGGCCTCGATGCGGCCGCGCTCGATCACAGTGTCGGGGTCAAAGTAGATCTGTCCTGCCTCGGACATCACTCCGAGGTACTCGGCGGTCTCGACCGTGCGTAGTGGTCTGAGCCCAAGCCGGTCCAGGCGCGCACCGATGATGTTGCCGTCCCCGAAGATCAGCGCGGCGGGGCCGTCGTTCTTCTCCTCGTAGAGGCTGAAGTATTCGAGCATCGCCGTCACACCGGGCGAGAGTGTTGTGTCGTTCTCCCATGCGGGCGGCATCATCGCAACGACGGCGGTGACGAGGTCGAGATCGTCCTCAAGCACCCGGCTTTGCAGGGTTTGATCCAGTCGGCAACTGTCCGATTGCCCCACCGGGCGAATAATGGCCCGGTTACGGGCCAGTGCGATCGCATTCTCGGACAAGCGATTCTTCTTGTCCGTGTTGAGCTCACCGTTGTGCGCCATCAGCCGGAACGGCTGAGCCATGGTCGCATTCGGTGCGGTGTTGGTGGAGAACCTGGTGTGGAAGAACATCGAGTGCACTTCCATCCGCGGATCGGACAGGTCGCTGAAGTACGGCACCACTTCGTTGGAGTTCAGGCGCCCTTTGAGGACTTGAGTGTGCGTGCTGAGCGAGAGTGGGTAGAGCCCAAGCAGTTCCGGGCGCGTGTAGGCCACGGCCTCGATCGCCATGAGCGCCTCATGTGTCTTGCGCTCGGAATCTGAACGGAATATCCATTGCCGAATCGGCAGCTGGTATTTCACGGCGGCAGGGCGAATCGCCCCGTTGTCCACCGGCACATCCCGTGTGAGCAGGATAGTGAATCCCTGTGCCCGCAGGGCCTGTTCGATGACCGACTCGGCCTCGGGGTGGAATGCCGGATCGGTGGGCAAGAAGAAGTTGCCCACCCCGAACTCGCCCGGCAGCAAGTCGGGATCGCCGGTCAGTTCGGAGAAGAAGCGCAAGGACAGGTCCATGTTCACGCCGGCGCCGTCACCAACGCCCTCGGAAGACATTCCTCCTCGGTGCGGCACGGCGCAGAGTGCCTCATGGAGCTTGCGCACGACATCGTGTGTCTGGATGCCGTCTTTACGGGTCAGGAAGCCGACACCGCAGCTATTTTTCTCCTGGCTCTGGTCATACAGCCCGTTCAGCCGATTCTCCTCACCCAGCGCCGCGCACGGCGTATCCAGCGTGTGACGTTGGGTTTCTCGTTCGTTGAGCGAACCCGCCCTGACCAGCGCTCGGCATGGTCGCGACCTGGCAGACGCCGGTTCCCCGGCCTCCTGGGGTCAGTTAAACCAAGCCTAGCCTAAGTCGATGAGGTCTGATAGTCGGCGGGATATACGTCACACCGAGGATCAGGCCTAGCAAGCGTGCCGACGCTTCGATGGACCGGCCGCCACTTCCCATTATGGGGCAGCGGCGGGAAAATCGCCGCTCAGTAGTTATTGCAGGAGTTGGCGACCTGGTTGATCAGGACGGTGTACTCCTGAACGGCCGGCATGCCCCGTACCTCGTTGACCATCTGCTGGCGCTTCACCTTGGGCGACGCCACGAACTGCTGCAGCCAGGCACCGGCGATCGGATTCGCGTTCACCTGCTGTGCCGCCGCGGGCGACTGCTCGTTCAGTGCCGCCATGATCTGCGGGTATGTGCATGTGGTGTTGACGATGGCGGTCACATCCGGGTCGGCGGACGCGATTCCACCGCCTGCAACCAGCGACAATGCCATCGCGCCAGAACCAACAATCAACTTCGCCGTCAAGGGCATTCTCGTCTACCTTCCACCAGTTCCCCCGACGTCCATATCGACGGTCGGCGAGATTCCGTTACGCACAACGCTAGCAGGATCACGAGAGTCCTTAGTCATGCTATCTACCGGCTGGTGAGCTCCAAATGGAAGCTCTGCCAACACGAATGACACGTCGATGACGTGATGAAGCCCACTTTTGTATGGCCGAAAGTCACTGGCAGTAGGGATTTTGGCCCATGGCTGCCGCGCCGGGCGGTCAATAGTGTCGGGGAGGAGGAGCAGAGCCGCCCTATCGCATCGGAGGAGCCATGACCACCACGACACCCAACCCCCACATTCTTGTCGGTGTCGACGGATCGACATCGGCGCTCCATGCCCTGACGTGGGCAGGTGCCGAGGCCCAGCAGCGGAATCTGCCGCTGACGCTGGTGCACGCCGTCGATCACAGCAGCTTCGGGCAGGGCTACAACCTGGGGGCGTCGGCGAGCTTCTTTGATCACCTGGACACCGATGGCGCCGAGTTCCTCAGTCAGGCCAAGGACCATGTCTACGCACTGTTCCCGAATGTCGAAGTGTCCACGGTCAAGGCGACGGGTAAGCCCGTCGCGATCCTCGTGGAGTTGTCCCGAAACGCTGTCATGACGGTGCTCGGGTCCAGCGGGCTCGGCGGATTCACCGGCATGATGGCCGGCTCGGTATCGGTATCGCTGACCGCGAAGGGGCACAGCCCGGTTGTCGTGGTGAGAGAAGCGGCGGGACCTGCAGGGCCGGTTGTCGTGGGAGTCGCCGATTCCGATTCCAGCGACGGCGCGCTTGCGTGGGCGTTCGAGGAGGCCTCGATGCGACACGCCGAGCTGGTGGCGGTGCATGTCTGGAACAACATTCCGCCGGGGTACGTCTACGCCTACACCGCGTGGAGCGCCGTCGATTCGACCACAGAGGAACGGCGCCAGGAACAGATTCTTGCCGAGCGTCTATCCGGCTGGCAGGAGAAGCATCCGGACGTACCGGTCCGGCGCGTTCTCGCGATCGGGCATCCCGCCGACGTCCTGCTCCGCGCATCCGAGGGCGCGCAGTTGATCGTCACAGGAAGCCGCGGCCGCGGTGACGTCGCGGGATTCTTCCTCGGATCCACCAGCCATGCGCTGATTCACAAGGCTGCTTGCCCGGTGCTGGTGACACCGCGGCCGTAGTCTCGACATGTGACTACCGCGCTGAAGGAATGGAGCGCGGCTGTGCATGCGCTGCTCGACGGCCGACAGCAGATTCTGCTGCGCAAGGGCGGAATTCACGAGAAGCGTTTCACGCTTGCCGATTCCCGGTTCCTGCTCTTCCCGACGATCGTGCATGGCCACGCCGAACGGGTGCGACCCGAACACCATGACGTACTCGAGCGTGCCGCCGCCGATAGCACCGAAACCGACGTAGTGGTGCGAGCCGGGGCCGAGGTTGTCGCCGCAATCGAGGTCACTCGGCCCGAGGCGCTCGAAGAGATTGCGTCGCTGCATATCTGGACAGCCGAATCCATTCGTGAGGACCGCGTGGATTTCCGGCCCAAACACCGGCTGACAGTCTTGGTGGTGCGTGCGTACCCGTTGGTCACGCCTGTGAGAATTCCCCGTGACAACGGGCATGTCGGCTGCACCAGCTGGGTGCAGCTCGAGGTCAACCCGCGATGGGGCACACCGGTGCACACGGAAGGAACACTCGCCGAGGTCGCTCAGCGGGTCCGCGAGTCTGTAGGTGGGTGAGGGAGCTCGGGGGTTGGTGTCCCACCGATAGCGTCGAGCCATCGCCGGCGTACCGGACCCCACCGGCGGTCGAACACCAGGGCCCGCTGTCGCGCTCGTTCGAGCTTCTCCGGCGAGTAGCGCCACCGCGCCCACGGGGATGTCGGGCGGGCCAGGCGAACCGCCGCCCACCAGGCGATGGGGGCGATGAAAATGCCGATCATCGCGGTGGGGTACTTGCCTTTGAGGGCGGTGAGTGCCACCAGCCCCAGGTGTACCAGCAGCAGCATCACCGCGACCCCGCGAGCGAT
This sequence comes from Mycobacteroides sp. PCS013, assembly GCF_049532645.1. NCBI lineage: Bacteria > Bacillati > Actinomycetota > Actinomycetes > Mycobacteriales > Mycobacteriaceae > Mycobacteroides > Mycobacteroides sp. PCS013. The sequence goes on from NZ_CP150131.1 coordinate 1,581,598, forward strand.
AGCGATGACGCCGGTCAGGCCATCCACATTCAGCGGCGAGACACCGACCGCGGCCAGACCGATGCAGGCGGTGGCAAGCGTGACCATATCGACCGAAAGCTGACCTTCGTTGGACCAGTAGACGTCCTCCAGATGGAAGATCATCGCGAACTCGTCGAGCACCAGCGATGCGCCGATCCCCACCAGTAGACCGGCGAGGTATGTCCACACCGACAACGGCGGCGAGCCGAGTGCCGTGAACCCTCCGACGATCAACAGGATCACGCCCGGCACGGAATGGTGGATGTGGACGCCGCCACCGGAGATGTTGTGAAACGGGCCCCGCCCGTCACGGATGAGCCGGGTAATCGTGCGCGTCACCACGAAGGTCACCACGAACGCCACGAAGCCGAGTAGCAGGGGACCTTTGTAACCGTCCACCACGTCGTACTGCCACCAGGTATCCAGCCAGGCCACCTTCGGATGTTAGCCGGTCAGAGGTGCGGTACCGGGAAAAGAGAGGGGGAGATCCCCACGGCGTTGCGCGTCAAAGTAAGGTCGCCCTCACCCAGCGCTGGGGAGCAGCCCCGCGCGCGCGAGTGAGGGAGTGCTGTGACCGCCCAGCCGGATTTTTCGTTGATCGTCGGCTATGGCACCGATATGGGCAACGCCGAGGACGCTGCGATGTCGTTCTCCGAGGCCCTGGAAGAGGCCACCGGAATCAAATCCGAGGCGATCGAGCTCAACCAGATTGATGTCGCGGACTTGCAGTCGGCATCGCATTTCGTCGCGGTGGTGTCGACATTCGGCGATGGCGAGTTCACCGACAACGCACTGCTTTTCTGGGAGGCGATCAGCGCCGAGGCGGCAGGCCGGCTGGAGCACCTGAGTTACGCGGTGCTGGCGCTGGGTGACAGCAGTTACGAGTTCTTCTGCAACGCGGGTCTGCTGCTCGATCAACGTTTGGAGGCGCTCGGCGCGGTGAAGCTCACCGACCGCGTCGATGTGGACGGGCCGTATCTGCAGCCCTCGAAGGAATGGACCACCGACCTCGTCAAGCGCCTGTCCGCGGGCCAGAGCGATGCCTCCACGCCGGCAGCCGTGACCGAGACCCCCACACAGCCCAAACGCGACCGCAACGAACCTGTCGAGGCCCGATTGCTCGTCAACCGGCTGCTCACCACCACCGAATCCGACAAAGAAGTGCGCCACTATGAAGTGGACCTCACTGGCTCCGGAATCTCCTATGAGGCAGGTGATTCGATTGCCGTGCACGCGAGCAACGACCCCGCCCTTGTCGCGGCGATACTTGCCGAACTCGGCGTAGACGCCGATCATCGGGTGACCGGTCACGACGAGCCCCTTGGTGAGCTGCTCTCAGATCACCTGGAGATCCGTACTCCCTCACGCACCCTTCGCAGTCTGGTGGCTACCCGAACAGATGACACTGACGCTGTCGCGGCCCTGGGCGGCGATGTCGTGCCCGCGCCGGGTTCCTGGTTGTACGGGAAAGACGTCCTCGATCTGATCAGGTTGGGGGAGTTGACTGTTGACGAGCTAGTGGACAACCTGCGGCCGCTTCAGTTCCGCGACTACTCCATCGCCTCGAGTCCTCTCATCCATCCCGACAGCGTGCACTTGACCGTGGCGACCATCCGGTACACCGATGCCGAACGCACCTATGGCGGAGTGGCATCGACCTTCCTGGCAGAACGTGGACAGACGATGCGGGTGCATCTGCGCCCCAACCACACGTTCCGGCTACCGGCGGCCGACGTACCCATCATCATGGTCGGTCCGGGCACCGGTATCGCTCCGTTCCGCGGTTTCCTGCAGGAGCGGCAGGCCACGGGCGCCTCGGGGCGTTCATGGCTGTTCTTCGGGGACCGGCGTCGCGCCGCTAGTTTCCTCTATGGGGAGGAACTACAGGGCTTCGTGGATTCGGGCGCGCTGACCCGCCTCGATCTCGCGTTCTCCCGTGACGGGGCTGAGGGGGAACCGAAACGGTATGTCCAGCACTGCATGTCGGAGAACGCGACGGAGTTGTTCGCCTGGTTGCAGGATGGTGCGTACCTGTATGTGTGTGGCGACGCCGACCATATGGCCAAGGACGTAGACGCCACCTTGCATGAGATCGTTGCTCGCTGCGGGGGGATGGACGCCACTGGTGCCCATGCGTACGTCAACGATCTCATCAAGAACCATCGGTACGTGCGCGACGTTTACTGACGGTTCATTCCCGACCCGCAAGCCACTTGTCGAGCACTCGCCGGTCCCGTTTGGTCGGCCGCCCGGCACCACGATCACGCGCGGCGACCAGTACCTGTGGGACAGCGGGCTGTGCAGGTGTTCGGTCGAGATAGCAGGTCACCGCATCGACGGCGCCAACCCGTTTCTGGATTACCCGCACCACCTTCACGACTCGCGTGGTGTCACCGACCCGAGCGCGAACCTCGTCGCCGGGGGACACGGTCGTCGACGGCTTCGCCGGTCGATCGTTGATTCGCACATGTCCGCCTCGGCATGCCGCGGCGGCGTCCGGCCTGGTTTTTGTCAACCGGACCGCCCACAGCCAACGATCGACGCGGGAGGATTCCATGCCCTCCATCATGAGGTGTCCTGGTGCCGAACTTCCACAACCTTCTAGACGCGCAGTGACAGGATCCGCTCGATCTCGCGCTGCAGCCGTTCGTGATCGAACGGTGGGAAGCCGAGGGCGGTGGCCGTGCGCGCGGATAGGCGTGCGAACAGGTCAACCGTCCGTCGCAAGGCGTCGAGGGTGTCGACAGCATCGAAATGGCCCCAGCACCCGTTGAGCTCCTCGCGGATGTCCGAGTCCATCCAGCTGCTCATCCGGGAGCCGAGATATCTGGTGTCATGAGCGGTGCCATGTCTCGCGGTGTGATCCCACTCGATGACCCGCAGCAGTTCCTCCTTGAGGTCCTGGTCACGTAGCTTGGCCGACCAGAGTTCCTCGCGCACTATCGCTTTCGCACACATCAACGCTGCGGCGTAACCCCAGTGCAGACACTCCTCGAACTCCTCCTCGTCCGGTAGCGCACCCTCGGGCGCGCCCACCGACTCCGGGCCCGGCGCGAGATCGTCTTTGTCGAGAAGGACCAGAAAGGGTCTGTCGTGCCGCGCGGTGGCCAGGTCTTCGGCAGGCACCAGGGTGAAGTCGAGCTTGCCGCCTGCGTAGTAGATCAGCCGGGTCGGGTACCCAGTGTCGTCGTCTTCCAGGCGCTCGACCACGAGGACCTCGCCCAAGTCCGACCACCAAGAATCGTCGTCCGCCAGGTCATCGGGATCGGGCGCATACAGCTCGATATCGCGATCCGATAGGACGTGATCATCCCCGTTGGCCCCGGATCCGGTGACAATGACCGCCCGGACGGCGTCTGTCTCAGCGGCCCACGCGACCAACTTCTCAAGCACCTCACCGTAATTCACGCCTACATCCTTGGCTCGCGGAGCCGCTGTTCTCAAGAGCTTTTCCGCGTGTCTGGCAGGTGTGCCCGGCGCGTCGCGTAGCCCGCTAGCCGGCGTTGTTCTTATTGGTGCCGTCCGGCACGAACGGGTTCACACCGGGTGGCGTCAACGGATTGGCGCCGTCGTAGGTCGGCTGATGGGCGCCTTGCTGGTACTCGATGTCACCCGGCGCCAGACACGGGTCAAACTCGGTGGCGCTGACACTGGGCTGGTTCGCGTAACACACCGGTGGGGGTTCCGGTGCAGCCGCCGCGGCCGGCGCCCCGATCAGTGTCACGATCCCGAGGGTCATTGCCGAACCCACTGCCGTCAACACGTTCATATCCATGCCTCTCTGCACGTCGAAAACCCAGCAAATCTGTCCCGCCGCGTTTCGCGGCATGCCAATTCATGGCTATCTATGCATATATCAGTTTCAGAGGAACTGTCTACATCAGGCAGGGGAAAATCAGGAAGCTCTCATGGCGAGCTCAGTTAATACTCAGAATACCGTCGCCGGGTACGGGTATTGGACCGATCCAGGGGCTATTCAGAGTTGCGCGGAGCGTTCGGGACCGTGGGCGAGCAGCATCTCGACGAGCTGCTCGATCAGCTCGTCCTCACCGACCGCGACGTCCTGATGCAGCCACGCCGCGACGGCCTGGCCCACGCCCCCGATGATGAAATGGGCCAGCACGGGCAGGTTGCCCTGATCGTCGCGACGGAACCAGTCGCGTAGGTGCTGGGCGAACAGCGAGACGAACATCGCGGTGGCTTCGAACCTCTTGCGGACCAGTACCGGGTTGACCTGGCTGGGGCTGTACAGCAGCTGTCCGATGCGCCGGTCGGCGTTGATGACGCGCACCACGCTGGTGATACCTGCTCTGACCTGCAGGCGCGGTGGTGCCGCGGCCACTTCGGCCTCGACCGTCGAGGCAAGCCCCTCAACTGCCCAATCGAAGATCGCGACGGCGAATTCGTCCTTGTCGGCAAAGCTTTCGTAGAAATAGCGTTGCGCCAGGCCGGATCGCTGACATACCGCGCGCAGGGTGAGGTCGCCGGGTCCTTCCGGGGCGCCGAGGATGTCCAGCCCCGCCTCCAGCAGCTGCTGCCGACGCCGGGCCAGGCGTTCGTCGGCAGGTAGGCCGCTGTAGGAGCGACCGGCGGGGGATGACACCCGACCAGTCTTGCAGGAGCCGGTGTTGCCCGGGGAGCCGACGCGCATTAATCTGAATGCGCTTGCATCCAGATTAATGCTATTCATCGCCTTCACATCACCGACTCGACGCAACGGAGTGCACATGGACCTGGCCTTCTCGGCAGAGGAAGAACAATTCCGCACCGAGGTTCGGGAGTTCCTGGAAGAGAGCCTCACGGAGGACCTGCGTTCGGCCGGGCGCCTGCAAACGAGTGTGTACAGCGACCATGAGGCGAGCCTGCAATGGCAGGCGATCCTGCATGAGAAGGGGTGGGCCGCGCCGGCCTGGCCGGTGAAGTACGGTGGTCAGCCCTGGACCGTTGCGCAGCATTACATCTTCGCGGTCGAGTCGATGATCGCCGGGGCGCCGGCCCTGTCGCCCATGGGTATTCGGATGGTTGCGCACGCTATCGTCAAGTTCGGCACCCAGGAGCAGAAAGACTTCTTCCTGCCCCGCATCCTGACTGGCGAGGTGTTCTTCTGTCAGGGATACAGCGAACCGGAATCCGGCTCGGACCTGGCGTCGTTGCAGATGTCGGCCGTCGCCGATGGTGACGACTTCATCCTCAACGGCTCCAAGATCTGGACAACCCATGCACGCGAGGCGAATTGGATGTTTGCCCTCGTTCGCACCACCAAAGGCCCAAAGAAGCAGCTCGGTATCACCTTCATCCTCATCGACTTCACCTCGCCCGGAATCGACGTCAAGCCACTGGTGATGAGCTCGGGGGAGGAGGTGCAGAACGTTGTCTTCTTCGACAACGTGCGAGTGCCCAAAGCGAATGTCCTCGGTGAGATCGACGAGGGGTGGACTGTCGCGAAGTATCTTCTCGAGTTCGAGCGCGGTGGTGGGGCAGTGGCACCCATGCTGCAGGTGGGTCTCGATCAGTTGACCGCTGCAGCCCAATCAGTACCCACCGAGAACGGCACCCTGGCAGCAGATCCCTTGTTCCGCGCCAAGCTTGCCGACCTCGCGATTCGTGTCGACGTGTTGGAAGTTCTTGAGCACCGCGTGCTCGCGGTTGTCGCCGGTGGCGGTAACCCCGGCACGGCCTCGTCGATGCTGAAAATCCTTGGCACCGAACTTTCTCAAGCGTTGACCACGCTCACGCTGGAGGCCGCCGGTCCACGTGGTCGTGTGTATCAGCCCCATGTCACGAAGCCGGGCGGCCCGGTGGTCGAGTACACCCCTCCCGCCGATGGGTACCACAGCGGTGAGCTATGGCAGGCGGTGGCACCGCTGCACTATTTCAATGATCGGGCTGGATCAATTTACGCCGGTTCCAACGAGATTCAACGCAACATCCTCGCCAAGGCCCAGCTGGGTCTCTGACAGACAAGAGCGAACATCACCATGGATTTCAACCTGACCGACGAACAGCAACTCCTCAAGAACTCTGTCTCGGACTTCCTGTCCAACCGCTATGCCCTGGACACCAGCCGACGTGCGGCGCGCTCGGATGTCGGCTGGCAGCCACAGGTGTGGAAGTCCTTCGCCGAGGAACTCGGCATCCTCGCCGCGCCACTGCCTGAGGAGCGCGGTGGTTTGGGTGGCGGCGCGGAGGAAGTTCTTGTCATCGCCGAGGTGCTCGGGCAGCATCTGGTGGTCGAGCCATTCATCGGCACCGTGGTTCTTGGTGGCGGGCTGCTGCGGCGCTCGAGCACTGACCTTGCCGCAGAACTCGTTGGCGGAATCGCGTCCGGCGATGTTGTCACCGGATTTGCGGCCCTGGAACCAACTTCTGGCCAGGCATTCCATTCCGTGCGGACCACCGCGCGCCGTGATGGACAGCACTGGGTGCTCGACGGGCAAAAGATCGTGGTCAGTGACGCACCGATCGCGACCCATCTGATCATCACCGCGCGGACCTCCGGTGATGCGGCCGACACCGCGGGTCTCACACTATTCGCGATACCGTTCGATCCCGCCGATCCGCCATCGGGGATCGACGTACACCACTACCGGACGATCGATGACCATCACGCCAGCGATCTGGTGATATCCGGCCTGCGCGTGCCGGATTCGGCGCGTATCTCGGAGGTGGACGAGGCGTGGCCCCTGATCGATGCCGCACTCGACGAGGCCACAGCCGCCACCGTGGCCGAGGCGGTGGGGATGCTGCGCAAGGTCCTTTCCGACACCGTCGAATACACCAAGCAGCGTCAGCAGTTTGGCGTGGCGATCTCTAATTTCCAAGCGCTGCAACACCGCATGGTGAATATGCATATCGAGGTCGAGCAGGCGGTCGCGGCCTCGTACCTGGCCTCGCTCAATCTCGACGGCGCACGCCGTACCCGGGCGGTGTCGGCCGCCAAGGCGACCATCGCGCGTGCGGCCAGGCTGGTGGGACAGGAGGCGGTTCAGCTGCACGGCGGCATGGGTATGACCGAGGAACTCGCCATCGGACATTACTTCAAGCGTCTCACCGTGATTGAGTCGGAATTCGGCAACCGTGACTTCCACACCACGCGGTATCAGCACGCACGCGGCTAAATCTATCCGACGAGATTGATCACCAGATTGATCGTGCACGCGATGATTACCGTGCCGTAGACGTAGCTGAAAAGACAGTGTTTCAAGACAACGTCGCGGATGTGCGACTCGGTGACGGCGGTGTCAGAGACCTGATATGTCATGCCGAGATTGAACGAGAAGTAGTAGAAGTCGACGTAGCGTGGCGGCACGGTGGAATTGAAGTCGATTCCACCGGGGATGTCCTGGTAGTAGATTCGGGCATACCGAGCGGCGTAGATCGTGTGCAGCATCGCCCACACGGTCAGTATCGCTCCTATGCACAGGCCCGCGTAGATGCCCTTGTCCTCGTCATTGGCAGAGATCAGAAGTATTCCGATTGCCGACAGGCTGGCCACCAGTATCAGCAGCATCGCCACATCGCCGAGCTCGTCGTCCATGTCCTCACTGCTCGCACGCGCACGCGTCTGCTCCGGATCCATGGGCCACAAGACAATCAGCGCCCACACGACACTGATGGCCGCGGCGACGATCACCACCGCGAGCAGGGCAACTTGCCAACGCTGCAACAGCGTCCACGTCAGGATGCCGGCTGCCAACCCCACCACGAGTGCGATCCAGAATCGCCTGGCGCCGGTCATGGGCTCTCCCGCTCGTGTCTTCTAGCTCGCACTGCCTGGCCTAAGCCAACATTCGCGGCTAGGGATGGGGTGTGCTGGTCGCCGTCGTCGTGGTCGACGTGCGGTTACTCGGTGACGGCGCGTCGTCGCGGTCCTGCCACGCGATGAATAGTGCGGTGAATATGGCAGCCGAGAACACTGCGGCGGCAAGAAACCACAGGAACGGTCGCTGGAACCAGCGCATCCGGTCGGTGTCACGGTAGTCGCCCGGTCCGGGGCTGAAGGTCACCTCGGGGCGAGCGGCGGTGACCGGCGTCGAGTAGTCCTGATACTCCTGCAGTTCCGGGGAAGTATCGGCTTGGGACCAGGCAAAGCTATCGGACTCGACGGTGTCGATGGGCTTGGATGCCGGGCTTTTCGCGGTTTCCTCGCCCGTCGGCACCGGCCGCATCATGGTCGCTTCGAGCGATGGTGTCTCGTCTGGTTGACCGGCCATCACGGCGGCCCCGAATGCGGCGGCGAGCTGGGGCTGTGGTGCGGCGATGATCGGGCATCGCAATCGTTCGGAAAGCTGCTGAGTCACAAGAGGAATGCCGGCGCCGCCCCCGATGGTGAGGACGGCACTGACGCCAGCGGAAGGAATGTTGTTGCGTTCCAGAGTTTCTTGGATGGTTGTGATCAACGCGGCAAGCGGGCCTCGGATCCGGTCTTCCAGCTCGCTTCGGGTGAGCCGCACATCGGCGGTGAGGCCGGGAAGCTCGACGGGAACCACGGTGGTCGTATCGGTCGACAGATGCTCCTTGGCCGCGCGACACCGTTCACGCAGGCGGGTCAAGGCACCCAACGATGCGGTGCCGTCCGGATCCTGGTCGAGGCCGGTGAGGACCTGGGCCAGGAGTTCCTGGTCGATACGTTGTCCGGAGAAGTCGCGATGACGAACAGTCTCGCCGACGGGCTCGAAATTGCTTGTGGCGTCGGCCAACGTGATGCTTGTGCCCGTTCCGCCCAGATCACAGACGACAACCACTCCGTGATCGGGGACGCGATCGCGCAGGCTCACCAATGCCGCGCGCGCATCGGGCACCAGCTTCATCGGCCGCCCGCCAGGCGCCAGGGCAGGCACTTTGTCGATGGCGGCGCGCAACGCGGCGATGGACTGCGCGCCCCAATGTGCGGGGATGGCGGCCGCGAGCGCCGGGGGAGTTTCGAAACTGGCCACCACCGCAGCGTCGGCGATCATGACCCGGATGGCTTCTGCCATGACCCAATCGGCGCTGTGCACCGATCCGTCCGCACCCACGATTCCGACGGGATCTCCGACGCGATCGACAAATCCGGTCAGGCCCAGGCCAGGCTCCTTCGGGATGCCGACCTCGGAGGGCCGATCGTCATGCAAGGCGAGCATCGATGCCCGCACGACAGGAACGCCGTCAGGGTTGCCGTCGGTGGCGACCAGCTGTGTAGCCCCGATCGACATTCCGAGTGAGTTCATTCCCTACCTGTTCGCCTGTTCGATGGTGATTCTAGGCGGGTGCCCTTCGTGGAGAACCTAAAGGGCGTTCGCATCGATGATCGCGGCGGCGAAATCCTTGGGCGCCTCCTGCGGGACGTTGTGGCCGATCCCGTCCAGGATCCGGTGGGAGTACTTGCCCGTGAACATCTTCCGGTAGGTTGCCCCGTCCTTGGCCGGCCCGTCGAAATCGCTACCGATCGTGATGGTTGGCACGCCGATGGTTGGCTTGGCCGCCAGCTTGGCCTCGAGGGCGTCGTAGCGTGGTTCGCCCTTGGCCAGCCCGAGCCGCCACCGATAGTTGTGTATGACGATGTCGACATGGTCGGGGTTGTCGAAGGCGCCGGCCGAGCGGTCATAGGTGCTGTCGTCGAAGTTCCATGTCGGTGAGGCGTTGTGCCAGATGAGCTTGTTGAAGTCGCGAGTGTTCTGCCGATATCCCCGCAGGCCACGGTCGGTGGAGAAGTAGTACTGGTACCACCAGCCAAGTTCGGCCTGTGGTGACAGTGGCTGCTGGTTGGCTTCGAGATTCACGATGATGTAACCGCTGACTGCGACCAGGGCCTTGACACGCTCGGGCCAGATGGCGGCCACAATGTCGGCGTTGCGGGCGCCCCAGTCGAAGCCGCCGAGGATGGCCGACGGGATCTTCACTGCGTCCATGAAGTCGATGACATCGCTGGCAATTGCGGCTTGTTGACCGTTGCGCACGGTGTCGGCGGACCTGAAGCGGGTACTGCCGTATCCACGCAGATAGGGGACCAGAACCCGAAATCCTTTGGCGGTCAGAAGCGGCACCACGTCCAGATAGCTGTGAATGTCATAGGGCCAACCGTGCAGCAGAATCACCGGTGGTCCATCGGGTGGCCCCTCATCGACGTACCCGACGTTGAGCGGGCCCGCGTCGATCTGTTTGAGCGCAGGGAACTGTGTGCGCGGTCGCGTCGCGTCGACTCGGGCACCGTTCGAGCATGCCCCGAGGGTCGTCGCGCCGATCGCTGCAGCGAGCGCCACTGTGGAAAATCCGCGTCTGCTGATCATGTCGGGGAGCCTAATCATCCGGTGTCGCTGACCAGCGGCTGCAGAATGACTATGCGACGATGAGCCGATGGACGCAGCCAAGCTGTTTGTCGCTGGCGTAATCGTCGCCGGTGCCACGCTAACCCTGTCGGTCCCTGCCATCGCGGATCCCGGGGTGCCCGGACCTGCGCCGGGACCCTCGACTCCGGATGCGGCGGCAGCTGCCACCGGCCCCCTGGGCCCGCCACCTCCGCCACCGGCTCAGCCCGCGGTTCCCGAGATTGCGAACCCCACCTACGGCTCGGGCTCGAGCGGCCCGTTGGGGACCATCCGCGACCTTTGGCATCAAGCCCACGACGGTCCACTCGATACGCCCGAAGGTGTCGCCGGACGGCCCGCCGGCGCGGGTCCCGCTCCGCAGCTGCCACCGGGATACATCTCGACAAATGCCCCAGAGTCCTCCAATCCTGGAAGGATCAGGGACCCGTATGCACCGGCGCCCTCGGGGCCCCCGCTGCCTCCTGGGTATACCTCGCTGAAGGATCCCGCGCCGCCCGGCTATGAGCCCGCGGCTCCGGCCCAGGGCAGCCCTGCGCCGTGAGTAAGCAGGTGCCTGGCGGGGTGGTGCACACGCTGCCCGCAGACTTACGCACCGCGCTGATCGGGAACCCCACGGCTCTGGCCCTATGGCAAGACATCACACCGCTGGGGCGCAATGAGTTCATCTGCTGGGTGGAGGATGCCAAGCAGGACGCGACGCGGGAACGCCGCATACGGCGGACCCAAGAGGAACTCGAAGAAGGAAAGCGGCGGCCGTGTTGTTGGCCCGGATGCAAGCATCGCGAGCGCACCGGTAAGTAGCCTGCAACTTCAGGCAGAGGAGATGTTGTCAACGGCCAGCGCGTGATTGGCCACCGTCAACAGGAGATCGGCACTGAGATCGATCAGCTGGTTCTTACTGATGGCAAGGTCACCGGCAAGCCAACTCGTCACGCTCTCCATGAGCGCACCGAACAACTGGACGCCCGCAAGGGTGACTCTCTGGTCCAGATCCTGCGATAAGACGCCGGCAGACATGCGGCTCGCCTGGGCGCGCATCAACGCGATGAACATGTCGCGTACCTGGGTGCGATGTTGATGTGAGCTGTGCGCGGGGGCTTCGACAAACACCACGCGGGCCTTACGTGGATCCCCGGTAAGCAGATCAATGCAGGCGCCCAACCCGGCACGTACGACCTGACGCTCGTCGGTCCCGGATGCCGCGATGGCATCGGTCATGGCTGCCAAGGTCTGCGTCGCCAGTTCATCGACCAGTGCCATGAAAATCGCGTGGCGATTCTCGAAGTGCTCATAGAAGTACCGGTCATTCAATCCCGTGGTCTGGCACAAACCCGAGACCGAGAGGCTGCTGTAGCCCTGTGAGCCCACAACTTCCAGCGAGGCGTCCAGCAGGCGCGCGCGGCGCTCGGTGCGTCGCTGATCAGCAGATATCCCACCGTAACCGCGTATGGCTGCCATGTACCCATTGTGGTGGAGTGCTTGCACAAATACAACTTCTGGTGGAGACTTCCACCAGAAGTGCCTCCGACTCCGGAAGGAACCGCTTATGGCGCCCCGTGCAGCCACCTCCGTCCCGGCCCGCCATCCTCGAGACCGCGGCAAGGTGCCCGTCATCGGCCTGCTCGCCAGGGCAATGCTGATCGGCCCGCCAACCGACACCGAATGGCGCACCATCGGCGACGCGTTGAACGTGGGGGACCAGCCGACGGACGACCTGGTCGATTGGATGTACTCGCACGGGATGGATTCCGCACGAGTGCTTTTCAACCAGGCGATGGCCGAAGGGATCCGCGGCCTCGATAATCCTCCCGAACCGCTGCGCGTCTTCTTCGAGCGCCTCGAGGCAACGCCGGATTGGGTTGATTGGGCACGAATTCGGGCCGGGCAGCAGCTCTTTCAGCGTGGCGGCCTCGACACGATCTTCCTAGCCAGAGACGTCCCATTCCTGGGCGGTTTCGCCGCGTCGGGTATCAATCGGACACTTCTTCTCACCAAGACGGGACAGAGCGGGAAAAGTGGGAGCGCTCAGCGTTTCGCCGAAACCATGCAATGGGCGCTCAGCACGATCGCCGATGACGGTCTCTTGCCGCAGGGGGCCGGTTACCAGGCGACTCTGCATGTTCGGCTGATTCATGCACTGGTGAGGCGGCATGTCCAAGCCCTACCGGAATGGCGGGGCCAGGACTGGGGCGTGCCGATCAACCAAACCGATATGGCGGCAACCATTCTCGGTGCGATCTACGTACCGGCGGTGCTATCGGTGTCGTTTGGCATCATAGCGACACCTGGCGAACTGGAAGATGTCGCGCACCTGACGCGGTATGTGGGGTGGCTCATGGGTGTCGAGGAACAATACCTTCCGGTGAGTTTCCGCGACGCGATGAAGCGGCTCTATCACTACCTGATGTCGTTGCATCGCCCCGATGAGACCAGCCGGGCAATGGCAGTGCCGATGGCCGAAGATCCGCTGCGTTGGCGTTACTCGAATCTCGAGGCTATTCGCCGTAGAATCGCATGGGCACAGCATATTTCGATTACCACGACGTACATCGGCCGGGCGCAGATGCGCAGACTCGGGCTGCCCACGTACATGCCTCCGTGGTATCCGATGCTGCGAATTCCGGTGAACCTGTTGCGTACCGGCGCGAATTTCGTGCTGCCCGGTGGCCGCCTCAGGCAGGCGCGTAACGGCTCGCGCCGGCAGTACGAGTTCATGCACGCCCTCAGTACCGAGGGCCACTCCAAGATCGGGCATTCCGCCCGTTGGATCGGGGACGCCGCCTAGAGTGGCGAGGCCGAGGGGGCACGTTCGTGTTCCCATACCCAGTCCGCGATGGCGGGATCATCGCGGCCGTGTTCTCGGGTGTATCGACGCGCTGCGATTCGGGCATCGACCATGTCCTGTCGAAGGTTCGCCGCCCGGACACCCATTCCCCCGACTCTATCGATCACATCCATGACGAGGTGGAAGCGGTCCAGGTCGTTGAGCATCACCATGTCAAATGGAGTGGTGGTGGTGCCGCGATCCTTGAACCCGCGGACGTGCATCCGGTCATGGTTGGTGTGTCGATAGGCGAGCCGATGGATCAACCACGGATAGCCGTGATAGGCGAAGATGATCGGTTTGTCCGGCGTGAAGAGTGCATTGAAATCGTTGTGCGACATGCCATGCGGATGCTCGGAATCGGGTTGTAGTCGCATGATGTCCACGACATTGATCACGCGGAATGCAAGTTCGGGCAGTCTTCGCCGGAGGATGTCGGCGGCGGCCAGAGTTTCCAGGGTGGGTACATCCCCGGCGCAGGCCAGTACGACATCCGGTTCGTTCGAGGTATTGCTTGCCCAATCCCAGATGCCTAGCCCGCGTGCGCAATGCGCCCGCGCGGTATCCATTTCCATGTAGGTCAACGCCGGCTGCTTGCCCGCCACTACGACATTGACGTAATGGCGGCTGCGAAGACAGTGATCGGTGACTGCAAGAAGAGTGTTGGCATCGGGAGGAAGATAGACGCGCACCACTTCGGGCCGCTTGTTGGCCACATGGTCGATGAAACCGGGATCCTGATGGGACGCGCCGTTATGGTCCTGGCGCCAAACATGCGAAGTTAGTAGGTAGTTCAACGAAGGGATGGCGTGCCGCCACGGGATCTGAGCACTGCTCGACAGCCATTTAACATGCTGGTTGAGCATCGAGTCGACGATGTGGGCGAAAGCTTCGTAACAATTGAATATGCCGTGTCTGCCAGTGAGCAGATATCCCTCCAGCCAGCCTTGGCAGAGGTGTTCGGAGAGTACTTCCATGACCCTGCCCGTGGGTGCCAAGTGTTCATCTGTTGACTCGGTGCGCGCCAGCCATACTTTGTCGCTGCGTTCATAGACCGCCGACAACCGGTTGGAAGCGGTTTCATCGGGCCCCATCAGACGGAAAACCGTCGGGTTACGCTCAATGACATCGCGAAGATACGAGCCCAGAACCTTTGTGGCCTCGGTGTTCGCAGTTCCGGGTCTCGCTGCGGGCACGGCGTAGCGATCGACGTCTGGCAGGTTGAGGTCACGCGCTAACAGGCCGCCGTTGGCATGTGAGTTACGCCCGATCGTCTTCGAGCCGCGAGGGGCAAGCTCGGCGACCTCTGGACGCAGCGCCCCATCGTCGTCGAAAAGCTCATTCGGACGGTAGCTCTCCATCCAGTCCGCAAGCTGAGTCAATTGCGAAGGATTGGTACGGCATTCGGAGAGTGGGACCTGATGCGACCGCCACGTCCCTTCCACGGGTAAGCCCTCAACCGTCTTCGGGCCGGTCCACCCCTTGGGTGTGCGCAGGACAATGAGCGGCCAACGGGGAAGGCATGCCGTCTGTTGCCGACGAGAATCCTGCTGAATGTCGACGATACGGTCAAAGGCCCAGTCGAATGCGGAGGCCAACTGCTGGTGAACCTCGGCGGGGTCGTCTCCGCTCACCATGCAGGGATCGTGGCCGTACCCGCTTAGTAGCGAATGGAGATCGTCCGGGGGAATTCTGTCCAGCACGGTCGGATTCGCGATCTTGTAGCCGTTCAGGTGCAGTATCGGCAAGACCGCACCATCCGTGGTCGGGTTCAGGAACTTGTTCGAGTGCCAACTGGCCGCCAAGGGGCCCGTCTCCGCTTCCCCGTCCCCGATGACGCACGCGACCACCAAATCCGGGTTGTCGAAGGCTGCTCCGTAGGCGTGGGCGAGCGCGTATCCGAGCTCGCCGCCCTCATGGATAGATCCGGGAGTCTCAGGTGCCGTATGACTGGGAATACCGCCGGGAAAAGAGAACTGCCGAAACAGCTTTCGCATACCCTCGAAGCTCTGGTCAATGTGCGCATAGAAATGGCTGTAGCTGCCATCGAGGTAGGTATTGGCAACCACGCCCGGTCCTCCGTGCCCCGGCCCGGTAACCAGCATGACGTTGGCATCCCTTTGCCGGATAACTCGATTGAGATGTGCGTAGACGATGTTGAGACCAGGGGTCGTGCCCCAGTGGCCCAGCAGGCGTGGCTTGATATGGCTAGCGGTGAGTGGTTCGCGCAGTAGGGGATTGTCCAGCAGATAGATCTGGCCGACCGACAGATAATTGGCGGCTCGCCAGTAGGAGTCTATTTGTCTGAACTCCTCATCGGTCAGCGCTGCTCTTGCTATCGCACTCGGCACAAATCACTCCGTCTCTCGTGGCCAGTCGTACGTCACCGCTTGCCTACCCGTTTCCCATAGCGCCAAACGGGTAGGACTATTAGATGTAGCCGAGGAACGGAGATGACAATGGTGAACACAGCTTCATCGGACTCCGAGGTGCAGTCAGATTTCACCAAGCTCATGGGCCAACTGGATCACCCGATGTACCTCGTGACTGTGCAGGGAATCGATGGACCTTCGGGTTGCCTGGTCGGATTTGCGACGCAGATCAGTATGAATCCGCCGCTGTTTCTTGTCGGACTGTCGGAACAGAACCACACGTGGCGGGTTTCGCAGGCGGCCAGCCATTTGACGGTCCACGTGATACCTCAGGTAGAGGGCGAGCTGGTGCGCCTTTTTGGCGAGGAGACCGGTGACAACGTTGACAAGTTCGCGAGGTGTTCCTGGCGTCTGGGTCCGCATGGCGCAGCGATACTCGACCAATCCTCGGCGTGGTTCGTGGGCGAGATCCTGGCGCGCATCAAACTCGGAGATCACGTCGGCCACGTGCTCTCACCTGTCGCCATCATGGGGCCCGATGAGTTGCATGGCTATGTAGCGTTCAGCGACGTCACGGGGCTCATTCCTGGTCATGAAGCCTGAGAAGATCGACTACTCGTGCCAAATCTCCACTCCCCGAGAAGAAGTCAGCTCCACAACGCCCGGCGATGTCATACCTGCCTCATCGCGTCAGCTGGCGGCATCGAAATACATTGCGTTGCATAAACACCTGATCGGCGCGCGGTCCGGTGCGCGCGGATTCGCCATGGGGTGGTGCCCATCGCAATATCCGCTTAGTGTGGGGGAAGCAGATGTGGCGCGCGTATGGCCCGCGTGAGAGGACCCACTGGCAGCGGCCGGCTATTTAATGCACGCGCAGCTCGCCGACGTGATCGGCCAAATCGCAACGAGCTGCGTCGTGGACAGCGTTGAGAGGGTTCACTACATGGAATGCCCTGTGGATGTTCCGGATACCGGGCGCCCGGCGGCTAAACCCAAGTCGGGCGGTGCGGCGGACGACTATTCGGATGTTCCCGACATGTTCCTGGCCCTCCGCGAGATGCCCTCCGATGGCTCCGCGTATCACCGTGGCCGCGAGCAGATTGTGACCAGGTGCTTACCGCTGGCAGACAATGTCGCACGGCATTTCGATCGTCGTGGTGTCGACCTCGAGGACCTGGTTCAAGTCGCGCGGGTCGGATTGATGAATGCGGTCAACCGGTTTGACCCCGAAAAGGGCGCGAATTTCCTTGGTTTCGCTGTTCCCACCATGATGGGGGAGGTGCGTCGATACTTCCGCGATCACGGGTGGTCAATGCATGTGCCGCGTGCGATCCGGGACAGGCATGTCCAGATCGCCAGGGCCACAGCGGAACTGACCCAGACGCTGCAGCGTGCGCCCACAGCTAGCGAGTTGGCAGCGGAGTTGGGGATCAGCCGTGAGGACGTCGTTGAGAGCCTGGTCGCGGCGGATGCCTATCAGCCGCAGTCAATCGAGGCGCCTCTGACCCACGGAGATGACGAATCCAAGCATGTAGGGGACCTGCTCGGTGGCATCGACCCGGCACTGGAACACGTCACCAATCGTGAGGCAGTACGCCCGCTGCTGGCTGGGTTGCCGCGTCGCGAGCGCACGGTCCTCGAGCTTCGATTCTTCAAAGGCATGACCCAGAGTCAGATCGCCGACGAGATCGGCGTATCCCAGATGCATGTGTCGCGGATCCTCAGTGACACGCTGCGGCATCTCCGGGAACAGTTGCAGTAGGTCTCACGCGTGTTTTCTATGGATTGAACGGCGTCATCACCGGGTACGTGTATGTCCAGCTCAACGTATCTGGAGGTGAGCGGTGGACGCACTTCGACTTGTACGATGCTTCGCAGGCTTCGTGCGGCAGGGCTATCCGTTGAACGCCCCTGCTGTCGGGCACTGCGCACTTGTGGCGCTCATGCCCAGTGTTCCGGACGCTGAACCCGATCCGGCTCACAGTCATCAAAATTAGCTTTACAGCGTAAACACCTGACCGCGTAGGACGCCCATGTTTGCGTTGGGCCACCTAGGCAGCTAGAAGCATTGTGCACGAACGCGAGTCGGCGTAGCGTCATCGTCAGGTTGAGTCCACAGCCGCGCAGGATCTGTAGATGCCAGTGCAGCGTCGGGCTTCTATATCGGCTAGTAGCCTGGTGTCTCCGATCCGACGAATGCACACTTCGATCGTTGGAGTCATACATGTCTATCAGTGACCAGAATGCATCACGTTTCGCGGCTCGAACCAAAACGGGTGTTATTTCGCTATTTTCATCAACGGACGACACCGCGCAGTTCACGGCGCACTGGCACCGCCCATCTGCGATCCTCGTAAGCGTCACGGGCGAGATTGACGCGGTCAACGCCGGCCACCTCACGGAGTATGCAACGCGCTATCTTGATGGGCACCGCGCTTTGGTGCTCGATCTAGAAGGGCTGCGGTTCTTCGGAACCGACGGTTTGGTGGCACTCGACGAGATACGCCGCCACTGTGCGGTGGAAGGGATCGACTGGTCGGTGATTCCCGGACGCGCCGTCGCCAAGCTGCTCGAGATCAGCGGGGACAGCAGCACGTTCCCGATGAGCGATTCGATTCCCGAGGTGTGGAGCAAGTTGGCGCTGTAGTCGAAAAGCGTTGTATCAGAGGTATTTAACCGTGCGCCACATGCACTGCCGCAGGGGTACGCCGTCCCGTGCTCATCGTCACGCCGACGACACGACCTGTCTCGTCGGCCGAGCGATCCCGTTCGAAAACCTCAATGTGGTCTACCAGCGATCTGAGAACATGCCAGCTGAAGCTATCGAGCGGAAACACATCCCCGGGCAGACACTGCGTAAAGGCCACGATGCCCAGACGATCCGAATGAAAATCCAACCGAACGGTGAGTGTGGCCTCGGACACCGACGCCCGGATCAGCCGAGTGCACGCTTCGTCGGTGGCTAGTTTCAGGTCGGCCACCGTGTCCATATCGATGTCATCGAACGTCGCTGCCGCGCCTACGACGGTACGTATCATCGCCAGATTGTCTAGCCGAGCAGCTATTTGGAGTGTGAGAGACCGGTCGCCCGCATGACTGCCGGATTCAGTGATGTGAGTCTCGGTCATATCTCTCCCAACATTTCCTGCGTTCGAGATTACCCGGATCATCGGCGCACAACCAATACCTGGACGTGCCCGTTCGGCATCCACTCCGAACTCCGGGCGTAGCCGATGCACTTAGGTAACGTCAGTCTACGTCTTCTGCTGCTATACGGGCCTAGGGGTGCTCGAGCTGATCGGTCTGCATGAGAGGGCTTGCACCGCGTGCGCATGGGGCACGGGCGAGTGCCGCCGGCGAAAATGGGTAAGCACGCCTTGCAGCAACGCAATTCGCAGAGTGTCTGCAGTGCCTGTGCGTTCATGATAGGTGTGACCTACCCCGTGCACCATGGACTCAATCATCGATTTGCGCGACTCATGAGGAGTCGGTGCTTTCGTGTTCCTCAAGCCCCACCGCGTCCAGTAGATCCGCGCGGTCTCGGCTCAATTGTCGCGCCAAGTTCGGGTTCATCTGTCCCAGTGCATCGGCGATGTCGGCCAGTCCGTCGGCGATCCCGTTGAGCTTCTGCTGTACCGCGTTGTCCGATCGTCTTTGCGTGTTCTGCAAGAGTGCGACCAGCAGAAAGGTAATGATGGTGGTCAGCGTGTTGATGATCAGCTGCCAGGTGTCGATGTTGAACAAGACGAACGTGGGGGCCCACAACACCACGATCAGAACGCACATCACAAAGAACCATGGTTGCGAGACATATCCGGACATCAGCGTCGCGAACTTGTCGAACGCCGAAAGCCGCTGGTTCACCTCGGACGGATACACGGCCGGGCCGTGTGGATGGGTGCCACTACGCATCGCTACGCTCCTCTTACTCCTCGCCCGAATTGCCCTGCACTGCAATCTGTTAAATAGACTCCTACCGTGCAGCGCTCGATACGAACGTGTTTCAGCGGTGTACTAGGCGCAAGAGCAGGATTCGCCGCTGCCAGGGTTTGTTCAATCGTGGCGAGGTTCCGAATGCTCTTGGTGCCACGCATCTTCCATTTCACGGACGCGTTTGCGTTCGATGTGGAGCCAGAGCCACCCAAGAAGGAAGAACGCGAAGGCCGAAACGCCTGCAATCGATGCCCAGCCGTAGTACCGGTAGCCGGCCGCGGTGAGTCCCAGTACCACCACGGTGATGCCGAGCGCGATGAGCGCCAATCCCGGCCAGGACGCTCTGTCCGTCAGAGCCTCGCCGGCGTGCGGACGAAACGTGCGGGCATGATCCACTGGGTCGTCAGCTGACTCGTGCATGCTGTCTCCTAACGGCCAGGGGGTGCCGGCGCTTCGCGGCTAGCGCGCGAGATGGCTTCCGGGCAATGGTCATGCCGCAGCAATACCCGCGATACCGCTGATCAAACCCGCGGGCGTGGTCAGGTCGTCATCATCCGGCCGGCAAACATGAGGTTCACCACCATGAGCAACAGCAGGAACCAGCCGGCGCCCTGCCAGATCCACCAGCTATCCTGGCGCTTCCAGCTTCGGTAGGTTTGCACAAACGCAACAATCCCGCCGATCAAGAGCACCGCGGGCGAGGCCAGCGCAATCATCGGCGTGCCGTGCCGCCCGCAAAGCGCCTCATCGACGTCCAGACTGATCGAACACTGTCCCATCCACATCACGGACGTGATCAGGGTGATACCGGCAGCCACCACGACCACGACGCTGAACCACGCCGCCTTTCCGAAAGCTGCCTTATCCCGTGACTTTCGTGTTCGGTCGCTGTACATCGGAGCGTTCATTCGCGCCCTTCCCTGGGTCCCGCGTGAGCAGACTTCCCGGAACGGCGTGTGGTCAAACTCCTACTGGGGAACGCGTTGGTGAGTGGTGAGTAGTAGGCGGTCGTATTCCGATCGTGCGGGCAGGTCCTTGCCGAAGTCCAGACTTTGAAAGTCGGTGACGATCTGCTGGGCAAGTGCACGCAATTTCACGTTGTTCTCTTGCGACCGCCACTTCAGTAGCTCAAATGCCGCATCCGCGTTGAGTCGGTACACCAGCATCAACATGCCCTTGGCCTGCTCGATGATCCCTCGGCTCTCGGCGATTTCTACGACAGCGGCAGTCAGCGAATCCTCGTGGTCTTGGTGCGCGGACGGGGTGACGTCGACGTAGAAGCCGTGAGTTCCGATAACGGTGCCGCGATCGTCGTACAGCCGGTCTCCGATCACGACAACGTGGTGCACTCTCTGCTGTAGGTCGATGATGCGATGACGAGTGCTGAAGGCCTGGGCCGTACGTCGAATTTCGTCGAGCGTAGCCGCAACCTGCCGGAAGTCGTCGGGATGTTTATGGGAGAGCACGATTTCGGTGGTCGGCGTGATCTCTTCCGGGTCATAACCATGCATTTGTGCAACCTCGGCAGACCACTCCCACCGTTCGTCCGCGAAGTAAAAGCGAAACCAGCCGACGTGCTGCGGCGCGCCGCCCGCCAGCGCCTGCTCCAAGTCGGCGTCCGCCGCCGATTCGAATAGATCATCAGACATGCCGTGACCGCGACCTCACCATCCGACATCCCTCGAAGGCACCGTCCGGGTGGGCGGCACCTGTTGTGTTTAGCGAACTACCCATAGGGTATTCGGCTCGTCATGTATGGCACAAGACAAGATCAGACGGCGCCCATTTCCGGTAACGATTAGTGGACCACAGCCAGACACCCCTCCTGGATGCGGTGGACCGGTACCACCGTGAAGGCCGTTACGGCTTTACGCCACCCGGGCATCGGCAGGGGCGCGGAGTGGACGCGCGCGTCACGGGAGTGCTAGGGACGGAACCTTTTCGCAGTGATCTTCTGGCCAGCGGTGGCCTCGACGATCGCCGTGCGTCGGGACGCTTCCTCGCTCAGGCGGAATCGTTGATGGCGGACGCGGTGGGTGCGTCATACGCGTTCTTCTCCACCTGTGGTAGTTCGCTTTCCGTCAAGGCCGCGATGATGGCAGTCGCGGGCGGATCCGACGGTGGACTGCTGGTCTGCCGCGACAGCCACAAGTCGATCGTCGCGGGACTGATCTTCTCCGGTGTTCAACCACGATGGATCACCCCACGCTGGGATACGCAGCGGCACATCTCGCATCCACCATCACCAGAACAGGTTGAGCAGACGTGGCGCGAGCACCCTGAGGCCGCCGGCGCTCTGATCGTCAGTCCCAGTCCGTACGGCACGTGCGCCGATATCGGCGGGATCGCACGGGTCTGCCACCGCCGCGGCAAGCCCCTGATAGTCGACGAGGCGTGGGGGGCTCATTTGCCCTTTCACGAGCGGCTGCCGACGTGGGCCATGGACGCCGGGGCCGACGTATGCGTGGTGAGTGTGCACAAGATGGGTGCCGGCTTCGAGCAGGGATCGGTGTTCCATCTCCAGGGAATTCTCGTTGACCCAGAAAGACTTTCGGCATGCGCGGACTTGCTGATGACCACCAGTCCCAACGTAATGGTCTATGCGGCGATGGATGGCTGGCGCCGTCAAATGGTCGAGCATGGACATGAATTACTCGCGAGCGCACTTGATTTGGCGGCAGGAGTTCGATCTGAGATCGCGCGCATTCCGGGCCTGGAAGTACTCGAGGAACAACTGCTCGGAGTCGAGGCCTCGCACGATCTGGATCGCCTGCAGGTACTCGTTGATATCTCCAGTACCGGAACGTCGGGGTATCAGGCGGCCGACTGGTTGCGTGAGCACAAGCAACTGGATCTGGGGATGAGTGATCATCGCCGCTTCCTGGCAACTCTGTCATTCGCCGATCGGGATCTGACGGCCGAGCGACTTCTGAGTTCTCTCGTAGCGTGGCGAGCGGCCGCGGAGGGCTTCCCGCGTCCGCGTCCCTTGTATGTGCCGCCGCCCCGGCAGTTGGAACTGGAAAGCGTGATGTTGCCGCGCGACGCGTTCTTCGGCGAGGTAGAGACCATCGCCGTCGAGGATGCGCCGGGCCGCGTTGCGGCCGAACAGGTTACGCCGTATCCGCCAGGTATCCCGGTGGTGGTGCCGGGGGAGCGACTCACGAGGCCAGTGCTCGACTACCTTCGCTCGGGCGCGGAGGCCGGTATGACTCTGCCCGATCCAGCGGATCCGTCGTTGCGATCAATTCGGGTTACCGCGCACGGCTAGCGGCCCGCGATGAATTCCTGAGCCTTGGCCTTTGCGCCTTGGGATAGTAGGTGCGAAGCATTTGGGTCGCCGCGCAGCACGGCGTGGCCCAGGTTTTTCACTTGCTCGTAGTCCACATGCGGAGGTAGCGGCGGGACTTCCGGATCGCAATACATGTCGAGCAGAGTCAATCCACGTGTGGCGAGGGCTCGGTCCCAGGCCGGGGCCACGGCATCGTCTTCGCGCACAGTGATGGCGTTCCAGCCCATGGTCGTGGCGAGATCGGCATATGAAACTTCCGGGAGGGACTGTGAAGGTTCGAATTTCGGGGCACCCGCCATGGCACGCATCTCCCAGGTCACCTGGTTCAAATCGTCATTATGGAAGACGCACACGATAAATGGCTGGTCATACCATTTGTCGCGATACCGCGTGATCGTGAGCAGTTCGTTCAATCCATTCATTTGCATTGCGCCGTCGCCCACGAGCGCGATCACGGGACGGTCGGGGTGAGCGAACTTGGCGCCGATTCCATACGGCACGGCGCTTCCCATCGTGGCGAGCGTTCCCGACAAGGAGCCGCGAGCGTCAACGCCGAAGCGTAGACAGCGTGCGTACCACGTCGTCGACGACCCGGAGTCTGCCGTGACGATGGCGTTACCGGGTAGGCGAGAAGACAACTCCCAGACCACTCTCATGGGGTTGATGGCGTTGGCAGACAACATGCTTTGTTGTTCGACTACCGACCACCAACGCCGGACACCGTCCTCGATACCCTCGCGCCAAGCTCTGTCGGGTTTGCGTTGCAGCAGTGGTATCAACGCCGCCAAGGCTGCCCTGGCATCGGCGACGATGTTGATTTCGGTGGGGTATCGCATGCCTACCGTCGCGCCATCCGAATCAATCTGAATGGCGCGCGCCTGGCCGAACTCTGGCAGGTATTGGCTATACGGGAAGTTGGAACCGACGATGAGCAGGGTGTCGCAGTCGCGCATCAGTTCATAACTCGCGCGCGTCCCCAACAGTCCGATCGAGCCGGTGACGTATGGCAAGTCATCCGGTAGTACATCCTTGCCCAGGAGTGCCTTCGCGACACCAGCGCCGGTCAGTTCGGCCACGTCACTGACCTCCGGGGCCGCATTCCGGGCGCCCTGGCCGATGAGGATTGCCACCCGCGAGCCGTCGTTGAGGATCTCTGCAGCGCGTTCCACAGCCCTGGCAGGGGGTTCCAACGTGCCGACGGCATCGCACGGGTCGCTCGACGGAACTTCTTTGAACGCATGCGCCGGGGGCTGGTACTTCTCCAATTGCAGATCTGACGGGACGATCACCACTGCCGGCCCCCGACTCGATCTGGCGGTGCGAAATGCACGATCAAGCACCACCGGTAGTTGGCTGGGCACCGCGACTTCGATCGTGTAGTCACCGGACACATCACTGAGCAGGGTCTGTAGGTCGACCTCTTGCTGATATCTGCCTCCCATCGCGGTGCGGGCCGTTTGGCCGACAATCGCGACAACGGGGACACGGTCGAGCTTGGCGTCGTAGAGGCCGTTGAGGAGATGAATGGCGCCCGGTCCTGACGTCGCCGCGCACACCCCGACCTTCCCCGAGAACTTGGCGTATCCAGTGGCCGCGAGCGCCGCCATCTCTTCGTGGCGTGTCTGGACGAACATAGGTTGGTTGCCTGCGCGCCCCAACGCGCCGAGCAGCCCGTTGATTCCATCTCCTGGATAACCGAAGATCTCGTCCACGTCCCATTGACGCAGGCGCTGCACGATGTAGTCGGCGACATTCTGGCTCATGAGTCTGCCTTCCTCAGTGGTGATTTAGCCGGTTCCCGCGCGGGCACATGGGCGCCGGTGGCCTCGGCCACCGTGCTCATGGACCAGGGGGCCGGCGCTTTCACAACCGACTGGCCAGCAGGCCCTTTGCGATCTCAGCGCCCTTACGGCTGTCGGCTTGGGCCTTTCGGAAAAGTTCCGTGACCTCGGTGTCGCTATCGCGTTCCGCATCGGTGATGAACGTTTGCAGTCGCAGCACGTTCTCCAGGCAGTCGTTGGTAAACCGAATCAGGTCGTAGTTCTTGTCTTTCGTGCCGGTCAGTTCTCCGGACTCAGCGGCCAGGGTCATGATGCTCCTCTCTGGTGTGCTTGACGACGTGGTCGTACCCGCCACGTATCTCGGTAAACACGGCGTTTGCGGACGGGTGGCAGTGCCGCGTCCAGCGGAATTTCGTCTGCCACGAGCGCGATGTTGTCGGCGGTCGGTGCGCCGGAGACTCGATGTCAAGTTCCGCAGGGGAGGAAGTGAGGCCGACCGGCGCGTGACACGGTCGGCCTCACTTTCGCCAGGTGGCTTGCTGGCCCACCGCAAATATCAAGTCGGCGAGCGATGTTCTCTGGCACTACTACCCGCGCGAGCATGTACGAAACTATGCGGGGATCATTTCGGTTTCGCGTTCCCACGTGCGGTGCCGACGGATCACGGCTGCGAAGGCTGTCGCGAATTCCGTTGGCAGAGTGTCGGCCTCGGCGGTCGTCGTTACCACGCCGTTCTCCTCGACGACTTCGGTGGTGGTGGCGAGCGTCTCGACAACCGAAGCGGAGCCTAGTATGTCTAGGCCCGCGCCGAACGCCGCGATCGGCTTGAGATGCTTGTACGCCTCCGAGACGAAGTGCACGGCATAGCCGTTACGTGCGAGCCGCTCTGCCGATCCGACACCGGATGGCACGACGACCGCGTCGTACAAGACGGAGGCCATGGTCGTCATGGCACGATCCACGGCCAGCTCACCGCCGAATTCTCTGGTCAAGGTGCCTCCTGCGGTCGCGGCAAGCACCTCGGCGACGGCATGGTTCTGACGCAGAACTGTCCGCAGCGATTCGACGCCGCGCACATCGACTCCATCGGCGGCCAAGATCGCGATGCGGCGGGTCGCGATGGTGCCGGGTGACATGGCGAGCTGCGACAAGGCCGGCGAAGCTGGAAGAGTGTCGTCAACAGATTGTATTGCAGGACAGGGTAAACCGAGCCGCGAAGCGACCTCGGATGCCAGCTCATGGTCAATGAGGTTGAGCTGCTCGACCGTACGCGCGCGGATGTCGTTGTGCGGACCCACCTTCCCGAGCTCAAAGGCGAATGCGGAGACAATGTGGTCGGCTTCGATTACCGACATGCTTCGCCAGAACATTCTCGGCTGGCTGTAATAGTCCTTGAAGCTCTCTGCGCGTTCGCGAATCTTGTGGCCATCGATCCGCTCCGTGTAGTGACGGAAAACATCGTCCTGCGCTAGCGCCGGGCAGCCTGCGCCGAGACTGTTTTTGATGTAGCTCGTCTTGCCTTGCGGGATATCGTGCTGGGCGAAGCCGTCTCGTTGATTGTTGTGGACGTCAGCAGTCGGGCGGTTGATAGGCAGTTGCGCGAAATTGGGACCGCCCAGCCGGATCAATTGAGTATCCAAATACGAGAAGTTTCGGAACTGCAAGAGTGGATCGTTGGTGAAGTCGATACCGGGCACGACGTTCGCGGTATGGAAGGCCACCTGCTCGGTCTCGGCGAAGAAGTTGTCCGGATTGCGGTCGAGGACCATACGTCCAACGGGCTGCACCGGAACCTGCTCTTCGGGAATGATTTTGGTTGCGTCAAGCAGATCGAACGGGAATTTGAATTCGTCGGATTCCGGTACGAGCTGTACGCCGAGCTCCCACTCAGGGTATTGGCCCGACTCGATGGCGTCCCATAGATCGCGCCGGTTGTAAATCAGGGTCCTTACCCGCGATCTGTTGGCATTCGTCCCACAGCAGGGAATGAACGCCGAGGGCGGGCTTCCAGTGGAACTTGACGAAGATGCCTTCGCCCGCGTTATTGACCAGCCGGAAGGTATGGACACCGAACCCCTGCATCATGCGGTAGCTGCGCGGCAAGGCCCTATCGGACATCAACCACATGATCGCGTGCAAGGTCTCGGGCTGCAGGGAGACGAAATCCCACAACGTGTCATGGGCTGACGCGGCCTGGGGAATTTCGTTGTCGGGCTCGGGTTTCACGGCATGGACGAAATCTGGAAATTTGATGCCATCCTGGATGAAGAAGACCGGAAAGTTGTTGCCGACCAGATCGTAGTTGCCTTGTGGTGTATAAAATTTCGTTGCGAAGCCGCGCACATCTCGCACGGTGTCAGCGGAGCCACGTGAACCTGCCACTGTCGAGAAACGTACAAACAGTGGCGTTCGCTGTCCTGGCGTGGTGAGGAACTTCGCGGCTGTAAAGTCCGAGAGCCAGTCGTCATAGGGTTCGAAGTAGCCGTAGGCGCCCGCGCCGCGCGCATGCACAACTCGCTCGGGAATCCTTTCGTGATCGAAATGGGTGACCTTCTCCCGGGCATGGAAGTCCTCGAGAAGTGTTGGCCCGCGGGCGCCCGCCGCAAGGGCGTCATCGGTGCTATCGACGCGAACACCTTGCTGCGTGGTGAGATATCCGGAGCCACGTCCCACGCGGGCCGTATCCAGCTGTTCCTGTTTCGGATTCGGTGCGCTGTCCACTGTGGTCTCCTTTGCGGCGTGAAAGATGCTGCGGCCGGGTACCCGGCCGCAGCATGAACAAACGTCGCGGCGTCGCCCGGGACGCAATGGCTCTGTTAGGAGGGAAGTCGCGGTCCACGCGTCCGCGAGGTGATTCTCGAACGAAGGATCAACGGCAGCACGAGCCAGCAGAAGCTGAATGCAACGAGTGCCACGGCACCCGAAGCGATACCGGCGCGGCGGCCCGAGACAGTATCGAAGACGATGTCTGTGACTCCGACCATGGCCAGCCCTAGTGACAGCAGACCGGCGAACGCCAACCGGTGTGCCGCAGAGACAAGCACGGGTAGGCGGTGCCGGCGGAACAACACGCGGTGCACGCCAACGGGCGCCACCAACAGCACCGTGGACACAACCGAGCAAGCCACTGTGGCGAGATAGACCAACCGCATCGGATGATCGAGCACGGTGAAGCGCTGCTGGAAGGGGAGCGTGAGCAGCAGGCCAGTCAACAACTGGACGCCGGTTTCCACGACCCGCAGTTCCTGCAGCAGACTGGCCCAGTTCCGGTCGAGCCGTTCGGTCACATTCTCATGGCGAGCCCGCGCGTCCCACTGCTGGTCGTTTTCGGGGTGGTCGGCGTCCACCTTTCGGTAGTTCCCTGTTTGAGCCGGGCGAAACCCGGGTAGAGGCAATGTATGCATACGAAAGCCAGAAATTCAGTGAGTGTCGTCATCAGCTCCATGGCGGTGATTGCTTCGCTAGTTGGCTGCGGTAGCGACACGTCCGCTTCTAGCGTCGGCACCACCACGCAAACACCGCCCGCGCCTGGGGGCAGCGGCAGCGTGCCGGGTGGTCCGACCGGCGGGGGTGGCCCTGAGGGTGGAGCCGGAAGCGTTCCCGGCGGCCCAACTGGCGGGGGCGGCCCGGGTGGGGGCGCGGGCAGCATCCCTGGTGGTCCGACCGGCGGCGGTGGACCAGAAGGTGGCGCCGGAAGCATCCCTGGTGGTCCGACCGGCTCCGGTGGGCCGGGCGGTGGAAGCGGATGCATCCCCAACGTGGGGTGTGTGAACGTACCCTGATCGATCCGATAGCGGAGGTCATGGCATGAGTAACAAGACTATCCTTGCAGCCCTTGCTATCTCGGCAGCGTCAGCGGTGATCGTCGCGCCGGTGGGACATGCTTCGACAGACTGCAGCCCGGAGAGCGTCATGCAGACGATCCGAGCGGCCGACAACGCCCTGAGTGTTTACTTTACGAAGTATCCAAAGGCCAACGAGGTGATCACGCAGGCCTACACGCAGCCCGAACCGGTTGGGGCAGCCAATATCAAGGCGTACTTTGGTGCCCATCCCCAACAGGACCGGGAACTTCAAGACATCATGGCGCCCATCGACAAGAAGCGGCAAGAGTGCAAGACAGTCTGACGATGCCGCGCCTCAACGCGACGGGCGATCATCGACGATTGCGCGCGCCACGTCCACGAGCTTGGTGTTGGACTCCTGAGATAGCTGCCGTATCAACGTGAAGGCCTGGGCAGCATCGATGGCGAACCGCTCCATCAGCATTCCCTTGGCTTGACCGATGATGTCGCGGGAGGCTAGCGCCGAGACCCACTGTGATTCGCGCTGCGCGGCGACGAGCACGATCGCAGCGTGGGTGGCCAGTGCCAGGCCGGCGTCATAGGAATCCGCACCGAATGCCTGCGGGCTTCGCGAGTAGAGATTCAGCGCCCCAAGGTTTTCGCCATTCGTGAACAGCTGGAATGACAGCATTGATCGCACACCGAGCTTGACCGCGGCCTTCGCGAATTCCGGCCAGCGCGTGGTCTCGGCCAGATCTTCGGCGTATACCGTCTCGTGCTCCCACGCCGATTGGACACAAGGCCCCTCGCGCAACTCCTGTTGGATCTCGTCGAGAATGCGGGGCACCTCTGAGGTCGCTGCCCGGGATTCGATGGTGTACTGACCGGTCACCAAGGTGATACCGGCCTGCTCAACACCGGGCACACTCTCCAGAGCTGCGGCGGTGATCGATCTGAGCGTCATCTCGACGCTGGAATGCTCTTGTTGCATACGGCGGGCGACGTCAGCCATCTTCGCGCTGAAGGCGCCGGGAACAGGGTCGTCGGTCACGCCGACCATCGTGCCAGTTGGCGACGGGCTTAGCGCGATTCTCCTGCACATGGGTTCACCGCGTCAGGTCGATCAGCTCCGATGAGTGCGGCCAGCGGCAGAGCACCTAAACTCAGCTAACTTCCCGGTTATCTCATAACCCCGAGTAGGCCACGCGATAGGAGCTCGCCCTGTGAACAGCACGCCGGAGACGCTGACGCGAGGGCTCTCCGCGCGCCACATCCGCTTCATCGCATTGGGTTCGGCCATCGGGACGGGTCTGTTCTATGGATCGGCCGAGGCGATCAGGCAGGCGGGCCCCTCGGTTCTGCTGGCGTACATGCTGGGCGGGGCCGTCATCTACATCGTGTTGCGGTCGCTGGGGGAGATGGCGGTGCGCAGCCCGGTCGCGGGATCATTCGGCGAATACGCGACGCAATACATGGGCCCGCTGGCCGGGTTTCTCACCGGCTGGACGTACGCCCTGGAGATGGTCGTCGTCTGTTTGGCCGATGTCACCGCGTTCGGTGTGTACATGGGGTTCTGGTTCCCGGGCGTGCCACGCTGGATCTGGGTGCTCTCGATCATCTTCTTCATCGGTGCGATAAATCTGCTCAGCGTCAAGGTGTTCGGGGAAGTTGAGTTCTGGCTCAGCCTCGTCAAGGTGCTTGCCATTGTCGCGATGATCGGTGGCGGCATCGCGATCTTGCTGTGGGGTACATCTACCGGCCATGGGGCGCAGCACGGTATCGCCAATCTGTGGAATGACGGCGGCTTCTTCCCCAACGGGTTGGCAGGTTTCTTGGGCAGCTTCATGATCGTGATGTTCGCGTTCGGAGGCACCGAGATCATCGGAATCACTGCGGGTGAGGCCAAGGACCCGGCGCACACGATTCCCCGGGCCATCAACACGGTTCCCATACGCATCATGCTTTTCTACGTTTTGACACTCGCTGTCATCATGTCCCTGAATCCCTGGCGCTCCATCGATTCGAACAGCAGCCCGTTTGTCCAGATATTCGAGGGGTTGGGGCTTAGGTCAGCGGCGACCGTCCTGAATGTCATTGTGGTGACGGCGGCATTGTCGGCGATCAACAGTGATGTCTTCGCCGCTGGACGAATGATCTACGGCATGGCTCAGCGGGGACAGGCACCCGCGATCATGCGGCGGGTATCGCGTAACGGCGTCCCGTGGATGACCGTGGTCGTCATGACGGCGGCCTTGCTCGTCGGCGTGGTGTTGAACTATGCGATAGAGGAACGTGTTTTCGTCATCATCGCCTCAGTTGCCACCTTTGCAACGATCTTCGTCTGGCTGATGATCCTTCTGTCCCACTTCAGGTTCCGATCGGAAACGGGCGCCGACGATATGTCAGGGCCGAGCTTTCCGGTACCGGCCTGGCCGTACCTGCAGGTGTTCGCGACCGGATTCCTGGTCTTCGTCATGATTCTGCTGGGCTTCAGTGCGGATACCCGCGTTGCGCTCATCGTCGGTGCGGTGTGGCTTCTGCTGCTCGCGGCCGGGTATCGCATGTCGCGCCGGGTTGCATAGGCGAGATTAACGCCCCACGCCTCGCGGTATCCGAATCATCCCGCTTCCCTCACCGTGGCTGCGCTTGCTTCGGCGCGACCGAAATGATCGGAGAGAAATGCGAATCCTGCCTTCGCGAATTGTGGTGCAGCGGTGAGGTGCTCACCGAAACGAATCGGATGCTCGCGCACGTCGACACCGAGAGCGCTCCAACGCTGCACCAATAGCTCGGCCTGACGGTAGGGGATCACCTGATCTTGCCGTCCGGTGCCCACCAACACCGGAGCCGCAGGCGCCAGGTGTCCCAGGCTGTTGTCGTGCAGTTGCGTGACCCATGCCGGCTCGGCAAAGGGGTCCGCACCCGCGAGATAGCGCTGTCGATTCTTGGGTAGCAGTAGGCCCAGAACAATTGCGGCGACAATATGGGTCCTTCGCAACACTGCGGTGACCAGCCGCCCGCCTCGGTTGAGGTAGTCATGCAATCGCAGTTCGGGATAGCTGCTGTCGAGTCCAATCCCGGTGTACAGCAAGAGAAATGCGAAGAGTCCACCGTCCAGTTCGGTGGCGAGTTCGGGGAAATCTACCGGAGCCGCGCCAACGGCCGCAGCACGCAGCGGCATGTCGGGTGCGTAGCTCGGCTGCAACTGCGCGGCCCAGCCGGCAGTGTTGCCGCCCTCGGAGTAGCCGTATATGCCTGCTGGGCCCTGCGCCTCGAGATCGGCCTGAGGTAGCTGTCTTGCGGCGCGCATGATGTCCAAAAGCGCGCGTCCGTTTGTTTTTCCGACGACATAGGGATGCACGCCAGGGGTGCCGAGCCCCGGATAGTCGGTGACGGCCACTACCCACCCGCGCCGTACGGCCGCGGTGAGGAAGGGGGCCTCGTACTCCAGGCCGAGTTCAAGTAGGCGAGACACGGTGGCGGAGCGCGCCAGACCCTGGGTGCCGGGGGCGAATCCGAGTAACGGCCGTGCAGTCATCGGGGCCGGAGCATCGGGGATGAGCACGACACCGGATACCGCGATAGGGGTGCCTGTTGCGGTCGTCGATCGATACAGCACGCGCCAGGCCTGGGCCCGCATCCTGACTCCGGGGAAGACACGCGCGGCCATGGGCGTGGCACGCAGTAGATCGCCGGGAGACCCGGTGTTGTCGAGAGCGGGCGGATCGTAGAACCGATCACGCGCTCGGCGGGTGGCCGGGGTATAAGACATCGTTGTCCTCCGGGGTTGGTGCGGCTATGAAGCGTCGGGTGAATGTAGTTGCGCACGAAGTACTTTGCCACTGGCATTGCGCGGTATCTCGTCAAGAACAACGAACCGTTTCGGAACCTTGTAGCGCTCGAGACCCTCCCGAACATGAGCCTTGAGCGTGTCCTCCCGGGGCGCTGAGGACCCCGCCGCAGCAACCACGAAAGCCTGCAATACCTGACCGAATTCGTCATCGGGTACGCCGATGACGACGGCATCCGCGAGCGCGGGGTGCGCCGTGAGTCGGTCCTCGACTTCCCCGGGGAATATGTTCTCGCCACCCGAGACAATCATGTCGTCGGAGCGACCGTCGATGTACAGCCTGCCTTCCGCGTCGAAATGGCCCATATCGCCTGTGTTCACATGCCCATCGACGACTTCCTTGGAAGCGGCGTGCGCTGTTTTGTCGGGTGTGTAACCCTCGTACTCCAGGCCACCGCGGACGAAGATCATTCCCGTCTCACCGGCCTCAACCTCTCGGCGGTTGTCCCCAAGGATGCGCACGGACACTCCAAGTGCCTTGCGCCCCGCAGTATTCGGTGCGGCAACGAGGTCCGCAGGGGAGGCGATCGCGACCACCCCGGCTTCGGTGGATCCATACCCATTTACCAATATCGGTCCGAAGGCTGCCAGCACGCCGGAGACGGTGGCCGGTGATATCGGCGCCGCCCCAGTCACGATCATCCGTAATGGCAGCCCTTGGGCGTTTTGCCTGCCTATTTCCGGGAGCGCCGTCAACAGCCTCTGCAGCATGACCGGTACCGCGAACAGTACCGTGACATGTTGACGCGCAATATCGTTCATGGCTTGCGCGGCGTCGAATCGTCGTCGGCACAGCACGGTGCCTCCCAGCGCCAGTGGCCCGAGCAGCGCTGCCAAGCCAAATCCGTGGAAGAACGGCGGTGCCACCAGCACCCTGTCCCGGGAACGCAGTCGCACGGTGGCCATCGCGGTCACGCACATGAGCACCAACTGTCGGGGTTTGACGGCGCGCGGCACTCCCTTGGCCAGCCCGGTGGTGCCCGAAGTGAGCAGGGTGAGTTTCACCGGACGGCGCACCGGTGGCGGCTTGGGATGCGTTTGTGTCGCGAGTGCATCCAAGCTCAGGAGTCCCTCCGCGGCCGGAGTCTCGTGCCAGGCCAGTACACGCAAGCCACGGTAGTTGGCGGCATCGACCGCTTCGGTGTACTCGGCATCGAAGATCAGTACGTCCGGTTCGTGGCGTTGCAGGATCGCGTGCAACTGTTGAGGAGTCAGTTCCGTGTTGATGAAGATGAGTTCGGCCCCGAGCTGTGCACCGGTCAGCATGGCCTCGGCGAATCCTCGATGGTTGCGGCATACGATCCCGACCGAAGTGGGGGCCGAAGGCGCCAGCGCGTAGACGGCCGCGGCGATCGCCTCCGCGCGCTGATGCAACTGGCGATAGGTGATGTGCCCCGCCTCGTCGATCAGCGCGATCCTGTTGGGAAATCGAATCGCGGTGGCCGCCAACAACAGTGCCGGTGTCGGCCCGTACTGACAGAGGGCGCGGGCAAGTGCGGCGACGGCCCGTGGACCCATCGGGGTGAGCGCGCCTGAGGTGAGCGCCGCAGGCACCGCGGCAGCCCACTGCCTGAGGCTTTGCCTGAACTCATTCGGCATGAGCACCCACCGGGTCCGATGTCTGGACACGAGTCGGAGCCGGCCGGCCTGCGGTAACCCTTGCCAGGGAGGCCTGGGTATCACCCAATCGCCGATAGACGAAACCGAGGATCGGTTCCATCGGAAAGCGCAGTACCGGAGCTAATATCGCGGAGGGATGCCCGTACACCGGCGTCAACGTTCTGGGTTTGTCCACGACGGCGCGGGCGATCACGCGAGCCGCGTCGAGGGGGGTCTGTCCCGGAAGTAGCCGCATCCACCGGCTCGGTGCGCTCATCCGGGTATGCATCAGACCCGCGTAGAAAGTTGTCAGGGTCACCCCATCGCCGCGGGCTTCCATTCCGACAGCGCGCATCCAGATGTCGAACGCGGCCTTGGACGACAGGTAGAAGCCCCACTTGGGTACCACCCCGAACATCACGCCCACTGTCGAGACGTTGACGATGTGGCCGGCGCCCCGGGCCCGCATACCGGGTAGCAGCGCCAGGGTGAGCCTCATGGGCCCCACGTAGTTGGCGCCCGATGTCGCGTTGACGTCTTTGGGCCTGTCGTAGGAGAGGTGTACCGACCGGCGCAGTGATTTACCGGCGTTGTGGATCAGATAGTCGATCGCACCGAAATCATGGAGAACCGCCTCGGCGAACTCTGTGATCGAGGCTTCGGATGTCAAGTCGAGTGGGTAAACCGCTGCCTCGCCGCCCCTTTCGGAGATACCGGAGGCAACCATCCGGAGCTGTTCCATGGACCGTGCGGCCAGCACGACCCTGGCACCGGCCTGTGCGAAGAGTTCAGCGGTGGCGGCGCCGAGCCCGTACGAGGCACCGGTGACGACGACGACCTTTCCCGCCACCTCGCCGCGGAGCCGATCGATGTCCCGTAAACCGCGCGGGCCGATCAGATAGGCGGCCGCGCGTGCGATCGGATGGTGTACGACGGGGGAGGGCCCAGTGGGCAAAATCGTTGACATCTCGGTGCTTTCGGCTACTTGGTGTTGTTAGTTGAGGGACTTATGGAGGCCAGACCGGCGAGCACAGTTCGTAGTTGCGCATCGGACACCACGGCATCGACCACACGTTGGCTGAGTTCGATATCAGGGTCTGATTGCACGGCGCTCAGGACAGTGCCGAAGAAGTTGGCCATGATCAGATCGCGAACAGTGTCGCGGGAGATCTCGTCGGTATGCATCCAATGCAGCACGATGCCCTCGATGAATGAGAGGCAGCCACTGATCGCCGCACGCAGCACCGGCGTCGATTCGGTTCCCGTGATCTCCACGGCCAACGCGTGTGCCAGACGTTGGCGATGTTGTTCACGAACACGCCGTACTTCGGCATCGGCCACGTCGGCCAGGAGCGCCTCGAAGGCGCCGGGCTCCTGCTGTGCCCGATCCAGAAACTTGCCGACACCCTCGGACAATCGCGCCAGCGCCGGACCGCGCATCTGGACGAGTTCACCCCAGAATTCGTCGGCCGCCTGCTCGACCACGGCCAGGTAGAAGCCGCGCTTACCACCGAAGTGGTAGCTGATCGAGCCCGCGGCCACGCCAAGGGCGCGGGCCAGATCCACGATCGAGACCTCGTCGTACCGTTGCGTGCTGAAGGCGACGCGACCGGCCTCCAGCAGGGCGGCACGTGAGGCGACACCACGTTTGTTGCCGACCATGACACCTCCAGTATTTGAATCTGATTCAGAAAGTAGTGATCGAGAAGGCGGCGTCAAGATCTTTCTGAATCAGATTCAAAATCTCTCGCGCCCTCGAGACGATCGGCGCCTACAGTTGGAATTGCGCCGGTCGGGGCCGCACATGGAAGGGATTCCAGTCGTGACAGACATATCCGCATTCGCCGAGCTGGTCGATCGTGACCATGGGCTGTGCGTGCTCAGCACGATTCGAAACGACGGCAGCGTCCAGTCATCGGTGATCAACGCCGGCGTCATGCGCCACCCCCGAACCGGTGAACCAGCAGTCGCGCTGGTGGCGGCCGGGGGCACCCGGAAGCTCGATCACCTGCGGGCGGACCCACGGGCCACCATCGTGGTGCGCGCCGGATGGCAGTGGGTGACCGTGGAGGGAGTCGCCGAGATCATCGGCCCGGACGACCAACAAGCCGGTATCGACGAGGAAACGCTAAGGCTGTTGTTGCGCAACATCTTCCAGGCGGCCGGCGGTACCCATGACGACTGGGACACCTACGACAGGGTGATGGCTGAGGAACGACGCGCCGCAGTTCTGATCGCGCCCGGCCGCGTCTATTCCAATCCCACGCGGGGATAGGCTGCAATATTGTGCAGGTATGTGCATGGCATGTGAATGGGCGCCGCATTTCTCGTCGTTGAGCACGAAGACCACCCGCCGGACGGCGCTGCGCGCTGCGGCCGCGGTGGCGCTCGGGGCGGGCGCCGTCGCCGCATGCTCTACAGGGGCCGATTCGTCGTCCACGTCAGGCAGTGCCAACCCCGACAGTGCCGAGGCGGATTTCGTCTTCCGGAACGGCCGCGTCTACACAGTGTCCGGGCATCAGGAATGGGCCGAAGCGGTTGCCGTGAAGGGCAATACCATCAGACATGTTGGTGATGAGGCGGGCGCGATGGCGATGGTGGGCCCGGGCACCCGCGTCATCGATTTGGACGGCAAGCTGCTCATGCCCGGGTTTGTGGAAGGGCACATTCATCCGTTCTTCGGTGCCTTCCTCAGCAGCGGCGTGAATCTGCAAGTTTCGACCAAACAAGAGGCACTGGCGGCTATTGCCAAATACGCCAAGGAGAATCCGGATGGGCCGATACGCGGATTTGGCTGGCGTATCGACATGTTCGGGCCGGAGGGGCCGACCCGTCAAGAATTGGACAGTGTCCTGCCGGACCGGCCCGGCTTCTTCTTCGCCGTCGATGCGCACAGCATGTGGGCCAACAGTAAAGCCCTGGAAGTCGCTGGCATACATCGAGATACGCCCGACCCGGTCCCAGGCTTCAGCTACTACGCAAAAGATGGCAAGGGCGAGCCGAGCGGCTACATCCTGGAGATCAGCGCGATGCTTGACCTGATCGATGCCATCGAACCGGTTACCGCCGAGAGCATGCAGCGAGCACTTGAGGACTGGCTGCCCCATGCGGCTGCGGCCGGCATCACGTCGGTGTTCGATGCCGGTGTTCCTCCGGTCGGGAGTCAGGCTGCGTTTCTTGGGCTGTACAACGACATTGAGCGCAGGGGCGCGTTACCGTTCCGCGTGGTGGCGTCCTATGTTGTGAAGGCGCCCCCTTTCGATGATGCGGTATCGATGTTCACCCAGACTCGTGACGAGATCGCGAGCGACCTCGTTCAGGTGGGGATGATCAAGATCATGGGCGACGGCACCCAAGGCGGCTACACCGCCTGGCTGCTCGATCCTTATGCGGACAAACCCGATTCGATCGGAACGTCACCGTTCACCGAGCAGCAGTGGGGCCAGCTGGTCGGCCAGATTGATGCCGCGGGTATCGACATGCATGTGCACGCGTGCGGGGAGCGCACGGTACGGGCGGCACTGGATGCGTTTGAGGCGGCGATCGCCAAGAATCCCGCCCGGGACCGCCGGCATACAATCGCGCACCTGATCTATGTCGATGACGCGGACAACGCCCGATTTGCCAAGCTTGGGGTTGGAGCCCAGTTCTCCGCGAACTGGTTCTCCGCCGACCCCGACACCGTGGTCAACCTGGCGGCCCGATATGGCGCGCCCCGCAAGGACAACTTCTACCGGATCCAGGACATACTGCACGCCGGCGGAAGAGTGTCACTGGGAACGGATTGGCCTGCGGCGGGGTACTTCTCCACCTACAAGCCACTCGAATCAATCCAGATCGGTGTGACCCGTCAGCTGATCGGTGACCCGAATGCCGAGGTGCTCAGCCCCACCGACCAGAAGTTGTCGGCGGCGCAGGCGGTGCAGGCCAATACGCTGGGTGCCGCGCACCAGATCCGGATGGAGAACAAGGTCGGCTCGGTGGAGGTCGGCAAGCTTGCCGATCTCATCGTGCTCGACCGCAACATCCTTGAGGGAGACCCACACGACATCCACAAGGCGACGGTCACGATGACGATGATGAACGGCCAGATCCGTCACGAGATCAAGCACTGACCGTCCTACTTGGCCAGTACCACGAGCGGCTTGTCCTTGTCGACGACGTAGGTTGCCAGTTCCGAACCTTCGTCATCACCGACATTGCGAACGGAATGGAAAGTCTCGGCGGGGACGAAAAGGACATCTCCGGCGGTGACGCTCTGTGAACCCTGACCGTCGATGTCGTAGACCAGCGTGCCCTTGAGTACGTAGATGATCTCCTCACCGGGATGCTTGTGGCGGGCAGCCGTGGCTCCCGGCTGAAAATCGACACGTGTCTGTAGTGCCTCGCGGCCCGGGATGCTCAGATCATGGCGCTGTAAGTCAGTGCGGCTCAACGGTTCACGTTCGGACACGGGGGTAGATGACCCGCACGCGGCGGCGAGTGTCACCAGCCCGGCACATGCGCCCATCACGATCGTGCTGCCGATGTTCATGAGGTCAATCCTTCCGGAGAGGCTTGAGTGTGCCGACGCCCGGCGGCGCCGTGTTATCGCGGATGCCATGGTAGATACCGCGTTTGATGATCCAGGGTTGCAGTACGCGGTCGATTGACCATGCGGGGAAGCGGAAGGCGTGACCGGAGGGGGCGAAGACTTCCAGCCCGTCGGGCTGTACGCCGAGAACCGAGCCCCACCGGTACCTGGGTGGGCGGTAGGCACGCAAAGGCCGCCCGGATACTCCGGCGCGAACATTGTGAGCCACCAGCCGGTCGGCTCGATTGCGAGCCGAGGTGCGCAGCGCATCGGTGGCCGCGACGTCTCCGACGGCGAAGACGTCGGGGTAGCCGGGAACCTGCAGTTGTGGTGTCACACGGACAAATCCGTGTTGGTCGAGTATCTCGTCGGGCAGCCAGTCTGTATTGGGTTGGACCCGGCCGATCGCCCACAGCACCGCATCGGAGGAGACCGGCGACTGCCCGGAAATCCATTCAACCGGGTCGCTGGTGATTCGGTCGCCGGTGAATCCGTCGGGGATGAGTGCACGGTGTCCGGGGTGCAGCCCCACGCGGAGGTCGTTGAGCCGCTGCCGAATCCGGTGCCATACTCGCGGCGAGTGCTGTGTGAGTGCACGCTCACCGGGGAAATACAGGTCGACACGCAGGTTGGGCCATGTGATCGCGATGTTGGCCGCGCTGCTCACAGCGGCTGCCCCTCCACCGATGACGGTTACCGTTCCCGCCGCGGCCAGTCGCAGGTGCGCCGCGCGCAGCTCCGCAGCGACCTCGGCATGGGATTGCAGTGTGGGCTGTCGCCAGAAGCCGTTACTGACACCGGTCGAGATGACCAAAGTGTCGTATGGTTCCGCAAGCGATACGCCGTCACTGCTCTGGGCGAAAACCGTTCGGGCGCTGAAGTCGACGCCGGTGAGCCGGGCATGCACGGTACGGACACGGTCCAGTCTGTGGAACCGGTCAAACGGCACCCAGTAGTTCCGTGCCCATTCGTCGGGGCGTGAAAGCCGTACCCCTAACTCTTGGCCACTGACCAACCCGGGTTTGGCGGAGATTCCGGCAACATCGCTGTGGCGGGCGAGCCGGATCGCCGTGAGCAGGCCGCTGTCGCCGAGCCCGGCGATAAGGACCCGCCTGCGGCTCACGCCGATGTCCGTGGAGGGCGGGGCACAAATCGGGATACCCGTGCGATGACATCTCGGTACTCGGGCCGTCGCTGCAGGCTGCGCTGCTCCATCATCGGGATGCTCGAGCCCAGGAACATCCCCAACATGCCCGCGGCGCCGAGGCATAGCCACCACGCATCTGCGGGGGAGACCGCAATACCGAAGAGTGCCAGGGAGAGCCAGAAGCTGAACTCTCCGAAATAGTTTGGATGCCGAGACCATGACCACAGGCCGCGGTCCATCACCTCACCGGGACGACGGTTGCCGGTGAAGCGGTGCATCTGCACGTCGGCGACCAGCTCCAGAGCTACAGCCGCGAGGCCGACCAGACACGCGATCGTCGTCAGCCAGACCAGGTCGCCGCCGGGGCGCGTTACCGCGACATACGCCGGCACCATCCCGAGAAAGACCAGCAGTGTGGGGATGAGATGGATGGCGACCAGATCGGCCAGGAAGCTCCATCGGCCGGCACTGGCGCGCAGCATCGGGTAGCGCCAATCCTCATGGTGCAGACCAGGAAACGAATACACCCAGTTGGCGGTGAGGCGCACAGCCCACAGCGCGATCACCATCGCGATGAGCCAACAACGCAACTCATGTACCCCGGACTGACTCCACCAGTAGACCAGCAGCAGCGGGGGTATCACGCTCCAATAGGCGTCGTAGAAGCTCGAATTGCGGTACAGCCTGCTGAAGACGAATATCACCACCGTGGCCAGCACATCGGCGATCAAAGTGTCCAGCCACATGCGGCCGGTACCTGGACCCCAGATGAGCCAGCTGGCGGCCACGCCCACGGCGATGAGATACGCGATGCCCACGAGCACCAACGATTGCGACTTGCTTCGGACGATGGCCTCAGAGCTCATGCGGGGTGTTGTCCCTTCGCAACAGTGCGACGAGAAAGTCCGAGTCATCGGTGAAGGGCCTCAGGTCCCAGGTGGACAGCAGGAGGTCCGGAGCGAGACCTGCTTCGGCGGCGTCGTCGAGGAATCGGGCGAACTCGTAGTCACGGCCGGCGCCGAAGCCGATCACCGCGCGGCCATCTTCCGCGAGGTGTCCGCGCAGGCGTTTCAACACCTGAACCCGTGTGCTCGGGGCGAGAAACGCCATCACATTGCCCGCTGACACGATGACGTCAAATGGCTCGGCGATACCGGCCGACGGCAGGTCGAGGTCGGCGAGATCGCTGACGATCCACCGTGAACTGGGATGGTCCTGCTCGGCCGCCTCGATGAGCACCGGGTCGACGTCGACGCCGACCACGCAGTGACCGGCGGCCGCCAGAAACCCGCCCACCCGGCCGGAGCCACACCCGGCGTCGAGGACCCGGGCGCCACGAGGAACCATCGCGTCCACAAAGCGAGCTTCGCCCGCCAAATCCGCACCCTCACGCGCCATGGCGCGAAACCGTTCGATGTACCAATGCGAATGGTTCGGATTGGCCGCGACTTTCTGCATCCAGAGGCTCTGCTCAACCATGCAGCCATTGTCGCAAGCGGAGGTAGCGTCGCAGATCAGGGCACGCGAGTACCTCACTCTATGGCCTACCGAGCCGCGAATGCGGTGCTAATCTCATGCTAACCCCGCACGTTATTGCGACGAAGGAGGGGGATGGAAATGCGTTACAGCGCATGTGCCACAGCAGCATTGACGGCGATGCTGATTCTTGCCACGCCGGCTCGGGGTGAGCCCGAGTGTCAGTTCTCGGGAGGTCTGGGCCCTGACGCCGCCTGCACCCAAAGCACCGATGACGATGAGCTCACGACGCCGTGGATGTGGCCGGGCGACGACGGATTCGGGGTCGGGTTTGGTGGACCCGGCTTCGGTTGGCGCTGATCTGGTACTAGACAAGACCTAGATAGCCGAGCACTCCGGCGGCGGCGACCACGATCAACGGATTTGTCTTCGTAAAGACGAAGATCAGGGTGCAGATTCCGGTGACCGTGTAGGCACGCCAGTCGTGATCCGCGGCTCGGCTCATCACCAGGGAGGTCGCCAGGATGAGCCCGACTGTCAGCGGCGCCAAGCCCCTCTCAACGGCGGTGCGCCATTTCGACTTCTGTGCCCGCTGCCAGAATCGCGTTACCGCATACACCAGGGAGGCGGCGGGAAACACCATGCCGACCGTCGCGATGACTCCGCCGAGGATGCCTCCCGCGATGCCACCGACAGGAAGGCCCGCGGCATACCCGACCATCGCCACGATCAGAATGCTGGGGCCCGGTGTGGTCTGGGAGATCGAAAAGATGTCGGCGAATTGCGAATTGGTCAACCAGTGTTCGTCGCGCACTGAGCGCAGGTGCATCTCCGGCAGCACCGCATTACCGCCGCCAATGGACATCAGCGACAGCGATCCGAACAACACCACCAGCTGCCAGTAGGTGTTCACGCGGCCGCCTTTCTGGGCCACGCCCAGAAGAGGGCCAGCGGGGCAAGGAGTGCGAGTGTCGCCAGCAGGGGCCAGCGCATCAGTCCGTTGAGCGCGAAGCTGGCGGCGAACAGGAGCACCGGGATCAGGCTGGTGAGGCACTTCTGTCCGGTCTTGATCACCATCGCAAGGGTGAGCGCTACGGCGGCGGCGGAAGCGCCATGCAGTACGCCTTTGACGGCGGGTACCTCTTTGAAGCGAAAGTAGAAGTACGACACCGTTAACACCAGAACCAGCGGTATCAGGCAGAGCCCGACGACGGCCGCGATGGCGCCCAGTGCACCGCGCATCTTGGTGCCAACGAATACGGCCATGTTGATCTGGTTGGCGCCCGGCAGGATTCGGCACATCGTCATCGCGGACAGGAATTCTTCCTCACCCAGCCACTTCCTCTCGACGACGAGCACCTCGCGCGACCACGCCGACAAACCACCCCCGAACGAGGCCAGCGCTATGTGGTTGAACGTCCACGCCAAGCGAAACAGGGACACCCGTGGCAACGGGGGATCGTTGTCACCGCTACTCATGCATGAGTTCCGGATCGTGTGGGAAGTCGTCCTCATAGTGTTGACGTGAATCCAGCGGATCCGGCGGGTCGTACTGATGGGAGAGATCCCAGTCGGTGTCGAAGACGTCTTTCAGCCGGGCAACCACGGGTGGGTCGGTGATCGTGATCCCAAGTTCACGGCGCAGGTCGAAGGCGCTGCGATCGATGTTCATCGAGCCCACCAGTGCCCGGGTGTCGTCGATGATGAGTAATTTGGCGTGCACCCTCAGGTTCTTCTGCTTGTGCACCTTCACTCCGATGCGACGCAATGTCCGCAGCGATGCGAACGTGTCCAGAATGTCCCATTCACTGATGCCGTGCCTGCCCCCACACAGCACGCGCACCCTGACACCCCGGTCCACTGCCGCGGCAACACGGTCCAAGATGACAGCATCGACATACTTCGGATGTTGAATGTCGAGCCGCTGCTCAGCCGCGTCGATGAACTCCGCCATGTGATAGCGGGAGTTCGCATTGCTCCACAGCAGGCCGTCGAAGAGTGAAGGTACCCAGTCGCGGTGTTCCCAGTCGGCCTCGAACACTTCGACGATCTGTTTGACATGACTGGGCACGACAGTGATGACGCCGTAGTCGCGTGTCCGCGTGAAGTATTTCTCGCATAGGTTGAAGGTGGCCACCAGTGCGGCCTTGCCATCGACGACTATCGATTTCTCGTGCGTCACATAGAATTTCGGACTAGACCAGGCGACGTTCACCCCGGCCGTGGTGAGCCTGTCGAAGGTGTCGTCGTTGGCGCGATCGCCCCCGGATCGCTGCGGGTTGAGCATCACCCGAATGTCGACACCCGCCTGACGTCTCGCGATGACGGCGTCGATCAAGCCTTCCTCGGTGAAGGTGAATTGTTTGATGAGAAGCGATGTTTCTGCGCTCTCAATGAACTGACGAACCGGTTCCAGGCCGTCGTCCGGCTCGACGATGAGGCGAGGCGCGAAGGGGGACACAAGAGCAGAAGCTAGCACCAAGATCGCGCAGTGGTCTGCCATTCACATGAACACTTCGATCCGGCTGGCAA
Source organism: Mycobacteroides sp. PCS013 (assembly GCF_049532645.1). Lineage (NCBI taxonomy): Bacteria > Bacillati > Actinomycetota > Actinomycetes > Mycobacteriales > Mycobacteriaceae > Mycobacteroides > Mycobacteroides sp. PCS013. The sequence goes on from NZ_CP150131.1 coordinate 1,625,090, forward strand.
CCTCATTGAACCCCAATGCAACTGGTGGCGCCGTTACGGCGTCACCGGCCGTTGCGCCGCGGCCGGTGTGGGGGACCTGCGGAAGATCCGGGTTTTGAGCTCGGTCGCCCGCTTTTCCACCACGAACCAACTCGATGCGGCTACCGGCAAGGTGGCCGCCGTGGCGATGACGAAGAACACGACAGGGTTCAAGCGGACAAGCCAGAAGCTGGCAAGCATCTGTTGGATAGGGAATGCGTAGATGTACACGCCGTACGAAAGATCGTTGCGCAGCCGCGCTCTACGGATCAGGGCACCCGAAACGATGATGGCGTACGCCAGGGGCAGGGCACCGATGACTCGATAGTTCTGGGTAAATCCGGACGCCATGACAATGGCGGCGCTGAGCACGACCAAGGACCAGCGGGCAGGTATCCGGTCCTGGTACTGGTAGAACATCGCGCCCGCGAGGAAGACGACGAAGAACCGGGCCAGCATCTGTGGCCAGCTGAACATCGGCGGGGTGTAGGAGACGTAAGCCGCCCAGACTGTTGCCAAGACGAACAGAGTGGGAATAACCCAACGGCGCTTCAGAAGTCCCAGGAAGCCAAGGACGGAGACCATTACGTCACAGAGCAGAACGAAGAAAAGAGTCCAGATAGATCCGTTCCAGACCCCCGGAAACGGCACATCGGCGGGAGTGCCGTCGATGCCGATGTACGCCACGTTGAGCAGCGCGTTGTTGATGACGTATCCGAGCTCTGCCGACAACGAAATCGGCGTGTTCTGGACCTTGGCCGTGATCGGAGCGATCACGAAGGCGATTACGAGCAGACACACCCATAGCGCGGGGAAAATACGCAAAACGCGTGAGGCCCAATACTCCTTCAGGTATGGGCGACGCATCCACGCGGCAGTGATGAGGAAACCTGAGATGGCAAAGAATCCGTCGGCAAAAATATTACTGAGCAGCCGCACGATCGGCTCGTAGGCAATCTCGCGGCCGGTAAGGGGCCAGGAATGGTAGAAGACCACGCCGATCGCGAGAATGAGACGCCACAGCGTCAGCGCATTGTGCTGTCGATCAAATACCTGCTCAAGCTTCATAAATTCCCCGAGGCGCCGATGCTGTGTGTTTACTTTTGCGAATGAACATACTGCACAATCCCGACTGGCACCCGGCTTACCTGGCGGGATGAATCTTCAGCTCGCAAGTGCTCAAGTTGTTTGCGAATTGTTCCGGCTTCTCTGAGATTGAACGAGCGAATTCCATTGGGTCCCCATCACGCTTTAGCTGCTTGCGTCCACGGCGGTGCACGATGGCCGATAGCAGCGGATATGTCTGTTTAGGCTCACCACGGTGAGGGCAAGCGGCAAGAATCTCGCGGTACGCATTGATTCATTGCTGTCGAGCTATTGCAAAGCAGTATCCGGAGGGGCTGAGACGCATAGGGATGCGTCGCGGCGACCGAATGCGATTCCGTGCGGGTTCCGTGGCAATAACTATTCCTGAAACAGATTTGCTCGGCGAAGCTGCTTCGCATTGCTTATCCGTACGCCGCGGACAGATGGATTTTGGATACGGCTCTTTTGCCGCTTGAGTGGAAGCGGAGTTCAGATAAACGCGTAGCTCAGCTACGGGGCCTCGGGGCCGGGGGAGATCTCGATGGCCACCGATGCCTGCTGACGACGGGTAATCCAGACTCCAAATTCACTCAACGGCCCCAACAGCCAGTACTTCCGATTAACGATCTTGCGGACCCTGCGAGTGTCATCGAAGTCCAGGACGCGCGCGGTGCCCGCCACCACCGGTGCATCGGGGATGAGCTGCCCTCGAATACCGCAGGGCTGCAACGTCACCGCTGGGTTGCGCCGAATACGTCTGATCTTGTACGCCGCGACCTCCGAGAAGAAGTAGAGCTTGCCATCGGCGGGGGCAATCCAGACCGGCGTGGATACCGCCGCACCGTCTTTGCGGTAGCTCGTCAATGACACATAGTTCGCCCGGCCGACCACATCCCAATCCGTCATTCGTTGTCCTCTCATCGGCCAGTCCACCCGATTCTGTCGTAGACGGCGCCCGATCGCACTGGGCGCGTCCGGTCCCGAGCGGTCGGCCGAGGCTTACAGGAGCGTTGGCCGCACTGTGAGGTGGGTTTTTCTTTTCCATAATGTCCACGGAAACGATGGGGAAACACATCCGGGTCACTGTGGTGACATGGCCACTCCAGGGGAGATGGGTACGACGCGTACCGCGTGCTCGTACTGCGGTGTGGGCTGCGGTATCGAGGTCCAGACGAAGCCCGGTCCTGGTGGCCCGGTCATTGCACGGGTATCGGGCGACAAGCTTCACCCGACCAATTTCGGCCGCCTGTGCACCAAAGGGGCCACCCACGCCGAGTTGATGGAGGCGGTCGACGGCCGTCTGAAGACTGCGCTCGTCCGGCCTTCCCGTGGCGCGGAGCTTGTCGAGACGCCCGTGGATGTCGCAGTGACCGAGGCCGGGCAGAGGCTGCGTTCGATACTCGATGAGCACGGGCCCGATGCGATCGCGCTGTACGTATCGGGTCAGATGTCGATCGAAGCGCAGTACCTGGCCAACAAGCTGGCCAAGGGATTCATCCGCACCGTACACATCGAGTCCAATTCACGACTTTGCATGGCCAGCGCCGGGACCGGATACAAACAGTCGCTTGGGGCGGACGGCCCACCGGGTTCCTACACCGACTTCGATAGCGCAGATGTGTTCTTCGTCATCGGCGCAAACATGGCTGATTGTCACCCCATTCTGTTTCTCCGGATGGCCGACCGGTTGAAGGCCGGCGCGAAACTCATCGTCGTGGACCCGAGGCGTACCGCGACCGCCGACAAAGCCGACTTGTTTCTACAGATCAACCCGGGCACCGATCTGGCGCTTCTCAATGGGTTGCTTCACCTTCTGGTGAAGTCCGGCGATATCGACGAGGAGTTCATCGCCGAGCACACCGAGGGCTGGGCGGCGATGCCCGAGTTCCTGGCCGACTATCCGCCCGAGGTGGTAGCCGAGATCACCGGTATCCCCGAAGTCGATATCCGCGCCGCCGCCACCATGATCGGACAGGCCGGCGAGTGGATGACGTGCTGGACCATGGGTTTGAACCAGAGCACGCATGGCACCTGGAACACCAACGCGATTTGCAATCTTCATCTCGCCACCGGTGCGATTTGCCGTACCGGTAGCGGCCCCATGTCACTGACCGGTCAACCCAACGCCATGGGTGGACGGGAGATGGGCTACATGGGTCCGGGCCTGCCCGGCCAGCGATCCGTGGTCAGCGCCGATGACCGAGCGTTTGTGGAACAGGAGTGGAGCCTGGCGCCGCAGACCATCCGAACCGAGGTGGGCCCGGGAACCATCGCGATGTTCGACAGCATGGCGGCGGGCAATATCAAGGCGTGCTGGGTCATCTGCACTAATCCTGTTGCAACAGTGGCGAATCGGGGAACCACGATCACCGGGCTGGAGACCGCGGAACTGGTCATTACCCAGGACACCTACGCGGCCACCGCCACAAACCGCTACGCGGACATCGTCCTGCCTGCCACTTTGTGGGCAGAAGCCGACGCGGTGATGATCAATTCGGAACGCAACCTCACCTTGCTCCAGCAGTCCATCGCCCCGATCGGTGAATCCCGACCCGATTGGCAGTTGATCTGCCAAGTCGCCACCGCGATGGGATTTGGTGAGCAGTTCAGCTATGCGTCCAGTGAGGAAGTGTTCGACGAGATTCGCCGGTTCTGGAATCCGAAGACGGGCTACGACCTTCGAGGAGCCAGCTACGAGCGCCTGCGCGACACTCCGTTGCAGTGGCCGTGTCCTCCAGACGATGCGAACGATCGCCACCCGATTCGCTACCTGAACGACGGCGTCAGCCAAAGTCTTTTCGTCGATGCTGCCGGGCATCAACCGCGGTTGGCGTTCGCGACTCCGTCGCGCCGTGCGGTCTTTCACCCACGCCCGCACATGGATGCGCGCGAGCTGCCCGACGACGACTACCCGTTCATCTTGAACACGGGCCGCCTGCAACATCAATGGCACACCATGACCAAAACGGGGCAGGTGGCCAAGCTCAACAAGCTCAACAGTGACCCCTTCGTCGAAATCCATCCCGAGGACGCCGCCGAAATGGGCATCGCCGACGGACAACCGGTCGAATTGCACTCGCGGCGCGGGCGCGCTGTGCTGCCCGCGCTCGTCACGGACCGTGTGCGGCCAGGCAACTGCTTTGTGCCCTTTCATTGGAACGACGAGCACGGCGAGTACCTCGCTATCAACGCACTCACGAGCGATGCCGTGGACCCCGACTCGCTGCAGCCTGAGCTGAAAGTGTGTGCGGTCAGGATGCGACCCATCGCGGTCGTCCAGCAACCCGATCGACCGGAGGCAACATCCATGCACCCCGTCGCAGAAGCGCTCGGCCTGGCATCGCAGCCCGTGCCCAATCTGGTCGAGAGCGAACAGGTCTACCTGGCTGGGTTTTTCACCACTCTGGAGCGGGGAGGGGAGGGAGTTCCCGTCTTGCCCGCGGGGGCGCCCGTTAGTGATCTGGTCCGGCTCTGGGTCGACGGAGCGTTGGCGGGCATGTACTCCCGCACCGGCGATTCGGCGCCACGGCCGGTCGGCGCACCGCTACCCGCCTCACGGCCGACGCCATTGGTGCTGTGGGCATCCCAGACGGGCAATGCCGAGGACTATGCCACCAACCTTGCGGCACAGCTGAGTTCCACGGGTGCGCCGCCGCGGATCGTCAACATGGATGACTGCGGGATAGCCGATCTCGCCTCCGCCACCGACGTCCTGGTCGTCACGAGCACGTTCGGAGACGGCGGCCCTCCTGATAACGGTGCCGACTTCTGGGACCGCCTGCATGCATCGGATACGCAGTTGACCGGGATCCGTTTTGCGGTCTTGGGAATTGGTGATCGTGCCTACGAGAACTTCTGCGGGCACGCCAAATCCATCGATGAACGATTGGCAAGTCTGGGCGCGGTCCGTTTGATGGACCGGCTCGATTGCGAGATCTACGATGACGAGCCCCTGGCGCAATGGGCACGTCAGGTGACGGATCTGATCACGACCCAGGAGGAGCCGGTCGCCCCGGTGGCGGTCCCGGCCGCAAGCCCCCGACCTTCGAGCACAGGCGCACCCGAACCGTTCACCCGCAACAGTCCCGTCGCGGCCCGTTTGACTCGTAACACTGTGCTGACACCGCGTTCCTCCTCAAAAGAGGTGCGACATTTCGGGTTTGACATCTCCGAGCATGGCGTCGCCTACAGTGTTGGCGATGCACTCGGGGTCTGCCCGACCAACTGCGACAGCGCCGTGGACGCCTGGCTCTCCGGCACGGGGCTGCGTGCCGACGAAATCGTCGAGGTCGACGGTGCAGAACGGACCCTGCGCGATGCGCTCACCTACTCCTACGACATCGGGCGGATAACCCCGAATCTGCTGAGCTTCCTCGCCGACAACACCACCAACACGGCAGCGGCCAAGGACCTCCATGAGGCACGAAAGAACCTTGCATCATGGGTGATTGGCCGCAACGGCGTGGATGCCGTGCAAGAATTTCCCGTCCGAGCCACCGCCGAGCAGTGGCAGGACGTATTGGTGCGGTTGACCCCCCGCTGCTATTCGATTTCCTCCAGCCCGCTGGTCAGCCCGCACGAAGTCCAGTTGACGGTCTCCGTCGTCCGATACCGGGGGACTGGCGGCGCCGAACGAGGGGGCGTGTGCTCGACATTCCTTGCCGACCGCGCCGATCACACGCCGGTTCCCGTGTTTCTGCAGAAGTCCCCGCATTTCCGACCCCCGGAGGAGTCGCGGACTCCGATGATCATGATTGGCCCGGGAACCGGAATCGCACCGTTTCGGGGATTCCTACACGAGCGTCGAGCGCTCGGCCACACCGGCCGTAACTGGCTCTTCTTCGGCGATCAGCATGCTGCCCAACACTTTTACTATCGAGACGACCTGTCCACCATGGCCGATGACGGCTTTCTGTCCAAGCTTGATGTCGCCTTCTCTCGTGACCAGAAGGACAGGGTCTATGTGCAGCACAAGATGATGGACAACGGTGCCGAGCTATGGGCATGGCTGCAGGACGGTGCCCACCTCTACGTATGCGGGGACGCATCCCGGATGGCCAAGGACGTCGACACCGCTCTGACTTCAATCATTGAAAAACATGGGCGGCTCTCGGCCGAGGGTGCTCACGATTACAAGCGCGAACTGGTCGCCAGTAAGCGGTATCTGCGAGACGTCTACTAGACGCGACTTGACATATCGCACCGAGAATCGGAGGTATACAGCACTTCTCACCGTGACGATACAGACGGCGGAGAGAACCTTGTCATCCCGACGACAAGTGAGAGCCGGTCAATGAAACACCGGATTTGTACGGTGCTCAGATCGCCTCGCGCTGCCGCCAAAGTTGAAGGAGCCACCGTTGACGTACGTGAAACCGCCCGAGCTGGCCCAAGCGCTTATCGATGCCGGCGAGTCGAAGATCTTCATGTCGACCCGGGACACGCTGATTCGTGCGTACATGGCCGGTGCGATGCTCACACTCGCCGCTGCCTTCGCGGTCAAAGTGACCGTCGACACCGGGTCTCCGATTCTGGGCGCGGCACTGTTCCCGGTTGGTTTCTGTCTGCTGTATCTCCTGGGCTACGACCTGCTGACCGGGGTGTTCGTGCTGGCGCCGTTGGCCTACCTTGCCAGGCGGCCGGGCGTGACAACCGTTGGGGTTCTGCGGAACTGGGGGCTGGTGTTTCTGGGGAACTTCGCGGGGGCGTTGACGGTCGCGGTACTCATGGCGGTGTACATCACGTACGGCTTCGATGTGTCGATCAATGATGCGGGCAATCAGTTCGCCGCGTATGGACAAAAACTCGCGCACATAGGATCCGACCGCACGCTCGGGTACGCCGATCACGGCGTCGCCGGATGGCTCACCGTTTTCGTCCGGGGCATGCTGTGCAACTGGATGGTCTCCACGGGTGTGGTGGGCGCGCTGCTGGCCAAGGACGTCGTCGGCAAGGTTCTGGTGATGTGGATGCCGATCATGCTGTTCTTCGCGATGGGATTCGAGCATTCCGTGGTGAACATGTTCCTGTTTCCGATCGGCATTCTGCTGGGCGCCGATTTCACCTGGGCCGACTACTTCTTGTGGAACGAATTTCCCACCGCGCTAGGCAATTTGGTCGGCGGGCTGTTCTTCACCGGCGTAATGATCTATCTGACGCACTATCGCACGGCGCCGAAGCGCAACGCTCCGTCGACCACACAGGGCAGCGCGGTAGCGAACGCGTAATCCCGTCTATACGAGCACTTTGGCGGCGTTGCGTTCGGCGCGTTTGGCCTGGCGCTCCAGGTACTTGGCTTTGACTTCTTCGAAGTCTTCGGAGGTCTTCCTGAGATCGCCGACGATGCGGGCCAGGTCCTCGCGGTACCACTCGGCTTCGCCGTTGATGTCGTCACGCTCGAAGATGCGCCACTTGCGCAGCACCGGCAGCACCACCTCATCGAGGTGGGACTGCGGGTCGTAGACACCGCCGGTGGCGATGGTGACCGCGTTACGGCGGAAGCCGGGAATCGTGTAACCGGGCATCGTGAAGTTGTCGAGCACCTTGTGGACAGCCTTGACCGCTTGGTTCGGGGCGATCTCCAGGCCGGCGGTCACCATGTTGCGGTAGAAGATCATGTGCAGGTTCTCATCGGTGGAGATGCGCTTGAGCAGCTCATCGGCGATGGGCTCGGCGCAGGCCTTGCCGGTGTTGCGGTGCGAGACACGGGTGGCCAGCTCCTGGAACGTCACGTACACCACCGAGTCGAACAGGCTCTCGGAGAACGGTATGTTCTGGCGGTTCTGGCCGGGGGAGAACCCGCTGGTCATCTGTGCGATGCGCAGCTTCTCGAGTTCGATCGGGTCCACCGAGCGAGTCACCACGAGGTAATCACGGATGGCGATTCCGTGGCGATTCTCCTCAGCGGTCCACCGGTTCACCCAGGTACCCCAGGGTCCGTCCATGGTGAAGTTCATGGCGATCTCGCGGTGATACGAGGGCAGGTTGTCCTCGGTCAGCAGGTTGGTGATCATGGCGATCTTGGCGAGTTCGGAGAGCTTGGACTGCTCAGGATCCCAGTCCTGGCCGCCTAGGGCCTTGTAGTTTTTGCCCTCTGACCAGGGGACGTAGTCATGCGGGTTCCAGTCCTTGGTGACGCCGAGGTGGCGATGGACATTCTCCTCGACCACGGGCTCAAGCTCATGGAGCAGCTCCAGGTCGGTGAAAGCCTTCTGCATGGATACGTCCTCATAGTGGGGGCCAGACAGAAACCGCAACTAGCAGTACCCGTATCCAGCAGTTACAGAAATCTAGCATGTCTTGACGGCCCGCAGGTATGTTCAGCGATTACTCGTCTAATTGAGAGCATTCCGTGACCGTCTCACCGCGTGCGGCGGACCGTCATGCGCATTCGCCGACGGCATTGGTCGATTGTCAATTCGATTCATCGAAAGGCGTTGAGCGCCAAATATTTGCAAGTCGCCACCTCCGCATCCATCAAAAGGGGAGTAGTGTCCGTGACGTAACTATCGCCGTGGCATGTCCTAGCGCCGACTGGTTTGGCTCATACGGATTCCGTTTGTTTGAGTCCCGCTGAGCAACAAGGAAGTACGCATGACACAGGCTGAGTACCCCGGCCCTCCCATTCGCTTCACGCTCGGTCCACGTAAGACCGGCAGGATGAACGGGGCATGGTGGCCGCAGGACGACGGATTCATCGCGCGGGAACTCTCCCCGTTGGTGGAAGAGCTGTCCGGGCACATCGGCGGGGTCAGCGAGGTGTCACTGAACTGGAAGGCGGGGTCACCTCGATCGAGCATGCGGTCGGCGGTCATGCCTCCGTCGCTCACCAACCGTCCGTTCCATTGGGTGGTCACGCTTCGGGGTGAGCATCGGACGGTGCGGATTCTCATGGTGCCGGCTCGTACGAACAGGAGTCTGGCGCGATTGATCATGCGTCTGGCGGCGCAGATGCCTCTGCTCGATTCTCCTAAGGAGGACGAAGTCTCCGCGGCGCTCCGGATCATCATGGCCGCCTAGTGAGCGACGTTGAGCTCGGCGAGCAGATGGCGGACCCGTTGTTCGATGTCGTCCCGGATCGGGCGCACCACTTCCAGCGGCTGACCTGCGGGGTCGGGTAGCTCCCAGTTTTCGTAACGTTTCCCGGGGAAGTACGGGCAGGTGTCACCGCAGCCCATGGTGACGACGACGTCGGCTCCTCGCACGATCTCTTCGGTCCACGGTTTCGGGTACTCGCCGGTGATATCGATGCCGAGCTCGGCCATGACTGCGACTGCGGCGGGGTTGATTTCCTTTCCGGGCTCTGAGCCGCCCGACCAGGCAACCGCCCGGTCGCCGGCTAGATGCGTGAAGAATCCAAGTGCCATCTGAGAGCGGCCCGCGTTGTGCGTGCACAGAAAGAGCGCAGTGGGCTTGACTTGGGTCATTGGGTCACCTTCTGGCCTACGGTGCCGATCGAATCCGGTTGAGGGGCATGCACAATGCGGCGTCGCAGCGCCAAGGACACGTATACGAGGGCGACCAGCACGGGCACTTCGATCAGGGGGCCGACGACACCGGCCAGGGCCTGGCCGGAGGCGGCGCCCCAGGTGGCGATCGCGACAGCTATGGCCAGTTCGAAGTTGTTGCCGGCGGCGGTGAACGCGAGCGTGGTGGTGCGTGGGTAGCCCAGCCTCAGGGCAGCGCCGAGCAGGTATCCGCCGCCCCACATGATTGCGAAGTAGGCGAGTAGCGGCACCGCGATACGTGCAACATCCCAAGGCCGAGAAGATATCTGAGCGCCTTGGAGCGCGAACAAGATCACGATGGTGAACAGCAGTCCCCATAGCGCCCAGGGGCCGATGATCGGCAGGAATCGGGTTTCGTACCAGGTGCGTCCCTTGGCCTGTTCGCCGATACGGCGGGAGAAGTATCCGGCCGCGAATGGGATCCCCAGGAACAGGAGTACAGATTTGGCTATCTGCCACGGGGAGGTGGCGATGACGGTTTGCGGCAGATGCAGCCAACCGGGCAGGACGGATAGATAGAACCAACCCAGGACCGCGAACATGAGCACCTGAAAGATCGAATTCAGGGCGACGAGCACGGCCGCCGCATCCCGATCACCGCACGCAAGGTCGTTCCAGATGATCACCATGGCGATGCACCGCGCCAGTCCGACGACGATCAGCCCGGTGCGATACTCGGGCAGATCCGGTAGTAGTAGCCAGGCGAGCGCGAACATCAACGCCGGGCCGAGCGCCCAGTTCAAGACCAGCGAGCCGATGAGCAGCTTGCGGTCGGCGGTGACGGCACCGAGGCGGTCATAGCGCACCTTGGCCAATACCGGGTACATCATGATGAGCAGCCCGACCGCGATAGGCAGCGAGATCCCTTCGACCTGAACTCTTTCCAGCACACTATTCAGCCCGGGGATCCAGCGACCCAGCAGCAACCCGGCCGCCATCGCGAGTCCGATCCACACCGGCAGAAACCGGTCCAGCATCGACAATCTCGGTGCAGCGGGTGTAGTCACTCGGGATGCCCGCAGGTGCGGTCGCTGTCTTCGGCGAGGAGTTCTGGACTGGTGCCGAATGTTTCCGAATCCGCCAAAACCGTGTAGATTTCCCACTTTTCACGATCAGGTGCGGTGACCCAGACCTTGTCTTGTGTCGCGAAACAACACGTGGTGCCGATCTCTTCCTCGGTGAACATGCCTGCATCGGTCAATCGGCCGATCTCGGCGTGGACCTGCTCGCTGGATTCGACCTGTACTCCGAGGTGGTTGATCGTGCCGCCGTGGCCCGGGTTCTCCAACAACACCAGCTTCAGCGGTGGGGAATCGATCGCAAAGTTGGCATATCCGGGCTTACGTTTGGCCGGTTGTACGCCAAAAAGCTTTGAATAGAAGTCGATTGACGCATCGAGGTCGTCGACGTTGAGAGCCAGCTGTACGCGGGACACCGGTTCACCTCCGGAACTAATGAGACATTCATCGAACCTATCGGATGTGCCCAGTGTGCCATGTCTTTGACATATGTCAAAGAATTCGGGATGCTGGAACCATGCCCAAGGCTCTTCCCGTGGTAGATACCACCGCTCCTGTGTGCTGCGCACCGGTGGCGGCCGGTCCGATGAGCGACGAACAGGCCCTGGAGGTCGCGCTGCGGCTCAAGGCGCTCGCCGATCCGGTACGGGTCAAGATCATGTCCCAGCTCTTTGGCGCGCCCACGGGCGAGATCATCAGCGGTGACCTCGCGGGCATCCTCGGACTCACCGAGTCAACCGTCAGTCACCACATGAATCAGTTGCGAAAGGCGGGGCTGGTGGAATCGGACCGCCGCGGAATGAACGTCTATCACCGGCCGGTTCCAGATGCGCTGACCGCGTTGTGCACGGTCCTGGATCCCAGCTGCTGCCAATAGAATCGACCGATGTCGACGACAGCCCGCAGTGACAGTGCTCGTTCATGCTGATCGGTATTGCGGCGGCCGTGCTGGCCTGCCTGGGATACGGAACCGCGTCCGTCCTGCAGGGATACGGTGCCCGCCAATCCGCGGCGAACGTTCACGGGCGCTCCGATAACGGTGCACCGTCACTGAGTTCGACAATTGCCGCGATGCTGACGCCGGCATTCATCGCCGGGATGGTTCTCGATCTCGTCGGGTTCGCGGGCACCCTGGTGTCGGCGCGGTTGATTCCACTGTTTCTCTCCCAAACGATCATGAGTGCGAACCTGGCGGTCACCGCGGTGCTCGGCATCGCCGTACTGGGTGTGCGGCTGCAACGACGGGACTGGCTCGCCATCTCGGCCGTATTGCTGTCGCTATGCGTGCTGGCGTTGACCGCCGGTCCTCGTGGGGAGGATTCCGCGACGCCATCGGTTCACTGGGGTGTGCTGGTCGCATCGGTGGCAGTGCTGCTCACCGGCCTGGGCCTCATTCGCCTCTTGGGCTCACGCGCGGCGATCCCGGCGGGGTTGTTGGCCGGGATTCTTTATGGCGCAATGTCTGTCGCGGTCAGAGTGCTTGACGGGCTCGATCCGCTACGGGTGAAGGTCCTGCTGTCCGATCCCGCTGCCTACGCGGTGATCCTTGCGGGGGTGGGCGGCTTCTACCTGTTTACCGTGGCGCTGCAAGTGGGTTCGGTGAACGGTGCGGCCGCGGCATTGGTGGTCGGGGAGACGGTCGTACCCGGTGTGACCGGTGTACTGCTGTTGGGCGACGGCGCGCGCCCGGGATTGGGCTGGCTTGTTGCCCTGGCGTTCGTGGTTGCGGTCGTCTCGGCGGTGAGTGTGGCCGCGTTCGGCGCCGTCGAGAACACGCAGTCGACGGCACCGGAGCCGGCGCGCTAAATCAGTTTGATGCGTTGAGAATCTTGATCGCGAAGACGAGTGTGTCTCCCGGACGGATACCGGCGCTGGGTTGCCCGGACGGATAGCCGTCGGCGGGGACCATCGCGACGGCGACAGTCGAGCCGACATGTTGCCCCGCGATGGCCTTCTTGAATCCCGGTACCACTCCATTAAGCGGGAACTGGGCTGGTGTGCCACGCGTGTAGGCGCTGTCGAACACGGAGCCGTCACGTCCGTTGACGCCCATGTAGCAGACCGACACTGTGGCCAGATCTCCGACGATCGGTCCGGATCCAGCCTGGAGTGTGTGCACCTGGGTCTCGGCCACGCTGAATGGGGCGGTCACGTTGACGCTCGGCGCCGCGGTGTCGGTGGAGCCGGAGACGGCGACATTCCCGGTGCTTCCCGCCAGCGTCCACTCAGGTGTGCCAGTGTTCTGCGGCGCTGCCGTGGGGCATCCGCTGGTCGTGGCGGGCGGGTCGGCGGGTGCTGACTTGGCCTCCGTATCGGAGCCGCACGCAACCAGCGTCACAACGAATGAGGCGGCGCAGGCGGCAAGTGCGACGGACGGGTACACGCGCGAGGAGTTCACGGTCGCCACGCTAACAGCTGCGCGGTGACCGCCTACGAGTGCCGAGTCGATGGCGCCCAAGCAGCGCGAGGGGAGGCGGCACTGCCCGGGTATCGGCACGCCTCGACGAACTCGCTCAATCGTGCTTTCCTCCGTCGGTCGGCGAGTAACTTTCAGATTGGAGCTGCCGAGTCAACTGCCGATACGAGGTGGATGATGACGGATGTCGATTACTGCATCGTCGGTGCGGGTTTTGCCGGACTGGTCGCCGCACTGCGCCTGAAACAGGCGGGACGCTCGATCGCGCTGCTGGAAGCCCGTGACCGGGTCGGTGGGCGCACATTCACCGAGGTGTTACCCGATGGGACGTGGGTCGATCGAGGTGGCGCCTGGATTGGCCCGGGCCAGGACCGAATCTATGCGTTGATGAGCGAGTTCGGTGTAGCCGAGTACAAGCAGTACACCGGTGGTGACGCGATGATGATCGTCGACGGCACGACGCATCGCTATCGCGGAACCATTCCGTGGAGCATGAGCCCATGGGCCATCGCGAACCTTGGCGCCGGCCTGCTCGAGGTCATCCAGATGTGCAAGTCGATTCCGCTGGAAACACCGTGGAGTGCCAAGAGAGCCGCACAGTGGGATCGAATAAGTGTTGGCCACTGGCTTGGCACCCGCATCAAGTCCAGGAAAGCCCGAGAGATGCTCGAGATGGCGCTAGCCGGCACGTACACGTCGGCAGCGTCGGAGACATCGATGTTGTGGATGCTGACCCAGATGGCCTCGGGGGGCGGCCCAGTCTTCGTGATTTCGGCCAAGGACGGCTCGCAGGATGCCCGACCGGTGGGCGGGATGGGCGCGATCTACCGCCCGATCGCCACTGAACTCACTGAGGCACTGCGTCTTTCGCAGCCGGTACGAAGCATTGCGCAAGATGCGGGCGGGGTAACGGTTCGTGCCGACCACCTGACGGTACGGGCGCGCCGGGTCATCGTGGCCGTACCGTTGGCGATCGCCGGACAGATCGCCTATGAGCCGATGCTGAGCGCGGACCGCGGCCTGCTGCACCAACGGATGCCCGGCGGCGCGGTTATGAAAATCTCGGTCGTCTATGACGAACCGTTCTGGCGCGGGGACGGGCTATGCGGACAATCCGCCGCACCGGGCACTCCCGCGACGTTGACGATCGACGCCTGCACCGATACCGGAACGCCCGGCATCATGTGTGTCATTACCGCAGGACCGGCCGCGCGTGCTCTTGGGCGCCTCGACGAATCCGCGCGCAGGGCGATCGTCATCAGGGAACTCGTCGACCGGTTCGGGCCCAAAGCCGCGTCACCGCAGGGCTATCACGAGCAGAACTGGACCACCGAGAGGTATTCCGGTGGAGGAATGATCAGTCATGCGCCAACCGGGGTGATGACGGAGTTCGGGTCCGCGCTGCGTCAGCCGTGTGGCCGCATCCACTGGGCCGGAACCGAGAGTTCTGCGGTCATGCTGGGGTGGGTCGACGGCGCCATTCGCTCAGGCGAGCGCGCCGCGGCCGAGGCGATGTCCGCGGAGGGCGTATCGCGCTAGCCGGGGCTACTCGTAAACTGCTGCCATGAAATGGTTCTCACGGAGGCGCAGCGAAGACCGCGAGCCCGTTCCGCTCAGCGCTGAGGCCGCCTCTGTGGTTGACCAGCTCGTTGATCACCATCACGATCGCGAGTGGCCCACGGCGATCGGCTGGCATCTGCCTGACGAAGAGCCGCCCTGGGAGGCGCTGCACGAGCTGCGTAGTACGGGTTACTGCGAGGTCGAGCGGGACGGTGACGAGGTCGAGGTGGATTTCACCGAGCTTGGGCGCCGCACCTTCACGTGAGACTTTGGGTGGCCTCGCTAGGGGACAATCTCGTCGAGCGCCGCACGGGCGCTGAGTCGGCAGGCGAGATAGCTTGGGCTGCAAGTAGAAAGGCTGGCCGCCTAGGATTCCTGGACGGCCAGCCGGGCGCATCTTTCGAGCGCTGTGAGAACCTTAGGCGGTCTGCACTGAGACAGCCTGGGGGCCGCGATCGCCGGCTTCTTCTTCGAAGCTGACGCGATCGTTCTCGTTGAGGCTGCGGAAGCCGCCCTTGTCGAGGATGGCCGAGAAATGAACGAACAGGTCCTTATTACCGTTGTCCGGGGTGATGAATCCGAATCCCTTTTCGGCGTTGAACCACTTCACGGTGCCTTGAGCCATGCGATTACTCTCCTGAGTGTCTAATTGCGGGGTCGACATTCGACCCTGGGTCTTGCGGAGGTACGCGAAATCAAAGCAACCGGCAAAAGTCACGGAGATTGGGTATGTGTCCGCCGCGGAAAATCTTCGCGAGCGTGTCACTAAGAAAATCAACCGTTTTGACCATATCAGAGGTTCGGCCCGATAACCAATGGCCGACAGTAGTTCGGTGCAGCAGCACATGAATTGGCAACTGGATTCGGAACCTCGGGGAGTGGAGCGATTCGCCCAAACTGCTTGATGCCGAACGGAGCTCGACGCTACGCTGAACGCCGAGACTCTAAGCCGAACCGGGAGAAGCGACGCCGATGAGCCGCTACTGGCAGTCGTATTGGTACCAGGTGATGTGCACCGAAGACCGGAACCCTGGCTGGAAGCCGCTCCACTCCGGTCCGCTCCATCAGGTGCCGAACAAGTCCCTGGTGACCGGCACCCTCGCCGACTGGGTTGTCCCCGTTCTTGAGGACGCGGCGGACGAGATCGACTGGATCTCAGGGGAGATCCGGATCGACTGCTACACCGACGCCGTGCTGGCGCCCGGCACCCTGCCATTCTTCTGTAGCGATACCCGTGACGTGCCCCGTATCAGCTATTACCGGCCCAACTTCGAGCCTAATCAGTGATGTCGCAACGGTCTCAGTTGGGCAAAGGTACTGCGTCTTACCCGCGATGCGGGGGCTTATCGCCGCCGCGTGGCTTTAGTGTTGGCTGTTATGGCGGGACTTGTCGGCTACGTGAAGCGCTGGCGCACAGCCCTTCACGTAGCCGTGTCGGCATCGGTACTTGCCGGCCTCGGACTCCCCATTGCGCCGGTAGCTCATGCGGCGGCGGCCACGGCGACGTTGTCGGTGACATCGACGTGGCAGACCGGTTTCATCGCTAGTTTCACGATCACCAACTTGAGCACGGTTCCGCTCTCCGATTGGCGGCTTGAGTTCGACCTGCCGATCGGAGAGTCCATCCGACACACGTGGAGTAGCACTGTGACGCAATCTGGTACGCACTACGTGCTGAGTCCCGCGAACTGGAACCGCATCATCGCGCCGGGAGGTTCGGCCACCGGCGGTCTACGGGGAGTGCTGAGCGGTTCCTACACGCCACCGTTGAACTGTGTGCTCAACGGGCAAGTTCCGTGCAGCTAGAGGCTGCGGTGCGCAGAAACCAACCAGGCCGGTAACTGAGCGCGTCCGTCGGAGCCGATCGTCACACCGCGATACTCGAAGCCCTCGGGCAACTGGCTGGGAACATTCACCCAGGCTCGTGCGCGCCGGATCTCGTCGATGACCAAGTGCCGCCCCACGATGCTGTGCAGCTGCTGTTCGGTGAAAGGCCGGGGCCCGAATCCGGCATCCGGCGGAAAGGCCTCGGTCGCAAAAACAAGTGCAAAGAACTTACCGCCGGGCCTGAGCGCTCGCGCCAGTGATCGCACATAGTTTTCTCTGAGCTCATCGGGTAGGCAGTGAAATACAAGGCCATCAATGACGGTATTGAAATAATTGTGGTAGCCGGTATCTGCGGTCAGATCAGCTGTATTGAAAATAGCATCCAATCCAAGCTGGGCGGCAGCTCTCTGCGCTTTGTCTATCGCACTGCCAGATAGATCGAGACCCACGACTTGGTACCCATGACCGGCCAGCTTCAGCGAGGTCAACCCCACCCCGCATCCAGAATCGAGGATCGGGCTCTCAAATCGTCCTTGCCGGTGTAGAGCTGCTATTTCGGGTTGCATCTCGCCGATATTCCAACCCGGATCGCCAGGCGCATAAACCGCTTCGCCCCTGTACAACTCGTCCCAGTCCACGGCATTCACATCAAATGTTGGCATATTGCCGATATTAGGTGCGATGTCCATGGGTGGCAACAAATTGTTTTGCGCAAGCTGGCCATTTTTCAAAGGGTAAATTACTCCACGTTCCTGAATAGAGGCTAGACGAAACTTGTCAGTCTGCTGAAAATCGATAACAAATTGGAAACGTATTACGCGGTATTTACGGGACGGTTTAGAAAGATCGCACGTGGATAGAGGGGGATCGTGGCGGCACTGCTAATGGTGAGCGGAGGCGACGAGACGTTCCGCCAGCTGAGCACTCGCCGGTCCGAGTTGAGATTGTTCGGCCGACGCGAGGTAGATCTTCCACGTGATGGCGGGGCGTACGGTGAGCGCACGCAAGTGCGAGAACTGTGTGGCCTCGCTGGCGGGCATGAAGATGGTGCCGAGCCCATGTTGGACCAGGCTCGCTGCGATCGAATACTCAAGGGCGACTTCATGCGGCGTGAACGCGGTGACGCCCGCAGCGGTAAAGGCGTCGTCGACCAAGCGTCGCAGGCCGAACTGGCTGGGAAAGCCGATGAGGTGTTCGTCGACTAGTTCGGTGATGCCGACGTGGCTTCGCTCGGCGAGTCGATGATCGGGTCGGCAGACAAACATCATGGGCTCTGCACAGAGGAGCCGCATCTGAATACCGGCCGGAAACCGCTCAGGTGCCGAGACCAGGGCCAGGTCGAGGGTCCCGTCGGCGATGGCCGACAAGTATGCGCTCGATCCGGTTTGGCTCTGCCGCAAGCGGATTTGAACCAGTGGATAGTCGCGGTGAAATTGCCCCAGCACCGCGGGTACGTCCAGCGGTCCAAAGGAGATGAGTGCGCCGAGATCGACCCTGCCGGTCAGCGCGCCACGGAAATCGCCGACGGAATCTTTGGCATGCCGGGCGGTCTGGATGACGCGAATGGCATGCGTGCGGAACAACTCTCCGGCCGGGGTCAACCGGATCTGCTGCCGCGTGCGGTCGAACAGTTCCACCCCGAGTTCCTTCTCCAACTTGCTCACCGACGTAGAGAGCGCGGACTGGACAACATGGGCACGCTGGACCGCGCGGGAGAAGCTCATCTCGCTGGCAACGGCGACGAAATGCTCCAACTGCCGAAGTTCCATCCGCCACCTCATCTATTTGGTAGATGAAATCTATCAAATAGATGCGTTGGACTAGATGACTTGCGTCGACTGTGATGGAGAGAGACACAGAGGAAAGGGTGAGGATGCCGGCCATGGATAAGGCTTTGAAAGCGGCAGCGATGATGAAGGCGATCGTCGCGCAGAAAGGCGCCGAGGGCGTCGAGCTGTCGTTGATGGATATGCCGTACCCGCATGCTGCCGAGAATGATGTCATCGTCCGGGTGCATGCCGCCGGTTTCACTCCCGGTGAACTCGACTGGCCCGGAACGTGGGCCGACCGCTCGGGACGGGACCGGGCTCCTAGCATTCCGGGGCACGAAGTATCGGGTGTGGTGGCCGAATTGGGCTATGGAACAACGGGACTGACGGTGGGACAGCGAGTCTTTGGCATCACAGACTGGGCGCGGAACGGAACGCTGGCGGAGTACGTCGCGGTGGAAGCGCGTAATCTGGCGCCGCTCGCGGCTGATGTCGATCACGCGGTCGCGGCGGCTCTGCCCATCTCCGGACTGACAGCCTGGCAGGCGTTGTTCGTCCATGCACAGATCACCGCTGGCCAGCGCGTGCTGATACATGGTGCCGCAGGCGCCGTCGGCTCCGTCGCCGTGCAACTCGCGCACGAGGCCGGCGCCTACGTCATCGGCAGCGGACGTACAGGTCAACGCGAGCAGATTGCGGGA
Organism: Mycobacteroides sp. PCS013; assembly: GCF_049532645.1. NCBI lineage: Bacteria > Bacillati > Actinomycetota > Actinomycetes > Mycobacteriales > Mycobacteriaceae > Mycobacteroides > Mycobacteroides sp. PCS013. Next base: position 1,643,993 of record NZ_CP150131.1, read on the forward strand.
CTCAAGGCGGATGAATTTGTTGACCTGGGTTGCGACGCGATAGAAGACATCGGCGCGGTTGACGTGGTGTTCGATGTCGTTGGCGGGGAGATCCTCGATCGCTCAGCGCAATTGGTGCGTGCCGGTGGCACGCTGATCACCATTGCCGAACCCCCGCGGATCATTCCCCAGGGAGTGCGTGCGGTCTTCTTTGTCGTCGAACCAGACCGTGCACAGTTGTCCTTCCTGGAAAAGAGACTGCGCGACGGCAGAATACGCCAAGACATCGGGTGCATTCTTCCCCTCGAGAATGCGATGAGGGCCTTCGACCCTGACCGTAAAACTCCTGGCAAGACGGTCATCGAGGTTCTCGCCGCTGGACCAGGCCGCACTTCGCCACACCAATCCGAAAGGGGATGAGCCAACATGGCTCCGAAAGCTCTGCTTGCTGCCCTGGGCGTCGCCGCGATGCTCGTGCCCGTGGCCTGCACCCAGCCTTCGCCGCACAACGTGGGTGAAAACCCTGTTGTCCGCCAGGTATTCGATCGGCCGACCAACGTGCCTGGGAAGTCATTGACGTCAGTGACCGTGAGTTATCCGCCGGGCGCAAAAAGCGTTGCTCACCGTCATGCGAAATCGGCGTTCATCATGGCGTACGTGATCTCAGGTGCGATCCGCAGCCAAGTCGAGGGTGAGCCGTCACGGGTGTATCGCGCCGGGGAAACCTGGTACGAAGACCCCGGCGCACACCACACGATCGGCGAAAACGCGAGCGCCACAGAACCTGCGGAGTTACTGGCAGTCTTCCTGGTCGATACCGGAGATGGACCGCTCACTACCGATGACGCGACCACGAAGTAGGAGAATCTGTGTACACGCTTGACCGAGTCAAGGTCGTCGGGATAGCGCTGCGCGTCTCGCTCGCGACGGCCTTTCTGTCCGCAGTTGCCGACCGATTCGGGTGGTGGGCACCGCTCGGGCAGGGCAGTTGGGGGAGCATGGGTGCCTTCGCCGCGTACACCCATCAGTTGGTTCCGTTTGCCTCCGGATGGTTACTGTCCGTCATCGTGTGGGCGTCCACTGCCGCCGAAGTGATCCTGGGATTCCTACTTCTCATCGGATGGAGACCAAAGCTTGTCGGCGCGGCAACGTGCCTGTTGCTCATCATGTTTGGGACCAGCATGGCGGTATCGATCGGATTGGAGGCGCCGTTCAGCTACAGCGTTTTCTCTGCGGCAAGCGCTGCTGCGGCTTACGCGGTACTCGGCACAAGGTCGCCGTCGCGCTAGCCAAAACGTCCCTCATGGCTGCGGGGGAGTAACGCGGGCAAGGCTCAGTATGTGTTCGGCGGACTGCGCGGCACGTCCCACGAGGTCTGTGTCACGCCTCGCGGTGCCAGCGGCGAGTGTGCCCTCGACGAGCAGAGTCACTGCGTCGGTTACCCATTCCTCATCGATACCTTCGGCACGGACAAGGTCGGCGATCAGGCTCCGCCTGGCGTCGGTATGTGAGCGTGTGACCGGTCGCACGAGGTGATCATCGGCGTGCATCTCGAGTCCGGCGTTCAGGAACGCGCAACCGCGGAATCCTGGGATCGCGAAGGTTTGCGTCAGCACAGCGAACAGTGCCTCGACCGGGCGCAATCCGCGTGAAATGTGATGATCTATCGCAGCTCGCAGGCCCGCGATTGTGGGCTCATCGCGGGCCTGCAGCGCTGCGGCCACAAGCTCGTCCTTTGATCGAAAGTGCTGGTAAAGAGTGCGTTTGGTGACACCGGCCTGTTTGGCGATGGCATCTACCCCAGTCACGTCGATGCCATTGAGGTAGGTCAGCTGCGCGGCGGCCTCCAACAGCCGTTCGCGTGCTCCGGTGATTGTCACTTGCGTCACTCTATCAGTGGTATACCGATCTGTATACTTTGAGTATACTGACCGGTATGTATACCGCGCCTCGGATGGCTTACATATCAAAGGAGACAGTGGTGGACGTCAGCCTCTCGACAGGAGTTGCCCCGCCGGATCAAGGGTGTCGAATAGCGCCCCGCACGATAGGGGGGTGGCCGTGATGCGGTCGTTGGTCTACGCCGGGCCGGGGAAGGTGGAGTGGCGCGAGGCGGCTGAGCCGGTACTACAGGGCGATTGCGAAGCGCTGGTCGTGCCGGTGGCGGCCAGCCGCTGCAACTTCGATATCGCGATGATCAGCGGGGAAGTGCCGTTGCGGCCTCCGTTTCCCATCGGCCACGAGGCCGTCGTGAAAGTCGTGTCAATCGGTGATGGGGTAACTTCGGTACGCCCGGGGGACATTGCGGTTGTGGTGTGGCACATCGCTTGTGGCGGTTGCGACCGTTGCCTACGTGGTATGACAGGGCATTGCCGTCAGGTACCGCCCGGATCTAGCTACGGCGTGGGCGGTCCGTGGGGCGGTCTGTTTGACGATCTCGTCCGTGTCCCGTTCGCCGACGCCATGTTGACCCCGCTGCCGGCTGGCATAGAACCCCGCGAGTTCAGTTCTGCGGGTGACGGTTTGGGCCTTGGCCATGCCATCGTCTCCAGGAACATGCACCCGCAGCCCGAACGGGTAGCGGTTCTCGGCTGCGGTGAGCACGGCCTGTATCAGGTCGCCTTCGCTGTTGCCCTCGGTATGCCCTATGTCGCCTACGCTGACCAAGACCCTGAGCGCCGATCCATTGCCGGCAGCCTAGGGGCACATGCCGTCGCAGCCTCCCCGGATCAGCTTGAAGGAACGTTTGGGCTGATTATCGATGTCGGTGCGAACGCGGATTGGTTGTACAGCACGATCGGCATGCTTGAACCCGAGGGTGTGATCGAGTGTGTCGGTGGCCATTTCGCCGACATGCGGCTGCCCGGATTTCTGTCCTACCTGAACGGTGCCACCGTGCGTTTCGGTCTCGGTAATAACGGTCCGCACGTCCGGCCAACTATCGACATCGTGTCCCAAGGGCTCATTCGACCGTCAACTATTTGGGCTGCCGAAATCGACTGGGACGGCCTACCCGAGGCCTTCACCGCAGAACCCCGCAAGCTCGTGGCACTACGAACTCAACCAACAACCTAGATCTGCAAAGGATTTCATCATGACACTCAACATGACGCTCAACGACATCGCACGCTTGGACTTCGCCGAACTCGGAGTCCTCTACCAACACGGAACCGTGCCCACAGATCTTCGTGTGCTCGGGGAAAAGCCCGACGGACGCCAGCTCGCCATGCGAGGGCGCGACCACGGCATCAGCGCGAAAATAGTGCGCTACTTTGCCGACCCGCGCCGTGCGGTATGGATCGGTAAGAGGCTGTCTGTCATAAATGACGGATTGAGCGGAACAGGTTCAAACCGCATGAGATTCGGCCGTGATGTCTTCCCCTACATAGTCAGAATCGACGCTTCCATCCTCGATGGCCAAGACGCCATCGTTTTTGACTACAACCACGCAGGCAACAATGCGATCGGGCGACGCCTTTACAACGAGATCCGCCAGGTCGCACCCGGAGTCTTCGTAGGCGCAGTCACATGGAAGACCCGCCGAAACACGCGCTCACACCTGGGGTGGTTCGGTCTGACTGCAGATGTCCACAGCCCGCACTCCATCGACACGGACTAGCCCGCTTTTGTCCGGGGTGCCGCGAGACCCGTGAACACCGAAAACAGCTCCTGATAGCGAGCTCCCATGACCCGGACAAGTAGATCAAGGACCTTGGCATCGGGCCCGACGAGTACGCGGGGCTTCTTCTTGCGCACGGCGCTAAGGATGATGCGGGCCGCGGCCTCTGGGCTGGTGATGGCCAGATACTTGTCGAACACGGCGGCCGCCACCCGCACATCGATGCCCTCCGCGACGGTGGCGTTACGGGCAATCGCAGTCTTGATACCGCCGGGGTGCACGCAGGTGACGGCGACCGGTTTCCTGCCAGCGATCATTTCCTGGCGCAGTGACTCGGTGAAGCCGCGCACCGCGAACTTCGCTGCGTTGTAGGCACTCTGGCCAGGCAGGGATAATAGGCCGAACAGGCTGGAGACGTTGATGACGTGGCCGTCGCCCGAGGCGATCAGGTGGGGCAGGAATGCCTTGGTGCCGTTGACGACACCCCAGAAGTCGACATCGAAGATGCGCTCCATGTCCTTGAACGGGCTCACCCCGACGTCGCCGGCATAGGCGATGCCGGCATTGTTGAATATCTGGTTGACCTTGCTGAACTGCCTTGTGACGGAGTCGGCGTAGATCAGGAAAGCCTCGCGCTCAACGACATTGAGGAGGTCGGCACGGACCTGGGCCCCGAGGGCTTTCACCTGTCGTTCGGTCTCGGAAAGTCCCTCAATGTCCACATCACTGATGGCAACCGTGGCGCCCGAGCGAGCCAGCTCGATCGCCAAAGCGCGCCCGATGCCCGAGCCTGCGCCGGTCACCACGGCCACCTTGCCGCTATAGCCTTCCATTCCTGCCTCCTGATGTAGGTCTGGTTTCTAGTGCTGCAACTTTCTGGCTATCTCACGGGCTTTGGCTTTGCGGAGATAAGCGAAATGAGCTTTGACCGCGGGGATGCCGAGATTGGGGTTCACGACATACGCGCACATGCTGATGTTGCGGCTGAGATTCAGAAGACGTTTGAAGACGAGTAGCCGGGCCTTTCGGGTGATGCCGTCCTGCGCTCCGTGCTCCCTGTAGTACGTCGTCTCGTCGCCACCAAAGCTGTCGGCCGGAGCTGCCGTGTAGTAGAACAGCGCCAGCGATTGTCGCCATGAGCCTTCGGCGACGGGGTGGGGGAATCCGTGCACCGACTGGTCATCGGTGCGAAAGATGAGAGCTCTGCCCCAGACGGGAACGACCGTCTGAACGGCCCGGCCCTCCGCGTCGTAGAGCGACAGGCAACCTCCGTTATCGAGCGACCAGCTGTCATTCAAGTAGACGATAACGTTGATGCGGCGGTAGAGATTTAGCGCGCGAAGATAGTGGAAGTCGGTGTGGGGAGTCAGGACACCGCCCGCGCCGCTGAGGTGAATACCGCCCCCGAACAGATAGGGATCGGGGAGCAATTGCCCGATGCCGGTGATCTTTTCGAGCACGCTCAGGAAGCGGGGTTCGTTGAGTTCTCTGATGACAGTTTTGAATGGTTCCGGGATGAGGTCTATCTCGGCGCAGAATCGCTTGTTCCGAATGTATCCGTCTTCCCATTTGTTCCACCAGGGCCAATCGATGCTGGGGAAGTCGGCGGCGGTTTCGGAGGGCAGGCGGAGGAAATCGTCGACCACCAGATGCGGAAATGGTTGAGCGGTATGGAATTTTTGGTCAAGATCTGACGCGTTTCGTTCGAGTTCTTCGACTCTGACAACGGTATGTGCGTCGCGGAGTATGCCGTCGTTGCCCGCATAGCCTTCGAAGGATTCTGTTGACTCGCTGGAAAGTTCATTATGGATCTGCATCAGATATCTGCTCCTCGCACTAGAGCATGCGGAGCCCAGACAGCCGTCCGCATTCATTGGGTCTGCACGATGCAGCAGTGGGGTAGCGCAGCGCCATGGTTTCGGCTCCAACCAAATCGATGTTCTGTGGCTGATGGTTGCCGTCCCGGAGGGCTGAGACGTACAGCGAAAAAGCTCAATGTTGACGTCGACTCTGAGTGCCGGACGGGATACCGGGGACAGCCGACGAGAGTATCTTCAGGCCTATGCGAAACGCACGAGCGCTCCGAAGCTCCCGGCTTCGCGCTCTGGTGACACTGGCGGTGGTGGGTGCTCTTGCCGTAAGTGGGGTTGCCTGTGGCCGGGGGGACACTCGAACAGCTAGCCCTGCCGACAGTCCGGATCAACTGGCACTGGCAACGCTGGACCATATCGTGCAGGGGGACAACGCAGCTGCCACCGCCCATTTCGACCAGACCATGGCGGACATGTTGTCGGCTCCGGCTCTGGGGCAAGCATGGATTACCTACCAGGAGCTGCTGGGCGCATACCAGTCACACGGTGATCCCCACGACGTCAAGCGCGGCGAGCTGACCGTGGTCAACATTCCTCTTCAGATGGAGCGTGCACCCGGCCAGTTCCGGCTGACTGTCCACCCGGACGGATCCGTCGCGGGTCTGTACTTCCTCAAGGACGGCGTCCCCGTACCCTGAGTTCGCTTGTCGAGCCCGGGGGCCAGTCGCCACTCCAATCAGCCCGGACATCGACTTCGCGTTCGGTATCACGCCCGCCGTACCAACCATCTTCCTCGTCAGCCGTGGCGGTGTCCTCGCCGAGCTCGAACGGCTGGCGCATGCTGTTAACCTGGCGGAATGGCGTCCGCTCGGGCTTTGGGATGTATCGGAGCACTGGCAGCCAGTGGCTTGTCATTGGCGCCGCCTGCCGTCGCGGAACCGCAATTGCCGGATCTGGATCGGTACACCGCGGTGAATACGTCCGACTACACGGTCGCGATCCCGACCAGCGGATACAACGGTGCCGTGAGCAGCGTGCAGTTCAGCGCTCCCGCCGGCCAGAACTGCAGTGTGGTGATCAACGTTCGAGGAATGTGGGACATCGCGACGTGCACCGGGCCGATTCCGGGGAGTAGCTATAGCAGCGTGACCGCGAGCTATATGGAAGCCGGTAAGTTCGGCAATTCTCCGCCCGGTCCTGGGCAGGCGAAACTGTTGCCGGCTGGTAGCAAGGTCGTGTTCACCCGTGGGGTGTGGACCGGTACATGCGCGGTTGACCAGGCGATGACCGCCTGTGTTGTCGACACCGTCCCGGGACCTGGCGAGTCAACCTCAAGGGCCCCACACGGTTTCGTGCTGGGCCCAAACGACAGCTCGACATTCTAGAAACCTTGGGTAGCGAGCAGCGCAGTCCGAACCCACGGCGGTGTGCGACTGATGTCTACGGCTTAGCCTGGCCGTCAACGCTAAATGATCGGGTGAGCGGTTCCAGCAAGTTGGCCATTCGAGTCGCAAGTTCGTCAGCAGAAACATCGAACTTTCCTTGGCAATAAGCAAAAGTCAGATCTAAGCCACCCGCGACGATTATCCGCAGTGCCAGCTCCGCATCGACGGGATCGACAGCCTGGTCCTGGAACAGAATCGAATGATTGGCAAGATACAGATCAAGGATCTTGCGCCCGACGTGCGCACGAGCGCGTGCCGCTTCACCGTCGTCGGCCTCACGCCCGAGAACATGACGCAACCCTGGATGTGCGGCGTCCAGTTCTGGAGCCACACTCAGCGCGGCGCGCAGTCGGCTGGTGAGGTCGGTGGCGAGGGCGACTTTGGTCAGCACCGCGCCGATGTATTCGTCGGCGAATGCGTCGTAAACGCCTCCGAGCAGTTTGTCTCTGTCGGGAAAGCTCTCATAGAAGTAGCGCTCGGACAGCTGTGCCTGGCGGCATACGGCAGTGACGGTGATCTGGGCGAGCCCTCCCGATTCCAGCAACTCGCGGGTAGCGGCCAGTAGGCGCATCCGGCGATCTGCGCGCCGCTGATCGGCACTCATTCCGCCGTAGGTCCGCTGCGCCGCCACGTGTCGATGCTAGTAGAACGACACAGTAGGAGTATCTGACAAGACTCTTGCCAGAATAGCTTGAGGCGTGCACTATGGCTAGCCGGACCAAAAACAAGGGGAGCTATCGCCATGACTGCCGCACGTGCTGAACGCGACACCATCGACAGCGGCAAGGAAACTTCGATGATTGTCGACCCCCGGTTTATCCCTTTGGCCATCAAGTTCTTTCGGGTGTTCAGGTCCCGTCGTGCAGGTGGCGGTGCTCTCGCGGTCTTCTTGCGCGGCAGGCCCGTGCTGGATATCTGGGCAGGCGACATCGGGCCCGGCAACCCGTGGCGTCGCGACACGATGGCGATGTCGTACTCGACCGGCAAGGGAGTGGCGGCCACAGTCATCCACCGCCTGGTTGACCGTGGACTGATCGACTACGAGCAGCCAGTTGCGGCCTACTGGCCCGAGTTTGGTTCTGCCGGGAAAGGGTCGATCACTGTCCGGGAGCTGCTGAATCACCGCGCTGGACTGCACCGCGAACGTGGGCTTGTGCCAGGGAATGGGTTCTTTGACCACGACACCGTGGCCGCGGCCCTCGCGGCGAGCTCTCCAGATCCGCGCCGGCTGCGCCTGCAGGGATACCACACGGTGTCGTTCGGGACTCTTATCGCAGAGCTGGCACAACGTGTCACGAACATGCCTTTCCCCGAAATTGTGCAGACCGAGCTCAGCGAGCCTCTCGGCGAGGCTGATTTCTGGTTCCGAGTCCCGCGTGAGGAGCGTGCTCGGATTGCCCCGCTGTTCCCGGCGGTCCGCGTTGCCGGGTTCGACTATGAGAACTTCGCGGCGGCAGCTGGACGGTACCGACGCGGCAACGCGCTGGTTGAGAGCATTCCCGCTGGACTGGTCGGGTCGCAGAATCACCCTTCGGTCCACGACGCTGTCCAACCGGGCTGGAACGGGGTGTTCACAGCTCGTGCTCTCGCCAAGATGTATGGCGCGCTTGCCAACGCCGGTGAAGTCGAAGGCATTGAGTACCTCAGGCCAGGGACCGTGGAGCACATCGCGGAGATGCGCCCCAACAGCCGCTATGACTACGTGCTCGGTGTCTCGCCGCACCACTGGCTGGGCTACCACCGCGCGCTACTGCGGGGCGGGCCGACCTCCAGCGGGTTTGGGCACTACGGCACCGGCGGCTCAGGTGGCATGGCGTTTCCTGCGTCGGGTTTGTCAATAGCGTTCGTGACCAACCATCTCGGCAGTCGTCTCACCGCCGTTGGCGACCTTCGGCTGCCGACGTTCGCCTCGATAGCCTGCCGACTTCTCTAACTAAAACCAACCAATTTCATCGAAATGCTTTGTAGCAATAGAAATTCCAGCAAGAGAAAGGTGCGCTGTGGTTGCGAGTCCGCTAGGTCGGGTCAGTGGTAGGCGTTGGTCGCCCGCCGAGATAGCGCTCATAACAGCCGACACGCTCACCGAGCATGAGATTGCTGCCCGAACCGGTCGATCCAGTCGCGCGGTAGCAGCTCAGCGTCGACGTCTTGCCCAAAAGCGCCGGATGCGACTGGGGCTTTATCCTTTCCGCCGCCGCACCCGAGAGACGACGATGACCCCGTTCTCGGTGCTGCAGCACCTTCCACTGCCTACTGGTCCGGCAGAACGTCCCGACTGCAGGTGAACACTGCGCGGGCTTGCGGCCGAGAAAAATTGGGCAACAGGTGAAAACGGCGTCAGGGGAGCGGGTGGCAGGCACCTCGGGCTCAGACGTTCACTCCAATGGCTCCGGCGTGAAGGTGACGTCGACCCCGCTTACAGTCATCGTCACCTGACCTTCGATCACCATCACCTGCGCCGAGACACGTCGATCGACAGTCTGGGCCAGTTGCTGCACGGCTGCATGCGGTATCTGCACTACCGACAGGTTCGACAGCCCCGCCACTTTGGGGCCGACGGTGCGCCACCAGGTGGCCACGCCGGCGGCGAATGGGAAGAGCAGCACCCGATCGGCCTGGCCGGCCGCTTTGCCCAATGCGCGTTCATCGGGCTGGCCGACGTTGATCCACTCCAGGATTCGGCCGGTGTAGTCGACGAGCCGCAAGTCCGGCACACCAGGAGTGGACAGGCCTGGCCCGAACGCTAACTCCCCGTCGACGTCGCTGAGTCTGTGTGCACGAAGTCCAAAAGCCAACAACCGCACCACCATCCGCTCATCGGTCTCACTGGGATGACGGGCCACGGTCAGCGCGTGATCGGCGTAGTAACCGTGATCGATATCGGAGACGCCAAGTTCGACTTTGAAGACTGTTGCAGAAAGGGCCACGTCATAGTGTCCACCCAAGTGGTGCCCACCGAGCAGTCGGGCCGCATTCAGTGGTCAGACCGCCGAGCCAGACGTCCGTTCGCGTCGCCACCCAGGCACGCAACCGTGCGGATCATCAGAAGCGGCAGGGGAGAGCGGCCCTCCTAGACCTGCGCGCAACCCACTACTGCAGGGTCACGTAGATTCTTTGAGAACAATCCGAGCACCTAGCGCAGCATTCAACGAAGGCCATCATGTCCGAGGATCAGAACACAGACGTTCCACCGAATCACCTCTCCATCGATCCGCGTAGCGCCTTTTATAGCGAAGAGGTGCTTCGCCGCGACGTGGGTATTCGCTTTAATGGCGTCGAGAAAACCAATGTTCACGAATACAACGTGGCCGAGGGTTGGGTGCGTGTTGAAGTCCCGACCGCGAAGGATCGCCGCGGAAATCCGATGGTCGTCAAGCTCAGTGGCACGGTTGAACCTTTCTTCCGCTGAGCAAAAATCCTGGACACGGGCAGAATGGCCTGCCGGCGGCGAAATCGCTTAGGACCGGCCCATAATCAGTGCTTAGACGCGTACTCAACCTTGGTGACGATCCACCGGTTCTTCTGGTACTCGAGAGTGGTGGCCCAGGTCCCGTGCGCGGTCTGCGGTGCAGGGTTTTTCGGTGTCGTTACCGACCAGGCGATCTGTGACTCAACGCGGGCGTTGGTACCGGAGCACTCGACCTGCTTGCTGGTCAGCTCGGCGATATGTGAGACGTATCGATCTGCGCCCGGAATCGTGCTGACGGAGCGGAATGCCTGTTCGGACTGTGTGTAAACCTCAGGGGATAGGCGCTCCTTGAGCGCGGGCAGGTTCTGGTCTGCGAGACCGGTGAACTCGAAGCTCAGGTGGGCAACCTCCGCGGCGGCGGCGACCGTAGTGGCGCAGTGGTTCGAGGCGCGTCCGATCACGAAGTAGGCGGTGGTGCCCCCGGCGATCACTAGCACCGCGACAGCTGCGACTACCGCCCATCGCATCCGGCGGTTCCCGGACGCCGCGGATGGAGGAGGCGTGGGTGCCGGCAAGGTCGAGGCAGCGTTCTCCGATTCAGCAGACTGGCCAGACTGTATGTCCGGCACTACGGGTCCGCCGGCAGCCAGCGGTGCAGCGAGTTCTGCTGCCAGCGTGCGCAGCTGGCTATCGTCATCGAGATCGATCTGCTGTTTGAAGGCCTGGTCGGCCAATGCCATCACCTGGTCGCGGCTGATGGTTTGCCCTGTCAGCGCGGTGATCCGCTGAGAAAGCTCGTCGAGCCGGTCGTGCACAGTCATGCTCGCCACCCTAATCACTCCTTGACCGTCCCTGCGGACACCGGGATCCAGTTGAAGGGGCAACCTGTGTCGACACGATGCTTACCGATCCGGCGCTGCGACGAAAAGCATTGCGTTACAGGTCCCGTCAGCCACTAACAAAGGGCCGGGGCAGATCGTGCATGCGCGGCAATAACCAGGAAATTACTGGCAACCCGCCATGTTCGGTTGCGTCGTATTTCTCCCGCCGCGCGGCAGCGCTTGCGCCAGATGGGGCGGGGGGAGAGGCACCGATCTCCGGACGGCTTTGCGATGGCTGCTTCTCATACCGTAGATCGGGGTTGCGCGAAGCGGACCGTCACCAGTGGCACCGGCCTGTCGATGGTCGCCTGGAACTCGGTCAGCAGTTGGTTGTTTCGCCGCACCCAATCGGCGAACTCGTCGTACTCGGCACCGGCCAGCGTCGTCGCCGTTCCCTGACACGTCTCGTTCCCGATCTCGACAGTGACGGCCGGGTTCGCCCGGATGTTGTGGAACCAGTCCGGATCCCGATCTTCCCGGAACGAGCTGAGGTAGAGCGTATCGCCGCGATAGTTGAGCGCCAGAGGCACTACTCGGAGCTGACCGCTGCGGGCACCAGTCGTAGTCAACAGGATCAGCGGGTATCCGGCGTAGTCACCGCCGACCTGGCCCGCGTTCGCCCGGAACTCGGCAACCACGTCGTCGTTCCAGTTCGATGGATCTTGACCGGTTTCCTGATTCCACGGAGCGTCGGCGTCGTCGTAGCTGATGTCTTGGTTCGCCATGCTTCGAAACCTCCGCACGTCGATCACTGATGGGGGTCGCGGACTTTGCCGACTGCCTCAAGCAGTGTGTCGTGGATGTAGGTGAGTTCGGGAGTCGGCTCCCAGGCCGCCGAATCGTCAGTGGTGTCGGACCAGTCAGTGCCGGTCGAGTTCTCGCCCCAGTCGTTGTCCAGGGCGGTCCCGCTTTTGTAGACCCACCACAGGTTGTGCCAGGGGTCGAGGAAACGGGAGAAGACATCACCGAAGAACTTGGTTGGACGGGTGATGATCTCGGCACCGCCCGCAGCCGCCCGCTCGAGCACGACCTCGACATTGTCGACATAGACTTGCAGCAGTGCCGGGGTGAATGGCCAGCCGGGCTTCCGTTCGGCGAACATCACAGTGCTGCAACCGATCTGGAGCTCGGCATGTAGGAGGAGACCGTCATCGTCGACAGTGCGGGCATCGGGATGCTCGACGCCGTCGAAGACATCGGTCAGGAAACGGATCAGGCCCTCGGCGTCACGCGTGACGATGAACGGGTTGATCGTTGAGAAGCCGGCCGGTGCGGCGGGGAAAGCAGTCATGGGACTATTCGATCGCGAGACCGCAGGCCAATTCTTGAACCAAAACGACAACTCTTCGGTGCCGACACCGTCGCGGTGTCGTCGGCAGTCGCGTCAGTGCTGCCGACGCCTTTGGGCGGCAATGATGGCGGCCGGGGTCTGACCGCGAATCAACCGCAGTGAGCGCGTCAGATGAGGCTGATCGGCGAATCCGGCTCCGGCCGCCGCTTCCGCAGGCGAGTGCCCGGTCTGCAACAGGAAGTAGCCGTGCTGTGCGCGGTGAAGTTGATCGATCTGCTGAGCGGTCAGCCCGACCGTGCGACGGTAGCGGCGTTGCCAAGTCCGTTCCGAGGCGCCGATCCGATGCCCGCTCAAGGCCTTGCGGACGTCCTCGTCGACCAGTAGCCCGCGGTTCTCAGCCAGATGATCTACCCAGTCTTCCAGATCGGGCCAGGCTGGCACCGGCCATCGGTGGTCCCCAAGGAGGACGTGGCCGCCCGATACCGGCAAGGTCACCGTCTCGCCGAGGATCGCCTGCTTAGGCACGCCTGGGATTGCGACGTAGGCGGCGAGTTCGACGCCCCAGTACTGCTCACCCACATGCCCGTCGACGACCCGATTGCGCAGGCTCGGACCATCCAGCTCGGCGGCCAACTCTCCGTCTCGGCGACGGATGAACGACAAACCCCAGTACTCGGATCCGATCACCGAATAGCGTTCGGGGCTCTCCACAGTCGCGCGCCAGATTGTGCGTACCCGCGGTGACCGGCCCGCCCGTTCCTCCCACATCCGAGGAAACATACTGGTCGGCTTCCCTCCGCGTAGGCCCCGCCCACGGAGCCGTCAGGTGAGCGCCTCGCCGCTCTATTCGCCGGTGACGGCGGGGTAGAAACGCCCCACCAGGAAATTTCGTATGAATACACAGAATAGGCCGACGAGGATGGGTGGGGACCGATCTGATTCATCAGATGAACACGGTGACATTATCTGACATAATGTGTCTTATCGGCGTTATTACTTATCGAGGTTGCTGCTGGATGAATACTCGAGATGAACTGCATTTCGCCTCAACCAGCGCTTTTGATGATGCGGCTCCCGCGGCCTCGCTGTCGAGGCCGTCTTGTGCGTGCGATGTACCACGGGATATGTCGCAATCATTCGTTTAATGAATAATTACGGCATGCGCGTTGCGGGATGCGCGCTTGCATCGGACAAGTTCTCGAGTCGCTGCTTCGGCTATGTCTGGTTGAAATGCATTGAGATACCGACGCTTTCGGGATCTGGCAGCCCTTGCCCACCCAGTCCCACTGGCTAGTTACGTCACTGTGACGTTTTAATCGTCACCGAGGGGGGCTTGCGGACGACGTCGATCGGCTTTCCCGTGACCGGCGGCGCGTTAGTTGGTCGACCCCCCTCAGCGACCACCAACGGCACCTGTGCCCCACCTGATCGGCGCATGACTCCTTGCTCGGCTTACTCGAGAAAATGCGTGAGCTCAAGGTGGAGAACATCGGTACCCGGGCCATCGACAAGGCCATTTGACCACGCGCGTGAGTTGGAGGGCCTGGAACCTGTCCCCAGATCTGGGTGATGCCACCCATGAGCGATGAGAACTCCAGCGGCGAATCCGGCCCGAGTCACTTCATCGGCCGAGAAGACCGCCGCATCGCTAATGAGCTCTAGACGGCGCCAGCGTCCGCTATCAAGAGCACCAGAGTGCCCACGAGTTGGCGGCGCTTGTGCGCCGTGCAGACTTGGATAAGGCGCTCGCCACTACCTCCGGGTTTCGGTGTAGCATTATGTGACAGCAGTTCAGAGGATATTTTAGGAGATCTCATGGCGGCTCCGGTAGATCGCCCGACGCGCGTGGCGTCGGATCTTTTGGACAGCGCTGCGGCAGAAGGTGCGCGGCAGAGTCGCTCGGCTAAGCAGCAGCTCGACCACTGGGCGCGGCTGGGTCGCGAAGTGAGTAGCCAGGACAACGTCTCGCGGCGGCGGGTAGAGGCCGCGCTGTCCGGCCAGCTGAGCATGCGTGAGCTCACCCCGGAAGAGGGCGTGGTTTTCAACGCCGAAATCGAGGTCGAGCTGGAGCGGCGGATCGCCGCAACGCACCTGCAAGATGAGCTGAGGGCCGAGGGTATGCGAGTCGTGGTTCTCAATGACGCCGGCGAGATTGTGCAGTACCCACCGGCGTGAAACGGCTCGATCTGATCGTCGGTCCCAATGGCTCAGGCAAGACAACCTTTGTCGCCAAGTTTCTCGCACCGCTGCTGCATGAATCGGTGTTCGTCAACGCCGACGAGATCGCCAAGCAGCGCTGGCCCGACGAGGACCCTGCCCCGCGGGCATACGAGGCTGCGCGCATCGCCGAGCAGACACGGCAAGCGTTGATCAGCCAGGGGCGCCCGTTCATCGCCGAGACAGTGTTCTCACATCCCTCAAAGCTGGACCTGATTCGATCAGCACAGGCCGCGGACTACACCGTCCGCCTACTGGTGCTTCTGGTGCCTGAGGAGCTGACAGTGCAGCGTGTAGCGGCCCGGGTAGAAGCCGGCGGTCACAGTGTTCCGATCGAGAAGATCCGTGCGCGCTATGAGCGCTTATGGCCACTTGTTGTGGATGCGATCGCCCTGGCCGATTCGAGCGTTGTCTTCGACAACAGCTCTGAGCCAGGGCCGCGTGTTGTGGCCCGGATGACGCGTGGCCAGGTCGTAGGAACGCTGACCTGGCCACAGTGGACACCCGCTCCTTTGTGGCAGCGGTGGACAGACAGCGCGTAGCGTCCGATGTGTGAGTAGCCCTGTCAAACATCCGGATCCGAATGACGAGATCAGCGACGAGGCCGCGCACTTGTGCGCCAAAGTGAAGACTCTCCCCGACCACATCTTCAAAACCCCGACTCCCTACCCCCCTGGTCGTGCAGTACGCACTGGTGGAGTCATTCCACGTGGCCGTGCGTGCCCTCATCGAGTTCCTGCTCATTCACCCGTCTGGCCACCCGACCGACGTCCATGCAGCCTCGCTAATCCCGGGTTGGGCACCGACGTTGACGCAAGCCAAGCTCGATGAATTGGACCAGCATTGGAAGACCGTCAGTGAGCAGCTAGTGCATTTCTCCTCGGCGCGGACACAGCCGGTAGACGCCGTCGAGGCCGAGGTGAGACAACTGGCTGCGGACGTGCTGGCGGTGTGGGATCAATTGGCAGCCGCCAGCCAACACCCACAGATACCGGCGGCATGCGACATCGATATCTTCGACGAGACGGCCCTGGGAGGACACCCATGACAGATGAGAGCCAGGACGAGGCTGATCGCAACGACCGCGCCAATACATCCACGCCGAACAAGTACGCCACACTCCCCCCGCCCATTGACCTGTCGAAAACGATTGCAAGCAAGGATGTTTCGCTGGCTCAGGTAGAACAGGCCGATGCGCCGGATTGGAACCAGGGCGCCGACCCATACCTGCGCATTGAAGGCTGGAAACGCCCATAACCGCCGACGGGCTCCTATGGGCGGCCAGTCAGGCAAACCGCTGATCGACCAGGAAATGTCGGTAGTCGCTTCTACACTGGCAAGCCATGAGAATGCTGGTAGCAGCAGTAATGCTGGTCGGTGTGCTGGCAGGCTGTGGGTCCACTCCCCCGCCTGCACCTACTTCGCCGGCCGCGGATCCTGGGAAAACGTATGACGAGGTGAACGCCCCGATCGCAGTGCTCACCGAACTTCGGCAGCACTGTTTCAGGACTGGTGTTGAAGCGGCCACGGCGCAGCTGCGAGCTGCGACGTTCCTGGAGAAGGACCAAGCAGCGAAGAAAGCCGAATATGAGAAGGCCGGCGAACTGCTGCCTGCAGGATTTCCGCTCACTGTCAGCGAGGTCGACGACTACGGGACCTGCTACATGGTGCGCAACCACGGCTACCTGTAGCCGTGGACCATCAATCTAGGAGCCGTCGCCACGTGGGAGCCGGAATGCGTTGCCTTGGATCCACAGCGGCATCGTCAGTTTGGAGCGCCCGTCAGCGCTGCCCACATTTCTTGGATGTGCCGGTGCACCGCGAGTAGACATACTTCGTCCCCGAGGCCCTCCATGAGGTCGATTCACATTGAACCGTGGGCGACAGACTATCTGTAGGGCTGTCCTTGACGATTTCCCATCTCGGTGCGGGACTGACTGGGTGTCAGGGTTCGTGCTGTCCGTTCTCATTGAATCTGGGCAGGCCGCACCTGTCTGATCGATCAGCTTGGTTATCCGGTCCGTGAATTGGGGTTCAGCAGTTCTCGTCGGGACCACGATGAGGAAACCGCGCTCTGCGTTCCTAACGCTGGGCCTTACGCGCATCACCTCGCCAAGGACCCTGGGTTACAACCGCACATGCGCCACTGACCCCGACGAACCCTCTGATTAGGTCACGAAAACCCTGTGGCATCCGGTGCTTTCGGGTGCGGACCGGTGATCAATGGCAGCGCTACCGCCAGAGCATCGTTGCCGAGGAAGCTCAGGGAATGCGAATCCAGTCAGGTGACAGCGATGAACGGCATCGCTCACTCCCGGATGCTGTGCCGCTGCGGCATGGTCCAGTCGCTGTTGACTGTGCCGTTACGTCCGGGTGTTGGATGCCTGGTGTGACGACATTGTTGAGCGATTCTGATTACGCGCGTGCCGAGCAGATGCTTTTCCCACACCGATCCCGGCGCGTGCCGGGCACTGTGCTGACACCGCAGTGGTTCGCCAACGGCGCCCGATTCTGGTACCGGATCGGAACGCGCTACGTCGCGGTCGATCCCGATGCGAAGACGCGTTGTGCCGCCTTCGACCACGACGCGTTGGCCGCCGCACTGTCGGCGGCGTCCGGGCAGGCGGTGCCCGGTGCCGATCTACCGATTGTGGCCGTAGATGTCCGCGCGGATGACACGGTGCTGTTCAGCGCGTTCGACCGGAATTGGCAATGGGCGGACAGCACCTGCACCGAATCTGACACCGCCGCAACTATTCCGGGCGCGATCCCGTCTCCCGATGAGCGGTGGGATGCATTCGGCCGCGAGGGCAACATCTGGGTCCGCAGCCGGGTCGATGGCACCGAACATGCACTCACCGATGACGCTGAACCCTACTTCGAGTACGGTGGCCTGCCAGACACCACCGGTGCACGCGCACTGACCCGTGCACTGGGTATTCCGGCGCCGATGATCCTGCACTGGTCGCCCGATTCCACCCGAATCCTGGTTGCGCGCATCGATCAACGCGAGGTGCCCGAACTAGTGCTCGTCGAATCCAGCCCGGCCGACGGCGGCCGACCCGTGGAACACCGCACCCGCTACTCGATGCCCGGCGAGGACACCGTGGCAACGATGACCTGGAACGTGCTCGACGTCGAGCAACGCACGATCGTACGGCAGCAGACCGAAGCGACACCGATCATGCACAACATCGCACTCGTCTACGCCTGGTGGAGCGGTGACGACGTGTACTTCCTGCACCAATCCCGCGATGCGCGCACCCTGGCATTGCGTCACCTCGACCCGTCGACCGGCGCGGTCAACACGCTCATCACCGAAACGGGCCAGACCCGGGTCGACCCGACCGTGCTGCTTGGCGACCCGCACATGGTGCACGTGCTGGACACCGGCGAGATCCTATGGTGGTCGCAGCGCGACGGCTGGGGCCACCTGTACCTCTATTCGGCCGACGGCGCCCAGATCACCCAGATAACCACCGGGCCGTGGCTGGTGAGCAGCCTGTTATGGGTCGATGAGAAGGCTCGACAGGTGTACTTCACGGCCAACGGTCTGGTCGAGGCCGACCCGTACCTGCGGCAACTCTGCCGAATCGGACTGGACGGCAACGGGTTCACCCGACTCACAGATGACGACCTGGATCATGACGCGGTGAGCCCGCCGCAGGGCGGCTACCTGGTGGACCGGGCCTCAAGCCCGAGCCAGCCGCCACGCTCAGTGGTACTCGACGGGGATGGTCGAGTGGTAGTGGAGTTGGAGATGCCCGACACCGAAGACCTCAAGATTTTGGGCTGGCAACCGCCGGAGCGATTCCGGACAACCGCCGCGGACGGAAAGACCCCCATTTACGGTCTGCTCTGGCGACCGCACGATCTGGACCCGGAGCGCACGTACCCGATCATCGAACACATCTATCCGGGGCCGCAGCTCTACCGCGCCGCACCGATGTTCAACCCACCGCACTATGGCGAACCGGAGGCTTTGGCCGCGCTCGGGTTCGCGGTGGTGGCCATCGACGGTCGTGGAAGCGCTGGGCGCAGCAAGGCATTTCATGATCACTCCTATGGGGATCTCGGCAATGCCGGCGCCCTAGACGACCATATCGCCGCGATCCGCGAACTCGGACAGCGGTATCCGTGGCTGGACACCGCCCGAGTCGGGATTACGGGACAGTCCGCGGGCGCGTTCGCTGCGGCGCGTGCCGTACTGCGCTATCCAGACTTCTACTCGGTGGCCGTCGCGGTCTCGGGCAATCATGACAACGCCCTCAACCTGGCGATGTGGGCCGAGCACTACCACGGCGATCTCAGCACCGAAGGCAAAGCGGCGATCTCGAACACCACGCTGGCCGCCAACCTGAAAGGCAAGCTGCTGCTCATCCACGGTGAACTCGACGACAACGCACACCCGTACATGACGATGCGGCTGGCCGATGCCCTCATCAAGGCGGACAAAGACTTCGACCTGATCATGATCCCCGGCGCCGAGCACTCGCTATACGGTTGGCTGCACTACTCGCTACGTCGCACCTGGGACTACTTCGTGCGCCATCTACACGGCACCGAACCACCCAGTTACCGACTACAGCCATTGCTGCTACCCTCCCTCGGCTAACCGGCACACGATCCCACCCGCCCACTCCAACACATCCTGCTGCATCAAAGTTTTCGAGTCCACTACCGCGCGTTTCGCAGGCTGGAAGATCGCTGTCGCTCTTACAACAGCGATCGCGATCATTCTGACCCTAGGGATGATTTCGTAGTGCTGTGATGGCGATTCGGGCAGCTTGGCCGATGGCGCGGTCGACATTGGGCAGGTATGCGTCGGCACGTGCGGCTCGGGTGAACACCGAAACGGCCATGGGCGGTTCACCGGGAAACGCTATGACGGCTACCTCGTTGCGGATGGGTCCGATGGTGCCGGTTTTCCCAGCGACGGTAACATCTCTGTGGGGGAAGGCGGACCGTATCCTGTGCTGCCATATCTGTTGTGTAAGAATTTGTTTCATCATATCGGAGCTCTGGGCGCTTGTGGCGGTGCCGGTCCAGATCGCGCTTAGCGCCCGGTCGGTATCGCAGGCACTGGTTGCCGTTGTGTAGGCAGGGTCGAAGGCCGCACTGTGTTCAATAGTGTTGTTAGTGGCGAGAATTCCGATTGCTTCATCGAGAGTTAGCGTGCCTGTGTCATGGATTAGCTGCCGTTGCAGCGCTGAAGTGCCCCCAATAATTCTGGTGCTGTTGAACCCAAGCTCCTCAGTGAGTTCGTTGACGGTGTCCAGACCGATCGCGGCCAGAAGGACATCGGCTGCTGTGTTGTCTGAGTGGGTGATCATGAGCCTGGCAAGATCGAGCCACGTTAGGACCACTGGGTTGCTGAAGGTGCTGATGCCGGTCGGCCCTGGAGTGCAATCGGCTGGGACGACTCTAACGGTGGCTTCTGGGTGGAGATGTCCGGAGTCGAAGGCACGTGCAGCCGCGATCAGTACAAAAATTTTGTAGACCGATGCAGCGACGGCAGGTCGGTCACCGTCGACATCCACGATGGGCCCAGGGGCCCCGACTCGTTCGGCGCGTAGTGTTCCGCGGCAGCCGGCGTCGAGGAATACCGCGCGAATCTGTTCGACGGCCTTGTCGACGAGTTGGGTGTTCATGAGAGCGTCCGTAGCAATTCGCGGTCGAGCGCATAGGTGAAGTCGGTGAGATCACGTCCCGGCGCGGTAACGATGCGGACGCGAAGTGCGATGTCTTCGACCAGCATTCGACGGTGAATGGTCCCGCTGTGTACTGGCGCACTTGAGGTTGCCAGTCCGAAACAGTCGCCAGATGCCGCAGCGACGCTGACATCCCGGTGCGTCGATGCTGAACGAACCTGCGGATCTATGCCACGGCGGCGGAGGCTGTCGATCAGAAGGTCGTGTCCTGCCGGGTTGTCCTCACGCGGAACCGTCGCAAGGTGCAATCCCTGGAGCAACTGTGCGCGCGGTGACCTAGACGCACCTATAGCGTGTCCTGCCGGAACAACTACCTTGCGCTCCAACATGATTACCGGACCAGCCTCTAATCCATCCAGTAGAGTGGGATGCTGCACTACGGCCAAATGGATTACCCCGCGACGTAGCTCTGCGAGCAGCTGTGTAGTTCCGGCGGTGAGTGTGTGAAGCGCAGCGTCGGGCGACATCCGCTGTCGAAGCGCATGGACGCAACGCGCGACGTATTCATCATCGAGTTGCGGAATGACACCCCACCGCACACCCTGCAGTTGACCCTGAAGATGTCGCGCTTCATCGAGCAGCCGGGCGGAGTCATCGACAATTAGGCGAGCACGTGAAAAGAGCTCGGCTCCCTCCGCGGTCACCGCCGCACCGTTGGGTGTGCGTTCGATCAAAGTGAGTCCGAGGTATTTCTCCAGCCGTCGAACGCCCTGAGATACAGAGGGTTGCGTCACCCCGAGGCTTGCTGCGGCGTCACCGAAGTGGCGATGCTCGGCGACTGCCACGAAGTATTGCAAGTCTCGAACCAAGTCCATTCCTGTGATCCAACACCACAGTACCGGCGTTTACCAGCAACCAATGATCCTCCGATCTTGCCGCATCTATCAGCGGCGATTCGTCGCGCTTATCGATTCCTGCCGTGTGGCTACTTGGTGAACTGTGTTCATGACGTGGTTCCTTGTCGCCCATGAGTGCACGCCTAAGCCGCCGCGAACTGATCGCGGCGTCCGCCGCCGCTGCCCTGTTAGCAGGCTGCCGAACCTCACCACCTTCTAGCACCACGGCCACGACAAATACCGACGCCAACGGGTACACGGCATTGGAGGACTGGTACGGAGCCAGGATCGGTGTCTATGCCGTGGACTTGGATTCGTTGAGGACTGTCGAGCACCGCGCCGACGAGCGGTTCTCGATGTGTTCGACGTTCAAAACCTATGCAGCGGCACGGATTTTGCAGCTCTCCGATGCAGGAGCAGCCGATCTAGATACCAAAATAACTATTGCAAGGGATGACGTCGTCGTTGACTCCCCCATCACCCGCGACGCAATCGGCTCATCGATGCCTCTCGGCGATATCTGTGCCGCCGCCCTGACGCACAGCGACAACACCGCAGGCAACATCATGCTGCGAACAATCGGTGGCCCTGCCGCCATCACCACCTTCGCACGATCCATCGGAGACACACACTCGCGGCTGGACCGATGGGAACCCGACTTAAACACGGCAATACCTGCAGACCCCAGAGACACCACCACCCCCAAAGCCCTGTGCACTGGGTACCGGCGGATCCTTACCGCAGACGTCTTGGCAACCCCGGCCCGCGACCGCCTGCTCACATGGATGAAATCAAACGTCACATCGTCCAAACGGTTCCGCGCGGGTCTACCTCCAGGCTGGACCAGCGCAGACAAGACCGGTGCAGGCGACTACGGATCAACCAACGACGCCGGGCTCTTGATAGGCCCTAACGGTCAACGCGTTGTAGCGGTCGTCATGACACGCTCGCGCGACGACAGCCATGACGCTCCACCGTTCAACGAAGCCATCGCCGGAGCCATCCGAGTAACACTGATGCGTCTAGGCCACACCCAAGATCAGTAGGAGCCAGGAATGCCCACCCCGAACAGTCTCATTGCTTGTGCCCGAAGCTGAGCGCGTGCTCACCGGCCATCCCGTCGTCGCCGATGGATGGAGGCGGCGTCGCCCGGCGGCCGACTGCAAGTTAGGGACTATTCCGGTTGCCGAATCTTGCTGCTATTAGCTGAGTCTGGGTAATAGCCTTCGGGCGTTTTCATGATCGACGGCGGCGAGCTGTCCTGGATGTGCCCTGTTGTCGCGCATGATCCGCCGAGTCCAGGGAGGAGATGCTTAACATAGCCAGCCATGCGCTGGGCGTTCTCCGATAGCACTCGCAGGGGACAAGTTCCCATCTGTGTGCCTCTCGACGTCAATCGCCGCTAACTGCCACCTCGTTAGTTACGTAATGATCGGAAGAAGGCGCGGATGTCGTCGACAAGTAGTTCGGGGACCTCAAAGGCTGGAAAATGCCCTCCTTCAACGTGTTCCCGGAAGAAGTCATCCCTATCGCCGGGGCCGAGCACCTTGCGGATAAGCGGGTCGCTGTAAAACAAGGAAGAACCATGGGGCGCCGTGGAAGACCCGCCCCAACCCGCATCCTCAGCGTGAGCCAGTTCCCAATAGAAATCGGCCGCAGCAGGGCCGGTCCGGGTGAACCAGTACAGGCTCGCTGTAATGAGCACGTTTTCGCGGCTGATGGGTGTGGCGGGGTTGGCCCACTGCACGAATTTTTCAGCGATCCAGGCCAGCTGCAAAATCGGAGAGTCGGCCAGGCCCGCCGATACAGGGTTGGGCTGGGTCGAATGCAGGATGCGGTAGCCGTTCATTTGTGCCCAACGCTGTTGCGCTGTTTTCAGTTCGGCATGCTCTTCCGCGCTAAGTCCGTCCGGGGCCGGAAAATCTTCGCCAGCCATGCCGAGCTGAAGCCTGTCCCCGTGAGTATGAGTACCGATTACCCGTTCAGGTAGCAAGCTCGCCAGCCTCCCGGTAACGCCGGCGCCGAGATCGCCGCCCTCCGCACCGAACCGGGCATAGCCGAGCCGGGCCATTAACTCCCCGAATGCCAGTGCTGTTCGCTCCAGATTCCACCCGCGCGCTGACAGCGGGCTGGAGAACGCGAAGCCAGGCAGGGAGGGAATAACGACATGGAACGCATCGGCAGGATCTGCGCCCTGGGACCGCGGGTCCGTCAGCAGCTTGCTGACCTCAAGGAACTCCACGAAAGAGGTTGGGTAACTGTGGTTAAGCAACAGCGGGATCGCGTTTGGCTCAGGCGAGCGGATATGTAGGAAGTGGATGGTCTGTCCGTCGATCTCGGTCAGGAAATGGTCAAACTCATTGAGTTTCCTCTCCTGAACTCGCCAGTCGAAGCCATCAACCCAGTAGCTGGCGAGCTCTCTGAGGTAGTTGGGCGCGATGCCGTGGTCCCATTCTGATCCTGCACCCGGTATTGCGAAGGGTAAGCGTGTTCGGCTCAGACGGTTGTGCAGATCATCGAGCTGTTCCTGTGGGATGTCGATGCGGAAGGTTCGGATCTCATCTGAAGACGTCATGGCCCCAAGTTATTGGCAGTTGCGGAAGACTTCGTTCCGCGATGTGTGACATGTTGAGAATGTGTTGGAGACCTCTGCCCGGCTGCTGCGGATGCTGTCGATGCTGCAAGCGCGGCCCATGTGGTCAGGTACCGAGCTTGCTGAACGGCTGAATGTCTCCACTCGCACGGTCCGCGCCGATATCGAGCGGTTACGCACGTTGGGCTACAGGATCGAATCCGCCCCTGGCACAGCTGGGGGTTATCGGTTCGAGTCAGGCGGCGCATTGCCCCTGCTACTCGATGACGAGGAAGCCACGGCGGTCGCTTTGAGCCTGCGTACCGCTGCCAATGGCGCGGTCACCGGTATTGAAGAAACAGCGCTGCGAGCACTGGCCAAGCTGCTTCAGGCCATGCCGACACGATTACGACATCGCGCGGACGCGTTGCTAGAGGTGACCGCAACCCCGCCCCTGCCTGGTGTCGGCACCACTGTCGCCGCGTCAGTCCTCGTTGAACTCGCACGGGCAATCCGAGCGCGTGAACGCTTGCGCTTTGACTACACAGACCAAGTTGGGTGGCACAGCCAACGCATAGTCGAGCCCGAACGGCTTGTACACCGTTGGGGCCGTTGGTATCTACTGGCCTTTGACATGGACCGCGATGAGCGGCGAACATTTCGTGCCGACCGCATCGTCCCCCGCCCGCCAACCGGGCCCCAATTCAACCACCGGCCGGGCGCAGCCCAATATCTGCAGCACGCACTCAGCCGCGGAACCTGGGACTACGAAGCGCAGATACTCGTACACTGTCCTGCCACCGTTGCCCACCAGCGACTTCCGTCCGAAACCGCGATCACCGCAGCAGGAGACAGCAGCTGTATGGTCGTGATCGGAGCCAACAGCGCGGCCGCCACAGTCGCCTACCTCTGCTCCCTTGATGCCGAATTCGAGATCATCGAAGCCGAAGGTCTGGCCGACCAGCTCCGCCTGACAGCCCAAAGATTCAGCCGTGCAGCAGAACTCGACCGCCCGGGCACCAGAGTCGACGGGGCCAACTGATCTGTTGCGACTATCAATAGAATCCAACAGAAGCGGACCGTGGCCTAGCCCGGGGCTGCTGCAGCTGGATCGAGATGAAGACAACACTTCCAGTCCCCGGTAACAGCGGCATAAACGACTATGCGGCAATAGATTCCAGAATTTAAGGATTCCGTTTGTCCTCGGCGCTCGTCGTCGGGTCTACCACCAGCCGCGTACGCGTTGTCCGGGAGCTGGTAGCACTCGCAGGTGTCCCGGACGAGGGCGGCACGGTCGCGGACGTTGATCGCTGCGCATCTATACGTTACCGAGCCTTCGCGCTTTCCACCGAAAGGATCTAGCCGCTGCTTGTCTTTGGCTAAGGCCTGGTTTGCCGCGGTACTGGTCAGCGCCTGTCGCCCGGTCAGCGCATTTGCCGAGCGTGCAGTGGCATGACGCCGTCTGCGCGCACTCGGTACATGCGCCCGCATTCTGGGCAGGGCGCGCGTCCGTCGGTGGTGATCAACGATGGCGTACGCCCGCTGCCGAGACAACTGCGGTATCGGGTGGCTGTGTGTGTCAAAAGTGCGCTCTTCATCGCCGTGCCTGTTCCGGACACACGTAAGCCCATGCCGCCGCAACCAACACACGCGCTTCGTAGAAGCTCCGGCTTGAGGTACCCGGCCCCATCAGAACACGGGCGCGTTGTGACGCAGTCTGCATCTCCAGATAGACCGTAGGCGCTACGCATACCAGAACCATGTCGGCGAGAATTGACCGGTCCGAGCCCGCAACACCCCGCTCCCTGATCAACCGATACTGTTCGCCCGCTAACTCATGGCCAGACGCGATCGGCGGGAAGGGCGCTATCGCCGTCACATCAATAGGGACCTGCGGATCACCAGCCACAATCTGCGTGCACCCACAAAGCAGCGAGACCGCACCGCACAGGACCACACTGCACAACACACGCACCATGCTGCCCGCATCCCACTTAGCCCACGGACGACTGACACAAGGCCTAAACGGAATAATGCCGACCCTCCCGCCCTTCGCACCTGCCCCAGCGGATCTCGGCCACAGCACAAAGATGCGACCGGGCTTACGACCCGCTCTGCAATCACGCGCCATGCCGCGAGATGGTTTACATCATAAACTAGCCCGGAAGGGGGCGCGCCACCTTAAATTCCCCAAGGCAACCCAATATCAGATTCCCGAACCCGCCTGAGAACGCAGCACTGGCGCCAGCGCATCCCGCCTGTAGCGCGGTACCCTCCACCCCACAAACACCTGACAGAAGCCCCACATGCATTCGTGGATATCCATTGCCATCACCCTCAAGTGATGTTGTCGCCGCGATTCGTGCGCCGTGAGGGCCGCGTGTAACCGTGTTAACCGATCTAGGCTGTCCAGGCCGGAGTACCCTGGAGGTAGACGGATATCTAGTACCTGCCTACCTCATGGGCGCGGCACCGTCGAATTATTCGGCACTGATTACGGGCCGAGGCTAGGAGCGTCTCATGACGCATCAGATATTTTGTCCACCACCACTTCGGCCGGTTCTGCGTCTTCATCTGGATCCGAAAATTGGATATGCCGACGGAGCTTGGTATCCACGATCTAACGATCTATCGGTCGAGCTTTTGCCGTTGCTCACGCGACTTAGCGTCGATTTGGGTCCCATCGATCGGATTACCTATCGAGCTGGGGAATGGGCGCCCACCTCGCGGAGGGTGCTTTTCCTCAACCGTCTGGTCCATCTGGGTTGGTCACTTCTGCAGCCCGCCAGCACTATTAGCGTTCGGGGAACGAGCGGCGCACATTTGACCCTGCTGGTTGTCCCGCCTTCCAAGAAATCGGATTCGGAGGCAGAGAATCAATGCGATTTTGGCGGTAGATCCGACCGGGTGCCTAAGTCGCAATCAGCCGGACCAACACCATGATCCGCGCGGTCACATCGGCGGTAGAGACACTCTACTGCGACGACTCGATTCGTCTTCGACTAAAGCCAGACGGTGACTGGAGT
The DNA here is from genome assembly GCF_049532645.1 of Mycobacteroides sp. PCS013. Taxonomy (NCBI): domain Bacteria; kingdom Bacillati; phylum Actinomycetota; class Actinomycetes; order Mycobacteriales; family Mycobacteriaceae; genus Mycobacteroides; species Mycobacteroides sp. PCS013. Next base: position 1,670,790 of record NZ_CP150131.1, read on the forward strand.
GGACATCTCGACGGCGCATGGTGGCCGCGCTCGCGGAACCTAAATCATGACCTACCAATAGTTTTGGACGCTGCAGCTTCCCGGTTAGCAACCATCAAGCGCGTGATCTACTGTATCCCAGAATGGGACGCAGCGCCGAAACGACTGCGCTACTGCGGTCGCATGGTCTCCTTAGACGGGTACCAATACCAGAAACCCGACACCATCTACATCAGCGATCTGAACCATCGTCGACTAATACTGCTGATTATCCCCCCGATGACCGACCCGCATCATGCCCACGACGTGATGACTAGAGCCGCTGACCCCGACAGCACATGGAGCCCATCAGCACTGCTGCCACTTGAACCATTGGCGGCAGCACGCAGAGCGGGTTGATCAGCGTGGAGGATTGGGCGGAGATCGGCCGTCCGCGTTGGGCTGAGGGTGTCTCGATCAGCGAGGTAGCGCGCGTCGTTGAAGATCGCCCGTAAAACGGGGCGGCAAGGGCCGTTCGTTCAGTCCTCAGGCATCCTCGCCGGCAACCAATACTGCGCAGCCTCAACGAGAACGATCGAGTCAGCTACGAAGAAGAAGGCAGAGGCCGGGAGCCCCCAGCCGTGACAGCACAGACCTCTAGAATCTCCCACCGTGAACAGGCTTGTGGCGCAGGATTTCCTTTGGCGCCCAGTCTGTTGAGCGACCGCAGGCAACACCCTGAGGAACGATTAGGCTAACCGGTGCTGATATTCGACGGGGTTCCAGAAAACGGCGAGTGCTATCGGATCGTTTTCTCAGGAATCGAGTCCAGCGCGTGCAGTACGTGTACAGCAGCTGTGTGGGCAACGTCATTGTCGAGTGTCGATGATGCCATCAGCGCCTGAGTCACCAATTCCAGGCGTTTCTCATAGGGAGTCTTGAACGTGATTGCAGAGTCCATGATCTCTATCCTGTTCAGTCAGAAAGGTTTCGAGTGCAGCTGTGGTGCGGTTGTGTCATTTCCGTGGCTGTCGCGCATTACTGGCACCTAGTGCTCACAGAGCGATTGGTGCGATGTTCAGCGGTTAACATCCCACCTTCGGTGTCCCATCGGTTTTGCGCCTCAAACATGTCGGTACAGACGGGCATGTCGTGGGCTGGTAGCAGCTGAGCGACAGTTGCCCGGTTGCCTGGTGTTGCCGCAGCCATCATGGCGGCGTGAGCACCACTTGCCTGGGTATCTGGAGCAACTACTAACAGGTTCAGATGGATCCCATGAGCACCTTGGATACTGATTGTGTTGGGTGGCTGAACGAGTGACCAGTTCAAGTGTGCGAGGCGATCCCGAAACAGCATGCGCCGCGAGCTTGATGTCCACTCCGACACTCGGTAAACCACACGGTCGATGGAGCCCAAGCGAACAGTGAGTACCCGGAGCAGCGATGGCAACTCGATCATCAAGTCTTTCGAGTAAGGCCACCAGGCGCCGTCGACATATCCGCTAGGTGGTGCTTTTGGCTTTAACCGAAGACGCACCGCGGGCCCGCATCCGGGTTTCGAAAACAGTTGACGCGTCATCAGACGCTCCTTGCTTTGACTCCGCGTACGGGGCCGAATCGCTCGGCTCGGTCACACCCATGGTTGGGCGGGTACCAATATCTCGCCGTACCCCCACCCTACCCTCGTTCCTCTGGAAGGAGTGCATAAGCAGCGGAATAGTTTCGGACAGTACTTGTGGTTTATACCTTGTGCCGCTGGCAATTTACGGTCAGACCCCCCGCCTGACTGGTCAGGTACGTTTCGGCTGGCTTGTGTGGGGCTGCGATGCGTGGACGGTTGCTTGTTTCTATCGGTGGCGCACCACTAGGACTGAAGAACCTGTGTCATCTGATGTACCGCACAGCCGTTCGGCCAGGGCCGCAACATGTATCGGTGATGGGGTGCGGGCGACCCGCCTCGGGAACCTGTTGCCTCGGTGTGGCGGTGGCATGTGCAGATCGTCCGCATGTGGTTGCAGACGACGAGGCCCAAAGCGGCGTGGTCCTTTCGGGGCGGGCCGGCCCGGCACTGCTCGAAGTAGCTGTGTCATCACCTCGCTTTCACGTGATCGTGATCGGATTAGATTGTGGGCATGTGGATCTGGCTGGCGGAGGGCTGCGCTGCATCGGGTCAACTCGCCGGACCGGTTCACTGTGTTGTCGCGGCGACCGGCGATGGTGAGACCGACCAGCTTGCCGGGGCCCGCGAAGGGCGCACCCGACCGCTGGTGGCGTCGGCCGTTGACGCAAGGGAGCTTCGGCCACACAGAATATGGCGTCGACTTCGGCGATCAGCGCTATCAGCCCTGTAGCGTCGCCCAGATCCAGGGCGTCCCGCACCTCTGACTCAGCCGGGCTTGGCGGTGCCGGCGCCACCATCATCGCGCTCTGCGTCATTGCTCACCTCCTTTGTGCTGTCAACAAGGCCGACCATCCAGGTTTTCAGACGCGGGCTATTGCAATATGCGTTTCGCTACAGCCCCTAGGGGGCTGCTCAGGTATCGGGGCGATTGAGCCGTGGACGGATCTGGCATGGACCTCGCCAGCATCATCCCGAAGACACCTAGCGCCGGGATTAGAGGTAGCCCGGCGCCAGGTGACATCGGGCCGACACGTGTTAAACCGGCCCAGCTAGCGGAACACGGTCACAGTCAGGCGTTGACCGGTTCCTTGATCGCACTACCGCCACGCACCGCGTCGCCCTCTTCGGTGATCACCGTGGTGTCATCGATCGCCTTGGCGGCGGGGCGATCCACGGCGATTTTGCGGGGCTTGGCTTTCTCGGCCACCGGGATCACTAGCCGCAAGACTCCGTCGTGGTAGTCCGCGGTGATCCGGCCGGTGTCCAGATTGTTGCCCAGTACCAGCTGTCGTGAGAACACTCCACGGGCACGCTCGGCTGCCAACATCTCACGGCCGGGATCTAGGGGTGCGCGTTCGGCGCGCACTGTCACCACATTGTTCTCGATATCCAGATCCAGCGAATCAGCAGCGATACCGGGCAGATCGAACTCCACGTGGAACTCGTCCCCGTTACGCCAGGCGTCCATCGGCATCGCCGCCGGACGTGCCGCGGTTCCCAGCACCTGCTGGGTGAAGCGGTCTAGCTCTCGGAATGGATCGGTACGCATCAGCATCGTGGCCACCTCCATCTGTCCTTTCCCTTGTGCCATCTGTGCGCTACCAACTGGTTTATCTATGCCAGTTGATATACATTTATTTAGCACTCAACGATGCTGAGTGCAAGTAGCCGAACGAGAAAAGTTGTGACGATGCTCAATGAAGGCCTGTCGGTGCACGGCCCGGGGATCCGCGCTCAGGTGCCCGCACCCCACCATGGCGTGTATGGGATCACGGTCGCTGCGGAATTATCCGGCGCCCCCACGCAATCGCTGCGACTATGGGAACGCCATGGGCTGCTGTCCCCGGCGCGCACGGAGGGCGGCACCCGCCGCTACAGCGCCGATGACCTGGTACGTATCGAACGGATCGTCACTCTCGTGACAGCCGGAGTCAACATCGCAGGCATCGGACGCATCCTGGACCTGGAAGACATCAACACCGCACTACGATCTAGCGCCTCGGACCACGGCACACCTAAACGCCACGACTGAATGTAGGCAGGTGAGATCCACCAGTAAGCACACTGGATTCGGCGCGCGGATGGGAATTTGCGCGCGGCCTGCATGCACGTGGGAACCTCCCCCGGTGCCTGGCGGGCAGCCCCAATTCTCCGCGGTCGGTATCCGAGTCCGTGATACAAGATGCCCGCATTGTTATCGGCGATGTGCACCAGGACAGCAGGCCTGATCGAACCCGAGCGCCACGGCAAGACACCGTTGACCAAACCCGCTCATGAGGGCCAAGGCATCACACTGTTTGATCCCATGCGCTTCAGCGAAAAATGCCGCACTGAAGACCAGTGCTCACGCAGCTCCAGCCCCGTCAGGCTAGCCAGAGCGCCGACCTTCCACCCCTGACCGCCATCTTGAACTGTGCTGTCGCTATGACCCATGCATCGGATTGTTAAGACCTTACCTAGCGTGAGGATCGCCCCCCCTGCTATCCGCGCGGAAACGTTCTGCGGCTGCGACTTTGAGGCCACCCCAACGTCGATCCCGCCACCATTCACACTCTGGCTAAATGCGACTGGGTAAAAGGTGCTTACCGTCGTGCCTGATCGGGGACTCCGGCACGGACAAGTCCCACCCGCTGATCGCGCTCGGTACCGAGGCCGCGATGCACGGCTTCAAGGTCAAATAAAGCCTCCGAAGACAAAACACCCCGGATCATCAAGTGCAGCAATGCAGATAACCCTGTAACTCGCGATGTCAAACACGCCACCGGCAACCGTCGAGGGCAGCCGAGTGTAAACAACATGCACCTGCAGATAAGAACTTAAGGCAGCGATGTATCTTCACGCGGATCGGCGGAGTGACCGATAGGTGTTTAAGATGTTGACGTACGGCCATATCGGGCAACACGCTCGACGCTGAAATGCGTTCTCCTAGTTGCGTTTCAGAAATCGAACACTGCCAGCCCCCGGCTCACTCACCGATCGAGTCATCAAATTTGGGGAAGGCGCTATAGACCGCAAGACGGTCGGGTGGATCGCCAAATCCTCAGATGCCGCACGATAGGGACGATCGCCGTACTTCCTGGACAGAAGCGTCCACAAGAGCAGCGGCGATTCGTGTCCCACGGCGACAGGCTCGTTTTTTCTCCACCCCTTCGAGGAGAGCTGTACGAACAGAGAGCGTTTCCGCGTATCACCGATCAGCCCCAAGTCGGCGGCACGCACGATCAACGCTTGGATCGACATCCCCCACGTCGCCTTCAGTCGAGCAAAGCCGCTAAGTGTTGTCGACTCGGAAATTGTCTCTTCCGCACGGCGCCGCGGAACTAGCAATGCACCGGCGAATCGATGAGCTTCGTTCTCCGCATCAGCGGCGTGCGGCCGGTACGTATGCAAAACAATATGACCTAATTCATGGGCCAACGTGAATCGTGAGCGGTCACCTTGGCTGCCCGGGAACAACCCGATCAGCGCAGCCGAACCGACGCCCCCCCAATACGAAATTCCGAAATGTCCTGTCGCGCTAGCTGGTTCGCCGTCATCGAGATTCCTGGCCAGCATCATCGGAGCGACGCCCACCAATACCGTGTACCGGCCTTTACTGCCATCTACTGCGACCGAAGCCACTCGAATATCGTCATCGGCAGTGGCAGGAACACCCACTTGATTTCCCTGAAAAGTATTGCTGTGCATAGGGATCAACGGAACCTTCGGCGCCGAATCCGAACGTCTCGCTATCTGGCCGCTCGCGTCGACGATCTGGACTCCCACGATCCGCTGATCGGTGGCCAACAGCACCGGCTCCAGTTCATCGGGTGGTTCCCTACTTAGCCACTCAGCCACCGCCACCGCACGGGCATTGGCCGCATCATCGACATCGGCGCACATCGAGCGATACAGCAGCACCACCGATACCGATCCCACAATCATCAAACTGGCCAGGACTACGGCGGCGGCCACCAGCGCCGAGCGGGTCGCAATCCCGCCACACCATCGCCGCAAACGAACGCGTATGCGACGCCTCACCGTCGACCCCACAGGCGCATCACCAACGCTGGATGCCCTGTCGTGGCAGGCGAGCACATACCGCAATCATCTCAGGCCTACGACCGCCCAGAAGCCGTCGGCGCAGGAACAGGCGTAGCTGAGGAGGACGCGGGCGCCTGGACACGTTCACCATCCCGACGTACCTGTTGGCCATCGCTTGACTTACCTTCATCATCGCCGGGACGTTGGCTCTCGGCGCCATCGCGGGCCCAGCGCTGATCGATGTCGCCATCATCTTCGTCGGCTTCATGGTTATGTGACCGGGACTCGCTGTGCCCGCGACCATCCCGGCCATAATCGTCACCAAACTGGCTACCCGCCCAAACCCCGGCACCGAATGTCAGCCCCAGCACCGCGACCACAGCAGCCGCTGCACCTGCAATTGCTGTTACCCGGGTGAACACCGACAGGCTGGAACTTTTCCGCCTCTGGCTGGTTTCTGGGGTCGGTTCAGCGGTCTGTACGTCGGCGTCCTCTGCAGGTTCGGGAGACTTGTTGGTGTCATCAATGTTCGACATGGCTCGACAATGCCCGTCAGTCGCTGAGACTTCGCTGAGAACAAGGCCCCCGCCACACTGCCCTATTCACACCTGAGCCCACCATGATTACCTCACTGTTTGGTACGAGTGGTGAGAACCTGGTCGAGTTCTTCGGCGTACGCCAGGTGTTTGCGGAGCTTGTCGATGCTGTCCCGGGTCCGGGCTTGACACCGCTGCAAGTAGTCGGTGGCTGCAGTCTTTTGAGCGATGGTGGCGGCGGGCTCGTTGAAGGTGTCGATGGCTTCGAGCAGCTCTTTCATCTCGTTGAGGGTGAAGTCGAGGGGTTTCATTCGACGGATAACCAGGAGGCGCTCGATGTCGGCTTCGGTGTAGAGGCGGAAGCCTCCTGTACTGCGCGCCGACGGGGTCACCAGGCCGACCTCGTCATAGTGGCGGATTGTGCGAATCGACAGTTCGGTGCGGGCAGCGACTTGCCCGATCTGCATGTTCGCGTTGTCTATTTCCGTCACCGGTCAGTGCACCTGTGCCCTTCTGCAACTGCACGTTTGTGTGCTGCCAACTGTAGTCAGGCCCGCGGAGCCGTTGCGGACCTATTGGTGACTGGCACCGAATCGTCCGGTGAGCCGGTCGTGGCGGACGGCTGAGTCTCGGTTCAGGCCCACGATTTCGACCTGCTTGCCTCTGGCTTGGTACTTGGTGGTAATCGCGTCCAGTGAGGCGACGGTAGAAGCGTCCCAGATGTGGGAGTCGGTCATGTCGATGGTGATGCGGTCGGGGTCGCCGGCGTAGTCGAACTGGTACACCAGGTCATTACTGGATGCGAAGAACAGTTCTCCGGTGACCCGATAGATCGCCGTGCGGCTGCCCGTGTCTGAGTGTTGTTGCGGCTGTTCGGTTCTATGGACAGTGACCAGATGCGCGACGCGGCGGGCGAACAGAACCATGGCAGTGAGCACCCCGATGATGACGCCATAGGCCAGGTTGTGGCTGATCACTGTCACGATCACAGTGGCTGCCATGACTAGGGTTTCGCTGCGAGGCATGCGACGCAGCGTGGCTGGGTTGATGCTGTGCCAGTCCATGGTGCCCACGGAAACCATGATCATCACTGCAACCAAGGCCGCCATGGGTATGCGGCCGACGATATCCCCCAGTCCGACAACCAATCCCAGAAGGAAGGCCCCGGCCAGGAAAGTTGAGATACGCGTGCGTGCACCGGAGACTTTTACGTTGATCATGGTCTGGCCGATCATTGCGCATCCGCCCATGCCGCCAAAGAACCCGGTGACCACGTTGGCCACGCCTTGTCCCCAGCCCTCGCGGGTCTTGTTGGAGTGAGTATCGGTGATGTCATCGACCAGCTTGGCGGTCATCAACGATTCAAGCAGTCCAACCAAGGCCATCGCCAACGCGTACGGCGCGATGATTCCCAATGTGTGCATCGTCCACGGCACACGCGGAATGAATAGCGTTGGCAGACTGGACGGTAAAGTGCCCTCATCGCTGACGCTCGGCAGGTGGAGCGCAAGCACCATCACCGCGGCGGTCAGGGCCACAATGGCGACCAGCGGTGCGGGCACCGCGGTGGTCAGTTTCGGTAGGAGCACCATGATCAGCAGCCCCACCCCGACAAATGGATAGACGAGCGCGGGAACGCCGATCAAGTGCGGCAATTGGGAAATGAAGATCAAGATGGCCAGTGCGTTGACGAAGCCGACCATCACGCTGCGTGGGATGAACCGCATCAGCCGGGCCACTCCCAGTGCACTGAGCAGGATCTGGAACAGTCCGGCCAGAATGACTGTGGCGATGAAATAGTGCATGCCGTACTCGCGCACGACCGGCGCGATCACGAGAGCAACTGCCCCGGTCGCCGCTGAAATCATCGCTGGGCGCCCGCCAACTATCGCAATGGTCACCGCCATTGTGAACGACGCGAACAAGCCGACTCGTGGATCTACCCCAGCGATCACCGAAAACGAGATCGCCTCAGGGATCAGCGCCAGGGCCACTACCAGTCCAGCTAGAACCTCCGTGCGCGTCCGCGGCCAGGACCGCAGCGTCGCCCACACCGACATGCTCGGGTCATCTGCTTCACGCACGCCCGGTATGGCAGATGGTTGTCTAGACGGCACAGCGTTCTCCATTCATATTGCAGCACAACAGCATCTACCTTGGCGGGAGACGTGGGATGCGACGGATGCGGCACTGCACCCCTATCGGAACGCCGGCAGCTCAGGAATCTTGAAGCCGGCAGATTGTCCGTAACTCTACCCTCACGGAAGGGTAGAGTTGCAACCCTGTCGGGCGGGTCGCGAGTCGGCGAGTGGCGTAGATCACTATAGCGCCGCTATAGATGAAGCTATAGCGGCGCTATAGTGAAAATCATGGACGCACGGGCAACGCTATTGGCCTCTGCTTTGGAGGTTCTGGAGCACCGCGGAGAGGCAGGCTTCTCGACGCGCGCAGTGTGTGCGATGGCCGGCGTCACCGCCCCAACTCTCTATCACCACTTCGGCAGTGCGGACGGCCTGCTCAGCGCCGCGATCACCGAAGCGTTTGCGCAGTTCCTCGCGGGTAAGAAGGCGGAGACTTTCTCGCCCGATCCCCTGTTAGCGCTTGGGCAGGGATGGGATAACTACGTCCGCTTCGCCGCCGAACGTCCACGGCTGTATGCCGCAATGCTGGTCCGCGTCCTACAGGGAGCCAGCATTCCGGCCGCAGATGCGGCACGGCGCCTTCTGATCGAACGTCTTGAAGCCGTCGCCGCCAAGCGCCGACTTGCCATGGATGTGCAGGCGGCCGCCGACCTCATCTGGGCCTCGGCTCACGCCGCCTCATCGCTGTACCTGCTGGACACCGAACGACAACCTGATCCGATCGTGATCAATGCCCTGCGCGACCGCGCAATCCAATCCATTTACGCACCCAACGAAAGTGACAAGCAGACATGAAGATCTTCGTTACCGGCGGCTCCGGATTCCTCGGTGCGCGCCTGATTCCCACGCTCGTCGGCGACGGGCACGAGGTGTTCGCGCTGGCGCGGTCGGCGTCATCCATCGACACGGTGCGCGCACTCGGTGCCACACCGGTTGAAGGAGATCTGGAAAGCCCCGAGAAACTCTCGCTTCCAAGCGTCGACGCGGTGATCCACGCCGCTGCGCACTTCCGGTTCGCGGGCCCGCGCGCCCCCTACTTCCAGGCGAATGTCGTTGGCACCGAGGCTCTTCTGGCAGCAGCTCAAAAGGCTGGCGCTAACACATTTGTCTACATCAGTGCCGCTGCGCTGGTCATGGACGATCGTGGGACACCCCTGCGCAACGTTGATGAGACGGCGCCCACCTACCCGAATAGCTTCTCCGGGTACATCGCAAGCAAATCTCAGGGCGAGGCGGCAGTCCTCGCTGCGAACCGGCCCGGGTTCCGCACCCTCGCGCTTCGTCCACCCGGTGTTTGGGGTCCTGGCGGTCCGTTCAGCAAGCAGCTTCCCGCGGCCGTGGAGTCCGGACAATTCGCATTTATCGCGCGCGGCGAATACCCGGTGTCCACGATCCACGTCGATAATGTCGTCGAGGCGGTCCAGTGCGCGCTCGAACGCGGCACCGGCGGTCGTCCCTACTTCATCAACGATCGTGAACCCGTCACCTTCCACGAGTTCGTGGCCGGTCATGCTGCGGCGTCAGGCGTTTCGATCGATGGCCTGCGATCCATCCCCTACCGGGTGGCCTTCACCCTCGGACGTGTTCTGGAGGCCGTCGCGACGTTGCGCTCAGACAAGGGCGATCCGCCGCTGACACGCACGATGGTGCGATTGATTGGACGCGAATTCACGACCGACGATTCGGCCGCACGCCGCGAACTGGGCTACGTCGGAAAGACAACACGCGCCGAGGGGCTGAACGCTTTGGCACTCGGCTGAGTGCTGCCAGCTGATTCTCAGGTGTGAGATCTAGCCTCATTCGTCGGTCCCGGAATCGACGAGAAGGATGCGATGGCTTTCAGCGTGAGAAATCTTCGCCCCGAAACAACGAGCACACGGATCGCTGCGGTTCTCGCCGCAGCTCTGTTCGTGGTCTTCGCGACATTGGCTGCAACAGCGCACCATTACGGCTCGGGCACCGCTGTCGATCACCACACGTTGGGCTGGTTGGAGATTCATCGGCATGGTTGGCTCACCGCGGTGGCGATCGTGGTCACCCACCTCGGTAGCCCGACGGCGGTGTCTATCGCGACAGTCATCGCGGCACTGGTGATCTGGCGTTTCACACGCTCGGTGAGAACCGCTGCCACCGTCGCCGTCGCGGTCGGGGCCGCATTCCTGCTTGCTGCGGTGGCGAAATGGACTGTTGGAGAGCGTCGCCCGCCCGGCGATGTTCAGCTGGTTGCCGAAAGCGGCTGGTCCTTTCCCTCCGGGCACGTTACGGGCACGACCGCTCTCGCCGGGATATTGACCGTGGTCGTCGCCTACCGGTACCGCGATTGGCGACGGCAGGCGGCGCTGTTGGGGACGATCGCTGCGGTGCTGTCGGTGGCCGGCAGTCGTCTCTATCTCGGAGATCATTGGATGGTCGATGTTTTGGCGGGGGTCGTGCTGGCGACAGCTGTCGTGATCATCGCGGCCGCCGCACTTCACCGGGCCAGCGCGACCGCCCACGCTCCCCGGGCCATTGCCTGAGATGTTTGCACCCTCCGAGCCACTCACCTGGACGATGCTCTGGTGTGCATGGCATTTCGATGCGGCCGCGGCCGTGTGCACTGTCTTGCTCTGCGCGAGTTATAGCTGGGCGCTAGCTCGTGCGCGTCGCCGTCAGGTGACGATCAGTGCCGCCTCGGCGAGCTGCTTTTTCGCCGGAATCGGCTGCTGGGCACTGGCATGCATGAGCGTCATCGGTGTCTATGCGCAGGCCCTGTTCTGGATGCGTGCACTGCAGGTTGTCTTGCTACTGCTGGTCGTCCCGTTCTTCTTGGCCCTGGGGCGGCCGGTCACTGTTGTGCGCAGCGCACTGCATCCGCGCATGCTGGACAGATTCGATAGCGCAGTGTCGTCGATGCCCGCGCGCGTGGTCACTCACCCGCTCACCACATCTCTGGCGATGTTGGTCACCCCATGGTTGCTCTATCTCACGCCCTGGTACACGGCCTCCCTCACAGTCGGCGCGCTCGGTGCAGCGACAAGAACAGTGTTGGTGTTCATAGGGTTTGCGTACTTCTACGCACGCCTTCAGGTTGACCAGGTACCCCGCAGGTACCCACAGCTGATCTCACTGCTGATCAGCGTGGCCGAGACGATCGGCGACGGAATACTGGGTTTGGTGCTGTGGCAGGGTCCGCTCGTGGCATCTGCCTACTACCTGGCGTTGCACCGCTCTTGGGGACCGGATATGCGAACCGATCAGACCTATGGTGCCGGGATTCTCTGGATCCTCGGCGACGTCCTTGGGCTTCCTTTTCTCCTGCTGCTCATGCGTGCGCTGTCGGCCGACGACAAAGCGCAGGCAGCCAGGATCGACGAGGAACTCGACCAGGCCGACCAGGCTACCGCCGACCTGGGCGACACGGCGGCACCGGACCAGGGCCCCTCGACGCTATGGTGGGAGAACGACCCACAGCTGCGGGAGCGGTTCGGGCAACGCTGACATCCGCGTCCTGAGTGATCTTTCCCTCGTCAACTTCTGCACACATCGTCTATTTTTCGGGCAGTATGGACAGATGGATGTCCCACGGTGCGGCCTGCCGTCGCCCGTCGACTCGCCGTTATCAGAGTCCGGTCCTCGCCAGCGCCCGCCACGACCGTCCTCCCCCGCAGTCGATACCTCGACACCCATCGGTCGTGCCGTCGCCGGCTTCTACCTCGCTTTCGAGGCCGTCGACGACTCTGACAGGCTTCGTGACGCCACGAACCGACTCGGCCAGCCTGATGCCCCCGAGGCCGACACCCGCGAGAAATACCTCGCGCTGGCCCGCGCCATCACCACGGTGGAAACGATCCGTCGCCACGCCGGGAGCACATTGCGCGAGATCAGCGCCCGTGCCGCGCGTACGGCCGGACGGCTCACGCCTGACGCGGCGGATCTGCCTTCGGACATCAACGACGCGATCCATGCCGCTGTGCGTAGCGAGTCGATTGCCGTCTGCGAACGCGCCGTGCAGCTGATCAACGACCAGACCCGGGTGGTGCTGGACCTCGACGAGGTGACGACCACCATGACGGTGCACGGCTGGTTAACGAGCCGTGGCCTGACGGACTAGTGGGCCGCGGCATCCCAACTGCGGCCGTACCCCACTGAGACCTCTAGCGGCACATCGAGCGGATACGCCGAACCCATGGTTTCGCGGACCAGCGCTTCCAGCGTCTCCCGCTCGCCGTCGGCCACCTCGAACAGCAGCTCGTCGTGCACCTGAAGCAGCATGCGTGACTGTAAGCCTTTGTCGCGCAAAGCCTTGTCGGTGGTAATCATCGCGACCTTGATGATGTCGGCGGCGCTCCCCTGGATGGGTGCGTTGAGAGCGGCACGTTCGGCCGCCTCGCGCCGCAGACGATCGCCGCTGTCTAAGTCGGGCAGGTAGCGGCGCCGGCCGAGCACTGTCGAGGTGTATCCGTCCTTACGCGCCTGATCCACCACGGCGTGCAGGTATTCGCGAACGCCACCGAATCGCGAAAAGTACTGGTCCATTTGCTCTTTGGCCTCGTCATTAGAGATCTTGAGCTGGGTGGCAAGGCCATAGGCGGACAATCCGTAGGCCAGGCCGTACGACATCGCCTTGACCCGCCGGCGCAACTCGCCGGTGACCTCGTCGATCGGCACCCCGAATGCGCGGGCGGCCACAAACGAGTGCAGGTCCTCGCCGGTGTTGAACGCTTCGATCAGGCCCTCGTCGGCCGACAGATGCGCCATGATGCGCATCTCGATCTGGCTGTAGTCGACCGTCATCAACTCGGCGTAACCCGCGCCGACCACAAATCCGTCCCGGATCTCGCGACCGGCCTCGGTGCGCACCGGGATGTTCTGCAGGTTCGGCTCGGTTGATGACAACCGGCCCGTCGCCGCGATCGTCTGGTTGAAGGTGGTGTGGATACGGCCGTCGGCGGCAACGGATTTCAGTAGCCCATCGACGGTGACCTTCAGCCTGGTGACGTCGCGGTGTGTGAGCAGATGCTCCAGGAATGGATGCCCGGTCTTGTCGAAAAGTGTCTGCAGGGCATCTGCGTCAGTGGTGTAGCCGGTCTTGGTCTTCTTGGTCTTGGGCATGCCGAGCTCGTCGAACAACACAACCTGCAGCTGTTTTGGAGAGCCCAGGTTGATCTGCTTACCGATCACCGCGTAGGCGGCGTCGGCTGCCTCGCGGATACCGGTGGCGAACTGGTTCTGCAGAGAGGTCAGGTGATCGATGTCGACGGCGATACCAACGGATTCCAATCCCGCAAGCACCCGCTGGACCGGCAGCTCCATGTCGGCCAGCAGACCCGACGACTCGATACGTTCGAGTTCGACGTCGAGTGCATCGGCGAGGTCGATGACGGCACGGGCACGCAGCATCTGGGCCTGAGCAGCCTTGGCATCACCGGCCCCGTCGTCATCGAGTAGTGAGAGCTGTTGTTCTCCATCGTCTTCGGCGCGCAGCTCGCGGCGCAGATACCGCAATGACAGGTCATCGAGGGCAAAGCTGCGCTGCCCCGGGCGCACCAGGTAGGCCGCGAGAGCGGTGTCGGAGGTGACACCGTTGAGCTGCCACCCACGCCCGGCCAGTGCGTGCATGGCCTGTTTTGCTTCGTGTAGAGCCTTGGGGCGAGCTTCGTCGGCAAGCCACGCGGCCAGAGCTGCTTCGTCCTCTGGCGTGACCGTGGTGGTGTCGATATACGCACCATCGCCGTCGGCCGACGCGACGGCCACCGCCGTGGCATCGCCGTCATAGGGCGTGTACGCCCCGACGATGGCTAGTCCGCTACGGCGACCATCGGAGGTGTGGGTGGCCAGCCAGTCGGTGACAGTTCCCGGCTCGAGTGCCTGGCCCACCAGCTGGAATCCCTCGTCCACCTCGGGCTCGACAGCCTCCAGGGTCTCGAACAGCCTGTCACGCAGTACCCGGAACTCGAGATCGTCGAAGAGCCGATGGATCTGATCACGATCCCAGGGGGCCAGCGCCAGTTGAGCAGGGACATACGGAAGCGGCACCGTCCGAACCAGATCGGTGAGCTCGCGATTCAGGACCACCGAGGCCAGGTTTGCGCGCAGTGAGTCACCGACCTTTCCGCGCACGGTGTCGGCCTTGTCGATCAATTCCTGCAACGAGCCGTACTCGAGGATCCACTTGGAAGCGGTCTTCTCGCCGACACCGGGAATCCCGGGCAGGTTATCGCTCGGGTCGCCCCGCAGTGCCGCGAAATCCGGGTACTGGGTGGGCGTCAGGCCGTATTTCTCGACCACCGCCTCCGGCGTGAACCGGGTGAGGTCGCTGACGCCCTTGCGTGGATACAGCACCGTCACGTCGTCGTTGACCAGCTGCAGCGAGTCGCGATCACCGGTGACCACATAGACCTTGAAACCCTCGGCCTGTCCCTGTGTGGCCAGGGTGGCGATGATGTCGTCTGCCTCGAAGCCCTCCTCGGCGAGCACGGTGATGCCGAGCGCCTGCAGGACTTCCTTCGTGATGTCGATCTGTCCGCGGAACTCATCGGGCGTGGCCGAGCGGGTGGCTTTGTACTCGGGGTACCGCTCCGAGCGGAACGTCTTGCGGGAAACGTCAAAGGCTGCTGCCACATGTGTGGGCGCCTCATCGCGCAGCAAGTTGATCAACATCGAGGTGAATCCATAGACCGCGTTCGTGGTCAGGCCGGACTGCGTCTTGAAGTTCTCGGCCGGGAGTGCATAAAACGCCCGGAATGCCAGCGAGTTACCGTCGAGCAGCAGCAGGGTCGGCTGTTTGGTTCCGGTCTTCGTCGCAGGCGCAGTCACCCTCCTACCCTAAGCAACGGGTGCGACAGCGCCTACGACCCCGATGCCTTGTCCAGCGCGGCGTCGAACACAGCTCGGTGACCACGGATCTGCACGTGATGGGTGCGTGCCCAGAGCACCAACGCGGCGGAGATGCCGTGCAGGTCGATTCCCAACGGCGTCAGCGCGTATTCGACTCGGGGTGGCACTTCGGCGAATGCGGTGCGCGTGACGAGGCCATCGCGGCGTAGCAGCATCAGCGTGCGGGTGAGCATGCGCTGCGAGATGCCCGGAATGGCCTCGTGCAGCTCGGTGTATCGGCGCGGGCCATCGTGCAGAGTCGCGATGATCAGCACGCTCCACTTGTCGCCGACGCGGTCGAGGACCTCCCGAATGAATTCACCTTCGGCGAGCCCTACCCCGGCACAGATGCTCGGCAATACCGGACTGACGGAGGTCATGTCGAGCTCGGTCATAACGCACATCCTTGTTCGCGAGCGCACACGTGTGTGCCTTTTGTAGGAGGTCCAAAACATCTCCATGATGGTGCTACGCACATATCAGAAGAAATGATATGACCTGGAGGTTAGTGATGGACAGAACAATGCTGGTGCTGGGTGCCGGCAGTGGCACCGGAGCAGCGGTGGCGCGGCGGTTTGGGCGCGAAGGGTTCCACGTTGCGGTGGTCGGCCGCCGCCGGGAACCACTCGACACTTTGGTGGCAGACCTCGCGGGAAGAGGAGTGAGCGCGACCGCGTTTTCCGTGGACCTCACCGATGACATCCGCGTTGAGGAACTTCTCACGGCAGTCGACACCACATTGCCGCCAATCGAGGCGATTTACTACGGCCCCTCGTCGCCGGTGGCATTCACCCCGGCGCGCGATCTCACCGCTACCGAGGCCGACCATTACTGGTCGCTGTTCGTGCGACCACTGATCCGCACGGTGAGCGCCGCGCTGCCGGGGATGATTGACCGGAAACGCGGAACGATCTTGGCCACCATCGGCGGTACCGGGGCCAGGGCGATGCCGGAGATGAGCGGGCCTGGTCCGGCTGCCGCCGCGGCACGAAATTACCTGCAGGGCTTACATTCTGAGATGGCGCCGCACGGCGTGTACGTCGGGCTGCTGACCATCGGGGCCCTCATTCTCGGCAGTGAGATGGCGGCGATGACACCTGGGGACGCCCACGGGTTTCCGACGGTCGAATCGGCGGCGCTGGCTGAGCACCTGTGGGGTATGTCAACGGTGCGCAGCATGTTCGAGAATTTCGTGCCTGCGGACTCGGCGTTCCGGCCCTGATCCCGCTGTGCGGGACACAAAACTGACACACGTTTCAATTCGTTCACGAGCATGGGTAATCTGACCGGGTGCCTACAGATCAAGCCCCTGCCGTCGACGGCTGGTTCGATACCGACGAATCCGGCCAACCGCATTTGATTGGCGGCAAGTGCACACAGTGCGCCACCATCGTGTTTCCGCCACGCGCCAACAACTGCCCCAACCCGGCCTGTGACAGCGATGTGCTGGATCAGGTGCCGCTGTCCTCGCGCGGCACGGTCTGGAGCTACACCGAGAACCAGTACGCACCGCCTCCCCCGTATCCGCCCTCTGATCCGTACGAGCCGTACGCGATCGCTGCGGTCGAGCTGGCGGCGGAGGGCATCATCGTGCTGGGCAAGGTCGTCGCCGGTACCGGCGCTGCCGATCTGAAGGTGGGCCAGCCAATGGAACTCGCCCTGGAGCCGCTGTACACCGATGACGAGGGTGTTGAGCGGCTGGTCTACGCATGGAAGAAGGTTTCCGCATGAGCCGCACCCCGGATCCCGTCTACATCCTCGGCGCGGGCATGCACCCATGGGGCAAGTGGGGACGCGACTTCACCGAGTACGGCGTGGCGGCCGCCCGCACCGCGCTTCAAGACGCCGAACTGGATTGGCGCCAAATTCAATTCGTCGCCGGAGCGGACACCATCCGGAACGGCTACCCGGGCTTCATCGCCGGTTCGACCTTCGCCCAGAAGCTGGGATGGAACGGTGTGCCCATCAGTTCGACCTACGCGGCTTGCGCCAGTGGTTCACAGGCGCTGCAGAGTGCGCGCGCTCAGATCCTGGCCGGATTCTGCGATGTGGCGCTGGTCATCGGGGCCGACACCACCCCCAAGGGCTTCTTCGCACCGGTAGGCGGCGAACGCAAGGCCGACCCGGACTGGCAGCGTTTCCACCTCATCGGAGCCACCAACCCGGTGTACTTCGCGATGCTGGCACGGCGGCGGATGGACCTCTACGGCGCGACCGCAGAGGATTTCGCCCAGGTGAAGGTCAAGAACTCCCGGCACGGCCTGAACAACCCGAACGCGCGGTTCCGCAAGGAATCCTCGGTGGAGGATGTGCTGGCCAGCCCGGTGGTGTCGGATCCGCTGCGGCTACTGGACATCTGCGCGACCAGCGACGGCGCTGCGGCCCTCATCGTGGCCAGCGCCGACTTCGTGAAGAAGCATCTCGGTTCGGTCGACGGCGTGCCCTCGGTGCGCGCCGTCGCGACCATCACCCCTAAGTATCCGCAGCATCTTCCCGAACTCCCGGATATCGCAACCGATTCCACCGCGGTGGTGCCGGCGCCCGATCGTGTCTTCAAGGACCAGATCGTTGACGCCGCATACGCGGAGGCCGGCATCGGCCCCGAGGACGTGAGCCTTGCCGAGGTGTACGACCTCTCGACGGCCCTGGAGCTGGACTGGTACGAGCACCTGGGCCTGTGTGCCAAGGGCGAGGGTGAGCAGCTGCTGCGCAGCGGCGCCACCACGGTTGGTGGCCGGATCCCGGTGAATGCCTCCGGTGGTCTGGCCTGTTTTGGCGAGGCCATCCCGGCGCAGGCCATCGCGCAGGTGTGCGAGCTGACCTGGCAGCTGCGCGGGCAGGCCGGTGACCGGCAGGTCGAGGGTGCCCGGGTCGGGATTACCGCGAACCAGGGCTTGTTCGGCAACGGCTCGTCGGTGATTGTCGCGCGCTAGCAGCGCCCACCGGCGATCGCGGGGCGTTAGCCTCAAGCGATGGTGCGACAGTTCCACGCGTACGGCCCGTCGCACTGGGTGATTCTGGCCGTATTCGTGCTCGGCGCAGCGCTCTTGGTGTGGCAGGGTCGCCGGCTCACCGATATCCGGGCCCGCCTTCTGGGACGGGTGCTCGGCGCCGTGACCGCGATCATCTATGCCGCCATACTGATCGCCGGATGCATTCCCCCGCGCATCGAGATCTCGATGCCTCTGCGGCTGACCGACCTAGCGACCGCGGTCGCCGCCTATGCACTGTGGTCCCAGCGCGCCTGGGCATACGCGCTGACCTACTACTGGGGCCTGGTGCTCAGCAGCCAGGCGTTGATCTCCCCCGTGCTGACCGGTCCCGACTTCCCGGGGCGGGGGTTCCTGGAGTTCTGGTCGATACATCTGCTCGTGGTGTGGGCGGCCATCTATCTGACCTGGGGGCGGGGCATGCGCCCCACCTGGCGCAGCTATCGCATGACCGCGATGGTCACGTTGTCCTGGGCTGTCTTCACCATGGTCTTCAACGCTGCCGTCGGGTCAAATTACGGATTTCTCAATCAGAAGCCCTCGACTGCAAGTCTTTTCGACCTGATGGGTCCGTGGCCGTGGTACGTCGTCACCGCGACCGTACTGGTCCTGACGGTCTGGGCGCTGATGACCTGGCCGTGGCAGCGATCGGCGGCTGAAACCGGTGAACCTCAGACCACTCCGAGATAGGCGGAGCGAATGCTGTCGTCCTGCAGTAATTCTCGCCCGGCGCCGGATCGCACGACCGATCCGGTCTCCAGAATATAGGCGTGGTCCGAACGGCTCAGTGCCTGCTGTGCGTTCTGCTCGACCAGAACCACCGTGGTCCCCGAGGCGTTGATCTCCTCGATGATGTTGAAGATCTTCGTGATCAGCAGCGGCGCCAGACCCATGGAAGGCTCGTCGAGCAGAAGGATCTTCGGCCTGGCCATCAGGGCACGTCCGATGGAGAGCATCTGCTGCTCGCCACCGGAGAGCGTGCCGCCCTCTTGGTGCCGACGCTCGGCCAGCCGCGGGAACAACGCGTTGATCCAGTCGAGACGCTCCCGGCGCTCCGCCCGGGACTTGAATTTTCTTCCGTAACAACCCATTTCGAGGTTCTCGGCGACGGTCATGCCGGGGAAGATCCCGCGCCCCTCGGGGGCCTGCACGATCCCAGCTTTGACGCGCTTGTGCGCCTTCATCTTCGAGATGTCCTGGCCCTCGAAGAAGATCGTCCCCGAACTCAGCGGCACCAGACCCGAGATGGCGCGCATCGTGGTCGATTTACCGGCGCCGTTGGAACCGAGCAGAGTGACCAGCTCGCCCTCCCGGACATCGAAGGACAGCGTGCTCACCGCCTGGATCGGACCGTAGTGGACCCCGACGTTGTTGAGTTTCAGCTGTACGGGAGGCATCTACCTCTCGCTTTCGGTATCGGGTGCGGCCGAATCGAGCCAACCGGGATCGGGTCCGTGGAACTCCTCATCGGCCACTCCGAGGTACGCCTCGATGACCGCCGGATCGTTTCGTACCTCGGCGGGCAGGCCGTCGGCGATCTTCCTGCCGAATTCGAGCACCACGATGCGGTCCGTGACGCCCATGACCAGCTTCATGTCGTGTTCGATGAGCAACACCGTGTACCCGTAGTCGCGGATGCGCTGGATCAGCTCGATCAGCGATTCCTTCTCGCTGGGGGTGAATCCGGCGGCCGGCTCGTCCAGGCAGAGCAGCTTGGGTTCGGTCGCCAGCGCCCGCGCTATCTCGAGCCTGCGCTGGCTGCCATACGGCAGCTCCTTGGCTTTGACGTCGGCGACATCAGCGATGCCGACGAAGTCGAGCAGCCCCAGCCCCACATCGACGGCGTAATGCTCCTCGCGGCGATGCCGCGGGGTTCGCAGCAGGGCGCCCAGCACCGACGTCTTGTGCCGGGCGTCGGTGCCCACCGCGACGTTCTCAAGGGCGGTCATCTCGCCGAACAGCCGGATGTTCTGGAAGGTCCGGGCGATCCCACGCCGGGTGATCTGGTGGCGCCGCAGGCGGCGCAGCGGCTTCCCGTCGAACACGATGGCGCCCGATGTCGGCTTGTATACCCCGGTGATGGCGTTGAAGCAGGTCGTCTTGCCCGCACCGTTGGGGCCGACCAGCCCGAGGATTTCCCCGCGCCGAATATCGAAGCTGACCCCGTCGAGGGCTTGCAGGCCACCGAATTTGAGCGTCAGTTCCTTGACCTCGAGCAGCACTTCTGCCTCGGCGGAATCGGCCTCCTCCGGGGCCTCCTCGGCGAGGTCAACCGCGGTCCCGAAGTCACTGAGTTCGTCGACTTCCGGCGCGGCTTCGGTGCTGTTCTCATCGTGCTCGGTCATGCCGTGGCCTCGGCTTCCTCAGGCTTCTTGGCGCCAATCCGCTCAGTTGCCTTGCGCCAGTAGGCCATCAGTTTTTGGTGGGCCGGGAACAGGCCCTGCGGCCGGAAGATCATCAGGACAACCAGCGCCAACCCGAAGAACAGGTACTTCAGATTGCCGAGGTCGACACCCTGCACCTGCACGCCGAGAAGGCGATTGGGCAGGTAAACGATGATGAACGCGCCGAAGATCACGCCGAGCTTGTTGCCCTGACCGCCGAGGACAACGGCGCACAGGAAAAGCATCGAGTTGATGATGTTGAAGGTGGGCGATGCCACGTACTGCACCTGGCCCGCGTAGAGGGCGCCGGACAGTCCGCCGATGCTGGCGCCGATCACGAAGGCCCACAGCTTGAACCGGAACGTGGGAACCCCCATCATCTCGGCGGCGTCCTCGTCCTCCCGGATGGCCACCCACGAGCGGCCTACCCGGCTGCGCTCCAGATTGCCCATCAGTATCAGCACCACCGCGATCAGACAGAGTCCCAGCCAGTACCACCACACCCCATAGTTCAGGTGACCACCTGAATTGCCGCTGGAGAAGACGCCACCACGGACGTACTGCTCCCCCACGTGCGGATAGGCGATCTTATGCAGGCCGCGGGGGCCGTTGGTGACCTCCAGGTTGTCGGCGAGCAGGCGGATGATCTCGCCGAATCCCAACGTGACAATGGCCAGGTAATCACCCCGAAGGCGCAGCGTGGGGGTGCCCAGCACCAGACCGAAGAAGGCGGCGATCGCCACCGCGATGGGCAGACACGACAACCAGGCCCAGCTCGAGCTGAAGAAGGCCGATGTCCCCATGCGATTCCAGGGACTGTCGGGGCTGGTCAGCAATGCGACCGTGTACGCACCGATGGCGTAGAAACCGACGTACCCCAGGTCAAGTAATCCGGCTTGTCCCACAACGACATTCAGGCCTATCGCGATGAGCGCCACCATCGCGAACTGGGCCATTACCCCGCCGAAGCTGGTATTGGGAGTGTTTAGGTACGGAATCTTCCACACCGGAAGCAGCGCCATGAGTGCGAATCCGATGAGCCCGTACACCCACTGGACCGGACGGGCCAGCTCGGACCACCATCGGCGTATCGAGTCGCCCGGCGCCAGGGCGCGTGCTGCGGTAGTCATGCTTTCGCCCGCCCTAAGCTCTCACCGAGAATGCCGGTGGGCCGGAACATGAGCACGAGCACCAGCAGGACGAAGGCCACCACATCGCGCCACTGGGTGCCGAACACCGCTTGCCCGTAGTTTTCCATCACGCCCAGCAGCAGGCCCCCCAGCAGCGCTCCGCGCAGATTGCCGATACCGCCGAGCACCGCGGCAGAGAATGCCTTGATACCCAACAGGAATCCGCCGGAGTAGATGATGCCCTGCGGAACTTTGAGTGTGTACAGCAGCGCGGCGGCCCCGGCCAGCAGACCACCGATGATGAAGGTCGTCATGATGATGCGTTCGCGAGAGACACCCATCAGCGTCGCCGTCGTCGGGTCCTGTGCGACCGCCCGAATACCGCGCCCAAACTTGGTGTGATTGATCGCGACATCGGTGATGAAGGCCAGTACCAAGGCCGCTGCCACGACGACCAGGGTGACATTGGTGATCGTGGCCTGGAACGGAATGTGGCGGCCGCCCACATCGAATGGGCCGAAGGTCCATACCGGTCTGGGCGTCACCAGCCGGATTGGCTGCTGCGCATTGCTGCCGCCGTAACCCTTGAGGATCTTCGGCAGCACGAAATGCACGAATTCCTGGATGACGAAAGACATCCCGATGGCGGTGATGAGGAACGTCAAGGGCCGTGCGCCACGGCGACGCAGCGGGCGGTAGGCGACCGCTTCCAACCCCAGCGCCGTGGTGGCCGATACCGCCATCGCGATGAGCATGGCGACACCGAGGTACAGCACGGTGAGCGAGACGCCCTTGTTATAGGCATTGCCGCCGGGCGAGAACCCGAGCACGACATCCAGGGCGAAGTACGCCCCGAACATGCCCAGCATGAACACCTCGGAATGCGCGAAGTTGATGAGACGCAACACTCCGAAGACGAGCGTGTAACCCACCGCGACCAACGCATAGATGGCGCCCCACGCCAAACCGTCGATCGTCAGCTGACCGATGCTGTTCCACAGTCCGTGCAGATCGAATGAAATTGTGCTGGCCTGCACATCTGTTTGTGCCATCCACCCCGAAATCATTTGCGGCTGAGCCTAGTCCCCTCGTATGTCCTACGTGACCTTATACACCCAGATAAGTGTCGAGGTTAGCTCTCCGTTCTCGTTCCACTTGTATTCACGCGCCACACCCTGCCCCTGGTAATTCCTGACCCAATCAAGCAACCCCGCTCGGGTGGTCTTTCCGGCGTCGATGCCCTTGACCAGGATGGTGGCCAGGTCGTATCCCTCGGTGCTGTAGGTGCCCGGTTCCTGCTGGAACTTGGCGGTGTACTCCTTGGAGAAGGTGTCCGAAGCCGGCCCGCACGGGCAGGACAGCAGTGCGTCCTTCGCGGAATCACCGGCCTGTTTGACGAACTCCATATCCTTTGCCCCGTCCGCGGACACAAATGTCGCGGTCACTCCGGCATTACGCAGCTGCTGGACCAAGGGAGCCGCCTCGGCGTAGTAGCCACCGAAGAACACCGCGTCCGGTGCGGCGTTCTTGAGCTGCGTGACCGCCGCGGAGAAGTCCTTGTCCCCCTTCTTCACCGAGGCGTTGCAGTCGGTCCCGAGCGTCCCGCGAACCGCGTTGGCAAGCCCGGATCCGTAGTCGGTGCTGTCGTCGACGACGCAGATCTTCTTGTACCCGAGCGTTTTCTTGAGGTAGTTGGCGACAGCGGGACCCTGCACGCCGTCATTGGCAAGCCCACGGAAGAACGTCTTCCAGCCCTGCTGGGTGAGCGTCACGTTCGTGGCCGAGGCGGTCGTGGAGACCAGACCTGCCTCGCTGAAGATCTGGCCCGTCGACTTCGTCTCCCCCGAGAACCCCGGCCCGATCAGTCCGACGATGGTGGGGTCGCCGATGATTTGCGGGGCAATGTTGCTCGCGTTCTGCGGCAGGCCCTCGGTATCGAACTCGCGGAGTTTGATCTGGCATCCGGGATTTGCGGCGTTGTGCTTGTCGACGGCGAGTTTCGCCCCGTCGAGGATATTGATCCCGAGGGCGGCATCGGGACCGTTGAGCGCACCGGCCATCGCCAGGGAAACGTTGGCGCACTGTGCTTTTCCGTCACCGGCAGGATCGGCCGCTGATTTCACGTTCGACGCGGGCACCTCGGTCCCATCCTGAGCGATCTGCACCAATGGCGAGATCTTCAGGTTGGTCTGATTGGACTCGTCCGACTGAGCGCCGGCGTGACAACCGACCAGGGCGAGGGACACCGCGCCCAGCATGATCACACTCGCGCGTGCACGCACGATTACCTCCGGATGGCTGGGGCTGACAGGTCATAACAAAATCGCTGATCAGAAAACATAGCCAACCGCGGGGCAACGCGCAGTGCTTACCCGAGTTTCAGCTCGGCGCGTCGGTATCGAGTGTTTCCAGCACCACTTCGGCAACGCGCTTCATGGTGGTGCGGCGGTCCATCGCGGCGCGCTGGATCCATTTGAACGCCTCTGGCTCGGTCAGGCCCTGGGTCGACTGCAGAACGCCCTTGGCGCGCTCGACCAGCTTGCGGGTCTCCAGCCTGTCGGCGAGCGTCTGAACTTCCTTCTCCAGCGCGGTCAGCTCGCCGAAACGGCTCACGGCGACCTCGATGGCGGGTACCAGATCGGTCTTGGAGAACGGCTTCACCAGGTAGGCCATGGCGCCGGCATCGCGAGCCTTCTCCACCAGGTCGCGCTGGCTGAATGCGGTGAGGATCACAATCGGGGCGATGCGCTTGGCGGCGATCTCCGAGGCGGCATCGATGCCATCGCGACGTGGCATCTTCACGTCCATGATCACCAGATCGGGTTTGAGTTCCTGGGCGAGGTCGACGGCTTCCTGGCCGTCCCCGGCCTGACCTACCACGTCATAGCCCTCCTCGTGCAGCATCTCGACCAGGTCGAGGCGGATGAGGGCTTCGTCTTCGGCGACGAGCACACGGCGGGCGGGCGCCGCCGGTTCGGTGTTCTGAGGGCCGGTCATGGCGACCATTGTGACGCATGTGGTCGTGTGTACGGCGATACCCTGGTGAAAGTGATGTTCCCCATCCCTTAAGGTTGGAGATCGCGCGACTGGCCGCTGGACACCAAAACGGCAGTAACGCCAGGCCCTCGTATCCCAACTGGCAGAGGAAACGGATTCAAAACCCGTGCAGTGTGAGTTCGAATCTCACCGAGGGCACCAGGAAGACAACACCAGGGCTCCAAGACGACGGAGTCCAAACTCGACCAAGGGCGCCGCGAATCGCGGCCGTCATGCTTTGATTCCCCGCATGAACCGAGCAACTGTCGGTGTGCTGACGCTTATGGTGTGCGCTTCTGCGGTCGCGGCGTGCCAAACATCGTCCGGTATTACCCGCATATCGGACACGGCGTCGTCGACGGCCACCACGAAGACCTTCGCCGCCTCGACCATCCCCCGGTCCACCTCCCTCTCGCCGACTGCCAAGGCCGATGCTGATGACCCGGCCAAACGCATCCGCGATACCTTCCGGAGCCTGCAGAACCCCGTGATCGCCGCTACGAAGGACGGCACCGGCAGCTATGACATCCCGGTAGCGCCGCAACCATCAGCGTCGGGTCCGGCGGCCTACATCGCGGCCCTCTGCACCGGCGGCCCGGCCGTGAACATCGCGCTGGACAACACCCCGATACCCGGCGGCGGCATATGTGGCGATGACCCCAGCAAGCCCGGGGTGATCGTGATGCTTCTTGCCGTGAAGGCAAATCCGGCGGCCCCCCACACCATCAAGGTGCAAGGAGCCGCCGGTCAGCACAGCTGGGTATCGATGGCCTACGGCCAGATGTATTGACCGCGCCTAGCCGACGTCAGTACAGGTGACTCCGGGGTTCTCGCAGTCGGAGCCGGTCTCGCCGGGTGCACTGACCCAGCCGCCGTCATCGTCATGTCCGGGAGCGATGTTGGACTCGGGTGGGTTGTTGTCGGAACCGCACACCACCCAGGCGTTCTCGCACTGAGCCCCGGCGCCGCCGGGGAGGTAGCCCCAGCCGCTATTCCCGTCGTTGCTCGGCTGATCGACCAGCGACCCATGCGACGGCGAGTTGGGTGCGCCCGGAACCGGAGGTGCCGGCGACGGATCGGCCGAAGCCACCGCTCCGAATCCGACGAACGCAGCTGCCAGGACGCCGGCCGCGGGCGCCACGACAAAACGGGTGAATGAGTTCATGGGCACCTCTTCAAAGGGTGGACGAATACAGGACAAATGTACTCCCACACACAGCTTTTGCAGATGACCTTGGTAGGAACCGCACACCATGTCTAACCCCTGCCGATGTCGCACACGACGCCTCGCCACGTGCTAAGACTGGCCAGCATGACCCCCGAGACCCTCGTCGACATCCACGAGATCACCGAACTCAAGTACCGCTATGCACGCACCCTCGACAACAAGTTGTGGGACGAGTTCGCCGACACACTCACCGAGGATGTTGAGGCGACCTACGGCACCGCGGTGCACGGCGCGCCCCTCGAGTTCACCTCGCGCACCGGTGTTGTCGACTACATGCGGTCATCGTTGACCACGGACATCACCAGCGTGCACACCATGAGCCATCCAGAGATCGCGGTGGACGGCGACACCGCTACCGGCAGCTGGGCCATGAGCGACGTCGTCATCGTCCCGGCACACAGCGTCATCATCACCGGGACCTCGTACTACACCGACCGCTACCGCCGCGACGCCGATGGAAAGTGGCGGATCAGCTACATCTCGTACTACCGCCTCTATGAGGCCATGCAGAACACCAAGGACATCGGCTTCAACCTGATCGCCAACCGCTGGTCGCAGTAGCGCCGAGAACCGGGTAACCTATCGCCGGGTCTGGAGACATCCGTACTCCACATAGCTGGCATAGGAGAAACCGGTGCGCTGTCGCCTCTGCGACTCGACGGAGCTGCTCAGCGTCGTCGATCTGGGTGCCACCCCACCCTGCCAGAAGTTTCTGCACGCCGATGAGCTGGATCTGCCGGAGCCCACTTATCCCCTGCACCTGCGGCTTTGCCGCGACTGCATGTTGCTGCAAATCCCTGCGTTGATTAGCCCCGAGGACAACTTCACCGAGTACGCGTACTTTTCGTCGTACTCCGACAGCTGGGTCGATCACGCCCGCGCATACGTCACCAACTCGATTGCGCGCCTGGGACTTTCTCCCGACGCCCCGGATGACTTCATGATCGAGGTGGCCAGCAACGACGGCTACCTCCTGCAGCACGCCGTTGCCGAGGGAATCCGCTGCCTGGGCATCGAGCCCTCGGTGAACGTCGGACAGGCGGCGCGCGACAAGGGCGTTCCAACCCTGACAGCCTTCCTCGACGAGGGCACCGCGGCCCGCGTCCGTTCGGAGCACGGTCCGGCCCGCCTGGTCGCGGCCAACAACGTGTACGCGCACATCCCTGACTTGCGGGGATTCACGCGAGCCCTGCGGGGGCTCGTTGCCGATGACGGCTGGGTGAGCATCGAGGTACATCACGCGCTCAACCTCATCGAGCTCGGCCAGTTCGACACCATCTACCACGAACACTTCCAGTACTACACCGTATTAGCGGCTCAAAGAGCGCTCGCTGTAGGCGATCTGGAAGTGGTCGACGTCGAACTGCTTGACACACACGGTGGTTCGATACGGGTGTGGGCGCGCCCTCGCGAATGCCAGCCCGAGATCGCGCCATCGGTGGCCGAGGTCTTGGAGCTGGAACGGCGGGCAGGTCTGCACGAATTGGCCGGATATGAGCGATTCCGGGCGACAACCGAACGAATCCGCCTGGAGCTCTTGCAGTTCCTGCTTACCTGCAAGGCAGAGGGCAAGACCGTCGTCGGCTACGGCGCGCCCGGTAAGGGCAACACGCTGTTGAACTACTGCGGCATCCGCACCGACCTTCTGGGTTACACCGTTGACCGAAACCCCTATAAGCAAGGCATGTTCAGTCCCGGTACCCGCATCCCGGTGCACTCCCCCGAGCGAATCGATGAAGACAAACCCGACGTGGTGCTGGTGCTCCCATGGAACCTGGAAGCCGAGATCACCCAGCAGTTGCGGCACATCGGCGAATGGGGTGGAAGGCTCGTCTATCCCCTGCCGCAGCTACACGTCGTCGAACCCCATGTTGAGCCCGAAGGAGCATCGGTATGAAGGTCGTGCTTTTCTGCGGAGGCTTCGGCATGCGCATGCGCAACGGCGCCGGAGATGTGATCCCCAAACCGCTCCAGATGGTCGGACCGCGCCCCCTCATCTGGCACGTGATGAAATACTATGCGTACCATGGACATAAGGAATTCATCCTGTGTCTAGGCTACGGCGCTGAGGCCATCAAGGACTTCTTCCTTGGCTACAACGAAGCGCAATCCAACGATTTCGTCTTGGCCGAGGGCCAGGTGCGGCTGTTGAAGTCCGATATCGCCGATTGGACCATCACGTTCGCCGACACCGGCGCCGAATCGCCCATCGGAGAGCGGCTGCGGCGAGTACGTCACCACCTCGGCGACGATCGCTACTTCCTGGCCAATTACGCGGACGTTCTCACCAACGCTCCCCTGGACGATCTGGTGGCCAAGTTCCACGATTCCGGAGCCGCCGCGTCCATGCTCCTGGTTCCGCCGCAATCGTCGTTCCACACCGTGGACGTGAATGACGGTGGATCGATCACCGATATCACCGCCGTCTCCAAGCTCGACATGTGGGAGAACGGCGGCTATTTCGTGCTCTCCCAGGATGTCTTCGACTATCTGCCCGCGGGCGGCGACCTCGTCGAGGACGCCTGCGGGTCGCTGGCCAAAGAGGGCAGGATGTTCGGCTACAAGTTCAACGGATTCTGGAAGCCGGCCGACACCTTCAAGGAACGCGCCGAGCTTGACGAGGGTTACCGCAAGGGCGTGCGCCCATGGATGGTCTGGGAGCAGGAGCCCGCCACCACGTGATCGAACTCAACACCGGCACCGTCGACGAAATCGCCTTGTTGGCAGCACATTGCGACGATATCGCGATCGGCATGGGTGGCACCCTGCTCACCATGGCGACTCGCCGCCCCGGGTTGCGGGTCCGCGCACTCGTGCTGACGGGCGGTGGCACCGAACGAGAATCCGAGGAGCGCGCGGCGCTGACAGCCTTGTGCCCCGGGGCCGAACTAACCGTCGATGTGCTGGACTTTCCGGACGGACGAGCCCCCGCGCATTGGAATCAAATCAAGGACGCGCTCTCGGCTTTTCGCCGTGAGTCGACGGCCACGGTGGTTTTCGCTCCGCAGCGCCGCGACGCTCACCAGGACCACCGCCTGCTGGCAACCCTGGTGCCCACCGAGTTTCGTGACCATCTGATCCTCGGTTACGAGATCATCAAATGGGAAACCGATACCCCGACGCCCACAGTGTTTCAGCCGCTCAGCGATGAGATCGCCCGTAGCAAGGCAGATCTGATCTACGCGCATTATCCGTCGCAACGCCCCCATGACTGGTTCGACCACGAGACATTTCTCTCGTTGGCGCGCGTGCGCGGCGTGCAGTGCCGGCACCGGTACGCCGAAGCGTTCGTACTGGAAAAGGCAACGATCTCTCTAGGAGCAACGCAGTGAAGGTTCTCATCACCGGTCATCAGGGCTATCTCGGCACCGTGATGTCGCAGATGGTCGCCGAGGCCGGTCACGATGTAGTTGGTTTGGATTCGGGGCTTTTCGCCGATTGCGTACTGGGTCCCGAACTCGTCGAACCGCCGTCGCTCGCGGTGGATCTTCGCGACGTAACGGTGGACCAGCTGGCAGGCTTTGATGCGGTGATCCACCTGGCGGCACTCTCGAACGATCCGCTCGGCGCGCTGGCACCGGATCTGACCTACGACATCAACCACCACGCCTCCGTGCGCCTGGCGCAGCTGGCCAAAGACGCTGGGGTTAGCCGTTACCTGTACGCGTCGACATGTTCGGTATACGGCTCGGCCGGTGAGGACCTGGTCAACGAAAGCGCCCCGCTGAAACCCTTGACCCCGTACGCGGAGAGTAAGGTCCGCGTCGAGGACGATGTCGCCGCCATCGCCGACTCCTCCTTCTCGCCGGTGTTCTTGCGTAACGCCACAGCATTCGGGTACTCGCCCCGCCTCCGCGCCGATATCGTGCTGAACAACCTCGTCGGCAACGCGGTTCTCACCGGCGAGGTCCGGGTGCTCTCGGACGGAACGCCATGGCGGCCCCTGGTACACGCCCGCGATATCGGCTCGGCATTCCTGGAATGCCTGACGGCCCCCCAGGACGTAATCCACTGTGCGGCCTTCAATGTCGGTACCGAGGAGAACAACCAGACGGTTGCACAGATCGCGGAGGCGGCCGTCGCCGCCGTGCCCAACTCCACGTTGGCCATCACCGGAGAGACGGGCGCGGATCCTCGTTCGTACCGCGTCGACTTCTCTGCGATCCGTGCCGCATTGCCCGGATACCGGGCGCAATGGTCGATCGCGGCCGGCGCCAAGGAGCTCTACGAGCAGTGCGTGTCCGGCAATCTCACCGAATCACTGTTTCGCAAATCCTTCACCCGCCTGGCGCATTTGAAGAATCTGCGCGAGTCCGGAGCCGTAGACGACACGCTGCGCCCGGTCGCGCGGTGACCCGGTCAGCGCCCGGTCAACGCGGCCCAACTGCTCGCCGCGGCATCCTTGGCGCTGATGACGGTAACCGGGAGCGGCCAGTCGATGCCGAGCTGGGGATCGTCATGGGCGACCGAGACATCCTCGGCGGGATCGTGCGGCCGGTCGATGCGATAGCAGAGGTCGGCCCACTCTGTCAGCGCTTGATGGCCATGCAATATGCCGGCCGGGACGAATAGGTGCGCGAAGGTGGAATCGTCGAGAGTGAAGCTCTCCCAACGTCCGAATGTCGGTGATTGGGGACGTGCGTCGACCAGCACGTCAAACACGGCGCCGCGGGCACAGCGGATCAGCTTGCTTTCGCCACGACCCGAGCGTCCATGCAGACCGCGCAATACCCCTTGGCGCGAACGTGATTGGGAGTCCTGCAGAAAATCGGCGGCCCGCACCGCGGCACCCGCGGCGAGCTGGTACTCGTCGAAGGTGGCGGCGTCGAATGTTCGGGTGAAGAACCCACGGTCGTCCAGGTGCGGCGTGGGTTCCATCAGCAGTACGCCGTCGATCTCGGTGGTGTGGATGCGCACTCCGCCATCCTGCCGTACTGAGGAAACGTTGTGGTGCCAACGGTGATCACGTGCCGGTATTGCGGAGGCCGGGGACTGCGCCGGGTGCTGGACCTGGGCGCCGTACCCGCCGCCGATCACTTCCCCGCCGCTTCCAGCGCACCCGAGTCCGACGCCCTACATCCCTTAGCGATGGTGTTGTGCACCGACTGTGGCCTCGCGCAGCTCGATGTCGATGACACGGACACCGAGGAGCCGCGTGCCGTGGAGCCGCAAGCCCTGCGCGATCAGGCAGCCCACGCGGTTGCCCGAGTCGACGCCGCCGGGCTCCTGAGCGGGCGCACCGTCTACGAGTTCACCAGCCCTCATGGTGGGAGCTGGCTGGATCTCGTCTTTTCCAGGGGTTTTGAGTTCGCGCCTGACGGCCCCGCGGACCTGGTGCTGGACAGCTTCGGGATGATGCACGACAGAGACCAGGCCGACGCTATCCATACCCGCGTCCGCCGGACCGCTGCCGAGGGTGTGCTGCTTCTGCAGTTCCACTCGATAGCCACGATCCTGGAACTGGGTCAGTGGAATTCGCTAAGACATGGACATTTCGCCTACTACTCACTCACCGCGCTACGCCGAATGCTTGCCGATGCGGGCATGTCCGTGGTGGCGGTATGGGAGTTCGACCTATACGGCGGCACCCTGCTGGTGGCCGCGCGCCACGGAGAGCATCCCATGCCGCCCGCCGCAGAGCAGATCATTGCGCGGGAAGAAGCCCGCGGAGCTGTCGATCCCCGTCGCTTCGTCGAGCTGCAGCATGAGGTGGACCAGCAGGTGCGGCGCCTCACGCAGTGGCTTGATGAAAGACGTACATGCGGAGAGCGGGTGTACGCGTACGGAGCACCGTCACGGGCAGTGGCGCTGTTTCACCGTGCCGGACTGACCACGGAGTCGGTGGTGGCGGTCGGCGATGCATCTCCTGCCAAGCAGGGACGACGCATGCCCGGAACGGATATCCCGATCGTGTCACCCGAGGATCTGGTGAGTGCCGATCCCGACCGGGTGCTACTCACCCTGCCAGATTTGTATGCGGAAGTCCGCCTGCGCTTTCCGGAGCTGGAAGGCCGCTGGATGACCGGACTGTGCTAGCGCAGCAATACTGACGCCAGCGCCGGGCTGAACTGTCCGCCGGGTGCGTCGGAGGCGATGCCGCAGGGGCCGTTGGAGCTACCCGGCGCGAGGATCCAGAGGTTCATGTCCAGACCGCCGGGTTGTCCCAGCACCACTGGCGATGCACCGAGCATGCGGCCGGCAGGATTGCACCAATCGAAGTTCCAGTCCGGGTTGCCATTCTGCGATGTGTCGACGACATAGCGTGGATCGCGGACACCGAACCACTGCTGCAACGCCGCCCTGATGCGTTGCGCATAGGCGGTGATCTCGGCGGTCGGCGCGAAGGACGACACATTGACGGCGTACCCGACGCGGTCGGAGACGCCCACCTTCGCCAGCAGTGCCGCCATCCGCTCGGGTGTCACCGAACCGGATGAGGTTCCCGCGTCCACGTAGACGCGGGTGTTGACGTTATGAGCCGAGAAGGTCTGCACCGCGTAACGCAACGAACGGATCCGATCGTCAAAATCAGTGCCCTCCAGGGACTGTCGATCGGCGAACCACAGCGCGTCCGGCTCCACTATCAGCACCAGCCGGGTGTCCCCCACCAGTGCGGACACTCGGTCAATCCAGGCTCGATAGATCTGTGGCGTGACGGCGCGGTGAGGCCCGGAGAAGCCGTCATCGCGATCCGGAATGTTGTACAGCGCCAATTGCGCGGTGCCGCCGGCCTCTCGCGCACGCTCGACGATATCGCCGATGTTGCGGCTGTCGTCCGCGTCATTGCCGATGGCCCACATCGCGATCGGGTACCGCGCGATCCGATCCCGGATTGCCTCGGCGCGCGGATCATCGGGGTGATCGCGCACCCACCACTGCACATCGAGCGAGTTCGGCACCAACGGGCCGGTATCGAGCCGGCGAGCCGTCGTGTCCGAGGCGTGTGGGTGCTCGAACTTGCTGGAGTCGCGTGCCAGAACCATCGCAGCTACCAGTGCCAGCACCGCGAGCGCGGCGGCGCACATCACCGATGAACGGTGGTGTCTGGCCGCGGGCGTACGGGTCACAGCGGGGAACGATACCGAGCTGTTGACCTCTACACTTGGCCCGTGTCCAACTCCGCCCCCGGGCCGGCGCCGGTGCGCGTCCTGGCCATCGGGCCCGCCCCCGCGAGTCCTGAGAGCCGCGGAGGCATGGCAACCGTCATGTCGCATATGGCGGCGTTGACTGACCCCGCCGTGACCGTGCGAGTGGTGCCCACCTATGTCGATGCGGCGCGGTGGCGCTGGTTGTGGGTCGGTGTGCGCGGCATGATGGCGTCATCGTGGTTGGTCCTCACCGGGCGCGTTGACGTCCTGCACGTCCACCTGGGCCATGGCGGAAGCGTGGCCCGCAAGGCAATGCCGCTGTGGGCCGCGCGCATCCGTGGAGTGCCGGCACTCATCCATGCGCATAGCTTCGACTTCTGCGGCTGGTACCGGAGTCAGCACAACGCGGTGCAACGCGGAGTGCGGTGGGCACTACCCGCTGACCGGTGGATCATTCTGGGACGCGAACTCGCCGACGAGTACGCGTCCTGCCTGCAGCTCGATCCCGCAGGAGTGTCTGTGCTGCAGAATCCGGTGCGCATCCCCGACGAGCCTGCGTCCTCGCGCGGCAGCACGGTGACGGCAGTGAGTCTGGGCAGGCTCGGGCAGCGCAAGGGCACCTACGACATCATCCGGTCCGCATCCGAACTGGCGCCCGAGGTTCGCGCCTCACTGCGTATTCACCTTGCCGGCGACGGCGAAGTGGAGCAGGTACGTGCTGCGGTGGTGGCGGCCGATGTCGCGGACGTGATCACCGTGCACGGCTGGCTGGACGCGGCCGCTGGGGCCGAATTGCTCAGTGGTGCAGATATTTTCCTACTGCCCAGCTATGCAGAGGGACTGCCCATGGCGCTTCTGGAGGCCATGGCCGCGGCCGTCGCGGTGATCACCTCACCGGTCGGATCGATCGCCGAGGTGGTGCGCAACGGAGAGAACGGGGTACTGGTGGCGCCCGGCGATGTCGACGCGTTGGCGGCGGCCCTCACCCGGCTGAGTACCGACCAGACGGAGCGGCGCCGGCTGGCGGCCGCCGCACGCGAGACGGTACACGGTCTCGATATCGCGGGCTGGGAGGCACAGCTAGTGCGGACGTGGAAGTCGCTCGCAGATCGCTAACAACTTGGCGGCGGCGTGATCCGCGGTGAAGTTTTGCGTGTAGTGCGCTTGAGCCTCCCAGCCGAGTCGAGCGGCGACGGCAGGATCGGCATGATGGTCGAACGCGGCGGTGAGTCCGGATGTGTCGTCGCGGTGCAGTGCCACCTCGCCGGGCGGCTGGAATTCCGGTAATGCTCCCTCGGTGGAGACGATGACGTTCACCCCGAGTTGCATCGACAATGTCTGCACACCGCTCTGCGATGCTTGACGGTAGTGCACGACTGATGCCTTGGCCTCTGAAAGAGGTTGCAGCACAGAATCGTAGCTGTACGGTCCGCGAATCCACCGCACCGAGCCGGGTAACGCCCTGCGGATATCGCCGTCACCGATCAGCACCAGGTTATCGCCTTGCCATGCCGGACCATCGACATGCGCCTGCCACGCATCGAGGATGAGGCCGACGTTCTTGTAGCCGTTGAGTCGCCCGACCAGTACGAAATCCCGGCGCCCGCCCGCGGGAACGAAGGGCGGGACCCGTTGTGGGTCAAGATCACTCGTGAGCGGAACCACCCCGACCGGCGATGACTCACGCGCGCTTATCTGCCGTGCGACGTAATCACTGAACGCCACCCGGTGAGCCGTGTTCTTGTCCCACCAGCGGAATGCGGCGCTTCTCCACCGCGGCACCTCTTCGGAGGCGTCGTGCGGCCGATCGTCGTGGATGAGTCGCACGCGCGGCAGGCCCGCGCCGAACACCTGCCAGCGCGGGTCGCGGACCAGCTCATCGATCACCACGTCTGGCTGAAAAGCCCGGACTTGCGGCACCGTGCGTGCCCATGACACCCAGCCGGCCGGTTCCTTGAGGGATGGCTCCAGGACCAGCTCGTAGTCCCGTACCGGACCGGATTCCGGATGCTGATCGGAGGTCACCAACAGCACCGCGGCGCCCCGGGCTCGCAGCGCCTCGGCATGCACACGCGCCAAGGGACGCATCCACGGAGACAACCACAGGATTCTCATCCGGCATCAACCCTTGAACACCGCGGTGAAGGCCTCCTCGTACGAGTCCGCCATTGTCTCAATGGTGTACAGATCACGCATACGGTCAAATCCCTTACGCCCCAACGCTGTCAGGTGGCCGGGCGAGGTAAGGGCATTCTCGAGGGCGGTCCGCCACGCCGGCACATCGATAGGGTCGACCACCACACCGCTACCGTCGTCGAGCATGTCGGGGACCGAGCACACCGCGGAACCGATGACCGGCACGGCCCGCGCCATTGCTTCGAGAATGACCAGGGGAAAGGCCTCGCTTCGGCTGGGCACGCAGAGCACGTCGCAATCGGCCAGCGCATGCTCGGGTCCTGGCGACCAGCCCCGCCAGTGCACACGATCGCGCACCGCCTCAGGAGTGAGAGCCTGTAGTCGTTGACGATCGGGTCCGTCTCCGAATATGGAGAGTTGCCAGTCGTATTCGGTCAAACCGCTCAGCGCCTCCACCAGCAGATGCGGGTTCTTGTGTTCGACTATGCGAGACAGCATCACAAGACGTAACGGGCCGTCCGGTTCCCTGCGCTCGGGTGCTTGCTCGGGAAGTTCGCGACGGCTGACGACCCCGTTGGGGGCGGTGAAGAAACGGGTACCCACCCGCTGGTGTGCCGACACCTCGTCCCAGTGCCTCTGCGACAGCGCGATGAACCCGTCGGCCCGGCTCATCGCCCTCGCGAGCGGGGCCGAATAGGTGCCCGTATTCAGTTCGGGCGGGATATGCGCCGCCACCAGCCATCTGCGGTGCCGTCCGGATGCGCGCCACAGCGTCGCACACCCGGTCTCGGTGTTGGTATCCCCCGACACCAGGATCGTGGGACCATCGGCGGTTTCAAAGGCGGGGCACCACCAGGGTTGGCGTACCACGCGCACCGTCGGCGGGACCTCGGCCACCAACGGGCCGAATCGCTGCATGCATGCGATGGTGACGGAGTATCCACGTCTGTCCAGTTCGGTGGCCAG
Organism: Mycobacteroides sp. PCS013; assembly: GCF_049532645.1. Classification (NCBI taxonomy): domain Bacteria; kingdom Bacillati; phylum Actinomycetota; class Actinomycetes; order Mycobacteriales; family Mycobacteriaceae; genus Mycobacteroides; species Mycobacteroides sp. PCS013. The sequence continues at coordinate 1,706,881 of NZ_CP150131.1, forward strand.
CAATACATGCTGTCGTTCGGCTCCCCCGTACACCAACCGATTCGTGGTGAGGATTATCTGTGGGCGTCCCGAGCCAGCCCCGATCCGCGCCGCGCGTGCCCGGCGGGCCCCCGGCTGTACCCGGTCCAACGCGGAAGTCCCCGCCAGGTAAAGATCGGCGGTGCGCACTCCCCTCGAATGCTCCAGTGTCAAAGCGATGTTCGCACGCAGCAGATCATCGGAGCGGATGCTGCGCTGCTCATCTCCTGCGACGGTCCCCTTGGCGCTGTGCATGACACCGGGTTCATCGACGAGAACCAGGCGCCAGCCCGCGGACCGGGCGCGCAGCTGCCAATCCGCCTCCTCGCCGTAGAGGAAGAACTCCTCGTCGAAGCCGCCGACCTCATTCCAGGCCTGCCGGTTGACCAACAGGCAAGCCCCGGTGAGGTATCCGTCCACATCGGTGGGGCGTTTCTGGTAGAGCTCGGAGACAACCCGGCCGCGCAAGGCCGGTGCGTAGCCCACGCGTGACACCAACGCACGCAGCAGATTGGGAGTGCGATGCGCGTTATCCCACGAGAGCTCACCGGGGTGCGGGGTGGCAGCCTCTATCGGCGGCGCTGCCGCCGCCACCTTGGTTTCGTTCGCGATCTGGGCGCGGGTCAGCGTGAGCGCCCCCTGCACGGTGGCATCGGGATTCAGCAACAGCAGATGCGCTCCCGGCGCGAGATCTGCCAACCGATTGACGGCCGCCGCGAATCCAAGATTTTCACCCGTACCGTGCCACTGCACGGCGGGATGGCTGGCCCGCACGGCCTGCATGCCCGGGTAGCCCGGCGCCGAGTTGTCCCATACGTACACCGGCAGATCGCCAAGATGTTCGCGGCATGACGTCAGACAGGCCGCGAGAAGATCTGGCCTGCCATACGCCACGATGCACACTGCGGTACCCCCATGCACTTCGCTCACCCGAGGCGGCGGCAGGTAGGCCCGATCGAGTTCGCGGTGCCTCGTCCTAGTCATGTGGATCACCCATCAGTGGCCTCCTTACGGAGGATTTCCCGAACATCACGCAGGTGCACGGGCCCCGCCCACAGGTTCACGCCGACATAGACACCGGCGGCGATGACGGCGGCGACCAACTCGGGGATCCACTGTGCGGCAGTGAGTAGCGCACCCACCGCGGCCACGGTCGGTAGTCCCAACCGCAACAGAAACATCCACGGTGTGTGATAGCCCGTGCAGGTCGTCAACCTGACGCTGGCGGCAACCAAGCCCACCACCTCGCTGGTTACCAGCGCGATCGCCGCGCCCAATGAACCCAGGTGCGGAATCAGCGCGACATTGAGAACGATGTTGGCGGCAAGATTGAACACATTGAGGCGCAGCAGAAATGTCTGATGATGTGCCGCGAACAGCGCCTGGCTGACGGTGCCGGTGAGAAAGGTCAGTCCCACCGCGACCAGAAGCAACGGCATCACCAGGTTTGATTTGTCCACGAACTGCTCGGACCCCAGAAGTGCGACCAGATCTCGTCCCACGAAAAACCCGACGACCGCGACCGGAACCGCGATGGCGAACATCAGTCCCATGGATCGCTCGATGAAGGCGGCGAAACGCTCGCGCGAGGCGGCGAATAGCCCCGTCATCGTGGACAGGGTCGCGCCCAGGAAGAAGTTTCCTACCAAAGACAAGGTGAACGCTGTCTGGTACGCCAGCCCATACCTGCCGACCTCCGCAGGCGTGCTCAACAGACTCAGTATCACACCGTCGATTCGCCAATAGAGCACCCCGATGATGAGCACCATCGTCTGCGGCAGGCTCTCGCGCACCAGGCTCCACGTCTCACTCGCCGACAGAATGATTCGCAACGGCGTGATCCGATGAGCCGCGATGCCTTGAATCAGCAATAGTGTGGCCGGGGCGACCACCTGCGGTAGCGCATACCAACCATGTTCTGCGTCAACGGTGACCAGGAAAATCGTGACCGCCAGCATCGCTACCCGGGACAGTGTGTCCGCCAGCGCCACCGCCGAAAACCGGACCGAAGACATGAAGATCGGGTTCAGGCAGCTCGACAGTGTCGTCAGGGTCAGACTCGCACTGATGATGAGCAGCATCGACTGCACCTCGGGGTGATCCGCGTAGATGAGCCAGCCCGAGAGCGCCGCCACTGCGGCAAGCGGAAGGCAATAGCTGAGCGAGAAAGCAAGATTGATACCGACCAAGCGTTGCAGACTGCCGGCGCCAGCCGAGACCCGTCGAACGATCACGACGCCGATACCCAGCTCTGTCAGGCTGGTCCATAAACCGATGAAGAAGATCGCGGCATTGAGATGCCCGTAGGACTCGGGCCCCAGAGCGCGGGTTGTGAGTGCGATCCCGGCGATGGAAGCGATGGTCCCCAGCACCCGGCCACCGAGTTGCCATGCGACGGCACTGGCAATCCGGCGCCCCGAGGCCGGCTCGGCGACCGGGGATCCATCGGCATGTTCGGATGTCATGTGCTACCTTGCGGCGATACGGGATGGGAACAATGCAACGACGACTGCACGCGTATGTGGCTTTGCCACACGGCGTTTCGGCTTCGCGATGGGAGGCCCGGAACCGCGCCGATGAGGTGCCGGATCAGGCACCCTATGGACTGCACCGGCTGTCCAACTATGGTGTGACGCCGACCTTCAGTGAGTTCTCTTTCGGGCGCCGCTTCGAGCGTGTGGCCGGTCAGATCCGTTATCGAACAGGAGATCTTGAGATCCTGGAAGTCGTCGCAGACCGGGCTGCGCGTCGCGAAAGCGACGTCGTCTTCTGCTACGACGAACGCACCGGAGTGCCCGCGGCCTCTGCCGCCGCGATGCGGATGAGCCCACCGGTGGTGACCGGAGTCGGATGGCTCACCGAGCCCGCGGACTCTTCGCCGATTCATCGGGGACTCGCGCGCCATGCGCTGGCCCGCAGTGCTGCGGTGTTCTCGCAGTCTCCCCCGCAGGTCGAACTGCTGTCGCGGGCCTGGGGTGTCGATGATGCCCGGCTGCATTTCGCGCCGGTGGGCATCGATACCGATTTCTATCGAGTGCAACCGTGGGAGAGCGCGGGCGCTCCCCTGGTGGTCAGCGCGGGTGAAGATGTCCACCGCGATCACGCACTTCTTGTCGAGGCGGTTTTGATCGCCCGCGAACAGTGTCCCGGCCTTGGGCTCGAGCTGGCCACGGCCCTGCCGATCACCGCGCCATCCGAGGTTGTCACGCTGCACACCGAGCGGCTGTACGGACGGATGCGCGATCTGTACCGGCGATCCACACTCGTGGCGATCGCGGTGCGGCCCAACGTGATCACCGGTTCTGGTCTGACCGTCGCTCTCGAGGCCATGGCCAGTGGGCGCCCGGTGGTGATGACGGACAACCCGGGAATAGCGCATTACGTCCGCCACGACGTCGACGGTGTATTGGTGCCACCCGGGGACCCCGATGCCTTCGCCCGTGCGATCGCAGATTTGGCGCGCGATCCTGACCGCGCCCGCGCCCTGGGAGAGGCTGGGGCGCGGCGTGCACGGGCGGAGTTCAGCTCCGAACGGATGGCTGAGCATTTCGCGAGCATTATCCATGGGGTTTAGCCACTACGCGTGCCAAGGCAGCGCGGGCCCGACGGCGGCCTTTCGTAACCGCACCACCGCGGCCGGTCCCTGTATCAGATACCGGCGGGCCATGCGGCGGGGTTCCCGACTCAACCGGTAGGACCATTCGAGTCCGCAGCGCTGCATCCATTCCGGGGCGCGCGTCGCGGCGCCGGCAAGGAAGTCCGCCGATGCCCCGAAGGCCAGCAGTACGCGCGCACCCGCAGTCAGACCGTGGCGTGCAATCCACAATTCCTGCAAGGGCTTTCCAAGCCCCACGACCAGCACATCGGTGTCCGCGGCAGCGATGTCCCCCGCCAGCGCATCGCTGCGATCCGGATCGATGAGATCTGCGCGATCGGGTGCCCAGAGACCGGATACGGCAAGACCCGGGTAACGCTCGTGCAGTACAGCGCGCAACCTGTCGTGCACCTGCGGTAGCCCGCCGAGGAATCCGACGCGGTGACCTGTGCCTGCCGCCTGTTCCAGAACCATCGGCAATAGGTCTGCTCCGGTAATCCGTGGCCAATTCTGCCGAGTCTTGAGGCGGGCGCGCGCCACGATCGGCGCCCCGTCGGCAAGCATCAACCAATCCAGCGCGGGACCCAATGCCGCGCAATCGGGGTTCGCGCGACCAGAACCGAAATGATGGAAATGGTCCAGGTTCACCGAGCCGATAACAAGCGGCCGCGCGCCACACGCTGAGGCACGTTGTGTCACCGCGTCGAGCACAGCGCGCACCGAGCAAAGATCCACCGTGACCTCGGAGATCGTCACCCTTATCGGCGAGCCCAGCTGATCTGTCGACACGGCGGACAGCCTAGCGCCGTCCATTCCGGACAGCGGGCAAGTGTGGGTTATGCTCGTGACCAATAACGCTGGTTATGGGACGGCGCGCCTGCTGCGGATAGTCCGGACGATAGCGAGAGTCGGAGCGCCCGTGAACGTCAACGACCTGGTCAAGCGGATCTTGAACCGGCGAATTGCGCTACTTCTGGTGATCCTGCTGATGTGCGGTGCGGGCGCCTACGGATACACCACTGGCGTCACCGTCCGGGCATCTACCGCGTCGGCCGTGGTGATACCGCCGCCCACGTATTCGTCGACCGGCGACACTCTCGGTGCCAACCCCATGTTGAACCTCTCGCCGGAGAAGGCCCAGCTCGCCGGCATCCTTGCCACGTCGATGTCCAGCCAGCCCGCACAGGCCGTGATCGCTGCCGCGGCACCGGGTGTGGACTACAAGGTCTCGAACACCATCGACCTGGGCCCGAGCAATCAACAGCCCTCACCGCAAGTGTCGATTCTGGTGCTGTGCAGCGCTACTTCCGACTGTCAGGCAGGCGCTTCGGCGTTGCTGGACGTTGCCCGCGACAACCTGGTGAAACTCCAGGTGGGTGCCTCCGTCTCCCCCGAGAACTGGGCCAGCCTCACCGTGCTGCAGGAACCCACCGCACCGGTCGTGACGTCCTCCAGCGCCATGAAATCGGCGGGCTCCATGGCGGTCGCGGCGCTGCTGGCAGGCATCATCGGGCTGCTGGTGTACGACGCGCTGGCCGCCCGTCGTCGCAAAGAAAAGTCCACTGATGGCAGAACCAAGATCAAGGACCGGGCGAAGACGAAGGGCGGCAAGAACGCGCACACACGTCCCGCCGCTGCCGAACCCGTCGCGGAACCGGCCCGGGCTGAAACGAACGGTAGCGGCCAGAGTGTGGCAAACCCTTCGCAGGCAACGATCATCGATGATGATCTGGACAACGTCGAGATTGACGACGAGGCACTTGCCCAAGCGGTCCTGAACTGGACTCCACCCCGACTCACCGATTTCCGTAGCTGGCGTGACGACAAGCCTTCCTCAGACCGATAACCCGGCCACAGTGGTGTCCGGCCGCGGGCCGGCCACCGTCACGTTCGTGGCGCTGGCATTGATCGTGCTCCTGAGCACCCGGCAGGTGTACGCGGTCTACGCGCTCAAGGGACTGAGCCCCGCCCAGGTCGCGTTGATTCTCGTTGGCGCCCTGGGTGTCTATTGGGTGTTATCAGGGCACCGCCTTGCCCTTGGTGCTCGCGGGCTCGCGATCGCGATCCTGGCCTCACTACTGGCAACGGTGGTGTCCTTCAACGTCGTCACCACACACGTTCTTCCGCACGTGGCGTTGATTCAGGCTGGGCAGGGCATCGCGGCGTTCGCGGTAACGGTGACCGCGCTCATCGGTTTCGTCTTTCTCTTCGCCGCCTACCCCGACAATTCCGCGCGCACTATCGAGATGTTGTTGAAGGCGCTCGTCATCGGCGCTGCCATCACCGCGGCCTTCGCCCTGGTGCAGTTCGGCACCGGTGTCGATGTCGCGGCCATGATCCGCATCCCCGGCATTATGAAGTTCGGGGATACCGGTGTCGCACACGGGATTGTCCGTGAAGGTGTCGTCCGTGCACAGGGTGCCGCCGCCCATGCCCTCGAGCTGAGTGCGGTGCTGACCACCATCGCCCCCATCGGGGTTGCACTGGTCTACAGCGCCCAGGCCGCCGGCCGTAAGGCCTGGCCCTGGGCACTGCTGACCATCGTGGTGATCGCGGGCTCGGTGGTGACGGTTTCGCGATCTGCCTTCATCGGATTGGCGGCAGCCATTCTGGTGATGTCGTGGCGCTGGCCGGTGCGGCGGCTCGCGGGATTGGTCGCGGCTGCCCTCGGTGCGGCGGCAGTTGCCGCGGTGAGCGGCCTGGGTGTCTTCGACGCGATCATCAGTACCTTCATGGGTAGCGCCGACGATCCGTCGCTGCAATCACGCGCCCGCGGAATCGATTACGTGATGGCCCATTGGACAGAGCATTTCTGGTTGGGACAGGGAGCGTTCACCTATCCCCTTGGGCCCGAGCAGCCGGTCCTCGACAACGAATACCTGAGCCGCCTCATCGAAGGCGGGATCTTGGGCTTGCTGACCCTGATCGTCCTGATGATCACGGCCATCATGTACGCGGCCAGGGCGCGCAACCGCTGCGACGATGTGCCCACCACGGAGTTGATCAACGGTGTGCTCGGCGCGCTCGTCGCGCTCACCGTCGTCGCCTCGGTGTTGGATGTATCTGCTTTCCAACAAATTTCGATGGTCCGATGGCTGCTGATCGTGCTCGCGGGTGCGGCGTGGGCGCTGGTAAAACGCAATCAGAAAGTCCAGACATGACACACCGGGGATTCGATCAGTCGAACGCATGGCAGGCCCGGCTCCACGACGCGGTGCCGGGAGGCGCGCATACCTACGCACGCGGAGCCGACCAGTACCCGCTGGGCATGGCACCGGTGCTCACCCATGGGGCGGCTGCACGGGTATGGGATGTAGATGGCAACTCCTATGTCGAATACGGCATGGGACTGCGCGCGATAACGCTCGGCCATGCGTACGGTCCCGTGGTCGAGGCGGTCCGCGAAACTCTGGCGCGGGGTGTGAGTTTCAGCCGGCCCACGGTGCTGGAAGCCGAAGCCGCCGAAGACTTTCTGCGTACCGTGCCGACCGCCGAGATGGTCAAGTTCGCGAAGAACGGGTCGGATGTGACCACCGCCGCCATCCGCCTGGCCCGCGCCATCACCGGGCGCACCAAGGTGGCGGCATGCCGACAGCCGTTCTTCTCGACCGACGATTGGTTCATTGGCACCACCGAGATGAACGCGGGCATCCCCAGGTCGGCGACAGACGACATCGCCAGATTCAGCTACAACGATGTCGATTCTTTGGTAACGCTTTTCAACCGTTTCCCGGGGGAAATCGCTTGCGTCATCATGGAAGCGGCCAGCGCGGCAGCCGAGCCCGCACCCGGATTCCTGGAATCGGTGCGGTCACTGTGCACCGACCACGGTGCACTGCTGGTCTTCGACGAGATCATCACCGGATTCCGGTGGTCGCGCCAGGGCGCCCAGGCGGTCTACGGGGTAACCCCCGACCTGTCATGTTGGGGCAAGGCCATGGGCAATGGATTTGCGATTGCCGCACTCGCCGGAAAGCGGGAGTACATGGAACGCGGCGGCCTGCGGACCGATGCCCCCCGGACGTTCCTCCTGTCCACCACCAATGGGCCAGAAGCTGTGGGGCTGGCCGCGTTTCGTGCCGTGGTGCAGTCCTATCGTGATGACGCCCCCGTTCACGCGATGGAGGCCGCGGGCCGCAGCCTTGCGTCAGGCGTGGCCGAGATCACCGCAGAACTTGGTGTGGACGAACATATTCAGACCGTGGGACGGTCGTCGTGCCTCACCTTCACGAGCCTCGACCCAGACCGGCAGCCCTCACAGGCGTATCGGGCGCTGCTGTTGCAAGAACTTCTGCGTCGCGGCGTGCTGGGGCAATCCTTTGTGATCTCCGCCGCACACACGTCCGTCGACATCGAATTGACGCTCGAGGCGGTGCGCGGTGCCGCCGAGATCTATCGGCGCGCCCTCGATGCGGGCGGTACCGATGGATTCCTGGCGGGTCCGGCTGTGGCTCCGGCATTACGCGCACTCGCCGAACCCCGACGGATCCCCTAGCCGCACCCATCTTGTGGGTTCATGCGTTTATCGCCCCGCGTTCGCCTCGTTGGCGTATTAGTAAATGTGGCCCGTATCGCGTTGATCTTGGATAGCAACTACTACTACGCTGCGTCGTAGGAGGTGGCGATGAACGCCCTGGACGTATCCCGATGGCAGTTCGGCATCACCACCGTGTACCACTTCGTTCTGGTGCCGTTGACCATTGGGCTCGCTCCGCTTCTGGCCATCATGCAAACCGCATGGGTGGTCACCGGCAACAACTCCTGGTACCGGCTGACCCGGTTCTTCGGCAAGCTGTTTCTCATCAACTTCGCCCTGGGTGTGGCCACCGGCATCGTGCAGGAATTCCAGTTCGGAATGAACTGGAGCGAATACTCACGCTTCGTCGGAGACGTATTCGGCGCTCCCCTTGCCCTCGAAGGGCTGGTGGCCTTCTTCTTGGAGTCAACCTTCCTGGGTTTATGGATATTTGGATGGACACGGCTGCCAAAGCTGGTGCACCTGGCGTGTATCTGGATGGTGGCGATCGGCGTCAACGCCTCGGCGTTCTTCATCATTGCCGCCAACTCGTTCATGCAGCATCCGGTCGGTGCCGTCTACAACCCGGAGACCGGCCGTGCCGAACTGATCAGCATTACCGAACTCCTGACCAACAACACCGCGCTGGCCGCGTTCCCCCACACCGTCGCCGGATCCCTGCTCACCGCAAGCACCTTCGTCGCGGGAATCTGTGGTTGGTGGATGGTCCGCTCCCATAAGGTCGGCACGCTCGACGATGCACGCACGATGTACCGGCCCGCCGCCATCGGTGCGTGCGCCGTGATGATCCTGTCCGGTGGTGCGCTGGCGGCTACCGGGGACGTCCAGGGCAAGCTGATGTTCCAGCAGCAGCCCATGAAAATGGCGTCGGCAGAATCCCTCTGTTACACCGAGAAGGACCCGAAGTTCTCGGTGTTGACGGTCGGTACGCACAACAACTGCGCCAGCGTGGCACACGCCATCTCGGTGCCGTATGTGCTGCCGTTCCTGGCCGAGGGCAAGTTCACCGATGTCACTCTCAAGGGTGTGGAAGACCTTCAGAAGGAATACGAGCAGAAGTTCGGACCGCGCAACTACCGGCCCAATCTCTTTGTCACCTACTGGTCCTTCCGTGCGATGATCGGGCTGGCTGCCGGATCGGCCCTGCTGGCGCTGGCGGGATTATGGGTCACCCGTGGTGGGCGCATCCCCAGTCAGCGTTGGTTCGCCTGGCTCTCGATCCTGGCCATCCCTACCCCGTTCCTTGCCAACAGCGCCGGGTGGGTGTTCACCGAGATGGGCCGGCAACCGTGGGTGGTGGCGCCCAATCCGACTGGGGTGGAGCAGATCCGGCTCACCGTAGATCTGGCGGTCTCCCACCATTCCGCGGCCACGGTATGGCTATCCCTCATTACGTTCACCCTCCTGTACGGCGCACTGGGTGTGGTGTGGTTCTGGCTGATCCGCCGGTACACCATCGAGGGACCCCTCGAGCACGACACCGAACCAGCTTCGCCCGTGACCGATGACGACAGTGTCAAACCGCTGTCCTTCGCCTACTAGCCCAACCAGCCGCGTAAGGAGGTTTCGGATATGAATCCCACAGCATTGCAACAGTTCTGGTTCATCGTCGTGGCGGTGTTGTTCCTCGGCTTCCTCGTACTCGAAGGGTTCGACTTCGGCGTCGGGATGCTCATGCATCCCCTCGGCCGTGGTGACGACCGCCGGCGACGGGCCGTGTTGAACACCATCGGGCCCGTATGGGACGGCAACGAGGTCTGGCTCATCACCGCGGGGGGCGCGATGTTCGCAGCCTTTCCGCACTGGTATGCAACGGTGTTCTCCGGGCTGTACCTTCCGCTGCTGCTCATCTTGGTAGCCATGATCGTCCGGATCGTCGCCATCGAATGGCGGGGAAAGATCGATGACCCCCGCTGGCGTGCCCGCTGCGATCTCGGGATAGCGATCGGATCCTGGATTCCGGCGCTGCTGTGGGGTGTGGCATTCTCGGCGATGCTCGCCGGGCTTCCGGTCGACAGTGCTAAGCAGCTCACCCTCACCGTAGGCGACGTGCTCAGACCATATGTGCTGCTAGGCGGCGTAGTTTTCGTGGGGCTCTTCGCCTTTCACGGTGCACTGTTCATATCGCTCAAGACCGCCGGCGCGGTGCGAGAGGACGCCGTCTCCACGGCACGCAAGCTGGCGGTTCCCGTGATCGTCGCCGCGGGTGGATACGGACTGTGGACTCAGCTTGCCTACGGCAAGAGCTGGACGTGGATCGCACTCGTGATTGCCGCGTTATCGCTGGTCGGCGCGGCAACCTTTTCGCGAGTCTCCCGTGACGGATGGGCTTTTGCCTGCACCTGCCTGACAGTGGTCGCGGTCGTCGCGTTGCTTTTCGGCTCTCTTTATCCGAATCTGATTGTCTCCAGCCTTGATCCGGCCTACAACCTGACCGTGACAAACGCATCGTCAAGCCCCTATACGCTCAGGGTGATGAGCTGGGCCGCCGCGGTCACCGCTCCCGTGGTGCTGATCTACCAAGGCTGGACATATTGGGTGTTCCGGCAGCGCATCTCGGCCGACCAGATTCCCGACCCGGTCGGGCTACCCGTGCGATGACGAGCTCGCGCAGTGCCCCGGTCGATCCCCGACTGTGGCGCCGCAGCGCTCCTGCCCGCCGCTACCTGATCCTGACGGTGCTCTGCGAGCTGGTGATGACGGCCTGCACCCTGACGATCGCGGTGGTCCTGGCACGTGCCCTCGCGCTACTGATCACCGATCCGGCGAGCCGCGATATGGCCCATATGGGGCAGCCGATGACCATCCTCGTGGTGCTCTGGACGCTTCGGGCGGCGGCTCAGGGTGTACAGACCCGGTTCAGCGAACGCGGCGCAACCGGGGTGATCGCCGACCTCGACGACCAGCTGCTGTCGGCCATCGCCGAGGCGCAGCCACGTGACCTCGAGCAGTTCCGGGATTCGGCCACGACGGTATTGACCCGGGGACTGGAAGACCTGCGCCCCTACTTCGCCGGATATCTCCCCGCGGTCCTCAGCGCGGCAATCGTGACACCTGCCGCCGCATTGGTCATCGCACTGTCCGATATCCGATCCGCCGTCATCGTCGCGATCACTCTGCCGCTGATTCCCATATTCATGGTTCTCATCGGCCTGCTCACCCGCGATCGAGCGGAGGCCGCACTGCAGGCATCGACCGCGGCCACCGGTCAGATTCTCGATCTGATAGCGGGTATCCCGACGCTGCGTGCGCTCGGGCGCACCGCGACTCCACTGCGCCGAATCACCGAACTCGGTACTTCTCAGCGCCGTTCGGTAATGGCTACGTTGCGGGTGGCGTTTCTGTCCGCGATGGTGCTCGAAATGATCGCGACCCTCAGCGTCGCGCTCATCGCGGTAGGGATCGGCATGCGTTTGGTTTTCGGGCACCTCGACCTGACCACCGCGCTGACGGTCCTGATCCTGGCACCTGAGGTGTACTGGCCGTTACGACGCGTCGGAATCCAGTTCCACAGCGCTGCCGATGGCACAGCTGCCGCGGACAAGGCCTTCGAACTCCTCGACGCCCTCGGGCCCCCGGCGGCGGCCGGCGGAACGCAGACTCCACGCAGGAATCCGGTCATCGAACTCGACGCCATCAGCGTGACGGACCGAAGTGGTTACGCACCATGGGAATTGACCGCAACAATCCGCCCCCACGCCGTGACGGTTCTTACCGGGCACAATGGCGCCGGAAAGTCGACGGTATTGCACACCATTACTGGGCTGACCACGCCCGCTCAGGGCCGGGTTCTTGTGGACGGGGTACCACTGGAGCGGATCCAGCGCGACAACTGGTGGTCGATGCTCGGATGGCTGCCGCAGCGCCCGGTGCTGGTACCCGGCACCGTGCGCGAGAACCTCGAAATGTTCGGGCCGCTGGACGATCTCGAATCCGCACTGATCGACAGCAGGTTTGACAGCACACTGGAGACGCTGCGCGACGGATTGGATACCCGCCTCGGTGCGGGCGGCCGCGGGCTTTCACTGGGAGAACGCCAACGGCTGTGTCTGGCCCGTGTGCTCGGCACCAATCGGTCGATCCTGCTGCTCGATGAGCCCACAGCGCACCTCGACGCCGATACCGAGGCTTGTGTGCTTGCCGCATTGGTTTCTCGTGCCCGCAGGGGGGCGACGGTGGTGCTGGTCGGCCATCGGGCGCCTGTGCTGGCCGCCGCCGACGATGTGTTCACCGTGCAGGCAAGACATGTCGCACACCTCTGATCCGCTGCGGCACTGGCTGATCGCCTTGCGGGTGCGGCCGGTGCGACTGGCCGTGGCCGTCACATGCGGTGTCTTGGCGCTGGGGAGCGCACTGGCGCTGGCGGGTCTATCGGCATGGTTGATCACCAGGGCATGGCAGATGCCTCCGGTACTCGATCTGTCCGTGGCCGTGGTTGCGGTACGCGCACTGGGCATTTCGCGAGGCATCTGGCGATACTGCGAACGGCTGGCCGGTCACGATATCGCGCTGCGCGGCGCCGCCACCGTCCGGGCACACGTGTACGCGCGACTGGTCGGCGGCGCGGCCGGCGAGGTCCGCAAGGGCGTGGTGCTCGACCGGATCGGCACCGATATCGACGAGCTCGCCGAGACGGTGGTCCGCAGCGTCATACCCGTCGCGGTGGCCGGGGTGCTCGGAGTGGCAGCGACCGCGACAGTTGCGTTCATATCGATACCTGCCGCCGCCATTTTGGCGTGTGCCTTGTTGGTCGCCGACGTGGCGGCACCCGCGTTGGCGTCGCGCGCCGCCAGTACACGAGAGACACGCGGCGCCCAGGCCCGCGCCCTGCAGACCGAGACGACGGTTGAGATCCTGGATCATGCACCGGAACTGCGAGTTCGAGGACTTCTCCCCCGTCAGCTTGAACTGGCGCGCCAACGCCGCAGAGACTGGGCCGCAGCTCAAGACACCGCCGCCGTTCCCGCCGCGTGGTCAGCGGCGGTTCCGACTCTCGCCGTGGGCGCCGCAGTCGTCGGGGCGTTCGCCGCAGCGCTCCAGCTGGCCGGACACGTCGAACCCACGACGCTTGCCGTCCTGGTGCTGCTGCCGCTGGCCGCATTCGAGGCCTCCGCCGCGTTACCCGCCGCAGCCATCGGCATAGCCCGCTCCCGCGCATCGGCGCGGAACCTGCAAGAACTCGTGATGGCAGGGGACGACACGTCTGCACCGGTCGATGTGATGCCTGCCAACGGCAGGGCAGGCGTCCCGCTTGAATGCGTTGACCTAACGTGGCGGACCGGCCCTTCCGCATCGGGTCCGTTGTCCTTTCGGCTGGCTGCAGGCGCGCGGATGGCGATCACCGGGTCCAGCGGCATCGGCAAGACATCCCTGTTCACAACGCTTGCCGGCCTCACGCCGCCGGCGTCCGGCGCCATCCGGATCGGCGGCACCGATACCACGGACCTACCCGCCACCGAACTGCCCTCGCTCATCAGGTTTTTCGGCGAGGACGCGCACATCTTCGCCACCACGGTGCGCGACAACCTGCTCGTCGCGCGCGGTGATGCGACCGACGGAGAGCTGTTCGACGTGCTGTCCGACGTCGGCCTGGACTCCTGGATCGAGGCATTGCCACACGCGCTGGACACGGTGCTGACAGCAGGTGCGGCCTCGGTATCGGGCGGGCAACGCCGCCGGCTGCTTCTCGCCCGGGCACTGCTCTCCGAAGTGCCGGTGGTGCTGCTGGACGAACCCACCGAACATCTCGATGGGCAGGCCGCCGAGACGTTCCTACGAGAGCTACTGGACCCCGCGGGTCCACTGCTGGCTGGCCGAACCGTCATAGTCGCAACCCACCATCTGCCCGATTCGGTGTCCTGCCCACGTATCCGGCTCGGCGATACAGTGCAGGTATGACGGAAACGCCGCCGCCACCACCCCCGCCGTACTACCCGTATCAGCCGCCCGGCGGGTACCCGCCTCCCTACCCGTATCAGTACGGTGCGCCGGTGCCCCCGCCCGCCCCAAAGAATGGTCTCGGGGTGGGCGCGCTGGTGGTGGGCATCATCGCCATTCTGTTCTCCTGCACAGTCTTTGGCGGGTTTATCGGCGGCCTTGTTGCGGTGATCCTCGGGATCATCGGCGTGCGAAGGGTCACGCGCGGGGAAGCCAACAATCGCGGTGTGGCGATCTCCGGCATCGTGCTCGGAACCCTTGCCGTGCTGTTGTCCACGGCGATCCTGGTGTTCACGCTGGTTTTCATGAAGTCAGCCGGTCTGACCGACTTCCTCACGTGCGTCTCCAATGCCCAGGGTGACCAAGTCAAGGCAACCCAATGCCAGAACGACTTCGAGAAGCGGATGAATCAGAAGGCCGGTACTCCCGCGCCCTGATGTTTACCGCGCGGGTGGATCGGCGGGCAGCACGTGCTCGCCGACACGATCGGTGGCCAGGCTCAGCGAGGAGATGTACTGCTTCTCGCCGCCGGGACCGGGCTTGGCGGAGGCGAGCATATCGGGACGCTCAAACTCGATTCCGCTGACGGCACAACGAAGTAACTCATCCGACGGGTTCCCGTATTCGTCGTACATCGGCAGGTCGATACCGTCGTCGGTGCGACGCAGGTAGTACTTTCCGCGTGTCGCGACCGCGAGAATGGGCGGCAACACGAAGGCGATGACGACGGCCACAATCGGCGAGTAGGGCCGGATCGCCTCGCCGAACACTCCGAAGAAGACCAGGATCGAGATGCCCGCCGACAGCAGCATCGAGACGAATCCGACCGGATTGACGTCGTAGAGCATGCCGCGCCGGAATTCCGGTTTCATGGGCGAGAGCTTCAGGACGTACTTGTTGATCGCGATATCGGTGGCCACCGTGACCACCCAGGCCATACCGCAGTTGGCGTAGAACCCGAGAATGGTATTGAGGAAGTCGAACATGTTGGCTTCCATCAGCACCAGGGCGATCACCAGGTTGAACAGCACGAAGACCAACCGGCCCGGGTAGTGCTTGGTGATACGGGTGAATGAGTTCGTCCAGGCCAGCGAACCCGAGTAGGCATTGGTGACATTGATCTTGATCTGGCTGATCACCACCAGAATCACGGCCAGCGTGATGGCGAGCCAGTGCGGCATCATGTTCTGGTAGATCTCCAGGAACTGGTGCACCGGCTGATTGGCCACGGCAGCGCCGCCGGCCACATTGGCGATCAGATACACCGCCAGGAACAGCCCGATCACCTGTTTGATGGCTCCGAACAGCACCCAGCCCGGCCCCGCCAGCAGCATCGCGGTCCACCAGCGGCGGCTGTTTTCGGGCGTCTTGGGCGGCATGAACCGCAGGTAGTCGATCTGCTCGGCAATCTGGGCGATCAGGGACAGGCACACGCCCGCGGCGAGCATGATCGACCCCAGATTGACGCCTTGTGCCTCCTTGCCGCCGTAGGCGAAGAAGCTTCCGATCGAATCCGGGTGACGCACCACGAGATAGACGAACGGGATGACCATCATGACGAGCCACAGCGGAGTGGTCCACACCTGCAGCACCGAGAGCGCCTTCATCCCGTAGATGACCAGCGGAATGATGATGATGGTGGAGGCCGCATATCCGATGGGTAGCGGCACGCCAAGCCCGAGCTTCAGGCCCTGGGCCATGATCGAGCCTTCGAGCGCGAAGAATATGAATGTGAACGTCGCGTAGATGATGTTCGTGACGATGCTGCCGTAGTAACCGAATCCGCTTCCGCGCGTGATCAAGTCGAGATCGATGTTGTAACGGGCGGCGTAGTACGAGACCGGGATTCCGGTCAGGATGATGATGACCGCGAACAACCCGATCCCCCACAGGGCATTTCCGGTGCCATAGGAGATTCCGATGTTGGCGCCGATCGCGAAGTCGGCCAGGTAGGCGATGCCACCCAGGGCGGTCACGCCGACAACAGCCGGGCTCCACCGTCGAAATCGCCTGGGCGCAAATCGGAGGGTGTAGTCCTCCAAGGTCTCCCGCAGTGCCGCGCTTTCGGCGGCATCGTGGGTGGACGGAGCAGACGAAACGGGTGCGGATGCAGTCGTATCGAGAGTGTCGGTCACGCGGACAGCCTGTCGAGCGCCCAAGTCGTGCGCGTTTTCCAGACGTTAATGTCCTGTTACGCAGGCGCTCCAGCAGCTGTTTTGGGGCGCAACCGTGGGGTGAACTCCAGGCTCAGCAACGCGAATGCCACCAGCGGCACCGTGGACATCTGCACAAGCACGTAGCGCCGATCCCCCAGCGCATGGAATTTGCGCAGGTAACGGTACAAAGACTCCAGGGCGATCAGCGGATCGAGTACGTGAATCGCCGAGTAGCAGAGCTCCTGCACGCGAGTGCGGTCCTGTTCGGCGAAGATTTCCGGGAATGCCGCGAACGCCAGCGACAAGCGACGGGCGCCTTCGGTCCTGGCGAGTGCGATCATGTCGATGGTCAGTCGTTCGTCGATCCCGTTCGGTGCACCCGGGCGCCGCCACGGCACATCGAGAGAGACATCGGTGCCGCCCCCGGTGGTTGCGTAGCGGTGAAACCCTTGCACCACACCGCGATCATCCCGGGCGATGATCAGCCGAATGCCGGGATAGCGCCCGAGTAGCGCACCGTCGAGGATCATCGAGAATCCGCGCTCGAAGCGGCCTCCATGCGAAAGTTCCATCACCTGTTGCAGTTCGGCGCGCAGCCCGCCATCGAGACCGCGCTCGTCGACGATCTCGGTGGTGACCCCCGCGTTGTGGGTGCGCTGCATGCCCTGGCGCAGATTCCGATACTTGCGGCCCACCATGTCGAAGGCTTGCACATCGACCACGACATCACGACCCACCGCGATGGCGCGGAGTGAATGCCCCAGGGAATGCGGGTCACTCCACAGCGATAGACGACGCTCACTGCACCCCAATATCGCGATGCGCCAGCCATGCGAGCGACACATGGCCGCGAATTCCTGAACCAGGGACGGGAACCGGGATTCGTCACCGATCGGATCTCCACCGACCACGGCAAAACCGGCGCGCGTCCGGTACGCGATGGCTGCGGTGCGATCGGCGTTGAAGTAATACGACTTGAGCGAGTGCATCGCGAAGGCTGCCAACGGGTCGTCACCGGTTCTGTCCACCAGTGCACCGACCTCGGCCAGCGCCTCGGGCTGCGCCGGCGCCGATGTCGGCCACATGAGGATGAGCCCGGCCGCGACGACCAACGCATCGCCGGCGTGCTCGAACTGCAGGACTCCGGCCCCCAACGCGACCAGCACGGATACTCCCGCCCACGCCGCATGACCGTAGGTGACCGGCCGCCCGAGAAAGATTCCGCGAGCGATGAATCCGACGCACAACAGAACGGTGAGCGGCCAGAGGATTTCATCGAAATCGGGTTGCTTCGGGTATCCGGAATGGGCGACCAACAACACCAGCCATCCCGCGACCAGCAGTACCGCGGCGGCACTCACCAACCGCGCGGGCCTCGAATCGCTGTGGACTGCAATGCGTTCGGCAATACGCACGTGGGTGGTTGCGGCCGACGGTTCCAGCATTCAGCCACCTCCCACGGTTTCCCAATACCGACCTTCAAGAATACTCCCGCAGCTACCAGCGGTCGGAGGGATCGCTCTTTCCGATCGCAAACCAGAGGATGGGACCGAAGATCGGGAAGACGAGCACGATGATGGCCCAGGGAAGCTTCTCGCCATTGGGCTTGACCGGGTCTTTGATGATGGAAATGATGGTGACGACAGTAAGAACCAGCACCAGTAGAGAAAGAATTCGAATCATGACCGCCCCGGGAAGTGTTTGACAATACCTTCCTGGATAGTACTGGCCAGCAACGCCCCTTCGCGATCGAAAAAACGTCCGGCCCCCGTTCCCCGGCCCGCCGAGGCAACCGGCGACTCGGTTGCGTAGAGCACCCAGTCATCGAAGCGCACCGGGCGGTGAAACCAGACGCTGTGGTTGATGGTGGCGGCGAAAATCCGGTCGTAACCCCACGACAGGCCATGGGTGGTGATGATCGAATCCAGCACCGTGGTGTCCGATGCGTAAACCAGTGCCGCGCTGTGCAGAACCGGATCGTCGGGCAGTGCGGAGTGGGTCTTCATCCACACCCGATTATGTTCCAGCCGTTCGGATTTCGCCTTGAGAACCCAGGCCGGATCGTTGTCGTAGCGCCATTCGATGGGCTTGAGGGCGGCCACGAACATCGGCACGGTCTCCTCGTAGCCGACCAGGTGCTCGTCGATGGTCGGCAGCGTTTCAGGATCGGCCACCGTCGGCGGTTTCACCGCATGTTCCAGCCCGGGTGAATCCTTCAGGTACGACACCAACGCGGAGGACAGCAACAGGTCACCCTGGACCGCGTCGACGCGGCGATTGGCGAAATTGCGCTCGTCCCGCAATCGCAGGACCCGGAACTCGATGTCTTGCTCGGGGTCGCCACCGTTGATGAAATGGGTGGAGACGGCCGCCAGCGAGAGCTTCTCGGACACGGTGCGCCCCGAGGCAACCACGGACTGTGCCATCAGCTGACCGCCGAAGGTCCGGGGCGGATTGACCGTCGGGTGACCGCCGATGAACAGATCGGTCTCGGGGTTCTTCAGCTCCAGCAGCGCGAGTAGCTGTGCGAAATCAGGTGCGTTGCTGATGCTCGATCCTCGTCTCTAGTGGTCGTCCTCGCCGATCCGGTGTACGTGGATCAGATTGGTCGAGCCTACTGTCCCGGGTGGAGCGCCCGCGACGATCACCACCAGATCTCCCCGTTGATAGCGCTCCATCGCCAGCAACGCCGTATCCACTTGTTGGATCATGCCGTCGGTGGTGTCCATGACCGGGACGATGAAGGTTTCAGTTCCCCAGGTCAGCGCCAACTGGCTACGTACCTCGGGCAGCGGGGTGAAGGCCAGCACCGGCAGTGGAGTGTGCAACCGGGCCAGCCGTCGCACCGTGTCGCCCGACTGTGTGAACGCCACCAGGGCCTTGGCGTTGAGCCGTTCGCCGATATCGCGCGCCGCATACGAGATGACACCGCGTTTGGTTCGCGGCACGTGGGTCAGCGGCGGCGCGCTCACCGAATGGCTCTCGACCGCGGACACGATGCGGGCCATTGTCCGCACGGCCTCCATGGGGTATTTGCCGACCGAGGTCTCCCCCGACAACATCACGGCATCTGCCCCGTCCAGGACCGCGTTGGCGACATCCGAAGCCTCGGCGCGCGTCGGGCGTGAGTTTTCGATCATCGACTCGAGCATCTGCGTCGCCACGATGACCGGACGCGCGTTCTCACGCGCGATCTGGATAGCGCGCTTCTGCACAATCGGCACATCTTCGAGCGGAAGTTCGACCCCCAGATCGCCGCGAGCGACCATGATCGCGTCGAATGCGAGCACGATCGCCTCAAGGTTGGCGACCGCCTCGGGCTTCTCCAGCTTGGCGATCACCGGCACCCGACGTCCGACGCGGTCCATGATGGCGTGCACCAGTTCCACATCGCCGGGCGACCGCACAAACGACAGTGCGATGAGGTCCACCCCGAGGCGCAGTGCGAACTCGAGATCCGCGATGTCCTTTTCGGACAGGGCCGGCACCGAGACGTTCATCCCCGGAAGCGAGAGACCCTTGTTGTTGCTGACCGGACCGCCCTCGGTGACCCGGCAGACCACGTCGTTGCCTTCGATCGCCTCGACGGTCAAGCCGACCTTGCCGTCGTCCACCAGAAGCCTGTCGCCCACGGCAGCATCGGTAGCCAACTGCTTGTATGTGGTGGACACCCGGTCCGGGGTTCCCACGACATCCTCGACGGTGATCCTGACCTGTTCGCCTGTCGCCCAATGGGTGGCCCCGGTGGCGAACCGGCCCAGCCGGATCTTGGGACCCTGCAGGTCCGCGAGCACGCCGACCGCGCGCCCGGTCTCGTCGGATGCCTTACGCACCCAGCGATAGTTCTGCTCATGGTCGGCGTGCTCGCCGTGGCTGAAGTTGAGTCGCGCGACGTCCATCCCGGATTCGACAAGCTCACGTACAAGCTCGGCGGAACCGGTCGCAGGACCAAGGGTACAAACAATCTTTCCGCGTCTCGTCACGACTTTTGAGCATAGTCGTGCTGATACCTACTCACGAGTCAGCGCGGACACGATTCACCAAGCGGTTACCTTCACCGGTTTGCGTTGTCAGGAGGCCAATTTCAGACCGATGATGCCGGCAACGATCAACCCCAGGCTCAATAGCCGCCAGGCGTTGGCCGAATCGCCGAACAGCACGATGCCCAGGATTGCGGTACCGACAGCACCAACACCCACCCAGATCGCGTAGGCGGTGCCGACCGGCAAGCTTTTCATCGCAATGCCCAGCATCGCGATGCTGATGATCATCGATCCGACAGTGCCGACGGTTGGCCACAGCCGAGTGAATCCCTCGGTGTATTTCAGACCGATGGCCCAGCCCACCTCGAGCAGACCCGCAAGAAGAAGGACCAGCCAAACCATGAGAGATACCTCCACATTTCGGTGAGGCCGTCCCCTGGCGAAGAATTACCGGGTCGTCCCGGTCATCTTCATTCTCTCACATGTCAATCGCGAAGCTGGCGACCTGCTTTATCGCTGACCTTGCCGCCGAAGATCAGGACCGCATCGACGACCGCCCAGATGACAGCGACGATTCCGAACGTCACCAGGCCGATCAGCAGCTGGACAACGCCGAGCAGCGTCTGTCCCAGATAGATCCGACCGAAGCCCAGAAATCCGACCAGGCCCAACAGTTGCAGCAGGCCGGCGATTAGCTTCGACTTATCTGAGTACGGCGCCCCGGTGGCCGGGTCACGCCCGTACGGGGCGGCGGGGTCCACATATGGGGGCGGATACGGGACGCCAGGCGATGGCGGCACCGGCGGAGGTGTTCCGAAAGGAGGCGGCGTGCTCTCGGTCATTTCTCCACAATGCCAGAATTCTCACCGGTCTCGTCGGCCGATTCCTCAGCGGGGTCGTCCACCGGGGCTTTCGTGACGTCTTCCTCCCCCGCGTCCGCGACATCAGTAGAGTCCGCGGGTTCCTGAGCGGCAGCCTCACCGTCCGCGCTCGCGGCCTCTTCGGTCTGCGCCGGGGTACCACCCAGGGTCGCCGGGTCCTCACGTCCCTTGGGGGCCAGCAGAATGTAGGCGATCGCACCGAGGAACACCAGTGTCGAAGTGAAGGAGTTGACGCGAATTCCACCAAACTGTGTGGCCGGGTCCACCCGCATCAATTCGACCCAGAAGCGTCCCACGCAGTAGGCCGCGACGTACATCGCGAACAGGCGTCCGTGCCCGATCTTGAAGCGCCGATCGACAAAGATCAACAGCGCGAAAACAAGGACGTTCCATAACAATTCGTAGAGAAAGGTCGGGTGGACGACCTGTGCGACCTCTCCGGTGGACACACCGTTGAGATTGAGAACGTCTACCGTGCCGTCGGCCGAGCGCCGGTAGAACAGCTCTAGCCCCCACGGCAGCGTAGTGGGACCACCGGTGAGTTCCTGATTGAAGTAGTTGCCCAACCGGCCGATCGCCTGAGCCAGCACGATGCCGGGAGCGATCGCGTCGCCGAAGGCGGGCAACGAAATACCTCGCCGGCGGCACGCGATCCAGGCGCCGACGCCACCGAGGGCGACGGCTCCCCAGATACCGAGGCCGCCTTCCCAGACCGCGATCGCCTTGCCCAGACCCTTGCCGTGCGGGCCGAAGTACGTCTGCCAGTCGGTCATCACGTGGTAAAGACGTCCACCGACCAGTCCGAACGGCACCGCCCACAACGCGATGTCATAGATGACGCCGCGCTCGCCGCCGCGCTGCTCCCATCGACGATCGCCGATGACCAGCGCGACGATGATGCCCGCGATGATGCACAGTGCGTAGGCGCGGATCGGGATGGGCCCCAGATGCCAAACCCCTTGGGGCGGGCTGGGGATGTATGCCAGATTCACGACTGTCACGGTTTTGTCCCTGCTTTTCCTGTCATCCCTGGGCTTAGGCCCTTCGGACTCCGGTCGCCAACTCTTCAGTCAGGCTACGCACGGCGGTCGCACCTTGGGGGGCGGCCGCCACCAGCGCCGAGCCCACGATGACGCCGTCGGCATATGCGGCGATCTCGGCTGCCTGAGCACCGGATCGCACGCCAAGACCGACCCCCACCGGGATATCGGAGACCTCGCGAACCCTGCTCACCAGTGCGGGAGCGGCATTCGACACCGCATCGCGAGCGCCGGTGACACCCATGGTGGACGCCGCGTAGACGAAGCCCCGGCATGCGCCGATCGTCTTTTCAAGTCTCTCCGGCGTGGATGAGGGCGCGACCAGGAAGATGCGATCGAGGTCATGAGCATCGGAGGCCGCGATCCAGTCTTCGGCCTCGTCGGGGATCAGATCGGGGGTGATGATTCCGAGGCCTCCAGCCGCGGCGAGGTCACGTGAGAACGCGTCAACGCCATACCGCAGCACCGGATTCCAGTACGACATCACGACGGCCTGTCCGCCGGCATCGGTGATGGCGCGGACCGTTGTGAAAACGTCAGCCACCCGAACCCCGTTGCTCAGCGCGGTTTCCGCCGCCGCGGCGATCATCGGGCCGTCCATCATCGGATCCGAGTAGGCGATTCCGACTTCGATGATGTCGCACCCGCCCTGCACCAGCGTGGTCATCAGTTCGATCGAGGTGTCCAGGTCCGGATACCCGTTGGGCAGATAACCGATCAGCGCGGCACGCCCCTCTGCACGGCACTTGTCGAAGACCTCGGTCAGGCGGCCTGACTGCGTCATGCCCCGGCCCCGTTCTGATCCGCGTCGTTCTTGTCCAAGAGGTCGAACCACTTGGCCGCGGTCTCGACGTCCTTGTCGCCGCGCCCGGACAGGTTGACCACGATCACCGCGCCTTCGCCCAGCTCCGCTCCGAGCTTGAGTGCGCCCGCGACGGCATGTGCCGATTCGATGGCCGGGATGATGCCCTCGGCGCGAGAAAGCAGCAGGAAGGCGTCCATGGCCTCACTGTCGGTCACCGGGCGGTAATCGGCGCGCCCGGTCTCACGCAGCCAGGCATGCTCGGGGCCCACACCGGGGTAATCCAAACCCGCTGAGATTGAATGAGACTCGATAGTTTGACCATCTTCGTCCTGCAACAGATACGAGTAGGAGCCCTGGAAGGCACCGGGCGTGCCACCGGTGAATGTGGCGGCGTGCCTACCGGTTTCGACACCGTCGCCGGCGGCTTCGTACCCGACCAGCCGGACCTGTGGATCGTCGATGAACGCGTGGAAAATACCGATCGCGTTCGAACCGCCGCCGACACAGGCCACCACCGCATCTGGCAATCTGCCGACCTGGTCCTGTACCTGAGCCCGCGCTTCCATGCCGATGATGCGCTGAAAATCGCGAACCATCACCGGGAAGGGATGTGGGCCGGCAGCGGTACCGAAGCAGTAGTAGGTGTTGTGCGCGTTGGTCACCCAGTCGCGCATGGCGTCGTTGATCGCGTCCTTGAGGGTCTTCGATCCCGATTCCACGGACACCACGGTCGATCCCAACAGCCGCATTCGCGCGACATTGAGTGCCTGGCGTGCGGTATCGACGGCGCCCATGTAGATGACGCACTCGAGCCCCAGAAGTGCGCACGCGGTGGCAGTGGCGACTCCGTGCTGTCCCGCGCCGGTCTCCGCGATGACGCGTGTCTTGCCCATCCTCTTGGCCAGGAGGACCTGGCCAAGAACGTTGTTGATCTTGTGGGAACCGGTGTGGTTCAGGTCTTCTCGCTTGAGCAGCAGACGTGCACCGCCGGCGTGGGCACTGAGGCGCTCGGCCTCATACAGCGGCGAGGGCCGGCCCACATAGTGCGTCTGCAACCGGTCGAGCTCGTCGAGGAAGGACCGGTCGGACCTGACCTTCTCGTACGCGGCGGTCACTTCTTCGATGACGGCCATCAGAGCCTCGGCCACATATCGGCCGCCGTAGGGACCAAAGTGCCCGCGGCCATCGGGATCATGCGCGGTGGGCTCGGCGATCGCAGCACTCATCTGCGGCAGGCCGGTGTTCTTCATGATTGTCTAGCGAGCCGGTTTGGGGCAGGACGGATGCGTGCCCGCGGTCACCAAATCGGCGACGGCTCCGCGCGGATCGCCACTGGTAACCAATCCCTCACCGACCAGTACGGCGTCGGCACCTGCACCGGCATACGCCAGCAGGTCGGCCGTCCCGCGAATGCCGGACTCGGCGATGCGGATGATGCCGCTGGGCAGCCCCGGCGCGATACGCGAGAAGCAATCGCGGTCGATTTCAAGAGTTTTCAGGTCGCGGGCATTGACACCGATAACGGATGCGCCGGCGGACAGCGCACGATCGGCTTCTTCCTCGGTGTGTACTTCCACCAGCGCGGTCATCCCGAGCGACTCGGTGCGGTCGAGCAGCGAGACGAGTGCGGTCTGTTCCAGCGCCGCAACGATCAGCAGGATCAGGTCGGCGCCATGTGCCCGCGCCTCGTGGATCTGATACGGACTGATGACAAAGTCTTTGCGCAACACGGGAACTGATACGGCGGCGCGCACCGAGTCCAGATCGTCGAGACTTCCGTGGAATCGCCGGCCCTCGGTGAGCACGCTGATAATCCGTGCTCCCCCATCCTCGTAAGCCTTGGCAAGCTCTGCGGGATCGCTGATATCGGCCAGTGCACCACGCGATGGGCTGGCCCGCTTCACCTCGGCGATCACGGCGATTCCCGGCTCGCGCAGCGCGGCCATGACATCGAGTGGCTTGGGTGCTGCTTTGGCGGCCGCCTTCACGGTGGCCAGATCAACAACGGCTTCGCGAGCCGCGACATCAGCGCGCACGCCATCGAGGATCGAATCGAGTACGGTTCCCGAACTCATGACCTCGACGATTCCCTTCTTGCGACGCCCCCGCGCCTACACGCTCGAACTTCACAGAAGGGTAGCCGTTCGAGGCTCACACAAGAAAACCGGGTCAGGTAGGGCCCGACGAACGCTCGGGCGGACCGACGGTGGGGTCCTGTCCATCGTCCAGGCTGTCCCACATCACCCGCTCGCTCTGCGTCTTTTCTCCCAGATCCGCACTGTCTGAGCGTCGCGCGGCCGGAGTCTGATACTTGGTGTCCACGACCCCCCGTGCGGCCCGCAGAAGCGTAATGGCGGCCAATACGACCACCACCGCGGCCACCACGGCGGTTGTGGCTCCGCCGGAGAGCCGGTCGGCGCCGATCAGGGTGGACACCGGGACGTTCTTGACGTCCGCGGCGCGGGGCCCGACATCACGAACGGCCCATAGGCTGACCCCCAGATAGGCCGCGCCCGCTCCGATCACCGCGACGAGAACCGCCAGGATCCGCAGGGCCCATCCGCGGATGGCCAGAGTCGCGATCGCCGCCGCGACCAAGGCGACCGCCAACGGGACCAAGGCCGCCGACCAGTCGGCGCCGGAGACCAGAATCGTTCGCGGCTCACCCAAACCGTCGAAGGAACGCAGGCGCACCCACGTGAACTTTGAGGCTCCCCACAGCCCACCCGCTGCGATCAGGAGCAATCCGGCGCCGGTGACCAGCCGCTTGCGGCCCGACTGCGGCGGAGCCGGATTAGACATCCGCGGCGCCCGTGAGGGTTTCGGCCGCGGCGATCGCATTGAGCACCGCGGTGGCCTTGTTCCTGGCCTCGTTGTACTCGTACTCGCCCGTGGAGTCGGCGACCACACCCCCACCGGCTTGCACGTAGGCACGCCCGTCTTTGAACAGCGCGGTTCGGATCGCGATGGCGAAATCGGCGTTTCCGGCGAAGTCAAGGTATCCCAGCACCCCCCCGTACAGTCCGCGACGAGTCAGCTCGACTTCCTCGATGAGTTCCATGGCGCGTACCTTCGGCGCCCCCGACAGCGTTCCGGCGGGGAAACATGCGGTGATGGCGTCCAGCGCTGTCTTACCGTCCGCCAGCGATCCCGACACTGTCGAGACCAAGTGCATGACGTGGCTGTAGCGCTCGATATGGCTGTAATCGCTGACCCGCACCGTGCCGGGCGTACATACGCGTCCGAGATCGTTGCGGCCCAAATCAACCAGCATGAGGTGTTCGGAGAGCTCCTTCTCGTCGGCAAGTAGATCCTTGGCGAGCAAGGTGTCTTCCTCATCGGTGGCGCCCCGCCAGCGCGTTCCTGCGATCGGGTGGGTGGTGGCCACTCCGTCCTTGACGGTGACGAGCGCCTCCGGGCTCGATCCCACGATCGAAAAAGCTGTCCCGCCATCGGCATCCGGCGCATGCAGTAAATACATGTACGGGCTCGGGTTGGTGACCCGCAGGATGCGGTACACCTCCAGCGGGTCGACATCGGTCTCCATTTCGAAGCGCATGCTCGGCACCACCTGAAATGCCTCGCCGGCTTCGATCTCGCCGACGAGTTTGTCGACGATCGCGCTGTACTCCTCCACCGTGCGCTGGCTGCGATACGCCGGTGCCGGGCGGTCGAAATGGGCAACAGTCGAGGGCAACGGCTGCCCCAGCGCCGCCGTCATCACATCGAGTCGCGCGACCGCGCCGTCATAGGCCTCGGCCACACGCTCCGGGGTGTCATCCCAGTTCACCGCGTTGGCGATGAGCGTGATGGTGCCTTCGTGGTGATCAACGGCCGCCATATCGGTGGCGAGCAGGAGCAGCAGATCCGGCAGCCCCAGATCGTCGACTGTCTGCTCCGGAAGGCGCTCCAGCCGCCGGACGATGTCATAGGACAGGAAACCGACCATGCCGCCGGACAGTGGCGGGAGGTCCGACAGCGCCTCGCCTGCCAGCAGGTCCATCGTGGCCCGCAACGCGTCGAGTGGATCGCCCCCGCCGGGAGCCCCCTCTGGGGCGGCTCCGAGCCATGCGGCATGGCCGTCGCGCACCGTCAGGGCAGAGGGCGATCCCGCGCCGATGAAGGACCAGCGCGACCACGACCGCCCATTCTCCGCCGATTCAAGCAGAAAGGTGCCGGGCCGGTTGGCGCCCAGCTTGCGGTAGGCGGAGAGCGGTGTCTCGCTGTCTGCCAAAACTTTTCGGGTCACCGGCACCACTCGATGCACCGCCGCCAGGGCGTTGAACTCTTCCCTGGTCGTGGTCGCGGCGCCACTGATGGTGCTATGCATGCGTGCCATTCTCCCAGACCCCCGCCAACGGATTCGGCCATGCCACCAGCGTCAGCGGTATGCGGGCCTAACCCTCGTATGCCTTGAGGGTGGCGACGAGTCGCTCCAGGCCCGCGACGACCGAGGCGCGCTCGTCCCCGAGTCCGGCCAGGGCCTCAGCCTCGATACGCAGCCTCTCGGGGAACAATTCGTCCACGACCGACCGCCCGCTGTCAGTCATGCTGATGATTGCGGCACGGCGGTCGTTGGCGTTGGCTTCCCGGCGTACGTATCCACGCTCCTCCAGCTTGCGCAGCATTCTGCTTACCCAGGCTTGCGATACACCGAGCTCCTCTGCGACATGGCGCGCGATCACCGGACCCTTGCGGTGCCGGAGCACCACCAGAACGTCGTGCTCGGGTTCGGCGATGGCCGCGGTCGCATAGAGAGGCTCGAGCAACCGGGCGAGCAATCCCGACGCGCGCTTCAGCGAGCCGATGACCTCCATCGGCGATGTGTCGAGCTCCGGCCTGTTCAGCGTCCAGTCACGGGTGGTGATCGAACTCTCGTGGACAGCCATCATGCCTCTCGGTCCAGGTGTGCCAGATAAACGCGGATCGGGCCCAGGCTATCGAAATCGGGGCATCGCCATCGGCGAGCTCGGCAACATACGCCCGTGACGCGGCGATTTTATTCCTCAATCACTCGCACCAGCTGCTGAGACAAGGATCTCATCAGCGAGATCCACACCTAATACATAACTTGTATAGTATCTGTCACGCATGAGCGCGTTCCCCCACTCTCGCCATCCGTCACATGGCCGGGACGAATCGAGCGCGAGGCTCATCGGCCGTCACTCGTGACGACCACGTTCCACACCGCTCGGCAGGCAATGAGGCAGGCCGATGCTCCCCGATGTTGCGGGTCCCCGCTGGTCTTGTCTTGATCCTCGAAAGGTGCAGCCATGAGCGTTTCCAGAAGCCGTCGTGTGGTCAACAAGATCTGGTTACCCGCAGTAGCGATCGTCATACTTCTTGTCGCCGGGTTGGCCATCAAGTTCGCGCATGGGGTCTTCGGATCGCAGGACCGAACACACAGCCCCGGGGGCAATTTCGCCGTTGTCCAGTTCAATCCCAAGAACATCGTTTACGAGGTGTACGGCGATTACGGCGGCTGGGCGCGGGTGAGCTATTGGGATACCGACAACAGACCCGTCGATATCGAACTCACCGGATTGCCCTGGACACACACCGAAACAACCGTCTTGACGACCGCGACCGGAGACATCACAGCGCAGGTCGCCGGGCGAAATGTGGGCTGCCGCATCACCGTTGACGGATTGGTGCGCTCGGAACACACCGCAACCGGTGAGCATGCTGGTGTCTGGTGCCAGGTGCTTTCCGCATGAGCGCACACTCCGCCCAGAAACCGCGCTTCGCCAGGGCAATTCGCAAGTACTCGATACTGGTCGTGCTCGCGTGGTTGGCGTTCACCATTGTGATCAATACCGTGGTGCCGCAGCTCGAACCGGTAACCGACGCAAATCAGGGTCCGTTGGTGCCACTCGATGCGCCGTCCTCCAGGGCCTTGATTCACATCGGGGAATCGTTCAAGGAATCCGACAGCAACAGCCTGGCGATGGTCATCCTGGAGGGTGATCACAAGCTGAATGACGACGACCACAAGTTCTACGACGTGCTGGCAAGCAAGCTGGAAAACGATAAAAAGCACGTCCAGTACGTCATGAATCTGTGGGGCCAGGGCACCACTGCCGCGGGTGTGCAGAGTTCCGACGGCCAGGCTGCGTACACGCTCGTGCGCGTCGCAGGTGATCAAGGTTCGACAGTCTCGGACGAATCGATCCGTGCGGTCCGCGAGTTGGTCGCCGAAGTCCAGCCGCCCAATGGGGTCAAGGTCTATGTGTCCGGGTCGGCCCCGTTGTCCACGGACATGCTCCAGGTGGGCAACCAAAGCATGATCCGCCTAATGTACGTGACCATCGTCATCATCACGGTGATGTTGCTCATCGTCTATCGTTCTGTCGCAACGGCTTTGCTGACGCTACTGATCGTGATGGTGGAACTGTCCTGCGGGCGAGGCGTTGTCGCTTTCCTCGCCTATCACAAGCTGATCGGCATCTCTGTGTTCGCGTCGAACATCCTGGTGTCGTTGATTCTGGGTGCCGGAACCGACTATGCAATCTTCCTGATCGGTAGATACCAGGAGGCGCGTCACGCCGGCGAGGATCGGGAGACCGCGTACTACTCCGCGGTCAGAGGCGTCTCCCACGTCATCCTGGGCTCGGGCCTGGCGATCGCCGGCGCGACGTTCTGCCTGCAATTCACCCGCCTCAATTACTTCAACACGATGGGCCTGCCGTGCGCGGCCGCGACTCTCGTGGCGGTCGCGGCATCCCTTACCTTCGGGCCCGCGGTGCTGGCACTCGGCAGCCGCTTCGGGGTATTCGAACCGAAAGTCAAGGCCAGCGCTGGCATTTGGCGCAAGGTGGGTACCGTCACCGTGCGGTGGCCCGGACGTATTCTCGTCGTGAGCAGTGTCGTGGTGATGATCGGTTCGATCACGCTTCCGTCGTATCGGCCCAACTACAACGACCGCATCTACATAGCCGACGACGTGCCGGCGAACCAGGGATATGCGGCCGCCGACCGGCATTTCCCGGTGAGCAAGCTCAACAGCGACATGCTCATGATCGAATCCGACCACGACATGCGCAATTCGACGGACATGATCGCCTTGGACAAGGTGGCGCGCGAGGTGTTCCACACGCCGGGCGTCGCGATGATCCAGAGTGTCACCAGGCCATTGGGCACACCGCTGGAGCATTCGTCCTTCACCTACACGATGGGGACGATGGGAACCAAGATCAACGAGCTGATCCCGTTCCTTACCGATCTCACCGACCGGTTCACCCAGATGGCCGATATCACCGATCGGATGGCCGCCTTGATGCGCCAGCAGCAGGAACTGACTGGGCAGCAGGCCGATTCGGCGCATATCTCGCTCAAGGGCGCACAGGAGTTGAAGGACGTCACCGTCAATATGCGGGACACCCTGGCCAACTTCGACGACCAGTTCAGGCCGCTGCGGAACTACTTCTACTGGGAACCGCATTGCGCCGACATCCCCATGTGCTGGGCGATGAGATCGCTGTTCGACATGACCGACCAGGTCGATTCGATGACCGACGCGGTCGATGACAGCCTCAAAGCCGCGATGATCCAGGACGCCGTCACGCCACAGCTGGTCCAGGTCATCGGCAAGAGTGCCGCAGAACTGGACGACATGCGCAAAGTGGTGCTTACCGAGCAGAGCACCATGCGGCCGATGCTGACTCAGCTGAACGAGCTGGGCCGCCAGATGATGGATCTCGGGCACGCCTTCGACAGTTCCAAGAACGACGAGTTCTTCTATCTGCCGCCCGAAGCCTTCGACAATCCGTACTTCCAGATCGATCTGAAGTACTTCGTGTCACCGGACGGGAAGTCCGCGCGCTACATGATCTATCACGACGGTGAAGCGCTCAGCGAGGAAGGCATCGACCACGCTCAGGCCTACCTGCCGGCAGCCAAGGAAGCGCTGAAGGGAACGACGCTGGCCGGTTCGCGGGTTTATCTGGGGGGCGCGGCCGCAACGTACTGGGATATCCAGGACGCCACCAAGACTGACCTCTTGATCGCGGCGATCGCGGCATTCGCGCTGATCTTCCTGGTGATGCTGTTGATCACCCGCAGTGTGGTCGCGGCACTGGTCATCATCGGCACGGTCGCGTTCTCGTACTCGGGAGCCTTCGGCCTTTCGGTGCTGGTCTGGCAGCACTTCCTGGGCATACCGCTGAGCTGGTTGAACCTGCCCATCACCTTCATCATCCTGGTGGCCGTGGGATCGGACTACAACCTGCTACTCATCGCCCGCTATCTGGAGGAAAGCAAAGCCGGGCTGAATACAGGTTTGATCAGAGCGGTGGCCAACTCGGGCAAGGTGGTCACCACCGCGGGCATCGTGTTCGCAACGACGATGATGGCCATGCTCTCCAGCGACCTGTTGTCGGTCGGCCAGCTGGGGTCCATTATCGGGCTTGGCCTGCTGCTGGACACGCTCATCGTGCGATCGTTCATCACCCCCGCGATCGCCCGGCTTCTCGGTCCGCTGTTCTGGTGGCCGCGCATCATCCGTTCGCGTCCAGCACCTGCCCAGTACAGGGAAACGACTGTTGCCACTCATTGACCTGGCTCGCCGATACACGTTCCAGCTAATCTCCCACACCACACCACCGGGCAGGAACACCGTCACATTCTTCGATGGCATGCCGCACCTCATCACGTCGAAGGCATCCAGACCATTCGACGGTATCGAACATATATTCGATACGTCAACGCCTTTAGCCTGAGGCGGTGGCCGATGAATGCTTGTTCTGCGGAATCGTCTCCGGTGTGGTTCCTGGTGTGCGGGTGGCGGAGGATGCCGACACATACGCCTTCATGGATATCAATCCGGGTTCGGACGGCCACCTGCTGGTCGTTCCGAAGCGGCACAGCAAGGACCTCCTCGAGATCCCGGCCGAGGATCTGAGTGCCGTCGCGGTGGCGGCCCAGCGGATAGCGAAAGCGGTCGTTTCCGAGCTCGGCGCCGATGGGGTGAATCTGCTGAATTGCTGTGGCGCCCACGCATGGCAGACGGAGTTCCACTTCCATCTGCACGTGATTCCACGATATGTCGACAAGTCCAAAGACCGGCTCGGTCTGCCGTGGGCACCGGGCATCCGCGGTGACGCCTTGAGCATCTCTGCCCTGGGAAACCGACTGTCCAACGCGCTGGCGTAGCGTTCGAGTCATGAAACCTGGTGATCGCGTCGCCGACTTCGAACTTCCGGACCAGACCGGCACAACCCGCAGCCTCTCGGCGCTCCTGGCCGACGGGCCCGTCGTGCTGTTCTTCTATCCTGCTGCCAATACCCCCGGCTGCACCGCCGAGGCGTGCCACTTCCGCGATCTGGCAAGCGAATTCAAGGAAGTCGGCGCCTCGCGCGTCGGCATCAGCGTCGACTCGGTAGAC
Organism: Mycobacteroides sp. PCS013; assembly: GCF_049532645.1. NCBI lineage: Bacteria > Bacillati > Actinomycetota > Actinomycetes > Mycobacteriales > Mycobacteriaceae > Mycobacteroides > Mycobacteroides sp. PCS013. Next base: position 1,739,215 of record NZ_CP150131.1, read on the forward strand.
AAGCAGGCCGACTTCGCCGATAAGCGCAAATTCGACTACCCGTTGCTCTCCGACACCGGCGGCAAGGTCTCGTCAGCGTTCGGGGTCAAGCGCGGTCTGTTGGGCAAGCTGGCTCCGGTCAAGCGGACCACGTTCATCATCGGCACCGACAAGACGATCCTCGAAGTCTTCGCGAGCGAGCTCAACATGAACGCGCACGCCGACAAGGCTCTAGAGTTCCTCCGCGCCCGCAAGTAACACGTCGGCGTCAAAGCAACTGTGCGCGCCGGTGTGGCACGCCGGCCCGGTCTGGTCGACTTCCAGCACCAGCGTGTCACCGTCGCAGTCGAGCCGCACCGCGTGCACGTACTGGGTGTGGCCGGATGTCTCGCCCTTGACCCATAGACGCTGCCGGGATCGCGAGAAGTATGTCCCGCGTCGGGTCGCCAGGGTCTGCGCCAGCGCCTCGTCGTTCATCCACGCCACCATCAGCACCGTGCCGGTGCCGCGCTCTTGCACCACCGCGGTGATCAGGCCGGCCGCGTCGCGCTTGAGGCGACCGGCAATCCCGGGATCCAGCTCGCTCATCGCACCGTGATCCCTTCCGCGGCCATCGCCGCCTTCACCTCGGCGATAGTCAGTTCCCGGAAGTGGAAGACACTGGCGGCCAGCACCGCGTCGGCGCCGGCCTTGACCGCGGGTGAGAAGTGCTCAACAGCACCGGCTCCGCCGCTGGCGATCACGGGTACGTCAACCGCTGTACGCGCGGCGGCGATCATCGGAAGATCGAACCCCGCCTTGGTGCCGTCCGCATCCATGGAATTGAGCAGGATCTCCCCCACACCCAATTCGGCTCCCCGCCTGGTCCATTCGATGGCATCGATCCCGGTGCCCTTGCGGCCACCATGGGTCGTGACCTCCCACCCGGACGGTGTCGGCGCATCACCCTCACGGACCCGGCGCGCATCCACGCTCAGCACGATGCACTGTGAGCCGAACCGCTGTGCCAGCTCGGCCAACAACTCCGGACGTGCGATCGCCGCCGTATTGACGCCGACCTTGTCCGCGCCCGCTCGCAGCAGCACATTGACGTCTTCCACCGACCGCACACCGCCGCCCACCGTCAACGGAATGAACACCTGCTCGGCCGTGCGTCGCACCACATCCAACATGGTTGCCCGACCCGCCGACGAGGCCGTGACATCGAGAAAGGTCAGTTCATCGACGCCCTCGGCGTCGTATGCGGCCGCGAGCTCAACCGGATCGCCTGCGTCACGGAGGTTTTCGAAGTTAACACCCTTGACCACACGACCATCGTCGACGTCAAGGCAGGCGATGACGCGGGTAGCAACACTCATCGGTAGTCCTCCGGATCCCCGACCTCAGCCAGCACTTCCAGGATCTGTTCGTGCACACCGGGCGCGGCCACCAATACCGAGGGCGATTCGGGGGTCCAAAGATTGCCGCGCAGATCCGTCGCGTGACCGCCCGCGGCCTCAACCAGTGCGATACCTGCGGCGTGATCCCACACGTGCGCACCGAAACTCACTGCGCCGCCGAGTATCCCGCCTGCCGTGAACGCCAGATCGATACCGGTGCTGCCGTGCATCCGCAGGCGCGAGGTGATGCGGCTCAGCTTCTCCACCACCGCCAGGCGGTAGCGACCCGGTACCCGCCCCTTCCAGTCGACGTTGAACGTGCCCAGGCCCACCGCAACATCCGCGAGATCGGCACGTGGCAACGGCGGCATCGCAACACCGTTGCGCACCAATGGACCACCTGCGACACCGGTGTACCTGTCCCCCATGAACGGCAGCCAGGTCAATCCGGCGACCGGCACCCCATCGGAGAGCAGTCCCAGCAAAATCGCAGCCATCGGAGAACCCGCCGCGTAGTTGACGGTTCCGTCAATGGGATCCACCACCCAAACCAGACCAGAATCCACTGCCGGACCACCGAATTCCTCGCCGTGCACACCGATTCCGGTGCGGTCGGTAAGCGCCTCCACCACCATCCGCTCGATGGCCAGGTCCTCTTCGGTGGCGAAGTCCTTACCACCCTTGAACACGACACCATCGGCACCGTGCCCGGCCACGAAGCGCTGCGCCGCCACGTCCAGAATCAGGGACGCCTCGGCTACTAGCGCATTCAGATCAGGCATGTCAGGAGACGGCAGCCAGTGCATCCGGCAGGGTGAAACGGCCCGCGTAGAGAGCCTTTCCGACGATCGCGCCCTCGATACCCGCCCCGGTCAGCTCCGCGATGGCCCGCAGGTCATCCAGGCTCGACACCCCGCCCGAGGCGATCACAGGTGCGTTCGCCACACCTGCGACCTGCGCAAGCAGCTCAAGGTTCGGACCGGTCAGCGTGCCATCCTTCGTCACATCGGTGACGACGTAGCGCGAACACCCCTGACCGCGCAGACGTTCCAGTACCTCCCAGAGATCGCCGCCGTCGCTGACCCAGCCGCGGCCCCGTAGCCGGTGCTCACCGTCCACGATCTGCACGTCAAGCCCTACGGCCACGCGCTCGCCGTGGCGCGCGATCGCGGAGGCACACCACTGCGGATCCTCCAGTGCGGCGGTACCGAGATTGACTCGGGCGCAGCCGGTTGCCAGGGCTGCCGTCAAAGACTCGTCATCGCGGATGCCACCCGAGAGCTCTACTTTCACATCGAGCTCGCCTACCACCTGTGCCAGCAGCTCGCGGTTGGAACCACGACCGAAGGCCGCATCCAGGTCCACCAGATGCACCCACTCGGCACCGTCGTTCTGCCACGCCAAAGCCGCATCGCGGGGTGAACCGTAGGTGGTTTCGCTGCCCGCCTTGCCCTGCACGAGGCGCACTGCCTGACCATCGGCGACGTCAACCGCCGGTAATAGAACGAGACTCAAGAGATTCCCTTCACCCAATTGCTCAACAACACGGCCCCCGCATCGCCACTCTTCTCCGGATGGAACTGAGTGGCAGCAAGTGCCCCATTCTCCACTGCCGCGACAAATGGCACGTGATGGGTCGCCCAGGTCACCAGCGGCTTCGCGATCGGTGAGTCGACGGGCGTTTCCAGCTCCCATTTCTGTACGGCGTACGAGTGCACGAAGTAAAAACGCGTGTCGGCGTCCAGACCTGCGAACAGATCCGATTCGGCCGGCGCATCGACGGTGTTCCAGCCCATATGCGGGATCACTGGAGCATCCAGGCGGCTGACCACACCGGGCCACTGACCGCAGCCCTCGGCGTCGACACCGAATTCGATGCCGTGGCTGAACAGGATCTGCATGCCGACGCAGATGCCCAACACAGGGCGGCCCCCGGACAGCCGCACGTCGATGATCCGCTCACCGTCGATACCGCGCAGTCCCTCCATGCAGGCCGCGAAGGCGCCCACCCCGGGCACGACAAGACCGTCGGCGTTCAGCGCCGTGTTGGCATCGGCGGTCACCGTGACGTCGGCACCGACCCGTTCCAGCGCGCGCTGTGCCGATCTCAGATTGCCCGAACCGTAGTCGAGGACAACGACTTTAGGTCCAGCACCGGTCACAGGCTGCCCTTGGTCGACGGCACTCCGGTAACCCGGGGATCGGGTTCCACCGCTTGGCGCAGCGCTCGGGCGACAGCCTTGTACTGCGCCTCGGTGATGTGGTGCGGGTCGCGGCCGTACAGCGTGCGCACATGCAGCGCGATCCGGGCGTTGAGCGCCAACGACTCGAACACGTGCGCATTGATGACGGTGTGGTAGGGAACCGAAGAACCTGCGATTGTGGTGTGCAGCAGGTGATCCGGTTCGCCGGTGTGCACACAGTACGGTCGGCCGGAAACGTCCACCGCCGCGTGGGCCAGGGTTTCGTCCATGGGGATGAAGGCATCACCGAACCGGCGAATTCCCTTCTTGTCACCGAGCGCCTCGGCGAGCGCCTGGCCGAGAGTGATGGCGGTGTCCTCCACAGTGTGGTGCGCCTCGATCTCGGTGTCGCCCTTGGCCGTGATCGTCAGATCGAAACTGGCGTGGGTACCGAGAGCCGTGAGCATGTGGTCGAAGAACGGCACGCCGGTGTCGATGTGCACCCGGCCGGTGCCGTCCAGGTTCAGTTCCACCACAATGTCCGACTCGCGGGTGGCGCGCGCCACGCGTGCCACCCGATTCCACGCCGATGCCGTCATGAGGGCGCACCTTTCTCTAGGTCCGTCGCAGCCAGATTGTCGCTGACCTTCAAGAACACGTCATTCTCGCTCGCCAACCCGATGGTGACGCGCAGAAATCCCGGAATGCCGACATCACGGATGAGAACACCCGCGTCGAGATAACGCTGCCAGCTCGCGGCCGAATCGGTGAATCGGCCGAACAGCACGAAGTTCGCGTCACTGGGAATGACCTCGAATCCGCTGGCCGATAACGCTTCCGATACCCGGATACGTTCGGCGACCAACGTCGCGACGCTGCCGAGGGTCTCGGCGCCATGTTTCACCGCGGCACGCGCGGCGGCCTGGGTGAGCACGGAGAGGTGGTACGGCAGTCGCACCAGCAATAGCGCATCGATGACCGCCGGTGCCGCCACGAGGTACCCCAGCCGCCCACCGGCGAAGGCAAAGGCCTTACTCATGGTGCGGCTCACGATCAGCTTCGTCGGATACTCGTCGATCAACGTGATTCCGCTTGGCGCTGAGGAGAACTCGCCGTATGCCTCATCCAGGATCACGATGCCCGGAGCCTCGTCGAGGATCTGCCGCAAGTCCTGCAGCGGAACCGACTGTCCTGTCGGGTTGTTGGGACTCGTCACGAAGATGACATCGGGCTGACGCGCTCGAATCGCGTCGACCGCCGCACCGGCATCGAGCGAGAAATCTTCCAGGCGCTGAGCCTGCATCCATTCCGTCTGGGTTCCATCGGAGATGATCGGGTGCATCGAGTACGACGGCGTGAAGCCCAGCGCGCTGCGCCCGGGCCCGCCGAAGGCCTGCAGCAGCTGCTGCAGTATCTCGTTGGAACCGTTTGCCGCCCAGACATTCTCGGCAGCGACGGGCACTCCGGTCTGCCCGGTCAGGTATGCCGCCAGATCCGTGCGCAGGGCCACCGCGTCCCGGTCTGGGTATCGGTGCAATTCCGCGGCCACCTCGCGAACCGACGCGGCGACGTCCTCGATCAGGCCGTCCGATGGTTCGTGCGGATTCTCGTTGGTGTTCAGCCGCACCGGCACGGTCAACTGGGGTGCGCCGTAAGGATTCTTGCCACGCAGGCTGTCCCGCAGCGGCAAGTCTTCCAGCCGGGCCGCGCCTCCGATCAGATCGCTCATGATCGCTCGAACCTGCGCCGAACTGCCTCACCGTGCGCAGGCAGATTCTCTGCGTTGGCAAGCGTAATCACGTGCCCGGAAACCTCTTTGAGGGCGGCCTCGGTGTAATCCACGATGTGAATGCCGCGCAGGAAGGTCTGCACGGACAGCCCACTGGAGTGCCGTGCACACCCGGCAGTGGGCAGTACGTGATTGGATCCGGCGCAGTAGTCACCGAGGCTTACCGGCGACCACGGGCCCAGGAAGATCGCGCCGGCACTGCGCACACGGGCGGCCACGGGCACGGGATCGGCAGTTTGAATTTCCAGGTGCTCGGCCGCATAGGCATTCACGACCTTGATTCCAGCGCTGAGATCGTCGACGAGAACGATTCCCGACTGGGGGCCGGTCAACGCCGCGGTGACACGTTCGGCATGCACGGTCGTCTCCAGCTGTGCAGCGGTCTCTTTCACCACCGCATCGGCCAGTTTTTCACTCGTGGTGACGAGCACGCTTGCCGCTAACACGTCGTGTTCGGCTTGGCTGATCAGGTCGGCGGCCACATGCACCGGATCTGCCGTCTCGTCGGCGAGGATGGCAATCTCGGTGGGGCCTGCCTCGGCATCGATGCCCACCAGCGACCTGCACAACCGCTTGGCCGCGGTCACGTAGATATTGCCGGGCCCGGTAATCATGTCGACCGGAGCAAGTTCGCCGCCATCGGTGTCGACGCCGCCATGGGCCAGTAGCGCGATACCCTGCGCACCGCCGACCGCCCAGATCTCCTCAACTCCAAGCAACTGCGCCGCCGCGAGAATCGTCGGGTGGGGCAGCCCGCCGAACTGCGCCTGCGGCGGTGAAGCGATGACGAGGGAACCGACTCCGGCCGTCTGCGCCGGCACGACGTTCATCACGACGCTCGACGGGTACACGGCGTTACCGCCGGGAACGTACAAGCCGACGCGTTCCACGGGTACCCATCGCTCGGTCACGGTGGCGCCATCGGCGACGGTGGTCACCGTGTCCTGGCGGCGCTGATCGGCGTGCACCGCCCGCGCGCGCAGGATGGCCACCTCGAGTGCGTCGCGCACCGCGGGGTCCAGTTCGGCGAGGGCGCGCTCCCGCTCGGCCGCCGGCACGCGAACGGTCTCGGGGCGGACACCATCGAACTCGGCGCAGTACTGAAGTGCCGCCTCGGCGCCGCGGTCTCGGACCGCTTCGACGACCGGCCGCACCGTCGGGAGCACGGCGTCGACGTCGGTTCCGCCCCGCGGGAGCGCAGAGCGCAGATGGGACGGGGACAGGCTTGCACCACGCATGTCGATACGGCGAAGCAGCGTCGTGCCGCCTGCACCAAGAGCATCTGCTGGGGTGGGTCCGTCGATCACATCCGCCATTCTCCCAGAGCTGCTCAACACCATTTACCACGCAGTCACCGGTTGTGTGTGACGCACGTCTAACTAGACTCGTCCACGAAAAGCCGCACCGACCCACAACGATCGGATCATCGATGTCAGCAAACCATCAGCCCGGCGTGCCCATGCTTCTGCCTGACTGGCTTGAGCGAGCTCAGATCAAGTTCATCAACCCGCTCATGGCCCCTATCGCACGCTTTCTGCCTTCATTCGCCACCGTTACGCACTTCGGCCGCACCTCGGGCGCCAAGTACGAAACCACTGTGAATGCATTCCGCAAAGGCAATGTCCTCTCCATCGGACTGATTCACGGCAAGACCAACTGGACGAAGAACGTGATCGCCGCCGGCGGTGCCGACATCACGCTCTTCCGCGGTAAGCAGATTCATGTGATCAATCCGCGCATCGTGGAGCAAGGCCAAGGGGATCCGGGACTGACCCGGGCGACCCGCCAGGTGAATAAGCGCGCGGGAGTGTTCGTCGCCGATATCGCTTAGTAGATATTCATCAGCTGTTGAATTTCTGGGTGAGTCGTGCCCATACTGAGGCGTGTCTGATTTCGAACAGCTGGTCCGTGACCGGTCCTCGATCCGTGATTTCTTGTCGACACCTGTCCCCCGGGATGTTCTGTTGGCTGCCCTGGAGACGGCACAGCACGCGCCATCGAACTCGAACATCCAGCCGTGGCGCGTCGTCATCGCCGAAGGCGCGATACGCGAGCGCCTGAGCGAGTCGTTGGTGGCCTGCGTGCGGACCAACGGCTTGGGCCGCATGGAGCTGCCCGACGAATACAACGCCCGGCGGTTCGCTGTCGGAGTCCAGGTCTACGGGGCGCTCGGTGTCCAGCGCGGCGATGCCGAGGCACGTTTGGAGGCCGGGCTGCGGAACTTCAGGTTCTTCGGTGCACCCACTGCCGCCATTGTCGGGGTGGACTCTCGTCTGGGTCCGGCCGATATCGCCGGAGTCGGCATGTACCTGCAGACGCTTGTCCTGGCCCTGCAGTCGCGCGGGATCAGTTCGTGCATGCAGGTCGCTCCCGCCATGTTTCCCGAAGCGATTCGCCCGGTGCTCAAGCTGCCCGAGAGTCTGAATCTGGTCTGCGCGGTGTCCATTGGCTACGCGAATCCCGATGCCCCGGTGAATGCTGTACGCGCCCCGCGCGACCCGGTCAGTGCCAATGTCACGTTCCTGGAATGAGGAACTCCTGTTCGGGACGGCCGGTGGTGCCGTACCGCAACCGCATCTGCAACTCTGAACTTCCCACCAGTGAGGCCAGGTAGCGCTGCGCGGTCGCACGTGAGATACCCACCGCCACAGCTACTTCCGCCGACGACATGGGCGAGCGCGCATCCAGAATCGCATGCAGGACGATCTGCTTGGTCGGCGACGCCGCGGCTGCGGCGCGCGGCACGCCGACACTGGGCCGCAGGGACTCCAGGGCGGCGTCCACCTCGGCGGGGCTGAGCTCGTCACTGTGCAGGATCTTGCGGTACCGGGCGTACGCAGTCAGCCGCGCCACCAGCGAGGCGTTGGCGAATGGCTTCACCAGATAGCTCGCAGCACCGGCGATCAATGCCTGCCGGATCGTGGCGCCGTCGACCGCCGCCGACAGGATCATGGCGTCACAGCGCAACTCGCGCACGAAGTCGATCCCGGACCCGTCGGGAAGGTACACGTCGACCAGTGCGAGATCGACGTCGGTCGACCGCGCCACCTCGTGAGCGGCACCGATGCTGTTCGCAGTCGACACAACCGTGAATCCCGGTACCGCATCGACAATCCCGGCATGCAAGTTGGCCACCCGGAAGTCATCGTCGACGATCAGCACCTTGATCGTGGTTTCGTTCATCCCGGGTCCTTCCCGTCGGTCTCGGTCATCACCGATGGCATCCGCGCACTGAACTCCGCACCCGCAAGCCCGGGGCCTGCCCCCGCTGCCGTCGCCAGCCACACATCGCCGCCCAGCCCCCGGGCGATCTGACGCGACAATGCCAGGCCCACTCCGCGGCCACCCGGTACAGCGGCATGCTCCTTGGTCGAGATCCCTTCTGCGAAAGGATCATCCGCCACGCATTCGGCAACACCGTCACCGCTGTCGGCGACACTGATATGCAGCGTAGAACCATCCTGAACCACACCGACCTCGACCCGACGTTGCGAGTCGGCCCCGGTACGTGCCGCATCGATCGCATTGTCGATCAAATTGCCCAGCACAGTCGTGACATCAACGGGATGCACGAGAGTGCCGGATACCCAGGTGTTGTCGCCCAGTGTCAGGGTGACGCCCGCCTCGCGCGCGTTCGCGGTCTTCGCCGCCACAAAGGCCTGAAGATAGGGATCGCCCAACGTCTCGATATCCGGAAGTGCCGCACCCAGCGGTCCGGTACCGAGCAACTCGTCCAGGAGCCGGGCAGCCTCCTGCGTCCGGTTTCCATGCACCAGCCCGCTCAGCAGGTGCAAGCGGTTAGCGAACTCGTGCCGCTGCGCCCGCAGTACGGCGCTCATCGACTGGACCGCATCCAACTGCCGAGTCAGGGATTCGACATCCGTTCGATCACGCACGGTGAGCACCGCACCAAGCTCACGCCCAGCCCGGGTCACTTGCCGTGCGGTCACCACGACAACCCGGTCACCTACCGTTGCCAGAACCGGCGCCGCCGACTTCTCCCGAAGTACCCCGAGAATCCTTGGCGTCAAGCCGATATCGCTATCTGGCTGCCCGGTCACCTCATCCAGCCCCAGCAGACGTTTCGCTTCATCGTTGACGACTGTCGTGCGCCCCTCGACATCCACGGCGAGGACCCCTTCGCCGATACCGTGGAGAACCGCCGCTTGTTCTCTGACCAACTCGGCCAACTCAGCGGGCTCCAGGCCCAGAGTGAGGCTTCGCCACCGGCGAGCCAACAACACCGAGCCGCCGATTCCGAACAGAAATGCCACACCGACAACGCATCCCGCGATCCTCAGATCCGAGAACAATCTGTCGCGCACAGCGGTGGTCGATACGCCGACACTGACCTCCCCCACCACGGTTGACGAACCAGGCTGCCGGACCGGCACTTTGGCCCGTACGGAGCCTCCCAGCGTCCCCGTCTCCTCGACGACCACATCTCGTCCGGCAAGAGCGCCCGACGGATCGGTGCTGACGGGGTGGCCCAGTCGCTCCTGCGTAGGGTGCGCCAGCCGCAGCCCATGCTCATCGGTGATCACCACGAACAGCGCGTCGCTGCGCTCCAGCACCGCAGCAGCGATGTGTTGCAGCGGCCCATCGGAGAGCTCATCGGTGAGGCCCTGTCCCGGAATGAGCGTGCCCTGCGCATACTCGGTAACCCGTGCCCGTACCTCCGGCATGGCCGCCACCGTTCCCGCGATCGCCAGCGCCCGCTGGCCGTACTCGGAGGAAAGCCGCCGATCGCCGACCGCGGCGAGCACCGCGAACGCCAAACCCAATGCCAGAAAAATCACGGCGACCTGCAGGAGAAGCACCTGCGTGCGCAATCGCAGCACGGTGCGCTTCCCGGAACCCATGTGCCCGAGCCTAGGCAGGCCGTGCGCAGAATGCGCAAAACTGACGAAATCCACGATTTGCGCGGGTAGTGCGCACAAGCAGAAATCTGTGACGCCCACCACTTATGTTCAGTCTCCGTCGGCTAGCGAAGGAGAAGGCAATGACGCTTCCACTCATCGAACTTCAGGGCGCAACCAAACGGTTCCCCTCCAATCGAGGCGACGGTATCCACACCGCGGTCCGAGATCTGAACATCGACATCGGCGCCGGGGAATTCGTCGCCGTCGTCGGCCCCACCGGATGCGGTAAATCGACCACCTTGTCCCTCGTGTCCGGACTTGAACCGCCATCGGCCGGCCGTGTCCTGGTGCGCGGCGAGGACGTATCCGATATCCCCGCAGGGGTGGGCTATATGTTTCAGCAGGACGCGGTCCTGCCGTGGAAGAACGTGATCGACAACGTCGCCCTGGGTCCGATCTATCGCGACGCGAGCAAGGACGCGGCCCGTGAGAGGGCAGCAACCTGGGTCCGGACCGTGGGCCTGGCCGGGTTCGAGAAGTACTACCCGCATCAGCTCTCGGGCGGGATGCGCAAGCGTGTAGCGCTGGCCCAGACCCTGGTCAACGAACCCGAGATTCTGCTCATGGATGAGCCATTCAGCGCCCTCGATGTACAGACCCGCCAGCTTATGCAGGACGAACTGCTGCGGGTGTGGTCAGGCACCGGAGCGGCGGTCATCTTCGTCACCCACGACCTCGAGGAGGCGATCGTGCTGGCCGACCGAGTGGTGGTGATGACCGCAAGCCCTGCCACCGTCTGTGGTGACTTTCCCATCACCCTCCCGCGTCCCCGCGATGTCGAAGAGGTGAGACTCACCGACGAATTCCGGACGATCTACCGCGAAATCTGGGAAACACTGCGCGATCAGGTCGAGGCCGCGCGCGCGAAGGGAGAGTCTCGTGTCGCATAGTCTGCTCATTCGTCCGGTGTCCGAAAGCGACGAGGACATCCTCGAGCGCGCCCGCCGCAACAAGCGTCGCAGCCAGATTCGAGTCTGGGGGTTGCGGACCCTGCTGGTGGTGGTGTGGCTGGCCTCGTGGGAGTTGGCCGCCACGCTATGGCTGGATCCCTTCTTCTACTCGAAGCCCTCACTGATCTGGGGCCGATTGATTGAGTGGTTCACCGTGGGCACCCAGTTCGGCTCGATATGGCTGCAGATCTTCACCACTGTGCAAGAGGCCGTTCTGGGGTTCCTGATCGGTACCGTCGCGGGAGTGACCTTGGGTGTGCTGCTGGGCCGCAGCCGCTATTGGTCGGAGGTGTTGGCACCGTTCATCAAGGCGCTCAACGCTGTTCCGCGCATCGTATTGGCATCACTGTTCATCATCTGGTTTGGTCTGGGGCTGAGTTCCAAGGTGGCCACCGTGGTGGTTCTGGTGTTCTTCGCGGTGTTCTTCAACGCGTTCACCGGTGCCCGTGAGGTAGATGGAAACGTGATCAACAATGCCCGGATTCTCGGTGCCAGCCCTACCCGCATCCTCACCTCGATCGTGCTACCCAGCGCGACAAGCTGGATTCTGTCGAGCCTGCACACCGCGTTCGGGTTCGCCCTGATCGGCGCCGTCGTCGGTGAATATGCGGGCGCTAGCAAGGGATTGGGCCTTTTGATCAGCAACGCCCAGGGCACATTCGACTCTGCGGGCATCTACGCCGGCATGATCATCATCACGGTCGTCGCCCTGCTCGCCGAATGGCTCATCGGTATCGCCGAATCCCGGCTGCTGAAATGGCGTCCCACTCAATCCAGTTCGGGTCACGGAGTGTAGTGATGAGAAGACACGTACTTACCTTCGTTCTCATCACCGCTGTGCTACTGACCGCTGGATGCCGCGACTCCCGGCACATCCCGATGGCCAATGGCAGACCGCAGGTCACCATCATGGTGGGCGGCCTGGAGAAGATCATCTATCTACCGGCGATGCTCACCCAGCAGCTCGGTCACTTCAAGAACAACGACATCGACGTGACACTGCTCAGTGAGCAGTCGGGTGCCACCGCGGAGACCGCGTTGCTCACTGGCGATGTGCAGGCGGTTGTCGGCTTCTATGACCACACCATCGACCTGCAGGCCAAGGAGCAATGCATTACCTCGGTGGTTCAGATGGCAGACGTTCCGGGTGAGGTGGAGCTGGTATCCGCCAGGGACACCGCGACCGTCTCGTCTCCCGCCGACTTCCGTGGCAAGAACCTCGGTGTCACCTCACTGGGGTCATCCACAGACTTCCTGACGCAGGCCCTGGCAGGTCAGGCCGGACTGAACACCGCCGACTACAACCGGGTCAAGGTCGGTGCGGGACAGACATTCATCGCCGGAATGAACCATGACGGCATCGATGCCGGTATGACCACGGATCCCACGGTGGCGCAGATGGTGAACGCGGGCCAGGCCAAGGTCCTCGTCGACATGCGCACCGAGGCCGGAACACGCCAGGCTCTCGGCGGTCTGTATCCGTCGACCGCGCTCTACATGCGGTGCGACACGGTGAAGGCGCATCCCGAGATCGTGCAGAAGCTCGTCACGGCATTCGTCCAGACGCTGCGGTGGATCAAAGAGCACTCCCCCGCACAAATCGCGGACAAGATGCCACCTCAATATGCGGGCGGAAACAAGGACCTGTACCTGCAGTCGATCGCCGATTCCATCGGAATGTTCAACGGTGACGGGTTGATGAAACCCGAAGGCGCACAGAATGCCTTACGCATCCTCGGGATGTATTCCAAGAATGTGGCGCCTGTGAAGCAGCGTATCGACATCACCGCCACCTACACGACCGAGTTCGCACGGGCCGCACTTCGGGATTGACGCTACATATCCAAACCGATGTCGAGCACTCGGGCCGAGTGCGTCAACGCACCCACCGCAAGATAGTCGACACCCGTCTTGGCGTAGGCGGCCGCCGTTTCCAGCGATAGCCCCCCGGAGGACTCCAGCTTGAGTTGCGGAGCGCGTGCATCACGACGCTGCGCGGCCACCTGGGTCTGCCAGACGGGAAAGTTGTCGAGAAGGACGAGTTCTGCCCCCTCGGCGATGACCTCGTCGAGCTGTTCGAGAGAGTCGACTTCGACCTCACACTCGATGTTCGGAGCGGCCGCGCGGACCGCCCGCAACGCGGCCACCACCGAACCGGCGGCCACCACGTGATTGTCCTTGATGAGTGCGGCGTCGCCGAGGCCGAGGCGGTGGTTCACACCGCCCCCGGCGCGCACCGCATACTTCTGCAGGAGTCGCAGTCCCGGAAGGGTTTTGCGGGTATCGCGGATCTGCGCGCCGGTTCCGTCGACAGCATCCACCCAGGCCGCGGTGGTGGTCGCGATTCCGGAGAGGTGACACACCAGATTCAGCATGGTGCGCTCGGCGGTGAGCAGATCGCGAGTGGGGGCGGTGACGGTGAGCAGCGGCGTTCCGGTGCCCACGCGCGTGCCGTCGGTGAGGCGATTATCGACGCGATAGTTCCCTGCGCCGACAACCTCGTCGAGAACGATGAGGGCAATGTCAATGCCGGCAACGACTCCCCCCGAACGTGTCACCATCGAGGCGCTGCACTCCGCGTCGGCGGGCACAGTTGCCTGGCTCGTGATGTCAGGGCCATAGCGGAGGTCTTCTTCAAGAGCACGCTTAACTGCCGAACGCGCCTCGGCGAGTTCGGTTTCCGTCAATGTTTCGGTCAACATGGCACCCCCGACGGTAGCGCAACTTCACATCCGTCTGCGTCGCGGCGCACCGGAAGACTCACGGCAAACTCGGGATCGGTGTCCGGCCAATCCGAGCGGGCATGGCAGCCCCGGGATTCGGCGCGGGCAGCGGCCGCACTGACCACAGCGGCGGCGGTCAGGGTGAGCGCGGCATCTTCCACATCACGTGGATTCATGCCGCTGGAATCGGACGATGTTGGGACGCATGAGCGTAACTCCTCGTCCAGTAGCTTGAGCCCGTCCGCATCACGCAGCACCGACGCCCAGCGAGTCATTGCTGCCTGAAGTCGTCGACGTTCGAGGCGTGTCTGCGCACGATCACGATCTGCGGCAATGGCCGACCGGCCAACTACCCGGGCGGCGGCCTCGCCCGCACGCCTGCCCACCACGAGTCCTTCCAACAAGCTGTTGGAGGCCAGCCTGTTTGCCCCATGCATGCCGGTACGAGCGACCTCTCCGGCGGCGAATAATCCGGCAATCTCCGTCTGGCCGTGGGGATCGGTGACAACGCCGCCGCAACTGTAATGCGCTCCCGGAACCACGGGGATGAGCTGGACCGCGGGATCGATACCCGCCGCCACGCACGCAGCGGTGATGGTCGGGAATCGGCCCGCGAAGTTGCCGATCGCGCGCGCGTCGAGGTAGACGCATTGATCTCCGGTTTCGCGCAGTCGGCGGGCGATCGCTCCGGCCACCACATCCCGTGGTGCCAGATCGCCCATCGGATGCACCCCGGCGGTCACCGGATCTCCGTGTTTATCAACAAGAACGGCACCTTCGCCGCGGACTGCCTCACTGATGAGAGGACGGCAGCCGGTGGCCCCGGGACTATGCAGCATGGTCGGGTGAAACTGGATGAACTCGATATCGGCCACCGGAGCACCCGTACGCAGGGCCAGTGCGATCCCGTCGCCGGTGGAGCCCGCTGGATTGGTGGTCGCCGAGTACAGATGTCCGAGACCGCCGGTGGCGAGAATCACGGCCCCGGTGCGGATCACGCCCAGACCGTCGCCGTTCTTGACGAGCACACCGCCCACACCGTCGGGCCCCGTGAGAACGTCGTGCACCACATGACTGCGCCGGATGTCTAGCGTCGCCGCGGCGTGATCGAGTGCCCGCTGCACCTCCGCGCCGGTGGCATCGCCGCCGGCGTGAATGATCCGACGGGTGCTGTGTCCGCCTTCACGCGTCAATGCCCACTGCCCGGTACGTGTTTCGTCGAATCGGGCACCGTCTTCCACCAGATCACGCACCGCGCGGTAGCCGTCCGACACGATGGAGCGCACCGCGTCGACGTCACACAGACCGGCCCCGGCGGTCAGTGTGTCCTGGACGTGCGCCTGGACCGAATCGTCCGTATCGGGAAGCACCACGGCGATACCGCCCTGGGCGAAATGCGTCGCCGTGGCTCCGACCTTGCTGAGCACCACGACCTTTCGGCCGAGGCGGTGTGCTGCGAGCGCCGCCGCCAATCCGGCTACACCCGCGCCGACGACAACCACATCGGCCTCGGCCGACCAGGTGGTCCCCGCCGGTAGCGTCATTCTCCGCCGCCGGGCTGTCCGATCTCAATCATCCGCTGCACACTGCGCCGGGCCAGCCGCGCGGTGTCCAGGTCCACATGTACCTCATCGCGGCCCTCGACGAGGCAGCGCAGCATGGCCGCGGGGGTGATCATCTTCATGTACGTGCACGAGGCACGGTCGTTGACCGCCAGGAAGTTCACGTCGGGAGCGGCCTTGCGCAGCTGGTGCAACATGCCGACTTCGGTGGCCACCAATACCTCTCGCGCCCGAGTCTCACGGGCCGCGTCGAGCATGCCGCCCGTGGACAGGATCTTCACCCGGTCGTCGGGGACGGCACCTTCTCCCGCCAGATAGAGAGCCGATGTCGCGCATCCGCATTCGGGATGCACGAACAGCTCGGCATCCGGGTGTGAACGCGCCTGTCCGGCAAGTTCGTCGCCATTGATTCCGGCGTGCACATGGCACTCGCCCGCCCAGATCTGCATGTTCTGACGGCCTGTCACCCGCTTGACGTGTGCGCCGAGGAACTGGTCAGGACAAAACAACACCTCGCGGTCCGGGTCGATCGACGCGACGACGTCGACAGCGTTCGAGGACGTGCAGCAGATGTCGGTAAGCGCCTTCACGGCCGCGGTGGTGTTGACGTACGAGACCACCACGGCGTCGGGAAACTCGGCCTTCCAGTCGCGCAGCTCCTCGGCGGTGATGGAATCGGCCAGCGAGCACCCGGCCCGCTGATCCGGGATGAGCACCGTCTTGTCCGGACTGAGAATCTTGGCCGTCTCGGCCATGAAGTGAACACCGCAGAACACAATGGTGTCCTCGGGCGCCTCCGCGGCGATACGGGAGAGCGCCAGTGAGTCGCCGACATGGTCCGCGACGTCCTGGATGGCAGGAAGCTGGTAATTGTGCGCAAGCAATGTGGCACCGCGCTGCTTGGCCAGCCGACGCACTTGCTCGGCCCAACGGGCATCGCCCTCCACCCCGGTGTATCCACCGGGGCCGTCGATCACGCCGTCAAGTACGACGTCAGCTGCCGTCATGGCCGCCTCCTCGCGCCCTTGGGTCTCGGTCAGCCTTCGGGCTGCATTTGGCCGACCGAGGTTTTCGACTTATGATCGAAAACATGGTCCATACTAGCACCGAGCACGAGGTGTTAGCCGTGGTGTTCCAAGTACGTCACTTCGAAGACACCGCAACCAGCGCAGATGCACCGACGCCCACTCCCGAACTTGCCGTGTTGCTCTGGCAGCGCGCGCTCGAACCGCACCGCGGCGCCTGGGCACTGCCGGGCGGCCGGGTCCGCGCCGACGAGGATCTCCCCTCCTCCATCCGCCGGCAGCTCGCCGAAAAGGTGGACGTGCGTGAGTTGGCACACCTCGAACAGCTGGCCGTGTTTTCTGCACCGGGGCGTGTTCCGGGTCCGCGCACCATCGCCTCGACCTTCCTCGGCCTCGTCCCCTTCCCTGCCACCCCCGAGCTTCCCGCCGACACCCAGTGGCACCGGGTGAGCAAGCTGCCCGCGATGGCCTTCGACCATCAGGTGATGGTCGAACACGCGCATACCCGCCTAATCGCCAAGATGTCGTATACCAACATCGGATTCGCCTTGGCGCCACAGGAATTCACGCTCTCGATGCTCCGCGACATCTACTGTGCGACGCTGGGATATCCCGTCGACGCGACCAATCTGCAGCGCGTGTTGGTGCGGCGTGGTGTGCTCACCCCGACCGGGACCACCGTGCGATCGGGCCGCAGCGGCGGTCGGCCCGCCGCGCTCTACCGATTCACCGACGACCGGTACCGGGTCACCGATGAATTTGCCGCGCTACGCCCTCCCGGCTGACGGGGACTAGCCTCTTAGAGTCTTCTTAGGGTATGAATGCCAGGGACCTTGAAGGGAGCTCGGGCATGGCACCCCACGACCTGGCGATATCCGGTGACGTCAAGTGGATCGGCGAACCGCCTCATCAGGAGCTCGAGCGCGGCGCGCGCCCGCTGCTACCCACCGAGGATCCGTTCTATCTGCCGCCGCGCGGATTCGAACACGCCCTGCCTGGCACCGTGCTGCGCACGCGCGATGTCGAGATCGGGTTCCTGGGCGTGATACCGCAGCGATTCACCGCGACGCAGCTGCTGTACCGCAGCAATGACCTCAATCGCCGCCCTGAAGCGGCGGTGACCACCGTTCTCACGCCCACCGGCACCGACCCGGCGGCATCCGTTCCGATCGTCTCCTACCAATGCGCCATCGACGCCGTCACCGACCGGTGCTTCCCCTCCTACGCCTTGCGCCGCGGTGCCCATGCGCTCGGCTCCTTCACGCAGCTCGAACTGCTCCTGATCGCGGCGCTGCTCGCCCAGGGCTGGGCCGTCTCCATACCCGATCACGAGGGCGTCGACGGGACCTGGGGAGCGCCGGAGGAGCCCGGGTATCGGGCGCTCGACGGAATTCGGGCGGCCCTGGACTGTGAGCGCCTCGGGCTGTCCCGGCGTGCGCCGATCGGACTGTGGGGGTACTCCGGCGGAGGACTCGCCACCGCCTGGGCGGCGGAAGTCAGTGCCGAGTACGCACCCGAGCTCGATATTGCCGGTGCGGTCCTCGGTTCTCCGGTAGGCGACCTGGGGCATACCTTCCGTCGCCTCAACGGCGGGCTGTTCGCCGCGCTGCCCGGGCTGGTCGTCGCCGCCCTCACGCACGTGTATCCGGGCCTCGAGCGGGTGATCGAGGAGCATGCGACGCCCCAGGGCAAGGAGTTCCTCGGTCGGCTCGAAGGCATGCCAACCTTGCGGGCGATCGTCGCCATGGCCTTCAAAGACATGGACGATCTGGTGGACCAGCCGCTGGATCAGCTCCTCGAGACCCCTGAGGTGCAGCATGTCTTCGAGAGCATCAAGCTCGGAAAGACCGTCCCCACTCCTCCGGTCCTCATCGTCCAGGCCGTGCACGACCAGATCATTTCGACGTCGTGCATCGACGAACTCGCCGAGACCTATCGCGGCGGTGGCGCCCACGTCGCCTACCACCGTGACCTGCTCAACGAGCACCTGCTGCTGCACCCGATGTCCGCACCCATGTCGATGGCATGGCTGCGCGCACGATTCGCCGGCGATGGCCTGGGCACGGAGCCGCGGCGTACGAGCTGGCCGCTGGCGTTGAAGCCCTCGACCTACCTGGGCCTGTTCAAGCTCGGCTGGGTGAGCGCCAAGGTGCTAGGCGGCCGTCCCCTCTAGAGAAGGGTCAGCTGTTCAACGCGGCAAGGGCGGCATCCACGGCAGTCTTCTTGACCTGTGTACGTGTTCGGCCCGCGTACTCGATGGTGCAGTCCGACAATCCGCCGAGGGCCACTGTCGCCCGAATCATCTGTACCGGCGAGGGTTTGGTGCCCGCCAGAAGTGTGATCAGCTTGCGTCGCCATTCGAGCATCCACTCGCCCAGCTCGATCTGTCCTAATGTAGCCAGGTCGCGCACGATGATGCCCAGCACCACGCGATGCGCCCACAGCACGTCGAAATAGTCCTCCAACAGTTGCCGCGCGTCCCGTGATCCGCCGGTGGCCAAAAACGCCTCCAGGTCGTCCACCATCGGCTGCACGATGCTCCGTACCAGATCGTCACGCGACGAAAAGTGGTAGTAGAGAGCGGGCTTGGTGATATCCAGCCGGGCCGCTATGTCCCGCAAGCTGGTGTTGCGCAGCCCCTGCTCGGCGAAGAGATCTCGCGCGACCGCTTGGATGCGCTCCCTGGTGTTGATCGCTACGGGCGCTTCGGGGGTCATCGTCCGATAATAGTCGCTGACTTTCCGGTCGGTAAGCAGTATGCTCGATTTACTTACCGATCGTTAAGTAAGGAGGCGGACATGCGGGTGCTCATTTCTGGCGCGAGCGTCGCCGGTCCCACGCTGGCTTACTGGCTGGCGCACTATGGATTTGACGTCACAGTGGTCGAACGCTCACCTACTCCACGCAAATCGGGGGGCCATGCCGTCGATTTGTTCAAACCCGCGATGGACATCGTGGAGAAGATGGGCGCTCTCGAGAGGATCGAGGCTCGTAAGGTCGGCACCGACCTGCTGTCCATCCATCGCGAGGGTAAGCCCGACCTGGTGGATCTTCCCGAGGCGCTCATCTTCTCGGCCGTCTCGCAGCGCCACGTCGAGATCATGCGCGACGATCTCAGCGAGATCCTGTATGACACCAGCTCCTGCACCGCCGAGTACATCTTCGGCGACTCGATCACCACGCTTACCGAGGACGGCAGCGGCGTTGACGTCACTTTCGAGACGGGCCCCGAACGCCGCTTCGAACTCGTCATCGGCGCGGACGGATTGCACTCGAATGTTCGCAACCTGGTATTCGGTCCCGAGGCAGGCTATTCGCATTGGCTGGGCGAATATCTCGCGGTCGCATCGATACCCAACTACCTAGAGCTGGACGACCGCGCTCTGATGTTCCCGCGGGTCGATCGGATGGCGGGCATCTACAGCGCCGCACTACTCCCGGATGCGCGCGCGTTCTTCCTGTTCCGCCCGCCGGCACCACTTGAGTACCACCACCGGGATGTACCACGGCAGAAGGAGCTATTGCGCGAGGCGTTCGCAGACTTCGGCTGGGAAGTGCCACGGATGTTGGCGCAGGTGGACGCGACCGACGCGTTCTACATGGACTCCATCACCCAGCTGCGGATGGACACCTGGTCAAAGGGCCGGATCACGCTCGTCGGTGACGCCGGATACTGCCCGGGTCCGGCGGTGGGCGGAAGCACCAGTCTGGCCGTGGTCGGGGCATATGTGCTCGCCGGGGAAATCGCGGCCGCGGCAGGCGATCACACTGGCGCCTACCCCGCCTGCGAAGCAGCCCTGGGTGAGTATGTGCGCCGGAGCCGTCAACTGGCCCTGACCGCTTCGGACACATTGGTGCCCAGGAACCGTTTCGGACTGTGGACTCTTGTTCACGGCGCACGAATCCTTGGTCATTTGCCGCCGCCATTGGCACGCGTCGCCTCCCGGCTTGTCGCGGCACGCGCGCTGAGCATCCACGATACCTTCGCCATCCGCGACTACCAGGGAATGATCCGCCCGTAGCACATCGACCACGGTCCGGATCAGGAAGCGCCAGAACGTCATTGGCGATGGTGATCAGCGCGTTGCTAGCCGACACCACCTCGTTGCGGTGGCCAATTCACGCGTGAGCACCCCGTACGCTGACATCCGGGTCGCTTCGAACCAGACAGAGGAGTGAGATGGACCGGACCGCCAATCCCATGTTCAAGGCGGGTATGGCCGCTATCACCGTAACCGCGTTGGTTGTCGCGCCAACGGCCGTTCCGCGCACGCCGCAAGCCATCTCGCTCCCCGACATCCGATCAGCCGCAGTTCGTCTGAGCTCATTCGCATTCACACCACAAGCCGACAACGGCCCGCTGGGCACGCTGACCGCGCTGAAGTTCCCGCTGCCGTCGAGCGCACCCGGGGCGTCCGACGCACCGGCCGGGCCGCTCCCGCTCGCTCCGATCACCAGCGCCAGTCTCCTGGCGCAGCCGCGTGCGGCTGCAGCCTCACCGGCCGCCCCCTCCGTCGAGCCGTCTCGGTCCAGTGCTCCCGTGGCCGCGGCTGCGGGTCCCGCTGTCGCGAACTCCATCACCAATGGCATCGATCAGGCCTATCAGTTCATCCAGTATTGGGTGGATTACGGCGTAGACCTGGCGCAGTGGGGTGCGGGGTTTGTTCCCGTCATCGGCGGCCTCGTCAGCGCGCAGATCGGCATCGTCTACGACAATCTTGTTCGGCCCATCGCCAACAGCTTTGTCTACAACCTCGTCGACCCGATCATCAACGACCCCAGCTTCTCCAACATCGTCAACTCGTTCGGACGATTCGGCAGTGACATCGTCAACTCCGTCATCAATTTCGCGTGGGCAGAGGCACGCTACTTCCTGCCACCACTGCCGCCGCTGCCCGGTTTGGCCCTGCAAGCGACGGCCGAATCGGTCGGTGCGACGCCCACTTCCATTCACGAGGCATTGGCGCCGTTCACCAAGGCCTTCAAGGACGCCCAGGCGCATTTCGCAGAGACTCTGGGCCTGACGAAAGCCGATCAGAAACTCGCAAGTCTCGAAAAGACCGCCATCACAGCGGAAACCACCACAGACATCACCAACGGCGCCGCTAAGGAAGACGACAAGACCGCGGCAGCAACCACCGCGGCTGTTGATAGCAAGGACCGCACCGAGACCAAGACTCTGGGCAAAGACAAGGCCGCCACCGCGGCCGTCGACAAGGACACGAAGACGGACGTGAAGGCAATCTCCGACACCAAGGAGACCGCGCCCGGCGCCACCAATCAGTCGCCCAAGGACGCTCCTAAAGACCCCACGCCCGGCAGCGCGGCGGCCGGTACCCCGGGAGATTCCGGCGAGGCGCTCACGGGTACCAAGCCAGCCAAAGATGTAGAGAATCTGAAGGATTCGACTAAGGAAGATAAGGCACCCACCGCCGCGGTGATCAAGGACAACACCGACAAGCCGGCCAAACCGAAGGCTCCCGCCGCCAGCACCACCGAGCACGGCACCGTCAGCGCACAGGGCACCGTCCGCGGACCCATCTCGCAGTCGACCACCGGACACCCTGCGGGGTCCGCCCCGGGCTCCCAGAACCCGACAGGCAAGACCTCCGATACCCCGGCACAGGGTGCGGAGTCGAAATCTTCCGAGACAAAGACCTCGGAGACGAAGACTTCCCAGACCAAGACATCGGAAACCAAGACATCGGAAACCAAGACATCGGTCACCAAGCCATCCGAGTCCAAGAGCTCCGGATCCAAGCCGCCGAGTACGTCGACGGCGCACGACTCGGCGAGCAAGTCCGCCGGATCGGCAAGCGGCTCGTCCAAGTCAGGTAGTGACGGGTCTAAGTCGAGCGGCGGCGGCCACGACTAAGCGGTCTCAGCGCTGTTGATGGCCGTCGGCGAGAAATTCTGCAGCAGAAAGTCATTCAGGCGCTGAGTAGATGCGGCACGGGTGGAGGTGCCCCACGCCAGCGCAATTGATCGGTGGTAGCCATCGCCGACCAGCGGTATCTCGCGGATACCTGGTGGTGTGCGGTCGTCATGCGGCAGCAGTGCGATGCCAAGCCCCCGGCTGATGAGTTCACGGATCGTGCCGAACTCGGTGACTTCGATGGCAATATTCGGGACGTAACCCGCTGCACGACACCAAGTCTCGGTGAGCTGCCGAAGGTTGTAGCTGGGCGGATTGGCGATGAATGTCTCGCCGGTCAGCTGGTCCAGGCGTAGCCCGGCCTCCCCGGCGAGCCGGTGATCCATGGGTACCGCGACCTGAATCCGCTGCGCACCGATCGTGGTGTGGTGCAGACGCTCTGGCGCGGGAATCACGACGGCGAGGTCGAGATTCCCGGTCATCAGCTCTGCGCCGAGCTCTGTTCCGTGCGCCTGTTTGAGCAGTACCCGGATACCCGGGTGTCGGTGCCGGAACGCAGCGAGCAGATCGGGGATATGGCCCGACCCCATGGTGAGCGGGAACCCGAAACGCACCGTCCCATGCTCCGGGTCCGCATCTCCGGTGAGCTCGCCAAGAGTGCGATCGAGTTCGGCCAGGGGCTCACGCGCCCGGGCCGCGAGGCGACGCGCCTCAGGGGTTAGCCGAACCGTCCTTCCGTCATGAATAAGCAGTGGCACCCCCAGCGCCGTTTGCAGCGAGTGGATTCGCCGGCTCATCGACGACTGCGGAATATCCAGCGCCAGTGCTGCCTGCGTCATATGCCCGTCATGCGCGGACAACTCCACGAGTGCCCGCAGCTGGGGAGCCAGTTGAGATGTCCATTGATCCATTATCGGATGGTACTTGCCCAATCATTCATTGGACGGAATGAATATCGGCGGCGGATGGTGGACGCCATGACGAACGTCCCGCGCACCTCCGGTGCCCATGACGATGCTGATGTGGTGTTGATCGGTGGCGGCATCATGTCGGCGACCTTGGGTTCGATGCTGTCAATCCTGGAGCCCGAATGGCGAATTGTGCTGCTGGAACGCGCCGACGCGCTCGCCACCGAGAGCAGTGGTCCCTGGAACAACGCCGGCACCGGGCACAGCGGATTCTGTGAACTCAACTACATGCCCGATCCCGCGGACGGCGCGAAAGCCACCGGGATCGCCCGGCAGTTCCACCTCAGCCGTCAGTGGTGGTCCTATCTCGCCGAGAACGGTCTGCTCGAGCCCGATGCGTTCATTCACCCGGCAGCACACATGGACGTGGTGTTCGGCCACCGGGATATCGACTATCTGCGGCGTCGATACGAAACACTCTCTGCCGAGCCGATGTTCACGGGAATTCGGTTCAGCGATTGCCCCACCACCATCGAGGACTGGGCGCCGCTGGTGATGCGTGGCCGCGCACCCGATGAACCCGTCGCCGCCACCCTGCATCCCGACGGGACCGATGTCGATTTTGGCGCCCTCACGCGTGCGCTGACACAGATGATCACCGATCGCGGTGCACAGGTGCGCCTGGAACATGAGGTACGCATACTCAACCGGGGCCGCGACGGCTCATGGATGGTGAATGGGCTAAATCCCCATGGCGACTTCACCATACGAGCCCGCAGCGTGTTCGTCGGCGCTGGCGGGCACGCGCTGAGGATACTGCAACGCGCCCGGCTTCCCGAGGTACGTGGTTACGCTGTCCTACCCGTAGGTGCCGCGTTCCTGCGGTGCGGGGATCCCGGCGTGGCGAACCGGCACACGACCAAGGTCTACGGCCAGGCACCCGTCGGCGCACCGCCGATGTCGGTACCGCACCTGGACAAACGCCTGGTTGGCGGGCGGCCGTATCTGATGTTCGGCCCCTACGCGACATTCAGCACCAAGCTCCTCAAACACGGCCGATGGATCGATTTCTTCACCACGGTGCGCTGGCACAACATGCATGTGATCGCGGCCGCGCTCGTCCAGAATCTTGCACTGATCGGATACCTGATCACACAGCTGGTGGCGGGCCCCCGCCAACGATTCGCCCAGTTGCGCCGCTACTACCCCACCGCCGAGCCCGGCGATTGGGAGTTTGTCCCGGCAGGTCAACGGGCACAACTCATCAGGCCGGATCGCCGGCGCGTGGGCGTACTCCAGCAAGGCACCGAACTGGTGGTCAACGCGGACCACACCATCTCGGGGCTACTTGGCGCCTCCCCCGGCGCCTCCACGGCGGTTCCGATCATGCTCGACGCCCTCCAACGCTGCTTCCCGGAGCGCTGGCACACGTCGTGGCGCACAACGATGTTCACCGCAATCCCGGGTGCCGCGGGCCCCGTCTGGGATACGGCGGCCGTCACCGACTCCGTACGGGTCACCGCACGCGCGCTGGGCCTCGACGAAACTAGGCCGTCGAGTTGACGCCGTCGACCGGCGGGACGGTCACGGGCACCCGGTACAGCGGGCCAGTCACCGGTGGCCAGGCATCGAGATCGTCACGCACACAAGCCACTACACAGAACATGTACGTGACCGCCGCCAAACACGGAGCCAGCGCCAGGGTGACGGCGATCTGAGCGGGCGTGTGACCGTAGAAGACAGCGGGAGCCTCGACGACGTACTTGATCCGATGTCCCTCGTCGAGCTGGGAACCGGCGATATCCAGTGCCCCGTAACGCAACCGGACCAGTGCGGCCCCGACACCGGCCGCGAGCGCCGAGCCTGCCAGGGCGCCCAGGGCGATCCCGCCCACCATCACCGGGCCACGATGCGCCCGCCACTGCCAGGCCGCGGCCGATACGACCACCGCAACCACCGCCGCCATCCCCGTCAGCAGCGTGGTCGCGATGAAGAAGTTGTCGGCCTGATTGCCCAGATGAACAAACACGCGGCCGTTGTCCCGGGTATCGGCGATGGCGCCGTGCACACCCGGTGCGATGACGCTCCACAGCGCCCCCACCAGTACCCCTGCAACGCTCAGGACACCGAAAACCACCGTGGCCGCCTTGACGTGTGAAAAACGCGGCGCGACAGCCTGATCCACGACCGCCGAGGTGACTATCGCGGGCGCCGCGGGCTCTTCGCCGGCGCTCATCGCTGCTCGAGCTGCTTGGAGTCCGTCTCACCATGACGTGAACACTTCGCGTGCCAACCATCCGGGCGCACCTGCACGATCATCCGCCGCCCGCACGCCGCACAGAATCGCGGCGGCTCCAAGCCAAGCTGTGCCGCCGTCGGCATGACCAGACCAGTCAACCCGTCCATTGATTCGCCGGTGTACACGTTGTACTTACCGGCGGCTACCGGTTCTGTACCCATCACGTACAGGCTATTGGTCACAGGCTGCTGTTGAGTGCCTTGATCGGCATCTGCAGATCGACGAGCAGTTCCAGGTCTGCCTCGGCCGGACGGCCCAGTGTCGTCAGGTAGTTGCCGACGATGACGGCGTTGATACCGCCCAGAATGCCCTGCTTGGCACCCAGATCACCGAGGGTGATCTCACGACCGCCGGCGAAGCGCAGCATGGTGCGCGGCAGCGCGAGACGGAACGCGGCAACGGCGCGCAGCGCGTCAGCGGCCGGGAGCACCTCAAGATCTCCGAAAGGCGTTCCGGGGCGCGGGTTCAGGAAGTTCAACGGAACCTCATCGGGTTCCAGCTCGGCCAGGTTGGCGGCGAATTCGGCGCGCTGCTCAAGCGTCTCACCCATACCGAGGATGCCGCCGCAGCAGACCTCCATGCCCGCCTCGCGAACCATCCGGAGGGTGTCCCAGCGCTCCTCCCAGCTGTGCGTGGTGACCACGTTCGGGAAGTGCGATTTGGCTGTTTCGAGATTGTGGTTGTAGCGGTGCACGCCCATTGCCGAGAGGCGATCCACCTGCTCCTGAGTCAGCATGCCTAGCGAGCAGGCGATCTGGATGTCGACCTCATTGCGAATGGCCTCGATACCGGCAGCGACCTGAGCCAGCAAGCGCTCGTCGGGGCCACGAACCGCGGCCACGATGCAGAACTCGGTGGCGCCGGACTTCGCGGTCTGCTTTGCGGCCTCGACCAGGCTCGGGATATCGAGCCATGCGCTGCGTACCGGAGAAGCGAAGAGACCGGATTGCGAGCAGAAATGGCAGTCCTCAGGGCAGCCACCCGTCTTGAGGCTGATGATGCCCTCGACCTCGACCTCGGGGCCACACCACTGCATCCGGACCTCGTGCGCGAGTGCGAGCAGCTCCTCGAGGCGCTCATCGGGAAGCTGGAGCACGCGCAGGACCTGATCCTGCGTCAGGCCCACCCCCTGCTCGAGCACCTGCTCACGGGCGGTAGCCAGTATGTCGCGATCCGTATCGCCCGCGGTGGTTGCTTCGGCTGCCTGAGTCACGCAGCGCTCCTCACTAGGTCCAAACCTGATACTCAATCCTGAACGGTGTTCAGGTTAGAGTATGGCCATCACCGAGCCAAACAAGGGGCGCGCCGCCCCACCGATGAGCCGCTTGCGCGAAGAGCGTAGGGCGCTGAACCGATACGACCTGGTGCGCCGGGCCACCGCGATTCTCGACGACTACGGGATCGCGGATCTCACGATGCGCCGGCTGGCTCGTGAACTCGATATCGCGCCGAGCGCGCTGTACTGGCACTTCGCGAACAAACAGCAGCTGCTCGGCGCGGTCGCCGATCACGTGCTGGCGCCCTTGGCCGAAACTGATTGTCGCGACGTGCCCTGGCAGCAGCGCATCGAATTCCTGTGTGCCGCCTTGCGTGACGCTCTGCTATCCCACAAGGACGGAGCGGAGCTGGTGTCGGCGAGCTTCGCCTCTGGCCAGACCTCCCACATGATCACGGTGGTGAACCGCTTGGCCGAGGCCGCCGTCACCTCCGGACTGGGCGCGGTACCGGCAGCCCTGGCCGCCCGCAGCATCGTCTACTACGTCTTGGGTTATGTCGCCGACGAGCAGTCCCGGCTGCAGTGGGATTCGGCCGGTGCGCTGCAAGACGGCCAGTCATTGCTCGCCGACGGCGCGGGGCTGACGGACCCCACCGCGCAGTTCGGATTTGGTGTGCGCCTTCTGGTGGACGGCATCGGCCAGCTGGCCCGCCAGTCCAGCCCGATCAGTTAGAGGCCACCAGCTCCTTGACCCACTGCGGGTCGAAGAGCGCGACGCTCATCTCGGCGAAGACCGCGGGCATCAGCCGTCCGGCCCCCTCGGGAATCACCGCACGCACCGGCGTCTGGAACTGGTTCGCCAGGTCCTCACGATTGAGCCGCTGGGCCAGATCCGGCTCTGCCGGGAAACTCCCCACCACCAGGCCGGCACAGGGCACTGACTGCGCCGCCAGCGCCTCCAGCGTGAGAGCGGTGTGGTTGAGCGTGCCCAGGTCGGCGGTGGTTACCACCAGCACCGGCGCGTCCAGAACAATCGCCAGATCGCGCAGGGTCTTCCCCCCGGCGGCCAACTCCACCAGCAGGCCGCCCGCGCCTTCGACCAGCGTCAGTGCTCCGGGCCGGTCCAGGGCGAATATCGCCGTGGCCATCTGCACGTGGTCCAGCAGGCGAAGGCCCGCCCGCGATGCCGCAGCCACCGGAGCAAGCGGTTCGGGATAACGCGCCAAGGTCTCGACGCGTGTCACCCCGGACAGCCGGGCAACCTCGTCGGCGTCACGGTCCTCGCCGGTTTGCACCGGTTTACACACCGTCACCTCAATGCCTTGGCTCACCGCGGCCGCGGCCAGGGCCGCGGTGGCCACCGTCTTCCCCACTCCCGTCGATGTTCCGGTGACCAGGAGGACCGTCATCGGCGGGCCAGCGCTAATACTCCGGCGAGCACCTCACGTACCCGATCCATATCGGCATCGGTGAGGGAAGCGCGCGCCGTCAGGCGCAGCAGTGACTGCCCTTCGGGGACCGACGGCGGACGGAAGCAGCCCACCCGGACACCCTGCTCCAGGCATGCCTTGGCGGCGTTGAACGCGACCGTGGGGTCTCCCAGCACCACCGGCACCACAGCGGACTCAGGCCTATCCGCCAAACCGCACCACTGACCGAGCGTGGCCGCGTGGTCAAGGACGGCGTGAACCCGTTCCGGCTCGGCAGCCATCAGGCGCAACGCCGCCAGCGCCGACCCGACCGCGGCTGGAGCGAGACCGGTGTCGAAGATAAACGGCCGCGCGGCGTCGACCAGATGTGCGCGAACAGCCTCCGAGCCCAACACCGCCCCACCCTGGCTACCCAGGGCCTTGGAAAGCGTGACGGTGACGACGAGGTCCTCACGTCCGGCAAGACCTACTTCGGCGACCAGCCCGCGACCACCGGCTCCGCGTACACCCAGCCCGTGCGCCTCATCGACCAACAGCACCGCTGCGTGACTGCGACAGACCCCGTACAGGTCGGTCAGTGGTGCGAGTGCGCCATCGGCACTGAAGACCGCATCGGTGAGGACAAGTGCGCGTTCCTCGGGGCGTTGCGCCAGGGCCGCGGCCACCGCCTGCGTATCGCGATAGGGCGTCACCACAACGCGCGCCCTCGACAGGCGGCAAGCATCGATCAGCGAGGCGTGCGTGCGCGCATCGGAGACAATGAGCGTTCCCGGACCGGAAAGTGCCACCACCGCACCGAGATTGGCGGTGTACCCCGAGGAGAAGACCAGTGCCGACTGTGTGCCCATGAAGTCGGCGAGCTCCCGCTCAAGCTCTTCATGCAGTTCGGTGTTGCCGGTGACAAGGCGCGAACCGGTGGAGCCCGCGCCCCACACCCGCAGGGCTTCGACGCCGGCCTCGATCACCTCCGGGTGTCGCGCCAGGCCCAGGTAGTCGTTGGACGCCAGGTCGATCTCGGGCTCGGCGGCACTGCGGGTACGTAGCCGCCGACGCAGTCCGGCGGCTTCCCGTTGACGCTCCACCTCACCCAACCAGGCAAGCGGTGATGATGCCTCGACCACCGACGCCTCCTCTCCTGAACGGTGTTCAGGTTAGCGCACACGTGGAAGCTCCCGTCACGGCGTTCGGCCTGGCGACGCGGCCCCCACCGCCGCCGCCGCACGCACCATCGCATCGGCAATCCGCTGTATCTCGTCCCCGCTGCAGATGTACGGCGGCATCGTGTAGATCAAGGTCCGGAACGGCCGCAGCCACACCCCGGCGTCGAGCGCCGCATCGGTGGCGATGCGCATGCCCTGCTGCCCCAAGGGCAGTTGCATGTCAATCACCCCGATGGCGCCGCACACCCGCACATCGGCAACTCCATCGAGATCAGCAGCGGGCGCCAGGCCGCTGCGCAGGCCCTCGGAGATCGCCGTAACCCGCGATTTCCAATCCCCTGATCGCAGCAGTTCTATCGAAGCGACCGCCACCGCGCAGGCCAACGGGTTGGCCATGAAGGTCGGGCCGTGCATGAGCGCGCCCGCCGCACCGTCACTGATGGTGCGCGCGATTTTCGCGGTACACAGCGTGGCGGCCAGGGTCAGATAGCCACCGGTCATCGCCTTACCCACACACATGATGTCGGGGCTGACCCCGGCATGGTCGGCTGCGAACAGCTCACCGGTGCGCCCGAAGCCCGTCGCGATCTCGTCGAAGATCAGCAGCACACCGTGCCGGTCGCACATGGCGCGTAGCTCTGCCAAATAGCGCGGATCGTGGAACCGCATTCCGCCGGCACCCTGAACCACCGGCTCGACGATGACGGCCGCCAGTTCCGCGGCATGCTCGGTCAGCTCTGCCTCAAAACGCCGCGTGTACTCGTCGTCGTAGGCGTGGGGAACCTTCTCGGCGAAGACCTGCTCGACCAGCACATCTGTCCACAGCGAGTGCATGCCGCCTTCCGGATCGCACACGCTCATTGGGGCGAAGGTGTCGCCGTGATACCCCCCGCGCCAAGTCATCAGACGATGTTTGGCCGGCAGCCCCAGGCTGCGCCAGTACTGCAGCGCCATCTTGATCGCCACTTCCACCGATACCGATCCGGAGTCGCAGAAGAACACCGTTTCCAGACCGGCCGGAGTCAGCTCCACCAGCAGCTGGGCGAGGCGCGCGGCAGGTTCGTGGGTGAGCCCACCGAACATGACATGGCTCATCGAGGCCAACTGTTCGGTCACCGCACGGTCCAGCGCGGGATGGCCGTGGCCGTGGATGCACGACCACCATGAGCTCATCGCGTCGAGCACCTCGACCGATCGGCCATCACGCACCACCGTGATGTTCGGACCGCTCGCACTGGTCACCACCAGCGGCCGTTGAGCGGCATCGGGATCACCGATCCCGCTGTACGGATGCCACAGATGCGCAGCATCGACGGCTCCGACTTCATCGGGTGTCAACCTCGGCACAATCATCGAGCCTGTCACAAACCCTCGGCACGGAGCCATTCGCCTCGTGCGCACACGCCGTTGGCGCGCACCTGCGGAGACTCTCGGCAACCATGGGTACATTGGGGGCGAAAATGTTCTTCGTCTCAGCAACCAAACCCGTGACCGATCCCGAGGTGCCTCCCACCGCGGCGATGGACGCCACCCCAAAACCCAAGAGCAGCAAGGGGTTTTATCGGCACGACCTCGACGGATTGCGCGGAATCGCGATTTTTCTGGTCGCGGTGTTTCACGTCTGGTTCGGCAGGGTGTCGGGTGGAGTTGACGTTTTCTTAACCCTTTCGGGCTTCTTCTACGGCAGCAAGCTACTACGCACAGCGACTACACAGGGAGCCTCGCTCAACCCCGTACCGGTACTGAAGCGACTGGTCCGGCGCTTGCTCCCCGCGCTGGTTCTGGTGCTGGCGGCCTGTGCCGTACTCACCGTCTTAGTGCAACCCGAGACCCGGTGGGAGACATTCGCCGAGCAGAGTCTGGCCAGCCTCGGCTACTACCAGAACTGGGAGCTGGCCAACACCGCCGCCGACTATCTGGCAGCCAGCGAGTCGGTCAGCCCACTCCAGCACCTCTGGTCGATGTCGGTTCAGGGCCAGTTCTACGTCGGTTTCCTGGCGTTGGTGTATCTGCTGGCGGTTCTGCTGCGCAAACCACTCGGCCGGCATATCCGCACCGTCCTGGTGGCCGTGATCGCAAGCCTGACCGCCGCATCGTTCGGGTACGCGATCTACGCACATCTCGACTTCCAGTCGATTGCCTACTACAACACGTTCGCGCGGGCGTGGGAGTTGCTGCTCGGCGTGCTGGTGGGCGCGCTAGTGGCCGGAACCCGCTGGCCGATGTGGCTTCGCCAGGTCCTGAGCATCGCGGCGCTGGCGACGATCCTGTCCTGTGGCGCGCTCATCAACGGCGTGCGGGAGTTCCCGGGCCCGCTGGCCCTGGTACCCGTCGTCGCCACACTCGTCCTCATCTTGTCGGCGGCGAATCTGCCCACCGACACACCACAACCGGCGGCGAACCGGTTCCTGGCCACCAGGCCCCTGGTCGAGCTGGGATCACTGGCCTACTCCCTTTACCTATGGCACTGGCCGCTGCTGGTCTACTGGCTGGTCTATAGCGGTCAGCCCAAGGTCTCCTTGTGGGAAGGTGCCGCCATCCTCGGCATATCCCTGGCGTTGGCCTACCTGACCAACAAATACGTCGAGACTCCCCTGCGCTACCCCCGGCCGGTCGCCAAGCCCTCCACGCTATGGACCAGGCTGCGGCGCCCCACCTTGGCGCTCGGGACCTCCATCGTGTTGATGGCGGTCGCGCTGACCGCCACCTCATTCACCTGGCTCGAACATGTCACGGTGCAACGGTCCAACGGCAAGGAGCTCTCCGGCCTGCGTCCACGGGACTACCCCGGTGCCGGAGCCCTGCTCTACGGCGACCGCGTGCCCGACCTCCCGATGCGGCCCACCACCCTGGAGGCCTCCGACGACCTGCCCATCACCACCGAGCAGGACTGCATCAGCGACTTCCGCAATCGCGCGGTAATCACCTGTACCTACGGCAATCCGCACGCCACGCGAACCATCGCACTGGCCGGTGGGTCGCATGCCGAACACTGGATCACCGCCCTCGACATTCTGGGGCGCCAACACAACTTCAAGATCACCACCTATCTCAAGATGGGTTGCCCGCTCAGTACCGAAGAGGTCCCCCGCATCGCCGGGTCTAACGACCCATACCCCGATTGCAAGAAATGGGTCGACGAGGTGATGGCGCGGTTGATCAAGGAACACCCCGACTACGTCTTCACGACCACCACCCGACCGCGCTCCGCGCTTGGCACCGGCGATGTGATGCCCGATAGCTACCTGGGCATCTGGTCGGCGTTCGACGAGGCGGGGATTCCTGTTCTCGGGATGCGCGACACGCCCTGGCTGATCGACAGGGACGGCACCACCTACACCGCCGCCGACTGCATTTCGGCGGGGGGAACCTCCGATTCGTGCGCCATGGATCGCAACCGCGCGCTCGATGACGTGAATCCCACGCTCGCCATCGCGAATCAGTTCCCACTGCTCAAGATTCTCGATATGACCAAGGCCGTCTGCCGTTCCGACAAATGTCGTGTAGTTGAAGGAAACGTGTTGGTGTATCACGATTCTCACCACATCTCGGCGACCTACATGCGCACGATGACCAAGGAGCTGGGACGCCAGATCGCGCTCGCGACCGGTTGGTGGCGGACCACCCCGCCAGGCAAGTGAGGCGCGCGATTCCGGTGTAGACCGATAGGGTCTATCACTATGACCCTGCCACCACTTCAGGTATGGCCGGGCAACCCGTATCCGCTGGGCGCCACCTATGACGGAGCCGGCACCAACTTCTCGTTGTTCTCCGAGGTCGCGACGGCCGTCGAACTGTGCCTGATCGCCAAGGACGGCACGGAAACCCGTGTGCCACTCGATGAGGTCGACGGGTACGTGTGGCACTGCTACCTGCCAACCGTCTCCCCCGGCCAGCGTTACGGATTCCGGGTACACGGTCCCTGGGAGCCTGAGGCCGGGCACCGCTGCGACCCCAACAAGCTGCTCCTCGACCCGTACGGCAAGGCCTTTCACGGCGAGTTCGGCTACACCCCCGAGGCGGATCCGCCGCTGCTCTCGTACCAGACCGATCCACTGGACACCGAGACACTCGTCGCACGCGACTCGCTGGGCCACACCATGACCTCTGTGGTCATCAACCCCTACTTCGACTGGGGTTCGGATCGTGGCCCACGCACTCCATATCACGAGACGGTGATCTACGAGGCTCATGTCAAAGGCATGACACAGACCCATCCCGGAATTCCCGAGGAGCTTCGGGGCACCTACGCCGGTCTGGCGCATCCGGTCGTCATCGAGCACCTGCGTTCCCTCGGTGTCACCGCCATTGAACTGATGCCCGTGCACCAGTTCTTCCAAGACAGCCGGCTGATTGCCCTCGGGTTGCGAAACTATTGGGGGTACAACACCTTCGGATTCCTGGCTCCGCATGCGGGGTACGCGTCATCGCCGCACGCGGGCGGCGCCGTCGCCGAATTCAAGGCAATGGTTCGCGCTCTGCACGAGGCGGGTATCGAGGTCATCCTCGACGTCGTCTACAACCACACGGCCGAGGGCGATCACATCGGCCCGACCCTGAGTTTCCGCGGCATCGACAATCGCGCCTACTACAAACTCAACGACGACAACCTCGCGCGCTACACCGACTACACCGGGACGGGAAACAGTCTCAACGCTCGCCACCCGCACACGTTGCAGCTCATCATGGACTCGCTGCGCTACTGGGTCACCGAAATGCATGTCGACGGATTCCGGTTCGACCTGGCCTCGACCCTGGCCCGCGAGTTGCACGACGTCGATCGCCTGTCCGCCTTTTTCGACCTGGTGCAGCAAGACCCGATCGTCAGTCAGGTCAAACTGATCGCCGAACCCTGGGATATCGGCGAGGGCGGATACCAGGTGGGCAACTTCCCCGGCTTGTGGACCGAATGGAACGGGAAGTTCCGCGACACCGTCCGTGATTACTGGCGCGGAGAGCCCGCCACCCTCGGCGAATTCGCTTCGCGCCTCACCGGCTCCTCAGATCTCTACGAGGCGACCGGGCGCCGCCCCAGTGCGAGCATCAACTTCGTCACCGCGCATGACGGCTTCACACTGCGAGACCTGGTCTCGTACAACGAGAAACACAATGAGGCCAATGGTGAGGACAACCGGGACGGAGAAACTCACAACCGCTCGTGGAACTGCGGTGTGGAGGGTCCCACCGATGATCCGGAGATTCTGGCGCTGCGTGCCCGCCAGATGCGCAACATTTTCGCGACCCTGGTGCTGAGTCAGGGCACGCCGATGCTCTCGCACGGCGACGAGATCGGCCGCACCCAGCAGGGCAATAACAACGTGTACTGCCAGGATTCGACACTGTCCTGGATGGACTGGGAGCTGGCTGAAACAAATTCCGACCTGCTGCAGTTCGCCAGAACGGTGATCGCGCTGCGTAAACAGCACCCGGTGTTCCGCCGCCGCCGCTTCTTCGCCGGACGACCCATCCGCGAGGGCGAGGAGGTACGCGACATCGCGTGGCTGACACCCGCGGGCGAGGAAATGACCACGGCCGACTGGGACAGCGGTTTCGGCAAGAGTCTGGCCGTCTTCCTCAACGGCGATGCGATCCCCGAACCCAATGCCCGCGGCGAACGTGTGTCGGGCGACTCGTTCCTGCTGTGTTTCAACGCCTATGACGAACCGCTGGATTTCGTGACACCCGACGGCGACTATGCGACGCAGTGGACAGCCGTCCTCGACACTGCCGAACCCGACGGACAATGCTCGGCGATAGTCGACGCGGGCAAGGCCGTGCGCGTGCAGGACCGCGCCCTGGTCGTGCTGCGCAAGAGCGGATAGCCGGCGCTACGTCAGGTAGCGGAATGCCGCCGAATCCGGTTCCAGCCGTTCGATATCAAGGTCCGACGCGTACATGCGGTCCAGCAAGCCCGCGAGATCCTCGGCACTGCTGAGCTCGATGCCCACCAGGGCGGCACCCATCTCGCGGTTGTTCCGCTTGACGTACTCGAACAGCGTGATGTCGTCGTTGGGCCCGAGTATGTCGCCCAGGAATCGGCGCAATGCACCCGGCTCCTGCGGGAAGTCGACCAGGAAGTAGTGCTTGAGCCCCAGGTGCACCAATGAGCGCTCCAGGATCTCGCCGTACCGCGACACATCGTTGTTGCCACCGGAAATCAGGCAGACAACCGTCTCACCGGGGGCCAGCTCCAGTTCTGACAGCGCGGCGACCGACAGCGCGCCGGCGGGCTCGGCGATGATGCCTTCGTTCTGGTACAGCTCGAGCATGGCCGTGCAAGCGGCACCTTCGTCGACGGTCATCAACGTCAATGTCTCTCCGGCCGCAGCCAGTAGCCGGTACGGAACCGCGCCGGCCACCTGTACCGCGCAGCCGTCGACGAACGGATCGACATGATCGAGTGGGACCGGTCCACCGGCCCGCATCGCGGCCGCCATGCACGCCGCACCGGCCGGCTCGACACCGACGACCCGCACCTGAGGAGCCCGTTCCCGCAGGTACGTGACGATCCCGGAGATGCACCCGCCGCCACCGACCGGGACCACCACAACGTCCGGCCGGACATCGAGCTGGTCGAGGATCTCGGCGGCAATGGTGCCCTGCCCGGCAATGGTCCGCGGATCGTCGAACGCCGGAACAAGGGTGGCCCCGGTGCGTTCGGCGTCGGCCTTGGCCGCCGCGGCCGCCTCGTCGTAGCCGTGCCCGACAGCGATGAGCTCAACGAACCCGTTGCCGTGATAGATGATCCGTTGCCGCTTCTGCTTCGGAGTCTTACTGGGGATGTACACACGCCCGTGTACACCCATCGAATTGCAGGCCAACGCGAACCCCTGGGCGTGGTTTCCGGCGCTGGAGCACACGACGCCCGCAGCCTTCTCCTCGTCGCTGAGCTGCATCAAGAGGTTGAACGCACCACGCAGCTTGTACGAGCGAACCGATTGCAGATCTTCACGCTTGAGATAGACGTTGGCCCCGGTGAGCGCCGACAGGCGATCGGCGTGCTGGACGGGAGTCGGGTGCACCACCTCGTCGATGCGCTTGGCCGCCGCGTCGATATCACTGGCGGTGACGGCCTGAGCCGTGCTCAAGAGACAGGTGTCAGCACGAAAACCGGGATCTGACGGTCGGTCTTGGTTTGGTATTCCGCATACGGCGGGTAGGCCTCGACGGCGCGATCCCACCACTGTGCCTTCTCGTCGCCGACCACCTCGCGTGACTGGTAGTCCTTGGTGATGCTGCCGTCCTGCAGCTCGACGAGCGGGTTCTCTTTGACGTTGTAGTACCAGACGGGGTTCTTGGGTGCACCGCCCAGCGAGGCCACGATGGCGTACTCACCGTTGTGCTCCACGCGCATCAGGGCGATCTTGCGCAGCTTGCCGGACTTCGCGCCCAGTGTGGTCAGCAGGATCACCGGCATGTCCGCAATGGTGATGCCGTCGGTGGTCCCACTCTCGATGATCTTGGCCACCTGCTTCTGCGACCAATCGAGTCCACTGGGTTCGTATTCACCGGTTAATGGCATGCCGACAACTGTATCGCCCCAGGCATCGGGGAATCACGCCGATAATGCCGAACGCCCGGCAGCCCTGCCCGCATCGGACACCCCGCGACTTTAGTTTTAGAGGCCACGATGGGAGTGTTCGGTTGACCGAACTTCCCGGTTAGGCATATCCTTCATTCATGACGACGTTCGAGCGCGCAGCACATGGAGTGCGGCCGATTGACGTCGCCGCCGTGCCCGCCTACAAGCTGCTGGCATTGGGAGTCGGCACGGCGGTGTTCGTGGTGGCGCTCTTGCTGGTGGCATCGCTGTCGACCGCGGTGCTCTCGGCCGCCGCTGTGGCCAGCATGGTCTGGCTGACCGGCTCGTTCATTCACTGAGCAGAACCATCCAACGGGGTGTAATACATCCCCATGTCTTCACCAAGCCAATCGGCCGCCGGGCATCCCGGTGAGCACCGCATGGAGCGGCTGGCCCACGAGGTGACCGATGACGTACTGGCCGCCGAGAAACATCTCCCTTCCTGGTTGCGCCCCGGCGCTCCGGAAAGCCGAATACCGGTTCTTATCGCTCTTGTCGCGGCGATCGGCCTTCAGCTGGCCATCCCCGCACAGTTCAATCTGACGCCGCGTTGGCCGCTCCCGGCCCTTGAGTCCGCGCTCCTGGTAGTCCTGGTGATCCTGAACCCGATAAAGTTCACGCGTTCAACAACTCTCGGGCGTTGGGCGACATATGTGCTGATCGCTGCGATCACCGCCGACAACACCATCTCGGCGGCGCTGCTGGATTACAAGATCGTCACCGGGCAGATGGGTGACAATCCGCGGGTACTCCTGGGCAGTGGCCTGGCCATCTTCATCACCAACATCATCGTGTTCGGCATGTGGTACTGGGAGTTCGACCGCGGCGGACCGTTCGCGCGCCACACCACCGAACGGCCGCACCCGGATTTCATGTTTCCGCAGATGGCCAATCCCGAACTCGCTCCGCCAGATTGGCGCCCGAAGTTCCCTGACTACCTCTACGTGAGCTTCACCAACGTCGTCGCGTTCTCCCCCACCGACACCATGCCCTTGTCGCGCTGGGCGAAGATGCTGATGACCCTGCAGTCGATGGTCGCGCTGTCCACTGTGGCGCTGGTGCTGGCCCGCGCCGTGAACATTCTGGGCTAGTGGTGATCCCGCAGGGCTCGGCCACGACATCGGAGGTCCCCGGGACTCTCAACCGGATTCTGCACCTGGCCACGATGCTCGCGGTGAACGCGATTCCCCTCACCGGCTGGTTCGTGGGCGGGTGGACCGCCGGCACGACGCTGGCTGTCTACTGGTTCGAGACCGTGGTGGCGTCCCTGTTCGTCGCACTCCGGGCACTTCTTCACAAGCGGTGGAGTCCGCGCCACGGGCACTTCCGGTACGAGGCACCGGGACCGGATCAGCGCTACTCCCGAACTTCCTTCATCAAGGGATTCCTCTTCACGACTCTCATCTTTTCGGCGGCGCACGGGTTCTTCCTGGCCGTCATCGTGTTGCTACTCACCCACAACGGCAAGGCCGCACTGATTGGCATCGATTGGCACACTGTCGTATTCGGATGCTTGCAGGTTCTTGTCGCGCTGGCCGTCGACTTTCTGATCGATCTTCCATCACTGCGCCGCTGGTCTTTCTGGCAGCTGGAGGTGATGGCAAGCCGCGGCTTCATGCGCGTTGCCGTCGTGCACCTCACCTTGATTTTCGGGATGTTCGCGGTCGCGGTCACCGACGCGCCCTCCGCGCTGTTCGGCGTGTTCGTCGTTCTGAAGACCATGTATTCGCTCAGTGTCACGTTCCCGCAATGGGAGCCGGCCACCCCGCCGCGCTGGCTCAGCCGGGCGATGAACCGGATCCCCAGCGCACGGCCCGGACTGACCTTCGAGCAGCAATGGGCCAAGGACCGGAACGCCGAGGCGGCACGGCGGAAGAAGAATGAAGAGCCCTGGGCAGGGACGCGGCGTTGAACGCTTCTCAGATGGGGTCGCTGCTGGAGTAGGTGTCGGTCGACTCCGGGCGCGCGCCGTAGCGCTGGGCATAGGTCTGGTGCTTGCGCGCATGCTTTTCGCGGTTACCGATATCGGCGAGTTTCGGGTCCAGATCGTGCTGGGCCAACCGGTAGCGGCGCCAGATCTTGTTGAGAGCGTGGGTCATCAGGATCGCCCAGACGTAGATGGGCAGGGTGATCGCCACATGCAACAGCAGTCCACCCGGTAGGAGCCAGAACGGCGCCAGGATGAAATGCGGCGGAATCACGTACCGGATCATGTGCCGCCGCACCGCTCCGGGGCCGGACAGATCGTTGGTCACCCAATCCCGCATCGAGTCGGGCAAGCGCTTTCCGTAGGCGTAGGTGATGTACTGCCCCGCGGTGGGCCGATCCGTTGTCATACACACTCCTGGCGTCTTATGCGGCTCTCGCCGGAGTGAGCAGCAGACAGCCCTGCTGAGTACAGGTAAGGCCCCGACGAGAGCCGTCAGGAACTATAGACGGGCCCCTGTCCTGCGGTGTTGCCGGGTTGCTAATCTTTGCAAGTTGTTGTGTGGTGAGGTGGACTGGATATGGATGCGCGTCAACCGCTGTACCGAATGAAGGCGGACTTCTTCAAGACATTGGGCCATCCGGTGCGGATTCGGGTGCTGGAGCTGCTCAGCGAGCGCGATCAAGCCGTGTCGGAAATGCTGCCCGAAGTGGGTATCGAGGCGGCCAACCTGTCGCAGCAGCTGGCCGTATTAAGGCGTGCCGGCCTGGTGACCGCCCGCCGCGAAGGACTGTCCGTGCTGTACACACTGACCTCACCGCGCGTAGCCGAGTTACTGGCGACCGCACGCAAAATCTTGACCGGTGTAGTGGCCGATCAGGCCGAATGGCTCGACTCCGCCGATCCCGTCGTGCCCGAGCTCGCCGATGCCGCAGCGACCCGACACGCGCAGACTTAGCCGCCCAGGCAGCCCGGCCCGAGTAGCGCCTTGAGGTCACCCATCAGCGCCGATGATGGCGTCACCCGAAGCGACTGATCGAGTTCGAGGGTGGTGACACGCTCTCCGCTGATCAAACGCAGATGGACCTGGTTGGTCCCGGGATGCCGCGCCAACACCTGCTTGAGTGCGGTCACCTTGTCGATGGTGCACTGCCGCGTCGGCAGCGTGACCGCAACCGGACGATCGTCGGAAGCCTGCGAGAAGTCGGGCACCACAAGGTCATTGGCAATCAGTGAAATCCGGTCATCGCGGATCGCCACCTTCGCGTTCACCAGAACGACCGCGTCATCGGCGATCTCGGCACCGTACACCGAATACGCCTGCGGGAAGAAGAGCACCTCGATGCCACCGGTTAGGTCCTCGAGTTGTGCGGAAGCCCAGGGCATTCCGTTCTTGTTGACCCGACGGTTGACCGAGGCGAGGATTCCGCCCACCCGCACCTGAGTGTCATTGGCGATGTCGCCTTCGAGGATCGTGGGAATCTGAGTGTCGGTCTGACGGCCCAGCAGGTGCGCCACCCCGTTGAGTGGGTGCCCGGATACATACAGCCCCAGCATCTCTCGCTCGAGCGCGAGCTTGTGCTTCTCTTCCCATTCCTCGTCGGGCACCTTGATGGCGAACACGCTGGATGCGTCGGCATCGTCATCTCCCGCACCGCCGAAGAGGTCGAACTGCCCCATCGCTTCGGCCTTCTTGGTGCCCAGCACCGAGTCGACGGCATCGGACTGGACGAGAAAAAGGCCCTTGCGGGAATGCCCCAGCGAGTCAAAGGCCCCGGCCTTCACCAGCGATTCCGTAACCTTCTTGTTGCAGGCCGCGATGTCGATCTTGTGCAGATAGTCCGAGAAATCGGTGAAGGCGCCCTTTGACTCCCGGGTGGCGATCAGGGACTGCACCACGTTGGCACCGACATTTCGCACGCCGCCGAGCCCGTAACGGATGTCCTCCCCCACCGAGGCGAAGTTGTGGACCGACTCATTGACGTCCGGCGGCAGCACCGTGATGCCCAGACGACGGCAATCGGCGAGATAGACGGCCGCCTTGTCCTTGTCGTCACCCACGGAGGTGAGCAGCCCGGCCATGTACTCGCCGGGGTAGTTGGCTTTGAGGTAGGCGGTCCAGAACGACACCAATCCGTAGCCGGCGGCGTGCGACTTGTTGAACGCGTATCCGGCGAACGGAAGAATCGTGTCCCACAACGCCTTGACGGCCTTCTCGGAGAAGCCGTTATTGGTCATGCCCTCGTAGAAGCCCTTGTATTCGGCTTCCAGCACTTCAAGCTTCTTCTTGCCCATGGCCTTGCGGAGCGCATCGGCCTTACCCATGGAATACGAGGCGACCTTCTGGGCGATGAACATGATCTGCTCTTGGTAGACGATCAGACCGTAGGTCTCCGAGAGGATGTCCCTGAGGGGCTCCTCCAGCTCGGGGTGAATCGGCTTGATCGGCTGGCGACCGTTCTTGCGGTCGGCGTAGTCGTTGTGGGCGTTCATGCCCATCGGGCCGGGGCGGTACAGCGCCAGCACGGCCACGATGTCGTTGAATCCGGTGGGCTGCATGCGGCGCAGCAGATCCCGCATGGGCCCGCCGTCGAGCTGGAACACGCCGAGAGTGTCACCGCGGGAGAGCAATTCGTAGGTGGCCGGATCTTCCAGCGGCAGATGATCCAGGTCCAGATCGATGCCCCTGTTGGCCTTGATGTTGTCCAGCGCATCACCGATGACGGTCAGGTTGCGCAACCCCAGAAAGTCCATCTTCAGCAGGCCGATGGCCTCACACGACGGATAGTCCCAGCCGGTGATGATGGCGCCGTCCTGCGCGCGCCGCCACAGCGGGATGGCGTCGGTGAGTGGCTCCGAGCTCATGATGACGGCACAGGCGTGCACACCCGCGTTGCGGATCAGGCCTTCCAGCCCGCGGGCGGTCTGATAGATGGTCCGCACATCGGGATCGGTGTCGATCAGGGTGCGAACCTCGGCGGCCTCTTTGTACCGCTCGTGTTCGGGGTCGGTGATACCCGAAAGCGGAATGTCCTTGGCCATGATGGGCGGTGGCAGCGCCTTGGTGATCCGGTCGGCGATAGCGAATCCGGGCTGGCCGTAGTGGATACGCGCCGAGTCCTTCAGCGCCGCCTTGGTCTTAATGGTGCCGAAGGTGATGACCTGCGCGACCCGGTCGCTGCCCCACTTATCGGTGGCGTACCGAACCATCTCACCGCGGCGACGGTCGTCAAAGTCGATATCGATATCGGGTGCCGACGGTCGTTCCGGATTCAGGAAGCGCTCGAACAGCAGCCCGTGCGGGATGGGATCGATGTTGGTGATCCCGAGCGCGTAGGCGACGAGCGATCCGGCCGCCGATCCACGGCCCGGGCCCACCCTGATTCCGACTTCCTTGGCATGGGTGACCAAGTCCCCGACGACCAGGAAGTATGCGGGGAAACCCTTCTGCTTGATGACGTCCAGCTCGTAGTGCGCACGGGTGAAGTACTCCTCGGGTACACCGCCGGGGACGCCGTCGAAGCGACGCTCCAGTCCACGGTCCACCTCCTTGCGCAGCCAGGAGTCCTGGTCTTCACCCTCGGGCACCGGGAACACCGGCATGCGGTCCTTGAAGCTCCAGACGTCTTCGTACGACTGCACCCGCTCGGCGATGAGCAGGGTGTTGTCACACGCGCCGGGCACGGCGTCATCCCAGAGGTCGCGCATCTCGGACGCCGGCTTCAGGAAGTAGCCGTCACCGTCGAACTTGAAGCGCGTGGGGTCCGACATGGTCTTGCCGGTCTGCACACACAGCAGTGCTTCGTGGTTGTGCGAGTGGTCCTTAGTGACGTAGTGGCAGTCGTTGGTGGCCAGCGGAGGTATGCCGAGCTTCTTGCCCAACTCCAGCAGTCCCTCGCGCACCCGGCGTTCGATGGACAGCCCGTGGTCCATCAGCTCCAGGAAGAAGTTCTCTTTGCCGAAGATCTGCTGCCATTTGGCGGCGGCTTCGAGTGCCTCGGCCTCCTGACCGAGACGGAGCCGGGTCTGCACTTCGCCGGAAGGACATCCGGTGGTGGCGATGATGCCGCTGGCGTGCTCGGCGATGAGCTCGGCGTCCATGCGCGCCCATTTACCCAGCTGGCCCTCGAATGAGGCCAGTGAGGACAACTTGAACAGGTTGCGCAGTCCTGTCGCGTTCTCGGCGACCATCGTCATGTGGGTGTAGGAACCCGAACCGGACACGTCATCGGACTTCTGCCCCGGATCGCCCCAGAAGACACGCTTGGTGTCGAACCGAGAGGCCGGCGCGATGTAGGCCTCGATGCCGATGATGGGCTTGACCCCGGTCGCACTGGCGACGTTGTAAAACTCGCTGGCGCCGTACATGTTGCCGTGGTCGGTCATGCCGACCGCCGTCATGCCGAGGCGCTCAACCTCGGCAAGCATCGGCTTGATCTTCGCCGCACCATCGAGCATCGAGTACTCGGTGTGGTTGTGCAGGTGCACGAACGAAGAATTCGAGGAGCTCACACGTGCCTTTCGTACCGACCCACGATGGGGGCGTCAATCGCTAGAGGGGTCAGTTTATGGCGAGGGTCCGACAGTCCCGGGCGTGTCGGGGGTGTGTCGCCCCGCTCATCCAGCTACCCGAATCACAGCGGTCACAAAAGCCCCGTCAGCAACGATCAGGGCCCGTTTTCCCGACGAATCCTCGCACGGGTGGCGGCTGCCATTGCAGCACCCGATCCATCTGCCGTAGGGACATACCCCGTGTGGCCCGCAGCGCCGCATCGCGCAACAGCGTCAACCACGGGTTCGAGACGAGTCCCAGCGCACCCAGTCGGCGGGAATCGCGTGCGATCCGCTGTGTCCGGCGTCGGCGCAACGCAATGGCGCGGCGGCGGCGATGACTGTGTGTCAGGTCGTGGCGGGCCGCACCCGGCGCGCACTGAGCACCGCGTCGACCGTGAAGACGACCAGCGCCGCCCAGATCAGCGCAAAGCCGGCCCACCGCTCCGGGGGCATCGCCTCATGCTTGACCAGCACACCCCAGAGCATCTGCAGCGATGGTGTCAGGTACTGCAGCAACCCAAGGGTAACCAGTGGAATGCGTTGTGCCGCAATTCCGAACATCAGCAGCGGCAGCGCTGTCACCACACCGCTGAACACGATCAGCGCGGTGTGACCGTGGGTATAGCCAAGGAAGTGCTGCTGCCCGGCGAGACTGAGAAACGCCACATAGGCCAGCGCGAACGGTGCCGCGACGATTCCCTCGGCCGTCAGGCTCACCCGCGGATCGACAGTCACCGTCTTCTTGATGGCTCCGTACCCGGCGAACGAGACGGCCAGGACCAAGGTGATGACCGGCAGCTGCCCGTAGTTGATCGTGAGCACGATGACTGCCGTGACTGCCAGTACCAGGGCCAGCAACTGCCATCGGCTGAGCGGCTCCCGGAAGATCAGCACACCCAACAACACCGTCACCAACGGGTTGACGAAGTATCCGAGCGCGGCGTCCAGGACATGCCCCGAGTTGACGGCATAGATGTAGACACCCCAGTTGAGGGCGATGAGAGCCGAGGCACCCGCGAGGAGGAACCAGTTGCGCGGCCCCATCGCGATGAGATCGCGCAATCGCCCGGAAACGGCGACGACGATCACCATCAGCAGCAGCGTCCAGATCATCCGGTGCGCCAGGATCTCCAGCGCACTGGCCGGCTTCA
This sequence comes from Mycobacteroides sp. PCS013, assembly GCF_049532645.1. Classification (NCBI taxonomy): domain Bacteria; kingdom Bacillati; phylum Actinomycetota; class Actinomycetes; order Mycobacteriales; family Mycobacteriaceae; genus Mycobacteroides; species Mycobacteroides sp. PCS013. The sequence goes on from NZ_CP150131.1 coordinate 1,783,829, forward strand.
GCAGCGGGAAGAACGCGGGAAACAATCCCCACATGAAATAGGCGGCCGCACCGAACAGGTATCCGGACTTCAGACGATTCTCTTCGGGAGCGGCGACGATCCCACTCATCGCAGGACGTCGAGCGCGTGCGCCAGATCGTCCGGATACTCGCTGGTGATTTCCATCCAGCGACCATCGCCCGGATGTGTGAAGGCCAGCGACTTGGCGTGCAGCCATTGCCGTTCCAGCCCGAGCTTGGCAGCCAGCGTCGGATCCGCGCCATAGGTCAGATCACCGCAGCAGGGATGTTTGATGGCCGAGAAATGCACCCGGATCTGGTGGGTGCGACCGGTTTCCAGATGTATGTCCAGCAGGCTGGCCGCCACGAACGCCTCAAGGGTGTCGTAGTGGGTGATCGAATGACGCCCGTCCTCGACCACGGCGAACTTCCAGTCGTGTCCCCGGTGCCGCCCGATGGGGGCATCGATGGTGCCACTGGACGGGTCCGGATGTCCTTGTACGAGAGCGTGATAGCGCTTCTCGACGCGCCGGTACTTGAAGGCGCGTTTGAGCTCGGTGTAAGCCTTCTCCGACAACGCGACAACCATGACGCCCGAGGTTCCGACGTCCAGGCGGTGCACGATTCCCTTGCGTTCGGGCACACCGGAGGTAGTCATCCGGAACCCGGCTGCGGCGAGCCCGCCGAGCACGGTGGGACCGCTCCAGCCGACAGAGGCATGGGCCGCGACGCCCGCTGGTTTGTCGACGGCGACCAGATCGTCATCGGCGTAGAGAATCTTCATGCCCTCGATGGCCTCGACCCGATTCTCCGGCGGGGCCTTGGGTTCGGGGAGGGTGACCTCTAGCCAGGTACCCGCGGTGAGTTTCTCGGACTTGGTGACCGCAACCCCATCGAGAAGCACCGCGCCCTCTTCGGCGAGAGTTGCCGCGGCCGTGCGCGATAGCCCGAGCAGGCGTGCCAGCCCGGCGTCGACCCGCATGCCGGACAGGCCGTCGGGCACCGGCAGGGAACGCGAGGTCATGTCGGCTTGATCTGGGAAGCCTGCGCGTCGGCGTCGTCCGGCGTCGTCTCGTCGTCTGTGCTCGATGCTCCTCGCGTCGAGCGCTCGTCGGAGTCGTAGTCGTAGCCGAACAGTGACAGCGCCACCAGCAGGATCGCCCCACCTACCACCGCCGGATCGGCCACATTGAAGACCGGCCACCACCCCACCGAGAGGAAGTCGACCACGTGACCGCGCAGTGGCCCGGGTCCCCGAAAGAACCTGTCGACAAGATTGCCCAGCGCACCGCCGAGAATCATGCCCAAACCGATCGCCCACCACGTGGAGACCAACCGGCGGCCGATGAGCAGGATTCCCACCACAACCGAGATGGCGATGAGGGTCAGCACCCAGGTGTATCCGGTGGCGAAGGAGAACGCGGCGCCCGAGTTACGCACCAGCGTCCAGCTGACGGTGTCGCCGATGATGGGCACCGGCTTACCGGGCTGCAGCAGTTTGACGGCGAGAACCTTGCTGACGACATCCACCGCGAGTACCACCGCCGCCACGATGAGCAGCAGTTTTATCCGCCGCTTGGGCTTCGGGGCGGTCTCGGGCTCGTCACTCACGCCACCCATCATCCCTTACTCGGTGAGGCGCTTTGCGCAGCGTGTCTGCGATGATCGCCGCTGTGCCCGATGCTCTTCGCCCCAAAGGCCCGTCACCGACCCTTGTGCTGCTGACCACCGGCGGAACCATCGCGACCGAGGTGGGCAGCGACGGCATCGCCCGGCACCGCAGTTCAGGTGATGACCTGCTCGCGGCGTCAGGGTACGGCGAGGTCGTGGTCGACGACCTGATGACGATCGACAGCTCGGAAATGACCCCGCAGCGCTGGCAGCAGATCGCCGCGTCCATCCGCGCCCATATCGCCGGCGGCGCCTCCGGAGTCGTCATCGCGCATGGCACGGACACCTTGGAGGAAACCGCGCTCTGGCTCGCACTGACCTGCGCGGTGCAGGTACCCGTCGTCCTCACCGGGGCGCAGCGCAGTGGCGACCACCCCGAATCCGACGGCCCGGGAAATCTTCGCGATGCGTTGACGGTGGCCGCAAGCGGCGAGACTCTGGGCGTGGTGGTGTGCTTCGCCGGGCAGGTGTATGCGGCGCCAGGCCTGCGCAAGATCGATCTGGCCGATCCCGCCGGATTCGCCGGTGCCACCACCGTCGGGCATGTGCGCGACGGCGTGTTCGTTCGCAGCGGCGATGCCCCCGCCCCATTCCTTGGCACCGTGACCCGCGCCGCGTTACCCCGCGTCGACATCGTGAGCCTGTACCCGGGCGCCGACGCGGTGGCGCTCGACTCCTACGTGCGAGCCGGCGCCCAGGGACTGGTGCTGGAATCGATGGGCGCAGGTAACGCCAATGACGTTGTCATCGAGACAGTTTCGCGTCTCGTCGAGAACGGGATACGCGTGCTGGTGACCACCCGGGTGCCGGGCGGGGCGCTGACGGCCGGATATGCGCCGGGCCAGAGATTGATCGACGCCGGTGCGGTGGTGGTGCCCCGGCTACGTTCCGCACAGGCGCGGGTGCTGTTGATGGCGGCACTGGCCACCGGATCAGATCTGCGCGCCGTCGTCGGTCGGCTCGGCTGACTCCTGCGGCCAGTCCAGACTGGCCACCGGATCAGCACGGGTGACATCCCGGTCATCGACGCCGAAGGTGCGCGCGATGCCGGGCCCGCTGCCACGTGTCTCGAATCTCACGGTCATGACGCCGTGCCCGGTGCCCTGGATCCAACCGTGCCCGAACTCGGGATGGCTGACGTCGTCGCCGACGCCCCAGCTCACCGCGTGTGGTTCCGGCGTGGCGACAGCCGATGCAGCCTCATCGGTCTCGGCAATCGATTCGGTCTGGTCCAGGTCGGGAAAAAGAGAGGCCTGCTGGGTGTCGGAAAATCCCGAGAATCCCACGCCAACAAGGCGAATGGGGCCGATCTCAACAGGGTCGAGTAGCAGCCGGCGCGCAGCCGACATCAGTACCGCGCGTTCAGTGGTGGCGTAGGGCAGAGTCGCCGATCTGGTCAGGATGCTCATGTCTGAGCGGCGAAGTTTGACGGTGACGGTACGCACCCCGCGACCATGCTTGATCAATCGCCGGTGGGCGTGGGCGCCGATGGGTTCGATGGCCTCGCGCAATTGATCGAGAGTCGTCAGATCATCGGCGAAGGTGGATTCGGCGCTGATCTGTTTGGTTTCGGCTCGTTCGGCGACCGGACGCTCATCGATCCCCCGTGCGAGTTGATGCAGCGCGGGGCCGATCGTGCCGCCCAGCACCGAGGCCACCTCACCGGTCTGCAGCGCCGCGAACTGGCCAATAGTGTTGATTCCCAGGCGGTTCAGCCGCTCTTCGGCAACGGGTCCGATTCCCCACAATTTGCGCACCGGCAGATCCTCGAGCAGTGCGCGTTCCTCCGCCGGAGCGATGATCCGCACCCCGTCGGGTTTGGCCAATCCCGATGCGATCTTGGCGAGCTGCTTCCCCGACCCCGCCCCGACCGATGCGGTGAGCCCGGTCTCGACCAGCACCCGGGAACGAAGTTCCTCGATGTACTGGCCTACCGTTTCGGTTGTGGCCCCGGCCAGTTCGGCGGGCTCTCCGAAAGCCTCGTCGAAGGAGAGCTGTTCCAGCACCGGAATCATCGATCGCACCGTCGCGAACACCCTTCGGCTCGCGACGCCGTACACCGCCCCGCGAGGCGGCAGCACAACGGCGGAGATGCCCACGAGGCGCCGCGCCTGGTGCATGGGCATAGCCGAGCGGGCACCGAAAACCCGGGCCTCATAGCTCGCGCCGGCCACCACGCCCCGACCTCCCGTGCCGCCGACAAGGACCGGTCGCTCACGCAGGGTTGGCCGGGTCAGCTGCTCGACCGAGGCGAAGAAGGCGTCCATGTCGAGGTGCAGAACCCATCGACCGGCAGCACACACGCGATCATCGTATTGCGCAGGTCGGACGTGCCCTGTCCGGCGATCCCGCGACGCTGAGCACCACAGTTGCCACCCGATGGCCGAACTCCGATAGGAAATGGCTGAATCACGCTACTCGGACAGCCGATACGTCCCTAGCCTGATGTCATGGCAATGAACTTGGTGCACCGGTGGTGTTGTAGCTCGGAGATGTGGGCACGTAAGACCGAGTCGCAGCTCCTGCCGTGGGCGCTGCAGGGCGTTGAGCTCGGTGCGGACACCTTGGAGATCGGGCCCGGTTATGGCGCGAATCTGCGCGTGCTGACCAAACGCACCCCGCAGCTGACCGCCGTCGAGATCGACGACACCATGGCCTCCCGGCTACAGCGGCTCTATAGCGATCAGGCGACCGTGATGCAGGGCGACGGCACCAAGCTCGGTTTCGACGACGACCGCTTCAGCTCCGTGGTGTGCTTCACCATGCTGCACCATGTCCCGACAGCTGATCTGCAGGACCAGCTGTTCGCACAGGCGCACAGGGTGCTGGCCCCCGGCGGTGTCTTCGCCGGCAGCGACGGAGTGCATTCCACCTTCTTCCGGCTGCTGCACATCGGTGACACCTACAACCCGGTGCCGACGACATCGCTGCCGGGTCGCTTGCGGGCTGCGGGTTTCACCGATATCGAGCATCACCTCGACGGCGGCAATCAGCGCTGGCGCGCGGTGAAGGCCGCCTAGAACCGGCGTACTAGCCCGCCGTCTTCTTCAGGGACACCCGGACCCCGTCACCGAGATCGGTGGCGGGTGTCCGCATATTCTGGCCGGCTTCGCCGATTTCCAGTGTCGTGGCCAGGATTTCACCGGCGATCAGATCGCGGTGACGTTCGGCCCAGGCACTGCGCTCGGCGGGAACCTCGAGGGTGACCTCGATACGGTCGGACACCTCCAGACCCGACGACTTGCGAAGGTCCTGAAGCTCCCGGATGAGATCGCGCGCCCACCCCTCGGCCTCCAGCTCCTCGGTGACGGTGTCATCGAGGATGACCAATCCCCCGCCCTCGGGAAGGGCCGCCGTGGAATCGGGCTCCGCGGCCACCAGCCGTGAGTCGAACTCACCCTCCTGCAGGGTGATTCCGGCCGCGACGACGGTTCCGTCGGCCTGCTGCGCCCAATCGCCGGCCTTGACCGCACGGATGACGGTTTGCACCTCTTTACCCAGCCGCGGGCCCGCGGCGCGCGCATTGACGGTCAACTCGAACTTGCCGTAGCCGGCGATATCGTCGGTGAGTTCGACGGATTTCACGTTGAGCTCATCGGCGATCAGTGCCCGGTAGGGCTCCAATCGCTCGGGGTTCGGCACCGCGACAGTCAATTTCAGCAGCGGCAGGCGCACCCGCAGCTTCTTGGCCTTGCGCAGTGAAGACCCAGTGGAAGCCACCTTTCGCACCTCGTCCATGGCGGCGACCAGATCGGGATCGGCGGGCAGTGCCGATTCGGGCACCCAGTCGGCCAGGTGCACGGAGCGCTCCCCCGTCAACCCCTTCCAGATCACCTCGGTGGTCAGGGGCAGCAGCGGTGCGGCCAGACGGCAGGTCGTCTCCAGGACGGTGTGCAGGGTGTCGATCGCATCCGCATCTTCGTCCCAGAACCGCGAACGTGACCGTCGGACATACCAATTGGTCAGCGCGTCGGTGAACTGCCGCAGGTGTTCACACGCCCCGGAGACATCGCAGGTATCCATGGCTGCCGTGAGGTCGTCACGCAGCTGCGCCAGTTTGGCCAGGATGTACCTGTCCAGTACCTGCGTCGAATCGGTGCGCCATGTGCCCGGCTTGGGCGCGTACAGCTGTAGGAAGCTCCACGCGTTCCACAGCGGCAGGAGCACCTGCCGCACACCCTCGCGGATGCCCTGCTCGGTGACGATCAGGTTGCCGCCGCGCAGGATCGGCGATGCCATCAGGAACCACCGCATCGCGTCGGATCCGTCGCGATCGAAGACCTCGTTGACATCGGGATAATTGCGCAGCGACTTACTCATCTTCTGGCCGTCGTTGCCCAGCACGATGCCATGCGACACACAGGTTCTGAACGCGGGCCGATCGAAGATCGCGGTCGCCAGCACATGCATGACGTAAAACCAGCCGCGCGTCTGGCCGATGTATTCGACAATGAAGTCGGCCGGGAAGTGATTGTCGAACCACTCGGCGTTCTCGAACGGATAGTGCACCTGCGCGTAAGGCATTGAGCCCGAATCGAACCAGACATCGAAGATGTCCGGGATGCGGCGCATGGTGGACTTGCCGGTCGGATCGTCCGGGTTGGGGCGGGTCAGCTCGTCGATGTACGGCCGATGCAGATTCGTCGGACGAACCCCGAAGTCGCGCTCCAGCTCATCGAGACTTCCGTACACATCGATGCGCGGATACGCCGGATCGTCCGACTTCCAGACCGGAATGGGACTGCCCCAGTATCGATTCCGGGAAACAGACCAGTCCCGCGCACCCTCCAGCCACTTGCCGAACTGGCCGTGCTTGACGTGTTCGGGATACCAGGTGATCTGTTCGTTGAGCTCCACCATTCGATCGCGGAACTCGGTCACCTTGATGAACCACGACGACACCGCGCGATAGATCAACGGGTTTCGGCAGCGCCAGCAATGCGGGTACGAGTGGTCGTAGGTCTCGTGACGCAGCAGGACGGCGTCGTTGATACCCGCGGAACCGGTGCCGTTCTTGAGGTCTTTGATGATCTGCGCGTTGGCATCGAAAACCTGCTGGCCCTGGTAATCGGGCACGGTGGCGTCGAATCGGCCCTTTGAATCGACCGGGGTGACGGGGGTAATCCCGGCCTTGTCGGTCACGTTCTTGTCTTCTTCACCGTAGGCGGGGGCCATATGCACGATGCCGGTGCCGTCGTCGGTGGTGACGTAATCAGCCGAGAGCACCGTGAAGGCATTCGGCGACGCATCCTGCTGGAAGTACGGGAACGGCGGAAGGTACCGCAGGCCCAGCAGTTCGGCCCCGGTGTACGTGTCCAGCACGGTCGGCTCTTCACCCAGCTCGCGCGCATAGGCTCCGATTCGCGCCTGCGCCAACAGGTAACGCTCCTCCGAGCCCTCGGGTTTCACCACCGCGTAGGTCACCTCTGGATTGACCGCGACGGCCAGATTCGAGGGCAGAGTCCAGGGGGTGGTGGTCCAGATCAGCAGGCGTGCACCGTCGAGCACCGCCCACCGGCTGTCCGCGTTGCCCGCGATGCGGTACCCCACGGTGACCGCGGGATCCTGGCGACTCTGGTAGACGTCGTCGTCCATCCGCAGCTCATGGTTGGACAACGGTGTCTCGTCACGCCAGCAGTACGGCAGTACCCGGTATCCCTCGTACGCCAGTCCCTTGTCCCACAATTGCTTGAACGCCCAGATGACCGACTCCATGAAGGTCGGGTCGAGCGTCTTGTAGTCGTTGTCGAAGTCCACCCAGCGCGCCTGCCGGGTGACGTAGTCCTGCCACTCTTTGGTGTAGCGCAGCACCGATTCGCGGCAGGCGTCGTTGAACTCGGCGATACCCATGTCGTCGATCTGCGATTTGTCGGTGATGCCGAGCTGGCGTTCGGCTTCCAGCTCAGCGGGCAAACCATGTGTATCCCAACCAAATCGGCGGTACACCTGATGTCCGCGCATGGTCTGATAACGCGGCACGATGTCCTTGACGTACCCGGTGAGTAGATGTCCGTAGTGAGGCAGCCCGTTGGCGAACGGCGGACCATCGTAGAAGACGTATTCCGGCGAGCCGTCCCGATTGGCGATGCTGGCGCGGAACGTGTCGTCCGCGTCCCAGTAGCGCAGCACCTGCTCCTCCAACGCGGGAAGATTCGGTGATCCGCTGCGCTGATCGGCGCCAAGATCGGTGCGTGGGTACGCGTCTGTGGATGAGCCGCTTGCGCGAAGACCATCAGGCATAGTCGGTACATCTCCCTGTGCTCGCCGGCACGGGGACGATGGGACGCCGTCGGCGTACCTCCGCGGTACCACCCCGCTTGCCCCTACTTACCCGGGGCCTCTCACACAGGCTGTGACGGGCCTACCCGTCCGGTTCTACTCGGTGATCCGTGCTGCGCACGGATCCTTTCTTCCGGAGACTCCCCGGTGATGGCCGGATCGATGTCTGTGGCGACAATTCTATTCGGCTGTGTTGATATGGCCAAACTGTTTGCCAGAGTGGCATAACAACACGGGGAGCCCACACGATGTCAGCGCGATGTTCATCGCCGACGTCACGTACTGCACGACCGTCACTAACGACGACTTGTCGGATAGCGGTCTGGAGCGCGCCGCGTCGTGGCTGACCTAGGCACGTTGGGGTATCAATAATCATGCGCCGATTCGTCCTGTTGTCTTTTGTTGTGCCGTTCCTGGCGCTGGCCGTCGTGCCAAGTTCGCTTGCTTGGGCCGAACCTGCAGGTGGAGCATCGTTGGGTCTGGCCGGTGCGCCGAACGCGCGCGATATCGGGGGGTACGCGACCGCCGACGGCCACCGCGTCAAAACAGGTGCGGTGTACCGAAGCAATGCCCTCAACGCGCTCACGCCAGAGGACATTCAGGCGCTTCAAGGCCGGAAACTTGCGCAGGTTGTGGACTTTCGCAGCGCAGCAGAGCGGGCCGCGGCACCAGATGTGATCATCCCCGGCGCTGCAGAAGTCTGGGCCCCGCTCATCGCGAATGTTCCAGCGGACTCGCCAGGGCCGACGACCCGCGAGGAAGGCGAAACCCTCTATAAGCAGCTGAGCTCAACGTCCGAGGCACGCCAGGAACTCGCAACGTTCTTGCGGGACATTCTTTGGGGCACAGGGCCGACGTTGTACCACTGCACGTCCGGCAAGGACCGAACCGGCTGGGCAACAGCCGTTCTCCTCACAATTCTAGGAGTTCCTCGCAACGTGATCGCAAGCGACTATCTCCTCAGCAATGCTCACATCAGCGGCGATGACGCTAACCACGTCGACATTAGATGGCTGGACGCAGCATTCGGGGAGGCAACAGCGGAGTACGGCAGCATGACTGACTATGTACAGCGGGGGCTCGGGCTGACAGTAGAAGAACTGGATGGACTGCGACACAATCTGCTTCAACGATGAGCACTACCGTCACATCACACCGAGCTGTGGAGCGGGACCGATCAGCTCGCTCTGGGTTGACGGACAACGGAATCCGACCGCAGGTCCTTAGCGGATACGGTTTCGGAGCATCATCACGGAGGCCAGGACCAGGGCAATCGCCAGGAGGGCGCTCACGAAGAGCACCGTCAGCGCCCACCCGCCGGCCTGATACGCCAATCCGCCCGCTGCGCCTGCCACCGAGCTGCCCAGGTAGTAACTGAACAGGTACAGCGCGGACGCCTCGGCCCGGTCACGCTGCGCTACGGCGCCAACCCAGCCGCTCGCGACGGTATGCGCGGCGAAGAATCCGGCGGTGAACACCCCCACGCCGATGATCACCGTGATGAGCGAGTCCGGGATGGTCAGTGCGAGCCCCACCGCCGTGATGGCCACCGCCGAGATCAGCACCAGGCCGCGGCCGCGACGGTCTGCCAGCCGCCCGGCCATCGCCGAGGACACCGTTCCCGCCAGGTACAGCAGAAACAACAGACCGGCAATGGCCGTCGGTAAACCGAACGGCGGGGCGACCAGCCGATAGCCCAGGTAGTTGTACACGGTGACGAACCCGCCCATCAGCACAAAAGCCAACCCGAACATGATGAGCAGGACCGGGTTTCGCAGGTGCACGCCCAGGACCCGCATCGTGGTGCCGACCCGCACCCGCTTGGGCACAAAGAACTGGGACTTCGGCAGCAGCACCGCGAACAACACTGTGCATACCAAAGTCATTGCGCCACTGCCCAGTAAGGCGATCCGCCAATTACTCACATCGAGCACCGAGGAGGCCACGAGCCGTCCGGAAAGTCCGCCGACCGTCGTGCCGGCAATGTATCTGCCCATCGCCGAACCCAGTGAGCCCGGATGTACCTCTTCGGCGAGGAACGCCATCGCGACAGCCGGAATCCCCGCCAGTGCTGCACCTTCGGCGGCGCGGCCGATCAACAGCACCGCGAAGGTGGGACTGGCCGGGAGCAGTAGCCCGATGATCGTCGTCGCGATTGCCGAGACCAGCATCACCCGGGTACGCCCGTACCGCTCCGAGAGCGCGCTTGCCGGAATGATCGACAGCGCGAGCATTCCGGTGGTCACCGAGACCGTCAGCGCGGCGGCGGCGGGACTGACACCGAAATCCGCGGAGAGCGCCGGGAGTACCGCCTGCGTGCCGTACAGAGCGGCGAACGTGGCAAGCCCGGCAGCGAAGAGGGCGCCCGTCAGACGCCGATATCCGGCGGTGCCCGTCTCGTGGGGTATGGGATCGGCGGCGCTGATCGCCGGGGTGTGCTCGGTACTTGGAGCCATCGCCATGACAGGAGATGCTCCTCCCGACCAGGCATATCACGGAAATGAGTGATGTGACGATCTATAATTCAATTTGCGCATATAAGGAGGTGGCAGCGTGGCCGACGGCGACTACGAGTGGTACATCACACTCGCCGAACGACAAAACGTGACCGCCGCCGCCGAGCAACTGCAGCTCGCCCAGCCCACGCTCACCCGGATGCTGGCCAGATTGGAGCGACGGCTTGGCGCTCAACTGTTCGACCGGCACGGCAAGCGGCTCACGCTGAACCCGTCGGGACGGATCTTCTATCAGCACGCCAGGCGCGCCCAGATGGAACTGGACTCCGCCCGCCGAACCATCAACGACCTCGCCAACCCCGCCGAAGGTGAGATCCGGCTCGGATTCCTGCACACCTTTGGCCCCACCCTCGTCGCCCGGCTGATTGCCGGCTTCGCCGCGACGTCGCCACACGTGCGGTTCGTGCTGGAGCAGGGCGCCGCAGGCAGCCTTGATGACCTTGTCGCGAACGGCGATCTCGACGTCGCGATCGTTTCGCCGCGTCCTCGCCGTGCAAATCTTGCATGGCGCAACCTCTTCCGGCAGCGCCTGGGAGTGGCCGTACCGACGGATCACCGGCTGGCACAAGCCGAAGACGTATCGATGATCGATCTGGCCGACGAGCCTTTCATTGGGATGCATCCCGGGTACGGCATGCGCCGTCTTCTCGAAGAGCTCTGTGCTGCCGCACAATTCCAGCCACGCATAGTGCTCGAATCGAGCAATCTCACCACCGTCGCGGGCCTGGTGGCGGCGGGCCTGGGCGTCACGGTGCTCCCCGTCGATGCCACCACCTACCCACCCGATCTCAGGATGTTGCGCCTCGTGGATGCCGACGCACACCGGGACGTCGGCATCATCTGGAGCTCCGGGCAGCCTCTTTCGCGCCCGGTACGAGATTTCATATCCCACGCCATCGCCTCGACCTAGGTAACAATCATCCCCATGTCTGCCGACGTGCCGCCCGAGAACGGGATCGCCCTGGCTATAACGCAGATCGATATCGCCGCCGACGAGGCACAGTTCTATGCGGCCGTGGCCGCGGTCCGGGCGGCGATGGCACGCGAAGTGCGTGCGCGTACACCGGAAGCGGCGCTGGCTGCAGCCTGGTCGGAAGCGTTGCGGCATAGCATCCACGCGTCGGCGCGTCTCGTCACCAACGGTGTGAATCCGGGCTGGGCATGGTTCGTCTCGGGAAGCGTGGCCCGGGGCGAGGCGGCACCCGGTTCCGATGTAGAGACGCTGCTTGTCGTCGATGACGAGGTTGACGCTGACGGCAAGACGTACCTCATGGAGACGGCCGCTCAGGTCCACGCCATGCTCGAACGTGCAGACATCGGCAGCGATGCCAACGGAGTCCTGGCAAGCCGCGGCCGATTCTGCCGCCGCAAGGCCAACTGGTTCGAGGGAATCGAACGTTGGTGCGCCAACCCGCCCGAGGACCGGGGTGTCGTGATGGCGGGGCTGATGGCCGACTCTCGCGGGGTTGACTCGGGATCATTGTTGTCCGACAACGCACTTCGCAGTGAGAACGTCCGCTGTGCACAGCGGCACTACGCCATCCGGCTTGCCATGCTTCAGGACGCGGTGGCCGTGCGCGCCGGGTTCCCCTCGCGATTGCGGATATTCGCCACGCAGTCCGATGCTGTCGACCTCAAGGTCGCGGCGATCGATCCCGTGGTGAAGATCGCCCGCTGGGCGGCGTTGTCCGCCGGATCGGACGCCCTCGCGACACCGGAACGCCTCGACGCCGCCTCGGCCGCCAAGGTCTTGGACGCCGACGATGCCTCGACGCTGCGGGATTGCTTCGCGTGGCTGCTGCGATTTCGGTGGCGGTCCCGGGCCGCAGCCTGGCAGGACGGACGGCAGCTGTCCGACACCGTGTCACTGGCCGCCCTTGCCCCACAGGAACGAGCGGTGCTGCGCTCCGTGGCGCGCGAGATCGCCGGCATCCGGCGCAAGCTCATCTACCTATCCTCGACGTCCTCATTCCGATAACCGGTCGTACCAACGCATGGCCCAGCGTGCATCTCCCAGGGCCGTGTGCCGCTGACCGGCACTCGGCGTTCTGACCCCGAATTGCAGCGACAGGTTCGAATAGTCGGCGTCCGGTATCAATCCGCGTTCACGGATCCGGGCCGCCGTCACTGCGACAACATCGACAAGATCCGGATTCCACGCCGGGCTAACCCCGTGCGCCAAGAACATTCGCGTCAGGCACTCGGCATCGAATTGAGGTATGACCCCGACGATGGTGGCTCCCGCAGTCCATTCCCCGACGAGCGACACCGCCTCGGCGGCACGGAACACGCGGGGGAACTGCAGCGGCCGCATACGCACCTGCGGATGACGTTTGTGGAATCCGCTGATCTCAAGGCCGGCGGGATCCGCCGATTCCAGATCCAAGTCCTGAACGTCCACGCACAGGTGCAGCTGCCGCTGCCCGGCATCGGTACGGCGGATGATCGCTATTTCCCATGGCTCGCGCTCACGGTGCAGCCCGGTGGTCTCGGTATCGAGAAAGACCAGGGCCATGGAACATCCTCTCGCGCGCGACTACGAGCTGAGCTTGAGTAGTTGCTCGGCCGCCAGGGCCGGCGTCAGGGTTCCCTCGCGCACCTGCTGTTCGATATCCGCCCGCGCTGCCTTCACATCCGGCGCGTTGAGCACCCGATCCAGCACCGCATCACGCACCATCGCCCACATCCAGTCGACTTGCTGGCGACGGCGTTTGGCCCCGAACTCCCCCGCCTCCGTCAACACTTCGCGGTGCCGCAAGACGGTGTCCCACATCTCGGACACCCCGCTGTTCTCCAATGCGCTCATGGTGAGAACCGGTGGGCGCCAGAGGGTGTCATGCGGATAGATCAGGCGTAAGGCACCCGACAATTCCCGTGCGGCCTTCTGGGCCTCGATGGCATGGGCGCCATCGGCCTTATTCACCACCACGATATCGGCGAGCTCCAGGACACCCTTTTTGATGCCCTGCAGCTGATCTCCGGTGCGTGCCAACGTCAGGAACACAAAGGTGTCAACCATGTTCGCGACGGTGACCTCAGACTGTCCGACACCGACGGTCTCAATGAGAATGACGTCGAACCCCGCCACCTCCAGCAGCACCACCGTCTCACGGGTCGCCTTGGCGACCCCGCCCAGCGTTCCTGAGGTCGGCGAGGGACGGATGTACGCATCGGGATGTACGGAGAGCCGCCCCATCCGGGTCTTGTCACCGAGGATCGATCCTCCGGTGCGAGTGGATGACGGATCGACCGCCAGCACCGCCACCCGGTGCCCCTGCTCGATGAGATACATGCCGAGGGCCTCGATGGTGGTCGACTTGCCCACCCCGGGCACACCGGTGATACCGACCCGTAGTGCTTCTCCCGCATCGGGCGAGATGTCCAGCAGTAACTGCTGAGCCTGCGCTCGGTGATCCGGGCGCGTCGACTCCACCAGCGTGATGGCTTTCGCGAGCGCGGAACGATCACCCGAACGGATCGCGTTGCTCAGGTCCATTTACGCGAGCTTGTATCCGAGTCGTTCAGCCAGCTTGTGCAACAACCCAATCGCGGCCTCAGCGATGACGGTCCCTGGAGGGAAGATGGCCGCGGCACCCGCCGCGTACAGCTCATCGAAATCACCGGGCGGGATGACACCGCCGACGACGATCATGATGTCGGGGCGGCCCACCTCTGCCAAGGCCTCGCGCAGCGCCGGCACCAGAGTCAAGTGTCCCGCGGCCAGCGAGGACACCCCGACCACGTGCACGTCGTTGTCGGCGGCCTGGCGTGCGACTTCCTCCGGCGTCTGGAACAGCGGGCCCACGTCCACGTCGAAACCGATATCGGCGAAGGCCGTTGCGATCACCTTCTGCCCACGGTCGTGCCCATCCTGGCCCATCTTCGCGACCAGCACACGCGGCCGGCGACCATCGGCGTCGGCGAACTTTTGCACGAGCTCGGTCGCTTGCGTCACGCTGTTGACGGCGCCATCCCTTCCCACCTCGTCGCGGTATACGCCGCTGATGGTACGGATTTCGGCTTGATGGCGCCCGTAGACCTTCTCCAGCGCGTCGGAGATCTCCCCGACCGTCGCCTTGTGGCGAGCGGCGTCGATGGCCAGCGCCATCAAGTTGTTGCCCAATCCGTCTTCCCCGGCACGGCTGGAATCAGCCGCGGCCCTGGTCAGTTCATCAAGTGCACGCTGCACCGCGTCGTTATCACGCTCGGCACGCAACTGCTGCAATTTGGCCAGCTGTTCGGCGCGCACCCGTGAGTTCTCGACCTTCAGCACCTCGATCTGCTGATCCTCGACCACCTGGTACTTGTTGACGCCGATCACCGGCTGACGGCCCGAGTCAATGCGTGCCTGAGTACGTGCGGCGGCCTCCTCGATGCGCAGCTTCGGGATGCCCTGATCGATGGCCTGCGCCATCCCACCGGCTTCGGTGACCTCCCGGATGTGCTCGCGCGCACGGGAAGCGAGCTGATGGGTCAGCCACTCCACGTAGTACGAGCCACCCCATGGGTCGATCGGACGACACGTGCCCGACTCCTGCTGGATGAGCAGCTGGGTGTTACGCGCGATACGTGCCGAGAAGTCGGTGGGCAGCGCCAACGCCTCGTCCAGGGCGTTGGTGTGCAGCGACTGGGTGTGCCCCTGGGTGGCGGCCATCGCCTCGATGCAGGTGCGGGCGACATTGTTGAACACATCCTGCGCGGTCAGCGACCAGCCGGAAGTCTGCGAATGCGTACGCAGAGACTGCGATTTGGCGCTCTTCGGATCGAACTGCGCCACCAGCTCGCTCCACAGCAGACGCCCGGCCCGCAGCTTGGCCACCTCCATGAAGAAGTTCATGCCAATGGCCCAGAAGAAGGACAGACGCGGTGCGAACACATCGATGTCCAGGCCGCCCTCCAGCCCCGCCTTGATGTACTCGACGCCGTCGGCCAGGGTATATGCCAGTTCGAGATCGGCTGTGGCACCGGCCTCTTGAATGTGATAGCCGGAAATGGAGATCGAGTTGAACTTCGGCATCTTGGCGCTGGTGTAGGAGAAGATGTCCGAGATGATCCGCATCGACGGCTTCGGCGGATAAATGTAGGTGTTGCGGACCATGAACTCTTTGAGGATGTCGTTCTGGATGGTCCCGGCCAGCTGCTGGGGACTGACACCCTGTTCCTCAGCGGCCACCACGTACAGCGCCAGAATCGGAAGCACCGCGCCATTCATGGTCATCGACACCGATACCGACCCCAGGTCGATCCCGTCGAACAACTGACGCATATCCAGGATGGAATCGATGGCCACACCGGCCATGCCGACGTCGCCCTGTACTCGCGGATGATCCGAGTCGTATCCGCGGTGGGTCGCCAGGTCGAAGGCCACCGACAGGCCCTTCTGGCCCGCGGCCAGGTTGCGGCGGTAGAAGGCGTTGGATTCGGCGGCCGTGGAGAAGCCCGCGTACTGGCGGATGGTCCACGGCTGATTGACGTACATCGTCGGGTACGGCCCGCGCAGAAACGGCACCTGCCCCGGGAAGGTATCCAGTGGGTACCCCTGCTCCCGCACGGCATCTCGGTCTGCGGCGGTATAGATGGGCTTGACGGTGATGGCCTCAGGCGTCTCCCAGTCGAGTTGCTCGGGCGTGTACCCGTGAGCGCCGGCGGCGGTACTCACCGCGGCCGCGACGGCGGCAGCATCCGGCGCGACCGGCGCGCGGTCACCGTGCAGCGGTACATCAGCGAAACTGCCCAGGGTGGTATCGGATACCGAAAGATCGGTGAGGTCAGTCATGTCACGCCCCCAACTTGGTCAATATGGCTGAAAGCGCTTCGACAGCATTGATTTTCATGGTCAGAAAGCCATCGGGTCGTGACGTCTGCGCGACCTCCGCGACGGACTTCTCGGGTCCCGCAAGGTAGACGTCGGCGATCCCCGCCGCCCTGGCCGCATCGACAACCGCACCCGCCTCAGCGGCGTAGCGGGCATCGGTCCCACAGATCACCGCGATGCGCGCTCCCGCATCCGCCACGGCACCCGCGACGGATCCGGCGTCGAGTACACCGGGATTGACGACCTCGATACCGCCTGAGGCCAACAGGTTCGAGGCGAAGGTGGTGCGCACGTTGTGCTCTGCCAGCGGACCCAGCGGAATCAGCAGCGCGGCCGGACGGGCGCCCGACGCGGCCAGGGCTGCGTCGGATCGATCACGTAGTGCCTCGAATTCGGCGGCGTACCGGTAACCCACCGCGGCATGTGGTGGCAGCGGCGCTTCCGACAGGTTCGGGAATTCGTTCACTCCGGTCACCGAGGTACGCCGATGAGCGATGTCGTCGGCACGCTGGGCGCGCGTAGCGGCGATGCGTTCCCGAATCAGTTCGGCGGCCGCCTGGAATCCCCCGGCGCCCTCGATCTCGGTGAACAGCGACCATGCCTGCTGCGCAAGGGTTTCCGTGAGGTCCTCGATGTACCAGGAGCCGCCACCGGGGTCGAGCACCCGGCCAACATGGGACTCCTCGATGAGCAGGAGCTGCGTGTTTCGGGCGATTCGCGCGGAGAACGCCGGGGATACCGAATCCAGTCCACCGGCGATCGCGTCGTCGAATTGGCGTACCCGCACGCTGTCCGCGCCACCTACTCCGGCGCCGAAAGCGGCCAAGGTGGTGCGCAGCATGTTCACCCACGGATCACGCTGGGCCATCATCGGCTCTGAAGTCACCGCGTGCATGAGGGCTCCGCCGGCCTCGGGCGCGCCGGCCACCTCAGCCACCCGCGCCCAGAGCACTCTGGCGGCACGGAATTTTGCGATCGACAGGAACTGATCATCGGTCGCAGCGAAGCGGAAACTGATCTGCCGCAATGCTTCCGCGATTCCCAGGCCCGCGTTCTGCAATAGCCGCAGGTAGGCAACCCCGGCGGCTATCGCGACCGCGAGTTCCTGGCTGTCGCTGGCGCCGAGTTCGTGGGCGATCGTGCCGTCTGCGGTGATGGCGTGGATCTGCCCGGTCCGAGCGGCCGCGCGCCTGGCCAACTCCACCGCGTCGTCGATCGCGACGCCCGAACGGCCGGTGAACGTATCCCCGAGCGGATCGGCGCCAAGGTCCACCACAACACCGTCGGCATTTCCCTCGTAGGCATCCAGCACCGCGAAGATCGCCTCGGCCACCCCGATCAGCTCGGCACCGGCCTCCACCTGGATCGGAGCCAGATCGAGGTACACGTCCTGCAACGCGCGCCCCACCGCCTCGGGTGCAAGACCGGCCAGGACGACGGCACTGGTGCCTTGCCCCAGGGCGTCGAGAATGGCCTCATTCAGGAGCGCCGCATCGGCAGCGGCACCGTCGAAACGCTCGGCGACCTTCCATCCACTGTTCACATCGCGTTGCGGATCACCACCCCGGGCAAATGGCCATTGTCCGGGCAAGGACGACTCGGGAAGCTCATCGAGCGCCGTGTACAACGGACGGATCGCAATCCCGTCGTACGTTGGCGAGTCGAGCAGTCGCTCGGGGTCGGCGGGCAGATCCTCGACAGCCTTGCGCGTCGACTTGGCCAATACCCCGGCGACGTTCTTCTGCCACCGTGCGAAGTCATGCCTGATCTCGGGTACCTCAACAGTCACGAAACTGCTCCCTGCTGCTCGTCGTCGAGCGACATATATGGCACTCCATGCCGAAATGCCTATCACACTTAGTCATCAGGCTAAATGACGCCATCGACTACTGCCCAGTACGGGGGCACGGCCATCGCGACACCCGTGTCCTGTCCCGTTCGTTCATCCGGCCTCCGTAGGCTGACGACCATGGGATTCCGGCAGGTCTGGGGCGCGTCCGTCGCGGCAGCGCGACGGATTCCGCCGCGGCAGCTGCTATGGACCGGTGTGGCCGTTCTCATCGTGGCCGCGGCCGTGCTGTTTCTTCCGCTGCCGACCGCCCTGCAGATGCGGGACTGGGCCCGTGAGCTCGGCCCCTGGTTCCCACTGGCCTTCCTCGCCGCACACACGATCGTGACAGTGCTGCCGTTCCCACGCACTGCCTTCACCCTGGCCGCCGGCTTGCTTTTCGGCACGCAGCTCGGCGTACTCCTGGCCGTCGTCGCGAGCACCGCGAGCGCGGTGCTCGCCTTGTGGGGTGTGCGGGCGCTGGGGTGGAAGCTCAGCACGCTGCATCACCGTCCCGGCGTGAAGAACGTCGACGATCAACTACGCCGTCGCGGGTGGATCGCCGTGATGTCCATGCGGCTCATCCCGGCCGTGCCGTTCTCGGTGCTCAACTACGCGGCCGGCGCCTCCGCGGTGCGGGTATTGCCGTACACGCTGGCCACGTTCATCGGCCTGCTTCCGGGCACCCTTGCCGTCGTCGTACTCGGTGATGCACTTACGGGGCACATCAGCGGCACGCTCTTCATGGTTTCTTTGGCCACGTCGGTGATCGGCGTGCTGGGCATCTTGTACGAGATCCGGCGTTACAAGCGCACGCACACCGAAATCGCCACGCCCGAGGCATCGGATAAACCCGAACGGGTCGGCGGCTAAACCGCGGACTCGCGGTCCTGGAACCCTTTGCCCGCGAGAACCGCGAACCACACCAGCAGGCTTGCCGCAGGCAATGCGCGGAATGCCTGGTCGTGCGCACGGATATGTGCGCCGACCGCCAGCGTGAAGTAGGCGGTGAGCATGAACGCGGTCAGCCGGCCCAATGCCGTCCACCGGATACCGCCGAGAAGCCCCACGGCCGAAGCCAACTTGACGACCGGCAGAACCCACCAGATCCGTTGTGGCAAACCCACTTTCTCCAGGGCATCCTTGATCGGTTTGATCGGACGGACGCATGCCGCGGCATCGGCAGCCTGCATGACCGCCAACGCGGTCAGTACCGTCGGTGTCGCCAAACGCCGCTCTGTCATGACGATTTCGCCGCCAATCCCCTGGCTGCCAGCACACCGTAGGTGGCCAGCAAGGTCGACGCTGATAGCGCATTGACACCGATATCGCGCACCCGCAGATGCGCGCCCACTGCCAGACTGAAGTAGATGGTGAGCAGCACCAGCGTCAGCTTGGCAAGCCCCGGGAAACGGACTCCGCCCAACAGGCCTACCGCGGACGCGGCCTTGATCGGCGCGAAGATCCAACGGTTTTGCTGTGGATAATGCACGTCATCAAGGCATTTGGCTACATAGGGAACAGGCTGGACGCACAGCGCGGCGTCGATCGCCTGAAAGGAACCTAGCAAAGCCAAGACTCGGGGAGATACGAAAGCGTCGTTGCTCATTGCTCCAGTCAACCACCACAACATCGGGTAGTCGATGGCCGGCCGATTTCGGTTAGTGCGGTGCGTGCGCTCCGAGGGACGCCGAGATAACCGCCAGCGGCGAATGGGCCAGCTGCATGTTGGCGCGCTCCTGCGGGGTCAACCGATGGCGCTCCAGGAAAAGTCGCAACGCGCGAATACTCATGTCTTCATTGGACGCGGTCGCGCCGACAGAATCCAGCGCGACCGCGTCTTCCCAACGATTTCATTACGCGTTACCCCGGCAGACACTCAACTTCCGTGCGCAAGTTGAATTGCCTTCACCACCAACAGGATGGCACCGACAACCAGGTATCCCCGAAGGGCGAGCATGCCCAGCTTCGTCGCCGGACTCCACGTGACCGGTTCCAGTAGGGCCAGCGGAGGCATACGCCAGGTCCGGGCGTCCACGCCTTCGAGGGCCTTGTTCATCGCTACCACCGCCGGATCGACGCCGTGCCTGCCCGAGGCCCACCACAGCCCAATCCCTATCAGCACCCCGAGGACCGCGACTCCTACCCCGAGGTCACCGGCAACCTGCACGACGTCCAGGTCCGGGAAAAGGGTGGTGGCCATCAAGATGCCGGAAAGGAACAGCAGCACAGCGACGATGAGCCCAGCCACGATGTTGAGCCACGCCTTGTTGACCCACGGACCCAGCACCGCCTTGTCATTGCACAACAACAACAGGAACACGCTCGCGCTGGGCAGCAGCAGGCCGGCCAGGGCTTGCACCGCGGTGGTCATCAGCCCGAGCGGGGCGTGCGGGATCAGCACGATGGCGGCCCCCACGCCGACCATCACGGTGTAGGACAAGTAGAACGGCTTGGCGTCCTTGAAGCTCCGGTGCAGCGAGTGCTTGAGCCCGAAGGTGTCGCCGAACGCGTAACTGGTCGCCAGGGTGACCGCCGCCGCGCCGATGATCGACGCATCCAGCAGGACGATGGCAAAGATCTTGCCCAGCAATGGCTGAGCCTGTCCCAACCAGCCGGCGATCAGTCCCGCGTCGCCACCGTCGCCCCATTTGTCCGGGCCAGAGTTCCCGGTGACGCGGGCTGCGTAGTCGGCCGTCATCAGCAACGCGGCCGCACCTATCACCACCACGAGCGAGCCGATAACGGTGTCAGCACGTTCATATCCGATGAACCGCGGAGTGATGCGCTTGTCCACGATGTTCGACTGCTGGAAGAACAGCTGCCATGGCGCCACGGTGGTGCCTACCATGGCGATGATCAGCAGTACCGCACCCGAACTGATTCCGCCTTCGATTCCTGGCACGACGAAACCGTGTGCTGCCCTTCCCCACTGCGGATCCGACATCAAGAACATGGGGATCTGCAGCAGCGTGATCACAATGAACACGAACATGGCGCGCTCCCAACGGCGGAAGCTCCCGGTGGCCATGATGAGAATCAGCGCGATCGCGGCAACGGGCACTGTGTAGTACTTGGACACTCCCAGGTACTCGGAAGCCAGTGCCACACCGATGAATTCAGTAACGAGGGTCAGAAAGTTCAGGATGAACAAGTCCCCCACGGAGAACCAGCCCCAACCCCGGCCGAACCGTTCGTTGATCAACCTCGCGTGTCCGACTCCGGTCACCGCGCCGAGCCGAACCACCATCTCCTGGTTGACGATCAGAACCGGGATGAGCAGCAGAAGCACCCACAACAAGCTGTATCCATAACTCTGACCGGCCTGGGCGTACGTCGCCACACCGCCGGCGTCGTTGTCGCCGACCATGACGATGATGCCCGGCCCCAGGATCGCGGCCATGGTGGCCATCCGGGTCTTGAAGGTCCGCGCCTGGCCCGGATCACTCACACTGATCTTGCCGAAAGCGCCCTCGATATCGCCCAGATGCGCTGAGTCAAGCACCGCGCTCTTCGGCTGTACCGTCGCGACTCCGGGTCTCCCCGCCACGAAGTTCTCCGAGTTTCCCAACGGCGCGTCGACCATTCCCTTGTCGCTCATGGGCTGACTCCGTCTGGGCTCGAAGCGATCTGGCGCACCGGACGCGGGGCCGGTTCACGACGACGCCAATCCTCGGGGATCAACGCGGCCAGCACATCGTCATAGGTGACCACGCCAAGCACCGTGTCTGCCTCATCGACAACGGGAATCAAAGCCAGGTTGTAGTCGGCCATCAACAGCGCGACATCGGTGAGGTCGGCCTCCGGGGAGACCCGCACCGGATCATCGTCCATGATCGATTCCACGGGGGCGTCACGATCGGCCTGCAGCAGCCGGATCACCGACACGACACCCACCAATTCACCGTTATCGGCGATCACGTGCACTTTCAGAAGCGCCTCGGGCTGTAGGGATTTCGCCTCAGAGATCGCAGTAAGCGCATCAACGGCGCTGCTGCCGAGCACACACGAAACAATGTCGACGTTCATCAGACCACCGGCCGACTCGGGGCTGAAGCCCATCAACGTGACCACCTTGGTGCGTTGCGGACCCGGCATCAGCTCCAAAACAGCCCGGCGACGCGACTGGCGCAGATCAAAGATCGCATCCGCCGCGTCATCGGCACGCATCCTGCCAAGGAGAGCGGCGACCTCGGCATCGGGCATGTCCTGGAACAGCTTGCTGGCCTTATCGGAGTCGAGTTCCTCGAATACATCGGCTTCGAGTTCGGGGTTGTCGCGGACCCGGTCGAGGATCTCGCCGCCCTCTTCCTTGGTGGCATCCTCGAGTAGGTCGGCGATTTCGGCGGGTTTGAGGGTGTTCACTCTCCCGCCGACGCGGCGTGCCAGCAGGGAACCGCCGTGACCGATCATCGGCTCAAAGGCCTTCCAGTCCCTACCGGCCTGGCCGGCCCCGGCCTTGATCAGGCCGAAAAACCTTGCCGGACGCCGTGTATCGAGTCGAGCAAGAATCCACCCTTCCGGCGATTCCACCAGCTCGATATCGTAGGCATGCACCAGTTCGGCATTCTCCACATCGATAAACCGGTGATCGAGTACGTCCTCGTCGAGCAGGTATTCTCCGCCACGACGCTCAAAGCCGCGTAGATCAACTTTGTTCTTACTCAATTCAATTCGAGCAGGCGCCACGGCGGAAACCGCGTCTGAGGAGACGAAGACCCTGCGTCCACCCATGTCGACGACGTAGCCGGTGACGATCGGGTACTCATCTGCCCCACGAAACCGAACGATGACGTCTTCCAATCGGCCTACTGTGTCACCGGAACGTGCGACTACCGGGGCCTTCAATAGGTCCGAAAATTGGATCACCCGCGGCACAGCCGCATTACTCGAAGTAGACATGCCGACTCCTCAGCGATTGGACCAATACGCTTCGTCCGCCCAGCGGGCGGCCGAAGCGTATTGGCCTCGAATGAATTCCGAATGTCCACGCACTGTGAATCGGCTGTGCGTGGACCCAATGGCGATGCCCCTCGGGGTTACCGCGGTGGGTGCGCCCCAAGAGACGCCGAGACAACCGCCAGCGGTGAGTACGCCAGTTGGAGGTTGGCGCGCTCTTGCGGGGTCAGCCGGTTACGTGTCCACAGCCGGCGTACTGCGTTGAATGTGGTGTGCATGATCGGACTCCTTTTGGGAAGCCGCATACCTGAACGCGAACGTCAAACACGTTGGCTAGAGCGAGGATTCAGCCTCGAATGAGCAGCAAGGTATGCGGCAGCTGTTGTCTATGCGGACTGTCACCGGATATCACGGTTGTGCCTCACCTCCTTGCCGTCGGGGCGCACGCGGGCGCCTGCTGTGTGGAACAGCGACCACAAGAGGAAATCACCGAACACTCAGGGCGTCCGGTATGCACCCCTCTCGTCAGGGCTTCGGCACTACGTGACGTGTCCGCTCGCGGAAGCCACTTCGGGTCATCCCTTAGTCCGGGAAGACCTGTCCTAACCTTGGGCGTCTCTCGACGTCGTCAGATCAGTGGCCTGTATTCACGTAGGAGCCTCACCTAGCAAGGTGCTGAACCGCTACCCATGATGGGCCGGAGGAATCACCTTGTCAAGCAGACTGCGCCCGCGTCGTTCTCACGCCCCCGGCAGTCCGTGACGGTTGGCGGGATCGATCGCGGGGTCCGCTGCCCCGATTTCCTGGGCAGCGGATTGCGCCGCGGCAACTGCCGCAGCGACTTCCGGAGTGGTCTTTGTCTCGAACCATCCGGCGACCTCGGTGGCGTCATCCTCGGGGCGCTCGGTCGACTCATCGGCCGGGGAAGGCTCGTAGCGGAACACTCCGTCGCTGCCGGGAGCACCCAGCAGTTTCGTGAATCCCTGTAATGCCGAACCGAAGTCACTGGGAATGAGCCACACCTTGTTGGCTTCACCCTGAGCCATCTTCGGCAATGTCTGTAAGTACTGATATGCCAACAACTCCGGAGTGGGCTTACCGGATTTCACTGCGGCAAAAACCTTTTCGATGGCCTTGGCCTGGCCCTGGGCTTGCAGATACTGAGCGGCACGCTCGCCCTCGGCACGCAGGATGCGGGATTGGCGTTCACCCTCAGCGGCCAGGATCGCCGACTGGCGCGAGCCTTCGGCGGCAAGGATCTGGGCCTGCTTCTGCCCCTCCGCCGACAGAATCGCGGCTTGCCTGGCACCTTCGGCCGACAGGATCATGGCGCGCTTCTCGCGGTCGGCCTTCATCTGCTTTTCCATCGACTCCTGCACCGAAGGCGGCGGGTCGATGGATCGCAACTCGACGCGTGCGACGCGCAGGCCCCAGCGTCCAGTGGCCTCGTCGAGCACGCCACGCAGCTGGCCGTTGATCTGATCGCGTGAGGTCAGCGTCTGCTCCAGCGTCATGCCACCGACCACATTGCGCAGCGTGGTGGTGGTGAGCTGTTCCACACCGACGATGTAGTTGCTGATCTCGTACACCGCGGCCTGCGGGTTGGTGACCTGGAAGTAGACAACGGTGTCGATGTTCACCGTCAGGTTGTCCTCGGTGATCACCGGTTGGGGCGGGAAGGACACCACCCGCTCACGCAGATCAACCTTGGCGCGGATGCGGTCGACGAACGGCACCAGAATGGTCAACTGCCCGCTCACGGTCTTCGAATACCGCCCCAGACGCTCGATCACCGCAGCTTCCGCCTGCGGGACGAGTGCCACGGACTTCAGCACGATGGTGACGCCCAGGATGATCAAGACGATGAGCACAAAGGCTCCGGCAGCTACTCCCATACCCGTACTCCTGTCACTGGAATTCTTGCGCTAGATCTTCTCGACAACCGCCGTCGCGCCGTCGATTTGAACAACCGTCACCGTCTCACCCTGCTCGAATCGGCCAGACTTCTCCAGGCTGCGCGCGGACCACATCTCGCCGCCGAGCCGAACCAGCCCATGGACGTCATCGACCGGTTCAATCACAATGGCGCTCTTACCCTCCAACGCCTTGGCGTTGGTGTGCAGAATCGGGCCTGCCGTCAGCCGCTTACGCAGAGCAGGCCGCACGCCGACCAGCAGAATGATCGCGCTGATGACGAAGACCAGCCCCTCTGCCCACAACGGCATGTCAAACACCCAGCCGGCACCGGCCGTGACCAGGGCCGAACCGCCGAGCATCAACAGGAACATGTCACCTGTCATCAGCTCGGCGGCCGCAAGCAGGATGCCTGCGACAAGCCACACAATCGGCATGGCTCCACATTAGACCGCGTGGGCAACTGGTGGGGGCGGATACGGGGCCTTAGACTGCGAGCACTATGGCGAATCCGAGTGTGTCCCTGGCGGTGTGGGCAAGCGCGTGGCTGGCTGGCCGCGCGGCTCCCGACGACGTCATCGATGCCCTTATCGCCTGGGCGCCAAGACATTTGGTCACCGCATACGACGCTGTCGCCGCCGGTCACACGGGACTTTCGTGGCCCGATATGGACGACAACGGCCCTATCGGCCTACTCCAGACGGTCCGTACCGCCACCGGCCAGCCACACGGTGTCCCCGATATCCATGTGATCCTGCCCGCTCCCGGCGACCCGCGCGGCCTGCCTGCCAATACCCAGTTCCAACGTGACGCGATGGAGGCCAGCGAGGCGATTGTGCTCAGCGACCGCCAAAACAACTCCACGGCAATAGGATTGGTTCCCGCTGTGGAGTATGACGAGGATCGCGATGAGACCGTTGGCCTATCCTGGACCGTGTATTCGCTCCCCGCGCGAATCCCAGCGCAAGCCGGACCAGATCTTGGGGAAGCCGAATATCAACTACGCCAGGCAGTCCGGACCGCCACAGCAACACTCAACCGCCTCGACAGGGTCGTGGACACGGCAGATGCAGACCCCCGCGCCCTGGTCGAAGAGGTGCTTTCCACGCTACGCGGGCATCGCCTGCCCGACTACGCGCCACACCGGGCGGTGCGCGTCCTGGATTCGGCCAACCAGGTCGAGGCCATAGCTACCGCGGCGGCCGAGGTCATGGAGTTGCCCGGCGCCCTCGATGACGGCGCGGTCGCCGATGTGCTGCGCCCCCTCGTCATCCTGGTGCGTGAGGCGCGGATGGCAGCCGCGGCGGCCATCATCGACGCCGCGCGTTAGACCTCCTGGCGACCGCAGCACAGCGGCGAACACAGGGCGCCGTTCACGCTGAACCCGTATCCGGGGACCGGGTTCGCTCCGGCCGCTCGCCGTGGCGGCGTGCCGTCCGCAACCTCTGCGATCAAGTCGACCGCCACCCGTGCGAATCGCTCGTCCGCACCCGGTGTCGCCGCACGCGCGAATTCGATGTCGTGTTCATCCGCATACTCACGCGCCTCGTTGTCCAAGTCCCACACCACCTCCAGATGGTCCGAGACGAACCCGATGGGCGATACCACGACGGAGCGAATGCCCCGATCCTTCAGGGCCGCAAGATGATCGACGATGTCCGGTTCGAGCCACGGGACCTGCGGCGGACCCGAACGGGACTGCCACACCACGTCGTAATCCTGGTAGCCAGCCGCGTCGGCAACCAGCTCGGCAAGGTAGCGCACCTGTCGGCTGTACAAGTCGGGGCCGTGCCGCTGGTCGGCGGCGATGGGGATGGAATGCGCGGTGAACACCAGCCGGGGCGTCTCCCGCATCCCCGACACCGCGGCGGTCACCGCTTCTGCGTACAGCTGCACCAAGGCGGGGTGATCGAAGTACTGACGAAGCTTGACCAGCTCGGGTGCTCCGTCACCCACCGCCGCCCGGGCCCGCGCAATGTCTTCCACGTATTGGGTGCATCCCGAATAACCGCCCCAGGCAGAGGTCGTGAAGACCGCTGCCCGCCGAACCCCTTTGTCGCGCATGTCGGCAACGGTTTCTTCCACCATGGGGTGCCAGTTGCGGTTGCCGAAGAAAACCGGCAGCGGGCGGCCGCTCAGCTCCAGCTGGCGCGAGATCTCAGCGATCAGGGCGCGATTGATGCCATTGATCGGTGAGACACCGCCGAAATGGAAGTAGTGCTCGGCCACCTCGTCGAGACGTTCCGGCGGAACCCCGCGACCGCGGGTGACGTTCTCCAGGAACGGCCGAACCTCCAGCGGCCCCTCGGGTCCGCCGAAGGACAGCAGAAGCACCGCGTCAAAGAGCATGGGTGCCCCTAGAGCAGCTGCGTGTGTGCGCCGCCGTCAGCGAAGATGATGTCGCCGGTGGTGGCGGGCAGCCAGTCCGAGAGCAGGGCACACACGGTCTTGGCGACGGGTGTCGGGTCCTTCATGTCCCAGCCGATCGGGGCACGCTGGTCCCAGCCATCTTCGAGCACGCTCATCTGCTGGCCGGCCTCCTCTCCCAGCGCGCCGCCGACGATCGCGCTCATGGCCAGCGTCCGGATGGGACCGGCGGCAACCAGATTCGAGCGAATACCGGCCGCACCGGCCTCGCGCGCGACGAACCGGTTTACCGATTCCAGTGCGCTCTTGGCCACGGTCATCCAGTTGTAGAACGGCATCGCGCGGGTCGGGTCGAAATCCATACCTACGATGCTGCCGCCCGGGTTCATGATGGGCAGCACAGCCTTGGCCAGCGAGGCGTACGAGAACGCCGAGATGTGAAACCCCTTGGCCACATCCTCGAACGGAGCCTCGAAGAACGGGTTCAGCCCCATGCCGGTCTGCGGCATGAAACCGATGGAGTGCACCACGCCGTCCAGCTTGTTGCCCTCTCCGATCACCTCGGTGACACGCTCGGCAAGGCTGTCCAGGTGCTTCTCATCCTGCACGTTGAGCTCCAGCAGCGGCGCGGACTCGGGCAGGCGCTGGGTGATGCGCTCGATGAGACGCAACCGGTCGAATCCGGTGAGCACCAGCTGTGCGCCCTGCTCCTGCGCGACCTTCGCGATGTGGAACGCGATCGACGAATCGGTGATGATGCCCGTCACCAGGATCCGCTTGCCCTCAAGTAGTCCTGCCACGATTCTCCTTAGGTAATTGCGATGCCCACGCTCGTCGCGCGGCCACACTGATCGATGTCCGAAACGTCCTTCTAATGGCCCATGCCCATGCCGCCATCAACCGGGATGACTGCACCGGAGATGTAACTGGCGTCCTCGGACGCCAGGAAGCTGACCACCCCGGCGACCTCAGCGGCAGTGCCCACTCGCTTCGCCGGGATGAATTCCAGTGCGCCCTCCTGGACCCTTTCGTCGAGCGCGCGCGTCATCTCGGTGTCGATGAAACCGGGGGCGACCACGTTGGCGGTGACGCCCGCCTTGGAGAGCTCCCGAGCGATCGAGCGCGCCAAGCCGATGACACCGGCCTTGGAGGCCGCATAGTTGGCCTGGTTACCGATTCCCCACGTGCCGGAAACCGAACCGATGAAGATCATCCGGCCGAAGCGCTTGCGCTGCATCGTGCGCGACGCCCGCTGGGCCACCCGGAACGCTCCGGTCAGGTTGGCGTTGATGACCTTCTCGAACTTCTCCTCGGTCATGCGCATCAAAAATGCGTCCTGCGCAATGCCCGCGTTGGATACCAGCACCTCGACAGGCCCCTGGTGCTCCTCGACCTCTTTGAAAGCCCGGTCGACGGCGTCGTTGTCGGTGACATCGCACTCCACCCCGAACAAGCCCTCCGGCACCCCTGATCCACGATGGGTCACCGCCACCTTGTGCCCGTCAGCGGCAAGACGTTGCGCGATCGCAAGTCCGATACCCCGGTTACCACCGGTAACCAGCACAGAACGAGAAACAAAGTCGGGACGGGCGACGCTAGCGTCGAGAGCATCAGACATGGGACCCAACTTATCGTCTTCTTAGACTTCTTCCTAAACGACTGGCCCAAACGAGCCGCCGCGCGGACGGCCGACTCAGTTGGGCAGACGCCGGTTGATCACCAGGCCGACGAAGGCCGCCGCGAGCACCAGCAGAGCACCCAGACGCAACCATCCGACACTGGCGTCGCCGCGGATGGTCTCGTACCCGATCTGCTGCTGCAGGTTGGCGTACACCTCCTTGAGCTGACCGAGCGTGGAGGCCGTATAGGTCTCTCCACCCGACAACTTGGCCACCTTCTCCATCATGTCGGGGGCATACGGCACGTTCTGGCGCTGCCCGTTGATCTCGACGTACCCGTCCTTGGTGCCGAACGCGATCGTCGAAATCGGTACCTGCTGATCCTTGGCGGTGCGGGCCGCCGTGTAGGCACCCTTGGGGTTATCCGGGTTCGACGGCACCGTTTCCTTACCGTCGGACATCAACACGATGCGCGCGGGCGGTGGCTTGTCACCGCCGCCGATGACCGCGCCCACTGTCGCGATGGCCTGCAGCGCCGTGAAGATGCCCTCACCCGTGGCGGTCCGATCCGCGAGCTGCAGGTTGTCCAAGGCGTTTACGGTCGCGTCGCGGTTCGTGGTCGGCGAGACCAGCACCGTCGCGGTGCCCGCGTACGCGATCAGACCCAGGTTGATACCCGGAGTCAGGTTGCGGGCGAACTCCTTACCGGCTTCCTTCGCGGCACCCAGACGGTTGGGGGCGACGTCGGTCGACTCCATGGACCGCGAGACATCGATGACGAGCATCACCACGGCGCGGTTCCGGGGAATCCGCACGTCATGGCTGGGGCCGGCGAGCGCGATGGTCAGCACCATCAGGCCCACCACCAGCAGCGCGGTGGCCGCGTGCCGCCAGGCGCGCGGACGTTTCGGGGCGACCGAATCCAGCAGCTCGGTGTTCGCGAATCGCAGCACCCGCTTCTCGCGCAGGTACTGCGCAAACACATACAAACCGACCAGCGCGGCCACCAGCAGCAGGACCAGGAAGAACCACGGGTGGGTAAAGCCCGTGAGAGTCATCGGCCCGAAGAACGGCAGATCACTCATCGAGCCCCCGCTCCTGTCCCGGCGACCGCACCGCGGCGCTGTTGAGAGACGAATCTCACGATGTCGTTAATCCAGTCACGGTCGGTCCGCAGACTCAAAAGCGGTGCACCGCAACGACGCAATGTGCGTGCCACCTCTTCATGATGCCTTGCCGCCGCCTGAGCGAAATCCCGGCGCAGGTTCTCGTCGATCCGATACTCCTTGGTGATGCCGGTCTCGGCGTCCTGCAGGAGCACCTCACCGACATCCGGAAGTTCCATATCGCGCGGGTCCAGCACCTCGATGCCCAACACCTCGTGCCGGGCCCCGATGGCGCGCAGCGGCCGCATCCAGTTGATGGGCCCCAGGAAGTCGCTGATGACGACCGCCATGCCGCGTCGGCGCTCCGGGCGCCGCAGTGCGTCGATCGCCAGTGACAGATCGCCGCGGACACCCTGTGGCGCCTTCGGCATGGTGGCGATGCTGCGCAGGATGTCCTGCTCGTGGGCACGTCCGGACCGCGCCGGTAGCCGAACGATCTTGTCCCCGTTGGCGATCAGCGCGCCCAGCCGATTTCCGCCACCGCTGTTCAGGAAGATGATGGCGGCCGCTGCCGCGACCGCGAGATCGCGCTTCTCACAGTTGGTCGTCCCGAAATCCAGGCTTGCCGACATGTCGACCACCAGCCAGGTCTCCAGCTCGCGGTCCGCGATCATCTGGCGTACGTGCGGGCTCGTGGTTCGCGCGGTCACCGACCAATCCATCCGGCGCACGTCATCACCGGGCTGATAGAGCCTGGACTCCCCCGGCTCCGAACCGGGACCGGGAATCAGCCCGAGGTGGTTGCCGTGCAGCACCCCGTCAAGCTTGCGGCGGATCTTCAGTTCCAATGTCCGCAGCGCTGCCGAGAGCTGCGGATCACGGATCTCACCCCGACGCAGGGACGGGATGTCTACCGGCCGGGCGCTGCCCGGACTGGGTGTGCTCACCTGGGCGCGGCGTTATGGGCTGCCGGGGCCGGACCGTTCGTCCCGACCATCGCCGGCGGCACCGAATGCCCTTGCTGCGGCACGGCATTCACCTGCGGCAGGCCCACCGTCTGCAGAATCCGGTTGATGGCGGTGTCGGCGGAAACCTCGTCGGCGAGTGCGTCGTAGCTCATCACCAGGCGGTGACGCAGCACATCCGGGATGACCTCGATGACGTCCTGCGGGATCACGTAATCGCGCCCACGAACCAGTGCCAGCGCACGCGCCGACGCGATGATGCCCAGCGACGCACGCGGGCTGGCGCCGTAGGAGATCCAGTTGGCGACATCGCCCAGCCCGAACTGCGCCGGGTTGCGGGTGGCCGAGATAACCCGAACCACGTAGTCGACCAGGGCGTGGTGCACGAAGTTGTTGGCGGCCAAATCCTGAAGGCGCAGCAGTGCCTCGGCGGACAGGATCTGCTTGGGCTCCGGCGGCGTGACACCCATCCGGTAGATGATCTCGCGTTCTTCTTCGACAGTCGGGTAGTCGACGTTGATCTTGAAGAGGAAGCGGTCGCGCTGCGCTTCCGGAAGCGGATACACGCCCTCGTTCTCGATCGGGTTCTGTGTGGCCATCACCAGGAACGGCTTGGGCATCGGGTAGGTCTTGCCACCGATGGAGACGTGCCGCTCCGCCATGACCTCAAGCAAGGCCGACTGCACCTTGGCGGGCGCGCGGTTGATCTCGTCGGCCAGCAGGAAGTTGGCCACCACCGGGCCGAGCTCGGTGTCGAACTCTTCCTTGCCCTGGCGGTAGATGCGGGTACCGATGATGTCGGTAGGCACCAGGTCGGGGGTGAACTGGACACGGGAGAACGACCCGCCCACCACCTTGGCGAAAGTCTCGACCGCCAGCGTCTTGGCAACACCGGGCACACCTTCGAGCAACACGTGCCCCTTGGCGAGCAGACCGACCAGAATTCGCTCGACGAGCCTGTCCTGACCCACGATGACGCGCTTGACCTCAAAGATGGCGCGCTCGAGGTTCTGCACCTCGGCGGCCAGGGCCGGTGATGTCGCACCCTGCGGGGCGTGCGGCGCGAGGCCGGCGCTTCCGCCGGAGTAACCGGCACCTCCCCCTGGTGACCCTGGTGATGACATCAACTTCCCTCCGGCTCTGCCTGACGATTCCGTGCTACTTCGGTGGCTTCTTGGTAGCCATGTCCCTGCGGGCGGCACCCAACCCTGGGCGGCGCCTCCGGTCCACTATTCCAGCATCCCGGGATTTGGTCCACGTACCCGTTCGCTGGCGCGCCGTTCTAGCTCACCTGAGAGATCAGAAGAGCTACCAGGCGATGATACGAACGGCGTAGGGAGTCATCCCGCCCGTGCGGACCGGCGACACCGTCACCTTTTCGGCGCTGCCGCTGGCTTCCAGCATCTGACCGTTACCCAGGTAGATCACCACGTGCTGGGAGCCACCCGGTCCGTAGAAGAGCAGATCCCCACGCTTGGCCTGCGATACGGGAATCTTCTGGCCCGCGTTGTACTGGTCACCGGAGTACTTGGGAAGCTTCACGCCGGCTGCCGCGTAGGAAAACATGGTGAAGCCCGAGCAGTCGAAGCCCACCTTGCCCGCGTCGTAATCGACGCCGCCGCTGGGGCCGCGGACGGTGCCGCCACCCCACGAGTACGGAACACCCAGCTGGGTGCCGCCGCGCTGGATCACTGCTTCCACCGCCTGCCGGCCGTACACGAGCGGACGTCCTGCGCCCGCCGATGCGCGATTGCCACCGATGCCCAATGCGCCCAATGCGGTCTGTCCGACCCCCATGACCCCGTTCATGATCTTCGCCGGGTCCGCACCCTGGCTCGGCCCGGCAAAGGGCAGGGTGTTGTCCCAGTCGCCGCCCGACGGGTTCAGCCCCAGAGCGTTGAGGAAGGCGGTACCGACATTCGGCCCAAGTGGATTGTCATCGGCGGTGGCCCGCGGCACACCCATGAACAGCACCAGTGCGATAGCGATCCCGACAGCGAGGGCGGCACGTAATACAAAGAGGCCCTGCACCTTGAGCAATTTCGTCGTTCTCGCTGCGTTCACCGATTTCACCACTCAATCAGTCGGGTTACAAAGGGCGTCATGCCACTGGTCCGCACCGGCGACACCTTGACCACGTCGCCGGTATTCGGCGCCTCGAGCATCTGACCGTTGCCGAGGTAGAGGGCCACGTGCTGACTTGCGTTGGGGCCGTAGAAAATCATGTCGCCGCGCTTCATCTGCGCACTGGGCACCTTGCGTCCGGAGTTGTACTGATACCCGGTGTAGTGCCTGAGTCTGATGCCGACCGCGGCGAAGCCGTACATCATCAGTCCGGAGCAGTCGTAACCGACAGTTCCTGCGCCCGAATCGATTCCGCGGGTTGGGCCGTTGTACGAACCACCGCCCCATGAGTACGGCGTGCCCATCGCGCTGCCCGCACGGGCAATCACCCGCTCCACGTTTTCCCGGCCGTAGACCTTGGGGATGTACTCGCCGCCCTCGCTGGAGGCGGCGGCCGCCGGGGCGGCCTTGGGGCAGAACATGCCGATCACACCGCATACCGCGGACTGGCCGACGTTGGCCGCGGTGTTGCCGATGCCCAGCACCATGTTGATGGTCTGCGTCGGATCGGTAGGCACGTTGGCGCTGGCGATCATCGGGAGCGTGGTATCCCATTCGCCACCACCCGCGGCAGCGGGAGCCGGCCCCTCGGTCCATTCGTTCCCGTTTCCGGCGATGGCAGCGCTCGGATTGATCACCCGCGCACTTGCGGCCGATGCGGAAAACTCCGGCCCACGGGCGGCGGCCAGCTGCGCCTCGGCGCTCTTCTTCTTTGCCGCCAGTTCCGAGGCTATGCCGCGCTGGGATTCCAGCTTCTTCTGTACGTCGTGCATCGCAGCCACCAGATCGTCCTGCTGCTTCTGCGCATCCGCCGTCGCCTGGTCGGCCCTCTCCTGAATGGCCCGTGCCTGTGACTGCTTGTTCACCTGCTCGGTACGTGCCCGGCGCAGGTTGTCCATGACGGTTTGCGAGCTCGATTCCACGCTCTTGGTCACCGAAGCAAGGCGCACCACATCGTCGGGATTGGTCGCCGTCAGGTATGAGCCAGACGGCCCTGCCATATAGGTGGCCACGGCCATCCGGTCGAACTTGCCCTGCGCCTCGGCGATGGCGCCATTGGCGGCGTCGACCGCGCGCTGGCCTTCTTCAACCGCCTGACCGGCCGCGGCGGCGTTATCGCGCGCGTCCTGCAGATCAACCAGACCCTTGTTGATGGATTCCTGCTGGGTCTGCACGTCGGCGGTCAGCTGTTCGATCTGCTGATTGGTATCGGCCAACTGGGTGATCAGCGAGGCCATGTCGTTCGGCTCGGCGGAGGTTACGGGCAGCGTGGTGGGCCACATCATCAGACTGGCGGTCATCAGCGGCGGCACCATCAGCGCGGTCACTACGGTTCGTTTGCCACGGACCGCGAAACGGTCCGCGAAATGCTGCGGGACTGTCCGTTTCATACGGTCTGCCGTCTCCTCGATCTTCGACGTGCGGCGAGCCTTCTCGGTCATAGCGGCCCTTCCCCGACACGCTCCCAGTTGTCACATAAGACGCACTAACCACTTTGGCGCCACTTGCACCGTACGTCACTTTTGCAACTAATGAAACTTTAGTCACAAATTACAAAGTTGTAATTAATTGGGCCCTGACAGGGAATTGGCGACACGTCTTCTGACGGTTAATTGCCCCGAATTGAATACCGGCAGATCATCCCGGTTCCATACTGCGCGCGGCTATTTCATGAAAAAACAGGCTGCGCGAATGGTTTGCAAATCGTTACTTAACCGAGTCGTTCGCG
Organism: Mycobacteroides sp. PCS013; assembly: GCF_049532645.1. NCBI lineage: Bacteria > Bacillati > Actinomycetota > Actinomycetes > Mycobacteriales > Mycobacteriaceae > Mycobacteroides > Mycobacteroides sp. PCS013. The sequence continues at coordinate 1,818,660 of NZ_CP150131.1, forward strand.
AATCGGCCGCGCATGAGCGTAATTCCGGCGCACACCGCCGCGACGAGCAGGACAAGCGCAATGGTCAGCGCCGTCCATGAGAAGTGCTCTCGCCCGATCTCGTTCACGAAGTTGTTCGCAGAGAGCACGGGGTTGCCCGTCTTGGCGACGTCCTGCCCGGCCTCCAGCGTCACCCTGTCGAACGTGGCGCTGTAGGTACCGGCGTAGGACGGACTGATCACCAGGACCGTCGAGTCCGGGTGGTCCTTGCCGATCTCGGTGGCGATATCGCGCAGCGGCGTATCGATCCAGGGATTGTTGGGAAGCGCCACGACCTTCAGGTCGATGTTCTTGGCGTGCGCCTTCGCGATGACATCCTTCAATCCGGCGACATCCGCCGACGGGGCGGCGACTCCGTCCTCGTTGACATCCGCACGCGCCATCTCCAGGCACTTGACCGACCAGCCGAGCGGATCGGTGCCCGCGGTCTGGACCGAGACGCCCACCGCCTGGCACAGCTCGGCGGGGATGAAGGTGGGCAAGTGCTGCGGCGTCACGCGATCAATCTAACCCGCACCGGGCGCGGCGTTGCGCAGGTAGACCCGCAGCATTTCGCGTGCATAACGACACCCTGGCCGACAGTGACCGATGCCACGACGGGAATGGCGGGTGAAATTTGGGCATCCCCCTTATTACGGGACAAGCGTACTGTTAGACTAGCGATGGAAGGCAGCCATCTGCGGTGGCGCCTCCGGAACCCCGCCTGGCACAGCCCGCCGGCGGGTGACCTTCGAGCTCTGGAGCTGATGTGACTAGCAATGAATCGGTGAATTCCTTCGGCGCGCGCGGCACTCTGCAGGTTGGCGATGAGTCGTACGAGATCTTCCGCCTCAATGCCGTGCCCGGTACCGAGAAACTGCCTTACAGCCTGAAGGTGTTGGCGGAGAACCTGTTACGCACCGAAGACGGCGCGAACATCACCAAGGAACACGTGCTGGCGCTGGCCAACTGGGATCCCTCGGCCGAGCCGAGCGTCGAGATCCAGTTCACCCCGGCACGCGTGGTCATGCAGGACTTCACCGGTGTGCCCTGTGTGGTCGACCTGGCCACCATGCGTGAAGCGGTGGCGGCACTGGGCGGCGATCCCGACAAGGTGAACCCGCTCTCCCCCGCCGAGATGGTCATCGACCACTCCGTGATCCTGGACGTCTTCGGCACCGCCGACGCCTTCGAGCGCAACGTCGAACTCGAGTACGAGCGCAATGCCGAGCGTTACCAGTTCTTGCGTTGGGGCCAAGGCGCTTTCGATGATTTCAAGGTTGTCCCCCCGGGCACCGGCATCGTGCACCAGGTCAACATCGAGTACCTGGCCCGCACCATCTTCACCCGTAACGGCCAGGCCTACCCGGACACCTGTGTGGGTACCGACTCGCACACCACCATGGTCAACGGCCTCGGCGTCCTCGGCTGGGGTGTCGGTGGTATCGAGGCCGAAGCCGCGATGCTCGGCCAGCCGGTCTCGATGCTCATCCCCCGGGTCGTCGGATTCAAGCTCACCGGTGAGATCCAGCCGGGCGTCACCGCCACCGACGTGGTGCTGACCGTCACCGACATGCTGCGCAAGCACGGTGTGGTGGGCAAGTTCGTCGAGTTCTACGGCAAGGGCGTAGCCGAGGTGCCGCTGGCCAACCGCGCCACCCTGGGCAACATGAGCCCCGAATTCGGTTCTACCGCAGCGATCTTCCCGATCGATGAGGAGACCATCAACTACCTGCGCCTGACCGGCCGCGATGACCAGCAGCTCGCGCTGGTCGAGGCGTACGCCAAGGAACAGGGCATGTGGCACGACGCCGACCACGAGCCGGCCTTCTCGGAGTACCTCGAACTCGACCTCGCCACCGTGGTGCCCTCCATCTCCGGGCCCAAGCGCCCGCAGGACCGCATCGAACTGTCCGACGCAAAGAACGCATTCCGCAAGGACATCCACAACTACGTGGAAGAGAACCACCCCGCTCCTCACACAAACCTCGATGAGGCCGTTGAAGAGTCGTTCCCGGCAAGTGATGCCGCAGTGCTGTCCTTCGCCGAAGACGATGCCGTCGTGCCGTCGGCCGCGAACGGCGCCGAGGGCCGGCCCACCAAGCCGGTCACCGTGAAGTCCGCCGAGCGCGGCAACTTCGTCCTGGATCACGGCGCGGTTGTGGTCGCGGGCATCACCTCGTGCACCAACACCTCCAACCCCTCGGTCATGCTGGGCGCTGCGCTGCTGGCCAAGAAGGCCGTCGAGAAGGGCCTGACCACCAAGCCGTGGGTCAAGACCAACATGGCACCGGGTTCGCAGGTCGTCACCGATTACTACAACAAGGCGGGCGTGTGGCCCTACCTGGAGAAGCTCGGTTACTACCTGGGCGGCTACGGCTGCACCACGTGCATCGGTAACACCGGCCCGCTGCCCGACGAGATTTCCAAGGCCATCAACGACAACGACCTGTCGGTCACCGCCGTCCTCTCGGGTAACCGCAACTTCGAAGGCCGCATCTCCCCCGACGTCAAGATGAACTACCTGGCCTCCCCGCCACTGGTCATCGCCTACGGCATCGCGGGCACCATGGACTTCGACTTCGACACCGACCCGCTGGGACAGGACCACGACGGCAACGACGTCTACCTGAAGGACATCTGGCCCAGCGCCTCGGAGATCGAAGAGACCATCGCCTCGTCGATCAACCGCGAGATGTTCACCAACTCCTACGCCGATGTCTTCAAGGGTGACGAGCGCTGGCGCGGTCTGCCCACCCCTGAGGGCAACACCTTCGAGTGGGTCGACACATCCACCTATGTGCGCAAGGCGCCCTACTTCGACGGGATGCCGCTGGAGCCCACGCCGGTCACCGATATCAAGGGTGCGCGCGTGCTGGCCCTGCTCGGCGACTCGGTGACCACCGACCACATCTCACCGGCCGGTTCGATCAAGTCGGGCACGCCGGCCGCGCAGTACCTCGACGAGCACGGTGTAGACCGCAAGGACTACAACTCGCTGGGTTCGCGACGCGGTAACCACGAGGTGATGGTGCGCGGCACGTTCGCGAATATCCGCCTGCGTAACCAGCTCCTGGACGACGTGTCCGGCGGCTACACCCGCGACTTCACCCAGGACGGTGGTCCGCAGTCGTTCATCTATGACGCCTCGGTGAACTACCAGAAGGCGGGCATCCCGCTGGTGGTGCTGGGCGGCAAGGAATATGGCTCCGGTTCCTCACGCGACTGGGCCGCCAAGGGCACCCGTCTGCTGGGCGTCAAGGCCGTGATCACCGAGTCGTTCGAGCGCATCCACCGGTCGAATCTGATTGGTATGGGCGTGATTCCGCTGCAGTTCCCGGCCGGGGAATCGGCGGCCTCGCTCAAGCTCGACGGCACCGAGACCTACGACATCAGCGGTATCGAGAAGCTCAACGAGGGCTCGACACCGAAGACCGTGCACGTGACCGCGACCAAGGGCGATGGCTCCAAGGTCGAGTTTGATGCGGTTGTCCGGATCGACACCCCCGGTGAGGCCGACTACTACCGCAACGGTGGCATCCTGCAGTACGTGCTGCGGAACATGCTGGCCGGCTAGAAACGGCTGAACAACAGTGCCGCGCGTTAGCGAGGATCACCTCGCGGCTCGTCGCCGCCAGATCCTTGATGGCGCGCGGCGCTGTTTTGCCGAGTACGGGTACGACGGTGCCACCGTGCGCCGCCTCGAACACACCATCGGCATGTCGCGGGGGGCGATTTTCCACCATTTCCGCGACAAGGACACGCTGTTCTTCGCGCTGGCCCGCGAAGACGCCGAACGGATGGCGAACGTCGCCAGCCGCGAGGGTCTGGTGCAGGTGATGCGCGACATGCTGGCCGACCCCAATCAGTTCGATTGGTTGGCCACGCGTTTGGAGATCGCCCGCAAGCTGCGCAACGACCCCGAATTCCGGCGGGGGTGGAACCAGCGATCCGAAGAGCTCAACACCGCCACGCTGGCACGTCTGCAACGCCAGAAGAAGGCCGGCCGACTGCGCGAGGACGTGCCCAGTGAGGTGATCCTGGGGTATCTGGATCTGGTGCTCGATGGCCTGGTGGCCCGTCTGGCCGCCGGCGAGTCCACCGAAAGCCTCAGCCGCGTCCTGGATCTCGTCGAGGACTCGGTGCGCCGTGCCGATCACTTCTGATACCAAGGACTGGACCTGGGTCCTGGAGAATCGCTGCGGGGAGTGTGGATTTGATCCCGCCACAACATCTTTCACCCAGATACCCGATATCGTGCGGGAAAACCTGGCGGCGTGGCAGCCGGTGTTGTCCCAGCCAGAGGTGCGCCGACGTCCCGATGAGCAGACCTGGTCGCCGCTGGAGTACGGCGCCCACGTCCGGGACGTGTTCCGCATCTTCCTGACCCGGTTGCAGCTGATGCTCGCCGAGGAGGATCCGCTGTTCGAGAACTGGGATCAGGACAAGACGGCCATCGAAGACAGGTATGCCGAACAGGACCCGCAGACGGTGGCCAAGGACCTTGCTACCGCAGGCGAGGCCATCGCCGCCGCCTTCGCCGGGGTGCCCTCGGGCTCGCTAATGCGCCGCGGAAGGCGAAGCAACGGTTCGGTTTTCACCGTTGAGACACTGGGTCTGTATTTCGTGCACGACCCGGTGCATCACCTGCACGACGTTTCCCGCCTGCCGGCGGACTAGTGCGGGAAGTCGATGACGGCCCGCGCGGGTGTGTCGGCGATGTACACCACCGGACATTTCGAAGCCTGCGCAGCGACCTTCCAGGCCATCACGCCGTTCTTGTCTTTGAAGATGTCCGGGTCCTGCAGCAGTCGAGCTGATCGAACCACCGGGGCGCCCGCGGGCGCGCCGAGATCCTTCGGCTGCGGAAAGGACTTCACCTGCTGGTTCTCGGGGCGGTCCCACGTTCCCAGCACGGTGTCGTGTGCCGCGGCGCCCCGAAATGCCACCGCGTATCCGCCGCTCACCGGGGTTACCGAGAACGGTGGTGCCTGCCAGTACGTAACGGGCCCGGTCGGCGGCGCCAGCTTGTCGGGCCCGAAGCTGAACGTCACCCTGTCGAGGTCGTCAAGGGTTTCGATGCGCACATCGTGCAGGACGTTGGCGTAGTTCTCGGCGCCACCATCGGTCAACGTCGGGCACTCCGGCGCGGCTGTCGCCTGCGGGACACCCACGAGCGAGCCGACTACTAGTACAACCGGTACCAGGTATCGATACATGGTTAGCGAATGTACGGCCTCACGCACCGAACCGCTGGCGTTCGGGCGGGGATTGTCCTGGGTTGCTAACCGTGGCGCAAGCGGTGGTGCCCGGTCACAACTGCGCTAGTGCGGCAGATCGACCACGAGACGAGGCGGATTCGTGAGCGTGCTCACCTGTGGGCAGCGCTGTTTGTTCAGGCCCAGCGCCCACCGGACCTTCCCCTCGAAGTCCTCGCCTTGCTCGGCTTCTGCCAGGATCGGGAAGTCCTTCGGCTTGATCTCACTCGGCCCCGGATAAGACCGGACGGGCTTATCGGTCTCGTGCGCGGACGCGCCGTCGAAGAGCACACCGAGCAGGGCGGATCCGGCGACGATGACGTTGTCTCCCTTGGGGCCGGCGGACACGCTGGTGGGACTGTCCACCGTGTACCTGGGAACCACCAGCTCATCCAGCGCCACCTTGCTCTTGGCGTCCGGCCCGAATTCGAAGGTGACCCTGTCGTAGTCGTCCTGCTTGCCCACCCGCACATCCCGCAGCTGGGTGGCGACGTTCTTGCCGCCGCCACCGCTGACTGTCTCGCACGCCGTGACACGGAAGGTTTCCGGGGCGGGTGTCGACGTTTGCGGCAACGCCGTCGTGGTGGCCACGGGTGAAACCGCCTCATCCACCTGGCGCACCTGACCGGCGCAACCGGATGCCGTCAGTGCCGCCAGCGCCAGCACGCCGATTTTCCGGATACCGCCATGTCCTCGCATCGCATAACGGTAGCAACAATTGTCGCCCGAAAGCTCAACGGGCACACTGCGTGTCGGACGCCAGTTAAACCTTGCGGCCGCGCCGATTCGGGCCGCCGCGCCCACGCAACGCCACACCCGATTCCACGAGGGCACGATGCACGTACCCATACGATCGGCCGGCATCCGCAGCAAGTGTGCGGATACTCGCACCCTGCTCGTATGCCGCCTTCATCTCGACGCGTTCCTCGTCGCGCGTTTTGGCCATCGCGACCTCTCTCCCGACTCCATGCCGCGGCCCCTGTGGACTGCTGCTCGACCCGGTTGCACCATAGCGCAAATGTGATCACGCGTGTGTATGAGACGCCTAGGGCGAATGAGGATGGTCAGGCCAGCTCGATGAGGTCCCGGTACTCGTCGGACCAGTAGTCTTCGGTGCCGTCCGGCAACAACACGACACGTTGCGGATTTAGCGCCTCGGCGGCCCCCGGGTCGTGGGTGACAAGAACGACCGCGCCGAGGTAACTGCGCAGCGCGTCTAGAACCTGTTCACGCGAGGCGGGATCCAGGTTGTTGGTCGGCTCATCGAGCAGCAACACATTCGCGGTCGACGCGACCAGACCGGCCAGGGCCAGGCGAGTCTTCTCACCGCCGGACAACGTCCCCGCCGGCTGCTCCAACTGTGGGCCGTTGAACATGAAGGCACCCAGGATCCCGCGCAGCTCCTGCTCCCCGGTATCCGGAGCGGCGTGGCGGATGTTCTCCCACACCGTCGCGTGATCGTCCAGGGTGTCGTGCTCCTGTGCGAAGTATCCGAGCTTGAGGCCGTGGCCGGGCTCCAGCGCGCCGGCGTCGGCGGTTTCGGCGCCCGCGAGCAACCGCAACAACGTCGTCTTCCCCGCACCGTTGAGTCCGAGAACCACGACCCGCGAGCCGCGATCGATGGCAAGGTCCACCCCGGTGAAGATCTCCAAAGATCCGTAGTTCTTGGTCAGTCCCTTGGCCACCAGCGGCACCCGGCCACATGCGGCGGGCGTCGGGAACTTGATGCGGGCCACCTTGTCGGCCACCCGCTCCTCGTCGAGCCCGGACAACATCTTCTCGGCTCGGCGCAACATGTTCTGTGCGGCAACGGCTTTGGTTGCCTTGGCGCCCATCTTGGCCGCCTGGGTGCGCAGAGCCGAGGCCTTCTTCTCGGCATTGGCCCGCTCGCGCCGGCGCCGTTGTTCATCCAGTGACCGTGCGTCCAGGTACTTCTGCCAACCCATGTTGTAGACGTCGACCTCGCCACGGACCGCGTCCAGGAACCACACCTTGTTCACCACATCGGCCAGCAGCTCGACGTTGTGACTGATGACCACGAGCCCGCCTTCGTGGTTTTGCAGGAAGCCGCGCAACCAGCCGATCGAGTCCGCATCGAGGTGGTTGGTCGGCTCGTCGAGCAGCAACGTCATGTTCGATCCAGCGCCACCCTCGGCCGCTCCGAACAGAATCCGGGCCAACTCCACACGGCGCCGCTGACCGCCCGAAAGGGTGCGCAGCGGCTGGATCAGCACCCGCTCAGGCAACCCGAGGCTCGAACAGATGCGCGCCGCCTCACTCTCGGCGACATACCCACCCAGCGAGGAGAAGCGCTCCTCCAGCTGCCCGTAGCGACGAACCGCCTTATCGCGCTGAGCCTCATCGGCCAGCTCGGCCATCAGCGTCTGCTGCTTCTCCATATCGCTGATGATGGTGTCCAGGCCACGCGCCGAAAGCACCCGATCACGTGCCAGCAGATCCAAGTTACCTTCCTTGGGATCCTGTGGCAGATAACCTATTTCACCGATACGCGATACCGAGCCGGCATACGGTTCACCCTCGCCGGCCAAAATTCTCATCGAGGTGGTCTTGCCCGCCCCGTTACGGCCCACCAGCCCGATGCGGTCGCCGGGCTGGATGCGTAACGCGGGGCCCGGCGCGTAGACGAGCGTGCGGGCGCCGGCGCGGACCTCGAGGTCCGTCGCGGTAATCACTACTTACTCCTTGAATGCTGTGTAGCGTCTCGCGCTGTCAGCGCTTGTCTCTAAAGGCCGCTTTACGCTGCTCCTTACGGGCGGCGGTGGCTTCTTCGAAGTTGTCGGTGAGCAGCCGGACGTACAGCTGGCCCAGACCCTCTTGGTGCATGTGACTTTCCAGGCTAGCGGCGTCCAGCCCACTCCAAATGGTGCGCTTGGTCAATTCGATCCCTGGACGGGAGAACCCGGCGATGCGCTCTCCAATCGCGTAACACTCTTCCAGCAGGGATTCCGAGGCCACCTTGCGGGATACCAAACCGATGCGTTCAGCCTCGTCGGCGTCGACGTCGCGGCCGGTCAACATGATGTCCGAAGCGCGGGAGGTGCCGATGGCACGCGGCAGCAGATAACTCAGGCCCAGCTCGCTGGCGGTCAGCCCGTTGTTGATACCGGCAGCCCGGAAGTAGGCAGCCTCCGATGCAACCCGGACATCACAAGCCAGCGCCAGGCACAGGCCACCGCCAATGGCGGCGCCGTTGATGGCCGCGATCACCGGCTGATGCATCCGGCGCAGCGTGAGGATGACCTCGTCAAGGAGCTCCATGGAGCGCAGCGCGATCGTCGGCTGGGTCAATCCCCCGATATGCGGGATGGGCCCAGCAGATTTCTGATCGGCACCCGAACAAAACCCCTTGCCGGCCCCGGTGATGATGACGGCCCGCACATCGTTGTCATGACTGATGTCGACGAGCGTCTGCTTGAAGGGCAGCATCACATCGAACGCCATCGCGTTCATCCGCTCCGGCCGGTTCAGGGTGACCAAGGCAATATCCGGACGCGGACGGTCGACCAGCACGAAACTCATGCGTCCATATAACCGACAGCGGCGGGTTGCACCAAATCGTTTCCGCGCGGTACCGCGCGGGCCGCGCTACGCCTCTTGTTCGCGCAGTGCGGCCTCAACGTCGAGATCGCGGACCTTCTGCACCAGGTCGGCCAACGATGCCGGGGGCAGCGCACCGGCCTGATTGAACACCAGCTGGCCCTGCTTGAACACCATCAGCGTGGGAATCGACCGGATGTTCGCCGCCGCGGCCAGCGCCTGCTCGGCCTCGGTGTCCACCTTCGCGTGGACGACGTCGGGGTTCTCCTCCGAAGACGCCTCGAACACCGGCCCGAACTGGCGGCACGGCCCGCACCAAGACGCCCAGAAATCCACGAGCACGATGTCATTGTCGTGGACCAAGTCGTTGAACGCGTCAGCGGTGATGTCACGTGTTGCCATGTTGTCCTCAACGTCGCCGGGGTGCGTGATGTTCCAGGGGCCCTCAGTACAGCGCGGCCAGGGCCTTGCCGATGTTGAATCCAACGAACTCGTCCTGCCGGCCGGTGCGCAGCTTGTTCACCCAGTCGGGATCCGACAACAGCGCGCGGCCCACCGCGATGACGTCGAACTCGTTGTCGGCAAACTGTCGCAACACCGCCTCAACGGGCGCGGGCTCGATATCCCGGACCTCGGTGGGTTTGAACTCCGTCTGCAATCCCACGGAGCCGACGGCAATGGCCGGCAAGCCCGTGACACGTTTGGTCCAGCCTGCAAGACTCAGCGCTCCATCGGCCCCTGCCAGATCCGCGAAGGCCGGTACGTAGTGGCGACGTGTGGACGGGTGGAAAACGTCCACACCTGCCTCGACAAGTGGCGCGAGCAGACGTTCCAGCTCTACGGGGCTATCGACCAGGGTGGCTGTGTAGTCGGCCTGCTTCCACTGTGAAAACCGGTACAGGATAGGGAAATCGGGCCCGACGGCCGCGCGTACGGCCCGCACCACCTCGACCGGGAATCGCACTCGATCGACGATCGATCCGCCATACCCGTCGGCCCGAATGTTGGTGCGCTCCCACAGGAACTGGTCGAGCAGGTAGCCATGCGCACCGTGTAGTTCGACGGCGTCGAATCCGGCTGCCTTGGCGTTGCGCGCCGCCGTCGCGTACTGCTCTGCGAGCGGAGCAAGTTCACCGGTCAGCAGCGCTCGGCCCAGCGGGGAAGCATCTCCGGCCAGGCCCGACGGGCTTACCGACTCCACCTGGGGATTGAACTCCGGATCGGCGCCGCGCTCGACACCCTGGTGCCACAGTTGGGCCGCGATCGCCGATCCCTCGTCGTGCACGGCGTCGGTGACCGCCGACCATCCCGCCAGTGCGTCGTCGCCGATCAGGCGTGGAACGCTGGCCTGACCGCCCGCGGCATCGTCGGGAATGAAGACGCCCTCGGTGATGATCAACCCAACACCTCCCGCGGCGCGGCGGCGGTAGTACGCAGCCACGTTCTCACCCGGGACACCACCGGGAGAAGCCGATCGTGTCATCGGCGCCATCGCGAACCGATTGGGCGCGGTCAGCGATTTCACGGTGAACGGTTCGAAAAGGGGCGCTACGTCTGGTCTCACGTCGGTCACGAGGTGTCAAACTACGCCGACACCTGATCCATTCCGGATAACGTGGTCAACCATGTCACCAAATCTCCGGCCACGGCCTACGTTGCTCGTGATCGCCGGAGTCGTCGCGTTCTCCAGCGCGGCGTGCGGTGGCTCCGCGGATAAGCCAGCCCAGCCGTCCGCGGGCCCTGCCTCGACCACCGTCATACGGCACGCGGGTGGGCACGACAGGGCCGGCGGATTGATCTCCTCGGTGTCGGGGCACACGGTCCAGGTGACCAACCCCGTGGGCAGCATAGATATCGACTTCAACACCATGACCAAGCTCACCGAGGTGCAACCCGCGGATCTGTCCGATGTGATCGTGGGCAGCTGTGTCAGCGTGCAGGCGACAGCCGGTGCAGATGAGTCGGAACAGGCCACGGCGCAACGGGTGCTGATCAGCGCGGCCGAGGACAACAAATGTGCGCTGGAGACACCACCCGGCGGCGCACCACCTCCCGGCATACCGCCGGGGCCACCACCGGGCGGCGCACCCGGGGGTTCACCTCCCCCGTTCGGCGGCCCCAGCGTCCAGGGTGCTGTCGCGTCGGTCAATGGCAGCACCATCGTGGTGTCAAATACCGATCCCAGTGGGGCGTCGGAGATTCAGACCAACGTCACGGTGACCGCCGACACCCGTTACGACCAACGGCAACCCACCGAGGCCACCGCGATCATCGCCGGCAAATGCGCGGACGCACACGGCACCAAAGATGCCGAGGGAGTGCTGCAGGCCACCAAGATCGACCTAGGCCCGGCGACCGACGGGCGATGTGGACCTGCCCCGCGATAGGTCCGATCTGGCATCCGCGATACACAGCAACTTCTCACGCATGCCGGAGCGCACCCTCAGCCCGCGCCAGCACGCTGAGGTGTCCCATTCATCGACCATGGAGAACACCGATGTCCCCACACCAGACACCCGCCCCACCACGGCTCGCCCGCGGCGCACTGTTCGCACTCGCCGGACTCACCGCGCTTTCGGTGGCCGCCTGCGGTACGCCTACAAACACCAACGGCGCGTCCACGAATTCATCGGCACCGGCTACGTCCTCGGCCGCACCCCACGGTGAACACAACGGGAAGGACCATGTAGCCGGACTCATCGCCTCGGTCTCGGGCAGCACCATCCAGGTGACCAAGAAGGACGGCACCGCGACCGTCGGATTCAGTCAATCCACGAAAGTCTCCGAGATCACTTCCGCGCAATTGACCGACGTCACCACCGGAAGCTGTATCGCCGCGATGGCACAACAAGACTCCAACCCGCCAACGGCCCGCCGGGTGATGATCTGGCCTGCCGAGGACGGCAACTGCGCACCAGCACACAAGAAGGGTTCGCCCGAGTCTTCCCCGGCCCCGACACCGGAGAAACGCCCCGAGCATCAGGCTGTTCGCGGGACAGTCTCCGCCGTCAGCGGAAACACCATCACCGTGTCCGCCACCGACCCGAACGGCGGAGCCGCCACCCCGGAGACGGTGACTGTCAACAACGACACCGCCTATGCCAAGCGTGCTCCGGCGGCCCAGAGCGCGATCGCCGCAGGCAAGTGTCTCGCCGCACACGGCGCCGATGACGCTTCGGGCAATCTTCAGGCCGCGACGATCACCCTTCGCGCCGCGAAGGACGGCTCATGCGAAGGCGGCCAGGAAGGCCACCACCAGCACTAGACGGTGAAGCCGAGGGCCCGGAGCTGCTCCCGACCATCGTCAGTGATCTTGTCCGGGCCCCACGGCGGCACCCAGACCCAGTTGATCTTGATCTCGTTGACCAGTCCGGCGCCCACAAGCGCATTACGCGACTGGTCCTCGATGACATCGGTCAGCGGGCATGCCGCCGAGGTGAGCGTCATGTCGATCATGGCGACTTTGCCGCTCTCGCCCTCTTCGACGTTAAGCCCGTACACAAGTCCCAGATCTACGACGTTGATTCCCAGCTCGGGGTCAACAACATCACGCATTGCCTCTTCGAGATCTTCGAGAAGCTTCACTTCCGCTGACACTTCGGTCATCGCTTCACCTTCTCAGTAGTGCCGCTGGTCGCGGCGTCTGCCTGCACGAGAGCGTCTTTGAATGCCATCCATCCTAGGAGCGCGCACTTCACACGGGCCGGGTACCGCGAAACTCCCGCGAACGCGACTCCGTCACCGATGACGTCCTCGTCCCCGTCGATGGTGCCGCGTGAGGAAATCATCTCGTTGAACGAGGCCACCGTCTTGAGTGCCTCATCCACGGTCAGCCCGATCACCTGATCCGTCAGGACCGAGGTCGCGGCCTGACTGATCGAGCAGCCCTGTCCGTCATAGGACACATCGGCGATTCTGTTGTCATCCAAGGTAACTCGCAGGGTCACCTCGTCGCCGCAGGTCGGGTTCACGTGGTGCACTTCGGCCGCGAACGGCTCACGCAGCCCGCGATGATGCGGATGCTTGTAGTGATCCAGGATGACTTCCTGGTACATCTGCTCAAGCCTCACAGGAACGATCCCCCATCGCTCCGCTCGCCCAGGAAGAACTCCTGCGCACGACGGACTCCTGCCACCAATCGGTCGACTTCGTCCAGGGTGTTATAGACCGCGAAGGAAGCCCGGGCGCTCGCCGCGATACCGAAACGTCGATGTAGCGGCCAGGCGCAGTGATGCCCGACCCGTATCGCCACACCCTCGTCGTCGAGCACCTGGCCCAAATCGTGCGCGTGGATTCCATCCACCACAAAGGAGACCGCGCCACCACGGTCGATGTTCTCCGTGGGACCGACGATGCGAACGCCCTCGACACTTCCGAGCCCGGCCAGCGCGGCCGATACCAGCTGATGTTCATGCGCGGCAACGGCTTCCATGCCAATGGCGTTGAGGTAGCCAACGGCAGCGCCAAGGCCGACCACCTGCGAGGTCATCGGCACACCGGCCTCGAATCGCTGCGGCGGCGGCGCGTAGGTGCTGACCTCCATGGTCACCGTCTCGATCATGGAGCCACCCGTGATGAACGGAGGCATGGCTTCCAACAGTTCGCGACGGCCGTACAGCACTCCGACACCCGAGGGGCCGAGCATCTTGTGGCCTGAGAATGCCGCGTAGTCGATACCCAGTTCACGGAAGTTCACCGGCATATGCGGGACGGACTGGCAGGCGTCCAACACGACAAGAGCACCAACGGATTTAGCGCGGCGCACCAACTCGGCAACGGGGGCCACCGCACCCGTCACGTTGGACTGGTGCGTGAAGGCGACAACCTTGACGGCGCCCGTGAGCTCGAGTGAATCCAGATCGATGCGACCGTCATCGGTGACGCCGTACCAGCGCAAGGTGGCCCCGGTGCGGCGGCAGAGCTCCTGCCAGGGAACCAGATTCGCGTGGTGCTCCAGCTCGCTGATGACGACCTCGTCGCCCGGGCCCACCGCACGGTCGAACCGGCTGTCACCGAGGGTGTACGCCACCAGGTTCAGCGATTCGGTGGCGTTCTTGGTGAAGACGATCTCACCGTCATCGACACCCACGAAACGAGCGATGGTGTTCCGCGCGCCCTCGTACGCATCGGTGGCTTCTTCGGCCAGCTGATGCGCGCCGCGATGAACCGCGGCGTTGCGCTCGGTGAGGAAGACACGTTCGGCATCGAGAACCTGGATGGGCCGCTGCGAGGTCGCACCGGAATCCAGGTACACCAACGGCTTACCGCCACGCACCGTCCGGCTCAGGATCGGGAAGTCTTCTCTGATCTCCGAGATCCGGGTGGTGTCCAGCGGCACCGTGGCCGTCACGGTCAGGCTCCCACCGCTTGGTGGGGGTCCCGCCCGCTTGCGGGGGCAAAGCGCACGTAGCCGTTCTCCTCCAGCTCGTCAGCCAGCTCAGGACCGCCCGACTCGACGATGCGCCCGCCGACGAAGACATGCACGAACTGTGGCTGGATGTAACGAAGAATCCGGGTGTAGTGGGTGATCAGCAGCACGCCACCGTGCTCACGCTCCGCGTAGCGATTCACGCCCTCGGACACAATCCGCAGGGCGTCGACATCAAGGCCGGAGTCCGTCTCATCCAGGATGGCGATCTTCGGCTTGAGCAGACCCAGCTGCAGGATTTCGTGGCGCTTCTTCTCGCCACCCGAGAAGCCCTCGTTCACACTGCGCTCGGCGAAGGCGGAGTCGATCTCCAACTCCCCCATCGCTTCCTTGACTTCCTTGATCCAGTGGCGCAGCTTCGGAGCCTCGCCACGCACGGCGGTGGCGGCGGTGCGCAGGAAGTTCGACATCGAGACGCCCGGCACCTCGACCGGGTACTGCATCGCCAGGAAGAGACCGGCACGCGCGCGCTCGTCGACGGACAACTCCAGTACGTCCTGCCCGTCGAGGGTGATGGACCCCGAGGTCACCTCGTACTTGGGGTGTCCGGCGATGGCATAGGACAGCGTGGACTTCCCGGAACCGTTGGGGCCCATGACCGCATGGGTCTCCCCCGAGTTCACCGTCAGGTTGACGCCCTTGAGGATCTCGATGGCCTCGCCCTCGTTGGGCGAGATGCTGACGTGCAGGTCCTTGATTTCCAGAGTGGTCATTGAGTTGCTTTCTATCTACGAGTTGGTCTGGGCGAGTTCGTTTTCGACGGCTGCGGTGAGGCGGTCGCGCACTGACTCGATCCCGATCCGGCCAATAATGTCCTGGAAGAAGCCGCGCACCACCAGTCGGCGCGCATCCTCCTCGGCGATACCACGCGAGCGCAGGTAGAACAGCTGCTCGTCATCGAATCGCCCGGTGGCACTGGCGTGCCCGGCCCCGGCGATCTCACCGGTCTCGATTTCGAGGTTGGGCACGGAGTCGGCCCGGGCGCCGTCGGTGAGGATCAGGTTGCGGTTCAGTTCGAAGGTGTCGGTTCCGGTGGCCTCGGCGCGGATGAGCACGTCACCGATCCAGACCGTGTGCGCGTCGGGCTTATCGGAAGCCGGATCACCCTGCAGCGCACCCTTGTACGTGACATGGGAACGGCAGTTGGGCTGAGCGTGATCCACCAGCAGCCGGTGCTCGAAGAACTGGCCGTCGTCGGCGTAGTAGAGACCGAGCAACTCGGCGTCACCTCCCGGCGCCCCGAACCGGACGGTGCCGGTGAGACGGACCAGATCGCCGCCCAGGGTGACCGCGATGTGGCGTAGTACCGCGTCCTTGCCGAGCTTGGCGTGATGTGCGCAGACATGCACCGCGTCATCGGCCCAGTCGGCGATCGAGACGACGGTAAGCCGGGAGGCATCGTCGAGCACGAATTCGACGTTCTCGGCGTACGTTCCGCTGCCCCGGTAGTCGATGACCACCACCGATTCCGAAAGCTCGCCGGCCTGAACCTGGGTGTGCCCGTACGCCACCTGCCCGGCACCGGGACCGGTCACCGTGATCTCAATCGGGTCCGCGGCCACCGCCTGCTTACCGACGGAAATGACGGTCGCCTTCGAAAACGACGAGTACGCCTGTGCGGCAACTCGATCCGACGGGACGCCGCCACGGCCGAGCCGCTCATCGGCGCGGTCCACGGTCTCGACCGTCACCCCATCAACAGCGGCGACGGCCACCGTGGGCTCGGCGGTCGCGGTGGCGCTGCCGTCGTGCAGACCACGCAACCGGCGCAACGGGGTGAAGCGCCAGAGCTCGTCACGGCCACCGGGCACTTCGAATGCGCTGACGTCGTAGGAGCTGAACAGCTCACCCTTGTTGACAGCCGTACCCTCTACGGCTTCAGTGAGATTCGACATGCCTTAACCGACCGCGCCTTCCATTTGCAGCTCGATGAGACGGTTGAGCTCAAGCGCGTACTCCATCGGCAGTTCCTTGGCGATGGGCTCCACGAATCCGCGCACCACCATGGCCATCGCCTCGTCCTCGGTCATGCCGCGGCTCATCAGATAGAACAGCTGATCGTCGCTGACCTTCGAGACGGTTGCCTCATGCCCCATCGTGACATCGTCTTCGCGGATGTCGACGTAGGGGTAGGTGTCGCTGCGGCTGACCGAGTCGACCAGCAGCGCATCGCATTTGACGGTTGAACGGGAGCCGTACGCCCCCTTGTTCACCTGGACCAGGCCCCGATAGGAGGCCCGCCCACCGCCGCGCGCCACCGACTTGGAGACGATATTGCTCGACGTGTTCGGCGCTAGGTGCAGCATCTTGGCGCCGGTGTCCTGGTGTTGTCCCTCGCCCGCGAAGGCCACCGAGAGCACCTCACCCTTGGCGTGCTCACCGGTCATCCACACGGCCGGGTACTTCATGGTGACCTTGGAGCCGATGTTGCCGTCGACCCATTCCATGGTGGCCCCCGCCTCAGCCCGGGCACGCTTGGTGACCAGGTTGAACACGTTGTTGGACCAGTTCTGGATGGTCGTGTAGCGGCAACGCCCACCGGCCTTCACGATGATCTCCACCACGGCCGAGTGCAACGAATCGGACTTGTAGATCGGTGCGGTACATCCCTCGACGTAGTGCACATAGGCACCTTCGTCGACGATGATCAGCGTGCGCTCGAACTGGCCCATGTTCTCGGTGTTGATGCGGAAGTAGGCCTGCAGCGGGATATCGACCTTCACGCCCGGTGGCACATAGATGAACGAGCCACCCGACCACACGGCGGTGTTGAGCGCGGAGAACTTGTTGTCCCCAGCCGGGATGACGCTGCCGAAGTACTCCTTGAAGATCTCCGGGTGTTCACGCAGGCCTGAGTCGGTGTCCAGGAAGATCACACCCTGGGCCTCCAGGTCCTCACGGATCGAGTGATAGACGACTTCCGACTCGTACTGTGCGGCGACACCGGACACCAGCCGCTGCTTCTCGGCTTCGGGGATGCCGAGGCGGTCGTAGGTGTTCTTGATGTCAGCGGGCAGGTCGTCCCAGGTGGCCGCCTGCTTCTCGCTGGAGCGCACGAAATACTTGATGTTGTCGAAATCGATGCCATCAAGGTTCGATCCCCAGTTGGGCATCGGCTTCTTGTCGAAGGTGCGCAGCGCCTTCAGGCGGACATCGAGCATCCACTCGGGCTCGCTCTTCTTCGCCGAGATGTCACGCACCACAGCCTCGGACAGACCGCGCTGCGCACTAGCTCCCGCGGCATCGGAGTCCGACCAGCCATAGCCGTAGTTGCCCAGTGACGCGATCGTCTCGTCCTGGGTCAGCACCTCACGCTCGAGGGTCATTGTGACTCCTTACTGGTCGTTGTATCTGACGCGGGGCTGGGCGCCAGAGTTGTCGATACGTGCAGCGGAATATGCGTCGTACAGGCACAGTCACCGTTGGCGATGGTGGCCAGCCGCTGTACATGTGTTCCCAACACCTCGGCGAAGGCCTGCTGTTCCGCCTCACAGAGTTCGGGGAACTCGGCGGCCACGTGCGATACCGGGCAGTGATGCTGACATATCTGCACACCGCTGGAGGGTCCGCCGGCTCCACCGACCCGCTGGGTACTGGCTGCGTACCCGGCCTTGGTCAGGGCCGCGGCCAATTGATTCACCGTGGCCTCGGTGTCGTGAAACGGTCCACCGGCGACGACATCGCTCAGGATCGAGTCAATGCGACGGCGCGCGAACACGCGCACCGCATCGTCGCCGCCGATCTCGCGCAGCTGACGCATGGCGGCAGACGCGAGGTCGTCGTAGGCGTGATTGAGCTTGGCGCGACCGTCCGCGGTGAGCTGGAACCGCTTGGCCGGGCGGCCTCTGCCGTTGTGCTGCCATGCGGCGGCCGGATTCGAGATGGCGTCCCCGGCCTCAATCAAGGCGTCGAGGTGACGGCGGACACCCTGGGGCGAAAGACCAAGCCGTTCGCCAATCTCACCCGCGGTGACCGGCCCGGACTCCATGAGCAGCCGCACCACGGCCACCCGTGTCTGCCCGTCATGAGACACGGCCGGGGCAGCGTCCAGCACCTGCGACGTCGCCGCAGCAGACGCCACCGCAGAGGGCTGGCCGAATTTCACAACACCAGTGTGACGCAATTCAGAATGCCACGTCTAGCAAGGGTTACCTATGTTGATCGCCGCCGCGCCTGCCGGACAGGCCCTGCCCGGCAGGTTCCACGGAGCCGGCACGACGGGCCGATACGCTGCTCGCGTGTCGGTACGTGGTCAGTGGCTGAGTTCGTCGCTGTCGCATCTGCATGATGACGAACGTTCCTCGGCCCCGCTCAATGAGCGCGAGCTCACCGCCATGAACCGAACTCGGCTGTTCGGCGCGACGGGAACCGCCCTTATGGCGATTGGCGCACTCGGCGCCGGCGCGCGTCCGGTGATCCAAGACCCGATCTTCGGTGTTCGGCTACTCAACCTGCCTTCGCGCATTCAAACGGTGTCACTGACGATGACGACAACCGGCGCGGTGATGATGACGCTGGCCTGGCTGATGCTGGGTCGATTCGCTATCGGCAGCCTGCGCAACAAAGGTCCGGACGGGCGTCCGGATGGAACCAGAGGCCCGGTGCGCAGGATGTCCCGCGGCCAGCTGGACCGGACGCTGCTGCTCTGGATTCTGCCGCTGCTCATCGCGCCGCCGATGTACTCCAAGGACGTGTATTCGTACCTGGCCCAGAGCCAGATAGCGCGCCTGGGCAAGGATCCGTACACCGAAGGACCAGCGGTCGCCCTCGGCCTGGATCACGTGTTCACGCTGTCGGTACCCAGCATGTGGCGAGAAACACCTGCCCCCTACGGTCCCTTGTTTCTATGGATCGGCAAGGGCATCTCGCGGCTCACCGGCGATGACATCGTCGCCGGAGCACTGTGCCATCGGATCGTCGAACTGCTCGGTGTGCTGTTGATCATCTGGGCAACACCACGTTTGGCCCAGCGCTGCGGCGTCGCAGAAGTCAGCGCGCTGTGGCTCGGCGCCGCGAATCCGCTGCTGCTGATGCATCTGGTCGCCGGAATCCACAATGAAGCGCTCATGCTGGGCCTGATGCTGGCCGGCACCGAGCTGGCCATGCGCGGTGTCGACTCGACACGCCCCCTCATCGGGGTGCGTGCCGCATGGGCGACCTGGGTACCGCTGGCCAATCTGCTGGCCGGCACGGTGCTGATTACCGCGTCATCGCAGGTCAAGCTGCCTTCGCTGTTAGCGCTGGGATTCGTTGGCATGGCGCTGGCGCGCCGGTGGGGCGGCGGCGTGCGCGGGCTCTTCCAGGCCGGAGCATTACTGGGCACCATCACCGGCGCCTGCACGGTTCTCATCGGATTCGCCAGCGGACTCGGGTTCGGCTGGGTGTTCACACTCGGCACCGCCAATGCCGTCCGCAGCTGGATGTCTCCGCCCACGCTCGTCGCGCTGGGCACCGGGCAAGTCGGCATCCTGCTCGGCCTGGGTGATCACACCACCGCGATCTTGTCCCTGACCCGCGGAATCGGTATCGGCATCATCGGTATCGCGGTGTCATGGCTGCTACTCGCGGTGCTGCGCGGGCGCCTGCACCCTGTCGGAGGGCTTGGTGTCGCGCTGGGCATCACCGTGTTGCTGTTTCCGGTCGTCCAGCCCTGGTACCTGCTGTGGGCGATCATTCCGCTGGCCGCGTGGGCCACCCGCCCCGCGTTCCGCGGGACCGCCATCGGCATCACGCTGCTCGTAGGCATTTTCGGGCCCACCGCCAACGGTGACAGATTCGCGCTGTTCCAGATCATCGACGCCACCGTGGCGAGCGCGATCATCGCGCTACTGCTCATCGCTATCACGCACGACTATCTGCCGTGGCGTCGGCTGCCTAACGGTGACAAACACGCGCCGCTTACGCTGACTGACCGTGACGCAACCACCGACAAAGACGGCACCGCCGGTGCGGATGCGGTCGGTGACGAAGCGATACGGGACAACGACAGCACTCCACAGCCTCAACCTTGAGGTAGAGCGGGCGCAGGTCTTTGCACTGCTCGGCCCCAACGGCGCCGGCAAGACAACGACCGTCGAATTGTGCGAGGGCTTCCTGCATCCCGACGAGGGCACCGTTGAGGTGCTGGGTATGGATCCGGTCGCGAAGAACTCGGCGGTACGCGCGCGTATCGGCGTCATGCTGCAGGGCGGCGGTGCCTACCCCACCGCCCGGGCCAGCGAAATGCTCGGCCTTGTCGCCTCATATTCAGCCAATCCCCTTGACCCGCAATGGCTTCTGGACACGCTGGGGTTGACCGATGCCGCCCGCACTCCGTATCGGCGGCTGTCCGGAGGACAGCAGCAGCGCCTCGCGCTGGCGTGCGCGCTGGTGGGCCGGCCCGAACTGGTCTTCCTCGACGAGCCAACAGCCGGTATGGATGCCCATGCCAGGTTGGTGGTGTGGGAACTCATCGACTGCCTGCGTCGTGACGGCGTGTCGGTGGTGCTGACCACGCATCACATGAAGGAGGCCGAGGAACTGGCCGACCAGCTCATGATCATCGATCACGGTGCCGTGGTGGCGGCCGGTACACCGTCGGAGCTGATGCAGACCGGTGCCGAGAACCAGCTGCGCTTCTCGGCGCCACCACGGCTGGACTTGACCCTGCTCACCTCGGCGCTGCCGGAGGGATACAAGGCGGCCGAGGTCACGCCCGGCGAGTATCGCGTCGAGGGCGTGGTCGATCCGCAGGTACTGGCGACGGTGACCGCCTGGTGCGCCCGCATGGACGTGTTGACCACCGACCTGCGCGTGGAGAAACGCAGTCTTGAGGATGTGTTCCTGGAATTGACCGGCAGGGAATTGCGATGACCGACACCACACCCCGTTTCGACCCGGGAACGTTCACGCCGGATCCGCGTGCCAGCGCAGTGCACACCATGCTCTTCGCACAGTTCTGGCTGGAGCTCAAGCTATTGCTGCGCAACGGCGAGCAGTTGCTGCTGACCATGTTCATCCCGATCACGCTGCTCATCGGGCTGACCTTGCTGCCGCTGGGCCAATTCCCCGGCTCGCGTACCGACATCTTCGTGCCCGCCATCATGGCGCTGGCCGTCATCTCCACCGCCTTTACCGGGCAGGCCATCGCCGTCGGGTTCGATCGCCGGTATGGCGCTCTGAAACGCCTGGGTGCCACCGCATTACCGGTGTGGGGCATCATCGCCGGCAAGGCGCTGGCCGTGGTGACGGTGGTGGTCTTGCAGGCCGCTGTCATAGGCGCCATCGGTGCCACGCTGGGCTGGCGCCCGCATCCGGTCGGACTGCTCCTCGGCGCGGTGGTCATCGCCCTCGGAACCGCGACCTTCGCGGCGATGGGACTGCTACTCGGCGGCACACTGCGCGCGGAAATCGTGCTCGCCCTGGCGAATCTGCTGTGGTTCATCTTCGCTGGGCTCGGGGCGTTGACCCTGGAAGACGGCCGCACTACCGACGCAATCCCCCATGCCGTGGTGCTTTTGGCTCGGCTGTCTCCCTCGGGTGCGCTCTCGGAGGCACTGGCTGCCGCAATGACGCTTTCAGTGGACTGGTTCGCGATCGCCGTGCTCGCGGTGTGGGGCTCGCTCGCCGGATACGGTGCGCTGCGCTGGTTCCGATTCACCTGACCGATGAGATCGGGGCTTGCCACCGGTCTATACCGGTATGTCCCATGCCAAGCCCTTGCCTCCGATTGTTTCCCGCAACGAATGGCTCGAAGCGAGCGCCGAGCTGTTGGTCCACGAGAAGGCCACAACGCGAGCCCTCGATGATCTGGCCGCTCGGCGCCGCCGGATGCCGATGGTCGCGATGCCCGGCGGTTACACGTTCACCGGCCCCGGCGGCGGGCTGTCACTACCGGATCTGTTCGACGGGCGCGACCAGCTCATCGTCTACCAGTTCATGGACAACGGTGCCGATGACGTCTGCTCCGGGTGCGCCTCGGTATGCGACAACATCGGCAGGCACGAGCATCTGAACGCCCGCAGTACCACCTTCGCGGTGGTGTCCACCATGCCGTATGCACAGATCGACGCCCTCAAGCACCGCATGCAGTGGACGTTCCCGTTCGTCTCGTCCCGCGAGACGACCTTCGCCGAGGATTGCGGCGCCGGGAGCGGATTCGGCATCAGCGTGTTTCTGCGCGACGACAACACTGTGTATCAAACCTACTTCAGTACGGGCCGGGGCGGGGACAAGATGCGCCTGGACTTCACGCTGCTCGACCTCACACCCTATGGCCGTCAAGAAGATTGGGAGGATTCCCCCGATGGCTGGCCGCAGACGCCGCCCTATCAGTGGTGGCGCTTGCACGACGAGTACTAGCAAAGACCCCGTACGCTCCCCCCATGGCAGATATCGCAGCAGCCCTGGATCGCTTCGTGGCTGCCTTCAACACCAACGATCTCGACCTGGTGATGGAACATTTCGCCGAGGACGCCGAATACCTTCCAGGGGATGGATCCCGCCACGTGGGTCTCACCGCTATTCGCCGTGAATTCGAACCCCAGTTCCGGGGCGCCTATGGCGCGATGACATTCGAGGAGCACGACCGGATCATCGACGCGGCCGCCCGCAAGGTCACCATCCGATGGACCTGCCGACATGACATCCGTGGGCGCCGGTCTCCCGCACCACTGCTTGGGTTGGCGACCCGCCTGGTGGCCGTTGTCTACCCACGATTTGGCTGGGAAGGCTTAGATGTCTTTCACTTTGACGCGCACGGCAAGGTCACCGGCAAGTACTCGTACTCCAACTACGTACTTCCGCGAATCAGCCGCAAACTCGGTTAGTCGGTCCATTTCCGCACTGTTGCCCATCGACTCGCTTACCCTCCGCTACCGTAGAACCCATGTCCGCCTCCCGCCGGCCGCAGCCCGCCAAGTCGGTGCGGCGCCGCCCCAAGGATCGGAAGGTCCAGATCGCTAAGGCGTCATCCGACGCCTTCAGTGAATCCGGTTATCACGCAGTCAGCATGGAGGAAATCGCATCGCGCGTGGGCATCTCGGCGCCGGCGCTCTATCGGCACTCCGCAAGCAAATACGACTTGTTTCGTGACGCGGTGCTGGGACTGGGGCATTGCCTTGTCGACGCCACCGACCCTCTCCACGAAGCTGATGCCGATCCGCGAGAGACACTGCGCGCCTTGATGGACGGACTCATCGAGACTACGATTGCCCACCGCACGGCCGGAGGCCTTTTCCGCTGGGAGGCAAGGTATCTCAAGGACGACGACCAGGTCGAACTCGCCAATCAGATCAAACTCGTCAATCGGCGCATACAGAAGCCGCTCGAATCCATACGGCCCGCGTTGACATCTCATGAGCGCTGGACGCTGTCGTCGGCAGCTTTGAGCGTCATCGGCAGCATCACCGATCATCGCGCTGCACTGCCCATCCCAGAAATCCGTACTGTCCTTGCCGAACTCGCCGAGGCGGTGCTGTACGCGGAGCTGCCCACACCACCGCCTCACCACAAGATCCTGCCCTCAGCGCCACCGGTGACGGTTGATGCGGGCCCCTACGAGATGTTGCTGCATGAATCGATGCGGCTCTTCAACGTAAACGGCTACCGCGAAACCAGCATGGAAGACATCGCGACGGCCATCGGAATTCCGGTGTCCGGCATCTATCGCTACTTCCCCAGCAAGGCAGATATGCTCGCCGCCTCGTTTCGTCGTGCGGCAGACCGGATTTCCGGCGATGTCTCCCGGGCGCTATTCGAGACGACAGTGCCAGAGGCCGCATTGGAGAGGCTCGTCGCGGGATACGTGGCACGTTCGTTCGAACGGCCAGAACTCGGATACGTCTACTACACCGAACGCATCAATCTCCCCGCGGCAGACCAGGCGATCCTGCACCATGTTCAGCGCTCCACGGTCGAATCCTGGACCAAGCTTTTGTTGTCCGCGCGGCCCGAGATCTCCCCCGGGCATGCACGGTTCGCGGTCCACGCCGGCTTCACGCTCGTCGTGGACCTGGGGCGGCTGGTTCAGTACGACAACACCGAGCACGCGCAGGCCAGCGTCCGGTGTCTCATGGAGGCTGCACTCCTCGGCAGACCCATCCCGGTGAGCTCAGATGAGCGGCCTGCCGGTGCGCAATCTCCAACGTAGATCGCGCATGAGCAAGCTGTAGTTCATGTTTCGCAGATATCGCGGGATGAAGCGGTTCACAAATGAGACGAACAGAAACAGATGCTCGAACCGCCGCCTGTCGTCGTCCGTCCATTCCAGGCCGATCTGCTCGCGGAAGACCGGCGCGAGAAATCCTATGGTCAGGAAGCGCAACAGTGGCGCCAGCAGCCTGCGCATGGGCCAGTTGATCATGCGCAGGTCGATCAGCTTCATCGCGTAGTCGCGAATGTACCCGTCCAGCGCGACGCGTTCACATGCGATGTTCCAATAGGTATCGAAATCTGCTCTGGTCGAAGGCCATTGGTCCTCTGTCACCTGCAAAGTCGTCCCGATAGGCATCGCCTTCTGGAAGAAGTACTCGGCTTGCTCGTCGGTCATCTTGCCGTGCAGCAGTTGGTAGGTGTCCTCGTAGAAGATGAACAGGCACGCCGCCACCCACAGCTGCAACTCTCGGTTGAACGCGTTGTAGTCCACCGGGCTGTGTTCGGTCGATCGCACCTGCCGATGAGCGACGTTGACGGCATCGCGGTACGCGTTTCGCTCCTCTTGGCTCCCCAGGACAGCGACGGCGAGATATTGCGCCGTGGTACGCAGACGCTTCCATGGGTGCTTCATGAGACTGCCGGACTCGACCCTACTTTCGGCGACGCCGTACCCCACTTCCGGCCAGCACATCTGCATGACCACGTTCGCGGCAGCCCCGGCCGCCGACCAGAAATCGAGTGCCTGCGTGGGGTCGACCTTCTTCTTTCGCACCCAGCGCGGGGTGTATTGAGTGATCCGTATCCGTGTCTGATCGGTGGTGAGGCGAGGCCTGACCGCAGGGTCTATCTGGACGTATTGCATTGGCATGGTTTACTTTTCCTCTCAGCGCAGGGTTGTCAGCCACATCTGCAGCAGCACCAGAAGTCCGCCCAGCGCCGCGATTCCGGCGACGAGGAGACAGACGAATGAGACCCATAACCCAATCCGCAGTACCGGATTGACCTGACGGCGGCCTCCCATGATCTGAACGATGATCACCAGGACATCGATGACCCACACCAACCCCATCATCAGGTCATGCACACATTCGAGAACGTGAGCACTGGCCAGCAGACAATCGAGCCGAGAAACGAGATCACCAGGTCGATCCCGTCGAGTTCCTTGAGGTGCGATGTGTGCGTCAGTGTCCACACCACACCGATCAAGCCGTAGGGAATCCCGATGATGATCAGTGTCCCGAGGAACTCGGAGACCTTCATCTCGTAATTCAGCATCCGGTTGAGCTTGCTCAACATTGCTGGAACATCCTCTCTGACATCCCGGCACCACTACGCCGGTAGTAATCCGCCCTACATCATGTGCTCGGCTGTTCCCCTGATACTAGGGACTTCTACGTGAGATTAGTGCATGTGAAATGCCAACATATCTCGTTCAGGATTTTTATGTTAATGACTATTCTTCGTAGAATCTATTGACCACGCTTTGGGGACCTCCCTAGAGTGTGGGCCACGGAAGACTGCAACGGCGCCGTCCGCACTGTTGCTGTCTGACCCGTCAAGGGAAAGTCGGGGATAAGACTTTGAGTGATCCAGCAGTGGAGCGTGCGTCGGCTCACGGAGTGAAGGCTCCGGCCGGCAGCGTCGCGACGATCGAGGACTGGGCCGTCGGCTACGTCCGGCGTCATCCTTTGGCGGCCGTGACTACTGTCGGCGAGCAGTTCGTGATGGCCGTACACACCGTGCAGTACTTCTTCATCGACGTAGCCTCCGGGCGTTTCCCATGGCGTGAGTTCATCCGTCAGGGCGCGTTCATGGCATCGACCGCTGTACTTCCCACCGTCCTGATCGCACTGCCGCTCGGAGTCACACTGTCGATTCAATTCGCACTCCTGGCGGCACAAGTCGGTGCCACCTCACTGGCCGGCGCCGCCAGTGGACTGGCGGTGATTCGCCAGGCCGCACCACTCGTGGCAGCGATGTTGATGGCCACGGCCGTCGGCTCCGCGATCACCGCCGACTTGGGTTCGCGGACAATGCGTGAAGAGACCGATGCCATGGAAGTCATGGGAGTCTCGGTCATCCGCAGATTGGTGGTTCCCCGGTTCGCCGCCGCGATCCTGGTGGCACTGCTGCTCACCGGCGGAACCTGTTTCGTCGGCTTCCTGGCCGCCTACCTGTTCAACGTCTACGCCCTGGATGGTGCCCCAGGCAGCTTCGTAGCGACCTTCTCGTCCTTCGCCACCACCGGTGACATGATCGTGGCCCTCCTCAAGGCAGTCATCTTCGGTGCTTTGGTAGCGGTGATCTCATGCCAGAAGGGCCTGGCAACTCAGGGCGGCCCGATCGGAGTGGCCAATTCAGTGAATGCCGCTGTCGTGGAATCGATCTTGATCCTCATGGCCGTGAACGTCGCCATCAGTCAGTTCTACGTCATGTTGTCTCCGCGTACGGGCCTGTGACGTGACGGCGTCACGTCACATCCCCGGACCGCTGCGCCCCTTCCAAAGGGCTCAAGACGTCGGCGCGGGACCGATCATGCAACTCGGGCACATGCTCACCTTCTTTGGCGAAGCGCTCGCCGGAATCCCGTTCGCATTACGCCACTACCGCAGAGAATTCGTGCGCCTGCTCTCCGATATCTCGTGGGGAAACGGATCCATCGTGGTTGGCGGCGGTACCGCCGGCGTGGCGGTGGGGCTGGGGATGCTTGCCGGCGCCTTGATCGCCATCGAGGGTTACGCCTTCCTCGACCTGCTTGGACTGGGTCCGGCAACAGGTTTCATCTCGTCACTGGTGAACACCCGCGAACTGGCGCCGTTGATGGCCTCACTGGCGTTCGCGGTGCAGGCGGGTTGCCGGTTCACTGCCCAGCTCGGCTCGATGCGCATCGCCGAGGAGATCGATGCGTTGGGCGCCTTGGCTATCCGGCCCATCCCCTATCTGGTCACCACCCGGTTAATGGCCTCGGTCGTCGCCGTCCTGCCGCTCTATGTGGTGTGCCTGGCCACCAGCTATCTGTCCTGCCAGCTCATGGTGATGGTTCTCGGCAACACCTCCACCGGCTCCTATCTGCACTACTTCACCATGATGCTCAGTGTTCAGGACGTCATCTATTCGGTGATCAAGTGCATCATCTTCGGCTGGATCGCCTCGACCATCCAGTGCTACTACGGCTTCTATGCCAGCGGCGGGCCCGAAGGGGTTGGGGTCGCGGCAGGCCACGCCATTCGATCCACCATCACCGCCGTCGTGATGGTCAACATGCTGCTCACGATGGCCCTCTGGGGCGTCGATGCGGGCGCACGGTTCGGAGGCTGACGTGCGCAACCCTTTCGAATTCGACGGCCGCGGCCCGAACACGCGCCAACTGCTCATCCGCGGCGGGATCGTCATCGTCTCCATCGCCGTAGCAGTGACCCTGCTGCTCTTGAAATCGACTGGCCGCCTGGATGACTACATCAACGTGGTCGCCGAGCTCGAAAATGTCGGCGACGGCCTGCCCAGGAAATCTGACGTCAAGTACCGGGGCGTGCTCGTGGGTGCTGTCCACGACGTCACCCCAGCGGTCGACGGCAAGCCGAACTACGTGCGGATCCAGATAAAAGCGCCGTACGCCAAGAACATTCCGTCGACCGTCACCGCACGGGTCGTGCCCAGCAATGTGTTCGCGGTGTCCTCGGTGCAGCTGGTCCAGAACGGGAACGCGACGCAGATCCGCGCCGGGGCCCGCATCCAGGAAGACACCACATTGCCGACGGTGCTGTTCCAGACAACCATCAGCAAGCTGCGCGATGTACTGGCCGCCACGGGTCGTGACCGCAACGACAACACGGTGGGCATCCTGGCCGCAGTGGGGGCCGCCACCGAGAACCGCAGGGCCAGACTTCTCACCGGCGGAGCCCAATTGAACCGCCTCATTCAACAGCTCGACAGCATCGTCACCACCGACCCTGGCCCATCGACCGTCTCTGCCCTGGTCGATGCGGCGGCCGGATTACAGGACACCGCTCCTGACCTGGTCGATGCCTTACATCAGGCGGTCCGGCCGATGCAGACATTCGCCGAGAAACGCGCACAACTGAAATCGATGGTCGCCAGTGCCGACTACACCTTCGGCACAGCACGAGAAGCCATCGACAACCATATTGACCAGCTCATCCGGATCTCCGCGGAGCTCGGTCCCGCCCTCGGCGTCATCGCGAAAAACCGTAGGCACTTCGTCCCGATCGCGGTGCGAACCAGGACGTTCGCCAACAAGTTCATCGAGGAGGCGTGGAATCCGGAGAACGACAGCGCGACGCTGCGCGGCATCCTCTCCTTCACGCCTTCCACTACCTACACCCGAGCCGATTGCCCCCAGTACGGCGAGCTCAAGGGCCCGAGCTGCTTCACCGCACCGCAAATCGCCGTACGTCCAGACCTACCGGAAGTTCTCCTCCCACAGAACTATCGGCCGCCCAAAGACTTAACGCCACCACCGGGAACGAAGATCGGCCCCGACGGAAATCTGATCGCGGTGGGCCCCCCGCTAATCAACCCGAATCCCGCACTCGCTGACCCCAACCCACCCTTGCCCTGGTGGACCGGCCCTGCCCCCCGGGTACCCGGGACCGCGGACCCCGCAGACGCTCCCCCGCCTCTCGGCCCGGCACAGTCAGTCCCAGCTGCCGCGCCTGCCTCATACGGCGGCAACGTGGGGCCGGTGGGTGGGGCCGAGGAAAGGGCCCAGCTCGGCCTGATCACAGGCGAAACAGCCAGTACAGCAACACAACTACTGCTCGGGCCGTTGGCGCGGGGAACCACCGTGTCCCTGAAGAAGTCACACGAAAGCGGGTCATGAAAGTACGCGGCGCATTTGTGGGCCTTGCCCTTTTCACAACGGTCTGTCTTGGTCTGACCTGGCTGGTTTATGTCTCGCTGCGGCGCGATATCTCCGGGTCGACGACGCCCTATCAAGCAATGGTCTCCGACGTGTTCGGTCTGCGTGAGGGCGATGACGTCAGGATCGCCGGCGTACGGGTAGGCCGCGTCGAAAAGGTGGAACTCGCCGGCGATACGGCGAAGGTCTCCTTCGTCGTACAGAACGACCAGCACGTGTTCGGGAACACCGTTGCCTCCGTGACGTACCAGAACATCATCGGCCAGCGCTATCTCGGTCTGTCGATCGGCAATACAGGCAGCCTTGATCCGCTGCCCGCGGGCAGCACCATTCCACTGGAACGGACCGAGCCCTCATTCGATGTCGGCAGACTGCTACACGGATATGCGCCCCTGTTCAGCACCCTGGATCCCAAGCAGCTCGACAACCTGACCAATGGCGTGGTCGCCTCACTGCAGGGCGATACTGCCGCGATACCCACGCTGGTGAACCAAACCACCAGCCTGACAAGGATTGTCGCGGGTAAGGACGAATCTCTTGACCAGGTCATTACCAACTTGGACGCGGTCTCCGGCATCCTCGCCGACCAGGACGGCGACCTTGATCAGATCTTGACCCAGACCCGGCAGATGATGTCCTCGTTCAACGCCAAGCGCCCTGAACTCGTGGACTCACTGGGTTCTTTCCGCCATGTGGCCCAACGGCTCTCCGCGATCAGTGACATCATCGATCCGCCGCTCAACGAACTCATCAACCGCCAGCCGGGCGTGGCCCGGCACATGGTCGGCATCGAAAGTCAAACCGCATTCCTGGGAAGCAACCTGCCGTTAATTCTCAAGGGCGTCGCCCGGATAACACAGAGCGGCTCCTACGTGAACATCTATGCGTGTGATCTCAACGCGCTCGGATTCTTTCCCGGGTTGAACATCGTCGTCCCGATCATCGTGGATGCGGCAACACCGGGAAACAAGGCCCAGCACACACCCAAGTGCAGGAGCATGGCCAATGGTTAACAGGGCACGTTGGCGGCGTTCCGTTCGACGCCCGTTGGACTCGTACAACAAGACATGGATCGGATTCATCGCGATCGGATTGATCGTCGCGGTTATGGGCGGATTGCTCCTGGTAAAGGCCGCTGGTCTCGGATATCGGCACTACACAGCGCAATTCGCGCAAGCCGCAGCCCTGCACACGGGCAACATCGTCACGGTCGCGGGCATCCCGGTCGGTGAGGTGACCAGCATGCGCCTTGCTCGCGATCACGTGGAAGTCGGTCTGCGTGTGCGTGACAACGTCCCGCTGGGCGCCGAGACCAGAGCGATTATGAAGGTCACCACCATCCTTGGCTCGCGATACCTCGAGTTGCGGCCGGGACGCAGCGGAACTGTGCCGCACCGAATCATCGACCTGGCGCATACCGAGGTCCCCTACGATCTGCAAGACACACTGGCCGACGTCACCACCACGTTCGGCGAGACCAATACCGACCAGATCGCCGCCTCGCTCGGCACACTGGGCAAGCAGCTGGAGGGCCTACCGCCGGTCATCCCGCAAGCCATGGATGACCTGCATCGTCTCTCCACCATCGTTGCCAATCGGCGGACCCAGATCGGGTCGCTGCTCGCCAATATCGACACCGTCAGCAGCACACTGCGTCGCCAGCAGTCCGGCGTCGGGACACTCGTCCGGCAGGGTCAGGACCTGCTGGGTGAATTCGTGGTACGCCGCACCGCATTTCACGCACTGATCCAATCAACCACAAAGCTGGTCACGTTCCTGAGCAAGGTCGTGGTGGACGACCAGGCCAGCATCGAAGACCTGATCCGGGACCTGAATCACCTGTTGAGGTTGCTGTCGGACCACGACGACTTGGTGCGCAACATCCTGCAGATCGCCCCTGTCACAGCGCGCAACGTCACCAACGCCTTCGGGTATGGCAACGCCTGGGAAGCCAATGTCACCAATGGGCTGCTGGTGGACTCGTGGATGTGCGCAATCAGCGGCCGGGCAAAGCAATTCGGCATGCTTGAGTACTTCAAGGACTGTAAGTGAAAACTATCCCGCGATCGACCATCATCGCCGCCCTCATCGCCGCTCTGGTGGTGGCGGCCGCTCTCGGCGTCATCGGGTGGCGCTACATCAAACCGTATGTGAACACCATGACGGTCACGGCGCAGTTCGAAAGCGTCTCGGGGCTTTATGTCGACAATCCGGTCTCCGTGCTGGGTATGCCGGTGGGACGCGTCGCCGCCATCAACCTCAAGGGCGGCTACGCCGAAGTGGTGCTGGCGATCGACGAAGACGTACAGATTCCGGCAGATGCGCAGGCGGTGACGGTGTCTACGTCGATTCTCACCGACAGACACATCGAGCTCACTCCGCCCTACCGAGGCGGGCCGACGTTGAAAGAAAACGACACCATCGGACTACCGAACACCAAATCGCCCATCGAATTCGACCGTGTGCTCGGCATTCTCGACAAGCTGTCGGGGTCGCTGCGCGGCGACGGCAAGGGACAGGGGCCCCTCGCCGATCTGGTGAACAACAGCGCCGCGATAGCCGACGGCAACGGTGGGCAGATGAAATCGGCGGCAGATGCACTGTCAAAGGCCCTGCGCATCACCTCCGAAGACGGCGGTGCACTCACCCGCGAGCAGCTGATCACCATCATCACCAACACCAGCTCGCTCTTCGATGCCGCCGCCAAAAACGACCAGACGCTGCGCGACTTCGGTTCCAGCGTGCGGCAACTCAGCCAGATCGTCGCCAACGAGGACTTTGGCTCAGGAGAAACGGGCCACACCCTCAACGCCATCATCGAGAAGGCCGGCGCCATCGTGGAGAGGAACCGAAACAACTTCGCACAGAGCGTGCAACACGGAAACACGGCATTGCAGTCGTTGACCGACTACCAGCGCGAGGCCTCGGAACTCTTCGACGTCCTCCCACTGATGTCCGACAACCTCTACAACGCCGTCGATCAGAACAACGGGAGTATGCGCGCGCACATCCTTGTCGACAAGGTCCTCTTCGACACCCAATTCGCCAAGGAGATATGCAATCTCATGGGGCTGCGCCAGCTCGGTTGCAGCACCGGAACGCTTCAGGACTACGGGCCTGATTTCGGATTGACCTACATGCTCGATGGCCTCGCAGCGATGGGACAGAAGTAGTGAAGCATTCTGCCGCCCTCAGCGTGCTGCTCGCCGGCGCCCTTCTGTCCGGATGCGCCACCAATGGCCTGGCCAGCCTCCCGCTGCCCGCGCCGAGCGCCGGGAGCGGCGGGTACACGTTGACCGCGTTGTTCACCAACGCGCTCAATCTCCCCGACAGGGCCAAGGTCAAGCTGGCCGGCGCCGATGTCGGTTTTGTCGAGTCGATGGTGACCCGGAACTACGTCGCCGTCATCACCCTGCGCATCATGGACGGGGTACGGCTCCCCGCCGGGAGCACCGCGCAGCTGCGCTCGGCCACGCCACTGGGTGACGTGTTCGTCTCCGTTGCGCCGCCATCCGACAGCCGATCCACCGATCCCCTGTTGAAGCAAGGTGACACCATCGGCCTGGATTCAACGGCCGCCGCGTCGACGGTGGAGTCGGTGATGAGTTCGGCGGCCCTGATGATCAATGGCGGTGCCGTGCGCAACCTCACCGACATTGTCAACGGTCTCGGTAAGGCGACCGGGGATCAAGGGCACGCTTTTGGGAACCTCATCAGCGATTCCAACCGGCTCTTGGCGAAAATCGACGCGCGCTCAACACAACTCGACGCGGCCATCACCAACGTTTCACAACTGTCCATGCGACTGGAAGACAAGCGCACGGCGCTGGCGGAGATGATGAAGGCCGCGGGCCCCGCCACCGAAACCGTCTCCGAGAACACCCAGGGAATCATCGACCTCGCATTGCAGGTCGGCGGCGCGTCCCGGCAGTTGTCCAAGTTTCCGTCGATCGCGGGCACCGACCAGGGAACCCGCAGCGTGGTCGCGGACCTCAACGATGTCGCGGGGGCACTCAATGATGTGGTGGTCAGCCCCGACACCAAGCTCTCGGACCTGAGCCGTCTGCTCCCGATCCTCGTCAAACTGACTTCGGGAGACTCGCTGCCCCTCAATGCCCAGATCGACAAGATCGCACTCGGATCCATCCCCGATATCGGGTTCAAGGGGGACCCCGGCTTCCACGGCCCGAAGCGATACGACTGGGCCAAGCTCGCCGGTTCAATCAAATACACGCTGTGGCGCCTGCAGGAGCGGGTCGTCGGGCAAGGCCCGGACAGTCCGATGGGTGGGGCACCCATACCGCTAACGCCTGGTGCCCCGGTTCCATCCGCACCCGAACAAGGTGAGCCACGATGACCACGAGCATCGCCGAGGACGGGCACACCGAAACCAACTCTGCCCCATTGAAACCCGGCATCTCCGGGCTGCTCGAAACCGCGGCCGACATCGTGCTGCAGAATGTGCGTTTCTACTACCGGCGACGGCTCTGGCTTTCTGGACTGGCGCTGGCGTTCGCCTTCGTCGTCGGGTCGGTTTACATCCTCGTCGGCGGATTACGCATCAGCCCGTTCGCACCCAGCTACCGGGTCACCGTGCAACTTGCCGAATCGGGGGGTCTGCTCCCCCACCAAGATGTGATGTTCCAGGGAGCACCGGTGGGGCGCGTCGAGTCGGTCGACGTGACCCAGGACAGCGTCAACGCGATCATCAGCATCAACTCACCGGCGAAGATTCCCACCTCCAGCACGGTGCGGGTGTCGGGACTCTCACCCGCCGGCGAGCAGTATGTCGGCTTCTCCTCGCACTCGGATGCCGGACCATTTCTTACCGACGGCAGCGTCGTCGGTAACGGCACGGCAACGACTCCGGTCACCCTCGCGCAGCTGCTCGCCGATGCGGACGGCACATTGGCGCAGCTCGACCCGAAGAAGCTGGAGATCATCCGCAAGGAACTGAGCCTGAGTAAGGACGGCCCCCGCAAGCTCACGGACATCATCGACGGCGGCACGTTCCTGTTGGCAACTCTCGATCAGGTACTGCCCGAGACGATCAGCCTGTTGCGCACCAGCCGGGTCGTGCTCACCACCGCCGCCGATGTCAACAACGGCATCGCCACCACCTCACGCAATCTCACCACCGTGATGAACGGCGTCAACCGGATGGAGGGCGGCTACCGCACACTCGTCGACACCGGACAGCAGCGTTTCCATCAGATCGACGCACTCTTCTCCGACAACTCGGACACCATGGTGCAGCTGCTCGGGAACCTTGCCACCGTCTCGCACCTGACCTACCTGCGTGTACCCGCGCTCAATGCGCTGTTCCCCGACTATCGCGGTTCCATGCTCGAGGCCCTCACCACGATCCTGCATGACGGTGGCGGGTGGGCCACCGCAGACATCTATCCCCGCTACACGTGTGACTACGGCACCCCGCGCAGGCCCCCGTCGTCGGCCGACTACCCCGAGCCGTTCCTGAACACGTTCTGCCGTGACGACGATCCCGCCGTCCTGATCCGCGGGGCCAAGAACGCTCCACGCCCGGCGGGAGACGATACGGCCGGACCACGCGCCGGGGCCGATCTCGGGACAACCGCGGATCGGACGCCCACGGGACGTTTCAGCATCCCCACCCCATACGGCGGACCAACGCTGCCCATCGAGCCGCCACAGTAGGGGTCCGAACGTAGGACATCCGCTACTACAAGGCGTAGTTGGCAGTGGCATAGACTCATCGCGTGTTATATCGGGCGTTTTTGCGGGTGGTCGATCTGCTGCCGATGCCGAGCCTGCGCGCGCAGCGACTCATCGCCGCGGCGGTCGTGCTGACGCAAGGCGGAATCGCCGTGACCGGCGCCGTGGTTCGGGTCACCGCCTCGGGCCTGGGATGCCCGACCTGGCCGCAGTGCTTCCCCGGAAGTTTCACCCCGGTCGCCGTAGCCGAAGTGCCCCGCATCCACCAGGCCGTCGAATTCGGCAACCGGATGATCAGTTTCCTGGTGGTGATCACCGCCGCGTTGGCCGTCCTTGCGGTGACACGTGCGCGCCGCCGCCACGAGGTGCTCGTGTACGCCTGGCTGATGCCGGCCTCGACCGTGCTGCAGGCTGTCATCGGTGGCATCACCGTATTGACGGGCCTGCTGTGGTGGACGGTTGCGATCCATCTGCTGGTGTCGATGGGCATGGTGTGGCTGGCCACGCTGCTCTACGTGAAAATCGGTGAGCCCGACGTCGTCTCCGACTTCCCGATGGTGCCCCCGCCGCCCGCACCGTTGCGCCGCCTGACCGCGCTGATCGGCGTGACCCTGGCCGCCGTCCTGGTGGCCGGAACGCTGGTGACCGGAGCAGGGCCACATGCCGGCGACAAAAGCGTCACCCGCGTAGTGCCCCGGCTACAGGTGGAGATCACCACGCTGGTGCATCTGCACGGCACACTGCTCATCGCCTACCTGGCGCTGCTGGTGGGGCTGGGATTCGGGCTCGCGGCCGTCGGCGTGACCCGGCCTATCTGGGTGCGCTTCACGGCATTGCTGGCACTCACCCTGGCGCAGGGATTCGTGGGTGTGGTGCAGTTCTACACCGGCGTGCCTGCCGTGCTCGTCGCCGTCCACGTCGCAGGTGCGGCAGCGTGCACCGCGGCCACCGCCGCTCTCTGGGCGGCGCTGACCACCCCGGCGCTAGCCGCGTCGGTGCTGCCCCAGCGGGCCCAGGCCCAAACGCTCTAACGCCTCGTCAACACCGATCACGAACTTTCGTTGCGCCAGATCGCGCTCTTCGGTCTCCAGCTGACGCCAGCCCAGCGACGGCTCGACCAATTCCAGCTCCAACAGCCGTGGGTCGTCGTCGTGCACTCCACCGATCACGTCGACACGCGCATACAGCAGTTCGGCCATGGCGATGCCGGATTTGGTGGCCGCGGCAGCCAACGCCGAAGCGCCAAACTTCCACAGCGCCGAGGACGGTTTCACCGGTGCCAACCGCTCGGAGTGGAACAGGCCCGACTCGTCGACCTCGGCGGCAGCACCCGGCGGAGGTAGTAGCGCGCCCTTGGTAAACGCATGGGACGGTTCGCCGTTGAGGAAGACCAACGCCGTTTCGCCGTGCACGTCGACTCGAGGGTCGTAGGGCTGGATGAGAACGGTGCGACCCTCGTCCTGCAGCGCCTCGGCATGATCACGGGCGGCTTCCGGGCACGTGAAACGCCCCGCGCCGCGCGAGCCTCCGGCCACCGCGGGCTTGATCACCAGTTCGCCGTCGGGCAGCACGACGGGCTCGTCGGGTGCGAAGAAGGTACTCGGAACCGTCGGAATACCCACTGCGGCAAGATCATTCAGGTAACGCTTGTCGGTGTTCCAGCGCACCACCGGCAGTGGGTTGAGCAGGTTGCGCATCGACCCGGCCCATCGCAGGAACTCATCCAGGCGTTCGGGGTAGTCCCAGGTAGCGCGCAGGATCACCAAATCGGCTTGCGCGGTCTCCGGGTCATCCCAGGACAGCCAACGCGCATGTAGGTCACGAACACGCAGTGCGGCAACAAGTTCAGCGTCGTCACCGTCACCGGAGACGAGTTGAGGGCAACCGGCCAGAACGATGCGCGGATGGAAGATATCCGGCCGTCCCAGCCTTACGTCCGGGCGACCCACCCGGCCATCTTCTTGGCGTGACCCGGTGCCGGGGTGGCGGTACTGACCAGCTCGCGGTCCCATTCCTCAACGGCCTCGATGCCTTCGACGGCCTCCACTGCGGCGTGCGCGGTCGCCAGGTCGGTGACCACCTGATCCCCGAGGATTCCGTCGGCGCCGACCAGGGTGATGCGAACACCCGCCTGCCCGATGGGCTGCAGCACCGCCTTGGTGGGCATGTGATGCGCCTTCACGAACGCCGTCAGTGCGCGATGCACGGTCGACGGAACGGACACCTTCCGCTGCTTGTCGGCGGGCTGGGCTTCATCGGTCATGTATAGAGCGTACGTGCCTGGATACTGGTACCCATGCGCGCCATCGAAGTGCCGGCGACCGGCGGACCCGAAGTGCTCACCCTCGTCGAAAAGACAGCTCCGACACCGGGCCCCGGCGAGGTACTCATCGACGTCGACGCGGTGGGGGTCAACTTCCGCGATATCTATCTGCGTAACGGCAGCTACGCCGCCCCGCTCCCTCACATTCCGGGATCCGAGGTCACCGGAGTGGTAAGCGCGGTGGGTGAGGGTGTCGAAAACCTTGCCCCTGGCGACCGGGTCGCCAGCCCCGTGGCCGCCTGGGGGTACGCCGAATCGACCACCGCACCAGCCGATTACACCGCAAAAGTGCCCGCGAGCCTGTCTTCGGAGGTTGCCGCGAGCGCCCTGCTTCAAGGCATCACCGCCCATTACCTGCTCACCTCGGTATACCCCGTCGCCGCCGGTGACACCGTGCTGGTGCACGCCGGAGCCGGCGGAATGGGCTTGCTGCTGACCCAATGGGCGTCCCATCGCGGGGTCAGGGTCATCACGACCGTGTCGAGCGCGGCCAAGGAGAAACTATCCCGCGAGGCCGGTGCCGCCGAGGTGCTGCCCTACCCGGATCCCACAGATCCGGCGGAATTCGCCGAGAAGATCCTCGAGCTGACCTCGGGTGAGGGTGTCGCGGTCGCCTACGACGGCGTCGGCAAGTCGACCTTCGAGGCAAGCCTGGCGGCAGTCCGGGTGCGTGGCCTGATCGCCCTGTACGGCGCGGCCAGTGGCCAGGTGCCGCCCTTCGACCCGCAGCGCCTCACCGCGAAGTCGGCAGTGCTGACCCGACCGACCATGGGGCATTTCATCCGCACCCCGGCAGAATTCGCCTGGCGCGCCGATGAGGTCCTGGATCTGGTGTCGCGCGGGACATTGAAGATCACCGTCGGAGCCAGCTATCCGCTGGAGCAGGCTGCCCAGGCCCACATCGACCTGGAAGCACGCAAGACCACCGGGTCGGTCGTCCTAGTGCCCTAGCAGCCCATTGCTGAACAACAGCGGCCAGCCGACCACCGAGTCGACCGCCAGGGCGCAGAAGACCACGGCCAGGTAGTTGTTGGACTGCAGGAACAACCGCAGCGGTTTGATCGGCTGCCCCTTGCGCACACCCGAGTACAGCTGGTGCGCCATCGCCAGGAACCACACCCCGGCCAGGAATGCGACTACGGCGTAGATGACACCCGCGGCCAGCGCGAGTGCCAGCGTGGCCAGCACCGTCAGCCAGGTGTAGATGAGAATCAGCCGGGTGACCTTCTCCTCGGTGGCGATCACGGGCAGCATCGGGACCCCCGCGGCCCGGTAATCCTCTTTGTAGCGCATGGCCAGCGCCCAGGTGTGCGGCGGAGTCCAGAAGAAGATGATCAGGAACATCACCACCGCCGGCCACTCAATGGTGCCGGTGACCGCCGACCACCCGATCATCACCGGCATGCATCCGGCCGCCCCGCCCCACACCACGTTCTGCGCGGTGCGGCGCTTGAGCACCAGCGTGTAGATGAACACGTAGAAGGCGATGGTGGCGACGGCGAGCACGCCGGACAGCAGGTTGGCGGTCCACCACAGCCAGGCGAAGGCCCCCACGCCGAGCACGATCCCGAAGATCAGGGCGTTGCGCGTGGTGACCGTCGATGTCGCCAGCGGCCGCCGCGCGGTGCGCTTCATGACCTTGTCGATATCGGCATCGGCCACACAGTTCAGCGTGTTGGCGCTGGCAGCGGCCATGATGCCACCGAGCAGCGTGTTCAGGATCAACAGCGGATTCACGTGACTGCGGTCGGCCAGCAGCATCGCGGGGATCGTGGTGACCAGCAGCAGCTCGATGACCCTGGGCTTGGTCAGCGCCACGTAGGCGAGGATTGTCGAAAGGAACGGGCCGCGAGCACGCGCGCCTTGCGTCTCTCGCATCCGCACCGCGCTGATCCTCCTGGGTAATTATCCGGTGAGCCAGCCGACCCGCGGCACTGAGCGCTCTACTACACACGATGGTAGACCGCCAGGGTCGCGCGTCGACAACCAAGGTCGGCCCCCGGAAGTGAACATAGGTTGTCCGCCACCGGACTATCACATTGCCTAGACGGCGTGACCCGGCCGTGAGGCAGCGGTGGGAAATCGGCAGCACTACGATGGGCCCCGTGACCGCGATCGACGAGATCCCGACCGATATCCCAACCCTCACCCGGGCCGACCACCCGGATGACTGGACAGACCTGGACTCGCGTGCGGTAGACACCGCACGGGTGCTGGCCGCTGATGCCGTGCAGAAGGTCGGCAATGGCCACCCCGGCACCGCGATGAGCCTGGCACCCGTGGCATACACGCTTTTCCAGCGTCAGCTGCGCCACGATCCCAGCGACCCCTCCTGGATCGGGCGCGACCGATTCGTGCTGTCCTGCGGGCACAGCAGCCTGACCCTGTACCTGCAGCTGTACTTGGGCGGATTCGGCCTGGAACTCTCCGATATCGAGGCACTGCGTACCTGGGGCTCGTTGACCCCCGGTCACCCCGAGTACCACCACACCAAGGGTGTCGAGATCACCACCGGGCCGCTCGGCCAGGGCCTGGCCTCGGCGGTTGGCATGGCGATGGCCTCTCGGTACGAGCGCGGCTTGTTCGACCCCGACGCCGCGCCCGGCACCAGCCCGTTCGACCACTTCATCTACGTCATCGCCTCCGACGGCGACATCGAAGAGGGCGTGACCTCGGAAGCGTCCTCCTTGGCCGGTACCCAACAGCTCGGGAACCTCATCGTCATCTGGGACGACAACGAGATCTCCATCGAGCACGACACCAAGATCGCACTGAGCGAGGACACCCCCGCCCGCTACGAGGCGTACGGCTGGCATGTACAGACCGTCATCAGTGGTGAGAACGTCACCGGCATCGAGGAAGCACTGGCCAACGCCCGTGCGGTCACCGACCGCCCGTCGTTCATCGCGTTACGCACGATCATCGGCTACCCCGCTCCCACCAAGATGAACACCGGCGGCGTGCACGGCTCGGCGCTGGGGGCTGACGAGGTGGCCGCCACCAAGAAGATTCTGGGCTTCGATCCGGAGAAATCCTTCGACGTGGCCCCAGAGGTCATCGCCCACACCCGCGAGCTGGTGCAGCGCGGCAAGCAGGCACATGCGGAGTGGGACAAGGATTTTGACGCCTGGGCCGCCCGCGAGCCCGAGCGCAAGGCACTGCTGGACCGGCTGGAGGCGCGCACCCTGCCCGAGGGCTGGGACGCTGACCTGCCGTCCTGGGAGCCCGGCGCCAAGGGCGTGGCTACTCGTGCCGCGTCCGGCGACACCCTGTCGGCGCTCGGCGCCAAGCTTCCCGAGCTGTGGGGTGGCTCCGCGGACCTCGCGGGCAGCAACAACACCACCATCAAGGGCGCCGATTCCTTCGGCCCAACGTCCATCGCGACATCGGACTGGAATGCCCAACCATACGGCCGCACACTGCATTTCGGTATCCGCGAGCATGCGATGGGATCGATCCTGTCCGGCATCGTGCTGCATGGCCCCACCCGCGCGTACGGCGGAACGTTCCTGCAGTTCGCCGACTACATGCGGCCCGCGGTGCGCCTGGCGGCATTGATGAACATCGACCCGATCTACGTGTGGACACACGACTCGATCGGTCTCGGCGAGGATGGCCCCACCCACCAGCCGGTGGAGCACCTGGCCGCCCTGCGCGCCATCCCCAACCTTTCGGTGGTGCGCCCCGGCGACGCGAACGAAACCGCGTACGCCTGGGCGACCGTCCTGGAGCGTCAATCCAGCACCGGCCCAGTCGGATTGGCGCTCACCCGCCAGGGTGTGCCGATCCTGGAAGGCACCAGCCGCGAGGGTGTGGCCAAGGGCGGCTACGTGCTGGAGGCAGCCGATGGCCAGCCCGATGTGATCCTCATCGGCACGGGCTCGGAACTGCAGCTCGCCGTCGAGGCCAAGAAGATTCTCGCCGCCAAGGGAATTGCGGCCTCCGTGGTGTCGTTCCCCTGTGTGGAATGGTTCGAGTCCCAGCCCCAGGAATACCGCGACAGCGTGCTGCCGCCGTCGGTGCGTGCCCGGGTGTCCGTGGAAGCCGGCATCGCGCAAGGCTGGTACAAGTTCGTCGGCGACGCCGGTCAAATCGTCTCACTGGAGCACTTCGGAGCTTCCGCTGACGACAAGACCTTGTTCCGTGAGTTCGGCTTCACCCCGGATGCAGTGGCTGCGGCCGCCGAAAGGTCCATCGCAGCAGCTCAATAACCCCGAATCAGGAAGGGATGAATCCCATGAGCACATCTGATCAGAACGCTAATCTCGCCGAACTGAGCGAAGCCGGAGTCGCCGTCTGGCTCGACGATCTCTCCCGGGACCGACTCAACTCGGGCAACCTCGCCGAGTTGATCGCGACCAGAAGCATCGTCGGGGTGACCACCAACCCTGCGATCTTCCAGGCCGCGCTGTCCAAGGGGCATGCCTACGACGCACAGATCGCCGAGCTGGCCGAGCGGGGGGCCGATGTCGACTCGGCAATCCGCACCGCCACCACCGATGACGTGCGCGCCGCCTGCGACGTGTTGGCTCCGCAGTACGAAGCCTCCGAGGGCGTCGACGGCCGAGTGTCCATCGAGGTGGACCCGCGCCTGGCACACGACACCGATAAGACCATCCTGCAGGCCATCGAGCTGTGGAAGATCGTCGATCGGCCCAACCTGTTGATCAAGATCCCGGCCACCAAGGCCGGTCTGCCCGCGATCTCGGCAGTCATCGCCGAAGGCATCTCGGTCAACGTCACCCTGATCTTCTCGGTGGAACGCCACAAGGAAGTGATGGATGCCTACCTGGCCGGTCTGGAGGCCGCCAAGGAAGCCGGACGCGACCTCTCCAAGATCCACTCGGTGGCCTCGTTCTTCGTGTCCCGGGTAGACACCGAGATCGACAAACGCCTCGAGGACATCGGCAACGGTCAGGCACTGTCCCTGCGGGGCCGGGCCGGAGTCGCCAATGCCCGCCTCGCCTACCAGGCCTACGAGAAGGTCTTCGATCACGGTCACCGGTTCGCCGAGCTCAAGAAGGCCGGTGCGCGCGTGCAGCGTCCGCTGTGGGCCTCGACCGGAGTCAAGAACCCCGACTACGACGACACCCTCTACGTGGTGGACCTGGTGGCTCCGCACACCGTCAACACCATGCCCGAGAAGACGTTGGAGGCCGTTGCCGATCACGGCATCGTCACCGGCAACACCATTCACGGAACATATGACGGCGCGCACGCGGTCTTCCATGAGCTCAGTCGCGCGGGAATCGATCTGGACGACGTGTTCGAGGTGCTCGAGACCGAGGGCGTCGACAAATTCGAGGTCGCCTGGAACGAGCTCATCGACGCCACCCAAGCCCAACTCGACGCGGTATCCACCAAGGAGTGAGCGTGGATGACGGTCTTCACACGAAAGGCTCATCCATGACTGACATTCTTCGCGCGAACGGCTCGTCGGCGACAAACCCGTTGCGGGACAAGCGCGATAAGCGTCTTCCACGCATCGCGGGACCCTGCTCGCTGGTGATCTTCGGGGTCACCGGCGATCTGGCCCGCAAGAAGTTGATGCCGGCCATCTATGACCTGGCCAATCGCGGGCTGCTGCCACCGAGCTTCGCGTTGGTCGGGTTCGCCCGCCGGGACTGGGCCAACGAGGACTTCGGCCAGATTGTGCTCGATGCCGTGAAGGAACACTCACGCACCCCGTTCCGTCAGCACGTCTGGGACCGTCTTGCCGAAGGAATCCGGTTCGTGCAGGGCAGTTTCGATGATGACGAGGCCTTCGAGCAGCTCAAGAAGACCCTGCAGACGCTCGACGAGGAACGCGGCACCGGCGGCAATCACGCCTTCTACCTGTCGATTCCGCCGAAAGCATTCCCCACGGTGTGCGAGCAGCTGTCCAAGTCCAGACTCGCGCAGCCCGTGGACGGCGCATGGCGCCGCGTCGTGATCGAAAAACCCTTCGGCCACGATCTGCAGAGCGCCCGCGAGCTGAATGCTGTGGTCAACGAGGTGTTCCCCGAGGAATCGGTCTTCCGGATCGATCATTACCTCGGCAAGGAGACGGTGCAGAACATTCTGGCGCTGCGGTTCGCCAACCAGTTGTTCGACCCGATCTGGAACGCCCACTTCGTGGACCATGTGCAGATCACCATGGCCGAGGACATCGGATTGGGCGGCCGCGCAGGCTATTACGACGGCATCGGGGCAGCACGCGATGTTATCCAGAATCACCTGCTGCAGCTGCTGGCATTCACCGCGATGGAGGAGCCCATCAACTTCTCCCCCGCCGAGCTGCAGGCCGAGAAGATCAAGGTGCTCTCGGCCACTCGGCTGGCCGAGCCGCTCGCCGAAACCACTGCCCGCGGCCAATACGGACCCGGGTGGCAGGGCAGCC
Source organism: Mycobacteroides sp. PCS013 (assembly GCF_049532645.1). Taxonomy (NCBI): domain Bacteria; kingdom Bacillati; phylum Actinomycetota; class Actinomycetes; order Mycobacteriales; family Mycobacteriaceae; genus Mycobacteroides; species Mycobacteroides sp. PCS013. Next base: position 1,862,331 of record NZ_CP150131.1, read on the forward strand.
AGCAGGTGCCCGGCCTGCTGGAGGAGGAAGGCTTCTCCAAGACCTCGACCACCGAAACTTTCGCCGCGATCACCCTGGAGGTCGACAGCCGCCGCTGGGCCGGGGTCCCGTTCTATCTGCGCACCGGTAAACGCCTCGGCCGCCGAGTCACCGAGATCGCCCTGGTGTTCAAGCGGGCACCACATCTGCCCTTCGATTCCACGATGACCGAGGAACTTGGCGCCAACGCGCTGGTGATTCGGGTGCAGCCCGATGAGGGCGTCACGCTGCGCTTCGGATCGAAGGTTCCGGGCACCGCGATGGAGGTACGGGACGTCAACATGGACTTCTCGTATGAGCAGGCCTTCACCGAGGAATCGCCCGAGGCGTACGAGCGATTGATTCTCGACGTGCTGTTGGGCGAGCCCTCGCTGTTCCCGGTGAACGCCGAAGTCGAGTTGTCGTGGCGGATCTTGGATCCCGCACTGGACTTCTGGGCGTCGGAAGGAAAACCCGAGACCTACGAATCCGGCACCTGGGGCCCCCAGTCGGCGTTCGACATGCTGGCCCGCACGGGACGTGACTGGAGGCGACCATGATCATCGATCTGCCCGACACCACCACCAACGACGTCAACAAAAAGCTGGTGGAGCTGCGCGAAACCGGTGGTGCGGTCACCATGGCGCGCGTCCTGACCCTGGTTGTCATCACCGACGCCGGCGATGACGTCGAAGAGGTCATCGAAGCTGCCAACGGCGCCAGCCACGAGCATCCCTGCCGCATCATCGTGCTGGAGCGCAATCCGCTGGCCCCCACCACCGGGCTCAATGCCCAGATCCGGGTCGGGGGTGACGCCGGGACCGGCGAGGTCGTCGTATTGCGGCTGCGCGGCCCTCTCGCCGCCCACGAGCACAGTGTCGTGATCCCCTTCCTGTTGCCCGACACCCCGGTGGTGGCGTGGTGGCCCAACCAGGCGCCCGCCATTCCCGCGAAAGATCCGCTGGGACGTCTGGCGATCCGCCGCATTACCGATGCGACAACGGCACCAGACCCCTTGAACGCCATCAAGAACCGGCTCGCCGGATACACCCCCGGCGACACCGACCTGTCGTGGAGCCGGATCACCTACTGGCGTGCGCTGCTGGCCTCGGCACTGGATCAGCCACCGTACGAGGGCATCAACTCGGCAGTGGTGTCCGGGCTCGCCACCGAACCCGCGCTCGATGTCACCGCGGGCTGGCTCGCGTCACGTATCGAAGGACCCGTCACCCGGCTGGTCGGCGAGCTCAAGGTGGAACTGCACCGGGACAGCGAGGTCGTCACCCTGAGCCGGCCGCAGACCGGGGCCATCGCGACCTTGGCCCGCACCGGGCGCCCGACAGCATCACTTCCGTTGCCGCGCAGAGAGACACGAGATTGCCTGGCCGAGGATTTGCGCCGCCTCGATCCCGATGAGATCTACCGCACGGCGCTTGAGGGAATCGCGAAGGTGCAATTCCTATGAGTGAAACAATCATCGAAAAGTACGCGGATACCGATACTTTGGTGACCGCAGCAGGCGACCGGCTGGCATCGGCAATCGCCGGTGCCCTCGCCGAACGCGGCAAGGCGCTGATCGTGCTCACCGGGGGCGGTACCGGCATCGCCCTGCTCAAGCATCTGCGCGAGGTGGCCAGCGATCTCGACTGGGCCAACGTCCACGTGTTCTGGGGCGACGACCGGTACGTCCCGAAGACCGATCCGGAACGTAATGCCTGGCAGGCCTGGGAGGCACTGCTTGAGCATGTCGACTTCCCGCTACGCAACATGCACGCGATGCCCAACAGCGAAAGCGAGTACGGCACCGACCTGGACGCGGCCGCACTCGCTTACGAGCAGCTGCTGGCGGCCAATGCCGAGCCCGGCCAGGACTGCCCGGCCTTCGACGTCCACCTGCTGGGCATGGGCGGCGAGGGGCATATCAACTCACTGTTCCCGCATACCGATGCCGTCAAGGAAACACACCGACTGGTGGTTGCGGTGCCCGACTCCCCCAAGCCACCACCGCAGCGGATCACGTTGACACTGCCCGCTATTCAGCGTTCACGCGAGGTGTGGTTGATCGTCTCGGGCGAGGCCAAGGCCGAAGCCGTCGCGGCGGCGATCGGAGGGGCCGATCCGATCGATGTGCCCGCGGCAGGCGCCAAGGGCACCGAACGTACCGTGTGGCTGCTCGACGAAGCCGCCGCGAGCCAGCTGAACTAGGCGCAGCCCCCAACCCGGCCCTCATGCGGCCGCGATTCAGGGCCGAAACAGTTTGTCGCTGCCCGTTTTACCGCGCGCGAGATCTAATGAAGACCTCGGCGCGTACCAACGCGCTCAGATTCGATGCGGCGGCAACTTCCCACTAGGGTATTGACCTCCTCCGCGCTTCGGGCATATGTTAACGATCGGTCAATTCGCTGACATACCCACACCGCATCGCGGCCACGGACCTTTCGACCAAGAGGGTCCTGAGCGATAGCCGCGCACGGCGGGCTACACGGTGAGGAGTTCGACGCATGCACGATCGGACGTTAGAGCGCGCCAGCGCGTGGTCAGGGCTGCTTTACCTGCTGATATTCGGTACCGGCTGGATGCTGGTGGCACACTTCATGCCACCGATTCCACCCTCGGCCGATCCTGCGGCGGTCGCCGGCCAGTTTGAGCGCCGACATGTCTGGCTCATGCTCGCGGCGGTGCTCATGATGTGCTCGACATTTGCCCTGTTCCCGGTTTCGGCGCTGTTAGTCCTCATTGTCCGCAGGATCGAGCGCCACGCCGGCCTCGTCACCGTCATGATGGGCCTGACCCTGGCCACGTATTTGGTGATGAACTTCTACACACCGTTTTCGTTCGCCGTGGCGGCGTTTCGGACCGAGCGCGACGCTGCGCTTGTGCAGTACGCGAGCGACTACGGATTCCTCCAATTCATCGGGGGTATCCCCATGTTCTTGATGGTATGGATACTGAGCGCCTACGCCATCCTCGTACTGAGCCCCCGCCACGACCCGTTGATCCCGCGCTGGTTCGGATACCTGAACCTATGGATCGCGATCCTCTATCTGCCCGAGCTCCTGGTGTTCTTCTTCCATTCCGGGCCCTTCGCATGGAACGGTGTCGTGGGGTTCTGGATCCCCGCAATTCTTTTCATCGTCTATTTCGCGGTCTCACCGGCGATCCTCGTGCCAGCGGTACGCAAGCTCATCGCTGAATCAGAATCCGCGAACTCTCCTGTAACGGCGAATTTTTCGTGAGCGTTGAGGCCGGTGTGCGGGTGCCCACGCACCGGACCCGAACCAAAGTACACATACCGGGCGAAGCAGAGTTGTGGATCTTCATCATGGGGGATCTCACGGTCTTCGGCGTCTTCTTCGCGATCTGGGGATGGAACTACTCCCGAAACCCCGCCATGTTCGAGCTCGGCCGCGCGAGCATGTCACAGCCGCTCGGTCTGGCCGAAACCCTCACCCTGATAACGAGTTCCGCCGCGGTGGTGGCCGCACTTACCCATGCCCGCTGGAAACAATGGGCTCGCGCCCACGGCTACTATCTCACCGCCATCGGATTCGGCTCAGTGTTCGTGGTGCTCAAGGCAGTTGAATACAGTCGCCATCTGACTGCGGGCTCGCATACCGTCGCAGGTGAGTTCTTCATGTACTACTTCGTTTTCACCGGAATTCACCTGCTGCACGTGTTGGTCGGACTGCTCGGCCTGAGTGCCGCCGCCCGCTCGACGCGTCCCACGGACACACACCGCTACGGCGTGGCGCTCCTCGAGGGCATCGGCGTGTACTGGCACATGGTGGACGTCCTATGGGTCGTGCTGTTCGCATTGATCTACCTGATTTAGATAGTGAGCAAGCCAATGATCATTTCGTCGCTGCACACGCGCGTGGGACGTACCGCACTGCCTACCTGGCTGGCGCTGACGGTCTGCACCGTACTCTCGTGGTCCGAGAGTTCCCCGGTACGGCCCTCGAACGCGGTGATACTGATCGTGCTGTCGCTGACTGCGGTGAAGGCGGTACTCATCATCGCCTCCTACATGGAGATCAACCGCGCGCCGCGGTGGCTTCAAACGCTGTGCGGTACTTGGATCATCGTCGTCTTCGCAATCCTTACCTACACCCTGTGCGTAGCGGCCTAGTTCTCGTTGCCCTGTCCCGCGGCGAAGAGCGCGTCCGGGTCTACGGACAGGCCATGCGCCGCCTGGGCCGGTGTCGGAGCAGGCAGCTGAGCTGGCGCACCCGGCGAGGGTGCGACGGCGGGTCCCGGCGCGGGCGTTTTCAGACGCCGCACATTGATCGCGAACTCCGCCACCGCGTCCCGGATCGCTGCCGCATGCTCGTCAAGACGGTCCAAGAGCTGCGATAGCGTGCGGCCCATCTTGTTTCCAAGCTCGGAGGCATCCGCCACGGCGGAGGCGATCGTGGTCGCCACGCTGCCGCCCTGGGTGATGGGTGAGGCCGCCCGGGCCGCCGTGAACTCGGTAATGACGTCGTCCACATACCCTTCCACCCATTGCCCGAGCATGCTCCGGGTATGCGTGACCAGATCCGTCACCACGTTGATGCGCTGATTGACATTCGCCGCGACGAGGCGCAGCTCCTGCAAAGCGTCATCGAGAGCACCTGCCGCCTCACCGAATCCTGTTGCCGCCGCCCCGCTGTGACCGTCGCCCAGCGCACTGAGCACCGCCGACAGTTCCTGTTGCACATTGGTGACATCGGCGATGCAATAGCGCCAGAAGGTGGCTTCGGCGGACGCCGCGACGGGGTCACCCCGCATCGCATTGAGCGGTTCTTCCAGGAACTGCACATGCTCGACCAGGAAGCCCAATCCGGCGTCATAGAGGCGAGTGAGCGGTTTCAGCTCGGCATCAAGGGTGTCCACCGAACCCTTCACCAATCTTCGTCATCGCGGCGACAGTTTGGTCCTCCGCCTCGGCGATCTGCCGAGCTTGATCGTGAAGGCGCTGTCCCGTCTCCACGATGACATCGCCGAGCGTGCGGACCGCGTCGGACAGCTCATCGATGCTTCCCCGCACCGACATCACGAAATCCGACGACACAGACCCCAGGTCCTGATCGCCGAGCCCCTCGCCGTGATGCTCGAGCAAGTACCGCACGGACTCCCCGGCGCTCTCGAGGTTCGCCGCCTCGTGTAACACCACATCGCGGTCAAAGTGGAAGGTCCCGCCCGGCTCATTGCTCATGTGGACGGTCCCAGATGTTCACCCTCCCCAAGGTGCCCCCCGTCCAGGTAGCCCTTGACGTAGTCCATGGCCGGTCCGTCACCGGTGAGGTCATGCAACGTGCTGTGGATCTGGCTGGCCGCATTGACCTGTGCCGCGGCGATAGTCCTGGTGATGATTGCCGACAGATCCCGCGCGTCCATCGACAGTGTGGACTCATCGAGATCCAGCGCCTCGATGCGGCCGCCGGACCCAACGGTCACCGCGACTCCCACATCATCCTTGGCGTGGCCGCGAACCAGGCCCACGGTCTGCTGCACGTACTGGGCGCGTTGCCCAAGAACCTCCAGGCGATCCTGGTACTCACGGATCCATTGGCGGGGGTCACCACGGCACTCCGACATGTCGAGGGGCTCCTTTCCTGGGGGTGCGGCCGGTGAAACGGGAACGTCCCCTCCGCGTCCCCGGTCCACCGACCGCTGATGGCACTCGTCGACTTCTGTGCCATACATAGAGATTGATGGTCCGAGGACATGAATCGGTTCCATGAATTTTGAAGAAATTTCTCGGCAAATAGATGAAACATCAACTACCAGCGAGAATATCTACCGCAGAGACAAAACAGCGGACTACCTGTGGAGTAGTCCGCTGCCGGTAAAACGTCGTTCCGCTATCCGCCGAGCTTGATCTCCAGCCCGACGCCGATGATCGAGATCACCCAAATAGCAGTGACGAAGTAGGTGAGCCGGTCCAGGTTCTTCTCCACCACGGTTGAACCGGAGAGGCTCGACTGCACGCCACCACCGAACAGCGTGGACAGACCACCGCCCTTCGCACGGTGCAACAGCACCAGCAAGACCACGAGCAAGCTCGTGATCACCAGGATGATCTGCAACGCCAATTCCATGGTGGTTAGCCTACCGGCTCGGTTCCGCTCACCTGCGCAGGGACTCCGTTCAGCTCACTGCCGAACTATCGGCCAGCCAGGTATTGCATTCCCACAGCCGATTCTTGAGCGAACCATGCCGCCACCATGCCTCGGCGTGCTGGTTGGAACCGTGGTCACGCGTCGGCTGCTGTCCGTCTCCGCGATCCTGGTCATTCCAGGCCAGGTCGAGTTCCTGCTGGGTGATGGTGCCACCACGTCGGGAGCCAAGGAACATTCCCGAGAAGCACTGGGCCTGCAGTTCCAGTCGTCGGGAGAGCTCAAGTCCCAGCGGTGAATCGACTCCGGCAGCGCGGCGCTGGCGCCAGTACTCATCCCACATCCCGCTGAGCTCCTGCACATGGTGCCCATACTCGTGGGCGTAAACGGCCAGGTAGATACCGTCATGATTCCCATACCTGCCCGGAGGCACACCCACGATCGACATGTAGATGGTGTTGTTCGAGGGGCAGTAAAAGGCGGCCCTCTCCCTTCCGAAATATTCGCCTCCACAGGGCGAATCCACATAGTCTCCCGCCACTACCAAACCCGGCGACGACCACGGCAGGCTGTGCCCGTCAAGCAGCCGCCGCCACTCCGGATCCATGCACCCGCGAAGGTCGCGGTAGAAGGCGTCGGCGTGCGGGATGTCGAACGGCCATGTGCTCGTGGAGCACGGCGCATTCGTGAATCCCGCGTCCTGATTCCGAAATAACGGATTGTTGCCGAGCGCGTACACCGGCTTGGGGCCAGGAGGCGGCGGGGGCGCCGGTGCCGTGGTGGGCCTCGTCGACGATGAGGCCCACACGGCGGTACTGCGAACTGTGGCCGACGGGTACTGCCACGTGGTTGTGACTCGCACCGAACGGTCCCTATTCGGACGCAGTGCCCATACCGCCGCCGTGCCCAGCACGAAAGCGACAACCAGAGCGCAAACTACGCCGGCGACGATCAGGCCGGTGTGAGACCCACCGTGCGCACGCGGCCGCGGTCCGTATCCGGCCGGCGGCAGATAGACCGGACGCACCGGTGGCACCGGATAGGCGGGCCGCGGTTGAGGCGCAGGGTATCCCGGCAATGGCGCAACAGGCGGTGGACGCCATCCACGTGGAGGTGGCGCCATCGGCGCCTGAGCGGGCGGCGGTAGTGGTGTACCCCAGCCGGGCACCGGCCTGGATTGGTAATACGGCTGCTGCCCCATGTGGTCCGCCCCCTGAACACCTTCGGTGAATGCGCGCCAGCATATCGACCCTGACCTAGGGTTACCGCCGTGGGAGAGATGATTCGCGGGGCGGTGTTGCGCCTGTTGATCTGTTTAACGCTCGGTACCGGATGGCTGGTCGCGGCGACGCCTGCGCGCGCAGACGATCCCGCCGGCACCGTGGCGGTCGCCATGAACCTGGCCGAGGACGGCACGCTGCACATCACCGAAACCATCACGCCTGCCAAGGACCAAGTGCTGCAACGTCGTCTGCTGCTCGACACGGCCGTCGAAGGCAATCGGGTACAGCATTTCGAAGTCGACCAGGTAGCCACTACCGGTGCCGCCCAGGCCATCTCGGACGGTAAAGCGTTGACCGCCGTCGCTCACGGCCCGGCCACGATCAGCTACACGGTGCGCGGCGCTGTCACCGACATCGCTAATCGGCAACAGGTGCTGTGGCCCGTAGCCTCCGGATGGGACTCGGGGCTGCGAAACGTCACGGCCTCGTTCGTGTCCCCGAGCACCAAACCCAGCTCTCCCGAATGCTCCGTGGGCGCACCAGGTTTTCAAATACGTTGTACCTCAGCGCAGGTCGATCACACCGGGGTAATCCGGCTTCAGCAGAACGAACTCCCACCGGATTCTGTCGTCGTCTTCAGCGTCATGCTGCCGGCCGGTACGGTCCCGGCCAGCGCCACCTTCACAACAATCCCCGGGGCGCCGGGGCCGTTCGCGCTGACGAGGTCGTCGATCACCGCGCTCACAGGGCTCGGTGGCACTGCGATCGCTCTAGCCTGCTGGGTGATTACCGCGCGCCGTCGTGATGCACGGGCCGCCGAAATGGCCATCGCCTTGGCCGATCCCCTCGTGCACGATGACAAGGGGGCACGATTCGCAGCACCGGACGGTGTCCTACCGGGACAGGTTGGCACCGTTGTCGATCTGCGTGTCGACGCTGTGGACCTCACCGCGACGATCGTCGACCTCGCGGTGCGCGGATACCTCTGGATCGCCGAAACAGACGGCCCCGGTGCACAGCTCGATTGGCAGATATCCCATCGCGCTCCGATGGATGGCCTACTGACCACCTACGAGACCCAGCTGCTGAATATCCTGCTCCCCCAAGGCACCGAGACGGTCTTCGTATCCAGCTTCCAGACACCGGGTTCCCGGCTGGATCTTGGCGGCATCTCCGACACGATGTATGCCGACGCCCAGCGCAATCGGTGGTTCCGCCGTTCGCCAGAACACGTTGGCTCCCTTACCCGTTACGGGATCGGCGTGCTACTCGGCGGTCTCGTAATCACGGCCGCCCTGGCGCTGAGCGTCGGCAGCGCCATGATCGGTGTGGCGGTATGCGGCGTAGGAGCCGTCCTCGCACTGGCCGGAATGCTACTTCCCGTGCGGACGGCTCGTGGCCGGCTACTGGTAGCGCATGTGGCCGCGCTGCGCCGCTACTTGGGTGAGCTCAACATGGAGGACTTGGAGCCCACCGACCGGGAGATCATCCTCACCCGGGCGGCGCCCTACGCTGTCGTCCTGGGGCAGCTCGACGCATGGCTCAAAGCCATGGAAACACTCGATACCGCCGCAGACGGCTCACCCGGAATCGATTGGTACGAAACGACTTCCGAAGAACTCAACAAAACCACGGCGAACGTCACCGCAAATCTGCCGACCTTCCTCACCATTCTGGACGGCGTGTTGGCGCGCGGCGCGCACCTACAGAACCTGCCGCAGAACTGAGTTAGAGCAGCGGCCCGCCCGCCGCGATCGCCGACATCTGGGCGAACTGCTCGCCATCCAGCGAGGCGCCGCCCACCAGAGCGCCGTCCACATCTTCCTGCGCAACCAATTCGCCCACGTTCTTGGCGTTGGCCGAGCCGCCATAGAGCACTCGCACGGACGCCGCCACGTCGGCGTTGGCGATCTGCGCCAACTCGGCCCGGATCGCCGCACACACTTCCTGAGCGTCGGCGGCACTGGCCACTCGGCCGGTGCCGATCGCCCACACCGGCTCGTAGGCGATGACGACCTTCTCGACCTGCTCGGAGGTAAGCCCGGCCAGCGACCCCCGTAACGAGTCCACGTTGTATTGCACGTGGTCGCCCGCTTCGCGGATGTCCAGGGCTTCTCCGATGCAGACGATGGGCGTCAGACCGTGTTTGAGGGCCGCGGCCGCCTTGGCGGCGACCAGCGCATCGTCTTCGGCGTGGTACTGACGACGCTCGGAATGCCCGACCACGACGTACGTGACGCCCAGTTTGGCCAGAAAGGCGCCGCTGATCTCGCCGGTGTAGGCACCCGAGTCGTGCACCGACAGGTCCTGTGCGCCGTAGGTCAACCGCAGCTTGTCCCCGTCGACCAGAGTTTGCACGCTGCGGATGTCGGTGAACGGCGGAATGACCGTCACATCCACCTTGTCGAAATACTTGTCCGGCAACGAGAACGCGATCTTCTGCACCAGGGCGATGGCCTCGAAGTGATTGAGGTTCATCTTCCAGTTGCCGGCGATCAACGGCTTACGCGACATGCGATGCTCCTCTAGCTTTCGAGAACGTCGATACCCGGAAGCGTCTTGCCCTCAAGGTATTCCAGGGATGCGCCACCACCGGTGGAGATGTGCGAGAAGCCGTCGTCCGGCAGATCCAGCGCACGCACCGCGGCCGCCGAATCACCGCCTCCGACCACACTGAACGCACCCTTCTCGGTGGCCGCGATGATCGCCTCGGCCACCCCTCGAGTACCCGCGGCGAAAGCCGGGAACTCGAAGACACCCATCGGACCATTCCAGAAGATGGTCTTGGCGTTCGACAGCACGGCCGTGAACCGCTTCACCGACTCGGGCCCGATGTCCAGACCCATCTTGCCGTCCGGGATAGCGTCTGCGGCAACGATTTCCGAGGGTGAATCGGCGGCGAACTCGTCCGCTGCCACGATGTCCATCGGCAGGTGAATCACGTCGGCATAGGTATCCAGCAGCCGCTTGCACGTATCGATCATCTCCGGCTGCACCAGCGACTTGCCCACCGGCAACCCCTGCGCGGCCAGGAAGGTGAAGCACATCCCGCCACCGATCACCAGGCTGTCGGCCTTGGTAGCCAACGATTCGATGACTGCCAGCTTGTCGGAGACCTTGGACCCGCCGAGCACCACCGCATACGGGCGCTCGGTGCTGGCCGTGAGCACGCGCAGAACTTCCACCTCGGCGGCCACCAGACCACCCGCGTAATGCGGCAGCAGTGTCGCCACGTCGTAGACGGAGGCCTGCTTGCGATGCACCACACCGAATCCATCGGAGACGAACGCACCGTCGGTACCCGTTGGGCCGCCGACCAATTCGGCGAGCTCCTGGGCGAGCGCTCGCCGCTGCGCGTCATCCTTGCTGGTCTCACGCGGGTCGAACCGGATGTTCTCCAGCAGCAGCACGTCGCCGTCGGTCAGGCCTTCGGCACGCGCCAGCGCATCGGTCCCGACAACGTCGCCGGCCACCTGGACGTGCTGCCCCAGCAGTTCACTGAGCGCCGCACCGACCGGAGCCAGGGACAGCTTGGGGTCCGGCGCACCGTCCGGGCGGCCCAGGTGCGCGGTGACGATGACCTTGGCCCCGGCACCCGCGAGCGCGCGGATGGTCGGGACCGAGGCCACGATGCGACCGGGGTCGGTGATGTTGAGATTGTCGTCGAGCGGGACGTTCAGGTCCGACCGGACCAGCACGCCCTTGCCCGAAACTCCCTCGGCCAGCAGGTCGTTGAGGGACTTGATCGCCATCGTTACAGCGACTTGCCGACCAGGCCGACCAGGTCGACGAGGCGGTTCGAGTAACCCCACTCGTTGTCGTACCAGGAGACCACCTTGGCCTGGTTGTCGATCACCTTGGTCAATCCCGCGTCGAAGATCGAGCTGTGCGGGTCGGTGACGATGTCCGAGGACACGATCGGCGCGTCGTAGTACTTCAGGATGCCCTTGAGCTTGCCCTCCGCGGCGGCCTTCATGGCGGCGTTGATCTCATCGGCGCTCGCGGCCTTGGCGAGTTCCACGGTGAGGTCGGTCGCCGAACCGGTGGGGATCGGCACACGCAGGGCGTAACCGTCGAGCTTGCCCTTGAGCTCGGGCAGCACCAGACCGATGGCCTTGGCGGCACCGGTCGAGGTCGGCACGATGTTCAGCGCGGCGGCGCGGGCACGGCGCAGGTCGCTGTGCGGGCCGTCCTGCAGGTTCTGGTCCTGGGTGTAGGCGTGGATGGTGGTCATCAGGCCCTTGACGATGCCGAACTCGTCGTTGAGCACCTTGGCCAGCGGTCCGAGGCAGTTCGTGGTGCACGAGGCGTTGGAGATGATGTTCTGGCTGCCGTCGTACTTGTCGTCGTTGACGCCCAGCACGATGGTGATGTCCTCGTCGCTGGCGGGCGCGGAGATGATGACCTTCTTGGCACCGGCGTCCAGGTGGCCCTGCGCCTTCTCACGCTTGGTGAAGATGCCGGTCGATTCGACGACGACGTCGACACCCAGGTCGCCCCACGGCAGCGCCGCCGGGCCTTCGCGGACCTCGAGGGCCTTGATCTTGTGGTCGCCGACCACGATGGTGTCGTCGCCCTCCAGGCTGACGTCGTACGGCAGCCGCCCCAGAATGGAGTCGAATTTCAGCAGGTGGGCCAGGGTGGCGTTATCGGTCAGGTCGTTGACCGCGACAATCTCGATGTCGGTGTTGATCCCTTGAGCCTTCTGCGCGTCCAGTGCCCGAAAGAAGTTCCGGCCGATCCGGCCAAACCCGTTTACGCCTACCCGGACAGTCACGTAGCGCTCCCTCTTAGTCTGTTTGATCTGTGGTGTACCCGTTATCGGCACTCACATTAGCCCAGGGGGTGAGCCATTTCGTCCCGGCCCAGTCGCGCGACGATATGGGCGATGACCGCCAACACCAGCGGCGCCACGCCAGCGATGACGAACACCGTGGTGTTGCCGATGATGTGCGCCACCGGAACCACCAGTGCGAACGAGGCGGGCAGGCCGACGAGGGACACGAAGAAGTCCATGCTGGCCGCGCGGCCGAGCATCTCCTCGGGCACGCGACGCTGCATCAGGGTGCCCCAGATGACGTTGGCCGCCTGCATGGTGCCGCCCACGATGATCATGGCGAGGGCGATCATCCAGACGCGTCCGGTGAACCCGATGAGCAGCAGGGGCAAGGACCCCGCTCCCCACATCAGGATCATCACCGTCAGGTACCGGCGGGCCAGAGGCAGTGACGACACGATGAAGGACCCGGCCGCGCCGGCCAGACCAAACAACGCCAGCACCGTGGCATGTGTGCCGGGGTCTCCGCCATGGTCCCGGATGACGAACGGCAGCAGAATCTCGATGGGCCCGACGACCACCAGCACATAGCCGATCGCGAACAGCAGTGTGGCGAAGAACCACGTGGTGCGCACCATGTAGCGGAATCCCTCCGCCAAATCGGCCAGCGCACGGCGCACGGGATGCTGACGTACATCGGGCGCGGCGGCCGGCTCGTGGGTGTGCCGAACCAGCAGCAGACAGCCCAGACCCGCCGCCACCAGCGCACCCTCCAAGAGGAACGCCCCACCCGGTGACCACACGCTGACGATGGCGGCACTGACCGCGGGACCGGCCGCAAGCTGCATCACGGGCCGCAGCACACCTTCGATTCCGTTGGCCGCCAACAGCTCATCGGCAGGCAACAAACTTGGCAACAACGCGGTGTAGGCCGGGATGTAGAAACCCTCGGCGATCCCGAACAACAGTGAGTTGAGCGCCAGATGCCAGATGTGGGCGGCACCCGTCAGCGCGAGCGTCGCGGTGGTGAACATCAGCACCGTCTGCACGGCCAGCGAGCACCGCATCACCCACAACTTGGGCAGTCGATCAGCGGCGACACCGGCGGGCAGCACGCTGATCAGTAGACCCACGCTGAAGGTGGTGCCGACGATGGCCACCTGCGCCGGCCCGAGTCCCATCCGGATGACCTGCCAGACAAGCGCCACCGTCCACATGCCATTGCCCAGCAGGGTCACCGCTAGGCCCAGAGTCAGCAGTCGATAGTCGCGATGCCGCAGCGGACGCAGTGCGCGCGGGAGCCCGGTGCTCTGATGGTGTGGCTCTTCGCCCGAAGAGTCCTCGGGCATTTCCCCAAGGACCGCTTCGGTTTTCACCTGCTTAGCGAAGTCCACCGATTCAGGGTACGAAAGCGCTCCGACAATTCGCCATCGGTTTTCGCTCGGCGTGAGGGGACTTGTTACGCCTCTTCGAGCAGCTCCGGAGTCACCGCGGACTCGGTATCGGGGATGCCGTCGGTCTTGGCCTTGCGGTCGGCCATCGAAAGCAATCGCCGAATACGGCCCGCGACAGCATCTTTGGTCATCACCGGATCGGCGAGGCGGCCCAGCTCCTCAAGTGATGCCTGCCGGTGCTCAACGCGCAGCTTTCCGGCGGCCGCGAGGTGGTCGGGCACTGTGTCGCCAAGGATTTCCAGGGCACGCTCCACGCGTGCAGCCGCAGCGACCGCAGCACGCGCGGACCTGCGCAGGTTCGCGTCGTCGAAATTCGCGAGCCTGTTCGCCGTTGCCCGCACTTCGCGGCGCATCCGGCGTTCTTCCCACGTCAGTCGGGTGTCCTGCGCGCCCATCCGGGTGAGCAAGGCACCGATGGCCTCGCCATCGCGAACCACCACCCGATCACTGCCCCGCACCTCACGCGCCTTCGCGCTCACGCCGAGCCGTCGGGCCGCACCCACCAGGGCCAGCGCGGCCTCCGGTCCCGGGCAGCTGACCTCCAGCGCCGATGACCGGCCAGGTTCTGTCAGCGAGCCGTGTGCCAGGAACGCGCCACGCCAGGCGGCCTCGGCATCGGCCACGCTGCCGCCGACCACCTGTGCTGGCAGCCCGCGCACCGGGCGGCCCCGCAGATCGAGCAGACCGGTCTGCCGCGCCAACGCTTCTCCGTCCTTGGCGACGCGGACCACATAACGAGTGGTCTTGCGGATGCCGCCCGCGGACAACACGTGCACCACGGCGTTATAGCCGTACAGATCGAAGATGTCCTTGCGGAGACGCCGCGCGATGCTGCCCTGGTCGACTTCTGCCTCGACGACAACCCGGCCGCTGACGATATGCAGTCCGCCGGCGAACCGCAGCAGCGACGCGACCTCGGCGCGGCGGCTACTGACCTGAGTCACCACCAGGCGGCTCAGTTCGTCTTTGACCTCGGCGGTCATCGCCACGGGGTGTCCCCTCTCTGAATTCCATGCTGCGTGCTCCCGCCCCCCGCTGCCAGGCGCACCGTGGATTCGGCATCTGTTCCCGCGGCCGCGGCCGCGCTACCCGTTCGTACTCGATCCAAGACCGCCGACAGTTTCGCAGGGTCATGTAAATGTGTACCAGGGCGCGAGACGTCAGCGAACTGAACGTGCGCATTGAACAAGGCGGCTGCCCTGGTCAAGTGGTCGCGTTCGGTGTCATCTGCGGATGCGGATTCGACGACGATGTCGTGTACACCGAACTCGGGCGCGTGTTGCGAGAGTACGTGCAAATGACGCTCCGCGGAAAAGCCCGCCGTCTCCCCCGGCTCCGGTGCCAGATTCAAGATCAGGGCCTTGCGGGCCTGGGTCTGCTGCAAAGCAGCGAAAAGTTCGGGCACCAGGACATGCGGGATGACACTGGTGAACCAGGACCCGGGCCCTAAAACCACCAGGTCGGCGGCCATGATGGCCTCTACGGCCTGCCGGGTGGCAGGCGGGTTGCCCGGATGCATGCGGACGCGGCGCACCTTGCCTGGGGTAGTCGCCAGCGCCACCTGCCCGCGGATCACCCGGCTCATCCGCGGGTCGGACTCCAGACCGGATACGTCGGCCTCGATCTGCAACGGAATAGGGCACATCGGCAGCACCCGGCCGGTGATGCCGAGCATGCGGCCCATCTCGTCGAGCGCGGAGACCGGATCGGCGAGCATGTCGGTGAGCCCGGCCAGGATCAGGTTGCCGATCGGGTGCCCCGCCAACCCGCCATTGCCGCCCAGGCGGTGCTGGATGGCCGTGGCCCACATGCGCCCGCGCGGGCTGTCGGAGGCGAGCGCCGCCAACGCCATGCGCAGATCGCCGGGTGGCACGATCCCTAGCTCGGAGCGAATTCGCCCGGACGAGCCGCCGTCATCGGACACCGTCACCACGGCGGTGATGTCATGGGTGAGCCGTCGCGCCGCCGAAAGTGTGGCGTACAGACCGTGGCCACCACCGAGGGCAACGATCCGGGGTTCGCGGCGCGTGAACGGCTGGTCGATGCCGGGGTTCATTCGCGCCCCAAGTCACGGTGCAATACCCGCACCGACAGGTCTTCATCGGGGGCAAACGATGCGGCCAGGGCCTCGGTGATCGCGACACTGCGATGCTTGCCGCCGGTACAGCCAACCGCGATTGTCATGTAGCGCTTTCCCTCTCGCCGGTAACCGTCGATGACGAGGTTCAGCAGCCGATGGTAGGTGTCCAGGAACTCGTCCGCGCCGGGTTGGCTCAATACGTACTGGCTCACCGACGGATGCTGACCGGTATGCGGTCGCAGCTCGTCAACCCAGTGTGGGTTCGGTAGAAATCGGACGTCGACGACCATATCGGCATCCATCGGTAGCCCATATTTGAATCCGAAAGATTCCACGGTGACGCTCAGATGCGCGACCGTCTCGGTGCTGAAGGCACGCTCGATAGCGGCACGCAGTGCGGGCACGGGCAGCGACGATGTGTCGATGACCAGATCCGCCGAGGCCCGGATCGGTGAGAGCAATGTGCGTTCGGCGGCGATGCCCTCGGCAAGGGTCTGACCGCCCTGCAGCGGGTGACTGCGCCGGTTCTGTTCGTAGCGCCGCACCAGGCTCTCGTCGGATGCCTCCAGGAAGAGCACACGTGGGCTGATCCCCCGGGTGGCCAGATCGGCACGCACCGATTCCAGATCGCCGGTGAAGCCCCGGGAGCGGACATCCATCACCACCGCGAGCTGGGTGATACGTGAACCCGCGGCAAGACCCAGGTCCACCATCCGGGTGATCAATTCCGGCGGCAGGTTATCGGCGACATACCATCCCAGGTCTTCGAGCACCTTGGCGGTGGTGCCGCGTCCCGCGCCCGATAGGCCCGTGACCAGGACGACGTCGATATCGGCGTTCGCGGGTCCGCTGGCCACGCTAAGAGGATCGATTGTCATCGACTCCATTTTCGACCATGGCGGGCAGTGGTGCTTCGGTTGCACCGGAAGTCGCCTCCGAATTGACTGGACCGACGAGTGCCTCACGTACCGCCAGTGCTGTGGCCGCACCGATGCCCGGAACCGCGGTGATCTCCTCGACGCTGGCCTTCTTGAGCTGCGCCACCGAACCGAAGTGCGAGACGAGCGCGGCCCGGCGCGCCTCCCCCAGCCCCGGTATGCCATCGAGCACCGAGGCGGTCATCCGCCGGGACCTCTTGCTGCGATGGAACGTGATGGCGAATCGGTGCGCCTCGTCACGAACACGCTGCAGCAGATACAACGCCTCACTCGTCCTCGGCAGAATCACCGGATCCGGCTCACCCGGCACCCACACCTCCTCGAGGCGCTTGGCCAATCCAATGACCGCGACATCGGTGACACCCAGCTCGCTCAGTTCGGCAGCGGCCGCGTTGACCTGAGGCGCACCACCGTCGACGACGAAAAGGTTGGGCGGATAGGCGAACTTCCTCGACCTGCCTTCCGGAGCCGCAACGCCGGCGACGTCCAACCCCGGAGCCGCAACGCCGGCGACATCCAATACCGCACCACTGTCACCGTGAACCTGCTGATCCTGCACGTGCCGGGCGAATCGGCGCCGCGTCACCTCCGCAATGGACCCGACGTCGTCGGAGCGCCCATCCCCGGCAGCCTCCCTGATGCTGTAGTGGCGGTAGTCCGACCGGCGGGATAGCCCATCCTCGAAGACCACCAGCGAGGCCACCACGTCGGTGCCCTGGACATGGCTGATGTCGATGCACTCGATGCGCAGCGGCGCCTGCTCCAGGCCGAGCGCATCCTGAAGCTCCTGCAACGCCGCCGACCTTGTGGTGAGATCGCCTGCGCGCTTGAGCTTGTGCTGCGACAGGGCCTCTTTTGCATTGCGCTCCACCGTCTCGGCGAGCGCCTTTTTGTCGCCACGCTGCGGTACCCGCAACGAGACCCGGGAACCCCGTAGACCGGTCAACCAAGAGGTCATGCCCTCGGCATCACGCGGCAGCACCGGCACGAGAACCTCACGCGGCACCGGGGCCACGTCGGCATCCGTGTCGGCGACATAGGCGAGATCGGCCTGGTCGCCGTAAAACTGAGTGAGGAACTGTTCGACGAGTCCCTCAAGATCGGAATCGCCCGGGTCCCCCGACTTTTCGACAATCCAGCCACGTTGGCCGCGAACCCGCCCACCACGCACATGGAACACCTGCACCGCGGCTTCCAGCTCGTCGTCGGCGAAGGCCACCACATCGGCGTCGGTGCCATCTCCGAACACAACAGTCTGTCGCTCCAGTGCACGCTGCAAGGCAGAAATGTTGTCGCGCAGCCGCGCCGCCCGCTCGAAATTGAGTTCCTTAGCCGCGTGGTTCATTTCACGTTCCATGTCCCGGGCCAGACGATCCGTCTTGCCAGAGAGGAAGTCGCAGAAATCGAGAACGATCTCCCGGTGCTCTTCGGCGCTCACCCGCCCGATGCAGGGCGCCGAACATTTCTCGATGTATCCCAGCAAGCAAGGGCGGTCAATCTGTTTGTGCCGCTTGAACACTCCGTTAGAGCAGGTGCGGGCCGGGAAGACCCGGGTAAGCAGGTCGAGCGTCTCCCTGATCGCCCATGCATGCGAGTACGGGCCGAAGTAACGCACGCCCTTACGGCGAGGCCCGCGATAGACGAACAGCCGCGGGTACTCCTCATTGAGCGTGACGGCGAGCACCGGATACGACTTGTCGTCGCGGTAGCGCACGTTGAAGCGCGGATCGAATTCCTTGATCCAGTTGTACTCGAGCTGCAGCGCTTCGACCTCGGTGCCCACCACGGTCCACTCCACGCTGCCCGCAGTGGTGACCATCTGCCGGGTACGCGGATGCAGACTGGCGACATCAGCGAAGTACGAGGTGAGCCGGCTACGAAGGCTCTTGGCCTTGCCCACGTAGATGACCCGTCCGTGCGGATCACGGAATCGATAGACCCCCGGCTCGACGGGTATCGAGCCGGGAGCCGGTCGATAGGTCGAGGGATCAGGCACGTATCCAGGCTAGTCGCGGAGTCCGACTAACCCTGGCGAGCAGAGCACGTCCGGCCCGGCCCGTCAGTGGTCGGACCAAGGAATCCCCAGCAGCTCCTGCTCGACCTCGGACTCCCACACGCCAAATGGATCGTCTGTGTAGATCTTGCATCGATAGTGCTCGGGGTCTTCGTGCGGGGCGCACGGCGGAATGTCCGCGTGCGCAACGTTCAGACTTGCAGTGGCAAACAACGCCAATGCGGCCATTCCGATGATGGATCCTCGCTTCAGGAGGCCAGTGATAAATGCAACACTGCGCATCGCCATTGCCCCCTATTCCGAATCGCCGACTGATTCAAGCGACTCGGCACTGCACCTGCTCTTGAAATCGGTGAGTGGCCGACGAATATCCTGAAGATCTTGTTTTACATCCGGGTGTGAGCTCATGTACTGCCGCAGTTCAGTACGAATTTCCTTAGCATTTTTGCCCTTCAAACCGGACAAGAAGTCATTCACGTCAGGGTGCGTGTGCAGATAGACCGATTCCGAGGCGGAAACCCCCGCCACAATCCCCGCTAAGTCAGCAGCCGAGCAGTCGGGCGGTTCGGCACTTGGGTCTGCGTGAGCAATATTACAAAGAAATACACCCCCGATAAGCATCGACGACACATATCCAGACATCACCTTCGCCACGGCTATTCGCATAAACAACAGTAGCATCGAGCTAACGTTGTTAACCCATTGATGGGTAGCTGTTTACTTGGTAAGGCTCAATCGTTGGATTGCTGTTCATGCGACAACCCGGCACGTATCCGCACCCGACCAGGCTGGGCCCCGCACTTAACGCAGCTCAGAATCACGGGCTTCCAGACGCGGCGCGTGTGATCGGCTAGCCTGAAAAGAGAATCAACTACAAGGTGAGGGCTTTATGACGGTGCGTAGATTGCCTGGTGGATTCATACCCGTCCTGCTCGTAGCGGCTTCCAGCTTTTCTCTGGCGACGGCGATTCACGCGCAGGCCCGACCGTCGAACGACGCCGATGCGGTGATCAACAGCCTGCAGGCCAGCGGCTATCGCGTCACCGTGACGAGAATCGGATCCGGTCATCCAGATAACTGCACCGTCCAATCCGTCAATCAGCAATCGCCGGTTTCCAACGTCGCCAGCGCGCGTGATATGCGCAACAGGCCGACATCAGTTCCAGTCTCCACCAAGGTCGCCCACGTCACGCTGGCGTGCTGACACAGAAGGACGAATTGAATGAAGTTCGGCATTAGTTCCCTGGCCACCGCATTGCTGACGATGAGCGGGATCGCCTTGTCACCCGCGATCGCCGCGGCCGATCCCGACACCCCGGCACCCGCACCGAATTCTGAAGCCGCCACGCGCACAGCGATACTTCCCGTCTTCGCGCAGGAGGGCATCAAGGTCAGGACCGGTAAACCCGGCGAGCTGCTGACAATCCACCTGCCCGACAGCGCACCCCTCATGCCCGCCGAATGGGGACCCGACGGCGAGGCGACCTATCGGTCTGCCGACACCGACTTCACGGTGACCCCCCTTGTCGACGGCGGCGAGTACTTCACCATCGTGAAGAAGAACCCTTCCGACTCATTCGACTACAACCTGCACCTCGCGCTTCCCGCGGGCACACACTGGGTGCGTCATGACACCACGCTGCTGATCGAATCCGATGCTGGTCCGGATCAGCCGCCACTGCTGGTCGGGATGTTCGCATCCCCGGCAGTAACCAACAGCAAGGGCACCGTGATCCCACTGACCGTCACGATCGATCCCGATGGCCAGTCGGTGCTGTCCGCCCGGAGTTCTGAACTCACCAACACGCCCATCGAGATCGGTTTCTCCTACCACCCGGTGGATCTCACGCGGTAGCCGCTAACGTCATGGAACTGTGAGGATTCCACCACGACCGCTAGCCGTCCTCGCCCTCGCCGCACTCGTGACGGTCGGCTGCTCGACCGATCACGCAATGCGCCCGGGCGCCGGATCCGAGCCGTGCAGCATCGTCACCAATGGCGTTCCCGTCACGAACACCGCCACTGCGGGTCCCTCCGGGGAACGCGATATCTCCACCAACCCCGAGGTCGCGACCGGCTATCGCACGGGCATGACTGCCGTACGCACTGCCAGCTTTGCCGTCGCGACGGCCAACCCGCTGGCCACCCAGGCGGCCTGTCGGGTGCTACGCGACGGCGGCTCCGCGGCGGACGCATTGATCACCGCACAAGCTGTCCTCGGGCTCGTCGAGCCACAATCCTCCGGGATCGGTGGCGGAGGTTTCCTCGTCTACTACGACGCCAAGACCGGTGCCGTCGAGACATACGACGGCCGCGAGGTGGCTCCCGCGGCCGCCACCGAAAATTATCTGCGCTGGATCGATGACGCCAACAGAGCCAAGCCCATACCCGATGCCCGATCATCGGGCCGCTCCATCGGGGTTCCCGGCATCCTTCGTTTACTCCACGACGCCCATTCCGCGCATGGCACCGTTTCATGGCGCGATTTGTTCACACCGGCAGTTCAATTGGCCGACGAAGGTTTCGAGATCAGCCCGCGCCTCGCCGCCGCCATCAGCGACTCGGCGGCCGGCCTTGCCATCGATCCCGAGGCGGGCACGTACTTTCTCAACCCCGACGGATCAGCGAAATCCGCGGGGACCAAGCTGACCAATCCGGCTTACGCGAAAACCCTCGGCGCGGTGGCCACCGACGGACCCGAGGCGTTCTACCGGGGCGCCATCGCCGAGGACATCGTCGCCGCGGCAGCAGATACGTCGTCCGGCCGCACCCCGAGCCTGATGACGACGGCCGATCTCTCCGGGTACACGGCCAAGCGCCGTGAATCCCTCTGCACCACATACCGCGATCACGAAATCTGCGGCATGCCGGCGCCATCCTCGGGTGGCATCGCCGTCGCCGCCACCCTGGGCATCCTGCAGAACTTTCCGATGGCCTCCTACCGCCCCACCGACGTCGACCTGGACGGCGGCAGACCCACGGTGGACGGAGTGCACTACATCGCGGAGGCCGAGCGGCTGGCCTACGCCGATCGCGACAAGTACGTCGCCGACACCGATTTCGTGGCACTGCCGGGTAACTCACCCAACACCCTGCTCAACCCGACCTACCTCAGCGCACGTGCCAGGCTGATCTCCGGCGAGAAGACGATGGGCACCGCCAAGCCCGGCGAATTCAACGTTCCAGCCTCTGCGGCGGTGTCCACTCCCGAACACGGCACCAGCCAGGTGACGGTCGTCGATAGGCAAGGCAATGCCGCATCGCTCACCACCACAGTGGAATCCGCATTCGGCTCCTTCCACATGGTCGACGGCTTCATCCTCAACAATCAGCTCACCGACTTCTCCGCCGAGCCCGTGGGCAAGGACGGGCTTCCCGTTGCCAACCGGCTACAACCGGGAAAACGGCCGCGCAGCTCCATGGCCCCCACCCTGGTCTTCGAACGTGCGGAGTCCGGCAAGCGTGGCGCCCTGCTGCTGGCGCTGGGTTCTCCGGGCGGTGCGGTGATCATCCAATTCGTGGTGAAAACCCTTGTCGGTATTTTGGATTGGGGACTCGACCCGCAACAGGCGGTTTCCATGGTGGACTTCGGCGCCAACAACTCACGCAAGACAAACGTCGGTGGAGAACACCCCAACATCGACGCGCACAACAACGGCTCCGATGATCCACTGGTCCAAGGGCTGCGCAGTCGCGGACACACTGTCGATGTCGCCGACCAGTCCAGTGGGCTGTCGGCGCTGGTGCGACGAGGTCAGGGGTGGATCGGCGGTGCGGATCCGCGCCGTGAGGGCCTCGTCATGGGTGACACGGGGTAAGCACCCAGATCAGCCCAACACACCCTGCCCGGCCCCGTCGATCACGCCCGCACGCGAAGTGTCCTTGAGCGACACGCCAGAACGGCCCAACCGGCGCGCGCCACGGACCAGACTCGCCGCGATGTGTGCGGCCTCCCGGTAACTGAGCCCGTCCGGCGGGTGGATATTGGAAATGCAGTTGCGGTCGGCGTCGGTACAACCCGGGCGCGGCAGATGCGTGAGATAGATGCCGAGGCTGTCGACAACGCTCAGGCCCGGGCGCTCGCCAATGATCACAATCAGCGTGCGGTACCGCCCCTGCGCGGCGATGTGATCGCCCAGCGCCACCCGGGACTGCGTGGCGATCACGGGTGCGGCCAGGCTATAGGAAACGCCAAGCTGCAGAACGAGTTCGCACAGCAGCGGGACGCCGTGGCGCATAAGGGCCGTGGGTGACAGACCATCGGCCAGCACGAAGCCGATATCGGCGCCTTCCCGCGGCACCGACGACAAGTCCGCCGGCAACCGCCCTAGGTCGGGTCTGCGTAAATACTCTGCGCGCGAACTCACTTGACTGGTGACCACCGCGGGTGTCCCCAGTCCGATACCACCGACTTCGGCGGTGAGACGCTCGGTGTCCAGGGGCACGTGGACCGCATCGCGGGCGGCCGCGTGCGCGGCGGCCAAGTCCAGCACATCCCGCGTGTGCAGCGCATTGCCCGCCCGGTCCAGACCAATCCGGGCCTGGGTGTTCACCCTCAGTTCTTTCCAAAACTTTTGGCGGGCAACATCACCTGTCGTCATCAGGCACCCGATGCCGTCAGCGCACGCAACGGCGAGCTCGTCACGTCAAAGGGGGTGATAGCGCCGGCTTCGTCGACCATTCCGATGGCACGCAGCCACTGTTCGAACTCGGGTGCCGGACGCAGGCCCAGCGTCCGGCGCGCTTGCAGGACATCATGAAACGACAGACTCTGGTAGCCGAGCATCACATCGTCGGCACCGGGAACAGTGATGACGAATGCCACCCCGGCCGCGGCAAGCAGGATCAGCAGTGTGTCCATATCGTTCTGATCTGCCTCTGCGTGGTTGGTGTAACAAACATCGACACCCATCGGCAGACCAAGCAGCTTGCCGCAGAAGTGGTCCTCCAATCCGGCGCGGATGATCTGCTTTCCGTCGTAGAGGTATTCCGGCCCGATGAATCCGACAACGGTGTTGACCAGGAATGGCTCCAGATCGCGGGCCACCGCGTAGGCGCGCGTTTCGAGGGTCTGCTGATCGACAGGTTTATCGCCGGTACCCAGGTGGGCCTGGGAGCTCAGCGCCGAACCCTGCCCGGTTTCGAGGTACATGACGTTGTCACCGACGGTCCCGCGCCGCAGCGCCCGGGTCGCATCGCGACCTTCACGCAGCAACGCAATGTTCACTCCGAAAGCAGAATTGGCGCCCTCGGTGCCGGCGATCGATTGGAACGTCAGATCTACCGGCGCGCCCCGCTCGATCAATCCGATGGTGGTGGTGATGTGTGACAGGACGCATGACTGGGTCGGAATGTCGTAGCGCGACCTGATGGAGTCCAGCAGATGAAGCAGCTCCGAGGTGGCTTCCGGCGAATCGGTCGCCGGGTTGATACCGATCACCGCGTCACCGCACCCCAGAAGCAGCCCATCGAGTACGGCTGCGGCGACACCCCGAGGATCGTCGGTGGGGTGATTCGGTTGTAGCCGGGTGGCCAGCGTGCCCACGCCACCGACCGTGGTGCGGAAAGCCGCGCTCACCCGCATCGCCGACCCGACCGCCACCAGGTCTTGATTGCGCATGATCTTGCTGACCGCCGCCGCCATCTCCGGGGTTACCCCGGCAGACACGGCAGCGATGCGCTGAGCGCCGTCGTCGTGGGAAGCACTCTGCAGCAACCAATCCCGAAAGCCGCCTACCGTCAGATGCGAGATGTCCGAGTAGGCGCCACGATCATGGCTGTCGATGATCAGCCGGGTTACCTCATCGGTTTCGTAGGGCACCATCGCTTCGTTGAGAAAAGTGTCGAGTGGCAGGTCCGCGAGAACCCATGCCGCGGCTGCCCGTTCGGCATCAGAATCCGCCGCGCAGCCGGCCAGCTGATCACCCGACCGCAGCGGCGTCGCCTTGGCCATCACGTCCACCAGCCCGTCGAAGGCGTAGCTGACTCCCGCGACCTGTTGCCGGTACTTCACGTGAGCTCGCTTTCAGCCTCCGCCAGCATCGCGAACTCCTCGTCGGGCGAATTCGCCACCAGACGGTGGCGGCTGTACAGCGCGAAATAGACCATGAATGCCGCGAACACCGCCAGGCACAAGCCCGCGGCGACCGGGTTGACCAGGAAGGTCGCGATGACCGCCAGCACCGCGATCGCCAAAGCAAAGCCAGTGGTGGCCACACCGCCCGGGGTACGGTACGGCCGCGGCATGTTGGGCTCGCGCACGCGAAGCACGATGTGGCTGAACATCATCAGCACATAGCTCAGGGCCGCACCGAAGACCGCCATGTTGAGCAGCAGGTCGCCATGCCCCGTCAACGACAGCGCGAACCCGATGACGCCGGGGACGATCAGCGCCAGCGTGGGGGCCTTCCGCGAATTGGTCACCGACAGCACCGTCGGGAGATAGCCCGCGCGCGAGAGCGCGAACAGCTGCCGTGAGTATGCGTAGATGATCGAGAAGAAGCTGGCGACGAGCCCGGCCAACCCGATGTAGTTGACCAGCTTGGCGGCTGTGCCATGGCCGAGCGCCTCGACCAGCGGATTGCCCGAGTCCGACATCTGTTCCGCGCCACCGGCCCCCGTGGTCAGCACCAGTGCGATCGCGCAGGTCACCAGCAGCACGCCAATCGCCGCGATAATCCCCCTCGGCACATTGCGTTCCGGATTGGCCGTCTCCTCCGCTGCCAGCGGTACACCCTCGACGGCAAGGAAGAACCAGATCGCGAACGGGATCGCCGCCCAGATACCCAGATATCCATGCGGCAGGAAACTAGAGGCCCCGGCCGCACCCGCATCGACCGCGATGTTGGTGAGATTGTGAACGTCGAACTGGCCGGCCGCCGCAACCGCGAAGATCAGCAGGCCCACCAAGGCGATCGCGGTGATCACGAACATCACCTTGAGCGCCTCGCCAACCCCGGATAGGTGGATCCCGATGAACAACGCATAGGCGGCCAGGTAAACCCACCATCCGTTGGTGATGCCGAACAGACCCAGCGATTGGACATACGCGCCGATGAAGGTGGCGATGGCGGCCGGAGCGATCGAGTATTCGATGAGAATTGCTGTGCCCGTGGCAAATCCGCCCCACGGACCGAGCGCACGGCGCGCGAAGGTGTAACCGCCGCCAGCCGTCGGCAGCGCCGACGAGAGTTCGGCCATCCCCAGCACCAGTGCCAGGTACATGCCGGCGATCACCACGGTGGCGATGGCCAGCCCACCGAAACCACCTTGGCCGAGGCCAAAGTTCCAGCCCGAATAGTCGCCGGACACCACGTAACTCACCCCGAGACCGGCCAGCAGCAGCCAGCCCGCGCTCCCCGATTTGAGTTGGCGCTTGCGCAGATAGTCCGCGCTTTCCAGATGCTCCTCGACGAGGCCGTGCTTGGTGGTCGCCATATCGTTTCCTTGCTCTCCACAGATCAATTCAGGTGAATGACTTCGCTTTCGGGTGATATCGCCGTGGCGTTGCTCAGAAGAAGCCCTGCGCCTTGGAGCTGTAGGACACCAACAGGTTCTTGGTCTGTTGGTAGTGATCCAGCATCATCTTGTGGTTCTCGCGGCCGATACCCGACCGTTTGTAGCCGCCGAAGGCGGCATGCGCGGGATACTGGTGATAGCAGTTGGTCCACACCCGGCCGGCCTTGATGTCACGCCCGGCGCGATAGGCGATATTGCCGTTGCGACTCCACACTCCGGCGCCCAGCCCGTACGGAGTGTCGTTGGCGATGGCGATGGCGTCGTCGTAGTCCGCGAAGGAGGTCACGGCCAGCACCGGCCCGAAGATCTCCTCCTGGAAGATCCGCATCGAGTTCGTGCCGGCGAAGACCGTGGGTGTCACGTAGTAACCGCCCGACAGATCGCCCCCGAGCTCGGCCCGCTCACCACCGGTAACCAGCCGTGCCCCTTCGGATTTGCCGATGTCGATGTACGACATGATCTTTTCGAGCTGTTCGTGGGAGGCCTGCGCCCCCATCATCGTCTCGGTGTCCAGCGGATCACCCTGGCGGATGGCCTTGGTACGGATGGCGGCCAGCTCCAGGAACTCATCGAAGATGTCGGCCTGTATCAGGCTCCGCGAAGGACAGGTGCACACCTCACCCTGGTTGAACGCGAACATCGTGAACCCTTCCAGGGCCTTGTCCTGGAAATCGTCACCGGCGACCATCACGTCGGAGAAGAAGAGGTTGGGGCTCTTGCCACCGAGCTCCAGGGTGACCGGAATCAGGTTCTGGCTGGCGTACTGCATGATCAGCCGGCCGGTGCTGGTTTCGCCGGTGAAGGCTATCTTGGCGATCCGGCTGCTGGATGCCAGTGGCTTACCCGCCTCCACCCCGAACCCGTTGACGATGTTCACCACACCGGGAGGCAGAAGATCACCGATGAGAGAGAACAGGTACAGGATGGATGCCGGGGTTTGTTCGGCGGGCTTGAGCACCACCGTGTTGCCCGCGGCGATGGCCGGGGCGAGTTTCCAACTCGCCATCAGCAGCGGGAAGTTCCACGGGATGATCTGCCCGACCACGCCGAGGGGCTCGTGGAAGTGGTAGGCGACAGTGTCCTCGTCGATCTGCGAGAGTGAACCCTCTTGCGCCCTAAGGACACCGGCGAAGTACCGGAAATGATCGATGGCCAACGGGATGTCTGCGTTCAGGGTTTCCCGGACGGGCTTGCCGTTGTCCCACGACTCGGCCACGGCGATGGACTGCAGGTTGGATTCCATCCGGTCGGCAATCCTGTTGAGGACGAGCGCACGATCGGCCGGCGAGGTCTTACCCCAGCCCGGAGCCGCGGCGTGTGCGGCATCGAGAGCGTTCTCCACATCCGCCTCACCGGAACGCGGTATCTCGCAGAACACCTCCCCCGTCACCGGCGTGCGATTCTCGAAGTACCGGCCCTCGGCCGGGGGAACCCATTGCCCACCAATGAAATTCTCGTAGCGGGATGCGAAAGTCATCAGCGATCCCGGCGCACCCGGGCGGGCGTAAACAGTCACGGCGTTCTCCTACCTTCAAGACATCACATGTGTCGGTGATCACTGAAGGTAGGTTTTGGCCCGTTGCAGCACGGTTGCAACTTTCGGCCAGCAGTGGCGGTGCTCAGGCGAGCTCGGAGTCCAACGCAATGAGGTGGCCGCGCGCTGCGGAGCGGCCGACAACGCCCGCACCATGATGATCGTGCAGCGCCTGCCATCCCTGGCGGTCATCGCGCGCCTCCGGCAGGTCGAGCCAACGGCGCAGCAGCTGCAGATCACCGTCGGCAAGCACAGCGCCGCGAAGACTGGTGCTCAGCTCCAGGCGCAGCCGCGCAACGGCCGGCGCCGCCGAACGCGGCAACAGCTGGCCCGAGTAGTGGTCCATCGCCCTGGCGATATCTCCGGATCGAAGCGCGGCGAAAACATCACCCATATCGCTTCCCACCTGTTCGAGCAGCCGGTACGGGCGGGACCCGATCAACTCGTCCCCCACGATGCGCCGCAATCGCGACATTTCGGCCCGGATGGTGACGACGTCGAGATCATTTTCGTCGAGCAGTATCGCCAGATGGTCGGCGCTCAGACCCTCCGGGTGGCGCAGCAATAGCGCCATAATCTCGGCATGGCGACCGGACAGCCGGCGCTGTCCTCCGTCGGTGCGCAAAATCGGGCGGTCAGCGCCGAGCAGCGTCACACGCGGTTCGGCATCACTTTCCGGCTGGCCCCGCCGCGGGTAGTTCAGGGCGATGAAATGCTCAACGGCGACTGCCGTCGCACGGACCAAGGCCAGCGTCTGGGCCGATGCAACGGCCGAACCGCCGGTGAGATCGATGCTTCCCAGGGGCTCACCGGTCAGCGGGTCGTGTATCGGCACCGCGGTGCATGACCATGGCCGGACCAGCCTGCAGAAATGCTCGCTGCCACGGATCTGCACCTCCCGATCCAGGGCAAGGGCGGTACCGGGGGCGTTCGTGCCCACGGCCCGCTCGCTCCAGTCGGCACCGGGCACGAAGTTCATCGACGCCGCCTTGCGGCTCGCGCCCGCGTCGCCTTCCACCCACAGCAGTGCGCCGTCAGCAGCGGTAACCCCGACAAGTACGCCCGAGTCCGTGGCATGGTCCACGAGCAGACGACGGATGACGGGCAGCGCGCCGGCCAGCGGATGGCTGCTGCGCAGCTCGGTCAGGCTCCGTGCGGCGGCCGCCTCGCCGGGACCACGGTCGGGATCGACGCCGGTCGCCAGACTCCGCTGCCAGCTTTCGGTGACGAGGCGCGGCAGCGGTATCGATTCCAGATACGAACCGTCTACCTGGCCCGCCACAAAGAGGTCGTGCGCGTTACGTACGGACGCCAGCGACGCCCGAACACCCCCGCGGCGCGCGGTAGTTCTCGTAGTCGCCACGTTCTCCAAGCTCTCTGCCCTGGCCATATTCGCAGGCACGGTCGGTATTGCCACGATACGTGGACATCGCCGCCAGGACCGGAAACTGAGTGAGATGGCCGTCCGGCCCGCTCATGACCGGCTAGGCCGTGGACGGCTCCGTGTACTTGACGACCAACCCGCGCAGCGCGTCCATCGCGTCGACGGCCCGCTGTTTGTCGATGGCCTGAATCGCCATCAACGGCTCGTATTCGTAGTCGTCCAGGTCCAGCCGTGCCCACTGCGCACCGGCGGGAAATGAGACTCCGACCACCTCGGACCACGGGATGAGTTTGGGACCCAGCACATTACGTACCTCGATCCCCACCGCACCGGCACGTACCCGCGGACGCGCGAACATGAGGACCACACCCGCGATGACAAAGCCCACCAACGCGATACCGATCTGGTCGGAGGTCTTGAAGATCACCCCACTATTGGGCGAGATCTTGAGCAGCACCCCCACCGCGACATGCGCGGCCGCGATGATGAAGGCGGCGGCGTACACAAAGTACGGCGAGAGATGCGGTTTGAGGACGAGTTCCCATGCGTCGTCCCGTGGCGATTCGGTCACGCCTCGGTCCACGGCTGACGGAGCCGGCGCAGGGTCAGCGCGGTGTCGAGCGCGGCCGCCGCCGCCTGGGCGCCCTTGTCCTCGGAGGATTCCGGCAGACCGGCACGGTCGAGGGCCTGCTGCTCGTTGTTCACGGTCAGCACCCCGTTGGCCACCGGTGTGCTGGTATCCAGCGAGACACGGGTAAGCCCGGTAGTCACCGCGTCGCACACGTAGTTGAAATGCGGTGTCTCACCTTGGATTACGACCCCGAGCGCAACGACGGCGTCATGGGTACGGGCCAGCGCCTGCGCCACGACGGGTATCTCGATGGCGCCCAGAACCCGGACCACGGTCGGACGATCGATTCCCGCGTCAGCTGCTACCCGCTTGGCGCCCTCCAGCAGCGCGGTACAGATCTGGTCGTGCCAGGTGCTGGCCACTATCGCCAAGCTGAGACTCGATGCGTCACCGACCTTCAGTGACGGGATGCCTTCGCCGCTCACGCGCCGTCGGCCTCAGGATGATCGTCAAGATCCGCCAGGTCATGCCCCATCCGGTCCCGCTTGGTACGCAGGTATCGAATATTCTCCGAGTTGGCGCGCACCGGCAGGGGCACCCGCTCGATGATGTGCAGGCCGTACCCGTCCAACCCCACACGCTTGGCGGGATTGTTGGTCAGCAGGCGCATGGACTTCACCCCGAGGTCCACCAAAATCTGCGCGCCCAAACCGTAGTCACGCGCGTCGGCAGGCAAACCGAGCTTGAGGTTCGCATCCACGGTGTCCTCACCGGCGTCCTGCAATTGGTAGGCCTGCAGCTTGTGCATCAAGCCGATACCGCGCCCCTCGTGGCCGCGCATGTACAGCACGATCCCACGCCCCTCCTTGGCCACCATCTCCATTGCCGCGTCCAGCTGCGGACCGCAATCACAACGGCGAGAACCGAATACGTCACCGGTCAAACACTCAGAGTGCACCCGCACCAACACGTCATTGCCGTCGCCTTCGGGCCCCGAAATATCGCCCAGCACCAGTGCCACATGCTCGACGTCGTCGTAAATGCTCGTGTAGCCCACCGCACGGAACTCTCCGTGCTGAGTGGGAATCCGCGCCTCAGCGATCCGCTCCACATGCTTCTCGTGCTTGCGGCGCCACTCGATCAGGTCCGCGATCGATACCAGGGCAAGGTTGTGTTCGTCGGCGAAGACCCGCAGTTCCTCGGTTTGGGCCATCGCGCCCTCGTCTTTTTGGCTGACGATCTCGCAGATCACCGCGGCGGGCCGTAGCCCCGCCAGCTTCGCCAGATCCACCGAGGCCTCGGTGTGGCCCGGACGCCGCAGCACCCCACCATCCTTGGCGCGCAACGGAACAACGTGACCCGGCTTCGTGAAGTCATCGGGTGCGCTCGTCGCATCGGCCAGCAGCCTCATTGTCGCCGCGCGATCAGACGCCGAAATCCCGGTCCCGATACCATTTTTCGCGTCGACGGTGACCGTGTACGCGGTGCCGTGCTTGTCCTGATTCACCGCGTATTGAGGCAACAGTCCGAGGCGATCGCAATCCTCCCCGGCCAGCGGCACGCAGAGGTAGCCCGACGTGTATCGCACCATGAACGCCACCAACTCCGGGGTGGCCTTCTCCGCGGCGAAAATCAGATCGCCTTCGTTCTCCCGATCCTCATCGTCGACGACGACGATGGCCTTACCGGCGGCGATATCGGCGACAGCGCGTTCGATGCTGTCCAACCTGGTCATGGGGACCACTCTCGTTAGGGGCGTGTGGGGCATGTTAATTATGAACCACCGCAAATCGAACGATTCGAGCGCTGTTCACTCAGCGGAACCGGGAAGCTAAGAACGGTGCTCGAGCAGGCGTTCCACGTACTTGGCGATGACATCCACTTCGAGGTTCACCGGCGTCCCGACCTCGGCAGATCCGAGCGTCGTCAACCCCAACGTGGTCGGAATCAGCGACACCTCGAACCAATCCGGCCCCAGCGCCGACACCGTCAGAGACACCCCGTCCACGGTGATCGAGCCCTTTTCGACGACGTACCTGGCCACCTGCGCGGGCAGTGAGACGCGCACCACTTCCCAGTTCTCCGACGGAGTGCGAAGGAGCACGTTCCCGGTGCCGTCGACATGCCCCTGCACGATGTGCCCACCGAGTCGGCTGTTGACCGCGGCCGCGCGCTCAAGATTGACCTTCGTGCCGGTCCCGATCTTGTCCAGACTCGAGCGCGACAGCGTTTCCCCCATGACATCGGTGGTGAAGACCCCTCCGGGGCGCACCTCGACCACCGTCAGGCAGACGCCGTTGACGGCTATCGAGTCGCCATGTTTCGCGTCCTCGACAACCAGCGGACCGAGCACAGTGAGGCGGGCAGAGTCGCCGAGATCCTCCCTGCCCAGGACCTCGCCAAGCTCTTCAACGATTCCAGTGAACATGGAACCAGACTAGGACGGCCGCGCAGGGCTAAGCGTGCGTCCCCGCCAGCGCGCAGGCCATCTGAACGTTATGCGCGTCGGTATTCAGGTCGTTGGCCTTCCCGTTGACACCGTCGACCGGCGCCCGGACACCCATGAGGATCATGAGCTTGTTGGCGTTTGTCGCCCACGAACGCATCGGATCGGCGATCGCCGGATCCAGCTCCGGAGTATTTGCCGCCTCATTGGCGAAAGAGGCGGCTTCACGGAGCGCGGCCCGTCCCGTACCGTTGCTGGACGAGACGTACACGTCGCTGTAATTGCCCTCCATACCGGCCAGGTTGTCGGCAAAATCAGAGTAGTTGGTGGCGGCGTAATCAAGTGCCGTCGCGAATTTGGCACACGCCTCGATCGCCGCCGGAGTGGCGCTATCGGAGGTAGGCGCGGGCGCGGACGCCATGGCGGGTCCGGGCGCTACCACGGTCTGCTGCGCGGGTTGTTCCGACGGATCCGGCTGATCGGGCTCCGCATACGCCGACGGCACAACCGTCAGCCCCATGCCGATCGCAACCAGCGTGGGCACAACCGCCTTGCGACACAGATGTAGTGACCTCATCGATTCCTCTCCAGATTCTCTGGTGCCGTGACCGTACCGGGAATTCCATAAGACGTCGCGTTAGGGCGGCACCGATATTCGATGGTGAGTTGCGGAATTGTCACAAGTGTGAACGAAAGTTGAACAACCGTTATACGGCGCGAAATTCGACTGACCGTTGAAAAGTGTGCTGGATACCCCTACGGGGTAGTCCCAAACGGCCACCGCGAAACGGTAACGACACCAGTGGTTTTCGTCACAATCGCCGAGGCAGAAGGCTTTTCGCGTTTCAAATCATCGCGGTTGGAATGGTGTGTACCGACGTACGAAATGGATAGACATTGGGCGATAACTGTTGTCCGTCCATTAACCGTTTAGCAATCCGGCACCCTGAACATTCGTCGGGACAGCTTCCTCACAGAAGTCATGGACATCACCACACAATGAGAGGCGCCACCGCACCATGCTGAAAAGTCTTGTCACTCTGACTGCTGTATGCGCGCTCGCCGCGACGGCGCCCCTCGCCCTGGCCGAACCCGGTGATGATCCGGCGCCCGTGCAGCCGGTGGCCGATGCACCACCTCCCCCGCCCGTCGACGATGGCTTCATGCAGTCGGCAGAGCCGGGCACCCTATCCACCCCAGACGGCTGGATCCTGGCCGTCGCCGCCAAGGATGAAACCATCCTGCCAGTAGCGCCCCTCACAACGGCGCTGTCCTCCCGCGAGTACCTGGTGGGCGGCACCTTCATCGGTGGCGTCAAGGGCTCCGGCAAGACCAAGCTGGCCGGTGGAACGTTGGAGGCCGGATACCAGATCGGCTGCGGTATCACCGGTGGCCCGGTGGAGCTGATGGGTGGCGTCAGCCTCCAGCCCTCTATCAGCATGGCGGGTGTCCCCTCGGCCAGCGCCGGTGTCGTCGGCCAGATCAAGGTCGGCCTGAGGCCCGGCACGGTGACCATCGTTCCGGTGAACAAGAAGTCCTTCGAGGGCACTACCTCACGCACCACCATTACAGGCTTCCGCATCAAGATCGACGGCTGCGTCGGACAGTCCTTCATCCGGTCGTACGCAACCTTCACCAGCTCAACCGAAAACACCGATGACGTGGTCACCTACATGGGTGTCACCAAGGCCGTCTGACGTTGATGACCGAAACTCACTCAGCCGCCCCACCACAAAAGACCACGAGAGGCCCCATTCCCATGCTCAAGAGTCTCGTCACCCTGACTGCCGTGTGCGCGCTCGCGGCGTCGGCGCCGTTCGCCCTGGCGGACCCGTCCGATGACCCACCACCCGTGCAGCCCGTCGCTGACGCCCCGCCGCCGCCCGCCGACGGCCCCCCGCCGGACAACGGCGTCGTCGGCTCGGAAGATCCGGGCATCGTCAAGACCCCCGACGGCTGGACCCTGACCGTCGGCGCCAAGGACGAGACCCAGCTGCCCATCCCGCCGCTGACCACCGCCACCTCGTCGCGCGAATATCTCGCCGGTGGCACGTTCACCGGCTCGGCCAAGGGCGGCGGCAGCACCAAGCTGTCCGGCGGCACGCTGGAAGCCGGCTACCAGATCGGCTGCGGCATCAGCCTGAACACCGTCAAGCTGAATGGCTCCATCGGTCTGAACGTCGGTTTGACCACCGGCGGCATCGGCAGCCTCGGCCTGCCCATTCAGGGCCAGATCGAGGTGCACCCCCAGCCCGGTGAGGTCATCAACGTCTCGGTCGACAAGAAGAAGTACAAGGGCAGCGAAGTGCGCATCACCCTCAAGGACGTGCACATCAAGATCGACGGTTGCATCGGCCAGTCGTTCCTGCGTTCGTACGCCGTGCTGACCAGCTCGTCAAAGGACAACGACGATATCGTCGCCTACTACGGCGTCACGAAGACCGTCTAGTTCAGACCGTCCGATCAAGTCCAGCGCAGAGGAGACGCAGCCATGAAAAACCCCGATCGTCCGTCCATCGTGAAGATCGGGGTGGCTGCGGCTCTTGCCGCCAGTGCGCTGTTCTCCTCCGCGGCAACCGCCGGAGCCGATCCCGGGGCGCCAGACCCGGCTCCGGCGCCCGCCCCTGCGGCGCCTCCCGGCCCTCCGGAGCCGCCACCGCCGTCGCAGATCGGCAATCCGCTCGCCCTGTCCGGCACCGAACAGGGCCCCGGTGGCATACCCACCAACCTGGCGATCGTGGGTAATCCCAATCTGATCGGCCAGAATCCGGCACCGGCAGCACCCGCGGCACCGGGTGTCGAGACTCCCGTCGTCACCCCGAACACGAGGGCGCTGAACAACGAGTACCTGTTGCCACAGAACCTCAAACCCGCAGAGCCCGGCAAGGGCGAGATCTACGGGGTGAACCCCGGCGAAGAGAAGGCCGATATCTCCGGCGGTGACTATCTGGGCAGGCTCGTTCGGGGCGTTCAGGACGGTCAGTGGCGAGGCGGCATCGTGGGCCGCGGAACCAAGGAATCGCTCAACCAGCCGCTACCCGGTACCGCCCCGCCTCCCGGAACACGCATTCCCGGTTTGGGTGACGACTCGCAGGGCCCCGCACCCGAGCAGTGGCACTGGACCCCGCCCGAGGCGCCCGAAGGCGCTGCTCCCGCGCCGGGGGCGCCGCCGGCACCTGCCGCCGCGCCAGCACCTGCCGCGCCTGCGCCTCCCGCGTAACTATCGCCGAAGCGCCTTGCGCGCCAGATAGTTTCCAAAAAACTGCGCCGCCTGGACCAGCGCGATGATGATGACGGTCGATACGATTGTCACCTGCCAGTTGAAACGCTGATATCCCTGCACGATCGCGAAATCGCCTAAACCGCCACCTCCCACCAAACCTGCCATCGCGGACATGTCCACAATCCCGATGAGCACAAAGGTGTAGCCGAGTATCAACGGCCCGAGCGCTTCCGGCACCAGCAGCGTCAGGATGATCCGCAACGGCCCGGCACCGACTGCGCGCGCCGCCTCGATGACCCCGGGGTCGATGGTCACCAGGTTCTGTTCGACAATGCGGGCAATCGCGAAAGACGCCGCGACGATCATCACGAACACCACCGCCGTGGTGCCGATGGTCGTCCCCACCACCCCAAGTGTGATCGGTCCGAGTGCGGCGATCAGCACCACGAACGGTATGGGTCGGACGATGTTCACCACTACGTTGAGCAGCGTATGCAGCACCCGGTTCTGCAACAGCCCACCGGATCTGGTGGTGTACAGCAGCACTCCCAAGCCCAGACCGATGACACCGCCCACCACGAGGGTGATCGACACCATGTACAGGGTGTCGCCAAAGGCTTCGAACAATTGCGGGCGCAACCGCTCCCAATTCGTCGTCATCGCCTCACCTGCTGGATGGTCGTCACTGCGGACAAGTCCGAAATAATCTGCGCCACTTGACTATCAGGCCCCTCAAGCTCGAGTGTGAGATTGCCGAAGGAGCGCGACTGAAGAGTGGTGATACCTCCGTAGACCACCTCGAAACGCACCCCGAGCTCGGTGGCACGCGCCAGCGCCGCTCCTATCTGGACACCCTCGCTGATCTCCACTGAGACGATGCTTCCCTTGTGCCGCTGAGCTATTCGAGTGACATCCGCGGCGCTCGGCGTGTTCTGCAGAACCGTGCCGACGAAGCGTTTACCCGCCTCACTCTGCGGAGTCGAGAAAACGTCGAAAACGGTGCCGGACTCGACGACCCTGCCATCGGCGAGAACCGCGACACGATCGGCCACCGTACGCACCACGTCCATCTCATGGGTGATCACCACGATGGTGACCCCGAACTCGTCGTTCACCGTGCGCAGCAGTTGCAGCACATCGCCGGTGGTCTCGGGATCCAAAGCGCTGGTGGCCTCGTCGGCCAGCAGGATCGACGGCGATGTCGCGAGTGCGCGCGCAATCCCGACACGTTGTTTCTGCCCACCGGAAAGCTGATCCGGATAGCTCTTGGCCTTCTCACCCAAGCCGACGAACTCCAGCAGCTCGGCGACCCGCGCGGCGCGCTTCTCGGCCGTCCACCCGGCCACCCGCAGCGGGTAGGCGATGTTTCCCGCCACGGTCCGGGACCGAAAGAGATTGAACTGCTGAAAGATCATGCCCACATCGGTGCGCAGACTGCGCAATTCGCGCTCTCCGAGGGCACTGACCTCGGCTCCGTCCACCACGACCCGACCAGAGCTGGGTCGCTCCAGTCCGTTGATGAGACGTACCAGGGTGCTCTTCCCCGCCCCCGAGTAACCGATCATGGCGAACACGTCGCCCGCGTCGATGTCCAGCGACACGTCATCGACGGCGGTGACCGTCTTCTTGCCCACCCGAAACGTCTTGCTGACGTTCTCGAACCGGATGAGCGGCGCCGCTCCCGTCATTTCTCGGCGCGGATCTGCTGCTCGATCCTCGCCAGAATCGACGCGCAGTCCTGGCCACTCTTTGTCACGGTCAATTGAGTTCCCTTGCTCTCCTTGGCGTATGCCTCGGTGACGGCCGGGGAATGGAAGACATCGACGAGTTTCTGATAGGTCGGATTGTCCTTCTCCTCATCGCGCGCAACGATGACGTTGATGTACGGCTCGGCGCCCGGGCTGGCCGGGTCATCGGCGTAGAGCGCGCTCTTGGGGTCGATATTCGACTGCGCCAGATAGGTGTTGTTGATGACGGCGCCATCGGTCGACTTGAGAGACAATGCCGTCTGCGCTGCGTCCACCAGCGTCACGGTGACCCTGGAGGCTCCCTTGTCGATATCGGCCACACTCGGTGTCGTACGGCCGCCCTTGAGCGCGATGAGCCCGGCCGCCTTCAACACGAACAGCGCGCGCGCCTGGTTGGGCGGGTCGTTGGGAATCGCGATCTGTCCGCCTTGTGGAATGTCCGCGATCAGCTTGTGCTTCTGCGAATAGAGTCCGAGCGGCACGATATAGGTGGCACCGACCGGCGCAAGATTCGCGTTATCGGCAACGTTGTATTCACCCAGGAAACGAAGGTGCTGGAATAGATTCACATCGATCTGTTTTTGGGTGAGTGCCACATTGGGCTGGCTGTAGTCGGTGAAGTTGGTGGTGACGAGTTTGATTCCCGCCTTCCCCGCTTCCTCGACAAAGACGTCCCACGAGTCTTTACCCGCCTCTGTGGTACCGATACGCACGATGTTTCCCCCACGATCGTCGCTCGCGGAGCACCCTACAGTCCCCATGGCTATCGCGACGGCTGCGAGAGCAATGGCAATGCGCTTCATGTCTACCTTCCAAAATTCAGTGTGATCACAATGGTTGACATTGTGGAATTTCTGAAGGCTCAGCAAATTTAATAATGGCCCCAGAACGGCGCCACAGTACCAGAATAGAAAACGCAATGCGCCCTGTACGAACGCGAAATGAGCCGGCGAAGCCTAGGCCGCGGCGGGCACCGGGTCGACCGGCGGCGGGGTGGGCATGGCAGGCAGCGGTGGACCGCCGTTACCCGGCCCGGCAGCCGGGATCTGCGCCACCAACTGCGACTGCATCTGTGCGGATATCGCCGACCAGGACATGGCCGCGGGCTTTCCACCCCACCGCAGCGAGTAGATGCCGACCAGCAATGCCTGGCCGGGCTGGGTGATGGTGTACACCGGACCACCCGAATCACCGTGTTGCCCACCGACATCCGTCATGGTGAACCAGCCGTTGTTGATCGCATCGACCTTGCCGCACGTCTCGCCCGACACCGAGCCCATCAGACACACCGGGAGCCCGGGTTCGGGGCCCGCGTTCTGGGTCATGCGCAGCGCAACCCCGTTGGGCAGGTTGCTGCTCAGCTCGACCCCGGGCGCGAACGTGATGCCCTCATAGTCCGAGACGACGTCGCCGGGGCCGATCGCTCCGCCTGTTGGCAGGTTCCGGCTCATCAGCAGCACCTCGCCGACACGGTTCCCTCCCAGATCGGTGACCGCTCCGGTGGCGTTGCAATGTCCCGCCGTCAGACCGATTCGCGATATCGGATCGACGTAGCCGAGCGTGCAACGGCTATCCCCCTGGACAATCGACATGCCCGGGAAAGCGACAATCTTGGGCGGAGTTTCCGAGGCTGGATCGGCGAATGAAAGCGCAGGTGAAGCAACGAGAATGCCGGCGGCAGCGGCGACCGTGGACATGCCACATGCCAGTGCTCTGCTCACGTTTTTCACCACAACCAGCCCTCGGTTGACAATCCCGCCCTGCAAATGAGCATGGCGTCGGATTGCTGGGGTGTCAATTTCATCGCCAGCAACGTCGTCGTGTCGCGAGCCTCCCAGTGGTCGCGGTCAGCCTCTACGATCGGTCCCATGCGCAACCGCATCCGACTCGCCCTTATCCCCGTAGCCGTCGCCGCCATCGCCCTGGCCGGCTGCTCCAAGACCGAGAAGGCCGACCCCAGCCTGCCCGAGGCCGCCACGCTGCTCAGCGAATCGGCGGCCACCACCAAGACCCAGACCAGCACGCACATCGTGCTCAAGGTCACCGGCGACAAGCCGACCCTCAAGCTGTCGGACCTGACCGGCGATCTGACCACCGCACCCGCCGTGGCCGCCAAGGGCACCGCCAAGACCGGGGGGCTGGAACTGCCGTTCGTCGTGGTCGACGGCGAGCTGTTCGCGCAGCTCGGCAGCGCGTACTCCAGCATGGGACCGGTCAAGGACATCTACGACATCGGGCTGATTCTCGACCCCAACAAGGGGCTGGCCAACCTGCTGGCCAACATCACCGATGCCAAGTCCCAAAAGGTCGAGACCATCGACGGTGTCGATTCGGTTCTCGTGACCGGAACGATGAACAAGGACGCCCTGAACACCTTCACCGGCGGCACCACGCTCACCGCCGACATTCCGGCCAAGGCGTGGATCCAGAAGGACGACAAGCACCTGCTGACCAAGATCAGCGTCGACACCTCGCCGGGTAACACCATCGAGATGTCGTTGTCCGACTGGGGCAAGCCGGTCACGGTCGACAAGCCCGCCCTGTGACGCACACAGCGACGGAGGAGCCCGGTACCTCCCTACCCCTGCGGCATCGCAGCATCGCCATCGGCGCCGGAAGCCTGGCGGTGCTCCTGGGCGCCCTGGACACCTACGTCGTAGTCAGTGTCTTCACCGACATCATGACTACCGTCGGCATCGCGCTGAACAACATCCAGCAGGTCACTCCGATCGTCACGGGTTACCTACTCGGATATATCGCGGCGATGCCGCTGCTGGGACAGGCCTCCGACCGATTCGGCCGTCGTCTCATCCTGCAGCTGGCGCTGGCGGGCTTCGCGATCGGTTCGATCGTCACGGCGCTGTCTACCGACCTGACGATGCTGGTCACGGGCCGCATCATTCAGGGTGTGGCCAGTGGCGCGCTGCTTCCGGTCACGCTGGCTCTGGGCGCCGATCTGTGGGCGCAACGCAATCGCGCGACAGTTCTCGGCGGTATCGGTGCCGCCCAGGAACTGGGCAGCGTGCTCGGCCCCCTGTACGGCGTGCTGTGCGTATGGCTGTTCGGCCACTGGACCGCCATCTTCTGGGTCAACGTGCCGTTGGCGATCATCGCCATCGTGTTGGTCCAGTTCAGCGTGCCCGCGCACCAGCACGACCCGAATCGGCCGAAGGTGGACGTCGTCGGGGGCGCACTGCTGGCCGCCGCATTGGCGCTGCTGGTGGTGGGCTTGTACAGCCCCGATCCGAAAGTCTCGGCACTACCCGAGTGGGCTCTGCCGGTTCTGATCGGATCTGGGGTCGCATTCCTGGCGTTCATCCTCTGGGAATCGCGGGCCAAAACCCGGCTGATCAAGCCAGAAGGCGTGCGGTTCGGCCCGTTCTTCGCGGCGTTGGCCGCGTCCCTGGCCGCCGGTGCGGCGTTGATGGTGACACTGGTCAACATCGAGCTGCTCGGGCAGGGAGTGCTGCAGATGAACAAGGCCGACGCGGTCTTCCTGTTGTCCCGCTTCCTTGTCGCACTGCCGATTGGGGCGGTGATCGGTGGCTGGCTCGCGACCCGATTCGGCGATCGGATCATCGCCGTCATCGGCCTGCTCATCGCCGCGTTCGGGTACTACCTGATCTCCGGTTGGCCGGTAGATGTGTTGGATGCCGTGCACAACTTCGGGCTCTTCACGCTGCCCCGGCTCGACACCGACCTGGTGGTCGCCGGTGTGGGTCTGGGCCTGGTGATCGGACCGCTGTCATCCGCGGCTCTCCGCGTTGTGCCCGCCGCTCAGCACGGCATCGCCTCGGCGCTCGTGGTGGTGGCTCGAATGACGGGCATGCTCATCGGCATGGCTGCCCTCGGCGGTTGGGGTATTCACCGCTTCTACCAGAACTTCGATGCGCTGGCCGCCAAGGAACCCAAGCCGACCGGAAAGCCGAATTTCATGGAGCTACAAATGCGGCTCCTGAACCGCAGCATCACCGCCTACAGCGAGATGTACAGCGAGATGTTCGCGATCACGGCAATCGTCTGTGTGATCGGCGCGGTGATCGCGCTGTTCATCGGTTCACACCGCAAGGCGGGGAACGAGGCTCAGTAGCACGTCGGGTCCCATGCGTTCGATCTGGTCGTACTCCCAGTGCAGCGCGCGTGACAGGGTGGTGACGCCCACGTCCTCCACGGCGGGGACGTTGCCACCCAACAGCATTGGGGCGAGGTAGGCCAGGATTCGGTCCACCAGGCCGGCACGCAGGAAGGCCCCGGCCAACGTCGGTCCACCCTCCAGGAAGATGTCGGTTCGGTCCGCCAGCGCCGCAAGCACCTCGGCCGGGTCGTGGGTGCGTATCACCATGGTGTGCGAGTCGTCGTTCAATACCTTTGCATCCGAGGAGACCTCGCGCATACCGATGACGACGCGCAGCGGCTGGTGGGGAAACAACACGTTCTCGGGCGTGCGGGCGGTGAGCTGCGGATCGTCGGCGAAGACGGTGCCAGTACCCACGAGAACGGCATCGGCGAACGCGCGGCGCCGGTGCACGTCGGCGCGGGACTGCTCGCTGGTGATCCACTGACTGGTGCCGTCATTGGCGGCGCTGCGCCCGTCGACACTGGCGCCGTACTTCCAGGTGACGTGGGGACGACCGGTACGTTGTTTGTACAACCATTCGCGCAGCGTTCCTGCCGAGACCAGTTCTGTGCCCACACCATCGATGACGTCGATACCCAGCGCACGCAAGCGCTCCGCTCCCCCGGCCGCCTGTGGATTTGGATCGGCGACGGCGTAGATGACACGTGAAATACCCGCAGCTGCAAGCGCATCCACGCAGGGGCCGGTTCTTCCCTGGTGATTGCACGGCTCCAGGGTCACGACGGCGGTGCCGCCTGCCGCGGCATCACCGGCCTGGCGCAGCGCCACCACCTCTGCGTGTTCCTGTCCGGGCGGACGGGTGCCGCCGACCCCGGCGACCACTCCCGCCGCATCCAGGATCACCGCCCCGACGGGCGGGTTCGGATAGGTACTGCCCTTGACTTCCTCGGCGGCCCGGATCGCCAGATCCATGGCGGCATCGAGGCCAATCGGGTTGGTCATATCAGCGGGCCAAATGTGCTGCCGCCCTGGCAGCTTGCTCACGCAAAGCCCGCACCGCCGCTTGGGGGTCTTGCGCCCCGTACACGGCCGAACCAGCCACGAAACAGTCGACACCGGCCTCAGCGGCCTGCTCGATGGTGTCGGCATTGATGCCGCCGTCGATCTCCACGAGCACCGTCAGTTCACCGGAATCGACGAGCTTACGCACCGTGCGCACCTTGTCGAGCACGCCCGCGATAAAGGATTGTCCGCCGAATCCCGGTTCCACCGACATCACCAGCAGCGTGTCAAAGTCCTTGAGCACCTCCAGATATGGGTCCAGAGGCGTGCCCGGCTTGATGCTGAGACCAGCCTTGGCACCCGCGGCCCGAATGTCACGGGCGACGGCGATGGGATTATCCGTGGCCTCGGCGTGGAAGGTCACATTGTGCGCCCCCGCCTCGGCGTATCCGGGCGCCCACCGGTCAGGATTGTCGATCATCAGATGGCAGTCGATTGGGATATCGGTTGCGGCCAGCAGGCTGTCGACGACGGGGAGACCCAGTGTCAGATTGGGTACAAAGTGCCCATCCATGACGTCCACATGCAGCCAGTCGGCTCCTTCCACTGCCGCCATCTCATCGGCGAGACGTGCGAAATCGGCGGACAGGATCGACGGGGCGATCATGGGAGCGCGGTGAGACATGCCGTTCAGCTTATGTGCCGGATCATGCGTGTTTACGCAGGAGGGCGGTGAACATGGCATCGGTGCCGTGCCGGTGCGGCCACAACTGCACCGCATCGGTATCGCCGAGCCTGTCCACACCGGGGAACACCGCGCGGGCGTCCTCGGCTGTCACCGGATGACGGCGCACTGCATCGGAGACCACGCCCACCGTTTCGGCCAGGTGCGGCGAACAGGTGCTGTACACGACGATGCCGCCCGGCCGGGTCAATTCGATGGCGCTGGAAAGCAATTCGCGTTGCAACTTGACCAGCGCCGGAATATCGCCCGGTTGACGGCGCCAGCGAGCCTCCGGGCGGCGGCGCAATGCGCCCAGCCCCGTGCACGGGGCATCGACCAGCACGCGGTCGAAGGACCCGGGCACCAAGCCGCTTTCGCGCCCGTCCGTCGTGAGCACCGTCACCGGCAGGGATTTCGTGGCGGCGGCCACCAGTTCTGCGCGATGGGCAGCGACCTCGATCGCCGTGACGTGCGCTCCACGCTCGGCCGCCAGTGCGCCCAGGAGCGCGGTCTTGCCGCCGGGCCCTGCGCACAGGTCAAGCCATTGCTCGTCGGTTCCGTCCAGCGAAGCCAAGGCGGTCGCGCGCGCGACTAGCTGGCTGCCTTCGTCCTGTACCTGTGCCAGGCCGTCGCGGACTGAGTCCACCCGACCCGGATTTCCGCCGGGCAGGTACACGGCATAGGGCGAGTACCGGCCGACGGTGCCGCCCACCTCGTCGGCCAGCGTGACCGCGTCGATGTGCCCAGGACGCGCGGCGAGGTGCACCACGGGACGCTCGTCATCGCTGGCGAGCACATCGGCGAGTTCGCCTGCCGCGGGGCCAAGTGCATCGGAGAATGCTTGAGCGATCCATCGTGGGTGGGCGGTCGCGAAGGCGAGTCGGCCTATCCTGTCGGATTCCGGCGGGGCGAGCTCATCGACCCATTCCTGCTCACTGCGGCGCGAGATCGTGCGCAGCACCGCATTCACGAAACCGGCTCTGCCCTGGTCGAATTCGACGGCCACGGCA
Source organism: Mycobacteroides sp. PCS013 (assembly GCF_049532645.1). Taxonomy (NCBI): domain Bacteria; kingdom Bacillati; phylum Actinomycetota; class Actinomycetes; order Mycobacteriales; family Mycobacteriaceae; genus Mycobacteroides; species Mycobacteroides sp. PCS013. The sequence continues at coordinate 1,906,174 of NZ_CP150131.1, forward strand.
TCTACTGTGGTGGACAGTGCAGCGTGTGGTTCCACGCGGGTGCGCAGTAGTTGGTAGGCCCCCAGTCGCAAGGGATCACGCAACCCCTCGTCAACCTGGTCGATAGTGCGGCCCGCGGCCGACGCGATGACCGCATCGAGAAGACCACGAGCCCTGGACGTTCCATAGGTGAGTTCGGTAGCGAAAGCGGCGTCGCGCCCGGTGATACCGCGTTCACGCAGCAGTGCGGGCAGGGCCAGATTGGCATACGCATCCTGGCGCGATACCGCGCGCAGTACGTCGAGCGCGGCCTGACGTGCCGGGTCGAGCTTGTGGCGTGCACGCTCCTTCGGGCGCGCATCCTGGTTGGGCCGTCGGCGTGGTGGTCGGGTAGTCACAGTGCGCGCACCTCCGCGTCCAGCCGGGCGCCGCGCGCCCAATCGACAGCGTTCATCAGCTTCTTACCTTGGGGTTGTACCTCGTCGAGCGCGATCGGTGTGGTGCCGGTGCCCACCAGCACGTCACGCTTGCGGACCGCGAAGGCTCCGGGTGGTAGTTCCTCGGCGGGCACATCCACATCTGTTCTCACCGGTCCAACCTTGATACGAATGTCCCCGATAGTGGTCCAGGCACCGGGTTCGGGTGTCATGGCGCGGATATGGCGATCTATCGCGTGGGCAGGCAGCTCCCATCGGATACGTGCCTGTTCCACCGTGATCTTCGGTGCGACGCTCACTCCGTCGGCCGGCTGCGGCACGGCCACCAGTGCCCCGTCTTCGATCCCGTCCATTGTCGATTCAAGAAGCCCCGCACCGGATTCGGCAAGCCGCCCCAGCAGCGCACCGGCGGTGTCACGTGCAGTGATCCGTTCGGTGACCACGCCATAGACGGGCCCACTGTCCAGCGCGGGCTCGATGAGAAATGTCGTGGCACCTGTTATCTGGTCCCCGGCCGCGATGGATGCCTGCACGGGTGCGGCACCGCGCCACGCGGGCAACAGCGAGAAATGCAAGTTCACCCAGCCGTGAGTGGGCACGGCGAGCAGTTCTGGTTTCAGCAGGGCGCCGTAGGCGACCACCGCGCAGCAGTCCGGAGCGAGTTCGGTGAGCTCCCTGACGAATTCCGCGTCGTTGGGCCGCGCCGGTGTGAGCACAGGCAGCCCATGCTCGCGGGCCAGCTCGGCCACCGGCGACGCCGCCGCAGCCCGTCCCCTGCCCGCGCGGGCGTCGGGCCGCGTCAGTACCGCGACAACCTCGTGACGGGAGGCCAGCAGCCGTCGCAGAGACGGCAACGCCGGGGCCGGAGTACCGGCGAACACTATGCGCACCGCGTCAGTCTAGGAAGGATGCACCGTCCACATCGAATCCCAGGCGCGCCGGCCAACCCTGGAGCCGTACACATGCTTCGCCGAGCAGAGCGGCACTAAGTCTGGATACATCCGATACCATGATTTCGATGGCTACCAGAGGACGAGGCCGGCCGAGTGGCGCTCCGTATGATCGCAAACTGCGAGCAGAAGAACTACTTGACGCCGCGGAGCGCGCGATTCGCAACACGGGAGGCACCGTCTCCATCGCCGAGGTTGCCAGGGAGGCCGGATTCGCCCGGTCCGCCTGCTACGCAATCTTTCCCACCAAGGCGGACCTGCTGCGGGCGTTGAGCCGCCGCCACGCCGATCGGCTGATCTCCGGTTCGTGGCGAGACAGCATGGTCGGCGATATACGCGACCAGACCCGGGCATTTGCCGACATCGTCATCGACTGGATCACCGCGGAACCGGAGCTGTACATCGCGCTCGATCGCGACCTCACCGCGCAAGAACGGCTCGATCACGGGGTGTTCGACCTCATCGCGCAGGTCACCGAGGAACATTTGCAGGCCGAGTTCCCCGGCGATCACATGCAACAGCTGGCGCCGATCTGGTCTCGGCTGGCGGTTGGCGGTGTGCTCATGACGATCAACTGGTGGAGCGCCTCGCGGACTCTTAGCCGGGACGATCTCATCGGCTATATCGTCGAGACCTTCGCCCAGGGCATCAGCGCCGGTCCCGCGCTCGTCGCCGCTAACACCTGAGGTTCGCCCGATCAGCCCACATGCAGCGGGTCGATCTGCACTCTGACGGGTTCCGCGTCGCGCCGGGCACTCAACGTTGCCACTCCACGGCGCAAAGCCGCGGCCATCTCCAGCCCGGCTGTGCGCGGTACGCGTACGAGCATGCGCACCACTTCGGCACCATCGGATATCCCGGCCGGCCGGCGAGCTCCCGCCGGAAGATCGACCGGTCCCAACAGTTCGGCGCCCTCGGGCAGCTCCGCGGTGTCGACCAGGGCGGCCACCGCTGCGGCAGGCCCGTCGATGGCCGCGATGTGCACCTGCGGCGGCAATCCAACCTCTGCGCGCGCGGCCAATTCGCCGGCGGCATGCCCCACCGGATCCCACCGGATGAGTGCCTGCACGGTGGGCAGTGTGGAGTCCGCGACCACCACCACGGCGCCACCTTCTTCATGTCCGCGCACCAACGCCGCGGCTGCCATCCACTTCCGCAACGTGTCTTCCGCGGCGCGTAGGTCCTGGCGGCCCAGCAGCGCCCATGCGTCCAAGAGCAGCGCCGCGCCATAACCGTTGGGTGTCAAGGGCTCTGCCCCCGGCGTGCACACCACCAGGCTCGGCGGCCCGGTGACCATGGTGTGCACCTCGCCGCCACCGGATGTCACCACCGGGACCCCGGGCAGTGCCCTGCCCAGTTCCTCGGCCGTTCTGCGGGCACCCACCACCACGGCGCGGACCGCGCTGGAGCCACAGCGGACGCAATGCAGGTCAGCATCCACGCGTCCGCACCAGCGGCAGCTGGGGCTGACATTGTTGGACGGCCCGCCGGGCCCTTCCAAAGCCAGTGGGCCGGTGCAGTGACGGCACCGCGCGACAGTGCGGCACCGGGTACAGGCCAACGCCGGAACGTATCCACGTCGCGGCACCTGCACGAGCACCGAGTGGCCGCGCTTCAACGCATCCCGCGCGGCCGTCAGCGCCACCATGGGAAGCCGCGCCGAACGTGCCGCCGGATCGCGTTCCTGCGCGTACCCGCTGTCGTCGAGAGCACTGATCCGCGCGCAGGCCCTGCGCACCACAGGCCGGGCCGCCACAAGGTCGTGTGCCCAGCGGCTCTCCACGAGCGCCTGCGATTCGGCGGTGCGCGCGTACCCACCGATCACCGCCGCGCATCGCAGCTGATGTGCGCGCAGCATGGCCACCTCGCGGGCGTGCGGGTAGGGCGAACGGGGTTCGGCGAGATTGTCGTCGCCGTCGTCCCACACCATCACCAGACCCAAATTGGCCACCGGGGCGAACACCGCGGCCCTGGTACCGATCACCACGGTCGCATCTCCACGCAGTACCGCCAGCCAGCGCCGATACCGCTCGGCGGGTCCGAGTTCCGCCGAAAGCGCGATAACGCGCGGTGCCCCAATATGTTTCACACACTCAGCGGACAGCGCATCGATATCGCGCTGATCGGGGACGACTGCCAGCACTCCCCTGCCGGTGCCGGACGCGGCCACCGCCGCCTCGGCGAGGCGAGTGCACCAGGCCTCGCCGGGCAGCGCCTGCCACGCCGCGCGTGCTGCCCTGCCCTGCGACAGTGCCTCGAGAAAACGCTCGCCGCGCTGGTAACGAGCCCAGCCCGATCCGTCGACCGCTGGCAGCTCGAAGTCATCGGCGGCCGCCGGGCGAGTTTCCTTCTCGGCCCGCGCATGGCGTGGCGGCAGCGCGAGTCGCAACACGTCGGCGCGGGTTCCCGCGTATCGGGCCGCCACCGCGTCAACGAGCCTGCGCACATCCGGCGTCAGCACCCGCGTGGGTGACACCACGCGATCCAGCCACCCGAGCTTGCCCGCGTGATCGCTTTCGGAACGGCGTTCCAGCAGGATCGCGTCGACGAGCCGGCCATGGAAGCGCACCCGCACCCGTACTCCGGGCTGGGCGTCGTCGGATTGCTCCGCGGACACCAAATAGTCGAACTCACGATCGAGATGCGGCACGGTGAGCAGCGGCAGCACCCGGGCAACCGGCTCATGCTCGGCCACCACCCGCGTCGCAGTCACCTGGTGGTTCTAGCAGACGCCCCCGACTCGCAGGTCAGCACCCGTTACAGTGACGGCATGACCGCCACCGAAACCGGCATCGACCCGATCATCCTCAAGATCCTGGAAGCTGTTCCGATTCAGCTCGTTTCGCCGGACGGGCCGCAGGCTTCCCGGGACGCGTATCGCGCGATCGCCACCGCGCGCCCGCCGTGGATCGAGGTGGCCAAGGTAGAGGACCGCACCATCCCGGGCCCCGCGGGTGAGATACCGGTACGTATCTACTCTCCGTCCGAGGATGGAGTGCACCCGGTGTTTGTGCTGATCCATGGGGGCGGCTGGGTGATCGGCGACCTCGATACCCACGACGCGGTCGGCCGCGCCGCGGCCGTGCAGGCCGACGCCGTGGTGGTGTCGGTGGACTACCGACTGGCACCGGAGCATCCCTACCCCGCGGCGGTCGAAGACTGCTGGGCCGCGCTGCAATGGGTGCATCAACACGCCGCGGAGATCGGCGGCGATCCGGATCGTCTTGCCGTGGGTGGCGATTCCGCCGGCGGAAACCTGTCCGCGGTGCTGGCTCAGCTGGCCCGCGATAACGGCATTCCGCTGGCCTTCCAGGTGCTGTGGTACCCGGCCACCACCTTCGACGTGACGCTGCCATCGATGATCGAGAATGCCGAGGCACCCGTCCTGGACACGAAGGCCGTCGCGGGGCTGAGCAAGTGGTATCTCGGGGACACCAATCCGGCCACCGCGGGTCCGACGCTGGTCCCGGCGCGTGCGGAGAGCTTCGAGGGGCTGGCCCCGGCGTTCATCGGGACCGCGCAATTCGATCCGCTGCGCGATGACGGCGCCACGTACGCCGAGCTGCTCAGCGGGGCCGGCGTGCCGGTGGAGCTGCACAACGCCCCCACCCTTATCCACGGCTACCTGGGCTACGCCGATATCGTGCCCGCCGCCACCGAAGAGCGCGACCGATCACTGGCCGCCCTCAAGAAGGCGTTGCACGGGTAGCCCGGCCCGATCTCCGGCTCAACACATACATCAGCGCGCCCCCCAAGAGCGCTCCGGCCGGCCACGAAAGTGCCGTCAGGCTCTGCGCCGAGGGCGCGAGCGCGATGGCGACCGCCGCCGCACCGGAAACACCCAGTGCGATCAGCGCCGCGGGGTTGAACCCGCGGGCGTAGTAGTAGGCGCCCTCGGTGGACTCGGAGTACAGGTCGGCGGTATTGGTGCGCTGGCGGCGCAGCAGGTAGTAGTCCACCACGAGGATTCCGAACACCGGACCCATGAGCGCGCCGACCCCGCCGAGGAAGTACACGATCGCAGCTTCATTCCCCCAGATCTTCCAGGGAAGCACCGCGACCGATAGGACCGCCGTGATGATGCCCCCGGTACGAAACGAGATGTATTTCGGTGCGACATTGGAGATGTCGTAGGACGGGGACACGAAATTGAGCACCACGTTGATGCCGACGGTGGCGATGGCGAAGAGAATCGCCGCGACGACCACTATGGCATCGGAGTCGATATCGGCGACCAACTCCACGGGGTCGGTCATCGCGCTGCCGTACTTCTTCAGCGCGGCAAGCGATATGACGATCGAGATCACCACGAAGGCGGTCTCATTGAGCGGGATCCCCAGTGCGTTCCCCCGCAGGATCGCCCGCCTGCTCGGGGCAAAACGTGCGAAGTCCGCGTAGTTGACCAGGGGGCCCGCCATGAATGCGACCATCAGGAATGCGACACCGGTGAATGCCAGCATCGTGGGCCCCGGTGCCAGCGGCGGGCCCACGCGCGCACCGAAGTCGATGCTCCAGCCCACACTGGCCAACATCCATATCGCCAGCGCGATCATGCCGATCCAGACGACCGGACCCGCCACATCGGATGCCTTCCGAACGATCTCCATGCCGTAGTTGAGAATCAGCAGCTGCACCGTCCACAGCGTCAGGAAAGCGGCCCATCCCAGTGCGTGCAAACCCAGGAACGTCGGCTCGGTCCAGGACCGTAGCCCCGGATCCAGGCGCAACAGCAGCACGATGACCGCCGTGGATGCCAAATAGGTCTGGATTCCGTACCAGAAGATGGCCACCAGTCCCCGTAACAGTGCCGGCACGTTGGCGCCGAAGACCCCGAAGGTGGCGCGCGCGAAAACCGGGAAGGGCACCCCCAGCCGCTGGCCGGCGATTCCGATCAGATTACTTCCGCCCCAGAGCACCAGTACCCCGGTGAACAGCGCGAGCATGGTCTGCCAGCCCGTCAGCCCCAACGCGAGCATGCCCACGGCGAATCCGTAGCTGCCGAGACTGTGCGCCGAGGTCATCCAGAGGCAGAAGATGTCCCAGGTGCGCCAGGTGGCCTGCCCGGCAGTCGTGGGCGCCAGGTCGTCGTTACTCAGCCTGCCGGGCGCCAAAACCGGCGTGAGCTCTCCCTCTGTTGTGGCCATCAGCTCTTCGCCGTGATGTGTTGCGACAGAGCGGGAATAATCGTCTCTCCGTACACCCGCAGTGTCTCCTCCTTGTTGTCGTGCTGCAGATATCCGGCGAATTGGTCCACGCCCAGCGCCTTGAGCTCCAACAATTTTGCGATGTGATCCGCCGCGGTGCCGAGCACACAGAAGCGATCGACGATGTCATCGCCCACGAACTCCGCGTGAGTGTTCCCGGCCCGGCCATGCTGGTTGTAGTCGTATCCCTGACGTCCACTGATGTAGTCGGTAAGAGACTGTGGCACTTGACCGTTGGATCCATATCTGGCCACGATGTCGGCGACGTGATTGCCCACCATTCCACCGAACCATCGGCATTGGTCGCGCATATGCGTCCAGTCCGATCCCACATACATGGGTGCGGCCACGCAGATCCGCACGTCCGCCGGATCGCGTCCGGCCGCCGCGGCGGCATCACGCACCGCCCCGATCATCCACCGTGCGATGTCGATATCGGCCAGCTGCAGGATGAACCCGTCGGCTATCTCACCAGTCAGGGCGAGCGCTTTCGGGCCGTATGCCGCGACCCACACCTGAAGTTCAGATCCTCGACTCCACGGGAATTGCATGGTGGCACCGTGGTATTCGACAGGCCGCGAGTTTGCGAGCTCCCTGATGACGTGGATTGATTCGCGCAGTGTGGTCAACGTCGTGGGCGCGCCGCCTGTCACCCGCACCGCCGAATCGCCCCGACCGATTCCACATATCGTGCGGTTCCCATACATGTCGTTCAAGGTGGCGTACAGCGACGCGGTGACGGTCCAGTCCCGCGTCGCCGGGTTGGTGACCATGGGGCCCACCACAATCCGCGTGGTCTCATGCAGGATCTGGCTGTAGAGCACGTAGGGCTCCTGCCACAACAGATGCGAATCGAAGGTCCACAGATGGGTGAAGCCATGTGCCTCTGCAAGTTTCGCCAGCTGTACGGTCCGCGCCGCCGGTGGATCACATTGCAAGACAACCCCGAAGTCCATCGCAGGCCCTCTCTATCGACCGACCTCAGATGAGGTATTGACACAGGTCGCGGCGCACGAAAGCGCCGTCTCCCTTACTGCCCAGATACTCGTCGCCGTCGACGATCACCTTCCCGCGGGAGAGCACGGTGTCGACATGCCCGTCGATCTCATATCCCTCCCACGCCGAGTGGTCCATGTTCATGTGATGGGTCTTGCCCAACCCGATCGAGGTGTGTCCGCGGGGATCGTAGACAACGATGTCCGCATCGGCACCCGGCGCGATCACTCCCTTGCGGCCATACAGCCCGAACATTCGTGCCGGAGTCGTCGAGGTGATCTCGACCCACCGCTCCAGAGTGATCCGGCCGTCTACGACGCCCTGGTACAGCAGATCCATCCGGTGCTCAATCGAGCCGATCCCGTTGGGAATCTTCGAGAAGTCACCCACGCCCATGTCCTTCTGCCCCTTCATGCAGAACGGACAATGGTCCGTGGAGACCATCTGGATGTCGTTGGTGCGCAGCGCGCGCCACATCTCGTCCTGGTGGTGTTCGCGCTTGGACCGCAGCGGGGTCGAACAAACCCACTTGGCTCCCTCAAACCCCGGCGCACCCAGGTTGTCCTCTAAAGACAGGTACAAGTACTGCGGGCAGGTCTCCCCGTACACGTTTTGGCCGGCATCACGTGCGGCGGCCAACTGAGCGACGGCCTGTTTGGCCGAGACGTGTACGACGTACAGGGGCGCACCGGTCAGATTGGACAGCATGATGGCGCGGTGGGTGGCCTCCTCCTCCAACTGCCAGGCCCGGGCGATGCCGTGGTAGTACGGATCCGTCTTACCGGCCGCAAGTAGTTGAGCCACCAAAACATCTATGGCAGGGCCATTCTCGGCATGCATCATGGTCATCAGCCCGGTGTCTGCACCTACCTGCATGGCGCGCAGTATCTGCGCGTCGTCACTGTAAAAGACGCCCGGATACGCCATGAACATCTTGTAGCTGGTGATGCCCTCGTCAGCCAATCGGTGCAGCGCCATCAGCGAGGCATCGTTGACATCGCCCACAATCTGATGAAAGGAATAGTCCACCGCACACTGACCCGCCGCCATCTCGTGCCAGGTTTGCAGCGAATCTTCAAGCCGCTCACCGTACTTCTGCACGGCGAAATCGATGATGGTGGTGGTGCCGCCCCAGGCCGCGGCGCGCGTCCCGGTCTCGAAATCATCCGATGCCGTGGTACCGCCGAAGGGCATCGACATATGGGTGTGCGCGTCGATGCCACCGGGAATCACGTACTTACCGGCGGCCTCGACCACGGTGTCCACGGCGCTGGCCAGATCCACCCCGAGCAGCGTGCTGCCGGGCAGCAGGACCGCCGCGATCTTCTCGCCATCAACCAGAACATCTGCGGCGCCACGGCCTGTCGCGGTTACCACGGTGCCGCCCCGAATAAGGATCGTAGCCATCGCGGGCCTCCTACGGAGCGACGATCGGGTCGTAGGTGTCCGGCCTGCGATCCCGATAGAACTGCCAGTCCCCCCGCACCTCACGGACCACGGACAGATCCAGATCCCGGATCACGATCTCTTCGGCACTCTCTGAAGCGATCTCACCGACATAGTTGCCGCGCGGGTCCACGAAGTAGGAACTGCCGTAGAAAGTCACGGCCTGATCCCCGAATTCGCCGTTCTCGGTTCCTATCCGGTTGTTGGCACCGACGAAGTACTGGTTGGCTGCCGCCGCGGCGGGCTGCTCCAGTTCCCAAAGCCTATTGGACAGTCCAGGTTTGGTGGCCGAAGGGTTGAAGACCAGCTCGGCTCCCGCGAGCCCGTAATTACGCCAGCCCTCTGGGAAATGTCGGTCGTAACAGATGTAGACACCGATCTTTCCCACCGCGGTGTCGAACACCGGGTACCCGAGATTTCCGGGCCGAAAGTAGAACTTCTCCCAAAATCGATCAAGGTGAGGAATGTGATGCTTACGGTATTTTCCCAGGTAGGTGCCGTCGGCGTCGATGACCGCCGCGGTGTTGTAGAGAACTCCCGGACGCTCCTCCTCGTACACCGGGAGCACCATGACCATGTGGTGTTCCCTGGCGAGCGCCGCGAACCGCTCGGTGACCGGACCGGGCACCGACTCGGCGTATTCGTAGTACTTCTTGTCCTGCACGATCCCGAAGTAGGGGCCGTAGAAGAGCTCCTGGAAGCAGATCACCTGGGCGCCACCGGACGCCGCTTCGGCGACAAAACGCTCATGCTTGGCCAGCATCGATTCCTTGTCGCCAGTCCAAGTCGCTTGCGTCAGTGCGGCTCTGATCACCGTCATTGGCAGACTCTATGCGCACCTCGCCCGGCGCGCGCGCCAATCCGCACAACACCGGCGCGTACACCCGGCGGTTGGCCGCTTGCGATGGGCGCGATGCACCCGTGGTAGAACACGTTACAGTTCTGCGGCACACATCAGGGCGATGCCGCCCACTCACCGAGGGAATGGTCATGCACTGGTACACCGGCAACACCACGTACGACACCGTGCTGACGGCGGCCTTCGGTTTCGCGGCATTCGTGATCATCGGAGGTCTTTTCGCGCAGAGTTCGTACGGGCGATTCTCGACGACGAAGCTCGGCCTCAATCTGAATCCGAAACTCGGTTGGTGGCTGATGGAGATTCCGGCGACCGCAGTGTTTCTCGTCTGCTATCTGACCGGACCTGCGCGTTTTGAGCCCACGTCCTTGGTTCTCGCCGGAATATGGCTGCTGCACTACGCCAACCGCGGCTGGTACTTCCCGCTCGCCATCCGCCAGGTACCCGGCAAGCGCAGTACGTTCAACGTCTCGGTGGTGGTCATGGGCATGCTCGTCACCTCGATGCACGGATACCTCAACGGAACCCTTTTCAGCCACGACTTCTTCGGGCAGTACAACCGCGCCTGGCTGTACGACCCACGATTCCTGCTCGGCCTGGCCGTCTATCTGTGCGGCTTCGCGCTGCTGCTCAGTTCGGAATCGATCGTGCGAAACCTGCGTGACAAGAAGAACCCCGGCGGCGCCGAGTACCGCATCCCGTTCGGCGGTGGCTTCCGATTCGTCACCAGTCCGGCATATCTGGGCGAGCTGATCGCCTGGTCCGGCTTCGCCCTGCTCACCTGGGCCCTCCCCGGCGTCGTCATCCTGTTGATCACGGCCGGCAATCTGATCCCACGCGCATTGGCCACCCACCGCTGGTACCAGGAGAAGTTCGCCGACTATCCGGCCGAGCGAAAAGCGCTGGTCCCTTACCTCATATGAGTACAGCAGCGATAGAAAAGCGCCGGGCGTGAACACTGTTCACGTCCGGCGCTTTTTTGCGAAGAGGCTAGATGGCGGCCTTGAGCGCATCGACCCGGTCGGTCCGCTCCCACGGCAGGTCGATGTCGGTGCGGCCGAAGTGGCCGTACGCGGCAGTCTGCGCGTAGATCGGTCGCAGCAGATCCAGATCGCGGATGATCGCGCCCGGCCGCAGGTCGAAGACCTCGTTGATGGCCTTCTGGATCTTGGCCTGGTCGACCGTGTTGGTGCCGAAGGTGTCGACGAACAGGCCCACCGGGGCGGCCTTGCCGATGGCGTAGGCAACCTGCACCTCGACGCGATCCGCCAGCCCGGCAGCCACCACGTTCTTGGCGACCCAGCGCATGGCGTACGCCGCCGAGCGGTCCACCTTTGACGGGTCCTTACCGGAGAACGCACCGCCGCCGTGGCGGGCCCAGCCGCCGTAGGTGTCGACGATGATCTTGCGGCCAGTCAGGCCGGCGTCACCCATCGGACCACCCAGCACGAACTTTCCGGTCGGGTTCACCAGCAGCCGGTAGTCGGAGATGTCCAGCGATTCCTGCTCGAGCTCGTCCAGAACGGTGTTGACGACCTTCTCGCGGATATCCGGGGTCAGCAGGTTTTCCAGGTCGATGTCGGCAGCGTGCTGCGTGGAGAGCACAACCGTGTCCAGGCGCACGGCCTTGTGGCCGTCGTACTCGATGGTGACCTGGGTCTTGCCGTCGGGGCGCAGGTACGGCAGCAGCCCGTCCTTGCGGACCTCGGTCAGACGTCGCGCGAGGCGGTGCGCCAGCGCGATAGGCAGCGGCATGAGCTCGGGGGTGTCGTTGATGGCATACCCGAACATCAGGCCCTGGTCTCCAGCTCCCTGGGCGTCGAGAGGATCGGCGGCACCCTCCACACGGGCCTCATGTGCTGTGTCGACGCCCTGCGCGATATCGGGAGACTGAGCACCGATGGCGATGTTCACACCGCAGGAGTGCCCGTCGAAGCCTTTGGAGGACGAGTCGTAGCCGATCTCCAGCACGCGATCGCGCACGATCTTGGGGATGTCGGCGTAGGCGGAGGTGGTGACCTCACCGGCGACGTGGACCTGACCGGTGGTCACCAGCGTCTCCACTGCGACCCGGGACTTGGGGTCCTGTGCGAGCAGCGCGTCGAGAATCGAGTCGCTGATGGCATCACAGATCTTGTCCGGGTGCCCTTCGGTCACCGATTCACTGGTGAAAAGCCGTCCCGCTGAGCTCACCGCGCAGCCCCTTTCAGATCGTTACGTGTCCTAATCATTATGGCCGACGATTTGGTATCGGGGCCATGCCGGGTTGTCAGGTTCACTGACAAAGTCCGGCGACGGCATCCACAATACGGCTTGCCATCAGAACTTTGGTGCCGTGCTCCAACACGACTTCGGCGATCTCACCACCGCCTTGAGCGGACAGCAGCCATCCATCGTTGCTATCCACCTCAAAGGCTCGCCCCTCGCCAACAGCGTTGACTACCAACAGATCACAGCCCTTGCGCTTCAGCTTGGCGCGGGCGTGGAACAGTACGTCGCCGTTGACGTCACCGGTTTCGGCCGCAAACCCGACGATGGCCCGCATCCTGGGCAGCTGCCCGTCTGAGCGCGCACGGACCACCCCCGCCAACACGTCGGCATTACGCAGTAACTCGATGGGCGCATCGACGGGATTCTCACCGTCAGCGCCGTGACTCTTTTTGATCTTGCTGGTCGCAACGTGCGCGGGCCGGAAATCGGCCACGGCGGCCGCCATGATCAACACCTCGGCCGCCGGCGCGTGTTTGTTCACCGCATCCTGCAATTGCGCGGCAGAGCTGATGTGCACTACCTCGACTCCGGCCGGGTCGGGCAACCCGACGGTATGACCCGCGATGAGCGTGACCTCGGCGCCGCGCTGTGCGGCCACCCGGGCGATCGCGTATCCCTGCTTACCGGAGCTGCGATTTCCGATGAAGCGGACGGGATCCAGGGGCTCACGGGTGCCACCGGCCGTCACCAGGACGCGCACACCTGCCAGATCGTGCGGGAGAGCATCGGCTCGCGCCAGCAGCAGCTGTGCCAGCGTCGTGATTTCCTCGGCCTCGGGAAGCCGGCCCGGACCGGTATCGGCGCCGGTAAGGCGTCCTGAAGCGGGCTCCAAGACCACCGCGCCATGGCTCCGCAATGTCGCGACGTTCTGCTGCGTTGCCGGGTGCTGCCACATCTCCGTGTGCATCGCGGGCGCGAACAGGACCGGACAACGCGCGGTCAGCAGGGTTGCGGTCAGCAGATCGTCGGCGCGGCCAGTGGCCGCGCGGGCCAACAAATCGGCGGTGGCAGGAGCGACCACGACAAGGTCTGCGTCCTGCCCAAGCCGAACATGCGGGACCTGCGGAACATCGTCGAACACCCCGGTTCGGGCCGGCTCACCCGAGAGCGCCTCGAAGGTGGCGGCACCCACGAACTGCAGAGCCGACTCGGTCGGTATGACCCGGACGCTGTGTCCGGCCTCCGCGAGTTGGCGCACCACAGTGCAGGCCTTGTACGCGGCGATTCCTCCGCCTACTCCGACGATGATCCGCGACACAGCCGGACCTCAGGCCCGATGCTCTTCGCGCGAGCCGCTCATCGCAGCTTCTACTCGCCTTCGGTGTGCTCAAGCAGGTCGCCGTGGATCTCGCGCAGCGCGATCGACAGCGGCTTCTCCTGCAGACCCGGCTCGACCAGCGGCCCCACGTACTCGAGGATGCCGTCGCCCAGCTGGTTGTAGTAGTCGTTGATCTGGCGTGCGCGCTTGGCTGCGTAGATCACGAGCGCATACTTGCTCGATGCCCGCGCCAGCAGCTCGTCGATCGGCGGGTTGGTGATACCCAGCGGCGTGTCGAGCGCGGCGTCGTAGCTTTCGGTGCCCGGTTCGACGATGACGTCAGTCTGGGAGGTGCTCACTAAGAAATCTCCTGGATAGGTATATGGCGCTGAATATGGCGGGCGCGGTATTCGCAGTCTTTGTTCATGCGCTGCCGATTAACGTCCGACCAATAACGATACCAACTGTGCGCAGGCATTTTCCAACTGGTCATTGACGACGACGACATCAAAGTCGCTTTGAGCCGCCATTTCGACCTCGGCAGTTTCCAATCGCCGGGCGATCACGGCCTCCGATTCGGTGCCCCGGCCGGTGAGCCGCTGCACCAGCGCATCCCAGCTCGGTGGCGACAGGAAGACCGTCAGAGCCTGCGGAAGTACCGCCTTGATGGCGCGGGCACCGGCCAGATCGACCTCGATGAGAGTCGGCCGCCCGGCCTCCATCGCCTCGTGAACAGGCGCCGCAGGGGTTCCTGAACGCTGCAAACCGCCATGAATATCGGCCCATTCCAGCAGCGCACCGGTGTCTATGAGCCGCTGGAACTCCTCGGTGGTGACGAAGTGGTAGTCCACGCCGTCCACCTCACCGGGCCTCGGGGCCCTGGTGGTGGCGGAGACGCTGAAGAAAAGACCATCCACGTCATCGCGTAACCGATGCACCACGGTGGACTTACCGACGGCTGAGGGGCCGGATAGGACTACTACCCGGCCCCTCGTCGAAGCTGTCATCTGGAGAAGATCAGGAGAAGTCGAACCGCTCCAGCAGCGCCTTGCGCTGACGGTCGCCGAGGCCACGCAGACGGCGGGTCGGGGCGATCTCCAGCTCGGTCATGATCTCCTGCGCCTTGACCTTGCCGACCTTGGGCAGGGCTTCCAGCAGAGCGGAAACCTTCATCTTGCCGAGGACCTCGTCGGTCTCGGCGTCCTTGAGCACCTGCTTGAGATTGGTGCCGCCTTTCTTGAGCTTCTCCTTGAGCTCGGCCCGGGCGCGGCGGGCGGCAGCCGCCTTCGCCAACGCGGCGGCACGCTGCTCGTCAGTCAACTGTGGAAGGGCCACGATTCCTCCGTCTCATACGAAACTCGTCGGTTTTTCTGATCGGCTGGAAAACAACCAGCCAGCGACAGCGACCGTACCCACGCCAACCGACATATGTGAACCCCACCCCCCTCATCTCGGTGAAAATCGCCTGCTAGAGGGGCCGCAGGCGATCCTGCCGAGCAACCATCGCTTCCATGCGTTCCGACCCGGCATTTCTGCAGGTCGCAATTGAATAGCGTTGTTGCACAATATGTTTCACGCGGAGTTGACAACACCGCCGATTCTTGTACCTGAACCGGAGACAAGCAAACCGTGATTGCCATGAGGGCAAACTGAAAATCTTGTGTGAATCTCGTGTTGCGCGTGTCGCGACCCGTCAACGTTCAGTTGAAGAGGCGCAGGTGAGAATGCCGGCGAGCAGGCGCCCGGGAAGTTGCTTAGCAAGGCACACCAGTTGCTGGGTAGGGTGCGCCATATGGGTGATTCCGCGCACCCATCACGTGAGCGTGATCGGGTATTGGATGCCGTGAGGCTCGTGTCACTGGCCACCGTGGTGGCCTATCACGTCCTCGCGGGTAGCCCCACTATCGTCAAGGGCAAACCAGCCATGTCCGCGAATTACAACGTACATTGGCTATTCTGGCTGATCCCATTGATGCCGCTGTTCTTTTTTGCAGGTGCAGCAGCAAATCTCCATTCCTGGGAATCCGGTAGGTCTTGGGGGCAGTTTCTGATGAGCCGGACGACACGGCTTTTTCGCCCGGTGTTCTACTTCCTCGTCTTCGTCGCACTGGTGACCACCTTGCTGCGCATCACCATGGGCAATTCCAGACAACTCCTGTATCTCGAGATGAGACATATCGAGCTGCTTTGGTACGTCGGTGCGTATCTGCTGACGCTTGCGTTCATGCCGTGGCTGGCCCGCATCCGCACCGGACGCCGGCTCGGCTGGTTCACCGCGGCGATGTGCCTGCTCACAGCCCTGGTGGACACCATCAGCGTGGTCACCGATACCTGGGTGATGACGGGTTGGATCAACATGATCTTCATGTGGCTTGTCCCCGCCGCATTGGGTATCGCCTATCAGCGCGCCATGGTCCCCCGCCGGGTGGCCATGGCGGCCGCGGCCGTCGCATTGGGTGTCACCGTCGCATTGGCCATCCTGGGGCCCTATCCATCCGGGCTGATCGCCAACATGCCGCCGACTCTGCTGCTCGCGGCCAGCGCCATTCTCGAATGCATGCTGGTCATCGCTTTCGCCCCGGCCATCAACCGCTGGCTGCAGGGGGCGCGGACGTGGAAGTTCCTGCAGGTCTGCAATAGCGGCAGCATGACGATCTATCTATGGCACTGGGTGGTCACGTTCCTGCTGTCCTACGGGGTTTACCTGGCTCTTCGCGTCGGATTGGTGAGCCCGCGCGACGCCTGGTACTGGCCGGGGAACGTACTGCGGCTGGCCATCGTCTGCGCCATCGTGGCCGTGTTCTTCATCCCACTGCGGGCCACAGAACGTCGTGCGCTGCCGTGGTGGGACCGTCCGGTGCCCTCGATGAGCACAGGACGCGATACCGCGGTCGGTGTCCTGGTGCTGATCGGGGCGATACTGACGCTGGTCTACACCCGGATCTATGTGATCAATCCGCTCTGGGGTGGGTTCACACCCATCGGACGCTGGGTGGTGGTGGCGTCCCTGATACCGCTGGCGGCCGCACGTGCACTGTGCCGAAACCCATTGCACAGCAACGCGAATAGTTCAGAGAACCAATTCTCGCTTGCTCATTCAGCACGCAGATAGGCGACGCTGTCCCGCAGTCTCGACACGGCCGCACGCAGCGCTGTGACGTCGGGCCCCTCGCGCAGCACCTCACGCGAAACCGCCGGTAGCAACAGCGATCCCGGAGCCCCGCCCAAGCCACGCAGATCCTCGGGGTTACCGCCCTGTGCCCCGAGCCCCGGAACAAGTACCGGGCCGCCGATCGACGACAGATCCGGCGGATCGGTGACGGTGACCCCGACCACGACACCGACAGATCCCGGACCGGCCCCCTTGGCGTTCAACGCGGCCACCTGGTCCACCATCGCCTGTGCGACGGTCAGCTCCCCGGCGCGTGCGCGCTGCACCGGGGGCGCCTCGGGATTGGAGGTCGCGGCAAGGACAAAGACGCCACGGTCACGTTCACGCGCCAGGTCCAGCAGCGGAGACAATGATCCGAAGCCCAGATACGGCGAGGCCGTGACCGCATCGGAGCTCAACGGTGAATCGCCCAGCCAAGCCTGTGCGTATGCGGCCATCGTCGAGCCGATGTCCCCACGCTTGGCATCGGCGAGCAACAGCACACCAGCCTCGCGGAGCCCCACGATGGTTTGTTCGAGCACCGAATACCCTGCAGCACCATAGGTTTCGAAGAACGCCACCTGCGGCTTGACGATCGCCACGTCAGCGAAGGCCTCCACACAGATATCGCTGAACCGGGCCAGACCCGACGCATCGGCGTTTAGCCCCCAGGCGCGTAGCAGCTCAGGATGCGGATCGATGCCCACACACAGCGGGCCGCGGGATGCGGTGGCCGCCTGCAGCCGTGCGCCGAAGGTCACCGGACCCACCGCTCTTCGCGCAAGCTGGGGATACCTCCCGCGTGCGGGGGCCTCATCGCAAGCCCGCGTGGAGTTCCTGCAGCGACCGCACGCCGATATCCCCACGGATACCCGCCTCGATCCCCTGCACCGCGGCCGACGCACCCTGCACCGTGGTGATGCACGGAATGTTCATCGACACCGCGGCCGAACGGATCTCGTATCCGTCGACACGGGGGCCAGAGTTCCCGTACGGGGTGTTGATGACCATCGCGACCTCACCGGCCTTGATGACGTCGACCGAGGACCGCGGGGGCAATCCGTCCTCGGCGCCCTGATAGTGCTTGCGCACCTCTTCGCACGGTATTCCATTACGGCGCAGCATTTCTGCCGTACCTTCGGTCGCGAGCACCTTGAATCCGAGATCGGCCAGTCGCTTCACCGGGAACACCAGGGAGCGCTTGTCACGGTTGGCCACCGAGACGAAGATCGTGCCCTCCTTCGGCAACGACCCGTACGCGGCGGTCTGGCTCTTGGCGAACGCGCTACCGAAGTCGGCGTCGATGCCCATGACCTCGCCGGTGGACTTCATCTCCGGCCCGAGCAGGGAATCCACCTGGCTGCCATCCGCCTTGCGGAAACGGTGGAACGGCAGCACGGCCTCCTTGACCGCTACCGGAGCGCCCGGCGGCAGGGTGGCGCCGTCGCCATCAGCGGGCAGCAGTCCTTCCTCGCGCAGACCGGCAATGGTGGCGCCCAGCATGATCCGTGAGCACGCCTTGGCCAACGGAACCGCGGTAGCCTTCGACACGAATGGAACCGTTCGGCTCGCACGTGGGTTGGCCTCCAGGACGTACAGCACATCGTCCTTGAGCGCGTACTGCACATTGAGCAGGCCCACCACTCCGATTCCATGCGCGATGGCCTCGGTGGCATTGCGAACCTTTTCGATATCGCTGCGGCCCAGGGTTACCGGCGGTAGCGCGCACGCCGAGTCGCCGGAGTGAATACCGGCCTCCTCGATGTGCTCCATGACGCCGCCGAGGTAAACCTCGGTGCCATCGCACAACGCGTCGACATCGATCTCGATGGCATCCTCGAGGAAACGGTCGACGAGCACGGGGTGCTCGGGTGAGAGCTGGGTGGCCCGCGTGATGTAGCCGTGCAGGGTGTCCTCGTCGTAGACGATCTCCATACCCCGTCCACCCAGCACGTAGGACGGTCGCACCAGCACCGGGTAACCGATATCGGAGGCGATCTGCCTGGCCTGCTCGAAGGTCGTCGCGGTGCCGAATCGAGGCGCCGGCAGACCGGCCGACACCAGCAGATCCCCGAACACGCCCCGGTCCTCGGCGCGATCGATGGCCGCTGGGCTGGTGCCCACCACCGGCACGCCGGCATCGGCCAAACGCTTCGCCAGCCCCAGCGGGGTCTGTCCGCCGAGCTGCACGATCACACCGACAACACCCGGTCCACCGCGGCCGGACTCATTTTCGGCGTGGAACACCTCCAGCACATCCTCGAACGTCAGCGGTTCGAAGTACAGGCGGTCGGCGGTGTCATAGTCGGTGGACACCGTTTCCGGGTTGCAGTTGACCATGATGGTCTCGAATCCGGCCTGCGACAACGTGGTTGCCGCGTGCACGCAGCTGTAGTCGAACTCGATACCCTGGCCGATGCGGTTGGGGCCCGACCCGAGGATGAGCACCTTGGGCCGCTCGGTCTGCGGGGCCACCTCCGACTCCGCGGCCGGATCCAGCTCGTAGCTCGAATAGTGGTACGGGGTCTTGGCCTCGAATTCGGCGGCGCAGGTGTCGACTGTCTTGTACACCGGCCGGATTCCCATCCGGTGGCGCAACGATCGCACCCCGTCCTCCCCCGCCAATTCCGGTCGCAGTGCGGCGATCTGGCGATCCGAGAGCCCGTAGTGCTTGGCCCTGCGCAGCAGTTCCTCGTCAAGGATCGGTGCCTCACGCAACTCCGTACCGAGCTGGTGAATCTGCGCGATCTCTTCCACGAACCACGGGTCGACACCGGTGATCTCGGCCACCTGCTCAACGGACACACCGGCACCCAGCGCGTGTTCGATACCGTAGAGCCGCCCGTCACGTGGCACCCGCAGCTCCTGCAGGAACGTATCCAGATCCTCGATGGGGCTGGCGTTGTCGGTCCAGAAACCCGCCGCGGAGGTCTCCAGCGAGCGCATGACCTTCCCGAGTGCCTCAGCGAAGTTGCGCCCCAGGGACATTGCCTCACCCACCGATTTCATGGTGGTGGTCAGGGTGGCGTCGGCGCCGGGGAACTTCTCGAAGGCGAATCGCGGGGCCTTGACGACGACGTAGTCCAGAGTCGGCTCGAAACAGGCCGGAGTCTCCTTGGTGATGTCGTTCACGATCTCGTCGAGTGTGTACCCGATCGCCAGCTTGGCCGCGATCTTGGCGATGGGGAATCCGGTTGCCTTGGAGGCCAACGCGCTGGAGCGCGATACGCGTGGGTTCATCTCGATGACGATGAGGCGACCATCGCGCGGGTTGATGGCGAACTGGATGTTGCAGCCGCCCGTGTCCACGCCGACCTCGCGCAGGATCGCGATACCCAGGTCACGCATCTTCTGATACTCACGGTCGGTCAGTGTCATCGCCGGAGCCACCGTCACCGAGTCTCCGGTGTGCACGCCCATCGGATCGACGTTCTCGATCGAACACACGACCACCACGTTGTCGCGGCTGTCGCGCATCAGCTCGAGCTCGAATTCCTTCCAGCCGTAGATGGATTCCTCGATCAGCACATTCGCCGACGGGGACGCCGAGAGTCCCTCGCCCGCCATCCGCTCGACATCCTCGGGGGTGTAGGCCATGCCGGAGCCCAAGCCGCCCATCGTGAAGGACGGTCGCACCACGACCGGCAGCCCGAGGTCGGCGACGGTATCGCGGACCTCGTCCATGGTGAAACAGACACGGGACTTCGCCGACTCGCCACCCACCTTCGCGACGATGTCCTTGAACCGCTGCCGGTCCTCACCGCGCTGGATGGCCTCGAAGTTGGCGCCGATGAGCTCCACGTTGTACCGGTCCAGTGCACCGTTCTCGTAGAGCGCGACCGCGGTGTTCAACGCGGTCTGGCCGCCCAGCGTCGGCAGCAGGGCGTCGATCTTGTTGCCCTTTTCCGCCTGTGCGGCAAGGACTTTCTCGACAAACTCTGCGGTGATCGGCTCGACGTAGGTGTTGTCGGCGTACTCCGGGTCGGTCATGATCGTCGCCGGGTTCGAATTGACGAGGCTGACCTGGAGCCCCTCCGACCGCAGCACACGGCAGGCCTGGGTGCCCGAGTAGTCGAACTCGCAGGCCTGGCCGATCACGATGGGGCCAGAACCGATGACCAGGATGTGGTTGAGGTCTGTGCGACGTGGCATCAGCGATTACCCCGATTCTCAAGTGCCGTGACGAACTGGTCAAAGAGGTACTCGGCGTCATGAGGTCCCGCCGCCGCCTCCGGGTGGTACTGCACCGAGAAAGCCGATCCGTCCAACAGCCGGATCCCTTCCACCGTGCCATCGTTGGCGCAGGTGTGGCTTACCTCGGCGCGCCCGTACGGCGTATCGAACTGCTCACCCGCCTCACCTTCGAGGGCAAAGCCGTGGTTCTGCGCCGTGATCGCGACCCGGCCCGTCGCGTGATCGATGACCGGGATATTGATACCGCGATGCCCGAAGGTCATCTTGTAGGTGGACCTGCCCAATGCCCGGCCCAGCAGCTGATTACCGAAGCAGATGCCGAACAGCGGGATTTTCTGTTGCAGCACCGCCTGTGTCACCGCCACCACGTGATCCGCGGTGGCCGGGTCGCCCGGCCCGTTGGACAGGAACACGCCGTCGGGCGCCAGCGCGAGCAGCTCGTCCGGGCTGATGGACGAGGGCACCACCTGTACGCGGATACCGCGTTGCGTGAAGTTGCGTGGGGTGTTGGTCTTGATCCCCAGGTCTAGAGCGGCCACGGTGAACCGGTGCGCGCCATCGGGTTCCACAATGTAGGTGTCGTCGGTGCTCACCTCCCCTGCCAGGTCCGCACCCAGCATCGAGGGCTGGCCGTTGACGCGCGACAGCAGGAAGTCGGTGGGAGCGTCGGCAACTGTCCCGCTGAAGATGCCCGCCTTCATCGACCCACGGGTACGCAGGTGACGGACGACGGCCCGGGTGTCGATTCCGGCGATGCCGACAATGTGCTGCCCCTTGAGGGCATCATCCAGGGACCCTGTGGCGCGCCAATTCGAGACCCGGTTCGAAGGGTCGCGCACCGCATATCCGGCAACCCAGATCTTGCCGCCGCGACTCTCGTCGTCCTCGTCGTTCCATCCGGTGTTACCGATCTGCGGCGCTGTTGCCACCACGATCTGCCGGTGATAGCTCGGGTCGGTCAGGGTTTCTTGGTAACCCGACATGGCCGTGCAGAACACCGCCTCGCCGAGAGTTTCACCCACCGCCCCGAACGGCTTGCCGGTGAACACCCGCCCGTCTTCGAGAACGAGCACCGCCTTGTCACTCATGACGCCTGCTTCCATTCCTGATATTCGCTTCGCGGTCGTGCCAAAAATCCGGTGTCGATCTCGGTGCCCGAGGGCAGCCGCCACCGGATCGCAAGAATTCCTTCGTGAGTAAGCACCTTGCCCGCCAGCGCCTTGGCCGTACGGATCTCGGTGATGACGTCGGCGGGGATCCAGATGTCCCCGGTGCCGCTGCGTTCCAGCAGGATCCCGCCGGTGTATCTGGTCAAGGTGGCGTTCGCGCGGTAGCCCAAGTCGCCCACCGCGATTCGGTCCTGCCAGTCCGGCGCGATGGTGCTGCCGACGTAAAGGCCATCCGCGGGTTCGATGACGATGTCGCCGCGCTCGGCGGGCACCACGGGCAGTTCCCCCACGGTGTCGATCTGACGTTGGCCGCGTGCGCGCCAGCCGCGCCACATCAGGCGGGCAAGCAGCACAGTCAACGTGAGCGAGGCGCCCGCCATGATGAGGGCACCGATGAAGTCGCCGTGGTTCATTGGGTCACCTTGCCGTCCCGTGCGGTGATGCGGCCGCGCAGCAGC
Source organism: Mycobacteroides sp. PCS013 (assembly GCF_049532645.1). Classification (NCBI taxonomy): domain Bacteria; kingdom Bacillati; phylum Actinomycetota; class Actinomycetes; order Mycobacteriales; family Mycobacteriaceae; genus Mycobacteroides; species Mycobacteroides sp. PCS013. The sequence goes on from NZ_CP150131.1 coordinate 1,928,546, forward strand.
GTCGCGGTCACGGTGGCAGGCAACGTCATCGATTCGAATGGGGTGTTGGCCGACTTGCTGGCCAATCCGTCGGCACTGACGGTCCAGGTGGCGTCGGGGTCAACGATCGTCAGGTTGGCGGGCTCGCCGACTGCCAACGGACGCCCTTGATCGGGCAGACCGACGATCTGCGCCGGCCGCTCACTCATCACCCTGGCGATATCGCGCCAGGTCAGCAATCCTGTTTTCACCATGGTCTCCACGACCACCGACAGCGCGGTCTCCAACCCGAGCATGCCGGGGCGAGCCGCCGCGAACTCGCAGCATTTCTCGTGATCGGCGTGTGGTGCGTGGTCGGTTGCCACACAGTCGATCACCCCGTCGGCGAGGGCCCGGCGCAGTGCCTGGGCGTCGGTCGACTCCCGCAGCGGCGGATTTACCCGATACACACCGTCGTACGAGGCCAGCCGGCCGTCATCGAGCAGCAGATGGTGCGGTGTCACCTCGGCGGTAATGGAAATGCCTTGCCCCTTGGCCCATTTGAGCAGCTCGACGGTGCCGGCGGTGGATGCGTGACAGATGTGCACCGGAGCACCGCTGTCGCGTGACAAAATCGCGTCCCGCGCGACGATGGATTCCTCGGCGGCACGGGGCCACCCGGTCAGGCCCAACTTGGCCGCGTTGGCCCCCTCATGCGCCACCGATCCGACGGTGAGCCGCGGTTCCTCGGCATGTTGGGCGATGAGCACACCCAAGCCCTTGGCGTATTCGAGAGCGCGCCGCATGATCAGCGGATCGTGCACGCATTTGCCGTCATCGGAGAACATCCGCACCCGGCCCGCACCACGCGCCATCATCGCCATCTCGGTGAGCTGCTTGCCTTCCAGCCCGACCGTGACGGCACCCACCGGATGTACGTCGACCAATCCGACCTGCTGGCCGCGCTGCCACACGTGATCGGTCACCACGGGGCTGTCTGCCACCGGGTTCGTGTTGGCCATCGCGAAGACGGCGGTGTACCCGCCCAAAGCCGCTGCCGCCGAGCCCGAGTCGATGGTCTCGGTGTCTTCACGCCCCGGTTCACGCAGATGCGTGTGCAGGTCGACGAATCCCGGCAACAGCACCTGCCCCGGCGCCTCGATGGCGGTGTCGACTTCCGTCTCGATACCCGCTCCGATACCGGCCTCGATACGGGTGATCTGGCCGTCTTCGATGAGGACGTCGACCTGCTCGCCCTCCCCGTACAGCAGTACGCCCTTGATCAGGACACTCATGCGGGCACCGCCTCTGAGCTGTCGGACGACCCGACCAGCAGGTGGAACAGCACGGCCATGCGGATATGCACTCCATTCGATACCTGTTGCAGAACAGCTGATTGCGACGAGTCGGCCACGGAGGACGCGATTTCCATACCGCGCAGCATCGGGCCCGGATGCAGCACCACCGCGTGTTCGGAGAGCAGCCGCTGCCGGGCCTCGGACAATCCGTACAGCACCGAGTACTCGCGCGCCGAGGGGAAGAAGCCACCGGTCATGCGCTCGGCCTGCACCCGCAGCATCAGCACGGCGTCGGCACCCGGTAGCTCGGCATCCAGGTCATGACTGACCGTCACCGGCCACGTCTCGACACCAACGGGCAGCAGCGTGGGCGGAGCCACCAGCACCACCTCGGCGCCGAACGTGTTGAGCAGCAGAGCGTTCGATCGAGCGACTCGACTGTGCAGGATGTCCCCGACGATCACGATGCGGCGACCTTCCAGACCGCCCAGCCGCTGCCGAATGGTGAGCGCGTCAAGCAGTGCCTGCGTCGGATGTTCGTGGGTGCCGTCGCCGGCATTGATCACAGCGGGACCGCCGGCCAGTCCTTCTGACGTCCACTGCGCAAGCTGCGCGGCGACCCCGGAGGCCGGGTGGCGGACGATCAACGCGTCAGCGCCGATCGCGCGCAAGGTCAGGGCGGTGTCGCGCAGCGATTCACCTTTGGCCACCGAGGAACCAGATGCACTGACGTTGATCACGTCGGCACTCATCCACTTCCCCGCCACTTCGAAGGAAACCCTTGTCCGCGTGGAGTTCTCATAGAACATCGTGATGATGGTGCGCCCGCGCAGGGTGGGCAGCTTTTTGACCTCACGCCCCGCCAGGGCCTGCAGAAACCGGTCGGCGTCGTCGAGGATGGCGGTGGCCTCGTCGCGGGTCAGGTCGGCCGCGGACAGCAGATGCTTCACGAGGCCTCCCCCTGCGCACTGTTGATGACCACGGCGTCGCATCCGTCGTGTTCGGCCAGCAGCACCTTGACGTCTTCGGAGCGCGCGGTCGGCACGTTCTTGCCGACGTAATCGGCGCGCAACGGCAGTTCACGGTGCCCGCGATCAACCAGCACCGCCAGCTGCACCGCCCGCGGCCGGCCCAGATCCCGCAGCGCGTCGAGCGCCGAGCGCACCGTGCGGCCCGAGAACAACACGTCGTCGACGAGCACCACCAGGGCGCCATCGACCCCGCCTTCAGGAATGGAGGTGCGTTCCAGCGGGCGGTGGGGTTTGTTGCGCAAGTCGTCGCGGTAGAGCGTGATGTCCAGGAATCCGGCGGGCACCTCGACACCGGAGAACTCGGTGATGTGGGCGGCCAATCGTTTGGCCAGGGTGGCGCCGCGTGTCGGGATACCGACCAGCACGACGCGGGGCGCGTCACTGGAATCGGAAAGAGCGGTCTTCTCGATGATTTGATGCGCGATACGCGAGATGGTCCTGCCGACATCTGCGGCGGACAACAGTTCGCGTCCCTCTGGTAATGCGCCCACGCTTACGCGAGACCTCCTTCTCCGCCTCACTGGACGGATCGTTAAAGGATGTCACTTATCGCCAGGGAGCTTAGCATCCGGGCACCCACCGGCCTCGGCTGACAGGATGGAGTTATGCCCCAGCCCAACTCAGCCTTCGACGCCGCCCTTGCCCCGATCCGGGCGGCGGTCAATGACCGCATCCTGGCCGGAGCGGTGACGCTGGTGTGGCAGGGCGGGCAGCTCAAACACCTGGCCGCGACCGGATACCGCGATGTCGAGGCGGGCCTGTCCATGGCCGAGAACACCATTTTCCGCATCGCGTCCATGACCAAGCCGGTCATCAGCGCGGCAGCCATGGCCCTCGTCGACGACGGCACGATCCGCTTGAGCGACCCGATCACCAGGTGGCTGCCGGAGTTCGCCGACATGCGGGTGCTCAAGGATCCGGGTGGGCCGTTGGATGACACGTTCCGGGCGCCCCGCACCATCACGGTGGAGGATCTGCTGACCCACCGCAGCGGTCTGACCTACGACTTCATCGCGACCGGACCTATCGCGAAGGCCTATCAGCCACTGCATACGGCGACATTCAGTGAGCCCGACGCATGGATAGCGGCCATCGCCGCGCTGCCGCTGGTGTACCCACCCGGAGAGCGTTTCCACTACAGCCATTCGACCGATGTGCTCGGGCTACTGATCGCCCGCGCGGCCGGGCTGCCACTCAACGAGCTGCTGCGTCAACGAATCCTGGATCCGCTGCGCATGTCGGATACCGACTTCTTCGTTCCCGAACACAAGGCCGGACGACTGGCACGCCTGTATGGCCTCGACGATCACGACCAGGTTGTGGCGGCCGACCGTGGCTATCTCACCTCGATGCCCACGTCGGCCCCGGCGCTGTGTCGTGGCGGCGGCGCGCTGGCAAGTACCGCAGGCGACTACCTGACCTTTGCGCGGGCACTGCTGGGTGGCGGCGAGGCCGACGGGGTCCGCATTCTCTCCCCGGAGTCCACCGCGGCATTGCGCGCCAACCGGCTCACGCCCGCTCAGCGAGAACTGCCGGCATTCGGCCTGCCGTACTGGACCGGACGCGGCTTCGGCCTGGGCTTGTCGGTCGTCCTGGATCCGAATGCGGCCGCGTTGTTCGGCCCCGGCGGCGCCGGCACCTTCGGCTGGCCTGGCGCGTTCGGAACATGGTGGCACGCCGACCCGAAGGCCGACGCGATCCTCATGTTCTTGCCGCAGTGGCGGATGCCCGACCTGGACCCCAAAGCCGCGTTGGCGAGCACATCCACCCTGCGCCTGCAGCTGTTGCACATTCAATTCGCGCAGGCCGTCTACGCCGCACTGTGAGCGCCGGATCAGTCCAGGTGCGCCTGTAGCAGCCAGCCCGCCATCGAGACTCGGCCGTTGGGCTCTTCGCGGACTTCGGCGAAGCTCTGCGCCGCGCCGTCCTTGAATCCCTCGCCGTTGGCGTACAGCCGCGCCGGGCTGATGTCGTCGATGGTCCAGAACTTAGACACGATCGCGCGCAGCTCGGGTTCGGTGACGGGATAGGGCCCGTCGATGTCCGGGGGAAAGCCCGCCTTGTCGAAAACCAGCACGATGTACGTGGCGCCCGGTGCCGCGGCACGCACGATCGACTGCTGATATCCCTCACGCAAGGCGACGGGCATCGAATGGAACAGCGTTGAATCGATGATCGTCCCGAAGCGTCCGTCGTACCCCGTGAAGTTCGAGATGTCGGCAACGTCAAAGGTGACATTGGTCAGGCCGCGCTCGGCCGCATAACCCTTGGCCAGCTCGATCGCCGTGGGCGCCGCGTCCAGGCCGACGGCGGCATGGCCTCGCTCGGCGAGGTACAGAGCGGTCGCGGCCTCCCCACACCCGGCATCCAACACGTCGCCGTGCACCTTGCCCTGCTCGATGAGCGTCAGGATTTCAGGCTGCGGCTGCCCGATGCTCCACGGCGGCCGAGCGGCGAGCTGCTCGGGCGCCTCACCCCGATACGAGGATTCGAACATGTCTTGCAGGTTCTCGGTCATGGACCCAGGATGCCGAATCCGGCGGAGCGTGTCAATGCACCTGACATTTGATCAACGAATCTCCCGGGACACCGCGTGCGCGAAATCGATGAGTCGATTCATCTGTGCCACACCATGACTGGAGTACTTCGAGAACTGGAAGTGCTCGATGCTGTGCCGGTATTCCTCCAGCGAAGCCTTGACGGTACGCGTGGTGGTCGAGGTGTAGAGCGTCAGGTCAACCGTCGTCATGGTCACGGCGCCATCCGGCGCGACGTCGTAGTCGACCTTCAGGGACTTATCGGTAATTTCGGACAGCGGGATGGTGCGCAGGGTCACCGATACCGTGGGATGCGGGGGCCGCTCGTCATGCCCCGCACAGTGCCCCTCCCTGACGAACCACAGAATCAGCCGCCCACTGTCGACCAGCGCAATCTCGTACCACCACTTCTCACCCCACGCCCCGTGCTCGCAGCCTCGGTTCAGCAGGAAGGTGCCCACCTGCGCTACGTCGACCACCCGGCGTAGTTGATCGATCGCCATCCAGGCATGCGGCGTGAAAACTCCAATCGCAGCACCCAAATGCGGGATGGCTGCCCAGTCGGCATCTCTGTCAAACACGTTGTGCCACCACCCGTCCGAATTGAAGAAGCCGTTCCATCTGCGCGAGACCGCCGTCCACGATCGACTTGGCGAAGTAGAAATCCTGCACTTCCCATTCGGTTTCCGAGATGGAGACCGCACGACTCTTTTCCGGAGTCACCGTCGAGAGCCACAATTCGACGGCGACTAGCGAGCGCTCCGTACCAAGCTGTTGATACGTCGTCTTCAGCTGACGGTCGGTGATCGCGCCCAGCGGAATCACACGGATCGATGAAGTGAACTCGGAGGAGCCGAGCAGTCCGGACTTGTCCTCGCCGTGCCACATCACAAGCCTGCGGCCGTCGGTCAGCGCCACCTCCTGCCACAGACCTTCCGACTGCTCAGCTGGTTCACGATCCAGAACGAATGCAGACACCTCCGAGATGTCGACCACCGCTCGCAGCGCGTCGAGCGCCACCTTCGGGTCCCGGAGTCCGACGGTCGCGGCGTTGGTGAGGTCCGGATACGGGGCCCAGTCCTGGTACCCATCCCCCTCGACACCGCGCAGTGAACGCTCGATAGCCGCCACCTCAGCCACCCACTCAGCGGGATCCGCATCGGTCCACAGATCGGCGAGCTCACTGCCCGGAGCCTGCACCCGGGCGATCGCGCCGCGCGCCAGGACCGCAAGCGCATATGCCTGGGTTTGCTTTATGGCGATGTCGGCCACCGCTTCCGACCACCGCTCCGCACCCGCATCGACCTCGCCCGAACATCGCAGGGCAATCACCGCAGCGGCGGCGACCACCGCCGACCCCTCCGGCGCCTCTAGATAGTCAGCATTCGCCAGACGCAGACATCGCGCCAGTTGAAGCTCGATATCGTCGCCCTGCCTGAGATCGCCCAAGAAGTCAGCAGCGTCATCGTTGTCAAACGGTCCAGCACCCCAGGCTCCCACGCAGCTAATAGTGGCAGAACACCCCACCTAGCGCATCTCAACGCACTTGAGCCGAGGCGCGCGCCTATTGTCCACGTTGCTGTCCGGATCACACTCAGGACCGGCCGATAGGCTCGCGGCATCACCGAGAGAATCGAGGCGACCATGACCGAACCATCGAGCAGCGAGCAGTCATTCAACGAGGCCAACATCGCCGAGTTCCGCGCCAACGGCGGCAAGGTTGGCGGCCAATTCGAGGGTTTTCCGCTCATGCTCTTGACGAGCACTGGAGCCAAATCCGGCGCCGAACGCGTGAACCCGTTGGCCTACTTCGATATCGACGGCAAGGCCTACATCGTCGGTTCGTCGGCGGGAAGACCGAAGAATCCCGCCTGGGTGGCGAACCTGCGCGCCAACCCCGATGTCGCCGTGGAGATCGGCGCCAACCCGAAAACAAAGGCCACGGCCGTCGAACTCCCCCGCGCCGATCGTGATCGAGTGTTCGAGATCGTCAAACAGCGCGCACCCGGATTCGCCGAGTACGAGACCCTCACGGACCGGGTGATCCCCGTGTTCGAGATACGCCTCGACTGACCTATTCCGCGGAGCCGGAAGCCGAGCCACCCCGGATGTGCGGGGTCACCAGCATGAGCTGACCCAGCACGCCGTTCACGAACGCCGGTGACTCATCGGTGGAAAGCTGCTTGGCCAGTTCGACCGCTTCGTCGACGGCCACCACCTCGGGCACGTCCTCGGCATGGAGCAGCTCCCACACCGCGACGCGCATGATCGCGCGGTCCACCGCGGGCAGCCTGGCCAGCGTCCATCCCTGCAGATGCGAGGAGATCAGCTCGTCGATGTGCGTGGCGTGCTCGGTGACACCGTGCGCGACCGTCACCGTGTAGGGGTTCAGCGGCTCCACGTCGGGCTTCGCCTCCGCCAGGCCGCGACGCTCATCGGCCACGGCGGCTGCCGTCATATCCCGCGCCTCGGCCTCGAACAGCAGGTCCACTGCCCGCTTACGCGCCTTGCGGCGGCCGCCCTTGGCGGAGGCGCGGCCGGTCGAACCGCTATCAGCCATTCACGCGGCCGAGGTAGCTGGCGTCGCGCGTGTCGACCTTGAGGCGGTCACCGGTGTTGATGAACAGCGGCACCTGGATCTCGGCGCCGGTTTCCATCGTCGCCGGCTTGGTGCCCGCACTGGAACGATCACCCTGCAGGCCCGGCTCGGTGTGCGTCACCACCAGCTCGACCGACACCGGCAGCTCGATGTACAGCGGCGCGCCCTCGTTGAACGCGACCTGCACGGTCATGCTCTCCAGCAGGAACCGGTGTGCGTCGCCGACCAGTTCGGGAGTGAGGTGATGCTGCTCGTAATCCTGGCTGTCCATGAACACGAACGAGTCGCCGTCGCGGTACAGGTAGGTGGTGTCGCGCCGGTCGACGGTCGCGGTCTCGACCTTCACGCCCGCGTTGAAGGTCTTGTCGACGACCTTGCCCGACAGCACGTTCTTGAGCTTGGTGCGCACGAACGCCGGTCCCTTACCGGGCTTCACGTGCTGGAACTCGGTGATCTGCCACAGCTGACCATCGATGTTGAGCACCAGGCCGTTCTTGAAATCGGCGGTTGAAGCCACAGTCGTCTATCTCCTTGCGTAACTGTTCAGTACTACTCAATTAATGACGGTGAGTTCCTTGGGGAACCGGGTCAATAGCTCCGGCCCGTCGGGCCGCACCACGAGCGTGTCCTCGATCCGGACTCCGCCCCGGTCGGGCAGGTAGACCCCTGGCTCGACTGTCACCGCCGAGCCAGCAAGCAGTGTACCGGTGGCGCCGGCACCGATACCCGGTGCTTCGTGGATCTGCAACCCCACACCGTGGCCGAGACCGTGACCGAAGTTCTGTCCGTATCCGGCGGCGGCGATGACATCGCGGGCCGCGGCGTCCACACCCTTCAGCGATGCTCCGGGTGCCAGGGCCTCCCGCCCGGCCGCCTGTGCGACCAGCACCAGTTCGTAGATCTCCTGCTGCCACGGCGACACCGATCCCAGCACCAGGGTGCGGGTCATGTCCGAGTGATATCCGGCGACCAGTGCACCGAAGTCGATCTTTACGAAGTCGCCGGTGGCCAGCACCGCGTCGGTGGGTCGGTGGTGCGGTATCGCCGAATGCGGGCCGGCCGCGACGATGGTCTCGAACGACGCGCCGTCGGCTCCGTGTTCACACATGAGGTTCTCCAGGTCGCGGGCGACATCACGCTCGGTGCGCCCAGGCCGGATCCCGCCCGTCTCGATCAAGGCAGATAACGCGGTATCTGCTGCAGCGCAGGCTCTTTCGAGGAGGAGTACCTCGGATTCGTCCTTCACTTCCCGGAGTTTCTCCACCCGGTTCGGGGCCCGGACCAACTCGACGTGCCCGGCCGCCGCGCTCAATTTGTCGAATCCGTCGACGGTGACCACGTGGCTTTCGAATCCCGCGCGCCCGGCGGCGGCCGACGCGATCAGCGCCGCGCCGTAGCCACGGTCGATCAGTGCACGCAGATCCGGAACCTGCGCGGCGGCTTGGGTGCGGTAGCGGCCATCGGTGCACAACACGGTCGCCTTCTCATCCGCTCCGTCGCTCGCGGCCACCCATAGTGCGGCGGCGGACCCCGTGAAACCCGTCAGATAGCGAATGTTGACCAGGTCGGTGATCAGAAGCGCATCGAGTCCGTCGGCGCGCAGACCCTCGCGCAGTCGTTCCCGGCGATCGATATGGCTGAGGACGGTCGTCATAGGTGTCGACGCTACCGCGATACGCTGGGCCCATGCCCGAAGCTGGAACACGTTCCATGACCGCGCAATGGCTTACCCGGGGCGCCGTCTTCGCCGTCTTTATGGTGCTGATCCGCGTGATACAGGGTCTGGCCATCAGCGTCTGGGAGACCCACGGCACCCTCATCAACATCACGCTGGTTCTGGTGTTCGTCGCGGCGGTGGTGGTCTGGGCGGTCACCGACGGCCGCGGCGATGCCCGGCGCAACCCCGATCCGGACCGCCGTGAAGATCTGGCCATGTGGTGGCTGCTGGGCGGCATCTTCGCCGGTGCGGTCAGCGGCCTGGTGATCTGGCTGATCAGCCTGTTCAACGAGGGAATCTACGCGGCGGGCGTCCTGGCCGAGCTCACCACCACCGCGGCATTCGTGGCGCTGCTGGTGTTCGGACCCGCCATGGTCAGCGTATTCGCGGGCCGACTGCTAGTGGACCGCAAGGAAAAGGAGCACGCCGCGCTACAGCAGTCGGATACCGACGTGTTCCAGGCGGTTCAGGACGAAGTGGACGTCACGAAGTAGCGCAGCGCCAGCAGGTATCCCTGCACGCCGAGCCCCACAATCACCCCGGTGGCCAACCCACTGAGGTACGACTTGTGCCGAAACTCCTCGCGTGCATACACATTCGAGATGTGCACCTCGATCAATCCGGCCGTCAATTCGGCACACGCATCCCGTAGCGCAACCGACGTGTGGGTGAACGCGCCCGCATTCAGGATCACCGGATCCTTGGCGTCCGCGGCATCGTGAATCCAGCCGAGCAATTCGGCTTCGCTGTCGGTCTGGCGCACCTGGACATCCACACCCAACGAGTCCGCTTCGGACCCAACGAGTGACACCAGCTCCTCGTAGGTGACACTGCCGTAGACGGCGGCCTCCCGTTTACCGAGACGGCCGAGATTGGGGCCGTTGAGAACCTGGATCGTCACAACATCACTCCCTCACCAGTGGTCGGCCCTGCCACCACCGAGTACGCGGCGGCCAGCAGTGACGGGTCGGGGCCTTCCAGTCGTCCCGGCTTGGCCAACCCGTCAAGCACCACGAATCGCAGTATGCCCGAGCGGGTCTTCTTATCGCCCTGCATCGATTCGACGAGCTGTCCCAGCGCATCGGCGTCGTAACGTGTCGGCAGCCCGAGCGCCGAGAGCACTCGCGCGTGGCGATCGGCGGTCTCGTCGTCCAGGCGTCCGGCCAAGCGCCCCAGTTCGGCTGCGAACACCAGACCGACCGACACGGCGGCACCGTGGCGCCACCGGTACCGCTCGCGCCGCTCGATCGCATGACCGAGGGTGTGGCCGTAGTTGAGGATCTCGCGTAGCTCGGCTTCCTTCTCGTCGGCGGCCACCACCTTGGCCTTGACCGCGATGGAGCGTTCGATGAGCTCGCGCAACACCGGCTTGGACGGATCGATCGCAGCCTCCGGGTCGGCCTCGATGAGCTCGAGGATGACCGGATCGGCGATGAATCCTGCCTTCACCACTTCGGCCATACCTGCGACGATTTCGTTGCGCGGCAACGAGTCGAGGGTCGCCAGGTCCACCAGCACCGCCCCCGGCTGGTGAAATGCGCCGACGAGGTTCTTGCCCGCCTCGGTGTTGATGCCCGTCTTGCCGCCAACCGCGGCATCGACCATCGCGAGCAGCGTGGTGGGTACGTGCACCACCTTCACGCCGCGCAACCACGTGGCGGCGGCAAAACCGGCGGTATCGGTGGCGGCCCCTCCCCCCAGGCTGACGACGGCGTCTTTGCGCCCTATGCCGATGCGGCCGAGTACCTCCCAGATGAATCCGAGCACGGCCAGATCCTTGCCTGCCTCGGCGTCGGGAATCTCGACCCGATGCGCATCGATTCCGGTGTCGGCCAGGGTCTTCCGAATTTCCTCGGCGGTGGCCGCGAGGGTGGGCTGATGCAGTATCGCCACCTTGTCGGAGCCTTTGAGCGCGCCCACCAACTCACCCAATAGACCCGTTCCCACGATAACCGGGTAGGGCGGGTTCACCTCGACGGTGATCGTCGTCGGCTCGGCGCTAGTCATTGTCGGCTCTTCCTTTAGTGTCGGTTCCGGGGGTATCGCTCTTGGTCGCCGCGGGAGTGCCGGACGTACGGCGCCGCGATCGGGGACGCCGTCGGGGGCGCCGCCGCCGTGAAGAAGCTGTGGCGCCCGTCTCGGGGTTCTCCAACCGAGACACGATGGTCCGGACCACTGCGCCGGGATTTCGCCTGTCGGTGTTGACCTTGATGGTGGCGACCTCTCGGTACAGCGGAACTCGCTGCGAGATGAGGGCGTGGTACTTCTCGGCACGGTCCGGCCCAGCCAGCAGCGGACGCACCACACTTCCCCCGGTGCGCCGAATTCCTTCCGCGGCACTGATTTCCAGGTACACGACGGTGTGCCCGCTGAGTGCTTCCCGGACGCCTGGAGTGAGCACGGCGCCCCCGCCGAGCGAGACCACCCCATCCTGCTGATCGAGCGCCTGCCGAATCACCGATTCTTCGATACGCCGGAATTCTGGCTCCCCGTCGGTGGCGAAGATGTCGGCGATGGTGCGGCCGGCCTGTGCCTCGATGCCGATGTCGGTGTCATAGACGTTGACGTTCAACGCTTTTGCCAGCCGACGGCCGATGGTGGACTTACCCGACCCGGGCAGTCCGACAAGGACGGCTTTGGGGCTCATCCCGCTGTGTTAGCCGCTCTTCGCGCAGGCTGCTCATCGGAAGATTCTCGGCGCGGCTCCCGCAGCGCCACCGCATCCAGGTACGCACCGACGTTGGTCTTCGTCTCGGACAGTGAGTCTCCACCGAACTTTTCCAGTGCGGCACGGGCCACTACCAGCGCGACCATTGCCTCGGCGACCACGCCCGCAGCCGGGACCGCACACACGTCGGAACGCTGGTGAATTGCGACTGCCTCGTCGCCGGTGGACATGTCCACGGTCGCCAACGCCCGCGGAACGGTGGAGATGGGCTTCATCGCCGCCCGCACTCGCAGTGGCTGACCGTTGGTCATGCCACCTTCCAGCCCACCGGCGCGATTGGTGGAGCGCAAAATGCCGTCGGGACCCGGGTAAATCTCGTCGTGTGCGGCGCTGCCGCGTCGGCGCGCGGTAGTGAAACCGTCACCGATCTCCACACCCTTGATCGCCTGGATACCCATGATCGCCGCCGCCAGTTGGCTGTCCAGCCGGTCGTTTCCACTGATGAACGAGCCGAGTCCGACAGGCAGACCGGCGACCACCACCTCGACCACGCCGCCGAGGGTGTCGCCGTCCTTCTTGGCTGCCTCGATCTCGGTGATCATGGACTGTTCGGCTTGTGCGTCGAACGCCCGCACCGGGCTGGCGTCGATGGCGTCCAGGTCGGCGGCGCCCGGTACCGGACCTTCGTAGGGATCGGAGTCGCCGATGGAGATGACATGCGAAATGACATCGACTCCCAGGGCCTGCTTCAGGAAGGCCTTGGCGAGGGTGCCCACCGCCACACGCGCCGCGGTCTCGCGCGCGCTGGCCCGCTCGAGCACCGGGCGGGCGTCATCGAATCCATACTTGAGCATGCCTGCGTAGTCGGCGTGCCCCGGACGGGGCCGGGTCAGCGGCGCGTTGCGCGCGATGTTCTCCAGCTCGGCGGGGTCCACGGGGTCCGGAGACATCACGGTCTCCCACTTGGGCCATTCGGTGTTGCCGACCTCGATGGCAACCGGACCGCCCAAGGTCAGTCCGTGGCGCACGCCGCCGAGCACGGTGACCTGATCGGCCTCGAACGCCATCCGCGCACCCCGGCCGTAGCCCAGGCGGCGACGCGCCAGCTGCCTACCGATGTCCTCCGATGTCAGTTCGACACCGGCGACCATGCCTTCCAGGACCGCGACCAACGCGCGTCCATGCGATTCACCTGCCGTGATCCAGCGCAACACGTGCACCATTGTCCCATGCGGGCAGGCCGGTCTTCCAAATCGATCGGGACAGTGGATGGTTCTTTGTCAGATGCCCGGCGCGAGGACCATCAGCGCGGTCGCTAACGCCGTGGCCAGACACATCGACGGTCCGTGCGGAACCGATACTGCCCGGCGCCCGCACGCCATGAGCAGCACACCAATCAGGCCGGTCAACAGCGGCGCACCGATTGCCGCCAGAAACCACGTGTCCAATCCGAACGCCCCCGACAATCCCCCGGTGCCGAAGGCGAGCTTCACGTCCCCTGCGCCCATCGCGCGCGGCGAGAGCAGATGTGCGGCCAGGTACACGATCGTCAACGCCACCGCGCCGGCCAACATCGGTGGATTGCGGTCGAGCATTGCCACCACGACGATCCCGGCGGCTGCGGGCAGCGTGAGCCAGTTCGGCAGCCTGCGGTACCTGATGTCGAAATATGACAGCGCCGCCATCCAGCACAGCACCGCCGCCCCCACCCCGTAAATCATGTGGGGAATGTAGCGCCGCGCGGCTAGATTCGGAGTAGTGACGAAGACATTGTGGAGCCCGCAGGAATACAGCCGATTCGGAGACGAACGCAGTCGCCCGTTCTACGAATTGCTGTCCCGGATACCGGCCTCGACTCCGCACACTGTCATTGACTTGGGTTGCGCCAGTGGAATCTTGACCGTCGAATTGGCCCGCCGGTGGCCCGGCGCATCGGTGCTGGGACTGGATTCCTCCGCCGAGCTGCTGGCCACCGCACCCGCTGACCTGCCCGCCAATCTGCGTCTGGAGCAAGGCGATATCGCGGACTTCCGGGCCGACGGCGTGGACGTACTGTTCACCAATGCGGCCTTGCAATGGCTTCCACAGCACCGTGAGCTCATCTCCGCATGGGCCGGGCAGCTCAATCCGGGTGGATATCTGGCCTTTCAGGTTCCGGGCAACTTCGGAGCACCCTCGCATGCGCTGATGCGCCAGGTGGCTGAATCGCCACGCTGGCTATCGCGATTGGACGGTGTGCTGCGCGGAACCGAGAGCACGGACGGAGCCGAAGGTTATGCGCGCCTGGCCATTTCCGCCGGCTTGGTTCCGGACGCCTGGGAAACGACATACGTGCACCTGCTGGCGGGCGAGGATCCGGTGCTGCGATGGGTGCATGGCACCGGGCTGAGGCCCGTTGTGTCGGCACTGTCGGCCGACGAATTCGCCGAGTTCGAGTCGGAGTATGCCGGGCTGCTGCGCCAGGCTTATCCGCGCTCCGGCGAGGTGACTCCCTTCGGATTCCGCCGAATCTTCTGTGTGGCATCCAAGCCGGAAGTGGGTCGATAGAATCGGGCGGTGCCGGATACCAATGCCAAGGAACGCTCACTCACTGGGCATGAGGCACGTTGGGAACGGCACAACTCCGCCCGCCAGACCCGCATCGTGGAGTCTGCCGTCGCGCTGCTCGATGAAACGCCGCCCGGCACCGAGATTCCCGTGCAGTCGATCGCCAAGCGGGCCGAGCTGGCCAAGTCTGTGGTGTACCGGCAGTTCGAGGGACGCGAGGACCTCGATCGGCGCATTCGTTCGTATCTGATGGAGGACTTCGATACGACAATCTCGTCGCAGCTCGATGTCACCAGAGGTTCCATCAACGACATTGCCACCAGAACCATTCGGGCGGTACTGGATTGGATGACCGATTACCCCCATCGCTATGAGTTCATGGGCTCCGGCACCACCGACGAGGATCCCGCCGTCGATGCGGTCAGTACGGTCAAGGTGCGCATGGAGCAGCGTGTCCGGGGAGTCCTGATCCCGATCACCGAGTTACTCGGAATCGACTACAGCCCCTTCGAATCAGTCACTTACGCGGTGGTGACGATGGTCGAGGGAACCCTCTCCCGGTGGTTGCGGGAAACCGACCCCGTGCGCAGCCGCACCGAGATCGTCGAGGATCTGGCGAACTACGTCTGGTACGTACTGGACGGGGCCGGGCGTTCGATGGGCGTGTCGCTGGACCCGCAGACCGAGCTGATGGCGGCTATCGCCGAACTGTCAGGCGCCAACCGCTAGCGGCGTGCCCGCGGGCGAGCGGTCGGGCTCACTGCGGTACCGCGACGGACGGCCGTCGATGTGCAGCACCTTCCACAAGGGGCGCACCCACCACGGCCGCATTCCGATGTCTTCGGTCAGCTTGCGCATGTCTCCGAAGTACTCGGCAAGCGTGTGACGCGCGTGCTCGCTGCGCCAGAAGGCCTGCTTGAAAACCTCACGCGGGATGCCGAACTCGGCGGCGAAGCTCCGTGGCGGAATCATGATCTCGTTCGCCAGCAGCTTCATGACGACCGGGAACAGCAGGGTGCACAGTGCGCGCTTACGCGCACTCATCAGCGGCATATGTACGCGCAGGAACTCACCGGCGAAGGAGATGTGCCGCGCCTCTTCGGCCACATGGATTTCCATCGTTCGCCGGACGGCGGGAGGCAGGTCGACGTCCTTGCGGATCAACGACTTCTGGTAGTGGTCGATGGGCTCTTCGCCGCCGAGGATGCCGATGAAGAGCACCACGTGCGCCCAGCCACCCGCTACGCCGATAATCGGCGAGAGCCTGCGGAACCACTTGCGCATGCCCGGAACGTCGTCACCGATGCGGTTGACGAGTTCCTGGAACATCTGGATGTGGTTGCACTCCTCGGTCATCTCGTGGAGGCAGTAGCGGAACTCCGGCGAGCCGTTCGGCAGCTTCATGAGGTACTGCATCATGCCGCGGATCAGGATGCTCTCGAAGGCGAGTCCGACCTTGACGCTGTTGGCCAGCCGCCAGCGGCCGATCTCGATCTGACGGTCGAGGGGCAGATCCCGGTACCACTGGGTGGCGCCGAGGGTGTCCAGCTCGGGGTTCAGCACCCAGCGGGGGTCGTTGCGGTCGATCTGGTAATCGGGCGCATCCCAGTCGATGTCCGTGAAGGGATCGAAGTGCAGACGCACCGAGCCTTCGGACAGCGTGTGCAGGGTCTGCAGGTACTCCGCGTCGAAATCGCTCGGCCCGGGGACGGTGTAAAGCGGCATTGCTTCCTCCTCGAATTACCTACCAATTTACTGGGACGCGGCATCCCATGCAACATCTGGTGGGACCAAAAGTCCCATAAATTTGATTCGCGCAGGTCGCCTCTACTCGTGAGGCTGAATCTGCCCGGTGGCCAGCGGCCGCCAACGCCGGGTTATCGGGTGCTCAGCGCAGGGCGGAGGCCATCGCCGCACGTGGTGCGGGCTGCCCGGTGAACAGCTCTACCTGGGTGAACGCCTGGTTGAGCAGCATCTCCAAACCGCCGACGACCGCCGATCCCCGATCGTGTGCCTTAACCGCCAGCTCGGTGGGCCAGGGGTGATAGATAACGTCGAGAATCGCCGGAGCCGCCGCCAGGGAATCCGAATAGGGTGCCGCCGCGTCCGCGGGCACGGTGCTCACCAGCACGCCGGACGATGCGCACACCGAGGACAGCGCGGCGTCCCCGAAACCAATCACCGAGGCCCGCAGGCCCACTCGCTGCGCCAGCTCCAGAGCTCCGTGCGCCCGGCTCGCATTCCGGGCCACCACCGTCAGGGACGTGATACCCATTGCCGCCAGCGCCACAATGGCCGGCCGCGCGGTACCGCCGGCGCCGACGATCACCGCCGCACGCTCCGCGGGTTCGATTCCCGCACCGCGCAGCGCTCCGGATACGCCATCGACGTCGGTATTGTCGGCATGCCAACCGTCATCGGTACGCACCAGGGTGTTGGCGGCACCGATCAGCCGCGCACGTTCGGTGCAGCTCGACGCCGATTCCAAGGCGGCGAACTTGCCGGGCATCGTCACCGAGAAACCCACCCAATCGGGCCCGGCACCGCCCACCACATCGGGCAGCTGCTCAGCCGTGCACTCGATGCGTTCGTACGTCCAGCCCGTGAGCCCCAGCGCGCGATAGGCGGCCAGGTGTAGATCGGGTGAGCGTGAATGCCCTATCGGTGAGCCGAGCACCGCGGCGCGGCGAACCTCAGCCGCGCTCATGCTCTACGCCCGGGAGGCTCATCGCGCACTGTCCAGAATGCCGTTCTTCTTAGCCAGCTCGATGTTGGCCAAATGCTCGTTGTAGTCGGCGGTGAACAACGTGGTGCCCTCGGCGTCGATCGTGACGAAGTACAGCCAGTCCCCCGGCTCCGGATGCTCGGCCGCCTGAAGTGCCTCCGGGCTCGGCGAAGAGATCGGGGTAGCCGGGAGTCCCTGCGACACATAGGTATTCCAGAGTGTCTTGCGTTCGCGGTCGTCATCGGTGGTCGCGACTTCCTGGCGGTCCAACGGGTAGTTCACCGTGGAGTCGAATTCCAGCTTCTGATGCTTGGCAAGCCGGTTGTAGACCACCCGCGCCACCTTCGCGAAGTCACGGGGTTTGGCCTCCCGCTGCAGCAGCGAGGCCACCACCAGCACTTCATAGGGCGACAATCCGGCCGCATCGGCCTGCAGTAACCCCAGCTGCTGGTACTGGTCGCTGCTCTCGCGGATGAGGGAGGCCAGAATCTGCTCCGGCTCGGCCATCGGGTCGAAGTCCCACCGCCCAGCGGCGATCAGCCCCTCGATGCGGCGGTGGTCGTCACGGACGGCGTTGACTCCGTTGGACGCCCACTGCGGGACCGACAGCTCGGCCTGCGATGCCGTCGTGGCGGCCTGCCGCAAGTCCGAAGCGGCCACGCAATGCTTGTCGCCATCCAGCTCCACGCACGAAGCACGCGCGATGAGGGTGAAGATGCCCTCGGTAACCGCACCATTGGCCACCGCGGAGACGTCATCGAGCTGACGGCCCTCCGGGATGACGAGCAGACCGACACGGTTGTCTTGTTCGGCCAGACGCGCGACGGCATCCTTGCCGGGAATCTTGGTGCGCAGCTTGTAGAAGCCGGGCTGGATCGCGGCGATGGCCTGATTGCCTTGCGCGGCATCGGTGAACGCACTCGGGGTGGCCACCACTCCCTCGTCCTTCAGCCGCTGTCCGATGACCTTGGTGGTGTCGCCGCGATGCACCTCGAACACGAAGTCCTTGACCCCGGAGCCCGAGTAGTCGGTGACGGGGGCGTCGGCACCGAAGAGGCTGTCCCACAGCTTGGCTCCGCCGACAACGGCAGCGACGGTGATGATGACAACCAGCGCGAGACCCGCCAGTCCGGCGTTACGGCGACGCCGCGCCGCAGCCCTACGGCGCGCCCGTTCGCGACGGGTCTCGCGAGGACGCGGACCCACGGCCACCGGGACGGCCCGGCGACCGCCTCCCCAGTCGTCGTCGGGCTCCTGGCGATCGTCCCAATCGCGCCAGTCGCTCAACGCGTGCCCCCTTCACTGCCGCACCGGCGACGCTGCTCAAGCCAATCCTGCAGAATGGCCACCGCTGCCGCCTGGTCGATGATGCCGCGCTGCTGACGAGACCGTACTCCTGCCTCACGCAGGGAACGCTGGGCGGTAGTAGTAGTGAAACGCTCGTCTACTAAGCGCACCGGCACGGGCGCGATTCGCTCACTCAGCTCGCGGGCGAACGCGGCGGCATCGCGCGCCGAGGCCCCCGTACCTTCGCGCAGGTTACGTGGCAGGCCGACAACGACCTCTACCACGCTCAGCTCCTCGACCAATTCCACGATTCGGCGAAAATCACTGTCTTCCTTGTTATCCCGCGCGACCGTTTCGACCGGGGTGGCAAGAATTCCGTCGGGGTCGCACGATGCGACCCCGATTCTGACGGTGCCTACATCCACGCCGAGACGACGGCCTCGGCCCGGATCATCCGGGCCTGGACGATCAGGGGCAGGAGCTTCGCTATCGGGCACTCGGTTCAGGCCTGGCGGATCTGTTCACGCAGCGACCGCAGTGCCGCGTCAATGCCGGAGGGGTCCTTACCGGAACCCTGTGCCGTGTCGGACTTACCGCCGCCTCGACCGTCCACGGCCGATCCGATGGCACCCACGAGATCGTTGGCACGCAGCCCCGCATCTTGAGCGGCCTGGTTGACCGACACCACGAAGGGCACCGAGCCCTCGCCCGCCGCGATCAGCGCGACCACCGCGGGGTCACTGCCGAGCCGGCCCCGAATGTCTCCGATCAGGCTGCGCAGGTCACCGGCGCCGGTGCCGTCGGGCAGCCGGTGCGCCACCACGGTGACGGTGCCGGCCGACGTGCTCAGGCGTTCCGCGTTGTCCACCAATGTCGAGATGGAGGCCTTCACCGAGGCCAAACGTGTTTGCTCCAGCTCCTTTTCGGCCACCTTCAGGCGCTCCACCAAAGTGGCGACCCGGCCGGGAACCTCCTCGGAGGGCACCTTCAGGCTTGAGGACAGCGCAGCCATCAAGGCACGTTCCTTTGAGAGGTACCGGAACGCGTCCAGGCCGACATAGGCCTCCACCCGGCGCACACCCGAGCCCACCGAAGACTCTCCCAGCAGCGTCACGGGTCCGATCTGGGAGGAGTTGGCCACGTGCGTGCCACCACACAATTCGAGCGAGAACGGACCGCCGATGTCGACAACGCGCACGTTGTCCCCGTAGTTCTCACCGAACAGCGCCATCGCGCCCATGGCCTTGGCCTTGTCCAGATCGGTGATGAAGGTGTTGACGGGGTAGTTGGCCTCGACCGCCTTGTTGGCGACATCCTCGACCTCTTGCCGCTGCGCCTCCGAGAGCGCTCCCTGCCAGCTGAAGTCGAAACGCAGGTATCCGGGCCGGTTCAGCGAGCCCGCCTGAACGGCATTGGGCCCCAGTACTTGCCGCAGCGCGGCGTGCACCATGTGCGTGCCCGAGTGGCCCTGAGTGGCGCCGTGACGCCACTGCGGATCCACCGAGGCCACCACCTGATCACCCTCGACGAACTCACCGGATTCCACCGTGACCTTGTGCACGAACAGGGTTTTGGCGATCTTCTGAACATCGGAGACCTTCGCCTGCGATGTTGCGTTCGTCCCGTCGCCGCGAATGGATCCGACGTCGGCGATCTGGCCACCCGATTCCGCGTAGAGCGGGGTGCGGTCCAACACGATTTCCGCCTCGGCGCCCGCCGAGGCGACCGGCACCCGGGCGCCGTCGACAAAGATGCCCAGAATCGTGGCCTGCGAATCTAATTCGTCGAACCCGGTGAATTCCGTGGGTCCCGCGTCCACGAGTTCGCGGTATGCCGTCAGGTCTGCGTGGGCATGCTTGCGTGCGGCGGCGTCGGCCTTGGCACGCTGCCGCTGCTCGTTCATCAGCTCACGGAAGCCGCTCTCGTCCACCGAAAGCCCGGCCTCGGCCGCCATTTCCAGGGTGAGCTCGATGGGGAATCCGTAGGTGTCGTGCAGGGTGAACGCGTCGCTACCCGAAAGCGTGCTTTTTCCTGCCGTTTTCGTCTTGTCCGCGGCATCCTCGAACAGCTTCGAACCGGAGGCCAGGGTCCGGTTGAACGCGGTCTCCTCGGCAACGGCGATTCTGCTGATGCGTTCGAAGTCGGTCACCAGCTCGGGGTACGAGGGGCCCATCTCGTCACGCACCACGGCCATCAGCTCGCCCATCATGGGCTTTTCGACGCCAAGCAACTTGGTGGAGCGGATGATCCGGCGCAGCAGGCGGCGCAGCACATAGCCGCGGCCCTCGTTGCCGGGGCTGACCCCGTCGCCGATGATGATCGCCGCTGTGCGGGCGTGGTCGCCGATGACGCGGTAGCGCACGTCGTCCTCATGACTGCCCTGCCCGTACCCGCGCGGGGCAACCGCTGCCACACAGTCGATGACCGGGCGCACCAGGTCGGTCTCGTAGACGTTGTCGACACCCTGCAGCAGACACGCGATGCGCTCGACACCCATGCCGGTGTCGATGTTCTGGCGCGGCAGCGGGCCGAGTATCTCGAAGTCGGTCTTGGAGGTCCCCTCGCCGCGCTCGTTCTGCATGAACACGAGATTCCAGATCTCGATGTAGCGGTCCTCGTTGGCCTCCGGGCCGCCTTCGATGCCGTACTCGGGGCCGCGGTCGTAGTAGATCTCCGAGCACGGACCGCAGGGACCGGGGATGCCCATGGACCAGTAGTTGTCGGCCATGCCGCGGCGCTGGATCCGGTCCAGCGGCAGCCCGGCGATGTCCTGCCACAGCCCGATGGCCTCGTCGTCGTCGAGATAGACGGTGGCCCACAGCCTCTCTGGGTCGAAGCCGTAACCACCTTCGGACAGCGGGTTGGTCAACAGCGTCCAGGCAAGCCGGATCGCCTCGCTCTTGAAGTAGTCGCCGAAGGAGAAGTTCCCGGCCATCTGGAAGAACGTGTTGTGCCGGGTGGTGATGCCCACCTCATCGATGTCCGGGGTGCGAATGCACTTCTGGACACTGGTGGCCGTGTTGTACGGCGGCGTGCGCTGCCCCAGGAAGAACGGCACGAACTGGACCATGCCGGCGTTGACGAACAGCAGGTTGGGGTCGTCGAGGATCACCGAAGCGCTCGGTACCTCGGTGTGACCGGCCTTCACGAAGTGGTCCAGGAATCGCTTCCGGATCTCGTGTGTCTGCATGTCGTCCTTGCGTGTAGCTGGGGAATCTGACCGGACCACCCTACCGGTGTGTCCACCTACCGCCGGTATACGCCAAGGTCACCAGGGCCCGCCACCAGGTATCTGCTCCGTCACAATTCACCGAGCTAACCGCGAACAGTCCCTCCACATGGACAGACGGGCTCCGGCTTGCCTCACAGCAATCGCGGTCCGGCTCTAGCCGTACGGAGCGTCGCGGATCGAGCTGTCGACGGCTCCGCCGATCGGCGCGGTTGCCAGCCCGGTGAACGGTCCCAGGAACGGGCTCAACAGGATGCCGGCTCCTGCCTCGGCGGCATTACCGGCGGCACCCGCGCCCACGTCGCGGCCGTACTGCTCCACCCACGGATCAACCGGTGCGGGTAGCGGCGGGCCTGGATCTTCGAGGATTGGCTCGGGGCCCGGTTCGGGTTCCGGGTCTGCCCACACGCCACGGCGGGCGCTGCCATCACAGCGAGCGACGCCAGTAGTCCGCCCGCGGCCACACGCATACGTAACGCCATGCCATTCAGTATGCCGAGTGTGCGATTTGTGTCGGTTTTCTGGCCAGAACCGACAGAATCCGCACACTCGATCAGAACTCAGGGCCTTTTCAGCCCACGCCGGATGATGGCGCGCAACTTGTCCAGCCGCGATCCGATGTCACGCTCGGTGCCGTGATCGGTGGGCTGGTAGTAATCGGTGCCGACCAACTCATCGGGCGGATACTGCTGTGCCACCACCCCGTCGCGGTCGTTATGCGGGTACACGTAGCCGACGGCGTTGCCGAGTTTGGCCGCCCCGCTGTAATGGCCGTCACGCAGATGAGGCGGCACCAGCCCGGCCTTGCCCGCGCGAATGTCACCCATCGCCGCCCCCAATGCCGCGGGCACCGCACCCGACTTGGGCGCGGTTGCGAGGTGAATGGTGGCGTGAGTCAGCGTCAGCTGCGCCTCCGGCATCCCGATCAGCTGGACCGTCTGGGCCGCCGCCACCGCCACCGGCAATGCGGTGGGATCGGCCATCCCGACGTCCTCGCTGGCCAGGATCATCAGTCGCCGGGCGATGAAGCGTGGGTCCTCCCCCGCGATCAGCATCCGCGCCAGATAGTGCAGCGCGGCATCCACGTCTGACCCGCGGATGGATTTGATGAAGGCACTCACCACGTCGTAATGCTGATCGCCGTCGCGGTCGTAGCGCACGGCAGCGCGGTCCACCGACTGCTCCACCACCTCGACGGTCACGGTGCCGCCCGCTCCTCCCGCGGTCTCCGCGGCGACCTCCAGCGCAGTCAGCGCGCGTCGTGCGTCACCCGCGGCGAGTTGCGCCAGCAGGCTCAGCGCCTCGGGATCGACGGCCACCACGCCGCCGAGCCCACGTTCATCGGCGATCGCACGCGTAAGCACTTCCCGAATATCGTTGTCGCCCAATGGCTGCAGCTGAAGGATCAGCGAGCGCGACAGCAGCGGTGCCACCACGAAAAAGGAGGGATTCTCGGTGGTAGCGGCCACCAACAGCACCACCCGGTTCTCCACGGCCGCAAGCAGAGCGTCTTGTTGCGTCTTGGAGAACCGGTGCACCTCGTCGATGAAGAGCACCGTCTGGCGGCCGTGGACGGCCGCGCGGCGTGCATCATCGATGACGGCCCGCACCTCTTTGACGCCGGCGGACAAGGCGGACAACGCCCCGAACCGGCGCCCGGTGGCACCCGAAATCAAGGATGCGAGAGTGGTTTTCCCCGTGCCCGGAGGTCCGTACAGGATGACCGAGGCCGCACCCGAGCCGTCGACAAGGCGGCGCAACGGCGAACCCTGTTTGAGCAGGTGCCCCTGCCCCACCACTTCATCGAGCGTGGCGGGACGCATCCGGACAGCCAGGGGCGCGTTGGGCGGCACCCCGGCATCCGCCGGGGCCGACTCGAAAGCGCCCCCGGGCACGTCGAACAGGCTGTCTGACACGTCTCAGGCTTACCACGTCGGGCCGACGGGTTCAGCCCGCCGGTTGGGTCACGAAATCGATCAGCTCCTCAACACGGCCGATCAGGGCCGGCTCCAGGTCGGTCCAGGTGCGCACCTTGCCGCGGATCCGCCGCCAGGCCTCGGCGATCTCGGTCTGGCTGCCGTGCGGCCAGCCAAGCGCCTGGCAGATGCCGTGTTTCCACTCGATGTCCCGCGGCACGCTGGGCCAGGCATGCAGTCCGATCCGCGCGGGCTTGACCGCCTGCCAGATGTCGACGAACGGATGCCCCACCACCAGGGTGTGCTCGCCATAGGGACCCTTTTGCACCGTTTCGGCGATACGTGACTCCTTCGACCCCTTCACGAGGTGGTCGACCAGAACGCCGAGTCGACGGCCCGGCCCCGGCTGGAATTCCTTCACGATGGCGGCCAAGTCATCCACCCCGCCCAGGTATTCGACGACCACACCTTCAACGCGCAAGTCATGGCCCCACACCTGTTCGACGAGCTCGGCGTCGTGACGACCCTCGACGTAGATCCGGCTGGCCAACGCCGTTCGCGCCTTGAGCCCGTGAACCGCAACCGATCCCGACGCGCTCCGGGTCGCCTTGGTGGGGGTGTGCCGCAACGGCTCCTTGAGAATCACCGGCTTACCGTCGATCAGATATCCGGGACCTACCGGGAAGCCGCGAACACGCCCGTGCCGGTCCTCCAAGTCCATCCGGCCGTACTCGATGCGCACCACCGCGCCCACAAAACCCGTCTGGGCATCCTCCACGACCAAGCCTTTTATCGCCGCGACCTCGGTGGATTGCGGACGCCGCGGAGCGTGCGGGTTGTTGGACAAGATGTCAGTGCCATAGCGATCAGCCACCCGGCGATCGTAGGAATGCGTCGAGATCCCAGCGCGTTACGACGCGCCCGCGTGATTAGACCGTGACCGTAACCGCATGGGTCTGGGTGCGGCGGAGAGCACCAGCAAGTCGTGCGGTGTACACCGTTCAAAGGCAACTTTCGGTGGACATTCTTCATTTGCTGATTCATAGTGCACGAGATGGCTGCGCGTTGGTTCTGGGATCACTGCCAAGCGGTGGAGCTTCTGGTCCTTGCCTTTGCCGCACCAGCTGTTCTGTACCGCGGGTGGCGATGGTGGACAGGTAGACCATCGCTTGCATTAGCGGCAAGTGCAATTTTTGCAGTGTCCATATGGCCGTGGGCGCTGTGCGATATCGAGCCAATATGGGCGGCGTTATCTCCGGAAGCACAGGCCTTTCACGCTGCGGGAGGGATCGGTGTCGTGGCGTCGGCAAGCGCCTGGGTGCTTGTGGTTGAGGCATGCGGTCAGGCCGATCGCTCGATTCGTCGCAAGAAGATCCAGAGACTCGTTGCGGGAGCGACGATTACGTTCGTAGCCGTTGCAGCGTTGACCGTTTCGACGGTATCAACACCGGGAGGGAGTGACTTCTTCACCTACCTGACTGAGCCCCGCCGCGACTCACTCAGCCTCTTAGCAGCCACCCTTATCGGCCACATCTTTGCCGCGGCAGTGTTAGCCCATCTAGCCCTGCTCGCGATGCGACGGATGGACCACACGCCCGCCGGCCAAGGCCTGGGCTTGCTTGGAGCGGCCGGCGGTGCGGTCGCGATTGCGGTCGTAACTCGCGGAATCTGCGCCGAGCTTTTCCAGTGGAATGGATATTCACCTCCGGCATGGTGTGGGCTAACCGTGCAGACGAGCGCCATCACGGCAGGTGCGGTACTTGCCATTTCGGCCTTGACATGGCCCCCCACGGCGCTACGCCGCCAGGTGCGTCACACGCTGCGCCGACTTCAGCCCTTACGTGAAGCATTGATCGAACTGTTCCCCGGGCTGGCTCCGCCGCGGCAGTTCCGGGTAGGCCTAACGGCGGTGCCACCGGAATGGATTGGCCAAATTCAGGATGGACTAAGCCTACTCGCGCAGTACCGCGATCTGCCACGTGAAGCTTCTTCACCACCTGAAAATCGCACGAAACATATTCAGGCAGTTATTGATTGGATCCATGGACAATCGCCATTAGGCATGAGCACCGTATGGCTTCACGCGCCACCACAGCTGACGAACACCGAGTGGATCCAGGCCCTCGCCGATGCATTTATGCCGAGGCACCCAGTTCAATAGCCAAGCGCCAGAACCATTCAGCAGAATATGTCGTCAATGCGACGCCGAGACGAGGGCTCCCCGGCCGCACCCGCTCGTTCCAGACGGCGTAAAACCAGACCCGCGAAACGTTCGGCATCGATTTCCTCATCGGGCCACGCGCGGGTTTCGTCACACGAGCGCTGCAGCATGAAGGCCACCAGATCTATCGAGGCAGCCTCCATGTGCGCTGTCGCGTACTCGGTGATCGCCTGCCCACGGTGACCTAGGACCATATGACCGAGTTCATGAGCAATAGTCCGCTCTCGCGACAACTCCTCTGATCGAACCCTCAGCACGTCCCGGTCCGGGAAAGATAACCACTGCCCAAAAACCCCGACCGGCAACCGCCCGTCCTCGATCGCAATTGGTCTGCCGCGCTGCAGGCCCCACGTCTCGACGAGCGTCATCAGCGAGGATGTGCCTGCCGGCGCAACAGCGAACACTCCATCGACAGCGGTTTTGATTTCTGCGTTTCTCGACCGGCGCGCAAGCACGCCAAAATGGGATATGCCTAAACCCCGCCGACTATGCATCCGCAGAAAATAACAATCCTCGACTCACCCAGCAAGACATGGCATATCCGCTACCTCCATACAGAGGCCCTGAGAACTCAGTCCTCCATGAGAGATTCGCCGCGCAGCGCCGCGATGACGTCGGTGGCATGACCGGCGACAACGGGGTCGCCCACACGCTCAGCGGCCGCATGTAGCGCTACCCATCGCCCCAGCAGCGCGGCATGGCTGGGCGCAGGATTCCCGAAGGCCACAGTGTCGTCGTCGAGATCGACGTCGATGGTGAAGTACTCGTGCGTGGCGAGCCACACCCACATCAGTCGCGCATCCAGGACGCGCCGCGCAAGCGTCTCGTCGTCGGCCAGCCCGGGGGCGATCGACACCACATCGGAGCGCCAGGCTTCGGTCATCGCATCATCGAGCTCGGCGACTTCCTCACGCTCGGCGGCACCGAGAAACTCCGGGTAGACGGTGAGTGCGTGGGCGATGTCCAGCACGATGTCGCGGAATCCGCCCCATTCGTAGTCAAGAATCCGGACACCGTGCTCGGTGACGAGGATATTGTCGGGGGCGACCTCAGAGGGGCTGAAGGCGCGAACGCCGCCCTTTCCGAAAAGCTCAGCTGTTTGCTGTAAACGAGAAATCAGTGCAGGCGACACTTCGAGGGCGTACTCGCTTCTGAGGATCTGCTGCAGTGGGTCGATGGTTTCCGCCCCGCCGATGCGCTGCTGCGACGGGTCGACATCGGTCTTCTTCACATCGATGCGCCTGAGCAGCGCAGCAAAGTCGCCTTCACGCCCCACGGTGGCTACGTGCATCCGCCCCAGGGCTTGCGCCCACGCCATCAGCGCATGGTTGATCGCGGCACGATTACGCTCTGCCAACAGCTCTGACATGGTCGGCGCAGAACCCAGATCGGTAAGCACGATGAGCCGTTCGGCAATCGAGTAGGCAACCAGCTCGGGGCCGGGCCGATGCTTGGCCGTCAAGGAGTTTGCGAACTGATACGACACAACCTCGCGGAGCACGGCGGCCTCGGATCCGCCTTCGGGGACCTGCTTGATCACCATCGACTTGGGCAACGCGAAAGGGTTCTGCACCGCGCGGACCCGAAGGACGATCGCAGGCCCGCTGCCACCGAGATCCTCGGGTTCAGCCAACGTGACGGTTGCCCCCGCGCGCTTGGAGAGCAACTCCTCGGCTGTGGCGATAACCTGCGCGACGGGGTCTGCCAATAGTGTCGTCATTACCGCCTCACCTTACCTCGTCTTTATAAGACTGTGGGGCGGCACACATTCCTCCCGGTATTCACCTCCACGCATTTGCCGATCAACGCGGCGGGTATCGCCCTTGCACGTTCTGACCGATCGGTCTAATTTAAGACCATGCGGTCTGAAGAGACGTTGACGTTCACAGAACGGGCCCGACGAGCACAGATAGTGGCCGGGGCCATCGAAGTGCTCGCCGGTGCCGGCTATCCGCAGACATCGCTGGCGAAAATCGCCGAACACGTGGGGGTGGCCAAGAGCGCGGTGCTCTACCACTTCACATCGAAAACCGAGGTCATCGAATCCGTCATGGTTGAGGTCTTCACCCGGGCGGCCACCACAATCGTGCCTGCCGTACACGCAGAGTCCACCGCGACCGCACGCCTCGCCGCCTACATCAGAGCCAACATCGCGTTCATCGTGAGCAATCGAGTGGCCGCGATAGCCCTATTGGAGATCATCACCGGTTATCGCAGCGCCGAGGGCCTCCGGTTCGACCAGGCCGCGTCCGGCACAGCGCCACCTGCCGAGTTCGCCGCCATGGACCCCGAGGCGATCTTCGTCGACGGCATCGCGACCGGCGAGTTCCAGCAGGTATCACCCCGGTTCATGAAGAACGCCTTACGAGCCGCGTTGGATGGCGCCGTATGGGAGTTGGGCCGCGACGCGAACTACGACGCGATCGGATACGGGGAGCAACTGGTCGACATGTTCACCAAGGCCGTCGGTGCAGCGCGATGACGACGATCGTGATCTCCGCGTATGGCACCCGCGGAGATGTCGCACCGCTGACCGGGCTGGGAACTCGGCTGCGCGACAGCCTGTCTGCGCATGTGGTCATCGCCGCGCAACATCCCTACGCACAGCTGGTGCGCGCCTCCGGCCTGGAATTTCGACCATTGCCTGGCGATACCGAGACAGCAACGCGGGACTCCCAACATGGTCAGGCACTCGTGGACGGCGCCCGGATGCGCCCCTCGGGTGCAGCTCTCGCCGAGATGCGCGCCGGACTTGTGGGCGTCGGCGAGGCGATGGCCAGCACCGCACACGACGCCGATCTCCTGTTGGCAGGGGGCCCCGTGGGCACCCTGCTCGGGTATCACGTCGCCGAGGCCCTGGGCATACCCAGTGCGGGGCTCGCACTCCAACCAGCTTGCCCCACTGCCGAATTTGCACCCCCACCGCTCACCATCCGCTCGTTCGGTGGGTACGGCAATCGGTTGATATGGCGTCTTGCCCAGTCGGGTGAACGGATCTACACCCCACTCATCAACGATTTGCGCCGCCACCTCGGACTGGCCCCGGCGTCGCTGCGTCGATATCACGGGGCCCGCGCCAACAGCTGGCCCATCGTGCACGGATATAGCCGGCATGTCGTCACTCGTCCCCGTGATTGGCGCGCGCACTGGCACCAAACCGGCTACTGGTGGCCCGCCCCTGACGAAACCTGGCTACCGCCAACAGAGCTGGACGAATTCCTGAAGAACGGACACGCACCCGTGTTTTTCGGTTTCGGCAGTACTGCCACGTCCCGGGGGCCCAAACTCTCGGAGATCATTGCCACCGCGACACATACCGCTGGAGTCCGAGCGGTCGTGCAACGCGGATGGGCCGGACTTGCCGGTCTGAGCGATGACGTCCTCACCATCGACGATGTTCCGCACTCCTGGCTGTTTCCGCGGATGGCCGCTGTCGTCCACCACTGTGGCGCCGGTACGGCCGCGGCTGCGCTGCGCGCCGGTGTCCCCTCAGTTCCCGTGCCCGGCATCATGGACCAACCCTTCTGGGCCGCCCGCCTGTCTCAAGCCGGTGCAGCCACCAGTGCGCTACCGCGCGTGTCGCTTCGGGCCGAGGAGCTGTCGGCATCAATTACACAAGCGATCACTGAATCACGGTATCGCCAAGAAGCCCAACGCCTCTCGCGACTGATTAACGATGAGGACGGTATCGGGTCAGCGGTGAAGATCATCGCTGCGATGTTGGACGCCACAACGATGAAAGGTGCACATCATGGCTACTGATCTACTCATGGGCAACGCACTACTGGCCGGAGCGATAACGCTCGCCGGCGGCGCGATCGGCGCCGGTATCGGTGACGGCATGGCTGGTGCACAGCTCATTGCCGGGGTGGCGCGCCAGCCGGAATCTCAGAACCGTTTGTTTACACCATTTTTCATTACCGTGAGCCTCGTGGAAGCCACCTTTTTCATCAACGTGGCGTTCATGGCACTCTTCGTATTTGCCACCCCTGGCGGGTAGTTAGGCGGCAACATCCCCCGCCGCCACGACAATCTCGTGGATCAGCCGCATCTTCTCCAGCACCGGACCGGGCAGCACGAAGGGGTACAGGTCATCGCGCCCCATGGAGCGGTTGACCATGTTGAGCGACCACGCCAGCGGCAGCCACATCTCGATGATGGTGTCGAATCCGCTGGGACCCAGAACCCGGCGATCGAAGGTGCCGCCCGCCGGCGCCAGCGCGAAGGAAGCTGCGGTGTCCAATGTGTCGCGGATATGCAGGTAGTGCGCGAAGGTCTCCGCCCAGTCCTCGGCGGGATGCATGGTGGCATAGGAGGAGACAAAATTGGCCTCCCACCCCTCGGGCACGCCTTGCTGATAGTGGCGATCCAATGCGGCCTGGTAGTCGGCATCCGCATCACCGAACAGTGCACGGAATCTCTCGACATAGTCCGCAGAAACCCCGACGAGCCGGTAGTAGAAGTAATGCCCGATCTCGTGACGGAAATGTCCGAGCAGGGTGCGATACGGCTCATCCATGGAGATGCGAAGCTGCTCGCGATGCACGTCATCACCCTCGGCGAGATCCAGGGTGATCAACCCGTTGTGATGTCCCGTCATTACCGGTTCCTGCTCGCTGGAGAGCAGATCGAAGGCCAGCCCGAACTCGGTATCGACATCACGCCCCGTCACCGGTAGCCGCAGCTCTGCGAGTTCGGCGATGAGCCGGCGTTTAGCCTTCTCCGCCTCCGCGAACGCAGGCAGGGCCGTGCTGTCAGAGTCATTGGGCCGGGTGCGTGTGAGCTCACAGGATGCGCATAACGTGCCCGACGCCGTGCCGTACACCAGCCAATTGCATTCGGCCACATGAAGGTTCGCACACAGGCGGTGATCATCGGAGTCGACGAACCCGGGTCCGTCGTCGTTGGCGATCACCAACAGCGCCTTGTCCTGGAGTGAAAACCCGACGTGACTGCCACAGGACAGGCACACCGAATTTTCGAATGCCAGGTGCTGACCACACTGCGGGCAGATGAAGTCACGCATGCGCGGGGCTCTCCTCACACGGTGCGACGTCCACCGACACTTTGATCGTGCTGCTTTCGGAGTCGGTGTAGATGATGCCGCGCAGCGGCGGTACATCGGCGTAGTCGCGACCCCACGCCACGGTGACGTATCGCTCGTCGGCGACGGTGTCATTCGTCGGGTCGAACGCGACCCATCCGTCGGGCGGAACCCACACCGCCGCCCAGGCATGGGTGGCGTCCGCACCGACGAGGCGGGGCTGCCCCGGCGGCGGATTCGTCGCCAGATAGCCGGAGACGTAACGTGCCGCGAGCCCCTGCGTGCGCAGCGCCGTGACCGCCATGCGCGCAAAATCCTGACAGACGCCTTCCCCCGCGGCTAGCACCTCGCTGACCTTGGTGGAAATGGTGGTCGATCCCGACCGGTACTGGAAATCGCGATAGATCCGGCCCATCAGATCCACGACGGCCTCCCCGAGCGGCCGTCCTGCTGTGAAACTCACTGCGGCGTAGGCCTCTACGTCGTCGGTAATCTCCGGAGGCACCAAATCCAGCACGAACTCGGTGGCCAGCGCTCCCGCCCCCGACGATTCCGCATAGGCCGGACGGGCCAGCTCCCATGCCTGATCCCACCCCGCGCCGGGTGTTGACGGGGCACTGACGTCGACGATGGAGCGGGCCGTCACGCTCAGCTCACGGTGTGGCGTGGTGACGTGGAAGTACGAACTGAGGTTCCCATAGAGGTCTCTACCGGTGGAACTGTCCGAGGGCTCCGGCTCGACGATCAGCTCGTTTGATTCGCAACGCTGCCAATCGGTGTCACGTGGCGTGAGATAGCCACGGCCATAGGAGCTTGTGACGTCGTCGGAGTATTGGTACAGGGTGCGATGCGTCACCTGATACCGGGTGACCGCTGAGCCGCTTGGGCCAAGACCGTCGGTCACGGCAACCTCCGCGTCGTGTCGGGTCCCCACAATGGCTGCATTCCGGTCGGCATGGACAAGTGTGTCCTCGTGACCACGGTGGACAACTCGCGCAATGCCTGATGCACGTTGTCGAGAGTTTCGGCAAGCGTATCGCGCTGCCCATCCTCACCGGCGGCATCCAGATCGGCCGGATCAATCCGCCGCAACTGCGTCACCAGATCCTCCACCAGCCGCTCGGGACGCGAGGTCCCCGAGGCGCTCGGCAGTGACTTGAGGTCGGTGCGCAGCGATTCCACCTGATACAGAAGCGATCTCGGGTTCACAGCATCGAACAGCAGCAGGTCGGCCACCGCCTCCAGGCTGATCTTGCCGCGGGTGCGGCGGCGGTACATCACCGAGGACTCGCAAGCCACCAGCGTGGATTCAGTGACCGACTGCTCGGCCGCGCGGCCGCGGACCGCCGTCAGCGTGGAACGCAACAGCGCCGTCAGGCCGAGGCCACGCTCGATGCGCTTGCCGATATCCATGATCGTCCAGCCGATGTCGTGAACTGTCGACTCCGCCGCCAGGCCTGATAGCGCGAGAAGCCCTGCCAATACTTGCGTTTGGGTGGCGGCGAGCACTGTGTCATCGGCGCGAGTGGAGTTGCCTCCCGAACGCGTGCTGTCGTCGTACTCGGCCGCCGCCGCGGCGATGGCCCGGTCCATGCCACCGAGCACCATCCAGGTGTCGTTGGACATCTGGTCGCGAACCGCGCGGGCGGCCAGGCCGAGGCGCTCCACCGATTGGGCCAGGGAACCGACCCGCTCCTTGTCCACCGTCAGTGACCACAGTTGGGTTCCCAGATCTTCGGATCCGGTGTCGGTGCCGGTGATGTCACCGAGCGCCTTCAGCAGCACCGGGACGCATTCACTGGCCTCCATGAACTGCCGATACCGATACTCGTGGAACCGTTCCCGGGTAACAGACAACAGCCGAACGAGATTCTCGGCACGCTCTCCGTATCGCCCGAGCCAGAACAGATCCGACAACACGCGCGGCGAGCTGACCGCGTCGGCGCCCGCCAATCGCCCGGCGGGCAGATCCAGCGGCGCGACGGTCAGTGCCCGCTCGGTCTGATCGCGATCCGGCTGCTGGACCCAGATATCTTTGGCGGCAAGGCTGTTGAGTGTCGATCCCGAGTACCCGGAAGCAGCGACATAACCGAGACCACCGATCATCGGCGCATACCCGCCGCGCTGCGCGACGGTGAACAGCCGCATGCCGATCGGTGCCGCGGTGAGGGCGCCCGGCCGCAGATAGGTGGGGGCCACCGACAGTTCGGGAAGTTCCTGACCGACCCAGCGCCAGGGTGCCGCCTCGATGCGTGCCCGCAATGTCTCCAGTGTCTCCGAGGACTGCAACGGTCCGGTATAGACCTCGTCCGACACTGTCGATTTGACCAACAGCGTGCCCAGGTTCGCGAGCAGGTGCGAACGCTCCGCATCGATGCCGCCCCACCAGGTCTGGACGCCCGGCAACGCGAGCGGCTCCTCAAGCAGGCGATACGACAACTCCGGCAGGAAACGGGCCAGGCCCGGGTTCTCCAGGATCCCGCTGCCCAGCGAGTTGACGACGGTGACCGCACCCCGGCGCAGCACCTCGACCAGGCCAACAACCCCCAGACGCGAGTCTGCCCGCAAGTCCAGCGGGTCCGAGTAGCCGGCGTCGACACGGCGTAGCACCACATCCACGCGGCGCAGGGTGCCCAGCGATCTCATCCAGAGCTTGCCGTCGCGTACCACCAGATCCGCGGACTCCACCAGCGGAAAACCCAGTACCGACGCGAGGTAGGCCTGGTCGAATGATGTCTCGGAGTGGATGCCTGGGCTGAGCACGACCACCGTCGGATCCTCGACCGATTCGGGGGCGACATCGATGAGCGCCAGGCGCAGCGCCTGCGCGAATGATGAGGTCGGCCTTGGCGCGACCTTCTCGTAGAGATCGGGAGCGGCGTGCGCGACCACGCGGCGATCCGCCATCGCATACCCGGCACCCGAGGGCGCCTGTGTCCAGTCGGCGTTCACCCGGAAGTCGCCAACGCTCGTGCGGCCGATATCGCATCCGAGCAGAAAGAGCTGATGTCTACCGGGCAGGGCGATGCCGTGGGCGGCCCGCACATAACCGGGATGGGCGAAGAGCAGCTGCGGTGGCAACGCGCCGGACCTGATCAGTTCCTGAGGCCCGTACAGGTCGCTGAGAACGGCGTCCAGCAGCGTGGCCCGCTGGGTGAGACCAACCTCCAACACGTTCCAGTCAGCGGGGTCGAGTAATAGCGGGAGCCCATCCAGACGCCACGGCACCGGATGGGTGGGCGCATCGGGCCCGGACGCAGATCCCGCGACGCGCCGGGGATCCATGTAGGTGATGCCGTCGCTGTCGATCAGAGTGCGGACGCGATCCAGCAGACGGTCCAAACCGGGACGGCCGCGTTGCGCGATGGCGTCGGCCAAGTCGGTCCACGCCGGGCGGACGTTCCCGTCGGGCGCCAGGAACTCGTCGTACCCAGCCTGACTGCCCCGCCGGCCGACCTCGAACAGTGCTCCCTGGGCGCGCGCGCTGCGGTACTGCGCGATCAGCGGGTTATCGGTCAACGGGTAGCCGGGTCCGGCGGGAGCCCCCGAAGCAGGTGCTGCCACCGTCGCTACCTTCCTTCCTGTTCCGCTCTCTCACCTGCGCCCCACCGTCCTCGCACGGCGTAAATCCAGGATGCCGGGCGCGACCGCATCGGTGGACATGCGGGCTTGTTTCTCGCGCAAGTCTGACAAATCGACACGACCGGTGGTGTAACCGGTGGCATCGAAACGCCGACCGCGGCGTGCTTCGGCCGCCACCGCATTGACCGGAGGATCGTCATACGCACGGCCGCCCGGGTGCGATACGTGGTACGTACAGCCTCCGCGAGACAGGGCGTTAGCGGTGTCGATGAGCTCGAATCGCAGCGGGTCATCGACGGTGATGCTCGGGTGCAGAGCGCTGGGCGGCTGCCAGGCCCGATAACGGACTCCGGCCACCTGCACATCCGGGTTTGCCGTCGAGAGCAGCGGGATGGGCTGACCGTTGCAGGTGATGACGTACCGGGATCGGTCGGCGCCGATGACCCGCACCTGCACGCGTTCGATGGAGGAATCGACGTAGCGCGCGGTGCCTCCTGCGGTCGCCTCCTCCCCCAGCACCCGCCACGGTTCGATGGCCCCGCGCAGTTCGACCTCGATACCGTCGAACACCGCGGTGCCGATCCGTGGGAACCGGAACTCGGTGAAGGGATCAAGCCAGCTTGTCTCGAAAGCGATGCCGTGTGCGCGCAGATCGGCGGCAACCTGAGCGATGTCGTGAATGATGAAGTGTGGCAACAAGTAACGGCCATGAAGATTTGCACCGTGTCGTATCAGCGGCGCCCGTAGGGGTTGTTCCCAGAACTTGGCGACCAGCGCGCGCACCAACAGAGACTGGACCATCGCCATCTGGAAATGCGGAGGCATCTCGAATCCCCGCAGCTCCAACAGGCCCAGACGCCCGCGCGCACTGTCGGGGCTGTACAGCTTGTCGATGCAGAACTCCGCACGGTGGGTGTTCCCGGTGATGTCGGTGAGCAGGTGCCGCAGCGCCCTGTCCACATGCCACGGCGCGGCGTCCGCAGCACGGTCGGGGCCGGGCGATGTCGTCAATCTCTCGATCTCCGCGAAGGCGATCTCCAACTCGTACAACGCCTCTTCGCGCCCCTCGTCGACACGTGGGGCCTGCGAGGTGGTGCCGACGAATCGTCCCGAGAACAGATACGACAACGCGGGATGATGCTGCCAGTAGGTCAGCAGCGAGACCAGTAGATCGGGCCGCCGCAACAACGGCGACGTCGCCGGGGTCCGGCCCCCCAACGTGATGTGGTTACCCCCTCCGGTCCCGGTGTGGGTGCCGTCGGTGTCGAACGATTCGGTGGTCAGCCGGGCTTTCCGTGCCTCCTCGTACAACACCTCGAGCTGGCGGGACTGCTCGGCGAAGCTGCCGGTGGGTGTCACGTTGACCTCGATGACACCCGGGTCGGGAGTCACGCTCATGGCTTCGAGCCGAGGGTCCGGCGGCGGCCCATACCCTTCGATCACCAGTGGGCAGGTGGCTGCCGCCTCGACGCGGGCGATGAGATCTACGAAATCGTCGAGGCTCTCCAGGGGCGGCAGGAACAGGTACAGCAGCCCGTCGCGGATCTCGGCAACCATGGCTGTGGTGGGTACACCGTCCGCGGGCACGACGGCCGCGGATCCGGATCGCTGTGTATCGAGTTCGGCTGCAGCGCTGAGCGGATCCGCCTCGGTCGGGTGTGGGGCCGGCTTCCAGGAGACGGCGGCCAGTGGGAGCCGCAGACCTGCCGGAGACCGTCCTTCCGTCAGCACGATCCGGCCGCGACGCAGTTGCCAGTCTGCGCTTTCCCAACCGCTGCCGTCCTCACCGCGGTGCAGGGGCAGCAGATGCGCGGCCGGCCGGGTCACCTGTTCGTCCAGGCCTGCCAGCAGCTCCGAACGCCGCTCTTCCGAATCTTCCTGCGGCGCTATGTCATCGGCCGTTGATACCGGATCTCCGGCCGGGCGCCGAACCGACGCGGCCAGTCGGGTCAGCGGATCCTCGTATGCCGCGCGCACCTGACTCTCGGGCAGCCCGAGATCGCCGGCCAGCGCGATCAACAACGCACGGTCGGCACCGTCCGGCGTGGACCATTCCCGGTCCTCGGCCCACGGGTCCGCCAGCAGATCGGGGTCAGACCACAGCGGCTGGCCGTCGCGGCGCCAGTACAAGCCGATCTGCCATCGCGGCAACGGTTCACCCGGGTACCACTTTCCCTGACTGCGCTGCACCAAACCGGTTGGTGCCCAGAGCGATTTCAGGCGGGCAGTCAGATCGGAGGCACGGACCCGCTTCTGGGGTCCGTCGGCCTCGGTGTTCCATTCCTCGGCAACCTGGTCATCGACCGAGACGAAGGTTGGCTCGCCGCCCATCGTCAACCCCACCCCAGCGCTATCAAGCCGGACATCGATCTCCGCACCCAGCGCGGTGACCGCCTCCCACGCCGATGCCGTGTAGGGCAGCGTGACTCGGGGGTCCTCATGCACACGAGTGACCGTGTTGGAGAAATCGAGCGTCGACTCGCACACGTCGGTGGCGCCGGAGATTGCGGCCGATGTCGACGGATGCGGTGTCGCCGAGAGCGGAATGTGCCCTTCCCCCGCGAGCAGCCCCGATGTGGGGTCCAGACCGACCCACCCCGCGCCGGGGATGTAGACCTCAGCCCAGGCGTGCAGATCGGTGAAGTCGGCCACCGGACCGGAAGGCCCGTCGATTGCGGCGATATCCGACGTCAGCTGGACCAGGTACCCGGACACGAAGCGAGCGGCAAGACCCTTCTGCCGCAGAATCGAGACCAGTAACCAGGCAGTGTCACGGCAGGAACCGATACCCACCGCCAGGGTGGTGTCGGGGCTCTGGACCCCGGGCTCCAAGCGCACGGCGTAGCCGACATCCGAGCACAGCGCCTGATTGATGGTGACGAGGTAGTCGATGATGCGTGTGTCGGGCGCCATCGTGAAATTGGCCACCCACGCGCGGGCCAGCTCACCGGGCCCCGAGCCGGGAATCGATTCGTCCACCGGCTTGAGATAAGGCTCGAGATCGGCGGCCAACGCGGGCGGGTAGGCGAAACCGATGTGTTCGGCCCACTCCTCGATGAAGAAGTCGAACGGATTGACCGACTTCAGGTCGGCGATGAGCCCCACGGTGATCGACAATCGACGGGTCCGGTTCGGAAAGACCACGCGGGCAAGGAAATTCCCGAAGGCATCCTGTTGCCAGTTGATGAAGTGATCGTCGGGGGCGATACGCAACGAGTACGCCTCGATCGGTGTCCTGGTATGCGGCGCGGGGCGCAATCGAATCTCGTGCGGATGCACCTGCACGAGTCTGTCGAATGCGTAGCTGGTCCGATGCTCCAGCGCCACCTTGATGCCCATCGGCTGATCCCACCATAACCTGGCCTCACCCGCAGGGCCTGCGAATCGGCACACAACCAACCCGCAGGCCCGCAGAGGCCGCGCAGACGCTCTACCGGTAGCTCATCGGCGACCGCTCTCGGCTAGTGACGTCGCAGTTCAAAGATCGGAATCGCCCGGTCGGTCTTCTCCTGATAGTCCGCGAACACGGGAACCTGCTCAACAACCTTCGGGTACAGCGCATCGCGCTCGCTGAGTGAAAGCTCATGGGCTACCACGTCGTAACCGTCAGTTCCGATGTCGATATGCGCATGCGGATGTGCCCGCAGGTTATGCACCCATGCGGGGTCCTTGTCCGCACCACCGAAGGAACCGACGATGTAGATCTTGCCGTCGATATCGAAGTAGGCCAGCGGATTCAGACGCTCCTTTCCGCTCTTGGCACCGGTGTTGGTCAGCAGCAGGATCGGAACGCCGGCGAATTGACCACCGACCTGTCCACCGTTGGCGCGGAATTCCTGAGTTACGCCGTCATTGAATTCGTTGATCACCGCGGCGGGCTGCTCATTGAAGGGTGTGTCATCAGTCACCTCACCAGAGTGCCACCGCTGCGCCGGGTTCTCAGGTTGCACTGTCAGGATGACTGGATGACGTTGGCCGCCTCCCGGGAACGACGCTGGTTCGGCTCGACCGAGGTCTTGGTGGTGGCTCTGATCCTGATGGCCCTGGCTGCCAGCCGGTTACGCGGGATCGTCGACGCCAACGAGAAGCTGGCCACCGCCGGAACGGTGTTCTGCGGGGTGTTCGTCCAGGCCATCCCCTTCCTTGCACTCGGCGTGATCGTGAGCGGGCTCGTCGCGACGTTCGTCACCCCGGAACGTCTGGCGCGCTGGCTGCCGAACCGGTCCGTTGCCGCGGTGGCGGTGGCGGGAGTCAGTGGCGCCGCGCTGCCCGGCTGCGAATGCGGATCGGTGCCGGTGGCACGCCGGCTGTACGGGCCGGGATCGGTCGGTGCCGCCGCACTGACCTTCATGTTGTCGGCGCCGGCGATCAACCCGGTAGTACTGGTCGCTACCGCGGTCGCGTTCCCCGGCCAGCCGAAGATGGTGCTGGCCCGTGCGGTGGCCTCACTGCTCACCGCGATGATCATGGGGATGGTGTGGTCGCGGTGGGGGCGGGACAGCTGGGTCACCCGCAAGCTGCCCACGGCCCACGCCGGATCCGGCTCCCGCTGGACGACATTCACCGAGGCGGCCCGCCACGACTTTCTACAGGCGGCCTCGTACCTGGCGATCGGGGCGGTGGCCGCGGCGGCCTTGCACGTGCTGGTACCGGCCTGGGTTTTCGAGCATCTGGCGGGCAACCTTGTCGTCGGTGTGGTGACCATGGCGCTGATGGCCGTGGTGCTGGCGTTGTGCTCGGAAGCCGACGCCTTCGTCGCCGCCAGCATCACGATGATGCCGCTGATCCCACGCTTGGTGTTCCTCGTGGTCGGACCGGCTGTCGATGTGAAGCTGATCGCGATGCAGTCGGGGATGTTCGGGCGCGCGTTCGCCGCCCGGTTCGCACCGGTGACATTCGTGGTGGCCACCGCCGTCGCGACAGCCGTCGGACTGGCTGTGCTGGGAACCTCATGAGGCGCGATACGGAGAACACCCTGCTGATCCTGTTGGGGGTCAGTGTGGCCATGATCGCGGTGACCGGAACCTTCACGCGCTACGTCAAACCCGGGCTGCTGCCGTGGCTCGCCTGTTCGGCGGTCATCGTGATCGGACTGGGTCTGGCCGCGATCATCCGCGACGTGCGCCGCGGCCACACCGAGCATGACCACAACCACGAGGGTCACGGAGACCACAGCCACAAGCACGGCGCCACATGGTTTCTGGTGTTACCAATCGTCCTGCTGATCTTCATCGTGCCGCCGGCCCTGAGCGCTCGATCCATCGCGCCGGCCAACATCTCCGCCTCGGCCAACACGCCCCGGCGAGCATTTCCCCCACTGCCACCCGGCGACGCACCGTCGGTACCGCTGCCAGAGATTCTGATGCGCATCGCCGCAGGGTCCTCGGACACGTTGAGCGGACGCACAATCACTGTTACTGGCTTCACCTTCAAGGACGGTGAACGCACCGACCTGGCCAAGATAGTCATCGTCTGTTGTGCCGCCGACGCCCAGTTGGCCCGGTTGCACATGACAGGACCCGCTGCCGCATCGGCATCAGCGCTTCCCGAGAACACCTGGATCTCGGTGACCGGCACCGTACCCGGCGGACAGAGCTATCGCGGCCCGTCGTCGATTCCGGCGATCGAGGTCGCAGGCATCACCCGCACCGACCCGCCCAAGAGCACCTACTGAACGGAGTCACGTTGCGGTACAAGGCATACCTGTTCGATGTGCAGGGCACGCTGCTGGACTTCTTTGAGCCGGTGTCGCACGCGGTTGCCGAGTACGACCCCGACATCGACGCCGCCGCCTTCACCCGTGCCTGGCGCGCTGACTATTTCGACCGCGTCGCCAACCTGGCACAGTCCGTCAATGGCTGGACGCGGGTACAGGATCTGTACGCACACGGCTTTGCCGATGTCTGTGAGAGCTTCGGACTGCGGCGCCCCGACTCTGCGACTGCCGAGGTAGTCGCATCGGGCTGGCAGCGCCTCGTTCCCTGGCCGGACGTACCCATCGGACTGTCTGGTCTGCGTTCGCGGGCCGTTATCGCCACGCTGTCCAACACCGACATGGCCACCATGGTCAATCTGTTCAAACGCCTGGGCATTTCGTGGGATGCGGTGCTCACCGCAGAGGTGTTCGGCAGCTTCAAACCGGACCCGATGGTCTACCGGCGCGCGCTCCGTTACCTCGGGGTGGAGCCCCACGAGGCCGCGATGGTGGCCGCGCATCCGTACGACCTGCGTGCCGCACAAGAGATCGGCATGGGTACCGTCTTCGTCTCGCGGCCTTACGAGTACGGAGATCCCGCGCTGGCTCACGACGACCCCGACCGGGAATTCGATCAGCGGGTCACCGATATCGGCGCTATCGCCTAGCGCAACCTCCGCGGCCGCACCAGCAGTACCAGTACCCCGGCCAGGACGATGCCGAAGAGGTTGACCGCCAGTTGCAAAGCGGACAGCCCCGCGATCTCCCATTCCCCCACGGTCGCTGCCACCACTGCGAAACCCGCAGCGGGCACGGTGGTCACCGAGATGAAGACACCCACCAGCGCGGCCGATTTCGCGGACATCAACGACAGCATGCCGGCCGCACCCGCCAGCAGCGCGACCACCAATGAGAACGGCCCCACCTGGAAGATGAAGTCGACCTGCTGCAGTTCACGCACACTCTTCAAGGTCACCCACCCTGCACCCTCGGCGGCCAGCGCCCCGACGGCAGTCACCGCCATTGCCACCGGGAATCCCACCACCAACGCCAGCAGCGAACGCCGGGCAAGCGACCATTTCCGGCGCACAATCGAAACTGCCAGCGCGGCAAGCGGACCGAACTCCGGACCGACCACCATGGCACCGACGATGGTGACCGGCGAATCAGTAACCACGCCGACCGCGGCGATCAGGCAGGCCAGACACAAGAAGGCCAGAAAGGTCAGATTGAGGGTGGATTCCTCGCGGGTGCGCCCAATCAGCTCATCCCAGATGACTGCGTCGGCGGGGTCGCCTTCGGCGTCGTCCTCGGCCTCGTAGGCGGTCTGCGAGATCACCGTATCGAGCACTTCGGCGGTGATCGATCCCCGCTTGTCGATATCGACTGCCTTGAGCCCGTTGAGCACGTCGTTGGCCGTCTCCCGAGCCACATCGGCGGTGATCACGTCACCCGCCGGGCTGATCGCCGCGCCGGTCACCCGCACGATGTGCGCGACTCCCGCTGTGGTGGCGAGGAACTCCACCACCTGATCGGAGAGATCAGCAGGTGCGATGACCCGAACGTGCAGCACGTGCGCTACGCGTCCGGCGTAGTCGGCTTGTCCGCCTTCTCAGGTTTGGCGTCCTTCTCGGGTTTGGCGTCGATGCCCGATTCCTTGCGCTGGGCTGCCGTGATCGGCGCCGGAGCATCCGTGAGCGGATCGACACCGCCACCGGACTTCGGGAAGGCGATGACTTCGCGGATCGAGGGTGTACCCGCCAGCAATGCGGTCACCCGGTCCCACCCGAAGGCGATGCCGCCGTGCGGGGGTGCACCGAACGCGAAGGCGTCCAACAGGAAGCCGAACTTGTCCTGCGCCTCTTCATTGCTGATGCCCATCACCTTGAACACGCGTTCCTGCACGTCGCGGCGATGGATACGAATCGATCCGCCACCGATTTCGTGTCCGTTGCACACGATGTCGTAGGCGTAGGCGAGGGCTGTTCCCGGATCGGTGTCGAAGGTGTTCTCCGACTCCGGCTTCGGCGAGGTGAAGGCGTGGTGTACGGCGGTCCAGGCACCCGAACCGACAGCCACATCACCGGCCGCCGTCGCCTCGTCGGCAGGCTCGAACAGTGGGGCGTCGACCACCCAGGTAAATGCCCAGGCGTCCGGGTCGATCAATCCGAGACGCTGCGCGACCTCGCCACGCACCGAGCCCAACAACGCGCGCGAGGACTTGACCCCGCCTGCAGAGAAGAAGATGCAGTCGCCGGGTTTGGCGCCGACGTGGGCCGCTAATCCGTCGCGTTCGCCGTCGGTCAAGTTCTTGGCGACGGGACCGCCGAGGGTGCCGTCCTCCCCCACCAGCACGTAGGCCAGACCCTTGTGCCCGCGCTGCTTGGCGAACTCCTGCCAGCCGTCCAGGGTGCGGCGCGGTTGATCTGCGCCGCCGGGCATCACCACCGCACCCACATAGGGCGCCTGGAATACCCGGAAGCTGGTGTCGGAGAAGTACTCCGTGCATTCCACCAGCTCCAGTCCGAATCGCAGATCCGGCTTGTCGCTGCCATAGCGGCGCATTGCTTCGGCGTACGTGATGCGGGCGATCGGGGTCGGCACGTGATAGCCGATCAGATCCCACAGCGCGACCAGAATCTCCTCCGCCAGGGTGATGATGTCGTCCTGGTCCACGAAGCTCATCTCGA
The DNA here is from genome assembly GCF_049532645.1 of Mycobacteroides sp. PCS013. NCBI lineage: Bacteria > Bacillati > Actinomycetota > Actinomycetes > Mycobacteriales > Mycobacteriaceae > Mycobacteroides > Mycobacteroides sp. PCS013. The sequence continues at coordinate 1,971,290 of NZ_CP150131.1, forward strand.
TATCGAGCTGGGTGAACTCGGGCTGACGGTCCGCCCGGAAGTCCTCATCCCGGTAACAGCGCGCGATCTGGTAGTACCGCTCCATACCCGCGACCATCAGCAACTGCTTGAACAACTGCGGGCTCTGCGGCAGCGCGTAGAAACTACCCGGCTGCAGACGCGCCGGCACCAGGAAATCGCGCGCACCCTCAGGCGTCGACCGCGTCAGCGTCGGGGTTTCCACCTCCACGAAATCATGGCGTGCCAGCACACTTCGTGCCGAAGCGTTTGCCTTGGAGCGCAACCTGATTGCGTTACCCGGCCCCTCGCGGCGCAGATCCAGGTAGCGATACTTCAGGCGTGCCTCCTCACCTGCGGTCTCGTCCAGCTGGAACGGCAGCGGCGCACTTTCGTTGAGCACGATCAGTTCGGCGGCGTTGACCTCGATCTGGCCGGTCGGAATCTCGGCATTGGCATTGCCCTCTGGCCGGACCTCGACCACACCGGTGACCTCGACACAGAATTCGGCGCGCAAACGATGCGCCTGTTCGAGCACCGCGTCGTCACGGAACACCACCTGAGATACGCCGGAGGCATCACGCAGGTCGATGAAGATGACGCCGCCGTGGTCGCGCCGTCGAGCCACCCAGCCGGCAAGCGTCACACGCTGCCCGGCGTCCGACTCCCGCAACGTCCCCGCGTCGTGAGTGCGCAGCACAAAAGATCCCTTCGACAGTGCTTGTTCTACAAGAGGCCAGTATTAGACGTTTGAGCCTAGCGGCCCGCGTTCGTTGCCCTGTCGGGTGCGCCGTGTCGAGGCTCAGTGCACCTGGGCCCAGGCGATCCGGCGCACCGAGTCGGGATCTTCGATGGTGACGTCGGAGCGAGACCGGATGATTCGGGTGCGTCTGCCGTCCGCGCCGTAGAGCGGCCAGTCGTCGGGGCTGCCCCCGGTGGCGAAATCCAGCCACGCTCGCTGCATGCGGCGCCCGACCGAGGGCATCATCCGTGCGCCCAGTGGGCTCAGCAGCATCCCGACGAAGGAACCGTAGCTGTGGTGGACATGCACGATTTCGCTGCCGTGGGTGGCCCCGAGACCCAGGAGCCGGAGGCCCCATGCCGTGTGGTCGAACCTGTACATGTAAGTGTCGACAAAGGCGCTGTAGGCATCGGCGAAGGCCCACATGGGCGCGGCGAACATGGCATCGGAGCCCACCGCCACCAGCGCCGAACGGCTCGGGTACTGCGGGTACGCGGCAATGATCGCGTCTTGATACTCCGGGCCTATCCGGTTGAAGTAACCGTTGACGGTCGGCTCGGTGGTGGGCAGCATCGGCGGTTTTACGCGCGCGAACATCGACGCCTCGTGGCTGTTTGACCCGATGATGAGCGGCACCTGATGCACCTCGCCGCGTCGCGCAGCCTCAACCGGGTGATGCGGCAGCAGATCGGTGCCGTGCGTCAGTCCGTAGCCCAGGACAGGAGTCTCGGTCGCGCTCTCGATCTGCAACTTGGCCGCACCCCGGCGCAGCTCCCGTTGCGGCAAGACCTTGAGCCGACTGGGATCGGTCACATCGAGCAGTTCGAGATACCGATGTGCACGCCGATCCCGCAGGGCCTTGTCGGCAATCAGCGGCAATGCCGGGCTCTGCGCGATGGCACGGCCGAACAGACCCCCTGCTGCCGGAGTCGCCAGCAGTGCCAGCACCGACGTCGCCCCGGCCGACTCGCCGAAGATCGTGACGCGGTCAGGGTCACCGCCGAACGCCGCGATGTTGTCACGCACCCACGTCAGCGCCGCGATTTGATCACGCAGCGCCAGGTTGTCGTCGAAACCTTCACCCAGGGCACTGAGTTCCAGCCCGCCCAGGGCTCCGATCCGGTAGGTGACGTTGACGACCACGACGTTGCCGTTGGCCGCGAGCCGCGCCCCGCTGTAGAGCTCCAGCTGTCCGGCGCCGAAAACGAAGGCTCCCCCCGGAATCCACACCATGACAGGCAGGTTTGCGTGGATGTCCGGTGACCAGACCGTAACCGTCAGGCAGTCTTCGCCGCGAACCTTGGGGTCGTCCCGGCCTGCGCCCACGAACGATTTTCCTTGCGGAGGCAATGGCGCGTGCTCGATGGCGTCACGTACGCCGTCCCAGGGTTCCAAGGGGACAGGTGCTAGGAATCGGAGCTGCTCGACCGGCTGACGCGCGTACGGCACCCCGCGCCAGACCGAGACACCGCCTTCGGTGGTTCCGCGCAGGTCCCCCAACGGCGTGCGCACGACTGTCGGCAGGGCGACGTCAACGGCCACGCATCGAATCGTAATGCGGAAGAGCGCTCCAGAGCCGATGGCCCCGCCGGAAAGTCCCGGACCCGACATGAACTCTTCGCCATGTAGCGGTACGTGCGTCTGTGGAGTATGCAAAGGTATCGGCAGCCGGCAGCAGTCAATAGCTGAGTGGCAGAGCTACGACACGGGAGTGACAGACCAATGACCTTCAACGAAGGCATGCAGATCGACACCAGCACCACCTCGGGTGGCGGCATGGGGCGCGGCCCCAAGATGGCCATCGGCGGCGGCGTCGGCGGGTTGCTGATCGCGGTGGTGGTGTTGCTGCTCGGCGGCGACCCGAGCCAGGTTCTGCAACAACAAGGCCAGCAGCAGGCAGGCCCCGCGCAGGAACAGACGCAGGACTTCAGCCACTGCAAGACCGGCGCCGACGCGAACAAGTCGTTGGACTGCCGCATCATCGCCACCGGGAACTCGGTGGATGCCGTGTGGACGCAGATTCTCGGACCCAAGTACCCGCGGCCGGGCGTGAAGCTGTTCAGCGGTCAGGTGAACACCGGATGCGGCGCCGCCTCCACGGAGGTCGGGCCCTTCTACTGCCCCGCCGACCAAACCGCGTACTTCGATACCAGCTTTTTCCAGGTGCTGGTGGACCAGTTCGGCTCCAGTGGTGGCCCGTTGGCCCAGGAGTACGTGGTGGCGCACGAGTTCGGGCATCACGTACAGAACCTGTTCGGCGTGCTGGGTAAGAACCACCGTTGCGCCGAGGGGCAAGCAGGTGGCGGCGTGTGCACCGAGCTGCAGGCCGACTGCTACGCCGGCGTCTGGGCAAAGCATGCCTCGACCACCGTCCAGGAAGGCAGCGGCGTTCCGTTCCTGAAACCCTTGACGGAGCAAGACATTCGGGATGCATTGTCGGCAGCGTCCTCCGTGGGCGATGACCGGATCCAGAAGCGGGCCACGGGGCGGGTCAACCCCGAGGCGTGGTCGCACGGCTCATCCGAGCAGCGTCAGCGGTGGTTTACCCAGGGGTACAACACCGGCGACTTCCGCACCTGCGACACCTTCAACGCCGACAACCTGAACTAGGCCCGGCACCCGGCGATCAGAACAGTGTGGGCTCCAGCGCGGGCGTCAATTTAACTGGCCTCGTAGGGGTTTCCTCACGATGCGACGCCAGCCCGTGCTTACTCACCAATGGCCCCACACGCTCACGCAGCCACGCCCGGTACTCGGCGGGTACGTACGCGCCCTTGCGGTACAGCTCCCGGTATCGACCGACGAGCTCGGGGTGCGCTTGCGATACCCATGACATGAACCAGCCGCGTGTCGTCCCGCGCAAGTGCAGAGGAAACACGGTGACACCGGCGGCACCGGCATCCGCGATGCGGCCCAATAGGTCGTCGAGATGCTCCACCGTGTCGGTGAGGAACGGAAGCACCGGCGCCACCATCACGTGCGGTTCAAACCCGGCCTCACGCGCCGCGGCGATCAGCGACAGCCTCGCCTGCGGTGTCGGCACCCCCGGTTCAACTGCCTGGTGCAACGTCTCATCGCCGATGGCCAGCGATATTCCCAGACTCACCGGGACCTGCTGGGCAGCCTCGGCAAGCAGCGGCAGATCCCGGCGCAACAAAGTGCCCTTGGTGAGGATCGACACCGGAGTTCCCGAGTCTGCCAGCGCTGCAATAACTCCCGGCATCAGCCCATAGCGCCCCTCGGCCCGTTGATAGGGATCGGTGTTGGTACCCAGTGCGACCGTCTCACGATTCCAGGACTTGCGCCCCAGTTCCTTCCTGAGCACCGGCACCAGATTGGTCTTCACGACGATCTGACTGTCAAAGTCAGCACCGCTGTCAAACTCCAGATATTCGTGGGTCGGACGCGCGAAACAGTAGCGACAGGCATGCGCGCATCCACGAAACGCGTTGACAGTAAATCGAAACGGCAGCATCGATACCGCGGGCACCTTGTTGAGCGCGGACTTACACAACACCTCATGAAAGGTGATGCCCTCAAAATCGGGCGTACGGACGCTGCGCACCAAGCCAATACGTTCTAAGCCAGGGAGTGCACCGTCGTCGGCCGCCAGCGTCTGACCGTCCCACCGCATACCCCTATGCGAACATATGTTCGATACCCCTGTCAATCCCCTGGCCGTGTCGGAACACAAAACTAGGCTGGGTTTCATGAAGCAGCAGTTGCACTTTGTCACCATTGCCGCAACGGATCTGGATGCGACCCGACGTTTCTATGGCGCGTTGGAGTGGACTCCACTGCTCGACGTGAAGGGCGAAATCATCTTCTACCAGTCAGCACCCGGGCAGCTGCTGGGCTTTTTCCTGGCAGACAAGTTCAACGAGGATCTCGCCACACCCGGTGACCATTCGCGAGTCTCCGGAATCACCCTGGCCCACAACGTCGATTCTCCCGAGGACGTCACCGCGCTCTCCGGCATCATGGCGGCCGCCGGCGGCACGGTTCTCAAACCGCCGCAGCCTGGGCAATTCGGCGGGGTGTTCCACGCCCACATTCAGGACCCCAACGGGCTGATCTGGGAAATCGCCCATAACCCCGGCTGGCGGATAGGCCCGGACGGCACCGTGCACCTCGGGGGCTGAGTGCCCAGATGCACTCCAGATGGTGCCCTGGTTGACTGACAGCGTGACGGATACCGCAACCGAGCTCTTGTTCTCCTATGGCACCCTGCAGCAGGCCGAGGTCCAGCGCACCACGTTCGGGCAGGAACTGGACGGCCATGCCGATGCCATCGTGGGATTCGATCTGGACTACGTGACCATCACCGACCCGCATGTCATCGCGACCAGCGGCAGCGACCGCCACCCCATCCTGCGACCGTCGGCTGATTCCGCCGCGCAGGTCCCTGGCACGGTCTTCTCGATCACCGCAGAGCAGCTGGCGGCCGCCGACGAGTACGAAGTCGATGACTACCAACGCATTTCGGTGCCGTTGCGCTCGGGCGCGACGGCCTGGGTCTACGTATTCGCCGGCTAGCGGGTTACCACTTTCGCAGCGAGCAGGTGACGGCGGTTTCGCCATCGGCCTGGGTGGCCAGGGCACCATCCACGTACACCTCACAGTGGAAGACAGGTGCGCCGGTAACGGCCTTGGCCGCCGCGCTCGCACTCACATATGCCCACTGAGTCGGATCGTTCAACGTGGTCTCCACGACGAATGGAGCATCGGGTGCGATGCGGGTCGATGCGCGCACCAGATACTTGCTCGACTCCGAGTCATACGCCGATGCGCTCGGCGGCTCGTTCTGCAGCACAAGGGTCTGCGACAGGAAGTCACGATCGGAGCTGATCACATATTTCACCTGGTGTGGTGCCGCCTCCGCCATCGGGGCCATGGCCATCGACGCCAGCGTCAACGTTGCGGTGCTGGCCGTGGCGAGCAGAGCTGCAGTGATACGTCCCATACGTGTCATATCCGCGATGCTAGCCGCGCCGTTACTTCGTCGACAATCGAACCGATCGGCACGGGCTGCTGAACTCCGTCCGCCAGCGTCTTGAGCTCGATGTTTCCCTCACCGATTTCCCGGTCCCCGGCGACCAGCGCAATCGAGGCTCCAGAGCGATCGGCACCGCGCATCGCTCCCTTGAGCCCGCGGTCGCCGTACGCGATATCGGTGCGGATACCCGCGGTGCGCAGTTGCGCCGCCACCTTCACGAGCGCTGATTTCGCGTCCTGCCCGAGGGGCACGCAGAACACCTCGCAGCGACCGCTATCGCCCACCGTCACACCCTCGGCCTGCAGGGCGAGCAGGGTTCTGTCCACACCGAGCCCAAATCCGATACCCGACAACGACTGTCCACCAAGCTGCGCCATCAGTCCGTCATAGCGTCCACCGCCACCGATCCCGGATTGCGCACCGAGGCCGTCATGCACGAACTCGAAAGTGGTCTTGGTGTAGTAGTCAAGGCCGCGCACCAGCCGGGGGTTCACCACGTATTGCACGCCCAGCGCATCCAGATGGCCCAGAACCTGATCGAAATGTGCCTTGGACTCCTCGGAGAGATGGTCGAGCATGAGTGGCGCATCGGCCGTCATCTCGCGCACCTCGGGGCGTTTGTCGTCGAGCACCCGAATCGGGTTGATACGGGCCCGCTCTCGCGTCGCCTCATCCAGATCCAAGCCAAAGAGAAATTCCTGCAACAGCTCTCGGTACTGCGGGCGGCAGGAGGCGTCGCCCAGCGAGCTGATCTCCAACCGGAAGCCGGTCAGGCCCAGAGAGCGGTACCCGGCGTCGGCGATGGCGATCACCTCAGCGTCCAGGGCCGGATCGTCCACGCCGATGGCTTCCACGCCGACCTGCTGCAGCTGACGGTAGCGACCGGCCTGCGGTCGCTCATAGCGGAAAAAGGGACCGGCGTAACGCAGTTTCATCGGAAGCTGGCCACGATCCAGGCCATGCTCGATGACCGCACGCATCACCGAGGCCGTGCCCTCCGGGCGTAAGGTCACCGACCGATCACCGCGGTCGGCGAAGGTGTACATCTCCTTGCTCACCACATCGGTGGACTCGCCCACTCCACGCGCAAACAGCCCGGTGTCCTCGAACACGGGCAGCTCGATGTAGCCGTACCCGGCCAGCCGCGCCTGCTCCAGTAGCCCGTCACGGACAGCCAGGAACTGCGCGGAGTCCGGCGGCACATAATCCGGGATGCCCTTGGGGGCGCTAAAAGTCTTCTCGCTCACTGGATTCCCTCGAGGAAAGGATTGGCGCGACGCTCGTCGCCGATGCTGGTGGCGTTGCCGTGCCCCGGCAACACGACGGTGGAGTCGTCGCGGGTCAGCAACTTGGCCGCAATGGAATCAAGCAGCTGCTGATGGTTCCCACCGGGCAGATCGGTGCGCCCGATCGACATCTGGAAGAGGGTGTCTCCGCTGAAGACCACGTCGATGGGCCCGTTGTCACTGTCGACCTCGATGCCGAACACCACCGAGCCACGGGTGTGCCCTGGCGTGTGGTCGACGGTGAGTGTGATCCCGGCGAGCTCGAGCTTGTCCCCGTCACCGATCTCGACGAGTTCCTTGGGCTCGGTGAACTCCATGCCCTGGATGAACTGAGCCAGCCCCGGACCGATGCCGGCGAGCGGGTCGGCGAGCATCACGCGGTCGTCGGGGTGGATGTAAACGGGAATCCCGTACTCATCGGCGAGCGGCTGCGCGGTCCAGGTGTGATCCAGATGCCCATGGGTGAGCAGCACCGCCTCAGGGGTGAGGTCGCGCTCGGCGAGGATCTCCTTGACGCCAGGGATCGCCTCCTGGCCGGGGTCGACGATGACGGCGGGGCCGCCCTCGTGGGGCGCCACGATATAGCAGTTCGTGGCGAACATGCCCGCGGGAAAACCGGTGATCAGCACCCGACCAGCTTAGGCGGCGGGTCCTGCCCCATCTCTCAGGTGTGGCTGGCACACTCTCTGGCGACCCAAATTCTTCAACGGAAGCCCTAAAGGAGAACCCGGTGCCGACCAACGAGCAGCGACGCCAGACTGCCAAGCGCAAGCTGGAGCGACAGCTGGAGAACCGTGCAGAGCGCGCCCGTAAGCAGCGGATCTGGGCGATCAGCGGTGCCGCGGTCGTCGCCGTCGTCGTGGCCGTGGCCATCACCGCGTGGCTGGCCATCAGCAAGAGCGATAAGACCGATGCGGCTCTGGACACCTCCACCACCCCGGTCTCCACGGTCGACGCGCCACCAACCTCTTCGTTGCCGACGCCCGATGAACCGCCCGTCACCGGGCCCGCGCTTCCGAAGTTCGTACCCTCCGCGGAGGTGGGCGCCAACTGCCAGTACCGGCCGGCAGATGCGCCCGCCAAGACCATCGAGAAGCAGATGCCACGGTCCGGCAAGATCCCAACCGATCCGCCGACCCTCACCGCCAGCATGAAGACCAGCCAGGGCAATATCGGCCTGGTTCTGGACAACGCCAAGGCTCCGTGCACGGTGAACAGCTTCGCCAGCCTGGCGCAGGGCGGCTACTTCGACAACACCATCTGCCACCGGATCACCAGCGGCGGGTTGTCGGTACTGCAGTGTGGCGACCCCAAGGGCACCGGTTCGGGCGGCCCGGGATACGAGTTCGACAACGAGTATCCGACCACTGCGTACAAGGCCGATGATCCAGCCGCCCAGCAAGCCGTTGTCTATCCAGCCGGCACGTTGGCGATGGCCAATGCGGGGCCAGGGACCAACGGCAGCCAGTTCTTCATGGTCTACAAGGATTCGAAGCTGCCACCGCAGTACACGGTGTTCGGCACCATCGATAAGACCGGGATGGACACCCTCGCCAAGATCGCCAAGAACGGGATCAAGCCCGGGCCACGTGGCGCGGGCGATGGCGCACCCGCGCAAGAAGTGAAGATCATCGATTTGCAGCTCGACTGACATGATCTCGCGTCGCGCAGCACTCGTAGGTGGATTGTCGGCAGTTGCTCTGGCGGCTGTTGGTTGTTCACGAAGCACCGAAAGCCGAACCTCGCCATCCGAACTCGCCTCCCTCGAAAAGGATTTCGGTGGACGCGTCGGCGTGTTCGCGCTGGATACCGGTTCGGGCGCCACCCTGGGCCACCGGGCAGATGAACGCTTCCTGATGTGCTCCACCGTGAAGACCTTCATCGTGTCGGCCATCCTGCACCGCCGCCTGAGCGAACCGGGGCTGCTGGACAAGCGGATTCAGTACGCACAGTCCGACCTCATGGAGTGGGCACCGATCACGTCCCAGCATGTGGCCGAGGGCATGACCGTCTCGGAACTGTGCGATGCAACCCTGCGCTACAGCGACAACACCGGCGCCAACCTGTTGATCGCGCAGCTCGGTGGTCCGAAGCAGACGGAGAAATTCGTTCGGAGCCTGGGCGACAACGTCTCTCGCATGGATCGCACCGAAGATCAGCTGAACATCCCGGACGGCGATCTGGACACCTCGACCCCGCAGCAGCTGGTGACCAATCTGCGCAGGCTGGTGCTCGACGAGGGGCTGGATGCGCAGGGCCGTGATCTGCTCACCGACTGGTTGAAGCGCAACACCACCGGCGACCAGTCGATTCGGGCGGGAGTCCCGACGGGATGGACGGTCGGCGACAAGACCGGCAGCGGATTCAAAGGTGAGACCAATGACATCGCGGTGATCTGGCCAACCGGCCGTGCGCCGATTGTCGTCGCCGTGCTGACGGTTCCCGACGATCCGAAGTCCACCCAGGGCAAGCCGACCATCGCCGCGGCCACCCGCATCGCGCTCAAGGCATTCGGCGCCTAGCCGTCTGGCGCGCCGATAACGGGCGTTAGGCGGCCGACGTCACCCGATAGACGTCATAGACGCCCTCGACGTTGCGCACCACGTTGAGAACGTGGCCCAGATGCTTGGGGTCGCCCATCTCAAAGGTGAAGCGGCTGATGGCCACGCGATCATTCGAAGTGGTCACCGAGGCCGACAGGATGTTCACCCGTTCGTCGGCCAGGGCGCGGGTGACATCGGAGAGCAACCGGTGCCGGTCCAGCGCCTCCACCTGGATGGCGACCAGGAAGACCGAGGACGCCGACGGCGCCCAATTCACTTCGATGATCCTTTCCGACTGCTGCTGCAGAGATTCGGCGTTGGTGCAGTCGGTACGGTGCACGCTGACTCCCCCGCCGCGCGTGACGAATCCGAGGATCTGATCCCCGGGCACCGGGGTGCAGCATTTCGCGAGCTTGGTCAGCACACCCGGTGCGCCCGGCACAGCCACGCCCACATCGTCGGAACGCCGCTGGCGAATGGGCATGGTCGACGGTGTGGACCGTTCGGCCAGTTCCTCTTCGGCACTGTCCACACCACCGAGCTGAGCGACCAGTCGCTGCACGACATGCCGCGCCGACACATGCCCCTCGCCCACCGCGGTGTAGAGCTGCGAGGTGTCCTGGTAGCGCAGCTCGCGGGCCAGCGAGGCCATACCCTCGCCATTGACCAAGCGCTGCAACGGAAGTCCACCACGGCGCACCTCGCGCGCGATCGCGTCCTTACCGGCCTCGAGCGCCTCTTCGCGGCGCTCCTTGGCGAACCACTGCCGGATCTTCGCCTTCGCGCGCGGCGACACCACAAAGGTCTGCCAGTCGCGTGAGGGACCGGCGTTTGCGGCCTTGGAGGTGAAGACCTCCACCACTTCCCCGTTTTCGAGCTTGCGCTCCAGCGCCACCAGCCGTCCGTTGACCCGGGCACCGATGCAGCGATGCCCCACCTCGGTGTGCACCGCGTACGCGAAGTCGACGGGGGTCGATCCGGCGGGCAAGGTGATGACATCGCCCTTGGGGGTGAAGACGAATATCTCCTGCACCGCCAGGTCGTAACGCAACGATTCCAGGAACTCGCCCGGGTCGGCGGCCTCACGCTGCCAGTCGAGCAGCTGACGCATCCACGCCATATCGTCGATCTCGGCCGCCGCATGTGACTGCGGTACCGCGTTGCGGCCCTTGGCTTCCTTGTACCGCCAGTGCGCGGCAATGCCGTACTCGGCGGTGCGGTGCATATCGCGGGTACGGATCTGCACCTCCAGCGGCTTGCCCTCGGGGCCCACGACAGTGGTGTGCAAGGACTGGTAAACACCGAAACGCGGCTGGGCGATGTAATCCTTGAACCGGCCCGCCATCGGCTGCCACAGGGAGTGCACCACACCGACCGCGGCGTAACAGTCACGAATCTCGTCGCACAGAATCCGCACACCCACCAGGTCGTGGATATCGTCGAAGTCACGGCCCTTGACGATCATCTTCTGATAGATCGACCAGTAATGCTTGGGTCGCCCCTCAACGGTGGCACTGATTCGCGAACCATTGAGCGTGGCAACGATTTCCGCGCGTACCTTGGCCAGATAGGTGTCGCGCGACGGTGCCCGGTCGGCGACCAGCCGCACGATCTCCTCGTACTTCTTGGGATGCAGAATCGCGAAGGACAGATCTTCGAGCTCCCACTTGACCGTGGCCATACCCAGGCGATGCGCCAGTGGTGCAATGACTTCGAGCGTCTCGCGGGCCTTGCGCGCCTGCTTCTCCGGCGGCAGGAACCGCATGGTGCGCATGTTGTGCAGCCGGTCGGCGACCTTGATCACCAGCACTCGAGGGTCACGTGCCATCGCGATGATCATCTTGCGGATGGTTTCGCCCTCGGCCGCGTTGCCCAGCACCACTTTGTCGAGCTTGGTCACGCCGTCGACCAGGTGCGCGACTTCGGTGCCGAATTCGGTGGTCAGCTGCTCCAGGCTGTAGCCGGTGTCCTCGACGGTGTCATGCAGGATCGCGGCAACCAGCGTGGTGGTGTCCATCCCCAGCTCCGCCAGGATGTTGGCCACGGCGATCGGGTGGGTGATGTACGGATCGCCCGACTTGCGGAACTGTTCGGCGTGCCGACTCTCTGCCACCTCGTACGCGCGCTGCAGCACCGAACGGTCGGCCTTGGGGTAGAACTCGCGATGGACGGCGAGCAGCGGTTCCAGAACCGGGCTGACGGCGCCACGCTGGGCTGTCATCCGGCGGGCCAGCCGGGCCCGCACCCGGCGCGAAGCACTCATGGTGCCGCTGACCCGCAGCGAATCCGAGGTCGGTGTGGCTGGATCGCTCACGACAGGCAGGGATTCGACCGCGACCTGATTCTCGCTGGGCGCTTGCTCGTCAGCCACGGTTCACCTCCTACCGCCTAGATTAACGCTCAGATCACACGGAGCGCAGTTAATGGCAGCGGCGCCACGACCGCACGGCCGCCCAGACCCGCGAGTTCCAGAACAACACCGGCGCTGACAACCTCTGCTCCGGCGGCACTCAACAGCTTCACCGTCGCGGCGAGCGTGCCCCCGGTGGCCAGCACATCATCGATGATCGCCACGCGGTGGCCGGTCAGGTCCACCCCGTCAGCGGGAATCTCCAGCGCCGCGGTGCCGTACTCGAGTTCATAGGTCTGAGAATGCACCGGCGGCGGCAACTTTCCGGCCTTGCGCACCGCCAGGACGCCCACCCCGAGGCGGATCGCCACGGCCGCGCCGAGCAGGAAGCCCCGGGCGTCGATACCGGCGATGAGCGTGGCACCCGAGGCCGCCCGCGCCAACGCATCGGTGACCTGTGAGAGGCCATCGGCGTCGGCGAACAACGGCGTCAGATCCTTGAACTGGACCCCGGGCTCGGGGAAGTCGGCGACCTTCCGGGTCAGCCCGTCGATGAGCGCCGTCACGGCGTCGGCCGAGGTCACGCCGGCAACACCCAACGGTCCATGTTCCAGCCGGTGCCCCACCGGGTGACGCTCGGGGTGGCGGCGTACATCGTCTTGGGTGCGATCAGTACGCGCGGCTGCCGGTACAGCGGCAGCGTCGGCAGGTCATTCCACAGAATCGCCGAGGCATCGGCGAGCAGCCTGCTCTGATCCCGGGCGTTGGTGGTCACCGCCAAGGCAGCGATGATGCCGTCGATCTGGCCGTTGGCATAGTTCGCCGGGTTCTTCCCCTCGCGGGAACGCAGGGCGTACGCATCCATGAGCCACGAACCCGTCGATCCACTTCCGGGGGCTCCGCCGATGGAGCTGAGCAGCGCATCAATCTGGTTGTTCCGCAACGACTGTGGGGTGATCTCGGGCGAGCTGACGTCCTGCACGGTGATTCCGGCGGGTTCGCAGGCCTGCGCCATGGCGGAGACGATGGCCGCGCGGCGCGGGTTGGGCGCCTGGTATCCCACCCGGACCGTCAGCGGACGATTGGCCGCGGCAGCGCGGGCCGCGACGGGGTCCGAACGCATGAACCGTCCCGCTTCGGCGGCGGCCTCCACCGAGGCGAACGAGTCCCCGATGCTGGTATCCAGTCGCGCATTCATCACCGGCACCCCGGCGATTCCCGCGATGGCATCGCGCGGCGTGCACAGCGCAACCGCGCGGCGCAGATCGGGTGCTCCGACCGATCCCCCGGCGCCGAAGATGAGTTGTTCCACACCGGAACCGGGCTCCTCGGTACGCGCGAACCCGTCAGGCGCGGTGAGCGTCCCGGCCGATCCGGCAGCGACGTCGACAACCTCGAGATCACCGTCGGACAGCCGCTTTTGCACGTCGATCCCGCTGGGCCACATCGTGACCCGCTTGGTTACCGGCGGGCTCCCCCACCACTTGTCGTTGGCGACAAGCACAACCGAACCATCGTCGTTGTATCCGTCGAGCTTGTAGGGCCCCGACGAGGGGAACTTCGAGAGGTCCAGATCGGAGCCCAGATTCCACTGGTTGTTCCAGAACTCGGCGATCTTCTGCAGTGTCGGAACGTCATTGGCGGAGATGGCGCCGATCAGGTCCACGCCCCCGCCGAGCTTGTCGGCGATCACATGCCACGGCAACATCGTGGTGGCAGCGAACAGCTGGGTCCAGTCGGTGAAGGCTCGATCCGGCGCGAAGGTCACCCGGGCGGTCTTCTGCCCGGGCTTGCAATCCACCGTGGAGATGTCGGCGTATCCCGCCGTGCTTGCCGCATCGAAGTCGGGCAGCCTGCCGGATTGCGCGAACCAGGACAGCACCATGTCTTCACAGGTCACCGGCTTGCCGTCGGAGTAGACGGCCTTTTCGTTGATGGTGTAGTCGAGCACCAGCGGAATGCGGCCGACGACCTCGACGCTGCCGAAGTCGTGGTCAGCGATCACCTGACCGTCAGGTCCGTGAAAGCCGAACCCGGTGAGCACTCGATTGAAGGCCTGTGCCCCCGCCGAGGCATTCCCCGCGACACTGTTGACGTTGTACGTCGTCAGGCGGCCATCGACGGCGTAGTCGAGCGTTTTCGCCGCCGAGGTCCAACACGAGGTCAGCAACCCCGCCGCCAGTAGCACCGTGGTCGCGATGGCGCCGATTCGAGCGATCCGTCTTGCCCCGGTCCGTGCTGGACTCCGTGAATCCATCAGTGCCGCCGTACGTTCCGCTTACCTTGAGGGCGGGCGCCGGGCCTGGGTTTCGCGGGTCGCACCGTGGTTGTCGAGGTGTCGGAGGTTGCCGATGCCGCTGCCTTGACCGTCTTGGTTCCCGAGCCGGTATCGGCCAGGGGCGCGGCGTCCGGCTTGCGGCGGCTCAGCACCTTCTTGGTGTGGCTGGCCACCAGCTCGGTGCGCTCACGCAATGCCACCAACAGTGGGGTCGCGAAGAAGATGGACGAATACGTGCCCACCAGGATGCCGACAAGCTGAACCAGCGCAAGGTCTTTCAGCGTGCCCACACCCAGCAGCCAGATGGCCACCACGATGAGCGAGAGCACCGGGATCACCGAGATGAGGCTGGTGTTGATGGAACGCATGAAGGTCTGGTTCACGGCCAGGTTGGCGTGTTCGGCGAAGGTGCGCCGCGACGTGTGCTGGAATCCGTGCGTGTTTTCCTCGACCTTGTCGAACACGATCACGGTGTCGTACAAGGAGAATCCGAGGATCGTGAGCAGACCGATCACCGTCGCCGGGGTGACCTCGAAGCCCACCAGCGAGTACACACCCGCGGTGACCAGCAGGTCGAACACCAGCGCGGCCAGTGCGGCGATGGCCATGTAGCGCTCGTAACGTACGGCGATGTAGATACCGGAGAGCACCAGGAACACACCCAGCGCCCACAGCGCCTTGTTGGTGATCTGTCCGCCCCACGTCTCCGATACTGCCGAATCGCTGATGGCGTTGATGGACGGCTTGCCGTCAGATCCCTTGGGCGCGAACCGGTCGAAGAGCGCCTTGAGGAGCTTTGCCGATTCCTCGTTATCGAGTGTCTCGGTGCGAATCTGAATCGAGGCCGAGTCACCGGTTCCGGTGACGACGATCGATTCGGCGTCGCGGCCCAATGTCTGACTGAAGACGTCCTCGGTCTGCTGGACGGTGGCCTGGCCCTTCGGGAATGACACCTTGGTGCCGCCCTCGAAGTCGATACCGAAGACGAATCCCTTGATCGCAATCGACAAGATCGCGACCACCATAAATGCGCCACTGATCGCGAACCACAGGGTGCGCTTGCCCACGACGTCGACGGCACCGGTTCCGGTGTACAGCCGATAGAAGAAGCCGTGTTCTGGTGCCGCAGTGGTGGTTTCCACCGCACTGGACTTAGCGTCCGTTGCGGTGGCCTTGTCCGTGCCGTCCACGACGTCCTTTTCGGTCCCGTTGCCGTTGCTCACGGTGTCGTTGCTGGTGCTCATGCGTGTGCCGCCGCCTTACGTTCGCGGGCAATCTGCTGGACCGCACCGAGCCCGTTGTACACGGGCTTGGACAGGGTCGCGGACTTGGAGGACAGGTAGACAAGCGGCCACGTCACCAGGAACACCACCACGACGTCCAGGATGGTGGTGAGGCCCAGGGTGAACGCGAAGCCCTTCACCTGCCCGATGGCCAGCGCGTAGAGCACCACGGCGGCCAGCAGGGTCACCGCGTTACCCGACAGGATCGTCTTACGGGCACGAGCCCAACCGCGCGGCACCGCCGAACGGTAGGAACGGCCTTCTCGTATCTCATCTTTGATGCGCTCGAAGAACACCACGAAGGAGTCCGCGGTGGTGCCGATGCCGATGATCAAACCGGCGATGCCGGCCAGGTCCAGGGTGTACGAGATGTACCGGCCCAGCAGGACCAGGATGGCGAACACCATGGCACCGGAGGCGACCAGGGACAGCGCGGTCAGGATGCCGAGCACGCGGTAATAGATCAGTGAGTACAGCAGCACAATCGCCAATCCGATGGCGCCCGCGATGAGACCGGCCTTGAGCGAGGTCAATCCGAGTGTGGCTGAAACGGTTTCGGCATCGGAGGATTCAAACGACAGTGGCAGTGAGCCGTACTTGAGCGCCGCGGCGAGCTGCTTGGCCGAGTCCGACGTGAACTGCCCGCTGATTTCGGTCTTGCCGCCCGGGATGGGTTCGCGGATGGCCGGAGCACTGATCACCTTGGAGTCCAACGTGAATGCCGTTTGGGTGCCCTGCTGCCAATGCGCAGAGGTGTAGTCCGCCCAGATCTTCGCGCCGGTGGGCTTGAATTCCATGCTCACCACATAGATACCGCGCTGCTGGTCGAGTCCGGAACTGGCGTCCTTGATCTCTTCCCCGCTGATGATCGACTTGTCCAGCAGGTAGGCAGCCTTGCCACCCTGGCTGTCGTCACCGCAGGTGACCAACGGAAGGTTCGGATCGTCGTTGCCCGCGAGCGGGTCATCGGGGTCGAAGCAGCGCGAGGACTGGACCTGCAGGGCAAGCATCTGGATCCGCGGATCCTCGCTCTGCCTGATCTGCTTCTCGAAGTCGATCAGCTGCTTGCGTTCCTCGCCGCTACCCGGCTTGGGCGGCAGATCGGCGGGAGGAGCCGCCGGAGACGTTGTGGCATTCGGCGTCGCGGGCTGCGTCGCCGGTGCGGGCGGCGGAGGTGGCGGCATCGTGGTGGTTTGCGCCGGATACGGACGAGGCTGCGGTTTCGGTGACGGCGCCGCGGGTGCGGGCTTGCCACCGCCGGGCTCCGGTGGTGTCGCCTCCTGGCCGGCGCCGCCCGGCTGACCGCCCTGTGGGGCCCCGGGCTGGGGATTCTCCCTGGGCTGCGCCGGCACCATCTGAATGACGGGCCGGATGTAGAGCTTGGCAGTCTGACCGAGGTTGCGGGCCTCGCTGCCGTCGTTACCCGGCACGGTGATGACGAGGTTGTCGCCATCGATGATGACCTCGGACCCGGAGACGCCGAGTCCGTTGACGCGCGCATTGATGATCTGCTGCGCCTGTGTCAGTGCTTCCTTGGTCGGCTTGGAACCGTCAGGGGTGCGCGCCGTCAGCGTGACGCGGGTTCCGCCCTGCAGATCGATACCGAGCTTGGGCTTGGCGTGCTTGTCGCCGGTCAGGAAGACCAGCAGGTAAGCGCCAATCAGCAACACCAGGAAGGCAGCTAGATAACGCGCGGGGTGCACAGGGGCCGATGGCGAGGCCACGTGTCCGGTCTCCTTGCTTGTCGAGGGCGGGTCGGGAGGCTTTCAGGGGTGAGTAACGGCGGAGCCGTTACTCCTTGGTCAGCTCGACCCCGGAGCTCTCGACGTCGCGCGATGCCTCGCCAGCGGCGTCCTCGGCCTCATCGACGATCTTGTCGCGGATCGCAAGCTTCATCCAGCGCGTCACGACACCCGGCGCGATCTCCAGGTCCACGGTGTCGTCGGTGACGGCGGCGATGGTGCCCTGCAGGCCGGAGGTGGTGTGCACCCGGTCACCGATCGCCAGGGACTCGTGCAGCTCGATGGTGGCGTCCAGAGCTTTGCGCTGCCGCCGGTTCGCGAAGAAGAGGAACGCGCCCATAACGAGGATGAGCGGCAAAAAGACGATGATCGATTCCATGGCGGCTTTCGGGATTCTTTCCGTTGGGTCTTCACGAGGTCAGGCAGGGTCTGCGTGAAACAAGCACGCGACAAGTCACCAGTGTGCCATCCGACTCTGTGGAATTGACGCGAACCCCGGACCTGCGCGTCCTGGACTCAAGCGTCCTCTCAATCGAACAGCCCGGCCTGCCCCAGCACTTGCGGCGGCGGGGTGAGACCCAGATGCGTCCACGCCAACGCCGTGGCCACCCGCCCGCGCGGCGTTCGCGCGAGCATCCCGGCGCGCACCAGGAACGGCTCGCATACCTCTTCGACGGTGGTCGACTCCTCCCCGACGGCCACCGCCAGGGTCGACAGGCCCACCGGCCCGCCGCCGAAGCTGCGGGTCAGCGCGGAAAGCACGGCCCGGTCCAGGCGATCCAGCCCGAGTTCGTCCACGTCGTAGACCTCTAGAGCGGACTTCGCGACGTCCACGGTGATGACGCCGTCGGCACGCACTTCCGCATAGTCACGGACCCGGCGCAACAATCGGTTGGCGATGCGCGGGGTGCCGCGCGAACGCCGGGCAATCTCCACGCCCGCGTCGGCTCCCAGCTCAATGCCGAGGATTCCGGCCGATCGGGCGAGCACGAGTTCGAGCTGTTCGGACTCGTAGAAGTCCATGTGCGCCGTGAATCCGAAGCGATCACGTAGCGGCCCGGTCAGCGACCCCGAACGGGTTGTCGCGCCGACCAACGTGAAGGGCGCCACCTCCAGGGGAATGGACGTCGCACCGGGGCCCTTGCCGACAACGATATCGACCCGGAAGTCCTCCATGGCCAGGTACAGCATTTCCTCGGCGGGCCGGGCGATGCGGTGAATCTCGTCGATGAAGAGCACATCGTTTTCGACCAGATTGCTCAGCATCGCCGCTAGGTCACCCGCCCGCTCCAGCGCCGGGCCCGAGGTCACCCGTAGCGACGAGCCCAGCTCGGCGGCGATGATCATCGCCAGCGAGGTCTTCCCCAGCCCGGGCGGTCCGGACAGCAGGATGTGATCGGGAGTACCGCCGCGATTTTTCGCACCGGACAGCACCAGATCCAGCTGCTCACGCACCCGCGGCTGGCCGATGAACTCCCGCAGCGACTTGGGCCGAAGTCCGGCGTCGATATCGTTCTCCCCGACGGTGAGCGCACCGGACATCTCGGGACCGGCATCGAAGTCGTCCTCCGCGCCATCAAACTCGTCGAAGCGGCTCATCGTGTCTTACCCAGCAACGTCAGCGCCGACCGCAGCACGGTCGAGGTGTCTCCCTCGGAATTGTCTTGAGCCAGAACGGTATCGGTGGCCTGTTCGGCTTGTTTGGCGGCGAATCCGAGGCCGATGAGGGCCTCGACGACCTGGGTGCGCACCAACGATGCGGTACCCCGGCCCAGCTCGGTGGTGCCACCGGGAGCCGCCGCCACCTTCTCGCGCAGCTCCAGCACCATGCGCTCGGCGCCACGCTTGCCGATCCCCGGCACCCGGGTCAGCGCATTGACATCACCATCGGCCAGCGCCTGGCGCAGGGCCGACGCGTCGTAGACCGCGAGCGTGGCCATCGCGATCTTGGGCCCCACGCCGGAGACACCGAGCAGCGTCAGGAACAGGTCGCGGGCATCGGTATCGGTGAAGCCGTACAACGTCATGGAGTCCTCGCGCACGATCATCGCCGTGATCAGCCGCACCTGGGCGCCGCGCCGAAGCGTCGACAGCGTGGCCGGGGTGGCGTTGACGCGGTATCCGACTCCGGCGGCCTCGATCACCACATGATCGAGCGCGATGTCGATGACCTCACCATTGACCGAAGCAATCATCGGGCTACCGCCTTCATCCGGGCCGCGAAGGCTTTCCGCTGCTCTTCGGCGGCGGCCTCCGCTTTCGCCATTCTCGCCAGCATGGGCGCACGCCAGCAGTGACAGATTGCCAGGGCCAGGGCGTCGGCCGCGTCGGCGGGCTTCGGCGCCGTCTGCAACTGCAGGATGCGCGTGATCATTGCGGTCACCTGGGATTTATCTGCCCGGCCATTGCCGGTGACGGCCGCCTTGACCTCCGACGGGGTATGGAAATACACCTCGATGCCCCGCTTTGCGGCACTGAGCGCGACTATTCCGCCTGCTTGGGCGGTACCCATCACGGTCGACACGTTCTGCTGAGCGAAGACGCGCTCGATGGCCACCACGTCGGGACGGTGGGTGTCCATCCAATGCTCGACGACCTCACTGATCGCCAAAAGCCGTTGCGGTAGAGGCTGATTGGCCGGAGTGCGCACGACGTCGACATCCAGGGCCACCACCTTGCGACCCGAGGAGGCCTCGACCATGGACAGACCACACCGGGTGAGCCCCGGGTCGACTCCCATCACTCGCACGCGCCAGCCCTCTCGCCGTAGAACAGTTGTTCGATAGCATATCGAGAGAGGTCACCCATTCGGCATAGCAACACGCGAGGGCTCTGCAAATGTCAACATCCGTTGGCCTAAGCTCAGCGCATGTCTACCGAACCTCGGCGATCGGACGCCACTCGCGCGGCCATCCTCGAGGCCGCCCAGGAACACTTCGCGGGCGTCGGCTACGAGAAGGCAACCATACGGGCCATCGCCGCAACCGCGGGCATCGACCCGTCCCTGGTCATGCGGTACTACGGCAACAAGGCCAAACTGTTCACCGCCGCGGCCAACTTCGACATACATTTTCCCGAGGAACTAGCCGAGATTCCGCGTGATCAGCTCGGAGCGAGCTTGGTCCAGCACTTCCTTACCCAATGGGAAGCCGACGACACCATGGTCGCGTTGCTGCGGGCCGCGGTGTCCCACGAGTCCGCACGGGCGCGCATGGAGGAGATTTTCAGCTGCCAGATGGTTCCGGTCATCGAGTCGTTGACCGCGGATCGGGCGATGGAACGCGCGGCGCTGATCGGTACCCAAATGATCGGCCTGGCGATGTGCCGTTACGTCATCCGGCTCGGCAACGTACCCGCGATGACGCACGAACAGATCATCGAACTCATCGCGCCGACCATCCAGGCTTACCTGGATTGCGACTGCGATTGCGAGGCGCCTTAACGCGCGCTCTCGGGCTGCGTCCACGGGCTCAGCCGTGGCACCCACCGCGGTACGTGCTGTGCGTACTCCGCATAGTCGCGGCCGAACCGCCGCAGCAGGCCGCGCTCTTCGACCAGCGGGAAGTAGATCGCGTTGACGGCCACGAAAACGGCCGCGTAGATCAGCAATCCCATGGAGTTCACCGCCAGCGCCTCACCCAACAGGATGGCGATGACGCCGGTGATCATGGGGTTACGCATGTGGCGATACGGGCCAAGCACGACGAGACGTACCGGAGGATCGAAGGGCGCCAAGGAGCCCTTGCCGATCTGATGGAAGAGCATGACGGTGCGCGTCACCAGGAACAGGCCGGCGGCCACCAGCAGGGTCCCGATCACCGTCGCCGTCATCGACATCTGATCCGACATCCACGACGGCACCTGCACGCCGGATCCGTAGAGGATCACCAACGGAATCAGAACCGTCACAGTGACCGGCAGCGCGAGAACCGCGCGCGCAGTGCGCCACAGGGTTGTCGTTTCAGGCGCCGGGGCGACTGTTTGTGTGGCCATGACCGGCCTCCCCTCACTCGTCGATGTCTTATATGTACGCCAGCTTGACATTCAAGTCAACAGATGTTGACCAACAGTTGTTGACGTCACAGTAACGCCGTGCAGTGACATTTGATTCCCGGCCACCGGCACGATTCGGAGCCGCCATCTGGGTCCGATTACTGTCGTCGGAGTGTCTGTCGGAAAACTGCCCAGCGAGAAAACGGTTCAGTGGTGGCCTCCCCTCGGCGTGATCTTGATGCTGATACTCGGGTTCTCCGTCGGGAAAGGCTCAACGCCGTTCGACAGGTGGTTTTTCGATGCGACCCAGGTCGCGTTCGGGGTGCAGCCACGCTGGCTGCTGTTCTTCACCGATTGGGTGTTCCTGGTTCCGGTGCTCGTGGTGTGCGTCGGGTTCGAGCTGTATCGGCGGCGGTGGCGGGTCGCGACAGTTGTCCTCGTCTGCCCCTTCATCGCGAACTGGACCACCCAGGCCACCAAGATGCTTGTCGGGCGCGAGAAGGGCGGATACCTCGCGTATCCCAGCGGCCACACCACCTTCGTGGTGGCCGTGACGGGGATGCTGGTGCTGGTCGCCGGCGGAGCCCTCTGGGCGTACATCGCGGCCGCGATTGTCAGCATGCTCGGACTACTCGGGCAGGTCGCCTGCGGGTATCACTACTTCACCGACACCATCGGTGCCGTCCTGGTCACCACCGCGGTCGTGACACTGGCGTTTTGGGCTGCCGGAGCAACGGAAAAGACGCCGGTGAGCGTCGACAGCTAGCCGTCAGAGGGTCGCGCGGAGGGCACGCTCAGCCCTCGTCGAGCTCGGCCAGCACCTCGTCCGACAGGTCCACGTTGGTGTAGACGTTCTGCACGTCGTCGCTGTCTTCCAGTGCGTCGACCAGCTTGAACACCTTGCGGGCGGTGTCGACATCGACCGGCACGCTCATCGACGGCTGGAAGCTGGCCTCCGCCGACTCGTAGTCGATCCCGGCCTCTTGCAGTGACTGACGGACCGCGATCAAGTCGGTGGGCTCGGAGATGACTTCGAAGGTATCGCCCAGGTCGTTGACCTCCTCGGCGCCCGCCTCCAGCACGGCCGTGAGCACGTCGTCCTCGGACAGACCGTTCTTCTCCAGCGTCACAACACCCTTGCGAGAGAACAGGTACGACACCGATCCCGGATCGGCCATGCTGCCACCGTTGCGGGTCATCGCGACCCGAACCTCACCGGCAGCGCGGTTGCGGTTGTCACTCAGGCACTCGATAAGCACCGCGACGCCGTTGGGGCCATAGCCCTCGTACATGATGGTCTGCCAGTCGGCGCCACCGGCTTCCTCGCCGGCACCGCGCTTGCGGGCGCGCTCGATGTTGTCGTTGGGCACCGAGGTCTTCTTGGCCTTCTGGATGGCGTCATAGAGCGTCGGGTTGCCAGCCGGGTCTCCGCCACCGGTACGCGCGGCGACCTCGATGTTCTTGATCAGCTTGGCGAACTCTTTGCCACGGCGCGCGTCTTTGACGGCCTTCTGATGCTTGGTGGTGGCCCACTTGGAATGGCCGCTCATGTACCCCTGTACTACTTTCTCTAGGTTCTGTCGCACTTCTGCGCTGCCCGAGTGTACTCGCGCACCTAGGGTGAATCACATGACTGTCCTGGTAGCCGACCCGATTGTCGACACTGTCCTGGACCGATACGCGTCAACCGTCGGAGACAGCCTCACCGATTACCGCAATCACCTGTACCGGGGCATGAACTACCAGCTCCGCCTTCTCGGCATGACGCAGGCGCCGCCCGAGATCGCGCTGGCGTGGGCGACGCACGATATCGGCATCTGGACGGCGGGGACCTGGGACTATCTGGATCCCTCGGTGGCACTCGCCGAGCAGCTGGCACCGGAGTTCGGTATCACCGACATCGATCGTCTCAAGGCAATGGTGGCCGACCACCACAAGCTCAGGTCGGCCGACGATCTGTGGGTCGAGACCTTCCGGCTGGGCGATCGGATCGATGCTTTCCGCGGCCTGTACGCCTGGACCGGACTGGAACGCGCCGACGTGCGCGAGGTGGTCGAGGCACTGCCCTACGGCGGTTTTCACGGATTTTTGTTGCGAACCGCCGGAAAGTGGACGCTTAAGCACCCGTCACGCCCGATGCCCATGCTGCGCTGGTAACCGCCGCGTCGAGCGCATACCGCACGCCGAGAAATCGAGCAGAATCGCTGCGCCTGGTATGCGCTCGGCGTCAGGCCCCGCGCACCATGTCGACGAACAGCTGGTGCACTCGCCGGTCCCCGGTGACCTCGGGGTGAAACGACGTCGCCAACGCGCTGCCCTGCCGCACCGCGACCGGATGCCCTTGCGCGGTGGCCAGCACCTCGACATCGGTGCCGACCCGCTCCACCCACGGCGCCCTGATGAACACCGCGTGCAGCCCACCATCGAGCCCCACGAAATCCAGATCACCCTCGAATGAGTCCACCTGGCGCCCGAACGCATTGCGCCGCACCGTCATATCGATCGCGCCCAGCGCCACCGCATCCGGGCGGGTATCGAGTATCTCGCTGGCCAGCAGGATCATGCCCGCGCAGGATCCGTAAACCGGCAGACCACCACGCAGACGCTCGGTGAGCGGGTCCAGCAGTTCGAACACGCGCAGCAAGTTGCTCATGGTGGTCGACTCTCCGCCGGGAATGACCAGCCCGTCTATCTTGGAGAGTTCCTCGGGACGGCGCACGCCAAGCGCGTCCGCACCCGAATCTTCCAGAGCAGCAACATGTTCCCTGACATCACCCTGTAATGCCAGCACGCCGATCAACGGGCTCACGCCATGTTCCCCTTGGCGATCGACGCCTCGTCAGGGTTGCGCTCGTACCGGGTCAGCCCCTCCTGCACCACCGCCGCGACCATCCGGCCCTCGCGATCGAAAATCCGGCCCTGAGTCAGCGCCCGTCCGTATCCGGCTGACGGCGACGTCTCGTCGTACAACAGCCATTCATCGGCACGGAATGGACGCAGGAACCACAGCGCATGATCCAGGGATGCGGTCTGCAGTACCGCGTCCCGGTGCGGCACCTTGGAAGAACTCAGCAGCGTCAGATCGCTCATGTAGGCCAGCGCGCAGATGTGCAGCACCGGATCATCCGGAAGCTGCTTGCGGCAGCGGAACCACACCCGCTGCTGCGCGGCCAGCCGCGGGTTCCGGTCCATCAGCTCGTCGGGGACGATCCGGATGTCCCATTCGGCGAACTGCCGGAAGAGATCGTGGCTGAACGACCCCTCCGCATCCTGCACATCGGGCAGGTCCTCGGGCGCCGGGACGGGCGGCATCAGATCCTGATGCTCGATGCCGGTGTCCAGCGTCTGGAAGGAGGCCGACATGCTGAAGATCGCCTGCCCGTCCTGGATCGCGGTGACCCGGCGGGTGCTGAACGAGCGGCCGTCGCGTACCCGATCAACGAGAAACACCGTGGGCTCGTTGGGATTTCCGGGCCGCAGGAAGTATCCGTGCAGGGAATGCACCAGGTACTGAGGCTCGACGGTGCGGACGGCCGAGACCAACGATTGCCCCGCAACCTGGCCACCGAAGGTGCGGCGCAGGCTGCTCGGGGTCACGTTGCCTCGGAAGATGTCCTTTTCGAGCTGCTCGAGCGTCAGGATCTCTTCGATATCGGCCATCAGATGGTTTTACCAGCCGCGCTCGGCGAGCCGATGCGGCTGCGCGATGTCCTCCACATTGATGCCGACCATCGCTTCACCCAGTCCGCGCGACACCTTGGCCAGCACGTCCGGGTCGTCGTAGAAGGTGGTGGCCTTCACGATCGCCGCGGCGCGCTGCTCGGGGTTGCCGGACTTGAAGATTCCGGATCCGACGAACACGCCCTCGGCGCCCAGCTGCATCATCATCGCGGCATCGGCCGGGGTGGCGATGCCGCCAGCGGTGAACAGCGTGACCGGCAGCTTGCCGGCGCGCGCGACCTCGACCACAAGGTCATACGGCGCCTGCAGTTCCTTTGCGGCAACGTACAACTCGTCCTCGGACAGCGAGGTGAGCCGACGGATCTCGCCACCGATCTTGCGCATGTGCGTCGTCGCGTTGGACACGTCGCCGGTACCGGCCTCACCCTTGGAACGGATCATGGCCGCACCCTCGGTGATGCGGCGCAGCGCCTCGCCCAGGTTGGTGGCACCGCACACGAACGGCACGGTGAACTTCCACTTGTCGATGTGGTTGGTGTAGTCGGCCGGGGTCAGCACTTCCGACTCGTCGATGTAGTCCACGCCCAGGCTCTGCAGGATCTGCGCCTCGACGAAGTGCCCGATGCGGGCCTTGGCCATGACGGGGATGCTGACGGTGCTGATGATGCCGTCGATCATGTCCGGGTCGCTCATGCGGGATACGCCGCCCTGCGCGCGAATGTCCGCGGGCACGCGCTCCAGCGCCATGACAGCGACAGCACCGGCATCTTCGGCGATCTTCGCCTGTTCCGGCGTAACGACGTCCATGATGACGCCGCCCTTGAGCATCTCGGCCATGCCGCGCTTGACGCGCGCAGTGCCGGTTCCGGTCTCGGGGGACGTTCCGTTGGTCGTGCTAGTCAACTGAGGGCTCCTGGATGTCGGTTTCTAGCACCAGTCTAATGCGGCCACACCAGCGATTTTGTCCCGGGAGGTGCGGTGACCGGCCTCACCCGATGAGGATCGGGTCGCGGCGCCCACCGGCGGCCACCGCATCCGCGGCAGTGGCGGCCTCTCCGAGCAGCTCTCCCAGCTGATTCGGGAACACCTGCTCCCCCGAGGCCGCGAGTGCGGCGATCTCCTCGGCGTCGCACCAGCGGTGCCCGGTGATGTAGCGCTGCTCCAAATTGGTGCGGCCGTCCGTGGCCGGTTCGAACCTCTTGGTCCGGTGCACGAAGAACAATTCCTCGGAGCGGATGGTGGTTCCGTTGAAGTCGAAGACAGCCA
The DNA here is from genome assembly GCF_049532645.1 of Mycobacteroides sp. PCS013. Taxonomy (NCBI): domain Bacteria; kingdom Bacillati; phylum Actinomycetota; class Actinomycetes; order Mycobacteriales; family Mycobacteriaceae; genus Mycobacteroides; species Mycobacteroides sp. PCS013. The sequence continues at coordinate 1,997,447 of NZ_CP150131.1, forward strand.
CCCGACGCCACAGCGGGCCCACCAGGCGCCCGGAGGGAACCGATAAGCCGGTCTCCTCGACCAGCTCGCGCACCGCGCCGTCGCACAGCTTCTCCCCCGGCAACGTCTGTCCACCCACGGTGAACCACCAATGCACCGCCGGGCTGGGTGCTGCGGGATCGAAGCCGCGCAGCAGCAGCACCCGGCCATCCTCATCGAGCAGGATGATCCGCGCCGAGGTGCGGAAGTTGGCCAGGGCCGGGTCTTCGGTGCCCGCGCCCTGGCGGTCGATGATCTCGAAATACGTTGGCATCGGTGCGGTTCCGCCCAGACGCAACCAGCGCACCGGTCGGCGCACCCGCAGGGCCAGAGTGTCGCGTACTGCGTCGTTGTGGAAGCGCCGCGCGATCAGCACCCGCGTTTCGGCGTCCGCGAGCTCGGCCACCAGCGCGGGGCGCAGCCGCTCGGAGTCGACGGTGGACAACGCTGAGGCCAGCTGGTTCTCCGCATACTCACGCCGGTCACGTTCGGCCCGCTCGGCTTTCGCGGCGAGTTTGATCAGTTGGTCGTCCTTGAGCGCATCTCCGACCGCCCGTGCGACGACGGCGCGGCGTGCCAGCGCGGCATCGAGGGCCTGCCAGGACAGGTCGCTGCGCACGTGCAGTCGGTCCAGCCGGTTGGCCACAAGATAGGCCCACAGCAGGCCCAGCGCGACCAGCGTGCCGATGAGGGCGATGACGATGACGGTCAACGCCGAGAAGGTCACCAACTGTCGACCTTCACACGCGCACCGGACGCGGTGACGGTCTCGTAGACGAGCATGATCTGCTGCGCGACCACCGACCAGTCGTACCGCTGCACTGCCTCGGTGCCTGCCGTCACCAGCTTCGCGCGCCCCTCGTCGTCGCCGAGCACGTCGATGATGGCCGCCGCCAAGGCATCCGCATCACCGGTGGGTGTCAACCGGCCTGCCGAGCCGTCCAGGAGCACACGGCGGAAGGCGTCCAGCGAGCTGGCGACTACTGCGGTACCCGCCGCCATCGCCTCCACCAACACGATGCCGAAGCTCTCGCCGCCGATGTTGGGGGCGCAGTAGACGTCGGCGCTGCGCATGGCCGAGGCCTTGGTGGCATCGTCCACCTGCCCCAGGAAGCGCAGATGCTTAGCCAATGGCCCTGCCTGCGTGCGCAGTTCGGCCTCATCTCCCCGACCGACGATCAGGATCTCCACATCGGAGAAACTGGCCGCGATCTTCGGCAGCGCCCCCATCAACACGTCCATACCTTTGCGTGGCTCGTCATAGCGGCCCAGGAAAAGCACCGTCTTACCTGCCCGCGGGTAGCCCTCCAGCATCGGCGCCCCGGAAAAGGACCGGACATCGACGCCGTTGGGAATCTCGACCGCGTCAGATCCGAGTGCTTCCATCTGCCAGCGCCGGGCCAACTCCGAGACAGCGATCCGACCGACGATCTTTTCGTGCCACGGGCGCAGCACCGCCTGAAAGACGCTCAGCGTCAACGACTTCGTGGTAGACGTGTGGAAAGTGGCGACGATCGGGCCCTCGGCCACCATGAGCGCCAGCATGGACAGACTCGGCGCGTTCGGTTCATGCAGGTGCAACACATCGAAGTCGCCGTCGACCAGCCAGCGCCGGGTCTTGGCATAGGTGGCTGGGCCGAACCGCAGCCGCGCCACCGAGCCGTTGTACGGAATCGGGACGGCCTTGCCGCCGGACACCACGAACTCGGGTAGCTCAACGTCCGACGAGGACGGTGCGAGCAGGCTGACGTGGTGTCCGCGGTCCCTCATGACCTCCGCCAGCTGCACCACATGGGACTGGACGCCACCCGGTACATCAAAGGAGTACGGGCAGACCATCCCGATGCGCATTACGCCTGCCCACCAACGGGATCAGTCTCCCGGGGGGCTGCCCGACCATCAGTGTCCGATTCCGGGGCGGGCGCGGGATGGTTCTCCGGCGCCGGTTGGACCGGCGAGGTCCGCAACCTAGTTCGACGCTCTTCGGACAGGTCGTCAAGCCACAGCGGCTGCAACATATGCCAATCCGCGGGGCGCTCGGCGATATTGGTGGCGAACTCATCGGCGAGCGCCTGGATGACGACCGCGACATCGCCCGATGACGTATCGATGGGCGCCTGGATCCGCACGCCCCATTGACCGTGCGGCTCGAACCAGCAGTGTGCCGGCAGCAGGCGTGCTCCGGTGTCGATCGCCAACCGGGCCGGGCCCGCGGGCATCCGAGCTTCTGCGCCGAAGAAGTCGACGGGGACACCACTGCGGCTCAGATCGCGATCGGCCATGAGACAGACGACGCGGTTTTCCCGCAGCCGCGTTGCCAGCGTCTCGTACGGCCCGGTGGAGTCGCCGCTGGATGCGAGCACCTCGAAGCCCAGGGTTTCCCGGTAGTCCAGGAAGCGGCGGTACAGCGACTCGGGTTTGAGACGCTCGGCCACTGTGGTGAAGGTCCCGTAGGTTTGGGCCAGCCACACCCCCGCCATGTCCCAGTTTCCGCTGTGCGGCAGGGCGATGATCGTGCCCCGTCCCTGGGCCTGCGACTCATCGAGATTCCGGCGACCGAACAGGGAACTGTCCAGGCGAGCGGCCAGGCGCTCCATGTTGTGCGACGGCAGCCGGAATGCTTCACGCCAGTACCGGGCGTAGGAACGCATCGAGTCGATCATCAGCCGGTCGGGCACCTCGCGCGGATGCACGCCAAGCACGCGGGCCAGGTTCTTGCGCAGCTGTTCGGGTCCACCGTTGCGGGCACCCACCATGGCACCGACATCGAATATGGCGCGGGCGAGCAGATCTGGCGTCATCTGCGTCAGATTCCAGCCGGCGGCATACCCCCAGTCAGCAGCACGTTCGCCCCACACACTCATGACTGATTCGTCTCCGCGGTGTCCTGTCCGGCATCGGAATTGGGCAGCAGATCAAGTGCGCCGGGAGATGTGCGCACCGCATGCATGCGCTGCGCCACCGTCACCAGGCTCGCGATCGCGAGCACCCACATCGCCACATGCAGCGGCTCCGGTAACCCGAACCCGCCGCTGAAGATCGCTCCGGCAAGCACGATGATGAGCCGTTCCGGACGCTCGATCAGCCCGCCGTCGGCACGCAGCCCGGAGGCCTCGGCCCGCGCCTTCACGTACGAGATCACCTGCGAGGTGATCATGCAGATCAGTGTGGCCACGACCAAAGACGTTGATCCCCAACCGAATGCCGCCCACCACAGCAGTCCGGCGAACACCGCGCCATCGGCCACACGATCACATGTGGCATCCAGCACCGCGCCGAATCTGGTGCCACCACCACGGGCTCGCGCCATCGCTCCATCGAGCATGTCGAACATGGTGAACAGCCAGACCGCCATGCCACCCCAGAACAGGTGGCCCGTCGGGAACAGGGTGAGCGCGGCGACGACCGTCGCCGCGGTCCCGAAGATGGTGACGGTGTCCGGGGTGAATCCGGCGCGCAGCACCGCGCCGGCAAGCGGGTTGATGATCTTCGCGAACGTCTCCCGGGACAAGAAGCCGCTCATGGCAGCTGCTCCCAGGCGCTGGCGAGTAGCTGGCGGGTGTCCCGCAGGAGCTGCGGCAGCACCTTGGAGTCGCCGATGATGGTGATGAAGTTGGCGTCGCCGCCCCAGCGCGGCACCACGTGCTGATGCAAATGTTCGGCCAGCGATCCACCTGCCGCCGTGCCCAGGTTGAGTCCCACGTTGAAACCGTGCGGGCGTGACACCTTTTTGATCACCCGAATCGCCTTCTGGGTGAACGCCATCAGCTCGCGACTCTCATTCTCGGTGAGGTCCTCGAGCTCGGCGACCTGCCGATACGGCACCACCATGAGATGTCCCGGGTTGTACGGGTACAGGTTGAGCACCGCGTACACGTGCTCCCCGCGCGCCACCACCAGACCGTCTTCGTCGGCCATCTCGGGAATGTCGGTGAACGGAGCGGACTCCGCCCCACTCGACTTCACCGCCTCCACCAGATAGGTCATCCGGTGCGGAGTCCAGAGCCGCTGCAGGTGATCGGGGTCGCCCACTCCCCGGTCGGTGATGGTCGAGTCCTCGTCAGTCACGGGTCCCCAGCTTCATCAGTTCGGCGGTCGGAGAAACGTTCTCGTGTCTGTTCACCCAATCGATGATGGCGGCCACGGCCTCATCACGGGGCACTCCGTTCACCTGGGTACGGTCGCGGAAGCGGAAGCTCACCGCACCCGCCTCCACGTCACGATCGCCGGCCAGCAGCAGGAACGGCACGCGCTGGTTGGTGTGGTTGACGATCTTCTTGTTCATGCGGTCATCGCTGACATCGATCTCGGCCCGAATGCCCTGCGATTTGAGCTGCGAGACAATGTCGCTCAGGTACGGCGCGTGGGCGTCGGCAATCGGGATACCGACGGCCTGCACAGGCGATAGCCAGGCCGGGAAGGCGCCCGCGTAGTGCTCGGTGAGCACACCGAAGAACCGCTCGATAGACCCGAACAGTGCGCGGTGGATGAGCACCGGACGCTGACGAGTTCCGTCGGCAGCGGTGTACTCCAGTTCGAATCGCTCCGGCATGTTGAAGTCGAGCTGGATGGTCGACATCTGCCAGGACCGGCCTAGCGCGTCCTTGGCCTGTACCGAGATCTTGGGACCGTAGAACGCCGCGCCACCCGGATCCGGGACCAGCTGCAGCCCGGAGTCGAGCGCCACCTGCTCCAGGGTCTTGGTCGCTTGCTCCCAGTCCTCATCGGATCCAACGAATTTCGTCTCGTCCTTGGTCGACAGCTCCAGGTAGAAGTCGTCGAGCCCGTAATCGGACAACAGATCCAGCACGAACCGCAGCAGCGACGTCAGCTCTTCGTGCATCTGCTCGCGGGTGGTGTAGATGTGCGCGTCGTCCTGCGTCATGCCCCGCACCCGGGTCAGACCGTGCACCACACCGGATTTCTCGTATCGGTACACCGATCCGAATTCGAAGAGCCGCAACGGCAATTCACGGTATGAACGGCCCCGCGCCCGGTAGATCAGGTGGTGCATCGGGCAGTTCATGGGCTTGAGGTAGTAGTTCTGCCCCGGCTTGCGCACGGTGCCGTCGTCATTGAGTTCGGCGTCGATGTGCATGGGAGGGAACATGCCGTCGGAGTACCAGTCCAGGTGCCCGGAGGTCTGGTACAGGTTTTCCTTCGTGATGTGCGGAGTGTTGACGAATTCGTACCCGGCGGCGGTGTGCTTGGCGCGCGAGTAGTCCTCCAGCTCCTTGCGGATGATGCCACCCTTGGGGTGGAAAACCGGCAGACCGGAACCGATTTCGTCGGGGAAGCTGAACAGATCGAGCTCCACACCGAGCTTGCGGTGGTCGCGCCGCAGCGCCTCTTCCAGCAGTTCGAGGTGCTTGTCGAGCGCTTCCTGCGACTCCCAGGCGGTGCCGTAGACGCGCTGCATGCTGGCGTTGGCCTGATTACCGCGCCAGTAGGCGGCCGAGCTGCGGGTGAGCCGGAAAGCCGGGATGTGTTTGGTGGTGGGAATGTGCGGGCCACGGCACAGGTCGAACCATTCCCGTTCCCCGGTGCGAGGATTCAGGTTGTCGTAGGCGGACAGCTCGTCGCCACCTACCTCCATCACCTCCGGGTCGTCGGCGCCCGACTTATCGGAGACAAGCTCCAGCTTGAACGGCTCATTGGCCAATTCCGCCTGCGCCTCCTCCACCGAGCCGTACACCCGGCGTGAAAAGCGTTGCCCCTCCTTGATGATCTGCTTCATCTTCTTTTCGAGGGCAGCCAGGTCCTCAGGCGTGAAGGCGTGATCGATCCCGAAGTCGTAGTAGAAGCCATCGGTGATCGGCGGACCGATACCAAGCTTGGCCTTCGGGAAGAGGTCCTGCACTGCCTGCGCCAGCACGTGGGCGGCCGAGTGCCGGATGACGCTGCGCCCATCCTCGGTGTTGGCGGCGACCGGCTCTACTTCGGTGTCGACCTCAGGAGTCCAGGACAGATCCTTCAACGCACCGTCCACCCGGACGACGACGATGGCGTCCTCGCCCTTGCCCGGCAGACCTGCCTCGCGCACCGCAGTCCCCGCCGTCGTCCCGGCCGGCACCCGGATAGGGGGCACAGGGGAAGACGGGTTGGGCGCAGTCATCAGCAGTTCTCCACTTCAGAGACGGGGGGTTTGCGAACTCATGCTATCGGTCCACACCAGCGCCTTCCCAGCCGATGGGCACCGAGAGCACTCAGGCCGATCGTGCCCGGAAGGTATTCCGGTAAGCGAGCGGGGAGACCCCGGTGAGCCGGCGGAACTGCTCCCGGAAATTCGCAGGTGAACCGAACCCCACCTCGCGCCCGATCCACTCCACGGAGTCCGCCGAACATTCCAGCAGCTGCTGGGCATGACGGACCCGCACGCCGGTGAGCCACTGCATCGGCGTCTGTCCCGTTTCGGCCCGAAACCGCCGGTTGAGGCTGCGCACGCTGGTGGATGCCTGGACCGCGAGGTCCTCCAGAGAAAGTTCTCGATGGGCGTTGTGCTCGATCCACGCCAGCATCTCACCGAGGCCGGCCTCGGTGCGCTGACGGTTCCTGATGACGTATTGAGCTTGACCGCCGTCTCGGTGCAGCGGCGCGACGGCCACCCGGGCCGCCTCGGCAGCGACCGCCGTGCCGTGATCGCACGTGACCATGTGCAAACACAGATCGAGCCCGGCCGAAGCCCCGGCGGAGGTGAGCACCTGGCCCTCGTCCACGTACAGCACATCGGCGTCCAGGCGTACGTCCGGATACATCTGCCGAAACAGGTCAGCGGCGAGCCAGTGTGTGGTGGCACGCTTGCCGTCCAGAATTCCGGCCTCGGCGAGCGTGAAGGCTCCGGCGCAGATGGAAGCGATGCGCGCACCGCGGGCGTGCGCGGCCTGCAGTGCCTCGATGACGCCGTCGGGCGTGGGCGCGGTCACGTCGTTGCGCGCGGGCACCACGATCGTGTCGGCGTTCGAAAGAGCCTCAAGCCCAAGATCTGTGGCGATACCGAACGGTCCGGCAGAGACGACGGGCGCCGTGCCGCACACCCGCACCCGGTACGGACGAGTGCCGTCGGCGAGGTGCACGCGGCGAAACACCTCCACAGCGGTCGCCAGGTCGAACCCGATGGTGTCGGGAAGGGCGAGGACGAGTACCGAGTGAGGCTCGCCCGAACAGCCCGCCGGAACGGAATGCATACGGCGAGCGTAACTCGTTGTTGGCAATATCTCGTTGGATACTGTCTATCTGGCCACTTCTGCCGCCGTGATCGGTCGACAACCATGGCAATCATGCAGATAGCGATCCTGGCGTACCCGGGCATGACGGCGCTCGACGCGATAGGCCCCTACGAAATGCTGAGGGGGCTGCCCGATGCCGAGTTTCGATTCGTCTGGCACGAGCCGGGGCCGATAGTGACCGATAGCGGTGTCCTGGTGGTCGGCGCCACGCATTCCTTCCATGAGACCCCGGCACCGGACATCGTCCTGATCGGCGGCTCGATACCGGCCACCATGACCACCGCCGCCGACGACGGCGTTCTCACCTGGCTGCGGAAGGTTCACCTGGGCACGACGTGGACCGCATCGGTGTGTAGCGGGTCGCTCATTCTCGGTGCCGCCGGGATCTTGCGGGGAAAGGACGCCACCTGCCATTGGGCCGGGCAGCGGGTGCTCACGACCTTTGGGGCCAATCCCCAGCGGGACAAGCGAATCGTCCGTGACGGCAAGGTGATTACCGCCGCAGGGGTGTCCGCAGGGCTCGATCTTGGTCTGTGGCTCGTCGGCGAGATCGCCGGACAGCCGCGCGCCGAGGCCACTCAGCTGTGCATCGAGTACGACCCGCGGCCACCGTTCGATACCGGCCACATCAGCAAGGCCTCGACCCGCAACAAGGCAGATGCGGTGCTGATGATGAAGGGCATGATCTCGGCACGCGATGCCGGCGCGGAGGTCGTGGCGGGCTCGAAGGTGCTGTGGGCGACCGTCATCGACCGGGTGCGGCGGAGGTCAGCCGCCAAACCCTAGCGGGCTCTTCAGCCAGTGCGCCTCGATTCCGGCCAGCGCGGCGACCCAGCCGACCGCACCCAACACCCACAGCGTGACCACCACCAACGCCGCGGTGAACAGCACCCCGATCCCCCGCAACCACTGAGGTTGAGTGGAAAACCAGGCCATGAACCTGTCGTACCGGGCCCTGACTGCGTGGAGAAGCTTTCTTGCCCAAGAGAACTCGGAGGCAAGAATCGCCAGGCCGAGGAAGACGATCGCCCAGCCGGGCCCCGGATAGGGGATCGCAATGATGCCCGCACCCAGCACTGCCAGACCGATGATCGCAACCGCCATGCGGTAGAAGACGTTCAATGCCGGACGGTCCCGCACCCCGTCGCGCCATCGGGCCCACCGACGGGTACGGCCGCTCACGGCTGACCGGGATTGAGCTTCACAAAGAGAGCGTCGGCCTCGGCGAGCACATCGTCGCCGTCGAGCAATCTGCTGGTCAGGTACACCTTGCGGCCCTCGACGCGGTCCAGGGTGCAGTCGAACTGCAGCTCCTTCTCGATCGGCGTGACCTTGCGGTAGTTGATGTTCAGGTACGCAGTACGCAGCTTGCGCAGGTCCGTGAGCAGCATCGTGCCGGTGCCGATGATCGTGTCGAAGAGCAGGCCGAGACATCCGCCATGCACCGCCCCGTTTCGGCCCAGGTGGTAGCGCCCGAAAGTGGCTGTGCCGGTGAGCACTCCGTTGTCGAAGCTATCGATTGTCATCGGGACCAGCAGGATGTTTCCACGCAGCGGAAGATCGGTGCGACGGCCCGAGGGCGAGTCCCACTCCGAAACCTCGTACGGGTCCAGCAGCTCGTTCATGGCCTCGAGCTGGTTGGCCAGGCTGGTGATCACCTCATCGGGTGGCAGGGCGGCGCGAGCGCGATCCTGCAGAGTCCGCAGCGCATCGATGAAACGGCCGTAGTCGGGGCCGCCCTTGAGGGTGGGATCGGGCGGATTGAACCCGCCACCCTCATGCGCTGTTACTGCTTCCTCGGTGGTCATACTCCCCTACGTTATTGGGGTGGATATTGCACGGCTGAGCCAGCTCCCGTTCACCTACTCCGAGATCGGCGCAACGGCCACCGAGTTACCCTCCGGATATCACCATGTGCGCGAATCTCGGCAGATCGGAGCGGGTAGGGCGCGGTTCGACGAGGCTGCCGCAAGCCTCATGCGATTCGGTATCCAACGTGGGATCGGGCTGCCCGTACAGACGTCGGCACCGGAGGCCGCCGTCGGCGTGAACGTGATGACGCGGCTATGGCCGTTCTGGGCGCTGTGCCGCATCGTGTACGTGGTGGACGAGCCGAATCGGCGCGGTTTCGCATACGGCACGCTTCGAGGACACCCGGAAACCGGCGAAGAGGTCTTCATTGTGCGCTTTGATCCATCCAATGGCGTTGTCTCCGTAGAGATAACCGCATTCTCCAGGCCGTCGTACTGGTGGGTCCGGGTGGGCAATCTGGTGGTCAAGCAGCTACAACGTGTGGTAACTCAGCGCTACCTGCACGCACTGTGAGCGACGCGCGATCGGTTGCTGCACACATAACCCTCCCCCGGTAACCTACATGTTAGCTGGGTGACGGATACAGCTACTTCACTGGCGTGTCTAATAAGCGGGCGTGTCTCGGGCATTTAGCGCCGAAAGACAAAAAGGCGCATTTTTCAGCAAAGCTTCCGAGCATTCGAATCGTTATGATGTGTAACCTTTTGTTCAACTTCGATTCATGCGTTTTTAGGAGCTCTGAACCTCATGGTTTCCCTGCCCGCTGGCATCGCGCTGTTCGCCGGAGCCCTGGGCGCCCCGGCCGCGATGTTCATCGCCCCGGTGGCGGCTGCAGACCTCCCGGTGTGTTCGGCCGGCGAGACGCCGTACAACCACAGCTGCCGGACCGCGTGCGCGGGCGGCGCACCGCGCGTCGGCGGGGCCTGCACCCAGCCCGGCACCAACCTGTACGACCGAGGATTTCACGAGCCCACCCATGAGGGCGCCAACCCTCGCACTCCACTGGGCACCAACCCGCAGGTCCCCTACGGGACGAACACCACAACCGTTCTGCAATAAACGATTTCGGGACGGTGCCCACCGTGCTACGGCGACCAGTTCGCCAGGACTGCGTCCATATCGCCATCTCCGGGCCCTGGCAGATGACGCGCGCCCGGAAACCGATGAGCAGGTTCGGTATACGTGCCCGCGTCAACAAGCCTGGCGATGTTGGATCGATAGATGTCGTCAACCTCGGCATGGCGCCCCGGTTCCCGGTGCAGCCACAGGTTGGCCGGGTGGATCGGCCGGTCGTACATGCGCCGGAACAGTTCTGTCCGAATATCCTTGAGCCAATTTGAGTTCAAATTCATGGCGCGGAACTGGCGCAGAGCCTCGACATCCACCGGCGCCGCGACAATCGCGTTCGCTCCCGAGGACGCCTGCCCGATCACGTGTCCGTAGTAGTCGACAATGTGACCGTTGCCGCCTGCGATGTCGACCGGATGCTCGGCGGCGGGTGTGGAGTAGACGGGTCCGGAGTTGGGGCACACCATGTACAGGCCGTTGAAGTGCGCGTGCGCTCTGTTCTGCAGCAACCAGGTACCACCGGCGTCCGAACCGGCCGCCGTCATCGGCACCGCCTCGCTGGGCCGATACACCACCTCTGCGCCGTTGAATGCCAAGGCCCGCACGGCTTCCGGATACTCACCGTCGCTGCAACACAGCGTGCCGATAGCGCCGATGTCCGGGGTACGCAGCACTGGATAGAAGGCATCGATCCCGTCGCCGAACAGCTGCACCCATCGGTCGTACACGTCATGCGGGGTGCACGAGTGCTCACGGCACCAGACGTGATTCTTGGCCGCTCGGTGCACGATCTCACCATCGGGCGCGATCACCACCATGACGTTGAAGAATCGGTCTGCGATGATCTCGGGCCAGCGAGCCTTGCACTGCACGATGATGTACGTCTCATACGTCCGCGCCAGCGCAGCCAGGCGATCTGTCTCCGGCCCCGGAATGTCGATGAAAAGCTCACGAGCACTGCGGATATGCGGAAGGTTGAAGACCTCGTCGGTAAAGCCGGTCAGCGCGCCCTCGGCGAGGGCGACCAGCTTCACCGGCAGGTTGATGCCGACAATCGAGACCGCGGCATGGATGGCCTCCTCGATGTTGTCCAGGTTGCGCGCGATGTCGTCTCGCCTACCGATGCCGTGGACAATGGTCGACAACCCGACCGCCATGTACGGGGCGACCGGCGTACGTTGGGCCGTCTCGGTCATTGCACACCGCACCAACGCATCGCGGCCAGTGCGTAGGCCTTGGTGGCACAGACTATTTCGTCGATCGCACAGCGCTCGTCCACCGCGTGTGCCATGGCCAACGCACCCGGGCCCATGCCGACAGCAGGAATCCCCGCAGCGGTGAACCAGGTGAGATCGGTTGCCGTGGGGAATGGTTGGACCTCCGGGGGCCCGCTGAATGTGGACCCGGCGGCAGCCTCTTCGCGTGCGGCGATCACGGTTTGGCAGAACGGGTCACACTTGTCCGTTCGCCCGCCCGGATAGTGCATCGGCCATTCGATGCGCGGAGGTTCGCGCCGCAGCCAGGGATCTGCCGTGACGACGGCGGCCACCGTCTCGAGGATCTCGGCCTGAATTTCGGCCAGGCTGGCCGCGGGCGGATAGAAGACCGCGTAGTCCAGCACGGTTTCGTCGGGGATGAAGGCGACGTTGCGGCCACTGCGGGCACCCCCGTCGATCACGTCCAGACCGATGGTGAACTGCCCGCGCTCAAAGAGCGGGTCGGTGCGTGTCTGCTCCCACTGGATCTCCAGCCCGCACAGCGCCGCGTGAATCGACAGTGCCGCATCAATGGCGCTGACCGCAACGGGTTCGGCGTCTGGAGCACTGGCCGCTTGGGCGCGCATCAGGGAACGCGCCGACGCATGACCGGAGCGGCCGCTGACGGTGATGCGCATGACGAGCACGCCGGGGGTGGCCGGCATGACGGTCAGAGGACGTCGCGCCCCGGTGGGTTCGGCGATGATCGCGCCGTCGGCGGTGTAGCCGCGGGCAAGCACGGCCGAGGTGCCCAGGTGATGTTCGAAGTTCTCTTCGCCGACCACGCCCTGCAGGATCAGGTCACCCCGCAGTTGCACACCTGATTCCCGTAATGCCTTGGCGGCAAAGGCCTGTGCCACCAATCCGCTCTTCATGTCCACGGAGCCACGTCCCCAAACGTGGGTTTCATCATGAAATCCCGAGAACGGATCGTGGGTCCATTCGTCGGAGTCGTTGGCGGGCACGACGTCGAGGTGGCCGTTGAAGATCAGCGATCGCCCTCCCCCGCTCCCCCGAAGCACACCGACCACGTTGTCTCGTCCGGTCACCTCGCCGAACAGCTCCGTTTCGGCTCCGCCCTGCCGGTGGACGCCGGCCAGTAGACGCGCCACATCGGATTCGCCGCCCACCAGGTCGTCATAGTCCTGGTCGGGGTAGGTCGGATTCACGCTGCGCAGCGCGATGGCGTGGGTAAGTGTGTCGAGCAGCTCATCGCGAAGATCATCGACACGGTCGAGTACTTTGTCTGCCGCGCTCACGAGTGCACCACCTGCGATTGTGCGGCCGGCGACGTCAACTCGCCACTGTCGTATACCGTCTGGCCGCCGAGGTAGGTCCGCAGCACCCGCGTGCCGCGTAGCTCGTCGAGCGGACAGGTCAGTGGATCTCGGTCGGCGATGATCACGTCCGCATAGTTGCCCGGTGTCAGTGCACCGATTTCGGGCCAGCCCAGCACCGCGGCTGCACCCGTGGTCCACATCTTCAGCGCCTCGAGCCTCGAGATCTTCTGGTCGGGCCCGTCGTTGTGATGGTCGCTGCCCGCGAAACGGTGCGTCTGGGCCAGCTCGATCTGCTCCCACGGATTCTTCGGCCCCCAGTCCGAACCGCCGGCCAGATCCAGCCCGGTGTCGATCAACCGCTGCAGCGGCTCCAGGTCTTGCCACACATGCCGGCCGATGCGCTCGCCATACATGGCGCCCTTTCCCCACGCGAAGCCCGCGCTGGTGGTCACCTGAAATCCCAGATCCGCGTATCGCTGGGCCTGCTTGGGTGTGATGGTCATGGCGTGCTGCAGAATCCAGCGCTTGTCACGGAAGTCGTACTCCCGCACAACACGTTCGGCGATATCGAGGAAATCGTCGTGCTCCCGGAACGCACCCAAACACAGATTCGCACGGATCCCCTCGGCAGCACAGAACCGCACAAATGCTTCCTCCTTGTCCAGCGACAAGAAGCGCTTGCCCCGTGTCGGGCGCCCGAAGGGGTCGGCGCACGGTTCGTAGGTCGCGAAGTATCCCGAGAAGCATGGGCCGCCCGGACTCATCGTGAGCCCGTTGAGGCGCAGCATGTCGTCCTCCAGATCGAGTGCCTGGCCGGCGAGTTCGCGCAGTCTGGCGGTGAATTCGTGCTGTGGTAGCGGGTCAAACGGATAGAAGATGACGGACTCGACATCTAGAGTCGCCAGCACCCGCATGCTCAGCGCGTTGGTCGCACGTAAATGCCGGTACAGCGCCACGTGTTCGGGTTCCATGGCGTGCCCCTCGTACACGCTGGTAATTCCTTGTGCGGTATAGCGACTCATTTCCGCGAGGGTTCCGGCGACGGCGTTCTCCAGGCTCGGGCGCGGCAGCTTGGTCAGGATCTGCCCCCAGAAGGGGTCGTAGGTGTAGTAGTTGGTGACCGGTCCGCGCAGGATCCCGGTCAGATCACCGGCCTCGTTCTTCTCGATCTCGACGTCACATACCCGGTCCGGGATGAGTGCGCTCAGACCTACGGTGCGCAGGCCAGCGCTGTTGAAGGCCACCACGTTCGGCATGCGCGGCGCCCAGGCCTGAATCAGCACGGGATGCGCGTCGGTGGCGGTGTCCAGGATCCATCGGTCGGGCAGATGCCGCTCGGCCAGGTCGCGCTCCGAACGGCGAATGAAGTAGTGCGGCTCGCCCACCGGGGTACACATGATCCATTCACCCGGCTCGGTTTCCGCGGCCTTCGCGCGGATTCTGGCCACGATGTCCGCGTGATCGACCGCGTCGGTGAGATCTACGAGTCCACCGGAGAGCATCCCGAAATGCATGACATGCGGGTGGGTGTCGACCAGACCGGGCAGTACTACGGCGCCTTGGGCATCGACGCGGTGCGCAGCGGCTCCGGCCACATCGTCCATCTCCCGCCGGTCTCCCACGGCGACAACGCGCCCGTCCGAAAGCACCAGCGCGTCGGCCTCGGGGATGGCCGGGTCGAAGGTGCGCACCAGTGCGCCGGTGATGAGTGTGTTGGTCATTGAGGCCTCCCGCCGTTCGTCGATGGGCGCCACCGTATCTCTTATTTTCTCCAAATGGAGAAGTTTAAGGAAATGTGCGCCAGTACGATGACGCCCATGACGTCTCCGGTGCGCGAGCCACGCATGGCCCGGGGCGCTGCCCGCCGAGAGTCGCTTTTGGATGCCGCGATCCGTCTACTGGCACGTGAGGGTGCGCGCGCGGTGACTCACCGTGCGGTTGCCGCCGAGGCGGGGACAACTCATGGGATCGCCCGCTACTACTTCGGCACCCTCGATCAGCTCCTGGACGAAGCGCTGCGGCGCTTGGCCACCCGGCAGATCGAAGAAGTGCGGGCGCTGTTCACCGAGCTGCCCGACGCGAAGATCTCCGAACGCATCGACCGGCTGTCCCGCTATGTCACCGAGACTCTGTCCGACGACCGCGACGCGGCAATCGCCCGCTACGAATTCTTCCTCGAGGTCGCTCGCCGCCCCAGCCTGCGGGCCACCCTTGACGAATGGGGCACCACCCAGCGCGCCGCCTTCGCCCAGGAGCTGCGCGGAGCCGGCGTGAGCGATCCGGAGGCAGATGCCGCCGACCTGCTCACCGCCGTCAACGGACTGGTTCTTGAGCAGCTCGCGCTGCCCATCGACGACTTCGAGACCTCGCGTCTGCGCCCCGCCATCGCGCGGTTTTTTCCGGCACATTGACGCCGTGCGGGAATGAAATCATCGGCGCAGAGGTAGCTACCACACATGGAACTTCATGACGCCGCGCGCGCACTCATCGGGGCGGGTGCTGATGCCACGCTCGTCACCATCAATCCCGACGGCACTCCACAGGTGTCCGTGGTGTGGGTAGCCGTGCAATCCACGCCCGAGGGCGACGAGCTGGTGGCCGCTCATCTGTCCGGCAATTACAAGAAGCTGCGCAACATCCGGCGCGATCCCCACGTCGCCGTGACCATCCTGGCGCCCAGCCAGCCCGGACAGCAGCGCGAGTACCTGTCCGTGACCGGTTCGGCTCGGGTCGTAGAAGGCGGCGCACCCGAGCTGCTCAGTCAGCTCGCGATCGCCCTGCTGGGCTCCGACGAGCACTTCCCGCCGCCCGGCTCTCCCGAGGGGTACCTCACCCGCATCCGTGTCGAGTCGGTTGGCGGCCACGGCCCCTGGGCACCGCAACCCTGATATCAGTCGCGGATGATGCCCTTGGTGCGCATCAAGAAGTCCGCGAGAAATCCGTCGTGCGGAACGTCGAAAGCCGCATACGACGTGAGATGCCTGCCGCTGTACACGTTGGCGACCGTCGGCTCGTTGAGCAGATCATCGATCAGCTCCTCGTCCTTGGTAATCGCGTTGATCACCAAGGAATGCCGCAGCGGGGCAAGGCCGTCGGCGCGTGTCCACGGCGAGACCCACACGCATGGGAACGCCAGCTCCGTGTTGAGTGGGCCGATGTCTGGTCGCGCCAGCAGGTGTACTGCCGGTCGCAGTACCGCCGAGCCGTCACCGAGATCTGCGACCACCTGGTCGGCGCCCAGCAGCGCTGTGGTGCCGACAGATACGGCCGCCAGGTGCTCGGCATAGCGCCTGGCCGCCGCTATGGGCTGAGCTGGTAGCGCAGCGCGTTCGTCGGTGATCGGAAGCGCCGGGATCGTCGCCAGCCTGGCGGTGATCGCTTCGGCCAGGGGTCGCGGATCACCTTCGTAGAGAACGGCGGTGGCGTTGGTGCAGGCCATCCCGCCCTGCCCGCTGATCGACTCGACGATGACGTCAAGGTAGTCGCGCCAGTCCTGTTCGGCAGTGATCAGGATCTTGGTGCGGCCCGGCCCGTTCGTCAGCACCGTCGGGTCGTCGGCATAGCCGTCAACGACGTCTTGGCCGCCGTAGACGACGGCAAGGTCGGCGGCGGTGATGATCTCGGCCGCGCCCGCATGGTCAGTGGGTAGATAGAGGGCATCTTCGGGCCGAAATCCGGCCTGGCGTAGTGCATTGGCAAGCCGGTGTCCGGTGAAGGGTTCGCGCCGCGATGGACGGATGGCCACCCGGTAACCCAGCGCCAGCGCCTGCGCCCACGTGCTGTGCACACCAGGGCTGTTCCCGGACGCGTGCACGGCGAGCACCTCGCCGCGGCGCGCCCACACCGCGCTTCCTCGCCGGGTGCGCTCGTCGCGCCAGTCGATGGCGGCGCCCATCGGGCGGGCAGGCGCCACCGAATCGGCCGCGACCCGTACCGCGTCGGCGACACCACGGGCACTGGCCCGTGCAATCGCGATCGGTAGCCCCGACACCCGGCTGACCACCTCGACGTATTGCTCGAAGCCGAGGCCGCCGAGCTGCGCGTCGACGAAGATCGCGGCAGCGTCTGCCAGCGCGGCGTTACACCGATCGTGTGGGAGGGGCTTGACCGTGCGTTGCGCCTGAATGCTGCGGCTCACATACAGCGGGGGCGCGATGCTCAGCTCGGCGACCGGCGCTCCGGTCACATCGGTGATCACCTCACGGTTTCGGGTGCGGTACTCGCCACCGGGGCCAAGGGCGTCAAGCGCGATCACGATCAGTAAACGCCCTCGATCACCGGCTCGCCCTCAAAGTTGGCGACCGGGACCACTTCACTGACGGAATCACCAATCTGATTGTCCGGGCCATTCATTCGAATCGCAGTGTCGCGTTCGAGGTTGTTCGGAATGAACATGCCCTTGCTGATGTGATTCATCACCACCTGGCCGCGCTCACCGTAGGGCACACACTCCCCCGTATCGGGATCGATCACCCAGAACACCACGTAGGGTGAGCGCGGGTCGAAGACGAAGGCGTCCCCGTCAACGCGAGTCCTTGCCTGGGACAAGATCATTGTGCTGCCGAAGGCCATCGCGATCTCGGCGGTCGGGAAGATCTCGCGGAGCAGATCGAGAGTGTCCAGGTCTACGTGGGCGCCGCTGATCAGTATGTAGCGGATCTTCTGGTTGACCAGGTCCACCATGGCGTCGTCGCGGGCGATGGCGCCCAGCAGCGGCAGGCTGGTGTGCAGGTTGGCGACCCGCTGGGTCTGCAGCACGAACCTGGCCTGCTCCAGGACGTGCTCGACATACCCAGACACTTCGGCGGTGGCGTTGCGTGCGGAGAGTTTCTTGACCCACCGTGGGTCGAGGTCCACCGCATAGAACACCGAACCGAGCCGCTCGCTGACCGCACGCGAGAAATGACCGACCCCGTGCGGGCCACTGGGCATGAGGAACAACAGACCCTGCCCTGCCACGAAGCCGCCGGCGGTGAAGTCCTCGACCTGCCATTGCGTGACCTGCTCAACCCAATCGGGTAGTTGCGCTGTGCGTTTGGGTGCACCGGTGGTGCCACCGGATTCGAAGATCTTGGGCACCGGCGCCGGGGTTCCGTAGCCGCGCGGGATGAGGTCCTCGACGGGTGCATCACGCAGCTCGTTGACCAGGTTCGGGAACAGCCGAAGGTCCTCGAAAACCTTTACGTCGGTCAACGGGTCGAAGTTCAGGGTCTGCGCGGTGCGCAACCAGAACGCCGACCCGGTGTCCTCGCCGAAATGCCAGGCGATCGCGGCACGCAGGTAGGCCTCGGGATCTGGGACGGGCCCGGTTCGCGGGACGTCCAACAGCGAGAGGTCGATCTCAGCCATGCGGCCATCCTGGCGCAGGAAACGCGATCCTAGAAGGAGTTCCACCGCCGTTCGTGGCGCGTTAACCCTGCCGGATCGCTGTGGGGCTGTCTACTAGCGGACTTTCGCCGCCGTCCGATCGTCGATTTCGCGGCGCAGTTCTGGCCCCGACCACTTCTCACCGGATGCGGTTGCCTGGTGGATCAGGCTGACGAGCGCGGCGTTGACGGGCGCACTGACGCCGAGCTTCTTGGCAAGCTCGACTACTTCCCCGTTGATGTAGTCGATTTCGGTCGGCCTGCCACGGGTGAGGTCGTCCAGCATGGACGAGCGCGCCTGAGGGTCAATCTCGACCATCTGCCGGGCTACCCGGGCGAACACGGCGTCCGGCATCCGCAGCACCCAGGGCATGAACGCGAGCGGCGCCGCAAGAGGACTGACCACTGCCTGGCCACTGCGGCGCAGCAGCCCCAGTGCTTCGCGTTGCGCAGCGGCCAGCACTAGACGGTAGTGTCGCTGTCCCAGTTCGGCTTTCAGCGGCAAGCCCGAGAGTGCGTTGACCGCATTGTTGAGGTTGACCACGAGCTTTCCCCACTGCACCGCCGACATGTCCTCACGCACGGCGGTAGGCAATCCGCTCTCGGTCAGTGCCTGTGCCAGGGACTCCGCACCCGTAGAGATCGACAACTTTCCCTGTGTGCCCTGATGAAAGTGCGCTGGCCCGACCTGCGCGACGTTGAAGCCGACCATTCCGGTGATCACGCGGTGTTGCGTGACGTATCGCGATATCTCGGTGGGGTTGCGTATCCCGTTCTGCAGACTGACCACCACAGCTCCGGGGCGGAGCCGGTCGGCCAGCGACGCCGCCATCTCCGCGGTCGCGGCCGATTTCACCGTCACCAGCACTACATCGGCGGCGTGCACCGCATCGATGTCTTCGGAGAACACGCATTTGTCTCCGGGAATCGTCGCCGACCAACCCAGATAGTCCGAAAGAGCGAGACCACGCTCGGTGATCGACTCGCCTAGGGCGGCGCGGCCGATGTACACCAAGTCATGCCCGGCGGCCTGCAGCCTGCCGCCCACATAACAGCCGATGCTTCCGGCTCCCGCGACAGCGATTCTCATTGGGCTCCAACCTCAACGCTCTGCGCGGTCGCGCGGGCACGGTCCCAATAGTACGGATTGTGCGAGTTGATGACCTCCACGTCGTCGCGCGTGGCCAGCTCACGTAGCTGTTGCGCGTTGTACAGCCGCGAGGTGGCATCAGCCTGCACCAGACTCTGAAACACCTTGAACACCAAGGGGCATCGTGGATCTGTGAGCATTTCATCGGGGTGCATGAAGGCATCACCCGCGTGTACGAGCCACCGCGGGCGCCCGATGCCACCGGTGTCGATCACCACGCCGACATGCCCGCGGCTATGCCCCGGAAGCGGAATGATCGCGATCTCCTCCGGCAGACCGTGGAGTTGCCGCACGGCGCGGAAGCCGAACCACTGATCGCCACCAATCGAATACTCGGACCAGCGGTCACCTTCTCTACGTCCCATGAGTTCGGGCTGCCCGCTGTAGCGCACCTTGTCATGAAGTGTCAGCTGCGCGCGTATGGATTCTGCTTCGATGGCGTGCACATGCAAACGTGCGTTGGGAAAGTCGTCGACTCCGCCGACGTGATCGTGGTCGTGATGGGTGAGCACGATGTCGGTGACATCGGCAGGGTCATAACCGAGTGCCTGCACCTGGCGCACCGCTGCCTCCGATTCGGCGAACCGAGGGTTGAGCAGAAGCTTGAGGGGACGGCCGATCCTGGCCACCGGATCGGCGATATCGCGCAGGCCGAATCCGGTGTCGACAAGCAGCAGCCGCGTTTCGGTGTCGACGAGCAGACAATGGCAAATCAGCCGGCCGCGCTGCCAGGGTGCTCCAGCGCCTTCCATGAGCCGTTTCCCGACGGGCGTCATCGTGCCACAGTTCAGGTGATGAATGCGCATGGTCAATCCTCTGTCCCGGAAAGCTTCGCGAGCGCATCTATCTCCACCAGCAGCCCGGGCGGGAGCCCACCGAAAAGGGTGGTCCGCGCCGGGTAGGGCTTGCTGATGGTGTCCTCGAAGGCCTTGTTCAGCTCGGCGAATCCTTCTGGTGCGTGAAGGAATACCCGCAGCATCAGCACATCGCCGAAATCGGCTCCGGCCGCATTCAAGATCGCCTCGATGTTGCGCAATGTCTGGACGGTCTGCGCGTAGACGGTCTCTCCGGCCAGGGAACGGGTCTGGGCATTGATCCCCACTTGCCCGGACACCTGCAGGGTGTCACCAATGCGTACGGCTTGCGAGTAGGCGCCGACGGGATCTGGCGCCGCGTTGGTTTCGATCTGAGCCTTGGCCATCCGAACTCCTTTGCTACCAATGAATGAGAGGGTTATGGGGTGGGCCCGCTCGCGGACGGACCGGGGAGGGTTTCTTTCAGGACGCGCCGGGCATTGCCGCCGAGAACCCCGGCTGCCCCGGGCGCATCGAAGCCGGTGCGCAACAGTGCGTCGATCAGCGACGGAAATCCGGTGGGCCCGTCGAACCCCGGGACATACCTGGGTATGCCGTTCATATCCGTTCCAATGCAGAGGTGCTCGGGGCCGACCAGCTCTGCCAGGTGCGAGGCGTGCCGCGCGAACTCATCCAGGTCTCGCATGCCGACGCCGCGAAACCCCATCGGCCACAATCCGATCAGGCCGCCGGTGGCGGATATCGCACGCGCCTCCTCGTCGCTGATGTAGCGCGGAAATTCATGGACCGCCAATGCGCCGGTGTGCGAACTGACCACCGGTGCGGACGTCTGATCGCAGACCGCCAAGGTGGTAGCCGCGTCGGCGTGCGCCAGATCTATCAGCATGCCCAGCCGGTTGGCTTCTGCGACAACCTCTTTACCGAGGGCGGTCAGGCCCGAGGAGTATCGGCCGGCCCGCACTGCCCGGCTGCCCCTGCTCCCGGTCACCGACGTACCGATCGTTCCGAGGGCGTTGTCCGCGTAGTGCACCAGACCCAGCACCCGCACTCCCATGCGGTGAAGGTCGATCAGCCGATCCGGTTGTGCTCCCACGACATCGGCGCCTTCGACACCGAGCATGACTGTGGCGGTGTCTCCTGCTTCGATCTGCTCTACGGTCTCCACCACCGCGATACCCGCCGCGGAGGCCTCGGCCCGGGCCAGCTCCAGCTGGGCCTTCACGCCATTCCATGGCGAGCGCAGTCGCCATGCGGTACCCAGCAATGCGTCCCCGACCGCGGTGACGATAGCGAGGTTCACCTTGCCCTTGGGCAACTGCGACAGCGGTTCGGACTGCATGTCTATTGTCTTGGCGCCCAATGTGCGCAGCCACCGCGGCACAATGCTCAGGCCGTGGGTGTGCATGTCGATGGTCAGCGCGGTGTCGTTGAGCTTCCTGGCTTGCTCGACCGTGGTGCTCATATCGGGCGCCCCTCGATTCCGGGCATCATCGCAGGGCCTCGGGGGCCGTTTTGATCACGTCGTCCCAGAGCGGCTGGAACTGGAACCATCCGGCGACGGGGGTGCCGATCTGGTTGTAGACCGAGACGGCGGTGTCATGGTCGATCGATCGCGGTTCACCAGCGGCCATGGCGAGCAGCTGCGCCTGGCAGGAGCGTTCCATCGTGATGAACCACCAGGCGGCCTCCGCCACCGAGTGGCCCACGGTAAGCAGCCCGTGATTCTGCAAGATCACTGCCTTGGTGGACCCGAGCGCGGATCCGATCGCCCGGCCTTCTTCGAGGTCGCTGACCACGCCGCGGTAGTCGGTGTACACCGCGTGGTCTTCGTAGAAGGCGCATGCATCCTGCGTGATGGGCAGTAGCGGCTGCCCCAGCGATGAGAACGCCTTGCCATGTATCGAGTGCGCGTGCGCCGCCGCGATCACATCGGGCCTGGCCTTGTGCACCTCGGAGTGAATGCAGAACGCCGCCCTGTTCACCGGCCGGCTGCCGGTGATCACGTTGCCGTCGTGATCGACCTGGATCAGGTCGGACACGGTGATGTGACGGAAGTTCATGCCGAAGGGGTTCACCCAGAACGTGTCGGGGAACTCCGGGTCCCGGACGGTGATGTGCCCGGCCACCCCTTCGGAGAAGCCGAATGCCCCGAATATCCGGAATGCCGCTGCCAACTCGCGCAGTCGGCGATCACGCTCCTGCTCGACCGTCGCTGCCGGTGCCGGACTCATCGGGACGGCATCGGCGGAGCCGACCATGTACGCGGACAACCCTTCGTCCACCACAACATCTCCGGAGGTCATGTACCCACCTTTCAATACATATCTGTATCTGATGATCACAAGCTACCCCCGCTGCAGAAAACCCGTCAAGAGGAGCAGCATCCGAAGATGCTGAAGCGAATAGTGTTTGAATACAGATTAACCAGATGGCCGACCATTACGAATCGCCCTACCGCCATCTCGCAGGTTCTCCAGCTGTTTTGCGTGCGCTCACTGTAGGATACATATCTGTATCGACAATATGTTTCACGGATCACACCACGGAAGGGGCGCCCATGACGACCGGTTCGACGCGCCGACGCGAACAGACCCGCGCCCGCCTGATGGAGGCCGCACTCGATGTGTTCGCCGACCGCGGATTCCATGGCGCCAGCATCGAGAACATCTGCGAAAAGGCAGGATTCACCCGAGGCGCGTTCTACTCGAACTTCACGGGTAAGGATGAACTCTTCTTTACCTTGTTCGATGCCAGCAGCGACCAGCTGATCGCCGCGCTGCGGGCAGCGCTGGATAAATGCCGCACGAGTCCCGACCCCATCAGCACCTTCATCGCCACTATCGACGACAAGGGGCCTGCGCAACGCCGCTGGTATCTCATCAGCATGGAGTTCACGTTGTACGCGATCCGTGAGCCCAGCGCCGCGGCGGTGCTGGCCGAGCACGACGCACGGCTGCGGCGCGAGGCCGCCGGCATCATCAACGAACTGATGACGATCGCGAAGCGGGAACTGGTCATCGATGCCGAGCTCATTGCCCGGCTTGCCACCGCGCTGCGTGAAGGTGTGGCCGCACAGTTCTACGTCGAACCTGAGCTGGCCGAGACGCGCATGCTGGAACGCCTGGCCTTCCCCGCCATGCTGCGCGCGTTCTCTCAGCCCGCAGGGTCGATAGCCGGTATCGAATAGCGGTGCCGCTTAACCGGTGACGTCCCAGACCTCAAGCCGGTTGCCGCCCTGCCGCTTGGCGGAGTACATCGCATGATCGGCATCGGCGACCAATTGCCCAATGAGGTTGTCCGGAGCGGTATTCGACGTGGGCGATGGGCAGCTGGCAAGCCCGACACTCACCGTCACCGTGACCATGCCATCTAGCGATTCCGAACCGGCCCGGATCTGCTCGGCGACCTCTCGCGCCTGCGAGGCAGGCCCGAGTAGTGCGACGCAGAACTCCTCGCCGCCAACACGCCCAACTACGGCGCCGCTGCCCGAAATCGCCTTGATGTGGGAGCCCACATCGGCGATCACCTGATCGCCGACACCGTGCCCAAAACGATCGTTGATCTGTTTGAACCGGTCGATGTCGATCATGATCACGCTCAGCTCAGATCGATCAGCTCGTGCCGCCTGGGCCAGGGTCATCGACTGATCATCGAATCCTCGCCGGTTGTGCAGGCCGGTGAGCGGGTCGATACCGGCCGCCCTGGCATCGCTGGTGAGCGCCAGCTGTGCGAAGTGGATGATCGGCGGCACCCCGACCAGCAGCGTCGCGGTGACCACCGAATCCGCCATGGCCACGGCCCAACCCTGCTGCAGGTCAATAGCGATCGCAAGGAAGGTCAGTGTGGCCAGAGATGCAAGCAAGTACAGAACGATGAGCCGGGCGCCATGGAAGGAACATATGTAGATCGCCATCAGAGATAGGGAGATAAGGCCGTGCATGCCGGTGCCCCTGTCGGAGTCCGCGAAGCAGGCTATGCACACGGAGGCAACCGAAGTAACCGAAAAGACCACAGATTCGGATTCCTTCGGCAGCGGCCCTAACCACCAGCGCAGCATCCAGAAAAATGCGAGCAGGCTCGCCAGAATGTCGAGCCATCGCCATACACCAGTGCGCGGCCCCATCGGCGAAAACTCCATCGCCAGTGGGATGAGGGCCAGTGCGCCGGCACATCCGCCGACGGCAGCACGCAGCGCCACACGCATGGAGCGCGTCGAGAAGTAGCCCATCATCTGGTCGTAGCGTGACGGCGAGCTCCACCACCGTGATAGGTCACCGAGAGGCAACGCGCTCGTGACTCCTCCGGTGCCGGTGAACGCACCCATGTATCCCCTATCGTGCTTCAGTTCATCTCGACCGAAGCAAGTATGGCAACACACGATCCCCAGAGTGGCAAGACTGCCCTCACGTGAAGACGATCTGCCGTGATGGCGGCCGTGCACCCACATGTCGTACATGCCACAAACCGTTGTAAATCCGGCCGGTCTACTGAAAACCTTTTCCGGAGCTAATCAATAGGCCGGGCAATGCCGGCACGAAGGAGCACACGAACTCACTATGGTCTCGATTCCGGTCTCGGCGAGGAACTTGTTCGCCCTCACTCTCGGCGACGGGGTGCGCCCACCCACACCAACCAGCCATGTTGCCCTGTTCGACGAACCACACCGCCAGTTGCGCCGTTACGGCACTGACGATCCGCGCGAGTCCAGCGCTGTCCCAGTCCTGTTGATTCCGCCGCTGGCAGCGTCGGCGACATGCTACGACCTAGCACCGGGTCAATCACTGGTGGCGCACCTACTCGAGCAGGGTCGCACGCCCTACGTCGTCGACTACGGTGAGATCGGCTGGGCAGATAGACATCTGGGCCTGGAGGCCTTCTTCGCCGACATCATTCCGCAGGCCATCGAGCGCGTCCTCATCGATTCCGGCAAGGCGCAGCTGGACCTGATTGGGTGGAGCCTGGGCGGCACCCTGAGCCTTTTAACCGCCGCGGCCGACCGCGGGTTGCCGATCCGCTCGATCGTCGCCATCGGCACCCCGTTGGACTACGGACAAATCCCGGGGTATCCCGAGGCACGCCGAATCACCAAACGCACCAACGGCTATGCCGTCACCACGGTGCTACGAGCGCTCGGCGGCATTCCCGCACCAGTGGTGCAGGCCGCCTACCGCGCCACCTCATGGGACCGAGAAATCAAGCGGCCCTGGTTCCTCCTGAACAATCTGGACAACACCGAAGCGTTGGCCAAGGCCGAAGTGATCGACCGATTCCAGGACGCCTTCCCCGGTTACCCAGGACGGGCCGTCTCGCAGATGTGGGGACGATTCATCTATCACGATGAGATCGCCGCTGGCGTGGTCAATGTGGCCGGTCACACCCTCGATCTGACGGCTCTGACGTTGCCGATCCAGCTGTTCGGCAGCCACCGTGATGCCATCGCACCGTGGGAGTGTGTGCATCACGGCGTGACGATGCTCAAGTCTGCGGACGTTCGATTCACCACGGTGGAGGCAAGTCACCTCGGACTGGTGGCGCTGTCGGCCGGTGTCAACGAGACGTGGCCAGCCATCGATGAGTTCTTGGCCGAACTGGACGGGCGCGAGTAAGTCGCTGATCTCGTCTGTCTGTACTTCTTCTGTGGTCCCGGCTGGGTTCGAACCAGCGACCCCTCGCGTGTGAGGCGAGTGCTCTTCCACTGAGCTACGAGACCGCATGTTGATCGTTGATGGCTGATCAACCGAGGTGAAAGGCTAGCACGAGACGCCGGAAACACCGCAGTCCGGCCGCCGACGGGCCGCGCACGCAAGGGATTTGTGAATAAACCTTCCGTTCGACTACTGTTTCAACTCGCACCGGGTGACGATCTCATCCGTTGCGCGCGGATGTAGCGCAGTTGGTAGCGCATCACCTTGCCAAGGTGAGGGTCGCGGGTTCGAATCCCGTCATCCGCTCGAAGGGGTAGACAGGCATCCCTAGCGGTGGAGTGGCCGAGTGGTGAGGCAACGGCCTGCAAAGCCGTGCACACGGGTTCGATTCCCGTCTCCACCTCCATAAAGACCCGCGCGATTAGCTCAGCGGGAGAGCGCTTCCCTGACACGGAAGAGGTCACTGGTTCAATCCCAGTATCGCGCACCACGATCGATGCAGGTCAGAGGCAATTTCGACAGCCAGACCAAGTGCTTGCACCACATACGCACCACATCGCACTGTTGTGCACCACTACCCCGCACCACTTCGTCGTAGGGTTCGGGGACTGTCATACCCCTGGCTTAGCCTGAGCTGATGATTGCTAGTAACACGGCGATATGCGCCTACAAGCCGGTTCCCGTTGTGGACCGCATGACCGACAAGAAGGACCGGCGTACCCCGTTCCTCATCCCCCGCAGTACTGAACTCAACGGGCCGCACATGATTGCAGCCCTCAGTGAGTTGATGTGCGAGCCGAACGGACATGGTCCGGCATACAGGAATGAGCTTCGTCGGATCTACTTCGACTACTACGACCTGCCACAGACCACCGAGACAGCCGCAGAGTTTGACGCAGCACTCGATAGTGCTGTCGAGATGGGTCTCATGTGGCGCATCAACCCCAACCCCGAAGAGTATGCGGACCTATTCGTCTCTGGCCTCTACAAGAGAACGTCTCTCAACAGATAGTTCATCCCCGCTCAACTCAATCCGGGCATCACTAGATACTGCCGTTGTAGTGTCAGTGCGTAACCAGATGGAGGGCTGGATATGGACCGCAACATCCTGCGTGTCGACCCCACCGAGCTTCGGTACTCAGCGGGTCGCATGAAGTCCACGGCAGCAGATCTCGACACCGCTCACGGTGAGGTGCACAGCAAGATCGGTGAGCTGATCACTCAGTTCGGTGAGTCCGCCACAGCCTCGGCTCTTCGGGAGA
Organism: Mycobacteroides sp. PCS013; assembly: GCF_049532645.1. Lineage (NCBI taxonomy): Bacteria > Bacillati > Actinomycetota > Actinomycetes > Mycobacteriales > Mycobacteriaceae > Mycobacteroides > Mycobacteroides sp. PCS013. The sequence goes on from NZ_CP150131.1 coordinate 2,024,345, forward strand.
AGCTGGCCGACTGGGAGGCCGAGACCAGAGCACACCGCAACGAGGTGATCCGGATGCAGGGCAACTATCTCTTGTGCGCTGACCGCTACGAGCAGACGGACACCCTGTAGATGTCCTACCTACTGATGCTTGCTCAGATCCGGCGCATGCCGCCGTTGATCGGGTACCTGCAAGACGCCCTTCACGAGAGGGCATCGGGGTCCGCGAATTCAGCCGATGAGATCGCCGCGATACGCAAGTCGGCCACCTGGGAGGGAAAGGGCGGCGATGCGGCCATGAACGCTCTGGGCCGGTCCATCCTGAGCTTCGACACGGCGCAGTCCGATGACCGGCGCTTGGCCCTGGCCGCTGATGAGGTCCACTCACGAGCACTGGCTCTCGTGCAGAAGATTGACGACCTGTCTCAGGAAGCCAAGGCTGCCTGGTTCACCCTCAATGAGGAAGAGAACCGGATGGTGGCGGGTCTGGATACCCGCAAGATGGATGAAGACGAACGGCGCGAGTACATCGACAAGCACGCTGAGCTACAGGCCAAACTGGAGGCCATCCGCCGTGAAGGTGAAGAGGTGGATCTCGATTTCGGTCGTCTGATCGCCACTGCTACCGGCACCACCGATGCCAGCTCTGGGCTGACCCCGATCGCCCAGGACGGCAAGACGGTGATCCAGAGCCCTCCCCCGGAAGGTGTCTTGGAGCGCACGGGGTATTGGGTGATCGATCCCGGCCTTGGTGCGGACACACCAACTCAGGCAGCCAACGCGATTGCGCCCTACTCGCATCCGACCGATCCCAACTTCAAGCTCAACACCGGACCCACCTCGGACTGGGGATACCCCGCCCGCAACTGGTCATCCAAGCCCTTGGCCGAATACATGCAGAGCTATCGATTCCGTATCACCGGAACCGAATTCACCGGGCAGACCAAAATGATCAAGATGGATGGCAAGTGGTACCAAGCCGAATGGCAGAACTACAAGTACGAAGTGCGGGTCAACCAGAACATCACCGTCAACCCAGACTCCTCCCCCATCAAAGAGATGCCGTTGGTCAATCAGCCGTGGAAACCCATCTCTCAGGCGGGCATCGTGGACATCTCACACATGTTGCCTAACACCAAGATCTGGCTGCCGGATTCCTGCGGTGGGAAGGTCACTCTGGTTGACGGCAATGTCGTCGGCCCCCGATTCAAGATGCCTCCGGTGATGTATGCGCCGCATTCGTAACATCGCCATAGCCGTCCTGGCGCTCCTGGTGGTCGCTGGGGGCGTGTTCTGGTACGTCCAGAGCCGGACACCCGCCAAGAGTGACTGTGACATCGCTGCCGACATGATGGCCTACCGCAAGACCACGGGCGACGAGATCAGCGCCGTCAAGGACAAAGCCGACGACATGGACGACCCCAACGGGTACATCCTCAAGAAGTACGACGCATGGCAGAGCCAGGTCCCCGCGTACATCGATCAGATCAAGACCCCGGACATCAAGGCTCGGGCACAGGCGGTTTCAGATGCCGATGGCCCACTCATCGCGTGGCACAAGGGATTGATGGCCAATCCCCCGGACTTCTCCGACCCCGCGTGGCAGGCCAGCAACGACGCCAACCTCAAGCAGATCAGCGACCGCATCGACAAGGCCACCAAGGATTTACGCCAGGTGTGCCCCAACGCGGGCCGCTGATGAGTGCGCAGGCCAACATCAGTGAGGTAGCGGAGTCCCGCTCCTGGAGACTGGCTGAGCGCTCAGAACGCACGGGCACTCTCGGCGCATTGGATCAGTGGGACAAGGACGGCAACTCGGTGCGGGTTTTCTACAGCGCCAGGGGTGCTGTTCGCACCGGATGGGTCCGCGAGGGTAACCAGGACTTCGTACGCATCAATGGACAGCACAAGGAAGAGAAGATAATTCGCTATCTCAAGACCGGATTTCTGAGTTAGCCCTGCCCTATTCGTGCTCGCTCGGGTCTTGGTCTTCGGTTTCCGACTGTCTTCGGTCGCGTTGTTGTTCGCGCCATAGGCTGATCAGCATCGGGATGTAGACGACGGCACCGAGTGTGTAGATGATGTAGCGGATTTGTTGGCGCAGTGGAAATTCGGTGTCCCACCATGAGGCCAGTACGATCTGCCACAGCACGAGTGCCAGTGCAACGCTTTTGACGAAGAAGACTCTGCCGATCCGGTTTGTCCATGGTCGCGAACGCAGCCCGTAGAGGACGGTGAACGCGGTGACGAATACTGCCTCGAAGATCAGTGAGAGGTTGGCGCCGAGCCGGTAGTCGATGCCAAACCACACATCGGAGATGAACACTCCGACAATCGTGAACAGTCCGGTCAGATAAACCCATCTCATCAGCTCCCCCTTTGCATCGAGGCTAGAAACAATCTCGGGACCTTCCCTAGTAGGTGGAGGGGATTCCGTTGCTGGAGTGGGGTTCTCAGAGGCCCTCAAGGCACGTTCTTCGGGGGTTTCTGGGAATTTGTGGTTTTCCCATTTCCCCAGGTCTGTGGCGGTTGTACTTCTTTCTACTCCATTGGTCTCTGTCCTCGTGCCTCCTCTCTCTCCTTTCTTTCCGGGCTCTGGGATGGGCCTCTGTAGCTCTTTGCGGGTCTCCGGGTCCCTGATGGTCTCGACCAAGAGAGCTCGGAAGCCTTCCTCTGAGTCCCTGTGCCTACGCGACTTGTCCTTCATGACTCTCGCCAGGCGTCCTGCCATCGAGACCGGAACGATGAAGGAGTCGTGCTCGACCAGTGGCGTGATCCCGGTCTGTGTCTGGATCTCCAGTGCGATGGCTACCGCTGCGTCGCTATCAATCTTCTGGAAGCGTGCTCCCGCATCGGAGCAGAGCAGGGAGCGGATCGGCTTGTGCTTGTGCTTGAGTGCTGCCAGCAGCTTCTTGGCGTATGGGTTCAGCTGCGCGCCGCTGTTGGTCAGCTCTGGGTTCAGCTCCCTGAGTTGTGGGTCTTCCTTGAGTTTCTTGACGAATGCCCTCACCGCCGCAACTTCGTGCTTCGCATTGAAGGCCGTGTTGAGCAGAATTTTTCCGTGCTGCCTTGGGAAGCCGGGGACCTCGTAGGGATCGGTCAGGGGGCATTCCCTCCTGACCTCCCGATAAGCCAGGACTACATGGATGGCCTTAAAATCGATCTCCACCACGGGCTCATAGGTGTCACCCACCTTGACCTGTAGCAGCTGGCGCCACTCCTTCTTTGAGTTCTGGTAGGACGCACCAGCGTGGTACAGGCGACCGCCACGGGTGAAGTCCAAGTTGAAGATTCGGCGCATCGGGGGGACCTTGTAGGGCTTGCCGTTGACATCGATGATGTCCAGATCGGCGTATCCAGCGTTGAGCCGCTCTACCTGACGACGCCAACGACGGGTCGTGGTGGTCTCCGTGTAGTCGATCGGACGAGCGTTCTTGTCTCGCAGGACGAGAAGTTCCTTCACGTCGTGCCACGGGCGCTCTGCATCTGCCGGAACCAGATCGATCAGTAGGTCGTTCAGCTTCTGGGTGGGGCGGATTGTGGTCTGGCGTCCCGGACCACCGACGCAGTGGTAGCCCAGCTCTTGGTCGAGGAACCCTTCGGCGACAAGCGCATCGACACCGGGGACCACCAGGTAATGGCTCTCGTGCTTGGAGTCATCCTTGTAGCGTGCTGGGCGTGCGTAGTACGTCTGAGCGCGAGAGATGCGGGTTGAGTGGCCACGCTTGGCAGCGCAAACCGCAGACAAAGCAACGACGGCTCGGGCCACTTCCTTCTTGGCCGTGGTTTCGGGGAAGCTGGGGGCAAGCCGCTGAGCAGCCTGGTCTACCAGCTGCCGATCCAGCAGCCAGTCCACGTGTTCCTGGCCAGATTCAAAAAGCATGCCACCCAAGAGGTTCGGGAAATGTGATTCCGTGCTAGGCTTCATCTATCAGCTTTCTTGCTGGTATGTCTGGGTAGACATCTGGAGCCCCCCGGTTCGCCGGGGGGTTTCTCTATTTCTGGGTTCAACTCTACCTCTTTGACCAGCGATTCTGCTGAATCGTCCTGCCCTGCAATATCTTTAAAGCCCGCTTACGTGAAAAGGTTCTTCCACCAAGGCTTATGAGAAATAAGAGGAGCAGGGTGGTGCTCCTTGTTGTGGAGATGACGGGCTGCTGCCCATAGACAGGCACTCACCGTGGGGTACCTACTCAGCTCGGCGAGGTTCCACATTAAGGTCCATGCGTCGCGGTCGTCGTCATGCATCGGTGATGCTGTCGGGTGCACCGCGAACGGGCCACACATCAGCACATTCCCGAAACACAGCATGGCGAATGAGCCAGAGCCTTCACGGACTGCGCACGGGTCCCAGACCAGGCTTTCGATCTCCTCGCCGCACTCATCGCAGTTCATCGCTGACCCCTCACACGCTCACGGTGGCAAGCACGGCAGCCACGTTTCCGAGGTGCGTTCGGCGCCCGGTAGATGTTGTCCTCGGTGAACTCGTGACCGCGCAGACAATGGGTCAGCGCCGCCTCGTAGTGACTACCATTTGCTACAGAGTCCATCTGATTATCAGAAATTGTTCCGTATCTGAGGTTTTCCAGACGGTTATCACTAGGGTCGTCATTGCTGTGCAGCACCAGCATCCCCTCAGGCCTGGGACCCACGAACGCCGCCAAAACGGCGTGGTGGACCTTCACCTTCTGTCCATCAAGGACGCATCGAGGGTAGGGCGTCGATGTCGCGTCCAAGACCAGCAGCTTGCCGGTGCGCATCGAGAGCACCTTGCCAGTTCTTGAGACGGCGTACCTGGGGTGCCCTGGGATCGGTCGCCACCAATCGTGAACTTGCTCCATGTTGACCTCCTGATCAGCGGGGAGGCGTAGTTGCCTCCTCACTTTTTCTTGATGGCCACGGCGAGAAATACAGTGCGGGCGTGGGACTAAAAATTTCTCTATAGGTTTTGAGTAGCCACGACCCAGGAGGAATCCATGCCCGACGTGCTGTCACCACTGATCCGTCTCGCCACCGCTATCCATGCTCAACGGGGTGTGTACGCGCTGTTGGTGGGCTCTGGCGTATCCCGAGCAGCTGAGATCCCGACCGGCTGGGACATCCAGAAAGATCTGGTACGCAAAGCTGCCGCTGCCATGAACTCCGATGAAGAGCTAGCCCGGACGAACCCTCAGGAGTGGTGGAGCCAATATGGGGGCGGTAGCGAGTTCGGCTACTCGTCGGTCCTAGCCGCACTCACGGACTCATCAGCGGCCCGCCAGGGCCTACTAGAGCCCTACTTCTTTCCATCTGCTGACGATGGCCACAAGCGGCCCACGGCAGCACATCACGCCATCGCACAGCTGGTGAAGCAGGGCTACATCCGGGTGGTGCTGACGACGAATTTCGACAACCTATTGGAGCAGGCATTCCAGAGCGAAGGCGTAGCTGTCCAGACCGTCAACCGGGCCGAGCAGATTCCGACGTCCAAACCGTTGGCTCAGGCTGCGGCAACCATCATCAAAATCAATGGTGACTGGACGGACCTGCAATTCCGCAACACCGAGGCGGAGCTTGAGGCATACCCCCAGGAATGGGAGGAACTTCTCCGCCAAGTATTCGCCGAATACGGACTGTTGATCTCCGGATGGTCGGCGGACTGGGACAGGCGACTTGTCCAGCTACTAGAGTCAACGCCCCGCCGCTACGGCCTCTATTGGGATCAGCGCTCAAGCAAGGGCCAGGTGGCCCAGAACCTCCTAGAACGCCTCGGTGGACACGTAGTCGAGGCACCCGACGCAGATGTGCTCTTCGGTGAGCTGGCGGCGAGTGTGGCTGCTATCGCCCAACTGGCCGAGCCACCGTTGACGACCGCAGTCGCGGTACAGCGTCTCAAGCAGGTCATTGCCGATCCGACACGAAGCCCTGAGCTGACCGACCTCATCGAGGGCCGGACCGAGACCGTGGCCGACTACGTGGCGACCATGCGCGAGGACCCGAGCCCTGTCGAATACGCGGATCTTCTTAAGCAGACGGTCCAGGAGACCATCCCGCTGCTGCCGCTGTTAATCAACGGTGTACGGCTCGACACCACGGGCCAGCACAATCACCTCTGGACCAGCACCGTGCAAACCCTGCTTGATGTCCGGGGTGTCGCACTGTACGAGCATCTTGAGTCGCTCCAGCACCTACCGGCCCTGCTCGCCTTGCGCGTCATGTGTATCGCCGCCCTGGACCGCAATCGCAACGATGTCTTTGTCGGACTGCTCACCGAGCCACGATGGCGCGCACCGCACCAAGACACCACCCCACGTCCGAGTGCATGCGCACTGCATATGAACACCGTGCTCTCGGACCACGAAATCAACAAGATCATCCATGGGAAGTCCAAGTTTCCCGTCAGCGCCTATCTCGCCGACACGTTGCGAGAATTGTTTAACCAGAACCGAGTACGGTCACCGCGCTATGAAACCCTATGTGAGGATGTGGAATACCGAACCGGATTCATTCAGTACCTCAAGAACCCCGATCACTCTCACAACATCGGCGAATTCGTGGGCACAGCACTCCAGCGGGCAAGTCAACGATCCCAGGCGCAATGGCGCTTCAATGATGAGCTTGGGCGACGACCTGGGGAGGACGCCTGGAACACCCTCCTGGACAACGGCGAGCTGGGCGAAGAACTCGATGCGTATGACCTCAGGCTTAAAGAAATCGCACAGCGAGCCCAACACCCCAGCGGGTGGTGGCACGACAGCTCACTGTTGCGGTAGTCCCTTGTGTCAATGAGTTTAATTAAGGGTCCTTACGTGACTATAGGTTTCTATCTGCACTTCTACAGGTTCGAGAAGTCGAATGCCTCTCTGTGACAACTACTTTCGTCAGCACAGAGGGTATGTACGGGGTAGCTTGGGTAGGTAAGGCACAACCCGAAGGACTCCCATGGCACGCACACCCAGCCCGGCGAAGGGCCTCTTGTCGATCGCTCAGGTCGCGGCTCGTCAGGGAGTGGCCGCGAAGACCGTGCGGCGATGGATTGCCGAGGGGCGTCTACCGGCACAGCGCGTGGGACCGAAGCTCATCCGCATCGCAGAGAGCGACCTGGAGCGCGTAGAGCGTGCCTGCGGCCCCATCAAGGACCCGGTGAGCCAGGCCGTAGAGGCACTGACAGCGCGCCCATTGACGGACGATGAGATCACCCGCTTGACGGAGCTGCTCAGGGGGCCTTCTGCGTGAGAGCGCTCATTGCCGCTGCGATCTGTTGATCTCTCCCTTGCGCGGCATGCTGGTATCGCATTGCCGCTCCCACGGTGCTATGCCCAAGGCGCGACATCAATTCCGCCAACGTAGCGCCCGCCTGAGCGGCCAGCACAGCGCCCGAATGTCTGAGGTCGTGCCAACGGAGATCGGGCCGTCCTGCCTTCTCCCGAGCCCTGTAGAAATGCCTGTAGAGCGTGGAGGGCTGAAGGTGTCCGCCACCAAGAGCCGGGAACAACAGCGCGTCCGGTTTCTCGCCGACGAACTTGTCAAGGTGGTCCACGAGGGCGGGAACGATGTGCGGCGGCACAGCCACATCCCGAACACCGGCCTCGCTCTTGGGATCGCCCACGATGAAGCCCCCGCCGACACGAGCAGCACCACGCCTGATCTTCAGGACGGCTTCCAGTTCCTTGGTCACCACAACGTCTTGACGTCTCAACTCGATCAGCTCGCCGAAGCGGGGCTGGCACCACGCGGCCAACGGGACCATGAGCCGGTAGCGCTCAGGCATCTCATCCGTGATGGTCTCCAGCTGCTCCAGGGTCGCCGGTTCCGGCTTGACCTTGCGCGTGGTACTACCACCGCCACGGATCAAACATGGGTTCGCATCGATGATTCGGTCACGTGTGCGTGCGGTCTCCATGATCGCCCGCAAGAGGCTGTAGGCATGACTGCGCAACGTCGGTCTGTCCTTGAGCGTCTTGGCGTACCAACTGTCCACCGATTCCATCGTGATGTCACGAACAGGCTTGGCCCCGAACACCGGCAAGAGATGGTCATCGAGCAGACCCCGGTAGTGCTCCACAGTGCGCGGCCTGAGTGCACGGCCCTTTACCGTCCGGGATTCAAGCCACCGTGCCGCGTACTCGTCAAAGCGTTCGGCTGCTGCCCTCTTCTGCTTGGCCGCATCACGCTTCTGTTCAACACTGGCCGGGGGCGACCACAATTCACGGTCAATCTCACGCCTGCGATCGGTAAGCCACGCTTCGGCATCCAGCTTGAGCGCGAACGTCATTGGGGCGTCGTACAGCATGCCATCGGGTCCGGTGTAGCTGGCCTTCCAACGGCCAGAACGGAATTGACGCAGCCGCCCGAAAGTTCGCCGGACGGACCTGGCTGGGGTCTTCTTTTTGGGTGCCATGACCCCGGTCAGCCCTGCACCACTTTGCACCACATATGCACCACATCAGTGTACCCCAGTGGGTATTTGAGTACACTTAAGGGCACATGATGATTTGTATATATAAGCTGGTAAGAACGATAAAATCCCAAGTAGGACACGCACTCAGCAAACTGGGTGGATACGGATTCAATCCCAGTATCGCGCACCAAAGTTTTTTCTGCAGGCCAGAAGGCTGCACAGCGCGCATCCCATGCGCCACCACGCTGGCGATTCAACAGACAGTTGAAGCGCTTTCGCCGGGCCTGGCAGATAGCTGTACACGTGGGTGATCAGATGTAAAAATGCGCACGTGACTGAGGATGCCTCTGTGGCACAGGCCCGCACACTCCTGGCATCGCTCTACGAGCATGTCAGTGAAGTGTCACAAAACATGGCCAAGACCGAGCACCTCATCCGACATACCGCGAAGCACAGCGCAACCCACCGGCATCACCACCGCCGGGCGGCCGCGATGCGCAGAGACCTCTATGAGGCCCACCGCCTCATAGACGGCATACATCACCGGTACCCCACTACGCGAGACGCGCGGTAGCCCCCTCAGCCGTCACGGCACTCGACGAACTCGCCGTCGCCAACTCCGCGCGGGCACGTCGTTCCACCAATAGCGGCACAAACTCACGCACCCGGCAGTCGACGAACTGTGCGTGTGCACCCTGCACCACAGCCGAGACGTGTTCGGGCGACAACCACGAGTACATCGCTATCAGCCGCTGCTGGACCGCCGCCACTAATGCCTGCTCACTCATTCCAGACATGGCATAAGCGTGAGCCACCACACCTGGCCCGTCAACCGGTAGTTCAGATGCCCTTAACCACAGAGCGCCAGCCTCGTCGCTGGGTTGATCTGAGAACAGTTCGCCGTCAGGTATTCATTTCTCATTGCATCGGGGTGAAGTAGGCATTCACTTTTTCACCCTATCGGTAGCTGAAACATAAAGAATCTAGAGATTTTTGCGGCTTGACCATCTGTCTTTTCCGCACTAGAAATTGCTGGTGCAAGCGCTACGAGTGCAGCTGACTGGCCTGTTCATCGCGGGCGGCTTGTTGGCCGGGTGTGTGGTTCCCGGCGCCGCGAATGTGGGTCAAGGACACGTTGGTTCCGCCGCCGAGATCCTGCCCGATGATGCCCAGATGTCTTCACTTTTGGCGCTCCGGCTCCATTCGGATGCGCGCGTCGAAAGGCTCGATCTCGCGGCAGCCAATGCCCACAGCGCGGATACCCGCACAAGTTCTGTCGAGTGCCTCGGTGTTGCCTCACCCAGCTGGGGCACCACATTCGCCGAAGCTCCCATACGTCAGGCGATACAGCAGCAATGGTCCACACGCTGGAAAATTCGGGGAACTGGTTCGGGAACGACGATAGAGATCCAGATTGTTGAGCTGGATTCCCCGGGCAGTGCCCGAACCTGGTTCACCACCCTGGAGGCCAACTGGCGGCATTGCCAGGACAAGCCGTTCACCACACAAGGTACCGGGACCGTTGCGGTAACCAATGTCGAAATCAAAAATGTTGCACAGGATCGTATTTCATCAGATCTTGTGCAGGCGATTGTCACCGAATCGACCGGACCGCAGCATCTGGCGCCACGCCAAACACAGCGAGCTGCCATACAGACATCGCAGTACATCATCGACGTATCGGTGCGCGGACGCAACGACGCCACGAGTGACAAAGCCCAATCCGTGGCCCGCCTGGTGAAAGCCAACGCCACCGCGTAAGCCCCCTCCTGCGCTCGTTTCTGCCACCACATCCGGACTCATCGCGACACTCGCGACGTAAGGATCGTGTAAATCGAATAGTCCTGCGGGCACCGAAACACCTTGCTGTTCAGCGATTTCAGCAAGTTCACAGCGACTTTGTGAGCAGCGTCATAGATGCTGAATTCAACTGACAGTTCTACAGTTTCAACTGTCACAAGGACGTGTCGCTCCCGGGTATCAATTCCACTGCTCCTTCAGCCGCAGAGTGATTGGAGTCCGTCATGCAACCATGCACTGTCCCGAAAGTTCGTTTCCACAATGGTGTGGACATCCCCCAGCTCGGGCTCGGCGTCGCCGCAATCCCCGATGCCGAAGCGGAAACCATTGTCCGGCAAGCACTTGAAGCCGGATACCGACATATCGACACCGCCACCAGATATGGCAATGAGCGAGGAGTCGGTCTGGGCATCGCTCGCTCAGGCATACCCCGCGAAGACGTCTTCATCACCACGAAGTTGTGGGTGGACGACTTCTGTGATGTGGCAGGCGCTTTCGCGCGCAGCCTCGACATGCTCGGCACCGACTACGTGGATCTGTTCCTGATCCATTGGCCTGCACCGGATCACGGGCAGTACGTGACCGCCTGGCAGCAGATCGTGCAGCTCTATTTGTCCGGCGGCATCCGCGCCATCGGAGTATCCAATTTCGAGCCCGAGCACGTTCACGCCATCGTCGATGCGACCGGCGTGCTACCGGTGATCAACCAGGTGGAGTTACATCCGTACTTCCAGCAGCGAAAGTTGCGGCAGTTCAACTCCGATCGGGAAATCGTCACCGAAGCATGGAGCCCCTTGGCTCAGGGAATCGGCGCCACCGAGGACTCCCCACTGGCTGCGCTGGCCGCAAAACACAACAAGACCCCCGCGCAGCTGATCCTGCGTTGGCATATCGAACTGGGACACGTGGTGATCCCCAAGACCTGCTCGCAGAGCCGGCTGGCGGAGAATCTGCAGATCTTCGATTTCAGTTTGTCCCCAGAGGATCTCGACGTGTTCGTTCAGTTCGACAAACCAAACGGCCGGCTGGGGACACATCCCAACGAGGGATTCTCGGCGCACCATTCCGCGCGGAGTAGATGGCACCGGGAGCAACTGGCCAGGCGCGCCGCCTAGCCTGTAGTCGTCACCGGTGGGCGATTAGCGGATACCTATGCGGACGCTTCCGGCAGCGACGAGTTCGGTATTGTTTGCGGCCAGCGATCCATCCGGTAGACGGAGTGTGTCCTCAAGCCCTATTCGTGCGCCAACCCCTCGCGCCGCTGCGAGGTCGAGTATGGGCCATGCCGACGAGTCCTCACCGTGCAGCAGCACATCGAGGGCGCCGCCCACACGAACCTGTGCCAGCATGCGCACTGCTTGCTCTTCTACTTCGCTGCCGGCGACCCCGCCCGGAAGCTCCAGCAATACACGAAAGCACTCCCGGCGAAGCGGCGAGCCCGACCACAATAGGGCGGCCGCCTCGTTCCACAGTCCTGCCTCAACACCGATCCCGCGCGCCAGCAGCGTCTCGGCGACCTCGACCGCACCGTCCTCATGCCAGTTCACCGAGGCGAAGTCCGGTAGCTCGGTCCACGCGTCAATAGCCGCGCAGCGCGCGGCGGGATCGGGCAGGGCCCAGGCGCCCGTAGTGACACCGACGGGAAGACCCGGACACCGCGCACGGATGGCGGCAACGACAGGATCGACCGTACTGGCAAGCAGGGAGTCGAATCCGTTGGCGTCCTTGGCATGAACGTGAACCGCTGCTGCACCTGCATCACGGCATGCCGCAGCATCCTCCGCGATCTCGGTTGGTGTGCAAGGGATCGCGGGGTGCTGATCCTTGCGTCGCACCCCGTTCAGGCATGCCTTTAGGTACACCGTCTGCATCCCCTTACCGGTGGATCGGTCCTTCGGTGTCACTCAGAGCCCGCCCAGATCCTCCCGAGGTTTCCGCAATGATTTGCGCTGCAATGGATATCGCGGTCTCTTCGGGTGTGCGGGCATTGAGGTCCAGGCCCAGCGGGCTGCGCAAGCGCCGCAACTGATCGTCGGTGACGCCTTCCTCACGCAGGCGGGCCGCCCGCTCGGTGTGGGTGCGGCGCGAGCCCAGCGCGCCGACGAATGCCACCGATGCTGTCGTCAGCGCCGCCGCCAGCATCGGCACATCGAACTTCGGATCGTGGGTGAGCACGCACACCACGGTGCGCCCGTCGACGCGCCCGGCCGCCACCTCGGCGCGCAGGTATCGGTGCGGCCAGTCGACCACCACCTCGTGGGCGTGCGGAAACTGCGCCGGTGTCGCGAACACTTCACGCGCATCGACGACCGTCACACGGTAACCCAGTTGGGTTCCCGTGTGGCTCAACGCCCGTACAAAGGCGTTGGCCCCTGCCAGGATCATCCGCGGCGGTGCTCCGAACGCCTGCACAAACACCCGTGGCCGCGCCGATTGATCGGGCTCACAGCGATCGGCACCCGCCACCGCGCTGCGCCCCGCCCGCACCAACGACGCGATGGTGCCGTCGATCTGCGGCCACGGCGCCGACTCACCCGGCCGCACCAGAGCCCAATCAGGAATTCCCGACAGTGTGCTCACCAACGCCACCGGCTCCCCCGCTTCGATCAGCGCACGCAGCCGACGTAGCAGCGGCAGTTTGTCGGAGTCCACACTTTCGGTGACGACTTCGATCTCACCACCGCAGGTGAGTCCGGGAGCAATACCGTCGTCGACACCGAACCGCTCACTCACACACAGCCCCGTCGCCAGCACGTCACGCGCGGTCTCGATGACCGCAGCCTCCACGCATCCACCGGACAGCGATCCGATGACCGCCGAATCGGCCGTCACGAGCATCGCTGCACCGGGTTCACGCGGAGTCGCACCGCTGACCTCCACGACGCGTGCCAGGGCGACAGCGCCACCGCCCTCGAGCAGGCAGATCAGATCACCGAGCACGTTCTTCATGAGGACCCTCCCGCCACAGATGCGTTGATGGCCTGCCACACGCGTGCCGCGTTCATCGGCAGGCGGTGCATCCGAACCCCAACGGCGTCACGGATCGCGTTGGCCAGTGCGGGGGCCACCGGGTTGTACGGGGACTCACTCATCGACTTGGCTCCCAGCGGCCCCAACGCGTCATAGGTGTCGGCGAAGTAGACCTCGGTATCGGGCAGATCCACCAGTCGCGGAATGTGATAGTTGCGCAGCGCCGTGGTGCTGACAAAGCCGTCCTGCACCAGGATCTCTTCGTAGAGCGCAGAACCGATGGCCTGCGCCACACCACCTTCCACCTGGCCACGGCACTGCTGCGGGTTGATGACCACCCCCGCGTCGGCGGTCTGTATCGATTGCAGGATGCGCACGGTGCCCGTTCCCGGATGCACGCCGACGCGGAATGCCTGGACGTTGAAGGCGACCGATCGGGGCGTGCCCTCATGGCGGCCCAGCGCGGCTAACGGCTCCGGTGCCGAGCCCGCGATATCGACCAGCCCCAGCAGCTCTCGGCCGATTCGCACGCCGTCGGGTCCCAACACGCACTGCGATTCCGGTACCGCCAACTTCGCCGCGGCAAACCGGATAATCTTGTCGCGCAACAGCTCTGCCGCTCGGTGCACGGCCAGGCCTGCGACGGTGGTGCCGGCCGAGCCGAAGGCACCGGTGTCGTGGCCCACCCCGTCGGTATCGGCCTGGTGAATGTCGACCTGGCCCGGTGCACATCCCAGCACCGCAGCCGCGAGCTGCGCGTGCACAGTGGTGGTGCCGTTGCCGAATTCGGCGGAACCCACGGTAATCCGGTAGCGCCCTTGCTCTTCCAGCTCGGCGCGCGCATCGGCCACATGCCCACGCGGCGGCACCGTCGCGATCATGGCGATGGCCATGCCCTCCCCGACCTTCCACTCCGCAGACAGGGCCGAGCCGTTATGGGCCGGATCGGCACCGCCGCGAGCCAGCGCGTCCTGCGCGAGGTCCAGACACTGATCCAGCCCGTAGCTGCCGAACTCCAGGTCGTCTTCCTCCACTTCCCAGCTGACAAACGGGTCTCCCGGGACGATGGCGTTGCGGCGACGGAACTCGAACGGGTCGATGCCGAGTTCACGTGCCAGCTCATCAAGGGCCGATTCGATACCGAACAGCACCTGCCCCAGCCCGTAGCCACGGAACGCACCGGACGGAATGTTGTTGGTGTACACGGCCTGCGCGTCGACGCGTTTGTTGGCACAGCGGTATTGGGCCATCGACTCATTACAGCCATGGAACATCACCCCGACGCTGTGGTTGCCGTAGGCCCCGGCATCGGAGAGCACGTCGACGGCCAGGGCGGTTAGCACCCCGTCGGGTCCGGCCGCGGCGGTCACGTTCACCCGCATGGGGTGACGGCACGGCGCGATGGTGAATTGGTCGGTGCGGCTGAACTCATAGACCGCGGGTGCCCCGGTGACACGCACCGCCAGTAGCACCAAGTCTTCGGTGAGCATCTCCTGTTTGGCGCCGAACCCGCCACCGACGCGCGGTGCGAACACCCGAACCTGTTCGCGTGCAAGGCCGAAAACATGACACAGCTCGTCGCGCACCAGGAACGGGACCTGACTACTGGTGCGCAGCACATAACGCCCGCGCTCGTCCTGCCAGCCCACCGCGCCGTGGGTTTCCAGGTGCACGTGCTGCACACGCGCCGTCTGCCAGCTGCCGCTGACCACCGCCCCCGATTCCCTGGCCCGGGTCACCGCGGCCTCGACATCACCGACCTCACCGTGCACCTCGGCGACCAGATTGCGTGCAGGGTCGGCGATCCTGGCGCCGGGCCCCTTATCCCCATGCACCATGTGTGCGCCGGGCTGCTGCGCCAGCTCCGGATCGAAGATCGCCGGCAGTACCTCGTACTCGATGTCGATGTGCTCAAGCGCCCGGTGCGCGATGGTCGGCGAGTCCGCCACCACCGCGGCGACGCGCTGTCCCGCGAACCGCAGTACACGGTCGAAAATCAGTGTGTCGTCGGGGTCGTCGGTGCGCTCGTGATGGCGTGCGGTGGAGAACGGCACACCTGGGTCGTCGCGATAACACAGCACCGCGCGCACCCCCGGCACGTCGCGGGCCTTCTGGGTGTCGATCCGGGTGACACGGGCCGACGGGTGCGGGCTGCCCAGCACCGCGATATGCCCTACCCCGGCGGGCAGCTGGTCCATGGTGTACGGCTCGGTGCCGGTCACCACCTTCGCCGCTGCAGGGGCACTGACGACCCCTTGCGGGGGCGCCGCACCGCAGATGGCGGCGCGAATAGGCCGGTAACCGGTGCACCGACACAGGTTGCCTTTCAACGCATTTCCCAGGTCTTCGGTCTGATCCTCGGTGAGCGTCGCCGCCGTCAACACCATTCCGGCGGTGCAGAATCCGCATTGGAATCCGGCATGGCCGATGAAGCCGCGCTGCATGGGATGCAGGCCCTGCTCGTCCCCGAGGCCACGCACGGTGAGGATCTCGGCATCGGTGACGCGATGTGCGGGCACGATGCACGAGTGTTGCGATGCCCCGTCCACCAGCACCGTGCAGGCACCGCAATCACCTGCGTCGCAACCCTTTTTGACCTCGGTGTGGCCGTGTTCGCGCAGGAAGGTGCGCAGGCACTGCCCGGGTCGGGGGCTGGTGTCGATGATGTGACCGTTGACCTTCACGGGCGGCCTCCGGTCAGCTCGTCAGCGACCTCGCGGGCCAGTTGGGAGGTGACCGCACGCCGCCAGTCGGCGGTGCCGTGAGCATCGGTATGGAACTGCGCGCCCGGGATGGCCGCCGCGGCCCGCGCGACACGTTCCGGTTCAGCGGGAACCCGCAGCACGATTGGCCTACGCGTTGCGGCCGAGACCCCGAGCACGATGTCGCGGCCGTGGAGGCGCCCGGTCACCAATGCACCGGAGCGCCCCAGCACCGAGTACGCGACCTTGCGCAGCGTGGTCCGTTGCGTGAGCGCCGCGGCGGGAAAGATGATGGCACGCAACACATCACCGGGGCGCAATACGGTCGTGTTGATATCGGTCACGAAGTCGATAACGGCGCAGCGTTCGTCGGTTCCGTCGCGGCGCCAGATGAGTAGCTCTGCATCCAGGGCAGCGCACAGCGAGATCATCGCCCCCGCAGGCAGGGCCAGGCAGATGTTGCCGCCGACTGTCGCGGCGCGCCAGATCTTGAAGGAGGCCAGCAGGGCACGCGCGCACTGCCCGAAAAGGACGGTGGCCTGCCATTCGGGTGGATATGTGGCAGTGACCAGTCGTTCGATGCTGCAGGTGGCCGCTACCTGCAGGCCCTCTTCGGTCACCACCAGGTCCGGCCAGCGCATACCGGCGAGGTCGACCAAACGCCGCAACCCCGGCTGCGGCTGACTCATCAGCCACGTGCCGCCCGCCAGCACGCCGTCCTGCGTCCCGAGACCGCCCAGATCAGCGCGGTCCCGCGGAATCAGCACCGAGTCGATGGTGTGCAAATCCATCAGCGCACCCTGCCCATCAATCCATGATGCGCCGCCTGCACCGCGGCCGCGATCTGATCGGTGTCCACCGTCAGCATCTGCCCGTCCCTGACGATGGGTCGGCCGCCCACCCACGAACATTTCACGGGCGGTACCTCACCCAGCACCAATGCGGCCACCGGATCATCGATTCCGCGGTGTCCCAGCGTGCGCAGGTCCCACAACACCAGATCGGCGTACTTACCGACCTCTATAGAACCGATCTCGTCGGCACGGCCCAGGAGGCGGGCCCCTCCCAACGTCGCCAGCTCCAGCGCGGTACGCGTGCTCAGCGCCGTGGGCCCTCCGACCGCGCGGGCGAACAGCAGCGCCTGGTGCGCCTCCTCCAGCATCCGCCCCGACTCATTGGAAGCAGCGCCGTCCACGCCCAGACCCACCGGTACCCCCGCTGCCAGCAGCTCCCGGGTGCGGGCGATTCCGGCGCCCAGGCGCCCGTTGGAGGTCGGGCAGTGCGCGATTCCGGTTCCCGTGCTGGCCAGCCGGGCGACGGCCGCGTCGTCGAAGTGAATACCGTGCGCGAACCACACATCGGGTCCCAGCCAGCCCAGCTCGTCCATGTAGTCCAGGGGGCTGCAGCCAAACCGCTGGGCACAGTAGTCGGTCTCGTCCTGGGTCTCGGCCAGGTGAGTGTGCATACGCACACCGCGCTCGCGGGCCAACACCGCCGTCTGCCGCAACAGCTCGGTTGTCACCGAGAACGGCGAGCAGGGGGCCAGCCCGATGCGCACCATCGATCCCGGTGCCGGGTCATGCCAGCGTTCGACGGCCGCAGCGCTGGCCTCCAGGGCGGTGTCGATCGACTCCACCAGAACATCGGGCGGCAGGCCGCCGGCCGACTGCCCCAGGTCCATCGACCCGCGTGTCGGGTCGAACCGCAGGCCGACCTCCCGCGCCGCCTCGATCTCGGCTTCCAGCAGATCACCTGCGCCCGAAGGGAACACGTAGTGGTGATCGGTGGTGGTGGTACATCCCGACAACGCCAGCCAACTCAACGCACCCTGCGCCGCCACATGCAGACCATCGGCATCGATACCCGCCCACACCGGATACAGGGCGCTAAGCCATTGGAAGAGTGTGTGATCGGCGGCAAGCCCGCGGGTGATCCACTGATAAAGGTGGTGGTGTGTGTTGACCAGCCCGGGTGTGAGCAGACAGCCACGACCATCCACATGTTCGATGCCGGGCAGCGCCTGCCAGGGGTTCTGCTGACCGGCGTGCAGTATCGCGGCGATCAGATTGCCGTCGATGACCACAGTCGCGCTGTCGAGCTCACGACCGTCGCGATCTACGGTGGCCACGAATACATTCTCGATCAACGTAATTGGACTCATCGGCGGGACCTGCCGGTACCCCTTGGGCTGCGGACCTGACGTGCGATGTGCACTATGGTGCGATGGACCCGATTGCCGCCACCGTCTACCGCGGGCATATCTTCCACATCGCGGGCTCCCCCGGTGTCGCCGATGCCGCCGCGCACCTGCAGTCGATCCCCGATGGCGTGCTGGCGGTCAGCTCCGACGGTGTGATCGCGTACTGCGGCACCTATACCGAACTGCCGCAGGCATATTCCGCGTGGCCGGTGCGCGATCATCGCCCCGGTTTCCTGCTCCCAGGCTTCGTCGACACCCACATGCACTTCCCGCAGACCTACTGCACCGATTCCTATGGCGGCGGCCAACTGCTGGAGTGGCTGCAGCGCTGCATCTTTCCGGCAGAGGCCCGTTTGGCCGATCCGGTGCTCGCCCAGCACACCGCCGAAACCTTTTGCCGGCGCCGCATCGCCGTCGGTACCACGGCCGCGATGGTGATGGGCTCGGCATTCCCCGACGCGCAGGCCGCCTTGTTCACGGCGACACGCACCGCGGGCCTGCGGATGGTCAGCGGACGCGGCGTGCAGACCACCGGGCCCGACAGTGCCGCGCCGCTGCTCACCACCACCGAGCGCGCAATCCAGCTCTGTGCCGACGAAATCGAGCGCTGGCATGGCGGCCCGCTCACCGACGTGGCGCTGGTGCCCCGGTTCTCGCTGTCTGTCACGCCCGATACCCTCGCCGCGCTTGGCGAGCTGTACGACGGGGTGCGCGGCAGCGGCGTCTACTTCCATTCGCACCTCAACGAGAACGCCCGGCCCGGCACCGGTGAGGTGGACGTCACTCTCTCCACGTTCGGGGTGAGCAGCTATCTGGATACCTATGACGGTCATTTCCTGCCCGGCTCTCGCAAGGGCGGCTCAACCCTGTTGGGCCGCAGGAGCATCCTGGCGCACGCCGTGCATTGCCAGGATGCCGAACTGGCACGCATGGCCGAAACCGGTTCCGCCATCGCGCATTGCCCTACCTCACAACTGTTCCTGGGCTCCGGGACCATGCCGTGGCGCCGGACCGTCGAGAGCGGAGTCACCATCGCTCTGGGCACCGATGTGGGCGGTGGCGATGAATGGCTGATGACGCGTGTACTGAACGACTGCTTCAAAGTCCATATGTCCGAACCGGCGTCGGCCGCGGTGTCCCTGCATCCCGCCGAGCTGTTGTTCACCGCCACCCTTGCCGGGGCCCGCGCGCTGGACCGCGAGGAAACGTTTGGCAACCTGGACGAAGGCAAGGACGCAGACTTCCTGATCATCGATCCACACCGATGGGAACCGTTAGCCGACACCCTCTTCCGTGGCGTCCGGTCTGACGATGAGCAGTTGGCCACCGAACAGCTGCTGTTCCGGCTGCTGATGGGGCTACGCGAACCGGCCATCAGCTCGGTGCGGGTGCGTGGGCGCGATATCACCGGCTACCTCGACCGCGACTGCTAGACCAGCCAGGCCAGATGCGGGTCCCAGGCCGGCCCGGCCTCCGGAGCGTCGTCGCGGGTCACGATGGCCTGGATGAGCCCGTACGGACGCTCGTCTGCGTGGAAAACCTCATTGGGATTCTCCAGCCCGAACGGTGACAGGTCGTACACGAAGTGGTGCTTGTTGGGTGCCGAGAGCCGAACCTCGGCGATCAGCGGATACGCCTCCAGGATCGCCTTGCCGATCTCGTACAGCGTCTGCTGCAGGGCCAGCGAATGCACGGTGGCGAAGCGCTCCAGAATGATCCGCTTGACCCCCAGATACGTCTCATCCCAGTCGATATCGGTACCGACAAAGCGCCATTTGGCCACCAGCGAGGTGGCCATCACCCGGTCACTGGTGGGCTGCAGGATTGTGTACTTGTCCTCAAGAAAATCGTGAAACTCCGAACCCGTCGACTTCAGCACGACCAGGTCTTTGAGACCACCGATCACCCAGCTCCGCTGCGCCGCACCCACACCGTCAACGGTGATCTCCGCGGTACGCACCTCCTGCCCCTTGCGAACCCAACTGTGGTCATGCTCGCGCCCGTCGACAACGACTCTCTCCCAGGCATATTCGTCGATCTCGATCCGCGCACCGATCACCGGTTCGTACTCGTCCACAAAGTGATGCGCCAAGTCCAGGCCGTATCGCTCGATGGTCTCTATGCCCTTCTCCTTGGCGTAGGCATAGATGGTCTGCTTCTGGCTGTCGGTGGGCAGCACCTTGCGCTGATCGCCGTCTGTGTAGGCCGCGGCGAAATCCCCACGCAGCGCGCTGCCGACGTTGAGGTCCTTGATCTCGTGACGCGGGCTGTCGCGATAGATCCTGACTACCCGATTCTCGGCTTTGCCGTACTGATTGCCTCCGAGGACGATTGCCACTGGTGCGTTTCCTTTCTCAGCTGCCGCGATAGGTGGAGTAGGCGTACGGGCTCAGCAGCAACGGGACATGCAGATGCCCACCACCGTCCGCCTGGAAACTGATGATCACTTCCGGGTAGAAACCCTCGATCCCGTTGTCGGTGAACCAGGTACCGGTGTCGAACACCAGCCGGTACCGCCCAGCGGCCAGCACCGCACCAGTAAGGTCGGCGATCCTGCCGTCGGAATCGGTTGTGCGGCTAGCCAGCTCGGTGCCCGCATCGTCCAGAAGCGTCACCGGCACGCCCCGCGCCGGTCGCCCGGATACCGCGTCCAGCACATGGGTACTCAAACCCGTCACAATCCACCTTCCGTCTCGACGTCATCGGCATGCCTGCCCGCCGGACCCAGCATCCGCTCCAGGCGGCTGCGATTGATCTTTCCCAATTCCATTCTCATCACCCGGCGCTCGTGCTGCGGGTCGTTCTTGAGCCGCTCCTCCAGGATCGCCAGTAGCTCCTCGGCAGGCCTACCATTCGCAAAGACCAGGTACACGTAGCCGAACCGCTCCTC
The DNA here is from genome assembly GCF_049532645.1 of Mycobacteroides sp. PCS013. NCBI lineage: Bacteria > Bacillati > Actinomycetota > Actinomycetes > Mycobacteriales > Mycobacteriaceae > Mycobacteroides > Mycobacteroides sp. PCS013. The sequence goes on from NZ_CP150131.1 coordinate 2,045,265, forward strand.
ATACTCGGCATTGCATTCCCGCAGACGCTCCAGTACCGCGGCGTCAGCACCGGTGACTCCCGACTGCTCGCGGCGCGACGCCGCATTATCGGCCCGCTCCCCGATCCGTGGGTGCCCGTCGAGCGCCTCGTCCACATCCGCGTCGGTCAGCTCGGCCAAAATCAGATCTGCCCGGTGGTACAGCGCGTCCTCATCGCGGAATGGCCGGCCTGCAGCGACCCGCACTGCCCAGATCCGCGACGCGCAGCACTCGTAGAGCCAGTGGATCGCCTGGCCGTCGCTGAGCTCGTTGAAACTCTCGATCCCCCGCCAATCAACGCGCCGCATGGAAGTCCTCGAAGCGCCCGAAGCGGGCCGTCGTGATGGGGTTGGCGTCGGCCACCAGATCATCGAACCGGTAATTGGCGATCTTGGCGATCTCGATGAGGGCGAACGACCGCTCGCTGGTCGTGGAGTTCTCCATGCGGCTCCACCCATTGCGCAGCACCCGCTCATAGCGCTCGGTCTCGCGCGCGCAGATCACCAGTGGAAAACCGAAATGCTCGCGATAGGCATTGGCCAGGCTCACCACGTTGTTCAGCTCGCCCTCGTCGAGAGTCTGCAAAATGGTGTGGTCGACGGCCGTCATCTCTCCAGCTTCGTCCTCGGCGCCCAAATCGGGGAACGATCTGATCAGTTCAAGCTGTTCCTCGTCACTACCGGTGAGCATCGCCTCCTGGAAAGCGCTGCGTAGATCGTGTGCGTCGGCGAAGGGACGCTGTCGGTAGGCACGATCGACAACCCAGTGCACGTCTTGGACAAGTGCGCCGAAGGTGCGACGGAACTCGTCCAACGTCATCTCGTTGACCTGTGCGAGCCGGATGGCGCCGCCGCCCGCGACCGCAATACCCCGGCTTCCGGTATGGAAGAACAACAGATTCAAGGCGATCGCGGTGATAGCGCCCATGGTGATACCGGTGCTGAACGGGATTTGCAGCAGCCCCGGTACGGCCTGGTCGATTCCCGGGAGCGCGGGAACCGCGATACCGCGCCCGTGGTCCAGGACAGTTGACGGGCCCGAGGACTGAGAGAACTGCACGTACATCCCCATGGCCAGCGAGGTACTGGCGATGATCAGGTTGCGGTGGTCGTTGAAGTCGACCTTTCCCAGTGTCTGGATGCCGACGACGGCCACCGTCGCGAACAAGGTCATCGCGGCCCCGCCCAGTACCGGAGCCGGGATCGACTCCACGATCTTGGCGGTCTTGGGCAGCACACCCAACACCATCATGATCACCCCGGCTGTCGCTACCACCCAACGACTCTTGACCCCGGTGAGGCGCACCAGCCCGACGTTCTCCGAGAACGCCGTGTAGGGGAACGAGTTGAAAGTGCCCCCGATCATGGTGGCAATGCCGTCGGCGCGCACCGTGGCGGCGATATCCGCGCCGCGCACCCGCTTGCCGACGATCTCGGCGGTGGCGAAGACGGCGCCGGTGGATTCGACGGCGGTCACCATCAGCACCACGATCAGCGACACCACCGCAATAACGTCGAAGCGCGGGGCACCGAATGCGAACGGCGAGGTGAAGCCGATCCAGGCCGCCTCACCCACCCGCGTGAAATCGGTGTCACCGGCAATCCAGGCGATGGCGGTACCGGCAACCAGACCCAGCAGCACCGCGATGGTGCTCCAGAAGCCCCGGAAGAACCTCTGCATCAACACGATCAGCACGATGGTGCCTACCGCATACATGAGCCAACGCCCGTTTCCGGGATCATGCGCGGCGACGGGGCTGTGCGGGTTGCGGACGGCGTCACCGATGCCCACCGGCAGCAGCGACACCCCGATGATCGTGATGACCGAGCCGGTCACGATCGGCGGGAAGAAGCGGATGAGACGGGCGAAGAATGGCGCGATGAGAAACGTGAACGCACCCGCCGCGATGACGGCACCGTAGACGGTGAGCAGTCCCACCCTGCCGCCGCCGTGGTCGTTGGCGATCTTGATCACCGGGGCCAGGGTCGCGAAGGTGACTCCTTGGAGCAGCGGCAGCCGCACACCGATCTTCCAGAACCCGACCGCTTGCAGGATCGAGGCAATACCGCAGGTGAACAGGTCTGCGGTGATCAACATGGTCAGCGCCTCGGCGTCCAGGTCGATGGCACGCGCGATGAGCAGCGGCACCAGCACCGCCCCGGCGTAGAACGCGATCACATGCTGGATGCCCAAGGTGACGAGCTTGCCCGCGGCGGGCACCTCATCGACGGGATGGACTCTCCTCATCGCAGAACCTCCCTGCCTCGGTGCGTCCGCGCTTACCTGCCGACCGCCGAAGCGACGCTAGATCGAACGTGTTGCGGCCAGGTTGCCGGATGTCTATATCTTCCCGGCGGCTCGCCACGCTACGTCTCCGCGATCACATCCAATTGTCCTGCGGCAGCGACTATCACCGACTCCAGGCGGTCGTGGTGGGTGGCTGCGACGGCCAGCAGAGCCTCCGTATCGCGCCTTGCCACCGCTGTGATCATCGCCTCATGGTCGGCGTGTAGCCGCAGCTGATCCGACGCGGAAACCGTCCGCATCACCTGGAACGGTTCGGTCAGATTCCAGGTGGCCTCGAACATGTGCAAGAGGCGGTGCATGCCGCAGGGAATCACCAGTGCGCGGTGAAAACACCGGGAATGCAGATGAAATGCACGCGCATCGCCTTCAATGGTTGCCTGTTGCAGCAGCTCGTGTTCGGCCAGCGCTCGATCCAGGTCCTCCGAGGTTGCCAGCGCTGCCGCCTGTGCCAGCGCGGCACGCTCGAGAACGCCTCGGGTGAAATAGATCTCACGAAGTTCCGGCAGCGTGAGCTGAGCCACCCGGTATCCGCCATTGGCCCGATGATTGACAAGTCCTTCGGCGACAAGGGTCTTGAGTGCTTCCCGCACCGGGATCGGGCTGATCTGGTACGTGTCGGCCACCTCGTTGATGGGGATCATCGAGCCCGGTGGCGCGGCACCGTCCAGGATGGCCCGCCGCAGCCCGTCGAGCACGCTCGTCTGGTCATGCCCGGACCGATTGGCACGCAGCTCGTTGATCAGCCTCCGGTAGCGGAACGTACGTGACATTCGCCCTCCATCGCCGTCGTCTCACACCCGATCTTCCCAGCGCTCGCGCCAGGCCGCCATCGCTGGCGACACAGAGTTAACGCGAACGTTTCATGACGCGGTGCACTGTGACAACGCCACACCCCGCACCCTACGCGGGCGACGTACCCTGTGGGCCATGCGGATACGCGTCATCAATCCCAATACCACCGAGGCCATGACGAAGGCCATCGGCGTGGTGGCGGAGTCGGCGGCCTGGCCGGGAACCAGCATCACCGCCGTCAACCCGGCGATGGGGCCGGTATCGATAGAGAGCCATTACGACGAGGCGTTGAGTGTGCCCGGTGTGCTGGCCGAAATCCGCCGTGCCGAAATCGAAGGCGCCGACGGGTATGTACTCGCATGCTTCGGCGATCCCGGCCTCGATGCGGCCCGGGAACTTGCCACCGGTCCGGTGCTCGGTATCGCCGAGGCCGCCATGCACATGGCCACTCACCTGGGCCGGGGGTTCAGTGTGGTCACCACGCTGGAACGCACCGCCGGGCGCGCCTGGGATCTGGCCGAACGCTATGGGATGTCACGTTTCTGCCGGGGCGTGCACGGTTGCGATATCGCGGTGCTCGACTTGGAAACCAATCCCCAGACCAAGGACATTCTCATAGAACTATGCCGCCGCGCGGCCCGCGACGACGGCAGCGAGGTGATCGTGCTGGGCTGCGCGGGAATGGCCGGGCTGTGCCGGGATATCTCGGCGGAGATCGGACTCCCAGTAATCGATGGCGTGGCGGCCGCGGTGAACCTGGTGCAATCGTTGGTGTCGATGGGCCTGCGTAAATCCGGGCACGGCGAGTTCGCCACACCTCCGGTCAAACCCTATGCCGGACTATTGGATTCGTTCGGGTCGATACCGGCGGGGTGAATCCGGCGCCAATGCTCGGCGATGTCGAGTCGTCTGGCGATCCACACCCCCTCATGAGCTTGTACGTGGTCGAGAAACCGCTCGAGCGCAACCGTGCGTGCCGGCCGGCCCACCAGCCGGCAATGTAAACCCACCGACAGCATCTTCGGGCTGCCCGCCTCCCCCTCGGCGTACAGACAATCGAAGGCATCACGCAGATGGGTGAAAAATTGTTCCCCACTGGGGAATCCGGCCGGTGAGGCGAACCGCATGTCATTCGTGTCCAGGGTGTAGGGCACCACCAGGTGATCGATCACACCGCCGTGGGCTGGCACCCGAACCCAGTACGGCAGATCATCGGCGTACGAGTCGGAGTCGTAGGTGAACCCCCCGTGCTCGACCACCAGCTGCCGGGTCTGTGGGGAATCTCGCCCCGTGTACCACCCCAGGGGCGCCGCGCCGGTGAGCTCGCGCACGATCTGAACCGCCTGTGCCATGTGCTCACGTTCGATATCCGGCGACACCAACTGATAGGACTGCCAGCGCAGCCCGTGACAGGCAATCTCGTGCCCAAGCTCACCGAACGCGGCCACCGCCTCCGGATTGCGCTGCAAAGCTCGCGCCACGGCGAAGACGGTCAGCGGCAGGCCACGGCGCTCGAAGACCCTCAAGACGCGCCAGAGACCGGCCCGTGAGCCGTATTCGTACAGCGATTCCATGCTCATGTGCCGGTTGGGGAATGCCTCGGCCGGGACCATCTCCGAGAGAAATGTCTCCGACCCCACCGAGCCATCCAGGACGTTGTTTTCCGCGCCCTCTTCGTAGTTGAGCACGAACTGCACCGCGATCCGCGCCTCGCCGGGCCAGCGCGGATGTGGCGGCGTGCGCCCGTAACCCACCATGTCGCGGGGTGTCGCCTGTCCAGCCTCGTTATGAGCCATCGTGCGCACGATAGTAGGCGGCCCGATTCACCGCATCGAATCACGTTCCGGTGGATCGATTCTGATCCGGGAAAATATTGTTTCCGCGCAACACGGTGGCAACACCGGCCGCTTAGTTTCGGGTGTCACCAGCTTTCCTGGCTGGTCGACATTCGGAGGAGGTTGTGTGAGCGGCACACTCACGGCTGAGGCCATCGCCCCCACCGGCGGACACGGTGCTGCCGGGGAAAGTGTGATCAAGCCCGGCTATGACCCGGCGTTGACCAATGGCGACCTGGCGCCGCTGCGGACTCAGAATTGGACCAGCTACAACTTCTTTGCGTTCTGGATGTCCGACGTACACAGTGTCGGCGGCTACGTCTTCGCGGGAAGTCTTTTCGCGCTGGGAATCTCAGCATCGCAGGTGCTGCTCGCACTGCTGGTCGGCATCGTGGCGGTGTACTGGCTGTGCAACCTGGTGGCGCGCCCTTCCCAACAGACCGGCGTGCCCTACCCGGTGACCACGCGCATCGCGTTCGGAGTGCGCGGCGCCAATCTTCCGGCCGTGATCCGCGGACTCATCGCCGTGGCCTGGTATGGCATTCAAACCTATTTGGCATCAACGGCCTTCGTGCTTCTGGCGGTGAAGTTCGAGCCCTCGCTGGGCCGCTACGCCAATGCCGACGAGTATGGCTTTCTGGGTCTGTCTTTCCTTGGCTGGGGCGGCTTCCTGCTGATGTGGGTACTGCAGGCCGCAGTCTTCTGGAACGGCATGGAGGCGATACGTAAATTCATCGACTTCTGCGGGCCCGCGGTGTATGCGGTGATGCTGGCACTTGCGCTCTATCTCGTCGTCGCGGCCGGTTGGGAAAACGTGCATTTCGGCTTGGCGTCGGGCCCGCCGAAAACGGGGTTCGCCGCAGCGGCGACGGTGCTCAGCGCGATCGCACTGGTGGTGTCGTACTTCTCGGGTCCCATGCTCAATTTCGGTGACTTCTCCCGATATGGCCGCACCTTCGACGAGGTCAAACGCGGCAATTTCCTGGGATTGCCGTTGAACTTCCTGTTCTTCGCCGTGTTGGCGGTGTGCACGGTGTCGGCCGGCGCAACGGTCATCGGACGCGGCGAGGATGGCGCCATCATCACCGACCCGGTGCTGATCGTGGACAAGATCAACAACACCACCGCGGCGGTGCTGGGCGTGCTCACCTTCGCGATCGCCACCATCGGGATCAACATCGTGGCCAACTTCGTCTCGCCCGCTTTCGATTTCTCCAATCTGGCCCCGACACGGATCAGCTGGCGTGCCGGCGGGATGATCGCGGCAGTCGGCTCGATCCTGATCACGCCCTGGAATCTCTACAACAACCCCAACACCATCCACTACACGCTCGACATTCTCGGCGCCGTGATCGGCCCACTCTTCGGAGTCCTGATCGCCGACTTCTATCTGGTGCGGGGCCGCACGGTCATCGTGGACGATCTGTTCACGCTGTCGCCGTCGGGGGCGTATTACTACCGCGGCGGTATCAACCCGGTCGCGGTGACCGCGACGGTGGTCGGTGCCGCGGTGGCCATTGCGACGGTGATCTGGGGCAGCGCGTATCTGGCCGCCTTTACCTGGTTCGTGGGCGCGGGTATCGGTTTCGCCGTCTATCTCCTCGGCATGCGATACACGCCGCGGCATCTGATTTACGGCCGGTAATCGTGGTCGCAACCATCGCCGAGATGCTCGCACGGCACCTCGATCACATCGCCGCGTGCGGCCAGGTACGGCCCGGCTCCCCGGTCGCCCGCCAGCGCGCTCGACAACGGGCCGAAATGATCCGAGCCGATGTACACCGGATGACCCGACCGACCGCCGAATGTCGCGCGGACCAGTGCCGATCGGCGGCGCTCACTGGCGTGCAGCACCGCACCGACCACCTCCGGCCCCACCGATGGCAGGTCCACCAGATGAATGAGTACCCCGGCCACATCTGTGCGCGGGTGCGCAACGTCCAGCACCGCCCGCACCGATTCCGAGACGCCGCCGCGCCACCGCGCGACGTCGATACCTCGTGCGGGCAAAGGTATCTTGGCCGGCGCAGCGCCCTGCGTCACATAGATCTCGTCGCAACCGCCCCGGTCCAGTGCGGCGATGGCCAGTTCGAGCCAGCGCCCATTCTCGGCAAGGATCTTCGGCATGCCGTAGCGGCTTCCGGCACCGGCTGCCAGCACCGCGCCGATGACGAGGCCCGTGGCGGTATCCGGTTGCATACGTCCATCGAACCGCACGGGCGCGCCGTGCGTAATACGGGCTGAATGCCGTGTTCACATCCGATAAACAGGCCGTCGTTACGGTCGCGCACATGTCGACGGCCATCGAGACACCTGCCAGTGAGATGGTGCGCCTGGCGAACAAGCCGCCCTGGTACCGATCACTGTTCGTCCAGCTTCTGGTGGCGATCATCGCGGGCGTACTTATCGGGTGGCTGTGGCCGGAGGCCGGCGCTGATCTGCGCCCCCTGGCGGACGGTTTCATCAAGCTGATCAAGATGCTGATCGCCCCGATCATCTTCTGCACGGTGGTGCTCGGGATCGCCCATGTCGGCGACCTCAAGTCCGTCGGCAGGATCGGCGTCAAGGCCCTGATCTACTTCGAGGCGGTCACCACATTTGCGCTGGTGTTCGGCCTGCTGGTGGGCAATCTCGCCAAACCGGGAGCGGGATTTCACATCGACGCGGGCACCCTGGCGACGGGGGCCGAGGCCATCGCGAAGAAGACCAACAACGGTGAGCTGCCCCATACCGTCGAGTTCCTGCTCGGCATCATCCCCTCCTCGATCGTGTCGGCCTTCGCCGAGAACGCGCTGCTGCAGGTGCTGTTCTTCGCGGTGCTGTTCGGCCTGGCGCTGGCCAAGTTCGGCGAATCGGGGCCACCGGTGGTCCTCGAGTTCATCGACCACCTCAGCCACATCTTCTTCACCATCATCGGGTGGATCATGCGGCTGGCGCCGCTGGGAGCGCTCGGCGCGATGGCCTACATCGTGGGTCAATACGGCATCGGCTCGCTGGGCAGCTACGGCAAGCTCATCGCGGCCTGTTACGCGGCGGCGCTGCTGTTCATCGGAGTCCTGGCGGTGATCGCGCGGATTTTCGCGGGAGTGAATCTCTGGAAATTCGTCGTCTACATCAAGGACGAGCTCTTCCTGGCGCTCGGAACCGCATCCACCGAAGTGGTGCTGCCGCGCATCATGACCAAGCTCAATCACGCAGGCTGCTCCAAGACGACCACCGGCCTGGTCATTCCCACCGGGTACTCCTTCAATCTCGATGGGGCCACCCTGTACCTGTCGATCTGTGTGCTGTTCCTCGCGCAGGCCCTCGGGGTCGACCTGACCCTCGGAGAACAGATCACCGCCGTGCTGGTGCTGATGCTGACGTCCAAAGGCATGGCCGGCGTGCCGGGTTCATCGTTCCTGGCGCTCTCGGCGACCGTCGCGGCGATTGGCCACGGCGCCATCCCGGTGGCCGCCGTGGCGCTACTGCTGGGCGCTGACCGGATCATGGACTCGATGCGCGTGTCGGTGAATCTGCTGGGTAACTGCGTGGCGACCATGGTGGTGGCCAACTGGGAAGGCCAACTCGACAAGGACCGCATGCGCGCGGTTCTTGCCGGTGAACAGGTCGCCGACGAGCCCGAGGAGGAATCCTCAGCTGCACACGCCTGAGCGCCGCCGCAGCGAGTCTGCGAGCATGGGACCCGTGTCAGCGGCTTCTACGTCCCACCCACCAGAGGCCGATGGTCCCGACTGGCTGGCTCCCATCGCAGCGCTGGTGGCCGGTCTGGACGCCGAGCTGGCGTCTGCCTACCCCGATGGCCGCAGCGAACCGCAACCGATCCACACCGCGTACGTCAGCGCGGCGCTGGCCGGCGTGCAGACCCCTGCGCAGTGGGGTGAATCCGCGCTCGAACTCCTCGGGCGCCACGAAGAAGTGCTCGCGGCACTCGACACACAGGGCGTCCTGCCCCGCGTCTCGGAACGGCTTGCCGCCTCCCCCATCCAGGATCTGCGGGTGGACTTCGAGGACGGTTACGGCTGGCGCGAAGACGGCACCGAGGACGCGGACGCACGCAAGGCGGGACGCACCTTGCGCTCACTGTCGATCGAGGCCAATCCTCCTGCGGTACTGGGCATCCGGATCAAGGGTCTGACCTCGCAACACCTGCGGCGCAGCGTACGCACATTGGAACTGGTGCTGGACGGCGCGTCGGGCGTGCCGCGTGGATTCGTCACCACCATCCCGAAATTCCGCGCGCTGGCTCAGGTCGAGGCGGCCCTGCGTTTGTTCGACGAACTCGAGCGGGTACACGGATTACCGCATGGTTCACTGCGTTTCGAGCTTCAGATCGAAAGCCCGCAAGCAGTGCTGGGCGCCGACGGCACCGCCACCCTGGCCAAGGCCATCCATCTTGGGCAGGGGCGCCTCACCGCATTGCATTACGGAACCTATGACTACAGCGCGGCATGCGGGATCGCCGCCGAGCATCAGTCGCTGGAGCATCCCGTGGCCGATCACGCCAAGGCCGTAATGCTCGCCGCCGCCGCGCAGACCGGGGTGTGGGTATGCGACGGCTCCACCCAGGTGATCCCCGACGGCACCCTCGAACAGCAGGCGGCGGCACTCACCAGACATCACCGGCTGGTCACCCGCGCCCTCGAACGCGGCTACTGGCAGGGCTGGGACATGCACCCGGGACATCTGATCACCCGCTGGCTGGCGACCTACGGCTTCCACCGGCGCGCGCTCGCGGTGGCCGGCCCGCGCATCGTCGCCTACCTGCAACGGCAGGGCGGCGGTGTCATCGACGAACCGGCGACGGCGCAGGCCTTGGCCGCCGGGGTTCTGCGCGGTCTGGACTGCGGCGCCTACTCCCCCGACGACGTCGTCGCCATCGCGCCCGGATGCGACCGGGCGGTACTGGACCAACTCGTGCAACGCACCACAACAGGAGATACCGACCAGCAATGACCGGCAATACACCCACCGGGCTGCCAGATTTCACGATGCTGCCCGATCTGGCGCTGCGGCCGCTCGGCGGCGCGGTGATCTGGGCCAACGACGACCTCTTCGCCGAGAAAGAGAACCTGATCAAGCCCGGGCCCGCCGACTACCGGCCCGCGACCTTCGGGCACAAGGGACAGGTGTACGACGGATGGGAGACCCGCCGCCGGCGCGACCCCGCGGGCGAGCCCGGCCACGACTCCGCCATCGTCCGGCTGGGCGTCCCCGGTGTGATCGCGGGCATCGTCGTCGACACCGCATGGTTCAAGGGCAACTACCCGCCGGAGATATCGGTCGATGCCGCCCAGATCGAGGGGTACCCGCCCGCCGACGATATCGCGCGGAATACTCACTGGCACAGCATTATCGGGCGCACCAAGGTCTACGGAGACAGCCGCAACGTCTTCGACGTCCACTCCACACAACGGTGGACACATGTGCGGTTGACCATGCACCCAGACGGCGGAGTCGCCCGATTGCGCGTGCATGGCCATGGCCGGCCCGACCCGCGATTCCTTGACGCCGGGCAGTTCGACCTGGCCGCCATCGAGAACGGCGGTCTGGTGACCGATTGCTCCAACCGCTTCTACAGCTCACCGCAGAATCTGTTGTTCCCCGGCGTTGCCCGGGTGATGGGCGACGGATGGGAAACCGCACGCCGCCGCGACGATGCCAACGACTGGGTGCAGGTGCGGCTCGCCGGCGAAGGGGTACTGCGCCTGGCTGAGATCGACACCTCGTATTTCGTGGGCAACAGTCCCGGTGCGGCGGGGCTGCAAGGCCGGACCGCCCAAGGTGACTGGATTCCGCTGCTGCCACGCACCCCACTACAGCCCGACACCCGGCACCGTTTCCTGCTGGAGAACCAGCAGCCCGTCACCGACGTGCGGCTGGACATCTACCCCGACGGTGGGCTGGCGCGCCTGCGCCTCTTCGGTGACCTCACGGCGGCAGGACGGGCCTCTCTCGAAGACCGTTGACGGTCGCGCCTCGTGCGTCCCGGGGTGGCGCCAATAGACTCCTTCGACGTGACCGAACGAGAGAAGACGGATTCCGCACCCACCAAGGACGCGGGGGCCGCCCTCGACGTGGAGGGCTCAGGTGTCCAACCCCCGGTGTCCGACCGGATACGCAGGGCTTTCTGGTGGCTGGAGCGCTTCGCACCGGCCATCGGATCCCGCTGGGCGGTCGAGCTGTGGTGCACCCCGCCGGTCATCGAATCGAGTCTGCGCATGCCGCCCGGTGTGCCCCCCGGCGAACCGCTGGAGGCCCACTGGGACGGGCACCGTATTGCGGGTGAGTCATGGGGCGAGGGGCCGACGGTCTACCTGGTCCACGGCTGGGGCGGGCAGCGCACGCACCTCGGGATCTTCATCAAGCCTCTGCTGCAGGCCGGTTACCGCGTCATCGCCTTCGACCTGCCCAGCCATAGCGAGTCCGCTGGGGGCGCGCTCGCACCGGGGCGCACCACGCTCATCGAGTGCGCACACGCGGTGGCGGCCGTCATCAAGGAGCACGGGCCCGCCCACGCGGTGGTCGCCCATTCCCTGGGGGCCAACGCGACCACCTTCGCGGCCTCCTATGGCGCATCGGTGGGCCGCTTGGTGTACCTGGCACCGATGGGCGATTTCCCCCTTTACTTGGACCTCTTCGCCGCACGCCACGGCTTCGGCAAGCGGATACGCGCCGGACTGCAGCGCCAGCTCGAGCGCCGCATCGAGATGACACTGCCCGAAACCGAGTTGGTTCGCGTCGCGGCGGCCGCTGGGCATCCGCCGCTGCTGCTGATCCACGACCCCGACGACCCAGACACGCCGTACGCATCGAGCGAGCGGCTGGCGCAGTCATGGCCCGGTGCACGTTTCATGGCGACGAAGGGACTCGGGCGCCTGGCGCACTTCCGGATCCTGCGGCACCGCCCCGCGATCAACGCCGGTCTCGAATTCATCGGCCCCGCGACTGAACAGCAACCAGCCGACGCCTAGAGCATCCCGAGCAGCTCCATATCGGTGACGTACTTGACGATGTTCGGCGCCCCGACCTGAGGAATGTCTCTCTCGGAGCCAATCTTGGCTTCCTGCACAGCGGCACGGAACCGATCGGCTGGGGCGAATGAACCTGTGGTCGGCACGATCGGACTGACCCGCTCGGGATCCTGCACCAGCGTCAGATACATCTGCAGCACCGAGTTTCGCCGGTGCTTCTCGGGCAGTGCGTGCAAGCCTGTCCCGAACCGCTGCAACCAGTCCTGGAAATCGTCGACACGCTCGATGGGGTACCCCGCCTCGATCAACCAGTCGACATACTCGTCGAGACCGATGCCGTCATCATGCGGGTTCATCACGTGATAGGTCTGGAATCCGTCAACCACCTGAACACCCAAGGTGGTGATGGCCTCGGCAACGAATTCCACGGGTAGCCCGTCGAAGTGCGCACGCCTCCGATTGCCTTCAGCGTCAAGGCGATAGAACGACTTGGGCGCCAGGCCGGTGGTCACGATGCTCAGGATCATCTTGCTGAACACATCCGACGAGTTCAGCTGACCCGCATAGGTGGTGTCGGCCAGGATCATGTCGCAGCGGAACACCCCGATCGGCAGTCCACACAGATCATGGGCTTCTCGCAGCAGCACCTCGCCGGCCCACTTACTGCTGCCGTAGCCATTGGCGTACGTGTCCTTGATGACACGCGTGGCACAGATGTCACGGATATCGGCGTCCTCGGTGAAGGCCACCTTTTTGACCGGATCACCCACATTGGCCGTCGACACGAAGGTGAACATCTTCAGCTTCGTGGTGAGGGCCAACCGGATCAGCTCTGCGGTACCGGCCACGTTGGGCCCGAACAACTCGCCATAGGACAGCGCGCCACTGACGACGGCCGCCGAATCGACGATCACGTCAACGCTATCGGCCAGTCGCTGCCAGGTCTGCTCGGTCAAACCGAGGTCTGCTTCACCCTTGTCACCGGCGATGACCTCCAAATGGTCTTCGGCCAGTTCATGGAAGTGCCGCAACAGTTCCGGGTCGCCGCTGTCGAAGATCTGTTCCAGGCGGCGGCGGGCCTCCTCATCGGATGAGGCCCGTACCAAGCAGATCAGCTTGCCGTCGAGCAATTCCAGCTTTTCGAGCCATTGCAGCACCAGGTAGCGACCGAGGAAGCCCGTCGCCCCGGTCAGCAGGACGGTGCGCGCCTCCCCGCTGGGCTTCGGCAATATCGTTGCGGTGCTGAGGGTTTTCGCGTCGATGAACTTGTCCAGCGTCAGGTCCGCGGCACGCACCTCAGCACCGTCAGAGCCGTGCACGGCCACATAGCGCGGGTCACTGGCATGCTTGTCCAGTTGTCCGCTCAGGCTGCTCACCGTGGGGGTGTCGAAGAGCGCGCGCACCGTCAGGTGGGTGTTCATCGACTTGTTGATGGCGGCGATCAGGCGCATGGCCGACAGGGAGTCTCCGCCCAAATCGAAGAACGAGTCGTCGACGCCCACCCGTTCCAGACCGAGCACGTCGGCATACAGGCCGGCCAGGGCTTCCTCGACCGGATTGGACGGGGCCCGGTACTGGGTTTCCTGATACTGCGGCTCCGGCAGCGCACGGGTGTCGAGCTTTCCGTTGACCGTCAACGGCAAAGCGTCGATGACCACAATCGCCGCGGGGACCATGTAGGCCGGTATACGTTCGGCCAGTGCGGCTCGTGCCTGGGCCGGCTCGACGGTCCCGGTGACGTATCCGACGAGTCGCTTATCGCCCGGGCGGTCCTCACGCACGATCACCACTGCCTGCTCGATGCCCTCGAGATCGGCTAGCGCGGTCTGGATCTCGCCGAGCTCGATGCGATAACCGCGGATCTTCACCTGATCATCGGCACGCCCCATGTAGTGCAGTTGCCCGTCGGTACCCCATCGCACCAAATCCCCGGTGCGATACATACGCAGTCCTTCTTGGCCCGCGAATGGGCATGCCACAAAACGCGATGCGGTTAGCCCGGACCGGTGCAGATACCCGGCCCCCAGCCCGTGGCCCGCGATATACAGCTCCCCGACCACCCCTATCGGAACCCGTCGCATCGAGGTGTCCAGCACGAACAGCGCCGCGCCGGCGACCGGCACACCGATCGCCGGTGTGCCGGAGCCAGCGGCCAGGGGCGGACTCACTGTCACGCACAGTGTGGACTCGGTGGGGCCGTAGGCATTGACCATCAACCGTCCGGGCGCCCACCGGTCCACCATCTCCGCAGAGCATGCTTCGGCAGCCACCACCAGGGCCATGCCCTCCAGCGCCTCCGGCGACAGTGCTGCCGCCGCGGACGGCGTTTGGTGCAAGACCGTGACGCGCTCCGTAACCAGGAATTCCTGGAAGTCTTCCGGGACCAACGATTCGGGTACCACCACGAGGCTGCCACCGTGCAGCAGCGGACCCCAGATCTCTTCCACCGAGGCATCAAAGGCATACGAGTACCACTGAGACCACACCTGCCCCGGCCCCGACGGCACACCAAGGTGCTCATACCCCAGGACTTGCGTCACGTTGTGGTGAGTTGTGGCCACGCCCTTGGGGATACCGGTGGTACCCGAGGTGTACACGATGTGCGCGATGTCATCGGGGGCAGGCCCCGCCAGGGCGGTACCGGGCTGGGTGTTCACTGCGGAGTCACTGACATCGATGAGCGGCAGCGTGTACCCGGCCAGACGTGAGCGCAGTGCCGCACTGGTTATCGCAGCGATCGGACGCGCATCGTTGATCATGAATTCGATGCGCGAATCGGGAACTGCCGGAGCGATCGGCAGATACGCCGCCCCGCTCTTGAGTACCGACAGAATCGCGACGATCGCCTCACCACGGCGTTCGGAGAGCAACGCCACGCACTGACCCGGTCCCGCACCGTGCTCAACGAGCAGGTGCGCCAAACGATTCGATTCATCATCGAGCTCGCGGTAGGTCCACGACCGCTGCCCGCATCTCATCGCGATCGCCGCTGGATTGCGGACTACCTGCGCTGCGAACAGTTCCGGTATCGACGTCGGTGTTACCGGAGCAGAGAGCACCGCGCGGTTGCCCAGCTCATCAAGCCGGGCACCTTCGGCGGCATCAAGCACATCCACAGCCGACAACCGCTGCGAAGGATCTGCCGCGACAGCCTCAAGCACCCGCCGCAGCCGTGCCATCAGCGACTGCACACTCTCCACATCGAAGACGTCGGTGCGGAACTCGACCGCACCACCGATCCCGGCGGGTGCGCCGGTGTCGGTGAAACGCTCACCCAGAGAGAACGTCAGGTCCATCCGAGCGGTGTTGGTGTGCACCGGTATCTGCGTGATCCGCAGATCGCCCAGCGCCAATGCCGCGGCATCCTGCCCGGGAAGGTTCTGCCAGGTCAACCCGACCTGAACAAGTGGATGACTACTGCGGGACCGGATGGGGTTGAGCCGCTCCACCAGCACCTCGAAGGGCACGTCCTGGTGTTCGAGCGCACCCAGACTGCGAGCGCGGACCTGTGTCAGCAGATCCGCGAACGTGGGGTCACCGCCGGCATCGACCCGCAGCACCAACGTGTTGACGAAGAAACCGACCAGCTCGTCGAGCGCCGGCTCATCACGCCCGGCGACTGCGAACCCCACCGCCACATCGGAAGTGGCGCCGATCTTGGACAGCAGCACCGCCAGCGCCGCCTGAATCACCATGAAGCTGGTCGCTCCATGCGCACGTGCCAATGCACGCACTCCCTGCTGCAGCTCTTCCGGCCAGTCCAGATCCACACTGGCGCCGCGGTAATCGGCGACGGCTGGGTAGGGCCGGTCGGTGGGCAGCGAGAGATGTTCAGGCATCCCGGCCAGCGCATCCTGCCAATAGGCGACCTGGGTGGCGATGGCGCTCCCGCTGTCTTCGAGATCGCCCAGCTGATCCCGTTGCCACAGCGTGTAATCGGCATACTGCACCGGCAGCGGCGCCCAGTCGGGTGCATGTCCCCCGCACCGGCTGGCATAGGCCACGGTCAGATCGCGCATGAGCGGGGCCACCGACCAGCCGTCGGCGGCGATGTGATGCACCGTGGCCACCAGCACGTGCTCGTCGTCGGACACCGCGAAAAGCTGTGCATACAGCGGTATCTCGGCCGCGAGATCGAACGTGTGACGCGCCACGGCGCCGATCGCGTCATCCAGCTGCGCGGGCAGCCATGCGCTGGCGTCGACCACATCCCAGCCGAATTCCACGCTCGCGGGTGGCAGCACCTGCTGGTACGGCACGCCCTCTTCATCGCGGAACACGGTGCGCAGCGATTCGTGGCGGCTCACTACATCGGACAACGCCGCACCCAATGCGTCCAAGTCCAGCTGCCCGCTCAGCCGCAGCGCGACCGCCATGTTGTACACCGGTGAAGCACCGTGCAATTGGTCAAGGAACCACAACCGCCGCTGCGAGAACGACAGCGGAACGACCGCGGGACGCGGTACCGACACCAACGGCGCGCGGCCGCTCGATTCGGTGCGCAGGCCCGGAGCCAGCTGGGCGATCGTGGGGGTGTCGAAAAGAGCACGCACGGTCAGGTGCGTGTTCATCGACTTGTTGATGGCCGCGATCAAACGCATCGCCGACAGGGAGTCCCCGCCCAGATCGAAGAACGAATCGTCGACGCCCACGCGTACCAGACCGAGCACCTGCGCATAGATATCGGCCAGGATCTCCTCGACCGCGTTGGACGGGGCCCGGCATTGGGTTTCCTGATACTGCGGCTCCGGGAGGGCGCGGGTGTCGAGTTTTCCATTGACCGTCAACGGCAAAGCGTCTACCGCCACGATCGCGGCCGGCACCATGTACGGCGGCAGGCGCTCACCCAGCACCACACGCGCGCCGGCGGTATCGACCAGTCCGGCTACCGACTCAGTGACGTAACCGACCAAACGCTTATCGCCCGGCCGATCCTCGCGCACGATCACCACCGCCTGGTCGACACCTACGACGTCGGCAAGTGCCGCCTGGATCTCGCCGAGTTCGATGCGATAGCCGCGGATCTTGACCTGCGCATCAGCGCGGCCCAGGTACTGCAGGTTTCCATCGGCACGCCACCGCACCAAATCGCCAGTGCGGTACATACGCTGGCCCGGGCCGCCGAAGGGGCACGCCACAAACCGCGAGGCTGTCAACGACGAGCGGCTCACATAACCGAGTCCAAGGCCGAGCCCCGAGACATACAACTCGCCGACCACACCGACCGGCACCGGTCGCAGCCAGGCATCGAGCACAAACAGTGCGGCTCCGGGCACCGGGCCACCGATCGTCGGCGTCCCAGAACCCGCGGCCAACGGCTTGCTGACCGTCACGCACATCGTGGTCTCGGTAGGCCCGTAGGCGTTCGTCATCACTCGCCCTGGTGCCCAACGATCCACCAGCTCGGCCGAACATGCCTCGGCGGCCACCACCAGTGCCACCGAATCGAGTGCCTCCACGGACAGTGCCGACACCGCCGACGGGGTCTGGTGCAGCACGGTGACATGTTCGTCAATCAGCAAGGCCTGGAACTCATCCGGACCGATCGACTCCGGTATGACCAGTAGCCGCGAACCGTGGAACAGCGCACCCCAGATCTCTTCCACCGAGGCATCAAAGGCGTACGAGTACCACTGAGACCACACCTGCCCCGGCCCCGAGGGCAAACCGACGTGCAACGACTCCAACAACTGCGTGACGTTGTGGTGAGTTGTCGCTACTCCCTTGGGAATACCCGTAGTGCCCGAGGTGTAGATGACATGCGCGACGTCGTCAGAGGCGGGCGACGGCAGCGATGCATCGGACTGTTCGCCGATCACCGGGTCATCGACGTCGACGACCACGACATTCTGCGCCGCGAACCGGCTCGCCAATTCGGCAGTGGTGACCACGGCCACCGGCCCCGCATCGCCGATCACGAAATCGATCCGGGCATCGGGCACCGCCGGGTCAATCGGCACGTATGCCGCCCCGGTCTTGAGCACCGCCAAGATTGCGATGATGCCCTGCGCCGAGCGCGGGAACATCACCGCAACGCACCGGCCTGGGCCAGCACCTAAGCCAATCAGATAGTGCGCCAGCCGATTCGAATCCCGATCAACCTCATCGTACGTCCACGACCGGCCTCTGCAGGTCAGCGCGGCCGCATCGGAGGTCCGCGCCACCTGTCCCGCGAACAACGCCGGAATCGACGTCCCCGTCGCCGGGCGGAGCAGCACTGCCCGGTTGCCCATCGCGTCCAGACGTTCACGCTCGTCGGCTCCCAGCACGTCCACCGCGGACAGTCTCTGCGATGGATCGGCGGCCATTGCCGCCAAGACGAGTTCGAGTCGGCGAACCAAGACCTCGGCGCTCTCGGCATCGAACACTTCGGTGTCATGTTCGATGGTCAGCGCCAGTTCCCGACCGGGTGTCACCTGTAGTGCCAGCGGGTAGTGGGTGGCTTCCCGGCTGGAGAACCCCGCGATGGCCAATTCGCCTGTCCCCATGATCGTCTCGAATGCCGCCGGGTCGATCGGGTAGTTCTCGTAGACGAACAAGGTGTCGAAGAGCTGGTCCTGCCCGGTGACGCGGTGAATCTCGGGAAGCGCGACGTGTTGGTGGTCCAGGGTGCGATTGGACAGGCTCTGCAGCTGCTCCAGCAGCCCGGCGGTGGTGGTGGTCGCGGTAATGCGTGCGCGCACCGGGACCGTGTTGATCAACAGGCCCACCATCGATTCCGCGCCTGCCACCTCGGCAGGACGGCCGGAGACGGCGGCCCCGAATGCCACGTCGTGCTGGCCGGTCAACCAGACCAGCAGCTGCGCCCAGCCTGCCTGCAGGACGGTGTTGACGGTGGTGTGATGTGTGCGTGCAAGGTCGGTCAGTGCGCGCGTGGCCGGCTCGGACAGTCGCAGTGCTTGAGTCTCGCGGCGCCCCGATCCCAGCTTGTGCGACGGGCCCACCAGCGCGGGCGTCTCGAACCCGGCCAGCGCGTCCTGCCAAGCGGCGAGTGCGGCGTCATGATCCTGTTCGGTCAGCCATGTCACGAACCTGCGGAACGGGACGGCCGGCGGCAGCGCGTGCCCGCCCAGAGTCGCGAAGACCTCTTGCAACAGGATGGGCAACGACCAACCGTCGAGCACACTGTGGTGGCTGGTGAGCACAAAGCGGTGTTGGTCGTGTCCGATCCGGATCAACGCCACCCGGAACAGGGGCGGGCTGGTCAGATCGCAGACCGCTGCGCGTTCGGCCGCACACACCTGATCGATCTGGTCGTCGATATCGATCCCGCCAAGTTCTATGTACTGCCAAGGGGTTTCAGGATCGGCGGGGATGATCTGCACCGGCGGATCGAACTGTGGGTGGAAGCGGGCCGCGAGGTTGGGATGTCGGGCGATGACCGTATCCACCGCATCGCGCAGCCCCTGCGCATCGAGCGCACCCGCAAGAGTGAGGTCCAGTTGCACCGCATACACATCATCGCTGTTGGCATGGGCGGTGGCATGGAAGAGCAGCCCCTGCTGCAGCGGCGTCAGCGGCAGCACGTCGGCAACTCGGTGCTGGCGCTCCAGCTCGTCGATCTGATGTTGAGTGAGGGATGCGGGCAGGATATCCGTCGGCGTCAATCCCCCTCCGCCGCAACGCACATGTGCGCAGATACCTGTCAGCGCCTCGATCCAGAGCTGGCTCAATCGGCCGATCTGCGCATCGTCCATCGAGGACGCCCAGATCCAGTTGGCCTGCAGACGAGGCTCGGTGCCGGTGCCCGTTTCCCAAACACCCGCGTTCAGGGTCACGGTATGAGCCAATGCCAGCGGCACAGCAGCGGTCACCGCGGCCGCAGCGACGGCGTCGGGGCTCGGCAGCCACAGCTCGCCGCCCTGATCGCCGGCACCGCCCAGCCGCCCCAGGTAGTTGAACCCGATAACCGGTTCTGCCCCAGCGAGATCCACGTCGGGGTTCAGGTATCGCAGCAGACCGTAGGTGATGCCGTCGGGCAGCGCACGCAGTTGCTCCTTGGCTGCCTTGATCACCGCACCCAGCGCGGCATCGCCGGCGCTCACCTGCGCCCAGTCCAGCCTGCCGAGGCTCAGGGCCACCGGGTATTTACTGGTGAACCACCCGACCGTGCGCGACAGATCGACCCGTGCGGCCACACTGGGATCCAGGTCCTCCTGGCGCCCATGGCCTTCCACGTCGATACCGACCGGCGCACCGGTGTTACCCGTCAGCTGCGCGACTGCCAGACCGAACGCGATCAACAAGATGTCGCCCACCCCGGCGTGGAACGCCGCAGGGGCCTCACCCAGCAAGATGCGGGTGGTATCGGCGTCCACAGACACCGACATCGTGTGGGCGGTCGCGTAGGTATCAACCTCCGGCTGCACGGCAGGCAGCAGCGCAGGGGTCGTCTGCACCCTCGTCCACGCCTCGGCATGTCCAGCCACCTCGGTGGTGCGCGCGTGCCGATCGATCAGCGCCGCCCACCGGGCGAAGGACGTGCCAGTCGACGGTAGAGCCACCGGTTGCCCGGCGTGATGCTGAGCCCAACCGATATTGATGTCTTCCAGCAGGATTCGCCAAGACACTCCGTCCACGGCGAGGTGGTGCACAACCAATGCCAGCTGCGCTGTGGAGCGCACCCACAGTGCGCTCAGCATCGTCCCGGTGGCCGGGTTCAGCCGGTCTCGGGCCTGCAACAATGCCTCGTCGGACAAGGCGTCCACGCAACGCAGGCAGTCGCGCGCGTCCACCGCCCCCGCCTCGGGGACTGTCAATGACCACCCATCCGCACCGGTGTCCTCGGCACGCAGCCGCAACATCGCGTGGTGGTCCAGTAGCGCTTGCAGCACCACCGTCACATCGGCTTCGGTCACCGCGGCCGGGACCGACACGACCATTGTCTGATTGAAGTGGCCGGTTTCACCCTGCACGCCCTGCAGCCATCGCAACACCGGCGTCGCGAGCACCTCGCCCACCCCGTCATCGGCCGCATCCTCATCGCCGGTGACCAGGGTGGCCACGCGGGCCAGCCGTGCCACGGTCTGCTCGACGAACACATCGCGCGGTCGGCACAGCACCCCGGCAGCTCGTGCACGCGACACCACCTGCATCGACATGATGCTGTCTCCGCCAAGGTCGAAGAACGAATCGTCCACGCCGACCCGCGGGAGCCCGAGGACCTGTGCATAGATGGCAGCGAGCGTCTGCTCTACCTCGTCTGATGGTGCTCGGTACGCGCCGGCCGTGAGCTCAGGCGCTGGGAGTGCCCGGATGTCGAGCTTGCCGTTGGGGGTGAGCGGAAGCGCATCCAGGACAATGATCGCGGACGGAATCATGTAGGCAGGCAACCGATCACCGAGCGCCGCGCGGGCCTGGGCGGGATCGATGGCGCCGGTGACGTAGCCCACCAGGCGCCGATCGCCGGGACGGTCCTGGCGAACGGTGACCACGGCCTGCTCCACGCCGTCTACATCGGCGAGTACTGCTTGTACTTCGCCGAGTTCGATGCGGTTACCGCGGATCTTGACCTGCTCGTCCGCCCGGCCCATGTACTGCAACGCGCCATCGGCGTTCCAGCGCACCAGGTCCCCCGTGCGATACATCCGCTGCCCGGTCAGACCGTACGGGTTGGCCACGAACCGTTCCGCCGTCAACACCGCGCGGCCCATATAGCCGGATGCGAGTGCCGGACCGGCTAGATACAGCTCGCCCACCACGCCGATGGGCGCCGCGTTCAGCCCCGCGTCCAGCACCAGGGTTTGCATGCCCGGAATCGGGGCACCGATACCCACCGGCTGCCCGGCTGTCGTCGGTGCAGAGGTTGCCCAGATGGTCGCCTCGCTGGGGCCGTACGCGTTGATCAACCGCCGATCCGGTGCCCACGCGTCCACCAGCTCACGCGGGCAGTCCTCACCCGCGGTGACCACCGTACGTACCGCCGACAACCGCGTCCGGTCCAGCGATGACAACACCGTCGGGGTCAACACCGCGGCGGTGACGTGCTGAGTCTGTAAAAACTCAGTCAAGGCGTCTGCGGCGTAGACGTCACGCGGTGCCACCACCAGCGCTGCACCCGCACTCACTGCCCACACCATCTCGAAGACCGAGGCGTCGAATGTCGGCGAGGCCACCATCAGCACCCGCGCATCGCCGCCCAGTTTCAGCAGATCACGTTGTGCTGCAGCAACTCCCGGCAACCCCGCGTGACCAACGGCCACGCCCTTGGGGGTACCGGTGGAGCCCGATGTGAAAATTACGTATGCGGTGTTCTCGGCCCGCAGCGCCGCTGACCGATCGGCATCGGTGATGGGTTCGGACGACTGCCCGGACACGTCGTAGCCATCGATACGCAGCACGGGGCGCGCGCCAGCCCTGGAAACCTCTTCGGTGCCACGGGTCACAACGCACACCGCTGCCACCGAATCCAGCACCGTGGCGATCCGCTCGACCGGATGAGCGCCGTCCACCGGCACGTATACGCCGCCGGCCTTGGCCACGGCCCACCACGCCACCACCAGCTCGGCGCAGCGATCCATCGCCACACCCACCGCACGTTCCGGGCCGACCCCGTTCTCGATCAACACCCGCGCCCACCGCGTCGACCATTCATCGAGTTCGCGGTAGGTCAGCTCCCGGGCGCCGTCGACCACGGCCACTGCATCCGGCCTGCTGGCTGCTGCCGCGGCCAGCAATTGCGGCGCCACCCCAACCTGCGCCTGCGCTCCCGCACCGGACCACTGTGACAGCACCAGATCGTGCTCCCGCTGGTCCAGCAGCGGCAGCTCACTCACCACCACCGTGGGGTCGGCACCCAGCAGACGCCCCAGGAGTGATTCCAAACGGGTTATGTGCCTGTCGATCTCGGCGGTCGTGTACCTGTCGGGGTTCCACGCGAACTGGATGCGTGAGGTGCCACCACCCGGTCGCGGATAGATGTTGATCGCGATGTCTTGGACCGGGAAGGTGGTCAGCACATTGACCACCGCCTCCGACGGCCCGAAGAAGAACACATCCGCGAAATCGAAGACGTTGATGACCTGGCCGAACTCGATGTTGGTGTCGCGGCGACCCGCATCGGCCACCAGCTCCGGCCAGCGCCGGAACTGTTGGTGCCGCAACGCGCCCACGACGGCTTTGGCGACCTGGCCGTCGAGCGCTCCGATGGTGTCCGCGGCATCGACGGTGACGGACAACGGCACCAGGTTGGACACCATGCCACCGCATCTTTTCAGCGCCGCCGTCGTGCGCCCCGATACCGGCAGCGACAGCGAAACATTCTGGCGTCCGGTTGTTTTCGCGATGAAAGTGGCCAGCGTTGCGATGACTCTGGCTACCTCGATCTGGCCAAGTCCGTTCTGCGACAACAGCTCGTCGCAAACCAAATCGCGCACCTGGGGGTGGCGCGGCGTGACCACACGTTCCATGCCCGCAAGGTCGGCCGTCTCCACGGGCTCGGCCAAGACCTTCTTCCAGTACTCGAAATCTGCATCGCTGCGCGCGGACTGCTGATACTTCTGGTCGGCGTCGCGAATCACGGAGAACTCCGAGAAATCGACATCGGTCTGCGGTGCGACCGATCCCGAGTACACATCTGCGATATGCCTCAGCAGATTGTTGGTGGCGTACCCATCCAGGAGAACGTGATGGGTACGCATGTAGAAGTACGACAGATCGTCGGCAATCCGCAATAAGGTGAAGTGCGTGAGCCGTTCACTGAGTAAGTCGATGGGCCGGCGGTATTCCTCGTCCATCCAACGACGAGCGGCAGCGGCAGCATCGGGCTCGGCTCGCAGATCGATGCAATGCATGGTCTGCGGGAACGAACGGTCCACCACAAAGACCGGTTCACCGTCCTCAAGGGCCAGCCGCGCACAGGGAGTGCCGAATCGCGCGGCCATCGATTCGCAGGCGACCATGAGCCTTTCGGCGTCTACGTCATGGTTGATCGTGACAAATCCCGCGAAGTTGTAGGGAACCTCGGGCCGCAGTTGTTGGGCAACCCATATCGACCGTTGCGCGGCTGTCAGGGGTCCGAGAACTTCTGTCTGCGTTCCGTAATTGAGCATGAGGACGACGAACTCCCTACTTGGGCCTGCAAACTGGCGTCTGAAATGTCAGCGTTGAGATGACTTGTCGCGCTGGGCGGACACGTCCTCTACGCGAGTCGTTGGCGCAGGTCCTTCGGCCGGATATCGGGCCAGTGTTCATCGATGTATTCAAGACATGCCGCGCGGCCCGCGTCGCCGTAGACCACGCGCCAGCCCGCCGGCGCATCGGCGAAGGACGGCCACAGACTGTGCTGCTCCTGGTCGTTGACCAGAACGAGAAAACTGCCATTGTCATCGTCAAAGGGGTTGGTTTGCATCGATTTTCCTCATCATCACGATCTGAGCGCGACGGCGCTGCGAGCCTGCCGAGCAGCACCGGTTCTACCGCCTGGGGATCAGGTGTGGCTGTTGAGATATCCCCCGCGCCGGAAGTACTCGTGGCCGCTGTGCTCGTTGCCGTCGGCGTCTCGGATGCGGGTGATCACCAGCCCGCGGTTACCCACGCGGTAGGCATCAGCGCCACACACCACCACCCCGCCTTCTTCTTGCACGATCACCCGCCCCGGCGTACCGCCATAGCGGGCCTCGGAAATCCGCGCCTCCAAAACCTCGATACGCCCGCCCTCATAGAAAGTGAACGCCCGCGGATACGGATCCGACAACGCCCGCACAAACCGCTCCAGATCCTCGGCCGGCCAACCCCAATCAATCGCACTGTCACGCTCAGAACGCTTATGGCAGTACGTGCGCTCCGCCTTGTTCTGCGGCCGCCACAGCGCCTCACCGGACTCCAACGCACCCAGCGCCTCAGCCAAAACCCCCGGAATCAGATCCATCCCCCGCAACACCAACTCGGTGCCGGTATCAGCCGGACCGATCGGCAGGGAACGCTGCACCAAAATGTCACCGGTATCCAAACCGCTATCCATACGATGCACCGTCAACCCGAACTCGGACTCACCACTGATCAACGACCACAAAACAGGCGAGAACCCAGTAAATTTCGGCAGCAACGAATCATGAAAATTCAGCGTGCCATGCGGCGGGAAATCATAGAGCTCCACCGGCATCCGGTTATACCAACTATTGACCACAATGACATCAGGCTCAGCACCCTTAACCAATTCGATGGTTTCAGCATCCACCCGCGTCGCCAAATGCACCGGAATACCGTGCTCACGCGCAAGCTCATCAACCGGCGCCGACCAAATCGCCTTATACGCTTCCTCGCTAGAGGGATGCGTAACCGCCAGCACCACCTCATGCCCCAGATCGATCAACGCCTGCAAAGTCCGGTAACCCCAGACCTGATACCCGAACGACACGACACGCACTACACGACCCCTTAGCTTTTAAGCGCTGGTCAGGGGCTTGAGCCCACAATTGAACACCACTGGCAGATCAGCTTAAGGGTTTTCTCAGGTTATGCAAGCCTTCCCTAAGCCGCGCAAGGACCCTAGCATCCCGTCGCTGGCCGCCCAATTGCCCGCGGGTGAACAAGAAGCGCCGCACACCTCAGGGGTTGATATTTACCACCACTGCCCGCGGTAGAAAAATCGCCGGGATAACGGTGACTACCGCTAATGCGACGGCGACAAGAAATACCGTTGTGTACGCATGTGACAGCAATTGAGATGCATCACCCGCAAAATCTGAATACGAGTTCATCGGCGAGCCACCCGCCATTCCGGCGGCACCGGTTTCGCCACCCGGTACCGCCGTCGGATCCGGCTCAATTCCGCCCCCGACTCGGTTGAACTGAGTGGTCAACAACATTGCCATCAACGCGGCCCCAACCGAACCCCCTACCTGGTCATTGACACTCAACAGCGTGGTACCCCGCGCCACCCGCGCAGGTGCCAGCGACTGGACGCACGCCGCTGAAAGCGGCGTCGATGTGCAGCCAACACCCATGCCCATGATCAGTAATCCGATCAGCAATATCGCCGAGTGGGCCTCGGGCCGCGCAACTCCGTACGTGAATACCCCCAGGCCCACCGCGATCAGGGGCAGCCCGATCAAGACGATCGTGCCCGGACCGCGCTTGTCCATGAACACCCCTGCCAGGGGCACGGTCAGTACGAGACCGATTCCCATGGCCACCATGGACATCCCCGACTGCATCGGCGTCTGATGCAGAGCCACCTGAAAGTAGCTCGGCACAAGCAACCCGGCCCCCACAAATGTGGCGGCGAAGGCGAACTGGGTGATGTTGGCCCACCGCACCACCGGGTTTTCGAACAGCCCCAGGTCGATGAGCGGGTGGGACGCACGGTTTCTGGTGTGCACCACGAAGGCGAAAATCAATGCGGCGCCGATAGCTATAGGTAGCAGGACATGCGGGTCGGCGAGGCTGTCGCGCCCGGGTATCGCCAACATGCCGGCAAGCAACGTGGCCACGCCAGGCGAGAGCAACAGCGCGCCGACGACGTCGAGTTTCTCGGAAGGCTCGGGACGGTCTTTCGGGAACATGAGCGCCGCCAACAGAAAAGCGCTCAATCCGATCGGCAGATTGATCAGGAAGATCCATTCCCAGCCATAGGTGCCGATCAGCCATCCTCCCAGGATCGGCCCACCGATCGGGCCGAGCAAGAAGGGAACAGCCCCTATCGCGATAACGCGGCCAAGACGTTTCGGGCCCGCTTCTCGGGTCAGGATCATGAAGCTCAACGGCATCAACATGCCGCCGCCAACTCCCTGGATTACACGGAAGATGATGAGCAGCAATATATTCGGCGCTACTGCGCACAGCAGCGAGCCAACCGTGAACACCAGGACCGCGCCCAGGAACAGCCGCTTGGTGCCGTATCTGTCGGCTGCCCAGCCACTCATCGGGATCACCGTCGCGAAGGCAAGCATGTAGCCAGCGATGGTCCAGGAGACCATGGCCTGACTGGCCCCGAATTGGGTGACGAACGTGCGTTGGGCGACGGTGACAGCCGTGCTGTCCAAGAAGGCCATCACACTGGCCAGACCGCATATGCCGGCGATCCGGAGCAGCGAGGCATCCAGCTTGTCGGGATGGGCGGGCGCGTCTACATCTGGCCGCTCGGCAGGCCCGCTCGGCGCACCGAGGGTCGTAGGCACGCTGTCCATAAGTCGGCGAGTATATCGACGCGGCGGACTCAGTTGGGGTCTACCGCCAGCGCGCCCGATACCACTTCGGCAGGGATATCCGCCCTCCTGCCACCACCGGAATACCAACGGTAGTAATCGCTCTGCACCCGGCTGACGATCCCGGGCAGAATTCGGTACGAATCCCGGTACAAGATGCCCAGCGGGTTGTTCACCTCGCGGCTCCGCCGCCGGATCGCATCGACGACCATGTCGACGCCCTCCTCCAAAGTCAGCGACGCGTATTGACTCCAGTCGGTCGGAGCGATCATGTCCGTCGTGACAAGCGGTAGGTGGATGTTGGTGACCCGCACTCCGTCGGCCCGGCTTTCGATGCCCGCGATGCGCAGCACCGCGTCCATGGCCGCCTTCGATCCGACATAAGCGGAGAATTCGGGGAGGTTACCCAGCACGCCGATCGACGAGCTGTGCACGATATGCCCTGAGCCACGGGCGCGCATGCCCGGCATCAGGCGCAGCACCAGGCCCACACCGCCGAGGTAGTTGATCGCTACCGTCCGCTCGTAGTCGTGCAGCCGGTGTTCGGACTCCGCGAGCGACCGCATGATCGACCGCCCGGCATTCAGCACCAAGATATCCGGCGCCCCAAAGCGTTCCAGCACCTCGGTGGCCACCGCTCCCGCGCCCTCGCCCGTCGACAAATCGCCGGATACGGCGTAGGCGGCCCCGCCTCGTGCGGTGATTCCCCGCACGACGGCGTCGAGCTCGTCGGCCCGGCGTGCGGTGACAATCGCAATCCCCCCGGCCTCTGCGACCCTTTCCGCCAGTCGCCGCCCGATCCCGCTGGAGGCGCCGGTGATCAACACCGTCCGGCCGCTCACACGCTCGGTCAGCGAGGGCGTCCACGGGTAGCTGACCCTGACCGGCTTAGTAAGAACATTGATCACATGCCTGACCGCCCGCATCGGGTCTCCCATAACTCGTGTGCTGCTGACTGTTTCGCGTTACGCCAAGAGACCGCGGCGTTTCGGCCCATGGCAATGATCATGTTGACATCGTCCGTTGTCAAGATTGCCTCCGCCTGGCCAGTTTCGGCATCCCGCCGTCGCATTGTTTGCTATCGTTTCCGATAGGTGCTAGCCCTAGGGGTCGTATGCGATTCAGCGCGACAGTCTTTCTCCTCGCGGCACTCCTGTGCGCCTGCGTGTCCCCCAGTAGCTCAGCCCGGCACGACCAATGGTCCTCACTCGTGGCGATGCTCGCCGACCAGCAGAAGGCCCTGCACGAGAAGGACCCTGTGTACGGCCTTCCTGGCCCGCTCCAGCCGGCAGCACGCAAGGACATCCGCGCACGGGAACGCCAGCGGGGCCTGTATCTCGACGCCGATCACCGGGAACTGCTCCAGATTTCCGACGGCCTGCGCTTCTTCTGCGGCTTCGATGACTTGTTCTCATTCGCGGACTCGATGCCCGGCTCGAAGAACTGGGAAGGCATGAAGGCGTACATCGAGGGCGCGTCGCTGACTCCCGAATACTTCGGTGCCCACTCCTTCAACCAACTGATTCCCGTCCTCGGCACTGAGGACGATTACGTCATGACTATCGCCGTTGCCCACTCATACTTCAGCGACGAACCCGGCACCGTCTTCGAACTTGGCGGTGACGGCCCCAACGGGATCGGCCAATACCCGACGTTGATGGACGCAGTGAGAAGTAAGTCGGAGTGGTACCAGAAAGAGCTGCGGAGCATGAACGAATAGGACGGCGGGAACCAAAACGAATGCGCAATCGTCTGACCTAACAAGAAGCACATCCGGGGGGACACATGACATCGGCACCGGCGATGCCTGCGCGGCATCCGCTAACAGCTGCTGCTTATCCTGATCTCGCCGGTTCAGCGCGCACAACAAGGTAACCAGATAGGTTGAATGTCATGTCCGATCTGCCCACTCGCACCTATATCGAGTTTCCCGGAATTAGCACCCGCGCCTGGGAGCACCCTGCGGACCGGGCCGCTCTGCAAACATTGCGCAGTCTCAAGGGCTTCGACACCGTCCTCAAGGCGCTGGCCGCACTGTTGCGCGAACGCCAGCATCGGCTGATGTACCTGGCCACCGCCATCCGCGTCGACGACCGTCAGTTCAGCTCGCTCAACGACACCCTCAATGATTGCGCCCGCATCCTCGACGCCCCCGAAATCCCCGAGCTGTACGTCATTCAAGGGCCGTACGCCAACGCGTTCACCATCGGGATGGACCGGCCGTTCATCGTGCTCACCTCCGGCCTGCTGGACCTGATGAATGAACAGGAGCTGCGCTTCGTCGTCGGCCACGAACTCGGGCACGCACTGTCCGGGCATGCCGTCTATCGCACGATGCTGCTGCACCTGATGCGGCTGGCCGGGAATCTCGGCTGGATGCCGATCGGCGGGTGGGCGCTGCGCGCCGTCGTCGCCGCGCTCATGGAATGGCAGCGCAAGTCCGAACTCTCCGGCGACCGCGCCGGAATGCTCTGCGGGCAGGACGTGGATACCGCCATCCGCGTGGAGATGAAGCTGGCCGGCGGATCACGCCTCGACGAGATGGATACGCAACGCTTCCTGGCGCAGGCCGCCGAGTACGAGCGCACCGGGGACATGCGTGACGGCGTGCTCAAATTGCTGAACCTGGAATTGCAATCGCACCCCTTCTCGGTGCTGCGGGCCGCCGAACTGAGCAAGTGGATCGACCGCGGCGAATACGGCGCGATACTCGGCGGAAACTACCCGCGGCGCGAAGACGACGCACAGTCCGATTTGGGTTCTGATTTCCGTTCCGCGGCAAGGTCATACAAAGACAATTTCGATTCCTCGACCGATCCGCTGATCTCCGCACTGCGCAACTTCGGGTCCACCCTTGACGGCGTCGTGAATGTCGTCGGACAAGGGGTCACCGATGTCGCCAGCGACGTGCGCCGCCGATTTTCGGAGTGGCGCAACAACTCCGACGACGAGCCACGCGATGGCGACTCCTGACCCCGGGCATCAACCGTGAACGACCCGAGCTACCTGAACTTTTTCGTGGAGCGAGCCGCATCTGATGCGGCGGTGGTGGCGGCCTGCACCAGGGCAAGCGGATGTGCACTGGAGTCAGACGGCAATACCATCGATGACCCGCAGGGATACGTGCAGATCACCGAGTACACGGATGGATTCAGGATGGGGCTGTGCATCATCGCGGCGCCCGACGTGCCGGTGACTCGGTCTCACGAGGCGGTGGCGCAGGCCATCGCTCGTGAACTACGTCAGCGGGTGCTCTTCGACATCGAGGATCCCAGCACCGCTTCGGGTGAACGATGGATCCTGGCGATGCCCGATGGCGCGGTCTCGACAGTCGACATCGTGGAGTACGAGGACGGTGTCGGCCTCGCTTGACCGCAGTGGCGCCGCCGGTTATTCGGTGGCCGATACCGTTCGCCACCCCATAGGCTCCAGACCTCATGACATCGACCCACGACCCCTACGTGCTGCGCGCGACCATGCGCGCAGATCTCTCCGTAGCGATGAAGACCCGCGACAGCCTGGCCGTCAGCGCACTGCGGACGGCGATCGCCGCGATCGACAACGCCGAGTCGGTGGACGGTGCCACACAGACAGTGCAGAACAACACTCATATCGCCGGCGCGGCAAGCGGTCTCGGATCAGCGGAGGCGGCCCGTAGGGTCCTGTCCCCCGCGGATGTTCGCGCGATTCTGCACGCACAGATCGAAGACCGGTCCACCGAAGCCGCACGCTACGAGATGCTCGGCCAGGCCGGGGCAGCGGAGCAGCTGCGCGAGGAAGCCGCCGTTATCGCCGGCTATCTGTAGCCGGTGCGTAGCGCCTGGCAATGCCGTCGCACAGGATCTCGACACCCTTGACGATCACTTCGCGCGGATTGGTCACCTGCGGCAGGTCACCCACCCCCACCAGCGCGGCCAGTCGCGGGGACTCCGGCACACCGACGTTGCCATCGATCAGCTCCGACAAACCCGAAAAGTCCGTACGGGCGCCCGGGGAGACAAGCTGCCCGCCAACCGCGCCCAGGCCGACACCCTGCGAATAGCTCCACACCTGAAACGCCAATTCCGCCGCCTCGGGCACGGGGACCCCGAGGTGGCTGAAGGTCTCCAGCAACCAATCGAAACACACCAGAGTTTCGGGTTGCATGCCGTTGCGCGGCACCGCGTACGCCAACAGCACCCAGGGGTGAGTGCTGTACAGATTGAAGTCGTACTCGACTGCGACGCGTACCCGTGTACGCCAGTCCGGGTCGCCCATCATCTCTTGGGGATAGGCGAATCGCCGGGTGACCTCAGCGGTCATCTCGACCAGCAGCGCATCCTTGTCGGCCACGTGACGGTACAGCGACATCGCCCCCACCCCGAGGGCATCGGCGATCTTGCGCATGGAGACACCGGCCAAGCCATGCGAGTCGGCGATCGTAATAGCCTGGGAAACAATCGATTCCAGCGTTAGACGCGGATCGGTCACGGCACTCCTGTCATAACTCGATTGACCACCTTCGCCAATTTGCGTACAGTGTACCCAGTCTACTGCGTACGCCGTACGCACACAAATATCATCCGGAGCGATACCCCATGACCAGCTGCAAGAGCACAGCGACCGAAAACGCGACGCCTGAAGGCGCCCGCGCTGGACGCCGTACCTGGTTCGGGCTCGCGACCCTGCTACTACCGGTCTTCCTGGTCTCCATGGATGTCTCGGTGCTGTTCCTGGCGATGCCACGGCTGTCCGAGTCACTCAACCCGACCGCGGCCGAGCAGCTCTGGATCCTGGACGTGTACGGATTCCTGCTCGCAGGTCTGCTGATCACCATGGGCAATCTGGGTGACCGGTGGGGCCGGCGGCGCCTCATGCTGTGGGGGGCGACACTTTTTGGTCTCGCATCGGTGATCGCGGCGTTCGCACCCACACCGCTGACCCTGATCGCGGCCCGCGCCCTGATGGGTATCGGCGGAGCCACCCTGCTGCCTGCCAGCCTGGCGCTCATCGGTGTCATGTTCCCCAATGCGCGCCAGAAGGCGCTCGCGGTCGGCATCTGGGCCGCAGCGTTCTCCTTCGGTGCGGCGGTCGGCCCCGTCATCGGCGGCCTGCTGTTGCATCACTACTGGTGGGGCTCGGTGTTCCTCATCAACGTCCCGGTACTGATCGTGCTGTTGCTCACCGCGAACGCACTCATCCCCGAATACCGAAACCCGGTGCTGGAGCCGTTCGACCTCGCCGGCGTCGCACTGTCCATGGTCGGCATCATGACCTTTGTCTACGCCGTGAAAGCCATGGCCACACATGGCTTTTCGCCTGCGGTGGCGATCACCGGAGCTATCGGCGTACTGACGCTCGCGGCATTCGTCCGCCAGCAGATGCGGAATCCTCATCCGCTGTTGGCACTCGACTTGTTCCGCAATCGGACCTTCACCGTGGCAATCGTCGGCACCATCGCCGCGATGGCCACCTTCGGTGCGACCACCTACCTCACCGGGCTCTACCTGCAGTCGGTGCTCGGTTTCGACGTGCTGGCCGCCGCGTTCCTGGGACTGCCGATGGCGCTGACCGTCGCCTACTTCTCGATGGACGCCGCACGCATCGAGCGGCTACTCGGTGAGCGTTGGACATTCGTGACGTCTCTGCTGGCCATGGCCGTGGGCAACGCGGTACTGCTCGCGCTGGGCCCCCATGGGCCGGTCGGCGTCTACATCGCGGCAACGGTGATCGTCGGCGCCGGAGCCGGCGTCATGTTCACCTTCGTTTCGGCGGTGGCGCTGAACGCCGCCCCAACCGAGCGCGCCGGGCAGGCCACGGGCATCTCGGAGATGAGCTTTGAACTCGGGACCGCCTTCGGGCTCGCGCTGTTCGGCGCCCTCGCCTCGGCGATATTCGCCGCACGCACCCACATGCACGAGACACTCGGGCAGGCCATGGCGCGCGCCAAGGATCTCGGCGGCGAGGCCGGCGCCACCGCGGCCGAACTCGCCAGAACCGGATGGACGGACGGAATCCATGCGGTCGCCGGGGTGTCGACGCTGCTCCTGGTCGCCACCGCACTCGCGGCGGCCCTCGTGATGCGTCACACGGACACCTGATCGGGAACCTTCGGCGCCCCGGGCTCGTAGAACACATATGACCCGCGAGATCCGAGACATCGACTCCACCAATGAAGCCGTTGCCCACCGCGTGATCGCCACGGCATTCGCAGAGGATCCCGTGGTCCGATGGGTGAACTCCGACCCCCGACGAGACGTGGCCATCTTCCGTGGCATCTCACTGGCGCTGCACGGCTCCGGTCAGGGCGAGTACCTGCTCTACGAAGACGGCGTGGCGGTCGGAGCCGCCCATTGGGACCCTCCGAGCTGGGAGCCACCCGCCGCACAGCGGATGCGGGCCATCCCGCTGCTACTCGGAGCGATCCGGCTGGGCGTGGTGCGTGGTGTTGCCCTCGCGCGCGCCGCTGCCGCCGTCCGTCCCACACACCCGCACTGGTATCTGGCGACCATCGGCGCCGCCATCCCCGGCAAAGGCATTGGGTCCGAACTCCTCAAACACCAGATCGACCAGCTCGAGGGGCCCGCGTATCTGGAGAGCTCGAACATCCGCAACAACCCGCTCTACGAACGCTTCGGATTCAAGGTCGTTGATGAGATCAAACCGGTGTCCGACGGCCCCACCCTGTGGGCGATGTACCGAGACTGATTGCGTCCCAACATCGCTGACGGCAGACATGCAGTACTACTGAGAATCGGTAACGACCATGACTACCCTGGCGATGGAATACCTAGAGTTCGGTATCTATTAGTGCTGATAGTTGTCCCTGCCCGACGTGACAGGGACGCCGGTAGTGCAGAGGGTTGACATGACGATTGTTCCGCCTCCCGTCGAGGACACGGCGATGCGGGCTTGGGAGAACCCCGAGGAACATCCCGAACCGGACGACCGGTGGGGCAAGTACGTGCCCGGCGAACCACAGCTGCGCGCGGCAGCCTTCGGGACACTGATCGGCCTGCTGGTCGCGGTGCTTATGGGCGCGGCCTACGGCGCCGAGCCCGGCGATTCACTGTGGGCGTTGAACAAAACCGTCTTCACCGGCCACTCCCAAGACGTCGCGATACGTGCCGTGGTCGCCCCACTCAAGAACGCTCAGGACATCCTGAGCACCGGCAAGCAACCCTCGCCCGATCAACTCACCGAGGCCCGGACCTCGCTCAACGAGGCCAAACAGGGATTGGAGTACATCTCCGCCTCCAATGAGCGCACCACTCTGCAGAACCTCTATCTGCAACTGACGCAGCAGCTACGCCAGTACACCCCCGAACAGGCCCAGCAGCTTCCCGCGCTGCCCGCGCCTCCGGAGGTGAACACCGACGCGAATCTGGCCGCCAACGTGGGACCCGCCGCACCGGCATCATCGCCGCCGAGTTGGGGATATGCGGCCGCAGCGAGCGCACCCGTTCCCAATGCGCCGCAGTCTTACTCCACTCCGCCACCTCCCGGGATTCCGGTCGATCCCGTCGCCGACTGGCCGGCTCCCGTCGCCCCACCCCTGACGCCCAACCTGCTCGATCTGGGCGGCTACGACCCGTCGTGGTCGCTGCTGTACGGATACAACGTCCTGGACTGGTTCAACTGGGGGCTATCCGGCTTCAACCGATACGGATACGACTTCATGGGGTTCGACCGTTGGGGTTATGACCGGTGGGGCTATGACCGGTGGGGCTATGACCGAGCGGGCTACAACTGGGATGGCTACAACTGGTCGGGCTACAACCGTGACGGTCGCGATCGTGACGGGCGCAACGAGTGGGGCCAGTTCCGCGACGACGACCCCCGTGACCAGGCTTGGTACGACAGGTACCACCCGTATCGGCAGTACTACGACTGGAAATTCCAGAACACCAACCCGGTGTACAGCCGCAATCTCTGGGACCAGTCCCATGGAATCAACCCCGCTGAGTACCGCGATTGGAATCTCAATCGCGGCTGGGACAACCCCTTGGAGCGTGACTGGTCGCCCGTTGCCCGCATCACCGATCGCCCGGCACTGGCCGAGCCCGTGGTGAACCTCGATGCGTCCCTGGCGCAATTCCTGACCGAGGACAAGTCCGCCCGCCCGTCGCAAGATCTCATCAAGGACCTCTCGACCAAGTCGGTCCGAAACTTCAGTAAGGAGCTCGCAGCCCCGGCTCCGGCTCCCGAGAAGTCACCGACATCGACATCGCCCGACGACGTAAAGCCTTCCGCTCCACCGGTACTGACGGTGCCCGCACCTACCGCACCACCCAAGCTGGTGCCCGAGGACTTCACTCCCCCGTCGCTGCCTACGGTCCCGCCCTTGACTCCTGCACCCTCCTCGGAGCCGCGTGCAACCTCCGGTACGACGAGCCCGGCCCCCTCGACCGAACCGTCACACGAACCGACGCCGACGTCGGGGCCTCCGGGCGGCGCCACGACCAGTGCACCGGCCCCCTCCACCACATCTGTGGCTCCGGCGCCCACCACCCCGAAGGACGAGACCTCCGCACCGTCGAGCACGCAGGCCACTCCGACCCACGAGGCACCGGCGACTTCTACGCCACACCAAACCGTCTCGACACCGCAACCATCGGCGACGGCCGAACCGTCCGCCGCGCCTGAGCCCACCAAGCAACGCAGCACGCCGACGTACGAAGCTCCATCGTCCGAGGCACCTGCCCCGCGGACGACAGAGCCCGCCCCGCAGCCAACCGCCGAGGCGCCGGCGAAGCAGACACCCGTCGAGCGCGAAACACAGCCGTCGCGCGCATCGGCCCCAGAAACCGTGGCACCCACCCGCGAAGCGCCCACACGGGAGGCACCGACCTACAGCACCCCGACGCAAGCACCCAGTGCGGGCGCCGGCAGCGGTGGCGGATACGGCGGTGGCAGTAGTAGTGGCAGCGGTAGTGGTGGTGGCCACCACTAGCGAGAGCCCCATCGCGACCCAAGTAAGGGTACCCTTAGTTCATGCCTACGACATGGATGGACACCGTGGTACGCCAGGTGCGCCGGGTTGGCGACTTTCCGTTTCCGCACCAGGCGGCATTCATTCTCGACAATCCGATTCATCGCAAGTTCGTCAATCCGGCAGCCGTGGCCGAGCGGCTGGCACTACGGGGCGACGAACGAGTGCTGGAGATCGGCCCCGGTCCGGGGATCTTCAGTGTGCAGATCGCCCCGCGACTCCCCGCCGGCCATCTCGACCTGTTCGACGTACAGCCCGAAATGCTCGACAAGGTCAAACACAAACTCGACCGGGCCGGGTACCGGAACGCGGAATTTCACTCGGGCGATGCCAGCAATGGACTTCCTTTCCCAGACAAGTCTTTTGACGTTGCGTTTCTCGCCAGCGTGATCGGCGAAGTCCCCGACAAGACGGCGTGCATCCGCTCACTGCACAAGGCACTCAAACCCGGCGGGCGGCTGATCTTCCAGGAAATCTTCCTCGACCCCGATCGCCTCGGCATCTCCGAGCTGCGGGCCCTGGCCGAACCAGAGGGCTTCGACTTCGCCTCGGCTACCGGAAGCCGGTGGCGCGACATCGTGGAGTTCACCCGTACCGCGCGCTAGGCAGTCGCCTCCGCACGCTTCCCTGGCAGCAACCACCATCCGCGCCACCATGCCACCTTCCCTGGCAGGTAGCGCACGGTCATGCCACGCATCGCACACTTCCTGCGCAACCGCCTCACGGTCAACTCATCTGACGAGTTTGCGCCCTCGACGATGGCGGACGATTGTGAGGAATACCATATCTGGATATATCGTTAGTTTAGGTAATCTACTTTTTAGACTTCCTAAGAACACCCTGTTGATGTGAGGCTGCCCATGACCGTGAACAACGACACCGACCCGCAGCTGGAGCAGCTGACCCGGCGTATCGAGAATCTGCGCGAGAGTGATCCCCAGTTCCGCGACACCCTGCCCGACCCCGCAGTAACCCAGCAGGTGTTGCGCCCAGGCCTACACCTCTCCGAGGCCATCGCAACCCTGATGACCGGATATGCCGCGCGCCCCGCACTGGGCGAGCGGGCACGTGAATTGGTCACCGACCATGACGGCCGGACCATCCAGCGTCTGCTCCCCCGTTTCGAAACCACCACATACGGTGAATTATGGTCCCGGACAACATCTGTCGCCGCGTCGTGGCACCATGACCCAGCCCACCCGGTCAAGGGCGGCGATCTGGTGGCGACCCTCGGATTCACCAGCATCGACTACACCGTGCTGGATCTGGCGATCATGATTCTCGGCGGAGTGGCAGTGCCACTGCAGACCAGCGCGCCGGCTTCACAGTGGACCACCATCCTTGCCGAGGCCGAACCCAACACCCTCGCCGTCAGCGTCGAATTGATCAGCGTGGCACTGGAATCCGTACTCGCGACCCCCTCGATCAAACAGGTCGTGGTATTCGACTACACCCCTGAAATCGATGCGCAACGCGAGGCCTACGAGGCCGCCGGGGCACGGCTTGCGGGAACCGGTATCGCCATCGAAACACTCGATGCGGTGATAGCCCGCGGCTCCGATCTTCCCGCAGCCCCGCTCTACGCGCCATCCCCCGGCGACGATCCGCTGGCACTGCTCATTTACACCTCCGGAAGCACCGGGGCCCCGAAGGGCGCCATGCACAGTGAAAACATCGTGCGCCGCTGGTGGATTCGCGAAGACGTCATGGCTGGCACCGAAAACCTGCCCATGATCGGCCTGAACTTCATGCCGATGAGTCACATCATGGGCCGCGGGACACTTACCTCCACCCTGTCCACCGGTGGCCTCGGCTACTTCGCCGCATCCAGCGACATGTCAACACTTTTCGAAGACATGGAGCTGATTCGTCCCACCGCTCTTGCCCTGGTCCCCCGGGTCTGCGACATGGTCTTCCAGCGGTTCCAGACAGAAGTGGACCGTCGCCTGGCCGGTGATCGCACCGCCGATGCGGATGCGGTGGCCGCGGAGGTCAAGTCCGAGATCCGCAACGGCCTCTTTGGTGGGCGCGTGCTGGCGGTCATGGTGGGCTCGGCGCCACTGTCCGATGAGCTGGGCGAGTTCATCGAGTCCTGCTTCGAACTTCATCTGACCGACGGTTATGGATCCACCGAAGCCGGCATGGTGTTCCGCGATGGAATTGTGCAGCGGCCCCCGGTGATCGAGTACAAGCTCGTCGATGTGCCCGAGCTGGGCTACTTCTCCACCGACCAGCCGCACCCACGGGGCGAGCTGCTGCTGAAGACGGACGGCATGTTCCTCGGGTACTACAAGCGCCCCGAGGTCACCGCGGGCGTCTTCGACGAGAACGGTTTCTACATGACCGGCGATATCGTCACCGAGCTCGCACATGACAACATCCGGATTGTCGATCGCCGCAACAACGTTCTCAAGCTGTCCCAGGGCGAGTTCGTCGCAGTCGCGACCCTGGAAGCCGAGTACGCCAACAGTCCCGTGGTGCATCAGATCTACGTGTACGGCAGCAGCGAGCGGTCCTACCTGCTGGCGGTCGTCGTACCGACACCCCAGGCCGTCGCCGCCGCCAAGGGCGACGAGACGGCACTCAAGGCGACCATCGCCGAATCCCTGCAGGACATCGCCAGAGAGCTGCAGTTGCAGTCCTACGAGATCCCGCGCGACTTCATCATCGAGCCGCAGCCGTTCACCCAGGGCAACGGACTGCTGACCGGTATCGCCAAGCTGGCTCGCCCGAACCTCAAGGCGCACTACGGCGATCGTCTGGAACAGATGTACGCCGACATCGCCGAACAGCAGGCCGCCGAGTTGCGCGAGCTGCACAGCGTCGATCCCGACAAGCCTGCGCTGGAAACAGTACTCAAGGCCGCGCAGGCCTTGCTCGGCGTCTCGTCGGCCGAGCTGGCCGCGGACGCACATTTCACCGATCTGGGTGGCGATTCGCTCTCGGCGCTGTCCTTCTCAGATCTGCTGCGGGACATCTTCGGTGTCGAGGTTCCCGTCGGCGTCATCGTCAGTGCCGCCAACGACCTCGGCAGTGTCGCGCAATTCATTGACGAACAACGTCATTCAGGCGGTACACGTCCCACCGCCGACACGGTGCACGGCGCCGGGCACACCGAGATCCGCGCAGCCGACCTGACCCTGGACAAGTTCATCGACGAGGCCACCCTGCGTGCCGCCCCCGCACTCCCCAGGGCGACCGGGACCCCGCAGACCGTGCTGCTCACCGGCTCGAACGGTTACCTGGGCCACTATCTGGCCCTGGAATGGCTTGAGCGCCTGGACAAAACAGACGGCAAGCTGATCGTCATCGTTCGCGGCAAGGATTCCGACGCCGCCTACCGGCGCCTGGAAGAAGCGTTCGACACCGGCGACGCCGGACTGCTGACGCATTTCCGCGCACTGGCCGACAAGCACCTGGAGGTGCTCGCCGGCGATATCGGTGACCCCAACCTGGGACTGGATGCCGACACCTGGCAACGCCTGGCCGACACGGTCGATGTCATCGTGCATCCGGCGGCTCTGGTGAACCACGTGCTGCCCTACCGGCAGCTGTTCGGCCCCAATGTCGTTGGCACCGCGGAAATCATCAAACTGGCACTGACCACCAAGATCAAACCCGTCACCTACCTGTCGACGGTGGCGGTCGCGGCGTACGTCGATCCGAGCACCTTCGATGAAGAGTCCGACATCCGGCTCATCAGCGCGGTGCGCCCCGTGGACGAGCTGTATGCGAACGGATATGGCAACAGCAAGTGGGCCGGCGAGGTACTACTGCGGGAAGCACACGACCTGTGCGGCCTGCCGGTCGCGGTATTCCGCTCCGACATGATCCTGGCCCACAGCCACTACACCGGCCAGCTCAACGTCCCCGACCAATTCACCCGACTGATCCTGAGCCTGATCGCCACCGGCATCGCACCCGGCTCCTTCTATCAGGCACACGCGACCGCGGAGCGTCCACGCGCCCACTATGACGGGCTACCGGGTGACTTCACCGCCGAGGCGATCACCACGCTGGGCACGCTGGTGCCCGAGGGCCCAGAGGCGTATGTGACCTACGACTGCGTCAATCCGCATTCCGACGGCATCTCGCTGGACAACTTCGTCGACTGGCTCATCGACGCCGGATACCCCATCCAGCGCATCGACAACTACAGCGACTGGTTCGACCGCTTCGACACCGCCATCCGCGGCCTGCCCGAAAAGCAAAAGCAGCACTCCCTGCTGCCACTACTGCACGCGTTCGAGCAGCCCTCCGGTGCCGAAGACCACGGCGTTGTTCCGGCCAAGCGTTTCCAACACGCGGTGCAAGCCGCCGGAATCGGTCCGGTCGGGCAAGACGGCACCACGGACATTCCGCATCTGTCGCAGCAGTTAATCGTCAAGTACGCCACGGACCTGGAACAGCTCGGGCTCCTGTAGGTCCAGGTGAGCCCGCGCACTTACAGAATCCAGGGTTTCGTAAGCTGCCCGATATGACGATCGAAGCCACCGCTGCCAATACCAAGGAAGCACGTCGTCAGCGGTTGGTTGACCGTGTCAGACAGCTCTTCAC
Organism: Mycobacteroides sp. PCS013; assembly: GCF_049532645.1. NCBI lineage: Bacteria > Bacillati > Actinomycetota > Actinomycetes > Mycobacteriales > Mycobacteriaceae > Mycobacteroides > Mycobacteroides sp. PCS013. The sequence continues at coordinate 2,085,866 of NZ_CP150131.1, forward strand.
CGAGGATCCACAGTTCCGGGCCGCCAAACCCGATACTGCGGTAGACGCCGCGGTCGCCGCGCCCGGTCTGCGACTCGCTCAGGTAGTCGCCACCATCATGGACGGATACGCCGACCGGCCGGCCCTCGGACACCGGGTTCAGGAACTCATCACCGATGAGACAGGTCGGTCGACACTTCGTCCCCTGCCCGAGTTCGAGACCATCACCTACGGGGAACTGTGGGGCATGGCCCGCGCGCTGGCCTCGGCGTGGCATCACGACCCGAGCACTCCGGTGCGCGCGGGCGACTTCGTCGCGATGCTCGGCTTCACGAGCGTCGACTACACCGCGGTCGATCTCGCGTGCATCCATCTTGGCGCGGTGGCGGTACCGCTACAGACCAGCGCGGCCGCATCGAACTGGACCGCAATCCTTGCCGAATCAGAACCTTCGGTACTGGCGGTGAGCGCCGAGTTATTGGATGCGGCAATAGAATCAGCGCTCGTCACGCCGTCGCTGCGGCATGTCACGGTCTTCGATTACCACCCCGGTGTCGATGCGCAGCGCGACAGTGTCGAGTCGGCGCAACACCGGATAGCCGAGGCCGGCCTGCCGATCTCGGTCGAGGTGATGTCTGCGGTGATCGGGCACGGTCGTGCCCTTCCGGAGGCGCCGCTGTTCGCCGCCGAAGACGGCACCGACCCGTTGGCGCTGGTGATCTATACCTCTGGAAGCACGGGCACCCCCAAGGGTGCGACGTACACCGAAAAGATGGTCGCCAAACCATGGCTAAGGGCCGACACCCTGAGTTCCAAGGCCGAGATTCCGTTGATCAATCTCAACTTCATGCCGATGAGCCATGTGATGGGACGCGGCAGCCTGGTCACGGCCCTGGCCTGTGGTGGTCTGGCGTACTTCGCGGCATCCAGCGATATGTCCACCCTGTTCGAAGACATCACCCTCACCCGGCCCACCGTGGTGACTCTCGTTCCCCGCGTGTGCGACATGCTCTTTCAGCGCTACCGCAACGAAGTCGAACGCCGTGCGGGACTGGACTCCGCGGCCGACCTGGCCGCCCTCGATGCCGAAGTCAAGAGTGATATCCGTGAAAACCTTTTCGGAGGACGCGTTTTGACAATCGTCTGCGGATCGGCACCACTATCCGAAGAACTGGCGGCATTCATCGAATCCTGCCTGGACGCCCGCATCACCGACGGCTACGGCTCCACCGAGGCCGGGGTCATCGTCCGGAACGGACGCATCCAGCGTCCCCCCGTCATCGACTACAAGCTGGTCGATGTGCCCGAGCTGGGCTACTTCTCCACCGACAAGCCGCACCCGCGAGGTGAGCTGCTGGTGAAGGCCGAGTCCGTGTTCGGCGGCTATTTCAAGCGCCCCGACGTCACAGCCGATGTGTTCGACCCGGACGGTTACTACAAGACCGGGGATATTGTCGCCGAGCTGGAACCCGACAAGATCCAGATCGTCGACCGGCGCAACAACGTGATCAAGCTTTCCCAAGGCGAGTTCGTCGCGATCGCCAACCTCGAAGCCGAGTACGCCAACAGTCCACTGGTGCAACAGATTTGTGTCTACGGAAGTAGCGAGCGATCCTACCTGCTGGCCGTCGTGGTACCTACCGCCGAGGCCTTCGAGCAAAGTCATGGAGATGACGAACTACTCAAACGCCTGATTGCCGAGTCGCTACAGCAGGTCGCCCGCGAAGCCGAGCTGCAACCGTACGAAGTACCGCGCGACTTCCTGGTGGAGACCGAACCGTTCACCGCCGCCAACGGCCTCTTGACCGGTATCGCCAAGCTGGCCCGGCCGAAGTTGCACGAGAAGTACGGCGCCCGCCTGGAACAGCTGTATTCCGATATCGCGAGTGCCCAGGCGCTCGAACTACAAGCCCTTCACGCCGCCGGACACGAGGGCAAGCCGGTCCTTGAGACCGTGCAACGTGCGGTCACAGCACTGCTGGGCCTATCCGTAGCCGAGGTGGGCCCGGACTCGCACTTCATCGATCTCGGCGGCGATTCTCTTTCGGCGCTGTCCTTCTCAGATCTACTGCGGGACATCTTCGGTGTCGAGGTCCCCGTCGGAGTCATCGTCAGTGCCGCCAACGATGTGGCGGCCATCGCGAACATCATCGAAAGGCACCGCGACTCGGGATCACTCCGGCCCACCGCCGACACGGTGCACGGCGCCGGGCACACCGAGATCCGCGCCGCCGACCTGACCCTGGACAAGTTCATCGACGAGGCCACCCTGCGTGCCGCCCCCGCACTCCCCAGGGCGACCGGAACCCCACAGACCGTGCTGCTCACCGGAGCCAATGGCTATCTAGGACGGTTCCTGGCCCTGGAATGGCTCGAGCGCCTGGACAAAACAGACGGCAAGCTCATCGCTGTCATCCGCGGCAAGGACTCCGATGCCGCCTACCGGCGCCTGGAGGAAGCATTCGATAGTGGCGACGCCGGACTGCTGACGCATTTCCGCGCACTGGCCGACAAGCACCTGGAGGTGCTCGCCGGCGATATCGGTGACCCGAACCTGGGACTGGATGCCGACACCTGGCAACGCCTGGCCGACACGGTCGACGTCATCGTGCACCCGGCGGCCCTGGTGAACCACGTGCTCCCCTACAACCAGCTGTTCGGCCCCAATGTCGTTGGCACCGCGGAAATCATCAAACTGGCACTGACCACCAAGATCAAACCCGTCACCTACCTGTCCACCGTCGCCGTGGCGATCTCGGTGGACCCCAAGGTGTTCGACGAGGACTCCGACATCCGCACCATCAGTGCGATCAGGCCCATCGACGACGGATACGCCAACGGATACGGCAATGCCAAGTGGGCCGGCGAGGTCCTGCTGCGGGAGGCGCACGACCTGTGCGGCCTGCCGGTCGCGGTATTCCGCTCCGACATGATCCTGGCCCACAGCCACTACACCGGCCAGCTCAACGTCCCCGACCAATTCACCCGACTAATCCTCAGCCTCATCGCCACCGGCATCGCACCCGGCTCCTTCTATCAGCCACAGGCGACGGGCGATCGCCCACTTGCCCACTATGACGGGCTACCCGCCGATTTCACGGCATCGGCGATCACCTTCCTCGGCATCGCGGTCGCCGCGTCGGAAAGCTTCCACACGTACGACTCGGTGAACCCACACTCCGACGGCATCTCGCTGGACAACTTCGTCGACTGGCTCATCGACGCCGGATACCCCATCCAGCGCATCGACAACTACAGCGACTGGTTCGACCGCTTCGACACCGCCATCCGCGGCCTGCCCGAAAAGCAAAAGCAGCACTCCCTGCTGCCACTACTGCACGCGTACCGGTATCCGCAGCACGCACACAACGGTGCATTCCTCCCCGCCATTAGATTCCGCGAGGGAGTTCAGTCCACCCAGAACACCGACATTCCCCACCTCACCCGGGATCTCATCGTCAAGTACGCCACGGATCTGCGGCAGCTCGGACTGCTGTAGACGCACGAATTTCTGTGCGCCGCTTTCAATTCCGGTTCGATACCGCCGAAAGCCCGGATCCAGAATGAACCGCGGTGTTAGGGTCCCGCCATGGGACAGTGGTCACGCGACGAGCTGCAGAGCATGTTCGACCATCACCTTCGGGTGGTCGATGAGATCGGCCCCAAGGGCGAGTGGGCCAAGTACGCGGATCTTTTCGCCGAGGACGCCAGTTACATCGAACCGACCTATGGCACCTTCGAGGGCCGGGAGGCCATCCGCGAGTCCATGGTCAAGACCATGTCGGAGTTCCCCGGGGCTGAGATGCCGCACTACTTCTCCAACTGGCATGTCGTCGACGAGGAACACGGCTGGGTCATCTGTGAGCTGGTCAACCGGATGAGAGACCCCGGCGACGGAAGTATCTGGGAAGCAACGAATATCAGCATCTTTCGCTACGCCGGCGACAACCAGTGGGCCAACGAGGAAGATGTCTACAACCCGATGCAGTTCATGACAGCGATCCAGGGTTACGTGCAGCGCAGCAGCGAGCTGGGTTCGTTGTCCCCCGCCGCCCAGACCTTCGGGAAGAACATGGGCTGGCTCGGCTAGCTCGTGGCCAGGAACCTGCCCGCCTTGACCGTACTGCCGAAGCCGTCTACGAACGTGCCGTAGGAGTACACCCGCTGGCCACCGACAACCGTGGCCGCGATCGCCTTGTCGTTGCGGCACACCTGCCGGGACACTCCGAACTCCTCCATGTACTGTTCGTGGTAATCCTCCAGCGAATCATCAAGGCCCGCAGGATCAATCACCGCGATATCGGCGGTGTCGCCGATACGCAGGCGCCCGGCGTCCAGTCCATACCATTCACCGAGTTCGCCGGTAAGCCGATGCACCGCGGCTTCCAGCGGCATGAACGGAGCACCCGCCTCTCGGGCCTCTTTGACACGCTTGAGTAACCGCAGCCCCGCGTTGTAAAAGGACATGTTGCGCAGGTGCGCGCCGGAGTCGTTGTTACCCAGCTGGAAATAGCGGTATTTGATGGCCTCGTTGAGCACATCGGTTCGGTCATTGGCGATCGTGGTGTGCCAGCGCACCTTTCCGGGGTACTCAGACACCAGGTCCAGGAAGGCGTCGACCGGCTGCACCCCGCGCGCGTCGGCCACCTGACCGAACGACTTGCCCACCACAGATTCATCGGGGCACCCGACGATCTCGGTGTCGTACATGTCGCGGTTCCAGGCCACCACTCCGTATTTCTGGGCCATCTCCTTGCGGAACCGGCGACGATATCCCTCATCCTTGATCAGGTCGACCCGCTGGAGCTGATCACGAATATCCAATGCCGCCGTACCCGAGGCGAACTCCTCAAAGATCACCAAATCCATACCGTCGGAATACAGATGGAAAGGCACCGCCAGGAGCTGGAAGTTCACCTGGGAGCGCAGCAGCGGGTTGAGGCCACCGGTGGCCGCCTTGAGAAGCTTGATCACCGACCTGTTGCTCTTCAGATCGAAGGCCGCCAGCAGCGTGGTCTTGAGCGAACGACGCCACGGGCGCGCACCGCTGAGGAGGAAGTGCATGACGGTCTCGGGGCGCTTCTCCACGTCGAGATTCGACTGCACCACGGCGCCGCGCCGGCGCACCACGTCATACAGTGCCCCGTACTCGCGCCAGGTCGCGTAGGTAGACGGCAATTGCCGACCGGCAAACCGGGTGCCCTCCAGCTTGGAGAAGCGCAGCCGGTCGGTGGACAGGCCGACGAAACCCGCGTCGAGCGCATCGGTCACCATCGTGCGCATCCGCGCCAGTTCCTCGGATGTGGGACGCTCGTCGTAATCGGTTGCCCGCGCAAGTCCCATCACCGCGGCACGGATATCAGAGTGTCCGATCAGCGTTGCGACATTGGCGCCCAACGGAAGTGACTCGATGAACGTGCGGTAGCCGCGCGGCCCGTCCCAATCCTTGTGCTCCTTGAGCGCCGAGTGAACCGCGTCCCACGGCAGGGCCTCCACCCGGGCGAATAGATCTGCGACATCCTCGGGATCGGCGTACACCGCGGACATGGAGCAGTTGCCGTAGATGACAGAGGTGACACCGTGCCGCACCGACTCGCCCAGTCCCGGACTGACCAGCACCTCGGCGTCATAGTGGGTGTGCACGTCGACCATGCCGGGAATGACCCACTTGCCGCTGGCATCGATGACCTCGCCGGCCTCGGCGCTCGAAAGATCTGGTGCCATGGCCACCACTTTGCCGCCGCGTACCCCGACGTCCAGCACTTGGCCAGGCGCACCCGTCCCGTCGAACACCAGGCCCCCGCGCACCAGCAGGTCAAATGTCGCCATAGTCGATCCACCTCATCCGATCAGCAGATCCTCAGCTTATCCCTGCTGATTCATGCCCACCCGCGAAGGCCCGGCTGCGCCTTCGCGGGTGCGCCACAACGCGCGAGGTCCTTGCTCACGCATCGAAGAAGATGTGCACCCGATCGGATTCCGGGAGCGTCTGGCACGCCAGCGTGAACCCCTCGGCCACCTCGCTGTCGATGAGAGACTCGTTCATCAGCATCCGCGTCTTGCCCGATCGCACCGAGCACATGCAGGTGGCGCAGGCGGATTCGCGACACACGTACGGCGCGTCGATGCCCGCATCCAGCAACACGTCGAGCAGCTTCTTACCCGGCGGCCAGTCCAGAACGTGTGTACTGCCGTAGATTTCGACCTCCAGGACGGTGCTCCCGGCGACATCGCTACTGGCGACTCGGATGGCTTCGGCCGTCACTGGCCCACCGCGCGACGGCCCGGCAGTCGATCATTCAGCTCACCCTCGGAACCGAAAAGGATTCCCTGCCACTTTTCGAGCAGCTCCTCGGTATCCACATCGTCCGGATGGAATCCAGGCCGCATGTATTCGGCGATATCCCGCATCAAGCCCTTGACCAGCGGGCCGCGGTAGACATCGATGGTCTGCCGCAGCACCGCCAACGGCTTCCATCCACTCGGATCGGTGAGGATCGATGCCAGAACGGCCAGCGTCATCAAGGGCAGCGTGCCCGCCCAGATCAGTGACATCACACCGATGCGTACCGACTCCGGGCCACCCACCGAGCGATACACGTCGAAGGCGACCGACTTATGCTCCATCTCCTCCATGGCGTGCCAGTTCAGCAGGTGGTGAATCTCTTCGGACATCGGAATCTCTTGTAGCTCAGCACTGGAAAGCACCCGCTGAGCCAATACCGCCGTGTAGTGCTCGGCGGCCGCCGTCATGGCCAGATGCGCGATTTTGGGTGCGCGTTTCTCCAGCGCGATGAGGAACTTCTCGCGCCGGCTGCCCTCCTCGAAATTCATGATCCGGACCAAGGGGTAGCCCATATCGATGATCTTCTCGTTGAGCTTGCGATGTTCACGGCCGTGCATGGCCTCCTGCCCGATGAAGCCCGCGACCCGCTTCTTCAACACCGGGTCGGTGATCTGATCGGCGTAGTTGCGCACGGACCTGATGAAGGATTCCTCGCCGGGAGGAAATGCGCCGGAAAGCAGCGAAACCAAGTGACTGAAGACGATGTCGCCCTCGACATAGTGCTTCTTCATGGGAACCGGCTCACCGAACCGGAAGTTCATCCGGCGCACCTTGGGCAGCTCGCGTGCCGCGACACCTCGCCGGCCCTGCTCGACAACAGCCATGACGGAACTCCTTCCTGAGACGTCTCCATTGACGTCTGACCTGGCGATTCACGATAGTACTCTGAGTACTACTGGTAGTATCCATATCGCACCGCGTGAGCACAATAGGCAGCAGACGTGTGTCGTCCGAACCGGCGAACTACGGGCCTGGCACACGTACCATCACTGGTGATGAGAGGCGTGGAGAGTGTGAGTACAGCCATCGCGTCGAAAGTCGGCCCCGGCGCCGCGCGGCGTGGCGACCGCCGCAAGGTTGCCCGAGAAGAGTTGTTAGACGCCGCTTTTCGCGCCATCGACGCGACCGGCTCCACCGTCAGCATGGACGATATCGCCCGCGAGGCCGGAGTCGCCAAACCCAAGCTGTATCGGTACTTCGAGGACAAGGCCGATCTGCACAGCGCCGTACTGGAACGCGTGCAGGACATGGTGTGGAACGCGGCCATGGACCGGATCAATCTGATGACCGACTCGGCTCGCGAGTTGGTTGAGCATGGTGCCAACGAGTACGCCCGAATGATCTCCGATCACCCGAACGTGTTGCGCTTCATCGTGCATGGCCACTTCGTCAATTCCAGTGACGGCACCGAGCGTCTGGTGGAGACCGCGCAGCAGATGACGCACGACATCGCGGAGATACTGTCGAACGCGATCGACGACGAGACGGTGGACATCGACGATGCCGACCTGGCGGTCACCTCTGCCGCGGGCGCCATCGGCACCGCCACCGAATGGTTCCTGGGCCCCAATCAGCAACGTGCCGAACCAATGCCTATCGAGAGGTTCGTGGAGTACCTGACCACCGTGCTGTCCGGACTGGCCGCCTCCATCGCCGAGTTCAACGGCCTGACGCTTGATCCGGACCAGCCGCTACATCTGGCATTCACCAGCACACGCGGGGGCACCGAATGACCGACGGGGTACCCCTGGCACGCATCACCCGGGGCCGGGCACTGGGCAAGCTGGCGGCCGGGCAGGCGGTGCGTACCGCAAGCAATCGCATCTCCATGATCGGGCGATCCGCAGAGGCGCGCGCGCTGCTCGCGGAACGATCCACCCTGCAGGCAGCCGATCAGCTCGTAACCGTGCTGGGCAGCCTCAAAGGTTCGGCGATGAAGCTCGGCCAGCTGCTTTCGATGCTCGAAGTGGACATGGTGCCGGAGGCCCATCGGGAACGCTTCCGGCAGAAGCTGGCCCGGCTGCGCGATCAGGCTCCGCGTGAACCGTTCACGGTGATGTTGCCGATCATCGAGTCCAATCTGGGCAAGCTCGGCAAGAGCTTCCGCGATTTCGACGAGACTCCGGTCGCCGCGGCGTCCATCGGCCAGGTATACCGGGCAGTGCTGCACGACGGCCGCGAGGTCGCGGTCAAGGTCAAGTACCCCGGCGTGGACGACGCGGTACGCGCAGACATGCAAAATCTCGCACTCTTTACCAAGTTCTGGCGCAAAGCGGTACCGACACTGTCGAATTCGGCCTTCATGGAAGAGATCTCCATGAACTTGGAAAGCGAACTCGATTACCTGCGAGAGGCACGCACACAGCACGAGATCGCCGAACGCTATCGCGGACACCCCTTCATCGTGATCCCCGACTGTGTCTCCGAAATGTGCACATCACAGGTTCTCGTGACGGAGTTCCTGGACGGCCAGTCGTTCCCTGTCATGCAGACGCTCCCCGACGACGAGCGCAACCGGATCGGTGAGCTGATTTTCCGGTTCTATATCGGATCGCTGTTCCAGGACAACGACTTCTGTGGCGACCCGCACCCGGGGAACATCCTGCGGGCGGCCAACGGCACCCTGGGATTTGTGGACTTCGGCTTGTACAACCGGATGAACCCCGAACACGTTGACTTCGAACGACACATCATGCGCGCCGCCACCGAGGGCCGCGCCGAGGACATGTATCAGGCGATGGTGGCGCGCGGGATCATCGACCCGCATGCAGACGTCAGCCCTCAGGACTGTCTGGAGTACTGCCACGCGGCTTCGGGGTGGAACCTCGTCGACGAGGAGATGACCATTACCCCGGAAATCGCCTCCAGCGCAATGATTCTCGCCGTCGACCCGCGTTCCGGCGAGTTCTCCGGAATGCGCCGCCAAAACCTGCCTCCCGAGCACATCTTCTCGCGCCGTGCGGATTTCTACACCTTCGGCGTACTCGGACAGCTCAATGTCACCGGCAACTGGCATCGCATCGCCCGCGAATGGATCTACGGTGAGCCACCCGCCACGGAGATCGGAACCGCCATCGCCAAGTGGCGCGCCGCGCGCTAGTCGTCCGCAAGCTGTACGTCGTCGTTGCCGTCACGCAGGGAATCAATCATGCTCTTCAGAATCCGGAGCGCACCTGACTGCTCGGCCTCGGATAATCCGGCCAGCATTCTGATCTCCACAGACCGGACCGCGACCGTCGCCTTCTCCAGACTTCGGCGGCCGCGGGGCGTGAGCCGCGCCGGAAGGACCTTTCCGACTGGCGCCTCCGCCGGCCTGGTCACATAACCCTCACGTTCCAGGTTCTGGAGCAGCACGTTCATCGACTGTCGTGTCACGAACGCGCCGCGCGCGAGCTCGGAGTTCGACAGACCTGGTCGTTGCGCCAGCAGCTCAAGGCAGGAGTAGTGCGTCACGGTCATCCCGAGTGGCCGCAGCACCTCCTCCATGGCGGCACGCAGGACGCTGGATGCCTCTTTCAGGAGGTAGCCCAGTGACGTTTCCAGATCGACACCGTCTTGACTCATGTCAGCATTCTGACATAGATTGTTTTATGTCAGTAAACTGACATAAAACACGAAGGAGCATCATTATGCCCGTCACCGGACCCGATTTCATCTCACTGCAGGCCCGCGATCTCAACTCTTCACAGGCGTTCTATGAGCAGTACCTGGGCCTTGTACGCTCGCAGACAGGGCCTCCCCATGCCATCGTCTTCGAGACGAAGCCGATCGCCTTCGCACTCCGCGACATCATGGCCGGCACAGATCTCGCATCCGCTGCACAGCCTGGCATCGGTGCCGCAATCTGGTTGCACGCCACTGACGTCCAGGCCATTCACGATGCCCTGACCGCCGACGGTCACTCCATCGTTTCCGAACCGATTGACGGCCCCTTCGGTCGGACATTCACCTTCGCCGACCCTGACGGCTATCACATCACTCTTCACGACCGAGCCTAGTCAGCCAGCAATCCGTCGATCGCGCGGCCGAACATCCACTGCCCGCCCATCTTCGCCAATCGGTCGAAGACCCGGGGCAGACCTCGAATGTTCACATCCTCGGTCCAGATCACGCGTGCACCACTGCTCTGGGCATGTACCTCGATCTCGGCCCACCCCAGGATAAGGCTCCCCGTCTTCTCCAATCGGCAACGGCCGGGACTCCCCGAGCGCGGCGGCTCCCATCGGGTAACTGTCATCGGGTCGTCAAAACCTATGGCCCCTAACCCTGTTCGCCCCACAAATGTGGTGCCGACCCGCGCCGGCGGATCGCTCGTCACCGACACCGTTGTCAGCGGGATGTGCTCGCTATGCCGCGGCCAGTCGGTGATACGCGCGAACGCTTCGGCGACGGGCAGCGCGGTGGTGCGCTCTATTCGGAGAAGGGCCATAAGCCGAACAACTTCGAGGTCGCCTTCTGTCCGCGCAACGCAATGATGGTGTCCGCCAAAGTTTCTCCCGGATCGCGGTAGGTTATCCCAAGTTCACGCTCGCTGGGCGAGTCGTCAGACGCGGGCATCTGTGTGTAGTACTGCATGCCTGCCTCGGTCATCGGGGTGCCCAGCGGCACATACCGGCCGAGCTGATCCATTACCGTTCCCGCCACACGCAGCACGGAATCAGGCACCGGAACGGCCAGCACCGTGCTGCCCGCCGCCTCGGTCAACAGATTCACCAGCTCATCCACCTCCAGCCGATGGCCGCCGGCGGTATAGCGCCGTGGGCCGTGCCCGGTCTCCAACAGAGCGGCGTGCAACGCGGCCAGGTCTCGGACGTCGACCACCAACCATGCCGCACTGCGTCCCGGGACCGACCTCATCAACAGGGCCCAGCGCACGCCCTCGGCCGCCTCACCGAACTGGTCCCCGGCGGGAGGTCCGAGCACCATGCCCGGGTAGGTGATGGTCACCGGTGCGCCAGCGGCCTGCAGTTCGCGCACATAGAGCTCGACCCGCGCCTTGGACTGCCCGTATCCGTCGCTGCCTCCCGCCGCGGGCAGGTCGGCCTCGAACGTCCGCAGGCCGGGCCGGAACAGCGCGGTGATGCTCGAAACATGCACTATCGGATCCAGACCACGGTCAACAGCCGTGCCAAGAACGTTCTGGGTGCCCTCGAGATTGATGGCCATCATCCGATCGGCCTCGGGGGGATCGGTGCTGACCATGGCCGCGCTGTGCAGCACCGCATCGCACCCGTCGAGCGCGGTCTCGACCGACTCCCGGTCGGTGATATCGCCGACGGTGTAGTCGGATACGTCGACCCCCAGCGTCGCCACCGTGGTGTGCAACCGGGCTTCCTTACGCACCAGAAAACGGACCTGATGCCCGGCATCTGCGATAGCCTTCGCCGTCCATCCGCCCACGAATCCGGTACCGCCCGTGACCAATACGCGCATCCTCACGTCCCTCCGGCTTGGCGGACCGCTCCAATCAGGACATGGTAGGTCGTCGGCGACCTCTTACCGGGCGAATACGGAAGAGCCATGTGGCACCGTCCCCGGTACGGCGTGTGCCAAGATCGCTGGGTGCGTCTACGCCCCGCCCTCCAGCTCCTCGCCGTCCTCGCCGCCATCGCCATGGCCTGGGCACCGACCGCGACTGCGCAACCCGAGCGCGTGGCGCCCATCGGGCACATCGGCGAGACACTGCATTTCGATTACGGCACCATCGGCGCCGACGTCACCGTGCACAACATCGAACCCACCGGTATTCCTGCCGGAATGGCTCCCCCGCGCGGCATCATCTGGAAGGCGTACGTCACCATCCGGCCGACCAAGGTGCCCAACGCGTACGCGTTGCTGATGGCACTCAAGCTGGGCGGCATCTCACCGGAGACCGGCGATGCCTACGAGCCCCAGCGCACCGATGAGCCTGATGATCTGAACTACGCGCTGCGCAACGCCCCGCAGGGGTCGACCGTGAGCGGAGCGGTGTACTGGGATGTCTACCGCGGGCCGGTGCGCCACATCGTGCTGCGGTCGGCTCAAACCCAGGTTCACCTGGCCCAGTGGGACCTCTGAGACATCGCGCGCGAGCTACTCAGCGGGGCTGGAACAGGTAATTCCGGAAGGTCTCGGTGACCTTGTCCACGGGCCGCCAGGAGTCGGCGCTCCACACCGACATCCGGTAATCCCGCGCCGTGAACCACGCGACAATGTCCTCGGCGGTGCGCCCGAACCGCTCCATGTGGCGATCTTCGACCTCCAGCATCATTGCCGGCCGGGTGCGCTCAAGGGTCTTCTCGCCGCTGACCAGAACGTCGAGTTCGGCGCCCTCGACATCGATCTTCACGAAATCGATCCGCTTGATGCTCAGCCGGTCACAGAACCCGTCGAACGTCTCGGTGTCGACAACCACCCGGATGTGCTCATCGAACTCGGCGTTTGAGCCCAGCCCGTCGGCCCCGGCGTCGACGAAGGACCGGCCGGTGATGGGCTTGCCGTTGCGCAGCGGAACGCTCATGACCTGTTCACCAGGATTGGTACCCAGCGCCACGGCGTGCCGGCGCACGTTCTGCGCACTGCGCAGCCCCAGGGCCGCCGACGAGGTGGCGTGGGCGAACCGCAGCGGCTCCAGGCTGTACACCAGACCGTCGGCACCCACCAGACGCGCCAGCTCCGCTGTATAGAAACCGGCAGCCGCACCCACGTCCAGGCACACATCCCCGGGCTTGACCACCTGTGCGATACCCACCAGCTCGGTTTCCACCCAGGGTGTGGTGCGGGCGAGTGTGCGCAGGCCCTGCCCCACCACGGCGTCACGAATCTCGCCGAAGGCCGTCACGCGCCGCGTCATATGGTGCTCCTCAGGGTTGGTCATCAACATGGGTCGCAGTCTCGGAACCGCGCCAAGTATAGGTAGCGTGCCGGTCATGCCGATTCAGGTCAGCACCGCGACGGCTGCCGACAGCGCAGAAGTCGCGGCCGTCGCCGCCCGCACCTTCCCACTCGCATGTCCACCCTCCTCAACGCCGGAGGACATCGCGGCATTCATCGCGGCCAACCTCAGCACGAGCAACTTCGACAAGTACATCCGAGAGCACCGGGTACTGGCAGCACGTGAGAACGACGTCATCATCGGGTACGCGATGCTCGTGGACGGCGTCGCCGAGGATCCCGACGTGCAGCGGGCCGTCACCCTGCGGCCCGCGATGCAGCTCTCCAAGATGTATGTGCTGCCCGAATTCCATCAGGCCGGGGTGGCGGGCGCGCTGATGGACGCGGCCCTTGCCGAAGCCGCCGCGCGCGGCGCGACGGGAGTCTGGCTGGGCGTCAACCAGGAAAATGAACGCGCGCAGCGCTTTTACGCCAAGCACGGCTTCAACCGCAGCGGCACCAAAACATTCCAGGTGGGCGAGCGTCTGGAGAACGACTACGTGATGCAGCGGGTCATAGAGAACTCGGTAGCGGCGCCGCGCTGAGCGCCAGCAGCCGTGAGGTGGCGCGCAAGTATTTCTTGCGGAAACCGCCGGCCACCATCTCGTCATCGAAGATCGTGTCCAGCTTCGCCCCCGAGGCCTCGACCGGAATGCCCGCGTCGTACAGACGATCCGTCAGGGCAACGATCCGCAGCGCCACCGCCTGATCGTGCACCTGCTCCACGCCCGCGATGAACACCGCTGTCACCCCTTCGATCAGCGTCAGATACCGCGACGGATGCATGCTCGCCAAGTGCCGGCATAGATCGTCGAACTGGTCGAAGGTAGCGCCATCGATGGATGCCGCCAGCCCACGAAGCTCGTCATCGGTGTGCGGCTCGGGAGCCGGTGGTAGGTCGCGGTGCCGGTAATCGGGCCCCTCGACCCGCACGGTGTTGAAGATCGCCGACAGCGTGTTGATCTCGCGCAGGAAGTCCTGTGCCGCGAAGCGACCCTCACCGAGCTGCTCGGGCAGCGTGTTGGAGGTCGCGGCAATCGACACTCCGCGCGCCACCAGCTCCGAGAGCAGCCGCGACACCAGCGTGGTGTTGCCTGGGTCATCCAGCTCGAACTCGTCGATGCACACCACCGTGTAGTCCGACAGCAGCTCGATGCACTCCAGGAAGCCGAAGACTCCTGCTACCTGCGTCAATTCTCCGAAGCTCGCGAACGCCTTGGGGCCGGGAACGGTGTGATAGATCGATGCCAAGAGGTGCGTCTTACCGACACCGAACCCGCCGTCGAGATAGATCCCGACCCCGGGCAGTACCTCGCGCTTGCCGAACAGCTTCTTCTTACCCGCACGGCGGGTCGTCGCCTCCTGAGCGAAAGCGCGGCACGATTCCACCGCCGCGGCCTGCGTCGGCTCGTTGGGGTCGGGCCGGTACGAGTCGAAACTCACCGAAGTGAACGTCGGAGGCGGCACCAGCTGGGCAATCAGCCGCTCGTTGGAGACGGTGGGGTGCCGGTCAGCAAGGTGCTGGAGGGTCAATGCGGCACCGGATTGCGGATCAGTCACACGGGCAGCGTAACGGCGTGTTGAGATCTCTTTGTGGCCGACAGTGACGGTGAAGAGGCGATTCGGGGCCCGGCTGGGATACAGCTCACACAGCTGACCACCGGCACACCCGCGGATCCCAGCGAGCTGGCCGACCTGTACGACTACCCCGAAGGCAATGCACTTTGCTTGCGCGCCAACATGATTGGCAGCCTGGACGGCGCGGCGACGGTCACCGGATTGTCCGGCGGACTTGGCGGCGACGGCGATCGCGCGGTGTTCGCGGCCATGCGCGCCAACGCCGATGTGATTCTCGTCGGGGCGGGCACCGTGCGGGCCGAGCGCTATCACGGCGCGCATCTGCCGGTCGGGCTGCGCCAGCGCCGCCAGGCCCGCGGACAGGGTGAGGTTCCGGTGATTGCCGTGGTCACGGGGTCGGGAACGGTGGACCCAAGCACTCCCCTGTTCACCGAGTCGGAGGTCGCGCCCATCGTGGTGACCACAGCGGCCGGGGCAGCGAACGTCGCCTCACGCGTGTCCGATGCGCAGGTCCTCGTCGCCGAGCATGCCGGGAAGGTCGATCTGCGCGCCGCGTTGGCAGAGCTGCACCGTCGCGGCCTGTCCCGGGTGCTGTGTGAGGGCGGCCCGTCATTGCTCGGCACCCTGCTCGCGGCCGATCTCGTCGACGAGCTTTGTCTGACGGTGGCGCCCACCACGGTCGGCGGCGGTGGGGCCCGGATCGTGTCCAGCCCCACCGAAGTACTCACGTCATGGCGGCGGGTGTTGCTGCTCGCGGATGCGGACGGTTACCTCTTCACGCGGCACGTCCGGGCTTGAGGAACATTCACCCGATACTGTGGTCGGCATGCGTGCACGGCTGACGGGGGCGATGGCGGTTGCCGTGATACTGGCTGGGTGTGCTCCCGGCCCCTCGGCGGGACCGCATTTCGCCATGGACGAGGGCCACGGAAATGTCGGCCCCGCCACCACAGCACCGCCGGACGGCCCGCCGTCCATCGACAAACCGAAGGTCGACCTGTCCTGGCAGGACTGCACCCGTGAGGTGCTCGGCAGCGCCAACATCACCACGTCGCCGACATTCACGCTCGAATGCGCCGAGTACAAGGCCCCGCTGGATCCGATCAACGGCGCACCGGGCAGCGTGACCCTGGGCGCGGTGCGTGCCAAGACCTCGCAGACACCTGCCGACGCGGGCCCGCTGGTGTTCACCACCGGCTCGGATCTCCCCTCCTCGGTGCAGCTGGCGACATGGCTCAATGGCCCCGGTGCACAGGTGCTCAAGCAACGTCCCGTCGTCGCGGTCGATCGCCGCGGTATCGGACGATCCGACGCCATCACGTGCCGTGACACCTGGGATCTGCGGGATATGCGGGACCTGGCGCAAAACCGTGGCGGAGACGATCCGGTAGCGAGCCTGGGCAAGATCGTCGAGACGGCGACCACCAACTGCACCGACACCATCTCCCCCGGCGACTCCGCCTACAACGACGCGCACGCCGCAGAAGACCTGGAGGCGCTCCGCGCCCAATGGGATGTGCCCAACCTGGCGCTCCTCGGCATCGGCAGTGGTGCCCGAGTCGCACTGGCGTACGCGGGATCCCATCCCAACAAGGTCGCCCGGCTGATGCTCGACTCGCCGGTGGCCGCCGACATCACCGCCGAGGCCGCCGCCGAGCAGCGACTCAAGGGCCAGCAATCCGCATTCGACGCATTCGCGGCCCAGTGTGTGGCGAACAACTGCCCACTGGGACCCGATCCCGCGGGTGCCGTCGGCGACCTGCTGAACCGCGCTCAGAACGGCGGACTGCCGTGGTCGCGGGCGACGGTTGTCAGGGCGATCACCACCGCGCTGGCATATCCGGTCGGCGACGGCACCGCCGTCGTGCAGAACCTCGCGAATGCGCTGAACGCGGCGCGCGGCCCCGATAGCGGCGCGCTCACCCCGCTGGTGGACCGGGCCAACGCACTGCGCGATTCCGACGGGCAGTTCGTGAACTCGTGCAGTGACTCGCTGGCACGGCCCACCCCCGACCGGGTACGCGAGCTGGTGGTGGCCTGGGGTAAGCAGTACCCGCTGTTCGGGCGCACGTCCGCCCTCGAACTGGTGAACTGCCTGCAATGGCCCAGCGGATCCAAGCCGAACCCTCCGCAGGACCTGAAGATCAACGTGCTCATCCTGGGCGGGCAACACGACCCGATCTCCGGCAGCGAGGGCGTCTCGGCGACCGCCGCGGTAATCATCAACGCCAAGGCGGCCAGCAAGCGCGTCATGTGGCAGGGCATCGGCCACGGCGCGATTGTCTACACCGGATGCGCGCAGCCGCCCGCCCTGGCATATCTCAACGACGGAAAGCTCCCCGAGACCGACACGTTCTGCCCGGCCTAGTCGTACTTGCCGGAACTGCACTGGGCGCTCAAGGTACGGTGCCTGCGTGGTGTCAGTCGATACGTTCATTTCGGGCTTCAAGAACTCGTTGAAACCTCCGACCGCACCGCCATCGGTCGCGACGATCCTGCGGTCGGTGCTGTGGCCCGTCGCGATCATGTCGATCATTCACCGCGCCTACGTGCTGGGCACCAACGGCTACATCACCGACGACTTCGGGCCGGTGTACCGCGCCGTCATCGCCTTCAAACGGCATCAGCCGGTGTACAACGAGAACTTCAGCTACGTCGATCCGCACTACATCTACCCACCCGGCGGCACACTGCTGCTCTCCCCGTTCGGGTATCTGCCCGTTGACGCGTCGCGGTACTGGTTCATCAGCATCAACGCCGTCGCCATCGTGATCGCGGCCTACTTCCTGCTGCGGCTGTTCAACTTCACACTGGCCTCGGTGGCCGCGCCCGCGCTGCTACTGGCCATGTTCTGCACCGAGAGTGTCACCAACACACTGGTTTTCACCAACATCAACGGTGTGATGCTGCTGCTTGAGGTGCTGTTCTTCCGCTGGATGCTCAATGGGAACGCGAAGTCCGATTGGCTGGCCGGTGTCGCGATCGGGCTGACGCTGGTGATCAAGCCGCTGCTGTTACCGCTGCTGTTGTTGCCGCTACTCAACCGGCAGTGGCGGGTGTTCGTGGCCGCTTTCGGCATCCCCGCGTTCTTCAACGCGGTCGCCATGTTCGGCCCGCACAAGGTCAGGATCGTCGACGGCTGGGACTACTTGCGGCGCACGGTGAAATACCTGGGCGAAACCCGCGATTACTTCAACAGCTCCATCGCCGGAAACGCCGTGTACTACGGCCTTCCCGCACCATTGACCGCCGTGCTGCGCATCGCGTTCCTACTGATCGCCCTGGTGAGTGTGTGGTTGCTGTACAAGTACTACCGCCGCCGCGACCCCCGGTTCTGGGCGCTGACCACCGGTGGTGTGGTGCTGACGGCCTCGTTCCTGCTGCTGGGGCTGGGCCAGGGCTACTACTCGATGGCGCTGTTCCCGTTCGTGATGACGATCGTGCTGCCCAACTCGGTGTTGCGGAACTGGCCGGCATGGCTGGCGATCTACGGGTTCTTCTCCATGGACCGCTGGCTACTGGTGCACTGGCCCACCACGGGCCGCGCCCTGGAGTATCTGAAGATCACCTACGGATGGTGCCTGCTGCTAATCGTCGTGATGATGGTGCTGGTGCTTCGGTACCGGGATGCCAAGGCCGCTGGCACACTGGATAGTGGGCTGGATCCAGACTGGATGAGCGCGGCGATAGGCACTAAGGAGTCAGCGGACGATGACGACATCGAACGACCCGAAGGTGAATCTGACCGACGAGCAGTGGCGGGAGCGACTGACTCCTGACGAGTTCGCGGTGCTGCGCCGCGCCGGCACCGAACGCCCTTTCGTCGGTGAATACACTGACACCAAGACCGAGGGCGTGTACGCCTGCCGAGCATGCGGGGCCGAACTGTTCCGCAGTACCGAGAAGTTCGAATCCCATTGCGGCTGGCCGTCTTTCTTCGACCCGGCCAACTCGGACGCGGTAATCCTGAAGCCGGACAAGTCGCTGGGCATGCGCCGCGTCGAGGTGCTGTGCGCCAACTGCCACAGCCACCTGGGGCACGTGTTCGAGGGCGAGGGATATCCCACGCCCACCGATCAGCGCTACTGCATTAACTCGATCTCCCTACGCCTGCAGACCGCCGAAACCTAGGTTGTGGCGGTTTCGTCTCGCACAAATTCGCCATAACCTCGGTCTCGGCGAAATGGCCTAGGGAAGCCGGGCGACGAGTTCCTCGGCGGAGACCCGCGGGCCGGTGAAGAACGGCGTCTCCTCGCGCACGTGCAACCGGGCCTCGGTGGCACGCAAATCGCGCATCAGGTCGACGATGCGATACAGCTCGGGTGCCTCGAAGGCCAGCAGCCATTCGTAGTCGCCGAGCGCGAAGGCGGGCACGGTGTTGGCACGCACATCCTTGTAGGCACGCGCGGCGATACCGTGATCGGCGAGCATCTTGCGCCGCTCCTCATCGGGCAACAGGTACCAATCGTAAGAGCGCACAAAGGGATACACGCAGATGTAGGCGCCGGGCTCCTCCCCCGCGAGAAACGCCGGGATGTGGCTCTTGTTGAACTCGGCCGGACGGTGCAGGGCCGCATTGCTCCACACCGGGGTGCTGGCCCGGCCCAGGGCGGTGGTGCGACGGAAATCGCTGTACAGCGCCTGCAGCTTCTCGATGGACTCGGCGTGCGACCAGATCATGAAGTCGGCGTCGGCGCGCAGGCCTGCCACGTCGTAGATGCCGCGAACCACGACACCATCGTCCTCATGCCGTTTGATCAGGGTGGCCACCTCGTCGGCGGCACCGTCGCGGTCCTCGCCCAACCCTCCTTCGCGCACCTGGAACACCGAGAACATCAGGTAGCGAATGGTCGAGTTGAGGGTGTCGAAATCGAGGCTAGCCATGCCCCCATCGTGCCACGCTGTCCTGTGCCGCTCGAGAGGCGGAGGACACACAAGCCGGTACTCCAATTCCGTCCAGGTACGAGCCAGCCACGGCGATCCCCGGCGGCAACCCGCCGCGGATGGCGTCAGCGACGTCAGCGTGGCCGGGTCCGTACTGCGGCATGGCGTCGATCCAGCGGGCCAGCGCCGTATCGATGGGCGTCACCGACGCGCCCAGCACGGTTTCGAGGTCGGTGACGGCCCAGTGCAGCAGCTGCTCGTCGGTGGTGGCTCGCGCCACGGTGTCGCCGAAACGCCCGTAGGACAAACGCACCACCTGGGTGCTTCGTCCGCGCATCCCCCATTTGCCGGTCGAGAACGTCAAGGCCTTGGTGTGTAGGGCTTCTCCGGATGCGACGAGCACGCCGGAGTTGGCCGGAATGGGGGCGCCGCCGGGCAACGTCAGTGCCACGACCACCGAGGACGCCACCGGGACGGCGCGCGCAGCCTCCGCCGATTCGGGTGCCACCGCATCGAGGATGTCCGCGGCGCGAGGCGCGGGCACCGCGACAACGACCACGTCCGCGTGCTCGGATGCGCCGTCGCCGGTGACCGCCCAACTCTCACCGTCACGCGCGATGCCGGTCACCGCGAGCCGCCGGTGTTCGGCGCGGGCGCGGCGCCAGAGTTCTTCCACCAGCACCGTGTAGCCGCCGTCGATGGCACCGAAGATGCCGGCGGCCGATATCGGCGGCAATGCTTGCCGGGCGGCGACCAGCAGGCTGCCGGCCCCCTCGTCGAGGGCCCGGGCTATCCCGGGCGCGGCGGTCCGCAGGCCGGTCGTCGCGGCCGAACCCGCGTACACCCCACCGAGCAGGGGGTCGACGAGCCGCGCGACCACCTGCGGCCCGAATCGCAGCGAGACCAGGTCGGCAACGGTGGGATCGGCGCCCACGGTCCAGTGCATATCGCGCTCAGGCTCGCTGTCGATGCGCGCCACGGTCTCCTCGTCGACGAGGCCGACCACCGAAGACCCCGAGGCCGGGATGCCGTTCACCGTTCGCGCGGGCAGCGGGTGCAGACTGCCGCCGGCGTAGATGAGCGGCCGCGCACCGGTGGTGTCGATCCTGCGGTCGGCCAGTCCCAGTTCATCCAGGAGATCCAGTACCTCGGGGCGCCGGGTGATGAATGCCTCGGCGCCGATGTCGACTCGATGCTCACCCAGGGTGATGGTGCGAAGGATTCCACCCAGCTGCTCGGCGGGGTCGTACACGGTGATGCGCGGACCATCGCCGAGTTCGCACCGCAGCCGATATGCCGCCGTCAACCCCGAAATACCGCCCCCCACAACGGCAATGGAGGGTGAGGACGACCGTGCCGCTGAGGTCACAACGAATGCACCAGCGCCACCGCATCGGTGAGGACTACCGGATCGGTATCCGGCAGCACGCCGTGTCCCAGATTGAAGATATGTCCCGCGGCACCGTCAGCCACTGCCTGGCGGCCCTCGGCGACAATCCGGCGCACCTCACGCTCCACCACCGGCCACCCGGCCAGCAGTACTGCTGGATCGAGATTGCCCTGCAAGGCTTTTCCAGCGCCGACCCGACCCGCCGCCACATCCAGCGGGGTGCGCCAGTCCACACCGACCACGGTAGCGCCGGCCTCTCCCATGGCGCCCAATAGCTCGGCGGTGCCCACTCCGAAGTGCGTCATGGGTACGCCCTCATGCGCGAATTCATCGAAAATCCTTGTGCTGTGCGGCAACACAGCTGAACGGTAGTCAGCCAGCGATAACGCACCGGCCCACGAGTCGAACAGTTGCAGCGCGTCCACACCGGCGTCGAGCTGTGCACGCAGGAAGGCGATGGTGACATCGGTCAACGCGGTCATCAAGGCATGCCAGGTCTGCGGGTCGCCCTGCAGCAGCGCCTTGGTGCGCTGATGGTGACGACTCGGGCCGCCCTCGACCAGATAGGAGGCCAGCGTGAAGGGGGCACCGGCAAAACCGATCAGTGGCGTCGCGCCCAGCTCGGCGACCAGCAGTCGCACGGCATCACTGACGGCCTCGACCTGTCCGGGCTCCAGGCGCGGCAGCTTCGCCACATCGGCGGTGGTGCGCACCGGGTTGGCGATCACGGGCCCCACATCCGGAACGATGTCCAGATCGATACCGGCCGCCTTGAGCGGGACCACGATGTCGGAGAACAAGATGGCGGCATCAACCTGGTGCCGGCGGATCGGCTGGAGCGTGATCTCGCAAACCAGTTCAGGATTAAAACAAGCGTCCAGCATGGCGTGGTCGGCGCGCACCGCGCGGTACTCGGGCAGCGAACGCCCGGCCTGCCGCATGAACCACACCGGGGGGCGGCTGGGGGCCCTTCCGGCGGCAGCCGCCAGATAGGGAGAAAGCGGCAGCTCACGACGGGTTTTTGCCTGCGTCGCGCGATCTTCATTCAATCCGGTCATCACTGCCCATGCTGCCATGGCAACCTTGCACGGCGCGCCTGCGGGAGCATGTCGGCCCAGCGCGCTACCGTCCATTGCTGTGACGTCTGCCGAACCAGCCCCGTTCCGCGCGGCGGTCGACGCGATGAACTCCGTGACCGTGCGTCCGGAGATCGAGCTGGGCACTATTCGTCCCCCGCAACGATTGGCTCCGTTCAGCTATGCGCTCGGCGCGGAAATCAAGCACCTCGACACCGATAACGTGCCCGAACAATCCGAAGGTGATGCGTTTGGCAGGCTAATCCTGCTGCACGACCCGGAGGGTGATGAGGCGTGGAACGGCACGATGCGGCTGGTCGCCTACATCCAGGCCGATCTGGACGCCACCGAGGCCGTGGACCCGTTGCTACCGGAAGTTGCGTGGAGCTGGCTCGTGGATGCCCTGAACACCCGCACCACGGATCTGACGGCGTTGGGTGGAACCGTGACCGCAACCACCTCGGTCCGTTACGGCGATATCGCCGGCCCGGGGCGCGCCCATCAGTTGGAGCTGCGGGCGTCCTGGACCGCCACCGGTACCGATATCGAAACCCACGTCGAGGCATTCTGCGAGGTGCTGGAGCATGCGGCGGGCCTGCCACCGGTAGGTGTGACCGACCTGGGGTCGCGCCACCGCGCTTAGCGCCTACGCTGCTGACTCAGATATGGACAACGACTCCGAGCTTCCCGAACCGACACCACTGCTTCGCCCCGCCGAAGGGGTGCCGCCAATCACCGCGTCAACGGATGAGATCCGTATGGCGGCTAAACGTTTAGCATCCGGGACGGGCGCATTTGCGGTCGACGCGGAGCGGGCCTCGGGATTCCGGTACTCCAACCGGGCCTACCTGATCCAGATTCGCCGCCGCGGAGCCGGAACCGTGCTGCTGGATCCGACCAACGTTCCGGACGCACTCGGGCCAATCGTCGAGGTGCTGGGTGCCGACGAGTGGATCTTGCACGCCGCCGACCAGGATCTGCCCTGCCTGGCCGAACTGGAAATGCGACCGCCGTCGCTCTATGACACCGAATTAGCCGGGCGGCTGGCCGGTTTCGAGAAGGTGAACCTGGCCGCGATGGTCCATCGACTGCTGGGACTGGGTCTGGCCAAGGGACATGGCGCCGCCGACTGGTCTAAACGTCCGCTACCGGACGATTGGCTCAACTATGCGGCGCTGGACGTCGAGGTGCTCGTCGAGCTACGCGAGAAGATCGCCGAAGTTCTGGCCGAACAAGACAAGACCGAGTGGGCCCGGCAGGAATTCGAGTACCTGGCGCACACACCGGCCTCGGCGACCCGACGGGACAACTGGCGTCGCACCTCCGGAATCCACAAGGTTCGCAAGCCCGGACAGTTGGCGGCGGTACGCGAATTATGGCTCAGCCGTGACGAACTGGCCCGGGCACGCGATGTGGCCCCTGGACGTACGCTGCCCGATTCGGCAATCGTGGAAGCTGCCATGGCAGATCCGAAGACACGCAACGAACTGATCGCTCTCCCGGTCTTCGGCGGCCCCCGGCAGAAACAGCAGGCCGACCGATGGCTCGCAGCGCTGGCGAAGGCACGCAACGCAGACGCCCCGCCGCCGGTCAATGAACCCACCACCGGGCCACCGCCGGTATCGCGGTGGTCGCGACGCAAGCCCGAGGCCTACGCCCGCCTGGAAGCCGCGCGCACGGCCCTGTCGGCGCTCTCCGAGCAGATCTCGGTACCCGTGGAAAACATCGTCACCCCGGAAATCGTGCGGCGGCTCTGCTGGGACTGGGACGGCAACGGAGACGTCGAGGAACTACTCGCCGGCCACGGCGCCCGCCCATGGCAGCGGGAACTGACCGTGCCGATACTGACCGAAGCGCTGACCGACTGAGCGCGCCGAAGGGCGGGACTCAGAGTTAGTCGACCTGCTGCGTGGCCGGGTTCACGGTGCTCTCCCCGATCTCGCGGCTCATCGCGGCCACCCAACCGGTGATCTTGCGGGCAATGTGCTGATCGGTCAAACCGAGCTGCTCAAGGACCTGCCCGCGCGATGCGTGATCCAGGAACTGTTGCGGCACACCAATATTGCGGGCCGGAATATCCACATCGGCATCCTGCATCGCCGCGGTCACCGCGCTACCCGCTCCGCCGTGCACGCCACTGTCTTCCAGCGTCACCACCAACCGGTGCTGGCGAGCCAGCTCGATCACATGACCGGGCACCGGAAGCACCCAGCGCGGATCGACGACGGTCACGCCGATCCCCTGCTTGCCGAGCCTCTCGGCCGTCGCCAACGCTGTCGAGGCGAACGAACCGACCGCCACCAACAGCACATCGGCGTGCAATCCGCTGAGCGGCCGCGCCAATATGTCGACACCATCGCGCCGCTCGACCGCCGGGATATCCTCCCCGACTTCGCCTTTCGGGAACCGCAGCGCGGTCGGTCCGTCATCGACCGCCAGCGCCTCGGTCAGCTCCTCACGCAGCCGCGACGCATCACGCGGCGCCGCGACCCGCATGCCGGGCACCACGTTCAGGATCGACAGGTCCCACATGCCGTTGTGGCTGGCCCCGTCGCTTCCCGTGATACCGGCCCGGTCCAGTACGAACGTCACCGGAAGCTTGTGCAGCGCAACGTCCATCATCACCTGATCGAACGCGCGGTTCAGGAAGGTGGAGTAGATCGCGACCACAGGGTGCAGACCGCCCATCGCGAGCCCGGCCGCGGAGGTGACGGCGTGCTGCTCGGCGATACCGACGTCGAACAGCCGATCGGGAAAACGCTCGCCGAACTTGCTGAGCCCGGTCGGGCCCGGCATGGCCGCGGTGATCGCCACGATGTTGCGATGTTCGCTCGCCACCTCGATGAGTGAGTCGGAGAACACCGATGTCCAGCCCGGCGCCGACGCCTTGATGGAGCGGCCGGTTTTCGGGTCGATGATGCCGGTGGAGTGCATCTGCTCGGCCTCGTCGTCCTCGGCCGGCGCGTACCCCATCCCCTTGCGGGTGATCACGTGCACGATGACCGGGCCACCGTATCCACGGGCGCGGCGCAACGCGTCCTCCACCGCCTGCTCGTCGTGGCCATCAACGGGTCCAACGTATTTGATGCCCAGATCGGTGAACATCACCTGCGGTGACACCGCGTCCTTGACCCCGACCTTGAGGCTGTGCATCAACGCATACGCCAGCGGTCCGACCACCGGCATACCGCGCAGCAGCTTCTTGCTCTCGTCGAGCACCTTCTCGTACGAGGGGGTGAGCCGCAGCCCCGCCAGGTGCGAAGCGAGCCCACCGATGGTCGGCGCATAGCTGCGCCCGTTGTCGTTGACGACGATGATGATGCGCCGATGCGCGGCGGCGGCGATGTTGTTCAGGGCCTCCCAGCACATGCCGCCGGTGAGCGCGCCGTCGCCGACCACCGCGACCACATGTCGGCGGCGCTGGCCGGTCAGTTCGAATGCCTTCGCGAGTCCATCGGCGTACGACAGCGCGGTCGAGGCGTGGCTGGATTCCACCCAGTCGTGCTCGCTTTCGGCACGCGATGGATATCCGGACAAGCCGTCCTTCTGCCGCAGCGTGTCGAAGTCGCCAGAACGCCCGGTGAGGATCTTGTGCACGTACGCCTGATGACCGGTGTCGAAGACAATCGGGTCATACGGGGACTCGAAGACGCGATGCAGGGCCAGAGTCAACTCGACGACGCCCAGGTTGGGTCCAAGGTGGCCGCCGGTCGCGGCGACCTTATGGATCAGGAACTCGCGGATCTCGTCGGCGAGTAAGTCCAGCTCTCGCTTCGAGAGACCCTGCAGGTCACCCGGTCCTCTGATGTCGTCAAGCATCAGGTCAGTCTACGCAGCGATTCAGATTCGGTCGCTTGGAGCGGAGCCAAAAACATCGGGTACTCCATCGTGATCTGCGTCAAGGGTCTCCTTGGCCTCGATCCGCCGATACGCGCGGTTACGCAGCCGCAGCACCACGGAGGCGACTGCCGCCGAGGTCAACGATCCGGCTAATACACCGACCTTGACGTGCTCGGCAGCCGACCCGGTGCCGAACGCCAGTTCGCCGATGAGCAGGGACACCGTAAATCCGATGCCCGCGAGCAGCGCCACGCCGGCGATGTCGAGCCAGCTGAGGTCGTCGTCGAGACTCGCGCGCGTGAACCGCGCCAGCAGGTAGGTGGTGAGGAAGATGCCAATAGGTTTACCCACCACCAGGCCCAGCACCACGCCCAGCGCCACCGGATCTCGCAGCGCCTGCCATAGCCCGGCGAAGCCGCCCAGGGTGACACCCGCGGCAAAGAATGCGAACACCGGCACCGCCACACCCGCGGACACCGGTCGCATCCGATGCTCGAATCGCTCGGCCATCCCATGTACATCGGTACGGCCATCACGCCTGAGGACAGGAACGGTGAATCCCAAGAGCACACCCGCCACCGTCGCGTGCACCCCCGAGGCGTGTACCAGCGCCCAGGTCGCCAGCGCCAGCGGTACCAGCAGCCACCATTCCCGGCGACGGCGCTGCACCGCCACCGCGAACAGCGCGAGCGGGACGAGCGCCAGGCCCAGCGGCGCCCAATGCAGCTCATCGGTGTAGAACACCGCGATCACGATGACGGCCAGCAGGTCGTCAACCACCGCCAGGGTGAGCAAGAAGGTGCGCAGCGCCGAGGGCAGATGGGTAGAAATCACGGCGAGCACAGCGAGCGCGAAGGCGATATCGGTGGCGGTCGGTATCGCCCAGCCACGCATGGCCTCTCCACCGCCCGGTGCGTTGACCGCCAGGTAGATGGCGGCCGGAACGAGCATGCCGCCGACCGCCGCGACGATCGGCAAGGCCGCTCGTCCCGGGTCGCGTAGATCGCCCGCCACGAACTCGCGTTTGAGTTCGACCCCCACGACGAAGAAGAAAATGGCCAACAGCCCGTCGGTCGCCCAGCCCGCCAGGGTGAGATTCAGGTGCAAACGCTCCGGCCCGACCGTGATGGCCCCCAGCCGGTAGTACCAGGAGCTCCACGGCGAGTTGGCCCACAGCAGTGCGGTCACCGCGGCCACCACCAGCAGCACACCGCCGACGGTTTCCTTGCGCAGGATCTCCGCGGCCCGAGAGGACTCCGCCCACGATCCGCGGGTGAAGACGCGTTGGCGCAGGCGCATGGCTCGGTGTCCGTTCCTTGTGGCAGGGCAAAGTACCGCCGACCAGACTTCCCGGCACACCTAGCGACCTACTTTATAAGATCTTTACACCTGCCGCTGTCTCATCGGGTGAGCAGCGCAAAGCTTTCGATGTGGTGCGTCAGCGGGAAAGCATCGAACAGCCGCAACTCACGCACCTGATATCCACGCTCCAGGTACAAGCCCACATCGCGGGCGAATGCCGCTGCCTCACAACCGATATGGATAACCCTGGGTATGCCCGCCTCAGCAATTCGCCCGATGACGTCACGGCCGGCGCCCGCCCGGGGCGGGTCCAGCACCGCGACATCGGCCTTACCCAGGTCACGCAGGGCGTGGCGTACCGATCCGCAGATCATGCTGACCTGTCGCAGATCTCCCAAGGCGTTCTTGGCGCTGCGGAATGCCGGCCGGGAGGTGTCGACGCTGACCACACGCCCCTTGGTTCCCACTGCTTCGCCCAGTGCCGCGGCGAAAACCCCGACGCCACCGTACAAATCCCAAGCGCTCATGCCCGGTTCAAGCTCGGCCCATTCCGAGACCAGCTGGCTGTAGGTGTTCGCCGCGTCGCGGTGCGCCTGCCAGAAAGCCGTCACCGGCACCAACCAGTGCCGGTCCCCCACTTTCTGAACCGCGACGTCTTCACCCTCGACCACCGAACGTGCACGCAGAACATGCCGGCGCCCCTGATCGTCCATCACCGCGTGCAGCGGCCCCTCCGCACCGAGAGCCGGTTCGTCGAGCCCGTCGAGCAACCCCGGCACAACCTGGGCACAGCGCAGGTCGGTCACCAGCTCGTCGCTGTGATACCGGTGAAAACCGGGCTGGCCCAGGGCATTCACATCCAACCGCACCCGAGTCCGCCACCCGGTGGAATCTCCATCTCCCAGCTGTTCGGCCACGCCTTGCCACTCGTACTTGCCCAGGCGCGCCAGCTGCTGGCTCACCACATCGCCCTTGAGTTCACGCAGATACGCCGGGTCGACGAAAGACAAGTCACAGCAACCAGATTCGCCACTACCGTGCGCGATGGGACATATCGGGTCGATGCGGTGCGGTGACGGGTCGAGGACCTCAATGGCGGCGCCATGCCAGAAGCTGGCTTGCCGATCATCGGTGATCTGGACACGTACCCGCTCGCCCGGTAACGCGTATCTGACGAAGATGACGCGCCCGTCGTGCCGGGCCACCACGCTGCCCCCGTTAGCAGGCCCGCCGGTCTGGACTTCGAGAATTTCGCCGATTGCCATCTAGGAGTCGAACCCTCGCCGCGAGTCGCCGGGTGCGGACTGCCTGTCGAGTTCGCGGCGACGTTCGGACGAGTCAAGCTGCCACGGAACGGATGTCACCATGACATTGGGGACGAACAGCAAGCGGCCCTTGAGTCGCAGCGCACTTTGGTTATGCAGCACCTGCTCCCACCAGTGTCCCACCACATACTCGGGAATGAAGATGCAGACAACCGTGCGCGGCGCTTCCTTGCTGATGCGCTTGACGTAGTCCAGGATCGGCCGGGTGATTTCGCGGTACGGGGACGCGATCACTTTCAGCGGGGTGCTGATATCGCTTGTCTCCCAATCCCTGACAAGCTCCCGGGTATCTCGGTCATCGACGCTGACGGTGACCGCTTCCAGTGCGTCGGGACGAGTGGCCCGCGCGTAGGCCAGGGCGCGCAGCGTCGGCTGATGCACCTTGGAGACGAGGACGACGGCATGGGTGCGGCTGGGCAGCACCACCTCACCCTCGTGATTGTCCAGCTCGCGCGCCACCGTGTTGTAGTGCTTGTGGATCATCTTCATGAGCACGAACAGCAGACCCATCGCCAGGATGGCGATCCATGCTCCGGCAAGGAATTTGGTGACCAGGACAACCAGCAGTACCGCCCCGGTCATGATGAAACCGATGGTGTTGATGATGCGCGAGCGGATCATCTTGCCGCGCACCGCCGGGTCGGTCTCGGTCTTGAGCAACCGGGTCCAGTGCCGCACCATGCCAATTTGGCTGAGCGTGAAGGACACGAAGACACCGACGATGTAGAGCTGGATGAGGGCGGTCACCTCGGCCTTGAACGCCACCACGAACAGGATGGCGACGGCCGACAAGAAGATGATGCCGTTGGAGAACGCCAACCGGTCACCGCGCGTGTGCAGCTGGCGCGGCAGGTAACGGTCCTGCGCCAGAATCGATCCGAGCACCGGGAAACCGTTGAATGCGGTGTTGGCGGCCAGCACCAAGATGAGCGCCGTCACCACGGTGATGAACAAGAAGCCGATCCGGAAGTCACCGAACACCGCCTCGGCCAGCTGGGCGACCAGGGTCTTCTGATGGTAGTTGGCGGGCGCACCCACCAATTGCGTGGCGGGGTCCTCGGCGATCTTGGCTCCGGTGCGCTCGGCCAGCAGGATGATGCCCATAAACAGGGTGATGGCGATGCCGCCGAGGAGCAACAGCGTCGTGGCCGCGTTGCGTGACTTGGGTTTCCGGAAGGCGGGCACGCCATTGCTGATCGCTTCCACACCCGTCAATGCCGCGCAACCCGACGAGAAAGCCCGCGCGACAAGGAAGACCAGCGCGAAGCCCAGGATGCCGCTGCCTTCGCCATGCATCTCAAAGGAGGCCGACTCCGCCTTTAGCGGGGTGCCGAGTACGTAAATCTGGAACAGCCCCCAGCCCAACATGAGGTACATGCTGACCATGAAGGCGTACGTGGGAATCGCGAACGCGGCGCCTGATTCGCGGACTCCGCGCAGATTCATCGACATCAGGATCACGATGGCGACCACCGCGAAAGTGACCTTGTGCTGCGCGACAAGCGGAATGGCCGAACCGATGTTCGACATCGCCGAGGACATGGAAACGGCAACGGTCAACACGTAATCCACCAGTAGGGCGCTGCCGACTGTCAGGCCCGCGGTAGGCCCGAGATTGGTGGTGACCACCTCATAGTCACCACCACCGGACGGGTAGGCGTGCACGTTCTGCCGGTAACTCGCCACCACCACCATCATGACGGCGGCGACCGCGAGCCCGATCCACGGCGTCATCGCATAGGCGGACATCCCCGCGACCGACAGCACCAGGAAGATTTCCTCGGGCGCGTACGCCACCGAGGACAGCGCGTCGGAGGCGAAAACCGGTAGCGCGATGCGCTTCGGCAGCAGGGTATGGCCAAGGCTGTCGCTACGAAACGGTCGGCCGATTACCAGGCGCCGAGCCGCCGTCGACAGCTTGGAAAGCGTAGACACGAACGCCAACATTAGGCCACGCGAGCAATCGCGGTACGGTCTCACTTGACATCGCTGTGTCGGGTGCCGTGACGCGGCGTTCAGTATTGCGACTGGTGCTAAGACGAACGCCTACCCAGAAAGGTCTTCCGGTGCGAGTAGTGGTGATGGGCTGCGGGCGCGTAGGCGCCGCGCTGGCCGGAGGCCTGGCCAGAATCGGCCACGAGGTGGCGATCATCGACAAGGAAGCCTCCGCATTCAACCGGCTCAGCCCCGAATTCACCGGCGAACGCATCGTCGGCATGGGTTTTGATCGCGACGTTCTATTACGGGCAGGGATCGAGCGGGCACAGGCCTTCGCCGCGGTCTCCTCCGGTGACAACTCGAACATCATCTCGGCCCGGGCGGCCCGTGAGACCTTCGGTGTCGAGCGTGTGGTGGCCCGTATCTACGACGCCAAGCGTGCCGCCGTCTACGAGCGGCTGGGCATCCCCACCGTCGCCACCGTGCCGTGGACGACCGATCGTCTGCTGCACGCCCTCACCAGGGAAAGCGACACCACCAAGTGGCGTGATCCGTCCGGTTCGGTCGTGGTCACCGAACTAGCTCTGCACGAAGAATGGATCGGTAAGCGCATCACGGCGCTGGAGACTGCCACCGGTGCGCGCGCGGCCTTCATCATCCGGTTTGGCACGGGCCTGCTTCCCGACGCCAAGACGGTCATCCAGGACAGCGACGAGGTATACGTCTCTGCGGTGTCGGGACGGGCCGCCGAGGCGATGGCGATCGCGGCGCAGCCACCGGGCGAAGATGCCGACGACGACCACGGGGGTGCCCGATGAAGGTCGCTATCGGAGGCGCAGGGGCCGTCGGGCGCTCGATAGCGCGTGAGCTCATCGAGAGCCGGCATGAGGTCACCCTGCTGGAACGTAACCCCGAGCACATCGACCCCGAGGCGGTACCCGAGGCACATTGGCGGCTCGGTGACGCCTGCGAGATCAGCCTGCTGGAAGCCGAAGAGCTGCACACCTTTGATGTGGTCATCGCCGCGACCGGTGACGACAAGGCCAATCTGGTGCTGAGCCTGCTCGCCAAGACCGAGTTCGCGGTACCGCGCGTCGTGGCCCGCGTGAACGATCCACGCAACGAGTGGCTCTTCGACGATGCCTGGGGCGTCGATGTCGCGGTGTCCACCCCGCGCATGCTGGCCTCCCTGGTCGAGGAGGCCGTCGCCGTGGGTGACGTGGTGCGCCTCATGGAGTTCCGGCGCGGACAGGCCAATCTGGTGGAGATCACCCTCCCCGATGACACCCCGTGGGCCGGTAAGCCGGTGCGAAAACTGGAACTCCCCCGCGACGCGGTCCTGGTCGCGATTCTGCGCGGGTCACGGGTCATTCCGGTACAGCCCGACGAGCCCCTCGAAGGCGGCGATGAGCTGATCCTAGTCGCCACCGCGGATATCGAGGACGAGCTCCACCGCGTCGTACTCGGTTAGGGACTGCTCGGGGATTCGTCGAGCGCGTTGTCGGTGTGACGGCGCACATAACGGATCACAAGCAGCGTGATCAATGCGCCGACGGCCGTCAGAGGCCAGCCCATCGCGATCTTGGTGCCGCCCAGCCAGGCCGTGTTACCCGCCAGGTACAGCCACTGCTGCACCACAAATCGGGTGGCGAACAACACGATCCAGGACACAGTGGCGATATCGAAGGCCATCACGATCCGCCGGTTGGCGCGCCACGACATGTCGCTGCCGGTCGCCCAGCTGTACGCATAGCCGACGATCGGTCGGCGAATGATGACCGACACCAGAAAGACGGTGCCCCAGAAGAAGTTGGCCCAGATCCCAATGAGGAAGTAGCCCTTTGCTTCTCCGAGCAGGTAGGCGATCAGCGCGCTGATACCAACGCTGATGAACCCGGAGAACGCCGGTTGCAGTGACTCGCGCCGGATCAGGCGCCAGATCAGGATCAGGGTGGCCGCGACTAGGGCCGAGACGATCGCGGGCATCAGCGAGGAGACGCTGACCGCGACAACGAAAACGATGACCGGAATCGACGAGTAGACGATTCCCTGCCAACCCCCGGCCTGATGCCACATTTCGTGCAGCGGCGAGCTTCCCGGCTCCTCGGGCTTGGTCCCGGGCACGCTGATCCTCAGATGCGGGCCCTCGTGCGCGTCGGAATCAGCCGAGCCTTCCTCAGGCTCGTGCGATGGGGTCTCCGGCACTTAGCGCTGAATCTCGTAGTACGGGTTGTGAATCACCTTGCCGCCGTTCTCGAGCTTGCCGAGCCGGCCCCGCACCAGCAGGGTGCGGCCCGACTCGATACCCGGAATGCGGCGCTGGCCCAGCCAGACCAGCGTCACGGTGTCGGTGCCGTCGAACAGCTCGGCCTTTACGCCGGCCACGCAGCCCTTGGAGTTGGTTTCCACCGTGCGCAACGTCCCACACATGGTGACCTCTTGGCCACGCTGACAATCGATGACGCGCTGAGCACCGGTGGCGGCGGCGTCGTCACCGATTTTCTCGGCGTCTACTTGCTCCAGGTCCTCTGTCAGCCGACGAGTTAGTCGACGCAGATAACCGCCTGTGGTAGCCACTTCTCGTCCTGGCCTCTCAACATGCCCGATCGTGTGATCGCTCGTGGAGCCGCTTTGGCGCAAGCAGCTCATCGGTGCAACCGCCACGGTAGACCTTTGCACGCCCCGATGCCAGGCGGCCCCCGGGGTGTCCCGCACACCGGGCAAGATCAGGTGCGTGACGCCCATCAACGGTATTGCCGCACGCGGCCTATCCCCCGAACTTGAGGGCCACACGGCGGTTCTCATGCCCGGCACCGGCTCCGACGACGACTTCATCACCCGGGCGTTCGGCCCCGCGCTCAGCGATGCGGGTGCTGCCCTGATCGCGGTACGTCCGGAGCCGAATGACCTGGTCAACGGCTACCTGCGGGTACTTGATCGGGCAGCCCGCAAAGGCCCGATCGTTGTCGGCGGGATGTCCATCGGCACCGCCGTGGCCCTGACGTGGGCGTTGCAGAACCCGGGGGCCACGGTGGCGGTGCTGGCGGCGATGCCCGCGTGGACGGGCAAGCCGGAAAACTCGCCTGCTTCGGTGTCCGCCAGGGTCACCTCGGAATCGCTGCGCGCCGACGGGTTGGCGGCGGTGACAGCCGCAATGCAGGCCAGCAGCCCCGCCTGGCTGGGCGCTGAGCTCGCCCGTTCATGGGCCGCCCAGTGGCCCGGCCTGCCCAACGCCATGGATGCGGTGTCGGGCTTTGTGAACCCGACTGCCGACGACATCCGCGGATTGGCCGTGCCGCTGGCGGTGGCGGCGGCCACCGATGATCCGATACATCCCCTCGCGGTCGGCCAGGACTGGGCCTCCTGGGCACCGCGCGGCGCACTGCGCACGTTCACCCTCGATCAGCTGGGCGCGGACCCGTCCCGCCTGGGGCAGGCCTGCGTCGGTGCGCTGAGCGATATTTGAGTCAGAGTCCTCGTGCCGACGGGTCGGCCGTGGCCTCGATCTTGAGCACCAGGCCGTCGCGCACCGTCAAGGTGACGACCGCGAAGAGTCTGCGCTGCATGAAGGCCAGCAGAACTGGTTGCCCGAACGGCCCACCCACCAGGGTGGCGCCATGACCCAGGTACATGAGCAGATTCGTGGCGACATCGGTGCGTCCGTGGTTGACCTGCGGCGCCGGTGCGGGGTCTCCGATGATGGTGCCGACCCCCCAGACGCTGGAATCCAGCACCCCCATCAGTCCGGACAGATCGCCGTTGGCGCAGGCGGTCACGAACTTTTCGATCAGTTCCCGGTGCTCGGCACGGGTGACATCACCTGATCCGGGCGCGCCGGGCAAGCTGACGGCACGTGCCCACCGGGCGGCCCACCGTGGACGCGATCTCCTCGAACGGGACTCCGAATACGTCATGCAAGACGAACGCGACCCGCTCGCCGGGACTGAGCGCTCGTAATACCTCCCAGAGGGCGCCTCGTACCTCGTCGTCCAGAGTGACCCTGTCGACCGGATCTGCGGTCACCGAAAAATACAGCGGTGCACCGGATTCCACTATCGATGTGATGCCTGTCTGCTCGCGGCGCATACGTGCCGAACGCAGCTGGTCCAGGCACAACCGACCGGTCACCACCGATAACCACGCGCGCGGCTCGTCGATCTGCGTCTCATCCGCGCGGGCCAGCCGCACGAACGCCTCCTGGACGCAGTCCTCGGCATCGCCGATGTCTCCGAGCATCTGATAGGCGAGATTCACCAGGTAGGGGTAATGCTCGCGCCAGGCCGCAGCCACCAGCGCGTCGTGCGTCGACGAGGAACTCATGTCACTACGACGATTCCGTGGCCCCGAAAGTTACCGATCCCGCCAGTAACTTTCCGCGCTTGCGTCCCGTCGTACTCATGTGGCCGCTTTGGCCGAAACATGCAGAGCCATCCGAACCTCCCGAATTGGAGTATCCGACATGACAATTCTCGTCACCGGCGCAACAGGCAATGTGGGGCGCCCCCTGGTGGACCTACTGGCAAGGGCTGGCGCCGAGGTGCGCGCGGTCACCCGCCACCCCGAGCACGCGGATTTCTCGCCGCAGGTGAAATCCATCGAGTCGGCGCGCGCCGGTATCAGCGGTGCCACCGCCGTCTTCCTGAATTCCCGGGCACTTGGGGAAGATCTCGCCGATTTTGTGGATCAGGCTGTACGCGAGGGAGTTACCCGCCTGGTTGCCCTCTCGGCGATCAACTGCGACGACGACTTCTCCCGGCAACCGTCACGGTTCCGTGGCGACCGAAACAAGGAGGTGGAGCAGTACGCCATCGACTCCGGAGTGGAGTGGGTGAGCTTGCGCCCAACCATTTTTGCGTCGAATTTTCTTGGGATGTGGGCGGGCCAGCTCGCAGCGGGCAACGTGGTGCGCGGGCCGCATGCGTCCGCCTCAAGTGCCCCGATCGCGGACCGCGACATCTCCGAGATCGCGGCCCACGCGCTGCTCACGGACGACCTCGTCGGGCAGCGCATTTCGCTGACCGGTCCGCAGGCATTCACCAACACCGACCTCGTCGCGTTACTCGGGGATGTTCTGCATCGGCCGTTGGAGTACCTACAGGTTTCCGACGATCTCGTGCGTCAGCACTTCACGGGTCTGGGGTTTGCGACCGAGTTCGCCGACGCGTATTTGGCGATGCAGGCCGCCACGGTCACGGTGCCGGCGGTGGTCACGCAGGAGGTGAACCGGATACTCGGGCGTCCCGCAGAGACCTTCGCGGCCTGGGCCGACAGATTCCGGGCCGAGTTCACGCACACCGAGTCCGCACCGCGGAACCGGTGACAACCATGACCAGCATCCCGCCGCGGTGGCTCAAACCGATGAACAAGGTGGTGCGGGCATTTCACCGCATCGGCATCCCGACCGGCCCGGCGATGGTGCTGACCGTGCCCGGCCGCACGACGGGCCGTCCCCGTCCCACACCCATCACACCGTTCGAGATGGACGGTCACCTCTACGCGGTCGGGGGCTATCCGGGCTCGGATTGGCCGCGTAATGCCGCTGCGGCCGGCTCAGGAACCCTCACCCGGCGACACCGTGTCCAGCACGTCAGGATCATCAGCGTGCCGACCGAGACAGCGCGGCGTGCGCTGCGGGTATTCGCCGTAAAGGTTCCCGTGGGCGTGCGGTTCGCGAAAAACGCCGGACTGGTGCGCCACGGAACTCCGGATGAGTTCGAGGCGCTGGCCGGAACGCTGTCGGTGTTCCGGTTCGATCCCGACTAGCCGCCGGTGATCGTGGACCGCAGCTGCTGCATGGCAGATCCCGAGACGCTGCGGCGGGCCGCCGGCGTTGGATCGTCTTGCGGTGCGGGCTCCTGAGCGCCGGACTCGGCTTCAGCCTGAGCCATCGCCTGTGCCTGCGCCGCCTGCAGCTGCTCCAGCATCGGTTCGGGCAGCGCGACCGGCAGCGGGGTCCGCACGGGGTACGGGCTGTC
The DNA here is from genome assembly GCF_049532645.1 of Mycobacteroides sp. PCS013. NCBI lineage: Bacteria > Bacillati > Actinomycetota > Actinomycetes > Mycobacteriales > Mycobacteriaceae > Mycobacteroides > Mycobacteroides sp. PCS013. The sequence continues at coordinate 2,122,411 of NZ_CP150131.1, forward strand.
ATCGCGACGGACGACGGTATCGGCCACCGCGTCGCGGGCCTCCTGCGCCAGTGCGTCGAAGGTCTCGGCGGGACCCTGCAGCACGCAGCGGATCATCCACCGGTATCCGTCGACGCCGATGAAGCGCACGGAGCCTCCTTCGGCGACTCCGACGACCTCACGGCCCCACGGACCGTCCGCGATGGAGACCTCGGCGGCCTCCTTGCGGAGCGATTCAGCCAACTCGCCCGCGATCTCGCGCCACAGGCCAGCGGATTTCGGTGCGGCGTACGCGGCCACCGAATAGCGCCCGTTGGGCGTGAGCACGAAAACCGCGCCGGGAGTGCCCGCGGCGGTCAGTTCGACCTGAATCTGGCCGGCCTCGGGCACCGGGATGAGTACCGAACCCAGGTCCAGGCGTCCGACTCCGGCGTCCTCAGGGCTGTCGAAATCCTCGATCTCGTATGGGCCGTCCAACGATTCGTCCGACCCCGAAGAGGCGTCGGCTGAATCGTCCAGGTCGTTGAGACCACCACTGCGGTGTAATGCCATCACAAACTCGCATGTCCGCCGCTGGACCCGTGCCCACCCGTGCCGCGGGTGGTCACCGCCAGACCGGCCTCGTCAAAAGAATCCACTTCAACCAGCTCCGGTAACTCGACCTGCTGAACCAGCAACTGGGCGATCCGGTCGCCACGGGCAATGACGATCGGGGCCTCGGGGTCCAGGTTGATCAGGCTGAGCTTCACCTCGCCACGGTACCCGGCGTCGATTGTGCCGGGGCTGTTAACGATCGAAAGACCCACGCGCGCAGCCAGACCCGAGCGGGGGTGCACCAACCCGACCATCCCCGATGGGATAGCCACGGCGATACCGGTACCCACCAGCGCCCGGCGGCCGGGTTCGATCACCAGGTCTTCGGCGCTATAGAGATCTACTCCCGCATCATCGGCATGCGCGCGGGAGGGCAGAGGCAGTTCGCGGTCCAGGCGAACGATGGCCAATCTCGTAGGTGTGGGCACGATCGCCCAGACTACCCTTGGCCGCGTGACGGACTCCCCCAGCGACGCGCCACCCATCCGCTACTCCGAGCGGCTCTGGGTTCCATGGTGGTGGGCGCTGCCCGGCTTCGGCGCGGCAACGCTGCTCGCGCTGGAGATCAACCAGAGCATGCGGCAGCTGCCCAACTGGGTGCCGTACCCAATCCTGTTCGCAATTGTCGCGGGAGTCCTGTTGTGGTTCAGCAGGATCCGCGTAGAGGTGACGACCGGCACGGACGGCGCACCAGAGTTGCGCGCGGGCTCGGCCCACTTACCGGTCAGCGTCATCGCCAAGTCGGCGGCTATCCCGGCCAGCGCGAAAAGTGCGGCGCTCGGCCGCCAACTCGATCCCGCGGCCTTTGTCGTGCACCGCGCATGGATCGGCCCGCTGGTTTTGGTGGTGCTCGACGATGCCGACGATCCCACCCCCTACTGGCTGGTGAGCAGCCGCCACCCCGATCGGGTACTGGCGGCCCTGCGGAGCTAGTACGCGGCTGGGCCGCGACTAGCGCCGAACCTCAGGCCGCGCAGTCGGTGCAGATCAGCTGGCCGTTCTTCTCACTGGCCAGCCGGCTGCGGTGGTGCACCAGGAAGCAGCTCGAACACGTGAACTCGTCGGCCTGCTTCGGGATGACCCGAACCGAAAGTTCCTCGCCGGACAGGTCGGCACCTGGTAGCTCGAACGATTCGGCGGTTTCCGCCTCATCGACATCGACCACCGCCGACTGTGCTTCGTTACGACGAGCCTTGAGCTCCTCTAACGAGTCCTCTGACACATCGTCGGCGTCGGATCGCCTCGGAGCGTCGTAGTCGGTAGCCATGCGTCCATCCCCTTATCAACATCTCGTCATCAAGCTTCTGCATAGGCGCAGCAAGGCTTTGTACCAGGCTGAAACGGACATCACAAACTATTAGTGCCCGGATCTCGTCGGTTCCTTGTGTGATTTGCATCACATGGTAGTGGACGCCCAGTCTATTTCGTCGTCTGTCGCCGGGAAGTCCGCTGGCCTAGAGTGCCATCCGTGGTCGCAGACATCACCGAGGGCACCTCGGTAGACAAGTACGGGCGCCCGTTCCGCCGCCGGAACTATTTGCCAGCCCTATGCGTGGGGATAGCGCTCCTGGTCGTCACCGTGTTCGTCTGGGCCTCGGCGCTCACCCGGGAGGCGCCGGTCAAAGAGGCGACGGCATGTAACCCGCCCGCCCAGCAGACCGAACCCGGATCCGGAACCATCGGTAAGCCGGTGTCGCGGTCCTCGCTGTCAGGAACCAGCCCCGCCATGCTCAACGACGTCAAGGCGCGTGTCCTCAACGCCAACGGCCAGGCCGGTCAGGCCGGGGACGTATCCGCCACGCTGCGCGACCTGGGATTCCCCTCACTGACCGCCGACAACGACCCGTTCTACCCCAGCGGATCCCGCCTGAACTGCGTCGGGCAGATCCGCTTCGGGGAGTCCGGGTACGCCAACGCGCTGACGCTCTCGCTGGTCGCGCCCTGTGTGGAGTTCATCGAAGACAACCGATCCGACAATTCGGTGGATCTCGCCCTTGGCAGTGAGTTCACCGAGCTTGCCTCAGGCAATGCGGTCACCTCGGCGCTCAACAGCCTCAAATCCGGTAACCAGGCCAACTCTGATTTCATCCTCAAGGCCCGGCAGAGCACCTGTTAGCCGGGAATCGGCGTCATCGCGCCGATATCGGTGAGGAGATGACCGAACTCCTCGGCGATTCCGGGGGCCGCGGCCGAGATGAGCGCGCCGTCGGCGCTCACCGCATCCTTGCCCGGCAACACCAGTACGGCACCGGCCTCGCGTGCGATGAGGGCGCCTCCCGCCCAGTCCCACGGCCCCAGCCCATGTTCGTATTGGGCATCGACGCGCCCCTCGGCCACCGCACACAGATCCAGTGCTGCCGACCCGATCCGCCGCACGTCACGCACCTTGGGCAACACCTGCGCGACCAGCTGCGCCTGACGTTCCCGCCGCACCGCCGAATAGGCGAAGCCCGTGGCCACCAGCGCAAGCCGCGTCTCCCGGATCGGATTGCACTCCAACGGCCACTGCAGGCCATTGGCCTCACGCACGGTGGCACCGTGGCCTGACGCCGCCGAGAAGACGCGATCGGCCGCGATATCGGCCACCGCAGCCGCCACCGTCACTCCGTCGACCTGTGCGGCCACCGACACGGCGTAGGCAGGAATGCCGTAAACGAAGTTCACCGTGCCGTCGATCGGATCGATCACCCAGCGCACGTGCCCCGCGCCAGCCTCCGGCGACGAACCGCCGGTCTCGCCGTCCTCTTCCCCCAGGATGGAGTCATCGGGGCGCAACGCCGATAGCCGGCGACGCACCAGCCGTTCGCAGTCGGTGTCCACCAGGGTCACCGGATCGGTGTCGGAGGTCTTGGTCCGTACGGACGTCGCCCAATCGGCGCTTCCACGACGATGCCGCACGAATTCGGCGGCCTCCGAGGCCAGCCGTACCGCCACCGAACGCAGCGCTCCCGCTTCGATTCCCACGCGTCTATCGCAGCACAGGCGCGAGCAACACGCGCGGCGTCCCCCGGGGCATTAGGGTGTCACTCGCATTCCGTGCATTCCGGCTGTGTTCGCGGCCCGCTCCGCGAACCAGGCAGACCCAGAACCAAGGAGCGCCGATGACCGCCACCGAATCCGGACTGGCCGCACCCGCGACGGGGGCCGGCACGTCCGAGCAGCGCGGTTTCGGAATCGACGTCGGCGGCAGCGGTATCAAAGGCGCGATCGTGGACCTGACAACCGGCGAGATGATCGGCGAGCGGGTGAAGTACCCGACTCCTCAGCCCGCCACGCCGAAGGCTGTCGCCGAGACCATCGCCACAGTCGTGCGTGATTTCTCGTGGACCGGACCCGTCGGTGTGACCTACCCGGGTGTGATCGTGCATGGTGAGGCACGTACCGCCGCGAACGTCGACAAATCGTGGCTGGGCGTCAACGTCCACGACATCATCAGCGCCGAATTGGGTGGCCAAACCGTTGCCGTGCTCAATGACGCCGATGCCGCCGGGCTCGCCGAGGATCGGTACGGCGCGGGCAAGGATCAGTCGGGCGTCGTCGTGCTCTTGACGTTCGGAACCGGGATCGGATCCGCGGTCCTGCACAATGGAGTCCTGTTGCCCAACACCGAGTTCGGACACATCGAGGTCGGCGGCATGGAGGCCGAGCATCGTGCCGCGTCGTCGGTCAAGGAAAAGAACGACTGGAGCTACAAGCAGTGGGCGCCCGAGGTCACCAAGGTCTTGGAGGCGGTGGAGAACGCACTGTGGCCCGACCTGTTCATCGTGGGTGGGGGTATTAGCCGCAAGGCCGACAAATGGGTGCCGCTGCTGACCAATCGCACCCCGGTGGTGGCGGCTGCTCTGCAGAACACGGCGGGAATCGTCGGCGCGGCGATGGCCGCACACGCTGGCGTTTCACCTTAGCTTTTTCACAGGTTCTGCGGTGTTGTCGTTACAATGGCAGACAGCGATGTAACACCTAGCCGCACGCGGGTCCCCCACGTTCGCGGCGAACATCAAGCAGACAGCCGAATTCTCGATTTTGCATGCCCATGCTCGTCGACGAAGCAGCCAGGAAAGGGCGTCAGTGGCAGCCACGAAAGCAGCAGCTCCGGAAACCGAAGCGGCCAAGAAGGCACCGGTGAAGGCTGCCGTCAAGGCACCGGCCAAGAAGGCACCGGCCAAGAAGGCGCCCGCTAAGGCTGCGACCAAGGCCCCCGCCAAGAAGGCCGCGCCCGCGAAGAAGGCCCCCGCCAAGAAGGCGCCGGCCAAGAAGGCCGCGGCCAAGGCAGTCGATCCCTCCCTCGAACCGCAGGGCAGCCCCGAGGACGCCGACATCGAGCCTGGCGAGGATCTGGACCCCGACCTCGCCGACGACGTGGACATCGAGGCCGACCTCGCCGAGGTTGCCGCCGATCCCGATCCCGAGCCCGAGGCTGAGGCCGAAGGTGACGAGCCCTCCGAGAAGGACAAGGCCTCAGGCGATTTCGTCTGGGACGAGGAAGAGTCCGAGGCGCTGCGCCAGGCCCGTAAGGACGCCGAGCTCACCGCTTCCGCGGACTCGGTGCGCGCCTACCTCAAGCAGATCGGCAAGGTGGCCCTGCTCAACGCCGAAGAGGAAGTTGAGCTGGCCAAGCGGATCGAGGCAGGCCTTTACGCGACTCAGATCGTCACCGAGCTGGCCGAAAAGGGCGAGAAGCTTCCGGCCGCACAGCGCCGTGACATGTCCTGGATCTGCCGTGACGGCGATCGCGCCAAGAACCATCTGCTGGAGGCCAACCTGCGTCTGGTGGTCTCGCTGGCCAAGCGCTACACCGGCCGCGGCATGGCGTTCCTGGACCTCATCCAGGAAGGCAACCTGGGTCTGATCCGCGCGGTCGAGAAGTTCGACTACACAAAGGGTTACAAGTTCTCGACGTACGCGACCTGGTGGATCCGTCAGGCCATCACCCGCGCGATGGCCGACCAGGCCCGCACCATCCGTATCCCGGTGCACATGGTCGAGGTCATCAATAAGCTCGGCCGCATCCAGCGTGAGCTGCTGCAGGACCTGGGCCGCGAGCCCACGCCCGAAGAGCTGGCCAAGGAAATGGACATCACGCCGGAGAAGGTGCTGGAGATCCAGCAGTACGCGCGTGAGCCCATCTCGCTGGACCAGACCATCGGCGACGAGGGTGACTCGCAGCTCGGCGACTTCATCGAGGATTCCGAAGCCGTGGTCGCGGTGGACGCGGTGTCCTTCACCCTGCTGCAGGATCAGCTGCAGTCGGTACTGGAGACGCTTTCCGAGCGTGAGGCCGGCGTGGTGCGTCTGCGGTTCGGTCTGACCGACGGCCAGCCGCGCACGCTCGACGAGATCGGGCAGGTGTACGGGGTGACCCGTGAGCGCATCCGGCAGATCGAGTCCAAGACCATGTCGAAGCTGCGCCATCCGAGCCGTTCACAGGTGCTGCGCGACTACCTGGACTAAGCCTTTTCCGCTCCGCGCGGGGACAAGACCTGCGGGTATCACAGCGGGTTGACAGGACAGGCACAGGTTTCGATCACGGTAAGAACAACCGGCGAATTCGAAACCTGTCACCTCTACTGTCGAAACTCCTGCTAGACGCACAAATACCCGCCAGGAGCACCTCCCGTGATCAAACTTCTCATCTTTACCCTTGTGGGTCTTGGCGCCCAGATCGTCGACGGGACGCTCGGGATGGCGTTCGGGGTCACGGCCACGACCCTGCTGGTATTCACCGGGGTCGGTGCTGCCCATGCGAGCGCCGCCGTACATTTCGCGGAGGTCGCCACCACCCTCGCCTCGGGTGTTTCCCACTGGCGATTCGGCAATGTCGACAAGCGAGTCCTGTTGCGGCTGGGCGTACCCGGTGGCATCGGCGCGTTCCTCGGTGCGACCGTGCTGTCACGGTTGTCCACGGAATCCGCGGCCCCGATCACGGCGGGGATTCTGCTGGCCATCGGCGTCTACCTCATCTACCGATTCAGCACCAACCCGCCGCGTGGAAACTACGCGCCGACAACGCCGTTCTCGGCGAGGTTCCTGGCCCCGCTGGGCCTGTTCGGCGGATTTATCGACGCCTCCGGTGGCGGCGGCTGGGGGCCCATCACCACAAGCACCTTGCTCACTAGCGGAAAGGCCGCACCTCGCACGGTGATCGGCTCGGTGAGCGCATCGGAATTCATCGTTGCCGTCTCGGCGAGCATCGGCTTCCTGTTCGGCCTCGGCTCTGAATTCTTCAACAACCTGATCGTGATCGCCGGGCTGGCCCTGGGCGGTGTGATCGCCGCGCCCATCGCGGCCTGGCTCGTCTCGCGCGTCAACTCGGTGGTGCTCGGCACCGCGGTCGGCGGCATCCTGGTGCTCACCAACGCCCGCACCCTACTGCGGTACTTCGATACTCCGGACTCGGTACGTACGCCCATCTACCTGGCGATCGTCATCGCCTGGGTGGCACTGGTCGCGTACACATGGCGCAAGGCCACACTGACCCCCGCCGAAGCCTCGGGAGATCTCAGCGAGATCGCAGCGAGCGCCGAACCCCAAGGGGCGCTGGCAGACACGCCCGGCGAGGACATCGCTCCCGCACCGAAGTAGCACAGCCGACAGCCAGGCCTGCACAGATCGAAGCGCGAATGGAGTAGCCCGCTACGCATGCCGAGCGGCCCCGCTCAGCCACAGCATGGTGCCACCCCGGTGACAGTCATCGGGCTGGAATCGAAGGACACACCATGACCGCAACACTCGAGAAGGAAGTGACCGCGCCGGCTCCCCTGGACGGCGAGGTCGCCGACCGGCGCAGCAAATTTCGCAAGCTGACCGCCGAGACCGCCAAGGACCCATATGCAGAACGGGCGTTCCTGGCATCGAAGCTGGCTGTGCTGCAATCACATCCGAAGCTTTCGGCGGCCACCCGCCGCGAGGCCGAGGAAACACTGGCCGAGGCTGCCGGGGTGGCGGACATCGCCGAACTGGCCGCGGGGATAACTCCGCCCCCGGGCGGTGTCGGCTACGGCATGTTCTACACGAACAGCTTTCGCACCCGCTTCGCCCGCGGTACCTCGTTCTACTACGAGATCGTCTGCCCACACCAGCCCGGCGGGAACGTGGCCGACTACCTGTATCTGACCGCCACCAACCGGGCACAAAAGGGTGTCGAGGCGTTCGTCTCCTATCACGCGCAGGACATCGCCCGCTTCAAGGTGTTCGACTGGGCACGCTCGGATCACTGGCAGACCGACATTCCGTTCGCGAACCTGACGGCATACCTGCGCAGCACCTCGTCGCACGGCTGGGGTCTACAGACCCTGCTCGTCTGGAATCAATCGTTCGAAATCGCACCGAACCGGTGGCGCAACGAGGTGCTGCTGCACAACCGTGCGGCAAACCGCTGGGATCTGGTGTACCGCTTCGACTATCAATCCACGACCGCCGAACAGACCTCCGGATGGGTGGGCAGCTGGGGACCGATCGTCGAGACGTTCCAGAACAGCTACACCAACACCCGCTGGCTCGGATTCCTCAACACGATGCTGGTGGGCCGCGATGCCGCCGGAACCTGGGGCCAATGGGCGCTGCTGCGCGCGGCCGACTCGACGATTCGCAATGACGGACATGGATTCTCGCCACTGTTCCTGGACCCGAATTACTCTTTCGTGGTCAAGAGTTGATCGAGCAGGAGCAGCCGATCATGAGTGATAACGGATCGCCTCCCCCGACCGGTACCGGCCCCATCGCCGACCGTCGGCAGGAGTTCGAAGAACTCAGCCGCCGGCACCGGGAGAGGGTGGATGAGCGCGCGTTCATCGAGCACAAGATCGAGATCGTCACGAGCGATCCCGATCTCAGCGCCGAGGAAAAGGCTGCCGCGATCGCGGAGCTGCGGCGCGCGCTGGAATGACGGTCGCGACACCCCACGGCGCGGACCCACCGGCGGCGACAACCTGTCGGTGGGTCCGGCCATACTGGGCAGCGTGAGCACTGTCGGCCATTGCTTCTTCGACACCGCCATTGGCGCCTGCGCCATCGCGTGGAGCGACAACGGCATCGTCGCGTTACAGCTGCCCGAGCACGACGATGCGGCCACCCTGGCCAGGATCCGGCGTCCACCGGGAAGCGAACTGGCGCCGCCGCCCTTCGTGGCCGAAGCGATCGACGGCCTGAAGCGTGTCCTTGCCGGTGAGGACGACGATCTGCAATGGGTTCAACTGGACCTTGACGGCATCACCGATTTCGATCGCGAGGTCTACGCGGTGACAAGGGCCATCGGCCCCGGCTCGACCCGCAGCTACGGTGAGGTGGCAGCAGCCGTCGGTGCACCGGGCGCAGCGCAGGCCGTCGGACAGTCATTGGGCCGCAATCCGATTCCGCTACTGGTCCCCTGCCACCGCGTGCTGGCCGCCGATCACAGCCTGCATGGCTTCTCCGCCTACGGCGGTGTCGTCACCAAGCGAGAACTGCTCAGACTCGAGCACACCCCGGGTTTCGACGACCCGACACTGTTCTGACGCGAAAGCCACCCTGCGGGTCTACGCTCTAGCGCATCAAGCTCCAGCCAAACGCATCGGGAGACCTCATGACCGGTTTGTATGTAGCTGCACTTCTCATCGGTATCGCCGCGGGCCTGCGCGCGATGACGCCACTTGCCGTACTGAGCTGGGCAGCATTCGCCAAATGTCTTCTGGTGGAGGGTACCTGGGCATCATTCTTGGCAAGCCTGATCGTCGCCGTCATCGCCACGGTGCTGGCCGTCGGCGAGATCGTCAACGACAAGCTACCCAAGACGCCGAGCCGCAAGGCGCCGCCCGCGTTCGCGGCACGGGTGGTGCTGGGCGCCTTCTACGGGGCGGTGTTCGGCACCCTGGCGGGCGGCACCTCTCCCGGGCTCATCATCGGTCTGGTGCTCGGCGTCATTGGTGCGGTGCTCGGCACCCTCGGCGGCGCCTGGGCTCGGGGCAAGCTGGCCGAGTCCTTCGGTAAAGACCTGCCCGCCGCCCTGACCGAGGATGCGATCACGGTTGCGGCGGCCGTGGCGATCACCCTGGTGCTTGCCACGTGAGTACACATTTTGACGCCGTCGTCGTGGGCGCCGGCCAGGCCGGCCCGTCCTTGGCCGCCCGCTTACGCGGCGCGGGGATGACGGTCGCGATCGTGGAACGCCACCTGTTCGGAGGCACCTGCGTGAACACCGGCTGTCGTCCCACCAAGGCGCTCGTCGCCAGCGCACATGCCGCCCATATGGCACGTGATGCCGCGCGGTGGGGCGTCGTCGTCGACGGCACGGTGAGCATGGACATGGCCCGGGTGCGCGAACGCAAGGATTCGGTGATCCTGCCGTCCCGTAATGGCGGTGAGAAGTGGCTCAAGGACCTGGGCTGCACGGTCTATCACGAGCACGCACGCTTCATCTCCCCCACCGAGCTCGCCGTCGGCGACGAAATCGTCTCCGCCGACAAGGTGTTTCTGAATGTCGGCGGGCGGGCGGTCGTGCCGGACTGGCCCGGTGTCGACAATGTGCCGCTGTTGACCAACAGCTCACTCATCGAATACGACGGCATCCCCGAACATCTCGTCGTCATCGGCGGCAGCTATGTCGGGCTGGAATTCGCGCAGATCTATCGCCGGTTCGGCAGCCAGGTCACCGTGGTGCATCGCGGACCACGGCTCGTCGAACGCGAAGATCCCGACGCCTCGGCGATCATCCAAGAAGTCCTGGAACGTGAAGGAATCTCCTTCCGGCTCAACGCCTCCTGCATCAGCCTGTCCCGCACAGACGACGGAGTCGGGGTCGGTGTCGACTGCACACAGGGTGCGCCCGAAGTGCACGGCTCTCACGTACTTGTCGCGGTTGGGCGCCGGCCCAACACCGATGACTTGGGCCTGGAGAACGCCGGCGTGGCCACCGACGACCGTGGATACATCACGGTCGACGACCAGCTGCGCACCAACGTGCCGGGCATCTGGGCCCTGGGCGACTGTAACGGCCGTGGGGCGTTCACACACACCTCATACAACGACTTCGAGATCGTGGCCGCGAATCTGCTCGACGACGATCCGCGACGAGTCACCGACCGGCTGCCCTGCTATGCCCTGTACACCGATCCGCCGCTGGGCCGCGTCGGCATGACCGAGACGCAGGCGCGCGCTTCGGGACGCTCCGTGCTGGTCGGGCGCAAGCCGATGAGTCAGGTTGGACGGGCCCTAGAAAAGGGCGAAACCGATGGCTATATGCAGGTTTTGGTCGACGCCGACACCGATCTCATCCTGGGCGCAACCATCCTCGGGGTGGGCGGCGACGAGGTGGTGCACTGCCTGCTCGACACCATGCAATACGGGGTACCCGCGCGACAACTTCAGCGCACCGTGCACATCCATCCCACTGTGGCGGAGTTCTTGCCGACGATTCTGGGTGATCTCCAACCGCTCGCTTGATCTCAAGTGAACATGAGGCCATAGCGTGGCGTCATGAAGATTCGCGATGTACAGATCACCGCCACCGACGTAGCCTCGGCCGCACGTTTCTATGCCGAAACCCTGGAATTGCCGGTGCAACTCGACGAGAACCGCGCCACCGTCCGCATCGGGAGCAGCGCCCTGACGATGGTTCCGGGTAGGGCATATCACGGCGCGCATCACATCGCCTTCACAATCCCTGCGGGGAGTCTGCCTGCCGCCAAGGAGTGGCTCTCGGCGCGGGTCCCCTTACAGACCGACAACCAATGGCATGACGAATTCGACTGCGCGCCCCATTGGCAGGCCCGCAGCATCTACTTCGCCGGCCCCGACAACGCCGTCCTCGAACTCATCGAACGCAACATCCTGGACAACCGCATCGATCGTCCATTCGGTGTCGGCGATATCCGTTCACTCAGCGAGGTCGGCTTCGGGGTATCCGATGTGCTGGAGACTCAGCGGCTCCTGCGCGACAAACTGGGTCTGCTGCCGTTCGGTGAGCCCGCGCCGGGCTTCGGCCCGGTGGGCGATCATGACGGCCTGTTCATCCTGGTGCCCTCCGATGTCACGTGGCGCCCCGAGAATCGGCTCCCACCTGCCGCCGCGCCCACCGTGGTCACCGCAGATGTACCCACCGCGCTGGAGATCGGCGAGCATTATCTGATTCAACCGCTAGGAGCGTGAATCGCGCCAGGCCAGTGGGGCATCGAGTACCGAGAGGTCGTAATCGTTGTCGGCATCGATGCCCACGGTGAACAGCCTTGCACCCACCTCGGCATAGGCGTCGGCCTCTGCGGCCGTCAACCCGCGTGCGGGATCCAAACCCCAGCTGGTCGAGCGTTCGATTTCGTTGTGGTCACGCCCGATTCGTTCGGCCTCGGCGATCAGGATGTCGTTCTTTCGGCGGTAGGTGTCCACATCGGCGAACGCGTGCCAGATATGGGCGTGCCGGGCCACCAGCGGAATGGTGCGCTTCTCTCCCCCGCCACCTATCAAGATCGGGATGGGACGTACGGGCGACGGCAGCAACTGACCCAACCGGTTCTCGATGCGTTCCAGGCTCTCCTCGAACAGATCGAATCGAGAACCCGCCGTGCCGAACTCATATCCGTAGGTGGTGTAGTCCCTTTCGTACCAGCCGGCGCCGACCCCGAGAATCAGCCGGCCATCGCTGATGTGATCGACGGTGCGGGCCATATCGGCCAGCAGATCGGGATTGCGGTAGCCCACTCCCGTCACGAGCAGCCCGATCTCCGCCCGCGAGGTGACCTCTGCCCACGACCCCAGGGCGGTCCAGCCCTCGAAATTGTTGACGTCGGGCTGCACCTCGTCCAGCACCACTCCCTCGCTGCTGAGGGTGCCTGCGGGCCAATGGAAGTGGTCATAGCCGAAGATGACGTCCACTCCCTTGTCTTCGGCGCGCAGCACGGCGTCGCGCCACTGCTTGTAGTTCTGCGCCTTTGCGGGCCGCAGCTGAATTCCGATGCGTATGCGTCCGGTCACATCGCAGTGCAATTAATCGATCGCCGCCGGTATTCCCCGCCGCTTACGCTGCCGCCATGGAACGCGTGAACATTTCGTCAGGCGGCGAATGGGAAGCAGCGGTCGGCTACTCGCGCGCGGTCCGGGTCGGCTCGCACGTCGCCGTCGCCGGCACCACGGCGGCGCGTGAGGGCCAAGCGCCTGTCGGCGGTGACGACATCGCCGAACAGACCCGCGAGGCGCTGCGCCGAATCGAGTCGGCACTTAGCCAAGCGGGCGCCACCCTGGGCGATGTCATACGCACCCGCATCTTCGTCACCGATATCGGGCGGTGGCGTGAGGTCGGTTTGGCCCACGGCGAGTTTTTCGGCGATATCCGCCCGGCAGCCACCATGGTCGAGGTGTCAGCGCTCATCGATCCGGCGCTGCTGGTCGAGATCGAGGCCGATGCCATCACATTAAATTGGTCAGACCACTAGACCTCTTACCAATCGCGGTGCTACCGTGACGGCATGGCACTGCAGCCGATCGCCCGGCAGTCGATACCCGATGAGATATTCAGCCAGCTCGCGGCGCAGGTCCTCACCGGTGACCGCACCCCGGGTGACACGCTGCCCAGCGAGCGCGCCCTCGCCGAAGCCCTCGGGGTGTCTCGCACCGCGGTCCGCGAAGCGCTGGGCCGGTTGGAGCGCTCGGGCCTGATTCACATCCGTCAGGGCGGGTCCACGGTGATCCGGGATTACCGCAGCGACGCCGGATTCGACGTGCTGCCACTACTGCTCGCCTACGGCGGCGATGTGGATCGCCGCACACTGGCAAGCGTCATCGAGGCCCGGGCCATCATCGGCCCCCAGGTGGCGCGCCTGGCCGCTCAACGATCTCACCAGGATCCCGGTGTCGCAGATCGGCTGCGCGCAATGACCGCCGACCTGGAAGCGGAAAACGATCCGCTACAACGCATGTGGCAAGCGCTCGGGTTCTGGGAGCTAGTCATCGACACCGCCGACTCGATTGCCTTCCGGCTGGTGTTCAACACCATGCGCGACTCGTATGTGCGGGCGCTGGACGTGCTCGTCAACGTGATGGCCGCCGAAGTCGGCGACATCGGCCACTACCGCACGCTCGCCGATGCCATCGCCACGCAAGATGCAGACGCCGCGCAAGAGGCTGCCGTTGCCATGCTTGCCTTGGGCACCAAGGCATTTGACGAACTCCTGGAGCAACTCATGGACGAATCGGAGAACCAGAAATGACCCGTGCCGCACGTAAGTCGATGACTCTGCGCGATGCCCTTGTCGAATTCGTCAAGCACCCCACCCCATGGATGCTTGTCGTATGGGCCGCCGCTCTACTGGGCGCCCGACTCTCCGTCGGTGGCTGGACAATTGCCGATGCCATTACACCCGTTGTGCTGGTAGCGATCTCGCCCATCGCCGAGTGGCTGATCCACGTCGGGATCCTGCATTGGCGCCCGCGCTCGGTGGGTCCGGTGAAAATCGACTCGCGGCTCGCCCGTGATCACCGCCTGCATCATCAGGATCCGCGGGACATCCCGCTGGTGTTCATTCCCTGGCCGAGTCTGGTCGTGGTGATCATCGGATTGACTCTGGCCGCGCTCTTTGCGTTCCCGCGCACGGGACTTGGGCTCACCTTCGCACTCACGGTGGCGTTGTTCCTGGTGTTCTACGAGTGGACGCACTACCTCGTCCATACCGACTACAAACCGCGTCACGCGATCTATCGGGCGGTCTGGCGAAACCACCGGTACCACCACTTCAAGAATGAGAACTACTGGTTTACCGTCACCAGCTCGGGAACCGCCGATCGACTGCTCGGAACCTATCCTGATCCACAACAGGTGCAGTCTTCACCGACGGTACGAAATCTGCACGCGTCCAGCATTACTGGCTAGCTCCCGGCGTCCGGGCCGTAGCTGGCACCCGAGTAGCCGGTCTGTTGATGATCCGGGGCATCCGGGTGATTTCGCGGTCGGCTACCCGAATTGGTCACCACCAGGAATCCCAGCCCAACTACCAGCAGCACTGCCACCGTCGCTATGACGATGACAGCGGTCATCATGCCTCGGCCCGCTCCGGCCGTAATGCGAAGTAACGCAGCTTCTTTCCAAAGGCGATCTGAAGTTCCCGCCGCCCGCCGCGACGCACGAGCGCGATCCGGCGAAGACCCTCGGCAACCTCGCGATCCATCATCCAGTCGCGCAGACGCGGCAGCTCGTAGCTGTATGTGCGGAACTCTTTGGCGTCACACAGCACGCAGCACCGCATGGAGTGCAGGCGCGCGTACTGCTCGAATTCGTACTCCCAGTTGGGCAGTTCAGCGAGCCACGGCACCGCATTGGCGACATCGAAACGCCGCTTGCTGCGCAGCTGCACACCGGCGGTCAGCGCCGTGTACTCGTCGAAACCCGACGGGGCATTGCCGGCAAGCAGGTCCGACAGCACCGACAGTTGCCGACGCCGCAAGACCTCGCGGTTGTCAAGCATGAACAACACCGGCCTTGATCGCCTGGCGGACCACCGAAAGGTCAGCGCTCACGCTGGCTTCGTCGATCGACCCATCACGCTCGATCAGCACGCCCAGGCCGCGGCCCGAGGTGAGCACCACGAGCTCGGTGAGCAGATCCGCCACCGGATCGATGATGGTGTCGGAGTGGGTGTCCCAGTACAGGTCGCCCTCGAACCGGCCACCGGCGATGTGCACGTACGCGACACGCTCGATCGGGAAACGGCGCAGCATCGCAACAGGGTCGGTGCCCGAGGCCACCGCTGTCGCATACAGGTTGGGTACGTCGAGCACCAGCCAACAGCCGGTGCGCCGGGACAGTTCCCGCAGGTAGTCGGGCTCGCTCAGCTCGTTCTCGGGCCACTGCAAGGTGGTGGCCACATTCTCCAGCGCCAACGGCACACCGAGGTCGTCTTGCACTCGGGAAACGTTGTCCACCAACACATCCAAAGCCAATGTGGTGCGCGGCGGAGCCACCAGGTGCCCCGCCTCGAGCACCCCGTGCTGGCCCCCACTTTCGAAGCCTGCCCGCACGAACGCCACATGCTCGCTGACCATCGGAGCATTCAGTTCCGCGGCCAGGGCGGCCAGGTGCTTGACGCGCTTGGCGTCAGGCAGATCGGCTCCGGCAAGACCCAATGACACACCGTGCGGCACGACGATGGTGCCCGCCTCACGAAGGCGCATCAGTTCGAGAGGCAGCGCTCCCGGACGAAAGTTCTCGGCGACGATCTCGGTGAAGGCGAGGCTCAGAGCATCGTCCGTGACGGCACCCTGGTTGAACATCGCAGCAAGCTCTGGACGCCACGAGGCGCCAACCGCGGGCTCATCGGCCAGCACGGTCTTAAGCGGGTGATTTGAAGAGGCCACCGCGGTTACCCCCTTATCTCAAGACCGGCGAACTACGCCAGTCTAGCTACCACGTTGATAGCTTAGGAAGTGCTTAGGTGCCAGCGGCTCAAAAAAGCCATCCGATCCCGGCCGGAAGTTCGCCACGGACGTAACTGCGGCGATCGGCAGCGGTCCGTACAGATGAGGGAACAGCATCGATTCGGGGTCGCTAGGCACGCCCGGTTCCCAACGTACCGGAGAGTCCAGCAGATTCAGGGCAACAGACAATGCGACCAGATCACACCTTCCGCGATACAAGCGGTTGGCCGGAAGGTGAACCTGGTACGGCTCGGAGAGGTGAATAAATCCCGTTTCGCCCAGTGACGTGGGCCGATGCTCCCCCTGTTCACCCGCCAACGCCCACTCTTCGTCGGAACAGATGTGAACGAGTTCGGGTTCACCCGGCGGCATCGACTGCATCACACCAGCCTGCCTCAACCCTGTAACACCCTCGACGTGAGCCGCGACACACCGGACACACGCGGGGAACAACCGAAACCCCCCAAACGTCTGACAAAGTACATACATAGGCGCCGAGCGGTTCACCGGACCGCAAAGCTCAGGAGAGATACGGAGGAGCCATGAACGCAACTCTGACCAGTCCAGAGCTGACGAAGGCTGACCGCTGCGATCGTTGCGGTGCGGCTGCTCGAGTCCGCGCCACACTCCCGTCGGGAGCGCAGCTGCTCTTTTGCCAGCACCACGCTAACGAGCACTCCGAGAAGCTGAGCGCGATGTCGGCGGTGCTGTACATCAGCGGTCCGGACGAGGATTAGTCACCGCGGTTTCACCCCCGGTAAGTACTGCTGACCATCCCATCAGGAATGCTGGTGTGGCCATGAGTGATAAGCCACGCCATTTCTCGTTCGGTCGAGACGTCTTGCACGTAATGCGCCGCACGGCCGTAAAGAGTTGGGACGACTCGATTTTCGCGCAGTCGGCGCAGGCCGCCTTCTGGCAGGTGTTATCACTACCGCCGCTTCTTTTGGGGATCCTGGGGAGCCTGACGTTCGTCGGGCCGCTGTTCGGACCGGACACGCTGCCCGAGATCCAGGAGCGAATCCTGCGGGTGGCCAACAGTGTTTTCAGCAAGAGCGTGGTCACCGAGATCATCGAGCCCACCATCGTCGACATCATGCGCGACGGGCGCGGTGAGGTGGTGTCCATCGGATTCGTCATCTCACTGTGGGCAGGGTCCTCGGCGATATCTAGCTTTGTGGACTCCGTGGTGGAGGCGCACGACCAGACACCCCTGCGCCATCCCGTGCGCCAGCGGTTCTTTGCGCTGGGCCTGTACGTCGCCGCGCTGGCGATGGCGGTGGTGACCTTGCCGGTCATCGCCCTCGGACCCAAGCGGATCGCCGAGGTGGTACCCGACTCGTGGAATGCGGTGCTGCGTTACGGCTACTTCCCGCTCTTCGGCATCGCACTGGTGTCCCTGGTGACGCTGCTGTACCGGGTATCCCTACCGCGGCCGCTTCCCTCGCACCGACTATGGATCGGTGCGCTGTTGGCGGTGACGTTCTTCGTGATCGCCAGCCTGGGGCTGCGGTTCTACCTGAATTGGATCACCCGCACCGGATACACCTACGGCGCCCTCGCGACCCCCATCGCGTTCTTGCTGTTCGCGTTCATGCTGGGATTCGCGATCGTGCTGGGCGCCGAGCTGAATGCCGCGATCGAGGAGAACTGGCCGGCCGGGGCCACCCACGCCCGGCAGCTGCGGGAATGGCTGAGCCCCCAAAACGGCGAGAACACCGCCGCGAGCAGCCCCGATGAGGCGGCTCCGGAGAAAGCCCCCGAAGGCTGCTAGTCCTTCTTCATCATTTCGTAGATGCGCTTGCAGTCGGGGCACACCGGTGAGCCGGGCTTGGCTGACTTGGTGACCGGAAAAACCTCGCCGCACAGGGCGACCACATGGTTTCCCATGACCGCGCTCTCCACGATCTTGTCCTTCTTGACGTAGTGAAAGACCTTCGGCCTGTCACTGTCGGTGCTCTCGTCGACGGTGGTGTCCGGACGCTCGAGCGTCTGCGTGTCCATTCCTACATTGTGACATCCTGGAGATATGAGAAAAGAGCTGTCGTTCGATGACGACGGCCACCCTGTACTCATCACAGCGGCCGCGGTCTCGGTCGAAGAACAACACCGCGCCCGGGTACGCCGCTATTTGACGCTGATGGCGTTCCGGATCCCGGCACTACTGGGCGCCGCCTGGGCCTACAGCGTGTGGCACAACGGATGGATCTCGCTGGCGATCTTGGCGGCATCGATCCCACTGCCCTGGATGGCGGTGCTCATCGCCAACGACCGTCCTGCCCGCAAGGCCGAGGAACCGCGGCGATACGGGCCCCAGGAACATCGGCACTCGCTGTTTCCCACGGCGGAACGCCGAGCGATTGATCCCGCGCCTCCGCCGCAACCGCGCACCCCGCCGGAAGGCTCCGCTGGCCCGTCTTAGGGACAGCTATGTCAATTCTCAGGACATTCTCAGCTGCTAACTCGAAATCCGCAGGTCAATGACGGCGCCATTTGGGAACCTCAGGAACTTTCTGGGCCACCCGGGCGTTGCAACTCATGAGACCTACGGATCAACTAGGAGGCAGCGATGGCAAACGCCACGACCCGTCCGGCCCGTACTACTGAGTCCGACGATCTGGACACCCAAAGTCCAGCCGCCGACCTCGTGCGGGTGTACTTGAACGGCATCGGCAAGACTGCTCTGCTCACGGCAGAGGACGAAGTCGAGCTGGCCAAACGGATCGAGGCGGGGCTGTACGCCCAGCACCTTCTGGACACCAAGAAACGCCTCGGCGAGGCCCGCAAGAAGGATCTGGCAGCCATCGTGCGGGAAGGTAGCGCCGCGCGCAGCCACCTGCTGGAGGCCAACCTGCGGCTGGTGGTGTCGCTGGCCAAGCGCTACACCGGACGCGGAATGCCGCTGCTGGACCTCATCCAGGAGGGCAACCTGGGCTTGATCCGCGCCATGGAGAAGTTCGACTACGCCAAGGGGTTCAAGTTCTCGACCTACGCCACCTGGTGGATCCGTCAGGCCATCACCCGCGGCATGGCCGATCAGAGCCGCACCATCCGCCTGCCAGTGCACCTGGTGGAGCAGGTGAACAAGCTGGCTCGCATCAAGCGTGAGCTGCACCAGCGGCTTGGCCGCGAGGCCAGCGACGAGGAACTGGCCGAGGAGTCCGGCATTCCCGTGGAGAAGATCGGGGATCTGCTGGACCACAGCCGGGATCCGGTAAGTCTGGACATGCCGGTTGGTACCGACGAGGAAGCGCCTCTTGGCGACTTCATCGAGGACACCGAGGCCATGTCGGCGGAGAACGCCGTCATCGCCGAACTACTGCACTCGGACGTGCGCAGCGTGCTGGCCACTCTCGACGAGCGTGAGCAGCAAGTCATCCGGCTCCGGTACGGACTCGATGACGGACAGGCCCGCACACTCGACCAGATCGGCAAGCTGTTCGGACTGTCTCGCGAGCGGGTGCGTCAGATCGAGCGTGAAGTCATGACGAAGCTGCGCCACGGCGACCGCGCAGAACGCCTGCGTTCGTACGCGAGCTAGTTGACCTACTACCCTGCCCTCGGGGCGCTGCGTTCTGGAAGCGCAGCGCCCCGATTTGCGTTGTAGATCGGTAGACTAAGCACGACCGTAAGGGGCGAGTGGTGAACGATCTTGTCGATACGACAGAGATGTATCTGCGAACGATCTACGACCTTGAAGAAGAGGGCGTGGTGCCGCTGCGTGCCCGCATTGCCGAAAGGCTCGAGCAGAGCGGCCCGACCGTGAGCCAGACGGTGGCGCGGATGGAGCGCGACGGCCTGCTGAACGTCGCCGGCGACCGCCACCTGGAACTCACCGACAAGGGCCGCGCACTGGCGGTCTCGGTGATGCGCAAGCACCGGCTGGCCGAATGCCTGCTGGTCGATGTGATCGGGCTGCCGTGGGAAGACGTGCATGCCGAGGCCTGCCGTTGGGAACATGTGATGAGCGAGGATGTCGAGCGTCGTCTGCTCACGATCCTCAACAACCCGACCACGTCCCCGTTCGGTAACCCGATTCCCGGCCTGTCCGAGTTGGGTGTGCCCGCCGACAGGTCCGAGAATGCCAGCGCCGTGCGACTCACCGAGATTCAGTCAGGGTCCCAGGTCGCGGTGGTGGTACGCAGGCTGGCCGAACACGTGCAGGCCGATACCGATCTGCTGTCGCGCCTCAAGGACGCCGGTGTGGTGCCGAATGCGCGCGTCACCGTGGAGTCCTCCCCCGATGGCGTCATCATCATCATTCCGGGGCATGAGAGCGTCGAGCTGCCGCACGAGATGGCGCACGCCGTCATGGTGGAGAAGGTCTAGCCCACACCTCGGACTTGCCTAGGCGGCAGGCTGATTCCCAGCTCGTGAGCCAGCCGGAAGCCGGTATCGGCCAGGGCACGAATCTCATCGGGGCGCATACCGGAGTGCAGCGCTGACATCAGGAGCTGCCCCAGACGATGGTCCGGCCGGGCCGTCAGCGCGGCATCCAGCGCGACACCAGCCAGTGGACCGTCGCCGCGCACATAGGCACTAAATCCCAATAACACCAACGCTTCCGCACGCCAGGGGTCAGGGAGCAATCGGCTCAGCGCCAGCCACAGCCGTTCCACATCGTCGGACAGCGCACCGACAGCCAACGCACACAACGTGTCTCGAACCCGCACGACCGTCAGGGAGCGAGCCATCGCCAGCAGCTCACGGTTGGACAGTGAATGGAATTCCGCTGTTCGGCACGCCGCCCGCATCACTCGATTCACGGCACGCCGGTCTGCCACGGCGCCGTCGCCTTGTCCCTGAGACGGCCGCCGCAAGGAGACGGCCAGCGCGCAGGTACGCGCGGTGTCGGAGGGCGCGATCAGCGCCACGAGATCCTCCCTACGGCGATGCACCGTCCTGCCGGCCAAAACCGCCGCCGCGGTCAGCGGAGAGCACTCGGGATCGTCGACGGGCCCGCCCGCGCCGCATCCGTCGTAACACCGCCACCAGCCCTGGGGCCCGACGCGGTCTACCGTGTGGCCGGCAATTAACGAAATACCCTGACGTTCTAAATGTTTGGCTAGCCGCCGGATGATGTCACCGGCCTCGTGCTCGTCCATGTCCGCACTGATGACCACTGCGATCACCGCATCGGCCGGCCCCGGGCTCAACACCTCGGCCAGCACCTCGAATGCCGCGTAGTCGGTGCCGTCCAGGTCATGAAGGTCCCTGCGCAGTATCGCTTCGATGAGCCCACCGGCGAGTGTGACCACGACAAGGGAATCTTCCGGGATGAACCCCAACATCGCCGGTAGTGCGGCGATCAGGGCAGAGGGCCGATTCAATCGAAAGTCGGGACGACCGAGCGGTCCGGGAATCAGTGATGTCATGTCCGCACCGTGACAGCCGGGGCCGTCAACCCCGCGACAGCGACCTCGCGTTGTGCCAGCGCCGCCGGGAACCTGTGGATGCCGCCGCGATTGTGGACAACGTACCCAGGGCCACCGCCGAAAACAGGGCCGTCATTGCCGATCGGGTAGCATCAAGGCGTCGGTAATCTTGCCGACCCTCAGGGCAGACCACTCGCTGGATGTTGGGCTTACCGCCTCACCTCGATCCCGTCGCCTCCTCTGAGACTTCTCAGAGGATTCCATGTCGTCACTCACAAGCGGTACCCCCTTTCTCGGTGCCTCCGAACGCAGCGAAGGCATCGTTCCGGCGGCTCCCTTCCCAATGCCTGTTGGCTCCACCGCGATCGTCTACTGCGAGGGACAATTCGGTGAGCAGGACGGCAAGACCGCCAACGGCCTAGTGCGGCACTCGGAGAAGTACGAGATCCTCAGTGTCATCGACAGCCTCCGGGCCGGAGTCGATGCCGGAAAACTCCTCGACGGCACGGCGAACGGTATCCCGGTGCTGGCATCGCTGGCCGAGTCCGTCGCTCACGCAGGCCGCGTACCCGACTACCTGATCTGTGGGCTGGCGCCTGCCGACGGCCTACTGTCGAACGAGCAGCGGCTCGTACTGCTAGACGGCATCGCCCGCGGGATGCACATCATCAACGGCCTGCACGAGTTCCTCAACGACGATGCCGAATTCGTAGCAGCAGCTGTGATCGCCCGAGTCACCATCACCGATGTACGCCAACCGAAGTCCAAGCGCGACCTACACCTGTTCTCCGGCCGGATCTTCGACGTCAACTGCCCAAGAATCGCGATCCTGGGTACGGACGGGGCGATCGGGAAACGCACCACCGCCACCTTGCTGGTCCAAGCATTGAATGCACGCGGCATCAGGGCGGTCATGGTCGGCACCGGTCAGACCACCCTGATCCAGGGCGGGAAGTACGGCGTGGCGCTGGACGCGCTGGTCCCCCAGTTCTGCTCGGGTGAAGTCGAGCACCAGGTCGTCGCCGCGTCCGAGGGTGAAGACCCTGACGTGATCGTGGTCGAGGGCCAGGGCGCGCTGAGCCACCCCGCGTACATCACGTCGGCCCACATCCTGCGGGGCAGCCGCCCGGCCGGCGTGATCGTGCAGCACGCACCAAAACGTAAGGTGCTCGGCGACTTCCCCATGGTGCCGATGCCGACCGCAGCCAGCGAGATCGCACTGATCGAGGCGTTCGCCGATACTCGCGTCATCGGGGTCACGATCAACCACGAGGAAATGACCGGCGACGAGCTGAACGATGCGATCTCCGAGCATCATTCGGAGCTCGGCCTCCCGGTTACCGACCCGCTGACACGCCCCGCTTCGGAGCTGGTCGAGATGGTGCTGTCGGCTTTCCCTGTCCTCGCTGGGAAAGCCAACGCGACCACCCCAGTGTGACACTTCGGCTCGAGACCGATCTCGACAAGGTCGAGCAGAACACGCGGATCCTGGTTGATCGGCTTACCGGGGTGGGCATCCGGGTCACCGGCATCACCAAGGCAGTGTTGGGCTCGCCGGGTGTCGGTGCGGCGATGCTGCGCGGCGGCGCCCACGGACTCGGTGACTCACGGATACCGAACCTCGCTCGGCTGGCCGGCCTCGACTGCCTACCGCTACGCACGTTGATCCGCTCACCCATGCTCAGCCAAGTGGCACAGATCGTTGACATCGCCGATGTCAGTCTGAACACCGACGCCGTCGTCCTGGCTGCGCTCGATAAGGCCGCGTCCCAACAGAACCGGGTACATGCCGTCGTGCTCATGGTTGAACTGGGCGACCTGCGTGAGGGCATCGCGCTGGACGACGCCCCCGAAGCTGCGCGGGCCGTTCTTGGCCACTCCTCGTTGCGGCTCGCCGGGCTCGGTGCCAACCTCGCTTGTCAGAGCGGCGTCGTGCCCGACGACCGGAACATGGGCATCCTTACGGAGCTCGCGAACCACATCGAGGCACTGCACGGGATCTCGCTCGAGGTTGTCTCAGGCGGCAACTCTGCGAACCTGAACTGGGCGCTGCACACACACGACGTCGGCCGGATCGACGAACTCCGGCTCGGTGAAGCCATTCTTCTCGGCGTCGACCCGCTGTACCGAACACCGATCCCCGGCCTGCACACGAATGCCTTCACCTTGAGTGCAGAAGTCATCGAGGTCGCGATGAAACCCGCTCAACCCTGGGGGCATCGTGCTCAGGCGGCATTCGGCGAAGCACCGGCCCGCACCGGCAGTGCGACTGTGCGCCAGGCAATCCTGGCCCTCGGCCGCCAGGACGTGGACCCGGATGGCCTGCAGCCACCCGAGGGCATCATGGTCCTCGGGATGAGCAGCGACCATCTGGTGGTCGACCTCGGTGATCACCAGGCGGTTGTCGGAGACGAGATCGCCTTCGGTATCGGCTACGGCACGCTCGTGCGGGCGATGACATCGCCCTTCGTCGCCAAGATCGAACATCTGGGCCGTTCCATCGCACCCCACGGGATACGGTCACTCCGGTAGCCGGATGTCAGTGGAAGCTGTCGTGCACCTTGAGTACAGCCGCGGTGAAGGCCTGATCCAGGAGCACCGCATCGGGCTCGGTGCCCTGAAAAGTCATGTAGGTGGCCTGGATTCGAATATCGGCAATCTGCGCGATGAGCGACAGGGTCGTTTGTGTACCGTTGCCTGCCCCGGACGGCGACACCGTTTGGTTGACCGCCACCGAATCATCGGCGTTGATGGGCGGAGCCACGGCCTGAGAGGCCGTCACCGTGCTCGTGACCTGGTCCGGGTCGGTGAAGGTATACGAAGTACAGCGCTCCAGTTGGGTCTTGTAGGTGGCAAGCGGTTGCGGCACGCGAAGTACTGCCACCGTGATGGTCGAATTGTCGGACTCGTTGGTACCCGCCGCCACCGCCGCGTCCTGCGGCACCGCCGGAACGGGTTCCGGTGTGCATGTGGTGGGGGCGACGGTAGCCGCATCGGGCACGCCCCGGATGTCGCGCAGCGCCAGACCGGCGGCACCAGGATCCAGCGTGGTGGCTGGATATTGATGCGGGAAGTCCGTCGGCGCCAGCAGGAGCGCCCCCACCGGGCCCGCCGGTGCCCGCAGGGGCGCGGTGGTGGTGGTCAACGGAGACGATGCGCCAGCGGATGACTCTATGGGCGTTCCGTCGATTGCCCGCGTGCATGCGGGCGATGTCGCGGCGCAGCATCCAGCCACAACCATCGTCGCTACCAGCCGCGATGCCGTCACGGTCACATGCTGCCATCGGCACGGCCCGGGCCCCCGGAGGCGCGCGCGAGATTCGGTAGGGACAACTGTTCATGTCACCGTGACACGGACGGCATGCACGGTTAGACGAATCGGCGTATTGAGTAAACCCATGACCAACGGTCTTCGCGCAAGCGGCTCATCCACGGCAGCAGAAACCCCCACCTACGACCTGGTCGTCATCGGATCGGGCCCCGGCGGCCAGAAAGCCGCCATCGCCGCGGCCAAGCTGGGCAAGTCGGTGGCCGTGGTCGAACGCGACAACATGCTCGGCGGTGTTTGCACCAACACGGGAACCATTCCGTCCAAGACACTGCGTGAGGCCGTCCTCTACCTGACCGGCATGAACCAGCGCGAGCTCTACGGCGCGAGCTACCGAGTCAAAGCCAACATCACTCCCGAAGATCTGCTGGCCCGCACCGAACACGTCATCCGTAAGGAAATCGAGGTGGTGCGTTCCCAGCTCCTGCGCAATCGGATCGACCTGATCAGCGGCATCGGACGGTTCGCCGATGAGCACACCGTCGTAGTGGAAGAGCCCTCCCGGGGCGAGCGCACCACACTGCATGCCGAGTACGTCGTGCTGGCCACCGGCACCAAGCCCGCCCGGCCCGCCGGTGTGGCGTTCGACGAACGCCGCGTCCTGGATTCGGACGGCATCCTGGATCTGCGCTTCATCCCCGGATCCATGGTGGTGGTCGGTGCGGGCGTCATCGGAATCGAGTACGCCTCCATGTTCGCCGCCCTGGGCACCAAGGTGACCGTGGTGGAGAAACGCGACTCGATGCTGGACTTCTGCGATCCCGAAGTCGTTGAGGCCCTTCGCTTTCACCTGCGCGACTTGGCCGTGACCTTCCGTTTCGGCGAGGAGGTCACCGCCGTCGACGTCAATGATTCGGGCACCATGACCACATTGGCCAGCGGCAAACAGATCCCCGCCGACACCGTGATGTACTCCGCGGGACGACAGGGGCAGACAGATCAGCTCGACCTCGCCCGGGCCGGGCTGGAGGCCGACAACCGAGGCCGGATCTGGGTTGACGCGAACTTTCAGACCAAGGTCGACCACATCTACGCGGTGGGTGATGTGATCGGCTTCCCCGCGCTGGCGGCCACGTCGATGGATCAGGGCCGCCTCGCGGCCTACCACGCGTTTGGCGAGCCCTCCAAAGGCATGACCGATCTGCAACCGATCGGCATCTACTCGATCCCCGAAGTGTCCTATGTGGGCGCCACCGAGGTTGAACTCACCAAGAACTCGATTCCCTACGAGGTGGGCGTCTCGCGTTATCGCGAGCTGGCGCGCGGTCAGATCGCCGGAGATTCCTACGGAATGCTCAAGCTGCTGGTCTCCACCGAGGACCTCAGGCTGCTCGGCGTGCACATCTTCGGCTCCGATGCCACCGACCTGGTCCACATCGGACAGGCGGTGATGGGCTGCGGCGGCACCGTCGAATACCTGGTCGACGCGGTTTTCAACTACCCGACGTTCTCCGAGGCCTACAAGGTCGCCGCACTCGACGTGATGAACAAGATCCGCGCGCTCAACCAGTTCAAGGCCTGAAGGATTTCGCGCTGGGCGAATGCCGCCCGCATCCGGAATTTGCATCCCGCCTGGGCCGTTGAGGCCATAGGTACATTCGCCGTTTGCCTGCCGGTAAGGGACACTGGTGGGACGAGGACGCGAAGGGAGGCGAATCATGACAAGCAGTAACGACGGGGAACAGCAGCCGTACAGACCCGATCAGAGTGGCATGTACGAGCTGGAATTCCCGGGCCCACAGCTGGCATCCGCCGATGGGCGCGGTCCGGTTCTGGTGCATGCGTTGCAGGGCTTCTCCGACTCCGGTCACGCCGTGAAGCTGGCGGCCGCCCATCTGCGTGACACGCTCGAAAGCGAGTTGGTCGCGTCATTCGCCATCGACGATCTGCTCGACTACCGGTCTCGCCGTCCGGTGATGACGTTCAAGAGCGATCACTTCACCGAGTACGCCACGCCCGAACTCAACCTGTATGCGCTCAAAGACACCAAGGGCACACCGTTCCTGCTGCTGGCCGGGCTTGAGCCAGATCTGAAGTGGGAGCGTTTCGTCACCGCGATCCGGCTGCTGGCCGATCAACTCGGCGTACGCAAGACCATTGGACTGGGCGCGATTCCGATGGCGGTACCGCATACCCGCCCGATCACCCTGACCGCACACGGAAACGACCGCAAGACCCTCGATGAGCACCCGGGCTGGATCGATGAGGTCCAGGTCCCGGGCAGCGCCTCCAACCTGCTGGAGTTCCGTCTGGCCCAGCACGGCCACGATGTGGTCGGCTTCGCCGTCCACGTTCCCCATTACCTGGCACAGACCGACTACCCAGAGGCCTCGCAACGCCTGCTGGAAGAAGTCGCCAGGACCGGCGATCTGGATCTGGATCTGCAGGCGCTTACCGAGGCAGCCGGCAAGGTGCGCAACCAGATCAACGAGCAGGTGGAAGGCAGCGAAGAGGTCGCTCAGGTGGTCCAGGCGCTGGAACGCCAGTACGACGCCTTCGTCGCGGCGCAGGAGAATCGCTCGTTGCTGGCACGGGACGAGGAGCTTCCCAGCGGTGACGAACTGGCCGGAGAGTTCGAGCGTTTCCTCGCTGAACAGGCCAAGTTCGGCGAGGATCCGTCCGGCGATGGGCCTGTTCTCTAAGCCTGTTGTCCGCTCGCCGCGCCAAATTTGCGGCGAAGGGTCAAAATACTTGACATGAATCCTCCGCCGCGGCTCCTGCATCCAGTGCCGGATACTGAGCACACCGAGGGTGCCGATGTCGGCGACAATGCCGAATCGGCCACCGACGCATCGACGCGTCCGCGGATGGCGTTCCGCACCATCCACGGGTACCGGCGCGCCTTTCGAATCGCGGGATCGGGACCCGCACTTCTGCTCATCCACGGTATCGGCGACAACTCTGCGACATGGGACAGCGTGCACGCGCAGCTCGCCGAGCATTTCACTGTGATCGCCCCGGATCTGCTGGGGCACGGCCAGTCGGATAAACCACGCGCCGACTACTCGGTGGCGGCCTACGCCAATGGCATGCGGGACTTGCTGGCTGTGCTGGACATCGAGAAGGTCACCGTCGTCGGGCATTCGCTGGGCGGCGGCGTTGCGATGCAGTTCACCTACCAGTTCCCCCACCTGGTGGAGCGCCTAATCCTGGTCGCGCCGGGCGGGGTGACCAAAGACGTCAACATCGTATTGCGTTGTGCGTCAATGCCCGTCATCGGAGATGCGATCGGCCTGCTCAGGCTACCGCTGGCCATGCCGATGATCCGGCTGACCGGCGCAATAGCCGGCGCGACGTTGGGACGGGCCGGAATGGGCCGCGACATCCCCGACGTCCTGCGGGTTCTCGCCGACCTGCCCGAGCCCCGGGCCTCGGCCGCGTTCACCCGGACGCTGCGCGCCGTGGTTGATTGGCGCGGCCAGGTGGTCACCATGCTCGACCGATGTTATTTGACCGAGTCCGTTCCCGTGCAGCTGATTTGGGGTAGCGACGACCTGGTGATCCCGGTTAGCCACGGCCATTTCGCCCATGCGGCGATGCCCGGCTCGACACTAGAGATCTTCGAGCACTCCGGGCATTTCCCCTTCCACGACGACCCTGATCGATTCATCAGCATCGTGCGCCAATTCATCGACTCCACCGAGCCCGCCGAATACGACGAGAATGAGTTGCGCCGACTGTTACGCACCGGCATCACCGAGCACACGATCAGTGGGGCCGCACGGACCCGGATGGCGGTGCTCGATGCCATGGGCACCGACGAGCGCAGCGCCACCTAACCACGAGAGCTCAAGCGGTACCGAAGGATTGCGCAGTTCACGGGGTATCCCGGTGCGCGGCGCGCGCGAGACGTAGAGTCGACGCATGAGTGTTGATGTCGCGGTTGTCCGCGTATTCACCGATGAGACAGGCAACTTCGGCAATCCCCTAGGGATCGTCAATGGCGCCGACGTTCCAGCGTCGGCACGCCAGGAGGTCGCTACCCGGCTGGGTTTCAGCGAAACAGTTTTCGTCGATCTTCCCGCCGAAGGATCCAACACCGCACATCTGCGGATCTTCACCCCGGCCGCCGAGCTGCCCTTCGCTGGACATCCGACCGTCGGATTGGCGTGGTGGCTGCGCGAACGCGGAACACCGGTCAACACCCTGCAGGTTCCCGCAGGCGTGCTCCAGGTGAGCTACGACGACCGCACGTGGATACGCGCTCGGTCCGAGTGGTCACCCGAGACCGATTTCCACGAGCTGGACTCTCCCAGCGATGTGGATGCTGCCGATCCTTCCGACTACGCCGACGAACTACTGCATTGCGTCTGGGCGTGGCAGGACCGCAATACGAGTCTGGTGCGATCGCGGGTATTCGCGTTCGACCTGGGTGTCAACGAGGACGAAGCAACCGGGTCAGTAGCTGCGCGGATGACCGATCTGCTGAGCCGTGATCTGATCGTCAATCAGGGCAAGGGTTCACAGATTCTCACGCAATGGAGCCCGGAGGGCTGGGTGACGATCGGTGGCCATGTCGTCGCCGATCAATCATTGACGTTGGACTAGCGACGCGCGACACCGCCACCTGGGTCTAGGACCCTGTCGGTGCGTCCCGGTGCGCGCGCAAAGCGGCGATCTCGCGTTCGAAGTCCTCGGCGGAGCTGAATCCGCGGTACACCGAGGCAAAACGCAGGTATGCGACCTCGTCCAGGTCGCGGAGTGGACCAAGGATGGCCAGGCCCACCTCATTGCTGGGAATTTCCGGGGATCCGGCGGCCCTGACGGCATCCTCGACTTGCTGAGCAAGCAGATTCAGCGCGTCGTCATCGACGTCGCGGCCCTGGCAGGCACGGCGTACGCCCTTGATGACCTTGTCGCGGCTGAACGGCTCGGTGACACCGCTGCGCTTCACAACGGCGAGCACAGCGGTCTCCACGGTGGTGAAACGACGGCCGCACTCCGGGCACGATCGACGTCGCCGTATCGCCTGACCCTCATCCGCCTCACGGGAATCGACCACGCGCGAGTCTGGATGCCGGCAGAACGGACAGTGCATTACTGCTCCTTCGCCGGTTCTGGACTCCAAGTCGTTGGGCTGGGTGAGCTGACGCACAGCGCAACGCGCCCAGACCGGTGTCGAGGATACCCGTGCTCCCGCACGTTCGAAGGTCACGCCCGTTCGCCGATCAGCCGACCGGAGAAACCAGCGTCTGACCGGCTTGCACTGTCGCCGAGTCGAGTTCATTGAGTTCACGGATCTTGGACACCACCGCCGAACGCGGCGCGCCCGGTGCGACACGCGAGGCCACATCGGCCAGGGTCTCTCCCGGAGCGACCTGGACAACCGCCACACGGTCCGGCACGTCAACTCCCCCGATCCCGGCAGCGCTGACCTGGCCGAGCATCAACAGCCACATGGTCGCCACGGCAGCACCCACCGAGACAACGATGGTGGCCTTAAGGCTCACCGGGCTACGACGGTGCACCCGATGTGGCGCCGACGAGACTCGGATGCCGTTACCCCGGTACGCAACCGGCCGTCCGGAAGGCCTCCGGTAGGCGACGGTGCGCACCGGCAGTGCCCGGCGCTGGGTCAGCGGGTACTGGGCGCTGTACGCACGCGCCTGCGGGGCGCACTCGCGTGATGCGTGCTCGGCGGTGCGAAGACGCGGCGTGGTGAGAACGTTTGTACTCATCGGTATGCCCTTCCTGTCCTGTCGATCGGTAAGCCCGTTCGCTCTTATGTTCGAATGTACTCGATCATGTGTTCGATGTCCGAACATGTGATCGATTTGTAGCATCCGCCACCGACAAGTGGTCCTGACCAGCGACGACGCTCCAGATAGTCGGACCGCCGACCGTCATTGGCGACACGCATCGAACACATGTTTGATAAATGTCGTCGACAGGTCTAGATTCGGGCCCATGAGCGATACACCCAGCAAGGGACCCGCCACCGGTTCACTGACCGAGCGCCAGCGGACCATCCTGGAGGTCATCCGCGCATCGGTGAATGAACGGGGCTACCCCCCGAGCATCCGCGAAATTGGAGACGCCGTCGGGCTTACCTCGACGTCGTCGGTCGCCCATCAACTACGCACCCTCGAACAGAAGGGCTTCCTGCGGCGTGATCCGAACCGTCCACGCGCCGTTGATGTTCGGGGTATCGATGACGCTCATACCCCGTCTGCCACTACCGATATGGTGGGTTCGGGCGATCTGCCGGAGCCCACGTTCGTGCCCGTGCTGGGGCGGATCGCCGCCGGTGGTCCGATCCTGGCTGAGGAGGCCGTTGAGGATGTGTTCCCGCTCCCCCGCGAACTTGTCGGCGAGGGATCGCTGTTCTTGCTCAAGGTCGTCGGCGAATCGATGATCGACGCCGCGATCTGCGATGGCGACTGGGTGGTGGTCCGCCAGCAGAACGTCGCCGACAACGGTGACATCGTGGCGGCGATGATCGATGGTGAGGCGACCGTCAAAACATTCAAGCGGACGACGGGTCAGGTGTGGCTGATGCCGCACAACCCGCTTTTCGAGCCCATCCCCGGTAACGACGCAGCCATCCTCGGCAAGGTCGTCACCGTCATCCGCAAGGTCTAGGCCGACCCGGGCGGCGGCCCGGGCGCAGAAGCATCGTCGGCGGACGTTAAGAAGAGCTGGAAGTGCGCCACGTCGTGCCAGCTACCCAGCTTGTAACCGATGCGCCGGTACAGCGCCACCTGTTCGAATCCCATTGCCCGGTGTAGTTTTTCGCTCGCCAGATTAGGCACCACGACAACGGCGAGCACCGTGCGATAGCCGAGAGAGCGCAAACGCTCCAACAGCGCCGCGTACAACTGGCGACCCGCTCCTCGCTGCCGGCGCGCACCGTCTACATACACACTCACCTCGCAAGCCCACTGATAGGCCGTGCGGGACTTCCATGGCACCGCATAGGCGTACCCGAGAATCTCACCGGCATCCTCGGCGACTAGCCAGGCATGGCGGTGGGCCGCCGTCTGGATGCGTTCGGCAAGAACGACATCCGACGGCGGCACCTCCTCGAACGAAATAGCCGTCTCGGTGACATACGGCGCATAGATCGCCGCGCACGCGGCCGCGTCGGCGGCCGTGGCGTCACGAATACGCATCCGCGACTAGAGCGAACGCCCGATGATCTCCTTCATGATCTCGGTGGTTCCGCCGTAGATCGTCTGGATACGAGAGTCCATGTAGGCACGCGCCACCGGGTATTCCCGCATGAAGCCATAACCGCCGTGCAACTGCAGGCAGCGGTCGATCAGGTGAACCTGCTTCTCGGTGCTGTACCACTTGGCCATCGCGGCCTGCTCGACGCTCAGTTCTTTCTTGTTGAGCAGCGTGATGAATTCGTCGACCATGATTCGGATCATGGTCGCGTCGGTGGCCAGCTCGGCCAGCACAAAGCGGCTGTTCTGGAAGCTCTTGATCGGCTTGCCGAACGCCTTGCGCTCGGATGTGTACTCGATGGTCGCCTCGAGCATGGTTTCCATCGCCGCAGCCGCGACGACCGCAATCGACATGCGTTCCTGCGGCAGGTTCTGCATGAGGTAGATGAAGCCCTGGCCCTCTTCGCCCAGCAGGTTGGCGGCAGGCACGCGAACGTCGGTGAAGGACAGCTCGGCGGTGTCCTGGGCGTCCAGACCCATCTTGTCGAGCTTGCGGCCGCGCTCAAAGCCCTCCATGCCGCGCTCGACGACGATCAGGCTGAAGCCCAGCGCACCCTTTTCGGGGTCGGTCTGTGCGACCACGATCACCAGGTCGGCGTTGATGCCGTTGGTGATGAAGGTCTTCGCGCCATTGAGAATGTAATGATCGCCGTCCTTGACCGCGCGGGTCTTGATGCCCTGCAAGTCGCTGCCAGTACCCGGCTCGGTCATGGCGATGGCGCTGATCAGCTCGCCGGAACAGAATCCCGGGAACCAGCGTGCCTTCTGCTCGTCGTTGGCCAGATCCCGGAAGTACGGGCCCGCGACATCGTTGTGCAGCGTGAAACCGATACCCGACTGACGGGCCTTGGTGATCTCTTCACCGATGATCGCGTTGTAGCGGAAATCCACGAGCCCGCCACCACCGAACTCCTCGGGCATATCGGTACCCAAAAAGCCCTGCTTGCCGGCCTCGACCCACAGCGAGCGGTCGACGATCTTGTTCTCGTCCCACTCCTCGCGGTAAGGCTCTGCATGCCGTTCCAGGAAGGTCTTGAACGACTCGCGGAACAGTTCGTGCTCGGGTTCGAAGATGGTGCGTTTGAACTTAACGGCGCCGGCCATGATCACCTTCCGGTTTGGATTTACGTACTTGGCAGAATGTATACCAACCCACTGGTCGGTTGGTACTCGCCTACCCGGTTTCGACGGACAGAAAGCCTAGGCTGATTGAGGTGACCAGGCTGGCGCTTTCACATACCCACTGGGGTGCATTCACGCCCGAGGTCCGCGACGGCGAAGTGATCGGTGTCACGCCCATCCCGACGGATCTGGACCCCTCCCCGCTGCTGCAGAACATTCCCGGTTCGATCCGCCACCAGGCCCGGGTTACCGCACCGTCCGTGCGGCGCGGCTGGCTGCGGGACGGGCCCGGCCCCAGTACTGCCCGCGGCTCGGACGAGTACGTGGAGGTGTCCTGGGATGAGCTCACCGAACTACTGGCCGATGAACTGCGACGCATCGTCGACACCCACGGCAATGAAGCCATCTACGGCGGCTCGTACGGTTGGGCCAGCGCGGGACGATTCCATCACGCTCAGAGTCAGGTGCACCGGTTCCTGAAACTGCTCGGCGGGTATACCTTTTCGCGCCATTCCTACAGCCTGGGCGCCACCGGCGTCATCATGCCGCACGTCGTCGGCACCCACGATGGGCTCTTCAAGAGGTCGACGTCATGGGATGTCATCGTCGAGAACACCGACCTGTTGGTGTCATTCGGCGGAATCGCCTTGAAGAACACCGGTGTCAACCATGGCGGCACCACCGCACATCCGGCTCGTGCCGCCCTCGACAAGTTCCGCGCCCGCGGTGGCCGCATCGTCTCGTTCAGTCCGTTGCGCGATGACATCGACGGCGAATGCGAATGGCATGCGCCCGTTCCCGGGACCGATGTTGCGGTGATGCTCGCGCTGGCCCACGTGCTGGCTGTGGAAGGGCTCGCAGACCTGACCTTCCTGAACGCCTATTGCACCGGCTACGAGCGGTTCGAACGCTATCTGCTGGGCCTCGACGACGGTGTGCCCAAGAGCCCGGAATGGGCCGCGGGCATCAGCGAGCTGGAGGCCGATGAGCTGCGTGCACTGGCACGGCGCATGGCCGCCGGACGCACCCTGGTCACGGTCAGCTGGTCGCTACAGCGAGTACGCCACGGCGAGCAGGCGCCCTGGATGGGGCTCACCCTGGCCGCCATGCTCGGTCAGATCGGTGTTCCCGGAGGCGGTTTCGGCCACGGTTATGGCTCGATGAACGAGGCCGGACTCGCCCCGATCAGCTGCCCACTGCCCACCTTCCCGCAGGGGCCAAACCCGGTGACGACATTCATTCCGGTGGCAGCCATCAGCGAGCTGCTGCTGCGGCCCGGTGAGACGCTGGCCTACAACGGTCAAACGCTCACGCTGCCGGACATCAAATGCGTCTACTGGGCGGGCGGTAACCCGTTCCACCATCATCAGAACCTGCCGCGGCTGCGCCGCGGCCTGGCGCGCGTCGACACCGTCGTGGTGCACGATCCGGTGTGGACGGCAATGGCCAAGCACGCCGATATCGTGGTGCCGTCCACCACCAGCCTGGAACGCGACGACTTCTCCGGGAGCCGCAATGACCCACTGCTGGTGGCCATGAAGGCCGCAGCGCCGCCGTACGCCAACTCTCGCGACGACTACACGACGTTCTCGGCTCTGGCCGACAGGCTCGGATTCGGCGGGCAATTCACGGAGGGACGCACCGCCGCACAGTGGCTTCGCCACCTGTACACCGAATGGGCCGGGGCCCGGGACTTCCCGGTGCCATCCTTCGACGAGTTCTGGGAGCGCGGCTACCTGCAGCTGCCCACCGATCCGGGCCTGACGCTGCTGTCCGATTTCCGCGAGAACCCGGACACGCACCCGCTGCACACCCCGAGCGGGCGCATCGAGATCTTCTCGGAAACCATCGACAGATTCGGATACGCCGACTGCGGTGGCCACCCACAGTGGTACGAGCCCACCGAATGGCTGAACGGAGAACGCGCCCAAAGCTTCCCGCTACACCTCATCGCCAACCAGCCCCGCACGCGGCTGCACAGCCAGCTCGATTTCGGTGGCACCAGCCAACGCTCGAAGGTTCAGGGGCGCGAACCCATCCGCATACACCCGGCCGACGCCACCGAACGCGGTATCGCCGATGGTGACGTGGTGCGGGTGTTCAACGACCGGGGCACCTGCCTGGCGGGCGCTGTTCTCGATGAGGGCCTGCGGCGCTACGTGGTGCAGCTGTCCACCGGGGCATGGTTCGATCCGATCGATCCGGCCGACCCCGATTCGCCCTGCGCACACGGCAACCCGAACGTGCTCACCGACGACGCGGGCACCTCGTCGCTGGCTCAGGGCTGCACCGGCCAGCACGTGCTCGTGCAGATCGAACGGTTCGAGGGCACACCGCCGCCCGTGCGCGCGTACATCCCGCCACGTCTTGTCGAGCGCGACTAGAGCCGCTACTTCAGTTCCAGCAGGCTGGCGGCCAGCGCCTGCGGCACTCTCGCGATCACCCGTGTGCCGGCCGCGAGGTGCTCGGTGGACTGCACATGCCCGTCGGTATGAATCCGGGCCACCAGATCACCACGCTCATAAGGGACCACCACGTCGACGGGCACATCGCCACGGGGCACCGTCTCGGCGAGCGCCTCGCGCAGCTTGGCAATGCCGTCGCCGGTGTGCGCCGACACGAACAGCGCTTTGGGTAGCGCACGACGCAACTGCGCCAGGGCAAGATCACTGGCCGCGTCGATCTTGTTGATCACCAACAGCTCCGGTGCCGCCGACGAATCGTGATCCGCGACGACGTCGCTGATGACCGCACGCACCGCTTCGATCTGGGCCAGCGGCGCTACGTCCGAGCCGTCCACCACATGGACAAGCAGGTCGGCGTCGGCCACCTCCTCCAGAGTGGACCGGAAGGCCTCGACCAACTGGGTGGGCAGGTGCCGCACGAAACCGACGGTGTCCGTGATGACGAATTCGCGTCCGTCGTCGAACGTTCCGCGGCGGGTTGTCGGTTCGAGTGTTGCGAACAGCGCGTCCTGGACCAGCACCCCGGCTCCGGTGATCGCGTTCAGCAGGCTCGACTTACCGGCATTGGTGTAACCGACAATGGCGATCGAGGGCACATCGCTTTCGAGCCGACGGCTGCGCTTGGTGTCACGCACCTTCTTCATGTCGCGGATCTCGCGACGCAGCTTGGACATGCGCTCACGGATCCGGCGCCGATCGGTCTCGATCTTCGTCTCACCGGGGCCGCGGGTACCCACGCCGCCACCGGCACCTCCGGCGCGACCACCGGCCTGACGAGACATGGATTCACCCCAGCCGCGCAGTCGCGGCAGCATGTATTCCATCTGTGCCAAAGACACCTGGGCCTTGCCTTCGCGGCTGGTGGCGTGTTGGGCGAAGATATCCAGAATCAGCGCGGTGCGATCGATGACCTTGACCTTCACCGCTTTCTCCAGGGCCACCAGCTGCGCCGGGCTGAGCTCGCCGTCGCAGATCACGGTGTCGGCACCGGTGGCCAGCACGATCTCCCGTAGCTCTATCGCCTTGCCAGAGCCGATATACGTTGCCGGATCAGGCTTTTGGCGACGTTGAATCAAACCTTCGAGCACCTCGGATCCTGCGGTTTCGGCCAGCGCGGCGAGTTCGGCCATGCTGGCGTCGGCCTCCTGGGAGGTCCCGTCGGTCCAGACGCCCACCAGCACAACCCGTTCCAGGCGCAGCTGCCGGTACTCGACCTCGGTGACATCGGCAAGTTCGGTGGAGAGCCCCGCCACACGTTTGAGTGCCGCACGGTCTTCGAGGGCGAGTTCGCCATCGGTGGGTGTCTGATAGGTCGTCGAATTCATGTCTCTGCTGTCTGCTCTTCGCGCGAGTCGCTCGTCGCGCACCGATGCTCCCACCGGTGGCTCATCGATCGCATCCGAATTATCCGCAGGAGCCAATGCCGCCCCACCATTCGTCGGAAATCTCACCGTCGGCCAACAGCATCGAAGGCCCACGCAGAAAACTGGACTCGGCGGTGACTGTCACCCGGACCTGTCCGCCCGGGATGTTGACGACGATCTCGCCGGTCGACTGCCCGAGGTGGCGCAGCGCCGCATAGGCGGCCGCCACGGTTCCCGTTCCGCAGGAACGTGTCTCACCGACCCCGCGCTCGTGGACCCGCATGTGCACCGCACCGACGGCAGCGTCCGTGCCGTTCACGGGGGCGGTGAGCACCTCGATGTTCACCCCGTCGGGAAACAGGACCTCGTCAAAGCTGACCTGGGCACCCACGTCGAGTATGCGGAGATCCTCAACGGTCAGATCCGGGTCCACACACGCCAGATGCGGATTGCCCACGTCGATGGCGAGGCCGGAGAACCGCCGACCGCCAACACTTGCCTCGCCGGCGCCGAATTCCTTCACCGGCCCCATATCGACGGTCACATCGGCCGTGAGCTGGCTCCACGAGTTGATACGCACCGGCCGGGGCCCGGCCAGGGATGCGACCACGAACTCGTCCCGGTGTTCCAGCCCCACCGAACGCAGATAGTGCGCGAACACCCGCACACCGTTACCGCACATCTCCGCGATGGAACCGTCCGCATTGCGGTAGTCCATGAACCAGTCTTCGCTGCTCACTCCGGCAGGCTTCTCCTCCAGCACCCCACCCTCGAGGGCAGCGCCCACGGTGGTCACGCGCAGCACGCCATCGGCGCCCAGGCCGCGTTGCCGATCGCATAACGCCTGGACGGCGGCCACCGTCAGATCCCGCTTGGTGTGGATGTCGGGCAACACCACGAAGTCGTTCTGGGTGCCGTGGCCCTTGGTGAACTTCACGTATTCGAGGATAGGCGCCACCGCGACTCAATTTCGCCGCAGAGTGCCGCTGCATCGCCGCCGTCGCCCGCGAGCCATATGATGCGGTGATCGCGACCGAACCACGATCTCTGACGACGCACGTAGCGCCGGGTGCCGATGAATGTCAGTTCCCGCGCCTGCGACAGGTCATCGGAGCCTCCTCCGGCGTCCAAAGCCGCGATCACCTGGGCATATCCGATGGCCCGTGACGCGGTCACGCCCTCGCGTAATCCGGCGTCCAGCAGCTGCTCGACCTCCGCGACAAACCCCTGCTCGAACATCAGGTCGGTGCGCCGCGCGATCCGCTCATCGAGTTTCGAGGTCTCCCAGTCCAATCCGACGATCAGGGTGTCCCAGCGCGGGGCCCCGATGGTGGGTGCCGACGCCGCGAACGGCTGCCCGGTGAGCTCGATCACCTCCAGTGCCCGCACCGTGCGGCGCCCGTCGGTGGGCAAGATGATGGCTGCCGCCGCCGGATCGCGCACGGCAAGTTCGGCGTGCAGCGCGGCGACTCCGATCTCCGCCAGCCGCTGCTCCCAGCGGGCCCGCACCTGCGCATCGGTGGCCGGAAACGCCCAATCATCAAGCAACGCTTGGATGTACATCATCGATCCGCCGACGATCACGGGCACGCGCCCGCTCGCCAACAAAGTGTCGATGGCCGCGACGGCCTCCTGCTGATAGGTCGCGACGGTGGCGGTCTCAGTCACCTCGAGCACATCGAGCATGTGATGGGGAATTCCCCGGCGGTCGGCCGTAGGCACCTTGGCCGTACCGATATCCATGCCGCGGTACAGCTGCATCGCGTCGGCGTTGACGATCTCGCCACCCAGTCGCTCGGCGATATCCAATGCGAGTGCCGACTTGCCTGTAGCCGTGGGGCCGATGACCGCGATGGGCCGCATCACGACACCTGCCAGGTGCCCGCGAAGTACCCGACCCCGTACGGGGAGCCCTGGTAGAGACACTGAGTCTGGACCTGATCGGACCCCACCAATCCGCCAAGCACCTGGTAGACGGAGCCCCCGGTGATGACATCCGATCCGCGGCGCAACGCGGCCGCGTCCCCCTGGGTGAGCGCATCGACAAGGTCCTGCTGCGCGGCACCGGACTCGGGCCGGTATCCCCCGGGCGCCTTGTCGGTGAGGGTGTTGGCGCCGTCGGCGATGACGAGCACACCCGGAGGCGTCGGCATCGCGCGGATCTCGTCGCGCAATGCCCGCCCGACGGCGGCGCCATCCGTGCCCGAGACCAGTCGCGCCTCCACCGCGGCGGCTGGCACCTGCGCGCGCAGCCATCCGGCGATGAGCACCGGCAGTGGGAGTTGGGTGGGTCCGGAGATCGTCGAAGACAGCGAAACACGCACGTCAACCCCGTATCCGGCGAATGTGCCCGATACTTCGCTGCCATACCGTCCGTCCCCCGCCCCAATGGCTATCCATTGTGTGGGCAGACTTCGCACCGCGGTGATGGCGGCCTCGCGCAGCTCGGCGGTTTCCTGGGCAGCCTCTCCGCCCAGCTCGGGCACCAGCAGCGGGGTCGACGGGCAGATCGCTATCGAAAGAGCCACGGCGTTAGGAAACCTTCGGGGTCGTCGGTGGCGTATTTCCGGTCGTTTCACTGACCCGCGCCTGCAGGACCGCCTCGCTGCGCGCCAGTGCCGCCGTCGCAGCAACCATGGTCGCCACTGCGAACACGAGCATCATGGCGCCAAAGGTATTGGTGCGAAACGATTCACCTAATACCAAGATGCCCAGCAACGAGGCGACCACGGGCTCGGTCACCGTCATCGTGGGTAGCGAGGCCACCAAGGTCCCGGCGTGGAAGGCGGACTGCTGGAGCGCCACCCCGGTAATACCGACCGCCGCCAGCGCGTAGCTTTCCGGGTTGATCAACAGGCTGACGATGCCGTGGCCAAGCGAATCGACAACACCTTTGGTGAGAACGGCCATCAGCCCCCACATGATCCCCGACGCCACCGCCAGCAGCACCGCCCGGCGCGGCCCGGGCCACCGCCGGGCGCCCTCCAGACACAGCAGCGTGACGGGTCCGATGACGGCGGCAACCTGCATCCACAACTGCGGTGTGGCATGTGGCATGCCGGCCACCGGGTTGCCCACCGACACCACCACGGAGATGGCGCCGGCAAGCAGAATCGCGGCTCCCCACTGGTATCCGGTGACCCTGCGTTTGGCCCACCGCGACTCGATGACCAGCGCGAACAGCAACGAGGAAACCATGATCGTCTGCACCAGCACAACCGAGCCCACACCGAGCGCGGCAGCCTGCAGCCCGAAGCCCACCAGGCTGATCAGCGTGCCCAGCCACCAGGGCCAATGCCGCAACAAGGTGGTGATGGGACCCAATGCGCCGATATCATCGGCGGGCACGGCGTGGGCGGTGCGCTGGTGGATGACATCGCCGAACGCGACAGCCGCGGCGGCTCCGACGGCGAGTGCCGACGCGATATCCGCCTGGGACATCGCGGCCTCCTTGCGGAATCATCTGGCATATGTTCGCCCGTGCGGCGATGACACCTGTTTGAATGAACGGTGTAGTGAGCTTAGGGCGCCGTGTTGCGCGGCAACAATTGTAGGAAGAGGTTTCATGTCCGATCAGACCCAGCCGGAACTCTCAACACAGCAAGAGAGCGTTGCCCCCGTCCCCCGGCCGGGGCCGAAACCTCATCCGATGCCGCGGCGTCCCGCGGCATCGGCGCCCGCCCCTGCCGCTCACCACGGTGACCCGCACAAGTTCGGCCGCGTAGATGACGACGGCACCGTCTGGCTGATCACCTCCGCCGGCGAGCGTCAGATCGGGTCGTGGCAGGCCGGGGATGCCGACGCGGCGTACTCGCATTTCGGCCGACGATTCGAAGACCTGGAGACGGAGATCCAGCTGCTGGAACTGCGGCTGGGCTCGGGTTCCGGCGATGCACGCAAGATCAAGACCGCTGCCGAGCACTTGGCACAGACCCTGCCCACCGCCGCTGTCCTCGGCGATGTGGACTCACTCTCGGCACGGCTGTCGGCGCTCGTGGAGTCCGCAGATACCCAGGCGGCAGCGGCACGCGCACAGCGCGACGAGGCGCGTTCAGCGAGCATCTCCCGCAAGGAGGAGCTTGCCGCCGAAGCCGAGGAACTGGCGACCAACTCCACCCAGTGGAAGGCTGCCGGCGACCGGATCCGCGCCATTCTCGACGAGTGGAAATCCATCCACGGCGTCGACCGCAAGACCGACGACGCCCTGTGGAAGCGGTACTCGACGGCACGCGAGACGTTCAACCGCAGGCGCGGCGCACACTTCGCCGAGCTCGATCGCGAACGCGCCGGGGCACGGGAGAAGAAGGAAGACCTGTGCAAGCAGGCCGAGGCACTCTCGGACTCCACCGACTGGGGTGCCACCGCGGCCGCGTTCCGGAACCTGCTGAATGACTGGAAGGCCGCAGGGCGGGCTCCACGGGAGACCGACGACAACCTGTGGCACCGTTTCAAGGCTGCTCAGGACAAGTTCTTCTCGGCGCGCAATGCCGAGTCCGCCTCCCGTGATGCCGAATTCGTGGCCAATGCCGACGCCAAGCGCGCGTTGCTGGTCGAGGCCGAGAAGATCGATCCGGAGACCGATGTGGATGCTGCCCGGGCGGCGCTTCGGGCCATCGGTGACAAATGGGATGCCATCGGAAAGGTGCCGCGCGAGCAGCAGACCGATCTGGAACGGCGGCTGCGCGCGGTGGAGAAGAAGGTGCGCGAAGCCGGCGAGTCCGGCTGGGGTGACCCGGAGGCAGAAGCCCGTGCCGAGCAGTTCCGTGATCGCGCACGCCAATTCGAGGAGCAGGCCGCCAAGGCGGAGGCTGCGGGCAAAGCCAAGGATGCCGAGAAGGCCCGTGCCAGCGCCAAACAGTGGCAGGAATGGGCCGATGCGGCGGTGGCCGCGGTCAAGAGCCGCTCGCGCTAGTTACTGCGCGCCCTCGTCGTCCTCGAAAGCGTCATCGAGGAAGGTGCGCTGATCGCGTTTGGCGGCCTCGCGGCGCTGCTGCTCGGCCGCCAGCTGCACGGCGGTACGCGACCACACCACACGCGCCCAGTGGAAGGTCAACAGGATGACGGCGATCCAGGCGACCACCAAACCGATGCCCGGCCCGGGATGTCCGGCTCCGGCGGTCTGACGGGTCCAAATCGCAAGCATGCCAATCACACTGGCGACAAACGAGCCTGCCAGTGCGATCCAGGACAGCACCC
Organism: Mycobacteroides sp. PCS013; assembly: GCF_049532645.1. Classification (NCBI taxonomy): domain Bacteria; kingdom Bacillati; phylum Actinomycetota; class Actinomycetes; order Mycobacteriales; family Mycobacteriaceae; genus Mycobacteroides; species Mycobacteroides sp. PCS013. Next base: position 2,164,375 of record NZ_CP150131.1, read on the forward strand.
AGCGGCGTGTCAGTAGTGCCAGCATGGAAAACCCGACACCGAAGACCATGGCAAGCCAGACGAAGATCCTGGACGGCACCCGCACCGATTCCTGGTCTGCGATCGCGCCGTTGACCAGGACGTCGAACCCTCTGGCGTGTCCGGTATGCGGCAGTACGAAGGTCAGCAGCAAGGCAAAGACCAGGACGGCCACCACCATGGCGCGGGCGCCCGGATCGATCTCACCGGCGACCTTCTTCTCGGCCGCATCGATGTCTCTGCGGAACTCCTCGAATTCGGCGTCGTCTTTTCCGGATTCCGCGTCACTCATAGCCCGCACCCTGCAACCTCAATCTGCTCTGCCGCCTTCGGGACTCCGATGGCCGGCATGCCCAAGCCAATTCCCGATGTGGACGGCTTCTTGCCGGTTTCGTGTGCATCACCCGCCTGGGTGCGCCGATGACTGAGCACTCCCCCGTCGGCGATCAGGTGATGCGGTGCCGCGCCGGTCACGTCGACGGTGATGACGTCTCCGGGACGCAGTTCCCCATCGATGTGCCCCTGCGGCCGGAAGTGCACCAGCCGGCCGTCGCGGGCGCGCCCGCTCATCCGCGCGGTCTCACCGTCCTTGCGCCCTTCCCCGGTGGCGATCAGCACCTCGATCTGTCGACCGATCTGCTTTTGATTCTCTTCCAGCGTGATGGACTCCTGTAACAGGATGAGCCGGTCATAGCGTTCCTGCACAACGGCTTTCGGGAGCTGGTCGGGAAGATCTGCAGCAGGGGTGCCGGGCCTGATCGAGTACTGGAACGTGAACGCGCTAGAAAAACGTGCCCGCCGCACGACCTCAAGTGTCTGCTCGAAGTCTTCTTCGGTCTCCCCGGGGAAGCCGACGATGATGTCGGTGGTGATCGCGGCGTCCGGCATGACCGCACGCACCTTGTCGATGATCGACAGGAAGCGCTCGGATCGGTATGAACGGCGCATGGCCTTCAGGACGCGGTCTGAACCGGACTGCAGCGGCATATGCAGCTGCGGACACACATTGCGTGTCTGCGCCATGGCTTCGATGACATCGTCGGTGAATTCAGCCGGATGTGGTGAGGTGAAACGCACCCGTTCCAGCCCCTCGATGCGGCCACAGGCACGCAGCAGGTCGGCGAAAGCGCCACGATCACGGGCGATGTCGGGATCGGCGAAGTTGATGCCGTAGGCGTTGACGTTCTGCCCGAGCAGCGTCACTTCCAGCACACCCTGGTCCACCAGAGCCTGCACCTCGGCGAGGATGTCACCGGGACGACGATCGATCTCCTTGCCGCGCAACGAGGGCACGATGCAGAAGGTGCAGGTGTTGTTGCAGCCCACCGAGATCGACACCCAGGCCGCATAGGCCGATTCGCGTGTCGCGGGCAGCGCGGACGGAAAGTGCTCAAGGGCCTCGACGATCTCAACCTGGGCCTCGTTGTTGTGGCGCGCGCGTTCCAGCAGCGTGGGCAACGAACCGATGTTGTGGGTGCCGAAGACGACGTCGACCCACGGCGCCTTCTTGAGCATGCCCTCGCGATCCTTCTGCGCGAGGCAGCCGCCGACAGCGATCTGCATGTTCGGGTTGGCGGCCTTACGGGGCGCCAGGTGGCTGATGTTTCCGTACAGCTTGTTGTCGGCGTTCTCGCGTACCGCGCAGGTGTTGAAGATGACGATGTCGGCGTCGGTGCCGTCGGGGGCCTTGACGTATCCGGCCGCATCCAGGAGGCCCGACACCCGCTCGGAGTCGTGCACATTCATCTGGCAGCCGTAGGTGCGGACCTGGTACGTCCGGACCGCCGATTGATCGGAAGTCACAGTACTGGTCACGGACTTATGGTACGTGCCCGCGTTCAGGTCGTTTCTCGCGCCGACGAGCGGCGGTTCCGCCACCGCGGCGTCATCGCACCCCGCGCTCCGGAACATGCCAGCCCTGCCACCAATCGTCGATGCTGCAGACGGCGTTCACACCTATCCACATCCACCAGCCGGCCCATATCCACGACTCCGGCTGCCCGGGCGCGGCGAATGCTTCGAGAACACCGAGCACGACGATCATCACGATCAGTGCGGCGACGACCGCGAAGGAGATATCTCGCCGAGGCTGGGGCCGCTCGAGAATCTCGCTGTCGCGCAGATGCCGCCCCGCATCGACGGTCACCTGCCTCGATGGTGTGACCAAACGCATTAGCGAGCTGGGCAGCAGAAACAATCCGCAGACCAGCCCGAAACTCGCCGCGATCCAGCCCCAGGTCGTTGCCCCGTTGATCACCGCGACCGGAAAAGACGCTATGAACAGAACAGATGCGAGGACTCTTGCGAACGCCTTGATTCGCGGGCCTTCGACGGAAGACCGCCGTCGCGTCCGCATGACCCCAGTATTGCAGATGTTTGCTGACGCCGGTCAGGCGAGGTGCCGGATCGCGGACCGTCCGATTCGCGGACCCCTGCGTTCCACGCTGCAAAAGTGTGGGGAACCCGTATTGTCTGACCATGCCGGTGAGCACCGACACCTCAACGAGCGGGGAAAACGCCCCCGCAACAAGCATCCCGATGATCTCCCTTGAGCATGTCGACAAGCACTTCGGCGACTTGCACGTCCTCAAGGACATCACCCTGAAAATCCCACGCGGTCAGGTCGTCGTCATCCTCGGGCCTTCCGGCTCGGGCAAGTCGACCTTGTGTCGCACCATCAATCGTCTCGAACCCATCGACGCCGGCACCATCCGAATCGACGGCAAGGCCCTTCCCGAAGAGGGACGCGCGCTGGCCAACCTGCGCGCGGAGGTAGGGATGGTCTTCCAGTCCTTCAACCTCTTCTCACACAAGACAATTCTCGACAACGTGACGCTCGCGCCCATGAAGGTGCGCAAGAAGGACAAGGAATCCGCGCGCCAGCACGCCATCGAGCTGCTGGAACGCGTGGGCATCGCCAGCCAGAAGGACAAGTACCCCGCACAGCTGTCCGGCGGGCAGCAGCAACGCGTCGCGATCGCCAGATCGCTGGCCATGGGCCCCAAGGTCATGCTGTTCGATGAGCCCACCTCCGCGCTGGACCCCGAGATGGTCAACGAGGTTCTCGATGTCATGGTGTCGCTGGCCAAAGAGGGCATGACCATGCTGGTGGTGACCCATGAAATGGGATTCGCCCGCAAGGCCGCAGACCGCATCATCTTCATGGCCGACGGTGCCATCGTCGAAGACACGGACCCGGAAAGCTTCTTCACCAATCCCAAGTCCGAACGCGCCAAGGACTTCCTCGGAAAGATCCTCGGCCATTGATCGGCCGCTTACGCGAAGAAGCTCAAGCACTGATGCGACGGCACACCGCGCTGGTGGCGGCAGTTGCCTTGGTGACCACCCTCGTCAGTTCCTGCGGCAGTACCGAGCCACGTCAGCTGCTTGGATCGATCCGGGGCGGAACCGTCATCCTCGGTACGAAATTCGATCAGCCCGGGGTGGGCTTGCAGCACCCCGACAAAAAGATGAGCGGATTCGACGTCAAGATCTCCGAGTACGTCGTCAACGCCATCGCCGACGAACTCGGTGTCAAGCACCCGGCCATCCGCTGGTATGAGACGCCGTCGGCGCAGCGCGAGCAGCTCATCGACAACGGCACGGTGGACATGATCGCGGGGAGTTACTCGATCAACTACAGCCGCGCGCAGAAGGTGTCGTTCGCGGGCCCCTACCTCATTACCTACCAAGGGCTCCTGGTACGCAAGGCCGATGATTCTCTGACCACATTGGATGACCTCAACCGGGGCAAGAAGCTGTGTTCGGTGTCCGGATCGACGCCCGCACAGAACGTCAAGAATCTGCTGACCGGCACACAGCTGCAGGAGTTCGATTCGTACTCCTCGTGCGTAGAAGCATTGCGGCGGGGCAAGGTCGATGCACTCACCACCGACGAGACCATCCTGGCCGGGTACGCCAAGCGGTACGAAGGTGAGTTCAAGCTGATTCAGATGAACTACGAGCTGAGCAAGCCGTTGTGCATCGGGAAACCCAAGAAACAGAAGAAAAACGGTGACCCGTTCTCCAGGGAGGTGTACGGGATCGGTCTAGCCAAAGGCGATACCGCAGCCATCGAGGCCATCGACCGCGCACTCGACAAGATGATCGCCAGCGGAACCTGGGATGCCGATCTGCGGGAAGCTCTCGGCGACAGCACTATCGATGATTGGGAGAAGCGCGCCACCGGCGGCACCTACGCGCTGCGGCCCGATCCCTCACCGGCTGCGGTCGAGAAGATCACCGGTGTGAAGCCCGTCGCCGACAAGGCGTGTGAGGCCGCATGAACGCGCTGTGGGCGAACATGGGGCCGCAGCTATGGCCGGCGTTCTGGACGACGCTCAAGCTGACATTCTTTTCTGCGATAGGCGCCCTGGTGTGGGGCACACTGCTGGCCGAATGCCGGGTCTCACCGGTGCCGATCATGCGAATCTTCGGCACCTGGTACGTCAACCTGGTCCGCAATACCCCGCTGACCCTGATCATCTTGTTCTGTTCGGTGGGGCTATACCAGAACCTCGGCATCGCGCTGGCGCCCGAGAACTCCAACTTCATCAAGAACAACAACTTCTGGCTGTCTGTTCTCGGCTTCTCTTTGTACACGGCAACTTTCGTATGCGAGACGCTGCGCTCCGGCTTCAACACCGTTCCGTTGGGCCAGGCCGAGGCAGCCCGGTCCCTCGGATTGCCGTTCTGGAAGGTCTTGACGCTCATCGTGTTACCGCAGGCCATGCGGTCGGTCCTGGCCCCCATGGGCAGCGTGCTGATCGCGCTGGTGAAGAACACCTCGATCGCCTCGGCGATCGGGGTGGCCGAGGCGGCCCTGCTGATGCGGTCGGAGATCGAGCTGTTCGCCGATCAGATCGTCTGGATCTTCCTCATCATCGCGGCGGGATACATGGTGATCACGTTGACGATCGGACTGACCTTCGGATACTTCGCGAAGCGATTGGCGGTGAAGCGATGACCGGCAGCGCCACCGTCATGTACGACGCACCCGGCCCAAAGGCCAGGGCGGTCAATCGGATCATCGCCGTCGTGTTCACCGCGCTGGTGGTCGCCGTCGGCGCGTGGGTGATCTGGACACTTATCGCCAATGAGCAGCTGACCGCCGAAAAGTGGTCGCCCTTCCTGCAGCCCGACACGTGGACGACCTACATCCTGCCCGGCCTGGTGGGCACCATCAGCGCGGCGGCGCTGTCGATCATTTTCGCGCTGGTCCTCGGCGCGGTGCTCGGCATCGGCCGGCTCTCCGAGCACCGGACGGTGCGCTGGATTTCCAGCGCCCTCGTCGAGTTCTTCCGGGCGATCCCCGTGCTCATTCTGATGGTGTTCTCGTACTACCTGTACGGGCAGCAGGCAGTGTTCCCGTCCGAATACCTGGCGTTCGCTGCCGTGGTGACGGGGCTGTCCCTCTACAACGGCTCGGTCATCGCCGAGATCCTGCGCTCGGGCATTCAATCGCTTCCCAAGGGGCAGTCCGAGGCCGCGGTGGCGCTGGGCATGCGCAAGTCGCAGATGATGCGACTGATCCTGCTCCCTCAATCGATCGCCGCAATGCTGCCCGCACTGATCTCTCAGATGGTCATCGCGCTGAAAGACTCCGCGCTGGGCTATGCCTTCGGTTACATCGAGGTGGTGCGTTCGGGCATCCGGTCGGCGTCGTACTACGGAAACTATCTGCCGGCGCTCGTCGTGGTGGCGATCATCATGATCATCATCAACTTCGCGCTCTCGTCGCTGGCCACCAACATCGAGCGGCAGCTGCGTGAAGGCCGAAAGAAGAAGAGCCTCTTAGAGGTTCCGCACGCACAGCCCGAGCCGGGATTGGTCACCAAGGACCTGTTGGAGACCCGCGGCGTGGATCCCGCTCATCAGGATCTACGCCGGGATTACGGGGAGTGACTACCGGATCGGCAGTGGCGACTCGTCACCAGCCGGGCGCGGACCGAAGATGCGACGTTCCGTCTCGGCGATCGGGGTGTCGTTGATGCTGGCCTCTCGCCGTGACATCAGCCCTTCGGCGGTGAACTCCCACAACTCGTTGCCATAGCTGCGCCACCACTGCCCGGCCTCGTCGTGCCATTCGTATTGAAAGCGCACCGCCATCCGGTTCTCCCGGAATCCCCACAGCTCCTTGCGCAGCGCGTACCCGTTCTCCCTGGCCCATTTGCGGGTCAGGAAGGCGACGATTTCAGCGTGTCCGGTGATGAACTCGTCGCGGTTTCGCCATACCGAATCTTCGGTGTAGGCGGTGGCGACGATCTCGGGATCACGTGTGTTCCAGGCATTCTCGGCGGCCCTGACTTTCTGGTGAGCAGATTCGATGTCGAACGGCGGCAGCGGTGGACGCATGATGTGTCTTTCTTTGTCAGAGAGGTGGGTTGGCGGGCGAGGGATCGGGTTCACCCCACCGTAAGGGGCTGGAGTTGGCGGTATCAACGACCTCGTCGATGGTGAAGTCGACGGAGCACTGAGCACCGGGGGCGAAGGTGCCCTCATCCCAGTTGAGGCGTGCGGTTCCCGTGAGCTGCAGGGTTGATCCGTTGCGCCAGTTCGGGATCAGCAGACCGCACCGGGGATCGACGTGCAGGTTCCCCAGCGTCATGAACATGGAGTTGCCGAGGTAATCGGGCCACCGCAGCTCGTGTGGTGAGAGCACCCGCAGGAACCCTGAATTGCCCCCTCGGTGTGATGCGTCGGCATTGCCTTCCTTATCGGCGGTGCCGATGATGAAGGTATCCGTTGCAGAGATCAATTGCTGCTGTTCGTCGTTCAGGGCAGTCGCGTGGCGCGGCTCTCCGGGCAGCCCCGGACCGATCCCAAGTACATCGCGTCGCGCGATGTACTTGGGGCAGTTCGAATACACCTGATCGGTGGTGACGATAAGACCCCGCCCCGACGGCGCGGCGGTGCCGTTCACACGCATCCGGCGCCGGCGCTGCGGCTGCAACGCGATCATGCCGATCTTGCGCTCCGATTGCAGTGGCTCGGCCAGCGGGTCGCCGGGGTCCGGCACACCGTCAATCGCGATGGTCTGGGCATCGGTGGCATGCGCGAAACCCGGTGGCCCGACGATCTGGCTCGCCCACATCCGGCCAGCGTCATCGCGTGCCGACACGAAGACCAGGGGCTGAGCGGCCAGAAAGGTCGCCGCAACCTCCGGTATCTGCGCCGAAATGATCCGCCCGACTCGAATAGCGCTGTCGTACTGCCCCATTCGGCGCTGTACGGCAAGCTCGCCGAAGTGGTACGTCATCTCAGAAGAATCCGCATGTCGGCGCGTCGCCGGCTGGCGCCGCATGCTGCTCGACGCCCGCCGACGCGAATACCTCGAGACGAATCCCATCGGGGTCGGTGAAGAAGATTCCACCCGAGGATGCGCCCTCCTGGTGCGCCACCACGCCCTCATGCACGAAAATCGTCGACAGTTCCTTCAAGACCGCCTCCACCTCACGCACCTGCTGCACCGAATCCACTTGGAACGACAAATGGTGCAAGCCCGGTGTGGCCGCCGAGAATTCCCCGTTGCTTTGCTCCCAGAGGGTGAGCACGGGTCCGTCATCAAATCCGAGGAAGGCGAACCGCCGTGGGCCGTCCTCGTTGGCCGCAAGTTGCTCGAATCCGAACGCCTGTCGATAGAACGCGACCGACCGCTCCAGATCACTGACGTTCAATCCGATATGACCGGTGGCCACACGAGGCGCGATGACAGTGCCCATAAGAGATCCTCTCTAGCCAATAAAATTGCTTTACCGGTTAGACCGTAAGTGCGAAGCACCCCCAGTGTCAACCACCTATCAAGTTTTATCGGTTAGAATTCATGCGACACACTCCCCCAGAGAGGAGGCGGCTAGCCTCAGGCCATGTCCGATCCACGTCCCCATCTCGGCGAACCGCTCGCACTGGACCTGTTGAACAGCCGGTGGATGAGCGGCGACGGACTGCAGGATCTGCTCAGCACTCTTGATGGCGTACGAATCTGGCTGCGTACCAACAATCTTCATGATCGATGCACCGCCAACGAGAAGACCCAGGAGGCGTTGCTCTTTGCGCGCGACGCCATTTATCACGCGGTGAAGGATGATCAGGGCGACGAGATCAACGCGGTGCTCTCCCACGGCGCGATCCGCCGCTCACTGACTCCCGACGGGCCGGTGAACACCGCCGAGGTGCCCGAATCGCATTGGCTTCCGGGTTGGCTGGCGGCCGACAACCTATTGACCCTGCTATCCGACTCCCCCGATCGGATCAAGCAATGCGCTCACCCACACTGCGTTCTGTTCTTCTATGACACATCCAAGAACGGCGCACGCCGGTGGCATTCCATGGCGACCTGCGGAAACAGGGCGAAGGCCGCACGGCATTACGCCAAGAACACCTAAATAGCCTTCACAGCTGCATCACAGGACCGATTCTTACTCAACTATCACAATCGGAGTATTACGTAACAGGTATCACTTCGTTACCATAACCCTCATGCGAAACATCGTATTGGCCGTTGGCGTGTCCGCCGTTTTCGGAGCGGCGTGCGCAGGGGCTGCACTCACGGGTGCGCCGGTGGCCTACGGAGCTCCGTTGAACTTCGATTGCCTGCAGGTCGCGACACCGGTTGGAATGAATCTCACCTGCGTGAACCCGACTCCGTTCACCATGGACGCGCACTTCAAGGGGAACTGTGGTCCGCTCCCCATGCTCAATGAAGACACCGAGATCGGCCCATTCAAGACGATCTCCCGCCAGGTCCCGTGCCTGCCGGGCGTGCAGTCGCCGTCGGCCGAAGCGTCGATGAGCATGAGATCCAACGCGCCAGACGAAGGCAACCCACCGCCCGAGGCCCCGGCACGTCCATTCGGTCTATAAGCAGTCTGCGCGCGCCACTAGCCGACGTCGCGTCGGTCTTGTTCGGAAGCAAGGGCGTTCTTCACCACGTCATAGGCCATGGATTGGCCATATCCGCGGCGCGCCAGCATGGCGACCAATCGCCGCGCGGCTTTGATACCCCCGTCGTCGAGATTTTCTGACCGGAGTTTTTTGGCGACAAGCTGTGCCGCACGTGACCGCTCGGCGTCCCCGTCGATCTGCGCAAGGGCCGCGGCCGCATTCTCGGCCGACACTCCCTTGGTCCGAAGCTCCGCGGCCAAGGCACGCTTGCCTTTTCCTGCGTAGGTATGCCGGGACTGCACCCATTGAGTGGCAAAGTCGGCGTCATTGATCAGGCCGGCGGTCGCCAACCGTTGCATGATTCGCGTGGAAACCTCATCGGGGTACCCGCGCCGAGTGAGCCTTTCGGTCAACTCGGCGCGGGTACGCGCGCGACTTGTCAACAGGCGAAGGCAATATGACCACGCCTGCTCGTCCCGCGAGTCAACCGGTTCACGCGTCGGGGCTTCGGGGACCGACGCGACCCGGGCTCGCAGTTCGTCTAGGGATTCCCTGGAACGAGAATCAGAAATCGACTGGGGCCGGGACGACTTCGTCATCGGTCAGCACCGCTCCGATACCAAGCTTTTCCTTGATCTTCTTCTCGATCTCGTTGGCGACATCGACGTTCTCCAACAGGAAGTTGCGGGCATTTTCCTTGCCCTGACCCAACTGCTCACCCTCGTAGGTGAACCAGGAACCGGACTTGCGGATGAAGCCCTGCTCCACGCCCATGTCGATGAGCGACCCCTCCTTGGAGATGCCCTTGCCGTAGAGGATGTCGAACTCGGCCTGCTTGAACGGCGGCGACACCTTGTTCTTGACCACCTTGACGCGAGTGCGGTTACCCACCGCATCGGTGCCGTCCTTGAGGGTCTCGATACGGCGCACATCAAGACGCACCGACGAGTAGAACTTCAAAGCCTTACCACCGGTGGTGGTTTCGGGCGAACCAAACATCACACCGATCTTCTCGCGGAGCTGGTTGATGAAGATCGCGGTGGTACCCGAGTTGTTGAGTGCACCGGTCATCTTGCGCAGGGCCTGGCTCATCAGACGAGCCTGCAGACCGACATGGCTGTCACCCATCTCACCCTCGATTTCGGCACGAGGCACCAAGGCCGCCACCGAGTCGATCACGATAAGAGAGATGGCGCCTGAACGCACCAGCATGTCGGCGATTTCCAGAGCCTGCTCACCGGTATCCGGCTGAGAGACGAGCAGCGAGTCGGTATCGACACCGAGCTTCTTGGCGTATTCGGGGTCGAGCGCATGCTCGGCGTCGATGAACGCAGCGATACCGCCGGCGGCTTGCGCGTTGGCGACCGCGTGCAGCGCGACGGTGGTCTTACCCGAGGATTCCGGCCCATAAATCTCGACCACGCGGCCACGAGGCAGGCCACCGATACCAAGCGCCACATCCAGCGCGATGGATCCGGTCGGGATCACGGAGATGGGCTGACGCACCTCGTCACCCAGCCGCATGACCGAGCCCTTACCGAAGCTCTTGTCGATTTGTGCGAGCGCGAGTTCAAGCGCCTTCTCTCGATCCGGTGCCTGCGCCATGGTGTTCTCCATTTCGTCTCGGTGTTCGAAGATCGGTCCGATTCGGTGGCCGATCGGTTGAGGTGGACGCTAACCGACCCCACCGACAAGCGATCTACCTGCACGGATCGTCTCTTCGACTGCAATCAGAGTAAGGCGAACATCTGTTCGAATCAAGCAGGCGCGCCGATGCGGCGTGTCATCGAGCCGTCACCACTGATCGCGTGGGACATCGAAATCGGCACATAGCGCCCGCCACACATCCCGCGGCTCCACCCCATCTTCGACCGCCTGCGACGCCGTCCGTCCACCCAGGGCGGTCAACACATGGTCGACCAGTACCGACGAGCCGTAGACCCGACCGAATCGACCGGTAACAAGCTCATGAAACTCCGTCAGACGCACACGGTCACCTTAGGGCCGCCACCACGTCCTGGCACACCCGTACCGGATCTGTGACGTCCGCGGCACCGGCAGCAGCCCGGCGTGCTGCCTCGGTGTAGCGCTGCTCACCCAGCACCTTGCCGATCGCCGCCGACATAGCCTCGCAGGTCAGCGGTCGCACCAGCTCAGCACTACCTTGCCGCACAACACGATTCGCCAACTCCCACTGGTCGCCGCCGCCAGGAACAACCACCGCAGGCACCCCGGCCAGCAATGCCTTGCTCAGAAAGCCATGTCCCCCACCGCAAATGGCCAAATCGGCACCGGCGAGCAAAAGATCCTGACGCGCCAGCCCGGCAATCGCCCACGAAGGCAGGCCCGACGCAGGCGGATCCAGCGCGGACACAACCACGCGCGCGCCCACTGAATCCAAAGCCCGTACCGCCAGTTCGGTCATCCCTTCAGCTCCGGTGAAGGCCGTCGACGGTGCGATCACCACCACCGGTCCCGTACCCAACGGCGGCTGCAGCGCAGCGTCGGTGGGCTCCCAATGCAGGGGGCCCACCAGGACCGCCTCATCCGGCCAATCGGGACGCGGCACTTCCAGCGCGGGCAATGTCGCGATCAGCCGTCGGACGGGTCCGGGGTCGCGGGCGGGCAATCCGATCTCTACCCGCGCCTGCGAGCGCTGCCGCAAGCCTTCATCGATCGACCTTTGCGTCAACCGACGCATCAACCCGTCACGCAGCCTGCCACGCAAGCCCTCACCAGGAGCCAGCCCACTTCCCAATGGCGGCAATCCTTTTGACGGCAGGTACAGCGGATGCGGGTTGAGTTCCACCCACGGCACACCGAGCAACTCACCGGCCATGCCTCCGCAGGCGGTGATCACATCGGAAACGATGAGATCCGGCGCCAGTTGCCCCAACTGATCGAGATTGGCCAACGCCATATGGGCCGCCCGCTGATGGATCTTGGCGCCCGCGTCTGCGTCGTCATCGGCAACCCGGGGCTGCAGTCCCAGAAGCTCTACCGACTCGAGTCCGGCGGCACGGGCCTGATCGAGCCAGCGCGTTCCCGTCAACAACACGGGGTCGTGCCCGGCCGCCCCGAATTTCAGGCACAACGCGATGGCGGGAAAGGCATGCCCGGGATCCGGACCGGCGACCACGGCAACACGCACCGCCCTACCCTGCCACAGCGATTCGGGCTAGGTTGAAACGCATGACTGACGCCACGCTGGCTCCTTCCACGTTGACTCCAGCCGAGACCGTCACCCGATTCCTGGAATCCCTGCAAACCGAGGACATCGACTTCGCGGGATCGGTGCTGGCCGAGGACCTCGTCTATCAGAATGTAGGTCTGCCCACCATCTATGGCCGGCGCGCGACTCTCAAGGTCTTCGAACCACTCACCAAGCCGCAGTTCGGATTCGAAGTACAAATCCACCGCACCACCACCAACGGGAACAGTGTGATGAACGAGCGCCACGACGCCATCGTCATCGGACCACTTCGTCTGCAGTTCTGGGTATGCGGAGTCTTCGAGGTGTCGGACGACGGAAAGATCACCCTGTGGCGCGACTACTTCGACATGTTCGACATGTTCAAGGCCACGGTGCGCGGCCTGGTCGGCATCGCCATCCCCGCCCTGCGGCCGCGCTTCTAAGTCTGGTTCAGCCCCCTATCCAAAGCCTTCGACAGCCGCTAGCGTCGGGCGCATGACGGACACTCTCACCACCATCAACCCCACGGAGATCGTCGAGGGTCTCTGGGACGCCATGCGGCTCGGCGATCTGGCGTCCATCGACACCGTCCTGGATGAGAACGTCAGCTGGGAAAACGTCGGCTTGCCTGCGATTCGCGGGCGATCGTCGGTGATGCGTGCCTTGTCCGGGCTCAACCTCCCCGGCGTTGGTTTCGATGTGAAGATTCACCGGATCACCGCCACCGGCAATACGGTGATGACCGAGCGCACCGACGTCCTCATCGTCGGTCGCCTGCACGTCGGATTCTGGGTCTGCGGAGTGTTCGAAGTGACGCCGCGCGGCACCATCGCCCTGTGGCGCGACTATGCGGATGTCCTGAACATCACGGTCGGCTTCGCGCGCGGCCTGCTCGGTATCGCCATTCCCGCACTGCGACCGACTCTGGCGCACTGAGATTATCTAACATAAATTAGTCTCATGGTTACCGCGGGATCGCCCACCAGACTGGACCCCGGAGCGATTGTCACCCGATTTCTCGAGGCCGTACAGAACGACGACATCGACTTCGCACGAGACGTATTGGACGAGAACATCGTCTATCAGAATGTCGGGCTCCCCACCATCCGCGGCAAACAGGCTGTACTTCGATTGTTCGGGGCGCTGGAGAACACGTCGTTCGGTTTCGAGGTCGATGTTCAGCGCACCACCACCAACGGCTACACCGTGATGAACGAGCGCTACGACGCCCTCAGCTTCGGCCCCTTACGCACACAGTTCTGGGTGTGCGGTGTCTTCGAGGTGAGCGAGCGCGGCACCATCACCCTGTGGCGCGATTACTTCGACTTCGCGGCGGTATCTCGCGCTTTCCTGCGGGGCCTCATCGGCATCGTGGTGCCGTCGCTGCGGGCGCGGTTCTGAAAACCGTCGTACGAATCCGCTGACCGGACCTGGGGTCACACCCCGATATCTGATCACGCCCCTTCTCCCCCACGACGGTGCTCGCTAGCGTTGGCTGATGACCGACATTCTGGCAAGAACCGACCCCACTGCCGCCGTCGAAACCCTTTGGAGCGCTGCCAGTCTAGGCGATTTGGCGGTGCTCGAGTCCGTCCTCGCCGACCATGTCCGATGGGAGAATGTGGGCCTGCCCGCCGTGCGTGGGCGCAAGGCTGTGTTGCGCGTGTTATCCGCCGTGAACTGGCCCGGGGCAGGATTTGGCGTCAAGATTCACCGAATCACCGCCACCGGAAACACCGTGATGACCGAGCGCACCGACGTGATCATCGTGGGCCCGCTACACATCGGATTCTGGGTCGTCGGAGTCACCGAGCACTCGGATGATGGAAAGATCACGCTCTGGCGTGACTACGGCGACGTTCTCAACGTGACTCTCGGTTTCCTGAGGGGCCTGCTGGGGATAGTTTTCCCGTCTGTACGTCCGCGGCTCTAGGGCAGCCGGGATTTGTCCGCGTCGGTGACCGCGCGGTACAGCATGACGCCCCCGAGAATCACCACACCGGCCACCAGCATCGGTACCACGAGCTTGAAGATGGCGCCCACGACCAGAAACGCCAGCCACACGACCAGCAGCACGCCAATGATCTTCCACAACACCGGTACCCACCGTTCTCTCGACTGCGATAGAGCAAGCCTGGCAGTCAGATCGGCACCTGAGGAACCCCGGAACGCGAAGATCAGGGAAAGATCGGGGATTACCCTGACAGCTGGCCGAGTTCGTCGAGGGCACCCGCCCACCCGGTGAGCCGGTCGGTTGCCGACACCAGGTCATCGAGAAGCGGACCGCGTGACATCGGCGAGGCGAGGACCGGCCCGCTATTTCCGGCCGACACCAACTGCGCTGCCGCGGTGACCAACTCGTTGTATTGACGCACACCAGTGTCGAGTTGCGCAGTGAACGCACTAATGGTCGGTTGCAGATACTCACGGGTGTGTGGTGCCGCGACAGCGGCGCGCTCCATGGACACCACTTCCTTGGCGGTCGCGGCCATCACATACGCAGCCTGATTGGCCGCAGCAAGAATCTGCCGCCCCTCGCTGTCGGGAATCATGTTGCCGCGCTCCACCACTCCGAGAAGAGAGAACAGCGAGCGCTCGGCGGCATCCAGCGCCGCCATGGGCGGACGCGCCATCGAACCTATTGGCGGCAGCCGTCGTTCCACTCCGGGCCGCGGCGGCGGCAACGGCTCAGCCTTGAGGTACCGATACCGCACAAACAGATACGTGGCCGGAATCGCACAACCGGCGGTGAGCAGCGCCGGGATGATCAGCAGCCAGGGGGGTGCGCCGGTCGTCGCGAGCACCGTCGTGACAAGCAGCCCGGCAGCGCAGGCCAGCGCCCAGCGGATACTCCACCGCTTGGCTCGTAGACGCTTCCGCAGCAGTTTCTCGCGTTTGTCAGACATCACCCGCATGCGTGCGGCGAGTTCCTCGCCCAGATCGTTGACGTTGTTGACCACACGGCGCAGCAGCTGCTCCCAGCCTCCTTGCACCGCGGTGCGACGGGGTGGCTGGGGTGTCATGTTCACATTGTGCCCGAAAATTCGGCAGTCGCCGAGGACGAATTGTCCATGCGACAAATCCGCCGAGTGGGCGCGGCTGCGTCCCCACTCGGCGGATTGAAGCGAAAGAAGAGAGAAAACTACTGCTGGCCCAGCGGGTTAGCGGGATTAGCCTGCTCTGGTGCCGTCGCCGGCGCCGGGGTCGCGGTGCCACCGGTGGGCAGGGCCTCACCCTTCATGGAGGCGCGGATCTGCTCCAGACGCGAATGTCCGGCCATCTGCACGCTGGCCTGCTGTACCTCGATCATGCGGCCCTGTACCGAGTTCTGCGCCAGCTCGGCCTGACCAAGGGCGTTGGCGTAGCGGCGCTCGATCTTGTCGCGCACTTCGTCCAGGCTCGGGGTGTTGCCGGGGGCGGCAAGCTCGCTCATCGACCGAAGCGAGGCGGAGACCTGCTCCTGCATCTTGGCCTGCTCCAGCTGGCTCAGCAGCTTGGTCCGCTCGGCGATCCGCTGCTGCAGCATCATCGCGTTCTGCTCGACGGCCTTCTTGGCCTGGGCCGCGGCGGCAAGCGCCTGATCATGCAGCGCCTTGAGGTCCTCGACGCTCTGCTCGGCGGTAACCAACTGGGCGGCGAACGCCTCGGCCGCGTTGTTGTACTCGGTCGCCTTGGATGCATCTCCCGAACCAGTGGCCTGATCGGCCAAGGTCAGCGCCTGACGAACATTGACCTGAAGTTTCTCGACATCGGCCAGCTGACGGTTGAGGCGCATCTCCAGCTGGCGCTGATTCCCGATCACCGACGCGGCCTGCTGCGAGAGCGCCTGGTGGTTCCGCTGGGCCTCCTCGATGGCCTGCTGAATCTGCACCTTGGGGTCTGCGTTCTCGTCAATCTTCGCGTTGAACAGTGCCATCAGGTACTTCCACGCCTTGACGAACGGGTTAGCCATGAGATCGATCCGCCTTCTGCTTGGATGCCGGTAGTCGTCGCCACCTACGACTGCGTGGGTCCCAACTTATCTGTTGCATGCCGATCCCCACACCCCCTACGGGGCGCAAAACAATGCGACCGCCACAGTAAGTTAGGCGGCCGCCATTGCGCGAACCTGCGGAATGACAACCTTGGTCGCGACATCGATCCCACTGAGTGAGCCGGCCGCTGTCGTCACCGCGGGCTGCGAAGCCGCGACGGCAGCCTCGCGATGCGCCAGTCTTGCGCTGACCTCGGATAACACCTCCGACAGCGGGACATCGAGCGCGCCGCAGATCGCGGCCAGCAGCTCACTGGAGGCTTCCTTACGGCCACGTTCCACCTCGGACAGATATCCCAGGCTGACGCGTGCCGAGTCCGATACCTCACGCAACGTTCTCCCCTGCCCGGATCGAGCGTTCCGCAGGGTGTCGCCGATGGCCTCTCGAAGCAACAACGCCATGTGTCTCTCCTTTGCGTCCTGAACGTCGGCGTCCATACCGCGTAGTAGTTGAGTCTGCCTTGCTCAACGTTGCCGCGCACGCGGAGGTTCCCGGAAGTTTGAGTGACAGACGCCTCAACGCCGCCCTTTATGCGGCCCTGATTCACCGGTAACAGCGCCCACCACCGGGTGGGCTACACGAAGCCGGTCCCAGTTCCATCCAGCTCAAATCCGTCCATGCGGCCGACAGCCAGGTCCTGGTGGGCTCTATGACGAAACGCATCGGACCACGCTCGCAGTAGGTTCGGTTATCCGGGGTTACTGCGCAGGTTGTGCCCTGATGGCTGATCTTGCTGCGCGCCGGCAGCGGCTGTCCTGCCTCCACAGCGGGGAATCTGACGGCCATGGACCAGTCGTAGTGCACCGCCCGGTCACCATCGATCCAGCCGATGTGGTTGGTCCCCGCCGGGGCTCCCGGAATCACGCCGGAGCAGCCGAAGCTGCCACGGCCCCAAATCCCGCAGTTCTGTCCGGCCGGCCCGATGAACCACACCCCACCAGGCTGAGCGAAATCGTTGGCGTTGAGCTCGTCGTAGTACCGAATATCGGGGAATGGATCTGAGGTGGCCTCCGGTGGCGGTGGCTCGGAGCGAGCCGTCGCCACCGGACCTGCCGCGAAAAGAATCAAACTCAGAGCGGCCACTGCAGCACAGCGATGTCTCATAGCCCACACTCCGTACGCGGATCGTCTATCACGACATCGTTCTCAATATCTCGGTCCCGAATCATCATGGCGTCCTACGTGATCCGCGGAGTGATGCCATAACATGCGGCATTCCCAACGTCCATCGTGTTCTGGCAGACGACCTTTCCCTGGTAGACGATCCGTACGGTCACCCACCGGCCAACCGCGGCGGTGGGTCGCCAATCCGCCCGCAGCTGGCTGCCGTCCGGTGGCGCGCCACGAACGGAGCGCACCATTGCGTCAGTGCGCCAGGGCAGTGCCACGCTCACGACAGCTGCCCGGCCGGTTACGGCCTGATACTCGATGTTCGCAACCTGAACGCTGTCGGACAGGACTTCATAGACGACGGGATCATCTGCCCAGGCCTCAGGCGGAGCCATCGGCATGAACACTGTTACGCCACACACCGCCGCCACGAGGAAACGCGTCATGGTCCTCGCAGGGTTCATGTCGCTACCAAAACAACCGCGACAAGGGTGAAGTCCGACTGTTCTTCGTAGAGGCTGCTGACGCCGAAATCGGTGTAGGCGCAATCGGGGAAAGCGTCACGTCCTTCCAACAACATCCCCTTGGTGGCATCGGCCACATTGTGACCCGCGCCCTGAAACGATGCCGTCCTGGTCGCCTCGATACCAAGGTCCCTCACAATCGCCTTCTGGTGCGGTTCGTCGGCCGGAACATTCTCGGCGGTGTGGTTGAGATACGAGTAGGTGGACCGGTTGATGATGTCGGCGGCGTGCCCTACGGCCGGGTTGTGGCGCAGCGGTGCACACGAGGTACCGCCGCGTGCATCGACGACAGCCTGCGTCACTTCGGCTCCGGGTTCTGCGATGGCCGGCACAGCGAAAATAGTTGCGGCACTAAAGATCATTAACAAAGCGACAACTACGATGACGGGCCCCTGTCTTGAGTCACGGCGCCCGCTACCGGGCTCAACTGTCGACATACGCATCTCCTCGTCGTTCGCGTGCGATGGTGGTACTCAGCTGCAGGCATGGGAACGATGGATCTTGCTTCCCCAGTGCATGACCCGGTGGTACGACGGTCCCGTGAACCAGGTCGGTTGACGTGCCTTGATGCCGTTACCTACATTGGACAATTGCTGCCACAGACCGAAGAAGCTATCCCCTTGGTATATAGGGAAATACATATCACCCGCGTGGTCATAGCTCTGGGTGAGTGCCTGTGCCCGCGGAGCCAGGAAATCCACTGACTGGTCAATGTTGGCGATGACGATATCCGCCTGCTCCTGGACGCCGGGAGCATCGTAATGGCCGTTGTTGCGGACCAAACTGTCGTTGAGTCCCTCGATTTGATGTTTCACGGCATCGTATTGAGCGTCGAACCACTGACACATCTCTCGTACCGCGTTGACATCCACAGACGTCACGTATCGCCTCGTCTGATCGAACGGAAACGGAAACTGCGGTTGCCAATTGCTGGCCACCGGAGTGATCACCGGCAGCCGCTGCGGCTGGTCGAAGTGGGCAACTGGGTCGTAGCCGCCACCCGGATCAGCACTGGCTGCCGCCGTCAGAACCTCCCCCGAACAAATCAGTGTCGCGACCACAACCATCATCAACCGGCTAATCCAGATGCGAATCATCATGCTACCGAGGCTATTTGCCAAGAGCAGAGTCGATACCACCAACGTCGGTGATCTGCCAGTCGTTGTTGCTGTCGATCGTGATGCTGTACGTAGCAGTGGACTGCAGCCCCTCGGGCGCCTGCATCGTCTTGGTGAGCACGCTGACGAACGCATCGACGGTGAATATCCCACCGGCGTCCGAGCGAACCTTTGCAGCCAATGGCTTGGCCGTCGACTTCCAATGCAAAGGCGCCAGAATCTGCTCCATCGAGTCAGCAGCCTTTGTCAGCTTCTCCTTCAGATCTGGGGAAGTTCCGTTGACCAGCTTGACTTTCCACGCCTTGAAGTCCTGGTAATCCATATCTGCGGCATTCGTGGCATAGCCAGTAGCGATCTCTTCGGCCCGCACTCTATTGCCGGCACCCACGGCCTGCTCGTCCAACTTCTGCTGCGCACCGGCATACAGCCAGCCAAGCGCAACCGCAACGCCGGTCAGCAGGAGGATCACGACCGCGATGATCACGCTGCGCAGTGTGAAGGACACCTGTCGTGGCTGCTTAGCCGACAGACTCGCACGACCGCCTGCGACAGTCACATCGGCAGGCGGATCGTCTGGCTGAGCCCGGTCATGACTCTCCGTCACAGGCGTGCTTTCGGGTTCGGTATCGACAACTGACATGAAACTTCCTCTCGGGTTGTGGGAGTGGCCTCGGCCTAGCGGTCGGGCATGGATACACGAAGCGTGATCGCGCCGTCTTCGGGTATGCCTGATAATGCGTTACTCAGGATTTGTGCCGTGTCGAAGTTCATCAACGCTCCCCCGATTCCCTGGAACTGCGGAAGTAGTGCATTACCAATAACTTTGAGATCAGGCGCCCGCGTGTCCAGAAAGTTTTGGAGGCGCGCGAGGAACTTTTGAAACAGCTGAACGTTGTGCGGATTGTTCCAGGCGACAACATTCATCATGGCGGTAAATGCGCCCGATATTCCATCCCCTACAGCCCGCAACGGCGGCCCGATTTCTGCCAACGTGGGGCCAACCCAATCGGCATTACGCAGCAGATTTTGAAGATTGCCAAGAAGTTCCTGCCCTTTTCCGTCCATGCTCATCATCATGTTTCGGGTAAGCAAACTCGCGCGCGATAGGTTGGGTAGCACGCGGCCTGGATCCGGCAAGGAAGCGTCCGCTTCATTCAGGATCCTTTTGAGCTGCACAGGATCCATCTGGTTGAGTATGCGGACCACCGTGGCGGCAAGTTGTGAGATCGAGGGCGGCACGGTTACCGCCTGCGCCGCGATGCGCTGACCGTCCGTCAGCACAGGGCCGTCATCGGACCGCGGCCGAAAGCCGACGTAGGCTTCACCGAGCGCAGAAAAATTATCCAGACGCACATCACTGTCGACGGGAACGTGCTGCCCGGGGTCGAGATAGAAATCGATGGTGGCATTGCTCACCGAGGTCGAAACACCGGTCACCTTGCCAATGGCCACACCGCGCAGCAGCACGCTGGAGCCAACCACCACACCTTCGCTATCCGGTACGTCCATCGTGAGATTGATGCGATTCTTCGGTAACCCCAGCCGGATACCGAACGACCCGATGTATGTAAGCGCGACCGCGATAATCATCGCGAACATTGCGAAGGACAGTATGTTCTTGGCGACTCTCATGGCGCTGCTCCCAGTATGCGCAGCACATCCTGTACGTTGCCAATCATTTCGCGCCCGTCGGGCCCGGATATCGAGGTGATGTTGATTGCGGGGTACTTATCGACGGGAAAGAAGTCCTCGATGAACAACTTTCGCCATTTAGGCGCTTCGTCTTCGAAGCTCCATTTGCTCTGTTGAACCGCCCCAACCGCATTGCTCAGCGACCTAAGTAACGGAACCAACCAGAACCCTCCGCTGTAAATACTCCCGACCGACGGAAGTACGGTGCCGATGTAGCTTGCGACCACTGTCGACCGGTCGAATCCCAGCATGCCTTCCGGCGAGAACCAGTACCTGTATGTAGGCAGGTTGCGGCTCATCACATCGGTAGTTCTCGATACGCCGTCAAGCCATTTGTCGACCATATCCACGTTGTTGGAAAGGTCCGCCAGGTCCACCGCAACCCGGCTCACCAGGTTGCGCAGGTCTTCTCGATTCGACGGGGTCACACGGTTGATGCCGATGATCGTGTCCTGCACCCGCTGGATCGCTCCACTGCCAACGAAGTTCGCCATGTTCGCCAACGTGTCCTCAAGCTGCGGCGGAGACACTGTTTGCGCCAAAGGGATTCGTCCGCCAGCGGTGACCGGTGGCGCCCCCTCACCTGACCGGGGACGCTCGAGCGCAACATAGGTATCACCGAGCACCGTTGATTGCTGCAGTGTGGCACTAACATTCGCCGGTATGTTGATGCCGGGATCGATCTGCGATGTCACATCAACGTGATTGCTTCTGAGATCGACCCTGGTGACCACCCCCACCGTGGCGCCGTCTTGGACCACTTTCGCACGATTCGGCAGATTCAGGACACTGGCAAATTCCAGAACGATGTCATAGCCGCCGCGATGGTTACCACCTGGCTGGGGTATCGCATTCACCGATAACGACGAACAAGAAACGACCAGCATGGCTGTCGCGGCTCCGGTAACCACTGTCCGGATTTGACGGGGGCTCATGAGTGGCTCGCCTGCTGCAGCACGTACTGCAGCAGCGCAACGTCAACGGCGTAGGGCTGGCCGTTGACGTCCGCACAGCTGCCGGGCATCGACGCATTCATCGCGCCGCAGAGCGCCAGCTTGTCGTGGGTGGCCACGCGGAACAGCGGGGGTCGGTAAGCGATGTTGAACGTGCCGAACTGTTTGGCGTTAAAGTGATTTGCCGCGGTGTTGATCCACCAGGGCACCCCATTGAACAAGCCGGCAAGGGCGTTGGCATGCGGGCTGATTTTTCGGAGGGCGTTGCTCACTCTGTCCAATGTGATCTGCGTTTCGTCCCCGAGTCTGGATTCCAGTGTGGCGACCAACTCCATAAGTGGACCAACCTTTCCGATGGAGTCCGCACCGACCAGCCGAGTCGCGCCGTCCAGCGCAGTCACGATGTCTACGGTCGTGGTCGGCGCATCCAGCAGAATCTCCTTCATCGGCCCTGTGATGTCTTCCAGCGCTGATGTCAGCTGCGCAGTGTTCCGAACGATTGAGCCAATGTTGCTGATCTGTCGATCGGGACCATCGAGCAAGTCGGATGACACGGTCAGCAAGTGGCCGAACTCTGCTCCATTGTTGTGTGCCAATTGATCTAACCCACGAACTGTGTCTGCGATGTTCTCCGAGCCGCTGGAGTTGATGGCGTTGAGGAAGCTGTCCGCCGACCCAATGATCTCCGACAACGACTTCGGTGACACAGACCGATTGAGCGGGATACAACTGGCGGCGTTGAGCCGGGACCCTCCGGCGTAGTTGCCGACCAGTTCCAGGGAGCGATCCGCGAGGATTGAGGTGGACCGGATGATCGCCTTGACGTCGCCGGGGAATTCGCGTTCTCCGGTTACGGAGAAGCCGACGCGGACATGGCTGGGACCTGGCTGGATCGAGACGATTTTGCCTATGCGGTAACCCATCTGAGTGACGGGGTTACCTACATAGAGCCCGATCGCATCAGGCATGAACGCACAGTAGGAGGCTTCATGCCGAGCTAGCGGTGCGCATGACGAGTTGGCTCCGATGGCCACGACCGCCATCGTGGTGGCCACCACGCAACGGAGAGTTCGACGAACCGCGATCGCATTCATCAGCAGCTGCTTCCGGACATCGGTATGCACAAATCGGTGGCGAGCAGCTCTGGACGAGCGTTCTGCGCGTCCAGGACGCGCTCGAGCTTGTCACGCACCCGGCGCAGTCGAGGGACGAGTCTGCTGTTGTTATCGACCCACCGCCGAACCCGGTTCTGCCATTCGCGAACTTTCTGGATGAACTCCTCACGGTGGTTGACCCAGAACTTGCCGGTGGGAGCCAGAATCGCATCCGAGATGTCGCCCATACCTTTCAGGGCGCCAGCGAATCCCTTGCCGTACAGCACAAGTGTCTGCTCCATGATCGAAATTTTCAGGATGAGATCCTTGAGCTTGTCGCGGTAGCCGGACAGTGACTCGATGTATTCGTCCGACAGATCGAGGATCTGTGAGATCTGCCCCCGCTGCTTATCGATCGTCTCCGTCAGAGCATTGCCTGCGTTGACAACCGCCGATAGCGTCTCCACGTTGGTTCCGTTCAGGCCGGCCTGAATCTTGTCCAGTGATTCACGGATCGGCGTCGGATTGACGTTTTCGGTGATCTTGGTAGCACCGGCCAGGGCTTTCATCAGGTTGTAGGGCATGGTCACGCGTTCCAGCGGAATAGCCTTCTGCCCCAGCGGTTTGTCGCCCAGCGACACCAGGTTCACATAGTAGCCACCGATCACCGTGAGCATCCGAACCTGAACTTGTGACTGATCGCCGACAAAGGCGGCCTTCGACACGCTCAGGCGTACCTGAACCTGGTTCGGCTCAATCGCGAGGCTGTCCACCTTTCCGACGGTGATGCCGGCTATGCGCACACTGTCGCCTAGCCGCACCGATGCGGCGTCGTCTGTGTAGAAAAACACCGGCCGATGATTGATTGGGTTGACATAGATGATGCCGGCGGCCAGTGCCACCATCGCGACCATGCCTAGCGCAAGCAGGCCGACCATCGTCGGATTTGTGAGCTTCTTCAGCGATTGCACAGGATCACCCGTTGACCGTTCAGTAGTACGTCCATCGATTCAGGTAATTGCGCCCGTCCATGTGAGCACGGCACCGGGGTCCCGGGAGGCGCGGGCGGCTCTACGTTGTCCCAGATCACCGGTACGCGTTTGAACGCATCGCTGTAGTGGTCAAACACCGTGATCGCTCGGTCAATCCCCTTGTCCATGTCTGCTTTGCCTGGGGTGAAACCGGCATTGGCCAGCAGCTGAACGGTCACGGACGTGAACTCCGGCCCGTACAACTCCGACTTTCGGAACTCGTCGATCACCGCGAGTGCGTTGTCCACCGGCCGATTTACCCAGTCCAGGATCTGTAGCAGATCTCTGGAATGCCCACCGAACGTTTCCGCGATCGCGCTCAGGTTGCGCATCAAAGTTGCGATGACCTGCTGTCGATCGGCCACGAACTGGGTCAGTTTTCGGACGCTGTCCAGCATCGGTCCAAGACCAGTACCGTTGCCTTCCATAAACGAAGCGACATTGTCCGTAAAGTTGTCGATATCGCTGGGGCTCAAGGTCGCCAACACCGGTTGCAACCCGTTGAACAAGGTGGTGACGTCGAACGAAGAATGAGTCATGCTCAACGGAATTCGCGTCACCACGCTCTCATCGGGCCCCTCCTCGACGGGATCAGCGAGATCGAGATAACGCAGCCCGGTAAGTGATTGAAACTTGATCGCCAGCCGAGTCTTGGACACCACGACATAGCGCTTGTCCAGGCTCAGCTCTACCTCAGCGATGCTCTGCCCCTCCTTGCGCGCCAGCCGTATGTCCTTGACCTTGCCCACACGCACCCCACGAAAGCGAACATCCGCATCCAGACGCAGGCCGGACGCATCAGTGAATTCTGCTGTATAGGAGCGTGTTTCACTGGAAACAGGTTGCCGCAGCACGTTGATGATCAAGATCAGCAGCACGGCCCCAATGGCACCGCTGACCATGAAACGCCACAGTGCAGCCTTGGGTTTGATCATGGGCCACCCATCGCACTAATCGGAGCCTGCACACCGGGTATCTGATCGAGCACGATATGAACCTGCAACGCGCGCTGTTCCGGTGATCCCCCGTACAGCTTCTCGAAACGTGTCCGCAGTTCCACCAAGGTGTCGCTGAGACCCGCGGGTGTCACCAAACCGGGCACCGTGTCAGTGAGAGTCCGGATCACGTTGACCACCGGAAGCAACTCGCCGGTGTGTGATGACAACAGCTTTCCGACAGCCCCGAAGAACCCCTTTGCGAGTAGATCAATGGACGGCAGGGCTCGTTTGTTCCAAAATTCTTCGGTGACAGGCATTCCGGGTTCGGCCACGACCGGGACAACATCTTGCCCGGGCATCGCGTTCGCCGCGGAGACATTGAACTTCACAAAACCCGAGCGCTGATTGAAGCCGTAACCTGCAACGGTTGCCGCCTCCACGAACCCTGGGAATGCCACACTGATTCCCGCGGTGTTTCTCAGCAGCTGCTCGGTGCTGACTGTCTGGACCGCCGCGACCGCACGGGCCGCGGTGATCACAGACTCGATCAGAGGATTGAGCCCATCGGTGTAGCGCGTGGCCCGGTTAATCACGTCAACAAGCTGCGGGCTCACCAGAACGTTGGTGATCTCGCCCGCTCGGTACAGCAGCGCCTGTAGCGTGAAGTTTCCTTGCGGCGTGGCGGTGATGTGCACCCCGTTGCGCAATGGATTACCACCTTGGCCCGCAATCAAATTGATACCGGTTACGCCAAAGTAGTTGGCGGGACGGAAGTCCACGCCCATCGTGTCCGTCAATCCCGCGGTGGGGCCGGCCTCGAGGTCGACATCGAGCCGGACCCCGCCATTGACGACAGTCGATACGCCGGCGACATTTCCGACAGTTACGCCGTGCATCATCATGGGGGCCCCCGCCGTCACCCCCTCGCCGACGTACGGCAGGTCAATCACGATAGATAGGCGGTTCGCCGACCGATCTGCCCACGGGCTGAAGGCAACACACAGCGCCAGTGCGGCAATACACAAGGCGACCGCAAGACCGATGATGCTCAGCCTGCGCGCTTCAGCCTCTGCTGACATGCGAAACAACACGGTGGCCCCCTACGCCTTGAACACGAATTCGGGTCGCAGGCCCCACAGCATGATGGTGGTCGCCAGGTCTAACACCAAGATGGTCACCAGGCTGGCGCGGATAGCCCGGCCCGATGACTCCCCGACACCTACGGGCCCTCCGGAGGCGAAATAGCCGTAGTAGCAATGAATTATCGTCACCGCGGTGCAGTAGGTGGCCGCTTTTATCAGCGAGGCACCGATATCATGCGGGGTGAGAAACTCGACGAAGTAGTGATTGTAGGTGCCGCCCGGCTGGCCGTAGAAAACGCGAATCACGGTGTCACACGTCACGAAACTGACCACCAGCGCCAGCAGATATCCCGGTACGACACACATCAATCCACCAATGAGGCGGGTACCGACCACAAACGGGATCGACCTCAGTCCCATGGCTTCGGTGGCGTCGATTTCCTCGGCGATCCGCATGGAGCCGATCTCCGCGGTCATCCGGCAACCCGCCTGAGAAGCGAACGCCACTCCAGCGACCAGCGGAGCCATCTCACGGACATTCCCCCACCCGCCGATGATGCCGGCGAGTGCCCCAAGCCCCATCAGATTCATGATGGAGAATGCCTCGATCGCTGCCATGCCACCGACCGCGATGCCAAGTACCGCAAGCACACTGATCACGCCGCCATCGACAATGACCGAACCCCGGCCCCACGCCAGGTTGTTCATCACCCGTAACGTCTCACGCCGGTACAAACGCACCGTAACCGGAAGCAACCACACCGTCTGTGCAATAAACGTCACCCACTGCCCGGTGGCGCGGAAAGGCTCGAGCAGCGCCATCGGGATTTTGTGTCCGATGCCGACACGTCGCGCGGGTAGCGCGTCGAGACGATGCTGCGGCTGGCCGGCCATCTACGCCACCACCATCGGGAAGAACATCGTCTGCAACTGAGTGATCGCAAGATTGACCGCCACAATGCAGATCACATTCAGGACCACCGCGGCGTTCACGGCATCGGCAACACCCCGCGGACCGCCCTTGGCCTCCATGCCTCGCTGGCAGGAGACCACCCCCACAATCGCGGCAAAAATGAAGCCCTTGCCGAGGGTGAACCAAAGATCGATCACCTTGGTAAACGACCCGAAGGACAACCAAAAACTTCCTGGTGTCACGCCATTGAACGCGGTCGCAATCACGAATGCCGCCCCGACACCCATCGCGATGATGATCACCACCAGAATCGGCGTGACCAGCAGCAACGCCAGAACGCGCGGCACCACAAGTCGTTGCACAGGGTCAATTCCCAGCGACCGCAAGGCATCGAGTTCCTCGCGAATCGCTCTGGCCCCGAAGTCAGAGGCGATCGCGGCGGCGGCAGCACCGCCCATCAGCAGGCCGGCTGTCAGTGGCGCCCCCTGCCGCAGCACGGCCACACCCGTGACCGACCCCACCAATGAATTGGCTCCGACTTGGTTGACGAGGCCGGAGATCTGCACAGCCACCATGCCGCCGAAAGGGATCGCCATCAATATCGCCGGCACGGCCGTCACCTTCAACAAAAGCCAGGCCTGAACGATGAGTTCGCTGAACGGCAGCCGCCCTGACAGTGCATCGGTCGCGGTGTACCTGAGCACCTGGGCGGCCAGGATCACACTGCGACCGGTCGTTGTGGCGCTACGTATCGGCACAGAGCCGACCTTCGCGGCCCCGCTCCTAACCAATTGCTCCACCGAGGCGAGGCCCATTGGAGCAATATAATGCTATAAATTAATTAAGGGAAGCCTTACCTGACACTCTGCCGATGGGGACCGGCGCCCCCACCGCCATTCCGGGATGCGGGTACCAGACGCACCATCACTTCGCACTCACCGTTAAGCGCATCGGGCACGATTGACACCGAGTACTGGGACGCGAGCGCCGGTGAGGTCAGGGCAAGTGCCTCCTCGATGGCACCGCGCTGTATTCCGCTGGCAATTTCCGGATGTGTGAGAGCAATCTCGCGCAGCGGGCACGAGCAGATCTTTAGCTCGTGCTCGCCGAAGATGCTGGTGACCGTGGATACGCGGAATCCGAGCTGGCTGAGGATCTCGAGCGCCACGCTGGCCGGGTCCGGTACGTCAATCTGAAGGATGTGGGCGGAATGGTTCCGCGCCCAGATTCTCCCGGCATTTGCTGCGAGTTGTTCGCGTGCAGCCTCTGTACTACCGAACTGATCAAGAAGGAGAGGTAGGAAGGTGAAAAGCCGCGAGCGGGGAGCCGCCTCGTAGTGTGCCGGTGGCCGGCCTCGCCCCGAGCTGCTGCCAGGTACGACATTGACGGCACCCGACGAGATCAACTTCGCGAGGTGAAAACGCACGGTCGTAACATGCAGGCCTACCTGCTCGGCAAGCATCTGGACGCTCATCGGCGCCGGCGCTTCAAGCAAGGCATCAAGGATGACGTTGCGTCGGACATGTTCACCGGCATAAGCAGCCCGGGCCGGGATGACTTCTTCTATATCGCGCTCAGTGTCCGATTCCATCATTTACCAGTCAAACTCATCGGTGTGCCCGCTGCCTGACCGGGTGCCTCCAGATGGGTTGTCTGTACCGCGACATGGAGACACGATCTGCAGAGAGCCGAACTATCCTCAGGATCTATCGTGGCACACAATTCTCCACACACCCTGCAATCAAGATCTGCAATGTTGCCCGGATCGTTAATAGCAGAAAATTTCTACTATTTACAGCGCGCGGGCTACGACGATGCGGATTTGGGCCGAGGCCGCAGCGCCTGCACCAGGTAGTCGATGCCGGTGATGAGGGTCAGAGCCACCGCCAGCCCCATCAGGACCGCAGCGGCGGTGTGCCAATGACCGGTCAGCGGCAGCAGATACCCAGCGATCGCCAGGGACTGCACCATGGTCTTGAGCTTGCCGCCACGATTGGCCGGGATCACACCATGGCGGAGCACCGAGAAACGCAGCACGGTGATCCCGATCTCGCGCACGAGGATGACCGCGGTAACCCACCACGCGAGATCTCCGAGCACGCTGAGCCCCACCAGTGCCGCACCGACGAGTGCCTTGTCGGCAATCGGGTCGGCAAGCTGGCCGAACGGGGTGACCAGGCCATACCGGCGGGCCAGCACGCCGTCGTAGCGGTCGGTAGCGATGGCTAATGCGAACACCCCGAAAGCGGCAATGCGCCAGGAGGATTGGTGCCCGCCCGCGGTCAACAGGACAGCGATGAACACCGGTACGAGCACGATGCGCAGCACCGTCAGGATGTTGGCAATGTTCACCACCGGCACCGGCGCAGCCGAAGCCTCGGAATCAGGCTGGGTTTCCGGTGGCATCGGCACGTCAAACACCCTATCTGTTCTAGAGCTAGCTACTGTTCACGCATGAGCGCTGAAGGTACATCCGGCATCTCGACTAACACGGCTCCCGCGGTGACCGTTCGTCGTGCCCGTACCTCCGATGTGCCCGCTATCAAGGCGCTCGTCGACGTCTATGCCGGGCGCATCCTGCTGGAAAAGAACCTTGTGACGCTGTACGAGGCGGTTCAGGAGTTCTGGGTGGCCGAGCTCGACGGGGACGTCGTGGGCTGTGGCGCCCTGCATGTGCTGTGGTCCGATCTCGGCGAGGTACGCACCATCGCGGTGCACCCCCGGCTCAAGGGCTCGGGGGTTGGGCACGCGATTGTCAGCCGCCTGCTCGATGTCGCCAGGGAACTCGAACTCAAAAGAGTCTTCGTACTGACCTTCGAGGTCGACTTCTTCACCAAACACGGATTCCGCGAGATCGATGGCACCCCGGTGACGGCCGAGGTCTACGAGGAGATGTGCCGGTCCTACGACACCGGCGTGGCCGAGTTCCTCGACTTGAGCTACGTGAAGCCGAACACCCTGGGCAACACCCGCATGCTCGCCCACCTCTGATTTCTGCGCATCGGGCATTCTGGGCGCGATCGTCGGCCATGATCGAGGCATGCCAAGACTGCGCCAGGTGTCCCGCGCCGAAACCGACGACCGCCTTGTCCATCGCATGTACGACCAGATCTTCGGTGATCGCGATCCGGTCTCCGATCCCGGGACCACCACAGGCACACCCGGTGACTGGTGGACGGTCTTCGCGCTCGTACCCGAGGCGCTGAAGCATTCGGTTCAGGGTTTCGCGTTCTACCGCAGTCCCGATCGCAAGCTGGACCCCGTCCTGCGGGAGCTTGGCCAAACACGCGCCGGTTGGGCTCGTCGCAGCCAGTTCGTGTTCTCCCAGCATTGCAAGTCGTGCCGCATGGTGGGTATGTCCGAGGAAATGATCGCCGCGATCCCGTCATGGAGTACCGCTGATTGCTTCACCGCGGCGCAGCGAGCCGTACTCGCCTACACGGACTGCCTGGTTCTCGACGGGGGCCGGGTGCCCGACGGGATCTTCGCCGCGTTGAAAGCCCACCTCTCCGACGAAGAGATCCTGGAACTCACCTACATCACCGCGATGTATGAAATGCATGCCGTGATGAGCACGGCCTTACGTCTGGAGTGGGACAACCGCGACGAGCCGATCGTGGAGATCGCCGCCCCCGAGGGATTCACATCCTTCGATGTGGGCGACGCCATCGCACTGCGGCGCGACGAGAACGCTTAGAAGTCTTCGGGCACCGCGCCGTCGTCTTCGGCTTCCTCGTCGGCTCCCCCGCCGCCGCGGATCGAAGCCATCACACTGCCGAGGTCCTCGGGCTTCACCATGACCTCGCGCGCCTTGGATCCCTCACTGGGACCGACGATTCCGCGCGTCTCCATCAGGTCCATGAGGCGACCCGCCTTGGCGAAACCGACCCGCAGCTTGCGCTGCAGCATTGAGGTCGAGCCGAATTGACTCGACACCACGAGCTCGACGGCCTGCAAGAAGGCGTCCATGTCGTCACCGATATCGGGATCGACGTCTTCTTTACCGGGACCGCCGCCGACCTTGGTCGCGGTGACACCCTCGGTGTAGTCGGGCTCGGCCTGTTCCTTGGCCGCCGCCACCACGGCGCTGATCTCCTCGTCGGTGATGAAGGCGCCCTGCATGCGAATCGGTCGCCCGGCGCCCATCGGCAGGAACAGTCCGTCACCCATGCCGATGAGCTTCTCGGCACCGGGTTGGTCCAGGATGACGCGGCTGTCGGTCAGCGATGAGGTCGCAAAGGCAAGGCGCGAAGGCACATTCGTCTTGATGAGGCCGGTGACCACGTCCACCGACGGACGCTGGGTGGCGAGCACCAGGTGGATACCGGCCGCTCGCGCCTTCTGGGTGATGCGCACGATGGCGTCCTCGACGTCACGAGGCGCGGTCATCATGAGGTCGGCCAACTCGTCGACGACGGCGAGAATGAAGGGATACGGACGGTACTCACGCTGGCTGCCCAGCGGGGTGGTGATCTCGCCGGAGCGCACCTTCGCGTTGAAGTCGTTGATGTGCCGGACCCGGCTGGCCTGCATGTCCTGGTATCGCTGCTCCATCTCTTCCACCAGCCAGGCCAGGGCGGCCGCAGCCTTCTTCGGCGAGGTGATGATCGGGGTGATCAGGTGCGGAATACCTTCGTAGGGTGTCAGTTCCACCATCTTGGGGTCGATCAGGATCATCCTGACCTCCTCCGGGGTGGCGCGGGCCAGCAGGGAGACCAGCATCGAGTTGACGAAGCTCGACTTGCCCGAACCGGTGGAACCGGCAACCAGCAAGTGCGGCATCTTGGCCAGGTTGGCGGAGATGAAGTCGCCCTCGATGTCCTTGCCCAGCCCGATCAACAGCGGATGGTGATCGGTGCGGGTTTCTGGTGCGGTCAGCACGTCGGCCAGCCGCACCATCTCTCGATCGGTGTTCGGCACCTCAATGCCGACCGCTGACTTGCCGGGGATCGGCGCGAGCAGACGCACGCTGTCGGTAGCCACCGCGTACGCGATATTGCGTTGCAGGGCGGTGATTTTCTCCACCTTGACGCCGGGGCCGAGCTCAACCTCGTAGCGGGTGACGGTGGGGCCACGGTTGAAGCCGGTGACCGCCGCATCGACCTTGAACTGTTCGAGCACTCCGGTGATCGCGGCGATCATGTCGTCGTTCGCCGCGCTGCTTTCCTTCGGGGGATCTCCCGCGATGAGCAGATCCAGCGAGGGCAGCACGTAGGGGCCCTCGACCACCCGATCGACAACGGGCATCTGCGGTTTCGGCTTGGACTTCTTGGTCGACTTGACCACGGGTGCCGGCTTGGGAGCCGGTGCAGCGGGTGGCTCTGGCGCCGCCGCCTCTTCCTCAAGCGGGTAGTTGTCCATCGGGGTGGCGCCGCGCGTGAATTCACGCGTCGCCTCGTAGTCGTCTTCGGGCTCGTAGTCCTCTACGTAGTCCTCGTCGTCCCACTCCTCATCCCATTCGTCGTAGTCCCTGGGCGAGAACATGTTCCGAAGGGTGTCCGGGATGTCGCGGATCGTGGTGCCGGTCAGTAGCAGCACCCCGAAGACGATCGCCATCACGAGCAGCGGCGCGGCGATCCACGCGGTGAGGCCTTGTGCGAGCGGCCCGCCGATCACGAAGCCGACGAATCCTCCCGCGTCCGCCCGCCCCTCTGGGGAATCGGGGGAACCCGCGAACAGATGCCACAGCCCCAGGATCGGCAGCGCGACCATGGCGAAGCCGAGCAGTAGGCGCGGACGCTCCTGCGGGTTCGGCTCGGTGCGCATCAAGAACACCGCGATGACGACGGCGATAATCGGCACCAGTGCGACACCGGATCCCACGACCGCGCGCAAGACATCGTCGATCCAGCCGCCTACCGGTTTGGCGGCGTGGAACCATGAGCTCGCGCCCACCACGAAGGCCAGGCCCAGCAACGCCAGCGCTACACCGTCGCGCCGGTGACCGTGCTCGATGTCGTGAGCCCTGCCCACCGACCGGAACAACGACCCCACGCCGTGGGCGCAGGCGTGCCACCCGCTACGCGCCCCCCGGCCCAATGCCACCAGCGGCGTCGTCCAATGCTGGTTACGACGCTGATTACGCCGGCGCGGTGCCGGACGACGGGTCGGCGCGGTGTTGCGCGACCGGGGTCCCGATTTGGTGTTCCGGCCACGCGAACGGCTGACAGTCTTACTCGCCATGGCGACAGCCTAGTCGCAACAGTCACATCTGCACCATCTGCAACACGGCTAAAACCGCTAGTAAGCAAATGTTTTGTCACCTACGCGAAGCCGCCCCGAGACAGTCTCGTGACCTGCGAAACCCGGCTCAGCGTTCGGGGCGCGGCTTCGTCTCACCCAGCCAGGACTGATTCGCCGCGATATAGAACTGATCGCCGTTGAAGCTGCTCGCGGAATGACCCCGGAAGCAGTAGACGCCCTGATCCTTGGTGACTGCGCATTTGACGGCGCGGTAGTTGAAGTAGTTACCGGGCGTGAGCACCGGCGGACGCGTCGCCGGCGTGAACAGCGCGTCATTGGTGGTGTCGAAATGAGCACGCCAATCACCCGGGAACCAGGCAACTTGGTTCGTACCGGCAGGCGCCCCAGGGAACGAGCCGTTACAGCCGAAGCTCCCGTCGATCCAGATCGCACAGGTCAACCCACGAGGCGTCGAAAACCATGCCCCATCGGTGTCGTCACGCAAGAACTGCTCGAAGTCGGCCTGCTTGAACTTGGTGGCGTTGTTGACGTCGGGATAGGGATTCGGGTCCCCGGGGATGTCTGGGTCCGCCATCGCGAAGGCCAGCGATCCGGCAGTTAGTCCCAGCATCAGCGCGATAGGTGCCACCATCCAAGTCAGCAGCCGCATTCCAAGCCCTCCCGATATTCGTGGTTACTGAGTCAGCAAAATAGCGAGGCCGATTGTATTGACGCCGTCGATCCGGCGCGGGAAAACCGGCCAGACACTTGACAATGAGTGTTGCCAACATGCCTGCGCGCTCGCTAGCCTTTCCCCATGAGTGGCAACGGCGCCCTATCGACGGTCAGCACGCATCCCAACGACTACTACTGGCGGGCAGGTATGAACCTGCGCCCCGCACCTGCCCGGCTGCGCTTCGATGCGATGTGGACCCAATCCCGCAGGGACATCCTGGCGCCATGGATGGACTTCCAGGAGATTCCCAGGGAAACGGCGCGTACCCGGCTGCTCGCCGATCACCTCTGGCAGGGCGACGAGCTGATGGATGCGGTCGTGGACCGCATCCGCAAGATGCCTGCGCGCCAGGGACGGGCGATGCTCACCCGGGCCCTTGACCACGGCATCGAATCGATAGAAAACCCGCCGGCAGAGTTTGTCGCGCTGTTCGCGCAGCTCGATAATCCGCCCCCGTGGTACGACCCCGCGCTCTGGGAGCGGGGCCGCCAGCTATGGAACAACTCGTCGTTGGCGGCGAAGTTTGGCATGGGGTTCGGCGACACCTTCGGCACCTTTGTGGGCGACGAAGTCGCCTATGCAACCGGGGCCACCGGAAGATTCGTCAACGACACCCTGCGGAGAAATCTGGAGACCACCGCGTGGTTCCGCAAGATGACCTATCGCGGAGCCCTGGAACGTTTTTCACAACCTTTCAAGGACACCGTCCTGGTTCGGCTGATGCACGCACAAGTGCGCGCCGGGCTCCGGCGCTCCTGGGGCGACGAACAGTTCGCTCACCACGGCAACCCGATCTCCAATTCGATGATGATGGGTGCCGCGATGACCTTCGGGCTCATCCCGCCACTGATCGATCATCAGCACGGGCGCACCCGCAGCATGGCCGACCTTGAAGCAGCAGTGATGTATTGGGCATACATCGCCTACGTATTCGGCGTCGCCGAGGAGCTGATCCCGAAATCCGTGGCCGAGGGCATGGAGACGATGGACTATATGGTCGCCTACGCCGGCGGCCCCTCGGAATGGACCGACGTCATGATGACCGCGGCATTCGGCTTCGTGGACAAGGGAATTGCCGGGCGGATCGGCCGACTGGTGTTCACCCCGGTTCTGGGTGTCGCCGCCTACTACGGCGGCGAGGACCTTGTCCGCGCACTTGTGCGCGCAACTCCCCTACGCGACGCGCGCCTCCAGCCGTGGACCACGATAACCGGCATCGCGGTGCACGCCAATGTCCAGATGCGGCGGCTCACGGACAGGCTGCCGGGCGCCAAACGCCGTGCACAACAACGCAATGGTGAACTGCTGTGGTGGTCCGCGACGGTGATCAATCAGGCACTGGCCAGGCTCGGCGGAATGCGGGATACGTCCTACACCCATCACGACGCGACGGCGGCAACACCGGCCGGATGCCCGGTGCCGCACGCCCCGCGCGTCGGTGCCTAGCTCTGGGCCCCCAGCCAGGTCTTGCCCGGCGACACCATGAACTGGTTGGAGTAACTCGCGTAGTTGCCTCCGCCGGTGCAGTACACATTGTTCTCCGGCGTCGTGGCACAGCGGGTACTACCGAGTTCGATGTAGTTGTTGGCCGGCAACACTCGCTGCGCCTGCCCCGACGAGAACCGCGGCTGCCCAGTGTTATCGAAGTGCGCCGCCGACTCTCCCTTAAACCAGCCAACCTGGTTGGCGCCGCCGGGTGCACCCGGAATGACACCGGTGCATCCGAAGCTGCTGTCCTCCCATATCCCGCAGTCCAGGCCAAACGGCGTCGAAAACCACAGGCCGGGCTTGTCAGCGATACGGAATCCCTCGAAATCCAGCTTGGCGTACTTGCTGGTGTCCGGGTACGGATTCTTCGGAGGGTCCGCCGCAGCAGGCAACGCTGCACCCACCGACATTGCCAAACCTGCCACCGCACCCATCATCGCAAACCATTTCTGCGACATGACTTGCACCTCCCCTATTTCCCAGTATTGCTGCACTATGCATCCTGCATGCAGAACTGCACTTGAAATCATACACAAATTGTTAACTGGAGAAATCATGCGGGCAGATACAGTTACCTTCAGATTTCCCCTTCCGCTCGTACATAGATTCATCTATGGTGAGAGCATGACCGAGAAGGTCTCTCGCCACGACTACTTCACTGCCGCGTTCGAACTACTGGCGGCTGGCGGCAAGCCCGCACTCACCACGACGGCGGTATGCCGCCGAATCGGCGTGACCACGGGCTCGCTGTACCACCACTTCGGCAGTGGGGCGGGCTTCTACCGAGCAGTCATCGATTACTGGGAAAACGACATCACTACCGCGCAGCGCCGCCGCGTGGACGAAGTATCCGATCCGCAGGAACGGCTGGTCGTGCTGGAGCAAGCAGCGCGTGAGGCAGACCATGAGGTGGAGAAGGCCATTCGCGCCTGGGCGATGGCGGACCGCTACGTGACGGCGGCGCAGCACCGCGTGGACCAGGTACGGCATCAACATCTCACCAAGCACTACATCGAAGCCGGCTTCGCTCCGGATCGGGCCGACACGATGGCACGCATTGGTTTCAGCATCTTGATTGGCGCTCAGCAGTTCGGCACCCAGGTAGACCGCAAGCGTCTCAATGCCGCACTCGATGAATACTCCGTCTGGATCAACTCGCTGGTGCCTGCGGAGGCGACCACGTCCCGCTGACCTTGGTGTAGCGAGACATCAGCGCCAGGGCCTGGTCGGGAAAGAGTTCACGGGGGAAGGCTTCACGCATTCCCGGCCGCGCGGAAAACAAAATCCCCACGGCATTGTCGTTCACCACAACGTTCTTGATCTCGGCGTAGTCCCGCAAAACCATCAGCCGAGTGGTCAGAAATGATTGCCCGAGTAAGGCATTCGTCGTCGGGCGCAGTACCCAGAACGTGAATTCTGATGCCCCGAACTCGACACGCTGCACCGTCCCGACAGGTATCGCCTGCATGGACAGCTGGGTACGAGAACGGATTCTCGACGCGATCAGCGCCGCCGCCGCAAGCACAACGATCAGGATCACCACACCGGCGCCAGCCGCCACAAACACGAAGAAGAACGCGACGTACAACACGGCCCCGACGAGCAGAATCCAGACACCCCGGGAACGCGCAACCGTCTGAAGCGCGCCCTTGGCAAGTTTGCCCCGCCCCTCTTCGGTGAGGACAACCTCGGTTCGGATGGGCGGCCCGCTCGCCAGGTCGTGATCGGTCATATCCCTCCCTCGATATCCCCCACAGCGTATCGATCGCAGGGCGCCCCAGCTGGCTTCGGTACGGTGGAATTCGATCCACTCCCAACGACGAGAGGTGTTCCATGCCCACTGTGGTGGCGTTCCTGTATCCCCAGCCCGACAAGCGCGACGAGGTTCGTGCCGCACTCCTGGCGACCATTCCCCAGGTCCACGACGAGGCGGGCTGCAATCTCTACTCCCTGCACGAGGCACACGATCGCTTCGTCTTCGTCGAGTCGTGGGCGAGCAACGAGGCACTCGCAGAGCATGGGAAGGCGCCGGCCGTCACCGCAATGTTCGGCAAGGTAGGACCGCTACTCAGTCAGGCGCCGGAAATCGTTGTCGCCGAAGCGCTTCCCGCAGGTGATCCAGCCAAGGGCGATCTGACCCACTGACATGGGCAAGCTGGATGGCAAGGTCGCGTTCATCACCGGCGCGGCCCGCGGCCAGGGCCGCGCCCACGCGATCAAGCTGGCGTCCGAGGGAGCCAACGTCATCGCGGTGGACATCTGCGCACAGATACCCTCCGTGGAGTACCCGATGGCCACCGCGGAGGATCTCGATCTCACGGTCAAGGAGGTCGATGCCCTGGGGCGTGCCATCTCGGCATACGAAGCCGATGTGCGCGATCGGCAGGCATTGCAAAGCGCCTTCGACGCCGGTGTCCAGGCCCTTGGGCCGGTCGACATCGTGATTGCGAACGCCGGTATCGCCACCCTCACTCCCGAAAGCGGTGAGGATGGCTGGACCGATGTGCTCGATGTCAATCTCACCGGGGTGTATCACACGATCGAGGTGGCCCGGCCGTCGATGGTCGAGCGCGGCGCGGGCGGATCGATCGTGCTGACCAGCTCGGTGGCCGGCCTGACCGGCATGGTGATGAACACCCCCGGTGGTCTGGCCTATACCGCCGCCAAACACGGGCTGGTCGGGCTCATGCGGTCCTATGCCAACATGCTTGCGCCACACAGTATCCGGGTGAACACGATTCATCCGGGCGGTGTCGCGACCCCCATGCTGGTGAACCCGGTGACAGAAGAGCTGTTCGCCAACGGCGCGCCCGAAGGCATGTCCGATACCGGCCATGCCTTGCCGGTGGTTCTCATGCCCGCCGAGGACATGGCCAACGCCGTGGCCTGGCTGGTGTCCGAGGATGCGCGGTACGTCACCGGCGTCGCACTCCCCGTCGATGCCGGGTTCACCAACAGGCGCTAGACATGTCACGGAAAAACCCCGCCGCACAGACTGCGTACGGCCCCATGGCCATCGCAGCCATCGAGCAGCATGAGCCGCCCGGGTCCCGGATCGTCGACGACGACCTGGCGGCCCGAATCCTGCCCACCGCGTCACGATGGTTTGTCCGCCTCACCGCGTGGACGACGCTGCGGAACCTGTTGATCACGCTGGCGGAGAGAAGCGGCCAAGGCGCCTGGTCCATCTTCGTGTGCCGTAAGCGTTACATCGATGATCAGTTGGCCTCGTGGGCAGACATTGCGGAAGCGGTCGTCAATTTAGGTGCGGGAATGGACAGCCGGGGATGCAGACTGTCCCGAACCTCATCGATACCGGTCTTCGAAGTCGATCAGCCGGTGAACATCGCCGCCAAACGACGTGCGATCCAGCAGGCGGTGGGGGTACTACCGCCGTCGGTCCACCTGGTGGCCGTCCACTTCCAGCATGACAATCTGTCCGACGCACTGCTGCGGGCCGGTCACGATCGCACCTCACGCACCTTCTTCATCTGGGAGGGCGTCACGCAGTACCTTTCCGAGCCCGCGGTTCGGGCGACGCTGGACTATCTGAGCACCGCTGCACCAGGCAGTCGCCTCGCCTTCACCTACGTGCAACGCGATTTCATCGACGGTTCGAACCTGTACGGAAACAAACTGCTGTACAAACGTTTTCGGATGCGCAGCCAGGTATGGATGTTCGGCCTCTCCCCCGCCGCGGTGGCGCCACTGCTCGCCGAGTACGGCTGGCGGGTGCTCGAGGATGTCAGCGGCCCCGAATTCCAGACGCGTTATCTGGCACCCGCTGGACGCAGGCTCTCGACCACCGAACTCGAACGGACCGTGCTCGCAGAGAAGTCTTAGTCGACCGTCAGCACGGTCGGCACGATCATGGGCTGGCGGCGATAGGTCTCGCCAACCCATTTGCCCACCACGCGCCGCACCGACTGCGCGATGCGGCCGGTATCGCTGACCGACTGTTCGGCAAGTGAATTCAACTCGGTGATCACCATCTCGGTCACCGGGTCTAGGGCCTTGGCGTCATCGGAGAAGCCGCGTGAGAACAGCTCCGGCCGGCCGACCGGGCGTCCGTTGCTACGCACCACGACGGTGACCGCAATGAATCCGCCATTGCTCAAGACCAGACGCTCGCCGACGGTAGCATCGGATACGTCGCCGTCGACCAGGCCGTGGACAAACATCTTGCCCACCGGAACCCGTCCCGCAATGCGCGCCCGCTCGTTGTGCAGGTCGACGCTCACGCCGTTCTCCGCCAATACGATCCGGTCTTCATCGACACCGGTCTTGACCGCAAGTTCGGCGTTGGCACGCAGATGCCGCCAGGTGCCGTGCACCGGCATGACATTGCGCGGACGTACCGCGTTGTAGAGGTAAAGCAGCTCCCCGGCATAGGCATGTCCTGAAACATGCACCCGCGCATGGGTGTTTGTCACAACCCGGGTGCCCACCTTCGCAAGCGAGTCGATGATGCCGTAGACGGCTTCCTCATTGCCCGGCACCAGCGATGACGACAAGATGACTAAATCGTCAGGAGTCAGGGTGATTTGGCGATGATCGCCACGGGCCATGCGTGAGAGCGCAGCCATTGGCTCGCCCTGTGTGCCGGTGGTAACCATCACAACGCGTTGCGGCGCCAGCTCGTTCGCGGCCTCCACGTTGATGAGGTCGCGGTCCTCGACGTCGAGAAAGCCCAGATCGCGTGCGATACCCATGTTGCGCACCATCGATCGGCCCACGAGCGCGACACGGCGTCCGTGCGCGACCGAGGCATCGATGATCTGTTGCACCCGTGCCACATTGCTGGCGAAACACGCAATGATCACCCGGCCGCGCGCGGTCTCGATGAGCCGGTTCAGGGTGGGAGCGATCTCACTCTCCGATGGACCCACGCCCGGCACCTCGGAGTTCGTGGAGTCGACGAGGAACAGATCGACACCCCGATCACCCAGGCCGGATAGCCCGGGCAAGTCGGTGGGACGCCGGTCCGGAGGCAGCGGATCAAGCTTGATATCGCCGGTATGCAGGATGGTCCCGGCCTCGGTATGTACGGCGATGGCGAGTGCATCGGGAATGGAGTGGTTGACCGCGAAGTACTCGCATTCAAAGGCGCCGTGAGTGGACCGCTCGCCCTCCGTCACCTTGATGAACCGGGGGGTGATGCGGTGCTCGCGGCACTTGGCCTCGACCAACGCGAGGGTGAAAGCCGAACCCACCACTGGGATATCGGGGCGCATCTTGAGCAGGAAGGGGATGGCTCCGATGTGATCCTCGTGCGCATGCGTCAAGACCAGCGCCTCGACATCGTCGAGACGATCCTCGATGTGGCGGATGTCCGGAAGAATCAGGTCCACGCCGGGTTCGTCATGACCAGGGAAAAGCACTCCGCAGTCGATGATCAGGAGGCGCCCACGCAGTTCGAAAACCGTCATGTTGCGGCCGATCTCGCTGATACCGCCGAGTGCGGTGACGCGCAACGCGCCATCGGCGAGCGGACCGGGCGCACGCAGATCTTCGGGTGGCGTTATCGGCACCTACAGCACCCCGGCGGCGCGCATATCCGCGGCCAATCCCTCGATCTGCTCCGGGCTCGGCGGAACGTTGGGCAGGCGGGGATCGCCAACATCGATGCCCTGCAACCGAAGCCCGGCCTTCACTGCTCCCACCGCTCCCAGTCGCCGGCACGCCTCTGTCACGGGCGCGATCTGTGCATTGAGCTTGCGGGCCGTTTCCACGTCGCCTGCGTTGTAGGCAACCAGCAGCTCACGCAACGGTCCGGCGACGAAATGCGATATGACGCTGACGAATCCGACCGCTCCCACCGACAACCAGGGCAGGTTCAGCGGATCGTCGCCCGAGTAGTAGACGAGATCGGTGCCCGCGATGATCTGGGCACCGCCATGCAGGTCCCCCTTGGCATCCTTGACAGCCACGATGTTCGGGTGTGCCGCCAGCTCGCGGATGACGTGGAAGTCGATGGGGATGACCGAGCGCGGCGGAATGTCGTACAAGATGACGGGGACGTTCACCGCATCCGCGACCGCAGTGAAGTGGGCCAGCAGCCCTGCCTGCGAGGGCCGCGAGTAGTAGGGGGTGACGACGAGCAGGCCATCGGCTCCGGCGGCCTCGCACTCACGGGAGAGCTTGATGCTGTGCGCGGTGTCGTAGGTGCCGGACCCGGCGATGATGCGCGCGCGGTCGCCCACCGCGGCCACCACCTCACGCAGCAGGGTCAGCTTTTCGGCGTCGGACGTCACGGGAGACTCTCCGGTGGTGCCGGAGAGCACGAGGCCATCGCACCCGGCGTCGACCAGGTGCGCGGCCAACCGGACCGCGGTGTCGACGTCAAGGGCGCCATCGGCATCGAATGGAGTCACCATCGCGGTGAGCACGGTGCCGAGCCGCGCCACTGTTTCACCTGCTGTCACGGCACGAGAATACCCGCCGCGACCAAGCGGTTATCCCCCGGCGGCTGTGTTGTATCCCTCGGTTCTATCCCTCGTAGACCAGCGGAGAGATCGCGACCTCCGTGCCGTCGGCCAGGGTCGCGATGTCGAAGTCACCAAAGATCGACGGCGCCAGGTCGGTGAGCTGGCGCAGACAAGCAATCGCGAGCCGGCGAATCTCCACGTCGGCATGCTCGCTGGCGCGCATCGCGATGAAGTGGCGCCACGCCCGGTAGTTGCCGGTGACGACGATGCGGGTCTCGGTGGCGTTGGGCAGCACAGACCGGGCAGCCTGTCGCGCCTGCTTACGCCGCAACACGGCATTGGGAACGTCGGCGAGCTTGGATTCCAGCTTGTCCAGCAATTCGACATAGGCAGCACGGCTCGCGTCGGTGGCCTTGCGAACCAGCTCGACCAGCTCCGGGTCGTCCGCGACGGCGGGCGGCAGCACCACATTAGAGTCCGCTTCAGGCACGAAACGCTGGGAAAGCTGCGAGTACGAGAAGTGCCGGTGCCGGATCAGCTCGTGCGTGCAGGACCGGGAGATACCGGTGATGTAGAAGGTGACCGTCGCGTGCTCCAGCAGCGACAGATGCCCCACCTCGATGACGTGACGCAGGTAGCTCTCATTGGTGGCCGTGCGTGGATTGGGCTTGGACCAGCTCTGGTAGCAGGCCCGGCCGGCGAACTCGACGAGTGCCGGGCCACCATCGGCATCGGTGCTCCAGTCGATGTCTTCCGGCGCGATGAAGTCGGTCTTAGCTATCAGCTGCACGCGCAGCGGCACGATCTCAGCCACGCGCAACACCCTATCGGCGGTCACGGCCGGTCAGTCACCAGAGCACTCCCGCCATCATCTCGGCATGCGTTCCGCAACTCCCACCGCTACCTTTGACATGTGCGCATCCTTGAATGGCAAACCGGTGATCGGGCTGAGCTACGGGCGTTCATCCGCCCATACCTCGTAGCCGGGTTCTGGTCGCGGGACGAGGTCGAAGAATCCGTCGCCGAATGGGTCGACGATTCCGGCCAGATCGATCCCGAGGAGGCCGCCGCACTGGTCCACGAGATGTGGAACGAACGGCTGGCCGAGCAGACGACATGGACCGACACCGGCGACTATGGCCGCCTTCACTACACCTTCACTCAGCTGGAATCCGAGGGCATCCTCGCGCGCATGTGCTTCGCCTGCTGCACAACCTGCGCCACCTCCGAGATCGACTTCGAGCGCACCGTCAATCCCAACCCAACCGATTGGTACCGCTACCACCAGTGGGCGTACACCTACTTCCACGAACAAGATGCGCTGCGCCTTGCCTCGGATAATCCGACTCTTTACTTGGGGTTCAGCGCGTTTCGTGCTCACCCCGAGTTACCGGCAGCGCTACTGGAGGCGTACCACCGGAACGACCCGGACGCGCGGGCCGAGGTACACGCACGCACCGATACGTTCGTCGGTCGGCGAATTGTGCAGCTGGCGCAGCATTTCGGCCTGAACACATCGTGGTCGGGCTCGGGAAAGACCAGGATCGAGGTGCACGCCGATCAGTGGCGCAAACCGTTGCCGACCGGTTCCCAGCCGGCGCGATAGATGACACCCTTACGATCGGCCCCGTGAGCTCCTGGACGCTTGGACCCGAAAACGGCACCCTGATCCTGCGCACCGGCGTAGCCGGACCCGCAGCACGGATAGGGCATCGATTGACGCTCACCATGAGGACGTGGACCGTCACGGTCGACGGCCCCGATGACCAGCCGTCGTCGGCCAGTGTCGTCATCGAGGTGGACTCACTGCAGGTCGAAAGTGGCGAAGGTGGACTGACACCACTTTCGGCACCCGAGAAGATCATCGTGCGATCCAATGCGCTGAAGACTCTGAACGCCAAACGTTTTCCCCTCATCGAGTTCCACGCGGAGACGATCACCAAAAAGACCGCGAACTACCGCATGCATGGTCCGCTGACGATCCATGGCGTGACGCAGAGTGTCGAGCTGGACCTCGCGGTGACCGAGGACGGCGACGACCAGCTGCTGCACCTCACCACTGAGATATCGCAGCGGGCGTACCAGGTGAAGCCGTTCTCGATGGCGATGGGATCTCTGAAGGTCGCCGACCCCGTCACCGTGTCGTTCGAAGCGCGCCGCCCAGCGCGCCGCCCAGCGCTCTGACCAAGTCGCCGCGCCTGCCGACAGCGACGGAATCCAGACCCAGCCACGACGCCATACCGGTCAGCTGTGCGGCAAGCGGCCCCGCGATGCGCGCTGGGTCCTGTCCCTGCTCGGCGAACGCACCGATGACATTGAGTGTCCCGGCTGCACGGTCGGCCTTCAGATCGACCCTGCCGACCAGATGCCCGTCGAGCAGAAACGGCCAGACGTAGTAGCCGTACTGCCGCTTGGGTGCCGGCGTGTAGATCTCGATGCGATAGTGAAAGTCGAAGAGCCGCTCGACCCTGGG
The DNA here is from genome assembly GCF_049532645.1 of Mycobacteroides sp. PCS013. Lineage (NCBI taxonomy): Bacteria > Bacillati > Actinomycetota > Actinomycetes > Mycobacteriales > Mycobacteriaceae > Mycobacteroides > Mycobacteroides sp. PCS013. Next base: position 2,208,266 of record NZ_CP150131.1, read on the forward strand.
ACGGAAGAAGATCAGCGGATCGAACGGGCACAACAACGCCGTGCCCCGGTCGGCACGTGGAATCGTCTGCCCGGCAGCCAGATACGCTGGCGCGCTCCAGCCCTCGACGGTTACCCTCTCGACTTCCCCCGCATCCGCGAGCGCGGCCAGTGCCGGTTTGATCTGCCCCGCCGAGAGCCGGAAGTAGTCACGGATATCGGCCTCGGTTCCCATGCCCAGCGCACGCACCGCGCGGCGTGCCAGTTCCAGTACGGCCTCCTCATCGGAGATTTCGCGTTGGTAGATGTCGGCAGGAATCACCTTGTGCGCCAGCTGATAATGCCGCGAGAATCCGACGCGCTTGTCGGTGGTCAGCTCGCCCGAAGAGAACAAGGCTTCCGCGATCCATTTGGTCTCACTGCGATCCCACCATGGGCCCTTGCGGCCCGGCGCTTCCTTTTCCAGGTGCGCCTCGATCTGACCGGCGGTACAGGGCCCGAGTTCGGCGACGGCGGCCAGCACCTCATCAACAAGGCCCGGGTTCTCCTCGACGAACTTTCGCGCCCATCGCCCGTGCCGGTACTCGCGCATGCGCCAGCGCATCAGCGGCCAGTCCTGGATGGACATCAGCGCCGCCTCGTGCGCCCAATACTCAATGAGCAGCCGAGGCGTACGCGCGCTGTGGCTCCAGGCGGCGTCATCAAGAAGTGAGCGGTCGTAGGGCCCGAGCCTGCTGAACACCGGGGCATAGTGGGCACGCACCGCCACGGATACCGAATCCAGTTGTAGTACCTGAATTCTGGAGATGAGTTTACGCAAGTGAGCACGGGTGACCGAAGTCGCGGGCACGTCGGTGAAGCCCTGCGCCGCAATCGCGATGCGACGCGCCTGCACGATGCTCAGCCCCGCCCGGCTCACCGGGCTCCCACGAGGCGGGCCAACCAATCGGCGTCGGACGGGTCGACCATCTCCCCCGAACTGTCAATGACGCCGGGGACACCGCCCAGGCCGTGGTCCGTCAGCTGCTGCTCATTGCCCGCCGTCCGCTGCCGATCGGCATCGGTGACCTGAAGAGACGAAATCTCGTGCAAGACATCGCCCGTCACTCCGGCACCGGCGGCAATCTCGCCGATCTGCAGATTGGTGAGGTTCCCCACGCCTTCGACCGGTTGCCTCCGGAACATCTCCCCGATGAAGCCCAGGATCACGGCATCGGCCGCACCCGCCTTGTCGATCAGGAACAGCGCGGCCGACGCCCGCGATGAGTAGTCACCGCTGGCCGAGATCGGGTCCAGAAAGCTCACCGGCCTATAGGTCACCTGCAAGCGCCCCTCGGTGACGTACTTCGTGATCTCCTCGCCGTACTCGGCTTCGAATCGCTGACAGAACGGGCATTGGAAGTCGACGAACACCGTGATCCCGGCTGCGACATCGCCCGCGCCGCCCACCGTCACACCGGCGCCTTGGCTACTGCCCCAGCCTGCGGCGGCAGCGGGGGCCGACGCGGTTCCGTCAACGACGCGGGTACAGCCGGTAAGTGCCAGCACCGCGGCGGCCATCACGATGACCACTCGGAGGAGCGCAGGCCTCACACGTCGACCTTCCGGTAACTCAGGAACTGGTATCGCAACCCGGATTCACTTGTCTGCCAATCATTTCCCTCTGCCAACCAGCTCTCGTCGAGCTCCGGAGCAAGGGCATCACCCGGCACATCGGCGTCCACCACCGTCACTTCGCATCGCTGCGCCAGGGGCAGGAACAGCCGGTAGATCTCGCCGCCTCCGATGACCCACGGCGCCTCATCGGAGGCGGCCAGCGCGGCGTCGGCACACCCGACGGCCAACGCTCCGTCCGGTTCGAACAACGCATCCCGGGTCAGCACGATGTTGGGCCGCCCCGGCAACGGCCGGACACTGGAGGGCAGCGACTCCCAGGTCTTGCGGCCCATGATCACCGTGTGCCCCATAGTGATTCGCTTGAAGCGTGCTTGATCCTCCGGCAGCCGCCACGGGATGGCGCCATCCGCACCGATGACGCCGTCGCGGGATTGTGCCCAGATCAGCCCGATGGTCCCCGTCATACCGCGACAGGCGCCTTGATGGCCGGATGGTGCTGATAGTTCTCGACCGTGACATCTTCATATTCGTAGTCGAATATCGAATCACGCTGCGCCAGAACGAGCCGGGGATACGGATACGGATCGCGACTGAGCTGCTCGGTGACCTGCTCGATGTGATTGTCGTAGATATGGCAGTCGCCACCGGTCCACACGAAATCGCCCACGCCCAGCCCTGCTTGCGCCGCCATCATATGGGTGAGCAGTGCATAGCTGGCGATGTTGAACGGAACGCCGAGAAACAGGTCGGCACTGCGCTGATACAGCTGACAGCTCAGCTTGCCGTCGGCAACATAGAACTGAAAGAACGCGTGACACGGCGGCAACGCCATCTGCGGGATCTCGCCCACGTTCCAGGCCGAGACGATGTTGCGGCGCGAATCGGGGTCGGTGCGCAGCAGGTCGAGCGCGGCACTGATCTGGTCGATGTGCTCACCCGAGGGGGTGGGCCACGATCGCCACTGCACCCCGTACACCGGACCCAGCTCCCCCGTCTCCGATGCCCACTCATCCCAGATGGTGACCCCGCGCTCTTGGAGCCAGCGGACGTTGGATTCGCCGCGCAGGAACCACAGCAGCTCGTAGATCACCGACTTCAGATGGACTCGCTTGGTGGTGATCAAGGGGAAGCCCTCGTCCAGGCGGTAGCGCAGCTGGTGGCCGAAGACGCTGCGGGTGCCGGTGCCGGTGCGATCCGACTTCGGCGTGCCCTGGTCGAGCACGAGACGCAACAGATCCTCGTAAGGAGTGGGAACGGGCACGCAGCTAGCTTACGGTGCGGCCATGACGATCCCCGGCCTCCGACGCACGGAGAGCGCCGCCTGCGCAGCGCCCTTTACCGGTTCGCGAGCCCGTGGACCCGCGCGACGATATCTGTGCGCAGCGCGGCCGCCTGGTCGTCGGTGAGCGACGCCTCGGGAAATTTGCACACGATGGTGAACTCATCGCCGATCGAGTAGACCTCATAGCGGGACGCCTGCGGCGCGAGCACTCCGCCCGCGATGGTGGCCGGTGGCGTGGTCAGCTGGGCGTCGAAGTCTTCCAGGATCACGTCCTGCGGCAAGGGCGGGATGGGCAGCACACCGGGGTTGGTAATCCGGATGAACGGTCCAAAACCGCCCGTCAAAACGCCGTCAGCGATGTGGTGCACGCTTTGCACAAGAAAACCCGTGTCAATGTCCTCATGAATTTGACGCGCCACCTCAGCGCCGATCTGCACGGGATCGTCATTCCCGCGAATCAAGACTTGGCTTCGCGCGATCATGATTCCGTTGGCGATCTCACCGAGCTCGGCGGGCGGCGTCAGATGGCGGCGATAGTCGACGAGCGATTCGAAGCCCAGGTTCACCGGCTCGTCGGTGTCCACAAAGATCAACGCGCGCTCCGCGAGCGCGATCACACCGGTAATCAGTGTGTTCACGGTGGTCTGACGGTGCCGCGCCGCGGTCCGCAATGCGGCGGAGGTCTCCGGATCGAAGCGCTGCTTCCATCCCAGCACGGGGGCTGAGGCGGTGGAAGATTCTTGCTGCCGGCCACCCCAGGACGTAGCACCGAACCAATGTTTGTCCGGGAGAGCGGTGCGCATGAGCCCCCGGCTCTCCATCGCGGACTCCGGCGCCACAGGAATTGGTTGGCGCGGTGGATGTGGAATCTCACCTGTCGTGACGATCTGGGTATAGAGCTCCCACAGTTCGTAGAAGTAGACATAGCTCAGGCGCGCATCGGCGATCGAATGATCGACTCCTACCGCGACGGCGTGACCCGCTTGCCTGGGATGCACCAGGATCGCGAAGGTTCCGTCGTCGAGCGACAACACCGGAAGTGTCGCGACATCGTCCAGCGGCTCAGTCTGCAGAGTCACCACGTCCCTTACGGGCTCGGTGGTGACCCGAAAACGGCGGCCGACCGGGTCGACTCGGGCCGCGAGAAACGGATGCTTGTGCTGCAAAGCCGTTGCCGCCGCACGCAGTGCGGATACATCCAGATCGCCCCGCAACCAGGCCACATACCAAATGGTTGTGTACTTGCGCAGATGGTTCAATTCCGATTCCGCCACCGAGAGCATCCGGTGAATATCGACAGTGTCGGTCGCGCGTATCGTGGCGTTCAAGGCTGTTTCCGATTTCATGTGGGCTGAATAGATAAGCCACAATCTATGTCCATTGCGTGGATGCCCGGCGCCACCAGAGATTCCATTCGATTAACATCGCGTAATCTCTAAAATCCGAGATAACAGACTATATCGAATATGACAGATTCGAATTTGCCACGGAATTATCAGAGTGCGTTATGACGAACCCCGGGACCGGAGACTCAACCTGCCGCTCAGTCCGTGCAGCGAACGCAATAGCGAGCGCAGCGCGTAGAAACCGGCCACCAGCGTAAGCGCCAGCATGACCAGGAACATGACCAGCCAGTTGCTCCGGGTGTGTTCGACGTTCCACCAGATCACCGTGAACAGAACAGCACCGACAAACACCAAAACGTCGCGCCAACCACCGCCGTAAGAGAGCGCGGCCTCACGCAGCGACCGGCCGCGATCGGTGCTCGCGATCAGATCGTCGATCCGCTGATCAATCGTGCGTTGAAACGCGGCCCGACGTTCGGTCTGCTCTTGCGGGATGCGGTCGAGCAGATCGAAATCCTTGGCGATCAACGACCGGAAATCCGGCGGCTTGAGATTGCCTGCGACAGCACCCAGCAGGGCACCCCCGGCGATAGGTGCGGCTCCCAGGGCAAGTTCGGCAAGTCCGGGCATGCCAGTCTCCTCAATGCATCAAGATCGCGGCGAGCGTGCCGCCAAGGTTATAGGCCTGCTCGCGCACGGATGCGTCGATCGGCCCGACCACCTCAAGCGCATCGGCCGCTTTCTCCAGTGTGAGCCCGGTCGCGATCTTGTCCACCGCCGACACTGCACCGACTGTGTCGTTGTTGCCGTGCACCCATAGTCCGTAGGGACGTGTGGCGACATGATCCAGGCTCGGGTAGTAGACGGTGTCGAAGAAATGTTTGAGGGCACCGGACATGTATCCGAAATTCGCGGTAGTGCCGAACAGGTAACCGTCAGCATCCAACATGTCGGTAATCGTGGCGGCAAGAGCGGGCCTGATCACGACCTCAACTCCGGAGATGTCAGGGTCCTTCACGCCCGCCAACACCGCTTCCAGCAGTTCTCGCGTGGCCGGCGACGGCGTGTGATGAACGATCAGCAGACGACTCATCCTGCCCCGTCCTGCTGCATCTGCACGGCGGTGCGCATCGTCTCGCGGGCGCGGCCCCGATCCCCCGCATAGTCATATGCGCGCGCCAGCCGATACCACCCCACCCAGTCGTCGGGTTCGGCCTCAACCTCAGCTTTGACCGTCGCGAAGAGGGCGTCGGCATCCTCGCGATTGACGCGCCCTGATGGAGTCCTGCGCAGAGCACTTACATCGAGATCGCGTCCCAACTCCGAGGCCAGACCCGCGAGCCGTTGATGCGCGAACCCCGCGCGCAGGGTGGCGACCATCGCCCATAGGCCGATGAACGGAAGGATAAGCACGGCAAGACCCAGGCCGATCGCCGCCGGTTTCCCGGTGCCGATCAATGTGACGCCCATCCGGCCCAGGATCAGGAAGTACCCGACCATCGCCGCGCACATGAACGCGATGAGGATCTTGACCCGGGCTGCGGCGGACACTACAGCTCCAGCAGGGGCTCGATGCCGATCGTGAGGCCAGGCCGGGCGGCGACATTGCGCACGGCCAGCAGCACACCCGGCGCGAACGACGACCGGTCGATGCTGTCGTGGCGGATGGTCAATGTCTCGCCGGTGGTTCCGAACAACACTTCCTGATGGGCGACGAGTCCGGCGACACGCACCGCATGCACCCGCACCCCATCGACATCGGCGCCACGCGCCCCCTCGATACCCGTGCTGGTGGCATCGGGGCTCGGCGGCAATCCCTTGCGGGCCTCGGCGATCAGTCGTGCGGTGCGCGTGGCCGTTCCCGACGGAGCGTCCGCCTTGTTGGGGTGGTGCAGCTCGATGACCTCGACCGACTCGAAGAATCGGGCGGCCTGCTGAGCGAACTTCATCGACAGAACGGCGCCGATCGCGAAGTTCGGAGCGATGAGCACCGCCGTGCCCGGGCTGTCGGCCAGCCAGGCCCGCACCTGATCCAAGCGTTCGTCGGTGAAACCCGTGGTACCGACAACGGCATGAATACCGTTGCTTATCAAGAACTTCAGATTGTCCATGACGACATCGGGATGGGTGAAGTCGATGACGACGCGGGCCGCGGTGAGCGCCTCCAGCGGGTCGTCTTTGTCGACGGCGGCCACCAGGTCAAGATCCCCGGCGGCCTCAACGGCCTGACACATGGCCTGGCCAACCTTGCCCTGCGCTCCGAGCACTCCGGTCGCGATATTAGTCACGCCGGTCACCCTAATCCCCGGTGCCGGGAGGGCACAGAGGACGCCCGACTACGAGAGGCAAAGTCACCCGCCCGGGCAATGGCGATGTTGCCGCACCAAGGAAAGTTCACCAGGACGACACCGGGCGTCTACCCGAGCTACGCTACGTCTATCAGTCGATCGATTTGCCAGGCGATGATGTCAACTCCTGGTTGAGCCTTTTTTTGATCGGGTAATCGACTGTAATTTTCCTCAGTCGAGCAACCAACTGTGACGGTGGTCACGACTCTGGCAACCATTTGCCGGGGTCACGCAACGCTCTCAGGTTCCTCTCAGAAACATATCTCTAGCTGCGATACCTCCAGTTTGAGGCCCGCACTGGTACTCTGAAGCCCATGTCGGGCCGCAAGCGATACATGCGCGCAGGGGGCGTCGCGATCGCTCTTCTTGCGGCCTTGTGCTTCCTTGGCCCTGCCACACACGGGCAGATGTTCGGATGGCGAGCAGCCATCATCGGAACTTCGCCAGCATCGAACCTGCTGCCCGAGGAAGTCCACGAGCACGTCAAGAGTCCTATCAGCGCGACCGCTACACGGATCCGCCAGCAACCTGGCTCGATACCCGTTCCCGCCGCGTTCGTGATGACAGCACTGTTGGGCGCCACTCTCCTAGCGCTCTTGGTGTCGCGAGGCTTCGTGTTCTCACGCGCACCCGACAATTTGGGACGACAACGCCTTATCACCATTGGAATAGATCGACGCTGAGCAGTCGCCGTGACGGCAAAGAAGCCGCCATACGCGTCTCACCCACCCATCTATCCACTCTGTCGCGCACGCGCATCTAGCCGCAGCTGCAGCGACCCCTCTTCCCGATAGGGCTTACTGTCATGACGACTTCCGTCACCGAGCAGGCTTCGAAGCCGTCGTTACTGCAGAATCTGCGGCACGACCTCCCCGCCTCCCTCGTCGTTTTCCTCGTCGCGCTGCCACTTTCTCTGGGCATCGCGATCGCCTCCGGTGCCCCGCTGATGGCGGGTCTGATCGCTGCCGTGGTCGGTGGCATTGTCGCCGGTGCCATTGGCGGATCACCACTGCAGGTCAGCGGTCCAGCCGCCGGCCTGACCGTGGTGGTGGCCGAGATCATCAACAAGTTCGGCTGGCAGATGACCTGCCTGATCACCATTGGTGCGGGCTTGCTGCAGATCCTGTTCGGCCTGAGCCGGATCGCCCGCGCCGCCCTGGCCATCGCGCCGGTTGTGGTGCACGCCATGCTCGCCGGCATCGGTGTGACCATCGCTTTGCAACAGGTCCACGTTCTCATGGGCGGCTCATCGCGCAGTTCCGCGTGGCAGAACCTGAAGGCGCTGCCCCAGGGGATCATCAACCACCATCTCCCCGATGTGATCATCGGCGTCATGGTCATTGCGATCCTGTTGCTCTGGCCCAAGCTGCCGCCCAAGGTTCGGATGATCCCCGGCGCCCTAGTGGCGATCGTGGCCGCGACCGCCTTCGCGGTCCTGACCAACTCCCCGGCCGAGCGGATCTCCCTGTCGGGCGACTTCTTTGACGCGATCAGCTTCCCGACGCTGATCGGTCCGGCCGACGGAGACTGGGCCGGAGTGCTTTTGGGCGTGCTGACCATCGCCTTGATCGCCAGTGTCGAGTCGCTGTTGTCCGCGGTCGCCGTCGACAAACTGCACACCGGTCCGCGCACCAACTTCGATCGCGAGATGATCGGCCAGGGCAGCGCCAACGTGGCCTCGGGCTTCCTGGGCGGATTGCCTGTCACCGGCGTGATCGTGCGCAGCTCGACCAACGTGGCCGCGGGCGCCAAGACTCGCGCCTCATCCATCCTGCACGGCGTATGGGTGTTGCTGTTCGCCTCGCTGTTCAGCAGCGTGGTGCAGCTCATTCCCAAGGCCGCTCTAGCCGGTCTGCTGATCATCATCGGCGTCCAGTTGGTCAAGTTGGCCCACATGAAACTGGCCTGGCGCACAGGCGATCTGGCGGTCTACGCGGTGACCATCGTGTCCGTCGTGTTCCTCAACCTGCTCGAAGGCGTGGGCATCGGACTCGTCGTGGCCATCGGCATCCTGGTGGGCCGGGTCATGCGGGCACACATGGACGCACGTCCGTTCGGCACCGAGGGATCGCGACAGTGGCATGTCGAGCTCGACGGCACCCTGAGCTTCTTGTCGCTGCCCCGACTGACCAAGACGCTCAGCACGGTTCCCCCCGGCGCGCACGTCACGCTCGCGATCAACGCCGACTACGTCGACCACGCCATCTCGGAGGCCATCTCCGACTGGAAGCGCGCCCATGAGGCTGCCGGCGGCACCGTCATGATCGTGGAGTCTTCCCACGCCAAGTTGCACCACGCCCACACCACCCGGCCGCAACGGCATTTCGTTTCGCGCGCTGTCGGTCTGGTGCCGTGGCGGTCGTGGCGACGCAGCGACAACGACGGCGTGGGCGCATCGATCATCGATGGCATCAACGAGTACAACAGCCGCGGCTCGGGTGCGCTGCGACCGCACGTATCGGAACTGGCCGACTACCAGGATCCCGATGCACTCTTCCTCACCTGCGGTGATTCGCGCATCCTGCCCAATGTCATTACGGCAAGTGGACCGGGCGACCTGTTCACGATCCGCAATGTCGGAAATGTGGTGCCCACCGATCCCGCCGATGGCTCGGTAGACGCATCGCTGGACTTCGCTATCAACCAACTCAATGTGAGTTCGGTTGTGGTGTGCGGACATTCCTCATGTGGCGCGATGAAGGCACTGCTGTCCGAGTCGACCGATGCGCCGACCACTCCGGTCGGACGCTGGCTCGACTATGCCCGCGACAGCCTCATCGCCTTCCAGGAACACCACCCCGCGCGCGCCAGCGCGGAGGCACACGGGTTCAACGAAGTCGACCAGCTCGGTGTCGTGAATGTGGCGATCCAGGTGGAACGCCTTATCCACCACCCGATTCTGGCCGGGGCCGTGGTGTCCGGACGGGTTCGCGTGGTCGGCACGTTCTTCAACATCGCCGAAGCGCACGTCTACGAGGTGGACGAGAACGGGATCGTGGGCCAGGACGGCAACACGAACGACATCGTGGAGGACCCGGCGCCGGCAACCAGCTGAGCGGCGACGCCTACAAAGGGGCTCCCCCACGTAGGTGCTCGAAGATCAATGACGTCTGCGTGCCCGCGACATCGGGCTGTGCGTTGAGTTTCTCAACCACGAAGGACCTGAGGTCCTCGGTGTCGCGGGCCGCCACGTGCAGGATGTAGTCGTCGGCGCCCGCCAGGAAGTACACGTCGATGACCTGTGGCAGCTGACGTATGTCCCGGATGAAGGTACGGATCTTTCCGCGCGCGTTGGCCTGCAGACTGACCGAAATCATCGCTTGCAGAGGCCGTCCGACGGCGGCCGGGTCGACATCGGTGAAGAATCCACGGATCACCCCGGTTTCCTGCAGGCGCCGGACCCGCCCGTGACACGTCGACGCCGCGATCCCCACGGCCTCGGCAAGCGCACTGTTGGGTATACGTGCATCGTCATGCAGTTCCCTCAGAATGCGGCGATCGACGTCATCAAGATCCACGCGCCGAACATCATTCGGTGCGGTTGGCATGTCGTACCGAGATTCCGGTGATTTCGCGGTCATTGATGGAATGTACCGAATCTTCCACATAATTATTGCGCCTTTCCCGACGCTTCTTCACACTTGAACACGAGACTTAGTTCCGAAACAGGAGAAGCATCATGCGTGTAGGTATCCCTACCGAGATCAAGAACAACGAGTACCGCGTAGCCACCACCCCTGCCGGTGTGGCCGAGCTGACCCGCCGTGGCCACGAGGTGATCCTCCAGGCCGGCGCGGGTGAGGGCTCTTCGATATCCGATGTGGACTTCAAAGCCGCGGGCGCGCAGGTTATCAACGGTGCCGAACAGGTCTGGGCCGAAGCCGATCTGCTCCTCAAGGTCAAGGAACCGATCGAGCCCGAGTACGCCCTGATGCGTCGCGGCCAGACTCTCTTCACCTACCTGCACCTGGCCGCATCCCTGCCCTGCACCGAGGCGCTGCTGAAGTCGGAAACCACGTCGATCGCCTACGAGACCGTGCAGACCGCCGACGGCGCACTCCCCCTGTTGGCCCCGATGAGTGAGGTGGCGGGGCGGCTCTCCGCACAGGTCGGTGCCTACCACCTGATGACCCCGGTGGGCGGCCGCGGCGTGGTGATGGGAGGCGTTCCGGGCGTCGGCCCCGCCGATGTGGTCGTCATCGGTGGAGGTGTCGCTGGGTACAACGCCGCGCGGATTGCCGCCGGAATGGGCGCCCATGTCACGGTTTTCGATGTCAACCTCAACAAGCTGCGCGAGCTGGATGCCGAATTCGGTGGCACGATCCGGACCCGCTACTCGTCCACCATGGACCTCGAGGGGGCCGTCAAGCGGGCCGACCTCGTGATCGGCGCGGTGCTCATCCCCGGCGCCAAGGCGCCCAAGCTCGTGTCGAATTCACTTGTAGCGCAGATGAAGCCCGGCTCGGTACTCGTCGACATCGCCATCGACCAGGGCGGTTGCTTCGCCGACTCGCGGCCCACCACCCACGACGAGCCAACCTACTCCGTGCATGACAGCGTGTTCTACTGCGTGGCGAACATGCCCGGCGCCGTACCCCGCACATCCACCTTCGCCTTGACCAACGCCACCATGCCGTACGTCTTGGCGTTGGCGGACAAGGGCTGGCAGCAGGCCTGCCGACAGGATGCCGCACTGGCCAAGGGGCTCTCGACACACGAGGGCGCCCTACTCAACGCCCACGTCGCCGAGGATCTCGAGCTGCCCTTCACCGATCCCGCAGAGGTCCTCGCCTAGCGCGGCTCGCCCTGTTCGTAGCTGACAAACGAGATAACGTTGCCGTCCAGGTCACGGACATGAAAATCCGTTCCACCCCAGGGTTGTTTGGCCGGGGCCTGGACGACCAGCGCACCACGGCTGCTGAATTCGTCGAAGAGTGGCCAGACGTCTGGCACTTCGATCCCACCCAGGATCAAGGATTTTTCCGAGGCCGCAAGCTCGGCGAAGTTCGGTCGGCGAACAAAACGTAGGTGCAGGCACACCTGGTCTCGCGACACACCGCCCTAGAACGGCGGCGTCCCGTGCAGGAAGTCGACGGCGAATCCGAGTGCCGTTCCGAAGTACTCCGCACTCGCAGAGACGTCGCGGACGAACAAGACCGGAACAAAGGACTTCAGATTCATCTGGTCCTTCAGAGCCCTCCTCTGCCGGTCGGGTCCGTCCTACACCGCGGTCTCCGCGGTGAGGTCGTTGGTCCACGTCGGTGTCTTGATCTTCTTGCGGTACGGCACTTTGTCGTTGAACTTGTTCACCGCACGACCCACCTTATGCAGAGGATGATCGAAGTCGGTGAAGTAGGTGCTGTTGACGATGGGGTAACGCAGCACCCGGAAGACAGGCAACCGGCTGGCATTGCTGCTCTTACGACCGCCTGATTCGGCATAGCGATCGAACGCACGCTGAATCAGAATCGTGTCGATACCCATGTTTCGCATCGCGTCACCCACGCGGGTCAGAAAGCCCGCGAAGCGGATGACGTGAGGATTGGCCAAGCCAACCGCGCGCACGATCGTCACCGGCTTGAGCAGCGGCGCCACATCCTCCACCAGCATCCGGGAGAACTTGCGGGTGCCCAGCATGTCCATCACCGCGAAACCAATTGCCAAATGCCGTGATTCGTCGGAGTTGATCTTGGCGAACACCTCATGGAACAGCGGATCCTCGACCTCGCCGGACAAGAATTTCAGGACGGCGCCGTCGAGCCCGACCTCGAAGAACGGGATGACAGTGGCCATGTAGACGAACGGCAGTCGGCGGTCACCGAGGTTGTCGAACCCGCGCAGCGCCTGCAACAGGGCCTTGATATCGCCGGACTGCGGCGGAACTTCGCCCTCCTCGAGCATGCCCCACCGGCGCATCAGCGCGATCTCGGCATTGGCGTGCCGCTGCTCCTCGGCATGAAAGTAGCTGTAGATCTCACGCAACGTGTCGCTGGGCGCGGTAATACCCAGCGTGCCCATCATCCGGCCACCGATGTGCTCGATCCACACCAGATCCGACATGAACTGCTTGAGGTCGTCGAACTGCTCCGGGTTGATGGTCTCGGCCCCAGGCTTGTCCCAGTCGAAGTCCGCCAGGGTCCACTGCCTGGCCTTGATCTTGACCAGGACATTCTCAAAGAACTCGTCGTTCTTCGAGATGTCCTTGGTGTTCTCTCTGGTCAGCTCGTCCGGGAGCACTGCGGTCATTGGGCTACCCCTAACTTCGTCGAATTGGCGGAAATGAGTTCCTGCTGGGTAAGAATCTTGTAGTCGGCGGCATCCAGATCGGCCAGCGCACGCCGGAATTCGCTTGTCGTACCAGGGAAAAGCTCACTACCGACGGTTTCAGTGGGCTTGTACCAGCGGAACGCGCCATCGCGCCAGGTGGTTCGATCGAATCGCCGTATCGCGCGCGCCTGCTCACGCTCCAGGGGCTCTCGGCGCACCTCGATGGAGACGAAAGCCAGCGAATCAACCAGAGCCAGTGACGCTGTCACATAATCGATTTGCGCCTCGATATGCGACAGGCCCGCCAACGCGTTGGAGCCGGAACCCGGACCGGTGAGCAGAAACAGATTGGGGAACCCGGGCACGTTCACGCCGCGGAAGGCCTTCGGCTGGGAACCCCATTGCTCGTCCAGCGTGGAGCCGTCCACCCCCTTGATGGAGAACGGCGCTTCGATCAGCACCTCGGGGGTATCGAGCGCGAAGACCAGACAGTCGGCCTTGTGAGTCATGGCATCGGCCGATCGCACTCCAATGGCGCTCACTCCGGTGACGGGCCACGGAACGAGCTTGCAATTGTCTTGCTGCAGAGCCGAATAGAACTCATCGGAGAACAGAATCCGGCGGCTGCCCGCACGATAGGCCGGAAGCAGGTTGCGGCGTAACCAAGGATCCTTCACATTGCGGTTGAGGTGATTCTCGGCCACCGCCTCGACGAACCGGGTGCCCACTCCCCGCCACACCAAACCCCGGCGCAGCGCCTCATGCGAACGGCCGGCCACCCGTCCCGCAATGGATCCCGATGCACGCGAAAGCAGCCGCCCGGCCGTGCTCGACGATTCTCCACCCCAGCGTGGCAGCACCCAGTCCGGAGTGCGCTGAAACACCCGCACCCGTGCCGCCTTCTTGACCAGTTCGGGCACCACATGCACGGTGCTGGCGCCCGCCGCGATCACCGCCACATTACGGCCGGTGAAATCGAAGTCCGGGTCCCAGTCCGCCGTGCTGAGCACGGGGCCGTCGAACTGCTCGATACCGTCGAGTTGCGGTGGCACCGGCGATGTTCCAGCGCCAACCGCCACGATGACGCGTCGCGCGAAGATCGATTTCTTACCCGCCACCGTGATCCGCCAGGTGGCCTTCGCGGGTTCGTACGCAAGTGCCGTCACCCGATGCCGCAGTCGCAGCACCGGCTCGAGGTTGTGCCGCGCGATGAGGTCACGGTGATAGGACAGGACATTGTCACGGGTGGCCCACACCGAACGGGCGGATGTGTTGGGCGAAAACGCATACGACTGCTGTACCGCCAACTCGTCGCCGGCGACGGAAGCGAAGGTGTTGCGCCGCCAATAGCCGCCCACCTCGGACGCCTGCTCGAGAACCAGCAGGCTTTCCACCCGGGCCTGGCGCAATCGAGCCGCCATCCCGAGTCCGGCCATGCCGGCTCCAATGACCACTACGTCAACAGGGTTATCGACTGCCATGTGCGCGGTTACCACCCTCATCTTCGTTGACGAATTGCTAACTTACGTCAACGCTAGCAGGCCGAGGGTGCGATACGACAAGAGCTGAGTTAGTCACATAAATTATGAATGTGTGATTTGCATCACACATTCATGCGAGTGCTCCGGCTACGAGGACTTGACCTGCTCTTCGAGTACGCCCTGGTAGCGACGCATACCGGCAATCCACCGGTCGTAATCGGCGCCCTTCTGCCGGTACATGTCGAGCACCTGCGGGTGCGGTAGCACCAGGAAGTTCTCGGCACGTACCGCATCCAGCGTGATCCTCGCGACGGCCTCGGGTTGCAGTACGTCCCCGGCGGCCGTGATCGAGCTACCGGCCACCTTGGTCGCGGGATCATCGGATTGCGTGAGACCGTCAAGCAAGGGGGTCTTCACCCCCATCGGGCATAGACAGCTCACCCCGATCCCCTTGTCGCCATATGTGATCGACAGCCATTCGGCAAAACCGACGGCCGCGTGCTTGGTCACCGAATAGGCCGGCGAACCGAGCTGGGTGAGCAGCCCGGCAGCAGAAGCGACCGACACAAAATAGCCGCGCCCGCGCTCCACCCATTTCGGCGTCAGCAAGGTTGCCGCCCGGATATGTGCGCGCAGATTCACATCGAAAGCGAGGTCCCAAGCGGCCTCGCCGATATCCAGTCCCAAACCACAGCCAATGCCCGCGTTGGCCGCGTAGAGATCGACGGGGCCAAATTCCTTCTCCGCCAAGGCGATGAGGGCCTCGATATCGGTGCTCGAGCTGGCATCGGCACGCTGTCCGATGATGCGGCCCACCCGCGCCGCGGCAGTAGCCGCCACAGCATCGGCATCGATGTCCGCGGCCACGACCCTGGCTCCGTCATCCGCCAGACCCCAGGCGAGGGCCTGTCCAATTCCCGAACCGGCTCCGGTGACGATGGCGACGCTGCCGTTGATGTCCATGCCCGAACCCTATTGGATGGCGAAAACCCCGACCGCAGCAGCCGCGACGACGAACAGGCCCGCGAGAAGCCATGCCGTTCGGCGCGGATACCGGGTGAATCGCTCCCAGGTGACCGCGGCGGTCAATCCCACCATCCACGCCAGGTGCGCCGAGGGCGCGACGGCCATCGTCAGCATCATCGCCCAGCAGGAACGGATGCACGCCCACCCGCTGATTGCTCCGAATCGCATGAGGCCCTTGGCCGCCGGCCAGCCGTCCGGGGGCAGTGGTAGCGAGCGGTGGCATTCGCCGAGCGCCCGACACTTCATCGGAGTGAGCTGCCACATCGCCGTCAGCAGGAGCACGCCCGCGAACAACCACCACCGGTTGACGTTGCCGGCGGCAGGGAGCGCCAGGGTGATGATCAGCCCGACCACCGTCCACATTGCGAGCCAGACCGCCGCATAGAGAATCAGCGCACGCCCACGGCCCCGTGGCACGTTCTGCTCGACGTACCGGATCGCGGGAAGTGTGGCCGGTCCCATCATCGCGATGGTCATGACAATCCAGGAGACGATGGCGATCCACAACGCGGGCTGATGCACCACCGGCGTGGCCATCGGCGCCATGTTCGCGTGATCCATGCCGTGCATATGCTCGGCCATGGGCGCTTGCTTGTGGGCGGTGGCGTGCTGCGGGAGGAACGCGAAACCCAACCACGACAACAGAATTATCGCGGTCGCGATCCCGGTGTATCTGCCAGCCGCCAGTTCTCTGACGCGCTGGATCGCGTTGGCGGCCATCAGTAAGAGAATATCTTGCCGACGCGCACCTAGCTCGCGGATTCGATCATCGTTCGCAGTGCGCGCGGCAGCGTCCGCTTGGATCGGTACGGACCGACTACGGCCGCACCGGCTCGGCCGCTGAGCAACTGCCGGGCGATGCCATTGACTTCGTCGACCGTCACCGCCTGGATCTTGTCCAGGGTCGCCGAAATCGTGCGGTGCTTACCGTTGTTCAGTTCGCTGCGGCCCATTCTGTTCATACGAGACGCCGAATCCTCAAGCCCTAGAACAAGTCCGCCAGAAAGCGCACCCTTGGCCCGTTCGATCTCCGCCGCGGTGAATCCGCCCTCGACGACCGACCCCAGTACTTGCGAGGTCACCTTGGCCACCTCGTCGAAGCGCTCCGGTGAGCAGCCCGCGTACACCGACAACGCTCCGGTATCGGAGAAGGTGTCCACCGTCGAATAGACCGCGTACACCAGTCCACGCTGCTCGCGAATCTCTTGAAACAGGCGGGAACTGAGCCCGCCACCCAACGCACTGTTGAGCACCGACAACGCCCAGCGGTACTGCCAGCCACGTCCGGGGGTACGCACGCCCAGCGACAGGTGTACCTGCTCGCCGTCCCGCGAAACCAACTCCAGCCCCGGTGTCGCGGTGACTCGACCGCTCCCCTTACGGGGCGCCACCGTCTTCACCGAAGAATCCAGATGCGACTTGAAGTACTTGCGCGCCAAGCGCACTACGCGATCGTGCTCGATGTTCCCGGCCACGGCCAACACCATGCGCTCGGGCCGATACCGGCGGACGTGAAACGAATGCAGCTGGGATCGCGTCATCGTCGATATGGATTCCGAGCTGCCGAGCACACTGCGGCCTATCGGATGATCTCCGAACAGAGCCCCGAGGAATGCCTCCCCCAACAGGTCCTCGGGGTCGTCGTCACGCATCGCGATTTCTTCGAGCACGACATCGCGCTCGACCTCGACATCCTCACTGGCGCATCGTCCGCGCAGCACCACATCGGCCACCAGGTCGATCGCCAGCTCCAGATCGGAGTCCAGCACGTGTGCGTAGTAGCAGGTCTGCTCGCGCGCGGTGAATGCGTTCAGCTCACCGCCGACGGCGTCAATCGACTGTGCGATATCGGCCGCCGACCGTGTGGGCGTCGACTTGAACAGCAGGTGTTCGAGGAAGTGTGCCGCACCGGCGACACTGCGCCCCTCATCGCGTGAGCCGACGTCGACCCACACGCCGACGGACGCCGAGCGCACCGAGGGCATCGCCTCGGTGACTACTCGGAGACCACCTGGAAGGACCGTGCGACGTACGGCGCTCGGAACGCTACTCCGCGACGGCATCTGCCGGCTTGGCCTCGGCCGCACCGTTACTGTCGGCGGAAGCATCCGCGGCCTCGTCGTCGCCGACGGGGACCAGAGAGATCTTGCCGCGGTTGTCGATGTCCGCGATCTCGACCTGAATCTTGTCGCCGACCTTGACCACGTCCTCGACCTTGGCGATCCGCTTGCCCTTGCCGAGCTTGCTGATGTGCACCAGTCCGTCGCGGCCCGGAAGCAGCGACACGAACGCACCGAAATCAGTTGTCTTGACCACGGTTCCGAGGAAACGCTCACCGATCTTGGGCAGCTGCGGGTTGGCAATGGCGTTGATCTTGTCGATCGCGGCCTGCGCCGCCTCACCGTTGGAGGCGCCCACGAAGACGGTGCCGTCATCCTCGATGGAGATGCTGGCGCCGGTCTCCTCGGTGATCGAGTTGATCATCTTGCCCTTGGGCCCGATCACCTCACCGATCTTGTCGACCGGCACCTTGATGGTCGTGATGCGCGGCGCGTACGGGCTCATCTCGTCGGGTGCGTCGATGGCTTCTGCCATCACCTCGAGGATGGTGGCGCGGGCGTCCTTGGCCTGCGACAGGGCGGCGGCCAGCACCTGCGACGGGATGCCGTCGAGCTTGGTGTCGAGCTGCAGCGCCGTGACGAAGTCCTTGGTGCCGGCGACCTTGAAGTCCATGTC
The DNA here is from genome assembly GCF_049532645.1 of Mycobacteroides sp. PCS013. Classification (NCBI taxonomy): domain Bacteria; kingdom Bacillati; phylum Actinomycetota; class Actinomycetes; order Mycobacteriales; family Mycobacteriaceae; genus Mycobacteroides; species Mycobacteroides sp. PCS013. The sequence continues at coordinate 2,226,347 of NZ_CP150131.1, forward strand.
ACCGAAGGCATCTTCGGCGCCCAGGATGTCGGTGAGCGCAACGAAGCGACGCTCGGTGGTGCCGTCGGCCAGTTCGATGTCATCGGACACCAGGCCCATGGCGATACCGGCGACGGGAGCCTTCAGCGGCACACCGGCGTTCAGCAGCGACAGCGTCGAGGCGCAGACCGAACCCATCGAGGTGGATCCGTTGGAGCCCAACGCTTCGGAGACCTGACGGATGGCGTACGGGAACTCCTCGACGCTCGGCAGCACCGGCATGAGCGCACGCTCGGCCAGAGCGCCGTGACCGATCTCGCGACGCTTGGGCGAGCCGACGCGACCAGTCTCACCGGTCGAGAACGGCGGGAAGTTGTAGTGGTGCATGTAGCGCTTCGAGGTCTCCGGCCCCAGCGAGTCGATCTGCTGGGCCATCTTGACCATGTCGAGGGTGGTGACGCCCATGATCTGGGTCTCGCCACGCTCGAAGAGCGCGCTGCCGTGTGCCCGCGGGATCACAGCGACCTCGGCGGACAGTGCGCGGATGTCGGTGACACCGCGGCCGTCGATACGGAACTGGTCCTTCAGGATGCGCTGGCGCACCAGCTTCTTGGTGAGCGAACGGAATGCCGCGCCGATCTCCTTCTCGCGGCCATCGAAGCCCTCCTGCAGACGCCCCAGAACCTCGACCTTGATTTCATCGGTCTTCTCGTCGCGCTCGGCCTTGCCCGCGATGGACAGCGCCTGCGACAGCGGCTCGGTGGCCACGGCAGCGACGGCGGCGAATGCGTCGTCCTGGTAGTCGGGGAACAAGGGGTACTCCCCGACAGGCTTGGCGGCCTTCTCGGCCAGCTCCTGCTGCGCGGTGCACAGCGCGGCGATGAACGGCTTGGCGGCCTCAAGGCCCTCGGCGACGACGGCTTCCGTGGGAGCGCCGGCTCCGCCTTCCACGAGTGCGATGACGTTGTCGGTGGCCTCGGCCTCGACCATCATGATCGCGACGTCGTCGGCGGTCTTACGACCGGCGACGACCATGTCGAACACGGCCGTCTCCAGCTGCTCGATCGTCGGGAACGCGACCCACTGGCCCTCGATCAGGGCCACCCGGACACCGCCGACGGGGCCGGTGAAGGGCAGCCCGGCGATCTGCGTGGACGCCGACGCGGCGTTGATGGCCAGCACGTCGTACAGGTCGGCGGGGTTCAGGCTCAGCACCGTCACCACGACCTGGATTTCGTTGCGCAGCCCGCTGACGAAGGTCGGGCGCAGCGGCCGGTCGATGAGACGACAGGTCAGGATGGCGTCGGTGGAGGGACGTCCCTCACGGCGGAAGAAGGATCCGGGAATCCGGCCCGCGGCATACATCCGCTCCTCGACGTCAATGGTCAGCGGGAAGAAGTCGAAATGATCCTTGGGGCTCTTGCTGGCGGTCGTGGCCGACAGCAGCATGGTCTCGTCATCCAGGTAGGCGACGACAGAGCCAGCGGCCTGCTGTGCCAGCCGTCCGGTCTCGAACCGGATGGTGCGGGTGCCGAAGGTCCCGTTGTCGATGGTCGCGGTGGACTCGAAAACGCCTTCTTCAATTTCTGTAACAGACATAAGTTCTGGAATACCTCTCATACATTCTCAGTGAGCAGCACGTGGCTGCATTGGGCATGCGTGCCATCACGCGGTCAGCGCGCGGACGTACCAGCGCGAAGTGGACCCGGAAGGTGATCGGCCACGGCCGTTCGATCGAAGCCGCCGGGGAATCGATGAGTACAAGCGTCGAACCCGGCAGCCACTACCGAAGACCGCCCGTTACCCGGCGGGACCAGCATGACAACCCAGACACCCTATCACCTGCGGCGTTTGCGGCCATGCACCTTGATCAGGGCAGTTCCTCCACGCATACGGTGAAGTTACGGTCGACGTACGGGTAGCCAAGCCCGGTGATGCATTCGTCGGCGGTCGAGACTTCCTGCAGGACTTGAGTGACGCGCTTCTTGTTCTGAGCGTTGACGTCGTTGCAGTCGACCCGCACCGGGTCACCGTCCCATTTGTCGGGGACGCTCATGCAGCTGCCGACCACCCAGTCGATGTCCAGGCACAGAGCCTGACTCTTGCGACCGAATCCGCGCTTGGCGTAGTAGGAGGAGTCGGCGTCGCGTGGACAGTCCGCATCGGTCGCCGCCTTGGCGAAGACCTTGAAATTGGACTGAGGACTGCCGCACGGTTCCTTGACCAGCTTGGCGTGCTGATCGGTGCCGCTGAGATTGACGCAGTCACCAACGGCCAGGCCATCGGTGGCCGATGCCATCGAACACGCCGACAACACGACCGCACCGACAACGACAACGACAAGAGCGACAGATACCGCGCCTCGGATTCCAGAACGACCCAGCCGAGGAGAAGACAAAGTCAGCGGCGCAGACCCAGGCGCTCGATCAGCGAGCGGTAGCGCGCGACGTCGACCTTGGCGATGTACTTGAGCAGCCGGCGGCGACGGCCGACCAGCAGCAGCAGACCACGACGGCTGTGGTGATCGTGCTTGTGAGTCTTGAGGTGCTCAGTCAGATCGACGATGCGCTTGGTCAGCATCGCGACCTGGGCCTCGGGAGAACCGGTGTCGGTCTCGTGCAGCCCGTACTGGGTGAGGATTTCTTTCTTCTGCTCGGTAGTCAATGCCACGGCAAGCTTCTCCATCACTGGGGTTCGCGTCGAATGTTTCTGGCGGGCCACCGCGAACTGCAGCTCACACCGGTGTTGGAGTGTACCGGCGGGCTAGCCTCGCGCCAAAATCGTGCGAGCTTTCTGGGCATCGCGCCCCATCTCGTCCACGAGTGCGTCGACCGAATCGAACTTCTCCATGCTGCGGACCCGCGCCACGAAATCCACGGCGACATGCTGGCCATAGAGGTCCGCTGCGGTGTCCATGATGAACGCCTCGACGGTGCGCGCCTTGCCGGAGAACGTGGGGTTGCTCCCCACCGAGACGGCCGCCTGATAGCGCTCACCCGGCACGACGGTTCCCATGGTGGGACCGTGCCCGAGCAGCGTGAACCAGGCCGCGTATACCCCGTCGGCGGGAATGGCGGCGAACATCGGCGGCGCCACGTTGGCCGTCGGGAAGCCCAGTTCCCGCCCGCGACCGTCACCTCGGACCACGACGCCTTCGACGCGGTGGGGACGGCCCAGTGCTTCGGTGGCCGCCACCATGTCGCCGGCGTCAACGCAGGATCTGATGTACGTCGAGGAGAACGTGACCGCATGCTCGGTGACAAGAGAGACAGCGTCGACCTTGAAGCCGAATCGCTCGCCCGCCTTCTTGAGCATGTGGACATTCCCGGCGGCCTTCTTGCCGAAGGTGAAGTTCTCCCCGACCACCACCTCGGCCACGTGCAGACGCTCGACCAGCAGCTCGTGCACGTATCGCTCGGGCGAGAGTTTCATGAATTCAGGGGTGAACGGCACCACCAGGAAGACATCGACACCCAGTTCCTCGGCCAGCTCGGCGCGCCGGGTCAGGGTTGTGAGCTGGGCCGGATGGGTTCCTGGGAACACCACTTCCATCGGGTGAGGATCGAAGGTCATCAGGACGCTCTTGAGATTGAGCTCGCGCGCCGCTTTCACCGCACGCCCGATCAGTTCGGCGTGACCTCGGTGTACTCCGTCGAATACGCCGATCGTCAGAACGCACCGACCCCAATCGGACGGGATTTCGTCTTGCCCGCGCCAGCGTTGCACGGCATAAAGCCTACTTCGGAAGATGCGAGAAGGCCGACTTGGCTTTCGGGACGCGGCGGCTGGTTAGGCTGAGCATCCCTTGGCGCCTGGTTAGGCTAAGCATCGTGAGCCCCACTCGATCCGACCGACCCGCCGGATCCGCCGACACCGACCTGACGACGGTTGCCCAGGATTACCTCAAGGTGATCTGGACCGCGCAGGAGTGGTCGCGCGAGAAGGTAAGCACCAAGATGCTGGCCGAACGCATGGGCGTGTCGGCGAGCACCGCCTCCGAGTCGATCCGCAAGCTCGCCGACCAAGGTCTGGTGGATCACGAGAAGTACGGCGCCGTGACGTTGACGATCCAGGGCCGCAAGGCCGCGGTACTCATGGTCCGCAGGCATCGGCTGCTGGAGACCTATCTGGTCAACGAACTCGGCTACGGGTGGGACGAGGTACACGACGAGGCTGAGGTGCTCGAGCACGCCGTCTCGGATCTGCTGCTGGCCAAGATCGACGCGAAGCTCGGTCACCCGCAGCGCGATCCGCACGGCGACCCGATTCCCGGCCCCGACGGGCAGGTGCCCACTCCCCCGGCTCGCCAGCTGTCGGACTGCGCCAACGGTGACACCGGCGTAGTGGCCCGGATCTCCGACTCAGATCCTGAAATGCTGCGCTACTTCGACACGGTGGGCGTGGCATTGGATGCCCGGGTGACGGTCGACGAACGACGGGACTTCGCCGGAACCATCTCGGTGTCGATTGACAGCGCCGGACCAGACAGCGGCGAGAAGAAGCTGGAGCTGGGAAACCCTGCAGCTCAATCGATTTGGGTCGTACTCGACTGAAATGACCGACCACGCGGCGTGTGAGTGCCTCCTGTGTGTCGACTACGGCGACCGCCACGACTACAACGACAGCGATCGCGACATCATCGGCAGCGTCACCGAATACGGTTGGAGCGCACTGGGAATCGGCCCCACCTCGGCGGAGGAAAGCCCACCGTTCGCCTACACCGTGGGACTGTGGCACACCATGCGCCTGCCCGAGCTGGCGATCTACGGCGTCAACGACATCACCATGATGCAGCGTGCTCTCAACGCAGTCGCCAAGCAGGCACAGGAAGGCCGGGTGCTGCAGGTCGGCGAGACGTTCGAGGATGTGCTCGCCCTGCCGGCCGTGGACGACTACCAAGTCAAGCTCTCGCCCATCGATCCGAGTTGGTATGACAACGAGTTCGGGTTCGGGCTGTGGTTCAACCGGACGAACCGCGTGCGGTACCTGCAGATCCTCTGGCCCGATGGCGAGGGCCGGTTCCCCGGGAACCCCGAGCTCGATCCGCATTTCGCCGACCGGCAGCCGCTGATGTGGATGCCCAGGGAGTTGCATCCGCCAAGCCGGTGGATCCGCGGCTGACTGACCGCTACAAATTCGCCGGACGCAGTACCACCACCGACGTGGTACGAGAACCCTTATCGGCCAACAACGCGATGACGCGACTATCGGCATCCACCGCCGCGTAGGTCCCCTCGATGCCGGCCGCCGCTAGCGGACGCCCATTGCGCACCGCATCAACCTCCGCTGCATCCAAGTCACGTCGGGGGAATCCATCCCGGCAAGCGGTGTCCAGATCCAGTGTCAACGTCGCATCGTCGGCGAGTTCGTCGAGTGTGCGCGCCCGCTCCAGCGAGAAATCACCAACCCTGGTGCGCCGCAATGCTGTCAGATGCCCACCGACACCCAGCGCGGCCCCCGCATCACGGGCCAGCGCCCGAATGTAGGTCCCCGAGGAGCAGTCGACCTCCACGTCCACGTCGACATAGCCATCGCCCGGCCGCCGCACCACCAACACATCGAACCGCGAGATGCTCACGGGCCTGGCCGCCAGCTCGACGGATTGCCCCTCGCGCGCGAGCTTGTACGCGCGTTGCCCGTCCACTTTGATCGCGCTCACCGAGGACGGCACCTGTTCGATGTCCCCGCGCAGCCGGGCAACGGCCGCCTCGATATCCCCATCCGTCAGATGAGAAGCCGAAACAGTTTGCAGCACCTCACCTTCGGCGTCATCGGTGCTGGTGCTCTGCCCAAAACGGATGGTGGCCGCGTATGACTTGGTGGTTAAAGTCAGCAGTCCCATGATCTTGGTGGCGCGTTCGATACCGATCACGAGGACCCCCGTGGCCATCGGATCGAGAGTGCCCGCATGCCCGACCTTGCGCGTGGAAAACAGCCTTCGGCAGCGGGAAACCACGTCATGGCTCGTCATCCCGGCGGGCTTATCGACAATTACGAGGCCCGCACGGCTCAAGGGATCGGTCACGGCACCACGATGGCGGTCAAGATCAGACCCTTGTCGATGATCCACCGGCCGTCGAACGTCGAGAGCACGCTGCTGTCGTTGGCCTTACCGTCCACCAGGATTCGTGAGGTGAAGGTCCCGTCCGGGTCGAGCGTGATGTGGGCGTCCTCGAAGCCGAGCCACCGCGTTGTCAGTGGGAACCACGCCTTATACGTCGTCTCCTTGGCGCAGAACAGCAATCGATCCCAATGCGTGCCCCCTGGCAAGGCAGCGAGTTCATCGCGTTCGGCCGGAAGGGTGATCGATTTGAGCACTCCGTTGGGCAAGACGTCATGCGGTTCGGCATCGATCCCCACCGAACGCACTTCGCCTACGCGGCCCACCACCGCGCCGCGAAATCCCTCGGTGTGCGTCATGCTGCCCACCACTCCGTGGGGCCACAATGGCTGCCCCTTGTCCCCCTTGAGGATCGGAACCTCGGGCACGCCAAGAACGGACAGGGCCTGCCGCGCGCAGTACCGCACGGTGATGAATTCATTGCGCCGCTTGGCCACCGACTTGGCGATCAGCGGCTCCTCCTCCGGCAGCGGTGTCAACCCCGGTGGATCCTCGTACAACTCGGCCGAGGACAGCACATCGGGAACCACCGAGGCGATCAACTCATCAGTCACTGGCGCGCTCCTTGGCAAGCCGTTCACGGAATCGCTTGGCCGACACCCTCATCTGTTCGGTGATCTCAAAATGACCGCCGAACTCGTTGAGGTATCCGGGTGGATAGTGCGGGACGGGAAGGATCTGCCTGAGCCACGAATACGGTTTGCGCTGGGCCCATTCCCGCGGATAGCCAACCGATACCTCCTCGAACCGGACATCGTCATACCAGGTGGTCCGCGGGATGTGCAGATGTCCGTACACCGAACACACCGCGTTGTAGCGGGTATGCCAGTCCGCGGTCTCGGTAGTTCCGCACCACAACGAAAACTCCGGATAGAACAGCGCATCACAGGGTTCACGCACCAGAGGAAAATGGTTCACCAGGACTGTCGGCGTCATCCAGTCCAGATCTTCCAGTCGCTTCCTGGTGTACCGCAACCGATCCCGGCACCATGCATCGCGTGTCGCGAAAGGCTCACTGGAGAGCAGGAACTCGTCGGTCGCCACGACGTTGCGATCGCGGGCGATCTTGAGACCCTCGGCTTTGGAGTTGGCCCCCTCCGGCAGAAACGTGTAGTCGTACAACACGAACATCGGCACGATGGTCGCGGGACCACCTTGTTCCACCCACACCGGATACGGATGCTCGGGGGTGACGACGCCCATCTCATCGCACATATTGACCAGATAGTCATAGCGAGACTGCCCGAAGATCTGCATGGGATCACGCGCGGTCGTCCATAGTTCATGGTTACCCGGCACCCAGATCACCTTGGCGAACCTGCGCCGCAACAGATCCAGCGCGCCCCGGATGTCATCACTACGCTCGGCCACATCACCGGCGACGATCAGCCAGTCCTCAGGCGAGGCCGGATGCAGTTCCTCGAGAACAGACTTGTTGGCCGACTGCCCGACATGCAGGTCGCTGATCGCCCACAGCCTGGGCTCCCGTTCCTGCGTCATCCGGCCAATGTACCTACAGGTTTATCTTGCAACTCTGTCCCACGTCTAGAACTCGCAACGCACGTCCGCTTCCCACCCAGAATGCGCAGGACAGCGCCAGGTCCGTCAAGAGCCCGTCATCGAGGTGCTCGTGGGCTCGCGCCCAGAACTCGTCGTCCTCACGTAATCCGACATGATCGGTCGCGAAGCGATGCGCGAATTCTGCCGCGATCCGCTCGGCGTCGCTGTATCGCGGCGAAGTGCGCCACTGGTCGGCGTCCGCATAGAAGTCGGCGTCCAACTCTCCGCTCTGAACGAAACGGGTGTTCTGGCAGACGGAGCATTCGTTCGCAAAGGCCACAGCCATACGTGCGAGTTCTCGTACCCCGATCGGAAGCCGGCTGCGGTTGTAGACCGCATCCGAAAATCCGGCGAAGCCGGGCGCCATCTCGGGCGAACCCATCAACCAGCCGGCCACATCGTCGTCCGCGTAATTCCCAATTCGTGCCATGGCGTCACGATACTCCCGGACTAGAACGTGTTCTAGTGTTTTCGATGTTCCGTATGAGATAGACACGCGGCTAGACTTCGGCGCACCGCGGCCGATCAGATTGAGGTGAATTCGCATGGCCCAACGGGCAGGCGTAGTCCGAGCTGGATTCTGCGTTGCCCTGATGGCGCTGACGCTGGGCGGCTTCGTGGTCTGGCGTACCGCACCGTCAGAGCACACCACCAGCGCACCCTTCCAGCTGCGGTTCTCCACGGCACCGATGACCGGACCCGCGAGCACAGGGGCCGCCACCACCACGATCAAATGGCCGGTTGTATCGGTCACCGATCCGCGCCCCTTTGATCCCTGTTACGAGATCCCCAGCTCGGTCATCGCGGCCGCGGGCCTTGACCAGACGCCACCCGCGCCCGAAGAGGGGCTGCGCTGCCGGTACGACTCGCGCAACAACTATCAATTGGCTGTCGAGGCGGTCGTGTGGCGCACATATGAGGACTCACTGCCGGCCGACGGCGTGGAGACAACCATTCAGGGTCACCGCGCTGCCGAGTACAACATCATGAAACCCACAGACTGGAACAACCAGTGGTGGGTGTCCTGCATGATCACCTTCAAGACCAGCTATGGCGTGGTCCAGCAGTCGCTGTACTACGCATCGCAGAAGTACTCCCCTGACGGCCCCGGTTGCCTCGTGGAAAATCGCCGGGTCGCAAACATTCTCGCGCCCGCCTACAAGTTCTGAGATCAGATCGGTCAGCCGCGCGCCGCGATGCGTGCCTGTACCTCGGGTCGCCGCAACGGGGGCACCGTCTTGGGTGGCTGACGCCGCGCAGGCAGCACGGCGAGCAGCCGCATCGTCGTGGCCGTCACCTCCGCCACCGCATGCTCGAACGCTTCCCGGTTGGCATCGGAGGTCTTCTGAATCCCGCTGATCTTGCGGATGTACTGCCGCGCCGCCGCCTCGATCTCCTGGTCGGTCGCGGCAGGTTCCAACCCGCGTAGTTCGGTGATGTTCCTGCACATACCTACGACAGTAGAAAGACAATTCCGATGACGCCATGCCCCACCCACCGGTTAGTTCACATGCGCGTGTATACGTAAGTCATGCCAGTGACGTCATCGGAGCCGTCTAGCGCGCTACGCGAACGCATCGCGGCCGCCGCGCACGAGGTTCTCGCCAGCCATCCCCCCGCTTCCACCCCTGTTACCGAGCTGCTGGGCGCCGTCTACGACGCGGGCCTGGCCTGGGTTCAGTTCCCGGTCGGCCTCGGCGGCCTCGACGCGCCTCCTGCGCTCCAGTCCGTTTCCGACACCATCCTGCGCGCGGCGGGCATGCCAGACCCGTTGTTTATCAACGTGATCGGCTACGGCATGGCAGCACCCACGGTGCTCGCGCACGGGCAACCCGCGCTGACCCAGCGGATTCTGCGCCCGCTGTTCACCGGTGAGGAGCTCTGGTGTCAGCTGTTCAGTGAGCCCGGGGCCGGTTCCGACCTCGCGGGCCTGGCCACCCGCGCGATACGCGACGGCGACGAATGGGTCATCAACGGCCAGAAGGTGTGGACCTCTGGCGCCCATCAGGCACGCTGGGCACTGTTGGTGGCTCGCAGCAATCCCGACGTGCCCAAGCACCGGGGCCTGACCTATTTCGTGGTCGATATGACCGATCCGGGCGTCGAGGTCCGTCCGCTGCGCCAAATGACCGGAGATGCCGAGTTCAACGAGGTGTACCTCACCGATGTCCGCATCCCGGATGCACATCGGCTGGGCAACGAGGGCGACGGCTGGCGAGTCTCGATGACAACGCTGATGAACGAGCGCAGCGCGCTGGGCGGTGCGTTCGACCACGGTCGCGCCGGCGGATCGATCGGCAACGCACTGAATCTGTGGAAGCAACGCCCCGACCTACACACCCCCGAGCTGCGGGCCAAGCTGACCAACCTGTTCGTGCGCTCAGAGGGAAACCGCTATGGCACCCAGATGAGGATCGCCGCCCAGGGCGATGCGCCCATGGGTCCGGAGGGGTCGATCGGCAAGCTGATGGGCGCGGAGCTCAACCAGCAGATCTACGACTTCTGTGTCGAACTGCTAGGCATCGAGGCGACTCTGTACGCCTCTTACGACATGCGGCGCGTCGTCGAGGACGACCGCCGTGCCGACACCATGTGGGCCTTCCTGCGGTCCAAAGCCAACACCATCGAGGGCGGCACCTCCGACGTGATGCGCAACATCATCGGGGAGCGCGTTCTCGGGTTACCGGGCGATATCCGGGTCGACACCGACAAAGCATGGAAAGAGGTGCCCCGTGGCTGAATTCGAGTTCACCGAAGAGCACGGAGACCTGCGTTCGCTGGTGCGTAGTTGGTGCGAACGGGTCTGGACACCCGAGCATGTACGCCAGATCGCCGATGCCGGCACCATCGACCTGGAGGCCTGGCACGCCCTCGGATCCGAGCTGGGTGTCGTGGGACTGAGCCTGCCCGAAGAATATGGCGGCGGAGGCCTGGGCGTAATCGAATTAGCCATCGTCGCAGAGGAATTGGGACGAGCGTTGGCGTGTCTACCGTGGATATCGAGCGCAGCACTCGGCGCCGCCGCGCTGGTGGCCAGCGGCGACGGCGACGCACTTACCGAATGGGTACCCGCATTGGCCTCCGGCGACAAGACGATCACGCTGGCCGGAGGGCGAACCCGGCTCGCCGACGCCATCACAGTGTCCGCTGAATCCGACGACGACGGATGGAAGCTCACCGGCGACGCCGAGCACGTTCCAGACGGCGCCACCGCGGACGTGATTCTGGTGCTGGCCGATACCGACTCGGGTCCAACCCTTTTCGCGGTCGACGGGAACGCGCCGAGCGTTGATCGGCATGCCCTGGCCACCCTGGATCTGACCCGGCGCCAGGCCAACATCCACTTCGACTCGACTCCCGCACGGGTGATCGGCGAAGTCGGGAACGGCGCCTCGGCCGTATCACACGCGCTGGACGTTGCCGCCACCACGCTGGCGGCCGAACAGGCCGGTATCGCTGCCCGCATGCTGGACGTGACAACCGAATACGCCAAGTCCCGAATTCAGTTCGGACGGATCATCGGGTCGTTCCAGGCCGTCAAGCACCGCCTCGCCGATATGGCCGCGGCCGCCGGGAATGTGCGTGGCGCTGCCTATCATGCGGCATGGTCACATGACGACCCAAGCCTTGACGACCCTGCGCTGGCCACGAGCATCGCCCAGCAGGTAGCGTCCGCGGGAGCGGTAGAGGTAACCGCCAAGGCCATTCAGAGCCATGGCGGCATCGGATTTACCTGGGAACACCCGGCCCACCTGTATTACAAACGGGCCGTCAGCAATTCGGCACTCTTCGGAGGCCGTGCCGTCCACGCCGAACGTATCGCCAAGGAGGTTATCGACGCATGACCGAACAAATTCTCTTGACGCAGACCGAAGACCGGATCTGCACCATCACGCTCAACCGTCCGCAGGCCCGCAATGCGCTGAGCAAGGCGCTCGGCGACGAGATCGTCAAGGCCGTCACCGCTGCCGACGCCGACGACAACGTCGACGTGATGATCCTGACCGCCGCCGACCCGGTGTTCTGCGCAGGTGTCGACCTCAAGGAGTTGGGCAGCGGCGATCGGGCCGACACCCTGGACCCGTGGTGGCCGGAGCTGTCCAAGCCGGTCATCGGTGCCATCAACGGCGCCGCCGTCACCGGCGGCCTGGAGCTGGCGTTGGCCTGCGACATCCTGATCGCCTCCGAAAAGGCTCGTTTCGCCGATACCCATGCGCGCGTTGGCATCCTGCCCACTTGGGGGCTGACCACGCTGCTGCCGCTGTCGGTCGGACGTGGCCTGGCGCGGCGCATGAGCCTCACCGGCGACTACCTCTCGGCCGAGGACGCGTTACGAGCCGGCCTGGTCACCGAGGTGGTTGCCCACGAGGACCTGCTGCAAGCGGCCAAGCGGCTCGCGGCGACCATCGCCGGGAACAACCAGCCCGCGGTACGTGAGCTCCTGGCCTCCTACCGGCGCATCGAGTCCGAGCTTGTCGGCAACGGCCTGCAGGTGGCCCTGGACGACGCGCATCGGTGGATCGAGCAGAATTCCATCGCCGAGGGTGTCGAGGAACGTCGCGCCGCGATCATGGCGCGCGGGCGTAGCCAGAACTCCTAGCGGTCCAAGCGGTACAGGGCAATCCGACGGTCCGGCCGAATATCGAACTCACCCAGGAGCGTCCAACCGAGTCTGTCCAGCGCCTTCCGCATCGGCACATTCGACACCGACGGCTCGATCATCATCCGGCGGCAGTCGACATCAGCGTGGTGCACCGCCGAGGGCAGCAGCCGCATCCACTCCGACACAACACCTCGACCCAGATACCGGGTGTCTGCGGTCGCTACGTGGAGGCCGATGTCATGCGCGTGCGCGCCGTAGATCCGCGCGATCTCATCGCGAGCAGCGCGGTACAGCTCGACGTACCCGATCTCGATTCCGTCCACCGACAAGATGCAGGGCAGGGAGTAGTGTCCAGCCAGCCGGTATGAGGCATCCTCCCGCCATTGCTCAGCCGACCAGGATTGTTCCCAGGTTTCGACCAGGTGAGGTCGAGCAAACCACTCGCTGAGCATGTCCGGATCCGTGCCTTCCGGATCAACGGGGCGCAACCCGTAACGGGTGCCCTCAAACGAGGGCAACGGCGGAGGGCCCGCATCGACGACCTCGGCAGCCACATCGGTGATCTCTCGCCCGATTCGATAACCGGTGGGACTGTTCATCGGCCCGAGTGGCTCCGTTCGATCGATGGCCCTAACTTAGGTAAGCCTATATTCTAGGAGCATCCATCGAGGCGATCTTTCAACCCCTACATCAGGTGCGGCGTTTCCTTGTGGACTTTGTGGTCGTGGTGCACCGTGCCCCCGACTACCGCGAATCCGAGCCCCGCGGTGACCAGTAACGCAATGGCCGCGACCATTCCCCAGCCGTGATGCCCGGAGGCCAACGCCGCCAGCCCCAGCGCGGTGATCGTGACCGACACCAGCCCGAGGAAGTAGCCGGTCCACACGGCAAATCGATCAAGGTTCATTTCGAAACACCTCCTCATCCAGCGTTTCCCAGAATACTCCGCAAGTGACCTGGATCACATAGGCACGGCCTGGCAAACCCCCGATATCATCAAGTGAGCTACACGATCAGGGGGAGAGTTCATGTCGTACCCGCAGCACTATCCGACCGCAGCACCCAGGTACTTCCAGGTGCGGCTCACCAAACACACCGGGATGCTGATCATGTTCAGCACCCGGTCTTACACGATCACCGGCACACTTGAGCAGTGCGAGGCCGCCTACCGCGACGCACAGACCCACAATCTGGCAGCCGGGTGGTGGAGCTTTCTGTCCATCCTGGTCATGAACTGGATCGCGATCTTCGGAAACATGGGGCAGATCAGGCAGATTCGGCGTTTGGCCGCACAGCCACCGGTCTACCAGAGCTACCCGCCGTCGGGATATCCACCGCCACCGGCCGGATATCCGCAGCCGCAGTATCCGCAGTACCCACCGACGCGGTGATCACGAGCCGGACCCCGGCACCGCCCAGCGTCCGGACAATGCGCGCCAACCAACCAATATCAGCCGCAGCACCAGGAAAAGGGTAAGGCCGGACCAGATTCCGGTCAGTCCCCATCCGTACGCCAGCGATAACCACACCAGCGGCAGGAATCCACACAATGCGCTGATCATGGTGGCGTTGCGCATGAACCGGGCGTCGGCGGCACCCAGCAGCACTCCGTCCAGCGCGAACACCACACCCGAAATCGGCAACTGGCACACCAGGAACCACCACGGCACCCGCATCTGATGCAGCACCGCGACATCGGAGGTGAACAGCCCCGGCAACACCGGCGCACCGAGCGCCAGAAGCGCCGCCAACACCACCGCGAAGCCCAGTGAGAACATCGTCACCCTTCGCGCGACAGACTTGGCCTGCGGCACCCGGCCGGCTCCCAGCGCGGCGCCGACAAGGGTTTGCGCCGCGATGGCAAGCGAATCAAGAACCAGCGCAAGAAAACTCCACATCTGCAGGACCACCTGGTGCGCCGCCAGTGCTGCCGCCCCAAACCGTGCGGCCACCGCCGCGGCACTGATGAAGCAGGCCTGAAACGCCAGACTGCGCACCAGCAGATCACGCGCCAGCACCAGCTGCGCACGCAACACCGGCGGATCCATCCGAAGTCGAACCTGCTCGGCGTGCAGGGCCCGCAAGAAGAGGATCGCGGCCAGCCACTGCCCCACGAGATTGGCGATGGCGGACCCCGCCAAACCCATCCGGGGCGCACTCAGCAACCCGTAGATCAGTACCGGACACAGCACCGCCGAAACCGCAAAGCCGACAATCACATACCGCAACGGCCTGACTGTGTTCTGCACTCCCCGCATCCACCCGTTGCCTGCGAGTGAGATCAGGATCGCGGGCGCCGCGAAGATCGCGATACGCACCCACGTGAGGCCTTGAGCAGCGACATCGGGCGATGCAGCGATAACCCGGACCACCGGCGAGGCCACCACATTAACCACAAGCACCACGGCGGCCCCGATGATGAGCGCCAGCCAGGTCGCCTGCACTCCCTCATGAACCGCCCCAGGACGATCACCGGAGCCGAACCGCCGTGCGGCACGGGCGGTGGTGCCGTACGACAGGAAAGTCAGTTGCGTCCCGACAAGCGAAAGCACCAGTCCCCCGACGGCCAAGCCCGCCAGGGGCACCGCGCCCAGCCGACCCACCATGGCGATATCGAACAGCAGATACAGCGGTTCGGCCGCCAGCACTCCCAGCGCGGGCACCGCCAAGGCGATGATCCGGCGGGCCAGCCCGGACAGGCCGGCCGTGCCGGTGGCGTCAGTCAAGGGCGCGGACCAGCGCCGCCACCACCTCGTCGACCGGGCCGGTCGCCGAGAACCCGGCGGCCAGCCGATGTCCACCGCCGCCGAAGGTGCCTGCTACCGCGGAAAGGTCCACCGCAGAGCGGGCCCGCATCGATATCGACCAATGGTCGGGCTCGATCTCCTTGAACACCACCGCAACCTCGGCCTCGGTGGTGGTGCGGACGATATCGACGATCGACTCGACTTCCTCGGTGCGCGCGCAAGACCAGACATCGTGGGTGACAACGGCATACACCAATCCGGCGCCCCCAACCGCATCGGGAATCAGCTCCGCGGTGCCCAACACACGCGACAAGATCGGCAACCACACAAACGGATGCGAATCCATGAACGTACGGGTGATGTTCACACCGTCGGCACCCAAGTCCAACAACCGCGCGGCCAACCGGTGCCCCTGCGCGGTGGCCCAACGGAACGATCCACTGTCGGTGACCAAACCGGCGTACAGACAATGGGCCATCTCGGGGGTGATGTCCACCCGCCACGCGTCGAGTAGCCGCGCCACCATCATCGTGGTCGAATCAGCTTCGATGTCAACGTAATTCGCTGTACCGAAGAGCTCATTAGACACGTGGTGATCGATCACCAACACCGGTGCGGAACCCTCGACCAGCTCGCTGAGTTGACCAAGCCGCCGCACGCTCGGGCTATCGACCGTGACCACCAGATCGGGGTCGCGACGCAGCTCATGCGGTGGGACCAGTAGCTCCGCGCCCGGCAGCGTTCCCACCGACTCCGGAGGCGTTGCCGGTGCCCCGAAACTCACCTGAACATCGACGCCCTTGGCCACCAGCACCTGGCCAAGAGCCAATCCGCTGCCCACGGTGTCGGCGTCGGGATGCACATGGCAGATGATCACCACTCTCCTGGCCTTGGCCAGGAGCTCCACCGCACCCTCTACGTCTACGCGTGCCCCCACGGCACCCGTCTCAATCGGGACGGCGCTCATCGTCCTCGTCGGGTGCAGATTCCTCGTCGGGAGACGCCTTGTAGGGATCGGCGTCACCGGCATGGACGGCTCCCTGGCGGACCTCGGCGAGCGCGGCATCGGCCGCGCGCGTCCGGTCCAGCAGTTCCTCCATGTGCCGGGCGGAATCGGCCATCGTGTCCAGCACGAAGGTCAGGGTGGGCGTGAACCTCACTCCGGTCCCGGCACCCACCTTGGTTCGAAGCACACCCTTTGCCTTTTCTAGCGCAGCCGCCGCGCCGGCGAGATCCGGCTCGTCGGACAGAGTCTGCCCCATCACGGTGTAGTACACGGTCGCATCGTGAAGATCGTTGGTCACCCGGGTATCGGTGACCGTGACCATCGTCAGCCTCGGGTCCTTGATTTCGTACTCGATCGCCGAGGCGACGATGGCTCCGATCCTCTTGGCCAGTCGCCGCGCGCGAGCCGGATCGGCCACGTTAGACCCGTTCCTTCTCGCGGAGTTCGTACGCCTCGATGACGTCGCCTTCCTTGATGTCGTTATAGGTCAGCGTCAGACCGCACTCGTAACCGTCGCGGACCTCGACAACGTCATCCTTCTCGCGCCGCAGCGATGAGATGGTGACCGTCTCGGCGACCACGATGTTGTCGCGCAACAGTCGTGCCTTGGCGTTGCGGCGGATGATGCCCGAGGTGACCAGGCAACCGGCGATATTGCCGACCTTGGAAGACCGGAACATCGCACGAATCTCGGCGCGACCCAGCTCGACCTCTTCGTAGACCGGCTTGAGCATGCCCTTGAGCGCGCTCTCGATCTCGTCGATGGCCTGGTAGATCACCGAGTAGTACCGAATGTCGACACCCTCGCGGTTGGCCAGCTCAGTCGCCTTGCCCTCGGCCCGCACATTGAAGCCGATGATGATGGCATCCGAGGCCGACGCCAGGTTGACGTTGGTTTCGGTGACACCACCGACACCGCGGTCGATGACCCGCAGCTGCACCTCGTCGTCGATCGCGATACCGAGCAGCGCCTCTTCCAGGGCTTCGACCGTACCTGCGTTGTCGCCCTTCAGGATCAGGTTCAGCTGGCTGGTTTCCTTCAGCGCGGCATCCAGGTCGTCCAGGCTGATCCGCTTGCGGCTACGAGCAGCCAGCGCGTTGCGCTTGCGCGCACTGCGACGGTCGGCGATCTGCCGGGCGATGCGGTCTTCGTCGACGACAAGCAGGTTGTCGCCGGCGCCGGGCACCGAGGTGAAACCGATGACCTGAACCGGACGTGATGGCAGTGCCTCTTCGACGTCTTCGCCATGCTCGTCCACCATGCGGCGCACACGGCCGTATGCGTCTCCGGCGACGATCGAGTCGCCGACCCGCAGGGTGCCGCGCTGGATGAGCACCGTGGCCACCGGACCGCGACCGCGGTCCAGGTGCGCCTCGATAGCCACACCCTGGGCCTCCATATCGGGGTTGGCCCGCAGGTCCAGCGCTGCGTCGGCGGTCAGCAGGACCGCCTCCAGCAGTGCATCGATGTTGGTGCCCTGCTTGGCGGAGATGTCGACGAACATGGTGTCGCCACCGAAGTCCTCGGCCACCAGGTTGTACTCGGTGAGCTGCGCCCGGATCTTGGCCGGGTCGGCACCTTCCTTGTCGATCTTGTTGACCGCGACCACGATCGGCACGTCGGCCGCCTGGGCGTGGTTGATGGCTTCCACCGTCTGCGGCATGACGCCGTCATCGGCGGCGACCACCAGGATCGCGATATCGGTGGCCTTGGCACCACGCGCACGCATGGCGGTGAACGCCTCGTGACCCGGGGTGTCGATGAAGGTGACCAGTCGCTCGTTGCCGTCCAGCTGAGTGAGGACCTGGTAGGCACCGATGTGCTGGGTGATGCCACCGGCCTCGCCCTCACGGACGTTGGCCTGCCGGATGGTGTCGAGCAGGCGGGTCTTGCCGTGGTCGACGTGACCCATGACGGTGACGACCGGCGGGCGGACCTCCAGATCGTCTTCGCCGCCTTCGTCCTCGCCGTAGGTGAGGTCGAAGGACTGCAGCAGTTCGCGGTCTTCGTCCTCGGGGCTGACGACCTGAACGTTGTAGTTCATCTCGCTGCCCAGCAGCTCGAGGGTCTCGTCACCCACAGACTGGGTGGCGGTCACCATCTCGCCGAGGTTGAACAGCGCCTGCACCAGCGAGGCCGGGTTGGCATCGATCTTCTCCGCGAAGTCGCTCAGCGAAGCACCGCGAGCGAGCCGGATGACCTCACCGTTGCCATGCGGCAACCGCACGCCACCGACGACCGGCGCCTGCATGTTCTCGTACTCGGCGCGTTTTGCCCGCTTCGACTTGCGACCGCGCTTCGGGGCACCGCCGGGACGGCCGAAGGCACCGGCCGCGCCACCGCGCTGACCGGGACGGCCACCTCCACCGCCGCCACCGGGGCGACCGCGGAAACCGCCGGCACCAGCGCCGGGGGGACCACCAGCGGGAGCGCCACCACCGGCACCGCCACCGCGGTAGTTACCGCCGCCGCCACCACCGGGACCGCCCGGACGTCCGCCACCGGGACCACCGGGACGTCCGCCACCGGGACGCGGGCCACCGCCGGGACGCGGCGGACGCGGGCCCATGGATCCGGGCGACGGTCGCGGAGGCATATTGCTCGGGGAAGCTCCCCCGGGGCGAGGAGCTCCGGGACGCGGCGCTTGCGGCCGCGGCACAGCGGGACGTTCGACCGGCTGTGCCGAAGAGAACGGGTTGTTACCCACGCGCGGTACTCGGGGAGCACCGGGCTTGGGGCCGGGCGTGGCGCCCGGACGGGGTGCCGGCGCGGCAGGCGCGGGTGCGGCTGCTTCCGCAGCGGGCGCCGGCGCAGCGTTCGGCTTGGGAGCCGCGGGCGCAGCGGGTGTGGGTGCGGGCACCGGTGCGGCCGCAGGCTGCGGCGCAGGGGGGGCCTCGACAACTGGCTCAGCAACCTTCTTCGGCGCCGGCTTGGGAGCTCCCGGCTTAGGACCGGCCTTCTTGGGTGGAGCCGCCGCCTCAGCGGGCGCGCCATTGGACGCGGCGGGCTTATCGCCACCGCCGAATGCCTCGCGAAGACGCCGCGCGACGGGGGCCTCCACCGTCGAGGACGCGGACTTCACAAATTCGCCCTGATCACTCAGTCGGGCGAGAACTTCTTTACTGGTCACACCGAGCTCTTTAGCTAACTCGTGTACCCGGGCCTTGCCTGCCACTGCTCTCCTGTCTGCGAGGCAGCGGCTTCAGGCGCCGTGCCTCGTGTTAGCTGTGATGGACGATCATCATCGACGCTTCACGGTGTGCTCATTGTTTGTCGTTGCCAATCTCTTGGTATTGCTCAACATGTTCGAAGACCACGGAGGTATCCGGGGTTCCGCCGATCCGGAGCGCTCGAGCGAAAGCCCGCCGTTTCACCGCCAGGTGATAACACTGCGCCGACCTGTGCAACCACGCACCTCGGCCGGGCAGTCTGCGGCGGATATCGACAACAACATGCCGATCATCCGCAGCAACCACACGAAGCAGATCTGCAGCCAACTCTCGCCCCCGGCATCCGATGCATGTCCGTACCGGTTCACCGGTCGGGGCATGTGCGAACGCCGAAGTCTCGCGCTGGATCACGGCTTAGTCTACCGTCCGCGACACCTTATTTATGAATCGGGCTACAGCCTCGAATGACACGGGTGTATTCCGGTCACCGAACCCCTGCCACGATGAGTATCACGACACCGATTAACGCCACCGTCTTGATGCCCTCGACCGCGACGTATGCCAGGTGCAGGCGACTGCGCCCGGCATACTCGCCCCCGTCGCGAATCGCGTTGGTTCGCCTCATCATGGCTGGCCGCACAACCACCAGCTGAACCGCAAGACAGCCGCATGTCGCGAGGACCGCGGCGACCGCGGCCGCGGAGAGGTCGCCCGCCACCACCAGTAACACCAGGGCCAAGGCCACCACACCCTCCACCGCGTTCAGCGCACCGAACACCAGGCGGCCTATCCCGAGCCCTATCTGAACGGTGACGCCTGGGGCCCGGAATTTCAGTGGCGCCTCGATGAACGAGATCGCCACCACCAAGCCCAACCAGAATGCGGCCAATGTGGCCACCGCGACGTCGATGCGTGTCATGCCATGGCCGACGCCAAGGGCCCAAACAATTCGTGGTTGATCTGCTCCTGCGGAATCCCCAAAGACACCAGGTCTTCGTTGATGGCCGACATGAACGGCCGCGGGCCGCAGACGAACACCGTGGACAGTCGATTAAGTGGCAGTCGGTGCAGGCTCATGCGGCCGACACCGTGCTCGGGATGCTCCACATGTGCCCGTTCGTACCACGTGTGCAGCTGGCCGGCGGGCAGTCGGCCGACTAGATCCGCCAACTCGTGCCGGTAGGCGTGGGCGGCCGCCGACTGATCGGCGTGCAGGACCACAACCTCTCGCGGCGATTGGGTGGCCACGAGCTCCTGCAGCATCCCCATGATGGGCGTGCAGCCGATACCGGCGGATACCAGGACCAGCGGATCGGCCGAATCGTCGAGGGTGAATTCGCCCATGGGCACCGAGACCCGCAGCTGTTGCCCCTCGAAGATGTTGTCGTAGATGAAGTTCGACACCTCACCCGCAGGGGTGCCACCGGCGCTGATTCGCTTGACGGCAATACGCCAGCCACCCTCATGAGCGCCCCGAGACAAACTGTATTGACGAATCTGCCTGGCCCCGTCCGGCAAGGTAACTTGCACCGATATGTACTGCCCTGGAAGGAAGCTCGGCAGTTCGCCGAATACCGCGCGTAACTCGAACCCGGCCACATCCGCCGATTCCAGCTGGCGGCGTACCACCACAACCTGCCGCCACACATCGCCCGGCGCAACCCCGGCAGCGCCGTACAGGGCCTTCTCCCGCGCGATCAACTCATTGGCCATGAGCCAGTAGAACTCGCTCCAGGCCGCCGCGACCTCTGCGGTCACCGCGTCCCCCAACACTTCGGCTATCGCGGCGAACAGGTGCTCGTAGACGATCGGATACTGCTCGGCGACAATTCCCAGCGAGGCATGCTTGTGCGCGATCCTGTCTAGCACCGAATCATATTGGGCACCATTGCCTTCCAACACCATCCCGGCGAACGACGCGATCGACGCGGCCAGCGCCTTCGGCTGCTCCCCCGCCGCCTGGTTGCCGCGGTTGAACAGATCACGAAGCAGTTCGGGGTGCGCCGCGAACATCTTGGAGTAGAACAACGGTGTGATCTCGTCAATGGCCCCGGCAACCGCGGGGAGAGTTTGACGGATGACTGCCAGCGACTCTGCTGATAGCACGTGACTACTTCCTTTCCATTGTTGGACGGGCGATTTCGGCCACAGTCCACTGATCGAGCTCGGCGAAGAATGCCTCTTGCGCCGAGCGAAGCGCGTCGCGCAGGCGACAGTTGTGCCGAAGGGGGCAGGGCACCCCTCCCTCGCAGTCGATGACCTCGCCCTCGCGCTCCAACTTCCGGGCCAATGATCCGACTCGACGGTCGAGCCCGTCCTGCGTGATGCAGACTCCCCCATGGCGGCCACGCGTGGACTCGATCGCGCCCATTTCCGAAAGTCGGGCAACAACTTTCGTGGCGTGTGTATAGGACACACAGAGTTGGGCGGCAAGATCATCGGTGCGCAATTGAACGCCCGGCCCTGCATTGGCCAGCCGCATCACGATGCGCAGACCCAGGTCGGTGAACCGCGTTAGTTGCACATAACTTGTATATGAGATGCAACTTATGTGCCGATAGGGACTTTGGTCAGTACCTACGGGCTACTGAGTACTACTGGCGCTAGTTTTCGGCGTCTGCGTCGCTTCTGATGTCGATACGCCACCCGGTCAGACGCGCAGCGAGCCTTGCGTTCTGCCCTTCTTTACCGATGGCCAGAGAAAGCTGGAAGTCGGGGACGATGACGCGCGCAGCCTTACCCGCCTCGTCGATGACCGAGACCGACACCACCTTGGCGGGCGAGAGCGCATTGGCGACGAACCGCGCGGGATCCGGGTCGTAATCGATGATGTCGATCTTCTCGCCGGCAAGCTCGCTCATCACGTTGCGCACGCGCTGGCCCATGGGGCCGATGCAGGCCCCCTTGGCGTTGAGCCCGGACACCTTTGAAGCCACCGCGATCTTGGACCGGTGCCCCGCCTCGCGGGCCACCGCGACGATCTCCACGGAACCGTCGCTGATCTCCGGGACCTCGAGCGAGAACAGCTTACGCACCAGATTCGGGTGTGTCCTGGACAAGGTGATCAACGGCTCACGCGCACCGCGAGACACCCCGACGACGTAGCAGCGCAAACGATCTCCGTGGCGGTACTCCTCGCCCGGCACTTGTTCGGCCGCCGGGATCACACCTTCGGAGCCCTTCGTCTCACTGCCCATGCGAACCACGACAAGACCGCGCGCGTTGGCCCGGGCGTCGCGCTGGATCACACCGCCGACAATCTCGCCCTCACGCGTGGAGAACTCGCCGAACTTGTGCTCGTTCTCCGCATCACGCACACCCTGCTGGAACACCTGCCGCGCGGTGGTGGCCGCGATGCGGCCGAATCCTTCTGGCGTGGCATCCCATTCGGTGATGAGATTGCCGTCCTCGTCGGTCTCGCGAGCCAGCACGCGGACCACACCCGTCTTGCGATCGAGTTCGATACGCGCATTGGGTTCGTGGCCGTCGGTATGCCGGTAGGCCGTCAGGAGCGCCGACTTGATGATGTCAATCGCCTCGTCAACCGTGATGCCCTTATCGGCAGCCATCAGGTTTACCGCCGCGGGATCGATATTCATGCGCCACCTCCAGTTTCGGCTGCCCCAGCCAGATTGAGTTCCTGCGGGTTGGGTGTTGTGAACTCCACCTGCACAATCGCGCTCTCGATGTCGGAGAACGCAAGATCACGCACGGTCCAGCCGGTGCCCTTGACGGGCTTACGCAGCACCACCTGTATCCCGTCATCGTTCGCGATGCCGATGCGGCCGAGTAAGTCTTCGCCATCGGTGAGGCGAATCTGCGCCAGCCGACCATGTGCACGCCGAAAATGCGTAGGAGTGGTCAGCGGCCGGTCGACGCCGGGCGTAGTGATCTCCAGGTCGTACGCCTCCCAGCCGGTGTCCGCCTCGTCCAACAATCCCGATGCGGTCCGGCTCAGTGCGGCGACCGCGTCCAAGTCCACGGGAGAATCCGAGTCGACCACCACCGTGATACGGGCGGGAACCGTGGCTTCGTTGACGACGACGCTCTCGATCTCGACCCCTGACCGGGAGAACTCGGGACCCAGCAGCTCGATCACCTGGTCATCGGATGGCAGCCCCATGGCGATTGTGGCTCCTCATCTTGAGTTGTCGGGCGGTTCAGCTTGCACACACTAGTCGGACTCTCGTCCTGACCAGCACTCCACCTTACGCCCGGCGAGGGCTGTCATGCGCCAACCGCGCGCACTGGCAGGATGGGCGAATGCCCAGAAGCCTGTCGCGCCGCGACCTGTTGATCGGCGGGGCCGCACTCGGCGTCGCCGTCGTGGCCGCCGCGTGCCAGCAGGCACCCGACACCAAACCCGAGGTGGACGACCTGCTCACCCAGATCGACCTTGCGCAGCGTGATGCGGCATCGGCGTCCGCGGCGGCCACCGCCAATCCAGATGCGGCAGCCGCATTGATGGCTGTGGCGACAATCCGCCGCGCGCACGGCGTCGCGCTGACCAAGGAGCTCGCGCGCGTCCCAGGGGCGACCACGAACGCACCGACTTCCAGCACCACCACCGCACCGGTATCACCTCCGCAGGTCGATCAGGTCAAGACCCAACTCAAGGACTCATCGCGATCGGCGATGGATCTGGCCACCAAACACAGCGGATACCGCGCCGGCCTGCTGGCCTCGATCAGCGCGGCATGCGCCTCGGCAGCCGAGGTCGATCTGCCATGACCACGACCGAGCCCACCCCGCAGCCGGCCTCCTCCTCCGACGACACTGCGCTGGCCGATGCCCTGGCCAACGAGCACGCGGCCATCTACGCGTACGGACTGGTGTCCGCGCACTCGGTGCCCGACAACAACTGGCTGGTCACCGAGTGCCTGATCGAGCATCGACAGTGCCGCGAGGAGTGCGTCGCCAAATTGCGTGCCCGTTCCGTGACCGCACCGGTAGCTGCCGCCGGTTACAAGGTGCCGTTCCCGGTGACAAACCCCGCCGATGCCACGAAGCTGGCGCTGCAGCTCGAGGCGGACACCGCAGCGCGCTGGCGGGCCGTCGCCGAGCAGGCCGACAACAGTGACGATCGTGGATTCGCGGTGCGAATGCTCACCGAGAGCGCGATTCGCGCGGCGCGGTGGCGAGTGGCTTCCGACATCACGCCTGCCAGTGTGGCGTTCCCGGGAGGGAACGAAAACTAAGCGAAGTGCTTCTGGGTGTCGCTGATCAGTCCGGACAACCCACGACGGATCACCGGCTTGAGGTAGCGGGTGAACCCGAGCGAGGGCTCGATGAAGAAGCTCCAGGTGAACAACGATCCCGTCGCGGTGCCCACCACCTCATAAAGCTCGCCGAAACGCTTGGTGCCCGGAAAGGTCGCCGTCTCGACGGTGAACGCGTTGCGATACCGCTCGGGGCTCTCCTCCCACACGATGAACCGCTCGTGCACTGCCGCACCGGGAAGCGCGAGCTTGGCGGTGCGGGTGGACCCCACCCCACGCGGCTCCGGTGAAGTCCAGCTGATCTTGTTGATCGCCTTGCACCAATGCAGCGGGCTTTCGCCATTGAGTTCGGCCCACACCGTTGCCGCATCCTTGGCCAGGGGCGTGGAGAACGTGTACACGAAATCGCTTGTGTTGAAATCACTTTCAACCAGCGGGGCGAGCTTGAAGGACGGCATGACTATTACAATATCGCCTACCGAATCGCCGCCGTGACGGACGTCACTGCATCGGCCACCGCGATGGACTGCGCCTCTCCCGTGAATCGGTTGCGCAGCTCGATGGTGCCGTCGGCCCAGCCGCGGCCGATCACCACAATCCAGGGCACACCGAGCAGCTCGGCGTCCTTGAATTTCACACCCGGCGAGGCCGTCCGATCGTCCAGCAGCACCTCGTGACCCAGCCGGTCCAGATCGGCGGCCAGCGCTTCGGCGCCGGCCCGCGCGGCCTCGTCCTTGTTCGCGATGACCACGTGCACGTCGAATGGCGATACCGCGGCCGGCCACCGCAGGCCAAGCTCGTCGTGCTGCTGCTCGGCGACGACGGCCACCAGCCGCGAGACGCCGATGCCGTAGGAACCTTGGGTGAGCCGCACGGGCTTGCCGTTCTCCCCGAGCACATCCACGGTGAACGCGTCGGTGTACTTGCGGCCCAACTGGAAGATGTGGCCGATTTCGATTCCGCGTGCCGACACCAGCTGACCTGCGCCATCGGGTGACGGATCGCCATCGCGAACCTCGGCGGCCTCGATGGTGCCGTCGGGGGTGAAGTCACGCCCCGCGACGAGGTTGACCACATGCTTTCCGGGTTCGTCGGCGCCGGTGATCCAGCTGGTGCCCTCCACGACCCGTGGGTCGACGAGGTAGCGAACGCCGTTGGCGATCAATCCCTTCGGTCCGATGTAGCCGCGCACCAGGAACGGGTGTTTAGCGAAGTCCGCATCACCGAGCAGCTCGTATTCGGCAGGCTCCAGCGCGGCACCGAGTCGCTTGTCGTCGACCTCGCGGTCCCCGGGCACTCCGACAGCCAGCAGCTCCCACTCGCCGCCGGGCTGGCGCACCTTCAGCAGAATGTT
Organism: Mycobacteroides sp. PCS013; assembly: GCF_049532645.1. Classification (NCBI taxonomy): domain Bacteria; kingdom Bacillati; phylum Actinomycetota; class Actinomycetes; order Mycobacteriales; family Mycobacteriaceae; genus Mycobacteroides; species Mycobacteroides sp. PCS013. Next base: position 2,252,107 of record NZ_CP150131.1, read on the forward strand.
CTTGAGGGTGTCGGCCGCCGTGACGGTCGCGCCGAGATCAGCCGAATTCGCCCAGTCCACCAACGTCGCGATGGTCGGGGTATCGCCCGTCTCGTGCACGACGGCCGCAGGGAGTCCGTCCACAGACCGCGCAGGCGGTGCCGGAGTGATGACGGCCTCTACGTTGGCGGCATAACCGGATTCCACGCACCGCACGAAAGTGTCTTCCCCGGTGGGGCTTTCAGCGAGGAACTCCTCGGACGCGCTTCCACCCATCGCTCCCGAGGTGGCCGCGACAATCACGTAGTCCAGGCCCAGTCTGCCGAAGATCCGTTGGTAGGCCTCGCGGTGTGCGTGGTAGGCCGTCTTGAGGCCGTCGTCGGAGGTATCAAAGGAGTACGAGTCCTTCATGACGAATTCGCGACCGCGCAGAATGCCCGCGCGGGGACGCGCCTCGTCGCGATACTTGGTCTGAACCTGGTAGAGGATGACCGGAAAATCCTTGTAGGAGCTGTACTCCCCCTTCACGGTGAGCGCGAACAACTCCTCGTGGGTGGGGCCGAGCATCATGTCGTTATCGCGGCGGTCCTTGAGCCGGAACAGCGAGTCGCCGTACTCGGTCCACCGGTTGGTGGTCTCGTACGGTGCGCGCGGAAGCAAAGCGGGCAGCAGGATCTCCTGACCACCAATGGCATTCATCTCTTCGCGGACGATGTTCTCGATCTTGCGAAGGACCCGAAGACCGAGCGGCAGCCAGCTATAGACACCCGGGGCAATAGGGCGCACATAGCCCGCGCGGATGAGCAGCTTGTGGCTGGGAACCTCGGCGTCCGCCGGGTCGTCGCGCAGGGTGCGTACGAATAGCTCGGAGAGCCGGGTGATCATTGATGAGCCTCTCGGGCGAAGACCATGTTTTTCGTTGAGCCTCTCGGGCGAAGACCGTCAGTTACGGTTGCACAGCATATCGGCGCGCCGTTGCGGCCTCCGGCTAGCATCGAGCGCATGCGTGCGTGGGCGATCATTCCGGCGGTGGCGGTGTTCGGTTTGGGAGTCGCGGCACCGGCCGATGCCGCCCCGGCCACGGTCAAGTACTCGTTGTCGGCGATCGGAATCGGCAATGCCGATTTCACCGTCTCCTATCAAGACGGCAACCAGCTCCGGGAAGAGTCGGGGCACACGTTCGCCGGGTACTACTGGGAACGCACGGTCAAGCTCAACGGGGCACCCCCGGTTCTTCGGGTGACCGCGGCCGGACCTCCGAGCGTCTTCCGCATGTCGTGTCACATCACCGTCAATGACGGCATCCCCATCACCAACGGACTGCTGTTCCGCGCCGGGGACTACACCCCGCAGGACTGCTAAGCCAGCTCTTCTTCGTCCAGACCCTGGTCGTGCGCGGTCTGCGCCTTCTGCGCGTGCGCGACGTCGGCGGCGGTGTAGCTGATGAACAGCGCCGCCACCCCGACCAGCACAGCGGTTCCGGCGATCCACAGCAGCCCGTAGGTGTAACCGTGATCGAGGGCGTGCAGCTGCGCCTGGTTCATGTTCTGCACCGGCCCCTTGGCGCCGCCCAGGTACAGCGTGCGTGAGGTGATGATGGCCTGAATGATCACCAGAACGATTGGGCCGCCCAGGTTTTGCAGCATGAGGGAGATCGCCGATAGCGGCCCGATGCGGTCGGCATCCACCCCGGTGATGGCCGAGAGGATGACCGGTACCACGATGGTGCCGATGCCGAGCCCGCCGACGAAGATGGCCGTGGAGAAGTTCGGGAAATAGGCGATGGTCCGGTCGATCGTCGAGCCGTAGAGCATCGCGGCGAACACCACGACACCACCGCACAGGATCAGCACCCGGGGCGCCATCCGCGTGACGAGTTGGGACGACAGAGCCAAGCCGATTCCCATGCCGACAACGAATGGAATGGCGGAGATTCCGGTTCGCAGCGGGCTGTACTTCATCAGATCCTGCATGTACAGGCCGATGGTGATGGTCAGGGTGAACAGCACGCCGCCGGCCAGGAAGATCGCCGCGAAGGTGGCAACCCTGTTGCGGTCCTTGAACAGGCTAAGCGGCAGCACCGGGTTTTCCGCGGTGCGCTCCACGAGCAGGAAGGTGACCAGGAGCACGGCGGCGACGGCCAGGGACACGATTGTGTAGGGCGAATCCCATCCGCGGTCGGGCCCCTGGGTGAAGCCGAACACCGCGGCGGTGCAGCCGAGGGTCGCCAACACCGAACCCGTGACGTCCAGCTTCATCGGTTCGCGTTCGGTCTCGGTCAGTGACCGCACGGCCAGGTAGATCATCAGCGCACCGGCGGGCACATTGATAAGGAAGGCCAGACGCCAGGACACTTCGGCCAGGGCACCGCCGACAATCAGTCCGGCGATGGAGCCCACCCCGGTCATGGCACCGAATACCGCGACGGCTGCGGTACGCAGTGGCCCCTTGGGGAAGGTGGTGGCCACCAACGCCAGCGCTGTCGGCGAGGCGACAGCCGCGCCGACTCCCTGGATGAGACGGAAAACAGCCAGACCGATGTCCTCTTGCGCGAGGCCCACCCCAATGGAGGCAAGGGTGAACAACGCGATGCCGCCGATGAAGACGCGCTTACGGCCGAAGGTGTCACCGAGGCGTCCACCGAGCAACATCAGTCCACCGAAGGACAGCATGTACGCGGTGATGACCCAGCTGCGGGTGGCATCGTTGAGGTGCAGCTCGGCCTGGATCTTGGGCAGCGTGACCACCGCTATGGTGCCGTCCATGGTGGCCAGAAACTGCATACCGGCGATCGCGATGACGGCATACAAGTAGTGCCGGGACGGCAGGAGTTCTCGCGCCTTTTGAGTGAGCTGCTCGACGCTGAGGGCAGGCATGCACGACACCTTACCGTCCTCTTAACGTGCCCTTAGGTCACGAAGAGGCGCCATACGCAGCAACGGGGCCGATCACGATGATCGCGGGCGGCCTGATGCCCTGCGAGCGAATCCGCTCGGGCGCAGTAGCAAGGTCCGCGCGCAGCACGCGTTGCTCGTCAGTGGTGCCGTGTTGCACCACCAGCACTGGGGTATCCGCAGGTCGGCCACCCTCGATGAGGACCTTCGCAAACTGCTCGATGCGCTCGACGGCCATCAGCAACACGATGGTCCCCTTCAGGGCAGCAAGCGCGTCCCAATTCACTAACGATTCCGGATGTCCGGGTGCGACGTGTCCGCTGACGACCACGAACTCATGGTTGACCGCACGATGCGTGACCGGCACCCCGGCCGCCGCAGGAACGGAGATCGCACTGGTCACACCGGGTACGACGGTCACCTGCACACCTGCTTCGGCGCAGGCCAGGACTTCCTCGTAGCCACGGGCGAACACGAAGGGGTCACCGCCCTTGAGACGGACGACGAACTTGCCCTCCTGCGCCCGTTCGATGAGCACCCGGTTGATCTCCTGCTGGGCCATCGCGCGGCCATACGGGATCTTGGCGGCATCGATGACCTCGACATGGGGCCCCAGATCGGCCAGAAGCTCGGCGGGCGCGAGCCGGTCGGCGACGACCACATCGGCCTGCGCGAGAAGCCTGCGTCCGCGGACGGTAATGAGATCAGGATCACCCGGTCCCCCGCCGACAAGCGCGACGCCTTCGGGCTTCACGTCCGCGGTCTCGGTGATGAGCCCACGCTGCAGCGCCTCGTGGATGGCTGATCGCAGCGCCGCCGACCGCTTGTGCTGTCCACCGGTCAGGACACCGACAGCGATGCCGTCGTGATTGAAGGACGCGGGGGTGACCGCGGTGCCCTCCCGGGCGGAATCGGCCCGGACGCAGAAGATGTGACGTCGTTCGGCTTCCGACACCACCGCGGCGTTGACGGCTGGGTCATCGGTGCAGGCGATGGCGTACCACGCATCCTCGAGGTCGCCGTCCTGGTACGGCCGCAGACTGAGGGTGATCGAGGCCATGCCTTCAACGGCCGGCGTGGCGCTGGGCGCGATCACGTGGACATCGGCACCGCTGGCGATCAGCAGCCCGAGACGCCGCTGCGCGACGGATCCGGCGCCGACGACCACGACCTTGCGTCCGGTGAGGCGGAGGCCGACGAGGTAGGCGTCATGAGTCACCGCGCGAGTTTACGTGGACGTGAATCACGCGGCTGGGTTAGCCGTGCTCTAATCGGTCCCAGTGCAACCGAATCGTATGCAACCAGCGGAGTTGGCCCAGGCCGCGATGACTGCTGCCCTCATGGGGGCGATCGCTGTGGTCTCTATCGTGCTGCCCGGCGCAGTGGTCTTCGCCTGGTTGGGAGCGGTCCCGATGGGAGTGCTGTGTTACCGGCATCGCATCCGGGTGGCGTTGGCCGCCTGTGTCGCCGCCGGCCTCATCAGCTTTCTGATCGCCGGATTCGGGGGGCTGGTCTCGGCGCTCACATGTGCGTACATGGGTGCGATCGCCGGTCAGGTGCGGCGCCGGAATCGCGGCGCGGCAACAATGTTGGCTGTCGCCGCGCTGTGGGGCGTGCTGGTCTCGTCCTTTTGCGTCGGGGTGTTCGCGGCCTTGCGGAATCTTCGCGAGGTTGTCCTGGGCGCGGTGTCCGCCAACGTCGGCGGGTTCGCGACGCTGTTGAGTGGCGTGCCGCTACTCGGTCGCGCCGCAGCGGGATTGGATCACGCCGTGCAGGGCTGGATCGTGCACTGGCCCTGGTTCTTCGGGGTCTCGGTGTGGCTCATCGTCATCTTCGGGACCTCCTTCGGTTGGCGGGTGCTGACGCCGGTGCTGCGCAGACTGGAGGAAGTCACCGACCTGTCCTCGGTGGGGACGCTGCCCGCGGGACACGACACCACCCCGCCCGGCCCACTGCCAACCGTTCTCACCGGCGCCGGTTACCGGTACGCCGGAGCCGACCGGGATGCCCTGACCGCAGTAACCATGCGCGTCGATGTCGGCGAGCACATCGCGGTGACCGGCGCCAACGGCTCCGGCAAGTCCACCCTCATGCGTCTTCTCGCGGGTGTTCCTCCGACTGCCGGCACCATCGAGCGCCCCGGCGGCGTCGGGCTGGGCCAGGTGGGTGGGACCGCGCTGGTCTTGCAGCATCCGGAAAGCCAGGTGCTGGGTTTGCGTGTGGCCGACGACATCGTGTGGGGGCTGCCGCACGACCGCGAGATCGATATCGATGGTCTGCTCGCCGAAGTGGGTCTGGGTGAGATGAGCGACCGGGACACCGCAGGTCTGTCCGGCGGAGAACTGCAGCGGCTCGCGGTCGCTTCGGCGCTCGCGCGCGAACCCGCGCTGCTCATCGCCGATGAGGTGACCACCATGGTCGACCACGACGGCCGGCAGACGCTCATCAACGTGCTCGACGGACTCACCACCCGTCACCGTCTAGGGCTGGTGCACATCACCCACTACCCGCAGGAGGCCGACGCCGCCGATCGTGTAGTGGCGTTGGGCGGTATTGAGGTACGAGAAGATCGGGAAGGCGCCGAACGCCCATCCCCTACCGAATCTCTTGGTGGGGAAACGATTCTCGACGTGCAAGGAGTCTCGTTCGACTATGCGGTCGGCACGCCGTGGTCACAGCCGGTGCTGCGTGATGTGTCACTGCAGGTTCGTTCCGGCGACGGAATACTGCTCTGCGGTGGCAACGGTTCCGGCAAGTCCACCCTGGCGTGGATCATGGCGGGCCTCCTGGAACCGTCAGCGGGCCAATGCCTTCTCGATGGCCGCCCCACCGCCGAACAGGTCGGCGCGGTTGCGTTGTGCTTCCAGGCCGCACGACTACAGCTGCTGCGGGGACACGCCGGTGCCGCGGTGGCCGCACTCGCCGGGTACTCGGTCGCCGATACCGAGAGTATTGATCGCGCGCTGGCCTCGGTCAGCCTGGACCCGAGTATCGGTGGGGTGCTTATTGATCGGCTCAGTGGCGGGCAGCTGCGGCGAGTCGCCCTGGCCGGACTGCTCGCCCGCTCGCCGCGCCTGCTGATCCTCGATGAGCCGCTGGCGGGTCTGGACGTTGATGCCCAAGCCGACCTCATCGATCTGCTGGTACGCATCCGTGGCGGTGGTCAAGCCGTCGTCGTGATCTCCCATGACACCGACAGCCTCGCTCCGCTGTGTCCCCGCACCATCCGTCTGGAACAGGGTGAGTTGGTGAACGCCGGATGAGCCAACGACGTCCATTGATGCTGATGCGGCCCGTTCCGGGGCCGTCACCCATCCATGCACTGTGGGCCGGCACCAAACTCCTGGCCGCGCTGGCAATATCGGTGTTGCTGACCGTCATGCCGTCGTGGGCCGCGATTGGGATCGTCGCCCTGCTGATCCTCGTGACCGCGGGTGTTGCTGGCATCTCCCCCAGATGCATCCCGTCCGTCCCGCGGTGGGTGGGGCTGCTTGTGGTGGCGGGCAGCTTGTTCACCATCGTGAACGGTGGCGCGCCCGAGTTGACATTCGGACCGGTCACCATCGGCGTCGGCGGCTTCCTTGATTTCCTGCGCGTCACGTCGCTGGGGCTGGTTCTGATCGGACTCGGCGCGGTGATCTCATGGACGACACAGGTCGCCGATATCGCTCCCGCAGTGGCACTTTTGTGTCGCCCCCTGCGCATCCTGCGGGTGCCCGTCGACGATTGGGCAATCACTATTTCCCTGGCGTTCCGGATGTTTCCCATGCTGTCCGAGGAGTTCCGGTTGTTGGCGGCCGCGCGAAGGCTTCAGCCACCGCAACCGGAAAAACCTTCGCGGCGTGCGGAAGTCGTCGATCTGTGCACAGCCGCGATGGTGGTCTCGTTGCGCCGCGCCACCGAGATGGGTGACGCGATCACCGCACGAGGCGGCGCGGGACGGATCTCGGCGCACCCCATCTATCCGGGATGGCGCGATGCGGTCGCCGCGGCGGCGCTCGTTAGTGTCGTTGTTCTGGCACTGACGCTAGGCTGACACCGGACCCGGAATCCCTTTTGCCCCAATGGTTTCTTGTGTCCCAAACCGGGAGATTTTGTCGGTGGGGATCACTATTATTCGAACATGCGTTCGATCAGGGTGTTGGAGACGGCGGTTGACGCCTTCTGTGCTGAGTCGATCGATGAGCTGACCGCCGTCGAGGCGTTGACGATCATGGCACGCCTGGAAGTGTTGCAGCGCCGGTTGTCGGCCCGGGGTGGGGGCTTGATTCCGAAGGTCACTGCGCAGGCCTCGCCCGTCGAGTTGGGCGGCACCTCGTATGCCGATGTGGTGTCGCGGCGTCTGCATATCAGTAAGGGAGCGGCCCGGCGCCGCATCGCCGATGCCGAGCAGCTAGCCCCGCGCCGGGCAATCACCGGTGAGGTGCTGGCACCTCAGTTGCCAAGTGTGGCTGGCGCCCTGAGGCGCGGCGATATCGGTGAGGAACACGTCCGGATCATCCGCAGCTTTTTTGACCGGTTGCCGGTGGTGGTGGACGGCCCGACCCGCGAAGCCGCCGAACAACAACTGGCCGACATGGCGGCACGGTTTCGGCCCGAACAACTGCGCGTGGGTGCTGAACGCATGATGGCCCTGTTGAATCCAGATGGAGAGTTCTCCGATGTGGATCGAGCACGCCGTCGTGGTATGACGATAGGGCAGCAAGGTTTTGACGGCATGTCACCCATCTCCGGGTTGTTGGATCCAGAAACCCGCGCCTACCTCGATGCGGTGCTCTCCAAACTCGCCGCCCCCGGCATGTGCAACCCGAGCGATCAAAGCCCTGTGGTCGATGGTGAACCCGGGCAAGACGCGGCCGACCGTGACACTCGCAGCGATGCGCAACGCAACCACGACGCCCTCCGCACCTGCCTGCGCGCCACCTTGGCCTCGGGGGAACTGGGGTCCCACCACGGCCTACCCGTCACCGTCGTGGTCACCACCACGCTGGCGGAATTGGAAGAGAGGACCGGGATCGCGATCACCGGCGCCGGCACCCGGTTGCCGATGCGCGATCTGATCCGCATGGCCAGGCATGCCCACCGCTACCTGAGCATTTTCGATGACGACGGCCGACCCCTGTATCTCGGCCGAACGAAGCGGATCGCTTCGTCAGATCAACGCCTCGTGCTGCATGCCCGCGACCGTGGCTGCACCCACCCCGACTGCACAGTGCCCGGATACCTCTGCGAAGTCCACCACATCACGGAATGGGCCGACGGCGGAGACACCGACATCGACAACTCAACAAGTCATAAAACTGACCTTTAAATATAGAGGTTGCCCCTCTGATTTATCGACGTGCCCTGGCCAGGAGCGATGCGAGGAGAGTTGGGCAGCGACCTATCGCGGGGTGTCGGGCTCGGGTGGTAGTTCGCCGGTTTTGAGGGCGTGGATGACTTCTGCGGGCAAGCCTTCGTGCCAATTCTTACGGGGTTCGGGTGGCGACGTTCTCTGCGGTGCGGCCACTTGTACGGTGTGGGGCAGTTGGCGGATGCGTTGAGCGTATTGGTCGCGGGTGGCTTTTACGGCGGCGTCCATGCGTTCTAGTCGCTGTTGGTACACCGTGGCTTGTTCAGTTCGGGCGATACGTTCGGCGTCTAGCTGTACCTGTACGTGCGGGCCGTCGAGTGCGTCGATTGACCAGTCCCGCGCGTCGCTGACGTGGGTGAAGTTGATGTCATCGACGGCGTATCCCTCGGATTCGATCCTGCCAATGAGGCGCACGGCGGGATGGCGCAGTTCATGGACGGTTTCGGCACATTCGGCGCTTAACCGGCCCATTTCGCGCACCACGGCCACGACGTATCGAGTCAGTTGCGCGATGTCGTCGCCATGGTTCGTCACGGTTGTCTTGGTGTTCGGAGTGTTGGCGGGGATGGTGTCTGTGAAGTTCCGTAAGCGGCGGTCTAATTCGTCAAGTACCTCGCCGGCGGCCGCATCTGTTGCCCGCTCCCTGATCTCGCTTTCAGTCTGCGCACGGAGGTCAGCAAGAGACTGTCGTATAGCGTGCAAACTCTGAAACATCGGCAAGGGCCTCTTGGACGTCAGCTCAGCGCCAGGTATGGTTGCTGACCAGTGTGATGTTACTTACTGGGAGGGTGATCTGAAGTGACGTTGAAGGTTGAGTTGGATCGTTTGCGGGGGCTGGGCGCGACGTTGAAGAGCCTCTCGGAAGAGGCTGCGGTGCTGCGGACCGGGCCGTCGGCGGGGCCCTATTTGTCGACGCCGGGCGGGATGGAACCTGCCGTGTTGGAGGCTGCCAGCGTTGCTCATGATCTGGTGGATTCGACGCTGGTCGCGGCGGTCAAGGAGCGGTTAAGTGAGACCGGCGAGATCATGGTCAACGTTGCTAATGAGTATCAGAATGCCGACGAGTCCAAGGTGCCCGAGTCCACAGTCGCGACGATCTATACGAACGCCACCGGCAACTGGGACGTACCTGAGGTTCCCCGCCCGTGAGCATGACCAAAAACCAGGTGTTTTCGTGGAACCCAGCCACGTTGACGCAGATCGGTGACGCCTGGATTGCGATGGGCAAATCGATCGAAGGCCTGTTTGAGCGGTACAAGTCGGCGGTGAGCACGATCAACGGCGCGCATTGGGAGGGCAAGGCCGCCGAAGCTGCCCAAACGCGCGCCGACGCCGATTACAAGTCGGCGGTCAAGGTGGTTGACCACTTAGAACGCGCGGCCAATATCGCCAAGAACGGCTTCCATGAGATCGATCCACATCTCCAGAGCGCGCGCAATGCCATCAACGCGGCCACCGGCGCAGGCTTCTCAGTGAGCGATGATTTGAAGGTTTCCAAATCCGGCGAGCTGACGGCGCAGCAGAAGACGGATATGGCCAATCATCAGCGGGCGATCACTGATGCGGCGAACGCTACTGAGCGGGCCGACACGAACGTCAAGAATGCGCTTAGTGCCGCCCGGAATGATCTGCGGGTTGCGTTTGTCGCACCTGCGGGTTTGGGTGCTGAGCAGGCTGGTAGAGACGTTCGGCAGCTGTTGGATGATCCCTCGAAGCTCTCTCCTGAGCAGCTGCAACGGCTGATCGAGGCGGGCTCATTGCCGCAGTCCGCGATCGACGCGTTGCTCGCCGGCGATACTGCCACCATCCCTGCCTCGCAGATGGAATACATGAATGCCCTGGCGCGCTCTTTGGACGGCAAATCTCCTAAGGAGATTGAAGACATCATGAATGCCATCGGCAAGACAAATCCCGCCGCGAAGGAGGGTTTGGCCAATGTCTTGCAGCTGGTGTCCAACGACAAAGTGACAGCGAGCGTCCGTGGAGATAAGGAGATCCCCACTGACGGTGGTTTTAATCTGCTGCCAAGCTCGATCCGTGACTCGCTGAGCCGTGGAGATCTCGCGAAGGTCGAGTACCTGAGAGACCCCAAGGGCAACATCGTCAAGGGTACCGACGGTAAACCCGTGATCGCCAGGGTCAGTTTGAACGGGGTTGGGGACAATCAATCGGTCGCACGGATTGCGGGAGCCGCCGATGACCGATTGCAGTCGGGTTCATCGCTGGACAAGAAACTGATCGATGTGGGACGTCAGTATCTGCATGCAGAGGTTCAGCGTGAGACAGCGCAAACCGCCGATATGAAAGGCGCGCTGTTCGTCGATGGGGAGAACAAGACCAATTCAGAGGGTGTGCGGGTTACCGAGGATATATTCGCCGCGGTCGGCCCGGACAAGATCGCGGTGCATGAGGCCGTGACCGGACAGAACGGTCAGGACTTCATCAAAGACATCGCAACGCACAACTGGACCGATGACGGTGCGGCGGCCAAGAGCCTGTTCCAATTCAACCCGGGCGATCAGACCATCTCTCCCGGCGAAGGACACACCGGTCAGGAGATCGCGCGCCGCGATGGCGACATTATGGAACAGGTCGCAAAAGCACTCAGCGGGGACGACGCACGCAAGCTCATGCTCAATATCCCCAATAGCGAGGGCGGGGCCACCGAAAGCGTCGGTGAACGCAACCCGGTGCTGATGCGGCAATGGGCCGACAGTCTGTCCCCGTATCTCAGTGAGATGGCTGGCGGGCCCAATCGCGATGACGGGTTTGATGTACCCGCCAAGTCCGGTGATCCCAACAACTGGGCCGACCCCGATAACCGGCATGGCGGCTTGACCAATATCTTCTCGATCATCGGCAGCGACACACAGGCCGGAGACACCTTCCGGGGCGACGCACTAGCGACGATCCTGGCCGAACAGGGCGCCTACGCCCACGACCCCTCGGCGCAAGGCGCGGCCGGGCATCTCGCAATCGCCGGCATTCTTCAAGGAACCATGGACCAGGGTCTGCTCACCACACTGCAAGACGGTAATGACGACAAACCCATCAAGGAAAAAGACATCTACGATGCCAAGGTCCGCAGCTGGGAAGCGGCAAGCAAGCTGATCGATCTCGGCAAAGAAGGGGTCGGGAAAATCCCCGGCGGAGAATACATCAACCTGATCTACGATCAGGCAGGAGAAGACGCCCTCAAAAACGCCTTCGTCGGGCAAGAACCCAAAGGCGGCGCCGAAACCGCCCAGGTATCAGCACCCAACTACGACATACGTAACCTTCAGGTGCTCCAAGGTGTGGCGCCCGAGCTCCTCGCCCAGTACAACAAAGATCCGCGAAGCGACTACAGCTGGGCCTTCGACAACAACGGCCGCCTCGTCGACTACGACACCGCACTCGCCCAAGCAAACAAACGTGCGGGTCTTGGTGCCGTGCAGGTCGGGTCGGTGTATCAGGAAATGCTGAATTCCCTCGGTAACTCCGGGCAAGGCTACGCCTTCCGCAATGCCTACGAGCAAGTTATCAACCAGCCGACACCCAAGCCGCGATGAGCAGACAAACAACAACCCGGCTGTTCAGTGTGCTGATAGTGCTATTGGTCACCTTCGCCGCCGGATGCACCCCGGAGCGCGACGAGGGCACCGGTTCCACCACCAGTTCACCGGCAACACCGACCGTGCAACAGCTACATCCGCCGTTTAGTTTTGTGTGGTCCGCCGATGCGGGTGTCGATATCTTTTCCCGCCCGGCCGAACTGATCCGCGCTACCCAGGAAGCCTTGGACCTGACCCATATCTACGGGCCCGAGAAGACCTTTCCCGGCTACCTGAAAGCCATCGGTGGACCCAAAGACCCCCGTGACCCCGATTATCAGTTCGAGACTACCTCACAAAGCACCGGAGGCGGATGGGCGACGACAAACAACTCGCCGATGACCAATTATCGGCATATCACCGACTTGACGGTTTCCGCAGATGGAAAAAACATCGGGGCATATGTTTGTGTCCTGCGAATCTTATCGCCCGATAACGACGCTTTCGGCACAGGGCCCCAATCCGGGTCTGTGGGGACCGCCACACGTTTCGAGCTATCGAGCATAGCGCCGGATCAGGTGCAAAGTGCGGTAGATAAATCACCGGATGTCCAAGACCCCCGCGCCGAGATGCCCCCCACCTGGGATGTATTCACCGGCTGGCACATCACCAAAATAGACCAGCTACTGTCGGACAAAGTCCCATCGAGCTGCGGCGACTGGTTCCACCAGCAACTCCCGTTCCTCGTACAAACCCCCGGCCACGGGACAGTACACCCACCGAACGGCGGCAGTTTCCAAATGCCACGCGAACCCGTCAAACCACAATTCCCCGAATGGATCAAATCCAACCAGGCCTAAGCAATGAGCATCAAAACGGGACTGTTCAGTGTGCTGATCGTGCTGGTTGCCACGGTCACCGCCGGATGCACCCCGGAGCGCGACGAGGACACCAAGGCCAACAGTTCACCGGCAACCCCGACCGTGCAGCAGCTACATCCGCCGTTTAGTTTTGTGTGGTCTGCCGACGCGGGCATCGATATCTTTTCCCGCCCCGCCGAACTGATCCGCGCCACCCAGGAAGCCCTGGATCTGACCCAGATTTACGGGCCCGAAAAGACCTTTCCCGGCTACCTCAAAGCCATCGGCGGACCTAAAGACCCCCGTGATCCCAATTATCAGTTCGACACCACCTCACAGATCACCGAAGGCAGATGGGCGATGCTCAGCAATTCGCCTATGACTAATTATCTGCATATCACCGACTTGACGGTCTCCGCCGAGGGGAAAAATATCGGCGCATATGTTTGCCGCTTCATTTTCTTATCGCCCGATAACAACGCTTTCGGCACAGGGCCCCAATCCGGTTCCGTCGGGGGGGCCACACGTTTCGAATTATCGAGCATAGCGCCGGATCAAGTGCAAAGTGCGGTAGATAAATCACCGGACATCCAAGACCCCCGCGCCGAGATGCCCCCTACCTGGGATGTATTCACCGGCTGGCGCATCACCAAAATAGACCAGCTACTACCAAACAAAGTCCCATCAAGCTGCGGCGACTGGTTCCACCAACGCCTGCCGTTCCTCGTACAAACCCCCGGCCACGGGACAGTACACCCACCCAACGGCGGCAGTTTCCAAATGCCACGCGAACCCGTCAAACCACAATTCCCCGAATGAATCAAATCCAACCAGGCATAAGCAATGGATCCGTACGCCTTCAAGTGCTTTACGCGTTCCAGAACGCGCGTGAATAAAGTCGACAATCAGCCTTCTACCGCGCAACCATAGTTGTGTTCAGGATCTCTGTATAGCTCGCTTGAACACACGCAGAAGCGCAGCCGTCGTACCCCTGAGCACGAACCAGAGCTTCATCGTAGTCAACCAAACGGCCAGTCTGGAGATCGAAAGCCCATGGGAAGCGCGTGCGCATTGAGTCGGGAATTCTTTCGGGCGAACGAAGCTCAATTTCTCTAAGTTGCTTATGCATCTCAAGTGCGGGATTTGTGGCAGTGACAGCAACCGAGGTGTTGGTGACCTCCGCAGGTCGTTGCTCCGGGGATACAACGCATCCAGTCACTAACGAAGCTGCCAACAGCAATGATCCCAGCGCCAACACCGCGTGCCCGATACCCGCTTGATCAGTCACCGCTCAAGAATAATCGCAAGGCGCTAACTTACGGATCCAGTCGCACGCAACTACCAGCACCCCGATCGACGAAACAACGCAGCGTTAACTCCTCTACGCGCGCAGTATCCCGATCACTCCGAGCGTGAGGATGATGAGACCGAGGATTGCAACGATCAGCGCGACATCGATCCGCCGGCGGGACCGAACCCAGGTGTGCAAGGCCGACACCATCTCGTACGTCCGCGCCGGCATGGCCGCGTAACTCAACAATGGCAACGCCACCATCGAGAAGGCCACCGCGTTGAAGAAGAGCAGTGCCATGGACTGAATGGGTTGTGTGGCACCCGAGGCGTGGATGAGGGCGATAACCGCAAGGAAGTCCGCCGACGGCAAGGCAATCCCCAGTCCACTGACCCCCGCCACCCACAACGAGTTGTTCTGCATGAACCCGCGCACTCGCCTCGCGACCTTGTCGGCCAAGCCCCCACGCGGCGCACGCGGAGCGGCGGCAGGTCGACGGATCGAGGCCGTGATGGCCAGCACCGCCGCTACCAACAGAGCCAGAACGCCAAGCGCGACTTGGATGTAGGGCCCCGAAACATCGGCCTGTCCCATCGGGGACACCCGAAGGACAAACAACAGCGTCAGTCCGAGGCTCAACCCCATGACGAATGCACCGCACAGGAACACGAACAGCTGCAGCAGCGGTCGCGGCCTGTTCAACATCAGGACTGTCAGTCCCAGTCGGGTGGGCTCAACGCTCACACCAAGTGCCATCAATAAGACGATGGTCCACATGACTACCGCGCGTGCACAGCGTCATTCTGCTCGCAAACCCCTGCGAACGTGGACTTCACGAGGTCTACGTAGCGAGTGATCGACTCCCGCGCGATGGGGTTGTCCGGGTACGCGATCATCAGCGTCGTCTCCGTCGGGAATCGCGAGATGAAGATCGTCAGCTGGTACACCGACTTGCTTTCGGCATACAGACCGATGGGATTGCTCACCAACAGCGGGTTGGTGAACAACTGCGAAAGTGGCGGAGCACCACCGTCGAAGAAGTTGATCATGGGGTGGTACGGCCGCGGCCAGTTCAGCTCCGGCACCAATTCCAGGACCCGGTAGAAGGGAACATTCACCAGCTGCCTGCCACGGTCAAACGATTCCTGCGCCGCGACGGCTGCCGCACCAAAGGTCCCGTCAACGGGGGCCGTTATCGGCACCAGCCCGGTGAACCATCCCGTCGTGAACATGTCCGCCTCGTCGCGGGCGTCGCTCGGGGTGATGCCGTAATAGGTATCGGTACCGGTCAATTCACGTTCGGCGAATCCGAGAGCGGCCATCACGCCACCGATGAACCGCGCCCCCGCATCGATGCAGCGCGACTCGAACTTCAGTGCCTGCTGCTCATCGAGCAGCTGCTCGGTGACGATCGCGGTACCGCAGGGCACACCGTGATCACCCAGCGGCAGCGGGAAATCCGGGAGGCTGCCGCGGTTGTTCTCGGCGAACTGAGTCCACTCGCGCACCGGTTCGGAATCAGGGGTCAGCCCGGAAAGGAACTCATGCTGCCTGATGCAGTAGTCGCCGTAACTGCCCGCCGGCGGAAGCTCGATCGGGGCGCCGCCCTGAACCAGCGCCTTGTATCCCATGAGGATTTCCATGATCAGCAAGCGCGCAAAAGTCGCATCCAGGTGCAGATGATCGACACTGAAATAGAAGGTGAAATGCCCCGAGCTCTGGACGATTCCGAATCGGAAGCAGTCCCACCGGAACGGGTCCGGGGTCTCCGAGACCACCATCTCCCGCACCTCATCGGAGGTCATCTCGCCCAACTTGACCTGGACGAACTCCACGTCGGCGGGGTCGGCGATGGTGCGCCGAACGATGTTCTGATCATCGTCGAGCGAAAACCAGCTCCGATACGTGTCATGTCTCCTCAGGTGGGCGTTGATCACATGACCCATGGCCCGCTTGTCGCACCGCCCCGGCATATCCAAGGTGAAGACGAGCACGCGCGAGAAGTCCAGACCCTTGGCCGCCTGCCGCAGATATGTGCGCAGATGCTGCACCTGCATGAAGCTCGGGGGAACCTCACTCACCGGCGCTTCAAGGGCCTTCGCGTACGACGCCGGTGAAGGCTGCCAGGTGATCACCGATCCCGCAGACGGCTCCCACTTATCGGTCAACGACACCGTTACTGGTCCACCACGCATTTCAATCCCCTTAAGACGAAGCGACTTCGGATTCCTGATCGGCCAGCTTGTCGTACAGATGCGACGCCAACGACCGCACTGTCGATACATCAGCCGGACCGATACGGACGCCGGTGTCCGCTTGGATACGGGTACGAATTTCGAGGTTGCCCAACGAGTCCAGGCCGTAATCCGGGAGGGATCGGTCGGGATCGATCGATCGCCGGAGCACCAGACCCACCTGCTCGGCGACCAGTTTCCGGAGTCGGGTCGGCCACTCCTCACGCGGCAGCGCGTTGAGCTCATCGAGGAACTTGTTTGTCTCCGTTTGAGATTGACCCGCATCACGGAATGCCTGGGCAAACGGACTGCGCTCGACGAAGTCGGCCAGCCACGATATGCCTGCCATCGGCGCATAGGCGGTGTACGCCCGATTGTGCCGAAGCACGGTGTCGAAGGCGTAGGCACCCTCGTCCGGGAGGATTGCCGCGTCCGCGTTCGCCAGATGCGTGCCCTGCCCGATCTCCGACCAGGCACCCCAGGCGATGACGGTGGCCGGTAAACCCTGGGCACGCCGCCAGTGCGTGAATCCGTCCAACCAGCTGTTGGCCGCCGCGTAGGCGCCCTGCCCTGGAGAGCCCACCAGCGCCGCAATCGAGGAGAACGAGCAGAACCAGTCCAGCGGTTGCTCCGCGGTGGCCTCGTGCAGATTCCACGCGCCATGCACCTTGGGCCGCCAGTCTCCACGGTCGATCAGTTCGTCGGTGATGTTGGCGAGCGTGGCATCGTGCACCAGGGCCGCGGCATGCAGCACGCCGCGCACAGGCTTCCCGGTCTCCGTGGCTGCCGCCACCAGACGTTGTGACGTCTCCGGTTCGGCGATATCGCCGAGCACCACATCGATTTCGATGCCGGCGTGCCGGATCTGCTCAATGGCCTCTACGGCCTCGGGCTTCGGAGCGCTGCGACCGTTGAGGATGATCCGGCCGACCCCGGCAGCCGCCAGCTTCTTCGCCAGGAACAAGCCCAGCCCGCCGAGGCCACCGGTGATCACGTACGCACCCTCTCGGCGGAACGCTGGCGCATGCGACGCCGGGATCACCGCGTCGACCTCGCCCGCCTTCGGCAGGTCCAGAACGAGCTTTCCGGTATGCCCCGCAGCACCCATCACACGGATCGACTCCGCCGCCTCTTGCAATGGAGAGGACGAGATCTCCGGCAACGGCAGCACGCCCTCTGCCATCTGCCCGTACAGCGCTGTCAGGGTGCGGTAGATCGCTTGTGGCCGTGTCTTCGATACCAGGACAAGGTCGACGGCATGGAACGACAGGTTCCGCCGGAAGGGAAACAGCCCCAGCCGGGTGTCGCCGTAGATGTCTCGCTTGCCGATTTCGATGAAGCGGCCACCGAAGGTCAGCAGTTCCACTCCGGCCCGTTGCGCGGCACCGGTGAGCGAGTTGAGCACGATGTCCACGCCGTAGCCGTCGGTGTCACGACGGATCAGGTCTGCGAATTCTGTGCTGCGCGAGTCGTATACGTGCTTGATACCCCAGCTGCGCAACAATTCTCGCCGCTCTTCGCTGCCCGCGGTGGCGTAAATCTCGGCCCCCGCGGCACGGGCGATGGCAATCGCTGCCTGTCCCACACCACCGGTACCAGAGTGGATCAACACCTTGTCCTCCGCGGAGATCCTGGCGAGTTCATGGAGCCCGTACCAGGCGGTGACATGAGCGCCCGGGACGGCTGCTGCCTCCCTATCGGGCACCTCGGCCGGGAGCGTCGCGGCAAGGTTGGCATCGACCACGACGAAGCTTCTCCAGGCGCCGGTCGGCGTCATGCCGCCCACGCGGTCACCCACCTGATGCTGGGTGACGCCCTCACCGACGGCCGTCACCACGCCCGCGAAGTCGACGCCGAGCTCCTGCCGCCCTTCGAAACTCGAGTACCGGCCGTACACGTTCAGCACGTCGGCGAAGTTGATGCTGGTGGCCGTGACCGAGACTTCGATCTGTCCCGGCCCGGGGGCCACCCGATCAAACGCGACGAACCCGAGTGACTGCAGGTCACCCGGCGTGCGGACCTCGAACCGCACACCCTCATTGTCCGGTGTCGCAACGGTACTGCGCCAGTCGTCGGGGCCGAGCGGACCCAGGTTCAGGCGTGCCCGGTACCAGTGGTCGTCACGCCATGCGGTCTCGTCCTCTTCCGACCCGGAAGCCAACTCGCCCGCCACGTTCTGGGCGGCGGTGTGGCCGTCGACATCGATGTGCGTGACACGCAGGTGCGGATATTCGGCGCCGATAACGCGCACCAGCCCCCGCAATCCGGCCTGTTCCAGATTGGTGATGTCGCCGTCGACAACCGTCTGAGCGTTGCGAGTCACCACGTACAGCCGCGGCGGCTCGCCCGGCAGGTCCACCAGCTCCCGAGTGATCCGCACCAGATGCCGAACCTGATCGGCACCCTGCAGGGCCACCCTGTCCGCACCTGCGGCGGCCCCGGGGGCCGTGACGACGAGCACCCCGTCAAATCCGCCGGCCTCCAGCTGGTCGTACAGAAGCTTCAGTGCCGCAACACGATCGGTGTCTGGCCGCCACTGAATCAGCGCCACCTCACTGTTGCGCAGTTTCAGCGAATCGATCAGCTCCGATGCCCACGGGTCCACGGTCTCACCCGTGCTGACCAGCAGCCACCGGCGCGGCCCGCCCGATACCTCCTCGGGCAACCGCTGCTGCTGCCATTCGATGGCAAGCAGGCGGTTGTTGAGCAGCTGATCGCGCTGCTCGTCGTCCGAGGTGCCGGTACCGAATCGGAAGCCCCGCACCGCAACCAACACGGCGCCGTTCTCGTCCAGCAGATCGATATCGGCTTCCACCTCGTTGCCAATCACCTTGGTTACCCGGGTGTAGCAGTACTGCGTGGAACGTGCGGATTCGTAGGCGTGCAGGCTACGCACACCCTTGGGAAGCGGCAGCGCGTTCTTGCTGGCTGCCTGAACATCCGGCAGCGCGATGACGGACTGGAAGCAAGCGTCCAGGAGCGCGGGGTGGACGATGTAACTGCCCTGCTGCGCCCGAACATCCCGAGGCAGTGCCACTTCCGCAAGCACCGACCTGACAGACTCGTCGCCGTGGTACGCGGAGACCAAGCCCTGGAAAGCCGTGCCGTACTGAACTCCCCGCTCGTCGAAGGACTCTCG
Organism: Mycobacteroides sp. PCS013; assembly: GCF_049532645.1. Lineage (NCBI taxonomy): Bacteria > Bacillati > Actinomycetota > Actinomycetes > Mycobacteriales > Mycobacteriaceae > Mycobacteroides > Mycobacteroides sp. PCS013. The sequence goes on from NZ_CP150131.1 coordinate 2,271,390, forward strand.
TAGCTCGTCGCCCGTAGCGCTGTGCGGGTGCTCCGCCCGTAGCGCGGCTAGGTCGTAGGCCACGGGAACATCGGCCTCGTCACCACTACCCAAGACCGCTGTGGCGCGCTTGACTGTCTCACCTTCGTCGTGGGTATCCACCACGAACTCGAGTACATCCGCAGACTTCGCCGTGGCCGTAGCCGATATCGGCGTTGCCTCACCCAAGGTCAGCAGCTGTTCGAACGAAATGTCCTGTACCACTGAGCCTTCACCGAATACGGCGGCAGAGGCCGACAGCGCCATCTCACAGTATGCGGCACCCGGGTACACCGCCACATGACGAACCTGATGGTCCGCGATCCAGGGCTGTGCCTCGGTGCCGACATCGGCCTGCCAGATGTGGCGCACAGGCTCCTCGGTCAGTCGCACATATGCGCCGAGCAGCGGGTGGACGGCAACGGTATGGCTGCTCTGGCCCTGCGCCTGCGCGGACAGATCCAACAGGTACGACTGGCGGGTCCAGCTCGGCAACGGCACATCCACAAGGGCGCCCGCTGGGTAGAGCACCGAGAAGTCCACCGCACCACCGGCCGTATAGACGTCTCCCACAAAATCGCGAAGCCCATGCGGCAGCTCCTGCTCGCGGCGCATACCGGCGAGGGCCACCATGGGAATGTCGAGGCTGCGTGCGGTCTGTTCGGCGGGGTACACCAGCAACGGGTGTGGTGCCAGCTCACCGAAAACGCGGTACCCGTCGTCCAGCGCCGCTTGCACTGCCGCCGCGAACCGTACCGTGTGACGCAGGTTGTCCACCCAGTAATCGGCATCCATCACAGGCTTTTCACGCGGATCGAACGAGACCGAAGAGTACAGCGGCACAACCGGTGTCCGCGGTGACAGATCTTCGAGGGCATCGGCAAGATCGTCCAAAATCGGGTCCACCTGCGGTGAATGCGACGCAACGTCGACGGCCACCTCACGGGCCATCAATCCGCGGTCCGACCACTCCGCGATGAGCTGCCGCACTGTCTCGGTGGCACCACCGACAACCGTCGACTGCGGCGACGCGACCACCGCCAGGACCACATCGTCGATCTCCCGATCGGCCAGTTCCGCGACCACCTGCTGAGCCGGCAGGTCGACGGAAGCCATGGCGCCAGCTCCCGAGATGCGCAGCATCAACTTCGAACGACGGCAGATCACCTTGACGCCGTCTTCCAACGACAGGGCCTCAGAGACAACCGCGGCTGCCGCTTCGCCCATCGAATGCCCGATGACCGCCCCGGGCTTTACCCCGTACGAAGCCATGGCGGCAGCCAATGACACCTGCATGGCGAACAACGTCGGCTGAACCCGGTCGATACCCGTGACCGTCTCCGGCGCCGAGATCGCCTCGCTAACCGAGAATCCGGACTCCGCCTGGATCAGTGGCTCGAGGCGGGCGATGGTCGCGGCGAATACCGGTTCCTTAGCAAGCAATTCGGCACCCATGGCCGCCCATTGCGAACCCTGACCGGAGAAGAGCCAGACCGGGCCGCGGTCATCCTCGGCAACCGCCGCCTGATATGGGGCCTCGTCACCGGCAACCTCGCGGAGCCCGGCCACTAGTTCGTTGACGTCGTTGGCCACCACGGTGGTGCGCACCGGCCGGTGCGCCCTGCGACGTGCCAGGGTGTATCCCACGTCCCCGACCGGGACATCGGCACCTTCAGAGAGCCAGTCGGCCAATCTGCCCGCAGTCCGGCGCAACTCGTCGGCAGACGTCGAAGACACCGGGAAAATCAGCTGCGATCCCAGGGGCGATTCCACGCTGGTTTCCGCAGACACGGCGGGCGGAGCCTGTTCCACCACAGCGTGGACGTTGGAACCTGACATTCCGTATGCCGATACCCCGGCGCGCCGCGGGCCCTCGATGTTCTCGGGCCATGGGATAACCGATTGCGGCACAAAAAGGTTCGTTGTGACGCCGGCAAGCTTGTCGGGAATCCCGGTGAAATGCAGGTTTGGCGGAATCACGCCATGCTCCACCGCGAGAATGATCTTCATCAGTCCCAGCGCACCGGCCGCCGACATGGTGTGCCCAAAGTTGGTCTTCACCGACCCCACGGCGCAGGGTCCCTCGACTCCATAGACCTGCGCCAGACCCGTGTACTCGATGGGATCACCCACCGGTGTGCCCGTACCGTGCGCCTCGATGAGTCCGACGGTGCTGGCGTCCACACCGGCAGCCGCCAGTGCGGTACGGCATGCGGCCGCCTGCGCGTCCGAGGACGGCGTTGACTGATTCACTGTGCGCCCATCCTGATTCGACGCCGTGCCCCGCACGATCGCCAGAATCCGGTCCCCGTCTCGCACCGCATCGTCCAGCCGCTTCAGCAGAATCATGACGCAGCCCTCAGACATCACGAAACCGTCTGCCTCGCCGGTGAATGTGTGGCAGCGCCCGGTCGGAGAGAGCATGCGCTGCTGCGAGGCACCGACATACCTGCGGGGTTCCAAGACCAGGTTGACACCGCCTGCGAGCACGAGATCACTTTCGCCTGCCGCCAGGCTCTGACATCCCATATGCACAGTCGCCAATCCCGCTGCACACCCGGCGTCGACCGTCAATGACGGCCCATGCACACCCAGGGCGTAAGAGATGCGCCCCGACGCCATGCAGAAGTTTGTACCCGCGAATCCGTAGGGACCTCCGAGATCCGCGGCGTCCGCGGCCACCAACTGATAGTCGTTGTGGGTCACTCCCACGAACACTCCGGTCTGCGAGCCAGCAAGGGTCCGCGGATTGAGGCCCGCATGTTCCACTGCCTGCCAAGATGTTTCGAGCAAAACACGATGCTGAGGATCGATCGAGACGGCCTCACGCTCGTTGATGCTGAAAAAGTCCGCATCGAAGCCGCCAACGTCATCCAGGAAGGCCCCCCACTTGGAAGGCGACTTGCCGGGCACGCCGGACTCGGGGTCGTAGTACTCACTCAAGTCCCAGCGCGCAGGGGGCACCTCAGTAACGAAGTCCTCACCGCGCAGCAGCGCCTCCCAGAACTGTTCGGGCGACTCGATCCCACCCGGAAGCCGGCACCCCAACCCGATAACTGCAACTGGGGTCACAGACGCGTTTTTCATCTTGCTACGTCCTCCTCGCGCACGACAATCTGCCTGTTGGTAGAACCGGAGACAACTAGCAGTAGAACCCGACAAGGCTAAAGATAGGGTGCGCGAAAGGAATTCGCGACTCGGGAGATCAGGATCACAGCGCCTCGGCTGAAACTGTGAGAAGGCATCGCACATTGACTACTTTTAGACCCCTACCCCGTTCCCCATTAACAACCCATTGATAGTCGGGAAACAAGAAATTCACAAATATTTTCCTGCTCATAATTGTTTGCCACTGAAGCCGATCGACACTCCATCAAGCTGCTTAAATGCCACAACATAGAGGCTATCAAGTGTTGCCATACGCCAGCATTTCGAGAACATTTAACCCGACCTTCTCTATGAAATATTTATGCAATTTACTCACCGTGAGCCTAAATTCATCGCTTCCCCTATCAATCAAGATCCCAGGCGGGCTTTGGGCAGAAATCGGTGCATACTTGCCATTAGTTTTGTGACTGGTGAGGTGGCCGGGCATCCACCGGCGTCGAGCAGAAACGCTCGTGACAAGGCGCGACCCGGTCGCGACGCGAGGTCCGAGCGGGCAACGGCAAATCACGGCACCCCAAAGGTCCTCATAGTTAGCTCACTCGTGTCGCGCCCCGAACGGAACTGCGGTACCGTCCCGACCATCATGCGGAACTCCAGTTCCGTGTAGGGCAAAGATGCCCGTCTCGACCAACTGCGGCAGTTCCATAACATAAGCCCGCCAGTCATCTGCTAATTCCATTGAACACAAAGGGGTTTGGAATGCTTCGCGTCATAAGACGGGTGTGGATGCCGCTGCTCATCGCCGCGGTACTCGCGGTCGGCGGATTCGCAGTGTTACGGGTACGCGGGATTTTCGGTGCGGATTCCTTCGCCTCCTCTGCCGACAACAACGCCAAAGATGCCGTCCCCTACAACCCAAAGACACTCGTATACGAAGTATTTGGAGAACCCGGGGCCATGGCAGATGTGAACTACTTCAACGAGGATGCGCAGCCGACGCGCGTCGACGCCGTGCAGCTGCCATGGTCGTTCAAGATCGTCTCGATCTTGCCGTCGTTGAGTGGGAACATCGTGGCCCAAGGCAACGGCGACACAATCGGTTGCCGGATCATCGTCAATGGCGAGGTCAAGGTGGAGCGAGTTTCCAACGAACACAACGCCTACATCTACTGCCTGGTGAAGTCCGCATGAGGCACGGTAGCGGCGACCACGCGGCGCGGCCCCCACGGATCGCACGGATCATCCGGGTCCTGTCGATCCCGATCATCCTCTTCTGGCTGGGTATCGCCATCATCCTCAATGTCGTCACGCCCTCCCTTGATGAAGTGGGCAAGGCACATTCGGTGTCGATGTCCCCCAAAGACGCTCCCTCGATGATCGCGATGATGCACACCGGAAAAGTGTTCGGGGAGTTCGACTCCGACAGCTCCGTCATGATCGTGTTGGAGGGGAAGCAAGAACTGGCCGACGAGGCGCACCGCTTCTACGACGAGATCATCAAGAAACTCAAGGCCGATCCGACCCACGTCCAACACATCTCCGACTACTGGGGAGATCCGCTTACCGCATCGGGCGCTCAGAGCGCCGACGGGAAAGCCGCCTATGTCCAGGTGAACCTGGCCGGGGACCAGGGAACCACCTTGGCGAATGAATCCGTAGATGCCGTTCGCAAGATCATCGCCGAGACACCCGGCCCCGACGGTGTACAGGCCTACGTCACCGGAGGAACCGCCGCCAGCGCGGACACCGGAACGGCCGGCAACAAGAGCATGCAGAAGACAACTCTGATAGCGGTGGGCGTCGTCGTCGTGATGCTGCTCTTCGTGTACCGCTCCGTGATCACCATGTTCGTGGCGCTGGTGATCGTCGGCGTCGAGCTGATGGCGGGCCAGGGCGTTGTCGCAACATTGGGCAATCTCAATGTCATTGGCCTCTCGACCTATGCCGTAAGCATGGTCACGATGCTGGGCATCGCCGCGGGGACCGACTATGTGATCTTCCTGCTGGGTCGTTATCACGAGGCGCGGCAATCCGGCCAGGATCGAGATGCCGCCTTCTATACCGCGTATTCAGGTGTGTCACACGTGATCTTGGGATCTGGGCTGACCATTGTCGGCGCTACCTTGTGCCTCAGCCTGACGCGTCTGCCGCTGTTTCGTTCCATGGGTGTGCCCTGCGCACTGGTCATTCTCGTCATCGTCGCCGCAGCTCTCACCCTGGCTCCCGCGGTACTGGCGTTGGGCAGCCGCTTCGGGCTGTTCGAGCCCAAACGCAAACACGATGAACGCGGCTGGCGGCGCATCGGGGCAGCGGTGGTGCGCTGGCCGGGACCAATTCTCATTGTGACACTGGGGATTGCACTCATCGGTCTACTCACCCTGCCCGGATACACCCCCGGTTATGACGACCGTCAGTACATGCCCGATAACGTGCCTTCGAAAGTTGGTTACGCAGCAGCGGAACGACATTTCTCGCCAGCCCGGATGAACCCCGAAATGCTCATGATCGAGGCCGACCATGACATGCGAAATCCCTCGGACATGCTGGTCATCGACCGAATTGCCAAGACGGCGTTTCATGCCCGTGGCGTCGGACGAGTGCAGGCGATCACCCGGCCGCTGGGCACACCCATCGAGCACAGTTCGATACCGTTCCAGATCGGCCTCCAGGGCGCCGGCCAGATCCAGAACATGAAGTACATGAAGGACCGCATGGCGGACATGCTGACCATGGCCGATCAAATGGGGACCTTGATCGGCACCATGGAACGCGTCTACGACATGATGCGCGAGCTCACCGGCATCATGCACGACATGACCGGCCAGATGAAGGTCATGCAAGGCCGGATGCACGATATGCGCGACCTGATGGCAACTTTCGACGACTTTTTCAGGCCGATTCGCAACTACTTCTACTGGGAGAAGCACTGCGCCGACATTCCGATCTGCTGGGCCAGCCGGACGGTGTTCGATGCTCTCGACGGCGTCGATGCGATGGTCGAGGACATGGACGGCATGCTGGTGAACATGGACAAAGTCGATGTCCTGATGCCCCGCATGCTCGCCGAGTTCCCACCCATGATCGCCATCATGAAGTCCATGCACGGCACATTGCTGACCATGCACAGCACCATGTCCGGGATCATGAACCAGATGGATGAGAGCACCAAAAACTCCACCCTGATGGGCAAGTACTTCGACGAAGCCAAGAACGATGACTCGTTCTACCTGCCGCCCGAGGTGTTCGACAATCCGGATTTCAAGCGCGGCCTGAAGATGTTCCTCTCCCCCGACGGGAAGGCCGTCCGGATGACCGTCTCCCATCAAGGCAATCCGGCCTCGGTGGAAGGGATCGCGACCGTCGGCAATATCAAAGAGGCGGTGGCTGATTCGATCAAGGGCACCCCGCTCGAGAACGCCAAGGTCTACCTGGGCGGGACCGCCGCGGCGAACAAGGACCTGCAGGAAGGGGCCAAGTATGACCTCATTCTCGCGGGCATCGCATCACTGTGCTTGATCTTCATCATCATGCTGTTGGTGACCGGCAGTGTGGTCGCGGCCCTGGTCATCGTCGGCACGGTAGCGATCTCACTCGGCGCATCGATCGGGGTCTCGGTCCTGATTTGGCAGGACCTGCTGGGTATGGATCTGCACTGGTTCGTGGTCCCGTTGTCGGTCATCATTCTGTTGGCCGTGGGATCGGACTACAACCTGCTGCTCATCGCACGATTCAAGGAAGAGCTCCACGGCGGACTCAAGACAGGTTTCATCCGGGCCATGGGCGGCAGTGGCAAGGTGGTGACGAATGCGGGCCTGGTATTCGCATTCACCATGTGCGCCATGGTTGTTAGCGACCTGCGTATCGTCGGGCAGCTCGGAACGACAATCGGCCTCGGGTTGTTGTTCGACACCCTGATCGTGCGGTCCTTCATGACCCCGGCCATCGCCGCACTCCTGGGCCGTTGGTTTTGGTGGCCGCTCAACCTCCGCGAATACACTCCAGCGCGGACCCGATGACGAAAAACACTGCCATCCAGCGGCAAAGAACATCCGGACGCCTGAACAGGTCCTTGGATCTCGCGATCCTGGAGGCAGCATTCATCGTGCTCGCCGAACACGGTTACGACGCGATGAGCATGGACGAGATCGCCGCGCGCGCCGGGGTCGGCAAGGCTGCCATCTACCGGCGATGGTCTTCCAAGGCGGCCCTCACCGCCGATGCAATCCTGCACGGACGGCCTTCACTGGGGAAACTCGATGACGTACCGGACACCGGGAGCTTGCGCGGGGATTTGCATGCTCTATACGAGGCACGGGATTACAGCGATTTGGAAGAAAGCAGTATCCTCACCGGCAACCTGCTGGCAGGGATCATCGCCGAAGCCGTCAACGACTCCACGTTGGCGGAGGCATTGGATGATCTGTTGGCATCGCAGACTCAGAAGCGAATGGAGATCGTGTTCGCCCGAGCCGTGGAGCGCGGTGAGATTGCGCGGGATCGTGATCTATCACTCGTCTACGACATCCCGCTGGGACTCAGCCTGACGGCGGCTCTCAAGCGAACCGTCATCGATGAGACGTACATGCGCCGCATGGTTGACGACGTGATTCTTCCCCTTGTGCAAGCTTCCGTAGACCGGTCCTGATTCCCGGAATTTCTTCTGACACAGCCTCTTCTGCTGGAAGGTCACGTCTCCACTGCGGACAGGGCTGACGGCGCGGGCCGATGTTGCACCGACGCGAGTGCGGGGCGATTGTCGAGTTCATAGCCGATAAGACGCGAACTATTGGTGACCACCGCGACAGAGGACGCGTTGTGCAGAATTGCGGCCAGAACCGGCGAGAGCGCGCCCCCGGCACCGATCACCAGCCCGATCGCGTTGACGGCAATTGACATGGCGTAGTTCTGCCGGATGACGGTCACAGCCCGGCTGCCCAGACCCCGTACATCGAGCAGCTTGCGCAGATCGTCACTGGACAGGGCAACATCAGCGGTTTCCACGGCCACATCGGTTCCGTTGATTCCCATCGCGATTCCGATATCAGCCGCAGCCAGCGCCGGTGCGTCGTTGACCCCGTCACCTACCATCGCGACAAAATGCCCGTCGCTGCGGAGCCGACTCACAGCCTGGAGTTTGTCCTCGGGCAGCACCTCGGCCTGCCACTCCGCGATACCCAGCTCCTCGGCCACCGCACGCGCCGTTTCAGCGTGATCACCGGTGAGCATGACCACCCGTTTGACACCCGAGGACCGTAGCGCCTGCAGCACCTCGGCGGCCTCGGGGCGGATCTCGTCACGCAGGCTGATCAGTCCGACGAGTACACCGTCGACCGCCAGCAGAAGCGGAGTCTCGGCGCGGCGGCGGAGCTTGGCCACCCACTCGTCGGCTTCCGGGGTCACCCGGACGCTCTCCTTGGTCAGCAGTGCGGGGCTGCCCAGCAGCAGGGTCCGCCCATCGGCTCTGGTGCGCATCCCCAGGCCAACGAGCACTTCGCACTCTTCGTGTGGCGGGATTGCGATGTGGCGTTCCTCGGTCGAGCGAATAACCGCCTCCCCCAAAGGGTGCCGGGCGTGAATCTCCGAGCTTGCCGCGTACGCGAGCACCTGCTCGGGTTCCCAGCCCTCTTCGAAGGCAACGATGTTCGTCACCACCGGACGTCCGATGGTGAGCGTTCCGGTCTTGTCGAACACGAACGCGTCTACTCTGCCGGCCAGTTCCAGATGTGACCCGCCCTTGACCAGGATTCCCCTGCGCGCCCCGTTGCCGATGGCGGCACTGATCGCGGTTGGAGTAGACAGGCCCACCGCACACGGGCAGGCCACCAGGAGCATCGTCATGGCCCGCCGCACATCCCTGGTCACCACCAGGGTGCCCAGGGACAGCAGGAACGAGGCCGGCACGAATCGCCGCGAGAAGTTTTCGCCGACAGTCTGAATCGGGGCCCGATCGCGTTGCGCCTGCTCCACCCGGGTGATGATCCGGCCGATGATCGTCTGTCCTCCCACCGCCGCGGCACGCACAACGATGCGACCGCGCATGACAACCGATCCGGCATGCACGCGCCCTCCGGCGGCGACGCTGACTGGCAGGGTTTCGCCGGTGATGGCCGACTGGTCGACGATCGCGTCACCCTCCACGACGTCCCCGTCCACCGGAATGGCCACCTGCTCGTGCACCACCACCTCGTCGCCGACCGCCAGTGAATCGGTAGAGACCTGGACCTCGGTGCCGTCCCTGAGACGGACCCACGAGGTGTCCTGACTGCCCGACAGCAGATCCGCGATGGCGCGACGGGTGCGCCGGAGCGTCAGATCCTGCAGATACTCGCCAATGTTGAGCAGCCACAACACCGTCAGTGCGACCACGTTCTCGCGCAGCACCAGGCTGGCCACGGTGGCCGCGGATACCAGCAGATCCGTGCCTGCCGATCTGCCGCTACGCAATGCGGCAAGCGCCCCCCGCAGGAACGGATATCCGCTGAAAATCGTGACCGCCGTTGCCAACAGGCGACTGGTCGGTCCTAGCAGCGGCGGCCGCCGCAGGGGATATCGACGAAGTCCGAGTACTACCAGGGCCGCCCCGCCCACGCCCATGCGCACCACGTCGGCATTGCGCACATCAGACGAATGTGGTTCTCGGGTCAGCGTTTCCGGCACCGGAGCTTCGAGGGCGCGCGCCAGCGCGTCGAGGATGTCCGCGGCCGAACCACTTGCCTTTGAGTACCACACGACCACCGCGGCCGTGCGCGGATACGCGTGTACGGCACGAACTCCCTGTACATGCAGCAGCGTGTCCTCGATCAGCACCGCGCGCCGCACATCACCGCTCAACGCAGTCGCGATGGCACGCAGACGTCCGGCCGCGTCAGATACGACAGTGACCATGTGCGGCTCAGTGCTCGTGGTCGTGACCGGATTCTCCTACCACGGGCGGCGGGGCCTCTTCCCCGATGCGCTCGCGAGCCTCCGCGACGACATCACCGATCGCCAGTCGTGCACGTTCGGCGCCTTCCTCGGCCTTACGCACACCGCGCAGCCCCCAGGAGGCAACGGTGACACTGGCGTCACGGACGGGAACCTTGGCGGCGGCCTTGCGCGCAACCTCGTAAGCGGCGACTCCCACCGCACCGGTTACCACCGTCGATGCGGCCTTCGCTAGTACTGCGTGCCATACCATCAGCCAATCACCCTTTCGCTCAAAGTATTTGAGTCACGCTTCATCACGCACCGTGGCTTCTTAACGAAACCTACTCTCGATCAGCCCTTGAGGTGGCCCGTTGCGTCATGATGATAACGGTTTTCATTATCGCCAAGTATGGCAGACACTCGGCCGACTGGCACGCCGACATCGAATGGCAGGAAGAACGACTATTTCGCCGCCTGCGCAACGAACCGGGCCACCGCGCTGGCGTTCGCCGCCGGATGCGTGTGCAGATAGGAGGCGTGAATGCGCCCCTCCCCCGCCACCACGCCCTCGCGGCGGATGCCGCCGGCAGCAGTCCAGGCCCAGGCGGGCTGTCGCGTGTCGTCGCGGTAGTCGACCGTGGTGCGATGAAACTCATGCCCGCTCAACCGTTCTCCCTCATCAAAGAGGGTGGAGCCGGTGATCGAGACCGCCTCGCGGTATCCGAGGGTAAGTGAGTCGGTGAAGCGAGCTTGCGCGTCGATCACGCCACACATCGGAGCCCCGTCGAGGTCGTTGCACAGGTAGGTGAGGCCGGCGCATTCGGCGTGTATCGGTCCGGACATGTCACGGACCTGTTGACGCAGTGGCTCATTGGACGACAGATCGGTGGCGAACTGTTCCGGGAATCCCCCCGGGAGCACCAGAGCTGAGGTCTCGTCGGGCAGGGCATCACGGCGCGGGTCGAACTCGGCTACCACCGCACCCGCCGCGGCCAACAGCTCACGATGCTCGGCATATCCGAACGTGAACGCATGACCCGCCGCCAACGCGACCACCGGCTCGCCGGCCACCGGGGCGCCGACAACGTCCACCGGATCCCACGCACCCGTCGTCACGTCGCTACGCGCGGCAGCGACGATCGCGGGCAGGTCCACATGTTCGGCGACCAAGTGGGTCATCGCGTCCACCGCGTCCAGGGCAGCCTGGCCATGTTCGATAGCCGTCACCAGCCCCAGGTGGCGCGAAGGAACCGACAACTTCTCGGTACGCGGCAACGCACCCAGCACCGATAGTCCCGCACGATCGGCCGCCGCCGTGAGGATCGCCCGATGCCGTGCCGACCCAACCCGGTTGAGGATCACGCCAGCGATCCTGATGCCCGCCTCCGCGGCGTACACCACGAATCCGTGCAACAGTGCCGCCAGGCTCTGGCTATGCCCCTTCACATCCACGACCAACACCACCGGCGCGTTCAGGAGGCCGGCGATCTCGGCCGTCGAGCCCTTTTCATCGGCGATCCGCCCATCGAAGAGACCCATGACCCCTTCCACCACAGCGATATCCGCGCCGTGCGCGCCGTGGCGGAACAACGGGCCGATCAACTCCGAACCCACCAGCACGCTGTCGAGGTTACGGCCCGGCTTACCGGTCGCCAGGCTGTGATATCCGGGATCTATGTAATCCGGCCCTACCTTGAACGGCGCCACCACGTGCCCCGCCCGCCGCAACGCGCCCATCAAACCCGTGGCCACCGTGGTCTTCCCGCTTCCCGAGGCGGGAGCGGCAATCACGATCGCGGGAACGCTAGCGGACCCCACGCTCTACCATTCGATACCGCGCTGGCCCTTACGGCCCTGGTCCATCGGATGCTTGATCTTCGTCATCTCGGTCACCAGGTCGGCCGCATCCAGAAGCTGTTGTGGCGCATCGCGTCCGGTGATGACCACATGCTGTGTGCCGGGGCGGGAACGAAGTACTTCGACAACTTCATCCACATCCACCCACCCCCACTTGAGCGGGTAGGTGAACTCGTCGAGCACGTAAAAGCCGTGTTCCTCCGCGGCCAGCCGCCGCGCGATCTCGGCCCATCCGGCGGCCGCATCGGCGGCGTGGTCGGTCTCGGTACCCGACTTACGCGACCAGGACCACCCTGAACCCATCTTGTGCCACTGCACCGAGCCGCCGATCCCGTGCTCGTCGTGCAGCTTGCCGAGTTCACCGAAGACCGACTCCTCACCGACGCGCCACTTCGCACTCTTGACGAACTGGAACACAGCGACGTCCGCACCGTGATGCCAGGCCCGTAACGCCATACCAAAAGCGGCTGTGGACTTACCTTTTCCGGCACCCGTGTGCACAGCCAGTATCGGTGCGTTCCTCCGCGCCTTGGTGGTGAGCCCGTCCTCTGGCACCACCAACGGTTGTCCCTGTGGCATTGAACCCCTCCGCTATCTCACGCGGCGGCAGTGGCGCCGCGCACCACGCCGGCAAGCCGGTCGGCGTTCAGATGATCCAACTGCATCACCGGCGCATCAAGCTGCTGGGCCAGCGTGACTGCCAGATCCATTCTTACGAAAGAGGTCTCGCAATCGATCACCACACACGCAACCTGCTCGGCGCGCAACATCCCCGCGGCTCGACGCGTCCGGCCCAACGGATCCGGCCCGCCGGTAGCCCGGCCATCGGTGAGCACCACCACGAGCGCGCGGCGATGCGGATCGCGGCCTCGCTCACGGGCCACCAAATCCCGAGCCGCCAAAAGTCCTTGTGCCAGCGGTGTTTTGCCGCCAGTATCGAACTGCTGCAGCTTGCGCCCCGCGATATGCGTCGAGCCCGTCGGCGCCAGCAGTGTGGCCGCCTGCTGACCGCGAAAGGTGATGACCGCCACCTTGTCGCGTCGCTGATACGCATCACGCAGCAGCGACAAGGTGGCACCACTGACCGCCGACATCTTCTGACGTGCCGCCATCGACCCGGAGGCATCGACTACGAAAATCACCAGATTGCCTTCGCGGCCTTCCCTGATGGCCCACTGTAGATCGGACAGCACCGGTTTGGGCAGCCTGCCGGGTTCGGTCACCCGGCCTGCCGCGGACATCAGCGTGCCGATTACGTGTACCCCGAATCCCTCATCGGAGCTCGGGGCGATGACCTTGCCGGTGCGGTTGCGTGCGGCCGAGCGTCGTCCCGGGGCCCCCATACCGACGCCGGGCACCCGAAACGTCTTGGCGCGAAAGGTCGCAGAAGGCGCCGGGCTCTGCCGCGGCGGCGCCGGCGCCGATGACGAATCCTGCTGTGAATCATTGGTTTTTGGCGGGTTCGCGGAAGGTTCCGGCGTGCCGCCACCGGGGCCGTCCGGATCGGGATCCGGATCGTCGTTGCCGGGGCCGTGATCCTGCTGCGGCGCGCTATCGCGCATCGCCTGGTCGAGCTGTTCGGGATCCAGGCCGGGTTCGTCGAACGGGTCCCGGCGCCGCCTGTGAGGCAGCGCCAACTCGGCGGCCACCCGGATATCAGGCTCGCCGACCACCTCGGCACCACGCCATGCCGCATGCGCGACGGCGGCACGCGCCACCACCAGATCGGCACGCATCCCATCCACATCGAAGGCCGCGCACAACGCCGCGACACGCTGTAGTTCAGCGTCAGGCAGGACGACTCGCGGCAGCAGGCGCCGGGCGTCGGCAATCCGCGCCGCCAGCTCGGCCTCCTCGGATGCGTAGCGCGTCACAAACCCCGCCGGGTCAGCCTCGTACGCGAGACGCCTGCGGATGACCTCGGCGCGCACCGCCACATCGCGTGAGGCATGTACATCGACCGCGAATCCGAAACGGTCGAGCAGCTGCGGGCGCAGCTCCCCCTCTTCGGGATTCATGGTGCCGATCAGTACGAATCGCGCATCGTAGGAATGAGATACACCATCACGCTCGACATGCACCCGGCCCATCGCCGCCGCATCGAGGATCACGTCAACGAGATGGTCATGCAGCAGGTTGACCTCGTCCACGTAAAGCACGCCGCCGTCGGCACGCGCCAGAAGCCCTGGGGAGAAAGCGTGTTCGCCATCGCGCAAGACCTTTTGCAGGTCGAGGGATCCGACCACCCGATCCTCTGTCGCGCCGATCGGTAGCTCGACCAGTCGCGCACCATCGACCGTCCGCAGCACTGACGTCAACGCACGAACCGCCGTCGACTTGGCAGTGCCCTTCTCTCCACGAATGAGCACTCCACCGATATCGGGGCGCACCGCAGAAAGCACGAGTGCCAGCCGCAACTGGTCGTGCCCGACTATCGCACTGAGTGGATACCCCGGAACGTCTGTGGTGCTAGCCATTTCCGGCCATCCAGGTCATGGGCACGTGCGGAATCTCGTCCTCGAGGAATTCATCACCGGAGACCACGAATCCCAGCTTGCCATACATGTCCTTCAGGTGTGCCTGCGCATTCAGACGACAGCGTGCGCCGTCGATCTCTGTCAGTACCGCACGTACGAGGTGCGCCGCATGCCCGCGGCCACGCTCGTGTGCCGCCGTACACACCCGCCCGATCCAGAAACCCGATCCGCCAGGATCCGCGAGCACGCGCAGGCCGCTGACCACATCGCCGTTCTCGTTCTTGATCCAGAAGTGCCGGGTCTCTGGTTCGAGATCACGACCATCGAGATCCTGATAGGCGCAGTTCTGGCCGACAATGAATGCTTCGGCACGCAACCGCAGCAGTCCGTAGAGTGTCGCGGCGTCCAGGTCAGCGGACCAGGACCACCCCGTACTCACTGCTCCAGGCCGAGAACCTGTGTCCCCCAGTCCCATACCTCACCGAACAGTGACGGCTCGTCCGACAGGCTGATGCCGAGCGACGGAATCATCTCCTTGAGCTTGGGCATCCAGTTCGCGAACCGGTCGGGGAAGCAACGCTGCATGACGTCGAGCATGGCGGGCACCGCAGTGGAGGCACCCGGCGACGCTCCGAGCAGGCCGGCGATGCTGCCGTCGGCCGAATTGAGCACCATGGTCCCGAATTCGAGCGCACCACCCTTGCCCTTGGCCGGCCGAATAACCTGTACGCGCTGCCCGGCGGTGATCAGCTCCCAATCGGAACGCTGTGCCTTGGGCGCGAATTCACGCAGCATGTCGATTCGATCGTCCGGTGTCAGACGCAACTGGCTCAGCAGGAAGTTCACCAGACCGAACTCCGTCAGACCCACACCGATCATCGACGCCAGGTTGTTGGGCTTCACCGTCGAGGGCAGATCGGTGATCTTGCCCATCTTCAGGAACTTGGGCGACCACCCGGCGAACGGTCCGAAAAGCAGCCATTCCTTGCCGTTGATCACGCGAGTGTCCAGGTGCGGCGCGGACATCGGCGGCGCACCGAGCGGCGGGAAGCCGTACACCTTGGCCTTGTGCCCCTCGGTGAGATCTGTGTTGTTGGTGCGCAAGAAGGCACCACTCACCGGGAACCCGCCGAAGCCCTTGGCTTCGGGGATTCCGGCCTTCTGCAGCAGACCCAGAGCCCCACCACCGGCGCCAACGAATACGAACTTGGCCTTGAGCTTGCGCTTCTCGCCCGTACGACCGTTGACCAGCTTGAGAAGCCATCCACCGTCGCTCTCACGGCTGATGTTGCGGACCTCAACACCGAAAATCGCGTTGGTACCGGTACGAACTCCGAAGCCCACCAGCTGCTTTGACAGCTCACCGAAGTCGACATCGGTGCCGTCCTGGCTCCAGTTCAATCCCACCGGATCGGAGAAATCGCGTCCGGCGGCCATGAGCGGCAGACGGCGCGCGAACTCGTCGTCGTCGTTGATGAACTCCATCTTCGCGAACAGCGGGTTGCCGACCAACGCATCGTGGCGCTTACGAAGGAACTCGACCTTGTCGGCCCCGTGCACGTAGCTCACATGCGGGATGGGGTTGAGGAATCCGCGGACGTCGGGCAGTACACCGTTCTCAACGGCGTAGGCCCAGAACTGGCGCGACACCTGGAACTGCTCGTTGACGGTGATGGCCTTGGTGATGTCGATCGAGCCATCTGCCTTCTGCGGCGTGTAGTTGAGCTCGCAGAGCGCCGAGTGCCCGGTACCCGCGTTGTTCCACGGGTCGCTGCTTTCGCTGGCGGCCGCATCAAGGCGCTCGATCAAGGTGATCGACAGGTCCGGTTCGACCAATCGCAGCAAGGCGCTGAGCGTCGCGCTCATGATCCCTGACCCAATCAGGGCAACGTCTGTCTGCTCCACCTGCGCTTTTGACACCGGTTCACTGTCCTTTTCGAATCTGATGGAGTGGCAACGCTTCGCCACTACCGGGGAGTACACACAGGTTATCGCGCGGGTAATTCAGTCATTCCTTCAACTAGGCTATGCCCGTGACATGGGAATCCGATGTCCTCGATGGCTACCTTCGAAAAACCATTGAACTGGGCATTGACCCTGACGGCGAAGGTGTAATTACCGCCACACTGGTGCGGCCGGAAATTCAGCCGGACACCGGGCGCGCGGTGCTGATGGTGCACGGATATACCGACTACTTCTTCCACACCGAGCTTGCCGAACATTTCTCGGCCCGCGGCTATCGCTTCTTCGCGCTCGACTTGCGTAAATGCGGGCGTTCCCGGCGCGCTCACCAAACCCCGCACTACATCAGCGACCTATCGCTCTACGACGCCGAGCTCAACGCCGCGGTGAACATCATCACCGGACACAGCGCAGGTGCACCGCTGCTCGTGTACGGGCACTCCGCCGGCGGTCTGATCGTCTCGCTGTGGCTCAACCGTCTACGGGTGTCCACCGGCCTGGGCGATGTCTCGGGTCTCATCCTCAACAGCCCCTGGCTGGATCTTCAGGGCCGTCCCCTCCTCCGCAGCGGCGGCACCACTGCGGCCGTCAAGGCGATTTCGAGGTTCCGCGCCAAACAAGCGATTCCGCTTCCGCACGAAGGCGCATACGGAGCGAGCCTGCATAAGGATTTCCACGGAGAGTTCGACTACAACCTGGAATGGAAGCCGGTCGGCGGATTTCCGGTGCGGTTCGGGTGGATCAGTGCGATCCGGCGTGGGCACGCCGAACTACATCGGGGCCTGGACGTCGGGGTGCCCAACCTGATCCTGCGCTCGGACCGCAGCCTCCCGGGCGACGTCAGCGCGGCGGCGGCACTGCACGGTGATGCGGTGCTGGATGTTCAGCAAATCGCGCGCTGGGCGGGATGCATCGGCAACCATCAACGGGTCATCCCGATCCCCGATGCCAAACACGATGTGTTCTTGTCGGTGGCGGAACCACGCACACGGGCCTACCGGGAGTTGAACTCCTGGCTGGACTGGTACGAGGCGGGCAGCTAGCTCACCAGGAGCTGCTGCGCAGGACCACTTCGGCTGCCAGTTCCGGCGTGAGGTCACGAGTCGCCGAGCGGCGGCCCATCAGTTCGACAATCCGATAGTCGCCGTAGACGAAGCGCTGGCTGGCGCGGGCGATGGCACGGGTCGCGTCCGAGGTGACCAAGACGGTGGTATTGATCTCCACCGGCGGGCAGTGCTTGTCCCGGATCAGCCCGGCACGGTCGGCGACCCGCGGGTGTCCACGGTCGATCGCCACGAGACCAATAAACCTGTCGAGTTTGCTGGCAGCCAGATCCCAGGCCAGCTCACCGCCCGCACGATCTCCCACCAGGAGCGCAACCTTGACGCCGATGTCGTCGAGCACTCCGGTGATGGCTTTGGCGTGAAGATGTGGGTCGTGGCCGATCACCGCGGTGCGCAGCCCCGCAGTGTGCAGCCGCTCGCATACCGAGCGATAACTGAGCGCGAAATGCCCGGCGGCGGCCAGCATGACGACGGTGGTTCCCTTATCCGGCCCCGAAACGTTGACCTGCACCGTACGGCCGTCAATCGTGACGACCTGGTGCAATTCACCGTCACGCGCAGGTGGAGGCCCTGGGCGCGGGGGGCGAAGCTCGGGCGGCGGACTCATAGATGAGCCGCTTGCGCGAAGACCTTGGGCATGGGCGCACGCTACCTGAGTACGACCGTTCCGGTTGGGCTTTTAACCAGCCCTTTCAGGAAACTTTCACCCAGAGCCGTCAGGTGCGTTCGATCTTGTCGACCTGTTTCGCCACGATGTCCAGGAAGGTATGGGGCATGGTCGCGACTGCCTTGACCGACGGATCGCGCAGGTCGAAGGATGTCGCCACCATCGCCACGCCCCGGATATTCGCGAAAGCCATGTACCGGGAAGTCGTGCCCTTGGGCATGATCATTGTTTGCTTGTAGACGAGGACGCCGACAGGTCCGCCTTGCACCGGATCGGTGATCATCGGCGTCCCGGGCGAGCTCTTGTCGAAGAACACCTCGTACTTGGCGCACCGGCTCGCCACCGCTTGCACGTTGGCCAGGTCGATGGTGTCGCGCAACAGACTGACGATGATGTTCGCGCCGTTGAACCGCGCGATGTAGCGCGCGGTGTTCTCGGGGCCCGCTCTACCCGCATTGGCCAAACGGGGCGACAAGCCGTCCGCGCATCCTTGCGGATTTGAGGGCATCGCACCGATTACCTGCTGGTTGTTGACCGTCACGGGCCCCAGATCGGCGACAACCCTGTCGTACTTGGCGCCCTGCGGCAGCTCATCGGCCGTCAGGAGCGACTGCGCGATGCGCGCCCCCGGCCAGGTGGCGGTACCCGACACCGTCTGGGTGCAGCCCACAAGCGCCAGTGTAAATGCTGCGATAGCTGTGATGTTCCTGAAGCCCCGGTGCACCCGCACAGGCTATTCGACCCGCGCCCCAATCACCGACTGTGCTCGATTACCGGATATGACGGCTCCGATCCCGGACGACCCGCGTCTTGCCACACGGCTGCCAGCGCATCGACGTCGATGTGGGTGTCGATGAGATCGGCCAATCTGTCGAGCTGAGCCGCACGGCGGTCCGCGACGTTGGTGTCCGCCGCGACGGTGAATCCCGAGCGTCCGGCCGCGGACGCCGCCTCGGTGAGCCATCTGCGCCGGAAATCGTCGTTGTCCAGCAGTCCATGCCAATGGGTGCCCCGGACCGCACCGTGGGCAGCGCCCTCGTGATGATCGGTCAGCCACGGCGGCACCGCCGAGCGGGTGACCGTCCCGTGGTGGATCTCATAGCCGGTCAGCCCCGGAGACTGCCAGTGCCGCAGCGTCTTAACCGGTTGGAAGGCGATGTCGATATCGAGCAGACCCAAGCCACTGACCGTGCCGGCACCCGACTCGACGCGATCATCGATCGTGGTGGCAAGCATCTGGAACCCGCCACAAATGCCCAGCACCGGACCGCCCGAACGGGCATGTGCGACAACCGCGTCGGCGATCCCGTTGCCTCGCATCCAGGCCAGATCGGCGACGGTGGCCTTGGTGCCGGGAAGGACCACCACATCGGCATCGGCGATGTCGGCGGGATGAGCAACCCACCGCACGATCACCCCGGGCTCACACGCGATGGCCTCGATATCGGTCGAGTTGGAGATTCGGGGCAGACGCACCGCGGCCACCCGGAGCCATTCCCTCCCGATGGGTGTGGCGGGGCGGCCCACCTGAGCCGACGCCACCACAGAAACCGAATCCTCTGCATCAAGCCATAATTGGTCGTCGTAGGGCAGCACACCGTAGGTGGTTCGGCCGGTCAGCGCGGCAAGCTGCTCGAGTCCCGGATCCAGCAGTGTGCGGTCACCACGAAACTTGTTGACGATGAATCCGGCGACGAGTCGTTGGTCCGCGGGCTCGAGCACGCCCACCGATCCGAACAGGTGCGCCAGCACACCGCCCCGGTCGATATCGCCGACCAGCACCACCGGCAGGCCCGCTGCCTGTGCCAGCCCCATGTTGGCGATATCGGTCGCTCGCAGGTTGATTTCGGCGACCGAGCCGGCACCCTCACAGATAACTACATCGAATTCCGCACGCAGCGAACATAATTCCGCGGCCACCACCTGCCGCAGTTCCTCGCGATGCTCGATATAGGAACGCGCGCTGACGTTCCCTGTCGCCTGCCCGCGTACCACCAGCTGCGAGGTCCGGTCACTACCGGGCTTGAGCAGTACCGGATTGAATCGGACCGAAGGTTCCAGCCCGCAGGCGCGTGCCTGCAATGCCTGCGCGCGTCCGATCTCTCCCCCGTCCATCGTCACCACGGAGTTGTTGGACATGTTTTGTGCCTTGAACGGCGCGACACGAATCCCCTTGCGTGCCAGTAGCCGACACAGGCCGGTCACCACCAGACTCTTACCGGCGTCGGAGCTGACGCCCCCTACCAGCAGCGCGCCGGACACGGCGCCCGTCATGGCAGTGTCAGAATCTCTACTCCGTCGTCGGTGACCACCATGGTGTGCTCGAACTGCGCGGTCCATTGTTTATCGGTGGTCGCCACGGTCCAGGTGTCGTCCCAGATCTCATAGTCCAGCGATCCGAGGTTGATCATCGGTTCGATGGTGAACGTCATGCCCGGCTCGATGACGATGTCCAGATTGGGGTCATCGTAGTGCGGCACGATGAGTCCGTTGTGGAACGTGGGGCCCACACCGTGCCCGGTGAAGGAGCGAACCACGTTGTAACCGAAACGCTTTGCATAGGCCTCGATCACCCGTCCGACGACGCTGAGTGCCCGGCCCGGCTTGACGGCATTGATGGCCCGCATGGTTGCCTCCCGGGTGCGGTCTACCAGCAGGCGGTGCTCCTCGGAGACATTCCCCGCCAGGAATGTGGCATTGGTGTCTCCGTGCACGCCGTCGATGTAGGCGGTGACGTCGATGTTGACGATGTCGCCGTCCTCGATCACGGTCGAGTCCGGTATCCCGTGGCAGATGATCTCGTTGAGCGATGTGCAGCACGACTTGGGAAATCCCTTGTACCCCAGCGTTGACGGGTAAGCACCCTGGGAAACCATGTAGTCGTGGGCGATCCGGTCCAGCTCGTCGGTGGTGACCCCGGGTGCCACGGCCTCACCGGCAAGCGCCAGCGCCTGCGCCGCGATCCTGCCGGCGACGCGCATCTTCTCGACGACCTCGGGTGTCTGAACGTACGGCTCCCCGATGGCCTCCGCGACCTCGGACTTGCCCACGTACTCGGGGCGGTCGATCGACACGGGAACCTGGCGCTCGGGAGACAGCGTTCCCGGACGCAATGCGGCACGAACAGTCATGAAGGCAGCGTAGCGGGGCCTGCCGAGATCGCTACGCGTTGATGACGATGGGGTCGCCGATACCGACGGTGTTGTAGTACCAGGCCGCGTTGTCGGGGCTCAGGTTGATGCAGCCGTGGCTGACGTTCGAATTGCCCTGCGCTCCCGTCGACCACGGGGCACTGTGCACATAGACGCCACCCCAGGTGACCCGCACCGCGTAGTACACGGTCAGCTTGTAGCCCTCCGGATCATTCAGCGGAATACCGATGGTCCGCGAATCCATGACCACCGGACTCTGCTTTTCCAGGGCGGTAAACGAGCCGACCGGTGTGGGGTGCTTGGGTTTTCCCATCGACGCGGGCATCTCGCGCATGACCGTGCCGTCGATCTTGACCGTGAAGGTGTGCGCGCTGATGCTGGCGATGCCCAGCACCTCCGAGCCGGTCTGGAACTTGTACTTCATACCGCTCACGCCGTTCACGGACACCGTGATCGACGAATGCGCGGGCCAATACTCACGAGGAGTGAAACGAACCGTCGCATCGTCCACCCAGCTGAATGTCCCGGAAGGAACCTTCGACGCGGAGAAATTGATGGAACGCTCCGCGGCGGGCCGATCGGCGACAGGGGCCGCGAAATGAACCGTCACCGGCATGGCCACCCCGACCGTCTGACCCGGCGTGGGTGAGACGGATGCCACCCCGCGAGGGGATGCGGCCATTGCCTGGCCGAGGGTCGCTGGTGTGGTGATGGCCACGTTCATCAGGAGGCTGGCGAGCCCGGTCACCACAAGCACACTCCGAAATGCTCTGCGCAAGCTCTCGATCCTCCCTGGATGCTGTTTTACTACATGGTAGTTCGTAATCGCCTGGCGGAACGTTAGCGACAGCGAGCACAATCGGCTTCATGGGGCTGTCCGCCGGACTCACATTAGAAGCGATTGTGATCGACTGCCATGATGCGGCCACACTCGGCCGTTGGTGGGCCGACGCGCTGGAGTGGCCGTACGCGATCGACGATGACGGGGCCGTCGAGGTGTTCCAGCCCGACCGACATCCACCGTCCTTGTTCTTCCTGGGGACCCCCGACCGGAAGGTGGCCAAGAACCGGTTGCACCTGGACTTTCGCGGTGCCGACCAGCAGGCTGCGGTGGATCGATTCCTGGAACATGGCGCTACCAGAATTGACATCGGCCAGGGCGAATCGAGCTGGATCGTGCTCGGCGATCCCGAGGGCAACGAATTCTGCGTACTGGCGCCAAGCGCCGACTAGGCCAGGTAGTCCGGCGGCAGCGACTGGAACATAACCCGGGTGGCCCGCACAGCGGCTTCCGAGCCGCCGCCCCCGACGATCAGCGTGGCGAAGGCCATGTCGCCGCGATACCCCGCGAACCAGGCGTGTGAACCGCCCGGGAACTCGGCCTCACCGGTCTTCCCGTAGACAGAACCCTCACCCTTGAGGTCCATCGCGGTACCGCTGAGCACGGTCTCGCGCATCATCCCGCGCAGGCCGTCGATCATTGTGGACGTCACCGGTGGACGCTCACCGGTGACTCCGGTGGTCTGGCCCGAGATCAGCTGCGGTACAGGCGTTTTTCCATTGGCGACGGTTGCCGCGGCCAGCGCCATCCCGAACGGCGTGACCAGCACCTTGCCCTGCCCGAAACCATCCTCGGTGCGTTCAGTCAGGTTGACCGTGGGCGGCACGTTTCCGGAGATGGTGGGGATCCCCGCGACGTCGTAATCCGGACCGATGCCGAATTGCGAAGCGGCGACGGTCAAACCGTCCAACGGCATCTCACTGGCCAGTTTGGCGAAGGTCGTGTTGCACGAATTCGCGAAGGCCCGCCACATGGGCACCGTGCCGAGATCGAACTCGTTGTAGTTGGGGATGCTGCGGTCTCCGATGGTGACTCGCTTCGGGCAGCCCACCATGGTGTCCGGAGTGGCCATGCCGCGCTCGAGCGCCGCACCCGCGGTGATGATCTTGAATGTCGATCCGGGCGGGAACAGACCCGTGGTGGCCAGTGGCCCGTCGGCATTGGCAGCGGCGTTCTGCGCGACCGCCAGGATGTCGCCCGTCGACGGCTTGATCACCACCATCATGGCCTTTTGACCGCGAGTGTTGACGGCATTCTGCGCCGCGTTCTGCACGGCACGGTCCAGGCTGATCGTCTTCGACGGAGCCGGATTGGGTTTCACCTCGTTGAGCACCGCGGTGTCAACACCGTTCTGGTTGACACTGACCACCCGCCAGCCGGCCTCGCCATCCAGCTCATCGAGCACTGCCTTCTTGACCTGCGCGACGATATCGGGTGCGAAGCGATCATCGGTGGGCAGCAGATCGGCGATCTGTGTCATCACCACGCCGGGTCGCAATGCCCCTGGCCGCGTCTCCAGCGCGATGGAGACCTTGTCCCAATCGTCCTTGCGCAGCGTGATGAGATTCATCGGCGAGGTCTGGGCGCTCGCCTGCTCAGCCAGGGAGGCAGCATTGATCTGGTCGTCGTAGGGCCGGATGGCATCGGCCAGCGCGGTGGCGGTGCTCATCAGCGATTTACCGGCCTGCGACGCGTCGAAGGAGATCTTGTACAGGTTGGCCGGCGCCAGCACCGTCGTACCGCCCGACTCGTTGACCGTTGCCCGCTTGGCGGGATCGGTTCGCAGCGAGAGCGATTGACGCTCACCGAGTTTGGGGTGCAGGTCGCTCGGTGCCCAGCGGACCTGCCAACTGCCCGCGGTACGCAGCATCTCTAGGCGCCCGCTATAGGTCCAGGTGCGCTTTCTGGGCAATTGCCAGACATATGTCGCGTCGGCGCTACCGGTGTCCTGAGTGTATTGCGATCCGTTCACGGCGGCCTTGAATGAAGTTGCCTGTAAGCCCGAGAAAGCTTGATCCAAACCCACTTTCGCGCCATCGGGATCGTCGGTCATCTTCGCCGCCGAGGCGGTGTCACCGTTGGCCAGCGCCTCGAAGAACTTCTCTGCGACCGGGCCGGGCCCGTCGGGGCGCGGGGTGCACGCGACCGCGCCGGCCACCAACAGGGCGGTGCCGAACAACGGCAGGGACCACACACGTCTGAACATCGGGTCGATGTTATGGCCGTGAGCCTCCAAAACCCCGCAGGCGCACGGACGTAGCGAGCACTAGCTCGCCGGAATCAGCTAACGAGAACGGTCGCGAATGTGCCGATGCGCGTAAATCCTGCCCGGGCATAGGACGCACGGGCCACTTCATTGAAGCTGTTCACGTACAGGCTGGGGATGCGGCTGCTGCGATGGACCGCTGCCGCCACGGCGGCCACCCCGGCAGTGCCGAGCCCGCGGCCACGGAACTCCGGGTCAACCCATACGCCCTGGATCTGGCTCACGCAGCGCGATTGCGATCCGATCTCCGCTTTGAAGATGACCCGCCCATCCTCGAAACGTGCCCACGCCCTGCCCGCCTCGATGAGGCCGGCCACCCGCCGCCGGTATCCACGGCCGCCATCACCGTTACGCGGATCGACACCCATCTCGCCGATGAACATCTGAATCGAAGCGTTCAAATACGGGTCGAGTTCCTCGGCGCGCACCTGCCGTACCGCGGAGTCGACGGCACATGTCGGCGCATCGAGCATCGCCAGCAGGGGCTGGCAGGCGCGGACTTCGCGTGCGGGGCCCCAGACCGGATCGAGATGGCCCCACATGTCGAGCACCACATCGGCCGGGCCGACCAGGGAGGGACAGATCCGGTGCTGCTCAATGGCGCGTTCGGCAAACAACCGGGTGGCCTCCGGGCCACCGGCCAGCGGAATGATCGTGGTCCCGACGAAGCACAGGGAATCGGTCAACGCTCCCGTGGACCAGATCTCGCCACCGATGGCCGTGGGATCGGCACCGCGAGCCTCGACGCGTGCGGCGAGCATGCAGGAGGCCACCGGGTCGGCGTCCAGGACCGCACGCACCGCCTCGGTATCCGATAGTCCGAGGACGCGAACGGCATCGGACGACGACGCTCCGGGCGCTCCGTGCGCCGGCAGTGTTGTCGTCATCGGCAATCGCTCCCGTGTGTCCCGTTACGCCGAGCTTTGTTCAGCTTACGGTCACGACCGGCTGGCCAGTAGGAGTTCCGTCGGTTCCGATCTCGGTGCCCATCTCCTCGGCCAAGCGCATGGCCTCATCGATGAGTGTCTCGACGATCAGCGCCTCCGGCACGGTCTTGATGACCTCGCCCTTCACGAAGATCTGACCCTTACCGTTTCCGGATGCCACGCCGAGGTCGGCCTCACGCGCCTCGCCCGGCCCGTTGACGACGCAGCCCATGACCGCGACACGAAGCGGTACGTCCAGCCCCTCCAACCCGGCGCTCACCGCGTTGGCCAGGGTGTAGACATCCACCTGCGCGCGCCCGCAGGACGGGCAGGACACGATCTCCAGCGACCGGGGCCGCAGGTTGAGCGATTCCAGGATCTGATTGCCGACCTTGACCTCCTCGGCGGGCGGCGCCGAGAGAGACACCCGGATGGTGTCGCCGATGCCCTTGGACAACAGCGCACCGAAGGCGACGGCCGACTTGATGGTGCCCTGGAATGCCGGGCCGGCCTCGGTGACACCGAGGTGGAGCGGGTAATCGCACTGCGAGGCGAGCAGTTCATAGGCGGCGACCATGATCACCGGGTCGTTGTGCTTGACGCTGATCTTGATATCGCCGAAGCCGTGTTCTTCGAACAGGCCCGCCTCCCACAGCGCCGACTCGACGAGCGCCTCCGGGGTCGCCTTGCCGTACTTGCCCAGAATGCGCGGGTCCAGCGAACCCGCGTTCACGCCGATGCGGATCGGGATCCCGGCGTCTCCGGCGGCCTTGGCGACCTCCTTGACGCGGCCGTCGAACTCCTTGATGTTCCCCGGATTCACGCGCACCGCAGCGCAACCCGCGTCTATCGCCGCGAAGATGTATTTGGGCTGGAAGTGGATATCGGCGATGACCGGGATCTTGCTCTTGCGGGCGATCTCGGCGAGCGCGTCGGCGTCCTCCTGCCGCGGGCATGCGACACGCACGATGTCGCAGCCGGAGGCGGTCAATTCGGCGATCTGCTGCAGGGTCGAGTTCACGTCGTGGGTCTTGGTGGTGCACATCGACTGCACCGAGACCAGTGAGTCGCTGCCCACCCCGACGTTTCCGACCATGAGCTGACGTGTCTTGCGCCGCGGCGACAGTGTCGGCGGCGGTGCACTCGGAATACCCAGGCTGGTCATGTGATCCTCCGTTTGGATCGCTACTGAAAAAGTCTAATCGGGTTGACGATGTCGGCGGTGATCGTCAGCAGCATGTATCCGACCACCACCACCAAAACCAGGTATGTCGCCGGCATCAACTTC
This sequence comes from Mycobacteroides sp. PCS013, assembly GCF_049532645.1. Taxonomy (NCBI): domain Bacteria; kingdom Bacillati; phylum Actinomycetota; class Actinomycetes; order Mycobacteriales; family Mycobacteriaceae; genus Mycobacteroides; species Mycobacteroides sp. PCS013. The sequence continues at coordinate 2,297,922 of NZ_CP150131.1, forward strand.
ATGTAGTTGACGGGGGCTCCTGCCGCGAGCCCGCGCGCCGACCGGATCATGTTGCGGAGCTTCTCGTAGGTGGCCACCGCGATGTGTCCTCCGTCGAACGGCAGCAACGGCAGCAGGTTGATGGCACCGAGCGCAAAGTTGAGCTGCGCCAACAGTATCCAGAACATGATCCACATGTCGTGCTCGACCGTCTCGCCGCCCATGCGGCTCGCACCGACGATGCTCATCGGAGTGTCCATCGCCCGCTCACTACCGGTGATGGAGTCCCAGAGGGCACCGACCTTGGTGGGGATCTTTCCGATGGCCTTTACGGTTTCGACGGCAACGGTCCCGATGAGGTTTCCGGTGGCGGGAACCGCAGTCAGTGGGTTGTAGTGCTTCTGCGGCACGTAGGTGCCCAGCGAGGCACCCACGGCACCCACCGAGATGAGCTTGCCTGCCTTCTCATCCCAGCGCTGTGTCTCGGCGACGTTGACGAGGAGCGATTGCTGCTTGCCGTCGCGGATGATTTCGAAGACCTGCGGACCGCGCAGCTCCCGGATCGCGGTGACCATATCGCTGGATGTGCTGAGCTGCTTGCCTGCGACGGCGAGCACCTGATCACCCTCGCGCAGGCCCCCGAGCGCCGCCGGCCCTTCCCCGGTGCACGTCGCCATGTCCTTGGGGTCAGCACTCTTTTGTGCCGCCACACAGCTCGTCTGCTTGATCTCCGGGTGTGTGGGCGCGTTGTTGTCGGGCAGACCCCAGAAAAGGACGACGCCGTAGAAGACCACGATGCCGATGAGGAAGTTCATGGCCGGTCCGGCGAACAGCACCGCCACCCGTTTCCAGACCTTCTGCTTGTACATGGCGCGGTCGGATTCCTCGGGAGTGAGCTGTTCCACCGAGGTCATGCCCGCGATATCACAGAAGCCACCGAGCGGGACCGCCTTGAAGCCGTACTCGACGATGTCGTTGGCACCGCGATTGCTCTTGCGCTTGGTGGACCACAATGTCGGCCCGAATCCGACGAAGTAGCGACGCACCTTCATGCCGGTGGCCTGCGCCACCCACATGTGCCCACACTCGTGCAGCGCCACCGATACCAAGATCGCCAGCGCGAACAACGCAATTCCGATCGCGTACGCAGCCATCAGGTTCGATTTTCCTCCGCCAGGATCAATTGCGCAGCCCGCTGGTCAGCCCAGTGCTGCGCGTCGAGTACATCGTCAACGGTAGCGGGTTCTCCCGAGGTTCCCTCCCATTGGCTTGCGGCATCAAGCACATCGGCAATTGTTCGCACGATCGACTTGAATCCGATACGTCCGGCCAGGAAGGCAGCGGCCGCGGTTTCGTTGGCGGCGTTGTAGACGGCGGTCATGCATCCGCCCGCCTCTCCGGCGCTCCGAGCCAGGTCGACGGCGGGAAATACCTGCGCATCCAGTGGCTCAAACTCCCAGGTAGATGCGGTGCTGAAATCGCAGGCCGTGGCTGCGGCAGGTACCCGGTCCGGCCACCCCAGCGCCAGGGCGATGGGCAGTTTCATGTCGGGCGGACTGGCCTGCGCCAAGGTCGACCCATCGGTGAACGTCACCATCGAGTGCACGATCGACTGCGGGTGAACTACGACACCGATCTGCTGGTACGGCACGTCGAACAGAAGATGGGTCTCGATGAGTTCCAGTCCCTTGTTGACCAGCGAGGCCGAGTTGAGGGTGTTCATCGGCCCCATCGACCAGGTGGGGTGCGCTCCGGCCTGCTCCGGCGTGACGTCTTCGAGCTGCTGGGTGCTCCAGCCCCGGAACGGGCCGCCGGATGCGGTCAGGATCAGCTGTGCCACCTCGCCACGGGTACCGCCGCGCAGGCATTGCGCCAGCGCGGAGTGCTCGGAGTCGACGGGAACGATCTGGCCGGGAGCCGCCGCCTTGGTGACCAGCGGCCCACCGGCCACCAGAGACTCCTTGTTGGCCAGCGCCAGCCGTGCCCCTGTCTTCAGCGCGGCCAGTGTCGGACGTAGACCCAGCGCTCCGACCAGCGCATTGAGCACCACGTCGGCCTCGGTGTTCTCCACCAGCTCGGTAACGGCACCGGGCCCACTCAGCACGGGCAGGTCGAGGCGTTCGGCGGCACTTTTGTCGGCTACCGCGACGTTGGTGACGCCGGTCGCGTCGATCTGCTGCCGCAGCAGATCGATGTTGCCGCCGCCCGCAGCCAGGCCGACGACCTCGAAGCGCTCGGGGTTCGCGGCGATGACCTCGAGCGCCTGGGTGCCGATGGATCCGGTGCTGCCGAGCAGCAACACCCGGCAGACCTCTGAACTACGTGTCACCTACATATTGTGCGGCCTGGGCTAGCCCGCGACTCCCACCGGACCGCGCAGTTCACCATTTTCCCTTCGCGCGGGGTGTGCTTACCCGGGAGCGGATGGGCGTGGCACACTATGGGCTGTAGTAGACGTCTGAGATTGGAGGGCTGGCGGTGGCCACGACTGAGGTTGTCAAGCACGACGGAGTCGATGTCGAGGACGTGCCGTCCGCAGCGTTCGGGCGTGGGCTCTCGGGCCAGAACCCCCGCATCTTCCACATCCTGGGCCTCGCCATCGCGGCCTTCTTGCTGCTGCTCCTCAAGGGCAATCACGTCGGCAAGGTCGAAGACATCTTCTGCGTCGGTTTCGCCGTCATCGTGCTGGCCTTCACCGCGAACGACTACTTCGGTCGCCGCTCGGGCCGTATCCGCTAGCTAGCGCTCGGACGCGGCCAATTGGCCGCATGCGGCGGCAATCTCGCGACCTCGGGTATCACGCACCGTGCAGGAAACCCCCTGCTCCCGCACGCGTCGCACGAACTCACGCTCGACCGGCTTCGGGCTGGCATCCCATTGACTGCCCGGCGTCGGATTCAGCGGAATCAGATTCACATGAACGAACTGACCCAAGGCTTTTCGCAGCTTCTTGCCGAGCATGTCAGCGCGCCAGGGCTGATCGTTCACATCGCGGATGAGCGCGTACTCAATGGACACCCGACGTCCCGTGACATCGGCGTAGTACCGCGCGGCATCGAGCACCTCGCTGATCGCCCACCGGGTGTTGACCGGCACCAGGGTGTCGCGCAGCTCATCGTCCGGGCAGTGCAAGGACACCGCCAGAGTGACCCCTAGTCCCTCATCGGCAAGTTTGCGAATGGCCGGCGCCAGCCCCACTGTCGAGACCGTGACACCGCGCTGCGAGATACCGAATCCGTCGGGGGGCGGCGCCGTGATCTTGCGCAGCACTGTGAGCACCCGGTTGTAGTTGGCTAGGGGCTCACCCATGCCCATGAAGACGATGTTCGACAACCGGCCGGGGCCGCCCGGCAGCTCACCGTCACGCAGTGAAGCCGCGGCATCACGAACCTGCTCCAGGATCTCGGCGGCCGAGAGGTTGCGCGTCAGTCCACCCTGACCGGTGGCGCAGAACGGGCAGGCCATCCCACACCCGGCCTGCGAAGAGATGCACAGCGTGTTGCGGTCGGTGTAGCGCATCAGTACCGACTCGACGGTGCTGCCGTCGTGTAAGCGCCACAAGGTCTTTCGAGTATCCCCGGAATCACAGGCCACCTGGCGCAGCGGATGAAGCAGCCGGGGAAACAGCGCCTCGCCCACACCATCGCGCGCGCCCGCTGGAAGGTCTGTCATTGCCGCGGGGTCGCCCACCAGCCGTCCGTAGTACTGGTTGGCGATCTGCTTGGCACGAAACGCCGGAAGCCCCAATGCGGTCACAGCCTCACGCGTCTGCTCGGCCGTCATATCCGCCAGGTGACGCGGCGGCATGGCCCGGCGCGGCGCGTCGAAAACCAGCGGCAGGGACCCTTTATCGGCAGACATAACCCACCTAGTATCCCAGGCTCGCGCTAGTTCCCCGAACCGGAACGTGCCCGCACATGCATCCGCTCCCCCTGCGGGCCGAAAATGTGCAATACCTCGACGGGTTTATCGGTCGGATTGCCGAACCAATGCGGGATATGCGTATCGAACTCGGCGGCTTCACCGGCGGGCAGAATCAGGTCCAGCTCGCCGAGAAGTAGGCGGACCTTTCCGGAAAGCACGTACATCCACTCATAGCCCTCATGGACCTTCAGGTTCGGTTCCCCCTTCGGCGAATGCGGCGGGATGATCTGCTTGTAGCACTGCACCCCACCGGGCCGGCGTGACAGCGGCAGATAGACCGACCCGTGCCGTTTGAACGGTTTGGGGTGGATGCGCGGGTCACCCGTGGCGGGTGCGTTCACCAGCTCGTCGAGCGGCACCTGGTGCGCCTCGGCCAGCAGCAGCAGAAGTTCCAGAGTGGGCCGCCGCTGACCGGATTCCAGACGCGACAGCGTGCTCTCGGAGATACCCGTCGTGTCGGACAACTGCGCCAGGGTGACCTGACGATGCAGGCGCAGCGCCCGCAGCCGGGGCCCCAACGCGTCAAGCACGGCCTCTAACCGCTGGTTCTGATCGTCCATACCAACCATGATGGCGGCCAAATTGCTACTTTGGCAAGAAAGCTTGCGTGTTTCGCAGGTCCGCCCCAATAGTGGTGTCATGAACAAACTCTGGGATGTAGCCATCATCGGTGGCGGTGCCGCGGGCCTGTCGGCCGCCATCACCCTCGCTCGGTCGCGGCGGTCGGTGGTCGTGATCGACGATCACCACCCGCGCAACGCGCCGGCGGATCGGGTTCACAACTACCTCGGACGCGAGTCGACTCCGCCGTCAGAACTGTTTGATATCGGGCGCGGCGAGGCGGCACAGTACGGCGCGGTCTTCCGCGACGCGCGCGCCAGCTCGGTGTCCCACGCGGACAACCATTTCGACGTGACGGTGGATTGGCCAGACGGCACGACCTCAACGGTGCAAGCCCGCCGCGTCCTGGTGGCCACCGGAGTCGTGGATGAACTACCCGATATCGAGGGCCTGGCCGAGCGTTGGGGCCGCGACGTCCTGCACTGCGCCTACTGCCACGGCTGGGAAGTGCGCGATCGCGCCATCGCCGTGCTCGGCACCGGCCCACTAGCGGTTCACCACGCGCTGCTCTTCCGCCAGCTCAGCGATAACGTCAGCCTGGTGCGGCACAACGATTTTCCGTTATCACCCGAGGATGCTGCGCAGCTGGCTCGCCGGGACATCGGCGTGGTGGACGGCCCCGTTGCCCGCCTGCGAATCAGCGATGACTCGCTCACCGCGGTAGAGCTGGGAACCGGCGCCGTGCTTCCGTGTGATGCGCTGGTCGTCGCGACCGTGGTGTCGGCGCGCGTCGACATGTTGGCGCCGGTACGCCTGACGGCGCAGGAAATGCGACTCGAAGACCATCTGTTGGGGACATATCTGCCGGTCACCAGGGGAGCCACTGCGGTGCCGGGAATCTACGCCGCCGGAAACGTCACCGATATCAAGGCGCAAGTCATCACTTCTGCGGCGGCCGGAACCGAGGTCGCCGCGATCATCAACGCCGACCTCGCGGTCGCCGACGCCCAGGAGTTACAACATGCGTGATCACCAGAACCCGCCGTCCGACGAGAAGTCCTGGGATGAGTTTTACCGGTCGCACGACGCACTATGGAGCGGGAACGCCAATCCACAACTGGTCAATGAGATTTCGTCACTGCCGCCACGAACCGCACTCGACGCCGGCTGCGGCGAGGGCGGTGACGCGATCTGGCTGGCCCAGAAGGGCTGGCAGGTCACCGGAATGGATTTCGCGGAGACCGCCCTGCTTCGTGCCGCCGACAATGCCACCAGAGCCGACCCCGAGCTCGCCAACAGGATCACCTGGATGCAGGCCGACCTGACAACATGGCAGCCGAATCGGCAATTCGATTTGGTGACCTCGCATTTCATGCACCTGCCGACAAAGCTGCGCGAGCCCGTGTTCGCCGCGCTGGCCGCAGCAGTGGCACCGGGGGGCACCTTGCTGATCGTCGGGCACCATCCGTCGGACATGCACGCGGCGATCGGGCGGCCGGACCTGCCCGACTGGTACTTCACCGCCGAGGACATCGCCGACACGCTCGATCCTGACCTGTGGAGCATCCTCGTCGCCGAGTCACGCAACCGCACATTTACGCGAGACGATGAGGAGTTCGATATCGCCGATACGGTGCTGCGGGCCCACCGCACCGCTGCCGCAGAAGTGGTCTAGGCGATCGCCGCGGCGGCGCCCGAAAGCGCCTCGCGTGCAGCCCCTTCCACAGCGGCATACACGCCGGCTTCAAGCCCGCGGCGGCCGACGACCGATAGGGTCGCCAGGTTCGCCGCGGGCATGGCCTCGACCGGGGCGATGCCGTCGGGCAGCCACCCGATGATGGGCAGCAGCGCCATTCCCAACCCGGATCGCAGGCCCGCGTACAACCCCGACAAGTCCGGTGATTCCCCCACAATCTGGTACTGGCGCCCCAGCGTGTGCAGCGCGCTGAACATGGGCGCACGCAGGGTGCACGGTTCGGTGAAGGTCACGACCTGCAGGGGCTCAATGGAACCCGCCTTGTAGCCACGTGCCGCAACCCACCGCAGCCGAACGGTGCCCACCGCGTTGGCTCGATCCAGGCCCGATCCGTCGAGGATGACCGCCAGATCCATGCTCCCCCGGTCCACGGATTCGGCGAGATAAAGGTTGCGATCGAACCGCACCCGCACCGACCAATCCGGGAGATGACTGCGCAGCGCAGTGGTGATGCTGGGCAGTATCAAATCCGCGCCGTGCTCGGTGACCCCCAGAATCAGCGTGCGTTCTTGGCCGGCGATCAGATCGTCGACCGCACTGTCGTGCGCGGCAAGGATGCGACGAGCGTGCGCCAGCAGCTGCGCTCCCTTATCGGTGAACACCACACCGCGCCCCGAACGCCGGACCACCGGCTCTCCGACCGCGGCCTCCAGCTTGCGCACATGCTGACTGACCGCGGATTGGGTCAGATGCAGCACGGCCGCGGCCCGGTGGAATCCCCCGCAATCCGCCACTGCGACCAGCGACCGCAGCGGTGCGATATCGAGTGTCGAACTCGCCATATCGCCACCGTAGTCCGATCACAATTCTTGATCAATGTTTCTCCATGTCGGGTGATCGTGAGCTCCACACTGGGTGGGATGTATCAATTGATAACGATTGCTGATTGATTTTGATCAGTAATTATCGTTGGACATCGGTCGTCGAGACCGGCGACCATGGCAGGCATGCAGAAGATGCCGATGTGGTTCGCGTCGATGCTGACATTCCTCTACGCACTGGGCTACCCCGTTGGCGCGCTCGCGGTATCCGCCATGACACCCATGCTGGTGCTGGTCGCCCGCTTCACCTTCGCCGGTCTGATCGTCGCCGCCTGGGCCCTACTGGCCAAGGCGGCCTGGCCGACGGGTCGCAAGCTCGGGCACGTCGTCATTACCGGCCTGTTGATGCAGGCGGTGCAGTTCTGCGCGTTGTACGAAGCCCTCGAACATGGCGCGCCCGCCGTCCTTGGCGCGGTCGTCATTTCCATGAATCCTGTTGTCACCGCGGTGCTCGCGGCCCTGTTTCTGGGTGAGCGGCTCAACGGGTGGCGAGTCCTTGCCCTGGCGCTCGGCATAGTTGCCGTGCTGGCCGCCTGCGCCAGCCGGCTGCTCGCGACGGGTGGCGTCGACACGGTGCTGGTGCTGCTCTTGATCGCGCTGCTCGGCCTGGCCGCGGGGGGCGTGTACCAGCAGCGTTTCTGCGCTGGTGTGGATTTCCGGGTCAACTGCACCATTCAGAACGTCGCCGGGCTGGTGCCCGCCGGCATATTGGCCCTGCTGACGCCCACTGCCGTACATGATCCATGGAAGGCCACCTGGACGGTGGGCGCCATGGTGGTGTTCAGCGCGGTACTCGGCATCTCCACCTACGTCCACGCTGTGAGCCGGTTCGGCGCTTCCGCGGTGGCCATGCTGTTCTGCGTCATCCCTGCCGTCGCAGGACTGTTGTCGTGGGCGATTCTCGGCCAGCGTGTGGATGTCGGCATCGGTATCGGGCTGGTGCTCGGCGCACTGGCCTGCTGGCTGAACGCCCGTGCCAGCAGGCCCGCCGCAGCTGAGAAGAATCCCGGAATCGAGGTGGCAGCCGCCGCGCCTACCCGTCAGTCGGTGGCAGCCAGCTAGCCTGGCTGCATGCGTGCCCTGTTACACGGTGGTCTGATCATGCTGGGAGCGACGCTCCTGGTCGCAGGATGCTCGAAGGGAGCCTCGGTCTCCCCGACCACTCCCCCATCAAGCACACCAACGTCAAGCAGCACCACAAGCAAGGCCCCCACCACGACCACCACGACGACTCCCATCGAATTGCCGGAACCCGTCGCCGGTACGCCATATGACGCTGTGGCGCAGTGGATTTCCAAGGGAGCGCCGGTGAATGCCACCAACTTTCACTCGGCGACCAGCCAGGATGGCCAGAAGACCGATCTCGGGGAGAATGTCGCGTTCAAGACTCCCTCAGGCAAGACGCGATGCATGACGAGCAACATCGAGCCCGGCACACTGTCCTGCCTGGTCAACCTGACGAATCCGCCAAAGCGGCCCGCCGGTACCGAGGGTAACTGGGTCGGCGGATGGACAGATTTCAATGGCCAGCAGGTCACCGTGGGCGGGCTCCATGGCGACCCAGGCCCCTTCCAAAGCGGCGACGGAAACCCACTCGACTACGGCGGCCGCCTGACGTTCGGGGATTTCGCTTGCCGCAGTGAGACTTCCGGATTGTTCTGTGCGAACACCAAAACCAAGTCCGCGATTCGGGTCAGTGATGCCGGAATCGAGCCCTTCGGTTGCCTGAAAGAGACCACCCCATCCGACGGCAGCGGCCGGGAATTCAGCTGCTAGCTCAGCGCCCGGGCCAGATACTCCTCACCGCGCGGTGAGAGCCGATAGCCCACCGGCAGGCTCAGGGTCAGACCAAGGTTCTTGAGCTTGCGCACGTGCACCTTGAACGTCGCCAAATCGGGCCAGCGGGAGCAAGATTCGAGGTCTTTGGCACGTACCTGCGGGCGCTGGGCGATCTCTCGCAGCACCTCGCGAGTCCACGGCCCCGGCGTGGCGCTGCGGTCCATCCGATCCAATCGCGCGTCGATATCGGCGATGTCGGCATCCGTGAGCGCTACCGCAGAGGCCAGCTCCGCGCGCGGATCGGCCATCGCTATCTTTCGAAACGCCAAGCGGTACAAAGGATCGTTACCGCTCACGCCGACATCGCTTCGCGCTGCCGCGGCTGAGGGATAACCGGCTAGTAGCGCGTCGGCATCGTCGATGTCGCGCGCCGTAATCTCATCGACAGCATCGACCTCGATGAAATCGAACTCGGTCATGGAACGAATGCGATCCGAGCCGACGCGGTAACGACCACCGATCTTCACCTGGGGGCGCTTCCAGCGGCGGTAAGCCACCGAGATGGTGCCATCGCGAATTCCGGCCCGCAGCCTGGGCTCGAACAGCATTAAACCCCCAGGTGTGAGCCGTAGAGCTCGGCGAGGGCCTGCCAATGCCGCTCGGCCGTCGCCTCGTCGTAGGTGGCGTTGTCCGTGACCGCGAACCCGTGCCGGGCGGGGTATGTCTCGATGGTGTGTCGCACCCCGGCATCGGTCAGCACCTGCGCCAGGAGCTGCTCCTGCTCGGGTGGAAAGGAAGCGTCCTGCTCTGCGGCGGCAACCAGCACCACACCGGTGATCCGGTCGGCGAGGTGGTGCGGACTATTCGGGTCGTCGGCCTTGGCCAGGTTGCCACCGTGGAATGACGCGGCGGCGCCCACCCGGGGAGCGTGAGTCGCCGCTACCCGCAACGAGATCCGCCCTCCCATGCAGTATCCGGTCAGACCTACCGTGTCGCCCGTGACCTCGACCTGCTGGCCGAGGAAATCCAGAAATGCCCCCGCGTCGGCGTCGATGCGCTCGGGGGTGAGGGTGGCCATCGTCGCGAAGAGACGACCACGCTCCTGCGGGTCACCGAACGCTGTCGCCAGATCGAAAGGTTTCCAATCGCCCTCGCGGTAGTAGACGTCGGGCATCAACGCGACGTACCCCAGCGTCGCGAGGCGGTCCCCCATCTCGCGCATGACCTCGCGGGCACCGCCGGCGTCGGGGTAGAGGATTACGGCGGGGCCGGGCTGGTCCGGCAGGTGCAGAGTGCCCGGGCATTGCCCGTCGGCTGTCGGGATCTGAACGTCGCGACGAGACATATGTCCATCAAACCAGCCACCCATGCGGGTAGCTACTGCACTGGTATCTTGAGCCTCATTGATCCGTCAATGACCAGGGGGAAATCTGATGGCCGTCACCAGCACGCTGTCGACGTCGTGGCAAATCTTCAAGACATCCGCGAAGGTGCTGAGCTCACGTAAGGAGCTCGTCGTCTTCCCGATTTTGTCCGGGCTTACCGCGTTGCTTGTGCTCATCGGAATGGTGACCCTCGGCGTCCTGCTACTGCCCGCGACGACCGGAGATTCGGTGCCGCCGCTCTTTTACCCGGTCTTCGCCGTCGGGTACTTCGTGCTGATGTACGTCGCGACGTTCTGGCAGGCGGCGCTCATCTCGCAGGCGAACATCGCACTAGAGGGCGGAGACCCGAGCGTCGCCGGGGGAATCTCGGCAGCAGCCCAGCGCGGCGGACGTCTGCTCCCCTGGGTTCTTATCACCGGTGTCGTCTCCTGGATCATCAGCGCCATCGAGGAGCGGGTGCCGTTCGTCGGGCGATTGCTGGATGTCGCCTGGCGTGTGGTGTCCTTCCAGGTGCTGCCCACGATCGTGCTGCAGAATCTCGGCGCAATCGACGCCGTCAAGAAGACCAAGGAAACACTCAAGAACGCCTGGGGCCAGAACGTTGTCGGCGTCGTGGGCCTGAACTTTTTCACCGCGATGTTGACGCTGCCCGGAGCCGGGTTGATCTATCTGGGAGTCGCCGCGAATGTCACCGCCGTGACGGGCGTGCTCGTGGCACTCGGCGCACTCTGGATCCTGGCGGGCTCCATCATCGGCGCCGCGCTCACCGGGATCTTTCAGACCGCCCTGTACAGGTTCACGGTTGACGGCCATGTGCCGGGACCGTTCGCCGGAGTGGACCTGCGTCAGGCGCTCAAGACCAGGTAGACGACCTCCACGCCATCCTGGATTCGGGTGGCACCTGTCACTCTTCCTCGCACCTCAGTTGTCACACTGGTAACTTGTGTAACAGGAGTTTGTTACGCATCAGGGGACTCGGTGGCTTCTTCCAACGCACTGCCGACGTCGTGGGACATCTTCAAGACATCGATACGCCTCCTACGCCGTCACAGGACGCTCGCGCTCTTCCCCGTCGCAGCCGCCCTCACCTTCGCCGTGTTCATCGTGGTCTTGATAACCCTGGGACTTCTCTTGCCGCCGGGCATCGACAAGACGGCGCCACAGTTCATCCGTGCCGCGCTGACCGTCGACTACCTCATCCTGTGGTACCTCGTGATGTTCTGGCTCACGGCCCTGATGACACAGGCGGACGCCGCACTGGAGGGTCGAAAGCCGATCTTCGCCAACGGTTTCCGGACGGCAGCCCGCTACCGCTGGCGGCTCGTCCCCTGGGTTCTCATCGATGCGGCCGTCACCTGGGGCATCGGTGTCATCGACGAGAATCTCCTGTATGTCGGGAGCCTCGTGCACGTTCTCTTCATCGGACGTTTTCTCGACCTCGTCTGGCGCGCAGTCTCATTCCAGGTGCTTCCGAGAATCGTCCTGCACGACGCACGCACCACGGATGCCATCAAGGCCTCCAAGAGCGTCCTCCGGCGCGTGCTGGCCAAAAATGTCCTTGCCCAGGCGGGTCTTCGCATCTTCACCCTGGTGCTGGTACTGCCAGGTGCGGCTTTGCTTTTCGCCGCCGCCGCGGCGGGCCAAGGAGTGCTCGCGGGCCTGCTCGGACTGTGCGGTGGTCTCTGGATCGCGGCCGCAGTCTTGACCGCCGTGACCGTCAGCGGGATTTATCAAACGGTGCTGTACCGAAGCGCAGCCGCGTCAAACACGACCTAGATAAAGAGCGTCAACACAATCCAGGTGGCCACCGCGGAAGGCAGCAACGAGTCCAGACGGTCCATGATGCCGCCGTGTCCGGGCAGCAGCGTGCCCATGTCCTTGATGCCCAAGTCGCGCTTGACCTGCGACTCGACCAAGTCGCCGAGGGTTCCCGTGATGACGAGCATGATGCCCAGTGCCACACCGACAAAGGGATGGTGGCCCAGCAGGAAGGTCACCGCCAGTGTCGATGCGGTCGTGCCCACCAGGAGCGAGCCTGCCAAGCCCTCCCAGGACTTCTTAGGACTGATTGCGGGTGCCATCGGATGCTTACCGAACAGCACACCGGCCGCATACCCTCCGATGTCGGAGAAGGTGACCCCGAGCATGAGGCAGAAGACCTGCTCAGCGCCATTGTCCGGATAGACCAGAAGCGCGCCGAAGGATGCGAACAGCGGGATCCACGCGGCGACGAACACCGTGATGGCGACATCGCGCAGATAGTTCACCGGCTGCTGGTTCAACCCGTGCCCGACCAGGCGCCAGATCATGCAGACCACGACGGTAGCGCCAAACGCACCCAACGCTCCGGCGGTCCCCCACGGCCAGGTCAGCCAGATCATGGCCTGCCCTCCAACGAAGAGCGGGATGAATGGCACCGAGATGTCGGCCTGGCGCAGCCGCTTGGTCACCTCCCACATCGCGATGCCGAGGAAGACCGAGATGATGCCGACCCAGATCTCCTTCTGGTACAGCAGCGAGAAAATGATCATGGCGGCGAGAACAGCGCCGACGCCGATGGCCGCCGGCAAATTGCGTCCGGCCCGGGACTTCGTCCCCGAAGGGGGCGCAGGGCTGTTGCCGGGGGCCGGAGCCGCGTCGGTATCTCCCATGGTCGTCATTACCGGGGGCCCTAGACCTCCAGTAACTCGCCTTCTTTGTGCTTCACCAACTCATCGATCTGAGTCACGTACTGGGAGGTGGTCTTGTCCAGATCCTTTTCCGCGCGGCCCACTTCGTCCTCGCCGGCCTCGCCGTCCTTCTTGATCCGGTTCAGTTCGTCATTGGCCTTACGCCGGATGTTACGCAGGGTCACCTTGGCGTCCTCGCCCTTGCCCTTGGCCTGCTTGACGAGCTCGCGACGACGTTCCTCGGTGAGCTGCGGAATGGCAACGCGAATGATGCTGCCGTCGTTGCTCGGGTTCAGACCCAGGTCCGAGTTGCGGATCGCCTCCTCGATGGCCTTGAGCTGATTGGCCTCGTACGGCTTGATGACCACCAGGCGAGCCTCGGGCACGTTGATGCCGGCGATCTGCGTGATGGGGGTGATGGTGCCGTAGTAGTCGATGACAACCCGCTGAAACATTCCAGGGTTGGCACGGCCCGTGCGAATCGTCGCGAAGTCATCGCGGGCGACCGACACGGCCTTTTCCATCTTCTCCTCGGCGTCGAGAAGAACCTCGTCAATCACGATTGATCTCCCATCGGGTCTGATGATCTTCGCGCAAGCGGCTCATCATGGTGTTACCAGCGTTCCGATCTTCTCACCTGCGACCGCCCTGGCGATATTGCCTTCGGTAAGCAGGTTGAACACCAGGATCGGCATCCGGTTGTCCATACACAGGCTGAACGCGGTGGCATCGGCGACCTGCAATCCGCGATCAATGACCTCACGGTGCGTGATCTCCGGCAGGAACTCGGCGTCAGGATTGGCGCGCGGGTCATCGGTGAAGATGCCGTCGACCGCCTTGGCCATCAGCACTACCTCGGCGCCGATTTCCAGCGCGCGCTGTGCCGCAGTGGTGTCGGTGGAGAAGTACGGCAATCCCATGCCGGCACCGAAGATGACAACGCGGCCCTTCTCCAGATGCCTCCTGGCCCGCAGCGGGATGTACGGTTCGGCAACCTGGCCCATGGTGATAGCCGTCTGCACGCGCGTGACGATGCCTTCTTTTTCCAGGAAGTCTTGCAGTGCAAGGCTATTCATCACGGTGCCGAGCATGCCCATGTAGTCCGAGCGCGTCCGTTCCATCCCGCGCTGCTGCAGCTGCGCGCCGCGGAAGAAGTTGCCACCGCCGATAACGACCGCCACCTCGGCACCGCTGCGAACCACCTCGGCAATTTGGCTGGCCACCCTATGGACCACATCCGGGTCAAGACCGACAGCTCCCCCGCCGAACATCTCGCCGCCGAGCTTGAGCAGCACCCGCTTATATCCGGTGCGGCTCACATCGCGAGTCATCACGCCTCCTCGGTACGGGTTCAACAACGCCGGTGCACAAAACTCAGCCATCGGGCCCGCTGCTTCCGCTCATCGCGCAAGCGGCTCATCGGAAGGCCGCGACGGCGGTGTCTATCCTGCCTTATTGGGCGACGCTCGTTGGCACGACCCGGCGAACCGAGCCGGGGCCGACTGTGGTTTCGGTGAGGCCGGCGAGAGCTTGCGGCAACGGCGCCACGTGCAGCACGCCCAGGCGCTGTGTGGCGCGGGTGAGCGCCACATAGAGCTCGGCCGCACCTCGCGGCCCATCTGCCAGGATCCGTTCCGGCTCCACGACCAGCACCGCGTCGAACTCCAGGCCCTTGGTCTCGGAGGCGGGCACCGTGCCGGGTACACCCGGTGGCCCGATCACCACACTCGTGCCCTCCCGAGCGTCTTCATCGCTCGTGAATTCCTCGATGGCTTTTGATAATTCGCCCTCGGTGAGATGTCTTGACCAGGGGCGCACGCCGCAGGAACGGACGGATTCGGGTGGCTGGACGCCCGGTGCGAACTCGGCAAGCAGCGCCGCGGCGACGGCCATGATCTCGGCCGGGGTGCGGTAGTTCACCGACAACGACCGGTACAGCCAGCGTCCCGGCACGTACGGGGCCAGAATCGCGTCCCAGGAGGTGGCACCGGCCACCGATCGGCGCTGAGCCAGGTCCCCGACCACCGTGAACGAGCGGCTTGGACACCGGCGCATCAAGACTCGCCAGTCCATTTCGGACAGCTCCTGCGCCTCGTCGATCACGATGTGCCCGTACGTCCAGTCCCGGTCGGCCGACGCGCGTTCGACCAGGTCGCGGGTGTCACGTTCGGTGAATCGTTCCGCGAGGTCCTCGGCGCCGAGCAGATCGGTGGCGAAGAGGTGGTCTTCGTCGTCCATCATGTCTTCACGGCCGGTCATCAGGTCCAACACCCCGGCCGCGTACTCGGCCTCGGCCCTGCGCTCCTGTTCAGCCGCCTCCTCTGCGGCCTTATCGCGGCCCACCAGGTCGACAAGCTCATCGAGCAGGGGTACGTCTGAGACCGTCCATGCGTCACCGACAGGGCGTGCCAGTGCCGGATCCGCACCGGCAGCGCGCAGCCGCTCCGGTGAGGTGTACAGCTCCGACAAGAGCATCTCCGGCGTCAGCATCGGCCATAGCTCGTCGAGTGCGGCGGCGAATCCCTCGTGATCCCCGAGTTCATCCAGCAGCTCCGCGCGCAGGTGCTCCCAGGCCTTGCGGTCCTCGCGTGTGAGCCACCCCTTGCCGATACGTGGGATAGCCCGCTCGGTGATCGCCCACGTCAGTACGTCGGTGAAGACCGTTCGCGCCTCGTTGTGCGGGAGCCTGCTCGCACGCGCCTCTTCGATGGCCCACTGCGCTATATCGGCATCGATGCGCACCGAAACGTCGGTGAGCTGGATGCGCAGTGGTTCCACAGGGGTCCGCTGCCGATCCGCGACCGCAGCCGCGAGCACGTCGAGAATCTGCAGCGAGCCCTTGAGACGCGCGGCCTCCGCTCCGTCCTCCGCCGTCACCTTCAGACCGGGCAGCAGATCTCCCGCCGTCGTGAACACCACGTTCGTCTCGCCCAACGACGGCAGGACCCGCGAAATATGGCTGAGGAAGGCCGCATTCGGGCCCACAACCAGCACACCGTGGCGTTCCATCCGCTTGCGCTGGGTGTACAGCAGGTAGGCGACGCGGTGCAGCGCCACGACGGTTTTGCCTGTGCCGGGACCGCCCTCGATGACCAGCACACCAGGATGATCGAGCCGGATGATCCGGTCCTGCTCGGCCTGGATGGTCGCCACGATGTCGCGCATGCCGTTGCCGCGCGGTGCGTTCACGGCCGCGAGCAGCGCCGCATCAGTCATGCTTCCGCGCTCGCCGTCGCGATCTTCACTGTCAGGACGGCCCAGGATTTCGTCGGAGAACGCGTCGACGTGACGTCCCCGAGTCCGAAATTGGCGCCGGCGCCGGGTGTTTTCCGGGTTGGCCCCGGTGGCGATGTAGAAGGCCTGCGCTGCCGGAGCCCGCCAATCGATCAGCAGTGGTTCGTAGTCATTCGTCTCGTCCAGAAGACCGATGCGTCCGACGTAGGACCGCTCTCCCGAGACGGCATCCAGCCGGCCGAAGCACAGTCCGTCGTCGGCGACGTCCAAGCGTTGCGCCTGACTGGCCAGTGCGCGCACCTCGTCGTCGCGCTCGACCATGGCCGCACCGTTCTGCTGATCGACAGGTGCACGCAGGGTGCTGCGGTATCGCCCCTTAACGCGCGCACGCTCGGCGTCGAGCCGCACATAAAGCCCAGCGATGTACTCCCGCTCGGATTCCAGTTCTTCCTCGTATGTCGTCAACTGGACTTCCCCGTTTCCGTTCTCATTCATGGCATCTGACGTTCGGCCAGCGATTGTGCGGTATGACCGGGGCCTTGCCGCAAGGCCCCCTGTCCGATATATGTTGGAAGGGGCAGGTTGTTCACACCGAGTCGACGGTCGTCTCCGTCCGCAATTCTTTGCGCCAGCTCCATAGCCCGACGGCGGCCATCACGGTGAGAAACGCGTATAGACCTGCCGTCAGGTTCAACCCCTTGAACAGATAAACACCTACGGAGAACGTGTCGGTGATGATCCAGAGTGCCCAATTCTCGATCCATTTTCGGTTCATCATGAATTGGGAGACGATACTGAGCCCGGTGATCACCGAATCAAGCTGAGGGGCATTGGAATCGGTGAACGTGATGAGGAACGCATACAGTCCCGCCACCAGGACCGCCAGGGACAACGCCAACGGCAGCCACGCCCGCCGTGGCGTCCGCCGCACCGCGACACCATGCCGATCCGGGCTTCCCCGCTGCCACAGGTACCAGCCCTGAGCGGCCAGCGCAATGAACATGACCTGCAGGGCAGCGTCGGCGTATAGGGTCTGCCGGCTAAAGACCACGATGTAGAACAGCGAGCTGACGATCGCGACCGGGAAGGTCCAAATATTCTGGCGGACAGCGAGGATCACGAACAGCACACCGGCCAGGCTGCCGATTAGCTCTGTCCAGTCCACCGCAACAGGCTAGCCGAGCACCAGTAAGCTCGCGCCATGGCGACACCGGCACCACTGCGAAGCTTCGCGTGGCTGGCCACGATCATCAGCGAGAGCGAGCCACACTGCGGCGATGTGCGTGTTGTGGCCATCGACGGCCGGGGCGCCGCCGGCAAGAGCACCTTTGCTGCACGACTACACACAGCGGTATCGGCGACAAGCCCGTCTACTGCGCTGCTGCACACCGACGACTTCGCGTCCTGGGAGACGTTCTTCGGGTGGTGGCCGCGGTTCGAGGAGCAGATTCTCGCGCCCTGGGCGCACGGCAACTTGGCGCAGTACCGGCGCTACGACTGGACGACCCGAGAATTCGGCCCACCGGAGCAGTGCGCACCGCCGTCGGTGCTGATTCTCGAGGGCGTCGGCTCGGGCCGCGCAGCCGCCGACCGCTGGTTGAGTTCGCTGATCTGGGTGCAGACCGGCCAACTGACCCGTAGGCGCCGCGCGGAGGTTCGCGATGGCGAGGAGCTCCGCGAGTTCTGGCGATTGTGGCTCAACGAGGAGGAAGCGCACTTCCGTCGGGATCCCACCGCGGTGCGCGCCGACCTCATCGTCGACGGCGATCCCGCGGTGCCACCGGACGACCCCGACCGCGACTTCCTGCTCAGCCGTTAGCGCAGCGGCACCGTCGGCCCGTTCGGGTCAAGTGGCGCACAGCTGTCCTGCCCTACCGTCGTGGAGCATTTCGCCGCCGGGATCGCCGGGCGGTAGCCGGCTGCGGTGCCTGCATCCCGGGTGATCTGGGTGTAGGTCTGGACGGCATCGGTGGGCACGCGCTTCAGTGCCGGATCACCCAGCGCGTCTACGGTGTAGAGGCCGAAACGTGGCCGGTAACTTCCCCATTCGTAGTTGTCGACCAGCGACCAGTAGTTGTACCCGATGATCGGGATACCGTCGGCCTTGGCCCGCTGTAGCCAGAAGACGGTGTCGTTGAGGTACTGCGATCGGGTCACGCCGTCAGAGCGCGGCTTTCCGTTGTCGGTGACCATGCCGTTCTCGACGATGTAGATCGGCAGCCCGGGGTATCGCTGCGCGTAATGCCGCGACACGTAGTAGATGTCTTCGGGCTGCAACTTGATGTTCCAGCGTGCGGCCATGCTCTGCGCCGAGGCTGGATTGTCCAGGGCGGTGCCGGTGTAGTAGTCGAAGCCCAGGTAATCCAGGCTGCCGGTGACCCGGTCGAAGAACGAACCCTCCAGACCCTTCACCCCGAAGCCTGCGAACTGTGCCAACACATCCGGGGGGATGTAGGCCTCGTTGGTGGTCACCTTGGCCTTGGGGTCGGCGTCGTGCGCGGCCCGGTACACCGCACGATGAGCCTGCGCAAGACGATCCAGGAAACCTTCGAACTGATCGGGTTTGATCGCGCCGGTGCGCACCTCCATCGCCCCGAAAGCCAGCGGCTCGTTGATGCTGACCCACAGCACCCCTTGTCCGGCATAGCGTTTGGTGATTGCCTTGGCGAAGTCTTCGAACGCCGCGATGTTGTTCATGAAGCCGCCGCGGTCGGCGACCCAGCCCGGGTATACCCAGTGCATGAGCGTGATCATCGGGGTCATGCCGTTCTCGCGTAGCGTCGCGACGATGGAGTCGTAGTACGCCAGTTCCTTCTCGTCCCATTTGCCCGGCTCGGGCATCACCCGCGACCACTCCAGCCCGAATCGAAATGTATTGACGCCCATGGCATGAGCATTGGCGATGTCTTCGGCGTATCGATGGCGGAAATCATCGGCCTGCCGGTACGGGTCGACCGGGCCAGCCCCCAGAGGATCAGCCCCGGGCTCAACCGGCCTACCGGCGGTGCGATCGACATAGCGTCGCCAATTGCTGTCGGGAGCACTGCCCTCCACCTGGTAGCCCGCAGTTGCAGTACCCCAGTAGAACCCGCGATCCCAGGCGGAGTCGTCCTTCGAACTCTCCTGCTGCGGGCTGCAAGCGGCCAATCCCAATGCCACGACGACTGCCGATGCCACTACGGAGACGATCCATTTCATACGAAAACCATACACTGTATGGTTTTCTAGGCCAGTAGCCGCTCCCACACCCGCCGCATGTGGCTGCCCATGTCGATGGATGGATCCGACATCCACTGGATCTGAATGCCGTCTGCGGCCGCGATCAGCGCCGCCGCGGCGAATTCAGCATCGACATGCTCGGGAACCTCGCCCGCGGCCTGGCGCCCTCGCACGTACTCGGCGATAAGCGTGCGCATCCTTTCGTACCTGTCCCGCAGGTAAGCACCGGCAGGGTGGCCCGGGTCAACGGCCGCGGCGGCCGCCAATGAGAGATACACCGTCCCGGAACCGGGCTTACTCGCCTTGTCGAGCATCGCTTGTGCGAGCACCTCGCCGGGGTCGATCTCGGAGTCCGAATTGCCATACCAATGTTCAAATCTGGCATCGGCATCGCGCTGGATCTCGGTGAGGATCACATCGCGCGTCGGGAAGTAGTGCATGAGCCCGGCCAGGCTGATGTTGGCTTCCTTGGCGATGACACGCATCGAGGCGCCGGCCTCCCCGTCACGCTCCAACACCGTCAACGCCGCGGCGAGGATCTCCCGGCGCTTGGCCTCCCCTTTGGGATACCGCTTTGTATCAGGCCCAACAGCTGGCATTGCCCGAGGCTAGCGCACAAACAGTTCGGCCCCGCACAGGAACGAATCCTGGCGGGGCCGAATTGTTTTGAGAAACCTAGGCTTGGCCGACCTCGAACCGCGCAAAGCGGGTCACGGTGACACCGGCCTCGTCAAGCAGAGCCTTGACGGACTTCTTGTTGTCGGACACCGACGGCTGATCCAGCAGCACGACATCCTTGTAGTAGCCAGTCACGCGTCCCTCGACGATCTTGGGCAGCGCGGCCTCGGGCTTGCCCTCGGCCTTGGCGGTCTCCTCGGCGATGCGACGCTCATTCTCGACCACGTCGGCCGGAACGTCTTCGCGCGTCAGGTACTTGGCCTTGAGCGCAGCGATCTGCAGCGCCACAGAGTGCGCGGCACCCTCGTCCGAACCGGTGTACTCGACCAGCACGCCCACGGCCGGCGGCAGATCCGCGGCGCGCTTGTGCAGGTATGCCTCGACCGTTCCATCGAAGTACGCCACCCGGCGCAGCTCCAACTTCTCGCCGATCTTGGCGGCCAGGTCGGCGATCGCCTGCTCAACGGTCCGGCCGTCCTCGACCTTGGCGGCCAGGAGGGCGTCGACCTCGCCGATCTTGCCGGCAGCGGCCGCACCGACGATGGCGTCGGCCAGGCCCTGGAACTCGGCGTTCTTGGCAACGAAGTCGGTCTCGGAGTTCAGCTCGACAAGTGCGCCGTCACGCGCGACAACCAGGCCCTCGGCGGTGGCGCGCTCGGCACGCTTGCCGACGTCCTTGGCACCCTTGATGCGCAGCACCTCGACGGCCTTGTCGAAATCACCGTCGGACTCGGCCAGGGCGTTCTTGCAGTCGAGCATTCCGGCACCGGTCAGTTCCCGGAGCCGCTTCACATCGGCGGCTGTGAAATTCGCCATTTAGCCTTCCTCGGTTGTGGTTTCGGTGGTCTCGGCCGCGGGCGCAGCACCGTCGTCGGTGGTTGCGACAGCGGAGGCGAGCAGTTCCTGCTCCCACTCGGCAAGCGGCTCGGCGGCCTCTGGCTTCTCGTCGCCACCGGCCAGGCCGGAGCGGGCCTGCAGGCCCTCGGCGATCGCGGAAGCGACGACCTTGGTGAGCAGCGCGGCGCTGCGGATCGCGTCATCGTTGCCCGGGATCGGGTAGTCGACGACATCGGGATCGCAGTTGGTGTCCAGGATCGCGATGATCGGGATGTTCAGCTTGCGGGCCTCTGCTACGGCGAGGTGCTCCTTGTTGGTGTCCACCACGAAGATCGCCGACGGCACCTTCTGCATGTCCCGGATACCGCCGAGGCTGCGCTCAAGCTTGTTCTTCTCACGCGTGAGCATGAGGATTTCCTTCTTGGTGCGTCCCTCGAAGCCACCGGTCTGCTCCATCGACTCCAGCTCCTTGAGGCGCTGCAGACGCTTGTGAACAGTGGAGAAGTTGGTGAGCATGCCGCCCAGCCAGCGCTGGTTGACGTACGGCATGCCAACGCGAGTCGCCTCTTCGGCGATGGGCTCCTGAGCCTGCTTCTTGGTGCCGACGAACATGACCGACCCACCGTGGGCGACGGTCTCCTTGACGAACTCGTACGCCTTGTCGATGTAGGTCAGCGTCTGCTGCAAGTCGATGATGTAGATGCCGTTGCGGTCGGTGAAGATGAACCGCTTCATCTTGGGGTTCCAACGACGGGTCTGGTGCCCGAAGTGCGCGCCGCTGTCAAGCAGCTGCTTCATAGTTACTACAGCCATGAGTCCATGGTTCCTTTTGTCGGTTGTCGCCTGGGATCGGGTGATCCTGGGCCCTAGCGTCTGCTGATGCCGGAACCCATTCCTCGATTCCCGAAGGAAACCCTGGATGGGACCGCCCGGCATGCTGGTCACGAGTTCGTGTACAGACGCGCGAAGTCAACCCGCTAGGCGAGTTGCGGTCATGAGTTTACATGCTGCGACGAGTGCTTTTCGCCACGCACCGAAGCATCGGGCGCAGACCCCGTAGGTTATCCACAGAGGCCGAAATGGCTCTTTCCTCCACCACAATCGTCCGGTCACGATGATGTCGTGAGGTTCAGAAGGGTGGGCTGTCCCGGACTGATCCTGGCCGTGGCGCTGACCGCCTCCCCCGTGGCCACCACCGCACCGGGCGACACGGGTGATCGTTTCGGCTGGCCGCTACGTCCTCGACCTGCAGTAACCCGGCACTTCGACAAGCCGCGCGAGCGTTGGAACCGGGGCCATCGCGGGGTCGATTTGGCCGGCTTCCCCGATCAGCGGGTGGCCGCGGCCGGGCCGGGCATCGTGGTGTACGCCGGATCCCTCGCGGGTAGGACGCTGGTCTCGAT
This sequence comes from Mycobacteroides sp. PCS013, assembly GCF_049532645.1. Lineage (NCBI taxonomy): Bacteria > Bacillati > Actinomycetota > Actinomycetes > Mycobacteriales > Mycobacteriaceae > Mycobacteroides > Mycobacteroides sp. PCS013. The sequence continues at coordinate 2,320,167 of NZ_CP150131.1, forward strand.
CGAACACGACGGCGGCCTGCGCACCACCTACGAGCCGGTTACCCCACTGGTCAAGCCTGGTCAGCGCGTGAGCGGGGGATCGGTCATCGGGACACTACGGCCCGGACATCCCGGCTGCGATGGTGCGGCCTGTTTGCACTGGGGCGCGCTGCGCGGGCCTGCTTCGGCGGCGAACTACCTGGATCCGCTGGGACTGTTGGCCGCTACGCCGCTACGGCTCAAACCGCTTCAGGCGGGCTGACAGATGTCGACGTGCGCGGGCTTTCCCGTGGCCTGCGACAGCCTGGTGACCGCGTCATGGAATCTGTCGAGTGCGTCCTGTTCGGTGACCACTTGGTAGAACGCACGCATCTCACCGCCGTTGGCCATACACACCCACCACGGCGGGTACACATCAGCGGTCGCCGTTCCCGGTGCCACGAGTCCGAGGCCTACGACGGCGGTAGTGGCCGCCACCAGAATTCCGGCGCGCATGCTTGGAACTCTAATCATCGGACCGATTTCGACCAGGCCCTTGCCCACAATTCCAGCGGCGCCAGCGCGACGAGCAACGCCTTGCCCACCGCCGTCAGCGAGTACTGCCCGTCCTGGCTGCGCACGATGTGGGCGGCGGTCAGCTCGCTCAGGCGTGTGGTGAGGACGCCGCTCGATACCTCCCCGACGTCGCTCATATGCTGCCTGAGCTCAGAGAAAGTCTTTGACCCCGACCGCAGCTCCCAGAGCGCCAAAATGGCCCAACGGCGACCGAAAAGGTCGAATGCCGCGTTGAGTGGCTGCCCGGAACCGGACCCCCGCACGGGCTTGCCCGGGCGGGGCGTGGCGACCCCGTCGGGCGACTCCGCCTCGGATATCCCGGCACTGGCGATGATCGTGATCAGTCGGCTGGCGCGCTCGGCCATCTGCTCTGCGCTCTGGTCTGGGTGCCGGATCCACCAGGTGATCATGGCGCCGACCATCCCCATCCAGCCCTGCGTGAGCACACCGATGTCCTGTGGATCGCGCAGCTCGGTGGCCGCACTTCCCACCGCGGCCACGCCCTGGCCGGCCAGGGCAGCGAGACGCATTCTGGCGATCCGGGCAGCCGCCAGTGCATCACTGTCCTCAGGCAGCGTCTGATCCCAAATCACCAGCCAATCGGATGGGCGGGGTGCCAACGCCTGAAAGATCGCCTGCAGCACTGCCCGTGGCAACGCGAGTGTGGGCGGGGCCGCCTCCATTGCCGCAGCGATGTGGTCACCGACGATCGCTCCGGCGCGCTGCACGCACGCGATGTAGAGCTGCTCCTTGGACCCGAAATACGCCAGCACCATGGGCTTGGATACACCGACCGCCGATGCCACCGCCGCCAGGGACATGCCCGCGTATCCGCTGCGGCCGAACTCCTGGCACGCGGCATCGAGGATCTGCTGCTCCCGCTCGGCGCGGGGCATGCCCTTGGTACCTGCCCGTGTCACCAGTCCCTTGTACCAGCCTCGAGCCTTCCCGTGCCGAGTATTCATGTGCGCGGCATCACAGTAGACCGATCGGTGTGATGTTCATATGACCAACTGTTAAATTAACAATCGGCCAGTTAACGTCAACGCTCACCAACCGGATCAATGAGGAGCTGGAATGCGTGGCGCGTGGGTGTATCTGGTATCGACGGCGGTCCTCTGCATCGCCGGGGCCTACATAGCCCATCTGCGGCTCAGCGACATTCCCGACCCCGCCATCGGCCATTCGGCCAAGCCTCCAGTCATCGGCAAGCCACGAGACAAGGTCGTCGAGTACCGGCTCGACGGGCCCGCAGGCAGCGCAATCACGGCGTCCTACTTGGACGTCGACGGCGCCGTCCGCGAAGTATCGGGCACCCTCCCCTGGCAGACCACCCTGCACGCCAAACAACTTGTCGTCCCCGCCGGACTCGTCGCGCAAGCCAGTTCGGGGCAGATGTCTTGTCGCATCACGATCGACGGGCTCACACGTGACCAAAGCGCGGCCAACGCATCGGCCGTCTCCTGTCAGGTGGCGGTGGCGTGAATCTCTTGGACAAGTTTCGCGTACAGGTATGGGACAAGTTGTGGGCCGGGCCCGCGGACGTGGCACCCGCACCGGGACGACCGCTGCTGGCGCGGCTGCTCTACCGGTTCTCCATACCTATCCTCGTGGTGTGGCTTGGCGCGGCCGGTATTCTCAATCTCGCTGTGCCCCAGCTGGAAACGGTGATCAAACAGCACGCCCGCTCGTTTCTGCCCGATGACGCCGCCTCCGTGCAGGCGATCTCGAAGATGGGCGATTACTTCGGCGGTGCCGGTACCAACAACTTTGTCTATCTTCTCCTCGAGGGCGAAGCTCCGCTGGGCGCCGAGGCGCACCAGTACTACTCGTCGATCCTCGATCGGATCAACCAGGACAAGAAGCACGTCAACTCCTCCATGGATCTGTGGTCCGATCCGCAGTTCGCGCCGGCCAACGAAAGTGCCGACGGGAAGGCCGCATACGTCCTGATCAACCTCAAGGGCAACATGGGGACTGCCCTGGCCATGGAATCGACCGCGAAGATCCGCGAACTCATCGCCCAGTACCCGCCGCCCAAAGGAATCACCGCGCACCTGACGGGTCCCTCCGCGGTGGTGAACGACGAGCTGGTGTCGATCAACGACTCGATCCTGATCCTGCTGATCGCATGTGCGGGGCTGGTGGGCCTCATCTTGTTGGTGGTGTACCGCTCGCCGATCACCATCGCGCTGCCACTGCTCGTCGCGGGAGCGGGGCTTGCCGTCGGCCGGCCCATCGTCGCGTTCCTGGGCCAACACCAAATCATCGGTGTCTCGATTTTCGCCTCGGCACTACTGGCGGTGATCGTGCTGGGCGCCGGAATCGATTACGGCATTTTCCTTTTGGGCAGATACCAAGAGGCACGGCGGGCCGGCGAAGACCCGGTCGAGGCGTACTACACGGCACTGGCGGGCGTGCAACACATCATCATCGCCTCGGGGCTCACCGTTGCCGGGGCGACAGCCTGCATGGTCTTCACCCGCCTGGCCATCTTCAGCACGTCGGGGCTGCCCTGCACGGTTGCGGTGGTGGTCACCCTCGCCGCAGCGCTGACACTCGCGCCCGCCGCACTGGCCGCGGGTAGCAGATTCGGATTCTTCGAGCCGCGCGAGGAGAAGTCTCAGCGCCGGTGGCGGCGCATCGCCACGTACGTGGTGCGCTGGCCAGGGCCGGTGTTGGCGGGCAGCTTGGCTGTGCTCGCGATCGCATTTCTGGCGGTGCCCGGGTTTCAGCCCAGTTACAACGAGCGGCAAGCTCAGCCCAGTGACTCCCCCGCGAACGTCGGCTTCGCCGCTTCGGACCGTCATTTGCCGCCAAATATCATGTCCCCCAGCGTCTTCATCGTGGAAGCAGACCACGACATGCGCAACTCCGCGGATCTGATCGCCCTGGCGAAAATGAGCAATGCCGTACTGAATATCCCCGGTATCAGCAATGTGCAGGGCATCACCCGGCCGCTGGCGGCCCCCTTGGAACTGGGGACACTGCCCGCGCAGGCCGGTTATGTCGGTGGGCGGCTGACCCAGATGACCAAACTGCTGACGCAGCGCATCGAGGACCTGACCGCTCTCAGCGGCCGGGTGGGCCAACTTTCGCTGACGGTGCGGGGCCTGGAGCAAGCGCTGCGCACAGGAACTGTAGGTGCAACCCAGATACATTCAGGTGCAACGGAATTACGCACCAGTCTGGCCGCCGTGGTGCAGAAGGTCGACTCGTTGCGTGGGACGGCCAAACCGGCCGAGGACTTCATCGGCGGGATCCCGAACTGCCGCGATAACGACTATTGCCAGGCCGCCCTCACCGGCTTCTCGCTCTTCGACGATCTGCACCGTTTCGACGGGCTTGTCGGCAATCTGGTGAACGGAACCGGCACGCTGGCACAGACCTTGCCGGCACTCGGTGCGCAGTTGCCGGGACTCAAGGACTTCATCACCCAGGTCAACGCGGTTATCGCACCGCTGCAGAGCACCCTGCAGGTTCTGCTGCCCCAGGTCACCGAGATCACTCAGTTCACCGATGACCTCAGCAAGAGCTTCACGGCAGGCGACCCGAGTAACTCCTTCTTCATACCCACGCAGGCCTTCGAGAATCCACTCTTCAAAAGCGCTATGCCGTACTTCTTCTCCCCCGACGGCAAGGTGACCCGGATGGTCGTCACTCCGGAAAAGGAGGGGTTCAGCCAGGAGGCCATGGATCTGAGCTCCGAGATCATCCCGACGGCACTGCAGTCCATCAAGAGCACATCGTTGGCAGGCAGCACGGTGAGTATCGGAGGGCCGGGCGGCACCCTGCTGAACATCGAGGCCTTCACACGTGAGGACTTCATCACCAGCGCCGTGGCCGCGTTCGCCTTCGTGTTCTGCGTGATATTGATCCTGCTGCGCAGCCTCGTCGCCGCGATGGTGGTCATCGGGACTGTCGCGCTGTCCTACGTCTCGGCGCTGGGCCTCACCGTGTTCGTCTGGCAGGACCTCGTCGGGATCCCGCTGCATTGGTCGGTGGCGCCACTGTCATTCGTGTTCCTTGTCGCCGTCGGCGCCGATTACAACATGCTGCTGGTGGCCCGGTTCCGGGAAGAGATACACGCGGGCATCAAGACGGGTGTCATCCGCTCTATGGCCAACACCGGCGGGGTGGTGACAACCGCGGGCCTGGTCTTCGGTTTCACCATGTTCGCGATGATCGTTGCGCCGGCGCGCAACATCGCCCAGCTCGGTACGGCGGTCGGTCTCGGGCTGCTGATGGACACCCTGATCGTGCGATCGTTCCTGGTGCCCGCCATCGCGACCCTGCTGGGCCGCTGGTTCTGGTGGCCAGTCGTGGTACACGACAGGGCCGCGAGCCGCGACGCGGTCCGACAGAGCACGGCACCCCCAGGCCCGCTGAATCATGCACAGCTCGTAGGCGCGCCGCGATGACGTGCGCGGATTCTGTTCGAGACCAAGGCAGGTGAGCAACACATGCGGTGGCGCAGTCTTTCATCAACCGGTGTAACCCACACCTCTGTCGAGATGCGCTTAGGCACAAGATATCTCGATGACCACAGGTGCGAATTGAACCTCGGCCCGCTGCAGCTCAGCATTGTCACACCGCACGCTTGGAACCGCGGGTAACGGCCGTGCTTACGGGAGCCGGGTTCGCCGCAGTGCTTCTGTTCCTGGTGGTGGTGGCCCTGTGGGCGGCCGGTGGTAATGGCGGGTCGATGAGCTATTACCAGCGCGAAGTGGAACGCATGATGCGCAAGCAATCGCGGCAAGAAAAGGCGAGTTTGGAGGCGCGAACCCGCCGTAACCGACGGCAACGCTGGAGGAGTCGCGTCAACCCGGCTCAGGCATGCCGACGGAAACATGAGCACGAGACCTGAGTGCCTCACGACATCACGCCCTCGGGTGCGCCTGATCGTGGACGGCTCGTAGACGCGCCACGGTGACGTGGGTGTACAGCTGCGTGGTGGCCAGCGTGGAGTGCCCGAGGAGTTCCTGAACAACACGCAAGTCCGCACCGCCTTCCAGCAGATGCGTTGCGGCGCTGTGCCGCAGACCGTGCGGGCCGATATCGGGGGCGCCGGGCACGGCGGACATGGTCTGATGCACGACGGTGCGAACCTGACGCGGGTCGATGCGCCGGCCACGCGCGCCCAGGAGCAGCGCGGCACCCGAGCCCGAGTGGGCGAGATCCGCCCGACCGCGCTCCAGCCACGCCGTCAGCGCATCGGCGGCGGGACCTCCAAACGGCACGGTGCGCTCCTTGTCGCCCTTACCCAAGACGCGCAACACCTTTCGCGACCTATCGATATCGTCCACATCCAAACCGCAAAGCTCACTGACCCGAATCCCGGTGGCATAGAGCATCTCCACGATCAGCCGATCCCGCAGCGCCATCGGATCATCTTGCTCGGCACCCGAATGCGCGGCTTCCATCGCCGCCACGGCCTGGTCTTGTCGTAGCACCGCAGGGAGGGTGCGGCGAGATTTGGGCTGTTGTAGGCGAATCGCGGGATCCGTCTTCATCAATCCGCGACGGGTCGCCCACGCGGTGAAAATCTTCACCGCCGAAGTACGCCGCGCGACCGTAGACCGCGCCGCACCCTGCCGGGCCTGAGCGCCGAGCCATGACCGCAACACCGGCAATGACAGATCAGCCAGGGATGCCTGCGGATTGGTCGCCGACAAGTGATCAAACAACGAGGTGAGATCGCCACGATAGGCCCGTTGGGTGTGTACCGACCGTCCGCGCTCCAGCGCCAGATGCTCGGCGAACTCGTCGAGAATCGCGGTCAGCTGCGGAGTCACTCCCTCACGGTAGCTTCGGCGGCCGCTAGCTCCTGCTTCCACACGCGGAAAGTCTCCTCGGTTCGCCCACGGCGCCAATAGCCCGAAATCGAGGCGGCCCACTTCGGTGCGACCCCACGTTCCTTGCGTATGTACGGCCGCAGGTTGTGCATGACGGTCTGGGCCTCGCCGTGGATGAATACCTGCACCTGTCCGGGCAGCCACTCCGCCGAGCGCACCGCCGCCACTAACGGGGCGTTGTCCCCCGCCAGGCTCTCATCGACCTCGTCGGCACCAGCGCCCCGGTGAACCCAGACAATCTCGACATCGCCGCGGGTGTCGAAGGCGATCTCATCCTGCGGGCCTGCCACCTCGATGAACACCTTGGCGCGGGCGCCCTCTGGAAGTGCTTGCAGCGCGACGGTGATCGCCGGGACGGCCGATTCATCGCCGGCGAGCAGATGCCAGTCAGCGGCGGGATCTGGCGAGTAGGCGCCGTGCGAGTCGGTGAGATACAGCTTGTCACCTGGCGTGGCCCGTGCAGCCCACGGGCCCGCCACCCCAGTGTCGCCGTGCACCACAAAGTCGATCGCGATCTCGCGGCGGTCGGCATCTACGGAACGGATGGTGTACGTGCGCACGGTGGCCTGCATGTCGCGCGCTTGGTCAACATCGCGCGGACCCGGCCCTTCGTGGCCCTCGGGAAGGAATATCAGCTTGGCGTAGCTGTCGGTATCCGCGTTGGCCTCGAAACCGTCGAATCCGTTACCGCCAAGCACCACCCGGGTGATGTGCGGAGTCACTTGTTCGGTGCGAACGACCTGTAACTCGTGGAGCGGGCGTGCCATATCGCCTCCTGCGTCGAATCCTCCATGTCAATTGCCTTGACTATACGGAGGAATGCCTGTGAATGGGCGCCCCCGTCAGGGCAGCATGCCCCTGACAATCAGCTCTGCGGCGGCCTCGGCGTGCGCGTGCACCTGATCCGGATCGAACACGGCATCGCCGAAGACGGTACGAGCCAGCGCTCCGCTACTGAACAAGGCGGCGGTACCGGACGTGATGAGAAAGAAGCTGGTCTGCAGCGGCACATCGCGCAGTTCGCCTGCCTTGACCGCCTCCTCGTACACCGGCCCGAGCCGTTCTTGCATGGGGATGACGTAGGCCTGACAGATGTGTTGCAGCCGCTCGCTGTCCTGGCCCGCCTCGATGTCCATAATCCGGATCAATTCGGGGTGTTCGGCCGCGAAGATCACAAACATCTTGATGAATCGTTTGATCCGCTCCGCAGAATTCAGGCTCTCGTCGTCATCTGCCAGCACCTTGTCGACGATCGCCTGAAATCCCCAGTCGACGGCCGCGTACCACAGCTGTTCCTTGGACGAAAAACGTTGATGTAGCAGGTTATGACTTACGCCCAGCTCGCGATTGAGGGTCCGCATCGACATGCCCTGATAGCCGTGCGTGGCGAACGCTTGCAGCGCCGCGGTGAAGATCGCGTCGGCCGACACCCCCTCGCCGCCTTTGCGCGGCCGGCCACGAGGGCGCCGCGTCAACTCACCCGTTTCAGTCACGAAATCCGCCACATCCTTCCTTCCCAACCATCATCCCCCTATTGGCTGGCAATCGCGTTCAGGCCTTCCGCACAACGGTCATGATCTTTATCGGGATTGCCGAATGCCACCGTTACGGCCGGGCATACTGGCGCGATGGATACCTGGTTGTGGATCTGCGCCGGCGTGCTCGCCGTGGTGCATCTCGGCGCGGGCGTGTTCAAACTGATCACCCCGTACGAAAAGATCGCCGCCAATCCCAACCTCGCCTGGGCCACCGATTTCAGACCTCACGTGGTAAAGGCGATCGGCGGTCTGGAAGTGCTTGGCGGAATCGGCGTGGTGCTCCCGCACGCCACCGGGATCGCCCCGGTGCTGAGTCCGCTTGCCGCTGCCGGACTCGCAGTGTTACAGGCGGGGGCCTTTGGTGTTCATGTCCGCCGCAATGAATGGAAATTGACCATGGTCAACGTGATCCTCATCGTGCTTGCGGTATTCGTCGCGTTCGAGTGGTACGCGTTGTCGACCTCCGGACAGTGACTACGGCACACCCACGAGATTGGTCTGCGCGCTGCACAATTCGCTCACATATGCGGCGAAGGCCTCAGCTTCCGGCGTAGCGCCCTTCTCTCTCCACACCAGCGTGAGGCGCCCACGCATCACCTCATCTGACAGGTCGATCTGGCGAACTCGGTCCAGGCGATCAGCAGGAAACTCCGGCGCTACGGCGACGCCCAGATCCCGGGTAACGAGGTGATTCATCATGTCGACTGAGCTTGTCTCGAAGGCGATGTCAGGAACGAATCCTTTTGCCAGGCAAGCCTGATCGAGAATTTTCCGAATCCCGGACCCCTGCGGATGACTGATGAGCGCACGGTTGCGCAGATCCTCAAGACTGATCGACGCACGCGATGCCAAGGGGTCGTCGCGATGGACGATGGCCACGATGTTCTGTTGGGCAAGAAGCTGCTCGCGTAACAGCGGGGGCGTTGACGAGCCCTGCCCCACCACGGCGACGTCGAGTTTGCGTTCTAGCACCCCCGCCGTGAGTTGATCCGATCGCGCTTCGGTCAGTGTGATCGACACTGCGGGATGCGCTTGGTGGAACGCGGCCAAGGCATCGGCGAGTAACGGCAGCGGATGATCGACCGTTCCAATAGCTAGATGCCCACACAAGACGCCCGCCATGGCGCTTGCGGTCGACCGTATCTTGCCCACGGTCTGAAGTGCCGTTTCGGCGAGCGGGAACAACATCTTGCCAAACTCGGTCAGCTTGAGCGCTCTGCTCGAACGGTCGAAAAGCTCGTGACCGAGCTCCCGCTCCAGTCTCCGGACCTGAGCACTTACCCAAGGCTGAGCGACATGCAAAGCCTCCGCGGCGCGGGTGAAATTCGAGTGTTCGGCGACCGCGAGAAAGTACTCAAGCTGCCTCAATTCCATAGCGAATCATCCACAGGCCAGACAGGAGTTACCGCGGTTGACAAGGCAGGGTCAGTAGTTGATGAGCCAAAGCGGCCCAAACTTGGCCACTCCCAGCGCGATGAAAAGGACCGCAATGATCATCGCCGTGGCGAGGTCGTTCATGTGCTCGATGGGGCTGCTCGATTCAGCCTTGTGGGACTCGTAAATCTGAAATCCGGGCTCCATGCCGCGCTTCCTTCCTACTTTGGTTGAACAACTGTTCTGGAAAATCGATCTGGCGATGCAACCGGCAAGGATCGCCGTATCACTCAACCGAGAATGGTCTTGCGATCCGAGTGGAAGAATGTGATGAGTGTTGTTGCACCACATATTAATCCGACAGTGAGTATCACCTTGGATCCGCTGTAGACCGAGGCAATGACCCCGCCTGTGGCAGCACCGAGGATGAACGACAGGTAGAGCATCGCGTACCCAAGCCATTCAAAGACCGAACCCTTGCCAAAGAGATGGCGTTCGATTCCTTGCCCCAACTTGACCACGGTTCCCGTGACATAGCTCAAGGGAATGGCGGTTTCACCCTTCTTCACAAACGACGTGTTGAGCGCTCCAATCGAGAACGCCAACAACAGAATCGGCGTGAAATGCACGTCAATGTTCGCCGTGAAACTCCGGTCCTGATAGAAGTCGACCGCGGCAGCCGCGAGGAGACCCACCGTGGTCAGCACCGTCGCACCGTGCGGATGATTCTTCCAAAATTTTCTCCGGCAGAAGGAGGCGACGATCACCCCGAACAGGAAGGCCCCGATCATCGAGATAGCGGCAATCGGACCCGCACCCGCCACCTGCTGTTTGTCGGTGACCTTGAACCACGTCAGCACCGCACGTTCGGTGTTTCCGGTCATGAATGTCACGAAGTAGCCTGCGCTGTGCAGGAAGGCGACCGCGCCGACCATGCCCGCAAGTCCTGAAAGCAGCCACGAAAGCCTAGCCTCGCTGCCGATTGCGGCCTCACGAGTTATGACGGCATCGGCGGTCTTCGACACCACGGCATCGCCTTTGCGATTGTCCATTTCCACGTCATCCTGAGATCTGTTATCTAAAGTCATGGACCCGCTGCTCTTCCGGTTCATGGTGGCCAACTCAGGACTTGTCGATGTCGCCGACGTGGCCGTGCAGGACGATGCGTCCGTCGGCCAGTTTGTAGGTCAGGTACACGATGGCGAGCTTGTTGGCCTTGACCGCATCGGCGACCACCTGCGAGCGCTGCAGCAGTTTGATGCCGGTCTCTTCGACGTGGCGGGCCTCGAACTCATCGATGCGGGACAGTCCGTCTTTGCGGCCGCCCAGGATCGAGGGCATCACCCGTACCACCAAGTCGCGGATGTACCCGCCGGGTACCTCGCCGCTATCCAGGGCGGCCACGGTGGCCCCGACCGCGCCGCAGGAGTCGTGACCCAGGATCGCGATCAGCGGCACGCCCAGCACCGCCACCGCGTACTCGATCGAGCCCAGGACGGCGGAGTCGATCACCTGCCCGGCGGTACGCACGATGAACATGTCGCCCAGGCCCTGATCGAAAATGATCTCCGCGGCCACCCGGCTATCCGAGCAGCCGAACAACAGCACATTGGGGTTCTGACCATTTGCCAGCTCAGTACGACGCGCGATGCTCTGACTCGGATGCTGCGGAAAACCACCCACAAAACGCTCATTGCCCTCTTTGAGCGCCGCCCACGCGGACTTCGGATCAGATCTCATATTTCCTTCATACCCTACCGGGGTATCGCATGTCTGTGATCTTCAACACATGGTTGACTTCCATCAACCAACCGTTGATCATCGAGGCATCGAAAGGTGCCCCGCGGATCATCGAAATATGGACTGCTGAAAGCAAATTCGTCGGATCGTAGATTCGATAGCCGACAGTGACAGCCCTGGCAGACCTCTCCGGTGGGCGTCGCAGTCATTGAAAGCACCCAATTCCAATATGCCTGGATTCGGCGGAGGCCGCAACGCCGATCCTCAATCAGTTGGCAATCATCCACTGCCACAACACACTCGAACGCCTTCTGCCTCGTTGCACTTTGGGTACCCCCCTCAATCGAAAGCCGCAGCTGCGCAGGCTATTTCAGTAACTTGGCAATACAAAGTCACGCCCGGACAAGCAGGACCAAATATTCACAGGAAAAATTCAGACTGCGGCACTTCATAAGAAATCGTTCTAGCTGTCAGACAAAGTCGATGATGGCATTGGTGAACTACTTCGCTGCACCATGGAAAGGGGCCACCGGACATCCCGCTCGACGAAGACGAGAGATGAGTGAAAATGTCACGCACACAGGACGACACATGGGATGTATCCGCGAGCGTCGGGGAAACAGCTCTGGGTATTGCTCACATCAGGGCGATCGAAAGCACGCGGCAAGACGCGGCGTTCATAGACCCGTACGCCAGAGTGCTCTTCGATGCCGTCAATTCGCCATCGTGGAGCACAATGGCGAACGCCGGTGTCTCTGCTGGCGGGGCCGGCCTTGCCGCCTATGTCGTGGCGAGAACCAAATACTTCGATGACTACCTCCTGGACAGTGTCGACTCGCTCGGCATCCGCCAGGTAGTCACTCTCGCCGCGGGACTCGACAGCCGGCCATACCGGCTCGCCTGGCCGACAGGCACGATGCTCTTTGAGATCGATCAACCTAGGATTCTGGATTTCAAAGAGACAACCCTGCGGCACGCGGGTATTCAGTCGATGGCGGACTATCGCCAGGTCGGGCAGGATCTTCGATCGGACTGGGCGGGCGCACTGCTGGCCAACGGATTTGATACCCAGTGCCCCACAGCGTGGCTGGTCGAAGGACTTCTGCCCTACCTCAAGCCGCGCGACCAAGACGCACTCTTCGCAACCATCGTTGGGCTCTCGGCTCCGGGCAGCCGCGTCGCCGTGGACGATTTCGGCCATACCGACATCCCATGGTTTCGGAGCGCGACCACATCGACCGGAAACCTCGAGCGATCAAGCTACGGCGTAGACCTGGGCGAATCATCCTCGGGTGTAGCGGGATTGATGTACCTGGACGAGTCCCGCCGCCCAGCCTCCGAATGGTTCGCCGCGCACGACTGGCAGGTTTCGGGCGTTCGAGTCCGCGAGGCTGTTTCCACAGTGAACCGCTCGGTGCCGCGAGAGGACGAGCTTGGGTTGTTCGACAATCTGCTGTTCACCGCCCACGGCGCATAGGCCGTGACACCCATCGACGACACGGAGGATCAGATGGTCAACATTCACCATGGGCCGCTCTGGAAATACGAAGGACGAACGGGGTATGCCGAGTACGTGGAGACAAGCGCTGTAGACGCAACTCTCTATGTGTCAGGCCAGGCGGGGTACTCGTCCTCAGGGGAACTCCCCAAGGGTGACATGCGTGCGCAGCTCCGTAACACCTTCGCAAATATCACCGGATTGCTGGACGCCGCCGACTACCCCGCGAGCCAGGTGATCAAGATTCACATCTACGTCACCGATATGGACCGTGCACTGGAGGCTTATGACGAAGTCACCGGCTGCCTTCAACAGTGGGGTGCGGCACCGGCATCGGTCATGACAGAAGTCGGAAGGTTGGCGTCGGTCGACATGCTCTGCGAAATCGAAGCGGTAGCCGTCCGATGAGTAATCCCGCGCTGATCGATGTCCACCATCACGCCCTGCCGGCGGTGTACACCGCTGCGCTTGCACAGCAGGGTGTCACCGAGGCAATTCCCGGGCAGGACTTCCCGGCGTGGTCTCCCGAACTGAGCCTGCAGTTCATGGATGCCCACAACATTCAGAAGGCGTATTTATCGGTCACCGCTCCGGGATTCGGCGGCCTGACCGGTCAGGAGGCGATCAGGCTGGCCTATGACGTCAACGCGTGGCTGGCGACCCTGACCGCCGAATCGATCGGCAAGTTCGGGGCGTTCGCGATGGTTCCCCTCGACTCCTCCGATACCGCCCGTGTGACAGCCGCGGCTGCGATCGAGGATATGCAGCTCGACGGCGTGGGCCTATACACCAGCACCGCCGGACGATACCTTGGTTCATCGGACCTTGACCCGCTCTGGGAGTACCTTGAGGCACAACAGGTTCCAGTTTTCATACACCCGGTGGTGGGGTCTGTGCAGGTACCCAGTTTCGGTCTTCCGGCTTCGATCCTCGAGTTCCCCATCGAAACCGCAAGAGCCATCGCGAGCTTTCTGTTCAGTGGAACGCTCGACCGGTTTAGCGGTCTCAAACTGATCTTCACGCATTCAGGGGGCGCGCTCCCGGCACTCCTGCATCGGTTGAGCCTGAGATCCAGTGTGGATCCGCTGCTGGCCGCCAAACCGCCGGTTGACCTGCTGGCCAGCTTTGGCCGCCTGTATTTCGACGTGGCGATGTCGGCAACGCCAGGAAACCTGGAAGCCGTGCGCGCGCTGATATCCACCGACCGCCTGTTGTTCGGCAGCGATTTTCCTCTCCAGTCCGAGTCCGACGCCGGCGCGAACGCCGATGTCGTCTCCTCCATGGACATCGCAGGCAACACCACCGCCAATGCGCGCGACCTCTTCGCCCGCCATCCGGTCAGCCCCGGATGAACGTCGACGACCACGTGGGTGGGCCAATCGTCGTGCTGGGTAGCTCGGGGCAGACAGGGCGAGGAGTCGCCGACGCACTGGAGGCGCACGGCCACAACGTGCGGAGGGCCTCGCGACGATCTCAGTGGGTATTCGATTGGGAGGACAACGGGACGTGGGCACCCGTCCTCACCGGAGCCCGTCGCATCTATGTCGTGCTACCCGAACGGCGATTCGACTGGGCGGGATTCCTTGGAGCGATGTCGTCTTCGGGGATCGAACGTGCAGTGGTGCTCACCGCCCGCAATCCGGGCGCCAGCGGCGATGGCGTGGCTGACGGGGCGGAGCGCGCCTTCTCCGAGTCATCCGTCGATTCGACGTTTATCCGGCCGTCCTGGTTCAGTCAGAACTTCATAGCCGGTTTGTTCTCGCGGCAGCTCGATCCCAGCGGAGAGCTGCGGCTCCCCGTTGGGGACGGCAAGGAACCCTTCATCGACTACCGAGACATCTCTGATGTTGCCGTCCACGCGCTGCTCGCTCAGGACTCAGGGACCCGCAGTATTGAAGTGTCCGGCCCTGAGTTGCTCAGTTTTGATGAGGCGGTCTCCATCGTCGGCGATGTCACCAGACGCGAATTATCCTACGTGCCAATAGGACTCGATGAATGGCGTGATGAGGCGCAGCACATGGGAATTCCCGGCCCGTTTGTCGATGCTCTCGCCAATCTCTTTCAAGCGATCGCCGAGCATCGTGATGAGTACTTGTCCCCCGGCGTCGTCGAACACACCGGACGTGTGCCGCGTTCCTTCCGCCAGACCATCGCCGATATGTCCGCTTAGTGTCAGGGTCATCGGGCTCGGCCGCGGCGTCTAATCTTCCAGCCACCGTCAGCGTCCACCACCAACTCCTCAAGTTCGAGGATCGCCAGTGCGCCCAGTACCTGGCTGCTGGGCAGTCCCGACTCGGCAATCAGCTGTTGAATCGAGGCGCTGCCTCGTCCGGGCAGTGCTTCGTAGACCCGCTTCTCGTCCTCGCCGAGCCCGTCGACAGTGCTGGCGGGGCGTTCTGGATCGGCCGCGAATTCGCCCAATCTGCCTGCCAACTCGATCACATCTTGTGCGCAGACAACGAGCCGCGCACCTCGCTCGGCAATCTCGATATGGGTACCCGCCGATGCCGCCGATGTGATCGGCCCGGGCACCGCGCCGACGGGCTTTCCAAGCCCGCGCGCCCATGCCGCGGTATTGGCGGCACCGCTGCGCACCCCCGCCTCGACCACCACTGTGGCACCGGAAAGTGCTGCCACCAATCGGTTTCGGGTGAGAAATCGATATCGCGCAGGCCGCACTCCCGGCGGATACTCGCTGACCACCAATCCGTGTCGAGCGATTCGGTAGAGCAGCCCGGAGTGAGCGGACGGGTACGGCACGTCTACACCGCCTGCCAGCACCGCGACTGTGATGCCCTCGCAGGCCAGAGCCGCCCGATGCGCAGCACCATCAATGCCGAACGCACCGCCCGATACCGCCGCCATCTCATGGGCCGCCAAACCCGATGCGAGTTCGGCCGCTACGTGCTCGCCATATCCGGTGCAGGCGCGCGTACCGACGAGTGCTGCAGCCCGTGACGTGACCTCTGATAGGGAGTGCTCACCAAGTACCCAGAGTGCCAGCGGCGCTCGTCCGTTGGGCATGCGTTTCGTATCGATCGTTGCGAAATCCTGGAACTGCCACCCTGGCCATTCCGGATCATCGGGTGTCACCAAGCGCCCACCAAGGCGGGCCAGGGTCTCCAGATCCTGGCGACTGCTGTCGATGTCGTGGCGGGACTGCACGATGGTGCGCACCCTGTCCGGTACCGCCAAGCGCCGGACGCGCTCTGCCGTCTCCTGCACGCCGAACACCGACACCATGGCCGCGATTTCCGCGCAGGGCGCCTCAGCCACCCGGGATAGGTAGGCCCAATCGGGCGACGCATCGCTCATCGTTTATCGCGAAACGTCAATGCGAGCTTGACATCCTCGGTGCCCGGGAAGTCACGCCCGCCGAGGTCGGCGAGAGTCCACGCGACACGTAGGCATCGGTCCAAAGCACGGACACTGATGAGCCCGCGTTCCATAGCGTTACGCAGCGGCTCCATAACCGTCCGCGACGGTCGAAACTCCTTACGCAACAGCGGACCGGGGGCATCAGCATTGACACGGAATCCATAACCCGACCATCGCTGCGCCGCCCGCTCACGCGCCAAGAGGACACGCTCACGCACAAGCGCCGTGCCCTCGGCAGCCTCGCTGAGCGCGCTTTGGCTGACCGGGTGCATCTTTACCCGAAGGTCCACCCGATCGAGAAGCGGACCGGACAACTTGCCCAGGTAGCGACGACGTACCGGAGCCGGACATGTGCAATCCCTCGGGTTCGCCGGCGCGCACGGGCACGGATTGGCCGCCAGTACCAACTGGAATCTGGCCGGGTACACGACGACGCCGTCGCGGCGTGCCAACCGAATCTCCCCATCCTCCAACGGCGTACGCAATGCCTCCAGTGCGGGCGTCGAGAGTTCGGCGCATTCATCGAGAAACAGCACGCCACGGTGAGCTCGACTTACCGCGCCGGGCTTGGCGATACCGGAGCCGCCGCCGACGAGCGCGGCGACGCTGGAGGTGTGATGTGGCGCCACGAACGGTGGTTGGGTGATCAACGGCTGCTGCGTCGTCAACAGACCCGCCACCGAGTGGATAGCGGTGACCTCAAGGGCCTCGCCGTCGGTCAGCGGTGGCAACAGCCCTGGTAATCGTTGCGCCAGCATTGTTTTGCCGATACCCGGCGGACCGGTCAGCATGAGGTGATGAGCGCCCGCCGCCGCCACCTCGACCGCGAATCGCGCGTCGGCATGTCCAACAACGTCCGCCATGTCCGGCATATCGCTCTCGCATGGCACGTCCACCGGCCGCACCGGCTCCAGCTCGCCATCAGCACACAGCCAGCTCGTCAGTTGCCGCAAGGTCCGGGCACCCAGCACCTCGATACCGTCGACCAAACCCGCCTCCCCTAGATTCGCCTCGGGTACCACCACTGTTGGCCACCCGTCGCGTTTGGCCGCCAGCACTGCGGGAAGTACGCCGCGGATCGGGCGCACCCGCCCGTCGAGCGCCAACTCCCCTAGTAACATGCTCTTTTCCAGCCTCGTCGGTGGGATCGCGTTACCGGCCGACAGCACCGCGGTTGCGAGTGCCAGGTCATATAGCGTTCTAGTACGCTTTTAAACATGCAGGCTGTGATCTATACGCGTATCAGTAAGGACCGTGCGGGCGCTGGCCTCGGGGTGGACCGTCAACGCGAGGACTGCCAGCAGTTGGCCACCAGGTTGGGGTGGACGGTAGTCGAGACGTTCTCCGATAACGATATTTCCGCGTACTCAGGCAAGAGGCGACCAGGCTATGAGGCGATGCTGGCAGCGTTGGAATCCGACAGGGCGCAAGCGGTGATCGCCTGGCACACGGATCGTCTGCACCGCCGACCGATTGAGCTTGAAAGCTTCATCGACCTGTGCGAGTACAGGCGAATCGAAGTTCGGACTGTGCAGGCGGGTTCAGTTGACCTCTCGACGGCCTCGGGAAAGATGGTCGCTCGCATGTTGGGTGCTGCGGCTCGCCATGAGGTTGAGCACATGATTGAGCGCGCCAAGAGCGCGAAAAAGCAAGCCGCACTTGATGGCAAGTTCCGTGGCGGTCGGCGCTCTTTCGGGTACGAATCAGACGGTCTGCGGCTGCGCGAGCCGGAGGCAGCGGCCATCCGCACGGGTACGCAGCGGGTACTTAGCGGGGTGTCGCTGCGGCAGATCGCACGAGACTGGAACGCAGCAGGGTTGCGCACGGCGTACGGCGACAACGAGTTCACGTCGCGTGAGGTGCGCACGATCTTGCTGCGCCCCCGCAATGCCGGAATCGTGCTGCACGAAGGCCAGCGCGTCGGGCAAGGCCAGTGGGACGCGATCATGGACACCGAAACTTTCGCGGCCATTGAGGCGCTGTTACGTGACCCTGCTCGGTCCAACCACATCAGCTATATCCGCAAGTACCAGGGGTCTGGGGTGTATCTGTGCGGCAAGTGTGGTGCACCGATGCGCAGCGCATCACAAGTTGGCTCCAAGCGCGCTGCGGACTGGCGCAAGGTCTACACATGCAGCCAAGCCAAGCACCTCGGACGAGTAGCCGAGTACGTCGATGAATATGTAAGCGAACACGTCATAGGACGTCTAACGGCTCCCGATGCCCGTGAGGTCATCATGGGAGCGGGAGCAGACGTGACAGCCCTTCACGCCCAACGCGAGGGCCTACGTGCACGCCTGAACCAACTCAGCGACATGTTCACCGAAGGCAGCATTGATGGCGAGCAGCTGCGGCACGGAACAGCGGGCTTGCAAACCAAGCTCGCCCATGTGGACGCTGAGCTGGCCTCGGCGCGTTCATCCTCGGCATTAGCCGCGATCCTTGCGGAAGATGACGTACGCGCGGCGTGGAAGGCGGCACCACCTGACGTGCGGGGCAAGGTGATTGACACGTTGATGACAGTCACGGTCTTGCCTACCACGCGCGGACGGCAGCCTAACGGTAGCTATTTCGATCCGACGAAGATCGAGATCGTATGGAAGACTACGCAAACTGCCAACTAGGCGTTACGGGGACGGGGAACGGTGAAAACAAGCGGGGCTGAACGCGCCGAGGAACGCGCAGCGCTGAAAGCAGCCTATGAAGCTGGCGCAAGCATCCGCACCCTAGCTGCCGCTGGTGCACACTCTTATGGGTATGTGCGCGATGCGCTCATTGAAACGGGCGCCCAGCTACGCGGACGCGACGGACCGAGTAACCGCAACCAAGTACCGCCATTACAGGGCCGGTAAACACCAACGCGCGCGTAGCGGCGAGGCCGTCAGGCGCCCTTCAAATCCTCGGACTTAGGGAACTTTGTATCCCATCGCCCTTCTGATTTGAAGCACATCTTCGATAGGTGGACTACCAGGCTCGTCGCCCACGATGACAAGCGCGCCAGAGTTGACCCGTTCAACCTTTACGGATTGAGGTAGTAATTCCTGGTCAAACGCAACACTGCTCTCGTCCGCCAAGAAGGTGCCCCATCCGGCTGGATGGCCCACGAGCTGCCCCAGAATGTATCCGCCATCATCAGTTAAGCTGTCTGGCTCGGTTTGCTGTTTAGTCAAAACAGAATTAGTCCAAACTGCCCGATCAGGATGGAAAGCGTTAATTATCAAGGTCAGGATGGTTAGAGCAGAGTCATATTTGTAGAGATCCGGCCGGAGTTCCGGGTCAGGGAGAGCGATCGATACACAATTCGGAACCCATTGCGATGTTGCACCAATATTAATATTGATGCTTGCATCGCCATTCCAGAGCCCAATGGAATATCCGAGTTCCGTAATGACATTACCATTGTCATCACGCCGGTTTTGGCCAGAACTGAGCAGGTCAGAGAGCTGAGCGGGGTCATTGATTGCTGGTTGTTTTGTTGCCTCAATTTTTGTTGAGGCACGCTTCCGCCAGTTGTCAAGCGAAGCGTCGACAGCAGCAAGGCTACTCAAAAATACAGAAACAACTTCAGCACTTTCATCTGCCGATTGAGCGCGAGGACCCCAAAAAGCACTTATATGTGACTGCACCATTTGCGTCATCACTTCCCTAGCCCCGGCATTGGAACGACTTTGATGATAATACCTGAAATCCCGTTGGCTTTGAACAACTCTTGGAACGCCGCTGCAGCCTGGGGTTCAGCAACAATCCACTGTACAGGGCTGCCCTTAGCAGCATCTAACTGCCTTCTGGCTTGTGACGCGATAGCATCGCTTCCCTTCCACCATGTTTGGAATTGGCCAGTCCCCTTATTGACAAACTGCGCGTACTGCCCTTTCACCTCGGTCAGAACGCCGTTCGGGTATCCATCGAACTTCACACCATCGACTACGTACGCATCGCTGATGGGACGCCCTGTCATAGCTTCCTGGTATGCCTTCGAGAATCCTCCGAATGTTTCGTTGGAGGGGCCCCACTGGCCGATTGGCTTAGGAACGGAAGGAACCACAGCTTCAGGTGCCTTGGCTGGTATGGCCGCTTCGGTGGCGCCTTGGGTGACGGCGCGTTCAGGGGCGCGGGCCGCGTTGTTAATACCTCTGCCGCCAATCATCGCCCCGAGGACATCAAATGCGTTCTGCCCGGCAGCTTGGACGGGATTACCGTCTTTCCACTCGTCATACGATATGGCGTCTTTGCCTATATTCGTCCAAGACTCGCCAACACCGGGAGCGTTATCACCGCCAGCTCCCACCAGAGGTGCAAGACCTTGCGCCATTTGGGTTCGGTCCTGCGCTAGGCCCTGCGGGTCGATAATGCCCCGAACACTGGAAACCATTGGGTCGGCGGTCTTCATGAACTGCCAGTTGGACTTGAACTCGTCAACACCTCGCCCAACCATTCCTTCAAAGAACTTCTGCGGCGATATATCGGCGGGCCCTGAATCACTGGGTTGATAATTCTCTGCTTGCGGGACCGGCATTTTGGATGCCTTGTCAATCACATCATCGAGCCGCTTATCCACTTGGTCCGCTGGTACACCGGTATTTAGTAGCTCTTTGCGGAACAACTCCCGTTGCGATGCAGATATGAAAGGCTGCGATGACGAATCCGGCACGGCAACCGGGCCGATAAAGCCCGGATCACCCGGCAGAGGGGCAGGCTTGGTCGCATCGGTGGCAGTGGCGATTCGTGCCGAGCTTGACGGCGAAGCCGGTGGTGTGGGCGGTTTCGGAACATCACCAGGCCCGTTAACAGCAGTTGCGGTCCCCGAGAGCGCGTCGGTGGCTCCCGACGTGTCGGGCATACCGGATGCACCGAGACTTGAAGCGGTATTGACCATTCCGGAGACCTGGGAAACCCCACCTGCTACCTGGCCGGTCAGATCCGCGACTTGCCCGCCAGCTTGGGTGACCTGCTGCACCTGCTCTGCCTGGGGCTTGAGTTGCGGGTTGGCGTCGGCGGCCATCTGGGCGCCCTGACCGGCCTTGTTGATCCATGTGGAGGCGATCGACGCACCGGAACTCACGGCGTCGGCGGTATCACTGATGCCTCCAGAAACTCCCTGCACCACTGCGACCGCGTCCATGGGGTTCACGGCACCGGACTGCGCCGAGGATGCCAGGGACGCCCCGGCTTGCGCGGCGGACCCGAAGTTCTGTGCCGCCGATCCTGCCGACTGTCCCAAGTTCACACTGTCAGAGACGGTGTTGGCGATGTCTCCGGGCAGGGCTTGGCCCAGCTGTGCCCCGTCTTGCGCCAGTGCTTGGGTATCCGGGCCTTGCTGCTGGCCCTGTTCAGGCTGTTGGTCGTCTTGTTTGCGGCGGCGGGTGGAACCCGCACCGAGTAGCAGTGACGCCAGATCGGTTGTGCCGGATTGCTCGTCGCGGTCCTGCTGCTCGTCCTTTTGGTCGTCCTTCTTTTTGTCCTTGGACGGAGCCTTGGGCAGTTTCTGGTTGCCGTTCTGTTTCTGCTGCCCCTGCTGCTGCAACTGCTTGGTCAGATCGTCAATACGTTGGCGATCCTGCGTGCCCTGCTGTTGTTGGTCTTGTAGCTGGCGGGTCAGTTCGTCAAGACGCTGCTGATCAGACTGCTGCGGTTGCTCAGCGTTCTGTTGAGGCGGCTGCTGCTGCCCGGTGTTGTTCTGCGGCGGCTGGTTTTGAGGTGGCTGCTGGCCGCTGTTCTGCGACGGCGGCTGCTGGGGTGCTTGCTGCTGGCCGCCTTGGTTAGCTTGCCCGCCTTGCGATCCGGCATTGGAGCCGGGGTTGGTTTGTGCGCCTTGTGATCCTGGGTTGAAATCAGGGTTCGGCCTGCCCGGCCCTTGCGTATAGGGCGTGGCGTTCTGGTAGTCCGGGATCTGGGTGCCGTGTGCGGGCTGATCCCACCCTTGCTGAGGCCCCTGCTGCCCACTGGACCCCTGAGTACCGTTGTTACTGATCGAGGGGGCCTGAGTGTTGTAGATCGACACCGAGCCGTTTTGATCCATCGGCGGCTGATTGATCCCGCCCTGATAGTCGGGCATCTGCTGCCCACCCTGGCTCGGTGGCTGAAAAATCTGCCCTCCCCCAGGTGGGCCATCCAAACCACCACCGCCACCGCAATCCGGTGGGCACGCCGCATGGGCTTGCGGCACGGTGGCCGGCGTGAACCATCCCAGGCCCAGACCGCTAGCCGAGAACATCAGCACCGCAGCCACGCCCGCGACAGCGCCAGCCTTCTGCGAGGCATCCGTGGCCCACGTGTACAGGCCCGTCAGGCCTTTCCACCAGCCCAGATTCGACCCAATCGCCCACACCAGCGTGACCGCGATCGCTGCGACTGCGGGTAGCACGTCGGGGCCGGTGATCCACACATACAGCCGAGGCGCGATCCCAGCAGTCAACAACACCAGCCCTGCCCCGCCACCAATCAACGCCGCAAGCAGACCCGGATGCCACAACGACTCGTCCTGGTTCTTGCGGGACTGATTACGGTGCGCCCCAACACCTTCCGCAACATTAGCGCGGTCGCGTGCCCCGAGCATCCCGGCATCGGCTAATACCTCTTTGGCCAGGCCCGTCAGGTACTTGCCGCCCGTAAACAGGGCCGCTCCGGCCAGCACGGCCACCAGCATCTGCCCTATACCGAGTAGCAGCGTCCAGCCGGTTTCTCCGGAAAGGTGTTGCCACCAGCTGCTGTAGCCGCCCCGGAAGGTCCACCACATACCCATGGACCCGGCGATCACCCCAACAGCGGCAATCACGGCCTGCACCGGTTCAGACAACCGTTCCTTACCGGCAGCGGACACCGCCGCCATCACAGGCCTGGCACCCCACATGATGAGTTTGATCCCGCCGCCCACTGCCGTCATTCCAGCCAGCAGCGCCACCACCCACACACCCCAGGCCCCGGCATCGCCACCGGCCCGATACAAGCCATGCAGGCCTGCGACCGCTGCCACCACCAACACCGCTCCGGCAACCACAGCAGCGACCCGGCGACCGCCGTCACCAGCAGACATCGGCTCGGCGACTGGTTCCTTCTGCGGTTCGCTGGAATGGGTCAGATCCCGGCATGTCAGAACGTTTGTTGCCTCAGTCACATCACGGTTCACGGAACTCACCGACGGTTCACCTTCCCGACACCCGCAACCACTCCATGCATTGCGACCCAACAATCAGCCCAGCATAAGCGACGAGTCAAGATCGCGTCAGCATCGGTGGCAAACAATATCCGCGAGGTTTATTCCCTCAAGTAGGGGACACCAAGATCATTTCTGCCCCCACCAGCAGACAATCGCTCATTCAACGTCGTTCATAGTTGCCAGAACCCTGTTCATCGAGCCGCCCCAGCGCGCTACGGCTTCGGAGCATCAACAATGCGTTGCCGGTTTCCGGTGACATTGCCGGTCGTGGACCGCGCTGCTGACGCGTGCCGGAATCCCCTTGAGGCGACATCAGGTCAATACCCGGTTTTAAGAGGGATTCGGCAGATGATCCAACGGTGCAACGAGATCACTGATGTTCGTGTCCAGCCCCATAGCAAGGCGTAGCAGCGCTTTTGCGGTGGGGTTGAGTTTATGGTTTTCGTAGCGATAGATGGTGTTGCGCGGTATCCCTGTGCGTTCAGACAGGTTGTCCAAGGACAACTTCTTAGCTATGCGCAAGCGCTGAAGTTCGACCCCCAACGCAGAAATATCAACAGCGACGCCAACTGTGTCCGGATCGGGTTGCGATGCGGACGGAGACACCCAACAAGCATTGGGCGCCCCACCCACCAGGGCATCTACCTATGCGTAGATAAATCTACCTATCCGTTGATGCCATTTCACAACGCCTCCCCACTAAGGGTGTAGTAGCGTGAGATAGCTGGCAACTAGCCGGGCGGTCTGTGAGCACATTCGAGAGCGGTATCCGGCCGAAAGATTTAGGGGTGGGGGCACATGGTTGGACCTTCTGACGAGGTGTTGCGGATCGATCCTGCTGCCCTCTCTGGCGCGTTTCGGTTGCTTACTGATATTGCGCAGCGTCTGGGTGGTGGGGTGCGCAGCGCTGACGGGCGGGTGCGTTCGGTGCTGGGCCATGGCTGGTCTGGGGGTGCGGCGTCCTCGTTTTCCCCGATCTGGGATAGCTGGCATGAAGAAGCCACTGGGTCGGCGACATCGTTGACGAACACCACGGCGAAGGCGCGCAGCAGCGCGCAGCTACTCCACGAGGCCAGCGAGCACCTCTAAATGGGGGCACGGTTCCGGGTCGATCCGGCCGCGATGGCCGATATGGCCGAGGCGGTCGCAGCCTTGCGGACGTTGATCGGTGAATCTGTTGAGCAGGGCCGCGACGGGCAAAACAAGATGGCAGCGGCGTGGGAGGGCCGCACCGCGACCAGCGCCGATCAGGCAATCGGGCACTGGGTGAGTTCCAACGGTGAGCTTGGGGAGATGTTCGGCAAGATCGTCGACTACCTGCACGGGGCACGGGAAGGCTATGTGCAGGCCACCAAAAGCAACGCACAGATGTGGTCAGCGGGCGGCGGCACGCAGCTCGATGTTGACCCGCCGCAGCTCGCCGAATCAGGCAAAAGCGTAGATCACGCTGCCGATGGATTATTGGCTGCGGCGCGAGCCCTCTCGGGCGGGACATTGAGTTTCAACGCGGGCCAAGACGATGCCGGGGAAAACTTCGGCGAACAGTACGTGCAAAAGGCCAACCAGATCATCGGCGCCGTCTTCCAGACGTTGGGGGCCGCCCGTTCGGTCGGGCACGGGATCGGGGTATCGGCAGCCAACTACGCCCTCGCCGAGGCGGCCGCCACCATCCCGCAAGCGGCCCCCTCGGTGTCGATGCCGGCCAAAATCAATGACCCGAAAGTGTCGGTCAGCATTTCCAACGCCAATGGCGGCGGTGTCATGGCCCCGGCGCTGTGGTCGGTGGTCGAGTTTTTCGTCGGCGATGTGTGGCCCAACG
Source organism: Mycobacteroides sp. PCS013 (assembly GCF_049532645.1). NCBI lineage: Bacteria > Bacillati > Actinomycetota > Actinomycetes > Mycobacteriales > Mycobacteriaceae > Mycobacteroides > Mycobacteroides sp. PCS013. The sequence goes on from NZ_CP150131.1 coordinate 2,345,059, forward strand.
GCGACCCGGCTGGGGCACGCGCTGTCGCTGCGCCGTGGAAAGCGTTGTGGCAGGCGCTTCCTCGGGTCGCCGCACAAATACAGGCCGCTAAGGCCGGGATCTCGGCGCAGACGATGCCCGAAGCCGAGACCATCGGTAAGGCCATCGACACCATCACATCCTCACTGACCCAGCTGGCGCAGCTGTCGGGCAAGCTCGCCAATGAACTGGAAGGGTTCGCCGATCAGGTCCAGCACGCCCAAGACAGCGTGCGGGATCTGTTGCGGCGGTTGTCACCATCGAACATGCTCGACACGTTGGGCGACTTCCTGTTTCACGGCGAATCACCGATGGATGAGATCAAGGCCGTGGCCCGCGACATCAAAGGCGTGCTCGATAACCACGGCCAACAAGTCGAGGCCCGCAAGTCCGATCTTCTCGGCATCGGGGCGCAGATTGATGCAGCCAAAGACGCGATCAAAGACTGGGTATCCAAAGAGTTTCCCTCAGCGGCACCGGTCATCAACGCGCTGATCAGCATGGATGCCGGGGCGCTGAAAAACATCACCGGCATGTTCACCGGCCCACTAGCGATGGTGACCGGGCTCGATCCCACCCGGTTCGTCTACGACACCCAAGGCGCACAACAAACCTGGGGCGGGTTGGCGAAAACCGTGGGCAGCGCTTTGGACCCGGTCGGCACCACCGCCCGGGAAATCACGAAACTCATCCAAGACCCCGGTGGGCAGACCGACAAAACCCTGGAGACCGTCAAAGCCCTGGTGGATTGGGAAGACGTCAAAAAAGGCGACCCGTGGGAGGCGGTCGGCTACAACCTCACCACCGCCGCCACGTTCCTGGTCCCTGGCGGCGGTGCGGCCAGAGCCGCATCCATAGGAACGGATGCCGCCCGCGTCGGCGAAGGCGTGGCGAGCATCGAAACGAAGACCACCACCGCGCTCGGACGTGAAGCGGCGGTGGTCAATCCGGTGGCCGAGGTCAGTGCCCAGACCGGCAAGATCACCGAAACACTCGGGAAACTACCCGAGGGCATCAACCCCGGAGAACTCAAACTCGGCCCACCCACCGACATACACCCACCAACGGCCACCATCAGCGAACCTAAACCCGGCGCCCTCGAACACCCTGCGGTTCCGGCTGCCGAAACCAAACCAACTGTCGCACAACCAGCACCGGAAGCAAGTTCCGTCCCTGCGCAGGCAGAACATCACGGCACACCCGCGATGGAACGCGCCGAGCCTAAACCGGCTGACGACGCTGCCCTGGTCTCGCATGGCAGTGGTCCCGGCTATGGCGACGCATCGGGACATGGTGTGCCCGCTATGGCCGAACGCCCAGTGCCGGTGGGTGAACGCGCCACCGAGCCCGCGCTCGCTGGGCCCGCCGAACACACCCCCGCCTCATCATCGGCGCATCCGACACCACCGGATCGGCCCGGACCCGGCCCCTCAGAAACCACCACACCCCAATTCACCGAACGAACACCCACACCGGCCGACCACCTACCCGGCGAGCGCCCCGCCACACCCGGCGACCACGGCGCCCCACCTGGTGAGCGGCCCCTGGCACCCGGTGAGCGTCCGATCGAACCGGAAACCCCGCGCACACCAGCCCATCCGACCGAGACCCCGCGCCCTGTCGACGGCCCGGTGCCGTCCGAACGCGCACCGGGGCCACACAACGCCCTGCCCGAGCACGGCGAACCGCTCCCTGCCCACACCCCCGCGGCCAGCGAGCACACACCACCCACAACGACACCCACCGGGCCCGCTGCACCAGCCGGGCCAACAGCACCGCCGCATTCGGCACCACCCGCCACGCCTCACGCACCCAGTACCCCTGCCGCGCACGGGGAACCGGTCAAACCGTCCACCATCACACCGCTGCGCGAACCCATTCGCGAACCGGTAGTCCCCAACCGTCCGCTACACGAGCCACCCGCCCCGGTTGAGTCCAAACCCTCCCTGGCCAAGAGCGCACCGGGCGAAGCGACCCCGGCAGCAGCCAGAGCCCACGAACCAGCACCCGCATCGGCCGAACGGCCAGCGACCAACGGGCGCCCTGGACCCGAACGACCTGCCGAGACAGCCCCCGGTGCCGGTGGGCGCGGTCATGATGGCGGCGAGCCACCAAAACCACCCGGCGACAACGGTTCCCTTCTCAGCGCACATGGCGAGCGGCCCGAATGGGTCCAGAAAGTCTTGGATGGACAGCTAGAACGGCCCGTCGACGCGACACGGCTACGTGAAATGTGGGACCACTTGGACCCCGCCGAACGCACCGGCGTGTTCCGTCAAGACCCTATGTTCGGCGAGAAAGCCCGCCTGCCGATCTCGGTCAGCGACGAGTACGCCCGCGACGCACTCAGCCATTGGCGCGAACACATGCCCGAAAACGAGGCATACCGCAGCATCGAAGAAGCCATCCAGCCACACCCCAACCAGGCACGCCGGTTCCTGCTCGGGTTCGAACCCGACGGACGCTCCATCACCTCCATAGGCAACCCCGACCTCGCCACCCACACGGGCGTGCTAGTGCCCGGAACAGGCACCAAGGCAACCAAACTCATCCCCGACGGTGACCACCCCGGCTATATGGAAGTTGCCCGACGGTTCCAAGTCGACGCTGAAGATGCACTGGGCCACCAGGGGCGTGCTGCGGTTGTGGATTGGCAGAACTATCGTGCACCGCAATGGGTTCTCCCGGGCGCGGCGATGGATAGTTTCGCCGAAGCCGGGGCTCCGCGACTGCGCGACTTCCTCGAACGCCTCGACCACACCAACCAGATGCCCGAGGCGCATCGCACCGTGATCGGGCACTCCTACGGTGCGGTCGTCGTCGGGGAAGCTGCCCAAGGCGCAGGGCTGAACGCACACTCGCTAGTGACTCTGGGCGGTGCGGGAATGCACGCACGCACTGTCGAAGAACTCATCCTGCAAGGGGTGCCGCTAAAGCCTGGATCGGCACCAGTATGGGCCTTGATTCACCCCAACGACCCCATCCGAATCCTGGAACTGTCCGACCGCAGCCCGATCGGACACGGCCGCATGACCCACCGCGAAGACTTCGGAGCACACCACGAGCGGATCACCGAAAGAACCGGACCCTGGCCTCTCAAATACCTGCCCAGCATCAAGGCCCACACCCAGGCGTACTGGCAACCCGACAGTCGCAGCCTGGAAATCATCGGCGAAATCATCGCAGGCATCCGGCGTTGACGACGAATGCAGATCACTACCATGGGATATGACATGACCGCACCACAGATCCACCCCGACCTGACCGACGCACTCGCGCGCCAGCGCACCATCGAGCACGTTGTCTACACCCTGCAGCACCTACCGGACGGTTGGATCGTTGGGTTTCAGAGACCAGGGTGGAACCCGCTCAGCGCTGGGAGCGGTGCAGTCGGCCCCAACGGGTCCTGGAATTTCTACATCAGGTATTGGGTATGGGGATACGGAGACCTCAGTGGCGATCAGGTGTTCGATTCATTCGTAAACGTCTGGAACTCCTGGGGTTGGATCGATTCGGTCGGTTCGGACATCCCACAAAAGAAGTCCGCTCATGGGCACACGCCAGACGGGTACCGCTTCGACATTCGTCGTGGAGTTCATGGTGGCGTGAGTATGGGTTGGATGTCGCCGTACTTTCCTCCACCAGGCCCCAACTACGAGGACAGCGTGATGCCGTCGATTATCACCAAGGACGGGCCGCAGTCTTACGAACAGCCCCAGCGTGATTGATGCATTCGCGACGAATCGGGTGTGGATTCTCTGGAAGTTCGTGAACTAGAGGGCAGGTGTAGCGGTGCTCGGTATCTCGCAGGTGATTGTTGTCGCGCTAGCCCTCATCGCACGCAAGTCGTGTGCGGGCTGGCTTTCATTAGCTCTGGTCATTTTGTCTTTGCTGACATTGGGGCTCTTGCCAGTACTCATCTTCGGGCCGCTCATATCTTTCGGTTTCGTGGCACCAGCAGCGGCTTGGCCGCTATTCGCGGTGAGCGATGTACTGCTACTGGCTTGTGCGATGACGATTGGCGACATAGCCGCCGACGGTCCAGCGCACTATTGGATACCGATACTTCGGGACAGCGCACCACTACACCAGCAACGGATGGTCCACTGGATCGGAGTGATCTGCGGTGTCGGATATTTCTTATCCCTGATACCACTGGGACTCGCATTCAGCACGCCAAAAGCATTGGCAATAGTGGCATTTGCGTGGGGGTTAGTAATTATTCCAATCGCAATCTGGTTGTACAGACGGTCAAATTCCCCGTGGTGGCGACAACACAAGGCGCGTAAGCGAAACAGTTCGGACAGTTGAGATTCAACTCTCGCCAGGCCGTTGGACAGAGGAGTTTCCCCATGGGTTTCGATGAGTTGGCTGGTGATGATCTCGTTGCGTGGTTGGGCGGTTGGGTAGACAAGGTTGCCGGGACGGTCGAGATTCAGCGTTCCGGCGCGGCCAGTGTCGGCACAGTGACGGTGTCGGTGCGCGGCGAGATGCAACAGCTGAACTTGAATGCGGAAGCGGCCGGTGTGGAACCGGAGCCATTGAGCCGAGCCATTGAGCGCGCGTATGCCGACGCCTATGTGGAGGCGTTGCGGCAGTTGGACATGGTGTACGCGCGGGTCGCTGCCGACGCGTCCGGTGATGCGGTCTTGGCGGGGCGTGTGCGTGAATTGCGTTCCAAGTATGTGGATTTGGCGGGGTTGAAGAAACTGATCCGGCCACCGATGCCAACGCTCAAGCGTCGTGATGGCGGCTCAGATGGGGAAGAGTGGGACCCGGCAGCGGACCCGTTGCAACGAGGCAGATAAGGCGAGGTGAGCCATGATCCAAGCTTTGCATTCGATGCTCGGCATGCTGGCTGCGCGACGTGAGCAGGTGCAGCGCGATATGGGGCACCGGCAGATCGGGGTGGCCTTTCTAGAGGTGATAGATGAACTCGACGCGCGTCTGCGCACAATCACCGATGCCACTCCCCCTGACGCCACACCGACCTTGCAGATGTTCATGCACGACGCTGAGCACTGGACACGTTCCCTGCTGCACATGCTGGAAGTGTTAAAGCAAGCGGGCCGAATCGCCCGCGAGGGCAGGCACAGCGTGTTCGAACGCTGGCACCCCCTCACAGCGGTCATCAATCGCGTCGAATCGGAAAACTATGCGGTGAGCGCCGAGGACTTCACCTCCGTGACCGATGGGAAGGACTGGGCCGTCCTGGACACCGCCACCGAACCAGAAATCCGGGTCCAATTAGAGGCCGAGAAGATCGCCCGCGCCGAACAAGCCAAGGCCTATCAGCAGCGCCTAGAACGCATGAAAGCCGCAATCCAAGCCATCGAAAACGAATACGCCGACCGCATCCGACAACTGCCCCACACCACACCCATTCCCCCAATGCCCGACGTGCAATCTGAACCCCAAAAGGTGCTGCGGACACTGCCCTCCGGTGAACTCGTCTTCGACTACGAACCCACCGACACACCACCCCAAACCTAAAAACCCGCTACAGGTGCCTGAGCAGCCGTTCAGCCAGAGACCAGAGAGAGAGCGGACGCTGGCCGAGTGAGGCATGCACCAAGAACGTTAATGGGTACCTCCCCACCCCCTTGCGGGTACGTGGGACGCCGACACGCGACACGCCGGTCGCGCAATGTCAAGGAACCGTCTAAGTGTCGTTTATAGTAGACATATCCACAGTTAGCTAACAGGTTATCCACATTCAGGGATGGGCCACTAGCAGCTGTTTCAAGAGTTATCCACAGCTCGGCGTGCTACGAGTTTCGCTGCGACTTGTTGAGCAAGTTTGCGCTCTGCGCATTTTCCCTGGTTCTCAATACCGGGTTGTGTCGCGGCTCACCGCTACGCTTCTCCCTAGCTACAGAAAGACCCAGGTCCAAACCTGAGTCGGCGAACCTGGGCCTTTAGGTCTGCTGTGAGGGGCAGGGCTTAAAGGTACCAGCGGGACGTGCCCATCAAAAAGGGCACGCCCAACGCCGTCACATCTTTCTGCGGTCAGCAGGCCCTGACCTGCGCAAAGGAAGAAGGAACGAAATATGGTATCGATCAATATCACTAGCTGCCGTTTCGCCGCAGTGGTCACCGGCCTTACTGTGGCGCTGAGCGCATGCGGTCACGCTGACAGCGACACCTCGGCAGCTCAGTCTGGCCCTGTGCCGTTAGGGTCCGCGAACCGCGTCAGCGGTAAGGAACCAGGTTGGGGTGGAGCCGAATTCGAGGGAACGGTGACCATCGGTTCTAAGCCCACTGTCTGCCAAGCAGGTAACGGGTCTCGGGTTCTGGTGTTCCACGTTCAGGTTGACACCACCAAGGGAGCGATCCCTACGAACTCGTGGCGTGTGCAGACCGAGAACGCTATGCCTGTGGAGAATGAGAACGTCAATCTCTCCGACATCGGTGGACCACACCTGGGATCTCCAGTAACTGGAGAAGCTAAGGGAGACATAGCGTTTACTCTCCCGGCTAGAACAACACCCACCACCATCGAGCTGCTAGGGGCCCGAGAGACGTTCAGCAGCTCTCCGGCCACCTCACTAGCAACGTGGTCTACCGGAAACCTGCCAGCGTCAACGATATGCCCAGCATCAGCGCAGACAACAGCACCGTCTTACTACCCCGGTAGCTGACCTGGAGGGCCCCTTTCAAACGAAGCGCGGGGAAGCGACTCGGCGCGAAAGGGGCCTTCCTCAGGCCCGGCATGGCTGATTGGCACTTAGAACGAAAGGAAGCAAACCGGATGATCGAATTGCGTGGTATTCGTTACGCCGTGGGAACTCGGACGGCCAAAACTATGACACTGGTAGCTGCGCTGTTCACGCTAACTGACCTCGGTTTTCTAGCTGACAATGTCAGCGCCCTTGCGATACGCGCTCACCTCTTCGACACGAGCCCGATGTATAGCGAGGCCGTCAAGGGGATTCAACTCTTGATCTTCGGTAACGCCATGCTGGCAATGGTGTTCTTGGTGCTCGTGCTCTGGTCTGCCGATCAACAGACCGTGACCGTACTCCCCAAATTCAGTGGCCGGTGGCGCACCGCTCGCGAGATCTGGAGTAGTCCACAGATGCAAGGCCTCCGCGCTACCCCGACGTGGCTTTTTCTGGCAATCATGGTCGCATCGCTAATAAATGGCTGGCTCAAAAATCATCAGCACCCTCTGTACTCAAGCGCCCTCATGATCGGCACATCCGGCCTATTGATCGCCCATATCGTTGCCCTATGGAAGGCGGAGCGCCACATGCACCGTGAAGCCTCAGAAAGGGTAAACGGACGCGTAGAAGAGTGCCGGGGCTTTGACTGGAAACGGTACGGAGCCCGCACCGATCTCGACGCATTCCGGCGTGATCATCTGGACCGCCGCTGGAAATTTCCGGGCCACATGCGCTACCCGTCCGAGGCGCAACGCTTCCAGGAGAAAGCAAGAAAGCATCGCGTTCTCTGGACAGTCATAAATACCGCATTCGGAATCGCAATCTTGGCTTTAGTAAACCAACCGGTGATAGCACTGTTTCAATCTGGCGCGGATAGTATTTGGCATCCCAAACCGAATCTTGAACAACCAAGCGTGCTTCACATGTACCGCAACGCATCTCTCGTCCTGTTGGCACTAATTCCTGCTTTCCTACAGTCCCGGCTCGGCAGGTTAGACACACTCGCCACTGCGTACGGAAATAAGGAAAAGGAGCTGCGCGCCAAACAGCCAATCAGGCCCCATCGAGCGCATCATCGTTACCGGCCAATTCCAGCGGGCCGTACACACACGCAACCACAGCAGCTACGCCCCAAATCGCCCAGATTGGCCAGCTAACACCGTAGGCGCGGCCAAGCGGAGAGTTGGACCAACGGAAGCTCCACAGCGGGGCTATTTGTTTCTCCCCGCTTAGCCGACCGATTCAAAGTTTAGCCCTCACAGGCCAAACCATCCTCGTCTCGGTCCAGCTTGGGCGCATAGCCCGGCGCACCGCGCGGAATGTTGTATTTGCCGTCCGCGTGAGCTTCTTTGCAGCTGGCATACGGAGGGTCGGCGAGCGACACCGGCACTACCCCCACCGGCAGCGATAACGCCACCATTGCTGCCGCAAGGACAGCGCCCCCTGAGTACCGGCATGACGAGATTGCGACCATGTTTGCCCCCGCTTCTGTGAAGTGACTGTGAGACACAGAAGCTACCAAGATCACCACCGGTTCAGAGGCGGATTCGCATACCCATGTTTGGGCTCGTCAAGCACCCTAACCAGCGACGAAACCCCAAGCGCACACAGCGCGGGGCGATTCGCCGTAGGGGAGTCACCATTACTGACACCCCTGAGCGCTGCTAGCCGTTCTGTTCGGCCAGTACCCGGTAGATGGTGGCGCGGCTGACACCCACGGCTTTCGCGATGGTGGTGGCCGACTCTCCCGAGGCGTGCATACGAGCCGCTAAGGCGATGTTCTCGGTGCTAAGGGCCTTGGGTCTACCCACATGCAGACCTCGTGCTTTACGTGCCTCACGCGCGGCTGTACGCCGTTCCTTACCTAGCTCTAGCTCTAGTTCGGCCAGACTGGCGAGGACTCCGGCGATCATGCGCCCGGTGGCATTACCGGTGTCGATACCCTCGCGCAGCGACCTAAGCACGATGCCGTGCTGGCCCAGCTCCCTAATGGTGGACATGACTTCCGAGGCATTGCGTCCGAGCCGGTCAATACCGACAACCACAATCACATCCCCCGCCCGCGCCTTATCCAGCAGACAAGCTAGGCCGGGGCGTTGTTCCCTTGTGGACATACCGGATTGCTTGTCGCTGTAGATGCGCGCCGGATCAACCCCAGCAGCACTCAGTGCGTCCTCTTGTTGATCCAAGCTCTGATGTCCAGTACTCACGCGGGCGTATCCGAACAACCAACCCGTTCCCGTCGCCGGTTCAACAGAGGGGGTCAGGATGTCTGCCGTGGTGGTGTTCGTCGCCATACCGAAAGTGTCTCATAAGTCGCAAAACTACGTCAATGCGAGACAAGAATTTTGATACGGCTTTTGAGAAAACCGACCAGCACGTTTAGAGCCATCGGACGGTCCCGGCTGCGTTCCGGCGCGGGTGTCCGTTTCTAAAGAATTGAGACACGGCGCGACAGCCACGGAGAGCGCTAGCAGGGTGCCGAACTATGCGGTGTCGGCGTCACCTTCGCCCATCATCCGATCGTGGATGGGCTTCAACTGGCGCGCCATCTCCGAATGTGTAAACCCATAATCGCTGTAGTCGGGCTCGTCTCGGTAGCCGCTTCCGTCGGGCGTGGATTCATAGACGATTGGACGCTCCTGCGGCAGCGGAAGTACATCGTGGATTGAGGGGGGCCTGTACCCCCGTTTTTTCTCGCGCGCCAGCCGTTCCAACTCGGGACGAAGCAGCGCCTCTTGCCAAGGTGCAACACGTGCTGCACCACGCCAGAGCTTGTCCCTGAGCTTCAACTTCTTCACCGCTTCTTGAGCCTGCGGCACCTTCAACCCGTACTGCGCTGCAAGTCCAGCGAGAGACGGCCAATCTCGTGTCATCAGTTACACCGGAATCTGTCGTGTACGACAGAAACGCAAGCACACGACAAGCCCAGCGGACCCCATCACCACACCACGTGCAACGAAGCCATGCGCGGCCACGATGCCAGCAGCTAGGCTCATGTGGTTATCGGACAAATAACACGCTGAGCCCTGACGGAGAACCGTTTCCTGTCAGGGCTCTTGCGTTCCTGGACCAAACGGCTGTTCAGTCTCTGTGATGTTCCCACTAACCTGCCAACAATCCCAGGTCGAACGCGCGTTCTAACCAAATTTTTAGCATTCAGGCTGGCCGAGTGCCAGCTTCGCGCCGCTCGTATCCAAACGCGCCGAGAGCGAGCCAAGCCGCCAACCGCACGTCCCCGTCGAGGCAACCACGCCGCGACGACGACTCCCGCTCGCGGTTGCCTGGGGTACACCCACGAACCCGCCCACACCCTGACACCTCATGCAAATCAGCCCCTCTCCCCCCGACCTCAAACAGTCCACCACTTTCAATTTCAAATCAGATGAATTAATTGGAGCGTCGCCCTAACTCAATGCCAACTGTCTACACCGGCTAGAAGGGGGGACAGTATGGGCAGTATTGACGTCCTTTACTGTCGGTGTTTGTCGGTAAGCCCGCATTTTGGGTCGAGCAGCCGTGACATATAAAGGAGTCCGATCCTGCTTCTATATTCGTCTTCTTAAATTTTTCTTCTAAGTAGTCTTCTATGTGGTCCAGATTCTCCACCACTTGCTGGTCCCAGTTCTCCACCGCCCTTGGCCCGTTTTCTCCACCACTAACCGGTGGCATATCTCCACCACCCCACGTGACGGGTGGTCCCGGTTCTCCACCATCGCCCTCACCTGTTGTTTCATTCATGAACTCGCGGATTTCGTCAACGGTTAGCCGCCGCGCCCGATGCACCAGATACGCCGAATAGTCATCGCGCACCGCAAGCCAGCCAGCGGCCACCAGCGAGTCCACACCCTTTTTGACAGTCTTTCGGTCCATCCCCAAATTTTGGGCCAATGACCGAATAGACACTCGCCATTTGGTCTCATCGTTGGACAGCAGATCCAGCATCACGGCCTTGCCAACCGCCGTCACTGACACATCGCGTGCGAACTCATTAGGAACTGCGACGTATTTACTCGGCATGCCGCCGCGCTTGCGTAACGGGCTAAGGCCGGGACGGCGCTTGTTTCCCATAACCGAATACTCGGAGCTACTCATTAAGATTCCTTTCCCCTCTAACTTGCTACACGCAAGTACGATGCAGCAGATTCCGAACTCTTCACTGCGTGCAAAGGCATGCCACGCGGTGTGAACAACACCGTCAGCTTGTTAAGCTGCGCATCCGACAACGTCGGTGCTTGGGCCACCGAATTGGCCACCAAATCCGCATACCGATAAACCATCTAAACCCCGACTCAACACCCATCACTCGCCCCACTCAACTGGCGGGAACTACCTCCCCGAACGCTATAGCCAACCCACATGATGCAGGTCAGGTAACAAAATTGGCCTCTTGGCCCAGAGCGGGCCAGCCAGGAACCTCCCCAAATACACGCCTAAATAGGCGGCTCGTTACTTATTTTTAAGACACAAAAAGAGGCACACGGATAGCGTGAGCCCCTTCAAATCTCAATATTCGGCACCAGGCCGATTCGGCAGCGAAGCGCATACCCACTCGGTATAAACATCACAAGCGCCCAGGTCTCCCCGGATTCATGATCAGCCCAGCATGTAACTATTCGGTACTAGCCATGACTTGACGGCGAACCGCACGTCCACCCGGTTCATACTCACAGGCGCCCCGACGCCCCCACCCTGCGGTGGACGCCCCCAGACCCTGGGAACGGGGTTACTTCGTTGGTGACTAGCTGTAGGCCTCTTGTCGAACAAACAGAACCTTATACGAACAGGTGTTCGAGCGCAAGCAGGCGCGCCTCGGCGGTGTGTCATGGCGGTTCACCTGGGAGATAACACAGTTTTGATTAACGTAATGACAGGTCATACACCGACCCCATCTTCGGCAATGTCGCAGGCGACAGCGCCAAGGTCAGACGCGACGACGGCCAGGTGAACCCGCAGTTAGTGATCGCCGCGCGTACACGGTCACGGGATTCCTGCAGCGCGGCATCGGGCAGCCCGACCAGGTGCACACCGGGGAGCCCAGCACTGATATCGGCCTCGATTTCGACCGTTTGGCCGGTTACCGCCTTGACCGCAACGGAATACGCTCTCCCTAAGGCCATCTAGCTCACCCCGCGGATGTGGGTGATCGCCGGTCCCGAGCCGCTCAACCGTACTTCGATGACATCGATACGCACGGCCACCCACGAACCGTCCTGCGCCGCCAGCCAAATACCCGCAAGCCGCCGCAGCCTACGTAACTTGGTGTGCGTCACCGCCTCCGCAGGTGTTCCGAATGCGCGGCCGGTACGTGTCTTCACCTCAACAAAAACCAACGCTTCGCCGTCGGTCGCGATGATGTCCAACTCTCCGTAGCGGCACCGCCAATTGCGATCGAGAACCGTGAAACCGTCCTTGCTCAGGTAGTCAGTGGCGAGATCCTCTCCACGGCTGCCGATCTGTGCGCGTGCGCTGGTTGTCATGCCCACACCATCTGCGCGGGCGCCGACACAGGTTCAGCTGAGATGCCTCACGGTGGAGAGTTATCCACATTCCGGCATTCCTCCACAGGACCGCGGCCGCGGCGACCACTGGACACCCACTAACGCCGAATGATTCGTGCGGGCAACCCACCCTTCAATCCCATGGACATGCGGTACTGGTGCCGAGGCCCGTACCCCGCCGGGAGTTCGAATCGGTAACGCTGGTACGCCGTCGCGATGGTGAGAACCGCCTCGATATACGCCATCCGCATCCCCAGACAGAGACGCTGTCCACGTCCGAAAGGAACGAATGCGCGCAGGTCGGCTTCGTTGTTCAGGAATCTGTCAGGGTTGTATCGGTTGGGCTCTGACCAAAAGCGCGGATCGCGCTGCATCGCGAGCGAGGAGTACAGGATCGTCGTTCCCGCCGCGATGCGATAACCACCCATCTCGTCGTCCACCAGGGCAGTCTTGGGATTGATGACCAGTCCCCCCTGTAAGCGCTGCGCCTCATCGAAACAGGCTCGGGTCAAAGGTAACTCGCCCATATCCGCGACCGTTACAGGTTTTCCGCCCAGGGCGTCCACCTCGTCGATGAGTCGTCGTTCGATATCCGGATGACCGGACACCAGAGCGAACGTCCACGCCAGCGCGGCCGCGGTGGTCTCGTGTCCACCGACGATCATTCCCGCGATTTCGACGGCGATCTTGTCGTTCTCCAAAGGACTGCCGTCTGCATATGTGGCATTGATGAGCAGATTCAGAATGTCGGTGCGCTCGGTGGGGTGGCGTCGCCTCATCTCAATGAGTTGATCGGCACCACCCATGATCATGTCCAACATGCCGTCCATGCGCCGCTGAAATGGCCGGGGAATCCACGCCGGGAACGAGTACATTGCCACGCGCACCGTGGTCGCCAACATCCCGAAGCTGATCGCGTTCTTGGTCACGGATGCCTCGAGCATTCGTGGCGACAAGTACTCGTCGAACATGGCGTTGAACAACACGATTAGGGCAAGCTTTCGGGTCTTCTCCTCGATATCGACGTAACCGTCGGCGTCACCGCAGTCTTCCGCCCAGGCGTCAACCTGCTCCGTCACCGCGTTGGTGAACAGATCGCCGAGTTCGGCAAGATTCTTCTGGGTGAAACTGGGGCGGTAGAGCGAACGTCCCCGCCACCACTCCTGATCATCGGCGAACGCGAAGAAGTTGTGCCCGAGTTTGGGGGGCACCATCTGCTGGGCAACCATGTCCGAACGCCGGTAACGATCAGGATGCTTTACCAGGACGTGATCAACCCAGTCTGGATGGCCAAGATAGACGGTCTTCACGAATGGTGTTGGGACCGAAACGATATCCCCATACTTTCTAGTCAGCTCCAGCGGATAGAGCCACGGGTCGCGCGCCAGGCGCGCGAGGACGCCGGCCCGTCCGCTCCCCGAGGGACCAGGCGGAGTGGGTAGACCAGCCACGTTGACGGGATTCAGCGTCGGTGAACTCATGCCGTCACCGCCGCATGCTGCGGCTGCCTTTCACCCGCGGTCGCCGCCCCCGCGGCATCGCGAATCTGGCTTAGTTCCGGTATCTGCAGCAGGAGATAAGACGACAGAATCGACGTGGCAATCACCGCAACGGCGGCCAACCAGGTCACGAAAGTCGGCGCCGAGGACTGAACCGCTTGGTAGGCAGGCCAACTCACACCCACGATGTAGCCGATGGTGGTCGCCGGAATCAAGAGAACCAACAGCCAGATCCGAGAACCCTTGAGGTACTTCACCGCATAGAAGATCACAATGCCGTACACCGGTAAGAGCGTGGTGTTCTGCACGATCGAATACAGCGGAATCCCCCCGACCCGCGTCGGGTTATGGCCGTAGTAGGCGATGACTCCCGTGAAATGCCAGACCATTTCGATGACGATCTCCGGAATTCCGACGTATATCGCCGACAGCATGAAGATGTCGCGCAGAGATCTGCCCTGGGATACGTACCGATAGGCGATATATCCACCGATCGCCACGTACGATGACGCCCCGACCAAAATCCAGGCGGGCATCCGTCGGCCCATCACCGTGTAACCGAACCACGGTGTGTCGTTGGCATAGACGATGGCGCCCACCAGATCGCCCAACGGCTCGATGTTGGCCGCGACCAGTCCCGCGATGAAAAGCACCAACGGAAGGACTTGTCGGTGTTTTCCCAGTTTCCACAACACCCACGCCAAGGCGACTGCCGCGCCCCCGTACGCCAGCGCAATCGACACCCACGCGACCATCTGGTTCGCGTGAAGTGCCGGCGCAACCGGTACGCCGCCCTCGCCGGGGAGGAGCACCCCCGAACCGCTGTAAGCCCAGGTCGAGACTCGATCAAGCATCATCATGTTACTATAGTTATCAATTCAGTCACATTAGTCAATATCTTGCGCGGCCGAGCGAGGTGAGATCATCGAATCCATGCCAGGCACCGGTGCTATCAACTGGCCGGATGTCGTCGCCACGGCGACCGCAGCGGACCCGGCCGACCTTCCGCCGTCGGATATCCGGATTCTCGATGCCACGGTGGAGGTACTCGGGATATGCGGAGAACAGCGCCTCACGATCGACATGGTTGCCGACCGTGCGCACATGTCGCGGATGACGGTGTTTCGCCGCTTCGGCTCCAAGCAGAATCTGATCGACACCGCGTATCGCCGCGAAATCAGTAAGGCCCTCCGCGATATCACCGAGTACGTCGGCAGGACCGACACCGCTGCGGGTCGGGCGACTGCGGTAGCGGCCCGGATGGTGGAAAACGCCACCCGAATTCCGGCCCTGCAGTGGATTATTCGTGCTCAGTCGGAGGAAATTGTCCGAATGTGGCGCGATCTGGAACCACCCGGCCAAGAACTTGGCCGCGTGTACATATCTACGCTGCTTCAGGACCCACAGCTACAAGACCCCTTGCCGACGCCGGACGCGGACTTTATTGCCGATGTTCTGATACGCACCGTGATGTCGTTGGTTCTCGTTCCGGACCCGACATATCACAAGGCTTCCATGAGCGAGGTGGAGCAATACATCCGGCGGGTTGTCGAGCGCCTACTGCGTTAGGGCAGTCCGCCCACTAGTTCCACATCTTGACCGGATGAACCACCGGCGCAACCTTGCCGATCGCACCCGTTGCGGGTCCCGGCAGGTCCTTGGAGTTGGGGGCCGACTTGATCTCGACGTCGTCCGTCGCGGTGCACACGTCCTTGCTGGCCTTCGACGGCGCACAGTGCACGCCTGGCGCAGCCACCGCGACGGCTGGCGAGCCCAACGGCAGGGCGACCACAATCGCCGGCGCAATCATCGCCATCGCCCTCATCAGCAAAATACCCATCGGCCGAGAATGGGACACGCCCACGAGATCCGCAACTCGAACGATTGCCTGCTGGCGAGTAATTCCCATCACAGTCGGCCAGAATCTGTCAGGTCCGGAGGGGCAGCGCCATGCAAACCATGACCGCGGCCTAGCGCGGAGCGTTGCCCTCGAGCCGATCAAGTAGCGATTCGAGCGCCTCTTCGAACTCTGTCGCGCTGTGGTCTTCACTGAGCTGTTGCTGCATCCGCTGCAGGTTCGGGTAATTCGAAAGGCTCCGCAGCGTCTTCTCGGGCAGCTCGTCTTCCACCGGACTCAGCGAGACGCCGCGTGCTGAAACCTCCAGGAGCAGCTGGCCCAGCAGGAAGGTGGTGTACGCGCGATAGGCGGTCACTGCTCCCCGGTCGTCGAAGCCGTAGGAGATCAGTGTGTCCAGGAAGGTCTCCATCCACTTCATGCTCCGCAGCGGCGGCCGAACCCATGGGGCCTCCGGTGGCCGGGTCGCCAACGTCGGAAACAGGTGTGGGTGATCGATGGCAATCGCCCGCACGCCATGCGCGAGCCGGACGAGATAGTCCTGCCAACCGTCTTCCTGCCGTCGGGCAGCGAGTTGATCGTCGTACAGCTTTTCGACCAAGTGGTCCACAATGCCGCCGAGTAGGTCTTGGCGGCCATGGACGTGACGGTAGAGGGCCATCGCTTCGACACCGCAGGCAGAACCGAGCCGCCGCATCGTCAGCTGATCCAACCCGTCGCGGTCCACCAGCGCGATCGCGGTATCGAGGATTTCCGCACGGGTCAGCGATCGTGGGCGGCGCCCCTCCGGGGTGCCTGCACTTGTTCGGTTGTCCGTCTCGTCCACTGCGTCGGTCACTCCCACCGTGCATTTCGGGGTTCGGGTTATGACGGCGTTCCCGTGGCGGCTTTGCCGTCCTCCACGACGGTACCTCTGCTAGCTAAACGCCTGGCCAGCGGCTATTTGTTTACAAAGTAGTTTACGTAGTACACAACCCTTGCTACGGTGGATTTGGTCGCCTCACGACGAGGCGACATCGAGCGGTTGCACCGCGCACGCACTGAATAAGGAGCGACAGATGAGCGATGACAACAAGGACAGCGGTCTCGAGGCCGGGATCAAGGGCGTCGTCGAAGACGTCAAGGGCAAGGCCAAGGAAGCCTTCGGCAAGCTCACCGATGACGAGTCGCTGGAGCGCGAAGGTCAGGCGCAGCAGGACAAGGCCGAAGCCCAGCGTGAGGTAGCCACCAAGGAAGCCGAGGCCGAGAAGGCCCGCGCCGAGGCTGCGGTGCATCAGGCACGCGAAGACGCCGAGAAGTAGCAACACACCGCACAGCAGCCCGCTCCACTCCCACGAGAACCAGGAAACCACAAATGATTTCACCTCTGGCCGCTGATGTTGCGGCAGCTCACCTCGGCTTTGGCATCGGCTGGATCGCATGGATCGTGATCGGCGGCCTCGCCGGATGGGTGGCCAGCAAGATCATGGGCACCGACGCCCAGCAAGGGCTCCTGCTCAACATCGTGGTGGGGATCGTGGGCGGGCTGCTGGGCGGATTCTTGCTGAGTCTGCTCAACGTCGGCACCTACGGCTTCGGCTGGATTCTGACATTCGTCACTGCACTCGCGGGTGCCTGCGTTCTCTTGTTCCTCGTGCGCCTCGTCAGCGGCAGGCGATGAGTAGCAACAGATCCCAGCAGTCCACAACAGAAGGGGCCCTAGTGATTCCGTCCATTTCGAAGAAACTCGCGGTGGCAGCCGGTATGGCCGCGGCCATCTCGCTGGCGGGCTGTTCCAGTGTGATCAATCAAGGTGGTGACACCACCTGCAAGGAATACCTCACCCAGGATGAGGCCACGCAAAATGAGGCCGTCATCAAGATGCTCAAGGACGAGAACCAACAAGACCCCAGTGGTCTGCAGTCGACGGCAGCACGAAACTCCGCCTTGGCCTACTGCAAGACGCTGGGCAACGAGAACAGCAAGATCAAAGAAGCCCCACACCTCTAACCGGGAGCATCACATGAGAATGCCAACAGTCAAGCCCACCAAGGTTTTTGCCGGATTCGCCATCATTATTGGCGCGGCTC
Source organism: Mycobacteroides sp. PCS013 (assembly GCF_049532645.1). Lineage (NCBI taxonomy): Bacteria > Bacillati > Actinomycetota > Actinomycetes > Mycobacteriales > Mycobacteriaceae > Mycobacteroides > Mycobacteroides sp. PCS013. Next base: position 2,362,666 of record NZ_CP150131.1, read on the forward strand.
TGACCGGGTGTGGCACGAGCACCGACAGTGGCCCGACGAGCACCAGCACGACGACCACAACAACCACAACCACCACGACAACCGTTCCCGCGCCCAGCGATGCACCGGAAGGCACCCCAGCACCCGGCCCGACCGGTAGCGGTGGTCCCGAGGGCGGATCCGGCGCCATCCCCGGTGGTCCGACCGGAGGCGGCGGACCCGGCGGCGGGAGCGGCAGCATCCCGGGCGGTCCGACCGGAGGCGGCGGACCCGAGGGCGGCGGAGGCCACATCCCCGGCGTCGGCGGCGGCCACGGCGGCCCGGGTGGCGGCGGCGGATGCGTCGACAACGTGGGTTGCGTCAGCATCCCGTAAAGCACGTACGGCCAAATAGAGCTGCGCCTATCGGAGATCTACTCCGGTAGGCGCAGTTCTGGCTTGTCGACCTCTTCGATGTTGACGTCCTTGAAGGTGATCACGCGCACGTGTTTGACGAAGCGCGCCGGCCGGAACAGGTCCCACACCCACGCGTCAGAAAGGCGCAGCTCGAAGTACACCTCGGAGTCGGTGTTCCGTGGAATCACCTCGACGCTATTGGCCAGGTAAAACCGTCGCTCGGTCTCCACCACGTAGCTGAACTGCCCGACGATGTCCTTGTACTCGCGATACAGCGAGAGTTCCATCTCGGTTTCATACTTTTCGAGGTCTTCAGCGCTCATAGACTTTCCATTATCCCCCCTGTGAACTTCCCTGCGCCGCATTGCGCACGTTCACGAACGACTGTCGATGCTGAACTGACGGTCCCAGACGCTGCAGCGCCTCGGTATGGACGGCCGTGCTGTAGCCCTTGTGCACCGCGAATCCGTACCCCGGGTGGTCGGAATCCATGGCCACCATCACTCGATCCCGGCTGACCTTCGCCAGCACACTGGCCGCGGCGATACATGCCGCCGAGGCGTCGCCACCGATGACCGGCAGGGAGGGCACCGGCAGTCCCGGCACCCGGAATCCGTCCGTCAACACATATCCCGGCTTGACGCCCAGACCGGCCACCGCGCGCCGCATTCCCTCGATGTTGGCCACGTGCACGCCGATGCGGTCCACTTCTTCGGCCGGCACCGACACCACGTGATACGCCTCGGCATACCGGCAGATGAGGGGAAACAGCGTCTCGCGCATCTTCTCGCTGAGCTTCTTGGAGTCATTGAGCGCGGCAAGGCTTTTCCGCTGGTTTGGGCCAAGCACACACGCGGCGATCACCAACGGTCCCGCACAGGCTCCACGTCCGGCCTCGTCCACACCGGCGACAGGCCCCAAACCCACTCTGTCCAGGGTCAATTCGAGGGTCCGCAATCCGGATGCTTTGCGAATCACCGTCCGCGGCGGCCAGCTGGTACTCATACCGCGAGAACTAGGTCTGAGGGTTCACCGATGCGACGCCGCCCCACCGTCCGGGCGGCCATGCGATGAAACGCGCCTTGCCGATGACGTTGTCCACCGGCACAGTGCCGATGTTCGGGTCGCCCGTGCAATAGACGCGCTGACGCTCATCCATCGCCGGCCCGGCATCACGTTCGAGGCTCTGGCAGTGTGCGCGCGAGTCGCCGCTGTGCGTCCGGTTGTCCCCCATCATCCACAGCTTGCCTTCTGGCACCTTGACGGGCCCGAACTGGAAACTCCAGCAGGCGTTGGTGGGGTCGATGTCGCTACCGGGACCGATGGTTTCCGGATCCAGATACGGCTCGTTGAGCTTCTTGCCGTCGACCGTCAGGCCCGTATCCCAGCGGCATTGCACTGTCTGCCCGCCGGTGGCGATGACACGTTTCACCAGATCGTTCTCGTCCGGTGGTACCACGCCGATGAACGACAGCGCGTTCTGCAGGTATCGGACGGCGGTGTTGTCCGACCGGATCGATCGGTAGTTGCCGTTCCACTCCGGGGGGCCTTTGAACACCACAACGTCGCCGGGCTCCGGATTGGTGAACCGGAACACCACCTTGTCGACCATGATCCGGTCACCGGTGCAACCACGGCAACCGTGCAAGGTCGGCTCCATCGACTCCGACGGAATGAGATACGGCCGGGCGATGAAATTCTGTGTGATGCAGTACAGGACCAGAGCGATCAGCAGGAGGACGCCGACCTCTTTGAGCATGCCGGAGCCGCTGTCTTCGTCTTTCGACGATGCTGCGGATGATGCCTCAGCGGCTGGTTCGGTTTCGGGAGCGTCGGCAGTAGTCTGCGCGGACGTTTCAGACGGCCCTGATTCCCCGGACACCGGTGCTGTCACGAAAGCGCCGACTCGGTCAGCGCTTCTCCTTGATCTTGGCCTTCTTGCCGCGCAGCTCACGCAGGTAGTACAGCTTCGCGCGACGGACCGCACCACGGGTGACGATCTCGATGTGGTCGATGTTCGGCGAGTGCACCGGGAAGGTGCGCTCGACGCCGACGCCGTAGCTTTCCTTGCGGACCGTGAAGGTGGCACTCACGCCACCACCGGAGCGACGCAGCACGGCACCCTTGAAGACCTGGATGCGCTCCTTGGAGCCCTCGATCACCTTGACGTGCACGTTGACGGTGTCACCGGGGCGGAAGTCGGGCACATCCTGGCGCAGCGACGCCTGGTCGACAAAGTCCAGCGTGTTCATCGGTGTACTTCCCTCTTGGTCTCTCGACTCAATCGCGCGGCCGGATCGCATACGGGGTATGCACCTGCGCCGATCAGTAGTTGCGTAGTTCTGTCTGACTTGTGGCCAAGCGGCAGCAGACAGCTACCCGATTGTGCCAGACAGGGGCCCTTTCAGTGAAATCGCCCACCCGAGCACCCCTTGGGCAGCGGCTATCCAGACAGTACCGGTAAGCTACCGTGACCGGAACACCTGTCACATAGGTAACAATTCAGAGTCTGACCGCAGAGGGGGTCTAGGTTATGCGCGGCCATCACCTGTTTGCGGGCTTAACGCTCACTGCAGTGACCGCCCTGACCTCTGGATGTGTGGCATCGGTGCGCAGCGACCCGGCTACCCCGGTGCTGGCCGTTGTCAGTGCCCCCGCCGAGCCTGCGCCGGTCTTCGAGGTGGAAAGCCCCCCATCCTTCGAGACCCTGCCCGAGCGCACCATCGCAGCAACCACCCAGGCCAAGAGTGCCGGCGCCGTACTCACCGCGGTCATCAAGGACCGCGCCTCCGGTGCCGTGGTCACCAACGGCAACAACAGCACCATTGCCATCGCCTCGGTGGCCAAGCTGTTTATCGCCGACGACCTGCTGATGCGGGAATCGACCGGCGACGTCACTCTGACTCCCGCAGATCGCGCCTCCTTCGACCGGATGCTGCAGTCCTCCGATGACAGCGCAGCCGAGATCTTCTGGCAGCGCGGGGGCGGAAACTCGATCATCACCCGGGTCGCCGCGCGATACGGGCTGCCCTCCACCACCGTGCCCTCCGACGGGATGTGGTGGAACACCATCAGCACTGCCAACGACCTGGTGCAGTACTACGACATGCTGCTTTCCGGCACCGGTGGCCTACCACCCGAGCGCGCGAACATCATCGTCGACGACTTGGCCCGTTCGACGCCCAACGGCATCGACGGCTACCCCCAGCGTTTCGGAATCCCGGACGGAATCCCCGGCGAGCCCGTCGCGGTGAAGCAGGGCTGGATGTGCTGTGTCGGGTCCGCGTGGATGCATCTGTCGACCGGCGTGGTCGGTCCCGACCGCCGATTCATCGTGGTGGTGTCGTCCCTGCAGACCGCCAACGACGTGACGGCGCGCAACACGCTAACTCAGGCCGTCTCCACCATGTTCCCCGGTGGACGAATCGAAGCCGAGTAGATCCGGGCGACGCTGCGCCGTCCGCTCACGCGACTGCTCGGCCCGCCAGGCCGCAATCTTGGCGTGATCACCTGAGAGCAACACCGGCGGTACATCGATCCCCCGCCAACTCGGCGGTCTGGTGTAGGACGGCCCCTCCAACAGGCCGTCGGAGTGTGAGTCTTCTTGCGCGGAAAGCGCATTGCCCAGCACCCCGGGAATCAGCCGCAGTACCGCCTCGATGATCACCAGAGCGGCGACCTCGCCGCCATTGAGCACATAATCGCCGATCGACACCTCGCGCACCCGCATCCGGGTCGCAGCGTCATCGGCGACTCGCTGATCGATTCCTTCGTAGCGCCCACACGCGATCACCAGATGGTCTTCGGTGGACCATTGGTGGGCACTCTCCTGCGTAAAGGGGTATCCGGCGGGCGTTGGTACCACCAGAAGCGTTTCCGGCGTGCAGATCTCGTCCAGGGCATCACCCCAGACCGTCGGCTTCATCACCATGCCGGGACCACCGCCGTAGGGCGAATCGTCGACGGACTTGTGGACGTCGTGCGTCCAGCGCCGCAGATCGTGCACCGCGACATCGACAAGCCCGGCCTCGATTGCCTTGCCCGGCAGAGACTGCCGCACCGGCTGCAGATAGTCCGGGAAGATCGTGACGACGTCTATTTTCATGCCGGAATGCTCACGACAGGTCCAACAGACCTTCGGGGGGATCTATCTCGATCACCTTGTCTGCCAAGGAGATCGACGTGACGATCGCGGAGACGAACGGCACCAGGATCTCGCCGCGCTGGTCCCTGTTGTGAGGTTTCACCGCAAGCAGCTCGCCACCCGGGGTGTGCAGCACCTCGGAAACGATTCCGACGATCGCACCCTCCCGGGTCCGCACCGTAAGCCCTTCGAGCTGATGGTCGTAGAACTCGTCGGGATCTTGAAGCGCAGGAAGCTCGCCGGCCTCAACCGTGAAAAGGGTGCCGCGCAAAGCGTCTGCCGCGTCACGGTCGGCCACGCCGGAAAGTCTGATCAGCAGCCTTCCGGTGTGCTCACGTACCGATTCGACGGTGAATTCACGATTACCGCCGCCCCGGGGCAGCCGCCCCGTCAGCACTGAGCCGACGGCGAAACGCTCGTCTGGATCGTCAGTACGGATTTCGACCGACAACTCGCCGGTGACGCCGTGCGCCTTGGCGATACGCCCGACCACAAGCTCCATCGGAGCTACCGGTCGGTGTCCACCACGTCGACCCGGATGCCGCGGCCACCCACACCCGCGACCAGGGTGCGCAGCGCGGTGGCGGTACGCCCGCCCCGACCGATCACCTTTCCGAGATCGTCGGGGTGGACGTGAACCTCTACGGTGCGGCCGCGACGATTCGTCACCAGGTCAACGCGGACATCGTCGGGGTTATCGACGATTCCTCGTACCAGATGCTCGACGGCGTCGACCACCACAGAACTCATCTGAGGTCCTATTCGCTTGCGGCGTCAGCAGATTCGGCCGGAGCCTCGGCGGCTTCGGCGGCCGGGGCCTCGGCGGCCTCGTCCTGCTCGGCCTTCTTCGGGGCCTTCTTCTTTTTCTGCTGGATGGCCTCACCGGTCGGGGCACCGTCGGCCTCGGCCAGAGCGGCGTTGAACAGCTCCAGCTTGCTGGGCTTGGGCTCCTTGACCTTCAGGGTGCCCTCGGCGCCGGGCAGGCCCTTGAACTTCTGCCAGTCACCGGTGATCTTCAGCAGGGCCAGCACCGGGTCGGTCGGCTGCGCGCCGACGGACAGCCAGTACTGCGCACGCTCGGAGTCGATCTCGATGAGGCTGGGCTCTTCCTTCGGGTGGTACCGGCCGATCACCTCGATGGCGCGGCCTTCGCGGCGCGTGCGCGCATCGGCGATCTGGATGCGGTACTGCGGGTTGCGGATCTTCCCGAGGCGGGTGAGCTTGATCTTGACAGCCATGACTACAACTTCTCCTTGAGGTATCACGCGGCAATTCGGCGATGCGTGCGGACATGCACGATCCGGTTTTGCCTCGCGTGGGTCTGACCGCAGCTGGCCATGGCCAGCACAACGGACGGTTTGTCATTGTGCCAGAACACGCCCTACCAGGCCAAATCGTCCGCCACCCGGGCTCCTCTTTGTCTACTATCACGACAAACGCTGCAAGTGGGGGGACAGACGATGGACAACCGTGCCGAGACGACCGAACCGGAGGATCCTGCGTACGCGGCGGAGCTGGCGTTGACCGAGCCTGGCGGATACGACTATGACGCGTTCCTGTCCTACAGCCGTGCCGATACCGCCGTAGCAGAAGGCATCCAGAAAGGCCTACACAGCATCGGCCGAAAACTAGGACGACTACACGCCCTGCGCGTGTTCCGCGACAAAACCGACCTCGCCGCGAGCCCCAGCCTGTGGGCCAAACTGACTGAGGCGCTGGACAAATCCCGCTACCTCGTCGTGGTGCTCTCCCCCAACTCGGCAAGCTCCGAGTGGGTTAACAAAGAGATCGACTACTGGTTGGCGCACCGCGGACGCAACAACCTCGTCCTCGTCATGGCCGACGGCACCCTCATCTGGGACGACACCCACGGAGCCTTCAACCCGCAAAACTCCACCGCAGCACCGCCAGCCCTGGCCACCCCCGACGCCCTGGGCACCGAACCCATCTACATCGACGTCTCCCAAGACAACCCCTGGGACATCCAAAACCCCGTCTTCCGCGACAAACTCACCGACATCGCCGCCCCCATCCACGGCAAACCCAAATACGAACTCGCCTCCGAAGACCTGCGCGAACAACAACGATTCCGCAGATTCCGACGACTCGCCATCACCGGACTCGCCGTGCTGCTAGTCACCGCCATCGCCGCCGCATCAGTGGCCTTCATCCAACGCCGCGAAGCCATCCAACAACGCAACGAAGCCATCCACCAACGCAACAGCGGAATCGCGCGAGGTCTGGTAGCCGACGCTGAGGCGATCTTCAAACGGGTGCGCGGTGGAACCTATGACCAAGCGCTACAGGAACTGACCGTGGCCGCACTACTAGGACCGGTGGCCGCACGCGGCGGAATGCTCACCGGGCTCCAAAACACTGCCATACTGCAGAAAATCATCCGCACCTCCCGCGGCATCGTCGCGCCGAAAGTCACCCCGGATGGCAAACGCCTCGTCACCGGCAGCAAAGAGGAGCCGGTTATCCGCATCTGGGATGCCGCCACCGGACAGCAAGTATCCGAACTGACCGGCACGCCCAAGACGGGTTTGTGGGTCGTCGGGCTCGGCCCCGACGGAAAGCGCCTGATCTCCGAGGACTCGGCTGGCGTGGTCAGGCTGTGGGATCTCGACACCAGCACCATAATTCGGCAGCTCAAGGCCGAGCTGGCGGGCGACGCGGTGATGAGTGCCGACGGCGCCCGGGTGGCCGCCGTCGACGCACGATGGGGGCCAGACCACAAGAAGCTGATCTATCGACTCGGGGTGTGGGACGCCGCCACCGGGGAGCCGGTCAGCATGTTTCCCGAGCAATCCGACTCCATACGCGAGCTGGCACTGAGCCCAGACGGGCGCCGCATCGTCGTTGTGGACGGGAACGACGCAACCCGGATCTTTGATGTCGACAGCCGCGAGCAGATCGGTGAAACGATCGCAATCCCCAGTCCCAGCAGCTCGGACGGCAGCAACATCGGCGTGCACAGCCCAGAATTCAGCCCGGACGGCCGAAGGTTTGTCATGGGCCTCAGCGAGGGCACCGTGCGACAGTGGGACGCATTCACCGGCGCCCCCCTCAGTACCCCGATGGCCGGCCACACCGGCACCGTGTTCGTGGCGACCTACAGCCCCGACGGAACCCGTATCGCCTCGGGCGGGACAGGCGACAACACCGTACGGGTATGGGATACCGAAACCGGCGCCCCGGTTGGCACGCCGTTCACGGGCCACCTGGATGCGATCACCGGGCTCACCTTCACGGCGGACAGCAAACAGATCGTCTCGACCAGCGACGATAAGACAATTCAGATCTGGCGCGCAGATGGAGACACTCCGCTCGGCGGCCCGATATCCGCCCCGGCCGGCAACCTGCCGGAAGGCACTCCAGTCGTCGGCGTGGTCCCCGGCGGCGAGACAACAGACATCTCGCGATCGGCTGCCGTCTGGAACCTCGAAGACGGCCGCGTGACCGACTTCCGCGAGAACGTGCCCCACTGGGAGTTCTCCATGGATCTGCAATTGGCTATGACACCCGACGGCCGCCGAGCCGCTGTGTTGTCACTCAACAAGCTGCAGGTCTGGGACCTGCACACCGGCAAACCGATCTCCAGTATCGATGACGACACGAATATCCGCTCCGCAACTGCCGTCAGCCCGGACGGGTCCCGGGTCGTCACCGGCGCGTCCAGCTCGTCTGTCGAAAAGCGCGGCGGTCGCCTCATCAACCTGTATGACGCCGACACCGGAAAACAGATCGACACCAAGTTCGACGGCCTAGATGGAACGATCACCGCACTTCGGTTCAGCCCCGACGGTCGCCAGCTCGTCGCCGTAAATTCGAAAGGGGCACTCCGGGAGTGGGATGCCACAACCGGGCAACAGATCGGCGATCCCTGGAACGGCGACCTCAACGTCCAAGGGGCGCTGGCGTTCAGTCCGGATGGCCGGCTGCTCGCCTCGGCAGGCCGCGGAACGATATGGATCTGGGATACACAAACTCACCGGTTGGCAGGAAAGCCGCTCAACGGCCACAACGATCCGCCTTCGAGCCTGGCGTTCAGCTCCGATAGTCGGCTCCTCGTCTCGGGTGCGACCGGCAGCAAAGACTATAAAAGGGGCGAGGTGCGGATCTGGGATGTGGCGAGCGGTCAGCAGATCGGTGAACCGCTGCCCGTCGTCGACGGTTATACGTTTCTGTTCCGCGTGGCATTTTCCTCTGACAGCACCAATATCTTCGCCAGTGGAGCTACCAAGAAAGGAAGCAGGGTCTGGCAGTGGCCGGGTCCGGCCCGGTGGCCGGAACTGTTGTGCGACAAGCTTTCCGCGAACATGAGCCGTGAACAATGGAGACAATGGGTATCCCCGGACATCGAGTATGTGGTGGGCTGCCCGAACCTACCGGTACCGGAGTAACCATGACCGAACCTGAGGATCCTGCGTACGCGGCGGAGCTGCCGCTGACCGCGCCTGGCGGATACGACTATGACGCGTTCTTGTCCTACAGCCGTGCCGATACCCCGGTGGCCGAAGGCATCCAAAAAGGCCTACACAGCATCGGCCGAAAACTAGGACGACTACACGCCCTGCGGGTGTTCCGGGACAAAACTGATCTCGCCGCCAGCCCCAGCCTGTGGGCCAAACTCACTGAGGCCCTGGACAAATCCCGCTACCTGGTCGTGGTGCTCTCCCCGAACTCCGCAGGCTCGGAATGGGTCAACAAAGAAATCGACTACTGGCTCACGCACCGCGGACGCACCAACCTCATCCTCGTCATGGCCGACGGCACCCTGCTCTGGGACGACAGCCACGGCCGCTTTGACCCCGACAATTCCACCGCATCACCACCGGCCCTGGCCGTCCCCGACGCCCTCGGCACCGAACCCGTCTATATCGATGTTTCCCAAGACAATCCGTGGGATATCCAAAACCCCGTATTCCGCGACAAACTCACCGACATCGCCGCACCCATCCACGGCAAACCCAAATACGAACTCGCCTCCGACGACCTCCGCGAACAACAACGCTTCCGCAGATTCCGACGCCTCGCCATCACCGCACTAGCGATACTCCTCGTCATCGCAATCGCCGCCGCCGGCATCGCATTCGTCAAACAACAGGAAGCCCAACAACAACGCTCCGAAGCCATCCGCCAGCGCAACGAGGCGGTCGCACTGCGTCTCGCCACCGACGCCGACGCCATCTTCAAACGGGCGCGCGGCGGGGGCGATGAGCGTGCGCTACAGGAATTGACCGTCGCGGCACGACTCGCCCCGGTGACCGCACGCGGCGGCATGCTCAGCGGAGTCCAATCCACCGTGGCCCTGCAGAAAATCATCGGAACGCCACGTGCACCTACCACGCCGACAGTCACTGCAGACCGCGGCCGCATCTTTACCGGCGGCACGCAGTCGGTTATTCGCATCTGGGATGCGGCCACAGGACGACAGGTATCCGAGCTTGCCGGCACCCCTAAAACCGCCGTGGAGGTCGTCGGGCTCACGCCCGACGGAAAGCGTCTGCTCACAGTAGATTCACTGTCAATGCTCAGGGTATGGGACGTGCAGAACAGCACCATGATCCGAGAGTTCATGGCCGGGATACAGACAGCGGTGAACGCTGACGGAACCCGCGTGGCCGGCATTACGGCCCGGCCTGGACCGGACAAAAGACCGATCTGGCGAATCGGGGTGTGGGATGTCGATACGGGCACGCAAATCGGCCCATTTCCCGAGCAATCCGACAGCCCGCGCAACCTGGCGCTGAGCCCCGACGGCCACCGCATCGTCACAACCAGCAATGTCGGCCTGGGTTACGCCATGCAGATCTGGAATGCCGACAACGGCCAACAGATTGGTGACACGATCGCAATCGACGAAGCTTATCGGAACTTAAGTGCTGGCCCGGCATTCAGTCCGGACGGCAACAGGTTCGCCGTGGGCTTCAGCGATAACACCGTTCGGCAGTGGGACGCGTTCAGCGGAGCCCCCATCGGCCCCCCGCTGGTCGGCCACACCGGACAGGTATTCCAAGTGAGGTACAGCCCGGACGGAACCCGCATCGCCGCAGGCGGCGAGGGCGACTTCGCAGTCCGTATTTGGGATGCCGAAACCGGCATCCCTGTTGGTGCACCACTTACCGGCCACCTCGGTTCCGTCATTGGACTCGCCTTCACCTCGAATGGCGAACAGATCGTCTCGACCAGCAACGACAAGACAATCCGTATCTGGCGCGCAGATGCCGACAGCCGACTCGGCGGCCCGACGGCTGCGCCCGCCGTGCACCTCCCGGAAAGCGAGTACCCGATCCACGTGGTCGGGATGATGCCTGGCGGCTATGTAGATCACATCTCGAGCCCACTCGCTGTCTGGAACGTCATGGACAACCGCGTGACGAATCTGGCGGACTCGATAACAGCCGGCAAAGTGGCGATCACGCCCGACGGTCGCCGGGCCGCGACACTCAAGTTCAATAAGGTCCAGGTCTGGGACCTGCACACCGGAGATATTGTCTTCAGCGCCGACGACAAAACGAGCTACAACCGGATTGCGATTAGTCCGGACGGAACTCGGGTCGCCCTCGCCAGATCCAAATCGGATGCCGAAAAGCACGGTGGCCGCTACATCAGCATGTATGACGCTGACACCGGGAATCCCATCGATGGGGAGTTCAGTGGGCTGGACGGAACAACCTCCGCCGTGCGGTTCAGCCCTAACGGTCGACAGCTCTTCGCCGGCGACACCTCTGGACAGATCCGGGTGTGGGATGCCGAAACCGGGCAGCTGATCGGCGATCCCTGGAATGTTAACAACACCGTGAACGCGCTGGCGTTCAGTCCGGACGGCCGACTGCTGGCCTCAGCAGGGGGCAATACCATCTGGATCTGGGGCGCGCAAAGTCGCCGGCTGGTGGGAGAGCCACTCACCGGCCACGCCAACGTCATTTACTCCTTGGCGTTCAGCTCCGACGGGGAGCTGCTCGCCTCGGGTGCACACAGCGACACCGATAGCGAGGTACGCATCTGGGAAGTGGAAAGCGGCCAGCAGATTGGCGGACCGCTCTCACCTACTGCCAGCCAGGTGTTGGATGTGGGATTCTCGCCTGATAACACCGGCATCTTCGCCAGTGAACTTACCCGCAACAAGAGCAGGGTCTGGCGGTGGCCCGGTCCGGCTAAGTGGCTGGATCTGTTGTGCGACAAGCTTTCCTCGAACATGAGCCGTAAGCAATGGAAGCAATGGGTATCGCCGGATATCGACTATGTTGTCGGCTGCCCGGGTCTGCCGGTACCGGAGTAACCATGACCGAACCTGAGGATCCTGCGTACGCGGCACAGCTGCCTGTTCCTGAGCCCGGCCCGTATGACTACGACGCGTTCCTGTCCTACAGCCGCGCCGATACCCCGGTGGCCGAAGGCATCCAAAAAGGCCTACACAGCATCGGCCGAAAACTAGGACGACTACACGCCCTGCGGGTGTTCCGGGACAAAACTGATCTCGCCGCCAGCCCCAGCCTGTGGGCCAAACTCACTGAGGCCCTGGACAAATCCCGCTACCTGGTCGTGGTGCTCTCCCCGAACTCCGCAGGCTCGGAATGGGTCAACAAAGAAATCGACTACTGGCTCACGCACCGCGGACGCACCAACCTCATCCTCGTCATGGCCGACGGCACCCTGCTCTGGGACGACAGCCACGGCCGCTTTGACCCCGACAATTCCACCGCATCACCACCGGCCCTGGCCGTCCCCGACGCCCTCGGCACCGAACCCGTCTATATCGATGTTTCCCAAGACAATCCGTGGGATATCCAAAACCCCGTATTCCGCGACAAACTCACCGACATCGCCGCACCCATCCACGGCAAACCCAAATACGAACTCGCCTCCGACGACCTCCGCGAACAACAACGCTTCCGCAGATTCCGACGCCTCGCCATCGCCGGACTGGCAATCTTGACCATTCTGTCGGTCGTTACGGCTGGCATCGCATTCACCCAACGCCGTGAAGCCATCCGCCAGCGCAATGACGCGGTCGCGCTGCGCCTGGCCACTGATGCCGACGCAATCTTCAAGCGAGTCCGCGGCGGGCCAGATGACCGGGCACTGCAAGAACTGACAATCGCCGCACGCTTGGCCCCGGAGGCCGCACGCGGTGGAATGCTGACCGGACTCCAAGCCACCGCGCCCCTGCAGAAAATCATCCGTACCCCCCAGGAGCCCAAGGGGGTACGGGTTACCCCGGATGGCCAACGCATCATCACCGGCAGCATGGACGAACCGGTCATCCGCGTCTGGGATATCACCACCGGACAGCAAGTATCCGAACTCACCGGCCAAGCGGCAGGGATAGTCAGCGGGCTCAGCGCCGACGGGAAGCGTCTGCTGTCCTTCACCCTGAATCCTTCGGACATGAATTCGTCAAAGATCGGGCTGTGGGACCTCGACACCGGCACCATGATCCGGCAGTTTGAGGGGCGGTGGGCCGATTTGAGTGCCGACGGCACCCGGATCGCCGCGATCCGCTGGAACGAGCAGGCCGGTCGTCCGCCGATCTACCGAGTCGAGGTGTGGAATGCCGATACCGGGAAGACAATCAACACCTTTCCCGAGCAGACCAGCATTGTGCTTAGCCTGGCGCTGAGTCCGGACGGGCACCGCGTCGTCATTACCGATGGGGACGACACAAGCCGGATCTGGGAGGTTGACAGCGGCAAGCAGATCGGTGAAACGATCACCATTCCCGATCCCCGCAGCTCGGATCCCGCCCGCAAGCTCAGTGTGTTGGGTGCGGAATTCAGCCCGGACGGCAGCAGGTTCGCAACGAGCGACAGCCAAGCCATCCGGCAATGGGACGCGTTCACCGGTGCCCCCATCGGGCCCCCGACGACCAGCGACACCCACCAGGTACTAGGCCATGCGGCTTACAGCCCGGACGGGAAACGCATCGCCGCGAGTATCGGGAATGACGTCCATGTCTGGGATGCCGAAACAGGCTCATTGGTCGGTACACCAATGAAAGGCCAAGCGCAGGGGCACCTCACGTTTACTCCCAACGGCAGCCAGATCGTCTCTGTGGGCTCCGACGGGACCATCCGGATTTGGCGCGCCGACGCCGACGACCACCTCGGCGGGCCGCTGACTGCCCCTGCTGATCGGCCGAAGTACACGACCGGGCTAGCACCCGGCGGTCAGAGAGACCACCTTGGAACCTCTGCCGTCTGGAACCTCGAGAGTGACCAAGTAACCAAGCTGGACCAAGCCATCAGCTTGGCCATGACACCCGACGGCCGCCGCGCAGCGGCGATCGCTTATGCAGGCAAGTCTCGCTACCGGGCGCAGGTATGGGATCTGCAGACAGGCCGGCTTGTCTCCAGCACCGACGAGATGGACGGCCGGAAGATTGCGATCAGCTCCGACGGGACCCGGTTCGCTACCGACGTGTACGCGTTAGGCGCCAAAACGGATGCTGAGCGCTTCATCACCGTTTATGACGCCGACACCGGCAAACGGATCGACGTGAAGTTCGACGGCGTGGAAAAATTCGACGCCCTTGAAAAGGATGTCGCCGCGTTTCGATTCAGCCCAGACGGCCGCCAACTCGTCGCTGCGAACGTCCACAATATGCAGGCCTGGGACGTGGTCACCGGGAAACGGATCGGTGATCCTTGGGGCGGCGGCAATATCACGGCACTTACCTTTAGTCCCAATGGCCGACTCTTGGCCTCCGGTGGTATGGATCAAACAATCTCGATCTGGGATGCGCAGACACATCAGATGGTGGGAGAGCCGCTCACCGGCCTCAACGGGACGATTCGAACGTTGGTGTTCAGCTCCGACGGACAGCTGCTCGTCTCCGGCTCTGACCCTCCGTCCGCCAAATTTACCGAGGCACGGATCTGGGACGTGGCCAGCGGTCAGTCGCTCGGCGAGGCATTGAAAATTCCCGATGGCTACTACAACTTCGCCGTCGCGATTTCTGGCGACGGCACCAAGATTTTCGCAAGCCAGGAAAAGTGGGTCTGGCAGTGGCCCGGCCCACCACGGTGGCGGGATCTGTTGTGCGACAAGCTTTCTTCGAACATGAGCCGCGCCCAATGGAAACGGTGGGTATCGCCGGATATCGAGTACGTTGTCGGCTGCCCGGATCTGCCGATCCCCGAGAGCTAGCTAGAGATTCGCACATATCGCCGGGCGAACTCGTCGCCGGGCACCACCCAAATGTCTCCGTGATCGCCTTGCACAATCCACGCGCCCTCGGATGCGGTGACGCTACCCTCCAGCGACTCGACTGTCTCACCGGTGCGCGCCGGCCGTGCGAGTACCGAACCGCGCCGACGCCACCTGCGGCCCGCGACGTGTTCATGGGTAGCGCGGAAAATGTCATCCCGCACAGACCATTCCGTGGCATCGGTGCTGGGATGCTTCTCACGAACGGACCAGTCGCCCGCCTCGGCACGCATGGTTGAGCCGTCCTGCGCGGTCCATGTCCACGCGGTAGGACGCTGCCGGGCCAGCACCTCACCGGCGCGGCGGAACTCCGCCCAGCCGGTGTCCTCAGTCGCGGGCGCTGACCGGTAGCCCAGCTCGCGCAGCTTTGTCAGGGTGGCCGCCAGGCTGCCCAGCGCGGCGTCGAGCCGTTCCGGGTCCACCTCGATCTGGGCCCAGTCGACGAGCTTGTCGTGGACCTTCCCCGCGTCGTGGCGGGGTCCGACCCGCCACCCGTGCTTGCGGTAGTAGCGGCACCAATCCTCGTGTTCGGAGCGTGCCATGGCGATGGCGGTGGGCAATTCGAAACCCATACGGCGCAAACATTCTGCAGGTTCCAGCTGATGCAGTGCCGGGGCCGATGCTTCATCGGGTGGGCTGCCCCAGGTATTCCAGGTATGCCCGCCGATCTTTTCCACCATCCATAATGCGTTGCGCACCTGCCGCCGGTTCGACTCGCGATAGAACTCGTCGAGCTGTCCCCACGGACGCGCGGTGGGACCGGTCCGCTCGTTGTCGCGGACGTACCGATTATGGATCAGCTCGGCGGCCCGTTCCCACGCGTCGTGCGCTTGCCCGCCCGGCAGATCGAGGCTCAACCGGTAGGTGTAGAGGCGGCCCAACAGTGCGGTGCGTTCCCCGCTGGCATCGGCTCGCGGGTCCCAGGCATGAACGATGGTGTTCGGGAGGCGTGCCGCGATCCGGGTCGCGGCACTGACGTCCAGGCTGGAATCGACGAGAATCACCGCGGTCGATTCCGCATCACCTGCCTGCAGGCGCTGCAGCAGCGCGTCTACGGTGGGCTCTTCGTCGACTGCGATCAGGCCGCCGGCCTGCGCCGGATGCCCGAGCTGTGTCGCGGCAAACTCATTGTCGCGCAGGTAATCTGATGCGTTCGGGGCGATCACTGTGCATGTCGTCGGTTCACCACGTCCGCTGTAGCGCTGTTCGAGACGTCGCTGCAGCATGTCGCTGCAGAGTGCGGTGGTCAGTTGGGATGACCCGCATACCAGCACCTCTCGGACCGCGCGTGCGGCCATCACCCGGTCAAGGAGCCTCCGCGCCGTCACCTCGTAGATTCCGACGGTGTCGGCAGCCCATCGATGGTGGACACCACCGAAATGCTGTGCACGCCAAGCGGATGCCTGCCACGGGTCGTCAATGCGCACAACGAGCGGAATGCGCAAGTGGTCGCCTCCGCGCGCACTGATGGCGCCGAGCCACCACAGATTGGTGGACGGGTCGGCCGCCAGCAGGTAGAGGCGGTCGAGCTTGTTCCAGATGTCCAGCGCGGCAAGCGGCGCGGTTTGGGTGAGATCCAGCGTCATTATGGCCGCTCCCGCAGTGCGGGCGCGGCGCACGCAGTCGCGATCCGGATTGTCGGTGATCACAACGAGGGAACTACGTCGCCGCATGGAGCGTTTGATGGCAGCGACCATTGGTTCGGCATCGTCGTCGAGTCCCACGATCACCGTGAGCGATCGAGCGAAACGGACGCGCAGCCGATGCAGCCGCGCCTGGAACAGCGCCACTGCAACTCCGGCCACCGACATCACCACGACTGCCATTGCCGACACCTGCGCGATGTGCAGTGCGGCCGGCATGGGAACGGGGCACGGGCCGCCGTCGAGAGAGCCAGCGGGGTCCCCGCCCTTGACCAGTTCGACTGCCCAAAGCAGGGGGGTGAAGAACGCCGGATGACTGTCGTCGTGACACCGTGCGTATGAGGCGAATCCGAGGACCAGCGTGAGCACCGCCAAGATCGCGGCAATTGCCACCGGAACCCCGGTAGCCCCCGCCCGACGGCGCGTCAGCGCCAGACCCAATGCCACCAGAGTCACGACCACGAGAGCGATGGTGGACGCCGAATCCGGTGCGCCAAACCAGCGAAACGGCGCCGGTACCGAATCACGTATCCCGGGCCATCCAGCCAACACCGTCAGGTATCCCAACGTTATGACGGCAAAGGTCGCCAACGCTATACGGGCGGTTCTCAATGCCACCGTAGGATACTACTCAGGTTCCCTACCAGGCCGGACTAGACCAGCCGATTGAAGCACTTCGTCTCGACGCGCCGTGTCAGGCGCCAGCCGTGCCGTGTCCGCACTACCGCGTCGTCGTACCAAAGTCCCAGAAAAAGCACCTGTTCGGTGTCGCCGCCTGGAACCATCGGGTTGAAACACAGGCTGCGCACGGTGGCCGAGCTGCGCTCTTCGTCGTCGAAACTGATCGACACGTTTCCCAGCATGTGCGCATACATCGGGAATGCCGGCAGCACCTGCGCCAGCCACGCCTTGACGTCGAGATACTCGCCGTCCACCCCACCCATCGCGCGATAGTCGATATACGCATCGTTGGTGAACACCTCGTCCAGGTCGTCGAACTGGCGGGTGTCGATGGCGGTCGCGTAGTCGACCAGGAGCTGCTGGATCTGCAGGCGGTCGGAAACTTCGTCGATGGTCCAGGCGGATGTCATAACTTGTGAGCATGCCCACTCGGACCGAAATCATCACGCAATTCGTCCCGAACTCCCCGCTGTGTCAGCACCTGGGAATCGTGTTGGCCGAGATCGGCACCGATCGCGCCGTGCTGAGCATGCCTTTCCGGCCCGAGCTGGCCACCATGGGCCACA
The DNA here is from genome assembly GCF_049532645.1 of Mycobacteroides sp. PCS013. Lineage (NCBI taxonomy): Bacteria > Bacillati > Actinomycetota > Actinomycetes > Mycobacteriales > Mycobacteriaceae > Mycobacteroides > Mycobacteroides sp. PCS013. The sequence continues at coordinate 2,380,289 of NZ_CP150131.1, forward strand.
CCGTGCACGGCGGCGCGATCGTGACCCTCGCCGATACCGCGGCCATGGCGGCGGCGTGGGCCGACGACGTCGTGCCCGAAAAGTTCGGCGGCTCAACGGCTTCATTGACGGTCAACTACGTCTCGGCGGCCGAGGCCGCCGACCTTACCGCGGTGGGCCAGGTGGTCCGCCGCGGTAAGCGTCTGTCGAATATCGAGGTCACCGTGTCCGATGGCACCGGGCAGGTGGTGGCCAAGGCGCTGGCCACCTACAACTTCGCTTAGGCCGCGCCGGCCTCGTCCGCAGCCAGCAGGTCCTGCACCCGGGGAATGACCTCGGTGCCATACAGCTCGACGTTTTGCATGCCCAGCCCCGGCTGCGCGGCCTGGTACACCAGGCTGAACCGGTCGGCACCGAGACCACGAATGGTTTTGGCCATCTTGGACGCCACCGTATCGGGTGAACCGACATACAGCGATCCCGACTTCACCTCGGCCAGGTACTCCTCGTACCGCGGCGCCGGCCAGCCACGCTCACGCCCGATCGTGGTGCGCAATTCCCGGAATCCGGGCCAATACTGTGCGATCGCCTCCTCATCGGAATCGGCGATATGCCCCGGGCTGTGAATACCCAGCGGCATCGGCTCGGTGACACCGAGCTGATCTTGAGCCCGCCGGTAGAGGTCGACGTACGGCTCGAATCGCATGGGGTCACCACCGATGATCGCCAGGATCATGGGTATGCGGTACCGCACGCTGCGAACCACCGACTCCGGCGATCCGCCCACGCCCACCCACGCCCGCAAACCGTTCTCCGTCTTGGGATACACCTCGACGTTGTCCAACCCGGCGCGCAGCTTCCCCGACCAGGTCACCGGGTCTCCCGGCAGCAGCTTGGCCATGAGATCGAACTTCTCCTCGAAGAGTTCGTCGTACTCCGCTAGGTCGTATCCGAACAACGGGAAGGAATCCGTGAACGACCCCCGACCAAGCACGACCTCGGCACGGCCATTGGAGATTCCGTCGAGGGTCGCGAACCGCTGATACACCCGCACCGGATCGTCAGTACTGAGCACCGTCACGGCGGTCGCGAGGGTGACCCGCTCGGTACGCGCCGCGATCGCGGACAGCATCATCTCCGGGGACTCCCCCACGAACTCGGTGCGGTGATGCTCCCCGATGGCGAAGATGTCGACACCAACCTCATCGGCGCGCACGCCTTCCTCGACCACAGCCCGGATCGCTTCCGGGTTGGTCATACCCGCGGGAACGTCGGCAAACGTGTCCAATCCAAACTGCACGTGATTAGTCATGACTCCATAAACGGACTGCGGTCCGGTTATGTTCCCGATACCCTCCGCGCTAGTGTCGGAGCCGATGTCCTCCCTGCCGCTATCCCGTCGTTACCGCGCGTTCGCAGTGCTCAGCGCCCTGCTCTTGGCCTTTACGGTTCCCGGTGTCGCTCGCGCGGATACCGCGGCACCACCACCCGAGGGCCCGGCGCAGGCATGGCTGGTGGCCGATCTGGACTCCGGCCAGATCCTCGCCGCCCGCGATCCCTACGCGTCGCATGCACCCGCGAGCACCATCAAGGTCCTGCTGGCCCTGGTCGCACTCGACGAGCTGCCACTGGATGCCACCGTGGTGGCCGATGCCGCCGACTCCCACGCCGAATGCAACTGTGTGGGCATCAAGGCGGGACAGGTCTACACAACCCATGACCTACTCGAGGGCGCGCTGCTGGAATCCGGTAACGACGCCGCCAACACCCTCGCTCACATGCTGGGCGGCCGCGAGGCGGCGGTCGAGAAGATGAACGCGAAGGCAGCGGCACTCGGGGCAACCGGGACGCACACCGCTTCACCCTCCGGACTGGACGCGCCGGGCATGGACATGCGCTCTACCCCGCACGATCTGGCCGTGATTTTCCGTGCGGCACTGGCCAATCCGGTATTCGCGGAGATCACCCGCCAGCCGGCCGCCGACTTCCCCGGCCGCGTGCTGCACAACCAGAACGAGCTGATGTACCGCTATCCGGGAGTGATCGGCGGTAAGACGGGCTTCACCGACATCGCTCGTAAGACCTACGTGGTGGCCGCCGAGCGCGACGGTAAGCGCCTGGTCGTGGTGATGATGTACGGCCTGGTGCACGAGGGCGGCCCAACCTACTGGGATCAGGCCGCGAGCCTGTTCGACTGGGGTTTTGCCAACGACGGTCAGGTCACCGTCGGCTCCCTCTAGACCTTGGAATTGAGCACCTGAAGCACAGTTTCGCCCACCCGCACCCGGCACATGGCAACCGCCAGCGCGACAGCGTCTTTCGGCGAGATCTGGGCCACCGCATTGCCGCCCGCGGCCGCCTCCTGAACCGCCGCCAGCTTTCCGGCGTCGTCCATTGTGTTGAATTCCCCGCAGAGGGTGTCCGCCTGAGCGGTTGCCGGGACCGCAACCGCCAGCCCTAGGCTCATCATCACCGCCACGGCAAAACGCATGGCCGAACTCTAACGAATCTGCCCGCGCAGCACGATGAGGTCCGGCCGCGAGAGCACCTGCGGCCCCACGCGGGGGTCCTGGTGATACCCGACCACATCGGCGGGCGCTCCATGCTCAAGTCCCGGCCGTCCCAGCCAGTCCCGGGCCCGCCATGACGCCGCACCCAGCGCATCGGTGGGGTCCATGCCGATGCGCGTGAGCGCGGCCACCTCATCGGAGATGCGCCCGTGTGCGATCCCGCCGCCGGCGTCGGTGCCCGCGTAGATCGGGATTCCGGCGTCATACGCGTTCCCGAAGGTGGTGTGCAGACCCGCGTAGAGAGCGCGCATGTGCTGGGCGTAGACCGGGTATTTCGTTGCGGAGTCGGAGATTCCCGGGAAGTTCTCGATGTTGATGACGGTCGGAACCAGCGCGGTACCGTGCTCGACCATCAGGGCGATGGTGTCATCGGTGAGTCCGGTGCCATGCTCTATGCAGTCGATCCCGGCCCGGATCAAGCCGGGCAGCGCATCTTCACCGAAAACGTGTGCGGTGACGCGCGCACCGTTGGCGTGTGCGACAGCGATGGCCTGCTCGAGAATCGCATCGGACCACAGCGGGGCGAGGTCGCCGACGGAGCGGTCGATCCAGTCCCCCACCAGTTTCACCCAGCCGTCACCCCAACACGCTTGGAGGGCAATGGCTTCCGGAAGTTGCGACTCGTCCTCGATATCGATGGGCAACCCGGGGATGTAGCGCTTGGGTTTGGCCAGATGCCTGCCCGCGCGGATGATCCGCGGCAGGTCCTCTCGCTCATCGAAGCCACGAGTGTCCACCGGAGATCCGGCATCACGCAACAGCAGTGCACCCACGTCACGCTCGGCCTCGGCCTGCGCGACCGCTTCTTCCAGCGAGGTCGGACCGTGTGGCCCGACGCCAACATGGCAATGCGCATCGACAAGCCCGGGCAGCAGCCAGCCGCCGTCGAAGACGGTGTCGGCACCTGAGATCGGTTCCCGGCTTATGACGCCGTCGTGCACCCACAGATCGATGGGCTCTTCCGAGGGAAGAGTTCGTCCCCGCAGATGTGCGAGCATCGGCTCAGTTCTTGGGGAACTTCAGCTTCGAGATGTCGATATCGGCCAGACCGGGAGGCAGCTCGCCGAGCCCCTCAGGCATCCCGGAAAGGTCTGGGAATCCGGCCGGCATACCCGGCGGCATACCGGGGAATCCGCCCCGGATCTTCGGCTGAGTCGGGCCCCGCGAGCCCTTCTTGCCCTTCTTGGTGTTCTTACCGCCCTTGCGATTGCTCTTGCGGTTGATGGCGCCCATACCCATGCGGCCCGCCATCGACGACATCATCTTGCGTGCCTCGAAGAAACGGTCCACCAGCTGGTTGACCTCCGAGACCGTCACGCCCGAACCGTTGGCGATCCGCAGCCGCCGGGACGCGTTGATGATCTTCGGGTCGCTTCGTTCGGCAGGGGTCATACCGCGAATGATGGCCTGCACCCGGTCAAGTTGCTTGTCATCGACGGCGGCCAGCGCGTCCTTCATCTGGCCGGCACCCGGCAGCATGCCCAACAGGTTGCCGATGGGCCCCATCTTGCGGATCGCGAGCATCTGCTCCAGGAAGTCCTCGAGTGTGAGTTCTCCGGAGGTGATCTTCTCGGCCGCAGCCAGGGACTGTTCGGCGTCGAAATGCTGTTCGGCCTGTTCGATGAGGGACAGCAGGTCACCCATGCCCAGGATGCGGCTGGCCATCCGGTCCGGGTGGAAGACGTCGAAGTCCTCAAGCTTCTCGCCGGTGGACGCGAACAGGATCGGGGTGCCGGTGATCTCGCGTACCGAGAGTGCGGCACCACCACGGGCGTCACCGTCGAGCTTGGTCAAGACGACACCGGTGAATCCGACACCCGCACGGAAGGCTTCAGCGGTACTCACCGCGTCCTGACCGATCATGGCGTCAAGGACGAACAGCACCTCGTCGGGATCGACGGCTTCGCGGATCCGGGCGGCCTGGTCCATCAATTCGGCGTCGATACCGAGACGGCCGGCGGTGTCGACGAGCACCACATCAAAGTGTTGAGCCTTGGCATGGGCCAGGCCGTCTCGGGCCACCGCAACCGGGTCGCCGACCAGCGAGCCGACCTCCAGACCGCCGGTCGAGGTGCCCGGATGCGGAGCGAAGACGGAAACCCCAGCGCGTTCACCAACCACCTGAAGCTGGTTCACCGCACCTGGGCGCTGCAGGTCGCAGGCCACCAGAAGCGGGGTATGGCCTTGTCCCTTAAGCCATTTGGCCAGCTTGCCGGCGAGGGTCGTCTTACCGGCACCTTGCAGACCGGCAAGCATGATCACGGTCGGCGGAGTCTTGGCGAACGCCAGCTGACGGGTTTCCCCACCCAGAATGCCGATGAGCTCTTCGTTGACGATCTTGACGACCTGCTGCGCCGGGTTCAGCGCACCGGAAACCTCGGCACCCTTGGCACGTTCCTTGATGCGTCCGATGAAGGTACGCACCACGGGCAGCGCGACATCGGCTTCCAGCAGCGCCAGCCGGATGGTCCGGCAGGTCGCGTCGATATCGGCGTCGGACAGACGTCCCTTACCCCGTAGGCCAGCAAGGGCGTCGGTCAACCGGTCAGACAGCGATTCAAACACGTCGACCAGCCTAGCTGGCGGCCCCTTTTGTGCCTCCGTCGTGGCAGGCAATCTGGAGACGCAGGCCTTCCCCGCCCGTCCCGTACCTACCCGGTGACGGGAGGTTGCGGGCGCAGCGACGGAATGAGGATGCCGACAACGCCACGCAGGCTCCACCCGATGAGGCTGAGGTAGTCGATGCTGTCGCGCCAAAAGACGACTTTGTCGTCGACAAACTTCATGGTGGCTTTGATCCGGAACCGCACCCACAAGGGCCCTAGCTTGGCGATGTCGACGCGGTCACTGATCACCGAGTCGCCCTGCTGCACGACGCTCAGCGGCGACACGGTGAGTCCGGAAACGCACGCCCGGAAGCCCCGCTCCAAGGCAGGCCTGAGACTCTTCTTGCCCGTGATCTTCGGAAGGGGCGCGAGCACGTGCTCGACGTCATCTGAGAAGAACTTCAGATAGCCGTCGAGATCCAGGGCCGCCATCGTGGCGAAGGCGTCTTTCACAAGCTCCACACGGGGGTGCACGTTCGACGGGTGCCCGCCGCTCATCCGATCCTCAAGAAATGCCATGCCCCGACAATCGCCTGTGACCTGCTGCCATCACTACCCGCGGCGCTGCCAACCGCTGCCAGATCGCTTGCCTGAGCTAGCTGGCGGCCTTCTTCGGCTCGGGAGCGGCTACAGGCAGCACCGAGGCGATGGCCGCCTCCAGCACGGCCTGCTCGGGACCGGTGCTGAGGCAGAAGGTGTCGACCACCGAAGAACCGAGGGTGTTGACCCTGGCCCACGCGATGTCCACGCCGTGTCGTTCCAGGGTCGCGGTGATGCGCGCCAGCAGCCCAGGCGCATCGGAGGTGCGGATCTCCACGATCTGCTGGTCGAGGTTCCCGGCGGGCTCGAACCAGCGGATGCGCGGCGGCGCCGGCACGTAATTGGTGGGAACCGCGGGTGTCGCATCCCCGACAAGGCCGGTGGAGAACTGCGCTGACTCGCGTTCGCGCTCATCGAGCGTCGCGATGATGTCGGTATCGCCATCGATAGCGGAGATCAGCTGCTGGCGCAGCAGCCCCGCCGCCGGAGGCGATCCGAACCGCGGCGACACCTCGAAGGTGTTAATGGCCGAGCCGGCGTGGCTGGCCACCGAGGCCGAGAACACCCGCAACGAATTCAGCGACAGCACCCCGGCGGCCTTGTAGAGCAGTCCGCGTTGATCGGGCGCGATCATGCTCACGGTGTACATGTGCGGCGACCCCGCAGGCACCAGGCGGACCTGAACCCCACCATCGGCCGCCAGCGAAAGCAGTTCCGGATCAATGGGATCGGGTTCGGGCAGCGATTCACCACGCATCACCATCCGGCATTTGCGCACCAACTCCCCGATCAGCGACGCCTTCCAGTCACCCCACACCCCCGGACCGGTGGCCAGCGAGTCGGCCTCGGCAAGCTGCTGCAACAACTCCAGCAGCAGCAGATCGCCCCCGAGTGTATTGACCACGGTGTCAATGGTTTCCGGGTCACCGAGATCACGCCGGGTGGCAGTGTTGGGCAGCAGCAGGTGATACCGCACGATCTTGGACAGCAAGTCCACATCGGACGGCCACAGCCCCAGCCGGGTACCGATCTGCACGGCCAGATCCGCGCCGACAACGCTGTGATCACCGCCGCGGCCCTTGCCGATGTCGTGCACCAGTGCACCGAGAACCAGCAGATCGGGGCGAGACACCCTGGTGGTGAAGGCGCTCGCCCGCGCGACTGTTTCGACAAGGTGCCGGTCGACGGTCCAGATGTGCACGATGTCGCGTGGTGGCAGATCCCGCACCGGCCCCCATTCAGGGAAGAGCCTGCCCCACAACCCGGTTCGGTCCAGCGCCTCGATGGTGGCGACCGCAGGCGGACCGGCCTCCAGCAGCACCAGCAGATCCTTGAGCGCCTCCCGTGGCCACGGCGCACGAAGCTCCGGTGCTGATTCGGCAAGCCGACTCAACGTGGACGAGGAGATCGGCAGTCCGGTGGTCGCCGATGCCGCCGCCACCCGCAGGATCAGCGACGGGTCGCGCTCGGGACGAGCATCGCGGGCAAGCACCACCTCCCCGGCATGCTCCACCACACCCTCGTCGATCGGACGCCGGACCGTGCGCCGCAGTACCGAAATGCCCCGTCGGGGTATCGAATTACCGGCCGTCCGCAGCCCTACATCCACCGAATAGCTGATGGTGCGGGCGGCGTCGGACAGCATTCTGGCCAGATCAAACCGATCGCCGATACGCAGCGCCGCACCGATCTCGTCAGCGAACTGAGCCAGCAGTTGATCACGTTCCCGTCCGGCGACTCGGTGCAATTCAGTGCGCACATCCAGGATTACTGAGTGCGCGCCATCGAACGACTTCGCCAGCCCGCTATCGGTGAGCTGGGCGATGGCTAGCGCCCGAAGTAGCTGAACATCGCGCAGACCGCCGCGGCCGGACTTCAGATCGGGTTCGGCCCGGTGTGCGATCTCGCCGCTGCGCCGCCATCGTGCCTGCGTGTACTCGATCAACTCGTCGAGTCGGGTCCGGATCTGCGAACGCCATTGTTGGCGTACGCCCCCGATCATCAGGCTGGACAACTGCGCGTCCCCGGCGATATGCCTGGCATCGAGCAGCGCCAATGCCGCCGACATCTCCTGCCCGGCGACATGCAGGGTGTCGGCCACCGTGCGGACACTGTGGTCGAGCCGAATATTGGCGTCCCACAACGGGTACCACAGGCCGTCTGCGACCTCACTGAGAGTCTCCGTCGAGATGTTCTCGTCGTGTAGCAGCACCAGATCCAAATCCGAGTGCGGCAGCATCTCGCGGCGACCAAGCCCACCGAGTGCCACGATGGCAAATCCACTGGAGTCGGTGATACCGACCTCAGCGGCCTTGGTTGTCAGCCAAAGCTCATTGAGGTCGGTCATCGCCTCGCGAATCGCGCCGGCATTCAGCCGACCGCTATCACCGAGCAGCTGCGCCCTGGCGGCCACGAGGTCCGTTGCGGCGCCCATGTGATTACCGTCCTAAGTGTTAGAGGGCATCGGCGCCCCGCTCGCCGGTGCGTACCCGCACCACCGAGTCAACGGGGCTCACCCAGACCTTGCCGTCGCCGATCTTGCCGGTGCGTGCGGCGGTCACGATGACCTCCACCACCTTGTCGACAGCGCTGTCGTCCACCACTACCTCGACACGAACCTTCGGCACGAAGTCCACCGAGTACTCAGCGCCGCGGTACACCTCGGTGTGGCCCTTCTGCCGGCCGTAGCCCTGCACCTCGCTGACCGTCATGCCGAGGATGCCCGCCTGCTCCAGGCCAGTCTTGACATCTTCCAGCGTGAACGGTTTGACGATCGCGGTGACCAGCTTCATGTCCCTCATTCCTCCCTGCCGCTGCTGTGGCGGCCGATGACCGAACCACTTCCCAGTGCGACAAAGTCGTATGCGCCTTCAGCGTGTTGGGATTCGTCGGCTCCGGCCGCTTCTCCCTCGTCGCTGATGCGCAGGCCAATGGTGTACTTCACGATGAATGCAACGATAGCGGTGCCTATTGCCGAATAGAGCAGAACCGCCCCGGCGCCAAGAGCTTGGCGCCACAACTGTTCTAGCCCGCCGCCGTAGAACAGACCGGCCACGGCCGCACCGGTCTCGGGAGCGGCGAACAAACCGATGAGCAACGTGCCAACGATCCCGCCGACCAGGTGCACACCGACAACATCCAACGAGTCATCAAATCCTAGCTTGTACTTCAAGCCCACCGCCAGCGCACACAAAATACCGGCGATCACGCCAATAGCAAGGGCGCCAGCGACATTCACCGACGAGCACGACGGGGTGATGGCCACCAAACCGGCCACGATTCCCGAGGCCGCACCCAGCGAGGTCGCATGCCCGTCCCGGATACGCTCGGTAAGCAACCAGCCCAGCATCGCCGCGGCAGTGGCCACCGTGGTAGTCACAAACGTCGACCCGGCCAAACCATTAGAACTGGTCGCCGAACCCGCGTTGAACCCATACCAGCCGAACCACAACAGACCAGCCCCCAACATCACGAACGGCAAGTTATGCGGCCGCATCGGCGTGCCCGGCCAGCCCTTGCGCTTACCCAAGATCAGCGCCAGCACCAAACCCGCGGTACCGGCATTGATATGCACCGCGGTACCACCAGCGAAGTCAATTGCCTTGAGCTGATTCGCGATCCAGCCACCCTTCTCCGCGGCCGCACCATCGAACGCGAAAACCCAATGCGCAACCGGGAAGTACACGATCGTGACCCACAAACCCGAAAACAACAACCACGACCCGAACTTCAACCGATCAGCCACCGCACCAGAAATCAGCGCCACCGTGATGATCGCGAACATCAACTGAAACGCCACAAACACCGTCGCCGGAATCGTGCCCACCAACGGAATATTGACAACCTCAGCCGCCTCAACCCCATTAGCCGGATCAGCAATCACCGCCTCGGCGGCATTACCACCGATAAGACCCTTCAAACCGAAGAACTGCCCCGGATTACCAAACAACCCCGAAACATCATTACCGAACGCCAGCGAGTACCCATAAAGCACCCACAACACCGTCACCAGCCCCATCGCACTGATGCTCATCATGATCATGTTCAGCACGTTCTTCGCGCGGACCATGCCGCCGTAGAAGAAGGCCAGGCCGGGTGTCATCAACAACACCAACGCGGCGCTGGCCAGCATCCACGCAGTGTCTCCGGTATTCGGGACACCCATTGTCGGGAAACCATCCACTAGCGGCATTCCTCTCGGGGATCTTGAAGCTTGAACTCTGCCCATGCAGAGTGCGCAGCGGATGTTTCCGAGAGAGCGCGCATGTGTTTCGCGTCTGTTACCGGTTTCGGCGGGCAGGAGCGAAGCGACCCGGATGAGGCGGCGCCCTTACCCCAACAGAGCGTCGACGAAGGCCGGGGGCTCGAATGGGGCCAGATCGTCGGGGCCCTCCCCCAGGCCAACTAGCTTCACCGGCACGCCAAGTTCACGCTGCACGTGAAAAACAATGCCGCCCTTGGCTGTTCCGTCAAGTTTGGTGAGCGCCACCCCGGTGATGTCTACCACGTCAGCGAACACCCGGGCCTGCGCTAAACCGTTCTGCCCAATCGTGGAGTCGAGAACCAGCAGCACCTCATCGACCTCGGCACGCCGTTCCACGACACGTTTGATCTTGCCCAGCTCATCCATGAGTCCGGTCTTTGTGTGCAGTCGCCCGGCGGTGTCGATCACCACCACATCGGCACCTTCGCGGATCCCGGCGTCGACGGCGTCGAAGGCGACCGAGGCGGGATCGGCACCCTCGGCACCCCGCACCACCTGAGCACCCACGCGCTGCCCCCAGGCCTGCAACTGGTCGGCCGCTGCGGCACGGAAGGTGTCCGCCGCCCCGAGCACCACCCGGCGTCCGTCGGCGACCAGCACCCGGGCCAGCTTGCCGACCGTGGTGGTCTTGCCCGTGCCGTTCACCCCGACGATGAGCAGCACCGAGGGTTTGTCGTTGTGCGGCAGCGCCTTGATCGACCGATCGAGGTCGGGCTGCAGCTCATCGATGAGTACCTCGCGCAGCAGAGCCCGCGCCTGTGCCTCGGTGCGCACGCTGCGGGCGGCCATCTCGCTGCGCAGCCTGTCCACGATCGACGTGGTGACCGCGGTGCCGAGGTCGGCGATGAGCAGGGTGTCCTCGACCTCCTCCCACGATTCCTCGTCGAGGTCACCCGCCCCCAGCAGGCCCAGCAGGCCCCGGCCCACGGCATTCTGTGAACTGGCCAGCCGTCCCCGCAATCGGTCGAGGCGTCCTGCCACCGGCGCGATCTCATCGAGCACCGCCGCGTGGTGCGGCTCTGGTTCGGCGACTGCCTCGGGCTCTGGTTCGGGCGCCGGTTCGGGTTCGGCGACCGCCTCGGGCTCTGGTTCAGGTGTCGCGGCGGGTTCAGGCTGCGGTTTCGGTTCAGCTGCGGGTTCAGGCAGCTGAACATTGGAGATGGTGCGCCGCGGCGCGTCGCGCGGAACTTCGGCGTCATCGCCCACACTGGGCACGGGAGTTGCCTGCGCTCCGCCCTCACTGAAGGTGATGGTGGACCCGGCGCTGTATCCGCCGGAACGGTCGGCCGGTGTGGCGCCCTCGGTGATCCCCGTGTTTGTGTCGGAACGTGTCAGGCTGATACGACGGGAGCGGTAACGCACCAGTCCGAAGACCAATGCAGCAAAAACCACGACGGCGACGATCGCGATGGCGATCCACACTTCAAAAGGCACCAGGGCATTGTTACAGGAACGCAAGAAGCGCCACATTGACGCCTGCCTGAGCGATCCAGTGCAGTACGTCACCCGAACCACGGGACTGGAACGACTCGACCTGCCTTATATGGCGTTGCCCAATTCCAGCCTCGCCGCGGTTGACCTGTCCACCGAGTTTCTGGGCAAGCGATTGGCCGCACCTGTTCTCATCGGAGCCATGACCGGCGGTGCGAAACTTTCGGCCACCATCAATCGCAACCTCGCGGCCGCCGCCCAAGAGCTGGGCATCGGCATGATGCTGGGTTCGCAACGGGTGATGCTGGTCGACCCTGACAGCGCGGCGACGTTCGCGGTGCGCGAGGTAGCACCCGACATCCTGCTGATCGGCAACATCGGGCTGGCACAGCTCGGCAACACCGCGGCTGCCGCGCAGCTCAACGACCTGGTGCAGCGGGTGGGGGCGGATGCGCTGGCGGTGCACACCAATCCGCTGCAGGAGGCGGTACAGCCCGACGGCGACACCGATTTCACCGGTCAGGTGTATCGGCTCGCCGAGCTGACCCACGCGGTCGAATTTCCGGTGCTCCTCAAGGAGGTCGGCCATGGCATCAGTGGCGCCGCAGCGCGCCGCCTTAGCGGATGCCGTCTTGCGGCCATTGATGTCGCCGGCGCGGGCGGCACGTCCTGGGCCCGGGTGGAGCAGTTCGTCAGGTTCGGCGCCATCACCTCTCCCGAGCTCGCCGAATGGGGTATCCCGACAGCCGATGCACTCGCCGAGGTGCATGCCGAGCTGCCACACCTGCCTCTCGTCGGCTCGGGCGGCATACGCACCGGGATGGACGCTGCCAAGGCGATCGCACTGGGCGCCAGCGTCGTGTCAGTCGCGCTCCCTCTCTTGGCACCGGCGGTGCAGTCGCCGCAGGCGGTGATCGCCTGGCTCGAGCAATTCCTCGACGAGCTGCGCATCGCCATGCACTGTGCCGATGTCAATACGATCGCCCAGCTGCGGCGAGTTTCACTGCGTCCGCGCTCAAGCCCCCGCTAAACAGGCCAGACCCGTCATACACTGCGGGAGTCCCATCTCGTCCCAGGAGGTTCTTGGCATGAATATCCAATTCGGGGGACGTAATAAATTTCGGGCCGTGGCGCGGACTCTTGCGGTCACCGTCGCAGTGTTGTTGATATCGGCCGGCATCGTCCGGGCGCCTGTGGCGCGAGCCGACTCCCTGCTCGATTTCACCGGCACCACCGTCTCGGGCGCGCCCTTCAACGGTGCCAGCCTCAAGGGCAAGCCGGTCGTGCTGTGGTTCTGGGCCGCCTATTGCCCGTTCTGCAACGGCGAGGGACCGCATGTGAGCGCGGTATCGGCGGCTAATCCCCGCGTCACCTTCGTCGGCATCTCCGGCCGCGGTTCGGTGGGAGAAATGGAGGGATTCATTTCGCGCTACAACCTTCACTTCACCAACCTCAACGACGCCGACGGTTCGTTGTGGCGGCAGTTCGGTGTGCCCTGGCAGCCGGCCTACCTGTTCATCAACTCCAACGGCACCTCGGACTTTGTGAACAACCCGACATCGTCGATGTCCGAACAGGAGCTCAGCGACCGGGTGAAGGCACTGACCTGACCTCACTTGCCTTCGCAGCCGGGCTGATCGCCGCGCTCAACCCGTGCGGATTCGCCTTATTGCCGGTCTATCTCGCCCTTGTGGTGCGCGGACCCGGTGCCGAAATCGGCAAGTCGCGGGCTTTGGCTCGCGCGGTCATCGCCACCGTGGTGATGGCAGCCGGGTTCGTCGCGGTCTTCACCGTTTTCGGGTTGTTGACGGTGTCGGTGGCGTCCGTGGTGCAGCGGTATCTGCCGTTTGTGACGGTGGTCTTCGGAATCGGCCTGGTGATCCTCGGTCTGTGGCTGTTGTCCGGGCGCGACATCATCGCGCTCATGCCCAAGGTGCTGGATGCAAATGCCCCCACCACCCGGCTGGGCTCCATGTTCGGCTACGGCGTGGGATACGCGGTGGCCTCGTTGTCCTGCACCATCGGCCCCTTCCTGGCAGTCACCAGCACCACCTTTGAAAGCGGCTCCCTGTTCGACGGTGTCATGGTGTATCTGGCATACGCCTCCGGTATCACCCTGGTGGTGGGCACGCTTGCCGTGTCCACCGCGTTGGCAAGTACGGTGCTGCTGAACGCCATGCGGCGCGCACTGCCCTATCTGAATCGGATCAGCGGCGCCATCCTTCTCGTGGTCGGCGCCTACGTGGGCTATTACGGCAGCTACGAGGTCAGGCTGTTCCACGCCAATGGCAACCCCGATGATCCGATCATCAACGCGGCCGGGAAGATTCAGCGCACGATCTCAGGCTGGGTGTACTTGCATGGGGCCTGGCCGTGGTTGTTCATCCTCGGGTTGGTGGCGGTCGGCGCGGCCATTTGGTGGCGCAATACCGCGAAGGAATAGCCCTCCGGGCGTAGCATCATATGCATGACTAGCAATGAGACCGTCGCACCCGAGACCTCCGCGAGCTGCGACAACCCAAACTGCACCTGTACCAACTGTCAGTGTGGGGCCAACTGCAGCTGCGGCTCCGACAAGTAGCCATTGGGGAATACCAGCGGCGGACAAGTGCGTTCGCCGTGAGGTGACCACACCAGAGTTCGCACCGTACGGCTTCTTCACCCTCTACTCGGCGGTGGACGCAGATCTTTTGCGCGCCGTCGAGGATCTGGGCTTCGATACCGCATGGCTGGGTGGTTCGCCTCCCGCCGATCTGCCATGGGTCGACCCGCTGCTCTCGGCCACTGAGCGGATCAGGATCGTGACCGCGATCGTGAACATCTGGTCGGCGCCCGCACGCGAAGCAGGCGCGTCGTGGCAGCGCATCGAGGCCGCTCACCCCGGGCGGTTCATTCTGGGCATTGGCGCCGGCCACCCCGAAATCGACAGCGGCGTCGTCTACAAGCCGTACACCGGACTGGTCGAGTACCTCAATGTGCTTGATGAAGTCGGTGTTCCGAAGGAGGGCAGGGGGCTCGCCGCACTCGCGGAAAAGTCGCTCAAGCTCGCGGCGGAGCGCTCCGCTTTGGCCCACCCGTACCTCACACCGCCATCGCATACCCGCTGGGCGCGTGAACTTCTGGGACCTGACGCGATCATCGTGCCGGAGCAGAAGGTGGTGCTCACCACAGATGCCGACGAGGCCCGCGCACTCGGCCGCCAAGCCCTGGACATGTACCTGGGCCTGACCAACTACCTGTCCATGCTGGAGCGTTTCGCAGGCAGCAAGGAGGATCTGGTCAAGCCCGGCAGCGACCGACTGGTGGACGCCCTCGTCGCATACGGCACTCCCGAACAGATCGCGGCCCGGCTGCAGGAGCACCGGGATGCCGGCGCCACCCAGGTGGCCATTCAGGTGCTGGGCGATCCCGCCAAACGTGCTGAAACGCTAGGCGTTTTGGCTCGCGAGTTGGGTCTCTAGCCCGCGCATGCGCTGCGAGACCACCTGCGTGATGCCGTCATCGCGCATGCTGACGCCGTAGAGCGCGTCCGCGACCTCCATCGTCGGCTTCTGGTGCGTGATCACGATGAGCTGCGACTTCTCCCGCAGCTGCTCGAACAGGCCGATCAGGCGCTGCAGGTTGACGTCGTCGAGCGCGGCTTCGACCTCGTCCATCACATAGAAGGGCGAGGGCCGCGCGCGGAAGATCGCCACCAGCATGGCGACCGCGGTCAGTGACTTCTCGCCACCGGAGAGCAGTGACAGGCGCTTGACCTTCTTACCCGGGGGGCGCGCCTCCACTTCGATACCGGTGGTGAGCATGTCGTTGGGGTCGGTGAGCACCAACCGGCCTTCACCACCGGGGAACAACGACGAGAACACGCCCTTGAACTCGTGCTCCACATCGGCATACGCCTCGGTGAAGACCTGCAGAATGCGCGCGTCGACGTCGGCGACGACATCGAGCAGATCCTTGCGGGCCGCCTTGACATCCTCGAGCTGCGTGGACAGGAAGTTGTAGCGCTCCTCCAGAGCCGCGAACTCTTCCAGGGCAAGAGGATTCACCTTGCCGAGCTCGCGTAGGTCCTTCTCGGCGCGCTTGGCGCGGCGCTCCTGAGTGTCCCGGTCGAACGGCATGGGCTGCGGCGCGCTCACCTGCTCACCACGCTCGCGGGCCTGCTCGTATTCGTCTAGTTCCTGCTGCGAGGGCGGCAACTCGACATGCGGACCGTACTCGGCGATGAGGTCGTCGGCGGCCATACCGAACTGTTCGAGTACCTGCTCGGAGAGCTGCTCGATGCGCAGGGCCGCTTGGGCCTTGGCAACTTCATCGCGATGCAGCGCATCGGTCAGACGCGCCAGGCTCTGCGTGTGTTCGCGGACTTCCTCACGCACCGCACCCATCGCGGCGGTGTGTTGCGCGCGGGTCGCGCCGAGCAAGTCCCGGCGCGCGGACGCCGCGGCGACCACGTGTTCAAGGCGAGCCGCAACCAACCGTCCCGACTCGGCCACCGCGGCCGCCACCGCGGCCGCCCGCATCCGGCTGGCCGCCGCTCGTTCAGCCCGCACACGCGCCTCGCGCTCGGCCGTCGCGGCACGGCGCAACGAATCAGATTTACCGCGAACGGAATTCACCCGTTCCTCGGAGGTACGTACCGCCAGGCGCGCCTCGATCTCAACCGAACGCGCCTCTTCCAGTTCGATGGCCATGTCGTCGCGGTCAATCGGCTCGTCATCGAACAGGTTGGGCGCTTCTTCGGCATTGCGCAGCCGCGCCTCGACCTCAGCCAGCTCCTCCATCGTCTTGGCGCGGCCAAGTTCGAGCTGATCACGTTGCAGGGTGAGCTTTTTCACCTCGTCGGAGGCAACACGGACGTCTTGGCCGACCCGGCCCAGCTGCTCATACACCGCGGAGATGGCCGCATCAGATTCATTGAGAGCGGCCAGTGCCTGCTCGGCAGTGTCCTGACGGGCCGTCTGCTCCGCCAGCGCGCCGGCCAGCGCGGCGGAAATCTCGCCCACCTGAGTCTCGGTGGCCCGCAGCTCTTCTCCGGCAGCCTCGATGGCGGCCTGGACCTCCAGCGTGCTCTGCTTTTTGTCGGAGCCGCCGGCAACCCACCCGGCGCCTACCCGGTCGCCATCGATGGTCACGGCCCGCAGCAATGGGTTGGCCAGCACCACTTCGATGGCGGCGCCCAGCTCGTCGACGACGACCACCGAGGCCAGCATTGCCGACACCGCCGTGGCCAGCCGTTCGGGCGCCTCCACCAGATCGGCCGCCCAGTGCGCCCCGGGCGGCAGAGCGATCGCCGGACGTGTGTGCGCATGTGCGGGCCAGTCGCCGAACACAATCGCTGCTCGTCCACCGTCGGAAGCCTTCAGTGCGGCCACCGCCGCCTGCGCCGCGGCGGGATTCTCGGCGGCCACCGCGTCCGCGGCCGGGCCCATCGCGGTCGCGATGGCGCCCTGATAACCGGGCCGCACCTTGACCAGCTGCGCGATAGATCCAAAAATTCCTGCACCACTGCGATTCTCAGCGAGCCAGGCCGAGCCGTCCTTGCGTTCCAGGCCAATGGCCAGAGCGTCGATACGCGCCTTGAGCGAGGCGATCTGCCGTTCGGCCTGCCTTTCGGCCGACTGCAGCTCCGCCACACGTTCATTGGCGATCGACAACGCCGAGACCGAGCGCTCGTGGTGCTCGTCCAGTCCGACCTCACCCTGGTCCAGCTCGGCCACCCGCGCCTTGACCGTGTCGAACTCGGTCTGTGCGACCTCGCCGCGCACCGTCGCCTCCCCGATCGCATCGGTGAGTCGCTGCGCCTGACCGTCAATCGATTCCAGTCGCGTACGCATCGTGTCGACCTGACCGGTAAGCCGGGCCAGGCCCTCACGGCGGTCCGCCTCGGCAGCGACAGCGGCCAGGTGTTGGCGCTGCGCCTGGGCGACGGCAGCCTCCTTGGCCGACAACTCGGCCTTCGCGGTGGTCAGCTGCTCGGTGACCGTTTCCAGCTGCGCGATCAGCAGTCGTTCCTGCTCGGCCACGCGCTCCGCCTGGGCCTCCAGCTCTTCAGGATCCGGGCCGGTCGGCGCGGTGACGACTTCATCGAGGTGGCTGGCCCGCTCGCCCGCGATCCGGACCGTGGCGCTGACCCGTTCGGCGAGCGCCGAGAGCCGGAACCAGGTCTGTTGCGCCAGCTCGGCCTGCGGCATGAGTTCGCTCAGCGCCGTCTCGTGCTCGGTCAGCAGGGCGGTGGCCACGTCGAGCTTCTCGCTGATCTCCGCGTGTTGCTTGCGCAGCGCCGTCTCGGCATCGTTGGTTCCGTCGAAGTCTGCCCGGCGAGTCACCAGGTCATCGGCGGCCAGACGCAGTCGTGCATCGCGCAGATCGGCCTGCACTGTGGCGGCGCGGCGCGCAACTTCCGCTTGGCGACCAAGGGGTTTGAGTTGACGACGTAACTCGGTGGTGAGGTCGGTGAGCCGGGCCAAGTTGGCGGCCATCGACTCGAGCTTGCGAACCGCCTTTTCCTTGCGCTTACGGTGCTTGAGCACACCGGCCGCTTCCTCGATGAAGGCGCGACGATCCTCCGGTCGCGATTCCAGGATCTGCGACAGGCGCCCCTGCCCGACGATGACGTGCATTTCCCGGCCGATGCCCGAGTCGGACAGCAGCTCCTGGACGTCCATCAGCCGGCAGCTCTGGCCATTGATCTCGTACTCACCGGCGCCGTCCCGGAACATCCGACGGGTGATCGACACCTCGGAGTATTCGATCGGCAGCGCATGGTCGGAGTTGTCGATGGTCAGGGTCACTTCGGCACGGCCCAACGGTGCGCGGGTCGACGTCCCCGCGAAAATGACGTCTTCCATCTTGCCGCCGCGCAGGGCCTTGGCGCCCTGTTCGCCCATCACCCAGGACAGGGCATCCACAACATTGGACTTACCCGAACCATTGGGGCCGACGACGCAGGTGATACCCGGCTCCAGACGCAGAGTCGTCGGCGAAGCAAAGGACTTGAAGCCCTTCAGCGTCAGACTCTTGAGGTGCACAGCGGGCCAGAATACCGGTCTTGGCGCTAACGCTCGCTAAACCCGGAAACAGGCTCGCCGGGCTGCTGCCAGCTATCCACCACAAGATCTACGCGACCTGGCGTTTCACCGCTGTTCAACTTGGCAAGCAGCTGTTCACACTCGGCCTTGTCCCCTTGCGCGACGACGTGGACCCGGCCGTCGCGTGCGTTCGCGGCATATCCGGTCAGGCCGAGTTCAAGGGCGCGGGATCGCACCCACCAGCGGAACCCGACTCCCTGGACATGTCCGTGCACCCAGGCGTCAAGGCGGACCTCAGGACTCAATACTGAAGTTCACCTCGGCTCCGGCTTTCAGGGTGCGCCCCACCGTGCAGACCTGGTCGACGGCACGTTCCACGACGGTCAGTACCCGCGCGCGCTCCTCGGGTGTGAGCGCGCTGAGATCGATGACCATCTTCTCGTCGAGCACCGGGTAGCGCTCCTGCTCCCGATCGGCCGGGCCGCTGACGTCGATGCGCACCTGGTAGTCCTCGCCCAGGCGGCGGGCCAGGGGCTGGTCGCTGGACATCCCGCTACAGGCCGCAAGCGCGATCTTGAGCAGCTCACCGGGGGTGAAGACCCCGTCGACAGTCTCTGATCCGATCAGCACTTCGGCACCCCGGGAGCTATGTCCCGTGTAGCGCCGATTGCCCGTACGCTCTACCCATAATGACGTCACGCCCGCAATGCTATGTAATCGCCGCCATCACGGCCGCGATGGCTTTCTGCGCCTCATTTTTCTCGGCGCCAACTGCCGCGGCGGAACCCATAGTCGCGCTAGAGTCACTCTTGCTGCGTCCGTACAGCGAGGTACGGGCGCAGTTGTTGTCTGGTTCGTGGGCGCCTCGCATCGAGGAGCTGGTGTACATCCCGCCCGGCGATCCCAAGATCGTGCCGACGTCCGCCATGCGGCAGACCTTCACGGTGGTCGATACCTGCTTCACCAAACGGATCACTCCGATGGGTATCTACCTTCTGCTGGCCTCACCGGAAACCGTTGAGAAGGTCGGTGCCGACAATTTCCGGGCCACCTACGGTCAGTTGGTGCCCAAGTACCGCCCGGGTTGCGATCCCGACGTTCAACAGATCGATCTGGGCCGCCCGCCCTTCTGACCTGTCACTCCTGGAAGCGGTACCCCATCCCCGCCTCGGTGAGCAGGTGTTTCGGATGAGCCGGATCGATCTCCAGTTTGCGTCGTAGCTGCGCCAGATACACACGTAGATAATGAGTTTCGGAGCTGTACGCCGGGCCCCAGACCTCGTGGAGCAGCTCCTTTTGCCCGACAAGTTTTCCGCGGTTACGCACCAGCACCGCCAGCATCGACCATTCGGTAGGCGTCAGATGCACTTCCCTGCCATCGCGAATCACCTTGTGTGACGAAAGATCCACGTCGAATGTTTCGGTGCGGACCACCGGCTCGGCACTGTCCGGTGTGCCGCGGCGCACCGCTGCCCGCAGCCGGGCCAGGAATTCGTCCATGCCAAAAGGTTTGGTCACATAGTCGTCGGCACCCGCATCGAGTGCCTCCACCTTGTCTGCCGAGTCGGTGCGCGCCGAAAGCACGATCACCGGAACCTCGGTCCAGCCGCGCAGCCCGGCGAGCACCTCGGTGCCATCCATATCCGGCAACCCGAGATCCAGAATGACCACCTCGGGCTGGGTCTCGGCGGCCGCGCGCAGCGCACCCGCCCCCGAGGAAGCCGTCACCACCTCATAGCCACGCGCCGACAGATTGATCCGCAAGGCGCGCAGGATCTGCGGTTCGTCGTCAACCACCAGCACCCGCGTCATCGCAGCACTCCGACACTCGGTAGGTCAACGATCATGGTCAGACCGCCGCCTGCCGTATCGGTCGCGTTCACCGTGCCCTCCATTGCTTCCACGAAACCCCTCACCACCGAAAGTCCCAGCCCCACACCCACTGTGTTGTCACGATCGCCGAGCCGCTGGAACGCATCGAAGGCGGCACCGCGTTTGGATGCCTCCAGCCCTTTCCCGTGGTCGGCGACGATCACCAGCGTGCGGTCCTCTACCTCCTCGTAGCTGACCAGCACCTCTGCCTGTGAGTATCGCAGCGCATTGTCGACAAGGTTGGCCAATACGCGTTCCAGCAGGCCCGGGTCTGCCCGAACCACCGCACCGTTCAGGTCCAGATGTACCCGTTTGCGATCGTTCTCGGTGGCACCCAGAAGGGCTCGATGCGCGATTTCCTCGACGTACACCGGCACCGCACGGGGCTTGACGACCCCCGCCGCCAGCCGCGACGAGTCCAGCAGATTGCCCACCAGCGCCGTCAGTTGATCGGTCGACTCCTCCACGGTTGCAAGCAGTTCGGCGGTGTCCTCCGGCGAGAACTCGATGTCCGGACTGCGCAGGCTCGACACGGCGGCCTTGACCGCGGCAAGCGGCGTACGCAAGTCATGGCTCACCGCAGACAACAGTGCCCGCCGCAACCGGTCGGCCTCGGCAAGGGCAGAGGCCTGCGACGCTTCCTCGGCCAGCCGCGCCGAACGAACCAAACCAACCGCCGTTCCGGCGACCACCTGCAGCACCCGCGCGTCGGCGGAGGGCACCGGCGGCCCATTGAGGGCCAATGCGTACGCGCCATCGTCGACCCGGAACACCGAGTCGGCTTCGGACTCCCGTGTGGGCGGGTGCTCCCCGACACTCGCCACGGCCGGTCCCTCCGCGCACAGCAGACTCACCGCGGTCTGGTTGTAGGTGGTGCGTACCCGCTCCAGAAGGGCCGAGAGATCCGAATTCACCAGGACGCCACCGGCGAAGAGCGCCAGCAGCTCGGCTTCTCGGGCGGCCCGCCGAGCCTGCCGAGCGCGCGTGGCGGCCGCGTCGACAAGCGCCGCGACCGCGACGGCGGTCACCATGATCATCAGGATGGTCAGTGCGTTGTCGGTCTCGCCGATGGTGAAGCTGTAGCGCGGCGAAACGAACAGATAGTTGAGTAGCAGCCCGGAGATGACGGCCGACACCAGCGCGGTCGACACACCGCCGAGCAATGAAACGGCCAGCACCGCAATGAGAAACAACGCGCTTTTGCTGCCGACCCCGAGCGCGGAGTCGAAAAAATGAATGAACAACGCGGTGGCCGGCGGCACCAGGATCGCCGCCAACCAGTTGATGATCAGGCGCTTGCGTCCCTCTTGCGGCATGGACCCACTGCGCAGCCTCACCGGCCCGGCGTGCCCATGCGTCACCATGTGCACGTCGATGGCGCCGGAGTCTCGGATGACCGCCGCGGCCACCCCTTCGTCGAAGATCCTGGCCCATCGCGAACGCCGTGAGGTACCCAACACCAACTGGGTGGCGTTGACACCGCGTGCGAAGTCGAGCAGCGTCTGCGGTACATCGTCTCCAGTGACGGTCTGCACCGAGGCCCCAATATCGTTGGCCAGTCGGCGTACCCGCGCCATGACCGCCGTCGATGCCCCGACCAGTCCGTCGCCCCGCACCACATGGACTACCAGGAGTTCGGCGCTCGACTTGGCGGCGATACGGCTTGCCCGCCGCACCAGGGTCTCCGATTCAGGACCGCCCGTGACCGCGACAACTACGCGCTCACGTGCCTCCCAGGTCTTGGTGATCCTGTTGTCCGAACGGTATTTGGCAAGCGCGGCGTCCACCTGATCGGCGAGCCACAGCAGCGCCAGCTCACGCAGCGCCGTCAGATTGCCTGTCCGGAAGTAGTTACTCAGCGCCGATCCCACCTTTTCCGGCGCATAAACATTGCCGTGAACCATCCTGCGCCGCAATGCCTCCGGCGTGATGTCCACGAGCTCAACCTGCTCGGCACGTCGCACCACAGCATCGGGGACGGTCTCGCGCTGCACGATTCCGGTGATCTGTTCGACAACGTCGTTCAGGCTTTCCAGGTGTTGCACGTTGATGGTGGTCAGCACATCGATCCCGGCGTCCAGGATCTCGTCGATATCCTGCCAGCGCTTGGGATTCCGGCTACCCGGCGCATTGGTGTGCGCCATCTCGTCGATGAGTACCAGCGCCGGCTTGCGGGCCAGCACCGCATCGACATCCAGCTCGTGCATGAGCGTGCCGCGGTAGGTCGTCTCCTTGGGCGGAATGAGCTCTAAGCCGTCGAGCATCTCCGCGGTCTTGGAGCGGCCATGAGTTTCTACCGTTGCCGCGACCACATCGGTGCCACGTCCGGCCCGGCGGTGTGCCTCGTTGAGCATGGCGTAGGTCTTTCCTACACCGGGTGCGGCCCCCAGATAGATCCGCAAAGTCCCGCGTGCGCGAAGACCGTCAGGCACCGTCTCTCCTTCATCGGCAGGGTGGGCCGGTCAGGCCCAGTGCCACGTTCAGTGTGGGGACGTTGACGCGCGGCTCCCCCAGAATGCCCCATTGCCGGGAAGACGTGTGCGCTTGTACCAACTCCGCGAGCCGCGCCGTGCCCACGCCGGTGGCCGCCGCCACCCGCGGTATCTGCAGCGCCGCATACTCCGGGCTGATATCGGGGTCCAGACTCGAACCGGAACCGGTCACCGCGTCGGCGGGAATCCGTGCGGGATCAACGCTCTCGCGCCGGGCGATGGTGGCTCGGCGAGTATCGACATCCGTCTTCAGCTTCTCACTATTCGGTCCCTGGTTGGAGGGCACTCCGGCGGCGGGATCGCCACTGGCCCGAGTGTGGAAGTAGGGATCCG
This sequence comes from Mycobacteroides sp. PCS013, assembly GCF_049532645.1. Taxonomy (NCBI): domain Bacteria; kingdom Bacillati; phylum Actinomycetota; class Actinomycetes; order Mycobacteriales; family Mycobacteriaceae; genus Mycobacteroides; species Mycobacteroides sp. PCS013. The sequence goes on from NZ_CP150131.1 coordinate 2,403,404, forward strand.
AACCGGAGGCTTGTGGGTCCACCCCGATGAGTGCCGACCCGACCACGCAGCCGTTACGGTCCGTAAGAGGTGAGCCCTCCGCGGATCTGGAATCGATGCGGCCGAATAGCCACACCGCGGCCGGGTACGCGACACCGAGTACCACGGTGAGCGACAGCAGCACGACCAGGCCTGCCACACACTGCCGCAGCCACGCTATGGAAATCTTCGTCATTACCAACTCACCCAATTCCCGGTATGAAACGCACAACCAGATCGATCAGCCAGATCCCCACGAACGGAACGATCACGCCGCCAAGCCCGTAGATCAACAGATTTCGCCGCAACAACTCCCCCGCGCCCACCGGCCGGTAACGAACACCCTTGAGCGCCAACGGCACCAGCGCGATGATCACCAGGGCGTTGAAGATGACGGCAGAGAGGATCGCCGACTGCGGAGTGGCCAGTCGCATGATGTTGAGCTCACCCAGCTGCGGGTAGATGCCGCTGAACAACGCGGGCAGGATCGCGAAGTACTTCGCGAGGTCATTGGCCAGCGAGAAAGTGGTCAGCGCGCCCCGGGTGATCAGCAGCTGCTTGCCGATGGCCACCACGTCGATGAGCTTGGTGGGATCGGAGTCCAGGTCCACCATGTTCCCGGCTTCCTTAGCGGCCGAAGTCCCGGTGTTCATGGCCACACCCACGTCCGCCTGCGCCAGCGCCGGGGCGTCGTTGGTGCCGTCACCGGTCATCGCGACGAGCCGGCCGGCCTTCTGCTCCCGGCGCAGCAGCTCCAGCTTGTCCTCCGGGGTGGCCTCCGCGACGTAGTCGTCCACACCGGCCTCGGAGGCGATCTGCTTGGCGGTCAACGGGTTATCACCGGTCACCATGACGGTGCGTATCCCCATGGCTCGCATCTGGGCGAAGCGTTCAGCCATACCCGGTTTGACGACGTCAGAGAGCCGAATCACGCCCAGCAGCCGCGTCTCGGCGCCGTCGTGGTCGGCCACCACCAACGGGGTGCCGCCCTCGCTGGCCACCTGATCTGCGACCTTGCGGACCGCGACCACCGCGGGGTCATCCTCCTGAACACCAGAAAGGCTTGCCACCCAGGTGAACACCGCATCAGCGGCGCCCTTGCGGATCTGCTTGCCGTCGGCGGTATCTAAACCGCTCATCCGGGTGGCCGCGGTGAAGGCCACAAACTCGCCTTCCCGCGAGACTTCATCGCTTCTTTCCCCGGCCGATTCGCTCCCGCCGGTGGCCAGTTCCACAATGCTGCGACCCTCGGGGGTCTCATCGGCAAGGCTCGAGGCCCGCGCGGCCTGGGCGAGGGTTTCGTGCGTGATACCCGGCGCCACAATGAATTCGGTGGCCTGCCGATTACCGAAGGTAATAGTGCCGGTCTTGTCCATCAGCAGGACGTCGATGTCACCAGCCGCCTCCACCGCGCGCCCCGACTTGGCCAGCACGTTGTGCTGCACCAGACGATCCATGCCCGCAATACCGATGGCCGACATCAGAGCACCGATGGTGGTGGGGATCAGGCACACGAGCAATGCGATGAGCTTGATCGGATCCTGTTGCTCACCACCATAATTGCCCATAGGACCGAGCGCGACGACGGCCAACAGGAAGATGATGGTGAGCGAGGCCAACAGGATGTTGAGCGCGATCTCGTTAGGAGTCTTCTGCCTCGCGGCACCCTCCACCAGGGCGATCATCCGGTCAACGAAGGACTCACCGGGTGCCGCGGTGATCTGTACGACGATTCGGTCCGACAGCACGGTGGTGCCGCCGGTCACGGCGCACCGGTCACCACCGGATTCTCTAACCACGGGCGCTGATTCACCGGTGATGGCCGACTCGTCGACCGTCGCGATGCCCTCCACCACGTCGCCGTCACCGGGAATTACCTGGCCGGCCTCGACTACGACACGATCACCTGGCCGCAACGCACTCCCTGCGACCTCTTCCTCGGTCTCGTTCCCGTGACCGTCTCCCACTAGCTTGCGGGCGACGGTGTCACGCTTGACCTCTCGCAGGCTCGCCGCCTGCGCCTTGCCACGCCCTTCGGCGACAGCTTCGGCCAGGTTCGCGAAGACCACCGTGAACCACAGCCAGGCGGTGATGGACCACGCGAAGATCGACGGATGCAATACCGCAAGCACCGTGGTGGCCACCGATCCCACAGTGACCACAAACATCACCGGGTTGCGGGCCATATGCCGCGGATCTAGCTTGCGCACCGCAAGCGGTAGCGCCTTGACCAACTGGGTGGGGTCGAAGACTCCGGTACTTACTACGGTCTTGCTCACAGGACAGCCTCGGCGATCGGTCCCAGCGCCAGAGCCGGGAAGAAGGTGAGTGCGGCCACCAAGAGCACGGTGCCGGTATGCAATCCGGCGAACATGGGGCCGTGGGTATGCAGAGTTCCGGCCGACACCGGTGTCTTCTGCTGAGTGGCAAGCGATCCGGCCAGCGCCAGCGTGAAGATGATGGGCAGGAAGCGACCCAACAACATCGCCACGCCAAGGGATGCCTGGAACCAGTGGCTGGTCACCGTGAGCCCACCAAAGGCGCTGCCGTTGTTGTTGGCGGCCGAGGCGTAGGCATACAACACCTCGGAGAACCCGTGGATGGACTGCGCGGTCCCCGGATCTCCACTGTTGCCTTGATATCCCGGAGTTGTCGACAGGGCCACCGAGATTCCGGTGCCGATGAGTACGAGGGCGGGCATCACGAGCACGGACAGCGCGGCCATGGTGATCTCGCGTCGCCCAATCTTCTTGCCCAGGAATTCCGGTGTGCGGCCCACCAGCAGCCCACCGACGAACACCGCGATGATGGCCAGCACCAGAATCCCGTACAGGCCCGTGCCGACACCGCCCGGCGCGATCTCGCCGAACAGCATGTTCAGTATCAGTGCTCCACCGCCGGCGGCGGTGAAGCTGTCATGTGCGGCATCTACAGCGCCCGTGGAGGTTCCGGTGGTCGCCACCGCGAACAAGCTGGTCGCGGGAATGCCGAATCTGACCTCCTTGCCTTCCATCATGGCACCGGCCGCCTGCGCGGCGATGCCGCGCGGAGTCGACTCCGCCCAGGTGACAAAGGCCAGCATGCCGCCGAAAAGGGTGGCCATTACGGACAGGACGGTCAGGCCCTGGCGCTTGTCTCCCACCATCGTTGAGTAGCTGCGGGTCAGGCACACCGGGACGATGAGGATGGCGAGGATCTCGACGATGTTGGTCAGCGGCGTCGGGTTCTCGAAGGGGTGCGCCGAGTTCGCGGCCAGAATGCCACCGCCGTTGGTTCCGACTTCCTTGATGGCCTCCTGCGAGGCGACCGGGGCCAGCGCGATGTGTTGCGCCGTGCCGTCGAGCGCTGTCGCATCGAAATGCGTATACAGCGACTGAATGGTGCCCTGGGACAACAGGATCAGTGCGACCACAAATGACAGGGGTAGGAGAATCCTTAAACTTCCCCGCACCAGGTCAACCCAGAAATTGCCGAGTTCTCCCCCGGTCGTGGTTCGCACGATGCCGCGAACAAGTGCCACCGCGACTGCCAGCCCGACAGCCGCGGAGACAAAGTTCTGCACGGCCAGTCCAACCATCTGGGTCAGGTTGGTCATGGTGGTCTCGGGTGTGTACGACTGCCAGTTGGTGTTCGTCACGAAGGAGACCGCGGTGTTGAAGGCCACCGCAGGGCTCACCGCGCCCAGGTCGCCAGAAAGCGGTAACACACCCTGGATACGTTGCAGCAGATAGAGGAAGAGCACACTCGCGAACGAAAATCCCAGCAGCGACAGGGTGTATCCCACCCATGTCTGCTCGGTCTCCGGATCCACCCGGCCCGCGCGGTAGATCACTCGCTCGACGAGCGAATGCTTGACGGTTGATGGGCCGCTCGCGCGCAGAGAATGCGGGCCCGTGAAAACGCGCGCCATGTAGTCCCCCAAGGGGATGTACGCGATAGCGAGCACCAGAATGACGAAGCCGATCTGAAGACCGGCCGCCAGAGCGGAATTCACCGTTAGAACCTTTCCGGGTCGAGCAGTGCGACCACCAGATACACGACGAGCGCGGCCGACACGAGAATCAGCACAATGTTGGTGATGACGTCGACGGTCATCGCGCCTGCAATCCGCGCACGACGGCGACGCACAAGGCGAAGCCCACGACGATCAGGACCAGGTACCAGAAATCAACCACGCAGGAATCATGATCCCGGCCAAGGGCACTACCTGCGTTCTTTACGCGTCCCTGACGGGCGCATCGGGCCTCTTGACGCGCTATTAACGGGGTTCAACCAGCCGTTGACAGCCCGGGCAGAAGTACGACGACCGGTTCATGAAAGCCTCCCGGCGCATGGCGCGTCCGCAGCGGCGGCATGGCTCACCCTCGCGTCCGTACGCCTCCAAAGAGCGCTCGAAGTAGCCGGATTCGCCGTTCACATTCACATAGAGATCGTCGAATGAGGTACCGCCCTGTGCGAGCGCCAGACGCATGACACCGGCCGCACTGTCGAGCACCTCGGTGAGCTTGGCACGGCTCATGCCGTCGGTGAGGCGACGTCCGTGCACCTTCGCCTGCCAGAGAGCCTCGTCGGCATAGATGTTGCCGACACCGGACACCACGGTCTGATCGAGCAGCGCCCGTTTGATCTCGGTGTGCTTACCGCGCAGCCGGGTGACCACGGCCGACGCGTCGAATCGTTCATCGAGCGGATCTCGCGCGATATGGGCGACCGGCTCCGGGAGGTCGCTGCCATCGACGGTGACGACATCGGTCACCATCCAGCCGCCAAAGGTGCGCTGATCGACGAAGCTCAACACCGATCCGTCATCGAGTGTCGCGGCAATACGCAAATGCTGCGGCCGGGAAATGGGTCCGATGAGCATCTGGCCGCTCATCCCGAGATGGACCACCAGCGCCTGTCCCTCGCCCAGCGTCAACCACAGATACTTGCCCCGGCGACCGGTACCGCTGATCTGTTGTCCGGCAAGCAGTCCCGCCAGCTCGACGGCGCCTCCGGGCTGCCTGCGCACGGCCCGGTCGTGATGCACAGACGCGGATGCGATGGTCTTCCCGACGAGATGATGGTGCAGCCCACGGCGGACCACCTCCACCTCGGGAAGCTCAGGCACTTGACCCGTTGATGCCGTTCCAAGCCTCCGAGGCCGCCCGCTGTTCGGCTTCCTTCTTGGACCGGCCGACGCCCACGCCGTGCGCGGCGTCGTTGACCATCACGGTGGCGGTGAATTCCTTGTCATGATCGGGTCCCGTCGAGGTAACCGCATATGACGGTGCGCCCCAACCCTTTTCGGCGGTCAGTTCCTGCAGGCTGGTCTTCCAGTCCAGACCGGCACCGAGCTTGGGCGCGGTCTCCAGGAGCTGGCCGAACAATCGCAGCACGACCGCGCGCGCGACCTCGAGCCCATGCTCCACGTAGACCGCACCCAGAATCGACTCCATGCCGTCGGCAAGAATGCTGGACTTGTTGCGGCCGCCCGTGTTCTCCTCGCCCTTGCCGAGAAACAGGTGCGCGCCCAAACCGTTGCCGGTCAGGCCGCGGGCCACTCCAGCGAGGGCCTGGGTATTGACGATGCTGGCACGCAGTTTCGCCAAATCACCCTCCGAGCGGTCGGGATGACTGTGGTACAGCGTCTCGGTGATCGTCAGGCCAAGCACGGCATCGCCGAGAAACTCCAGCCGCTCGTTCGTGGGCAGGCCACCGTTCTCGTACGCATAGCTGCGGTGCGTGAGCGCCAGCGTCAGCAGATCGTCGCCGACCCTTACCCCAATCGCCGCGCGCAGATCGTCGTACCGATTCTCTGGGGCAGGGCTCACTGGTCGTCACCGAAATTGGCGAGTTTGGCCCAACGCGGATCGATCTTGTCGTGGTGGTGACCGGCTTCGGCGGTCGCCATAACGATGCCGCAATCGGGGCAGAGGCCCGGGCAATCGGGCCGGCACAGCGGTGCCAATTCCAGGTCGGGCACGATGGCATCGACGATGGTCTGTTCAAGGTCGACAAGGCCGTCCACAACCCGGTGTATCTCGTCTTCCTCGGTGGTTGCCTCGGTCTCGCTATCCGGGTACGCGAAGAGCTCGGTGAGATACGCATCCGCATGGCCCGTGATCGGCTCCAGGCAGCGTGAGCATTCCCCCGCGAGGTCTCCGGCGATGGTTCCGGTGACGAGAACGCCCTCCGAAACCGCTTCGACACGTAGATCCATATCCACGTCCGCGCCCTCGGGGATCGCGATCAGGTCGTTGCCGATGCGCACCGGGCTAGCGATGGTGCGCTCGATCTCCTGCATCGACCCAGGACGCCGCCCAAGCCCGAGGGCCAGGACATCAAGAACGAAAGGTCCCGGCATGAACCCAATCTTAACGCTGCACGTAGTCGTGGGTACCAGCGCCGGTGCGCAGCTGGTGACGGCCACGGCCCACCGAGCGCAGCGTGCCGTTGAGGTAGTCCTCGAACTCGGCCAGCTTGTTGTCGACGTAGATGTCGCATTCGCCGCGCAGCCGGTCGGCTTCGGCGTGGGCCGCATCGATCAGTCGGGTGGACTCGGCGTTCGCCGCCTGCACGACTTCCGTCTGGGCCACCAGGCGCTGCTGCTCCTTGATGCCTTCCTGCACGGCCTTGTCGTAGGACGCGTTACCCGAGTCGACCAGGCGATCTGCCTCGGCCTTTGCCCGGGCAACGGTGCTCTCCTGCTCACGCTTGGCGTTGGCCAGCGTGCGGGCCGCTTCTTCACGCGCCTCACCGACGGTCTGCTCAGCGTGGTTACGCGCCTCGGCAACCATGCGATCGGCCTGCGACTTGGCGTCGGCCAGTAGCCGGTCAGCCTCGTTGCGGGCATGGCTGAGTGTCTGCTCCGCATCGGCGTTCGACTGGCCGATCACCGTCTCGTGATGCTCCTTGGCCTCACGCAGCAACGCATCGCGGGCATCCAGAACATCCTGGGCGTCATCGAGCTCGCCGGGAATGGCGTCCTTGATGTCGTCGATCAGCTCAAGGACATCGCCGCGGGGCACGACGCATCCGGCGGTCATCGGAACGCCGCGCGCTTCTTCAACAATGGCGCCCAGCTCGTCGAGCGCTTCAAATACTCGGTACACGGCTACACCCTTCACGCGAGTTTCCACTGTTACCAGTGTGCCTGGTGTGACTGCTGTGACCGTGCTAGCTGACCGGTGTGTCGGCTATTTCTGCGCGGCCTGTTTTCTATTGTGCCTGGCCACGCAGTTTCCCGAGAAGTCGTTGATGAACAGAAGGAGGCAGCAACGCCGAGACATCTCCCCCGTACGTCGCCACCTCCTTGGCAAGCGAGGACGACACGAACGAATACGCGGGGGCGGTAGCGACGAAGAAGGTGTCCACACCGGCGATGTGTTTGTTCATCTGAGCCATCTGGAGTTCGTATTCGAAGTCGGTGCCGGTGCGTAGCCCCTTGACGATCGCACCCAGACCCCGCGCTCTCACGAAGTCCACCAGCAGGCCCTGCCCCGATTCGACGCGCAGATTGGGCAGATCGGCGGTGGCCTCGCGGATCATCTCGATGCGCTCGTCGATGGTGAACATGCCCGCTTTGTTGGGGTTGATCAACACAGCGACGACGACCTCATCGAACTGCGCCGCGGCTCGTTCGAAAACATCCAGATGCCCGAGGGTTACCGGATCGAACGAGCCGGGGCAGACAGCTCCCGTCATGCGGACGATTTAGTGGCCGAGCGAATGCCGATACCGCTACCGATTTGCAGTACGCCGATCACGACGAGCCAGATACCGACGACCAGCGTGAGAGTCAAGATCGAGCTGATCGGGTACACGATGAGCACGATGCCCGCGATTGTCGAGATGATTCCGCTGAAGATCTGCCAGCCCCGTCCGGGAAGTTCCTTGTCACCGACGGCCGTGATGGTGCCCGCAATGCCCTGGGCGATCCAGCCGACACCAATCCAGATGGCCAGCAGCAGAATCGAATTCAGCTCGTCCTTGAAGCACAACACACCGAGGACGAACGAGATCACGCCGGTGAGGAACAACAGAACCCTCATCCCGGCCGACGACACCGGCAGCGTGAAGGCGAAAACGACCTGAGCAATACCGGATATCAATAGGTATGCGCCGAAAGCGTATGCGGCGACCAGCACGGTGATTTGAGGCCATATCAGCACCACGGCGCCAACGATTACCGCCAAAACTCCTGATACCACCGCTGTCTTCCAGAGGTGCTTGACGAGGTCCTGCCCGACACTTGTAGTCATAGACCTAAGGGTATTTCCTCGGCAACGGTGGCGGGGCGATTCGTGCGGTGCGTTACAGACTCACCATGATTCTGTTATCTCCTGGCTGGGCAGGTGAACTCAAGTTCGAAGGTCGCGGGTGTACTCAAACCGGCGGTGGCGGTGCCGGAAATCTTGTAGGACTGCCCGGACTTGGTCACCGTCGGCTCAGTCGCACCATGCCCCGAGTTGTACATCACCGGGTGGCCATCGATGATTCCCAGGGTCAAACTCTTCAGGGTCGGGTTATCGCCCGCTGCCAGCGTGGCGGCAATCGCATCATTCTCGCTACCGATGTTCACGAAGGTCATATCGGCTGCGGTAACGCACTCGACCCGATTCTCAACCGATCTCACGACACCGTCGACAACTACACGTGGACCGGCCGCCTGGCCACCACTTGCCGCGCTCGACGCCGGATTGCTTACCGGCGAGTCGTGTCGCAAGCCTCCGCCCGACGAACAGCCGGCAAGCCACACGACGGCCGACAACGCACCACTCACCATTACTACGCCGCCGTAACGCATGTGCGCCTCCCGTTTACCCGGCCGAAGATCCGATTCAGACTAGTGCGGCCATTGCGCTAGTCCCACCAAAACTTCCAGGTTCGCGCACCACTGATCTGGCGGGCATAGGCGCTCAAGATACCCGCGCCCTGATCGATGTTGTCGGGACAGAACCCGTAGTGCTCGTAGCCGACCGCTACCGAAAGATCGGCGCCCGGCGGCCGCGTCACTTCCACGTCGATGGCGTCGAAGTCCACGCTCGTGAGCACCGCACCGAACCGGTCTTCCCAGGACCGGAGAACCGCCGCCAGCGCGGCCTCGGAGAGGTCGTAGTTCACGCCGTGTGTCCATCCCAGGGCATTGAGCGCGTCGGCCGGACGTGCCGTGGGCACCAGAATCAGCAGCGAGCCCTGCTCCAGATGATCCGCGGTCAACGGGAGTGCACGCTGGGGCGGCTGAGTGCGCTGCTCGAGCGTGATGGGCACAACCGGTACGTCGACAGCTGCAGCATTGGCAGACGAAACCTCTTTCACAAGAAAAGATTTCGCGTCAAAGGCGTCAACATCGGCGGGCTCGACAAGGTGCCGAAGGTCTTCGGCGTCTGACCATGGCCGACGCAAATCCCCACTGAGCCCACGGGAGGCCAAGGGCCACAGCCCCGTTCGATCGAAACGGCCCGCCAACCGCAACCAGAGCGATTGGATGTCAACCACCGCGGCATTGCTCACCCACGCCAGCGAACGGCCCGCTGGGCTGATGATCAGATGCCCTTCGGGCAGCTTGATACCGTCCACGCTCCACTTGGCAGCGTTCTCCGGACGAGGCAACTGACCCGCGCGTTCGGCGTGCACGGGCACCAGAAGCTCGGCGTAGGCAGGCAGATCATGCGCGGGTTCGGGATTTCCCACAATCGCGCGTGTACTCCAGTAGGCCTGACCGAACAGATACGACAGCCCGAGCACGAGGACGGCGACGATTGCGCTCAGCGATGTCCACCCTTTTGGCCCCACCCTCGCAGATTAGCTGAGTGGCCGGGCTTCAGCTGGAGGCCACCATCCCCTTCGCCTCATCTGCTGGCGCATTTTCCAGCGCAGCGCGGCGGGCGCGATTCTCCCGGAGTGCTTGCCGCGCGGACTGCAGGGTGATGTTGCGTGGATCGATCCCTTCCCGTTCGAAGCCCCGCACGGCAATCGGCAAGTAGAAGAACTTCAGCGGAAGGACACGCTCGAGAACCGCGTAGAGCCGCCTGAACATGGCTGTAAAGCGGCGCAGCATCTCCTCGTCCTCGGGGGTCCACTCCACATTGAACAGCTCCCGCACATGGGGCGGATAACTACCGACAACGACTTGCCGCCGACCCACCAGCCAGGGCCACACAAGCTTCTTCATGACCGGCGGCCACCACCGCGGCGCCACCCGGCGCTCCATGAACTGTTCCAGCATGGCCTGAGTTACCTGCGAGTTCACCAAATAGTTGCGCTCGATGTTTCCCAGATACCGTTCGAAATCTTCGTACGTGTCCGGCTGGGAACTATCGTCGACCCCCCAAATGCTGTACCACTCCTTGGATTCCTCGAATATCTGCTCCTTTATCGCGCGCGGCATGGCCCCGCCGAAATGTAGCCGCTCGATTACCAGGAGCATGTGGTGATAAAAGAAGGTGACATGCGCGAAATAGAAGGTTTCCGCATTCAAAGCATGAAACGTGCCGTCCTGCAGTGTGCCTTTCACAGATTTGTGCATGTTACGGGTCTTCAGCCCATATTTCTTCGCATCTTCCGGAGCGTCATACACCGACCCGTAAATGTACTCGCGGGATTGCTGACGCCGTTTCTTGTATATCGCGGCGCGTGCACGGAAAGAACTGTCACCAGTGAAAAGAACGGAACCCGCGGTCCCCCTGGCCATCTGCGGCCATGCACCCGCAATAGGACCCAATACCCCGCTACCGAAATACATCACGTCAAGGCGCCCCCAATACTTCCATATCAGGGAATCGGCAGGAATCGGATGCTGACAAAGATCTTTCCGTCGCAGGCTGTTATCGCCGGTAAACTCCGTCACTCTAATGTCTTCCGGGATTACCCGCTCCGGGTCGAATGTCGTTTGCATGATTTTCTTGAATGCCTTGATGCCCCGCACCACCACGTCAAACTCCTCGCGTTAGGCAATACCCACCGTCTTGACTGTGACTCACCTCACATTAAGAAGTGATGATGCTCCCGGTACCACCCAAAATCAAGGGAGGTACGGATGGTTTCGGAGCAGACCGAATCCAGGAACGTACGGGTAATTGTTAAGCGGCTTGATTGGCAATACCTGAGCGGCTAATTTCCGGGTTGATCAACGACCGGGGCCTGATCGTCCGCGGGCGGAGTCGCGGGGCACTTGCCAGTGCCGACGGGGTGCTGGTTCTGCATCGACGCCAATGTGCTGTCCGGAATGACTCCGGCGAATCTGTCGGTCACCGACTTCAGCAGGCTGCCGGATCCGCAAATCTCGTTGAGCGGTGACACCGGACTGGTCGGTGACAGCACAGGACCATCGGTCGCCAGCGGACCGCCCGACGCTGTCAGCGGACCGTTGGCCGACAACGGACCGCTGGGAGACAACAGCGGGCCTTCGGCCGACAACGGACCGCCCGGCGCTCCCAGGCCCGCGACCGGAGCCGGGAGGCCAGCGGACAAGGCGTCGTTAGCAACTGATGGGCCGACCGGAGCCTTCGCACCTCCGGGCAGCAGGTTCGCGACAGGCGAAGACACGGACGGCTCTGGCGCAGGCGGTGCCGGCGCGTCTCCGTCGTCGGCCAGCGCGACAGCGGCGGCGGCGATCGATATCGCACCGGATGCCACCGCCACCACTACCGCTCTACACCACATGGTGAGCAAGACTAAGCGCCCATCAGCCAATGTGCTGACCGAACCAGGTGGTCAGACGCTGCCAGGCATCTGCCGCCGCGGCGGGGTTGTAGCGGGGGCCGCTGTCGTTGAAGAAGGCATGGTCCGCACCGGGCTCGACGACGATGTCGTGAACCAGCTCTGCCCGCTGCAACGCCGCCGCGGCCTCATCCTTCGACGAGGTGACCCGCTTGTCGAGTTCACCGTAAAACGCGAGGACCGCCGCTTTGGACCGCGAAAAGTCCGGGTTGTCCGGAAGCGGTCCGTAGAACGGGGCGGCCGCGGCCAGCCGTGGCTCCCCCGCTGCCAGCAGCTGCCACACCAGGCCGCCGCCGAAGCAGAATCCGGCCACACCGGCGGGTTTGTCGGGAACCCGGCGCAGAATCTCGTCCACACCGGACTTCAGGTCCGCGACGAAGCGCTCCGTGGGAACCTTGCCCAGCGCCGCCGTTGCCTCGGCCGGGTCCGTGAACGTCGACGTACCGCCCTCCTCCGACAACAGGTCGATCGCCAGGGACGAATAGCCCACGCCCGCAAGACGTCCCGCGACCGAACCAACCCAGTCGTTGAGGCCCTTGTTCTCGTGAATCACCAGTACCGAGCCACGCGGCTGCGCCGCCGGTGCCCACGCCCCCTGCAGCGTGCCGTTGGGTCCGCTCCAGGTGATCGGCTCGGTGGCCACCACCTTGTCCGCACCGGGCGGCGGCGACGTGGCGACCGGCGTCGCGGTGGTGGCGGAAGTGTTGTCCGGTTTGTTCTCGCTACCGCAGGCCGCGATCAGCGCACTGGCAGCGGTGGCACCGACGCCCAGGAGCGCCAGCCGTCGGATGGCCTCCCGCCGCGTCAGCAGTCCCTCGACATGGTCCGTGGCGATCTCCTCGGCGATGTATCGCTGCAGCGGGGTCATGGCCAGAAGTGTGCGCCCGATAGGTAAACGTGCGCTGTGGATTACCTGGACAGTTACAGAGATCCCAGCTCGAGCCGTGTGCCCCCGTACTTGCGTGAGGACACCTCCCAGCCGTCCGGCCACACCGCTTCGGGCCCCGAGGCGTCGCGCTCGAGCACCACGAGGGCATCGTCGCTCACCCAGTGATCCGTCAGGCGTGACAACAGAGCCGAAACCTCCTCGGCAGAAACCGAATACGGCGGATCGGCGAGAACCAGATCGTAGGCGCGGCCAGGTGATGTCGACAGGAACGTTGATACCGCAGCCTGCCGCAGCTCGGTACCGGGCAGGTTCACCGCCGCGATATTGGCCGAGATCACCTTCGACGCGGCGGCGTTCGACTCCACGAACGTCACATGTTCGGCACCGCGCGACAGCGCCTCCAGGCCCAGCGCACCGGAGCCCGCGAACAGATCAAGGACCGCGATTCCGTCGAAGTCCAGGCGCGCCTCCAGCATGCTGAACAGCGCCTCCCGTACCCGATCCGTCGTGGGCCGGGTTCCCTTCGGCGGCACCGCGATCCGGCGTCCGCCCGCGGCACCGGCGATGATCCGGGTCAGCTGATCACCACCAGCAGGTCCCCACCCTCGACCTGAGAGGTCTCGGTCAGCGCCACCCGCGCAACGGTTCCCGCCTTGGGCGCGGTGATGGAGGCCTCCATCTTCATGGCCTCGATCGTGCCGATGGTCTCGCCTGCCGCGACCTCCTGGCCCGACACCACGTTGAGAGTCACCACACCCGCGAAGGGCGCAGGCACATGGTCTGCATTGGACCGATCGGCCTTCTCCGCACTAGCTACCGCGCTGTCGATGCTCCGGTCGCGCACCTGCACGGGACGTAGCTGACCGTTGAGGATGCACATGACGGTGCGCATACCGCGCTCGTCGGCATCCGAAATCGCCTCGATGCCTATCAGCAGCTCGACGCCCTTCTCAAGCTTGACGCGGTGCTCCTCGCCGTACCGCAGGCCGTAGAAGAACTGGTTCGCCGAAAGCCGCGACGTGTCGCCGTACTGCTCGCGGTGGGCCAGGAACTCCTTGGTCGGACCGGGGAACAGCAGGCGATTCAACGCCGCCCGCCGGGTCGCGCTGTCACCATCGAGCGCAGCCTCGTCATCGGCCGTGAGCTCAACCTCCGCGCGAGCCGCACCGCGACCTTCGAGCGCACGTGTCCGGAACGGCTCGGGCCAGCCACCCGGCGGATCGCCGAGTTCGCCGCGCAGGAACCCGATGACCGACTCGGGAATATCGAAACGACCAGGATCCGAAGCGAATTCATCAGCACTCACGCCGGTACCCACCAACGCCAGCGCCAGGTCGCCGACCACCTTCGAGGACGGGGTCACCTTGACCAGACGCCCGAGCATCCGGTCGGCGGCGGCGTATCGTGCCTCGATCTCCTCGAACTGGTCGCCCAGCCCCAGGGCGATGGCCTGCTGGCGCAGGTTCGAGAGCTGCCCACCGGGAATCTCGTGCGTGTACACCCGTCCGGTCGGCGAAGGGAGCCCTGATTCGAAGGGGGCGTAGACCTTTCGCAACGCCTCCCAATACGGTTCCAGATCACACACCGCGGTCAGGGACACTCCGGTGTCGTACTCGCTGTGCGCGGCCGCAGCCACGATCGCCGACAACGACGGCTGGCTGGTGGTTCCGGCCATGGGCGCCGCCGCGCCGTCCACCGCATCGGCGCCCGCCTGCCATGCCGCCAGATAGGTGGCCAGCTGCCCACCCGCGGTGTCATGCGTGTGCACATGCACCGGCAGGTCGAACCGCGACCGCAGCGCCGTCACCAGGGTGGCGGCCGCGGGCGGACGCAGCAGGCCCGCCATGTCCTTGATCGCGAGCACATGCGCGCCCGCGTCGACGATCTGCTCGGCGAGCTTGAGGTAGTAGTCCAGTGTGTAGAGGTTTTCACCGGGGTTTGACAGGTCACCGGTGTAACACATGGCCACCTCGGCGATCGAGCCGCCGACCTCGCGCACGGCGTCGATCGCCGGGCGCATGGCCTCGATGTTGTTGAGCGCATCGAAGATTCGGTAGATGTCGACGCCGGTGGCAGTCGCCTCACGAATGAAGGCCTTGGTCACGGTCTCCGGATACGGCGTGTACCCCACGGTGTTCCGGCCGCGCAACAACATCTGCAGGCAGATGTTGGGGACGGCCTCACGCAGTTCAGCAAGCCGCTCCCACGGATCCTCCTTCAAGAAGCGAAGCGCCACATCGTAAGTCGCGCCACCCCAGGCCTCAATCGAAAGTAGCTCGGGGGTAAGCCGCGCCACGTACGGCGCGACCGCCAGCAGACCGGTGGTGCGCACCCGGGTGGCCAGCAGCGACTGATGCGCGTCACGGAAGGTGGTGTCGGTCAGACCAACCGCCTTCTGCTCCCGCAGCGCCTTCGCGAACCCCTCGGGCCCCAGGGCCAACAGCCGCTGGCGCGACCCGTCCGGTGGCGGCACCGACAGATCGATCGCCGGCAACTTGTCATGCGGATACACCTTCGAGGGCTTGGCCCCATGAGGCTTGTTGACGGTGATATCGGCCAGGTAATTCAGGATCTTCGTGCCGCGGTCGGCCGAGGATCGGGCCGTCAGCAGCTGCGGGCGCTCCTCGATGAATGAGGTGGTGACATGCCCCGCCCGGAAGTCCGGATCGTCGAGAACTGCCTGCAGGAACGGGATATTCGTGGCGACACCGCGGATGCGGAATTCCGCGACGGCGCGACGCGCACGTGCCACCGCAGTCTGAAAGTCCCGCCCACGGCAGGTCAGCTTCACCAGCATCGAATCGAAGTGCGCGCCTACCTCGGCGCCAAGCGTTGTGCCACCGTCGAGGCGGATACCCGCACCGCCCGGGCTGCGGTAGGCCGTGATGCGGCCGGTGTCGGGACGGAAACCGTTGGCCGGGTCCTCGGTGGTGATGCGGCACTGCAGGGCGAATCCCCGTGGCGCCGGCAATGTCTCCTGGTGCAGACCAAGATCGTCGAGGGTCTCGCCGGAGGCGATGCGCAGCTGGCTCGCCACCAGGTCCACATCGGTGATCTCCTCGGTCACCGTGTGCTCCACCTGAATCCGGGGATTCATCTCGATGAAGACGTGACGACCACGCTCATCGAGCAGGAACTCGACGGTGCCTGCGCAGCTGTACCCAATGTGTCGCGCGAAAGCGACCGCGTCCGAACAGATCTTCTCGCGCAGCTCTGCGGGCAGGTTGGGCGCGGGTGCCAGCTCGATGACCTTCTGGTGACGCCGCTGCACACTACAGTCGCGCTCGTAGAGGTGGATGACATTGCCCGCGGTGTCCGCGAGGATCTGCACCTCGATATGCCGGGGATTGATGACGGCCTGCTCCAGGAACACCGTCGGGTCTCCGAAGGCCGACTCCGCCTCCCGGCTGGCCGCCTCGATCGCCTCACGCAGCTGCTCGCGTTCGGCGACCCGGCGCATGCCTCGGCCACCGCCACCGGCGACCGCTTTGACGAACACCGGGAATTCCATCGACTCGGAGGCCGTCAGCAGCTCGTCGACCGAGGCCGAGGGTTCTGAAGAGGACAGCACCGGCAGACCGGCCTCCCGCGCGGCCGCGATCGCCCGGGCCTTGTTACCCGTCAGCTCCAGCACGTCCGCGGGCGGTCCAACGAAGGTGATACCCGCCTTGGCGCACGCCGCGGCCAGATCGGGATTCTCGGAGAGGAAACCGTAACCGGGGTAGATCGCGTCGGCGCCGGCATTCTTGGCGGCCTTGACCACTTCGGAAACCGACAGATAGGCGCGGACCGGATGGCCCTTCTCACCGATCTGATAGGCCTCATCGGCCTTCAGCCGATGACCCGAGTTGCGGTCTTCATATGGGTAGACAGCGACGGTTTCGGCACCTAGTTCGTAGGCTGCACGAAATGCCCGGATCGCAATCTCACCGCGGTTGGCGACAAGAACCTTCGAGAACATAGTCACAGACCGTACCGTGAGGATTCAGCGAACGCGCGTCCGCTGAACTTCACAAATCGGTTCAGACGAGTGTGATCCAGTAATCCCAGAATCGCTCGAGGATCGCCAGGATCACCGCGGCGAACCAGAACGCCACCAGCGACCATCGCCACTGATGCAGAATTCTAACCCAGCGCTGAGATCCCAAGGGCCGCAAGGCAATCGAAGTACTCACGACAAACAGCGGAATCGTCACCGACCAGACCACCATGCAGTACGGGCACAACGCGCCGATCCGGTACAGGCTCTGGAATATCAACCAGTGGACGAAGACCGCCCCGAGTAACGAGCCGATGGCCAGACCGCCCCAGTACCAGCGCGGCAGCTCCACCTTGGCGACCGACAGGACTCCCGTCACCAGCACCACCGTGAACGCCACGATGCCGATGAGCGAGTTGGGGAAGCCGAAGGCCGAGGCCTGTTCGGTCGTCATCACCGAACCACAGGAAATGATCGGATTCAGGCTGCAGGACGGGACGTACGTCGGATCGATGAGGATCTCGATCTTCTCAACGGTCAGCGCCAGCGCGGCGGCCAGTCCGGCCACCCCGGCGACAAGGACGTACCAGGCGGTCGCGGGACGAAGGGTCACGGCAGGCCCGGAACGGGTCCGGTGATGTCCGTGACGGCCTTGATCAGGTCAGCGGGGGTCGTGCCCTTCCCGATTTCCCAGTCCTTGCCGTTGATCCGAATGGTGGGGGTGGCCTGGATGTTGAGCTTCGGGCCCAGTTCCTTGACCATGTTGATGTACTTCTTGTCCTTGATGCACTTGGAGACCGAGTCCGACGCACCCACGCTCTTGGCGAGGTCGGTCAGCCACTTGTCGTCGTGCCAGGTCTTGGCGTTGACCTCATCGGGCTGATTGTTCGGGTCATAGAGCGCTGAGTGGAACTTGAGGAACAGCTCCGGGGACTGGTCAGCCACGCAGTAGGCCGCCGCCGACGCCCGCGACGAGTAGTCGCGCTTGAGCCGGGGCACGTCCAGGATCCCGACCATGTCGTAGTCCGCGCGCACCGCACCGGTGTCGATGAGCTTCTTGACGGTAGGCCCGAACTCCTGCTCGAACATGGCGCAGGCCGGGCAGATCGGATCCTCGATCAGGGTCAGGACCACCTTGGGCTCGGTGGTTCCCTCTTTGGTGACGAGCTTGGCGGGGCCGGGGGTGACCACCTCGACTGCCTTCACCTCACCCGCGGGCGGAGCGGGCGGACCCGGGTCCTTCTTGTTCTTGACGACGATGAAACCGACCAGCCCCGCGGCGAACAGCACGACGATCGCCGTGAGTGCGATTTGAATCAGCTGGCTTCGGCGCTGCTCCGCCTTCTTGAGGTCGTAGCTAGGAGGTTGCTTCGGTTTGGCCACGCGAACAGCCTACCGGGCAGAATTAGCGAGACAGGTGTGCGCGCAAGGCCGACGTCAGCTCGTCCACCGCAGCCGCAGGCGCGCCGCGCAGCCGGGCCATGTTGTAGAAACCGTGTATCAGCGAACCCTGTACCCGCAGGTCCACCGGCACTCCGGCGGCCCGAAGCTTCGCCGCGTACTCGTTGCCCTCATCGCGCAATGGGTCGAAGCCCGCCGTCGTGATGAGCGCCGGGGGCAGTCCGGAAAGGTCAGCGGCCAGAATCGGTGACACTTGGGGGTCGGTCTTCTCGACGTCGGACCCGTCCAGATAGTGACCTTCGAACATGTCCATGGCCGCCTTGGTGAGGAAGAAGCCCTCGGCGAAGAGATCGCGTGATGGCCTGCGCACGGTGAAGTCGACGGCTGGATAGATCAGGAATTGCAGCAGCGGCAGTTGCGCCCCGGTGTCGCGTGCCTGTTGCGAAACGACGGCGGCCAGGTTGCCGCCGGCGCTGTCGCCGCCCACCGCGACCCTGTCCGGGGTGGCACCGAGCTCATTGGCATGTTCGACAGCCCACAGATAGGCCGCCAGGCAGTCCTGGGCCGCCGCGGGTGCCGGATGTTCGGGAGCCAGCCGATAGTCCACTGACAGCACCGAGACGCCCGCGTCGCGGCAGGTCTGCCGGCACGCCTGGTCGTGTGTCTCCAGGTCGCCGATCACCCAGCCGCCGCCGTGGAAGAACACCAGCACCGCACCCGTGTCTTCGACAACCGGCCGGTAATGGCGGACCGGGATAGGCCCGGCCGGGCCCGGAATGGAGAAGTTGCGCACCTGCCCGACGGGGGTGCTGAAGGACAGCAAGGCCGACTGCTTACGGATGTTGGCGCGACTGTCTTCGACGTCCTCGCCCTTGGTGATCTCCCCCTCTCCCAGCAACGCCATACCGCGCAGCAGCAGCTGGGTCGACGGGTCGAGAATGTTGCCGTCGATGATCACCTGGCGGCCTGCTGCCGCCCTTCGAACGGGGATCGGGATATGCGGTGTCGCGGCGGTGCTGACACGCAGGGCGAGGTCACGTAACAGGCTCACGACGTAACCGTAGCGAGTGCTCCTAGGCTGCCGGTATGGATATCGGCATTGCCCTGCCCTTTATGTGCCGGGAGTACACCCGTGAGTCGACGATCACCTGGGCGCGCCTCGCCGACGAGGGGCCGTTCTCCACGATTTCCTCGGGTGAACGAATCTCGTATCACAACCAAGACATGTGGGTGACACTCGCGGGTGCGGCGGCGGTCACCGAGCGAATCCGGATACTCGCGAATGTGTCTGTGCTGCCGGCATATCCGGTGCCGCTGGTCGCCAAACAGGCGGCGACGCTGGATGTGTTGTCCGCCGGCAGGTTCACCCTGGGAGTCGGGGTCGGTGGCCGCGAACACGATTACCGCTCGCTGGACGCATCCTTTGACCGACGCCACCAGCGCCTCGATGACCAGGTGGCCGAGCTGCGGCGGCTGTGGCGGGGTGAGCCCCCGTTCGAGGGTGCCGACCCGGTGGGACCCGCACCCGTTCAACCCGGTGGTCCACCCATCGTCGCCGCCGCGATCGGCCCGAAATCATTGGCCCGCGCGGCACAATGGGCCGACGGCATCACCGGGTTCAGTGTCTCCGGCTCGCCGGCAGAGCTTGCTTACTCGGCAGGAGCGGCGCGCACGGCATGGCAGGAAGCCGGACACGCCGAACCGCCGCTGCTCTCAAGTGGCTGCTTCTACACGCTGGGCATCCCCGACGCTGAGTCCGAACTCAAACAGTTCACCAGTGACTACCTGGCCATCTTCGGACCGCAGATCGCCGAGAATGTTCCGAAAACGTTGACCAATTTCGACGCCGACGCATTGAACCGCACCCTCGACGGAGCACACGAGGCCGGGCTCGACGAATTCATCCTGGTGCCGGGGGCATCCGATATCGCCGTGATCGAGGCGACGATCGAACTCATCGAGAAGCGCTAGCCGACTCCGCCGTCGAGGCGATCTGCCGGGCTGCGAAGTCGGCAGCCTGGTTAGTCATCCCATTGTCTCCGTACGAACCGTGGGCGGCGTTGTCGCTGCCGTCCGCGGAGCAGATCGGGTCCTCGGGGACGCACATGTCGACCGTTTTGTCCGCGTACAGGTGCCCGATGTTGATCGGCGGAGCCGTGTTGTCGATGCGCTGCAGGAATCCCGTGGAGGGCTTACCAAACAGCGCTACCGCCGCGACGTGGTCGGCGACCTCGGGCGGCATCGGCCCGGTGATCCCCTCCGGCAGCTCGAACCCCGGGGGCACCGCGTCGGCCGTGGTGTAGGCGACAACCGCAGCACCCTGCGAGAATCCGCCCATCACGATCTTGGTGTTGGGGCACCGCGCGGCAACATCTTTGACCCGGTTACTCGCGTCGATCACACCGTCGGCCGCAGTGGCAAAGGCCAGGGAGGCCGGGTACTCGACGGGATAGACCTCCACCGACTTGCCCTTGGTCCGCGCCCGCAGCGCGGACACGAATGCCTCTCCCGTTCCACCGACACCCGGCGGCTCAAAAGTGCCTCGCGCGAAGACGATCTCAACGTCGGGACACGCAGCAGCTGCCGCGGACGGCATACCGACGGGCGAACCAATCAGGGCGCACATGACCACAACGGCAAGTAACCAGCCCCACCGAACTCTCTTCATTAACGACCACCACCTGTTCGGGCTTCAGTCCCTGTCTACCACAGATTCAACGGTTGTGGACAGGTCTGCGCTGCCTCACGGATGGCCTTGGCCGAACGCTCATCGATCGAAAGATGTTATCCACGAACCACTTCCGCAATGAACGACCGAGGCAGGACACGCCAAGAGAAGGGCAGCGCTCGTGCTAATCCGTCACCACACGCGCCGCTGCCAACACCGGCAGGAAGTATGTGACGGCGAGATTCCTTGCCTCCTCGTCTGTGTCCGCACGAAGGACCTTCGACGGAGCCAACAGCAGAGTCGCGGTAATTCGCATGATCAGCTCGGCAGCCTGCTTGGCACCCTCTTCCGGATACCCGTCCCCCATCAACCGCATGACAAGAACGGAAAGTGCCAGCTGGTAATTGCCGTGTTCGGTCTCGAACAGTCTCATCGACATCGATTCGGCCTCGTACTCCTTGAGCGCCGCAACCACCGGGTTCACCCGGCATTCACGCATTCCGGTAACGAACACCTCAACAACCTGGTCTTCAACCTTGTCACCCGGATCCAATAACGGCGCCAACGTGAGAAAGAACTGGAGCACCTCCCGGCCGACGACCGCGGACACCATGTCGTCCTTATCGCCGCATCGGCGGTTCAGAGTCTGTCGAGAAACCTTGGCCCGCTTGGCTATATCTGCCACCGCTGCCCGACGGAACCCGTGCGCGACGAACTCTGCACGTGCAGCATCAAGCAGCCGCTCACGCTCCTGATCCTCTGGGGCGGCCTGCCCCGAAGACCACTGCGTCCACATTGCGCCTAGATCCACGACCGATCATGTTACCTCTTGACGTAGAGACACTGTTACATCTACAGTCCAATGTCTCATGAGTGGACAAGCCTTCTCCGTAACCGTCGACGGGGACATCTGTATGGGGGCCGGCTATTGCTACGGCTCCTATCCGCAGCTGTTCACCGAAAACGCAGATGGCACGAGCCTCCCGCGGGACACAACCAGCACCGGATCGCTTACAGACGCATCGAAAGCCAGCCAGATCTGCCCCTCAGGGGCAATCGAAATCCACCGCGGAAAGGACTGATGTTGACCGCTACTGCGGCCCAGTGCCCGGAACATCGTCATAGCAGCGATGCAGAAGCAGACGAAGTTCGACCTCCATCGGTCACACCACCCCTGTGGGCCACCGGACGCCGCGCCGTGATCGCGTCGCTGAAGGACGATCCATTCTGGCCGACCCGCAAGCCGCTGCGCGCGTCCTTCAGTCTGGTCACTGGGTGGGGCCGCGACAGACCGATTCCACCCGGCCCAATCGGACTTCCCTTCATCGGCTCTGCAATTCCCATGGCGCGCAACCCATACAAGTACCTGCAGGACTGCCATCGCAGATACGGGGACATCTACCGGGTACCACTGCCGATACATCCGCTGGTCCTCGCCAACCACCCTGACCTGGTGAGCGAGTTCATGGAGAACACCGAGCTCAAATACAGCATGTCGGCCCCACTCCAGGGTCGGCGGCTTCAAAAAGCCGTAAGGACTGTCGGCTGCCCAGTTCAAGTCCTCGAAGGCCAAGCGCTTCGTGATAGGCGCAAAAAGCTCATGCCCATGTTCGGCAAAAAACATCTCTCAGTCGTCTCGGACAAGTTCGTCGAGGTGTTCACGGACCGCATCGACCGATGGCTTGCGGTTGCCGGCACCGGCCGGGAGGTGAATCTTCAGGCAGAGTTGCCGAAGATCGTGCTCCCGGCATTCATGTACGCCATGTTCTCGACGAGACTTTCCGATGATGAAGTGCTGCATGCTGACACGGCGACTCGATCCGTTATGCGTGCCATCGCGTCTGGACTATTTCTGGCAACTCCGCCAAACATTCTTCCGTCGCTCAGCAAGGAAAATCTGACGGTCTCCGGGGTTCATCTCATGCGGACCGTTCGTCGAATGATCCGCGATCGACGTGCCAATCCAACCGATGATGCAGACCTGCTTAACATCTTGCTCGCGGCACGCAACCACAGCAACGAACCGCTCACTGAGGTCGATGTGTACTCGGAGATCATGTCCGCGATTGGCGGCGGTTACGAGACGATAGTCGCGTCGATGTCCTGGACGCTAGCCCTACTGCTGCAACATCCGGAACATCTGGAACGTCTCTACGACGAGATCACCGTTCTTAACGGCAACATGCCAACTCCCGAAGACCTACCAAAATTACCTTGGGCGCGAGCATGTTTCGATGAAGGTCAGCGGCTTCAGGGTTCGCCGATCAACCCGAGGTACGCAATGGAGGACACTATTCTTGGCGGCTACCCCATCCCCAAATACACATTGGTCGCAAGCTCGCTGTACGTGGTTCACCGAGATCCCCGGTGGTGGGGCGAGCACGCTGAAACATATGACCCGATGCAGTTCTTCGATCAGAGTCGAGTAAACGCACGTCCGCGCCTGGCATTCCAGGCCTTCGGCGCCGGGCCGCACCACTGCATGGGGACCGGGATGGCCTACATGATGGCTCAATACCTGTTGGCCATCATCTTTCAGCGTTATCGCCTGCACCTGCGGCCAGGGTGGCAACCACAACAACTCTTCAGCCTGTCGACATTGGTCAAGGGCGGCGTGCCCGCCACCATCACCAAGGCATAAGAAAGGAATCGCATGACGAACACCGAGGCACGAAAAGTTGACGCATACCACCCCGGCTGGGGAACCAAAGCCCCTGCAGGCCGTGTCTATCCACCAGTCGCCGAATCCGAAGCACTCATCGAGCCGTTCCTGCGACGATGCAGGGATCAGGAGAACATGTATGTTGCCGCAGGCTTTCCGCTGGAGGGGATTACGGACTTCTGGGGCGCGTGGTTCGCAGCCTGGAATGAGGACTCGCCCGAAGCCCTTGAGGAATGCTGGACGCACGACCTGGTGTGGACCATTTCCAGTACCGGTCAACTCGAATACCACGGGCGCGAAGAGACGGTAGATCTCGCGAGGTTTGGATACCTGTTTGCCCGTGAACTTGGCTTTTACCCTTGGGATGGAACGGACACGCACCTGCCGTACTACGACTTCCTCGACGGCCAAGTGCGGGCTGCATTCCCATACAGTGGCGCAACACGAACATTTTGGCACAGCGCAATCCCCTGGCCACGTAAACCTATTCGTGGGTGCGGAGTCGACCGCTATCTACTTCGCAAGGAAGGGAATCGTTGGCGGATAGCCCGCATCGACACCGACCAAGACGTATCCGCACCACTCCTGCAGATGCTGCCGTTTGCTGATGCGTCAACACGTTTCATGGCATGGCTGGTACGGACCCTTCCTAACGTGGGTCGCAGGCTTGGGTTGTATGACAAAGAATCCCTCTACAGCCGTGAATACGCCGCTAGCCGACGGGCTAGAGATCTGCCGCAGAGTTAAAGACCGGGTAATCCGTGTGGACAGGTCTGCGCTGCCTCACGGATGGCCTTGGCCGAACGCTCATCGAGCGAAAGATGGTATCCACGAACTACTTCCGCGAATTGCATGGAGTACTGGCACCAGAATGCTTTGTTTGGCGGCATCCAGTTCGCGGGCGGCTGATCTCCCTTGTCCTTGTTCGCCTGGCCCTGCACGGCGATGAGATTGGCGGGGTCATTGGCAAAACGCCAACGCATGGAGGGTTGCCACTCACGTGCACCCATGTCCCATGCGTACGCCAAGGGAACAATGTGATCGATCTGGACGGCTTCTCCGCTCTTCGGGCCACGGGCGAAACCCACCATTGCTCCCGTGTAGGGATCGTGCAGCATTCCGGCACCGACTGCATTGGGGCATCTGGTGGTGTACACGAAGCTCTTGTCCGCCAGATCGCGATTCAGGATGTCGTTGCGCGTGTCGCAGCCGTTGTGACCGCCCGGGGCATCGGTGTCATCGGACCACGCATCGCCGAACTCAACACGCTGATAGTCCTTGCCGCGCACCCTCTTGGGCACCACTATCACCCCGGCCAGTGGATCGACGCCCGGAGCGAGTGTCGGAATATTCGATTGCCCGGCAACAGCATTGGCACGCTGCAGCCGATACCGCGCCGATACCTGATACGCCACCACCACTGCGATCGCCGCCGCGATGGCGACGACGAGAATGGTGCGATTCCTCACGACTTGTCCAGGTACTCGATCTGGTCGGCGATCAGGAAGCGCCGGGCCATGCCCGCCAGCGCGGGTTGGCTCGTCAATTCGGGATCCTCGGCGCACGCCCGCACGGCCATATCCCGGGCGGTCTCGATCATGTCGCGATGATCCATCAGTGACAGCAATCGCAGATTCACCGCGCGGCCAGACTGGTCACGCCCCAGCACATCGCCCTCGCGGCGCTCCTCCAGGTCGAGTTCGGCCAGGGTGAATCCATCGAGAGTGTCCTGTACCGCACGTAGCCGCCGTCCTGCCGAACCTGCTGGGCTGCAAGGGCTTACCAACAGGCACAGGCCCTTGTTGCCGCCGCGGCCCACACGACCGCGCAACTGGTGCAGCTGGCTGATACCGAACCGGTCCGCATCCATGATCAGCATCACGGTGGCATTGGGGACGTCCACACCGACCTCGATCACGGTGGTACAGACCAGAACATCGATCTCACCCGCGTTGAATGCCGTCATGACGGCGTCCTTCTGCTCCGACGGGAGCCGGCCGTGCAGCAGCCCGATGCGCAGCCCCGGAAGCAGCGAGCCACGAATGGTCTCGTACAACTCCGTGACGGGGACGGGCGGTGGGCGTTTCTCCTCGGCCTCGTCGGGACCACTGTCCTTGTCATCGGCATCGATCCGGGAGGCCACCACGTAGGCCTGCCGCCCGGCAGCCACTTCCTCGGCGATCCGTTCCCAGCCGCGCGCCAGCCAGCCCGGCTTCTCGCGGGTGAACACCGCGGTGGTGGTGATGGGCTGGCGCCCGCGCGGCAGCTCCCGCAGTGTCGAAGTCTCTAGATCGCCGAACACGGTAAGCGCCACCGTGCGCGGAATCGGGGTGGCGGTCATCACCAGCAGGTGCGGCACAATGCCCTCGGGAGCCTTGGCCCGCAATCGATCCCGCTGCTCAACACCAAACCGGTGCTGCTCGTCGACGACCACCAGACCCAGATTGTGGAAATCCACCGAGTCCTGCAACAACGCGTGGGTTCCGATGACGATGCCGGCCAGTCCGGTCGCCACGTCGGCCTTGATCTGCTTCTTGAGCGCCGGTGACATCGAGCCGGTCAACAGCGCGATGCTGGTCGCGTCGTCGGGAGCCCCCAACTCGCCTGCAGTGGCCAACGATCCGAGCATCGCACGCAGCGATCGGGCGTGCTGAACCGCGAGCACCTCGGTGGGCGCCAAGAGCGCGCACTGGTACCCGGCATCGATCGCCTGCATCATCGCGAGCAGCGCGACGACCGTCTTACCCGAGCCCACCTCACCCTGCAGCAGCCGGTTCATCGGCTTGACCCCGGCGAGATCGGCACCGATCTCGGCGACAACCTGCTGTTGACCCTCGGTGAGCTCGAAAGGCAATTGGCTCAGTAGGTCATCACGCAGCTTGCCGTCGGCGGGCGGCATCGGCGGACCCGCCGACCCGACATCACTGCCGCGCCGGATGGCCAGCGCCAGCTGCAGACCCAGCGCCTCATCGAATGCCAGGCGCCTGCGTGCCTGCTTCTGTTCGGCGGCGTCCTCCGACATGTGGATCTTGCGCAGGGCTTCATCGAGGGACATCAGGTTGTGCTCTGCCAGAACAGCGTCCGGGAGCGCCTCGGGCACCGGATCAAGCTGCGCCAGCACCTGGTCGATACAGCGGTAGATGTCCCAGCTTTCCAGATTCTTCGTCGCGGGATAGATGGGAAACACGTTGCGCTGGAATGCCGAAATGGCAGTGGACGCGTCCCGCGCGCTTCCGGCGATACCGCGTAGCGCCGTACTCCCCCGCGTCGTGGTGGTGCTCTCGCCGAGCGCGGTTTCCAGCACCAGGTAGTCGGGATGAGTCAGCTGGGGTTTACCCCGGAACTCCCCCACCGCTCCGGAAAGCATCACCCGGTTGCCCACCTCAAGATCACGTTTCACCTTGTGCGGATGAAAAAAGGTGGCCTGCACGGCATGTGGGGCGCTCCCCAGCATGACCGCGAGAAACTGCCCCTTGCGGTTGCGCATGCTCTTCAGCTCTGCCGAGGTGATGAACCCCACCAACGTGGTGTGCTCACCGGGTTTGGCCCGCTCTCCGTCCTGCTCGTCGCGCAGGCTGAAGTCGGTGCTGTACCGGCGCGGGTAGTGATGGAGTAGATCCTCGACTGTCAGTAGGCCGAATTCGGCCTCAAGAACATCGGATGCCTTGTGTCCCAATACATGATCGAGACGATCGGAAAGTTGCGCCATCTATACCCTGTCACTCCACGCCGATGTGAACGACATCGGTGTGTTGCCCGGTGCGGTAGATCATCACCTCGACACCGCCATGGTGCGATCGGGTGTGCTCGATCAGCGCCTCGGCAAGAGATTCATCCACCTGGTCCGACAGCAGGATCGTCACCAGCTCTCCACCAGAGGACAACATGATGCTCACCAAAGCCTTTGTGGCATTGGCAACTTCATGGTTCAGAACCAGCACCTCATCGCCGATGATGCCCATCGCATCTCCCGGCTCGCAGGTTCCCGACCAGGTGAGAGCACGCTCGGTGGCCACCCGCACCAGCCCGAATCGGGTGGCCCCGGCCGCACGCGCCATGGTGTAGCTGTCGTCGACGGCCATCCGCTCAGGATCGTGCACCGCCAGCGCCGCCAACCCCTGCGCCATGGACGCCGAGGGCAACGGGATGACCGTGATCCCCCATCCACGGGCCGCGGCACAGACCGCCACCAATTCCTCGGCGGCCATCAATCCGTTGGGCAGCACCATGATCTGATGCGCGCCGCTGTCGACTACCGCGTCGAGGAGACGTTTGGCACTCGCCGGAGGTTCGTCGACGCGCAGGACCTGCGCACCCTCGCTGGAGAAGAGTGTGGCCGCGCCGTCGCCCTCGGCCAGCGCCAGTACCCGGCGGTGCCGGTGCCGTCCATCGTGGTGTCCCCCGCCCACATCACCGCGCAGCGATGAGATCTGGATGGATTGCGGAGTGCCGAATTTCATCCCGGCCTCGATGGCGGCCCCCGCGTCGTTGACGTGTGCGTGTACCGAATACCCCATGTCGCCGTCTCCGGCGATGGCGATGGAATCGCCCATCCCGTCGAGCTGCGTTCGCAGGTCTGCGATCTGCAGCTCATCACAGCCGGATAGCAGGTACATCACCTCGAACTCGGGCGGCAGTTCCCGTGGAGGGTCCAGGTTCAGTCCGCCCGAGCCACGGCCGGGCCCGGCCACCCACACCTGTGAAGCCGCGTTCTTCGGTGGTGATGGGCTGTACTCGCGGCGAGTGGGCAGTTCTCCGGCCACCACTGACACCAGGGCGTCGAGAATGACGACAAGGCCGCGAGCGCCGGCATCGACTACACCGTTATCGGCGAGGATGTCGAGCTGCTTGGGCGTCTTCTCCAGGGCCGCCACCGCGGCGTCGGCGGCGGTGCTGACAAGGCCGGCGAGATCATCAGTAGGCGTGCCATCGGCGACGCGGTCCGCGGCCTCGGCGGCGGCGGCCAGGACCGAGACGATGGTGCCCTCGACGGGAGTGCTCATCGAGGCGATCACGAACTGCGAGGCCTGCCGCAGCGCCCGGCGCACCACCTCGGCGCCGATGGCGTCCTGATCGGCGGCGGCATCGGCGATCCCCCGCACAATCTGCGACAGGATGACCCCCGAGTTGCCGCGGGCGCCGTGGACTGCGCCCCGGGCCAGCGCCGCGGCAACCTGTGCGACCGTGGCGCCATCCCCCAGCGCCTCGGCGGCGTTCACCGCCGAACGCATGGTGAACAGCATGTTCGTGCCGGTGTCCGCATCGGCGACCGGAAACACATTCAGCCGGTTGATCTCGTCACTGCGGGTGATCAACCCCTCGACGGAGGCGCGCGCCCAATTGAGCAGCGCAGCGCTGTCCAATACCGAGAGCTGCATGTGAGAAAGCCTATCTACCGATGCTGACAGTGTCTGACGGTCTTCCCCCGAAGAGCTCATCTACGGCCATTTTGGTGTTCACGGGCCGGTCAAGCTATTCTTGCAGGGTTGTGGGCCACCCTGACTGAACAGGTCGTTGGCCGGAATCGCGAGTTTGAGGAGTTTCACTATGGCTGCCGTCTGCGACGTGTGCGGCAAGGGACCCGGCTTCGGCAAGTCGGTTTCGCACTCGCACCGGCGTACCAACCGTCGCTGGAACCCGAACATCCAGACGGTTCACGCCGTCACCTCTCCCGGTGGCAACAAGCAGCGCGTCAACGCCTGCACCTCCTGCATCAAGGCCGGCAAGGTCGTCCGCGGCGCCTGATCGCGTCCGGAACCTGCCGTGTCGTCTGATTACGTCGCCGTTCACAACGGCGTTCTGCACATCACCATCGCCACTGCGGCGGCTGGTACCTCGCTGGACTTCGCGGGAGTAGACGCTGCGGTTCCGGTCTTGCAGAATCTGCCCGCCGAGGTCGGCGCCATCCTGCTGACCAGTAGCGGACCTAATTTCTGTGCCGGCGGTAACGTGCGCGATTTCGCCGGTGCCGAAGACCGGGCGGCCAAGCTCAACGATCTCGCCGGCCGGCTGCATGCCTTCGTGCGCGCGGTAGACGCCGCCGATCGTCCGGTGGTGGCCTCCGTGCACGGGTGGGCTGCCGGTGGCGGGCTGAGCCTGGTGCTACTGGCCGATATCGCCATCGGTGGCGAGTCGACCAAACTGCGAGCCGCGTACCCGGGCATCGGATACTCCTCTGACGGTGGCATGTCCTGGGCGCTGCCCCGCGTCGTCGGCAAGGCCCGCGCCGCCGACATTCTGCTGACCGATCGCGTTGTCGAGGCGCCCGAGGCGCTGTCCATCGGGCTGCTGAGCCGCGTCGTCGCCGACGACGAGGTGCAGAACACTGCCGTGGCCGCCGCCGAGAAGCTGGCAGCCGGTCCGCGCGAGGCACAGAACCGCATCCGTCGTCTTCTGCGCCTGAGCGCGAACAACACCCTGGACGCACAGCTGGACCTGGAGCAGGCCAGCATCGCCGAGGCCTCGGTCAGTCCGACGGGTATCGAGGGTGTCAACGCCTTCGTGGGCAAGCGCAAGCCCGTCTGGCCCTGACCTAGCGAGCCCATCACCCCGAGCGCATACCAGGCGCATGGGTTTCGCTCCGATCGCATACACCAGGTATGTACTCGGCGAGCCGCGTTCTCAGCCCTGCAGTTTCTTACGAATCCAGTTCACAACCCACGGGATCGCGAGCATGTCCGCGGTGATGTGCTCACCGGGCAGAGCCCAGTAGTCCACGTCGGCACCGTTGGCGCGCCAGGTATCGCGCAACGCCAGAGCTCCCGCTTCGGGGATGAACAGATCGCCGACCGCCTTACTGCGCGAGCCGTGATACAGCAGCACCGGCATCGTCGGGGTCAGGTCACCGGGCCGGTTGGCGCGGATAACGTGTTGCCCCAGCTCCGATTCGAACGGTGCCTCGATCGCCGAGAGCAGGTCCAGGTCGAATCGCAGCAGACCCGCAGCGGCCAGCGGTGGCTGCGGCAAATTCTTGGCCCGGATCGCACAGTAGAGCGCGAAATCCCCGAAAATGGTCGCCAATTCCGGGAATTCACGAGCCTGGCCAATGGTGGCGGCGGCGAAGAGCCCCGCGCCGACGCCTCGATTCATGCTGCCGTGCAACAGCGCGTAATCGGTGGGGGTCCCTCCCGCCGCCGCGGCCGCGATGCGCAGCTCGGGTGCATAGGACGGCTGCAGCTGTGCGGCCCACACCGTGGCGATGGCCCCACCGCTGTATCCGTGCATCACGATCGGCGAATCGGCGAGATCGGGCCGTTCCGAGAGCATTCCGCGTACCGAGTCCAGTACCGCGTGCCCCGCCATCTTCCCGGCCGCATACGACATCCGGGGGCCTTCATGATCCGGAAACAGCACGGCGTAGTTCTGCGCGGACAGGAAAGGGAACATCGGCGGATTGTCCCGATACCAAAGGTGCGCCAAACGATACGACGGCGTGAACTTGAGCCCCAGGGAGTTGATCGCCTGGTTGCGTACCACCACCGGACGTGAACCGGGACCATGCCACGGGCGGTCCGGCTCGATCAATGCCGCAGTCACGGGGACGGCATTACCCGCGGTATCGGTGGAGCGCACCATGATCCGCTGCATGGTGGCCTTGCGCAACGGAAGCCGGGGCGAGACCCTATCGGCGCGAATGACCTCGCCGGGTGCCAGCAGGCTCAGATCGCCCGGGTCGCTGTAGAAGTCGTCACCGTCGATCGGTGTCGGCAGGATCGCCGAGTACGGGTCCGCCCGTTGCTCGTCGGTGAGGTGGCGCACCGCCCAGGCATTGAGCCGGTCGACCACGGCCGGAGTACGCAGCGCGGTCCCGCCGGTCGCCAGGGCCGCTGTCAGGCCACCCACGGCGGTCAATGCACCTGTAGACCAACGCATTACGGCAGCCGCCAATCGATCGGTTGGGCACCCAATCCGGCGAGCAGCTCGTTGGCCCGGCTGAACGGTTTGGAGCCGAAGAATCCGCGCGAGGCGGACAGCGGTGAGGGATGCACCGATTCGATGGTGGGCACACTCGCGCCCAGCATCGGCTTGAGTGTCGCCGCGTCACGCCCCCACAGAATGGCGACCAACGGCGTGTTCCGCGCGACCAGCGCCCTGATCGCACATTCGGTCACCGTCTCCCAGCCCTTGCCGCGATGGGAGGCCGGGGTGCTCGGCTGCACCGTCAGCACCCTGTTCAGCAGCATCACCCCCTGCTGTGACCATGGCGTCAGGTCGCCGTTGGCGGGCTTGGGCAGACCGAGATCGCTCTGGTACTCATCGAAGATGTTGGCCAGGCTGCGCGGCACCGGTCGCACGTCGGCGGCCACCGAGAAACTCAGACCCATCGCATGCCCGGGCGTCGGGTAGGGGTCCTGTCCGACGATGAGTACCCGGACATCGGCCAACGGATAGGTGAACGCGCGCAGCACGTTTGCCCCGGCGGGGAGGTATCCGCGGCCCGAGGAGTTCTCGTCGCGCAGGAACTCCCCCATCTTGGTCACCTGATCGGCAACGGGTCCCAGTGCATCGGCCCAGCCGGGGTCAACCAGCTCGGTGAGAGGTCGGGCGGTCACGGAGAGTCAACTTAGCCGAAAAGAATCCCACCCGGTCGCCCGAGTCCAGGGCGCGCCGTCAACCGTCACACCCGTTTGCCCCGCCGTCACCTGACCGATAGGTATCCAGCCCGCGGGGACCTCATCGGGAAAGGTCGCGACCAGGGCATGCTCCTCGCCGCCGGTGAAGATCCACTCCCACGGGTCGGCACCGAGCAGCCCCGCGGCGCCCGCCAGCGGCACCAGATACGGCTCCATGTTCGACGAGCTCAGGTCGATGCGGACCGCGCTGGACTCCGCGATATGTCCCAGATCGGCCACCAGACCGTCTGAGACATCCGTCATGGCCGTCGCTCCGGCCCGTGCGGCCACCGCACCCTGCCCATACGGTGGTGACGGCACCAGGTGGACCGCGCGGAGCTGCGGGAACTCGTCAATACCGTCCTGCCACAGGCGGAGTCCTGCCGCCGAGGTACCCAGCGCACCGCAGAGGGCAACCGTGTCTCCCACGGTGGCCCCGCCGCGGGTCACCGGGGCACGCCCCTGCAGGTCGCCGAGCGCGGTCACCGAGATCACCAGCTCGCGCGAAGCCACCAGATCTCCGCCCGCGACCGATGCCTGCACCCGCGCCGCTTCGGCCCAGATTCCCTCGTTGAGCTGGTCGAGGAACGCGACGTCGGTTTCGGCAGGCGCACCCACCGCGACCACAAAGGCCGTGACCCGTCCCCCCATGGCCTCGATATCTGCAGCGTTCTGCGCCACTGCTTTTCGGCCGATATCCGACGGCGATGACCAGTCGAGGCGAAAATGTCTGTCCTGCACCAACATATCCGTCGACACCAGAACTCTGCTGTCCGGCGCGCGGACCACAGCGGCATCATCGCCCGGGCCGAGCTGGACGTCGGCACCGGGCACACGACCCGCTGTGAGCCGGCTGATCACGCCGAACTCGCCGGTATCGCCCAGATTTGGCACTCGGTTAGTGTAGGCCCGTGCAATCCGAAGACGGCCCGCCCCGCAAGCTCCTCATCGGTATCGCCATTTTCGGCGCGGTCGCAGCGTTGGCTGTTCTCTTCGGTGTCCTGAAATTCGCACAGTTCCAGGACGATAAGAAACCCATGGCTATCACCAATATCCCCGCGCCTCAGGCTAATTCGCCACTCTGCGTGGATATGACCAAGGCATATCCGGACAGCATGGCGGGCGACTGGAAGCGGGCGCAGATCGTCGAACCCAAACCACCCGCGGCGGCTGCGTGGCGCCGGGGCCAGGATTCTGTGGTCGCACGCTGCGGTGTGGACCGACCGGCCGAGTTCACCGTCGGCACCTCGGTCGAGCAGATCAACGGGGTGCAATGGTTTCGGGTCACCGATGCCGCGGTGGGAATCACCACCTGGTTTGCCGTGGATCGCGGCGTCTACATCGCCGTGACCATGCCCGACGGTTCGGGCACGGAGCCGTTGGTCGAGATGTCCGACGCCATCGGCAAGGCGCTGCCGGCCGTCAAACCCGATCCGCTGCCACTACCCCGCTGAATCAGCGCAGGCCAGTACCCCGCGCCAGCGCGGTGCGCACCATCGCATCCAGCAGCGCCGGATAGTCGACACCGGTGGCCGCCCACATCCGGGGGTACATCGAAATCGTGGTGAATCCGGGCATGGTGTTGATCTCGTTGATCAGCGGGCCGTCCTCGGTGAGGAAGAAGTCCACCCGGGCCAGACCCTGACAATCGATCGCCCGGAACGCCGCCACCGCGAGCTCGCGGATCTGATCGCTCACCTCGTCGTCAACCTTGGCGGGCACGTCCAATTCGGCGGTGTCATCGAGGTACTTGGTCTCGAAGTCGTAGAACCCGTCTTCGCGACCACGTACACCCTCGACCCGAATCTCACCGAGCACGCTGCCACGGATATCACCGTCGGGGAACTCCAGCACTCCGCACTCGAGTTCGCGTCCGACGATGGCGGCCTCGACGATCACCTTGGGGTCGAACTGGCGCGCATGGGCAATCGCGGCAGGCAGTTCCTCCCACGCGGTGACGCGCGAGACACCGAATGACGAGCCCGCCCGGGCAGGCTTGACGAACACCGGCAGTCCCAGATCCTCGCGCTGCTCCGCGGTCAGCGTGGCATCACGCGGACGGATCACGACGTACTTGCCGACGGGCAGCCCCTCAGCGGCCAGCAGTTTCTTGGTGAATTCCTTGTCCATACCGGCCGCGCTCGCCAGCACGCCCGCGCCCACATAGGGCACTCCTGCCAGCTCCAGCAGGCCCTGAATGGTGCCGTCCTCGCCGTAGGGCCCGTGCAGCACCGGGAACACCACGTCCACGGAGGCCAGCACCTGTCCTGCGGCGCTCGAATCAACGTTGACCAATTGGCCCGCGCGACGCGGATCGGTGGCGAGCAACAGCTCGGTACCGGAGGCGTCGGTGACCTGCGGCAGCGTGCGGTCGCTGATCGCCAGCTGCGCCGGGTCGCCATCGGTCAGCACCCAGCCACCCTCTGGGGTGACACCTACCGCCACCACCTCGTACGCATCCTGGTCGAGGTTGCGCAGAACGCTGCCGGCGGACACGCAGGAAATCGCGTGCTCACTACTACGTCCGCCGAACACGAGCGCGACCTTGATCCGGGAGTCGTTCACAGTGTCAGACCGTACCGGCTGCGAGCGCGGTCTCAATGTCGGCCAGCAGATCGTCGGTGTCCTCGATACCCAGGGAGATCCGTGCGAATCCTTCCGGAACCGCGTCACCCCAGCGCGCCCGGCGATCCACCGAGGTGTGCACGCCACCAAAACTCGTCGAAGCGGCCAGTAGCTCGCTGGCACGCACCAGCGCATGCACGGCGTCGGCACTGGCCAGTTCGATCGATACGAGGGAACCGAACCTGCTCATCTGGGCGGACGCCACGGGATGGGAGGGATCGCCGGCAAGCCCGGGGTATCGCACCGACACCACACTGGGGTGCTCACCCAGCATCGTCGCGAGTGCGAGCGCGTTCTGGCACTGACGTTCGAATCGCAGCCCGGCGGTGGCGAGGCTGCGCGCACCCAGCCAGGCCTCGAACGGACCGAGGATCGCCCCGGCGCGCGATCGTTCCTGTAAGACGGCCGACAGCAGATCCTCGCGCGACCCCGCGACGTACCCGGCGATCAGGTCACTGTGACCGGAAAGCGCCTTCGTCGCGCTCGCGACCACCAGGTCGGCGCCCAACTCCAGCGGCAGCTGACCCATCGGGGTGGCCGTGGTGTTGTCCACCACCAGCACGCCACCGCGGGCGTGCGTCTCACGGGCCAGCAGAGTCAGGTCCACCACATCCAGGCGCGGATTGGAGGGAGTCTCCGCCACCACCACATCGGCCTGCGCGGCGGCGGCCACGATCTCGTCCGACTTGGCAGCGATCACATTAATACCCAGCGCTGCAAGGTTTTCCGTGGCATAGCGCCGCGTCTGATAGTAACCGTCCTCCGGAACCACCAGCGTCTGTCCGGGGCGGACCAGCGCACGTAACGTCGAGGCGATCGCACCCATACCCGAGCCGAACACCAGCGCGCTATCGGCGCGCTCCAGCGCCGCCAGACCCGATTCCCATTGTCTCCAACTGGGATTGGATGCGCGCCCGTATGTGTCCAGAGAGTCGTCCTCGGGCACCGGCAGATGGTAGGCAGAGGCGAATACCGGCCCCGCGAGAAAAGGCTGCCCGGCAACAGGTTCGGCGGTGGCGGCCACAACGGCCCGGGTCGATATCCCTGGCTCTGGCATGTGCTTACTCCGGTTTGGTACTGCGCCCTAACAACTGCGCGACGGCATCGGTGACGCTCAGTCCGCGATGACAGACGCCATGAACAGCTTCGGTGAGCGGCATCTCGACGTCATAGCTCGATGCCAACGCCAGGATGGACTCACAGGAGGTGACTCCCTCCGCGACCCTACCGCCGGCGGCGTTACGTGCCTCCTGCAGCGTCTCACCGCTGCCCAGCCGCATGCCGAAGGTCCGGTTTCGCGAGTGCGTCGAGGTGCAGGTGGCCACCAGGTCGCCGACCCCCGCCAGACCCGCAAGCGTGGTGTGGCTGGCGCCCAGCGCCAGCCCCAGCCGGGTGATCTCGGCCAGCCCGCGCGTGATGATGGTGGCTATCGTGTTCTCCCCCAACCCGACTCCGGCGGCCATGCCACAGCTCAGGGCGATCACGTTCTTGCACGCGCCCCCCACCTCGCAGCCGACCACGTCTGCGTTGGTGTACGGGCGGAAGTAACGCGTGGAGAAGGCGCGCTGCAGGGCGACGGCCCTGGTCGAGTCGGTGCACCCGATGACGGTGGCCGCGGGCTGGCCCGCCGCGATCTCACTGGCCAGATTCGGGCCGGTCAGCACCGCAACCCGACTGGGATCGGTGCCCAGCACCTGAGTGACGACCTGACTCATCCGCATGAGCGTGCCGACCTCGATGCCCTTGGCCAGGCTCACCACCGAGGACCCGGGTTCGATGAGGTCGGCCCAGGGGGTCAGGTTGGCACGCAGAGACTGCGACGGCACCGCCAACAGCACAAGGTCGGCGCCCTGCAGGGCCTCTTCGGCCACTCCCGTGGCGACTATCGACGCGGGCAGATCCACATCGCTGAGGTACACCGAGTTCCGGTGCGTCGCATTGATCTCATCGGCTAGTTCGGATCGGCGTGCCCACAACCGCACATCGTGTCCGGCGTCGGCAAGCACCTTGCCCAACGCGGTCCCCCAGGAACCAGCACCCATCACCGCAGCCGTGGCCATGGCAGACACCCTAGCCGGGGCTGGCACCATGGAGTACGTGGGCAGACAGGCTGGCACAGACTTCGGCGTGATCATCGCGGTCAAGAACTTGGCGACCGCGAAGAGCCGCCTGGCGCCTTCCCTGCCCGCACCCGAGCGGGAACGGCTGGTGCTGGGCATGCTGACGCACGCCATCTCGGTGGCCTTCTCCGCCGCCCGAACCGTGGCGGTGATCAGCCCTGATCCCGCGGCCAAGGCGGCGGCCGGCGAGGCCGGGGCCCGGTTCATCTTCGATGACACCCCTGAGGGCCACCCTGACCCGCTGAACAACGCGTTGCGCAGCGCCGCTACCCAGCTGCGGGCGGCATCGCCGAATCTTGTTGTGTTGCAGGCCGACCTTCCCGCGGTGACGGCCCAGGAATTCGCGGCCGCGATGCAGGCTGCCCGCAGCCATGCGCGCAGCTTCGTCGCCGACCGGCACGGCACCGGCACGGCTGCGCTGTTCAGCACCGACGGCGAGCTGAATCCGCTGTTCGGAATCGATTCGGCACGGCGACACCGGGATTCGGGGGCCGCCGAGCTCACCGGCGATTGGCCCGGTTTGCGCTGTGATGTGGACACCCCGGAAGATCTGAGCGCGGCCCGTGAACTGGGAGCAGCGCTGCCGCTCTGAGTCGGGCCGATAACTCTATGATCACAAGGGTGACCACACCCAGCGTTCCTCCGGCCGCAACCACGATCGCGTCGGGTGAGGAGCTGCCCGAAGACCGGTACCTCAACCGGGAGCTCTCGTGGCTGGATTTCAACGCGCGCGTGCTCGCTCTGGCCGCCGACGAATCACTGCCGATCCTGGAGCGCGCCAAGTTCCTGGCGATCTTCGCCTCCAATCTGGACGAGTTCTACATGGTCCGCGTGGCCGGCCTGAAACGCCGCGACGAGACGGGCCTCTCGGTGCGTTCGGCCGACGGCCTGTCGCCGCGTGAGCAGTTGAAACTGATTGGTGAGCGCACGCAGGAGATCTCGGTCCAGCACGCCCGCGTGTTCAGCGAGTCGGTACGGCCCGAACTCGCCGAGAACGGCATTTTCGTCGTCACCTGGGCGGACCTGTCGGAGAACGAGCGCAGTTACCTCTCGTCTTATTTCACCGACCAGGTCTTTCCGGTGCTGACCCCCTTGGCCGTCGACCCGGCGCATCCGTTCCCTTATATATCGGGCCTGAGCCTGAATCTCGCGATCACCGTCCAGGTTCCCGAGACAGGTGGCCAGCACTTCGCCCGAATCAAGGTGCCTGACAACGTCGATCGATTCGTCAGGCTGCGCAGTCCGGAGGGCGCCGAGGCCGCGCAGGCGGCCCACACCGCCCGCTTCCTTCCCATGGAAGAACTCATCGCCGCGCATCTGTCGGCGCTGTTCCCGGGTCTGGAAGTCGTGGAGCACCATGCATTCCGCATCACACGGAACGCGGATTTCGAGGTCGAGGAAGATCGGGACGAAGATCTTCTGCAGGCACTGGAACGTGAATTGGCTCGTCGCCGGTTCGGCTCACCGGTTCGGCTCGAGGTCGCCGACGATATGACCGAGCACATGCTCGAGCTGCTCTTGCGTGAGCTGGATGTGAATCCCGGCGATGTGGTGCAGGTACCGGGCTTGCTCGACTTGTCCTGCTTGTGGCAGGTCTATGGCGTGGACCGTCCCGCACTCAAGGACCCCACGTTCGTCCCGGCAACCCACCCCGCGTTCGGTCAGGGCGAGACTCCGAAGAGCATCTTCTCCACCCTGCGCGACGGTGATGTGCTTGTTCATCATCCCTACGACTCGTTTTCCACCAGCGTGCAACGGTTTATCGAGCAGGCCGCGGCCGACCCTCAGGTGCTGGCCATCAAGCAGACGCTGTACCGCACCTCCGGCGACTCGCCCATCGTCAATTCGCTCATCGACGCCGCCGAGGCCGGTAAGCAGGTGGTCGCCCTCGTCGAGATCAAGGCGCGCTTCGACGAGCAGGCCAATATCAAGTGGGCCCGGGCCCTGGAAGATGCCGGCGTGCACGTGGTCTACGGCTTGATCGGCCTGAAGACGCATTGCAAGACCGCACTGGTGGTGCGCCGCGAGGGGTCCGCCATCCGTCGGTACTGCCATATCGGTACCGGAAACTACAACCCGAAAACCGCCCGGCTCTATGAGGACGTCGGCCTGCTGACCAGCGCCCCGGAGATCGGCGCGGACCTCACCGACCTGTTCAACTCGCTCACCGGGTATTCACGGAAGGTGTCCTACCGCAACCTGTTAGTGGCACCGCACGGAATTCGCGCGGGGATCATCGACCGCATCGACCAGGAGATCGCAGCTCATCGGGCCGGGCAGGATGCCCGCATCCGAATGAAAATGAACGCGTTGGTGGACGAGCAGGTCATCGATGCGCTGTACCGGGCATCGCAGGCCGGTGTTCCCGTCGAGGTGGTGGTGCGCGGGATCTGCGCGTTGCGACCTGGCGTTCCGGAATTCTCCGGCAACGTCACGGTGCGATCCATTCTCGGCCGGTTCCTTGAACATTCGCGCATCATTCACTTCAACGCCATCGATGAATTCTGGATCGGCAGCGCCGACATGATGCATCGTAATCTGGACCGACGGGTCGAGGTGCTTGCACGCGTCACCGATCCGAAGCTCACCGCACAGCTCGACGATATGTTCACCTCCGCGTTGGACTCCCGGACCCGCTGCTGGGAGCTGCAGTCCGATGGTCAGTGGTTGGCCTCGCCTGCGGACGGCGAGGAGGTGCGCGACCATCAGGTCGAAATGATGAAACGGCACCGCTCACATACCTGAGCTAGCCCAGGTTCTTCCGGCTGAACAACTCTCCCCCGAAGGAGCTTTCGTGCCCGATCCGACGACGCGGACCGGTGCTGCGGTCCTTGCTGCCGGAGCCGCACTCTGGCGGTACAAGGAAGACACTGCCGGAGCCATCGAAGTGGCGCTGGTGCACAGGCCACGGTACGACGATTGGTCATTACCGAAGGGCAAGCTCGATCCCGGTGAGACGGCGGCCATCGCCGCCGTCCGCGAGATCGCCGAGGAGACCGGATTCAGCGCCCGGCTCGGCAGACGATTGCCATCGGTGAGTTACCCGGTGGCCCAGGGAACCAAACGCGTCAGATATTGGGCGGCACAGGCTTTGGACGGGAAGTTTGAAGCCAACAATGAAGTCGATGAGATTCAGTGGATGTCGGTGGCGCGGGCGATCAAGACGGTCAGCTACGCCGTTGATCGGAAAGTGCTGCGAAATCTCGCAAAGCACGAAATTGACACTCGGACATTGATCATTGTGCGCCACGGAAAAGCGGGGCGAAAGGAACGCTATTCCGGCGATGACACGCTGCGTCCGTTGGACAAGAAAGGCCGCGCCCAGGCCGAAGCGCTTACCAGTCAATTACTCGCATTCGGCGCCAGCGCCATTCACGCTGCCGATCGATTGCGCTGTCGACAGACCGTCGAACCGCTTGCCGAGGAACTGAACACGGTGATCTATAGCGAGCCCGCACTCAGTGAAGAGGCCTACTGGGCTGATCGAAAGCGTGCACATCGCCGAATTCTCGAAATCGCCGGGTCGGATGGCATCCGGGTGGTATGCACTCAGGGACGGGTCATCCCAGACCTCATCCAATGGTGGGCAGATCGCGACGGTGTCCGCCCCGATAAGTCACGTAACCGCAAGGGCAGCATGTGGGTGCTGTCGATGCACGGCCAGAAACTGCTGGCCGCAGACCATCTGGACAGCCCGCTGCCTACCGGCGGCTAGCCGCCAACACTGCCCCCAAAAGCAACATCGGGCCCCACCCTGAGGTGGGACCCGATGTTGTCTTGAAACTACTTGCGGCCCTTCTTGGCAGGAGCCTTCTTGGCCGGAGCCTTCTTGGCGGGAGCCTTGGTCGCAGCCTTCTTGGCAGGAGCCTTGGTCACGGCCTTCTTGACGGGAGCAGCCTTCTTAACGGCGACTGCCTTCTTCACGGGCGCCTTCTTGGCGGGAGCGGCCTTCTTGACCACTGCCTTCTTCACCGGCGCCTTCTTGGCGGGAGCAGCCTTCTTGACGGCGACTGCCTTCTTGACCGGGGCGGCCTTCTTGGCGGGAGCCTTCTTGGCCGGGGCTGCCTTCTTGGCGGCGGCACGCTTCGCCGGGGCGGCGGTGGAGCCACGCTTCACAGCGGGACCGTCGGCCGGAAGCTTCTGCGAGCCAGAGACAACCGCCTTGAACTGTGCACCGGGACGGAACGTCGGAACCGACGTCGGCTTCACCTTGACGGTCTCACCGGTACGCGGGTTGCGGGCGACACGTGCGGCGCGGCGACGCTGCTCGAAAACGCCAAAACCGGTGATGGTCACGCTCTCACCCTTATGCACGGTGCGAACGATGGTGTCGACGACGTGCTCCACCGCGGCGGTGGCTTGCCGGCGATCCGAGCCCAATTTCTGTGTCAGAACGTCGATGAGCTCTGCTTTGTTCATGTAAAACCCTCCGAAGCCAGTGGTCCACTTTGAACCGACTTCGAACACGGTAAACCCAACTGCACCTGATTTCCAAGTGCCACGCGTAATTTCGGCAAAATTCTCTAAGCCTTTTGCCGACCTAAAAGGAATGCCCTTGGCCCCCAAGGGCACCCAATCAGCTACTCGGAGGGCTCCAAAGTGCGGGGTTTGAACTCCGGCCGAGAGGCCTCGAAAGCTTCGATTTCGTCGACTTTTCGCAGCGTAAGGCCTATATCGTCCAGTCCTTCGAGCAGCCGCCACCTGGTGTAGTCGTCAATCTCAAACGGCACCACCGCCGTTCCGGCGGTCACTGTCCGATCGTCAAGATTCACAGTGAGTTCCAAACCAGGATTCTGCTCGATCAGTTTCCACAGCAGCTCGATGTTGGACTGATCCACCAATCCGGCGACCAGACCGGCCTTACCGGCGTTGCCCCGGAAGATGTCTCCGAAACGGGACGACAGTACTACTCGAAATCCGTAGTCCATCAAGGCCCACACGGCGTGCTCGCGGGACGATCCGGTGCCGAAATCGGGCCCGGCGACAAGCACGCTGCCCCGGTTGAACGGCTCCTGATTGAGAATGAACGAGGGATCGGCACGCCAACCGGCGAAAAGACCGTCCTCGAAACCCGTTCGGGTGACACGCTTGAGGTACACCGCCGGGATGATCTGATCGGTATCGACGTTGGAACGACGCAGCGGCACACCAATTCCGGTGTGAGTGTCGAATGCCTCCACTATTTCCTCTCCCTGCTGGTCTAGAGCGCGGATTTTGCCAAATCAGCTGGCGATGAGAGCTTTCCCCGCACCGCCGTGGCCGCGGCGACGGCCGGTGACACCAAGTGGGTACGGCCGCCCTTGCCCTGGCGGCCCTCGAAATTCCGGTTCGAGGTCGACGCGCACCGCTGCCCGGGAGACAGCTGGTCAGGGTTCATCCCCAGACACATGGAACATCCCGCCTGGCGCCATTGAGCGCCCGCGGCCGTGAAAATCTCACCCAGTCCCTCGGATTCGGCCTGCGCACGCACCCGCATCGAGCCGGGAACAATGAGCATGGTGACCCCTTCGGCCACCTTCTGGTCCCGCAGTACGTCGGCCACCGCGCGCAGATCCTCGATCCGCCCGTTGGTGCAGGACCCCACGAACACGGTGTCCACCGGGATCTCACGCATCGGGGTACCCGGGGTGAGATCCATATAGGTCAGCGCCTTCTCGGCCGCCAGCCGCTCCTCCTCATCGGCCATCAGCTCCGGATCAGGCACATCCGCG
Source organism: Mycobacteroides sp. PCS013 (assembly GCF_049532645.1). Classification (NCBI taxonomy): domain Bacteria; kingdom Bacillati; phylum Actinomycetota; class Actinomycetes; order Mycobacteriales; family Mycobacteriaceae; genus Mycobacteroides; species Mycobacteroides sp. PCS013. The sequence continues at coordinate 2,445,792 of NZ_CP150131.1, forward strand.
CTCAGGGGCACTCCCTGCCCCGGATTGGTGCCCCAGGTGACAAAAGGCGTCAAAGTACTGGCATCGATGTGCACTTCGGCGTCGAACTGAGCGCCCTCGTCGGTGCGCAGCGAGTCCCATTCGGCCACAGCGGCATCCCACAGCTCCCCCTCCGGGGCGTGCGGACGACCCTTCAGATACGCATATGTCGTCTCGTCGGGGGCGACCATGCCCGCCCGCGCACCCGCCTCAATGGACATATTGCACATAGTCATTCGGGCCTCCATCGACATCTCTTCGACGGCCTGCCCGCGGTACTCCAGGACATAGCCCTGGCCGCCACCGGTGCCAATCTTGGCGATCACCGCCAAAATGACGTCCTTGCTGGTGACGCCCGTCGGCAGGGGGCCGTCGATGTTGATGGCCATGGTCCGAAAGGGCCTCAGTGGCAAGGTCTGCGTGGCCATCACATGCTCGACCTCGGAGGTCCCGATGCCCATCGCCAGTGCCCCAAATGCCCCATGTGTAGAGGTATGGCTGTCGCCGCACACGACTGTGGTGCCCGGCTGAGTCAAGCCCAGCTGCGGTCCGACCACGTGCACGATGCCCTGTTCGGCGTCGCCCATCGGGTGCAGGCGGATGCCGAATTCTTGGCAGTTGCGCCGTAGCGTTTCCACCTGAGTGCGCGACACCGGATCAGCGATCGGCTTGTCGATGTCGATCGTCGGCACATTGTGGTCTTCGGTCGCGATCGTCAGATCCGGCCGGCGCACCTGGCGCCCGGCGAGCCGCAGGCCGTCGAAGGCCTGTGGGCTGGTCACCTCGTGGACCAAATGGAGATCGATATAGATGAGGTCTGGCTCTCGGGCCTCACCCTCACCGGTTCCGCGTACCACTACGTGGGAGTCCCAGACCTTCTCTGCCAGGGTCCGGGGCTGTTGGACACTAGTCATCATTGGCTCCGTGCTCATTGCGTCTCATTATTTGGAACGCTAGTATCGTTCCGTGAGACAGCATAGCGGTATCGGCGTCCTCGACAAAGCGGTGCAGGTCCTGACGGCCATCGGCGACTCCCCCTGCGGGCTGGCGGAATTGTGCGAGCGCACCGGGCTCCCCCGGGCCACCGCTCACCGGCTGGCGGCGGGGCTGGAGGTCCACCGACTCCTCTCCCGTGACGGTGACGGGCAATGGCAGCTCGGCGCCGGGCTGACCGAACTCGCCGCACATGTGAACGATCCGCTGCTCAGCGCCAGCACCCAGGTGCTGCCGAAACTGCGTGAGATCACCGGCGAGAGCGTGCAGCTCTACCGCCGCGAAGGCACCGTCCGCATCTGCGTGGCGGCACTCGAACCACCAGCGGGGCTTCGCGATACCGTGCCGGTCGGATCACGCCTGCCCATGTCCGCCGGATCAGGTGCCAAAGTTCTGCTTGCCCACAGCGACACCGCCACCCAGGCCGCGGTGCTGCCCGGAGCGACATTCACCGAGCGCGCTCTGGCCGACGTACGCAAGCGCGGTTGGGCGCAAAGCGCCGCCGAACGGGAGGCGGGGGTCGCCAGTGTATCGGCGCCCGTTCGCGACCGGCACGGCAATGTCGTTGCGGCGATATCGGTTTCCGGCCCCATCGATCGGATGGGCCGGCGGCCGGGCGCTCGCTGGGCCGCCGATCTCGTGGCCGCATCAGAGGCGATAACAGCCCGGCTTTAAGCTCCGAAGATGGGAACCAACCAGCGCTCGCAGATCGTCATGTCTGACGAAGAGATCACCGCGTTCATCAACAACTCACGCAACACCACCATGGCGACCATCGGCGCCGACGGGCAGCCGCACCTGGTGGCAATGTGGTACGCGGTGATCGACGGCGAGCTGTGGTTCGAGACCAAGGCCAAGTCGCAGAAGGTGGTCAACCTCAAGCGCAACCCCACCATCACATGCCTCATCGAGGACGGACTCACCTACGACACCCTGCGCGGCGTGGCGATCGAGGGCCAGGCAGAAATCGTCGAGGACCCGGACAAGCTGTTCCAGGTGGGCGTCAGCGTCTTCGAGCGGTACACCGCCCCGTACACCGAAGAAATGAAGCCATTTGTCGAGACGATGCTCAACAAGCGCATCGCGGTCCGGGTGCGCCCTACCCGCATTCGGTCCTGGGATCACCGCAAGCTCGGCATGCCCGCGATGCCCGTGGGCGGGTCGACGGCGCCGCAGCAGTAGGCACGGCGGTGGGCCGGCTCGCGCGCGATGCGTTCGACTCCTTCCGTGAGGGTCTACGCCATAAGAAGATCAAGCGGCCATTGAGCGATGCGCTGGTCCACCACCTCAGTTCTGGCGAGATGTCCGGAGAGCAGGGCGACCGGATCCGTGAATTGTGCGCCGAGACCCTCGACATCGAGGTGGACGTCGCAAAGGCCGGCGCGCATCAAGCACGCAAATTTGTGATCTGGACCCTGCGTAACCGCCATCCGGAGCTGACCGAGGAAGCACTGCGGATGTTAGGTGACTACCGCTCCGAGAGGTGGCGCTAGCTTCGAAGAAGAGCTGGTACCCCCGATGGGATTCGAACCCACGCTACCGCCGTGAGAGGGCGGCGTCCTAGGCCGCTAGACGACGGGGGCTAGAACATTTCCGTGCAACGCGCGTGGCGCGCAGACTTGACAGTCTAGCTCACCGGTATGCATCACACCAAATCACTTGTCGTGCAAATGATTTGCGCTGGGGTACCAGGACTCGAACCTAGAATGGCGGTACCAGAAACCGCTGTGTTGCCAATTACACCATACCCCATTGGCCTCGCAGAACCGCAGGTCAGCGCGCTGACAGCGGACTTTGGAGCCGACGAGCAGACTACCAAACCAAGGGCGATTAACCCGAATCGGTTTGACCCTCTACCTCATTTTCCCAGGTCCGAGCGTTTCTCAGCCGCTGCAGGGTGCGTTCGGAACCCAGCAGTTCCATAGATTCGAACAGCGGCGGGCTCACCGTCGCACCGGTGACGGCGACACGCAGCGGCCCGAACGCCTTCCGGGGTTTGAGTTCGAGTCCCTCGATGAGCGCGCCCTTGAGCGCCTCCTCGATCGCAGGTGTGGTCCAGGCCTCGACGGACTCCAGCGCACCGATCGCCGCATCCAGCACCGGCAGCGAGGCCTCCCCCAGTTCCTTGCGGGCCGATCCCGGATCGATGGCATAGACATCGTCGTTGAGGAACTTCAGCAGCCCCCAGGCGTCGCCCAGCACCACAACCCGCGTCTGCACCAGATCCGCCGCCACCGCGAAGGCGCTGTCCTCAAGTCCGAGCTCGTACCCGTGGGCGGCGAAGAAGGTCTGCAGCCGCGCCACGAACTCCTCCGGGGCCAACAGCCGGATGTGCTCGGCGTTGATGGCGTCGGCCTTCTTCTGATCGAACCGCGCCGGATTCGAGTTGACGTTGGCGACGTCGAAGGCGGCGACCATCTCCGACAGGCTGAAGATGTCGTGATCGTCGGCTATCGACCATCCCAGCAGGGCAAGGTAATTCAGCAGCCCCTCGGGGATGAACCCGCGGTCGCGGTGCAGGAACAGGTTGGACTGCGGATCGCGCTTGGACAGCTTCTTGGTGCCCTCGCCGAGGACCGACGGCAGGTGCGCGAACACCGGTATCGAGTCGGCGACTCCGATCCGGATCATGGCCTCATACAGGGCGATCTGGCGCGGTGTCGACGGCAGCAGATCCTCACCGCGCAGCACATGGGTGATCTTCATCAACGCGTCGTCGACGGGGTTCACCAACGTGTACAACGGATCTCCGTTACCGCGGGTCAGCGCGAAGTCGGGCACCACACCCGCGGCGAACGTGGTCTCCCCACGCACCAGGTCGTTCCAGGTGATGTCGTGATCAGGCATCCGCAGTCGGACAACAGGGTTGCGACCTTCCGCGTGGAACGCCGCACGCTGCTCATCGGTGAGGTCGCGGTCGTAATTGTCGTATCCGAGCTTTGGATTGCGTCCCGCGGCCAGATGGCGCGCCTCCACTTCCTCCGGCGTGGAGAACGACTCGTAGGCCTCCCCCGCCGCCAGCAGCTTGCGCACCACCTCGAGGTGCAGCTCCTTGCGCTGCGACTGCCGGTACGGCGCGTACGGCCCACCGACCTCGGGCCCCTCGTCCCAGTCCAGGCCCAGCCACCGCAGGGCGTCCAGGATCGCCAGATAGCTCTCCTCGCTGTCGCGGCCCGCATCGGTGTCCTCGATACGGAATACGAAGTCGCCTCCGCAGTGTCGCGCATAGGCCCAGTTGAACAGCGCGGTCCGAATCAATCCGACATGCGGGGTACCGGTCGGCGAAGGGCAGAAACGTACCCGGACCTTGCCAGATCCAGTGGTGTCACTCATTGTTACTTAGCCTTCCGCACAACAGGATTGGACAAAGTGCCGATACCTTCGATGGTGACGCTCACGGTATCTCCGTCGACGACGGGGCCGACGCCCTCGGGTGTTCCGGTAAGGATCACGTCGCCGGGCAGCAGGGTCATCACTGCCGACACCCACTCCACGATCGTGCCGACATCGTGCAATAGCAACGAGGTTCGGCTGCTCTGCCGGACTTCGCCATTGACCTCGGTGCGGATGGCCAGATCCGAGGGATCAAGATCAGTGACAATCCACGGCCCCAGCGGGCAGAACGTGTCGTGGCCCTTGGCTCGTGTCCACTGCCCGTCGGCGCGCTGGTGATCGCGCGCGGAGACGTCGTTGCCGATCGTGTACCCCAGAATGACCTCGGCCGCCCGGGAGGCGGGGACGTCCTTGCACGGCCGGCCGATCACGATCGCCAACTCTCCCTCGTGGTGGACCTCGGATGCGCTGGGCGGCAGCTGAATCGGCAGACCCGGACCAATGATCGAGGTGTTGGGCTTGATGAAGATCACCGGCGACTCCGGTGGGGCACCACCCATCTCGGCGGCATGGGCGGCGTAGTTCTTGCCCATGGCCACCACCTTGCTGGCCAGAATCGGCGCCAGCAGCCTGACGTCGGCGAGCGGCCACTGGCGCCCGGTGAAAGTGGGCGTCCCGAAGGGATGCTCGGCGATCTCCCGGGCGGTCTCGGTGCCGTCATCTCCCTCGATACTGACGAAGGCGACACCATCTGGGCTGGCAATACGTCCTAGGCGCATTTACATGAGCCTAGTTGCCGGGCTTTGCACCTTCCTCGGCATCCTCACGTTGGTCCTCCCGGATGTTGGCGCGAGTGACCAACGCCACCAGAAAGTCCTCCAACCGGTCGTGGGTGATATCGAGTTCCCCACGAAACCACGTGGTGACCAAGTCCAGTCCGCCGGACACCAGCGTGAAGGTGGCCAGGTCCAGATCGGGGTCCAGCGCATCGTCGGCGGGAAGCAGCACGCGGCCCTGATCGGCCATCACCTGTGCCAGCGTCTTGACCAGATCGCGGCGGCGGGCCGCCAACCCCTCGGTGGCCTGCGATTCCACCAGCAGCCTGCCCCGACGCGGGTCGGCGGTGAGAAATCGCAAGCCGCTACCGATGGCCGCACGGGTGCGTACCACCGGATCCTTCGACGTCGAGCTCTTCGCGATGGCCTCGATGATGGCTGCCGATCCCGCCAGCATCTGTTCATCGAGCATCGCGAGCACCAACTCATCGGTGCTGCGGAAGCTCTCGTAGAAATACCGATCGTTGAGCCGGGCCTCGGCACATACGCCGCGCACCGTCAGCCCCTTCACGCCGCCACCGGCGACCAGATCCAACGCGGCGTCCAGGAGCGCCGCGCGTCGTCGTGCGCGTCGCTCGCCGGAAGTGGCACCGCCATAGGTCCGGGATGGCATCCGCCGATTGTCGCACTTTGGTCCTTGACCTCACGGCATTTTCTGGTGATGATTCTCACCAGATGGTGAGACGTGTCACCAGATGGCCCGTTCAACGAGGAAAGGACCTCATTCATGGCTTCGAGCTGGCAGAAGCTCCCCAACCCGCCGCAGCTTCGCGAGTTCCCGTTCAACGTGTTCACGCGCTTCCTGGCCGGACGGGACATCCGCGCGACCGCTGAGCAGCGGGAGACCTTCCGTCAGTACGCACACGTCGGCGACCCACTCGCCGATGCAGTGGTCGCGATGTTCGCGCGTTTCCCGGCGGGCCAGGGGCGACGGATGTTCGAGATGGCATTGGAGTCCGGCATCGAATCGGTCGACAATCCCCCCGAGGAACTCGTCGCGTTCTTCACACAGGTCGATGCCCGGCCGTATTGGCTCGACGACGCGAAGCTTGAGCTGGCCGCGCGGGTCAGCATGCGCACCGGAGTGGTGGGCCTGGGCCTGGCACTGCCCGGCCTCGCCCTCACCGGGGGCTATCTCTCGTCCCGCGCCGACAAACCCCTGGTCGGTACCGGCAATCTGAATCTGCAGGCCGCGGCCCCGCGCCGGCTGCACGAGACGGCGCAATGGCTCATCGATGTCACCTCTCCCGGTGGACTCGAGCGATTCGCCACCGGTTTCAAGGGAGTGTCTCGAGTCCGTCTCATGCACGCGCTGGTGCGCGGCGCCATGAACCGGCGCGATGACTGGGATTATGAGAACTGGGACACCCCGATCAACCAGATCCAGCTGGCGGGGACGCTGATGCTCTTCTCGCTGGCCAATCTGGCGGGATGCCAGGCCATGGGCATGAGTTTCTCGGACACTGAGCGCGAGGCGGTCTTCCATTTCTGGCGATATGTCGGGCAGCTCATGGGAATTCACCCCGAACTCGTCCCCACCAGCGAGGAGGACACCTGGCGGTTGTTCTGGCTGGAGGCCGATACCGAGTTCCTGCCCGACGAGGACTCATACTCGCTGACGCAGGCGCTACACCGGTCCATGCCGGACGAGCCCGCGTTCATGCGGCTTTCCCGCGCCTATCTTTCGTCCTACAGCCGCCTCATCCTCGGCAAGACACATGCCGATCACCTGGGGCTTATCGACAGCAAGTCGATGCAGGCCGCGGTGCTGGGGACGTCGGTGGTCAATTGGTTCTTCGAACGCCGCAATGTCTTGCCCGGCATGACCCGCCTCAGTGAGGAATTCGGTCACTTTGCGCGGCGTCAGATCGTCTCGCGCGGCATGGCGCAGACCGGGGGCGATCGCACCTACCGGCAGCACGACAAGCTCGCGACGGCCAGTTAGCAATTCCCATATATTGAGATAGTAGTTCAACAATTTGAGATAGATGTGGAACCATGGCACTCATGGTTCGTGTTGATGAGGTTGGTACAGCACGCCGTTGGGCAATGCTGGCCATTTCCCTGGGGTCCACCGCCGCCGCCAATGTCTTCATCAACGGTGTGGCATTTCTCATCCCCGCCTTACACACCGAACGCGGCCTGGATCTCGCCAACGCGGGGCTGCTGTCGGCGATGCCCAGCTTCGGGATGGTGCTGACACTCATCGCATGGGGCGCGCTCATCGACAGATTCGGTGAGCGGATCGCGTTGGTAAGCGGTCTGGCGCTGACCGCCCTGGCCGCGTTCGCCGCAGCCGAGGCACCGTCGTTGGTGCTCACGGGCGTCTTCCTACTGTTGGGCGGTGCGTCTGCGGCAGCGTGCAACTCGGCCAGCGGGCGCGTGGTGGTGGGGTGGTTCCCGCCGAGCCAGCGGGGCACGGTGATGGGCATCCGCCAGATGGCGCAACCACTCGGAGTTGCGCTGGGCGCCCTGGTGATCCCCCGCATCGCGGAAAGCCACAGTGTGGCAACGGCATTGATCTTCCCGGCGGCGGTGTGCGCGGTGTCCTCGGCGATCTGCCTGGTGGGCATCATCGACCCGCCGCGACCACCGCGCTCGGAAGCACCCGAGGAACACCTGTCCAACCCATATCGCGGTTCGCGGGTGCTGTGGCTGATCCACGCGGTGTCGGTGCTGCTGGTGGTTCCCCAGGTGGTCGTGTGGACCTTCACCCTGGTGTGGCTGGTGACCGACAGAGGGTGGAGCATCGGCGCGGCCAGCATCATGGTGACGGTGGCGCAGCTGGCCGGCGCGCTCGGCCGGGTTGCCGCCGGAATGTGGTCTGATCGTTGGGGTTCACGTATGCGCCCGATCCGGGCCATCGCGGTGGCCGCGTCAGCCGCCATGGCGCTATTGGCTCTCACCAATCAACTGGACTGGTCCATCAGCGTCGTCGTCATGCTGGTGGCGTCGGTGATCACGGTGTCCGACAACGGTCTGGCGTACACATCGATCGCGGAAATCGCGGGACCGTTCTGGAGCGGCCGCGCCCTGGGCGCACAGAACACCGGCCAGCTGCTGGCCGCCGCGGTGGCACCGCCGGTTTTCGGGGCGATCGCCACGGCGGTGGGATTCTCCGCAGCCTTCGCCGTGTGTGCGTTGTTCCCTTTGGCCGCTGTCGGTTTGGTGCCGGTGAAGCTGGAGAAACCCGCCCAATAACGCCGAATGCGAGCCTGACGCGATTTTCCGGCTGGATTTCCGCGTGAGGCTCGCACTCGATCAGGACTACAGGAAGCTGGCGATCCGATCGCCGGTGGCCGAGGTGGACAGCTTCTCCGCGCCCCGGGTGGCCAGGTGCTGTTCGACAGCCTTCTCCACACGCGCCGAGGCTTCCTTCTCGCCAAGGTGATCCAGCAGCAGGGCCACCGACACCACAGCGGCGGTGGGATCGGCGATCCCCTGCCCCGCGATATCGGGCGCACTGCCGTGCACCGGCTCGAACATCGAGGGGTTCTTACCCGAACCGTCGATGTTTCCGCTTGCAGCCAAACCGATTCCACCGGTGACGGCGGCCGTCAGGTCGGTGATGATGTCGCCGAAAAGGTTGTCGGTGACGATGACGTCGAACCGGCCCGGGTCGGTCACCATGTGGATGGTGGCGGCGTCGATGTGCTGGTAAGAAACCTGCACGTCCGGGTGCTCGGTGGCGACTTCGTCGACGGTCCGCGTCCACAACGAACCGGCGTACTTGAGCACGTTGTTCTTGTGCACGAGCGTCAGGTTCTTGCTACGGGCCTCGGCGCGCTGGAAGGCGTTGCGCACCACACGCTCGACTCCGAAGCGGGTGTTGAGACTGACCTCGGTGGCGACCTCGTGTGGGGTCTCTACGCGGATGGCGCCGCCGTTGCCGGTGTACGGCCCCTCGGTGCCCTCGCGCACCACGACCAGGTCGATGGCCGGGTTACCCGCCAGCGGACCCGTCACGCCCGGGTACAGCTTGGCGGGGCGCAGGTTGATGTGGTGATCGAGTGCGAATCGGGTGTGCAGCAGCAGACCGCGTTCCAGCACTCCGCTCTGCACCGAGGGATCACCAATGGCACCAAGCAGAATGGCGTCGTGCCCGCGCAGCTCGTCGAGCACCGAATCGGGCATGAGCTCACCGGTGGCCAGGTACCTGCGGGCACCCAGGTCGTATTCGGTCTTCTCGACACCGGGCAGCACCGCGTCGAGCACCTTCACCGCCTCGCCGATGACCTCGGGGCCAATGCCGTCGCCGGCGATGATCGCAAGCTTTGTCATGAAAGATCCACCAGCTCAAGGGTTGTCGCACCCACGGCAGCGCGGATCTCATCGAGTACGGCATCCGGGGCGCTGCGGTCGATACGCAGGATGATGGTGGCCGCCTCGCCCGAAGCGTCCTGGCTCAGCTGCGCGGCCTGGATGTTGACGTCTGCCGAACCCAGCACGGTGCCGATCTTGCCGAGGGCACCGGGCACGTCGGCGTAGTTGATGACCAGGTTCTCGCCCTCGGCACGCAGGTCGAAGTTGCGTCCGTTGATCTGGACGATCTTCTGCACCTGCTGCGGGCCGGACAGAGTGCCCGCCACATTGATCACCGAACCATCGGCGTACACGGCGCGCACGTCGACAACGCTGCGGTGGTTGGGGCTCTCGGTGGCCGTGCTGATCTCCGCACTCACGCCACGCTCCTCGGCGATCGACGGAGCGTTCACGAAGGTCACCTGATCCTCGATCACCGACGAGAAGAGTCCGCGCAGCGCGGAAAGCTTCAGCACCGCAACGTCTTCGGAGGCCAGTTCGCCACGGACGTCGACCGACAGCGAGGTGGGCAGCTGCTCGGAGACGGCCCCGATGAGCACACCAAGCTTGCGGACAACCTCAAGCCACGGCGCGACCTCTTCGCTGACAACTCCCCCGCCAACGTTGACGGCGTCGGGCACGAATTCGCCTGCCAGGGCCAACTTCACGCTTGCCGCCACATCGGTACCGGCGCGGTCCTGGGCCTCGCTGGTCGAGGCGCCCAGGTGCGGGGTCACCACAACCTGGTCGAGCTCGAAAAGCGGGCTGTCGGTGCACGGCTCGGTGGAGAACACGTCGAGCCCGGCGCCGCGGACGTGACCGCTGCGGATCGCGTCAGCCAGGGCGGCCTCGTCGATAAGCCCACCGCGTGCGGCGTTGACGATGATGACGCCCGGCTTGGTCTTGGCGAGGGCTTCCTTGCCGATCAGACCCGCGGTCTCCGGGGTCTTGGGCAGGTGCACCGAGATGAAATCTGCCCGACCCAAAAGTTCGTCGAGGGTCAGCAGCTCAATGCCGAGCTGGGCGGCGCGAGCGGCCGAGACGTAGGGGTCATAGGCGACGATGTGGGTCCCGAACGCGGCAAGGCGCTGCGCGAACAGCTGGCCGATGCGGCCCAGGCCCACCACACCGACCGTCTTGCCGAAGATCTCTGTGCCGTTGAACGACGAACGCTTCCAGGTGTGCGCCTTGAGCGAGGCGTCGGCGGCCGGGATCTGCCGCGCGGTGGACAGCAGCAGGGTGACGGCGTGCTCGGCAGCGCTGTGGATGTTCGAGGTGGGTGCGTTGACCACCAGGACACCGCGTGCGGTTGCGGCCTTGACGTCGACGTTGTCGAGTCCGACGCCGGCACGCGCGACGATTTTGAGCTTGGTGCCGGCAGCCAGTACCTCGGCATCCACGGTGGTCGCCGAACGCACCAACAGCGCGTCAGCATCGGGTACCGCGGCCAGCAGTGCGGGACGATCCGGGCCGTCGACCCAGCGCACCTCCACACCATCACCAAGTGCTTCGACGGTCGACTGGGCAAGTTTGTCGGCAATCAGCACGACTGGACGTTCGCTCACGTCGCCATAGCCTAGTGTGCCGCCGTAAGCGGCGGACATCACAGTCGCCGACAACCGTGGTCGTGGCCCGCCATATCGAGTAGCGCACTACTCGCGACCCAGGATGCGCGCCCGGATGACGCTATGCGCATGACCGAAACACATGTACTACCTGTCAGTGGCCCATACACGGTCCGCAGTGGTGACACCCTGTGGAAACTGTCCGAAATGTTCTACGGCGACGGACGCCGCTACCGCGTGATCGCGGTGGTCAACGATCTGTCCGATCCTGATCTCATCGAGGTGGGGCAGGAACTTGAGATTCCGTACGTCACCTATCGCTACCAGGTCAAGGCGGGTGACACCAAGGGCTCAATCGCCGAACATTTCTACGGCAGCTTCTCGATGAGTGGGGTGTTCGAAAGCCCCAGCGGTGTATCGCAGCGCGACCTGATTGTCGGCGAATGGCTGCTGATGCCGGACCTCGCCAACGTGGGACATCACACCGTGATGCCGGGCGAGACGCTGCAGGTGCTCGCGGACCGCTGGTATGGCGATTGGACGCTCTGGATCGTGATTGCCATCGCGAATCAGCTCAGCGGTGACGATCCGGAACCCGGCTCCGTGCTGATCCAGCCTCGGCTCAACCGGCGCCACACCGTCGTCTCCGGCGACACACTCTGGAAGCTGGCGCAGCAGAACTACGGCGACTACAACACCGCACGGACACAGATCGCGGTCCAGATGGTGGCGGCCGCCAACCTCATCGAAAACCCCGATCACCTTTCCGTGGGGCAGGTCATCTACTTCCCCTCGATCGACCTGGGCAGCTGAATCAGACCTCGGCGAGATCCACTCCACGGGTCTCGCGCGCGGCGAGCAATGCGACGAATGTCAACACACCGGCGATCGACAGGTAGACCCCTACCCATGCGACGCCGAAGTCGTGCACCAGCCAGGTGGCGATGAACGGCGCGACGGCGGCTCCGATGATGGAGGCGAAGTTGTACGCGATCCCCGACCCGGTGTAACGCACGTTCGTGGGGAACAGCTCGGGCAGCAGGGCGCTCATCGGGCCAAAGGACAGGCCCATCAATGCCATTCCCACACTCAAGAACACCAACATCATCGGCTTGTTCACCGTCGAGGGGTCGAGGAACCAGCCGAACGACAGCCCGAACACGATGATCCCGGCAGTGAACGTCAGCAGCACCGGTCTGCGGCCGTACCTGTCGGCCACCCGTCCGGATATCGGCACGCACGCCGCCAGGAACAGCACCGAAATCAGCTGCATCTGTAGGAAATCGACATAACTGATCGCGAGCTTGACCCCGGACTTGTCGACCACCTTCCCCGTTCCGTACGACGCCGCCCAGGTCGTGACGACGTAGAAGATCGTGTACGTGGCCAGCATGACGAACGTGCCGATCACCAGCTGGCGCCAGGAAGTCTTAGCCACCTCGGCCAGCGGCGCGCGGACCTTCTTGCCCTCGGCGACTGCCTGGGTGAAGACGGGCGTCTCGGTGAGTTTGAGCCGGACATAAAGGCCGACAACCACAATGACCGCACTGGCCAAAAACGGGACTCGCCAGCCCCAGGACAGGAAAGCATGGTTGGCCGCAGCCGTCTTGGCGTCGAAGCCCATGACGAGCATCAGCAACAGGAAAGTGCCGTTGGCGAAGAAGAATCCGATCGGGGCGCCCAACTGGGGCCACATCGCCGCCCAGCCCCGCTTCCCTTCCTCGGCGGTTTCGGTCGCCAGCAGCGCAGCCCCCGACCACTCCCCGCCCAATCCCAGACCCTGACAAAAGCGCAACAGCGAGAGCAGCGCGGGCGCCCAGTAGCCAACGGCGTCGAAGGTGGGCAGCAGCCCGATCGCGAAGGTCGCCACCCCCATGGTCATCAGCGATCCGACGAGGGTGGCCTTACGGCCGATCCGATCGCCGAAATGCCCGAACACCATGGAGCCGACGGGGCGGGCAACGAAAGCCAACCCGAACGTCGCGAACGACGACAAAAGCGCCGCGGTGTCATCCCCCTTGGGAAAGAACAACGTTGGGAACACCAGCACCGCCGCGGTGGCATAGATGTAGAAGTCGAAGAACTCGATACTTGTACCCACCATGGAGGCGACGACGATCCGGCTGCGCGGTACCGCAGACTCAACGGGCACGGTCGCCGGTGTCATGGCCACCGGCGGAGACTAGCGCAGCGATTCGATCCTGGTAGCCAGTACAGCCGTCCATTCCGCGATGTAGTCCTCGTCGGCGATGGCGGCGGTCGGCGCCCGAAAAACCGTACTGGTCGCACGCTTGCCCAAAAGTGCGTTGACGCCCAGCGCCCCAATCGATTCCGCTTGCGCCTTGCCCATGTCCGGGGCCCAGCCATGCACCCAGTCGGTGAGCTCGGCGTAGAGGCCATCGAAGAGTGCGGCATAGGCGGTATCGAGCCGGGCCAGGTGACCGGCCGGAACACTCGATGCGATCTGCAGCAGCTGCGACTCCTCATCGAGCACGGTCAGCAGGTAGCGACCCATCATGGTGAGTTCGTTACGCAGGTCACCGAGTCCACCAAATAGCGCGCGAATGTCACGCATCGCGCGCCGGCGATCGAGCTGACGATCGATGCCCGCCTCCAGCAGCGCTTCTTTGGACTTGAAGTGGTGATAGAGCCCGCCTGATCCGGGAGTAAGACCGGCCGCCTTCTCGATCTGGGCGACGCTAGTCGCCTTGTACCCCTGCTCGCCAAAGAGCCTCATGGCCTCGGCGACCAGGCGTTCTTTTGTAGAAATCTCAACCATTGACGTCTCCCAAGTAATCACTTAGTGTCACTCAGTGAGTACTTTAACAGCTGCTCTGGCTCACCGGTAGGAGGTAGTCATGACAGAGGACCTGGTTCCCCGGGGCCGCATCCGGCGCACGATGCCGCTGGCGGGATTCACCGCCCGGGCCGCGGGCGGCCGACTGGTCGCAGGCTTGCGCGAGAAGGCCGGAGACACCGGCGCCGTGGACCGCTTCCATGAAAAGACCGCCGAGCGTTACACCGAACTACTCGGGCACTCCAAGGGCGTCCTGATGAAGGCCGGCCAGATCTTCTCGAGCATCGACACGAGCGCGATGGGTGATGGGCGCATCTCGCCGTACGAGCGAGCGATGGCCAAGCTGCAGACCCAGTCGCCGCCCATGGACCCCGCGTTGGCACGGAGCATCGTCTAATCCGAGCTCGGGCTCTCGGTGGACAAGGCATACGCCGAGTTCACCGACGAGCCGATATCTTCGGCATCCATAGGTCAGGTTCATCGCGCGGTCCTTCACGACGGCCGCGAGGTCGCCGTCAAGATCCAGTATCCCGGTGTAGCCCAGGCCATTCAGGAAGATCTCGCCAACACCGAACTCGTCACGACCTTCCTGCGGACCTTCCTGTCCCTGCTCGGTCGCAGCGTCGCCATTGACCTACGCGCGACGGCCGAAGACATTTCGGAACGGATCGCCGAAGAACTCGACTATCGCCGCGAGGCCGCCAACATCGCCTCATTCCACGAGCTGTTCCGTGGGCATCCCTTCATCCGAGTCCCCGAGGCCGTGCCGGAGCTATCCAGCGACCGGGTACTCACCATGACCTACGTGGACGGGATCGGCTGGGCGCAGGCTCAGCAGTCCAGCCGTGAACTCAAAGACACGTGGGGAGAGGCGCTGTGGAGATTCAGCCTCTCCCCTCTACAACACGCCTCGGCGTTCTACACGGACCTGCACCCGGGGAACTACCGGTTCGGCCTCGACGGATCGATCGGGATCGTCGACTTCGGGTCCGTGAAGATCATTCCCGAACGCCTGCGCCTGGCATGGATACAAATGATCGTCGCCAACCTGCAGAAAAGAATCGGGGACCTGCACTCGATCATGACCGAAGCCGGGTTCATACCCGCCGGATCCACCATGACGACCGATGAAGTGCACCGGTGGATGGACCAGAACAATCCGGATGTTGTTGGTCCGCAACCTGTTACCTATACGGCCCAACTGGTCAACCGGAATATGGCCACCCTGGACACCAGCAGCCCGAACTCACTGTCTGCACGCATCGCGCTGCCGCCCGATCTCATCTACTTCGTCCGGGTTCCGCTGGGTGTGCGGTCAACCCTGTCCAAATTGGGTGCCACGGTGGACGCCCGCGCAGTCGTCGAAGACATGACCGGTGTCGCCGAGCCCACCACTGCGCTCGGGGTACGACATGTGGCATGGGTGCGGGAGCGCGGGCTGCCGTTCGGATTGGAGCCGCGAGACCCGTCAAAGATTGGTGTCCAGCTGTGAGCGACAATCCCATCCCGCGCGGCCGAATCCGGCGCACCATGCCGCTGGCCGGCTTCACCGCCCGAGCCGCAGGCGGGCGACTCGTCGCGGGCCTGCGCGAAAAAGCCGGGGACACCGGCGCCGTCGAACGGTTCCACGAACGCACCGCCGAGCGCTACACCGAACTACTCGGACACTCCAAGGGCGTCCTGATGAAGGCCGGCCAAATCTTCTCGGTCGCCGATATCGCATCCCACGGCTACAACCAGCTTTCCCCATATCAAAACGCCTTGACGCGCCTGCAGGCTGACGCACCGCCCATGCATCCCTTGTTGGCACGCCAGGCCCTCGAAGAAGATCTTGGGAGATCCGTCGAAGAACTCTTCTCCGAATTCAGCGATGATCCGATCGCCGCGGCGTCGATCGGCCAGGTGCATCGAGCGACCCTTCGCGATGGCCGCCCCGTCGCCGTCAAGGTCCAGTATCCCGGTGTGGCACAAGCCATCGAGCACGATCTATCGAACGCGGAGCTGATGGCCACTTTCCTGCGCTTCGCAACAGGTATTGCCGGGCCGCGGCCACAACTGGACCATCGACTCATGGCCGACGAGGTGGCCGCACGCATCTCCGAGGAGTTGGACTATCGGCACGAAGCGGCGAATATCAGGGCCTTCGCGGCGCTCTACGCGGACCATCCCTTTATCCGGATACCCGAGGTGATATCTGAAGCGTCCGGCAATCGGGTGCTCACCATGACCTATCTGGACGGCCTGGATTGGGTGGCCGCACAACGGGCGGACCAGGACCTCAAAGATGTTTGGGTGGAGACGATCTGGCGTTTCAGCACCGGATCATTTCGGCACGCGAATCTGTTTCACGCCGACCCGCATCCGGGCAACTATCGGTTCGGGATGGACGGGTCCGTCGGTTTTGTCGACTTCGGCTGCATCAAGGTGGTGCCCGAGTCCTTGCGCTATCGGCTCGTGCAGATGATTCGCGCGGCCGCCGAGGAACGCCGCGAAGACCTACGCCAGCTGATGGTCGATGCCGGATATTTCGCCGCCGACTCCCCGCTGTCAGCTCACGATGTCTTTCAGTGGCTCGGGGCAACCGTGCAGGACATCCGGGGCCCTCAGCCGGTGACATTTACCCGCGAGATATCGAACAGCGCGACCCGTTCCCTGCTGAACTTCCAGACGCTGCATCAGATGTCGATACCCAGCGACCTGGTGTTCCTGGCCCGGATCAATCTGAACATCAGCGCGCTCTCGGCAACGCTCAACGCGACGGTGCACACGCACGCGCTGCTCGATGATCTCGATGGTGTGGCCGAAGCCATTTCCCCGCTAGGTAAACAGCATGTCGGATGGGTCCGCGAGCGAGGCCTGCCCTTCGGATTGGATCACCATGACCACGGCTGACCCCATCGCACCCCGGATTCCCTGGGATTCAAGGGATCCCTACCGCTACTACGAAAACCTGCGGGCCCGCGGCGACGTGGTCTGGGACGAGAATGCCGGAACCTGGGTGGTTCTGGGTTACCACCCGGCCCGCGAGGTACTGGGTGGCACCGGATGGTCGAGCGATCCCCTCGCCAGCCCGCAGATGCGGGCCTCGGCCCCCGAGTACCTCGACCTGTCCGACTTCGGCAGAAACATGCTCTTCGTCGACGGACCCGACCACACCGAGCTCAGGGGCGCCGTCCGCGACGTATTCACCCCGGGGTTCATCGCCGGCCTGCGCGAAGGCGTGCAATCCATCACCGCTCAGGTCGTCGAATATCCGCAAGCTGGAGAAACTTTCGACTTCATGACCGATATCGCCCTGCCGTTGCCGATCGCGATCATCGGCGAGTGGCTCGGCCTGGACGATGCGGCGTCAGCCGTCCTTCGCCAGGAGTCGCCGGTCATCATCCAGATGCTCGGGGCCTTCGCCGACGTCGAGACTGTCCTGGCCGGCACCTCCGCGGGCGCGACCCTCGCTACCGAACTTCTGCCGCTGGCCGCGGACCGCCGCGTACACCCCGGAGACGACCTTCTCAGCCTGATCGCATCCGATATCAACCTGTCGCTGGAAGACGTGGTCACCATGGCGTTGATGATCGCCATCGCGGGTCATGAGACGACGGCAAACCTACTGGGCGCGAGCATGCTTCGACTGCTTGCCCCACGCCCCCATGGCCTTCGGCTGGCCGACGAGATCGACCCCGACGACCCGGCGGTCGTTACCGAACTGCTCCGGCTCGACGGTCCGGTACAGGGCACCGCGCGCGTTGCGACCGAGGACCACAATCTGGCCGGGCACATGATCCGGGAGGGCCAGACGGTGCTTATCGCGATTGCCGCGGCAAACCGCGATCCGCAGGTGTTCGTCGATCCCGCGGAGTTCCGGCTGGGCCGCAAGAGCACCCCGCCGCTGGCCTTCGGATATGGCGCACACCATTGCCTGGGCTCGGCGTTGGCCAAGCTGGAGACCACGGTGGCCATCGGTGAAATCCTGGCGCGCGGACCCGAGGTGATTGGCCCCGTCAGCTGGAGGGATGCCCCCGCCATCCGGGGACCGCGCAGCATCCCCATGCGGTTTCACAGGTAGTTTGCGTTCCCGACAGTTCCACGCAGACATTTCATGGGTGTGCGGGCAGGTATGGGCATATTGTGTGGAAATGCTCGTCAAAGCGGTCCGCAGCGGGTTGTAGGCCAGCGTGTTGCGACTCATCTTCACGGCGAATGACCTTGCTTTGACGAGGTTTCTGCCCATGCCTGCGCCCTTGTTGGAGATGAAGTTCGCGACACGAGCACTACGGCAAGGTATTCGCACACCGTGGGGCGAGCGGTGGCGTTGTCGCGCACTGGCAGCATTTCCCATCGCGGCAGCACCGGGACGTACAGTGGTGAGCCACTTTTCGTGGTCACTGTCGCCCACCGTGCTGGGCGACAGCTTCGATGAGGGTATGCGGTCCATCGAAAAGCTGAATCGCCAGCAGGCGCTGGCAGAGTTGGCCGTCTTCGGGCGCGGCCCCACCGAAGGTGCCGGGGCACCACCGTATCTCCGGCATGCCATCGCCGGTGATCGCGAAGCCACTGTGGCATTGGGGCGCATGACGAAAGGCGCCTACAAAGCGGTGCTGGAACCGTACTGGCCCGACATCCAGGCGAACCATCAGATTGAACTCGTCCGGCAGGGACGCGTGATGGCGCGCCACGGTGTGCGGGCCGCCCTCGGCAAGATTGTCCCCGGCGCACGATGGAATGGCGACTGCCTTGAGATCGACAGTCCCCAACGCACCACCATCGCGCTGCGTGGCCGCGGCATCGTGTTGACGCCCAGCGTTTTCTGGGCGGGACCACCCCTGGTCGGTGAGCTCGGCGAGCAGCCGGTCGTCCTGGCGTACCCCGCCGCCATCGATTTGACCCTCAGTGTCGGCGCTGAATCCGACCCACTCGCGGCAATACTCGGATCGACCCGAGCCGCGGTACTGCGCGTGCTGACCGCGGAGCACACCACCGGTGATATCGCCCGCAACCTCGGGATCAGCCCCGCATCAGCATCCGAACACACCTCGGCGCTGCGGCAAGCACGCTTGGTACGCAGCCGCCGTGACGGTAAAGCGGTCATCCACGATGCCACCGCCCTGGGCCTTGACCTGATCGATGCAAACCGCCTGTAGCTGGCGTTTCATCGGCGGAGATCACAACACGAGAGCCACTCCGATAACAGATGCGCGCGCCACTGTTGACAACTGGCGTTGTTAACGTCTCCAATGAGGGGGAAGCGAATCGCTCCCTGGGAGGCAACGATGCCAAGCACAGCTGCACACGCCGCAACATCACGCTCGGCGGGCATGCCGCCACGCGGTGATGCCAAAGCCCGAATCTGGCGCCGCGGAGACGGTGCCACTCCCGCCGGTCAACGTACCGGCCCCGACGGACACCCGGATTACGGCTACTTCGGCCCCGGCTCGGTGACCTGGAAGGTGTTTCTGCATCCCTCGGTGGCACCGATGATCGTGCTGGTGACCGCTCTCCTGGAGGGCAGCCATGAGGGGCTGCAGGCTGTAGAGATCAACCACGATCCGGTGTTCACCAAGAGCAAGCGCAATCAGGTCGACTTCGACGACACCGTCAAGCGCATTCAGCGCACCGCTGGCGTCCCGATACCGATCATCTTCGGCGACACCGCAAGTGCCGATGCGCTCGCCGCGCACCTGCGTCACTATCACCGCAACATGAAGGGTGTCATTCCCGGCACCGACCGGCCCTACGACGCGCAGGGCCCGGCCCTGGTGCTCTTCGCGCATGTGACGATCATGCATGCGGCACTACGGATCTACGAGAACACTCCCGCGCCGGGGCGTCTTATCCCCCGGCGTCTCCCCAAAGCCGAACGCGACCAATTCTTCTTGGAAGTCAAGACATTCGCCGAACTCATGGGAGCCGACCCGGACACGGTGCCGGTGACCTCCGAGGAGGTGGAGGCCTATTACGACTCGATCGAATCCGAATACCGGATGGTGAAGGGTTTTGTGCCGGGTGGCATGCGATTCGCTCTATCGGTGATCAGAAACGCACGGGGCTTCGGTGGACTGACGGCGGCTGCGGTCGCCGCGATCACCCTCGTCACCGCCGTGCCGTCTGTTGCGGTGGTGCCCCCAAAGGTGCGGCGTCATTTGGGGATTCCCCGCATCGCCGACCCGGTGCTGGCCCTGCTGCTACGGGTGGCGCAGCCTGCCTTTGTGCCGTTCACACTCGAGCCGATGGCGCGCGAGATCTCGAGACTGTTCATCGGCGATGACGGTATTACGTTGGGAGAGAACGCCCGCGAACTTATGGAGCAGTCCGCCTAGACCCTCACACTCGGAGCGCGGTGAACGGCGCGATCGGAATCAGCCTGATGACGAACCAGGCCACGAACACCACCAGAATGATGGACGCCACCCATCCGCGCAGCCATGGCGGACTCCAATCAGTGGCTCCCCGCCAGCGGCTGCGCGTCCACGCGACGAAACAGACCGCGAGGAAACCTAATGCCACCAAGGCAACCGCGTTGTAGCGCAGTGCCGCCAGCACGTCACCGTGCATCAATGAGTAGACCATCCGCAGGCCACCGCACGCGGGACAGTCAAGGCCGGTGAGCGCCTTGAACGGACACACCGGAAGCACTCCCCCGGGCGTTGTCGGGTCTCCGAGCCAGATCGCCGCACAACCCGCGACCGCCGCCGCACCCACAGCGACGGGGGCGGCAAGTCGGGAGGCGACGGTGGACGGACGGGAGATGGTCATCGCGTTCCAGTATCCACCGTTCCGGGTATGGCCATAGTCGAGTATGCAATGAAGGAACCGGAACCCACGAACACCTTTGACGCTGAACCAGATTCGCAAACCGATCCCAGTCTGTGAACGCGAAGGATGCGAGTCACCACGTGCACGCGGAGAAGGCAGGCGCTACTGCGCCCAGCTGTGCAGGTGGTGGGTGGGGAACTGGCACGCGCACAGCGTGTGTGCCAGGTAGCCGGGAGCACCTGACCTGTGGGCCTCCGCAGTGGCCGCGTCAGACGCACTTACCGAGTACAGAGCCCTAGAGCAGGGCACGCCGCAGCGGCAGGCACCCACCGGGGACACCCCTGCCCCCGGGACGCTAGATCGGTGGTGAATGCGCCCGAGAGGTCGTGTACGGGTTTCCAAGTCGATAGAGGCCACAAGACGCGTTCAAAAATTGGTTTGCTGGGCCCCGTTCACACCACAGTATCGTCACCGACATGCAGATCGTGCATCTTCCTTTTGGCAACTCAACATTCTGACCTGCATCTTCCATCAATGTGATGGAGATCACTTTTCCTAAACGATCGACCTCGATTCCGCATAATCCCAGTAGCAAACACCGAATATGCAGGTAGAACGAGGTGTCCATGGTTGTCAGCGTCAGTTGTCAGAGTAATTCCCATGAACGCGTCGACCCTCATATGGCTACTCGCATCTGTCGCGGTGGTCGTCGCTGGAGTATTCGCGATCTGCGCCACACCGAAGCTATTCGGTCTGGAGAGCGTGGAGCTATCGGCGAGGGTTCTGTGGCTCGTGCGACTAAACCTGAACTTGCGGCGCGCTGTCGGCTCCCTCAAGGAAGTGCCCGTCAAGCGGAGTGTTACAGCGCGGAAATCCACGACGCGTGGGCGCCGAACGGGGAGTGATCCGTAACTGAAGGGGGTGGGCCAGCCGTACCTGGCCCACGCTGGCCCTCTAAAGGTCCAGCTCGATGACAATCCGCACTATTCGTGCAACCAGGTTGCAGAATTGAAGTACCAGTGTGGTTATACGGTATTTGTTACTCATCGATTTCGATCTCCTGACAATATTTAATTGTGGCCCTTGCCTTTTGGTAGGTGCCGAGACTCCGGGATTCCTAAACTTCCCTTCGCTCGATTGAGCACATTACCCACTCCCGTCTTACCAAGGTTAGGGATTGACCATGGCGGTACAACGAGACAACCGGACGGCGTCAGGACCGCCCGCTGGTCACCGCCGGAGGAATAGTGGATTTGGTGTGGCACCCCACTTGACCACGTAGATGCATGGCACCAATCCGCCTCGCATCCAGGAGCTTAGGAACCCAAACACGTCGTTATTGTTGGCGCTGATCCACTCCGGCGCTTGTGAATCGGCCAAGATGCCAGCGATGTTCCCGTGGTCGACACGGTCAAGAAGGGAGTATTGGCAGATCGGGTAAACGCGCTGAGCGTTGTCTAATTCCAAGTAGTTGCAGTCGGTTTCGATACCCATCGCGTCAGCCAAAGACTGGCCCGGCGCGGGGAGTATCAGGGAAATCACCGCCTTGGTACCGATCTCGGGCGCTGGAATCCAGTCCACATCCTTGCCCTTGCCGGTGTGGCTGTCAGTGATCTTGATGTGATCAACCTCTGGAATCCTCGGGACTGCGATGTTCGTTCCCGACACCCAGGTCTGGCCGGGTTCCGGTTGCGGGCGATACCACCTCTTGAGCCGCCGGTTGCCCGGCTGCAACTCCAACCCGGAATCAGAGGTTGCAGCCACCGTCCATACCCCGGACTCATGCAAACTCACCTTGAAGAAATGAGCCGTCGTTCGGTCACCGAGATAGACGTCATTTCGGTTGTTCCAGATTCGGTACGTAGGAGACAGCTGATTGCCAACCTCACCGACCGCTAGGCGGATCACCTTCTTGCAGGACATGACGCAGGGCTATCAGAGTCCCCGACCAACGCGCACGTCTTTGTCCCGTTTGGCCAGGATGTAATTCTTGCTAATGGAGTATTCGATTGACGCCATTCCCATTGAACGTCGACCGCGGAAAACGCAAAAGCCCCCGACACTCCGAAGAGTGCGGGGGCCTTGCGTTCAGATAAACAGAGACTAGGCGGTCTCGGTGATGGGCCGGTCAACCCAGCTCATCAGGTCGCGCAGCTTCTTGCCGGTGACCTCGATCGGGTGCTCGGCGTTCTCCTTGCGCAGACCCTCAAGCTCCTTGTTGCCGCCCTCGACGTTGGCGACGAGGCGCTTGACGAAGGTGCCGTCCTGGATGTCCGTGAGGATGTCCTTCATCCGCTGCTTGGTGCCGGCGTCGATGACGCGCGGGCCCGACAGGTACCCACCGAACTCCGCGGTGTCGGACACCGAGTAGTTCATGCGGGCGATGCCGCCCTCGTACATCAGGTCGACGATCAGCTTGAGCTCGTGCAGCACCTCGAAGTACGCCATCTCGGGGGCGTATCCGGCCTCGACCATGACGTCGAATCCGGTCTTGACCAGTTCTTCGGTGCCACCGCAGAGCACGGCCTGCTCACCGAACAGGTCGGTCTCGGTCTCTTCCTTGAAGTCGGTCTTGATGACGCCGGCGCGGGTGCCACCAATGCCCTTGGCGTAGGACAGCGCGAGGGCCTGGCCCTCACCCTTGGGGTCCTGGTGCACGGCGATGAGCGCAGGCACACCCTTGCCATCGACGAACTGACGACGCACCAGGTGGCCGGGGCCCTTGGGGGCGACCATGGCAACGGTGACGTTGGCCGGGGGCTTGATCAGACCGAAGTGAATGTTCAGGCCGTGACCGAAGAACAGCGCGTCGCCGTCCTTGAGGTGCGGCTCGATCTCCTTGGAGAAAATCTCGGCCTGCGCGGTGTCGGGCGCCAGGATCATGATGACGTCGGCCCACTTGGCGACCTCTTCGGGAGTGTCGACCTCAAGACCCTGCTCGGTGACCTTGTCGCGCGACTTCGAACCCTCGCGCAGACCGACCTTCACCTGAACGCCGGAGTCGCGCAGGCTCAGCGAGTGCGCGTGTCCCTGGCTGCCGTACCCGATAACGCCGACCTTGCGGCCCTGAATCAGGGTGAGGTCCGCATCATCGTCATAGAACATCTCAACTGCCACAGTGCTTTTCCCTTCTTACCTTCTCTTTTAAGTATTACTTGGCGGCGGCGATGGACCGCGGGCCGCGCGACAGCGCGACCACGCCGGACTGCACGATCTCCCGAATACCGTACGGGTCGAGCATCCGCAGCAGTGCATCCAGCTTGGACTGGGTGCCCGTCGCCTCGATGGTCACCGACTCCGGCGATACATCCACGACCTTGGCACGGAACAGGTTCACCACCTCGATGACCTGCGCCCGCACCGTCGCATCGGCGCGCACCTTGACGAGCATCAGCTCGCGGGCCACCGAATTCTCCTCGTCCTGTTCGACGATCTTGATCACGTTGATGAGCTTGTTGAGCTGCTTGGTGACCTGTTCGAGCGGAAAATCGTCGACGGTGACGACGATCGTCATGCGCGAAATACCTTTGAGCTCCGTCGGGCCCACCGCCAACGATGCGATGTTGAAGCCACGACGGGAAAACAGTGCGGCGACACGGGCGAGCACACCGGGACGGTCCTCGACCAGAACGCTCAGAGTGTGGGTGCTGGTCATCGTGACCCTTCCTGCTCCGCAGTTTCATCATCGTCGAACAGCGGCCGGATGCCCCGCGCCGCCTGGATCTCGTCATTGCTGGTGCCCGCCGCGACCATCGGCCACACCTGGGCGTCGGCGCCGACGATGAAGTCGATGACCACCGGACGATCGTTGATGGCCCGTGCCTCTTCGATCACCTTGGCGACGTCCTCTTCACGCTCGCAACGCAATCCGACGCAGCCAAGCGCCTCGGCCAGCTTCACGAAATCGGGGATGCGCCGCGAGTGTGTGGCCAAATCGGTCTGCGAGTAGCGCTGCTCGTAGAACAGCGTCTGCCACTGACGCACCATGCCCAGGTTGCCGTTGTTGATGAGTGCCACCTTGATGGGCACGCCCTCGATGGCGCAGGTGGCCAGCTCCTGGTTGGTCATCTGGAAGCAGCCGTCACCGTCGATGGCCCACACCTCGGCCTCGGGGCGCGCCATCTTGGCACCCATGGCCGCGGGAACCGCGAAGCCCATGGTGCCCAGGCCACCGGAGTTGAGCCAGGTACGCGGGTTCTCGTACTTGACGAACTGTGCCGCCCACATCTGGTGCTGCCCAACGCCCGCCACGTAGACCGCGTCGGGTCCGGCGATCTTGCCCAACGTCTCGATGACGAACTCCGGGCCCAGGCTGCCGTCGTGCTGTGCGTCGTATCCCAGCGGGTAGGTCGCGCGGATACCGGACAGGTACTCCCACCACTCGGACAGATCGGTGGTCGCACCGGTCGCGCGGTCGTTCCGGATGGCTTCGGTCAGCTCGGAGATGACGTTCTTCACGTCGCCGACGATCGGCACATCCGCGTGGCGGTTCTTACCGATCTCGGCGGGGTCGATATCGGCGTGAATCACCTTGGCGTCCGGCGCGAACGAGTCCAGCTGCCCGGTGACGCGGTCGTCGAAACGCGCGCCCAGGGTGATCAGCAGATCGCTGCGCTGCAGTGCTGCCACCGCGCCGACGGTGCCGTGCATCCCGGGCATACCCATGTGCAGCTCGTGGCTGTCGGGGAATGCACCGCGCGCCATAAGGGTGGTGACGACGGGGATGCCGGTCAGTTCGGCCAATTCCTTGAGTTCCGGGGATGCGTCCGCGCGGATGACACCGCCACCGACATACAGCACCGGGCGCTTGGCGGCGGCGATGAGCCGAACCGCCTCACGGACCTGCTTGCCGTGCGGCTTGGTGACGGGCTTGTAGCCGGGCAGATAGATCTGCGGCGGCCAGCTGAACGTGGTCTGCGCCTGCAGCACGTCCTTGGGGATATCGACGAGCACCGCGCCGGGACGGCCGCTCTGGGCGATGTAGAAAGCCTCGGCGATGACCCGAGGGATTTCCTCGGCGTTGTTCACCAGGAAGTTGTGCTTGGTGATCGGCATGGTGATGCCGGAGATGTCGGCTTCCTGGAAGGCGTCGGTGCCGATGAGGCCCCGCCCCACCTGCCCGGTGATCGCGACCACCGGGATGGAGTCCATCTGCGCGTCGGCCAACGGGGTGACCAGGTTGGTGGCACCCGGGCCGGAGGTGGCCATCATGACGCCGACCTTGCCGCTGGCATGGGCGTACCCGCTGGCGGCGTGCCCGCCACCCTGCTCGTGCCGCACCAGGACATGCCGGACCTTCACCGAGTCGTACAGCGGGTCGTACACGGGCAGCACCGCACCGCCGGGAATACCGAAGATGACCTCGACACCGAGCTCCTCAAGCGAGCGCACTACCGACTGCGCGCCGGTGACGCGCTGGGGTGCGACGGTGTTCGCTTCCGGAGCTGCTGCTGGGGCCGGCCCAGAAGCAGAAGCCGGCTTGGGCTTTGCAGGTGCACTCATGGTGGTCTGTCCTCTTGTTGTGTCCGTACTGAAAACCTATGGCAACAAAAAACCCCCGCCAGCGGTCTGCTGTACGAGGGTTGCGCGTCGAGTGTGCGCGAGTTGCCTTGGACTCGGGCTACGCGTCGACGCGCATACCGATTACTACGAGCAAGGCGGGGTTGTTCACACCGCGTACGGTAGTCGTTTCTGGAGGTCCGAGTCAAATCCCTGCTAGGGGCGGCTTCGCCGAGCGTGAAGCCACTGAGTTCCGGGCCGAATTCTCGCCCTCGCCTCACCGTCGGGGACAATGGATGGATGACCGAGGAGAAGCGCACAGTCATCAGGACGTCGCCGATGGCGCATTTCATGTCCGGGTTCCTGGCGCTCGGCATCCTGACGTTCGTCCTGTACCTCCCGGTCCTCGCGCCGCTGCTGCTGATCCCCGCCGCCATGTCCTATGCCATCTTCCGGTA
This sequence comes from Mycobacteroides sp. PCS013, assembly GCF_049532645.1. Taxonomy (NCBI): domain Bacteria; kingdom Bacillati; phylum Actinomycetota; class Actinomycetes; order Mycobacteriales; family Mycobacteriaceae; genus Mycobacteroides; species Mycobacteroides sp. PCS013. The sequence goes on from NZ_CP150131.1 coordinate 2,472,343, forward strand.
TCGGACCGCAGTCGACACCGAATCAGTGCAGGTACGAACGCTGGCAAGCACCCGGACGCTGCCGTGGACAGAGGTCAAGGGCCTCGGATTCGACAGGCACGCCTGGGCACGCGCCGAACTCGTCGACGGCACCTCGCTGCGTCTCCCGGCAGTCACCTTCTCGACGCTGCCGATCCTGTCGGCGGCCAGCAATGGCCGGGTGCCGAATCCGTACCAAGGGGTTCAGCGCTAGGCGGCCAAACGGTCCTGCATGCCCCACGGTGCACCAAAGGTATTGAGCCGGTCCAGGAACGGGAGGCTGTCGAAGGCCTCCGGCCCCAGCACACCAGTGCCGCTCCACGCACCCTCGGCGAGCAGTTCCAGGGCCACCACCGGGTTCACGGCGGTCTGCCACACGACACATTGCGCACCGTCGCGTGCCATCGTCCACTCGTTGTCGACGACGTGATGCAGGTAGACCTCGCGGGGCTTGCCGTCCTTACCGGTCCCAGTCACCCACAGACCCGCACAGGTGGCCCCGCGCATCAGATGCCCCAGCCCGGCCGGGTCCGGTAGGCACGCCGCCACCACATCACGAGGACTGACCGCGGCGGCGCGGCCGTCGGCGTGCACGCTGACCGGGTCGGTGCTGTCCAGCCCGACCAGACGCAGGGTGCGCAGCACGTTGATGAATTCGGCGCCGAGGCCGTATTTGAATGTCACCCGCCGGGCGTTCACCCAGCGCGGCATGAGCACCACTTCCTCGTGCTCGACGTTGACGCATTCGACGGGGCCGATGCCTCCGGGGAAGTCGAAAACCTCCGGTTCGCTGAACGGTTCGGTGGTGAAGAACCCCTTGTTACGTTCCCAGATCAGGGGCGGATTCAGGCATTCCTCGATGGTCGTCCAGATCGAGAAGGACGGCGCGAATCGGTATCCCTGCACTTCGAGATTGGATCCGTCGCGAGTGCCCAGCTCATCGATCTCGGAGAACAGATGGTCGGCGGCGTACCGCGCGAACACGTCGCTCAGGCCCGGCTCGACCCCGATACCTACCAGGGCCAACAGCCCTGCGGCTTCCCATTTTTCGGCCGCGGCGAACTGCTCATCGCCCAGCATCACCCCGGGCAGTTCGTACGGTCTTTCCGGATGGCGATGCGACAAACTCATCGCCATGTCGAGGTAGGTCACGCCCGTTGCGAAGCACCCGTCGAACACACTCATCACGAATCGAGGGTCGACCGCGTTGAGCGCGTGGGTGATTCGATGCTCCCGGCACAGCGCCGCGACATCGTCAGCCGAGGAGGCGTCGATGCGGGCCGCCGTGAACCGGGGATCACCGAGCCGATCCACCACCGCCTGCGCCCGGGCCATGTCATAGTCCGCGATCACCAGCGCCTCGAAGAACTCGCGACGGGCCGCGATGAACGCGGCCGCGCTGCCCACTCCCCCGGCACCCACGATGAGAATTCGCATGTCTATAACCGCGCCCACGCCTCGGTGAGCACCCCGCGCAGGATCTGCTCGATCGCATCGAACTCCTGCTTCCCCGAAATCAGCGGCGGTGCAAGCTGAATCACCGGGTCGCCGCGGTCGTCGGCGCGACAGTACAGACCCGCATCCCAGAGCGCAGCAGACAGGAAGCCGCGCAGCAGCCGCTCGCTCTCCTCGCCGCTGAACGTCTCCTTGGTCGTCTTGTCCTTGACCAATTCGATTCCGTAGAAGTACCCCTCACCGCGCACGTCACCGACGATCGGCAGGTCGTGGAGTTTCTCCAGGGTGGCCCGGAACACCGGGGCGTTCTCATGCACCCGATCGTTGAGGCCCTCCCGTTCGAAGATATCGAGGTTGGCAAGAGCCACCGCCGCCGAAACAGGATGTCCGCCAAAGGTATATCCGTGCGGGAAAGTGGTTTTACCGTCGTTGAACGGCTCGAACAGACGGTCCGTGGCGATCATCGCCCCGATCGGCGAGTAGCCAGAGGTCATGCCCTTGGCGCAGGTGATGATGTCCGGCTGGTACCCGAAATCCTCGCAGGCGAACATCGATCCGATACGGCCGAAGGCACAGATCACCTCGTCGGACACCAGCAGCACGTCGTACTCGTCGCAGATTTCCCGTACCCGCTCGAAGTAGCCCGGCGGGGGCGGGAAGCAACCGCCCGCGTTCTGCACAGGTTCGAGGAAGACCGCCGCGACCGTGTCGGGTCCCTCGAATTCGATCGCCTCGGCGATCCGGTCGGCACAGTAACGCCCGAACGCCTTGGGATCGTGGGCGTATGCCTCCGGGGCCCGATAGAAGTTGGTGTTCGGTGCGCGGAACCCGCCCGGGGTCAGCGGTTCGAAGGGTGCCTTGAACGCCGGCAGACCGGTGATGGCCAGAGCGCCCTGCGGGGTTCCGTGATACGCGATGGCGCGCGAAATCACCTTGTGCTTACCAGGTTTACCGGTCAGCTTGAAGAACTGTTTGGCCAGCTTCCACGCGCTTTCCACCGCTTCTCCCCCGCCCGTGGTGAAGAAGACGCGGTTCAGGTCGCCCGGGGCGTACCCGGCGATGCGATCGGCCAGCTCGATCGCGGTCGGGGTGGCGTAGGACCACAGCGGGAAGAACGCGAGCTTCTCGGCTTGCCGGGCGGCGGCCTCCGCCAGTTCGGTGCGGCCGTGCCCGGCCTGCACGACGAACAATCCCGAAAGACCGTCGAGATAACTCTTACCGCGGTCATCCCAGATCCGCACGCCCTCACCGCGCGTGATGATGGGCGGCGATATGCCCTCACCGTGGCGGGCGAAGTGGCCCCACAGATGGCGGGACGCCTTTTCCTGCAGGTCGCCGGAGATCTCGTGTGCTACATCGACGGTTGTCACCGTGTACCCCAATTGTATTGTTGTTTCACTAGTTTCAGATAAACCAGGGTTTCCGTGGAGGTCACCCCGGGCACGGCACGAATCTGCTTGTTCAGCAGAACCAACAGGTCGTCGTCGTCCTCGCAGACCACCTCGACGATCGCGTCGAAGGTTCCGGCAGTGAGCACCACGTAGTCGACCGCCTCCAGCTCCGCGAGCCGGTCGGCCACCTCGGTGGTGTCACCGGAGCATTTGATGCCGATCATGGCCTGGCGCGCGAACCCCAGCTGCATGGGATCGGTGACCGCCACGATCTGCATGACGCCGGCGTCGATCATGCGTTGGACCCGTTGACGCACCGCCGCCTCCGAGAGGCCCACCGACTTACCGATGGTCGCGTATGGGCGCCGCCCATCCTGCTGAAGCTCCTCGACAATCGCTTTGGAAGCCTCATCGAGCTGGAATGCTGCCGAGCCGTTACCCGGATCGGCGACCCGCAACAGACGTCGTTTCGTGTTGGTCACGAGCTCGATTGTGCACGGATTCCGTCATCTATTGCAACGTTTTACGACGAATTACCGTTAAGAGCGGACTATTGACGATGGAATCCGTGGCTTAAAGCACCGATCTTCGATACCGTGGCCAGGTGAGCGCACCAAGCAGCTGGATCAATGGCCGCCTCGTCACAACCCGCGGCGATACGCATCGCGTGATCAACCCCGCGACCGGGACAACCGTCGCCGAACTAAGCCTGGCGACCCCCGACGACGCCGATGCGGCAGTGGCGGCAGCCAGGGCCGCGGGGCCCGGCTGGGCCTGCTCAACCCCCGCCGACCGTGCCGCTGTCCTGGCCAAACTGGCCGCCGCCATGGCGGCCAACGCCGACACGCTGGTGTCCGAGGAGGTCTCCCAGACGGGTAAACCGGTGCGCCTGGCATCGGAGTTCGATGTGCCCGGCAGCATCGACAATGTCGAGTTTTTCGCGGGTGCCGCAAGACATCTGGACGGTAAGGCCACGGCCGAATACTCCCCCGACCACACCTCCAGCATCCGGCGCGAGGCCGCCGGGGTGGTCGCCACCATCACCCCGTGGAACTACCCGCTGCAGATGGCGGTGTGGAAGGTGCTGCCCGCACTGGCGGCAGGGTGCACGGTGGTGATCAAGCCCAGCGAGCTGACACCGCTGACCACACTCACGCTGGCACGCCTGGCCACCGAGGCCGGGCTGCCCGATGGCGTGCTCAACGTCGTCACCGGACGCGGCGATGACGTGGGCAGCACCCTCGCGGGCCACCCCGATGTGGATTTGGTGACCTTCACCGGATCCACCACTGTGGGCCGGAAGGTAATGGCCGCGGCCGCCGTTCATGGGCATCGAACACAGCTGGAGCTCGGCGGTAAGGCACCCTTCGTGGTGTTCGACGACGCCGACCTGGACGCCGCCATTCAGGGCGCGGTCGCCGGCGCGATCATCAACTCCGGCCAGGACTGCACGGCCGCGACCCGGGCGATCGTCGCCCGCGATCTGTACGACGACTTCGTCGCCGGAGTCGGCGAGGTGATGAACAAGATCGTCGTCGGCGATCCCTTGGATCCGAACACCGATATCGGACCGCTGATTTCGGCCCCCCATCGCGCCAGGGTGGCGAGCATCGTGGACCGCGCCCCTGCCCAGGGCGGCCGAATCGTCAGCGGTGCAAGCTCACCCGATCTGCCGGGATTCTTCTACCGGCCCACCCTGATCGCCGACGTCGCGGAGACATCCGAGGCCTACCGCGACGAGATCTTCGGTCCGGTACTCACCGTGCGCGCGTTCTCCGATGACGACGACGCACTGCGGCAGGCGAACGACACCGCCTATGGCCTTGCCGCCTCGGCGTGGACGCGCGATGTCTACCGCGCGCAGCGGGCCTCGCGGCAGATCAAGGCGGGTTGCGTATGGATCAACGACCACATCCCCATCGTCAGCGAGATGCCGCACGGCGGATTCGGCGCGTCCGGCTTCGGCAAGGACATGTCCGACTACTCCCTTGAGGAGTATCTGACCATCAAGCATGTGATGAGCGATATCACCGGTACCGCCGAAAAGGACTGGCACCGAACTATTTTCGCGAAACGTTAGGGCCGCGCGTCCAAGTTGTCGTTGATGAGCGCCGCGAGCCGGGTAAGGCTCGTGGTCATCGCACGGCGGTCGGCACCCGCCAATTCGGCGAAGACCGCGTGCTGCCGTGCCCGAAAGGCCACCTGCGCGTTGACCACCCTCGTACGCCCGGCGGTGGTCAAGCCCACCAGGACCAACCGGTCATCCGATGCCGAGCGGGTGCGTTCGACCACACCCCGTTCTTCTAACTGCTTGAGCGCGCGCGTGGCCGTCGGCACCGCCACTCCCGCCGTCCCGGCCAGCTGACTCACCGACATCGATTCCCGGTCCAGCAGCGGTGCCAGCAGCTCGAGCTGCGAGCGACTCATACCCGCCTGCGTCCCCGCGGGCGACGTTCGCCCCCGGCGCATCGCGAAGTACAGCGCGTCCGTGGCCGCCACCAGCTCTTCGATCTCACGGGCACTGTTTCCGCTCGGTTGTCCTGGCACCCCGACAGTCTAAGGGTTAGCATAACAATAGTTAGCATGCTAACGTTATTGTCGAAGCCAACGAAAGGACACGAACATGCGTGTAGCGATCATCGGCGCCGGAATCGGTGGGCTCACCGCAGCAGCGGCATTGCGCGCCAACGGTATCGACGTCATCGTCTACGAGAAGGCGCACGAACTGCGCGAGGTGGGCGCGGGCGTCGTCGTCGCGAACAACGGCCAGCACGCACTCGATGCCGTGGGCCTTGGCGATCGGGTACGGGAGGTCGGCACCCATATCGAACGCACCGTGTGGAGCACCTGGCACGGAGAAGATGTCCCGGTGCCGCCTGCGTGGCCGTCGGTCACCCCGGGACGCCCGGTGACCTCCCTGCCCGTACACCGCGGCGAACTACAGCAGGCGCTGCTGGGCGCACTACCCGCCGGGACCGTCCACCTCGGGCGCCCCTGCCAGGACGTGATCGAAACCGCCGACGGGGCCCGCATCGTCTTCGCCGACGGCTCCGAGGAGCACGCCGACATCGTCGTCGGTGCCGATGGCATCCACTCGGCGGTGCAGCAGGTGGTCGCAGGCCCCGTTGAGCTGTCCAGCGAGGGCATCATGGCCTACCGCGGTTTGATTCCCGTCGAACGCCTCGACGACTCCGTCGACCTCCAGCGGATGCAGATGTGGCTCGGCCCTGGACGCAGTTTCCTCATCTATCCGGTCTCCCGAGGACGGTTGCTGAACATCGTGGCCTTCACGGCCACCGATCTCGATGCCGAGGAATCGTGGACGGCACCGGGTGATGTGCGGGCCCTCGCGGCGGAATTCGCGGATTGGGCACACCCCGTTCCGGCCATTATCGACGCACTTCCAGAAACCTTCCGGTGGGGACTTTACGATCGAAAGTCGTTGGGCCGATGGTCAACTGACCGCATCACCCTTCTCGGCGACGCCGCGCACCCGGTGACCCCGCATCTGGGCCAGGGTGCGAACATGGCGATCGAGGACGCGGTCGTACTCGCCACCGTTCTCGCGGGCGCTTCGGTAGCCGATGTCCCCCAGCGGCTGGCCTTGTACGAGTCCCTGCGGCGCGACCGCACAAGCCGTATTCAGCAGAACGCACGCCAAGCGGGCGCGATCTACCGCGCCACCGATCTCAGCGCCCAGGAGCAAGCCGCCGGACTCACCGCGATCCTGGCCGGTGATTGGATACCCGACTACGACGCCGCCGCGGCAGCCGAGGCGGCATTGGCCTCGCTCTAATCCTTGGTGAACTCCTCACCCGTCTGCGGATTCACCGCGACCTCACCCTCGGGGAGGTTGGACAGATCGCCGGCGATGACGGTCTGTTGCGCCTCGACCGCATCGGGCACTCCGAAGTGGGCGGTGGCCCCGGCCGGAGCCAGCACCAGATCGGCGCTGCGCCGCGGCAACGTCTCCCCCAGGAAGAACGGCGGCGCGGCCACCCGCCACAGCAGCATCACAACAACGCCGAGCACCAGCGCGCCGATACCGACCACCGCCACAGCTCCGTATCCGAAGACGGTGACGTTGTTACCGGCGTCATCGATGAGCCAGTCGGGCTTGGCGTACTGAATCAGTCCGTAAGCGAAGATGACCGTCAGCGCGATTCCACCGAGCAACGGGATCGCACCTCGCATCATGAAATTGCGAGCACTCTGTGTGAGTGTCCGACGGTAAAACCACACACACGCGAAGCCGGTGAGCCCGTAGTAGAAAGCAATCATCAGGCCGACCGATCCGATCAGCGCGGTCAGCAGGTTGGTGCTGATGATCGTAAAGAGCACGTAGCACGCGATCGAGACCGCACCCATCGCCACGGTGGAGGTGGTCGGCGTCAGGTACGTGCGGTGGATCGAGGCGAACGATTCCGGTAGGGCCTTGTAGACACCCATCGACAGGGTCGTGCGGGCCGTCGGCAGGATCGTGGTCTGGGTGCAGGCCGAGGCCGACGTCAGGATGGAGGCGGAGAGCAAGAGCATCCCCACATGTCCAAGGAAGCTGTCACCGAACAGTTCGGGACCGATAGCCGCGAACACATCCGCCGCATTCTCCTGATTACCCAGGCCTATCCCCTCCGTGCCGACTCCCGCGAAGGCCACCGCGGCCACACTGACCAGCGCGTAGGTGGCCAGCAACAGGAAGGTGGACAGCACCGCGGCGCGCCCGGGCGTACGTCCGGGGTCATCGGACTCCTCATTGCAGGCCACCGCGGTATCCCAGCCCCAGTAGATGAAGATCGTCGTCAGTACTGCCGGTGCGATCACGGTGCCGAAGTCCAAGCCCCCGGGCCAGAACCAGGACAAGGACGGCAGCAGCGAGTAGGCCTCGGCGTTATGGGTGTAGACCTTGATCAACGCGATGATCGAGACGACGACCAGAACAACCATCTCGACCAGCAAGAGTCCGTACTGCAAGCGCACCGAGACTTCGATACCGCGGTAGCAGATATATGTCATGATCACGATCCACAGAACGCCCGCCACTGTGGACCACAGGGTGCTGTCAGCCAGACTGGCTGCCGCCGACCAGCCCAGGTCGCCGACGAAGGTGAACGAATAGGCGCCCGCGATCTGGGCCAGGTTGGCCATCACGATGACGTCCGCGGCGATGATCCCCCAGCCACCCAGCCATCCGACGATCGGCCCGAAGGTGCGCGACGCCCAGGTGAACGTGGTCCCGCAGTCCGGTTCGGCCTTGTTCAGTTCCTGATAGGCCACCGCGATCAGATAAATCGGGATGAACGAGATCAGCACAATGGCGGGCGCCTTGACTCCGGCGAGCAGGGCGCCGCCGCTGGCGACGATCAGCCCCAGGGTGGCGGCCAGGCTGTAGGCCGGTGCCGTGGACGCCAGCCCGACGACAACGCTGGACAGCAGCCCCATCGCGCCGCCCTTGAGCCCCTTGCTCTCGACGGGGTTATCTGAGCTCATACGCGTCTCCTCGCTTGGCGGACTGCGAGCAGAATACGTTTTCCGTTGACATTTCGCCCATCAAGAGCGGAATTCGTCATGAAATATCGGTTTTGCACCGGATTCGGCAACAATGCCGTCGCCGCATCGGCGCACCAAACCGCCGCCGAAACCAGGGTTTACGCCGCACTTCTGTCGCCGACACCAAATATCACGTGTCGGCGAGAGTGGGTGATCTAAGCGAGCGGGTTCGTTCCGTTGAGGAACACCCAGATGGCAGCCGCGGCACCCAGGCCCAGCAGCAGCGCGGCGAAGGAGCCCACAAACGGCCTGCGGGCCCAGCCCCTTCCGGCGTCAAACCCGTACCGACCAGGGCCTACGAGGATGACCGCGATGAGCGCGACGATCATCAACAGCTCGAACTCGTGCCCGTCGGGCCAAAAGATCGCGTACCGGTTCGCCTTGTCGGACACCATGTCGGACAGCAGCACATTGACCATGAAGGCCAGCCCGGCCGCCCCCGCCAGCGGCGTCAGCAGACCGAGAATCAGCAGTACCCCGGCGCCGAGCTCTGCGGTGACACCGACATAAGTAAGGATGTCGGCGTACTTGAAGCCGCGATCAGTCAGCGTCGATTCGAAACCATTGAGGCCGGTGCCGCCCCACCAGCCGAAAACCTTGCGCAATCCGTGCGCGATGAGCACCGCGCCCACGCCGACACGCAGCAACAACAGTCCAAGATCTTGGGTGCCGCGACGGTCGCCCGTCGGGTCTTGGGTGCCCCACGGCGCGGCATGTCGCGCCTGCACCGCCTCGGAAGATATCTGGGTGGTGGCAGGTTCGGCATAGGGCAGCGGCGCTGGATCGTACAACGGTCCAACCTCTTTCACGTCGTGGGAGCTCGTCAGCTTTTCCCCCTGGTAATGCGGGATTGCCGTGGTCTCGAAATCGCCGCCATAGGTGGCCGACGGCACATCGTCTTCAGGGTCGACCAGTTCGGGCGGCTTACGCCACACCTGCGGATCGTCCGAATGACCGGTCACGGCCCAAGAGTAAGTCCATTGGAGGCCTGAATGTGGCGAGCAACGCCGTAAGGTCCGTAATCTTGCGGGCATGCTCATTCGCTGCCGGAGCCGCAGGGCCGGCGACATCCGGCCAAATCCCACGACGGGACCGACCAATGAGCCATCGGGGAGAAGACTGTTTGTCGGTTCGGTGGCGGCGTTGGCCGGGACGGTGACCCTGCTCTCGGGTTGCGTGCGGTTCGATCCCACCCAGGATCAGCCGTTCACCGAGGTCCCCAGCCGCGGGATTGCCCAGACCACGACCACCCCGCCGCCACCGTTGCCGGGTAAACCGTTTCCCAAGCAGTGCGCCGCCGACGGCGTGATGCAGGGATGCCTGGAAGCCACCAGCGGCCTCATCATGGGCAGCGATGGCAAGACCGCTTTGGTCGCCGAGCGGGCGACGGGTGCCGTCAAAGAGATCGCGACGAGCGCCGAGCCGAAGGTGAAGACAACCATCCCCGTCGACCCCTCCGGGGACGGTGGACTGTCCGATATCGTGCTCTCGCCCTCATACCAGCAGGACCGGCTGATGTACGCCTACATCAGTACCCCCACCGACAACCGGGTGATCCGCATCGCCGACGGCGATGTGCCCAAGGACATTCTCACTGGAATTCCGAAGGGCCCCAACGGTAATGCCGGATCGCTGGCGTTCATCAGCCCCACCACGCTGGTGGTCCAGACCGGCACCGGCGGTAATCCGGCCGCAGCCAATGATCCGAACTCGCTGGCCGGCAAGGTGATCCGCATCGAACAGCCGACCACCATCGACCAGGCCGCACCGACCACCGCCATCAGCGGCCTCGGCGACGGCGGAGCGATGTGCGTGGACGCCGCCAACGGCGCGCTGTACGTCACCGACCGCTCCCCCGTCGGCGACCGGCTACAAAAGCTGACCAAGGACGGCAAGATCACGACAGTCTGGACCTGGCCCGACAAACCCGGGGTCGCAGGATGCGCCGCGTTGGACAGCTCGGTGATGGTCAACCTGGTCTTCAACCAGACCACCGTCGTAGTGCGCCAGAACCCGGAGACCGGCGCGGTCACCGGCGATCCCGAAGTGCTCCGCCAGAAAGAGCAGCACGGTCACGTGCGCGCGCTCAAGCTCTCGGCCGACGGGAACGTCTGGGGCGGTTCCATCAACAAGGACTTCGGTACCGCCACCCCCACCGAGGACGTGGTGTTCCCACTGTTCCCGAAGGGCGGCGGATTCCCCCGCGCCAACGACGACCTGGACTAATTCCTCGCCGACTGTCGACTTTTCGCAGTGCTCACTCGCACTTTGTCGCGAGAAGTCGACAGTCAGCGTGTGATTACGCCTGGCCGCAGGCCTTCAGCACCAGATCCTTGACCAGCGCGGCATCCGCTTGTCCCCGGGTGGCCTTCATCACCGCGCCGACGATGGCGCCCGCGGCTGCCACCTTGCCGTCGCGGATCTTCTGCGCGACATCGGGGTTGGCCGCCAGTGCCTCATCGACGGCGGCCTGGATCACCGAATCGTCGCGCACCACGGTCAACCCGCGGGCGGTCATCACCTGCTCGGGCTCGCCCTCTCCGGCCAGCACACCGTCGACCACCTGGCGCGCCAACTTGTTGGACAGCTTGCCGTCGTTGATCAACGCGGCCACAGCGGCCACCTGCTTTGGCGTGATGGGAAGCTCAGCCAGCTCGACCTCGCGCGAATTGGCTTGCTGCACGAGGTAGTTGCCCCACCACGAACGCGCCTCCTCGCTGCTGGCCCCCTCGACGACGGTGGCCTGTACGAGTTCGACGGCGCCGTTGTTCACCAGGTCGCGCATCACCTCATCGGAGACGCCCCATTCCTGCTGGATGCGCCCCAACCGCAGCCAGGGCAGCTCCGGCAGGGTGCCGCGTAGCCGCTCGATCAGCTCACTGCTGGGCGCGACGGGTTCCAGATCGGGCTCCGGGAAGTAGCGGTAGTCCTCGGCCGTCTCCTTGCGGCGCCCCGCACTGGTCGAGCCGTCCTGCTCCAGGAAGTGCCGGGTTTCCTGAATGACGTCCTCACCCGCATCCAGAACAGCTGCCTGACGGCGCATCTCGTAGCGCACCGCTACTTCGACGCTCTTGAGTGAGTTGACGTTCTTGGTCTCGGTGCGGGTGCCGAACTCGTCGGCGCCGGTGGGCATCAGCGACACATTCGCATCGCAGCGCATGGACCCGTGATCCATGCGCACATCGGAAACGTCCAACGCGCGCAACAGGTCCCGCAGCGCCGTGACGTAGGCGCGGGCGATCTCCGGAGCACGTTCCCCGGTGCCCTCGATGGGCTTGGTGACGATCTCGACAAGCGGCACGCCCGCCCGGTTGTAGTCGAGCAGGGATTCGGTGGCCCCGGAGATGCGGCCGGTCTCGCTGCCGATATGCGTCAGCTTGCCGGTGTCTTCCTCCATGTGGGCGCGCTCGATCTGCACCCGCCAGGTGGTCCCGTCTTCGAGCGGGACGTCCAGGTACCCGTTGAACGCGATCGGCTCGTCGTACTGAGAGATCTGGTAGTTCTTCGGCTGGTCCGGGTAGAAGTAGTTCTTGCGGGCGAACCGGCCCCACGGGGCGATCTCACAATTCAGCGCCAGCCCGATACGGATGGCCGATTCGACGGCCTTCTCGTTGACCACCGGCAACGAGCCCGGCAGCCCCAGACAGACGGGGCAGATCTGGGTGTTCGGCTCCGCGCCGAATGTGGTGGGGCAGCCGCAGAACATCTTGGTGGCCGTGGACAGTTCGACGTGGACCTCCATGCCGAGCACCGGCTCGTATCGGGTCAGCACATCGTCGTAGTCCAGCAGTTCTGTCATGCTGCGATCCTAATAGGTCGGCTTTGCCGCCCGAGGGCTGAGCTGGCCCTACCCAACAGGCCCCTCCGTCGAGCGCATACCGCACGGAGGTGAATCGCGTGAATCATCCACACCAGGTATGCGCTCGGCGAACCTGCCCGATCAGCCGAAGAAAGCCGCAGCGTCCTCGTAGCGGTTTTTGGGGACCAGCTTGAGATGACGGGTGGCCTCGGACAGGGGCACCCGTCCGATGTCCTGGCCCCGCAACGACACCATCACCCCGTACTCACCGGCATGGGCGGCATCCGCGGCGTTCACTCCGAATCGGGTGGCGAGCACCCTGTCGAACGGTGTCGGGGTGCCGCCGCGCTGCACATGGCCCAGCACGGTGGTGCGCACCTCCTTGTTGATGCGCTTCTCGATTTCCACACCCAGCTGCTGCGCCACTCCGGTAAACCGCTGATGCCCGAACTCGTCAATTCCGCCGTCGCGTAACTCCATTGAGCCCTCGGCCGGCTTGGCGCCCTCTGCCACCACACAGATGAAATGCGAATCCCCACGCTGGAAGCGGCCTTTGATGAGTCGACACACCTCTTCCACGTCGTACGGCACTTCGGGAATCAATGTCATGTGCGCGCCGGAAGCCAGTCCGGAGTGCAGGGCGATCCAGCCCGCGTGCCTGCCCATCACTTCCACCAGCATGACGCGCTGATGCGATTCGGCCGTGCTGTGCAACCGATCGATGGCGTCGGTGGCGATGGTCAGCGCGGTATCGAACCCGAAAGTGACATCGGTGCAATCGATGTCGTTATCGATCGTCTTGGGCACCCCGACCACGGGGACATTCTCGTCGGCGAGCCAGCTCGCGGCGGTGAGCGTGCCCTCCCCACCGATCGGGATCAGCACATCGATCCCGTTGTCGTCGAGGGTCTGCTTGATCTGGTCCAGCCCGGCACGCAGCTTGTCAGGATTGGTGCGGGCGGTGCCCAGCACCGTGCCGCCCTTGGTCAGCAGCCGGTCGTTGCGGTCGTCGTTGGCCAGCTGGATGCGCCTGTTCTCCAACAGACCCCGCCAGCCGTCCTGAAATCCCACGACCTGCGAGTCGTAGCGGTTGGCACAGGTCCGTACGACCGCCCTGATGACGGCGTTCAGCCCGGGACAGTCGCCGCCACCGGTAAGCACTCCGATACGCATAGGCCCCATCATGCCCGTGACATGGCCGGGCGGCAGCGCTACGACGCCTTCGGTGGACGCTGCGGGGCGCTCAGCGTGAACCCCGCCCACACATCACGGCGATCGACGCCGAGGTTCTTCTCGACGCATGTCACACGGTCGAAGACCATCACCGGCCAGTCCGGTCCTCGGTATGTCGGCCAGTCCTCGCTCGGAACACCGTTGCGCGCGAACGCCACCCAGCGCTCTTGCACATCGTCGACCACCCGCGAGGCATCACGATGAGTAAAGCTCCCCGCCAAGAGCGGTCCGGCCGGACCACGGTAATTGCCGAAGACCGCGAGCAGCTCGGTGGCATGCGAGCCGTTCAGGCCGGCGGCCCGCACGGGCCAGGGCGCGTAGTCGAACTGGTACACGTAAACCGGTGCGAATTGCTGATGCGCCCGGGCGATCCGCCACACCGAAGAGGTAAAGAACATGTCTCCAGCCAGCCGCAACCGGGCTTCCTTCGATGGATATCCCGGGTAGGCGTCAACAATCCGCTCGAGATACCCAGGGCCTCCGCGCGCAAGAATCTCCAGCTGTTCGGCTTCGGATAACGGCATCACCTTGATGGCCTTGGTGAAAAGCCTGGCTTCATCGGCGTTACTTCCGATGATCAGCGGAACTCGTTGCGCATCACCGCGTTCGACGGCATCGACGGGAGCGCTCGGCAAGTAGTCGCCATCGACCGAAGGCCCGAAGGGAAATCCACCCTCGGCGATCAACTTGCGCTGTGCACGCAGGAGCTGCCGGGGCGAGGCGTTCATGACCGTCTCGGCAGCGTTATCAGGGCCAGCCCCAAGCAGTTCGGCGAATCGCCGGGCCTCATGCGCGATCGTATCGGCGCCGGCGGCCAGGCCACTGGCGGTGCTTTGGATGATCGCGCGGTGGAACAACCCCGCAGCGGCGGGGGTGGCCATCAGCGTCTCGACGGCGCTGGCGCCGGCACTCTCGCCGAAGATGGTCACATTGTCCGGATCTCCGCCGAAGGCCCGGACATTGTCGCGAACCCACCGCAGGGCCAGCACGAGATCACGCAGGTACACGTTGCTTTCGATGACGTGCTCGGCGTCGGACAGCGAGGACAGGTCGAAGGCGCCCAGCGCCCCCACGCGATAGTTGGCCGATACATAGACGCATCCGCGACGCGCCAGTATCGATCCCTCGTAGGGAGGCGAGGCACTGGCACCGAGGAAATACCCACCGCCGTAGATGTAGAACATCACCGGTAACGGACCGTCGGGTAGTTCCTCCGGCGTCACCACGTTGAGTGTCAGACAGTTCTCGCTGCGACGTTTCTGCGGGGTGAACACCTTGGGCTGGTAGGGCACCGCACCGAATCTCGTGCAGCGCCGGACGCCCTCCCAGGGCTGCACGGGACGCGGCGCCTTAAGCCGCAGCGGCCCTACCGGCGGCTCGGCATAGGGGATTCCCCGGAAACGGCGCATTCCACGCCGCACAAAGCCTTCAACAATGCCGCTGTTGACTTGCACTCGCTTCGGCGCCGCTGCCACGGATGCCAACCTAGCTCCCGCCGCGGGTGGTCACCGCCCCGGGCGCACTGCCGTGGGGCCTGGCCTGGTTGTCACGATGGTGGCCTGCGGTGGCGCGTTCCCCGGATCAGGCGCCGATGACAAGTGATTGTCGCCGGGAGCGAGACAGTCGGGCTCCGTCGATCCGCTGCACGCGGCCGGTTTCACCTGCACTACCGCCTGCGGGGCCTCGATGCGGCTCGTCACCACCACTCCAGCCAGAACGGCCGCGCATGCACCGGCCGCGGCCATCCGACGTATCGACATCCTCGTCATGCCGGTCACGCTCGCGGCAAGACTGTGCTGGGGCGTGTCTTTGTCTGCGGGATGGTCGCCCGCGGCACCATGTTGCCGGGGTTCGGTCGCGCCGTCAGATGAGGATCGCCGGAGTGATCGCAGGTGGTATCGGTCTGCACTGAGCACTGGATCTTCGTCTGCGGCGTCGCGGGAACAGATTGCGAAATCACCAACGCCGCCGGCACCGCTGCCACCACGCTGACGGCGATCACTGCACCACTGCACCAGGCCATCATATGCATATATGCAAATATGACAGCTCTTGCTGCCCCGGAAGGGCCGGATCCCTACTAATTGCCTGTGAATCTCTACAGTGCGGACGGCAGCGGCCCCCGCGCCGTCTCATACGCCGCCCCGACCCGATACAGCCGGTCGTCGGCGAGGGCGGGCGCCATGATCTGCAGACCCACCGGCAGCCCGTCGTCGGCCGATAGTCCCGAGGGCACCGACATTCCGCAATGCCCGGCCAGATTCAGCGGCAGCGTGCACAGGTCGAACTGGTACATGGCCAGCGGGTCGTCGACCTTCTCCCCCAACCGGAACGCGGTCGTGGGCGTCGCCGGGGTGACCAGCACATCAACCTGTTCGTAGGCCTGCTCCAGGTCGCGTTTGATCAGGGTGCGCACCTTCTGTGCCCGGCCGTAATAGGCGTCGTAGTACCCAGCCGATAGCGCATAGGTGCCGATCATGATGCGCCGCTTGACCTCTGGGCCAAAGCCCGCGGCCCGGGTGAGCGCCATGACTTCCTCGGCGCTGTGCGTTCCGTCGTCGCCGACGCGCATCCCGTACCGCATGGCATCGAACCGAGCCAGGTTGGAGGACACCTCCGACGGCAGGATCAGGTAGTACGCCGGAAGTGCGTATTCGAAGTGCGGACAGGACACCTCCACCACGTCGGCACCCAACGCGGTGAGCTGCTCGACGGCCGCATCGAAAGACGCCATCACACCCGGCTGGTACCCGTCACCACGCAACTGTGAGACCACACCGACGCGTACGCCCTTGAGGTCGCCGGCAGCCCCGGCACGAGCAGCGGCCACCACATCGGGGACCGGTTCGTCGACCGAGGTGGAGTCGCGCGGGTCATGTCCGGCGATTACCTGGTGCAGCAGTGCGGTATCCAAAACCGTACGTGCACAAGGTCCACCCTGATCCAGCGATGACGCGCAGGCGACCAGGCCGTACCGCGACACGGTGCCATAGGTGGGCTTGACCCCGACGGTGGCGGTGAGAGCCGCGGGCTGACGGATGGAGCCGCCGGTGTCGGTACCGATGGCCAGCGGTGCCTGGAAGGCGGCCAGCGCGGCCGCGCTACCGCCGCCCGAGCCACCCGGCACGCGCTCGGTGTCCCACGGATTGCGGGTGGGGCCGTACGCGGAGTTCTCCGTGGAGGAGCCCATCGCGAACTCGTCCATGTTCGTCTTGCCCAGGATCGGGATCCCGGCCTCACGCAGCCGAGCGGTCACCGTCGCGTCGTAGGGCGGAACCCAGTTCTCCAGAATCTTCGACCCACACGTGGTCGGCATGTCCCGGGTGGTGAAGACGTCCTTGAGCGCCAGGGGAACACCGGCCAGGGCCGATGCGGGCTGATCGCCACGTGCGATGGCGTCGTCGGCATCCTTGGCGGCGGCAAGGGCCTGCTCCCCCGCCACGTGCAGGAATGCGCGGTAGGTCTCGTCGGTACTGGCGATCTGATCCAGATGCGCACGCGTCACCTCAACGGATGACACTTCGCCGGAATGAATCAGCGTCGCCAGCGATGCAGCATCCTGCCTGATCAGGTCGGTCACTCTTCTTCTCCCAGGATCTGCGGAACCGCGAAACGCCCCTCGGCCACCCGAGGAGCCTGCGCCAGCGCCTCATCAGGGGTCAGGCAGTCGGCGATCACATCCGGGCGTGTGACATTTACCGCATCAAGCGGAGAACTCGTCGCATCGACCTCGTCGAGCTCATCGGTGGACACGGCACTGATCTGGCTGACGTGGCCGAGGATCGCGTCGAGTTGCCCCGCGTATCCATCCAGCTCAGCGTCGGTCAGCGCAAGCCGGGCCAATCTGGCCAGGTGCGCGACCTCGTCACGGGATATGGCGCTCACGGCTAGATAGCCTAGAGGGCGGCCGTACCTGACCTGTGCCACAGTGTTGGACGTGCCGTCCTATCTGCTGCGCTTACAACTTGCCGACCGACCCGGAAGTCTGGGATCGGTCGCCGTCGCGCTCGGCACGGTAGGTGCGGACATCCTGTCCCTCGACGTCGTCGAGCGCGGTCCCGGGTATGCCATCGATGACCTGGTCATCGACCTGCCACCCGGTTCCATGCCCGACTCGTTGATCACCGCCGCCGAGGCCTTGAACGGGGTGCATGTGCATTCCATCCGCCCGCACACCGGGCTGCTGGAGGCACACCGCGAGCTGGAACTGATCGACAGAGTGGCCGCCGCCGCGTCATCCGCCCGCCTGGAAGTGCTCGCCCAGGAGGCCCCACACGTGCTGCGCGCGAACTGGTGCACGGTGGTGCGGCAGGAAGGCAGTGGCTTCATTCGGGTGGCGGGCAGCGCCGGTGCCCCGGAAACCCAGGCCACCGCCGCCCCGTGGCTACCGCTGAGCCGGGCCCAAGTCCTGGAAACCGCTGCCGAATGGGTGCCGCAGCTGTGGAAGGACATGGACACCACGCTTGCCGCCGCGCCACTGGGGTCCAGCGACACCGCCGTGGTCCTCGGCCGTCCCGGCGGCCCGGAGTTTCGGCCCTCGGAGGTGGCCCGCCTCGGCTATCTGGCGGGGATCGTCGCCACCTTGGTGCGATAGCGGCCCGTTCACAGGAACGGCACAGCCAATTCCCTGAGTCGCCCTGCACACTCACTGGCGTGACTGACATCGACGCGTCCATGAGCCAGACTCGTGAACGGCTCATCTTCGCTGCCATTCTGTTGACGATCACCGTGGTGTACCTCTGGGACATCAGCCACAACGGGTGGTCCAACACCTTCTATGCGGCGGCCGTGCAATCAGGCAGTGAAAGCTGGAAGGCTTGGTTCTTCGGGAGCTTCGATCCGCAGAACTACGTGACGGTCGACAAGCCCGCCGGTGGTTTGTGGTTGATGGGATTGTCCGCCAGGATCTTTGGTTTTTCCAGCGCCAGCATGCTGATCCCGCAGGCCATCCTCGCGATCGTCAGCGCCGCACTGATTCGCGCAACGGTACGGCGGCAGGCCGGACCGAGTGCCGGCCTGCTCGCGGCGGCCCTGTTCGCTCTCATCCCGGTGGTCTCGGTGATGTTCCGGCATTCCAATCCCGACGCGCCCATGGTGTTTGGCATGGTGGTGGCCGCATACTTCACCACGCGTGCAATCGATTCCGAGCGCTCACGCAGTGCTGCCGGCTGGCTGGCGCTCGCCGGAGTCGGTATCGGGTTCGCGTTCCTGTGCAAGACACTCGAAGGTCTACTCGTGGCTCCGGCCCTGCTCCTGGCCTATCTGGTGTCCGCGAAATGGCCTTGGAAGACAACGCTTATGCATCTTCTGGGTGCGGCCGGCGCCCTCTTGGCCGCATCGGGTTGGTGGATGGCCGCCGTCGCGCTGACCCCGGCAGCCAGTCGCCCCTACGTCGACAACTCCACCGACAACAGTGAATGGACGCTGGCGGTTGGTTACAACGGCCTGGACCGCCTGCTCGGTGACAACTCGAACGGGATGGGCGGCGGCCGGGGAAGTGGTCCTTCGTTCTCGGGCACCCCGGGCATCTTCCGACTGTTCCAGGACACCCAGGCCGATCACATCGCATGGCTGCTTCCCACTGCGTTCACCGCGCTGATCCTCGGACTTGTCATCGTCAGCAGGACGCCGCAGACCGCGGGCTGGTTGGGCCGCCTGCGCACCATCACCACCCATCCCGCGGGAGCAGGCCTGGTTTTGTGGGGCACCTGGATGGTGTCCAACTACGTGATCCTCAGTTACATGGCCAAACAATTCCACCCCTACTACACCTCGGCCATGGCCCCTGCCATCGCCGGTTCGCTGGCCATCGGCACGGTGCTGTTGTGGCGGCATCGGTCCGAGCGCATCGGCAAGTTCGGGCTGAGCGCGCTCACGCTCAGTGCCACCGTCATGGCCTTCGTACTACTGCGGCGCATACCGACCTGGCTGCCCTGGCTGCGCTGGCTTCTGCTGATCGGCGGGATCGTCGCGGCCGTTGCCCTCGCCCTGGGCGCACTCGAACGTAACGCGCGCCTGCGCTATGCCATTGCCGCACTGGCCCTTGCAGTTTCATTGGGAGGCTCGCTCGCGTTCACCATCGCCAATGTGACCACCCCGAAGGTCGGGGGGCTCTCGACGTCCGGCCCGGCGATCGCCAACGAGGAGAAGTTCGGCGGCCAGGCACCCACGCCGCTGGATCCGGCTCTGGCCGCGTTGATCAAGGATTCGGGCGCCAGATGGCCGGTGGCGACGACCAACACCCGCACCGCCGCTCCGATTCAGTTGGAGACCAACGCACCCGTGATGGCGATCGGCGGATTCTCCGGCCGCGACAACCCCATCACGCTGCAGCAGTTCATCGATTACACGCAGGATGGCACCGTCCAGTTCTATGCCGAATCCGTCAAGGATAAGGACAAAGACAAGGAGCAGGACAAACCGCAACCACAGAAGGACGGCGACACCAAGCGGGTGGCCGATGATGTCCAGAAGTGGGTCGAAACCCACTTCTCCTCAAAGGATTACGGCGACCTACGAGTATTCGATCTGTCGGTTCCGCCGAAACCCTAGGGGCAGTTTCACGCCGAGTCGGCGGGAGGCCCGTCGGCCAGCAATGCCCGGAAGCCGTCCTCGTCGAGGATGGTCACGCCCAGCTCAACGGCCTTGTCGTACTTGGATCCCGGCGCATCACCGACGACGACGAACGCCGTCTTCTTGGACACCGAACTCGCGGACTTGCCGCCCCGGGCGATGATGGCCTCCTTCGCCTCATCACGCGAAAACCCTGGGAGTGAACCGGTTACGACGATCGACAAGCCTTCGAGATTGCGCGGTATCGACTCATCACGTTCATCGGCCATCCGAACACCCGCGGCGCGCCACTTGTCGACGATGGCGCGATGCCAGTCGACGGTGAACCAATCCACCACCGCCGCGGCGATCGTGGCACCCACACCCTCGACGGCGGCCAGCTGTTCGACAGAGGCTCCCTCGATGGCTTCCAATTCGCCGAACTCGGTGGCCAGCGCGCGCGCCGCCGTCGGACCGACGTGGCGGATCGACAGCGCCACCAACACACGCCACAGCTGTTGCTGTTTCGCCTTGTCCAGGTTCTCCAGCAGCCGACTTCCGTTGGCGGACAATGACCCATTCTTGGTCTTGAACAGGTCGGTGCGCAGCAGGTCCTCGGCGGTGAGGCTGAACAGATCTCCCTCATCCTCGATGACCCCTGCCGAAAGCAGGGCAATCGCCGCCTCATAACCGAGTGCCTCGATATCGAAGGCACCACGCCCCGCCACGTGGAATACCCGCTCACGCAGCTGGGCCGGGCAGCTTCGCGAATTCGGGCAACGAATATCGGCGTCACCCTCCTTCTCATGAGCCAGTACGGTGCCGCATTCGGGACAGGTTGTGGGCATGACGAATTCACGTTCGGACCCGTTCCGCAGATCGGCGACCGGACCCAGAACTTCCGGGATGACGTCCCCGGCCTTACGGATCACCACCGTGTCGCCGATCAACACGCCCTTGCGTTTGACCTCGGATGCGTTGTGCAGGGTCGCCAACGACACCGTGGATCCGGCCACCTTGACGGGGGTCATGTACGCGAAGGGGGTAACCCGTCCGGTCCGGCCCACGCTCACCCGGATGTCGAGCAGTTCGGTGGTCGCCTCCTCGGGCGGGTACTTGTAGGCGATGGCCCAGCGCGGTGCGCGCGAGGTGCTGCCCAGGCGGCGTTGCAGCGCCACCGTGTCGACCTTCACGACGAGTCCGTCGATCTCGTGTTCCACATCATGGCGATGCTCGGCCCAATAGTTGACGCGTTCCTGAACCTGCGCAATGCCCCGCACCTTGGTGGTGTGGGTAGAGACAGGTAATCCCCACTGCCCCAACGCCAAATAAGCCTCATGCAGGCTCTCCGGAGCGAACCCCTCGGCGCGGCCAAGCCCATGGCAGATCATCCGCAGCCGCCGCCTGGCCGTGATGGCCGGGTTCTTCTGGCGCAGGCTGCCCGCGGCGCTGTTGCGCGGATTGGCGAACGGCGGCTTGCTCTCCTCCACCAGCGAGGCATTCAACGCCTCGAAATCCTCCAGCCGGAAGAAAACCTCACCACGCACCTCCAGGAGTGCGGGTATCGGGTATTCCTTTGAGGCCGTGAGCCTTTCCGGTACATCCTCGATGGTCCTGGCGTTCAGGGTGACATCCTCGCCGCTGCGGCCATCGCCGCGCGTCGCGCCGCGCACCAGCACGCCGTTCTCATACACCAACGAAAGTGCGACCCCGTCGATCTTCAGCTCGCACAGGTATTCCGGTTCTTCCCCGATATCGCCGCGCACGCGGGCATCCCAGGCCGTCAACTCCTCTGAACTGAATGCGTTGTCCAGACTGAGCATTCGCTCCAGGTGGTCAGCCGATCCGAATTCGGTGACAAACCCTGCTCCACCCACCAGCTGCGTGGGTGAGTCCGGGGTCTGCAACTCGGGATACTGCGCTTCCAGCGCCTCAAGCTCCTTCAAGAGGCGATCGAACTCGCCGTCGGAGACGACCGGGGCGTCCTTGACGTAGTAGCGGAACTGGTGCCCACGCACCTCGTCGGCAAGCTCACGCCACTGGCGCTGCACGTCAGGATCCACATCGGCAGGCTAACCCACCCGCCCGACAGTCCCCGAACCCTACGATGGGCCCATGGGCACGCATCCCATCATGTTCACCGAGGACGATCCCGGCCTGACGGAACTTCGCCAGTTGGCACTCGCACTACCCGAGGCTGCCGAACAGATCTCCTGGGGCCGGCCCGTCTTCAAAGCCGGCAAGATCTTTGCGATGTTCGGCGGCAACGCCAAAGGAGACGCCAAGGGCGAGATGATCGCCTACCCGTATTCCGTGCTGGTCAAGGTGGATGATTCCGAGCGCCCCGCACTCCTCCAGGACGAGCGCTTCTACTACCCGGCGTACATGGGGCCCTACGGCTGGCTGGGGCTCGACTTCAGCACCGCCGATGTGGACTGGGATGAGGTCGCCGAGCTGCTCGATGCGTCCTACCGATTGATCGCCACCAAGCGGCTGATCAAGTTGCTCGATCAACGTCCGACGGTTGGCCCTGATCGTTAGCCAGGGCTCAGCACCTCTGCAGCGGCGCCGATCTTTTGACAAAGTTGGTGATCTCATTGAGAATTTGCTAACTCACCGACAAAACCTGGTGGGTGGATGATCATAGATTACTCAGAAGAGTCAAAATTGCTTCACTGGCACTGAGGCGCTTGGCGAAACACAGGGGGTTACCAATGTTCGGTATTGCTGGCAGATTCCCACCGGCGACGGCTCCGTCGGCCCTGCTGGTGGCGGCAGCACTGATATGGACTGTGCCCACCGCCGCAACCGCGCACGCGGACGCGCCGCTGGTGTATCCCGGCATGAGAATCAACCAGGGCACACAGAGTTGCACACTGGGCTTCGTCGATCCAGGCGCTCGGATCGGGCTTACCGCGGGGCATTGCGCACTCGACTCAGACGGGCCAGTCTACGACGACAGCGGCAACCGCGTCGGCACTGCGGACATCGCACACTTCAAGCCCACCCCGCAGGACAAGAGCTTCGCCGAGCAACCCCCCATCGACTACGAGGGCATTGCCTTTTACGAGGACATACCAATCAACAACGTGCTTCCCAACGGCCTTGTCCTGGAATCCAATCCAAAAATCGTGCCGGCAATTGGCATGCCGGTGTGCCGTAGCGGTGTCACCACCGGGGAAGCGTGCGGGGTCATCCTCGAGACCACTGACAGCCTCTTGGTCATCGACGGGCTTCCCGCCGACCACGGTGACTCCGGCAGTCCGGTCTATGCCATCACCCAGCCTGGCCGCGCGGCAATCGTGGGGATTACCACCGAAGTGCTAACCAGCAAGTCAACGGGCCAGCGGGCAACGATGGCGATCTCCTGGCGGGCAATTTGGCGTCAGATCAAGAGCGATATCGACCGGGTGGGACACGCGGATATGCCACCGGACTCACCCAAGAACGCCCGCGAGCCGGCGGAAGACGTTCCCGCCGAACCGCCGACCAGCGATGTCTGACTCGATGAGCGCGCGGGACGGTGCACGCCTGGGCAGCTGTGGTCCCGCCGGACGGGATCGACGTTCGCTCGTCGACACGCGGCGCAAACTCGAGCGACCCCTCATACATCACAAGTGGCGAATTCTCATCCTGCGCGCATGACCTTCAACAGCGCATGATGTGCGAGTATTGGCAATCCTCCCGGACGCTGTCGCCCATTCGCATCGCAAAGACAGAAAAGAAGGGGCTGCCAGGGCAACCCATTACCTGAGCACGGTTCCCCCGCCAGTCCACCACCAATTCGCATAGGCTCGTAGCGACACGGAGAGTCGTGCCGCGTGCTCTCCTAACACTGGTCGGGGCTTTATTGACGGTGAACGTGGCAGACAGAGAGCTACGGCGTGACCAGTGTCGGCGACAACGGTCGACGGACCGAACCGCGGGGACGGTTCACGGTGTGGGCAGCGGCCCTCATCGTGTTGTGCGGCCTTGGCCTCGCGAACGCGGCTGCCGCACATGCGGACCCGCTGATTTATCCAGGTATGGAGATCATCCAGCGCCCACCCGGTAAGGAATCACTGAGCTGCACCCTTGGCTTCGTGGATCCTGCTGCGCGCGTGGGTGTCACCGCGGGTCACTGTGGCGGCAATGGGCCGGTGTTCACCAGTGACGGCGTGCGCATCGGTCAGCTCGCCGTGGCCCAGTCCAACATCAAGCCCGAAGGACCGTTGTCCCGCGATGACTACCGAATCGACTACGAGGGCATCGCCTTCGACGAGGGCGTGCCGATTAACAACGTGCTGCCCAACGGGCTGCGGCTCGGGGTCGACCCGGCAGTCGTTCCCCGCGATGGCCTGGCGGTGTGCCGGGTGGGAATCACCACCGGCGAGGCGTGCGGTGCCATCGCCGGTTTCGGTAATGGCTGGTTCCTCGTCGACGGCCTGCCCGCCGACCACGGCGACTCCGGTAGTGCCGTGTACACCGTCACCTCTCCCGGCAACGCCGCCATCGTCGGCATCGTGAGCGCGCGCTTCACCGCCAATCAGACCCGTCGGGAGTCCACCGTGGCGTTGTCCTGGCCCACGGTGCAACAGCAGATCCGAAATGACATTGCGGCGGCCGCGAGCCGCCCCGAGGTCGCGAGCCCCGTGGCCATTAATCCGCAGGCACCGCCCAATCCACAGGCGCCTCCGATGGTCCTGCCTCCCGCGCCCTCCGATGACCGCCCGTCCGGTCCCGCGAGAATGGTTGTCCCCTAGCCCTCATGCGCCCGTTTTTCTGGATAACGACCATCGTCGCTGTGTTGTGCGCGCTTCCCGTAGCCAACCCCGCGTCGGCTCATGCTGACCCGCCGCTGGTGTATCCCGGCATGCTCATCTATCAGGGCTCGCTGAGCTGCACGCTCGGGTTCGTCGATCCCGGGCTTCGGGTGGGCATCACGGCCGGGCACTGCGTCAACGGCGACGGGATCGTTCGCAATGGGGACTTCGCGGCGATAGGACACAAGATCCTCGCCCACGACAACCGTCCCCCTGAGGGCCCGGTCTACGAGAACGAATACACCATCGACTACGAAGCGATCTCGATCGATGACGGATTGCCCGTCAACGATGTCATGGCCAACGGTCAACGGCTCGAACGCGATGACACGGTTACTCCCGATATTGGAATGCCGGTCTGCCGCACCGGCTTCACCACAGGCGATGCATGTGGATCGGTAACCCGACTTGGCAACGGCTGGTTCAGATTTAACGGTCCGGTGATCGCCAAGGGCGATTCGGGAGGCCCGGTGTACACCCATGTTGGCGACCGCACCGTGCTCGTCGGCATCATTCGCGGTTTCATGACAAGCCAGTCCGGAGACGACGTGCAGTCCTGGGCAATGTCCTGGCAGTCGGTGATCAAGCAGCTCCGCGAGGACCGCAAGGGCCTGCTGCCCGCCTGAACCCGTAGGCTCACGCACATGAGCGACTGGAAAGCCTTCACCGTCGAGACCACGGGGCACATCGCCCAGGTCACCCTCATCGGGCCCGGCAAGGGCAACGCGATGGGACCCGATTTCTGGCGGGAACTGCCGCTGATCTTCACCGAACTCGACGCCGACCCGGAGATACGGGCAATCGTGCTCGCGGCCGCCGGCTCCCATTTCAGTTACGGGCTGGACCTGGCCGCGATGGCGGGCACCTTCATGCCGCTGCTGGCCGATAAGGCGCTGGCTAAGCCGCGCACCGAGTTCCTCGACGAGATACGGAGGCTGCAGGCCTCGGTGACCGCCGTCGCAGCCTGCCGCAAGCCCGTGATCGCCGCGGTGCAGGGCTGGTGCATCGGTGGCGGCGTCGACCTTATCGCGGCCGCCGATATCCGGTATGCAAGTGCCGAGGCGAAGTTCAGTGTGCGCGAGGCCAAGGTCGCGATTGTCGCCGATATTGGCTCGCTGCATCGTCTTCCACCGATCATCGGTGATGGCCACCTGCGTGAACTGGCGTTCACCGGCAAGGACATCGATGCCGCTCGGGCCGAGAAGATCGGTCTCGTCAACGATGTGTTCGACACCCCCGAGGCAGCGCTGGCGGCCGCGCATGCCACCGCTGCCGAGATCGCAGCCAACCCACCGCTGGTGGTGCAGGGCGTCAAGGACGTGCTGGGCCGCGAGCGCGAAAGTGTGGTTGCCGACGGCCTCAAGTACGTGTCGACCTGGAACGCCGCCTTCCTGCCGTCGGAGGACTTGCAGGAAGCCATCGGTGCGGTCTTCGAGAAGCGGGAACCCGACTTCAAGGGACGCTAGGTCTCTCGGTAGCGGCCCCAGTGCACGGCGTCTTCCAACGGACGCCCGCTGCGCCAGCCGAATCGTTCCAGATCGGGCCGCTCGGCGAACTCACGCACCGGCCCGACGCACAACCAGGCGATCGGTCTGATGTGCGTTGGCGCGCCGATTAATTCGGCCAGGAACTGTTCTTCATAGAACGACACCCAGCCGACGCCGATACCTTCGGTGACCGCGGCGAGCCACAGGTTCTGGATAGCGAGCACCGCCGAAAACAGGCCCGCATCGGCAATGGTGTGCCGCCCCAAGACATGCGGACCACCACGGCCGTGATCGTAGGTGACCACCACCCCGGTACCGCTTTCGCAGATTCCCTCAATCTTGATGGGATCGAAGGTCTTTCGCCGCTCCGAGGGGAGGCTGTCCGCGAATCGCTCACGCTGCTCGGCAACATGGGCCGCGAAGTTCTCCAGAACCTCGGAATCGCGCACCACCACGAAATCCCAGGGCTGACTGTTCCCCACGCTGGGCGCGCGATGCGCGGCCTGCAGCAGCTTCATCAACGTCGCATCGTCGATGACCTCTCCGGTGAACTCCGCGCGTACGTCCCGGCGGGTAGCGATGGCCTGGTAGACGTCCATCACAGCGCGTCCGGGTCGGCATCGATCAGATCGCTGACCTTGCGCGTCAATTCGGTTGCCCTGCGCGCCCATGGGAGATCGGCTCCGGCAAGGCCGCAGCTGGCACTGATGCCGATGCGATCCCGCAGCGCCGCGCGCCCGAAGCCCAGTTTGTCGGCGAGCGCCGCGGTACTGGTCGCCAGCACGTCCGATGAGATGGGCACGGCCGGCGAAAGGGAGGGAATCACACCGAGTAGCGCCACCTTGCCCGTGTCCAGCACCGAAGCCAGCCCATCGAGTCCCTGCGCATCCGCCAAGTACGCGGCATCCACCGCGACCCCACGAATATCGGCGCCCCGCAAGAGCTCCCAAGGAGGGTCGGCCGCACAGCAATGCACCACCAGTTCACCACCCACCGAGGCAGCGCACTGGTCCAACAGAGCCGTCGCCGTCGCCGTGTCGACGGGATGCACCGGCGAGAACATGCTGGTTCCCGACAGTCTGCCGTCCAGTGCGGCGGGCAGCGAGGGTTCGTCGACCTGCACCAGTACGGGAACGCCGAGTCGACGAGAAAGCGTGGCTTGATGCTGCGCAAGCCCTTCCGTCAGAGATGCCGCCAGGTCTCGCACCGCTCCGGGGTCGGTGATCGCGCGATGACCGTTGGCGAGTTCTAATTGTGCGGCGAGCGTCACCGGCCCCGGACCCTGCACCTTCACCGCGCGTTCGCTCCCCCGATGCCCGCCACGCTCCCACTCCTCTTCGAGTGCGTCCATGTCCTCGTCCAGGAATCCTCGTGCGCGCCGCACCACCGCGCCGGGCCGGGCGGTCGTCCGGTAACCGGTAGGTGAGACGTCGAGGGCGATATCGACCAGCAGTGCCGCGGCCCGGCCGATCAGATCGGCGCCCACTCCGCGCGCGGGCAGCTCCACGAGGTGAGGCAGCGGTAGCTCGGCCACCACAATCTCCGTCGCGGCTCGCACCTGTAACCCCGGCCACGAGCCGAGGCCAGTTCCCTTCGCCCACATGTTCACCCCGAGAACGTTAGGTGATGAGCGATTCGATCGGACCCTTGGCGAAGTAGACGACGAACAATCCCGCCACCACGTACAGCAGCGGATGCACGGCGCGAAGCCGGGACCCGCGCTCCCCTGATACGACGGCCAGCACCACCCAGCTGATGAACCCCACACCGATGCCATTGGCGATCGAATAGGTAAACGGCATGGTCACGACGGTCAGAAAACAGGGCAACGCGTACTCGAAGCGGGTGAGGTCGATGCTGCGCAGCTGGCCGATCATCATGGCGCCCACCACCACCAGGGCCGGCGCCGCAGCCTCCAGCGGCACCACCGAATACAGCGGGGTGAAGAACATCGCCGCCAGGAACAGCAGGCCGGTCACCACATTGGCAAGCCCGGTCCGGGCGCCCTCGGCGATACCGGAGGCAGACTCCACGAACACGGTGTTCGAGGACGAGGAGGAGACGCCGCCAACGACCGCACCGACACCCTCCACCGATAGCGCGCGTCCGATTCCCGGCAGGGTGCCGTGCTCGTCGGTCAGAGCGGCCTCCTTACCCAGACCGGTCATGGTTCCCATCGCGTCGAAGAAGTTCGAGAGCACCAGCGCGAACACCAGCACCGTCGCCGAGAGCACACCCACCCGGGTGAATGCGCCGAACATGTCCACCTGGCCGAGCAGACTCAGGTCCGGCATGCCGCCCACCGAGGACGGCCACGCGGGCACGGTGAGGTTCCATCCCTTGGCATCGGCGGGCTGCGCACCGCGTTCGGTCAGCGCCTGCGCGAGCATCGAGATCCCCGTCATCACGACGATGCCGATGAGCAGTCCGCCACGAACCTTGCGCACCACCAGAATTCCCATCAACAGCACGCCGGCGGCGAAGATCAGGGTCGGGATGGTGGCCACCGAGTTGTCGATTCCCAAACCAACCGGCACGGTGGTGTTCGCCGCGTCGGGGATGCGCCGCACAAACCCGGCGTCGACGAAGCCGATGAATGCGATGAAGCATCCGATTCCGGCGGCGATCGCCGCCTTCAGCTCATCGGGAATGGCATGGAACACCGCGGTGCGGAAACCTGAGATACCCAGCGCCACAATGACCAGGCCGTCGACAATCACCAACCCCATGGCCTCGGGCCAGCTCATCTGCGACGCAAAGGACACCGCGAGCAGACTGTTGATGCCCAGCCCCGCGGCAAGCGCGAACGGGTAGTTGGCGATGAACCCGAACAGTATGGACATCACCCCGGCGGCCAGGGCCGTTACCGCCGCCACCTGACCCACCGGCAGCACATGGCCCAGCACGTCAGCGTTGTGCGCGCGTCCCGGCTCGCCACCGATGATGATCGGGTTGAGCACTACGATGTACGCCATCGCGAAAAAGGTGACGATCCCACCGCGAACTTCCCGCCCCAGCGTCGACTGCCGCTCGGAGATCCGGAAGAACCGGTCGACTACGCCATTCATAGCCGTTGAAAATACAGGTCCCGGTTGCCGGTCGCCCGCCGCAATCGAACGCGGGATTTCGCGGCGATTTCCGCGTCGGGCCGCACTCGGCGTCCGGTTCGGGAACCAGTGGGAGGAGGGACTTTCCAACCCCAGGTAGAGGACCTTCGTCACTAGGACGGTGCGCGGCCATCCGGTCGAATATAAGTGTCACTTTCAGACACAGATAACTCGACCGAATCCGAGGACCGCACCGTGCCGCAGAAGGAATACACCGACCTCGAGCTCCTCCACGAGCTCGAACCCGTGGTGGAGGAGAACACTCATCGCCACCTCGGCGTGTTCAAAGAGTGGAACCCGCACAACTACATCCCGTGGTCCGAGGGCAAGAACTACAAGGCACTGGGCGGGCAGGACTGGGATCCCGAGCAATGCAAACTCTCCGAGCTCGCCAAGGTCGCCATGATCACCAACCTGCTCACCGAGGACAACCTGCCCGCATATCACCGCGAGATCGCCATGAACTTCACCATGGACGGACCATGGGGCACCTGGGTGAACCGGTGGACGGCAGAAGAACAGCGTCACAGCATCGCGATTCGTGACTATCTCGTCGTCACACGGTCCGTCGATCCGGTGGAACTGGAGAAGCTGCGTGTCGAGCAGATGACCCGCGGGTTCTCTCCCGGACAGAACCGCCAGGGCGGCGACCACATGTTCGCCGACAGCCTGTTCGACTCGGTGGCCTATGTGTCATTTCAGGAGCTGGCCACCCGTGTTTCGCACCGCAACACCGGCGTCGCCTGTGCCGAACCCATCGCGCAGGAACTCCTCAAACACATCTCCAATGACGAGAACCTGCACATGATCTTCTACCGCAACATGGTCGAGGCCGGTCTCGAGATCGCACCCAACCAGGCGGTGAAATCGATTCACAAGGTTCTCGACAACTTCACGATGCCCGGCTACACGATCCCCGGCTTCCGCCGTAACGCGGTCACCATCGCCACCGGCGGCGTGTACGACCCGCAATCACACCTTGCCGAGGTCGTCCAGCCGGTGCTGCGCAAGTGGCGCATCTTCGAGCGTGACGACATCAACGGCGAGGGCGAGTGGTACCGCGAAGACCTGCACCGCATCATCACCGGCCTCAAGAAGACCGCCAGCGATTTCGAAGAGGTCAAGACGAAGTACCTGGAGCGTCAGGCAAGGCGCGCCGAGCGGATGGCCGCCAAGGTGTAACCCTCGGTAACGTCGACATGGGCAAACGGCGATATCCCGTTCAGTACGATTGGACGGGGCCGTCTGCCGGCCGACGGGGATGAGAGGGATACATGCGCGCGGTCAAGACGCTCTCGACGGTGTTCGGCATCGCCACGATGTTCGCGGCCACTGTCACCGGCCCTGCGATCGCGTCGGCCGAACCGGTGGCGGGCGCCCAGTTGGTCGCGATCGGAGATTCGTTCATGGCGGCCGGTTCTAACGCCGCCGGTATCACCGGCCCGGTCGGCACCGCCTGCAACCAGGCGACCGACAATGTCGCGCATCTGGTCGCCACGTCGTTCCCGCAGATGACATTCGCCGACTACTCCTGTGTCGGCGCGCTCTCCACCGACGTCTACACACCCTCCACACGCGGCCCGCAGAACACGGGACTGTCCCCGGCCACCAAGGTCGCGATCGTCTCCATCGGCGGCAACGACGCCGGATTCGAGCAGATCGCCACCGACTGCCTGTTCGCGCTGAGCTGCCCGCCGGAGAAGAAGGCGCAATTCAGCGCCAACGTCGCCTCGGTGGGCCCGAAACTCACGGGCGCGTACGCCGCCATCCGTCAGGCGGCCCCGAACGCGCGTGTGTTCACGGTGGGCTACCTGCCCATCCTTCCGCCGGACGCCAAGGGATGTCTGGTCGGCCTGATCAACACGCAAGAGACCATCACCTTCCTCAATGGTCTGCAACGTCAGCTCAACGACACGATCGTCTCCGAATCCTCGAAGGCGGGGTTCACCCCGGTCATCCCGGCGACCAGTAGCGACCACAGCGTGTGTGCATCCGATTTCCAGCGCTACGTGTCGATGACGGGTACCGGCGTAGGCGATGAGGGAATTCCGATGCACCCGACCGCACCGGGACGGCAGTATGTCGCCGAACGCATCGCGATCGCCATGCGTTCGGCGGGAATTCAGGGAACCTAGCCGCGTGTGATGATGGCGCTGCCGAGCACCTCGTCGCCCTCGGCATCCGGCCGGTACAGCACCACCGTCTGCCCGGGCGCCACACCGCGCAGGGCGGTACGTAGCCGGACCTGAATCCGCTCGGCTCCCGGTTCGACAACCGCGTCGACCACCGAACCGTGCGCCCGGACCTGAACCTGGCACTCGATGGGCCCGGCCGGTACCCGTCCCGAGGTCCACACCACCGGCTCTCCCCCGAATTCCCAAATCTCGAGATCCTCAACGGTTCCCACTCGAACGGTGGCCGTGTCGGCATCGATCGATGTGACGTATCGGGGGCGGCCGTCGGCGGCTGGGCCTACCAGCCCGAGCCCCTTGCGCTGACCGATGGTGAACTCGTGTACCCCCGCATGGGTGGCCAACACGCTGCCGTCGGCGTCCACCACATTCCCGCGACGCACGCCGATGCGCGCACCGAGGAAAGCCTGGGTGTCTCCGGAAGGAATGAAGCAGATGTCATGGCTGTCGGGCTTGTTCGCGACAAGCAGTCCGCGCTGCTCGGCCTCGGCGCGGATATCGGGCTTGGGACTATCGCCCACGGGGAACAGCGCGCGGCTCAGCTGCTGCGGTGTGAGCACCCCGAGCACATAGGACTGGTCCTTGTCCGCGTCGACCGCACGGCGCAGCCTGCCGTCCTGCAACCGCGCGTAGTGACCGGTGGCCACGGCATCGAAGCCCAGCGCGATGGCGCGGTCGGCCAGCGCCGCGAACTTGATCTTCTCGTTGCACTTCACACACGGATTGGGGGTACGCCCCTCGGCGTAGGCCTCGACGAAGTCGTCGATGACGTCTTCTTTGAATCGATCGGCGAAATCCCATACATAGAAGGGGATTTCGAGCATGTCGGCAACGCGGCGGGCATCGGCGGCATCCTCTTTCGAGCAGCATCCCCGCGATCCGGTACGCAGTGTGCCGGGTGCCGCCGACAGCGCCAGATGCACACCGACAACATCGTGTCCGGCATCCACCATGCGCGCAGCCGCAACCGAGGAGTCCACTCCCCCGCTCATGGCGGCCAGCACCCTCATGACCGACCCCCCGCGCTGGCCAGGGCGGCGGCCCGGGCGCGCGGAACAGCGACCTGCAGCGCCTCGACAGCACGGGCCACATCCGAGGCCACGGAGGTGTGGCCGAAGCTGAATCGCAGCGATCCACGCGCGGCTTCGGGGTCGATGCCCATCTCGATGAGCACATGCGAGGGCCGCGCGACGCCCGCCGTGCACGCCGAGCCGGTGGAACACTCGATGCCGTTGGCGTCCAGCAACATCAGCAGCGAATCGCCCTCGCATCCGGCAAAGGTGAAATGCGCGTTCCCGGGCAATCTGCCGTTTCCGACAGCACCGTTGAGCACGGAACCCTCGATCTGGGTCAGCACCTGATCGATCAGCTGGTCCCGAAGCTTTTTCAGTGTCGCGGAACCCTCACACCGTTCGGAGACGGCCTCGACAAGCGCGGTCGACATCGCCACGATCGCCGCCGTGTCGGGCGTGCCCGAACGGACGTCGCGTTCGTGGCCGCCACCGTGAAGCAAAGGGACACAAGCGGTTTCACGCCGCAGCAGCAGTGCACCGACCCCCATCGGGCCGCCGAACTTGTGTGCGGCCACACTCATCGCCGACAGTCCGCTGAGGGCGAAATCGATATCGAGCTGGCCGACCGCACCGATGGCATCGCTATGCATCGGAATATCGAACTCGGCAGCGATGGAAGCCAACTCGCAAATGGGGTTGATGGTGCCGACCTCGTTGTTGGCCCACATCACCGTGATGAGTGCGACGTCGTCGTGGTCGGCGAGGGCCGCACGCAGTGCCGCGGCCGTGACGGTGCCGGCATCATCCACCGGCAGCCAAGTCACGTCAGCTCCCTCGTGGTCGGCGAGCCACTGCACCGCATCGAGGACCGCATGATGCTCGACGGCGCCGGCGATGACGCGAGTACGTCGCGCATCGGCATCGCGACGTGCCCAGTAGATGCCCTTGATGGCGAGATTGTCGCTTTCGGTACCGCCGGCGGTGAAGATCACCTCGGACGGTCGGGCGCCCAGGGCCGCCGCGATCGACTCCCGCGATTCCTCAACCCGGCGCCGGGCATCACGCCCGGACCCGTGCAGCGAGGCGGCGTTCCCGGTTTGGGCCATGGTGGCCGCCATCGCCTCGATGGCGGCGGGGCGCATCGGGGTGGTTGCGGCATGGTCCAGGTAGACCGCACCTTCAGCTGGGGTTCGAGCAGCAGACATAACGCATCCAGGATAGGTCCCACCCAGGTGGGCTCGTCCAATCGCGTCAGGCTGCGATCGGTTCCGGGTGCTCCGGGTGGCTGTGGAGCTGCGGGGTTCGGTCACCGGCGCGAACGGCCGCCTCGCAGCGACTGGCCAGATCACGACGGCTCTCACCGGGCAATTGCAGCCCCGCCACCTGGATATGCGCCACTGTCATCCGTGTCGCCGTGAGGCGGCGAATGGAGGCCATCAAGGTGTCTTCGCCCACATAAGCCGGAACGGTCGACAGCTCGCCACCGGGGTAGTGATACGTCAGCCGCAACGGCTGCACCGGCCGCTGCGCGTCGATGGCGGCCTGGAACATCGCGGGGCGGAACGATCCGTACGCGCGACCGCACCAGGTGGTGCCCTCGGGGAACGCCACCACGGTCTGACCGGCCTGAAGACGGGTCGCGACGGTGTCAACCACCCGCGGCAGGGTGCGCAGGTTTCCTCGCTCGATCGGGATGACCCGCATCATCCGGGCGATGACGCCTAAACCGGGCCAATCGATCAGATCTGCCCGGGCCACGAACGAGCCCGGAAGCACGGCGCCGATGGCGAAGACATCGACCCAGGACACATGGCCCGCGACCACCAAGGAACCCCGGATATCGCGGATCGGACCGCCGGATACGGAAATGCGGACGCCCAGGCAGCGCAGCATCAACCGGCAGTATCCGCGCTGCCAGCGCACCCGCCCGGGAAGTGGTATTCCCAGCAGCGGCGCAAAGGTGAGCAACGTGATCGCCATCGCGATGCGCGTCGTGGTTCGCAGGGTCCGCGTGAGCCGCCCTGGTTCGTCGATGGTGTTGGCCCGCATGCAGCTGTCGTCACAGGTTGCCTTCGGCAGCCAGGCGTGAGCGAATTCGGGTGCCATCGTTACTCCTGGCCGGCCGCCGCGCCGATTTCCGACGCCGCACCAACGGACCTCAGCCGTTTGAGATAACGGACATCGGCTTCGTCCTTGTTGAGCAATGCCATGAAGTCGGCCACACCGAAGTCGGGATCGTGGGCGGGTTCTCCGAGGACCTTCGCGCCGAGCCGCAGATATCCACGCATCAGCGCGGGAACCTGCACTTTGGCGGGCGGCTTGATGTCGTCGAGCCCCATCCCGTCGACAACGACCGGGTTGTAGGGGCGCACCGTGTGTTCCGGCGCGGCGGCGTGCCGCTTCATCACGAAGTCGCGCACGGCACGCACCTGGCTGCCGGGTGCGTGTTCGGGGTTGTCCTGCATGGGAACCGAGATGCATCCGGTGACGTAGGTGTAGTCGCAACGGTCCAGGTAGGCCAGAATTCCGGCCCACATCAGCAGCACAACCGCGCCGTTGCGGTGATCGCCCCGAACCACGGCGCGTCCCATCTCCACCAGCTGGGGACGCAACGCATCGAGCCCACTGATATCGAATTCCGTTGCGCTGTAAAGCCCTCCGGCGGCAATGGCACCGGGCGGGGGCAGCATCCGGTAGCAGCCCACCACGTCACCCGAGGTGTCCTCACGCACCAGCAGGTGATCGCAGTGCTCGTCGAAACGGTCGGCGTCGCGTCCCTCGAACGCTGCCGGGGTGCTCGCGAGCTGGAATCCGGGCTCGCTGCTGAACACGTCGTATCGAAGCCGTTGTACGGCATCGATATCGGCGGGATCGTTCGACAGCAGCAGGGTGTACCGAGGACCCGGTAGGGCACCTCCGGCACCCTCCGCTACGTCTGAGATGGATTGATCTGCGGCGATGAGAACTGAAGCGGTACTCATGACTGCGAGATTCGCCGAGTTATGCGGCGGAACGGCATCGGAAGCGTGTCGTGTCCATGCACGATCCGTTAATTGCGGCGTTCAGTACACCAAATGCGTGCTTGCGTACGTGAATCCCCAAGGCAAACAGGGGGCTAACGGACGCTACGCGGGCACTCGCGCACCGGCGCGCTGGAGCAGTTCCTCCTCATCGACCAGCACCAACATCGGCTCGCCGGGTTTGCACATCATGGTGACAACGAATCGCAGCACCGAGTCGGTGCGGTTGTTGGCGTCCGAATAGTGGATAACGTCGCCCCCGGGCTCCCAGAAAGCTTCACCGGCCCTGAGCACCCGCGGCGCGTCACCTTCGAGCTCGAACAACATCTCGCCCTCGACTACATACCCGAACGCCGGACCACCCGGATGACGGTGCGGTGGCGTACCGGCACTACCGGCCGGCCACTCTATCTCCACCGTCATCACGTGCGCGTCAGTCGGGATCACCGGCGGTGTCACGGTCTGCAGCACAGTGAGACCACTCATCAGCTCGTCGTTCGCCATCATCGACGCGCCATCCAATCCGCGAATCGTGTGTGCGCCAGCACTCCGTCGTCGCCGGTCACCAGACTGAAGTCATCCACGGGTGTTCCGAAATACGTGGCTGCCGAGTCCACCACTATCGGCTTGTCGTCACCGCGCGCGGCCAACACTGCCTGGGCCATCTCGGCGAATGAAAACTTCTCTGGCCCACCGATATTGATGATGCCGTTACGAGGCTCAGCCTCTGCGGCCCGAGTTACCTGCGCGGACACATCGTCGACGGCGATCAGCTGAATTCTGGCGTCGGGCACGCGGACTTCATCGCCGACCACGAGCGTGTCGGTGATGGCGTCGGCGAATTCCTGGAACTGAGTAGCGCGCACGATCGTGTAGGGCAGTCCGGATTCGGTGATGATGTTCTCCTGCGCCACTTTCGCCCTCATGTAGCCGCTGTCCGGCAGACCGTCGGCGCCGACAATGGAGAGCGCGACATAGTGACCGACGCCGGTCTGGTTCGCCGCGTCAACGAGATTGCGCGCCGCGGCGGTGAAGAAATCCATCACCGGTCCATCCTCGAACGACGGAGAATTGACAACGTCAATTACCACATTCGATCCGGTGAGTGCGTCTGTCAACCCCTCGCCGGTCAGCACATTCGCTCCGGATGACAATGACGCCGGCACCACCTCGTGGCTGTCGGCGGTGAGCAAAGAGACCACCCGGGAACCGATCTGGCCCGTGGCCCCAACAACTGTGATTTTCATTGTGCGATTACCTTTCTCGTCTTGCGTGCAACGTTCGCAGTTCGATGCCGGATTCGAACCCTGGAAAGTACGTAGTCGTTGGTGTGGATCAGCCGCTCGGTAAACTCCCACCGTATTCATCAGATTCGGCGGAGCACTTGGTCAACAGTTACCCGGGATCGCGATTGCGCGGTCGAGCGCACGAGTGCACGTCACTCGAGCGCCTCGTCGTGGCCGCACGGTCGGGCCCCAGCCAGATACTCGTCCTACGGGGTGAAGCCGGAATCGGCAAGACCGCGCTCCTGGGCTACGCCGTGGAACGGGCACAGGGCTTTCGTGTGGTTCGGACCGCAGGTGTCGAATCGGAAATGGAACTTGCCTTCGCCGGTTTACAGCATCTCTGCGGCCCGCTGTCACACCACGTTGAGGCGTTGCCCGCTCCACAGCGCGAGGCGCTCGACATCGCATTCGGGATCAGCACCGGACCACGGCCTGACCGCTTCCTGATCGGACTTGCCGTGCTGAGCCTGCTGGCCGCGGCTGCCGAACATCAGCCCGTGCTGTGTGTGGTCGACGACGCCCAGTGGCTCGATCGAGTCTCATTGCAGACTCTCGCCTTCGTCACCCGCCGCTTGGGCAGTGAGCCGGTCGCAGTGCTCTTCGGGGTGCGTAGCGATTCCGACGATGAGCTCAACGGACTGCCACAGCTGACAGTGGGCGGCCTGCGGGCGGCCGACGCCGGCGCCCTGCTGGACTCCGTGATTCCGGGACTCCTTGATGATCGGGTTCGGGACCGCATCGTGGCCGAGACACAGGGCAACCCGCTGGCCCTGTTGGAGCTTCCTCGAGATCTGACCAGCGAGGAACTTGCCGGTGGTTTCGGCTGGCCCGACGGGGGACGCCTGGCCAGCCATATCGAACGGGCATTTCTGCGGCGGATCAAGCAGCTTCCCACCGAAACGCGCACATTGCTTCTTACCGCGGCGACCGATCCACTGGGCGACGCCGCACTGTTGGC
This sequence comes from Mycobacteroides sp. PCS013, assembly GCF_049532645.1. Taxonomy (NCBI): domain Bacteria; kingdom Bacillati; phylum Actinomycetota; class Actinomycetes; order Mycobacteriales; family Mycobacteriaceae; genus Mycobacteroides; species Mycobacteroides sp. PCS013. Next base: position 2,510,203 of record NZ_CP150131.1, read on the forward strand.
GCGCGCCTGTGAACAGCTCGGAATCTCAATGGATGCGATCGCGCCCGCCGAAGCCGCCGATCTGATCGAGTTAGGTACCCGTGTCCGCTTTCGTCATCCGTTGGTACGGTCCGCCATCTACAGAGGCGCAGAACCGCTGGAACGCAGAAGAATTCACGGTGTTTTGGCGGAGGCCACAGATCCGCTGACCGATCCGGATCGCCGAGCATGGCATCGAGCTCACGCTGCAGCAGGCACCAACGGGGCGATCGCCTCCGAACTGGAACAGTCAGCCGACCGCGCCCAGGCCAGGGGCGGCATCCTGGCGGCCGCCGCTTTTTTGCAACGGGCGACCGAGCTCACCTCTGATCCGGCGCTACGCGGGTTGCGGGCATTGGCCGCGGCCCAGTCCAAGCACGATGCAGCGGCCTTCGAGGCCGCCCGCGAACTTCTCGCCATCGCGGACATGGCTCCGCTGGATCCGCTGGCTCGAGCGCGTGCGACACGGCTGCGGGCCAAGATCGCTTTCGCCGAAAGCCGTGTCGGCACAGACGGCTCCACCACCGTGTCCAACGCCGCGGTCGGACTACTGGACGCCGCCAAGGGCCTGGAAAACCTGGACGACGACCTGGCCCGGGAGACGTACCTGGACGCCGTGGGTGCGGCCATGTACGGCGGCCGGCTCTGTCCACGCGGCGGCGCGGTGGAGGTGGCCGAGCCCGCGCGGCTGGCTCCGCCCGGGACACAGCCCCCACGACCGACAGATCTTCTGCTCGACGCTCTGGCGATGCGCATCACGCATGGCGCGGCGGCAAGCGCCCAAATGCTGCGTGGTGCCCTCGACCTAATTCGACGTGAGGCCGATCGTCCAGGCAACACGAGCTGGATGTGGCAGGCGTTCCCTATCGCTCTGGAATCGGCGACACATGAGCTGTGGGACGACCAGATGTGGCATCACCTCGCCACCCGCGCGGTGCAGATCGCCCGTGATGTTGGTGCGCTGTCGATACTCCCCTCGGCACTGATCTACCGCGCGGGAGTGCATGTGCATGCCGGCGAGCTGGATGCGGCGGCAGAGCTGGTCCAGGAGGCCGAGGTCATTTCCGCCGCGACGGGCCACGCGCCGATCAGGTACCACTCGTTGATCTTGGGGGCTTGGCGCGGTACGGAGCCCGACGCGTTACCCATGATCGATGCCGCCATGCGCGAGGGAGCGGCCCGAGGCGAGGGCAGGCTGCTCGGTGCCATGGGTTATGCCGCCGGTGTGCTTAACAACGGTCTCGGCCGATATGACCTCGCCTTTCGCGCGGCCCGGAGGGCGTGCGAGCACGAGGATCTCGGGCTGTACAGCTGGTGCCTGACCGAACTGATCGAGGCGGCCGTGCGCTGCGGCGAGCAGGACACTGCTGCGAAAGCACTCGATCAGCTGGAAGAGCGGGCGCTGATAGGTGATAGCGATTGGGCCGGCGGCATAGTCGCACGCTCCCGCGCACTGCTCTCGGCCGACGAAGACGCGGAGGCCCACTATCGCGAGGCCATCGAACGGCTTTCCAACACAAGGATTTCCGCCCATCTTGCCCGTGCACACCTCATCTACGGGGAGTGGTTACGGCGCTGCCATCGACGAGCCGACGCTCGCTCAGCGCTCACATCTGCCCACCAAAGTTTCGTCGGCATGGGCGCCGAGGCTTTCGCCGAAAGGGCGCAACGCGAGCTGCTCGCCACTGGCGCCAAGGTGCGGAAACGTTCCCCCGGCTCGTCTGCCGGATCAGCCCAAACACTGACGGCACAAGAGGCTCAAATTGCCCGGATGGCCGGTCAAGGTTTGACCAATCAGGAGATCGCTGCCCAGTTGTTCATCAGCTCGCACACTGTCGAGTGGCATCTACGCAAGGTGTTCGCCAAGCGCGGCATCACCTCACGCAGGCAATTGCGCACCGAGCACTAGGCCGGAACTCGTGAACGTAGTTCGTTCGCGATTTTCTGCAGGGTGTCCTCGGTCTCGGGCGGACCGGTGAGCATGGCCACCGCCAATGTGTCGCGGGATCCGCCGGAGGCCGAGGCAAAGGCGCACGTCATCGCGATCCGGACCACGCGCATGCCGTTTCCGAGGGCTCCTGTCATCCGGGCATAGGACGTGACATCGTCGATCGGCTTCCAGGCTTGAGCATCGACCGGTAGTTTCGCGCGCACCTTGTCCTGGGTCGACTTACTGCATCCGTCGGCGCACCGACTCGAGCCTATCCAGCCGGCCGCTCCACCAACGTTGGCCTCGTCCATGCACGTGATGCGCTTGTCCAGCGGTTTGTTCTCGGTGTGCAGACATCCCCACCCCTTGGGCAGGTTGAAGTCGAACGCTATGTACGAGGGCATCGAGATGGGTTGGAGTTTCTCGCCCGGCCCGTACGTCGCGCCGCCGAGTGGCCCCGTGGACCCGTTGGGAGGCGGGATCACCCCGGAGGTCGGCGCGGGAGGCACCGGAGTCCGCGTCATCGGGGACTCCCCCGGGGCCATGACGGCAAAACCCACGATGTTGCGCTGAGACCCGACGGAGACGACGCCAATCACCAACCCCAGCACAACCGTGCCCAGAAACGCCGAAAGGACTACCCAGGGCACTCGACTCAGTGGTCGAGGCTCTGGATAGTCCAGTGGCATACCGTCAGCCGCCCCCTGAGGTTGGATGTCGCCGGCGTGGCGGCTCCAGGGCTCCATGGGGTTATTTAGCCCTTGCGAGCCTTCACGGCCTCAGTGAGCTGCGGTGCGACGTTGAACAGGTCACCCACCACACCGAAGTCGGCGATCTCGAAGATCGGTGCTTCTTCGTCCTTGTTCACCGCGACGATGGTCTTCGAGGTCTGCATGCCGGCGCGGTGCTGGATGGCGCCGGAGATGCCCAGCGCGACGTACAGCTGCGGCGACACGGTCTTACCGGTCTGACCCACCTGGAACTGACCCGGGTAGTACCCGGAGTCCACCGCGGCACGCGAGGCACCGACAGCGGCACCCAGCGAATCGGCGAGCTCCTCGACGACGCTGAACTTCTCGGCGCTACCGACACCACGACCGCCGGACACGACGATGTTGGCCTCAGTGAGCTCCGGACGGTCTCCACCGACCACCGGCTGACGCGAGGTCACCTTGGTGGCGTTCTCGGCGGGCGCGGGCACCTCAACGGCAACCTGCTCGCCCGCACCGGCGGCCGGCGCGGCCTCGACGGCACCCGGACGCACGGTGATGACCGGGGCGTCGCCGTTGGCCTGAGCCTCGACGGAGAACGCGCCACCGAAGATCGAGTGCAGGGCCTTGCCGCCCTCACGCACCTCGATGACATCGGTCAGCAGGCCCGAGCCCAGGCGTGCGGCCAGGCGTCCGGCCACCTCCTTGCCCTCGGTGGTCGCGGCGATCAGGATGCCGGCGGGGCTGGCGGTCTCGGCCAGGCTGGCCAGCAGGTCGACCTTGGGGGTCACCAGGTAATTGTCGACGACGTCGGACTCGGCGACGTAGATCTTGGCGGCGCCGGCCTCCTTGAGACCGTCGATCAGCGGCGCGGCGGTACCTGCCGGACCGGCCACCACGGCCGAGGGCTCGCCCAGAACGCGGGCGGCGGTGATGAGTTCGGCGCTTACCTTCTTGAGCGCACCCTCTGAATGCTCAACGAGCACAAGTACTTCAGCCATAACTTTGCTTTCTCGTTTCTGTATTTAGGGAGTCTTAGATGATCTTTTGCGCAACCAGGAACTCGGCGACCTTGGTGCCGCCTTCGCCCTCGTCGGTGATCTTCTCGCCCGCGGTCTTGGCGGCCTTGGGAGTCGAGGACAGCACGGTCGAACCGGCGTTCGCGACACCCACCTCGTCGGCCTCCACGCCGATCTCGGCCAGGGTCAACACGGCAACTTCCTTCTTCTTGGCGGCCATGATGCCCTTGAAGGAGGGGAAGCGGGGCTCGTTGATCTTCTCGGTGACGCTGACGATGGCCGGCAGAGTGGCCTCGACCTCGAACACACCCTCGTCGGTCTCGCGCTCGCCCTTGACGACGCCGCCCTCGACGGTCAGCTTGCGCAGGTGCGTGAGCTGCGGCAGACCGAGGTACTCGGCGATGATCGCGGGAATGGCACCGGAGCGGCCGTCGGTGGCCTCGTTACCGGCGATAACCAGCTCGACACCCTCGACCTGACCCAGCGCACGGGCCAGGGCCCAGCCGGTCTGGATGGCATCGGACCCGTGCAGGCCCGGGTCGAGCAGGTGGACTGCCTTGTCGGCACCCATGGACAGCGCCTTACGGATGGCCTCGGTGGCCTTCTCCGGGCCTGCCGACACGACGGTCACGACCGAGTCGCCACCCTCGCGCTCCTTGATGAGCAGCGCTTCCTCAACGGCACGCTCGTTGATCTCGTCGAGTACCGCGTCGGCGGCTTCCCGGTCGAGCGTGAAGTCACCGTCGGTGAGCTTGCGCTCCGACCAGGTGTCTGGGACCTGCTTGATCAGGACCGCAATGTTCGTCATAAGTCTCCGATCGTCCTTCCTCTTCGCTGTCTGCCAGCGGTGTGCTGGCCATCTGCTGCGTGGTGGTTCCGCGCGCACCCGTACTACGCCAGTCGCACTGTCACGTTTCGTGACTAATCCGGCGAACAAAGTTACTCACGGGTAATATACGGAGTTCGCCCGTACACCATAGCCGGTTCACCCCTGGTTTCCGGCCTGTGATCTGGGCCACCAGTATTAAGACACGGCGTTCACCCGATAGCCTGCCAAACGATGAACTCGCACCTGACCGACCCGCACCCGGCTGACCCTCTTCGCGCAAGCGGCTCATCAGCCGATGACCCGGACGCCTTGGCGCTGACCGGGGAGCGGACCGTGCCCGGGATCGCCGAGGAGAACTACTGGTTCCGCCGCCATGAAGTGGTGTACGAGCGGCTCAGCAGCCTGTGTGCAGAACGCAGGGTGCTCGAGGCGGGCAGCGGCGAGGGCTACGGCGCCAACATGCTGGCCGGTGTGGCCGAGCACGTCATCGGGCTGGATTACGACGAGTCGGCGATTGCGCATGTGAAGGCCCGGTATCCGCGCGTGGACATGCGTGCCGGAAATCTGGCGGACCTGCCGCTCACCGATGGTGCGGTGGACGTGGTGGTGAACTTCCAGGTCATCGAGCACCTGTGGGACCAGGGACAGTTCATCCGCGAGTGCGCCCGCGTGCTCAGCCCAGGCGGCTCCCTTCTGATCAGCACACCGAATCGCATCACCTTCTCCCCCGGGCGCGATACCCCGCTGAATCCGTTCCACACTCGCGAGCTGAATGCCGCCGAACTCACCGAACTCCTTGTGGAAAACGGCTTTTCGGTGGACGGTGTTTACGGTGTCTTTCACGGACCACGGCTTCGCGAGCTCGACGCCAAATACGGCGGTTCGATCATCGATGCGCAGATCGAGCGTGCGGTCGCCGGCGCGCCGTGGCCACAGGATCTGCTCGCGGACATCACAGGTTTGACCACCGAGGATTTCGAAATCATCGACGCGGGGGAACGCGACATTGACCAGAGTCTGGATCTGGTTGCCATTGCGGTGATTCCGTGACGGAGAAGGTTCCTGGGCTGTTCACCATGGTGCTGCATACGCACCTGCCATGGCTTGCCAACCACGGGCGCTGGCCGGTTGGCGAGGAATGGCTGTATCAGTCCTGGTCGGCCTCCTACCTCCCGTTGTTCAAGGCGCTTCGGACGCTGGCGGCCGAGGGCCGGGAAAACCTGATCACTCTCGGCATCACCCCGGTAGTGGCCGCGCAGCTGGATGATCCACACTGCCTCACCGGGCTGCACAGCTGGCTGGCCAATTGGCAACTGCGCGCCTTCGAGGCCGCCACCATCACCAGTACCGACGCCGAACCCGGCACCGCCTCCAGCCCGGAGATGCTGCGCGCCTTCGGGGTCCGCGAATACCGCAGCGCCACAAACGCTCTCGATGAGTTCGATCAGTACTGGCGACATGGTGGCAGCGGGCCGCTGCGCAGCCTCATCGATGCAAGGGCGATTGAGCTGCTGGGCGGTCCCCTCGCCCATCCATTCCAGCCGCTACTGCACCCCCGGCTGCGCGAGTTCGCCCTGCGCGAGGGATTGGCCGATGCCGCACAGCGTTTCGGGCATGCACCGACCGGCATCTGGGCGCCGGAATGTGCCTACGCCCCGGGCATGGAGGAGGGTTACGCGGCCGCAGGGGTCAACCACTTCATGGTGGACGGGCCATCTCTGCAGGGAGACACCTCACTGGGCCGTCCGGTGGGCGACTCAGATGTGGTGGCGTTCGGGCGCGATCTGACGGTCAGTTACCGGGTGTGGTCACCGAAGTCCGGCTATCCCGGCCATGCCGCCTACCGCGACTTCCACACCTACGACCATGACACCGGCCTTAAGCCCGCGCGGGTTACCGGACGCAATGTGGCACCGGAAGCCAAGGCGCCGTACGACCCCGAGCGTGCCGACGGAGCCATCGACGTCCATGTCCGTGACTTCGTGGATACCGTGCGCCAGCGCCTGATCGCCGAGTCCGACCGCATCGGGCGGCCCGCGCATGTCATCGCGGCGTTCGACACCGAACTGTTCGGCCATTGGTGGTACGAGGGACCGATGTGGCTCGAACGTGTGCTTCGCGCCCTGCCCGAGGCCGGAATCCAGGTGGGCACCCTGGAGCAGGCTCGCGAAGGCGGATACGTGGGCAAGCCTTTCGACTTGCCTGCCAGCTCATGGGGTTCCGGTAAGGACTGGCATGTGTGGAACGGCGAGAAGGTGGCCGATCTGGTGCAGCTGAACACCGAAGTGGTCGACACCGCCCTCACCGCGGTGGACAAGGCACTCAACGAACAACCCGCACCGCACACCCGTAATCGGGTAGCCGATCAGATCCTGCGTGAGGCACTGCTGACCGTCTCCAGCGACTGGCCCTTCATGGTCAGCAAGGACTCGGCGGCCGACTACGCGCGCTACCGCGCGCATCTGCACGCGCACGCCACCCGCGAGATCGCCGCGGCACTGGCCAGTGGACGGCACGATGCCGCAATCCGTTTGGCCGACGGTTGGAACCGTGCGGACGGGCTGTTCGGCGCGCTTGATGCCCGGAGGCTGCCACGATGAACAAGACCGTCGCGCGAGAGGCTCATCAATGAGAATTCTGATGGTTTCGTGGGAGTACCCACCGGTGGTCATCGGCGGGCTGGGCCGGCATGTGCATCACCTGTCCACCGAGCTGGCCGCGGCCGGGCATGACGTGGTGGTACTCACCCGGCGCCCATCAGGTACCGATCCGGCGAGTCACCCGACATCCGACGAGATGTCCGAAGGCGTCCGGGTGGTGGCGGCTGCCGAGGATCCACACGATTTCGATTTCGGCACCGACATGATGGCCTGGACTCTGGCCATGGGACATGCGATGGTCCGCGCCGGATTGGCCTTGGGCCTCAAGGGTTCCGGCGATTGGCGGCCCGACGTCGTCCACGCCCACGATTGGCTGGTGGCACACCCCGCGATCACCCTCGCCGAGCATTTCGACGTGCCCCTGGTATCGACGTTGCACGCCACCGAGGCCGGCCGGCACAGCGGCTGGGTCTCGGGACGCATCAGTCGACAGGTGCATTCGGTGGAATGGTGGCTGGCCCGCGAATCGGACTCGCTGATCACGTGCTCTGCCTCGATGCTCGATGAAGTGACCGAGCTGTTCGGACCGGAGCTGCCCCAGGTTCACGTCATCCGAAATGGCATCGACGTCACCCGCTGGGTGTTCGCTCCCCGATTGCCTTCCGACGGCACGGCACCGGTGCTGCTTTTCGTCGGGCGACTTGAATACGAAAAGGGCATCCACGATGCCATCGCGGCGCTGCCCAAGATCCGGCGCGCGCACCCCGGAACCGTGTTGGCGGTCGCCGGTGATGGCACTCAACAGGATTGGCTCCTCGAGCAGGCGCGTAAGCACAAGGTCGTCAAGTCCGTGCAGTTCCTGGGCAATCTGGACCATGAGGGGCTGTTGCAGTGGCTGCACCGCGCCGACGCCATCGTGCTGCCCAGCCACTACGAGCCATTCGGCATCGTGGCGCTCGAGGCTGCCGCCGCTGGCACTCCCCTTGTCACATCCAACGTCGGCGGGCTCGGCGAGGCCGTCATCGACGGCGCGACCGGCTTGTCCTTCACGCCGCGCGATGTGGCGGGAATCGCGGATGCCGTCAAACGCACCCTCGATGACCCGGCCGGTGCCGCCGAACGTGCCGTAGCGGCGCGCGCACGTCTCACCGCGGACTTCGACTGGGCGACTGTCGCCGACGAAACCGCTCAGGTATATGTGGCGGCCAAGCGTCGCGAACGGGAACCGTTCGGACGCAGCGTAATCGTCGAGCGTCCGCTGCCGGACCGGTAGAGAGGCCCCTAATGACCGCCCATATTCAGGCCAACTACGACACCGATGCGGCGGCCCTGGCGACGAAGCTGTTCGAGTCCGACCCCCAGTTCCGGGCCGCACGGCCGGACCCGGAGGTCATGGATTCTCTGCTGGTGCCCGGCCTGCGGTTGTCACAGGTGCTTCACGCGCTGCTGACCGGCTACGCCGAACGCCCGGTGATGGGCTTCCGGTCCCGTGAATCGGTCGCCGACCCCGCCACCGGTCGCACCGTTGATCGATTGTTGCCCGCCTTCGAAACCATCACCTACGGACAGCTTCTCGACAACATCTCGGCGATTCTCGCCGAGTGGCAGCACGGCGAGAATCGCATTGGTGCCGATGACTTCGTGGCCACCATCGGCTTCTCCAGCCCCGATTACGTCACCCTGGACCTTGCCACTCTCATGAACGGGTCGGTGTCGATACCGCTGCAACACAACGCATCGGTGACCCAGCTGCGCATGATGCTGGAGGAGACCAATCCGCGGCTGCTGGCGGCGAGCGCCGACTGTCTGGACCTGGCGGTAGAGGCGGCATTGGGGCTCACCGATCTGCAGCGGGTGGTGGTGTTCGATTACCGGCCCGACACCGACGATCATCGTGAGAAGCTCGCCGCCGCAAGGGAGCGTCTACAGGCTGCCGGCATGCGGGTCGTCGTCGAGCCGCTTGCGGAGGTTATTGCGAACGGCCGGCGGCTGCCCGAGCCCGTGCTGTACACGGCCGGAGACGACCAGCGCACGGCGCTGATCATGTACACCTCCGGCAGCACCGGCGCCCCCAAGGGCGCCATGTTCACCGAGTGGACGGTGACCCGCTTCTGGTCCTCGGGCGCGGCCCCCAACCGGGATACCCCAATCATCAACGTCAACTTCCTGCCGCTCAACCACCTCGCGGGCCGAGTGGGACTACTGACCGCCTTCATCCCCGGCGGCACCTGCTATTTCGTTCCCGAAAGCGATCTATCGACGCTCTTCGAGGACTGGCAGCTGGCCCGGCCCACACACATGGGCGTGGTACCGCGGGTAGTCGACATGCTGTTCCAGCATTACCAGACACGTGTTGACGCGCTCATCGCCGAGGGCGCCGAGGCCGACTCGGCCGATCGCACAGCCAAAGCCGAACTGCGCGAGGACGTGCTGGGTGGGCGCGTGGTGGCCGGCATGCTCGCGACGGCACCGTTATCCCCTGAGATGAAGACCTTCCTGGAATCCTCTCTCAACTTCCACCTGCTCGACCTGTATGGCCTCACCGAGGTCGGCGGCGTGTTCCGGGACGGCAAGATCTCTCGTCCGCCGGTGCTCGACTACAAACTCATCGATGTCCCCGAACTCGGGTACTACACCACCGACAAGCCCCATCCGCGTGGCGAATTGCTGGTGAAGAGCGCCACCGCGACGCCCGGGTATTACAAGCGGCCCGATGTCACCGCCGAGGTCTTCGACGCCGACGGTTACTACCGGACCGGCGACGTGATGGCGGAGATCGCCCCCGATGAGCTGGTATACGTGGATAGGCGTAACAACGTCATCAAACTTGCCCAGGGTGAGTTCGTCGCGGTGGCGAATCTGGAAACGGTGTACGTCGGTGCACCGCTGGTCCGCCAGATATTTGTCTACGGGAACAGCGAACGCGCGTATCTGCTCGCGGTGATCGTGCCCACCGAGGAAGCCTTACGCGCCCACCCCGACCCCGTCGACCTGAAGAACTCGATCCGGGAATCGCTGCAGCGGACCGCACGCGCCAGTCATCTGCATTCGTATGAGCTTCCCGCCGACTTCATCATCGAGACCACGCCGTTCAGCATCGAGAGCGGCATGCTCGCGGCCGTCGGTAAACCGATACGCCCCAAGATGATCGAGTACTACGGCGATCGGCTCGAACAGCTCTATGCCGACCTCGCCGAAGCCCGCGTCCAAGAGCTACGACAGCTGCGCGATACCGCGCAGCAGCGACCGGTCATCGAGACCGTCACCGAGGCGGCCCAGGCGCTGCTCGGCATGTCTTCGGACGCGGTGCGTCCGGACCACCATTTCATCGATCTCGGTGGAGATTCCCTGTCGGCGTTGACCTTTTCAAACCTGCTGCGCGATCTATTCGACGTCGAGGTGCCGGTCGGCGTGATCACCGGACCCGCCGCTGATCTGCGCAAGCTCGCCGCCTACGTCGAGGGCGCGAGAGAACGCGGTGCCGCCACCGCGGCCAGCGTGCATGGCTCAGATGTGACTGTCATCAATGCGAACGAACTCACTCTCGACAAGTTTATTGATGCCGAAACACTCAGCAGTGCTGCTGAACTGGAGCGAAGCTCCGGCGCGGTGGGCACAGTCCTGCTCACCGGCGCCAACGGCTACCTCGGAAGATTCCTCTGCCTGGAGTGGCTGCAGCGACTGGCTCCGTCCGGTGGCCAGCTGATCTGCCTGGTCCGCGGTGATGATGACGACGACGCCCTGGCTCGCCTCGAGGCCGCGTATGGCCACACCGATCAGGTGCTGCTCGATGAATTCCGCGCGCTGGCCCGGCGGCACCTGCGAGTAATAGCCGCCGATATCACCCAGCCACGTCTGGGCATTGACGACGCGACCTGGGAGCAGTTGGCTCGCGAAGTCGACAAGATTGTCCATCCCGCCGCCCTGGTGAACCACGTACTGCCCTACAACCAGTTGTTCGGCCCCAATGTTCTTGGCACCGCTGAGGTTATTCGGCTGGCGCTGACGACGCGGATCAAGCCGGTGACCTATCTGTCGACAATGGCGGTCGCGATGGCGGTACCCGATTTCGACGAGGACGGGGACATTCGCACGGTCAGTCCCATTCGGCATATCGGCCCGGGCTACGCCAACGGCTATGCCAACAGCAAGTGGGCGGGCGAGGTGCTGCTACGGGAGGCGTACGACCTATGTGGTCTGCCGGTCAGTGTCTTCCGCTCCGACATGATCCTCACCCACCGCCAGTACAGCGGTCAGCTCAACGTCACCGATGCCTTCACCCGCATGCTCCTGAGCCTGGTACTGACCGGAATCGCACCACGCAGCTTCTATCAAGGTGACGGCGACGGCTCGCGTCCCCGGGCCCATTACGAGGGCCTGCCAGTAGATTTCGTCACGGAGGCGATCACCACCCTGGGGCTGGCAAACTCCGAGGGATTCCGTTCATATGACGTGATGAACCCGCACGATGATGGCATCTCGGTGGACACCTTCGTGGATTGGCTTGTCGAAGACGGCCACACCATCGACATCATCGACGACTACGACGAATGGCTGTCGCGTTTCGAGACGGCGCTAAGAGGTCTGCCGGACGACCAACGGCGCAGCTCGGTTCTTCCGCTCCTGGACGCCTACCGCACCCCGGGCCACCCGCGCCGCGGCGCCGATACGCCCACCGATCAGTTCCGAAAAGCGGTGCAGAACTACAAGATCGGAAGCGACGATGACAGCGCCGACATTCCACATATCGACCACGCGCTCATCACCAAATACATATCGGACCTGCGGGCACATGGGTTGCTCTGAACGCGCGCGTAGTCCCATCCCTCTCCGCCAACACCGGATGAGCACTGACAGGGGCTCAACTCATCTTCAGGGCGATTATCACGTCCACTCAGCGGCGTGATTTGAGGAGTTTCATGGTCAACCGCGAGTCGACGCGGGCGATCGCCGGGTCGCCCATGAGCTTGATGCTCAACCACTGCTCATAGGCCGCGAGGTCGGCGGTCTGCACCCGGATGAAGTAGTCGGGAATACCGAACATGCGCCTGAGTTCGGCGACTTCGTCCATCGCGACCAGGCGCTCCTCGAAGGACGCCACGGTGGCGAGGTCTTTGGCCACGAGATCCGCGTAGATGATCACCTCGAAGTCGCGCCCCAGTGCCGCCGGATTCACCAACGCGGTGTAGCCGGTGATGACGCCCTCGGCCTCCAAGCGGCGAACGCGTCGCAAGCACGGTGCCGGGGTGAGGCCGACCCGGTCAGCCAACTCCTGATTCGTCAGGCGACCGCTAACCTGCAGCTGATTGATTATTGCGCGATCAAGCCTGTCCATGCATCTATATTGCCGTAATGACGTCCCAATGAGCAATATGCACAATCATCATGCTCGCATGCCACTCTATGATTGCTGCATGAATCAGGAGGTGTTGCCGCCGCAGCCTCGACACCGGGATGAGCTGGTCAAAGCAGTCAGCCATGCTGGCGTTGTCTGGGCGGGATTGTTTGCCCTCGGTATCGGATTGGGCGTCGTGATCACCTCTCATGGGCTCCCCTGGTGGCTGGCACCGATCATCTCCGGGGTCCTGTTCGCAGGCTCGGTCGAGTTCATCTTGATCGGCATGCTGTCCGCGGGCGCATCAGTGCCGGCCATAGCGCTGACGACATTCCTCGTCAATTCCCGCCATCTCTTCTACGGGATGTCATTCCCCCTTGACCGAGTCGCCAGCCGACTGGGCAAGTCGTACAGCATGTTCGCGCTATGCGACGAGGCCTACGCATTGATCACCACGCTGGACCATCGGGCGTTGAGCTCGCGCCGGATTCTGTGGACCCAATGCGGTCTACACCTTTCATGGGTTGTGGGGGCGACCACCGGTGGTCTCGCTGGGGCCTCCTTCCTCAGCGGACTGAAGGGGCTGGATTTCGTGCTCATCGCCATGTTCTTGGTGCTCGTTCTTGACACCTACCGTTTGCGGCCGGATATCCCGGGTATCGCGCTCGCGGTGGTGGCGGCACTCGCGGCACTGGCGATCGCCCCTGGCGCGATGATTCTCGTGGCCATGTGCTGCTACACCGTCACTCTTGTTGTCCGGCACCACCTCACCCACTCCGGCACGGAAGAGCGGGCAGGCCATGCCTGAACCCGCTTACATCGCAGTGGCGTTGGTCTCCGCCGTGGTGATCACCTTCGCCTTGCGGGCTCTACCCTTCGCCGCACGAAACGCCATCAAGAACAGCGAGCTGGCTGCCGACCTGGGACGCTGGATTCCACTGGGCGCCACCGCCATTCTCGCCGTGTATTGCCTTTCGACGATCAACCTGACGGGACCGTCACACGGCGCCGGGCCCATCGTCGGCGTGGTGACGACAGTGGGCATACATCTCTGGCGACGCAACGCGGTGCTCAGCATCGTGGTCGGCACCCTCGCCTGCCTGATCATCACCAACGTGAACTAGCGTCCTACATCTCAGATTCCGGCAACGGTCGCAACTCCGTCGGTGCGGCCAGCGCGTGGGAGAAGAAGCTGACTATGTCGTCGATGAGATCCTGCTCCCCGTCGCCTTGCGCCAGGCCATATTTGGCGGCGAGATGGGTCCTGCCCAACACATGCATGAGGGACATCCCCAGCATGGTCTCGACACGAAAGGCGACTACCGGCAAAGGCAGCCCCGGGAGTAGTGGGATCAGCGCGGTGACCATCTGGCCAATTCCCGACTGGACGATGTCTTCCCTGGTTGCTTCGAACCGCTCGTCACCCCCGAGCCTGGGTTTGATCCCGAGTTCGACGAACAGCGCGATCTGCTGAGGGCTGGCACGCACCTGCGGCCCCAGGAAGGCCTCGACAAGATCCTCGATCGTGTGCCCCGGAGTTCCGGCCACCTCGGTAAGACGACGGCTGCGCTCAACCAAAGCCGGCTCCATGATTCGCATCATGAGCGCGCGTAAGAGCGCGTCCTTGCTCCCGAAGGTGTAATTGACGGCATTGACATTCATTCCGGCCAGGCCCGTCACCCGGCGTATGGACAGGCCCGCGACTCCGTCTTCGAGCAGCACTTGTTCGGTCGCCTCTAGCAGCCTGGTGCGGGCATCCGGTTGTTCCACCCGCCCATTCAAACATCGTCAGGGGTAGCGACAGATCGAGCTGCACGTCTTATCCCGCTTCGGGCACCGAGAACTCGGGCTCGAAACCATCCGGCACACCCCCTCGCGGTGGTAACACGGGCAATTCCCGGTATCGCCGCGCACCGAGCCAATGCCCAGGATGGGCAAGTGCAAGTCGCGTTATCTGACGTACCTGCCACCTCGCCGCCTTGATGGTCGGCGCAAGCTGACTCGGATGTCTGACAACCGCTGCGGCGACGTACGCAGCCAGCCGCGACGCGTCCCGTAGACGAACGGCGCTGTGCGGCTTGACGGTACGCGGCAGGATCGCCTGCAGCATCCGCTCCAAAGCCACATCGCTCTTGCCCAGAGTCCGGAAGGCCGCATCTGTGACGGCCGCAGGGTTAGTCAGATCACCTAGAGTTGATGCGGCCCAATACATTTCCACTGCATCCAGATCGCGCCATCGCCACCAGTCCAACAATTCTTTGTCGATGGTGTCGCCGCCCAGTCCTGCCACGATGCGAGCCGCCAAGGACTCGCTCTGGCGGAACGCATCGGCCATTCCCTGTCCAGGCGCCGGGTCTTTGAAATGGCCGGCATCGCCCACCAGCACCCAGCCGGGGCCTGCAGCCGTTCGGAAGTAGCCGTGCCAGCGCCGCAGGATGCGCAACGGCCCCCGGCGCGTCGCTCCCGCGACCGCCTCGGCCATCTCGGGCCAACGTGCCAGCGCGGCATCGAAGTTCGCGTAACGGTCCGCTAGAAAGGCATCGGCCTTGGCCATCGGTGTACCCATCATGACGATGTAGATGCCGTTATCCAACGGAAGCGCGATACCGTTCCCCTCCCCGACCCGACCCATCACCAGGTCATACGGAGGGGTCGCACCCTCGTAGAAAGACCACGTCGGCATGTACGAGCCAGGGATGGTCAAATACTCCCGCGCTCCAACACGTTCGGCGATTCGCGAATGCTGTCCGTCTGCGCCGACTACGAGTTCGGCGTGGATGGGTCCACTCTGTGTTTCCAGTCCGACGACTCGCCCTTTGTCGGTCAAGACACCGTCGACGCGACAGCCGGTACGGATCTCAGCGCCCGCACGGGCGACGTGCTCCAGGAGAATCGGGTCGAAGGTCTCGCGCCGAATACCAAGCATTACTCCGATGACACCGGGGTCGGGTCGGGTGGTGACGCTCACGTCGTTACTACGCAACCGCATGGTCCGCAGTGGCGTCGCCCCTGCATCCACGACGTCGTCGAGCACACCCAAACGCTCCAAAACTGCTGTGCCACTAGGCGTGAAAAGGTGCGTCGAAGCCTTGTCCGTGGGGAATCGAGCCTTATCGAGCAAGCACACCGAGAGCCCCTGCCGCGCCAGCTGAATGGCGAGCGAGGCGCCAGCGCATCGTGCGCCAACGATCGCCACGTCGAACGTGTCCATCGACAACCCTCCACCGACTAGACCGAATGGTTTAGTGGGCTACGTTAACGAAACTGGGTCAAATGTCAATATGGGCGCTCGCCCCTACGACCCGGTCAGGTAACCCACGAGGTCGGTCTTCATGGCGCGCAACTGCTGACCCCAATAGGTCCAGTTGTGGATACCGCCATCGGGGAAACTGAAGTGAGCGTTCTTGCCACCCGCCGCAGCATAGGCATCGGCGAATTGCTTGTTGGCGTCGATGACCTGCCCCTCGATGACCCCGCCCGCGAGGTTTTCAAAGCCGTTGCGGTCCTTATCAAGATCGGTGGCCTGCGCGTTGCCGCAGTAGATCCACAGTCGGGTGTTGTTGGCAATCAGCTTGTCGATGTTGAGGTACGGGTCGTTGCGAACCCAGGCGGGGTCGCTCTCGGGCCCCCACATGTCTTCCGAGCTGAACCCGCCGGCGTCGGACATAGAGATGGAGATCTGCCATTTATTGGCCGACGGGTGCAGCGGCGCCGAGAGAGCCCCCGCGTAGATGAACTGCTGCGGGTGGTAAATCGACAGGGTCAGTGCGGACGGACCCGCCATCGATAGCCCGACGATGGCGTTCCCCGTGGCCGAGACCCCCCGGTTGGCGGCCAGCCATTGCGGCAGCTCACCGGTGAGGAAGGTCTCCCATTTGTAGGTCCAGACACCGTCTTTGCCTTTAGCGGGGCGGTACCAGTCCGTGTAGTTGCTGGATTGTCCACCGACTGGCATGACCATCGAGATACCTGATTGGTAGTAGTCCTCGAAAGCCGTGGTTTCGATATCCCATCCGCTGAAATCTTCGCGAGCGCGCTGCCCGTCAAGAAGATAGACAGCCTTAGGGCCACCTCCCTGAAACTGAACCTTGATGTCGCGCCCCATCGAGGCTGACGGCACCTCCAGGTACTCGACCGGAAGCCCCGGGCGCGAAAAGGCATTCGCCATCGCCGAGCCGCCAGCGATACCGACGAGCGTCGGCAGAACCACGGCCCCAACGGCCACGGCGCTGACAAAACGGATGGTGGCGCCACGCATCAAAGAAACGCGCCTCATCGGCTGGACTTCCTTTCCAGGGGAGCAAGAACAGTGATTTAAACAGCGTTTAAAACGCTAACACGTTGCGGGCGTACCGTGAATGGGCAGCAAGGCCGTGACGTTTGCCACATCACACGGTCGGCGGCTGTTGCCGTCACACCCGGGTATAGGCCGGCCCCTCCGGCAGCAGGTGCTTGTCGACGAGCTTGTGCCAGCGCCGCTGTCGATAGCGGAAGATGGCCGTCGCTCCCCTGGTTGCCAGCCCGGTGAGCGGCCCGGCATCGATGTCTATGGAATCGCTGTACCGGCAGCGACCGTCCCCGAGGGATTGCACATGAAGGGTGTGGTTCCAGGTGCGCAGAATGCCGCCACGCTCGTTGGTGCGCACGGTACGGGTCTTCTCGTCGACCTCGATCACGTGAATGGTGTGTCGGTACAACGGAATCAGATGCAACCCCCACAGCCATGCAGTGCCGATCTCGCCCACCCGCATGGGGTCGGTGCGCCCCGTCAGCGCGGGAATGCCGAACAATCCACGGCACAGATACAGGAAGGTGCCCGCATATCGCATGGCACTCCACACCCGGTCGGCATCGGTGGGAAGTTCAGTTTCCAGATAGACCGTCCTCATCTCATTTCCTTCCATATATGCTGGTCAATGACTATTATGAGTAATTACTCACATAAGCGGTACTCGCTTTTGGGGAAGGTGCCAGCACCATGCTCAACACCCGGCTACAGCCACGCAAGCAGCCACGACAGGACCGCGCAGGGGCCACCCGGCGGCGCATCCTCGATGCGGCTGCTCACGTTTTCGCCGACTTCGGTTACGCCGCCGGGACCACCAATCGCATCGCCGAGCGGGCCGATATCTCGATCGGCTCGCTGTATCAGTACTTCCCCAACAAGGACTCCATCCTCGTCGAGCTGATGACCGCGCACACCGAGGAAGGGTTCGCCCTTATCCAGCGGCATCTGTCTGCGGGACTGCCCAATTCGATCGAAGACACCCTGCGAGTCTTTGTCAGGGCAGCCATCGACAACCATCGCGACAACCCACGGTTGCACCGGGTGCTCTTCGAAGAGGCGCCGCGCCCACCCGAGTTCCTGGCCTTGTTGCATCGGTCGGAAGATGCCGTCGTCGCTGCGGCCGAGACGCTCCTGTCAACACACCCCGAGGTCCGGATAGCCGAAACAGCCATGGCGGCAAGGATGGTGGTGGCGACCATCGAGTCACTGGTACACCGCCTGGTGGCCGGTCCACGACCGGTCGATACGCAACTGTTCGAGGACGAGCTGGTCAACATGTTGACGCGGTACCTGACGCACTGAGGGTCAGTGCAAATGATCGGCGATCTGCCCCTGCTCGCCAAACAACACGGCATTCCACTTCGCGATGAGTTCGGTGTTGTCTACCTCATCGGGGTGAAAATCCTTGCGACTGTAGGACATCAATCGACGGAACACCTCACGTGAGAAGAACGGCGAACGGAACATCCGGCTGACACTCGGAAAGAAGATCCTGGGGTTGTAGAAGTCCCGATCCCGAAACAGCGAGATGAACGACGCACATGCGGCAAGGGTGAAGAACCCAAATGTGGTGAACCACATGACCGATACTCGCATGCGATGGGTTCCGCCGATGGCCTGATAAACGTCGAACGCCACCGTGCGATGCTCAGATTCCTCCAGCGCGTGCCACAGCAGCATGGAACGCACCTCTCCCTCACCCAGCATGTCCAAGGCCCGCTGATCGGTCAGCAAGGTCTCGGCGAGAATCGCGGTGTAATGCTCCAGCGCGGCTGTCATCGCAAGGCAGTACCGGGGAGACGAGAAGCGTGAGCGCGTTTCCAGAACCCTGCGGGTCGCCCGGTCGACAAACGCGGTCGGATAACCCATCTGCTGCAGCCGCTCGTTGAGGTCGCGGTGCTCGCGGCTATGCGTGGCTTCCTGCCCGATGAAGCCTGCCACCTGCTTCTTGAGCACAGGATCGGTCAGCTGGTCGGCAACCGCGCGCACAGAACGAATCATGAACGCCTCCCCCTCGGGGAAGGCCGCCGAAAGCACCGACACCACATGACTCATGCCCAGGTCGTCCTGCACATAGTGACGGCGCAGGGAACCGGCCGGATAACGAAACCTGATCCGTCTGGTCTTGATCTCCCGCTCCACCATCACCTCGGCTAGTGCAGATGGCCGGTCAGCTGTCCGTTCTCCCCGAAGAGCTCGGCATGCCATTTCTCGATCAGTTCGGAATTGTCGGAGTCGTTGGGATGGAATCCCGGACGGTTGTACTCGCCGATGCGGCGACGTACCTCACGACTCAGGAACGGCAAGTGCCGCAACGCCGCAATGCTTTTCACCAAGCGAACCGGGTTGTAGGCGGCCTTATCACGCAGCAGCGAGATCACCGTCTCGAAGAATGTGGTGTAGATGAACGCGATGGTGGTGCGGCGCATCACCCAGATGCGTAGCCGCTCGCTACCACCGACAGCGCGGTACACATCGAAGGTCACGCACCGGTGCTCGGCTTCCTCGAAGGCATGCCACAGCAGCATGGAACGCACCTCGCCCTCACCCAGCATGTCCAAGGCCCGCTGATCGGTCAGCAAGGTCTCGGCAAGGACCGCGGTGTAATGCTCCAGCGCGGCGGTGACGGCCAAGGTGTAGATCGGCGGGTAATTCCGGGTCTGGAAGTTGAAAATCCGCCGAGCCAGCCGCTCCACGAACGCGGTGGGATAGCCCATCTCCTGCAGGCGCTCGTTGAGTTCGCGATGTTCACGCCCGTGTGTCATCTCCTGGCCGATGAACCCGGCCACCTGCTTTTTGAGCTCAGGATCGGTGATCTGGTCCGAGTAACGCCGGACCGACCGGATGAAGAACTCCTCACCCTCCGGAAACACCGCCGACAGCATCGCCATCATGTGGCTAGACACCAGGTCACCTTGTACAAAATGACGATCCAGCGAACCAGGTTGGTAGCGAAACTTGATACGGCGGGTCTTGATCGGCCTGTCCATACTCAGCTTCCCACTACCCCGCAATGACTGATTTCGGTCGGCATCGCCGACGCGCTCAGGGTACCGCAATCCGCCGATATTCCGAGGATTCCGGGCTTGACATATACCTATATCGGTATATGTTTCCTTCATGGCCCGCACCCCCACCACCGCCGATGCGTTCAACGCGATCGCCGAGGCCGGCCGTCGCGACCTTCTCAGTGCCATCGGCACCGGCGAGGTCACGGTGAACGATCTGGTGGCGCGGACCAGGATGGGTCAGCCGCAGGTGTCGAAGCATCTGGGCGTGCTCCGCGCCGTCGATCTGGTGCGGGTGCGCTCACATGGACGGCACCGCTTCTATCGGGTCAACGGTGCGGCTCTGCGGCCCGTCCACGACTGGGTGACCGCGTTTGAACGCACCTGGAACGAGCGTCTCGACCGGCTCGACGACCTACTCACCGAACTACAGGAGGAAACCCCATGAGCAGTCGGTATGGCAGCGCCACCGTCGAACTTCCCTCGGATACAACGATTCTCATCACCCGATCCTTTGACGCGCCCGCTGCACTGGTCTTTCGAACGCTCACCGAGCCCGATCTGGTCAAGCGCTGGTGGGGATTCGAGACCGCGCACTGGCAGGTCTGCGATATCGATCTGCGAGTCGGCGGCACATGGCGGTATGTAGTCAGCCAACCGTGCGAATCCGCGCCGGACATGGAGGTCGGGTTCCACGGCGAGTACCACGAGATCGACAGACCCCACCGATTGGTCAATACCGAGGTCTACGAGGGGATGCCCGATGCCTCGGCCCTGGTATCCACCACCCTGGACGAGGTCGACGGGGTCACCACCATGCGGGTCTTGGTACAGCACAGCTGCAAGGAGCACCGGGACGGACACATCGAGTCCGGCATGGAGGTGGGCATGCAGATCAGCTACAACCGCATCGAGGATCTGCTGGCTGATCTGAAATAGCACGCCCACGGCAGGTGTTGCAGCCACGGTGACCAACGAATTCACCTTCGAATACATCGCCACCAACCCGCAGTGGGTCGACGAGCAGATCGAGATCTACGAATCCAGCGGCGGCGTCGAGGGCACCACGTTAGAGGGCATACCCGTCGTGATCTTGTACACCGTCGGCGCGAAATCGGGACAGATCCGCAAGGCGCCGCTCATGCGTGTGGAACACGAGGGCGTGTACCTCGCGGTCGGCTCGATCGGCGGCGCACCAAAGAACCCCGCCTGGGTCGCGAATCTGCGTGCCAATCCGGTCTTCGAGCTGCGCGACGGCGAAGACGTGCAGACCGTCCGTGCCGAAGAAATCTCGGACGACGCCGAGCGTGCGACCTGGTGGGAACGTGCCGTGGCGGCCTTCCCGCCCTACGCCGAGTACACGAAGCGCACCACGCGGGTGTTCCCGCTGTTCACCCTCACTCCGGTGAGTTAGCGGCCGCCTTCTTACGTTCGATATCGGCCAGCGCCTCGGCCAGCTGAGCTCGTTGCGCGGCCGAGGCGTCCCACGCCACCTTGCGGTTCTTGACGACCCTGGCCGGGGCACCGACCGCAATCGAGTAGTCCGGAATGACACCCTTGACCACGGCGTGAGCGCCGAGCACGCAGCCCCGGCCGACGATCGTGTCCCGCAGGATCGTCACCTTGGTGGCGATCCAGGTATCCGGCCCGATGCGCACCGGGGACTTGATGATGCCCTGGTCCTTGATCGGATAGGTGATGTCTTCCATCCGATGGTCGAAATCGCACACATAGCACCAGTCGGCCATCAGGGCGGAGTCACCGAACTCGATATCGATGTAGGCGTTGACGACGTTGTCCTTACCGAACACCACCTTGTCGCCCAGCCGCAGTGACCCCTCGTGGGCGCGCAACGAGTTTCCATCGCCGATGTGCACCCACCGGCCGATCTCCATCCGGGCCAGCTCTGGTGTGCAGTGGATCTCGACGTTCTTGCCCAGGAACAGCATGCCGCGCGTGACGATGTGCGGATTGGAGAGCTTGAACTTGAGCAGCCGCCAGTACCGCACCAGGTACCACGGTGTGTATGCCTTGTTCGCGATCACCCATCGCAGTGAGGCCTTGGTCAGGAATTTGGCCTGTGCCGGGTCGCGCAGGCGCTGTCCGCGCCACCGCTTGTGCAGGGGAGCGCCCCACATCGTCGTCATGGCCGCACAGCCTACGGGACGCGGCAGAGCGCGCACGCTACCCTGCGATGGGCCGGACCGCCCCCTAAGGAAGGAGTGTCTCACCGTGCTTTCCCGGGCACGAGTACTCGCGAGCATGGTCTTCGCGACACTCCTCACCATCACCGGATGCTCCGGCAATGATTCCTGGATCAACATCAAAGCGGCGCCAGGCTGGTCCGCAAGCTACGCCGACGCGCACAACAGCAGCTACACGCCCACCGAGGGCGCTCGCGAACTGACCCTGGAGTGGAGCCGGAACACCAAGGGCCAGATAGGCAGTGCCGCGGCCATCGGCATCGACAACTTCATCGCGGTCAGTGCCGACACCCCTGCCGGTTGCACGCTCATGGAGTGGGAGAACAACAAGGCCGCGCGCCAGCGCTGGTGCACCCGGATGATCACCGGCAGCCCATGGTCAGGACCGCTCGCCGACGGCTACAACAACATCTACATGGGTCAGCCCGGCGCCGTGGTGTCGTTTCCCCCCACCCAGTGGATCCGGTGGCGTAAGCCAGTAATCGGCGCACCCACCACACCCAAGATCGTCGAGCCCGGACGGCTCCTCATCGTCACGCACCTCGGTCAGATACTGATCTTCAACGCGCAGCGCGGTGAGGTCGTGGGCACCCCCATGGATCTGCTCGAAGGTGTCGATCCGACCGATCCGCGGCGCGGCCTGGGTGACTGCGAAGCGGCGGGACCGCAATGTCCGGTATCCGCCTCCCCCGCCTACGACCCGGAAACCGGCACTATCGTCACCACGCTGTGGCAGCCAGGAAAACCCGTACCCGTGCTGCTGGGAATCACGTACGACGCCGACGGCCACATCACCCTGAAACACAAGTGGGCCAACAAGATCATTGACGAAGGCGTGATCGGCTCCCCGGTGATGTCTCAGGATGGCGAAACGGTCTACATCAATGACCGCAAGGGTTCGCTCCACGCGATGCATACCTTCGATGGCAGCCAGAAATGGTCGCTGCCCTTGGGATTCAACGCCGTCACACCGCCCTCCGTCGCACCGGACGGAACCATCATCGCCGGAACCGGCGACAAGGCCACCCTGGTGGCCATCAAAGACTCCGGCAGCAAGGGTGAAATCGCCTGGCGTCGCGACGACCTCGTTCCGCTCTCGACATCCAGCCAGGCCGCCGGAAACGTCGGCTATGCCGTGGTCAAGGACGGAGACAAGGGCCTGGCGCTGGTGGTGTTCAACACCCCGGACGGAGCCACCATCAACCGCTATCCGCTACCCGATGCCGCTGGAGTCCCGGTCGGCATCTCGATTGGACCGGATCAGCGCGTGATCGTCACGCTGAGCGAGGGCCAGGTGTACGGGTTCCGCCCGGGGACCTAGCAGCACAGACGAATGCTCTTGCGTCACTACCTATCCGGGTGATGACGACCGAGAGCGCCACACCGCCTCGCAACTTCATCCTGGTGCGCAGCACCGCGGGGTCAACGTCTACCCCGCGCACGGTGATCTCGACAGAACCGCAGTCTCGTGCGGCGAGCGCCTGGCGCAGCCGTTTCTCGCTATACGCCAGCGCGTCGAGCACCCGGTAGCCCTGCACACCGGCGGGCACCGAATCCCCCGACAGGTACGCGATGCGGGGATCCAACTGCCACAACCCATGCCGCGCAGCGTATTGCCGCACCAGGCCCGCACGCACCACCGCACCATCGGGGTCGATGATCCACTCGCCCGCCTCGGCGAGTGCACAGTCATCGGGATCGGCATCTGTCAGCTGGAAGCCGTCGCCGGCCGTCGAGAGCACCGTGGCGCGCCTGCGCGCCCGTGCCAACCCCGCCGACCACAGACACGCCTCCCGAACGCCGCCATCAAGGGAAACAACCTCGATCTCGCCATCGAATCCGGTCTGTTCCCGTAGATCGGTGAAGTCCAGTCCCGGCGCACATTTGACGACCAGGTCGCGATCCGCGTATGTCCGCAGCACCAGATCCAGAGGCGGCGAGTATGCCGAGGGGTCGAACCGCCGGCGGCCGCCGGAGCGGCGCCCCGGATCGGCAATCACCACGTCGGCGCGACTGGAAGGTGCCAGCGCATCTGCCTGACAGATCAGAACTCGCCTGCCGATGTTGTGACGTGCCATCGCCGTTCGCACCGGATCGATATCGCTGCCGATAACGGTCGCGGCGACACCGTCGAGGGCGGCCAGCTCGGCCCCGACCGAACAGGTGACATCGTGAACCACCCGATCGGCGAGCCGCTCGGCGCGATGCCGCGCCACTGCCGCAGGTGTCGCCTGCTGTAGCGCGTCATCGGTAAACAGCCAATCCTGTACGTCGCCCAGCTTGGCCGCCGCCTTACGGCGCAGCTGCACCGTCTGCGCCAAAACCGCGGCGCGGTCACCGAATTCGGTACGCAGAGCCGCCGTATCGGCCACCAGGGTGCCCGCAGAAAACGTGTACGCCGATGCCCGTGCGAGGTCCGCACTGCCTGCCTCCGACGACAGATATGCAACGTCGGAAGGCTCGAACACCGGCGGGAATTCGAGGGATTAGGAGGACTTGAGCCCTGTGATCATCACGTTGTAATACCAGCCCTTCGGCACCACGTGACGCCACACGTTCTCGTCGACCCAGCTGAGCGCCTTCCAACCGCCGAACGCGAACTTCGCCCAGCCCCAGCCCAACTTGCCGGGCGGCACCGTCGACTCGAACGTACGCACAGGCCAGCCCAGCATGGCGGCCGTGAATTCCTCGCTGGCGGTCCGCACCGCGACAGCCCCGGCGTTGGTGGCCATCTTCTCCAGGTCGGCAGGATCAAAGGTGTGCAGGTCAACCACCCATTCGAGGGCGGCAGCGCGCGAGTTCTCGTCGAGCTCCTCCTGCGGACGCCGCCAACTCTCCAGTCCGGGCAGCTTCATCGCCTGGACCGTGGCCTTCCAGGTCAGATTCGCCAGCGCGCGGGCGTAGAGGTTGCCGACCGTGGTGGGCTCCCCGGCGAAGATGAACCGTCCACCCGGCTTGAGCACCCGCAGCACCTCACGCAGCGACAGCTCGACATCGGGAATGTGGTGCAGCACGGCATGGCCCACCACCAAATCGAAGGTGTTGTCGTCATAAGGGATCCGCTCGGCGTCGGCGACCCGGCCGTCGACGTCCAGACCCAGCTCCTTGCCGGTGCGCGTGGCGACCTTGACCATGCCCGGCGACAGGTCGGTGACCGAGCCACGGCGCGCGACACCCGACTGCATCAGGTTCAGCAGGAAGAAGCCGGTGCCACACCCCAGCTCCAGGGCACGTTCGTAGGGCAGCTCGCGCTGGTCCTCGACGGGCACGATGGCGTCGAACCGGCCGCGCGCGTAGTCGATGCAGCGCTGGTCATAGGAGATGGACCACTTCTCGTCGTAGGTCTCTGCCTCCCAGTCGTGGTACAGGATCTGGGCGAGTTTGTTGTCCTCAAAAGCAGCAGCGACCTGCTCCGCAGTGGCCTTGGTCGTCGGCTCCGAAATCTCCGTCATGGCCGTCAGCCTAACGCCTGGTTAGGCTCCCCTGAACCGGGCCGTCCCTGGGCCGATCTCCAGCTGAGCAGCCACCCCGTCCACGCGGTCCTGTGTCGCGAACACCTGGCAAAACAGCTCGCGTTCCCTGTCCAGTCCCCCGGCCAACGGACTGTCGAAGCCGTGGTCGATGGCCTGTTTGGCGGCGGCGAGTGCCAGGGGCGGCCCGTCGACAAAGCGCCGGGCCCACGCTGCCGCCTCGGTGTAGACGTCGTCGGGTGCCACCATCTGGTCCAGGAGCCCCATCCGCAGGGCCTCCTTGGCGCCAACCAGGCGGCCACTGAACACCATTTCCTTGGCCCGGCTCAGCCCCACAACGCGCGCCAACCGCACCGTGCCGCCGCCACCCGGGATCATGCCCGCCAGGATCTCGGGCGAACCGACCTTGGCGTTGTCCCCGGCGATCCGCCAGTCGGCTGCCAGTGCCAGCTCCAGGCCGCTGCCCAAGGCGTACCCCGTGATGGCGGCGATTGTCGGTTTGGCCAGCTCCGCCACCGCGGTGAGCGCGGCCTGCCGGTCACCGGCGCTGCGCGACATCTCCTCGGCGGTCAACTCCGATAGTTCATCCAAATCATCGCCAGTGCAAAAGATTTCGTGCCCGCCGTAGACAATGACGACCCGGATGTCCTCGCGTGCGTTCGCCTCGGCCGCAGCCAGCGCTAGTTCGCGGTACATCTGGCGGGTAAGAGCATTGGTGGGCGGACGCGACAGCGCGATGGTGCCGATGCCGGGGTACTCGGGCGCGGTGCGCACCGACACGAACTCGGGTTCGGTCACGTCAGCTCCGTCCCGGTCACCTCGGGGATCTCCACGGCGCCCTGCCGGGCCGCCTCGTAGCGGTCCACATCGGCGAATTGGACGAACCATCGGCCGTCCTGCTCGGTCAAGATCGGCATGATCGGCGCGATCTCCCGCACGGAAGCCAGCACGTCCGCGACCGTCGCACCGGACGAGGACACGGCGTCGAGCTGGGACCAGGTCGGCGGAAGCAAGAAACTGCGCCGCTCGGTAAAGGCCGAGATCGCGGCCCCGGGGGTCTGCCATCCCGAGGCGACCGCCTCGGTGTTGTCGCCGTCGGCATCCTGTCCCGAGGGCAATGCCGCGACGAAGAAGAAGGTGTCGTAGCGACGCGGTTCTGCCTCCGGAGTGATCCAGTTGGCCCACGGCCGCAGCAAGTCTGCCCGCAGAAGCAAGCCCTCGCGCTGCAGGAACTCCGCAAAGGACAGGGACTTGTCCGACAAATCCTTGCGCGCCTGGTGATAGACCGCCGCATCCTCGACGATCGAGGTATCCGAGGTACCCGCGAACAACACACCGCATTCCTCGAAGGTCTCGCGCGCGGCCGCGCACACCAGTGCCGATGCCAGCTCGGGTGTCACGCCGAATTGTTCGGCCCACCACGTGACATCCGGGCCCACCCACGGCACATCCGCACGCAGATCCCGCGAGTCCACCCCGCCGCCCGGGAAGACCGTCATTCCCCCGGCGAAAGCCATGGCGTTATCGCGACGCATCAGAAAGGCTTCGACACCGACGGCGCCGTCACGTATGAGTACGACGGTCGCCGCGGGCTTCGGCGGCGCTGGATCGTTGGGGGTAGATGTCACTACTGCCTCCTGGAATGTGCGGCGCGGGGCCGGGCGCGTCGCGCGAAGTAACGCCCATCGATCATCTCAACCACGATCGACTGCCCAAACGCGCGGGACAAATTCTCACTGGTCATCACATCCGCCAACAGACCGTGAGCGACAATCCCTCCCTCGGACAGCAACAACGCGTGACTGAAACCCGGTGGGATCTCCTCCACGTGGTGAGTCACCAAAACCATCGCGGGCGCATCCGGATCAGCCGCGAGCTCACCCAGCCGCGCCACAAGTTCCTCACGCCCACCCAGGTCCAGCCCGGCCGCCGGCTCGTCGAGGAGTAGCAATTCGGGATCGGTCATGAGCGCACGCGCGATGAGCACCCTCTTGCGCTCTCCCTCGGAGAGCGTGCCGTACGTGCGTTCTGCCAGATGCTCGGCGCCCAGCGTCTCGAGCATGTCGATGGCGCGCGCCGTATCGATCTCCTCGTACTCCTCGCGCCAGCGCCCCAGCACCGCATAGCCGGCCGATACCACCAGGTCACGCACTACTTCGTCATCCGGTATCCGCTGCGCAAGCGCGGCTGAGCTCAGTCCGATTCGCGCCTTGAGCTCGGAAACATCGACACGGCCCAACCGCTCGCCGAGAATCACGGCCTCCCCCGATGACGGGTGCTCCATGGCCGCC
The DNA here is from genome assembly GCF_049532645.1 of Mycobacteroides sp. PCS013. Classification (NCBI taxonomy): domain Bacteria; kingdom Bacillati; phylum Actinomycetota; class Actinomycetes; order Mycobacteriales; family Mycobacteriaceae; genus Mycobacteroides; species Mycobacteroides sp. PCS013. Next base: position 2,537,905 of record NZ_CP150131.1, read on the forward strand.
GCGATCCGCAGCAACGATGTCTTCCCGGCACCGTTGGGGCCGAGAACCACCCACCGCTCGTCAAGCTCGACCGACCAGGTAACCGGGCCTACCAACACCTTGCGATTGCGGCGCAGCAGCACATCGCGGAAATCGAGCAGAAGGTCCGGATCAATTTCGGCCACGGGGCCATCGTGCCGCATCGAGCCCGGCAAGCGGCGAGCGGGAGCCATCTCGCGGGCCGTCCTGACCATGCGCCCAGACCTCTATCGCGTATCCTCATCCATACGTCAGCAAGCTCGGAAGGAATTCTAGGCAACCATATGACAAACGATCTTGATCCGGATCCCTACCTGGACACGGTGCACAACATCGGGCTTGCTAACCATCGACTGATCGCACAGCTCGATGCCGAGGCATGCCGCATTCAGCAACGTGCAGCTCATGGCGAGGATCGATCATGGGTATGGGATGACCTCAAGGCATGGCGTCGCCGAGTGGACGCCTTCCAGTCTCAGCTGCGTCGCGATACGACGGCTCTCGGCCGCCTGATCGATGCCAACCGGCGAATTCAAGGATCGGACAGTGCGGAAGATAGTCGCACATCAAAACTCGATTCGTCGGCTGAGAGCAACCGCAATGCCCTCTATCCGTTCAAGGACTCCCGAGCGCAAGAGGAATTCGTCGCCAGACTTAACCGGGTCTTCGCGGTGCTGCATACACCGGGCCGCGGCCCCTACTCCAACAGCGAATTCCTTGTGTTCATGCGCACTGGCGGCACCGTGGTCTCGGCGCCTTATCTGTCACAGCTGCGCAATGGGCAGCGAGGACGCCCTTCCCTGCAGGCACTGGAGAGCATCGCGCACGCTTTCCGCATCGATGTCCGTTACTTCACAGATAGTGGCTACGCAGACGAGCTGGATGCCGATCTGACCACCCTTGAACTCGCCCAGAACCCAGTGGTGTCCGAGTTGACATCCAAACTGCTCGACCTCCCGGAAGCGGTTCGCAATCAGTTGTTTGCCGATGCCGAGTCACTCGACCGGCACAGTCAAGCCGCCACATCCTGAGGTGATTTCGACGGCGCCGCGCACGCGGCGTTCTCACGCTGCGTGCTCAACACCATGCCCCAGCCGCTGACGGCCAGCAGCCGCCGTGGCAGCAGCCGCAACACCACCTGAATGAGGGGGCCGATACCTAGCGCGTAGAGCACGGTCCCCACCCCGACGTTGCCGCCGAGCAGCCAGCCCGTCCCCACCACGATGACCTCGATGGTGGTTCTGATCAGCCGTACAGACCGACCGGTGCGATGAACCAGTCCAGTTGTCAGTCCATCACGAGGCCCCGGGCCCAGCCCAGCGCCGACATAAAGCACCGTGGCAATCGCGTTCAGCAATACACCGCCGACCAGGAACGCCACCCGCACAGCCATCGCCGAGGGCGCGGACAACCAGGCCAATGTGGAATCAACGGCGACGGCGATGACAACAATATTGGCGATCGTCCCCACACCAGGCTTGTTGCGCAACGGAATCCACGCGAGAAGCACCACAACACCGGTCACCGCCGAGGCCAGCCCAATGCTCATTCCGGTCCGCAGGGAGAGCCCCTGATGGAACACGTCCCACGGGTCCAGCCCGAGACCCGCCCGCACCATCAGTGCCATCGAGACCCCGTACAGGTACAGACCCACCAACAGCGCGGTACCGCGCGCACTCCATCCAATCCATTTCCCGGTCACCACACGATTTTCTGGGCCAACTGGCTTGTCTTTCAATAGCCAGTTGAGTCACACTGGCTTTTATGTCCGATCGTGTGGTCGTTGCAGACACCCTGGCCCGTCACCTCGGCCAATGGCGCACGGCAGGGTCTGCCGGACCCGCCTACGGAGCGTTGGCGGATGCGATCAGGCTTCTCGTCATCGACGGACGCCTGCCCCTGGGGGCCCGCATCCCCAGCGAACGAGCATTGGCAAGTGCCCTGCACGTCAGCCGCACCACCGTCACCGCCGCGTACGCAGAACTGCGCGAGAGCGGATATCTGCGCGGCCGCCAGGGCGCGCGCAGCACTACCGCCCTGCCCGGCCCCGACCGATCACCCTCGGCCACAACGGGATTGGCAACCCCGATGATCGACCTGCAAAACGCGGCGACCGCAGCGCCGGCGGCCGCAGTACTGGACGCCTACCAGGTGGCCCTGACCAAGCTGCCGACCCATCTTCGGGGAATCGGCCATGAGCTGGTGGGCATTCCAGAACTGCGCCCTCGTATCGCCGAGCACTTCTCACGACGCGGGCTGCCTACTACCGAGGATCAGATCATGGTGACCTGCGGCGCCCAGCAGGCCATCGCCTTGCTCCTCGGCGCCTTCGTGGAGCCCGGCGACCGGGTCCTGGTGGAGCAGCCGACGTACCACGGCGCACTCGATGCGATCACCCAGCGTGGCGGGCGCCCGGTTCCAGTACCGATGCACACCCACGAGCGCGAATCCGGCTGGGATATGACCGGCATGGAGACCACCATCCGCCAAACGGCCCCCAACCTGGCCTACCTGGTGCTGGACAACCACAATCCCACCGGTCTCACGATGCCGCTTGCGCAGCGAAAGACGTTGGCGGACATAATATCCCAGACTCGAACCCGCACCGTTGTCGATGAGTCACTTGTCGGTGCCTGGCACGAGGCCTCGACCCCCGCGCCCATGGCTTCGCTGGTGGCCCGGCCCGATCTGGTGGTCACCATCGGGTCGATGTCGAAGTCGTTCTGGGGCGGCATGCGCGTCGGCTGGGTCCGTGCCGACCGCACCACGGTCGCCCGGCTCGCGGCAGTGCGCTCCGCCATGGACACGGGCACGCCGATCCTGGAGCAGTTGGCCGCCGCTGAGCTTCTGGAACACGCGGACGAGGTGGAGGCCGTGCAGCGGGCGACCCTGCGCGCACGGCGCGCCCTGGTATTGGCCGAGCTGCGTCGTCGGCTCCCCGATTGGGAGCTACAGGAAGCCGAAGGCGGACTGTGCATCTGGGCCCGGTTGCCCGCCCCGATGAGTACCGCACTCGCCGCCGCTGCCGCGCGCCTCGGGGTTCGTATCGCCGCCGGCCCGCGGTTCGGTGTCGGCGGCTCGCTGGAACGATTCGTGCGGGTGCCCTTCACCCAGCATGACGATCAGTTGATACGCGGTGTGGAGCTGCTGGCCCAGGCCTGGCACACCGTGACCGGTGCACTGCCGCTTTCCGACTCGGCGATGGTGGGCTGAGGCCCGATCCGGCAGCGGCTAGTCGTCCGGGATATCGACGCGACGCACGCCACCGTCGACGGCATCGGCCGCCTCGATCTCGGCGCGGGTGATACCGAGGATGAAGAGCACCACATCCAGATACGGCTGGCTCACCGACGCGTCGGCCACCTTCCGCAGCGCGGGTTTGGCGTTGAAGGCCACGCCGAGCCCGGCCGCCGAAAGCATGTCGATATCGTTCGCACCGTCTCCGACGGCCACCGTTTGCGCCAGCGGAACACCTGCCTCATAGGCGAATTGGCGCAATGCCTTGGCCTTGCCGGGGCGGTCAACCACCTCCCCTATCACCCGGCCGGTGAGCTTGCCGTCGACGATCTCCAAGACATTGGCCGCCACGAAGTCCAGGGCCAGTTCATGGGCCAGCGGCTCGATCACCTGACGGAATCCACCCGACACCACACCGCAGGAGTAGCCCAGCCGACGCAGAGTCCGGATGGTGGTACGCGCGCCCGGCGTGAGCACCAATTCGTCGGCGACATCGTCGAGTACCGATTCGGGAAGCCCGGCGAGTGTGGCGACCCGCTGGTGCAGCGACTCGGCGAAGTCGAGTTCCCCACGCATGGCGGCCTCGGTGATCGCGGCGACCTGCTCGCGCGCGCCGGCCCGATCGGCCAGCATCTCGATGACCTCGCCCTGGACAAGGGTCGAATCCACGTCAAAAACGATGAGCCGCTTGGCCCGCCGGTCCAGACTGCTGTGCTCGACGGCGATATCCACCGGCTCGTCGGCGGCCACCTGGGCCATCGCGGTGTGCAGGTCGACATCGGTCAGCTGAGCTTGCGGGACGGTGACGCGCAGTTCCAGGCCGGTCACCGGGTAGTCGGCGATACCCCGGATGAGGTCGATGTTGATGCCAAGACCGGCCAGCCCGCGGGCGACCGCGCCGAAAGCGCGCGCGGTAACCGGCCTCCCGAGCACCACGATGGTGTGCGTCGACGGATCTTTGATCACCGAACTGTCCCCACCGAATTCGACGTCGACATCGAATCCAAGGGTATGCATGGCCTCTTCGAGCTCGTCCTGCAGCGCCTCAACAGCTTCGCTGCGACCCTGTGCCTTGACGAGGACACCGAGCGTGAGCTTGCCGCGAATGACAACCTGTTCGACATTCAGCAGCTCGACACCGTGGCGGGACAGCACCCCCATCAGCACCGAGGTGACGCCGGGTTTATCGGCCCCGGTGACGGTGATCAGAACCGTGACGCGGTCACTCACAGCTGCGTATCGCGGCCGTTATTTATGGCCGCCACCCACATGTGCCTCAGCGCGCATGCGCTCGGACATGTGCGGGTAGTGCAGCTCGAATGCCGGGCGCTCCGAACGGATTCGGGGCAGCTCGGAGAAGTTGTGCCGCGGCGGCGGGCAGCTGGTGGCCCACTCCAGGGAGTTGCCGTAGCCCCACGGGTCGTCGACCGTGACAACCTCGCCGTACCGGTAGCTCTTGAACACGTTCCACAGGAACGGCAGGGTCGAGGCACCCAGGATGAAGGCACCGACCGTCGAGAACGAGTTCAGGAAGGTGAAGCCGTCGGTGGGCAGGTAGTCGGCGTAACGACGCGGCATGCCCTGGTTACCCAGCCAGTGCTGCACCAGGAACGTGGAGTGGAATCCGATGAAGGTCAGCCAGAAGTGGAACTTACCGAGGCGCTCGTCGAGCAGGCGGCCGGTCATCTTCGGGAACCAAAAGTAGATACCGGCGTACGTCGCGAACACGATGGTGCCGAAGAGCACGTAGTGGAAGTGCGCGATCACGAAGTACGAGTCGGTGACGTGGAAGTCCACAGGGGGCATGGCCAGCAGCACGCCGGTCAGACCACCGAAGAGGAAGGTGACCAAGAAGCCCACCGAGAAGATCATCGGGGTTTCGAAGGTCAGCTGGCCCTTCCACATGGTGCCGATCCAGTTGAAGAACTTGATACCCGTCGGGACGGCGATCAGGAACGTCATGAAGGAGAAGAACGGCAGCAGCACGGCGCCGGTGGCGTACATGTGGTGCGCCCACACCGCGATGGACAGCGCCGCGATACCGAGCGTCGCGTAGATCAGCGTGGTGTAACCGAAGATCGGCTTGCGGCTGAACACCGGGAAGATCTCCGAGACGATGCCGAAGAACGGCAGCGCGATGATGTACACCTCGGGGTGTCCGAAGAACCAGAACAGGTGCTGCCACAGCAGGACACCGCCGTTGGCGGGATCGAAGACGTGTGCGCCGAGGTGGCGGTCGGCCGCCAGACCGAACAGCGCCGCGGTCAGCAGCGGGAAGGCCAGCAGCACTAGCACGCTGGTCACCAGGATGTTCCAGGTGAAGATCGGCATCCGGAACATGGTCATACCGGGGGCGCGCATACACACGACCGTGGTGATCATGTTGACCGCACCGAGGATGGTGCCCAGACCACCGACGGCCAGACCCATGATCCACAGATCAGCACCGGCACCCGGCGAGTGGATGGCGTCGGTCAACGGGGTGTAGGCGGTCCAGCCGAAGTCGGCAGCGCCGCCGGGGGTGATGAAGCCGGCGATACCGATCATGGCGCCGAACAGGAAGAGCCAGAAGGAGAAGGCGTTCAACCGCGGGAAGGCGACGTCGGGGGCGCCGATCTGCAACGGCAGCACCACGTTCGCGAAGCCGAACACGATGGGCGTCGCGTAGAACAGCAGCATCACGGTGCCGTGCATGGTGAACAGCTGGTTGAACTGCTCGTTGGACAGGAACTGCAGACCCGGCACGGCCAGCTCGGCGCGCATGAACAGCGCCATCAAGCCTCCGATGAGGAAGAACGCGAAGCACGCGACCAGGTACATGATGCCGATCAGCTTGTGATCGGTGGTCGTGATCAAGCGATAGATCAGAGTGCCCCGCGCGCCCGTGCGGGGCGGGAACGGGCGGCTGGCCTGCAATCCACCAATGGGGGGTGCTTCGGCGGTCACGGCTCCTCCGATTCCTCGTAGCGCGCAGTCGTTCCAGTGACTGCATGTCTGGGGTGAATCCTAGCCCGCGCCACCCCCGATCGCGGAGCGGGTCCTACAGAGAGTCGTACTTAGGGTTGATTACCATCCGCGCGGACGTGGTCACCGGGCCCTGCCGTGGTCCTACCCGCGTGTTCACGACCCCGCGCGGTAAGTTCAACCGGGTGCAGACAGTGAGGTTCTGGGGCGCTGCCGTGATATTGGCGGCACTGGCGGCGGCGACGGTGGCCGGCTGTACCGAGAAACCCACCAACGAGACCGCGAGCACCGTGGTCACCAGCACGACGAGGATTGCCGGCGCGGGCGTGTTGGGTAATGAGCGCAAGCCCGACGAGTCCTGCGCCAAGGATCCGGCGGCCCTCGACCCCGCCGCGCCACGCGAGGTGAGGCACGCACAGGGCGAGACCGAGGTACCCGAAGACCCCAAGCGGATCGTGGTTCTTGACGGCGGCGCCATCGACACCCTGTGTGCGCTCGGGCTGCAGGATCGCATCGTCGGGGTCGGGCTGGCTGACCGCGCGACCTCTCCCCCGTCATACCTGGGCACGACGGTCCACGACCTGCCGTCGATCGGCCCGATGGCATCTCCGGACCTGGCCAAGATCGGCGCCGCCAAGCCGGATCTCATCCTGAGCTCCAATGGCGAGCAGAATTCCTACCTCGACCTGAGCGCCATCGCTCCCACCGTGATCGTGTCGGGACACGATCTGGCCGAGCACGTCCGGCTGGTAGGTAAGGCGACCCGCCGGACCGCGGAGACCGACAAACTGTGGTCGGATTTCGTCGACGCCGCCAAGAAGGTGGGCCGCGAGAACGACACCGCACACTTCCAGGCCTCGATCGTCCAGTTCACCGATCAGACGGTGCGGGTATACGGGGCCAACAACTTCCCGGCATCGGTGCTCGCCACAGCGGGATTGGATCGTCCTGCCACCCAACGGTTTAGCGATACCCCCTTCATCGAGATCGACACCGACGACTTCTCGGCCGCAGAGGGCGACATCGTCTATGTCTCGTTCACCAGCCCGTCGGCCAAGGATCGCGCCGCCCGGATTTTCAGCACCAAGCCCTGGATGGCGCTCGGCGCCACCCGCGACCACCGGGTGTTCGCGGTCAACAACGAGATCTGGCAGACCGGGGACGGAATTGTCGCGGCGCGCGGGATTCTCGATGACTTGCAGTTCGTCAACCGACCCATCAACTAGATCCCCGGTCGCCTAGATCCCCGGTCGCCCGGCCCGCGCCCGCCGCTGCACGCGTTACGCTCCCGGCATGTACCACGTACTGCAGCTGACCTATACCCAACCGCTCGATGTCGTGGACGCTGTCCGCCCCGCGCACCTGGAGTGGCTCGATGGTGAGATCGCGGCAGGCAACCTGCTGATCAGTGGCCGCAACGAGGCCGGCACCGGGGGCGTGCTGGTCACCGGCGATATCAGCGCGCAGGACGCCGAAGCCCTGATCGCCGCCGACCCCTACACCACGGCCGGGGTCGCCGAATACACCCGAATCGGGTTCAACGCGGGCCGCAAGGCGGAGATAATCCCATGAGCGATAAGGGTTTTCCTGAGAATCGCTGGGGCAATCCGGACAGTGCGCTGTCGCGGGTCGCGGCCAAGTTCGCCGCCACCAAACCGGGTTCGTGGACCATCCGGAAACTGACGCCACTGGACCGGGCCGTTATGGAGCGCACCGGCAGCAGATACACCGTGCTGGGCCCGCTGGGCTTGTCGACGCTGCTGCTGACCACGACGGGTCGCAAGTCTGGCCAGCCTCGGGTCTCTCCGCTGCTTTATCTGCACGATGGTGACCGAATCGCGCTGGTGGGCAGTAATTTCGGCCAAGAGAAGCACCCCGCTTGGACCACGAACCTGCTCGCCGACCCGCGGGCCAAGGTGACACTGGCCGGCCAGACCTTCGACGTGATCGCGACCCTTGTCCAGGGCCCCGAGCGCGACGACTACTACCGGCGCTTCGAGGCGATGCTCGAGGTGTACTCCGCGTACAAGGGCCGCACCGGACGCGAGATCAGGGTTTTCACCCTTGAGCGCACCCCGTAAAGCTATCCGTTACAGGTAGTATCCGTACCTTAAGTACCGGTTCTGAACTGGTAATTTATAATCAACTTGCCACAAAGGCCCCCATTTGGGCCCATATTGGGCTAACGTTCCCCGCAGTCCGCGGAAGGATGGAACGTGATCCAGGAACGCTTAGACATCACCGTCGCAGCCCGGCCGGAAACCGTCCTTGAGGTACTCAAGGACGTTGAGTCCGTCGACAGTTGGCTACGGCCACATCTGCCGACGTGGCCACCGGTCACCAGCACCATGACCGTCGTCGAATCGTTTGACGACGGCTCACCACGGCTGGTGCGAACGGTGAGCTCCACGCTCGGAATCTCCGACGATTCCCTGACCGAGTACGAGTGGTATCCCGACGGCTGCCAGCTCACGCTGCTGGAGAGCAGAACCCTGCGCCACAACATCAGCCGGTTCACCGTCATCCCCGACGAGCCCGAATCCCGGCTGACCGCCGACATCTCCCTGGATCTCAAGATCCGGTTGCCGGGCCTGCTGGAACGCCAGCTCAAGAAGACTCAGGTCGGATTCGTCCGGAGCTTCCAGCGGGCGCTTGCCGAGGAATCGGCACGACGAGAACTGAATTCGTAGCTGAGTTCAACGCGAACCCGCATCGACGACGCGGCGTTTCACGGAGCGCAGCACGTGATTGGTCGCCAGCACGTGTCCGCGGGTGCCGATCACCAGCGCGCGGTAGATCCGGCCGCGCACCCCGGGAAAGTCCGCGTACGTCTGCGCGCGCAGACGGGTGGTGCCACTGCAGTCGTCATCGAGCTCAAACACTAGTTTGTACCGCGAAAAACGATGCCGCCCAGTTAAACTCAGACGTCGTTCGGGGTCGATGCGCTCTACCGCGAAGCCCGCACGCGGGCGGGTACCCAACACAGCACCGAGCGGATTGCGCTCGGCGGATCGTAGGACCGCGTCCACGTAGCGCCGCAAACTCTCCCACACCTGCCCCCGCGGCGCGTCGATACGAATCGTACGCTCGTCAATATAGGATAGATGTTCCATATTCCAGATTTACCAGAATTAGGACGAATATTCCAGATGGCTCCTGAACGCAAACACACCAGCGATGCCATCCTTGACGCGGTGCGATCACTGCTGCTCGACGGCGGCCCCCGCGCCGCGACCATTGCGGCGATAGCGGAAGCCTCGGGTGCACCACCGGGGACGCTCAATCACCGCTTCGGCAACCGCGAGGCCATCATGTCGGCAACGTGGCTACGTGCGGTTGAGCGCTTTCACCAGCACGCTCTCCATGCGTTACGCACCTCCGCCGATCCTGTTGAAATTGCCGTGGCACTAGCCCTTTCGGTGCCCGCCTTCGCGCGTGCATACCCCGAGGACGCCCGGTTGCTGCTTTCCCTGCGCAGTGCCGACGTCCTGGGTACCGACGCGGGCTCCACGCTCGACGAGATGAACGAGCCACTGTTCACCTCAGTGCGGGATCTGACGCGGGCCATCTACGGCCGCACCGATGCGCGCTCACGCGACCGGCTCACGCGGGCCGTGGTGGACTTGCCGTATGCCGCAGTACGCCGCCACATGCCCGCCCTGCCCGCGTGGCTCGAAGAAGATCTGGCGGACGCGGTCCGCACGCTCTTGGCAGCGCGGTGACTGAACCCGGGCACCACCGGCTCACCGCGCCGGCACTCATGCTCGTCAGCGGCACCTCCCTGTACATCGGGGCGGCGGCCGGAGTCAGCCTGTTCCGCTGGCTCGATCCGGTGAGCGTGGCCTGGCTGCGGATATGTGGTGCGGCGCTCGTGTTCCTCGCGATCGCCCGGCCCGCGGGCTCGGCCTGGCGGGGCCGGGCGTTGTGGTGGGCGGGGGGCTTTGGCGTGGTCACCGCGCTGATGAATATGTCGTTCTATCTGGCCATCGACCGGTTGCCGTTGGGCACCGCGGTGGCGATCGAATTTCTGGGGCCGATCGGCGTGGCCGCCGCCGGATCACGGTCCCTTCGAGACGGATTCTCGGTACTGGCCGCGCTCGTCGGCGTGGTCCTGATCGCCGATGTACAGCTTTCCGCCGAGCCGGTGGGAATGGCCTTCGCACTACTGGCCGCGTTGTTCTGGGCCGGATACATAGTGCTTGGAAAACGTGTTGCGCTGCAGGGCAACCCGGCAGACTCACTTGCGGTGGGCTTCACGGTCGCCATGATCGTGACCGCCCCGGCCCTGGCTGTGGGCATCGCCGGCATCCACGGTCAGGTTCCCGTCGTTCACATCCTCGTCCTGGGACTCCTGATGGGTGTGCTCTCCAACGTCATCCCCTACGGGCTAGATCAGGTGATCCTGCGGCGGGCGGGGCGAAGCCACTTCGCGGTACTCCTGGCACTTCTCCCGCTCTCCGCGACCGCGATCGGTGTACTTGTCATGCACCAGATTCCCAGCACACCAGAACTTTTCGGCATCCTGGCAATCGTGGTGGCGGTGGCTGCACGCCGAGACTCCCCGCCAAGCGAGCTCCCCGGCGCATAACCTCCGGCGCGTGGTAATTTGGCCATATGACCAACTTGGTCGATCGGCCTAGTTTGGGGCGCGGTGACCGGCGACGTGCCCAACTCGTGCAAGCCGGGGTCGAGCTGTTGTGCGAAGGCGGATGGCCCGCGGTAACCACCCGAGCGGTGGCCGCCCGCGCGAATACCAACCCCGGGGTCATCCATTACCACTTCGGCGGACTGCCGGGCCTGCATTGCGCCGTCGCGCGCCAGACTTGTGAACTGGTGATCAGCCCATTGGTGACGATGTTTCTCGATGCTCCCGATACACGCACCGCCCTGCGCACGATGCGGGATGCGCTCCCCCAGACTGCGAATGACGACCACGCGATGCATCTTGCCGTTGAACTCATCGCGGGGGCGACCCGCGATTCCACGTTGGGGTCGGCGCTGGGCGCCAAACTCAAAGAGGTACGCGCGGAGATCGCCGATCATGTACGGATCCGTCATCCCGACTGGACCCGGCGCCGCGCCGCCGGGATGGCGACGTTGATCATCGCTTTCATGGACGGCCTGGTGCTGCACCACTCAGTCGATCCCAATATCGAAACGGCCGAGGCATTTTCACTACTCGAAAGCCTGCTGGACGAGCAGTGAGCCGAATCGACCGCACCATCTGAAGGGAGAGTGTCGTGAGGAAGATCCAAAGACCCAATCCGCCAACCGGTTTCCAGCGCCTGCTGTGGCGCCTGCCTATTACGTTGTTCCGGGCCCACCTCGGATTCCTGGTGAGCAAGAGACTGATGTTGGTCACTCATGTGGGCCGGTCTTCCGGTCAGCCCCGACAGGCCGCGCTGGAGGTGGTCGAGCTCAGGGACGACGGCAGCATCATCACGGCGTCCGGATTTGGCACGGCCGCGGACTGGTACAAGAACATCCGCAAGACACCCGAGGTGACCATTCAGGTGGGTAACCGCGTTCACGGTGCGCGGGCGACCACGCTGTCCGCCGAGGACGGCGGCGACATCATGGCGAACTACGCGATGAAGCGTCCGCGGTTGGCGAAGCGACTGAGCCGTGTGATGGGTTTTGAGGTCGATGGTTCCGTCGATGACTATCGCGCGGTGGGATGCGCCATCCCGTTCGTGAGGTTCATACCCATCGTCTAGTAGTTCACTCTTGGCGCTTGTCAGGACGTGCTCAGCATGTGCCCGTACACTCCGCGGTCAACTGGATAGTGACTGATTCGGAGGACATTGATCGATGAAGACGGCGACCGACTGGGGCACGGAGGTATGGCGATCGCTGATATGGATCGGCTGGGTGTGGCCGGTAACCATGGCCGTTTTCCTCACCGTCGCGTTCTTGATCATTCGGTTCACCCAATGGGGTCGGCAATTCTGGCGCATTACCGGCCTGTACTTCACCAGCCGCGACGGCCGGGGCGGCTTGGCCCTCCTGGCCCTCGTGCTGCTCTCGGTAGTGGTGAATGTCCGTCTGTCAGTGGTATTCACGTATTACTACAACGACATGTCGGCATCGATTCAATACATCGTCCAGGCATTGGCTCGCGATGGCAGCGGAATGCCGGATGCCAAGGCATTCTTCTGGCTCAACATCCGCCGGTTCTGCCTTTTGGCGGGGATCAACATCGCGCTGGTGGTCACTGATTTGTATCTGTTGCAGGCATTCATCATTCGGTGGCGTGTATGGCTTACCGAGCGCATCACCGCCGACTGGCTCTCCAAGCGCGCCTTCTACCGGTCACGCTTCATCGACAACACCATCGACAACCCGGATCAACGAATCCAGGCCGATATCAACAACTTTGTCGCCATGTCGGCCGCGCCGGAGCAGCTTCAAAGCTCTTCGACACATCTGGCCTTCGGCGCCGTGAACGCATGCATCTCGCTACCGTCGTTCACCATCATCCTGTGGGGTCTATCGGGTCCGCTGAATGTCTTCGGATACGAAATGCCCAGAGCCCTTGTTTTTCTCACCTATATCTACGTGATCGTGACGACCTTGATCGCCTTCCGGATCGGGCGTCCGCTGATCCGCAGATACTTCCTCAACGAACGCCTCAACGCCATGTTCCGCTATGCGCTGGTGCGCCTGCGCGACACCTCAGAAAGCGTGGCCTTCTATCGCGGCGAGAAGGCCGAGGCCAAGCAGCTCAAGGGCCGCTTCGACGGAATCATCGATAACTTCTGGCAGCTGGTGTATCGGAGCATGGGCTTCACCGGCTGGAACTTCGCGGTGTCGCAGACCGCGGCGGTCTTCAACTCGGTGCTCCAGGTTCCGCGACTGATCGCCGGACAGATTACCTACGGCGACGTAAGTCAGAGCGCCAGCGCCGCGGGCCAGCTGCAGACTTCCCTGTCGTTCTTCCGAAACGCCTACGACAACTTCGCCGCCTACCGCGCCACCGTCATGCGCCTGGATGGCCTGTTACACGCGGACGCACAGTCGCGCGAGCTGCCCATGCTCGAGCCGGGCGATCAGGAGGACGGCGTCACGCTGCACAACATCTACGTCCGTAAACCCAATGGCGACAGTCTGATCGACGACCTCAACCTGAGTCTTGACGCGGGCGACGCGCTACTCATCAAGGGGCCCTCGGGCGGAGGCAAGACCACGCTGCTGCGCTCGCTGGCCGGGCTGTGGCCCTACACCGATGGCGATTGGACTCGCCCCGGCGGCGAACACGAGACGTTGTTCCTCTCGCAGCTGCCGTACCTCCCGCTCGGCGATCTGCGCGAGGCGGTGAGTTACCCGGCACCAGCCGGCACCTTCACCGACGAGGAACTGCGCACAACGCTCGACAAGGTGGCACTTGGTCATCTGTCCGACCGGCTCGACGAAGAATCCGATTGGATCAAGGTGCTCTCCCCCGGTGAGCAGCAACGTGTCGCATTCGCCCGGGTGCTGCTTCTCAAGCCCAAGGCCGTGTTCATGGACGAGTCCACGTCCTCGCTCGACGAAGGGCTGGAATTCGCGCTCTATCGGCTCCTTCGCACCGAGGTGCCCAACTGCACACTCGTCAGCGTCGGCCATCGCAGCACCATCGATCAGCATCACGATCAGAAATTGCAGCTGGTGGGCGAGGGCCGCTGGGCGCTCTCTCCAATTGGGACAGGAATAAGCGGGGCCGAGTAGGCTTTTAATCGGTAGCAATGTTAACTATCGCAAAAGGATGCATATATGGTCACCGTGTCGGCTTATGCCGCCGTTTCCGGTAAGGACCCTCTGGTTCCCACCACTATCGAACGGCGCGAAGTAGGGCCCCACGATGTCTTCATCGACATCAAGTTCGCCGGTATCTGTCACTCCGATATCCACACCGTCCGCGACGAGTGGGGCCGCGCCAACTACCCCATCGTCCCCGGTCACGAGATTGCCGGTGTCATCACCGAGGTCGGCTCCGAAGTAACCAAGTTCAAGCCGGGCGACCATGCCGGCGTCGGCTGTTTCGTCAACTCGTGCCGTGAGTGTTCGAGCTGCCTCGCCGGACTGGAGCAGTTCTGCGAGCGCGGCATGGTGGGCACCTACGGCGCCAAGGATCGTGACGGCACCCAGACCCAGGGTGGGTACAGCCAGGCCATCGTCGTCGACGAGAACTATGTGCTGCGCATCCCGGACAGCCTGCCGCTGGACGCGGCCGCGCCACTGCTGTGCGCAGGCATCACCACCTTCTCTCCGTTGCGGCACTGGAACGCGGGCCCCGGCAAGCGCGTTGCTGTCGTCGGACTCGGCGGCCTCGGCCATATGGCCGTCAAGCTCGGCAAGGCGATGGGCGCCGAGGTGACGGTCCTGAGCCAGTCACTCAAGAAGATGGAAGACGGCCTGCGTTTGGGCGCCAGCCACTACTACGCCACCGCCGACCCGGACACCTTCAAGTCGCTGCGCAGCAGCTTCGACCTGATTCTCAACACCGTGTCCTCGAACCTGGACATGGGCAAGTACCTGGGCCTGCTGGGTGTCGACGGCACCCTGGTGGAATTGGGTCTGCCGGAGCACCCGATCGAGGTCCCCGGCTTCCCGCTGCTGACCAACCGGCGCAGCATTTCCGGTTCGTTGATCGGCGGCATCCCGGAAACCCAAGAGATGCTTGATTTCTGCGCCAAGCACGGCATCGGCTCGGAGATCGAAGTCATTGACGCCAACTACATCAACGAGGCCTACGAGCGCGTCGTGGCCAGCGATGTGCGGTACCGGTTCGTCATCGACACCGCCACTTTGTAAGTTTCATCCCGAGTACAACCGGTGACTGATGTCGTCGGGGTGTCGATGCTGAGGGGATGACCCGCGTCATCCGTTTCAACGCGTTCGATATGAATTGTGTTGCGCACCAATCCCCCGGCCTATGGCGGCACCCCGACGACCAGTCCTGGCGGTACAAGGATCTGTCCTATTGGACGAATCTGGCCAAGCTCCTCGAACGCGGTCGCTTCGACGGACTGTTTATCGCCGATGTACTCGGCACCTACGACATCTACGACGCGAGCGATGAGGCCGCCATCCGCCAGGCGGCGCAGATACCGGTCGCCGATCCCCTGCTCCTGGTCTCGGCGATGGCCCTTGTCACCGAACATCTTGGCTTCGGAGTCACCACGGGCACCGGATTCGAACACCCATATCCGTTCGCGCGCAGGCTATCCACCCTCGATCACCTCACCGGAGGCAGGGTCGGATGGAACGTGGTCACGGGGTATCTGCCCGCCGCGGCACGCAACATGGGACAGACCGACCAGCCCGCGCACGATGCCCGCTATGACCACGCCGACGAGTACCTGGAGGTGCTCTACAAACTCTGGGAGGGCTCCTGGGAGGATGATGCCGTCGTCCGCGATGCCGCACGTGGCGTCTTCACCGATCCCGACAAGGTGCACCACATCGGCCATGAGGGAACGCATTTCACCGTCCCCGGTGTGCACCTGGTGGAACCATCTCCGCAGCGGACCCCGGTGATCTACCAGGCGGGATCCTCACCGCGCGGGGTGCGCTTCGCCGCCGAGAACGCCGAAGCCGTGTTCACCGCGGCCCCCACCAAAGAGCTGCTACGCCAAACGGTCACCACCATCCGCCGCGAGCTGGAGCTCGCCGGGCGAGACCCATACTCCGCCAAGATCTTCAACCTCACCACCGTGGTCACCGGCGAGAACTCCGAAGCAGCGCACGCCAAGCACCGCGAGCTGCTGAGCTACGGCAGTGCCGAGGGCGCGCTGGTGTTCATGTCCGGCTGGATGGGCGTGGATCTGGCCCGCTACGGCCTGGACGAACCCATCGGAAACGTGGACTCCAACGCGATCCTGTCGGCGGTCGCAGCGTTCCAGTCCGCCACCGATGATGGCAGGGAGTGGAAGGTGCGCGATATCGCCGAGTGGGGCGAAATCGGTGGCATGGGACCGCGTGTGGTCGGCTCGGGCGCCGAAGTCGCCGACACCCTGCAGGAATGGGTGGAGGAAACCGATGTCGACGGCTTCAATCTGGCCTACGCGATCACCCCCGGCACTTTCGAGGACTTCATCGAGTACGTCGTTCCGGTGCTGACCGAACGTGGTGCCTACCAAACCGAGTACGCATCAGGGACATTGCGCCACAAGCTGCTGGGCAAGGGTGATCGCCTCCCCGACGAGCACCGAGGGGCCAAGTACCGAATCGGCGGGCCGCTCTCGACGATCATCGACCGTCCCTCGACCGTTCCCTCGTCGTCGGGTTCCACCGCACCGGCTCCGACACGCGGGCGGTAGATTTCTGTGTATGAAGAGCAGCGTCAGGCTGGGCGTGTGCGCATCGGTCGCGCTGCTGTGCGCGACAACCGTTAGCGCTGGTTCCGCTGCCGCCGACCCGCCCTCGGGCTTCCCCGACATCAGCGGGCTCCCCGCCGTCGAGTCCCGGCAGTACTTCAGCGTCAAGGTCTATCGGTTCGCGACACCCGATGGGGTTTTGTGTGAGAGCGCCGGATGGAACCCGTACTTTCAGTGGACCTGCATCGGGCCTAAAGGCTCCGGGTCTGCGCAACTGGATCTGGGTAGCTATGCACGGAACAACGGCACCCCTGCGACCGTGGGCGAATCGCAGGGCAACCCCGATTTGTCCCGTGTCCCAGCGCTGCCCGGCAATCACCAGGTACGGATAGCCGCCCCAGTGCACAACGACGACGGCAGCCAGACCACGTTGACATGTGCCACCCCGGCACCCAAGACCACGGCGTGTTTGGTGGACGATCTCCGCGGTACACACGGATTCGTACTCAGCCCAGAACGCAACTGGGCGTTCTAGTTACGCGTTGAGCGCGGTGGAGTCCACGCCGGCAAGCGGCCAGCCACCTGCGGCCAAGCGCGAGGCCACCCGCGAAATGTCTTGAGCGGTGGGCTCATCCTTCGTCACGTCCGTGATGAACTTCTCGATCTCGTCCTGACTCACCACACCGTCGATCTGCGCGGACGACTGGGGAGCGGTCAGCTTGGCGACGACTTCCTTGACCTGCTCTTCGGTCAGCGTGCGGCGCAGCAGCGCCAGCAGTGGAAACCGATCCGTGGGGGGTACTCCCTCGGGGTATCCCGCAGACAGCCAAGACAGGATCGAACCGATAATCGATGTGCTCGTCACGCTAATAGTGTCCCTGCAGCAGGTTCACAGCGCGAGGTGACATCAGTACAGTTCACCGGCCGTTCATTTGTTCTCGGCGAACAGTCCCCCGGCGCCGAGGGACTGTTCAGCAGGAGAAGATCTAGAAGTCCCAGTCCTCGTCTTCGGTGTTCACTGCCTTGCCAATGACGTACGAGGAACCGGACCCGGAGAAGAAGTCGTGGTTCTCGTCGGCGTTCGGTGACAGCGCCGAAAGGATCGCCGGGTTCACGTCGGTCTCCTCGCGCGGGAAGAGCGCCTCATAGCCCAGGTTCATCAGGGCCTTGTTGGCGTTGTAGCGCAGGAACTTCTTGACGTCCTCGGTGAGCCCGACCTCGTCGTAAAGGTCTTCGGTGTAATCGGTTTCGTTCTCGTACAGCTCGTAGAGCAGGTCGTAGGTGTACTCCTTGATCTCGGAGCGGGTGGCCTCATCGACGCGCTCCAGACCCTTCTGGAACTTGTAGCCGATGTAGTACCCGTGCACTGCCTCGTCGCGAATGATGAGGCGGATCATGTCGGCGGTGTTGGTGAGCTTGGCGCGACTCGACCAGTACATCGGAAGGTAGAAGCCGGAGTAGAACAGGAAGCTCTCCAGCAAGGTCGAGGCAACCTTGCGCTTGAGCGGCTCGTCGCCCCGGTAGTACTCCATGACGATCTCGGCCTTGCGTTGCAGGTTCGGGTTCTCCTCCGACCAGCGGAACGCGTCATCGATCTCGCGCGTGGAGCACAGTGTCGAGAAGATCGAGCTGTAGCTCTTGGCGTGCACCGACTCCATGAACGCGATGTTGGTGTACACCGCCTCCTCATGCGGAGTGATCGCATCGGGGATCAGGCTGACCGCACCCACAGTGCCCTGAATGGTGTCCAGCAGCGTCAGGCCCGTGAAAACCCGCATGGTCAACTGCTTTTCGAAATCTGTGAGGGTGTTCCACGACGGAATGTCGTTAGATACCGGCACCTTTTCGGGAAGCCAGAAGTTACCGGTGAGCCGGTCCCAGACCTCGGCATCCTTCTCATCGGGAACCCGGTTCCAGTTGATCGCCGAGACGCGGCTGACCAGCTTCAGTTTTTCACTCACGAGACCACTCCTGGAGAACGTCAAACAGATTCGCGGGATTCGCTGACTGTGGAACAGACACTACCCCTGGGGGCCGACATCGCGGCGCAACACAACGTGTTGTGGTTAAGCGTGTCGAACTCATTCGGCAGAATTCCTAGTGACACAAACTTGACACGTGTAAAGTCCGTGGTCATGGACAAAATCACGGGCAAGAACATCGCCATCACCGGTGCCGCGCGCGGTATCGGTTACGCCACCGCCACTGCCCTGCTGCGGCGCGGCGCCCGAGTGGTGATCGGCGACCGTGATGTTGAGGCACTCGGCGCGGCCGTCGAGGGCCTCAAAGAAGAAGGCAACGTCGACGCCCACCCCGTGGACGTGACCGACCCCACCTCGTTCAAGCGTTTTCTAGAGGCAGCCGGTGCCGGCGGACCGGTCGATGTGCTCATCAACAACGCGGGTGTCATGCCGATCGGACCGTTCCTGTCCACGAGCGACGGCGCGATTCGGTCGATACTGGAGGTGAATCTGTACGGCGTCATCAACGGCTGTCGCCTGGCACTTCCCGAGATGGTGGCACGTCGCGGCGGTCAGATCGTCAACATCGCCTCGGTCGCCGGTTTGATGGCGGCCCCCGGCATGGCCGTCTACAACGCGTCCAAGTTCGGTGTTGTCGGGCTGTCCCGCGCGCTGAGCGACGAGTTCGAGCCACAAGGGGTCCAGGTCAGCGCCGTACTGCCGACGTTTACCAACACCGAGTTGATCGCAGGTACCGATTCGACCGGCGCACAGAAACCCGTCGAACCCGAAGACATCGCCGAGGCCGTGGTGCGGATTATCGAGAAACCGCGTGTCCAGGTCACCGTCCCCAAGCCACTCGGTGCCGTGACCACGATCGTCAATTCACTGCCCACCAAGGTCCGCCGGTTCATGAGCAAAAAGACCGGAACCGATCGCGTCTTCCTCGATATCGACACCAATGCACGCAGCGCGTACGAGAACCGTGCCGGTTCGAGCCTGGGTGTGACCAAGCCCGACGGCGAATAGCCGCACTATCGGCCCTTACTATTTAGTACGTGAGCGAGAACCACTACGACATCGCGGTAGTCGGCGGGGGCCCGGCCGGGTCTTCCGCGGCCTGGCAAGCCGCCCGTACGGGCGCCCGCGTGGTTCTCGTCGACAAGGCCGAATTCCCACGAGACAAGCCGTGCGGCGACGGGCTGACCGCCCGCGCGGTGAGCTACCTGCAGAAGATGGGCCTGGCCCACGAGGTCGCCCAGTTCCACCGCGTCGACGGTGTGCGCGTGGACAGCGGCAGTGTCTGGGAGCTCACCTTCCCCAAGCGTCCCGGTATGCCCGATCACGGGCATGTGGTGCGCCGCCCCGAGCTGGACACTCTGCTGCTCAAGCACGCTGAGTCCGCGGGCGTGGAAGTGCGCCAGTCCACCGAGGCGGTCGCGCCCGTCGGCGATGGCACCACGGTCAAGGGCATCGAAGTCAAGACCGCCAACGGCGCTCGGGAAACCATCTCGGCCGACGCGGTGATTGTCGCCGACGGCGCCTACTCCCCCATCAAACGCGCGATGAACCTCGACTCGGAGGTCAAGGGGTACACCGCGATCGCGATCCGGGCCGAGATGGAGGCCAATCGCGAAGACTCCAACATGCTCGATATCGATCTTCGGCTGCACCACAACAACGACGCGCTGATCGGATACGGCTGGGTGTTCCCGCTCGGCGCCGGACGCATCAACATCGGCATCGGGTACGTCAACAGCTACAAGAAGTGGCAGGACGTCAACGCCGCGCAGGTGCTCGACACCTACATGAAGAAGCTGCCCAGGGAGTGGGAGCTGCCCGACCTGGCAGAGCTGCGCAAGAACAAGGGTGTGCGCGCCTGGCGCCTGCCCATGGGATTTACCGCGTGGCCGCCCTGGCGCCCCGGCGTGCTGTTCGCCGGCGACGCGCTGGGCGCAGGTAAGCCGGTCAGCGGCGCCGGCATCTCCAAGGCGCTCGAATCCGGTTTGGCGGCAGGCGAATGTGCGGTGGCGGCGTTGCAGAACGCCGGTCCACACGACTTCACCAACTACCAGCAGCGGATGAACGATGCCTGGGGCCGGGAGTACCGCCGCGGCCGGATCATGCACCGTGCGTTGGGCAACCCGTGGCTGTGCGATAAGGGCATCAAGCTGATGGACAACGCGACCTTCCGCGACAACATGCTCAAAGTCTTGTACAAGCGGGCCCAGGGCCCCGGTCACAAGCACTGATTCGCCGTGTGGTCGATCCGGCGGCGTGAGATGGTGCTCGCCACCGGACTATCCAGTGTCGCAGGGTTTCTCGACGCGATAGGGTTCGTGCATCTGGGCGGGTACTTCCTGTCCTTCATGAGCGGGAACACCACCAGGATGGCGGCGTCAACCGCCACCCAGCACTGGGAGTCCGCGTACAAGGCAGCCGGTTTGATCGGCATGTTCTTCATCGGAGTGATGGTCGGCGCGATCGCGTCACGCATCAGCGGCCAACATGAACGGGTCGCCGTGCTGGCGGTTGCCTCAAGCACCGTGGCTGCGGCGGCGATCACCCAAGAACTAGGCGCGGGCGTCGCGGCGCTGCTCCTGACGGCACTCGCGATGGGCTCCATGAACTCGGTTTTCCAGCGCTCCGGCGAAGTCCAGGTGGGCCTCACCTACATCACCGGCACAGTGGTCAAGGCTGGGCAGCGACTCGTCGATGCGTTCTTCGGCGGCCCCCGGTGGGTGTGGCTGCGCTACATCACACTGTGGGCGGGCCTGACCGTCGGCGCCGTCCTGGGTGCGGCGACCTACCACCGCATCGGACTCAACGCACTGTGGATCGGCTTGGCGCTGCTGCTCATCGCCACCATCACCACGTGGCTGGTGCGCCGTTCGAGCCCTGCGGTTCTAGATCCGGACTAGATCCAGTACCCGCTCGACACGGCCCGCATCGCCATCGACCGTCAAGTGTGACAACGGAACCCGGTGCCAAACCGCCAGCAGTAGGTCTGATGTGGATGCCGTAATGGTGGCATCTGGTTCCGCGTCGTCCTCCACGATGCCGATTGCTTCGGCGTCCGCGCGCAACAGCCACGAGCCACCGCCGTCGTTGGCGTGCAGGAGTATTCGTGCTCCCCGCAGGTCCTGCGGAGTTCCGCCGTCACGCCCGATACGCCTGGGCGTGAAAAGCTCCGACCACTCGCTGATGCCGTCGGCCGCGAGAGTCGCATCGATAGGGTCGGCGTCCCACCCCAGGTACGCGTGCTGAATATCCCAACGGTGTACCGCCACTTCATTTGCCTGCCGGCGATACCAGAACTGCACCGGCCGCTCACCGAACGGCGATTTCGTCGGCGCATCAAGGTCGTTCGACGTCAACGCGGCGACCAGGCTATCTGCGCGGTCGGTATACCACCCGATGACGGCCTCCCCCGTCGGAGCCTCCGGGTCGACATCCGCGTACGGAATCTTTTGACCGGTAACGACTCCCACGGCCCAGCGGTGCACTCCGCCGAGATGGGCCACCACGTCGCGCGCTGTCCAGCCCGGGCAGGACGGTGCTTCCCGGTCTAGATGCTCGGGCGGGGTCGCGGCGACCGCCGCAATCCCGGTGCGTAGCGCTTCTAGCCACTGATCGGGTGTCATACGGCAGTCATACCAGCATCCGGCAAGTGCCGAGACCCGAGTCCGCTCAATTGACCGAACAGATGCGGTGCGGCGAGTTTCGCGCGACATGATCGTCATCGCCTGCCGCCGCCGTGTATGCCACTACGCATGCACGTTCGCGTGCTCGACAAACAACCCACGCGGCGGGGCCACCTCGTTACCGCAATCGCCGAACAGACACGATCAGTAGAGTCGTGACGTGCCTTTTTTCGATGCAGAGAACACCAGCCTGTACTACGAGGAACAGGGCTCCGGACACCCCATCCTGTTGCTTGCGCCCGGCGGCCTGCGCTCATCGATTCCGTACTGGGAACGCGTCGCATGGAACCCCATCCAGGAGCTCTCCGCCCACTATCGCGTCATCACGATGGATCAGCGCAACGCAGGCCAGTCCGCGGCCAGGGTCACCGGCCAAGAGACCTGGGCGACCTATGCGTCCGATCAGTTGAGCCTGCTCGATCACCTGGGCATCGACCGCTTCCACGTCCTGGGCATGTGCATCGGTGGCTCCTTCATCGCCAAACTCACCACCACCGCACCGGAACGGATCACCGCCGCGGTGGTGGCGCAGTCCATCGGCCAGGACGACAATCTCGCCACATTTCGGGAGATCTTCGACGAGTGGTCGACAGCCTTGGTGTCAACTCACCCCGAAGCCGATGGCACCGCATGGCAGAAATATTGGAATGCGTTGTTCATCAACGACAATCGAGTCTTCAGTGTGCCCGACGCGGAATTGAAGAATATCCGGGTTCCGCTGCTCGTCCTCAACGGTGACGACAGGTTCCATCCCGCGACCGCCAGTCGCGCACTTGTGGACGCGGTACCGGATGCGCAATTCATCGAACGGTGGAAAGAGCCCGAGGAGCTTTCCGCCGCACGAGAAACGGTGTCCGAGTTCCTGAAACGACATACCCCGGTCTAGCCGGCGCACACCACTTCACTCGGTGTCAGCGCCGACCGCGCTCGGTTCGTCCCGGCTTACGGGCGACCTTGCCCGCGGTGGCGCGGGCGGCCTGCTTGGCCAGGGTCTTCTCCCGGGCGGTACGTTTTGGCGCCGCCTCGGCCTGCCCCCGCGATGAACCGGGTTTGCGGCCTCGCACGATGCCGATGAACTCCTCGACCAGTGCCGACTGCGTGCCCTCCGGAAAGGCAAGCGCCACCGGGCACGTGGGCGCGTCGGCGATCGGGCGATAGGTGAGGTCCTTACGGTGATAGAGCCGCGCCAAGGACTGCGGGACAATGAGCGCACCTAACCCTGCCGCGACGAGTTCTATGGCGTCCTCGGTGGTTTCGGGCCGATGCTCCACCGGAGCCCCGGGAACGTCATCCCAGTCGAGGACATCGTCGAGCGGCACCAGCGTCGGCTCGCCATCGAGGTCCGCCGCGGTGATCGCGTCGGCAGCGCTGAGATGGTGATCAACCGGAACCACGGCCACCGTTGTCTCGTCGTAGAGAGGGATCACCGCCAACCCGGCCGAATCGGATAGCGGCCGCAGCAAGGCCACATCGACGGTGCCGGCCCGCACCGCGTCCGCCGCGTCGGCTGCGGCGACCGCTCGCAACTTCAGCGGGACCCCGGGATGACGCTCCGCCCAGGTACGGGCCCACTTCGCGGGCGTCCCGCCGGGGACGTACCCGAGAGTGAGCGATGGCGGGGTCACCGCATCAGGCTACCGATAGGCTGATGCCATGAGCAGGCCGAACGCGCAGTCCATGAAACCCGCCACCGCGGCGAAGAAGTTGGACGTGTACTTACAGGCGACCCCTGCGGAGTTCCAGGAGAACCCGATCACCCGCGCCGAGCTGGCCGCCCTGCAGGCAGACCCGCCCGAGTGGCTCAAAGACCTCCGCAAGCATGGACCGCACCCGAAGAACCTGGTGGCAGCCAAGCTGGGCGTATCGATTTCCGGCCTCACACGCGGGGGTGTCGAGGGCGCGCTGACCACCGAGCAGATCGATCAGCTGCTCGAGGAGAAGCCGCCCTGGCTGATCGCCGAACGCGAGAGCTACCAAGAGGTGCTACGCGAACAGCGGCGCGTGAAGGCGCTGCGCGCAGACAAGGCCCGCTGATCCGTTAGAGATCAACGGGCCGTCGGCTACTGGTTCAGCGGCAGTTGCGCGATGATCGGGCCCATTGGCGAGGTCGAGCCGCGGCCCTTCTCGACAGAGAATGCCAGTGCGGTGGAGTTGTTGAGGTGGGGTATGACGGCTGTGGTCGACGGTGCGACGGCCTGAGTATCCATGGTTCCTGCCGACTCCGGCCCGCGGTCGCCGATCAGCCACATTTGGTACACAGTGCCGGGTTGTGGTGGTGCGACATTGTTCATCACCAACACCGCCGTGTTCTTCTGCCGCGAGTAGACGACCGTCGCGGTACCACCGGTCGGGATAGAACCGCTGACCGTTCGCACATCGGTTGCGGTGAAGACCTGCTGCGCGGATGGTGGCGGAGGCCGCAGGATAGTGCCGATCCCAGCCGCCGCCAGCCCGATTGCGGTAGCGGCCGCAACAGCCACCAGAGGTGCTCTCCAGCGGTTGATATCTTTTGCCCCGGAATCTCTTTGGATATCCCGGGCCACAATCTTGAGCAGGCGCGGGCGAAGCCGGGCCGGGGGTTCGACTGCGGTGCTTGCCGCCAGGGCCGCCATGGTTTCGCGTGTGGCACGCACTTCCTGCGTAAAGGAGAGCGTGTTTTCAGGCGCGCCGGATGACAACCACCGGTCGATGTCGTCTCGTTCATCGTCGGGCAACGCATGCAGTGCGTACGGAGTCGCGGCGGTGATGAGGTCGTTGGGTTCGGTCATGGTGTCCCCAGGCATCGGCGCAGCGCCTTGATTGCGTCACGCATACGAGACTTGATAGTTGCCAGATTAGCGGCAAGCCGTTGTGAGACTTGGTTATAAGTCAAACCGTCGTAGTAAGCCAGATGTAGGCACTGGCGCTGTGTATCCGTGAGTGTGTCGAGGCATTCAGTGACTTGCCGCTGCTCTTCGCTACGGATCACCGATTCAGTGACCTCGTCGGCGGCACGCTCGATAGTGGCGGCGCCGTAGCGCGACTCGCGGTCGGCGGCGGATTGCTCCGAGCGCACGCGGTCGATGGCGCGGCGATGAGCCAAGGTCATGATCCAGGCCAGAGGCGATCCGGCGGTCGGGTCATAGCTTTGGGCTGAACGCCAGATCTGTAGGTAGATCTCTTGCGTTGTCTCCTCGCTATAGCCGGGGTCCCGTAATACCCGCAGCACTAGACCGTACACACGCGAGCGGGTGTGATCGTAGAGAGCGGCGAATGCCGCGGAATCACGGTCGGCGACATTGCGCAAGAGGGTATCCAGGTCGCCAGTCACGCCCGTGAGCCTAAACGCATCGCGGAGAATGTTCATGGCGATTCGCGTTTCGGGGGGCGCGGCAAGATAAATGAGACCCGGCGTTGGTAGTCAGCGAATCCGGGCCGCCCGGCCATTGCCTTCTCGGTGCGGCGACCTCCGGTGGCGTAGACCAGGAAGTAGGTCATCAGCACCGGGTACGGCACCGTTGCCAACGATTGCCAGCCGGTGATGGTGATCAACCACAGCCCCCACCACACGCAGGCATCGCCAAAGTAGTTCGGGTGCCGAGTCCAAGCCCATAGGCCCTGCTCCATGATCTTGCCCTTGTTGGCCGGGTCCTGTTTGAAACGGCGCAGCTGAAAGTCACCCACCGCTTCGAAAAGCATTCCAAACAGCCATAACCCGATGCCGACGACTACTACGGGACGCAGCGATTCAGGGGTTGGCCCTTCAACGGCTGAGCGTTGGATGGGTAGGGATACCAACCAGGTGGCAGCGGCCTGGATGACGAAGATCTTGCGCAGCACATGCGGCACAGAGAAGTCGCCACCAAGCAGGTCGTGGTACCGCGGATCTTCCCCTTTCCCAGCCGACTTCACCCACATGTGCCACGAGAGCCGGGCACCCCATATACCGACGAGCGCGAGCAGCAGAACCTGGCGCTGCCGATCACCATCACCGAACGCGGTACACACCACGGCAATTGCGATGAACCCTAGGCCCCACGCGACGTCGACCACGTTGTAGCGGCCTATGCGGTAGCCGATCAGGAAAGTGACACTGTGCACGGCCACCACAGCGCACAGCGAGCACACCATCACGATGAAGAAGTTCATTGTTGACCTCGCTGGAAAATCCATTGGTGGACATCGAGATATCCGGATCGGAACCCGGCCTCCGAATACGCCAGATACAGCTGCCACATACGGTAGAAGGCATCGTCGAACCCAAGCGCCAGTACGCTCTCGCGCCGGGCCGCGAGTTGCTGACTCCATAGCCGCAGTGTTTCGGCGTAGTGCGGCCGCAGGGACATTGTCTCGATGGTCCGCAAATGCGTGGTATCCGTGGTTGTTTCGGTGATTGCCCGCACCGAGGGAAGCAGACCGCCGGGGAAAATGTACTTCTGTATCCAGGTATGGGTGTTGCGGCTGGCCAGCATCCGCTCATGTGGCATGGTGATGGCCTGAAGGGCCAGCCGGCCGCCTGGTTTGAGCAAGCGGTCGATGGTTTGGAAATACGTTGTCCAGAAATCGAATCCGACTGCTTCGAGCATCTCCACCGACACGATGGCGTCGTATTGGCCCTGAACGTCTCGATAGTCGCGCAGCTCTATCTGCACTCGGTCAGACAGACCAGCAGCCCGTACCCGTTGCAGAGCCAGTTCCCGTTGCTCGCTCGACAAGGTGACCGACCGCACGTGCGCTCCGCGAGCGGCGGCCGATAAGCACAATTGCCCCCACCCTGTACCGATCTCCAGAACCCTGGTGCCGGGGCCTACCTGTGCGTGGTCCAGCAAGCGATCGATCTTGCGGTGTTGGGCATCCGCCAGCATCGCTGCTGAGCCCGGGATGTGGTCGAACAGCGCACTCGAGTAGGTCAGCGTCTCGTCCAGGAACAGCGAGAAGAAGTCGTTCGACAGGTCATAGTGATGCGCAACATTGCGATGGGCCTGTGGCGGCTCGTTGCGCTGAGTCCGTGGAGCGCGCGGCACGGTGAGATGCCGGAAGCGTTGCAAGCTAGGGGGAATCAACTCCCCCATTGATGCTGCCCATGGGGTGAGAAAGCCGGGCAGATCGTCGCAGTCCCAGTCTCCAGCCATGTACGCCTCGCCGAATCCGATCAAGCCGGATCGACCCAGACGTCGTGCCAGTGCCGTCGGCTGCCGAACTCTCATGGTGGGCAGAGACGTATCTGCTGCTCCCACAACGGACCCGTCCGGGTACACGACCCGTACCGGGAGCCGTGCGGCCGCACGGCGCAGCAGCTTGTCGGCTACCACCGCCCGTCCCGCTGCCAGCGGCCCGGAAGGAACCGGCGCGATATCCAGCCGGCGATGCGCCCCGATATCACGCGCATCGGTAGTGGTGCTGTCGAGATGACCGTTCACGCTATCCTTTCCCTCTCGCGTGTAGGTGTGCGCTCTACTACCGGTAGCCCTTTCAGCCACAGCCTGATCCCTTCTTTACGGATGGCCAGCGCACCCATCAGTGGGGCCAGGGGCGCGACGGCCTGCAACCACAACAGTTCACCGACCCGGGCCCGGCGCCGGGTGCCGCGCACCGCGGCGAAGAACGGCAGATGTCCGCCTCGCTGCAACCAGATACTGATGTTCAATGTCTCGGCGGGGCGAGTGGCTCGAACTCGGTATTGTCCGTCGACACCGTTGAATGGCGACACGTAAAGCTGTTTGTCCACTGTGGAATCGGCGGTCGGGGGCAGCAGGTATGCGTGCCGTCCGCCATAGGTGTTGTGGACCTCGGCAATGATGTGGACGAGATTGCCGTGGCGATCATGGCACCAGTACAGGCTGAGTGGGTTGAAGACGTGACCCAACACCCGTGCCTGCAGCAGCGCGGTGACCGTACCGCCGCCCAGTTCTACCCCGTGCGCGGCCAAGAATCGATCCACGCGTTGGCGCAGCGTATCGTCAGCGGCCCCCCGGAAATGGTCCCGTGCTTGGAAATTGGCGAAGGCGCGCAGACCGAACGGCAGGCGCGGCGGCTTGTCGATATCGATGTACCAGCAGTAGCCGCGATAGGCGAACCGGTGTGTCACCGGCGAACGCCGCACATGGATGATCCGGGTGCGGTACAGGCAAGGAACCGCCGTCGCCGAACTCATCGTGCTCCCACGCGATGCTCGCGCTTGGTGGCCACGCCGACCGGCCAGTCCCGACCCAATGCTTGTGCGGCACGTAGGCCCGAGGCGGCACCGTCCTCATGGAAACCCCATCCGTGGTACGCACCGGCGAACGCGATACGGCCATCGTTGAGACTTGACAATCTGCGTTGAGCAGCAACAGATTGCGGCGTATAAACCGGGTGCTGGTATGTCATTTCGGCAAGCACCGCCCCGGGGTCTACCAGATGCTCGCCGCCGAGGGTGACCAGAAACCTGCACGGACCGGGCAGTCTCATCAACCGGGTGATGTCATACGTCACCACGACGCCCTGGCTGCCTCCGCCGCACAGGTAGTTCCACGACGCACGGGCACGGGGATGTCGCGGCAACAGTGACTCGTCGGTATGTAGTTGCGCCGAATTGCTCACGTAACCAATGGCTCTCAGCACCTCGCGCTCGGCGGCGGTCGGCTGCGCCAGCAGTGCCAGCGCCTGATCGGGATGCGTCGCGATCACGGCGGCATCGAACACCTTCGGCGGGTGCCCCGCAGCTGTCACCACAACGCCCTCCGGAATCCGTCTGACCTGGGTGACAGGGGAATCGGTGAATGCCTCGTGTAGGCCGCGCACCACAGCATCGACGTACGTGCGCGAGCCCCCTACCACTGTTTTCCACTGCGGCGACCCGAATACCGACAGCATGCCGTGATGGTC
Source organism: Mycobacteroides sp. PCS013 (assembly GCF_049532645.1). Taxonomy (NCBI): domain Bacteria; kingdom Bacillati; phylum Actinomycetota; class Actinomycetes; order Mycobacteriales; family Mycobacteriaceae; genus Mycobacteroides; species Mycobacteroides sp. PCS013. The sequence continues at coordinate 2,566,933 of NZ_CP150131.1, forward strand.
CAGGAACCTGAACAAGTACTGCGCCGGGTACGCCATGGCCTGCCCGGGCGGGCACGACCACACGGCGGCCACCAGTGGTGTCAGGAAGCGGCCAAGGAAGAACTGTGAGAAACCCCGCTGCCGAACAAAATCCCCGAGACTCAGGGCATTGTCGTCTGCATCGGGGGCAGCGAGCAATCGGCGGGCGTGGTGATGAAACCGCTTGATCTCTGCCAGCATCCACAGATAGCGAGGGTTCGCTGTCGCGGGCGAAGCAAAGAGGCCGCGCACGCCCCTTGCGCCCGCGTATTCCAGCCCAGTGCTGTCATCACGCACCGACATTGACATATCCGTGGCAGAGGTGGCGATACCGAGTTCGTCGAACAATCGGCACAGTGTGGGGTAGGTGCGGTCGTTGTGCACCAAAAACGCGGTGTCGACCGCGGTCGGGGCGCCTTGGCCGGCATCGACGAACTGAGTGTGGGCATGTCCCCCGAAACGCCCATCGGCCTCGTACAACGAGACCTGGTCGTAGGCAGAAAGCACGTGAGCTGCGGTTAGTCCGGCCACACCACTACCGATGACGGCAACGGACCGTGACCTGTCGGGGCCAGATATTGCACTCACACCCCGTATTCGGAGTAAACCTGCCCGCGGATGGGTATTGCGTCTATGAGCGGCGCCACAGACCAAGCTCAAATTTTTAGGTAACCGACCCATCCGGATGGCGTTCAGCACCGAATGACCACAGAGCTGCACATACATGCCCGGTGCAGCAGCGCCCTTACACCCGCAGAAGAAAGACCGGCAGGTAGACGTTCCCCGCACCGCCTAGGAAAGGTTTTGCCCAGATGTCAGACTCACCGCGGCTTCGCCCACACTTCGCCGATGTTCAGGCCCATTACGACCTGTCGGATGACTTTTTCCGTCTTTTTCTCGACCCCACCCAGACATATAGCTGTGCTTACTTCGAGCGCGACGATATGACTCTCCAGGAGGCTCAGATCGCCAAGATCGACCTGGCGTTGGGCAAGCTGCACCTAGAGCCCGGCATGACGCTGCTGGACGTGGGGTGCGGTTGGGGCGCAACCCTCAATCGCGCATTGGAAAAGTATGACGTCAACGTCATCGGGTTGACGCTGAGTAAGAATCAGAAGGCGCACGTCGAGAAGCTTTTGGCGGCAACGTCGAGCACCCGGTCAAAGAGCGTCCAGTTGCACGGGTGGGAGGAGTTCGACGGCAAGGTCGACCGCATCGTGTCGATCGGCGCGTTCGAACATTTCGGCTTTGACCGCTACGACGACTTCTTCAGGTTCGCCTACAACGCGCTGCCTGATGACGGCGTGATGCTGCTGCACACCATCACCGGACTGCACCCCAACGAGATCATCGCCAAGGGGCTGCCGCTGAGCTTCGAGCTGGCGCGCTTCATCAAATTCATGGTCACCGAGATTTTCCCCGGTGGCCGACTGCCATCCATCGATATGGTGCGAGAACATGCCGAGCGGGCGGGCTTCAGCTGTACGCGAGTACACCAACTGCAGCCGCACTACGCCAAGACCCTGGACCTGTGGGCGGCAGCACTCGAGGAACACAAGGATGAAGCCATCGCCATCCAGGACGAGGTTGTGTACGAGCGTTATATGAAGTACCTCACCGGATGCGCGAACTACTTCCGCATCGGCTACATCGACGTCGCCCAATTCACCCTCCCCAAGCTGCACCTCCCGTATCTCGAGAAGTAGCGCTTGTCGAAAGGAGCAAGAAAATGAGTGCCATCGTGCCGCTGTGGACTGTTGGGGTCGAATTACTCAAAGCGGCGGGCAATGTCTTCGGAGTCCGTTCGGGAACCGAAGAACCGCAATACTCGTCACGGCCACTGACCGCTTCGGTGCAGATCAGGCAGTACAGCAGCCGAGTCGCGGCAGAAACCACCGTCTTGGCCGATGACGACCGGGCACGCAGCGAGGGTTTTCGGCGCCTTGCGGGTTACATATTCGGCAAGAACCAACGGCAGGCCAAGATCGCCATGACCGCACCGGTAGCCCAACAAAACGACACCATCGCCATGACGGCCCCGGTGGGCCAATTGTCAAGTCCTACTGGTGGTTCAATAATCCGGTTCTACATGCCAGCGAAATGGACACTGGCAAGCCTGCCCACTCCCGGCGACGAGAGCATTCGGCTCACCGAAGTGCCGGCCCAGACGCTCGCGGTGCTGCGCTTCAGCGGCGACCGATCGGCCGCCACCGTAGCCAAACGAACCGACGAGTTGCTTAATACCCTGCGCGACAGCAACATAAAGACCTCGGGCGATCCGCAAGCCTGGTTCTACGACCCGCCGTGGACACTCTCGTGCGCTCGACGCAACGAGATCGCAGTTCCCATCGACGCGCGGGGTGACGACGCCTTCTGAGGGACAACGCAGAGGACGGTGGAACTAGACTTCCCGATGATCGGAGACTTATGGGTATCAGTGGTTCGGTGATTGTCGACGCGCCCGTCGAAGACGTATTCGCCTGGCATTCCAGGCCGGGCGCCTTCAATCGCTTGGCGGCGCCGTGGGCGCCGGTTGAGTTGCGTACCGAGGCGGCCTCGCTGCGCGACGGGACTGCGGTACTGGATTTACCGGGAGGCTTGCGCTGGGTCGCCCAGCACGATCAGGAAGCGTTCCTGCCCGGCCGGCGATTCGTCGACGAGGCGGTCGCGACGGGACTGCGCTCGGCGGTCAGTGGTGCATTGCCCTGGCGGCACATTCACGAGTTCGAGCCCGTCGGCGACAGCAGGACCCGGGTACGCGACACAATCGAAACTCCCATTCCGGGAAGGCTTCTCGCCGAACTCATCGCATACCGGCACCGGCAACTCACCGGAGATCTGGCCGCGCACCGCAGAGCAGCCGACCACGGAATGAACGCCTCGACAGTGGCCATCACCGGGGCATCAGGCTTGGTCGGCACCGCTCTTACCGCGTTCCTCAGCACAGGTGGGCACCGCGTGATCCGCCTAGTCCGCGGAGAGCCGAAGAGTCCTACGGAGCGAAATTGGGAGCCAGACAATCCCGACCCGGCCGCGCTCGAGGGCATTGATGCCGTTATCCATCTGGCGGGTGCCACCATCGCGGGACGCTTCACCCCGCGGCATAAGGAACTGATCGCCTCGAGCCGAATCGAGCCCACTCGCCTACTTTCCCGAGCCGCCGCATCCGCAGGTGTCGGTACCTTCGTCAGCGCCTCAGCAGTCGGGTACTACGGGAAGAACCGAGACGATGAAACGCTCACCGAGACAAGTCCTCCCCCGCCGACAGCAGACTTTCTTTCCAACGTGGTCGATCGTTGGGAGCAGGCAGCGTTAACAGGCGAGAGCACCGGGACCCGTGTTGTCACCGTCCGCACCGGCATCGTTCAGTCACCACGTGGCGGAACGCTCAAGCTCCTGCTTCCGCTTTTCCGGGCCGGTCTGGGCGGGCGTCTGGGCTCCGGCGCCCAGTGGTTGCCCTGGATCGGTATCGACGACTTGGTGGACATCTATCACCGGTGTCTGTGGGACCTTTCACTATCAGGTCCCGTTAACGCCGTGGCCCCCGGCGTGGTTCGCAACGTCGACTACACACGCGCACTGGCCCAGGCAGTCCACCGCCCCGCACTTCTACCCGTGCCCGCCTTCGGCCCTGCACTGCTGCTCGGACGCGAGGGTGCCGACGAGCTCGCGATGGCAAGTCAGCGTGTTTCTCCCGCAACGCTATTGGACCGTCAGCATGTTTTCCGAACTCCCAGTATCGGTCCCGCCCTGGGGCATCTCTTGGGAAGTCACACCGGCTCGTGACCGTTATCTGGTGGGCTCGCCGCGATTTGCGGTTGGCCGACAATCCCGCGCTCCAAGCTGCCGCCGCGAGCGGTGACGTACTTGCCGTCTTTGTGCTGGATCCGCAGTTGCTTCGCAGCACAGCACGCCCGCGGGATGCGTGGCTTGCCGCCAACGTTCTTGGCCTTGATCAACAACTCGATGGGCGGCTCTGCGTCTGTTCCGGTGCGCCGGAACAGGCCCTGGTAGAGCTGGCGGAACGTTGCGGTGCGACTGAAGTGCACGTGGCCCGGGAGACGACCCCCTTCGGCAGGCGCCGGGATACGTCGGTATCGGCCGCGCTGGCCAAGATCGGTGTGGACTGGATCGAGACGGGCTCGCCCTACGCAGTGACGCCGGGCCGAATCACCAAATCAGACGGGTCTGCGTATCGGGTGTTCACCGCATTCGAGCGCGCCTGGCGCGAACACCACTGGCCGCGCCCCGCCCAGCTGAAGACCAGCCCTTTCTGGGCGAAGCCTCCCAAGCCTGCACAATCAGGTCCCGCCAGGTCGTTACTCACCGAACTCAGCCAAAGCTGCAGCATCACTTTGCCTCCCGCGGGTGAGGGTGCGGCCCGCGCGCAGTGGGAACACTTCCTCACACGCGAGCTGACGGGCTACGCCGTAGGGCGTGACCGCGCCGACATGGACGCCACATCCAGGATCTCGACCTACCTCAAAGTCGGGGCAATACACCCCCGCACGCTGCTTGCCGACCTGGCAGCCATCGCGGGCCAAGACGCCACCAAGTTCATGTCGGAGCTAGCCTGGCGAGACTTCTATGCCGACGTGCTCTACCACCAGCCGCACTCCGCGCACGCCGACTTGACCGATGCGCTAGCGCATTTGACCTATACCGAACCCGGCGAGGGCTTCACGGCCTGGCAACGCGGAGAAACCGGATACCCATTGGTGGATGCCGGCATGCGGCAACTACTTACCGAAGGGTGGATGCATAACCGAGTACGGATGGTCACCGCAAGCTTCCTTACCAAGGATCTCCACATCTGGTGGCCACACGGAGCCAAGCACTTCATGAACCATCTCATCGATGCCGACAGCGCATCCAACACGCACGGCTGGCAATGGGTCGCAGGAACGGGCACCGATGCGGCGCCGTACTTCCGAGTCTTCAACCCCACGGCTCAGGCGCAAAAGTTCGACCCGAACGGCGAATACATCCGCAAGTACATCCCGGAGCTACGGCACCTGCCCGGGGCATCGGCGATCACACCCTGGAAACACCCCGACGGTCATACGCGCGGGTACCCGACACCCATCCTCGATCACGCAGAAGAAAGAAACATCGCTCTGCACCGTTACCGGTCCAGGCAAGACCACTAGCTATTCAGCTGCCACACCGAGAAATTCAGCACCGCCGCGAACGTCGTCCATGCCACGTAGGGAAGCAACAAGATTGCGGCCCAACGGCTTCTGTTCCAGAAGAGCACCACCGTCGCGGCAACAAATCCCCACAGCACGAGGATCTCGATGAATGCCACTCCCCGCCAGCCAAGTCCAAAGAACAACGGTGTCCACGCCATGTTCAGGACGAGCTGCACGCCGTACACGATGAGCGGCACACGGTTTTCCTGTGATGGCTCTGACCGCCATACCAGCCAGGCCGATATCGCCATCAAGACATACAGCGCCGTCCATACAGGACCAAAAAGGTAAGCCGGTGGCGCCCAGCCAGGTTGTTGCAGACGCCCGTAGGTGTCCGCAGCGCGCGTAGCGGCTGCGCCGCCAACTCCCGCGGCGATAGTCACCGCAATGACAGACACGGCGAGCCCAGCCCACTCCCTGGGCCAGCGGCGCGAAATCCCTTGAGTCATATCGACATAGTAGACAGAATTCGCACGTCGGTAATGCTCTGCTCCGATCTCGGTTCACATCGCCGGGACGTCCTCGCTCGGCTACGTGCCCGAGCACAGGCGACCCCTACAGATCGATCAGCTATTCGAAGAGAAGCCATCTATCCGCACTGACGTCGGTTCCATCTACTTAGACGGTTGTAGATCGCCTACCCCGCTGCTCGAGGTCCGGACACAACTACTCGCAGGCGCTGGGCTCGCGCTGTTGCCTGAATCCGACCAACATCGCGGCGGCATGGGAATCACCCATGAGCCCGCGGATCGCCGAAGAGGTAATCGCAGCCGCGCCGGCGAACTAAGTCCGCTTATTGTGCGGCAACAGGCTGACGGCCGATTACCAGCGCGTGATCAAGCCTTACTCACTAGATTGCGCGTCCCACTCACGCCTGTATGCCTCCATAAAAGGCTGGGCCATCTGCTCGCCCTTAGGAGTGATATTAAGCAACCATTTACGCTCCCACTCGCCGTCGGCAAAGTGGTTAACGTATGCGTCTGCAATCTGGCCCAGTGCGCCTTCCGTGTCAGAGGCCCGAACAAATCCTGACGCGCTCGGAGGATACGAGCCTAGTTCGAAAAGCCCATCATCCGTAAGTGAACGGATCAGTGTGAGAGTGTTGCGCTGGACTGTGCTAAGGGGCGCTTTGGGATCTGATTGCTGCACATGCCAGTGGACAAGGGCAAGTTCCACCCAATCGCCCATACCTTCGATTAGGACCTTTTGACCCGGCGTGAAACTCTCATAGGCCATCTCTACCTCCGTTGATTCCCTTGCAGTCAGCGGCGTTTCGATCCTCATTACGGGTCCTCCTCTTCGAAGTTACCCGACCCACCGATGATGTCATTGGCAATTTCATGGTCATTGGGAACTATTTGGTGCGGAATCGTCTCGAGAATTCCCGGCGCCGGGCCAACTGGAAAGCCCCCGGACCGAGGTGCCGGAGGGGCAACTGGTGCTGAACCGGCCCTTGGAGCGGCGGCTGGCGTGGGAGAACCGGCTCTTGGAGCCGCAGGCGCCACAGCCCCCTCTCTCGGTACACCGCCACCTCCCTCCGCAATTGGGGCCCTGTGGACCTTGTCTGTCGGGCGCCCCTCGCTGTTCTTTGGATAGACAACATCGACCGCCGGCCCCTCAGACCTTCCGCTCGTGTCTCTCCAATTCACCTTCGTGCCGTCCGGCAACTGCACCCAGTCGCCCTTGTAATTGGGATCCTGGATCGGATTTCCACCCCGCGACCATTTGTCATACCAACCACGAAGGTCCGCATCTGTAGGCACCTGTCTGATCGGCGGATTCTTTCCACGAGGAAGCCCAGCGATTTCCTGTCGAATCTGGTCACCCGTCATCGGCGGCGGGTCAGGCGGCACCGGCGGGGCAGGCAGCCGGGGTTGCGGCCCGCCGAAGGTGGCGGGCCCGGTGCCCGCGGGGCCACTTGCTGAAGTCGCCCACCCCACCATCTCAGTTGGTGCTTCACCCGCCGCGTCCGTGGGCAGACCACCCGATCCCATACTGCTCACCGAATTCACCACGCCGGATACCTGGGATACGCCGCTGGCGACCTGCCCGACACCCTCAGTGCCCTTCGACACAGTGTCGTTGAGTTGGGTGAATTGCTCGGTTTGCGGTTTCAGCTGTGGGTTGGCGTCGCCGACCGCTTGGGCGACTTGATCGGCTTCTCCCTGAGCGGTTTTCACAATCTGACTGCCCGCATTGATCGCGTCCGCGGTGCCCTGAATGCCTTGCGAAACCCCCTGAACCACCGTGATCGCATCCTGCGGATTCACCGCACCAGACTGCGCCGACGACGCGAGTGAGGCACCGGCCTGCGCGGCCGACCCGAAGCCTTGCGCGGCCTGCCCCGACGACTGCCCGATCTGCTGACCGGACTGCACATAGGTCTGCACATCACCCGGAAGACCCTGCACCGCTTGGGACGCATCCTGACCAAGCGCCTGAGTATCCGGCCCTTGCTCCTGCTCGTCCTGCTTACGACGCCGCGTCGACGCCGCACCGAGTAGCAACGAGGCCAGGTCGGTGTTCTGCGACTGATCGTCGCGGTCGTCCTGCTCGTCCTTGTCGTCCTTCTTCTTGTCCTTCGACGGGAACTTCGTCGACTGCTGCTGTTTCTGGTTCTGCTTGTTCTGCTGCAGCTGCTTAGTCAGATCATCAATGCGCTGCCGATCCTGACCAGACTGCTGCTGCTTCTCCTGCAGCTGCTTGGTCAGGTCATCGATCTTCTGCTGATCAGGCTGATCCGGTGACTGGTTCGGCTGCTGCCCCGCATCTTGTTGCGGCGGCTGCTGCTGAGGTGCCCGCTGCGCGCCCTGCTGCGGTTGTTGCGCTGGCTGCTGCCCGCCCTGATTCGATTGACCACCTTGCGATCCCGCATTGCTACCGGGGTTAGTTTGTCCGCCGTTGAAATCCGGATTCGGCTTACCCGGTCCTTGGGTATACGGCGTCGCGTTCTGATAATCCGGAATCTGAGTACCGTGCGCAGGCTGATCCCACCCCTGCTGAGAGCCCTGCTGCCCACTAGACCCGTTCACACCGTTATTGCTGACCGAAGGCGCCTGAGTGTTATAGATACTGATGCCATTGTTCTGATCCAGCGGCGCCTGATTGATGCCACCTTGATAATCCGGCATCTGCGGCCCACCCTGACTGGGCGGCTGAAACATCTGCCCACCCCCAGGCGGACCATCACTACCACCAGGACCACCACAATCCGGCGGACACGCCGCCCGCGCCTGCGGCACCGTCCCCGGACTAAACCACCCCAAACCCAAACCACTTGCCGAAAACATCAACACCGCAACAACACCCGCAGTCGCGGCAGCCTTCTGCGAAGCATCCGTGGCCCACTTCCACAGACCCACAAGACCTTTCCACCATCCCAAATTGGAGACGATTGCCCACAGGAGGACCAGAGTGATCGCCGCCACCGCAGGAAACACATCCGGACCCGTGATCCACACATACAACCGCGGAGTAATCCCAGCAGTCAGCAGCACCAACCCCAAACCACCACCGATCAACGCCGCCACCAAACCGGGATGCCACAACCCTTCCGGTGCGCGGCGCTTGCCGGTTGCCTGGTCACGCTCAATGAGCAGACCCGAGCCAGCGAGAGCCTCCTTAGCCAGGCCGGTCATATACCTGCCGCCGGTGAACAATGCAGCGCCGGCCAGAACCGCCACCAGCATCTGGCCAACCCCCAGCAAGAGCGACCACTGACTCTCCCCAGTGAGGTGCTGCCACCAGATCGCATACCCACCGCGGAACGTCCACCACATACCCAACGCACCAACGATTACCGCAGCGGCCGCCATGACAGCGAGCAGCGGCTCGGACAGGCGCCCTTTCACTGCGTCAGATAGCGCGGCCGTTACCGGCCTGACGCCCCACATCGCAAGCTTGACCCCACCACCAAGCGCGGTCATAGCCAGCAGCAGCAGCCCGGCCCAGCCAATCAACTCGGTGGCACTATCACCGCTCCGGTACAGGTGGTGCAACGCAGCCACCGCACCAACCACCAGAACACCCCCAACAGCGAAAGCCGCCAGCCGGTGCCCGAGGTCAGATCCAGCAGTGCGCCCGGGTTCAAGATCACGCACCGGCAACTTCTGTGTGGTTTCATCGGAACGAGCCTTGTCGCGGGCTACTGCCACCGCTGTCAGCTGTTCAGTTGACTCACCATTCCCCGCCACATCGCCTCCGTCGAATCAGCGCAAACCCCTCGAGGACACGACACTACGCCCGTTCGCTCGCCACTGTCCACGCGGGTAGCAAACATCACGCTTCACGCAGAGACATGCCGATGCGCGAGAAGGACTCAGCAGCGGCAAACGCGTAGGCGAAGACGAGAGCACCTGGCTCCGCAGTCTCAACTGACGTTGGGATCCAGTTGCCCCCAAGCTTCATCGAAGGCATCCGTCTGCGGTCAATATTTCGTCGCCACCCCATAGCTCACAGACGTGGCGAAGGGGCCTACTCATCACTGCCCCACGCCGGTTCGGAGGCGCTGAGATCGCGTCATGTTCGCGAGGCCTTTGTCCGACCTGGCACCCAAATCTTCCTGTCCAGCGCAAACGAGGCTAGACCTCCCCTGAATAAAGAAGCGGGCCAGGGAGTATTTTCCCTGGCCCGCTTCTTTACCAAAAGTGCTTCACAGCATGCAGGAGACGCAGCCCTCGACCTCGGTGCCTTCCAGCGCCATCTGCCGTAGCCGGATGTAGTACAGCGTCTTAATTCCCTTGCGCCAGGCGTAGATCTGCGCCTTGTTCACATCGCGCGTGCTGGCGGTGTCCTTGAAGAACAACGTCAACGACAGACCTTGGTCCACATGCTGGGTGGCCGCGGCATAGGTGTCGATGATCTTCTCGTAACCGATCTCGTACGCGTCCTGGTAGTACTCCAGGTTGTCGTTGGTCAGGTACGGCGCCGGATAGTACGCGCGGCCGATCTTGCCTTCCTTGCGGATCTCGATCTTCGAGGCCACCGGGTGAATCGACGACGTCGAGTGGTTGATGTACGAGATCGATCCGGTCGGCGGGACCGCCTGCAGGTTCTGGTTGTAGATGCCGTGCTGCTGCACCGACTCCTTCAACCGCCGCCAATCATCCTGTGTCGGAATGCGAATGCCGGCATCGGCGAAGAGCTGGCGCACCTTCTCGGTGGCCGGTTCCCACACCTGATCGGTGTACTTGTCGAAGAACTCGCCGCTGGCGTACTTCGACTTCTCGAAGCCACCGAAGCTTCTGCCCCGCTCGACGGCAATGCGATTCGATGCCTTCAGCGCGTGGTACAGCACCGTGTAGAAGTAGATGTTGGTGAAGTCCACACCCTCTTCGGAGCCGTAGAAGATGCGCTCGCGCGCCAGGTAGCCGTGCAGGTTCATCTGTCCCAGACCAATGGCGTGAGAATCATTGTTGCCCTGCTCGATTGAGGGCACCGACCAGATGTGCGTCTGATCCGATACCGCAGTCAGCGCCCGGATCGACACCTCGATGGTCTGCGCGAAGTCCGGCGAGTCCATCGTCTTGGCGATGTTCAGCGAGCCCAGGTTGCACGAAATGTCCTTGCCCACCTTGGCGTAGGACAGATCGTCGTTGAACAGAGAGGGCGTCGACACCTGCAGGATTTCCGAGCACAGGTTCGAGTGGGTGATCTTGCCTTCGATCGGGTTCGCCCGGTTCACGGTGTCCTCGTACATGATGTACGGGTAACCCGACTCGAACTGCAACTCGGCGAGGGTCTGGAAGAATTCGCGCGCCTTGATCTTCGTCTTGCGGATCTGGCCGTTATCGACCATCTCGTAATACTTTTCGGTGACGTTGATGTCGGCGAACGGCACCCCGTAGGTGCGCTCGACGTCGTAGGGCGAGAACAGGTACATGTCCTCGTTCTTCTTGGCCAGCTCGAAGGTGATGTCCGGGATCACCACACCCAGCGAGAGCGTCTTGATGCGGATCTTCTCGTCGGCGTTCTCGCGCTTGGTGTCCAGGAAACGGTAGATGTCCGGGTGGTGCGCGTGCAGGTACACCGCACCGGCACCCTGGCGTGCACCGAGCTGATTGGCGTAGGAGAACGAATCCTCCAGCAGCTTCATGATCGGGATGACGCCCGAACTCTGGTTCTCGATGTTCTTGATCGGTGCGCCGTGCTCACGAATGTTGGTGAGCAGCAAGGCCACACCGCCACCGCGCTTGGACAGCTGCAGTGCCGAGTTGATGGAACGCCCGATGGACTCCATGTTGTCCTCGATGCGCAGCAGGAAGCAGGACACCGGCTCGCCGCGCTGCTTCTTGCCCGAGTTGAGGAACGTCGGCGTGGCCGGCTGGAAGCGTCCGTCGATGATCTCGTCGACGAGCTTCTCGGCCAGTTGCAGATCACCGGAGGCCAGCGTCAGCGCGACCATGACCACGCGATCCTCAAAGCGCTCCAGGTAGCGCTTTCCATCAAAGGTCTTCAGCGTGTAGGAGGTGTAGTACTTGAACGCGCCGAGGAAGGTCGGGAACCGGAACTTCTTGGCGTAGGCCCGATCCAGGAGCGACTTCACAAAGTTGCGTGAGTACTGGTCGAGCACCTCGCGCTCGTAGTACTCCTTCTCGATCAGGTAGTCGAGCTTTTCGTCGTGATTGTGAAAGAAGACCGTGTTCTGGTTGACGTGCTGCAGGAAGTACTGCCGAGCCGCGGCGGCGTCCTTGTCGAACTGGATCTTGCCGTCGGCGTCATACAGATTGAGCATGGCGTTGAGGGCGTGATAGTCCAGCTCGCCGTGAGCCGAGCCGTGCGCAGAGGTCACAGGTTCTGCAGTTGTCGCGGTTGGCGCCACGGTGTGTCCTTCCAGAATTCGTCGAGTCCAGCCAGCACCTGCTGCACGTCTTCAGCGGTGCCCATGAGTTCAAAGCGGTACAGATATGGCACGTCACACTTGGCTGAGATGACCTTGCCCGCGTAGCAGTACTCCGCGCCGAAATTGGTGTTGCCGGCCGCGATGACCCCGCGGATCAAAGACCGGTTGTGTTCGTTGTTGAGGAACTTGATGACTTGCTTGGGGACATATCCCGCGGCCTGACCGGGCACCGGGTGCCCGCCGCCATAGGTCGGCAGGATCAGGACATAGGGGTCGTCAACCTGGATATCGCCACGCAGCGGGATCCGGGTGGCGGGAACACCCAGCTTCTGGACGAAGCGGTGAGTGTTCTCCGACACGCTGGAGAAATAGACCAGATGGGCCATGCCCGGCTCCCGTACTACTTACTACTTATTAGGCAGAGACTGCGACTGCGCCCGCGAGCGCCTTGATGCGGTCCGGGCGGAAACCCGACCAGTGATCGTCACCGGCCACCACCACGGGCGCCTGCAGGTAGCCGAGTGCCATCACGTAATCGCGCGCCTCGGGGACCTCGGTGATGTCCACGACGTTGTACTCGATGCCCTGCTTGTCGAGGGCCTTGTACGTCGCATTGCACTGTACGCAGGCGGGCTTGGTGTAGACGGTGATGCTCATGCGTAGCTCCTCAGCGAATCGATCGTAGACATCTCAACAAAGTTTTCAGCAGTCCAGCACCCGGGAAAATTCCACGCCGCCCGTGGTGGCTGAGCGCCGGGATCGGCCAGAAGATCTGGCGAAAATCCGGGCCGGGCGGCCCGGAGTGGTTCCCGGCCTTTCGGTGTTCCAGACACTACACCTAGTGTCCGACAATCGGAACCCATACAAGATGTTCTGAACAACATTCGTGAAATTCCCTGGTCGTGAGACCTGACACCCCTGAAATTCCGGCGTGTCGTAACCAGGGCGTGTCCGGGCCCTCCGAGATGGCTGGAACATATGTGGTGTCTACCACCGGGCACCGACACCGGCTAGCAGATCGCCCACCGCCGGGCAAACCTTTTCGCCTGGCGAGTCTGTGGAAACTGTGAAGTTCTGTGGACGAATCTGGGGACAGATCGCGATCTAGCGCAAGAGTCCCACGTCGGCGGCGGCCCCGCCCGCAGAAGTGGTACCCCGGTACCCGGTCTGATCGGACACCGATATGTTCGCCGGACCGGAGCGTCCTCGGCCACGTTCCGCAGCTTCAGGACCTGGCGGGCACGCACCCTAAGCTGCCACGCATGGAACCGAGCCCCCGCAGAGTGTTCATGGCCAGCGCAGTCGGGTCGGCTATCGAGTTCTACGACTTCTATATCTACGGAACGGCGGCCGCGCTCGTCTTCCCCGCGGTCTTCTTCCCGAATCTCAGCCATTCTCTGGCGCTCTTCGCCTCCATCGCCACCTTCAGCACCGCGTTTCTGGCACGCCCCCTCGGTGCCGCGCTGTTCGGTCACTACGGAGACCGCTTCAGCCGCAAGGGCACCCTGGTGGTCACCCTGATCACCATGGGACTCGCCACCATGGCGGTAGGCCTGGTTCCCGGCGCCGCCTCGATAGGGGCCGCCGCACCCACGGCCATCGTTTTACTGCGCCTCGTGCAGGGCCTCGCGGTCGGCGGCGAATGGAGCGGGGCGGCACTGCTGTCCTCCGAATACTCGCCAAGCCGCGATCGTGGCCGCGCCGCGACCGCTGTGCCGATTGGCAGCTCAACAGGGCTATTGCTCAGCAGCCTGGTGTTCCTCGTCGTCAGTGTCACTGTCGGGGAAGACAGCCCCGCATTCCTGTCGTGGGGATGGCGCATACCCTTCATCGCCAGCGGGCTCCTGGTAGCGGTCGGCCTGTACATCCGGCTCCACGTCGCCGAGACACCCGAATTCGTGAACGCGAAGGCTCAAAACAAGCTGGTCAAATCACCTCTGCGGCATGTGCTTACGGAGAGCCCTCGCACGCTGGCGCTCACCTGCGGGACGATGCTGATCATTTTCACGCTGTCCTTCATGACCAACACCTACTTCCCTGGATTCGCCCGATCCGAGTTGCATTTCTCCCGCGCGGCCATCCTGACCGCGGGCGCGCTCGGGGCGGTGGTGCTCATGGTGTCCGCTGCGGTCGGCGGAATCCTCAGCGACCGATTTGGCCGGCGGCGGGTGATATTGACCGGCATGGGGCTGATACTTCCGTGGACGTTACTGGTCACTCCCCTGTTGAGCAGCGGACCGTTCTGGGCCTACCTCGCCGCGATGGCGATCACCTACGTGCTGTTCGGCCTCGCGTTCGGGCCGATGGCGAGCTTCCTTCCGGAGTCCTATCCCGTGGGCACCCGCTACAGCGGCACCGGGGTGGCGTTCAACGTGGCCGGCGTCTTCGGAGGCGCCATCCCGCCGTTGATCGCGGGCCCGCTGCAGAACGCTCTGGGCAACTGGGCTGTCGGGCTGATGCTGCTGGTGATTTGTGCGATCAGCGTCGCGTCCGTCTCCGCGATGAAAGAAACCTGGGCCGGATCCAGAAGCTAAATCGTCTACGGGCCGAAGACAAAGGCGGTCATGCCCGGCGCGGCGCCGGGCATGACCGCCAGTGATGCCTTTGCGAATTAATCGTTGACGGACGTCAATGCGTCCAGGGCCTTGGCCAGCTCGGCGACCGTCTCGGCGTGCTCCCGCGGATGCTTGCCGTCGAAGGCCGAGGACGGCACGGCCACCTTGATGTCGTCAAGGACATTGGCAGTCGCGATGGACGCCACCTTCCGGGTGTCGTCAATCGCCCAGATACCGCCGTACCTTCCGGCCGACGTTCCGATCACCACGGTGGGCTTGCCCTTGAACACGCTGCTGCCGAACGGACGGGACAGCCAGTCGAGCGCGTTCTTCAGCGCACTGGAGACGGTGCCGTTGTTCTCGGGGCTGACCAGCAGGACCGCATCGGCATCGGCCACGGCGGTGCGCAACGACTCCACGGATGCGGGCGGGTTGTCGCCGTCGATGTCCTCGTTGTAATGCGGCAGGTCGGCCAGGCCCTCGAAGATATTGACGCTCACACCGGCCGGCGCACTCTCAGCGGCGGCCTCGGCGAGCTGCCGATTGAGCGATGCCTTACGCAGGCTTCCGACGATTGCCAGCACGTTCTTCTCTGCCATGTTGCTCACCTTTCATCAGAGCGGCGCGTTTGTCGCACCTACATCCTGCTTCTCTGTCACCTTTTACAATACGGACCGTGGTCCGTTTGATTCCCAGCGGCTAGTATTAAGGCGTTATGCCTGGTCAAGAAATACCCCTGCTTTCTGTCGACCTTGCGCAGAATCCCACCCGGGAGCGTGCTGTCGCCACTCGCAACCGGGTTCGCCTGCTGGAAGCCGCACGTCAGATCCTGGACGAGGTCGGCCCGGAGAGCATGTCCATGGATGCCGTCGCCAACGCGGCGGGCGTCGGCAAGGGAACCCTCTTTCGCCGATTCGGCAGCCGCACCGGGCTGCTGCTGGCCCTGCTGGACCACGAAGAACACATCGAGCAGCAGGCTTTCATGTTCGGGCCGCCGCCGCTGGGACCGGATGCGCCCCCACTGACCCGGCTCATCGCATTCGGGCGCGCCCGACTCGCCTTCCTGGAACGGCACCTCGACCTCGCGCGCGCCACCACCGCCGACGCCGACGCCTGGCACAAAGCACCGCCGACCATGCTCGTCCGCACACATATCCGGTCACTGCTGGCCCAGCTCGAATGCACCGGCGATCTCGACGCACAGACCCACGCCCTGATGTCGATCATCGATCCCGGCTACGTGCACTTCGCCACCGTCTCCAACGGCCAGTCATTAGCTCAGCTCGGCGACGCGTGGCAGGACCTGGTGTGCAAGGTGTGCGCACGCTGATCCGGCGTTCTACAGTCGGGCAATGAGCACCCTTCGCGAAGAGATCCGGTCCGCCCTCGACGTCTCCCCCACGATCGATCCGGCTGCCGAGGTGTCGCGACGGGTTGGATTCCTCAAGGACTATCTAAGGGCCAGCGGGACAGCGGGATTCGTGCTCGGCATCTCCGGTGGACAGGACAGCGCCCTGACCGGGCGGCTGTGCCAGCTGGCGGCGCAGGAGTCACGACTGGAAGGGGTCCAGGCAGAGTTCATCGCCGTGCGCCTGCCCTACGGGGTGCAGGCCGACGAGCACGATGCCCAAGTGGCCCTGAGGTTTATCGACCCCGACCGCTCCATCGTCATCAACGTCAAGGACGCCTCCGACGCGGTTTCCAGTGCGGTCGCCGATGCTCTGGGCGAGACGCCCTCTGACTTCGTCCGCGGCAACATCAAGGCCCGCGAACGCATGGTCGCCCAGTACGCCGTCGCCGGTCAGCATCGGCACCTCGTGGTCGGTACCGATCACGCCGCCGAGGCGGTCACGGGGTTCTTCACCAAGTTCGGCGATGGCGGCGTCGATGTCACCCCGCTCACCGGACTCACCAAACGCCAAGGTGCGCAGATTCTTTCCCACCTCGGCGCGCCGGAAAGCATCTCCCACAAGGTGCCCACCGCCGATCTGGAAGATGACCGGCCCGCACTGCCCGACGAGGTCGCGCTCGGCGTCACCTACGCGCAGATCGACGACTACCTGGAAGGCAAGGCGGTCACCGTCGAGGCCGCCGACCGCATCGAGCGCTGGTACCTGCAGACCCGGCACAAGCGCACCGTCCCGGTCACCCCGTTCGACGGCTGGTGGCGTTAGGAATCTGACGGCGGCTGATTCGATCCCGCCTTCTGCAGTCCGGGCCGCAGCGCGTTCGTGAAGGCGAGATTCACGAGCCGCATCGCAACGCTGTAGGGCCACCACAACGTGCGCTTGAACAGATACAGCGCCCGGATATCGATCCCGGTGTAGACGAGATAGCGGTTGCGGCGGACACCCTGCAGAATCCGTTCGGCCACCTTCTCCGGGGAGGTCGCATGCCCCACAAATCGGTTCACCCATTTACTGACGTCGGGGTTGTCACGGTCCACTCCCGCGATGTCGACGGTGCGCACCAACGGGGTGTTGACCGCCCCAGGGACAACCACCGTGACGCCGATCTTGTACCGAGCCAGATCGAAGCGCAGCACCTCCGAGACGCCCCGCAGTCCGTACTTGCTGGCGCTGTAGGCGGCATGCCATGGCAGGGCCACCAGCCCGGCCGCCGACGACACATTCACAATCTGGCCGCCGTTACGGGCCTTGATCATCGCGGGAACGAAGCTTTCGATGACGTGGATGGGCCCCATCAGGTTGATATCGACCACCGAACGCCACTGCTGATGCGACAGCCGGTCCACCGATCCCCACACCGAAATGCCCGCGATGTTGAGTAGGACATCCATGCTCGGGTGGGTCGCCAGGATGTCGGCGGCGAAGGCGGACACCGCGTCGTAGTCGGAGATATCGAGCGCCCGGTAGGCGCTGACCTTCCCTCCGGCGGCCTTGATCTCCGCGACGACGGACTCCAGCCCGTCGGCGGCGCGATCGGTCAAAAACAGCTCGGCGCCCTCGCGCCCCAGACGCAGCGCAGTGGCCCGTCCGATCCCGCTGGCGGCCCCGGTGACGAAGCATCGCTTACCGGTGAATTCGTATGCCATCACTGAACCGTACCGGCCATCGATCTTGAATTTCTGCGCGGTCCAATAGCAAACGGTACCTTCGGAATATGACGATTGATGACACGCAATCTCGCCGTAGTTGGTTACCTTGGGCAACTACAATTGCAGTAGTGCTGATGGCTACGACGGCCTGTGCGGGAGGCTCGCACCCCCGGTCTGAGGCGCCCCAGGAAGGCGGTTACCCCGCCACCGCAGCTCCCACCTACACACAGCTTCCGGCGGCCCCGCTTCGCGACTCGATGCAACAGGCCCCGCAGCACGGACCGCCGATCGAGGCCAAGCGCGACATCGTCAAGACCGGGACGATGACCATCACCGTCTCCAGCCCGTCCGAGGCCGCCGACAAAGCGGCCGGCCTCGCCGAATCGGCCAACGGCCGGGTGGAGAGCCGTTCGGAAGACGCAGGATCAGGATCGGCTCGCGCGCACACCTCGATCGTCCTGCGAATCCCCGCCGCCAAGCTCGACGGCGTTCTTCGTGAACTCAAGGAGCTGGGCAAGGTCAAGTCCGCCGACACCAAGAGCGATGACGTGACCGCCCAGCGAGTGGACCTGGATGCCAGAATCGCCGCCCTGCAGACCTCCGTCGACAGGCTGCTGGTCATCATGCGGGACTCCAAGGACACCGAGGCTCTGATCCAGGCCGAGACCGAGTTGTCCAAGCGTCAGGCGGACCTCGACAGCCTGCGCGCGCAGCGCAATCAACTCGGGGAACAGGTCGCCTACAGCTCGGTCACCGTGACATTCCTGGCCGAAGAAGTCGGCCTCCCGCCCACCCCACCCAAGTACCAGGGATTCTTCGGGCAGATCGAGCGCGGCTGGGACGGACTCGTGTCGGCGGGCAACAGCGTGCTGCTGCTCTTCGGACTGCTCCTGCCCTGGCTCGGTGCGCTTACCGTTCTGGGCGCGATCGGCTACGGCGTTCGCCGCACGGTACTGCAGCGCCGATCAGAGACGGCGCAGTCAGCGCCCCAAAAGGCTGACACGCCATAGGGTCTCGATGACCCCGAGCGCCCGTGCGGGGTCCACGTTGCGGCCGACAAACGAACTGTCACCCGACACGGTCGACGCGGTCAGCGCTACCAGTGATCGCACCAACGCGGGCAGGTCATCCGAGATTGGCTGGGCACCACGCTCATTCACCTCGATCTCGGCGATCTTGATGATCTTCTCGATGACGACATCGGTGAGGTCGTCGAGCAGACCCGCGATCGTCGGATCGGTGATCCGTGCCTCCTGGCACGCCTTCATCAACGGGTCGTTGTGCGCGAAAGACGCGGCGGCACTGCCCACCATGCGGTTGGCGAACTGTTCGGGCGTCTCTTTCTCACCACGCGGCGCGAAGTAGTCGGTGAGCTCGTCAAGTTCGGCGAACGCGTCGCCCACCATCTGCGCCAGCACCGAGTACTTGCTGTCGAAGTAGAAATAGAACCCCGACCTGCCGACGCCCGCCCGCTCGCTGATGGCGCTGACCGAGAGGTCGGCAAAGCTGTGGTTTTCCGCGATGAGCTCGGCGACAGCCGTCATGATCGCGTCCCGCTGGCGATCGCCACGGGTCTGCGTGCCACTGCGCGCTGGACTGACCACCTGCACAGTTTGCACTGAAATACCGTATGAACAGAACTTGACACCCGTCAAGTCCTGTGGCGAAGATGATCTAGAGCACACCGATGTGCTCGTCGCGAGCGAAGGAGCCACGCCCCATGGCGACGATCAGCAGCACCGATTACCTCATCGACCAGGCCAAACGACGTCTTCCCACCATGAACACCCTTCCGGGGATGGCATACGTCGAGAATTACCTCAACAATCGCGACTGGCCACTGAGCGAGCTGGCTCCGCCGCCACCCGGAAGCGGTCTGAAGCCGGTGATGGGCGACCAGGGCTTGCCGATGCTCGGGCACATGATCGAGATGTTCCGCGGCGGCATCGACTGGGTACTCAACATGTACCAGGAGCGTGGCCCCGTCAGCTGGTCACAGACACCCATCGGCAAGATCGTCGCAGCGCTGGGACCCGACGCCACCCAGGCGGTGTTCAGCAACGCGAACAAAGACTTCTCCCAACAGGGCTGGGTTCCGGTCATCGGACCGTTCTTCAGCCGCGGGCTGATGCTGCTGGACTTCCAGGAGCATCGCGAACACCGGCTGATCATGCAGCAGGCATTCCTGCGCAGCCGCCTGGCCGGCTATGTGGAACAGATCGACTCGGTCGCGAACGAGATCGTCGCCCAATGGCCAACCAACGACAGCAGATTCCTGTTCTACCCGGCCATCAAGGAACTCACCCTCGACGTCGCGTCGGTGGTATTCATGGGCAACGAGCCACATTCACAACACGAGCGGCTCGAGAAGGTCAACAAGGCGTTCGTGGCGACCACCCGCGCCGGCGGCGCCATCTTCCGCTTCGGTCTGCCCCCGTTCAAATGGTGGCAGGGCTTGCAGGGGCGAAAGCTGCTCGAGGAGTACTTTGCCGAGCGGGTCAGCATTGCGCGCCAAAAAGACTCGGGCGCAGACATGTTGACGGCGCTGTGCCACGCCGAGACCGACGAGGGCGATGCCTTCACGGACACCGACATCGTCAACCACATGATCTTCCTGATGATGGCCGCGCACGACACCACGACGTCGACCACCACCACCATGGCTTATTACCTGGCCGCGAATCCCGAATGGCAAGAACGGGTTCGGGAAGAGTCGGACCGTCTCGGCGACGGACCGCTGGACATCGACTCGCTGGAGAAGCTAGAAAGCCTCGACCTGGTGATGAACGAGGCGCTGCGCCTTGTGACACCGCTGCCGTTCAACATCCGCTCGGCAGTGCGCGATACCGACCTACTCGGGTTCCACATCCCGGCCGGAACCATGATCAACATCTGGCCAGGCATGAACCACCGGCTCCCCGAGCTGTGGACCGATCCGGACACGTTCGACCCCGACCGTTTCGCCGAACCGCGCAACGAGCACAAACGGCACCGGTACGCGTTCTCACCGTTCGGCGGGGGTGCGCACAAGTGCATCGGCATGGTGTTCGGTCAGCTGGAGATCAAGGCCGTCATGCACCGGCTGTTGCGCCGGTACCGGTTTGAGCTGGCCCACCCCAACTACGAGGCCAAATGGGACTACGCCGGTATGCCGCTGCCAATCGACGGCATGCCCATCGTCCTGCGGCCCTTGCACTGACCCGAAGGGGCGTCAGCAGGCCAGACGATTGGCACATGCGGTGACCGCCCTGAGCGATGACGCGATGGCATCATGCGCGCGTCCCATCGCCCAGGCGGTGCTAGCGCCGTTGGTGCCGTGCACAAAGGTGAAGGTCTGATCGCCGCCCCGCAGCTGGTGAAAGCTGAGCGTCTCCATCTGTATCCCGCGTTCGGACAGCATGGCGGTCAGCGCCGCCATGGGCCCGCACGCGGCGGCCGTCGACGATTCGATGCGCTCGCCTATCGCGAGTGTCGCCTGATAGATGCCGTCGGCTTCCGACCACTGGCCGAGCCGCAGTGAGCCGCCGCTGCGCTCATAGGTCTGACAGAACAAGGCCCAGGACATCTCACCGGCCTCTTCACGCAGACCGCGCGGGAGTGGGACGCCGAAGCGATCCGTGAACGGATCACGAGCCGTTGACGGATCGGAAATTGTTGTTGAGGAGTGCATGTGTCCGGTCTTTCATCCGAAAGGGAAAGTGACCGACAGGTAGTAGCTTCGACCCACAGCGAGGGGTCGGTCTGGATCAGACCCCGCTGCGGGTTACTACTACGAGTTGACCGGAGAAGTACAGCACGAGAAGCAACAGTAGACGCGGCGTCTGATTAGCGCAAATACTTTCCCAGGACCAGCATCGACCGTTCCGGATCGGGATCGGGCGGATCGTCGACGAGGGCGTGCAGGCGTTCGGTGATGGTGTCACCGTCGAGGTGCGTGCCGATGAGCACCAGACTCGCTCCCGACGAAAAATCCGTGCGTTTGGGCGCCTTCGTCATTTTCTCGATGCTGATGTGATCCCCCACGGTGTGCACGGCGAGCGTCCTGTCACCGAGCCGCACCACCCCTTTGATGCGGTACACACCGGCGGGCTGACTGTCGAGAAACTCGATGAGCCGCCGCGGATGCAAAGACTGCTCGGTGGCGAACTCCACCGTCTCGTAGTGATGGTGGGCGTGCTCGTCATGGCAGTGGTCCTCGCGAATGAGGTCCTCTAGCGAGAGCTGACCGATCGGCTCCGGGCGGTCCTTCTTGTCGAACAGCAGCCGGGGATCGACGTCCGCGCCGGTGGTCTCCACGATCGACGCGCGCAGGTTACGTTCCTTGACGACGGCACGCAGGTGGGTGCGCTCTGCGGCGTCGGCCAGGTCAATCTTGTTGAGGACCACCAGATCCGCCAGCGACAGGTGCTGCACGATCTCCGGGTGCCGGGCCGCGACATCCTCGTATTGAGCAGTGTCGACGACGGTGACGAGTCCCCCATAGCCGATCCGGTGGTCGTCGGCCGCCGCCGCGAGCACCATGCGCACCAGGGGCAACGGTTCGGCCAGTCCGCTCGCCTCGATGACGATGGCGTCAATATCGCGGCCGGCGAGAGTGGTCAACATGCCGCCCAACTCGTCATCGTCAGCGGCACAGCACAGACATCCGTTGGACATCGTCATGGTGGAGTCGACCTGACCAGCGACCAGCATGGCGTCGATGTTGATGGCACCGAAGTCGTTGACCACCACACCGATTCGCACACCCAACGTGTTGCGCAACAGGTTGTTCAGCAGCGTGGTCTTACCGGCACCCAGAAATCCGGAGACGATGGTGACCGGGATCAAGCTGCGTTCTCGACACTTCTCCGCACGCCATCAGTGTAGGCAAGGCAGGGCGGCTAGTTAATGGTGGAGATGATGCCGCCGTTGACGAATATGGTCTGGGCGGTCGTCCATCCCGATTCCGGAAGAACCAGCAGCCTGGCCACGGGCAGAATGTCATCGCCCTTCCCGATCTGCCCGTTGATGCTCATCGACTCCAGCCAGGCGATGTTGTCGTCGGATTCGGCCGGATAGAAGAAGCTCGTCTGCAGCGGTCCGGGCGCTATGCAGTTGACCGTTATCCCCCGCCCACCGACCTCCTTCGCCAGCGCCTTGGTGAAGTGCTCGACAGGGGCCTTGGATCCGGCGTAGGCGCTGTACGTTGGCGCAAGTGCCCCGACCATGGTGGTGACAAAGCTCAGAATCCGGCCATCATCGGCCAGCCGGCGCGCCGCCTCTCGCATCATGAAGAACACCGTCTTGGCGTTGGCGTTGAAAACGCCGTCATATTCGTCTTCGGTGATATCCGCCAAGGGTTTCCGCACGATCATCCCGGCGGTGTTAATCAGAATGTCCCACCGGCCGAATGCCTCAAACGCAGTGTCGGCAAGCTTGGTGCAGTTCTCTGGAATCGCGAGGTCGGCCTGGAAGCTGACGGCCTCGCCTCCGGTCTCCCGGATCTGCCGCACGACCTGCGCGGCCTGCTCCGCCTTGTGGTCGCTGCGATAGTGCACCACGATCCGGGCTCCGTCATGCGCCAGCGTCTGCGCAAGTGCCGCACCCATATTCGCTGACGCGCCGGTGATCACCGCGACCTTTCCAGCCAACGGCCGCTACTGCGGCCGATACGGCTGAACCGGATCGATTGTCCCCGGGGTGTCGACCATATCCGCTCCTCGATAGAAGTCAGCCGGTGCTGTTCGGCAAGCCCCAACGCTACGAGGTCGGCCCAGCTACGGCCAACAAAAGATTATTGACAGCTAACAAGCACACCTTGTGAAACACCCGTGCCCGGGAATGCTCCCACTACCGTCGGGGTTATCGGTCAGGGACTTAGGAGAGGAACATCATGCCGCAGAAGGTCGTCATCGCCGGTGGCCACGGACAGATCGCCGCGCACCTGATCCGTTTGCTCGCGGAGCGCGGTGACACCGCTGTCGCACTGATCCGCAATCCCGACCATGCCGCCGATATCCGGGCCTGGGGTGGGGATCCGCTGCTCCTCGACCTGGAATCGGCCGATGTGAGTACAGTCGCCGATGCGCTGGCAGGAGCGGACGCCGCCGTCTTCGCCGCCGGAGCCGGACCGGGCAGCGGGGCGGCACGCAAGGACACCGTGGACCGTGCCGCCGCCGTGCTGCTCGCCGATGCCGCGGAGCGCGCGCAGGTACGCCGCTTCATTCAGATCAGCGCTTTCGGCGCTGGCGGACCCGCCCCCACCGAGGGTGACGAGTCATGGATCGCCTACGTGATCGCGAAGACGGCCGCCGAGAAGGACCTGCGCGCTCGCAACGCCCTGGACTGGACCATCCTGCGCCCCGGTCTGCTCACCGATGAGAGGCCCACCGGCTCAGTTACGTTGTCGACCAGCACGATCGAGCGCGGATCCGTTCCCCGTGCCGATGTCGCGGCCGTGGTCGCCGAACTGCTTACCGCGCCGAACACGGTGCACGACATCCTCTTCCTCACCGGGGGTGCTTCCCCGATCACCAGCGCGATAGCGGCGCTCTAGAGCAGAGCCAAGAGGCGATCGAGCGCCCGCAGCTGCTCGTCGAATGGCGTGTCGAGCTTGACCAGCAGAGTCGAGATGCCCGCGGCACGATAGCGTTCCAGCCGCTCACGGATCATCTCGTCGGTGCCCACGAGATTGGTGAGGCGACCCAGATCGTCGGGGACGGCGTCGCGGGCTGCATCGCGATCGCCCGCGCGCCACAGTGCTTCGACCGCGCGAACTCCCTCTCCGTATCCGAGCCGGGTGAATGCCTCGTTGTAGAAGTTTCGGCCGGAGGCCCCCATGGCGCCGATGGTGAATGCGTATCCGGCGGCGTGACGCCTGACCGCTGCGGCAGCATCGGTTGCGTTATCAGCGAATTCAAGAGCGACCGGCGCCACCAGATCGATATCGCCCAGCAGCCGCCCAGCAGACACCGCCGCGTCACGAATGGGGCCGAGAAACACCTCGGCGAGTTCCGGGATGAAGGAGTTACCGAGCCAGCCGTCGGCAAGTTCACCGGTGAGCGCCAGGTTGGCCGGACCCATGGCCGCGACATACACGGGCACATTCTGCGGTGCCACCAAGGGCCGCAAGGGTTTTCCAGCGCTCCCCGGCAACGGCAGCGTGTACACCTGTCCCTCGTACTGAAGGCGCTCCCCCCGTGCCACCATCCGGACGATGTCGATGGTCTCCCGGGTGGTCTGGACCGGCTTGGCGAAGCGCACACCGTGCCAGCCCTCCATCACCTGCGGTCCGGAGGCTCCCACGCCCAGAAGGAAGCGCCCACCGGAAAGCTGTTGAATGCTCAGCGCCGAGGTCGCCAGCATCGCCGGTGAGCGCGACCCGAGCTGAACCACGAAGGTGCCCAGCCCAATGGTCTCGGTGCGGGCCGCCAGGTAGGCAAGCCCCGTCAGGGCGTCATATCCCCACACCTCGGGCACCCACAGCGAGGCGACACCCAACCGCTCCGCACTCCGGGCAAAGTCGGCGGCGCCCGGCAGTCGCGGCTCGATCGTCACACCAATACGCATCCGGTCCTCCATCACATAAGTAAGATCAGCCTATGCGATACCGGGACTGCCCCACTATCGAAGTGTCACAACGGATGTCGGGGACCGTAGCGGAGGCATGGGCCCTCGTCACCGATATCGCCTTCCCCACCTACTGCACGGGCGAGCTCATCAATGTCCAGTGGCTCGACGATGCCGACGGGGTTGCGGTCGGTGCACGGTTCAAGGGCACCAACGGCGGAGACGGCAGCCAATGGGAAACCATTTCGGTGATCACCGAAGTCGAGCCCGAGTCCCGCTGGGTGTGGAACGTGCTCTCCGAGGGTGGCACGTATGCGGCGAGTTGGGGTTTCGAGGTCGAGCCGGCAAGCGACGGAATCATCGTCCGGCAGTGGGGACGCCTCGGCCCAGGCCCTTCGGGACTGACGCCCGCCATCGAGGCGATGCCCAACAAGGAGGCACGCATCGTGTCACGCCGCCTGCAGGACTGGCGGGTGGGAATGGAGGCCAACCTCCAGGAGATCGCCAAACGCTTGTCGCGTTAGCCCGTCATATCGTCGGGCTCTGCCCAGCCGATCAGCTCATCACGGGCACGGGCCACACGGGAGCGGATGGTGCCGATCGCACAGCCGCACACGTCGGCGGTTTCGGCATAGGACAGACCGACGACCTGAGTCAGCACCAATGCTTCGCGTCGGTCATCGTCGAGCGCGGCCAGAAGTGCCTTGAGCTCCACCAACTCCTCGAACCGGTGCGTCGGGCGGCGCAGCGAGGCCTCTTCCAGATCAGCTCCATGCGCAATGCGCGGCCGTGACTTCAGGTGGCGAATATGGTCGGCGACCACCCGGCGTGCGATCGACAGCAGCCAGGTGCGCACTGTCGAGCGTCCGGCGAAGCGCGGGAGGGCGCCGAGTGCCCTCAGGTACGTCTCCTGCGTCAGATCGTCCGCGACACCGGTATCGGCCAGGTAAGCGACGAATCGCCATACATCGGCCTGAGTCGCTTTGACCAGAGATTCGAGCGCGGATTGGTCGCCACGACCGGCGGACAGCGCAAGTTCAAGCAGCTGATCGTCGTCGGTGCCGGTGGCCACGAGTCCTACTCTATGTCGTAGACGTTCCGAGGTGAACAGCGGGAACTCTTTAACCGGTTCATCCGACCAATATCCCGTGACATATACCGAGGATCGGCCCGAGGCCCGCGAGTCCCAGCCCGACACCGCGTGGGGACGATTCGCACCGATCGTACTGCGTCTGCACTTCTATGCGGGGCTCCTCGTTGGGCCATTCCTTCTGGTCGCAGCGCTCACCGGGCTCGCCTATGCGCTGGTGGGGCAGGTCGACGCCGCCGTGTACCGCCATGAACTCACAGTCGATTCGGTGGGATCCCAGCAGCTGCCACTATCACAACAGGTGGCGGCGGCCACCGCGACACAACCGGCAGGGACGGTGACGTCCATCCGCCCGCCCGCACGCCCCGATGACTCCACGCGGATCGTTTTCGCCACCGAGGACGTGCCTGCCGACTATTCACGCACCGTGTTCGTCGACCCGTACAACGGCGAGATCCGGGGAACGTTGACCACCTATGGCGAGTGGCTGCCGGTGCGTGCCTGGTTCGACGAACTTCACCGGAATCTGCACCTGGGCGCGTTCGGACGCAACTACAGCGAGCTCGCCGCCAGCTGGTTGTGGGTGGTGGCTCTCGGCGGCCTGTTCCTGTGGATCGGCTACCGCCGCCGCACCGCACGGCTGAGCAGGATCGCACTCCCCGACCGCGATGCGACCCCACGCCGACGCAGATTGACCTGGCACGGCGCCGTGGGAGTCTGGATAATCGTTGGGCTGCTGGCGCTTTCGGTAACGGGGCTCACCTGGTCGCGGTATGCCGGCACCAATATCGGCAACATCACCCAGGCCATCCGGCCGGCGCTGTCCACCGAACTCGATCCGGCGGCCGCCAAGCCCATGACCGGGCATGAACATCATGGCGCCGCCCCGATGCCGACAGGAGAGCCGCTGGCGGGCATAGACAAGGTGCTGCAGACGGTGCACGAGGCCGGGCTGCGTGGCCCGCTGTGGATGACACCACCGCCGGAGCCCAATACGGCCTGGCTGGTGGCCGAGCGCAAGCGAGATCTCCCCACGCAGCTGGACACCATCACGGTGAACCCATCGAACGGACAGATCACCGGGCGCAGTAACTTCGCCGACTGGTCACTGCTGCAGAAATCGACCGAATGGGCGATCGACGGCCATATGGGCATCCTGTTCGGCATCCCGAATCAGATCCTCGTGGCGCTCATCGTCATTGGGCTGATCACCGTCATAACCCGCGGCTACCTGATGTGGTGGCGCCGACGCCCGACCAGGAGCGGGCGCCTGCCGGTGCCGCCGAAGCGGGGAGGCCTGCTCGCGCTCAAGCCCCTGGAGCTGGTGGCCCTTGCCCTACTGGTCATCGCGATCGGTTGGTTCACACCGCTGCTGGGAATCTCGCTGGCGGCATTCCTCGCCATCGACCTAGTGTGGGGATTTGTGGCCGGCCGTCGCGCCGGAGCCTCAGGCAGCTGAGTTGTCGGCGGAGCGCAGATGCCGCTCCCCGGCTGCCACTTCATCCAGGAACACCGCACGATGCTGGTTGGGCGGTGTACGCCCCGCGCGGTAGTCGCGCAGGACCAGCAGCGCGAAGATCAATCCGAGTAGCACCGGCGAGTGACTGATGATGCGGGCCAGGGTGACCTGGTCGTTGACGGCGTCATTGATGACGTATCCGGTAAGTACGAGCGCGAATGCTCCCAGCACCGTTGCCATTCCGGCCGCGGCGGCCGGACGGACACCGGCGATCACCATGGCCACACCGAGCGCCACCACCCAGGCGGTGGATTCGTTCATGAGGTGTGCTCCGGTCATCGCACCGTGGTGATGCGAAGACACCATCCCGAAGTCGATTCCGGCGACCTGCATACCGGCCACTCCCAGTTGGAGCAGCCCGATGAGCACCAAAGCGCACCGGTTGATGTTGTGACGGGCCCAGTGCGCGTAACGGGCCGTGCGGGTCAGGGGTTCGACAGCAGCGGCAGCCAGGATCTGCCCGGTCAGGTCGTGGGTCGGAGCCGAACGCGCGTAGGCGAACTGACGTTCCAGCCCGCGCGCCAGCCCTAGCCATTCCCGGCAGGACGCGCAGGAGAGCACATGCTCATCCAGACGCTTGCGCGCAACGCTTGCCTGCTCACCGTCGACCCACGCCGACAGCTGCTCGCGCACTTCCTGACAGTTCACCCCTCCATCGTCGCCTATCGCGTGACGTTGGGTGTAAAGACCCCCTGATCTGCCGGTGCCTAAAACGCCGCGAGCAGCTGATTCGAATCGGCAACCGCGCCGAACACTCCGCCCTGCATGGTCACCATCTTGAGCGCGGCCACGTGATTTCCGGGATCGGTCGCGCCCGTGCAGTCCGACAGGATGAGGCATTCGAAACCGCGATCGTTGGCTTCACGCATGGTGGTGTGCACGCAGACGTCTGTCGTGATGCCCGTCAGCACGATGTATCGAATGCCGCGGGTGCGTAACACCAAATCGAGGTCGGTCGCATAGAACGCCCCCTTGCCGGGTTTGTCGATCACAGGCTCGCCCGGTAGCGGGGCGACCTCCGGCACGATCTGCCACCCCGGCTCCCCCTGCACCAGGATTCGTCCGCAGGGTCCCGCCACACCGATCTCCGCGCCGATCCTGGCCGAGCGCCACCGCTTGTTGGCCGGAAGGTCGGACAGGTCCGGCCGATGGCCCTCACGGGTATGGATAACGGTCATGCCGGCCGCGCGCGCCGCCGCGAGTACACGGGCCGTCGGTGCCAGCCCCGCCCGCGTCAGCGACAGGTCATACCCCATGGTGTCGACATATCCGCCGGGGCCGCAGAAGTCGACCTGCCAGTCGATGCACAGCACCGCGGTGTGTTCGGGGTCCACGGGACCGTCGAACGGCCACGAATACGGTTGCGCATCGACCTGTCGCGTCATACCACCACTCCCTGCTGAACGGTGCGTCGCGCCGCGATGTAGACCAGCGCAGCGGTGCCGATTCCCACGAGAGCATCCGAAAGCTGCGGCGCCCACAGGTGCGCGGCCAACGCCGACACCGCACCCGCCGCCCATGCCCCGAAGGATTCCCACCGAACGGCCGATTCGCGCACACCCATTCCGTATCTCGGCAGCACCAACTGATCGAGGATCAGCACAGTCCCGATGGGCGGGACCACAACACCCAACAGGGTCAGCCACTGCTCAAAATGCGACCACACCCCAAGCACCGCCAACAACACCCCCACTGCGCCCAGCAGCACCGCAAGCAATCGCATCTTGTGGCCTGTGAGCTGGCTCCACCCGACCGCGCCGTTGTACAGGCAATGCGTGCACACCGATCCCAGGTTGACGAAGACGAATGCGATGGATACCGGCACCAGCCAGCCACCCGCATCGATCAGCGCACCGAGGAAGTTCCCACCGTCTGTCGCGGGGGCACGGGCAGCACCCAGGGCGACGATCATGCCGCCGATCACCATCGCGATGCTGTTACCCAGCGGGAAGGCCGCGAACGACGCCCAAAAGCCTTGTCGCCCATCGCGTGACCATCGCGTGAAGTCCGCGGTCATGGTCCCCGAATCGATGAAGCAGGCGACCACCAACGTCACCGCGGCTCCCATGCTCATCGCGGCCGAGCCCGCTGCCCCGCCGTACCCAAAGGCATCTGACAGCGTCGAATTCCGCAGGGCCAGAACAATTGCCACCCCGCCAAGCAGCAGATACAACGGAGCGGCGACGAGACCGATCAGCGATAGCGCCCGGATGCCGACCAGCGTCACCGCCACATAGCCGATACCCGCGGCAAGAGCAGTCCACCGCGCGTCCCATCCGGCGCTGCCTGCCAACACCGAGCCGGTGAGACCCGTCTGAAACGCGAACCAGCCGATCACCACCGTCGCCAGGAACGCGCAGACCACGCGGTATCCGCGTCGCCCGAACGTCCCGATCGCGGTGAGCGCGAAGTTCTTTCCGGTCTTACCTGCCAGGTAGCTCAAGGCGCCCACATAGCCGGTCAGCACCGCATTCCCCAATGCGATCGCCAACATGCCGCGCCAGAATCCCACCGAGTAGACGATGAGACCGCCGAACACCGCGCAGGTCAGGATCATCGGGAATCCGAGCCACACCGCGCCGACCGAGGTCAGACTTCGGCGCGAATGGGGCGGAACCGGCTCGTTCTCATATTCGGCGGTCCCGGATTCGGGCGCATCTACGGGGATTGCGCCGGCATCTGTTGAGGCAGCGACTTCTGTGGACATCGACGCACAGGATCGTGGCGCGATGTTGCGTCCGCAGTCCGTGCCGGTTACGTGTGCGTGACGACACCCTGCCGTTCCCTGAGACCGGGCCTAGATGTGCGCGCCCCAGCCAAAGACCCGTGATGTCAACAGAACGAGGCCCAGCGACACCGCCGCCACCACAACCAAACCGATCACCGCGACCACCAGGGGACGCCAGCCGCTGCGGGCGATCTCCCGGAAGTTGGTGTTCAGTCCGACTCCGGCGAAGGTCAGCAGAAACGCCCATTTGGACACATTGACCAGATTGTTGACCTGCCCCTTGGTCAGCCATCCGAGGGTCACGACGGTGGACACCGCCAGGAACCCGAGAACGAACTTGGGAAACTTGTCCCATACGAAGGCCGCCTTGGCCTTGATCCCAGGCGCGAGGGTCTCGGCCTCACCGCGGGCCGCCCAGTACAACGCGAACCCGAGCACCACGAAGCCGATGAGTGCGTTGCGTGTGGACTTGACGACCGTCGCGATGTCACCGGCGTGCTCGGAGTACAAGCGCCCGGTGGCCACCGTCTCTGCGGTGTTGTCGACGGCCAGGCCCGCCCATAGGCCGAACTCATAGTCAGTCAGTCCGAGCCCGTGGCCGATCGCCGGAAGGGTGAACAGCGCCACCGCACCCAGCGCGAGGATGGACGCGATGGCATAGCTGACATCCGAATTGCGCGCACGGATGGCGCCCTTGGCCGCGATGATGGCCGACACCCCGCAGATCGAGGTACCGATCGCCAGTAGCGAACCCAGCTTTCCGCTCAGGCCAAACCACTTGGCCGCCAACAGAATAATGGCGCCCGCCACCGTCATGTCGATCAGGATCTGCACCAGGCTGGTGCCGCCCAGTTTGAGGACATCACCCAGCACGAAGCGCGCACCCAGCGCGACGATGCCGATCTTGAGCCAGAACTCGTATGTCTGCACACCCGGGCGGAAGATGCGGTGCAACCCGATGGTGTTGGTGATCAACAGACCGATCACAATGGCCCACAACACATATTCGATATCGGGGACGGTCCAGTGCTGCGCCTTGGCGAGGTCCTTCCACCAAATCTGCGCGTACTTGCCCAGCAAGCCCACACCGATGAGCAGCAAGATGCCTGGAATGTAGTCCAGTGGCCGCGTGGAGGTGAAGCTTGCTTCGGGGTTTTCGTACGCCTCGTCGGCGTTCTGCGTCTCGGTCTTTGAAGTCATCGAGTCACCACGGAATCTTGGGCAGCACATTGGCCACCGCGAGTAGGGCGATCACACCGGCGATGATGGTTGCCCACCAGTCGACGCCGATGCGCGCGATGAGGGAGGTTGTGGGCTGGCCCTCGGTAGGTGCCGGGGCGCCGGACTGTTCGTCGGTCACGGACCAGAATCTTCGTGGCGTGCCACCAGGCTCACAACACATCCGCTCGTATTGAATCGAGGCGGGGCCCGGGATCGAACTTGACACCCGTCAAGTACAGTCGACGGGCGCCCGCAGACAATGCCGTCGGAAGGTCTTCGCCCGTGTACCCAGGTACCCACGCCGCCCAGTTCCCCGACAAGCCCGCCGTCGTCATGGCAGGCTCCGGAGCCACCCTCACCTACGGACAATTGGACGAGCAATCCCGGCGGCTGGCCCGGTACTGGTATGACACCGGACTGCGCAAGGGCGATCATGTGGCATTGCTCAGCGATAACGTCCCCGAGGTGTTCGTTGTGTACTGGGCCGCATTGCGTTCGGGCCTCTACATCACGTCGGTCAATCACCATCTGGCGCCCGCAGAGGTCAGCTACATCGTCAACGACTCAGGTTCAACAGCACTCGTGGTCGCCGCCGGTGTGCGCGAACAGGCCGTGGCAATTCTCGACGATATTCCGGCGGTCACGCAGCGTCTCGCGTTCGGCGGCGAGGTACCCGGTTACGGGTCATACGAGGACGCCCTGGCCGGCGCCGCCGACGAACCACTGCCCTCGCAGCCCGCGGGATCGGACATGCTGTATTCCTCGGGAACCACCGGACGCCCCAAAGGCATCAAGGTTCCCCTTATGGATCGGCAGGTCGACGAACCAAATCCGTTCGCGATGCTCTTCGCTCATCTCTACGGATTCAACGCCGACACCGTGTACCTGTCACCGGCACCGATCTATCACGCCGCACCCTTGCGGTTCTGCGGCTTTGTGCAGTCGATGGGCGGCACCGCCGTGGTGATGGAACGCTTCGACGCCGATGACGCCTTGGCGGCTATCGAGAAGTACCGGATCACCCACAGCCAATGGGTACCCACAATGTTCGTGCGAATGCTCAAGCTACCCAAGGAAACCCGGCTGCGGCACGACACGTCGTCTTTGAAGGTCGCGATCCATGCCGCCGCGCCATGCCCGGTCGAGGTGAAGCATTCGATGATCGACTGGTGGGGGCCGATCCTCTACGAGTACTACTCCTCGACCGAAGGCAACGGCGTCACATTCATCGACTGCGAGAACTGGCTCAAGCGACCGGGCTCTGTCGGCAGCCCGGCACTGGGCGTGCTGCACATCTGCGATGAGGAAGGTACAGAGCTGCCAGCCAGCGAGGCCGGGCTGGTGTACTTCGAACGCGAGGAACGACCCTTCACCTATCACAATGACGACGAAAAAACCCGCAGCGCTTGCCATCCCGAGCATGACACCTGGACGACGACGGGCGATATCGGATACGTCGACGACGACGGATTCCTCTTTCTGACCGACCGCAAGGCATTCATGATCATCTCCGGCGGCGTCAACATCTACCCTCAGGAGATCGAGAACTCCCTGGCACTACACCCCCAGGTGCTGGACGTCGCGGTGATCGGAGTGCCCGATGCCGAGATGGGCGAGGCGGTCAAGGCCGTGGTGCAGCCGGCCGACCCGTCGGCCGACCAGGACACGCTGGCCGCCGAGCTGACGGAATTCCTGCGCGAACGCATCGCCCGATACAAAGTTCCCCGCAGCTTTGACTTCACCGACACCCTTCCGCGCACCCCCACCGGTAAGCTCGCCAAAGGACTTTTGCGCCAGAAGTATTGGGAAGGGGCTCGATGAGAACGGTGGCCGCGATCTGCATTGCCGGGGGGCTGCTCGCAGGGTGTTCGACACCCGCCACCCAAGAAGGGCTATCAAGCCCATCGAGTGCAACCGTTCCCGTGATTCAACCGGGCGTCATGCCCCAGCTCGTCGGCTTGCAGTGGACCGACGTGAAGCCGGTGCTGCGCAAGCTGGGCCGGGTGAGCGTAGCGACCAAAGAGGTCCCCGTGGATGATTCCCATCAGAAATCCCGGATCATCGCGCAAGATCCCGCCGCCGGAACACATCTTGAACCGGGCGCGAAGATCACCCTGACTTTCGGGATCTAAAGCCCAGCAACACTATTCAAATACTCCCGGGGTCGACCCCGTCGGAGTGAATCTGCGGTCCAACACACGCGCCAAGAGGGTGCCGTGCTGACCTCGTCCCACATCGTGAGGCCGAGTTCGCGCCGCCCTCTTCTGACGTCTGTGTCCTTGACACCACCGCGCATCCATTGCAATGCTCATAGCATTCACATACTGTCAGCATTTGAATGCATCGAGTTCACTCATCGAGGAGGATCATGGCCACCTATCCAGATCGCCCCATCGCCGGTTCCCGGATCATCATCACCGGTGCCACCAATGGGATCGGCAAGGAAATTGCCCGTGCGCTGGTGCGGCGCGGGGCGCTGCTCACGCTGGTGGCACGCGACCCCGTCAAGGCAGCCGACACAATCCGGGAGCTGGCGGCCGAGAACGGGGCGATCACCGCGCCGGAGTACATCCAGGCCGACCTCGCCGACCTGGACTCGGTGCGGGCAGCGGCCCGCGAGATCGCCGCGACGCACCCCCGGATCAACACCCTGGTGAACAACGCCGGCATCCATTCCCTGTCGAGCAAGCCCAGCGTGGACGGCTTTGACCTGATGACGGCGACCAACCACCTCGGACCGTTTCTGCTGACCAACCTGTTGCTGGAGCCGATCATCGCCGCGGATCACGCGCGCATCGTCATCACCGCGTCCGAGGCGCACCGATCATGGCCGCGCATCAACTTGGACCGTTTCGCAGAACCACGCTCCTACAACGCCATTGGCTCCGAGGTCCGGTACGGACAGTCCAAATTGATGAATATCTTGTTCACCCAGGAACTCGCGCGGCGGCTGGAGGGCACCGGGGTGACGGTCAACTGCTTCTGCCCGGGCATGGTCTCGACCGGGCTGGTTCGGGACAGCCGCATCCTCACCGCCGCGGCGGGCCTGGCCTCACGCACACCGTTCGTGCGGCGCCCCGATCAGGGAGCCCGGATGGGCATTCGGCTGGTGCTCGATGATGACCTCGCGACAATCAGCGGGCAGTTCTTCACGTCGACCCCGGGCCTGGGCGTACTGCCCGCCGTCCGGATCCGCTCCAACCAGCAGGCACAAGAGGAACTCTGGCAGCGGTCGCGCGAGTTGGTGAACCTGTAGCACCGTGTCTGCGCGGCCACCATCGCTGCCGTCCGGTACAGAGAAGGCATGCGACTGTGGTCTCTACATCCGTGCAACCTCGATGCCAAGGGGCTGGTCGCGTGTTGGCGGGAGAGTCTCCTGGCGCAGAAGGTGCTGCAAGGAGGCACCCGCGGATACCGCAACCACCCGCAGCTGGAACGGTTCACATCGCTGGCAGAGCCAGTTGCCGCCATCGGCGCCTACCTGGTCGGCCTCGCCGATGAGGCCGACCAGCGCGGCTATCGGTTCAACCGTGAGCTCATCGGTTTTCCCGCGGCCGCGTTCGAACCGTTGATCGACGTGCATCGCGGGCAACTCGCCTACGAACGCTGGCTACTGGACACCAAACTGGCCCAACGCAATCCGGAGCTTCTCGCGACTAACAGTTCCACGCGGCTGCGCCCGCACCCCATCTTTCGCCCGGTACACGGCGACATCGAAAACTGGGAGAAGGTGCTGCCCGCCTACTCCGTGTGAGTTCTCGCTACCCGGCCAGCGCGGCCGCATAGAGCGCGAGTTCATCACCCACGTTGGCGATAGGGACGGCGCCGGCAGTTTCCATCGCCGCGTCGAATCTCTCGCGCACCTCCTCGATGGTGAGATCCGTCGAGGTCACCCCGTGCGTCTCGCTGAGGAGAACCCGTGCGAAACGTCCACCACCGGCGCTGAAGCTGATACCGGAACATGGCACATCTTCGGACACCAGGAAGGCCGCGACCGGCGCCACGGCTGCCGCCGGGAAGGTTTCACGAAGCCAACCGAGCGCAGGCTCGGGCATGTTTTCCACCATCCGCGTGAACCCGACCGGGAGTAGCGCGTTCACCTTGATGCCGTACGCCGGTCCGGCGAGACCCAGATTGGTTGTCATGCCGATCATTGCGGCCTTGGCGGTCGGATAGGTGCACGCCTCCCCCTGGCCGAACATGCTGCTGGAGGAGATGTTGAGTATCCGCCCGTATCCCTGGTCCACCATCGCCTTCCACGCCGGACGCAATACATTGAACGGGCCGCGCAACTGAACACCGAGCACGGTATCGACGTCCTCGTCAGTGAGGTCGGCGAATGTCTTGATCGGGCCGACGATTCCAGCGTTGTTGATGACGACATCGACTCGCCCCCATGCGTCCAAGGCGGCGGCGACAATGGCCCGTCCGCCATCCCCGGTGGCGACGGTATTCGTGTCGGCGACGGCCTCACCACCCAGTGCGCGAATTTCGGCGACCACTGAATTGGCCGGGGTATCGGAGCTCCCGGTGCCCAACAGTTCGTCGGGTGATCCGATGTCGTTGACGAGGACCTTGGCGCCGCGACTGGCGAGCAGCAGAGCGTATTCGCGCCCAAGCCCACCACCGGCGCCGGTGACGATCGCCACCCGTCCGTCGAATCCGATGTCATTGCCCGGCTGCTCAAACATGTCATTGCCCGGCTGCTCAAACACGCATGCCTCCATCCACATTCACCTCGACGTTGAGGTGAATACTCGTCTCGATAGATACGTTATCTAAAATAACGTAACCGACACAAGGGTGGGCGGCACGAACGGACGTCTGAGCCGGGTGCCGTGAGGTGAAACGTTTAGCCCGAACGAATCGCGCGCGCCACAGGGATACCGATACTTCGTGTGTTTCCCATACGGGCCAACGGTACTCAGCCCGCCCGCTAGAGCGAAAGTGCCTCTACCAGAGCCGGCAGTGCAGTGGCAGCGGTGGCCCGCCACACGAGATCCGCGCGGTCCGAGAGATCGGTCTCCTGCGGGTTGATCTCGACAACCGTCGCCCCACGACTCAGTGCCAGCTGCGGCAGTCCCGCCGCCGGATACACGATGCCGGAGGTCCCGATGAGCAACATCAATTCACAGTTCTGCGCATGCGCGACGGCGTGACCGAACTCGACCTCGGGAAGCATCTCGCCGAACCACACTATGCTCGGCCGGACTTTTCCGCCGCAGTCGCACTCGGGCGGTGCGACCCGCTCGGACTCGGGCACGGCGACACTCACGTCAAATCCTGTCCGGCAGGTGTCGCAATGCGATTTGAGCAGGCTGCCGTGAACATGGGTGACCTCTGCACTGCCTGCACGTTCATGGAGGTCATCCACGTTCTGGGTGACAATCTTGACGTCACGGCGCGATCCCCACTGCGCCAACGCGCGGTGGCCGTCGTTGGGCTGCACCGCCATCAGCTGGATGCGCCGATTCTGATACCACGCCCACACCAGCCCAGGGTCTTCGTTCCAGGCTTCCGGTGTCGCCAATGTCATCGGGTCGTACTTCGACCACAGTCCGGTCTGCGCATCGCGAAAGGTGGGCAGCCCGCTTTCGGCGGACATGCCGGCGCCGGTGAGCACCGCGACGGTCCGCGCCTTCGCCGCGGCGGCGACCAGCTCTTCGGGTACCTCCACCTGTTTCATCAATCAAATTCTCGCCTACACCGACCAGCCAGGTCGAAAATGGGCGTTTTCCAATTATCTGGCCGAGAAATCGTCATCCATGATCTTGATTGGGCGTATGGTGCGCTCATCCCGATCACAAGGGGCCGCGCAACGGGCGCAAGCATTCGCCGCATAGTTCGATAACGCCACCTAGTGGGTGCGCACCTAGCTCTACGCAGGGGGTCAGATGACTCTCGGACAAGTATTCGATCCTCGGCAGAACGCGCTGAACGCGTGGCGGCTCGGGTTGGCGACGACCGTCATTTTGTGGCATTCCTGGCCTCTCACCGGACACCGCCTGCCGTTCCCCGCATACGAAGGGCTACTGGCACAAGTAGGTGTCGACGGCTTCTTCGCATTGTCAGGGTTCCTGATCACCGCAAGCTGGATGCGCCACCCCAGTCCGCGCGACTTCTTCATCGCCCGTGCTTTGCGCATCTTCCCCGGCTTATGGATATGCCTGGCGATCACGGCGTTCGTCATCGCCCCCGTCAGCGTCGCCATCCAAGGCGGCTCGGCAGCGAGCTTGTTGGGCTCTTCCAAACCGTTCGAGTACTTCCTCAACAACGCCATGCTCAACGTGTTCTACGCCGGTATCGACGGAACACCGCGCAACATTCCGTGGCCCGGCATCTGGAACGGGTCGATCTGGACGCTCATCTTCGAATTCGTCTGCTACATCGCGGTGGCGGCTCTGGGAATAACGGGAGCACTGAAGCGGCAATGGGTTGTTCCCGCCGCTTTCGTGTTATTCCTCTGTGCCGCAGCATATCTGTCGTATCCGGTCTTCGCGATGGAGACCATTCCGCAGATGGTGGCGCGCTTTGCGCTGATGTTCGCGGCCGGGGCGGTGCTGCACCAGTATCGAGACGCCCTGCCCGCACGATGGTCCCTTGTCGCGATATGCCTTGGCATTCTTGCGCTCTCGGGACTGACCTCCAACTATCGAGTAATCGGCGCCCTGCCATTGGCGTATGTGGTCATCGTATCCGGTGCCCTCATCCATGACACAAGACTCAACCTACGCAACGACTTGTCGTATGGCGTCTACATCTACGCATTCCCCATCCAGCAGCTGTTGGCCGTCGCGGGACTCGCCGTCCTGCCACCATTCCTGTTCTTCCTGGTTGCGACTGCACTCACCCTGCCTCTTGCGGCACTGAGCTGGTTCGTGGTGGAAAAACATGCGATGTCGCTCAAAGCTCGATTCCGGCGTGCACCCGTGCCTTGATAGGCAAACGGGTCTGCAGCACGATGGAACGATGATCGAAAAATTGACTGATATGCCGAAGGGCGTCATTGGATTCCGGGTGTCCGGCAGGCTGGCCGGCGACGAGCTACGCGAGTTCACACCGGTCATCGAACAATCACTGGCGTCAGATGAACTGCGGATCGTTGAGGTCATCGCCAGCGACTACGAGGGTTTTGGCCCAGGCGGGCTGGCCGAAGACCTGAAACTGGGCTTCGGGATGCTTTTCCAGCGCCATTCGGCCTTCAAAAAGATCGCCGTGGTGACTGACAAGGAATGGGTGGCGCACACCTTGCACGCGCTCTCGTGGATGGTTCCCGGGGAGATCGCGTTGTTCGGCCTGGACGAGCTGGATCGCGCCAAAGCATGGGCCGCACACTGAAGCTCATCGGGTTGCAGCCGCTCACGAGACACCTTGCGGGCCGCAGTATCGAGAAGGTGCCAGCCACTCACTGGATCCAGTGCGGGATCTGCCGGACCAACGCCGCCCACATCGGGGACACCCACTAAGCTTCCGCAATCGGAGACGAGCAGGTTTCCCGGAATCAGATCGCCATGACGGGTCACATCGGCGTCAGCACCGCGCGGCAATTCACGCATCTGTTCCCACATCTGCCGCAAGCGCGGCACATCCAGCAGCCCGACGCTGCGCCCGAAACAGGTTTGCATCCACTTATCGTGAGCAGTGAGCGCACCTCCGCGACCAGAGCCCTCGAGCCTCTGGCCGGCAGCCGCAATCAAGCGCACTTCGGCGACGAACTCAGCCAGATCCTGGGCAAACTGCTCCGAGTCGCTTGGATCGCGATCGGTGGCGACGGCACCGGGCAGCCAAGTTTGCACCATCCACGGCAATCCATAATCCGGCCCGGAAGCGCCGATCACTACCAGCGGCGGTGTTGGAAATCGAGCCTGCCCAAGCAGTTTCGCCGCAGCATCGGACTCGGCCTGCATCTGCTGCAACACCGCGTCAGGATCTTCACCCTGCAACGGAAGGCGCGCCGCAAGCTACTCACCGATACGAAAAATCGTGTTGACTGTTCCAGCGCCCGGCACACCCGATTGGCAGACCCCGCCACTGAGGCAACTGGGCATCGATCAAAGCCCGCACGACTGACGAGGTGACTCACCTCGCCAGCATGCATATCCACAGCCCGCAGCATTCGCCCCATAACTCCTAACCGCAACCCAATAACCAAGCCAGGTGGGTCAGTTTTCCGGATGCGCTGAGGGTCAGTTTTCACAAACCGTTGACAGTCCTGATCATTTCCGTCAATCCGACTCTCGCAATATGTCAGACGCAGACTCTGGCGGCACCGGCGAGATTTCGGGCGCTACCGGAACACCCCGACTGACGAGCTCCTCGAACGCACGCCTGCGGATAGCTCGTTCGAGCTCCTGCTGTCTGACACTCTCAACCCACGCGCGATCCTCGTCGCTCAGCCCGGAAATATCGCTGTACTCAACTGGGATATCGTCGGAGTTTCCTCGACAATGACCGGAAGGCATTTTTAGGCAACCTCTTTCGACGCCATGCTAGTTGCACCCGTCTTCACTCTCGAATGCGGCGCGGCCGATTTGGCGTAACACCGCCCCAGAGCGGTTCGCATCGCCCACCTTCGGGGACGACCCGCGACCGAAGACTCAACCTCAATCCCCTTTGCCATTGCCAGCCGTAGCTCGATTGACTGAACTGCGAGCAAGCCCCGGTGGCTACAGCGGTATCCAGCTCGGCCACCAAGGCGGGATGCAGTCGTAGCTATCGGTGTATGGATGGTGACGCACCGACACTGTTATCCAAACGGCCACAACAGCTGTGACGAGAGCCCCGAAGGCAGCGAGCGCGACGGACCATCTGACTGGTATTCGGCGCAACACCGCGTACACGACACCAGATGCCAGGGCAACTATGAAGAAGGTCCGGGTAACCTCACCGAATATGAGCTCAAATCCCCGCGAGCTTGCGTTAACACCAAAGCGGCAGTTGCCCCAGATTTCCCTCAACAGTACGTAGACTGAGTAGGCGCCGATTCCCCCCAACAGCGGACCTAACCACCAGCTGGCCCAGCGCATCACCGGACATATCTGATCTACGGAATCGACTGTTTCGCCCCTCGCGAATGCTCTGACAACCGAACAATCGACGCTATTCGCTCTACTCATTTTCAACGCATTGGTTCCCGGCGCGACTGACGGTCGGCGTGATAGCTGATCGAGCTGTGGCCACCAGCAGCACGCGCCTCCCGATCGCCGAAGAGACCGGACGTCCTTCCGGGCAGGCTCCGCGCACTGACAAATCAGCATCCGGTTTGATAGGCAACCCATCAAACCTCGTACGGATCCCCACAACCACGAACTATAGCGAATGTGAGCAACCTGTCGAGGAATGGGCGCACTTGTGCTCGAAGACTCGGCACGGCATTGGTCGTCGTCGAACTCAGCAGTGAGTGAGCGTGTCTATCTGTCACTCCGTCTCGTAGTAAATCAGCACCCCTACGGGTACCGTCAACGCTGACGCGATAACTAGCCCCAATGGGCAAACAGCAGGGCTGACCGCGCAGCCGCCACAACGTTTAGATAGCTGTGGCTTGGCCAGTCTGTCGTTGGGTCGCATAATCGGTTCGCTTTACCTGGCTGGCCTGCCTGCCAATCTATTCGTGACAGATATGGAATCCGGGTGACTGAACGCACCGCGCAATGACCGCGTTAACAGTCCAGACCCGGGGCGATGGAGCCTCGACACTATCCTCGGGCGGAAACTTCAGTCGCTGTATAGCCCGACACAAACCTGCCGGCGGTGGTGCCGAGCCGGTCATCCAGCTACCTGTTCATAACGACCACAAGAGCCCCCACAGCTATCCTCAAGAATGCGAGCAATCGGACTAGGGGGGCACTGCCGTGGAAGACATCGGCTCGGCAACTGATGAGTCGTCGGTGACAATGGCGCCGTCCTGGCGCAAACTCATCCTGCCGCGGCGCGGCGATCCGCCGATTTCGATACGTCCCGTCGACGAGGACGCCATAGCCCGGATAAGGAACACGACCTTCGAGACCAGGCGTGCGGATATCGAGGCGATGCTCGGGTACCACCGGACGTTTCCCGAGCCCGCCGAGGCCGGACGCCGCTACCTCGCCGGGCAGCCGGATCCACTCGGCGCCGCTGCGGTGGCACGCCTGAACCTGGTAGATGGCATCAAGCCTGCCGACTACGCGGACCTGTGGATCTCCGAGCACGGTCTTGCCTTGGCATTACGGACGGCCGTCCAGCTGGCCGGCGGCCCCCCTTTGTTCAGCATGTGGAGTTCAGCGGATTCGCCTGTTCCCGACGTATGGAGCCACGTGCGGATCGAATGTTTCGATGTGGCGCAGCGACTACGCGAGCGCCTAACCCTCGTAGGCGACGACGAATACCGGCGGGCGGTGCATGCTATCTCCCCTGCCCGCATCTCGGATAAGACGAAATGCGTGGCGGCATTTATGTTCCCGACGGAGACACAATGGGTTTCCGAGGCCTGCAAGGAGCCAATCGGGCTAGTTGAGAATCGCTCTCGGCTAGAGCTGCTGACAAGTGTCTCCTCGATTGACATGGTCTGCGAGCTGCTTTTCCACGACACCGGCTGGGACTCGTATTACCAGGATTATCGGCGGATTCTGCCCACACTGGTGGACCGGTTCGGGCCGGCCCTAGTTCCCGTTCTCGATCGTATTCTCGACGGGTACCTGTCGAAGGGGCGCGCCAGGGTGGTTTCCGAGGCGCTGGCCTGCCTTCCCGGTGACGACGCCTTCGCGGCATTGCTGCGGCATGCCAACAAACCTGGGGTGCGACAGTCGGTGGAGCTGGCGATGGCCCGCTTCCCGATGCGCGCCGCGGACCAGCTGGCAGGGCGCCACGACCCCGCATCGGCCGAGCTGCTCGCCATGCATCTGGCGTTACGCCCACATCTGGGTGCCCGACTGCCGCAGGGTTCTGTTCCCGCGCCAGACGCCGGCGCGACCACAGACGCCGCGGAACTGCCCGAGCTGCTGGTCTCCCCGCCTTGGAGCAGAAAACAGCCGAAGGTCAAACCTGTCGTGCTCGGTGAGCTACCCACACCTCCGGATGCCGAACTATGCTGGAACCCAGATGAATTAGAGAAGCTGCGGAATTTTCCCGAACATGAACCGCGGTTGGGCACGCGGACTTGGGGCGATCTGGAAGCCGACGGCGAACAGGGCAAGCTGTCCGGCACCGACTTCCAATCGATTCTGCTCAACGGTCCAGTGGAACTGGCCCACAAGCTCGTCGAGGACCGCTGGGTGCCCCTTTGGTGTTTTTCGCCGGGCTATTGGTTTCCTGCGGCCCTGCACCGACACGGACCGGCACTCGGCGCTCTGGCCACCCAGATGGCCGAGAAGGAACCGGAGGCCGCGTCGGCGCTCTTGGGACCGATCATTACTCGCGAGGTTGCCGAGAACCAAGCTCTCTGGCTCGCCGGAAGACGTCGACTCCTAGCCATCGCCGCGCGAACCTACTTCCGCAGGCACGGAGCCGCCGTAGCCCCGATGTTGGTGCCCGCGGCGTTGGGCCCGCTGGGCGCCCTTCGCGAGAGCGCCCAGCTCGCACTGCGGTACTTGGCTCGCACCGACAGCTCGACTGCGGTCATCGAGTCGAGCCGCCATTACGGCGATGCCGCCGCCACCGCTATCGGCGCAATCATCGAACTCGACCCCATGCTAGTCCTGCCGAAACGGATTCCTTCCGTGCCGGATTGGGCCGCAGGGGCACTGTTGACGCCCGTCACGCTCACCGATGGAACGCCACTGCCGACCGCGAGCGTGAACGCCATCGTCGTCATGCTGATGATGTCGAGCCCCGATCATCCCTACGCCGGGCTCACCGCCATCGCCGAAATCTGCGACACCGTGACACTGCGCGCGCTGACATGGTCGCTACACGAGGCATGGGACCGCATTGGCGCACCCGTACGCCATTCCTGGGCGCTCGACGCACTGGCCTGGTTTGCCGACGACGAGACGGTCGATCGGCTCAACGACATCATCCGGCGCTGGCCCGCACTGGGACGCAGCGCCAGAGTCCCCCACGGACTGGACGTGCTGGCCAACATCGGCTCTGACCACGCTCTGCTCACCATCTATCGCATCTCTCAGCGCGAGCGCTCAAAGCCACTGAAAGAAAGGGCAAAAGGCAAGATACGGGAGATCGCGTTGAGCCGGTCACTGTCGGCGGAGCAGATGGCGGACCGCCTGGTACCCGACCTTGGCCTCAGCGACGCCTCAGCCCTGGCACTGGACTACGGCAGCCGGGTATTCACGGTCCGATTCGACGAACGGCTGCAGCCCGTGGTGACCAACGAATCAGGTACCGCGTTGAAGGCCCTACCCAAACCAGGTAAGGGCGATGACGCCGTCCGCGCCGAAGACTCCTACCGTCACTTCTCGGCGCTGCGCCGACAGGTGCGCACCGTGGCGAAGGAACAACTGCGCCGATTCGAAGACGCCATGGTTCACGAACGACGTTGGAGCGTTGAGGAATTCGAATCACTGTTCGTGTCGCATCCGCTGCTGATCCATGTCGTCAGACGCCTGCTGTGGGCCGCATTTTCACCAACCGGGGAAGTCAGTCTCTTCCGGGTGGCCGAGGACCGGACCCTTGCCGACGACAATGACGCCCTGATATCCCTCGCGCCGTCCCACGCCGTGGGCATCGCGCATCCACTCCACGCCCCTGAGCATAT
The DNA here is from genome assembly GCF_049532645.1 of Mycobacteroides sp. PCS013. Lineage (NCBI taxonomy): Bacteria > Bacillati > Actinomycetota > Actinomycetes > Mycobacteriales > Mycobacteriaceae > Mycobacteroides > Mycobacteroides sp. PCS013. The sequence continues at coordinate 2,611,391 of NZ_CP150131.1, forward strand.
GGCCACCTGGGGCAGGATGTTCGCCGATTACGAGCTGCTGCAGCCCTTCCCGCAGATCAACCGGCCGGTGGTCAAAGCTACCGAGCAGGATCTGCGGGAGCAGGAGCTCTCCAGATTTGCGCAGGCCACGGCAAAGACGTTCTCACTCACTGCGCTCAGCAGCCGGGGATGGGAGATCGGCGAGATGATCGACGGTCCATTCCGCCGCCAGATCTCGCGGTCTGCGCCCAGTGGCCGCATCGTCGATATCTGGCTCGACCCAGGCATTCCTGCCGATCCACGGGAGATCGAAACCCAAGAAATATCGGTGCGACTGGATCGAGGCACGTTCGCCGACACAGGTCTGGTGTTCGCTTCGGAAATCATTATCGACGTGACGGGAGCAACTGCACAATGACCCCATTTTCCTTGCCGGACAAGTGGCTCAACCGGGTGATCCCGTGGCGCGGGTGGGACCGGCCGCAGGCCCTCAAACCGATCGAGAGGGTCAGCGCGCGAGATTGCTTTGAAGCCCAATCGGTGGAGATCGACAAGGAGCTGGCCCGGTCGTCCACCACCGATCAGGTCCGCGACAGTATCAGCGAATGTGATTGGGATAGACCCGATCTCAAGCTCGCACTACCGGCATTGCTAGGGTTTTCCGGGTCGGTCGGCCTGCTCGCCTGGACCTTGGACACCTACGGAACCACCCCGGCGATTCAGGCCTGGGCGCAGTCCACGCATTTCGGTTCCTGGTACCGGGGGCTGACGTACCAGCCGGACCCCGCGGTGTCCTGGCGAACCGCGCAGCCCGAGTTGCTGCGGCGGACCCTCGCCACACTGCCCGAATCGGAATACCGCCTCGCGGTCACCGAGCTTCGCGATCCTGCGATTCATCCCGTGCACGCGGCCTATATCGCCCCCACCGAACCGGACCTGATCGACGCCGCGCTAGCCCTAACACCAATAGACCATCTGAGCTTCAACCTGCTGCTGTGCACCGTGAAGACACAATCGCAAGTACATGAGCTCGTGGTAAACACGCCTACCATCTACACCCGACTGAGCAGCATGCCCAGCTTCGCGACTGCTGCGGTGCGCGCCGGCACCGCGGTAACCGAGGCGATCGCAGCCGCCTTCAAAAACGAGGCGGACACCGACGGGCGTGTCGAGCTAATGGACCTCCTCGCCCACTGCCCGACACCCGAAGCATTCCGGCAGCTTCTCGGATACGCCGGCGCCCGAGGCGGCTACGGCGCCATCCGATCCGCTCTCGAGCGCCACCCGAGTATCGGTCTACCTGCGCTGGCTCACTCAGGAACCGAAGCCGCGGCAGTCGAGCTGCAGGCCTACGTGCTCACCCAGCCCGAGCAGATAGCCACGGCGTTGCCCGCGCTGGACGATGCGACCAGGGCAACCATCGAGAAGATCACGGCAATGCAAGATGCCCTGCCCGAATCCGACTCGCCACCAACGATTCTCCTGAATCCACCGTGGATCGGCCGGAAGAAGGCCGCCAAACCGCCGGTATTCGAGCTGCAAGCTGAGCTGGCCGTAGCCTTTCATTGGCCGCCGGGAGAACGCGAGCGTCTTTTGGCCAGGCAGCCCACCTTCCGGTTCACACCGCAGTACATGCCGTCCTGGCAGCGCCTCGCCGAAGGCGGTTACTCGGATTGGCAGATGGAAGGGGCACTGGTCGAGCTTTCTGGCGATGATGCGTTGGCGTTGGTGCGTCACTGGGCACCAACTGCCCGTTACTGGGATGCGGGATGGCTGCCCTATGCGCTGGCGCGCTTCGGCACGGATGCCTACGCCGCCGCCGTACGTGCGCTCGACAAGAGCGCGGTGGCGGCCGCCTACACGCTGATTCCGGTGCGCAGTCACGAGGTGGCGCACCGGATGGCCGAATTCCTGCTGCGCCGCGGCAAACTCCGCACCGTTGCCCTGGATTGGCTTCGCTGTCACGGGCTGGACGCCGTGGCGTATCTGGTACCTGCTGCGCTGGGCAAGGCGGGAGCCCGTCGCCGGGGTGCCGAGGCGGCATTGCGCCGTCTGGCGGCGGATCACTCGCGGGTGGAGATCGTCGACCGTGCGCGCAGCTATGGCGAGGAGCCCGCCGCCGCCATCGCGGTGCTGCTGGACACGGACCCCCTCACCATCTTGCCCGCCAGGATCCCCGCTCTTCCCCCTTGGCTTGCACCGCAGCTACTTCCGCAGGTCAGGCTGTCCGGACGGCAATCGGCGTTGCCGCGGGAGCTGGTTCCGGCCCTGATCACCATGTGTCAGCTCGGCGATGCCGACGCGCGCTACCCCGGGTTGGAAACCGTGGCCGCACTATGCGATCCGGGATCGCTGGCGCAGTGGGCGTGGGCACTCTTCCAGCAGTACCGCCGGATGGACTATTCCAGCAAGGATGTGTGGGTTCTGCGCCTGCAGGGTTGGCTGGGCGATGACGACACGGTGCGTTCCCTCTCACCACTGATCCAGGCCTGGCCGGGAGAAAGCGCACACCAGCGCGCGGTTGCCGGTCTGGACGTCCTCTCCGACATCGGGACCGATGTCGCGCTCATGCACCTCTACCGCATTTCGCAGAAGGTACCGTTCAAGGCCCTGCGGGCCAAGGCCGCCGACAAGATCGAGCAGATCGCCGACGAACTGGAGCTGACCCCCGAGCAACTGGGCGACCGGCTCGTCCCGGATTTCGGTTTGTCCCCGCAAGGTACGGCCACGCTCGACTTCGGGCCCCGACAGTTCATCGTCGGATTCGACGAGAGCCTCAAGCCCTACCTCACCGACGCCGACGACAAGCCGCGCAAGGCTCTGCCCAAGCCCGCGGCCACCGACGACCCGGACCTAGCGGCCGCAGCCACCAAACAGTTCTCGGCCCTGAAGAAGGACGTGCGGGGCGCGGCCTCCGATCAGATCGCCCGGCTGCAGCGCGCCATGCGGTATCAGCGCCGCTTCGACGCCGCGGACTTCCGCGCCTACTTCGTGTCCCATCCCCTGGTCGGCGTGCTGGTACGTCGGCTGGTCTGGGGTACCTACGAGACCGCAGAGCCCAATTCGCCACTGCTGCAGAGCTTCCGGGTCGCCGAGGACAACTCCTTCGCCGACGCCGAAGACAATCCGTTCGAATTGGACGAAAACGCTGTCGTCGGCGTGGTGCATCCCGCCCAGCTGTCCGCCGAGCTGCTGGCCGCCTGGTCCGAGTTGTTCGCGGACTACGAACTGCTGCAACCATTTCCGCAACTGAGCCGTCCGGCATACCGACTCACCGACTCCGAGAAGTCCACCAACGTCCTATCCCGGTTCGACAAGCTGACGGTGCCGTCGCGCGTGCTGCTCGGCCTAGCCAAACAGGGCTGGAACCGTGACACCCCCGCCGATGCGGGGGTGCAGAACAGCGTCATCCAGACCCTGCCCTCGGGTGCCGAGGTGAGCATCGACCTCGATCCGGGAATTCCGGTGGGCGAACCCGACATGCTGGGAGACCAGACCATCCAGCGGGTCTGGCTGTCGTCCGGGACTTACGGTGATATCGACCCCGTACTCATTTCCGAAATCCTGGCGGACCTGACGGAACTGGAGCGGCACCGACCATGACTGACGCGAGAGGACCACTGTGACAAGTGATATGCAGAGGCCACCGGCCGAGATCCGGTACGCCGAGGAACTGCGGCGGCTGCGCGACAACGACCCCGACGACCGGCCGCCCGGCTGGGCGCTGAGCATGCGAACGGCCAGAGCCTTCATTCTCGGCGACCGCAAGCTCGGTATCGAGCGCAAATTCGTCGGCGATCCCTCCCTGATTGATCGAGCGCTGGTCACCCTGGCCACCAACCGCGGTCTCATGTTGGTGGGCGATCCGGGAACCGCAAAATCCTGGCTGTCCGAACTGATCGCAGCCGCCGTCACCGGCGAGTCCACCTTTGTCATCCAGGGTGGCGCCGCCACCACCGAGGATCAGATCAAGTACTCGTGGAACTACGCGATGCTACTGGCACAGGGGCCCAGCCCGGATTCGGTGGTACCGGCTCCTCTGCTATCAGCCATGCGCACCGGCAAGGTGGTGCGCTTCGAGGAAATCACGCGCTGTCCCTTGGAAGTTCAGGACAGTCTGCTCTCGGTACTCTCCGAGCGCGTGTTGGCCATACCGGAACTGCACGGCGCCGACGGGCTGGTTTTCGCACGGGCCGGCTTCAACGTGATCGCCACCGCGAACACCCGGGACCGTGGCGTCAACGAGATGAGTGCCGCGCTCAAGCGACGCTTCAACTTCGAGACGGTGTTTCCGATCAGGGATATGGAGACCGAGCTGGCCCTGGTCACCACCGAGTCTGCCCGGATGCTCGCGGAGTCCGGCGTCACGATCGCTCAGAGCCCCGACGTGCTGGAGATCCTGGTGACGATATTCCGCGAATTGCGGACGGGCCGAACCGCTGACGGCACCCCCATCGAATCGCTCAGCTCCGTGATGAGCACCGCCGAGGCCGTGTCGGTGGCGCACGCCGTCGGTATCCGAGGCTGGTTCCTGCGCCGCGAGGCCGGGTCTGCCGCCGATATCGTGGAGGCTATCTCCGGCACCGCCGTCAAGGACAACGCCGATGACCTCACCAAGGTGCGCACCTACATCGACCATCACACCGCCCGGCGAAACGGAAAGGCCTGGAAGGACTTCTATCAGGCCCGACACCTACTGAGCGCCGATTGACCGTCCACTTCATCGGGGTTCGCCACCACAGCCCGGCATGTGCCCGGCTGGTGCGCGACGTGATCCACAACGTCTCTCCGGCTTACGTTCTCGTCGAAGGCAGCGCCGACTTCAACGATCGAATCGACGAGTTGCTGCTGGGACACCGATTGCCGATCGCCCTGTTCAGCTTCCTTACCGGCCCTAACGTCCACCGGATGATCTGGGCACCGTTTTGCGACTACTCCCCGGAATGGGTGGCACTGACCACGGCCAAGGCCGTCGGCGCCGAGTTCCGGTTCATCGACCTTCCGGCCTGGCATAACGCCTTCGAGGAAAGAACCAACCGCTACTCCGATGCCGATGCCCGGCATATTGCCGTCACCTCCCGGCTGTGTGCGGAGTTCGGGATGGACAACAACGACGTGCTGTGGGATCACCTCGTCGAGGTGCCCGGAGCCGAGTACCACACCCTGGCCCGGTATTTCGACACCCTGCGCGGGGACGCGCGGGGTGGGGACTCAGATGCGGCCCGCGAGGAGTACATGGCCCAGTGGATTTGCGCCGCAAAATACTTCGCTCGTGGACGCCCCATCGTGGTGGTGACCGGAGGGTTTCACCGACCGGCGCTCGTTTCACTCACCGCCGAACGCGATGATCTGGCGCAATGGCCCGCGGTACCCCCGCCCCCGGAGGGCCACCGCGTCGGCAACTACCTCATCCCTTATTCCTACCGGCGCCTCGACGCGTTCTCGGGCTATCAGTCTGGTATGCCCTCGCCGGGCTACTACCACCACGTATGGCACGACAGTGCCGAAGCGGCCGGCCAGCGGCTCATCGCGGATGTCGCCGGCCGGCTGCGCGAACGTCATGTCCCCGTCTCCACCGCGGATCTGATTGCGGCCCAGTCCCTCTCCGAGGGCCTAGCCCGGCTGCGCGGACATCCCGTACGCGCCCGCACCGACATCCTCGACGGGTTGGCAGCCGCCCTGATCACCGAAGACTTACCGGCTCCGCTGCCGTGGGCCGCCCGCGGTGTGCTGCAGACCGGAACCCATCCCGCCGTCCTGGAAATGCTCGCAGTCCTCACCGGCACCGCCCACGGCGAGCTTCATCCCGACACCCCGTTGCCGCCACTGGTACCCGATGTCGAGCGACTGCTCGCCGAACATGATCTGACGCCGCCTCGTGAGCTCCGGCTGACCCTGACCGTCGAGGCGGACCTGGACCGCAGCCACATTCTGAATTGTCTTCGGGTGCTGGGTATCCCGGGATTCGAGCGCATTTCGGGGCCCACCGCGGGCACCGACCCGGCGACCACGGAACGCTGGGCATTGCAGATGCGGGATACCCAACTTCCCAAACTCCTGGAGGCCGGCGCCCATGGCGCTACCCTCGGCGCTGCCGTGGCACATGTGTTGCGTGAATCGGTGGCCGATGGCGGCACGACACCGGCCACGCTCGGCCCGGCACTGTTCGATGCCGTGCTCTGCGGCAGCGACGAGGTGCTCGGCGAGCTCGTGCCCCCCGCCGCCCAGGCCATCGCCGACAGTTACGACCTGGGCGGGCTCGGTACCTTCCTGTCCGCGCTGCTGGCCTTGTGGCGCCACGACTGGATCTACCAGGTCCGCCACCACGACCGGTTTCCGCCGCTGGTCGCGGCCGCAGCACGCAGGATCGAATGGCTGGCCGAGTCGGCCCGCGCACGCACACGCGACGCCGATCGCAGCGAAGTCGCCGCCCTCGCGGCCGTCTGCGATGCACTGACGCACGCCGGTGAGGCGGCCGCCCTCGACAGACCCACCTTCCTGGGCACCATGGAACGCATCAGCCGAGACCCACAGGCCCCACCCGATCTGCGCGGTGCGGCCCTGGGTGCCCGCTGGCGGCTGGACGACGAGGCTGCCGTCGATCCGGTGGACATGGTGCGGGCCATGAGCATGCCCGAGACCCTCGGAGACTTTCTCGTCGGCATGTTCGGTCTTGCGCGAGAACAGGTTCTGCACACTCAGGACGGTTCGGGATTCGACGTACTCAGCGCCGTGGACCACATCGTCGAGGATATGGCCGAACGCGATTTCCTTTCGGCCCTGCCCGCCGTGCGCCAGGCCTTCGAGTACTTTCCGCCGCGCGAGCGCGCCCGCATCGCCGACCGGATACTGGTGGCGCGTGGCCGGACGGCCGGAGGCCGGGCATTCGTGCGCACAGAGTCCGATCCCGCGTTGCTGGCCTATGCCGCGAGGATCGAGGAGCGCGTCGACAACCTGCTATCGGAAGTGGGGCTGAACCCGTGAACCAGCAGGAAGACCCGAACGAGCTTATGCTGCAACGCTGGCGCCTAATCCTGGGTGAGCCGGGCGGCAACTGCGCCCGGCTCACCGGCGACATGGCCGGTCAGGATGCCGCGCTGTCGTGGCTGTACGGACGCGACGACGAGCTGGCGGCCCGCGGCACCCGGCCGTCCGGTGAACGCGGCGGAGGCGACGGTGAGTCGCTCGTCGGCACCGTCGAGTGGATCAACGAAGTGCACCGGCTCTTTCCCCGCGACACGGTCGAACGTCTGGAACGAGACGCCTTGGAGCGCTATCAGATCCAAGAGATCGTGACCAATCCCGACGTGCTTGTCCGCGCCCGCCCCAACCAGACCCTGCTGCGCGCCGTGCTGCGGACGAAACATCTGATGAACCAGGACGTGCTCGACATGGCCCGCAAGCTCGTAGCGGCCGTCGTGCAGGATCTCGTCGACAAGCTGTCCGTTGAAGTGCGGGAAGCATTTTCGGGTCCGCGACTGCGCCGGCGTAGCATCCGCGGCAGCTCGCGGGATCTGGATGTGCGTGCCACCATCTGGCGCAACCTGCGTCACTACGACACCGAGCACCGGCGCATCGTGATCGAACGGCCGCTATTCACCTCTCGCAGTCGGCGCCATCTGGAGAAGTGGCAGATCATTATGCTGGTCGATCAGTCCGGTTCGATGCTCGGATCTGTCATCCACTCCGCGGTCACTGCGAGCTGCCTGTGGAACCTGCCTGGGGTGAAGACTCATCTCGTCGCCTTCGACACCTCGATCATCGACCTCACCAGGGATCTCACCGACCCGGTGGAGCTGCTGATGAAGGTGCAGCTGGGCGGCGGCACCGATATCGCCAAGGCGGTGACCTACGGTGCGGGGCTTATCGAAAACCCGCAGCGCACCATCTTCGTGCTCATCAGCGACCTGTTCGAAGGCGGGGACCCTCGAAACTTCACCGGACAACTGCGTGCCCTGGTCGAGCAGGGCAGCAAGGTGTTCGCACTGGCCGCGCTCGATGAGAACGCCGAGCCGTCCTATGACCGCGCGGTCGGCCAGCTGCTGGCCTCCTTCGGAGTCGAGGTTGGCGCCCTCACGCCCGGGCATCTGGTCGACTTCCTCGCCGAATGTTTGGCCGCGCATGGCTGAAAAACCGTGCCGTTCAGACCTGGACATCATCACCGAGGCGGCGCTCATCGGGCTGACGAATAAGGGCCTGGTGAAACGTGCTCAGCGCGAACTGGATTCGGAGACACCACCGGTGGTATCACAGGCACCTGACGGCACCGTCACCGCCCGCTGGCACGACGGAAACGTCTCAGCGCTAGCGGCCGATCAAGCCGTCACGCAGGCCGACTGCACCTGCGGGGCAACCACACTGTGCCGGCACCGCATCGGCCTGGTGCTCGGATACCAGCGGGCCGCTCAGGACACAGAAGATGCCACGGCGGGTTCCGACTGGTCACCCGCGATGTTCACCGACGCCGAACTGGCCGCGACGTTCGGTGCGGCCACCATGAAGGCCGCCGAGCGCCGCCGAGCCGCTGGCTATCCGGCAACGGTTCGGCGCGGTCAACCACCCACGGTAGAATTAACCTCCAGCACAGTTCGTTTCATGATTCCCGAACATCTCGACTTCGCCCTCACGGATGCGGACAAGCAGGCGTCCGCGGTGACCGTTGTGCTGGCGGTATGGGCGTTCCGCCTCGCGGACGCGATCGATCCCGGCACAACGCGCCTAGAGATCGAGGTCGCATCGACCGCCGACCGGGACGAAAAGCCCACCGCGGAAGCCTGCGATCTCGCCACGGAGCTGTTGCGCTCCGGAACCGTCAACGTCACCGACGTGCTGTCGGGGAAGCTCGATCGAGCCGCAGCGGACCTCGACCGCGACAACATCCGATGGCTTGCCGACACATTGCAGGACCTGCATACCCAATTTAGCGCGTATCGCACCCGCCACGCCGCATTCTCTGATCTGCGGGTGGCCGAGCTGTTGGCCGAGGTGCATGCTCGCGGTCTGGCATCCAGCAGCCCACGCCTGACCCGGGCACAGATCCTGGGCACCGGTGAAAAGGCCTCCACCCGAATCCGGTTGACCCGTCTCACCGCGCTCGGCGCGCGACTCACCCGAACGGACGACGCGGTGTCGGCGACGGTCTATCTGGTGAGCGACTCGATCCCGATGGTCATCCACCGCAGCTGGCCCGTCGACGACGATCCGGGCTTCGCCGGCGAGGTGGTGGGGGGGAGGCGCATCGCGGGCACCACCCTGGAACGGCTCGCCAGTTCTTCGGTGGTGACCGAGTCCGCAGTGCGGCACGCCAATCGCGGACTGGAACTCACCCGCTCGGCCGTGGCCAAGACGTCCGTGCTCCCGCTAGGACGGGCCTGGGAATCGCTGCCCAATCATCTAGCACACCACGAATTTTCCCTCGTAGAACGCGAAATCACCTCACAACCACCTCGATTCGTCAGGCCGCGGATCGAGGCCGAGTTCGTCAGGGTGTTCGCGGTGCACCGGGTGGTGTCCATGTCCTACTCCCCCGGCGCCCAGCGCTTGGTGGCCGAGGTTGCCGACGCTCACGACGGCCGGGCACTCATCGCCGACGAATATCGCTCGGTGGCACCCGGAGCGCTCGATGCCCTGCACCGCGCCTTGAGCGTGATCAGAGAGCAAGCCCAACCGGTATTTCTCAGCGGGATCGCGCGGCGCTCACACGGGCGCCTGATCGTGGAACCACTGGCCGCCATGTTGGACACCGAGGTGTCCGTGTTCGATTTCGCACCGGCCACAACCGGTGCACTGCCGGAGCATCACGATGTCCCCCCCGATCCGCTAGACCGCTCGGTACTGGCAGCACAGTCGCTATTGTCCCAAATCGCGCACACCGGGCTGGACCACTGCGCTGGTGGCATACAGCAGCAAATACATTCCTGTGCAAACGATCTCGCTGCTGTGGGATTTCATAGAACTGCCTCGGCGCTGCACCAGTTTGGCAAGTCCCTAGGCTCCGGAGACAGCATTAAGGCGCCGGATCACTGGTTCGCCGCGACAATCCGAGTCCTGGCAATAGTGGAACAGCTCTAATCAATCTGCCTAGCTCACCGAGCAATGTGTCTGGCCGAGCGCGGCCGACGAAGCTGAGCCTGGCGCGCCTTAGCCATCGAGGGGGTCAGGCGCGGACAGCACACTGGTGCTATTCGCGAGTACCGGTGTCGCATACGCCGACCCCGGCCCGGCAGCGCCCCCACCCCCACCGGTGATCGGGGCGCTGCAGTACGGACCTCCGGGATACCCTGCGGCCACAGGGGTTCCACTGCTACCCCCAGGACGCTCGGGGGTATCGGTATCGGCAGACACCCTGAGTCCCGCGGCATCAACCCTGGTTCCGCCCAACGCTTCCCGTGGCATCTCAGGAGTAAGCACTTCGGCGGATACGCTGAGCCCCGCCCCCTAGTCAGAAGCAGGCGCCACTGTGGGCTTCATCAAATCGGTCGCAGTACGACAATTCCCGGAACCGTGCCCAGATATTCCCCCAGCGGCGTGTCGACGACTTGGTTGTTCGCCCGCAATGACGAGGCGTTGCGCAGCACCGGCCCGTTCGGCGTGTGCAGGAAGACTCCTACATGGGTGACATCGAGCCCGCCAGCCGTCGCGTAGGCGCCGAGGTAGTCACCGTCGTGGAGATTGGCGATGACGCCATCGGAAACACGGGCGCTCGGTATGTAGGTAACCGTGCGCGGCCGCGTCGGCAGTCCGGGCAGGTAGTTTCCGCCGGAATCCTTCAGATTCAGTATCTTGGCGACCTGTTCTGCGGATGCCCCCAGGCTGGCCGTCACATCGGTGGCATTGATGGGAGCGTCTGCGGCCCAATCGGTAAAGAAGTGGCGGCGTTGCGTGAAGCTGATTTCACCCCCGCGGTACCGGATCTGTGTCAGCTGAGCGATGAAATCGGCGCGATTACTGGACCGCTTCAACGCTTCGACATAGTCGGCGTACGTGAAGCAGTCCACGCGCGTGAGTTCAACGACCAACTGCTCGGGGACCGAAGCGGATCCGATCAAGGTGTTGGCACTGTAGGGCACGTGCAGAAAGAGTGCCGACACCGCGGCACTCAGCTGCCCCGGGTTCTCGGCTCCGATACGGTTTCGCTCGGCCAGTAGCTCTTGGAGCCGACGTTCATTCGCCGGGCTGATCTGCACAGTGTCAGCCGCGGCCACAGGCGGGGCGCACAACGCACAGATCAGTGCGAGCAACGCGAACATGCGGTAACCGCGTCGTTCTGAAATTCGTCGCATTCTCGGGGTCACGGTCTGACGCCTTCCTCTCCAAGTCCCGGGATGGCCCAGCTAACACATCACAGCGCAGAGCGGAACCAGGCTGGTCACCGGCCTCGCCCGACGCCCACTCTGCCGCACTTTACGCAATGCGCGTGCACTTTTGGGCTCCTACGAGACGAATAGACACCGACTGGCGGTTGATTTCATTGGTGCAACGTCTAATTCACATCAAGGCAACCAATTCGTGTGAGGTTTCTGTCAACAACGCTGAAGGTAGCGGACATGCGCGGGAAGGATTTGCGTGGAAGATGTTCGGGTAGCCGAGACGACGGCTCTTAGCGCGGGGTTCGCATGGCAGCTACTGGGCGCGTGCCGAAACGCCAACCACGACCTGTTCTACTCCGATGACGACGAACGCCCCATTGAACGAAGACTCCGGGAACAGCACGCCAGAGCAGTGTGTCGACGCTGCCCCGTGACAACGCTCTGCCTTACCTACGCTCTGGAGATCGAAGAACCTCATGGGATGTGGGGTGGCATGTCCGAAGCCGAACGCCAAAAGATCCGGCTACGTATCGCCGCACGGAAGTCTGCGATCGGCTGACCGACGTGCGATCCGCACACCGTCGACTGCCCGCGAAACGCAGGTAGTCGATTACTCGTGTCGGTGGTCGTCGTGAGGCCGAAAATTAAAGGGCCCATTGGGAATTGTGTGCATCACAATTCCCGCCGACGTCATCAACATGGAGGAACAATGACAACTAGCGAGAAAGTTTCCGAGACGACATTCACTGACACCGTGGCCGAGCCGTTGGATGCCGTAGGAGAAGACGACAGCCAAGAGGCCGATGTTCAGGCAATCGTGAAGCGGTTTGTTGTTACATCCCACGGCGGATATCGAACGCGTCTGGCCATCCCGGGCGTGGGCCCGTTCAGTGTGGTCATGGTGTCCACCTCGGAAGTCAACGCCCAGGATGTGCCCTTCCAAGGCAACGCCGTCTGCCAGGTCCACAATGTGGTGCCTGACAATGGCGGCGTCCGAGTCCGCGGATTCATCGACTTCGGAGTCGATATCAGGGTGCAACTCGCCGTCTTCGTGGCCTAAGCGATCACGGGGGCCACACGCTCGGCCCGCCGTACCGGTAATCCGTGCGGCGGGCCTGCGGGCGGAGACCGGCCTACCTTGCCTTCAGCTGATACCAAATCCACTGTTTGGCCGCATACCAAGCCGACGAGGACGGGTCGATCAGATCGAAGTGATCCAGTTCGGAGAATTCGAAATAGTCAGCGGGAGTCTCCAGTGCTCTAGCAGCGGAGACGTAGTGCTGGGAGTGTTCGACGGGGATATTGATGTCACGCACGCCATGTACGAGGACATGATGCCGCCGGTGCCCAAGCTTGCGAACCGGCGATGCCGACGCAACCTCATTCGGCGAAATTCCCACGGCGCCAAGAAATTCTGCCGCAGCACCATCACCGAGGTTCTCCCGCAGTGCGCGGTCGATGTCGCTAACCGGAGCCAACGCGACGGCGAAGTCGGCCGATCCGGCAGCAAGGGCAAGAAGAGCGAGATGTCCACCGGCGGAGTGTCCCACCACTAATGATTGCGTGAGATCTGGATTGGCGCGTCTGGCCGCTTCGGCCGCCGCCGTGACATCGTCAAATGTTTGTGGCCACCCTCCGCCACCGCCGACCCTGCGGTACTCGATATTCGCGACGAGAAAGCCCTCGGCGCACAGGTCTTCGGCTATCGGCGCGGTGAGTTCAGCGCCCAGCGCTTCTCGCCAGAAACCGCCATGGATAACAAGAAGCAGGCCCAGAGCAGGCGCGGCCGGCTCAAGAATGTCGACGTATTGACTCGGGTGATCTCCGTAGGCCAGTCGCCTCTTTTGTGGCATAGCTTCCCTTCCGAATCAGGTTCACACATACAAGCATTGACCAGAGTGACGGGGCCTAAATCAAGCGTGCACCACCAAAGTGATAGTAGACCAATTGGTATAGCCCGCTTCAGGTGGGACCGCGTATCTCCGATCAACCCAACGCGGCGAGATGAGTAACAGATGCCTTCTGTATTGGTTACCGGTGCGGACGTGGGATCGGACTAGCGATCACTGAGCACATGAGCAGCCCGGGCTGGGATGTCTGTGCCACCGCCGGCGCCTTCGCAAGCTTCTGCCCAGCACCCACAGCGGTCCGCAGCTTGTTCAAGAACGGCTTGTCGCAATGGACTAGCCACTGTCGCGTCGAAAACGTCACGCGCAGAGCGTGCAAGCTCCCCATAGTGTTTGGGGTTCGCGGCGAATCGCGGTCAGCCACTTCCATCTTCGTGCGGCTTCAATTTGAGGACCGCCACCATCATTCCCGACCTACGTATAAACTCCCATCCACGCCACCGCAGAGGCATCCACGGCACGAGACCTGGACACCGGATGGCGCAGTCACTGCGCCACCTAGGAAGGCGCCTGCACCCCGCAGGCGTCTGGTTTCTGGCGGTTGGCCCGCCGTAAGGTCACCTCTGCGGCTAAACCCCAAGAACCACAATAGGAGACACGCACGTTGAATCGACTGCAGGCCGCACCAGCCAGGTTGACTAACCCGAAATCTGCACCACTGCTTCGCAAAACCCTCGCGATAGTCACCGCCTGCATGACCATCACGAGCTGTGTCTCGCTGACAGAAAGCGACCACCGGGCCGATACACAGTCGGCGCGGCCGACCGCGAATACGGCGCTGCCGCAGCCGCCAAACCAACTCTATGGCGATCTCTTCGTCGCGGTGCAGAGCGCACGGCTTTACCCCGATCAAAAGACTTTTGTCGATTCAACGTTAGATACGGACCCGGCCTCAATCGTTCAGCTATACCGGCAACAAAGAGCAGAACCGGGTTTTTCCCTCAAGGCGTTCACCGAACAGCACTTCACACCACCTGCCGCTGAGCACATCACGCCACCGCCAAACCAGACACTGCGCGAACACATCGACTGGCTGTGGCCCAGGCTCACACGAGCGAGCGTCACTGTGCCGCCGAACAGTTCGTTGATCGCGCTACCCAAACCGTATGTAGTGCCGGGCGGACGGTTCCAGGAGGGCTATTACTGGGACACGTACTCCACCATGCTCGGCCTGCAGGTGTCCGAACGGGAGGACCTCGTCGATGACATGCTCGACAACTTCGCGTACCTCATCAACACGATAGGTCATGTGCCAAACGGCAATCGCACGTATTACGCGAGCCGCTCCCAACCGCCCTTCTTCGCGAACATGGTGGACCTCGCCGCGCAGGCGGAAGGCGATGGCATTTATCGAAAGTACCTGCCAGCGCTGCGCAAAGAGCATGAGTACTGGATGCAGGGCGAGCACGAAACTCCGCCAGGCACCGCGGCACGCCATGTGGTCACCATGCCCGACGGCACGGTCCTCAACCGCTACTGGGACGCCAGCGACACCAGACGTGATGAGTCATATCTCGAAGACACCAAGACCGCCGAGGAAGCACCTGGCCGTCCTGCAAACGAAGTATGGCGCGACCTACGGGCCGGCGCCGAGAGCGGCTGGGACTACAGCTCACGCTGGCTCGGCGATGGCAAGACGCTCGCGAGCATCCGAACTACCGCGATCGTGCCAATCGACCTGAACAGCTTGATGTTCCAACTTGAGACAACAATCGCCAAAGGCTGCACCATCACGGGCGATGCCTCGTGCACTGCCGACTTCTCGACTCGCGCCCAGCAGCGCGCCAGTGCAGTCAACCGCTACCTTTGGAACGAACACGGTTACTACGGCGACTACGACTGGCAGCTGCGTCAGCCGCGTGATGCGATCACCGCGGCCACCCTGTATCCATTGTTCACCGGCGTTGCGTCACCCGAGCGCGCCAAGATGACAGCCATCGCAACGCGCAACACGCTGCTGCAACCCGGCGGTCTGGTAACGACCACCACGACCACCGGCCAACAGTGGGACGCACCCAACGGTTGGGCGCCGCTGCAATGGATCGCGGTCAATGGCTTGCGCCGTTATGGAGAGCCCACACTTGCCAAAGAAATCGGCGTCCGCTTCCTTAACACTGTGAAACACGTCTATTCAAAGGAAGACAAGCTGGTCGAGAAGTACGTGGTCGAGGGAGACAGCGCGCGGGTCGGAGGTGGCGGTGAGTACCCGCTGCAAGACGGCTTCGGCTGGACCAATGGCGTCACACTGAAACTGCTTGACCTCTACGGCATGTGAGACCCGTAGTTCGTACCGCTGCCCACGACTTGAGTCGAGTGGTCAGAATCTGTCATACCTGGCCGCTGAACAAGTCGACGCTGCCATCACCGACCACTGCACCACACATTTGCCGAGATCCGACGCCGGACCAGCAACAACCGCGTTACCAGTCCCTACAAACAACGCTAAGAGCCCCGGCACTGCCGAGGCTCTTAGCGTTGTTTCTCTCCGAGCGGACTGACTCGCCCTGACCGCCATGTCGTGACGGTCACGGGTTCGTGTAAGCCCGTTATGGTGGAGCTAAGGGGACTCGAACCCCTGACCCCCACACTGCCAGTGTGGTGCGCTACCAGCTGCGCCATAGCCCCATGTTTAGTTGTGTGCTCGGACGAAGTTACACCACGGCGACGGGCTCTCAAAATCTCAGCGCTCAGGACCGCCGACATCCTCTGCTACTTCCTGCATACTCCTAACCTGCGGTGACGCAAGTCTCCCCAGCGTCTCCGGTGCGAACACCCACGCCACAGCCGCGATCAGTGGCATCGCACCACCCACCACGAACGCCCATCCGTACGACGTGTGCTCGGCGATGACCCCCGCGACGACGGGTCCTATCACCAGCCCGATATCGGAGGTCATCTGGAAGGTCGCCAGTGCCGTCCCTGCCCGGCCCCGGCTGCCCACCACATCGGCCACCGCGGCCTGTTGCGGCGACGCATACAAACCGGCGCCTATCCCACCGATAAGCGACAGCACGATGAGCGCCGGCAGCGACGACGTGAAACCCATCGCCACCACGGTCGAACCGCAGACCACCAGCCCGGCCACCACCAGCGGCTTACGCCCGATGTCATCGGACCACGATCCCGCGAGAAAAGCCGTGGACACGTCCCCCGCCGCGAATGCGGCGAACACCAGTCCAGCGGCGCCCGGTCGCTGATGCAGCGCCTCAATCACAAACAGCGGCAGCAAGGCCCCACGGATTCCGAAGATGGCCCACCCCGCACTGAAATTCGACATCAGCGCGGCCAGGAAGGTTCGGTGATGCAGCGCGGATTTCAGTGTCACCGGAGCGCCGTGATGCTCTTCGGCGACCTCCAGCAGCGTGGAGCGCCGCAGCCCGAAGTGGACCAGCACGGCGACGGCCACCAGCGCCGCCGCGTAGATGATGAACGGCGCCGAAAGACTCAGGCCCACCACGGCACTACCCAAGACCGGACCGGCCACCATCCCGAGCAGGAAGCTCGACCCGTACAGCCCCTGTGCACGCCCGCGAATCTCTTCGGGCGCGATGCGCACCAGCAGCGCGGCCGCCGACACGGTGAACATGGTGGAGCCGACACCGCCGAGCGACCGGAACACCAGCAGCTGCCAGTAGTCATGCACGAAGGCGCAGCACCCGGTGGATAACGCGACGATCAGCAACCCGGACATGTAGACCCAGCGCTCCCCCAGCCGCTGCACCAGCGCGCCGGCGGCCGGTGCGAACACCAGCCGGAATGCGGCGAACGAGCTCACCACCGCGGTCGCCGCCGTGACACTGACCCCGAAGCTACGCGCGTACTGCGGCAATGCGGGTGCCACCACGCCAAACCCCAGCGCGATCACCAGGCACGCGACAACCAGGACCCAGATCTCCCAAGGCAGGCGTGGTTTAGTGTCCGCCTCGTTACCGGGACAGCCGCTTACCCGATCACCGATGAGACCACCTCGCGGGCAGCGTCCTGCACCTGCCGCAAGTGTTCTGCCCCCAGAAACGATTCTGCATAGATCTTGTATACATCCTCGGTACCCGACGGCCGTGCCGCGAACCAGGCGTTTTCGGTGACAACCTTGAGCCCGCCGATCGGGGCACCGTTGCCGGGCGCATTGGTCAGCTTGGCCACGATGGGCTCACCGGCCAGTTCGGTGGCGCTTACCTGCTCGGGCGATAGCTTGCCCAACACAGCCTTCTGCTCACGGCTCGCGGGCGCATCGACACGAGCATATGTTGGGGCGCCGTACTTCTCGGTCAGCTGCGCGTAGCGCTGCGAGGGCGTAGCCCCGGTGACCGCGAGGATCTCCGAGGCCAGCAGGGCGGCGATGATGCCGTCCTTGTCGGTAGTCCACACCGAGCCGTCACGACGCAGGAAGGACGCCCCGGCGCTCTCCTCGCCACCGAAACCGATTGTCCCGCCGATCAACCCGTCCACAAACCACTTGAATCCAACCGGCACCTCGAGCAGCGTTCGGTTCAGCCCGGCCACCACCCGGTCGATGATCGACGAACTCACCAGCGTCTTGCCTACGGCGGTCTCGGCGGCCCAACCGTCCCGGTGGCTGAATAGGTAGTCGATGGCCACCGCCAGGTAGTGGTTGGGATTCATCAGTCCCGCATCGGGAGTCACGATGCCGTGTCGATCCGAGTCGGCGTCGTTCCCGGTCGCGATCTGGTACTTGTCCCGCGACGCCACCAACGAGGCCATCGCATCGGGCGAGGAGCAGTCCATCCGGATCTTGCCGTCATGATCCAGAGTCATGAACCGCCAGGTGGCATCCACAAGCGGGTTCACCACGGTCAGGTCCAGCGACCAGCGATCGGCGATGGCCGCCCAGTAGTCGACGCTGGCCCCGCCCAGCGGGTCGGCGCCGATCCGGATGCCTGCGCCCTTGATGACATCGAGGTCGATGACGTTGATCAGATCGTCCACATATGTCTGCTGAAAGTCATACCGCTGCACGGATTTCAGCGCCTCTGCCAGCGGGACCCGTTTCACCGAGCGCCAGCCCGAGCGCAGAATCTCGTTGGCGCGCGCGGCGATCGCCCCGGTGGCATCGGTATCGGCAGGGCCGCCATGCGGTGGGTTGTATTTGAACCCGCCGTCGCGGGGCGGGTTATGCGACGGGGTAACGACTATCCCGTCGGCCAGCCCCGTGGTCTTGCCCTGGTTGCGCCGCAGGATGGCGTGGCTCACCGCCGGAGTCGGGGTGTATCGGTCCCGTGAATCCACTGCCACCACAACACCATTGGCGGCCAACACTTCCAGAGCGCTGGTCCACGCGGGTTCGGAGAGCGCGTGGGTGTCACGGCCGATGAACAGTGGCCCGGTGGTGCCCTGCGAGGCCCGGTATTCGACGATGGCCTGGGTGGTAGCGACGATGTGCGCCTCGTTGAAGGCGCCGTCGAGACTCGACCCCCGGTGCCCGGAGGTCCCGAAGACGACCTGCTGTGCCACGTCCCCCGGGTCGGGGTCAATCGCGTAGTAGGCCGTCACCACGTGGGCGATGTCGATGAGGTCTTCCGGCTGGGCCGGCTGTCCGGCGCGCGCGTTGCTCACCCGCCTGATTCTGCCCGGATCAAGTGAACCGTGTCTTACCGAACGGTCGCTATTGGAGTGGCTGAATGCCGACGGCGGTGCCGTAGGCACACACCTCGACGCCCGTGTTGGCGTACTCGGTGGTCTCGAATCGGAACGCGACCACCGCATTCGCGCCGCGCGACTCGGCTTCTGCCGCCAATCGGGACAGTGCTTCGCGACGACTCTCGTGCAACAGCTGAGTGATGCCCTTGAGCTCACCGCCCGCGATCGACTTGAACGAAGCGGCAAGGTTGGAGCCGATGTGCCGCGATCGCACGGTCAAACCGAAGACCTCGCCGAACACCGCGGCGATCTTGTACCCGGGGATGTCGTTGCTCGTCACAATAATCATGGGCCCAAGGTACCGCCGCCACGTGATCAGACGATCGACGTGGCGTCCTGCCACAGCGGGCGCCGATCCCCGTCAGGATCGGCCTCTAGCCTGGACGGATTATCGATGATCAACACCTGACGCTCCGGCACCGTGTGGGCGGGCCAGCCGTCACCGGGGCTCCCGGTGCGCGCGAATGACAGCCAGCGCCTCTGCATCTCGTCGCTGACGGCCCGTGCGGCGGCGCGATCTTTGCGTCCCGCCAGGATGGGCCCGGCGATGGTCCGGTAGGTACCGAAGACCGCGAGGAGTTCGATCGCGTGGGTGGGTCCCAGCCCGTAACGGCGTAATGCGCGCGTCGCGTAGTCGTACCGGTAGAAGTACGTCGGCGCGTATTGGCCGTGCGCCTCTGCCACGCGCCATGCCGCCGAGCCGAATGCCAAGTCGCCGGCCAGCTGTAGGAGCGCCTTCTCCGACGGATACCCGTGGTAACTATCGACAATGCGCTGAACAAACTCCGGCCCGTCCTTGGACAACGCGTGCTCAAGCGCCTCCGGGGTGATCGGAAGGATCTTGAGGATCTTGGTGAACAGAGTCGCCTCTTCGGCGTTGTACCCAATGATGAGTGGAACACGATGCGCCTCACCGCGTTCCATGGCCTCGACGGGATCGAGAGGCAGTACGTCACCGTCGACGCTCGGCCCGATCCGCAGCGACAGACCTGGTATGTGTTTGGCCGATCCGATCAGCCGGAACAGGGCCTTCACCAGATTCTTCGGCTTCGCGGAGAGAACTGTTTCGGCCGCGTTCGAGTCGGTCGCACCCAGATACTTCGCGAACTGGCGCGCGTTCACCACGGCGTCTTGGGCGCTGACCACCAGCCCGCTGGCGGTGCTCTGGCAGATTGCCCGGTGGAACAGTCCTGCGGCCGAGGGCACCGCAAGCAGCGTGTTCACGGCGTGCGACCCGGCGCTCTCTCCGAAGATCGTCACGTTGTGGGGATCACCCCCGAAGGCACCGATGTTGTCGCGCACCCACTGCAGCGCCAGCACCAAGTCGCGTAGGTACAGGTTGCTGTCGATGGTGTGCTTCTCGTCCGACAGCGACGAGAGGTCCACACAGCCGAGCCCACCCAAGCGGTAGTTGACCGACACATATACACATCCACGGCGTGCAAGACTCGCGCCGTCATACAGCGGGGTCGCTGAGCTACCCAGGAAGTAGCCCCCGCCATGGATGAAGAACATCACCGGCAATGGCCCACTGACCGGCCCCTCGGGCGCGACCACGTTGAGGGTCAGGCAGTCCTCGCTGAGCTTCTGCGGCTTGCCGGGCAGGATGATCGCGAAGCGATGCTGCTGAATGGACGCCGCACCCCAGGTGCGGCACTTGCGCACTCCCGTCCACGGCTGGGCCGGGCGTGGCGCGCGCAGGCGCAGCGGACCCACCGGCGGCTCAGCGTAGGGAATCCCACGGAAGCGATGCACGCCGCCCCGGGTGAATCCTTCGACGGTGCCGTTGACGGTGTTGATGCGGATGGGCTTCTTTGCCATCGGCACATCCTAGGTAACCAACCGGTTGGGCCACAATGGTCAAATCAGAGGGTGAGGCTGAAGCCTTCCCACGCCGCACGACGTGTCGCCTCCGGGTCCAGCTCCACGCGCGTGGCGTGGTCGAACACCATCACTGCGCGATCCGGCGGCTCGTAGACCGGCCAACCGTCACCGGGAATTCCACTGCGCGCGAACGCAAGCCAGCGCCGTTGCACATCATTGCTGACTCGCACCGCATCACGCTGGCCAAGAGCTCCCGCCATCACAGTGCCCATCGCGCCGCGGTAACTATCGAACACCGCGAGCAATTCGGTGGCATGTGTGGCGCCCATTCCGGCCATGCGCAGCGCCCCGGGCGCATAGTCGTACCGGTAGAAATACACCGGTGCATACCGATGGTGCGCCTCCGCCATTTGCCAGGCGGCCGTCGAGAAGTTCATATCTCCGGCGAGTTTGACCCGCGCGGATCGCCCCGGATATCCCGGATATGCCGCCACGATGCGGTCACGATGCACGGGCCCGCCCCGCATCAGCATCCCCTCCAGCGCCTCCTCGGACAGCGGCATCATCTTGAGCACCCGCGTGAACAGCTTGGCCTCGTCGGCGTTGTGCCCGACGATCAACGGAACGCGATGTGCCTCACCGTGTTCCATGGCCTCGACGGGGTGACGCGGCAGATAGTGACCATCGATGCATGGACCGATCGCAAACGATCCGCCGGGCATGTTCGTCACGATGTCGGCAATCAGTGCGTCGAGGGCGGCCCCCAGTTCGGCGGGGGTCGCACGCAGCACCGCCTGTGCGGCCGCTTCCGGTGCTGCCCCGAGGATATGGGCGAATTTCTGGGCATAAAGCGCAGCCGAATCGGCGGGCACGGCCATTCCACTGGCGGTGCTCTGACAGATCGCACGGTGAAACAGGCCGCCGGCTGCGGGGGTGGCCATCAGCGTCTCCACGCAGTGCGCTCCGGCGCTCTCGCCGAAAATCGTCACATTCTGCGGGTCACCGCCGAAGGTGGCGATGTTGTCATGCACCCACTGCAGGGCCAGCACTACATCGCGCAGAAACAGGTTGCCGTCAATGGTGTGTTCGCGATTGGACAGCGATGACAGATCGAGCGCACCCAGTGCTCCCACCCGGTAGTTCACCGAGACGTACACACATCCGCGCCGGGCCAGCGAGCCGCCGTCGTACAGCGGGGTGGCCGAGCTACCCAGGAGGTAACCGCCGCCGTAGATGAAGAACATCACCGGTAGCGGTTCGTTGGATGGGCGGTCAGGAGTGACGACGTTGACCGTCAGGCAGTCCTCGCTGGCCCGCTGCACGCGCCCGGGCCCCAGCACCCGGTAGCGGCGCCGCTGCGGTGCCGCCGCGCCGAACTCGGTGCAGTCACGCACCCCGTCCCACGGCAGAGCCGGTTGCGGCGCCCGCAGACGCAGTAATCCGATCGGCGGGCGGGCGTAGGGAATGGACCGGAAGCGCCGCACGCCTCCCCGCACGAAGCCTTCGACGATTCCGTTGGGAGTGCTCACGCGGACAGTGGGCGTCTTCGACCCTGATGCCATGGCAGTCAAGATAGCTGTCCGCGGCGTCGAGCGCCGTGCTGGTTGCCGGAAAACTGAGCAAATCGGGGTAATTCGAGCGCAGCAACGCCCTCCTCCACAGATAACTGATCACGGTCTCCAGAAATCAGTGCGCGGCACCTCGGCTGATTTCAGCCCGGTCACGGGAACATACCTATCGATGCACCAATAGCCACATTGGCCCCACAGGCCACTATCGTCACGGGAGTCAATTGCTGACGTCGAGATGGCGTCCTGCCCCGGGAAGGTCTGACATGTCGAGGCGTCGCCGAATCTCCGTGGTTTTGATGACCTCGGCCGTTATCGGATCAAGCGTCGCCATCGATGTTGCGCCCATGGCGTACGCCGACCCATGCACCGGCCCGGCCGCGGGCCTGCAGCCACCGACCCCGGTTCCCGACGACGGCATGCCCGGCCAGGCTCCCCCGATCGGCCGCAGGCCCGCGGGCGCCAATGACAAGGCCCCACTGCCGGAGCTGGGCAAGCTGCCGCTGGCCATCCTCAAGCAGGTCCTGCCTCAACAGAGCGCCAAGAAGAAGCCCGGATGGGCTCAGGAGCTGGCGCATCCGGGCCTGCCCAACCCCCCAGAACCCGGCTCACCGAACAATCTGCAAGATCAGCAGGCCGCTGCCGTCGCTCCCGCTCCTCCGGCTCCTGCCGTCGGCCCGGCCGCCGAGGCCGCCGTCTCCCCGAGCACGTCGGTCGTCGGCTGGGTGACCGGGGTGGACACCGGCGCCAACACCCTTCAGAAGTTCAGCATCTCCGGTACCGACCTCGGAATCATGTGGGACAACGGCGATTCCGCCGGCCGCCAGGTGCTGATGGCCTTTGGCGATACCTACGGATACTGCGGAATGAGAAGCCAGCAGTGGCGGTACAACACCCTGCTGCGCACCCAGGACAAGTCGCTTTCACGCGGCCTGGCCGTGGCGGAGGGATCGACCTCCAACCCGTACGCCGGATCTCCACAGTCACGCCCCGGCTACTCCAAGCAGATCATCCCGCCCATCAAGTGGGCCGCCCAGGAACGGGGCATCATTCCCACGGCCGCCATCTCCGTCGGACGTACGCAGTACATGAACTACATGTCCATCAAGAGCTGGGACAGCGCCGGGGAATGGACCACCAACTACTCGGCCACCGCGGTGTCCAACGACAACGGTCAGAACTGGAAGACCTTCCCGCAGAGCATTCGTCCGGCCTCCCCCGACGCCATCAGCCAGGTTCCCTTCACGCCGGGCAATGAGAACTTTCAGCAGGCCGCCTACGTCAAAGGCAACGACGGCTACATCTACATCTTCGGAACCCCTTCCGGGCGAAGCGGATCCGGCTTCGTGTCGCGCGCGTTGCCCGGCAACCTGCCCGACGCCACCAAGCATGAGTTCTGGAACACCGACCGGGGTTCCTGGGTGCCGGGTGACCCCAATGCGGCGACCCCGATCCTCTCGGGCCCGGTGGGTGAGATGTCGGCGCAATACAACACCTACCTCAAGAAGTATCTGGTGATGTACGGCGACAAGCAGGGAGACGTCCTGCTCTCGACCTCCCCGGCGCCGCAGGGCCCGTGGAGTCCACCACAGGTCATCGTCACCGAGTCACAGATGCCGGGTGGCCCCTACGCGCCGTACCTGCATCCGTGGACAACCGGCAAGGAGTTGTACTTCAACTTGTCGCTGTGGTCGGCCTACAACGTGATGTTGATGCGAACAACCCTTCCGTAACTTGCCGCGTCAGCCCCTAAATCCGCTCAATGATGGTCGCGTTCGCCAAACCGCCTGCCTCGCACATGGTTTGCAAACCGTAGCGTCCGCCGGTCTGCTCCAACACCGATACCAGTGTGGTCATCAACCGCCCACCGCTGGCCCCCAGCGGGTGCCCGATGGCGGTGGCGCCGCCGTTGATGTTGACCTTGGACAAATCGGCACCGGTCTCCGCCTGCCAGGCCAGAACCACCGAGGCAAAGGCCTCGTTGACTTCGAAGGCGTCGATATCCGCCAACGATAGACCCGCGCGGTCAAGGACTTTCGCAGTCGCGGGGATGACTCCGGTAAGCATGTACAACGGATCATCACCCACCACCGCCACCGAATGCACGCGGGCCCGCGGAGTCAGTCCAAGACGCTTGGCGGCCTCACTGGAGGTGATGAGCACAGCCGATGCGCCATCGTTGATCGGCGACGAATTCCCCGCCGTCACCTTCCAATCAATCTGCGGGAAGCGTTCCTCCCACAACTCATTACGGAAGGCGGGTTTGAGCCCCGCCAAGACATCCACCGTGGTCGATGACCTCACGGATTCGTCGGTGAGTACCTCAACCAGCTCACCATCGACGTTGGGGGCCTTGATCGGCACCACATCGCGCGCGAATCTCCCCTCGGCCCAGGCCTGCGCGGCGCGCCGGTGACTTTCGGCCGCGAAGGCATCCAGATCCCGGCGCGACAGGTTCCATTTCTGCGCGATCAGCTCCGCACTGATGCCCTGCGGAACGAGACCTTCCGGATAGCGACCGGCAACCCCCGAGCCGAAAAAGTCCTTGCCCAGGCTCTGGCTGCCCATGGGTACCCGACTCATCGACTCGATACCCGAGGCGATCACGACGTCATATGCGCCTGCGATGACCCCTTGCGCGGCAAAGTGAATGGCCTGCTGACTGCTGCCACATTGCCGATCCACGGTGACCGCCGGGACCGTCTCGGGCAATCCGGCTGCCAGCGCCGCCCACCTCGCGGTGTTGGAACTCTGCTCCCCTACCTGCCCGACCGCCCCACTGATGACGTCATCCACGAGAGCCGGATCTATCCCGGTGCGTTCGACGAGTGCGCGAATGGCGTGTGCGTGTAGATCGACCGGGTGCACACCCGAGAGCGATCCCCCGGGCTTTCCCTTTCCGACGGGTGTACGCACCGCGTCGACGATGACTGCATCTCTCATTGCCCTGCCTCCTGAATTCGCCGTCGAACTCCTCTTCTGCCGGTATACGCCCGGTCAGTTGGAATTCACAACTAAGTGTGACCAAATGCATAACGTGCTAAGTTGGATTTCACGACTATGAGAAATTGCTCGATAGCCAATGCCCTCGATGTGATCGGGGAACGCTGGACCCTGCTGGCCCTGCGCGAGATCATGCTGGGCAATCGACGCTTCGACGAGATTGTTCGCAACACCGGCGCCAGCCGCGACATCCTGGCCACCCGGCTGCGCAAGCTCGTGGACGCCGGCGTGCTGGAGAAGCGCCAGTACGAACAGCGTCCTCCCCGTTATGAATACCTGCTGACCGAATCGGGGCGTGCGCTGCGGCCGGTGCTGTTCGCCTTGATGGACTGGGGCGACAAATTCGTCACGCAGGGTCCTCCGCCGAGCGTCTGGGAACACGAATGCGGGTCGGTGCTGCATATCCATCCGGCCTGCGAAAGTTGCGGAGAGACAGTGACCTTCGACGACATCACCGCGCGACGAATCGGCACGGTGCGATGAGCTCAAAGCCTTTGACGTATCAGCCCGCAGGAGCCACATACCTGGCCGAAAGTGGCTGGCCCGCCACCCCGCCCGCCTTACGGCGATACGAGCGGACCGTCACCATCGGGCACGGAGAGCACGCATGGCAAGAGGCTTCGCAAGCAGTGCTGAACTGGGGTGTAAAGCGCCGCAGCGGGTTCCGGGTGAATCCGGAGGCGACAGCGCGTGAGGGTACCGAGTTTCAGATCAGCCTCGGATGGGGGCCATTCAGCGTTCACGAGCCGGTACGCGTTGTCACCGTGACCAACACCGACGACCGGTGCGGTTTCGCGTACGGCACGTTGCCGGGTCATCCCGTATCCGGCGAGGAAGCATTCATCGTGCACCGGAACGACGGCGGGACGGTGTTCCTCACGCTGCGCTCGCTAACGAAGCCCGCACCATCCGGATTCTGGCGGCTGGTCTTTCCGGCGCTCCTGGTGGCGCAGCGGGTATTCCGCCGCCGATACCTACGGGCGCTGTCCTCCTAGGCGTCGGAGGCCGCGAGGTCCACCAACGCGCGTGCCGGTCCAGTCGGCGCAGCACCCGGTCGCCACACCGCCCGGAACTGGCGCGTGAAGTCGGTGCCATCGGCGAGCGTCACCTCGACCAACGTCCCGGCCGACAGTTCGGGCGCCGCGATGAGACGGCTGATCACCGCGGGGGCTAATCCCGTTGCCGCAGCCGCTTTGATCGCGGCCGCTGAACCCAGCTCCGCCGCCGGTGCCGCCGGCTGGCACACCTGACTCAGCACCTCCCAGACGGTGTCGCGGGTTCCCGAACCCGGCTCGCGCATCAGCAGCGGGGTGGTGGCGAGCTCACGCAGCGTCACCGGCTTGCGGCGCCGCGCCCACTTGTGCCCCTGCCCCACCACGATGACCAGCTCGTCAGCGCCCAGCACCTCCCCGGCCAAGCCTGCGGGTGCGTGCGGTCCCTCAATGAATCCCAGGGTCGCGCTTCCGGCCCGCACCAGCTCGCACACCTGCTGCGTGTTGCCGACCTCAAGTGACACCGGGACGTCGGCATGTCGTGCACGAAGTGCCGTGAGCCACAGCGGCATCCGGTGATCAGCGATGGTACGCGAGGCAGCGACCACCAGACGCGGCGTATGACCGGAATGCAGAGCCGCCACACCCGCAACGAACTCTCGCGCCGCCGCCAGGACCGGGGCGGCGTGGCCGACCACCGCAAGTCCGGCGTCGGTCAACCGAGACCCGGTGGGACCTCGCTCCAGCAGCACCAGGCGCAGACGGCGTTCCAAAGCCCGCATTCGCATGCTGGCCGCGGGCTGGGAGATGCCGTGCCTGCGGGCCGCCGCCCCGAGGCTGCCCGTCTCGGCAACGGACACCAGCAGGTCCAGCACATCGAGATCGGGCGTGCCCGGAGGTAGAGGCATAAGTACAGTTTATGAGGTTCCGCCAAAATGCCTGGTCATTGCCCCTGATTACGATGAGAAGGCTATGGACGACAACGATATCCACCACCTGCGGCGCTGTGTCGAGCTGGCATCCGAAGCCCTTGACGCGGGCGACGAGCCCTTTGGATCACTACTCACCGGACCCGATGGCACCGTGCTGACCGAGGATCGCAACCGCGTCGGCGGAGGCGATTCGACCCGTCATCCCGAGTTCGAGCTCGCACGGTGGTCTGCCGAACATCTTTCACCGGGCGAGCGCGCGGCATCCACCGTCTACACCTCTGGTGAGCATTGCCCAATGTGTTCGGCGGCCCATGCCTGGGTCGGTCTAGGGCGGATCGTGTACGCCAGCTCCTCGGCCCAGCTGACGCAGTGGCTCACCGCGCTTGGTGCGCCCCCGAGTCCTGTCGCGGCGCTGTCGATCAATGCAGTGGCCCCCGGTATCGAGACCGACGGTCCGGCGCCGGATCTCGCAGAAGAGGTACACGCCTTGCATGTCCGTTTCCGCAACGGCTGATCAGCTCACTTGACGCACGCGACGCCGTCGGCACCCATCTGGCTCAAGTCGGTCGGCGCCGGCGCCTGAACACCGGTTCCCGTTGCCGCCACTGCGGTCATCACGTCGCTGGAATTGGCCTCCGCCGACGAATCGGCCTTCTTACCGGCACTGTGGTGCGCGATGTAGTCGTCCGCAGGAAACTGCGAGCCCACCGTCAACTGGACCGTCCCGGGTGCAATCGCACCGGATTCCGTCATCGGCAGGTGCAGTTGATCGGCGAGCGCCTGCGCGCCCTCCTGGGCATCCGAGCCGTACATGATCGAGCTCTCGGTCGACATGGACTCTGCCGTCGTCGCCCGACCACGCGTGAATCCCCGGGCGGTAAAGGCATCTTCGATCGCTGCACCCAGCCCATCCCGGTCCGTCGCATTGACAACGTTGAGCACTACGGGCGCCGACAGAGAAACTGCCGTCGGCGGCGCGGCCGCAGCGGGCGGCGCGGGAGGGATATCGGCGGAGAAGCGGTCATGCACGATCTGCCGGATCGTGGGCAGATCGACGATGTTGACGTCCGAACCGTTGGCATCGTGGCCGAAGTCAGAGATGGGCAGCGTGTAGAAAGACATCGGCCTCTTGGTCAGTTGAGAGGCGCGCGCTGCGAAGTCGACGAGGTTGAGCCCGGAGTCGATCGCGACGTTCTCGTGTGCGACGTTCAGAATGTTGCGTATCGCAGCGGGATTGGACATCACCCCGCCCTTGCGAACCGCGGTCAACAGCGACACGAGGAAGGCCTGCTGGCGCCTGGTGCGGTCCATGTCCGTAAACGAGCCGTCGTTTTCGTCCCGTCGTTGCCTGACGAAGGCCATCGCCTGGGATGCGTCGATCTGCTGAACGCCCTCGTGGAAGTTGGCCCCGGAGAACTCGTCGATCGTGTCGTGGTTCAGGCACACGGTGATGGGCTGCACCGCCTTGGCGATCTGGAAGAACGCGGCAAGGGTCACCTCCACGAAATGATCGATCGGCACACCCAGAAAGTTGCTCACCGTGTCGATCTGGGCCTTGCGCCCTGCCTCGCGGGCGGCCTGCTCGCGCGCGGTCAGATCGTTGGCGCCCGCCACATCGGAGCCGCCGCTGGCCTGCCGGTCCAGCGCCTGCTGGTAGGCGAATCCGTACGCCTGCTTGACCTTGCCCTTACACACCGACCCGGGGCAGCCCGCCAAATCCACGTAGTCGTCACGCGGGATCGACACCGCCGTCATGGGGCCACCATCGCCCGGGATGTGAACCACAATCAGCACATTGGCGTTGTATCCACCGGACGTCTCGTCACCGGCGTGCAGCGCGTCGTACATCTCCTGCGGCAGCGGCTGGCCATTTTGGTCGAGCCGACTATCCAGGCCCATAAGCAAGATGTTCTGATCCTGCCCGGCAGGTGTCAGCACTCCGGGCAACACGTGCGAGGTGATGATCTGCCCGACCGTCGTGTTGTACCCGGCCCAGCCAAAACCCGTGATGGCCATGACAAATGCCGCAGCGATACCGGCGACCAGCCGGCCCTTCTGCAGCACCCAGCGCTGCGCCTGCCCAGTTTGTAGATCGCCCATAACGATTGACCATTGTTCTGGACAATCCGGCCAAAACGGGGCAAGCGCGCACCGACCTCTTCGGCGAGTCCTCCCTCAACGTTCGACTGTGAGGTAGGTGTGAATTTGCCAGGGCCGCTCGCTAATCCGCGCGCGTGAGCCCCAAGACCGGGATGACGCGGGTGGTCTTGCGTTCATACTCGGCGAAGTTCTCAAAGCGCTCAGCCTGGAGCCCGTAAATCCGGTCGCGCTCCTCACCCACCACGTCACGCACCGCCACCGGGTAGTGGTCGTCGCCGATCTCCACCGATACCTGATCCGGGTGAGCCAGCGCGTTGTAG
Organism: Mycobacteroides sp. PCS013; assembly: GCF_049532645.1. Taxonomy (NCBI): domain Bacteria; kingdom Bacillati; phylum Actinomycetota; class Actinomycetes; order Mycobacteriales; family Mycobacteriaceae; genus Mycobacteroides; species Mycobacteroides sp. PCS013. Next base: position 2,640,983 of record NZ_CP150131.1, read on the forward strand.
TACCAACCGGAGCTGTTCTCCCGCCCATTGTTGGAGGCGAATACGTAGATCTCGCCACCCTCGCCGCCCGGCTGATAGGCCATCGGGTTCTGACGGGGCTCGCCCGACTTGGCACCCACGGTATGCAGGATCAACATGTCGAATTGCGCAAAGAAGCCACCGGCACCGCCGGTTTCGCGGATCTCGGTCATGACATTGGCGTGGAAATCATTGGGGGTTGTCTCGGTCATGACAGGTTCAATGTCAACTGGACTGACACTATTCCGATTGTCGCAAGAAATCTTTGACAATTCTGTCGACGAACCCGCCGTCGACGGACTCACCCGTCACGATGACGCGGTAGTACAACGGCGCCACCAACCGTTCGGCCAGACCAGCAACATCCGCATCGGCCGGCAGCTCCCCTCGGCGCACGGCGCGCGCGATCGGAATCTGGTCGCGCGCCTGCTGCTCGCGTAGATAGCGGGCGCGGAACGCATCGGCGAGTTGCGGGTCATGCTGCGACTGGCCAATCAAGGCCCGGAACACCGCACCGGCGTCGTCGGTGGTGAGAAATTGTGCGGTGGTGGCCAAGTGGTGCCGCAGGTCGGCTTCGAGGCCGCCGAGGTCTGGTGGATCGAGCTGGAAAGCGGCATCTTCCAGAAAGACGTCCATCAACACGTCCGCCTTCGAGTTCCACCATCGATAGACGGTCTGCTTGGCCACTCCGGCAGCCTTGGCGATGCCCTCCATGGTGACTCCGGCATAGCCCTTGGCGACCAGCAGATCATCGGCAGCGTGGATGACGGCTTCGCGTGCGGTCTCGCTGCGGCCATGCCGGTTTCCGTAATGACGGCGCGCCTCGTCGGACTCGCGGGCCTTCGCCGTCTCATTCACAGCATTCATCGAATCATCACCCTAGACTAGACGAGACGTTGCGTCTATTCTAAAGCCATGACAACAACACTTCATGAACCCGAATTCGCCACGATCGTGGACCGGCTCTTCGAGAACGCGTCGCATGATGCGCCCCCCGTCGACCGGGACACCTTCCATAGAAAGTCTGTCGAGGAGCGCGTCGAGCTGTTCCAGAACACCTACGTCCCCATCGCGCCCGATGCCGGACGGCTGCTCTACAGCCTGGTCCGCGCGGCCAAGCCGAAGACGATCGTCAAGTACGGCCTGTCGTACGGCATCTCCACCCTGCATTCGGCCGCCGCTGTTCGCGATAACGGTTTTGGACGCATCATCACCACCGAGATGAACACCACGAAGATCGCGGCTTCCCGCGCGACCTTCGCCGAGGCTGGGGTGTCCGATCTGATCACCATCCTGGAGGGCGACGCCCGCGAGACGCTGAAGACGGTTGAGGGGCCCATCGAATTTCTGCTGCTTGACGGCTGGCCGGACCTCGACCTGCCGATTCTCAAGCTCCTCGAGGACAAGCTGGCACCCGGCGCGCTCGTCATCGCCGACAACGTCGGATTTGAAAGCAGCAAGCCATATTTGGAGTACATCCGTACCCCAGAGAACGGCTATGTGAGTGTGGCCTCACCCATCGGGGAATGCATGGAGCTCAGCTGCCGTTGTGCGTAACGGTGCAATCTCACCCAAAGCGTTGGCGGCGGTCGTCTCGCCAAAGTCTCCCGCCGCCAACGCCTTCAGAACCACTCCAGGAAGGTGTGGCATGTTCAAATCTACCCTCGGCCTGTCGGCAGTGGCATGTACTTCGCTCGCATTGCTGTCTGCGGCGCCCGCTTCCGCGGGACCCAAATCCCCACAGACACCCAGCGAACTCGGTGCCCAGCTGCAATCGCAGGGCTATAAAGTTCAGTACGAACGAATCGGCAACTGCGCCTTGGACGCCGGCTCGGTGGTCGGCACCCGGATTGGCCCGGCGGTGTGGGCCGATACCACCACCCAGACCAAGGCCGGTGGCGGCGTTGGAGACGGAGCCGGAACCCGCGGAGGCGTCACGTGGAGCCACGATGTTGACCACCAGATCGCGTACATCACGGTGGCGTGCAAACGCGCCGCGAAATGAACTAGTGGCGATTGGCAAATAATGGGATGCGTCATCCGTCCCGGAGACGTAGCATGCCTGAAATCATCAGTGCCGCAAGGTAGCTGACTAGTCTCCGGATAGAGGATTTCTGTCGTGACGACGTGGACCACCCGCGCCGAGCTTCCCGAGGATGTTTCGGCGATACGTGCGGTCAATATCGCGGCCTTCCCTGCCCATGACGAGGCCGACTTGGTTGATGCGTTGCGCGCGGATCCGGCGGCATGGATCGACGGTCTGTCCACCGTGAGTGTCGACGCCGAGGGTGAAATCGTGGCCCATTCACTGCTCACCCGGTGCACCGTGGGCGCAGGACCCGCACTGGCCCTGGGGCCGTGCGCGGTGCTGCCACGGTGTCAGCGCACCGGGGCAGGTTCGGCGGCCATTCGCGCCGGCCTCGAGCGCGCACGCAGTCTCGGCGAGAACCTGATCGTGGTGCTCGGGCATGCCCTCTACTACCCGCGATTCGGATTCACACCGGCATCGGCCTTCGGTGTCAGCGCGGACTTCGACGTCACCGATGACACGTTCCTCGCGCTGGCGTTAGACCCGCAGCGCGAAACGCCGCGCGGCCAGATCGTCTACCCGGCGGCGTTCGGCGTCTGACAGGTCAACCCCAGCGTGTGCGGGTCGGCCCGTAGCTAGTGGAATGACGAGGCCGATGGTGAACGACAGCTGGGGTGGCGGGGCCCGTAGGCGATGGGCTCACCCCAGTAGAAACACGTCGGCCGCTAGTTACCTTTCAACAGGTGGCGGTCCACCTATCCGCAAAGTTTTAATGAAGTTTCCCATTCCATGTTCTATCCCAGTTCAAAGTGATCTAGGGTGTTCCCTGTGGGTGGAGATAAGCAAGATCAAGGCAATCATCATCGAGCGAGCTGGCGCCGAATTCTGCAACAACAGAAAGCACAGCCTGGGGTTAAGCTCGCACACCAGCGGGTGCGCACCGCGCTGGTTGCGGTAGCAGCCTTAGCGGTGGGTGCCGCCGGCACACAGGTGGCGACCAATCACACGACACCTGGCAGCGGGTTCTCGACCATCGCCACAGTCGGCGCCGACCCCACTGGACCAACCGGGGGCCCCGGCGGTCCCGGCGGAATGGATGGCAGCCAGTTCCAACCGCCTGGACTGCCGCCTCAGATGCCCGATTACCAGGGCAGTATTAACCAACCGCCCCTGGATCAGAACTCTGGCATCTCCATCTACAACTCAGGTAATCCACAAGCGCCACAACAAGTTCCAGGTCAGCAGGGGCAGCTGCCGCAGCAAGGCTCTGATCAGCCCGCGCACGGCACCCAGCCCCCCAACTACTCCACGGCACCTGGCTACACTCAGGGGCCCGGTAAGCCGAATCCTGATTTCCAAGCCCCGCAACAGGGTTCACCTCAGCAGGGTCAGCAGTCTCCCCAGCAGGGTCAGCAACAGCAGCAGCCGAACCAGTCCGAGCAGCAACAGCCTGAGCAACAACAACAGGAGCAGCAGGATCAGGGTGACCAGCAGCGCCAGCAGCGCTGCCAGGCAATGTCGCAGCAGATGGACCAGATCTCCCAGACTGTCGGGCAGATCGCCGACGTCGCCCAGCAGGTCGGGGATGCGGCCAAAATCGTGCTCCCCAAGGGTGGCGGTGGATCTCTAGCGCCAGATGGCGAGCGCTCACCGGGTCGTTTACCGGTCCAGCCTCTTGAATGTGGTGATTGCCTTCCCGAGCAGCGCCCGCAGAACCCGATCTGCAAGCTTTTCCCTAACCCCGGCGCGAAATTTGCTTGTGACGAGCTCTTCGATCCCTGGATGGAGAACTTCAGGGACTCCTGCGATCCAGGAGCGGCAAACTGCAAGGGGCAGGTCCCGATCTGCTACCCGCGCGGAGTTACCAATCCATCTCCCGAGATGCAAAAGAGCATGAAGGATTACCTTGATGGCGGCAACAAGCTAATCTCCGATAATCAGCGTCTGGGCGGTAAAGTCACCAAACGTTCAACCAAAAACATGGGGAGCCGACGCGACGCCGATAAGAAACGTGCGGATGAAAAATACGGCAAGCAAGCGTTTGAAGGTAAAGCGTATGGACACATACCGGACCTGACTTGGGGAGGTTCCGCCGAGGACGAGCGAGATGTTATTCCGTTCGACAAGGATCTCAATTCGTCGATAGGTGGACAGTCGAATCGCTTTAAAACGAACTTCGAGGCGACGGCATTCGTGGAAGGGTACTGGGGCGAAGTGTGGGGCGCCAAAGATACGCAGTGCCTGGCCCCAGTGGGGTATGCGTAAAATGTCACATGTTTGGGAAAAACTCACAGGGCGTACGCGACTCGCAGCTGCCGCGTTGGCCTGGGTTGCGACGATTGCGATTGCTTCGGTGGTGACCTACGTTTTGTGTATGCAGCATCCCAGCGCCACGTCCGATAAATACGATGCCGAAGTCCGGACAGTGATTGAGCAGTACATTGACGCGCTGAACAAGAGCGATCTCTCACGGATCGAGGCCCTTTCGACTGGAACAGCCGAAGAACAGCTGAACCCGCAATTCGTGGGCGGGTACGTCCGTACGATGGCCATCAGGATCGAAGACCACGGTCCTATGCATATTGCCGATTTCGGCATTCTGGCCCGGGGCGATCTTGTTTACGACGCATTCGTATACACCGAATTCGAAGACCAGAAAAACGCGAAACCAGAGGACGTCTACTACTACACCGGGGCACGAGTGCGTTACAGCATGTATCGGCTCAAGGGGCAGTGGAAAGTCATGAGCGTCGAGACGTTCAGGGCCGATGAAAAATGAGCAAGCTGCATACCGCAGCCATGAGAGCGATCCTGTCCGTGATCGTCCTATCTGGCTGTCAAAGTCCCGAACCGGCTGAAGCAGGCCCGAACTTCGCAAAGATTCCCGGGCAGTTCCCCGACCCTGCAACCACCACGGCCGCAGGCGCAGAAGACGCTCCCGTGGGCTCGTGCGCAAGGATCACTGGCAAGCGCACCAACGCGGTCATGGTGCTTACGAAATGTGACTCCACCAACACCACGCATCGCATCGTGCAGCGGGTTGTAGAGCCCAAGGACTGCGTAGGTGACGTTGACCGGCGCTACTATCGCAATACTGCCGCCGGGGAATGGACCGCCTGCCTTGACATTTACTGGGCCAACCCCGGCTGCCTGAGTATCGCCGACGAGGCAACAAGAGCGGTCGCGTGCGACGACACGACGGCACCCCGCCGATACCGAGCGACCAAACTCATCCTCGGCGTCTCAAACGCCGACATGTGCGTCGGCTACGCGCATCCGGTGCGCCGGTTCACCGTCTGCACCGAGTCCGTCCGATAGCCAGGCGTACCAGCTCGTCTTCCGGAGCGACGACTTCTCGGCTACGTCGGTGACATATTTGCGGGCAATTGATCGGCCTTAGCCGAGCGCCTTCCCCATCGCCTCAGAGGCAGCAATCGGTGTCTAACACGCTCGCTACCGCAGGTCTCAAACTCGCTACCGCAGGTCTCAAAGCAGAAGACCCCCCGAACATTTCGGGGGGTCTTCTTTTGTGGAGCTGCCGGGAATTTGAACCGCGCCACCTTCCACAGGCTGACCAGCACAAATGGCTCAGATCTCCCCGCCAAAGTTCGCGAAAACACATGAGAAGCTGCAGCTCGACGGAGGGTGTGTGGATGCCATCCACACCGCAGCAGCACTAGCATGTCGTTTGCTGACTGTGTGAGACGGAGATGACCCTAACGCCACCAAAAAGCAGCAGAGCGTGGGCAGAAGTCCATCATGATTCCGCCGCGACAAGCCCCTCGGCGGCAGTCACGCCTGGCGGCAGCAGACGCACAGTGCGCTCTTCCAAGTCGTAGTCGACCAGCCGGTCCTTATGGAGCTGCTTCAACACGTCCTTCCGGAACGACGCCAAGCCAGGGTGCTCCAACCACCGGAACAGATCTGACTCTGCGACGTCGCCCGCCTCGGTCAAGAGCAGTACGAGGGTTTGTTGCTTCCAAGTCAGCCCCTTACGCAGGACACGCTTTTTGCCGCCGTGTGTCCACACCCAGGTAACCTCGCGCTCAATAAGGCCATCAACGATCGCGGTAGCTTCTTCGGTCGTGAGTGTGTGTAGTAGACGAACCAACTCGGCCATGAGCCACTTGGACGTGTAAAGCACTGCAGTGGCGTCCATGTGGTTCGGGTCAACATCAGAGCCAGCGTGCCCAACGCCGCGGTTGTTCCGGATGTCATAAAGGCCCATCATCATCCGAGGGATGAGGATGCGGGCTGTCCGGCTATTTGGCACGTGCTGGTAGGCGCTCTCCATATCCCAGCATTTGTTCGGGAACCGGGTTGGTTTCTGCGCACGTTTCGGATATGCGCCGCCGTCCAGCCAGCCCTTGCAAACTGTATAGACGGCCTCGCACAGCTTGCCGCCATTCAACTCGGAGGGCTCCCAACGGCGCTCACGGTAGTTCTTGACGATTTCGTTGAATGCGTTCAACAGGTCGTCGCGCAGGGTCGCCGGCAAGACGGAGAAAGCGTCCTCGGGCGCGAGACTCATATCAAGAGACCTCGCCGCGCAGCATGCCTTGCACGTACACCAGCCCCTCATGCGTCACCTTGTAGGTCTTACGCCCCTGCCGGGAATTGCCCGATTTCTGCAATTGGACGACTCGCTGCGGCTTCTTCCGCATGTTGCTCGTCAGCGATTCGGTGATGTTGCCAACAGCGTGGCCCAGGTTCTTGAGTTCCGCCTGGAGTACTGCCGACTGCCAGGTGCCCTGCCCCTGGATTGCCTGCAGCCAGTACGCAGCGACGAGCGCCTTATCAGGGTCGGTCTTCGGCTGGGCCTTGGCGAACAGGTCCGCGAAGTGCTCGTATGCCGGAGCTTCCTCGGCGATCTCTTCGTCAGTAATGTCCTCGGTCCCCCCGCCGCCTTTATCGTCAGCAACGCCGCCTTCGCGACGTCTATCAGTGGACGTACTTAGAACCACGCCGTATCGCTCGGCCGCCCAACGAAGTACCCGCCCCTGCACGTCGTCCTCGAGGTTCGCCAGCGCCGTAGCCACCGCAGACATGGCGTCGATCTCAGGGTCACCCATGAAGCCTCCTATTGGCCAATAGACCTCAAGACTACACCCAATAGATCGTCACATAGGGTTCATAGCGCAGCCTAATAACTTGGCGCGACGCGACGAGTTATTTCGACTCAACGCCTCGCCTGCAAGCGGGCCCGTTGGCGGGGTCGACCACTGCAACGTTTGATGCCCTCCCTGGGAGATGTCCCGGTCTGCGCAAGTGCCAGGCGTGTAGCTCTGGTTAGCTGTGGCGATCTAGTTGCTATCCAAATAACGACGGACGGAGGTCGTCTTATGGATGGAGTGTGGATGCAAAAAGCGCCCTGGTCAGAATTTTCTAGTTCTGACCAGGGCGTTTCCTGGTGGAGCTGCCGGGAATTGAACCCGTTGGATGCCATCCATTTTCGCAGTTCAGCGGGTATATCCTGCCTCCCATGCAACGTGATCTCACGCGAGCTGACGTGGGAAAACGTGGCGGCATGTTGCATCATGCAACAGCGCCCATGTCGAGCCGTCGCGGCGACAATGGCGAGCTCGGCTATCGCCGACCCGGCACGCCGTCATGGGTGAGCATCATGCACGCGCACACTGGCGCAATCCTTTGGGCTGACGGTCAAGACTGCCGACGCGTGCCCCGGCACTTCGCGGGGATCGGCAAGGTGGACCGATTGGTCGCGTTCCTGGCCGGAAGCTGAATGGCAGCTACCTGCGGTCGAGAGGCTCGTCGAGCGCGACCGTGACCGTGAGGCCGAGCACCAGTGCTGCCAGAACCGCGCCGACCCATGGCCTCCAGTCAAGAATCATCTGGAGGCCGTGAAACCCGAGGGTCAGTCCGGCGAAAACGGCCAACGTCAGCAGTGTGAATCCGATGATGCTGGCGCGGAAGTTGAACGTGCTCATGTGGGAGACCGTAGTCCATCTATCAAATGGATCGGCTGGTGTCGCTCCCCTGGCCGGGAGTTAAGCCGACCGCAGTACAAACTGCGCGGCAAACAGGGTCGGCTACTATCACAACGCAACTCTCACTGAACCCGCTCTGTGATGGCATCTAATACGTTTCGCGTGACCAAATCGGTATGCGGCAGACCGATCACCACGACGTTGGTCAGCACAGACGACTTTAGTCGATATGCAATGCCGACTTTGTAGTTAGATGTTAGGACGATTGTAGACGGGTTCGGTTGCGTCACTTCAAAATCGTAATTCTTGATATGCAGGGCTGAGCATCGTTGTAATGCAGGCGCCAGGCGTTCGAAAGCTGAACGTGCGGACTCCGCGTCGCTATATACACCAACGTTCTGGATAACTTCTGCGACACCTTTTATCTGACTTCCCGTCGTACCTCCGTACGCCACCGACTGGAATTCTTTCAGCCGGTCCCCGAAGATAACCTTTTGGTCGTACACGGCTTTACACTCCTGCGCGGCACGGGGATCTGGTTGCGGATCATCGGTCCTCGTACTCTGATCTGGCGTGAACCCCTGGAATTCAGCGATCTGAGACACCTCATCCACATTCACAATCAACGCATCAGCTGAGATATCCGTTTGCGGCTTTGCGGTTGGCCCTGAACATGCCGAAACGAAAATGCTTATGCCCACAACCAGCGCTGAAGTTAATTTATTCTGTATTCCGATGCTCTCAACGCTGCTACGCGATCTACACAACAAGGCAATCTCCTCCACGACTGTTTCCCGACACACTCCACCTGACCTGCTGTTTCCGAGCTATCCGCCAGGGCGTTGTAGGTCCTTGATCGGGATATCGGGAAGCTGCATGTGCCAGACATTCGTTTTAAGCGCTAACAACTCCGTACTCAGCTCCTCGTACTCGGCCTGGTAGGCAGCCTTCTCAGGGCCATCGCCGGGATACGTGGCCGGCTGCCTCGCGTTGTGGTCAAGAATTCTCTCTTGCAGCTTGTTCCAGTCTGTCAGCCATTTAGTTTTGTCTGCCATGTCGGGGATGTCTTTTTCCGCCTGGGTGGGACCCTGGGTTGGGCTGGTGTTTTGTGTCGGCGGAGATGTTTGCGGGGCGTTCGCAGGGCTTGGCTGAAATGATGGAGGATGTGATATCAGCTGGCCTGTTTGCGGATCGACCCATGTACCGGTTTGAGGAGCGGGAGCGTTCTGTGGACTCGGTTGCCATAAAGGGCCCGGGTTTGGGGATGGTGTTGGCTCCATGGGTGCTGGACCGCTCATGCTGGTGGCAGTCCCGGACATCTGGGTGGCGACCTGGGAGGTCTTGGACACTGCTTGGGCAGTGCCTTGCTGCGCGGCCTGTTGTCCGGCTTGCTGGGAGCCGCGCCGGGTAGCGGCCACCGCGAGATCTGTGGGATCGATGGGACTCTTTTTCGGGGCATCGGGCTGTTGCGGTGGCGCCGGTTCGGGCTGCTTCTGAACCTGCTGCGGTTGTGGCTGCTGGCCCGATTGAGGCTGTTGTGGAGCGGGTTGTTGCGGCGCCTGTTGCACGGGTTGCTGGGGCGCCTGTTGCACTGGTTGCTGTGCGGGCGCCTGCTGCGCCGGTTGCGCCGGCGGATTCTGTTGCGGTACTTGACTTCCCGGCCACTCGGGGTTGGGCTGCCCGGGGCCTTGAGTCAGCCCTGGTGTGGCGGTCTGATAGTTAGGCGGGGACCATTCACCATTGCGGGCCTGCCAGGAACCATCCGGGTTGGCCTGAAAAGGCGGCTCCTGTATGGACTGCTGACCACCGGATTGGGAGGGGGCCTGCCCACTGGACGGGTTGTAGATGCTGACGCCGCCGTTTTGGTCTAGCGGAGGCTGGTTGATACCGCCTTGATAGTCGGGCATCTGGTTCGGCATCTGCGGGGGCCTGAACTGAGCGCCGCCGTCCTGCGGCCCGCCGTCGTTACCACCACCACCGCAGTCTGGCGGACACGGCGCTGCCGACGCGACGGCAGCGGTTTGGGGAAGATACGAGGACAAAGTGGCCATTCCGAAAGCGGTAGCCGAGAACACGATCAGCGCCAGGACTCCGGCACCGGCATAGATCTGTCCCATCGGGGTGGACCCGCCGGGACCACCCGGAGTGTGTGCCCATCTCCACCACCCCGATAGCGCACGCCACCACCAGGTGTTGGCTAGGAACGCGACGGTCAAGACGGCAACGATGGCGGCCAGTGCGGCCATCGGGTCTTCGCCGGTCAGCCACCCCGACACCCGTGGCACCACATACCCCGAGAGCAGCACCAGGGCGCCAGCACCGGCCAGTAGCGTCAAACCCAGGCCCGCGTGGCTCGACCACCACAGGCTCCACCGATCCGGAGTGCTTTCCTGCTTATGTTGGCGGGTACCGGAATTGGCGAAAAGCAGGGTGGCCAGGGTTTTACCGCCGCCAAATAGCAGTGCGCCGGCGACGGCGATGATCGCCACTTGCACCAGCCCCGAGGTCAGTGTCCACCCCGTGCTGGTGCCGGTGATCTGCGTCCACCATGTGTTGGCGTGCCCACGCATCACCCACCAGATGCCTGCGGCGCCAAGGGTAATTCCGGTTAGGGCGCGCACCGGTTCGGGGATGCCCGCCACCGACGCGGACACCACCGCGGACAACGGGGCCAAGGCGCGGCGCAGCAAGGTGATGCCCTTACCCAAGGCGGTGAACGCAAGAACGAGCAAGATCGCCCACCCCACCGATGCGGCCACACCATCGCCGCGGGTGAGTACATGCAAGCCCCACACCCCGACAGCGGTCAACGCCGCCCCGACAATTCCGGCCGCAACGCCCGCCAACTCCGGCGCAGGCGGTGTCGCGGTGGATAAGGTCTGCGTGTCCGCATCTTTGCCGTGGTGGCGGGCCGAACTCGCCCTATCGGTATCAGCCATCGGCTAGCGTTTCCTCTCCGGAAGCGTGTGGAAGATGTTGCGACAGGCCGACATGCCAGCAAGTGTTGCTGAGGTTGCCGAAGCGGTGCTCGTGTGGCGTCGGGCCCAGTATGTGTGGCGACAACCTATCGCTGCAGTCATCCTGGTATCGCCCCCGGTCACACTATTGAGCCTGTACCACGGTCTCATTCATGTGAGGAAACGCTGAATCCGCGAAAAAGGCTGCCTAATGGCACCGTAGAAGTTGACAGCTACCTTGTCAACCAACAGTCGATTTCATCGTCCTAGTTCCCCGTACGCCACAGAGCCCGCCATACCAGCGAAGCTGATGAGGAGCCGCCCCGCGCTACAGAATCCTCAGCTCATGGTTAGCATCCATCAGGTCGGCAACTTGGGGTGAGGTTATCTGATGAAACTGCACGGGGCTCAACGTGCATTCGAACGTGCGGCCATGAAAGCCGAGTACGAGGCGGGCGCCAGCATCCGCACGATCGCGGCCTCTCATGGCCACTCGTACGGATACGTCCACGACGCGCTCGCCGCTACGGGCACACAGCTACGCAGTCGGGGCGGACCCAACAACCTCAACCCGGTGCCGATCCCACCCGAGAAGGCATACCGGCGGCCGAGTTCGCAGGCGGCGCCTGACCCGGGAGACTGAAACGAAGAAGAGGCCCCCCACCCGGTGAGGCGGGGGGCGCTAGTGCGATATCGATGAACTTCGCTGAATACTGCGGGCGTGGGCAAGCACGATTGGGATCGTAAACAGCACGGGCCGCTCCCCAAGGATGCGCAAGCGAGCAGACGACGCATGTTGGTCGCAATCCCGATTTGCATGACGTTCGTGTTCGTCAGCGTGGGCATGCTTGAGCATCCAGGGACCTGTGACAGCAAACCGATGACGCAATGGGACCGATGCCAGCATTACGGCAGGGCGCACGAACGGTTGCTAACCGGTTCTGAGACCAGCGTTCCAGCCGTCGGCTATGACCGTGATTCTCAAATCATCTACCGGCGAATCCTGGCTGGCGGGGACATGGTCCTTGGTGTGGCGGCCTGGGTAATGGCCGCGATCTGGCTCAGAGGCAAGGCGCTCGATTGGTGGGCAAGACGGGGCGGTCTCCAACCTCACCCGTAGGCGGCTACACCTCGTCGCGCAGCTCCGCTGGGACAGCCGGCGTCGCCTTGCCGGGTGCGTGGGCCATGGCCCATGCCATCCATGCGCGGATGTGACGGACCGCGGCGCGCAGTTTGGTGCGGTATTGGTCGCGTTGGGTTTCGACGCTGGCTAGTCGTGCTTCCAGGTCGCGGACCTTGCGTGAGGTGCGGGCTTGCCAGGCGCCGAGGATCGCGACGATGACGCCGCCGACGGCTTGGATCTGGTCGGGGCTCACTCGGCCTGCCCGTCCGGTCCGCTACCGCGCATGTCCTGGGCGAGTTTGAGACCCGGCATACCGGTGCCGATGAGGCCGGCGCCTGAGATGAGCCATTGCAGCGCGTCGCCAGCTTCCATCTTGCCGATCGCTACCAGGGTGACGGTGCCGGCGAAGATCGTGACGAACAGGACCGCGTAAACGATCAGGCGTGTGGTGTCGTTCTGGGGCACGGGATTGGGCATAGCTTCGTCCTTTCGAGGGGGGTTGTGGTTACGCGGCTACCGCTGGGGTGCGGCCGCACCAGTCGCGGACGTGCTGAATGGCCAGCCCGAGATAGGTTTGGCCGGGCCACACTTCACGGAATTCGTACTGGATGTGCGGGGCCGTTGGCGGATTGGCGGTGACGAATCGCAGTGCGATGATCGCGGCCTGTGCCGCGGCCGCGGGCCCGGTCAGCTTGTTGACATCTCCCCAGCCCAGTAGGCCCTGTAGCCCGCCCATCACCAACGGAAGCCCGAGGGCTGCAATGCCGGCCGGCCCGCCAGAGAGCGCGCCGAACACGGCGGGCAGTTCGATACCCAAGGCCTTGGTGGCAATCTCGGGGATCTTCGGCAGGATCGCGCCAGCGGCCCCGAGTGGATCGGAGAGCTGAAACGCCGTCACGATGTCGAAACAGTCGTCCATGATGTCCCCGACGACACCGAGCGGGATGTTGCCGTACATATCGCCGGGCTCGGTGAGCCAGCAGTGCCGGTAGTCCTTGACATCGCCGAACCGCCACGACGAAATGCCTTGCCCGGCAAGGATCGGGCCACCGTAGTAGCTGCCACCGTACGGGCGGGTGGGGTCACCGATACTGAATGAGCACAGGTAGTTGTCCGGGTAGTGCTCGAGCAGCCAGGCGCGGAACTTGGCCGCCGCGACCGCGCCGGCTGAGTAGCCGCCGATGACGACCTTGATGTTCGGGTTGGCGCGGTAGCGCTCGGTGAAGATGCGTTTGGCGTCGGCGACCGCGATGTCGACGGCTTTGGCCATCGAGATGTCACCGGGACCACCCGCGGCACCGACTGGTAGACCGCCCATGGTGGCGGCGAATTCAGGGTGCACTTCCTCGACCAAGTTGGCGACCGCCTGCATGACGCGGCTGACGTAGTCCTGGCCGATGATGCCCCCGGTGCCCCGGAACATCAGGCCGAGGTGACGGTTGACGGGCGGGGCCGGGGGTGCAATCCCCAACGTGCGCAGGTCATCGTCGGAGACTTCGCCGGTGGGGATCTGGCCGGTACGCCGTTGGTACTCGCTGGCCCATGCGGCAGCCCGTGGTCCGAATTCGTCGGTGTCGCGCGGCAGCGGACCCAGTAGTCGGGTGTAGAGCGGGCCGAACCAGTCGTTCATCACGGCTCGCCATTGACGCACCGCCTCGTTGCGGTCGCCGAGGCGGATCACTTGGACCACACCTTGTCGCGCAGCGTCATGCCCTTCGATGCCCAGTCAGGGTGTCCCGGTCCGAGTTGTTCGGCGATGTACTCCAGCAGCTCGCGGTCGGTGAGATCTTGCGGGAAACGCTTCTGCACGGGCGCTGGGGGTTGTGCGGGGGCGTAGATGCCGAGGTATCCGGCGCGCAGCTTGGCCGCGAATGCCTCATTGCGCTCGTCGCCCTCGGGCCATGCCATCTGGTAGTGCATTTCGTCGGGCCGCGACCAGTCGCGGCCCCAGAACACCGAGCCCTCGAATAGCGCCAGACCCTTGCGGACCTTGGCGATAGTTGCGGCGTCCATCGTGTATCGCTGCCATGGGTATTTGGGGGCCATCACGTCAACAGCGGTGGCCGACAGGTGATTTGACCCGTCGTTGCGCCCCGGTGTTCCCAGTACGTCGTTGGTGGCCGACCAGCCCCAGACCGGGGAGGTGATCTCTTCGACGTTGCGGTCGTACCAGTACAGCCAGGCCCCGAGGATGGTCAACGGGGCGCCCTTGCGCAACGGTGCGGTGTCCACGAGGTACAGCTCGGGAATGCGCACGATGTCGCATTCATCCCGATTGCAGCACCGCCAGCCGTCCTCTGTATGGGTATTGCCGTTCACAGTGCGAAAACTCATCGCGTGTAATCCCTTTCGATTCGTGGGTCGATTTCCTGTGCGTAGGACGAGAGCTGGTCGGATGCCCACCAGCCGAGACGGAATCCGCCCGCGAACACGGCGAGGTAGAACGCGCCATAGCGGGCGAGTTGGGCGAGCGTCATGTCGCCAAGGGGCCGAGCGTGAGGGTGTCGGTGTTGATGCGGATGATGTCGCCGCTGGCACCGGACTTGGAGACGGCGGCCTGCGAGGACCACAGGAAGTTCCCGGCCGTGGGGTGGTCCCAGAACGACACCCCGGCAATGCTTTCCGTGCCGCCGAGGGTGTGCTCGGGGGTGTTCGATTGACTGATCGATCCGGCCGCCGCTGCGGCGAAGGCGCAAGCGTAGCGGGTGGCCACCGAGGACGCGTTGGCCGTGCCCGCCGCACCGGGGTCGCCTGTGTGCATCTTGGCGTACACGGTCGCCGGTGGTGTGTAGGCCACGTTGCGGCAGATGTGATCGAGAATCTTGTTTGTCAGATATGTCGACATACCCCAGGCCATAATGGGTTTCCCTTCTATTGGTAGGACCGGATGTGTGCGCGGCCGATGCCGCCGATACGTCCCGGGTTGGCGATTCCGAAGGCGCCGCCCGAGCCAGGTCCACCGCCGCCGCCGGGCGCGTTGCCGTTGGTGTTGGTGCCTGCCTGCGCGCCGCCGCTGTAGGTCTGGCCATTGACGGTGGTGTTGCCTGCGGCTTCGCCGGGTTGGTTCAGGCCGTTGCCTGCGTAGGCGCCTTTACCGCCCGCCCCGCCGGCACACGTTGTGGTGACACCGTTGATCAGGAATGTGGTGTCACCACCGGGGCCGCCGTCTTTCTCCTTGGCGCCCGCGGTTCCGGCCGCCCCTACGACGCCGGTCAGGGTCAGCGCGGATCCGGGGATGTCGATGTTGCGGGCCACGGTGCGCGCGTTCCATGAGCCTTTGCGCCCGCCCTGGCCGGTGGTGCCCAGGCCGCCGTCGCCACCGCCCCCGCCTCCCCCGGCGCCGCACCCCACAGCGTCCATGTAGTCGCAGTTGCGCACGATGTTGTGGGTGAACCCGCCCGCGTTCGTGTAGTTGGCCAAGACGGGCAACCCGCCCGGCGGATAACCGAGGGTGCAGGCGCGTGCCATGGTCACCGACAGTGCGGCGTCGATCTTGGCCACCCGTTCGATCACCAGGACTGAGGACATGTTGACGGTGCGCGTCAGATTGACCGGCAGTAGCTTGTCGAAGCTGATCGATCGCGGCGCCGTCAGGTTGCGGGTCAAGTCGACGGGCGCGACCCGGGCCAGTGAGATGGTGCCGGTCATGCTCACGGCCTGCGCGAGTTCGCACCCGATGACCCTGGCCAGGAACAGCGCCCGCTCCATCGTTACGGCCAGAGCCAGATCCTGTTGGAATGTGGCCTGCAACTGAAGGTTCCGGGTGACCAGGATCGAACGCTGCGCGGCCAGCTGGTAGACCGCCGCCAATGCGAGGTTGCGTTCGAGGTGTACCGACAGCACCACGCCCATGGCCTGCATGGCAGTCAGTTCGACTTCGCCGACACACATGATCGCCAGCGAGGCGTCGATGCCTATTACGGCGTGCCACCGGCCGCCCGGCGCGACGGACGGGACGGTCGGATTGGTCGACCATGCACCGCCCGATCGCGGGGCGGGGGCGATCGGGTTGGGCGTCCAGGGCATGTTAAGGCCCGGCGAAACCTACCGAGCAGACCACTTTTTCGCCTTGGTCAGTGCCGGTGACCTGGATCCAGGACGGGTTGAGTTTTCCGTCGGGGTCCAGGCCGCCGCGCTCGGCGGTGAAGGTGATGCCGGGTAGTTCGGGCATGGTGAACGTGGTCATCGTGGACGCCTCTCTGGGGTGGTTATGCGACTCGGCGGCCATCGAAGGTTGCGATGCCCGATAGTGCGGTGATGCTGCGTGCCACCACGGTTTCCGATCCCGTTGAGCCGTTGGACCGCAAGTCGTAATCGACCGCGATAAATCCCGGCTGCACAACATCTCCAGCCACAAGCGGGATCTCAAACGGGCAACCTGACGGAATGGCCCCGGTGATGCGGGTGCCGTTCTTGTACACCACCCAATAGGGCACGGACGTGCCCTTGGCGGTGACCGATCGGTAGGTGGTGTTGATGCGGTAGAGGCCGGTGGTGGCGATCTCGATGCGTGCCGTTCCCAAGTCGTCGAGAGTGACGTCGGTTGTGTAGTCGTTGAACGTGAAGAACCCGGACGGGAACGCACCGGACGAATAGGGTCCGTAGGTGACGTCGGCGGTGCTGTCGCGTCTGATGCTCCACGAGTTTGACATCGAGAATCCCGCTCCCGCTGAGGTGTAGTCGGACATCGCGAACGCGGCGATGCGGTAGGAGTCGTAGGTGAAGAACGGGCTCGCCCGCTGCACGCTGAACATCGAATACCGGTACGCCGCACCGATACTGATGGTGTTACCCGCATCGGTGGCGGAGAGCACCTGTCGGCCGTTGACGCGCACGAAGTAGTTGGTGCCCGAGCAGCGGATCTCGATACGCGCGCCCTGCTTGACTGCCGACAGCCCGGTCTGCAACGTCAGGGGCGAGCTGAACGACCAGCTAGAACCCGAGCGAGTGAACTTGCCGATACGGATCTCGCCCTCGCGGGCCAGGCAGTAGGCGCCCTGTGTGCGGCCCGAGTCGCAGCGGATGTAGCCACCGGAGTAGTAGTTGCCGTTTTGGGTGTCGCCCAACACAAATGAGGCCGACTGCCCATCGGTGGCGTAGGTGTAGTTCGGGCTGGCGAAGAAATACCCGTCAGGGTTGCCGTTCTTAACGCCCGCATACCCCGAGTCCCCGCGAATGGTGATATCGCCAGGGTTGGGGCCGGTGGTCCAGTCCGTCGAGTTCAGCGCCGCACCATCAGCGCCGGAGAACACGAAGCTGTAGCTGTTTCCGCCGCCGGTGTTCTGCTCGGTTTCCTGCTCCTGCAGGGTGGTCTGCGCCGCGATAGCCGCCTTAAGGGCATCGCGCCCCAGCCCGAAGATCAACCCAATGGCATCTTCGACAGTGCCGATAGCCTGACCTACTGCTTGCTGTGCGCCCGCGTTGATCGCATCAGTGATCTGCTGCAACCCCGGAACCGCACCATTGGCGACCGCGCCAGTGATCGCCGAACCGGCGAGCTGCCCCGAGCTGTTCAGCCCTTGAGTCTTGTTCTTGTTGCCCTGAAACCAGGACGCGATAGCGGCGACAAACCCGTTGATCGGCGTCACCACCAGGCCGTCGTAGATGTCACCGAGCTGATTGAAAGTCGTTTGTAGGTCTTCGACTTTGATCTGCGGCAAGGTCGGGATGTTCCCCAAACCGATCACACCCAGCAGTTCCGAAACCGTAATCTTGCCGTCCGCGGTGATGGCCGCGAACCGCTGCTCAAACTGAGCAATATCTGAATTGGCTTGCCCGCCAATGGTGTCAAAGAATGACCGGAACTTGCCCAGCACCGGCCCCAGGTTGGACATCGCCGAGGTCACGTTGGAGAAGTGCACCCGCCCAGCCGTGGCGCCCTCGGTGACCACCAAGGTCACCGTCGCCCACTTGACCGAGCCGTCGTTCGGGACGGTCCACGAGCCGGTCAGGCTGGTGCGCACCCACGCCGAATCCGCGGCCACCGGTTGTATCTGTTTGACGACGACATCGGGGAGTTTGGTGCCGTCCGGGGCGAATGGTGTGATGCACAGTCGGATCGGGGTGGACCCGGCCGCTGCCGTGAGGCTCTGCCACATCGCCGAGCCCGCCATGTCCACGATCTGGCCGGGTGCCACCTCGAACGGGTCTTTGACGCTGATCGCGTAGGCGTTCCCATTGGCGTTGACGTATATCGATTTACCCGATAGGTGCCCGTTCTGGCCTGCGTCGTAATGCCAGTGGGGGTTATCTTCGACCGCCGTCGGATCGGTGAAACCGCCGGCGCCATCGATCAAATCCTTGGCGACATCGGCAATCCATGCGGCCGGTAGCACGCCGTTGAACAGCTTTCCCACGGCGCTCTGCAGCAGACCGCCCAGGCTGGCGATGAACGCCACCGGGCCCGCCAAGTCAAGGCCGGTGGCATCTTTGATGCCTTGTATCCACTGCTGAAAGATCTGCAGCGGACTGAACTTGGGCAGCCGCGCCAGTGTCGGGTCGAGACGCTGAGCCGGGTTGTGCGAGATCGCCGGCGGCGGCCCGAAGTCAAACGACGCCGGCACTTACCGACCTCGTTGCCGTGCCGGTGAATAGACGCCAGCGGTAGTCGGTGGCCGGGCGCTTGAGCACCTTGCGTTCGGTCTGCGGAGATACCTCAGAGGGGTCGATGTTCCCGCAGTCGCGCCAGTCGGTCAGTGTCAGATGTTCGGCGGCCGCTTCGCGTTCGAAGCTCTCCCTCACCAGCCATAAGAGCAGCTCGTCGTCGGCCGGTGTGTGCTCGGCAATGAGCACGGGCACCACTGTTTTCAGCTCGCGGGTGTAGGCCATCAGACTTCCCACCACTGCACGAAAAGCTGCGCGTCCTGGCGGTTGAACGCGTACATGCCGATCAGGCCGTCGTTGACCAGGTTGGCGGTCAGGGTGCCCTGTTGGCCGGCGTTGATCATTGCGATCTCGTTGTCCATCGTCATGGCTACGGTGGGCTCACCAGGGGTCGAGTAGTGGGGGGTGACGGTGGTTTCTTGGGCGACATTGCCCTTGCCGCGGCCGATGATCTGCCCGTTCATCGGGTCGCCGATGCGGACCTCGGCGCCAATCTTGAAGGGGTCCAAGATGTTCAGGTCTATTCCGAACGCCTTAAACTTGCCTGTGGCGGCGAGTTTGACCGGGAAGTCCCACACCGGGAGCTGGTACGACAGGATCGGTATGCGGCCGTTGATGATGTTGGTGACGTTGGTGAACGCCGCCTCGGGGATGGAGAATGCGCCGCTGCGCTTGCCGATGAAGCTCTCCGGCCTCCACTTCCCTTGCTGTTCATCCCAGGTGGGGACCTGACCGTCCGTGGGCGGCAGGGTGTTGTTGTAGTCCGTGGCCTGGCGGATCGCGGCGGCCGGTCCTTGGATTCCTCGGGGTGCGGCGATCTTGAAATGGATGTGGGGGTTCTGGGCGGTGCCAGTGATCTGCGCACTCGAGGTCTCACTCGGTGCGATCAGTTCCATGGAGATGGAGATCTGCGGCGTCGGGCCGGGGCGGCCGGGGTAGCCCGCGGGGTGCGTGACGTATTCGATGCCGGTCCAGTAGTAGAGCAGATCGCCGATCCACCAGGTCTTGCCTTTGTCGTCTAACCCCAGGTTGGTGGGCAGCTGCGTCGGATCGGTGATGGTGGGGTCGATCTGCATGTCGACGGCCGGCGCCGCCATGCCGGGTTCGCCGGGGTCGCCCTTGAGTACTGGGACTGTGGCCACGATGTCGTTCGCGACGCCCTCGAAGGTGGCGGTGCGCAGGCCGGGGACTTCGCCGTCGGAGACGACGCCGAACACGTGCATGGTGTTCAGCCAGTCCATGAGGTGCACGGGCGCGCCGGGCAGTGGGGTCGTCACGACCAGTCTCCTTCGATCCGCGGCTGGGTGTGCCAGGCGTTCATGGCGTCAAAATCGGGAAGCTCGGGCGGGACGGGGACGGCCCCTACAGCTGAGATCGGTTCGGGGGCATTGGGATCGTCGGCCCAGCCCACGGGTACCCAGTCGATGACGCCGGGCAGTTGGCCGATCCGGTCCGGGATCGCGCGGCGTTTGATGATGGCCTTGTCCGGGCGTACGTCGGCGCCGGCGCGGGCTAGGTGGAACGCGAAGCACACCCGCTGGTCGTCGGTCAGGTAGAGCACTTCCCCGCGGGGTCCGCGGGCGAAGGCCAGGGCGTCGGTGATGCGCGCCGCGGCGTCGAGAAGTTCCTGTGTCTTCGGGTCGCGCTGCTTGCCAGGTTCCACTGCGCCTCCTTGAGATGACGAACAGACCGCGACGCCAGCTGGCGAAGCGGTTGAGAGTGGTGTGGGCTAGGCGGCTATCGCCGCGCCGCCAATGAGTGAGCCGATGGCGTTCCAGCCGTCGGCCAGGGCCTTCATGCCGGCTTCGAAGGGGTCGTGGTCGCGGGCTTTGCCGATGGTCAAGTCCTGTGCCATGGGCGAGTTTTCGCTGACCGACCACTTCATGCCACGGATGTTGTCGACGTAGTAGATGGCATCGACTTCCCAGAGGCCGCGATCCCCCACGAGGTAGTCGAAGCCGTACACCCAGGGATGCCCGTCGCGGGTGGTCATCGTGAACGACACCTTGGGCATGGTCTTGCTCATGCCCTGGCGGATCGTCAACGCGCTCGAGACAACCCAGGCGATGCCGTTGCCCGACTCGACGTGATCGATCAGGGCGTAGTCGTTGAGCCAGATCGCAACCTTGGGATTGGACATCTTCTGCCACGCGAAGAAGATGTCGTCAAACTGCCCCTGGTAGATGTTGTCCAAGCCTGAGCTGCCCGGCTGCTGATACGCCGACCCTGGATACGGGATCACCTGCTCCAATTGCGCTAATCCATAGCGGATTCCGAAGGTGATGGCCTGGTTCAAAATCGTCGGGCTGTGACCGCCCGTCCAGATGGTGCGGGCGGTGCCGCGCTGCATGCGGTGCGCGCTGGTGATGATGCCCGAGTGCTTGCAGTCCCTCCACACCAACGATGGTTTCTCCGGCGCGACCCCGAGCAGGCGGCGGAAGAACGGGTCGGTGAGGCCGTCGCCATCGGAGTCCAGCGGCAAGATGACCTCGGTGATCGTGTCGTCCAAGATGGCGCCGATAGCGTTGAGTGCGCCGTCGAAAGCCGTGCCGGTGGGGCCGGTGATGCCCGACTTGTCTTCGAAGGCCAGCACGATGCAGTTGCGTGTGGGGCGGGCCAGCTTCTCCCCCACGATCGCCGCGAGTTCGGGGTGCGGGCTGGTCTCGTCTTCCTCGAGCCAGAGATAGTCGACCAGTACGACACCCGTGTCGTCGCCCAGTGGTGCGTGAATGTCGTGCAGCATCTGCGCTTTCGCTGCGATGGGCACGATTCTCGACTGATCCAGCACGGGGTTGACGAACTGGACCTGAATCGGCCAGTGCAGCGGCGAGAGGTTACCGGCGCGTGTGGTCAGCCAGTGCACCGGATCCGCCCACGACGAGATCAGCGCCAGGAACGGCCAGTACGTGCGAAGCAGGTTCAGGAACGTGGTGAACGCGAAGCCTGATCGAATGTTCTGCAGCCAGACCCATGCCTTGAGTGGCTGGAACTCCGGGGCCGAGACGGGTGTCGGGATCAGCGCGATGTGCTTGGCGTGCTCGCGCAGCGACATCAGTTCCAGGTCAACCCAATGGGTGCCGTCCTCGTCCTTGACCGCGACCACCGACTGAATCCGGTACCCAATACGCGTTTTCCAGGACCGGATGTTTGGGTTGGGGTCGATCGCCAGGTGCAGGTCCTCGGTGTAGCGGGTACCGCGGGCCATGAGGTCAGCCAGCCAATCGGCACGGCGTACACGGATCTTGCCGACGCCGGTGTCGTCGACCAGGCGCTCCCAGTCCCCGCTGCGCACCTGCCCATGAAGCGTGCCCAGGTACTTGAGCTGTTTGTCGAGAACACGCAGCAGAGGTGTCTGCTTGCCTGCGCGCCGCCACATTTCACGGCGACCATCCAGCAACCGGTACTTGGTGATCGGATCGGTCGGCGCCGTGATGACGCGCCGCCCGCCAGGGGTCCACATCAGGCGACCCCGCGGCGATACCACTGCGACATGACCATGGTGATCTTGCCGGCGGGGTTGGTGTGGGTGACCTTGATGTTGGCCATCGACTCCGAGGGGATCGGCGACATGAACCCCACCCCGCCGGGAACGCGGCGCCCGATTGGGATACCGGCGTCGGCGTTGGTGATGTCACCGAGAATGAAGTCGAGGATCTCGCTGTTGCGGATCAGTTTCCACAGTGCGTTGTCGATCGGATCATGCTCAGAAGTGAGCGTTCTGGCCGACGGGTCGGTATCCACCAGCACCATGCCGTCTTGCGGAAGGATCTCCAACGGCACGATCCGATCCGTGATGCCGTCTTGGATGGTGACGTCGCCGTGGCCCTCGACGATGAACTTGGGCCACTGCTCATAGTCGCCCTTGTTGGGCAGGTGCAGGATGCCGTGGTTGCGCCCGTTGACGGTCGCGTTCGCGGCGTCGTTGACCCACTCGCGGGTCAGGGCGCGCTTGGCGTAGAACGGGAATGGCGAGTGAATCGTCATCGCCGCCGAGGCGTAGTTGTTCCCGTACGCGTGGGGGTCGATCTCGACCTCGTCGAGGTTGGGCTCGCCGTTGCGCACCCGGGTCCAGCGCCACCCGCCGTAGCGGGTGAACTCGCCCCAGAACCCCATCGGCAGATCGGAATCCTCGGGCCAGTCGCGCCACCACTGCTGCTCAATCTGCCGAAGCGCCACGGCGGTATCGACATACCGCAGCCGCGACACGGCGTTGAGGTGTGGGCCGAAATGCAGACCCATGTGGATCACGCGCTTGCCGTAGTCGGTGCGCTCGGGTTCCTCGCCGAGCATCCAGGGCCCCGACGAGTACCGCTGATCGAACGCGACACCGGTGTGGCCCTTGAGCTTCGGTGCGAGTATCACGCCGCGATTGCCCTTGAATCCGCCGGCGAGGTTGTAGATCCGCTCACCGTCGGGTGAGACGTAAACGATCTTGGTCTGATTCGATTGCAGCTGAGACCACCATTTGCCCATGTCCTTCTCGGACCACGTCCGAAATGAGGGTTCGGCCGTACGGTCCAGGATCGGGTCGTACTTGAGCCACTTGCTCACTTCTGCACCGTCCCGAAGTTGCGGCGCTGCGCGGACATCTGGCGCGCGTCTACCTTGTTCAACATGTCGGTCGGATTGACGCCAGAGATGTTGAACGTGTCGCCCCCGCGCGCCGGCGCCTGCGTCGCCGTGGGTGCCACGTTGGGGATGTTGACGCCGAGGCCGGACATCGCGCCGCTGGCGACCTCGGTGCCGAAGTTCAGCTCGCCGCCACCCCCAGGCAGGCCTGCACCATCGGCGCCCGCCCACTTTTGGGCGTAGTTCAGGCCCCAGTTCAGCGCGGCCATACCGGATTTGACGTTGGGCCATTCCATGGGGTTCGAGAACACCGAGCCGTCGATACCGAGGCCTTGGAACAGTCCGGAGATGATGCCCTGCCCGAGGCCTTGGCCCATGCCACTGCCTGCGTCGCCCGCGCCAGCCTCCTTGTCGGTGCCTTGGGCCTTCTTGTCGAGCACCTCGGAGAGTTTCTGCTCGGCCACAGCCTGGCGGTCCTTGGCCGAATCCAGGCGCCGCTGGGCGTTGTCGCGCTTCTTCTCGGCCGCGGCGCGCTTCTTGTCATCGGGCGCCGAGTTCAGTTCGGCGTTCGCGTCGTCGAGATCCTGTTGCGCCGCTGCGGTGGCGGCCTTGGTCCGGCGTACCGAGCCTTGCGCGGACATGACCTGCGACGTGGACGCACCTCCGCCGGTGGTCTTACCGTTGTCTCCGCCGGCGAGCGCGATCCATGCACGGCTCGGGAAGTCGCTCGCACCCGCTGCGCCGCCGCCGAACTGGCCGTTACCGCGCTTGCCGCCCATCTCGACGTTGACGTTGCCGCCTTCGGGATCGACGATCGTGCCCGCGGTGTGCCCGCCTCCCGGGCCGCCGTTCTTCCAGCCGACCCAGTAGGCCGCGATACCCGGAGGGGGATCGCCCATTTGGAATCCGCGCGCCGCCAGTGCGCCCGATTCGCCTGCGGTGGCGAATCGTCCGGTACCGCCGCTGATCATGTTGGCGATCCACGATTGGGCGCCTGAACAGTCCGAGTTGGGTCCGGCGGGGGCTCCCCAACCGTAGGTCTGCCCCTCGATGCCGCTGGCCATGGCCTTGAGTTCGTTGACGGTGATGCCACCCTCAGCGAAGCTGGTGATGCCGAATCGGCGGGCGACCTCGCGCAGGATCGCGGTGCTGCGGTCGCGCTTTGACGGCGCCAGCGGGATATACGCCTCACCGCCCGTTTCCTGCTCGGCGAAGATGGTGCCCGCGCCCCGACCGGCGTAGATGTCCGCGGACTGAGGCTTAGCGATCTGACGCAGTCCACCGGAAGCCATCGCGATGGCGCCAAACATCCGAGGAACCAGCGAGCCGAGTCCGCCCAATGGCGCGTTGGGCTGGTTGGCCGTCGGGGTCTGCGGCTGCGCGGTGGCTGCGCCACTGACGATCGCCTCGACCTTGACCGTGCGGGCCTGGGCCGCGAAATCGTCGAGTCGCTTCTTGAGGGCTTCGATCTGCGCCTGGGCCGCGCTGTCGTCGATCCTGACAACCAGGTTCTTTCCGTCTGGCATCTGCTGGACGGTGTAACCGATCTTCTCGAGCTTGGCGATCTGCTCGGGCGCATTGTCGGTCAGCACGATCTCGTGGGTGTCGGGAACTTCCTGCACCGCTGAGCCAAGGGCGTTGACGATCTTGGTGGTTTCGGCGGTGTCCTCACCCCACTTGGCGATCCGGTCGGAGGTGTTCGTCAAGTTGTCGCCGAATGCGCCGACAGAATCAGCGCTCTTGCGCAAACCCTCGGTGAAACTACGGTCAGAACCCCAGCGTTGCATGGCATCGCCGACGTCTTCTAATCCCGGGATGACGGAGAGAAACTTGCCAATACCTTTTGACGCGTCTTTGAATCCGTCGATCAGCGAGGCGAGTGCCCGGATGCTGGACGCCACCCCACGGGCTGCGGCCCCCGCCAGTGAGGTGAACGCGGTTCCCACCGCTGCGGCAAATCGGATGATCTCGGGCTGGTGCTCCTTGACGAATCCGGCCACCTTGTCGATGCCCTCGGTGATCTTGCCGAGAGCGTCGGTGCCACTTCCCATGAACGGGGCGATAATCGCCTCGCCGAGCCGGCCGAGCGCGGCACCCATGTTCTTCATCGAGCCCTCGAAGGTGCCGCCCATCTTCTTGGCTGCGCCACCGACGTTCTCGGAGATGACGCGCTGGAATGTAGCCGAGTCGACCTGACCCTTCTCGACCATCTTGGACAGCTCGGCACCGGTGACCTTGTATTCCTTTTGCAGCCAGGCGAATATCGGCAATCCCCGATCGCCCAACATGTTCAGGTCATCGGTCATCGCCTTACCTGATGTCTGCACCTTGTTGAAAATGTGCCCCATGTCGCCCAAGTCGGCGCCCGCGATCGCCGCCGCGTCTGCGACGGTGTTGAGGTACTTGGCCAGATCCGCACCAGGCTTGACCCCCGCGGCAACGGCGGTCGCCGCCGTCGTGGCGGCTTCGTCCATGGAGAACGCGGTGCCCTTCACCGACGCCTGGGCGGCCTGCATGATCTGCGCAACCGCGGCGGTGTCATTGCCGAGCGCCTGTAGCTTGAATCGGGTGGCGTCCAGGCTCTTGGCGCGGTCGAATCCTGCCGAAAGCGTCTTGTACGCAAGGCCCGCGGCCCCTAAGGCGATTGCCGTCGGACCGGCGACACGCGCAATGGTGCCGAGCACGCCCGCCGCGGCCAGTCCGCCTCCTCCGCCCCCGGAGGACTTTGGAAGATCGACGCTGATCGGTTCATTGACCTTGGGGGCATTGACTTTTGCGTTGGCGAGCTGCTGGGAGAACTTCTGCACCCACTGGCGGCCAGCCTCGCCGCCGAGCCGCTGCACGGTTCCAACGACTGGACGCAAGCCCACGCCGAGCGCGGTGCCCAGCGCGGCGCCGGTCCTCTCGCCCAGGCTTCGGCCCAGGTTCCGATCGATCTGCTGCGCAGCTCGTTTGGCACCCCTGCCGGTGGCGTCCTCCATCTCCTTGGCGATCTTGTTGCCGGCCTGCGTGCCGGCCCCGGTGACTTCGCGCTCCATGTCGCGCTTGAGGTTTTTCCCTGATACCGCAAGGGCTATCCACAAGGTTTCGATCTCAGACAACGATCAGCCTCCTTGTAGCATCGCGCGGAATTCGGGGGATGTGAGCATGTCGATAGCCGGTTCCCAATCGACCGGCTCGACTTCCTCGACGCCGTGGATCAGCTCTCGCAGCGTCATGCGTTCGGGCATTGGGGTCTCTGCGCCGCCCACGAAATGGACTACGGCGTAACGCCAATGCAATTCGGCGATCTCATTGAGCAGCTCCGCGTTGATCTGGGCCTCGATCGACATGCCCTCGGTGCGGTCGTGGTGAATCGCGGTCCCGGGAGGTGCTTTGGTGACGTACGCCCACAGTCCACGCCAGCCGAGGTCATCGAAGACCAGATGATCGGTGAGCAGATCGCGCTCGATGGCGTCGATATGCTCAAAGACGATCTCGGCTAGCTGGCGGATTTTCCCAGTGAAAGACCGTCATCAGCGTCGTCGGTGGTGCTGGTGCCCGCCTTCATCCACGACTCAAACAGGTCTTCGATCGGGTCGTACTCGTAGTCGTCGGAGTCCAGAACCGCCGCCGCGACGCGGTTGAGCACTGCCTCGGCAGCCGGGCAGCCGGCGCGCATGATCGCCTTGAACTCCACCTCGGAAGTGGTGTCGGCATTTTTCAGGTTCCACAGCAGCGTCTTGGAGAACACCACGGCGAATGTGCGCAGCGCCACCACGGTTCCGTCGCGGAACGTGTGCCGGTACAGTTCGACGTCGCCGTAGTGCGCCGACCAGTCGTAATCCACCGCACCCGGCAGGGGCTTGGCGTCCTCTGTCGGCTCGCCGTCGGGTTGGCTATCGGAAGGCGTTTCAGGGTCGGCATCGGGGTCGAGGGTGATGCTCGGGTCGTCGATCGTGGGCTTCTTGGCCATATTCTCGTCTTTCACCTTGTGTCACCTTGGGTTTGGAGACCACCCCGCGCCGCCCAAGGTGTAAACGGCGCGGGGTGGGGTACGGGGTTAGGCGACAGCCACGGAACCGCCGACCAGATCGGTGCCGTCGACGGAGACGGGCGGCACACCAGCGGTGGTGATCTTGACGGTGTAGGGCCCACCGGCGGTCCCGGTGACCGTGGCCGACTTGACGTTCGCCAGCGCGGCCACCGCCGACTGGAATGCCGCCTGTGTCGAGTTGTAGGCGATCTCGGCGGCCAGGTCCGCGACCTTGAAATCGAAGGTGCCGGCGGTCGGCGGGCCCGACAGGGTCACCGTGTACGTCGACTCGATGAGCTTGTCGTCGCGCTCGGTGTAGTCGTAGAACGTGTTTCCGGCCAGATCGGGGAACAGGTCGTAGGTGAGCTGGTGGATGGTCCAGTCCTTCGACTGCCAGGTCTCGTCGCCAACCTCGCTCACCTGTGCATCCGGTAGGCACCGGCGCTTACGGTCGGCACCATCGAATGTGTCGATGATGTAAGCGAAGTGCGGCAGGACATCCGAGTTCGAGACCGCGGAGATCAGGGTGCCGTGCAGTGCGGTGGCGTCGGTGACGGTGACGTTGGCCTTACCGAAGTACTCCTCCATCACGCGCGGATTCTTCGGCTCGATGAACGTCAGCTTGAGCGTGTCATCCTTGCCGGTCTGGACCGAGCGCACCTTGTCGCCGTTCCAATCCTTCTTCTTCTCCGTGTCACGCTTGGTGGTGCTGGTCACGCCCTCATCCGAGACACCACCCAGGCGGGGATCCCAGTTCGGGATGACAGGCCGGGGGCTCCACGGGTTGGTGGGCAAAACGGTGCCCAGCGGGTACCGGAAGATGCCGCCAGTTGCCTTCGGAACCCAGACGCCGGTGTTCTTGACATTGGTGTGCGCCACTGTGTTTCCTCCTTCGGAGTGCGCCCGAGTGGGCACGACAAATGCCCCCAGCCGCGGCGCGGGAGGGGGTTACCTTGGACTGTGATTACTGAGTCACGCTGGACTGAACCGTCCAGGAGACATTGACCTGATACCGCGAATACGTCGGCAGATCAGGGTCTTGCGATGGATAGGGCCCGTGCAGCTCACACGGCTCGGTGATCGGATTGTCCTTGGCGAGAATGATGTTGGGCGCAGCGCGCAGGATCGCCCCGAGCTTGCCCGCCGTTTCGGCACAACGGATCTCGTCGGTCTCGTCGTACACCTGACCGACCACAGTGGCGGTCATTACGCGCAGGCACCGTTCCGTTCCGGGTAGTGCGAACAGGCGGATGTAGCGCTTCGGCAAGGGATTACCGCTGATCTGGTGCGATCCGATCGGGATTCCCGAAATACCATGGGCGGCCAGCTCTTGCAGCGCCATCGCCCTTGCGAGCGCTGTCAGGTCGACGAACTCGACCAGATCAACCGCCACTGGACGCCGCCCTGAGTAACGCCTGCGTCCGCGCCTCGTGATTGACCGCGCGCGGGCCGGTCGTCTTCACCCGGGAGCGAGCACGCTTCTCGTCGGATGCCTCGACGGCCTCGTAGTACAGGCCATCGAACTCGGGAGACGTGGTCGACGGCACCTCATTAGCCTTGGCCGCCAACCGCAGAGCCCGCTCATGGACTTCGGCCTTCACGTCCGGTGATGTCATCAACTTGCGAATCGTGGCCGAGCTAACGCTGAACTTCACGGCCATATCAACCCACCCATTTCAGTGCGACGACAAGGCGATCAGGTGAGAATCCCCAGGGCCCATGGTTGTAGTCCTCAGGGATTCCGATCACTTCGAAACGACGGCCCTCGATGGTGAACTTGTCCCGATGATCAACCGGGCCAGCCACATCGACCACCAGCACCAGATCGGCGATGACCCGCTCGCCACCAGTGGGTGGCTGGGCGGGATCGTGCGACGCGGGGCTCCACCAGACACACGACCGCGGGACGGGTTCTGCCCATCCCGGTGTCGCGTTGCCATGTGCGTTCTCGTCACCAGCGGTGTACCGCTCTTGCAGGCATGTGAACGGAAGCGGGAAATACCGTGCCAGGCTCACCATTTCGACGTCGGCACGTTCCCCGCCTTGCGGCGGCAGCGGAAGGGGCCTAGTTTCAGCCGGTCCTTCTTGGACAGCCACGGCTCGCCGTCGCTTTTGTCGGTGTCGTACTGCCGGTTCACCTGAAACGGGCCCATGAGGGCATTGACTGCCGAAATCGCCTGTTCTGGTGCGTCATCCGGGCCGTACTTGAGTCCGAAGATGCGTGCCACCATGCGTGAGACCACACGCACCACCGGCCCGGTAATCGGGTCGGTGGGCGTGCAGCCAAGAAACCCCACAACTAGGTCAGAGGCCTCTTCGAGCAGACCGTCAACACGGCCCTGCTCGTCATCCGTCAGCGGGCGGCCGAGTCGCGCTACGACGTCTGCGGCGGCTGCCAGCATTCTCGGTCTCCTCCGGCTCGGGAGCCTCTGCAGGCTCATCGATCTCAGCCTCAGCCTCGGTTTCGGTCTTCTCGGCTTCGCTCTCCTCCGGCTCGAGACCCTGTGCGGGCGCCTCGGTCTCGGAGGCTTCGCCAACGAGATGCTCGCCGACCACTGCCCCTTCCGGGACGACGTCGCCGGCCGCGAGGCAGACAACGTCGCCGCCGGCGTGGACGTAAACCACGCCCTCCAGGTCGTGACGGATCCTCATCTACAGGACCGTCGCGACCATTGAGGCGACCGGGTTGACCAGGACCGGGTTCGCGATGGCGTTGGAGTGCACCCACACCGCGATCGGGTCCTTGGTCTTCCAGGCGCCGACCACCAGGCCGGGCTGTTCATCGGCCGCGATGGCGTACTCGGGCTCGTCTGCCTCCAAGGTCGGGCCGTAGAAGGTGGCACCGAGCTCGGACTCGCCGGTGTTCGGGTCCACCGCCGCGGGCAGCAGGAACACCTTGTTGTCCGGCAGGACGTTGTTGCCGCGGATCTTGCGGTCGTAGATCACGATCGGAGGCAGGCCGTAGGAGGCCAGAACCGCCGAGAGCGCTTCGATCGACACGATGCCCGGAGTTCCGCCGATGGTGGCCACCAGACCGCGAATGTCGGCGTTGCGCTGTAGCGCCGCCACAACCCGCTTGGAGGTGACGAACGCTCCCGGCTGGTTGCCCTGATTGCCTGCGGCGTACACATCGCCCCACGCAATCAGATCATCGAGCGGCTTGGCCGCGCCCGACCACAGGGTCGCCGCGGTGACCGTGTTTCCGGCCGGACGGCCGAACGTAACGGTCTGCACCACACCGTTTTCGTTGATCGTCTGCGCGCCGGTATCGAGGGCCTGGCCACGCGCGAGCTCCAAGCGGTCGATGACCGCATTGACGACACGCTTGGCGGCCTTCTCTGCGCCACCGACGATGATCGCGTGGCCTGCATCGCCGCGAGCGCGCAGCTGGTCGTACTCCGAGACCCGTTCCTTGAGGCCCAGGGGCAGCAGCTCGAACACCTTGCGCTCGCCCTTGCCGCCGCTACCGATCGGGGTTTCGGCGTCGAACGCGCGGTACTGCGCCAGTGCGCCAGTGCCATCGGCGCTGACGACGGTACGCACCACCACATCGTCGGTGGCGGTGTTGGGCAGCCAGCGCGCCAGCGACGGCTTGGTACGCTCGATGTCTTCCTGTGCCGCGCGGGCGAACCCGGTGAGCTCGGCGGGATTGATGAGGTCAGTCCACAGTGCCATGATTAGGCCTCCAGAACGAACAGGCCGCTGGTCGTCGCATCAGCGGCGACCGTAGACGGCAACTTGGACAGGATGATCCGGCCGTGCCAGATGCCGGGGAAGGTCAGATACCCGCCACCGGTACGGACAGACTGGTCGGTGAACACGAACCCGGCCAGAACGTTGGTGCCGCCCGATCCGGCGCCGTTGTAAGGCACCGCCAGGCCTGCGACGACCGCGAACGGCTCACCGGACTTGATGACGCCGGCAGTGGTCTTGGCAGTCCATGCGGACGGATCCAAGGTTGCCGACTTGGGGGTTTCGGTGCCGTGTCGCGAACCGAGCCAGGACTGGTCGCCTGCACCGACAGACTCAGTGCGCGGGGCGAGCTGGGTCATGGTGTCACTCCTTTCAGAGTGGTTAGTGCAGGCGGCCCGCCTGCGGGGTTACTTTTTGGATTCCGCGTATCGCTCGCGGCCGGACGCCAGCGACCCGCCGCGTCCCTTGGAGGGGTTTCCTTGCTGCGGATTCGGCTGGGGCCCGGGAGAGCCGAGAAGCGGTAGCAGCTCCTCGATTTCGGCATCCAGCTCCTCGTCGGTCGTGCCGACGAGCTTGGTCGCCAGAGCCTTCGGCAGGCCCTTGTCGATGCCATACGACACGCGCTGGGCAGCGGCCTTGTCCTTCTCAGCCGTTGTGCGCGCCTCGATCTCGGCGTCCAGCTTGCCCTGGAGGTCCTCGAGCTTCTGCTGCCATTCGGGCTGATCCGCACTATTGGCAGCGGCGAGTTTCTGATTGGCAGCATCGAGCTGCTTTTGCAGATCCTTGGCGAGAGTTTCGGCAGTGCTACGGGCATCGCGCTCAGCGGCCAACGCCTTCTTTCCGCCCTCGCCCAACGGCTCGTCGGGATCGGGTGTGGGGTCTTCGGGATTCGGCGGGTCTTCCGACGCACCGACCACCGGCCAGATTGGGCCGCGCTTGCCGAAGTCGAGAGCCTGCAATCCGGTCGCCGGATGAACAGGCAAGGTAGACATGGACATAGGGTTCCTCCATCGCAGAGGTAATCCGGTTGGCCTCGCGCCTTCCGGGGGTCTAGGCGTGCATCAGGTCCATACGGCGCACGATCTCGTTGACGTCGATCGCGCCGTACTTGCCCAATGTCTTTCCGTCGCGGCGGGCTTCGCTCACCGCGCGTATGTAGTCCTGCTCCCACTGCTCGGTGTAGGGAGCAGGTTCGTAGGACTGGCCAGGGCGAACCATCACAGGCACGCAATGGCAGTGGTCGTGGAATCTGTCGCCGAGCGCCTGCGTCCCGCGCTGTTGGCCGCCGCGTTTGTCGCCGACGGTCTTGCCGTGCTTGGTTGCCTGTCGCTGTGATCGGTACACCGAGCGGCGCTCCAGTGCTTCATCGCGGGTCATCTGTCCGAGCGCAATTGCGCGTCTGTCGCTGATCTCGAGGTCGACACTGCGCCCGACGACGCGCCGCGCTGATTCCTCGGACCTGTAGACCGCGCCGCGGGTGGCGAGCATTCTGCAGAAGCCGCACGCGTTCGCCGAGGCGTGCCGTGCCCAACGCGCGCCGGGCTCGGCGATCACGTTCTCGAAGATCGTTTCTCGCAAGCCGTCCATCAGCCCTCGCTGGCCCGCGCCGGATAGCAGGGAGACTGCCTTCTCCCCTGCCCCTACATTCAGCGCCCATATGGCCGATTCGGTGAGGCGAGCTTCCGGGGGTAGCTCGCCCACGGTGGCTTGATAGTTGGACGTCGACGGCAGCGAGTCGTACCACTGCGCCCCGATTTCGGCCGCCGCCGAGGAGTAGGGCAGCACCAGCTCGGGAAAGGCGTCTATGACGAAGGCCCGGAACTGATCCGAGGGAAGATCGGCGGCTGCGTTCCATGCCGCCAAAAGGTCCGAGTCGAACGCCTTGCCCAGCTCGGCAAGGATCTCTTGGACGTCGGCTGGCGTCACTTACTCGCCCTGCTGGGGCTGCTGGCGGGCGCGGAGAATGGCTGTTAGATCGGTCACCGAGGCGCGACGGTTGTCGCGTTCCATCTGGCGCTGATCCTGTTGAGAGAATCCCGCGCGGTCCCAGGCCACCGGCGAATCTGGTTTCAGGACACCGGAGCTTATGTACTTCATCACCTCGTCGGAAGCCGCTGCGCGCGTCGGCGTGGCAGCGTCGCGCCATTTCGGACTCACCTCACGGAAGACGACGGGGTCCACTGATCCGTCGCGCAGCAGCAGGGCCAGGTAGGCGATTTCACGCCACGCCAAGCTGAAAGAGGTCTGCCGGCGCTCGGCGCGCTTCACGAGCCGGTATTCCTGCTGACGAATCGAGTCGGCACTGTTCGGGTTGTCGGTGACGAACCCCAGGTACGGCGCGGGGATGCCCGCCTCGGCAGCGAGAAGCTGCGAGTAGCACCGAATCTGATCGATGTACGGCGTGGGCGGCGCGGGCCGGAACTCGTGCAGCCTGGGCTCGACGATGTCGCCCTCTTCATTGACCTGCGGCGGAATCGCATTCATACGCCCTGCGGTGGAAGACCATCCGGCGCGGCGGTTCTCTTGCGGCGTCTTGCCCTCGCCCATCCCGAACACCTCGGGGTCGGTGTTGAGCGCCGTCCACTTCGGGGAAGTGTAGAACTCGCGGTTGATCTCCATCCCCAGCAGGGTTCGGATACAGGCGTCGGTGTAGTACGCGACCGCTCGGCTGATCTCCGAACGTCCGTGAATGTCAGAGGCGCGTTCCCGGTTGACCAGCTGAGCCAGCGGCACGCGATTCAGCTTGTGAGGATCTCGGCGCGTGGCGACGAGCTCACCGCGGACGCGCTCGAAATTGATGGTCTCGTTTGGCAGATACAGCGTCTCCATGATCGGCACGCCGTTTTCGTCGCGGGTCTGCGAGTAGCCGGACCTGGCCCGGCGTAGCCGGTAATCCCATTCCACGGTGCACGATTCGGACGACTCAACGGTCACCAGGATCTCGGGCTCACCCGCGGACTCATCACCCTTGCCGGCGGCGACGAATCCAGCACCGCAGATCAGGGTGTCCAGATGCCCACGCCCCGACTCGACTTCGAGGTCGTTGTCGACCATCACATCCTGCAAGGCCAATTGGTCGGCGCCAGTCCAGCCAAGGAAGTCGAGCCGTTCCTCCAGGACGTCGACCACGGTGCCCGGCCAGCCCGCCACGGCGCGCACCAAGTCCGAGAGGCCCTCCGGTGCGGCGATTCCCAGATCCTCCGCGGCATGCTTAGCCTCGTAGAGAGCAGACTTCTGACGATTCTTGACGTTGACCCGGTTGAGCTTCGCGCGCAGTGCCCGCGCGGCGTCGCGCTCGGACTCACCCAGTTTCAGGCTCGGCAGCGCGATAGCGACGACGGGAGAGTCTGGTGTTGCCAACGTCATCCGGTCACCGCCTTTCTAGGCTGTCGTTTGCCCCGCTTGGGGTTGTGCTTCTCGGAGGCGGCGAACAGCGCGAGGCTGGCGGCGACTGCCTGGTGGATGACCGAGGTGGAATCCTTGCGGTCCCAGCCCCATCCACCGGCTTCGCCGATCGATCGCTTTCGCCCGTTCTTGACCGCGTCAGTGAGCGTCTTCTGCCCGGTGTGCGTGAGCGTGTTGGAATTCGCGCGGGTCTCGAACAACATGCAGCCCTTGGCCATATCCCGCGCCGTCCCGCGCCGCACCTTGCACCCACGAGCCTTGAGCTCGGGAATCATCTGCGCGGCCGGCGACAGGTCATCGATCACAATCTCGATGCGCTTACCGGCCGCGGTAGCTACCCAATCGATCGCCGCGGCGACGTCGCGGCCTGCCCACACTTCCTCGATGTGAGCGGACTCGCCTTCGATCCAACAGCCGTTCGTCGACATGTCACCGCCATGCGACATGTCGACGCCGATGCCGTTGGGCGCCAAGTTCTCGACGGGCCCGACGTCGACCAGGTCTCGCCACTGACTTGACGTGACGATGGGCTTGTGGCGGTTGATCTCGTCCCAGATGCCCAGCGCCTCACGGTTCCAGGAGTCATCTGATTTGAGCTTCTTGCGCAAGCGCAGCATCGCGCGCTCACTCGTACGGTGCGGAAACGAGCCATTGGCCTTGCGCCACTGCGCACGGTCCATCGGATCGCACCCACGATCCGCACTCATCTCGATATAGAGCGTTCCCTCGGACTCGCCGTCCAAGGCTTCCTGGCGGAGCAGAGAGAAGAACTCCCCGTCGTCCTTCGGGCGCGGCGGGGTGCCCATGACGAACGTCAGCGGATCCTTCGCCACATTCTGCGTGGCGCCCATGTCCTCGAGCGTGGACTCGGGCAGGATCTGACCCTCGTCAAACACCAGCACGTCCACGTCCGTGCGACCACGTCCGAACCCGGACTCGCGCGCACCGAACTCGATCGACGACCCGTTGTTGAACCAGATCGACTCATCACCCTTGCCGCGCAACACCTGCCGGATATGCGGGGCGACCTTGGGCCGCTGAGACATTCCGTCGAACTGGCGGAATGTCTCAGCCGACGTGGACTTGCGGTGCGCAGTCCAGATCACCTTGAGCCCAGGGTTGATCAGGCACAGTGCGAAGATGATGCACGCGATGAGGTAGGTCTTGCCGACCTGCCGCGGGATAGACAGGACGATGGTGTCCGACGCGTACGTGCCGTCAGCACGTCGCGCCAGGATCAGGCGTCCGGACCCGTCCTGCCAGCCGTCGAATCCCCAGCCGAGACGCCGGCACGTGTCGCGTACCTTCGGCCAACTCGTCGAGACGATCCCGCTCGGCGCGATGACATGCCGGGCGACCTCAGACAGTGGCCGATTGTCAGTAGCCGGTGCCGTCCCAGGTTTCGTCATCAGTCTGCGCGATCACCGATTTGTCCTCGTCCTCGGCGACCTCGATAGCCTCGATCTCCCTGCCGATTTCGAGCTGGCGCCGCGACAGCGCAGCCAGATCCCGGGCCGGCGTGTTCGGGTCATCCATGGCCTTGGCCAGTCGCCGGCGCATGGCCTTGAGTTCATCGATACGCGAGCCGTTCTCGGCAGACTCAAGGATCGTCTTAGGCCGCTTAGGCTCAGGCGGCACCGGTGTCGCATCGCCAACGTCAGGCACCGCCCGCAACTTAGTGGCGGTCTTACGGGGCGCCGCCTTGCGAGCGGGTGATTTCCGGGGCGCCGCGGGTTTACGAGGCGGCATATTCGACGCAGCCTCCTTTTGGAAAAAACGAATGGGGGGTATGCGCCTATGCCAGGAGGTGCGACCGGGCACCCGGGTGGGAGGGGCAGTGCCCCAGGCCTTCTCCCTATCCGAATTTGCATGTGGCGGTCGCGCCCACGTCCTACGCTGCAACCACCCTGACGCGGAATCGCGCCGGTTCCCGCAACGCAAGGAGTTCTGTCATGTCACAACCCCAGGGGATGCCATCAGATTTTGTGGAACGGATGCAGTCCATCAAGGTTCCGGGCGAGTTGTCGGCGGCTAAAGGACTGATAAATCGCATGATTAGCGCGGTCCAAGCCGGGCAGACGATCAAGTCCGATGACCCAGTTGCCGGGCTCGTGCTGGACCTTGCCGCCACGGTCGTCCAGATGGTTGAGGTCTGGGATAAGCGGGCCGAGTAACTATTTCGCCCACCAGTTCCTCTCGGTCACGAACGCGACGCCTGGTTGGTAGACCAGCTTGTCCGACTTCTCGCGGTTGTGGACCCGGTGAGCCGGGACGATATTGTCGAGTGTGTCCGGCCCGCCCTTGGCCAGCGGGATGACGTGGTCGATGGTGAACGACAGCGGGTGGAGGTAGTGAGCGTCGTAGTCGATGGGCTCACCGCACCAGTAGCAAGGCGGCTTGGGGCCGAAAGGGCTGGGCTCTAGCCCCTCGGCGATGATGCGGCGGTGCTTGTCACGAGTGGTGGTGTTGCGCTGGACCATCTGACCACCCCTAGGTTTTCCAACGGCTCCTAGTCGTCGAGCCAGACCTCGAAGCCTTTGCCCCAGACTCCTGCGTTTTCGCGGATGAGTGTGCGAAGGGACCAGATAGGTTGCGCTTGGCTGCCCTTGCTGTCGCCGCCGCCGCGTTCGTAGTGTCCGCTGGCGCTGATGCCCAGCAGTTTGCGCCCCGAGGTGTACCAGGGGCCGCCGGAATCGCCGGGGAGCACCACAACGTCGCCGATGATTGTGGACATCCATGGGCTGTCGTTGTCGTAGTGGGTGTCAGTGATGTTGCCGTAGGTGTCGCCGTGTAGGCCGGCCTTGGTCACCGCATCCCCAATATCCGCTGAGCCGGTAGAGCGAAAGAACGGCTGAATGTTCCACGAGTCGTCAATCGCGATGATGGTGTAGCCGCGGCCTCGGATGGCCCTCAGCGAGTCGTTTTCTGCCATGTGGGCCACAACTTCGCCGACTCGGTTGCCCCACTTGTTGTAGACGATGGCACCGTATCCATCTGCACAATGCCCCGAGGTCACCGCGAGGCGATCCTTGCGGCTGTCGTAGGCGAAAAATCCCAACGAGCATCTGCCGTCGCCGAGCGAGATCTCCATACCAACGGCAAGAAGACCGTCGGCGCGCGCCATAGGCGTACCGGGCGCGAGCACAACCGTTGCTGACAACACAACCGCCGCACACCAGGCGGCCACCCTGCGAAACAACTCGATTCCCCCGCGAGAAAGCCCAGTTAAGCTGGGGTTTTATGCGGTGGACATAGTTATCCCACCGACATGTTGAGCGTCATTTTGCCATACGCGCAGCTCAAGCGGGGGATCTAGGCTTGTGCGTGTCGCGGCGCCAAGCGGTGTGCGCGGCCATGAGTGCCGAGGCCAGAGCGGGAACGTCCTGGATGGGCAGGATGGGCGGGATGTTGGCTATGGCCACCTCGTCTCCGCGCGGTGAGATCCGAATTTCCCCCGGGGCCCATGGTCGCGCGGTGATCGGCACTTCGACGTAGCGGCGGCCAGCTTCATCTGTCTGGATTACGGGCAGCTCGATCACCAGGCACCCCTTGGCCTTGAGACCATCGGGAAGCATCGAGGCGATGAGGCCGGCTACCTGCGCCTGTGTATAGACGACGGTCTCGGTCTCACCCTCGGCGCCGATGCTCACCTTGCGCGTGAGACCAAGCAGGTTCGGCATACCCACGATAATCTCGCGAATAGCCTTGCGGGCGTCCATTGGCCAGTTCTACGCCAGGGGTCTGACATTGTTCGGTCGATCTCGCCGGATGAGTGGCGACGCTGACGGAAGTGGCCCGTTGATGACACGTACGCCGGTTGGGCGCACCACAGGGGACTCCTCCTTTTTCTCGAGATACTTCTCGTACTCCTTCCGCAGGTCTTCGTACCGAGTCGCTCGCCGTTGGAGTTGGAGAGGGAGGAAGAAGAATCCCATAATGGCGAACAGGGCAAATGTGACTCCAATCGCAAGAAATGCACTACCGTCATTTTTCGCTATCTGAACCCATGCATTAACTGTGCGCCTAAATAGTTCTCCGACGGCAAATGTGATCAAAAGGGCTATTATCGCATTGATCAATTGAATTCTCGAATGTATACTCCTTGCGCGCCTGATGAAACAATCGATCTCAGCGTCGCGCTCCACATCCGCGGGAAATTTCCAGTGCTTGTTCGGGTACTTTTCGCGAAAACGAGCTCTATCGTCGGTATCGAAGAGCGACCAGTCGAAACCACGGAACAGATCCTTTCCGCCTTTCTTCACTTCCCTGTCCATTTGCCGCCAAACACGCCTAAAAAAGCGGACGTGCATCGCACCAATCAATCCTGCAGCGATGATGATAAAGGCGTTCAATATGAGTGCCGGAGAATGATTTGGGTCCAGTCCTCTCGCGGCGAACAGTGGACCAATTAGCGCGAGGGCTGGCATTAGGACGGTGGCGAACATCAGGTTCTGTGGCGAGGGAGCTTTAATCATCCCCCAAGTGGTCGAGGGGGCCTCCGTCAGGGGCTGCTTCTCCGCGCTTTCAAGAACCACCGAGAGTGTCCCAGTTATACACAGAGAGCCAAGTATCAGGCCTAGGTAGCCCAGCGCGCCATAAGCGGCGACGCTGTACCCCATGCTGCCCTCGTCTACTAGGGCGAGCAAAATGAATGATCCCACCAGCACCGCGTATTCTGCGGCGGCAAGCCAGCACGCAATTCTCATCGCTCTTGCGACGTTCTTGCCTGCGGCGTAGCGAGTCCCCCATATCTCAATCACGCCATCAATCTTTGCATATCAATGCAGGCGCGGAGCATTTGCCAGCAACCCCGATCCACTGCGATCCCCGCATTACAGCGAAGCTGCGGCACTAACCCCGGGTCTTAGCGTTCCGCGGGCGCTCGCCCCGCACCGCCCGCACATCGCCGATGCGCACCATCTGGTGACCATGTGTGTCCTGGCCGCGTACCGGCACCCATCCACGCTGAATCCAGCGCTCGATCGTCCTCTGCGGTACGCGCTCGTCGAGGCGTGGGAGCACCACGTCGACGAGCTCACGCACGGTGGCGTTGCGGTCGTCGAGCTGACTGAGGTTGTGCTCCAGCACGTCGGCCACCATGTGCGCGTTCTCGCACTGAGGGCACGTAATCGAGCCGCTGTGACTTGGCGCCGTGAGCGCGTAGCCGCACCGAGTCGTGTTGTCACCCTTAGCCGCCCGCTCCTTGAGCACCGCATCCGGGGCGGGGTCGGTGATACATGGCCCGATGGTCATCGGTTCAGGCGGCCGGTTGACTACCCGCATGGCAGCTCGATACACGTGCTCGATCTCGTCGCAGATCTCGGCGCCATTCTCTTGCAGGGCGATATCGGCGGCGTGGTTGTGCAGCCACTTGGCCATTCGCGCAGTCGTCGCGATCGACATCGTGTCCTCACCGCGCCGGCCGGCGTAGGTCACGCGCAGGTCGTCCGCGGGGGCTTCTTCGGACGCCCGCAGCTCCGGGGCACCGTCGCATTCTTCACACAGAGGCCCGGCCGCCGCGGTCGGCAGCGTGACAAAGCAGCGCCTGCATGCGTTCTGTCGGGCCGGTGGCACGGAGTCGATGTCGAACCGTTGCGCCGGCGGCGCGACCTCCGGTTGGGTAACCGGCTGCAGCGGCCTTGGCCGCGTGCGGAACTCAGGCACCTCAATTCCCCGGGTCTCGCACATGTCGCGGATGGTCGTCGACAGTGCGTTGTGGATGCGGTCGAGCTCGTCGCTGGCACGTCCGTTGACGCGTCCGAGCGCCAGGGCATGCCACAGCGCCGCCTGGTGCCGGTCTCGGCGGTCCCTGGCCGTCGGGGTGGTGTCTTTGTCGCGCGGGAATGGCTCGATGTGACTATCCAGCGTGTCGTCACCGTGGAGCACGTCGCGACGCTCGCCCCGGCGTGCACCCTCGCCCAGATGCGCCTGTCCGACAGCGGTTTCCGTGAGCCGATCGAGCCACCAGGGCAGGTCGGCCAGGCGCTTGCGTAGCTCTGTGATGCATGCCTTGCAGACGAACAGATCGGTCGCACGTTCACACCGCTTGCACTTGGTCACACAGTCCTCCGATACTCGATGACGTCAAACTCGTTGTCGCCCTGGGCTTCCAGATCGGCTATCGCCTGCAGCACTCGGGAATCCGCGCTCACCGCTCCCCCGCCGTTCGCTTGATTCGGCGGCGTTCCTTGGGGGTTGTGGCGCCCCATACGCCGAACTGCTCGTCGTTTTCCAACGCCCACTGCAGGCACTCGTCTCGCACAGGGCATCGCCGGCATGCCCATTTCGCGGCGCTCGCCGTTATGTAATCCTGTTCATCTGGGTAGAAGAATTCCGAAGTAGATTCAGCACAAACAGCATTAACCGCCCACTTCGGCGGGCTTCCGAGCGCTTGGATGCTCATTGAGTCCACCTCGCCGCGAATGTGGCGATGGCCTCAGCGCCGGTCTCAAGTCGGCAGTGTGGCTCGTAGTGGTCGGTGTGGCGCTTCTCGATCCACCAGGCGCCGTCCCGGTGTGTGATCTGCCAGGGGGCTGGCGGTCGCGGGGGCCTCGCCCGTGTATCGAAGTGCCGCAGCACGGTCTGGGGCGTGATCCCCATCGCGTCATCTCGACTCGCGGGCATGGCGACGAACGCTCCCGGTGAATTCACCTTGGCCACTCGCATCAGCTGCCGGTTCCCGCTCGGCATCACGAGGATGAACAGCTCGCCCTCGACAGCATCAGTCAGGGCTGGGCCCTGAGATCGCTTCTGCGCCTCGGATTCGTATTCTGCGCTCATCCGGCCGCCCTCCCGTGGTTCGCGTCGCTGTGGACGAGCTGAAGGGCTGTGGCGGCACCGTGGGTGCATTTCACGGCAGCGTCATCCGGGGAGTCCAGACGCCAACCCGCGCTGTCGCATTCGGAGCACTCCTGCCGATGAGCCAGGGCATCACGACGCTCGGCCCTGACGCGTCGGTACTCGGCCTCCGCCGCCGCGTCGTGAGCGCGCCGCGCGACCGCGCAGGCGCCACAGGGCAAGTCCGTTCCGTTCGGATGGCGATTGCAATATGGGGGCGGAACCGGCTCGGCGCTCTGGTGAGGTACCCCACTTACGTAATCACTCTGGGAGAGGGAGTTAGGAGTTGGAGAAGTAGAGGTAGTAGGGCTGGGGTTACACGAAGGGTTAGACGAACCCTCTCGGTAGCCGTTTCCTGAAGGGTTGAGCGAAGGTTTACCGGAAGGGTTGAGCAAGCGATCAGGCCGGGGGTTGGCGCCACCGTTGGGCCCGCGATTGAAGGGCGGAATATCGGCGGGATCTACGGCTTTCTGCACCAGCATCTTCTGGACCACATCACGGGTCCATGACGATAGATCGGGCTGGGCAGCGGCGAGCTTCTTGACCTCGTGTACGACCACGCCGCGCAGAGTCCGCGAGCCAAGACCCGCGCGGGCATTGGCCATTGCCACCGCCATGTTGGGGCTCTTCCACAGTCCGTCGTGCTTGATCCACGATCGCAGAAGGCACTCCTCGGTGTCGATATCCACGATCAGGAACAGGCCCGCCGCCAACGTGGCGGCGGCGGCTTCAATGCGCGCCGCGGTCCAGTCGCCGGCACTCTGTGCGAGCTTCCCCGAGTGCCACACGTGCGCGCCGCAATAGGACAGGCCCGGACTAGTCCAAAGCATCCAGTACAGCGCCTGAGCATCCACGGGGAGCTCCCGGAAGTCGTCGTCTCCCCAGATGTTCAGATTCACCCGGGCGTGGTCTCTAGCACCCATCAGACTCTCGGCTCTCTCGAGACAGGTGCAGCGATGACGCTCCGACCAGATTGTCGGTCCCGAGGGCTAGCGTTCACACGGTGCGCGACCGAACTGGAAGCAAGAACCCGAACTGGCGAGGCGGTCGCGTCATGTCCACTGGCGGATACTGGATGCTGAGAGTCCCAGGACACCCCATGGCGGATGCGCGGGGATATGTCTACGAGCACCGTCTCGTGGCGTCCCAGACGCTTGGACGACCACTTCGCAGGGGCGAAGTAGTACACCATGTCAACGAGGACAAACTCGACAATCGACCGGAAAATCTTGAGGTGCTGCAATCCATGGAGGCCCATAACGCCCAGCACCGGACCCGAATTGATCTGCGCGTTCCGGGGACCCCCAATCCCTATGTCGACTGCGAATGCGGTTGCGGGGACAAGATGCCCAGGTTCGACAGTGAGGGTCGGCCCCGGCGTTTCATGACTGGGCACTACATGCCACCGCGAAATAGTCTCGGGCAGTTTGAAGCCCTCCCCCGGACTACGCCCCCGTCGGACAAATATGTTGTCCCTCATTCAGTTCCCACTTTCAGGCCGACTCCAAATCCAGGGCAGTCGCATTGAACGAACTCATGCGCCGTGTGGTTCCACCCGCATTCGGTGCAGGCGAGGCATCTCGGCTTAGGTTTATCCTCAGACGCGTCGTAATCGTCGAGAGTGTTGGTGCAGATGCAGATCTGGTTGCCGGGCATCAGCACTCGCCCTTGAAGTCGGTCTCCGTGACCCGGTTGTACCAGTCGTTGGAATTGCCGAGGAATGATGTCGGGTATATCCGGGCCCATTCCCTAATATCCGATGGTTCGCCCTTGGGGTTCAGCACATTCCAGTAGAGCGTTCCATCGTCTCGCTGGGCGCGGATGGCGATCCGGCCGTCCTTATGGCGCCGTACAACCTCTGGAGGCTCGCCGAACCGGGACTGGTTCACCTTGGCCACGATCGTGCGGACAGCAGGCTCGCCAAGTGCGATTCCTCCTGGGGCCACAACGGCAACAAGCATCGCTAACTCATCAGCCGATAGCACCCACTGGCCGGGCACCTTCTGCTTCACCAAGACTGGCGAGTCATCTGCCTTGCTCTCCGAATCTTGCTGAGTCATGCCGCCTCTCCTTTCCGGTCCAGCTGGCGCTTCACCGATGCCAGCTGGATGTTCATGGCCGCCGCGATCTCCGCGTCGTCTTCACAGACCCACCGGTGGTCTTCGTATTCCTGCATCCACGTCGACTTGCCGCCGAGATCCGGTGCTGCAGCGGGGTCATCGATGGAGTCTTCGTCCCAGGCGAACGGAGGGTGCCAGGCCTTCTGGCTCGCGAGGGTTCGCAGGCGCTTCGAGGGACCAGGGGTCATCTGCAGTCGGCTGAACAACTGCGCGATCTCGCGAGCGCGACTAGTGGACACGGTGCTCCGATGGAGATGGTTCTCGAGAGTGGAAGGTGTTATCCCAATCTCTTTGGCAAGAAGAGGGATTGACCATCCAATGGCCGTCAGGGCCCGGAGGCGCCGCACTGTCCCCGTAGCGTCGATGGTCGCGGTGTGGCCAACTCGCATGGGAACAGCGAGGATCCGGGCGGCCGTGACCTTGAGCACGGCGGAATAGGAAGCATCGCGGATTCGATCCAGACCGCTGCGGCTGATGCCGGCTTGCTTGGCAATCTCTGCCCACGAATGCCCGACAGCGTGAAGCTGCGTGATGTGGTCCCTGACCGGCCCGGCGTCGACATACCCGCGGTCTGCGAGTTCATAGTGCGGATTGCAGAACCCTTGCCGGCGCCGGATCCCCGCTCGATGACAGTTGGGCCTTTTGCACTTCATGCCGCCTCCAGGTTTCCGTCGTTATCCAGCAGCACCCTCTGCGCGTGGCGGTAGAACACCGCGACGTCTGCGGGTTCGGCGTTCTGGTCCACGATGAAACCGAGCGCGCG
Source organism: Mycobacteroides sp. PCS013 (assembly GCF_049532645.1). Classification (NCBI taxonomy): domain Bacteria; kingdom Bacillati; phylum Actinomycetota; class Actinomycetes; order Mycobacteriales; family Mycobacteriaceae; genus Mycobacteroides; species Mycobacteroides sp. PCS013. The sequence goes on from NZ_CP150131.1 coordinate 2,685,063, forward strand.
GGCCTCCCCTCGTTCTCCCGTCTCCAGGAAGGTGTGGCACCAGGTGCACGCCATGAGTCCGTTGGCGGCCAGGCGCGACGAGTGGCGTTTCGTGCCGCCGTTGCCCCGCGGCCGCCGATGATGGCCGACCAGCTGACTCCCGCTGCCCTGACACACGTTGGGCCACTGGACCTCACACAGTCCTCCGCAGCGCTCGCGCATGAGCCGGAGTGCTTCGGGGGTGAACTCAGCGGTCATGCAACCTCACCACCGCTCCGGCATCCGTATGGCGAGCAGCCATCTGGGTCGCCGTCCTCGAACAAGTCCAGCTGCATGTCGGCGTACTCGGCGCGCGTCACGCGGTCGATCGGCGCCAGGTCCAACGGAACTCGTGAGCGGTGCAGGAATGCCTCGCCGTCCAGCGGACTCGCCGAAGCACCACCCTTGCGAATGCGCCGATCGAAGTCGACGGCGTCGGCCCATTGCTCGGGATGGTTGTCGCGCAGCTCGCGCCACTGGGCGTTGCCATGGAACGGGCAGCCGATGCATGCGCTCTTGGCGGTGTGGCCCCATCCGGCGCGTTCTAGCCAGCGCTGGCAGTCCTTGCGGGACATGCCTAGTTCCAGCAGGGGATAACGCGGCCAGGAGTAGTTCACGTCCAGCCGGTCGCGTACGCGGTGGATCTCGTCTGTGGAGAATCCGATCCACTGCTCGGCGTACACATCTCGCGGCACCGGTGTTGGGTGCGGGTAGCGCAGCAGCTCGCGAACCTTGACCTTGATCGGCTTGAGCTTGTACTCGCTGGTGCACTGGCGCCGCCCCATCCCATCACCGCCATCGGCGTTGCGGGTGAAGTACGGCACCGACACGAACCGGTGCGCCGGGTTGAGCGTGTCGGCCCGCAGGTTCCCCGACGACACCCGGTGCAGCGGGATGCCGACGCGGGCAAGCTCGACGGCGAGTCGGTCCACCTGTTCGTAGACCGCGGGCGGTTCCCAGCCGGTATCGGCGAACACCGCCGCGTCCAGGCCGGGCAACGTGCCGTCGCACGCCATGAGTGCCAGCACTGTCGACTGGACGCCAGCGCCGAGGGACAGCACGCGGATTGTGGGCCCGGTGTTCATGCCAGGCTCTCCACTCCCACTGTGATCAGGTCACGCGATGACGGCGGGGTGACCGCGTTTCCTGCCTGGCGGGCCTGCTCGCGCCGGTTGCCCTTGATCACGTAGTCGGCAGGGAAGTCCATAGAGCGCTTGAGTTCCCGTGGCTCCAGCATGCGGAACCAAACGTCATCGAGATTGAACGTCGGGCGCTCGGCCGCGAGTAGCGATTGGTGCCCTTCTGTGGTCAGGGTCCGCATTGGCTCGGCCACTGGGGTGACCATCTGCGCTGGGTTGCCGCGCGGCGTGTTGTTCCGCATCAGGAGCGCATGCCGCTCGATCGCGGTCACCGTTGACAACGGATCACCCGCTGGACGGGTGGCGCCGTTCCCGTAGTAGGTGGTCACCAAGCCGTGGTGGAATCCCGACGCGGTGACGGTCGACAGCGGCTCGGAAATAGCGCGAACATCGCTACTGCCTCCACGCAACTCGGCCATGAACGCCAACCCGGTCTCGTTGCGAGTCGTCATAGTGCGCATCGGACCTGACACCGGTTGCGCCTGCTTGCCCTCGCGCCCCTCTACCGGGATCGCCAGCGCCTTGGTGGTCTCATTGGCGGTGACGGTCGACAGCGGCTCGTCCAAACCGCGCACCCGGTAGTCGTGCCGACGCTCGACAATGAACGGTGCCCAGTAGCGCTCGATGCCGGCGCGAATGCGGTCCATGGTCTTCTCGGCCAGCGGCTTCTCCCGATCGCCGAGGCGCGTGCCGAGCATCGTCCAGTCGATGATCTCGGCCGCCGCGCGTACAGCCGGTTCGACGACCTGGTTGCGGCACTTGACGTTAGGGCACCGGTAGACGTACTGCTGGCGGTAGCGGCCGACGGTATTGCCGGGCTTCTTGAATACCTGCATGGCGTTGATGGGACCGCAGTCGGGGCAGATCGCCCGGGGCCGGACGACCCGCTCAAGATCGGGGGCCCGGTTGGCGCGTCGCCAGAACACGACGTACAGACGGTCGCGGGACTGCGGTGCACCGGACCCGCCGAGCTGGGCGTGCATCGAGTTGAGCATCACGAGCCGGTGGTTGTAGCCGAGGCTCTCCATCGCCGCTAGCCACGCGTGGAACGGCGCCCACTTCGCAGCTTCCACGACGTTCTCGACGAACACGACCTCGTAGTGGTGATACTCCGAGAACCGGACGACGTCCCACATGGTTGCACGGGAGCGCTCTGCGGCCTCGTCGGGCAGCGTGTCCCCGAACAGATCGGGCTGCATGTCGATCCGCTTGATTCCCTTGGCCTGTGAGTGGTTTGTGCATTCAGGTGAGAACCACCCGAATGTCGTCTTGGGGAAGTACTTGGGGTGGATCTGCGACAGGTCCGCGCAATAGTGGTCTGCGTCGGGATGGTTCTCGTTGTGCGTGTCTACTGCCAGCTGCCAGTGGTTGGCGGCTGCCCGGACTAACACACCTGGAACCTGAATGGCCCCGGTGCTGGAACCGCCCGCGCCGCAAAAGAAGTCCGTCATTGAGATGTGTGTGCTCACGAGGCGGTCACCTCAGCTTCGATGGCCTTCTTGATCCGCGTGGCGTGGGTCTTGATCAGATCGCCCAGCACGGTGGGATTGCCATCAGCATCGACCGTGGGGGCCACCGCAAGCCGGTTCCCGACAACCTCGTCGTAGAGGGCCTTGAGTTCGTCCATTGAGTCCATGGCCAGTGCGCGCTGGCGGTACTCGCGGGCCGTCGGGATCTTCTCTCCGTCGGATAACCACTCGCGTATGGCAATGGCCAGATCGTCTCCGGGCATGGGAATCACAGCCTTGGCCAGCGTGTGGATCCGCGACTTCACCACAGTGAGGGTGTTGTCCAGATCCATGTCGCCGACAAGGTCGAACTCGTACTCGATACCCTCGCGCTGCTCAGGCTTCATCCCCACCTTGCGGGGAACCTTCTTGCCGCGCTCGTTCTCCTCGATGACGTACTCGGTCTTAGAGCGCATCGTGACGATCAGATGACCCGGGAAAGCCACCAACGCGTCGACCATCCGGCGCTCCTCGGGGCGAACTTCCTTCCATCCCGAGAACGTGTTGCTTCCATGGGCCCTGCTGTCGACCTGCTCCAGCATCCCGTCGACCCCCATCCAGTAGTGCGACAGAGAATCGATAACGACACAGCCGAACTCAGCCCCGGCCGCGATCCCCAGCAGCTCGACCAGGGACAACGGCGCGTAGCTGTCGGGCTGCACGGTCTCGAAGTGCCAGCCGTTAAGGCCCACGTACTTCGACGCGCTACCCCGCTCGGTGTCGATGAACCCGACACTGTCGGACAGTGCCGTCGCCAACGCCAGCGCGGTGTACGTCTTGCCCGCCCCGGACGGCCCCGTGAGCGCGATGCGCGCGAACGCCGCCTCGCGGGTGGCGGGCTTGAAGGTGAGAGTCATTCGCTCACCGCATCCAGGTCCGTCGCGTCGTCCTCGATGAACCGCACCAGATCGGCCAGCGTCTTGTCCTCGAGCAGAGGCGCCAGGTGCTCGTCGGCGTCCTTCAACAGCCGAGTAGTGGTGTACGCAGTGGCCCGCTCCAACCCCACCCACGGGCAGACTTCGCCGTCATCGTCAATAAGCAAGCCGTCGGCCGCGGCCATCTTTGGCGTGATCTGGGCCAGGAATGATGGCCGCACAGCGGGAACGATCTCGGTAGGCCAACGCTGTTGGACCCACACAGCCAGCCGGTCAGGGTCCTCCACCTTGAGCTTGGCGCTGGGCTGCACTCGGGTGGTCGAGGAGAATTCGACTTTCTCGCCATCGATGACGACGTGACCCTTGACCCTCTCGTCTCCGAATTCGATATCGGCGCGCTCGTTGGCTTCCGCTTCGATCCTCTTGAGCTGCTTACGTACCCAGGAGATCAATCCGAGTGTCTGTGCAGCGTCTCTGCGCCTACTCATTCTTTGTCTCCCACCATTCCCATGACAGCTACCGCCATCTCTTCGGGCGGAAGCGAAATGCCTGTGCGCTCGAACACCACCTCCGGAGTTCCGGGGTAGATGCCCACACGCATTCCCTTGAACTTGTCGACTTCTGCTGTGTATACGGTCATGCCACTACCTCCTGATACATCACGCATGAGCACGGAACTGGTTGGGACCAAACCCCAGTGGCCATCCGGTACTGAATGACCCCATGGCCTTCGCACAGCAGGCACACGTCGCCATCGGCCTTCGCGTAGATGGCGCGCGCGCAGGCCACAGTCTCGATATCTGCCAGCGCTGCGTTGTCACGGATCAGCTCGGCCAACGAATCGTCAAAGTTCTGCAGGCTCATCGGCCACCGCACTCAAACCACAAGACCGCGGTCAAAAACGCGGTGAACAGCAGCATCCAGCCGATCGCGGTCCAGTTCTGGATCCGCAGCCGCGCAGCCTGTTTCGTACATGGAGCGCACGGCTTGAACGTCTGATGCACGGTGCACACCGGCACGGTCAGCTCGATCATTTGCCCTCCCCAGGCTGCGGATAGCCGGGGTGCTGTCCCGCCATGTGGCGCCCGAGGTTCACGAAAGATCGTTTGCAGCACGGGCATACGCCGTTGGCGATCCGCTTCTTGGTCTTGGTCAGCGTGCCCTTGGTAGCGGCGTGCGCGCGCCGCTCGGACTCCAGGCGCCGCTGCTCGAAACGGATGTCAGCCTCGCGGGCCTCAACCTGCCGCTGGAGCCGCTCGGCACGTTCACGTTGCTTCTCGGCCTCGGTCTTGCCGTAGTAGTGCTGACCGTGGCCAGCCGGGCAGTGGTAGGTCTTGTGGTCTTCCTTGCGGCGCCGCTGGAAATCAGACGGGACAGCGAAAGCCATGCTGCAGTTGCAGCAGTACTCGACCACCAGCTGCTCGGTGTACTGAACAGTGGTCATCACGCACCCGCCTTGAGTACGGCGCTGGCCTCATCGCGGCTATCGCGGTCGCAGAAAAACGTTTCAAGCGCGTCCTCGGCGTCACCATCGACACTCCAGGCGCATCGCGGGTCCGTGCCCGAGACCTGGACCGACTCACGCCAAGCCTTCTGATCGGCGACCAGCACCGCAATGCCGCGATTTCCCAATCTCTCGAACAAGTCGGCGATTTCCAGATCCAGGACGATGTTGACGACGTTCGGGGAGCATGCGCGCTCGGCTTTGTCGAACGCGGCCATTGCGTCGGCGAATGCCGGCGCCGGGTCGAATGTGATGGTCATGCCGCACGCCCCTGGCTCTGCTGCGGCGCCGAAGTGTAGGTATCGATGTACGACTTGAGCAGTGGCGCATGACGTTTGCACCACACCGACACCGAGCCCACGATGATCTGCGAGGACTGATCAAGGCTGTAGCCGCGCGTTGCCAGCGCCCGGTAGGAGTACCGGATACCCCCGAAAGTGGGCTGCGCGTCCAACTCGTTGCACACCCGCCAACCGCTGGTGGCCACGAAGTCGTCAGTCACCGGATCGGCGTGCGAGGGCGGCGAGGCCAGCAGCATCGCCGCGAGCGCGGCGACAGCCGCCAGCGCCACGGTGATCTTGTCGTAGCCGCTCACACGGCGCCGCCGGCGCGGTTGTGGCCTGCTCGGGATATGTTGGGTCACGCCAATTCCTCTCAGTAGGATTGGTTATCGAGATGGCCCCGGCGGGTTCATTGGCGTGAGGTTCGCCGGGGCCGTTTCTATTCAGTTGTGAAATCTGCTGTCGTACTCGGTTTTTCAGGCGCTGAGTAAGCGTCGACGGGATCGCCCGGATAGGCCGAGGGCTGTTGGATCTGCAATAGGGTCTGGCGCGGCCACCGGTGCCGACACGTTGGTGTATTTCGCAATCAGCGCGTCAAGCTGCTCGCGCGTGAGACGCCAATCGCGGCCTACGCGGTACCCGACCAACTCGCCGCGATTCAGCCGCTCACGTAGCCAGCGCTCAGGGTGCTTCCAGTGTTTCGGTAGTGCGGCGTCGGCGACCTCGGTCAGCGAGAATGTCTCGACACGCGGCAGGGTGGTCATACAGCTCCCCCGAGTTGGTCTGGTTCGGGCCAAGTGATCCGACTGGATCGCTCGACAACGGCTCTGGCGCCGTAGGATTCGAGAAGATTGACACGCTTCTGGGCCGTTCTGTAGGTGCGGTATACCTTGTTGGTTACCGGCCACACGAACTCGTCGGTGCCCATGATCTGCGTGTAGTTCCCGGCCGGGCGCCATCCTGGTGGGCGCCAACCGGGAACGGGTGACCAGATGGCGTCCTCGGGAAAGTCTGGATCTATCGCGGTGATGGGTTCGAAAGCGCCGTCGGGGTACCGGCTCACCCGCACGCGGTACAGGAATTCGCCATCGAATCGCATGCTCACGCGGGATCACCGCCCCGCAGCTCGCGCGGAAGGATGAGTGATCCATGATCAGCGACGTACTTGGTGATGCGTTTCCAGGCGTAGTTCTGACCGTCAGCAGTCAGCTTTCCGACCGCGTAGGCGTACCCGTTCTTCGCAACGTCCTTGTGGGTGAACGCAAGTCCGCGCTTGAGGGCGTCGGCGGTCGCGTGCCCGGTGTCGGTGCGCTCGCCCCGGATGAATAGACCGATGTGTCCGAGGAAGCGCATCACGTCGGCATGCCTGATGTCGATGCCCTGCTTGACACCCCATGCCTGTACCTCGCGCGCGAACTCCTGCCGGTGGATCGCCGAGTCGGACCCCGTGTGCGCCTCCGCCTTCGCAACCAGCGGGGCGTCACGCTCAATCGCAGCCTGGAGCACCTTCGATTTCAGCTCGGCCGCTTCGCGTGCATCCTCGGCGTCGATGACCATCTGCGCGAGCTGGCGTGTGTTTGGCAGCTCGATCACGGGCGCCGCATTCGCGAGCAGATATCGCATGGCATAGAACCCGGCGACAAGGCGCTTCTTGAAGTCGCGGACCACCTCGTTGTTGCGCATGTAGGTGATGAGCAACGCCGACTGCGGTTCATTCAGGACCGCGAACTCGGTGTCGCCGCCGCCGTGCTGGCCGACTTCTCTTGGTCGCGTTTGAAACGCGACCAAGTCGCCCAGTTCGTTGAGGTCATCCATGTTGGCCCGAATCAGGCCGAGCACATTCTTGTGCTGATTGCCCGTCTCAGCGGCGATCACCAACGACGTGGTGAAGGGCTCGCCGTCTGATCCAGCGAATACCAACTCGTTGTTGGTAGGTTCGAGATCTGACACGAAGTGTCCTTTCGTTGTCGGTGCCCTCACCCCTGGCCGGGTGGGGGCTTTTCTTATGCGGCTGATGTCCGCTTCTGCGGGTCGTTTGACATGCCAGTCATTGACATCCTGGGGTCAAAAAGGACCGCAGTGGGCACGTGAAGCGCCTCCGCGATGCGTTCGGCGAGGTCTGGTGTACAGCTACTGCGACGCCCGGCAAGGAGGTGCGAAATGAAGCCCTTGGAGCACCCCGAGTATCTAGCCAATCGCCCCAAGGAGAACTTGTCCTGCTCCATTAGCGCCCGCAGCGTGTCAGCGCTTCGGAGCTTCATCCAGGTCCCCTTTGGCCATCGATTGCGTTGCTTCATGAGTGTCCCCTAGTAGACGTCTATCTGTCAAGCATTACGGGTCAATCATGCGGCTACTGGTAGACGCTTGGCAAGTAGTCACACGCTTGTAGTTTCGCAGCCAGCGCATTTGCCCATGTAGCGGCGCTATTGATTGGTAGACGGTATGAGTTAGATTTTGTGTCAACCAGTGGTAGACGGTAGTGAGGTAGCGATGGTTGATACAGGGGACGGCAGTGTTCATGGTTCAGATGTGCCCACAATCCGTGACCTGATTCGCGAAGCTCTCGACGGAGGTAGTTCCGTCCGGAAACTCGCCGACGACTCCAACGGTCTGGTGAAGTTCCAGACCTTCCAGGAGTTGTCGAACGCGGCGCCGAGCCAGTTCCCCAAGGACGTCAAGACAGTCCGCGGCATGGCTTCGGCGCTAAGGGTTCCCGAGTCAACGATCGTCCTCGCCTACGCCAAAAGTCTGGGAATAGACGTGTCGGTCGAATCGGGAATTGCGGCCCGGATGCCCAAAGGGGCAGACGGGCTGGGCATCGAGATGCAGAACGCGCTGGTGTCGATAGTGCGCGCTGCCGTCAAGATGAACGGAGTTGACCATGCCGATCAACCAGAACCCGCCAATGATCCGCCCACGCAACCGGATGCATCGGCGCAAGACGTCGAAGACGAGGAGGTGAAGCACTACTACCTACTCCGGTACGAATCGAGCAATCCCGATGTGATCACCCAGACGCCTGGTGTCGATGCCCGCGATGACGGCGAAGCCCTTCATGAGCTCTACCGCAGCTTGCGCGTAGCCGGTGTGGAGATTGAACCCGGCAGCGACGCGACGGTCACGATCACTCAGCACAACGGGATCACAAGTTTGATCGGACTCGTACGCTCAGACACCAGCCCCACCCGTGAGGAGTACGTCATGGCGCGGCTACGTGAGCGGGCAGCCCAAGTGACAGATCCCGCGATGGGTAGTGGATTCCTACAAAAGGCGCGGCATGACAACTCGGCAGAGATCGTCCGCCCAGATCATTGGAACGAAGCTCCGCTACCTCCGTCTGCTGCCGAGGCAGACGCCGCATCCGAGGGTTACAAGCAGTCGGACACTGAGGACACCGCGGGGGCGCTCACGCACTACGTGGCGCTTGCCCGCGAGATCTTCCAGGACCTCGCCGACATAGACCCGTCACTGGACATGAGGGACCAAGCATCCAGCCTCGAACGGCTCATCGGGCCTGGGGCAAACCTGGTGGCACATTCGGCCTACATCAGCTCTATCGGCGCCATGCTCGACCGCGCGAGAGAACGGCTCATCGAATTCGCCGTCAAGCAACCCAGCGCGAAGAAACAGGCTGCAGCGATGATCGAACGACTAGAGGCTCACGCCAACTTGGCCCCCGTCGACGGCTAATTCACGCCGTCGCGAACAGGGTCGCCTGCTCCAAGGTCACAGGTTGTTTCTGGGCAGCGCTGTACCTCGGGAACGTGGGGGGCACCAGCGGGCGTTTCTTGGCGAGCAGGTCGGCAACCGTGATGTGTTGCAACCGCGGGTAGGTCTGGCCATTAGCAGGATGAGTGAAGACGCCGCCATGGTTAATGGCGTCAGTAACACCCTTGGTCGCAGGTGAAAGTGTGATGAGGACACCCATCTGCGCCTTCCGCGCTTCGACCGCGCCCAGCAACTCGCGCACCATCGCTGGCCCGATGTTCTTGCCGCCCTTCACTGAGACGATCAGCTTGCCAATCTGCCCCTTAGCGCCGAGCGGGAAGCGGGCTACCCCGTCAACACCCTTGTCTGCCACTTGCTTTCGATTAGCCTCGGCATTGATCATTGTTACTGCCCACGTCTCGAACTCCAACGGTGAGAGATCGAACAAGGCTCGTGCACCACGCAGGTCCTTCGGAATACCAGTTACCTTGATGTCCTTGAAGACATCCTTGCCGAAGGTGTACCCCAACCTCGTCGTAATCACGTCGATCGCCAACTGAGTGACATCGATCCCAATCCATTGCCGTCCCAACCGCTGGGCCGCATCGACCGTGGTGCCACACCCGCAGAAGGGATCAAGGACCACATCGCCCGGCTCGGTGGTCAACTTGATCAACCGATCCAGCAGGGCCAACGGCTTCTGTGTGGGATACCCGAGCCGCTCGGCAGCCCGCGAGTTGATCGGAGGTATGTCGGTCCACACGTCGCCAAGCGGTCGGCCGCGCTGCTCGCTGAGGTACCGCTTCATCTGAGGAACCCGGCCCGGTGCCGTTTGCACAACGATTCCGTCTTTGTATGCCTTCTGCATCCGCTCACGGGTCCATCGCCAGACGCGAGTAACGCCAAGAAACTCGTAGGTCAGATTTGGGCGGTCATGATTCGGGTTTATGAGGCTATCCAGTCGATACAGCCTTCCGTCGGCGTCCCGATTTCTGTATTTACTCTTCGTTTTCTCGTCGAGGTCATATTCGTCGTAGGGTTGAAATGCCGAATCCTCCATCCACTTCGGCGATTTCGTCTTCGAGTATCCGAGGATCACATCGTGATTCGACGGCAACCTTCGCGATTGAAGGCTCTTTCCTGTGCTGCGTTGCCAGATGATTTCATTCTGGTAGTTCTGGATGTCGAAGATCGCATCGAGGAGCACCTTCAGGTAGTGGCTCATCGTTGGATCACAATGCAGGAATAGCGAACCTGCGGGCTTAAGAACACGGTGCAGCTCCAGAAGACGAGGAGTCATGTTCGCCAGGTATGCCAGCGCCTCGCTCTCGCCGAGCAACGTGTAGTAGGCGGATAGAGCATCGGCGACTCGTGCAGGCGCGCTGTTCGATAATCCGCCGATAAGCACTTCCGTCTTGTGCGTCCACCTCCACGTGTCCTCGAACGCATCGCTTTGCGCGACCGACTCATCGTCGGCCCGGTTATTGCCGAAAATCACCGAATAGTTTCGGTTGGAGTTGAAGGGTGGATCCAGATAAATCAGATCCACTGATTCATCCGCGACGTGCTCATCTAGCACTTCGAGGTTATCGCCGAAATACAATCGGTTCACGTCGCTCACCTCAACATCCTTTAGTAGTTGGCACAATTGCCCATTTCGGATTGGAATCGAACGGTTACTGGTCCGTAGCAATCGATGAACAAACGGCCAGACTGGACGTTCGCCGCTGTTGGGCGCGCGCGCCAGCCATCCGAACGGAATAACAACCGTGTTATTCGAGGTCAGGGCATGTTTTTGTCGGTGGCCGTCTTTAAAGTTCCCGCCATGCACAGCGTGTGGCACCCGTGGAAGACCGCAGCGGAGCGGTATCCGCACATCAACATCGTCTGCAAACACCGACTCCCCCAGGGGATCCGGGGGTTGCTCAAAGGCGACACCATCTGGCTGTGCAACACCCTCACTCAGGCTGAACGCCGTTCCACACTTACTCATGAGTTGATCCATCTGGACCGCGGAGTCGTCGCACCGCCGCTGCGCCAGCGCGAGGAGTGGTACGTCGATGCCCTCGCGGCCCGACGACTCATCCCGCTGCCGGCGCTGTTGCGCGGACTGCAGCGCGCCCAGGACGATTACGAACTCGCCGAGGAACTTTGGACGGACGTGCATACCGTCCGTGTGCGGCGAGAAATCCTCACGGCGGGAGAGATCGCATGGATCGATCAACACCTAGACGATATGGAGATCGCATGAACATCGTGGAAGTACTTGAATTCGAACGGATCTGGTGGCAGTGCTCGGGATCTAAAGATGAGGCTATCCGTAGCAAGTTTGGCCTCACGCCTACTCGCTACTACCAGAAACTCAACCAGATGCTTGACGGCGACGACGCGCTCAAAGATGATCCGATCACGGTCAACCGGCTGCGCAGAATCCGCGCTGCGAAACGGCTGTAAGCAGGTTTCGGTTCGGCGTAGAGTGCCCTAGTCGGGGTTACTTACCGAGGGGTTCACATGAGAACGGTGACAGCGCTATGTGCACTTCTCTTCACAGTCGGCTTCACGGCACCATCAGCGATCGCCGACCCTGGTGTCACGCGGAACATCCCTGGGGATGGGGTATTTCGCGTCGGCGTTGATGTCGCCCCGGGCACCTACCGATCAGCAGGGGGAATCGGCGGCTACCCGTGCGGCTGGTACCGACGTAGCACCCTCGGCGTGAATGACAGCGTCATCGATGTTGGGTCGTCCACCGGTCAGCAGTTTGTGAAAATCGCCGCTACTGATGCGTCCTTTGAGTCGATCAACTGCCAAACCTGGACGATGGTCAGCGAGGGGCAATCAGCAAAACCTGCCGCATCTCAATCACCCCCAGAGCTCGGACAGTCTTGCAGCAATTCAGGACCCGCATTCATGACCTCATCATCAGGAGCGACGCTCGCGTGTGTGTATGCGGGACCAGGTGTCGCCCATTGGACCAATTCGATTACACCGATAGGGGTTCGAGAATCCGGCACACCGTGCGACAGCAGCGATTCCCGCCCCGCGGTGACCGCCGACGGGAGGCACGGTCTACTTTGCGTTAGTAACGGTCCCTCGGCGATCTGGTCGCCAGGCGCCTAGACCAGTGCCTTCTCCATAGCCTCGGCAGCCGCCCTCATCGAGGATCGATCGAGGTGTCCGTACGTGTTGACCGTTGTGGTGATGGACTCATGCCCGAGGTGCCGCTGGATGACCGGCAGCGGAACGCCGGCCGCGATGAGCCACGACGCGCAGGTGTGCCGCATATCGTGAATCCTTGGCCGCGGGTCAAGCTCAGCGCGCTCGACGGCCGGCGTCCAGACGTTTGCGCGGAAGTTCACAGCACGCACCGGGCCACCCTCGGCGCGTCGACCTCGCCCGGGGTTGGTGAACAGCCACTCCCCTGAGTAGTCGAGTTTCTCAAGCACCGACCCGGGAACGTTGATCGTGCGGACCGACCGCTTCGTCTTCGGTGGTCCGATGCGATATCCGTGGTTGTCGCGCCTCCACGCCCGCGTGATGCGGACGGTTCCAGCGTCGCGGTCCACGTCCGAGGGCTTGAGGGCGCTTACCTCACCCCAACGGGCTCCGGAGGTGACCAGGAACTCGGGCAGTGGGCGCCATGGCTCGGTGACCTGCTCGTTGAGATGGGCGAATTCGCTCTTGGTGAGGAAGACCATTTCGTGACCAATGCCGCGCGGCAGGCGGGTCCGGTCGGCCGGATTGCTGGCGATCTTCCCCGCAGCCACCGCCGTCGCCAGCGCGGCCGAGAGGAAGCCGTGCTTATTGGCGACGGTCTTGGCGGCGTGCTTATCTCCCAACGATTGCACCCACAGCGAGACGTCCTCCCGCGACAGTGCCTCTAGCGGCATCGCACCGAATGCGGGCTCGATGTCGTTCTTGAGATACCCGAGGTAGTCCTGAACGGTCCGTTGATCCACACCGGTCAGGTGCTCGATGTGATGCGTCACCCACTTCCCGACAGTCATGCCTGAGCGTGGTTCGGGTAGCGCAATGTTGTGCATCTGGAGTGCCCGCTCTGCGCCGTGGGCGTCAACGAGCGTTCGGAACGCCTCGGCGGCCCCTGGGCTCTCAAAAGTCAGCGAGAACTGGCGGCCGCCTATGCGGTAGAGCACGTCCCAGCATTCGCCGGATTTGAGCGACCGCGTACGAATCGACGCCATGCAACGGACCATATCACCGAAAGGTGTTGCATATGGCGTTGCATGGCGTTGCGTGATTGCATTACTGCTGTTCAAAGCGTATTTAATTGTGGAGCTGCCGGGAATTGAACCCGGGTCCAACGGCCGTTCATTAAGGCTTCTCCGTGCGCAGTTCGCTATGCCTCTACTTGGATCTCTCGGTCCCGCGAACAAGCCGAGATGACGATCCCAGTCGCTGTTTGATGTCCCCACGGGTCCCGCGACCGAACCCGTAGGTTTGTCCCTCTAGCTGATGCCAGGGTCCGGGCCGAGGGCGCTCCCGGTCTGACAGACACGCAGTCGCTTAGGCAGCGAGTGCGTAGTCGCGCTGATGAGAATCGGCGCTTAATTGGTTGCAATGACGCTTACGGTGGTCTCTTGCCTGCACCGGCACGCTTCCCTTAAGTCGAGACTCGCTGTCGAAACCTTTCAGCCCCGTCACCCCACCGACCTTCGGTGGGACACTCCATCGTACCGCCGCAGATCCATGAAGCCACCGAATTACCCGTCCACGCCACGGTAACGTGCGGGAAATCGCCAAACCTGGGGAGTCACCGCCATGCGCATGCTGCTGAGTACCTATGCCGCCGTTGCGGCCGGCGCGACCGTATTCGCTGCTCAGGCGTCCGCCGAGCCGTCAATACCCAGCCTTGACGGCTACACGGCGGTCGAGCCCACTGCCTTTGAGACGTACTCGGCGTACGCCACCACGGGTGTGCAGTTCCTCACCCCCGATGGCCTGCGCTGTCGCATCACCTCGAACTCCCGCGCCACCGGAGTCGACGGCACATGCTGGGGCAAGCTCCCCGGCGTCGCGGGTGACGAGAACGTCGCCGCAGTGTCGCTCAATACCCCGACCGCGAGCCTGACCCACATGCCCGATCTGGGCCAGCAGGAGATCGTCGCGCGGCCCGACGCCTCCCCCGCCGGACCGGCCCCGGTGGACCCCAGCGCCTATCGGCCGCTGACCTCTGGCCAGAAGATCACCTACGGACTCAAGGGCACCGACAAGGTGATCACCTGCGGCGTGAGTGATCAGCGCGAGACGATCTGCCTACTGCCCAACAATTTCACCGGTGACGGCCCGCACGGATTCGTGCTGTCCCCAGCAGGCAGCCGAGCGTTCTAGCCGTCGTCGCCGAGACCAAGGTTGTGGCGAAAAGATGCGAGACGAATCCGCCACAACCTTGGTCTCGGCGCGAAGGGGGGCGACGCGAAGGGGGGTCGACGCGGCGGGGCGGCGCGAAGGGGTCACGGCGCAGGAGCGCTCTAGCGCGCGTCTGCCAACACTTCCAGCGCGGCGTTGTATCCGGGGATGAAGGAAATCGCCGGTCCTCCATGACATCCCGCGCTCCCGAGATACAGGCCTTCGACGGGTAAGGGATCGCCCCGGTATCCGCGTGGCCCTGGTCTATTGACGCCGATCTGGTCCGCGTGAACCAGCCCGAAGCAGTAGTCGCCGCCCGGCGCCCCGAACATGGTGCCCATGTGGCGGGGCGTGAAGGTGGTGTGCCGCAACACCGTTTCCTTGAAGTTCGGTGCCAGCCGGGAGATCTTGTCCATCACCCGCTCCCCCATCTCCACCTTCATCTCTCCGTATCGGGCGTGCCCCGTCTCCACGGGGAACCACAATGCGAAGGCCGAAGCCGCGTGCTTACCCTCGGGCGCCAGCTGCGGGTCATGCAGGGACGGAATCTGGAACACCACCGCGGGATCGGCGGGCACCACACCCCGGCGACAGTCTTCCCACTGCGCCTGCAACTCCTCGGGCGTGCTGTACATCCCGACCGTCGATTGCATCTCCGGATCGTTCAGGTCCTGGTACGGCGCCGCGAACTCCGGCAGCGCGTCGAGAGCGAAGTGCATCTGCAGGTAGCTGCCCCGGTGATCGACCCGCGCGAATCGGTCCCGCTGATTGGGTGGAACAACCGCGGAGTCCAGCATCTCGACCATGGTGATATCCGGTGCGACGCACGAAATAACGACGGGCGCGGTGATTGTCGAGCCATCTTCCAAACCGACGCCGCTCACCCGGCCGTCGGACGTCAGGATTTGGGTCACCTTGCTGCGCAGCCGCACTTCACCGCCATGCCGAACCAAGAGCTCATGCAGATGCGACGTCAGCGCACCGATACCGCCTCGGAGCTTCTTCATCTGCAAGGCGGTCGCATCCGGCATCGCCAACCCGAAGGCCAGCGCGGCAGCGCTACCGGGGGTTTCGGGACCGCGGTAGGTCATGTTGAGCGCCAGAAACGCCAGCATTCCGCGCAGCACGCCATGTTTTTCTTTATCGGGAAAGTAGCGGTCCAGCACATCGGTAACCGATCCGAACAGCATGTCGTTGATGCTCGCCCTCTCGAATTCGTTTGTCGCGCAGGCGTACATCTCGTCAAATGTTTTCGGCGGCTGACCCACCTCAAATCGCCCCAACGCCCTCGTGGGCGCCTGGCTCCATGCCATGATCCCCGCCATGCCGTTGACCGCCTCGGCCCCGTGCACCTCGTTGAGATGGGTCAAAAGCTTTATCGGATCGCTGTAGTAGACAAGCGGCTCGTCTCCAATTCCCCTGAGCGCCACGGACACAACATCGAGGTCGACGGTCGGCAGCGTGTCGAGCCCGAGATCGCGACTCAAGACGGCAGATGTCGGAAACTGGACGGATCCGGCGATCTCGAATCGGTAGCCGTCGAACAGCTCCACCGTCGAGGCCATACCGCCGGCGTACAACTTTGCGTCGAGGCACAGGGTGTGCAGACCCGACTGTTGCAGCTTCGCCGCTGCGGTAAGTCCGTTGTGCCCCGCGCCGATCACGATCGCCTCGAAGTCCGCCATGCCTCACGCTGACACGGCGCCTAAGTTTTGTCAATAGTGACAAAACTTGGTTTCAGGAAGCGTCGCCAATTCCCGCCTTCAGGAAGTCCAGCGCGGTACGACTGAGCCGCGCAAGCTCCTCGGGCGAGCGATTCTCGCCCAGCATCCACGCGTCCATGGCGCCGAAGACTGCCGCCGCAATGCTGCGCGCTGTCACGGTATTGCGCAGGCGCACATCAGGATTAGTGTCGCCGTCACCATCGCGAACGAGATGTTCCTCGATCGCCTCGGCGAACTCGGCCTCAACCTGCCGGATATGCCGCACGATGCGCGCGCGGTCGAGCTCCTGGTTACGCAGCGTCGCGATCTTGACCACCGCGTCGACGTCATAGGGCGCACTGAAGATCGCCGACTCCACCGATTCCAGGATGGGCTCGCCGGGAATCCTGGCGTCCAGCGCGCTGCGAAACCATTCCAAACCGAGGTCGTAGTCCGGGAAGAGCAGGTCGTGCTTGGACTCGAAGTGACGATAGAAGGTACGTAACGAGACTCCGGCATCCGCGGCGATCTGCTCGACCGAGGTGTCCTCCACGCCCTGACCGAGAAAGCGCACGATCGCCGCCTGCCGAAGGGCGGCACGGGTCCGCTCACTGCGGACGGTCTGGGCCGGTCTGACCATGCTCGAAAGGTACCGCAAGGATCAATCAAGGCAAGTTATGTCACTATTGACAAAACTTCAGAGCGCTGTCAAGCTCCGGACATGGTGTCGCTCATCGTGCACGCGATCCTCGGAATCGCCGTCATCGCGCTCATCGTCGCCTCGAATCGACCGATATTCGCCCGAACCGCAACGGGTCCCGCGTTATCGCTGCTCGAAATCGTGTACTACGCCGTCGGCATTGCCTCGATCGCACTGGGCTGGTACTTCAACATCCGGTACGTCGCCGAGTACCACGTGTCAAACCCCATCACCGGGTGGATCGACTACATCAAGCTGATGTTCGTCAATCCCGCGGCCGGCTCGGCCAGTCAGGACTACACGATAGGCAATGTCATTCTGCTGCCGCTGATGACGATCATCGACGGGTACCGCCGCGGCATCCGGCGCCCATGGCTTTACTTCGTATCGAGCCTCTTCACGAGTTTCGCGTTCGCATGGGCCTTTTACCTGGTAACCGTCGAGCGCCAGCGCAGACACGAGAAGGCCTTGGCGGTGGCCGCGTAACCTGTTCGGGTTACATGCCTTTGGCGCGCCGTCCCAATTCGCGGGTGATCTCGCGGGTGGCGTCCCGCTTGGCCAGATCCTGACGCTTGTCGTGCGCCTGCTTACCGCGCGCCAACGCCAGCTCCACCTTGACCTTGCCGTCTAGGAAGTACAGCGACAACGGCACCAGCGTCAGGTTGCCATCGCGAACCTTGCCGACCAGCTGATCAATCTGCGCTCTGTGCAGCAATAGCTTCCGGTTCCGCAGCGGTGCGTGGTTGGTCCAGGTTCCGTGGTCGTACTGCGGGATATGCAACGCGCGCAGCCAGACCTCGCCATCATCGATGGTGGCGAAGGCGTCTACCAGAGAGGCCTTGCCCTCGCGAAGGGTCTTGACCTCGGTGCCCACCAGCTGCACCCCGGCCTCGTAGACGTCGAGGATCGAATAGTTGTGCCGAGCCTTGCGATTGGACGCGATGATCTGGCGCCCGTCGGTCGGTTTCTTACTCATCGCCAGGACCTATCTACGCACGTACAGACGCAAGGTCACATAGGCGGTCACTCCGGCCAGCAGAATGCCCAGCGCCGCCATCTGAATCGACGCGAGGAACACATCTCCATAGGTGATCGGGGCAATCAGGTTGGCCTGAATGAACTGTTCCAACGCGCCGTTGAGGATGGTCACCCGCGCCACGATCAGACCGATCACCGCCAGCGCGACACCGGCAAGCGCCGCGATCACCGCCTCCAACAGGAACGGCAGTTGCGTGTACCAACGGGTGGCACCCACCAGACGCATGATGCCCACCTCGGTGCGCCGGGTGTATGCGGCGACCTGAACCATGTTGGCGATCAACAGAACCGCGCCGACAGCCTGGACCAGCGCGATCATGAACGCCGCGTCACGCAGGCTGTTCAGTACCGCGAACAAGCGGTCGATCAGATCTTTCTGGTTGAGCACACCCTTCACACCGGGCTTGCCGACGAATGACTCGTCGAAATCTGCGTGCGTCTCCGGGTTCTTGAGCTTGACGATGAACGAGGCCGGGAACGCATCCTTGCTCACGTCCTTCATCAGGTCCCGGAACTGCGGCAGCCGCTTCTCCGCGTCCGCGTACGCGTCCTCGCGATTCACAAAGCGCACCGACTTGATATCGGAACGCTTCTCGATCTCGTCGCGCAGACCCTTGCAGATATCGCTGCTGCAGTCGGTGTCGCTGGCCGACAGGTCCTCGGTGAGGAAGATCTGCGTCTCCACGCGGTCCAGGTAGATGGCCTTAGAGTTCTTGGCCAGCGATATCACCAGCAGACCACCACCGAACAATCCGATCGCGATCGCGGTGGTGATGATCATCGCCACCGTCATGGTCACATTGCGACGCAGGCCGGTGAGGACCTCGTTGAACAGGAATCCAAATCGCATGTTCTATTCCACTTACCTATCTACCCCGTAGACACCGCGCTGCTCGTCGCGGATCAGCTTGCCGAGCTCCAACTCGATGACGCGCTGGCGCATCGAGTCGACGATGTGATGGTCATGTGTCGCCATCAACACGGTGGTGCCGGTGCGGTTGATCCGCTCCAACAGCGCCATGATGTCCTCACTGGTCTCGGGGTCCAGGTTTCCGGTCGGCTCATCAGCCAGCAGTACCAGCGGACGGTTGACGAACGCGCGCGCGATACCGACACGCTGCTGCTCGCCACCGGACAACTCCGAGGGCAGCCGGCTGGCCTTACCGGTCAGGTTCACCATCTCCAGTACCTCGGGCACGATGCGGTTGATGATGTCGGTCTGCTTGCCGATCACCTCAAGCGCGAAGGCCACGTTCTCGTAGACCGTCTTCTGCTGCAACAGCCGGAAGTCCTGGAAAACACAACCAATCGTCTGCCGAAGGTGCGGGATTTCGCGGCCGCGCAGCTTGTTGACGTGGAACTTGGAAACCTGGATTTCGCCCTTGGTGGGCAGCTCCTCGCCCAGCAGCAGCCGCATGAATGTCGACTTGCCCGAACCCGAAGGTCCGATGAGGAACACAAACTCACCCTTGTCGATCTCGAGGCTCACGTTGTCCAACGCGGGCCGAGCCGACGATTTGTAGAGCTTGGTTACCTTTTCGAGGCTGATCACGGCACGCCAGTCTAGCCGGGAAACCCGTGATGACCGTGAGGGCGCACTACGGCGCGGGGCTTGGAGGCGTCGCGGGAGGTGCACCCGGCGGCGGCGGAAGCTGCGGCGGGACCAGCCAGGGGGGCAACCATCCGGGTGGCGGAGGTGGGGTTGTCGTCGGGGGTGTCGGCGGCGTTCCGCTGGGTGTCAGCGTCGGAAATGTCGTGACGATGGTGTTCGTCGGCTCCGTCGTCGTGGTCGTGGTGGGCGCCGTAGTGGTCGTCGGACGCCTCGTGGTGCTGGGCACCGGTCGCGGCGTGGTGGTCGTGACGCTGGGCTTGGGCACCCAGGTGTATCCAGGCGGCGGCTGCGGAGGCGCCGGCTCCGGCTTGTTGATCTCGTAGAGCCAGCTCGCCGCGACGAACGCAAGAATGAGCATGGCGGTCGAGGTGCGGATCCTGACCTTTGCCCGGATCTTGGCCGCCGAGGACAGAAGCTTCTCCCAGAGCGGTTCCTGGCGAGGTTCACTCATTTGAGATCCTCGTCCCTCACAATCGGTTGGGGTTTGGTGTCAACGCCCTCGTCGCGGCCCTCCTCGCGCTTGGTCTCGCGTTTGAGCTCTCCGGAGCTCGAGGAGGACATGGTGCGCACCACCGGGCGGCTGTCCCCCACCAACGCCACGCCGGCCTTGGCCAGCGCCGCGATGACCTTGGCGCGCAGCCGCCGGCCCACCTCGAACTGCTTACCGGGCAGCGACCGCGCCACCATGCGCACGTTGACCCGGTCCACCTCGATGCTCTCCACACCCATCAGCGACGGGGCGTCGAGCAGCAGCTGCGACAGATCACGGTCCACCAGCGCCTGCTGGCAGACGTCGTACAACACATCGTTGACCCGGGCCAGGTCCACACTCGTGGGCACTGGGATATCGACGACCGCGCGGGCCCAGTCCTTCGACAAGTTGACCGCCTTGACGATCAACCCATTCGGAATGGTGATGACCTCGCCCTCGCTCGAACGCAACTTGGTCACCCGCAGGGTGACCTCCTCGACGGTCCCCCGCGATTCGGTGGTCTGCCCCTGCACGTAAAGCTCCACCAGATCACCGAAGCCGTACTGCTTTTCGGTGATGAGAAAGAAACCACTCAACAGGTCCTGGACGACGCGCTGAGCGCCGAAACCGAGCGCGCCACCGAGCACCGCGGCGGGACCTGCAAGCCCGCCTATCGAAATACCCAGCACCCCAACGACGTGCACGGTGGTGACGACAACGACCAGCACCACGACGATCCAGGAGACGACGGAGGCGAGTGCCTGGCGATGCTTACTGGCCTCGGAGCGCACCAGCGCATCGCTCTGCGTAAACGAACGGTCCAGCCGGCGGGTGATCTTGTGCGCGCCCCAGTTGATGAAGCGCACGAGGATCATCGCACCCAGGACGGCGATGACGATCTGCAGACCGCTATCGAGTAGCCAGCGGCCAACCTCGCTGGACCACAGGGTGTTCCAGCGCTCGTGGAGGCGAAGGCTCGCCGCGTTGAACTCGGTGGCGCTAGTCATCGCGCCTATTGCGCCACCGAATTCCCGCCTCGATGAATCCGTCGATGTCCCCGTCCAGTACCGCCGCGGGATTACCTACCTCGTACTCGGTACGGAGGTCCTTGACCATCTGATACGGCTGCAGCACGTAGGAGCGCATCTGGGTGCCCCAGGAACTGCCGCCATCACCCTTGAGCGCATCCATCTCGGCACGCTCCTCCTGCCGCTTACGCTCCAGCAGCCTGGCCTGCAGCACGCGCATCGCCGCGACCTTGTTCTGCAGCTGCGACTTCTCGTTCTGGCAGGTGACGACGATCCCCGTCGGGATGTGAGTCAAACGCACCGCCGAGTCGGTGGTGTTCACCGACTGACCACCCGGGCCGCTCGATCGGTACACGTCGACGCGCAGATCGCCTTCGGGAATCTCGATGTGATCGGTCGTCTCCACCACCGGCAGCACCTCGACATCAGCGAACGAAGTCTGCCGCCGGCTCTGGTTGTCGAACGGGCTGATTCGCACCAACCGGTGCGTGCCCTGCTCGACCGACAGTGTGCCGTAGGCGAAGGGTGCGTGCACTGCGAAGGTCGCGCTCTTGATACCCGCCTCTTCGGCGTAGGAGGTGTCGAAAACCTCGACGGGATATTTGTGCGCCTCGGCCCAGCGGATGTACATGCGCATGAGCATTTCGGCCCAGTCCGCGGCGTCCACACCGCCGGCACCGGACCGGATGGTGACCACGGCTTCGCGTTCGTCGTACTCGCCCGACAGCAGCGTCCGAACCTCCATGGCCTCGATGTCCTCACGCAGCTTGGCGCGGTCGGCATCGGCCTCTGCCACCACCGAGGGGTCATCGCCTTCCTCGGCGAGCTCATAGAGCACGGGCAGATCGTCGAGACGCTGCCGCAGTGCTTCCACACGCCGCAGCTCACCTTGTGCGTGCGAGAGCTGGCTGGTCACCTGCTGGGCGCGCGCCTGGTCATCCCACAGGTTGGGGTCGGCGGCAGCTTCTTCGAGTGTCTTGATCCGCGCACGCAGACCGTCGACGTCGAGCACCCGCTCCACCGTGGTGAGGGTCGTGTCGAGGTCAGCGATGTCGGCTTGGCAGTCCAGATCCACAACTGTTCAGGCTACCGGGCTGACGGAGCGCAACATTCCGACCCGATGCCATAGGTGCTACCCACGCGTCACCGCACGGATGTGATCGGCGGAGTGACTCAGCCGGATCGCGGCCTCCGCGACCGCCGCACGGTCCATCAACTCGGACGGTCCCAGCGTGCCGAGGACGGCAGCCACGTCGCCGTCATCGCTCATGACAGGCACACCCAAGAACCCGATCCGGCAGGGCTCGGTCAAGTCGACGGGTTCACACATCATGTCCACCATGACGTCGAGAGTTCGCTGGTCAGCTTCCCGACGATCTTCCGCCGATCGCCTGGCTCCGCCGCCGGAGAGTGAGTAGAACTGATCCACCCGGGTGCTCTGGCGCGCGACGTAGAACCCGTTGGCGCGCACACGCGCGAACATGGCAGAGACACGTTCCCACCGCGACTCAGATACGAATGCCCCGGCGTTCTCCAGCCATTGCCGCACCGTGGAATCGTCGGCCCAGGCCATGAAGATGATCCCCGCTGGAGCGGCCAAACGGACGCGGCTGCCGACGGGATAGCCGACCCCGGTCGCCGAACGTCCCGAGGAAGAGATGATGGCGACGTCGTCGCCGATGATCATCGCCATGGTGGCCAACGCATTGAAGTGGTCGGCCAGCTCAACAACCTCACGATCGGCCACCACGGCGGTGCCGAAACGAGCACGCGCCGCGTGACCACCAATCAGCAATGCCGGACCTATCGAGTAAGTCTTATGCCGGGGATGACGCTCCAGATAGCCCGCGTCCGTCAGCGCCTGAAGTATCGCAAGCGTCGATGCCGGATTGACGCCTATTGCCTCGGCGATCTCGGTCATCGACAGCGGCTGAACGGGCCGCGCTGCCAGGTAATCGAGAACCTGGGTTGCGCGCACGACCGCGGGTGCGGACTTCGTCATTTCCACCCCGATCCGGCTATCCGGCTGTTACTATTCCGTCGAATTTGATATATCGAATTTCAACAAGAAATACAATACTCAACTACTTAGCTACCCGGGGGACTCGAACGACATGTACTCCTTCGGGCGGCAGCTGGCCGCGCTACCAAGATCACGGTACGGCCCGTGGGCCGTTATCGCGGCCGGAGAGACCGAAACGGCGACCGCATTCGCGCGCCACATCGCCGCGAACGGCATCAACGTAGTGCTGGCAGCGCACGGTGGCAGAGCCGACGCCTACACACTGGCCGTGACCTCGGGCGTGAGCGTGCGAACCACATCGCCCGATGTCTTCACCGGCGAGCTCGCCGCGGCGACCGACGACATCGACGTCGGCCTGCTGGTGTGCATCACCGACGAAGACAGCGGCAGCAGCCGCTTCGGCGAACCCGTACTGAACCGCATGCGCACGCTCTATCTCACCCATCGATTTGGGCACCGCATCGCTGATCGCGGCCAGGGCGGCGTCATCATGGTCAGATCGCTGGCAACACAAAGGATTTCGCACCACATTCAACCCCGCAGCGCCGATTCGATGTTCACGGCGGGCATTCGCGATGGCCTGGACAAGCAGGGCGTCGAGGTAGCCCTACTTGATGATTACGTGCCGCACCGGCCCGCGATGGATGCGGACGACCTGGCGCTGATGGCATTGGCCCGCCTGGGACGGCGGCGCCACCGGCACTGCACCCACCAACGTGACCAGACCGACCGGCGCACGGCACGCGACGCCAACTGACCCACCGACGGTTGTGCACGTGCTGTTCAAATCCCCGTCCCTCCCTATCCAAACTGACGCACTGGTAAGTTCCTGACCGTGAGTCAGGATACGAACATCGCCCCCAAGACCGAGCTGCTTCACCCCACCCAGGACGACTTCGCCGAATTCGACGGTGAAACACGCCGACTCCTGAAGGCCACCGTCGACTGGTTCGAGAATCGCGGCAAGACGCGCCTGCTCAAGGACTATGTCGACAAGGTCTTCTACCAGGACTTCCTGGACTTCGCGGCGAGCGAGAAGCTGTTCGCAACCTTCCTCACCCCGGCCGCCGACGGCGCCGGGAACGCCGACAAGCGCTGGGACACCGCCCGGGTGGCCAAGCTGTCGGAGATCCTCGGCTTCTACGGCCTGAACTACTGGTACCCGTGGCAGGTGACCGTGCTCGGGCTCGGGCCCGTGTGGCAGAGCACCAACACCGACCCGCGCAAGCGCGCTGCCGACCTGCTCGACGGTGGAGCCGTCGCGGCATTCGGCCTGTCCGAGCAGGCCCACGGCGCCGATATCTACTCCACCGACCTGGTGCTCACTCCGGTCGAAGGTGGCGGATACAAGGCATCGGGCCGCAAGTACTACATCGGCAATGGCAACTGCGCCCGCATCGTGTCGGTGTTCGGCCGGGTCGAAGGCCGCGACGGACTGGACCAGTACGTCTTCTTCCTCGCCGACAGCGAGCACCCCAACTACACGGTGATCAAGAACGTCGTGCCGTCGCAGATGTACGTCGCAGAGTTCGAACTCGACGAGTACCCGGTCAGCGAAGACGACATCCTGCACGTCGGCGCCGACGCCTTCAGCGCCGCGCTCAACACCGTCAACATCGGCAAGTTCAACCTGTGCTTCGGCGGCATCGGCCTGTCGACTCACGCCCTGTACGAGTCGGTCACCCACGCACACAACCGCATTCTGTACGGCAGCCCGGTCACCAAGTTCGACCACGTGCGCCGCGAGTTCGTCGACGCCTACGCCCGGTTGATGGGCATGAAGCTGTTCAGCGAGCGCGCCGTGGATTACTTCCGCACCGCCAGCCCCGAGGACCGGCGCTACCTGCTGTTCAACCCGGTCACCAAGATGAAGGCCACCACCGAGGCCGAGAAGGTGCTGGCGTTGCTGGGGGATGTCATGTCGGCCAAGGCATTCGAGGCCGAGACCTACACCACCGCGGCACGTATCGACGTGGCCGGCCTGCCCAAGCTCGAGGGCACGGTGGCCGTCAACCTGGCGCTCATCCTCAAGTTCATGCCTGCCTACCTGCACCATTCCCAGGATCTCGCGGTTCCCGGAGTGCAGCTGGAAGCCCGCGACGACGAATTCCTGTTCAACCAGGGCCCGGCCAGCGGCCTGGGCAAGGTCCAGTTCCACGATTGGCGCAAGCCGTTCGCGGAGAACGCCGGCATCCCGAATGTCGCGGCCTTCACCGAGCGCGCCGAGGCGCTGGCCACCTTGGTGGCCGCGGAGAAGGACGCCATCAAGAGCGCCGGACTGGATCTGCAGCTCAGCATCGGCGAGCTGTTCACCCTGGTGGTCTACGGCGGTCTGATCCTGGAGCAGGCCAAGCTGCGAGGTGCCGACGAACAGCTCATCGACCAGATCTTCGAGATCCTCAACCGGGATTTCTCGCAGTACGCGGTCGATCTGATCGGCAAGCGCGAGGCCACCGCGTCCCAACGGCAGTGGGCCAAGGACGTGATTTCAGAACCGGTATTCAATTCCGAACGCTTCGACGCGATTTGGAATCGGGTCGAGGCGCTGTCCGGCGTGTACGAAATGCGGGCCTAGTCCGCAGGTCTACCCGCGCACCCTCGTAACCGTCGCTAGCATCGGTGGGGTAACCCGTCCGCACAGGACCGCGGCCAGCCCCCTGTCGGCCAGCCCATAGCCGACGACAGCCGCTGCCCCCTGGCGGGCAGATAAGGATGGACGAGGGTGCGCGCCGTTCACGTCGCCATCGTCGGTGCGGGGCCCTCGGGCTTCTTTGCCGCCGGATCGCTACTCAAACACCCCGATTTCGACGTGCATGTTGACATGCTCGAAATGCTGCCCACCCCTTGGGGTTTGGTCCGGTCTGGGGTTGCACCGGATCACCCCAAGATCAAGTCGGTCAGTGCGGTATTCGAGAAGACGGCAACGCACCCGCGCTTTCGGTTCTTCGGCAATATCGAAGTGGGAGAACAGATCACCGCCGAGGAGCTGGCGTCGCGCTATGACGCGGTGATCTACGCGGTGGGAGCCCAGTCCGACAAGCCCCTGGGCATCCCGGGCGATCAACTGCCGGGCTGCATCGCGGCCGTCGACGTGGTGGGTTGGTACAACGCCAACCCCACGTACCAAAAGGTGTCGGTCGACCTGTCGGGCGCACGCGCGGTGGTCGTCGGCAATGGCAACGTGGCGCTGGACGTCGCACGCATTCTGGGCATGGATCCGGAGACGCTGCACACCACGGACATCGCCGATCGCGCCCTGGATTCGTTGGACCACAACGCGATCCGTGAGGTGGTGATCATCGGACGGCGCGGACCGCTGCAGGCCACCTTCACGCCGCTGGAGCTGCGCGAGATGGGCGATCTGCCCGGTGTAGACGTCGTGGTGGACCCTGACGACCTGGCCGACATCACCGACGAGCAGTTGGCGGCCGCACCCAAGCCCACCCGCACCAACATCGACACCTTGCGCAAGTTCTCGGAACGACCGCACACCGAAGGCCATCGCAGAGTGGTGTTCCGGTTTCGCACCTCCCCCATCGAGCTGCACGGCGATACCGAGGTCGAATCAATTACTGTGGGCCACAACGAATTAGTAGATGAAGACGGGTACGTCGCGGCCCGCGACACCGGCGAACGCGAGACGCTGCCCACCCACCTGGTGGTGCGTGCCATCGGGTATCGCGGAGTTCCGGTGCCGGGATTGCCCTTCGATTCCCGGCGTGGGGTCATCCTCAACAACGCGGGACGCATCGAGGGCCGCCAGAACGAGTATGTGGTCGGCTGGATCAAACGTGGCCCGGTCGGCGTCATCGGAACCAACAAGAGCGACTCACAGGAGACGGTCGACACGCTGCTCGCGGATCTGACGACCGCCGACCTGGGCGCCGCACCCGATACCGCAGCCCTAGAGGAATGGCTTTTGGGTCACGAACCACACATCGTGTCCCAGTCTGATTGGCTGACCATCGATTCGCATGAGCGCGCAACCGGCGAGCCACAGGGCCGCCCCCGGGTGAAGCTCGAGACGGTGCCCGATCTGCTCGCCGCAACCGGACGACACGGCGAGCCATGACATTGGTCCTCGCCCAAGAGGCTCATCCGTGACCGTCCACATCGTGATGTCACAGGTCATGCCCGCAAGCTGCGAGCGGACGTTCGACCTGCTCCACGATTACGGCCGGCGACTGGAATGGGACACCCTGCTACGCCGCGCGTCGGTGGAGGGCGGCAAGGCCGATGTCGGCAAGGTGGCTGTCTGTACCGCGCGCTGGATCCTGGGCGGCTACTCATTTCGCACCCGATACGTCACGTTCAAACCACCGCATCTGGCGGCCATCAAGCTCGAATCCACGCCGCCCTTCTTCAGCAAGTGGGCCGCCTCGCTCCGTCATGAACCGATCGACAGTGACGACACCGACCTCGCCGCCGAGCACCGCGAGGACATGTCGCTGGCGACATACACCATGACCTTCACCTGCAGACCGGCGATCATCGAGCCCATCGCGGAGCGAATGTTCAAGCGTGAGACCGAGAATCGCCTCGCCGCGTTGGCGAACTTCTTGCAGCAGACCGCGTAGCTACAGCGGCGGAGGCTCGTAGTAGCGCGGCGGCAGTTCATGCTTCTTGGCCGGATCCTCCGTTGACGACGGACCCCCAAAGGCTGCCGGAGGTGGCGGCGGCGTTGCAGGCGGCGGTGGAGGGGGTACCGGATCGATGTTTTCGATCGATGGCGGCCCGCTCGGGTATTGCTGCGCAGTGGTGGCCCCCGGCGGCGGCGCTAACAACACATCCCAACGCTCGGGATTCTTCGGTGAGTACAGCACCGGAATCAGATCGCCGATGCGCGGCCAATCGTTGACGTCACGCACGATCTGCCGATAGGTGATGTATTCGGCGACCGTCGGACCATTGAGCGCACCGGTGATCGTAACCAGCTGCTCACCCGTCACTCCCTCGGGACGAGGGCTCACACCCGTCACCAACAGGGTCCCTTGCGCCGCGTTCGTACCGGATTGCGCCTGCCTGCCGCGTCGCATCTGCATGATGACGAAAGCCAGCGAGCCGCCGATGAGCAGTAGCACCACGAATTCCCACACACGTCCATGGTAGGACTGCAGGCATGACGCCCACCGTCTCCTTGCGCGAAGATCGTCGGCTGGCACTCGAATTGGCCGATGCTGCCGATGAAATCACCACGTCGCGGTTCGGTGCGCTCGATCTTCGGGTGGACACCAAGCCCGACCTGACGCCGGTAACCGACGCAGACACCTCGGTGGAGTCCGTCCTGCGCTCTCAGCTGCATCGATCACGTCCAGCGGACTCGGTGCTGGGCGAGGAATACGGCGGAGAGGCCGCCTTCAGCGGTCGGCAGTGGGTCATCGATCCCATCGACGGCACCAAGAACTTCGCACGTGGCGTCCCCATCTGGGCCACACTCATCGCGTTGCTTGAAGACGGCGTCCCCGTCGTCGGAGTGATCAGTGCCCCGGCGCTGTCCCGCCGGTGGTGGGCGGCCTCCGGGCTCGGTGCGCACCGCCGGGTCGGCTCCGGCGAGGACGAGCTGATCCATGTTTCCGGGGTCGACCAGCTGGCGTCTGCCAGTCTGTCGTTCTCCAGCCTGTCGGGCTGGGCCGACCGCGGTACGCGCGATCGATTCATCGACTTCACCGACGCGGTGTGGCGGGTCCGGGGATACGGCGACTTCTTCTCGTACTGCCTGGTGGCCGAGGGAGCGGTCGACATCGCGGCCGAACCCGAGGTCTCGTTGTGGGACCTGGCCGCGCTAGACATCCTGGTCCGCGAGGCCGGCGGCACCTTCACGAATCTGGCCGGCGAGCCTGGCCCACATGGCGGTAGTGCCGTCGCAAGCAACGCATTGCTGCACGAGGAAGTACTGCGCGCCCTGTCCTAAGGGCCCAGCTTCTCGCACTCCCAGCGCCGCTTGAGAGCGGCAGAGCCCGCGTGCCGCGGGGTCCATCGGTGTGACATGCACCTCGTTTTGTGCGGACCTTACCGCTTAGTAAGATACGGTTCTTACTTCGGAGTAAGGTAACGATCAGTTACTCCGGCAGAACCCCACTTTGACCCCAGAAACGGCTGGTGACATGACCAACACGTTGACCCCGCGCGACGAGAAGAAGGCCGCCAAGAGCAAGAGCCTGGCGAAACACGAGACCGGCGTCGGCCTCCAGAAGCACAAGCGCGGCGCGATCGACATCCTCATCGCGGTGCTGACCCCGATCGCGGGTTCGGAGCTGCTGGACAAGTACAACCTGCGCGGAGCCTTCAACAAGGGCATCTTCGAGACCACGAAGGGCTTGTTCACCACCCTCGGCGTTGCCAACCGCACCTTCAAGAAGGTGACCGGCAGCAAGGGCGCCCCCAAGCGCCTCGACAAGGCGAACGCCGACTACTTCGACCTCACTCCCGAGGACGAGCAGAAGATGATCGCCGACACGGTGAAGGAATTCGCCGTCGAGGTCATCCGCCCGGCCGCCTACGAGTCGGACAAGAACAAGACCTACCCCGCCGATCTGCTGAGCAAGGTCGCCGAGCTGGGCGTCACCGCCATCAACATCCCCGAGGATTTCGACGGCATCGCCTCGCAGCGCTCGACCGTCACCAACTCCCTTGTCGCCGAAGCTCTCTCATACGGTGACCTGGGCCTGGCACTGCCGATCCTGGCGCCGTCAGGTGTGGCTTCCGCACTGACCAACTGGGGCAGCGCCGACCAGCAGGCCACCTACCTCAAGGAGTTCGCGGGCGAGAACGTGCCGCAGGCCTCTGTCGTCATCGCCGAGCCGCAGGCACTGTTCGATCCGTTCAGCCTGAAGACCACGGCCACCCGCACCCCCAGCGGTTTCCGCCTCAACGGCGTCAAGTCGCTGGTTCCCGCTGCCGCACAGGCCGAGCTGTTCATCGTGGCCGCCAACTACAACGGCCGCCCGTCGCTGTTCATCGTCGAGTCCGGCACCGAGGGCATCACGGTCGAGGAAGACCCGAGCATGGGTATCCGCGGCGCGGCCCTGGGCCGGCTGAACCTGAACAATGTCGCGGTTCCCGCCGCCGGCCTGCTGGGCGAGGACGGAGCCGGAGAGTCCGACTACTCGGAGGCCGTCGCACTGGCCCGTCTCGGCTGGGCATCCCTGGCGGTCGGCACCGGCCAGGCCGTGCTCGACTACGTGATCCCCTACGTCAAGCAGCGCGAGGCATTCGGCGAGCCCATCGCCCGCCGCCAGGCCGTTGCCTTCATGTGCGCCAACATCGCCATCGAGCTCGACGGTCTTCGTCTGGTAACGCTGCGCGGTGCCTCGCGCGCCGAGCAGGGCCTGCCGTTCATCCGCGAGGCCGCCCTGGCCCGCAAGCTGGCCACCGACAAGGGCATGCAGATCGGCCTCGACGGCGTGCAGCTGCTCGGCGGCCACGGCTTCACCAAGGAGCACCCGGTGGAGCGCTGGTACCGCAACCTGCGTGCCATCGGTGTCGCCGAAGGCGTCGTAGTCCTCTAAGCCCCGAACCTCTACTAAACGAAAGTCTTTCCATGGCAATCAATTTGGAACTCCCCAAGAAGTTGCAGGCGGTTCAGGAGAAGGGGCACCAGGGCGCTGCCGAGCTGGTACGGCCGATCTCCCGCAAGTACGACCTGGCCGAGCACACCTACCCCGTCGAGCTGGACACCCTGGAGACGCTGTTCGCCGGCGTCACCGCTGCGGGCACGTTCGCCTTCGCCGGTGCCGAGGCCTTCCGCGCCGAGGAGAACACCGAGAAGCAGAACGTCAACGGCGCCAACATGTCCGCGCTGCTGAATGCCCTCGAGATGAGCTGGGGCGACTGCGGTCTGCTGCTGACCATCCCCTTCCAGGGGCTGGGCAACGCCGCGGTGTCGAGCGTGACGACCAAGGAAGACGCCGACAAGTTCGGCAAGGTGTGGGCCGCCATGGCCATCACCGAGCCCGGCTTCGGTTCGGACTCTGCCGCGGTCACCACCACCGCCAAGCTCGATGGTGACGAGTACGTCATCAACGGCGAGAAGATCTTCGTCACCGCCGGTTCGCGTGCCACCCACATCGTGGTGTGGGCCACCCTGGACAAGACCAAGGGCCGTCCGGCCATCAAGTCTTTCCTGGTTCCGCGTGAGCACCCGGGCGTGACGATCGAGCGTCTCGAGGAGAAGCTCGGTATCAAGGCATCCGACACCGCGGTCATCCGCTTCGACAATGCACGGATCCCCAAGGACTACATCCTGTCCGATCCGGAGATCAACACCGAAAAGGGTTTCGGCGGTGTGATGAGCACCTTCGACAACACTCGCCCGATCGTCGCGGCCATGGCCGTCGGAGTCTCGCGGGCCTCGCTCGAGGAACTGCGCAAGATTCTTGAAGACGCCGGCATCGAGATCTCCTACGACCGGCCTGCTCACGCTCAGCACGCGGCCGCGGCCGAGTTCCTGCGCATGGAAGCCGACTGGGAGTCGTCGTACCTGCTGACCCTGCGTAGCGCATGGCAGGCCGACAACAACATCCCCAACTCGATGGAAGCGTCGATGGCCAAGGCCAAGGCCGGTCGGGTCGGTAGCGATGTGACCCTCAAGGCTGTCGAAATGGCTGGCACCACTGGCTATTCCGAGCGCACCCTGTTGGAGAAGTGGGGCCGCGACTCAAAGATCCTGGACATCTTCGAGGGCACCCAGCAGATCCAGCAGCTGGTGGTGGCCCGCCGCCTGCTGGGGCTGAGCTCCGCAGAACTCAAGTGATGCACTGATCAAGATCCATTGCGGCCCTTTCGGGATTCCCCCCGGAGGGGCCGCAGTGGTTCCCGACGAGCGTTCTGTGAGCCAGCTGAGCGAAGTCTGGCAAAGACAGCTAAGCTCCCGTTTTTATCGGCGCGATACATCATCTTGTGGAGGACATATGTGGGTTCGGTCAGGTCTGCTTGCCCTGGTGAGCTGTTCCATCATTCCGTTCGGCGCGGGCCTCCCGGTGGCCAGCGCGGACGAATCGACCTGCGCCGCGATCAACCAGATGTCCAAGGCCGTCGATGACCCGGCCAACAACGGCCCGATCGTCACCGAGGCACTGATGTACCTGCGCGGTGACAACCCCGCCTACTCCGGCCTGGACCGTCAGGTCGATGCCATTGGGCAGGCTCGCGACATGTGGGGACGGGTCAACGACGGCGTGCGCGCCAACCTGGACGGCATCACCGAACCCGGGCCCCGCCAGCAGCTCACCGCCTACGCCGACGGCCTGAGCGGCGCCTACGACCTCTCCGGAACGTGGCTGGTGGCCGCCCCCGAGGTGCGCTCCTCCCCCGAGATCATCGACCGTGGCGCTGCGGTGGGGGGCCTACTGTTCGACGGCGTCAACAACTTCCACGTGCTGTCCAACATCTGCAACGGGGGCGCGCACTAAGCGTGCGACTCGACCCGGCCGACGCACGGAGCCGTTTCCGGACGGCGACGGTGGCAAGGCTGGCGACGGTGCACGCATCGACTGTGCCGCACTTGGTTCCGGTGACCTTCGTGGTCGCCGATGATGTCATCTGCTGGGCGGTTGATCACAAGCCGAAGTCACGCAAC
Source organism: Mycobacteroides sp. PCS013 (assembly GCF_049532645.1). NCBI lineage: Bacteria > Bacillati > Actinomycetota > Actinomycetes > Mycobacteriales > Mycobacteriaceae > Mycobacteroides > Mycobacteroides sp. PCS013. Next base: position 2,717,616 of record NZ_CP150131.1, read on the forward strand.
GATTTACAGCGACTGCGCAACATCGCCGCGAATCCCGCCGTCAGCTTCCTGGTGGACCACTACGACGAGGATTGGTCAGCGTTGTGGTGGGCGCGCGCCGATGGCATAGCCCGGACACTCGACAAGCCCGATCTGGCCTGGATCAGCCTGCTGGCCAACAAGTATCGGCAGTATCGAGAAACTCCGCCTGCCGGCCCCATGGTGCTGACCGATGTTTCCCGGTGGAGCGGGTGGACCGCCTCCCCCGTTCAGGCGTGACTACTCCGGCCTGATCCCATCGCGCGCGCAGTCCGCGAGCAACAGCCGCTTGATGACCTTGCCGGTGGACGTACGCGGCAGTGCGCTGACGAAGTACACGTCACGGGGCACATGGAACTTGCTGAGCCGATTCTTGATGAAGGCGCGCACCATGTCTCCGTCGAGACCGGCGTCTTTGTGCAGCACGACGAACGCCGACAGCCGCTGCCCGAAGCTGTCATCGGAGGTCCCGACGACGGCAACATCGGCAACCTGCGGCAAGAAGGCCAACGCGTCTTCCACCGGCCGGGGAAACACGTTTTCACCGCCGGAGATGATCATTTCGTCGTCGCGCCCATCGATGTACAGACGACCATCGGCATCCAGGTGACCCAGATCGCCGGTGTCCAGCAGACCGTTGACCGAGGCCGGAGACGGATCGGCGACGTACCCGTCGAACAACATCTCATTGCCGACGAAGATTCGTCCCGTCACGCCGCGCGGCACCGGGCGCCGGTCGGCATCGAGAATCGCGATGGTGGTGCCCAACGGCGGCCGCCCCACGGTGGTGGGAGCGATCGCAAGATCCGCGGGGTCGGCAATGGTGGCCCAGGACACTTCGGTGGACCCATAGAAGTTGTAGAGCACTTCACCGAACGCCTCGGTAAACCGTTGCACCAGTGAGGCATTCAGAGGCGACCCGCTGCAGGCAACCAGTCGCAGGCTCGAGGTGTCGTACTTCTGGCGCACCGTGGCGGGCAGATCGACGATGCGCTGCAACATCACGGGGACAGCAATCAGCGTGGTCACCTTGCGGGTGGCGATGGCCCGCAGGCATTCTTCCGGATCGAACTTCTCCTGCAGGATCACCGTCGCCCGCAGCGGGGTGCTGATCTGCAGGCAGCCCAGTCCCCAGGCATGGAAGACGGGCGCCGAGATGAGCATGGTCTCGTTCATCTTCATCGGCATCCGCGAAAGCATCGCGGCAATGACGGCGAACCCACGCGGCGTCGGCCGCAACGCCCCCTTGGGGGTTCCCGACGTTCCGGAGGTTTGCACCACCTGGTGGCCGGGACGGGTGGGCGGCAACACTCCCGGCTTGTCGGCGACAACGAAGTCATCGAGCCCGCGGCGGCCATTGATGGCACTGCGCCGACCGGTGCTGACGAGCTCGACCTCCCAGGGTACGTACCTGACGAGTTCGTCCAGATCGTCGTCGACAAACACCTTGGTGAGATTGTTCCGCGCCACAGCAATCTGGATCTGGGTTGCTGCCAATGCGTTGTTGAGAAGCATCACGTCCACACCGAGCATGCCGAAGGCAATGAGGCACTCGACCATGGCAATGTTGTTGCGAGCCAGCAGGCCAATCTTGGACGTTTCGTTGATGCCGTCGCGCATCAGACCGGTGGCCATTGCCTCGGCGCGCCGGTCGAGTTGCTCGAAGGTCAGTTGTCCGGCGTCATCGGCGATCGCGAGCTGCTTGGGGGCGCGGGCCGCCGCGGCCGCGTATCCGCCCTGGAGAGTGAATCCCCACCGCGCCAGTGAACCCAACTGGCGAAGTCCGCGGTCGGGGCGCGGGATACGCACCACGCCGACCCCCACCATCAGCCGGGCGATGCTGAGTTGAATATTTCCGCCATCACCCATGTTGGACACGGTGGAAGTCGACGCGCCGGACAGATAGTCGTCGATTTTGTCCAGCCCATCCATCAACCACTGGTTTACCGCCACGCTCGGCTTCTTGATACCGGGAGGTAAGACGGAGGCCGCCCGCAACACCGTGATGCGTACCCGGGTCTGCGCCGAACGTTCCTCGAACAACCGGACGGAGATCAGCCCGTCGTTATCGACGCCCTCGATGGCGAGGCTTTCCTTGGTGTTGCTGAGAATCAGCCGAACGCGGGCCGTGGTCTTGGCCGACAGCACCAGGTATTCGGGATCGGGTCCCGTCTCGGTGTTCTCGATCAAGGTCTCGCAGGAACCGACCCCGGTAAAGAACATCGGGTACATGTCGGGTGAGCTGATCAGCTCCCACACCAGCCCGCGCGGGTGACTGAGCAACTTGTCGCAACTAATTACATCAGCGACCATAATAGTAGTCCTACCTGGGGTTTTCGGTCATGCACCGCGCGAGCGTACCCGATGACGCGGATCACTGCCCAGGAACGGATGTGGTTCCTATCACTGCCGTGACCAGATTGCCCAGCGCAGCGCGGGGCGATTGCCCGCAACCCCAGCCGGACATATCCGCGGCCAGGCAAACACTGTGTGAAAGGCCCTACCTAGATGTGGGGAGCCTCGCGGATCTTGCTGCTGTCGTTCCCCAGCGTCTTGCAGTACATCGTGACCGAGGTACGTGTCGCGGAGATCTCCAGATTCGAGGCATCACGCCCACGCTGATCCTTGAGCATCTTGCTCACCGCGTCGTTCTGCTTCTGCTCCTCGGCAGCGATGAAGTCCTTGCATGGGGTATCCCCACCCTGATTGATGACACCCGAGCATCCCGCGAGCAGCGCGACTGCCACGAAACCGGTTCCAGCCAAGACCTTCACAGCGCTCATGCCGTGACAGTAACTCATCACCGAACCCTGCTCCGGCAAGATGTACCTTGAGCCGGAGATAGGGAGGGTCATGTTCCATCTGTTCAACGAGCGCTCGCGACAGGTCATCGTGATCGCACAGGAGGAAGCACGCGAACGCCAGCACAACTATCTCGGAGCAGAACACCTCCTGCTGGGTCTGCTCGGCGAAGGCACCGGCCTGGGTGCTCGGCTGCTCGCTACCGCCGGAGTCCGTTTTGAGAACGGGTCACGGGTCATTCAGCAGATCGTGCCGTTGGGCCAGGAGCCGCCAACCGAGAAGATGGCGTTTACTCCGGGCGCCCAGCAGACACTCGAGCTGGCGATGACCGCGTCCACAAGCAGGCGGCACACGGAAATCTGCACGGGGCACCTACTTTTGGGGCTCGTGGACGCGGCCGACCCCCTCATCATCCAAATCTGGGAGAAGCTCAACGTGGACGTTCTGGACCTCTGGGATAACGTCCGGGCCCATCTGGACGAGAACCTCGGCGACTAGGACGCGGTTAGGCGTACGCAGGTCGTGACTGCGCGGCGATGCTCTTCTCCCCCGCGCTCGCGGCCCGCCGCAGAGCCCCGTACTCGCCGAAATATCCGGCCACACTGCCCACCGCCGGCAGCATTCCCAGATAACGGAAAATCGGCTTGGGCTGCGGCCGCTTTTCCAGCTCATCGCCGATGGCCCGCAGGATGCCCGCGAGGTGCCACAGGGTGCGAGCCAGGGCGAACGGCGACCAGCTCCGCGGCGTCTCCGGGTCCTGATCGTCGGCGCCGGCCAGCGCCGCATCGCTGAGGGTGCGATTGCACAGCACCTTCGCCAGCAGCCGGACTTGCTCCTGGTGATCACCGATACCAAGCTCGCGGGCGATGGCCACCAGGACAATGGCCTGGTTGGAGAATCCCAGCAGGTCCTGCACGGGCAGCCGTGCCGCGAGTGCACCGAAAATCCCTGGGAACGCGACAAATACGGTGTTGACGGCGCCCACGCGCTGCACCCACCAGTGCACCTTTCCGCGCGTGTCCAGCTGCTCCCAGGCGCGGGTGCCCGGGGTAGTGGCCGTGTTCAGAGCGCAGGCCAGGGCATCAAGCGCCTTGTCTGCGACTCCGTCGCCTTCGCCCAGCTCGTAGGTGCGCTCCTTGAGTCCAAAGGGATCGGACTGCGCCAGCACGGTCAGGACGGGGTTGATCACCCGGACCGCGCGGCTCAATGCGTCGGCGATATCGGCATCGGAGAGCACGGCATTTGGTAACGCGATGAGACCCATATGCCCATCATCTCGCGGCCGGGGTCCAGGCGCGCGACGGGGATCGATTCCTCTGAATTCAGACCGTCAAATCGCCACGGCGTGAACGTGATCGGGCGTACTGTGCCCTCAGCACAACAAGATAAGGACGGGCAATGAAGCTCATGGTCTCGACCCCAGAGAGCGACGAGGGCTGATCCGTGGCACTCGCAGCAACTCTGATCACCGTCTGCACCACTGCGGTCGGTGCGACAGCATTCGGCGCTTCGCTCGCCATCACTCCGCAGCCCCCGGACACTGTTCTCTACGTCATCAGTTCAGATCGCCCGTTAACGGCGATTACCTGGCGAGACAGCCTCGGGCATATGCGTGAGCAGCCCGTCGACGGCTCTCAGCGCACCTGGACCTGGACCTTTACCAGCGATATCACCGATCCCCCGTACTTCGTCAGCGCCCAGTCCGCAGGGGCCGAAGCGACATGCCGCTTGATCGTCAACGGCAAGGTCAAGGTCGAAAACACCGCCGCGGCGCAGGACTCAACCGCCACCTGCCACGGATAACGCTCGCCGCACCGCTCAGCGATGCTTGGCGACCGTCAACAGGACTGCCGAATCCGCCAGCGCCTGTAGCGAGTGCCGGGCGTCGGGGATTTCGATGAGGTCACCGGTGCGACCGTCCCAATGTTCGGCGCCGACCACTAATCGGACCGAGCCCTGAATGACATAGATCGTGGCCTCACCCGGACTCTCGTGCTCACCGAGCGCGGACCCCGCGCGCAGTGCGATCACGGTTTGACGCAGCACACGCTCGTGGCCCCCGACAACCGTGTCCGCGGCATTGTGGCCATCCTCGGCGCGCTCGAACAGCTGCCGTATCAGGGCTTCGATCGAGCGTTTCTGCATACCTGTCATTCCATGCCCCGGCGGCCGGCCCGTCAACCCTCCTCAACCCTTTTTCAGCTCCTCGGCGAACATCACGAGGATGCCGCTGGGACCGCGAAGGTACGTGAGCTTGTAGACGTCCTCGTAGGTGGCGACACCACGAAGCGGATGGCAGCCGTGCCTGGCGGCTATTTCAATGGCCTCGTCGATGTCATCGACCGAGAACGCGACGCGGTGCATGCCAATCTCGTTGGGGCGAGTGGGCTTCGACGCGATTGCTTCGGGATGGATGTACTCGAAAAGCTCGATCCGACCATGGCCGTCTGGCGTCTGAAGCATCGCGATGTTCGCGTGGTTGCCGTCCAAACCGACGGCGGTGTCGGTCCACTCACCACTGACCGTGGCGCGACCGACGACGGTGAGACCAAGGTCGGTGAAAAACGCGATAGCCGCTTCGAGATCGCCTACGGCGATACCGACGTTTTCGAGCTTGATGGCCATCGCAGGGATGCTACCGAGCCGGGCAGCGAGAGTTGTCGAACATCTCAGAGTAAAAATGACGCAGGCCAGAGACTGTTATGAGTCTCTGGCCTGCGTACCTAGTAGCGGGGACAGGATTTGAACCTGCGACCTCTGGGTTATCCGAGAGTTGAGCTAGCACAGGCCGTCTCGGACAGTCAATGGCAAGCCCAAATGACCGATGAGCAGCGCCGACCGCGCCAGAACGACAGGGATGGACAGTCGAACACAATGGCGAATGGGTGGGACGCCGTGCGAATTATTGGAGACTTAGCAGAGACAGGAACGCCTCCGACTCCCCATTCACTCAGGGAGCCGGAGGCGCCGTCGACCATGGTGGCACCAGTACCGTCGGACTTTGCCGCATAGGCCAGAAGAGGGGCTTTCCTTTAGTCCGTGAGGCTACGACCGTCTCGCATAAACAACCCAAGACGGTAGGGGATACCGGGAGTTTCTTCTGCTCGCGCCCGTACCAAACATCTAGCCGTTCACCGCGGTCCTTGGCGATGTCCGCGTTCCGGATCTCGCGCAGCAGTTCACCGCGCACTACAACGCCAAGCACTGACCGTGGACCCGGAACTCTGGCCGCGTTCAGCCGCCCCCACCGCCGTCGCACCCACCGCCACCATCACTGAATCCACCGCTATCGCAGAGCCCACCACCGCCACCGTGGTCTGAACCGAATCCGCCGAAGTAGCCGAAGGATCCCGCGTCGGCCCCAGGACCTGAGCCATATCTGGGCGTATTGCCTGACAGGTCGCGGCGTCGCCGTGCAGGGGCTCGCAGCCTGGGGCTCTCAGATCGTGACGCTGTAGGTCGGTGCGGCTTACTGGCTTCTGGCGTGCGACGGGCATCCCTGTGGTTGGCTTTGCGGGCCAACTGCCAGCCGAAGCATCCGAGTAACAGTGCTATCAGTGCTAGCGCCATCAGTGCAATCCCCACAGAAGCTCCTCCCTGAGCCTGGCCACCACTTTGCTGAACGTCTCTTCATATTGCGCTAGTTAGTGCGTGAGCGCCAGGTGGGCAACAGCTGTGTGAGCGTTAGAGCTTGCCGCTGAGATAGAGGATCTTGTGGCCGCCGGGCTCGAGCCTCCCCGGTGGCAAATAGCCGCATGTTGAACAACCATGAGCCTCAACACTCAACGCCACATGGTCCGGCGGGTGGTAGTCCACGCAGGAGGCCATGGTGTCTGCATGCTGGATCACGCCCACGGAACCAGTCGCTTGTCTCGCTCATCGTTGAACGCTCCTGCGGTCGGGGATCTGCTGACATCCACTACGACGGCGCACCAGACTGATTCGGTTCCAACAATTTTCAACTATGTGGAGAAATTCCGACCGTTACACCGACAGCGGCGGATGACACCAGGAGTAAAGGGCTGCAGCCTGTTTGGCCGCGTATGCCATTGCCGGCCTGGAGCCGCGTGAAAGAACTGCGTGCGCCTCTTCGAGTAGATCCCGCACGGGCCTCAGCAGCTGGTAGTCGATGCCGTTGGACCGCTTCGGCAGCAGTGGATGCTCGTCGCGGGTTATCGACGCTTCAAATGCTGCTGCCGTGTTCGGGGCAACCACTTCACCGGCGAAGTACGCATCGACCATCTCATCGTCGGCGCGCATCTTCACCGCATAGCGCCTGTACGCGTCAGCCTGCCACCGCATCAGATCCGTGAGCGCCTGAAGGCTCGCAGCATCCGGGGACGAAATCCCATAGCCCGCAGCATCATCGAGGAACACATCGAGCTGCCACGCCGCCATGTCATACAGGCCCGCGGCCAAGTCCAATCTCGACGGATCCAATCGCGGCTGCGGCCTGCTCACAAGCTAGTCCGATCCCTGCTTGGTCCAGGTGATGGTGTTTCCCCTACCGACGTAACTCATCGAAAGGGACGCGGGAGTGACATTCAGGGGGAAGTACACGAGATCGAGCGGAGGCTCCTTGAGCCACAGCACGCACTTATTGCCCTGACCGGACGGCGCTTCCTGCGGAGTTTTGTCCCAGCTGGTGAATTCCCAATGTCCCGGTGCCCCTTGTGCCAAGAGTGAGCCGTCCGCGGCGAGAGTGATCGTGCTCGAATCATCAAGCCAGGTGCCGATGAACTGGTCACGGGTGTACTTGGAATCGCAGGCCGCTGCCGGTGGTTGCGCGGGCGCAGACGAGGACGCCTCGGGGGCATTGGAGCAACCCACCACTGCCAGCGCTACCAGAAGTACCAGTTGTCTCATTTCCCAAGAACTCTCATCGCGTTGTCGAATACCACGGTGCGTCTGTCGAGCGCGTGATGGCCGCCGTTAACCATCTCGGTAATTTTGGTGATATTTCCAGTGTCTGCAACGGCATTGCCGTTGTGGGTGTTCCAATACCAGAGGGCTGATGTAAATGCGTACTGCGGAGTTTCCAGTAACTCAGGGTTGCTGACGAAATCCACGCCGAAAGCATCGCTGATCTTCTGGTAGTTGTACTTACCAGTGACCTGAATGGCGCCACGGCCTTTGTATCGCACACCATCACCTGGCGACGTGTTCCCGAGGTCTTCGCGCCCCTCGTACTCAGCCCCCGACGCATACTCCTTGTACGTCGCGAAATGATCGGACTCGATGGCCACCTGCGATAGGAAAGCAGCCTGTCTGACAGGCGTGTTCATACCGCCCTGACGCATCATGTCATTAAGCGGGCCAACAACTTCGTTGGCCTTCGCCTCGCTGATGTTGGGGTCGATTTCCATAAGCATTGCAACAGTCACCGGCGTATAACCGTCCGTGGGCGGCTGCTGAGGATCCTCCGGCATTCCGGTGGGCGCCACGGCGCGACGGATTGCCGCAGCGATGTCGTGGTCAAGTGCATTGGCGCGCTCCAGAATTCCCTTGAGCTCGGTCTCCTTATTGCCCCGGACCGTTTCCAGCATGAGGTCGCCGTGCACATCGCCAACGACCTTGCCATCGGGCGTGATCTGCCAGCCGAATTTCGCGACCTCACCTTTGAGCAGTTTGAAGTCCGTCACGACGCGACCGACTTGGTCGACGAGGGGCTCTAACGCATCTGTTACCGCACGAGTTTGTTTCTGCTGCTCGTCAATGTCGGTGCGGCGCTTACCGAGTTCATGACGCCAGGTATCGGCGGCATCGCCTCCCCACCCTTCCAGCGAGCGTTTGATGCCGTCGAGCGTGTCCCCAAGGTTGGCAAGTCTCTTGTGCTTGCCGAACATGACACCCAACAACTGGACGAGCGCGTTGGGATCCCACTTCTCCAGTTCGGCAACGCTGACCATCAGTGTCCCCCATCGGTCTTCGCGATGCTGTCGCGGCTGCGCTGATCCTGCGCGGTGAACTTACCGGCGGCTTCCTGCATCCAGGTACCCAGCCCGCCCAAGTTTCGGTGGAGCACGTCGCCCTGTTCCGACCAGGAGCCCTGCGCCTCGTTCAATGCTCGCGCCGATTCGCCGATCCATCCGCCAGCGGCCTCGGCAACACTGTCGACGTCATGCGCATGATCCGCGCGGGAGTCGGTAACAGCATCAATCAGCGCCCACGCATGCCGGTTCACATCTTCGGGATTAACCTGAAGTGCCACGCCCCACCCTCCTACAAAACACCGGAATTTGTCTGCGCTACAACGTATTTCACTCGAATTTCACGTCCCAGCCAAGGGCCTTGTAGCGGCGCACTTCCCGCTCCCGTGCCGCCTTCTCGGCCTTCTCCTGCTCAGACCAGTCACCGATAACCCCCGGTGAAGCTGCTGGCATATCGCCCAAGAACTCATCGGTGTTGTCGTAATTGATCAGAATCTGCGGTGTCGCCTTCTCACCATCGTCCTCACCCTTGCCGCCGCGACCATGCGCGCCAGCGCCGCCCATCATCCCCATCGGGCCACCACCACGCACACCGGCAGCACCCACCGCCGCCGGGTTGATGCCCGACCCATTGCCGCCAGCGGCACCGCCCGGCAGACCCGCACCGCCGCGAAGCGCACTCAACCCGCCAGGCCCGCCAGCACCTGAACCGGACCCGCCGACGCCTGTGCCGGTGCCCGTTGACGATGGGGAGAATCCTGCCGCCGTCGTACTACCGATCGGCAGGCCGGAACCTCCAGAGCCAGAACCCAACCCTGAACCCGCACCACCGGAACCCGAACCAGCGCCCGATCCCGATCCCTGACCACCACCAGAACCGCTGCCCTGGCCACCACCCTGACCTTGCCCCTGTCCAGCTCCAGCCTGCTTTGCATCACCGCCGGCCAGCTGCGGCTTGGTGTCCTTGTTGGCCAGTCCGTCGGTGGCGGGCGGGGTCTGGGTACCGCCACCGGAACCACCCCCGCTATTGCCTCCCCCGCCACCGTTGCCACCGCCCTGATCGCCGGGCATCGCCCCCAGCTGCTGCACATCGGGGTCCGTCACCTTGGGACGGTCCGTCGACATCGGGTTGGTATACGTGCTTTGCGCCGCAGCACGAATCGCGTTGAGAGCCTGCTGCTTCTCGTCCTTCGAAGCGTTCTTGTCCGGCACCGGATAGCTGTTCGGAACCCGACTGGCCGCGATCAACGTCTCTCCATCCTGCTCCGCAGCCTGGCTCAGCTTCCCCGCCTCGGCCGCCAAACCGGTATCCGGGTCCGCGATCTTCTTGTAGGTGCGATCCACCGCGTCGTACGCCGAATTCGCAGCCTCACCCGACCATGACTCGGAATCGAGCAGCTTGCTACGCACCTTCATCGCTGTATCTACCGAATCAGACACGGCCCCATAAACGGAGGTCCATCGGTCAGCTTCCGCTCGCGCCGACTCCACACCCAACCCAGTCAGCTTGGAGACGATCTCCTGATGCGACATCCCCTGCCAGCCATCATCAGCCATCACTCACACCCCATTTCACTTCGGAAGAGTCGGCGCCACCGCAGTGGCTATCTGCTTGGATTTCGCGCACGCATCGGGCACATCTTTGGCTTCCTGGACATCCACAACCACCACGACAACAGCGACTGTTGCCTGTTGCGACGGCAGGATCACGGTGCAGGTAGGTACCGAAGCGACACGGCCCTGGTAAATCACTCCGTCAAGGCCGGCCACCGTGATGGGCTGAGGATTGGTGTACAGCTCAGGATCCAGGTAAGCCGACACCTTGGTGTTAGCGACCGTCAATTCCGCCGTCCAACCGCCACTGAGACCCTTCCATTGGCAGCCACGCAACTGCGGATCCTGAGTGCCTACATCGGTCACCTTCGCCGAATCCAAACCCCAAGAGCGAATCTGCTCAGCTGAATAGCCAAAGCACGGGTCGTAACTCGTGCCGTCATTCCAATGGCTCGGCGGCGGGTGCGGAGCCGTCAATGTGCTCGACACCTGAGGTTGCGAACTCGCAGTGGCCGACGCCGAAGACGGCACTGAACCGGTGCTATCCGCTGGCTTCGTGATGCCCGTCGATGTCGAGCATCCGGCCATCAACAGCGCCGCCGCGCACGCTAAGCCCATCCGCATCATCAGTACTTCACCGTCGCCGTTCCGTCCTTGTACGGGTTTATGCGCCCAGCGTTGCGTTCCTCGGTGTTGCGAAACAACATCTCCGTAGCGATGAAGTGGTCGGCGTGACTCTTGTAATGGGCGGAGATTTTCTTCAGGGCATCAACGGCCGCTGCACGCTGCTCTGCGTAGTGCTGGGCCGCCGCCTGTCCAGAGGGCAGGTCCCCGAGCGCGAGTTGTTGTTCACGGCTCACCGCTGAAATCTGCGTCTCGACCAAGTCCCGGGCCCGCAACATGTCCCCAGCGAGTTCCATGCCGTAGCCGTCTTTGAACTTCAGAGTGGTGCGGGCGGCCTCAGCGGCTTCCTGTCGGGCATCTTGGGACATCCCGTTGATGTCGAACTTGTACTCACCCACAGACCACCTCGCCTTTCATCGTCACAACCGGCATTCATCTAGATAGGACGACACTAGGGACAAATCGGTTCCAACAATTTTCAAGGCATTTGGCAGCCGCGGGAGAGCGGAGAAATTCGCTGGTCGCTGGGGGTTCCTCAGCGCCTCACTATGAACGGCGGCAATAGTCGATACCTCAAATACGTGAGGACATTCCCGTTGTCCATCCTCGCCGTAGCTTTCCGATAACACTCAGCGAGACGTTCGACATAACGCCTGTTGACCTCAGTCCTATGGGCAACGGCCTTCATCGAGTCGGCCATCTGCTCGGGCCCCAGAACAGCGGGCCTCATTGCCTCAAAGCGGGCTCGACTCTCCTGGGTAGTCCCGAGGTCGTAGAGGGCCAAATGCAGCTCTTTGATCTGACGCGGGCTCGGCGACCGAATGCCTTCATCTTCAACGATTTTCAGCTTCTCCACCGCTTCAAGCATTACGCGGGATGCGGCCGGCCTCCAGTCCTTGATCTCATAGTTTTTGCACGCCTTCGAGACATCCCGCAGCACCGCCCGTAGCTGCCCCCTCAGTTCTCGCTGCCGCTTGCTGACAGCGCTCCTAATGCTCAGCAACGCCGGGACCGCGATGGCGAGTGCTGCCATCCACCACGCCAGATCCCAAAGCTTCACCGCAGAAGTGTTTCATGCGCACGCTCGATGTCGACGTCTATTTGAGCTCCGATCGCCATCGCCGCTTGCGCGGTGCGCAGCTAACGCAAGGCTGGCGGGACCTTCAAAGACGATGCAGGTCTGCCCATGCGCGTCATCGCCGACTCACTCGGCCAGGCTGACATCCTGACCACATAGCGGCACTATCTGGCTCGCGGCAAGGCGCATCCGGAGGCCCTGGCCGTGCTGGATCGCATGCTGGAACACCCTGCGAATTAGGGGAGACTTTTTGGAGACCTGGGGTGACACAGGGAAAGAAAAACCCCAGGCCAGAGGAAATTAATCCTCTGGCCTGGGGACCTAGTAGCGGGGACAGGATTTGAACCTGCGACCTCTGGGTTATGAGCCCAGCGAGCTACCGAGCTGCTCCACCCCGCGGTGGTGAACACCAGGTTACCGGGCGCAGTGCGTGGCACCAAATCGTTTACCTGGCCTGCAGTTACGCACCCACGAACGCCTCGGCCGAGTGTCGACTTTCCGGACTTCTATCTCGGACTTTGGCCCGAAAAGTCGACATTCGACGGAAATTACTTGGCCTGTGTGAACTTCGTCATCGCATCGTCAAGGCTCTTCAGCGCCTGCCCATACCGGGCGAAGTCGCCACTCTTCTGGGCGTCCTTCACCTCGCCGATGGCCCGCTGAACCTCCTGCAGCGCGGCGGTCTTCGCCGAGGACAGTTCCGAGGACCCCGCCGGCGGCACGGCAGCCGGGGGAACGATCGGAACGTTCTGACCGCTGGGCGGCGGCGGGTTCACATTTCCGGGTTCGGCCGCCGGGGCGGTTGCCGTCGCACCGGCACCGGGCCCGAACACCATGTCCAGAGCATCCCTGACCGTGGTCGCGTAGCCGACCTTGCCGTTGTAGAACATGCCCACACGGATCAGGCGCGGATACGAGGACTGATCACCCTGGCCCGGCGAGGCATACAGCGGCTCGACGAACAACAATCCGCCGTTGGCCACCGGCAGTGTCAGCAGGTTGCCCCACCGCAGGATGTTCTGGTTCTTGATGATGCCGACATGCGAAGACACCTGGTTGTCGGTGGTGATCGCATTGTTCACCAGCTTGGGGCCCTGCACCGTTCCGGGAACCGTCAAAACGGTGATCTTCCCGTAGGTTTCGGGATCGGAGCTGGCACTGACATAGGCGGCCAGGAAGTCACGCTGGAAACGATTCAGCGCACTGGTCAATTGGAATGACGCCGAATTGTCGTTCTTCGTAATATCTTTCGCGACGATGTAATACGGCGGCTGCGAACCGGTGGACGCGTTCGGGTCATCGGGCACCTGCCAGAAATCACTGGTGGAGAAGAAGGTCACCGGATCGTTGACGTGGTAACGCGCCAACAGCGTCCGCTGCACCTTGAAAAGATCCTCCGGGTAGCGCAGGTGGCGCGCGAGGTCCGGCGAGATGTCGCTCTTCGGCTTAACCGTTCCGGGGAAGATCTTCATCCATGCCTTGAGCACGGGATCCTTCTCGTCCTGCTGATACAGGGTGACGGTGCCGTCGTACGCATCCACCGTCGCCTTGACCGAGTTCCGGATGTACGACACCTGCTGGTTGGGCAGCGCTCCCCCGGTCTTGCCGACCTGGCTGTCAAAGGTGGCCTCCGACAACGACGTCTGCTGCGAGTACGGGTAGTTGTCCAGCGTGGTGTAGCCGTCGACGATCCAGACCATGCGCTTGTCGACGATCGCCGGGTAGGTCCCGCTGTCGACCGTCAGCCACGGCGCCACCGCTTCCACCCGCCGGCTTGGGTCCCGGTTGAACAGGATCTTGCTGTTGTCCCCGATCACGTTGGAGAACAGGAAGTTCCGTTCGGCGTACTTCAGGCCAAAGACCGTCCGCGCCAGCGCACCGCCAACCGGCACGCCGCCGGTACCGGTGTAGGTGCTGTTCTTGGTTCCGGAGTTGTTCTCGTAGTCGTACTCACGATCGTCACCGTTCTTGCCGACGATCGCATAGTCGTTGGTGTCGCTGGCGATAATCGGGCCGTAGTAGACGCGCGGCTGAGCCAGCGCCGCCGGGCCGTCGGAAAGGACCTTGCCGTTGTCATCGACGGCATTTACCAGGAACTCCGGGTACCCGCCGTTCTCGTCCGGCTTATCGGCCACCCCGCGCACGGTGTTGGCCGGTGCGGCGATGAATCCGTTGCCGTGGGTGTAGACGGTGTGCCGGTTGATCCAGTCGCGCTGGTTATCACGAAGCTTGGCCGGATCGAGCTCGCGTGCGGCAACGACATAGTCGCGCAGCGAGCCGCTCCTGTCCTGATACCGATCGATCGACAACGAATCGGGGAAGGCGTAGAAGTTCTTGCCCTGCTGCAACTGAGTGAAGGCCGGGCTCACGATGTTGGGATCCAAAACGCGGATGTTGGCGATCGTGGAACGATCGGCCGCAACCTGTTTGGCCAGTTGCTCACTGCCGGTGGGCGCCGATGCGGTACCGCTGTAGTCCCGATAGGTCACGACGTCGTCGGTCAGTCCGTAGGCGTCGCGCGTCGCCTTGATACTGCGCGCGATGTACTCGCTTTCCTTCTGCGCGGCATTGGGTTTGACGCTGAACTGCTCCACGATGAGCGGCCAGCCGGCGCCGACCACCAACGAGGACAGCAGCAGCAGCGCCAGGCCGATCGCGGGAATCCGCAGATCCTTGAGCACCAGCGCCGAGAACACCGCGACCGCGCAGATCACCGCGATGGCCAGCAGGATGAGCTTGGCCGGCAGCACCGCGTTGATATCGGTGTAACCGGCGCCGGTGAACGGCTTACCGGCCCGCGTGTGCGAAAGCAGTTCGTACCGATCGAGCCAGTAGGCGGCAACCTTGAGCAGCACCAGAATTCCGGCAAGAGTCACCAGCTGGATGCGTGCCGGGCGCGACAGCGTGCCCGAACGACCGGACAGCCGAATGCCACCAAAGATGTAGTGCACCAAGGCGTTGACGATGAGCGCGACGAAGACCGCGATGAACAGGTACGTCAGCACGAATCGATAGAACGGCAGCTCGAAGGCAAAAAACCCGAGATCCAGGCCGAACTGTGGATCCTTGATACCGAAGTCCCCGCCCTCCAGGAACAGCTGCACGGGCATCCAATAGCTTTGGGCCACAATGCCGGCCAGCACGCCGATAAGCACCGGAACACCGATGACGAAAAGCCGCACCCGCGACAGGATCAGAGCACGGTACTGCGCCAGCGCGTCACCCGGCCCCTTGGTGGGCACGAACACGGGCCGCGCCCGGTATGCCAATCCGAAGCCCGCGAAAACCACAGCACCGACCAAGATTCCGACGATCAGGAACAAGGCCAGCCGGGTCAACAGCACGGTCGTGAATACGCCACGGAATCCGAGCTCACCGAACCACAGCCAATTGATGTAGGTGTCGACCAGGCGTGGGCCGATCAACAACAACACCACGATCACCAACGCCGCGGCGACCAGTCGCCGGCTCCGTCGGGTCAATCGTGGCAGAGCCCCATTCGGCCGCATTCCCACGTCGCTACGCTCCTCGTCGAGTGTTCAAGCACGGCTCAATTTTCGCGCTTCGATTCTCAGCCCCACTGTAGCCGCAGAACAGCGGGCATCGGCCAGCATCGAGGGTGGTGAGGCTCGCTAACAACTAGGCGCTTGACCACCGCGATCAAGGGCGTTGAGCCCGTCAACCGCTTCGGCCAAGGTGCCGACCTTGACCATGGTGAGCCCCTGGCCACCGTCCGTCTTGGCCTCGGCGCAGTTGGCCGCCGGCACCAAGAACACCGTTGCTCCAGCGTCTTTGGCTGCCTGCATCTTGTGCGTGATTCCACCGATGGGCCCCACCTTGCCCTCGGCGTCGATGGTTCCCGTTCCGGCAACGAACTTTCCACCGTCGAGTTCACTGGGCGTCAGCTTGTCGATCACCGCGAGGCTGAACATCAGCCCGGCCGACGGCCCACCGATATTGGCCAGGTTGAAATCAATGGTGAACGGCGCCCACGGTGCCTGCACAACTCCGACCCCCAGGAACCCGTAGTCACGATCCGCGTTCTTGCCGAGCGTGATCTTCACCGATTCGGTCTTACTGCTGCCCTCGGGGTTCTTGCGCTTGTAGTCCAGCGTCACCACCTCACCGGGCTTGGTCGCCTTGAGCGCTCCGGTGAACTCCTCCAGGTTGGCGACCGGTCGCCCGTTCACCGCGGTGATCGCGTCGTTCTCCTGCAGCTTGCCCTTGGACGGTCCGTCATCGCTGATGGTCAGGACGGTGACCGCCGTCGGGTACTTGAGATATCCGAGCGCCGCGAATTCAGCACTTTCTTCGGACTTCTTGAACTCGAGGTCGTTTTCCTTGTCCACCTGGTCCTTGGACCGATTAGGCGGGTACACCGCGTCCCGCGGAACTAGCTGCTCGCGCCCGCTCGCCCACAACCGCAGCGCGTCGGCCAATGTCAGTCCGTCGCGCTGGGAGACCGTCGTCATGTTGAGGTGGCCCGACACCGGGTCGACCTTGGTGCCCTTGATGTCGACGACCTCCTTGCCCTCGACCTGACCGAGGGTGTTGAAGGTCGGGCCCGGTCCCAGGGAGACGAACGGCACGGTGATCACCGACATCAACAACGCGAAGGCGATGATCGGGACCAGCGCGACCAGCAGCGTCGCTACGCGGCGATTCATGCCTGCACCCTATGGCAAGCCCTGCTCGGGACCCCGTCGGTAGTCTCATGGTGGAGGTCCGATGAACGATCATGCCCCCGTCCTGCTGTATGACGGCGTGTGCGCACTGTGCAACGGGGCGGTGAAGAAGATCCTGCGGGACGACAAGGTCGGAACGATGCGCTTCGCGGCGCTCGACAGTGAATACGGCAAGCAGGTGATCGCGCGGCACCCCGAACTCGTCGGTGTCGACTCCTTCGTGATCGTCGACAACCCGGGCGATCCTGCCGAACGAATTCATATCCGGTCCGACGGAGTGGTGCGCATCATCGACTATCTCGGCGGCACCCGACGAGCCTCCCTCATCGCACTGGTTCCGCGCCCCATCCGCGATGCGCTCTACCGGCTGGTCGCCCGAACCCGATACCGGGTGTTCGGGAGGTACGACACCTGCCCGGTGCCGCCTCCGGAGGTCCGGGCGCGCTTCCTGGCCTGATCCCATGCCAAAACGGGTGCGTTCACTGACAGCGTGATCCGGCCACGTCTACCAGCGGTACCGTGGAGATATGGCCGACCTCCCCTTTGGATTCGCTGCTGGCGACGACCCCGACCGTGAGCCGGGCGACGGCGCGCGGCCGGGCCCTGGCTCGGGACCGTCGGGCGCGGACCCGTTCGGCTTCGGATCTGGTGGATTCAATCCCGCCGACCTCGGGCAGATCTTCACCCAGCTGGGCCAGATGTTCAGCGGGGCTGCCGCCGGTGCGGCCAGTGGTCAGTCCGCGGGCGCGGTCAACTACGACATCGCCCGGCAACTCGCTTCAAGCTCAATCGGTTTCGTCGCGCCTATCACCGAGGGCACCCAATCGGCGATCACCGATGCGGTGCATCTGGCTGACACCTGGCTCGACGGAGCCACCGCGCTGCCCGCCGGGGCCACCCGAACCGCTGCCTGGACCGCGACCGACTGGGTGGACAACACCCTGGAAAATTGGAAGCGGCTCGTCGACCCTGTCGCCGAACAGATTTCAGGCATGTGGGCGGCGAACCTGCCCGAAGAGGCCCAGGGCATGGCCGGGCCGCTGCTGGGCATGATGACCCAGATGGGCGGCATGGCCTTCGGATCGCAGCTGGGCCAGGCGCTCGGACAGCTGTCCCGAGAGGTGCTGACCTCCACCGATATCGGATTGCCGTTGGGCCCCAAGGGCACCGCGGCTCTGCTTCCGGTCGCCATCGAGGCGTTCTCCGAGGGCCTTGAACAGTCCAAGAGCGAGATCATGACCTTCCTGGCCGCCCGGGAAGCCGCGCACCACCGGTTGTTCAGCGGCGTGGGCTGGCTGACCATCCGGCTGATGGACACCCTCGAGCAGTACGCCAAGGGCATCTCGATCGACATGAGCGCCATCGAAGAAGCCGCACGCGGCTTCAACCCCGCTTCGCTGGGCGATCCGTCCGATATGGAACAGATTCTGTCCCAAGGCATTTTCGAGCCGAAGACCACGCCGCAACAGGAGCAGGCCCTGGAACGCCTGGAAACCCTGCTGGCGCTGATCGAGGGATGGGTGCAGACCGTGGTGACCGACGCGCTCGGCGAGCGCATCCCCGCGACCGCGGCCCTCAGCGAGACCTTGCGGCGCCGCCGCGCCACGGGCGGCCCGGCCGAGCAGACCTTCGGCACCCTGGTGGGCCTGGAGCTGCGGCCGCGCAAGCTGCGCGAAGCTGCAGATCTGTGGCGCAGGCTCACCGACGCCGTGGGTGTGGACAAGCGCGACGCGATCTGGGCACACCCCGATCTGATTCCCGATGCCAGCGATCTGGACAACCCAGCCGCCTTTATCGATCGCATCGTCGGCGGAGACACCGACGCCATCGACGACCCGATCGCGCAGATCGAGAAGCTCGATCCGGGCACATCCGAATAAAACCGGAGAAATCTGCGGCTCACACATTCGGCGCTGGTCAGGGGTCGAATAAGGCTGTGGATAAATGGCTTTCAGCCGCCCGGCACGCACGCCGGATATGTCACAGTGGGTCATGTCCAGTGAGCCGACCTTCACCCTCGATCCGGCACGTCCGGTGCTGCCGAGGCCGGATGACGGAGTTCAGATCGGGTGGATGCCGCGTCATGCGGTGATCGTGCGCCCCTCATCCACCGCGCCGGCCGCGGCGGTACGTCAGCTGCTGCACTCCCTGAACGACGAACTCACCTGGAGTCAGATCCTGGGCCTTCAGTGCGTCAAGGACTTTCGTGACGCTGAGGACATCCGGGCGCTGCTCGAGGAATTGGTCGACACCGGCGCCGTCATCCGGCGCACCCGATCCGTCACGGCCGCTTCGCCGGTGATCCGGCTCGTGGGCCGCGGCCCGCTGTCCGACACCCTCGCGGAGGCGCTCCGGCACACCTCGGCGCGTATCCAGCGCGCAACCCAGTCGGCACACGGAAAGTCTTGGCAACACGTAGATTTGGCGATACTCGCCGATGACCTGATTGCCGACACCCGGCTACTTCGGGCACTGGCCGATGCCGAGGTGCCGCATCTGTCCGTCCGGGCGCGCGACGGCACCGGTCTGATTGGGCCCATGGTTTTACCTGGTATCACCAGTTGCCTGCAATGCGCCGACCGCCATCGGCGTGATCGCGACGAACAGTGGCCCGCGGTGGCCGCTCAACTCACCGGAACCGTGGGTGTCGCCGCGCCGGCCACGGTGCTGGGCACCGCGGCGGTGGCGCTGGCGCAGATAGACAGAGTGCTGTCGGCGATTCGCGGACAGGCGCCGGGACCACTGGTGACGCTCAACGCGACGCTCGAGCTCGACCTGGCCACTCACGCGCTGACGGCCCGACATTGGACCGCACATCCGTTGTGCCCGTGCGGCGCCTATTTCACTGGAAATTGACGAAGACCCACTTTTTGTTAACTTCATCACGACCGGGCATGATGTGCACATGGCAGAGATCCGTCGTGGCCGCGCCGCACGCGCCGCAAAACTCGCATCGCTTCCGGCCGGAATCGCGGGCCGTGCCGCACTCGGTGTGGGTAAACGGATCGCCGGGAAATCCAAAGACGAAGTGAATGCCGAACTCGTCGAGAAGGCTGCCGAGCAGCTGTTCCAGGTTCTCGGCGAGCTCAAGGGCGCGGCCATGAAGATCGGCCAGATGCTCTCGGTGATGGAGGCCGCGATTCCCCCCGAATTCGGGGAGCCGTACCGCGAGGCGCTGACCAAGCTGCAAAGCGATGCCCCGCCGCTGCCCGCCGATAAGGTCCACCGCGTGCTGGACGCACAGCTGGGCACCAAGTGGCGCGAACGTTTCCAGTCCTTCGACGACAAGCCCGTCGCCTCGGCCAGCATCGGCCAGGTACACAAGGCCGTCTGGAAGGACGGCCGGACCGTCGCGGTCAAGGTGCAGTACCCCGGCGCCGACGAGGCAGTCCGCTCGGACCTCAAAACCATTCAGCGTCTGTCCTCGTTGTTCAAGCAGGTGGCGCCGGGCGCCGATATCAAGGCCATCGTCGACGAACTCATCGAGCGCACCGAGGAAGAACTCGACTACCGCATCGAGGCCACCAATCAGCGCACCTTCGTCAAGGCTTTCAAGGACGACCCCGAGTTCTACGTCCCCTCGGTTGTGGCCTCGTCCCCCAAGGTGATCATCACCGAGTGGATGCAGGGCCGGAAGCTCTCCGAAATCATCGCCAAGGGCACCGAAGAGGAACGCAGCAAGTGCGCGCATTTCCTCCTCGAATTCAGCATCAGCTCGCCGTATCGGTGTGGACTGCTGCACGCAGACACCCACCCCGGGAACTTCATGCTGCTCGAAGACGGCCGGTTCGGAATCATGGACTTCGGCGCCTGCGCCGCGCACGAGGGTGGTCTGCCCGCGGGCTTCGGTCCGATCCTGCGCCTGGCCCGGGACGAGAAGTGGGAAGAGCTCACCGAGGTACTCCGTTCGGAGGGTTTCATCCCGCCGAGCGCAACCTCCGTGTCTCACGAAGAGGTCAACTCCTACCTTGAGCCGTACATCGAACCGCTCAACCACGAGACCTTCCACTTCAGCCGCAAGTGGCTGCAGCGGCTCACCGCCAAGGCCACCGATTTCCGCAGCCAGGAGTTCCTCGAGTCGTTCAAGACCAGCCGGCAGATGAACTTGCCGCCGAATTACCTGATGTTCTTCCGGGTTCTCGGCGGTCTGATCGGTATCGCCGCGCAGCTCGATGCCCCGGTCGACTACGCCGCCATCATCGACAAGTGGGTTCCAGGGTTCCACGAGGACAGCAAGGCTCCGGTCGCCACGTAAGTGAGATGGAAAACCTGCGTTGTCAGACTCTCGCCGCCCCCGGCATGATGTAACGCATGGCTGAGATCCGTCGTGGCCGCGCCGCGCGCGCTGCAAAACTGGCATCCCTACCGGCAGGCATCGCCGGTCGAGCCGCGCTGGGCGTCGGAAAACGTTTGACCGGCAAGTCCAAGGACGAAGTCAACGCCGAGATGATGGAGAAGGCGGCCGAACAGCTGTTCCAGGTTCTCGGCGAGCTCAAGGGCGCGGCCATGAAACTCGGGCAGGCCCTTTCCGTTTTCGAGGCCGCCATCCCGCCGGCCTTTGCCGAACCCTTCCGCGAGGCGCTGACCAAGCTGCAAAGCGATGCCCCGCCGCTGCCCGCCGACAAGGTCCACCGCGTGCTGGACGCACAGCTGGGCACCAAGTGGCGCGAACGTTTCCAGTCCTTCGACGACAAGCCCGTCGCCTCGGCCAGCATCGGCCAGGTACACAAGGCCGTCTGGAGCGATGGGCGCGTTGTCGCGGTCAAGGTGCAGTACCCCGGCGCCGACGAGGCGGTGCGCTCCGACCTGAAAACCATGCAACGGTTGTCATCGCTGTTCAAACAGATCGTGCCCGGAGCAGACGTCAAAAGCATCATCGACGAACTCATCGAGCGCACCGAGGAAGAACTCGACTACCGCATCGAGGCCACCAACCAGCGGGCCTTCGCGAAGGCCTTCAAAGGCGACCCCGAGTTCTATGTGTCACCGGTCGTGGCCTCGGCGCCCAAGGTCGTTATCAGCGAATGGATGCAGGGCCGCAAGCTCTCCGAAATCATCAGCAGCGGAACCGAAGACGAACGCAACGAGTGCGGCCGCCTGCTGCTGAAATTCACGGTCAGCTCCCCGTACCGATGTGGACTGCTGCACGCGGACACCCACCCCGGAAACTTCATGCTGCTGCCCGACGGGCGCCTCGGCGTCATGGACTTCGGCGCCGTCGCCACCCATGAGGGTGGGTTCCCTCCGAACCTGGGCCCCATCTGGCGTCTGGAGCGCGACGGGATCTGGGATGAGCTCATCCCCCTCATGCGCGAGGAGGGATTCATTCCGCCGCGCACCGAGGTCTCACCGGAGGAGATCGACGAGTACCTCAAGCCGTTCATCGATCCGCTCAAGTCCGACGAGTTTCACTTCAGCCGCAAGTGGATGCAGCGGGTCGCCGCCAAATCCAGTGACCTGCGTGGAGCCCAGTTCCAGACCGGCCGTCATCTGGATCTGCCGCCCGTCTATCTCATGATGTTCCGCGTTCTCGGCAGCCTGTCGGGCATTTTGGCCCAGCTCGACGCCACGGTCCCGTACGCGCAGATCATCGGCGACTGGGTTCCCGGATTCCGCGAGGATGAGCCCGTTGCTGCCAGCTAGCAACAGCTAGCATTCCGTGAAGACGTGGGGCAACGACGCCACACTGAAGGATATGAGGTGACATGGCAGATATTCGCCGCGGCGGGCTCAGCCGAATGACCAAACTGGCAAGCCTGCCCGCAGGGATGGCCGGTCGCGCGGTCATCGGGGTGGGCAAACGGCTGACCGGAACCTCGGCCGATGAGGTCAACGCCGAACTCCTGGAGAAGGCCGCCGACGAACTGTTCAACGTGCTCGGTGAGCTCAAGGGCGGCGCCATGAAGGTCGGCCAGGCCCTGTCGGTGATGGAGGCGGCGATACCGCCGCAGTTCGCCGATCCGTTCCGTGAGGCTCTGGTCAAACTGCAGAGCGAGGCACCGCCGCTGCCCGCAGCCAAGGTGCATCGCGTGCTCGACGCACAGCTCGGCACCAAGTGGCGCGAACGTTTCCAGTCCTTCGACGACACGCCCGTCGCCTCGGCCAGCATCGGCCAGGTGCACAAGGGGATTTGGAAGGACGGCCGCGAGGTGGCCGTCAAGATCCAGTATCCGGGCGCCGACGATGCGCTGCGCGCCGATCTCAAGCTGATCCAGCGGATGACGCCGCTGGCCAAACAGATTGCGCCCAAAGCAGATATCGACAGGCTGGTGGCCGAGATCAGCGACCGCATCGAGGCCGAACTGGACTACCGTCAGGAGGCGTCCAACCAGCGTGCATTCGCGAAGGCCTTCGCCGAAGATCCGAAGTTCTTCGTCCCGGCGGTGGTCGCGAGCGCACCCAAGGTGATCATCGCCGAGTGGATGGAGGGGCGGCGGCTCTCGAAGATCATCTCCGAGGGCACCCGCGAGGAACGGGACTCCGCCGGCGCCTTGATGCTCGAATTCACGGTCAAGTCACCGGAAAAGGTGGGCTTGGTGCACGCCGACCCGCATCCGGGCAACTTCATGCTGTTGCCCGATGGGCGTTTCGGCATCATCGATTTCGGCGCGGTCTCCGAGCACCCCGGCGGCATTCCGCCCGAATTCGGCGAGGTGCTGTGCTGGGCCCGAGATGAGCAGTGGGAGCAGGTGATCCGGCTCATCAAGCAGCTCGGATTCATGCCACCGGAGGTCCAGCTGTCCGGGGATCAGGTGATGGACTACATCCGGCCGCTGTGGCCCTATGTCGATCCGCTGCGCTCCGGTGAATTCCATTTCACGCGTGAATGGTTCCAGCAAGCCGCGGTGGCGTCGACCGACCTCCTGGACGAGGGATTCACCGAACGATTCAAGCTGGCACGTCAGATGACAGTGCCGCCGGGTTACGTCATGCTGCTGCGCACGCTCGGCGGAATGATCGGGGTTCTGGTGCAGCTCGGCGCGCACGTGAACTACGCGGCGATCGCCGAGGAATGGATGCCGGGGTTCTTCGAACCGAACGCGAAAACGCCCTGATAACAATGCTCCCCACCGCCACATGGCGATGGGGAGCATTGGTTGTCGAGGCCCACAACATGCCGAGTCATGCCGCGGCGGGATCTGCGGCCGGCAGCGGGTTCTTACGCGGGCGTCCACGCGGACGCTTACGCGCCACGATGGCACCCTGCTCCAGGATCTCGCCACCCCACACGCCCCAGGGCTCCGCGCGATCCAGCGCCGCAGCCAGGCACTGCGACCGGATCGGGCAGTCCGCGCACAGCGTCTTAGCCCGTTCCAGGTCCGCCGGGCTTTCCGCGAACCATAGGTCCGCATCCGCGACGTGGCACGGTAGCGCGAGTCTTCGGGCCTCCACTTCGACGGTCATCATGTGTCCGTTCACCTGCTTCCTCTTCGGTTCCTCGTAAAACTGCTGGTCTCGTATCGGTGTCTTATCGATCGAGATCCGGAACCACGTCTGAGGTTTTGGGGCTCAAACAAAAGTGGCCACGGATCCCGGTGGTGTCGGGTCCGTGGCCTGGGAGGCGGTTGAGGGGCTACCTAGATGTATCCCCTATTCACGGACGCGACATTCGCGGCGGCGACGGCGGCGCGGTGCTTAATGCCGACGGCCGACATGCTCTGAGCCGCCGGCTTGGCAGCGGCGGCATGCGTCAGGAGCGACGGCGGAGCGAGCGGCGATACGACAAAGGCACCATGGGCATCACGCCACAAGGTGTCGCCGTAATTGGTGGGTGTGTTCATCGCTCCTCCTTCCGTCTACTCACTCGTGAACAGGTCTGGTCTGGAATCCTCGCGAATTCCTGAAGCCCAGAGTAAAAGGTCATCTATTGGTTGACAAGTTATTTTTGACCTGCGGCGATACTTCAAAACCAGTTTTTCCGAACTGGCATCTTTTCCAGATCTCCGGTTACACAGATGTCAGTAGTCGGGAGCGGAACAGATCCAATACCTGATCCAGTGCCGCGCGCGTGGGCTGTCCCGGCTCGTCGATGAGATGTTCGGTGACCACCGAATGCGCAGGCATCGGCGAATGGGGGTTGGCCACGTCGCCGGGCAATTCGATGGCGACAAACGCATCCCCCAGCTCATCTCTGAGGAACTGGAATCGCTCGGCCGGCACCAGCTTGTCGGAGGTGAAGCGCATACCGAGCACCGTGAGCCCGTCGTGCTGACAGCGATGCTTGACCTTCTGCAGGTCCTCCGGAGAAATATCGATGTTGTAGCGATGCGACTTGGTGAGACCGGCCGGCAGCGATGGCTGCGACAGCACGGGTGCCAACAGCCTGTCGTCGGCCGCCATGGCCAGCGCGTATCCCCCGGTGAAACACATACCGATGGCGCCCACCCCAGGACCGCCGTTGCGCTCGTGCTCGTTCTGAGCGAGTGCCCGCAACCACGCCACCACCGGGGAGCTCTTTCCGGTGGCCAGGACCGTGAATTCGCGGCTCACGCAGCCGCGGAACATCGAGGAGGCCATATAGGTCGCGGTACGCAACCACCCCTCTTCCCGGGGGTCCGTGTTCTGTCCGGGATTCCCAAACAGGTGCGGCATGACGGCGGTGCAGCCGATGTCGGCCACCTTGCGTGCGAAGTTGGCGACCTTCGGGGTGATTCCGGGCATCTCGGCGATAACGATCACCGCCGGTCCACTGCCCTTTCTCAACACGATCTTGGTTTCACCCTCGTGTGTGAAGGTGCCTGCTTCGAAATCGCGGAGGTCATCGTCGGCCATGGGGCGAGCCTAGGACGAGATCGCGCTCCGCGCTAGACACGTGTTGAACAAGGAGCTACGAGGCTCTGGCACGGACCAAACGCAGTACATCGGGGCCGTACTGCTCCAGCTTGCGCGCGCCTATTCCGGGAATGGCCACCAGGGCGGCATCATCCCCCGGAAGAAGCTCGGCGATGGCGATCAAGGTGTTGTCGGTGAACACCACGAACGCGGGCACCTTCATCTCCTTGGCCGTCTTGAGCCGCCAATCCTTGAGCGCGACAAGGAGTTCCTCATCGATATCGGATGGGCAACTCTCGCAACGCCGGAGCATTACCGCCGCCGGAGTGCTGAGCGCGGCATTGCAGATTCGGCAGCGCGCACCGCTGCCCCGACGTCTCGGCGTAGCAGCGGCCGGCAGTTGCGCGGTGGGGGCGATTCCGTTGAGAAACCGCGAATGCTTGCGGGACTTGCGGCCACCGGCCGCGCGCGCGAGCGCCCAACTCAGGTTCAGATGCACACGCGCACGGGTGATCCCGACGTACAGCAGCCGCCGCTCCTCTTCGACCGGTTCGATATCGCCGGCACGCGACAGGGCATGCGAGATGGGCAGGGTGCCGTCGGCCAGCCCCACTAGGAACACCGCATCCCATTCCAGGCCCTTGGCCGCATGCAACGAGGCAAGCGTCACGCCTTGCACGGTCGGTGGGTGACGCGCCTCGGCCCGCACCCGCAGTTCACGCACGAGCCCCGGCAGATCCAGCTCCGGCAGACGGACACATTCTTCCTCGGCGAGTTCCACGAGCGCGCGCAGTGATTCCCACCGCTCACGCGCCTGGGCGCCGTGCGGCTCCTCGGCCGACAAACCCAGCGGCTCCAGAATCTCCCGAACCTGTTGCGGCACAGAAGTGTCTGCGTGATCTCGCTCAGCGGCACGCTGCAGCGCCACCAGCGCCTGCCGCACCTCCTGGCGTGTGAAGAACCCTTCACCACCACGCACCTGGAACGGTATGCCCGCCTCGGTGAGCGCCTCCTCGTATACCTCTGACTGCGCGTTGATCCGGTACAGCACCGCGATTTCCGATGCCGGGGTTCCGGATTCCAACAGTGTTGCAATCGATTTCGCCACGGACTTCGCCTCGGCGGCCTCGTCGTCGTGTTCGGAGAATCTGGGGGTCGGCCCTTCGGCCCGTTGACCGATAAGTTGCAGCTTGCTGCCCGCCACCCGTCCTTGCGCCGCGGCGATCAGCCGGTTGGCCAGCGAAACCACTTGCGGGGTCGAGCGATAGTCACGCTCAAGACGGACCACTGTCGCTTCGGGAAATCTGCGGGAAAAGCCCAGCAGATACTGCGGGGTGGCGCCGGTGAACGAATAGATGGTCTGGTTGGCATCACCCACAACGGTCAGGTCGTCGCGGGGGCCCAGCCACGCGTCGAGCACCCGCTGCTGCAGTGGGGTGACGTCCTGGTATTCGTCGACCACAAAACAGCGATAGCGATCCCGGAACTCGTCGGCCACCGATGCGGAGTTCTCGATGGCTGCCGCGGTGTGCAGCAGCAGGTCATCGAAATCAAGCAGGGTTGATCCGTCGGGTCGGGCCTTGAGCTTCTCGTAACCGGCGTAGACCTTCGCGACCTGCTCGGCGGGCACCGGCGTATCCCGCGCGAACTTGGCGGCGGCGGCCGGATAGGCCTCGGGGCTGATCAAAGAGGCCTTGGCCCACTCGATTTCACCGGCAAGGTCGCGCACGGTGTCGGTGCTGGTGCTCAGCTTGGCGCGGTTGGCGGCCTGGGCGACGATGGTGAACTTGCTGTCGATGAGCTCCCAGCGTGTATCGCCGACCAGCTGCGGCCAGAAGTAGCGGAGCTGCCGCAGACCGGCGGCGTGGAACGTGACGGCCTGAGCCGATCCCACGCCCAAGTCGCGTAACCGCCCACGCATCTCCCCTGCCGCCCGCTGGGTGAAGGTGACCGCGAGGATCTGACCGGGAGCGACATGCCCGGATTCGACCAGGTGAGCGATGCGATGGGTGATGGTGCGGGTCTTACCGGTGCCCGCTCCGGCGAGCACGCAGACGGGACCGCGCGGCGCGGTGACGGCGGCACGCTGCTCATCGTCGAGACCATCGAGGAGAGAACGCGCCACCCGGCCATCTTCGCAGCAACCGCCGACAACACCGCTCGCTGACCCCGTTCTCGGCGTTGAGACATCTCACATACCCCGGCGGAACACCCACCAGGGGTATGACGTTGAATGCCGGTGTGACTACAGCGAGCGACACATTGACCATGTACAGCACCACCTGGTGCGGATATTGCCGTCGGCTCGAGACGCAGCTGAAGGCCGCGGGCATCGACTACACCAAGATCGATATCGAGCAGGACCCGGCCGCAGCCGACTATGTCGCCAACGTCAACGGTGGAAACCAGACCGTGCCGACCGTGAAGTTTCCTGATGGCAGCGCGTTGACCAATCCGTCGCTGTCGCAGGTGAAGGCCAAGCTCGGCGTCTAAACCCAGGGCCCGGTTGATTTAGGCGTAAGCCCAGGATTCGACGATCTCCCGGGCGATGGAAATCGACCCGGGCAACATCAAGCGCGAGTCGGACGCGGTGGTCCAATCCCCTGCTTCCAGTGCAGCCCGCACCTCGTCGCGTGTGAACCACTCTGCTTCGGCGATTTCACCGTCGTTGAACGAGAAGGGCTGCGATGGATCGCCCACGGCGTGGAAACCCAGCATGATCGATCGTGGAAAGGGCCACGGCTGGCTGCCCAGGTACTGCACATCCGTGACGGTCAGACCCACTTCCTCGGCGATCTCGCGGGCCACACACGCCTCCAGGGATTCGCCCGCCTCGACGAACCCCGCCAGCAGCGAGAACATCCGCTCCGGCCAGAACTTCTGACGGCCAAGTACCGCGCGGTCACCGCCGTCGTGCACCAGGCAGATGACAGCAGGGTCGGTGCGCGGAAATTCTTCCTGACCGGTCGACGAATTCACCCGGACCCAACCGCCCTTGGCCGGAGTGGTCGGCGATCCATCAACGGGGCTGTAACCGGCACTGTCGTGCCAGGCCAGCATCGCCATCGCGGTGGCCAGCAGGGCCGCACTGGTGTCGTCGAACAATTGTCCGGAGCGGCGCAGATCCAGCAGGGGCGCACTGTCGTCGTCGAGTTCGGCGCGCACCGCCCACACATGACGGCCGCCCGGGATGCGCCCGAGGAACACCGCGTGCTCCGGCGGCACATCGCCGACGCGTGCCGCGTCTTCGAGAACCACTCGCCCGTCGACAATGTTCACCCGGCCCCGCACATCCAGGGTGACCAGCCCCGCCTCGGCCCAACCCTTCGCCAATTCCTCAGGGTTGGAACGCAGTTCGTCGGCCCGATCGAGCCCGACCCGTGACAGCAGCGGAATGTTGCGAAGACGGAAAGTCATGTCATGCTCCGGCGTTGCGGACGTAGAGCAGGCGGTCGGAGGCCTCAATGGAATCGACCTCTGGCGCATCCACCCGGTGCAGGGTGCCGTCGCGCACCACACCCAAGACGATGTCCGAGAGATGACGCGGCGAGCCGCCTACCTCGCTGCGCTCCACCTCGCGTTCCGCGATCGCGAACCCTGCCTCCGGGGTCAGCAGGTCCTCGATCATCTCGACGACGCGCGGTGTCGAGGTGGCGATGCCGAGCAGCCGTCCCGCCGTTTCCGAGGAGACCACCACCGAGTCGGCGCCCGACTGGCGCAGCAGGTGCACGTTCTCTGCCTCGCGGATCGCGGCGACGATCTTGGCGTTGGGCGCCAACTCACGTGCGGTGAGCGTGACCAGCACCGAAGTGTCGTCCCGGTTGGCGGCCACGATGATCGACTTGGCGTTTTGCACACCGGCGAGCCGCAACACGTCCGACTTGGTAGCGCTGCCACGCACCGTCACCAGGTCTGCGGCAGCCGCCGAATCCAGGGCCATCTGGTCTTCGTCAACGACCACGATCTCGGCCGGGGTAGCGCCATCGGAGAGCATCGCCTGGACGGCGGTCTTTCCCTTGGTGCCGTATCCGACGACAACGGTGTGGTTGCGCACGCGGGACCTCCATCGCTGGATCTTGAGTGCTTGACGCGAACGTTCGGTGAGCGCTTCCACCGTGGTGCCGACCAGAACGATCAGGAACAGCAGCCGCAGCGGCGTGATCACGAGAATGTTCACCAGCCGCGCGCCCTCGGTGTACGGGGTGATGTCGCCATAGCCGGTGGTGGAGAGCGAGACGGTCGCGTAATAGAAGCAATCGAGGAAGCTGAGCGGATCGCTTTCCTCCGGGGTGGATGCAACATCGCGGTAGCCACTGCGATCGGCGTACACCACGAGCACCGCGGCGAAGAGCGTGCCGACCGCGATGAGGATTCGTTTTCCAATGGCGAGCCATGGGCTGGCGGCGTTCTGCGGGATACGCAGGACGCCGACGAGAGCATGGTCGGGCTGTGCGGTCAGCGCCTGGTCGATGCCACGGAACCGCTGGCGAAACTTACCGGCCATATGCCGATCGCGTCCGAGTCACCGGTTGCACGGGTGTCAATCTACTCACATGGCGCCCGTCATTCGCGTTGGCTAGCGACTTGGCGCCGAAGTTGCCTCCGAAGTCAGCTTCGCGAGTTCGGTTGCCTGGGGCAGCTCGGGCAGTTCGGCAGGCGCCACCGTGCGCCCCGTCCGCACGTAGTGGAACACCGCGCTCACCCGCGCCGGATCGATGTTCTGCAACGCCGCCCAGGCGTGCCGGTACGCGGCCAGCTGCAGGGCTGCGGCTTCCATCTCGGTACCTGACGGCTCATGCCCGGTCTTCCAGTCCACCACTGTCCAGTTTCCGTCTGTGCTGTTGTCGGGTCCGAACACCGCGTCGATCCGGCCGCGGACGGCGGTCCCGGCGACAGAGATCTCGAACGGCACCTCGATATCGACGGGTGTTCGATCCGCCCATTCCGAGGCGAGGAAGGCCGACTGCAGGGCCGCGAGATCCTCGGCGTCTTCGAACTCCCCGTAGCCGTCGCCCGGCAGATCTTCGAAATCGATGAGACGTACCGCTCCGTAGTGACGCTGCACCCAGGAGTGGAAGGCGGTGCCGCGCCGGGCTTCGAGGTCCGGACGTGTGGGGCGCGGGCGGGCCAGCCTGCGCGCGAGCGCCTGCGGATCCTGACGCAGCTCGACCAGGCTGGTCACCGAAAGATGCTGGGGAAGAGTCCGTTCCGGTCGGCGATGGGCCTGCTCTCGTTCGCGCAATAGCGCGTCGACGTCGGCGGCCCAGCCGTCGGGATCCTCATCCTCGGCCGGCGCGGCGGTATCGGTGAGTGCCTCGCGCACCAGCTGCGCCCCTGCTTCGATGTCGCCGCGCCTGCCCGCCAGCGGGTCGGCGGGCCATTGCGCCTCAACGGTCTGATCGAGCATGGGGTTGCGCTCGCCTGCCGCTGGCGCTGGCGCCCATTCCTCGACAATTCCGCACGGGATGCCCTGGGTGATCGCGTCTTCGATGACATCGCGCAGCTCGACCAGAAAATCGGACGGCCCCTTGGGTTTGAGTCCGGTCTGGCCCCAGTGGTGTCCGGAGACGAAAAGTTGCTCGGCCGACCTGGTGACCGCCACGTACAGCAGTCGGCGTTCCTCGTCGATCCGGCGAGTGGCCAGGCTGTCCTTGTGTCGCGCGATGGCGTCGGAGAGCTGTTTGCGGTTCGTGATGCCCTCGGTGTCCAGCTGCGGAACCCCGAAACGATCTCCCAGGGTGGCGCGGTCGCCGCGCACCAATGGCGGCAGCTCGGTGGCACTTGTCAGCCAGGTCGGCGCGGCCACGCCCGAGGGAAACACCCCGGCACTCAGATGCGGGACCGCTACCACGTCCCATTCCAAACCCTTGGCCGAATGCACGGTCAGAATCTGTACCCGGCCCGGGCTACTCGCGACTTCCACCGGGGCGAAGCCTTTTTCGACCTCCCATGCCGCATCCAGGTATTGCAGGAACGCGGCGATCACGCTCACCGGGTCGCTCTGGTCGGCAGCCTCGGCGAATCCGGCGGCCACATCGGTGAATGCGCGCAGCTGGTCCAGGCCGCCGCTGCGTTGTCCCGCGATGAGCTCGACATCCAGCGCCAACACTCGCTGCACCTCGCAGATCAGGTCGGTGAGCGGCATGCCGAGCCGGGTGCGCAATGCGGTCAGTTCCCGCCGCAAGGCCGTCAGGCGCGTCCAGCCCTCCGCCGAATACTGTTCGGGTGCACCGGGGTCGCTGATGGCATCGGCCAGACACGGTATGTCGGCGTCCTCCCCTGCCATGTCGGAGCCGGCGCGACCAAATCCCATCGCCCGCCGCCACAACACGGCCAGGTCGTGAGCGCCAAGGCGCCATCGCGGGCCGGTCAACACCCGCAGGGCAGCCGGGCCCGCGGTCGGGTCCGCGACAAGACGGAGCATCGCCACGGTGTCGGCGACCTCAGGAAGACCGAGCAGACCCGTCAAGCCGACCACTTCGACCGGAACACCGTGCGCAGCAAGGACCTCAGCCATGGGGGCGGCATCGCTGTTGCGGCGGACCAGCACCGCCGACGACGGCGGACGGTTCCCGCCGCGACGTGCCTCCTCGTACACAGAGGCCAGTTTTGTTGCGACCCATTCGCGTTCGGCGACGATATCGCCGAAGAGCGCGCAGGCGATGTTGCCGGAGGTAGCGTCCGGGCGGGGGCGCAGCGGCCGCACCGCCACCGAGCGCCGTCGCGCTTCCTCGGACACGGCGTTGGCCAGGTGCAGAGCCTCCGGCGGGTTACGCCAACTGGTGCGCAACTCCCGTGTGGGCGCCGGTGAACCGTCCGGCAGCGGGAAGTCGGTGGTGAATCGGGGCAGGTTCGTCGCCGAGGCGCCCCGCCAGCCATAGATGGACTGGATGGGATCACCCACCGCCGTCAACGCCAGCTCGGGATCGACGCCGCGCCCGAACAACGACGACAACAGGATGCGCTGAGCATGCCCGGTGTCCTGGTACTCGTCGAGAAGCACTACCCGATAACGATCTCGCTGGGTCTGTCCGACGATGGGGTGTTCGGCGGCCAGACGGGCCGACAGCGACATCTGTGCTCCGAAATCGAGGACACCGCGGGCACGCATCTGCTCCATCAGCTGGGCGACGATCGCGACGAGCTGCGTTCGTTCATGCTGTGTCTCGATCAGACGCAGCAGCCAGGCGCTTGGGCGGCCCTCCCGCTGGTACGGGCCCGGGGGCAGAGTGTGAATCAGCTGTTCCAGCTCATCGTGCGAGGAGAGCAGATCGGTGGTGTCCACCAGATGTTCGGACAGCTGACCGGCCAGCGCGAGCACCTGAGCGGTGACCGCGCCGGGCGTCTTCTCCGTATCCAAATCCCCATCGAAGTCACAGACCAGCCGGAACGCCAACTGCCACAACTGCGTTTCCGTCAGCAGCCGCGCGTTGGGCTCCATGGGCAACAGCAACCCATGCTCGCGCAGCAGGGTTCCCGCATAGGCGTGGTACGTGGCGATCACCGGATCGGGCTCGTCGGCCCCGACGGGAACCATGATCCCGCTTCCCGCCAGCCGGGCCAGTCGCGATCTGACCCGGCGCAACAACTGGCCCGCCGCCTTGCGCGTGAAGGTCAACCCGAGCACTTGGCCAGGGGTGGCATAGCCGTTGGCCACCAACCACACCACCCGCGCGGCCATCGTCTCGGTCTTACCCGCCCCGGCACCCGCGATGACCACCATCGGGCCAGGTGGCGCGCCGATGACGGCGGCCTGCTCGTCGGTGGGCTCGAAAAGCCCCAAGGCCCTGGATAGTTCGGACGGAGAGTAGGTGCTCACGACTGGCACACCGCCTGCCCATCTGCCTGTGCGGGGCAGCATGCGCGTAGCGGGCAGTGCCCGCATCCATCATTGACCCGGGCGATGAACAGCGGCCCCTTCGTGCTGGCCGCGGCGGTGTGGATGGTGTCACGCCAGGCCTGCTGAGCGGCAGGCGTCAACGGATCCTGATGGCGTTGAGTGGCCCCGTCATCGAGGTTCGGTTTCGCGACGTACACCAATCGGCCACCACCGGGCTCACCCTCGGGTTGTCCGGTGATGAGACCTTCGGCAGCGGCGACCTGGTAAGTGGCGAGCTGGGCGTGTTGTTGCGCGTCGTCCTTGGTGGCGGGGCTCTTGCCGGTCTTGATATCGATGACGACGGCGCGACCCTCGGCGTCACGTTCCAACCGGTCGATGCGACCGACCAGCCGCACTTGCGGGTGATCGGCGTGCGTGAGCACTCCGTCGACGCCGATCTCTCGACCGACTTCGGTGAGTTCACCGCGCGTCGCCATACGCCACGCGGAAAAGGCCTCCAGTAGTTCATGATGCCTGCGCAGCTCATTACGTGCATACCACTGCGACTCGAATGACATTGACTCCCAAGCCTTGTCGAGCTCTCGGGACATGGCCTCGTTATCCGCGGGATGCTCACCGACGAGCGCATGCACCAATGTTCCGAGCGCACGGCGCGGATCGGTCAGATCCGTGCCGCCATGCCGTTCCAGCAGCCAGCGCAGCGGGCAGGCCATCAGCGTCTCGACATTGGACGGTGACAAGCGGACCGGGCCGTCCTCGGCGTGCCACAGGGGATCCTCGCTACTGACATCGGCGAGCCCGTACCAAGACCCGGGGTCTGCGCCGGAAACACCGGCCTCCGCGAGGCGAGCCAGCTGACGCGCCGCCGCGCGACGACGGGCATCGCTCACGGTACCCGCGGATGCGGTGACGACGGCCCGCAGTTCGCCGACGAGACTAGCGGTGGTCAAGGTCCGGGACTCCGGCACTCCCGCGCGATATTCCGGCATCACCCATTGCGGATGCGCGACCATGAGCTCGGTGAGAAAACGGGAGGCCATCGCGGAACCGCCGCCCACATCGGCATTCTCGTTGTCGACGGCCGAGACAAGAACGCGGCGAGCCGCCCTGCCCACTGCCAGCAGCAGCAGCCGACGCTCCTCAGCGAGTGCCACCGCCGCCCCGTCGACATACGCGGCGTGGTCAATGCCCGCCAGCACATCCATCAGCTCCTGGGTGCGCAGCACCCCGCCCCGTGGCGCGGTGTTCGGCCACAGCCCTTCTTGCACACCGGGGATCGCGACCACATCCCACTGCCGGCCCACGGCAGCGTGCGCACTGACGATGGAGACCGCATCGGGCTCACCCGCCGCGCGCTGACCCGCGAGCGCCAACGACCGGATGTGGTCGATCAGTCCCATCACTCCGATGCCTGGTGTGCGCGCCACATGTTCGGATGCCAGGTCGAACAGTGCGGACACCGCATCGAGGTCCCGGTCTGCTTGCGCGCCCAGTGGACCTCCACGTTGCGACAGCCCGTCCCAACGGCGTTGCAGACCCGATCGGATCCAGGCCGCCCACAGCACATCGAGGACGCCCGCATCGGACGTGATGGCCTCGCGCACAGCGGCGATCACCGCACGCACGCGCCGCAGTGGTGCGGCCTGGATATCGGTGAGCGCCCTGAGGCGCGTGTCTTCGGCATCCACCAGAATCGAACGCAATAGCGCAGCGCTGTTCGCATCCCCGCCCGCAGCTTCCTCGGCCCGCAACAGTTGGCGGCGTAACCGCCTGAGCGCTACCGGATCCACGCGCCCAATCGGGCCGGTCACCAATGTCACCGCATCCTCGTCGGTCAGACTGCCTTGCGCACAGGACACTGCCAGCAGCAGCGCATGTACGGCTGGAACAGCGGCCACCGGACCGTCGTAGGACTCCGCGTGCACCGGAACGCCGGCCGACTGCAGAGCGCGGCGCAGAGCCGCGCCACTGCGCGGCACCGACCTGACGACGACCGCCATCTGAGACCACGGCACCCCATCGATCAAGTGGGAGCGTCGCAGCAGGTCGACAACCAGCGATGCCTCCGCGGTTTCGGTGGGCACGGCGGCAAGACGCACGGCAGCCCCCGGAGCACTCTCCGCCCCCTCGATCACGCGGGCGGGCGAGCTTCCCGGCAGCCGTCTCGCCACCGTGTTCGCAAGTTCGGCGACCGGCGGGGCGCAGCGATACGAACTGTGAAGTTCGATGGTCGTGGCCCCGTCGTCGGCGCCGGTCTGCAACAGCCGGGCATCGGCCCCGCGGAATCCGAATACGGTTTGATTGGGGTCACCGGTGCACACCGACAGCGAGGCGCCCCCCGCCAGCAGTCGCACCAACAGCGCCGCCTGCGGATCAAGATGCTGGGAATCGTCAACGAGAAGAAGGCCGATCCGATCGCGTTCGGCGGCAAGGATTCCCGGATCGACAGCGAAGATTTCGAGCGCCGATCCCACCAACTCGGCTGCGCCGAGTGCGGGCACCGT
This sequence comes from Mycobacteroides sp. PCS013, assembly GCF_049532645.1. Taxonomy (NCBI): domain Bacteria; kingdom Bacillati; phylum Actinomycetota; class Actinomycetes; order Mycobacteriales; family Mycobacteriaceae; genus Mycobacteroides; species Mycobacteroides sp. PCS013. Next base: position 2,753,423 of record NZ_CP150131.1, read on the forward strand.
GGCCTGTGGAGCCGCCATCCCCACCGAGGACCGCAGCAGCATGACCTCCTCATACTGTTGCGCAAGGTCGGCAACTGCGACCCACTCCGGTCGGTTGTGCCGCCGCCCGATAGCGCGAAGGTCTCTGGCGTCCACACCGCGCTCGGTGCACCGCGCCATGAAATCTCGAACACCGGTCGCGAACCCGGCCGTCGTCAGCGCGGGCCGCAGCGAGGCGGGCCAGGAGCCTCCATTGTCTTCAGCGTTGCCGCACAATAAGTCCCGCACAATGCTGTCCTGTTCGGCAGCGGTGATCAAACGCGGCGGCGGATTGCCCTGACGGGCAGCGTGGGCGGCAAGCATGGCGAAGGCATACGAGTGCACGGTGCGGACCATGGGTTCACGGATGGCGATGGTTCCGCGGCGCTCGAACACCGCCGCAGAGATCCGGCTGCGCAGCTCGATGCTGGCCCGGGTGGAACCGGTGAGCACGAGAATGGATTCCGGGCTCACACCCGCGGCGGTCCGCGCCGCCACGATGTCTACCAGCAGGCTCGTCTTGCCGGTTCCGCTACCGCCGACCACGACGAACCGGCCTTGCCGGGCCGGGTCCAGCAGATCTGCGGCCGCGCCATCCCACGATCGGGGGGAGGTGGTCGGCGCCGGCATGTGCAGATCACAGCACGAGGGTCTGACAACCGGACCTGACCTGGGTGTCCCGCGCGGAGATCACCCGCGGATCGTGGCAGGATTCCGCGGGTGACACCGACGTTGAAGACCCACCGGTACGGCCCCGACGAACCCGCGCGTCTGGTGGCGTTGCACGGGCTCACCGGGCACGGCAAGCGCTGGGCGCCGCTTCTCGACGAGCACCTCCCCGATGTGCCCACCCTGACACTGGATCTACTGGGCCACGGGCGCTCCCCTGCACCCGCGCCATGGTCGCTGGAAGCGCATGCCGATGCGGTTGCCGCGGTGCTCGACGAAACGCAATCAGGGCCCATTGTGGTGGTGGCGCACTCATTCGGCGGCGCCACCGCGTTGCATCTGGCCGCACGCAGACCCGACCTCGTGAAGTCGCTCGTGCTGCTGGACCCGGCGATCGGACTGGACGGTGACTGGATGCGTCAGATCGCCGAGCAGATGGTGGCCTATCCGGATTACACCGACCGCGCCGAAGCAAAGTCGGACAAGGTCGCCGGAGCATGGTCGGACGTACCGGACCACGTCATCGAGGCAGAACTGGATGAACACCTGATCCAACTGCCGAACGGCCGGTGGGGCTGGCGCATGCACCTGCCTGCCGTGGTCACCGCGTGGAGCGAGCTGGCACGCGATATCGCCCTGCCGAACAACATCATTCGCGTTACCCTGTTACGCGCCACCCGCACCTCGCCGCCCTATGTCACCACCGGACTGCTGGATGCTCTTGTCGCCAAGCTTGGCGACCGGTTGGAGCTGGTAGACGTCGACTGCGACCATATGGTGTCCCAATCACGACCCACCGAAACCGCCGCCGCGATACGGTCACACCTGGAGTAAGCATGGCGGCCGTCACCGAAGAACAAGTAGAGCTGGTGCGCTCGCTGGTCGCGTCGATACCGGCCGGTCGGGTGGCCACGTACGGCGATATCGCCGACGCGGCAGGCCTTTCCAGTGCACGAATCGTCGGATGGATCATGCGAACCGACTCGGCCGACCTGCCCTGGCATCGTGTCATCGGGGCAAGCGGTCGCCCCGCACCTCATATCCGCACCCGACAGCTCGAACTGTTGAGGGCCGAGGGCGTGCTGGCGGTGGACGGACGAATCGCGTTACGCGACGTCCGCCACGGCTTCTAGCGCACCCGGCACCGCCGCCGAAGTAAATCGGCGCACCAGGAGATTCACAATCTCGGGATGCACACCCAACGGCTGTGCGACACCATCGGCGCCGCACGCAGCCAGGCGCTCCTGAAACAGACCTTGCGCCAACAGATACGACGCGATGAAGACGCGCCGACCGGTCGCACGCGCTGCTGCGACCATGTCGGGCACCCGCGGTTCGCCTGTGGCGACATAGCCCACCCTGACGGGGCCGGTGTGATGCGCCAGCATGTTCGCCGCGGTGTGCACCTCATGACGAGCCCGGGGATCGGAAGACCCTGCCGCCGCGAGCACCACCGCATCACCATGACGCCACCCGGCCTCGCGCAGCCGCTCGGCCATCACACTGGCCAGCACCGGATCGTGCCCCAATGTTTGGGTCACCGCGACGTTGGGATGTCCACTCAGCTCGACATGCTGCGGAATATCCTGGTGCACATGGTATCCCGATGCGAGAAAGGCCGGAACCAAGACCGCGGGACCTTCGATCGTCGACAGCACCTCTGACGGGGTAGGACCCAGCACGTCGACGAATGCGGTGCGCACCGCACCTATGCGCAGCGACACCGCCTCGGCGAGCGCCGCAATGTTCTCCACGCCGGCAGCCGAACGCGTTCCATGCGCGACCAAAACGTATTCGACAGCGGACGAGCCGCATGTGCGAAGACCGTCATCCATGGCATTCCCCAATCATGGTCGGATCGATCGCCAGCCGGTAACCGCGCTTGACCACTGTTTGAATCACTTTCGGCGCACCGAGCGCAGACCGCAGGCGCGTCATCGCCGTCTCCACCGCATGGGTGTCGTCTCCGCCTCCGGGCAGGACACCCAACAGATCTTCGCGCGACACCACCTGACCGGGACGCACCATCAGCCGTTTCATCAACGCCATTCCCGCCGGAGAGATCTGACGCGTCTCGCCGTCAACCGCAATCCCGCAGCTGCGCACACTCACAACATGCCCACCGGCGTGAAAACGCGGTGCACGCCTAGGCAATTCATCAGCAACGTGCCGGGCCAACGCCCCCAGCCGCGCTCGTTCGGGTTGCGTTGTCTGCACACCCAACACTTCCAGCGGCGCCGCGGTCACCGGGCCGACACACAGCGGCGCCACCCTGCCCCGCAGTGCGGACAGCAGCTCATCCAATCGTCCTGTTGCCTTGGCGCGACCAAGCATTGATGCCACCGCGGGGGCGCTTGTGAAACTGATCCCGTCCAGCTCGGCATTGATGGCCATGGAGATCATGCGGTCCATCGGGCGCTGATCCTCCGGTGGTTCCCAGCGGTATACCGGTACCCGAATCACCTGCGCGCCAGCGATTGTCAGCGCTTCACAGAGATCGGCGATGGGCTCCCACTCGGTGGCGGCACCGTGAAGCTGCACGGCGATACGCCGGCCCTCGACACCCTCTTCCAGGAGCCTATCCAGCACCTCCGCTGACGACTCGGACGCGGGTGACCACTCTTCACGCAGACCCGCTTGGCGAATCGCCCCAGTGGCTTTGGGCCCGCGGGCGACCAAACGCCCGGACTCCAACGCCGACTTGAGACTTTGCGCCACACCCCATTCGTCAGCGGCTTCGATCCAGCCACGGAACCCGATTCCGGTGGTGGCCACCGTGACGTCGGGCGGGTCGGCGATGACGAGCTCGGTGGCCTCACGCAACTCGGCGTCATCCGCGAGCGGGATGATCCGGATGGCCGCGGCGTACACCACTGCAGCACCCCGGCGTTCCAGGAGCGCGATCAGTTCCTCCGACCGGCGCGCAGCAGTGACACCGATGGTGAATCCGTCGAGCCGACGCTCTTGTTCGTTACGCGGCAACCGCGTTCCGGTGTCGGCTCCTGAGCATTCCGATTTCGACATTTCCATTGCTCACCCGCACCTCGAAGACTGGCAACCGGCGCGACGCATCATCGAGGCAACGCCCGTCTATTAGCGAGAAGACCTGCTTAAGCAGCGGCGAAGCCACCGTCGGCTCACCGCCACGGTCACCGGTCAAACCGCGCGACATGACGGCGGCATGACCGTATGGATCGATGTTACCGACCGCGTACAGCTCTCCATTGGACAGCAGAAACAGTGCGGCCTGCACATCATCCGGAAGGAGCACCGCAGCACCCCGGCCCGGGGTGAGCGAGTCCACCGCACACACCGTCGACCACACGTACTGGTACCGCCTCAGACGGGGGCGAGCGTCCAGAATTGTCATCTCCGGCCTTTCTTCTCGTCGTGTTGTGTCATGTCTACCCCTGTTGTGTTACCCGGGTATTACCGCCGCCGGTTCGCTACGTTGCGGACTCGGTGGCGGACCTGAATCCCGGGGTACCCAAGAGCACCGGAATCTTGCGCGGACCGCTGTCGTCGAATGCGATGGTGGAATCGAGTTCCTCGGGCGCGTTCACGAACGACACGAATCGGCGCAACTTGTCCTCGTCGGCCAGCACGGCCGCCCATTCATCGGAATAGCCCTCAACGTGGCGCGCCATGGCGGCCTCCAAGTCATCGGCGATACCAAGCGAGTCCTCGCACACCACGGCCCGGATGTGATCGAGGCCACCCTCGATCGCCTCCTGCCACGGCGCCGTGCGCTGCAGCCGATCCGCGGTGCGGATGTAGAACATCAGGTAACGGTCGATGTATTTGATCAGCGTCTCCGAATCCAGATCTCCGGCGAGCAGTTTGGCATGCGCGGGGGTCGCGCCACCGTTACCTCCGACATAGAGGTTCCAACCGTTCTCGGTGGCAATGACGCCAACGTCCTTGCCCCGGGCCTCGGCGCATTCGCGGGCACATCCAGACACGCCCATCTTGAGCTTGTGCGGGGAACGCAGCCCGCGATAACGCAATTCGAGTTCGACGGCCATGCCCACCGAATCCTGAACCCCGTACCGGCACCACGTCGAACCCACGCAACTCTTCACGGTGCGCAAGGACTTGCCGTAAGCCTGCCCGGATTCCATGCCAGCGTCGATGAGCCGCTTCCAGATCAGCGGGAGCTGTTCGACGCGAGCACCAAACAGATCGATGCGCTGACCACCGGTGATCTTGGTGTACAGGCCGAATTCCTTTGCTACTTCGCCGATGACGATGAGCTTCTCCGGAGTCACTTCGCCGCCCGGCAGGCGCGGCACCACTGAATAGGTGCCGTTCTTCTGCATATTGGCCAGGAAGTGGTCGTTGGTGTCTTGCAGCGCGGCCTGCTCCCCTTCCAGAATGTGATCGCTGGACGTGGAGGCCAAGATGGACGCGACCGTGGGCTTGCAGATGTCGCAGCCGGTTCCCGTGCCGTGCTTGGCAATCAGCTCCGAGAAGGTCCGGATCCCCGTCACCTGCACCACTTGGAACAGCTCGGCGCGCGACTGTGCGAAATGCTCGCACAGCGCCTTGGACTGCTCGACACCCTGAGCGGCCAGGATCTGCTTGAGCATCGGAATGCAGCTACCGCAGGATGTTCCGGCACAGGTGGCCGCCTTGAGAGCCGGCACATCGGTGGCGCCCTCACAGATGGCACTGCAGATCGCACCCTTGGTCACCGCGTTGCACGAGCAGATCTGCGCGTCATCGGGCAGTGCGCCGACGCCGATCTCCGCACCCGAGGGCGCGATCAGTGCGGCCGGGTCTGCCGGCAATTCCCGGCCCAGCATGGGCCGCAGGGTGCCGTAGGCGCTGGCATCACCGACGAGGATGCCGCCCAACAGGGTTCGCGCATCATCGGAGACCACAAGCTTGGCATAGGTGCCCTTGGTGGCGTCGTTGAAGACGACCTCCAGGGCACCGTCGGAGGTACCGTGGGCATCGCCGAAGCTGGCGACATCCACCCCGAGCAACTTGAGCTTGGTGGACAGATCGGCGCCCGGAAACTCGGAAGTGCCGCCGAGTAGCCGGTCCGCGACGATCTCGGCAGTGGTGTACCCGGGCGCGACGAGCCCATAGCAACGGCCTTCGATGGCGGCTACTTCACCGATCGCATAGATGTGCAGATCGCTTGTCTGGCAACCGGCATCGGTGAAGATGCCTCCGCGTTCGGCCAACTCAAGCCCGCATTCCCTGGCCAGCTCATCACGCGGCCGGATACCCGCCGAGAACACCAGCACCGAGGCGTCAATCGTGGATCCGTCCGACAGCTGTACGGACAGCGTTCCGTCTTCTGCCTTCTCGATGGCCGCCGTGGACACACTGGTGTGCACCGTCAGTCCGAGGTCGGTGACCAGCCGGGTGAGCAGGGCACCGCCACCCTCGTCGACCTGCAGGTGCATGAGGCGAGGATTGAGCTCCACGACGTGCGGGGCCAACCCCATGAGGCGCAACGCATTCGCAGCTTCCAAGCCGAGCAGGCCACCGCCGATGACGACACCCGCAGCACCCGGCGACTTGTCGGCGACGGCCTTGATGGCATCCAGATCATCCATGGTGCGGTAGACGAAGCAACCGTCGGCGTCGCCACCGGGGACCGGGGGCACAAACGGGTATGAACCGGTGGCCATCACCAGTGCGTCATAGTCCAGGACGGTGCCGGCTTCGGTGGTGACCGTCTGCCCGGCCCGGTCGATGCCGACCACCCGGTCGCCGAGATGAAGAGTCACCATGGGGTCATCGGTATAGCTGTTTCCGGTGAGCGCCAGCGAGTCCCGGTCCCAGCTCTCGATGTACGAGGACAGCGCGACGCGGTCGTACGCGGCGTCGGATTCCTCGCCGAGGACGGTGACCTGCCACTGATCGGTGGCGTCACGCTCGCGGAGCACCTGGACAAATCGGTGGCCGACCATTCCGTGGCCGATGACGACGACTTTCTTGTTCATGACTTTCACACCGCCACTTCGTCTTTGGAATCGAGAACTACCGGCACCGGGACTCCCACCGGGCGCCGCACGTAGGCGTACCAGGTGACCGCCGCGCAGACCACGTAGAAGGCGAGGAACACCCAGAACGCCATGGTGGCCGACTTGGCGGCGCTGAGGTAGGAGGCACGCAGCACCAGGTTGATGGCCACACCACCGAGGGCGCCGATGGCTCCGGCCACACCGATCAAGGCACCGGACATGGTGCGCGACCAGGTTTCATCGAGCCCGGCGCTATGCGCCTTGGCGGCGAAGATCGACGGAATCATCTTGTACACCGAGCCATTACCGATTCCGGAGACGACGAACAGGACGATAAAGCCCACGACGTAGGCGGTCATGATGGCTCCGGAGGGCGCGCCGGCCGTGCGGTCGTCGATGGTTCCGGCGGACACCAGGATGCCCGCACCGAAGATCATCGCGACAAAGGCGTACAGCGAGATCTTGCCGCCGCCCGTGCGGTCCGAAAGCCAGCCGCCGAACGGTCGGGCCAGCGAGCCGAGCAGCGGCCCGATGAACGCGATCTGCGCGGCGTGCAGCGATGCCTGCGCCGCCGCCTGCGCCGGGGTCAGGCCGCTGTGAGCGAGCCCGGCAAGGAAGTTCAGCTGCAACACCTGCCCAAACGCGAAGCTGAACCCGATGAAGGACCCGAAGGTGCCGATGTACAGGAAGGCGATGATCCACGAATCCCGGTACTTCATCACGTTGATGAGCGAGCGGCCGTCGGTCTTCTGGTTCGCCAGGTTGTCCATGAACAGCGCCGCACCCACGGCGGCGAGGGCGATCAGCACGAGGTAGATACCCGCCACCCAGTGCGGTGAACGGTTCCCAGCGGTGGCGATGACGAGCAGGCCGAGCACCTGAATCACCGGGACGCCGATGTTCCCGCCACCCGCGTTGAGGCCCAGCGCCCAGCCCTTGAACCGTTGCGGGTAAAAGGCATTGATGTTGGTCATCGAGGAGGCGAAGTTTCCACCACCGAATCCCGCGACCGCAGCCACGACCATGAAGGTGGTGTACGACGTTTCCGGGTGCGCCATGAAGTACAAGGTGAGTGAGGTCGGCACCGCCAGCACCAGGGCACTGAAGATGGTCCAGTTGCGCCCGCCGAACCATGCGGTGGCGAAGGTGTACGGCAGCCGCAGCACGGCACCAACCAGGGTGGGCATGGCCACCAGGAAGAACTTTCCGGCCGCGTCGATGTGATAGACGTTCTGCGGCATGAACAGAACCATCACCGACCAGATGGACCAGACTGAGAATCCGACGTGTTCGGCGACCACCGACCAGATCAGGTTGCGCCGCGCCACTTTCGCACCGCCGTTTTCCCAGGCGGCGACATCCTCCGGATCCCAGTTCTCAATCCAGCGTCCGCGCCGTGCAATTGGGGCTGCTGCCGTGTTGTTCGCCATGCAAGCAAGGTAGAAAAATCTTGTTGCAGCGGCGCTGCTGGCGATGACCGAGCCATCACATCTCGCTCACATGAGTCTGTCATGTCGCGGTGAGGGTCCCCGAACGCGTCACATCCAGGCTCGAAAGTGATGCGCGTTACAGCGTGAGCCGCACCAGAGCCGCGGTGCGCGCCAGCCCCGGGAAGGACTGTGCCGACGAACGGGGGTGCAGTGCATGCACGGCCAGCCGGAAGATCAAGGCCCGCAACAGCATCTGCGGCCACTCCGGCAAGGTCGCCCAGCGTTCGATAAGACCGTCGTCCGCGTCGCCCCAGGACAGTGCGTCCACCACCGCGACACCTGCCGCCCAGGACGCGGGACGCCAGTAGGGGGTGATGTCGGTGATACCGGGCGCGGCCGCGCCCGCGAAAAGCACGGTGCCATACAAGTCGCCGTGGACCAGCTGCGGTGGACTCTTGGTGGGCCGCCGCAGACTCGCCAATTGGTTGATCAGATCGATGGATCGCTGGCCATCGGGCGAGCCGGGCGACACCCGGGCAGCAGAGGGCCAGGATTGCAGCGGCCGGTCTTCCCAGGCCGCACGATCGGCCGCGATGAACACATCGACATCGGCCCAGGGCGCCACGGGAGGCTGGGTCAAGAACCGGGGACGTTCCAGCTTGGAAGTGGCCTCATGGAGGCGCACCGACAGCGACACGACCTCGTCGTGCCGGGGTTCGGGCGCACCCGCAACGAATGTGTCCGCACGCCAACCCGATACGACATAGCGTCCGTCGGTGGAGCGAACCGGCCGGGCCAACCGCACCCCGTCGATGAACAGGGTGTCGCGCACCTTGGCGGACCACGCGGCACGCGCATGATCCGCTACCAGTGACAACACCACTTCACCGCAGCGCCAGCCACCCTCCCATGTCGGGCCTAGCTGGACTGGTTTGACGCCGCTGAGCCCGTAAGTCGCGAGCACGTGCTCGGGTGGGCGGTCCACAGTCACGCGGGATACGTTACCGCCTGCGATGAACTGGATTGTGTTCGCTCGGAGTTCGTGTCGGCAGTCACAGATGGGAAGTCCCGCAATACGTGGCTGTTGCTGGTTCCCATCGATCAGTACATGACCATGTCGGGGTCCACCTGTTTGGCCCAGGCCGCGATGCCGCCCTGGAGGTGTACCGCGTCCGCGAAACCCGCCTTCTTGACGGCCACAAGCGCCTCTGCCGACCGAATCCCCGTCTTGCAGTACAGCACCGCCTGACGGTCCTGCGGCAGCTTGGCAAGGCCGGCACCGGACTCCAGGGTCGACTTGGGCACGAGCTCGGCACCGTCGATGTGGACGATGTCCCATTCGACCGGCTCGCGCACGTCGATCAGCGCCACCTTCTTGTCTGCGTCGAGCAATTCGCGCAGTTCACGGGGGGTAATTGTGGAATCTGCGACCGCAGCCGAGGCCTCGTCGCTGATGACGCCGCAGAACGCGTCGTAGTCGATGAGCTCGGTGATCTTCGGCGTGGCCGGATCCTTACGGATCTTGATGGTGCGGTAAGTCATGTCGAGCGCGTCGTACACCATGAGCCGGCCGAGCAAGGAGTCGCCGATCCCGGTGATCAGCTTGATCGCCTCGGTACCCATCACCGAGGCGATGGATGCGCACAGGATGCCCAGCACGCCCCCCTCCGCGCAGGACGGCACCATGCCCGGAGGCGGCGGCTCTGGGTACAAGTCGCGATAGTTCAAGCCGAGCCCGTCGGGCGCGTCCTCCCAGAAGACCGATACCTGCCCCTCGAAACGGTAGATCGAGCCCCACACGTAGGGCTTGTGTGCGAGCACCGCGGCGTCGTTCACCAGGTAGCGCGTCGCGAAGTTGTCGGTGCCATCAAGGATCAGGTCGTACTGCGAGAACAGGTTCACCGCGTTATCGGGTTCCAGGCGCAGCTCATGCAACCGCACCTCGACCAGCGGATTGATCTCCAGCACCGAGTCACGTGCACTCTGCGCCTTGGACCGGCCGATATCGGACTGGCCGTGGATGATCTGACGCTGCAGGTTGGACTCGTCGACAACGTCGAACTCGACGATGCCGATGGTGCCGACACCCGCGGCGGCCAGGTACAAGAGTGTCGGAGATCCGAGGCCGCCCGCACCGATGACGAGCACCTTGGCGTTCTTGAGACGCTTCTGCCCATCGACGCCCAGGTCAGGGATGATCAGATGCCGGCTGTACCGCGCGACTTCCTCGCGGGTCAGATCGGCGGCGGGACTTACCAACGGCGGCAATGTGGGCACCGTGACTCCTGTAACTCGAATTCCTCAGGGCTGTCTGAAAGGGCTACAGCTGCATCAACAGTATCGGGATGCCAACCCTTCCCGAGCCGGGACTGCCGCTACGGAATCGGATACGGCCAGGGATTCGTGCGGCAGCTCTTGCCGTCGGGCTTGATCGAATCCGCGTCGAACTTCGCCGCGTCATTGTTGTTGGTGCTGAATGTCTGCTGCATCATCACCGGCGCCAGCTGCTGGTCCTGCTCACACGGTTCGTGAACCCGATAACCGATGGCATGTCCGACTTCGTGGTTGATGACGTATTGGCGGTACGAGGTGATGTCGCCCTGGAACGGCACCGCACCGCGTACCCACCGCGCTTCGTTGATGAACACGCGGCGGTCACCGTTTTCGCCGTATCGCGGGTTGTAGCACGAAGCCTCGAGCTGGATCTCATAGCCGCAGCCCTCGCGCACCGTCGCCGGTGAGGTCAGTGAGATCCGGAAATCAGGTGTGCCGGAGTCGATCCGGACGAACCCGAACTGCGGGTTATGCGTCCAGCTCTTCTGGCTGGCCAGTGTCTCGGTCACCATGCGCGCGAAGAGATCGTCACCACCGAATCCCATGGTGTCGATGCCGTCTTCGACCTCGATGGTGTACGCGAACACCTTCGCCGCACCCGTCCCGATCTGGGGTGTCGTACCCGGTACGACGTGCCAGGACTTGGCGCCCGCCTCGGTGAACGACTCCCCCTCCGGCAGCACGCCGGTGGGCAGGGTCGCGTCGAACTGGGTGAGGCCCTTGGGCGGAGCGCCAATGATCGCGTCACCCAGCGCGCCAATGGATGGCGGATCGGCGACGGGCTCGTTGGGGCCGGTACCCGCATGCGAGGGTTCACGCTGCGTGACGGTTTGGTAGCCGACGAAGACGGTCAACCCGACCAGCAACGGGATGGCGTACGCGCGCCACCCATAGGTGGAGATGAAACGACCGAGCCAGGTCTGCTTGCGCCAGCGGTCGCGATCGCGCCGATCGGAACGGATGCGTCCGCTTCCCTCGGCGAGCGGATCGCGCTGGGCGCGCAGTGGCTCGTAGCGTTCGGAGGACTCCTGCACGGGGAGTCGACTCATGGTTTCTGGCATGGACCTACGATTATGCGCCCATTGGTGCCGGTCGTAGGTCACCGGGCAAGGATGGCATAGCGACAAGCCATCCCGCCTCGGGCACGCCGCCGGATGCCAGGAGTACTGTCTGTAGTTCGGGTTCAGGCGGATTGAATAGCCGGCTGAGTGAGGTGGCGTGCGCGACCATCAAGTCGTGTGTGCGCAGAGGATAAGGACATGCGTGATCTTGCGAATCTGGCCGGGCGTCGAGGCACGGTGAACTCGACGGTGGCGACGCAAGATTCGACTCAGGGAAATGCGCGGCGTGGTGGACGGCTGCCACGCGACGAGCGCCGCGGCCAACTGGTGGGCTCTGCCAGCGAGATATTCGTCGACCGCGGTTACCACGCGGCCGGAATGGATGAGATCGCAGAACGCGCGGGCGTAAGCAAACCTGTTCTGTACCAACACTTTCCGAGCAAGCTGGAGCTGTACCTCGAGGTGCTGCACAAGCATGCCGACAATCTGGTTTCCAGTGTGCGACAGGCGTTGCGCACCACCACCGACAACCGCCAGCGGCTGCGCGCCGCCGTGATGGCGTTCTTTGACTTCGTCGAGCACGACAGCCAGGGGTACCGACTGATCTTCGAAAACGATCTGGTGGGCGTCCCACAGGTCACCGAGCGCGTCGAGGGCGCCATCAGCGCCTGCACCGACGCGGTCTTCGACCTGGTCAGCCACGATTCCGGACTGGACCCCCACCATGCCCGCATGGTGGCCGTCGGCCTGGTCGGGATCAGTCAGGTGAGCGCCCGCTACTGGCTGGACAACGAGAAGCCCATCTCCAAGGACGACGCGGTCAACGCCACCGTCGGGTTTGCCTGGGGCGGGCTCTCACACGTTCCGCTGCAGCCGCTGGACTAGCCGCTGAAGCCGACGCGTCGCGCGTCGGCAACGCCGATTTCCACGTAGGCGATCCGGGCCGCCGAGATCAGGTACTTGCGGCCCTTCTGGTCGGTGAGGTTCAGCACATCCGATTCCTTGGCCAGCGCCGCGGATACGACCTTTTCGACGTCAGCCGGGGTCTGATCGCTCGAAATGACCAGCTCGCGCGGGCTATCTGTGACACCGATCTTGATCTCCACGGGGACACCTTTCCAAGTTGTTGAGCCGCCATTGAGCTCGTATCGACGAGGTTAGCCGACGCGCTTCACGCCGACACACCTCGCATGATCGTGCCAGTCCTTAAGTCACAGCAGTAACATCAGCATCAGATTTCACATTTGATTTGGGGCTGAGAGGAAGCGCTGATCATGGTCGGTTATCGCGGAGATTCTCGGTACTCGAGCGACTACGAGCCCTACGACGACCCGTACGACTCCCAGACGACCCCGCAGTACCGCGAGTACTCGGGTCTCGATGAGGACTTCGAGTACCGGCCCCCGGGTTCCAACGAGAACTGGAAATGGGTCGCGTCCATCGCCGGAGCCGTGCTGGCAATCGCCGTCATCGCGACGGCGGTCGTGCTCAGTGGCGGCGAGGACAAGCCGCCGGCCGCCGCCATCACCACACCCGTGCCCTCGCTGACTCCGGTGACCACCACCGCGCCCCCGCCGCCGCCCTCGGCGACATCGACGCCACCATCGACGACAACCGTGACGAGCACGCCTGTGCAGGAGACGCCGTCCACCGCGCCGTCCACCGAGGCGCCGCCGCCCGAGCCTCCCCCGTCGAACCCGATGCTTCCGCCGGAAGGCCAGCGGCCGATCACTCCCGCGGCATTCGCGTACTACGTGACGGGTAACCAGACGCCGGGCGATCTGCTCACCATCACCTACACCGACGGCAACGGCACAACACGCACCGTGCTCGGCGCCTCACTGCCCTGGACGATGATCGTGACCCCGAGCCCCGGTATCACCGGCGGCTCGATCACCGCGACGAGCTTCGCGAGCCAGGTCAACTGCTCGATTACCAATAGCGAGAGTCAGATACTGGCGGTGCAGAGCAGCAACAGCATCATCGCGCGCTGCGCCAAGTAGCTCTCGCCGCTACGCGAGCCCGAGGACGGCCATCCGCTCGGTGTGCGCCTTCTGCAGCCGCTCGAAGAACTCGTTGAGGTTGCCCAAACCGGCATCACCGGACATCACCAGCTCGGCCAGCTCATCGTGCCCAGCCAGCACGTGCTGCGCCTGCGTCACCGCCTCACCCAGCAGCCGCCGCCCCCACAGGGTGAGCCGGTTGCGCTGCTGCGGGTTGTCCTTGACGGCCTCACGCACCTGAGCGATAACGAATTCCGAGTGCCCCGTGGTACCCAGCACCGACTTGAGAACCGCCGCCGATTCACCCGGTAACGAGGCCACGACCTCGCCATAGAAGTCGGCTGCCAGCGAGTCGCCGATGTACGCCTTCACCATGGCCTCCAGCCAGGTCCGCGGCAGCGTCAGCGAGTGGTAGTTCTCCAGGGTCTTGACGTACGGCTCCATGGCCGCCAGCACGTCAACTCCGTTGGCCTCCATCGCATCCCGCAGTACCTCGTAGTGACGCATCTGCGAGGCCGCCATGCTGGCGATCGCGATCTTGCTGGCCAAATCGGGCGCCATCTTGGACTCGTCGGTCAACCGGTAGAACGCCGCGATCTCGCCGTACGCGATCACCGCGAACAGCTGATTGACGCCGGGAGGATCGAGGTCCGTACTCATGCCTGGAACTCTAGTCGGGGGCCCGCGGCAGAACACCGATCTGCGCGGCAAAGCACGGCGAATCGGAAAAACGCAGCTCACCCGCTACCATGGTCGCAGGACGAACGCCCTGACCACGAAGCACCCAGGGATTTCTCCCACAGGAAATGTGCGTGCACGTGCTGCCCTCGCCGATAGACGCGAGCCCGGCCCCTTGGAATCCTAGGAATCCGACCTACCGATCGTGCGCGCTGAGCGAAAACACGAAAGGTACGTACACCCCCATGAGTCACATCGAACACACCTTTGCCCAGCTCGGGGTCCGCGACGAGATCGTTCGCGCCCTACGCGAGGTCGGAATCGAGCATCCGTTCGCCATCCAGGAGCTCACCCTTCCCCTCGCCCTCGGCGGCTCCGACCTCATCGGCCAGGCCCGCACCGGTATGGGCAAGACCTACGCATTCGGCGTCCCGCTGCTGCACCGCATCGCCACCGGCGTCGAGGACCGGCCGCTCAACGGCACCCCGCGCGCCCTGGTCGTGGTGCCGACCCGCGAGCTGTGCATCCAGGTCTACGAAGACCTCATCAAGGCATCCAAGTACCTGTCGGCCGGCGACCGCGACTTCAGCGTCGTCTCCATCTACGGCGGACGCCCGTACGAGGCGCAGATCGAGTCCCTGCGCGCCGGCGCCGATGTCGTTGTCGGGACGCCCGGACGCCTGCTCGACCTGGCACAGCAGGGTCACCTGCAGCTGGGTGGCCTGGCGATGCTGGTGCTCGACGAGGCCGACGAGATGCTGGATCTGGGCTTCCTGCCCGATATCGAGCGCATTCTGGCGCTGGCGCCGTCCGCCGAGTCGGGGCGGCAGTCGATGCTGTTCTCGGCCACCATGCCCGATGCCATCATCACCCTGGCCCGCACGTTCATGAATCGTCCGACCCATATCCGGGCCGAGGCGCCCCACTCGTCGTCGGTGCACGACTCAACCGAGCAATTCGTGTACCGCGCACACGCGCTGGACAAGATCGAGTTGGTCAGCCGCATCCTGCAGGCCGAGGGCCGCGGCGCCACCATGATCTTCACCCGTACCAAGCGCACCGCCCAGAAGGTCTCCGACGAGCTGGCCGAGCGCGGTTTCGTCGTCGGCGCGGTACATGGTGACCTCGGTCAGATCGCGCGCGAAAAGGCGCTGTCCGCGTTCCGCTCCGGTGAGATCACCGTGCTGGTCGCAACCGACGTGGCCGCCCGCGGCATCGACATCGACGATGTCACCCACGTCATCAACTACCAGTGCCCCGAGGACGACAAGACCTATGTGCACCGCATCGGACGCACCGGTCGTGCCGGGCGCACCGGCATCGCGGTCACCCTCGTCGACTGGGATGACATCGCACGCTGGCAGCTGATCGACAAGGCACTCGGCCTCGGCGTGCCCGACCCCGACGAAACCTATTCCACCTCACCGCATTTGTTCACCGAGCTGAACATCCCCGCCGATGTGACCGGTTCGGTCGGTCCCAAGTTCGCCGGCGGACCGAAGCGCCGTGAGCCCCGGGCCGAGCGCACCGAAGGCGACAAGCCCAAGCGGACCCGCACCCGTCGGCGTACCCGCGCGGGCGAGCCCGCCGACGGTGCGGTGGCCGAAGCGCCCGCGGCAGTGGCTACCGCCGAAGGCGACCAGCCTGCTGCTGCGCGCCGTCGCCGCCGCCGTCGGCGTCCGAACGCGGCCGCTGCCACCACCGCCACGGCGTGATCGCACCGGAGCGGCGCACACGGGCCGACATCATTGCTGCGGCGGTGATCGCCGTGGTGGTCGCCGTTACCGGTGTCACGATCTGGTGGACCAGCGACGCCCGCGCCACCGTCAGCCATCCCGCAGCCGGGGACATCAAACGCCCGATGAGTGCTACCCGGGTTCCCGACTCGGTGCGCGAACTATGGTCCGCCGCCAGTGGAGCCACGAAGGGGCCGGTCATCGCCAGCGGTGCGGTCGTCAGCGCCTACGGACACGAAGTAGTGGCCCATGACCCGGTAACCGGGGCCCAACTGTGGTCTTACGCGCGCCGCAATCTCGATCTGTGCGGCGCGATCGGCTTCATCGACGACGCGGTGGCCGTCTACCGAGACGCACGCGGATGCGGCCAGGTCACGATGATCGACGGACAGACCGGCCGCCGGGGCCCGCTGCGCAGCAGCCCCAATGACCCGAAGGTGTCGTTGTCGACCGACGGCACCTACGTGCTGGCGCTCGGCAGTACCCGGCTGGAACTGTGGCGTTCGGACATGGTGCGCACCCTGGAGTACGGGCGAGTCGTCGCTCCCCTGAACCCCAATAGCCAGCCCCGCGTGGACTGCACGCTGAAATCGGGTGCCGTCGGGTCCAGCGTGCTCGCGGTGCTGGAAACCTGCCCGCAGGACTCCACCCTGCGGCTGACGCTGCAAAAGCCCACACCAAAAGACAACGACAAGCCCGAGGAGCTCTACTCGGCGGCGCTGCCCGGAGTCGAGCGCGGCTCCGCGGCCAAGGTGCTCGCGGTCGCGGACACCCGGTCGGCCGTGTATCTGCCCGGCACGCACAATGAGCTGGTGGTCTTCGACGACCACGGCATGCGCGTCGGCGCGACAGCCCTACCGGGCGAGGTGGTCCAGTCCAACACCGCCGCCCAGGCCGGCGACGTCGTCACCTGGTGGACGGGCAATCAGGTGCTGGTGCTGGGCGGCTTCGATCTCTCCTACCGATTCGTCCTGCCCACCACCAAGAAGCCACTGGGGCCAGGTACGGCCATGGCCGGTGAGTTACTGATCCCCGTCGAGGGCGGGATCGACGTCTTCAACATGACCACCGGAGAATTCCGGAAATCCATTGCCGTACACCGTGATCCGGCCGACGAAAAGGGTCCTGTCATCAGCGCCGTGGTCGGCAACACGTTGGTGGAGCAGCGGGGGTCGCGAGTCTTCGCGTTGGGATAACCCGCCCGCGCGGAGTGCCCGACTCAGTCCACCGGCGGGGTGAAGGTCGGCATGGCCTTGCCGCTCTTCCAGTGCTTCACCAGGCTCTGCGCCAGCTCGCGATAGGCCAGCGCGCCCTTGTTCTTGCGGCCCGCGAGCACTGAGGCACCCGAGGCACTCGCCTCGGCGAAGCGCACCGTTCGGGGAATCGGCGGCGCGAGCACCGGCAGCTCGTAACGGTCGGCCACGTCCAACAGCACATCGCGACTGTGCGTGGTCCGCGAGTCGTACAGAGTGGGCAGCGCACCCAACAGCGTCAGCCCGGGGTTGGTGATCTGCTGTACGTCGGTCACCGTCCGCAGGAACTGTCCGACACCTCGATGCGCCAGGGTCTCGCACTGCAGCGGCACCATCACCGAATCGGCCGCCGTCAAACCATTCAGTGTCAGCACCCCCAGGGAGGGCGGGCAGTCGATGATCACCACATCGAAGTCGTCCCCCAGCGATTCGAGCGCCCGCTTCAGCGCGTACTCGCGTCCCGCCCGCATCAACAGCATTGCCTCGGCGCCGGCCAGGTCGATATTCGCAGGTAGCAGCGTCAGATCCTCGGCGGTGGTGAGCAGCGCCTCCTTGATATCGGCCTGCCCCAGCAGCACCTCGTGCACCGAGACCCCCAGGCGGTCCGGATCCTGCCCCAACGAGAACGTCAGACAGCCCTGTGGGTCGAGGTCAACCAGCAGCACCTTCTTGCCGGCCTGGGCCAATGCCGCGCCGAGGGACGCGACCGTCGTGGTTTTGGCCACCCCACCCTTTTGATTGGCTACCGCCAGCACCCGAGTCACGTCCACATACTGGCATGCCGAACACGATCACGACGGAAGTCGGTACGGCACAATCAAGTGCGTGTCTGCCCCTCAGAACCGAATGTTGTTGCTACGTCATGGCGAAACGGAGTGGTCAAAGATCGGCAGGCATACCGGTCGCACCGACCTGGATCTCACGGAAATCGGTCGCGCCCAGGCTGTGGCGGCGCGCGAGGTGCTGGCCAATCTCGATCTAAATGATCCGGTTGTGGTGAGCAGTCCGCGCCGACGGGCGATCCAGACCGCCGAACTGGCGGGTCTGACGATCGACGCAACCGACGAGGAGCTCGCCGAATGGGACTACGGCGATTACGAGGGCCTGACCACACCGCAGATCCGCGAGAACGACCCGGGTTGGCTGGTATGGACGCACGGCTGCCCCGGCGGCGAGTCGGTGGCGCAGGTGCAGGCCCGGGCCGACCGGGTGATCGCCAAGATCGCCGCCGAGCTCACCCAGCGCGATGTGCTGTTGGTCGGTCATGGCCACTTCTCGCGCGCCCTCATGACCAGGTGGATCGACCTGCCGCTGGAAGAGGGCACCCGGCTGGGCATGGCCACGGCCTCGATCGCGGTGGGCGGGCATGAGCACGGCCAGCGTCAGGTGGCCGCACTTGGGCTGACCGGGTACAGGCACCCGGTACCGTCTAGCTGACCATGACGGCCACCGACTCGCCCGCGTACCCGCATTTCGTGATGTCGCGGGCGGCCGACGCGTTGTACGCGTATGGCCGCGAGAGGGCCTACGACGATGTCGCGAGTGCCGCAGAAGCCCTGCGCGCAGGCCGGCACCGCATGCTGGTGGGTGCGCTACCTTTTGACACCTCCAGGCCCTCAGCACTGACGGTTCCGGCGACAGTTGAGCGCGGGCAGCCCCACGAGTTCTACGGCACCATGCCGAATATTCATGTGACACAACAAGTACCGGAGCCCTCTGAGCATCTGCGGCGTGTCACCGAGGCCGTCGAGGTGCTGCGTGACACCACCGGAGGCCTGTCCAAGGTGGTCCTTGCACGGGTGCTGGAGTTACAGGCCGATGACCCGGTGGACGCCTTGGTGCTGACCCATCGGCTGATCCGAAACGACCCCGACGCCAACAGTTTCTGCGTGGACCTCTCCCCCGCAGGCGAGCGGTTCCGTGGACACACCATGGTGGGCTGCAGCCCGGAGCTGTTGGTAGAGCGCCACGGAGACATGGTGATCTGTCATCCGTTCGCCGGTTCGGCCCCTCGGTCCAGTGATCCATCGCAAGACCGGCGCACGGGCGAAGACCTCGCGGGCTCGCACAAGAACCGCCACGAACACTCCGTGGTGATCGATCAGCTGCGCGAGGACCTGTCCTCGTTGTGCGTCGATGTCCAGGTTCCGCCGGAGCCGACGCTGAGTCGTACCGCAGCGCTCTGGCATCTGAGCACCTCCATCAGTGCTCGGTTACGCCAAAGTTCTACCACTGCACTTGATTTGGCAATGGCATTACACCCCACTCCGGCGGTGTGCGGTACCCCCACCGAGGCGGCAGCCGATCTGATCGCACGCATCGAGGGTGATCGCGGGTTCTATGCGGGCGCGGTCGGCTGGTGCGACAGCAGCGGGGACGGCCGTTGGGCCGTCTCGATCCGCTGCGCCGAGCTGTCGGCGGACGGCACGGCGATCCGCGCCTACGCGGGCGGCGGCCTGGTCGCCGAATCGGATCCCCAGGACGAACTGTCGGAGACCACCGTCAAATTCCGGACCATATTGGCAGGGTTAGGAGCCCACAGTGAGTAACACCCAGATTCGCCGTGCCACCGAAGCGGACGTCCCGGCCATCGTCGGCCTCATCGAGGATCTGGCGGAGTACGAGAAGGCGCGCGATGAATGCCACATCAGCCCGGAGCAACTTCATAAGGCGCTATTCGGTTCGGCTCCGGCACTTTTCGCCCATGTCGCAGAGGCGGGCGGGGTGGTCTGCGGCACCGCCGTGTGGTTCCTGAACTTCTCCACCTGGACCGGTCAACACGGCATCTATCTGGAGGACCTGTACGTCAAGCCCGAACAGCGCGGCACCGGCCTGGGGAAGGCCCTGCTGTCGGCGCTGGCCGCCGAATGCGTGGCCAACGGCTATACCCGGCTGGATTGGGCTGTGCTGGACTGGAATACACCGTCCATCAAGTTCTACGACTCGATAGGCGCAAATCCGCAATCGGATTGGATCACTTACCGGCTGCAGGGCCCGGCTTTGGCGCAGCTGGCCTCGGACCGCTAGTCGGATTCGTCGGGGCCGGATTCGTCGCCGGTGGCCCATATCTGAGCGGTGGGACTGAACAGCAGCGCCAGCGCCACCACGGCGACGATGGCGATCGGTACGCCCAGCGCGAGCTGATGCGATCCCACAGCCGCGTACCACGCGACGGGCAGGAGCAGCAGCTGCATCATCACCGCGATCCCTCTGCCCCAACGTTTCCCCGTGGCGAGGGCCAGACCCGCCGCAAGGACAGCGGTGCCGAATACCGCGAACCACGCGGCGGTGCCATACCCGTTCACCAGATGCTGGTCGGCGCCACCGGCCGCCCGCACCACCAGGACCACCGCGATGACCAGCCCCACGGCACCTTCACCGGCAACGATCGTCCCGGCGCGGCGAACGGTATTCGGAACGGCTGTGGTCACCCGACAAGCCTAGGTGGACGCTTCGCCGCGGCGATGGGCAGCTTGCGTGAAGAAGGTCCCGCTAGGCTCATGCCCCGTGCGTGCGGTCCTCATCGTGAATCCCAATGCCACCTCGACAACGGCGGCCGGGCGTGACCTGCTGGCTCACGCGCTCGAGAGTCGAGTGCATCTTCAGGTTCTGCACACAGACCACCGGGGCCACGCCAGCGAGCTGGCCCGGCGCGCAGCCGACGAGGGCGCGGCGGTCATCGTCGTACACGGCGGCGACGGCACAGTCAGCGAGGTGGTGAACGGCCTGCTCGGCCAGCCGGGACATCCCGCGCCCGGGCCACTGCCCGCCATCGCGGTGGTACCCGGCGGCTCGGCCAATGTGTTCGCCCGAACGCTGGGGATATCGGCCGACCCTGTGCAAGCCACCAATCAGGTGGTCGATCTGCTCGATGCACACCGCCGTGACCAGCGACGGTGGCGCCGGATCGGCCTCGGGCACTGCGGAGAGCGCTGGTTCATCTTCAACGCCGGAATGGGCCTGGACGGCGAGGTGGTCGCCGCCATGGAGGCTCACCGCAACAAGGGCAAGCAGGTCACGGCCGGACGGTATGTGACACGCGCGGTGCTGAGCTTCTTCCGCGCCGCGCGCCACCAGCCAACCCTCACCGTCGAGCTGCCCGGCCAGGAGCCGCAGCAGGGCGTCCACTTCGCGTTCATCTGCAATTCCAACCCGTGGACGTACGCCAACGAGCGCGCCATCTGGACAAACCCGGGCACCGGTTTCGAGAGCGGTTTGGGCGTATTCGCATCGAAGAGCATGAACGTGATGGCCAACCTTCGCCTGGTCCGCCACATGGTGGGCGCACCCCGCCCGGACCGTCCCGCGGCCAGCCACCTGCTGCGCGAAGATGACGTCGCATGGGTACGGATACGCGCGTCAGCACCTATCGCCACCCAGGTCGACGGCGATTTCCTCGGGTTCCGCAGCGAGCTGACCTTCACCGCCGAACCCGACGTTCTCGACGTGGTGGCCCCGGCAAAACCCGCAGACGCCCTCTCCTGAGACCGGCCGGGAAGGCAATAGTGTTGGGCGACAGCCCGTTCCGGACACAGCCGACTCACAGCAGCGACGCGGTCTACGTCACACCTGGGGCAGATCGGATGTACTACTTGACGTAGTCGATCTCCGGCAGGCCGTGATGTTACTCACCGGTAGCACTAAGCCACCTGGGAAAATGGGGGAATCTCGCCAGATTCAAGGCGCAGATCCGATCAGTGTAGTACAAACGAATGTGGAGTCCGCAGACACCACCCCCGAGTGAGATTGACCACGTGTTAACTCACGCTATTGACTTCTGCTGAGCTTGTGAAACGATCGGAAGCAACAGTGCAGAAACATTTGGTACGCACGCGTTAACAGCCGAAAAACATTGATCTCGTGCGCTTGTGGCGCGCGCGATGAAAAAGGAGTGCACAACTATGGATTGGCGCCATAAGGCGGTCTGTCGCGACGAGGATCCGGAACTGTTCTTCCCCGTAGGGAACAGCGGACCGGCCCTTGCCCAGATCGCTGACGCAAAGCTCGTCTGTAACCGCTGTCCGGTGACGACCGAGTGCCTTACCTGGGCGCTGGAGTCGGGCCAGGACGCCGGTGTGTGGGGTGGCCTCAGCGAGGATGAGCGCCGCGCCCTCAAGCGTCGCAACGCCCGCGCTCGCGCCCGCAGCGCCGTCTAACGCCGCAGCATCGCAGAACCCGGCACAATTTGGTGCCGGGTTCTTTGCTGCTCTGGGCCGGATTGATTGCCGCGCAGAAGCTTTCAGGCCATCAGGCGGGCACGCCGGCCCAGTGGCACCCGAAGCACCGCATTTGTTCCACCCTCGGCGTCGCTGCGCATGTCCAGTGAGCCGTCGATCTCGGCCGACACCAACGTCCTAACGATCTGCAATCCCAGCCGGTCGGACGTCTCCACACTGAATCCCTCGGGTAATCCCCGCCCGTCGTCATGCACGACGACATCGAGCCAGCGGGCCGAGCGCTCCGCCCTGATAACCACCTGACCCTGCGCACCCTCCTCGAAGGCGTGCTCAATGGCGTTCTGCACCAGCTCGGTGATCACCATGATCAGTGGTGTCGCGCGGTCGGAGTCGAGCACCCCGAGCGCACCTTCGCGGGAGACCCGCACCTTGGTGTCGACGGTGGCCACATCGGTCATGATCGGCATGATCCGGTCGATCACCTCGTCGAGGTTGACTTCCTCATCCACGGACATCGACAGGGCGTCGTGGACCAGGGCGATGGACGACACCCGGCGTACCGATTCGAAAAGCGCCTCGCGAGCTTCCTCGTTCTGTGTGCGCCGGGCCTGCAGCCGCAGCAGCGCGGCCACGGTCTGCAGATTGTTCTTCACCCGATGGTGGATCTCGCGGATGGTGGCGTCTTTGGACAGCAGTGCCCGGTCACGGCGCTTGACCTCGGTCACGTCACGGGTCAGCAGCAGCGCCCCCACCGACGCGCCGCGCACGATGAGCGGCAAGGTGCGGATGAGCACCGCGGCACCACGTGCGTCGACCTCCATGCGCATACTCGGCCCCCCGGCCAGCACGTCACGGACGTGCGCCGCGAGCTCTTGACCTTCAAAGGGATCCGAGATGAGCGGCTTGGTGACCTCCATGAGGTCATGTCCCTGCAGATCGCTGGCCAAACCCATGCGGTGATACGCCGACAAGGCATTGGGGCTGGCGTATCGGACCTCACCGGATACGTCGAGCCGGATGAATCCGTCACCCACCCGGGGGCTGGAGCGCGACATCGCCTGGTCCGCCACGTTCGGGAAGGTGCCCTCGGTGAGCATCAGCAGCAGATCGCCCGCGCACTCCAGATACGCGCGCTCCAGCACGCCCTTCTTGAGTCGGGAGGCCAGTGCGGTCTGGTGGGTCAGTACGGCCACGGTCCGGTCCCCACAGCGCACCGGGACCGCCTCCACGTTCAGCTCGGAGGCGTGCTCGGTCAGATCCGAATCACTTTCCCGCTCGATGGTCCCCGAAGCGAACGCCGCCTCCACCAACGGAACATCCGCGATCTTCGCGACGGTGCCGACGGCGTCGCTGTCGATGATCGTCGGGGCGGTGTTGGGCCGGCATTGAGCGACGCAGACAAAGGAGTCGTCGTCGCGATGCACCCACATCAGATAGTCGGCGAAAGAGAGGTCAGCTAGCAGCTGCCATTCGGCCACCACGGCGTGCAGATGATCAACCGCTTCACCGGGAAGCATGGTGTGCTCGGCAAGCAGATCACCGAGAGTTGACATGCGGTGGCGATCTAGTCGTCGATGACGGCGATCAAGTCGCCGGCCTGGATGACGTCGCCCACCGAAACGCTCACGTCGCCTATGGTTCCCGCCACCTCAGCCAGCACCGGGATCTCCATCTTCATGGATTCCAGGAGGACGATCGTGTCGCCTTCGGCGATCGCGTCACCCTTCTTGACGAGCACTTCCAGCACGCTGGCCACGATCTCGGCGTGTACTTCCTCGGCCACCTGCGCGCCACCTCGCTCTCGTCGACATCCGGTTACCGGTCCTCAGTATCGAACCACACCTACGGGATCCACGCTTTCAACCACCCGCCCCGGCATGAGAGACTGGATACACACACCGGCGCGCACCACGCGCAGCTGGCATGTCAGCCGGGCTCGCACCCGGAACCCATTTGATCGGTAAGGAGATTCCCATGGCCAAGCGTGGTCGCAAGAAGCGCAGCCGTAAGCACAACGCCGCCAACCACGGCAAGCGTCCCAACAGCTAGCGCTAGGAGTTCTCGGCCCGCTGCTCGATGAGCGTGGTCTGAGTGATCTTCAACTTAAGACGCTCACGTAGCCCGTCAGGTGCCTTTTCTCCACCGCACTTGCGGGCTACGAGTGTTTTGATCTGCTCTTCGATGCCGTAGTGCTGCAGGCAGCCCGGGCACTCTTCGAGATGATGCCGCAGCCGCGCACTGTTTTCTGCGCTGCATTCACCGTCGAGGAGGGTCCAGACCTCCGCGATCACCTCGGCGCAACCCGATACCTCGCAGTTGCCACCCTTATCGACACTGTTCTTCAGTTCACCGTCGGTCATGCCCGGCCCTCCGCCAACTCATTGTTGCGCAGGAACCCACGGTCCTTGGCCACTTCGGCCAGCAATTCGCGAAGCTGGCGACGGCCACGGTGCAACCGCGACATCACCGTGCCGATCGGCGTATCCATGATCTCGGCGATCTCCTTGTACGGGAAGCCTTCGACGTCCGCGTAGTACACGGCCATCCGGAATTCTTCCGGCAGCTTATTCAACGCTTCCTTGATTTCGTCATCAGGCAGTCCGTCAAGTGCCTCGATCTCCGCGGAGCGCAGCCCCGTGGAGGTGTGCTCGGCGTTCGCCGCAAGCTGCCAGTCGGTGATCTCCTCGGTCGGATACTCCGCGGGCTGGCGCTGCTTCTTGCGATAAATATTGATGTAGGTATTCGTGAGAATCCGGTACAGCCAGGCCTTGAGGTTGGTGCCCTCTTTGAAGGTCCCGAACCCGGCGTACGCCTTGACCATCGTCTCCTGCACCAGGTCCTCCGCATCGGCGGGGTTCCGTGTCATCCGCAGCGCAGCACCGTAGAGCTGATCCAGCAGCGGGAGCGCGTCACGCTGAAAGCGTGCGGCCCGCTCGGCCTCAGTTTCCGCCTTGGTATCCACCTGAATCGGCTGATCAACGGGATCTGCAGTGTCTGTCACGGCGGTCCTTTCGGTAGCGACACCGACCATACGGATCGGCACCGACATCGGACGTTCGAGGCACGCCATTGTCACCTGCAATACCCCTTCCGTGTTGAGGACCATAGTCCGCTCTCTGCGGACACACTGCTCAACACCGACGCATGCCGGGGTATTTCCCAAAGTATCTCGACTGTCAACTCCAAATTCACTGGACCCGGAGCGCTACTGTCCAGATCGTGGGTTCCAGGGCCGCCAAAGCTGCCACTCCGGCCGTCGCCACGTTGATAGCGGCCGGAGTCGACTATGAACTATTGCCGTATGAACACCGGCCCGGAGAAAGCGCGTTCGGCGATGAGGCGGTGCGCGCGTTGGCTGGTTCCGGATTGGTTCCCGAACAGATCTTCAAGACACTGCTGATCTCGCTGGATCGCGGGGCGGATCTGGCGGTCGCGGTCATCCCGGTACCCGCGACGCTCTCACTCAAGGCTGCCGCCGCCGCACTCGGCCGGGCCAAGGCCACCATGGCTGATCCGGCGGCGGCCGAACGCAGTTCCGGTTACGTGGTGGGCGGAATCTCTCCGCTCGGGCAGCGCAAACCATTACCCACCGTCATCGATTCGTCCGCCCTGACCTGGGAACGCATTCTGTGTAGCGCGGGCAAGCGCGGGCTGCAGATGGCACTGGCACCCGATGATCTGGTCCGGCTTACCAACGCGGTGACCGCATCCGTCACAGCAGGGTGATCTGCTCCCCCACCCGCTGGGATCCGTCGTCGGGCGCGAGTAGTTCAGGACCGTTGTTCGCGACACTGTTGACCAATGAAGAGACCTGCCGGGTGTCGATTCCGGTTGCGTCCCCTGTTCCCCGCAGAAGGCTCTGGTCCAGATCGCGGTCGGGGTCCAGCCAGCGATCCCACGATTGAGCACCCAGCATCAACGGCATCCGGTCATGAATTTCCCGGAGCGGACCGACCGCATCGGTGGTGACGATCGTGCAGCTCAGCAGCGGCGCCGCGTCCTGTCCCTGCAGACCGGTGGGCTTCCACACCGACCACAAGCCCGCGGCGAACAACCGCTTCCCGTCGCCGGCATTCATATAGAACGCCGTCTTGGCGCCCTCCTGCTTACGCCACTCGTACCAGCCGTCCATCGGAACCAGACACCGCTTGGATTGCGCGGCCACGCGGAAGGTGGCGGCCGTGGTGAGGGTCTCCGCCCGGGCGTTGATCAGGGGCGCACCCTTGGCCTGCGGCCGACCGTCTTCGCGCGCCTTGGCCCATGTCGGCACCAACCCCCAGCGCATGGCGCGAATACGACGAGTGGGAACGTCGCCGGGTTCGCGATGCCGCGCCACCACCGTGAGCACCGGATCGGTGGGGGCGACGTTGTAGTTCGGGATGACGGGAAGCTGCTGCGCAGATTCCGACGCCTGACTCGCTGTGCTTATCTCGTCGATTGCGTCGATCTCCGCGGCAAGCAGCGCCGGGTCGATCGTTACCGCATACCGTCCGCACATATCGCCATCGTGCCACCCGGGGCCGACACCACAGGTATGCGTCCGGGACAATAGGGCGGTGACAAGCGGACTCTGGCAGGCACCGACGATCGACGGTTCCGTCAAGGCGACCATCACCATGCCCGGCTCGAAATCTCAGACCAATCGAGCGTTCGTGCTCGCGGCCCTGGCGGCGCGCGAGGGCGGCACCTCCACCGTGTCCGGCGCGTTGCGCAGCCGCGACACCGATCTGATGATCGGGGCGCTACAAGCCCTCGGGTTTGCCGTCACCGGCGACGGTACCGATCTGACGATCTCCCCCGGGACCAGCGACGGAGACACCTCGAGGGTCGACTGCGGGCTCGCCGGAACAGTCCTTCGTTTCCTGCCACCGCTGGCAGCACTTCGTCACGCCCCCACCATTTTTGACGGCGACGATCAGGCACGCGCCCGTCCCATTGCTCCGCTGCTGGACGCGCTGCGCGCCATCGGAGTCGGCATCGACGGGCAGCACCTGCCGTTCACAGTGGCCGGCGCGGGACAGGTCCGCGGCGGCCAGGTCGGTGTCGATGCCTCCGGATCGTCCCAATTCGTTTCCGGTCTCCTGCTTTCCGGCGCCGCGTTCGCCGAAGGTCTGACGGCGGTGAATACCGCGGACGTGCTGCCTTCGGGTCCACACGTGGTCATGACGGTGACGATGCTGCGTGAGGCGGGTATCGCGGTCGACGATTCCACCCCCGGGCGCTGGCATATCGATCCGCAGCCAATTCCCGCACACCACTGGGTGATCGAGCCTGACCTGTCGAACGCGCTGGCGTTCATCGCGCCGGCGTTGGCCACCGGCGGAGGTGTGCGCATCAGTGGCTGGCCGCGAGAATCCACTCAGCCCGCCCGCCAGATCGAGAATGTGGTGCGCCAGTTCGCCCAGACAGTGTCACTGACGGATTCCCATCTGGAGGTCATCGGCCAGACCGGTTATGGCGGTGTCGATCTGGACCTTGGCGAGGTTGGCGAGCTGACCCCGACGGTGGCGGCACTGGCTGCCCTCGCCGCACCCGGGAGCGTCTCCACACTGCGTGGGATCGCGCATCTGCGCGGGCACGAAACCGACCGGCTCAAGGCGCTTGCCCATGAGATCAACGCTCTGGGTGGGCAATGCGAGGAGACCGAAGACGGGCTGCGGATCGTCGCCACCGATCTGCACGGCGGCATCTGGGGCTCGTACGCCGATCACCGGATGGCCACTGCCGGGGCCCTCGTCGGCCTGAAGGTGCCCGGCGTTTCCGTCGACGACATCGCCACCACCGGCAAGACACTGCCCGACTTCCCCGGAATGTGGGCCGACATGCTGGCCCAATCTGGCGGTCGCGCCTCTTGAGCCCACGCGAGTACGACGAGTCTGACGCCCGCATCCGGCCGGGCCGGCGCTCGCGGCCTCGCACCAAGAATCGTCCCGATCACGCCGACGCGGTGCCCGCGATGGTGGTCACCGTGGACCGCGGCCGCTGGGGGTGCGTGCTCAACAACGACCCCACCGAACAGGTGACCGCGATGCGTGCCCGTGAGCTCGGCCGCACTCCGATCGTGGTGGGCGATACCGTCAGCCTGGTGGGCGACCTGTCCGGCCGACCCGACTCGCTGGCACGCATCGTACGGCTGGAGGAACGGCGAACGGTGTTGCGCCGCACAGCCGATGACACTGATCCGTTTGAACGGGTCTTTGTGGCGAACGCCGATCAGTTGCTCATCGTGGTGGCGGTAGCCGATCCCCCGCCGCGCACCGGACTGGTGGAGCGAGCGCTCATCGCGGCGTACGCGGGGGGCCTCATTCCCATCCTGGCTCTCACCAAAACCGATCTCACAGATCCAGATTCGTTCGCAGCACAGTTCTCAGATCTCGATATTCAGGTCATCGTCGCGGGACGCGACGCGCCCCTGGAGCCCATCATGGATGTGCTGACCGGCCGTCTCACCGCGCTACTCGGCCACTCCGGGGTGGGTAAGTCAACTTTAGTCAATCGGCTTGTGCCCGAAGCCGATCGCGCGACGGGCGAGGTGACCGGCGTCGGCAAGGGCCGGCACACATCCACCCAATCGGTGGCCTTGCCGCTGCATCCGTCGGGCTGGGTCATCGATACCCCGGGCATCAGGTCGTTCGGCCTGGCCCACATCAAGCCGGCAGACGTGTTCGCCGCATTCAGCGACCTGTCCGAGGCCATCGAGGACTGCCCGCGCGGCTGCCAGCACCTTGGCCCACCCGCAGATCCCGAGTGCGTCCTCGACGAGCTCACCGGCGCGTCCGCGAAACGAGTGATCGCGGTGCGACAGCTGCTCTCTGTGTTAACAACGGCCTAACTCTTGGTTGCGGAGGCCTTCTCGGATCGCGCGAACAGCACATGGCGATTAGCGTTTCCATCAGTGGCTGCGACGGAAACAGCCAACTAGGGTCAGGGGTTAAGAGATGACGAGCTACGTTCGTAGAATCGCCAATGTGGCAGCCATTTTCGCCTGCGGTGTCGCCGCCTGGGCCACCATGTGGCTGTCCGTATCCGGCCTGGGGTAGTTCCCGGCCACCACCAAACCTAAAAGCCCCCGACGCATTGCGCGTTCGGGGGCTTTTAGGTTTTCTCGTCAGGCGTTGGCGCCGCGACGCGCCCTTCTACGTTCACGTACCGCCGCGAACGCCGACTTCAGACCGCGCCGCTCGCGCGGCTCCAGCTCGTCGAACATCTTGACGCTGCGTGTTTCCGGCGCATTGTCCGCGGTGTACTTCAGGTACTTGTCCGGCAGTGACAGCTTGGCGATGGTGCGCCAGGCCTTGCCGTACTGCAGCAGGAACGGCCCGGAGGTGTACGGCAGGTCATACTTGTCACACAGCTCGCGCACTCGTACCGCCACCGCGGAGAGCCGGTTGCTCGGCAGATCCGGGAACAGATGGTGCTCGATCTGGTGGCACAGGTTGCCACTCATGAAGGCCATCGCCGGACCGGCGTCAAAGTTGGCGCTGCCCAACATCTGTCGCAGGTACCACTGGCCCTGTGTCTCGTTCTCCAGGTCTTGTTTGGTGAACTTCTCGGCACCGTCCGGGAAGTGGCCGCAGAAGATGACCGCGTTGGACCAGATGTTGCGGATCACGTTGGCCAACAGGTTGGCGGTCACCGTCTTGCGATAGCTTCCCGCGGGCGAAAGCGCGCTCAGCGCCGGGAAGGCCACGTAGTCCTTGGCGACCTGCTTGCCCATCTTGGCCAGCGCCTCATCACGCTTGGCGCGGAACTCCGCCTTGTCGGCGCGCCCCTGGGCTACCTTGCCGAGCTCCAAATGCTGTGTGCCAACACCCCATTCAAAGAGGAGCATCAACAGCGTGTTGTAGACGAGGTTGCCCAGGTTGAACGGTGTCCACTTCTTGTCGCGGGTGATGCGCAGCAGACCGTAGCCCACATCGTCATCCATGCCCAGCACATTGGTGTACTTGTGATGGATGTAGTTGTGGGTCTGCTTCCAGTGCGAGGCCGGGTCCACCATGTCCCACTCCCAGCTGGAGGAGTGGATCTCGGGATCGTTCATCCAATCCCACTGGCCGTGCATGACGTTGTGGCCGATCTCCATGTTCTCGACGATCTTGGCCACCCCGAGCGTCACCGCTCCAGCCCACCAGGCAGACCGCTTCTTGCTCGCGGCCAGCAGCACACGCCCACTCAGTTCCAGGGCACGCTGGGCGGCGATGGTGCGACGGATATACCGCGCATCGGCGGCTCCAAGCGATTCCTCGACATCCCGACGGATCGCGTCCAGCTCATTGCCGAGGGCCTCAACATCAGCCTCGGTGAGGTGCGCGAATTCCTGGATATCCGAAATCGCCATCCGTGAGCTCCCTTCGCCGGTTCGTGCCTACGATAGCGTAACCTACGGCACCGTAGGTTACTAGACCGTTAACCTCATACGTCGAGTACGCAATCCCCCGAGGCTGCGGAAACGCAGGTCTGAATGCGCGATCCCGGCTCGTGCTCGGCACCATTTCGCAGGTCGCGCGCGTGCCCTTCCAGCAGTGACACCACACAGGTCTGACAGATCCCCATGCGGCACCCGAAGGGCATCTGCACCCCGGCTTCCTCCCCGGCCTCCATCAGCGAGGTCGCCGCATCGGCCGCGCGCTGCTTACCGCTGCGCGCGAAGGTGACCAGACCACCCTGCCCGTGCGGCGCGGCCCGCGATACCGCGAATCGCTCCAGGTGCAGCAGATCGGCAAGATCGGCGTCGGCCCATACCCGCTGCGCGTCGTCGAGCATGCCTTCCGGACCGCACGCCCACGTCTGGCGCTGCGCCCAGTCCGGCACCTCCGAGGCCAGTGTTGAAAGGTCCAGACGTCCCTGTGTTCTCGTCGTCCGCAGACGGTAGTGGTACGACGGGTGCTCCTCGGAGAACGCGGCAAGCTCACCGGCGAACATCACGTCGGCCTCGGTGGGCGCCGAGTGCAGGTGCACGACATCCGGCAGGGGTAACTCAGCCGCCGCCGACCGGCGTACCAACGTACGCAGCATCGACATGATCGGGGTGATGCCGCTACCCGCGGTGAGGAACAAGATCGCCGGTGGCGCGGGGTCGTCCAGCACGAAGTTCCCCTGAGGGGCCGCCAGTCGCACGATCGTGCCGGGCTCGAGGCCGTTGACCAGGTGTGTCGAGAGAAATCCCTCGGGCATCGCCTTGACGGTGATGGTGATGGTGCGCCCCGAACCACCGGCGTGCACGGGCGCCGATGTCAGCGAGTACGACCGCCAACGCCACCGTCCGTCGATCAGCACGCCGATCCCGACGTATTGACCCGGGTGATAGTCGAAGTGGAAGCCCCAGCCTGGCTTGATCTCCAGGGTCGCCGAATCGCTCGTCTCCTTGTGCACGCTGACCACGCGGCCGCGCAGTTCCCGGGCCGACCACAGCGGATTGGCCAGACTCAGATAGTCGTCCGGGAGCAGCGGGGTGGTGATGCGGGAAGCCAAGCCACGCAAGACGTTTACCGCGGCATGGCGCGACTTGGGCGCACCCGAGGCGGACGCGTCGAGCCAGGAAGACAATTTCACAGCCAATGACCTTCCGGTGATGAAGGAGATGCCCTGCCAGGCGTAACCTACGCTACCGTAGGTTACTGGCCGGAAACAGGCCAATCGGCCACGTCATGCCGCCTACAGCAGGTCGAGCAGGAACGGTAGTTCTTGAGTCGCGTACCAGGCTAGATCGTGGTCTTGAGCGTCCCCGACCACCAGCTCGGCATCCTCATCGCCCAGATCTGCGGCATCGATCACCTCGGCCGCGCGCACCACATCGGACTCGGCCTGCGCCAGGTCGACGTGCGCGGCCACCACCGCGGATATCGGTACCGCGCCCGCCAGCCGCACCACCGCGTCGTCCAGGTCGGGACGCAGCTTGGCATCGTCGGCGTCGGCCACCAGCACCGCCCGCCGAGCCGGCAATTGATCCTCGCCATCATGGTTGGCCAGCAGCCGCAGCGAGGCCATCGCCGCCTCACGCATCGCCACCTCGGACAGCTCCTCCTCATCACCCGCGGAGTAGGCCTCCCTCAGCGCCGGTGTCACCGCGAAAGCGGTGCCGTTCACCGGCCAGAGCTCGCCATCGGCCACCAGTTCACGCAGCATCGCGAGCGTCACCGGGATATAAACCTGCATTACTGCGCCGCCTCCAGCAGTTCATCGAGCGCCTCGGTGATCAACACCGGGAGCATGTCGGCATCGGGCATCGCGTCGCGATCAGCATTGATCCCGTAGTACACAACGCCGTTGTAAGAAGTCAGCCCGATCGACAACACCTGATTGCGCAACAACGGAGGTACCGGGTAGATCTCCGCCAAGCGCGCACCGCCGAGGTACATCGGCGCCTGCGGCCCAGGAACATTCGTGACCAACAGATTGAACAACCGATTGGGCAGGGTGGTCGCGACGCGAGCCGCCAGTGCATGCAGGGTCGGCGGCACGAATCCCGAGAGCGCGGCCATGTTCGGCACGTCCACCAAACTGAATGCGGCAGAGTGCGATTCGGTGGCATGCGCGATCTGAGACAACCGCACCACGGCGTTGCCCTCCCCGACCGGGAGATCTACGAGAAATGGCGACACCTCGGTGGTGGCGGCCCCCTCAGCGAGGACATCCAGATCCCCGTCCCGGTACACCGACATCGGCACTATCGCGCGAATCGTGGAGGCGGTGGTGACCGGCTCCCCCCTGCTCATCAGCCAATTACGCAGCGCCCCAGCGATTACCGCCAAGACCACATCGTTGACATCGCAATCGTATTTGGCGCGCACCCGCCGATAGTCGGCCAGTTTGGTGGTCACCACGCTGAACCGTCTGCTGCGCGACACGCGCTGGTTGAGCGGGCCGCGCGGTGCGGTACCGCGAGCCGCGGTGCGCACCACCTTGACCATCCGCTCCCCCAGCTCACCGATCTCGCCCGTCAGTGATGCGGCATCGGCGACCGCGGTGCGCACCGCCTCCAGACGGGCACCGGGACGCGCCAACCATTCCGAAACAGCGCCGGCGATCAGCTCGTTCGTACTCGGTTCATGTCCGGGAACCCAGATGTCCTCCCCGAAG
Organism: Mycobacteroides sp. PCS013; assembly: GCF_049532645.1. Lineage (NCBI taxonomy): Bacteria > Bacillati > Actinomycetota > Actinomycetes > Mycobacteriales > Mycobacteriaceae > Mycobacteroides > Mycobacteroides sp. PCS013. The sequence continues at coordinate 2,786,842 of NZ_CP150131.1, forward strand.
TCCGGCGTGCGGGCCGTCCGGTCGAACATGACCTGCCCGAGTTCCAGTGCGGATTGGCCATCTACCAGGGCCTGGTGTGTCTTGGTGTAGATGGCCAGGCGGTTTTTGGACAACCCCTCCACCAGGTACATCTCCCACAACGGCCGCGATCGATCCAGTGGGCGAGATGTCAAGCGCGCCACCAGGTCTTGCAACTGACCATCACTTCCCGGCGACGGCAGTGCCGAGCGCCGGATGTGGTAGGTGACGTCGAAATCGACATCGTCGAGCCAGACCGGCCGGGCCAGCCCGAACCCGATCTCCTTGACCTTCTGCCGATAGCGCGGAACTTGCGGCAATCGGCTCTCCACCAGCGCGAGAAGCTCCTCATACGTGAAGCCGCCGCGGGGCTTGCGGATGATCGCCAACGAGCCGACATGCATCGGGGTAGAGCTGTCCTCGCGGGAGTAGAACGATGCGTCGAGCGCGGACAACCGGGTCACCACAATCCGCGCCGCCTTCCCCTCAAACTCACCACTTGTACCCAACGGCGCCGCTGTGCCGAACGTCTTGCTCACCGTACCCTGGCGCCCTGACCACCGGCTGTGCGATCATGATCGCAATAATCTGCATCTCTCCAGCAGAGCAAATGAGGGGGCTCATTTCACTGGAGGGGGAAAATGTCTCATCGCTATGTCACTCGGGTGGCCGACTACGAACCGGCCCCGGTGCTGGCCAGCCTGCCGCCGGCCTGTCAGATGCCACGTCCGGCGAGGTTGCACCAATCACGGACTCGGCCAGCGGGTATCGAGCGTCAAACACATCTGCGCGAACAGTCTCCGCCGCCCCAGGCGGTTGCGTTCGCCGATGCCGCAATGCGCCGTGTGCTGGAAGTCATGGACCGGCGCCGTCCGGTTACCCAGCTGCGCCCGCTGCTGAGTGACGGGCCACTGTCCGCGGTGATGGCACGTTCCTCGCGGACCCCGGTCACCGCCGCTGCCCGGTTGTCCAAGATTCGGGTGCGCCGCTGCGCGGACGACGCCGCAGAGATCTTCGGGACGTTCGAGCGCGGCGGACGCGTCAGGGCGTTCGCCGGCCGCATCCAGTCCGTACGGGGCAGCTGGCTGGTGGTTGCGTTGCAGCTCGGCTGACGCCGACGGCCGCTACCGCTTGCGGCGCGACTTCGTCGGCTTAGAGGTGCGTCCCGCGTTGCGCGCCGCTTCCCGGCGCTCGCGCCGCGTGCCGCCGCCCGAGGCCGAGGCGCCGCCGCCTTCGTGCCGGGATTGCGCCGAGCCGTCTTCTGCAGGACCCGAGTACGTCAGCTCTGGCGTCGACTCATCAAGCCCCTTGGCGCGCAACTCCCCTTGCGCTGCTTGCGCTGCGGCGGAAGCGAATTCGGCTAGCCCTTCCGGCGCCGGCTGCGGAGCGACCGTTCCGTCGGCTGGCTGCTGGACCTCGACGTTGATGTTGAACAGGAAGCCAACCGACTCCTCCTTGAGGCCGTCGAGCATGGCGGTGAACATGTCGTAGCCCTCACGCTGGTACTCCACCAGCGGATCGCGCTGCGCCATCGCGCGCAGGCCGATGCCCTCTTTGAGGTAATCCATTTCGTAGAGGTGCTCACGCCACTTGCGGTCGATCACGCTGAGCAAGATGTTGCGCTCTAGCTGACGCATCGATCCCTCGCCGGCCAGCCCGTCGATCTCGGCTTCCCTTGCCTTGTAAGCCTTTTTGGCGTCATCAAGCAGAGCGGCCTTGAGATCTGCGGGGCTCAACTCGTCGGCTTCCCCATACGTATCGGACGCGATGAGTTCTTCGGGCTTGATGCTCACCGGGTACAGCGTCTTGAGCGCGGTCCACAGCGCTTCGAAGTCCCAGTCCTCGTGATAACCGTCGGCCGTGGCGCCGTCGACGTAGGCGGCGATGGTGTCGGTGATCATCTCCTCGATCTGCGGCTGCAGATCCTCACCCTCCAGGATGCGGCGACGCTCGGCATAGATGACCTTGCGCTGCTGGTTCATCACCTCGTCGTACTTGAGGACGTTCTTGCGGACCTCGAAGTTCTGTTGCTCGACCTGGGTCTGCGCACTCTTGATGGCGCTGGTCACCATCTTGGCTTCGATCGGCACATCATCGGGAACGTTCATGCGCGTCAGAATCGTTTCCAGCGCAGCACCATTGAAGCGCCGCATCAATTCATCACCCAGCGAGAGGTAGAAGCGGGACTCGCCCGGATCGCCCTGACGTCCGGAACGTCCGCGCAGCTGGTTGTCGATACGCCGCGACTCGTGGCGCTCGGTACCCAGCACGTACAGGCCGCCGGCCTCCTGCACCTCTTTGGCCTCCGTCTCCGCGGCGTCCTTGAACTTCTGCAACGTCGCGTCCCAGGCGTCCTGGTACTCGTCCGGGGTCTCCACCGGGTCCAGACCCTGTTCGCGAAGATGCGTATCCGCCAAGAAGTCCGGGTTACCACCCAGCACGATGTCGGTGCCGCGACCGGCCATGTTGGTGGCCACCGTGATGGCTCCACGGCGCCCGGCCTCGGCGATGATGCGGGCTTCCTGCTCGTGGTACTTGGCGTTGAGGACGTTGTGCGGAATCCGACGCTTGGTGAACTGCCGTGAAAGGTACTCGGAGCGCTCAACACTCGTGGTACCGATCAGGACGGGCTGGCCGGCCTCGTACCGCTCCACCACGTCGTCGACGACAGCGATGTACTTGGCTTCCTCGGTCTTGTAGATGAGGTCGGACTGGTCCTTGCGGACCATCGGCCGGTTCGTGGGGATCGACACCACACCAAGCTTGTAGATCTCGTGCAGCTCGGCCGCCTCGGTCTGCGCGGTACCGGTCATGCCGGCGAGCTTGTCGTAGAGGCGGAAGTAATTCTGCAGGGTGATCGTGGCCAGCGTCTGGTTCTCGGCCTTGATCTCCACCCGCTCCTTGGCCTCGATGGCCTGGTGCATGCCCTCGTTGTAGCGCCGGCCCAGCAGCACGCGACCGGTGAACTCGTCGACGATCAGCACCTCGCCGTCGCGGACGATGTAGTCCTTGTCCCGGTTGAACAGTTCCTTGGCCTTGATGGCGTTGTTGAGGTAGCTCACCAACGGCGAGTTGGCGGCCTCATACAGGTTGTCGATGCCCAGCTGGTCCTCGACGAATTCCACGCCCAGCTCGTGCACACCGATGGTGCGCTTGCGGATGTCCACTTCGTAGTGGGTGTCCTTGTCCATCAGCGGCACGATCCGCGCGAACTCGGTGTACCAGTTGGAGGCGCCGTCTGCCGGACCCGAGATGATCAGCGGGGTGCGGGCTTCGTCGATGAGGATCGAGTCGACCTCGTCGACGATGGCGAAGGCGTGTCCGCGCTGCACCAACTCGTCGAGCGAGTGGGTCATATTGTCGCGCAGGTAGTCGAAGCCGAACTCGTTGTTGGTGCCGTAGGTGATGTCGGCGTTGTAGGCCTCGCGGCGTTCCGGCGGCGTCATCTGAGACAGGATCACGCCCACCTCCAGCCCCAGGAAGCGGTGCACGCGGCCCATCCACTCCGAGTCACGTTTGGCCAGGTAGTCGTTGACGGTCACGACGTGCGTGCCCTTGCCGGCCAGCGCGTTCAGGTACGCGGGCAGCACACAGGTGAGGGTCTTGCCTTCACCGGTCTTCATCTCGGCAATGTTTCCGGCGTGCAGCGCGGCACCACCCATGACCTGCACATCAAAGTGCCGCTGGCTCAGCACGCGCCAGGACGCCTCGCGCGCGACCGCGAATGCCTCGGGCATCAGGTCGTCGAGGGTCTCGCCCTTTTCCAGGCGAGCCTTGAACTCGCCGGTCTTGGCCTGCAGTTCGGCATCGGAGAGCTTCTCGACGTCGTCGGACAGGGTGTTGACGTAATCGGCCACGCCCTTGAGACGCTTGACCATGCGACCTTCACCAAGGCGCAGCAACTTCGACAGCACGTCAATAACCCCTGTACTCGTTAGGACTAGTCAGACTTCAGCGAGTCCCATCGTAGGCGTCGCCCGCACCAGCTTCCCCGAGCAGTCACTGTTGGGTGCCAGCGCCGCCATCCGCCAGCGCCGCCAGGCGCCGCTCGCGGGCGATGAGGAACAACGGGAACGCGACGCTGATCGCGATAAGGAAGCAGAGCGCGATGTACACCCAGATGTGTTTGATACCCAACCGTCGGGTCTCGACAACCATAAGGACGAGGGCGGCGATCGTGAGCAGCATCAAGTCGTTGGTCAGTGAGCCAGCGACGTGATTTGCATACGCACTGGTCACGACGTCGACCAGCTTCCCCCCCGGATGAGATGTACGCAACGTTGTGCCACCAGGTGGCAACTAAGGCGATCAGTGCTATCACGCCGTACAAAGCACAGAGATTTCGGCGAGCGGTACTCACCACCGAAGTATGCGACGTAACAGGGCCCCCACACCAGATCTGGGTGCGGGGGCCCTGTGCGCGGGTGTCCGCGCGCCCTACTACTCCCCGAGGCGTATCAGGCCGTAGTCGTACGCGTGCCTGCGGTACACCACCGACGGGCGGCCCGAGGACTCATCGTGGAAGAGGAAGAAGTCATGGCCGACCAATTCCATCTCGTAGAGCGCGTCGTCGACCGTCATCGGTTTGGCCGGGTGATCTTTGGTCCGCACAATCTGTCCCGGACCGTGACCGTCATCGACCTCGGCTCCGTTGTGACTGTGTGCGCCATTGAGCTCGGCGGGTGGCGTGAAGGCATCGGCGGGCAGAACCTTGGTGGCCTCGGCAAGCGATACCGGCGTCTTGTCTCCGTAGTGAACCTTGCGGCGGTCACGGCCTCGCCGCAACCGGCTTTCCAGCTTGGCGGCGGCCGCTTCAAGGGCGCTGTGGAACGTGTCGGCACATGCCTCGCCCCGGACGACCGGCCCCCGGCCCCGCGCGGTGATCTCCACGCGCTGACAGCTCTTTTTCTGGCGCCGGTTGCGTTCGTGTTCGAGTTCTACATCAAAGAGGTAAACGGTTTTGTCGTAACGTTCCAGACGGGACAGTTTGTCGTTCACAAAGATTCGAAAGTGATCGGGGATTTCCACGTTTCGGCCCTTGACCACGATATCGGCTTGGGCTGTCCGCTCCCCGTCCTCGAGTGCAACGGATGCCTTTGATGTGCTTGACAACTCATACCTCCGGTACTGAGAGTGCGCTTGCGCTCAACCCTTCCGCTAGGGACTAAAGATGTTGGCGACGCGCATGTTTGATGTTTGAAGTACGCCGGAGTCGCCTGAAACGCTGAGACGGCAGCCCGCCGGCGTTGGGGTTGGTGACCACCTCCTCCGCCAAACCGGACGCAGGCGCCCGTGTCGGTAGGCGGTTCGACCGCCCAAGCGCGGAACGTTCATAGCTTGTTGGCCCCGACGGTAGTCCGTGTTCACTCGCCTTGCCACCGATTCGTCAGAGTCGTTTCGAGATCGTCATACGATCTTTAGGAGTACGTCAGCGTGAGCACGGCGGCGACTCGAAATCCCGCCGATTTCAACACTCTGACCGATTCGGTAGCGGTGGCGCCGGTGGTCACGACATCGTCCACCAGCACCAATTCCGTATCCGGTGTCCGGGCCCGGCGCAGCGCGACGCGTCCGGACACATTGCGCTGCCGGGCCGAAATGGACAGTCCGACCGAATCACGCGCCCCCACCCTCATGCGCAGCAGGGACGCAAGGCGCACACCCGGAATCCGGGTAGCGACCGCGGCCACGGCGGTCACCGGATCACCGCCTCGCCCGCGTGCCGACGTCCATCGAGTGGGAGCGGGAACCAATGTCACCGGCTGCTCGACGAGGTGCCAGCACAGCAGCTGCGCCACCCCGCGTGCCAATGCCGCACCCAGCGGAGCGGTGAGATCGCGGCGACCGCGCTCCTTCATCGTCACAATCGCCTGCCGACGAGCGCCCGCGTACCGCCCGAGCGAAAGAACGGGCACACCCGGATCGACCCGCGGCGTGACCACCACGGGTTCGGCGGTGAACGCACACGCACACGCCGAACACCACCGGGTGGCGGGTGCCCCACATCCGCCACAGGTCAGTGGCAGCACCAGATCAAGCATGGGGTCACTGTGCCCGCGAGGTCCGACAGACTGACCGGATAGCACTCACCCCGGCCTAGAGTGCCGCGACCAGCCTCTCGATCTGACGACGGTCCAGTACGTCGACCGTCCCGTCGGGTAGCCCGAGAATGCGGTCGGTGGCGATGCCGTAGAGCCGCTGACGCTGGACCGCCGCATCGACAGCCTCCGCGCGCGCCGGGGCATCCGGCGCGGCCACGATCCTCTGCACGGTAGAGCCCATGTTGGCCGCGAAGCCCTGAATCATGTCGCCGACGCCCTCGGGATCGAATGTCTGGAACACCCCCTCGGCGACTCCGTGAGTGATCAGCTCGGTAAGCACGGGACGGAACTTGTCCTCCCAGATTGCCGAGATCCGGCGCAGCAGCGGCTGATTCTCTGGGCTGAACATCGACACCATCGCCGCGATGCTCTCCGGTGCACCAAGCGCCATTTTCACCTCGTAGCTAGCGCGCAGTCCGGCGTTCAGCCGCTCCAACGCCCCCATGCCCGGCTCGGTGAACACCGGACTCAGCACCTCGAAGGCCTGGTCGGCGCTACGCTCCGCCAGCGTGGCCACCAGGGCCTCTTTCGAAGAAAAGTAATGGTAGAAAGCACCTTTCGACATGCCGGAGGTGGCGATGAGATCGTTGAGGCTCACCTTCTCGTAGCCGCGTTCCAGGAACAGAGTCATCGCCAGATCGAGCAACTCGGCCCGGCGCACCTCCGGATGCTTCACCACACGTGGCATACGTCAGCGCTTCCTGATCCAGCCGACGTAGGTCAGGTACACACCGACAACCGTCAGAAACAGGAAGAAGAAACGGACCGGGCCGACTGCGGGCACCGAGGCATCGACTCCCTTCTGCATCAGCTGAGGAAACGCCAGCAGCACGAATCCGCGCAGGGCCAGGAACCATCCGAACAGCGAGATGATCACCGGCGCGAGTCCTCGCCAAAACTGATGGAAGGCGATGATCATCAGCCCACAAAACAGCAGCAGGGCACCGAACAGCCACGACCACATCGGCTCTGTGAAGAAGCTGTCGCCCAGGAAGCGCAGATCTGCCGCGCGCACGGCGATGATGGCGGTGACCGTCGCGACAAAGGGGCCGATGACCCGCGCAAATGCGCGGGTACGCAGGGCCGGATCGACCGTGGTGGACGCAGTACTCATGTCCCGATCTCCTTTCACACAGCCTGAATAGACCACTGGTCGGTATGTTAGACCACTGGTTGGTATAAGCAAATGGTTTGCCCTAGAACGCCAAGCCGACGGATTGACCTGACTAGGCTCGGGCATATGGAGACCCGGACAGCACCTGCCGATCCCGAAGTCCTCACCTCGAATCTGCGCGTTGCGCTCGACGGCCGATTCGGCCCGATACGTGATGCCGCTCGTGAGTACCTGAACCGCGCCGATCTGCTACCCGACCCCTCACTGACACTCGAGGAGGCGCGGACGCGATCGCTGCGCATCATGCGCGAGCTGGTTCCACATGGCTTGCCACACGCGGGATTCCGCAAAGAACACGGCGGCACCGGCGACGTCGGAGCCGCGATCGTCGGCATCGAGATGCTCGGCTATGCCGATCTTTCCCTCATGGTCAAGGCCGGCGTGCAATGGGGCTTGTTCGGCGGTGCCATCGAAAACCTCGGCACCGCAACCCATCACAAGCAATACGTGGTCCCGCTGATCAATCTGGACGTACTCGGATGTTTCGGCATGACCGAGACCGGCCATGGTTCCAATGTTCAGGCCCTGCAGACCGTCGCCACCTATGACAGCCAGACCGGCGACTTCGTTCTGAACTCGGAGGGCTCGCTGGCACGTAAGGACTACATTGGCGGCGCTGCGGAGCACGCCACTGTGGCAGCGGTTTTCGCTCAGCTCGTCACCGGCGGGCCCGGAGATGAGGCATCCGGCCGGGGAGTGCATTGCTTCGTGGTACCCATCCGGGATGAGGCGGGCAATGATCTACCCGGCATCACCACCAGCGACTGCGGATACAAGGGCGGCCTCGCCGGGGTCGACAACGGGCGCATTGTGTTCGACAACGTGCGGGTGCCTCGCGCCAACCTGCTCAACAAATATGCGAACGTCGGCGCCGACGGCTCCTACACCTCGCCCATCGAGAATGAGAACAAGCGATTCTTCACCATGCTGGGCACCCTCATCCGCGGACGGGTCAGCGTCGCCGCGACCTCCGGTGCGGCGGCGCGCAAGGCGCTGACCATCGCCTCGCGATATGCCCTGGTACGCAAGCAGTTTGACACGCCGGACAGCGACGACGAGGTGATCATCGCCGACTATCTGGTGCATCAGCGCAAGCTATTGCCCCTGATCGCCCGGTCCTACGCACTGGCGTTCGCGCAGAACGAGCTCACCGAGGAACTGCACGAGGTGCAGACCGCCGACGAGGTGGACGCGGACCGGCAGCGCCAGCTGGAAAGTGCCGCAGCGGGTTTGAAGGCGATGACCAGCTGGCACGCCCAGAACACCATCACCGTGTGCCGCGAGGCGTGCGGCGGGGCCGGCTATCTCGATGCCAACCAGCTCACCATTCTGCGCCGCGATATCGACGTGTTCACCACCTTCGAAGGCGATAACACCGTGCTCACCCAGCTGGTGGCCAAGGAACTCCTGTCGGCCTACGCCGAGGATGTGCGTGGTCTCAATGCTGTGGGCTGGACCCGGTTCATCGCAGGCATGGCCCGCGACGTGATCCTGGAACGCTCCGCGGCCCGGCAGGTCATCCAGACAATCCTGGACTCTTCCGACGAGGACGTCGAGGAATCTGATTTGAGCAACAGGGGCACCCAGCTGCGGCTGCTGCGCAATCGCGAAGATCACCTGCTGCGCACCGCGGCCACCCGGATGCAGCGCGCCCAATCCGATGATGAGGACCCCTTCGAGGTCTTCAACTCCGCACAGGACCACATCCTCAAGGTGGGCTCGGCCCACACCGAACGGGTGGTGCTGGAAGCCTTCATCGAGGCGATCGACAGCTGCGACAGCAAGTCAGCGCAGGAACTGCTGGAGAAGCTGTGCGATCTGTTTGTCTACAGCACACTCGAGGCGGACCTGTCATGGTTCCTGATGCACCGGCATGTCTCAACCGAACGGGCGAAGGCCATCAGGCGCGGTGTCAATCAACTGTGCGAGGAGCTGCGCCCGCATCTGAGCACCCTGGTGGATGCTTTCGGAATTCCCGAGGCGCTGCTCGCCACGGAGATGATCCCCGACAACTAGCCCGTCAGCACCGGAATCGCTTGCGGCAGCATGAGCGGACGTACCTCGATCCATCGCACTTCGGGGGTGCCCAGTCCCGTCAGCTGCAGCACGCCCCGCGCATCGGCGAGGTAGATCGCCGCCGGCGAGGCAGCGATCGTCGAGACCGGTGTCAGGAGATTCTGGTCGTTGAGATCCGAGTTCACTCCGTCGAGGTTCACATTCGCCACCGGATGTGAACCGTCGTTGCGCGCCACCGCGATGTCGTCGCCGGTGCGCCAGGCCAGCGACACCGCGGAGTTCCCGAGTCCGTAGCCCAACCGGCGCGGATGGGCCAGGGCGTAATCGCCGCTGTCGGTCTGTATCACCGTCGCCAGGATCACCTGGCCATCGATGATCATCGCGGCGCGCGTGCCATCGCGGGATAGGGCCAATTCGCTGATGGGGCCCTTGTACTTCTCCGCCACCGCGGATGATTCGACGGGCAGCACCGCCACCATCGACGTGGTGGCTTCCTGGATTATCCGGACCACTCGGCCGCCGTCGATCACCGTCCACACCGCGTCGTCGAGCGCCCAGGTCGGGCGGGTCAGCGTCTTACCGCCGACGGCCTCGCTGCCGTTGGCGCCGTTGGCACCCACCCAGAGCGACATCTGCGGATCGTCTCCGCCCTGCACCCGGATTACCGAGGCAATCTGACGCCCACTACGCGAGAGTGCAGCCGAAACCTGGTTTCCCACTTGGCCAAAAGATCCACGCACGGGCACCGCGGCATCACGGTCGACCGTCACCATGGACCCGTTCAACAATCCGTAGAGGCCCACCCCCGCGCCCTCCGATGCGCCGGGGTCGGTCGACGCGACGTTCTGGGTGCTCCAGCCTTCCGCGAACTGCTCGTCGAGGGGAGCACCGTTGACCTGCAGGACGTACGGCCCGGCGATACCGGCCCGCGAGAGCGTCCAAATCACCTGCGCGGCAAGGAACTGGCGGGTCCGCTGATCGGGCGTGAGGTTGCCCTCCAGCTCCACGCGCACGCCGCCGTATCCGCGCCCCACGTCCACCCTGCTGCCATCGACGCGGGTCAGCGGGCCGCGCAACCGCAGACCGCTCAGGTGGTTGCGCACCGCCCCAACCAGTTCCGGGCGTGGGCCGGACAGCAGCTTGTACACGAGCTCGGTGGCCAGCAGATCGGGATCGTTGACCGCCACATAGCGCGGATCGGGCACGACCGTGCGACCCGCCGGGTCGGCGAAGTACACCGTGTACCGGCGATAGGTGGACTGAAACTGCCCCCAGTCAAGGAACACCCCATTGGGCAACGAATCGATCCGCCATTCGCCGTTGGCCTTCACCAGCGTGAACTGGGGATCCTGAACATCACCCTGGTGCATCTCGAAGACCCCGATGTCGGACAGCGTGCCCAACTTGTTGGCGCGCACATTGATCGTCCATCGATCGACGCCGCGCTGGTCGGCGAATGACGGCGACTCGATCAGCACCGCATCGCCCGCGTCATCCCACGTCCGCGAACTGGATTCGGTGAGGAACTGGCGCGCCGCACGGTGCCTGTTAGAGGGGTCCGCGGTCGCCTTCAAGAATTCGCGCAGCACCGTCTCGGGTTCCATCCCCGGGGTGGGTGCCGGCATCCCTGGCGGTAATGGCCGCTGCACCGTGCCGATGGCCTGTGGCGAGGACGAGGTCGGCACTCCGGCACAGCCGGTGATACCGAGTGCCACCGCGGTCAGTACCGCGGCCACCCGGCGGCGCATCAGGACGACTCCCGCACGTGGTCGGCCTTGGCACCCGAGGTACGCATTGGTGTGGTCTCCTGCTCCCCCGGCTGGATTCCCCGTTCCCCTGGCTGAGTTCCCCGCGAAACCGGCCGGCGCGCACCAGCACTCGGACGGCTGGTCGGGTTCAACGGAAGCGGGCTCGTGGTCACTTTATGCCCACGAACCAACGGCACCGTCAATCGGAAAAGCGCCCCGTTGCCTGGTTCTCCCCACGCCTCCAGGCGACCCTGATGCAACCGGGCGTCCTCGACGCTGATCGCCAACCCCAGCCCGGTGCCGCCCGAGTGACGCTTGCGCGATGGGTCGGCACGCCAGAACCGGTTGAACACCAGCTTTTCCTCACCGGGACGCAGTCCAACTCCGCGATCGCGCACGGTGACGGCGACGCTGTCGATATCGGCGGCCATCCGGATGGTGACGGGCTTGTGCTCGCTGTGGTCGATCGCGTTGGCGACAAGGTTGCGCAAAATCCGCTCCACCCGACGGGGATCCACCTCCGCGATGATCTCGCTGTCGGGCATGTCGAGCTCTACCTCGGTGTCCAACTCGTCTGCCAGGTGCTTGACCGAAGCCACCACGGTCTTGACGGTGTCGCGCAGATCCACCTGCTCCACGGCGAGCTCGGCCACGCCGGCGTCGTGCCGCGAGATTTCCAGCAGGTCACTCAGCAGCGTCTCAAACCGGTCGAGCTCGTTGACCATCAGTTCGGCGGAACGCTGCAGCGCCGGGTCGAGCTCCTCACGGTTGTCGTAGATGAGATCGGCCGCCATGCGCACCGTGGTCAACGGTGTACGCAGTTCGTGGCTGACGTCGGAGGTGAAGCGGCGCTGCAGGTTTCCGAACTCTTCCAGCTGGGTGATCTCCCGCGAGAGGCTTTCGGCCATGTCGTTGAACGACACCGCGAGCCGTGCCATGTCATCGACACCGCGCACCGGCATGCGTTCGGACAGATGTCCTTCGGCGAATCGCTCGGCAATGCGCGAGGCCGACCGCACCGGCAACACCACCTGGCGCGCGACCAGCAGCGCGGCGGCCGCCAGCAGCACCAGCAGCACCACACCGCCGGTGACGATGGTGCCGCGCACCAGCGAAATCGTGCTTTCCTCGTTCGACAGCGGGAAGACCAGGTACAGCTCGAGCGCGGTGACCTTCGACGTGGTCGGCGAGCCGATGACCAGAGCTTTCCCGGAGAAGCTCTCGGTATGGACTGTCGAATACTGGTAACTGACCTGACCGGCCTTGACGAATTCGCGCAGCGGGCCGGGGATCTGGGTGGCGGGGCCAGCCGACGTCGCCTCGCGGGGACCGTCGCCGGGCACCAGCAGGACCGCGTCAAACGCTCCGGCGCCACCGCCTTCGGATCCCTTGCTGCCGTTCAGCAGCTGGTTACGGGCCAGCTCCAGGCTGCTCTGCAGCGACCGCGTCTCCTCGCCACCGACGTCATCGCTGACGATGACGCGAGCGCGTTCCATCTCTTCGGTCGCGACCCGAATCTTCGACTCCAGAATGCGGTCGGTCACCTGGCTGGTGAGCACGAATCCCAGAATCAGGATGACCAGGGAGGACAGCGCCAAATTGGACACCACCACCCGCACCTGCAGGGAACGGCGCCAGGTGAACCCGACCGCTCGACTCAGTGCCTTCAGTCCGCGTACCAGTGGTGCCGATCGCCGCTGAATGCGCCGCTTCGAGCTGAAGATCACGGGGGTCCGGCCTTATATCCCACTCCTCGAACGGTCAACACCACGGTCGGATTCTCGGGATCCTTCTCGACCTTCGCCCGCAGCCGCTGCACGTGGACATTCACCAGCCGGGTATCGGCCGGGTGACGGTAGCCCCACACCTGTTCGAGCAGCACATCACGAGTAAACACCTGGCGCGGTTTGCGTGCCAGCGCCACCAGCAGGTCGAACTCCAGCGGGGTCAGGGAGATCTGCTCGCCCTCGCGCGTCACCTTGTGCGCGGGAACATCGATGTCGATGCCCGCGATGTTCAGCAGCTCGGCGGGTTCGTCGTCGTTGCGCCGCAACCGGGCACGAATACGTGCGACGAGCTCCTTGGGCTTGAACGGCTTCATGATGTAGTCGTCGGCACCCGACTCCAGGCCGAGCACCACATCGACGGTGTCGGTCTTGGCGGTCAGCATGACGATCGGCACACCGGAATCGGAACGCAGCACCCGGCATACGTCGATGCCATTCATCCCGGGCAGCATGAGATCCAATAGAACCAGATCGGGGCGCAGCTCACGGACCGCGGTGAGCGCCTGAGTACCGTCGCTCACCACTGCCGTCTCGAAGCCCTCCCCGCGCAACACGATGGTGAGCATCTCTGCCAATGACGCGTCATCGTCGACAACAAGGATCCTTTGCCTCATAGAGCCCATCGTGTCACTAGATCGTGACAAAACCGGGGTACCAAAGGGGCGAGTTGCGAACTAGTCTCACGCGAGCTGCTGGCGGATCCTGAACTTCTGAATCTTCCCGGTCGCGGTTCTGGGTAAGGAATCGACGAACTCGACGCGTTTGGGGCATTTGTATCCGGCCAGATGCTCCCGGCAGTGCGCGATGAGATCCGGCCCGGTCGGCGGATCTGTCCCCGGATCTGTCACCGAGATCACCACGACAGCGGTAACCAGTTCGCCCCACTTGTCGTCGGGCACTCCGACGACGGCAGCCTCACGGACCCCTGGATGAGATATCAGCGCGTCTTCCACTTCGATGGACGACACGTTCTCGCCGCCGGTAATGATGATGTCCTTCTTGCGGTCCGAGATGCTCAGGTACCCGTCGGACATCGATCCGCGATCACCGGTATGAAACCAATTGCCCGCCAATGCTTCCGTGGTCGCCTCCGGCTGATCCCAGTAGCCGTCAAGATTCGTGTTCGACTGAGTGAGTACCTCACCGTCCTCGGCGATCGATACCCGCACACCTATCGCCGGGGCTCCCGCGCGGCCCAGCATGCGAGCCTGCTGGTGGTCGTCGAGATCGGCCCACTCGGACCGAAAGCGATTCATCGTGATCAGCGGTGCGGTCTCGGTGAGCCCGTATATCTGGATGAACTCCCAGCCGAGTTCAGCACGCACGCGCTCGATGGTTCGCGTCGGGGGCGGCGCACCCGCGACGATGATCCGAACCCGGTCCCGGCCGGGGATGGGCCCCTGCCAACGGGCCGCCGCATCCAGCACAGAATCGACGACCGTTGGCGCCGCGCACATCACGGTGACTCCATGCTCTGCGATACGCCGCAAGATCTCGTCACCGTCGACCTTGCGCAGCACGATGTGCCGGCCACCCATTCCGGTCGCCGCATACGGCCACCCCCACCCGTTGCAATGGAACATCGGCAACGTGTGCAGCAGCACATCGTCGTCACGCAGGGTGGCATGCAACCCGAAAACGACTGCGTTGATCCAGATGTTGCGATGAGTGAGTTGCACGCCTTTGGGCCGGCTCGTGGTTCCTGAGGTGTAATTCAAAGTGGCGGTGTCTGATTCGGTGCACGACCATGGTCTCGGATCGGCACGCTGCGGCGAGCTGATCTCACCGAATATCGCGGCGTCATCCTCTCCCAGCACGAAGTTATGGGTGGCGCGCACGGTGTCGAGCAGCCCACGCACCTCCGGGTCCACTATCAGTACCGAAGCCCGTGAGTGCTCGACGATGTACTCGATCTCAGCGGGAGCCAACCGAAAGTTGACGGGTACCAGGATGCGTCCCCACCCGGAAACCCCGAAGAACGAGGTGAGCAGTCGCGCACTGTTCTGCGAGACAATCGCGACCCGCTCCCCCGGTCCGACACCCAGACCGTCGAGTGCCGCGGCCTGCCCGCGCGCCCGCTCGGCAAGCTGCCGGTAGGTCACCGCTCCCCAGGAGGGCGCCGGTTGCACCGGCTCGTCGACAACCCCGACGCGGTCGGGATACACCAGCTCCGCGCGGTCCAGGAAATCTCGCACACTCAGATCGAAGAACACGCACCAATCCTGCCGTCCCGCCCCCAATGTGGCGTGGATATCCACGAAGCACGCGGACGCCTTGCCGGTCACCGGCAGACGGGTGTTTAATGATGGCGCTTTGTTCAGCAGTGGTTCATGCGCGCTTTGCGCACACGCTTAGGAGGTGACGCGACTATGTCCGATAGTCAACCTCCGAGTATCCACAGCGCCTTCTAACGCACATCAGGGTCGCGCGCGAAGGCGCTCTTGTTGCACCACACCGTTGTGTGCACCTCGAAGCCACTGCAAGAGAACAGGACCCATCATGAGTCATTGGGATGTCATCATCCGCGTAGCCCTGGGATTTGGCCTGGGTTGCGTCATCGGGATCGAACGGCAGTGGCGCGCCAAAAATGCCGGCCTGCGCACCAACGCGCTGGTGTGCCTGGGTGCGACACTCTTCGTCATCATGGGCGGCTACAGCTTCCACGGCCCCGGCGCCGACCCGACTCGCGTTGCAGCACAGATTGTTTCGGGCATCGGTTTCCTCGGCGCCGGCGTGATCATGAAGCAGGGCGCAACCATCACCGGACTGAACACCGCCGCCACCATGTGGGCCACCGCCGCCGTGGGGGCACTGGCCGGCGGCGGGATGTACGACGTCGCGATAGTCGGTACCGCCGCCATCGTGCTGGCCAACGTGCTGTTGCGGCCGCTCGGACATCTGCTGGATCGCCAGCCTGCCATCGGCCGCGAAGCCCGGCCGGCCGCGTACCTGTTCGAGGTCACCACCACCGACGAGACCGAGGCGCACATCCGCGCACTCACCGTGCAGGCCGTCAGCAGGCCCGAATTCGCGCTGCAATCGGTGCGGTCCTATGACGTCGAAGACGGCAAGCATGTGCGCGTGGTGGCGAAGCTGAGCGCCGAAGAGCGCAACGACTCACTGCTGGAGTCCGCGGTGAGCCGCCTGTCCATGGAACCAGCCGTCTCCTCGGTGCGCTGGCATGTCGACCGCGAGGAAGAGGCCGAAGCCAGTGAATGGTGAGCCTCTACGGTCACACCCGTCGAGTGTGAAGCCACGGCGGTAATTCGGCGAAATACCCGCCGAATCTTCACACTCGGCGTAGGAGCCTCTCGGCCAACGCATCCGGGTCGGCGCCATCGGTGATCACCCATGGGCCACCCCAATTCCGTTGCGCCAAATCGGCATACGCCGCGGAGACCCGCGACTGCAGATCCGCATCACGCTCATAGGTATCGCGGGTGCGCGCGCTCTCCTGCTCCTCGCGGTGCCGCGCCCGCTGCTGAGCAAGCTCCGGGGAAACGTTCAAGAACACCTGCCGGTCGGGATGCGGCAGGCCAAAGCGTTGGTACTCAAGCTCATAGACCCAGCGCGCCATGTCGCCGCCGCCGTCCTGATGCAGCCGCGCCGCGCCATAGGCAGCGTTGGACGCAACCCAGCGATCCAGTATCACCAAATCGTTCGCGGCGATCAGCTCGGCTATCTCACCGAGCGCACTGCGGCGGTCGAGGGCGAACAGCAGTCCCATCGCGTACGCGGAGGACACCACATCGCCGTGCCCGCCCTTGAGCGACTCGGCCGCGAGATCGGCGTGCACCGAGCGTCCGTAGCGCGGAAAATCCAGCGTCGCAACGGATAACCCCTGCAATCCGCAGCGCTTCGTCAGCGCGGCGGTAAGCGTGCGCTTGCCCGCGCCGTCGACACCCTCGATCGCAATCAGCTGGCCCACGGCTGGTCAGCCTACGCAAAGGCCCCCGGCACCGGAGTGCAAGGGGCCTCTACGCGGATGAGCGGCGATCAGTAGCGGTAGTGCTCCGGCTTGTACGGGCCTTCCACGTCGACGCCGATGTACTCGGCCTGATCCTTGGTGAGCTTGGTCAGCGTGCCGCCGAGAGCCTCGACGTGAATGCGCGCCACCTTCTCATCCAGGTGCTTGGCCAGTCGGTAAACCTCGTTGTCGTACTCGTCGTTCTTGGTCCACAGCTCGATCTGCGCGATCACCTGGTTGGAGAAGCTGTTGCTCATCACGAACGACGGGTGTCCGGTGGCGTTACCCAGGTTGAGCAGACGCCCCTCGGACAGCACGATGATCGACTTGCCCGAGTCCCCGAAGGTCCACAGGTCGACCTGCGGCTTGATGTTGAGCCGCGTGGCGCCGGACTTCTCGAGGGCCGCCATGTCGATCTCGTTGTCGAAGTGGCCGATGTTGCCCAGGATCGCCTGGTCCTTCATGGCCTTCATGTGGTCCAGCAGGATGATGTCGTAGTTACCGGTCGCGGTCACCACGATGTCGGCATTGCCGATGGCCTGCTCGACGGTGACGACATCGAACCCGTCCATGAGCGCCTGCAGCGCGTTGATCGGGTCGATCTCGGTGACCTGCACACGAGCGCCCTGTCCCGCGAGGGACTCGGCGCAGCCCTTGCCGACGTCGCCGTAGCCACAGATCAGCACCTTCTTGCCACCGATGAGCACGTCGGTGCCGCGGTTGATGCCGTCGACCAGCGAGTGCCGGGTGCCGTACTTGTTGTCGAACTTGCTCTTGGTCACCGAGTCGTTGACGTTGATGGCCGGGAACGCCAGTTCGCCGGCAGCGGCGAACTGGTACAGGCGCAGCACGCCGGTGGTGGTCTCCTCGGTGACACCCTGGACCGACTCGGCGATCTTGGTCCACTTGTCCTTGTCGGTTTCGAACCGCTCACGCAGCAGGTTCAGAAAGACCTTGTACTCGGCCGAGTCGTTGTCGTCCGCCGGGGGCACCACGCCGGCCTGCTCGAACTGCGCGCCGCGCAGCACCAGCATGGTGGCGTCGCCGCCGTCGTCGAGGATCATGTTGGCCGGCTCGTTCGGCCAGGTGAGCATCTGCTCGGCGGCCCACCAGTACTCCTCCAGCGTCTCGCCCTTCCAGGCGAAGACCGGGGTGCCCTGAGGCTCCTCCGGGGTGCCGTGCGGGCCGACGACGATCGCCGCCGCCGCATGGTCCTGGGTGGAGAAGATGTTGCAAGAAGCCCAGCGCACCTCGGCGCCCAGGGCCGTCAACGTCTCGATCAGCACCGCGGTCTGGATCGTCATGTGCAGCGAGCCCGAAATGCGAGCGCCCTTGAGCGGCAATACATCCGCGTACTCGCGACGCAGCGCCATGAGGCCGGGCATCTCATGCTCGGCGAGACGGATCTCCTTGCGGCCGAACTCGGCCTCGGAAAGATCGGCCACCTTGTAATCAATGCCGTTGCGTACGTCGGCCACCAGCTCGGTCATCGCCACCTCAATCGCGTCGCTTGAATAATTCCTGTATGTCAATTCAACTGACACACACGGGTCCGTCACCAGGTTAGCGCGTGTAAGCAACAGATAGTTAGATCAGGTAGCGAGATTTATGGATGCGCAGGTCACTGGGGGCCCGTCCCGCTTGCGGGGGCCTTGTCGGTGAGCGCGTTGGCTTCCACGAACGGGGACAGCAGGCGCGCCATATCGAGCGCCACATCATGATCCGACTCCGGCGGCATCGACACGTAACTAATCGCCAGCCGCACAATCGACCTCGCGAGGATGGCCGCGTCTTCCTCACTGGCGGCCACCCAGCTGTTCGCAAACGACTCGGTGAGCCGCGCCGACGCCGGCAGCACGATCAACGCGCTGTCGACCGTCACGAGGCGCATGAGTTCGGGCTTGGCCTCGCCTGTCAACAACGAGATGACCATGGGGTCTGCGGCACTCTCGGCGAAGAAGGCCGCGAATCCCTGGTGCAACGCGCCATGGATATCACCGACGTTGGCGTAGATCGCGTCGTTGACGGAGTCGGCCAGACGCAAGGCCAGCCGCAGGGCGTATCCCTGAGCCAGCCCCTGCCGGGAACCGAATTCGTTGTACAGCGTCTGACGACTGACTCCTGCCCGGCGGGCGACCGCCGACATGGTCACTGCCGACCAATCCTGATGACGCAGAAGGTCTCCGAGCGCATCAAGCACCGATTCGCGAAGCAGCGCCCGCGCGGCCTCTGCATACGGCACTCGTGGCGTCACACCGTGGAGCCTGGCAGGCGCGGTGTACTCGGTCAATGTCATGGCCGCGCGATCTCCACCATCACGAAGTCGGCCTTGGCGGCCCCGCAGTCCGGGCAGCTCCAGTCCTCGGGGATGTCATCCCAGCGAGTGCCCGGCTCGATACCGTCCTCCGGCCAGCCCAGCGCCTCGTCGTACTGAAATCCGCACTGCATGCATTCGAACAACTTGTAGTCGTCGTCGCTCATGATTCCGCTCCTTGCAGGGCTTCAAAATCCACCTTCTCGCGCACTCCGCAGTCGGGGCAGCACCAGTCGTCGGGAACCTCCGACCACGCCGTCCCGGCCGGGAACCCCTCGCGAGGGGCACCCGTGCTCTCGTCGTACACGTACTGACATATGGGGCAACGGTACTGGGACATGTCAGGCCGCCTGTTCGGTTACGCCGTACTTGGCCAGAATCTTGGCGCGCTTGCTGGGCTGGATGTTGACCTTGGTGATGTCGCCGTCGTAGTGATCCAGCACCCGCTGATCCATCACCTTGCGCCACAGCGGCGGAAAGTAGGCCAGCGTCAGCATCGTGGCGTAGCCACTGGGCAGGTTCGGAGCACCGTCCATGCTGCGCAGAGTCTGGTAGCGCCGGGTGGGGTTGGCGTGGTGATCGCTGTGCCGCTGCAGGTGGTACAGGAAGATGTTGGTCACCAGGTGATCGGAGTTCCAGCTGTGCTTGGGGGTGCAGCGCTCGTACCGCCCGCCGGCGACCTTCTGCCGCAGCAGCCCGTAGTGCTCCAGGTAGTTCACCGTCTCCAGGAAGGTGAAGCCGTAGATGGCCTGAATGATCAGGTACGGGATGACCGCGGTGCCGAAGATGGCGATGGTGACCCCGAACAACACCACCGTCATCAGCCAGGCGTTCACCACATCGTTGCTGGGGTGCAGCACGAAGCGGTTCAGCCGCTTCATGCGGGTGGCCTCCAGATTCCACGAAGACTTCAGGCTGCCCCAGACGCTGCGCGGCCAGAAGCCCCAGAACGTCTCGCCGAATCGCGAGCTGGCCGGATCCTCAGGTGTCGCGACGCGCACATGGTGTCCGCGGTTGTGCTCGATATAGAAGTGGCCGTAGAACGTCTGCGCCAGTGTGATCTTCGAGAGCCAGCGCTCCAGCTCGTCTTTCTTGTGCCCCATCTCGTGGGCCGTGTTGATGCCGACGCCGCCGAGCACACCAATCGACAAGGCGATACCCAGCTTGGAGATCCAGCTGATGCCGTTGTCGAACCCGATCCAACTCAGGTCGGTGGCGGTGAAGTAGTAGGCCCCCAGGAAGAAGCTCGCGTACTGGAAGGGAATGAAGATGTACGTGCAATAGCGGTAGTACTTGTCGTTCTCCAGCGCCTCCATCACCTCATCGGGTGCGTTCTCGCCGTCGGCACCGAACCGCAGATCCAGCAGCGGCAGGATCACGTACACCAGCAGTGGGCCGATCCAGAAGAAGAACGGCGAGAACTGCTGCCATCCGAGCTGGTTCATCGCATAAACCAGCGCCGTCGCAATGAAGATCGCGGTGGGCGGGATCATCCCGTACAGCCACATGTGGCGCTTGCGGTCGCGCCACTGGACGGGCAGGTCATGGGCTGCATCAAGGTTTGACGTCATCGTCACTATCTCCTCGGTCTATATCTGCGTGAGGTACGTCACCGAACAGATTTGACGATAGGACATGATTCGTCGCTTGTCTAGACAAATGACTATGTTTTGTAAAGTGCCTGGTGGTGTGCGTCACCCACAAGGGACCCACGGAGAGATAGGGAGCGCGCTACTTCTCGACGGCTACCCGCAACCCCAGCACCGAGTGCCTGCGGCTATAAGCGAAGTAGACGATCACGCCGATGACCATCCAGGCCAATGCGAACATCCAGGTGCGGACGGCGAGATTGAGCATCAACCACCCGCACGCCAGGATCGCGACCACGGGCAGCCACGGCACACCCGGTGTGCGGAAGCTACGGGGCAAGTCGGGCCGGGAGCGCCGCAGCACGATGACGCCGGCCGACACCAGCACAAAGGCGAACAATGTCCCGACGTTGACGATCTCTTCCAGCCCCTCTATCGGGGTGAGAGACGCCGCTATCGCGACAAGAAAGCCCACGATGAGGGTGATGCGTATGGGTGTGCCATGCGATCCCGTCCGGGCGAGTTCGCGGGGCAGCAGTCCATCACGGCACATCGCGAAGATGACGCGGATCTGTCCGAGCATCAGCACCATCACCACCGTGGTCAGGCCGGCCAGCGCGCCGATGGCGATGACCTTGGCCGCCCAGTCGACACCGTTGAGGTGAAATGCCGTGGACAGATTCGGGTGCGAATCGGCCGCCCGCAGGTCGCTGTACTTGACCATGCCCGAGAGCACCACCGTGACCGCGACGTACAGAACGGTGACGATGACGAGCGAGGCGATGATGCCGCGCGGCACATCTTTTTGCGGGTTCCGCGTTTCCTCCGCGGTGGTGGCGACGACATCGAACCCGATGAACGCGAAGAACACGATCGAGGCGCCCGCCAGCACCCCGAACCAGCCGTACTGGCTTCCGGAGCCGCCGGCGATGAACGAAAACAGGGACTGATCCAAACCGGTCCTGCTGGAACTTCCTGCCTCCGCCGGTGGAACGAACGGTGTGTAGTTGGCCGCCTTGATGAAGAACGCGCCGACGATGATCACCAGCAGCACCACCAGGACCTTGACGGTCGTGATGACGAGGGACACCCGTGAAGACAGCTTGGTGCCGACGGCCAGCAGCACCGTCAACACCGAGACAATGAGCAGCGCGCCCCAGTCGATCTTGAGCGATCCGAGATGCACTGTGCCACTCGATAACCCAAATACCGTGCTCAGATAGCTCGACCAGCCCTTCGCGACGGTGGCCGCACCAACCGAGAACTCCAAGATGAGATCCCATCCCAGGATCCAGGCCGCGAACTCACCGAATGTCGCATAGGAGAACGTATAGGCGCTGCCTGCAACCGGAATGGTCGATGCGAACTCGGCGTAGCACATCGCGGCCAGGCCACACCCGATCGCAGCCATGATGAAGGACAGCGATATCGCCGGACCGGTGACATTGGCGGCCGTCGATGCCGTGACGGTGAAGATACCGGCTCCGATGACCACAGAGACCCCGAAAACGGTGAGATCCCACCACGTTAGGTCCCTACGGAGCTTCGTTTCCGGCTCGTCGGTATCCGCGATCGACTGCTCGACAGACTTGGTTCGCCACAATCCGCTACCTGGCATTACGGCAGTCTTGCACAACCCCCGTGCTCACCACTGTTGATCACACCGGCCGGCTAAGAATTGACGGCCGAACGATCCAGATCGGGCTCGAGATAGATCACCTGCGCGATCGGCACCGCCTCGCGCACCCGCCGTTCTGCGGCATCGATCGTGGCGGCGACCAACGGCAGATCCGCATCGGGCGCGATCGCAATCTTGGCCGCGACCAGAAGCTCCTCGGGACCCAGATACTGAGTACGGCAATGGATTACCCGCTCGACGTGATCGGTGCCGGTCAGCGCGTCCAGGATCGCGCGCTCCTGCGTCGCGGTCGCACCTTCACCGATCAGCAGGCTCTTCATCTCGACCATCAAAACGATCGCGATGACGCCCAGCAGCACACCGATCGCCACGGTGCCAATCCCATCCCACACGGGGTCGCCCGTGAGAATCGTCATGCCGACGCCGAACAGCGCGAAGGCCAGCCCCAGCAGAGCACCGGTGTCTTCGAGCAGCACGACGGGAAGCTCCGGGTTACGGGAGTTTCGGATGAACTGCCACCAGCTGGCTTTGCCCTTCAGCGGTTTGGATTCCACGAAGGCGGTGCGGAAGCTGTAGCCCTCCAAACCTATGGCCAACACCAGGATCACAATCGCGACAATGGGCGACTGCAGATGCTCGGGAGCGTGGATCTTGTGATAGCCCTCATAGAGGGCGAAGACCGAGCCGAGCGTGAACAGCACCAGCGCGACCACAAAAGAGTAGAAGAATCGGCTACGTCCATATCCGAACGGGTGCAGTCGATCTGCTTCCTTACTCGCGGCGCGCTGCCCGTAGAGCAGCAGCCCCTGGTTAGAGGTGTCCGCCACCGAGTGCACGGACTCGGCGAGCATCGACGAACTCCCGGTGATCAGGAATCCGACGAACTTGGCCGCCGCGATACCCGCGTTCGCCGCCAGCGCCGCGATGATCGCCCTCTTACTGCCGCCTGCCGACATCGACTCTCCTTCTGTTCCCGCTCGCATTGTCCTGACGGACGGTCACGCGTCCGCGTCAACTGTTGCCATGAATACACGGGCGTCGGACTGCCCGGTCAGCGTCACATCTCCGCCGTCGGCCGGTATCCACACCGACTGTCCCGCATGAACGTCAAGGTCCGGCCCCATACCGTCCAACCGCACGCTGCCCCGCGTGCACAGCACTATCCGCGGTCCTTTTACCTCCACCGGAACGCGTTCGCCATCCACCAGATCGAATCGCGATAACGCGAACTCCCTGGCGGGCGTGAGGTACCGAGTCTGTGCACCGTCGGTGACGGTCTCAACATGCAGGTGCTTTTCGGCGGCGGGTGAAAAGTCCAGCACCCGAAGCAATTCGGGTACATCGACGTGCTTGGGAGTAAGCCCGCCGCGCAGCACGTTGTCGGAATTGGCCATGATCTCGACGGCCAGACCGCGCAGGTACGCATGCAGATTTCCGGCGGGCAGGTAGATCCCCTCCCCCGGTTCCAGCGTGAGCCGATTCAACAACAACGAGGCAAGTACTCCGGCGTCCGCCGGATACCGCTCACCCAACTCCAGAAGCGTGCGCGCCTCACCAGCGAAACGCTCGTGGCCGGACGACAGATAACGCACGGCGCCCTCGAGCACGGCAGGCACCAACAGATCCAGGCTGGGCTGCGGAAGGGTTATCCAGGTGGTGAACAGGGCGCGCAGCCCATCGGCATCGGATTGTCCGGCCAACAGATTCACATAGGGTGTCAGCTCGCCGACATCGAGCGCGCGAAAGAGTTCGACGGTGTCACCTGGGTCGCGAAAGCCCGCCAGCGCCTCAAAACGATCCAGCGCCACAACCAGTTCGGGCTTGTGATTGCGATCCCGATAATTGCGCACCGGAGAGTTGAGCGGGACACCCGCCGCCTCTTCCCGCGCGTATCCATCTGCCGCCTGCTGCGCACTGGGGTGGGCTTGCAGGGACAGCGGCTCGTCCGCCGCCAGCACCTTGAGCAGGAAGGGCAATTGATCGCCGAACTCAGCCACCGACGCCGGACCCAACTGCCCTGCCGGATCTGCGGCCACCACATCGAGTAATGACTCTGCGCCACCACCGGTTTCCAGGTAGGCCGGGTCGGCAGGGTGCGCACCCAGCCACAGTTCGGCTTCCGGATGCGGTGTCGGTGTGGGGCGTCCGGTGAACTCGGCGATCGCCGTCCGCGAACCCCAGGCGTACGTCCTTATCGCCCCCCTGAGCAGATTCACAGCCCGGATCTCCCCCCGCCGAGCCGGGCGTACACCGAGGCCATTTCGAGTCGTGTCGCGAGCATCATCAGCTGCGCGAGCTCCGACGGTCGGGCCGCCACGTCACCAAGATCGGTGGTGCTCACCAGCTGCGCTTCATCGACACCATCGATCCGCGCCGCAACCGATTGGAAGTCGCTATCGGTGGCAAGGGCAAGTATCCGCGGTGGGCCATCGCCGCGGGGGCCGTCGATGAACTCGTCATGGAACAATGAGCTCTCACCAGAGCTCCTGCTCGACAACGCATCCCGCATCGCGGCCAACGCTTGCGGAAGGCCGCACGCGGTAGCGGTGCGCTGCGTCAGCCGCAGCAGCGTTGCCGCCGCATGTTGCGCGAGCGCCACGGTGACCGATCGATCCCCGCAGAACACCGCGGGTCCACCGGTCAATCGCGTCGCGATCACCTTGGCGGCGTTGGTGAAGATTTCCCGGCCCACGGTGTTCCGGGACACCTCGCCATCCACTTCATCGGCGATCGCCATAACGTCGGGCACGATGGCCCTGTCGAGCACCCCCAGCACTGCCGCCCCAACAGCGAGGTTGTGAGCAAGACTGAATGTGTCGGGCACCCGCAACCGGGGCGCCAGTGAAATCGCCCGGCCAGCACCGGAATCCGCCAAGGGACCCTCATCGGGTGCGGCGATGACCACCCGGGCACCCCGACGGGTACCCATCGATACCGCAGCAGTGAGAGCAGGATCACCGGCATCGTCACCGGCCACCACCATGACATCGAGGGGGCCCACCCACACCGGAGCCCGGGTGGCGGTAACGAACGGAAGACTCGCGGTATCCGACAGCGCCCCAGCCAGAACCGCTCCCGCCGTTGCGGCGGTGCCGCGGCCCGCGACCCACACGAGCGCGCGCGACCGGTCCTCCACGTGAAGCGGGTCCAGGGCACCCTCGGCGATGGCTGTACCAACCGCCCGCACCTGCGAGCCGGCCATCGAAGCGGCCTGCAGCGAACCATCGCGGTCGGCCGCCAACAGCGCCTCGGCGTCGTCCAGATCGATGGTGGCCTTCATCAGGTCGCGGCCTCGGTGCGGTCGACCAACTCGGTGACGCGCGCGACCACACCCGCCACATCTTCGTCGGTGCGGGCCTCGACGTTGAGGCGCAGCAGTGGCTCGGTGTTGGACGTGCGCAGGTTGAACCACGTTCCGCTACCGATGTCGACGGTGACGCCGTCGAGATGGTCGATCGAAACTATCTGTGTGCCAAACGACTTCAACACCTCGTCGATACATGCCTTGGCATTCGAGACGCGGAAGTTGATCTCGCCGGAGGATGCGTACCGCTCGTAATCAGACATGAGATCTGAGAGCGGCCGGTCCTGCTCGCCGAGGGCTGCCAGCACGTGCAGTGCCGCCAGCATTCCGGAGTCGGCGCCCCAGAAGTCCCGGAAGTAGTAGTGCGCGGAATGCTCACCGCCGAAGATCGCGCCCGTCTCGGCCATCAATGCCTTGATGAACGAGTGGCCGACGCGAGAGCGCACCGGTGTTCCGCCGTGCTCGACGACAAGCTCGGGGACGGCACGGGAGGTGATCAGATTGTGGATGATGGTGCCGCCGATTTCCCGCTCCAGCTCTCGACGCGCAACCAAAGCGGTTACCGCGGAAGGAGATACGGCCCGTCCGCGCTCATCGACGACGAAGCACCGGTCGGCGTCGCCATCAAAGGCGAGGCCGATGTCAGCACCCTCGGCCACCACGAAGGCCTGCAGATCGCGCAGGTTCTCGGGGTCGAGCGGGTTGGCTTCGTGGTTGGGGAAGTTGCCGTCCAACTCGAAGTACAACGGCGCGAGCGCAATCGACGGAATCGCACCCAGCACCGCCGGTGTCGTGTGTCCGGCCATACCGTTACCCGCATCCACAGCCACCCGAAGGGGGCGTGCCCCGCTCAACTGAACCAGTGACCGCAGGAACTCGCCGTACTCGGCGAGAACATCACGTTCGGTGATCGTGCCCGCCGCACCGTCGTGCGCGGGCACCCCGTTGATCAGCTCCTCGCTGATGATGGCCAGGCCGGTGTCCCTGCCCACCGGCTTGGCACCGGCGCGGCACAGCTTGATTCCGTTGTACGCGGCCGGGTTGTGGCTGGCGGTGAACATGGCTCCCGGGCAATCCAACAGCCCCGAAGCGAAGTACAGCTGGTCAGTGGATGCCAGTCCGATCTGCACGACATCGACGCCCTGAGCGGTGACACCCTCGGTGAACGCCTGAGCCAGCGGAGGCGACGAGTCGCGCATGTCCCGGCCCACCACGATCCGCAATGGCGCGCCGGCGTCGGCCTGCTCTGCCTTGACCAGTCGTGCGAACGAAGAACCCACGTCGAACACGAAGGACTCATCGATCTGCTCGCCCAGGAGGCCACGAACGTCGTACGCCTTGATGACTGCGTGGACAGCGTCGGCGGACCGGGCCATGACGAGAGCACTCCTATTGATCTGTCGAGCGAGGGACGTTAGGTGTCGCTGGCCAGCCTAGTGGTCGGCGAGTGCCCAACGTGAACGTCCGGCGAGAGGGTACAGAATGTCACCGGGCCAAGCCGAAAGCACCTGATCAGAACTACTCTGCCGGATCCGGCAGAACCCGCAGATGTCCGCGGCGCCGCCCGACGGGAGCCGGATGCACGGGCCGGGGAGCAGCCGAGGTGGCAGGCCCTCCCATATCGAGTGCGGGCTCGCTGAATCCCGCCGCGGCCATCCGCACTCCGGTGGGTTCCCGAACCGCATCGGCCAAGGCAACCAAGTCGTCATCCTCGGGATTCGACGGCAGGGGGCCGTTGTACCGGACCAGCTCCCAGCCACGGGGCGCGGTGATCCGGCTCGCGTGCTGCGCGCACAGATCCCACGAATGCGGCTCGCTGGACGTGGCCAGCGGCCCAACCACGGCCGTCGAGTCCGCATAGACGAACGTCAACGTCGCCACGGCGGAACTCGGGCACCCGGGTCGACAGCAGCGACGGGGGGCTCTCACAAACGTTGAGGCTAGCGTGCGCAAACACGTTCCGACCCGCAGACACGCGCTGTGAACCCACTGAGACCCTCCGGTGATCAGGCAGAGACCCCGGGGTGACCGGCTCGTTGTGATTCGTCAGCCACAGCAGTCACACCGTTACCATTCCCCGTATGGCACGTGACGGACGGCGCGGCGGCTCGGCGAGCGGATCGAGCTCGCAGGGCTCCCGAAGGGGGCGCGATTTCCGTGGCCCGCTCTTGCCGCCGACCGTTCCCGGCTGGCGCTCACGCGCCGAGCGCTTCGATATGGCGGTGCTGGAGGCCTATGAACCCATCGAGCGGGCGTGGCAGTCGCGGCTGGAGGGTCTCGATGTCGCGGTGGACGAGATTCCGCGCATCCAACCCAAGGATCCCGAGTCGGTGCAATGGCCGCCGGAGGTGATCGCCGACGGACCGATTCCGCTGGCAAGGCTTATTCCCGCCGGCGTGGACACCCGGGGTAACACCACCCGGGCGCGAATTGTCCTATTCCGCAAGCCGATCGAATTACGCGCGAAGAAATCTGGGGATTTGTCGGATCTCCTGCACGATCTGCTGGTGGCGCAGGTTGCCACCCACCTGGGGGTGGAACCATCGGTGATCGACCCGACCATCACCGATGAGGGCGACTAACCGCCCGATCGAACGCGGAGTTAGATGATGCCCCGCTTCAGGCGGCGGCGCTCACGCTCGGACAACCCGCCCCAGATACCGAACCGCTCGTCGTTGGCCAGTGCGTATTCAAGGCACTCGTCCTTGACTTCGCAGCCCTGGCAGATGCGCTTGGCCTCGCGAGTCGACCCGCCCTTCTCAGGGAAGAACGCCTCGGGATCGGTCTGTGCGCACAGCGCCTTCTCTTGCCACTGATCATCAGCGACACCAATCAGCGCATCAAAATCGTTCTGCACCAACGTCAGATGCGGACGTGCGGGCGGCAAGCCCGTCGCACCCGTGCCGACGCCGGAACTCAGCTCGTCGTGTGCGCCAAATTCATTGTGCCCGAACAGCATCGTCCCGCCTCCTCACCATTCCCACTTGCAGTCGTCGTGCCCGGTTTCGTGCCACATTGTCGTCTTCCCGGCCATTCCATTCGAACATCTGATCGAATCCCGGTCTGCGCCTGCAACTTCCAAACCCAGCCCGAGGAATGACACTGGTGTGATTACACACGTGTTCGCTGCCGGGGTCAAGCGAAGGACGAAAATTCATACCATCTACGACCGACAAAATCGGCGTGGCGCCCTCGTGGCGTGTCGCATCATTGCCGGCGCACTAGTGTCGGTCAGCGTGAAACTCACCGTCCTCGTCGGCGGCGTCGGCGGAGCGCGCTTCCTGCTCGGCGTCCAACGCTTGCTCGGATCGGACTCCAGCAAGCATCAGATAAACGCCATCGTGAACATTGGCGACGACGCCTGGATGCATGGCGTCAGGATCTGCCCTGACCTGGACACCTGCATGTACACCCTGGGCGGAGGGGTGGATCCGGAACGCGGCTGGGGACACCGGGGCGAGACGTGGAACGCCATGGAGGAACTGGCGGCCTACGGCGCCCAGCCCGACTGGTTCTCGCTCGGCGACAGGGACCTGGCCACTCACCTGATACGCAGTCAAATGCTGCGAGCCGGTTACCCGCTATCAGCGGTCACCGAAGCGTTATGCAATCGATGGCAGCCCGGAGTCCGCCTGTTACCCGCCAGCGACGACCGCTGCGAGACCCACGTGGTGATCACCGACCCCGCCGATGGGGAGCAGCGCGCCATCCACTTCCAACAGTGGTGGGTGCAGCACCGAGCACAGGTACCGACCCACAGTTTCGCGTTCGTCGGCGCGGACGAAGCAAAGGCCGGCCCGGGCGTTGCCGAAGCCATCGCCGAGGCAGATGCCGTCTTGCTGGCTCCCTCCAATCCGGTGGTGAGCATCGGGGCCGTCCTGGCGGTCGGCGGAGTTCGCGGGGCGCTCCGCACAACCACCGCTCCGGTCATCGGGTACTCGCCAATCGTGTCCGGTAAGCCACTCCGCGGAATGGCCGACGAATGTTTGCGCGTGATCGGTGTCGAGGTGAGCTCACAAGGTGTCGGGGAACACTTCGGCGCCCGCTCACAGACCGGCATCCTGGACGGCTGGCTGGTCGACGAGGGTGACGCCGCTCACATTGCGGGAGTTCAGGTACGGTCGATTCCGCTGCTCATGACCGACCCGGACGCGACGGCGGCGATGGTGCGTGCGGGACTCGACCTGGCCGGAGTTACCCTATGACCTCATCTGCGGATTCCCCTGCACCGGAACATGGTTCGGCGGCTCCGGTGGAGATTCTACCCATTGCGGACTTGCCGGAATTCCGCCCCGGCGACGATGTCGCCAAGACCATCGCCGAGGCGGCACCATGGATCCGGGACAGCGATGTGATCGTGATCACCAGCAAGATCATCTCCAAGGCCGAGGGCCGCATCGTCGCGGCGCCTACCGATCCCGAAGCGCGGGACACCTTGCGGCGCAAACTGATCGACTCCGAGTCGGTCCGCGTGCTGGCCCGCAAGGGAAAGACACTGATCACCGAGAACACCATCGGCATCGTGCAGGCCGCCGCCGGAATCGACGCGTCCAATGTCGATACCGCCGAACTCGTACTGCTCCCCACCGACCCCGATGGCAGCGCCGCGGCGGTGCGGGCAGCACTGTCGCGACAGCTGGGCGTGAACGTAGCGGTGGTGATCACCGACACCATGGGACGGGCCTGGCGCAATGGCCAGACCGATGCCGCCATCGGTTCCTCCGGCATCCCCGTCCTGTATGGCTACGCTGGCGCAAAGGACAAGCACGGCAACGAACTTCAGGTGACAGAGGTGGCCATCGTCGACGAGATCGCCGCCGCCGCCGACCTTGTCAAGGGCAAGCTCACCGATGTACCAGTTGCGGTGGTGCGGGGTCTGTCGGTGCCCGACGACGGCAGCGTGGCCCGCGACCTCCAGCGCTCGGGCCCCGACGATTTGTTCTGGCTCGGCACCGCGGAAGCGCTGGAGCAGGGGCGCCGCGATGCGGTGCTGGTACGCCGCTCTATCCGTCAATTCGCTGATATCACAGTAGATTCCGATCTATTACGGGAAGCCATCGGCGAGGCGTTGACGGCGCCCGCTCCGCATCACACCCATCCGGTGAGATTCGTATGGGTACGGGATCTGGCGACACGGCGCGCACTGCTGGATGCCATGAAACAGGCATGGTCCGTGGATCTCAGCGGAGACGGACGCACCCCGGAATCCGTCGAGAAACGGGTGGCCCGCGGACAGATCCTCTACGACGCACCCGAAATCGTGATTCCGTTCCTGGTTCCCGACGGTGCCCACGACTACCCGGACGAGCGCCGCAACGCGGCCGAACACACCATGTTCACCGTCGCGGTGGGCGCGGCGGTGCAGGCACTGTTGGTGGCGCTGGCGGCGCGGGGCGTGGGGAGCTGCTGGATCGGGTCCACCATCTTCGCCGCCGATGTCGTCCGCAGGCAGCTCGAGCTGGATGCCTCATGGGAACCGATGGGGGCCATCGCCATCGGATATCCGCACGGATACCCCGAGGAGACACTGGAACCCCGCACTCCCCTTCCTGCCGGCCAGATGCTGGTTGAGCTCTGATGAGCCGCATCTCAGGTCTGCAAGCTTCCGCCGTCGAGCTGCTCTCCGCGTGGGAAACGCCCGATACCGAGCAGGACAGCCTGCGGCACTCCGTTCTGGCCTTTCTCGAGGCCAATCCGGACGCCTGCCGTCGCCGCAGCGCCGCAGGCCATATCACCGCCTCGGCGCTGGTGGTCAACCACGACGGGTCGCAGGCGCTGCTGACCCTGCACCCGCGCGTGGGTAAGTGGCTTCAGCTGGGCGGCCACTGCGAAGATGAGGACGCCACCGTCCGGGCCGCCGCGCTGCGTGAAGCCACCGAGGAATCCGGGATAGCAGACCTCACTCTTGAGCCGAATCTGCTTGGCATACATGTACATCCGATCACATGCTCGCTGGGTGTGCCGACTCGCCATCTCGATCTGCAGTTCCTGGCGCGCGCGCCCGAGGGCGCCCAGATCACCGTCAGCGACGAATCACTGGACCTGCGCTGGTGGCCCATCGACCAGATTCCGGCCGAAGATCCCTCGGTGGTCGTGTTGGCCGAGCGGGCCCGCGCCAGACTGCGCTGAAAGTCGGGTAGTGCATTACCCGTGTCCGGCCTAACGAGCCGTCGTATCGTCCCCTCATCAGCGGCGATTCTGTGAGGGGACGCACATGGACATCAAGATTGAGACCCCCTTCGGTGGCAGCGCAAGAATCACCAAGCCCGACCGCGAGCCATCCCCCGGTGGTGACGAGCCCCAGCACACGTTCACTGCCGGGGACTTACGACCGCGAGTCCGGGTGCTCTTGGTGTTGTGCATCGCCGTCGACGGCACGATCGTGTTGTGGCTGGCCGCCAAGAACGCCACGCTGACCCAGAACGCGTGGGATCTGCTGGGCACCGCGCTGCTCCTTGCCATCGGCATCACCTGCGCGCTGGCGATCGGGGTGATTGTGAAGTACCGGCACAGTTCGGTGCTCACCCCCCTGGCCAGCCAGGTATTCGTCATCTGTCTTGCCGCCTATGTCTGGCTGCTCGACCTGCGTAGTCCCGCAAGCCAACTAGGGGGCATCACAGGAGTCGCGCTGGCATTGGGCGCCGTCGCCCTGTGCTGGGTGCTGTATCTGAGCCGGTACGCGGCGGGCGCCCTGACCAGAACCGGCATCGCCGTCGTCGCACTGTTTCCCCTCATTGGGTTGGTGCAGTTCTGGATTCAGAACGAGTACATGACGCACAGTTCGCTTCCGCTGATAGACGTGCAGACCGAGTTGACGCCGGTGGGCTCGACCGGCCCCATCATCCACGTCCTGGCCAAGACCACGTTCCACAACCGTGGATCGTTCCGCGTCGACGTCCCGGCCACCCTGACCCGCGTCGTCGTCTATCCCAAGGGCACACCCGCAGAACCCCCTACACCCGAGAACGTGGCCGGGCACCTGAACGCACTCGGGAGTCAGTTCGGGGACTATCGCGAAACTCCGGCGATGTCCGCCCAGGCACGACTGATCTATGCCGGCTCGTCCGGCGGTGCCGGCGGGGCGTTCCTGGCTCCCGGATCGACGAACCAGGGCAGCACCATCATCGATATCGATTCCCGGACCGTCCGGTTGGCGGTCATCAAGGTCACCCTGATCGCCGTCACCCACCGATCGGTGAAGGAAACACGCACCTGCTATCCCCCACAGGTCGCGCTCGGCGAGGACGTGATCGGTTTCCTCAGGGAATCAACCCTGGTCCACAATTTCCTGGGGGGTAAGGCGTTGTGTACCGAAACCCAGTTCGCGTCCCGTGGCGTCATCGAGGAACTGGTTTCCGATCACCCCGTGTTGCGGATCTTCACCATGGTGTACGCCTCTGGGGCAACCACGCCGATATTGCTGCCGTTCTTCGGCACCCAGGAATCGCTGGACAATCCGCTCTCGAGCGCGAAGGCGTCGACGATCATCGAGAACGCCAACCCCTCAGGCATGTTCGGCTCGTCTGCCGAGTACGCGCCGTCCGACGCCGATGTGCGGCCGAGTCCCTAGACGTCCGAGGAGTACCGGATGCCGCCGTCGGGAATGGTGATTCCGGGCCACACCCGAGCGCCGCGCAACAGCTCGCACCGCGCACCGATATCGGCGCCGTCCCCGATCACACCATCACGCACCAGCGCGCGCGGACCGATGCGGGCGCCGAACCCGATGATGGAGCGTTCCACCACCGCGCCCGCCTCGATGCGGGCACCGTCGAAGACGACCGCACCGTCAAGCCGTGCCCCGGGCCCGATTTCAGCTCCCCGACCCACCACGGTGCCACCGATCACCAGCGCGCCCGGTGCCACCGAGGCACCGTCGTGCACCAGCGCCTCACCCGGATGTTCGGGGATCGCTGGTGAGGGCGCGATACCGCGCACCAGGTCGGCCGAGCCGCGCACGAAGTCCTCGGGAGTTCCCATATCGCGCCAGTAGCTCGTGTCGACGTATCCGCATACCTTGGCACCACTGCTGAGTAGTCCTGGAAAGACTTCTCGCTCAACCGAGACCGGCCGCCCGGAGGGGATCTGTTCGATCAGCTCGCGCCGGAACACGTAACACCCGGCGTTGATCTGGTCGGTGGGCGGATCTTCGGTCTTCTCCAGGAATGCGGTCACGCGGCCCGTGGAATCGGTAGGCACACAACCGAACGCGCGCGGGTCGCCGACCCGTACCAGGTGCAATGTCAGGTCGGCCTGGGTCTGCTCATGCTGCGCGAGAAGGTCTTTCAAGTCCAAGCCGGACAACACATCGCCGTTGAACACCAAGGCGGTGTCGTGGCGTAGATGGTCCAGCACATTCCGGATGGCTCCACCGGTACCCAGCGGTTCCGTTTCGGTGACATAGGTGATCGACAGGCCCAGCTTGGACCCGTCGCCGAACTCCGACTCGAAGACCTCGGCCTTGTAGGAAGTTCCGAGCACCACATGATCGATCCCGGCCGCGGCGACCCGCGACAACACATGCGTCAGGAAGGGGAAGCCAGCGATCGGCAGCATCGGCTTGGGCGCCGAGAGCGTCAGTGGACGCAGCCGGGTGCCCTGCCCTCCCACCAAGATGACGGCATCGGCTTTCACATGGTCAGACATATCACCCTCCTTGCTTGTCCCGGCGCCGATTGGCACGGATGGCCGAGCGCACCACGATCGCAGATCGAGCCGCCAGTGCGCCCCGAATGCTCCAACGCAGCGGTGCCTGCCACCAATGTGGATGCCGGTCTGATTGGTAGATGTAGACGCTGTCGTGGTGCGCGGTAAGGCTGCGTGCCGGATCACGCCCGGCGGCATGACCTTTCGCATGCACGACCTCCGAGCTCGGCGCGTACACGTTCTGCCAGCCCGCACGTGCCAGCCGGTCTCCGAGATCAACGTCCTCCATGTACATGAAGTAGCGCGTGTCGAACCCGCCGATGGCATCGAAGGCCTTGCGCCGCAGCAGCAGGCACGATCCCGAGAGCCATCCGACGATGCGCTCGGACGGCTCCATCCGGTCCTGGCGATACGCCGCGGTCCACGGGTTGGTGGGCCACACCGATCCCAGTAGCGCGTGAAGCGCACCCCCCGCGAGCGACGGCACCACTCGCGCCGAGGGATACACCGAACCATCGGGCTCACGAATAAGCGGACCCAGCGCGCCCGCGGCGGGCCAGCGCTGCGCGACCTCAAGCAGCGCATCGATGCTTCCCGGGCCCCACTGCACATCGGGGTTCGCGATCACGATCCATTCGGCTTCGGGATCGACCTGCGCCACCCCAAGGTTGGCGGCCTTCCCGTAGCCGACATTGCCCCCGGTGCGCAGCAGCTCGACATCGGGCTCCTCGGCGGCCACTTCGGGCGCTCCGTCGGTGGAACCGTTATCGGCCAGGATCAACCGCAGCGGGCGATCGGTGGCGTGGCGCAGCGTTCTGAGGAAGCGATGGAGATGCTCGCCAGGCGAGTACGTCACCGTCACCACGGCGATCTGCTCGAGCGGCACCGACGAGCCACTCGGGCGATGAGGATCAGGCACGGTGCTTGAGGGTACCTACCCCTGATGTGTGGCCAGCGCCTCAGCCAACGCGTCCCGCCACGGACGCAGCGGTGTCAGACCCGCCTCGGCCCACAGATCGCCGTCAAGTGCCGTGTACACCGGCCGGGGCGCTGCGCTCGGAAAATCGACGGACAGGCAGGGCTGCAGACGCGAGGTATCCGCCCCGACCAGCTCGAACACGGCCTTCGCCCAGTCGAACCGGTTCACCGCTCCACCCCCCGCCGCATGCAGCAACGGTTCGCGGACGTCGGAGGCCGCGAGGTTCAACAATGCCTCGGCAAGGTCTGCGGCATAGGTCGGAGAGCCGGTCTGATCGGTGACCACCCGCACCGGGCCGTCCCCGGCGGCCAATCGCCGCATGACCCCGACGAAATCCCCGTTGACGCCGGTGTAGACCCACGCCGTGCGCACCACCTGTGCTGTCGGTAGGGCATCGTGCACGGCCCGTTCTCCGGCGACCTTGGTGCGCGCGTACACACCGGCCGGAGCCGTGGCGTCGCCTGGTCGGTACGGGCGTGGGTCGGCATCACCGAACTCACCGCTGAACACGTAATCGGTGGAGATATGGATCAATCTGGCGCCAACCTCGCGACACGCCTGGGCCACCCGGGCAGGACCTTCGGCATTGACCGCGTACGCCCTGGCCTCGTCGCTTTCCGCGGCATCCACGGCGGTGTACGCGGCGCAGTTGATCACGGTGTCCCCTGCAGCAACCACACCGTCGGGCACGCCGTCGCGGGTAATATCCCAATCAGCCGAGTTCAGGGCGCGAACAGGGAGGGCGCGAAGCGCGGCACGGGCAATCAGATGGGTGCCGAGCTGACCGCCCGCTCCGGTGATAACAAGCACACCGAGAGTCTGGCACGCCGACTTCGCTTCCGAGGGATGAGAGCCACCCCGACGTAGCCTTGACGAGGCTTGAGACTCGTTGCCCGGCGAACGCCCGGCCCGGAAAAGAACGGATCACCGTGACCGACCCTCACGCTCCTCGCGCGAGCGGCTCGTCGCAGACGGAGACGCCGCGCCCTCTGTGGCGGGGTATTGCGACGCTCGCCGCCGTCGCCGTCATGGTGGTCACCGGCGCCGCCTGGGGAAAGATCGGCAACATCGATCCGAACATCGCCCGGTTCGATCTGCCTGGTCTGTTCGGCAATGCCGGAAGGCCCGATGACGGCGCGATCGACATTCTGATGGTGGGCGTCGACAGTCGCAGCGACGCGCACGGCAATCCGCTCTCACAGGACGAGCTGTCCATGCTGAGGGCCGGGGACGAGACCGCCACCAATACCGACACCATCATCCTCATCCGCATCCCCAGCAACGGAAAATCCGCAACGGCGATCTCCATCCCCCGTGACTCCTATGTCACCGTCCCGGATGGCAGCAAGGGAAAGATCAACGGCGTCTACGGCGAAGCCAAAGAGAACGACCGTCAGAAACGCGTTGAATCCGGCGAGACACTGGAAGCCGCCGAACGCGAATCCGTCGACGCCGGGCGTTCGGCGCTCACCCAGACCGTGGCCAAGCTGACCGGCGTCACCGTCGATCGCTACGCCGAGGTCAGCATGCTCGGATTCGTGCTGATGACCAACGCGCTCGGTGGTGTCGACGTGTGCCTGAACGAGGCTGTGTACGAACCGATGTCGGGAGCCGACTTTCCCGCCGGTCCGCAGACACTCGATGGCCCCAACGCATTGAGTTTCGTGCGACAACGCCACGATCTGCCGCGCGGTGACCTCGATCGTGTGGTCCGCCAGCAGGTGGTGATGTCATCACTGGCGCACTCGGCGCTCTCCGGGGGCACACTCACCAACCCCTCCACGCTGGGCAAGCTGCGCGATGCGATCACGCGCACCGTGGTGCTCAGTGAGGGCTGGGACGTCATGGACTTCATCAAGCAGCTACAGAAGCTGTCCGGGGGCAACGTGGCATTCGCGACCATTCCCATTCTGCGTGAGGATGGTTGGACAGAGGATGGCACCCAAAGCGTCGTGAAGGTCGATCCCGATCAGGTGCGCAGCTGGGTATCCGGTCTGCTGGACCAGCAGGCCCAGGGCAAGACCGAAGAGGCCACCTATTCCAAGGACCAGACGATCGCCGACGTCGTCAATGAGACCCAGATCAACGGCCTGGCCGCTGCGGTGTCGGAACTGTTGGTGGGCAAGGGATTCACCGCAGGCAAGGTGGGCAACAACGAGGCCGAGCATGCCGGCAACAGCCAGGTTCAGGCCGCGGAGTCAGACGACGTGGGCGCCAAGGCAGTGGCCGAGGCGTTGGGATTGCAGGTAGTGCAGAAACCGGGCCTGGCCGAGCACACCGTGCGCGTGGTGCTGTCCAACGACTACCACGGCCCGGGTTCTGGCCGTGAGACCACACCTGCCGCCTCGGAAACCGGCTCCTCCACCGAAGAAGAGGCACCGCCCCCGCCCCCGTCGCCGATTTTCACGGCGGCCAACGGCCCGCGTTGCGTCAACTGATGGATCTCACCTCGCTGCTGCTGGGCGATGCGAACAATCCGGCCCCCCGGGTCACCTATTACGACGACGCCTCCGGCGAACGCATTGAACTCTCGACGGTGACGCTGGCCAACTGGGCGGCCAAGACCGCCAACATGTTGCGTGACGAATTCGGTGCCGGACCCGGGTCCACGGTCGCGGTGCGGCTGCCCGCACATTGGCAGACAGCGGGCGTACTGCTTGGAATCTGGTGGGCCGGAGCCGAAGTGGTGCTCGGCGGCGAGGACAATGCCGACGTGGCGTTCTGCACGCTTGGCGACGAACCGGATGCCGACGAGGTGTGCGTGCTGTCGCTTGACGCGTTCGGGCGCCCCGTACCGGACCTGCCGCTGGGATTGACCGACTATTCGACGGCAGTCCGGGTACACGGCGACCGGTTCTCACCCGCCGGTGCCGGGCCCGCCCTGAACGGCCGCAACGTCGGGGACGTTGCCGCTGCCGCACGGGAAAGTGCCACGGCGCAAGGCATCACGGCCGAGGATCGGGTGCTGGGCATCGGCTCCTGGGACAGCCCGGACAAGCTGATCGAGAATCTGCTGGCAGTGCTCATCGCCGGAGCCTCCCTGGTGCAGGTGGCCAATCCGGACCCGGGCGCGCAAGAACGCCGGGTCACCTCCGAAAAGGTCACCCGTACGCTCTCCTAACGCGAGTTAGGAACCAAGCAGGGCGCGGGTCATCACCACGCGCTGAATCTGGTTGGTGCCCTCGTAGATCTGGGTGATCTTCGCATCGCGCATCATCCGCTCCACCGGGAAGTCGGTGGTGTACCCGGCGCCGCCGAACAGCTGCACGGCATCGGTGGTGACCTCCATGGCCACATCGGAGGCGAAGCACTTCGAGGCCGAGGAGATGAAGCCCAGGCTCTTCTCGCCGCGCTCGGCACGAGCCGCCGCGGTGTACACCAGCAGGCGGGCGGCCTCGACCTTCATCGCCATATCGGCGAGCATGAACTGCACACCCTGGAAGTCACTGATGGACCGGCCAAACTGCTTGCGGTCCTTGGTGTATGCAATCGCGGCGTCGAGCGCACCCTGCGCGATCCCAAGGGCCTGCGCGCCGATGGTGGGCCGGGTGTGATCGAGCGTCTCCAGCGCGGTCTTGAAACCGGTGCCCGGCTGGCCGATGATCCGGTCGCCCGGAATCCGGCAGTTCTCGAAGTACAGCTCCGCGGTGGGCGAGCCCTTGATACCCAGCTTGTGCTCCAGCGGGCCGACCGTGAAACCCTCGTCGTCCTTGTGCACCATGAAGGCCGAGATGCCGTGCGCCTTCTTCTCGGGATCGGTCACCGCCATCACTGTGTACCAGGAAGACTTGCCACCGTTGGTGATCCAGCACTTGCTGCCGTTGATGATCCAGTCATCGCCGTCCGCCTTGGCACGAGTGCGCATGCTGGCCGCGTCGCTGCCGGCCTCGCGCTCGGACAGCGCGTAAGAGGCCATGGCCTCGCCGCTGGCGATGGACGGCAAAACCTGCTTCTTGAGCTCGTCGGAGCCGCTGAGGATCAGCCCCATGGTGCCGAGCTTGTTGACGGCGGGGATCAACGACGACGACGCACAGACCCGGGCCACCTCTTCGATGACGATGCAGGCGGCCACGCTATCGGCGCCCTGACCGTCGTACTCCTCGGGAACGTGCACGGCATTGAAGCCCGAGGCGACCAGCGCATCGAGGGCCTCCTGGGGGAACCGGGCCTTCTCGTCGACATCCTTGGCGTAGGGAGCGATCTCTTTTTCAGCCAGGCCACGGATCGCCGCACGCAACTCGTCATGCTCTTCTGCCAGCTTGAACAGGTCAAACGACGGGTTTCCAGCCATCACAGCCTCCAGGATCGAACAGTTAGTCGCCGTTAACTGTACGTCACGGTCAATTTAGTCGCCTAATAGTCTGCGCCGCAGCGCCTCATCCTTCTCCAAAACGGTTGCTTCCATGCTCGCTTGGAAGGCAACCACCTTGTCCCGCAGCGTCGTGTCGGAGACCCCCAGGATGCGCGCGGCCAGCAGGCCGGCGTTGCGGGCTCCACCGATCGACACCGTCGCGACGGGCACACCCGCAGGCATCTGCACGATGGACAGCAGGGAGTCCAGACCATCCAGCCGCGCCAGCGGCACCGGAACGCCGATGACCGGCAACGGGGTGGCCGAGGCCACCATGCCGGGCAGATGCGCGGCCCCGCCTGCCCCGGCGATGATCACCTGGATGCCCCGGTCGGCGGCCGTCTGTGCGTACTCCAGCATGCGCGCCGGGGTGCGGTGTGCCGAGACAACGCCCACCTCAAACGGAATTGCGAACTCTGCCAAAGCATTCGCGGCATCCGACATCACCGACCAGTCACTGTCGCTGCCCATGATCAGGCCGACCCGTGCACTCACTATTCAGCGTCCTCTCATCGTCGCGCAGTCGCTTATCAGCGCCTTCGCCTCTTCGCGCAAGCTCATCAGTGCCTCCGCTTCTTCGCGCAAGCGCTCATCAGTGTGTCGCTTGCCATCCATCGGTCCATACCGCGTGCGAGAGCCAGTGCGCGGCACGCTCGGCACGCTCACGCACCTCGGCCACATACTGCGGATCGCTCGGCGAACCATCCGCGCGGCCTTGGATATTCACGTGCCCGAGCTTGCGGCCTGCACGCTCGCCCTTGCCGTACAAGTGCACTTTCGCCTCCGGGATGCGGCCCATCAAATGGTGCATCCGTTCATCGAGTGACATCGCGGGAGTCTCAGGTGCACCCAACACGTTGGCCATGACGGTCACGGGAGCCAGCGGTTCGGTGGAGCCGAGCGGGTAGTCGAGCACCGCCCGCAGGTGCTGCTCGAATTGCCCGGTCCGCGCGCCGTCCATGCTCCAATGCCCGGAATTGTGTGGCCGCATCGCCAGCTCATTGACCAGCAATCGGCCGTCATTGGTTTCAAATAGTTCCACCGCCAGGCATCCGGTCACACCGAGCTCGGTGGCGATCCGCAGCGCCAGCTGCTCGGCCTCCATCGCCCGTTCTTCGGGCAGCTCGGGTGCCGGCGCGATGACGACCGCACAAATCCCATCCCGCTGAACGGTTTCCACCACAGGCCAGGCGGCACCCTGCCCGAACGGTGAGCGCGCCACCATCGCCGACAGCTCACGGCGCATGTCGACACGTTCCTCGGCAAGCAGATCTACGCCCGCCGCCAGCTGCTCGGCGGCCACCGCGCGCGCCTCATCCAGATCGTCGGTGATCCACACGCCGCGGCCGTCGTATCCGCCCCGCACCGCCTTCAGCACCACCCGGCTGCCCGTCTCCGCGGCAAACCGCTCGACGTCGGCGACGGTCCTGATATCGGCGAATCCGGGCACCG
Organism: Mycobacteroides sp. PCS013; assembly: GCF_049532645.1. NCBI lineage: Bacteria > Bacillati > Actinomycetota > Actinomycetes > Mycobacteriales > Mycobacteriaceae > Mycobacteroides > Mycobacteroides sp. PCS013. The sequence continues at coordinate 2,827,927 of NZ_CP150131.1, forward strand.
GAGCCCCGATGCTCTTCAATTTGCGTCGCATGAACGTCTTGTCCTGCGCGTAGATGAGCGCCGACGGCGGTGGCTGCACATTGACGCCCTCGCCCTGCAGGGTCTCCAGGAACGCGGTGGGGACGTGTTCGTGGTCGAAGGTGAGCACGGTGGCCCCCTTCGCCGCGCGGCGCAGATCATCAAGATCAGTATGCGAACCGAATACGACATCGGGGGTGACTTGAGCCGCCGGCTCATCGGCGGCATGTGCCAGCACCCGCAGTGTCTGACCCAGCGCGATCGACGCCTGATGGGTCATCCGGGCCAGCTGACCACCACCGATCATGGTGACGACGGGAGTTTCGGGCACAGACATATGTTGTCATGCTGGCCACACGGCCCCGCCGGAACGGTCCGTCTCAGCCGTCGTCAGCAGCCAGGATCAGGCGATCACGTACACGCCCGTACCCACATGAGGTCTGCGGACCGCTTCGCACTGCCATGCCATCTTCCGTACACTCGCCATTTGTGTCTTTCGCCGATGCCACCATCGCCCGGCTGCCCCGGTTCATCCGGCCTGTCGCCGAGCGGCACCACGAGCTGATCAAGTTCGGCATCGTCGGAGCCACCACGTTCATCATCGACTCCGGTATCTTCTACGCGCTCAAGCTGACGATCCTGGAGCCCAAACCACTCACCGCGAAGATCATCTCCGGCATCATCGCCGTCATCGCCTCCTACATCCTCAACAGGGAATGGAGTTTCCGGGACCGCGGCGGCCGGGAACGGCACCACGAGGCGCTGCTGTTCTTTGCGGTCAGCGGCATCGGCGTGCTGATCGCCATGCTTCCGCTGTGGGTGTCGAGTTACATCTTTGAACTGCGCGTGCCGAACGTCAGCCTGACGGTCGAGAACATCGCCGACTTCATCAGCGCATACCTCATCGGCAACTTGCTGCAGATGGCGTTCCGGTTCTGGGCCTTCCGCCGTTGGGTGTTTCCCGATGAGTTCGGGCGCCACGGTGAGACTCCAGTGGCTCTCGTCGCGGCCGAGGTGGACGACGACGGATCAGGCGCCGACCCGGAAAACGTCACCCCGTTGCACCCGCCCACGGGGCTGCCCAACAGCACCACCGTGCATCACGGCACCGAGGTCGGCCGTGGCTTGTACGGCTCAGCGCATCACGTGGCGGGTGGCCGTTCCCGGCCACGCCCGGTGGAGCGGCTGTCGCCCTCCTCTGAACCGAGGGTGTCAAAGACCTCGTGATACAGCAGCGAGTGGACGTACTCCACTCGCGGTATCTCGTGAAACTCCAACGGATCTTGTGATGCCGACTCGATGATCAGGGTGCCGGTGCGCAGAATCCTGTCCACCAAGCCGTGCCGGAACTCGACGCTGTTGACGCGCGCCAACGGGATATCGATTCCCGAACGGCTCAACAGTCCCTGACGGAACATCACGCGCCGGTCGGTGATCACGAAATGCGTGGTCAGCCAGTTCAAGAATGGCCACACACTCAGCCAGCCGACCAGCACCAGCCAGACAACACCGATCGCGATCATCACCACGTTCTTCGCGGTGGGCTGCCAGTCGGTGTTATCGACCATTGCGGCGACGAAGGCCGCCACGCCGGTGGACAGAATCAGCACCAGGGCCGGGCCGATCAGTCGCTTCCAATGTGGATGGCGGTGCAACACCACCTGCTCGTCGTCGGCGAGTACGTTCTCCGGATACCCCACGTGCAGCGACTTTACTGGTCGCTGAGCGGGCGCAGATGCGTAATGTCGCCCGCCGTCACCGCAGTGACGGTGCCGTCCGCGGCCTCGATACGGAGCTGTCCATCGTTACCGAGCCCGACGGCTACGCCGATCAGTTCACGCTCGCCTGGCAGCTCGGCCCGCACCCGCGCCCCCAGGGTGACGCTGCGGGCGCGGTAATCCTCCAACAGCTGCTCGTCGACTCCCCTCGCGGTGCGCCAATGCGCGATGCGGCCCGCGAGTTCACGCAGCACCGCGCGCGCCAGCTCGTTGCGATCCGGATTGGCCCAGCCCAGGATCGCCAGAGACGTCGCATTGGGGTCCGGCAGCTCGTGTTGGGTGAAGGTGGCGTTGAGTCCGAGGCCGAGCACGATGGCCGACTGCGGTGTCGCGACCTCAGCCAGGATCCCGCACAGCTTGCGCCCCTCCACCAGCACGTCGTTGGGCCACTTGAGCCCGGCCTGAATACCCGACACCTCGGCGACCGCATCGACGATCGCCACTCCGGCCAGCAGCGGCACCAATCCCCACCGGTCCGGTGGCACCTCACCGACTCCTATGCCCACCGACATCGACAGCTGCGTACGCGCGGGCGCGCCCCAGTTGCGGCCGTGACGCCCCCGGCCAGCGGTCTGGTGTTCGGCCAGCAGCACGACACCGTCGATGTCCTCCCCCGCCGCGGCACGTGCCACCAGATCGGCGTTGGTTGATCCGGTTTCCTCGACGATGTCGATGCGGCGCCACTGTCCACCGGGGCTGTCGGTAAGGGTGAGTCTGTCCGAGGTCACACGCTCAGCCTAGGGCTCTCAGTGCGACACCGTGGCGGCCCGCTCGGCAAGATTTTCTTCGACCTCGTGCACCCACACCCCGTGGGCATGCGTGGTGTCCACCTCGATCTCGAAGCGTTCCGTCATGTCCGGCGTGACATCTGCCAGATCCACGTAGAACTGCTCGTACCAGCGCCGGTGTTGATAGACGGCACCGTCCTCCTGAGTGAGTAACGGATTGTCTATGCGCGTCTTGTTCTTCCAGATCTCGACATCCTCCAGGAATCCGTCGCCGAATGATCTGGCCATCGCGGCGGCGAGCTTACGCGCGTTATCCGGCGGCAGATCGGGCATCTCCTGGATGGCCACACCCCATTGCAGCACGAAAGAATCGTGCGTCACCGGATAGTGGCAGTTGATAAGCGCCACTTCGACGGTGAATCCGGGACCGAGGTCGTTGTGAATCCAGTCGATCATGTATGCCGGGCCGAAATATGTGGCCTCCGAGCGCACACCCGTTCCTTCCCAAAGCTTTTCGGGGTTAGGAACAAAGTCGGGCCGCGGTTTGGACTCCATGAACTGGCTGGCGGTCTGCCCCTCGATGACGTTCTTGAAGTACGTCGGATAGGCGTGATGGATATAGAAGAAGTGCGCCATATCCACGTTGTTGTCGACGATCTCGCGGCAATGTGATCCCTCGATATGGATCGAGTTCCATTGCCATGATGACCATTTACCTTCCGCATAGCCTTCGATCGCCAGCGGGCTGAGCTCGGGCGGTGGCGCAGACCCCTCCGGGTCATGCCACACCAGCAGCTGACCGTTCACCTCAAGAGTGGGCCAGCTGCGAGTGCGCGCGAGTTTCGGGGTGCGCTTGGCGTACGGAACCAGCGCGCACTTACCGTCGCCGCCCCAACGCCAGTCATGGAATGGGCACGCGATGTTGTCGCCCTTGATGGTGCCCTGCGACAAATCGCCGCCCATGTGACGGCAGTATCCGTCCAGCACCTTGATCTCGCCGTGCGAGTCGGCGAACACCACCAACTTCGTGCCGAACGCCTCGATACCGTGCGGCTCACCGTCATGGAACGACTCGGCCAGTCCCAGGCAATGCCACCCCCGGGCAAACCGGGTCATCACTGTGCCGCTGTCGATTTCGCGAATCATTTCGTCAGTCATCGGGGGCTGTCCTTTCGCTGACTTGTCGTCAATACTGCGCTCTACAGCAGCCGTTGTCGCCCATATGCCGTGAATTGAGCATCGAGTGCGGTTTTGTCATCCGCACTCATCCGCCGATACACCGGCGCGCCCCTTCCCTCCCAACGGAACACGGATTCATCGGTATGCCAGCGCTGCGCTTGCAGGTCGCGCTTAAGCACCTTGTTGGAGCCCGTCACCGGCAGGTTCGCCGACACCCGCAGGAAACGTGGAATACCCTTGCTACCCAGGTCTTCCTGCCTCGCGAGGTACTCGGTGAACCCTTCCACATCGAACGCCTCCGGATTGGCCACCTCGATGGATGCCATCACCTGATCACCGGAACGCGGATCGGGTACCGCATAGGCACCTGCCGCGATCACGGCCGGGTGACGCCGCAGCACCCGCTCGATGGTCAGCGCCGAGGTGTTCTCACCGTCTACCCGGATCCAGTCACCGCGACGCCCCGCGAAGTAGATGAACCCGGCGGCATCGAGATAGCCGAGGTCACCGGTCCAGTACCACCCGTTACGGATGCGGTCGGCATCCGCGTCGTCGTTCTTGTAGTAGCCCTCGAACCCGCGCCGCCCCTGTTTGTCGACAATCTCGCCGACCGCGTCATCGGCATTGAGCACACGTCCATGCTCATCGAAAACTGCTGCAACACAATCTCGTAGCGTCTCCGGGTCGACGATCACCACGCCCTCGTGCGCCGGGCGCCCCAGCGCGCCGGGCGGCGCGTTGGGATCGAGCACGACGGCTCCCCCACCCTCGCTGGATCCATAACCTTCGAACAGCTCCGCACCGAATCGTCGCCGGAACTCGGCCTGATCCTCCGGCGAGGCCTCGGTGCCGAATCCGCGCACCAGCTGGTTCTCGGCATCGTCGGGTTGCTCGGCGGTGGCCAACAGATATCCGAGTGCCTTACCGACGTAGGTGAAGAACGTCGCGCCGAAGTACCGGATGTCGGGCAGAAAGCGTGACGCCGAAAAGGTGGGAATCAAACAGACCGTAGCGCCATTGGCCAGCGCCGGGGCCCACAGCGCCATCAACGCATTCCCGTGGAACAGCGGCATGCAGCAGTAGTCGACGTCGCCGCGGTGATGCCCGAATTTGTCGGTGGCCAGGTGCGCGATCTCCGCCAGGCGACCCTGACTGCATTTCACTGCCTTGGAAGCACCCGTGGTGCCGGACGTGAACAGCAGCAGGAGCAGCGATTGCGCACCTACTCCATGGGAAACCGATGCCGCAGTGCGATTCTCGTCGATCTGCGCCAGGTATTCGGGCGTGTCTATCACCAGAAACCGGTCCACCGTCAGACCCAGCTCGAGATCCCGCAACCGATCGAGATTGCGGGTGTCGGTGACGATCAGCTGACAGTCGGTATGACGAATCTCGGCGGCCATCTCGACAGGTCCTCGGGTGGGATTGATACCCACGATGGTGGCGCCGGCCAGTGCGGCACCGCCCAGCCAGAAGATGAAGTCGGGAACGTTCTCCAGCAGGATCCCGATGTGGAAGGGCCCCTCGGCCCGCAGCTTCCGCGCGAGTTCGCCTCGTGCGGCGGACTCACCGATCACCTCATCCCATGTCCAGTCGCGGTCGCGGGTACGGAGCCCTAGATGTCTGTCGCCGACACGGTCCAGGAGCATGGCAGCGATATCGGTCCGAGAAGTGAACTCGCGGGTCATGGTGCCGATGATGCGCCCGTCAGCTCCCGATACTCCTGCGGTAGCTCGTCGGGGGCAAGCTTGGTGATGCTCACCGGCCCCGAGTGATACGAGTCCTCCCCCTCGATGAAGCCGTCGGCGTCGACCGGCCACAGCACCAACTGGCGGAATACCAACAAATAGTCGGCGCCGGGGTCCTCGATCGGGAAGCCCATGCTCCGCGCGACGGCACCGGGATAGATCTGTTTGAGGAATCCCTCGGTGACAACGCAATTGTCGTCGACGAGAAGCCGATCCATCTCGAATTCCATGACGCTCATTCGCCCCTGAACCAGTCCCGCGTAGTAGGTGCGCACGCCGTCGCGGCCTTTGGGCCCGAAATCCTGCCCGTCCATCCAGAAGTGATAGTTCGGATTCGCGCTCAGAGTGTCGATCAGTCCGTCGAGATCGGCGTCGCGCTCCAGCCTCATGTGATGCAGCACGGCGCCCAGCACCACCCGGTGCCGCTCGTTTGTCGTTGCAGCAAGCCGCTTTTCGACCAGTTCCCAGGTCCGTTCGGTGTCGATGACTGCCATGGGTCAATGGTGTCCGCTCGCACCTGCGGTGTCACCCGACAGCCGTCGAGAAAAATCGGCGGCGTGCCCGACATGTGGCGGCTGCCCGCCCGCTAACTCCGCGGTGGATAGCGATATCCGCCGCAACATCAGCACGAAGGTGGCCAGGAATCTGTCCATCGGATCGTCGAGGTCCCACCCCATCAGCTGCTCGACATGCTGAATACGGGCAGCGACGGTGCTGTGGTGCACATGCAGTTCGGCAGCCGTACGGCGCAGCGTGCCGAACTGGCAGAGCGCCTCGAGAGTGTCGACCTCGACGGCACCGGCGGGCGTGGACGCGATCTGATCGATCCGCACCACATCGTCGATCTCGCGCAGCCGCGCCGAGGGGATGTCCGCCAGCACTTCCAGCAGGCGGAGCCGCTCGTACGCGATGGCACGCCGCCCGAAGCCGGTGGAGGACGCAAAGCGCAGCGCGCGCTGTGCCTGACTCCATGATGTCGGCGCCTCGATGACGGCGACGCTGGATCCGATCCCGATCCAGGGGCCCGGCACCGCGCGGGGCGATGCCGGGAACTCACCGACTATCACGGTGTCCAGGTGATCCGACAAGGTCTTGGTGTCCTCGCTCGCCTGGCATATCAGGGCTCCGACCCGCCCGATGGTTGCAGCGCGGATCACCCGGTCCGGCAGCGCCCTGGCGAGCAGCTGCCGCGCATCCGCCGGTGCGGAGATCGCCAACACCCGCAGCTCCCGTGCGTCATCCAGACCAAGAAGGCACGCCGCGCGCACCCGATCCTCGGGTTGCGAACCGCTGGACAACAGCACTTCGACCAGTGCTGGATCGTCCATATGCAGGGCGGCTGGTACGACATCCGGCACAGATCGGCGCAGCACGTGGTGCAGCCGGTGCAACAGGAGCTCGTCGGTGGATCGGGCCGGCCCCTCGCGTTCCAGCCATACCGTGGGCTCGGCGTCCTCGGACCAGCGGACACCCACCGGACACTCGGCCAGTTCCGCCGCCGAACGCACCGCGACCTCCGCGTCGGCCCCCTCGAGCTGGTCGAAACGGGACACGATCATGAACACCAGGTCGGCATCCAGTGCGGGCTGTTTGTCCATCTCCTTCTATGTACCGCTATCGGTGAACATCCATTCGAGAAAATTTCTGAGAACTCTCTAAGGCCCATGCGCGTTCTCCCGGGTGCAGCGCGATAACATCGGGACCCATGACGACCACCGAGCCCGATATCCACACCACCGCGGGCAAGCTCGCCGATCTGCGTCGGCGCAGCGAGGAGACACTGCATCCGGTCGGCGAGGCCGCCGTCGACAAGATCCACGCCAAGGGCAAGCTGACCGCCCGTGAGCGCATCTACGCGCTACTGGACGAGGGCTCGTTCGTGGAATTGGACGCGTTGGCCAAGCACCGCAGCTCAAACTTCGGACTGGGCGAGAAGCGCCCGCTCGGCGACGGCGTGGTGACCGGTTTCGGCACCATCGACGGCCGTGACGTGTGCATCTTCAGCCAGGACGTCTCGGTGTTCGGCGGCAGCCTCGGCGAGGTGTACGGCGAGAAGATCGTCAAGGTGCAGCAGCTGGCCCTCAAGACCGGCCGCCCGCTCATCGGCATCAACGAGGGCGCCGGCGCCCGCATCCAGGAGGGCGTGGTCTCCCTCGGCTTGTACAGCCAGATCTTCCACAACAACATCATCGCGTCGGGCGTCATCCCGCAGATCTCGCTCATCATGGGCCCGGCCGCCGGTGGCCACGTCTACTCGCCCGCGCTGACGGACTTCATCGTCATGGTCGACCAGACCAGCCAGATGTTCATCACCGGTCCCGACGTCATCAAGACCGTCACCGGTGAGGACGTCACCATGGAGGAGCTGGGTGGCGCACACACCCACGAGGCCAAGTCCGGCACCACGCACTATGTCGCCTCCGGCGAGCAGGACGCCTTCGACTACGTCCGCGACATCCTGAGCTACCTGCCATCCAACAACGCCTCCGAGCCGCCGCGTTATCCGGGACCGGAGCCGACCGACGGCGCCATCGAAGACCACCTCACCGACGAGGACATCGAGCTCGACACGCTGATTCCGGACTCCCCGAACCAGCCGTACGACATGCACGAGGTCATCACCCGCATCCTCGACGACGACGAGTTCCTCGAGGTGCAGGCCGGATACGCTCAGAACATCATCGTCGGCTTCGGCCGTGTCGATGGCCGCAGCGTCGGCATCGTCGCCAACCAGCCCACCCAGTTCGCGGGCTGCCTGGACATCAATGCCTCGGAGAAGGCCGCGCGGTTCATCCGCACCTGCGACTGCTTCGGTGTCCCGATCATCACTCTGGTGGATGTGCCCGGCTTCCTGCCCGGCACCGAGCAGGAGTTCAACGGCATCATCCGGCGTGGCGCCAAGCTGCTGTACGCGTACGGCGAGGCCACCGTTCCGAAGATCACCGTGATCACCCGCAAGGCCTACGGTGGCGCGTACTGCGTCATGGGCTCCAAGGACATGGGTGCTGACGTCAACGTCGCCTGGCCCACCGCACAGATCGCCGTCATGGGTGCCTCCGGTGCGGTCGGATTCGTGTACCGCTCGCAGCTGGCCGAGGCGTCCAAGAACGGTGACGATGTGGACGCCCTGCGCCTGCAGTTGCAGGCCGAGTACGAGGACACCCTGGTGAACCCGTACATGGCTGCCGAGCGCGGATACGTCGACGCGGTCATCCCGCCGTCGCACACTCGCGGCTACATCGCCACCTCGCTGCGCTTGCTCGATCGCAAGATCGTGCGGCTCCCACCGAAGAAGCACGGAAACATTCCGCTGTGACGAATGAAGAAGGTGCGTCCGTGACCGACGAGACCAGCGAAACCGTAGCCGCTGAAAGCGATTCCGGGAAGGTGAAAGCCGCCGACGTGCAGGTGCTCAGCGGCAACCCGACAGATGAGGAGATCGCGGCCCTGGTCGCGGCGCTCAGCGCGCTGGCCTCGAAGGCGGAGACCGAGAGCCTCAAGCCCCGGAACCTCTGGGCCGAGCCGATCGACATGCTGCGCTACAGCCCGCACAGCTGGCAGCGAGTCACCCTGTTCGAGCGCGCGAAGCTGTCGCGCCCGCAGGGCACGTTCTAGACGGCCGTCACCGGCCCCGTGACCGCATTTGTCCTGGCCTCGGCCTCTCCCGCGCGCGAACGGATCCTGGAGCAGGCCGGCCTGAACCCGGTCGTCATCGTCTCGCATGTCGACGAGCATCTCGTCATGGCCACCCAACCCTCGGGTACCGCCCCGGAGCGAGCCGTGGAAGTGCTGGCCTGCGCCAAGGCCTTTGACGTCGCAACGATCCTGGCCGGCGAGGTGGCCGCCGACGCGGTAGTGCTGGGCTGCGATTCGATGCTCCTGCTCGACGGCATGTTGCAGGGCAAGCCGGGCACCGTGGAGGAAGCGCGCCGCCGCTGGGGGCTGATGGCCGGGCGGTCCGCTCAGCTGCTGACCGGGCACTGCCTGGTGCGGGTCGTCGAGGGCAAGCCTGTCGCACGTGTCAGTGAAACACGCTCGACCACAGTGCGTTTCGGAAAACCATCGGCAGCAGATCTCGAGGCCTATCTGGCTACCAGCGAGCCCCTGCAGGTGGCGGGCGCCTTCACGCTCGACGGCCTGGGCAGCTGGTTCGTCGAAGGCATCGACGGCGATCCCTCGAATGTGATCGGCGTCAGCGTGCCGCTGCTGGGCCAACTGCTGAATAGGCTCGGGGTGCCCGCCTCGTCACTGTGGATCCGCCACGAAAAGCACCTGCCGCCAAAGCCATTCCATCCGGATACTCCTACCCCGGCCCCACTGCCGCCCCGCATGGTGCCGTTGTTGGACTCACTCGCCATGCTCGGGCCGACTCAACAGCAGGAATTCAAGGATGCCCAGGGCAACCCGATTCCGCACATGCCATCGGTCAACGCCAGCTTTCAGACCGCCTGTCGAGACGATTCCTTCGACCTGGGCGTGCACACCAACCGCGGCGCCTGCCTGTGGACGGGCGACTACCTGAACACCGGTGACGGCATTCAGCTCATTCCCGTCGACCCTGCCAGCCCCTCGGTGGCACTCGGGGGACGTTCCAAACCGCTTGCGCTGCCGCCGGATGCACAGGACGGTGCTCGGCTGCTGCCCACCGGATCTGCGGAGCTGGCGCAGCGTTCGCTGTTGTTCGCCTCGTGCATTCCGTCGCCGGGATGCAGCACCTTCGTCTCGGCGGACACCACCGTCTACGACGTGAGCGAGCCGGGCAGACCGTCCTACCAGCCGATCGGTGTCATGGCCGGGATCTCGCAGCCGAGTGGGGTTTCGGCGCCTGGTCGCCGAATGCTGGTGGCGGGAAACATCGGAACTGGGCCCTGGGCGCCACGGTGTGCGTGGCTCACACCTCCGATCGACGATCCGGCTTTCCTGGACTCGTCGGCGTGGGAGAAGATCGGCCAGATCCGCGGTGGCGGAGACCGCGAGAATCAGTTATTCGCGCTACCCGCAGGCGGTTTCGGCCTGCTCGATTCCAACGGTTCCGGCGACGCCCACATCGGACTCAAGCTGTTCCGCACTCCTCAGGAGTTGGTCAGCGAGCCCATGACGGTGCTGATCCGCAACGATCCGTCCGATCCACGACCGGACGATCCGTTCATCTCCCGTGATCCACACAAGCTGTTGCAGCCGTATGGGCCCCAGGTCGTCAGCATCACCATGAACGCGGATGGCACTCAGACGCTGTACTTCCTGGTGAGCCAATGGGTTACCGATCCCACTCGGGCTTACCGAACAATCCTGTACTCCATCGTGTTGTCGCCCCAGTACCTGAGCATCTAGCCCTACTGCCCAAACAGGTCGGGACGCTCGGCGGCCTGACGCCAGTCCTCCGGCGTGCCCACGAGCGCCACCGCCGCCCGCAGCATCGCGGCGCGCGCCTCCCGGCGATCGCTGCCGGGCGTCGATAAGTAGCGGTAACTGCCCGCCTGCAGGGTTCCGAACAGCATTCGGAAGGCCTCTGAAGATGGTGCAGGGCGACCGGATTCGATGATCCGGCCACGAAGCATCTCGACCATTACCTCCTCGTTCTCCTGGCGCAATCGATGTGCGGAGGAAGCAGGATCGTGGGCCTCGATGTGGAACACCCGCGCCGCATCGCCCATCTCCTCGGTGGTATCGAGGTAAACGTCCACCGCCGCGACGATTTGGGTGATCAGATCGGCTGGCTCCGCGATCACCGCGTAGAGCCTTCCGTTGAGCTGCGACTGGGTGTGGTTGACCAATGCGGTGATGACATCGTCGGTTCCGTCGAAGAACACATAGAACGTCGGCCGGGACAGGTGGGCCTTCTTGACGATGCGCGCCACGGTGGTGCCGCGCTGCCCGTGCTTGGCGTACACGGCACCGGCAGCGGCCAGGATGCGTGCGCGCATCTGCTCGTGCTGCTCGGGCGTGCGCGCGGGGCGCCCCCGGGACCGGCCCGATGGGGTATTGACAGCCATCAGCGCTGGAGCCTACCTTTCCAATTAGCTTAACATCACTGTAAACAATATTTGTGATCGATCACAGGAGCGCTATGGCGGACATCAGTTTCCCCACAAAAAGTGGTGAAGTCACAGGCATCTTGGAGAAGCCCGCGGGTGACGGGCCGTGGCCCTCGATCGTGGTGCTGCACGACATCAACGGGTCCACTCCCGACTTGCGTCGCATCACCAAGAACGTGGCGGCCAACGGCTATGTGGCCCTGGCGCCCGACCTGTACTCCCGTGGACGTATCCGGTGCATCAGCCGAGTCATGACCAACCTCATCACCCGCCGGGGTCGTGCCATCGACGAGATCCTGGCCGCGCGCGATCACCTGTTGTCGCTGCCCTACACCACGGGCGGGGTCGGTGTCGCCGGTTTCTGCATGGGCGGTGGATTCGTACTTATCACTTCCACCAAGGGGTTTGATGCGGCCGCACCTTTCTACGGTGCGATGCCCGGCCCCTACGGCGACCATTTCGAGGGAGCGTGCCCCGTCGTCGCGAGCCTGGCCACTCGGGACCCCTTCGTGATTCGGGGCGAGCCCCGGTTGCGCAAGGCACTGGACGCCCACGGCATCGAACACGACATCAAGAAGTACGACGCGGGGCACAGTTTCGCCAACCAGCTGCCGATGCAACCACTGATGCGGATCGCCGGATTCGGGTACTCCCCCGAGGCGGAGGCCGACGCGTGGGAACGGGTCTACGCCTTTTTCGCTCAGCACCTTCACGACGACGACAGGCTGCAGGAGGCCCAATGACAACCCCGACCGCATTGGATCGCCTCGGCGAGCTCGTCTGGTCCGACGCACTCGACGCGGGTGCGCATTCGTCGGCCGGCTACCTGGATCTGCTTCCGCCGCCCTCTGATCAGCCTCAGCGCGTCGCCCAACGCGCCATGAACAATCCCCTGGTGGCCGCGGTCTATCAAGGGCCGTGGCGCTGGGGCCAGACCGTGCTCTACACCGGCATCACGCCGTCGGCAGAACGGCGCCGTGCGGCACGGGCCCTGCGACTCGGCGCGGCCCATACGCTGCTCGATGTCGCCTGCGGGCCAGGAAACTTCACCAAATACCTGGGCGACCAGTTATCCGCCGACGGTCTGGCAGTCGGGCTCGATTTCTCCGAGCCCATGCTGCGGCGCGCGGTCCGGACCAATATCGCGAACGGGGTTGGATACCTGCGTGCGGATGCCCGCACCCTGCCGTTCGACGACGGAAGCTTTGATGCGGTGTGCTGTTTCGCCGCGCTATATCTGGTACCCGAGCCCTTCAAAGTTCTCGATGAGATGCTCCGGGTGCTCAGACCGGGCGGCCGGATCGCGGTAATGACCAGCTGCACCCGCGGCCCCAGGCTCGTTCGGTCGCTCTCCGTGAAAATGGCGGCACGCAACGGTTTACACGGCTTCGACCGTGATGACATCACCTCGGTGCTGTGGAACTCGGGATTTCACGACATTGAGCAAGAGGTGCGGGGACTCTCACAGTTCGTGCGTGCGACAAAGAGTTAGGCGACGAGTCATACAACCGCGCTTAGCAGCAGGACCATCGCAAATCCGACGACCGAAATCACCGTTTCCATCACCGACCATGACTTGAGGGTCTGGCCGACCGTCATCCCGAAATACTCCTTCACCAACCAGAATCCGGCGTCGTTGACGTGGGAGAAGAAGAGCGACCCGGCACCAATCGCGAGCACCAACAGCGCGACGTGCGCGGTAGACATGTCCGCGGCAAGCGGGGAGACGATACCGGCGGCGGTGATGGTCGCCACCGTGGCTGAACCCGTGGCCAATCGGATGAGCACCGCGATGAGCCAGCCCAGCACCAGCGCGGGGATATGCCATTTCTCCGACCAGGTGCTCACGGCATCTCCGACCCCCACATCAATGAGGGTCTGCTTGAATCCGCCTCCGGCACCGACGATGAAGACGATGCCCGCGATGGGCCCGAGCGACTTCTCGATGATTCCCGAGACACCCGCGCGGTCCAGGCCAGATGCCGTGCCCAGCGTCACCATTGCCACCAGGGTTGCCACCAGTAGCGCTACCAGCGGCGTACCGGCGGTGTCGAAAATCCTCTGCACCAACGATTTCGGATTATCGATCACCACATCGGAGAGCGCCTTCGCCAACATCAGGGCCACCGGAAGCAAGATCGTCGCCAACACCGCGACAACGCTCGGAGCCGGCCCCTTTCGATCGGCTTCGGGTGCGGTCGCGGTAGGGATCTCCAGTGGCCCCACCCAGCGCTCTGCCACCCGCGCATAGAGGGGCCCCGCCACTATCAGGGTGGGCACCGCAGCCAGCAGACCAAACGCCAGGGTGACACCCAAGTCCGCCTTCAGCGCGTCCACCGCCACCAAGGGACCTGGGTGCGGCGGAACCAGTCCGTGCAATACGGATAGGCCCGCTAGCGCGGGAATTCCCACCCGCAGCAGTGGCACATTTCCCCGGCGTGCCACCAAGAGCACGATCGGAATCAGCAGCACCACACCCACTTCGAAGAACAAGGGCAGCCCGAGCACGGCCGCGATCAGCGCCACCGCCCAGGGCAGCAGGCGTGGACCCGACCGCGCGAGCACGGCATCGGCGACGATGTTGGCGCCACCGGAGTCAGCCAGCAGGCGGCCCAGCATCGCCCCCAAACCGATGAGCAGCCCGACACCGGCGATGGTCGAGCCGAATCCGGTCACAAAGGACCCAAGGAGCTTGTCGAACGGCACACTGGCGACGGCGGCCAGGGTTCCCGATCCGAGCAGCAGCGCCAGGAACGGATGCATCTTGAGCCTGGTGATGAGCGCGATGATCACGCCGATGCTCAGCACTACGGCAACAAGTAGCCGAACGTCGCTGGTGGTGTGCGGGATCTTGGCCGGCTCGGCCAGCAGAATCAGGTCGGCGTTCATGCGCCGATCTGCCTCAAGGCCTCCGCTACCAGTTCATCCGGCCCGATACCGACATCCAGCACCGCACCCCGCTCGTCGGGTTCCAGCGGTTCGAGAATCTCGAACTGCGAATCCAACAACGATGTCGGCATGAAATGTCCTGAGCGATGCGACATCCGGTCGCCAATGAGCGCCCTGTCTCCGGACAGGTGCACAAAGAACGCATCCGGGTATCCCACGCGGAGAACGTCACGGTAGCGGCGTTTGAGTGCCGAACAGGTGACCACCCCGCCCGTCCCCTCCCGTCCGCGCTCGGCCATCCATTCGGCGATCCGCTGCAGCCACGGCCATCTATCGGTGTCATCCAGCGGGATTCCGGCCGACATCTTGGCGATGTTCGCGTCCGGATGGAAATCATCACCCTCAGCACAGGGTGCACCCAGGAGCTTCGCCAGGGCCTGCGCCACGGTTGATTTGCCAACCCCTGCCACACCCATGACCACCACAACGGGTACCGACGTTTCGCCCACTAGACCCCCTTGGGCGCCTTTTGATTCATGAAGCCGAACATATACCCGGCCACCCGTCGCATCTGAATCTCCTCGGCACCCTCGGTGATCCGGTACCGCCGGTGATGGCGATAGATGTGTTCGAACGGCATGTGCCGCGAGTACCCCATGCCGCCATGAACCTGCATGGCCCGGTCTGCGGCCTCGCAACACAACCGGTTTGCGACGTAATTGCACATCGAGACCTGTTCGGAGACCGAGAACGGTCCGTAGGTGTCCATCGACCATGCCGTCTTGTGAATCAGCGCGCGCAGCATCTCGCACTGGGTCTGCAGCTCGACGAGTGGAAATTGGATGGCCTGATTCGATGCCAGCGGCTTCCCAAAAGGCTTGCGCTCCTTGGCATATTCAACAGATCGGTCGATACAGAACTGCGCCGCACCAAGGCTGGATGCTGCCTGACGAATCCGATTCTCGTTGAAGAAGTGCTGCACCACACCCAGCCCACGGCCCTCCCCACCGAAGACCGCCGAATCGGGGACCCGCACGTCGGTCAGCGAGATGTGGGCGTGGTCGGTCGGCATGTTGAAGGTCCACAGGTATTCCTCGACCTTGAATCCGGGCGCATCCGCGGGCACCAGGAACGCGGTGATACCGCGCCCGTCACCCGGATCGCCCGAGGTGCGGGCGAAAATCAGGTCGGCGTCGGCGATATGCACACCGGTGTTCCAGGTCTTTTCGCCGTTGATGATCCAGTCCGAGCCATCCTTTGTGGCCCGGGTTTCCATATGGGTGGCATCGGAGCCGTGTTCAGGCTCGGTGATGCCGAACGCGAAAAACTTCGTACCGCTGGCGAGTCCCTCGACCCACTGGGCCTTCTGCTCCTCGGTGCCGTATTCCAGCATGAGAAGCAGCCCCACGTTGTTACCGACGATGGCGTGCTCGTTCTGCAGGTCGCAGTGCAATCCGAGACCGCGCCGCGCCAGGTGCTCACGAATGACCGCCATGCCGAGGTTGGACCCGTCACGTCCGCCGAACTCCGCCGGGAACGGGTACCGAAGGTGACCGGCCGCATCGGCACGCCGACGGGCCTCTCCGAGTAGTTCCTCCCACTCCCCATTGGGCAGGCCACCACGATCCCAGTCGGTACGGGAATCTTCGCGCCGGTGATCGAAGAATCGGATGTTGTCATCGGATTGTTCGAGCGGCACGATCTCGCGGTCGATGAACTCGTCAAGCTCGGTGAGATAACCGACGAGTTCGGGCGGCAGTTCGAAGTTCATCTGGATCCTTCCGGCACCTACGGCTTCGTCAACATCAACAGGTCCCACTCGATCTCGGGTATCCGGCGACCGCTTGCGGCCATCACAATGTCCCGCACGCTACCGTCCAGATACGACTTCGCTTGCGCGGCAAGGCCAACACCCCACCACAGCGTGCCCAACACCTTCCACCACTGGAACCTGTCGGCGTCAAACGTTCCGCCTGCATCCTCGTACGCACGCACAAACACCTCGCGGCCCGCGAAGCCACCGAACTCGCGCTCGTCGACACCGAACCGCCACATCCGCAGCGCGGTCCAGCCGACATCGCGCATGGGATCTCCGAAACGAGTGGTCCCCTCCCAGTCGAGAACCGCACGCAAGCCGTCCTCGCCGACGATGACGTTGCCATTGCGAATATCGGTGTGTACCAGGCATCGCCGAGCGGGTGGCCCGGGCATGCGCTCGGTCAGCCAGGACAGCGTGCGCTGAAACACCGGCCGATCCGGAAGCAGCGCCGCCACCCCCTCGCGCATCTGTTCCAGCAGGACGACCGCCGGCTCGGCCTCCGTGGCACCGGGCAGATCCGGCGGAGCCATCGCCGGATCTATCCCATGGAGGCGACCCATCGCCGCACCGAGCTGCTCAGCCACCAGATCCTCGATTCCGGCGGACTGCACCAGCCGCAGCACCTTACGGGGAACCGTCTCGCCCGCGATGCGCTCGGAGATCATGAAGGGCGCACCCACATACGAGGCCTCCGAACACACGCCACGAACCCGCGGTACCGGAACACCGTGGCTGCGCGCCAGCTCACGCACCCCGGCCTCACTACCCACCGGCACCTGCTGCACGACTGCGGGCACAATCGTCGCGACCAGCTCGAGAGTCTCACCCCCGAATGTGGCATCCAACAGCACATTTCGCCGTCGCGCGCCCGCGGAAACACCAACCACGCCAGACACCTGAAACTTCTTGCCGAATTCGTCATGCAGATAACAGGTGAGCCCGTCGGCCAGGTCGGTCATTCGCCCTCCCAGGCGTCGTACCCAGGCTTGACGATCGCGAGTTCACTACGCACCGCTTCGGCCAGGTCTTCCCATGACGGGTCATCGGCAGGCGGCTGCGCGGGCGTGGTCAGTTCTCGCCGCAGAATCCTGGCGATGTTGGCCCCGACACGGGCGCGATGCACCGAGGATGCGGGCAGCTCGGATTGGAGGTCGTCGAGCAGTTCGGCGAGAGCACCCGCCAGTTCCGCTGCGGTCGGAAGGAAGGGCACCATACGTTTGTACCGTCTATGGTGCGTCCCACGGGGGAATAGCGAAGAAACGCCGCGGGTTGCTCCAGTTCATGGCGAGACCTTTGTCGATTCTGGATCTGGCGCGGGTGGCGCCGCACGAGACCGTGGCCGAGAGCTTCGCCGCCAGCGTCGAGATCGCGCGGCACGCCGAAGCGCTGGGATTTCACCGCGTCTGGTACGCCGAACACCACAACATGCGGTCCATTGCCTCGTCGGCGACCAGTGTCCTGATCGGACATGTGGCCACCCAGACGTCGACCATCAGACTGGGCGCGGGCGGCATCATGTTGCCCAACCATTCCCCGCTGCAGATCGCCGAGCAGTTCGGCACCCTCGAAACCCTGCACCCTGGACGCATCGATCTCGGTCTCGGCCGCGCCCCGGGGACGGATCAGGTGACGCTGCGCGCGTTGCGGCACTCCCCCGCCGATGCCGAGCATTTTCCGCAGGATGTGATCGAGCTGCAGGCATATCTGAGCGAACAGAGCCGGGTCCCGGGAGTAACCGCGACACCGGGGCACGGGACACACGTACCGCTCTACATCCTTGGGTCGTCGTTGTTCGGCGCACAGCTGGCGGCGGTGCTGGGCCTGCCCTATGGTTTCGCCTCCCACTTCGCACCTCCCGCGCTGCGGGATGCGGTGGCGCTGTATCGGCGGGAGTTCCAGCCCTCCGAGCAGCTGCCGGAGCCGTACGTGATCGCCGGGGTCAACGTCATCGCGGCCGACGACGAAGACACCGCCCGAGAGCAGTACCAGTCGGCGCTGATCGAACGTGCCAAGCTTTTCCTGCATCGCGGCGGAGGTCCGCGCCTCACCGACGACGAGGCCCTTGCCGCACTGGAATCCCCTGCCGGGCAACAGATCAAAGCGATGACAAAGTACTTCGCGGTCGGCACTCCAGATCAGGTGAACGCATACTTGGACGACTTTGCACAGCTGGCCGAGGCCGATGAGCTCATCGTGGTGCCCAACGCGCCCGACCGGAAGTTGCAGCTGCGGTCGCTGGAGATCGTGGCCGAGGTCAGCGGGCTGGCTCCGCGCGACTGAACGCAGGTGTCGGCGACTGATCGGGCGATGCGGTGAGGTACGTCCTCGACAACGCGAGGGCGACCGCCACGACCACTACCAACACGTACACCGGTAGCAGATGCTCGAAATGCGTGTACCCGATGGCGAAATGAATTGCCAAGACCGGCACGGTGCCGAATGCGCATCCGATCAACAACGACCACCACACCCAACGCCCACCACGGCGCCAGCCCCACAGACTGATCAGGAGAACCGCCAGGCCCGCTCCCATCAACGCACCACCGAAGCCCGCCCGATCGTGCGCGATAAACGGCGGCAGGTGCTGGTTGGCGGCACGCAATGCCTCGGCACTGGTGCCAAGGAAATCGAGATCGGTGGGGACGAACACCGAGGTCAGACCAACCGTTGAAATCACCGCTCCGGCAACGAACAACCCACCCCCAACGGCGATCATCAGCAGCTGCCCCCACAGGGCGCGGCGCCGCTCGGACTCCGGCCCCTCCACGATCGGTGGCCAGTGCGGCACCGAGGGAGCGCGCCACACGGCGAGCAGCAACATGGGGAACAATCCCACGACGACGAGCGTGTGTAGCGGCTCCAGAAAACCTGTCACCAGGAAGTAGAAGTACGTCAGGAACGCGACGAGCCCGGAAATCAACAGAGCATTGCGGGCCCAGCGGTGCCCTTCCCTGAGCCCACCCCAAGCCAAGCCCAGGTACAGAACTCCGATACCAATCATGTTGCCCGCCATGGTGAGCCGATCATGTTGCAGAAAGCCGACCAGATGATGGTTCACACCATGCAGATCGTGCACCGAGAGTCCGAGATAGTCGCGGTCATACCACAACAGCACCGGCCCCAGCGCGATGGTGGCCGCTCCGATACCCGCGATGATCAGTCCGATTCCGACCAGCGCACCCCATATCCACCCCGGCCATCGACGCGGATCGAAACCGATATCACGCAACGGCTTTGGCGGCGATGTCGGCGTGGCGGCTTCGATCACCCGGTTGAACCAGCCCGGGCCGGCGGCGATCAGCACCGCTGGCGTGGCGAGCACCGTCGCCGACGTGTCAGCGAGCGCACTCACCGCGGCGTCGATCGTGGGTTCGGTCAGTCGCACCGTCCCGGGCTCCCCGGGCAGCGACACCGCATCGACGTAAGGCGCCAGTTCCTGAGCCACCTCGGCCGTAGCGGCGACCGCGATGACCCGGCACCTGCGGTCGGCACTGACTCGCCGAACCGCGTCCACGTCGGCGGTCTGTACCGGCCCGATCTGGACGACAGTGGCCCCCTGCACCGGCAACACCGCAACCGCCTCGCGCGCGATCGAGACCGGCACCGTCGCTCCGAACCGGCCCTGCCATTGCGGCGGAACCGTCCGATGATCGAAAACCCAGGGAATCCAGCGCCGTCCCCCGGCATGCGTCACCACCGCCGCCAGTACTTTCATCGCCCACATCCGCGTCCGGCGCTCACCGACGACGGACGACGCCAGCGGGCTCAGCGGGTGGTATGTCCAGTCCGGCATTGGCGAATTCTCGCACCGCGACCAGCAACGCACCGGGTATCTGAACTCGGTATCCAACTCGATGAGCCGACCGCCCTCGAACGCGACTAGGCTCACAACGTGACCCTCCCGGCCGACCCCAGCCCCGAATTTGCCGCCTATGCCCACCCCGAACGCCTAGTCTCCGCGGACTGGCTCTCGGGACACCTGGGCACTCCCGGACTGTCCATCGTGGAGTCCGACGAGGACGTCCTGCTCTACGACATTGGGCACGTCCCCGGTGCGGTGAAGATCGACTGGCACGTCGACCTCAACGACAGCACGGTCCGCGATTACATCGACGGCGCGCAGTTCGCAGAGCTGATGAATCGCAAGGGGATCCGCCGCGAGGACACGGTCGTCATCTACGGCGACAAGTCCAACTGGTGGGCTGCCTACGCGCTGTGGGTGTTCACGCTGTTCGGCCACCCGGACGTCCGACTCCTCGACGGTGGACGCGATCTGTGGATCTCCGAGGGTCGCGACACCACCCTCGACGTTCCGTCCAAGCACACCGAGGGCTACCCCGTGGTGGATCGCAACGACGCCCCGATCCGCGCCTACGCCGACGACGTGTTGGCCCACCTCGGGCACGGACCGCTCGTCGACGTGCGCTCCCCCGCCGAATACACCGGCGAACGCACCCACATGCCCGATTACCCGGAGGAAGGCGCGCTGCGCGGCGGACATATCCCCACCGCCGTCTCGATCCCCTGGGCCAAGGCCGCCGCAGAAGACAGCAGGTTCCGTCGCCGTCGCGAGCTGGACGAGATCTACGGCGACGTCATCGCCGCCGAGGGGGACATCGTCGCCTACTGCCGCATCGGTGAGCGTTCCAGCCACACCTGGTTCGTGCTCACCCACCTGTTGGGTGTCGAGGGCGTCCGTAACTACGACGGGTCCTGGACGGAATGGGGCAACCGGGTACGCACTCCGATCGTCAAGGGCGAGAAGCCCGGGGCGCTGCCTCAACCTCACCAGGCATGACCCTTCCGACAGAACTCGCCGAGATCGTCGCCGATTTCAAGGCCGTCGACGGGCAGGACAAGCTGCGCTTGTTACTGGAGTTCTCGGGCGAATTGCCTGATTTGCCATCGCATTTGGAGCAGGCGGCGATGGAACCGGTGCCGGAGTGCCAGTCGCCGCTGTTCCTGGACGTCGACGCCAGCGACCGTTCCGGTATCCGGCTGTACTTCAGCGCACCCGCCGAGGCCCCGACGACGCGCGGGTTCGCCTCGATCCTGCATCAGGGTCTGGACGGCCAGTCGGCGGAGGCGATCTTGGCGGTTCCCGACGACTTCTACGCCGAACTCGGATTGGCAGAGCTGATCAGCCCACTGCGGCTGCGCGGAATGTCGGCGATGCTGGCGCGTATCAAACGAAGATTGTCCTAAACCTACTCATCAGTAGGTAAAAACAGGGGCGGCACACCCCATCCCGGATGTGTGTTTGATGCCATGGATGCATAAACTCACTGCCGAGACTCTAAGAAAGCGGTAAAACTCAGGAAGTAGGAGTCCCGATGAGCCGCTTGCGCGAAGAACCAACAACAGGAGGCCCGGTGCCCAATCACGCCAGCTCGAAGATCAGCAAGGTACTCGTCGCCAACCGCGGCGAGATTGCCGTTCGGGTGATCCGCGCGGCGAAGGACGCCGGCCTGGGCAGCGTCGCGATCTACGCCGAGCCCGACGCCGACGCGCCCCACGTTCACCTCGCCGACGAGGCCTTCGGCATCGGCGGTAACACCGCCGCCGAGTCCTACCTGGATTTCGGCAAGATCCTGGAGGCCGCCGAGAAGTCCGGCGCCAACGCTGTCCACCCCGGCTACGGTTTCCTCTCCGAGAATGCCGACTTCGCCCAGGCCGTCATCGACGCCGGGTTGATCTGGATCGGGCCCAGCCCGCAGTCCATCCGCGACCTCGGTGACAAGGTCACCGCCCGCCACATCGCCGCACGGGCCCAGGCCCCGCTGGTGCCCGGTACCCCGGACCCGGTGAAGGATGCCGACGAGGTCGTCGCCTTCGCCAAGGAGCACGGTCTGCCGATCGCCATCAAGGCGGCCTTCGGTGGTGGTGGCCGCGGCATGAAGGTGGCCCGCACCCTGGAAGAGGTTCCCGAGCTGTTCGAGTCCGCCACCCGTGAGGCCGTCGCCGCCTTCGGTCGTGGCGAGTGCTTCGTGGAGCGCTACCTGGACAAGCCGCGCCACGTCGAGGCGCAGGTCATCGCCGATCAGCACGGCAATGTCATCGTCGCCGGTACCCGCGACTGCTCATTGCAGCGCCGCTTCCAGAAGCTGGTCGAGGAGGCGCCCGCGCCGTTCCTGACCGACGCTCAGCGCAAGGAGATCCACGAGTCCGCCAAGCGCATCTGCAAGGAAGCCGGCTACTACGGTGCCGGCACCGTCGAGTACCTGGTCGGCCAGGACGGCCTGATCTCATTCCTCGAGGTCAACACCCGTCTGCAGGTGGAACACCCGGTCACCGAGGAGACCGCAGGCGTCGACCTGGTGCTGGAGCAGTTCAAGATCGCCAATGGCGAGGCCCTTGAGTTCACCGAGGACCCGACGCCGCGCGGCCACTCGATCGAGTTCCGCATCAACGGCGAGGACGCCGGCCGTAACTTCCTGCCCGCCCCCGGCCCGGTCAAGGTCTACGACACCCCCACCGGCCCCGGTGTGCGCCTGGACTCGGGTGTGCAGGCCGGTTCGGTGATCGGTGGACAGTTCGACTCGATGCTGGCCAAGCTGATCGTCACCGGCCGCGACCGCAACGAGGCGCTGGCCCGCTCGCGGCGTGCCCTGGCCGAGTTCAACGTCGAGGGTCTGGCCACCGTCATCCCGTTCCACCGCGCAGTGGTCTCCGATCCCGCCTTCATCGGCGACGAGGACGGCTTCACCGTGCACACCCGCTGGATCGAGACCGAGTGGGACAACACCGTCGAGCCCTTCACCGCCGACGCCGCAGAAGGCGAAGAGGACGAGGCTCTGCCCCGCCAGAAGCTGGTCGTCGAGGTCGGCGGCCGTCGCCTCGAGGTGTCGCTGCCCGGTGACATCTCGCTCGGTGGCGGAGGCGGCGGCGCCGCGAACGGTGTCATCCGCAAGAAGCCCAAGGCGCGCAAGCGCGGCGGCCACGGTGGCGGCGGCGCCACCGGTGACTCGGTGACCGCTCCGATGCAGGGCACCGTCGTCAAGGTCGCGGTCGAAGAGGGCCAGGAGGTCGAGGCCGGCGAGCTGATCGTGGTGCTGGAAGCCATGAAGATGGAGAACCCGGTCACCGCGCACAAGGCCGGCACCATCACCGGGCTCAGCGTCGAGGCAGGTGCCGCCATCACCCAGGGCACCGTGATCGCCGAGATCAAGTAGGACTGTTGTCGCCGAGCGTGAAGCTGTGGCGGGATTCTCACCGAATTGCCGCCATGGTTTCACGCTCGACGCGTTTCTAGACTCATGGAAACCATCGAGATCAATGCGGGCGCATGGTACTTGCGCGCCCTGCGGGCCGACGAACGCATGGACGATCGCCCGGCACTGACCTCACTCGGTGTCGACGATGCCGACTATGTATCCGCGCGCGCAGCCGATTGGGACTCCGATCGTCTCTACAGCTGGGCCGTCTGCGAACCGACCACCGCCGAGATGGTCGCCGAGGTACGGCTCGACCCCGCCACCGGGGGCATCGAATCGCGGGCCCGCGACGACTACCCGGGCTCGACGAGTGCCGAGCAGGAAGCCGTCGCCGCCGTGCGCCGCTTCGCCGACGCCATGCTGGCGTGACGGAAAGAAACCACTTGACCTCGAGTGCACTTTAGGTACGACGATGGGCGCGTGAACACGTCAACCACCCCGCTGCGCCTCGCCGTGATCTGCGCCAGTACGCGTGACGGTCGGTTCGGCCCCACTGTCGCGAACTGGATCGCAGAAAAGGCCCGGGATCATCCGTCGTTCCATGCCGGCTACATCGACCTCGCGGAATACCCACTTCCCCTTCACCTTTCCCGCAGACCGGGGGCCGCCGACACCGCCCATCTGGCCAAGATGACGGCACGGCTGCGCATTGCCGACGCATTTCTCGTGGTCACTCCGGAGTACAACCACAGTTTCCCCGCCCCGTTGAAGAACCTGATCGACTGGCATCACAGCGAGTGGCAGGCCAAGCCGGTCGGATTCACGTCCTACGGCGGCATGTCGGGAGGGTTGCGCGCCATCGAGCAGCTGCGCCTGGTGTTCGCCGAACTGCATGCCGTGACCACCCGTGACGTGGTCAGTTTCCACGGCGTGTGGAGCCAATTCGATGACGCCGGCCAGCTCGTCGACAGCCGCGACGCGGAAACCGCCGCCAAGACGATGCTCGATGAGCTGGCATGGTGGGGTTCCGCGTTACGGACGGCGCGGGAGCACTCCCCCTACGCCTGGTGAGCTATGCCTGGGGAGACTGCGCCAGCACCCGTGATACCGCGGCCACCGCAGCGTCGATCTCCTCGGCACTGACGATCAGCGGCGGACGGAACCGGACACTGTTCTTGCCGCTGGGCAACAGGATCACGTGCTCCTGCGACCATAGGCGCTCCACCAGATGATCGCGCTCCTGCGTGGTCGGCAGACTGAACGCACACATCAGCCCGCGGCCCCGCACGTCGCCAATCTCGCCGTGCCGCAGCGCCAGGGTCTGCAGACGGTCCAGTAGGTACTCGCCCATCCGAGCCGCATTGCCGAAAAGCCGCTGCGACTCAATCACTTCCAGGATGCGGCGAGAGCGCACCATATCGACCAGGTTTCCGCCCCAGGTGGAGTTGATGCGTGAGCTGACGGCGAAGACGTTGTCGGCGACCTCATCGACACGACCGCCCGCCATGACCCCGCACACCTGCGTCTTCTTGCCAAACGCCACGATGTCGGGAGTCACGCCCAGCTGCTGGAATGCCCACGCCGTACCGGTGAGGCCACACCCGGTCTGCACCTCGTCGAAGACGAACAGGGCGTCATTCTCGTGACACAGCGCGCGCACGGCGTGGAAGAACTCGGGGCGGAAATGATGATCTCCTCCCTCACCCTGAATCGGCTCGGCAATGAAACATGCTATGTCGTGCGGATTTTCGGCGAATACACGGCGGGCCTGTGCCAGTGCGGCAGCCTCCAGCTCTTCGATATCGGCGCCGGGGCGCAGGTACGGCGCATCGATGCGCGGCCAGTCGAACTTAGGGAACCGCGCCACCTTGTTGGGATCGGTGTTCGTCAGCGACATGGTGTAGCCACTTCGGCCGTGGAAGGCCTCGCGCAGGTGTAATACCTTGGTGCCCAACGCTGGATCGATTCCATGCGCCTCGTTCCAGCGGCTCTTCCAATCAAATGCCACCTTCAGCGCGTTCTCTACCGCCAGCGCTCCGCCGTCGACGAAGAACAGGTGCGGTAGCGCCGGGTCCCCGAGCACGCGCGCGAAAGTGTCGACGAACCGGGCCATCTCGACGGTGTAGATATCCGAATTGCTCGGCTTGTTGATGGCAGCCCGGGTCAGTTCGGCACGGAACTCGCCGTCCTCGGCGAGCATCGGGTGGTTCATCCCCAGCGCCGACGACGCGAAGAAGGTGAACATGTCGAGGTAAGTGGTCCCGTCGCGCGCATCCACCAGATGCGCCCCACGCGAACGCTCCAGGTCGAGCACGAGGTCCATTCCGTCGGCCAGAATGCTGCGCCGCAGCACCTCATGCACCCGATCCGGTGTCACCGGGTCCGGACGCGTTGCCTCGTCATCGGTCGTGGAGCCTACGTGGGCCCCCGGGAACATGAGTGCGGTCATAGGACCCACATTAACGGAGTATTTACGACTTCTCTACATCAAGACAAGAATATTTACGGCACTAGCTGGCGCCCATCGTAAAAAGTTTGTAAGATGATGGTGCTTCGCGTGCGAACATTGGCTGTGGTGCGGATCAGCTGCAGCAGCTCCTCGAGCGCACGCGGCGAGGGCACTCGCACCAGGAGGATGTAGCTTTCCTCGCCCGCCACCGAGTGGCACGACTCGATGGCGTCAATGTGCTCAAGCCGTGCCGGAGCATCATCGGGTTGCGAAGGATCGAGAGGGGTGATTGCCACGAACGCCGAGAGCAGTTGGCCCACCGACTCCGGATTGACCCTGGCCGCATATCCGGTGAGAACACCGCGAGATTCCAGCCGCCGCACACGAGTTTGCACCGCCGAGATCGACAGCCCGGCCTTTGCCGCCAGATGCGCCAGGGTCGCGCGGCCATCGCGAGCCAACTCGCGCACCAGAATTCGGTCGACGTCATCAAGCGGACGCTCGGGCGTTCTCTCGGAATCCGCAGTCACGGGGGCAGAGTACCGCGACCACGGACCACAAGGAACGAACTTGCGCAGGCCAATCACGTCAACTGTGAGAACAACTACAGGACACATTCGATGACCGATCTCATCCCCTGCTGGGAACTGCGCGCAGGTTTCGCGGCAGCGCTGTCCCGGATGTATGGGACGGAAGTTCCCGCGTACAACACGCTGGTCGATGTCAGCACCGAGGTTAACCAGACTTACGCCACAACACATCCGGATGCCGAACGGCTCGGCTCGATTGAGCGCGTGACCGCCGAGCGCCACGGTGCGATCCGGGTGGGCAGCCCGCGAGAACTCGCCGCCGTCGCCGACCTGTTCGAAGCGTTCGGAATGTATCCCGTTGACTTCTACGACTTGCGGGACGCCGCGTCGCCGGTGCCCGTGGTCTCGACGGCATTTCGGCCCATCGATGAAAAAGAGTTGGCACTCAACCCCTTCCGAGTGTTCACCTCCATGCTTGCGACCGCCGACCGCCGGTTCTTCGATGCGGAACTACGCACGCGCGTGGATCACTTCGTACGGCGGCGAGAGCTGTTCGATCCGGCGCTGCTGGCCCACGCGCGGCTGATCAGCGCTGCGGGTGGAGCCACCCCGGCGCAGGCCGAGGACTTCATTCGCGAAGCGGTGAAGTCGTTCGCACTGTCCACCGCCCCCATCGATCGGGCCTGGTATGACGAGCTTTCCGCGGTCTCACCGGTCGCCGCGGACATCGCCGGCGTGGGCGGCACACACATCAACCATCTGACACCGCGTGTGCTCGACATCGACGACCTCTACCGGCGGATGACGGCACGCGGCATCACCATGATCGACGCGATCCAGGGGCCACCACGCTGGCATGGACCCGATGTTCTCCTGCGGCAGACCTCATTCCGGGCACTGGCCGAGCCACGCCGTTTCCTCATGCCCGACGGCACGGTGACCAGCGACACGCTGCGGGTCCGGTTCGGCGAAGTCGAGGCACGGGGCATAGCCCTCACCCCCACGGGCCGCACTCGCTACGACGCCGCGATGATCGCCATCGACACCGCACAGGCAGATCCCGAACGGGCCGCGTCTATTTGGGCCGATCACTTTCCCGATACCGAGGCCGGTCTGGCCGAGCAGGAGCTCGCATACTTCCGCACGGACGTCGGCGCCGACGGTGAGATCGTGCGCCGCCCCATCGTGTACGAGGATTTCCTGCCGCGTTCGGCCGCTGGGATATTCCGGTCCAATCTCGACGACGACGGCACATACGGGGATAGTGCCGACGACTACGCCGCCGACTACTCGAAGGATTGGATGTCGGGCGCCATAGGGCGGGACATCCACGATCCGTACGCGCTCTACGCCGCCATCGCCGCACAATCTGACCTCACGATAGGAGCCGATCGATGACCACCACACTGCCTACCTCATCCCCCGGGGTGCTGCCGTCCGCCGACGAGTTGCGCGCGCGGGCCCAGAACGCGCTGCGCTGGATCGGCGCGGACGTAGAACTGAGCACGGATGCGGGAAGCGAGGGCGGCGTCACGGTGCGTACCCCCATCACCGGCGACACGCTGTTCACGCTCGCGGCCAGCTCGGCGGAGGACGTCGATAGCGCCATCACCGAAGCTGCCCAGGCATTTTCACAATGGCGCACCACCCCGGCGCCCGTGCGCGGTGCATTGGTGGCCCGTCTCGGCGAGCTGCTGACGGAGCACAAGAAGGATCTCGCCGAATTGGTGACCATCGAGGCCGGAAAGATTGTCTCGGAGGCACTCGGCGAGGTCCAGGAGATGATCGACATCTGCCAATTCGCGGTCGGACTGTCCCGGCAGCTCTATGGCAAGACGATGGCCTCCGAGCGTGCCGGGCATCGACTCATGGAGTCCTGGCATCCACTGGGCGTGGTCGGAGTCATTTCCGCGTTCAACTTCCCGGTGGCTGTGTGGTCATGGAACACCGCGATCGCCCTTGTCTGCGGCGACACCGTGGTGTGGAAGCCATCCGAGTTGACACCACTGACTGCCGTTGCCTGCCAGGCACTCTTGGACCGGGCCGCCGCCGACGTGGGGGCGCCGCCGGAGGTGAGCCGACTGATCCAGGGCGGCCGTGAGGTCGGCGAACAACTCGTCGACGATCCACGCGTCGCGTTGGTGAGTGCGACAGGGTCGGTGCGGATGGGCCAACAGGTGGGCCCGCGGGTGGCTGCCCGCTTCGGCCGGTCGCTGCTCGAGTTGGGCGGTAACAACGCAGCCATCGTGACGCCCTCGGCGGATCTGGATCTTGCGGTGCGCGGAATCGTGTTCTCGGCCGCGGGCACCGCGGGCCAGCGCTGTACCACCCTGCGGCGGTTGATCGTTCACCACTCTGTCGCTGATGCGCTGGTCGAACGCATCGTCAACGCCTACGGCCAGCTTCCGGTAGGCGATCCATTCAGCGAGCAGACCCTGATAGGCCCACTGATCAACGAGAAGTCGTTCCGCGATATGCAGGACGCACTGGAAACCGCCCGCGCGCAGGGCGGAACGGTCATCGGCGGCGAACGTCGCGATCTGGGTGACGGCGCTTACTACGTCACCCCCGCCGTGGTGCGGATGCCTGAACAAGGTGACGTCGTACACCGGGAGACCTTCGCCCCGATTCTGTACGTGCTCGGCTACGACACCCTCGACGAGGCGATCGCACTGAACAACGCAGTGCCCCAGGGCCTTTCCTCGGCGATCTTCACCCTGGACATGCGCGAGGCCGAGCGTTTCCTGGCCGCCGACGGATCCGACTGTGGAATCGCTAACGTCAACATCGGCACCTCGGGCGCCGAGATCGGCGGAGCGTTCGGCGGAGAGAAGGAGACGGGCGGTGGCCGCGAGTCCGGCTCCGACTCATGGAAGGCATACATGCGGCGTGCCACGAACACCGTCAACTACTCCACCGAGCTGCCGTTGGCTCAGGGCGTGCACTTCGGCTAGTCGGACGGGCTACCAGGGGTGCGGCTGGAAGTCCTTCAGGAAGCAGCCGTAGAGATCGACGCCGCGCTCGCCCTGCACAATGGGGTCGTAAACCCGGGCCGCACCGTCCACCAGATCCAGCGGCGCACGAAACCCTTCTTGCGCCAGACGCATCTTGCTGGTGTGTGGACGCTCATCGGTGATCCAGCCGGTGTCGACCGCAGTCATCAGGATGCCCTCGGAAAACAGTTCACCCGCACTGGTCCTGGTCAGCATGTTCAACGCGGCCTTGGCCATGTTCGTGTGCGGATGCCCCGGCCCCTTGTAACCCCGCGAGAAGTTGCCCTCCATCGCGGATACGTTCACCACGTACTTGCGCCGGGCCGTCGAGGCACGCATTGCGGGCCGCAGCCGTGACAACAGAATGAACGGCGCCACGCTGTTACACAGTTGCACCTCAAGCAGTTCCAGCGGGTCAATCTGGTCGACCGTCTGCACCCAGCTGTTGGTGTCGACGAGGTCGGGCAACAGCCCACCGGCGTCGACGGCGGTGCCGTCGACAATCCGGTCCGGGGTGGCCGAACCTGCCGTCAAGGCCAACGACACCAGCGAGTGTGCGGCGGCTTCGGAACCCTCTCCCAGCGCCAGAGTATGGGGATGTAACTCGCTGGAATCTCCCATCGCCGTAATCGGGACACGTGCAGCGGCGCCGCTGAGAGGCGCCTGTTCTGCGTCAACCAAGGACGTGTAGGAGCCCGGGCTGCGGCGGACCGTCTGGGCGGCATTGTTGATCAGAATGTCCAACGGTCCCTGCGCGGCAACTTCATCGGCGAAACGAGCCACCTGGGCGGGGTCACGCAGGTCGATGCCCACAATGCTCAGCCGGTCGAGCCAACTCGCGGCATCGGGCAGCTGGGCGAATCTGCGCGCCGCGTCCCGCGGGAATCGGGTAGTGATCGTGAGGCTGGCACCGTCGCGCAACAACATCAGGGCGATGTACATCCCGATCTTGGCACGGCCACCGGTCAGCACGGCCCGTCGCCCGGTCAGGTCCGTGCGCTGATCACGCCGGGACCTGTTGGCAGGCGCACAATCCGGACACAGCTGGTGGTGGAACGCATCGATCTCTGTGTATCTGACCTTGCAGATGTAGCAATGCTGGGGACGCCGCAGCGTCCCGACCGCGTCCCCACCACGCAGCGGCAGGCCGGCCGTCTCGTCATCGATCCGATCGGCCGATCCGGTCGCGGTGGCCCCGATCACCGCACGGTCGGCTTCCAGCTCCGCCTGGCGCGCCTGGCGGCGGCGCTGCCTCTTGAGAATTTTGAACAGCTTCGCGACGCCGCGTTGCACGGCAATCGAATCGGGATGATCGGGTGCAAGCGCGGCGGCCTGATCCAGGACACGCCCAAAGATGGCCATGTCCTCGGGGTCGATGTGCTTAGCCACCGACGCAGTGTAGTTAGAGGGCCAGCAGTTCTCGTAATAGCAGATCTGATGAAGCCCGTCCGCCCCTCGTCCGTGCGCACCGATCGGGCCAACCACGACCCTGCTGCCTAGTAAAATCTGCTGGATGACCGACGACTCCGATGCAGTTCGCCCGAGCGGCTCATCGCCCCGTCGGCGGCTCACCCCTGAGGACCGGCGTGCCGAGCTACTGGAGTTCGGTACACAACTATTCGGCGAACGTCACTATGACGACGTCCGCATGGACGAGGTAGCTGAGCAGGCGGGTGTGTCACGAGCGCTGCTGTACCGCTACTTTCCCGACAAGCGCTCCTTCTACACCGCGGTGATGCAGGCTGAGTACGACAGGCTCTACGACGCCACCATCTCGCTGGATATGGATCCGACTCTTTCCGGTTTCGAGCGGCTCCGGCGGACTCTTCTGGTGTACCTGCACTACCAGGAGGAGCATCCCTACGCGCCGGTGACCGTGTTCCGCATGATCGATTCTGCCGATCCCACCGTCGCAGCGATAGAGCAGCAGGAATACGACAAGCAGACCGATCGCATCATGGCCGTCGTCGAGCATGTCGCCGGCGACGAATTAACCCCGGATCTCGTCACCGCCCTGCGCGTGGTCATCCGGGCCTGGCTGACCTTCAACCAGGAACTAGCACGTCAACGGGCCATCAATCCTGATCTGGACGTCGACTGGCTGGCCGATACCTCCGCGCACGCCATGATCGACGCCGTCCGGCGGGTACCGAACATCCCGAAAGCAGTGGTGGACCTCATGGGTGCCGATTAGATCCCCAAAGTCGGCCCCCGCAAGCGGGAGGTACCCCCATCGCTCCCGCCCGCCGGAAAAATTGTCGGCCCCTGTTGGCACGATGGTCCGATGAGCAGCGAGTCCGGTCCACTCGCCCGGTTCTCGGCACCTACCCGGGAATGGTTCGCCGAATCATTCCCGGCTCCCACCCAGGCGCAGTCCGGTGCGTGGCAGTCCATCGCCAAGGGCGAGAACACCCTCGTCATCGCCCCTACCGGGTCCGGCAAAACCCTCGCGGCGTTTCTGTGGGCCATCGACACCCTGGCCGGCGCCAACCCCGAGCTGAATATCGCCGCCGGCGCGGCTCCGGCCCGGCGCGGAACCCGGGTCCTTTACATCTCACCGCTCAAGGCGCTCGCCGTCGATGTCGAGCGGAACCTGCGTGCCCCCCTTGCCGGGATTGCCCGCACCGCACAGCGGATGGGCCTGGCCGAGCCATCCATCACTATCGGGGTGCGCTCGGGCGACACCCCCGCGCAACGCCGCCGCGCGCTGATCTCCTCTCCCCCGGACATCCTCATCACCACCCCGGAGTCACTGTTCCTGATGCTGACCTCCGCCGCACGCGAGACATTGGAAACGGTCACCACCGTCATCGTGGACGAGGTCCACGCGGTGGCCGGAACCAAACGCGGTGCGCACCTTGCGCTCTCGCTTGAACGGCTGGACAATCGTCTTTCCCGGCCAGCACAGCGAATTGGCCTGTCGGCGACGGTGAAACCCGCGGCTGAGGTCGCCCGCTTCCTGTCCGGTCGCGCCCCGGCCAACGTCGTCGCCCCCGCCAGCCCGAAGACCTTCGACCTGTCGGTGGTGGTGCCCGTTTCGGATATGAGCGCCCCAGACACCTACCCCGACGCCGAGGCCTCCAACGCGGGCACCAACACGATTTGGCCACATGTCGAGCAGCGCATCGTCGACCTCATCGAGGCGCACCGCTCGAGCATCGTCTTTGCCAACTCGCGTCGCCTCGCCGAGCGGCTCACCGCCCGGTTCAACGAGATTCACGCTGAGCGCCTGGGGGTGGATCTCACCCCGGTGGCCAATCCCGGCGTACCAGGAGGGCCCCCGGCGCACATCATGGGCAGTGGGCAGACCTACGGTGCCGCACCCTTGCTGGCCCGGGCTCATCATGGCTCGGTCAGCAAGGAGCAGCGCGCGAACATCGAAGAGGACCTCAAGACCGGCCGACTCAGATGCGTAGTGGCCACCAGCAGCCTCGAACTCGGAATCGATATGGGCGCCGTGGATCTGGTAGTTCAGGTGGAGGCGCCACCGTCGGTGGCCAGCGGACTGCAACGCATCGGCAGGGCCGGACACCAAGTCGGCGAGATCTCCAGAGGTGTTCTTTTCCCGAAGCACCGCACCGATCTGCTGGGCTGCGCGGTCACGGTGCGGCGCATGCTCGACGGTGATATCGAAACCCTGCAGGTACCCGCCAATCCGCTGGACATCCTGGCGCAACACACCGTGGCCGCATGTGCACTGGATCCGCTGGACGTCGAGACCTGGTTCGACGTGGTCAGACGCAGCGCCTCCTTCACCTCCCTGCCGCGCAGTGCGTTTGACGCCGTGCTCGATTTACTCAGCGGCAAGTACCCGTCCACCGATTTCGCCGAGTTGCGTCCGCGCGTCGTCTACGACAGAGACGCGGGAACGCTCACCGGACGGCCCGGCGCGCAACGGCTGGCAGTCACGTCCGGGGGCGCCATTCCCGATCGCGGCCTGTTCACGGTGTACATGTATGCCGGCGCCGAGGGCGAGAAGCCATCACGGGTAGGCGAACTCGACGAGGAAATGGTGTACGAGTCACGCCCGGGGGACGTCATCTCCTTAGGGGCCACCAGCTGGCGCATCACCGAGATCACCCACGAACGGGTGATCGTGGTCCCGGCCTTCGGCCAACCGGGCAGGTTGCCGTTCTGGCGCGGCGACGCGGTAGGGCGGGCCGCCGAGCTGGGCATGGCACTGGGACACCTGACCGGCGAGCTGGCCGCAGCCGATGACGCCGAATTCGATAAACGTTGTGCCGATATGGGATTCGATGACTTTGCGATCGGCAATCTACGAAAGCTGCTCACCGACCAGCTGCAGTCCACCGGCGCCGTCCCTACCGACACCACACTGATCGTCGAGAGATTCCGCGATGAACTCGGCGACTGGCGCATCGTGCTGCACTCGCCGTACGGACTGCGGGTCAACGGCCCATTGGCGCTGGCCGTCGCCGATCGGCTCCAACAGCGCTACGGGGTCAGCGAGTCACCCACAGCCACCGACGACGGGATCGTGGTCCGACTGCCCGATACCGATGACAGTCCACCCGGGGCAAGCCTTTTCGTCTTCGACGCCGCCGAGATCGAGGCGATCGTGACGCGGGAGGTCGGCGGTTCGGCACTCTTCGCGGCCCGGTTCCGCGAATGCGCCGCGCGCGCTCTGCTCCTTCCACGCCGAACTCCCGGGCGCCGATCACCACTGTGGCAGCAACGCCAGCGCGCCGCGCAACTGCTCGATGTCGCACGCAAGCACTCCGATTTCCCGATGGTGCTTGAGGCGTTACGCGAATGCCTGCAGGACGTTTACGACATAGGAACCCTGGTGCGGTTGATGTCGAGTATCGAGCAGCGCCGGATCCGGATCGTCGAGGTACAGACCGAGGTACCTTCTCCCTTCGCGGCGGCACAACTGTTCAGCTATATCGGCGGATTCATGTACGACGAGGACCGCCCCCTGGCCGAGCGACGTGCCGCTGCTCTCTCGCTGGACACTGGTCTGCTCGCCGAGCTCATGGGACGGGTGGAACTGCGCGAGCTGCTCGACCCGGCGGTCATCGAGACGACCGAGAAACAACTGCAGCACCTCGCCGAGGAACGCAAGGCCCGCGACGCCGAGGGCCTCGCCGATCTGTTCCGCCTCTTGGGCCCCATCACCACCGAAGAGGTCAGCGCCCGCTGCTCCGGCGAGGGGGCCGATTGGCTGCGCGAGCTCGTCGCCGCGCACCGGGTGATCGAGACCCACTACGGGCAGCGTGCCTGGTGGGCGGCCGTCGAGGATGCGGCACGGCTGCGTGACGCGCTCGGGGTGCCGGTACCGCCGGGTGTGCCTGCGGCCTTCACCGACGCGACGGCCGATCCGCTCGGGGAGCTGCTGGGCCGATACGCCAGGACACACGGCCCATTCACCACCGGGCAGGCCGCCGAACGCTTTGGTATTGGTATTCGTGTCGCCTCCGATGCCTTGGCGGCACTGGCCGCACGCGGCCAGTTGGTACGTGGCGAATTCACCTCCGAAGCAACAGATTCTGAACAGTGGTGCGATGCCGAGGTCCTGCGGATCCTGCGCCGACGGTCCCTGGCTGCGCTGCGCGCGCAGGTGGAGCCCGTTAGCACATCGGCATTCGCACGGTTTCTGCCCGATTGGCAGTACCTCGATTCCAGCCTGCGCGGCGTCGACGGAGTCGCCACCGTCATCGACCAGCTGGCCGGGGTGCCGATACCCGCATCCGCATGGGAGCCACTGATTCTGGCGCGCCGGGTCCGCGATTACTCGCCCCAGATGCTCGATGAGCTGCTTGCCTCCGGAGAGGCGGTGTGGTCTGGACACGGCTCGATCACCGCGCAGGACGGCTGGATCGCCTTGCATCCGAGCGAGGTCGCACCGGCCACACTGGCCACACCGGATTCGGTGGTTCTGGACGAGGCACACCGCGCGATTCTCGATGGCCTCGCCGCCGGCGGTGGATTCTTTTTCCGCCAGTTCGGCGACGGGGCGACACGCGCGGCGTTATGGGATCTGGTGTGGGCGGGACGGGTGACGGGTGACACCTTTGCGCCGCTGCGAGCGCTCCTGGGCACCGCCGCCACATCGCGTACGACGCACCGAAACCGGCGAGCTCCGAGGCTGCGTGCGTACACACCAATCCCCACCGCAGCACCGGTCGATCCCGCGGTCGCCGGCCGGTGGTCATTGCTCCCGGAGAGGCTTGCCGACGGGACTGAACGTTCGCACACACAGGCCGAGTTGCTGCTCGGGCGGTACGGCGTGGTGACCAAGGGCAGCGTCGTCGCCGAGGGAGTCGCGGGCGGTTTCGCCTGGCTGTACAAGGTGTTGTCGACGTTCGAGGACAACGGGCGCTGTCGCCGGGGCTATTTCGTCGAATCACTGGGGGGTGCGCAGTTCGCTTCTCCCTCGACCGTCGACAGGCTGCGCGAATACCTCGACACGGTCGACGACGAACGCACGCCGCAGCGGGCGACGGTGCTGGCGGCAACCGACCCCGCCAATCCGTATGGCGCGGCTCTGGTGTGGCCACGGGCCGCGTCCGATTCCGGTCATCGACCGGGCCGCAAGGCCGGGGCGCTCGTGGCGCTCGTCGATGGCCATCTGGTGCTGTACATCGAAAGGGGCGGCAAGTCGCTGCTCAGTTTCGTGACCGATCCCACGATGCTGCACGCCGCGGCGTTGGGCACGATGGATTTGGTACGCGCCGGTGGGCTCGATGGTCTAGTAGTCGAAAAAATCGATGGCAGATCGGTTTTCGACATCGGAGAGTCCGCGGTGAGCACGGCGTTACTGGAAGCCGGTTTCGGGCGGACGCCGAAGGGACTGAGAGTGCGCCGATGAGGAGACAGCAATGAAGGTGACACGGTTTGACCACGTGGTGATCAACTGCACCGACGTGGACACCACTGCGGCCTGGTATCAGCGCGTCCTCGGCATGACTCGGGAGACTTTCGGCCCCGCCGGCCGCACGGCTCTGACATTCGGCGCTCAGAAGATCAACCTGCGGCCAGTCACGGCAACCCAGGAGGAGTGGTTCACCGGCCTGGCCGCGGCGGCCGGCTCCGATGATCTGTGCTTCATCACCGACGTTTCTCCCGCCGAGGTTCGTGAGCATCTCGCGTCATGTGGGATAGATATCGAACAGGGGCCGGTGACCAAGATCGGTGCGCTGGGCGCGATGACCTCGCACTACTGCAGGGACCCCGACGGAAACCTCATCGAGATCGCGGTATACCCATGAGCAACAACCACTATCACTACATCGCCTTCGGCACGGATGCGATCGAGCGTCAGCGAGTCAACGGCAGCTACGTCGCCTACGGCACACACCTGGAACGCCCGGATGACGGCCCCGACGATCTGGGATCACGGGAGTTACGGATGATCGCCGAGGCGACCCAATTCTGTCTGGGCACCGTGACCCCGACGGGGTGGCCCTATCTGCAATACCGCAGCGGCCCGGCGGGATTCGTGCGTCATCTCGGCGGCAACACGGTGCGGTTCGTCGATCTTCCGGGCAATAACCAGTTCGTGACCCTCGGAAACCTCGCCGCCGACAATCGGCTGACGATGTTCTTCGTCGACTACCCGCGCAAGCAGCGCCTCAAGGTTTTTGGCCGCGGCACCGTGCACGACGACACCCGTCGCGAGATCGAAGTGACCGTGGAGGCATTCGACTGGAACTGTTCGCGCAGCATCATTCCCCGCTATGACCAGCAGTACCTGTCCGATCTCGGCAAGGCCTATCAGGAGAAGGCCGCCGCCAGGGAGGCCGAGCTCACCGCCGAAATCGAGCGACTACGCGCACGGGTAGCCGACCTTGAAGCCACACCCCAGTGACCCCTCTCGCCGCTGATCGGGTGCTGCGGACCCACGCGACACGGTTCAAGCATTGGCTACAGGAGTATCCCGGCAACGAGATCGGATATCCGCACTGGAAACACGTCGAAGCCCATTTCTCCGAGCTACTCGTCACCGGCGGTGTCGGCCGGCTCAACCAGGACGAGCTGACGGCCCTGCTTTACCTCATCGCTAGGGGCTGGGACATCGGCCGGATGATCGCGTGGCTGTCGAACACACCCACCTTGTCCAACCTCGGCGACCTTGAGCGAGAAGACTTCCTGATACTCGCCCGGCTGGCCGCAACCATCGAGGGCACCGAATACGACGACGCGCGATACCAATTCGCGGCTTCCATCCGAAAGTTGGGGCCGCTCAACGCAGATACCGAATCCGTTCTGCTGGCCTTCTACGACAGCACCGATGAGTACACCAAACGCCTAGCGCTCATCTCCCTGGCACAGGGTGGATATCCCGGCATCCGGGCGCTGATCGAAAAATCCTGGCGCACGATCGAGGAAGAACATCACAAGATCGGCTGCTTGGAATGTCTGAGCGAGTACGTCGGTGACGAGACGCTACTGCGCGAGTACCTGGACAAGGCCAGAGATCTACCGGGCCGCTATCTGCGGGACTACGCCGAACATCTCCGCGCGTCACTGCCCTAGAGTCCTCGTCGACTCGTACCGGACGTCCTTGCCCGTCAACGGGTCACGAAACGCCAAAGAGCGCGCCAGGAGTTGCAACGGATGCGCGAAATCGTCCGACGCCACCTCGCGCACCTGCGGATACAGCGGATCGTTGACGATCGGGATGCCTAGGCTGTTCAGATGGACCCGCAGCTGATGGGTCTGGCCGGTGCTCGGAGTCAGGCGATATCTGCCTGTCGGACCATCGTGATCGACCAGCTCGATATGGGTCTCGGCGTTCGCCGGCCCCGGCTCCTCGACCGCCTGAAGGATGCTGCGCCGCTTGATGATCCTGCTCCGCAACGTGACCGGCAGAGCCACTCCGGGATCGACGGGCGCCAAAGCCTCATAGGTCTTGGCGACCTGCCGCTGCGCAAAGAGCGATTGATACGCGGATCGGACCTCGCGGCGCACCGTGAACAGGAGCACCCCCGCGGTGAGCCGGTCCAGGCGATGCGCGGGTGCCAGTTCCGGCAGGTCCAGCGTCCTGCGCAGACGTACCAGCGCTGTCTCGGCGACATGCCGCCCGCGCGGCATCGTTGACAGGAAATGCGGCTTGTCGACCACCAGAACGTTTTCGTCCCAGTGCAATATGTCGACGGCGAAGGGTACGGGAACCTCCACGGCCAGGTCGCGATACGTGTACACCACCGATCCCGAGCGCAGGCGCGTATCCGTGGTGATCGGCGCACCCGCGGCGTCGACAACCTCGCCACGGCTCACCTTGCCGGCGGCGTCCGAACCGAATCGGGATACCAGCTCGTCAACCACTCGCCCATCTTCTCGCAAGCGGATTCGCACCGGCCCCAAGCCGTCTCGCACCGGTAGAGGCGGCTCAGGAGCCCTTCTTCTGGGGCTCACCAGCGCAACCTATATCGCGTCTTACTTGGACGGCGACAATACGTCGGTCACCGGCTCGACGATGAACGACCGCGCCTCGGGTGCGGCCACCCGCAATGCATCCGCCGACGCATCGTCGGGCTGACGTTGCGAACGTACCTCCGCGTCGACCCGCGCACGGTAGGTATCCACCTCGCGCACAATGTCTTCCGCGGACCAGCCAAGCACCGGAGCCACCAGCTCGGCGACCTCCTGGGCGCAGTCGACACCACGATGCGGGTACTCGATGGCAATGCGCATACGCCGCGCGAGGATGTCCTCCAGGTGCAGGGCACCCTCGGCCGCCACCGCGTAGAGCGCCTCGACCTTCAAATACATCGGCGCCTTCGCGATCGGCTGCAACAGGCTGTGATCCGATCCCGCACAAGCCAGCACCTCGCCGATCAGCGAACCGTATCGGTCCAACAGGTGCCGTACCCGGTAGGGATGCAGACCGTAGGTCTCCCCGACGTGTTCTGTCTGATTGATCAGCGCGAAGTATCCGTCGGCGCCCAGCAGCGGCACCTTCTCGGTAATCGAGGGCGCCACCCGCGCCGGCACGAATTCGCTTGCCATGTCAATGGCATCGGAGGCCATCACGCGATACGTCGTGTACTTGCCACCGGCGATGGCCACCAGCCCCGGAGCGGCGACCGCCACGGCGTGCTCGCGGGACAGTTTCGACGTGTCGTCATCCTCCCCTGCCAGCAGCGGCCGCAATCCCGCGTAGACGCCATCGATATCGTTGTGCGTCAACGGTGTTGCCAACACCGTGTTCACCTTGTCCAGGATGTAGTCGATATCGACTTTGGTGGCTGCCGGGTGCGCCAGGTCGAGATTCCATTCGGTGTCGGTGGTCCCGATGATCCAGTGGTTACCCCACGGGATGACGAACAGCACCGACTTTTCGGTCCGCAGGATGATCGCCACCTCGCTGACGATTCTGTCCCGTGGCACCACGATGTGCACACCCTTGGACGCGGTCACCCGGAACCGGCCACGAGTGCGCGACAGCGCCTGAATCTCGTCGGTCCACACCCCGGTCGCATTGACGACGACATGCCCGCGAACCTCGGTTTCGGCACCGTTCTCGGTGTCCCGCACCACCACACCGGTGACGCGATCACCCTCACGAAGCAGCGAGACCACCTGAGTGGATGTCCTGACCACGGCCCCGTAGTGCGCCGCCGTCCGGGCCACATTCATGGTGTGCCGAGCATCATCGACCACGGTGTCGTAGTAGCGGATACCGCCGATGAGCGAGTTGCGCTTCAGTCCGGGCGCCAGCCTCAGCGCGCCGGCGCGGGTGAGATGTTTCTGGGCGGGAACAGATTTCGCGCCACCCATCTGGTCATACAAGAAAATCCCGGCGGCAATGTAGGGACGTTCCCACCACCGATTGGTCAACGGGAACAAGAACGGCAGCGGCTTGACCAGATGAGGCGCCAATGTCGAGAGCGATAACTCTCGCTCGCGCAATGCCTCCTGAACCAACCCGAATTCGAGCTGCTCAAGGTAGCGCAGGCCGCCGTGGAACATCTTCGAGGAGCGGCTCGATGTCCCGGCGGCGAAGTCACGCGCCTCGACCAACGCCACCTTCAGCCCGCGAGTGGCGGCATCCAGAGCCGATCCGGCGCCAACCACACCGCCGCCGATCACGATGACATCGAACTGCTCGGATCCCAGGCGCTCCCAGTTCAGCGAACGGGCCTGTGGTCCAAGGAACGTGTATGTGGGTCCACCCGCCGATGGGCTGGTTGCGTCACTCACGACTGCTCCCTTCCACGCCCATTACTGGGCCCCGGAGTCCTTCCAGAAACCCACGTTACCGGCCGGTAGCGCTCTCGTCTGTGATGTGTGCCGCTGTGGCGCATATCGTCCGAGGTCAGTCCAGGTCATCGTGGGCGATCAGCTGGCGCGCCGCCTCCGTTACCGAACCGGACAGCGACGGGTACACCGACAAGGTCTGCGCCAGGTCGTTCACCGACAGCAGGTTCTGCACCGCGATCGCGATGGGCAGGATCAGCTCGGAGGCATTCGAGGCCACCACGACACCGCCGATCACCACACCGGTGGCCGGACGGCAGAAGATCTTCACGAAACCGCGCTTGAGGCCCGACATCTTGGCCCGGGGGTTGGTGTTCAAGGGCAGCGTGACCGTCCGCGCCGGAATCTCACCATTGTCGATGGCTGCCTGGGACACCCCCACCGCAGCGATCTCCGGGCGGGTAAACACCGCAGCAGCAACGGTTTTCAACCTGATGGGCTGTACCGCATCGCCAAGGGCGTGATACATGGCAATGCGGCCCTGCATGGCAGCCACCGAGGCCAGCGGAAGCAGACCCGTGCAGTCGCCCGCGGCGTAAATGCCTGCCACCGAGGTGCGCGACACCCGGTCCACGGTCAGATAGCCGCCGGAGCCGAGGCTGATCCCGACGCGCTCGAGGCCCAGGCCCGCGGTGTTGGGAATCGACCCCACGGTCATGAGCACATGGCTGCCGTCGACCGCCCTGCCGTCGGCCATCGCCACGCGGACACCTGTCTCGGTCCGGGTCACCGCATCGGCGCGGGCATTCTTGATGAGCGTCACACCGCGCTCGGCCAGCGTGTCCTCCAGGACCAGGGCGGCTTCCTCGTCCTCGTGCGGCAGCACACGGTCCCGGCTGGCCACCACCGTCACCTGAACTCCCAGCTCGGTGTAGGCGTGGACAAACTCCGCACCCGTGACACCCGATCCGACCACGATCAGGTGTTCGGGCAATTCCTCCAGGTCGTAGAGCTGACGCCAGGTGAGGATCCGTTCACCGTCGGGACGCGCATGGGACAACACCCGCGGGCTGGCGCCGGTGGCGATGAGCACCACATCGGCCTCCAGAATGGTGCTGCTTCCGTCCGCGGCGGTGGCCTTGACCCGGTGATATGCCATTCCGACCACGTGATCGACCAGCTCGGCACGTCCAGAGATCAGCCGTACCCCGGCGTTGCGCAGCCGCGCGGCGATATCGGCCGACTGCTCGGCGGCAAGGCGCTTCACACGGTTGTGGATCTGCGGGAGCGAGATCTTGGCGTGCTCCACGTCGATGTCAAAGCCCAGGTTGGGGGCGCGCCGCAGGTCGGTACGCACACCCGTGGACGCGATGAACGTCTTGGACGGCACGCAATCGAAGAGCACGCAGGCGCCACCGATGCCGTCCGAGTCGATCACCGTGACCTCGGTGGTGCTTCGCTCATGGGCCGCGGCCACGAGCGCCGCTTCGTATCCCGCTGGTCCTCCACCAATGATCACGATGCGCGTCGCCACGGCATCAAACCTACAAGGACCGAACCGACCCGGCTTGCCACGATGGGGAACTTGCCACCATCCCTGCCGTCATCTACAACACAGGACCACTAGGCTTGCCCCCGTGCCGCTCTACGCCGCCTACGGCTCCAACATGCATCCCGAGCAGATGTTGCAGCGCGCGCCGCACTCCCCCATGGCGGGCACCGGCTGGCTGCACGGCTGGCGGCTGACCTTCGGCGGCGAGGACATCGGCTGGGAGGGCGCGCTGGCCACCGTCGTGCAAGACCCCCACTCGAAGGTCTTCGTTGTGCTCTACGACATGACCGGGGCCGACGAGAAGAACCTTGATCGCTGGGAAGGTTCCGAACTCGGCATCCATACCAAGATTCGCTGCCGGATCGACCGCGAGTCTTCCGACACGACCATCGACCCGGTATTGGCCTGGCTCTACGTCGTCAATGCCTACGAGGGCGGACTACCGTCGGCCCGATACCTGGGCGTGATGGCCGACGCGGCGGAAATCGCAGGCGCGCCAGAGGATTACGTGCACGGTCTACGCACCCGCGCGTCACGCAATATCGGCCCCGGAACGAGCTAGACGGAACCCTGCGCGGCACTCTGTTCGACGAGGTTCACCAGCGTCCGCACACCGACGCCCAGAGCCCGTTCATCGATATCGAAGTTCGGTTGGTGGATATCGAGCTGCGGGCCCGATCCTGACCACACCCCCAGCCGCGCCATCGCACCGGGCACCTCCTCCAAGTACCAGGAGAAGTCCTCGCCACCGCCGGACTGCGTGGTCTCCGCGAGTGCATCCAGCCCGATGTCCTCGATGGCCCGCACGAAGATATGCGTCGAGTCGGACTCGTTGATGACGGGTGGAACACCACGCCGGTAGTTGAGGGTGTAGTCGATACGCAGCGGGGCCAGCAGTCCCTCGATCACGTCGCGGACGGTGTCCTCCAGGGTGATCCACACATCCCGGCTACCGGTACGCACCGTGCCCGCCAGCGAGCCGATCTGCGGAATGGCGTTGGCCGCCTGCCCTGCGTTGACGGCTCCCCACACCATGACGGTGCCGGCGCGCGGATCGATCCGGCGACTCAACATGCCCGGCAATCCGGTGATGACGGTGCCGAGCCCATACACCAGGTCGGCCGTCAGATGCGGCCGCGAAGTATGCCCTCCCGGAGAATGCAGCGTGACCTCGACGGTGTCCGCGGCCGAGGTGATGGCCCCCGCGCGGATTGCCACCTTGCCCACCTCCAGGCGCGGATCACAGTGCAGCGCAAAAATTCTCGTCACACCGGCCATCGCCCCGGTGGCCACCACGTCGATGGCGCCGCCCGGCATGACCTCTTCGGCGGGCTGGAAGATGAGCCGCACGCCCGAGGGCAGCGAGGGAGCCGAATTCAAGGCCATGGCCGCACCCAGCAGGATGGCGGTGTGTGCGTCATGCCCGCAGGCATGCGCGACATTGGGCACCGTCGAGGAGTAGGGCGCGCCGGTGCGTTCCTGCATCGGCAGGGCATCCATATCCGCGCGCAATGCCACCCGCGGACCGTCCTCGGGCCCGAAGTCGCAGGTGATTCCCGTCCCGCCGGGCAGCACCTTCGGGTTGAGTCCGGCCTCGGCCAGCCGCGCGGCCACGTACTCGGTGGTGGCGTGCTCCTGGCGCGCCAGTTCGGGATGCGCGTGAATGTGGCGCCGCCACCGGATCAGCGTCTCGGAATTCTCCGCGAGCCAACGCTCCGCGACGGCGGACAGGGATTCGCTCACACCGTCACCGTCCTGCGCGCCAGCCGATCCAGCACCCTGGATCGCTCCGTCTCATTCTCAGCAAGCCGTATCACGGTGCGCGCCAACATCTTCGCTCCTTCAACCACAGCCCGGTCGGCGCCCGGTTCCCGGGCCGCCTTTTCGAAATCGGGCTGATGAATGACCGCTCCGCCCGAATCGATGCCGATGACCGGGTGGATACCGGGCAGCACTTGCGTCACGTTGCCCATATCGGTGCTGCCCAGGGGCACCGCTGCCTCGAACTCGGCGGGCACCGGCGTGCGGCCGAAGGACTCCATCTCCTCGCGGAACACTCCGACCAGCCAGGGATCGGGCGTCAGCTCCAGGTATGGCGGCGACGACTCGACCAGTTCATGGCTGCATCCGGTGGCCACCGCACCAGCGGCGAAGCAGGCGTACACCTTCTCCTCCAGTTCACGCAGGGACGACGATTCGACGGCGCGCATCGTGTACTGCATCGCCGCACGAGCC
This sequence comes from Mycobacteroides sp. PCS013, assembly GCF_049532645.1. Classification (NCBI taxonomy): domain Bacteria; kingdom Bacillati; phylum Actinomycetota; class Actinomycetes; order Mycobacteriales; family Mycobacteriaceae; genus Mycobacteroides; species Mycobacteroides sp. PCS013. The sequence continues at coordinate 2,872,200 of NZ_CP150131.1, forward strand.
GGAATGATGTTGGCCGCTTCTCCCCCCTCCGTGACGATGCCGTGGATCAGCTGTCCGGGTGACAGATGCTGACGCAACAGACCGATCGAGACCTGAGCCACCGTCACCGCATCGGCGGCGTTGATTCCCAGGTGCGGCGCGACCGCCGCGTGTGATTCCTTGCCGTGATAGGTGACCATCACGTCGGTCAGCGCGAGTGACCGCGCTCCGGCGATATCGATCGGCCCGGGGTGCAACATCACCGCGGCCGCGATGTCGTCGAAAGCACCCGCCTTGAGCAGAAGTGCCTTGCCGCCCCCGTATTCCTCCGCTGGAGTGCCGATAACCACCACGGTGAGTCCGAGTGCGTCGGCAACTTCGGCGAGCGCCAGCCCGGTGCCCACCGCGGAGGCGGCGATGATGTTGTGCCCGCACGCATGTCCGATGCCGGGCAGAGCGTCGTACTCGGCGCAAACACCGATGACCAGCGGACCGTCCCCGAAGGTGGCACGGAATGCGGTGTTCAACCCGCCTTGACCGGTCACGATCTCGAATCCGCGCTCGGCTAGCAGCCGCTGGGTTTTCACAGCACTGCGAACCTCGTGGAAGGCCAGCTCAGGTTCGCCGTGAATATCGTGCGATAACGCCACCAGATCCGTTGCCGCGGCGTCCACGACCGTGCAAGCGGCCTGGGCATGCGCGGCGGACGACGCTCCGGTGCTCAAGGGCATTAGATGAGTATCCCATCATGGTTAGGCTGCGTAGCTGTGACCGATGAGCCACTTGGGCGAAGAGGCAACAGCACCGACGAGACTCCGGCCGGCGAGGCAGCGCGCGCCGCGGCGGAGATCGCCGCGCGCACCAGCGTCGCGTCCCACCCCGTCGCGGTGGTTCTCGGGTCCGGCTGGGCTCCGGCGGCCGCGGCGCTCGGCACCCCCGCCACCACGATCCCGATGGCAGACCTGCCCGGATTCAGCCCGCCGAGCGCTGCCGGACACGGCGGATCGGTGCTGTCGGTACCCATTGGCGACAGCGGCGAGCGGATGCTGGTCCTGCTGGGCCGGATCCACGCGTATGAGGGTCACGACCTGCGCCACGTCGTGCACCCGGTGCGCACCGCCTGCGCCGCCGGTGCGCGCACCATCGTGCTCACCAACGCCGCCGGAGGATTGCGCGACGAGTACACGGTGGGTCAGCCGGTGCTGATCAGCGACCACCTCAACCTCACGGCCCGCTCACCGTTGGTGGGTGCGCAGTTCGTCGACCTCGTCGATGCGTACACACCGCGATTACGGGCACTCGCACGGGAAATCGATGACAGCCTCGCCGAGGGGGTGTACGCGGGCCTTCCCGGTCCGCACTATGAAACCCCCGCGGAGATCCGGATGCTGCGCACGTTGGGGGCGGACCTGGTGGGCATGTCGACGGTGCACGAGACGATCGCGGCCCGCGCGGCCGGTGCCGAGGTGCTGGGGGTGTCACTGGTGACCAACCTTGCGGCCGGCATGACGGGAGAGTCTCTCAACCATGACGAGGTACTGGCCGCCGGGCGCGCGTCGGCCACTCGCATGGGCCAACTTCTCAGCTCGGTGATTGGCCGGTTATGACCGTCGCGGCGCAGACGATCCAGGACTGGATCGACCATGACCCCGACCCCGAGACGGCAGCCGAGCTACGCGCCTGCTCCGAGGAGGAGCTCGCGCAACGATTCTCGGAGCCATTGGTGTTCGGCACGGCGGGCCTGCGCGGCGCCGTCCGGGGCGGCCCGAACGGCATGAACCTGGCGGTGGTGTTGCGCACCACCTACGCACTGGCCAAAGTCCTCAAGGATCGGTGCCTCGGCGGCTCGACCGTGGTGGTGGGTCGCGATGCGCGACACGGATCCGAGCAGTTCGCACAGGGTGCGGCGGAAGTCCTTGCCGCCGAGGGGTTCAAGGTCGTACTGCTCCCCCGCCCGCTGCCCACTCCGGTGCTGGCATTCGCGGTACGGCATCTGGATGCGGCGGCAGGCATTCAGATCACCGCATCCCACAACCCTCCCGCCGACAATGGCTACAAGGTGTACTGGTCGGGGGGAGCTCAGATCATCTCCCCAACCGATCGTGATATCGAATCAACAACAAAGGCAGCCCCTTTCGCTGATCAGATTCCCCGCACCCCCGTCACCCCCGCCGATGACACCTTGGTGGATGCTTACGTCCAGCGTGCCGCCACGGTGCGGCGGGGCTCCGGCGGTGTCCGCATCGCCCTCACCGCATTGCACGGAGTCGGCGGCGCCACCGCCGTGGCCGTGCTGAATGCCGCGGGTATCACCGATATTCATGTGGTGGACGAGCAGTTCCAGCCGGATCCGGACTTTCCGACGGTCGCTTTTCCGAATCCCGAAGAGCCGGGAGCCGCGGACGCGGTACTGACCCGGGCCGCCGAGATCGATGCGGATCTGGCCATCGCGCTGGACCCGGACGCCGACCGCTGTGCCATCGGAATTCCCACCACGACCGGTTGGCGCATGCTGTCCGGCGATGAAACCGGTTGGCTGCTTGGTGATTACATCCTCTCAACGCAGCCACCATCGCCCACTCCGCCGGTGGTGGCGAGCACGGTGGTCTCGTCCCGCATGCTCGCGCGCATCGCGGCATCCCTCGGCGCACGGCATGTGGAAACCCTCACCGGCTTCAAATGGCTTGTCCGAGCGGCAGATTTTGACCTGGTCTACGCGTACGAGGAAGCCATTGGGCATTGCGTCGATCCGGCCGCCGTGCGGGACAAGGACGGTATCTCCGCGGCGGTGCTCGCATGCGACCTCGTGACACATCTGCGTGAGCTCGGATCGAGTGTGGAGGAAAAGCTCGAGAACCTGGCGATCAGGCACGGTATCCATGTCACCTCGCAGGTCTCGTTGCGCATGGACTCTCTCGCCGACATCACGGCGATGATGACGCGCCTGCGGGCGAACCTGCCCACCGCGCTGTCCGGGTTCCCAATCACCGTCGAAGACCTACTGGAACGACGGGGTCAGCAGCGCACCGACGCGGTGATACTTTCCGGAGAGATCGGCGGGTCGTCCATCCGGCTGGTTATCCGCCCCTCGGGAACCGAACCAAAGGTCAAGTGCTACATCGAGGTCCGCGAGCCGGTCATCACCGATGCGACCGTCGCGCGGATCTGGGCGGCCGTGGTGGTCTCCGAGCTGGAGGCGTACGCCCGCAACATCTGACTCGACCCCACTTATCTGGGACCGAACTGACGATCGCCGGCATCGCCCAGGCCCGGCACGATGTATGCGGCGTCGTTCAGACCCTCGTCGATGGTGGCGGTGAACAACCGCGCGGATGTCGACGGGCCGTAACGCGCAACGCCCTCCCGGACCGCCTCGACCCCTTGCGGCGCCGCGACCACACACAACATCGTGATGTCGGAGGCACCGCGGGAATGCAACAGATCGAGCGTATGGACCATCGAACCACCGGTGGCCAGCATCGGATCCAGGACGAACACCGGTTGTGTCGACAAGTCGGCCGGAAGAGATTCCAGATACGGGGTGGGCTGCCATGTCTGCTCGTCGCGCGCCATGCCGACGAACCCGACGCGCGCCTCGGGAATGAGGGCATGTGCCTGATCCACCATCCCCAGCCCCGCCCGCAGGACCGGGACCAGCAACGGCGGATTGGCCAAGCGGAACCCCGTTGTCACCGCCACCGGTGTGCGCACCGAGAAGGACTCCACCGGAGCCGAGCGGGTCGCCTCATAGACCAGCATCAGGGTCAGATCCCGCAGCGCAGCGCGGAAGGCCGCGTTGTCCGTGCCCGCATCGCGAAGAGTGGTCAACCGGGCCGCGGCAAGCGGATGCTCGACTACGTGCACATGCATGCTCCAGACCCTAGAACAGCAAGCTTCGATCCCGCCGATCCCGGATGCGGGAGGCATGTGACGGGCGTCACTTTCGACACTGTGCAGCTCTGTGCCTCTTTTGCGTTCCCGGCAAAACTGCCTATTCACACCGAACAGGCAATACAGCGGCATGGCGACCTTCCTAAAAATCTTTCAAGAAATTTGAGAAAGATGGAACCGAATCGCGACCACCCCCGTCGTATCCAAGTACAAGGCGAAAACTGCCCGAAAACAGGCGGTGGCCGAACCACCGGAGAGATGGAGGGGACATGGCAGACGGATTAGCAGCCGATACAGACCTTTTGCGTGGCGTTGGCGGAGTTCAGTTGGGGATGGGCGGAACGCTCGCGGCGGTAGGCACCGCGGTCAGCATCTTTCCGGTCGCCGCGCTGGCGCCGATCTTCGGTCCGATTGGCGCGCACTACCTGGGCGCATTCGCCGCGACCTCTGCCAAGCAAGGGCTGGACGTCGGTCAGCTCGCCATGGGCGTCACCGAGTCCGGTGTGAGCACCAACGTGGCGAGCAAGGGCTATGACGACGATGACGACAATGTCGGAAAGAACATCAGCGCCACCGTCGAGGGAATCGAGGCCTAACCATGGTCGAGACAAGTCCAATCTCGCCCAGCCGTTTGTCCGAGGCCGTCAACACGAACTACCCGAGCTTCGAGAACAACCCCTTCTCGGCGAATCTGATCAGCAACGCCATGGACATGGCAGGGACCGTCGGTAACGGCCAATTCAAGGAGGGCCAGGACCCCAGCAAGATGCTGGAGGGCAGCATGCAGGTGATGCAACAAGTCATGCAACAGGGCATGCAGGCGGGAAGCCAGCTCATCGGCTCCTTCGCTGGTGCGGCAGCCCAGGCACTGGGACAGTTCGCCGGCATGGCCGGTCAGGCGCTGAGCAGCATGGCCACGCGCAGCGGCGCGATGGGCGCCAATGTCGGACAGGCATCGGAGTCCACCGGTCGGGCCAGCGCGCTGATCACGGAAGCCCTGCAACAGTTCCAACACATCTCCGAGGCGCTCACACCGCTGATCGGCATCTTTCCCCCCGCAGCCGCTGAGCTCGCCCAGGCGGCGGCCGAGTGCACCACCAAGGTCTCGGCCTACACCGCGACACTCGAAGGCGAGCTGGCCGGACAGGCCGGTGAACTCACCGGTATGGCGGGCGCCGACATGGGCAACCCCGCGACACCCGCATCGGGAAACGTCCAGCCCGCGATGTCGGCGATGCAGGGTGGCCTCCAGGCTGGCACGCAGGCGATGTCCGGCGTCGCGAGCGGCGTCACCCAGACCATGAGCTCCATGGGGCAGGGCCTCGGCCAGATCCCGCAGGCTCTTACCGGCATGCTCAGCGGTGGTGGCGCCAGTAGCGCGCTGGGCGGTGCCAACATGAGCGGTATCGCCGCCGGCGCACTTGCCAACCCCTTCGGTGCCGGAGGCGGCCACGTCTCCTCCACCGCTGGTGGAACAAGCGGTGGATTGGGTAGTGCCAACGCCAATGCGGCCAAGATGCTGCTTGACCCGCGCAGCATGGGTAAGGGCGCGCAGCTGTTCCTGCCCGATGGCAGCACCAGTCAGGCTCCGAACGCGGCCGCGGCAGAGGCGGTGCGCAAGGCCCTCAGCCAGGTGGGCGTGCCCTACGAGTGGGGTGGCACCACACCGGGCGTCGGCTTGGACTGCAGCGGTCTGACCCAGTGGGCCTACGGCGAATCCGGCGTCAACATCCCCCGCCTCGCCCAGGAGCAAGGTGTCGGTATCCGGATTGATCAAGGATCCGTCATGCCGGGTGACCTCGCGGTGTGGGACGGTCACGTCGCCATGGTGATCGGCAACGGCATGATGGTCGAAGCCGATGTCTGAAATAGGTATAGATGGCACTCGCGCGAAATTAGATCGTGAGCTGCGCTTTCTCGCCACGGTGCGTGAGGCTATCCGCACGCAAGTTGAACCCGGATCGATCATTCCTACGACAACGATCGACCGGCTCCTCGATGAACGCAACGCAGTCGGCGAAAAAGCCCACCCGGACGAACTCCCAACGGGCAGTGGCTGAGTTACGACCGAACAGCTAAGCCGGACCGTCATCGGCGCTGGTCCCGACTTTATGACGCAGGCACGACGCAGTAATCGTGTATCGGACCCTCGTGAAAATCCGCGAGATGGGCTCGGTCTAAACAGGCTTGGGTGATAGCGACAGTGCGTAGGTCACCCCGTTTTCCAATCTCGCTCAGAATTGAATCTTGATCCCAGACCGCGCATTTCCCTGCCGGTAAAGGGTATGAGCGGCAATGATCGCCGAGCGCCTGTTTCCAGTTCTCGGGTACGCAGCCGTGCTTTAACGCGTACATTCCTGGCTCTGTTCCGGGCTGGACCACCCAGTAGTTGAAGCAATTGCCAACTGGGTCGCTGAAGTCGCGCAGCCATGGCCCGTCCCAGTAGGGACGAACACCGCTCGTCGTGGTCGTAGTCGTCGCAATGGTGGTTGTTTCGGTAACAGTGTGCGTAGTCGCCCATGGCGCTGAGATTGGAGTCGTCGCCGCTGGTAGCGAAGGTGTTGTCCATGCCAACTGACTGGCACGCGCAGTATCGCTATCGCTGGTACCCGAGTACTTCTGGACGAGCGCGATGCCAGCCAGTAACACGGCAATACCGATGATGGGTACCAGAACAGAGGCCCGCAGTAGCGGCTTCGGTTGCCTGTATGTGTCGGCATGTGACTCAAGCGGAGCAGCAGGGGGCGACGGAGGTTTCCTAACTGCTGCGGCGGTACCTGCATCCCACGTTGGACGATCACTTTGTGCACATTCGGCCAGTGCGGCAGCGAAATCTCGGCAGCTGGGAAACCTATCGCCAGGGGTGGGTGCTAGCGCCTTGCCGATTACCGTATCGAATGAGGCTAATTCGGGCTTGATGGCGCCAAGGCGCGAACCCACAGCCATGTGCTCGCCGGTGAACAACTGAAACGCGGTCGCTGCCAGCGCATATTGATCTGCGCGCGCGTCGATCCGTGTGCCAGCGAGCTGTTCGGGGGCGGCGTATCCGAAGGTGCCCACCACCATGTTCGTGGCGGTCAAGCCGCCGCTATCTTCCAAACCACGCGCAATACCGAAATCAGCGAGGAATACTCGCCGTTGACCGGGGTGTGAATCAGTGATCAGGATGTTGGCGGGCTTCACATCTCGGTGCAAAAGATTGCGGGAGTGAGCGTAATCGAGAGCGTCCGCAACAGCGGTCACTATCTTGATCACATCGTCCTGAGCGAAACCGGCAGGATATTTGGTCTTCAGAAGCCGGGCGGTGTCCAGTCCGTCGATGTAGGCCATCGAAATCCACAATCGGCCCTCATACTCTCCGCAGTCGTGCACGCCAACGACGTTCGGATGCGCCAGCTGCGCGGCCAGGTTCGCCTCTCGCAGAAAGCGGGCACGCAAACCTGCGCTTTCCGCGTCCACATCGGCCCGCAGAATCTTCAGCGCCTCATCACGCTGCAGACGGGGGTGGCGAACTAGATACACCTCGCCCATGCCACCAGAGCCCAGCAGCCGCACAACCTCAAATCCCGCGAACAACTCACCCTTGCGCAACGGCATAACTTCAGACCCTAATCTGCGAATCGCGGTCGACGCGGATATATATCTAGCACTAACAGAAGATCTAAGCTAACGAAGAACGCGCGCATAATCAGTTCGTTCCCCCCGCAACCTCGGCGCCCGGCGCGGCTGGCGCCATGACTGTCAGAGCCAAAGTTAAATAATGCTCAGCTTCGGCTTCGTCATTCCAATCCCGTTGCGCAGTGGCAGCCATACTGCGAGCGAGTGTCACTACAGCGTTGGCGATCAAGTCCAGATCAGTCCATTCGGTGTCAGGGTCACCTTTTATCCATCCGGCTACTCGACGCCGCTGTGCGGCCGTTGGGGCAATCGGGTTGGCCTGCGCTTCGGTGAGCGGAGTCGACGGAGTAACCCGCACGAGCGGTAATTCCATGTCACGCGCCACGTCATTGATGAAGTAATTACCGTCGCGACTTTCGATGGCCTTCCCCCAACGCGAATATGCGGTCTGTTTTCCAATTCCTACACTGGCTCCAATATCGGCCCATGATGCCCCCATATCACGCGCCGACAAGACAATCTGTTCGATTTGAGCCGCTAGAGCTTTCTGCCACTGTGCGGCAAAGTCAAGAAGGTCAAGAGTCTGCTGACGGTCAGTCCTACCAGGCTCAACCGCCTGAGCCTCATGCAGGTAAAACACAAGGACGAGCCCAAGAGGGTCCACGTTCCGGTGTCGCGCAAGTGCGCGACCAAGCCGCTCAGCGGCGTCGTTGGTGTCAACATCTACGTTCATTGCGTAAACTTTATCAGACGATCGTATGATATTTGGTACGCAACCGCGTGGGTGCATTCGGTGGCAACATCCAGAGGTCGTCGACCTACCACGCCGAGCCCCTTGCTATTGTGGCTATCTCCCCCGTTGCAGAGGGTCCGCCGCTGGATCCCATTCCTGACCGTCCGCGCCGACATCGCGGCGCTTGACGGTTGGCGTCGGTGGGCGGATCAGTTTCTTCAACCCCGCCAAATCCGCGTATTGTGCACGCAATTCGCGCACACGCCCCGCGAGCATGGCATCACCGGATACATCCGCTGCGATCCGTGCGTACACCATGTCCAACTGTCGCAACGCTTCCACGTACGCGCTGGCATACGCCCGCTCAATGGCTCGGCTCAATGCCTCCGGTTCTACACTGACTGCTTCCGGACTCAAGTTCAGCTGTTGCAACTCCCCACGCACCGACACCGTCACCGTGCCGACTCTGGCCGCTGGGGGACGCTGAATCTCGACGGTCCCGGCAACCTTGTCGACCCAGCTGCCCAACCACCCAACAAGATCATCACCAGCCAACTCATCAAAACCCATGAGGATTGGTCAAGCCCGATGATGCGGGTCGTCGTACGACTGCGGCCCATCCTTGGTGATGATCGCGGGCATCAGCCCGTCATAGCGAGATTCTGGCGCCGGGAAGTAGGGCGACGTCCAACTCATGCTCACGCTGCCGCGAGCTCCACGATAAATGTCGAAGCGATACCCGTCTTGCGTACGTCCGAAAGCGGAGCGTGTCGGCGAGTCTGCAGGCTCTGCTGACTCGATCCAGCCCCAGGTGTTCCATACGTTGACGAAGGCATCGAACACCTCGTCTCCGGAGAGGTCACCGTAACCCCACACCCAATAACCCACGTCGAAGTTCCACTCCCCATTCGGGCCGACTGCACCGCTACCTGCGCTGAGTGGGCGGAATCCTGGCGCTTGGAATCCAACGATCCAGCCGTCAGGGAGGTGTTTGAGGGTCCCAACGATGTGCTCAGCAGTGCGTTGGCGCGCGAGTGCTTCGGTGAGCTTGGGGTGGATCTGCGGTGCGGTCATGTCGTATCCCATGGTAGTGACGTGCATGTGCTTCTAGCGCCGGATGCCTGCGATGATTTCGCCGATGATCTGCAGGCTCTTGCTGTCGTCTGCCCAGTAGGCGTGGGTGTGGGCCTTGATGCTGGCGGGTAGATGTTTGAGGGGCCAGGGGCCGGTTCTTTCGCTGATGCGTTCGGGGTGTGCTCCGAAGTCGTCTTTGTAGGTCAAGCGACCGTGCCCGATCGAGGTGCGATCGGCTGGCCCAAGGATGCGGATCGGATCGTTGGGATGGATCAGCCCCCATACGGGTGCCGACCCGGGTTGGAGTGGAACCCCTTGCAGGATGAGGTCTTCGACGGTGCGCGCGTGCATACCTGCCCCGCCGAGAGTGACCAGCGAGTGTGCGTTTAGTCCTGCGTCTTGGGCGGCTTCCCCGACGACGACCGCGCCATAGGAATGCCCGATCACGGTGCGATGCGCGTCCGGTATCTGGCTGGTGTGATCGAGGCGATCGAGGAAGTCGCGTAATCGTGGGGCCCCGGCTTCAGCGAAGCTGTCCCGCGCGGCACCTGGGAGAAGGGATTGCGGGGCACGGTAGTTCTGCCAATCCACCACCGCGACACCACTGCCTTCGCCCTCTAACCGCCGCTCGGCGCTGTACTGGAAGCGTCGGCTGACTTCCACGTAGCCAGTGTCCTTGGCGCTAGGGATGAGTTTGGTTGCGTCGGTGAATGTTCCGGGCACGAACACACCGGTGTGTGAGGCTAGATCGGGGTTACCGATCGAGACGATGGCGCGCCCATCGGTGGGTTCAAATCCGAGTAGGAACCGCTGTGGCTGGTTCAGGTGCTGCTGGACGGCTTCTTCGATGCTGCGATAGAGCGGATCATCGGGTACACGTTCCAGCCAATAGTTGAGTGCATCGCGGGCGTACTCGTCACACAAGCTAACGGGTAGACGGGCTTTGTCGCCGAACATGGGGTCTTGCCGGAACAGGTCCGTGCGTTGAGCAGGGTTCAGGTGATCCCACAGTTCACGCATCCGGCCCGGCTCGGTGGGCGCATCGGAGGCGCCGTCGATGAACTTCTGGACCCATTCGGGCCGCTCCCCGTGCGCCCCGAGAAGAGAACCGATGTCGGCGGGTGGTTTTGGTGGCTCACCGCCATCATGGCCGCGCCCGCCACCCGGGACGGGCTCTGCGGGACGCTCGGGGCCAGGACGCCCATTGGCTGCGTGGCGTTCGGCAGGTGCGGGTTCGTGTGCTCGGGCTGCTGCCGGGGTCGCTTCGCCCGGTGTGGTCTTGGCCAGGGAGGGTTTGGACTCCACCGGTGCGGGCGGCTCGTGTAGCGGACGGTTGGGGGTCAGCGGTTCGCGGATGGGTTCGCGCAGCGGTGTGATGGTGGACGGCTTGACGGGCTCTCCGTGCGCGGCAGGCGTACTGGGGGCGTGAGGCGTGGCGGGTGGCGCCGAATGCGGCGGCGCTGCTGGCCCGGCTGGCGCAGCGGGCACGGTGGGTGTCGCTGCGGGTGGTGTGTGCTCGCTTGCTGCGGGGGTGCGAGCGGGAACGGGTTCACCGTGCTCGGGCAGCGCGTTGTGTGGTGCGGGTGCGCGTTCGGGCGGGACCGGGCCGTCTGTGGGGCGCGGGGTTTCGCCGGGATGAGTCGGTGTGCGCTCGGCGGGTACGGGTTCGTGTGGGCGCTCACCCGGTGCCAGAGGGCGTTCGCCAGGTGGGGTGCCGTGCTCGCTGGGTGCGGTGGGCCGCTCGCCGGGGAGGTGGTCGCCGGGTGTGGGTGTGCGTTCGGTGAATTGGGGTGTGGTGGTTTCCGAGGGTCCGGGTCCGGGCCGATCCGGGGGCGTAGGATGCGCCGACGATGGGGCGGGTGTGTGTTCGGCGGGCCCGGCGAGCGCGGGCTCGGTGGCGCGTTCACCCACCGGCACGGGGCGCTCAGCCAGGGCGGGCACACCGTGTCCTGGTGCCTCGCTGTAGGCGGGGCCACCGTTGTGGCCGAGCAGCGCCGCGTCGTCAGCCGGTTTGGGCTCGGCGCGCTCCAGCGCGGGGGCGCCGCGATGTTCTGCTTGTGCCGGAACGCCGCTGCCCTCGGAAACGGGTTGGGCGATAGTGGGTTTGGTTTCAGCAGCCGGAACGCCGGGGTGTTCGAGGGCGCTGGGCTTAGGTTCGCTGATGGTGGCCGTTGGTGGGTGTATGTCGGTGGGCGGGCCGAGTTTGAGTTCGCCGGGGTTGATGCCGTCAGGCAGCTTTCCGAGTGTTTCGGTGATCTTGCTGGTCTGGGCTCCGATCTCGGCCACCGGGTTGATGGCGGCGGCGTCCCGACCGAGCGCAGTGGTGGTTTTGATTTCCGCGTTGGCCACGCCCCCACCGACGCGGGCCGCATCGGTGCCCACGGTGGCGGCCCTGGCCGCGCCGCCGCCGGGGACCAGGAACGTGGCGGCAGTGGTGAGGTTGTAGCCGACCGCCTCCCACGGGTCGCCTTTCTTGACGTCTTCCCAGTCCACCAGGGCTTTGACGGTTTCCAGGGTTTTGTCGGTCTGCCCACCAGGATCGGAGACAAGTTTGGAAATCTCGCGGGCGGTGGTGCCGACCGGATCTAACGCGCTCAGCCCGGTTTTCGCCAACCCGCCCCACGCCTGCTGTGCGCCCTGGGTGTCGTAAGCGAACCGGGTCGGGTCTAGCCCGGCCACATATGCCAGCGGGCCGGTGAACATGCCGGTGATGTTTTTCAGCGCCCCAGCATCCATACTCACCAACGCATTGATGACCGGAGCCGCCGAGGGAAACTCTTTGGACACCCAGTCTTTGATTGCGTCCTTGGCCGCATCGATCTGCGCCCCGATACCCAGCAGATCGGATTTACGGGCCTCAACCTGATTGCCGTGATTATCGAGCACGCCCTTGATGTCGCGGGCCACGGCCTTGATCTCCTCGATCGGTGATTCGCCGTGAAACAGAAAGTCGCCCAACGTGTCCAACATGTTCGACGGCGACAACCTCCGCAACAAATCCCGCACACTGTCTTGGGCGTGCTGCACCTCGTCGGCGAACCCTTCCAGCTCATGGGCGAGCTTGCCCGACAGCTGCGCCAGCTGAGTCAGCGAGGACGTGATGGTGTCGATCGCCTTACCGATGGTCTCGGCCTCGGGCATCGTCTGCGCCGAGATCCCGGCCTTAGCAGCCTGCATTTGTGCGGCGACCCGAGGAAGGGCCTGCCACAACGCTTTCCACGGCGCAGCCACTTCCCTAGCGCCGGATGGGTCGCCGTTGGGCCACACATCGCCGACGAAAAATTCGACCACCGACCACAGCGCCGGGGCCATCACCCCGCCCCCGTTAGCGTTGGAAATGCTCACAGAGATTTTCGGATGATGGGGTTTGGCCGGCATCGACACCGACGGGCTTGCTTGCGGGATGGTGGCGGCGGCATCGGCGAGGGCGTAGTTGGCTGCTGACACCCCGATCCCGTGCCCGACGGAGCTGGCAGCCCCGAGCGTTTGGAAGAGGGCCTCAACGATCTGGCGGGCGCTCGCGGTGTACTGCTCGCCGAAATTTTCCCCGGCATCGTCTTGGCCCGCATTGAAACTCAGGCGCGCACCGGAGAGGGCTTGTGCCGCAGCCCGCAACGCATCGGCAGCCTCGTCCACCGCTTTGCCGGAGGCGGCTAGCTGCGGCGGATCGACATCGAGCTGCGTCCCGCCCCCTGCTGACCACATGTCGGTGTTGCTTTTGGTGGCCTGCACATAGCCCTCGCGCGCCCCGTGTAGGTAGTCGACGATCTTGCCGACCATCTCACCGAGTTCACCGTTGGCGCTCACCCACTTGCCGGTCGCCTCATCGGCACTGGTGGCAGAGCGCCCGTCCCACGCCGCTGCCATCTTGTGTTGCCCGTCGCGGCCCTGCTCGACGGATTCACCGATCAGCGTCCGCAAGGCTGCGACCGCCTCGGCCATATCGGCCATCGCGGCCGGATCAACCCGAAACCGGGTCACAGGCGCTCGCTGGCCTCATGAAGGTGCTGTGCACTGTCGCGCGCCTTGGCCGTGGTGTTGGTCAAGGCTTTCGCCGAATCGGCGGCTTGTTCATGCCAACCGTCCCAGATCGGGGAGAACGAGGACGCCGCGCCCCCAGACCAGCCATGTCCCAGTACCGAGCGCACCCGTCCATCAGCGGTGCGCACGCCACCGCCCAGACGCTGTGCAACATCGGCGAGCAACGCAAACGCACTGGACAGGGCAGGGGCATCGATCCGCAACACCTCATCAGAAGGACCGCTCATGGCCGCACTCCTTCCCCGTTGCCCGCGCGGGCAGAAAAACTAGAACCGGGTGACACAGTTCACCCAAAGTTGACGATGAATGTAGTAGCCAATGCGGTCGCCGTCTAGCCAGACGGCGCAATTCAGGGCAGAGTTGACAGATTTGCCCGTGTGCGATCCCCGCCGCCGAATAGCGAGTACTGCGCATTTGCCGCCGCACCCGCTCGGTGCCATTGGGCCGGGGTGAGGATGGCACAGCTATAGCCGCCATAACGAATATCCTAAATTGGGATACAAGGTGGTGCAAGAGTGCGCTAGAACGCGTGGACAAGTCCATCGTGTCAGCCGAGTACCAGCGCCTGTGCGCGCTGCTGCGGCAGATGCGCGAACAAGCGGGCCTGACGCAGGTACACATAGCCGAACAATTAGATGTGCCACAGTCGTTCGTCAGCAAATACGAATCCGGCGAACGGCGCCTCGATGTCATCGAACTCGCACACGTCGCCACCGCCATGGGCACCACACTCGCAGCCATAGTCCAGGCGTGGGAGCAGGAAAGCACTATCTGAGCAACCCCTGGACCCATCGGCCCTCACGAGATCGTGATCGATGACAGGTCGATCACGGCGTCGGCAGTGTTGGGTGCGGTGAATTTTCGGGGTTTGAGGTGCCGGTCGTGGCTTTTGTTGAATACCACCTCGGAGAACTCGACCCGGTAGATCAATGCCTCGTCGGGTAGCTCGATGGCGGCGGTGTTGGCGACAAGCCAGATATCGGTTTGTGTCGCCGAGGTTTTCAACACACCATCATCGAGTCTGCCCACGACCGGGCACAGGATTTCGATGTGTGGTGCGCCGTCGATCGTGGCCACGACTTCGGGGTATTCGATGTTATTGACCAGTGGGGTTAGGGTGACTCTGGCGTTGATGCCTTTGCGGTCGGGCACCAGGTTCTCGTCGACCTCGTCGGTGACTACCGCATCCATGAAGCCGGTGAGCCTGAAGTACTCCAGGCCGGGTGTCGGTGTCGTCACTGTCGCCCCTCCTCTTCATCGGTGGGCGCGCTGCTGCGGGGGAGGTGGGCGGTGGCGACGATCTGGCCGCCCACAACGAATATCGTTGAGATCAGGTTCAACCACAGCGGCGCGGCTTTCTCATCGACGATGTTGTAGTAAAGCATCAGCGAAAACAGTGCGACCGCTACCGAATACAGCCACAGCCGCACTTTCGGCGAGAGCAGTTCTTTGCATTTCATTTGGACCACACCTTGTCGCGCAGTGTCATACCTTTCGATGCCCAGGCTGGGTCACCGGGGCCAAGTTGGGCGGCGATGTATTCGAGCAGCTCGCGGTCGGACAGATCCTGCGGGAAGCTCTTCTGAACCGGGGCTGGCGGCTGGCTTGGCGTATAGATGCCGAGGAATCCGGCGCGGAGCTTGGCCGCGAACGCGTCGTTGCGTGTGTCGCCCTCGGGCCATGCCATCTGGTAGTGCATTTCGTCGGCACGGTTCCAGTCCGCACCCCAATACACCGCTCCTTCAAAGAGTTTGAGTCCCGCACGGACTTTAGCGATGCGGGCGGCGGGCATCGTGCGGTCACCCCACGGGTACTTGGGTGCGTTGATGTCCACGGCGGTGCCCGCCAGGTGATTCGAGTTGGCGACGTCGTTGGTGGCTGACCAGCCCCACACTGGGGAGGTGATTTCTTCGACGTTGCGGTCATACCAGTACAGCCAGGCGCCCAGGATAGTGAGCGGTGCCCCCGTGCGCAGCGGCGCAGTGTCAACCAGGTACAGCTCGGGGATGCGCACGATGTCGCATTCGTCGCGGTTGCACATGCGCCAGCGGTTCTCCGAGTAGGTGTTGCCGTAGGCGGTGCGAAAACTCATGGTGTGCCTTTCTTTTAGGGTACAAAGAAGACCCCCGTGCGGATGTCACGGAGGCCGAGTTGGGGTTGGCGGCGATGCCGCGTGTGTTGTTAGGTGATCGAGTGCCCGAGGGCCTCTAGCGCCTCGGTGTGTGTCGTGCCGGGTGCGAATTCGTAGAGGCGTTCCAAGCTTGTAGCGCAGGCGTTTTCATCGACTGCGATGACCACGGTGGGCCGCTGTGTGTACGTGTATGGGGCGCCGCGGGTGATCTCGTCTACGTGCCGGTCGTGGCGCTCTTCGGGGGTGTCGATGTCAATGACGACATACGACCCGTCCGCTAGGCGGTAGTGCTTACAGCCTGCGGGCCATGTGCTCAAATCAGTCGGTATTTCAACAGCTTTCACCATTTTCTATCCTGTCTTGTAGATGATGAATGCGACACCGTTAGGCGCGGTCCCTGGCTGGCCCGCTACTTGGGATGAGCCCACCGAGCCGCCGCCTACTGCGGCACCGCCGCCGCCAGAGCCGCCGCCGGGGTAGCCGCCGTTGCCGCCTTTACCGCCCGTCTTGGTCCCCGAGCCGGTGGAACCGTTGCCGCCGCCACCACCGCCGCCACCACCGCCTGCCTTGGTCGGGCCGGTTAGCGACGCTGGACCCCCGTCTCCGCCAGCGGTGGCGGTGCCTGACCCGCCTGTCTTACCCGCACCGCCTGCACCCCCAGCGGCCAGCGGCGTGCTACCTCCTGGTTGCCCCGCACTGCCAGCCGAACCCGTGGCCTGCCCCCCAGCACCACCCTTACCGGGTGTGGAGGAAGCCGGGGTGAATCCGGCGATCGTGGATATGCCGGAGCCGTTCGGCGACGAGGCCACCAGCGAGCCAATCGAGGTAATGGCGCCGTTAGCTCCATTGGTGGTTGCCCCGGTCCCGACCGTGACCGAAAGCGACGCCGGTACGTCTGCCGGTGCGATCTGCTGGGCAATGTAGCCACCCGAGGAGCCTTCGACGCCGCCAAGCCTTACATCGGAGTTGGTGGCCGAGGTGGTGCCAGGCATGGCCTTGCCGCCGCCACCAATGCAGATGCCCCACCATTCAATGAGGTTGGCGGGC
The DNA here is from genome assembly GCF_049532645.1 of Mycobacteroides sp. PCS013. Classification (NCBI taxonomy): domain Bacteria; kingdom Bacillati; phylum Actinomycetota; class Actinomycetes; order Mycobacteriales; family Mycobacteriaceae; genus Mycobacteroides; species Mycobacteroides sp. PCS013. Next base: position 2,888,714 of record NZ_CP150131.1, read on the forward strand.
TTGGTCCATGTGCCATTGGACGTGAAGGTGTCGACGGTGTAGCCGCCGATGACGGCTTGCTTGATCGCCGCAATCGTCTGCTGCACCTCGACGGGTGTCCCGGCTGCCTGATCACTGCCGAACCAGGTGTTGAAGATGTTCTGCGCGACATGCGTGACCCCAGAAAGCGCGTCGCTGGCGGCTGATTGTGCGGCGTTGGCAAGGGAATTGGCGTTACTGGCGGCTGATTGGGCATTGCCTGCAGTCGTCTGCGCGCTCGATGCCGCCGATTGTGCGGAGGTGGCGGTGTTGCGGACTCCGAACACCGAATTGAACAAGTCCGTGATGAACGAGTTGCCTGGCGTCGGCGCTGAGCCGCCCGTGGCGCCGTTGCGTATCGCGTCGAGGGCGCCCCGGATGAATGAGCCTGCGTCGCCTGCGTCGCTGTCGGGGTTGCCGGTGATGATCTCGAAGAAGTCGCCCAGGACCGGGATGTTTTCGACGCGCTCTTGCAAGTCCGCAATCGAGGCCCACTTGCCGCCGAGAAAGTCGCGCAGCTCTTCTAGTGGGTTGTCGGTCTGACCGAGGATGGTCTGCAAGACACGCTGCCCGAGTCCCCACAGGGGGCCGAGAGCGTCACCGAATACCTTTCCGGCGTCGCCGAGTTCAGCCTCCCATCCGAGCAGGTTTTTCAGCGGGTTGTGGTCGTCGTCCGGTACATGCCTGTCAAAGGCCCCGTTACGCGCCATCAGCTCGCCGGGAGCACCACGATGTCGGCTTGAGCACCAGCGTTGTTGAACGAATAGGCGCCGCTGCCGCCGATCTTGACCAGCGAGAAGTAGATGGTGGCCTGAGCGCCCGTGGAGCCCGCCACGATGCGGCCTACGTTGGTTCCGGGGGCGAATGCGCGTGATGGGCTGCCAGCGTCCGAGGTGTGCGCCCCGAAGTTGGCTTCGGCCATCTGCGTTAGGCCGTCCATGTTCATGCCCGAGAACAGTGAGCGGGATAGCAGAACGCCCGTGGCGGGGTCGCCGAGGCGGGCCTCGACGATCACCTGCGCCGAGGAGAACAGTTCGCGCTTCCAGATGAGATGGCCCGACACCCGAGGGACCACGTCTATCTCGTAGGGCGGCACGGTGAAGGTGGCGATCTGTTGGCGATTGGCCGATCCGCCTGGGCTGTAGTTGTTGAAGAGCTGTTCAGGGACCGAGTACAGCTCCCCTGCCATCGGGTTGATGTCTTGGGAGGTGATCCCGCCGCCTGCGCGGATGACGAGGGCCTGGCCGACCTGTGTGCCGCCTGCGGGGGTGTGGAAGTCGCCAGCGTCGAGAATGCGGGCGTTGTCCCCGGTGTCGCCCTTGAGGGTGGGCACCTTGAGGTGAATGTGCGGGTCCTCGGGCGTGCCGGACGGAATTGCCTCGAAGGGGTCAGTCGGCCCTACCGATTCACCGGACATCGTCAGCCTCGGCGTCACGCCCGGAGGTCCGGCCCAGCCCATTGGGCGTACCAGCCAGTCGTTGCCGATCCATACGTGCGCCATGTTGTTGATCCACCACGCGCGGTTGGCGTCGGTCTCATCGAGGTTGGTAGGTAGGTCGGCGGGATCGGTGATCGAGGAGTCCTGCCAGATGACGGCCTTGCCTGGTGTGCCGGGATCGCCCTTGTCGCCTTTGATCGCTTCGAGGGTGACCACGCCATCGGGTCCGAGCAGGGTGAAGGTTCCGCCGATGCCGGGCGGATCGCCCGGATTGCGGACCATGGCGTAGAACTTGAGCAGCGCAGGGTGTTCCCCGAGATATACGGGTTCGGTGGGCAGGGGGTCAGTGACACCGATCATTGCGTTACCCCTTCTGGGTTGTCGTCGGGTGTGAATGTGCGTGTGGCACCGCCCAATTCCTGTAGGCGGTTGACGAGTCGGTCGCGGACTCCGGCGCTCAGTGATCCGGCGCGCTCGATGAGAAGCTCTTCGATTTCCTTGGCGACCTGTTCGGCTTCGTCTTGCGGGTCATCGGGGGTGTCGATGGACACCCATTCGTGAGCGCCCTTGAACATGCCGGTCTGATCGCGGTAGGGGCGACGCTTGATCAAAGCCTTCTCGGGCACGACGCGTACGCCTGCGAGGGCGAAGTGAAAGCACCACGACTTGAGCAGATCGGGCAGCATGCCGAGGGTTTGACCACCGGGGCCGATGCCGTCTAACGCTGCCTGATACAGCTCCTCGATTACGTCGTTGACCTCGATGGCCTGCTCGCGCGTCAGCTTGTAGTTCGGTGGGTTCATCAGTTTTCTTGCAGGACCGGCCATCTGGGAAACCTCCTAGAACATGTCTCCGGAACCGGCGAGCAGGGCGGCGAAGTTGGCTACGTTGGCGATCTGGGCGAATCCCCGCGAGATGGGGTCCTCTTCGCGAGAGTCGTCGCCAAGAGAGATGAGCGGACGATGCGAGACCAGGCGCCCACCACTGCGCCGGATCGCGAGCACCTGATCGGTGTGCAAGATGCCGCGACGCTCGGCCTGTATCCGGTCCCCTAGCTCGAAGTCCTCGCCGAGCTTGTACGGGAAGCCGTCCAGCACATCGAATTTGAATGTGGTGTACGCCTGGCACTTGTAGTCGCCCTGGCGCAGGCTTTGTACCCCGTTGATGGTGTACGCCGAACCTGTTCCGGGCTCGAAGTACTCGCGCCGCGCATACGGGCCGACCGTGGCCGACCGTCGTGGGTCGACCCACCGCATGTAGGCCAGGAACACGTCGTCGAGCTGGCCTTGATAGAGGTTGTCCAGGCCCTCTGTGCCCTGCGCCTGCCCGTAGAACGCGATGGTCTGGGCCAATTGGGACAGGGCATAGCGGATAGCGAAAGTGATGGCCTGGTTGACCCATTGGGGCGATTTGCCCCCGGTGACGATGTCGGTGGCCTGGCTCTTGTGGATTGTCATCGTCGACTTGAGTGGCCCGCCGTATCCGGCGTCGCGGTACACGATGGGCGGGGGTGCTGGGGCCACCCCTAGAAGACGCCGGATGAACGGGTCCGTCTCCCCGTCCCCGTCCGCGTCGATCGGGAACAGGAACTCTGTGATCATGTCGTCAGCGGTCGCCGCGATCAGGTTCATGCCGCCATCGAGAGCTGTACCCGTCCAGCCGGTGACACCCGACTTGTTCTGAAAATCGACGATGAAGCACGCCCGCGACGGCTTGAGGGTGTCAGCCAGTGGACCGAACATGGTGTACGGCGGCGGATCTCCCGGCAGCCAGCAATAGACCTTCGCGACAACGCCGGCATTTTTGAGCAGCGGATCGAAGATCGTATGCGCGTCTTTCCATTTCGCGCCGAGCGTGCACCACCGCGACTGGTCCGTGATCGGATTGAGCGGCATGACCTGTACCGGCCAATTCAGCGGCGAGACGTTCTCCAAGTAGGTCTCGGGCGCGAAGAGGTTGCGCGGCAACGGAAAGAACCCGTTGAGGGTGTAGAGACGGAACAGGTTGATCCACAGAGCCGAGGCACAGGCGGTCGCCGTGGGGCCACCCCACAGGAACATCTTCGGCAGCTGTATCTCCTGCGGAAACACAGGATTGCTTGCCAGCAAGGTTGTTTCGAGGTAGCGCCGACCATGCAGGCACTTGAGGACGGTTCGGGTGGCCTTGCCCTGCTCTTCGGTGTCAGTGATCGTGTCGACGAATCCGCCCCACCGGTTGCGCCAGTCGTGCGGCTTGTCCGGGTCGAAGTCGAACGTGATGAACAAGTCCTCTTCGGGCTTGGTGTCGTAGACGATGATTTCGCGCAACCAGGCGTTGGCCTCGCCGACGATCTCGATCGTCGCCTCGCCCGCGTTGTGGGCCAGCTCTTCGGCGTCCCACGTCTCCGGCAGGGCGATACGGGAGATGAGCTTGAAATTCTTGTCCCACAACCGGATGAGAGGAGGCTTTGTCTCCCGATTGAGGTAGGCGTGCTGTCTTTCGAGCAGTTGGCTTTCGATCTCTGGCGTCAGCACATGGCCGAGGTCAGGCGTGGGCACGCTCAAATCTCTGCGGTAGCAGTACCCCGACCTTGCCGCCCGGTGTCGGGTGTATCACCTTGAGTGCGCCGACCTCACCCGGCGCTATGGGGCGCGTAAATCCCTGCCCGTGAAAGCGTTTCAGGACAGATTCGCCCGTATCGCCGTAGTTCCCGAGCAGCCATGACAGAAGCTCGGAGTTGCGTATGAACTTCTTGAAGAAGTCGTCAGCCGGATCGGTGGCCGAGATCGCGATACGGTGCGTCGGGTCGGTGTCGATAATGCAGTGCTCGCCGGGCAACAGCTCAGGGACGGGCACCATTTCGCCGCCGTTGCCGTTGGCGAGCTTGATGCCATGATGCGGTGCCGGGGCCGAGACAAAGAACACCGGCCATGCCTCGGCCTCCTTGCTCTGGTTGGCCACATACAGCGTCGCTTCGGCCTTGCCCTGGTTGATGTATCGGTCAACCTTCGGGGGCCTGCGCCAGCGGGGGTTACCGGACTGAGCCAGGTCCATCGTCCAGATCTGATGGTTGTTCCCGTTCAGCCCTGCCGGGTCGTCTTCCATCTCGGTCTCGGTGGGCTTGTCGCGCATAACCGGAATCCACAACTCGCCGAGTCGACGTGTCCACATCGAGAGCCATCCGGGGACGCCGACCGGCCAGTCTTCCCACCACTTCGCCTCGGTGTCGAACCACCCGAATTTGGTGTCCGACATGAGCAGCACATCGAATCCGGGTGTGCGCTTGCCGTCCACGGTGCGCTCAAATTCCGGTGCCCCGTAAGCCGGTTCGGTCCACACCGACTCGTACGGCATGTGCCACAGTCCGCGTATCGGGCCGTTGATCATGGCGCCCTCGGCTCCGGCGTTCCATCCGGTCAGGTGCCAGATGCGGCCCGAGCGCGGCGCGATGTACTTGATGCTGATGCCGTCGCATCGAAGATGTTGGGGAAGGTCTTTCCAGAGCGTCATCTACCCACCCACCGGGGTTCGTCCGCGTAGGCGGTTCTGGTTGCGCTCGGAGATCCCCTGCACCTGCTCGGGCGTGTACCCGACGTTGCCGTTGATCGTGACCGAGGCGTCGTAGGAGGTCCCGCCGTCCACGCCGTCGCCTGCGCCCGCACCGATGGGCGGTGCGCCCTGCGGTAGTTCCATGCCATCGGGCGACTGCCCGCCCTTGATGCCCATGATGGCGTCGGCCATCTTCACGACGCCAAGTTCGCGGATATCGGGCAGCCACGACCCGTCGAGTCCGAAGGTCTCCAAGATGCCGCCGCCGAAGATCTTGATCAGGTCGCCGAGGTCTCCCCCGCCGCCACCACCTGCGCCGCCGGAGCCTCCGCCACCGCCGAACACCGACCCGAGTCCGCCGCCGCCAGCTCCTCCGCGTTGCGCCACGCCGAACTTGCGCAAGTCGCTGTCTTGCTGCGCGGCCTTGCTCGCCTTGTCCCTGGCGCGTGCCTGTCGCTCGGTGGCGTCGGCGAGTTCGCGTTCGGCGACCTCTACGCGCCGCTGTGCGGCGTCCATCTGCTCTTGGCTGTGCTTCTTACCCTTGACCTCTTCAAGGGAGGCCTTGGCCCGCTCTAGCCGGTACTGGTGGTCATCGACAGACTGGTCAGCATTCTTGAGTGCCGTGTTCGCCGAGGTGACCCGATCGCCCGACGCGGACAGCTCCGAGCCGGTCGCCGAGCGATATATACCGCCGCCACCGGAGGATCCGCCACCGGGGGCACGGAATGCGCCGCCGCCTCCGCCGCCGTAGGTCGGTGCGCCAGCGTCAAGCCCTCCGAAGTATTCGGGCGGCAGGTGGGCGTGCTGAGTGAACTGGCTATCGCCCGCACCAGCTGCTGCGCCGCCGAACTGGCCGTTGCCGCGTCTGCCGCCCATCTCGAAGTTGGTGCCATCGGGCAGTGTCGCGGCGGTGTGACCGCCACCTGGCCCGCCGTTGACCCATCCGATATTGAGCGAACCGGCAGGGCCAAGGCCGGATTTGAAGCCGCGCTTGGCCAGTTCGCCTTGCTCGGTCGCGGTGGCGAATCGGGATCCAAACGGTGCCATTCCTGTCGCGTAGTTCGCCAGTGCGCTCACGGCGCCCGAGCAGTCGCCCCAGTTGGTCCCGCCCCACACGTAGGGCTTGCCTTCGACGCCGCTGGCGAAGTTGGTCAGCTGGTCGGCGGAGATGACACCGCCACCGGCCAGCCCGACGAGGCTGTTCAGGTACTCAGGCGATGGCACCCACCCGGCGTTGAGCGCCGCGACGAGCACCGAGCCGCCGCGCCCCATTGCTCCGGCGTTCACTACGCCCTCGCCCTTGGAGACGCGCACGGTGGGTACGCCAGTGGCGTCGATGCCGACCAGGCTGTCTGAGGTGCCGGTGCCGGGGCCGTAGAAGACGCCGGAGTTGGTGCGGCCCGCGATGGTGCCGCCAGTGTTGAGGCTTTGAAGTGTCTGCCCCCAGCTCTTGACGGCACTGGCTCCGGGTATGTCGAAGCCAAACACCTTGTCCGGTAACGCTGATAGGAACATGCCGAGCAGCTTGAGCGGGGCCTTCAGGATGCCAACTACTCCGTTGAAGGCGCCCCGGAATGCGTCACCGATGCCCGAGGCGATGCCCGAGACGGTGTCGCCGAGGAATTGCATGCCGCTGCGAATCTTGTCGATGACCAGCTTGATGATGTCCCAGCCGGTGGTAAAGGCGAGCTTGATGCCTTCCCAGGTGGGCGTGAAGACGTTGCGCCACAGCCACATCGACTTCTCGCCGACCCACTGCATGCCTTCCCATATGCCTTTGATGGTGGGTTGTAGGACCTGCGTCCAGGCGGCTTGCGCGGCGACCTTGATGCCATTCCAGGCGCCTTGCACGATGTTTCGGAATGTCTCGGATCGCCGGTAGGCCAGCACGACCGCAGCGCCGAGGGCGACCAGTCCTGTGATGATCAGGCCGACCGGGTTGGCGTTGAGTGCGACATTCAAGAGCCACTGCGCGGCGGTCCACGCTTTGGTGGCGGCGACGAGCGCGTTGTAGCCGACCGCGACCGCTGCCTGGCGGGCGAACGCCAGGGTCGTTGCGTACAGGGACGGCAGAAGGGCGGTTGTCACGACAGCGGCCAATGCCGCTGCTACGTCACGGTTTTGGTTGAACCAACCCACGGTGGATGTGACCGCGGTGACGACGCCTTCGACGGTCGAGAACAGGGCCGAGAATGCGCCCTTGACTACGTCGATGACTCCGGCCTGATCGAGGGCCGAATAGAAGCCTTGCACGACCGGCACGGCGCCCTTGAAGGCCTCTTCGGCGCGGCCAATGCCCGCCGCAAGGTTGTTCGTGAACTGTTCGGTCGGTCCCTTCACCACGTCGTAGATCGACAGTGCGAACGACTCCACCGAGTTCTGCACGCGCTCCCACGCGCCGGGCAGTCCCTTTGTCTTGGCAGCCGCTACATCAGCGGCGGCGCCCGTCTTGCCCATGGCCTGCGCCATGGCGGCGAAGCCCTGCGCGCCCTCTTTGGCCCCGATGCCTGCCAGGCGGGCGGCGTCCGAGCCGAATGCGAGGGCCGCGTTCTCTTGAAACAATTGCGGGGTGAGGCGCTTCGAGGCGTCTTGCAGCTGGCCCATGAGCGCCTGTAGGCCGACGAAATTGCCCTGTGCGTCGTAGGCCTTCACGCCGAGGGCATCGAGCGCGCCGGAGGCCTGATCGCTCGGTGCGGCCAGGTGCAGTAGCGCGGACTTGAGCAAGGTACCGGCGTCAGAGGACTTGATGCCGTTGTTCGCGAGTAGGGCAAGGGCCGCTGCCGTGTCGTTGGCGCTGATGCCGAACTGGTTGGCGACTGCCGAGCCTGCCTGTAGGCCGTAGGCGATGTCGGTGATCTCGGCACTTGACGCGTTCGCGGCGTTGGCCAGGATGTCGGCCATTTTGCCGGCAAAATCTGCCTTGAGACCAAACGCGTTGAGCGCGTTGGCCTGTATGGTCGCGGCTTCGCCCGCTGAGATCCCGGCAGCTGCCGCGAGTTGCAAGGTGCCCTTGGCGCCGTCCATGGCCTGTTGGACGTTGAATCCGCCCTTGGCCAGTTCGGTCATGGCGTTGGCGGCGTCGTTGGCCGAGGTGCCCGGCAGGGAGATGTCGTTGCCGAGTTCGCGTGCTCGCGCCGATACCTGGGCCATTTGGTCGGCTGTTGCGCCGGACACCGAGGCCATGGTGTTCATGGTGCGCGTGTAGTCCATGCCGACCGTGAAGGCCTTGGAGAGCATTCCGGTTACCGCTGCGCCAGCGCCGACGATGCCGACCTTTCCGGCCAGGCTGGTGGCAAGATCCTTGGCCCCGGAAGCGGCGCCACCGAATACACCTGCGAGCTTGGACCCGATACCCGCCTGGCGGGTGGCCGCTGCCGTGGCGGCGTTCTGGGCCTGCGCAAGATCCCGCGTGGCGTTCGTGGCCGACTGTGTGGCTAGCACTTGTGCACGGCGGACGCGTGCCAAGGCCTCCTCGGCGGCAACGACGCGATCGTTCTTCCCGGAGTCGCGGGCAGCCTGTAGCTTGGCCTCGGCCACGCGCACGCGGCCCACGGCATCCTCTTCGGCCTTGCGTGCCTTCGCCAGTGCGTTGGACGCTGATTGCACGCGCGCCTTGGCCGATTCCAGTCCCGAGGCGAAGGCCTTGCCTGTGTCGGCGCCAGCCTTGCGTCCGAAAGCTGCCAGCGGCCCGGACATCTGGCGGTTGACCGCCTTGTCGATGTCCTTGATGACCGGGATGACCTGTAGGGGGTAGTAGCCGATCGGGTCGGAAGCTCCAGCCACGGTTATACCCCCTTCTGTGATAGGTCTCGGTTTCTGATGACGTTGGCTTGCGCCTCGGCGATCGACTCGTCGACGATGCGTTGCCTCTCGGCCTGTTTCGCCTTGGCACGGTTCGCGCGGGCTCGGCGCTCTTCCATGACCGCCGCCATCTCGCGGGCCTTGGCCTTCTGGTCCGGCGTCAGCGGGCGCGAGGGGTGCGGCTCACCGGTGAGGGCGTGCACCACGTCGGAGATCAGGTAATCGGCAAGGCTCCAAGGAATTTCACCCTCGGCACGTGCCAAGGCTTTCGCGATGGCTGAATCGTGATCGAGGTACGAGACGCGGTTATGGATCATCCGCAAGGTCAGCTTGCGCCGACCGTGCTCGTCGAAACGCCAGCGGTCCCGGTAGTCGATCCCGTGGAACCGTGACAGGTCCGAATCCACTGCCGCCTCGTACTCGTCGAGCAGCATGTAGAGCCAGAGCATGTCGCCGAATGACCCTCGGGCCATCGCGGCGACAAGCCCCTGGCATGCCGTCCAGCGCCGCAGCGCCAGAGCGGTCGCTATTTTCCCAGGCTGTCCATTCCGGTTGCCTTGGCGATCACATTCGAGAACTCCTCGAATTGCTTGTTGGTGGGCTCGGTGCCGAGATACCGGACCCACTGTTCGCCGCCGAGCAGTACTCGCAGCGCGTCAATGGGATTGCCGCGCAAGATAGCCTCGGTGAAGAGCATCGGGAAGTCATCGTTGGACGCCGGGACGGTGTACGACTGACCGCCGTACTCGACCACGATCGTCTCGACGCCCTCGGCCTCATTGCGTGCCGGTGAGTCCGCGCTGCCGGTCTTAGCCATTGTCTTGCCCTTCGGTCTCGGTGTTCTGTTCGGTCTGGTCGCCCTTGGCCTTGTCACTGGTCTGCGCGCCCTTGGGCGGATACCGCACAGCGTCTTTGCGCCGGATCAGGGCCTCGGCCGAGTTTTCATCGACTGAAGCAACCTGGCCCTTGGCGAAGTCGCCCACGTTCTTGACGAACTGGATCGTGATCACGGTGTGGGGATGCCCTTCTGGACGAGGTACAGCGAGAAGTCGCCCTTGGGGAAGATGCGCGAGGTGAACTCGTAGCCCTCGACCGATCCCTCTTTCTTGTTGACGTTCTGCGCCCAGTGGCGGGCCTTGGTTGCCGAGATGTAGCGCTCGATGCGCCCCTCGTCGTCCTTCAACTCGAAGGCGATGTACCGAAGCGCAGGCTTGGGCACCACGATCTGCGTGTCGGTGGAACCGGGCCACAGTAGGTCGTAGGTGACCTTGTTGTCTTCGAGCGCAGTCCATTTGCGCTCATCCTTGTAATCCTTCGAGGCGACCTTGATCACGCCGTAGCCCCAGGCCTTCACGTCGGACTCGTCCCACTCTCGGGACTCCTCGAATCCGGCGTCGCCGTTGAGCATTCCGGCGACCGTCCACAGTGGCGCGGGGCCGGTGCCAGCGGGGAACGGGTCGGCGATCGTCGCCGGAAGATGCGTCGCGGGATCGAACGTGGTCGACCCGTTGAACACATAGACGTTGGCCTCCGGCCACAGCTTCACATTGTCAGCACTACCCGCCATAGCGGAATCTCCCTGTCTCCCAAAAGGGTCTAGGTGGTTTTTACGGTTCTCGTGATCGCTTTGACCACGAACGACGCGAGCAGTGCGCCGGTGTCCTTATCTCTGCCGTCACGGACGGTCATCGAGCCCTGCAAGCGGGCAATGCCCTCGGGCCTGTTGGCGCGAAGGTGTGCGGCGCAGCGAGTTATCAGGTTGCGCAGCGGATCACGCGAGTTGCCGAAGGCAACGACGCGGATGATGGGATCGGTGTAGACGTTCTCGAGTCCCCCGCCACCGTCGTCGGCCACGAGCACGAACACGGGCTTGGCGGGGGTCCAGGCCGCGGGCAATTCCAGGCCAGCCGAAGCGCCGGTCAGCACCGTGGGGACGTATACGGCAAGGGCGTTTTTGATGCGCTTGGCAGGATCGGCCGGCCCACGCGATTCCCCACTTCCCCAAGTCAATTGAGTACCGTTCCGTCAGGGGCAGCCTTGGTCAGCACGCCGTATTTGTCTTGCGAATGGGCGTCAACGGTGACCGCAGAGGCGCCACGGTCGGTCTCGTATTCGGCGACTACAACGAACTGGGCGCCGTTATCCCTGGCGTCCTGGGCGATCTGCTCGGCGATCCTGCGGCGTGCCGCCGCGATGCCGGGATCTCGCTTGAGGATCTTCGAGACGGTCTTGGCGTTGCGTACGAACCGGGCCATTAGTCGCTGGCTCCGTGGGCGAGAACCGCGACCCCGATGCGATCGGTCCATGGCGATACCCAGCGATGGACGTATGCGATCAGGTTGTCGCCGCGCACTTTGATCCGGTGCCCGGTCTGGGTGGGGATGTCGTGCTGAAAGAACGCGGTGTATTGCACGTTCGCGATGTCGCGCCCGACCTCCCAGGCGAGCAGTTGGTTTCCCGGTGCGACGGCCTTGGCTTCAAGGTCATACGGGGTGCCGTCTGGCGGTTGGTTGCCGTCCGCGTCGCGCCGGAATGTCGGTGTGACGGTGACGGTTTCCATCTACGGCTTCGGCTCCAGCGCGTAGAGGTCGATGATCGCCTTCTCGGCGGTCGTGAATGCCGAGCCGGAAACGACAGCCTCGGCACCGAGCCATTGGAACGGCCCGAGGATTTCGCGGTCTCCCGACTGATGTCCTGTGACCGAGGTAATCGCCTCGGTGAACGCCGCCATGTCCGCCTCGGCGAATCCGTGTTCGATCTCGATCACGATGCCCCCGAGGCGATCAGTCCATGGCAACCGTCCGGCCTTGAACACGCGCCCATCAGTCGACCATTCGAGGGTCGCGGGGTCCATGTCGACACCGTTCTCCCGCACGGAAAGGATGGCGCCGAGCCGAAGAGTCGGGAGCCGCAGAAGTGCAGCCCCCGACCCATTCAGCCGCAGGGTATGCGTCTTGACTGGGGTGACGTGCCACCCGCAGTACCGACGCACCAGGACGCCGACAGCGCTAGCGCTGAGAGCCATTCCCGCCCTTGTTGCGTGGCGTGTGAGCCTTGTTGGCGGGCTCGTGGGCCTTCGGCTGGACAAGTCCGCGACGCTCGGCCTCGGCCCTGTCCAGCTGCAACGTGGTGGTCATCCCGTTGATCTCCACATCCACCTCGACGAGGTTGGACGCTTCATTGCCGGTCATGACGGCCTTGTCATCAACTTCGACGCTCATCAGGACAGGGCCACCTTCACGAACGCGGTCGGGCGGGTGACCGCGAAGGCCAGCCGCTCTTCGGCCAGGACTGCCACCATGTTTCGGGTGAAGAAGTCCTCATGGCTGTCGGAGATCGTGACCGTGGTCTGCTCGCGGTCCCACACGACAGCCTTGGAGAAGTCGCCGAGCAGAGGGACGCCCGCGGGCTGGTCCTCGGCCTCCACGATCGGACGGCCCCAGAGGGTCCGCTGACCGATCGCGAATGGCCCGCCGTAGTAGAAGTCGCCCTGCGCGTTGCGCAACAGATCGATCGTCTCGGCATCGGTCGGGTTCATCACCCATGCGTTCGGGTTGACCCGGCCCACGACGCGGGCCTTGGTGATCGCCTTGCGCGTGGTGGTGAACAGGTCAGTGGTGAACGCCTGCGTCTGGACACCCGACCAGCTGTTGATACCGGTGAAGTTCTCCCCGGAGCCGTCACCGACGAGCAGCTGACGCTCTTCGGCGTCCTTGACGTCCAAGGCCAGCTCGTCGTTGATCAACCCTTCGAGCGCTCCCACGTCGGACAGCGACCGCTTGGTGGCGGGCACCCACTCGGCGATCGTCTTCACGTTCGCCTGACGGCGGGCGTAGGACCACGAGCCCTCGGGCTTGTAGCCGCCGTCCGGGTTGCGCACCAGCGGTCCGGCAGAGCCCGGCGCGGTCGGCGCTGCCGAGCTGGTCGCCTCGGGCACGGGCGCGGCTGCGTTCGTGTGGGCGGTCTGCTCGATGTACTCGACGACATCAGAGCCGGTGCGGCGCACCGACACCAGGTCACGCACCACCAGGGGCTTGCGACCGAGCGTCTCGACGATGCCCGACTGGTCCGGCACCACGAATGCGCCAGCGCTGGTGTCGTTGCCACCGACAAACAGGCCCTTCATGGCGATCGGGCTGGACTGCACTCGGGACTTCTCGGGCACCCGGCCATCGGGGAAGCCGGACATCATCGCCTTGAACTCGGGCGACTCGACCACCTGCAAGCCGAGGGACTTCACGCGCTCGCGCACCGGCACAGCCGCGCCCTGCTCGTCGATGTCGCCCTTGGCACTTCCGGGCAGGCCGATCTCGTCGGCCATCGCCTTGGCCGCGTCCAGCAGGTCGCGGTCGCGGCGGGCCACCTTGATCTGCTCCAACAGATCCTTGCCCTTGGCCATGTGCCGGTCGTAGTCGGCGGTCATGTCGTCGGTCCAGCCCGATTCGAGGGCCTTCTCGGCGATCTGGCGGGCGTCAGCGACGGCCTTCTGGGCTTCGCCCTTGAGGTCGTCCAACTTGGTCTTGGTGAGCATGGTTTCTCCTTATCCGTCGTGGATTGTTAAGCGCCGCACTCGATGTCGATATCGAGTGACAGCATTTCCAATGCCGAGGTATCGACGGACGGGTTATCCGCAGCCTTGCCCTCGCTTGATGCGCTGTCGAGGACCAACAGAACGCGTCCGATCGCCTCGTGCGCGGTCCGTAGCTCGTCCTCGTTTTTGGCCGACAGCGCGCGGCCAGCCTTGATGTCCTCGGTCACCTGATCGGTAATGGCCTTGATGGCTACCACCGAGGTGTCCTGGTTCGCGCCGATGGGCACGAACGAGAACTCGTACACCTTCAACTCGCGCAATTCGTATGCGCGAATACCATTTTCAAGCTCGACGCCCTTGGCATCGATGATGTCGTAGGCGAAGCTCAGTTGCGTTATGCGGCGATCCCTGACCAACCGGTAGGTCTGTTTGCCCTTCGGCGATTCGAGATCGAAGACGCCCTTGACCCACCAGCCGTGCTCGTCCTCGCCCATGTCGAGCGCCGAGGCGACGTAGTAGTCGGGGTCGTCCATCCGATGCCCGAACAGGCCCGGCAGGGTGTTGCCCGAGTTCTTCCATGTTGCAATGGTTTTCAGGAACGCACCGGGTGCGACAATGTCGCCGTAGCTGTCCGGGGTCTTGATGAACGTCGAAGGGTAGACGATGAATTCGCCCTCATTCAGACCGTCGTCGGGGCCTGCCTTGACGTTCAGCGCCGCCGTGTTCTTTGTGAGCATCAGTCCTCGCTCTCGTCCTCTTCCGGCTTGTCGGTCGGTCGAGGCGTAATCATGGGATCGGCCTGCGCCAGGGTCGGTTCGTCGTCGCCGTTCTGTGTGACGTTGAGCGGCTGCACCAGCTCGTCGCCGCCCTCGATCGGCGGCAGGTTCTCAAGGGCCCTGGCCTCATTGCGCGTGCGCCAGGGCGCGCCGGTCGACTTCTGGATAGCCTCTTGGCGCTGCTCGAAGTTGCCGCGTAGCTTCTCGTCGAGGTTGAACTCGACGTACAGGTCCGAGTTGTCTGTCATGTCGGGCACCAGCTGCAAGGCGATCTCGTCGCAGATCATCGACAGCCATGGGCCGAGGGTGTCCTGATACAGCATTCGGTGCTGCTCGGTGATATTCGAGAAGGTCGCGTTGTCGAGCAGGCCGAGCATCGGTGGCGGGATGTAGTACGCCGCCGCGACCTCTTCGCGGGTCAGCTTGCGGGCCTCGATGTACTGCAAATCCTTGGGCGTCTGATTCGCCTCGACGAACTTCATGCCGTCTTCGAGAATCGGCGTGCCGCCCGCCTGCGGCCCATCCCCCGCGTACTGCGCCTGCCACTCGCTCTTGAAGCCGATCTTGGCCTCGTCGGACCACTTCACGCCCGGTGGACGTTCGATGTAGCCGGAGGTACGGGCGCCATTGCGCAACACCTGCGAGCGCATAACTGATGCGTTGTGGGACTCTTCGAGCACCTCGCGCAGCGCTTCAATCGGCGGGACACCGCCCACATCCGAGCTGCCGCCGTTGTATCCCCGAAAGAACACCACCTCTTCGGAGGGGATTCGTATGGTGCCCTTGGACCCTCGCAGCTCGAATACCTCGGGGTAGAACCAGTTGTCGCCCTTCGGCAACACCCGCATCGGGTCCAGGCGTATCAGCCCGAGGCCGTGCTCGGTCTTCACCTTCCGCAGGTACGACGCATCGAAGATGCCGAGGTCGTGCACGAGCGCTTCGAGCATCCGGTAACGCGTGGTCCATCCGTTCGGCTGCCGGATCAGCTGCGCCAGCGGGTGGTTTGTCAGCCGTTCACGCTCGTTGTCGCCATGGCGTCGGTAGACGTGAAGGCCGAGTTGCGCGATGTTGCGGGCCAGGTAGGACACCGTGGTTCGCACCGCGTAGTGCTTACGCCAGATCTGCAAGTAGTCCTGTGACAAGCCACCGATGGCCAGCCTGGCGGGCTTGGGCGAGTCGAGCCGGCCAAGGCGTTGCACCTCGCCTGCGGAGACGACAAATCCCATGTGTCGCCTCCTTTTACGTGATCTGTATGTAGTCGATCTGGTTGCGGTCGATCAGGATCTCTCCGTCTACCGCGACCGGGTGTGATCCGGCCTCGTGCACGTGCGCGTCTTTGATCACGCAATAGGTCCGGGTCGCTTTGACGACCACACCCGAGATCGCCGCGCCAGACCACAGGTTGACGAAGGCGCGCCGGTGAAGCGCGTAGCGCAGTGGTCCGGGGATCGGAAAACCGAACATGCCTTCCCCTTTCAGACGGTCATCAGGTGGCCGGTCTCGTACGCGCTTTCGTACTCGACCTCGCGCGCAGCGGTCGCCCTGGCCAGGGCCATGATCAGCGCCACAACGCCGTCGATCTTGTCCCCGGCGTTCGCCTTGTCCGGCTTGACGTTTCCTGCCGGGTCCAAGGCAACGCCGAAGTTGTCGATCTGCCAGCGCATCAGCGGATTGCCGCCGTGCCGGATGAGCGGCACCTCGGGTGTTCCCCGCTTGATGAGCCGCTGCAAGTCCTTGGTCGGCGCGGACATCGAGGCGAAGCCCTGCCCCATCGTCGACATCGGCGCACCATCGGTCGTCAGATCGTTGACCAGCTGCGTGGCGTTCCAGCGGTCGTACGCGATCTCCTTGACCACGAACGCGTCACGGTCACTGGCGATCTGAGCTTTGATGAAGTCGTAGTCCGTGACGTTGCCCGGTGTGAGCGTGAGCCAACCGGCCTTCGCCCACACGGACGCCGAGCCCGCGGTGCGGGCATCGAGTGACTCCAATGAAGCCTCGGGCGCCCAGCTGCGCACCAGCACGTCGAAGGCATCCCCGTCTGGGAACACCCACGCCAGCGCGCACAGATCAGACGTTGACCCGAGATCGAGCCCGCCATAGCACTCGCGGCCCTTGAGCCGGTCGACATCGACGATCGAGGCGTTGTTGTCCCACGCCCCGAGATCCAGATACCGGGTCAATTGCTTGGTCCGAATACCCAAGTGCAGCCGCAGAAATGACGCCAGCTCAGCGGGCGAATCCTGCGCCTTCTTAGCCGCCTGCTGCATGAACCGCTTGGTCGGCGAGATCCCGAAGCCGGGATTGGCCTTGCGCCAGGTCGACTCGGCGAACGGGTCATCGCCCTTGACCAGCTTGCCCTTCTCATACTCGGGCTTCTCAGCGGCCCAGATCACGCCATAGGTCGTGTGATCGGTGAGCGCGCCACGGGCAAGCTGCTCGATCCGGTTGCGCTTCGCGTCATACGGCGTATGCCTGCGGCCACTGTCGGCGGTCGTGATGTACAGGATCAGGGGCTGAATCCTTGAGCCCGTGCCCGTTTCCAGCGCCTCAATCAGGTCGATCGTCTTGTGCAGGTGCAGCTCGTCGACGATGCCGCCGTGCAGATCCGCGCCGTGCTGCGCGTCACCGACATTGGCGACAGGCTGAAAGTAACTCCCCGTCGCCGGATGAGTGATCCTGTTGCGGAAGGCCTTCACGTACTTCTTGAGACCCGGCGCCGAATCGGCCAGCTGACGTATCGGATCGAACGCGAACCGCGCCTGATCCGCCGTCGTCGCGGCGCAAATCACCTGCGCGCCCGGCTCACCATCGGCAGCCGTCAGATAGATCCCGATGCCACCGGCCACCGTCGTCTTGCCGTTCTTACGCGGCAACTCGACATACAGCGTCGTGATGATCCGGGCGTAATCGCCGGTATCGACCGAGGGCGCAACCCATCCGGCCCACGGGGCGATGATGTACGCCACCTGCCAGCAGTCCGGCTCAAGCGTCTGACCGGCGAAGCGGCCCTTGACGTGGCGCAGCTGCCGGAACGCTCGAATGACCTTATCGACGCGCTCGGGGTCGAATGCCGCGCCCGGAACCTCTCGCGGCTCCGGCGTCTTGTGCAGCGGCGGGCAGTCCGGCACCGGATAGCCGCGCGATTCGAGGTACCAGGCGACCTCGGGTGAAAGCTTTAGCGCGTCAAGGTCGGCGTCGGCCCACGTGCTATTGGCCCGAGGCGAAGGGGTTGTCTCCGCCGCCATCCGGGTCACCGGCCCCTCGGGCGATGTTCTGCTCAGACGAAGGTGTCAACCCGAAGTGCTGCGCATACCGCAGTAGCTCCCGACTCGCCGTCTGCGCCACCGTCACCGCAGGGTGCACCGACTCGCGCCCCGACTGCGGATTGATGATCGTCAGGCCCTCGTCCTTGTACATCCGCACCGCTTGCACATACTGTGCCCACGCGTTGCAGTAGGCCGCGAAAGCCGCTCGATCTTCGGGTTTGATCAGCTTCAACGTCGCCAGGGTCGGTGCAACACGAGCCCATTCGGCCTTGCCCTCGTCCGGCAACCACTCGGGAGCTTCCGGCACCTCGCCATGCTCGAAAGCCGCAGGCGGTGGCACTTCGCGGCCACCAGAGTCGCGCCCCTGGCTGCGCCCATTGATGAGCTTTAAGTGTGCTGGCGCAGCGATACGGCCCATCTACAGGCCCCACCCAAAAAACGAAACGAATTCTGAGCACGCGCGAGAAAAGCCACCTCGGCGCAAGTCTGGGCGCCAGAACGTAGAGATAGCGACCCCACTACCCCCCGCGCGCCGTCTACGCATCGACGTGTCCTGCCTCGATATCGTGGGCTCTGAACTCGTCAGCGAGATGCGGCAGCGTAACGTCCAAGGTGACCGCGTTCTCGCCGACCTTACGCGCTCTGGCCTTGGCATCAAGTGTCACAACAACATCGGCGTTGCACTGCGGGCACGCCACGGTGGCAGTGCCCATGTCCCGGCCAATGTCCTGACCAATCTCGTCGATTGTAGCCATCGTGCTCACCTCGCTCTCTTTTTGCCGCGCAACGCATCCTGCGTCGTCTTCTCGGTGTGGTGTGGGTCGCATAGCGACTGGAAGTTCTCGGGGTCGTACTTGTCGCCGCCCTCGGCCAGGGGCCTAATGTGGTCTACGGCATCGGCGATGCGCGCGCATCCGGTGTGCTCGCAGAAGGGGTGCGAGCGCAGGTAGTCATCACGTGCACGCACCCATCGCTTGTCGCCAGCGCCAGTGTGCGTCGAGCCTTCCCATGCCGGGCGGCACTGGCAGGGCGCGCCTTTGACAGCTAGGCCCTTGCACCTGGCGCACACCCGTGGGGGCGCACTGGGCATCAGTGGTCCTCGGCCAGGCGGTCGGTCAGATCATCAAGCGCGGCCTGCGCCTCTTCGATGGCGGAGAAATCGCCTCGGGCTTGGGCGTCGGCGAGCAGCTGTGCCTGGTCTTCGATGCGCCGTAGCAGCCCGAGGGTGGACATCTAGAGTGTGCGCCTGGCCCTCTTGCGTGTTGCCGCCTCGGCCTTGGCCACGTCGAGCAGGCAGTACAGGTTGCGCCGACGCCGATCTTTACCCGCAACAGGCAGTTTCACCCATTCCCCAGTCGGGCAACGGTAGCCGCGATTGGCCCAGCCCCACACAGTCACCTTGGACACCTTGCAATGCCGCGCCGCCTCATCGGCGTCCACGAGCGTTTGAATGCCATCGGGCAGGATCAAAGGCGCAGTCATGTTCGTCTCCCGAAACAACAAAACCCCTCGCGCTAATGCGGTGGAGGGGTTTGGATATAGCTATGTCAGCTCCCTGCACTATACCCGAATAGTTGGGCGGACGCGAAATCCGCAGGCGCTCAGGGCGTGTCCGGCGTCCGAGACCTACGCCGAGGCCTACTGGTCTTTCTTCTCCTGGCGGTCTGCGCCACCTCCACCGCCCCACTCGACTTCGGGAGATCGCTTAAGCAGCCTCCACGTATCAGCGTGACTCCACATACGACTGCGTTTCAGCCGATGCTCAATGTCTCCTGGCGGGGCGAACATGGCGAATACCCCTTCTCTCGGCTGCACCTCAACGACATCATCGTCGTCTCGTTGTCGGTCCACGCGATACCAGAACTCAGCCCGTGGATTGATGACAAACCACTGCGCGCCCAACGCTGCGGTGCCCCGAATTAGCAAGAAGCCGACTATCCAGGGCAAGTCGGCCAGACTCCCTACAGCGTGAGCAAGTATGTAGTTCAGCCTGTCTCGGAGTCGATGGTATCGAGAACCAAAGCGACTCACGTGCACTTGCGCGACAACGAGAGCTATCGCCACCGCGATAAGCAGCATCGCCCATGCCGCACAACCCGTCTCCCGCAGGACACCTAAGCCGATCCAGGTCAGGCTCACGTGAAGGTTCTCGACCGCATTCACGCGATACCGAGCCGCCCAATACAACCCTGAGCACAAGGCGATCACACCCACTAGCCAAGCAAGTTGATTCTGGGGCTGCTGATTCAGCCATTGCCCCACCTGGGTCAGCCAGCGCTCAGCAGGAGCAAGGTGTGCACGATTAGCGATGGACGCCAGCAGCCCGGTCGGTGTTGACGGATACGGATAAATGGACTTTTGCAGCACCGCGCACCCCAATGTCGCAATACCGATCAGCGACGCCACCATCCGCCATAGCGCTGGCAGGAGTAGTTCGGGCTTCAATTTCGACAGCGCCCACTCAATCAAAGACATGGTTTGAATAATTCCTCACAACGTCGAGGTGTCAAGGCGTGTTATCGATCGCTGACATCGCATCCATGACATACCGGAAATATGTGTCAGCGTAGAAGCGGTAGTGGCTTGTGGTGATCGTGCTCTGGCAGTTGCCGCATTCGATCCAGTCGCCGCCGAAGTCCGAGATCCGCACCAGGGCCGCTACCTCGCATTGGGGGCAGGGCATCGGCACTGAGATGCGTGGGCGTGAGAGTCCGAGTTGGCCGCGCACCTTGGCGTGTAGGTCGATCCATTCAGTGATGATGTCTGGCGCGTAGTCGGTGCGGCACAACTCGACGATGCGCACGGACAGGTACTTGTACGCGGCCCGGACGCGGGCTACCTCACCGGCTCCAGGGTGGGGCGGGGGCGTCTGCCCGAGCGTGTCCGCCAGCGAATCATGGTCCGCGTTAAGGCATTCAGCGATGTCCGCCGCCATGACCGAGGCCCATTCGGCGGGGTGCCCGTACTCCTTGACCTTCGCCGTCCGCTGTTTCTCGCCCTTGTTGGGTGCCGGGAGCGTGGCATGCAGCGTGACCCAGTCCATGACAACACGATCGAGTGCGCGTGCGACTCGGCGCTGGCACGGCTCACACACACCGAGTTCGGTGTAGACGGGTTCCCCTCTGTCGCGCTTGCAGTCCGGATGTGCGCAGCGCGCTACGGTCGTCGTCATTCGTCAGCACCTCGAGTAATCATTGAAGTTTCAACAGTCGTGGTCTCGGCCAACGGGGCAGACCACTCGGTTGCGGAGACGGGGACTTCGAGAGTGACCCTTACCCCTGGCGTTTCGGCTGGCTCGGCGATGCGCTTGCGCGCCGTCAAGCTAATGATCTGAGAGTCATCGAGGTAGCAGACGGATGTCATGGCATCGAGGCACGCTCGAGCCAGCTTGTCTATGTCGGGCCTTTTGGTCGCAAACCTGGTGAACGTCTTGGGCGCCGTCTTGGGCCGGGGCATCACGAATTCGAGGTCTACGCAGAGTGGACCATCATCGGGGCCTTGTGCGTGAGCGTGGGCAGCTAGTGCGACCCGCTCACGCCACGGGCCGACCGCCTTGGAGGATTCGATGAGAATGCCTCTGCCAACGTGACGTTTGGAGCCTTGAGGCGCTGGCGAGCCAGGCACGAAGAATTGAATGGTCACTGACTGATCCCTTCACTGTTGCCGGTTCGCCGGTCCGAGGTGGACAAAGGTGGACAGGTGGACATGTCCACCTCGCACTCACGCGCGTCATGAATTGAAACTATTGTTAGTTTTCCTAAATACTTTGCATATGCGCTGGTAGAACCGCTGCGCAAAAATTGGCGAATTAGGGCACCCTTATGAAAATTGGCGTGAACGCAGACGCGGGCGTTGTCCACCTGTCCACTTTGTCCACCTTCGACGGCCTGTATCTGCATTTGCTAGCTCCCAACCTTCTGCCACTGATCGCCGTCGTGCCAGGCCAGCTCGTTGCCCTTCAAGGTGGCCAGCGCAAGGTCCAGCAGCGCGCGGTCTCGACTGGCCAGCCGCTTGCGCAGGGCACCCTCGGTGCTCGGCATCTTCTCCAGCAGTAGGCGAGCGACCCGGACCACGCGTTGTTGCTTCTGGTACGCCTGCTCGGCGTCGGAGGCTTCGCGCGCGACCCCGGCCATGCGCCCCTTATGGGATGCCTCCTCGACCTCGGACACCGCCAGCTGATCAATGACCCACTGACGCACCGCGTCAGAGACTCTGGCCGCGATCCCGGACAGCTCCCAGTCCTCGATCGACATCACCGCCCTGCCATCGAGCACCGCCAGCGCATAGGCGAACTTCTCCCGGCAGAACAAGGCGTGACCGTCCAGCGCCGCCGTATCGCCCCGAGCCGCCTTCACCCGCTCAGACCGAATCAGCCCCTCGCACTCGGCGGGCACCGTGAGCACACGCGGGTACTGCCAGTCCGTGAACGACGGCAGCGACAGCGACCCGGACGGATACGGCGACGACGCACTGATCCTCTGGTCCGTCCCCGGAAACCACATGAACCGCTGAGGAGTGCCACCACCCGAGTCAGCGAGCAGACCACCGGCCCTGTCCGGCTGAATCGACGCCACCAGGGTCAGCCGGTAGGTGTGCGCCAGCAGCATCGGCAGCTTGTTGCGGTAGGCGAAGCCGAGGGTCTCCCCCGAAAACGCCTGCCGCAGAATCGGCATGATCGTCGCACCGGAACGCCCACCCACCGCCGACAAGGTGTCAATCTCGTCCACCGTGAACATCAGCGCCTCGCGCGCGTCATCGCCCCGTGGATTGCCCTCGTCATCGCGACCGCCATACGCCGCGATCAACCCCTCGCCGCTACCCGGCGTGCGGGCATGCACATGCTCGTCGACCAACTCGCGAGCTGTCGCGCTGGCCGCACCCTTCCCACCGCCCGACACCGCCGTCACCGCACCAAACCAGTTCAGCGAGCCAGGACCACCCACGATCGGCGGCAACTGGATATGAGGCGGCACCAGAGTCAAGGCACGGGCAGCGCAGTGCGCCAACACCGCCCACGGCGAGCACATGCGGAACATCGCCGTCTCGTAGACGGTGCGCAGGCTGTCGCGCGCATCCCAGAACCCGCCTTCAAGCGAGCACACATCGAAGTCCTTCGCCTGCGGATGGTCAGCCTCCGTGACCGCCACCCGGCTCGGCATCGCCACCACATTCGAGTTCTCCGGCGGATACCGGGGGTCGCGGCGACCCGAGTTCATGCCCGAGCGAATCGTGGCCCGGATCTCCGAATCGGTCAGCGGCTCCTTACCGTTGCGGCTCGCCGACCACGCCGCATTGGTCAACGCATCGACCACCTCCTGCTCGTCGAGCAGGTGCGGCACCAGCTGCCCCAACGCGAACGCCGACTTGTTCAGCTGATCGTTGCGGCCCGGCTCGGTGGCCTCGGACATGATCCGGCACTCATCCGCCAGAGCGGCCATCGCCCAAGCATTTTCGGTATCCCGCGGTTTGGCCGGCAAGCGCTCGACAGCACGCTTCTCGCCTTTGCCGGGCAGCAGCCCGTAGCGGGTCAGGTTGTCGACGAAACTCTCTGGCTCACTCACAGGTGCAGCCACCGCCGAAACGCCTGCCACCGTGCTGAGCAGACCTCGTGCAGCCCCATCCACGCTCTGACCACGCGGGACGCGGGCATGTCGTCTAGTTGGTCGATCAGACGATCGACGTGGTCGGACATCGACCATCCGTGCGTTGTGCCGCCCCACGGCCCGATCTCGTGGCCGTCCTCGTCGATCACCAGCGCAGGCCCATCGCCGCTCACGTATCCGACTGGCCGGAAGTAGGGATCGACATCGTCTCCGGGCATCCAGGTGCGGCCATACACGCGCGCTGGCTCGCCGCCGCCCCATTGGATAGCCTCGATCTGATCGACATAGACAGCAGGGGCAGGCGCGATGTCGTCGAGCGGAATCTCGGCAGTCAGTTCGCCCACCGTGGCCGGATCGAGGGTGATTGAGCCACCGGGGTATCCGAGCATCGTCCGAATCTGATCTTCGATATACGCGATGGTCTGCTGCATCAGCTCGGTCACCCAATCCGGCGTGTCCTCAAGCTCGGCGGTTGACGCAACCAGGTTGAAGTCCGCGTCCCAGAGCCTCACTACGGGGCGCGATGACCACCGACGCGATCGCATAGCCATCAGGTCGGCGACGGTGTAACCCTCGCCGGGGCCGACCATCTGCAGTGTTCCGGTCCTGACTCTCGATCGGCTCCATCTCCACCGGATGCGTTGCGGTCCAGTGGTGGCCGATGCTCCGGGGCAGCCGACGAGACGCCCGTGGTCATGCTGGTCATACTCGCCGAGATGCGCATAGTCGATACCAGTCCACGCCTCGCCATGCCACGCACCGCCGCACAGCGAACACCTATCGATGTTGACGGCTCGGGCGCGGTCGCGGTGTGCGATCTCGCCTCCGACCATCTGCTCATCAACCAGCGCGTCAATGGCATCGATCACGTCATGCTCGGGGTTGATGCTCACGCTGACAACGCCTTTGACTCGGTGCTGGTCAGCGCCGGTGAGGGGCGGTAGGACCATGACCAGGTTCGGCCAGGCTCGCCGAGGGTCGACGGCGGGGCTACCACATAGCCGCCTCGACTGCGGATATCGATGCCTGGCAGTAGGTTCACGGCGTTGCCGCGCCCGGCGCGCTCAATGTACAGGTGCACACCGCCGCTGGCGGTGGCGACCTTGCCGTGCACCTCGGGTATCGGGCTCTTGCCTGTGTGTGGATCGCCCAGCGCACGCAGTTGCAGATACGAGTGCATACCGGTGGGTGGGTCTATGTCGATGACGTCGAACCGGATGCCGGTCGGCAAACCGATGTTGTACCGGGGGTTGGTGTTCCACCATGCCTTGATCTGTCGCGGGTCGGTGGTGGCGTCCTTGAACCCGGCCCGAGTCGCGGGCACCTTCGAGTACGGTTTGAGTGGGAACACCGGCCAGCGGTATACCTGCGCGTAGTACAGCGCCGAGGCCTTCAAACGTGGCGGCATCCCATCAAGTCCGTCGATCTCGACTTGCAGGGCATCGGCTTTCGCGTCGTCGCCCGCTATCGCCGCCTCAAGCCAACGTGCCGTCAACACCTCGATCGGAGTCAGCTGGTCTGTGTCCTCACACAGGGGGTGTGTCGTCTGGCCGAACGCGATGACGGCCATCCCCTGGCCGCAGACCCGACATGTCGAGAACTCCCTCATGACTTCCCTTCTGGTGGTGCTTGGTCGGTGGCTGTGGGGGCCTGGATGCCTAGACGCTGGCCGATCAGCTGCACGTAGTGGCTTTCCTGTTCGATCCCGATGCAGGACATGCCCTGCTCGCGGGCGGCCTGCAAGGTGGTGCCGCTGCCCGCGAACGGATCCAGCACCAGCCCGCCCACGGGAACCGTGAGGCGCACCAGCCATTTCATGAGGTCCAGCGGTTTGACGGTTGGATGCGCTATGGCCCGCCCGTTGACCTCGATGCGGGGCCGCTGCGCGCTCGGAGCTTTTGGCTGGTATCGGAACACCGGAAAGTACCGGGACGCACCGCCATTAACCGATGCGGTGTCTTCATCGAGTAACGTCGCCGCGTCGTGGTCCAGGGCTACGTTGGTGGGCCAGCGCCCCGTCACCTGCTGGGCGGCAACGGTCCCGGAGAACTTGAACACGCCCACCTCGGGGTCGCGGTGCTCGACACGGGCTGGATGGGTGCGCACCTGATTACCGACCCGGCACGCGTCAATGTGCAGCGCTCCGGCGCCGTGTTCCAGGACATTCGCCGCTACAGTGCCTCGTAGCGGCTTGCGCGCCAAAATGATCGGCTCGAACGCTGGTTTGAGGGCGGTGCCCCAACCCTGCCACTGCCGTGCTGCGTCGGTGATCGGGTCACCTTTGTCGGTGCGCTGGTAGTTGCCGCCGCTCATCGAGCCGTTGGCCGATGTAGGTGTTCCGGCGCGACCCCGCCAGATCCCTCTGCTCTTGTCGATGGCTTTGGCCACGCCCACCGATTTCGGGAAGCCCTGGCCATAAATCCAGGCGATCTGATCGCGTAGCTCGAATTCGGCGTCCTCGATCGCTACGGCTAATCGGTGCCAGGTACGTGATCCACCGAAGGCCAGCAGGTGTCCGCCAGGTTTGAGAACACGTAGGCATTCACGCCAGACCTCGGTGTTGAACGCGATACCTGTAGCGTCCCAACCCTTGCCCATAAACCCGAGCTCATACGGCGGGTCGGTGATCACCGCATCGACGCTGGCGGCCTCGATGGTGGGCAGCCAGTGAAGGCAATCTCCGGCCATCAGTGTGACGGCCCCATCGGCTTGGGTGTTCATCGTGGCCACCATGCGGGCGTGTTGGGCGCCAACAGGTCCGCGATCCACTCGGGCAGCTCACTGCCCTGGCACCACAGCTGCATGCCCTCGGCGAGAACCCCTTCTGCTTCGATGCGGCGACCGGCGACGTTCACCTCCAGCTGGCACGCCTGTCCGCGCCGCACCCAGCAGGCGTGCAGGTGACTCACGCGCAGGCGCCCAGTCCTGTCTTCACCGTGGGTGGACAGTGTCCACTCGCGGCTGCTGTCGATGAGATAGAGCTGCACCGACTCGCGTTGATATTCAACAATCTTCACCGCGTTTAGTCTCCTTACCTGGTTGGTTGACACGTGATGAGATGGGTCGCTGGCCGTGGCGGGCGACAGCACTGGATCTCATCGCCCGCCACGGGTGCTACTGGGCAGCGATCACCAGGGCGGCTCGTCGTCGGACACCGGGCGCGACGACTGCGCCGAGGTGGTCGGCAACGTGCCGCCGCCCCGCTTGAGGCGAACGTCGAAGATC
The DNA here is from genome assembly GCF_049532645.1 of Mycobacteroides sp. PCS013. Taxonomy (NCBI): domain Bacteria; kingdom Bacillati; phylum Actinomycetota; class Actinomycetes; order Mycobacteriales; family Mycobacteriaceae; genus Mycobacteroides; species Mycobacteroides sp. PCS013. The sequence continues at coordinate 2,914,903 of NZ_CP150131.1, forward strand.
TTCGCCGTGCCATTGGAGGTCTTGACGAATTCGGTCAGCTCGATCTTGACCAGGTCGCCGACTTCCGGCGCCGCCTTACGGATCGCCTTCTTGAGGTTCACGCCACCGGCTGTCACCGAGACCTCTTCGCCTGCATCGAAGTCGGTCCGGTCACCGGACTTGTTGAACGACGCCGCACGCTCGGCGAGGACCAGGGTCAACTCCGGGCATGGACTCCCGTTGAAGTCAGTGCCGGTGCGATCTCCATACTCGGTGACCGTTCCGATGACCTTCTGGCCCTCGCGGTTGCCCCAGCCGATGAACGCGCCCGCAGGCACCTCGATCGGGTCGATGTCGTTCCAGTCCACATCTGCACTCATTGCGTATTTCCCTTTCTTTACTTACTTGTTCGCGCAAGCTGTTGCCTGCGTTCAAGGCATGCCGCCTTGAAGTCTTCGGTCAATTCACCGGCCGATTTGGCCTCTAGCCACACATCACGCAACGCATCGGCATTGCACGCCAACGTGATCCGCTCATGCAGCGATGGCGCTGCTTCGTTGAGTTCGACGCCGCGCCCCATCGGCATCAACTTCCGGCCCCGGCCCTTATCGCGTTTGGCCGCTGCGATCTTCAAATCAGCGCGGCCCTTCGCCAAGTCGGCGGACACCAGTTCGCAGCTGCGCGACATCATCGGCAGATGCACGACGATGCCCATCTTTTTGTCGTAACCCATTGCCTCTAGTCGTACTTCGGCCTGCACGTCATACGGGACGCTCTCGCTGTAGCCTCCGAGCTGCGCCTCGATCATGCGCGGACCAGGCCGCTCAAATACCTTGCCGGTCTTCAAGTCGACGATCTTCGGCTTGCCCTGAGCTTTGCCCATCTTCCGGTAGGTCGACACCCGATCCGGTGTGCCAGCGATCCGGTACCCGTCATGCACATGCATCTGCTCAACGAGATGGTGCCTCAAGCATCGGGTCGCCAAGTGGTAGGCGTCGGCGTCGCGTTTCGCCTCGGGTGGGACACGCTGGTAGTCCTTGATGTTTTCGTTGAACCACTGGCGCGGCATCATCTCGCCCCGGTCCATGGCGGCGGTGACCTCGTGCATCATCGAGCCCCACTCCTGCTCGATGTCCCGGCCGCCGAATCTGGCGGCACGCAACGCGATCGAGGTTAGGTCGCGGTCAGTTTCGGCGTTGAGCCATTCGGCCTTGAGGTCATCGCAGTCGCGCAGGCCCCGCAGCACGTGGCGTTCGGTCCAGATGCGCAGGCCTTCGCGGTTGTCCTCAAGGTGGTCGATGAAGTTGGTCACCCGCTGATATGCGACGCGCTTGCCGCCGCCCGCGGGCATGATCATCGGCTGGTTGTTGCCGTTGCGGATGACCCCGAAATGGTCGCGTTCGGCGATGTCACCGCCAGCGACCGTGACGTCCCAATCGATCTCTGTGGTGCTCATGATTGAGGCTCCCTGATGTCGAATAGTGCTGCGCCGCCGTTGTTTCGATCGGCTTCGTCTTGTTGCTTGCAGAGCTGACAGAGCATCTTGATGTTGTCCAGCGACAGGTTGTCGTCGTGGCCGTCGAGCGCGACCGCGACCAGGACCACCTTGCCGACACCGCCGCCGATGTCTTCGCCTTCACCCCACGGGCAAGCACGCGACGCAAGGTGCAGGTGTCCACATTCGCCCGCGCATTCGCAGTGGTTCTTGGCGCGGCGTTTGGCCTCGGCCACCGCGTCACGCCGGGCAGCGATCTTGCCCAGCTGCGCAGCCCGCCCCTGCGCCAATTCCCTAGTGGCATAAGACCGCTTCTCAGCGAACCCACCGTTGCCGAAGAGTCTGACGACACGATGGCGCCCGCCGATGACCTCACGCACCCCATAGCGGGTACTCATTGCCAGCCCCCGCCGCCCGCCTCAAAGGCGTACCCGATGGCCTTCAGAACGCCCACCGCGTCGGCACGGTCCGGCACGTCGAACATCGGTAGGTGCTCGGCGATACCGCTGGGGTCAACCGTCCACGTACCGCCTTGATCGAGACTGGCCGAGGCCAACGGCTCCTCCACACCGACAACACGTAAGTCCAAGCTGTCGCCGTCATCGTTGATGAGGTGGCTCATACCCACCGCCGCACGTAGCTCGCGGCGCTATTGCTCTTGATCGCCGCGATTGCCTCAGCCACCTCGGCGGCGAACTCTTGGGCGGCAGACTCATTGAGAGTCAGGGCCAATGAGTGATCTGTCGATGCCACCAACAGGGTTGTGCCATGTGCCTGTGCGCACAGATACACCTCGGCACTGACCTGAGTGACGACAACACCGGTGACAACCTTCGGGGCGCTCACAGCGTCGTCACCTGCACCTCGCGGGTGGCCTGCGAGGACCGCACGAGCACCTGCGCACCCTCGACAGCGTTGATGATCTGGGCGAGCACATCCAGATGCGCACCATGGCTGGTGATGTGCACTTGACGGCTGTTGAGGTCGGCCAGATGTGTAGCAAGACCGTTGATTTCAGCCAGCAGTGCACCATAGAACAAGTAGGTGTGCCGCTGGTCGATCGCCACCGGCCCGGCCTCGGCCTCCAACCCCGACATGTAGGCGGCGGCTATCGTCGCCAGCGCACTTTCCGTAGCCGCCACATCAGCGAAAAAGTGCGGCTTGTCTGTAGCTTGTGGGTTAGGGATGCGCCAGATACCGCCGCCTTCACACGTGGCCTCGGCAACCGTGAGGTCACCGACTCGTGCTTCAATCCGGTCAAGATGGTTGACGATAGTTACCTCAGGCACGATGGTTTCCCTTTTCTGGTAGTGGCGGTTTCTGGTTGCGCAGCTGCGCGGATAGGCGGGTTTCGGGCACGCTCATGACGGCGCCCCGGCGTCGCGGTATTCGACGAATTCGATGTAGTCAATGACGTTGTGACCCAGGCTGTCTCGCAGACGAACGGGCATGTGGTGGCGACCGAAACGTGGATAGACAACCGCCGCCTTGACGGCACCACTGGCCGCGTACCGCACATCGGCGATGCGCTCGCCATCCGGACTCACGTAGCGTCGGATGAATAGACCGACCGCCTCGCTGGTCCACTGGCCAGCGGCTGCGGCCCGCTCGATGGCCTTGCGCTCATTTCGGGTACTACGATGCGGCACGCCGCACCTCCTAGCGGGGTGTAGGTGAATGAGGGCGTCGGTGGCGGGAATTCTTTGGCGAGAGAACCGCCATCGACGTCTATTCAGTTGTCGTAAGACAATCGATTACGCTGATATACTTCTGTATTCGATTGCTGCCCATTCGATTTGGGCACGCTGTGTGCGCTGTAGGCGCAGCAGTGCCCGCATGACCTCATAGGCCGACAGAGGCACCGCGTTCGTCTCGGCGATCGAGGCCGCGATAGCGGTCAGCTCATGCGGACCGCTCTCCAGGGTCATACCCGCACGTGCGGCCAGATCGGCCAAAGTTGGGACAGCATCGGGGCGAGCGGTGGTCATGCCGAGACCTCCTGTCGTTCCACTGCCGCGCTTCGTGCGAATACCGTGCGGCGCAGCACGGCGATCTGCGTCGCTGTCAGCACACGGCCTTGCGCACGGGCGGCATCACGTTTGGCTGCAGCGGCAATCGCCGCCGCATCCGTTGCAGAAACAGCCATCACCGTTACCGCCCCGCCACGGTGGTCAGCAAGGTGCCTGTAGCCACCCCGAGAACACGTTCGATGGAGGCGACCATCGCCGGTGTGCACGAGGAGCGCTTACCCGAGACCAACAGGTGGATCATCTGGCGGCTGCACGCCACCTGCCGCGCCAACGCCGCCTGCGACAGGCCACTGCGCCGCAGATAAGCCACCAACAAGGGCCCATCAACGCTCACACTGCCGGGCACATCCCCCGCCATACTGTTGGACTTCATCACCGCTGTCATCACCGGCTGCCTCTCGTCATTCATCTGGATCTCGGATTCGTCAACAGTCTGACACCAATATCCGACAAACCAGGCGATCCTTGTTGACAACAAAGGCGGCACCGGCCTACTCTGACCACTGTTAGTGCAGATCACTGACCTGTTGACACGAAAGAGAACTGTTGACAACAAAGGGTTGACAGTCATCGTGAATCGGCCCGCCAACAAGGAAACGAGGCCCCCTGTGGCGCACGCTTTGAGCCGCTGGCTCAACGATCAGCTCGCCGCCTACCACTACACCGTCGCCGAGCTGGCCGAGAAGGCACAGATCTCGCGCACCTACGTCTACAAGCTGCTCAACGACGAACGCACCTACCTGCCACAAATGCCCAGCAGCGCCCTGTTGGCAGGTCTAGCCGACGCGTTCCCTGACGTTGACGAAGCCCTCGTGCGCTCCATCGCCCTACAAGCCACCGGCGCGGCCGACAATCCCGCCGCCAGCACCGAGGATCTGACCGAGGTAGTCACCAAAATCCCCACCGGGCTCCTACTCGCCGAACTCGCGCGCCGCGACGCCATGCTGCGCGATGCCGTCCAAGCACTGGCCGATGAACTCGACCAAGTCAACTACGACCGCGACAACATCAACGCCCTGCTACACACCCCCGAAAACGAAAATAGGCGGCACGCCCGCCGCCGCAAAACCCCCTGAAATTACACGAATGTAAGACAAAGACGCAGGTCAGGGTGGGTTTACTTGTCGGAGGCCCGCTCTACCGTGTGCGCCATGACCAACGTGGATACCCTCGACGCCCGCTACCACCCATGGCGACACCTCGGACAGCGCTACCCGAACATCCGGGTCATCTACACCGACCACCTGCCCGCCAAGACCCCGGCCCGCCACGACGGACGAATCATCTGGCTCTCCACCGACCTCGACCAAGCCGCACGGCGCAGCCGCATCGCGCACACCATCGTGCACCTGCAGCAACACCAGCACTGCAGCCCCGGTGGCGAGTTCGTCGCCGACACCACCGCCGCCTACCGTCTCATCGGCTTACCCGATTTGATTGACGCCTACCAGCGCCACCCGCACGGCAGCATCACTAAACTCGCAGCGCACCTCTGGGTCGACGAACACACCCTGGCACACCGGCTAGCCACCCTGGACCCCATCGAGACCGCCGAACTCGAACACCACACCAACGGCACCTGGACCCCACCAACCCTCGGCTCCGGCAACTCCCGCTAACCGTCAACGCCACTCAATCGCAACATCATCAGGATTAAACCTGCGAGTGCCTACCGTCGACTTCAGAATCGTCACCTTCGCCAACGACCGAATAACGTCACGCTTCTCAATCAACGTCAATCGATCCCACCGCAACCGCGCCTCCGGCCCCGCAAGTCTCTCCGCCAGGGGGTTGGACATCGCCACGTTAGCCTTGCTTTCCATCTCAGCAATCTCCGCCAACAAGCTGCCCTCAATGCGCATGAACGACTCCGGCGACACCTTCCCCTTCGACGCTAATTCCGCATACTCAGCCAACCGGTCGCGCAACACCTGCGCCTGTTCCAAGGCCGCTACCGATTCGCGATCATCACCACTGGCGAACACAGACGCGTCAACCGACGTCAGGAACGCTAGTACCGCTTCTTGAACACGCGTATCGACCAATTCCGCACGCCTGGCTACACAATTCCTAAGCGAACATAGATACCTAGGCCTGGAACTGCTTGACGGTGGAGCGAAGAATCGCATTACACCCCCACATACGCCACACACTGCAATCCCTGTCAATAGGTGTTTAACCTCACACCCCCTGTGAGTGACCCTGCGAGAGTCAGTCAGCAAGCGGACTAATTGACGGTGTTCTTCTTCGGAGATTAATGGCTCCCACGAAGCCTTTCCGATGACCACTCCTTGATGAATCCGAAGTCCCGCGTAGCTGGGCGACATCAATGTCTGCCGCAACTTCTGCGGCTTCCACTCCCCCGGCTGACCAGGCTTTCTCGTTGGTGCCGGGACTCCGCGTTCCTCTAGCTCCCTAACAATCGGCCACAAAGACTGACCGGCCAGAACCTTCTCGACCACCTCGCGAACAACTGGGGCCAACTGCTCGTCTGGAACCCACCCAATGGACCGACCGCTGACGGAATCCCGTTTAGTCCGATAACCCCAGATCGGGCGAGTTGGCGGACGGCCCGCCAACGCTGCTGCTCGCTTACCCCTGAGTACACGCTCACGGATCTGCTCAGCTTCTTTCTCCGCAAGCAATGCATCCAGGCCTGTTCCGAACCGGTCGTCACCCTGCGACAAATCGAACGTCCGCCCGCTGTAGGACCACAACACTCCACGCTCAAAGCACAGATCCCGAAGCTCTACATAGGCCCGGAGGTCACGCTGAGCCCTTGACGCCTCCCACGTCACCAACACGTCGCCAGGCGACAAGATCTCCTTCAACTTCAGATACGCTGGCCGGCCCTTACCCGAGAATCGGGATGCTCCAATATCGTTGTCGCACAATACTTCACGGACCATCCAACCCTGCCGATCGCACTCGGTCCGACATTCGCGCTCTTGATCATCCGTCGACCGCGACCGGCCCGACTGGTCGTTAGACACCCTCGTATAGATCACCGCAGTAGGCATGCCGTCAGCATAATCGATTAGTACCTATTATGAATGATGGTCGAAGCCGATGTCTGAAATAGGTATAGATGGCACTCGCGCGAAATTAGATCGTGAGCTGCGCTTTCTCGCCACGGTGCGTGAGGCTATCCGCACGCAAGTTGAACCCGGATCGATCATTCCTACGACAACGATCGACCGGCTCCTCGATGAACGCAACGCAGTCGGCGAAAAAGCCCACCCGGACGAACTCCCAACGGGCAGTGGCTGAGTTACGACCGAACAGCTAAGCCGGACCGTCATCGGCGCTGGTCCCGACTTTATGACGCAGGCACGACGCAGTAATCGTGTATCGGACCCTCGTGAAAATCCGCGAGATGGGCTCGGTCTAAACAGGCTTGGGTGATAGCGACAGTGCGTAGGTCACCCCGTTTTCCAATCTCGCTCAGAATTGAATCTTGATCCCAGACCGCGCATTTCCCTGCCGGTAAAGGGTATGAGCGGCAATGATCGCCGAGCGCCTGTTTCCAGTTCTCGGGTACGCAGCCGTGCTTTAACGCGTACATTCCTGGCTCTGTTCCGGGCTGGACCACCCAGTAGTTGAAGCAATTGCCAACTGGGTCGCTGAAGTCGCGCAGCCATGGCCCGTCCCAGTAGGGACGAACACCGCTCGTCGTGGTCGTAGTCGTCGCAATGGTGGTTGTTTCGGTAACAGTGTGCGTAGTCGCCCATGGCGCTGAGATTGGAGTCGTCGCCGCTGGTAGCGAAGGTGTTGTCCATGCCAACTGACTGGCACGCGCAGTATCGCTATCGCTGGTACCCGAGTACTTCTGGACGAGCGCGATGCCAGCCAGTAACACGGCAATACCGATGATGGGTACCAGAACAGAGGCCCGCAGTAGCGGCTTCGGTTGCCTGTATGTGTCGGCATGTGACTCAAGCGGAGCAGCAGGGGGCGACGGAGGTTTCCTAACTGCTGCGGCGGTACCTGCATCCCACGTTGGACGATCACTTTGTGCACATTCGGCCAGTGCGGCAGCGAAATCTCGGCAGCTGGGAAACCTATCGCCAGGGGTGGGTGCTAGCGCCTTGCCGATTACCGTATCGAATGAGGCTAATTCGGGCTTGATGGCGCCAAGGCGCGAACCCACAGCCATGTGCTCGCCGGTGAACAACTGAAACGCGGTCGCTGCCAGCGCATATTGATCTGCGCGCGCGTCGATCCGTGTGCCAGCGAGCTGTTCGGGGGCGGCGTATCCGAAGGTGCCCACCACCATGTTCGTGGCGGTCAAGCCGCCGCTATCTTCCAAACCACGCGCAATACCGAAATCAGCGAGGAATACTCGCCGTTGACCGGGGTGTGAATCAGTGATCAGGATGTTGGCGGGCTTCACATCTCGGTGCAAAAGATTGCGGGAGTGAGCGTAATCGAGAGCGTCCGCAACAGCGGTCACTATCTTGATCACATCGTCCTGAGCGAAACCGGCAGGATATTTGGTCTTCAGAAGCCGGGCGGTGTCCAGTCCGTCGATGTAGGCCATCGAAATCCACAATCGGCCCTCATACTCTCCGCAGTCGTGCACGCCAACGACGTTCGGATGCGCCAGCTGCGCGGCCAGGTTCGCCTCTCGCAGAAAGCGGGCACGCAAACCTGCGCTTTCCGCGTCCACATCGGCCCGCAGAATCTTCAGCGCCTCATCACGCTGCAGACGGGGGTGGCGAACTAGATACACCTCGCCCATGCCACCAGAGCCCAGCAGCCGCACAACCTCAAATCCCGCGAACAACTCACCCTTGCGCAACGGCATAACTTCAGACCCTAATCTGCGAATCGCGGTCGACGCGGATATATATCTAGCACTAACAGAAGATCTAAGCTAACGAAGAACGCGCGCATAATCAGTTCGTTCCCCCCGCAACCTCGGCGCCCGGCGCGGCTGGCGCCATGACTGTCAGAGCCAAAGTTAAATAATGCTCAGCTTCGGCTTCGTCATTCCAATCCCGTTGCGCAGTGGCAGCCATACTGCGAGCGAGTGTCACTACAGCGTTGGCGATCAAGTCCAGATCAGTCCATTCGGTGTCAGGGTCACCTTTTATCCATCCGGCTACTCGACGCCGCTGTGCGGCCGTTGGGGCAATCGGGTTGGCCTGCGCTTCGGTGAGCGGAGTCGACGGAGTAACCCGCACGAGCGGTAATTCCATGTCACGCGCCACGTCATTGATGAAGTAATTACCGTCGCGACTTTCGATGGCCTTCCCCCAACGCGAATATGCGGTCTGTTTTCCAATTCCTACACTGGCTCCAATATCGGCCCATGATGCCCCCATATCACGCGCCGACAAGACAATCTGTTCGATTTGAGCCGCTAGAGCTTTCTGCCACTGTGCGGCAAAGTCAAGAAGGTCAAGAGTCTGCTGACGGTCAGTCCTACCAGGCTCAACCGCCTGAGCCTCATGCAGGTAAAACACAAGGACGAGCCCAAGAGGGTCCACGTTCCGGTGTCGCGCAAGTGCGCGACCAAGCCGCTCAGCGGCGTCGTTGGTGTCAACATCTACGTTCATTGCGTAAACTTTATCAGACGATCGTATGATATTTGGTACGCAACCGCGTGGGTGCATTCGGTGGCAACATCCAGAGGTCGTCGACCTACCACGCCGAGCCCCTTGCTATTGTGGCTATCTCCCCCGTTGCAGAGGGTCCGCCGCTGGATCCCATTCCTGACCGTCCGCGCCGACATCGCGGCGCTTGACGGTTGGCGTCGGTGGGCGGATCAGTTTCTTCAACCCCGCCAAATCCGCGTATTGTGCACGCAATTCGCGCACACGCCCCGCGAGCATGGCATCACCGGATACATCCGCTGCGATCCGTGCGTACACCATGTCCAACTGTCGCAACGCTTCCACGTACGCGCTGGCATACGCCCGCTCAATGGCTCGGCTCAATGCCTCCGGTTCTACACTGACTGCTTCCGGACTCAAGTTCAGCTGTTGCAACTCCCCACGCACCGACACCGTCACCGTGCCGACTCTGGCCGCTGGGGGACGCTGAATCTCGACGGTCCCGGCAACCTTGTCGACCCAGCTGCCCAACCACCCAACAAGATCATCACCAGCCAACTCATCAAAACCCATGAGGATTGGTCAAGCCCGATGATGCGGGTCGTCGTACGACTGCGGCCCATCCTTGGTGATGATCGCGGGCATCAGCCCGTCATAGCGAGATTCTGGCGCCGGGAAGTAGGGCGACGTCCAACTCATGCTCACGCTGCCGCGAGCTCCACGATAAATGTCGAAGCGATACCCGTCTTGCGTACGTCCGAAAGCGGAGCGTGTCGGCGAGTCTGCAGGCTCTGCTGACTCGATCCAGCCCCAGGTGTTCCATACGTTGACGAAGGCATCGAACACCTCGTCTCCGGAGAGGTCACCGTAACCCCACACCCAATAACCCACGTCGAAGTTCCACTCCCCATTCGGGCCGACTGCACCGCTACCTGCGCTGAGTGGGCGGAATCCTGGCGCTTGGAATCCAACGATCCAGCCGTCAGGGAGGTGTTTGAGGGTCCCAACGATGTGCTCAGCAGTGCGTTGGCGCGCGAGTGCTTCGGTGAGCTTGGGGTGGATCTGCGGTGCGGTCATGTCGTATCCCATGGTAGTGACGTGCATGTGCTTCTAGCGCCGGATGCCTGCGATGATTTCGCCGATGATCTGCAGGCTCTTGCTGTCGTCTGCCCAGTAGGCGTGGGTGTGGGCCTTGATGCTGGCGGGTAGATGTTTGAGGGGCCAGGGGCCGGTTCTTTCGCTGATGCGTTCGGGGTGTGCTCCGAAGTCGTCTTTGTAGGTCAAGCGACCGTGCCCGATCGAGGTGCGATCGGCTGGCCCAAGGATGCGGATCGGATCGTTGGGATGGATCAGCCCCCATACGGGTGCCGACCCGGGTTGGAGTGGAACCCCTTGCAGGATGAGGTCTTCGACGGTGCGCGCGTGCATACCTGCCCCGCCGAGAGTGACCAGCGAGTGTGCGTTTAGTCCTGCGTCTTGGGCGGCTTCCCCGACGACGACCGCGCCATAGGAATGCCCGATCACGGTGCGATGCGCGTCCGGTATCTGGCTGGTGTGATCGAGGCGATCGAGGAAGTCGCGTAATCGTGGGGCCCCGGCTTCAGCGAAGCTGTCCCGCGCGGCACCTGGGAGAAGGGATTGCGGGGCACGGTAGTTCTGCCAATCCACCACCGCGACACCACTGCCTTCGCCCTCTAACCGCCGCTCGGCGCTGTACTGGAAGCGTCGGCTGACTTCCACGTAGCCAGTGTCCTTGGCGCTAGGGATGAGTTTGGTTGCGTCGGTGAATGTTCCGGGCACGAACACACCGGTGTGTGAGGCTAGATCGGGGTTACCGATCGAGACGATGGCGCGCCCATCGGTGGGTTCAAATCCGAGTAGGAACCGCTGTGGCTGGTTCAGGTGCTGCTGGACGGCTTCTTCGATGCTGCGATAGAGCGGATCATCGGGTACACGTTCCAGCCAATAGTTGAGTGCATCGCGGGCGTACTCGTCACACAAGCTAACGGGTAGACGGGCTTTGTCGCCGAACATGGGGTCTTGCCGGAACAGGTCCGTGCGTTGAGCAGGGTTCAGGTGATCCCACAGTTCACGCATCCGGCCCGGCTCGGTGGGCGCATCGGAGGCGCCGTCGATGAACTTCTGGACCCATTCGGGCCGCTCCCCGTGCGCCCCGAGAAGAGAACCGATGTCGGCGGGTGGTTTTGGTGGCTCACCGCCATCATGGCCGCGCCCGCCACCCGGGACGGGCTCTGCGGGACGCTCGGGGCCAGGACGCCCATTGGCTGCGTGGCGTTCGGCAGGTGCGGGTTCGTGTGCTCGGGCTGCTGCCGGGGTCGCTTCGCCCGGTGTGGTCTTGGCCAGGGAGGGTTTGGACTCCACCGGTGCGGGCGGCTCGTGTAGCGGACGGTTGGGGGTCAGCGGTTCGCGGATGGGTTCGCGCAGCGGTGTGATGGTGGACGGCTTGACGGGCTCTCCGTGCGCGGCAGGCGTACTGGGGGCGTGAGGCGTGGCGGGTGGCGCCGAATGCGGCGGCGCTGCTGGCCCGGCTGGCGCAGCGGGCACGGTGGGTGTCGCTGCGGGTGGTGTGTGCTCGCTTGCTGCGGGGGTGCGAGCGGGAACGGGTTCACCGTGCTCGGGCAGCGCGTTGTGTGGTGCGGGTGCGCGTTCGGGCGGGACCGGGCCGTCTGTGGGGCGCGGGGTTTCGCCGGGATGAGTCGGTGTGCGCTCGGCGGGTACGGGTTCGTGTGGGCGCTCACCCGGTGCCAGAGGGCGTTCGCCAGGTGGGGTGCCGTGCTCGCTGGGTGCGGTGGGCCGCTCGCCGGGGAGGTGGTCGCCGGGTGTGGGTGTGCGTTCGGTGAATTGGGGTGTGGTGGTTTCCGAGGGTCCGGGTCCGGGCCGATCCGGGGGCGTAGGATGCGCCGACGATGGGGCGGGTGTGTGTTCGGCGGGCCCGGCGAGCGCGGGCTCGGTGGCGCGTTCACCCACCGGCACGGGGCGCTCAGCCAGGGCGGGCACACCGTGTCCTGGTGCCTCGCTGTAGGCGGGGCCACCGTTGTGGCCGAGCAGCGCCGCGTCGTCAGCCGGTTTGGGCTCGGCGCGCTCCAGCGCGGGGGCGCCGCGATGTTCTGCTTGTGCCGGAACGCCGCTGCCCTCGGAAACGGGTTGGGCGATAGTGGGTTTGGTTTCAGCAGCCGGAACGCCGGGGTGTTCGAGGGCGCTGGGCTTAGGTTCGCTGATGGTGGCCGTTGGTGGGTGTATGTCGGTGGGCGGGCCGAGTTTGAGTTCGCCGGGGTTGATGCCGTCAGGCAGCTTTCCGAGTGTTTCGGTGATCTTGCTGGTCTGGGCTCCGATCTCGGCCACCGGGTTGATGGCGGCGGCGTCCCGACCGAGCGCAGTGGTGGTTTTGATTTCCGCGTTGGCCACGCCCCCACCGACGCGGGCCGCATCGGTGCCCACGGTGGCGGCCCTGGCCGCGCCGCCGCCGGGGACCAGGAACGTGGCGGCAGTGGTGAGGTTGTAGCCGACCGCCTCCCACGGGTCGCCTTTCTTGACGTCTTCCCAGTCCACCAGGGCTTTGACGGTTTCCAGGGTTTTGTCGGTCTGCCCACCAGGATCGGAGACAAGTTTGGAAATCTCGCGGGCGGTGGTGCCGACCGGATCTAACGCGCTCAGCCCGGTTTTCGCCAACCCGCCCCACGCCTGCTGTGCGCCCTGGGTGTCGTAAGCGAACCGGGTCGGGTCTAGCCCGGCCACATATGCCAGCGGGCCGGTGAACATGCCGGTGATGTTTTTCAGCGCCCCAGCATCCATACTCACCAACGCATTGATGACCGGAGCCGCCGAGGGAAACTCTTTGGACACCCAGTCTTTGATTGCGTCCTTGGCCGCATCGATCTGCGCCCCGATACCCAGCAGATCGGATTTACGGGCCTCAACCTGATTGCCGTGATTATCGAGCACGCCCTTGATGTCGCGGGCCACGGCCTTGATCTCCTCGATCGGTGATTCGCCGTGAAACAGAAAGTCGCCCAACGTGTCCAACATGTTCGACGGCGACAACCTCCGCAACAAATCCCGCACACTGTCTTGGGCGTGCTGCACCTCGTCGGCGAACCCTTCCAGCTCATGGGCGAGCTTGCCCGACAGCTGCGCCAGCTGAGTCAGCGAGGACGTGATGGTGTCGATCGCCTTACCGATGGTCTCGGCCTCGGGCATCGTCTGCGCCGAGATCCCGGCCTTAGCAGCCTGCATTTGTGCGGCGACCCGAGGAAGGGCCTGCCACAACGCTTTCCACGGCGCAGCCACTTCCCTAGCGCCGGATGGGTCGCCGTTGGGCCACACATCGCCGACGAAAAATTCGACCACCGACCACAGCGCCGGGGCCATCACCCCGCCCCCGTTAGCGTTGGAAATGCTCACAGAGATTTTCGGATGATGGGGTTTGGCCGGCATCGACACCGACGGGCTTGCTTGCGGGATGGTGGCGGCGGCATCGGCGAGGGCGTAGTTGGCTGCTGACACCCCGATCCCGTGCCCGACGGAGCTGGCAGCCCCGAGCGTTTGGAAGAGGGCCTCAACGATCTGGCGGGCGCTCGCGGTGTACTGCTCGCCGAAATTTTCCCCGGCATCGTCTTGGCCCGCATTGAAACTCAGGCGCGCACCGGAGAGGGCTTGTGCCGCAGCCCGCAACGCATCGGCAGCCTCGTCCACCGCTTTGCCGGAGGCGGCTAGCTGCGGCGGATCGACATCGAGCTGCGTCCCGCCCCCTGCTGACCACATGTCGGTGTTGCTTTTGGTGGCCTGCACATAGCCCTCGCGCGCCCCGTGTAGGTAGTCGACGATCTTGCCGACCATCTCACCGAGTTCACCGTTGGCGCTCACCCACTTGCCGGTCGCCTCATCGGCACTGGTGGCAGAGCGCCCGTCCCACGCCGCTGCCATCTTGTGTTGCCCGTCGCGGCCCTGCTCGACGGATTCACCGATCAGCGTCCGCAAGGCTGCGACCGCCTCGGCCATATCGGCCATCGCGGCCGGATCAACCCGAAACCGGGTCACAGGCGCTCGCTGGCCTCATGAAGGTGCTGTGCACTGTCGCGCGCCTTGGCCGTGGTGTTGGTCAAGGCTTTCGCCGAATCGGCGGCTTGTTCATGCCAACCGTCCCAGATCGGGGAGAACGAGGACGCCGCGCCCCCAGACCAGCCATGTCCCAGTACCGAGCGCACCCGTCCATCAGCGGTGCGCACGCCACCGCCCAGACGCTGTGCAACATCGGCGAGCAACGCAAACGCACTGGACAGGGCAGGGGCATCGATCCGCAACACCTCATCAGAAGGACCGCTCATGGCCGCACTCCTTCCCCGTTGCCCGCGCGGGCAGAAAAACTAGAACCGGGTGACACAGTTCACCCAAAGTTGACGATGAATGTAGTAGCCAATGCGGTCGCCGTCTAGCCAGACGGCGCAATTCAGGGCAGAGTTGACAGATTTGCCCGTGTGCGATCCCCGCCGCCGAATAGCGAGTACTGCGCATTTGCCGCCGCACCCGCTCGGTGCCATTGGGCCGGGGTGAGGATGGCACAGCTATAGCCGCCATAACGAATATCCTAAATTGGGATACAAGGTGGTGCAAGAGTGCGCTAGAACGCGTGGACAAGTCCATCGTGTCAGCCGAGTACCAGCGCCTGTGCGCGCTGCTGCGGCAGATGCGCGAACAAGCGGGCCTGACGCAGGTACACATAGCCGAACAATTAGATGTGCCACAGTCGTTCGTCAGCAAATACGAATCCGGCGAACGGCGCCTCGATGTCATCGAACTCGCACACGTCGCCACCGCCATGGGCACCACACTCGCAGCCATAGTCCAGGCGTGGGAGCAGGAAAGCACTATCTGAGCAACCCCTGGACCCATCGGCCCTCACGAGATCGTGATCGATGACAGGTCGATCACGGCGTCGGCAGTGTTGGGTGCGGTGAATTTTCGGGGTTTGAGGTGCCGGTCGTGGCTTTTGTTGAATACCACCTCGGAGAACTCGACCCGGTAGATCAATGCCTCGTCGGGTAGCTCGATGGCGGCGGTGTTGGCGACAAGCCAGATATCGGTTTGTGTCGCCGAGGTTTTCAACACACCATCATCGAGTCTGCCCACGACCGGGCACAGGATTTCGATGTGTGGTGCGCCGTCGATCGTGGCCACGACTTCGGGGTATTCGATGTTATTGACCAGTGGGGTTAGGGTGACTCTGGCGTTGATGCCTTTGCGGTCGGGCACCAGGTTCTCGTCGACCTCGTCGGTGACTACCGCATCCATGAAGCCGGTGAGCCTGAAGTACTCCAGGCCGGGTGTCGGTGTCGTCACTGTCGCCCCTCCTCTTCATCGGTGGGCGCGCTGCTGCGGGGGAGGTGGGCGGTGGCGACGATCTGGCCGCCCACAACGAATATCGTTGAGATCAGGTTCAACCACAGCGGCGCGGCTTTCTCATCGACGATGTTGTAGTAAAGCATCAGCGAAAACAGTGCGACCGCTACCGAATACAGCCACAGCCGCACTTTCGGCGAGAGCAGTTCTTTGCATTTCATTTGGACCACACCTTGTCGCGCAGTGTCATACCTTTCGATGCCCAGGCTGGGTCACCGGGGCCAAGTTGGGCGGCGATGTATTCGAGCAGCTCGCGGTCGGACAGATCCTGCGGGAAGCTCTTCTGAACCGGGGCTGGCGGCTGGCTTGGCGTATAGATGCCGAGGAATCCGGCGCGGAGCTTGGCCGCGAACGCGTCGTTGCGTGTGTCGCCCTCGGGCCATGCCATCTGGTAGTGCATTTCGTCGGCACGGTTCCAGTCCGCACCCCAATACACCGCTCCTTCAAAGAGTTTGAGTCCCGCACGGACTTTAGCGATGCGGGCGGCGGGCATCGTGCGGTCACCCCACGGGTACTTGGGTGCGTTGATGTCCACGGCGGTGCCCGCCAGGTGATTCGAGTTGGCGACGTCGTTGGTGGCTGACCAGCCCCACACTGGGGAGGTGATTTCTTCGACGTTGCGGTCATACCAGTACAGCCAGGCGCCCAGGATAGTGAGCGGTGCCCCCGTGCGCAGCGGCGCAGTGTCAACCAGGTACAGCTCGGGGATGCGCACGATGTCGCATTCGTCGCGGTTGCACATGCGCCAGCGGTTCTCCGAGTAGGTGTTGCCGTAGGCGGTGCGAAAACTCATGGTGTGCCTTTCTTTTAGGGTACAAAGAAGACCCCCGTGCGGATGTCACGGAGGCCGAGTTGGGGTTGGCGGCGATGCCGCGTGTGTTGTTAGGTGATCGAGTGCCCGAGGGCCTCTAGCGCCTCGGTGTGTGTCGTGCCGGGTGCGAATTCGTAGAGGCGTTCCAAGCTTGTAGCGCAGGCGTTTTCATCGACTGCGATGACCACGGTGGGCCGCTGTGTGTACGTGTATGGGGCGCCGCGGGTGATCTCGTCTACGTGCCGGTCGTGGCGCTCTTCGGGGGTGTCGATGTCAATGACGACATACGACCCGTCCGCTAGGCGGTAGTGCTTACAGCCTGCGGGCCATGTGCTCAAATCAGTCGGTATTTCAACAGCTTTCACCATTTTCTATCCTGTCTTGTAGATGATGAATGCGACACCGTTAGGCGCGGTCCCTGGCTGGCCCGCTACTTGGGATGAGCCCACCGAGCCGCCGCCTACTGCGGCACCGCCGCCGCCAGAGCCGCCGCCGGGGTAGCCGCCGTTGCCGCCTTTACCGCCCGTCTTGGTCCCCGAGCCGGTGGAACCGTTGCCGCCGCCACCACCGCCGCCACCACCGCCTGCCTTGGTCGGGCCGGTTAGCGACGCTGGACCCCCGTCTCCGCCAGCGGTGGCGGTGCCTGACCCGCCTGTCTTACCCGCACCGCCTGCACCCCCAGCGGCCAGCGGCGTGCTACCTCCTGGTTGCCCCGCACTGCCAGCCGAACCCGTGGCCTGCCCCCCAGCACCACCCTTACCGGGTGTGGAGGAAGCCGGGGTGAATCCGGCGATCGTGGATATGCCGGAGCCGTTCGGCGACGAGGCCACCAGCGAGCCAATCGAGGTAATGGCGCCGTTAGCTCCATTGGTGGTTGCCCCGGTCCCGACCGTGACCGAAAGCGACGCCGGTACGTCTGCCGGTGCGATCTGCTGGGCAATGTAGCCACCCGAGGAGCCTTCGACGCCGCCAAGCCTTACATCGGAGTTGGTGGCCGAGGTGGTGCCAGGCATGGCCTTGCCGCCGCCACCAATGCAGATGCCCCACCATTCAATGAGGTTGGCGGGCTTGGTCCATGTGCCATTGGACGTGAAGGTGTCGACGGTGTAGCCGCCGATGACGGCTTGCTTGATCGCCGCAATCGTCTGCTGCACCTCGACGGGTGTCCCGGCTGCCTGATCACTGCCGAACCAGGTGTTGAAGATGTTCTGCGCGACATGCGTGACCCCAGAAAGCGCGTCGCTGGCGGCTGATTGTGCGGCGTTGGCAAGGGAATTGGCGTTACTGGCGGCTGATTGGGCATTGCCTGCAGTCGTCTGCGCGCTCGATGCCGCCGATTGTGCGGAGGTGGCGGTGTTGCGGACTCCGAACACCGAATTGAACAAGTCCGTGATGAACGAGTTGCCTGGCGTCGGCGCTGAGCCGCCCGTGGCGCCGTTGCGTATCGCGTCGAGGGCGCCCCGGATGAATGAGCCTGCGTCGCCTGCGTCGCTGTCGGGGTTGCCGGTGATGATCTCGAAGAAGTCGCCCAGGACCGGGATGTTTTCGACGCGCTCTTGCAAGTCCGCAATCGAGGCCCACTTGCCGCCGAGAAAGTCGCGCAGCTCTTCTAGTGGGTTGTCGGTCTGACCGAGGATGGTCTGCAAGACACGCTGCCCGAGTCCCCACAGGGGGCCGAGAGCGTCACCGAATACCTTTCCGGCGTCGCCGAGTTCAGCCTCCCATCCGAGCAGGTTTTTCAGCGGGTTGTGGTCGTCGTCCGGTACATGCCTGTCAAAGGCCCCGTTACGCGCCATCAGCTCGCCGGGAGCACCACGATGTCGGCTTGAGCACCAGCGTTGTTGAACGAATAGGCGCCGCTGCCGCCGATCTTGACCAGCGAGAAGTAGATGGTGGCCTGAGCGCCCGTGGAGCCCGCCACGATGCGGCCTACGTTGGTTCCGGGGGCGAATGCGCGTGATGGGCTGCCAGCGTCCGAGGTGTGCGCCCCGAAGTTGGCTTCGGCCATCTGCGTTAGGCCGTCCATGTTCATGCCCGAGAACAGTGAGCGGGATAGCAGAACGCCCGTGGCGGGGTCGCCGAGGCGGGCCTCGACGATCACCTGCGCCGAGGAGAACAGTTCGCGCTTCCAGATGAGATGGCCCGACACCCGAGGGACCACGTCTATCTCGTAGGGCGGCACGGTGAAGGTGGCGATCTGTTGGCGATTGGCCGATCCGCCTGGGCTGTAGTTGTTGAAGAGCTGTTCAGGGACCGAGTACAGCTCCCCTGCCATCGGGTTGATGTCTTGGGAGGTGATCCCGCCGCCTGCGCGGATGACGAGGGCCTGGCCGACCTGTGTGCCGCCTGCGGGGGTGTGGAAGTCGCCAGCGTCGAGAATGCGGGCGTTGTCCCCGGTGTCGCCCTTGAGGGTGGGCACCTTGAGGTGAATGTGCGGGTCCTCGGGCGTGCCGGACGGAATTGCCTCGAAGGGGTCAGTCGGCCCTACCGATTCACCGGACATCGTCAGCCTCGGCGTCACGCCCGGAGGTCCGGCCCAGCCCATTGGGCGTACCAGCCAGTCGTTGCCGATCCATACGTGCGCCATGTTGTTGATCCACCACGCGCGGTTGGCGTCGGTCTCATCGAGGTTGGTAGGTAGGTCGGCGGGATCGGTGATCGAGGAGTCCTGCCAGATGACGGCCTTGCCTGGTGTGCCGGGATCGCCCTTGTCGCCTTTGATCGCTTCGAGGGTGACCACGCCATCGGGTCCGAGCAGGGTGAAGGTTCCGCCGATGCCGGGCGGATCGCCCGGATTGCGGACCATGGCGTAGAACTTGAGCAGCGCAGGGTGTTCCCCGAGATATACGGGTTCGGTGGGCAGGGGGTCAGTGACACCGATCATTGCGTTACCCCTTCTGGGTTGTCGTCGGGTGTGAATGTGCGTGTGGCACCGCCCAATTCCTGTAGGCGGTTGACGAGTCGGTCGCGGACTCCGGCGCTCAGTGATCCGGCGCGCTCGATGAGAAGCTCTTCGATTTCCTTGGCGACCTGTTCGGCTTCGTCTTGCGGGTCATCGGGGGTGTCGATGGACACCCATTCGTGAGCGCCCTTGAACATGCCGGTCTGATCGCGGTAGGGGCGACGCTTGATCAAAGCCTTCTCGGGCACGACGCGTACGCCTGCGAGGGCGAAGTGAAAGCACCACGACTTGAGCAGATCGGGCAGCATGCCGAGGGTTTGACCACCGGGGCCGATGCCGTCTAACGCTGCCTGATACAGCTCCTCGATTACGTCGTTGACCTCGATGGCCTGCTCGCGCGTCAGCTTGTAGTTCGGTGGGTTCATCAGTTTTCTTGCAGGACCGGCCATCTGGGAAACCTCCTAGAACATGTCTCCGGAACCGGCGAGCAGGGCGGCGAAGTTGGCTACGTTGGCGATCTGGGCGAATCCCCGCGAGATGGGGTCCTCTTCGCGAGAGTCGTCGCCAAGAGAGATGAGCGGACGATGCGAGACCAGGCGCCCACCACTGCGCCGGATCGCGAGCACCTGATCGGTGTGCAAGATGCCGCGACGCTCGGCCTGTATCCGGTCCCCTAGCTCGAAGTCCTCGCCGAGCTTGTACGGGAAGCCGTCCAGCACATCGAATTTGAATGTGGTGTACGCCTGGCACTTGTAGTCGCCCTGGCGCAGGCTTTGTACCCCGTTGATGGTGTACGCCGAACCTGTTCCGGGCTCGAAGTACTCGCGCCGCGCATACGGGCCGACCGTGGCCGACCGTCGTGGGTCGACCCACCGCATGTAGGCCAGGAACACGTCGTCGAGCTGGCCTTGATAGAGGTTGTCCAGGCCCTCTGTGCCCTGCGCCTGCCCGTAGAACGCGATGGTCTGGGCCAATTGGGACAGGGCATAGCGGATAGCGAAAGTGATGGCCTGGTTGACCCATTGGGGCGATTTGCCCCCGGTGACGATGTCGGTGGCCTGGCTCTTGTGGATTGTCATCGTCGACTTGAGTGGCCCGCCGTATCCGGCGTCGCGGTACACGATGGGCGGGGGTGCTGGGGCCACCCCTAGAAGACGCCGGATGAACGGGTCCGTCTCCCCGTCCCCGTCCGCGTCGATCGGGAACAGGAACTCTGTGATCATGTCGTCAGCGGTCGCCGCGATCAGGTTCATGCCGCCATCGAGAGCTGTACCCGTCCAGCCGGTGACACCCGACTTGTTCTGAAAATCGACGATGAAGCACGCCCGCGACGGCTTGAGGGTGTCAGCCAGTGGACCGAACATGGTGTACGGCGGCGGATCTCCCGGCAGCCAGCAATAGACCTTCGCGACAACGCCGGCATTTTTGAGCAGCGGATCGAAGATCGTATGCGCGTCTTTCCATTTCGCGCCGAGCGTGCACCACCGCGACTGGTCCGTGATCGGATTGAGCGGCATGACCTGTACCGGCCAATTCAGCGGCGAGACGTTCTCCAAGTAGGTCTCGGGCGCGAAGAGGTTGCGCGGCAACGGAAAGAACCCGTTGAGGGTGTAGAGACGGAACAGGTTGATCCACAGAGCCGAGGCACAGGCGGTCGCCGTGGGGCCACCCCACAGGAACATCTTCGGCAGCTGTATCTCCTGCGGAAACACAGGATTGCTTGCCAGCAAGGTTGTTTCGAGGTAGCGCCGACCATGCAGGCACTTGAGGACGGTTCGGGTGGCCTTGCCCTGCTCTTCGGTGTCAGTGATCGTGTCGACGAATCCGCCCCACCGGTTGCGCCAGTCGTGCGGCTTGTCCGGGTCGAAGTCGAACGTGATGAACAAGTCCTCTTCGGGCTTGGTGTCGTAGACGATGATTTCGCGCAACCAGGCGTTGGCCTCGCCGACGATCTCGATCGTCGCCTCGCCCGCGTTGTGGGCCAGCTCTTCGGCGTCCCACGTCTCCGGCAGGGCGATACGGGAGATGAGCTTGAAATTCTTGTCCCACAACCGGATGAGAGGAGGCTTTGTCTCCCGATTGAGGTAGGCGTGCTGTCTTTCGAGCAGTTGGCTTTCGATCTCTGGCGTCAGCACATGGCCGAGGTCAGGCGTGGGCACGCTCAAATCTCTGCGGTAGCAGTACCCCGACCTTGCCGCCCGGTGTCGGGTGTATCACCTTGAGTGCGCCGACCTCACCCGGCGCTATGGGGCGCGTAAATCCCTGCCCGTGAAAGCGTTTCAGGACAGATTCGCCCGTATCGCCGTAGTTCCCGAGCAGCCATGACAGAAGCTCGGAGTTGCGTATGAACTTCTTGAAGAAGTCGTCAGCCGGATCGGTGGCCGAGATCGCGATACGGTGCGTCGGGTCGGTGTCGATAATGCAGTGCTCGCCGGGCAACAGCTCAGGGACGGGCACCATTTCGCCGCCGTTGCCGTTGGCGAGCTTGATGCCATGATGCGGTGCCGGGGCCGAGACAAAGAACACCGGCCATGCCTCGGCCTCCTTGCTCTGGTTGGCCACATACAGCGTCGCTTCGGCCTTGCCCTGGTTGATGTATCGGTCAACCTTCGGGGGCCTGCGCCAGCGGGGGTTACCGGACTGAGCCAGGTCCATCGTCCAGATCTGATGGTTGTTCCCGTTCAGCCCTGCCGGGTCGTCTTCCATCTCGGTCTCGGTGGGCTTGTCGCGCATAACCGGAATCCACAACTCGCCGAGTCGACGTGTCCACATCGAGAGCCATCCGGGGACGCCGACCGGCCAGTCTTCCCACCACTTCGCCTCGGTGTCGAACCACCCGAATTTGGTGTCCGACATGAGCAGCACATCGAATCCGGGTGTGCGCTTGCCGTCCACGGTGCGCTCAAATTCCGGTGCCCCGTAAGCCGGTTCGGTCCACACCGACTCGTACGGCATGTGCCACAGTCCGCGTATCGGGCCGTTGATCATGGCGCCCTCGGCTCCGGCGTTCCATCCGGTCAGGTGCCAGATGCGGCCCGAGCGCGGCGCGATGTACTTGATGCTGATGCCGTCGCATCGAAGATGTTGGGGAAGGTCTTTCCAGAGCGTCATCTACCCACCCACCGGGGTTCGTCCGCGTAGGCGGTTCTGGTTGCGCTCGGAGATCCCCTGCACCTGCTCGGGCGTGTACCCGACGTTGCCGTTGATCGTGACCGAGGCGTCGTAGGAGGTCCCGCCGTCCACGCCGTCGCCTGCGCCCGCACCGATGGGCGGTGCGCCCTGCGGTAGTTCCATGCCATCGGGCGACTGCCCGCCCTTGATGCCCATGATGGCGTCGGCCATCTTCACGACGCCAAGTTCGCGGATATCGGGCAGCCACGACCCGTCGAGTCCGAAGGTCTCCAAGATGCCGCCGCCGAAGATCTTGATCAGGTCGCCGAGGTCTCCCCCGCCGCCACCACCTGCGCCGCCGGAGCCTCCGCCACCGCCGAACACCGACCCGAGTCCGCCGCCGCCAGCTCCTCCGCGTTGCGCCACGCCGAACTTGCGCAAGTCGCTGTCTTGCTGCGCGGCCTTGCTCGCCTTGTCCCTGGCGCGTGCCTGTCGCTCGGTGGCGTCGGCGAGTTCGCGTTCGGCGACCTCTACGCGCCGCTGTGCGGCGTCCATCTGCTCTTGGCTGTGCTTCTTACCCTTGACCTCTTCAAGGGAGGCCTTGGCCCGCTCTAGCCGGTACTGGTGGTCATCGACAGACTGGTCAGCATTCTTGAGTGCCGTGTTCGCCGAGGTGACCCGATCGCCCGACGCGGACAGCTCCGAGCCGGTCGCCGAGCGATATATACCGCCGCCACCGGAGGATCCGCCACCGGGGGCACGGAATGCGCCGCCGCCTCCGCCGCCGTAGGTCGGTGCGCCAGCGTCAAGCCCTCCGAAGTATTCGGGCGGCAGGTGGGCGTGCTGAGTGAACTGGCTATCGCCCGCACCAGCTGCTGCGCCGCCGAACTGGCCGTTGCCGCGTCTGCCGCCCATCTCGAAGTTGGTGCCATCGGGCAGTGTCGCGGCGGTGTGACCGCCACCTGGCCCGCCGTTGACCCATCCGATATTGAGCGAACCGGCAGGGCCAAGGCCGGATTTGAAGCCGCGCTTGGCCAGTTCGCCTTGCTCGGTCGCGGTGGCGAATCGGGATCCAAACGGTGCCATTCCTGTCGCGTAGTTCGCCAGTGCGCTCACGGCGCCCGAGCAGTCGCCCCAGTTGGTCCCGCCCCACACGTAGGGCTTGCCTTCGACGCCGCTGGCGAAGTTGGTCAGCTGGTCGGCGGAGATGACACCGCCACCGGCCAGCCCGACGAGGCTGTTCAGGTACTCAGGCGATGGCACCCACCCGGCGTTGAGCGCCGCGACGAGCACCGAGCCGCCGCGCCCCATTGCTCCGGCGTTCACTACGCCCTCGCCCTTGGAGACGCGCACGGTGGGTACGCCAGTGGCGTCGATGCCGACCAGGCTGTCTGAGGTGCCGGTGCCGGGGCCGTAGAAGACGCCGGAGTTGGTGCGGCCCGCGATGGTGCCGCCAGTGTTGAGGCTTTGAAGTGTCTGCCCCCAGCTCTTGACGGCACTGGCTCCGGGTATGTCGAAGCCAAACACCTTGTCCGGTAACGCTGATAGGAACATGCCGAGCAGCTTGAGCGGGGCCTTCAGGATGCCAACTACTCCGTTGAAGGCGCCCCGGAATGCGTCACCGATGCCCGAGGCGATGCCCGAGACGGTGTCGCCGAGGAATTGCATGCCGCTGCGAATCTTGTCGATGACCAGCTTGATGATGTCCCAGCCGGTGGTAAAGGCGAGCTTGATGCCTTCCCAGGTGGGCGTGAAGACGTTGCGCCACAGCCACATCGACTTCTCGCCGACCCACTGCATGCCTTCCCATATGCCTTTGATGGTGGGTTGTAGGACCTGCGTCCAGGCGGCTTGCGCGGCGACCTTGATGCCATTCCAGGCGCCTTGCACGATGTTTCGGAATGTCTCGGATCGCCGGTAGGCCAGCACGACCGCAGCGCCGAGGGCGACCAGTCCTGTGATGATCAGGCCGACCGGGTTGGCGTTGAGTGCGACATTCAAGAGCCACTGCGCGGCGGTCCACGCTTTGGTGGCGGCGACGAGCGCGTTGTAGCCGACCGCGACCGCTGCCTGGCGGGCGAACGCCAGGGTCGTTGCGTACAGGGACGGCAGAAGGGCGGTTGTCACGACAGCGGCCAATGCCGCTGCTACGTCACGGTTTTGGTTGAACCAACCCACGGTGGATGTGACCGCGGTGACGACGCCTTCGACGGTCGAGAACAGGGCCGAGAATGCGCCCTTGACTACGTCGATGACTCCGGCCTGATCGAGGGCCGAATAGAAGCCTTGCACGACCGGCACGGCGCCCTTGAAGGCCTCTTCGGCGCGGCCAATGCCCGCCGCAAGGTTGTTCGTGAACTGTTCGGTCGGTCCCTTCACCACGTCGTAGATCGACAGTGCGAACGACTCCACCGAGTTCTGCACGCGCTCCCACGCGCCGGGCAGTCCCTTTGTCTTGGCAGCCGCTACATCAGCGGCGGCGCCCGTCTTGCCCATGGCCTGCGCCATGGCGGCGAAGCCCTGCGCGCCCTCTTTGGCCCCGATGCCTGCCAGGCGGGCGGCGTCCGAGCCGAATGCGAGGGCCGCGTTCTCTTGAAACAATTGCGGGGTGAGGCGCTTCGAGGCGTCTTGCAGCTGGCCCATGAGCGCCTGTAGGCCGACGAAATTGCCCTGTGCGTCGTAGGCCTTCACGCCGAGGGCATCGAGCGCGCCGGAGGCCTGATCGCTCGGTGCGGCCAGGTGCAGTAGCGCGGACTTGAGCAAGGTACCGGCGTCAGAGGACTTGATGCCGTTGTTCGCGAGTAGGGCAAGGGCCGCTGCCGTGTCGTTGGCGCTGATGCCGAACTGGTTGGCGACTGCCGAGCCTGCCTGTAGGCCGTAGGCGATGTCGGTGATCTCGGCACTTGACGCGTTCGCGGCGTTGGCCAGGATGTCGGCCATTTTGCCGGCAAAATCTGCCTTGAGACCAAACGCGTTGAGCGCGTTGGCCTGTATGGTCGCGGCTTCGCCCGCTGAGATCCCGGCAGCTGCCGCGAGTTGCAAGGTGCCCTTGGCGCCGTCCATGGCCTGTTGGACGTTGAATCCGCCCTTGGCCAGTTCGGTCATGGCGTTGGCGGCGTCGTTGGCCGAGGTGCCCGGCAGGGAGATGTCGTTGCCGAGTTCGCGTGCTCGCGCCGATACCTGGGCCATTTGGTCGGCTGTTGCGCCGGACACCGAGGCCATGGTGTTCATGGTGCGCGTGTAGTCCATGCCGACCGTGAAGGCCTTGGAGAGCATTCCGGTTACCGCTGCGCCAGCGCCGACGATGCCGACCTTTCCGGCCAGGCTGGTGGCAAGATCCTTGGCCCCGGAAGCGGCGCCACCGAATACACCTGCGAGCTTGGACCCGATACCCGCCTGGCGGGTGGCCGCTGCCGTGGCGGCGTTCTGGGCCTGCGCAAGATCCCGCGTGGCGTTCGTGGCCGACTGTGTGGCTAGCACTTGTGCACGGCGGACGCGTGCCAAGGCCTCCTCGGCGGCAACGACGCGATCGTTCTTCCCGGAGTCGCGGGCAGCCTGTAGCTTGGCCTCGGCCACGCGCACGCGGCCCACGGCATCCTCTTCGGCCTTGCGTGCCTTCGCCAGTGCGTTGGACGCTGATTGCACGCGCGCCTTGGCCGATTCCAGTCCCGAGGCGAAGGCCTTGCCTGTGTCGGCGCCAGCCTTGCGTCCGAAAGCTGCCAGCGGCCCGGACATCTGGCGGTTGACCGCCTTGTCGATGTCCTTGATGACCGGGATGACCTGTAGGGGGTAGTAGCCGATCGGGTCGGAAGCTCCAGCCACGGTTATACCCCCTTCTGTGATAGGTCTCGGTTTCTGATGACGTTGGCTTGCGCCTCGGCGATCGACTCGTCGACGATGCGTTGCCTCTCGGCCTGTTTCGCCTTGGCACGGTTCGCGCGGGCTCGGCGCTCTTCCATGACCGCCGCCATCTCGCGGGCCTTGGCCTTCTGGTCCGGCGTCAGCGGGCGCGAGGGGTGCGGCTCACCGGTGAGGGCGTGCACCACGTCGGAGATCAGGTAATCGGCAAGGCTCCAAGGAATTTCACCCTCGGCACGTGCCAAGGCTTTCGCGATGGCTGAATCGTGATCGAGGTACGAGACGCGGTTATGGATCATCCGCAAGGTCAGCTTGCGCCGACCGTGCTCGTCGAAACGCCAGCGGTCCCGGTAGTCGATCCCGTGGAACCGTGACAGGTCCGAATCCACTGCCGCCTCGTACTCGTCGAGCAGCATGTAGAGCCAGAGCATGTCGCCGAATGACCCTCGGGCCATCGCGGCGACAAGCCCCTGGCATGCCGTCCAGCGCCGCAGCGCCAGAGCGGTCGCTATTTTCCCAGGCTGTCCATTCCGGTTGCCTTGGCGATCACATTCGAGAACTCCTCGAATTGCTTGTTGGTGGGCTCGGTGCCGAGATACCGGACCCACTGTTCGCCGCCGAGCAGTACTCGCAGCGCGTCAATGGGATTGCCGCGCAAGATAGCCTCGGTGAAGAGCATCGGGAAGTCATCGTTGGACGCCGGGACGGTGTACGACTGACCGCCGTACTCGACCACGATCGTCTCGACGCCCTCGGCCTCATTGCGTGCCGGTGAGTCCGCGCTGCCGGTCTTAGCCATTGTCTTGCCCTTCGGTCTCGGTGTTCTGTTCGGTCTGGTCGCCCTTGGCCTTGTCACTGGTCTGCGCGCCCTTGGGCGGATACCGCACAGCGTCTTTGCGCCGGATCAGGGCCTCGGCCGAGTTTTCATCGACTGAAGCAACCTGGCCCTTGGCGAAGTCGCCCACGTTCTTGACGAACTGGATCGTGATCACGGTGTGGGGATGCCCTTCTGGACGAGGTACAGCGAGAAGTCGCCCTTGGGGAAGATGCGCGAGGTGAACTCGTAGCCCTCGACCGATCCCTCTTTCTTGTTGACGTTCTGCGCCCAGTGGCGGGCCTTGGTTGCCGAGATGTAGCGCTCGATGCGCCCCTCGTCGTCCTTCAACTCGAAGGCGATGTACCGAAGCGCAGGCTTGGGCACCACGATCTGCGTGTCGGTGGAACCGGGCCACAGTAGGTCGTAGGTGACCTTGTTGTCTTCGAGCGCAGTCCATTTGCGCTCATCCTTGTAATCCTTCGAGGCGACCTTGATCACGCCGTAGCCCCAGGCCTTCACGTCGGACTCGTCCCACTCTCGGGACTCCTCGAATCCGGCGTCGCCGTTGAGCATTCCGGCGACCGTCCACAGTGGCGCGGGGCCGGTGCCAGCGGGGAACGGGTCGGCGATCGTCGCCGGAAGATGCGTCGCGGGATCGAACGTGGTCGACCCGTTGAACACATAGACGTTGGCCTCCGGCCACAGCTTCACATTGTCAGCACTACCCGCCATAGCGGAATCTCCCTGTCTCCCAAAAGGGTCTAGGTGGTTTTTACGGTTCTCGTGATCGCTTTGACCACGAACGACGCGAGCAGTGCGCCGGTGTCCTTATCTCTGCCGTCACGGACGGTCATCGAGCCCTGCAAGCGGGCAATGCCCTCGGGCCTGTTGGCGCGAAGGTGTGCGGCGCAGCGAGTTATCAGGTTGCGCAGCGGATCACGCGAGTTGCCGAAGGCAACGACGCGGATGATGGGATCGGTGTAGACGTTCTCGAGTCCCCCGCCACCGTCGTCGGCCACGAGCACGAACACGGGCTTGGCGGGGGTCCAGGCCGCGGGCAATTCCAGGCCAGCCGAAGCGCCGGTCAGCACCGTGGGGACGTATACGGCAAGGGCGTTTTTGATGCGCTTGGCAGGATCGGCCGGCCCACGCGATTCCCCACTTCCCCAAGTCAATTGAGTACCGTTCCGTCAGGGGCAGCCTTGGTCAGCACGCCGTATTTGTCTTGCGAATGGGCGTCAACGGTGACCGCAGAGGCGCCACGGTCGGTCTCGTATTCGGCGACTACAACGAACTGGGCGCCGTTATCCCTGGCGTCCTGGGCGATCTGCTCGGCGATCCTGCGGCGTGCCGCCGCGATGCCGGGATCTCGCTTGAGGATCTTCGAGACGGTCTTGGCGTTGCGTACGAACCGGGCCATTAGTCGCTGGCTCCGTGGGCGAGAACCGCGACCCCGATGCGATCGGTCCATGGCGATACCCAGCGATGGACGTATGCGATCAGGTTGTCGCCGCGCACTTTGATCCGGTGCCCGGTCTGGGTGGGGATGTCGTGCTGAAAGAACGCGGTGTATTGCACGTTCGCGATGTCGCGCCCGACCTCCCAGGCGAGCAGTTGGTTTCCCGGTGCGACGGCCTTGGCTTCAAGGTCATACGGGGTGCCGTCTGGCGGTTGGTTGCCGTCCGCGTCGCGCCGGAATGTCGGTGTGACGGTGACGGTTTCCATCTACGGCTTCGGCTCCAGCGCGTAGAGGTCGATGATCGCCTTCTCGGCGGTCGTGAATGCCGAGCCGGAAACGACAGCCTCGGCACCGAGCCATTGGAACGGCCCGAGGATTTCGCGGTCTCCCGACTGATGTCCTGTGACCGAGGTAATCGCCTCGGTGAACGCCGCCATGTCCGCCTCGGCGAATCCGTGTTCGATCTCGATCACGATGCCCCCGAGGCGATCAGTCCATGGCAACCGTCCGGCCTTGAACACGCGCCCATCAGTCGACCATTCGAGGGTCGCGGGGTCCATGTCGACACCGTTCTCCCGCACGGAAAGGATGGCGCCGAGCCGAAGAGTCGGGAGCCGCAGAAGTGCAGCCCCCGACCCATTCAGCCGCAGGGTATGCGTCTTGACTGGGGTGACGTGCCACCCGCAGTACCGACGCACCAGGACGCCGACAGCGCTAGCGCTGAGAGCCATTCCCGCCCTTGTTGCGTGGCGTGTGAGCCTTGTTGGCGGGCTCGTGGGCCTTCGGCTGGACAAGTCCGCGACGCTCGGCCTCGGCCCTGTCCAGCTGCAACGTGGTGGTCATCCCGTTGATCTCCACATCCACCTCGACGAGGTTGGACGCTTCATTGCCGGTCATGACGGCCTTGTCATCAACTTCGACGCTCATCAGGACAGGGCCACCTTCACGAACGCGGTCGGGCGGGTGACCGCGAAGGCCAGCCGCTCTTCGGCCAGGACTGCCACCATGTTTCGGGTGAAGAAGTCCTCATGGCTGTCGGAGATCGTGACCGTGGTCTGCTCGCGGTCCCACACGACAGCCTTGGAGAAGTCGCCGAGCAGAGGGACGCCCGCGGGCTGGTCCTCGGCCTCCACGATCGGACGGCCCCAGAGGGTCCGCTGACCGATCGCGAATGGCCCGCCGTAGTAGAAGTCGCCCTGCGCGTTGCGCAACAGATCGATCGTCTCGGCATCGGTCGGGTTCATCACCCATGCGTTCGGGTTGACCCGGCCCACGACGCGGGCCTTGGTGATCGCCTTGCGCGTGGTGGTGAACAGGTCAGTGGTGAACGCCTGCGTCTGGACACCCGACCAGCTGTTGATACCGGTGAAGTTCTCCCCGGAGCCGTCACCGACGAGCAGCTGACGCTCTTCGGCGTCCTTGACGTCCAAGGCCAGCTCGTCGTTGATCAACCCTTCGAGCGCTCCCACGTCGGACAGCGACCGCTTGGTGGCGGGCACCCACTCGGCGATCGTCTTCACGTTCGCCTGACGGCGGGCGTAGGACCACGAGCCCTCGGGCTTGTAGCCGCCGTCCGGGTTGCGCACCAGCGGTCCGGCAGAGCCCGGCGCGGTCGGCGCTGCCGAGCTGGTCGCCTCGGGCACGGGCGCGGCTGCGTTCGTGTGGGCGGTCTGCTCGATGTACTCGACGACATCAGAGCCGGTGCGGCGCACCGACACCAGGTCACGCACCACCAGGGGCTTGCGACCGAGCGTCTCGACGATGCCCGACTGGTCCGGCACCACGAATGCGCCAGCGCTGGTGTCGTTGCCACCGACAAACAGGCCCTTCATGGCGATCGGGCTGGACTGCACTCGGGACTTCTCGGGCACCCGGCCATCGGGGAAGCCGGACATCATCGCCTTGAACTCGGGCGACTCGACCACCTGCAAGCCGAGGGACTTCACGCGCTCGCGCACCGGCACAGCCGCGCCCTGCTCGTCGATGTCGCCCTTGGCACTTCCGGGCAGGCCGATCTCGTCGGCCATCGCCTTGGCCGCGTCCAGCAGGTCGCGGTCGCGGCGGGCCACCTTGATCTGCTCCAACAGATCCTTGCCCTTGGCCATGTGCCGGTCGTAGTCGGCGGTCATGTCGTCGGTCCAGCCCGATTCGAGGGCCTTCTCGGCGATCTGGCGGGCGTCAGCGACGGCCTTCTGGGCTTCGCCCTTGAGGTCGTCCAACTTGGTCTTGGTGAGCATGGTTTCTCCTTATCCGTCGTGGATTGTTAAGCGCCGCACTCGATGTCGATATCGAGTGACAGCATTTCCAATGCCGAGGTATCGACGGACGGGTTATCCGCAGCCTTGCCCTCGCTTGATGCGCTGTCGAGGACCAACAGAACGCGTCCGATCGCCTCGTGCGCGGTCCGTAGCTCGTCCTCGTTTTTGGCCGACAGCGCGCGGCCAGCCTTGATGTCCTCGGTCACCTGATCGGTAATGGCCTTGATGGCTACCACCGAGGTGTCCTGGTTCGCGCCGATGGGCACGAACGAGAACTCGTACACCTTCAACTCGCGCAATTCGTATGCGCGAATACCATTTTCAAGCTCGACGCCCTTGGCATCGATGATGTCGTAGGCGAAGCTCAGTTGCGTTATGCGGCGATCCCTGACCAACCGGTAGGTCTGTTTGCCCTTCGGCGATTCGAGATCGAAGACGCCCTTGACCCACCAGCCGTGCTCGTCCTCGCCCATGTCGAGCGCCGAGGCGACGTAGTAGTCGGGGTCGTCCATCCGATGCCCGAACAGGCCCGGCAGGGTGTTGCCCGAGTTCTTCCATGTTGCAATGGTTTTCAGGAACGCACCGGGTGCGACAATGTCGCCGTAGCTGTCCGGGGTCTTGATGAACGTCGAAGGGTAGACGATGAATTCGCCCTCATTCAGACCGTCGTCGGGGCCTGCCTTGACGTTCAGCGCCGCCGTGTTCTTTGTGAGCATCAGTCCTCGCTCTCGTCCTCTTCCGGCTTGTCGGTCGGTCGAGGCGTAATCATGGGATCGGCCTGCGCCAGGGTCGGTTCGTCGTCGCCGTTCTGTGTGACGTTGAGCGGCTGCACCAGCTCGTCGCCGCCCTCGATCGGCGGCAGGTTCTCAAGGGCCCTGGCCTCATTGCGCGTGCGCCAGGGCGCGCCGGTCGACTTCTGGATAGCCTCTTGGCGCTGCTCGAAGTTGCCGCGTAGCTTCTCGTCGAGGTTGAACTCGACGTACAGGTCCGAGTTGTCTGTCATGTCGGGCACCAGCTGCAAGGCGATCTCGTCGCAGATCATCGACAGCCATGGGCCGAGGGTGTCCTGATACAGCATTCGGTGCTGCTCGGTGATATTCGAGAAGGTCGCGTTGTCGAGCAGGCCGAGCATCGGTGGCGGGATGTAGTACGCCGCCGCGACCTCTTCGCGGGTCAGCTTGCGGGCCTCGATGTACTGCAAATCCTTGGGCGTCTGATTCGCCTCGACGAACTTCATGCCGTCTTCGAGAATCGGCGTGCCGCCCGCCTGCGGCCCATCCCCCGCGTACTGCGCCTGCCACTCGCTCTTGAAGCCGATCTTGGCCTCGTCGGACCACTTCACGCCCGGTGGACGTTCGATGTAGCCGGAGGTACGGGCGCCATTGCGCAACACCTGCGAGCGCATAACTGATGCGTTGTGGGACTCTTCGAGCACCTCGCGCAGCGCTTCAATCGGCGGGACACCGCCCACATCCGAGCTGCCGCCGTTGTATCCCCGAAAGAACACCACCTCTTCGGAGGGGATTCGTATGGTGCCCTTGGACCCTCGCAGCTCGAATACCTCGGGGTAGAACCAGTTGTCGCCCTTCGGCAACACCCGCATCGGGTCCAGGCGTATCAGCCCGAGGCCGTGCTCGGTCTTCACCTTCCGCAGGTACGACGCATCGAAGATGCCGAGGTCGTGCACGAGCGCTTCGAGCATCCGGTAACGCGTGGTCCATCCGTTCGGCTGCCGGATCAGCTGCGCCAGCGGGTGGTTTGTCAGCCGTTCACGCTCGTTGTCGCCATGGCGTCGGTAGACGTGAAGGCCGAGTTGCGCGATGTTGCGGGCCAGGTAGGACACCGTGGTTCGCACCGCGTAGTGCTTACGCCAGATCTGCAAGTAGTCCTGTGACAAGCCACCGATGGCCAGCCTGGCGGGCTTGGGCGAGTCGAGCCGGCCAAGGCGTTGCACCTCGCCTGCGGAGACGACAAATCCCATGTGTCGCCTCCTTTTACGTGATCTGTATGTAGTCGATCTGGTTGCGGTCGATCAGGATCTCTCCGTCTACCGCGACCGGGTGTGATCCGGCCTCGTGCACGTGCGCGTCTTTGATCACGCAATAGGTCCGGGTCGCTTTGACGACCACACCCGAGATCGCCGCGCCAGACCACAGGTTGACGAAGGCGCGCCGGTGAAGCGCGTAGCGCAGTGGTCCGGGGATCGGAAAACCGAACATGCCTTCCCCTTTCAGACGGTCATCAGGTGGCCGGTCTCGTACGCGCTTTCGTACTCGACCTCGCGCGCAGCGGTCGCCCTGGCCAGGGCCATGATCAGCGCCACAACGCCGTCGATCTTGTCCCCGGCGTTCGCCTTGTCCGGCTTGACGTTTCCTGCCGGGTCCAAGGCAACGCCGAAGTTGTCGATCTGCCAGCGCATCAGCGGATTGCCGCCGTGCCGGATGAGCGGCACCTCGGGTGTTCCCCGCTTGATGAGCCGCTGCAAGTCCTTGGTCGGCGCGGACATCGAGGCGAAGCCCTGCCCCATCGTCGACATCGGCGCACCATCGGTCGTCAGATCGTTGACCAGCTGCGTGGCGTTCCAGCGGTCGTACGCGATCTCCTTGACCACGAACGCGTCACGGTCACTGGCGATCTGAGCTTTGATGAAGTCGTAGTCCGTGACGTTGCCCGGTGTGAGCGTGAGCCAACCGGCCTTCGCCCACACGGACGCCGAGCCCGCGGTGCGGGCATCGAGTGACTCCAATGAAGCCTCGGGCGCCCAGCTGCGCACCAGCACGTCGAAGGCATCCCCGTCTGGGAACACCCACGCCAGCGCGCACAGATCAGACGTTGACCCGAGATCGAGCCCGCCATAGCACTCGCGGCCCTTGAGCCGGTCGACATCGACGATCGAGGCGTTGTTGTCCCACGCCCCGAGATCCAGATACCGGGTCAATTGCTTGGTCCGAATACCCAAGTGCAGCCGCAGAAATGACGCCAGCTCAGCGGGCGAATCCTGCGCCTTCTTAGCCGCCTGCTGCATGAACCGCTTGGTCGGCGAGATCCCGAAGCCGGGATTGGCCTTGCGCCAGGTCGACTCGGCGAACGGGTCATCGCCCTTGACCAGCTTGCCCTTCTCATACTCGGGCTTCTCAGCGGCCCAGATCACGCCATAGGTCGTGTGATCGGTGAGCGCGCCACGGGCAAGCTGCTCGATCCGGTTGCGCTTCGCGTCATACGGCGTATGCCTGCGGCCACTGTCGGCGGTCGTGATGTACAGGATCAGGGGCTGAATCCTTGAGCCCGTGCCCGTTTCCAGCGCCTCAATCAGGTCGATCGTCTTGTGCAGGTGCAGCTCGTCGACGATGCCGCCGTGCAGATCCGCGCCGTGCTGCGCGTCACCGACATTGGCGACAGGCTGAAAGTAACTCCCCGTCGCCGGATGAGTGATCCTGTTGCGGAAGGCCTTCACGTACTTCTTGAGACCCGGCGCCGAATCGGCCAGCTGACGTATCGGATCGAACGCGAACCGCGCCTGATCCGCCGTCGTCGCGGCGCAAATCACCTGCGCGCCCGGC
This sequence comes from Mycobacteroides sp. PCS013, assembly GCF_049532645.1. NCBI lineage: Bacteria > Bacillati > Actinomycetota > Actinomycetes > Mycobacteriales > Mycobacteriaceae > Mycobacteroides > Mycobacteroides sp. PCS013. The sequence continues at coordinate 2,949,158 of NZ_CP150131.1, forward strand.
TCACCATCGGCAGCCGTCAGATAGATCCCGATGCCACCGGCCACCGTCGTCTTGCCGTTCTTACGCGGCAACTCGACATACAGCGTCGTGATGATCCGGGCGTAATCGCCGGTATCGACCGAGGGCGCAACCCATCCGGCCCACGGGGCGATGATGTACGCCACCTGCCAGCAGTCCGGCTCAAGCGTCTGACCGGCGAAGCGGCCCTTGACGTGGCGCAGCTGCCGGAACGCTCGAATGACCTTATCGACGCGCTCGGGGTCGAATGCCGCGCCCGGAACCTCTCGCGGCTCCGGCGTCTTGTGCAGCGGCGGGCAGTCCGGCACCGGATAGCCGCGCGATTCGAGGTACCAGGCGACCTCGGGTGAAAGCTTTAGCGCGTCAAGGTCGGCGTCGGCCCACGTGCTATTGGCCCGAGGCGAAGGGGTTGTCTCCGCCGCCATCCGGGTCACCGGCCCCTCGGGCGATGTTCTGCTCAGACGAAGGTGTCAACCCGAAGTGCTGCGCATACCGCAGTAGCTCCCGACTCGCCGTCTGCGCCACCGTCACCGCAGGGTGCACCGACTCGCGCCCCGACTGCGGATTGATGATCGTCAGGCCCTCGTCCTTGTACATCCGCACCGCTTGCACATACTGTGCCCACGCGTTGCAGTAGGCCGCGAAAGCCGCTCGATCTTCGGGTTTGATCAGCTTCAACGTCGCCAGGGTCGGTGCAACACGAGCCCATTCGGCCTTGCCCTCGTCCGGCAACCACTCGGGAGCTTCCGGCACCTCGCCATGCTCGAAAGCCGCAGGCGGTGGCACTTCGCGGCCACCAGAGTCGCGCCCCTGGCTGCGCCCATTGATGAGCTTTAAGTGTGCTGGCGCAGCGATACGGCCCATCTACAGGCCCCACCCAAAAAACGAAACGAATTCTGAGCACGCGCGAGAAAAGCCACCTCGGCGCAAGTCTGGGCGCCAGAACGTAGAGATAGCGACCCCACTACCCCCCGCGCGCCGTCTACGCATCGACGTGTCCTGCCTCGATATCGTGGGCTCTGAACTCGTCAGCGAGATGCGGCAGCGTAACGTCCAAGGTGACCGCGTTCTCGCCGACCTTACGCGCTCTGGCCTTGGCATCAAGTGTCACAACAACATCGGCGTTGCACTGCGGGCACGCCACGGTGGCAGTGCCCATGTCCCGGCCAATGTCCTGACCAATCTCGTCGATTGTAGCCATCGTGCTCACCTCGCTCTCTTTTTGCCGCGCAACGCATCCTGCGTCGTCTTCTCGGTGTGGTGTGGGTCGCATAGCGACTGGAAGTTCTCGGGGTCGTACTTGTCGCCGCCCTCGGCCAGGGGCCTAATGTGGTCTACGGCATCGGCGATGCGCGCGCATCCGGTGTGCTCGCAGAAGGGGTGCGAGCGCAGGTAGTCATCACGTGCACGCACCCATCGCTTGTCGCCAGCGCCAGTGTGCGTCGAGCCTTCCCATGCCGGGCGGCACTGGCAGGGCGCGCCTTTGACAGCTAGGCCCTTGCACCTGGCGCACACCCGTGGGGGCGCACTGGGCATCAGTGGTCCTCGGCCAGGCGGTCGGTCAGATCATCAAGCGCGGCCTGCGCCTCTTCGATGGCGGAGAAATCGCCTCGGGCTTGGGCGTCGGCGAGCAGCTGTGCCTGGTCTTCGATGCGCCGTAGCAGCCCGAGGGTGGACATCTAGAGTGTGCGCCTGGCCCTCTTGCGTGTTGCCGCCTCGGCCTTGGCCACGTCGAGCAGGCAGTACAGGTTGCGCCGACGCCGATCTTTACCCGCAACAGGCAGTTTCACCCATTCCCCAGTCGGGCAACGGTAGCCGCGATTGGCCCAGCCCCACACAGTCACCTTGGACACCTTGCAATGCCGCGCCGCCTCATCGGCGTCCACGAGCGTTTGAATGCCATCGGGCAGGATCAAAGGCGCAGTCATGTTCGTCTCCCGAAACAACAAAACCCCTCGCGCTAATGCGGTGGAGGGGTTTGGATATAGCTATGTCAGCTCCCTGCACTATACCCGAATAGTTGGGCGGACGCGAAATCCGCAGGCGCTCAGGGCGTGTCCGGCGTCCGAGACCTACGCCGAGGCCTACTGGTCTTTCTTCTCCTGGCGGTCTGCGCCACCTCCACCGCCCCACTCGACTTCGGGAGATCGCTTAAGCAGCCTCCACGTATCAGCGTGACTCCACATACGACTGCGTTTCAGCCGATGCTCAATGTCTCCTGGCGGGGCGAACATGGCGAATACCCCTTCTCTCGGCTGCACCTCAACGACATCATCGTCGTCTCGTTGTCGGTCCACGCGATACCAGAACTCAGCCCGTGGATTGATGACAAACCACTGCGCGCCCAACGCTGCGGTGCCCCGAATTAGCAAGAAGCCGACTATCCAGGGCAAGTCGGCCAGACTCCCTACAGCGTGAGCAAGTATGTAGTTCAGCCTGTCTCGGAGTCGATGGTATCGAGAACCAAAGCGACTCACGTGCACTTGCGCGACAACGAGAGCTATCGCCACCGCGATAAGCAGCATCGCCCATGCCGCACAACCCGTCTCCCGCAGGACACCTAAGCCGATCCAGGTCAGGCTCACGTGAAGGTTCTCGACCGCATTCACGCGATACCGAGCCGCCCAATACAACCCTGAGCACAAGGCGATCACACCCACTAGCCAAGCAAGTTGATTCTGGGGCTGCTGATTCAGCCATTGCCCCACCTGGGTCAGCCAGCGCTCAGCAGGAGCAAGGTGTGCACGATTAGCGATGGACGCCAGCAGCCCGGTCGGTGTTGACGGATACGGATAAATGGACTTTTGCAGCACCGCGCACCCCAATGTCGCAATACCGATCAGCGACGCCACCATCCGCCATAGCGCTGGCAGGAGTAGTTCGGGCTTCAATTTCGACAGCGCCCACTCAATCAAAGACATGGTTTGAATAATTCCTCACAACGTCGAGGTGTCAAGGCGTGTTATCGATCGCTGACATCGCATCCATGACATACCGGAAATATGTGTCAGCGTAGAAGCGGTAGTGGCTTGTGGTGATCGTGCTCTGGCAGTTGCCGCATTCGATCCAGTCGCCGCCGAAGTCCGAGATCCGCACCAGGGCCGCTACCTCGCATTGGGGGCAGGGCATCGGCACTGAGATGCGTGGGCGTGAGAGTCCGAGTTGGCCGCGCACCTTGGCGTGTAGGTCGATCCATTCAGTGATGATGTCTGGCGCGTAGTCGGTGCGGCACAACTCGACGATGCGCACGGACAGGTACTTGTACGCGGCCCGGACGCGGGCTACCTCACCGGCTCCAGGGTGGGGCGGGGGCGTCTGCCCGAGCGTGTCCGCCAGCGAATCATGGTCCGCGTTAAGGCATTCAGCGATGTCCGCCGCCATGACCGAGGCCCATTCGGCGGGGTGCCCGTACTCCTTGACCTTCGCCGTCCGCTGTTTCTCGCCCTTGTTGGGTGCCGGGAGCGTGGCATGCAGCGTGACCCAGTCCATGACAACACGATCGAGTGCGCGTGCGACTCGGCGCTGGCACGGCTCACACACACCGAGTTCGGTGTAGACGGGTTCCCCTCTGTCGCGCTTGCAGTCCGGATGTGCGCAGCGCGCTACGGTCGTCGTCATTCGTCAGCACCTCGAGTAATCATTGAAGTTTCAACAGTCGTGGTCTCGGCCAACGGGGCAGACCACTCGGTTGCGGAGACGGGGACTTCGAGAGTGACCCTTACCCCTGGCGTTTCGGCTGGCTCGGCGATGCGCTTGCGCGCCGTCAAGCTAATGATCTGAGAGTCATCGAGGTAGCAGACGGATGTCATGGCATCGAGGCACGCTCGAGCCAGCTTGTCTATGTCGGGCCTTTTGGTCGCAAACCTGGTGAACGTCTTGGGCGCCGTCTTGGGCCGGGGCATCACGAATTCGAGGTCTACGCAGAGTGGACCATCATCGGGGCCTTGTGCGTGAGCGTGGGCAGCTAGTGCGACCCGCTCACGCCACGGGCCGACCGCCTTGGAGGATTCGATGAGAATGCCTCTGCCAACGTGACGTTTGGAGCCTTGAGGCGCTGGCGAGCCAGGCACGAAGAATTGAATGGTCACTGACTGATCCCTTCACTGTTGCCGGTTCGCCGGTCCGAGGTGGACAAAGGTGGACAGGTGGACATGTCCACCTCGCACTCACGCGCGTCATGAATTGAAACTATTGTTAGTTTTCCTAAATACTTTGCATATGCGCTGGTAGAACCGCTGCGCAAAAATTGGCGAATTAGGGCACCCTTATGAAAATTGGCGTGAACGCAGACGCGGGCGTTGTCCACCTGTCCACTTTGTCCACCTTCGACGGCCTGTATCTGCATTTGCTAGCTCCCAACCTTCTGCCACTGATCGCCGTCGTGCCAGGCCAGCTCGTTGCCCTTCAAGGTGGCCAGCGCAAGGTCCAGCAGCGCGCGGTCTCGACTGGCCAGCCGCTTGCGCAGGGCACCCTCGGTGCTCGGCATCTTCTCCAGCAGTAGGCGAGCGACCCGGACCACGCGTTGTTGCTTCTGGTACGCCTGCTCGGCGTCGGAGGCTTCGCGCGCGACCCCGGCCATGCGCCCCTTATGGGATGCCTCCTCGACCTCGGACACCGCCAGCTGATCAATGACCCACTGACGCACCGCGTCAGAGACTCTGGCCGCGATCCCGGACAGCTCCCAGTCCTCGATCGACATCACCGCCCTGCCATCGAGCACCGCCAGCGCATAGGCGAACTTCTCCCGGCAGAACAAGGCGTGACCGTCCAGCGCCGCCGTATCGCCCCGAGCCGCCTTCACCCGCTCAGACCGAATCAGCCCCTCGCACTCGGCGGGCACCGTGAGCACACGCGGGTACTGCCAGTCCGTGAACGACGGCAGCGACAGCGACCCGGACGGATACGGCGACGACGCACTGATCCTCTGGTCCGTCCCCGGAAACCACATGAACCGCTGAGGAGTGCCACCACCCGAGTCAGCGAGCAGACCACCGGCCCTGTCCGGCTGAATCGACGCCACCAGGGTCAGCCGGTAGGTGTGCGCCAGCAGCATCGGCAGCTTGTTGCGGTAGGCGAAGCCGAGGGTCTCCCCCGAAAACGCCTGCCGCAGAATCGGCATGATCGTCGCACCGGAACGCCCACCCACCGCCGACAAGGTGTCAATCTCGTCCACCGTGAACATCAGCGCCTCGCGCGCGTCATCGCCCCGTGGATTGCCCTCGTCATCGCGACCGCCATACGCCGCGATCAACCCCTCGCCGCTACCCGGCGTGCGGGCATGCACATGCTCGTCGACCAACTCGCGAGCTGTCGCGCTGGCCGCACCCTTCCCACCGCCCGACACCGCCGTCACCGCACCAAACCAGTTCAGCGAGCCAGGACCACCCACGATCGGCGGCAACTGGATATGAGGCGGCACCAGAGTCAAGGCACGGGCAGCGCAGTGCGCCAACACCGCCCACGGCGAGCACATGCGGAACATCGCCGTCTCGTAGACGGTGCGCAGGCTGTCGCGCGCATCCCAGAACCCGCCTTCAAGCGAGCACACATCGAAGTCCTTCGCCTGCGGATGGTCAGCCTCCGTGACCGCCACCCGGCTCGGCATCGCCACCACATTCGAGTTCTCCGGCGGATACCGGGGGTCGCGGCGACCCGAGTTCATGCCCGAGCGAATCGTGGCCCGGATCTCCGAATCGGTCAGCGGCTCCTTACCGTTGCGGCTCGCCGACCACGCCGCATTGGTCAACGCATCGACCACCTCCTGCTCGTCGAGCAGGTGCGGCACCAGCTGCCCCAACGCGAACGCCGACTTGTTCAGCTGATCGTTGCGGCCCGGCTCGGTGGCCTCGGACATGATCCGGCACTCATCCGCCAGAGCGGCCATCGCCCAAGCATTTTCGGTATCCCGCGGTTTGGCCGGCAAGCGCTCGACAGCACGCTTCTCGCCTTTGCCGGGCAGCAGCCCGTAGCGGGTCAGGTTGTCGACGAAACTCTCTGGCTCACTCACAGGTGCAGCCACCGCCGAAACGCCTGCCACCGTGCTGAGCAGACCTCGTGCAGCCCCATCCACGCTCTGACCACGCGGGACGCGGGCATGTCGTCTAGTTGGTCGATCAGACGATCGACGTGGTCGGACATCGACCATCCGTGCGTTGTGCCGCCCCACGGCCCGATCTCGTGGCCGTCCTCGTCGATCACCAGCGCAGGCCCATCGCCGCTCACGTATCCGACTGGCCGGAAGTAGGGATCGACATCGTCTCCGGGCATCCAGGTGCGGCCATACACGCGCGCTGGCTCGCCGCCGCCCCATTGGATAGCCTCGATCTGATCGACATAGACAGCAGGGGCAGGCGCGATGTCGTCGAGCGGAATCTCGGCAGTCAGTTCGCCCACCGTGGCCGGATCGAGGGTGATTGAGCCACCGGGGTATCCGAGCATCGTCCGAATCTGATCTTCGATATACGCGATGGTCTGCTGCATCAGCTCGGTCACCCAATCCGGCGTGTCCTCAAGCTCGGCGGTTGACGCAACCAGGTTGAAGTCCGCGTCCCAGAGCCTCACTACGGGGCGCGATGACCACCGACGCGATCGCATAGCCATCAGGTCGGCGACGGTGTAACCCTCGCCGGGGCCGACCATCTGCAGTGTTCCGGTCCTGACTCTCGATCGGCTCCATCTCCACCGGATGCGTTGCGGTCCAGTGGTGGCCGATGCTCCGGGGCAGCCGACGAGACGCCCGTGGTCATGCTGGTCATACTCGCCGAGATGCGCATAGTCGATACCAGTCCACGCCTCGCCATGCCACGCACCGCCGCACAGCGAACACCTATCGATGTTGACGGCTCGGGCGCGGTCGCGGTGTGCGATCTCGCCTCCGACCATCTGCTCATCAACCAGCGCGTCAATGGCATCGATCACGTCATGCTCGGGGTTGATGCTCACGCTGACAACGCCTTTGACTCGGTGCTGGTCAGCGCCGGTGAGGGGCGGTAGGACCATGACCAGGTTCGGCCAGGCTCGCCGAGGGTCGACGGCGGGGCTACCACATAGCCGCCTCGACTGCGGATATCGATGCCTGGCAGTAGGTTCACGGCGTTGCCGCGCCCGGCGCGCTCAATGTACAGGTGCACACCGCCGCTGGCGGTGGCGACCTTGCCGTGCACCTCGGGTATCGGGCTCTTGCCTGTGTGTGGATCGCCCAGCGCACGCAGTTGCAGATACGAGTGCATACCGGTGGGTGGGTCTATGTCGATGACGTCGAACCGGATGCCGGTCGGCAAACCGATGTTGTACCGGGGGTTGGTGTTCCACCATGCCTTGATCTGTCGCGGGTCGGTGGTGGCGTCCTTGAACCCGGCCCGAGTCGCGGGCACCTTCGAGTACGGTTTGAGTGGGAACACCGGCCAGCGGTATACCTGCGCGTAGTACAGCGCCGAGGCCTTCAAACGTGGCGGCATCCCATCAAGTCCGTCGATCTCGACTTGCAGGGCATCGGCTTTCGCGTCGTCGCCCGCTATCGCCGCCTCAAGCCAACGTGCCGTCAACACCTCGATCGGAGTCAGCTGGTCTGTGTCCTCACACAGGGGGTGTGTCGTCTGGCCGAACGCGATGACGGCCATCCCCTGGCCGCAGACCCGACATGTCGAGAACTCCCTCATGACTTCCCTTCTGGTGGTGCTTGGTCGGTGGCTGTGGGGGCCTGGATGCCTAGACGCTGGCCGATCAGCTGCACGTAGTGGCTTTCCTGTTCGATCCCGATGCAGGACATGCCCTGCTCGCGGGCGGCCTGCAAGGTGGTGCCGCTGCCCGCGAACGGATCCAGCACCAGCCCGCCCACGGGAACCGTGAGGCGCACCAGCCATTTCATGAGGTCCAGCGGTTTGACGGTTGGATGCGCTATGGCCCGCCCGTTGACCTCGATGCGGGGCCGCTGCGCGCTCGGAGCTTTTGGCTGGTATCGGAACACCGGAAAGTACCGGGACGCACCGCCATTAACCGATGCGGTGTCTTCATCGAGTAACGTCGCCGCGTCGTGGTCCAGGGCTACGTTGGTGGGCCAGCGCCCCGTCACCTGCTGGGCGGCAACGGTCCCGGAGAACTTGAACACGCCCACCTCGGGGTCGCGGTGCTCGACACGGGCTGGATGGGTGCGCACCTGATTACCGACCCGGCACGCGTCAATGTGCAGCGCTCCGGCGCCGTGTTCCAGGACATTCGCCGCTACAGTGCCTCGTAGCGGCTTGCGCGCCAAAATGATCGGCTCGAACGCTGGTTTGAGGGCGGTGCCCCAACCCTGCCACTGCCGTGCTGCGTCGGTGATCGGGTCACCTTTGTCGGTGCGCTGGTAGTTGCCGCCGCTCATCGAGCCGTTGGCCGATGTAGGTGTTCCGGCGCGACCCCGCCAGATCCCTCTGCTCTTGTCGATGGCTTTGGCCACGCCCACCGATTTCGGGAAGCCCTGGCCATAAATCCAGGCGATCTGATCGCGTAGCTCGAATTCGGCGTCCTCGATCGCTACGGCTAATCGGTGCCAGGTACGTGATCCACCGAAGGCCAGCAGGTGTCCGCCAGGTTTGAGAACACGTAGGCATTCACGCCAGACCTCGGTGTTGAACGCGATACCTGTAGCGTCCCAACCCTTGCCCATAAACCCGAGCTCATACGGCGGGTCGGTGATCACCGCATCGACGCTGGCGGCCTCGATGGTGGGCAGCCAGTGAAGGCAATCTCCGGCCATCAGTGTGACGGCCCCATCGGCTTGGGTGTTCATCGTGGCCACCATGCGGGCGTGTTGGGCGCCAACAGGTCCGCGATCCACTCGGGCAGCTCACTGCCCTGGCACCACAGCTGCATGCCCTCGGCGAGAACCCCTTCTGCTTCGATGCGGCGACCGGCGACGTTCACCTCCAGCTGGCACGCCTGTCCGCGCCGCACCCAGCAGGCGTGCAGGTGACTCACGCGCAGGCGCCCAGTCCTGTCTTCACCGTGGGTGGACAGTGTCCACTCGCGGCTGCTGTCGATGAGATAGAGCTGCACCGACTCGCGTTGATATTCAACAATCTTCACCGCGTTTAGTCTCCTTACCTGGTTGGTTGACACGTGATGAGATGGGTCGCTGGCCGTGGCGGGCGACAGCACTGGATCTCATCGCCCGCCACGGGTGCTACTGGGCAGCGATCACCAGGGCGGCTCGTCGTCGGACACCGGGCGCGACGACTGCGCCGAGGTGGTCGGCAACGTGCCGCCGCCCCGCTTGAGGCGAACGTCGAAGATCTTCGCCGTGCCATTGGAGGTCTTGACGAATTCGGTCAGCTCGATCTTGACCAGGTCGCCGACTTCCGGCGCCGCCTTACGGATCGCCTTCTTGAGGTTCACGCCACCGGCTGTCACCGAGACCTCTTCGCCTGCATCGAAGTCGGTCCGGTCACCGGACTTGTTGAACGACGCCGCACGCTCGGCGAGGACCAGGGTCAACTCCGGGCATGGACTCCCGTTGAAGTCAGTGCCGGTGCGATCTCCATACTCGGTGACCGTTCCGATGACCTTCTGGCCCTCGCGGTTGCCCCAGCCGATGAACGCGCCCGCAGGCACCTCGATCGGGTCGATGTCGTTCCAGTCCACATCTGCACTCATTGCGTATTTCCCTTTCTTTACTTACTTGTTCGCGCAAGCTGTTGCCTGCGTTCAAGGCATGCCGCCTTGAAGTCTTCGGTCAATTCACCGGCCGATTTGGCCTCTAGCCACACATCACGCAACGCATCGGCATTGCACGCCAACGTGATCCGCTCATGCAGCGATGGCGCTGCTTCGTTGAGTTCGACGCCGCGCCCCATCGGCATCAACTTCCGGCCCCGGCCCTTATCGCGTTTGGCCGCTGCGATCTTCAAATCAGCGCGGCCCTTCGCCAAGTCGGCGGACACCAGTTCGCAGCTGCGCGACATCATCGGCAGATGCACGACGATGCCCATCTTTTTGTCGTAACCCATTGCCTCTAGTCGTACTTCGGCCTGCACGTCATACGGGACGCTCTCGCTGTAGCCTCCGAGCTGCGCCTCGATCATGCGCGGACCAGGCCGCTCAAATACCTTGCCGGTCTTCAAGTCGACGATCTTCGGCTTGCCCTGAGCTTTGCCCATCTTCCGGTAGGTCGACACCCGATCCGGTGTGCCAGCGATCCGGTACCCGTCATGCACATGCATCTGCTCAACGAGATGGTGCCTCAAGCATCGGGTCGCCAAGTGGTAGGCGTCGGCGTCGCGTTTCGCCTCGGGTGGGACACGCTGGTAGTCCTTGATGTTTTCGTTGAACCACTGGCGCGGCATCATCTCGCCCCGGTCCATGGCGGCGGTGACCTCGTGCATCATCGAGCCCCACTCCTGCTCGATGTCCCGGCCGCCGAATCTGGCGGCACGCAACGCGATCGAGGTTAGGTCGCGGTCAGTTTCGGCGTTGAGCCATTCGGCCTTGAGGTCATCGCAGTCGCGCAGGCCCCGCAGCACGTGGCGTTCGGTCCAGATGCGCAGGCCTTCGCGGTTGTCCTCAAGGTGGTCGATGAAGTTGGTCACCCGCTGATATGCGACGCGCTTGCCGCCGCCCGCGGGCATGATCATCGGCTGGTTGTTGCCGTTGCGGATGACCCCGAAATGGTCGCGTTCGGCGATGTCACCGCCAGCGACCGTGACGTCCCAATCGATCTCTGTGGTGCTCATGATTGAGGCTCCCTGATGTCGAATAGTGCTGCGCCGCCGTTGTTTCGATCGGCTTCGTCTTGTTGCTTGCAGAGCTGACAGAGCATCTTGATGTTGTCCAGCGACAGGTTGTCGTCGTGGCCGTCGAGCGCGACCGCGACCAGGACCACCTTGCCGACACCGCCGCCGATGTCTTCGCCTTCACCCCACGGGCAAGCACGCGACGCAAGGTGCAGGTGTCCACATTCGCCCGCGCATTCGCAGTGGTTCTTGGCGCGGCGTTTGGCCTCGGCCACCGCGTCACGCCGGGCAGCGATCTTGCCCAGCTGCGCAGCCCGCCCCTGCGCCAATTCCCTAGTGGCATAAGACCGCTTCTCAGCGAACCCACCGTTGCCGAAGAGTCTGACGACACGATGGCGCCCGCCGATGACCTCACGCACCCCATAGCGGGTACTCATTGCCAGCCCCCGCCGCCCGCCTCAAAGGCGTACCCGATGGCCTTCAGAACGCCCACCGCGTCGGCACGGTCCGGCACGTCGAACATCGGTAGGTGCTCGGCGATACCGCTGGGGTCAACCGTCCACGTACCGCCTTGATCGAGACTGGCCGAGGCCAACGGCTCCTCCACACCGACAACACGTAAGTCCAAGCTGTCGCCGTCATCGTTGATGAGGTGGCTCATACCCACCGCCGCACGTAGCTCGCGGCGCTATTGCTCTTGATCGCCGCGATTGCCTCAGCCACCTCGGCGGCGAACTCTTGGGCGGCAGACTCATTGAGAGTCAGGGCCAATGAGTGATCTGTCGATGCCACCAACAGGGTTGTGCCATGTGCCTGTGCGCACAGATACACCTCGGCACTGACCTGAGTGACGACAACACCGGTGACAACCTTCGGGGCGCTCACAGCGTCGTCACCTGCACCTCGCGGGTGGCCTGCGAGGACCGCACGAGCACCTGCGCACCCTCGACAGCGTTGATGATCTGGGCGAGCACATCCAGATGCGCACCATGGCTGGTGATGTGCACTTGACGGCTGTTGAGGTCGGCCAGATGTGTAGCAAGACCGTTGATTTCAGCCAGCAGTGCACCATAGAACAAGTAGGTGTGCCGCTGGTCGATCGCCACCGGCCCGGCCTCGGCCTCCAACCCCGACATGTAGGCGGCGGCTATCGTCGCCAGCGCACTTTCCGTAGCCGCCACATCAGCGAAAAAGTGCGGCTTGTCTGTAGCTTGTGGGTTAGGGATGCGCCAGATACCGCCGCCTTCACACGTGGCCTCGGCAACCGTGAGGTCACCGACTCGTGCTTCAATCCGGTCAAGATGGTTGACGATAGTTACCTCAGGCACGATGGTTTCCCTTTTCTGGTAGTGGCGGTTTCTGGTTGCGCAGCTGCGCGGATAGGCGGGTTTCGGGCACGCTCATGACGGCGCCCCGGCGTCGCGGTATTCGACGAATTCGATGTAGTCAATGACGTTGTGACCCAGGCTGTCTCGCAGACGAACGGGCATGTGGTGGCGACCGAAACGTGGATAGACAACCGCCGCCTTGACGGCACCACTGGCCGCGTACCGCACATCGGCGATGCGCTCGCCATCCGGACTCACGTAGCGTCGGATGAATAGACCGACCGCCTCGCTGGTCCACTGGCCAGCGGCTGCGGCCCGCTCGATGGCCTTGCGCTCATTTCGGGTACTACGATGCGGCACGCCGCACCTCCTAGCGGGGTGTAGGTGAATGAGGGCGTCGGTGGCGGGAATTCTTTGGCGAGAGAACCGCCATCGACGTCTATTCAGTTGTCGTAAGACAATCGATTACGCTGATATACTTCTGTATTCGATTGCTGCCCATTCGATTTGGGCACGCTGTGTGCGCTGTAGGCGCAGCAGTGCCCGCATGACCTCATAGGCCGACAGAGGCACCGCGTTCGTCTCGGCGATCGAGGCCGCGATAGCGGTCAGCTCATGCGGACCGCTCTCCAGGGTCATACCCGCACGTGCGGCCAGATCGGCCAAAGTTGGGACAGCATCGGGGCGAGCGGTGGTCATGCCGAGACCTCCTGTCGTTCCACTGCCGCGCTTCGTGCGAATACCGTGCGGCGCAGCACGGCGATCTGCGTCGCTGTCAGCACACGGCCTTGCGCACGGGCGGCATCACGTTTGGCTGCAGCGGCAATCGCCGCCGCATCCGTTGCAGAAACAGCCATCACCGTTACCGCCCCGCCACGGTGGTCAGCAAGGTGCCTGTAGCCACCCCGAGAACACGTTCGATGGAGGCGACCATCGCCGGTGTGCACGAGGAGCGCTTACCCGAGACCAACAGGTGGATCATCTGGCGGCTGCACGCCACCTGCCGCGCCAACGCCGCCTGCGACAGGCCACTGCGCCGCAGATAAGCCACCAACAAGGGCCCATCAACGCTCACACTGCCGGGCACATCCCCCGCCATACTGTTGGACTTCATCACCGCTGTCATCACCGGCTGCCTCTCGTCATTCATCTGGATCTCGGATTCGTCAACAGTCTGACACCAATATCCGACAAACCAGGCGATCCTTGTTGACAACAAAGGCGGCACCGGCCTACTCTGACCACTGTTAGTGCAGATCACTGACCTGTTGACACGAAAGAGAACTGTTGACAACAAAGGGTTGACAGTCATCGTGAATCGGCCCGCCAACAAGGAAACGAGGCCCCCTGTGGCGCACGCTTTGAGCCGCTGGCTCAACGATCAGCTCGCCGCCTACCACTACACCGTCGCCGAGCTGGCCGAGAAGGCACAGATCTCGCGCACCTACGTCTACAAGCTGCTCAACGACGAACGCACCTACCTGCCACAAATGCCCAGCAGCGCCCTGTTGGCAGGTCTAGCCGACGCGTTCCCTGACGTTGACGAAGCCCTCGTGCGCTCCATCGCCCTACAAGCCACCGGCGCGGCCGACAATCCCGCCGCCAGCACCGAGGATCTGACCGAGGTAGTCACCAAAATCCCCACCGGGCTCCTACTCGCCGAACTCGCGCGCCGCGACGCCATGCTGCGCGATGCCGTCCAAGCACTGGCCGATGAACTCGACCAAGTCAACTACGACCGCGACAACATCAACGCCCTGCTACACACCCCCGAAAACGAAAATAGGCGGCACGCCCGCCGCCGCAAAACCCCCTGAAATTACACGAATGTAAGACAAAGACGCAGGTCAGGGTGGGTTTACTTGTCGGAGGCCCGCTCTACCGTGTGCGCCATGACCAACGTGGATACCCTCGACGCCCGCTACCACCCATGGCGACACCTCGGACAGCGCTACCCGAACATCCGGGTCATCTACACCGACCACCTGCCCGCCAAGACCCCGGCCCGCCACGACGGACGAATCATCTGGCTCTCCACCGACCTCGACCAAGCCGCACGGCGCAGCCGCATCGCGCACACCATCGTGCACCTGCAGCAACACCAGCACTGCAGCCCCGGTGGCGAGTTCGTCGCCGACACCACCGCCGCCTACCGTCTCATCGGCTTACCCGATTTGATTGACGCCTACCAGCGCCACCCGCACGGCAGCATCACTAAACTCGCAGCGCACCTCTGGGTCGACGAACACACCCTGGCACACCGGCTAGCCACCCTGGACCCCATCGAGACCGCCGAACTCGAACACCACACCAACGGCACCTGGACCCCACCAACCCTCGGCTCCGGCAACTCCCGCTAACCGTCAACGCCACTCAATCGCAACATCATCAGGATTAAACCTGCGAGTGCCTACCGTCGACTTCAGAATCGTCACCTTCGCCAACGACCGAATAACGTCACGCTTCTCAATCAACGTCAATCGATCCCACCGCAACCGCGCCTCCGGCCCCGCAAGTCTCTCCGCCAGGGGGTTGGACATCGCCACGTTAGCCTTGCTTTCCATCTCAGCAATCTCCGCCAACAAGCTGCCCTCAATGCGCATGAACGACTCCGGCGACACCTTCCCCTTCGACGCTAATTCCGCATACTCAGCCAACCGGTCGCGCAACACCTGCGCCTGTTCCAAGGCCGCTACCGATTCGCGATCATCACCACTGGCGAACACAGACGCGTCAACCGACGTCAGGAACGCTAGTACCGCTTCTTGAACACGCGTATCGACCAATTCCGCACGCCTGGCTACACAATTCCTAAGCGAACATAGATACCTAGGCCTGGAACTGCTTGACGGTGGAGCGAAGAATCGCATTACACCCCCACATACGCCACACACTGCAATCCCTGTCAATAGGTGTTTAACCTCACACCCCCTGTGAGTGACCCTGCGAGAGTCAGTCAGCAAGCGGACTAATTGACGGTGTTCTTCTTCGGAGATTAATGGCTCCCACGAAGCCTTTCCGATGACCACTCCTTGATGAATCCGAAGTCCCGCGTAGCTGGGCGACATCAATGTCTGCCGCAACTTCTGCGGCTTCCACTCCCCCGGCTGACCAGGCTTTCTCGTTGGTGCCGGGACTCCGCGTTCCTCTAGCTCCCTAACAATCGGCCACAAAGACTGACCGGCCAGAACCTTCTCGACCACCTCGCGAACAACTGGGGCCAACTGCTCGTCTGGAACCCACCCAATGGACCGACCGCTGACGGAATCCCGTTTAGTCCGATAACCCCAGATCGGGCGAGTTGGCGGACGGCCCGCCAACGCTGCTGCTCGCTTACCCCTGAGTACACGCTCACGGATCTGCTCAGCTTCTTTCTCCGCAAGCAATGCATCCAGGCCTGTTCCGAACCGGTCGTCACCCTGCGACAAATCGAACGTCCGCCCGCTGTAGGACCACAACACTCCACGCTCAAAGCACAGATCCCGAAGCTCTACATAGGCCCGGAGGTCACGCTGAGCCCTTGACGCCTCCCACGTCACCAACACGTCGCCAGGCGACAAGATCTCCTTCAACTTCAGATACGCTGGCCGGCCCTTACCCGAGAATCGGGATGCTCCAATATCGTTGTCGCACAATACTTCACGGACCATCCAACCCTGCCGATCGCACTCGGTCCGACATTCGCGCTCTTGATCATCCGTCGACCGCGACCGGCCCGACTGGTCGTTAGACACCCTCGTATAGATCACCGCAGTAGGCATGCCGTCAGCATAATCGATTAGTACCTATTATGAATGATGGTCGAAGCCGGTGACCCGGTGCAGATCTCCCCGATCCGCACCACCAACGCCGGGCAGGGATTCCATGGATTCTACCGACCCACTTCCTAGTTCCGGAGTGCCGCGGCCCGAGCCGCGTGCGAGCATCGATATGACAAATCGTGCTCGCACGCTGCGGGTCAAGGTGTCCGAATTCGGTCTACCGCTTGAGGTTCAGATCGAACCCGACATGCTCGCCCGCGGCTCGTCGGCAGTCGCACGGGAGATCTTGAACCTGTGCGAACTGGGGGCCGCGCGCTGCGGAGCAGCCCGCCGCGAAGAACTCGCCGAGACCGGTATCCCGGATTACATCCTGGACAAGCTCGGCCTGGCCACACCTGCCCAGGTCGCCGACCTGGAACTGCGCCAATCCGAAGAGCAGATGGAACGGAGATCCTGATGACGGAGCCAGACCTCAACTTCTTCAAGGCGCTCGAACAGCAGTATCAGGAGACCATGACGAAGGCTCGCGCCGGCGGCCACATCCTGAACAGTGCGGTCGAGGAGCTCAAAGACCTTCGCGGATGGGCGCGTTCGGCGCAGGGCCATGTGGAGGCGGAAGCCAACGGCAACGGCGCGCTGACCAACCTGCGACTCGACGACTCGGTCACCAAACTGTCTCCCAACATTGTTGGGCAGATCGTGGTGGCCACCGCCGCCGCCGCTGCGGGTCAGGCTTTCGATCACCGGGAGCGGGTCTTCGCTCAGCTCATGGTCGATCTGAAGAACCCACAGCCGTAACCGGCTTCGGGGCTAGAGCCCCACGCGGTCTCGGTGTGAATCGGTCAGAAAGACCGTATTTTTGGTGTCCCGCCAGTGTTGGCTGAGCCGTCCGTCTCGATAGGCGTACGGCCTCAGCCCGGCCGGCTGCAGCAGGGACACCACTTCATCCGACGGCGTCTCGATGATCATCACCGGACGTGAAGCACCGATCGTAGCCAGTCCACCGCGAATGACCGCCGCCTCCAGACCCTGCACGTCGATCTTGATCACCTGAGGATCCAGGCCAAAGTCGTCCAGCCGCCGAACCTGTACGGGATGGCGCTCGATCGTCAGTTTGGATGCGTCGAACCCCGCCAGGGTGTCCGGGTTGAGCCAGCCGCGCGCCTCGTTCTCATCGAGGGAGGCCAGACCGTCGTAAACGAAGTTCCGGTATCGGGGAACGAACAGATCGAAGGTACCGTCCGCGTCGGAGAGTCCGCAGGCATGCACGTGTACGGTCTTGCTTTCATATCGGTGTCTAAGCCGCTGAGCCAGAACGGCATTGGGCTCAAAACTAACGATCCGCTCCGGTGCCGCCGTGCGCTGCAGGGCACAGATGCTCTGGCCCCAGTTGCCGCCGATGTCCACCGCCTCCGAGATGGGCCCCAAGCGGCCCAGGAGGCGGAATTCGGGATCGATGCGCCACCCGAACAGCCGAGTGCCCATGTTGTACGCGCCGAACTTGAGCGGCCGCAGAAACGGCAGATAGGTTTGCGCCATTCTCAGCGCCGGCATGCTCACGTGGGCACATTAGCGGAAAAGACGAAGGCGGATCTGCGCCAAGGAATCACACCTCACCCGACCCGATGAGGCGCCGGGGGTCACCGTCACACCTACCGACCCCTCATATGTGCACCGGTAGGTGCTCGCGGCGACCAAAAATGTACGTGTGTGATCGGCCGAACGGCCGCCACACAGAGCACATCCACGCTGCGGGCGCGGCCCGAAGAGACAGGGTCCGCACTTAGCCCGCCGATCGCGGGAGCCAGCAGAAAATATCGCGTCTGACCTGCCCAGCGCAACCTTTTCGGAATACTCGCGGCCCTGCTCCGCACCCAGCGCTGATCGACCGCCGGCACGTGCTGCGCTGATAACATCCGAAGGTGGCACGCGAGTGGCTTCTGCTGGAAACACTCGGCGACGAGCCCACCGTCATAGCGTCCGGCAGTCAGCCCCGGAACATGATTCCGCTCAGCGTGTTCCTGCGCCGTAATCGAAATCTCGGTCTGATTCGCCGAGTCATCACCGCGGCGACCAAGGCAAACAAGGCCGCGAGCATCGGGCCACCCGATTCGGATTCGGTGATCGACATCCGGCCGATCGCCATGCCCGATGGTCGCGTACACGGGGTCTGGCTGTGGACAGGAGCAACACGCCCCTCCGCCGATCCCCCGCGCGAGGGCGGCGCGGTGGTCCTCAACGCCGATACCGGCGCCCTGCACATCAGTGACGGTGCCGCCCTGGCCATGGGAATGGCTCCCACCGAGCCGCACGCCCACATCAGCATGCCCGAGCTGTATCGCTACCTGGCGCCCAATCCGGGCGAAACAGATGTCCTGGGGCTCATCGTGACGGCGACCGAGGGCATGACCTACAGCGCGACCTGGCCCGGTGTGGACAGCGAGGGCAATCCCACGCTGTGCCATTTCGCCAGCCGACTGGTTCTGGAACCCAACCGGCAGGGCGTCCCCGAGCGTTTGGGGCGCGCGATCAACCTGCGAGTCGGCCAGCCGGCGCCGCCGGTCCCGCTGCTGGAGCAGCAGATCCTCGAGGCCACCGCCGAACCCGGCATGTATCGCGCGTTAGTCATGATCGCTTCGCGGAAATTGATCAAGTGGATCGATCCTCCTGCCCCGGAATGGCATTGGGAATTCGACCCACTGGGTCGCCCCAAGATTCACCCGGACGACCAGGCGAACCTGAACTTCATGATCGACAACGCCGTGTTTGGTGCGACCGAGGCGGTAATCCGGTTCCGCTGCCACGACGACAGCTGGGAACCGCTGCACTGCTCTACCCAACTCGTTCGGCTCAACGAGGATGCGACCGTCGCACTTATCACCCATCGGCGCCGGTAGCGGGGCCGAACGCACGCACCAGATCTTCGCTCAAAAATTGCTAACATCCCGGCATGGCCGGCGATTGGATGCTGCTAGAGACCCTGAGCGACGTGCCCACGGTCATAGCTATCGGATCGCAGGCCCGCAACATGACTCCGCTCGAATCGGTACTGGGCCGCAACCGGCACCGCCCATTGATCGAGGCGGCGATCGCCGACTGCCGTCGCACGGGTGATCCCGCAGAGGCCCTCACGCCGGCACGGGATCGCATCGTGCGCGTGCATCCGATAGCGATGGGACAGGTGCATGTTCACGGCGTCCAGGTGTGGTTTGGACCGGCAGACCTCGAGCCGCCGCCGCGCCCCGTTGCGGGGGCGTGCCTGGGCGATCTGGACACTTCGGTCACAACGCTCACCGAGGGGTACTTCGACGTGATGGGTTTCGACCCACAGAACAGATCCGAGAAACAAGCCATTGCCGAAGGCCTTGCCCCCGTCTTGCCGAGTCCGCACAACATCGAGTTGATGGCCAACGCCGTGAACCCAGAACTCGATTCGACGTTCTGCGGAACATGTCTGGCCGCCGACCACCAGGGAAACACCCTTCAAGTCCACTACGCCGGGCGGGCATCCAAGGAAACCGACGTGACAGGGACCGTGGCGCGCATCAACAGGATCGTGTGCACACGGGTGCAGAACAGTCCCGCTGAACCTCGGGTGGGACTGGCGCAGCAGATCCTGGATGCGGTCGCGATCCCTGGAGCACATCGGGTGCTGATCAACGTCGACACCTTCGCCGTCCTCAAATGGATCGACACGCCCTACCCCGACCTGGCATGGCGCTACGACCCCGATCGGCCCGAGAGCATCCATCCCGAGGACGCCGCGGTGGCGAGGAACATGCGTGAAGAGCTGCGGACAGGGTCGACCACCGGGGTGCTCCGGGTGCGCGCTGTCTCCGGCGGATGGCTGCGACTGCACGCCTCGGCCACAAAATTCGCGTTGCGTGACAATGCTTTTGCGGCCCTTGTCACCCTGACGGCCGCGCCGCGGCCGAATGCCCAGTCGTAGACCACCGGGGCCCGAGCGGCTCTGTTCGCCGCGCGTGTGCCAGTTCTCGCGGTGGGTCTTTCGCTCAACTCAGCCGTTCTGGCTAGGCTTGCCGCATGGCTGCTGACATCGTTCCCATCGAACTCGGGCTCACAGAGGGTGACGTGGTCACCCTGTGGGCCCCGCGGTGGCGCGACGCCGGAGACGAGTGGGAGGCGTTTCTCGGCAAGGACGACGATCTGTACGTGTTCGAGTCGGTGGCCGATCTGGTGGCCTTCGTACGGACCGACAACGACAACGATCTGGTCGATCATCCCGCGTGGTCGACGCTGGGTGCACTGTCGGCCGACGAACTCGAGCCCGACGACGACAATCGCTTCGATCTGATCGGGGTGCCGGAGCTGGTTGCCGACAAGCCGAGCGAGGACGCCGTCGACACGCTGCGTGCCACGTTGGCGATCGTGGCCTCCATCGGCGCGGTCTGCGAGTTGGCACCCATCAACAAGCTCATCAACGGCAACCCCGTGTTGGGCACGCTGTCGGGCGGGGCCGAAAGCTTCACCGGTAAAGACGGATTGAAGCGGTGGAACCAGATCGGTGCCATCGTCGGCAAGTCCTGGGATTCGGTGGTCGATGCCATCGACGAGATCGCCGCCACCCCGGATGTCGATGAGGAACTCTCCGCCGCCGCCGATGCCGAGCTGCTTGCTGCCGCGGAGAATGCCGTCGACAACGAGGACGACCTCGAAGATGACGACGAGTTGGAACTGCTCGACGAGGAATCCGGCTCGAACGCCGAGAGCTCCGACGACGACGCTGACGACGAGTCCGGCGACGAAGACGAAGACACCGAGGACGACGACACCGAAGACGAGGACGCCCCGGTTCTGGGCGGCGACGAGGACTTCTGGCTGGAAGTCGGTATCGACCCGATCCAGATGATCACCAACTCGGGGACGTTCTACACACTGCGCTGCTACCTCAACGACGAGCCGATCTTCCTGGGACGCAACGGAAGAATCAGTGTGTTCGGTTCCGAGCGGGCACTGGCCCGGTATCTGGCCGACGAGCACGATCACGACCTGTCCGACCTAAGCACCTATGACGACATCCGTACTGCCGCCACCGACGGCTCGCTGCGGATCGACATCACCGACGACAACATCTACGTGTTCACGGGCCTGGCCGATGACCTGGAGGACGGCGTCGACGAGGTGGACCGCGATCAGCTCGAGCTGGCGGTGGAGCTGCTGACCGATGTCGCCGAGTACTCCGAGGATGACAGCGTCGACGCCGAGCTGGATGGCGACACCGCGCTGGGCAAGCTGGTCGGGCATCTGCTCGAACCGGATAAGCACGACGAGCCGAAGGGCCCCTTCGCGGATGCGGCCGAGAGCTGGCGGACGCTGGAGCGCGCCCTGGAAGCGCGGCTGCGCCGCGAGTAGTGCGCGGCTAGCCAGTTTAGCCGATCAAGACCGCGTATCCGGGTTTAATCACGTCGTCGATGATCGCCAGCCGTTCATCGAACGGGATGAAGGCTGATTTCATCGCGTTGATGGTGAAACGCTGAAGATCACTCCAGCCGTACCCGAACGTCTCGACGAGCCGCAGCATCTCGCGGCTCATCGAGGTATCGCTCATCAGCCGGTTGTCGGTATTCACGGTCACCCGGAATCGCAACCGTGCCAGCAGGTCAAAGGGATGATCGGCGATGCTGGCGACCGCTCCCGTCTGCACATTCGAGCTCGGGCACAGCTCCAACGGCACGCGGGTGTCACGCAGCAGCGATGACAGTCGGCCAAGATGCGCCGTACCGTCCGGATCGATGTCGATATCGTCGACGATGCGCACACCGTGGCCCAGCCGGTCGGCACCACAGAAGGCGATCGCCTCGTGGATCGAGGGCAATCCAAACCCCTCACCGGCGTGGATGGTGAACCGGGCGTTGGCATTACGCATGTACTCGAAGGCATCGAGGTGGCGGCTCGGCGGATAGCCCGCCTCGGCTCCGGCGATGTCGAACCCGACGGCACCCCGATCGCGGAACTTCACGGCCAGCTCGGCGATCTCCCGCGACCGTGCCGCGTGCCGCATCGCGGTGACCAGGGTGCGCACCTTGATGCGCTTGCCGGCCGCGCTCGCCTGCCGTTCCCCGTCGGCGAAACCGGCCAGCACGGCGTCCATGACGTCGTCGAGGGTCAGGCCGGCATCGATGTGCAGCTCGGGAGCGAAGCGCACCTCGGCGTACACCACGCCATCGGCCGCGAGGTCCTCCACGCACTCGGCGGCCACGCGGTGCAGCGCCGCCGCCGTCTGCATCACACCCACGGTGTGCGCGAAGGTCTCCAGGTATTGCTCCAGAGAGCCACTGTCCGCGGCGGTACGGAACCACGAAGCCAGGGCACTCTCGTCCTCGGCAGGCAGGCTCTCGTACCCAGATTCCCGGGCCAGGTCGAGGACGGTGCCGGGCCGCAGCCCCCCGTCGAGATGGTCATGCAGAAGCGCCTTGGGAGCCTGGGTGATTGACACCAAATCAAGTTCGGCCGTCACACCGAAAGTCTATCGATGATGAGTGCGGCAGCGGGCGGCGCCGCACCGATACCCCATCCACCTTCCAGCGCGTCGAGCGCCGCGGGCATCCGTTCGGGGGTATCGGTGTACAGCGTGAACAGCGGTTCGCCGGCCACCACCGGCTCACCCGGGCGCCGGTGAATACGCACGCCCGCGCCATGTTGTACCGACTCTCCGGGACGGCTGCGCCCGGCCCCGAGCCGCCACGCGGCGACTCCAACCGGCATCGCATCGATGTGATGCACCACACCATTGGACGGAGCGAGCACAGTCTCCTGGCACTTGCCGACCGGCAACGGCACCAAAAGATCCCCGCCTTGCGCACTGATCATCGCCCGGAACACGTCCATCGCGGTGCCGTCGGTCAACGTCGCAGCCGGGTCCTTGCCGTCGATACCGGCAGCGGCGAGCATCTCGCGGGCCAGAGCCACCGTGAGGGCGACAACGTCATCGGGGCCTCCCCCCGCCAGCACGTCAAGTGATTCCTGCACCTCGACCGCGTTTCCCGCGGTGGCCCCGAGCGGGGTATCCATCGCGGTCAGCAGCGCACTGGTGGCAACTCCGTGTGCGGTGCCCAGATCGACCATCGCCGAGGCCAATTCGCGCGCCTGCTGCTCGGACTTCATGAATGCCCCGGCGCCCACCTTGACGTCGAGGACCAGCGCGGCGGTGCCCTCGGCCAGCTTCTTACTCATGATCGACCCGGCGATGAGCGGAATCGATTCCACGGTGCCGGTGATATCCCGCAACGCGTACAGCTTTCGATCGGCGGGCGCCAACGAAGCCCCGGCCGCACAGATCACCGCCCCGACATCGGAAAGCTGGTGACGTATCTCCTCGTTGGTGAGGTCGACCCGGATGCCCGCGATGGACTCAAGCTTGTCCAGCGTGCCGCCGGTGTGCCCGAGACCGCGGCCGGACAGCTGCGGCACCGCCGCCCCGCAGGCGGCCACGACCGCGACCAGCGGCAGGCTGATCTTGTCCCCCACGCCACCGGTGGAGTGTTTGTCCACGGTCGGGCGAGACAGTCCGGACAGATTCAGCCGCTCCCCTGAGGCCAGTATCGCCGCGGTCCATGCTGTCGTCTCGGCGGAGTTCATCCCGCGCAGATAGATCGCCATCAGCAGCGCCGCGACCTGCTCCTCACCGATGGCGCCACGGGTGTATTCGCCGATCAGCCAGTCGATGGCTCCCGGACTCAGTTCCCCGCCGTCACGCTTGGCAGCGATGATCGACGGCATATCGAACGTGTACATGTTTGCCATCAGAGCCGGCCTCGTTCCAGGTCATCGGGGCCAAAAGCCTCCGGGAGCAGCTCCGCGAGCCTTCGTGGCGCATCCGAGTGATCGATCAGCAGGTCAGGGCCACCGTGTTCGAGAAGTAGCTGGCGGCACCGGCCACAGGGCATCAGGGCCTCACCGCGCGAATCGACACAGGAGAGCGCAACCAGCCGCCCTCCACCGGTGGAGAACAGGGCGCACACCACAGAACACTCCGCACAGAGACCTAGCCCATATGAGACATTCTCCACATTGCAGCCGACGACGACCCGACCATCGTCGACGAGCGCGGCCGCACCCACCGGATACTTCGAATAGGGCGCATACGCATGCTTGGTGATCGCATATGCTTTGTCCCGCAATTCATTCCAGTCGATCAACATGATCGGGAATCCTCCCTGTCGACCCCATGAGAGTCGCGTCGGCTCATCATTTGCTCGTGCAAGGTTTACCTAACTTACTTTGGAGTACGGTGCATTTCGGCGCTTTTTCGCGCTCACGCGATTTCGGCGCCACCTCGGAATGGGTTTAGAGTTCGGATGACGGTTCGCCGACCACCGTTGGGCCATCGGTTGCGCGTCATGGACGCCCCCATTTACCGCGCCGTTTGGCCCCAGTCCACCATTGGTGTTGGAGGCCCACGTGACGACTGCGACGCCCGATACGGCCACATCTGGCCGTGAAGGTAATCGCCTCAAGCGATCGCTATACCGTGGTGATCCAGGAATGTGGTCCTGGGTCCTGCATCGCATTACCGGTGCCACGATTTTCTTCTTCCTTTTTGTCCACGTCTTGGATACCGCACTCGTACGGGTGAGCCCCGAGTCGTACAACTCGGTGATTGAGACCTATAAGACCCCGATCGTCGGGTTGATGGAACTCGGCCTGGTCGCGGCGGTGCTCTACCACGCACTCAACGGCGTCCGGGTAATCCTCGTCGATTTCTGGTCCAAGGGCCCGCGTTATCAGCGGCTCATGCTGTGGATCATCGGCGGCGTCTGGTTTGTGGTGATGGTTCCCGCGGTAACCCGGATTCTCATGCACATGGCGGAGCGTTTCCTATGACAACACCTCAGACCGGTCCGAACGCGAGTGCCCGCGCCAGTGGCCGCCTCGCTCCCGTCATGGAGCGCAACTACGACCGCCCTGCCGCACTGGACAATCCACGCGCACCCCGGCGGGCATCGGGTATGCCCAACTTCGAGAAGTACGCGTGGATCTTCATGCGTCTGTCGGGCATCGTCCTGATCTTCCTGGCCCTGGGCCACCTGTTCATCATGCTGATGTGGGACAACGGCGTGTACCGCCTCGACTTCAACTTCGTGGCGCAACGCTGGGCGAGCCCGTTCTGGCAGACCTGGGATCTGACGATGCTGTGGCTGGCTCAGCTGCACGGCGGCAACGGCATGCGCACGATCATCGCCGACTACACCCGTAAGGATTCGACCCGGTTCTGGCTCAATTGCCTGCTGGCACTGTCGATCATCTTCACGGTTGTGCTCGGCACGTACGTCCTGCTGACCTTCAACCCGAACATCGGTTAGGGGCGATTTCCACAATGATTCAGGAACATCGGTACGACGTCGTCATCGTCGGCGCGGGCGGCGCGGGTATGCGTGCCGCGGTGGAGGCCGGACCTCGCGTTCGTACGGCGGTACTGACCAAGCTGTACCCGACACGCAGTCACACCGGCGCCGCCCAGGGCGGCATGTGCGCCGCGCTGGCCAACGTCGAGGAAGACAACTGGGAGTGGCACACCTTCGACACCGTCAAGGGCGGCGACTATCTCGCCGACCAGGACGCCGTGGAGATCATGTGCAAGGAGGCCATCGACGCCGTCCTCGACCTCGAGAAGATGGGTATGCCGTTCAACCGGACACCCCAGGGTCGAATCGACCAGCGCCGCTTCGGTGGCCACACTCGCGACCACGGTAAGGCGCCGGTGCGCCGCGCCTGCTACGCCGCCGACCGCACCGGGCACATGATCCTGCAGACGCTGTACCAAAACTGCGTCAAGCACGACGTGGAGTTCTTCAACGAGTTCTACGCACTGGATGTCGTACTCACCGAGACGCCCAACGGCCCGGTGGCCACCGGCGTGGTCGCCTACGAGCTCGCGACCGGCGATATCCATGTGTTCCACGCCAAGGCAATCGTTTTCGCCACCGGCGGTTCGGGCCGCATGTACAAGACGACCTCCAACGCACACACCCTGACCGGCGACGGCCTGGGCATTGTGTTCCGCAAGGGACTTCCGTTGGAGGACATGGAGTTCCACCAGTTCCACCCGACAGGCCTTGCCGGTCTGGGCATCTTGATCTCCGAAGCCGTGCGCGGCGAGGGTGGTCGTCTGCTCAACGCCGACGGCGAGCGGTTCATGGAGCGCTACGCCCCCACCATCGTCGACCTGGCACCTCGCGACATCGTCGCGCGCTCAATGGTTCTCGAGGTGCTGGAGGGCCGCGGCGCGGGCCCCAACAAGGACTACGTCTACATCGACGTGCGCCACCTCGGTGCCGACGTGCTGGAAGCCAAGCTGCCGGATATCACCGAATTCGCCCGTACCTACCTGGGTGTCGACCCGGTCACCGAGCTGGTTCCGGTGTACCCCACCTGCCACTATGTGATGGGCGGCATCCCGACCAACATCAAGGGACAGGTGCTGCGCGACAACGACAACGTGGTTCCCGGGCTGTACGCCGCGGGCGAGTGCGCCTGCGTCTCGGTGCACGGCGCCAACCGGCTGGGCACCAACTCGCTGCTGGACATCAACGTGTTCGGCCGCCGGGCGGGTATCGCCGCAGCCGAGTACGCCGACTCCCACGACTTCGTCGAACTGCCGGAGAACCCGGCCACGATGGTCACCCAGTGGGTGGCGGACGTGCTTTCCGAGCACGGTGACGAGCGCGTGGCCGACATCCGCACCGAGCTGCAGCAGTCGATGGACAACAACGCCGCGGTGTTCCGCACCGAAGAGACACTCAAGCAAGCGCTGCAGGACATCCACCGGCTCAAGGAGCGGTACAGCCGGATCACGGTGCACGACAAGGGCAAGCGCTACAACAGCGACCTGCTCGAGGCCATCGAGCTGGGCTTCCTGCTCGAACTCGCCGAGGTGACCGTGGTCGGTGCGCTCAACCGCAAGGAATCCCGCGGCGGCCACGCCCGCGAGGACTACCCGAACCGGGACGACACCAACTACATGCGACACACCATGGCGTACAAGCAGGGTGCCGAGCTGCTGTCCGATATCCGGCTGGACTACAAGCCCGTTGTCCAGACCCGGTACGAGCCGATGGAACGGAAGTACTGAGATGACTGCGGTTATCGAGAAAGCCGAAGCCGGCGACCCGCCGCTGCCGCCGGTCCCCGACGGCGCGGTCATGGTGGAGCTCAAGATTCAGCGCTTCAACCCCGAAGATCCGGACGCCGCCGGCTGGCAGAGCTTCCGCGTGCCGTGCCTGCCGACGGACCGGCTGCTGAATCTGCTGCTGTACGTGAAGGGCTACCTGGACGGCACGCTGACCTTCCGCCGCTCCTGCGCGCACGGCGTGTGTGGCTCGGATGCCATGCGCATCAACGGTGTCAACCGGCTGGCCTGCAAGGTGCTGATGCGGGATCTGCTGCCCAAGAAGCCCAAGAAGACGCTCACCATCACCATCGAGCCGATCCGCGGGCTGCCCGTGGAAAAGGACCTCGTGGTCAACATGGAACCCTTCTTCGACGCATTCCGCGCCGTGAAGCCGTACATGATCACCAGCGGCAACCAGCCGACACGTGAGCACATCCAGAGCCAGACCGACCGCGCGCGCTTCGATGACACCACCAAGTGCATCCTGTGCGCCTGCTGCACCACCAGCTGCCCGGTGTTCTGGAGCGATGGAAGCTACTTCGGTCCCGCGGCGATCGTGAACGCACACCGGTTCATCTTCGACAGCCGCGACGAGGCCGCCGCCGAGCGCCTGGACATCCTCAACGACGTGGACGGGGTGTGGCGCTGCCGCACCACGTTCAACTGCACCGACGCCTGCCCGCGCGGTATCGAGGTCACCAAGGCGATCCAGGAGGTCAAGCGCGCACTGATGTTCGCGCGCTAACCGATCGACCCGTCTGCACCGCCGGGTGTGAGCGCCAATGCTCACGCCCGGCGGTTTTTTCTATGCCGAGGCGCGCCCTGTCACACATCCGAGGGCTGCCTCGTCATACGGATATGACCGCACAATCACGCAAAACAACCCGTATCAATCCAGTCCCCCCGCAACAAGCCTCCTTGCTCACACGCATCATGTACCGGGTCGCCAAGCGGCGATACGGCCAAGTGCCCGAACCGTTTACGGTGCTTGCCCACCACCGCAAGCTGATGGTGGCCGCCGCGACGCACGAACAGATGCTGGGCAGCGCATCCAAGGTTCTGCCGGCCAGCGTGCGAGAACTCGCGGTGTTCTGGACCGCCCGCACGGTGGGCTGCTCATGGTGCGTCGACTTCGGCTCCATGCTGCAGCGGCTCGACGGCTTGGATGTCGAGCGCCTCAAGGCCATCGACGACTACGCGACCTCGCCGCTGTACACCGCCGACGAGCGCGCAGCCATCGCCTATGCCGATGCGATGACGGGCAATCCGCATGACATCACCGACGAGCAGGTCGAGGATCTACGTCGGCGGTTCGGTGACGCCGGAGTGATCGAGCTGACCTACCAGGTCGGCGTCGAGAACATGCGCGCCCGGACGTACGCCGCCCTCGGAATCACCGAGCAGGGCTTCAATTCCGGCGATGCCTGCCGGGTTCCGTGGGCCATCGAGGACACGTCGGACGCCTAGCCGCTGCGCAATGGTGTACCGCTGAACTTGTCGGGATTGCTCACATCCCAGACCGCCAGCACCTTGCCGTCCCGCACGGTGTATCCGCTGACCCGCGGCAGCACCGGCCTGAAATCCGGGTCGGTGTCTGTCTCGGTCAGGTACATGCCGAACTGTCCGTTCACCAACGCCGGATTGATGGCCTGAATCATCTGCGGGCCGTAACGGTCCAGCAATCCGAGCAGGAACCGCGCCACCTTGTCGGGGCCGCGAATGACCCGCACCGCGGTGGGTGCCTTGCCATCGGAATCCCCCGTCATTGTCACGTCCGGATGCAACAGTCGGACAACGGCTTCCACACTGCCGGACATGAGGGCCTCGAGCAGCTGGCCGACCACCGCATTGTGCTCGGCATCGCCCACCGGCTCCGGCGTCGCACTCACCGTCCGACGCGCACGCGTGGCGAGTTGACGCGCGGCCACGTCGTTGATGCCGAGGATCTCGGCAATCTGTTTGAAGGGCACGGAGAATCCGTCGTGCAGCACGAAGGCCACGCGCTGATCGGGTGCCAGACGGTCCAGCACCACCATCGCCGCAAAGCGCGCGTCCTCACTGGCCACCAGCACGGCCAGCGGATCATTGCCGTCCAAACCGGTGACCACCGGCTCCGGAAGCCACTCCCCCACATAGGTTTCCCTGCGATAGACGGCCGACCGCAGCCGATCCAGGCCCAGCCGGGACACCACGGTGGTCAGCCACGCCGCCAGGTCCTCGATCTCGACGGTCGTAGAGTGCAGGCGCAACCACGCGTCCTGAACGATGTCCTCAGCGTCGGCGACGCTGCCGGTGAGGCGGTAGGCCACCGCCTGCAACCGAGGGCGCAGCGCCTCGAACTCGTCGGTGCGATCGCGAACCGGAACTGCCACCTCTTGAGCCTAGGCCTGCAATAAGGTGAGCCCATGGCCAAGCCGTCGATTGACCCCGTCCGCTGGCAGCCGCCCGGAGTGCGGGCACTATCCCTGAACCCACGGCCCCTACCCCCGCTCACGGTGGTGCCGCTCCCGGGCCATGGGCCCGAGGATGTCGTGGCCGATGCCGCGGGAAACATCTGGACGGGCGTGGTGGACGGCAAGATGCTCCGCATCTCCCCCGACGGTGCCGAGGTCACACACGTCGCGACCACCGAGCACCCACCCCTGGGCCTGCATGTCGCGCGCGATGGACGCGTGCTGATCTGCAGCCGCGACAAGCTGCTGGCCCTCGATCCGGCTTCCGGAGATATCGAGCCACTTGTCACCAAGGTCGATGGCCCCCCACTCATCTTCTGCTCGAATGTGACCGAAGCATCCGATGGGACAATCTATTTCAGCGAGTCGACGGCACGCTTCCCCTTCGAGGAGTATCGGGCCGCCGCCATCGAGGGCCGCGGCACCGGCAGGGTATTCCGCCGCGATGTCGACGGCACCGTCACCACCATCGCCGACGGGTTGTACTTCACCAACGGCGTCACCCTGACCGCCGACGAGTCTCGCTTGGTGTACGCCGAAACCATTGGCCGGCGCCTGAGCACGATCGCGCTGTCGGGTTCTGCGCAGGGACAGACCTCCAGGCTCGTCGAGGAATTGCCGTGCATGCCGGACAACATCAGCACCGGCTCCGATGGCCGGATCTGGGTCGCGATGGCGGGGCCCCGCAATGCCGCGCTGGAAACACTCGTGCCGCGCGCTCCGCTGCTACGCAAGCTCCTCTGGCGGCTTCCGGAATCGATTCAGCCTGCCGTCGCGGCCGACGCCTGGGTTGTCGCGTTCAATCCGGACACCGGGGCCGCGGTGGTGAACATCCGCGGCCGCGACCCACTGCTGCAGACCACGACCGGCGTCGTGGAGTCCGGCGGGCGTCTCTGGCTGGGCTGCATCGGATCGTCGGCCGTCGGTCATATCAACCTGGCCGATATCGCGCCGTCAGGGTAGTCGACCCAGAAGTCACATCCGACACAGGCGTAACATCCCCCAGTTCAGGGTGGTGGTCACTTACTGTGGCAAGGCGATGACCACCTGGATTCCTGCGCCCGATCGCCGCCCGTCGCTGCGAGCAGCCGCGACGCGCTTCGCCGCGGCCACCGCCGCCGGGCTGATCGTCGCCGCCCTCCCCATAAGCACACCGTTGGCCACTGCCGAGCCCGGGTTCACGCCGCCGGATACCAGCGGGTGCCCCTACAAGGTCGTCACGCCACCGGCAGTCGACACCTCCGAGGTTCCCAAGGCCGGTGGCGATCCGCCCGCGCCACTCCCGGTGCCCGCCAAGCCCATCGGCGGCGAGATGCTCGGAAGCTGCGATGTGATCACTCCTAACGGGGCGGGGCCCGTCCCCAATGACGTCTCTGCGGAATCCTGGCTCATCGCCGACCTGAACACGGGAAATGTGGTGGCGGCCAAGGACCCCCACGCCCGGCACCGACCCGCCAGTGTCATCAAGGTGCTGGTCGCCATGGAGGCCATCAACAACCTGAACCTCAACCAGGCGGTGGTGGGTACCCAAGACGACGCGAACAGCGAGGGCACCAGAGTCGGTGTCGACGTCGGCGGCACCTACACCGTCCGGCAGCTGCTCACCGGTCTGCTCATGAACTCGGGCAACGACGCCGCACACGCGCTGGCCGTCCAGCTCGGAGGCATGTCCGAGACCGTCGCCAAGATCAATGACATGGCGCAGAAACTCGGCGCGCGGGATACGCGGGTTGCCACCCCCTCCGGTCTCGATGGCCCCGGCATGAGCACCTCGGCCTACGACCTGGGCTTGTTCTACAAGTACGCATTCGCAGACCCCACCTTCGCCGATCTGGTGTCGGCTCCGAAGGCGACCTTCCCCGGCCATCCCGCCAAACCCGGTGAACCCGACGATCATCCGGCCTACGAGATGACGAACGACAACCGGCTGCTCTACAACTACCCCGGCGCGCTCGGCGGAAAGACCGGATACACCGATGACGCGCAACAGACCTTTGTCGGCGCCGCCGAGCGTGACGGCCGCCGGTTGGTGGTCACCATGCTGCGAGGCACGCGTCTTCCGATAGCTCCGTGGGAGCAGGCCGCCCATCTACTCGACTACGGGTTCTCGACGCCACGCGACGCCTCGATCGGCAAGCTCGTCGATCCCGACCCTGCGCTGCTGACCAAGCCGCATGCCGACAACGCGGCCACGCCCCAAGCCGCCGGTCTCACCACGGATGCGGTCAACAGCGTCCCGGTCCGGGTGGGCGTGACGATCATCGGCGCGATGATCGTCTTCGGTCTCATCCTGGCGGCGCGATCACTCAACCGCCGCCAGGCCTAAACCGCTAGTCGCCGCCGCGGCCTAGCCACGAAATACCCAGAGCACCAAGAGCTCCAGCGCCGAAGGCGGCGAGGACACCCAGCTTGGTGGGCCGCTCGACGGTCTCGATCCGCGTAGTGATGACCACCGGCTCGGGCGGCGGCACATAGACAAAGGGCCGGTTCCCATCGGAGGTGGCCGCCCACGCGGTGGCATACAACAGCAGACGCGCAGTGATGTAGGCGAACACCATGATGCCCAGCACCGGACCGAACGTGGAGCCCGCGGGACCGTGCATGATCACGCTCAGATAGATCGACGCGACCTGTTTGAACAGCTCGAAGCCGATCGCCGCGATGAGCCCGGCCCGCACCGCACTGGAGAACGGCAGCCGCTCTCTGGGTAGCCGCGAGATCATCCAGGTGAACAGCGCCCACGACAACACGGTCGCTATGGCGATGGTGACGACCTTGAGCAGCACTGCCGGTATCGAGACGTCATGCAGCCCGAACCAGCCGAGTACGCGCAGGATCGTTTTCTCATTACCGACAACGGTGACCGCGATGGTGAGAGCCAGCGCCACGAACGTCGACCCCAATGCCACCAGATCTGAGAGCTTGCCCCGCACGAACCCGTCGGAGTCGTTGGGCTGCTCCCACATGGCGCTCAGTGCCGCCCGCACGTTGGCCATCCACCCCAGCCCGGCCCAGGCCGCGGTCGCAAGACCCGCGATGCCCAGGCTGGTACGCGAGGCAATCGCGGTATCCATCAGATTGATTAGCTGATTGCCCACTTCGCCGGAGATGGCCCCGCTGATCCGGCCCCGTAACTCCGCAATCGTGTCCGGCCGCCTGGACAAGACGAAGCCCATGACCGCGAATCCGACCATCATCAGCGGAAACAGCGCAAAGACGGTGAAATACGTGATTCCGGCGGCGTAGAAGTTGCCGTTGACCTTCTGGTAGCGCTCCTGCATGCGCATGATGTGGTCGAACCAGGGAAACCTTGCGCGATAGCGGTCGAGAATCCCGGGCTTATCGTCTTCGGCCACCACTCACCGCCTCTACTGTTCGCTACCTCGCGGGCCGGACAAACCCTATCCGGTCATAGACCTCGGTGAGAGTTTTCTCTGCCAGCTCTCTGGCGCGCGCCGCACCTGCCGCCAGGATGTCGTCGAGCACCGCGGTATCGGTGAGCAGCTCGTTTGTCCGGTCACGCACCGGCGTGACGAACTCGACAAGCGCCTCGGCGGTGTCCTTCTTCAGGTCGCCGTAACCCCGCCCGGCATAGCCGTCGACGAGTGTGTCGATATCGGCGCCGGTGAGCGCGGACTGGATGCTCAGCAGGTTCGAAACACCCGGCTTGGCTTCCCTGTCGAAACGAATCTCCCGATCGCTGTCGGTCTGCGCCGACTTGATCTTCTTGGCCGAGACCGCTGGATCGTCGAGCAGGTTGATCAACCCGGCGGGCGTCGAGGCGGACTTGCTCATCTTCACCGTCGGGTCCTGCAGGTCGTAGATCCGCGCCGCATTCTTCGGCACGAATGTCTCCGGCAGCACGAAGGTCTCGCCATAGCGGCCGTTGAACCGCTGCGCCACATCGCGCGTCAGCTCGAGATGCTGGCGCTGATCATCGCCCACCGGCACCACATTCGTCTGATACAGCAGGATGTCGGCGGCCATCAGCACCGGATAGGTGAACAGGCCGACGGTGGTGGCGTCATTCCCCTGCTTGGCGGACTTGTCCTTGAACTGCGTCATCCGCGACGCCTCGCCATAGCCGGTCAAACATCCCAGTACCCAAGCCAATTCGGTATGCGCCGGGACATGGCTTTGCACGAAGATCGCACTCTCGGCCGGGTCGACACCCAGCGCCACGTACTGGGCAACTACTGCGCGCGTGCGTCGGCGTAGCTCCTCGGGGTCCTGCGCGACCGTGATGGCATGCAGGTCGACGACACAGAACAGCGCCTCGTATTCGTGCTGCAACCGCACCCACTGCTGCACCGCGCCCAACACATTTCCGAGATGGAGAGAATCGGCGGTGGGTTGAATCCCCGAGAACAGGCGTCCCCGGGCGGCGGTTTCAGCGGTCCTGTCGGCAGTCATAGTGCATCCATCCTGGCATGACCGGTCAAAACCATTTTTCCCGAGCACAGGACGCTCAATCGGCTAGTGCAGCCGGTACTCAACCGTCACCGGCGCATGGTCGGACCAGCGCAGCGCGTAGGCGTCGGCGCGTTCGACCCGCGCCGCGTGTGCGCGCTGCCCCAGATCGGCGGTCGCCAGGTGGTAGTCGATGCGCCAGCCCGCGTCATTGTCGAAGGCCTTACCCCGCCACGACCACCAGCTGTACGGTCCATCAACATCGGGGTGCAGCAGCCGGAAGGTATCGACCCATCCGGCCTCGAGCAGTGAGCCGACCCAGGCCCGCTCCTCCGGCAGGAACCCGGCCTTCTTCTGGTTCGCCTTCCAGGCCTTTATGTCTCGCTCGGTATGCCCGATGTTCCAATCACCGCAGATCACCGTGTCGCGCCCGCTCGCAACCAGTTTGGCCATCCTGGCGCCCACCGCCGCCATGAATCGTTCCTTCTCGTCCTGGCGCGCCGTGCCCGCTTCCCCGGTGGGCAGGTAGATGCTCGCCACCGTGAGATCGCCGACCTGGGCCTCCAGATACCGCCCGGCTTCGTCGAACTCGCCGCCATCGGCGTCGAGCGACACCTTGGTCGAGGTGGCCGGGACGCGGCTGAGAATCCCCACACCGTTACGTCCCTTCACGCTCGACGAGGCGTTCACCACGTGCCACCCCGCGGCCAGCGCCGGTGCCAGCGCCTCCTGGAGTTGCTCGTTCTCCGCACGCACCTCTTGCAGACACACGATGTCGGCGGTCGTCTGCTCCAACCAGGGCAGCAGCCCCCGGTTCTCCGTGGACCG
Organism: Mycobacteroides sp. PCS013; assembly: GCF_049532645.1. Taxonomy (NCBI): domain Bacteria; kingdom Bacillati; phylum Actinomycetota; class Actinomycetes; order Mycobacteriales; family Mycobacteriaceae; genus Mycobacteroides; species Mycobacteroides sp. PCS013. Next base: position 2,983,796 of record NZ_CP150131.1, read on the forward strand.
CTCTTTGACCGCGGCACGAATGCCGTTGACGTTGATGGTGGTGACGGTGATCTTCTCGGTGCTCATCGATCGCCGACGATAGTCGAGAGGTCTGACAGTGATGAGCCGCTGAGGCTAAGAACAGCCGACAGTGATGGGCACCACGGGGCACGGTAAGTTGACGCAACAGACAGTAATGTCAACGCTGATGTTGGCGCACTAGGAGGACCGCATGCTGGAAGCCATTTTGTCGAAGTCGTCGAGCAAGCGGGCGCCCATCGAGATGGGTGAGGGCGAGCCGGTCCTGCTGCTGCATCCGTTCATGCTGTCGCAGTCGGTGTGGGAGACCGTGGCCGAGCAGCTCGCCGATGCCGGATACGAGGTGTTCGCACCCACCTACCCCGGACACAACGGCGGCGGACCGTTGCCCGCGCTGCCTCCGTTGTCGCAGCGCTCGGTCGATACCTACCTGGACCAGGTCGAAGAGATCATGGATGAGAAGGGCTGGGAGACCGCCCATCTGGTGGGTAACTCACTGGGCGGCTGGATCGCGCTGGGTCTGGCGCTACGCGGCCGGGCTCGCAGTGTCACCGCCATCGCGCCTGCCGGCGGCTGGACCAAGTACTCGCCGCTGAAGGCGGAGATCGTGGTGAAGTTCGCGGCCATGCTCCCCTGGCTGGCGTTCTCCCGGCTGTTGGGCCGCCGTGCGGCGGGCCTGCCGTTCGTCAAGTTCGCCACCGCCCGCGCCCTCTGCGGCGAGACAGAGGCGCTGAGCCTGCCGGACTTCCACAGCATTTTCGAGGACATCACGCACTGCCCGGCCTACTTGCCGTCGCTGTCGTCGATTCTGCCGGCACCGGGCCTGCAGAACCTGAACACCATCGCGGTTCCGGCACAGCTGGTGCTGTGTGAGAAGGACGAGATCGTGCCCCCGGGTCGTTTCGGCAAGCTCATCAGCCAGGGCCTGCCTGCCGATGCACGGCGGATCACCCTGGCGGGCATGGGGCACGTGCCGATGCTGGAAGCGCCCGGTCAGGTCACCGAGGTCATCACCGACCTGATCGACCCGCTGGTCGCCGCCAAGCGCGCCGCGGCCTCCGACGTCGGCTAGAGATCACGTCGAGTGTGAACCTGTGGCGGAGTTTCGACTGATTCGCCGCCCAGGTTTCACACTCGACGCGGTGAGCTATACCTCGACGGATGCCAGAACGGCGTTGAAGGTCTGGCTCGGCCGCATCACCGCAGCGGTCTTATCGGGGTCCGGAGAGTAGTAGCCGCCGATATCGGCCGGGCTGCCCTGCACGGCGGCAAGCTCGGCGACGATCTCGTCCTCGTTCTCGACCAGCTGCTTGGCCAGCGGCGCGAACAGCTCGGCCAGCTCGACGTCCTCGGTCTGAGCGGCAAGCTCGGCCGCCCAGTACAGGGCCAGGTAGAACTGGCTGCCACGGTTGTCGAGCTCTCCGGCCTTACGCGACGGGCTCTTGTCGTTCTCCAGCAGCTTCCCGGTCGCCGCATCCAGCGTGGTGGCCAGAATCTTGGCACGCGGGTTCCCGGTCTTGATGCCCAGGTCCTCCAGGCTGACGGCCAGTGCCAGGAACTCACCGAGCGAGTCCCACCGCAGGTGGTTCTCTTCGACCAGCTGGCTGACGTGCTTGGGTGCCGAACCGCCTGCGCCGGTCTCGTACAGTCCGCCGCCCGCCATCAACGGCACGATGGACAGCATCTTGGCGCTGGTACCCAGCTCCAGGATCGGGAACAGGTCGGTCAGATAGTCGCGCAGAATGTTGCCGGTCGCGGCGATGGTGTCCTTGCCGCGGATCAGCCGTTCCAGCGTGTAGCGCATGGCCCAGACCTGGGGCACAACCTGAATCTTGAGGCCCTCGGTGTCGTGGTCCTGCAGGTACTCCTTGACCTTCTTGCGCAGTTCCACCTCGTGCGGACGCTCGGTGTCCAGCCAGAACACCACGTTCATCCCGGATTCACGCCCACGGGTGACAGCGAGTTTGACCCAGTCCTGGATCGCCGCGTCTCGCACGATCGGCATGCGCCAGATGTCACCCTCTTCAACGTTCTGGCTCAGCAGCACCTCACCGGTGTCGATGTCGACGATGTCGGCGACACCCGCCTCGGCGATCTCGAAGGTCTTGTCGTGGCTGCCGTACTCCTCGGCCTTCTGTGCCATGAGACCCACGTTGGGGACGGTGCCCATGGTGGTCGGATCGAACTGGCCGTGGGTCTTCACAAAGTTGATCATCTCCTGGTAAATCCGGGAGAAGGTCGACTCCGGGTTGACGGCCTTGGTGTCCTTGAGCTTGCCGTCCGCGCCGTACATCTTGCCGCCGGCCCGGATCATCGCGGGCATCGAGGCGTCGACGATCACGTCGCTGGGCGAATGGAAGTTCGAGATGCCCTTGGCCGAATCCACCATGGCCAGCTCGGGCCGGTGCTCGTGGCAGGCATGCAAGTCGCGAATGATTTCCTCGTGCTGCGATGCCGGCAGTGCCTCGATCTTGCTGTAGAGGTCGGACATGCCGTTGTTGACATTCACGCCCAGCTCGTCGAACAGCTCCTGATGCTTGGCGAAGGCGTCCTTGTAGAAGATCTTGACCGCGTGCCCGAACACGATGGGGTGGCTGACCCGCATCATGGTCGCCTTGACGTGCAGGGAGAGCATCACACCGGTCTTGTATGCATCCTCGATCTGCTCCTCGTAGAAGTCGCAGAGCGCCTTCTTGCTCATGAACATGCTGTCGATGATGTCGCCCGCGCCCAGCTTCACCTCGGGCTTGAGCACGATGGTCTCGCCGCTCTTGGTGGTCAGGACCATCTTGACCTTGCGGTCGCGATCCAGCGTCAGTGACTTCTCACCGTGGTAGAAGTCGCCTTCCTTCATGGTCGCGACGTGGGTGCGCGACGCCTGCGACCACGTGCCCATGCTGTGCGGGTGCTTGCGTGCGTACTCCTTCACCGCACGCGGTGCGCGCCGATCCGAGTTACCTTCACGCAGAATGGGGTTCACGGCACTGCCCAGACACTTGGTGTACCGCGCCAAGATGTCCTTCTCTTCGTCGTTCTTCGGGTCCTCGGGGTAGTCCGGCAGCTTGTAACCCTTACCCTGCAGTTCCTTGATGGCGGCCAGCAGCTGCGGCACCGACGCGCTGATGTTCGGCAGCTTGATGATGTTCGTCTCGGGCAACTGCGTCAGGCGGCCCAGCTCGGCCAGGTTGTCCGGAACGCGCTGATCCTCGGGGAGGTACTCGGCGAACTCGGACAGGATGCGTGCGGCAACGGAGATATCGCTGGTCTGGATGTCGATACCGGCGGGGCCTGCGAAGGCCCGGATGATCGGCAAGAAGGAGTACGTCGCAAGCAGCGGCGCCTCGTCTGTCAGCGTGTAGATGATGGTCGGCTGCTGCGCACTCATGGTCACTCCCGGCATCGTTGATCGGACTTGTTGGTCGGTCAAATCTCAGGCATCCCGTGGGTCACACGGATGACCTATTCAGTATCACGTCGCTTCCAAGCCTAGGCGGGCGGACGGGCTGTGATCGCGCTCCCATCGTGGCCCGCAGACACCGCCGAGCCGCGCCTTGCATACCTGGTGGCAACCATTCGGTGCATTGCGATACGCTTTTAAGCGGTCATGAGTACCAGCGTCAAGCCCCGGCTCGCTGGTCGGCAACCCTCCAACCGCGGTGGGGTGCCCCGGGTGATGACCAGGTTGAGTAGCCGACTGGGTTATGAAAGGACAGTCGGCCACACGGCAAGCGCGGGTCCGATGACGGGCCCCGAGAAGACAGGTTGGCCCGATGAAGCGTTCGTCACCCGGGGGTGAGTCCCTGCATTCCTGTTGTCGGTGTTGTCGCTGTCGCATGCCCTAAACCGCCAGCCCCGCACCGACCACCCAGGAGGTTCCCATGACCGATATCGATCCCACCGCCCACTGGGCGTTTGAGACCAAGCAGATCCACGCGGGCCAGACCGCGGACCCGGCGACCAATGCCCGGGCCCTGCCGATCTACCAGACCACGTCCTACGTCTTCAACGACACCGCACACGCGGCAGCGCTGTTCGGGCTGTCCGAAGAGGGCAACATCTACACCCGTATCGGCAACCCGACCCAGAATGTCGTCGAGGAGCGCATCGCTGCCCTCGAAGGCGGCGTGGCGGCGCTGCTGCTGGCTTCCGGGCAGGCGGCAGCGACATTGGCCATCATCAACATCGCGCAGGCCGGTGACAACATCGTGTCGAGCCCGCGTCTGTACGGCGGCACATACAATCTGTTGCACTACACGTTGCCGCGCCTGGGAATCTCAACCACCTTCGTCGAGGATCCCGACGACCTCGACTCCTGGCGCCGCGCCATCACGCCACAGACCAAGGCACTCTTCGCCGAATCGATCTCCAACCCCAAAAACGACATTCTCGACATTCCGGGCATCTCGAAGATCGCGCACGAAGCGGGCGTCCCCCTCATCGTCGACAACACTGTCGCCACTCCCTATCTGATCCAGCCGCTGGCCCACGGCGCCGACATCGTGGTGCACTCGGCCACCAAATACCTTGGTGGACACGGCAATGCGATCGGTGGCGTGATCATCGACGGCGGCACCTTCGATTGGACCCAGGGCCGCCACCCCGGATTCACCACGCCGGACCCGAGCTACCACGGTGTGGTGTTCGCCGATCTGGGCGCACCGGCCTACGCACTCAAGGCGCGTGTTCAGCTGTTGCGTGACCTCGGGCCCGCCATCTCCCCGTTCAATGCCTTCCTCATCGCGCAGGGACTGGAGACGTTGAGCCTGCGAGTACAACGCCACGTCGAAAATGCACAGCGGGTGGCCGAGTACCTCGCCGCCCAGCCGGAGGTCACCGGCGTCAACTACGCCGGGCTACCCACCTCCCCCTGGCACGAACGCGCGAAATCATTGGCCCCCAAGGGTGCCGGTGCGGTACTCGCATTCGAACTGGACGGAGGAGTCGAGGCGGCGACCACCTTCATCGATTCCCTGACACTGCACAGTCAAGTGGCCAACATCGGCGATGTGCGATCGCTGGTCATACACCCCGCTACGACGACACACGCACAGCTGGCGCCCGCCGAACAGGTGGCCTCCGGCGTCACGCCCGGCCTGGTGCGGTTGGCGGTCGGTATTGAGGGCATCGACGACATCCTGGCCGATCTGGACACCGGATTCGCCGCCGTGCGGCGACTCAAACAGCCCGCAGCGGTGGCATCATCATGACCTTGACCGACGATCTTCGCGCAAGCGGCTCCGCCGACCACCAGCTTCCCCAGCCGAACATCGCCCTTCCACAAGGCGATGAGATCGCCTATGTGTCAATAGGTTCGATCACACTCGAAAGCGGTGCCGTCATCGACGACGCGACCGTCGCGGTACAGACCTGGGGAAAGCTCTCACCCCGCCGCGACAACGTGGTGTTCGTCTGTCATGCGCTGACCGCCGACTCACACGTGGTCGGAGCCGCCGGCCCCGACCACATCACCGGCGGGTGGTGGCAAGGAATCATCGGCCCCGGCGCGGCGATCGATACCGACCAATGGTGCGCCATCGCCACCAACGTGCTGGGTGGCTGCCGGGGTAGCACCGGCCCGACTTCCCTTGCCGCCGATGGAAAGCCGTGGGGCTCACGATTCCCCGAGGTGTCGGTACGTGACCAGGTGAACGCCGACATCGCCGCACTCGCACAACTCGGCATCACCGAGATCGCCGCCGTCGTCGGCGGTTCGATGGGCGGTGCACGCGCGCTGGAATGGGCCGTCATGCAGCCGGATTCGGTGCGTGCGGCGCTGGTGCTGGCGGTTGGCGCACGCGCCACCGGCGACCAGATCGGCACCCAGAGCACGCAGATCGCCGCTATCCGGTCCGATCCCGACTGGCAGGGCGGCGACTACCACGGCAGCGGACGCAGCCCGGAGAAGGGTTTGAACCTCGCCCGGCGCATCGCACACCTGACCTACCGCGGAGAGGTCGAGCTGGACACCCGGTTCGGCAATGATCCCCAGGTCGGCCCGGACGGGCCCGAGGATCCGTGGGCCGACGGCCGGTACGCGGTGCAGAGCTATCTGGAGCATCAGGGCAACAAGTTCGTTCGGCGCTTCGACGCCGGAAGCTACGTCATCCTGACCGAGGCGCTCAACCGCCACGACGTCGGCCGGAACCGTGGCGGTGTCGAGAAGGCGCTGGGCGGCTGCCCCGTCCCCGTCGTCGTCGGCGGTATCACATCCGACCGGCTGTACCCGCTGCGCCTGCAGGAGGAATTAGCCGACCTGCTCCCCGGTTGTACCGGCTTGCGGGTGGTCGAATCGTTGCATGGCCACGACGCGTTCCTCATCGAGTTCGACGCGGTGAGCGAGCTGGTTCGGGAGACACTCACCCTGGCCAAGTCAACACAGGCTTCGTAAACGGAACCCGAGGAGCGCGAATGCCGGACGCACAAGCAGAGCCCTCGCTTTCGTTCGGTTCACAGGCGGCCGCCTACGAACGGGGCCGACCGTCCTACCCGCCCGAGGCCATCGACTGGCTGCTGCCCGACGGAGCGCACGACGTCCTGGATCTGGGCGCCGGTACCGGGAAACTCACCACCCGCCTGGTGGAACGCGGGCTCAACGTGATCGCGGTGGATCCGCTCGCCGAAATGCTTGAAGTACTGAGCAATTCGCTTCCCGAAACCCCCGCACTACTGGGCACCGCCGAGGAGATTCCGTTACCCGACAACAGCGTGGATGCGGTGCTCGTGGCGCAGGCCTGGCACTGGGTGGATCCCGAACGCGCCATTCCCGAAGTCGCGCGCGTGCTGCGCCCGGGTGGGCGGCTGGGGCTGGTGTGGAACACGCGCGATGAGCGCCTCGGCTGGGTGGCCGACCTCGGCAGGATCATCGGCAGTGAGGACGATCCGTTCAACCACACGGTCAGCCTGCCCGCGCCGTTCAGCGGGCAGCAACGACACCAGGTCGAATGGACGAGTTACCTTACCCCTCAGGCACTTCTGGACATGGTGGCCTCACGCAGCTACTGCATCACCGCCCCCGAAGCCGCCCGGAAGAAGACCCTGCAGCAGGTTCGGGAACTGCTGTCCACCCATCCTGCGCTTGCCCAGTCGACGGGACTGGCGCTGCCGTACGTCACCGTGAGTATCCGGGCGACACTCAACCAGTAGAAGATCTGTGAATCGGGTGCCCCAATTCACAGAGACGAATAGGCCGCGTGCCGCTACGGTGTACCCGTGCGTACGGATCGCCGCCTGCTGGCAGCCCTCTTTGTCACCACCACATTCCTGACCCCGGCACTCGCCGGCTGTGGATCGGCGGGGTCACCTTCGGACACCAAGAACCAGTCCGAATCCAGCGCCAGCAGCGCGCCCACCGAACGGCACACTCGGCAGTTCATCCCCGAACTGGGCATCTACGTCACCCTCCCGCATGACTGGGTGGCCTTCGCCGACGGGGTGCACGACAACAAGGGGCAGGTGACCTTCCAGGTCCGGCCCAAGTGGGAGTCAACGGAATTCGCGCAGTACGTGCGCATCCGCAAGTTGACGGCTTCCGACGAGAACACGGCCGCACCCGAGGTAAAGGGCTGGCTCGAATCGTCGAATGCCGATGCGGTGAGCGACTTCGTCAAGAGCCGTAAGTCGAAAGTCACTGCGGATAAACGAGACTCATGGGACGGCCCCAACTTGCCCGGAGCCTCGGCAAGCCTGGAGCTGGAGAAGCCTCCCGTCGCGGAGGGCAAGCCGCCGTCCGCCGTGACACCCAAGATCTACGTGGCGTTTGTCGGGCAGGGCGATCAACGTTGGCAGATCGCCACCAGCAATACCGGCAGCCCCAGCGGAGAACCGTCAGAGCAGTTCTTCGGCGAGCAGGCCGATGCCATCGCACGCTCGGCGCAACTGCTCAAGTAGGTCTATCCGGTGCCCAGCGGGTCGATCGTCAACGCCAGGTAGACCATCACCGCAGCGACTGCACTGAGAGCACCGACGTCAAAGGTCTTGCTGCGCACCGCCAATAGGCCCGCGGTGTCATCGGCCAGCACCAGCCGCAGCGCCGCGGCCACTCCCACAGCGATCCCCACGACCAGCGCACCGCGGCGCCACCGGTCCGCGATCACCAATCCCAGCGCCACCAGAAAGACCGCCGATACCACCAAAATGGGCCACTGCTCACGGGCGAAGCGGCGGACGGCATCAAGAGCCGCCCCGAACATGTCCCGGGTAGTCGTCACGAACGTTCCGCTCGCTCGATCACGTTGCTAAGCAAGAACGCTCGGGTCAAGGGTCCGACTCCGCCCGGGTTGGGCGAGACGTACCCGGCGACATCCCAGACGTCCTCGGCCACGTCGCCGGTCAGCTTGTCGTCGACCCGGCTCACGCCCACGTCGATCACCGCGGCACCCGGCTTGACCATGTCCGCCGTCACCATGTGCGGCACGCCGGCAGCGGCGACGATGATGTCGGCCTGCCGGGTCAAGGCAGCTAGGTCACGGGTTCCGGTGTGACACAGGGTGACTGTCGCATTCTCCGAGCGGCGGGTGAGCAGCAGCCCGAGAGGACGGCCCACCGTGACGCCACGACCGATCACCACCACGTGCGCGCCGTCGAGCTTGACGTCATAGCGACGCAGCAGATAGACGATGCCCCGCGGCGTGCACGGAAGCGGGGCTTCCTTGCCCAGCACCAGCCGGCCCAAGTTCGTCGGGTGCAGCCCATCGGCGTCCTTATCGGGGTCGATGCGTTCCAGCGCCTCGTTCTCGTCGAGGTGCTTGGGCAGCGGCAGCTGCACGATGTAGCCGGTGCAGTCCGGGTTGGCGTTCAGCTCGTCGATGGTGGCGCACAGTGTGGCTTGATCGATATCTGCGGGCAGATCGCGGCGGATCGAGTTGATGCCCACCTTGGCGCAGTCGGCGTGCTTACCGCGAACATAGGCGTGCGAACCCGGGTCGTCCCCCACCAGGATGGTTCCCAGACCTGGGGTCTTGCCCGCCGCGGTCAGCGCCGCGGCGCGAGTGGCCAGCTCCACAAAGATCTCGTCGCGGGTGGTCTTGCCATCAAGTCGAGTCGCCGTCACACGGCCAGTATTCCAGCTCTCACCAAGTGTCCCAGTGCAGGACGTCGGCGACGGGCTGGCGCTTGGCAGGCCGGAAGTCGGTGCCGACGGTGTACGCGATGGGGAACAGCCCGCCCTGGGTGATCTTGTCGAACGGGATGCCCAGGATGTCGGCGGTGCGCTTCTCACCGTCGTCCATCAGGTGCAATGTCGTCCAGGCCGATCCCAAACCGCGGTTACGGGCGGCGAGCATGAAGCTCCACACCGCAGGAAGCAACGATCCCCACGACGACGCCGCGCCGACCACCGGCAGATTGTCGAGGCGTCCCTCGATGCAGGGAATGAGGAACAGTGGCGCCCGCTCGAAGTTCTCGGCGAGGTAGCCGGCCGAGTCCACAACCTTTTCCTTACGCTCGGCCCGAGTGTCACCTTCGGCGTAGGTGGCGCCTGCGCCCTTGGCGTACTTGTTCCAGCCTTCGCGGTAGATGTCGGCGATCGCCTTCTTCTTGTCGGCGTCCTCGACGATCACCCAGTGCCAGCCCTGATGGTTCGAGCCGGTCGGTGCCTGCAGCGCGATGTTCAGACATTCCTCGACAACCGCGCGCTCGACGGGCTTGTCGAAATCAAGGCGCTTGCGCACCGAACGGGTGGTGGTCAGAACTTCGTCGGCTGACAGATTCAGGGAGGTCATACGACGAACGTACATCCACCGGGCTTACCGAAAATTAGGAGTCCGCATCCAGAATTCGCCGTCCGTGGTCGCGGCGTAATCTCCCGCTCATGGGCAATGACGCCGCTGGAGTTCCCGACGTGTTGGCGCCCGCGCGACTCGGCCCCATCACGCTGCGCAACCGGACAATCAAGGCCGCCACATTCGAGGCCGCCTCACCGGACGCTTTCGTCACCGACGATCTCATCGAGTATCACCGCAGACCCGCACTCGGCGGGGTCGGCATGACAACGGTTGCCTATTGCGCCGTCGCCCCCGAGGGACGCACCGAATACGGCCAGGTCTGGATGCGTGAAGAGGCCCTGCCCGGGCTGCGGCGCCTCACCGGCGCCATCCACGACACCGGCGCCGCCGTCTCGGCGCAGATCGGCCACGCCGGTCCGGTGGCCAATGCGCGATCGAACGGGTCGCGTGCCCTTTCTCCGATCCGGTTCTTCAACCCGTTGGGCATGAAATTCGCCCGCCGGGCCAGCACTTCCGATATCGAGGGCGTGATTGCCGCGCACGCGAACGCGGCCCGGCTGGCCATCGAGGCCGGTTTCGACGCCGTCGAAATCCACTTGGGCCATGGCTATTTCGTGAGTTCCTTCCTGAGCCCACTGTTCAACAGGCGCAGCGATGAGTACGGCGGATCGCTGGCCAACCGCGCCAAGGTGGCGCGCGCGGTGGTGCAGGCAGTGCGCAAGGTTGCCGGCGATCGGCTGGCGGTGACCGCGAAACTCACCATGACCGACGGCATCCGCGGCGGCATCCCGATCGAGGAGTCTTTGCAAACCGCGAAATGGCTGCAGGAAGACGGCGGACTCGATGCCCTGGAACTGACTGCGGGATCCTCTCTGGTCAACCCCATGTACTTGTTCCGCGGCGACGTGCCGATCCGTGAGCTCGCCAGCGGCTTCCCCAAACCCATGGGTTGGGGCGTGCGGCTCACCGGGAAGAAGTTCTTCCGGTCCTATCCCTACCGCGACGCCTTCCTGCTGGACGATGCCCGCCGGTTTCGCGCCGAACTGGACATGCCCCTGATCCTCTTGGGCGGAATCGCCGGCGGCGACACCATGGACCTGGCGATGGCGGAGGGTTTCGATTTCGTGGCCATGGGACGTGCGCTGCTGGCCGATCCAGATCTGGTGAATCGGGTGGCGGCCGACCGGGCCGCCCATTCCCGATGCACCCACTGCAATCAGTGCATGGCCACGATTTTCAGCAGAACCCACTGCGTGCTCACATAGCATCGCTGCCATGACGGCGGCGCCCGAACACCCGAGACCGGGAACCGCCGAGTCCATCGTCAGCTGGCTGCTGTGGGTGCTGGTGACCGCGGCGGCAGGCGTCGTCGCGTTCGCCTCGATCTTCCCGCTCGCCTTCAGCGGCGCCGCACCCGAACAGGCCGACGCGGCAGCCGCAGTGTTCGTCTGGTCGCTGCTGACCCTGTTCACGTGCATGGCCGCACCCATCGCCATGGGCATCGGGCACTGGCGGCATTGGCACATTTGGTACTGGCCGGCGCTGTGCGTGTCCGTCCTCGTCAGAACGCTGTTTCTGCTGCACAACCTGTGAATTCGTACCGCAGTCCCTGTGAACGTCCGGCGCGGGACGGCTGGCCTTACGCCCCGACCCGATACAGTCGGGGGCGATGACTGGTCGGGAAGCACCCACTCTCACCGTGGTATTCGATGGTGACGAACGAAAGTTCGCACCCGGGCACGACATTCATATCGGCCGCGATATCCACGCCGATGTACGCATCACACACCCGTTGGTGTCGCGTATTCACCTGATAATCAGGTTCGTCGACGGTAAATGGATCGCCGAGGACCAACGCAGCCTCAACGGCATCTTCGTCAACGGCCGCCAGGTCGGTTGGGTCGAGGTGCGCGATGACACCGTGGTCAACCTCGGTGACCCGGGCGGACCGCGGCTGACGTTCGCCCTGGGCGGTCTCGGCAGCGAGACGCAGCTGGGAATCGCTCCCCCCACCATGCGTGGTCCGGCCTCGGGTCTGCAGCCGGCCCCCTATACCGGCGCTCAGCAGCACTACCCCACCGGCGGCTACCAATCCGCTCCGCAGACCTACGGGCAGCCGCCGAGCCAGCAGCACCCCTACGGCGCACCGCCCTCGGGGCCCCAAACCTATGGGACCTCCGGGCCCACCCGCCCCCGCCAGCAGTACCCGTCGGAGCCCACCCCGGTGCCCCCCGCCGCCTATGCCTACGAGCCGGTCGAGCCGTTCGGCACCCGTGCGATGCGCGCGCTCGGCATCGGCGGCGCGCCCAAACCGTCACCCGGTGCCATCACCGTCGGTCGCGCCCCCGACAACACGATCGTCGTCAACGACGTGCTGGCCTCGCGGCACCACGCCTTGTTGCTTCCGTCGGCCGGCGGCCTGGAAATCCAGGACCTGCACACCATTAACGGCACCTTCGTCAACGGTGTCCAGGTTGAACAGGCAACGGTGCGCGAGGGTGACACCGTCACCATCGGTAACGTCGACCTCGTCGTTCAAGACGGCACACTGGTCAAACCGACAACGGCCGCCCGCGTCGGCGGGCTTGAGGTGCAGGGCATCGACTTCACCGTCGAGGGCGGCAAGAAGCTGCTCGACAACATCAGCTTCTCCGCAGGCCCCGGATCGCTCACCGCGGTCATCGGCCCATCGGGTGCCGGCAAGTCCACCCTGGCCCGGCTGATCGTCGGCAACACCCAACCGTCGGCGGGCAAGGTGTCCTTCGAAGGTCACGGGGTCCACGCTGAGTACGCCGTCATGCGAAACCGCATCGGCATGGTGCCACAGGACGATGTGGTGCACCCGCAGCTGACGGTGAGCCAGGCACTGCATTACGCCGCCGAGCTGCGGTTGCCCCCGGATACCACCAAAGAAGACCGCGAACAGGTCGTGTCCCGGGTTCTCGAGGAACTCGAGATGACCAAGCACGCCGAGACGCGCGTCGACAAGCTCTCCGGCGGGCAGCGTAAGCGCGCCTCGGTGGCCATGGAGCTGTTGACCGGTCCGTCTCTGCTGATCCTGGACGAGCCCACCTCGGGCCTGGATCCGGCACTGGACCGTCAGGTGATGAGCCTGATGCGCCAGCTCGCCGACGCCGGCCGCGTAGTGGTGGTGGTGACGCACTCGCTGACCTATCTGAGCTACTGCGACCAGGTGCTGCTGCTGGCCCCCGGTGGCAAGACCGCATACTGCGGACCTCCACGCAGCATCAACCAAGAGATGGGCACGACCGACTGGGCCGACATCTTCGCCAATGCCGCGGCCGACCCGGACGGTGTGCACCAGGCCTATCTGGCCCGGCATCCCGCTGCGAACAAACCCGTCACCGCCCCGGTACAGCCCGGCGACCTCGGCAAGCCCCCGAAGACAAGTCTGCTGCGGCAGGTCTCCACGGTGGCACGCCGTCAGGGACGGCTGATCCTGGCCGACCGCGGCTACTTCATCTTCCTGGCGCTGCTGCCGTTCGTCCTTGCCGGATTGGTGTTGTCGGTACCCGGTAGTGCCGGTTTCAATGTGGCGCTGCCCGACAACCCGAACGAACCCGGACTGCTGCTGGCGCTGACGAACCTCGGTGCCAGCTTCCTGGGTCTGGCGCTGACCATCCGTGACCTGATCGGTGAACGCGTGATCTTCCGCCGTGAGCAGGCAGTGGGCCTGTCGGCCACCGCATATCTGCTCGCCAAGATCATCACCTACTGCGGAGCCGCCATCGTGCAGTCCGCCATCATGACGGCCGTCATCGTGATCGTCCGCGGTGGACCGACGCAGGGCGCGGTGCTGCTCGGGAACGCGAACTTCGAGCTGTGGGTCGCCGTTGCCGCCACCGCATGCGCGGCCACCGTGCTGGGCCTGGTGCTGTCCTCACTAGCCACCTCCGCCGAGCAGGTGATGCCGATGCTGGTGATCGCCACCATGACGCAGATCGTCTTCAGCGGCGGACTCATCCCGGTGACGGGACGTGCGGGGCTGGAACAGTTCTCGTTCCTGTTCCCATCGCGATGGGGCTTCGCTGCCACCGCCGCGACCACCGACCTGCGCAAGCTGGTGCCGGTGGGTCCGCAGGACGAGCTGTGGAATCACGATGCCGGAACCTGGCTGTTCGACATGGGCATCTTGGCGCTACTCGCGCTGGTGATGGCCGGATTCGTGCGCTGGCGCATCCGCCTCAAGGGCTGAGTTCTTTCGAAGAGACGGGGCCGCCTTAGCCGCCGTGCACGTCCAGTCCGTGCCCTGCGGCATATGCGACGGCTTGGGGCAGATCGACTTTCGCGGCCATCAGGGTTGCGGTGGTCCACAACGTCGGGTCAATGCGGGCACCCCGCAGGTCCGCGCCGTCGAGTTTGAGATTCTGCGTGCGGGCACCGGTGAAGTCGGCGCCGTGCAGATTGGCCTTGCGCATATCGGTGCCGACCAGGTTGGCCTCCCGGAAACGGCAGTCCGACAGGTCCATCTCACGCAGATCGAGCCCACCGAGCGAGGACAGCGTGAAGTCGGTCTCGGTGAACTTCGACGGGCGCACCCGGCAGTCGGTGAGCGTGGAGCCCAGCAGACTGCACTGGCGGAACTCCGAATGCCATAGCGATGTGCGACGGAAGGTGCAGTTCCGGAAGGCAGAGCCGATATGCAGCGACTCGGTGAGATTGGCGCCGCTGAAGTCGCACTCGGTGAAAACCACACGCTCGGTGTGCAGTTCACGAAAGTCCTCGTCGTAGAAGGTCTCTCCGGTGATCTCACGGTCAATCCAGTGCTCGGCCATGACTGACATCATGCCGGGCGGGTCCGTCAGACGTTTACGTCGAAACCCAGGTCGACATCGCAGGCCGCCTGACCTCCACGGATTCCCCAATTCTCTGTCGCACTCTCACGCAGCACAATGGTGACGTGATCCGGCGGTATCCCCAGTAAGGAAAGCCGTTTCACAATCTCGGCATAGAGATTTCGTTTCGCCCCTATCGATCGGCCCGCGAAGCAGTCGATGGAAACAAATGTGTACAGCTCCGGCTGGGCCAGGTTTGGCGCGTGCGAAAACCTGTGGGGTTCATGCACGACAAGGCGTACATGCTTATCCCCTTCCGGTATCTGAAAGGCAGCGACCAGCGCGCCATGGACCGCATCGATGATCGCCACCTCTTCAGGCTCGGTGTATCGCCGACGGACCTCGACCACTGAACTGGGCATGCCGTGGATCATCACACGAAGGGACTACACAGCCAACGGATTTCTCGTCCGGGTTGCGCCGACCGCGCGGGCTATCCGTGGATAAGCAGGGTCATGAAAGTACTGTTGGGGTCTTCGATATAGGAGTTGAAGGGGCCGCACTCAACAAACCCGTGCTTTCGGTAAAACGCCCGAGCAGGAGCGAAGAAGCCCATACTGCCGGTCTCCAACGACACTCTGTTCACACCACGGCTCTTAGCGTCGTTGAGGGCATGCAGAAGCAACGTTGAGGCGATGCCCTGGCCCCGTCGCGAAGGGTCGGTCCGCATGCTCTTGAGTTCCTCGTGTTGCGCGGAGATCTGGGCTAGCGCAACGGTTCCGACCAAATCGCGCCCGTCTCGAGCAACCCACAGTCTGACTCCAGAATCCTGCAGACCCACAGCATCTAGAGCGTGCTGACTGTCCGACGGCGCGGTCGGGGCGAGATCGTCCAGGTGGGCCTGCAAGAAGGTCAGGAACGCGACGTCCTGGAAATCTGCCACAGCGATCGAGAGCACCACGATCTGTTCTCCATCAGGTTCGCATATAAGGTGCGGCCCAGAGGACAAAGATGCCGCGAGACCAGGCTACTGACTGCCCTCCAGGGGCGGTCCGCATTACAGTCCTGTCCGCTAGACGAAGCTGCTGGAGGGCTGGTGAAGCCCGAATCGCACGCCCTGGTCGTCTCTGCAGAAGGTGAAGCGTCCGAAGCCTGGTTCTTCCGGCCCGGGATCTTCGGCCTCACCGCCAAGTTCGCGAACAGTCAGGACAGCTGCCTCGATGTCCGGGACACCGAAGAATATGTCGATGCGACGGTCTTCGTCATCGCTGTGCAGCCCGCCGTTTATGCCGCCCGTTTCGAGCCAGGCCTGCCCACCCTCGCCCATCGCGTGCGGAGCCCAGCCCAAGAGTCCCTGGTAGAACTTCTGTGCGCGCACCGCGTCGGGCACTCCGATCTCGAAGAAGGTCGGTTCGCCAGTCATCGTGAATTCCTCTCTGCCGGACGTGCTTGACGGCAGAGACGTTAGGACCGCGATGCACCCTCGTCTTGTACAAATGTTTCGCGAATAGCCGGATCGTGTATGCCGGGCAGTCCTTCGCATCGCAGCGCGGCCAACTCTCCCGGCGAACACCCGGCGAATATCCGGAAATCTCGGTTGAAATGCGCCTGATCGAAGTAGCCGCATGCCAGTGCGATGGAGGCGAGCGATCGATGCCCCGGCGCGGCCAGCAGCGTCATTGCGCGGCCAAAGCGAAGCACACGAGCGGCCGCCTTGGGAGTCAGGCCTATTTGGTGGCGGAAGCGATTCGCCAATCGTGCACGACTCCAACCGGTCTCGGCCACAATCTTGCCGACGGACGCTGTTCTATGGGTTTGGCTCAGCACGCTCCACGCCCAGACCACCTCGGGGTCGGGTTCTGGGCCATTGGCCGCCGCACGCACCAACATCGAATCCAACAGATCGAACCGGTGAGCCCAATCAGGTTCAGCGGCAAGGCGTTCTGTCAGGTGACGCCCCTCGTCGCCGAACAAGTCTTCGAGACTAACCGCGCGATTGCTGATGTCATTCATCGGCAGCCCGGTCAGCCGGTGCATCCCCAGCGGCGTCAACTGCACTTCAAGGCAGTGCTGCCTGCCCGAATGCAAGGTAGCTGTGGGCCCCTGACACGCACCGGCACCGAACGATTGCCACATCCGCGCAGACCGGGTGTCTGCGGCATCGGTAACAAGCAGCGGATCACCGAACTCCACGATGAGCACCGGGTCGACACCGGCGACCTCACGACGGTCCACGGGTTTGTCGGAGCACTCACGAAACTCGGTATATCCGTGCGCAATCCCGGCCAGCGTCGCGTCGGCCGATCGAGTCACCGACTCCCATGCTGCTTCGCCGGAGGTCCCGCACTCGAATATCGCCGGGCTTCCCATGGCTCCATCGTGCCTCAAATCGGCGAGCAGGGATACCGTGTTCCGCGTCGTCTTCCATTAGCCGGATATCTATTACCGCTGAACATGATCTGCTACTCGGAATGCAGCTCACCTAAGGTGTGAAGCAATGAGAACGCCGGACCCCGACTTCTACGTCGCATTGATGGCAGCTATCAGCGGAGGCATCTGCATATTCGCGGAACCGCGCGAAAGCACCCTCCAGAAGTGGCTTTACTGGGCTGTCGCACCGGCAGTCGCCGTCATATGCATATCGCTGGCCCTTAAGAGCGTGCTGGCGGGATTAGGGCTTGGAGTCTTCGTGGTCTCGTTCATGGCCATGGGCTACCTCAGGTACAAGCTCTAGCACCCCGCCAGATTGACCACCGCCGACCTTGCCGCAAGATGATGGGGTGTTCCGCATCATGTTCCACGAGCCCCGGATCGCCCCCAACACCGGGAACGCGATCCGGATGGTGGCGGGCACCGGGTGCGAGCTGCATCTGGTGCAGCCGCTATTCGACCTGTCGGAGGCCAAGGTGCGCCGCGCCGGCCTGGACTATCACGACATGGCGTCGGTAACGGTCCACGAAAGCCTTTCCGCTGCTTGGGAATCGCTACAGCCGCAACGGGTCTACGCCTTCACCGCTCATGCGACCGTCAGCTACACCGACATCGCCTACCAGCCGGGGGATGTACTGCTGTTCGGTCCCGAGCCCACCGGGTTGGACCCCGAAGTGCTGGCCGATCCGCACATCACCGAGAAGGTGCGCATCCCGCTGCTACCCGGCCGCAGATCACTCAACCTGTCCAATGCCGCAGCCATCTCCGCATATGAGGCCTGGCGTCAGCATGGTTTCGAAGGCAGCGTCTAACGGAAGTCCCGCGAGGCGGATCTGATACGCAGGTCCAGTGGTCGCAGCTGATCGGCCACCACGGTGATGGCTCCGCTGGCATTCTGCACCTGGCCACGAATGATCAGCGCCTGCGCGGTCACCGCCAGCTTGCGGTACCTCGCCCACAGCCCCACCGAGCACACCACATTCACCATCCCCGTCTCGTCCTCAAGATTGATGAACGTGACCCCGGCCGCGGTGGCAGGCCGCTGACGATGGGTGACCGCCCCCGCCACCAACACCCGCGACCCGTCCGGCACATCGAAGAGCCCCTTGGCCGGAACGACACCCAGCTCGTCGAGCTGTTTCCTCAGGAACTGGGTGGGATAGGCGTCGGGGGTGACTCCGGTGGCCCATACATCGGCAGCGGCCTGAGTCACCTCTCCCATCGGCGGCAGCACCGGGACCCGGGAGGACACCCCGACTCCGGGTAACCGGTCGGGGCGTTGCGCAGCGGCCGCACCCGCAACCCACAGCGCCTCACGCCGGGACATGCCGAAACAACCCAGCGCCCCTCCAGTGGCCAGCGCCTCGACCTGTGCCGTAGTCAATTGGATGCGACCGGTCAGATCGAGCAGAGAAGCGAACGGGCCATGCGTTTTTCGTTCCTCGACGATGGCGTGAGCCAGGTCGCTTCCGATGTGGCGGACGGCGCCCAGACCGATCCGCACTTCCAGGCCGGCATTCTCCAACGTCGCATAGGACAGGCTGGCATTTACATCGGGACCATGCACGGTGACACCGTGGCGACGAGCATCGGCCACCAAGGACTGCGGCGAATAGAAACCCATGGGCTGTGCACGCAATAGTGCCGCGCAGAATGCGGCCGGATGATGCAGCTTGAACCAAGACGAATAGAACACCAACGAAGCGAAGCTCTGCGCGTGGCTTTCCGGAAAGCCGAAATTGGCGAAGGCATAGAGCTTTTCGTAGATGCGGTCGGCTAGCTCTCCGGTGATGCCATGAAGGTTCCGCATGCCCTCATAGAATCTGCTGCGCAGCCTTTCCATCCGTTCCGGCGACCGCTTGGACCCCATGGCCCGGCGCAGCTGATCGGATTCGGCGGGGCTGAACCCCGCGACATCGACGGCGAGTTGCATCAGCTGTTCCTGAAACAGCGGCACTCCCAGAGTTTTATCCAACGCAGCCGCCATCGAGGGATGGTCATGCTCCCAGTCTTTGTCGATCTTGTTGTATCGCCGGATATATGGGTGTACCGAGCCACCCTGGATGGGTCCCGGCCGGATCAGGGCCACCTCCACCACCAAGTCGTAGAAACACGTGGGCTTCAGGCGGGGCAGCGTGGCCATCTGGGCGCGCGACTCCACCTGGAAGACCCCCACCGAATCGGCGCGGGCCAGCATCTCGTAGACCGCCGCCTCGGAGAGGTCGATATGGGCCAGGTCCACCTCAATGCTCTTGTGTTCGCGGACCAGGTCGATGCAATAGTGCAGCGCAGAGAGCATGCCAAGGCCGAGGAGGTCGAACTTCACCAAACCCACTGCCGCACAATCATCTTTATCCCATTGCAGCACGCTACGGTTCTCCATGCGCGCCCATTCGACGGGCACCACATCGGCCAGCGGGCGATCGCAGATGACCATGCCGCCGGAGTGAATGCCCATGTGCCGGGGAAAATTCTTGATCTGTTGAGCCAGGTCGATCACCTGCGACGGAATGCCGTCAACCTCCGCCGCGTCGGCCAAGCCGCCCCAGTGCCCGAGTTGCTTGCTCCAGGCGTCCTGCTGGCCCTGCGCGAATCCCAGAGCCTTGGCCATGTCCCGCACAGCCATTCGCCCACGATAGGTGATCACATTGGCCACCTGCGCCGCATACTCGCGGCCGTACTTGTTGTAGACGTACTGGATGGCCTGTTCCCGTTCGTCCGATTCGATATCGATGTCGATATCCGGTGGGCCGTCGCGAGCAGGCGACAGGAACCGTTCAAATAACAGACCATTGGCCACCGGGTCGACATTGGTGACCCCGAGCGCGTAGCAGACCGCCGAGTTGGCGGCAGAGCCGCGCCCCTGACACAGGATGTCGCTGCGACGGCAGAACTGGGTGATGTCATGCACCACCAGGAAGTAGCCCGGAAAATTGAGTTGGGCAATGATTTCCAGCTCGCGCTCAATTTGAGCGTAAGCCTTCTGTGCCCCCGCCCGGGGGCCGTATCGACGCGCGGCACCTTCGAGGGCCAGATGCCGCAACCAGCTGTCCTCGGTGTGGCCGGACGGGACGTCGAACGGCGGCAATTGCGGGGCAATGAGTCGCAGATCGAAAGCACACGCCTCCCCCAACTCGGCGGCCGCCGTCACCACCTCCGGGCAATGCGAGAACAGCCGCGCCATCTCATCTCCCGAACGCAGATGCGCACCCCCCACCGGCTCCAACCATCCCGCCGCATCATCGAGGCTCTTACGCGCGCGCACCGCCGCCATCGCCATGGCCAGGCGCCCACTCTCGGGTGTGGCGAAATGCGCTGCGGTGGTGGCGATGACACCGACACCGAATCGCGGAGCCAATGCGGAAAGCTCCGCGTTGTGGTCATCCTCATCCGGGTGGCCATGCCTGCTGATCTCGATGCTGACACGGTCGGCACCGAACCGGCCGACCAGATCGGCCAGTGCCGCCTCAGCCGCAACCGAGCCACCGGAGGCAAGCGCCCGTCGCACATGCCCCTTACGGCACCCGGTCAGGATGTGCCAATGTCCGCCCGCCGCCTCGGTAAGCGCATCAAGATCATAGCGCGGCTTACCCTTTCGGTCTTTTGGCGTTCCTCCCGACAGGTGCGCGGTGGCCATTTGCCGCGACAACCGCCGATACCCCTCCTGGCCGCGCGCCAGCACCAGCAGGTGTACTGAGTCCTCCGTATTGCCCTGCCCGCCAAGAGATAGTTCCGCACCGAACACGGTGGGCAGGCCGAGTTCCTTGGCCGCTTCCGCGAAACGGACAACTCCGTAGAAACCATCGTGGTCGGTGATGGCTAGCGCCTTGAGGCCAAGCCGCGCGGCCTCCTGTGCCATCTCCTCGGGCAGACTGGCACCGTCCAGAAAGCTGAACGCCGAATGCGCGTGCAACTCCGCGTACGACACCGCCGACCGCCCACGCTCACGAGTGGGCGGCTCATACGGCGGGCGCTTTCGGCTCCACGCCGGACCGTCCCCGCCATCCCCCGGAGGCGCATGGCGGTTGGGACGCCCATCAAGCACCCGCTCCATTTCGGCCCACGTCGGGGGACCTTGCGACCAGCCCATTCGAACAGTTTATCGAACATATGTTCTATGGTTCAATCGCTCGCTCGGGTTCCTATTGGCAAAGTAACTAACTAGATATATACATGTATGCTGACAAGGCCCCCGCACCTGGCGCGGCGGGTAAGCACCTAGCGAGAATCTGGAGAAGCGAATGCCACACCACGGCAACTACACGCCCGAGAAGGTCACCTTCCCCTCGCATGGCGAGGACATCGTCGGTGTCGTCCACCGCCCTTCCGGTGACGGCCCCTTCCCTGCGGTGGTCCTGCTGGGCCCGTACTCGTTCGAGAAGGAGCAGGCCCCGATTCACTACGCCACCCGTCTGGCCGACGAGGGCTTCCTGGCGCTGGCTTTCGACCCGCGCACCGTGGGCGAGAGCGGCGGCACCCCGCGCCGCCTCGAGAATCCGAAGATGAAGAACGAGGACGCGGTAGCGGCCATCGACTACCTGCTCACGCGCGATGACGTCGACGCATCGCGCATCTTCGGGGCCGGCGTCTGCCAAGGCGGACCCGAAATGCTCGACATCGCCTCATACGACGACCGGATCAAGGCCGTTGCCTCGGTGACCGGTTACTACCGCGATCGCGAGACCGATCTGTTCATGATCGCCGCGGGTGTCAGCGAGAACCCCTTCGATCCGGCTACCGCACCCACCACCGAACAACTGGAAGCGCTACTGGATGCCCGGCTCGAGCGGGCACGCGATGCCAAGACCCGGTACGAGCAGACCGGCGAAGTCATCTACGCGCCCCTGGTCTCTCCTGATCTGGGCGACCCCGTCGCCGGGTCTGATGCCGGGCTGCCCGGCCCACTGGTGTGGAGCTGGTACGGATCGTGGACGCTCAAGGGCTGGGAGAACCGTTACGCCATCATGAGCGACCTCGACCACTTCGACTACAGCACCGTGCCCGGTGCCGCCAAGCTCGACAAACCCGCATTGGTGATCCACTCCGATACCTGCATGAACCCGGCGGCGGCCCGGCGGCACTTCGAGTCGATCCCCTCCGACGACAAGAAGCTTATCTGGGAGAACGGCACCAACCACTTCCAGTACTACGACCAGCCCGACATCGTCGACCGCACCGTCGGCCACATCGCCGACTGGTTCAACAGCCACCTGGCCTGACGGGGGGCGCACCGGCTGGGTTGGCGGGCATAACCGCTGCCCCAGCCGGTGCGCTGCCGAAATCACGCGGCGGCATGCCTCTAGGCTCTTGGGATGCCGCCCGACGCCTCTGCCACCAAGAAGCGGCTGCTCGATGCCGCGTACGCAGAGTTCGCCGAGCACGGACTGGCCGGTGCCCGTGTCGACCGGATCGGCGCCGCGGCCGGTGCCAACAAACGGCTGCTCTACGTCTACTACACCAACAAGGAAACGCTGTTCGACACCGTCGTCGCGCATTCCATCCAGCGGATGTCCGATGCCGTTCCGTTCACTCCAGAGGACCTACCGGGATACGCGGGCGCATTGTTCGATCACCTCATCAAGCATCCCGAGCATCTGAGACTTGCCACCTGGGCGCAGCTGGAACGGCCTGTCGCCGGCCCAGCCGAAACCGCGGCCTACGCCGCCAAAATCAAAGCAATCGCTGAAACACGCTCTCTTTCAGGGCGTGTACAGCCTGCCGACATCTTGGCCCTCATCCTTGGACTCACGACGGCGTGGTTCGGTGCGTCGCCCGCCCTGCGCGGTCTCGCGGATTCTGAACCATTCTCTCCCCAGCGTCTGACCACCCACCGTGCCGTACTCATCGCGACCGTCGAGGCCCTCATCGACATCGCGGGGTAATGACTGACGCGCGATACGAACGCGGCTTGCTAGCCCTTCGACCGTCCTGCCGACCACGATTCACCTCACCCCGGCTACCAAATCACTTGATGCCGACTACCAGATCGCGCGTAGGTAACTAACTAGATAGTATCAGGAAGCGGGCGATTGCTCGTATCGATCGAGCAAGAGAATTTGGAGGAATGCCACAGTGGCTCAGCACGGCAACTACACAGTAGAAAAGGTCACCTTTCCCTCTCACGGGGAAACCCTGGTGGGCGATTTGTACCGCCCCAAGGGCGACGGCCCGTTTCCCGTAGTGGTGACGCTCGGACCGTACTCGTTCGAGAAGGAGCAAGCCCCCACGCAGTATTCGACCCGGCTAGCCGACGAGGGTTTCGTTTCGCTCGCTTTCGACCCACGTACGGTCGGCGAGTCGGGCGGCGAGCCACGTAGGCTCGAGAACCCGGTGATGAAGAACGAGGACGTGGTCTCGGCTCTCGACTACCTGGTGAACAGATCCGATGTAGACGCATCGCGCGTTTTCGCACTGGGTATTTGCCAGGGCGGTCCCGAACTGCTCGATGTGGCCTCCTACGACGACAGAATCACAGCGGTCGCCTGCGTGACCGGCTACTTCCGTGACGCGGACGCCGACCTGTTTCCCGTCACCGCCGGGATCGCAGCCAACCCGTTCGACGAGGCTTCCCTACCACCACGGGAGCAGCTGGAGACGCTGCTATCGGAGCGTCTACAACGGGCACGTGAAGCCAAGGAGCTCTACGAAACAACCGGGGAAGTCATCTACCAGCCGCTGGTCTCCCCTGATCTCGCCGATCCCACGGTGGGTTCCCGGGCGGGACTGCCTGGCCCGGCAGTGTGGGCGTGGTATGGGCCGTGGACGCTGAAGGGCTTTGAAAACCGCTACGCCATCATGAGCGACCTGGACCACTTCGGATATTCCACCGTTCCCGGCGTCGCGAAGCTCCAGAAGCCCGCGATTGTCTTCCACGGCGACTACTGCTTGAGCCCGATTTCCGCCAAGCGGCACTTTGAGTCGATTGCTACCGCAGACAAGAAGTTGGTCTGGGATAACGACGTGTTCCACTCGGACTACTACGACACACCCGATGTCGTCGACCGCACAGCGGGCGTCGCTGCCGACTGGTTCCGCGACCACGGAGCCTGAATAGTGCTGGACTCCGAATGGAGCCACCGCGAGTCTGAATTTGCAGGGCCGCAAACGAATTCAGGCGTTCCGGCTGCGCGGCAGAAGGCGGGGCGGGCCACTAAGCCCGTCCCGCTCCCCCAGCTCCGATGTCCTGCACCACGAAGGCCCCGTATCCGTTTACCACCACCGACCGCTCACTCTGGATGAATTCCGGCAACGGTTCCTTCAGGCCAGCGATGACCATGCGCTGTCGGACTCATTGGTAGACCGAAGCCTCGTCCACCAGCCCAAACAGCTTCTCGACAACATCATGTGCGGTCGCCGCATCCAGCCCCACGATCCGCAGCTCGCCCTGATCTGCGCGCACCACCACCATCGCCAACCCCAACACACGCGACAGCGGATCTTGCCGCAGTTCCACCGTTCGCACCAGTGCGAACGGGATGACCCAGAAAGACCTGAGCCACAACGTCTTCGATGCGATATACAGCAGATCGTCATCCAGGACACCCCACCGATATGCGCGATAACGCTGCAGTGGGCGAAGCACCACCCACGCCAGCGCACAGCAGATGCACAGCAGCCCCAACACGCCCGCGACATGCTCCAGCAGCGTGCTGGCGTGGGCCGGCGGCGCCGTCACCGACCACACCGCCGCCACGACGACAACCAGCGGACTGCATGCCAATGCGTACTGGATGGCCCAGAGGACGGGAGCCGACCTGCTGGCAACAACTCCCACCGGCATCACGGAAGTCGTAGGGGTCGTGTCGATCACCGCTACTCCCCCACTACCGGAGCGAACCGGCGCATCCATATCTGCCGTATCGCAATGGCCGCAAGCACGAACACCAGCACCGCGGTCGGCGACCAGGCGATCGTAGGATCGAGCCCCCCGAACGCATAGGTGATCAGGCACAACGAAAGGAAGGGTACGACCACCGACACCACGGCCGTCCACCTCCGAACGACGGCCAATTCGGCGATGGCCGCGACCACCACGACACCAAAGGCGATCCATACGACCACGCCCACCAGCTGCACGGCAGCTGGATTGAACGGCACATAGTCGGCGTAGCGGCGTGGCATGCCGTCGGTGAGCGGGGTATAGGCAGTCCACCCGTAATCCCAGCCCCGCAGGTTCAACCCCCTGTTCACCAAGGCGGCTACCACGAACGTCCACCAGGCAGCATTGCCGGTGGTGCGCGCAGCATGGAACACCCGAACGCGTGACATTCCTGGAGTATCCCCCATGGCTAACTCCCCAATGACGAACTTGTCACACATCGTTGACGAAACACCCCGAAACGGCAACGATGACTCCAAACGGGCCGATGAGCGGCCTAACAGTCTCAGGGGTAGCACGTGAAATACATCGTCACCGGCGGCACCGGATTCATTGGACGGCGGATTGTGACCCGAATCCTGGAGACCCAGCGCAATGCGGAAGTCGCCGTTTTGGTGCGGCGCGAGTCCCTGTCACGGTTCGAAAAGCTCGCCGAACAATGGGATGACCGCGTACAGCCGCTGGTGGGTGACCTCACCCAGCCCGATCTCGGCCTGCCCACCGAGGGAGATCCGGTCACCGCCGATCACATCGTGCACTGTGCCGCGATCTATGACATCACCGTGGACGACAAGGCACAGCGCGCCGCGAACGTCGAGGGCACACGGTCGGTCATCGGACTGGCCAAACGCACCGGCGCCACCCTGCACCACATCTCCTCCATCGCGGTCGCGGGAAGTTACCAGGGCGAGTTCACCGAAGAAGACTTCGACGTCAACCAGGACCTGCCGACGCCGTATCACCAGACCAAGTTCGAGGCCGAACTGCTCGTGCGCTCGGAACCCGGTCTGCGCTACCGGATCTACCGGCCCGCCGTCGTTGTCGGCGATTCCAAGACCGGCGAGATGGACAAGATCGACGGTCCGTACTACTTCTTCGGAATTCTGGCCAAGCTCGCGCGCCTGCCCCGGTTCACCCCGATGATGCTGCCCAAGGCGGGACGCTCCAACATCGTTCCGGTCGACTACGTCGTCAATGCGACCGTCGAGCTGATGCACCAGGAGGGCCGCGACGGGCAGGCCTTCCACCTGACCAACCCCGAGGTGACCTACCTGCGGGACATCTACTCCGGCATTGCCCCTGCCGCGGGCCTGCCGCCCGTGCGCGGGTCGCTTCCCCACGCCATCGCCACCCCGTTCCTGAATGCGCGCGGCACGCTCAAGGTCTGGCGCAACATGGTGGTCACCCAACTCGGTATCCCGCCCGAGGTCATCGATATCACCGAGATCATGCCCAC
This sequence comes from Mycobacteroides sp. PCS013, assembly GCF_049532645.1. Lineage (NCBI taxonomy): Bacteria > Bacillati > Actinomycetota > Actinomycetes > Mycobacteriales > Mycobacteriaceae > Mycobacteroides > Mycobacteroides sp. PCS013. The sequence continues at coordinate 3,010,097 of NZ_CP150131.1, forward strand.
CTTCGTCTCCGAATCCACACAGCAAGCCCTGCGCCCCAGTGGAATTACGGTTCCCTCATTCGGCAGCTACGCCGGCAAGCTCTACCAGTACTGGCGCAAGAACCTCGATCCCGAGCGATACCGCCGCGACGATCCCGCCGGGCCATTGGTGGGCCGGCACGTCATCATCACCGGGGCATCCAGCGGTATCGGACGGGCCGCGGCCATCGCCGTCGCCCAGCGCGGCGGCACCGTTTTCGCGGTGGCGCGTGATGCCGAGGCGCTCGACAGCCTGGTCGCGGAGATCCGTGAGGACGGCGGGCAGGCGTATTCGTTCCGCTGCGATCTGACCGACTACTCGGCCGTAGACGACACGGTGAAGAGCATCCTCGGCCAGTTCGGGCATGTGGACTACTTGGTGAACAACGCCGGTCGCTCCATTCGCCGCTCGGCGATAAACACGGTCGATCGGTTCCATGACTACGAGCGGGTCATGGCGATCAACTACTTTGGCGCTGTGCGGCTGGTGCTGGCGCTTCTCCCCCATTGGCGGGAAAGGAAATTCGGCCACGTCGTCAACGTCTCGACGGCCGGTGTGCAGACCCGCAATCCCAAGTACGCGTCGTACATCCCCACCAAGGCGGCACTGGATGCCTTCTCCGATGTGGTCGCGACCGAGACGGTGTCGGATCACATCACTTTCACCAATATCCATATGCCATTGGTGAAGACGCCGATGATTCAGCCTTCTCACAAACTGAATGTGGTGCCGGGACTCACCCCAGAACACGCCGCTGCCATGGTGATTCGCGGTCTCGTCGAAAAGCCGACCCGCATCGATCATCCGATGGGCACCTATGCCGACATCGGCAGGTACATGACACCGAAGTTGACCCGCCGGATCATGCACCAGATGTATCTGGCATATCCCGATTCTCGGGCCGCTCGTGGCCTTGAGCCGGTCGACGAACGCCAGGATGTGTCGACCTCGCGCCGCCGCCCCAGGGCCGCCAAACGTGTTGCGGCCGTGTCAAAGCTGCGCGTTCCAGGCCCCGTGATGAGGGCAGTACGCCTCATTCCCGGAGTGCATTGGTGACCTCCCGGGCCGCCCGGGTGCCCGCCTCGATGGCGCCATCCAGGTAGCCCGGGTGGTCGTGCGCCGTTTCGGTACCCGCCCAATGGATATCGCCCAGGGGCGCCGACGGGAGCGGCAACTGTTCGGTGAAACCGATATCGGGCAAGGCCATGTATCCGCCTCCGGCATGTTCGTCGAGGTGCCAGGACTTCTCGTGCCAGCCTGCCGGTTCGAGAACCTCCGGACCGACGTGCTCGGAGAGTGAGCCGAGCACCGCGCGGCGACGGCCGGCGGTGTCGAGCCCATCAAGTTCACGCGCCTCGGGACCGGCGACAAGCACGCACAGGTGGCCCGGACCGCCCGGAGCGGTGGTATCGAAGACTGCCCGGCCCGGGCCGTCGAGAACCATGAACTCGCCGCCGGATCGCTCTCGCCAGAAAGGCTTCTCGTACACGGCGATCGCCTTGTACACCGACCCCATGTACATGTTCTGCTGCATCTGGACACGCTCGGCCGGAAGCTGCGGGCTGAAGGTGATGCGGGCCGCCGTGGGCGGCGGCGCGGTGACAATGACCTTCGTGGCGTGCACCTGACCCGAGGCTGTGTCGAGGGTGACTCCGTGTTCATTCCGGCTGACCGAAGTAACGCGGTGTCCCAGCTTCACTCGGGGCCCCAGTTCGGCGGCCAGACTTTCCACGAGCGCACCCGCCCCTTCGACGAGTAGGGAGTCCTGCGCGCCGCCCTTGGTCGACAACATGGTCCGCAGACCACCTTGATGCCGGATCATCGAGATCATCGCGGGGATGGGCATCCGGTCCAGGTCCGCCGTCCAGGAGATCAAAGCGATGACCTCAAGTAGCCGCCGGGTGGTGCGGCCGGGCACCTTGCGCAGCCATTCGGCCGCGCTGGTCGCGTGCCAGCGCTTCGGCGTCCTGAGACGCGAGAACACCTCCAGGCCAGTGAGGATGAGCACGCTCGGCAGTAGGGACGGGATCTTCACGCGGCGGGGTCCGTCGATCACCGCGGGCAACGGACCCGTGTGCATGGGGAACTGCGTAAGGCCGAGTTCGGCGGCAAGCCCCATGACGCGGTGGTGATCATGGCCAATCCACTGGCCGCCCAAGTCCAGCCGTGAGCCCAGCACCGTGGTCTCTCCCATGACCCGCCCACCGATACGCTCCGCCGCCTCCAGCACGATCACGTCGACGCCCTGCCGGTGCAGTGCGCGGGCAGCCGTCAGACCCGACAGCCCGGCACCCACGACCGCCACAGTGGTCGTCTGCGGTAACTCGTCCTGATGCATCCCACACTCCTTCCTGACCGACCGCCCGGCAATAGACCGGACGCCCTGAAAGCAATACTAGCCGCAGATTCAGTCAGTCGTATGACTTTGATGATTACCGGTGCTCTACCGCTTGTCGCATCCGTACACGGAGCTAACTGACGGTAGGTTGACGTCCATGGTTCCCGTTTTTGCCGACGTTGATACCGGAGTCGATGACGCACTGGGATTGATCTTTCTCCTCGCTAGCGAGGATGTAGAGATTGTCGGCATCGCCTCTACTGCGGGCAATGTCTCGGTGGACCATGTTTGCGCGAACAACCTGGGCCTGCTGGAGCTATGCAAGGCCCCGCAGATCCCGGTGTCCAGGGGTGTCGCCGAGCCGTTGAGCGCGGCACTGCGCACCGCCGAAGACACCCACGGACCCACCGGCCTTGGGTATGCCGCACTGCCGGATTCCACCCGCACACTCACCGATTACGACGCGGCCGAGGCCTGGGTGCGGGCGGCACGCGCACACCCCGGTGAGCTGGTGGGCCTGGCGACCGGCCCGCTCACCAACCTGGCGCTGGCCCTGCGCACCGAACCCGAGTTGCCCAAACTCCTCAAACGGCTCGTGATCATGGGCGGCTCCTTCGACTACCCGGGCAACACCACACCGGTGGCGGAATGGAATGTCGTAGTCGACCCGGGTGCGACGGCAGAGGTGTACGCCGCCTGGGGAGCAGCTGGCGTACAAGAACTTCCGATCGTGTGCGGCCTGAATCTCACCGAGACCATCGCCATGACACCGGAACATCTGATCAGACTGGCCGAGGCCGCGGGCGCCACCACCACCCCCCTATCGGTGCTCGATCTTCCATCCAGCCGTTCGTCGGCGAACAACTCGCTGCTGCGGTTCATCGAAGATGCCGTGCGTTTCTATTTCGAGTTCCACATGAAGCAAGACGAAGGCTTCTTGGCGCACATGCACGATCCGTTCGCCGCCGCAGTCGCGCTGGAGCCATCGCTGGTCCAAACCCGCTCCGCTACTGTCGATGTCGAGCTGACCGGTGATCTGACCCGCGCCATGACCATCGCGGACTGGAAGGGTCAGTGGGGCCAGAAACCCAACGCGCAGATCGCGGTGGAGACCAATCCCGAGGTGTTCTTCGAGCGATTCATCGAACGAGTCAGCGTCTTCGCGCGAAGGTTTGACGGCGCGCGCTAATTCCGGCGAGGCCGTCATTCATAAACGCCCTCCACATACCACCGCTGCCGCCGAAAATGCAGGAGCAGCGCCTGACCACCGCCCTTGCCTTCCAGCAGCACTTGGGCCCGAGCGGCCACCGATGCCCGGGTAGGAGTCGGTTCCCGTTCCTCCCACCATCGCTCATCGATCGGCCATGGCCCTGCCCACCAACTCAACTCCCAACGGCCATCACCCCGCCGGACCCTGGCCGGTTCCCCCGAGAACATTCCCCGCCCGGTCACCGTCACCGGTGCTCCATCGACATCCAACAGCTCCACCGGTTCGCCATCCTCACCGAGCAGCACCGCAGGAGCCGGATCGGGCAGCCTCCCGGGCCACGGCGCATCAGGATCGGCCCGCGGGCGCAACTCATCCCCTAAGGGCACCAAAGTAATTCGTTCGGCTGGGCCCCGCCCACCGCTGACCACTCCCACCTGTACCGACTCCTCTCCCAACAGATCCTGAACTCGTGTCAATGCGCGGCGGGCCCGCTGGCGCTCCTCGGCGCCCACCGCTCCCCACAACGTCAACTGCAGCGCTTCGGCGGCCACCACTTCGACCGGCTCCAACCGCAACATCGCCACCGGCCCGTCCAGAGACCGGCGCCGGGCAAGCCAGCCGTCAAGCTGCCAGCGGACCCGGTCGGCCGTCGCCTCCTCGGTGAGCGGCTCGGCACACCGCCACACCCGCGACAGCTCCTGGCCGTCCACCGTCACCGCGTGAATGGCCAACCGGGAGCAGGCAACTCCTGCCGAGGACAGCACCTCGTGCAGGCTCATCGCCAGCGTGCGTCCCGCAAAAGCCGCCGCATCCACCCGGTCGATCGGCGGATCGCATGGCAGCGCGACTCCCAGCTCCGCCGGGACCGCATGCCCCGAGGGAGGGCGCTGCGGTTCGGCTCGCGCATGGCGGTGCGCCTGTACCGCGTCATCGTCGAACCGTGAGGCGACATCGGACCGCGCTAGTTCCGCGAAGGCACCCATGGTGCGTATTCCCATGCGCCACAGCAGATCAACCAAGTCTTCACGCTGCGGATGGCACAGGCTGGGTTCGGCGGCCATCTCTTTGATCGACAAGGACGCCAGGAACTCCGCATCCCCACCGGGCGGTACCAGTGCCGCATGCCGCGCGGCGTACACCGCCGTGGACATCTGATCGGCGATGCCCACCTGACATTCGGCCCCGGCCACCGACACCGCATCGGCCAGCCGCTCGGCCGCGGTCTGCTCGCTGCCGAAGTACCGGGCCGCACCGGCCACCGGAAGCGCCATCAGCCCCGGGCGCAAAATCTCGGCCCCCGGCACCAGGTCATCCACCGCGGCGATCATCGGCTCGAAAAACCGCGCATCGCGATCGACATCGGCCACCGCGATATGCAGCTGTGGACAACGGGCCTGGGACTCGCGGCGGCGCATACCCCGGCGGACTCCCAGCGCCCGCGCGGCGGCCGTGCACGCGGTGACCCTGTTGGCCAGGGTCACCGCCACGGGCCGGGTGGCAGGAAGGTCGGCCATCGCCGCGGCGGCCACCGCCGGCCAATCCGGGCACCAAATCGCCAGCACCCGTGGAGCTTTACGCTGTCGTTTAGGCGGACCTGATCGAGCCACGGCTGCCACACACCTCCCCGGCAGCTCTTGAGCTGGACGTCGCCGCCCCGGCGGCTCTGGGCGCCCTGCGCCCTGTTGCCCGGACCGTCGTCCGCACGCCACGAATTCGGCCCAGGCCACAGGCGGACACCCCGTCATAGCCGGTCACCCGGGCCTGCAACCGCACCGCGGCGCCCTCCCAGTCCCCATCGGCAACCAACAGCGTGCATCCGTTGCTGTGCGCCCGGGCCACCATCGCGCGCGCCGACGTCGAGGTCACCTTTCGTCCCCCCAGACCCAGCACCACCAGATCCATCCCGTCCATAAGCACCGAGGCCACCTCCACCGCACTCAGACCCGGGCGAGGAATCAACGCCAGACGGCTCAGGTCCGCTCCCTTTTCCACCGCCGCCAGCACACTCACCTCCGGCATACCCACAATCGCGGCGTACCCGCCCGCCGCGGTCACCGAAGCCACCACATCCAAGGGCAACGACCGGGCCCCGCTGGCCACCGCGACCGTGCCGCGCCGCAACACGTGCCCTATCGAGCTGGCCAGCGCATCGGATACCGGCAGCAAAGATTGAGCATCCGGTAACGCCTCGTGAAACCGCCCCGCCGATGACCTGTCTCCGCCAACCTTTCCCGATATCGCAGCCATCTGCTGCCGGAGCTTTTGTAGCTGGTCAGCACGGTTCACCAGCATCTCGTCGGCGGCCGTCACTGCCGTCACAACCGCACCTCCAGACACACTCGACTAGAACACATGTTCGATGACTGGAGTAAACACCTCGCCACCGACAACCGTCAAGGCAGGAGGTAGGAACTGGGCCGCTCTGCCGACACGCCGTGTCGTGGCGGATTCGTATCGCACATACCCGCCATGAGGCGCGGTGTCGACGAGACCTAGTCGAGCTGGCGGGTGTGCGCCCAGCGGGTCAACGCGTTGCGATTGGACTGCTGGGTCTTACGCAGCACATTAGAGGCGTGCGTCTCCACCGTCTTGACCGAGATCACCAGATCCTCGGCAATCTCCCGGTAGGTGTATCCGCGGGCAAGGAGCCGCAGCACCTCAAGCTCGCGTGGGGTCAACGAATCCAGCTCCGGATCCAGTGCCGGCTCCGGGGTATTCGACCGCCCGGTGAACGAATCGAGCACGAATCCGGCAAGCCGCGGGCTGAACACCGCATCCCCACCGGCCACCCGGCGCACAGCCTCGGCGAGTTCACTTCCCGAAATCGTCTTGGTGACATAGCCTCTGGCTCCCGCACGAATCACCGCGATGACATCCTCAGCGGCATCCGACACACTGAGCGCAAGAAAGACCGGTCCCGAGCCGCCGACTCCGTTGATGACGGCGACCCCTCCACCGGAGGGCATGTGCACATCGAGCAACACCACATCCGGTGCACTGGATCGTATTCCGGCGACCGCCTCGACAACCGAACCGGCCTCGCCCACGATCTCGATATCCGATTCACCGGCCAGCTCCGCCCGCACCCCGGACCGGAACACCCCGTGATCGTCGACCAGGAATACCCGCAGCATCACTCTTCTTTCTCGTCGACGTCGTAGAGCTTGTACGGCATGGTAATTCGCACCTCGGTGCCCTTGCCGATCTCCGACTTGATCTGCACCTGCCCACCCCGGCGCATCACCCTGGCTTTGATGGAGCGCACGATGCCCTGCCGATCCTGTGGCACCGCCTCCAGATCAAACCCCTTGCCCCGATCCCTGACGAACACACTGATCTGGCCGGGTTCCACCTCGGCATACAGGTTGATATCCGATTGCCCGGAATGTTTGGCAGCATTGACGAGTGCCTCGCGGGTTGCCCCGATCAGCGCTCGTCTGGTCTCGGGTTCCAGAGATAGGTCGGCATCACCGACGATCACCGAATTGACCACCACGGTATGCGCATCCTCCACCTCTCCGGCCACGGTACGTAGCTCCTGCGCCAGAGACGAGTCCGAGGACACCCCCGCGGAGAACAACCAGCTGCGCAGTTCGCGTTCCTGGCTGCGAGCCAGCCGTAGCACCTCGCTGGGGTTATCTGTCCGCTTCTGGATCAGCGCCAGCGTCTGCAGCACCGAATCGTGGAGATGCGAGGCGATCTCTTCACGCTCTTCGGTACGGATGCGCGCGGCACGCTCGGCACCGAGGGCACGCCACAACCGCAACCACAAGGGCACCGTCAGCAGCATTGCGCCCACCAGGGTGGCCGCGATCGCCACCAACGAGTCACGCAGCGAGGACAGATCCACATTGCGCAAGACCACCACGGCGATCCCGCCGAAGACCAGTGCGGCACCGGCAATCACCCGGACCAAGGTCAGTAGCGACGATTTGCCCGACTCCCCCAGCACGGCCGAACTCGGCCCCTGCGAATCGAATTCGCGCCACACCACGGCGAGCCCGACCAGTGCCAGCACGATGGGGAAAACCAGTGCCGCCGTCGAACCACTGACCGTCGACATCAAGATGATCAGCGCGGCAAGACTCAACAGCAATAGCCCCGTCGCCCGCCTGCGGTCCGTTGCGCTGACAGCGGCAACGTCGTCGCCCGGCGGCATCAGCAGCCACAGCAGCCCGTACGCCGCGATGCCCATTCCGCTGGCCGCGCCAAGCACTGCGAAGGCCAACCGCACCCGAAACACCGGAACGTCGAGATGATCGGCGAGCCCCCCGGCGACCCCGGCGATTACCCGGCCACCGGTACGCCGACGCAAGGGCGGGGCGGCAGTCAGCCGATTCCCGCTGGCGAAGGCATTCCGAAACGTGGGACTCACCTCTGCGATACTGCCATGGCAAAGCTCCATAGGGCATCGGGCTTATCCCTGAACCCCCGCCTTGCAAAGATCAGGGTGAATCCTGATGGCGGACATGCCCGCGACTGGGCAACATAGCTGTCATGGACACGGATACCACCACCAAACGGACGCCGTCCTCCACGCTCGGAGACATGTGGCGCACCCGGCCGTTGCGGCTGCCCGGGCACGGCAAGCTGGCGGGTGTTGCCGCGGGAATCGGCTACCGGTACAACGTGGACCCGCTGCTGGTGCGCGTAATCTTCGTGGTCACAACAATTTTCGGCGGGGCAGGCGCCATCATGTATGTGGCGTGCTGGCTGCTGATGCCCACCGCCCGCTACACCACTCCGTACCACGAGTCCAAGGTGAAGATGGTCTTCTGGATCATCGTCCTGCTGCTTGTCGGGGGACCCTTCATCGACCCCGACCGCGATCCCTGGGGATTCGTCAGTGCCGTTGTCCTGCTCGGGGGCTGGTATCTGCTCTATCAGCGCCAGACCGAAACCCCACCACCTCCGGCGAGTTCGACGACGCAGCCCGGCCCGGCCGAAGATGGCGAACCGAACAGCCATACCGCGGCCACCAGCCCTCTCTTACCGCCTCCCCCACCCAACTGGGATCCACTGCGGGCGGCCCCTTTCGCCTGGGATCTACCCGATCCGGCTCCCCTGCCGGCGCCTCCGGCCAAGCCCAAGTCGCCCGTACCCAAGGTAACCATCGGCGCGGCACTCATCGTCAGTGCTCTGCTCGTGGCCATCGGACTGCTGGGCGCCAACTGGGTGACACCCGTCGTGGTCGCGGCAGCGGCACTGGTCGTCCTCGGGGTCGGCTTACTGGTGGGCGCATGGCTTCGCAGCGGCTACTCACTGCTCTTTCTGGCGATACCGCTGGCCGGGTTCGTCGTCGTAGCATCCTCGATCGGTCCGCTCGAGGTGTCACTCAACGTCGGCGACCAAAATTACCGTGTTACAGAGGCTTCCGATATCGAGGAGTACTACGAGGTCGGCGTCGGCACGATCACCCTTGACCTCACGCAGGTCACGCTCACCAACGATAAAACGGTCTACCTCGACGTCGGGATGGGCGATATCCAGGTGCTCGTTCCCCCTTCGATGAATGTACGCACCTCGTGCGAGGTGGGCATGGGCAGCTTCGATTGCCTGCCCTCACCCAAGGGTGTCGGCCCCGTCCTGACAATCAACGCAACGGCAAATGTAGGAAGCATTGAGGTGCAACGTGTCTGAGAACATCGACGAACCAACGACCGGCACCGACAATGAGCTCACCGCGGAAAATCCCGTGGAGCCGACACCGGAGGCCGACACCGACGAGAAGGGCAGACCATCCATCTTGCTAGCACTGTCCGGGCTGGTCGCCCTGCTCGTCGGAGGCTGGGCTTTGACCGGCCAAGACTTCGGAGCGCTAGTGCACAGCAATCTGCTCGGCTGGATCGCGATTGCCGTGGCGATCGCCATCGGCGTTGCGCTGGTGGCGGTTCCAACCCGCCGTAACCGAACCTAGGTAGCTCACTCCCATTCAATGGTGCCGGGCGGCTTGCTGGTGATATCCAGCACTACCCGGTTCACCTCGGGAACCTCGTTGGTGATTCGCGTCGAGATCCGTTCCAGCACCTCATAAGGCAGGCGGGTCCAGTCAGCGGTCATCGCGTCCTCACTGGACACCGGCCGCAATACGATCGGGTGCCCATAGGTGCGTCCGTCGCCCTGCACCCCAACCGAGCGCACATCGGCCAACAGCACCACCGGGCACTGCCAGATGTTGCGGTCCTGACCGGCGGCGGTAAGTTCCTCGCGCGCAATGGCATCGGCACGGCGCAGGGTATCCAACCGATCGGAGGTAACCTCACCGACGATCCTGATGGCCAGCCCCGGCCCCGGGAATGGTTGGCGGCCAACGATTTCCTCGGGCAGACCCAGTTCACGGCCTACCGCGCGGACCTCGTCCTTGAACAGCAGCCGCAGCGGCTCCACCAGGGTGAAGGTCAGATCTTCGGGGAGCCCGCCCACATTGTGGTGGCTCTTGATGTTGGCAGTGCCACTGCCGCCCCCGGATTCGACGACATCGGGGTACAGCGTGCCCTGCACCAGGAACTCGATGCCATCCTCCGAGTTACCGATCGCATCGGAGACGGCGCCCTCGAACGCCCGGATGAATTCACGGCCGATGATCTTGCGCTTGGTCTCCGGGTCACTGACACCGGCAAGCTCACCCAGGAACTTTTCCGCGACATCGACAGTCACCAGCTTGGCGCCCGTAGCCGCCACGAAGTCGTGCTCCACCTGCGCCCGCTCACCGCTGCGCAGCAGCCCATGGTCAACGAACACACAGGTCAGGCGGTCGCCGATGGCGCGTTGCACCAGAGCCGCCGCCACCGCTGAGTCCACCCCGCCGGACAGCCCGCACAGCGCACGCCCGTCTCCGATCTGCGCGCGCACCTGCTCGACCAGCGATTCGGCGATATTGGCTGCCGTCCATGCCGATTCGATGCCCGCGAACTCATGCAGAAAGCGGCTGAGCACCTGCTGTCCGTGCGGCGAATGCAGCACCTCTGGGTGGTACTGCACCCCGGCCAGACGCCGTGCCCGATCCTCGAACGCCGCCACGGGAGCACCTTCGCTGCTGGCGACCACGGTAAAACCTTGGGGTGCTTCGGTTACCGCATCGCCGTGGCTCATCCACACGGGCTGAAGGCCGGGCAGGCCCTCATGCAGGTCTCCGCCCACGACCTTCAGCTCGGTGCGGCCGTACTCGCTGGTGCCGGTGTGTGCGACGGTTCCGCCGAGCACCTGCGCCATGGCCTGAAAGCCGTAGCAGATACCGAAAACCGGAACATCCAAGTCGAATACGGCGGGGTCGAGTTGAGGTGCACCCTCTTCGTAGACGCTCGATGGACCACCGGACAGCACGATGGCCCGAGGGTTGCGTTCCTTGATCTCATCGATGCTCGCCGAGTGCGGGATCACCTCGGAGAACACCCGCGCCTCACGCACGCGCCGCGCGATCAGCTGCGCGTACTGTGCCCCGAAGTCAATGACCAGAACCGGTCGGTCGCCATGCTGCTCCGTTTGCGCCACCGGCTTAGCTTAGTGGCGCTGGGGCTACTTCCCGCTTGCGGGGGACTAGCTGACCGACCGCACCGGTTCGATCGGCAGACTCCGCAATGCACCGGGCGCACCTGCCGGGACGACGGGGTGCGACGGGGGAACCGCCGCCATCCGCTGATACGGCAGACCCTGCTCCGGCCGCAGATCCGTCTCGCCCTTATTGGGCCACAACGACGCCGCTCTCTCGGCCTGTGCGGTGATGCTCAGCGATGGGTTGACGCCCAGGTTGGCCGAGATGGCCGCACCGTCCACGACGTACATGGTCGGGTAGCCGTACACGCGGTGATACGGATCGATGACACCGTCCTCCGGGCTCGTTCCGATCACGGCCCCGCCCAGGAAGTGCGCGGTCAGCGGAATGTTGAACAGCTCGCCCCAGGTGCCACCGGCCACACCGTCGATCTTGGCAGCCAGTCGCCTGGTGGCCTCGTTGCCCGCGGGAATCCAGGTGGGGTTGGGCTCGCCGTGGCCCTGCTTGCTGTCAAGCCGCCGCCAGAACAGCGTCTTCTTGGTGAAGGTGGTGATCGAGTTGTCCAGGTGCTGCATGACGAGGGCGATCACGGTGCGCTCGCTCCACTGCGTCACGTTGAGCATGCGCAAGGTGCCCCTCGGATCGGCACGGGCGGCCTCGATGAGCTGACGCCACCGCGATTTCTCCCCGTCTCCGTCGGTCATCAGGGTCTGCAATAGACCCATCGCGTTGGAACCCTTGCCGTAGCGCACCGGCTCGATATGCGTGTCGCTGGTCGGATGGAACGAGGACGTGATGGCCACTCCGTGGGTGAGGTCCAAATCGTCCTTGTACTCCAATCGGCCTGCACCGACGATGGATTCGGAGTTGGTCCGGGTCAGCACGCCCAGGCGCTGTGACAGCCGGGGCAGCAGACCCTTGTCCTTCATCTTGAACAGCAGGTTCTGGGTGCCCCAGGTACCGGCCGCCAGCACCACGTACTTGGCCGTGTAGGTCTTGCGCCGCTTGCGCACCCAGCGACCGGTGGTCTTGGTGGCGACTCGCCATATCCCGTCGGCGCCCTCCTCGACAGCCGTGACGGTGGTAAGCGGAATGACCTGGGCACCAGAAGATTCGGCCAGTCCCAGATAGTTCTTGACGAGGGTGTTCTTGGCGCCGACCCGGCAACCGGTCATGCAGGAACCGCACTCGGTGCAGCCCACGCGGTCGGGTCCGGCGCCGCCGAAGTAGGGATCGGCCACCTTGATTCCGGGCGCCTTGGCGCCCTCGGGCCCGAAGTACACACCCACCGGGGTGGCGACGAAGGTGTCGCCGGCGCCCATGTCGTCGGCGACTTCCTTGATGAGCCGGTCCGCGTCGGTGAAGGTGGGGTTCTTCACCACCCCGAGCATCCGCTGCGCCTGCTCGTAGTGCGGCGAGAGTTCGGAACGCCAGTCGGTGATGCCCCGCCACTGCGGATCGTTGAAGAACGGCTCCGGCGGCACATACAGGGTGTTGGCGTAGTTCAGCGAACCACCGCCCACCCCGGCACCCGCCAGGATCATGCAGTTGCTCAGCAGGTGAATCCGCTGAATCCCGAAGCACTTGAACATCGGCGCCCACAGGAACTTGCGCAGATTCCACGACGTCTCGGCGAACTCCTCGTCCGCGAACCGGCGGCCGGCCTCCAGGACGCCCACGCGGTAACCCTTTTCGGTCAATCGCATGGCGGTGACGCTCCCGCCGAATCCGGATCCGACAATGAGGACGTCAAAGTCGGTATCTGCTTCAGCTTTCACAGGGACTGCTGCCGGTGATGACATCGTTGGCTACCTCCGCATGGTCACGTTACTGCCCAGTATGGAATACAACGAGGGGGGTAATGTAAATTAGGTCACCCTAAGTAGACACATGTCTAAGAGTTGACGGTCAGCCCGACCTTCTGAAATTCCTTCAGATCGCAGTATCCAGACTTCGCCATCGAACGACGGAGCCCACCAACAAGATTCAACGTGCCAAACGGGTCATCGGAAGGTCCGACGAGCACCTCGCTCAGCGGCGGCCGCTCCCCCACCGCCACCTGCAGCAGCGCGCCACGAGGCAACGAGGGATGCGCGGCAGCATTCGGCCAGAACCACCCGTCACCGGCGGCCTCCTGCGCGGCGGCCAGCGGCGTCCCCAGCACGACGGCATCGGCACCGCAGGCGATGGACTTCGCGAGGTCACCCGAGGTGTGGATATCGCCGTCGGCCAGCACATGCACGTACCGGCCACCGGTCTCGTCGAGATACTCGCGGCGTGCGGCAGCGGCGTCCGCGATGGCCGTGGCCATCGCGACACTGATACCCAGCACCTCGCCGCTGGTCGTCGCGCCCGCGGTCTGCCCGTACCCGACGATGACACCGGCAGCACCCGTACGCATCAGATGCAGCGCCGTGCGGTGATCGATGACGCCACCGGCGACGACGGGGATATCCAGCTCGGAGATAAAGGTTTTCAGGTTGAGCGGCTCGCCGTCACGGGCCACCCGCTCGGCCGAGACGATGGTGCCGTGGATGACCAGCAGGTCGATACCGGCAGAGATCAAGTGCGGGGTGAGTAGCTGCGCATTCTGCGGGCTCACCCGCACGGCGGTGGTCACTCCGGCACTGCGAACTTCTGCGATGGCCGTCGCCAGCAGCTCGGGATCGATTGGCGCCGAATGCAACTGCTGCAGCAGGCGAATCGCGGCGGAAGGCTCGGGCTCCTTCTGGGCGACCTCGACCACCTCGGCGATGCGGGCCTCGACATCGGCGTGCCGGCCCCACAATCCCTCGCCGTTGATGACGCCTAGCCCGCCGGCCCGCCCGAGCTCTATGGCGAACTGCGGCGAAACCAGCGCGTCGGTCGGGTGCGCCACCACCGGAATCTCGAAGCGGTAGGCATCAAGCTGCCACGCCGTCGACACGTCCTGCGAGGAACGCGTGCGGCGCGACGGGACAATGTTCACGTCATCGAGTTCATAGGTACGACGAGCTGTTCTGCCCATGCCGATTTCGACGAGGTCACGCATGTTGACTTCCTTTGCGGTGCCGACTGTTAACGCACGTAGTAGTTCGGCGCTTCGGCCGTCATGGTGATGTCATGCGGATGGCTCTCCTTGAGCCCGGCCGCGGTGATCTGTACGAACTGAGCGCGCTGCAGCTCTTCGATGCTCGATGCCCCGGTGTACCCCATGGCGGCACGCAGGCCACCCGTCAATTGATGCATGACCGTCGACAACGGACCGCGGAACGGAACCCGGCCCTCGATGCCCTCGGGCACCAGCTTGTCTTCGGACAACACGTCGTCCTGGAAGTAGCGGTCCTTCGAGTAGCTCCGCCCGGTGTTCCCGGCAGCACCCCGTCCCTGCATGGCGCCCATGGACCCCATGCCGCGGTAGCTCTTGAACTGCTTGCCGTTGACGAAGATCAATTCACCGGGCGACTCGGCGGTGCCCGCCAGTAGAGAGCCGAGCATCGTCGTGGACGCGCCGGCGGCAAGCGCCTTGGCGATATCGCCCGAATACTGCATGCCGCCGTCGGCGATCACCGGAACACCAGCCAGGTGGCAGACCGCCGAGGCCTCCAGAATCGCGGTGATCTGCGGTGCACCAACGCCGGCCACCACACGGGTGGTGCAGATGGAGCCCGGGCCCACGCCGACCTTCACCGCGTCGGCGCCCGCCTCGATGAGCGCCGCGGCACCCGACCGGGTGGCGATATTCCCGCCGACCACGTCGACGCGCTCACCCACCTCGGCCTTGAGCTTGCCGACCATGTCCAGCACCTTGCGGTTGTGCGCATGCGCCGTGTCCACGATCAGCACATCGACGCCCGCGTCAACGAGCGCCATGGCCCGCGTCCAGGCGTCATCGCCCACACCGACCGCCGCGCCGACCAGAAGCCGTCCGTCGCTGTCCTTGGTGGCATTGGGATGCTGCTCGGTCTTCGCGAAATCCTTGACCGTGATGAGGCCCGTCAGACGGCCATCACCGTCGACGATGGGAAGCTTCTCGATCTTGTTGCGCCGCAACAGCCCCAGCGCAGCGTCGGCAGTCACGCCCTGGCGCGCGGTGATCAGCGGCGGCTTGGTCATCACCTCGGCGACCGGCTTGGACAGATCGGCCTCGAACCGCATGTCCCGGTTGGTGATGATCCCCACGAGCGCGCCCTGAGGATTCACCACCGGTAGACCCGAAATACGGAATCGCGCACACAGCGCGTCGACCTCGGCCAGGGTGTTCTCGGGCGAGCAGGTCACCGGGTTGGTCACCATGCCGGCCTCGGACCGCTTGACCGTCTCGACCTGGCCGGCTTGATCCTCCAGCGACAGGTTGCGGTGCAGCACGCCCATCCCGCCGGCACGCGCCATCGCGATCGCCATCCGGGCCTCGGTCACGGTGTCCATCGCCGAGCTGACCAGCGGCACATTGAGCCTGATCCGCTTGGTCAGCTGAGACGAGGTGTCCGCACCGTTCGGCAACACATCCGATGCCGCGGGCAGCAACAGCACATCATCGAAGGTCAGACCGAGCATGGCGACCTTGTGCGGATCGTCGCCGCCGGTGTGGACGGACCCTGCCGCAATGGTCATTCAAGCCTCCATGCCAGATAGCCGTCGTATACATCCCCAGTGCGCTATGGATGCGCAATAGAGCGGATTATGTCCATCCTATCGGCTCGCCTCGTTCTCGATATCCCCGGACATGCCCCAGGTGAGCTGGCGCGCGAACCCGCGAATTGCGTACTCTAAGAGTGTGCGCGACCACTTTCCGCCGGGATTGCCACCTGACCCCTTCGCCGACGATCCCCATGATCCGTCGGCCGCGCTCGATGCGATCGAGCCGGGCCAGCCGCTCGACCCGCAGGAGCGGATCGCGGTCGAGGAAGATCTCGCGGATCTCGCGGTCTACGAGGCGCTACTCGCCCACAAGGGGATTCGCGGGCTGGTCGTTTGCTGTGACGAATGCCAGCAGGACCACTATCACGACTGGGACATGCTCCGCGCGAACCTGCTGCAGCTGCTCGTTGACGGAACCGTCCGTCCGCACGAACCGGCCTTCGATCCCGAGCCTGAAGCCTATGTGACCTGGGATTACTGCCGCGGATACGCGGATGCCTCACTCAACGAGGCAGCGACCGACCGCGACGGATTCCGCTGATTTAGCCGCTTTCGGCTTACTCGCCGGCGCTCGCGCCCGAGCCGCTGCCGTGGCTGGACGACCCACCCCCGGGATTGGCCGGCGCCACCGGCACCGAAGTCATTGGCGGGGCGTGCCGCGACGGACCGTCTATCCCCGAACCCGCGCTTCCGCCACCGCCGGGGAATCCGTTGATGCTCCCCGAGCCCGGGTTGTTCACGGAACCAGGGCTGTTGATCGAGCCGGGGCTGTTGATGGAACCGGGGTTGTTCACGGGTGCCTGGAAGATCGGTACCGGGTTGTCGGGGGTCCGAGTGATCGGTGACGGCGCCTGAATCGTCGTCGGCGCGGTGATCACCGGAGCGTCAGCAGCTCCGTGCGGGGTGGTGACGATGGTCACTCCGGCGGGAGTCGTCGGGGCGGTCACGATCGATGCCGTAGACGGCACCACGGTGCTGACCGTCACGCTCGGCACCGACGTCGTCACCCCCGGGACGGACGTGGATGTCACGGGCGCCGAGGGTGCCGTCGTCGTCTCCGTCACGATGGACGGGGTCGACGTAGCCGTTGACGTCGATATGGACGGTGTCGAGGTCGCCGGCACCGTGGTCGACGGCGACGTGGAGCCGGCTGAGCCGGAAGTGCTCGTCGATGTCGAACCGGACGAACTGGGGGTCTCCGTCGGCGCCGAGGTGGTGGCGGTCGTCTCCGACGTGGATATGGACGGCGTCGTGGAGGTCGTATCCGACGCCGAGGTTGATATCGACGTCGTGGAAGTCGTCGAGGTCGTGGTGGCCGCAATCACCGGAGGCGACAACATGATTCGCGGCGTCGCGGTCGCCATCTCCGGCGGCACGGTCGCCACGGGGTCCTTGGCATCGATCCTGACCTCCGCCTGCTGCACCCGGCTGGCCAGTTCGGCCTTCTGCTGGGCGTCGCCGACCTCATTCACGCGCGCGGCGGCAACCCCAAGCTGCTGCTGCGCCCCTTCCCAATCACCTTGGGAAATAAGCTTTTCCACCTGGGCGAGTTCGGTCTGCGCCGAGAGCACCACGGGGTCGGTGCGCACCGCCGGGCCCGCGCCGAACAACGAGGTACGCAGCCCATACAACGCGTCACCGGGGTGCGATTGGTACACCGCCGCGCCGAATCCGCCGAAGAGCAAAGTGACAGCAGCGGCCGAACCCACCGTCGTGGCCAGCAGCCGGGAACGGCCACCGCGCTCACGCAGCGCGTTACGCGCCTGCCCGAGAGTGGGTTTGGCCGGCATCGGTTCGCGTCCAACATCCTCGCGCCACGCCGCCAGCATCATCGCCACGGCGTACTCGTCGGAATCGGAAGTCGCCACTGGCAGATCCGCCGCGATGGCATCGATCATCCGATTGGTGCGCCGCAATGCCGCCAGGTCCTCGGGACCCTCGTTCTCCTGCCCGCCCTGGCCGCCGGGGAACCATCCGCGTCCATCAGCCACGGTGATCACCGCCCGCCCGCGTCATCTCTGCCTTCAGTCTCTGCAGTGCCCGGTGCTGCGCCACCCGCACCGCGCCCGCACTACTACCCACCGCATCGGCGGTCTCTTCCGCCGACAGGCCCACGACGACCCGAAGGATCAGGATCTCGCGCTGCTTCTCGGGCAGCACCTCCAGCAGTGCCTGCATCCGCCGCGCCGACTCGGAGTTCAGCGCCTCCTGCTCGGGTCCCGCATGGCGGTCGAACTGCTCCGGAAGGCTCTCAGCCGGATCGGACTTGTCTCGAGCCATCGCACGATGCGCATCGGCCACCTTGTGCGCGGCGATGCCGTACACAAACGCCAGGAACGGGCGTCCCTGATCCTGATAGCGAGGCAGCGCTGCGATCACCGCGAGACACACCTCCTGCGCAACATCGTCTGCGGAGAGACCACTTCTTTCCGCCGTGCCGACCCGCGCGCGGCAATATCGCACCACGACGGGCCGGATGGCACTAAGTACCTCGGAGAGCGCGTCGCGATCGCCTTTGACGGCAGCAGCAACGACGTCGTCGAGCCCGCTCTCCGTACTTGTCATCGACTGCGCATTCCCCAGCGTTACGTGTGATGCACCGTGGTGGTGCTGTTACCTAGGACAATAGCGTTGGCTGCAGACGGGGAACGCATTTAGTCCACCGCCTCAAGACGCCAGCGGCCGCCCGCATGGGCTATCCAGGCGGCACAGTCGCGGCGAACAGCAACAAGGTCTTCGCGGCCCTGCCCCACCTCTCCGGAGGCCGGCAGACTCGCCAACATCGCCGCCAGCGCCCAGCGCAGCGGCACCAGTGCGTTCACCGTCGCAGCCTGCAATCCGCGGGCGGCGACGACCGCGGACTCATCGAAATCACCGGCGCTGCTGAGCGCCGCCGCGAGTACCATCGCTGTCTTGACCTGGTGTCTTACCGAAGGCACGTCACGCGCGAGACGTTCGGCGGTGCAGGCGTACCGCAGCGACCGCGCACCGTCTCCGGACACCATCGCCAGCTCGGCGCGCACCCAGGCCAGCCGCAAAGGCAGGCGCCACGGCCAACGAACATCACCGTGCGCAGACAACGACTCGGCCTGATCCAGTAAAGCGTGAGCAAGTGGGAACCGCGCCAGTCCCAGCGCATCTGCCGCCAGCCCGACAAACGCATCGGACCGAGCCTCGGCATCGCCATCGGCCAGTGCCAACGCGCGGCCGTCCAACCCGCGCGCCTGTGCATGCCAGCCAAGCTGACGCACCAGGGATGCGCGTGTGCTCAGCGCCCGCGAGGCCAACGCGCCGGGCCGCGACACCGCGATGGCATCCAGCTCTGCATGCGCGGCGGCATAGCGTCCGGATCCCCCCAGAGCCACGGCACGCAGCCAGACATCCTCGGGCGTGACGGCGACGGGAAGCGGCCAGATTGCTGGGAGCGGCCCGAAGGCGGCGTCGGTAAGCACCGCTGCTGCGGACGATCGGAAAGTCACCATGGGCGCGGTCACGGTACCAATTCCCCAAGAAATGGAGTTAACAGTTGATGCAGCGGATGTTAAATCCACGTCAACGGACGGCGTAAACAGTTGCCGAACGCCGCATTAAGGAAACGGAAAACCCACGGCCAAAACGGGCTGACCACGCAGGTGAGCGAGCGTTACGTACCAACGAAGAGCAAAGACGATGAACGTGATGTTAATTCTGGACCTAATGGCGTGATGTTGCCATGATCATCGCCTATTGACTGGATTTCGACCGCGCACCTACTTTGTGTACACCGCTTGTCATCGGCGACACGTCTGGTGCTACTTCACTCACGCGCAGGTCGACTGCGCGCGCAGCGAGAGGGTTAACCACATGCCGCAGCCACAGCAATTGCCTGGGCCCAACGCAGATATTTGGGATTGGCAGATGAAGGGCCTTTGCCGAGGGGTCGATTCGTCAGTGTTCTTCCATCCCGACGGTGAACGCGGCCGTGCCCGCGCTCAACGCGAGATGAAGGCCAAAGAGATGTGCCGGGCGTGCCCGGTGCTGGTGCAGTGCCGCGCACATGCGCTGGCCGTTGCCGAGCCCTACGGAATCTGGGGTGGACTTTCGGAGTCCGAGCGCGAACTGATCCTGCGCCGCGGGATACGTCGCTCCGCGTAATACGTACAGCATGCGTTGGGCCCCCGCGACCAGATGGTGGCGGGGGCCTAACGTTTGCGGAGACGCGACCTAGGCGGCGGAGCCCGCCGGCCGGTCATCGACCTTCCAGTTGAAAGCGATCTGCGACCCCTGGACGTCGGTCGCCATGACCGTGACATCGATCGTCTTTCCCTCCGCATCGACGACCGCGCACCGCTGAGTTGCGCCCTTCTCACCCTTCAACGGTCCCTCACACGTGGCGCCAGTGAGCGTGACCCCGGTCTTGTCCCGGATTCCGTCCTTGAGCCCCTGCTCCAGCTTCGCCTTGGCGAGTTCAGGTGACGATGCCCCCAAGCCGAAGTTCGCCTCGCAGCCCGAGAGCAACAGCCCGGCCAGGACAAGCGCCGTCAGTCGTGACATCCGAGTGGCCATCCGTTCAGTAAACCTCGGCAACTCCGAACACCAAAGGCGACGCCTGTCGGCCGGTCCCACCCCCATAAGGGATTGGGGTGGGACCCCAAACACGGACGCTATTTATTGGTCTCCAAAAGTTACTCATCAGTACGAAATGAATGTTAACTTTTCGGCGCCGGGCCGGGTGTGACCTGCATTACTCATCGCCATCTCGGCGCATGTATTAGGTCATTTATCTCGCACAACGACGGGAACGGGGCATAGATGGACATTCTCAGATGTAGAGAATCAAAATTCACTTATAGCGACCATTGGAGCAAGAGTTCCGAGGTCACATTCGCAAAGAGCGTGAGGAAACTGAGCCAGAGCATTGGCGCCAGCGGTGCTGCCGTGGCGCTGATACTCGCGGGAACATCTCCCGGAGCGCCCGCGGTGCATTCGGCGCTGAGGCCGGCCTATACGGCCGAAGTCCGGTTGACCGGAACCACCATTGGCGTGGGCGGCTCGTTTGAAGGGTTCGGGTTGACCATCCCCGCGTACTTCTACGGCAAGATCGTCCCGGAGGGAGACACGTACCACTCGGTTCCCTATCCGGGCAGTATCAACCTGAATTACCCGATCCTGTCCGACCTCCCCGGCCTGTCCGATCTCCCCTACTGGCCGCAGTCGATGACCAAATCCACCGACAAGGGCGCGTCGTTTGTGCTCACCGACCTGAAAAAAGTGCCGGCGGGCGAGAAGGTCACGCTGGCCGGACTGTCGCAGGGGGCGCAGGTGCTCGAAGTGGTGCGAGCCGCCATGGCCAACGACCCCGCCTACGTCGCGAACGCCCAGAACTACAACTTCACTCTGCTGGGCAACCCATCGCGCCCGGTGGGCGGCATGCTGACGCGCTTAGGGTTCCTCAGCCAGGTACCGGTCTTGAACGACCTCTTCCCCTTCGGCCGGCCAGGCCCGGTCGACAGCCCATTCAAGACTGTCGACTACCAGAATCAGTACGACGGCTTTGCCGACTTCCCCGCCTACTTCAACCCGCTGGCGATCACGAACTCCCTTGTCGGAATCGCTTTCGAACATATCTTTCCCGGATATGCCCTCGACAACCCGAACAACCCGAATGCGGTATCAACCACGGTGGGGAACACGACGTACGTGACCATCCCCCAGCTGCTACCCATCCTGTACCCGTTCCATGTCGCGGCAGCGACGATCGGTGCGCAGCGATTCGTGGACTTCCTCGACCCCGTGCTCCGGGTTTTCGTGGAAGCCGGGTATGACCGCACCGCCGACCCCAGCAAGGTACAACAGCTCAGCCTCTTCACACCGATGAGCAAGATCGTGCAAGCCATTGGCCAACTGCCGGCCGCGATCGCCGAAAGCATGGCGATTCTGGGCGGAAAGCCCTACAACCCGACGGTGCCCGCGCCGATCGTGCCAGGGCAGGCAGTCGATCCGACCGCCACCACAACGGGAACGGCCGAAGCAGTCGGCGCCGAGACAACGACCGCTCTCTCGCCGACCGGCGTGACCGGGCTGGCAACCCCGGTCAAGGCCGGTCCCACAGGGTTGATCGGCCTGCAGTCGGTGCCGGTGATCGGCCCGATCATCAAAGCCATCACGGCGACGCTGCCCAAGGCACTCGGCAACCTGCTGGCCACAATTGCCAGTAACCCCAACACCGTGCTTGGCCGTATCGTCACGGCACTGGCAGGTACGCCCAACAATGCTCCACCGGCCACCGTTACAGCTCAGTCGCCGGAAAAGCCCGCAGCCGATACGAACCCGCACATGGTGGCGGCAGTACCCGCTTCCCGGGAAGTGGACTCTGCCAAGGCGACCCCGGCTCAGCTGACCGCCAAGTCCGCTCCGCACAGTGCAACTGCTGCGCCGGAGACGAATTCGAGTGCCGCCCACACGCCGCCGCCCGCCGCCGCGACGGGAACCAGCGCACAGGTGTACGAGACAGTGGCTACGCAGACGCCACAAGCCGAGGAATCCAAGGCCGCCGCCGCTACCGCGCCAGAGAACCAGGAGCCTGCCGGTAAGGCCGCGACGCCTCCGACAAGCTCGCCAGAAGCGACAGCCACCTCACCCAAGAGCACCACACTCACGTCGCCGAAGAACGGCACGGCCAAACCTATTGCCCATGAGGGGGTTTCCTCGTCGGCGGTGAGCGCGCCGGACGTCACGGCCACCTCACCCAAGAGCGCGACGCTTACGTCTCCGAAAAATGGAGCGGCCACGGCAGAGACCACGAGCGGCCGCAAAGAGGCCGCCACGTCAACGTCTGATTCTGGCCGACCTGAGCACGCGTCCGCAGCATCGGACAACAGCCCACAGGCCAAATCCGCCTCCCCGGTGACGGATAAGAGCAACGGTTCAGCGCAGCCGTCGTCGTCGGGGCCAGACAGTGAGCATCACTCGTCGACGGCAGGGGCCGGTGGGCCGTCCTCGCACTCGACTGGTTCACATGCGGGTTCGGCACCGAAGGCTTCCAAGGCCGCCGCGTAGCAGTCCTCGACGGGCATAGGAAAACACCCCCGGTCCTGTTGGGCCGGGGGTGTTTTCGCGTGTATGCCTAGTGAGCGTGGCCGTGATGGCCATGCCCGTGATCTGCTTCCTCGGCCGGCTTATCGACGATGCTGGTCTCGGTGGTCAGGATCATCCGTGCGGCGGACGCCGCGTTGATGACGGCCGAACGTGTCACCTTCACCGGATCGATGACGCCATCGGCGATCAGGTCGCCGTACTCGAGCGTGGCGGCATTGAAGCCATGCCCCGCGTCCAGCTCGGCTACCTTGCTGACCACAACGGCTCCGTCCAGCCCCGCATTGGCGGCGATCCAGAACAGTGGCGCCGACAACGCGGACTCGAACACGTCGACACCCTTGGCCTCGTCACCCTTGAGCTCGACACGCAAACCGTCCAGCGCCGAACGAGCCTGCACCAGGGCGCTGCCGCCACCGGCGACGATGCCCTCCTCCACAGCGGCCTTGGCCGCCGAGACGGCGTCCTCGACACGGTGCTTACGCTCCTTGAGCGCGGTGTCGGTGGCAGCGCCCACCTTGATCACCGCGACACCGCCGGCCAGCTTGGCCAGGCGTTCCTGCAGCTTCTCGCGGTCCCAGTCAGAGTCGGTGGTCTCGATCTCCGCCTTCAGCTGAGCGACACGCGCCTTGATGGCATCCTCGGTGCCGCCGCCCTCGACGATGACCGTCTCGTCCTTGCTCACCACGATGCGGCGTGCGGTGCCGAGCACCTCGATGCCCGCCTCGCGCAGCGACAGACCCACATCGGGGTTGACCACCTGGGCGTTGGTGACGATCGCCAGGTCCTCCAGGAACGCCTTGCGGCGGTCGCCGAAGAACGGCGCCTTCACCGCGACGGCCTTGAGGGTCTTGCGGATCGCGTTGACGACCAGAGTGGACAGCGGCTCACCCTCCACGTCCTCGGCCACGATTAGCAGCGGCTTACCCTCCTTGGCCACCAGCTCCAGCAGCGGCAGCAGATCGGGCAGCGAGCTGATTTTGTCGCGATGCAGCAGCACCAGCGCGTCTTCCAGGATCGCCTTCTGCTCATCGAAGTCGGTCACGAAGTACTGCGACAGGTAGCCCTTGTCGAACTGCACACCGTCGGTGATGACCAGCTCGGTGTTGATGGTCGACGATTCCTCGACGCTGACCACACCGTCGCCGCCAACCTTGGTCATGGCCTCGCCGACCAGCTCGCCGATCTCCGGATCGCGCGAGGAGACCGTGGCCACCTGGGCGATGGCGTGCTCACCGGACACCGGTGCGGCCACCGTCAGCAGACGCTCGGACACCGCGTCCGCGGCGCGGGCGATACCGGCGCCGAGCGCAATCGGGTTGGCACCAGCGGCCACATTGCGCAGACCGGCCTTGACCAGCGCCTGCGCCAGCACCGTGGCGGTGGTGGTGCCGTCACCGGCGACGTCGTTGGTCTTGGTCGCCACCGACTTGACCAGCTGGGCACCCAGGTTTTCGAAGGGGTCTTCCAGGTCGATGTCGCGGGCGATGGTGACGCCGTCGTTGGTCACGGCGGGACCGCCGAATGCCTTGGCCAGCACCACGTGCCGACCACGGGGACCGAGCGTGACCTTGACCGCGTCGGCCAGCTTGTTGACCCCGGCTTCCAGGGCGCGGCGCGCGGTCTCGTTGAATTCGATCAGCTTGCTCATGTGTTCTCTCTATTCGGCTGATTCAGCACCGACAGGAATGGGTAAAACGCGTGCCGCCCCGGAAAACGCCTGCAACGCAGGTGGTTTCCGGGGCGGTCACACGGTGTTACTTGCTAACGACAGCCAGCACGTCGCGAGCCGACAGAATCAAGTACTCCTCGCCGTTGTACTTGATCTCGGTGCCGCCGTACTTGCTGTAGATGACGACGTCACCCTCGGACACGTCCAGGGGGATCCGCTTTTCGCCATCCTCATCCCAGCGGCCGGGGCCAACTGCGACGACGGTGCCTTCTTGCGGCTTCTCCTTGGCGGTGTCCGGGATGACCAGACCGGAAGCGGTCGTGGTCTCGGCCTCATTGGCCTGTACGAGGATCTTGTCCTCGAGTGGCTTGATGTTCACGGCCACAGTGATCCCTTTCCCTCTCAGGGTGGCTCGGTGGGCCTGATGCCCATGAGCCTGGATTGTCAACAGATGCTTCGGCGGCCGGATGAGTGCCGCGCCGTCGTCGCGGGTGCCGACACGACGTCAACCGATCGCCATCTAGCACTCTATACATGAGAGTGCTAGCGCTCAAGGCTGGGTTGTCGTTACCCGCTCAGGGTCCCGGGATCCATGAGCAGGTGGGCCGACACATCACCGACCATCTCCACATCCACCCGGCGCGAGCTGAAGTACCACCCGTGCTCGTCACGGCCGAACGTATCCCGGTATCGACCCACGACGATCGGCTGCAGCGGCAGCTGCTCGGTGGCCTGCACCACGCAAAACGTCGACCGCGCCGAGGCCGTGCGGTCGCCCGCGACCTCGACGATCGGGTTGAGCACCAGATGCCTGGTGCGCGGGGTGCCGCCGGTCTCGCGGTAGCGACGGGTGGTGGTGAAGAAGAGCTTGGTAATGGCCGAGGCGCCGGACACACTGCCCTGCTCGCCGCCGAAGGAGCCGCGGCCGAGGAGCTCCCCGACTCCGTCGAAGTCCCCCGCGTCCATCAGCTCGGCGTATCGATACAACAGATCGGTGATGGCAAGGCGGTCGGCCACGCTGTCGCTGGGGCCCGTCACCGCACCTGCCCCTTCACCACCGGCAGCCCAGGATCTGCCGCGGCCTGCAGCGAGGAGGGCTCGGCGCCCGCAGCCACCAGATGCGCCGCGAAGGAAGCGATCATGGCGCCGTTGTCGGTGCACAACCGCAGCGGTGGCACGCGAAGCGTCAGACCGGCCTCGGCACACCGCTGCTCGGCAAGTACGCGTACCCGCGAGTTGGCGGCCACACCACCGGCGATCAGCAGCGTCGAGACCCCCAGGTCCGCCGCCGCGCGCACCGCCTTCATGGTCAACACATCGGCGACCGCCTCCTGAAAGCCCGCAGCCACATTGGCGGCAGAGAAATCCGAGTCTTCGCGGTGTTTTTCCATGTAGCGGGCAACGGCCGTCTTAAGCCCCGAGAAACTGAAGCTGTGTCTGTCGTCGCGCGGCCCCGTCATGCCTCGCGGAAAGGGGACAGCCGATGAATCCCCTTGTTGCGCAAGCTCGTCGAGCACTCTGCCGCCCGGGTACCCCAGGCCGAGTAGCCGCGCGACCTTGTCATAGGCCTCACCGGCGGCATCATCCACCGTGGCACCGAGTTCCTCGATGGGCTCGGCCAGCGAGCGCACATGCAGCAGGCTGGTGTGCCCGCCCGAGACCAGCAGCGCCACGCATTCGGGCAGCGGCCCGTTCTCGTAGACATCGGCGGCAATGTGCCCGCCCAGATGGTTCACCCCATAGAAGGGCACCCCCCAGGCCAATGCCAGCCCCTTGGCGGCCGATACCCCGACCAGGAGCGCACCCGCAAGACCCGGACCGATGGTCGCGGCGACCACGTCGGGCTTCTGCACGCCTGCGATGTCTAGCGCGCGCCGCGCGGTGACGCCGAGTGCCTCCAGATGCGCGCGGGACGCGATCTCCGGCACCACGCCACCGAAACGTGCGTGCTCGTCGACGCTGGAGGCCACCTCATCGGCCAACAGCACCACCGACCCGTCGGGGGTCAGCTCGGCGATACCCACTCCGGTTTCGTCGCAGGAGCTTTCGATGGCGAGGATGACTGTCATGGCCGCACCAGCCTATTTCACGATGCCCTGCGCAGGGCGTTTCATGGTGAACGCATCGGCTCCGCTGCCCGGGTAGTACCGCTTGCGCACGCCGACGGTCTCGAATCCGGTGCCGTGGTAGAGCGTGATCGCCGCCGCATTGTCGGTGCGGACCTCCAGGAACACCGGCCCCGGATCCCGATCCGCATGCGCAAGCAGCTCGTCCAGCAGACGCCGTCCGATGCCCTGTTTCTGGTAGGCGGGATCCACGCCGATGGTGTGGATCTCGTACTCCGGTTCGTGATGCCCCAACCGGGAGATGCCGCCGTATCCCACCAGCGTGTGCCCGTCCCTGGCCGCCAGATAGTGGATGTGAGCGGACGCGAGCTCCGCGCGGAAGGCCGACTCCGGCCACGGGTCATCACCTGCGAACAGAATGGCCTCAAGTTCGGCGCACCGACGGGCGTCGCGCCGGCGAAGAGGCTTCAGCTCGACCGTCATCGACGCGGTTCTTTGGCGTCGGGGCGACGCAGATACAGCGGCGTCAGTGCACCCGGAGGCTGTCCCCAGTCAACCACCTGTACCAGCCGCGACGGAGACGGGAACTGACGGTCAAGCACCGGGAGATCGAAAAGCGCTGTGTGATGCGGCGATCCAGCCACCAGGGTGTAGCCCTGCACCGAGACGTCCGCGGGCGCGTCGACGGCCGGGCCGCCGATGCGTGTTCCGTCGTGGTAGCCGGCCCAGTACACCTCACGCCGGCGCGCGTCGGTGACGACGAGCACGCTGCCGGTGGTGTCATGGCCGATCGCGTCGAGTGTGCACACCGGGTACACCGGGATATCCAGCGCCAGGCCCATCGCCGCGGCGGTCGCCATCCCGACGCGCAGTCCGGTGAACGGACCCGGACCGCAACCCACCACAATCGCGTCGAGTTCACCGACGGCGACCCCGGCATCGGCACACGCCGCCCCGATATTGGGGGTAAGCGCCTCAGCATGTCCCTTGGCACCCATGGTGATTCGTTCGGACAAGGCCTGCACCGATCCGTCCGGCGCCCGTCTCACAAGCCCCGCTGTGATGGCGGGGGTGGCGGTGTCCAGGGCAAGTATCACGCTCACGGCTTACGGCTCCAATGCCAGGTTGCGGTGCGTTCATCGGAGTCGGGCGCGCGTTGCAGCCGGATGTCCAGATGGTGTTCCGACAACCGTTCTGCCAGCCCCTCGCCCCACTCCACGACGACCACCGAATCGTCCAGGTCGGTATCGAGATCCAGTGAGTCGAGCTCGCCGAGCAGGTCGGCCCCGTGATGTTCCAGCAGCCGATAGACGTCCACATGTACCAGTGCCGGTGCACCCGGGCGCCGCGCCTCGTGGACGCGGGCCAGCACGTACGACGGCGAGGTGATGGGGCCGTCGACATCCATGCCCACCGCGATTCCCTTGGTCAATGCGGTCTTTCCCGCCCCCAGCGCACCATCGAGCACGACGACGTCGCCCGCGGCGAGGTCACGCCCGATCCGTGCCCCGAAATCCAGTGTGTCCTGCAGTGTGGGCAACGCGATGCGTCCCGACTCATCGATCACAGTCCGGTCCGATCACGCAGACGCTGTTTGATGGCAGCGAAAAGTGTTGGTGTCGAGCGCCTGACAAGACGATCGATGCCGTCGTTGACGATTCCGGGATGTTCCAGTTGCACCAGATGCCCCGATTCGCGCACCAGGATCAACTCGTTGTGCCCGCTCGACCCCAATTGCGCTGCCATGGACTCCGATTGAACCAGCGGGGTGAGCATGTCGGTATCACCGCATACCACCAGGCTCGGCAGCGGCGCGATGGTCGGCAATGCCGCCGTCTCGTCGTGCTCCTCGAGCGCCCGCAGAAAATCCACGATGGTCGTGACGGGTGTCTGATGAATCATGCGCTCACTGAACCTCACCAAGGTCGGGCTCACCCGCTGACCTCCGTATGAGGCGGCCTGCAGCACCGGACCGACGAGCGACTTGACCGCGCCGCGGCCGTGGTGGGCGGGCCGCGGCGCGTAGTGCACGGCCGTGCGCAGCACCCGCAGCGCCGGATTGCGCAACCCCTCACCGATAGCAGTATGCGAAAGACCTTCGGCCGCACTGGCGATCAACCCGACCCCGACAATCCTGCGGCCGTACTGCTCGGGATGACGTCCGGCGTGGGCAAGGATGGTCATGCCGCCCATCGAATGCCCCACCAGGACAGCATTACCGCGAGGTACCAACACCCTCAGCACCGACTCGAGATCGTCGCCGAGCTGGCGGATGGTGCACGACTTGGGAGCCGGCAGGCCCGAGCGCCCGTGTCCGCGCTGGTCATAGAAGACCATGCGGACGTTGTCTCCCCAGCGGCTCGCGAGCTCGCGGCGCTGGAAATGAAACGACGCCATCTGCAGACAGAAGCCATGTACGAACACGACGGTCAGCGGCGCGTTCGACGGACCCACCTCCCGAACCGCCAGCGGCACACCGTCGTCGGTCATCACGATGCTGCCGCGATCGGTCTCCAAGAGGTCGAAATCCTCGTCGCGGTAGGGATCATCGAACCTGCGTCTACCGATCGAGCGCGCGGTGCCGACACCTGCCACCGTCACCACCGCACCGAGCCCCGCCACGCCGGCCAGCCAGGCGTTCGACTTACTGCTCAACGGTCCTGGAATCCCGGTACGTTCGCACCACCCTGCCGCGTGGGCAGGTCACCACCTCGTAGGCGATGGTGTCGAGCAGCTCCGCCCATTCCTGCGCGGTGGGTTCCCCCGCCGCACCCGAACCGAAAAGCGTTGCGACATCGCCGGCCCGCACCCCGGCCTCGTTGTCTCCCACGTCAACCACGAACTGGTCCATGCAGACACGGCCGATGTTCGGGTAGCGGCGCCCTCCGATGGCCACCTCGAAGCGGTTACCCAGTCCACGGACCACGCCATCGGCGTAACCGATCCCGATGAGGGCCGCGTTGGTATCGCGCGAAGCAGTCCATACGTGTCCGTAGGACACTCCTTCACCGGCCCGCACCGGCTTCACCGACGACACCGCGCACGTGAGCGACATCGCCGGAATCAGGCCGGTCTGTATCTCGCCCGGCATCGGGTTGACGCCGTACAGCGCAATACCCGCGCGCACCATGTCATATCGGACATCGGGACGAGTCAGCGTGGCCGCCGAATTCGACAGGTGTGCCACCTCGTAACGCAGCCCCAGATCACGTGCCAGCTCGAGCGCCTCGTCGAACCGGCCTTTCTGCATGTCGATGGTGGGATTACCGAGCTGATCGGCATACGCGAAATGAGACATGATGCCGCGCACCCGAATTGACTGCTCGGCCTGCGCCTTTGCCAACGCCTCGAAAAGGTCGCGGGTGTACTCGGCCGGTACCCCGTTGCGATTGAGCCCGGTATCCACCTTGACGGTCGTGATCGCCTGACGCCCGGTGGACTGCGCCGCGTCAAGCAACTCGCTGAGCTGATCGAGCGAAGACACCGCGACCTGGACATCGGCCTTCAGCGCGGCGGCGTAGTCGGCGCCCGGGGCATGCAGCCAGGCGAGCAGCGGCGCGTCGATCCCACCCGCGCGGACCTGCAGCGCCTCACTGATGGTGGCGACACCGAGTTCGTCGGCCCCGGCCGCGAGCGCGGCACGTGCCACCGGCAAGGCTCCGTGCCCGTAGCCGTCGGCCTTGACGACCACCATGAGCCGGGCCTCGCCGGCGTACTCACGCAGCAACTGGACGTTGTGCGCAATGGCACCCAGGTCGACGACCGCCTGCGCGGTCGTCTCACCCGTGTTCGGCGGGAGGCCGTCCGTTGTCGTCGAAGTTGTCGTCACCGGCTCTATTGTCCCATCCGCGTCAGATCCCCGAGTCGCTGCGCTCCCGCCCGCCGTATCAGTGCGCGAACGGCTGCACCGCGTCGAAGTGCCCGTTCGGTTTCAGCTCGTCAAGCCCCTTCAACACGGTGATGAGGTCATCGCGGAGCGCACGGGCAAGATCACCTGAGAAGCCTTCGCGCACCACCACCCGCAGCACCGCGACATCGGTGACGTCCTCGGGCATCGTGTAGGCCGGCACCTGCCAGCCAAAGGCCCGCAACGAATGCGAGATGTCGAACTCCGTGTATGGGCGGTCGCCCTTGAGCCGGAACGACACCACCGGAATCGCCGAGCCGTCGGTGATCACCTCGAAGTGCTCGCTCTTGTTCAGCTCGTCGCCGAACCAGCGGGCGGTCTCCGACAGACAGCGCATTACCTGCGCGTAACCGGCCCGCCCCAATCGCAGGAAGTTGTAGTACTGCCCGACCACCTGATTACCCGGGCGGGAGAAGTTGAGGGTGAATGTCGGCATATCTCCGCCGAGGTAGTTGACCCGGAACACCAGGTCTTCGGGCAGGTGTTCCTTGCTGCGCCACACCACGAAGCCGATTCCCGGATAGGTAAGGCCGTACTTGTGCCCACTGACGTTGATCGACACCACCCGGGGCAGCCGGAAATCCCAGTGCAGTTCGGGGTGCAGGAACGGCACCACGAATCCGCCGCTGGCGGCGTCCACGTGTACCGGGACATCCGGCTTGCCGGGCGTGGCCGCCAAAGTGTCCAGTGCCGCGCAGATCTCGGCAATCGGCTCCAGCTCACCGGTGAAGGTGGTGCCCAGAATGCCCACGACCCCGATGGTGTCCTCGTCCACCGCGTCGAGCACCTGCTCGGGAGTGATGACGTACCGGTCCTTCGCCATCGGGAGATATCGCGGCTCAACGTCGAAGTACCGGCAGAACTTCTCCCACACCACCTGCACGTTGGACCCCATCACCAAGTTCGGCGTGCGGCCCTTCCAGCCGTCACCGATCTTGGCGCGCCAGCGCCACTTGAGGGCCAGCCCGGCGAGCATCACCGCCTCACTGGATCCGATGGTCGATACCCCGATCGCCGATGACGGGTCCTCGGCAGATAGATCATCGGCGTGGAACAGATCGGCCACCATGGCCACGCACCGCGACTCGATCGCGGCGGTCGCCGGGTATTCGTCCTTGTCGATCATGTTCTTGTCGAACGTCTCGGCCATCAGCTTCTCGGCCTCGGGATCCATCCAGGTCGTGACGAAGGTGGCCAGGTTGAGCCGCGAACTGCCGTCGAGCATCAGTTCGTCGTGAATGAACCGGTAAGCGGCCTGCGGATCCATCGGCTCGTCGGGGAGGCGTAGGGCCGGGATGGGCGCTGTCGACAACCGGCCGGTGTATGCGGGGCTGAAGGACGAGGCGTTGATCTTTCCGGCGTGCGCCGAAAGACTGAACTGATCGCGGGGATTCGACATAAGCCGATTCTCACCCTATTTCGGCGACCGCCCAACGTAGATGCCCAAGAAGACGGGAAGCCGAAATGGGAGCTTTACCCGGACCGGGATCTGCCGCGGCGGCAGACGCCGCGCGGGCGTGCACGTAAGCCCCCATCGCCGCGGCCTTGTCGGCGGGAACTCCGGCGGCCAGCAGCGCACCGATCACACCCGAGAGCACATCGCCCGAGCCCGCCGTCGCCGCCCATGACCCGTGTGCCTTGTTTACGTACGCAGTTCCGTCCGGCTGTGCGATGACGGTGACGTTGCCCTTGAGGAGCACCGTGGCGCCCAGCCGCAGCGCCAACGACCGCGCGGCGCCAACCCGATCGGGGCCCGGAGGTTCACCTGCGAGCCTGCGGTACTCACCGGCATGCGGGGTCAGGAGCGTGGGGGCGTCGCGTGCTGCCACGAGATCAGCCAGCTCGGGGTGCTCGGCGAGGATCGTCAGGGCGTCGGCATCGACGAGTACCGGCAGCCCGCCCGAGAGCACCCGCCGCAGGGTTCGCGTCTGGCGCTCGCCGGTTCCGTATCCGGGACCGATCACCCAGGCCTGTACCCGGCCCGCGGCCTCTTCCGTCTGAGTGGCAATCACTTCCGGCCAATGCGAAACCACCTCGGCAGCAGCCGATCCGGCGTATCGAACCATCCCGGCCGTGGCAGCCACGGCCGCACCCGCACACAAGATGGCGGCCCCCGGATAGGTATGCGATCCCGCCAGCACACCCGTCACGCCTTGCGTGTACTTGTCATCGGCAGGTCCGGGAATAGGCCAGGCGAGGGCCACATCGCGGGCGTCGAGTTCCCGGATTGTCGTGGCGGGCAGATCAAGCCCGATGTCGACCAACCGGACCTCGCCGCAATCACCAAGAGCATGAACGGGTTTGTAGCCACCGAACGTCACCGTGACGGCGGCCCGGAAGGCCGCTCCGTCCACTGTGCCGGTGTGCACGTCTACGCCACTGGGGATGTCCACCGCGATCACCGGAATACCCTCGGCATTGATCTGTTCGGCGATCTCGGCGGCTCCCGGCCGCAGCGGGCCGGTCCCCGAAATTCCTACGACGCCATCCAGAACCAGATCGGTATCGCCGGGCACCGCGGACACCACCCGGCCGCCGGCCTTACGGAAGGCGGCAAGACCCGCACGGTGGGCCCGCTCGGGATTCAGCAGCACCGCGCTGGTTGATACTCCGCGCCGGCGCAGGAAGGTCAACGCCCACAAGGCGTCTCCCCCGTTATCTCCGGAACCGACGATCGCGCACACACGGCGCCCGACCACCACGCCGGCCCGCCGCGACAACTCGTCAGCGACGATCGTGGCCAATCCGTATGCCGCACGCCGCATCAGGACCCCTTCGGGCAGGGCGGCCAGCAGCGGTGCCTCGGCTTCCCGAATCTGCTCGGCGCTGTAGTAGAACTTCATGAATCGTGGGCTCCCCTCGCTCCCTCTTCGCCGTCGAGGAACTGGTGGGCGTGCGATGCAGACGGTACGCCGCGGGGTCGGCGACGCAGGGTTGGCGCGCCACAGGATGCAGACGCCGCTATTCGACGGTTACCGACTTGGCCAGGTTCCGCGGTTTGTCCACGTCGTATCCCCGGGCCTGCGCCACCGCCGCGGCGAACACCTGCATCGGAATCGTGGAGAGCAACGGCTGGTACAACGTCGACACCGCCGGAATCTCGATGAGGTGGTCCGCGTACGGCCGGATCGTCTCATCCCCCTCTTCGGCGATCACGATCGTCCGCGCCCCGCGAGCCTGAATCTCACGAATGTTGCTGAGCAGCTTCGAATGCAGCAACCCCATGCCCTTGGGTGACGGCATCACCACGATGACCGGCAGCCCCTCTTCGATCAGCGCGATCGGCCCGTGCTTGAGCTCTCCGGCCGCGAATCCCTCGGCGTGCATGTACGCCAGCTCCTTGAGCTTGAGCGCACCCTCCAGCGCCACCGGATATCCGACATGGCGCCCCAGGAACAGGATGCTGGAGGACTGCGCGTACTGCCGCGCGAGATCGGCGACCGGATCCATAGCGGCGATGACGCGCTCGATCAACTCCGGCATGGCCTCCAGCTCGTGGTACTCACGAGCCACTTCGTCGGGGTATTTGGTCCCGCGAGCTTGCGCCAAGGCCAGGCCCACAATGTAATTGGCGGTCACCTGCGCCAGGAATGTCTTCGTCGCGGCGACACCGATCTCCGGCCCGGCCCGCGTGTAGAGCACCGCATCGCATTCACGGGGAATCTGCGAACCGTTGGTATTACAGACGGCCAGCACCTTGGCCTTCTGCTCCTTGGCGTGCCGCACCGCTTCCAGGGTGTCCGCAGTCTCACCCGATTGCGAAATGGCGACGACGAGCGTGCTGCGATCCAAAACCGGGTCGCGGTAGCGGAATTCGCTCGCGAGCTCGATCTCCACGGGCAGCCGTGTCCAATGCTCGATGGCGTACTTGGCCAGCAGGCCCGAATGGAATGCCGTACCGCAGGCCACCACGAACACCTTGTCGATATCGCGCAGTTCCTGATCGGAGAGCCGCTGCTCATCGAGAATTATCCGGCCAAGGTCGAAGTGCCCCAACAAGGTGTCGGACACCGCCGCCGGCTGTTCGGCGATCTCCTTGAGCATGAAGTATTCGTAGCCGCCCTTTTCCGCGGCCGACAGGTCCCAGTCGATCGTGAAGACCCGCGCATTGTCGGCGTCATCGTTACCCGCGAAGTCGGTGATGCGATAGCCGTCCGCGGTGATCACCACAACCTGGTCCTGCCCCAGTTCGACGGCTTCCCTGGTGTATTCGATGAACGCGGCAACGTCGGACCCGAGGAACATCTCGCCGTCGCCGATACCCACGACCAGCGGGGTGGACCGGCGTGCGGCCACGATCGTGCCCGGGTCGTCGGCGTGGGAGAAGACGAGAGTGAAGTGCCCCTCCAGCCGTCGCACCACAGCCTGCACCGACGCCACGAAGTCGCCGGCGGTGTCTCCGGATTCGTACTGGCGCGCCACCAGATGCACGGCCACCTCGGAGTCGGTGTCGCTGGCGAATTCGACGCCCGCGGCCTCCAGCTCGGCACGCAACGCGGGGAAGTTCTCAATGATCCCGTTATGGACCACCGCGACCTTGCCGGTCGCATCCCGATGCGGGTGAGCGTTGCGGTCGGTGGGGGCACCGTGGGTGGCCCAGCGGGTGTGCCCCATGCCGGTGGTAGCGCCGAAGGATTCTCCCGATTCCGCGATCGCGGATTCCAGGTTGGCCAGCCGGCCCGCCTTGCGCTGCACCAGCAGCCCGCCGCTGCCGTCGGCCAGCGCAACCCCCGCCGAGTCATAGCCCCGGTACTCGAGCCGCCGCAGCGCCTCGAGGACGACACCAAGGGCGTCCCGGTGGCCGACGTACCCGACGATTCCGCACATAGCCCACCAGGGTAGTTCAGTTCCCGCTGCGGTCCGCAACGACAACGATCAGCTACGGTCATGCCATGGCGAGTACCCGCACGCTATTCAAAGCCCTGACCCGTCGTGGTCCGCACAAGGTTCTGCGTGGCGACCTGGCCTTCGCCGGGGTGAGCGGCGTCGTCTACACACCGGATTCCGGCTTCAATCTGCCTGCGGTGGCGTTCGGACACGACTGGCTGACCGGTACGAACAAGTACCGAGCGACCCTGGAACATCTCGCATCCTGGGGAATCGTCGCGGCGGCCCCGGACACCGAGAAGGGGTTGATCCCGTCACACCTGAATCTGGCTGCCGACTTGGCCACAACACTCGAGATCGTGACCCGGGTGCGCCTTGGCGACGGCAAGATCAGCGTGCATCCGACCAAGCTCGCGCTGGCCGGTCATGGGTTGGGGGCCTCGGCGGCGGTGTTCGCGGCCGCGCGGTCCTCAGCGCTGGTGGACAAGAAGAACCGGCCGACGGGCCCCAAGGCCGTCGTCGCGCTGTTTCCCAGCACGACGCAGCCGCCCGTCGAGAACGGTGCCGCCGCGTTGACCATCCCCGGCCTCGTTGTGACGAGCACCGACGACGCCCAATCGCTGCGATCGAATGCCCTGGCGCTCTCGCAGGCGTGGCCAGGTGCCGAGTTGCGGAACATCGCGAAGGCGAAGTCCAGCGGGCTACCGGAACACAGCTGGCTGCGCAGGTTTGTTGGACTCGGCGGATCGAACCGGGCAACCCAGCGCAACACTCGTGCCCTGTTGACCGGATACCTGCTGTTCCAGCTTGCCGGAGACAAGCGCTACCGCGACTTCGCGGACCCGGCAGCTGAACTACCGAATACCTCGCTGCCCGACGCCGCTGCGCTGGAGATCAGCCAGATCGATCGCGTGCAATCGCTGCTGAGGTAGTCAGCGCCGCCACCGCTGCCAGCGGTAGATGTCGTCCTCATCGAAGTCGGACTCGGTCATATGGATCTGCATGGGCATCTGAAGTTCCGTGACCTCGGCGGACTCATCGAGCATGATGTCGCCGCGTGCTGCGTCGGCGTCATCCCGCAGCTGATCCAGGGTGCTCTCGAAATCCGAGACGATGCCTGCGAGGGCGTCGGTGATGTCGATCATCGCCCAGCCTTAGGCAGTTCATCGGCGGCGATTTCACACGGCGTCTCCCCGGCATCCGTCCCCGCGGCCTGAGGCTGAGCCTGCCGGCTGCTGGGCCCCACCGAAGGCACGGGTGAGGGCTGCTGCGCAGGCTCGGGATGCTGGGCCGCGTTCGGCTGCTGTGTGTGGACCGGCGGTGGGTTTACCGGCGACATCGATCCGGCGGGCTGTGCGGCAGACAGGCCACCGGTAGACGGCGGAACCGCACCCCCCGGCGGCGTCGTGGTCCCGAGTGGCGCACCCGGGGTGGTCTGACCCGCAGGGGCCGGAGTGGCTTCCACCCCACCTGCTCCCGCCAGCTGAACGCCCGGTCCCTGCATCGGCTTGCCATCTGTGGCGAACGTCGCGCCCGCATCCGAGCGGGCCTCCTGGATCGCCGCATCCTTGGCCGCCGCCATCTTGGTGTCCGGGTCCTTCTTGTCGGCAGCCTCGTCGGCCTTCCCGTCGATCTTGTCCTCGGGCTTCTCGTCGCCCGCATCGCCGCCCTGTCCCAACTGGTCGAACGGGATGCTGGAGAGGCCCTCCGTGATGGCGCTGACAATGCCACTGGCCGCCTGGCCGATGGATCCGAGCGCACCCGTCATGGCCCCGGTCAACCCGCTGACAATCTGGCTCGGGTCCATGCCCTGCTGCCCTTGCCCCTGGCCGGCACCCTGCTGCCCACCGCCAGCCATCTGCCCGCCCTGATTACCCATCGCGGAGGCCGGGGTCGCCGTGCCCTGCATCCCGCCGCCCGCGCCGCCGCCGGCGGCGGACCCGTTGGCGGCGCTGCTCTGGCCACCCCCGGCAGCGTCTGGCTCCTGCTTGCCGCCCTTGTTTTTGTCCCTGTCCCTGTCCGTGGAGTTCTGCGGGGACTCGGTGTCCGAGTCGTACTCCGGTCCGAGCTGGCCAGGCGGGTTCTTGAACTCCGCGGGCAGCTCCTGCGTCAGCGCACTGGTGAACGTGTCGTACGCCTCGCCGCCCTTGCCCCATGCCGCCTTCATGGCGGGAAGCCATTTGCCCTCGATGTTCTGCTGGACGTGCGGACCGATCTTCGTGGCGTTGGTCTCGTCGGCCACCGACCTGTCGCCGGTACCGGTCTTGTAGGTGGCGACGGCGCTGTCAAAGGACGCACGATCGGTCACCAACCCATCGACCATGGTCGATGCCTGCTTCTTGAGATCGACGATGGTCCACAGCGTTTCGCGTAACCCGTCAAGACCGGTGGATACCTGCCCGAATTCCTTGGTCACGGCATCGGCGGTGGAGTTGTGCGTTCGCAGGAACTGATTCGCAGCCTCCGAGCCTTTGCCTTCCCACATGCTCATGAGCTGCTGCAGCTGTCCGTGCTGACGTTCGGCGGCGGACTTCATGGTGGTCACCGCGCTCTTGAACAGCTCAAGATCCGCACCGAGCTTGTTCAGGTCCATGCCGGCGTCCATGTCGTACCAATCGAACAGCTGGCGCTCGTTGGCGGTGAGGTCCGGGTTGGTGATCGTGACCGGCGACTTACCGTTTCCCCGGATCGCGGTGGTCGTGTAGTTCTGCGAGTTCGCGATCGCCTGGATGCCCTCGCTGCGCAGCGACTCGATGTCATACTTACCGGCCATTGGCTGCAGCCACCCTTGCCTTGTTCTTGGCATCCCGATCGGCATAACGCTGCGCAGTCGCACGGAGTTGTTCGGCGATCGCGGTGTTGGTGCGCTGCCAGTTCTCGAGGTGAGTGACCACCTCGCGCAGCCCATCCCTGACCGCGTCGCCCTTGGCCGTGTGCCACCGTCCGGCCGATGCCCCACCGAAAGACAACCCACGCAGCTGCTGAATGGCTTTTTGCAGCTCTTCTGCCACGCTGTCGAACTCCCCAGCGACCCCCCGGACACCAGCGACGTTGATCGAGGTTTCTCCCATATTGACTACGACGGGTGCATGCCACTTCCGGTTCCATCTTTTTTCACCGATCTGTGGATCATGCGTCTTCCCGTTCAACCGCTTGGTCGGGTAGGGTCGCCGCATGCGCATTGGAACCACGCTGAGCTATGCCGGCGGATTCACCGAAGTCGTTGACGAGCTCGCTGAGCTGGAGAAAGTCGGATTGGACATCGCGTTCGTCGCCGAGGCCTACTCGTATGACGCCGCGAGCCAGCTCGGGTTTCTCGCTGCCAAGACGTCCACCGTAAAGCTCGCGTCGGGGATCTTCCAGCTGTACACCCGAACCCCCACCTTGCTGGCCATGACGGCGGCCGGTCTGGATTATGTCTCCAACGGCCGGTTCGTCCTGGGCATCGGCGCCTCGGGCCCGCAGGTCATCGAGGGATTCCACGGCGTGAAGTACGACGCTCCCCTGGGCCGCACTCGTGAAACCGTCGAGATCTGCCGCAAGGTGTGGCGTCGGGAACGCCTGGAATTCGAAGGCAAGTACTTCACCGTGCCACTGCCTCCCGAACAGGGCACCGGATTGGGCAAGGCGCTGAAGCTGATCAATCACCCAGTGCGCGACCGCATTCCGGTGCTCATCGCCGCTCTTGGCCCCAAGAACGTGGCACTGACCGCCGAGATCGCCGAGGGCTGGCAGCCCATCTTCTTCCTTCCCGAGAAGGCCAATGACGTGTGGGGGGCCGCCCTGGCCGAAGGCAAGGCCAAGCGCGACCCGTCACTCGGCGAGCTCGAGGTCTACGCCGGGCCCGCACTCGCGATCGGTGACGACGTCGAAGCGCTGTACGGATTCGTCAAACCGAGCCTGGCGCTCTACATCGGCGGCATGGGCGCCAAGGGCAAGAACTTCTACCACAACCTCGCGACCGCGTACGGTTTCGGCAAGGAAGCCGACACCATCCAGGAGCTTTACCTGGCGGGCAAGAAGGCCGAGGCGACCGACGCCGTGCCTGACGAGCTGGTCAGGAACATCTCGCTCATCGGGCCCAAGAGCTTTGTCGCCGAACGGGTTGCGGCCTTCAAGGAGGCAGGTGTGACGACTCTCAATGTCGCCCCGCTCGCCGCCGATGCGGCAGGCCGGATCAAGCATGTCGAGGCTCTGCGCGAGCTGCTGTGATTCGTACGCCGTTCGCGTAGCGTTCGGCGTACGTTTGCCTGCCACCCCGAAGGTGGTGGGATGACAGCCATTCCGCGCCGCACGGTCCTGCGTGCCGCCCTGCTTGGGCTCGCTGTTGCTCCGGCGGCGGCATGCGGGCCGGCGTTGGTGACGACTCGTCCGAGACTGACGCATGGAGTCGCAAGCGGATTCCCCCGCTCCGATGGGGCGTTGGTCTGGGCGCGCTCGGATCGCCCGGCCACCATGCTCGTCGAAACAGCTGCCACCGAAAGCTTCTCGGACGTGCGACGTTTCACCGGCCCGACGCTCACGCCGGAGTCTGACGGGACAGGCCGGCTGCGCCTGACCGGCCTGCCCGCGGACAGCGAGGTGCACTACCGGGTGACGCTGGACTCCGATGGAGCCCTGAGTGAGCCTGTTACCGGCGTTTTCCGGACAGCACCGACCGACGCACGAAACGTGCGACTGATCTGGTCCGGCGATGTGGCGGGACAAGGATTCGGCATCAATCCAGACGTCGGCGGGATGAGGATCTTCCGCACCATGGCGGACCGGAATCCGCAGTTCTTCCTGCACAGCGGGGACACGGTGTACGCGGATGTTCCGATCCAGGAAACATTGACCCTGCCCGACGGACGGATATGGCGCAACGAGGTATCCGAGGCGAAAAGCGCTGTGGCACAGACACTCGACCAGTATCGCGGCCAACACGCGTACAACCTCACCGATGCCAACTACCGCTACTTCAACGCGCACGTTCCGCAACTAGTGCAGTGGGATGACCACGAAGTGCTCAACAACTGGTATCCGGGCGAGATTCTGGAGAACGACAAGTACACCGAAAAGCGAGTCGATGTGCTCGCACAACACGGGCACCGGGCATTCCATGAATGGCAACCAACCGAACGCCGCGAAGCCGTTGACGGCCTTGTGTACCAACGAGTCTCATACGGTCCGTTATTGGACGTGTTCATCCTCGACATGCGCAGCTACAAGGATCCCAACTCCACCAACCGGCAGCAGCACTGCGCCATCTTCGGCGCCCGCCAAACCGAATGGCTGATCAACGCCATGGCCTCATCCAAGGCCGTATGGAAGATCGTCGCCAATGACCTGCCGCTGGCACTGGTGGTACCCGACGGCAAGACGAACTTCGAGGCCGTCGCCAATGGCGACAACGGCCCCCCTCTGGGGCGAGAAACCGAACTGGCACACATCCTCTCGCAACTGAAAGCGCGGCAGGTCCGCAATGTGGTGTGGCTGACCGCCGACGTGCACTACACCGCGGCGCATGAATACTCGCCTGCGCGTGCCGCCTTCACAGACTTCGACCCGTTCTGGGAGTTTGTGTCGGGTCCACTGCATGCCGGCGCCGGCCAGGAGAAGCCACTCGACGGAACCTTCGGGCCGCGAGCGGATTACGTCCATGCGGCACCGCCGGATCAGCAGTCACCGCTGGACGGTTACCAGCATTTCGGGCAGGTCGATATCGACGGCACAAGCGGCGATCTCACCGTCACCCTGTGCGACGCCGCGGGTTCCGCGCTGTACACCCGCAGCCTGGCGCGCGCCTAGACCGCGCCGACCACCTCGGCCACCCGCTCGGCGAGGCGCTGTGCGGTCGACTGCTCGCCGGCCTCCACCATGACACGAACGAGTTGCTCGGTTCCGGAAGGACGCAACAGGATTCGGCCATTGCCCGCAAGCTCAGACTCCACAGCGGCGACGGCCGCAAGCACCTCGGGCGCCTTCGCCACCGTGTGCTTATCCGAGACCGGCACGTTGATCAGCGTCTGCGGCAGGCTACGCATCGCGGACGCAAGATCAGCCAATGACTTACCTGTTTGAGCCATCCGGGACATGAGACGCAGGCCGGTGACGATCCCGTCTCCGGTAGTGGCCAGTGAGGGCAACACGATATGACCGGATTGCTCGCCCCCCAAGGCGAATTGGCCCGCGCGCAACTCCTCCAGCACATAGCGGTCACCGACACCCGTCACCTTGACGTCGATGCCCGCCGAACGCATGGCGATATGCAATCCCTGATTGCTCATCACCGTGGTGACCAGCGTGTTATCAGTGAGCTCACCGGCTTCCGCCATCGCCGCGGCGAGCACAACCATGATGGCGTCGCCATCGATGACGTTCCCATCCGCATCTACCGCAAGGCATCTGTCAGCGTCGCCGTCATGCGCAAGCCCAAGGTGAGCATCGTGGGCCTTCACGGCGGCCTGCAGTGGACCGAGATGCGTTGACCCACAACCGTCGTTGATATTGAGCCCGTCAGGGTCGGCATTGATGTCTATCACGTGGGCACCCGCGGCGCGGTAGGCCAAGGGCGCCGCGTCGGAGGCCGCGCCGTGCGCACAATCGACCACCACGGTGACTCCGCTCAGCGGATGGGTGGCGGCATTGTGAACATGATGCAGATACCGGTCGAGGGCGTCGACGGCGTCGCGCACACGCCCGATGCCCGCCCCGGTCGGACGTGCCGCAGGAGTGTCCAGCTGCGCCTCGATGGCATCCTCGGCGGAGTCATCAAGCTTGTGACCGCCGGCACCGAAAATCTTGATGCCGTTGTCCGGCATGGGGTTATGCGAGGCCGAGATCATGACGCCGAAGGCCGCTCCGTAGGCACCCGTCAGGTATGCCACCGCCGGGGTGGGCAGTACACCGACTCGCAGCACGTCGACGCCTTCTGCCGCGATACCCGCGACAACCGCAGCCTCCAACATCTCACCACTGGCGCGCGGATCTCGGCCCACGACCGCGATGGCGTGACCACTGGCCAACGACCGCGCCGCGGCCGAGCCCAGCGCGACCGCAAGCTCGGCCGTCAGCTCGGCATTCGCGACACCACGCACTCCGTCAGTGCCGAATAGTGAGCCCATGCAGTAAACCTTCCATAACCAGTCATATCAAACTGGCCCAATAACGCGATTGCGCCGACACACAGGTTGTGTGCCGGCGCAATACGCGGACGAACAGAGTCGATCAGCGCTTCGAGTACTGAGGCGCCTTACGGGCCTTCTTGAGACCGTACTTCTTACGCTCGATCGCACGCGGGTCACGAGTGAGGAAGCCGGCCTTCTTCAGCACCGGACGGTCCTCGGGCTCCACGATGATGAGCGCACGGGCGATGGCCAGACGCAGCGCGCCCGCCTGACCCGAAGGGCCGCCACCGGACAGGTGAGCGTAGATGTCCACGCTGTCCACACGGTTGACGGAAACCAGCGGCGCCTTGATGAGCTGCTGGTGCACCTTGTTCGGGAAGTACTCCTCCAGAGTGCGGCCATCCAGGTGGAACTTGCCGGTGCCGGGGACGAGGCGCACGCGGACGACGGCCTCCTTGCGGCGGCCAACGGTCTGGATGGGCTTGTCGATGACGACGGGCCCACGAGGAGCGGCCTTGACGGCAGTCTCTTCGGCGGAATCCTCAACAACGACCTCGACGACCGCTTGGTCGCCGCCGTCCACTGCGATGTCCGCGTTCTCTTCGGGGGTCTGCTCTTCGGCGATATCGGTCACTGAGCCACCTGCTTAATCTCGAACGGGATCGGCTGCTGCGCGGCGTGCGGGTGCTCGGGACCTGCGTACACCTTCAGCTTGCGCTCGATCTGGCGGCCAAGCTTGTTCTTGGGCAGCATGCCGATGATTGCCTTCTCCACCGTGCGAGTGGGGAACTTCTCCAGCTGCTCGCCGATGCTGCGCTTACGCAGACCGCCCGGGAAGCCCGAGTGACGGTAGGCGAACTTGTCGGTGAGCTTCTTGCCGCTGAGGGCAATCTTCTCTGCGTTGATGATGACGACGAAATCGCCACCATCAGCATGCGGGGCGTAGGTCGGCTTGTGCTTGCCGCGCAGCAGGGTAGCTGCTTGAACGGCAAGACGGCCGAGCACTACATCCGTGGCGTCGATGACATACCAGCTTGTGGTGATGTCACCCGCCTTCGGCGTGTAGGTAGGCACAGTCTTTCCTTGTCTACTCGGGTGGATCCCCGGACGGCTGTTGCCGTTCGGAGCGCTGGTCATGGCGGGCGGTGGAGGTTGATCTCGGCGACCAGTGGTGACCCGAGCCTCGTGTGCGATGACGTACCGCACGCCAACGAAGGAGCTTACCGGGCGACGTCACCGCAGGTCAAAACGCGGTCGAGCCCGCCCTGTGGGCACCCCGGACACTTCCACAAAAAAACTGTGGGGCCTTGGCGGCTCTCCTCCGCCAAGGCCCCACAGGGTCTTCATTGCTGCCGGGATGATTAGTGCCAGGCTCCCGCAGCGCTCTGGTCGGTGTGCTGCGCGTCCTGGTTACCCTGATCAACCTTGGAGTTGAGCTGAGTCAGGATCTGGTTCAGATCCTGAGCCGACTGGTGCCAAGCCTTCTGGTATTCCTGATAAGCAGTCGCCT
Source organism: Mycobacteroides sp. PCS013 (assembly GCF_049532645.1). Taxonomy (NCBI): domain Bacteria; kingdom Bacillati; phylum Actinomycetota; class Actinomycetes; order Mycobacteriales; family Mycobacteriaceae; genus Mycobacteroides; species Mycobacteroides sp. PCS013. Next base: position 3,053,938 of record NZ_CP150131.1, read on the forward strand.
CCTGGCCCTGGGCCTGCTGGACCAACGGATCGATATCGTGTCGCAACTCTTCTAGGCCGGCTTGGAACTTGTTGATGATGCCCTTGACATCCGCAACCAGCGCGTCGATCTCGCCGTGGTTATACGTGATCTGCATGGTCAATCCCCTTTGCTATGTGATGCCTTGATGACTATTGCGAGACGCTTAAAAGGTCTGGCCCTCGTCCATTTCCTGGATGCGACGCTTGTTCGATTCCATGGTGTCGTGGATCCCGATCAGCACCTTCTGGATGTCACCCATCTCCTGATCGAAACGCGCCATCGCCTCGTCAAAGGCATGCCGCGCCTGCCCCTGCCAGGTGCTGGTGCCCACCGCTACGCGGTCCCGCAGCTGGTTCTGCATCGCAGTGAACTCCTGGTACTTGCCGTCGATCTTCTTGGCAGTCTGGTCGAGCAGCGCCAGGTCGTTCTGGAAAACAGCCACTTCAGTTCCTCCCTTGTCCCCAGGCCCGGCCAGTCACGGGGTGTGACTTCCGGTTTCTGGCCGGTTTGTCCTTACACCTACATACGATGGCCTGAACGCTAGATCGGTTCCATCTTTTCGAGATTTTTTTCCAGCAATCTCGCTAGTTACCCGAGATTACCTTTCGTACGGTTCGTATTGCCATATCACAAGCCTGTCGAACATCGACGTAGCTATCTCTCATGGACTGACAGCCAATACCTATTCTCAGGTCGTCGTCCAGAAGCACGGTCCATACGATGTCATGCGCCGGGCGAACCTCCGTGTAGGTGACAGCTGGCCGGTCCGCCTTGCGGTCGTCGGCTCTGAAATCTGTGAATACCCCCGGCGACTCCTTCGCCATGGCAGCTCGCAATGTCTCGGCGGTTGCGGCCAGAGTTTCTGTCGGATTCACCCGCACCTGGGTCACATGCACGACCGCCTCGGGGTCCGCGGGTGAGATCACCTCAACCCGCGCTGAGCCGGCACCGCCCGCAGGGATACGCCGTACTGCCCACTCGGCGGGCACCATAAGCTGCACATGCCCCTCCACCAGCAGCGATGTCGCGGCGACGGGTGCCGTGGGCGACGGTCGCCGCTCGCGCGCGGAGGCCACGGTCACGACAACACCGGTCACGACCACGACCACGGCCGCGGCCAGGCCAATCGCGGCAAGCGGCCACCACGCGGGAAGCCGCGGCGTGGACCTTGCGGGCGACGCGGGTGTCCATTCGGGCCTTCTGGCCACAACGGGCTCTTCGGCCTGCTCATCGACGAACGCCGGCCCCCGCGTGGCCTGACCGACATCGCGGAACACCGAATCCTCGGCGACCTGCGATACCCCAGGAGTCAAGCCGATCCGATCGACCGCGTCGACGATCGCCTCACCCATCTCACTATCGGCCGAGTCGACGAGGATCGCGGCGACTCCCGTCGATTCGCTGCGGACCACCTCCTCGACGGCACGCGCCACGGCGCGCGCAACATCTGCGGCGCTCTTGGTCTCCCAGGACCGTTCTTCGAGATGACGAACCGTCGCCTCCGGCTCACCGGCGGAGCCGTGCGCCACGACGATGACGGCGACCTCACCAGGTGACACCTCGACCACCACCAGGGAGCGCCCCGACAAATCGGTGCGCACACCGCGCTCGGCCAGAGCGATGGCGCGCGACCGCACGGTCAGCGTCGCGACCATCATCCGCGCGGCATTCGACAGCACAGTGCACCGTCCAGGACTCCACGCCGTCGGATGGATCAGCTGCATCGAATCGAGGCGAACCGGCGCATTCTGGTCAGTGAGCAACGATTCGAACAGGGCTGCCCAGAGCGCGCGCGACGGAACCACGCGACCTGGCAACAGAGCGATCTCATCATCGAGCGCGGCGACGGCCGACCGAACATCGGAATGCCCGGCCTCGCGGATGCCGACCTCGGTTCGCGCCCGGACCGCGGTCTCGGTCACTTCGATCACCACCCGCGGCCCTATCTGCGGGTCGCGATCCAGAATCACCGCGGATCGCTCCAAGCAACTTGGATCAGCTGTTGACCGCCCGAGCGCATGACCAGGGTGCCACGGCCCGGCGGCTGCTCACTCGGTCTGACCGTCCCCAGCAGCACACCCTCGTCTTTGTTGCCACTCATCTGTAAACCGATGCAGGACAGGTCCTTCATGCGCGCCATCATCGGCTCGAACATCGCCCGCGAGGCACCGCTGGTGCGACGTGCGATCACCACATGCAGGCCGATGTCCTTCGAGTGTGGCAGGTACTCCGCCAGCGGCAGCAGCGGGTTTCCACTCGGCAAAGCCACCAGGTCGTAGTCGTCGACCAGGATGTAGATCTCCGGGCCAGACCACCATGACCTGTCCCGCAACTCCTGTTGAGTCACATCGGGTCCCGGCATGCGCGACTTGAGGAGCTCGATCAACGCAGGCACCTCATCGACCAAGGTATTGCTCGACATTGCGTACTTGGCCAGATGCTCGCTCTCGACGACACCCAGCAAGGTGCGCCGATAGTCCACGATGAACAACTGCGCCTGTTGCGGGGTAGTAGTGCGGACGATCTCACGACACATGGTGCGCAACAAGCCTGTCTTGCCGCACTCGCTGTCGCCGAAGATCATCATGTGCGGCTGCTCGCCGAACTCCAGGAATGTCGGAGCCAGCTCGGTTTCGTTGATACCGACGAGGATGCGCAGGTTCGGCTGATCGTTCTGGGGTGCTTGCGGAACCAGTGCGGCGTAATCAATCTTGTGCGGCAGCATGCGAACCATCGGTGCTTCCGCCGTACTGCGTTGGCGCATACTCGCCGCGGCCGCACTGATCGCCTCACCAAGGTCCTGATTCGACGAGACACTGTCGACGCGCGGCAATCCGATGAGCATGTGCCGACGGTCGCGGGTAATACCCCGGCCCGGCCTGCCATCCGGAACAAGCTGTGCCAGCTTGCGATCGAAGTCCGAGTCCAGCGGATCACCAAGACGAAGCTCGACGCGCGTGCCAATCTGGTCCTTCAGGGCCGGACGGATCTCGGCCCAGCGCGACGCCGTGACCACCGTGTGCACACCGAAACCGAGCCCCTGCGCCGCAAGCGCGGTCACCTGCGGCTCGAGAGCCTCGAACTCCTGACGTACGGTGGACCAGCCATCGATGATGAAAAACACGTCGCCGAAAGGATCATTCGCAAGCTGTGGGTCACCGACACCCTTACGTCGCCGATACTCGGCCATCGAGTCAATTCCATAGGCGCGGAAGGCATTCTCGCGTGATCTGACAATCGTCAGCATCTCGGCGAACGTGCGCCGGATCAGATCTGACTCCAGGCGGCTGGCCACCGAACCGACATGCGGTAGCTGCGCCAATGACGTGAGCGTGCCACCACCGAAGTCCAGACAGTAGAACTGCACCTGCGCGGGACTGTGTGTCACCGCAAGCGAGGTCACCAGGGTGCGGATAGCCATCGACTTCCCAGACTGGGGTGCACCGACAATGGCGACGTTGCCCGCCGCCCCGGACAGATCGACGATGTAGGGGTCGCGTCGCTGTTCGTACGGCCGGTCCACGATTCCGATCGGTACAGTCAGACTGCCCACCGCGTCGAAACCGGCACGACCATGGCGAGGAATCAGGTCGCCCAACGTGGGCGAATCGTCAAGTGGCGGAAGCCACACCTCGTGAGCCGGATTGCCATGCCCCTCAACGCGATCGAGGATTGTGTCGATGACTGACCGCCCTATTACCCCTTCGGATACGGCTGGAGTGTCGTCTTCGGCTACTTCTGCGGGACGCATTTGCAGCGCCACCGGCGCTGCGGTGAACAACCGCGGCGCGGCTCCGGTTCCGGTGGAGGCGACGGCTCGACGCACCGGCCCATACGGCACATACGCACCAGACACATAAGAGGTTTGGAACCGGGTCAGCTCTCCCGAGTCGTCCTTGAGGTAGCAGGAACCGGGGGTGTTGGGCAGATGATAGGCATCCGGCACACCGATGGCGGCACGGGATTCGTTGGCCGAGAATGTCTTCAAGCACAGTCGGTAGGACAGGTGTGATTCCAGCCCGCGTAGACGACCCTCATCCAGACGCTGCGAAGCAAGCAGCAGGTGCACATGTAACGACCGGCCCAACCGGCCGATTGCCACGAAGAGCTCCGCGAAGTCCGGGTGCTGACTCAGCAATTCGGAGAACTCGTCGACGATGATGAACAGTGCCGGTAGTGGGGCAAGGGACGCGCCCGCGACGCGGGCACGCTCGTACTCGGTGACATTGGCGAAATTCCCCGCGGCACGCAGCAACTCCTGGCGCCGGTTCATCTCCCCGGCGAGCGCATCCTTCATGCGGGACACCAGGTTTGCTTCTTCAGCGAGGTTGGTGATGATGGCCGCGACATGCTGTGCCCGGTCCAAGCCGAGGAATGTCGCTCCGCCCTTGAAGTCGACGAGCACAAGATTGAGCGCATCCGGCGAGTGGGTCGCGATCATGCCGAGTGTCAACGTGCGCAAGAACTCCGACTTACCCGAGCCGGTCGCACCGATGCAGAGCCCGTGTGGACCCATGCCGTTCTCGGCGGCTTCCTTGATATCCAGCTCCATCGGAGTGCCGTCGACCGCGATGCCTATCGGGACCCGCAGCCTGTCACGGCCAACCCTATTCCGCCACACCACTTCCGGGTTGAGTAGCCCGGGATCACCGATGCCAAGGATATCGGACCAGCGCGTGCTGACCTCCGTCTGGATCTGAACCTCGTCGCCGCTGCCCGTCAGTACCCGGTAGGGCGCCAGGCGGCGCGCGCACGCCATCGCCTCCGTGACGGTGAGGTGATCCGGGTGGGCGAAAATCTCGGACCCGACGTTGCCCTTGGCGCCCAGCCCGCGTTCGGTCAGTTCCAATTGCATACCGCGACGGGCCGCGAGCGGATCCACTCTGGTACCGATCTCGACCAGAGTCACCGAATCGATGCCGTGATCAACAATGAGGCGTTCGGATCCGATCAGCGTGCCGCTATCGACGATGATCAGAATCTGCGGCCGGTCAGGGGATGGCTGCGCGGTCCGCGAGAACCGTTCCCGCTCGGCGATTAGCGACGCCAACGATTCTTCTACCTCACCCAGCGAGTGGTAGACGAGCCGAGAAGAGCCAACGCCATCGAACGCGCTCGGATGCTGGGAGTGCGGAAGCCACTTGAGCCAGTCCCAGTGCGGCGCCGCATGCCGATTGACCACCGCAGCCACCAGGAATTGATCCGGCCCGTGGAACATCGCCAGCTGACAGATCATGGCGCGCAACATGCCTCGCGCCACCTCCGGTGAACCATCGATGGTGACGGCCGCAAAACCTCTCAGGTTCAACGCGATAGGCAGCTCGGGCACTAACGAGTGTGTCCGCACGAACCGGCGCAGCGCCACCGACGCGACCGGTTCCAGTTCTTCAACCGGGCCGATCTCCGGCGCCACCAACTGCGCTGCCAAACGCTGATCCCCGACACCGACACGCACATGGCAGTAGTCAATGTCTGCGGGACGCCGCTCCCACATACGACGGCCACCGGCCAATGTCCAGAGCGCGGCGGGATCCGGGTTGTTCCAGAGTAAGGCCTTGCGCTGGGCCGCACCGGTGTCGGTGACGTTCTTGCGTACCACTTCGAGGTACCGCAGGTAATCCTTGCGGTCCTCGTTGATTTCGCCGGTCTTGGCTCCCTTGCCCCCGCTGTTGGACACCATGCTGACCATCGAGACCATCATCATGATGGGGAACAGCATGAACATCGGGTTGCGCATCATCCCGCCGCCCGCACCGCCACCCAAGCTCCCCGAGGTGACGAAGAAGGCGATCATGCCGACCATGGCGATCACCATGACCAGCGGCATGATCTTCGCAATGATCGGAGACGGGACCGGCCGCGGAATCTCCGGCGGCGGCTGCACATTGACCTCGCCGCCCGGGACACGAGGCACAGCAAGACGAGGCCGACGAATGAATATTGTGGTGTTCACCCCGTGCTCACTCAGGCCCTCCGGTTCCCCCGCGTCACATCTGTGGCAATCTGTGGCACTCACGCTACCGCCCCGCCCACGGCGGGCTACAGGATAGAGCCGTTATATCCGGTGCCGCAACGAATTCGCTCACAAGATCGCTGCAACCGCTGGTCTCATGGTCGGCCTTCGCCCGGATGCGCCGAACCGCTGGCGACGCTCACCAGCGTTCGGCTAGTGTGCATGCGCAAAGATCAACGACCGTGGGGGCAGGCAGGGGCACAGCATGACACATGCGCAGTCGGGCGCCGGGCAGCGTTCGGCAGTACTCGAACTGTGCCGCGTTTCCATTCAAGCTGAGCGCACCCAGGTCGATCTGGCGCTGCCGACGAGTGTCCCGCTGGCGCTTTTGGTCGGCTCGATAGTCGACATCATCAACCAACATGTCGGCGTTCCCGAACTGACCAGCCCGGAAGACGCCGTGGAAACGCATTGGCGTTTGTCCCGGCCCGGTCAGCCGCCTATGCAGATGTCCAGCACCCTCGGAGAGCTGGAGGTCCGCGATGGCGATCAACTGATTCTCACCGCGGCCGATGTGGCTGCACCGGATCCGCTGTTCGACGACGTCTTCCTTGCTGTGTCCACATTCCGGACCGTGTCGGCGCATCCGTGGAGCCGGACTGCCGCCCGGATACTCGGCGCCTCCGCATGCGGCCTGGCCGCCGTGCTCGGCGCTACGGCGCTGTTACACGCAGGCGCCACAAACCCCGGGCTGCTCCTTCCCATCATCGCGGTGGCGATCGCATTGGTGTCCATCACCGCCGCAGTATTCGCCAACCGGGTCTATGACGATTCCCTCGCCTCTGTGATGCTGAGCCACTGCGCCGTCGGCTTCTCGGCGGTGGCCGGAGCGCTGTTCGTACCGGGAAAGTACGGCGCCCCACACGTGATGCTGGCGCTCATGGTGGCGATGGTCGTATCCATCCTCGCCATGCGCGCGACCGGCACCGGAACGATGTCCCTGGTCGCGGCCGCGTCGGCATCGCTGCTCGGGTTCGGAGCAGCCCTGGGTTACGTGCTTTTCGCTCCCCCGATCTACAGCCTCGGTGCCGTGCTCGGCTCGGTCGGCATCTGCGCGTTGGCGCTCTCGCCGCGCGTGGCCATGGTGCTCGCCCGACTGCCGCTTCCCCCGGTGCCCACCCAGGGCGCACCTTCGCGTCCCGAACATTCGACGGCGCCGATCGACGCCATCGAAGGTCTCGACGGACTCGATACCGAGGGTGATGATGTTGAGGACGCCACGGCCCTGCCGCCGCTGCCCGACCTTCGCGAGAAGGCACTGCGGGCGCACGCCGTACTGACGGGATTGGTGTGCGGCGCATCCACCGTCACTGCGGCGGGAGCCATGCTGGCGGCACTGACCTTCCCTGGGGCGGGCGAACATCACCCCACCGGCCCACACCGATTCAGTGGTGTGGTGCTCGCCGGGTTGATCGCGCTGGCGATGATGCTTCGGGCACGCTCGCACGCCGACCTCGCACAGACGGTCGCGATCAACCTGGGCGGCTTGGCAATTCCGGCAGCGGCGTTCGCGTTCATCGCGGTCGCGTACCCGACGGCGGCGGTGTTCACTACCGTATTGACAACGATCGCGGCCGGTTGCGCCATCGCCCTCGGCTTCCTGGTGTCGGCCCGCAAGTACTCACCAGTGGCCCGCCGCACGGTGGAGATCATCGAATACATCGCGCTATCGCTGATCGTTCCGATTGCCGTCTGGGTATGCGGCGTGTACAGCGCCGTACGGGGATTGAACCTGCCATGAACCTCGGCGTGGCCCGCCGCGTCGCCACCGCTGCGGCCGTTGTGATGTTGGCGATGTCATTGCAGCTGGCAACGGGTTCAATGCACATGCTGGCGACCGCGCACGCCTTCGCGCCACTTCCCGTCGATCCGAGCATGCTCCCGGGCCCGCGACCTCCCGCTCCCGTCGAACCCACGGAGCAGAAGGAACTGTGCCGATTCCCCGGCATTGATCCCAAGCGCGATCTCAACAAGGTGCCTACCCAGCAGCGCGGGCTGGATCTGCCGTTGGTCTGGCAGCTATCGCGCGGCGCGGGCCAGACGGTCGCGGTGATCGATACGGGTGTGGCACGCAGTCCGCGACTGCCACCCTTGATCCCCGGCGGCGATTACGTCTTCGAAGGCGGCAACGGCACCCAGGACTGCGATGCGCACGGCACCATCGTGGCCGGAATTATCGCCGCCGCACCAGATCCCACCGGGGCAAGCGCGTTCAGCGGTATCGCACCCGATGTCAGTCTTATCACTATTCGTCAGTCCAGCGCGAAGTTCGCGGTGAAGAACAAGGGCGGCGGGGGCGACAGGGACGATCCCTCCAAGATCAGCGGTGTCGGAAACGTCGACACCCTGGCCATGGCGGTGCGCACTGCGGCCGACCTCGGCGCCACCGTCATCAACATCTCCGAGGTGGCCTGCGCCTCCGCCAAACAATTCCTGGATGACCGCCCGCTGGGCGCTGCCCTGCAATACGCCGTGGACGTCAAGAACGTGGTGGTGGTCGTTGCCGCGGGAAATGTCGGCGACGGCCAGTGCAAGAACCAGAACCCTCCACCGGATCCGGCGCGGCCCAACACCCCGGACTGGGATTCCCTCCTGGAGACGGTGAGTCCGGCTTGGTACAACGACCTCGTCCTGACGGTGGGCTCGATCGGCCTGGACGGGCAACCCTCTAAATTCAGTCTCGGTGGTCCCTGGGTCGATGTTTCTGCTCCTGGCGAAGACATCGTTTCGCTGGACCCCAACCGTGATGCGCTGACCAACGCCTACATGGGCGAGCAAGGCCCGGTACCCATTCAGGGCACCAGTTTCTCCGCGCCGGTCGTCAGTGGTGTTGTCGCGCTGGTGCGTTCACGCTTCCCTCAGCTCAGCGCGCGCGAAGTGATGGACCGCATCAAGAACACCGCACACCGCCCTCCGGGCGGCTGGGACCCTTATCTGGGCTACGGCGTAGTGGACGCACTGGCGGCGATCAGCGACGACCTCGGTACCACCAGTGATCTTGCCCGCGCCAACGCGGCCAAGAAGCTGCAGCTGCCGCCCGCACCCGCGCCACCCGACCCACGACCACGACGCGTCGCCCTCATCGGAATAGCGGCCTGCGCGGCATTCCTCGCCGCGGCGCTGGCGATGCTCGCGCCGGTCCGCAAGCTCCGACAAGGCCGGGACAACTCCACCGAATAGAACAACGGCGGTGGCGCTTTAGGCAGGCGCTGTAGTCGATGCCGACGGATTGATGGCCAAACCTGTCTTGTCCGGTGGCATTCCGTCGTGCACGACAAGTGCGTCTTCCTTGCTCAGTCGAGGCCCCGGCGGCAGCAGCCCGACGACCGGCCATGGGGCAGGAACGGGTTCAACCGTGAGCCCCAAAGCTTTTGCGGCCTCCAGATTCCCGATGCCAAAACGCACGCCGGTGTCGAGGATGAGATAGAGAGACTCGGCGCGCCCGGTATCGCCGCCTAAACCGGTGGACCGCACGAAAGCGCTGTGCGCGGGTGGAATATAGGCCGTGTCGAGGTTGGGGCCCTCCTTGTCGGCCTGCGCCAGCACCACCGGAACCTGATCGGTCTTCAACGGCAGCGAGTTACCCATCAAAAGCTTTGTCGAGGCGTGCTCCTGCGTTTTCTCCTGCCCGGGCTTCCAGCTGCTGCACAGCACCGACTTCTCCGGGACATCCACGATCTTTCCCGCGCGGTCCGGAAATGTCTGTACCGCAAGCACATTGAGACTCTGATGACCCGAGATCACGTCCGGGGCGACGGCGACGATGTCCTGCGCGCCTTGAGAGTCGGAGAACCGGATCAGATCGGCGGTGACCTCGTTGACGCGTTGCACTCCGTCCGAGAGCACCACGTAATACTCGGCAGAGTCCGCGCGACTCATCTTGATGACCGACCCGACTCGAATACCGCCAGTGGTGATAGGTGAAGACCTTCCGGCATCCGGGATGGGCGGCGGCGCGATGGCCGGAACCTCCGGAATCGCATTGAGGACTGACATCGAGATCGGCCGGGGCAGCACACCTTCCAGCCTCAGCGCGCGAGTCACCGCGGGGTTCGTCAGGTCCACCGCAGCGCGCTTGCCGTCGTAGAGCAGATACATCTGGCTGTTCACCGTCACCAGGGCATACCTGTCCTTCGGCATCTCCTGGTTGCCGTTCTCGAGGGTCACCTTGCCTGCGATCACCGTAGAAGTGACCGTGGAGCTCGGCGGGGGCGTCGCGACATCGCACACCGTCCAGATGGTGTCGTCCCCGGTTAGCGGCCCCGGAATAGAGGCCGGCGCACCGGGAATCCCGACGAGCGGGCCGCGCCGCGCCTTGGCCAGCTCCGAGTCCTTGACCGGCCTGGGATTCTCGTTGTTCCCGGAGATCAACCGGGCCGACGCCAAATTGAGTGCGGGGTGAAGTGTGTCCTGGATCCGGACGTAAACGGCACCGGTGTCTTTGGCCATGACGATGGGCTGATCACCCAGCGGCATGTTGGGACGAAAGAACGCCAAAATCGCACATCCGGCGACGACGACGGCAGCCAGCGCGATGCCGACCATGAGCGAACTGGACTGCGACCGCATCGGGTCATGAATCATTCGGACGTCACGGCGAACCAGCGCGTGTTCCATACGCCGCACCAGAAACCGGTACCCGCTTACCTGCAGTCGGGTGGTCGGTTGTCGCGCCATCGTCCCCCTCCAGGAAGTCTGCGGAACTCGGATCTACGACCCAACGATGCGGCTAGGTCTGCCCCCGGATCTTGTCAGATCGTACGTACCGGCCACACGGCCATGCAGCCTATTGCAATACTGGGCAACCACGATAGGTTGCGGGTGGCCACCGCGATGCCCGAGTCGGGTCGGCGCGGCATCACGGCGGGACGAAAGGGGGAACGATGACCTTGAGCGGAGCCGCGCCGGAACAGGTACGTCGGGCCACGATGCCGATCCAGATCATGGTGACCTCGCAACTGCTGATTCTCGCCGCGGTCCTGATTTCCTTGCTGTTCGGCTGGCCGTGGTGGGCGGCGTTGTTGATCGCGATCGCGTCCTTGGCACTCGCCCTCGGCCGTTGGGGCGGCCAGACGGTCAGGCATTGGGCAGTTACCGGATTCAAATATCTGACGGGCCGCACTTACCGAAGCTCGGGCAGCATTGCCGACACCCCCAGCGGCCAGGACAGCTGGACCGGAACTCGTTGGGAGAACGGGAAACTCATCACGGTGCTGGAGGTCAGCGCAACCCAACGCCACCCCTCCGTCATCACCCCGGACCACTGCGCCACCGACTCACTGGTGCCCCTGCGCGTGCTGCGGGAGTGCATGCATCAGAACGACATCGAGCTGGAGAGCATCGACGTCATCAGCAACGGCCAACGCACCGCACAGGGCACGGTCCTGCGCGGCGGCTACGACCGGCTGGTGGGCCCGCTACCTGCCGTCGCCATCCGCACTGTCTGGGTGGTACTGAGATTCGACCCCGGCGCGAACGTCGACGCGGTCTTCCGCCGCGGAGGCAGCCGACGTGGCGCGGAACGATGTGCCGTCATCGCCACCGCACGGGTCCGCCGGGCATTGGCGGCGGCCCACTGCGCCAGCACCATCCTGCAGGCGGGCCAGATTCACCGAATCAGCGCCGAAATGCTCCGGCAGTACGCGGGCGCACCCATGCACGAGGAGTGGGGCGGGCTCATGCTCATCGACTCCTACAACGTCGCGATGGGAATTGACCCGTGGTACATCACCGACGCCACCCTCACGGGACTGTGGGCGCGGCCCACGCTGGAGACCACCGTGACGGTTCGGCTGCGCCCGGCCGCGAAGGGCCGCACATCGGTTGGGGCACTGGTGCGGTGGGCAACCGACGAACAACTTCCGATACGCCATTCCACGGGCATGACCTCACTGAACGGGAGCCAGCGCGACGCGTTCTTCGCCGGACTTCCCGTGGGGGCCATCGGGTTGGAGTACCTGACCCGCAGCATCGAGATGAGCAACGAGGAACTCGACGGCATTCATCTGCCGACATCGGGCTGCGGACAATTGATCGGCTCGGATATGTCCGGCCGCGCGATCGCCGCACGATTGTCCGGACAGGGCGTTCACACCGTGGTGGTCCGCGCCGAACTCTACGTATGCCAGCAGGTGGTGCTCAGAGCGGTGGCGATCGGTGCGCTTGTGGTCGTCTACACCGACCGTCCCCACATGTGGGATGTCATGGTGACCTCGATCGGCGACGCCAACCGCATCCAATTCGCCAGTGGCCCGGGCTTTATCGACCCTCGATGCACGCTGGCCGTGGTGGACGGCATGCAGCCGACCGCACTTCCCAGCAACTGCACGGCACTGCACATCATCAGCAGCGAGTACGACGCACTTCCGGCCCGGCCGGATGTCATCATCGACCAGCCCAATGGCTACGGCGACCACATCCTCTTGACCGCCGGTGGCGAGACCATCCAGGTCCGCCTCGTGACGGTCAGCGATGAGTTGGCCTACCTGGGCCGGCCGATACAGGCTTTCGCGCAGTAGAAGTTTCGCGGCTTCAGGGCTCGTCGCGCATGCGCTCCCGGTAGGCGGCCACATGCTGCCGGTTACCGCAGTTTCCAGTGTCACAGAACATCCTGGATCTGTTACGCGACAGGTCGATCAGGACGGCATCACAATCCGGGGCGGCACAGGTCTTCAAACGCCGCTGTTCGCCTGTGCGCACCAGGTCCGCGAACACCATGGCGGTCTCGGCACCGAGGCGGTCCGCGAGCGGCGCGTCGCTGGCCGCCATGTGCAGGTGCCAATCGGGTTCCTCGACATGCCGGGTGAGCCACGGCGAGGCGTGGGTATCGGCCAGCAAGGCATTGACCTGCCGGACCACGTATTCCTCGTCGTTGATATGCGCCCAGATATCGCCCAATCGGGTCCGTAGCGTCTTCACGGCCTGCAGCTCGGCCTCATCGCCGTCACGCCTGCCGGTCCAGCCGTACCGATCCAACAGCGGCGGTAGGGCGTCCGGATCAGGGAGCAGTTCCCGATCGTTGCGGGCGGTGTTGATCAGCTCAGCCGCAGATTTCAGCCCCTGCTCCGTGTCATGAGTGAAAAGCATTTGACACCTGACATCCTTCACTTATACCGTCATGACCGTATTCGATTTTACTCATGACACACGGGAGGTGCGGTGAACGACAGGGCCACTTTCCGGGCGGGCGTGATCCTCGCCCTCGCCTCAGCCGCCACCTTCGGATTTTCCGGCCCCTTCGCCAAGTCACTCATGGCGGCAGGCTGGTCTCTGACAGCCGTCGTCACCGCACGCCTGGCCACCGGCGCCGCGGTCATGGTCGTGGCCGCCTGCATCGCGGCACCCGGATGGTTCTCCGAAGCCAGGCGCCACACCAAAGTCGTTGTGCTGTACGGGATCATTCCCGTGGCGGGTGCCCAGTTCTGCTACTTCGGCGCCGTCCGGCACATGTCGGTCGGCGTGGCGATGCTCCTGGAGTTCCTGAGCCCCATCCTGGTTATCGCCTGGACCTGGCTGTCCACCCGGCACCGTCCACACACCCGGGTACTTGCCGGCGCAGCCCTCGCGCTAGTTGGAATGCTGTTGGTACTCAACATCTTCAGCGGATCCCGCGTAGAGCCGGTGGGGGTGCTGTGGGGATTGGGCGCGGCCGTGTGCGCTGCGTACTACTTCATCTCGTCACACCGCGCGGGCGGCAAGGCGCAAGGGCTGCAACCGATCACGCTGACCACCAGCGGGCTACTCGTCGGCACCATCGCGGTCGGCGGCTTCGGGCTCACCGGGATCATGCCGATGACCTTTTCCACTCAGGATGTGCAGGTCGCGGGCTGGCATGCACCGGTCTACGTGCCCATCCTCATTCTCGGAGTGGTCACCACCGCGATCGCCTATCTCACCGGCATCGCCGCCATCGCCCGACTCAAGCCAAGCTATGCGTCGTTGATCGCGCTCACCGAAGTGCTGTGCGCGGTGATCGCGGGGTGGGTGCTGCTCGGGGAAACCATCGCACCCATCCAGTACGTGGGCGCCGCGGTCATTCTCGCGGGACTGGTTCTGGCACATCAGGGCGCGGGTACCTCGGCGGATGCCGAATCCAGCGCAGCCGGGCTCTCAGCTTCTTTACCTGCGGGATTGAAATCACATGGCAGTGACAGCGAATTATCCGTAACCTCAGTGTGTGACGCTACAGCCGAATCCACGCCCAGCCAGTAAGTTGTTCGCCGCCGCCGCACGCGCGGCGGTTGTTTCGGTTGCGGCAATCATGATGACCACGGGTCTCGCGGTCATCCTCCCCGCCACCGCTTCGGCGGCCTGTCCCAACGTCGAGGTTTCCTTCGCCCGCGGGCGTTCCCAGCCGCCAGGCGTCGGAAATATCGGCGACGGATTCATCAGCGCACTGCGCAACCGCGTCAAAGACGTTGGTGTGTACGCGGTCCGGTACGACGCCAACACTGACGTCAGCGGCGGAGCGAACGACCTGAGTGCCCACCTGCAATCGGTGGCCAACTCATGCCCCAACACCAAGCTGGTGGTGGGCGGTTACTCCCTCGGCGCCGGTGTCGTCGATACCGCGCTGGGTTTCCAGGGTCCCGTCTCGATCGGGGACTTCTTCAACTTCACCAATCCGGTTCCCCCTGAGGTCGGTGACCGCATTCGGGCGATCGTCACCTTCGGCAACATCGTCAACCGCTTCGCCCCGATCCAGAACCTCGCGGGCGCCTACTCCGATCGCGTCCTTGACCTGTGCAATGACGGCGACCCGGTCTGCATGGCGGGCGACAACGAGAGCTGGAAGTCCCACACCACATACCCGCCGGCACTCTTTGCGCAGGCTGCGGACTTCGCTGCCGCCCGGGTGAACTAGCCTCGCCTGGGTGACTGTTTCCCAGATCACCCACCGTCAGCTGTCGGTCAATGGAATCGACATGCACGTCGCCGAACAGGGCGAAGGCCCGGCGGTTGTTCTGTGCCATGGCTTTCCCGGGCTTTGGTACACCTGGCGCCACCAGCTGGCCGCGCTGTCTGCAGCCGGATATCGGGCCATCGCGCCGGATATGCGCGGATATGGACGCACCACGGCGCCGCGGGACGTAACCGCCTATGACCGCAACACCACGGTCAACGACCTCGTCAGCTTGTTGGACGCGCTGGATCTGCACGATGCGGTGTTTTCCGGACACGATTTCGGGGCACATCTGGTGTGGGACATGCCCGCCTGGGCGGGGGATCGAGTTCGCGCACTGATCCAGCTGTCGGTACCGCGCACCCGGCGACTCCCGGTAACACCGAGCGTTGGATTCAATCACCTTGCCTCTCAGCACTTCACACATCTGGAGTACTTCCAGGAGCCGGGCGTGGCAGAGTCCGAGCTGGATGCGCAGCCAAAGACATTCCTGGCCACGCTTTTCCACGCTCTCAGCGGGGCAAATCGCTATCTGGATTGTTGGGACCACCCGGCACGCGTGGGCGACAAACGTAACGGCTACCTAGATGTCCTTCCGAGTCCCCCTCCCCTGCCATGGAATTGGCTTTCCGAGCAGGATCTCGACTACTACGCAGCCGAATTCACGCGCACGGGATTCACTGGTGGCCTCAACTGGTACCGGGCCGAGGATCTGGTGTGGTCCCAGAATGAGCACCTGCACGACAGACCCATCGGCGTACCGGTGACCTTCATCGCCGGATCGGCTGATCCGGTCCTGGAAATGCTCGGCCGCGACCCCATGACGGCCATGGCCGATCTCGTTCCCGGTTTGCGGTCGGTGCTGATCGTCGAGGGGGCCGGACACTTCGTGCAGATGGAGCGGCCTGACGCGGTCAACACCGCGATGATTGAGTTCCTGGGGTCGCTTCCGCCCAGGTGACATGGCCCATACCGCACCGATATGACAACTAGATTGACTTACCCGTAGCATTCCCGTGTGACGACGTACAGTGCTGTTTCACCTGCAATCGCGCACGTCCGCCGGTGGGGATTTCCACTCGCCGCTCTGCTCATGTTCATCAGCCTGGTGACCATCTCGCAGCCGGTGACCGCGACCGCCGACCCGTGCGCCGCCGTGGACGTCTCCTTCGCTCGCGGCCGTGATGAGCCGCCCGGCCTCGGCCGCGTGGGTCAGGCGTTCGTTGACGCCCTCGGCCCCAAGGTCGGCAGCATGAACGTCTACCCCGTCAACTACAGCGCCGGACTGCTCTCCACCGGAGAAGGTGCCGATGACCTGCGCGCACACCTCAGCGACGTCGCATCATCCTGCCCGAACACCAAGCTGGTGATCGGCGGATACTCGATGGGCGCGACCGTCGTGGACGACGTCGCCAACAACCCGCCGCCGGACGTCGCCGGCCGGATCAGGGGAATCGCGACCTTCGGAAACATCGACCGGCGCGGCGGTGGCATGACCGGTCCCCTCGCCGGACGGTGGATCGATCAGTGCAATCCCGGCGACCCGGTCTGCCAGGAGGGCGGCCGCTCGTGGACCGCGCACCAGACCTACGAGCAGACAAATCTGCCCGCTCAGGCTGCGTCTTTCGTGGCGGGCAAGCTCTAGAGAAAGGGCACACAAGACCTCGCTGACCCGTAGCATCGTGGTGTGACCACGCATCAGCGGGGCACGAGGGTCGGCGTTGTCCTGAGTTATCTTGTCGCCCTGACGGTGTTCGCGCTGTCGGCGGTGAATGTTGTCGGGCTTGTCTATGCGGTGCCTCACGCGTCGGCAGATCCGTGTTCGGACGTAGACGTCTCATTTGCACGGGGTCGCAAGGAGCCAGTCGGGTTGGGCCGCGTGGGCGGTGAGTTCGTGGACTCTCTGACCCCGCGCATCGAGGCGACCGGGGCCAGCATGAACGTCTACCCCGTCAACTACGACGCTGGCATTTTTTCGGCCGGCGGCGGGGCCAATGATCTGAGCAATCATCTGCAAGCTGTGGCAGCCAGTTGCCCCCGTACCAAGCTCGTCATCGGCGGGTACTCGATGGGTGCGGAGGTAATCGACACGATCATCGGTGTTCCGAACGTGGGCATCGGGTTCAACCGCCCCCTACCTCCCGCAGTAGGCGACCGCATCGCGGCTATCGCGACGTTCGGCAACGCCACCCACCGTACGGGCGGCCCGCTGAGCGGTATCGCTGGCGTATTCGGCTCGCGGGCAATCGATCTCTGTAATCAAGGAGACCCGATCTGCATGGCCGGCCCCAACAACAGCTGGGACGCCCACACCTCGTATGAACGCACCGGACTTCCCGCTGAGGCCGCGGCGTTCGTTGCCTCGAAACTCAACCGCCACGGTGAAGCCGAGCCCAGCGAGTAGTCAGTCCTTCCGGACTCGAACATCACGCGTGATCAACACGCGAGCCGCCATCTCGTCATCGGGCGGATAGTCCACACCGACCAGTGTCAGACCACGCGCCGGTGCAGCCGCGAAATCGCTTGAACGCCTTTCCTTCTTGAGCAGGTCCGCGCACCACTGCGCCGGCCGTCTGCCCTCCCCCACTACCAGTACCGCACCCACCAACGACCGCACCATCGACCAGCAGAACGCGTCGGCGCTCACGTGCGCGGACACCTGATGTCCATCGACCGTCCAGTCGAACCGCTGCAATTCACGGATCGTTGTGGCGCCGTCACGATGACGGCAGAAGGCCGCGAAATCATTCAGCCCCAATAGTTTCTGCGAAGCCTCGGCCATGGCCCCGACGTCCAGCGGGCGGTGCCATCCGACGACATCGTGCCGCTCTAGAGGCAGCACTCCGAACGGCGCCGTGGAGAACCGATATTCGTAGTGCCGCCGCAGGGCCGAGAACCGCGCGTCGAAATGCTCGGGGGCACGCCGTATATCGAGCACGCGCACGTCTTTGGGCAGGAAACGCGACAGCCGCCGGATCAGCCTGCCGAACTCAGGCGCATCCGCGGAGCGGGATCTACCGAGGATTTCTGGGAGCCGAGCATGCGGGATGTCGAGATGCGCTACCTGGCCCGTGGCATGTACGCCCGCGTCGGTGCGCCCGGCGGCGTACAGCGAGACCGGCTCGCCCACGATCGTCGTGAATGCCTCACCCAGCACCCCGGCGACCGTACGTTGGTTGACTTGAGTGGCCCATCCCGCGAAATCGGTTCCGTCATAGGCAATATCGAGCCGTAAACGAACCAGCCCGCCACCGTCTCCGGTAGCGGGCTGGTTCTCAGGTGTGACCAAAGGTCATTCCTTCTTGTCTGCGTCCTCGGCCTCGGGAGCCTCAGCCGTGTCGGCTGCGGCATCCGCCGCGCCTTCCGCCTCGGCAGCCGCATCGTCTGCAGTGTCGGTCTCGACCTCGACGACATCCTCAGCAGGAGTCTCCTCGACCTTGGCCTCTTCGGCCTTCTTGGTCGAAGCGACCCGGCGAGCGCGGTCGGCCTCAGAGGTGACCGTCTTCTCCTTCACCAGCTCGATGACCGCCATGGGCGCGTTGTCGCCCTTACGGTTCTCGACCTTGATGATGCGGGTGTAGCCACCATTGCGATCGGCGTAGAACGGACCGATCTCCTCGAAAAGGGCGTGGATGACGTCCTTGTCGCGGATCTTCTTGAGCACCTCGCGCCGGTTGTGCAGCCCACCCTTCTTGGCGTGGGTGATCAGCTTCTCGGCGTAGGGCCGCAGCACGCGGGCCTTGGTCTCGGTGGTCTTGATCCGGCCGTGCTCGAACAGCGCGGTGGCCAGGTTGGCCAGCAGCGCCTTCTGGTGCGAAGACGACCCGCCGAGACGGGCACCCTTGGTGGGCTTTGGCATTGCGACTATCTCCTATTCGGGGCCGGCCCCCGTATCAGGTAGGACCGGGACGGATTGTGTTTAGAGCTGTTCGGTTTCGGCGAAGTCCTGATCGCCATCGAAGTCGTACGAACCGGTGTCCGACCATGTGCCGGTGGCAACGTCGTATCCGGCGACCTCGGACGGATCGAAGCTGGTCGGGCTGTCCTTGAGCGACAGGCCGAGCTGATGCAGCTTGATCTTCACCTCGTCGATGGACTTCTGACCGAAGTTGCGGATGTCCAGCAGATCCGACTCGGTGCGGGCAACCAGCTCGCCGACGGTGTGCACACCCTCGCGCTTGAGGCAGTTGTACGACCGGACGGTCAGGTCCAGGTCCTCGATGGGCAGCGCGAACGAGGCGATGTGGTCTGCCTCGGCCGGCGACGGCCCGATCTCGATGCCCTCGGCCTCGACGTTGAGTTCACGTGCCAGACCGAACAGCTCAACCAGCGTCTTGCCGGCCGAGGCCAGGGCGTCACGCGGGGTGATCGAGTTCTTGGTCTCGACATCCAGCACCAGCTTGTCGAAGTCGGTGCGCTGCTCGACACGGGTGGCGTCGACGTTGTACGTGACCTTGAGCACCGGCGAGTAGATGGAATCGACGGGGATACGACCGATCTCGGCGCCCGAGGCCTTGTTCTGCACGGCCGGGACGTAGCCGCGACCGCGCTCGACGACGAGCTCGATCTCCAGCTTGCCCTTGTCGTTCAGGGTCGCGATGTGCATGTCGGGGTTGTGCACGGTCACGCCGGCGGGCGGAACGATGTCACCGGCGGTGACGGCACCCGGTCCCTGCTTGCGCAGGTACATGGTGACCGGCTCGTCCTCCTCCGAGGACACCACGAGGCTCTTGAGGTTGAGGATGATGTCGGTGACGTCTTCCTTCACCCCGGGAACGGTGGTGAACTCGTGCAGCACACCGTCGATGCGGATGCTGGTGACGGCCGCGCCCGGGATGGACGACAGCAGGGTGCGCCGCAGCGAGTTGCCCAGGGTGTAGCCGAATCCCGGCTCCAGGGGCTCGATGACGAAGCGCGACCGGTTCTCGGCCAGCGTCTCCTCGGACAGGGTGGGTCGCTGAGAAATCAGCATTCTTTTCTATCTCCTTCTCGGCACCCGCTATTTGATGCCGGTCAGTGGGCCTGTAGCAGGATCGCTACCGGCGATTACTTCGAGTAGAACTCGACGATCAGCTGCTCGGTGAGCGGCACGTCGATCTGCGCGCGCTCGGGGAGCTGGTGCACCAGGATGCGCTGGCGCTCGCCGACAACCTGCAGCCAGCCCGGGATGGGCCGCTCGCCGGCGGTCTCGCGTGCAACCTCGAACGGCAAGGTGTTCAGCGACTTTTCCTTGACGTCGATGATGTCGTACTGCGACACCCGGTAGCTGGGCACATCGACCTTCACGTTGTTGACCGTGAAGTGGCCGTGCGAGACCAGCTGGCGAGCCTGACGACGAGTCCGGGCCAGACCGGCGCGGTAGACAACGTTGTCGAGACGGCTTTCCAGGATCTGCAGCAGCTGCTCACCGGTCTTGCCGGAGGACCGCACGGCCTCGGCGTAGTAGCGGCGGAACTGCTTCTCCATAACGCCGTAGGTGAAGCGGGCCTTCTGCTTCTCCTGCAGCTGCTGGCGGTATTCGCTCTCCTTGATCCGCGCGCGGCCGTGCTGGCCGGGAGGGTAAGGACGCTTCTCGTACGCGCTGGAGCCACCGACGAGGTCGACGCCCAGACGACGGGACTTGCGAGTGACGGGTCCGGTATAACGAGCCATTAGTTCAAGCCTCCCTTAGACCCGGCGCCGCTTGGGCGGACGGCAGCCGTTGTGCGGCTGCGGAGTGACATCGGAAATCGCGCCCACTTCGAGGCCGGCGGCCTGCAGCGAGCGGATGGCGGTCTCGCGGCCGGAGCCGGGACCCTTGACGAACACGTCGACCTTCTTGACGCCGTGCTCCTGCGCCTTGCGGGCAGCGTTCTCGGCAGCCAGCTGCGCGGCGAACGGAGTCGACTTACGCGAGCCCTTGAAGCCGACGTGGCCCGAGGACGCCCACGCGATCACGTTGCCCTGCGGGTCGGTGATCGAAACGATGGTGTTGTTGAACGTGCTCTTGATGTGCGCGGCGCCGAGGGGAATGTTCTTCTTTTCCCGGCGGCGGGTCTTCTGCGCCTTCTTGGGGCCGGAACCGGCGCCCTTCTTCGGTGGTGCCATCGGGGTTACCTAGCCTTCTTCTTGCCGGCGATGGTGCGCTTCGGGCCCTTGCGGGTGCGCGCATTGGTCTTGGTCCGCTGACCGCGCACCGGCAGGCCGCGACGGTGGCGCAGGCCCTGGTAGCAGCCGATCTCGATCTTGCGGCGGATGTCGGCCTGCACCTCGCGGCGCAGGTCACCCTCCACCTTGAGAGAGGCTTCGATGTATTCACGCAGCTGCGTCACCTGATCATCGGTCAGGTCCTTGCTGCGCTGCTCGGGGCTGATGCCCGTGGCGGCCAGGATCTCCTTGGAACGGGTCCGGCCAATGCCATAGATATAGGTGAGCGCGATTTCCATACGCTTATCGCGCGGTAGGTCGACGCCTACTAGACGTGCCATGCGGCAGTTCCTCTTTCATTCAACGAAGGTCTGTTCCCAGTCCGCCCCCTCTAGGTTGGGGCCCCGGCCTCCGTTCCGGGGGTGTCTGCCCGGCGTACCCGGTCAGTGGTTCTGGGAGGTCTTCATTCAGTTATGTAGCTGGTCAGCTAGGTCCTTGCGGACGTTCTGACTAGCCTTGCCTCTGCTTGTGGCGGGGGTCCTGGCAGATCACCATGACCCGCCCGTGCCGGCGAATGACGCGGCACTTGTCGCAGATCGGCTTGACGCTCGGGTTGACCTTCACGTTCCCAATCCTGTTCTTGTCGTTACTTGTACCGGTAAACGATCCGACCGCGGGACAGGTCATAGGGAGACAACTCCACTACCACTCTGTCCTCAGGCAGGATGCGGATGTAGTGCTGCCGCATCTTGCCGCTGATGTGGGCAAGTACCTTGTGTCCGTTCTCCAGCTCAATGCGAAACATCGCATTGGGCAGGGGTTCGACCACCCGGCCCTCGACCTCGATGGCTCCGTCTTTCTTAGCCATATCCTCCGCGATTCTTATTGCCTGCTCCGGCTATCGCCGGCATGACACGGCAACACTCACCGACCTCGAACGTGAGCCGGTGACAGGAAAATCCAGGACAGGGCACGCAGACAGTCGGCACGTAAGCCGCACCGTTGGTCAAGGATACCCGCGTAACGCCCCCAAACCAAACCGGCGAACGGGCCGTCAGAACCGC
Source organism: Mycobacteroides sp. PCS013 (assembly GCF_049532645.1). Lineage (NCBI taxonomy): Bacteria > Bacillati > Actinomycetota > Actinomycetes > Mycobacteriales > Mycobacteriaceae > Mycobacteroides > Mycobacteroides sp. PCS013. The sequence continues at coordinate 3,076,064 of NZ_CP150131.1, forward strand.
CCGGAGGTCTTACGACCAGGTGACTCCCGACCTGCTGATATGCGGAATCGCCGTGGGTCGCACCAGACCCGCCGTCAGCCAAGCGCCGGCGATCCAGATATGGGGTGCGGATTTGGCGGCCATCGTCCGCCTGGCCCGCATCGATACGTCCGAACCATCCAGGACTCGCTGCGCCCGCACGGACAGTATCCGGTTACGCACACCCGAGCGCCGCCGCTCGCGAGCGCTGCGGTTGATCGCCAGCCAGGCGGCGGCGAGATCGCTGGGCTCCCCCAGCGCCTCCGCGATGGCCTCGGCGGCCGCGGCAGCGTCGGCCACGCCCGAGTTGAGACTGCGACCCCCCAGCGGGGCGAACTGATGGGCGGCCTCACCCGCGAGCAGCACCCGACGGTTCACGTCGGTGTAGCTGCTGGCCACGCCCTGCACGGTCTGATGCACCTCGACCGACCTGATGTGGTCGGCGTACCAGATATCACCGGTGAGCGCCGTGACCCAGGAACGCACCAGTTCGGTCGACGGCGTGGCCTCATCGTGGGGCAGGAACTGAACATCAAGGCGCAGACCGTCCGGGTAGGGCAGCCGGATGGCGTGACGTCCGCCCAGATCGGGATGGTGGTACTGGATCTGCACCGGCAGATCGAGCGTGACACCGTCAGGGTGCGGTTCGACGTCGATCACCGCGGAAGGGGGCGACGGCGGGCGCTCGGACATACCGATGCCCAGTGCCTGCCGAATGGCCGACCTAGAACCGTCGGCGGCAATGACGTAGCTCGCGCGCAGCCGATCGCCGCTGGAAAGCGTCAACCGAGCGCCGGTGTGGTCGGTGCTGATGTCGGTGACAGCAATCCCGCAGTGGTACTCCACGCCCAAATTCAGCGCCTCGGCCAGGCTCTCTTCTTCAATGGTGCGCTGCGACAAGCTCATTCCCCATGCCGCGGGGTTCCACGGACCGGGTATCCGCGAGGGGGCATACGAGGACATGACGAACACCGGGCGGCCCTGGTAGAAGGTCTGGACACCATGGACCGCGAGCGCGGACTGGCGCAGACGGGCACCCAACTCGGGTGCCACCCGGTCGTATCGCCGCAATGTCGAGTGTCCGACGAACGTCGCGCAGTTCCGGTGGCGCTGGCGATCTTTCGAGCCGGCCGCCTCCAGCACAACAACGCGAATTCCCCGGCGCGCCAAAAGCGTGGCAGCCAGCAACCCCACGGGACCGCCGCCGACGATCACGACGGCGTCATCGGTGATGTCCCGATGCGCGTCCGTCGACACTGCCGCGAGGTGAGCCACCCACTGACGGTACCGCGCCAGGGCACGCGAGCGCCTGTTCAGCCCGGCAACACATAGCCAGCGGGGCGGATACGTGGTACCTATATCGGTAGTGGCGAACATCGCCGTCGGCAACGGGGAGGGGGTCGAGTGGACGGTCTGACAGTCGGATATCTGGCGGCCTTCGCGGTCGGTGGAATCGCCGTGCTCTCGGCTCTGCTGCTTACCGACATCGGCCATGGCGACGGGATGCCGTTTCTGAGCCTGACCTCGGTTTCCGCCGCCCTGACCGGCGCGGGCGCCGGTGGATTCATCGGCTCGGCTCTGGGCATCGCAACGCTGCCGACAGCAATCATTGCAGCCGTGTGCGCGGTTGCGCTGGTGTCGATCCTGCAACTTTTCTTGACGTACCTGCGGCGCCAGCAGGCGAACTCGCATTCGGGGCGCGCGTCCTATATCGGACGGCTCGGCACCATCACCCTGGAGGTGCCATCCGGCGGCGGCTGGGGCGAAGTCGCGTTCACCGATGCCGATGGCAACCGGGTGCACTCGCGCGCGATCACCGACGAACCCGACGGACTGGCCAAGAACGCCGCGGTCTACATCGCTGACGTGGACCACGAATACCTGCACGTCGTTGGCATTCCAAACCAAACCTCTAAGGACCCCGCATGAGCTCACTTCTGATCATCGTCATCATCGCCATCGCGGCGCTGGTGCTCTTCGTGGCGCTGCCGTTGGTCTACGTGCGCAACTACGTCAAGGTGCCGCCGAATGAGGTCGCGGTGTTCACGGGCCGTGGCCAGCCCAAGGTGGTGCGCGGTGGCGCGCGGTTCAAGATGCCCGGCATCGAGCGGGTGGACATCATGTCACTCGAACCATTCAACGTGAACATCAACCTGCAGAATGCGTTGTCCAACAACGGTGTTCCCGTTAACGTCGAGGCCGTCGGGCTGGTGCGCATCGGTTCCAACGACGAGGCAGTGCAGACCGCGGTGCAACGCTTCCTGACCTCCGACCTCTCGGAGTTGCAGCGCCAGATCAACGAGATCCTGGCCGGTAGCCTGCGCGGCATCACTGCCACCATGACCGTCGAGGACCTGAACTCCAACCGTGACTCGCTGGCACGCAGCGTCGTCGAGGAGGCAGGCGGTGACCTCGCCCGCATCGGCATGGAGGTCGACGTCCTGAAGATCGCGGGCATCTCCGACCGCAACGGGTACCTGGAATCGCTCGGCCAGCGCCGGATCGCCGAGGTCCGCCGCGATGCGACGGTCGGCACCGCCGAAGCCGAACGGGACGCGCAGATCCAATCCGCGCAGGCCCGCCAGGCGGGTGCCATCGCACAGGCCGAAGCCGATACCGCCATCGCCACCGCGACCCAGAAGCGCGATGTGGAGCTGGCCCGTCTGCGCGCGCAGACGGAGGCGGAGAACGCTCAGGCGGACCAGGCCGGTCCGCTCGCCCAGGCCCGCGCCGAAAAGGATGTCGGTATCGCCCGCGAGCAGGCGGAAGCCGCGCGTGTGCAGGCCCGCACCGAGGTGGAGCAGCGTCGTACCGAGCAGGCCCAGGCCGCGTTGCAAGCCGATGTCATCGCCCCGGCCGAGGCACGTCGTCAGGCCGATATCGCGATCGCCGAAGGTAGCCGGCAGGCCGCGATTCTGAAGGCGCAGGCCGATGCCGAGGCCGAGCGGCAGAAGGGTTCCGCCGAAGCCGACGCCCGCAAGGCGGCCGCGGACGCCTACCGCATCGAACAGCAGGCGGCCGCCGACGGCACCAAGGCCAAGCTGATCGCCGAAGCCGACGGCACGAAGGCCAAGCTGATCGCTGAGGCCGACGGCGTCAAGGCCAAGCTGTTGGCCGAAGCCGACGGTAAGAAGGAGGTCGCCGCCGCACTCAACGCCTACACGCCAGAGGCCGCCCGGCTGTTGACCCTGCCGGACATCCTCGCGTCGGTGGTGCAGGCGACGGAGGCCGCGTCGAAACCGATCGGCGAGATTGAAAGGCTGTCCATCATCGGGGGCTCCGGTGACGCCCAGGACGCGCTGGGCACTCTTTTCGGGGTGAGTCCGCAGGCAGTGGCCAAAGTGATTGAAAGCCTCAAGGTTTCGGGTATCGATGTGCCGGAGCTTTTGAACCGCACACAGCAGGCCAAGGAATCCACGTCCGCTGCCCCCGCACCCGCGGCGCATCCGGAAGAATCGGTGGAGGAATAGCGACACCTCCTGCGAAGTTGGGACGCAGCATGGGCGAATCGAACCTCACCAAGTACGGGATATGGAAGGGCGGCCCGGTCACCCCGGAGCAGGCCAAGGCCATCGAGGATCTCGGCTACGGATCGGTGTGGATCGGGGGTGTGTTCACCTCGGATCTCGCGTACGTGGAGCCGCTGCTGGAGGCGACCGAGAATCTCACGGTCGCCAGCGGCATCGTGAACATCTGGACCTCTCCCGTCGACGAGATAGCGGCTTCGTTCCACCGGATCGAGGCCGCCTATCCGGGGCGGTTCCTCCTGGGAGTGGGTGCCGGGCATCCGGAGGCCTCGGCCGAGTACCGCAAGCCGTACGACGCCCTTGTCGAGTACCTCGACGGGCTGGATGCCGCGGGCGTACCCAAGCAGCGCCGGGCATTGGCCGCGCTCGGCCCCAAGGTGCTCAAGCTCTCGGCCGATCGCACCGCGGGCGCACACCCCTATCTGACGACGCCCGAGCACACCCGAGAAGCCCGGCAGATCATCGGCCCGGACGCACTGCTCATTCCCGAGCACAAGGTGGTGCTCAGCACCGACGCCCAGAGCGCACGCGAGATCGGCCGCCGCACCGTCGACTTCTATCTTCAGTTGAGCAACTACGTAAACAACTGGAAGAGACTTGGTTTCAGCGACGAGGACGTCACCTCGCCGGGAAGTGACGCCTTCATCGACGCCGTGGTGGCGCATGGAACGGCCGAGGAAATCGCCGCACGATTGCACGAACACCTCGACGCCGGCGCGAACCAGGTACTCATTCAGGTCCTGGGCGATAAGGGGTTGGTCGACACATTGACCTCGTTGGCGGACACGCTTCGGTAATCCCCCACTAGGGTTAGTGCATGCGAATCTTGGTGACCGGCGGCGCCGGTTTCATCGGAGCCAACTTCGTACATGCGACCGTCCGTGAGCGCCCCGATGTCTCGGTGACCGTTCTCGACGCGCTGACTTACGCCGGTACCCGTGAGTCGTTGACTCCGGTCACCGCGTCGGTCGAGCTGGTACAGGGCGATATCTGCGATGCCGAGACAGTGGATCGGCTGGTCTCCGCGCACGATGTGGTGGTGCATTTCGCCGCAGAGACGCACAACGACAACTCGCTCGCGGACCCGTCGCCGTTCTTGCACAGCAACATCATTGGCACCTACACACTGCTGGAAGCAGTGCGCCGCCATGATGTGCGGCTGCACCACATCTCCACCGACGAGGTGTTCGGCGATCTCGAGCTCGATGACCCGAATCGGTTCACCGACACCACTCCATACAACCCGTCGAGCCCGTACTCGGCGACCAAGGCCTCGGCGGATCTGCTGGTGCGCGCCTGGATGAGATCGTTTGGGGTACGCGCGACGATCTCCAACTGTTCCAACAACTACGGGCCGTATCAGCATGTGGAGAAGTTCATTCCACGGCAGATCACCAACATCCTGACGGGCCGCCGTCCGCGCCTATACGGGGCCGGGGCGAACGTCCGGGACTGGATCCACGTCGATGACCACAACAGTGCGGTGTGGCGCATCATCGAGGACGGCGCCATCGGACGCACCTATCTCATCGGGGCTGACGGAGAACGGGACAACCTGTCGGTGTTGCGCACCATTCTGGAACTCATGGGCAAGTCGCCGGACGACTTCGATCACGTCACCGACCGCGCGGGCCACGACCTGCGTTACGCCATTGATCCCACCCCGCTGCGAGATGAATTGGGCTGGAAGCCAAAACATCTCGACTTCACCAGCGGGCTGGCCGAGACAATCTCGTGGTATCAGGACAACGAGGATTGGTGGCGTCCCATCAAGGATGGTGTGGAAGCCCGCTACGCGAAACAGGGGCAGTGACGTGCAGATTCGTGAGTTATCGGTGCCCGGCGCCTTCGAGATCACTCCGGTACAGCATCACGACAGCCGTGGGGTGTTCCTCGAATTGTTCAAGGGCGCAGCGCTTGCCGAGGCCATCGGCCACCCGTTCGATCTACAGCAGGCCAACTGCTCGGTATCGGCGGCCGGTTCGCTGCGCGGGATCCACTTCGCCGACGTGCCACCCGGGCAAGCCAAGTACGTCACCTGCCTGACCGGTTCCGTATATGACGTAGTGGTCGATATCCGTGTTGGTTCACCGACATTCGGCGCGTGGGACGCTGTGCTGCTGGACCCTCGAGACCGCCGGGCGGTCTACGTGCCCGAGGGTGTCGGCCACGGGTTCCTCGCCCTCGAGGACGCCTCGACGGTGGTCTACCTGTGCTCCGCCGGGTATGCCCCGGGCCGCGAACATGGCATCAATCCGCTGGATCCCACGATCGCGATCCAATGGCCGACCAGCCGACCCGACGGCACCGAGCTTTCGCTAGTTGTCTCCGAAAAGGACAGTGCTGCACCATCATTAATCGATGCCCAGGAGTCAGGTCTGCTTCCTGTCGCATCCGAGGTGCAGGCCTTCCTGGCGAACCTTTCCGGCTGATCGGCGAATCTTCCCACGCCACCGCGTGTTTGCTAAAGTCCGTACATGACGCAACCGCCTTCGGGGCCGCCGCCCTCGGATCCCGGGCCACCGGAGTTTCCGCCGTATCCGACTCCGACAGGCCCCGGGTACCCGCCGGTCGGGCCACCCCCAACGGGTGGATATCCGCCCGTTGGCCCGGCAGGGCCTGCGGGTGTCGAGCCTTATCCGCCCTATCCCCCGGCGAACCCGGCGGGTGGGTACCCACCGCCACCTCCGGGATACCCATCGGCGCCCTACGGTTATCCCGGGGCGGGCACCTATCCCCCCGTGGAAAGTGCACGGAGCACCAATGGATTTGCCATCACGGCGCTGATCTTCGGCATCATCCCCTGCCTCGGCGGAATCCTGGGCATCATCTTCGGCATCCTGGGCCTGAACCAGATCAAGCGAACCGGTCAGAACGGCCGCGGGTTGGCCATCGCGGGCATCGCGCTCGGCTCCCTGTGGGTGATCGCGTCGATTGTCGTGATCGCGGCGGGCATCAACGACAAGCCCAAGCGTGACGATTCCGGACACGTCACCCAGTCCGGCGATATGGATGTCACCCAATTGCGCGTAGGCGACTGCGTGGCCGATCTGGGCGACAAAGACTTCTACACGACGACCAAGGCGATTCCGTGTGCGCAGCCGCACAAGGCAGAGGTGTACGCACTGCTGCCGCTGTCCGGGAGCTCCGTGCCCCCACAGTCCGTACTGGACGAGAAGGGTAATGAGGGCTGCAGCACCGCGCTGGAAAGCTACTCCCCCAGCGCATTCGAGGACGACGGGGTCGAGATCACCTACCTCTACCCGACCAAACGTTCGTGGGCGCAGGGTGACCACTCGATCGCCTGCGTGGCCGTCTTCAGCACGGAGCGCACGGCGTCCATCAAGGGCAAGTAGCTACGGGCGCAGCGTCAGGATGCGGGGGCCGTCCTCGGTGACGGCCACCGTGTGCTCCCAGTGCGCGGCCCGCGATCCGTCAGTGGTGACCACGGTCCAATCGTCGGCCAGCACCCGGGTCTGAGTGGTGCCCAGCGTGAGCATCGGTTCAATGGCGAGCACCGACCCCACCGCGAGGAGTGGCCCCTTGCCGGGGGCTCCCTCATTGGGCAGGAACGGGTCAAGATGCATCGAGCGACCGATACCGTGGCCGCCGTAGCCATCCACGATTCCGAATGCCCGGTCGAACTGCTTCTCGGCCGCCCGGGTGCCCAGCTCGATCGCATGGGACACGTCGGTGAGCCGGTTTCCCGGAATCATCGCCGCGATACCGGCCTCCATGGACAGGCGGGTGGCTTCCGACAGCGCCTCGTCGACGGGGATGACCGTGCCCACCGCAAAGGTCCACGCGGAATCCCCGTGCCATCCGTCCAGGATCGCGCCACAGTCGATGGAGACCAGGTCACCGTCGGCCAAGACCGCTGTCGCCGAAGGTATTCCGTGGACCACCTGATCATTGACCGAGGAGCAGATCGAGGCCGGGAAACCGTGATAGCCCAGGAACGACGGCACCGCGCCGGCGTCCCGGATCACCGACTCGGCCACCTGATCCAGCTCCAGCGTCGAAATGCCCGGCTTCGCGGCGTCACGGACGGCGACCAATGCGGCGCCCACGATGGCGCCCGCGGCGGCCATGGCATCGAGTTCTCCGGCGGTGCGCTGCTCCACCGTCTTCTTGCGGCCGAAGAGACCCACTAACGACCCACTGCTGACTCGCCGCTACCGGCCCAGAGCCTGCGATGTCCGCGCGAAGACTTCGTCCACGGTGCCGACGGCATCGATGGTCTGCAGCACGCTCTGATAGTACTCCAGCAGCGGTGCGGTCTCGGCGCGGTACACGTTGAGCCGGTTGCGGATGATGTCCTCGGTGTCGTCGGCGCGGCCGCGGCCCAGCAGCCGCTGCACCAGCTCTTCCACCGGCACCCGGAACTCCAGCACGGCGTCGATCTTGACCCCGCGAGCCTCTTCCATCGCGGCTAGCGCATCAGCCTGATCCACGGTGCGCGGGAACCCGTCGAGGATGAAGCCGTCGGCGGCGTCGGCCTCGTCGAGGCGCGCTTCGACCATCTTGTTGGTGACCTCGCTGGGCACCAAGTCGCCGGCGTCCAGGTACTGCTTGGCCTGGATTCCCAGCTCGGTGCCTTCGCTGATGTTCGACCGGAAAAGGTCTCCGGTGGAGATCTGCGGAATGCCGAACTTCTCCGAAATCAGTTGCGCCTGCGTGCCTTTGCCTGCCCCGGGCGGGCCGAGTAACACCACTCTCACTTCAGGAACCCTTCGTAGTTACGCTGCATCAACTGGCTTTCGATCTGCTTCACGGTATCGAGGCCGACGCCGATCATGATCAGTACCGCAGTTCCACCAAACGGCAGGTTCTGCATACCACCGGAGTTCCCGATCTGCAGGAATAGGTTCGGCAAGATCGCGATGACACCGAGGTAGATCGAGCCCGGCCACGTGATGCGGTTGAGCACGTAGCGCAGGTAGTCAGCGGTCGCACGGCCGGGGCGAATACCGGGGATGAAGCCACCGAACTTGTTCATCTCGTCGGCACGCTCGTCGGGGTTGAAGGTGATCGACACGTAGAAGAACGTGAAGAACACGATCAGCGTGAAGTAGATCGCGATGTACCAGTAGTTGCTGGGATCGGTCAGGTAGGTGCTGACGAATCGATCCCACCAGCCGGTCTTGTCCTTCCCACCGCTGCGCACGAGCTGAGTGATCAGACCCGGGATGTACAGCAGCGAGGAGGCGAAGATGACCGGGATAACACCGGCCTGGTTGACCTTCAGCGGCAAGTAGGTAGAGGTACCGCCGTACATGCGCCGACCGACCATGCGCTTGGCGTACTGGACGGGAATGCGGCGCTGGCCCTGTTCGACGAACACCACACCGACCACGATGAGCAGCGCAGCCACACAGACGGCGGCGAAGGTGACACCACCGCGGCTGTCGAGGATGGTCTTGCCCTCAGCAGGGATCCGGGCCGCGATGCCGGCGAAGATCAGCAGCGACATACCGTTGCCGACTCCGCGTTCGGTGACCATCTCACCGAGCCACATGACCAGGGTGGATCCGGCGGTCATCACCAGAACCATCACGCTCAGCGAGAAGATCGACTGGTCCGAGACGATCTCGTCCTTGCGGTCACAGCCCTGCAGCAGGTTTCCGCTGGCACCGAGCGCGACGATCGAGGTGGACTGCAGCAGCGCCAGCGCGACCGACAGGTAGCGGGTGTACTGCGTCATCTTCGCCTGGCCGGACTGGCCTTCCTTGCGCAGCTGCTCGAACCGGGGAATGACCACGGTGAGCAGCTGAACGATGATGCTGGCGGTGATGTACGGCATGACGCCGACCGCGAAAACCGACAGCTGCAGCAGCGCGCCACCCGAGAAGAGGTTGATCAGCGAGTAGATCTGCGCCGAGTCGCCACTGCTGACCTGTTCGACGCAGTACTTGACGTTGGCGTAGTTCACGCCGGGAGACGGCAGGGTCGCACCCAGCCGATAAATGATCACGATCCCGATCGTGAAGAGGATCTTCCGCCTCAGGTCAGCTGTCCTGAGAGCAGAGACAAAAGCGGAAAGCACACATCCTCCTGCGCATCCTGCAGCTCGCCATGTGATCTGCTAGATGAATCAGCTGGTGATCCCAGCGTTGGGTAACCGTTTCGGCGGCCGTCAGGGCGCGCCCGGGCCGGATACGAGACTAACAGTTCGCTACATACCGGTGGAGAAGACGGTGTCCTTCTGGTCGGGGATGACGGTGCCATCGGTACGCAGCAGCGGGCCCGTACTGCCATCCGGGTTGGTCCGGCCGTCTGTCGCGCACAGGTACGGCTCCATACGCTGCGGATAGGGGTCGATGAACATCGGATTGATCAACCATTTGCCGTCGGCGTTGTCATAGGCCCGGCACATGAGTTCGGTCTTGTTCCGGTTGATGACGAGGTGGGCAGCGGTGGCATCGTCGACGAAGGTGACGTCGGTGGTCGAGTCCCCGGCGGCAAGAATCTGCCGTTTGTTGACGTCGTAGGGCTCGAAGGCGGCGGGGCCCTGCACACCGAAGACCACCTGGTTGGCCCAGCAGCGTTTGCCGTCGACGTAGGTGATCACCGTGTCGGCACCATCGGGTTGTCCGCCGCAGCCCTTGACGTGCGGCGTCTGCCTTCCGTTGGCGTCATAGACGCTGCGCACTCCGATCACCTGATTTGTCGGAATCCCGATTTCCGGTGACCACACCTTGGCCACCACCTCCGAGGACGCCGAGATCACCCAGGTACTGACGCCATGGGCCTGCAAGGTGGCAATGAGGTCCTTGATCTGCGGATAGACCCGCACATACCCCGGCACGGTGGTGGTACCGATGGTCTGAGTGGCTCCGATCGGCGCATCCAGGTTCTCGCGCTTGGCCGCCTGCGCGAATTGCGCGACCTCGTCGGCGGTGTAGCCGGCCGTCAGCGCGACCGTCCACACGTACGCGCCATTGCTCCAGCGCTGGTTGTATCCGGTGAAGGCTTCCTGTTCGTCATGGGTCTTGCCTTCGCGGATCGCCAGGATCTCGTCGGCGCATGCCGCGTTGGTCGAGGTGGGCAGCGGCCGGCCGGCGGGGGTTGCGGTGCCACATGCCTCACGCAGCGCGGTGGCCGCCACCTCGGTGATGTGACGGCTGGTGGAGTGCCAGTCTCCCGGTTGGCGGATCTTGTCGTGCCGCAGCATCCAGGCCAGGGTCGCATCGGAGATGTCGTTCTTGACTTCGGTGTTGTCCCAGTCGAAGAGCGCGATCGCCTTGGTGGGGCGCTTCCAGGTCCCGGTGCACGTGCTGTTGGCGTCGATCGCGGCCTGTAGCCGTTCCCTGACCTCGCCGTACCAGGGCAAGGTGGGGTCCAGCTGGCGGCATCCCGGCGCCGCGGACGCGGCGGGAGTACCCACATTGCATGCCGCAACGGACAATACGACGGCAGCAATCCACCTCATGGCATTCACCGGCCGAAATTACCACCGCGCGTCCGTGATTCGGGGCTGGTCACCGAACGTTCACCGGTATTTCCCGTGTAGCGAGACCGAATCTGCGCGGCTCGCTGCCAAATGCGTTCTCGCAGTTGCTCGATATCGGCCGGATACGGCGCCGACAGAACGTCGGCTCGTGCCTGTTTCGCGATGGCGACCTCACGGCGATAGTTCAGGAAGATCTGAATCTCACCGTCGCGGTCGGCCAGGTACTCATAGTCCGTGTGCCACGGCTCCGTAATGCGCATCAGTTCGGCATAGGTGGCCCACTGCCGCAATGTCTGCGGCCCGCCCGCCAGCACCAGCACTCCGCCGATTCGTTCGACGCTCTCCCACCCGGCCGATGCCGGCGTGTACGGGTACTCCCGTTGCCCCGCGGGCAGCTGCCGCCACGCCCGGAACTCAGCGGCCCTGCTGTCGAGTCCATGGGTGCGCCAGCGCACGGTTCCGTCGGGCGTACTCGGCGGACGCCGACGCAATGCCCGGGCCGCCTGCCGGGTGAGCACGGTCAGATGTGACGGCAGCAGCACAATCGGGTCCGCGGGCTCGGCATCGAACGGATTCAGATCGAGATGCGCACGGTCGATGAGCACCAGCGTGCCGGGTTGCCGCTGATAGGCCAGACCCCACAGCAGCCGTGCCAGCATCTTGGCGCCGGGCTCATCGGATAACACGTGCCAAGTTTCATGAAACCGGTTGGTGGAGAAGCGCACATCGGCCTCGGCGCGCAGCGTGATGATCGTGTAGGACCTTCCGTCGAGCAGCACGGAATGCCGGTGCAGCTTCATCACGCTGCCCGGTGCCGCGGCCGCGTGTGGCCGCACCGCTGTATCGGCCACGTTCACCTCCTGATCTCTCGGCCGCCCACTGTGCCGGAACAGCAAACACCTCGATCCGGGTCGCACGCAACCGAATTTGCGCAGGCCACGGGCCCGGGGGTGCGCAATCCCGGAGCGCGGCGCACTATGGTCGGGGCACCCCGACAACCCCTAAGGAGCCTCGATGACGCGGACCGATGACGACAGCTGGGATCTGGCCTCGAGCGTCGGGGCGACGGCGACGATGGTGGCAGCCCAACGAGCGCTGGCCAGTCGCGTACCCAATGCGCTGATCAACGATCCCTACGCGGAGCCGCTGGTGCGCGCCGTCGGCATCGAGTACTTCGCCAAGCTGGCCTCGGGTGATTTCGACCCCGAGCAGATGGCCGGTTTGGTGCAGCTGGGCATCACCGTGGACGGCATGGCCAACGGAATGGCAAGTCGCACCTGGTATTACGACACCGCCTTCGAGTCCGCCACGGCGGCCGGAGTGCGCCAGGCCGTCATCTTGGCGTCCGGACTCGACACCCGGGCCTACCGCCTGAATTGGCCGGCGGGCACCACGGTGTACGAGCTCGATCAGCCAGATGTGATCGCGTTCAAGACCGACAACCTGGCAGCACTAGGAGCATCGCCCAGCGCCGAGCGCCGGACTGTAGCGATCGACCTGCGCGACGACTGGCCATCGGCCTTGAAGGCGGCCGGCTTCGATCCCGGGCAGCCGACGGTGTGGTCTGCCGAGGGACTGCTGATCTACCTACCGCCGGAGGCACAGGATCGGTTGTTCGCGTCGATCACCGAGCTCAGTGCGCCGGGTAGCCGCCTCGTGTGTGAGCAGGTGCCCGGCCTGGAGACCGCCGATTTTTCCAAGGCACGCGAGCTGACTCGTCAATTTGCCGGAGACACACTGGATCTGGATATGGAATCGCTCGTCTACGCCGAAGAACGTCAAATGGCGGCGGACTGGCTGGCCGAACACGGATGGTCGGTGGTCACCGAGGAGAACGAGGCACTGTACGCACGGCTCAACCTGGAGCCGCCGAACCCATTGCTGCGCACCATATTCCCGAACATCGTGTACGTCGACGCGACGCTGGGCTAGCTCGCCACCCGCGAACGCAACCATGTCCACCAGGCCCGCCTCGGCGCCTCGGGTTCGTCGGTATCGGAGCTCTCAAACGGAACCCCTTTATAGACGGCCAGATACACGTCGATCGTGGTCACGATGACGATCATCAGCACCGGGCCCAGCATGATTCCCCAGAAGCCGAAGGCCGCGATACCCGAGAAGACCGCCAGCAGCATCAGGGCGGGATCCAGACGTGCTCCACGCGGTACCAGGAAGGGGCGCAGCACATTGTCGATGTTGGAGACCACCAGCAGGTGCCAGGCGATGACGAACAGCCCGCCGACCGGGTGGCCGAAGAGGATCATGCCGATACCGAACGGAATCGTCACGATGCCGCCCCCGAGCGGGATAATCGACAATGCGGTCAGCAGTATCGCGAAGAAGAAGAAACCCTGCCGGAACCCGGCGACATAAATCGACGCAGCACCGGCGACACCCTGCGCCATCGCAATCACAAACTGCCCCTTGACCGTTCCGCGCACCATGGCACCGATCTTGTCGAGGTACAGGTCGGTGATCTCCTCCCCCAGCGGATTGAGCTGCCGCAGCAGGTTGAGCACCTTGTCCTGCTTGACCAGGAGTGAGACGAACACGTACAGGAAGATGATGCACGCCGCGACCGCCGACGCGACGCTGCCGACCGCGCTCTGCAGCACCTGCAGCACCCCTTGCCCGACGTTCTCCGCCAGCGATGCGATCGACTGCCGCAGGCTGTCCGGGGTCAACTGCACGTGCACGAATGGGATCCGGGCCAGGACGTCGTTGACCACCGCGAACGCCCGTTGCCCGAGTGCGGTCATATCGGTGTCGTCCACCCAGTTGGAGACACTGTCGACCATGCGGGTGATCTGTACGGTCGCAACGTAAACCAGCGCACCGACCGGGACCACCACCGATCCCAGCGCGCACAGCAGCGTCAGGGTCGCGGCCACACCCGAGCCGAATCGCCGGCCCAGGCGCCGGTACACCGGCGTGAACAGATACGCGGCCACCCCGGCGACCACGATCAGGATGAAATAGCCGCGCAGAAAATAGATACCCACCGCGATACCCACCGCGGTGAGGACAGCGAGCACACGTCTCTGAAATACGGTCAGTTCGGTGTTCACACCACGCCCTTCCGCCGGCAGCTGCACTCGACACGTTAGTCGGTGTCAGCCCCCATCCCGGCGAAACATGCTCGTGCGGTGCGACTAGAAGCGGTAGTCGCCCAACATCATGGTCTGGGCGCCGCCAATGGATCGCTGGGCACGCTGCACCGTTTCCAAGGCCAATTGCGCCACCCGCCCGAGCACCGCATCGGTGACGGCCGCGGCGGCGGGCTGCGAGGACGTCCGCTGCCGCAGCATCGCCGTCAGCGGTGAACTCGGGAAGCTCGCGATCCGCACATCGTCGTCGGGATCTATGTCCGCGAGCTTCTTGGCCTTGGCCACCGCCTCGCGGAACCCGCCGAGTTCATCGACCAGGCCATGCGCCAGCGCATCCCTGCCCGACCAGATTCGGCCCTGCGCAACCGCTTTCACGGCGTCAACACTGAGGTTTCGCCCGTCGGCGACCCGCTGCACGAAATCTTCGTAATGCATGTCGATCTCGGCCTCGACGAGATCGCGCTGCTCGTCGGTGAACGGTTCGTTACTCGACCACGCATCAGCGTTGGCGTTGGTGCGCAAGGTGTCCGAGGCGACCCCGAGCTTCTCCTTGAGCCCACGGGTGATGAACTTTCCGGTGATCACCCCGATGGATCCGGTGATGGTGCCCGGGTTGGCGAGGATCGCGTCGGCACCCATGGCCACGTAGTAACCGCCGGATCCGGCGACCGCACCCATGGACGCCACCACTGGCTTGCCCGCCTCACGCGCCCGGATCACTTCTCGCCAAATGGTTTCCGAGCCGTTGACCGAGCCGCCGGGGCTGTCCACACGCAACACGATGGCGGCCACCGAATCGTCGGCGACCGCGTCGCGCAGCGCCTCGGCGATCACGTCACCTCCGCTGGCCGGTCCGGGCGGAAAGAGCCGGGGCCCGCTGCGGCCACTCACGATCGGTCCCGCCAGGGTGACCACGCCGATGGTCGGCCGCGACGGCCGCCCGGGCAGTGCGGGCAGGCTCGGCACCTGTGGCCGGGTGGCCCGGGCGTAGCGCGCCAGATACAGCAGCGGGGGTTCCTTATCGGCGTGCACACCGGTCAATTCACCGATGCGCGCATACGCCTCATCGCGATATCCGATGCGGTCGACCAGGCCTGCGGTCACCGCATCGGTGCGCCGCAGCGGCGCCCGGTCTGCCAGGGCGTCCACCTCTGCCGGGTCGAGCTTGCGCGATGCGGCGACACCGTCGCGAACCTGTTCGGACAGGCTTTCCAACAGCCGCCCGTCGGCTTCCCGCTGCGCCTCGGTGTAGCCGTCCTCGGTGAACAGGTTGGCCGCTGATTTGTACTGACCGCGCGTGAGGAACTGCGCCTCAACCCCGGCCTTGTCGAGAGCACCGCGCAGGAAGGTTCCGCTGGCCGCGAATCCGATGAGTCCCACGGTGCCGGACGGTTGCATCCACACCTCGCCGAAGGCCGACGCCAAGTAGTAGGCCAGGGTGCCCGGGTAGGTTTCGGACCACGCCACGCTCGGCTTGACCGCGCTGAACGCCTCGATGGCGGCCCGCAGCTCTTGGACGGCTCCGGCAGCGGCGGGCGGGATCTGCACCCGGGCGATGAGGCCGGCCACCCGCGGATCGTCGATCGCACGGTGGATGGCGGCAATGGTGTGCCGCAGCGACAGCGGCCTGCTCGCTCCGGAGAAGACCAGGCCCAGCGGATCGAAGCTGGCGGTTTCCGGCGGCACCTCGAGCAGATCGAGTTCCAGGATGCAGTCCCGGGGTACTCCCCGGTGACGTGCGGTGTCGACCTTGGCCAGCAGGTCGTTGACGTCCGTGGGCGTGGTGAAGGCGAACATGCCTTGAGCGTACCGACGAATGCGGCAACGCTCGCGGCTACAAATCCGTGCTGCTGTTCTGCTCGGCGCGTAGGGTCTGAACCATTCGCTGGCGGAGGGGCAACGATGACACGTGTACAGAAGACAACGGCCAAGAAGCTGTTGGCTCAGGTCGCTGCGGTACTCGCGGTCACCACGGTATCGGGGTGTATCGATACGTCCGGGTCACGCGAACTGACCTCATCGCAATCGACGTCATCGACGACGGCCGCCCCCGCCCGCAGCTATCCGGGTTTGTTTCCCGAGTATCGCGGCAAGTTTCACCCCAACCACACCGATCTGGGTGGGCGGAACAATGCCGAGCTTGCCGGTCTACTGCCCGTGGCCGCGGACTTTCCTGGACAAGGGGACACTCGCGCGCCGGATATCGCCGCCGATGACGGCTCCGGGCTGGGCATGCATGGCCAGACGGACGGTGAAACCCGCCCGCCCGAATGCCTCTACACACCGTTCGGTAAATCCTTCTCGAGGACACCGGACGGCTCGGACTGGAACCTCTACTACGCGGCATCGACGCTGCACGAAACAGATCCAGCCGGTGGCCGCATCGTCGTCACGGTGAATCGTGAACGCGAAAACACCGACGTATTCGCATTGACCACCGACTGGATCAAGAAATGCGGCCAGTACGACAGGGCGTTTCCGACATTCGCCAAGCCGGAGGTGCGTAATCGGCACGTCACCGACACCTTCGCGCCCGGACCGATCGTCGACGGAGTGCAGACCTACGTCTACACCAGCGCCAGCACCGACCTTGATGACACCTCCGCCGATAAACAGTCGTCGGGGGTGCGCGGACAACGCGTGCTGCTCGCCAGGGTGCGCTCGGTGGTGTTCGAGGTGGAAGGCACCGATCCGGCCGACGCGGGCCTGCTGGATCAGCTGATGGCCACCACCATCGCCAACGCCAAGCATGCGCCGCCGCCCGCCGATCAGAACGCCGGACGATTGGCCGGGCTGCCGGCCTGCGACACCGTCGCGGCCCAACCCGGAATTCCACAACCGGATCCGGCGCTGGATTGCACAATTCGCACCTCGGACGGCAGCGGGGTGATCTTCGAGGTGCTGGGCACTCCCACGGGAACCATCCGCGTGTTCAACGGCAGTGGTGCACAGCTGCAATCCATTCGCGTCCCCAATTCGATCTTCCAGCAGCGCGTGCCCTTCCTGCAGGACCTGGATCAGGACAAGCGCGAGGAGCTGCTGGTGGTCAGGGCAACCGGCGACCCGGCGGGCGATCTCATGGATGTGTGGCGCTCGCGGCCCAACTCCGATCAATTCGACATGACCGGAACGATTTTCGGCGTCCCGCGATTCTGGCTGACGTCCGATCGATTCATCGGAATCTTCTCGCGCAACGGCGCCGACGCCGGAGTGGCAGCGCTGTTCCGGTTCGTCGACAACAAGCTGGAGGTGCTGGCGCTGCTGGATACCGAAAGACGCGTCGACAACAAGCCTCTCGACGATCCGAAGTGGCGCCTGAACGCCAACGTCAAATGTGCGATGAACGTGTCCGATGACCCACCCGGAGCGCTGGGGGCACGGATGGATGCGTTACGCGCAGCCGGTGTCGACCCGGCCACAGCCGCGGAACATTTCTGCCTGCAGCCGTGGGTACCAACGCTGTACCGGCAGGGCACGCGGTGAGGTGCGCATGACAAAGTGGCACGCCACCATACTTCTCGGCGCAGGATTGACGCTCGCGGCATGCACACATGGCGGCATCCACCACTCCGGAACACCGACGAGCTCGGCGCCGAGTCGGCTCGACGCTCTACCGCTGTGCTCGTCGATCAAGCCACAGGCCATCGAACCCGACCCAGACCCGGCGCTGGACTGCGTGCTGCGGTCCAAGGATTCGGCGAAGCTGACATTCGAGGTGCTGGGTACGCCACCGATCACCGTCAAGGTCTACGAGCCCAACGGAACTGAGCGACAGACCTTTACCGTTCCCGTCAACAAACCGGAACGAACTCCCCCGCTCCTCGCCGACCTGGATCGCGACGGCCGCGACGAGCTGATCGTGGTGGACACCGTCGGCTCCGATGGTGATGTCCTGAATGTGTGGCGGGCCAACAAGGATTCGGGGAAGTTCGCCCAAGCGGGACAGGTGATCGGCTATCCGGACTTCCGGACTACCGATGAACACTTCACCGCGTTCTACGCCAGCACCGGGGCCGGATCGGGCAGGGTTTCCCTCTACCGGTTCGTCAACGACAAGGTCCTGGGACTCGGATCGCTCTTCGTACAGGCAGCGGACTGGCCGGATCCCCCCGATCCCGCCCGCACCTGGTACACCAACGGAAACACGCTGTGTTCCTTCAACTACGACGACGTTCCCCCGGGGCAAGCCGAGAAGACCAATCAGGCTCTGACGGACGCGGGCGTGGACCCGCCCGCCGCCCAGGACCGATTCTGCAAACAGGCCTGGGTCGCCGACATCTACCGGAAGCGCTAACCGGACGTAACCAACGCGGGTGCGGAGATGATCCTGACCTAGACGACTGAATCACCGCCCGGCCCGCGTGCCCGATGGTATGACTGTCGAATGACGCTCAAGATGACGGTGTCACCTGCTCTGATCGGCGGCGATGTCGATGAAGGGTACGGCAAGATCGCCGATGCATTCCGCGCCAACTTCGCGCGCGGAGACGAAATCGGTGCCGCCTTCTCCGTATACCGCGACGGTGTGAAGGTCGTCGACCTATGGGGTGGTTACCGCAACGGCCTCACCAAGGACCCGTGGCGTGAAGACACCATAGTCAACATGTTTTCCACCACCAAAGGTGTTGCATCCCTTGCTGTCTCCGTCGCCGCATCGCGCGGGCTGCTCGACTACGACGCGAAGGTCGCGGACTACTGGCCGGAGTTCGCCCAGGCCGGTAAGGCCAATGTCACGGTGCGTCAACTGCTGTCCCACCAGGCCGGGTTGCCCGCACTCGACGCGCCGCTGAAGCTGGCAGACCTGACCGACCCGATCAAGGTCTCCGCGGTGCTTGCCGCCCAAAAACCAGCGTGGACGCCGGGCACCCGACATGGCTACCACGCACTCACCCTGGGGTGGTACGAATCCGAGCTCATCCGTCGCACCGACCCTGCCGGCCGCACCATCGGACGGTTCTTCGCCGACGAGATCGCCGCTCCGCTGAGCCTGGATCTGCACATCGGATTGCCCGCCTCGGTGGACCGCGGCCGGGTGGCCGAACTACATGGCTGGAAGCGGCACGAAGCATTGCTGCACCTCAACACCATGCCGCCCCGATTTGTACTGGGACTTCTGAATCCTCGCGGCCTCACCGGCCGAAGTGCCAACCTGCCCAACGATATCGATGCGATGACCGACTTCAACCAAGAGAAGGTGCGTACCGTCGAGATGCCCGCCGCCAACGGGATCGGCTCGGCCCGCTCGGTGGCTCGCGCATATGGTTGCGCGGCAACCGGCGGGGCCGAACTCGGTCTGACACCGGCGACCCTCGAAACGGTGACAGAGCCCGCAGTCCCTCCCAGCAGAGGTATCCGCGACAAGGTGTTGCATGTCGACTCGGTGTTCTCGCTGGGGTACTGCAAACCGTTTCGCGACTGCGTCTTTGGGTCCTCCGGGAAGGCATTCGGCACCCCCGGGCTCGGTGGATCGTTTGGCTTTGCCGACCCCGACACCGGTATCGGATTCGCCTACGTGATGAACCGATTGGGCTTTCACCTGTTCAGCGATCCCCGCGAACTGGCGCTACGTCAGGCACTGTTTCGGGATGTGCTGGGCACACGTCCGCAGACATGAGCCTGCTGCTTCGCCGAGTGCATACCGCACGCAGGCAGTTCACGCGATAGCTCTGCTCCTGGTATGCACTCGGCGAAGCAGAAAGGGCGCCCACCCGAAGGTGGACGCCCTTTCTGGAAAGCGGTTACTAGGCCTCGTTGACCGATCCGCCTGCGGCGGTGATCTTCTCGCGAGCCGAGTCGCTGAACTTGTTGGCAGTCACCGACACCTTGACCTTGAGGTCTCCGTTGCCGAGCACCTTCACCAGCTCGTTCTTGCGCACCGCACCCTTGGCAACCAGGGCCTCGATGGTGACGTCGCCACCCTCGGGGAACAGCCGCTCGATGTCGGCCACGTTCACCACCTGGTATTCGGTGCGGAAGCGGTTCTTGAAGCCCTTGAGCTTCGGGAGCCGCATGTGGATGGGCATCTGCCCACCCTCGAAGGTCACCGGCACGTTCTTACGTGCCTTGGTGCCCTTGGTACCGCGACCCGCGGTCTTACCCTTGGACCCCTCACCACGGCCGACGCGGGTGCGCTCGGTCTTGGAGCCCGGGGCCGGGCGTAGGTGATGCAGTTTGATGGTCATTGCTTACTTCACATCCTCGACGGTGACCAGGTGGCGAACCACCTGGAGCAGGCCGCGGGTCTGCGCGTTGTCCTCACGGACAACGGTCTGGCGAATCTTGCGCAGACCCAGTGTCTTCAGACTTTCGCGCTGCTTCCATCGGGCTCCGATGGTGCTGCGCACCTGGGTGATCTTCACGTCAGCCATGGCTGCCTCCCTGTGCTGCCGCAGCTGCGAACTCGGCGCGGGCCCGGAGCATGCCGGCCGGTGCCACGTCCTCGATGGGCAGACCACGCCGGGCCGCAACCTCTTCGGGGCGCTGCAGCTGCTTGAGCGCCGCGACGGTTGCGTGGACCACGTTGATGGCGTTGTCGCTACCCAGCGACTTGGCCAGGATGTCGTGCACGCCGGCGCATTCAAGCACCGCGCGGGCAGCGCCACCGGCGATCACACCGGTACCGGCCGAGGCCGGACGCAGCATGACGACACCGGCGGAATCCTCGCCCTGAACCGGGTGGACGATGGTGCCACCGATGAGCGGAACGCGGAAGAAGTTCTTGCGAGCCTCGTCCACACCCTTGGCGATGGCGGCCGGAACTTCCTTAGCCTTGCCGTAGCCGACGCCCACCAGACCGTTGCCGTCTCCGACGATCACCAGTGCGGTGAAGCTGAACCGGCGACCACCCTTGACGACCTTGGAGACGCGGTTGATGGTGACCACGCGCTCCAGGTAGTTGCTCTTCTCGGCGTTGTCACGCCCACCACGACGGTCGTCGCGGTTGTCACGGCGTCCACGGCCGCCGTCGCGACCCTCGTTGGCGCCGCCCGCATTGTCGGGAGCGCCCGAATTGCGCTGCGCCATCATGCATTCCTTCCGTTGAAAGTCACGAACATCAGAACACCAACCCGTTCTCGCGGGCGGCGTCGGCGAGTGCGGCGATCCGGCCACCGTAGGTGTAGCCACCGCGGTCGAACACCACGGTGTCCACGCCGGCGGCCTTCGCACGCTCGGCGATCAGCTGACCGACCCGAGCACTGCGCGCCTTCTTGTCGCCGTCCACTGCCTGCACGTCGGGCTCGATGGACGAGGCCGCCGCCAGGGTGGTGCCGGTGAGATCGTTGACCAGCTGCACGTGGATGTGGCGGGCCGAACGGTTGACGACCAGACGTGGCCGTGCGTCCGTGCCGGACACCTTCTTGCGCAGACGTGCGTGGCGGCGCAGACGCGAGGTGCGGCGCACCTCCGAGACACTCTTGCCGACGGGCTCGTGCTGCTTCGCTTCTGTCTTCGTTTGAGCCATGGTCACTTACCTGTCTTTCCGACCTTGCGGCGGATCTGCTCACCCTCGTAGCGAATGCCCTTGCCCTTGTAAGGGTCGGGGCGACGCAGGCGGCGGATGTTGGCCGAGATCTGGCCAACCTTCTGCTTGTCGATTCCGCTGACCGAGAACTTGGTGGGGGTCTCGACCGCGAACGTGATGCCCTCAGGCGCCTCGATCAGCACCGGGTGGCTGTAACCGAGCGCGAACTCCAGGTTCGATCCCTTGGCGACGACGCGGTAACCCACGCCGAAGATCTCCATCTTGGTGGTGTAACCCTGTGTCACACCGGTCACCAGGTTGGCGATCAGGGTGCGGGACAACCCGTGCAGCGAGCGGTTGCGCCGCTCGTCATCGGGACGGGTCACCACGATGGCGCCCTCGTCGTTGCGCGAGACCGCAATCGGCTCGCTCACTGTCAGTTCCAGAGTGCCCTTGGAACCCTTGACGGAGATGTTCTGGCCGTCGATGTTGACGTCCACTCCGGCGGGAACCAGCACTGGCTGCTTTCCAATACGCGACATGTTTCTAGTCCTCCCCTACCAGACGTACGCGAGGACTTCGCCGCCCACGCCCTGTCGGGCCGCCTGGCGGTCGGTGAGCAGACCAGTGGACGTGGAGATGATCGCCACGCCGAGGCCACCGAGAACCTTGGGCAGATTGGTGGATTTTGCGTACACACGCAGACCGGGCTTCGACACGCGGCGCAGTCCGGCGATGCTGCGCTCACGGCTGGGGCCGTACTTGAGCGAGACAACCAGGCTCTTGCCCACGCGGGCGTCCTCGGTGCGGTAATCGGTGATGTAGCCCTCGCGCTTGAGGATCTCGGCGATGTTGGCCTTGATCTTCGAGTGCGGAAGGGTCACCTCATCGTGGTATGCCGAGTTGGCATTGCGCAGACGTGTCAGAAAGTCTGCGATCGGATCAGTCATAGTCATGACAGAGTCCATCAACCTTTCTCGCCGCGGTTCCCATACAGCACGCTCGTACTGGTTCCCGTAAAGGGCCTGGTACATCCCGTGGTGGGCCTACTGCGAAGTGATCTTCCGTATCTGACCGGGTTCGGTCAGGGGTCGTGCATCGATAGTGCGATCCATGGAGTCTGAAAGCACATACCGACCGGCCATAGGCGAAACACAGCCCAGGCAACCGGTCAAGTGTAGGTGACCTGGACGTACCGACCAAATCGACGGCGGCAGGTCAGCCGGTCGGTGTCAGCGTGAACGGCAGCCAGTAGGTGCCCGGTCCGTCGTCGGGGCATCCCGGCGCCCCCACGGTGAACGTGCGCTCGCCCGAAAAGCTGCCATCGCCGTTCGGGATCAGGAAGTCGGACCGGTCCGCGATCACCGCGCCGCCATCGCTGCAGTGGAACGGATAGTCCGAGGCCGATTCCCATCGATCGTCATTCCACCGGTAGTCGAACAGTGCGGGCGCATCGGGATTGTCGGCAAGCTCGGCCAGCCGCAACCAATGCGCGACACAGCCCTGCGCGCCGCAGGTGGTGGTGAAGCTCGCGGCCTGGGTCGAGGGCTCCGAGGCGTCGGGCCTGCCCTCGAATGTCTGCCGCGAATGGTCCAGGTAGGTGTCGTAAGTGCCGTACAGCGGCACCGGCTCGAGCCGGTCGGCGTGCGCCACCGCGGCACCGCCCAATGCCGTGACAACCGCGAGCGCCAGCGCGCTGTACCTGCGCATATGTCACTGATAACACAGCACATGCACGGCCGGGGCCGAACCGCCGAACACGGTTCTCAGATGACGCCCAGGGCCACCATCGCATCGGCGACGCGGGTGTATCCGGCGAGGTTGGCGCCAGTCACATAGTTTCCGGGGTCGCCGTAGTGATCCGCCGTTTCCACGCAGGTGCTGTGGATGGACCGCATGATCGACTGCAGGCGGCTTTCAGTCTGCTCAAACGACCACGAGTCACGGCTGGCGTTCTGCTGCATTTCCAGTGCACTCGTCGCCACTCCGCCGGCGTTCGAGGCCTTGCCGGGGGCGTACAGCACCGCCGCGTCCTGGAAGTACTTCACCGCCTCGGGAGTGCACGGCATGTTGGCACCCTCGGCGACCAGCTGCACGCCGTTCTCGATGAGCCTGCGGGCGTCCTTGCCGTCGAGTTCGTTCTGCGTGGCGCACGGCAGCGCGACCTGGCAGGGCACCTCCCAGATCGTGCCGTCGGTGACCTGACGCGCTCCGCCACCGCGCTCCTGGACGTACTCGGAGAGCCGGCCCCGCCGGACCTCTTTGATCTCCTTGAGCAGTTCGAGATTCAGGCCGCGTTCGTCGACAAGGTAGCCGTCGCTGTCGGAACAGGCGATGACCTTCGCGCCCAGCTGCTGGGCCTTCTCGACGGCATAGATCGCGACGTTCCCCGCGCCGGACACCACGACCGTCTTGTCGGCCAGAGATTGCGCACGCATCGCGAGCATCTCCTGCGCGAAAAGCACGACGCCGTAACCGGTGGCCTCGGTACGCACCTGAGATCCGCCCCAGGGCAGCCCCTTACCGGTCAGCACGCCCGATTCGTAGCGATTGGTGATGCGCTTGTACTGCCCGAACAGATACCCGATCTCACGCTGACCCACGCCGATATCACCGGCGGGCACGTCCGTGTATTCGCCGATGTGCCGGTACAGCTCGGTCATGAAGGACTGACAGAAGCGCATGATCTCGGCGTCGGAACGCCCCTTGGGATCGAAATCGGATCCGCCCTTGCCGCCGCCGATCGGGAGGCCGGTGAGCGCGTTCTTGAACATCTGCTCGAAACCGAGGAACTTGACGATCGACAGGTTCACGCTCGGATGAAAACGCAGACCGCCCTTGTACGGGCCCAGCGCGGAGTTGAACTCCACCCGATAGCCGCGGTTGATCTCGACAGCACCGTCGTCCCTGATCCATGGGACCCGAAAGATGATCTGCCGCTCGGGTTCGCAGATGCGTTCCAGGATCGACCAGCGGTCATAGTCCGGCGTCTTGCCGACCAACGGGGTAAGACTGGCCATCACCTCGTAGACAGCCTGCTGAAATTCCGCCTCCCCCGGGTTACGTGCGAGGACGGTCTGGAAACGCGGCTGGAAGACGGGGTGCAGAGCCTCAGGCATACCTAATAGAGTGCACCACAGCGCATTTGGCTAACCAAGCGGCATAAGACCGCGAGGCTAGGCCGCAGGTGCGGGCGCGGTGGCCAGTGCGTTGCCCTTGATCGTGTAGAAGAACGTGCCCTGTTCGGTCTGCGTCCTGATCAGGCCCGGTCCGGCAGCCTCGGGATGCCCGTCCACCACTCCGACACGCGACAACTTGGGGTTGGTGCCCACCGCGTGCCAGATCGCCCATTTTCCGTCCTTGACGCGCGCATCCACCTGAACCAGCAGATCGTCACGCCCGTCCTGGTCGATGTCGAGCAGCTCGACATCGGCGTTGCCGAGGAAGCCCTTGAAGGGCTCGGAGATCGTCTGCACGACCTTCCCATCCGCAGCACGCACTGTGACGGTGGTGGTTGCCCCTTCGGGCTGAGGTGTGCTGCTCGTCTCGAAGCGCAGCCCCAGCTGATCAGTGGACTGCAGTACCCCGGGATCCGCGCTGGCCACACCGGGAAGCGCCACAAGCGCCAGCGCTGCGAGCGCCGCGACGCCGGTGGTGCGCAACCGCGCCTTGCTGATTTCTCGTCGACCCTGCGAGACCTGCATCGGTGTGTCCATTCGTCATATTTGCTCAGACATGATTTCTTCGACCCCTCTCGCTAACCAACCCTCCAGATCAGCGAGTTTGTCGAGCCACTGCCGGACTATCAGCAATGTGGCCTCACAAAGGTATACCAGCTGGACCGCCGCCGCTAACTCAGCCATTCGTTGCGAGATGCGCAACACTGCGCAGAGAACTCCAGCACAGGCCACAGCCCCGCAACGTTCCTGGCCTGCTGACACACGCCAGGCGCTGAATCGATAGCAAAGTGTCCGACTACCCAGGCCGCATTCGACAGAGGCGCGAGCGCCGGTTCACCGGAACTCGCTGGCACAGCGGCGAAGGTTGCTGAGTCAGAATTGGTCGAGCCGCCGAAGGTGTGCCGGGACACCACCGGTGACGGCGCGCGTGTCGACTCACGGGCGGGCGCGTTCAGCGATGAGACGCGCGAATTCCGGCTGCAGCCGTTGAGCTTCGCCCACGGTGATGTGTCCGCCGTCGCGCGCTACCCACCGAGAATCGATGTTGGTGCGACATACGCCATCCGGACAGACCACCGGCCCCAGGTCGATGGTGGACACCCCGACGAGCCCCTGGGCGGCACGCTGCTCGGCGGCCGCAGCCGTGTTCTGCTGGCGCTGAACTTCTGCCAACGCCTCGGAGCGACCGCACCGGGAGGGCGACAGCCAGACCTCGTACCCCGGGCACTTGTACAGATCCCAGTTCACGAAGTGCGGCAAGGTACGCACCACCACGACGGGGACACGCGCCTCCGATAGCTTCTGCAACACCGCGGCCATGCCCAGCTGCCACAACCGGCCCTTACCGGCGTCATCAGTGATCCATTCCTGCGTATCCGGAAGCCGGAACCGCACATGTTGATCGGCCAGGAAGTAGTCACTCGAGGCGGAGGCGATCACCACCAGGCCCGGGCGGACGTCTGCCAGCGCACTCGTCCAACGCTGCACGAAGTCGGCGCAGCCGGGTGGCGAAGGATCCAGCACGAGCTCCACGAAAGGGCAGGCGGCGTTTGTCGCGAGAAGCATCGACCGGTTTTGCTGCGTCGCCGCCGGGACGAGCGCCTCGGCGAACTGTCCGGCATTGGAATCGCCGACGAGGACGACCGACCGCGAATCGACATCCGCGCCTTGGGGCCACAGACAGTCCAGACGGGTCTTTTCGGCATCCGGCATGTTGCCGACGCACCCTCTGCCGACATCCAGATGGGCTGCCCGCTGCGCACGCGCGTCGCGAATCTCCGGTGTGGCTATCTGCGCGGCACCGAATGTCACAGCCGAAACGAAGACCGCCACGCCGACCGACGCCGCCGCGAGTCGCGGCGCGCGCAGATCGGCCAGTTTCCGTCCCGTCCGGATCGGGTCCTCGACATACCGTTTGGACAACCAGGCCGGAAGCAACGAGAGCACGCCCACGCAGGGCACCAGCCATCGGTGCTCGGCGCCGAGCAGATTGTTGGCGAAAACGATGAGCGGCCAGTGCCACAGGTACCAGCTGTAGGACAGATCCCCGATCCATTGCATCGGCGCCGACGACAGCGACCAGCCGACAGGCTGGCGCGACGGTACGGTCCCAGCGATGATCAGCAGGCCCGCGCCCAGCACCGGGACCAGCGCATTGATTCCTGGAAAAGGGTCTGCCGCGGATATCGCAACGGCGCCCCAGGTGACGCCGGCCGCGCCGAGCGCCGCTATCGGTAACGCGACTCGGGTATCCCATCGGCGTATCCGGCTCTCCCCCAAGGCGATCAGCGCACCGACGCCGAACTCCCATGCGCGCGTAGGCGAGCTGTAGAACGAGAAGGCCGCATTGTGCGCATGGAACGGGAGACCATCGCTGGCCGTCAGATAGATCGCGAGCAGCAGCGATACCACCGACAGCGCCAGAAGCAGCGAGAAGGTGACAACCAAGCGACTTGCCCGCCGACGGGCCGCCACGTAGGCAGCCAACGCCATCGTGGCTGGGAAGATGAGATAGAACTGCTCCTCGACCGCCAGCGACCAGGTGTGCAGGAACGGATTCATCGCCGCCGGCGCCGCGAAGTATCCGGAGGGCTCCAGGAAAAGCACCGCGTTCGAGACGAATAGGGCTGCGGCGGCGGCCGTTCGTGCCGCGACCTGCATTGACCCCAGCGGACTTTGGATGACTGCGGCGATCGGCAGCACCACGACGATCAACAGGGCGAGCGCGGGCAGCAGACGGCGTACCCGGCGCGCATAGAAGCGACGCAGATCGATGTGGCCCGTCCTGCCGGTCTCGCGCAGCAGCAGTCGGGTGATCACAAATCCGGAGATGACGAAGAAGACATCGACGCCGATGAATCCACCGGGAACCGGGAGACCGCTGTGATAGGCGACCACCAGCAGAACGGCTACCGCCCGCAAACCTTGGATATCTCGCCGGCGGTCAACCACCGGCTGAGTCTAGATGACGAGCGTTCCCAGATCGGCCCGCAGCGGCGGCTACCGCCAGTACCCACACTGATGGCTGTCGGCGAAGCCCGCCATCGGCTTGGGCGTCGGTGGCGCCAGACGCAAGAACGCACCTCCAGGCGCATATTTGGGCCATTCCGGTTGACCGCCGCCGTTGGGATTCCCGGTCTTCACGAACTGTGCCCAGTAGCTGATCATCTGCGTGGACAGGGCCGCCGATTCCTGACTCAACGGTCTGGACAGATCGAACAGGTAACCCAATTCCGAACCGTGCGAGGCGCCCAACGGCAACGGCGCGCCTTGATACTGCTGCTCTACCGGTGCGGCGGGGTCAGCGAATTCGTAGGCGTACACCGGCGCCTTCCTGACCAGGGCCTCGGCCATATCGAGGGTCGGGCACGCGTAGCTGTTGTCGGTGTCGATCGCCGCCAGCGCGGCGAGCACGTTCCCGCCGTACGCAGACAAGGGATATCGCCGTCCGAGTTCGGTGGCGCGGTCCGCGTACTTGCTTTCCAGCGCACGTTGATACTCCTCGGCGCCGGGCACGGGCTTGTGCTGATACTGCTGGGCCTCGAACACTGTCGCCTCGTTGGCGTTACTGCCGATGAGGACGGGGACGGGAGACGACAGGCCGCTGGTGAATGCGTCCAGTGGCGGCGCCGGAAGCTCCGGTGTCCCGGTCACCGGGCTCACCGGCAGTCCAATGCCGGTGAACTGTGGCGAATCCCGCAGCGCATCAACCGATAACGCGCGCAAGCACGCGGCAACACCGGGCCCGGCCGGGCAACCCACGTCGGCCGCATAGGCGATGCTGTCACGGACGGCGGACGAGACGGGGGCCTG
This sequence comes from Mycobacteroides sp. PCS013, assembly GCF_049532645.1. Taxonomy (NCBI): domain Bacteria; kingdom Bacillati; phylum Actinomycetota; class Actinomycetes; order Mycobacteriales; family Mycobacteriaceae; genus Mycobacteroides; species Mycobacteroides sp. PCS013. The sequence goes on from NZ_CP150131.1 coordinate 3,104,623, forward strand.
TGCCTGGCACGGGGCACTCTCCATGATGGCCGACCGGAACAGCCCGGAGGCCTTCGGCGCCACCATCAGATCGCACACCGATACGCCGCCCGCCGATTGGCCACCGATGGTTACCTGACCGGGGTCACCACCGAACGCGGCGATGTTGTCACGCACCCAGCGCAGCGCCGCCTCCTGATCCAGCAATCCGTAGTTGCCGATCACATCGGACAGGCCCGGTGCGGCCAGGAATCCCAGCGTCCCCAGCCGGTAATTGATGGTGACCACGGCAATCCCGCCCTGGGCGGCCAGTTTTCGCGCGTTGTAGCCGACACCGTTACCGGCGATGAAGGCACCGCCGTGAATCCACACCAGCACCGGCACCTTCCCCTGGGTGTGGCGCGGCATCGTGACGTTGAGGACCAGGCAGTCCTCGCTCTGGGTCAGATCGCTCTCGGCCCCAGGCTGCGGGCATTCGACGCCCGGGCCCGTCGCATCGCGGGTGTCCGACCACGGCTCGACGGGTTCTGGCTCGGTGAACCGTCGCGGGCCGACCGGCGGTGCCGCGTATGGAATAGCGGTGAAGACACGCACCTCGTCGTCGATGTGGCCGCGCACCGCGCCCGCACGGGTGTTGACGATCGTCGGGTCCGCGGCTGTGGTGGGACTGCATGCCACGACGGCTGCCAGGAGCATCAGCACAGCCAATAGCAACCGCGTCATGTCTCGCTTCTCGGGCACGGGCGCAAGCGTAATGGCCTGAAGGTCCGGACCGCTGGAGAGACGACAATAGGCCGGGACTCGATGAGTCCCGGCCTATTGATCAGTGGCTTACCAGCTGCTCTTGTGAATGCCTGGCAGCTCGCCGGCGTGTGCCATCTCCCGCAGGCAGATTCGGCACAGGCCGAACTTGCGGAACACGGCATGCGGACGGCCACACCGGTTGCACCGGGTGTACGCGCGCACGGCGAACTTGGGCTTCTTGGCGGCCTTGTTGACCAGAGCCTTCTTTGCCATATCAGTTCTCCTTGAAGGGGAAGCCGAGCTGGCGCAGCAGGGCCCGTCCCTCGTCGTCGTTGGTCGCCGAGGTGACGACGGTGATGTCCATGCCCCGCGGGCGGTCGATGGAGTCCACGTCGATCTCGTGGAACATCGACTGCTCGGTGAGACCGAAGGTGTAGTTGCCCTTGCCGTCGAACTGCTTGGGCGACAGGCCGCGGAAGTCGCGGATACGCGGCAGTGCGATGGACACGAGACGGTCCAGGAACTCCCACATGCGGTCGCCGCGCAGCGTGACGCGGGCACCGATCGGCATGCCTTCACGCAGCTTGAACTGTGCGATGGACTTGCGAGCCTTGCGGATCTCCGGCTTCTGGCCGGTGATCGCGGCCAGGTCGGTGACGGCGCCGTTGATGAGCTTGGCGTCACGCGCAGCGTCGCCGACACCCATGTTGACGACAACCTTCACGACGCCCGGGATCTGCATCACGTTGGCGTACTTGAACTCGTCGTTCAGCGCGGTCTTGATCTCTTCGCGGTAGCGAGTCTTCAGACGGGGCTGTGCGTTTTCGGTAGTGGTCATCAGATGTCCTTCCCGTTGCGGCGGGAGATGCGGACCTTCTTGCCGGTCTCTTCGTCGATGCGGTAGCCGATACGAGTGGGCTTACCGTCGGAGTCGATCACCATCACGTTCGACACGTGGATGGCGGCCTCCTGGGTGACAATCCCACCGGACTGCGCGCCACGCTCATTTGCCGACTGTGCGGTGTGCTTCTTGATACGGTTCACGCCCTCGACGAGGACACGGTTGCGCTCCGGGTAGGCCGCGATGACCTTGCCCTTGGCGCCCTTGTCCTTGCCGGCGATGACGAGAACGGTGTCGCCCTTGTGCACCTTCATTTACAGCACCTCCGGGGCGAGCGAAACGATCTTCATGAACTTCTTGTCGCGAAGCTCGCGACCGACGGGCCCGAAGATGCGGGTACCACGCGGGTCATTGTCGGCCTTGATGATGACGGCGGCGTTCTCATCGAACTTGATGTAGCTGCCATCCGGGCGGCGACGCTCTTTGACGGTACGGACTACGACGGCCTTGACGACGTCACCACGCTTGACGGTGCCTCCGGGGATGGCGTCCTTGACGGTCGCCACAATGATGTCCCCGATCCCGGCATAGCGTCGCGACGAGCCACCGAGCACGCGGATGCACAAGATTTCCTTGGCACCGGTGTTGTCGGCGACCTTCAGCCGTGACTCCTGCTGAATCACTGGTCTCTCCTACGTGACCTGGAAGTGGATGTGTGCCGGATTCCGACCCGACACACGCGGTCATGTTGTCTTCAGGGCGCGCGCCATCCCCGGGTTTTCACCTGGTGGGAATGCCTACCTGCCCCGGGGCGCCAAGCACCCACAAGACAACCGCCCTAGTGTAGGTGAACCCGCAGGTCGGATACAAATCCGAGCCACCGCACCCGCTCCCCTCGCCGACTCCCCTCGCCGAAACCTTGGTTCTGGCGGATTCGTCTCGCACATTCTCGCCACAACCTCGGTCTCGACGGGGTGCTACCGATTGAAAGCCGAGCCCTGCTCGCGATCCAGATAGGTATCGCCCTTGTTCTTCAGGAAGACCAGGTACACCACCAGCGATATCGCGATGCACACCGTGACGTAGACGATGAACAGCGGCACCTGACCGTGCTCCTTGAGCGCCTGATAGATCAGTGGCGCGGTCCCGCCGAACACCGAATTCGCCAGCGCATAGCCGACCCCTACCCCGAGCGCGCGCACATGAGACGGAAAAAGCTCGGATTTCACCAGCGCATTGATCGAGGTGTATCCGGTCAGGATGACGTAAGCCCCGGCCACCAACAGAAACGATGCGATCGGCGACCGCGTCTGCGGCAGATACGTGATGAGGACATACGTGTAGACCACTCCCCCAAAGCCGAACCACAGCAGCAGCGGCTTGCGGCCCACCTTGTCGCTGATGAGTCCGCCGATGGGTTGCAGCAGCATGAGGAAGATCAGCCCCGCCAGATTGATCCAGGTGGCAGTCATGGCCTGGTCCTTATAGGCGGTCTTGACGATTGCCGGCGCGTTGACGCTGTACGTGTAGAACGCGAGAGTGCCGCCCATGGTGATGAGGAAGCACAGCAGCAGCGGTTTCCAGTACCGGGTGAGCAGCTCGCGCATCGACCCGGAGCTGGTGTCGGCACCGGCCTTGATGGCCGCGAGCTGCTCCTCGCTGAGCGATTCGTCCATGGTGCGCCGCAGCCAGTACACGACGATCGCGGCCACACCTCCGACGGCAAAGGCTATGCGCCAACCGAATTCGTGAACCTGATCCTTGTCGAAGACGGTCAGAATGATCAGCAGCGTGAACTGGGCAAGCACATGGCCGCCGACCAATGTCACGTACTGGAACGACGAGAAGAACCCGCGCCGTTCGCGGGTGGCCGCCTCGGACATGTAGGTGGCTGAGGTGCCGTACTCGCCTCCCGTCGCGAAGCCCTGGACGAGCCTGCACAGGATCAGCACGATCGGTGCGGCCATTCCGATGCTGGTACGCGAAGGCACCAGGGCGATCACCATGGAGCACGCCGCCATCAGCGAGACGCTGATGGTCAGCGCGGCACGGCGGCCGTGCCGGTCGGCGAACCTGCCGAAGAACCACGACCCCAGGGGCCGCGTGATGAAGGTGACCGCGAAGATCGCGTACACGTAGACCGTCGAGTTCTCGTCGGTCTCATCGAAGAACTGCTTCTCGAAGTACATCGCGAAGACGGTGTAGACGTAGACGTCGTACCACTCGACGAGATTCCCGGAGGATCCTCTGATGGTGTTCCAGATGGCGCGGCGAGTGTCGGCCCGGCCCGATGGAGTTGGCGTGTGGGTACTCGAAACAGTCATGCAGGCTTACTGACCACCGGATGCCGGGCCTGGCGGAGGGCCGTGGCGGGCAGGATCGGGCGCGGTGATGCTGCTGGTCGACGCCACCGCAGCGGGAGCGTCGGCTGCCGGACCATCGGTCGACGGCATCATCCACGCCGGCGCCTTGCGCGTCGGCGATGCCGCCACCGGCTTCGGCGTGGACGATGAGGGTTGCGGTACCGATGTGGTGGGCGATGGCGTCGTGGCAGCGGGCGAGGTCGTCGCGCTCAACGGATTGGCGCTCTTGGAGGTCGACGCCGGGCCGCTCGTCGAACTGCTGCTGGGTGTCGTGGCGCTACTGCTGGCGGCCACCGCGTTGAGCCGGCCGACGACGAAATCGGCGGCCCGGTCGGCCGATCCGTCGGATTTGTACTGCATGTGCGGGCCGAGTCCACCGCCTGCCGGATCACAGATCCCGTCACCGGGGTTGCAGATGTCGATGACCTTGCTGCGCAGATCGTCCCGGATCTCCAGGTCCAGATTCATGCCAGCAACCTGCCAATTTTTCGGATTCCCGATCAATACGATTGCGGGGACGCGCTTTTCAAGGTCGGCCGGGAGCGGGTTGTTGAAGGTGAGACCTGTTCCGTTCTTGCCGAACAGCACATCGACGACGGCTGCGCCCTGAGAGAAACCGCCAAGCACGAACTGAGTGTTCGGGCAGTTTCGCGCGACTTCCTGGACGTGGAAGCTCATGTCATTGGCGCCGTCGCCGGCACGGACCCAATCGAAACTGGCCGGGTAATTGACCGCATAGATGTCGACACTCTTGCCCGGGAGCCGCTCGACGATCTCGTCGGTGACGGCCTTGCCGACATCGCCGAGGCCCGGCGAATCGTTGGTCCCGCGCGCGAAGGACACATCCACATCCGGACAGCCCGCCGCTCTGGCGGTGGGAGAGCTCTCCGTTTGTGCGGTGAGCACCGCGGCGGCTGCCGCGGATACCGCGAATATCGAAACCCCGACCGATCCACGCTTGACGTATCGGTTCATTCGTCCAGCGTAGACAGGTCGGCCCACACATTTACAGAGGTTGGCACCATCCGAAATGACTCTTACCGGGCCCTTACTCACTCCTGATCCGCGCCCGGACGGCACGTGCGCGGATCACCCACTCAGCGGGCACCGCCGTCACCGGAAACTGAAACACGTTCTACTCTTATGTCGTGGACGTGACATACGAGGGCACCAAGAAGGAACTGGCCACCGATGAGGGTGTGCTGCGCTACCACGAGGCCGGGGAGGGCGAGCCGCTGATCCTGCTGCACGGCTCGGGGCCCGGCGTGACCGGGTGGCGCAATTACCGCGGGAACCTCGAGGTTTTCGCGAAGCATTTCCACACCTACGTCTTGGAGTTCCCCGGGTTCGGCGTCAGCGACGCCGTGCAGGGGCACCCGGTCCTGACGGCCGGCGCCTCGGTCATCCGGTTCATGGACGGCCTCGGCATCGAATCCGCCGCTATCGTCGGGAACTCGATGGGCGGGGTCGTCGGTATCAACCTGGCGATCAAGCACCCCGATCGCATCACCAAACTCGTCACCATCGGCGGCGTAGGACCGAACATCTTCAGCCCGAGCCCCAGCGAGGGCCTGCGCCTGCTACAGGAGTTCACCGACAACCCCGATCGCGACAAGCTGGTCCGCTGGCTCAACTCGATGGTGTGGAATCCCGCCGTGGTCACCGAGGAACTCATCGAGGAGCGTTGGGAAGCGGCGATCAACCCGGACGCGCACAAAACCGCGCAGCTGATGTACGGCTCCAAAGCCTTTGCCATGCAACAGCAGTTCCTCGCGAACGCCGACATCGCGCCGTACTGGGCGATGATGCACAAGATCAAGTGCCCGACCCTGCTCACCTGGGGCCGCGACGACAGGGTCAGCCCGCCGGACATGGCGATAGTGCCGATGCGGCTCATCCCCAACGCCGAGCTGCACATCTTCCCCAACAGCGGCCACTGGGTGATGATCGAAGCCAAGCAGGCCTTCGAGCAGACGGTCGTGGACTTCCTGCGGCGCTAGTCGTCGAACGCATACCGCACGCAGACAAATCGCCGGATTCACCTGCGTGCGGTATGCACTCGGCGCAATGCACCCCAACGCAAAAGCGCGCCGCCCCTTTCGGGAACGGCGCGCTTTATGCGTATCTGCTTACTTGGCCTTCTCGAGAACCTCGACCAGGCGCCACCGCTTGGTGGCGGAGGTCGGACGGGTCTCCATCAGCGAGACGCGGTCGCCGACACCGGCGTCACCGTTCTCGTCGTGGGCCTTGACCTTCGACGTGGTGCGGATGATCTTGCCGTACAGCGAGTGCCGGTTACGGGACTCGAGCTCGACCACGATGGTCTTCTGCATCTTGTCCGACACGACGTAGCCGATGGCGGTCTTACGACGCCCACGCGGCTGCTCGGTGGCCGGGGTGTGCTTAGGCCCGGCGGCCTTCTTGGTCTCGCTCACTTGCTGTCCTCGCTATCGGGTCCTGCGGCCAATCCGAGCTCGCGCTCACGCATCACCGTGTAGATGCGCGCGATCTCCTGGCGCACCGCACGCAGCCGACGGTTGTTGGCGAGCTGACCGGTGGCCATCTGGAAGCGCAGGTTGAACAGCTCTTCCTTGGACTCACGCAGCTTGGTGATCAGCTCGTCTTCGGTGCTTTCCCGCAGTTCGCCAGCGGAAATTCCCACTGCCATCAGAACTGCTCCTCTCGTGTGATGATGCGCGCCTTGATCGGCAGCTTGTGGATCGCGCGCGTCAGGGCCTCGCGCGCGGTCTCCTCGTTCGGGTAGCTCAACTCGAACAGCACACGACCGGGCTTGACGTTCGCAACCCACCACTCCGGCGAACCCTTACCGGAACCCATGCGGGTTTCGGCGGGCTTCTTGGTCAGCGGGCGGTCCGGGAAGATGTTGATCCACACCTTGCCGCCACGCTTGATGTGCCGGTTGATGGCGATACGAGCGGACTCGATCTGCCGGTTCGTGATGTATGCGTGGCCCAGCGCCTGGATGCCGTAGTCACCGAAGGCAACAGTGGTACCGCCCGAGGCGGTGCCCTTCTTCTTCGGGTGATGCTGCTTGCGGTGCTTGACCTTACGGGGAATCAGCATGTTCAGCTCTCCGTGCTTGTCTCGGCCGGAGCATCTCCGGCCGGGGTTTCAGCGGCGGCACGGCCGGCCTCGGTGCTCGTCGCGGTGGTACCCGAGGCGCCGCTACGACGCGGACGGGCACCGGCCGGACGCTCACGGCGCGGACGGTCACCGGCAGGCGCGGCCACCGAGGCGGCGAGCTCGCGCTTGCCACCGACGATGTCGCCCTTGTAGATCCAGACCTTCACACCGATACGGCCGAAGGTCGTCTTGGCCTCGTACAGGCCGTAGTCGATGTCGGCGCGCAGCGTGTGCAGTGGCACCCGGCCTTCGCGGTAGAACTCCGAGCGGCTCATCTCAGCACCGCCAAGACGACCGGAGCACTGCACCCGGATGCCCTTGACGTTCGGCTGACGCATGGCCGACTGGATGGCCTTGCGCATCGCGCGACGGAACGCCACACGATTCGAGAGCTGCTCGGCGACACCCTGGGCAACCAGCTGCGCCTCGGCCTCGGGGTTCTTCACCTCGAGGATGTTCAGCTGCACCTGCTTCTTGGTCAGCTTCTCCAGGTCGGCGCGGATGCGGTCGGCCTCGGTGCCACGACGGCCGATGACGATGCCGGGACGTGCGGTGTGGATGTCAACGCGAACCCGGTCACGGGTGCGCTCGATCTCCACCTTGGCAATGCCGGCGCGCTCCAGGCCAGTGGCCAGGAGGCGGCGGATCGCCACGTCTTCCTTCACGTAGTCCGCGTACTGCTTGTCGGCGTACCAGCGGGACTTCCAGTCGGTGGTGATACCGAGCCGGAAACCGTGCGGATTGATCTTCTGGCCCACTAGCGCGAGCCTCCCTTCGCCTCAGCGGTGGTCTTGTTGGCGGCAGCCTTCGAGCCCTCGGCCCGGCGGGCGCGAGCGGCGGCCTGTGAGGTTCCGCCCTTACCACCCTTCTCGGACTTGGGACGGCTCTCCACCACCACGGTGATGTGGCTGGTGCGCTTGCGGATCCGGAATGCACGACCCTGCGCGCGGGGACGGATGCGCTTAGCGGTCGGGCCCTCGTCGGCGAAGATCTCCGTCACCACAAGGGTGGAGGGATCCAGGCCGTCGTTGTTCTGCGCGTTGGCAGCAGCGCTGGCGATGACCTTGGAAACCGGCTCGCTGGCTGCCTGCGGCGCCCACCGCAGGATATCGATGGCGTCGGTTACCGACTTGCCGCGCACCAGGTCGATGACCCGGCGTGCCTTGGTCGGCGAGACCCGCACGAACCGTGCAACGGCCTTGGCCGATGGGTATTCAGTCGTTGTAGTCATTAGCGCCGCTTGCTCTTTCGGTCGTCCTTGATGTGACCCTTGAAGGTCCGCGTCGGGGCGAACTCACCCAGCTTGTGACCGACCATTGCTTCGGTGACGAAGACGGGGACGTGCTTGCGCCCGTCGTGCACCGCGAAGGTGTGGCCGATGAAGTCGGGGATGATGGTCGACCGACGCGACCAGGTCTTGATGACCTGCTTGGTGTTCTTCTCGTTCTGTACGTCGACCTTCTTGAGCAGATGGTCGTCGATGAACGGGCCCTTCTTGAGGCTGCGTGGCATCGCTTACTCCTAGCGCTTCTTGCCGGTGCGCCGGCGACGGACGATGAGCTTGTCGCTCGCCTTGTTGGGCTTGCGGGTGCGGCCTTCGGGCTTGCCCCACGGGCTCACCGGGTGACGACCACCGGAGGTCTTACCTTCACCACCACCGTGCGGGTGGTCGACCGGGTTCATCACGACACCACGGACGGTGGGGCGCTTGCCCTTCCACCGCATACGGCCGGCCTTACCCCAGTTGATGTTGGCCTGCTCGGCGTTGCCGACCTCGCCGACGGTGGCGCGGCAGCGCACGTCGACACGGCGGATCTCACCGCTGGGCATACGCAGGGAGGCGTAAGCGCCTTCCTTGCCCAGCAGCTGGATTCCGGCACCGGCAGAGCGGGCCATCTTGGCTCCACCACCGGGACGCAGCTCCACGGCGTGCACGGTGGTACCCGTCGGGATGTTGCGCAGCGGCAGGTTGTTGCCGGGCTTGATGTCGGCGTTGGCGCCCGACTCCACCACGTCACCCTGCGACAGCCCGACCGGCGCGATGATGTAACGCTTCTCGCCGTCCAGGAAGTGCAGCAGCGCGATACGCGCGGTGCGGTTGGGGTCGTACTCGATGTGCGCGACCTTGGCGTTGACGCCGTCCTTGTCGTGGCGACGGAAATCAATCAACCGGTAGGCACGCTTGTGGCCGCCACCCTTGTGACGAGTGGTGATGCGGCCGTGGGCGTTACGGCCACCGGTGCCGTGCAGCGGGCGAACCAGCGACTTCTCGGGAGTCGAGCGAGTGATCTCCGAGAAATCGGCGACGCTCGAGCCGCGGCGACCGGGGGTCGTCGGCTTGTACTTGCGAATAGCCATGTCTTCTCTAGTCCTCTACTCCCCGACTACGCGGGGGCTCCAAACAGGTCGATCGGCTTGCTACCCGGTGCCAGGGTGACGATGGCGCGCTTGGTGCTCTTGCGCTGTCCGAAACCGGTGCGGGTGCGCTTGCGCTTGCCCTGCCGGTTGGCGGTGTTCACCGAGGAGACCTTGACGCTGAAGATCTGCTCGATGGCGATCTTGATCTGCGTCTTGTTCGAGTCCGGGTGGACGATGAAGGTGTACACGTTGTCTTCGATCAACGAGTACGACTTCTCCGAGATCACCGGGGCCAGGATGATGTCGCGGGGGTCAGCGATGGTTGCCATCAGGCCGACACCTCCTCTTTCTTCTTGGCGTTGATGAAGCCGTTGAGGGCCTCGACGCTGAACACCACGTCATCGGCCTTCAGCACGTCATAGGTATTGAGCTGGTCGTAGGCCAGCACATGCACGTTCGGCAGGTTCCGGACGCTCTTGACCGAAGTCAGATCGTCGCGGCCCAGCACCACCAGTACCTGCTTGCGGTCGCTGATCTCGGCCAGGAACGACTTGGCGCTCTTGGTCGAGGGCTCTTGTCCGGCAACCAGTTCGGTGATCGCGTGGATCCGGCCGTTGCGAGCCCGGTCAGACAGCGCACCGCGCAGGGCGGCGGCGATCATCTTCTTGGGCGTGCGCTGGCTGTAGTCACGCGGCTGCGGGCCGTGGACGATGCCACCACCGGTGAACTGCGGGGCGCGGGTCGAACCCTGACGGGCACGGCCGGTTCCCTTCTGGCGGTAAGGCTTCTTGCCACCACCGGACACCAGGCCACGCGTCTTGGTGGAGTGGGTGCCCTGACGGCCTGCGGCCAACTGAGCGGTCACCACCTGGTGCAGCAGCGCGATATTGGCTGGGGCGTCGAACAATTCGGCCGGCAGCTCGATGGAGCCGTCCGTCTTGCCGCCCGGAGCCTTGACTGCGATCTTCAAAAAATCCTCAGACACTACTTCTCACCTCGCTTGACAGCGGTGCGGACCACAACCAGGCCACCCTTACGTCCGGGGATGGCACCCTTGATCAGCAGTACGCCGTTCTCAGCATCAACCTTGTGCACCACCAGGTTCTGCGTGGTGACGCGATCGCTACCCATACGTCCGGACATCCGTGTGCCCTTGAAGACACGACCCGGGGTGGCGCAGCCACCGATCGAGCCGGGACGACGGTGCACGGCCTGCGCACCGTGGCTTGCGCCCTGACCACTGAAGCCGTGACGCTTCATGGTTCCGGCGAAGCCCTTACCCTTCGAGGTTCCGGTGACGTCCACGTACGCGCCGTCACTGAAGATCTCGGCGGTCAGCTCCTGGCCGACCTCGTACTCGGCGGCAGCGGCCTCGTCGTCCAGACGCAGCTCGGCCAGGTGGCGACGGGGGTTGATACCCGCGGCAGCGAACTGACCGGTGACCGGCTTGGTCACCTTGCGCGGGCTGATCTCACCGAACGCCAGCTGAACGGCGCTGTAGCCATCCTGCTCGGGGGTGCGGATGCGGGTCACCACATTGGGTCCGGCCTTGACGACGGTCACCGGGACAACCCGGTTGTTGTCGTCGAACACCTGTGTCATACCCAGCTTGGTGCCCAGAATTCCTTTTCTTGCCATGGTTTCTGGTTCTCCTACTGGATGTTCACGTCGACGCTGGCCGGCAGGTCGATGCGCATAAGCGCGTCAACCGTCTTCGGCGTCGGGTCGAGGATGTCGATGAGCCGCTTGTGGGTGCGCATCTCGAAGTGCTCGCGCGAATCCTTGTACTTGTGCGGCGACCGGATAACGCAATACACGTTCTTCTCGGTTGGCAGCGGCACAGGTCCAACGACACTCGCGCCGGTACGGGTCACCGTCTCAACAATCTTGCGCGCAGAGGCATCAATGGCCTCATGGTCGTAGGCCTTGAGCCTGATGCGGATCTTCTGTCCCGCCACGCTTCCTACCTCTACTATCACTGGTCCGGAGCGCGCCGAAGCGCACCACCCGATACCGCCGCTGTTTACCTGTCGTAGTTCACCGACCCCCGCGGTCGGGCGTGTCGCCCTCGCGCGCAGTCGTCCGCGGCGAAAATTCTCGTCGCTTGGACTGGGCCGACGCGCCCGTAAGGGCGCTTGTGGTTCGCCGTCCCCGTTCGCAGCGCACCATGGGCGACCCAAGGCACTGCAACCGGTTCACGGCAACCCGAACAGTATGCCTTATCCCGCGGCTGCGGCCAAATCCCTGGTGCACCCATCCGGCAACGGCAACTGCGAGCCCCTGACCTGCGAATCCGGGGACCTCTGGAACGCTAGTACAAGATTCGTTGAGGAGGTCGTGACGTGCGCTGGTCAGAAGCCGACGGAGGGCGTTCATTTCTGCGGGCACTGCCCGTCCTCTCCGGCAGTGCCCCACCGTTCAACATCGACTGCGCCCCTGACGAACCGCTCCCCTTGTTCGCCGAATGGATCGAGCAGGCGGTGCAGGCAGGCGTTCCCGAACCGCACGCGATGACGATCTCGACGGTCGATGCGCAGGGTGCACCGCGCGCACGGGTGCTGATCGTGAAGGCCATCGATGAGAACGGCTGGCACTTCGCGGCAAGCTCGGCGAGTCAGAAGGGCCGCGATCTGTCATCGCATCCTGTCGCGGCGCTGACCTTTCACTGGCCGGCGGTGGTGCGGCAGGTGCGAGTGGTGGGCACGGTTGTCGACGACGGTGCACAGGCGAGCGCTGCCGACTTCCTGAGCAGGCCCATCGGATCCCGAGCCATGGCCTTGACGCTGCGGCAGAGCCAGCCACTGGCGGACGCCGCGGAAATCGACGCCGAGCTCGACAAGGCCCACCGGAAGTTGGCAGACGACCCGGAGCTGGCACCGGTTGAGTGGGTGTCGTATTCGGTACGGCCCACGCAGGTGGAGTTCTGGCAGGGCTCCCCCGACCGGAAACACCTGCGGCTGAGTTACCAGCGCACTGACGACGGATGGGAGCGCACCCGGCTCTGGCCGTGAATCGAGGAGGAGTCGGTGGCCGGGTTCGCAGTCATCTTACTTTCGAGTAAGGTACGTGCTGTGAGTGCATCTCCGACCTATAAGGCCTGGCAGCGTCTGCAGAACAAGCCCGGCGGCTCCGCCCTGTTCTCCGCCGCCATGATGGCCCGTGTCCCCTACTTCGCCTCCGTGGTGCCGCATGTGCACCGGATGGAGCCGGGCTACTGCGAGGTGACCGCTCCCAAGTGGTACTTCGTCTACAACCATCTCAAGACATTCCATGCGATCGCCGCATGCAACCTGGCCGAGGTCGCGATGGGCATGTTGATGGAGGCCACCACCCCGTCCTCACATCGGTGGATTCCCAAGGCGATGAATGTGCAGTACCTCGGTAAGGCCACCACCTCGCTACGAGCCGTCGCCACGTTGGAGGGCCTGGACTTCGCCTCGATCACCGAAGGCACCGATGTGGTGGTGCCGATCAGCATCACCGATCGTGACGGCAAGGAAGTGGTGAAGGCAGAGATCACCACCTGGGTGACCCCCGCCTAAACTCCTTCGGCGGCCAAATTTTGCCGTTATAGACAAATCTATGGTGTGCCGCGCGCACACTCCGGCTATGGCCACCGCACTGTCTGAAATCGAGGAAGCCGGCCGAGTATTGGCCGATCCGACCGCCTATGCCGACGAGCCCCGCCTGCACGACGCGCTGACCCTGTTACGGCGTGAACAACCCGTGGCGAGAGTTGTCACCGACAACTATCGACCATTCTGGGCGGTCACCAAGCACGACGACATCATGGACGTCGAGCGCGACAACACGCTCTGGATCAACGAACCGCGTCCGCTGCTGATGAACCTCGAGCAAGAGGCCGAGCTGGACAAGCAGGCGGCCATGGGGATCGAGCTCAAGACCCTGGTACATATCGACGATCCCAAGCATCGCGTGTTGCGCGCCATCGGAGCCGACTGGTTCCGGCCAAAGGCCATGCGGGACATGAAACTCCGCACCGACGAACTGGCCACCCGATACGTGAACAAATTGATGGAGGCCGGCGGCACCTGCGATTTCGCGCAGGACGTCGCGGTGCACTTCCCGCTGTACGTCATCATGTCTCTGCTCGGGATTCCCGAATCGGACTTCGACCGGATGCTCAAGCTCACCCAGGAGCTCTTCGGCGGCGATGACACCGAGTTCCAGCGCGGCGCCACTCCGGAGGAGCAGCTGCTGGCCCTGCTGGACTTCTTCGGATACTTCAGCGGCCTGACCGCGTCCCGCCGCGAGAACCCCACCGATGACCTGGCATCAACGATCGCCAACGCGAAGGTCGACGGCGAGCTGCTCAGCGACGTCGACACCGCCTCGTACTACACGATCATCGCCACCGCCGGGCACGACACCACCAGCGCCACCATCGCCGGTGGGCTCGAAGCCCTGCTGCAGCATCCGGACCAGCTGGCGCGGCTGCGCGAGAATCCCGATCTCATGCCGCTGGCGGTCGACGAGATGATTCGGTGGGTGACGCCGGTCAAGGAGTTCATGCGAACTGCGACGGCCGATACCGAGATTCGCGGCGTCCCCATCGCTGAGGGTGATTCGGTGCTGCTCTCTTACCCCTCGGGTAATCGCGATGAAGACACCTTCGGTAATCCGTTCACCTTCGATGTGAGTCGAGATCCCAACAAACACTTGGCGTTCGGATTCGGCGTGCACTTCTGCCTGGGTGCCGCGCTGGCGCGGATGGAGGTCAACAGTTTCTTCTCGGCACTACTGCCCCGGCTGGAGTCCATCGAGATCGACGGGGATGTCGAGCGGATGTCCACCATATTCGTCGGGGGCATCAAGCACCTGCCCATCCGCTACAGCTTGCGGTAGCGGCCGGTGCTAATTGAGCCGGGCCGAACCGTCTGCCGCGACTTCGATTGACGCGCCTGCGATATCGGTATCCGCGATCTGTGCCGCCGTATCCCGGTCTTCGATCTTGGCGAAGGTACGCGCCCCCGCGGGCGTGCGGACGCTCACGAACGTCTGGAATGGAGATCCGTCTCGTCCGTAGTTGACGGTCCAGGCCTCGACGGTCGCTGCCCCCGAATACCCGTCGGCTGCCTCAGTTTTGGGCTCCTGATCGACCTCTGCCTGCACGTCCTCGTACCTGAACCCGGATGCGGGCGGCTCGGTTCCGTAGATTCCGAACGCGTGTTTGGTCAGGTATCCGCCGTTGGCCGTGATCAGCCCCTTCGCACCCGGGAGTTCACGGAGCCGCTCTGCCATGGTGGCGATGGAGTGGGTGACGTAGTTGCACCAGGGACCACCGGCGAACGTGAGCCCACCGGTGACCGTCAGCGGCCGCGCGGGATCATCGAGCGCCAGCCCCAACTCGGTGGCTGCAACCTGCACCGCCGAGGGGAAACACGAGTAAATGTCGATCAGGTCCACATCGTCGGTGCTCAGCCCGGCGATGTCGAACGCACGTCTTCCCGCGAGGCGGATTGCCGGAGACCGGTGCAGCTCATCGCGTTCACTGAGCGCGAAGGTGTCGTTGGCCTGGCTGCCCGCGAGCGGAAATATCCAGCGGTCCTCCGGAATTCCGAGCCGTCGCGCTGTTTCTACCGACGTCAGCAGCAGCACCGCACCCTGCTCGACCATGTTGTTGGAGTTCATCAGCTTGGTGTAGGGCGAGCTGATCCACCGATTGTCGGGACCCGGCGTAGCGATCTCCTCGGCGGTGTACGCATCGTTGGACCAGGCGTGAGCGTTGTGTACGGCCACCGCGTTAAACCGCTGCCACAGCTGAGAGATGGCGGTCCGATGTTCCGCGACGGACACACCATTAGCAACCCGGATCGCCTGCTCGAACAGTGGGTACACATGCCCGGGAGAGATGAGGCCGATGGTGGTCTCGGCGCCGCCCACCTGATCCATCCGGCCGCCGAGAATGGTTGGTTCGGCGATGGATTCGTCCTGCGTGGTCCACGACGGTTGCACTCCCGTGGCCATCATCTTGTTGCGTGAGCGCCACATCTCGGCCCCACCGATGAGAACCACATCGGCGTCCCCGGCCAGAATGTCGGCAGCCGCGTGGTTGACCAACAGCTGCGGCGAGTTGCCGCTGGGACCGGTGTAGAACGTCCGCTTGGGCGCCGCACCCAGACGTTCGCCGAGGAGCGCACCGGGGTCGCGGTACTTCCACGAGAAGATGTTCGCCACCGACACCGTGTCGACGGCCGTGAGCAGGTCCAGCGCCCCTGCGTCCTCGGCGGCCAGCCGGGCCGCTCGCTCCATGAGATCGATGGGCTCGGGGATCTCGGAGAACGGGCTGTCGGCGTCTGTGCGCTGGTTGACCTGTCCGGTACCGACGAGGACCGGCGTGCGAGGGTCGAGGGCCATCAGCCGATGGTAACCAACCACCCGGTTGGCCCCGGAGGGCCTCCCGCTACGTGGGCAATGCCGGACCGGCCCCCTCGATCTGGTTACCCGCGCCCGTCATGTCCTTGAGGTCAACACCGGAACGGCCAATCTCACGCGCCCCCGCCACCAGAGCGGCGACAACCTGCGCCGCCTGGTCATAACCCAGCCCCTCTGGAGGGTGAATATTGGATACACAATTACGTTGCGCATCAGTGCATCCCACCATCGGATTGTGCGTGAGGTAGATCCCGACGCTGTCGGCCACCGACAGCCCCGGACGTTCGCCGATGAGCACCAGCACCGTATCGACGCCCAGGGCGGCACCAATGTGATCCCCCAGCGCCACCCGCGCCTGCGTCGCGATGACGAGTGGCGCGATCGAGTACCCGCGAAGCCGCTGGTGCAGCGCCTGTAATAGCTGCACTCCGTGGTCGTCGAGGGCTCTCGGCGATAGACCGTCGGCGAGCACGATGCCGATATCGGCGTTGGAATCGGAGAGCACGTCCAGTGCGCCGTCGGCGGGCGCCCGCCCTAGGTCGGGGCGGCGCAGGTACTCGGATCGATCGCCGGCCCGGCTGGTCACCAACAGCGGTGTACCCAACCCGAGTCCGTCGATGCGTCCGGCCAGGGCGCGCGCATCCAGGGGCGTGTGCACCGCGTCCCGGGCGGCCGCGTGCGCGGTCCCGAACTCCAGCACTCGAGTGGTCGGCAACGCATCACCGCTGCGCCCCAACCCGATTCGGGACTGCGTGGATCGACGCAGCGTGTCCCAGATATCGTGTGCGGCACCGTTGCTCGCGACATCGCTCATAACAGCGCTCGCAATGGCGAGTCGCTGACCGCGATTTCACGCAGCCCACCGTCACGCTCCAGCATCCCCATGCGCTCAAGCCATTCGTTGAACTCCGGTGCCGGCCGCAGGCCGAATGTACGGCGCGCGAACAGCGCATCGTGGAAGGACAGGCTCTGATACCCCAGCATGACGTCATCGGCTCCGGGCACGGCGATGACGAATGCAACCCCCGCGGCGGTGAGCACCGTCAGCAGCACATCCATGTCATCTGAATCGGCCTCGGCGTGATTGGTGTAGCAGACGTCCACCCCCATCGGAAGTCCCAGCAGCTTGCCGCAGAAGTGATCCTCCAGCCCGGCCCTGATGATCTGCTTGCCGTCGTAAAGATATTCCGGCCCAATGAATCCCACGACGGTATTGACCAACAGCGGCTCCACCTCGCGCGCGACCGCGTATGCCCTGGCCTCCAGTGTCTGCTGATCAACGGCAACGCCGCCCACCCCGATGTGGGCTCCGGCAGAGAGCGCCGATCCCTGCCCCGTCTCCAGGTACATGACATTGTTGCCCACGGTGCCGCGCCCCAACGAACGCCCGGCCTCGTTCGCCTCACGCAGCAGTGCAAGGTTGACCCCGAAGCTCTCGTTGGCGCCTTCGGTCCCGGCAATCGACTGGAATACCAAGTCCACCGGTAGGTTTCGTTCGATGAGTTCCATCGTGGTGGTCACGTGTGCCAGCACACACGATTGTGTGGGGATATCGAATCGCAATCGGATGTCGTCGATGAGGCGCAGTAGGTCGGCTGCGGCGTGCGGGGAGTCCGTCGCGGGGTTGATGCCGATGACGGCATCACCGCATCCCAGCAGCAGGCCGTCGAGAGTGGCGGCGGCGATACCCCGTGCGTCGTCGGTGGGATGGTTGGGCTGCAAGCGAGTCGCCAAAGTGCCCGGTAGACCGATGGTGGTGCGGAAGGCGCTGTGGTTACGCACCGCGGCGCCGACGGCGATGAGGTCCTGATTACGCATCAGCTTGCTGACGGCTGCCACCATCTCAGGGGTCAGCCCAGCGGAAACATCTTTGAGCGACTGTGCCCCATGCGGTTTGGTGATCGTCTCCAGTAGCCAGTCGCGGAAATCGCCGACAGTGAGGTGTGAGATGACGGCAAAGGCCTCCGCATCATGGCTGTCGATGATGAGCCGGGTGACCTCGTCGGTGTCGTACGGGACGATCTCCTCGGAGAGGAACGTCGTCAGCGGCACCTCGGCAAGCGCCCAGCGTGCGGCGGCCCGCTCGGCATCCGACTGCGCCGCACAGCCCGCGAGCTCGTCGCCGGATCGGGGCGGCGAGGCCTTCGCGAGAACCTCGGCGAGCGATCCGAACTGGTAGGTGACCGGCCCTGCGGTGTGGCGAAAAGTGCTCATAATGTGCCTATTTCAATTCGTCCTCGGCTTCTGCAAGCGCCGCGAACTCTTCGTCCGGGGAGTTTGCGACCAAGTGGTGTCGGCTATAGAGCCCAAAGTACGCCATAAACAGGATGAACACCCCGAACGTGGCAAAAGCCGCGGTGGTATCGACGATGAAAGTCGCCACTACCGCCGCACACGCGATCACCAGTGCGAACCCGCTGGTGGCGATGCCGCCTGGGGTTCGATACGGCCGCTGCATCTCGGGCTCGCGAACACGCAGCACAATGTGACTGACCATCATCAGCACATAGCTCAGCGCCGCACCGAAAACCGCCATGTTGAGCAACATCGCGCCTTTGCCACTGAGCGACAAGAGGAATCCGATGACTCCCGGCACGATCAATGCCAGCACGGGAGCCTTCCGGCTGTTGGTGACCGATAGCCGGGTCGGCAGATAACCGGCACGGGACAACGCAAAGGTCTGCCGGCTGTAGGCGTACACGATCGAGAAGAAGCTGGCGACGAGGCCGGCCAGCCCGATGTAGTTGACCGCCTTGGCGACCGTGGTGGTTCCCAGCGCCTCGACCAAGGGATTACCCGACTGTCCCATCGCCTCGGCACCGCCCGCGCCGGGCACCAGGAACAGCACGACCGTACCGGTGACAACAAGCACCAGCATCGCCATCACGATGCCGCGTGGGATGTTCTTCGCGGGATCTCGCGCTTCCTCGGCCGCAAGCGGCACGCCCTCGATCGCCAGGAACAACCAGATCGCGAACGGCACCGCCGCCCAGATTCCCAAATACCCGTAGGGCAGTAATGCCGCTGCGCCCGTTGCTGTTTCATCCACGGGAATGTTGGTCAGGTTGTTCGCGTCGAATCGGCCGACGGCGCCGATCGCAAAGGTGATCAGGCCTACGAGCGCGATCCCGGTGATGATGAACATCGTCCTGAGCGCCTCGCCCGCACCACTGAGATGGATCCCTATGAAGATCGCGTACACAGCCAGGTAGATCCACCATCCGTCCTTGAGCCCGAACAGATGCAGTGATTGGACGTAACTTCCGATGAACGTGGCAATGGCGGCCGGAGCTATCGCGTACTCAATGAGAATCGCCGTCCCGGTTGCGAATCCACCCCATGGGCCCAGGGCACGCCGGGCGAAGGTGTAACCACCACCCGCGGTGGGTAGCGCCGACGACATCTCTGCCATGCTGAGCACCATCGACAGATACATCGCGGCGATGACAACCGCCGCGATGGCCATGCCACCGAAACCTCCCTTGCTCAAGCCGGTGTTCCAGCCCGCGTAATCGCCGGAGATCACGTAGCTCACGCCGAGCCCGGCCAGTAGCACCCAGCCTGCGGTCCCCGACCTCAGCTGCCGCCGCGCGAGATAGTCGGCACCCTCGAGATGCGATTGGACACCCGCATGATCGTGCGCGGCCTCCGGATGTGGACTGACGGTGTCATCGGGAGTTGACATCGTCCAATTGTGCGGCCGATGGCGTGTACATGTGCGGTAGACGCCAAGATTCGCACCCTCGTTACGACCACGCAACAAACTGGGCCGCCCGATGCCCGATCATCGCAATCGTGGCCGCCGGTCCGCGGCTCGGAATGGTCGGCATGATTGACCCGTCGATGACAAAGAGCCCGTCGATTCCCCTGACACGACAGTACTTGTCGACGACCGCGTACTTGTCCTCGTCATTACCCATGGGTGCGGTCGCACACAGATGTTGCGACGTGGACCACCGCGGACCACCGAACCGCCGACCGTACAGCTCGGTTACCAGACGGACTCCGTCCCGCAAGCGATCCATATCTGTGGTCTCGCTGTCATACCTCAAGTCGATGTACACCGGCGCTGCAGGATCGACCGAACGTAATTCGACTCGACCCCGGCACCTCGGGGTCATCAACGCTACGCCGATCTGCCTGGCATCGGCACCATTCACCTGAGCACCTGCCATGGCAGCGAATCCTGTTGTGTAAGGGCGTATCTCGAGACCCATCTGACGGTCGGTGTGCAAGACGGTGTCCAGTACGGGATACCCCGGCTGCCCACCATCGCCGGTGTCGAGCACCCACTCCGCGTGGTCCATCACGCGGGTCCCCACACCGGGTAGGTCGACAATGGGCTCGACCCCGACCGCGCGCAGGTCATCGGCCGGTCCCAGCCCGGAGAGCAGTAGCAGCTTGGCGCTCTCAATCGCACCCGCGCTCAATATGATTCGATCAGCGGTCAGAGTCCGCACCGAGCTCCCCACCGCCACCTGCACCCCAGAGGCGCGCCCGCCACCACACAGCACCCGCAATACACGAGTACCGGAGTACACCGCGAGATTGGGGCGCCAGCCCGCTCCCTCCAGATAGGCACGCGCTGGCCCGATCCGCATGCCGCTGTCGATGTTGAGTGGCACCAATCCCACCCCGACACCGGCCTTGCCGTTGAGGTCTGCCACCGCCGGATAGCCGGCTTTGACGGCGAGATCCGCCAGTTCTCTTCCAGCGGTGCTCTGTTCATGCCTGCGCCCGATCGGTATGGGTCCCGATGAGCCGTGTAGCGGATCATCCCGAAAGTCGCGATCGGTCTCCATCGCGCGGAAGTCATCACGTACATCCACCCAGGCCCACCCCGGCACCGACCATCCATCGAAATCCGCGGGCCGACCCCGCACGAAGTAACCGCCGTTGATCGCGCCGGAGCCACCCACCACCGATCCGCGCACCAACTCGGCCTGATCACCGGTGGATGTCAGCGTGGCCCAGTAGTAGGTGGCTATCTGACTGTCCGGGCCGATCGGCAGACGGTACCCGTCGCGCACACCGTCCTCGTCGGCGGACGACGCCGGCCCGGCCTCCACGAGCACCACACGAAATGACGGGTCTTCGGAAAGGCGGCTGGCCAGAATCGAACCCGCGCTGCCCGCGCCCACAATGAGCGCATCCGCGTGGATCGGCCTACTCAGGGCCGTAATTCCGGTCGAAGCGCACCCAGATCGCGCTCCTGCACGATCCCCGACCACAAGCCAATCCCATAGGCGATGTCGTCAAGACGCTTCAGCAATACGTACTCGAGCAGACCGATGCGATCATCGGGAGACGCCGAGTTGTCGTTGCGCTTCATCCAATCCACCACGCCGTCGACAATGGCGGCCACCACGAGCACTTGGCGACTGCGCCGCGACAGCGCGGCGGCCACCAACGCCAATGGCCAGTAATGGCGGCACAACGCGGACGCGATCTGCAACGCGGCACCGCCCACGCCCTGGGTGGCCACTCGAAGGACATCACGCGGTGGGGTGTCCACTCCCCGCAATGTCCGCGCGACACGCCCGGCCGCGAGCGCGGCCATGCCCGCCGCGGCCAGATAGCCCATCCCAGAACCCACCGCCGCCAGAATCCACACCAGCAGTGTCCATCGCGAGATGACCATCGGCGCCACCTTGTCGGGGTGGCGCGTCGACAGCGGCGCAGCGCTCATTCCGTAAAATGCTTTGCGCGCGAACCATTCTCGAAGTGTCAGTCGATGATCATGAGCCACATGGGATACCGGTTCGTACCGCAGCCGAGACCCCGCCTCGATCAGCCGCCAGCACAGATCCACGTCTTCACCGCATCGCAGCGATTCGTCGAACCCACCGATCTCGTCTATCGCGGCCCGGCGAACCACGATCGCCGCACTGGGGACATACGACACCGGGCCGTACGGAACGACGGGCGCCTCGCGAAGGCCAAGGTCCAACGAGGACCTGACCGCCTCATAGCGAGCAATCGCGTTGTCGCTCAAGACCAATCCCACAATCCGGGGGGCGACCAGAGCAACAGCCGGATCACTGAAATGCCCCAACAGTGCCTCCAGCCAGCCGCGCCTGGGCACCACATCCGAGTCAAGGAAGGCGACGAAATCCGTGGTCGCCAGCTTCAGCCCGGTATTGCGGGCCGCTGCCGGGCCCTGACTCTCGTCGTGACGTACCACCGTCACGTCACAGTGCATGCCCTCCAGATCGCATTCCAGGATCGGAATGGTGGAACCGTCGTCGATGACGATCACGCGCATCCCGCGCAACGCCCGTAGCAGCCGGCGAAGGCCAAATCCATTGTTAAGGCAAGGAATAACGACGGTCACGTCTCGATATCCGGGTCCACCCGTGGGCCGGGGGTGAGCGACGGTCGCATCCAGCAGCGTCCGGGCAAGCTGCGCGCTGGTCGCGTCACGGACCTCGAGCCGTCCACCGGAAAGCAGGGTCCGCGCGGCCGGAGCCAATCGCAGCAGCCGGGTTGGGGAGCCACCCAGTAGCGCCGAGCCCTCGTCGAGAACGCGAACGCGCCGATCCACCTGTACCGCGAATCCGTCGGGTAACCGTCCGTGCGGTGCGGACACGCCCTGCGCCGGCTCGTCACTGGTGGTCATACCAGCCGCCCGTCCGCGTCGGGTGTCCAACGGCGCACCGCGTCGGCGCATTGTCGAGTCATCGTCGCGAGCATCCGTGCGCCTTCCTGGCTGCTGGCGGTGGTCGGATCTCCGAGCACACCGATGGCGCTCACCGCCGCTACTCCGCCCGCACGCATAGGCGCCATCAGTTCGCGCAGCGGTGCCGAATTTCCGGCGAGCACTTCCTCACGACGCACGTTCTCTGGTGAAATATGCAGCAGCAGAGACGTTTCCACGTGTCCCGCATGAGCGTCGCCGCCTTCGACCGCACACGCCCACCATGCGATATCGCGCCCCTCGGAACGCAACAGTCGCACCGCGGAGACCGTCGCCTCGATATTCCCGCCGTGACCGTTTACGAAGACGATGCGCCGGCACCACTGTGTGGCCGACCGGGCGTACTCAACGAGGACCCGAGTCAGCGCCTCGGTCCCGATCGAGATCGTTCCAGCGAAGGATTGATGTTCTCCGCTGGATCCGTACGCGATGGCCGGGGCAAGGGCGGTCTGACCGTGACCCGTATCGGCGGCCAGCTCCCCCGCCGCAGCGGTAGCCACAGCATTGGCAATGCGGGTGTCGGTGTCC
This sequence comes from Mycobacteroides sp. PCS013, assembly GCF_049532645.1. NCBI lineage: Bacteria > Bacillati > Actinomycetota > Actinomycetes > Mycobacteriales > Mycobacteriaceae > Mycobacteroides > Mycobacteroides sp. PCS013. Next base: position 3,127,673 of record NZ_CP150131.1, read on the forward strand.
AGCGGCAAGTGCGGCCCGTGTTGTTCGGTTGAGCCGAGCGGAGTGAACAGCGTAATGGCCTCGTCTGCGAGCTCCGGAGAGATGGCGGTGCTCAAGACAGTCGGAACAGCCACCCGCCGATGGTAGGCCGAATTCACGTCAAATGCATCCAAAGTTGGCGCACACGATCGAGGTCTTTACATCCTTGCTGGCCGTCGGCTTATGCGCTAGGCGCTATTTCGTACCGATTGTCACGCCAGTCCCTGCCGCCACATCGACGACGCCGTCGCCGCGTTCGATTCGCGCTGCGCTGAACTAGTGCCGCCCGAGGCCCCGGGCAAATCCCTCGGGGATCAAAAGATCATCTGGCGATAGTTCGTGCACAGATTTTTTGCCAAGTCCCATCAGCGCCGAGTCGATGCCGCCGCGCATGATGTCCAGGACGTTCTCGACACCGGCCTGACCGGCGGCCGCGAGGCCCCAGAGATACGCCCGCCCGATCATCACCGCGCGCGCACCAAGGGCCAACGCCTTGACGACGTCGCTGCCCCGCCGGATGCCACCATCGAGCAGCACCTCGACATCACCGCCGACAGCCGCTGCGATGCCGGGCAATGCGCGGATCGAGGCAGGTGTTCCGTCGAGATTGTTACCACCGTGATTTGACACCGAGATCGCTGAAACTCCGCAATCCACAGCATTTTTGGCGTCATCGATGCGCATCACACCCTTGAGCATGAACGGACCGTCCCACTGCTCACGCATCCACCGCACGTCATCCCAGGTGGGCGCCGGGGTTCCCATCCACTGCCCGTAGGCATCGAAGAACGGCGGCCCGGCCTCGCCACGGGCCGCCTGGTTCGGCACCCGCAGGTCCGGGATGTTCATGCCCTTGCCGAACGACCACAGCCAGCCGGGCTTGGTCACCACTTCCGGCGCCAGCCGGATCATCGACCGCAGGTTCATCTTCTCGGGTATGGACGGGCTCCCCCAGTCGCGACCGTGCGAGAAGCTCCAGTCCAGGGTGGCGATAAGCCCCACCGCTCCAGCATCTTTCGCACGCTGGATGCGCTGAGCCACGTCGTCGCGTCCGCCCAGCCAGTAGATCTGAAAGTGCGTCTTCGGATTGGCAGCCACCACGTCCTCGATGGGCTTGCTGGCAAAGGATGACAGCCCCATGGCGGTTCCACGCGCGGCGGCCGCCCGCGCCACAGCCACCTCACCATCGGGATCCACCGCTTGAACGCCGGTCGGCGAGATCATCACCGGCAGTGAAATCTCTTGCCCCAACACTGTTGTCGACAGTTCACGGTCCGGCTGAATGCCAACGACGTGGGGCTTGAATCCAAGTTCCCCGAACGCCTCGACATTATCGCTGACCGTCAGCCCCTTCTCACTGGCCGAGATCAGCGAGCTGTAGACGGACTTCGGCAGCCGCTTCTTGGCCCGCTGCTGGGCAATCGCGACCGTTTCGAACCATGTGTTGCGCGCCATCTACCGTCCTGCTCGTATGTTGGAAAGGGGGTTCTCGTCGCACGCGCGCGATGGGGGCCGGCGAGTCAGGGTCAGCGCAACTGGGCCCGCGGCCGGGCCGCGCTTACCCTTCGAATGCGAATGGTCCCCACTGGGTTTGGGCACGACGCGATCTGCAGCCAGGGCCGCCTCGCCGTAGCCCTGTACGCATTCCGGGTCGGGCCCATCCATGGGCAACCCGGTAAAGAACTTCGCCGCCATACAGCCGCCCCGGCAGCTGTCATAATGCCCACAGCTGCTGCACGCACCCGCGGACTGTGGCTCGCGCAACTCGTTGAACAACTGTGAGTGCTTCCACACCTCATCAAAGCCACCATCGGACACCACATTTCCGGCCATGAACCGATCGTGGATGGCAAATGGGCACGCGTAGACATCACCGACCGGATCGATCAGGCACACCACCCGGCCAGCACCGCACATGTTCAGGCCTGGCAAACCACCGGAGCCATCGCCGTACGCCGACAGGTGGAAGAAGGAATCACCCGTGAGCACCCGCTCACCATTGAGCACCAGCCAGTCGTACAACTGACGCTGCTGCGCAGGGGTGGGGTGCAGTTCGTCCCATACATCGGCACCGCGCCCGGAAGGCCGCAACCGTGTAATCCGCAGCGTTGCACCGTATTTTGCCGCCAGATCCGCGAACTCGTCGAGTTGGTCCACGTTATGACGAGTGACCACCACCGAGATCTTGGCGTCCTTGAAGCCGGCGGCAGCCAGATTCTCCAGCGCGCGTACCGCCATGGCGAACGATCCCGCGCCGCGCACGGCGTCGTTCACCTCTGCGGTCGCGCCGTCCAGCGAGATCTGCACATCGACGTAATCGCTCGCGGCCAGCCGCGCCGCCACCTCCTCGGTGATGCGCACACCGTTGGTCGAGAACTTGACCCCCACATGGTGCTCGGTCGCATAGTCGACAAGCTCCCAAAAGTCTGCGCGCACAGTAGGTTCCCCGCCACCAATGTTCACGTAGAACACCTGCATGCGTTCAAGCTCGTCGATGATGCCCTTACACTGCGCGGTGGACAGCTCGCGCGGATCACGCTTGCCCGACGATGACAGGCAGTGCACACAGGACAGGTTGCAGGCGTAGGTCAGTTCCCAGGTGAGGCAGATGGGAGCATCCAGTCCCTGTTCGAACTGATCCACCAGGCGGGGTACAGCGGGAGCGCTCATCAAGCGTCCTCTCGGGTCACGATCATCGTCGAATCCGCCAGCACGGCCAATGCCCGCTGGTACGCGGCGGCCTGGCCGTCTTCGACACCGGCGGCGCGCCAAGCATTCTCAGCGCTGGTGTGGTCGGGAAGCGATTGCACGATCTGCAGCAGGGTGCGGTTCTTCAGGAAGGACAGCTTGCGGGTGCCGAAGTGGTAGAGCAGCGCCCCAAACGGCTCGGGGCGCAACGACACCTGGGGGTGCAACTGCCAGGGCCGGGTCCAATCGAAACCGGCGGGCGCCTCGTCAATCATGGCGCTCATCGAGGTGGGGCGTCTCAGTAGACGCCGCACATCCCGTCGATCGACACCTCTTCGACCAGCGATTCCTGCACCAACTCGGTGTCGGTGGTCTGTCCGGCGACAGTGGTGGGCTCGGCCATCTGTTCACTCCCTTGTGAGTCTGGACTGTGGCAACGATCACGATAATAATGGCATCGAGTGCAGAAAGGGAAGAGGGTGGCAGGAAATGGCACAGTTCTCGGCATGAGTGCGCAGCCGGCGCGCGTGGGACGGCGCCCTTCGACAACCCGGGATGAGATCACCGCAGTTGCCATGGCACTGTTCGCGCAGCGCAACTTCGACGACGTGAGCGTTGACGACATCGCCGCAGCGGCCGGTATCGCCAGGCGTACGGTGTTTCGGTACTACAGCTCCAAGAACGCAATCGTGTGGGGAGACTTCGACTCCCACCTTGAGGTGATGCGCGCACTGCTCGAGAAGACACCGGACACGGTGGATATCAGCACTGCCCTGCGCCAGGCATTGCTGACATTCAACGACTTTCCGGCCGATGAGACCCCGCGCCACCGCATGCGGATGCGGCTGATCTTGGAAGTCCCTGCGTTACAGGCTTACTCGATGCTGATGTACACCGGCTGGCGCGACGTCATCGCGCAGTTCGTGGCCACACGCACCGGCACCGATCCCGGCACCCTCTTACCGCAGACCGTTGCCTGGACCCTGCTCGGAGTGGCACTCGCCGCTTACGAACAATGGCTCGCCGACGAGTCCGCCACGCTCACCACACTGCTCGGCAAGGGCCTCGATGCCGCAGAGGTGGGCCTGCGCGGGCTGGGCTGAGCTCGCGAGCGGAAGGAACAGGCGCTACTCCAGCACGTCGGCGATGGGCGTTCCCGCGGCGATCTTGGCCCGCATCTTCATCACCGGGCCGGCCATCCCGCAGCCGACGACGCCGGTGAGCACACCGTCGCGCTCCAGATATGCCAGGAATTTGCGGCCGTCATCGGAAATGAGATGCACGGTATCCGCGTCGCCGAGATGTCCGAGCGACTGGATCTTCACGTCGTACTGATCGCTCCAAAAGTACGGCACGGCAGCAGCATTAGCCGCTGGCTCCTGACCGAGTAAGGCGGGTACGAGCGCGCGGACTTGATCGGCGACATTGCTCCAATGCTCCACCCGGCTGGGGCGGCCGTCAGCATCCGCCCACGCGGCGACATCGCCCAACGCCCAGACATGCGGGGTGCCGGTACGGCCCACCGCATCGCACACCACGCCGTTGTTGACCTCGACACCCGACCCGTCCAACCAGTCCGTGGCGGGCCGGCTCCCGATACCCAGCACGACGAGATCGGAGTCCAGGCGCGTGCCGTCGGACAAGGTGACGGACTGAACCCGTCCGTCTCCCTCGACCGCGTCTACGCCTACTCCCACCCGAACGTCTACGCCCTCATTGCGATGCAGCCGGGCAACCAGGTCGCCGAGCTGCTGTCCGATCGCCGCCAGCAGCGGAGCAGGTTGCGGTTCGACGAGAACCACGTCAACTCCGTTGGCACGCAATGTGGACGCGACCTCACACCCGATAAATCCGGCCCCGACCACCACCGCTCGCCGCGCCTTCGCAGCGTCGCCTCGCAGCGCGAAGCTGTCATCGGCGGTACGCAGGACGTGGATGCCGTCCAGCTCGGGGAAGGCAGCGATACGCCGGGGAACGAGGCCCGTCGCGATGACGGCCTCTCCGTACTCCAGGGTGCTGCCATCATCCAGCGTGGCCGTCCGGGCAGCAGGGTCCAGCGCGACCACCTTGGCACCGAGTCGCAGTTCAATCTGCTTCTCGTCGTAAAACTCTCGCGGTTTGAGCACTACCGCATCGATTGTCTTCTCCGCGTCGCGCAGGACGTCCTTGGACAGCGGCGGACGGTCGTAGGGCAAGTGCGCCTCGCTGCTTACGATGGTGATCGGCCCGGAGAACTCGGCGCGGCGTAACTGTTCGGCGGTTCGTACCGCCCCCAGCCCGCCACCGATGATCAGTACCCCTCGATCCGCATCGCTCATGGGTTTCTTCTTACACGACTGGACACGGGCGATGTCAGGCCTATCGCCTCTGCCTCTTACCCCTGGACCTGCGCCCGGTCCACCAGGTTGGAAAGCACCACGATGCTCTCGGTGCGGTCGATGTCCCCACTGGCACGGATGCGTTCCAGCGCACGCTCGAGATGCTGGATATCGCGTGCCAGCACCCGCAACATCGCATCGGAGGTTCCGGTCACCGTCGCGGCACTGACGACCTCGGGAATGTCGATCCACGCCCGCCGCAAGGCTTCCGGCGTGATGGTGCCCTGGCAGTAGACCTGGACGTAGGCCTCGGTATTCCAGCCGACGGCAGCACGATCCACCACGGTGGTGAATCCCTTGATCACCCCCGTCGCAACCAGCCGGTCGACACGGCGCTTGACCGCCGGGGCCGACAGGTTGACCTCCTCACCGATCTCGGCGAACGTCGCTCGAGCATTGCGCATCAACAGCGTCACGATCCGCTCATCGGTGGCATCGAGCTCGGCCATTCACGTTCCTCCTCCAGCGATCCGCCCAATCTGCAATAGAATGCCAAATTTACGTTCTGGACGCAATGAATCGCGGCCGCCTACACAACGCATAGAGATTGATTGCGGCAATCGCCTCTCCTACGCTCAGCGCATGACCGTTGTGCACGAGGGTGGACACCCGGCCGGCTCCCCCATCCAACAGCCAGACAGAACACCGACGACGCGTCACTACGTGATGGTGCCGCCGACGTACTACACCGTCGAATACGCGATCAATCCCTGGATGGACATATCCAATCCGGTCGATCCGACGTTGGCCACCGCCCAGTGGGATACGTTGCGCGCCACCTACGAACGCCTGGGCCACACGGTGGACATCCTGCCTCCCGTGGCCGGCCTACCGGACATGGTCTACGCGGCCAACGGCGGAGTCGTGCTGCGGGGCAACGCCGTTGTCGCACGGTTCACCCACCCCGAACGCGCCGGCGAATCCGCCGCACATGCCGAATGGATGCGTGTGCACGGACTGCGCGCCATGCATACCCGGTACACCAATGAGGGTCAGGGCGACTTCCTGCTGGCGGGCGATGTCATGTTGGCCGGCACGGGTTTCCGCACCGACGTCCGGTCTCATGTGGAAGTGGCGCGAATGCTCGACATTCCCGTGGTAACACTGGAGCTCGTCGATCCGCGGTTCTATCACCTGGATACCGCGCTGGCCGTACTGGATCCGCAGACCGTGGCGTACTACCCGCAGGCGTTCAGTGAGGCCTCGCAAGCCCGGCTGCAGTTCATGTACCCCAACGCGATCATCGCCAGCTCGACCGACGCCTACGTGCTCGGGATGAACGCGGTGTCCGACGGTCGCCACGTCATGCTGCCCGCCACCGCGACCGGATTCGCCGAACAACTCCGCACCGCCGGATTCGAACCGATCGGTATCGATCTCTCCGAGCTTCTCAAGGGCGGCGGTTCGGTGAAATGCTGCACGCTGGAGCTGCACTCGTGACCGTCACGGAGGCCCCCGGTATGTCACCCGACTCATACAAGAGCGCCGAATACATCGAGTTGGCCGAGCAGTACGGCGCACACAACTATGCGCCGCTACCGGTCGTCGCCCATCGCGCCGAGGGCGCGTGGATCGAAGACGTGGACGGCAAGCGCTATCTGGATTGTCTGGCCGCCTACTCGGCGGTGAACTTCGGCCACGGCAACCCCGAGATTCTCGCGGCCGCCCACGCTCAGCTCGACACGGTGACCCTGGTGAGCCGGGCATTTCATTCGGATCGTCTCGGCAGGTTCTGTCGCGACCTCGCCCGCCTCTGCGGCAAGGCCATGGTGCTGCCGATGAACACCGGGGCCGAGGCGGTGGAAAGTGGCATCAAGGTCGCCCGTAAATGGGGCACCGACGTCAAGGGAGTGCCCGCCGGACAGGCCAACATCGTGGTGGCGCACAACAACTTCCACGGCCGGACCATCAGCATCGTAAGTTTCTCCTCCGACGAGACGGCGCGCGGCGGGTTTGGCCCGTTCACACCCGGCTTCCGCATGGTGCCGTTCGGCGACATCGCCGCACTGGCACGGGCGATCGACGACAACACCGTCGCCGTCCTGCTCGAACCGGTTCAGGGCGAGGCCGGCATCATCATTCCGCCCGACGACTACCTGCCCGCGGTCCGCGCAATGTGCACCGAGAACAATGTGCTGTTCATCGCCGACGAGATCCAGGCCGGGCTCGCGCGCACCGGCAAGATGTTCGCGTGTGACCACTGGAACGTGGTCCCGGACGTCTACCTACTGGGTAAGGCGCTGGGCGGTGGCGTGGTCCCGGTCTCTGCCGTGGTCGCCGACGTCGACGTGCTTGGCGTGCTGCATCCAGGCGAACACGGCTCCACCTTCGGTGGAAATCCGTTGGCCGCAGCCATCGGATCGACAGTCGTGGCAATCCTCGAGCGTGGTGAGTTCCAGCGGCGGGCGGCGGTTCACGGTGGACATCTGCGACGACGCCTGGATGCGCTGATCGGCCACGGCGTCACCGAGGTGCGTTCACTGGGGCTGTGGGCCGGGGTCGACATCGATCCGAATCTGGCAACCGGAAGACAAATCAGTCTGCGCATGGCAGAGTGTGGCGTCTTAGTGAAGGACACGCATGGCGCGACTCTCCGGTTTGCACCACCCCTTGTCATCACCGAGGACGAAATCGATTGGGCAATAGACCAGTTCGCTGATGCGCTGGCCAAAAGCCGGTAGGTTTCGCCCGGCCCCAGGAGGCACAATGGCACCCTCGTCACCCAGCCTTGCCCAGCAGCTGCTGCGGCGCCGTCCCACGTCGGGGGCTCCCACTGCCCACGGCGCCGGCGGGCATCTGAGGCAATCGATGGGGACATTCCAACTCACCATGATCGGCGTCGGCGCCACGGTGGGCACCGGAATCTTCTTCATCTTGGCCGAATCCGTGCCCAAGGCAGGCCCCGCGGTGATGGCCTCGTTCCTGGTCGCTGGTCTCGCCGCAGGACTGGCAGCGCTCTGTTATGCCGAGTTGGCCTCCGCGGTACCGGTATCGGGTTCCTCGTTCTCCTACGCGTACACCACGCTGGGCGAGCTGGCAGCGATGGTGGTGGCTGCCTGTCTGCTGCTGGAGTACGGCGTATCAGCGGCCGCGGTCGCGGTGGGCTGGAGCCAGTACCTCGACAAACTTCTGGTCAATGTCTTCGGATCGCATCTGCCGCACGCGATCAGCGCCGCCCCCTGGGACAACGTCGATCCGGGAGTGCCGCATGCCTGGCTCAACCTGCCGGCCGTGGTCCTGATTGTCATGTGTGCGATCCTGCTCATCCGTGGAACCAGCGAGTCCGCACTCGTGAACACGGTCATGGTGCTGCTCAAACTCGCCGTTCTGACGGTCTTCGCGATCATCGCGTTCACCGCGTTTCAGGCGGGCAACTTCTCCGACTTCGCGCCGTTCGGCGTCAGCGGTATCGGCGCCGCAGCCGGAACGATCTTCTTCACCTATGTCGGACTGGACACGGTGTCCACCGCCGGCGAGGAAGTGAAGGACCCGCAACGCACGATGCCGCGCGCGCTCATCGCCGCACTCCTCATCGTCACCGCCTTCTACCTCGTGGTCGCCCTTGCCGCACTCGGCGCACAGCCGTGGCGGGAGTTCGAGGGACAGTCCGCCGGCCTGGCCCTGATTCTGGACAAGGTCACCGGAAGTACCTCTGCCAGTACCTTCCTCGCGGTCGGCGCGGTCATTTCGATCTTCTCGATCACCCTGGTCTCGATGTACGGCCAGACCCGCATCCTGTTCGCCATCGGCCGCGACGGCCTGCTGCCCTCGGTCTTCGCGCAGGTCAATCCCCGCACGCTGACACCGGTGAACAACACGATCATCGTCGCGATCGTCGTGGGCCTCATGGCCGCCTTCGTACCGCTGAACAGCCTCGCGAACATGGTGTCGATCGGCACCCTCACCGCGTTCATCGTGGTGTCGATCGGTGTCATCATCCTGCGGGTCCGAGAGCCTGAGCTGCCGCGCGCCTTCCGTGTTCCCGGCTACCCGGTCACTCCGGTTCTGTCCGTGATTGCCTGCGGCTACATCCTGTTCAGTCTGCCCTGGGTCACCTGGATCGCATTCGGGTCCTGGGTTGCCGTGGTGCTGGTGTTCTACCTGGTGTGGGGACGGCACCACAGCGCGCTGAACGACGCACCCAACGACCCAGCCGAACTGCCCGAGAAGGAACCGGTATGACCGTCGTCGTCGGATATCTCTCGGGCAAGGGCGGCAAGGGCGCCCTGCACCTGGCTGTCGAATCTGCCCGCGTTCTGGAGACCTCGCTGACGGTCACCACCGTGGTACCGAAGCCGTGGACCACACTGTCGAAAGCCAAGATCGACGCCGAGTACGCGCAATGGGCTCAGAAGCTCTCCGACGATTCGAAGTCCGAGGCCGCCGCGTATCTCGAAAAGATCAGCGCCGGAATCGATGTCACATTCCACAACGTGGCTCACCGCTCGGTGTCCGGCGGGCTGCTGGAAGCGGTGGAGGCCTCTGACGCGGATGTACTCGTCGTGGGCTCCGCCTCGGAAGGAAGCCTCGGGCAAGTGGTGCTGGGCTCGACCGGGGACCGGCTGTTGCACTCCTCCCCCGTCCCCCTGGCCATCAGCCCCCGCGGTTACCGCGGTTCGAAGGCCGGCACGGTCAGCCGGGTCACCTGCGGATACCCGGGCACAGAGGATGCGGTTGACGTTGTACACCAAGCGGTTCGGCTGACACAACGTCTGCACGCGCCGCTGCGCGTGGTCACCTTCGCCGTACGCGGCCGCACCATGCTGACGGCCGGGGTGGGCCCCGAGGCCGAGGACGCGGTGCTCGCCAGCTGGGTCGCCCAGTCCGAAGAGGCGCTGGCCGGACTGCGTCAGGACGGAGTGATCGAATCCGAGGTCGAGCTCAAGGTCGTCACCGGCGACAGCTGGGACGACGCCTTGGACAACGCCGAGTGGCTCGACGGCGAGCTATTGGTGCTCGGCAGCCGCCCCCACAGCACGGTTGCCCGCGTCTTCCTGGGTTCCCGCGCAACCAAGATCGTCAGGCACAGCCCGGTTCCCGTCGTGGTGATGCCGGGCTAGAGCTGTCTCAGTAGGTCAGGTGCCCCTTGTCGACGGGCACCTGAGCACCGGCCAACGTGCCGGAGGCGTCGCCCGCCAGCCACACCACCACATCGGAGATCTCATCGGGCTCGAGCATCTTGTTGGGCGACAACGGCATCGGCGCAATGCTTGGCAGATAATTGGGATGTTCGGCCAGTAGCTTCATCATGGCGTCGCCGGTGATCATCGGCGTGGTCACCCCGTACGGATGGATCGAGTTGACCCGGATGCCGTACTCGGCCAGTTCGATCGTCAACGACTTGGTGAGTCCGGTCAGGCCGAACTTCGAGGCGACATAGGCGCCGTTACCCGGAGTGCCCTTGAGCCCGGACACCGAGCTGACGATCACGATCGAACCGCCGTTTCCGGCCTTGATCATTGTCGGCACAACGGCTTTCACGGTCTTCCAGGTGCCGGTGAGGTTGGTGTCGATGACGTCTTCCCACTGCTGGTCGGGCATCTCCCACAACCTGCCCCAGCTGAGCACTCCAGCATTGGCGATGAGGATGTCAATGTGCCCGAACTGGGCAACGGCCTCCTCGACCACACTCTGCAGTGCCGCGCCGTTGCGGACATCGGCCTGCTCGGCGATGATCTTGCGCCCGGCAGCCTCCACGAGCCGCACCGTTTCCTTGAGATCTTCCGGTGTCGCAGCCTCGTATCCCGCATACTCCGACACGGGGGCACACACGTCGATCGCAACGATGTCCGCGCCCGCCTGGGCCAGCCGGACGGCGTGCTGCCGTCCCTGCCCACGAGCCGCACCGGTTACGAAGGCCACTTTTCCAGCCAAGGGCTGATCCGCCATGTCTGCTCCTTTGCACTTGAAGCCAGGCTAGCAGCAGCACTAGAACGTGTTCCAGATTCAGGGCCGCTCAGCGGACAAATGAACACTGTCATCAGGAAGCGTGAACCACCGCAAGGCGATCGAGGTGCGCGCCATCATCCCCTGGGCCGCGCCATCGGCCTAGAGATCGCCGAGGATCTCCGCACGTTTGGTGTTGTATTCCGCTTCGGACACCAGTGATGCCAGCTTCAACCGATCGAGTTCGGCAAGCCGGTCGGATACGGAGCCACCGGGGCCAGGGTCGGCCGACGAGGCCCGCTCAGCTCCCTCCGTCTTGCGCAGAATGGCGTCAATCTGTTGGCGGACAACCGGGTTAGAACGGATATCCACCACTCCATCGGTGCCAATGCCGTTGGCCTTAAGAACCTTCATGATCTCGAAGAGTGGGCCGGCCTGGCCGGTCAGGTCATACTCGCGGCCCTGCGACGAGCTGGTGAATTTGGCCGGTACCTGACCGCTGAGTAACGCGGTGCGCTGCCAATCGATCTGAAACCGCTCGGTGCCGGGCGCGACGAGCACAACGAGCTTGCCGCGCGAGAGGGCAGGTACCTGCAGCACCGACACCCGGGTCCTCGTCTCGGCGCGGAACGGGCTGATCCCGTCCCCGTGCACCTGAAGCGTCAGCTTGATGACCGGCTGATCGTTGACCCTCATGCCCGTCTCATTGGCGGCAATTACGTCGGCAAGTGCGAGAATACCGTTGGCCTCCAACAGCTTACGCGCCTCATCGGTTCGAGTGAAGACCAACGTCAGCACGAACGCCAACACCACGATCCCGATGGTGATACCGACGCCGCTGTACAGCATCCAACTCGTCGCGGGTTGGTCGATCACGTAATACATCACGATGAATATCGGCCCGACGATCCCGCAGATCAACGAGAAGGCCAGGATTTTCAGAAAGCGTCCGACCACGTTCATGGCGCTCATCATCCTCCACCTGCGCGGCATCTTGTGCGGGATCCAGCCAGCCTCTAATATTGGCAATACATGTTGTCAACGATGCCGACATTGCTGGATAGGAGGCATTCACCATGCCCAAGCTCACCGCCGTCGACAGCCCGTCGGCCCGCGATCCCCATCCGTACGACTACTACCACCGGCCGGGCATGGATCTACGCCCAATTCCCGAGGGCAAGAACGAGTTCGGCTGGATCTGGCGTCACTGCCGACACGTGCTGTTCGACAACTGGTTCGACGTCGAAGACGACGTCACCCCCACGCCACTGACCCGCCTGTTCGACGATCACATGTGGCAGGGCGACGAGCTGATGGATGCCGTGGTGGCCATGTTCGAACGGATGGGCTCGGCACGCGCACGGCCCCTGTTCGAGCAGGCCATCACCGATGGCATTGATTCCCTGGACGACCCGCCGGACGAACTGCGCGCCCTTCTGGAGGACGCATACCGAGTGCCCGAATGGTGGGATCCCGCCAAGGCGGAACGTGGACGACAACGGCTGTATCGGACCACCGTCCCCACCTTCCTCATCATGGCCACATTCGGTGTATTCGACACCGTCATGAACTCCGATGTTTCGACATCGACAGGCGCCACCGGAAGATTCCGCGACCAGGGTCCGCAACGACAGATCGAGACCGGCAGGTTCTTCGCCACCCTGTTCGATCGGGATGCCATGCGGCCCGGGTCACCACAGATGAAGCTGACCCTACGCGTGCGGCTTGTACATTCGTTGGCCCGCAAGGGCCTTCGATCCGCATGGGGTCCAGATAACTATGCGAGATTTGGTGCGCCGATTCCCAACTCGTCAATGTGCGGATTCATCGAGGCCGGGGCGCTGGGTGGATTGGTGCTCGACCAGCGATTCGGCCGACCGTGCACACTCAAGGAGATCGATGATGTATGGCACTACATGTCTCGATGGGCGTTGTTATTCGGCGTGACAGAGACGTTGTGCCCCAAGTCTGGCATCGAGGCGATGCACAACCTCGACTACCTGCTGGCACGATCCGGCGAAGCATCGAAATGGCGAGTGGAACTTGTGGAAGTCCTGTCCTCGCTGACTACCGGCGGGTTCCAGAACCGAATAGGCGACCTGCTGTATTCGACCGTCATTGGCGGTCCTGGTTCGGTTCTCATGGGATCGCAAGCGATGGACGAGTTCCTACGCGACACCCAGTTCGAACGGATACCCCATCGACTCCCGGGCACGATCGTCAAAGCCGTCGCGACAGCCGGCGGACATACCGCCGCCATCCGCGATCGGGTACCAGGAATCAACTGGGTCCGCCGTGTCACGTACGGAAGGCTGATACCGAACCCCAGCCTTCTCATCAACCCGGTCTTCGACGTTCTCGAGAAGCTCCACAAGGTCAGCTCCACCTACACGATGCACGACACCAACACTTCCGGGCACGCCTTCGCCAGCTAGCCGCGATGTCCGCTCTTGTGAGCTCTCCCCGCGCGGCCTAATATTGACAATGCACGTTGTCAATGATGTCGACGTCAACAACCAGGAGGCGCCCGGATGCCCGAACTCACCGTGGTCGACAAACCACTGTCTGGCGATCCGCACCCGTTCGACTACTACTTCCGGCCGGGCATGGATCTACGCCCAATTCCCGAGGGCAAGAACGAATTCGGGTGGATCTGGCGCCACTGCAGACACTATTTGTTCGATCCCTGGTTCGACGTCGAGGACGAGGTGACCCCCACCCCGGCGACCCGCCTGTTCGACGATCACATGTGGCAGGGCGACGAGCCGATGGACGCCGTCGCCGAGCTGTTTCACGAGCTCGGGTCCGCTCAGGCCCGAGCACTGTTCGAACAGGCCGTCGAGCATGGCGTCGACAGCCTGGATGATCCTCCCGAGGCGCTGCGTGCACTGTTCGCGGATGCCTACCGCGTGCCGCCATGGTGGGATCCAGCCAAGGCGGAACGGGGCCGGCTGCGGGCGCGCCAGGTGACCACCGCAACCACCGCGGTCATGGCGACCTTCGCGGTATTCGACACCGTCATGAACTCCGATGTGTCGGCAGCCACCGGTGCCACCGGCCGGTTCCGTTATCAGAGCGCCCAACGGCTGGCAGAGACGAATCGGTTCTTCTCCATGATCTTCGACCGTGACGGGTTGGTACCCGGCTCCGAACAGATCAAGCTGACGATGCGCGTTCGTCTGGTGCACGCACTGGCGCGGCGGGGCCTGCGCAGCGCCTGGGGCGAGGACAACTTCGCCGAATACGGCGCTCCCATCTCCAACGCGTCCATGTGCGGATTCATCGAGGCGATGCTCGGAGCGCTCCTTGTCGACTACCGACTCGGAAGATCTTGCACGCTAAGGGAAATCGATGACGTATGGCATTACCTGCTGCGATGGGCGCTGATGTTCGGCGTCACCGAAGACCTGCTGCCACGCACCGGCATCGACGCCATGCGCAATCTGGATTACCTGCTGGCCCGTTCCGGAGATGCCTCGCGTTGGCGCGTCGAGCTGATCGAGGCGCTGGCCACCGGCATATCCGGAGCGCGGACCGGACCCGTCCGGCGCATCTTCGCTGAAGTGCTCGCGGGCCCCGGCAGCATGCTGATGGGACCGGCGGCCATGGACGAATTCTTCCAGGGCACAACCTTCGAAGGGATCAACCATCGCCTGTCGGGCTGGCTGTTCAGCACGGCGGCCGCGGTCAATGCCAACGCATCCGCGGTTTTCGATCGGCTGCCCGGAATCGGCCTGATGCGCCGGCAGTTGGACGCGTTCAATCCCAATCCCAGTGCGGTGAACAACCTTTTCTCGGAGCTGATCGAGAAACGCGCCAAGGTGGCCTCGACGTACACGATGCACGACAACAACACGTCCGGGCACGCCTTCGCCCGCTGACTAATTCTGCCGAGCGGGAATCTCACGAGGTAAATCAGGCCAAATCCCTCGCCAGATTCCCACTCGCCGAACAGAATACGAAAACGGCGCCCACCCCGAAGGGTGAGCGCCGTTTTCTTGGCGTCTTTAGATCACTTGAGGATCTTGGTAACGCGACCCGCGCCGACGGTACGACCGCCCTCACGGATGGCGAAACGCAGACCCTCGTCCATGGCCACCGGCTGGATCAGCTTGACGGAGATGTCGGTGTTGTCACCGGGCATAACCATCTCGGTGCCCTCGGGCAGCGTCACAACACCGGTCACGTCAGTGGTACGGAAGTAGAACTGCGGACGGTAGTTGTTGAAGAACGGCGTGTGGCGGCCGCCCTCGTCCTTGGACAGGATGTAGACGCTGCCCTCGAACTCGGTGTGCGGGGTGGTGGTGCCGGGCTTGACCACAACCTGGCCACGCTCGACGTCCTCACGCTTCACACCACGGACCAGCAGACCGACGTTGTCGCCAGCCTGGCCCTGATCGAGCAGCTTGCGGAACATCTCAACACCGGTGACGGTCGTCTTGGTGGTGGTGTCCTTGATGCCGACGATCTCGACGTCCTCGTTCACGTTGATCACGCCACGCTCGACACGACCGGTCACCACGGTGCCACGACCGGTGATGGTGAACACGTCCTCGACGGGCATCAGGAACGGCTTGTCGGTCTCGCGAACCGGGTCCGGGATCGACTCGTCAACCGCGTCCATCAGATCGGCAACGGTCTTGCCCCACTCGGCGTCGCCCTCGAGCGCCTTCAGCGCCGAGACACGCACCACGGGAGCGTTGTCGCCGTCGAAGTCCTGGCTGCTCAGCAGCTCACGAACTTCCATCTCGACGAGCTCGAGGAGCTCCTCGTCGTCCACCATGTCGGACTTGTTCAGCGCGACCAGGATGTAGGGCACACCGACCTGACGAGCGAGCAGCACGTGCTCGCGAGTCTGCGGCATGGGGCCGTCCGTCGCGGCGACCACCAGGATCGCGCCGTCCATCTGGGCGGCACCGGTGATCATGTTCTTGATGTAGTCAGCGTGACCGGGGGCGTCAACGTGTGCGTAGTGACGCTTCTCGGTCTGGTACTCCACGTGCGAGATGTTGATCGTGATACCACGAGCCTTCTCTTCGGGAGCGTTGTCGATCTGGTCGAAGGCCGACGCCTCGTTCAAATCGGGGTACTTGTCATGCAGCACCTTGGTGATAGCTGCAGTGAGAGTGGTCTTGCCGTGGTCAACGTGACCGATGGTCCCGATGTTGACGTGCGGCTTCGTCCGCTCGAACTTCGCCTTCGCCACTTGTGTCCTCCTGGACTCTTGTTGTTGTTACTTACAGTGTTGCGCCAGGGGCGCGGTGCTCCGGCGGACTATTCGCCCGTTGCCTTCGCGATGATCTCCTTCGACACGTTCGCCGGAACTTCGGCGTACGAGTCAAACACCATGGAGTAGTTAGCCCGGCCCTGGGTCTTCGACCGAAGGTCGCCGACGTAGCCGAACATCTCCGACAGCGGAACCTGTGCCTTGACGACACGAGCACCGCTGCGCTCCTCCATAGCCTGGATCTGGCCACGGCGGGAGTTCAGGTCGCCGATCACATCACCCATGTAGTCCTCGGGGGTGGTGACCTCGACAGCCATGATCGGCTCGAGGATGACCGGCTGGGCCGACTGGGCGGCCTTCTTCAGAGCCTGCGAACCAGCGATCTTGAACGCCATTTCCGACGAGTCAACGTCGTGGTACGCACCGTCGAGCAGGGTGACCTTGATGTTCACCAGCGGGTAGCCGGCCAGGATGCCGTACTGCATGGCGTCCTGTGCACCGGCGTCCACCGACGGGATGTACTCGCGCGGAACGCGTCCACCGGTGACCTTGTTCGAGAACTCGTAGGTGGCGCCGTCCTCGGCATCCACCAGCGGCTCGAGGCTGATGATCACCTTCGCGAACTGGCCCGATCCACCCGTCTGCTTCTTGTGGGTGAATTCGACGTTCTCGACCGTCTTGCGGATCGTCTCGCGGTAGGCCACCTGCGGCTTACCGACGTTGGCCTCGACCTTGAACTCGCGGCGCATGCGGTCCACCAGGATGTCCAAGTGGAGCTCGCCCATGCCACCGATGATCGTCTGACCGGTCTCCTGGTCCAGCTTGACCTTGAAGGTCGGATCCTCTTCGGCCAGCTTCTGGATCGCGGTGCCCAGCTTCTCCTGGTCGCTCTTGGTCTTCGGCTCGATGGCCACCTGGATAACCGGATCCGGGAAGGTCATCGACTCCAGCACGATCTGGTTGTTCGGATCGCACAGGGTGTCACCGGTGGTGGTGTCCTTGAGACCGATGACCGCGTAGATGTGGCCCGCGGCGGCGGACTCGACCGGGTTCTCCTTGTTGGAGTGCATCTGGAACAGCTTGCCCAGACGCTCCTTCTTGCCCTTGGTGGAGTTGACCACCTGAGCACCGGAGTCGACCTTGCCCGAGTACACACGGATGTAGATCAGCTTGCCGAAGAACGGGTGGGTGGCCACCTTGAACGCCAGCGCACTGAACGGCTCGGAGGTGTTGGGCTCACGCGTGATGAGCTCTTCTTCCTTGCCCGGGACATGACCGGTGGTGGCACCGACGTCCAGCGGCGACGGCAGGTAATCGATGACCGCGTCGAGCATGGGCTGTACGCCCTTGTTCTTGAACGCGCTACCGCACAGCACCGGGTAGGCCTCGGACGTGATGGTCAGCTTGCGGATCGCAGCCTTGATCTCGTCGATGGTCAGCTCTTCGCCGCCCAGGTACTTCTCCAGCAGCTCTTCATCGGTCTCGGCAACGGCCTCGAGCAGCGCTGCGCGGTACTCGTCGGCCTTGTCCTTGAGCTCGGCGGGGATCTCTACGGTCTCGTAGCTCTCGCCCATCTTGGTCTCGCCACGCCACACCTTGGCGTTCATCTCGACCAGGTCGATGATGCCTTCGAAGTCGTTCTCGGCACCGATCGGCAGCTGGATGGGCAGCGCGCGCGCACCGAGACGATCCTCGATGGTCTTCACGGTGAAGTAGAAGTCGGCGCCCAGCTTGTCCATCTTGTTCACGAAACAGATACGCGGAACGTCGTAGCGGTCGGCCTGACGCCACACCTGCTCGGACTGCGGCTCCACGCCCTCTTTGCCATCGAAAACCGCGACGGCACCGTCGAGGACACGCAGGTTGCGCTCCACCTCAACGGTGAAGTCGACGTGCCCAGGGGTGTCGATGATGTTGAGCTGGTTTTCTTTCCAGTACGCGGTCGTCGCGGCCGACGTGATGGTGATGCCGCGCTCCTGCTCCTGCTCCATCCAGTCCATGGTGGCTGCGCCGTCGTGGACCTCACCGATCTTGTACGTGATACCGGTGTAGAAGAGGATGCGTTCGGTCGTGGTGGTCTTGCCGGCATCGATGTGGGCCATGATGCCGAAGTTGCGGACCTTGTTCAGGTCGGTCAGCACTTCCTGTGCCACAGAAGTTTCCGCTCTTTCGCTTCGAATTGGGGATGGACGAACTGGGCGGGCCTCGCTATGAAGTGAGGCCCGTCAGATCACCAGCGGTAGTGCGCGAACGCCCGGTTGGCCTCGGCCATCTTGTGGACATCCTCGCGGCGCTTCACCGATGCGCCCAGGCCATTGCTGGCGTCCAGGATCTCATTGGCAAGCCGCTCGACCATGGTCTTCTCACGACGAGCGCGCGAGAAGCTCACCAGCCAGCGCAGGGCCAGGGTGGTGGAGCGATCGGGACGCACCTCGACCGGCACCTGGTAGGTGGCACCACCGACGCGGCGGCTGCGCACCTCGAGGGCGGGCTTCACGTTGTCCATGGCGCGCTTGAGGGTGACGACCGGATCGGTGCCGGTCTTGTCCCGGGCCTGCTCCAGGGCGCCGTAAACGATGCGCTCGGCGATGGACTTCTTGCCATCGAGCAGCACCTTGTTGACCAGCTGGGTAACCAGCTGCGAACTGTAAACCGGGTCGTTGACCAGGGGGCGCGACGGCGCGGGTCCCTTACGCGGCATTAGCTCTTCTCCTTCTTGGCGCCGTAGCGGCTGCGAGCCTGCTTGCGGTTCTTGACTCCCTGGGTGTCCAGCGAGCCGCGGATGATCTTGTAGCGCACACCGGGGAGGTCCTTCACACGACCACCACGCACGAGCACCATCGAGTGCTCCTGCAGGTTGTGGCCCTCACCCGGGATGTAAGCGGTGACCTCCACCGCGCTGGTCAGCCGCACACGGGCCACCTTCCGCAGCGCCGAGTTCGGCTTCTTCGGGGTG
The DNA here is from genome assembly GCF_049532645.1 of Mycobacteroides sp. PCS013. Taxonomy (NCBI): domain Bacteria; kingdom Bacillati; phylum Actinomycetota; class Actinomycetes; order Mycobacteriales; family Mycobacteriaceae; genus Mycobacteroides; species Mycobacteroides sp. PCS013. The sequence continues at coordinate 3,146,826 of NZ_CP150131.1, forward strand.
GTGGTGTAGACGCGGGTGCACACGCCACGGCGCTGCGGGCTGCCCTTAAGGGCCGCGGTCTTCACCTTGGCGATCTTGTCCCGGCGACCCTTACGGACCAGCTGGTTGATGGTTGGCATGTACCGGCTTTCTGTCTCTAGCTACTACTGGGCTCTAGCACTGCGAGCCCATATGAAGGCCCTGTTGTCCTGCGGTTTTCGCCCGTATCGGTATCCCGAGGCCGGGCGTGTCGCACGCACCGCGGCCGCGAAGAAAAACTCCTTCACCCTCTGGGCATGCGAATTGACCTGGCGCCCTATCTGACCCCCGCTGGGTAACCCAGTGGTGGCCATCGGCCAGGCACAGCGCCCTACCATACCAGGGCTGATCACGGTGAGACAAACTCGCCTACCAGCGACAAAGCGCAGGTCATCGACAACTCACCGACGCGCGGGCAACTTGCCTACTTGCGCTCGGCAAGACCCGACGCGAAGCGGTGCACCATCTCCGTAAACGCGATATCGGGATCCATCTCGATGCCCGCCATGAAGCCCGTCATCTCCAACATGACGAAGCCGTGCATCGCAGCCCACAGCTCGACACCCGCATGGAAGGCAGTGTCCTCGTTGAGTCCGTAGACGCCGATGGCCTCGGTCGCCGGCTTGGCCAGCTCGCGTGCGTCGATGGTCGGACGGTTCACGGCATCCAGGAACGGCATCCGGGTCAGCGCCGCATATCTACCGGGGTGGTGGTGTGCGTAACTGCGGTACGCGCCGGCCATCGCCAGGATCGCGTCCTCACTGGTGCGCCCCGAGCTCACGGTGTGCAGCATGCCCACGATCTCGGCCAGCACCCGGTCACGCACCTCATGGCGCAGATCATCAAGGCTGTCCACGTGGTTATAGAGCGAGGGCCCCTTCGTGCCGAGCTCGACGGCCAACGCATTGATCGTCAACGCATCCCAGCCGGCCCGATCCAAGAAGGACAACGCGGCGTTGATGACCGTGTCGCGGTTGAGCCGTGTTGCCCGCGCAGGGTTTCTGCGGTGCGCGGTTGCGGGCTCGGTCGTCACGTGTGGTCCACCTTCTGGGGGTGAGTCGTTCTAGTGCGGTGCTCTTTGGTGCGGCCTTGTGGAGCAGATGGCCTGCTATGACCCTATCTCCCCCACCGTCACCTTTGTGTTTGTCAGCCCATCGAGTCTGTCGTGGCGCCCGGTGGCTTATTCTCATCGAGTGACCTGGACGCTGAAATGACACACGTTCTAGTTTCCGTGGGGCGGCGAGCGCTGGTCGCCGCCCTGGTGACCGCCGGCATCGCCGCGTTGGCGAGCTCGCCTGCGGGCCGTTCGGACCTCGCAGACAACATTCGCCTGGTGAAGAACGGCGACACCCACATCACCCAGTACGGGCTCGTGACCACCATCGATTGCAGCGATTCGACCGTCTTTGTGAACGGGTCGCAGAACGTCATCACCGCTCTCGGCAGCTGCTACGCCATCTCGGTGCAGGGGTCCTCCAACACGATCATCGCCGACAACGTGGTCAACGACATCACTGTCTACGGCTTCAACCAGAAGGTCCTCTACAAGTCCGGTGAACCGGCGGTCATCGATCGCGGGCGCGAGCTGGGCATGATGAATTTCATCGACCGCATTCCCGGCTAACCCCCTGCCGTCATCCAAAACTCCGGATAATCGACGTCATGTCCCGCCATTATGTGGTCCTGGCCCTGACCCTCGTCGCCCTCGGACTGGCAGGCTGCGGTGCCATCAAACCGGGTTCGAGCAATCCGACGCCCGGCACCTGGACTCCCCCGTCCACCTCGGCCTCGTCCAGCCCGTCCACACCGACCTCCGCCAAGGTCGATATCGGGGACGAGACGGTGATCGGGTACTTCGGCCAAACCACGACCGCCGCCTGCGACGAGGGCAAGCGCCTGAACATCACGGGTGCCAACAACACGCTCACCATCACCGGCGCCTGCGACAAGGTCACCGTCTCGGGTTTCTCCAACACCGTCACGTTCGACGAGCTGAAAACCGAAGTGACGGTGACCGGCTACGGGAACAAGCTGACCTACAAGACGGGCGAACCCAAGGTCAACAACTACGGAAGCAACAACACCATTCAGAAGGCTTCCTAGCCACCGCTCACAACACCGTCTGCACGATGTGTTCGACCAGTTGGCGAGCCGCAGTGCAACTATCGCCGCCCTTGCGGTACTGAACCCACCAGGTCAACGAACCGGTACCGGCCGGAACCGTCACCCCGCAGCCCCCGCCGGGGCCAGTGCTGGTGAACCCCTTGCGGCCGTTGATCGTAATGTCGGCGGTCTTCTGTCCCATCCCGTCGGCAGACGTGCGATCGCGGTCGACGTCACCGCCCTCGTAGTAGGCGTACAAGAGGTCGATGAGATTTCCCGCATCATCGGCTGCGACCCAATAGCACAGTGCCCCAAAGAAATTCTGGTAGACCTGGGCGGCCTTGACGGTCTCCACGATCGTCTTCTCATCGAGCGGACCACACTGGCCGTTGGCGAATCCGTAGGGGTCCAGCTTGTCGTTCTCGCCTCGCTCGTTGGAGTTCAGTGACTCTCCCGGAGCGACGGCGGAACCGTCGACGGTGCGCGCACACCCGGTGGGACCGACGAGGAGCAGCGCCGCTGCGGCAAGCGCGCCGACAATCCTTTTCATTGCTTGCCTACCTTGCTGAGCAGTGAGTCCATCAGGGTCTCGACGGCCTTGCACGGGTCGTTCTTGACGTCTCCCGATTGCAGGGACCAATGCAGGAAATCGGGCCCGGATCCCGCGGACAGCTCACACAACCCGACATTGCTCACGCGGTAACCGGGATAGGACTTGGTGGTCACCGATTCCACCGTGTGTCCGAGGTTTCGCGCGACGGACGCCTCCTTCTGTGCCGAGCTGCCCCGATACCAGTACAGCGACAAAGACGTATCTCCGGTTCCGGGGCCGGTGGACCACCGGCAGCCAAGCAGGCTGTCCACATCGCGCTTGAGTGCTGGATTACCCACCGCTGCAGTGACTTCCGCATCGGTCATGCCACCGCAGTCGCCGAGTTTGAAACCCTTACCGGGCCCGTTGTTCACCTCGGGAACCGTGGTCACCTGCACATCGGGAGATCCGCCACCGTCGTCGTCACCGCCGGAGGACCGCGGCGAGCAGCCAGCCAGCACCACGGCGGCAACAACCAGGGCCGATACCGGAACCATCCGCACACTCACGGTGTCCACAGTACGTCCGTATCCCGTGGGTCTCCCTGAAGTCTGAGTGTGTCGGCGCTACTACCGCCCCGGGCTCAGACAGCTCAGACCCCGGCTCCGTGGCGGCCGGCACCCGCGGCGAACCGGCCGGCTCCCTCCAGCGCCTCGGCCGCCACCCGCCCGATGCTGCCGAACTCGTTATCCAATGCCGCGTCCTCGGCCATCCCCCACTGCGCGATCGCCGAATCGCGGTCTGCTCGCACACATTGCTGGGGGAATGCCGCGATCTCCGCCGCCAACGCCTCCGCGGCGGCGCGGGCCTGCCCACGAGGCACCACGCGATTGGCCAGGCCGATGTCCAGAGCCTCTGGTGCGGCGACGGGACGCCCGGTGAGGATGAGGTCCATGGCACGCGAGTGCCCGATCAACCGCGGCAATCTGATCGTCCCGCCATCGATGAGCGGCACGCCCCAGCGCCTGCAGAACACCCCCAGGACGGCGTCCTCCTCGACCACCCGAAGGTCACACCACAACGCGAGCTCGATACCACCGGCGACGGCATGCCCCGATATCGCAGCGATCACCGGCTTGGACAGCCGCAGCCGTGACGGGCCCATCGGACCGGGGCCGTGCGGGTGCAGTTCATTTCCACGGTCGGTGCCCATGGCCTTGAGATCTGCTCCGGCACAGAATGTTCCGCCATCACCCCAGAGCACCGCCACGGATGCCTCCGGGTCGGCGTCAAACTCGGCGAACGCCGCGAGCAGCGCCGCGGCGGTTGGGCCGTCAACGGCGTTACGAGCGTGGGGGCGGTTGAGAATGACCGTGGTCACCGGTCCTGCCTTCTCTACGCGAACAGCATTCTCACTCACAGGGAGGCCTCCTCCATCTCGGCATTGTCGCGCAGTGTCACCAGTTCATCCTTGAACTCCCGGTAACGGGAACGTATTTCGTCGGCCGGCCAGTCCGTCGGCAACAACTCATCCGGTAGCACCGGGTCGGCGAGCAGATGCCGCACCATCGCCGCAGCCAGCACAAATCGCGCAGGAATTGCCTCGGCCTGATCCCACCACCGCAACAGGGACGTCGCATAGAGCGACCACCCGGGCAGATCCCACAGCTGAGCGGACAATGCTTCGGGGGTCGCGGTCCGGGTCTGCAACACCCAGACGTGGTCGGTAACCGAAGGTGGCAGCTCGATGTCCAGATTGTCCGGACGCAGCCACACTCCCTCGCGCAGTTCTCCGAAACGGCTTTGCCGCAACGTGGTTCGCAGGTCATTGCGGTCACGCGCATCGCGCCCCACGCTGGTGATAACCAGCTGTGTCCAGTCTCCGTTCCAGGAACGCCGATGCGGATCGCAGGCCTCGTCCTGCCGCAGCTGACGGGCCTGCAGACGCTCGGCGAGCCGATATCCCGATTCGGTTCGCGCAAGATCTCCCGCAGAGACCATCCGGGTCAGCGCCACCCTTACCGTGGTATCACTGATTCCGAATAAGGTTGTCAGTGAACGCATTTCGCGCACAGACAGCTCCGCAGGGTGTGCGCCCAGCAGCAGGCTCAGGATGACCGAACGCGCGGTCATCGGGTGATGCTCGACCGGGTTAGTCATCGCTACAGATCGGTGGGCCTGCGGCCGTAATCACCGAAGGGCTCATCACGATGCCGGACCGCTTGCCGGTAACCGTTCGTCATGGCATCGAACGTGAACGCGTGGGCCTCCGCGGTGTGCCGGGATATGCCGTCGAAGACGGTGCCCACCATGGCGCTATTGGCAATGCCCTGGTTGATGAGCACCGAGTTGCATGCGAGCTTGACCATCATCAACTGGTTCAACGGCATCGCGGCGATCCGCGCCACCAATCGCTCGGTGCGCTCGTCCAGATCATCGGGCTCCGGCGCTTCGACCGCCAAACCCCACTCGTATGCCTGCTTACCCGACAGACAATCTCCGGTCAGCATAAGGCGTTTCGCCCGCTGATCGCCGAGCTTGTGTGCCCACAGCCCGGTGGCCGGTACACCCCATACCCGGGTGGGCGGGTACCCGATCTTGGCATCGGCAGCGACGATCAACTGGTCGGCATGCAAGGCGATGTCGGTACCACCGGCCACGCAATACCCGTGCACCTTCACCACGGTCGGCTTGTTGGCGTGCAACAACGAGGAGAAGCCGCGGGTGAACCGGCTCATCATCTGGTAGTCGAGCATGGGGTCCCAGTTGATGTTCGGCAGGTGGTTGCGCAGCTGCACCTCACCGTCTAGCGCGGTGCCTGAATACTGCGCCGTGCCTTCATCGTTCGCCTCAGCATAGGCACTGAGGTCGAAGCCCCCGCAGAATCCGTCTCCCCTGCCCGACACCAGGATGACGTGAACCTGCGGATCCAGGTCGGCACGCTCCACCAGTGCCGCCAGTTCCAGTGGGGTCTCGGCGATGATGGCGTTGCCCTGTTCGGGCCGGTTGAAGGTGATGCGCGCGACGCGGTCGGTGACCTCGTAGGTCATCGTCTTGAGTGTGTCCACCGGCTAGCTACCCGACTTGACGGTCGCCCGCTCCAGGATGGGCGAAAGGTCCAGTCCGGTGGGGAGCGTGCCGAACGCACCACCCCAGTCACCGGCAAGCCGGGTCGCCAGGAATGCCTGTGCGACCGCCGGATGACCATGACGGACCAGCAGCGCCCCCTGCAGCGCGAGGCAGATGTCCTCGGCGACCTTGCGGGCACGGTAGGTGACCGAATCCAGATCACCGAGCTGCGAATGCAATCCGTTGATATGGCGGTCCAGCCGTTCGTCCTGCCCCTGAGCGAGCGCAAGCTCCTTGAACAGCACCTCGATGCACTCGGGCTTGGTGGCCATGGCGCGCAACGTGTCCAGGGCGCTGACGTTCCCCGAACCTTCCCAGATTCCCATCAGCGGTGCTTCACGATAAAGACGCGGCAGTCCTGAATCCTCGACATACCCATTGCCACCCAGACATTCCATCGCCTCACCGGCATGTGGGGTCGCCCGCTTACACACCCAATACTTGCTGGCGGCCAAGCCGATACGGCGTAACAGGGACTCGGTCTCGTCACCGCGGGTGGCGCGGTCCGTGGCACCCGCCATCCGCATCGCGACCATGGTGGCGGCCTCCGCTTCGATGGCGAGGTCCGCGAGCACGTTGCGCATGAGTGGCTGATCGATGAGGTAATCACCGAAGGCCTTGCGATGCTGAGCATGGTGCATGGCCAGCGCCACACCGGCGCGCATGCTGGTGGCCGATCCCAGGGTGCAGTCCAGCCGCGTCATGTTCACCATCTCGATGATGGTCTTGACGCCCTTGCCTTCCTCACCGACGAGCCATGCCGTGGCGTCGTCGTACTCGACCTCCGAGGATGCGTTGGAATGGTTGCCGAGCTTGTCCTTCAAGCGCTGCAACCGCATCCGGTTACGGGTGCCATCCGGCAGTATCCGCGGCAGGAAGAAACATGACAGGCCGCCGGGCGCCTGGGCGAGCACCAGGAACACATCGCACATCGGCGCCGAGGTGAACCACTTGTGCCCCACCAACGTATAGCTGCCGTCGGCGTTCGGCGTGGCCGTGGTGGTGCCTGCGCGCACATCCGAGCCGCCCTGCTTCTCGGTCATGGACATACCCGCGGTCAGCCCTGCCTTGGTGGCGGGTACCGAAAGCACCGGGTCGTAGACACGACTGGACAGCAGCGGCTCGTAGATGGCCGCCAGCTCGGGATTGGCACGCAGAGCCGGTATCACTGCGTAGGTCATCGAGATGGGACACATGTGGCCTGGATCGGCAGTCCATACGCCGGTCTTCGCGGCACGCACGACGTGAGCGCCCGGCCGGTCGTCTGCCCACGGTGCCCCATGTAGTCCATGAGCGACTGCTTCCCGCATGAGCTCGTGATAGGCCGGGTCAAACTCGATGTCGTCGACGCGATGACCCCAACGGTCGTGGGTGTGCAGCACCGGACGGTTCCGGTTCGCCAACTCGCCGGCGCGCTGCATGCGGTCGGTGCCGTTGAGCGCACCGACCTCGACAACCTCGTCGACACCCCACTGACCACCTTCGCGAATGAGGGCTTCCATCAGCACGGGACTGGTCGCGGCGTTGCAGTCGCGCAGGGCGGGGACCTGATTGGTGACGACATGCGTATCGGCCATGCGTCCAGTGTTACATTTCTACGACAACCGCACAAGATCTGTTCACATGCCATTCCGTGCGCCTCTCGTGCGCTAGAAAGAAAAGCGTGGAGAAGGTCGTCTTCGTGCTGCGCCAACCGCCCGACGCCGCCACCGATGAGTGGTCTGAGCAGCTACGCACGAACGTTGTGGACAAGATCCGGGCCACGGGCCCGCATGGCCTGACCATATGCGTGCATGACGCCGCAGTGCGTGCCGCGAGCCTGCGTCTGGTAGCCCTGGACCCGCCCTTCGCCGCCACCGTCAGCGTGTGGGTTCAGCAGTCATATGGTCCGGCGATACGCGAGATCGAGGCAATCCTCGCCGCAGCATCGGCCAATGCACACGGATATCTGGTGACGGAGTCGGTGCCGCTACCAGCCCCCGAGCCCGAACCGGGATCGCGGTCAACGGGTTTCACCAACATCGCACTGCTGCGCAGGCCCGCCGACATGCCCTTCGACACCTGGCGTCAGCAGTGGCAGGGCGTGCATACCCACAACGCGCTCGAGCTGCAATCGACCATCGGCTATGAACAGAACCTGGTCGTACGCGCCGTCACGGCCGACGCACCCGCGACCTCAGCCATCGTCTTCGAGCAGTTCCCCGCGACGGCCCTCACCGACCCACTGGCCTGGTACGGCGCCGCGGATCAACAGCAGCTGAGCCAACGCGCGATGGCCATGCTCGAGAGCGTCAAAGCCTTTGGAGCCCATACCAACATCGACACCGTGGCCACCAGTCGATACGACGTAATTCGACCGTTCTCGTGACACCTGTCGCACCCCCGCCGACATCACACTCTTGACATACAACCAAATGGTTGTAGATTGGAATTGTGACCGACTCGGATGAGGACAGGGCTGACGCCATGTTCCATGCACTCTCCGACCGCACCCGACGCGACATCCTGCGGCGCGTGTTGGCCGGCGAGCACTCGGTCTCGACGCTTGCGGCGAACTACGACATGAGTTTCGCCGCAGTGCAAAAGCACGTCGCCGTGCTGGAGAAGTCCGGGCTGCTGACAAAAAGACGCAACGGCCGCGAACAGCTGGCCAGCGGCGACGTAGAAGCGGTTCGCTCGGTTGGCGCCATGCTCACCGAGCTTGAGCAGTTCTGGCGCGGCAGGATCGCCCGCATCGACGAACTCATCGCATACCCATCATCGACGCTCGATACACCAGGTAAGGACTGAATCATGCCCGTCACCAACGTCACTCACGATATCGATACCCTGACCATCACCATCGACGCGGAGTTCGAAGCGCCGATCAGCCGGATCTGGCAGATCTATGCCGACCCGCGTCAACTCGAAAAGGTATGGGGTCCACCAAGCTATCCGGCCACGTTCGTCGACCATGACTTCACGCCCGGCGGCCGGGTGAATTACTACATGACCGGACCGGATGGCGCACGGTATGCGGGCTGGTGGGAGCTCACGACCATCGATGAACCGAACAGCTTCGCGTTCAGGGATGGCTTCTCCGACGAAGATCTGAATCCGGTTGACAACATGCCGGTCTCGACGAACCTCTACACCTTCGCCGAAAAGGACGGCCGCACCCTGGCGACCTACGTCAGCACGTTTGAGACTGCCGAGGCACTGCAACAGGTACTGGACATGGGCGTCATCGAAGGTGCGTCGTCGGCGATCAACCAGATCGACGACCTCATCGGTTCGTAAGCGCCATGGTGCACTACCGCGACCCCGGCACCATCACCTTCGAGGCGACGATCGAGCAGCCCGAGGGCCCCGGCGCCTACGTCGTGTTCCCGTTCTCCGCTGTCGACACCTTCGGAGTCAAGGCCAGGGTGCCGGTGCACGCCGTGTTCGACGGCTCGGTGACCTACACGGGCTCGCTGGCACCGTATGGCGGCAGGCACCTACTCGGGGTGCGCAAGGACATTCAGAAACAGCTGGGCAAGGGGCCCGGGGACACCGTGCGCGTCGAGGTCAGACTCGATACCGACCGTGCTTAGGCGTCTTGTTTCTCACGCTGGGCCGGCTCACCGTGATGCACGAAGTACCCGAGCACCACGATCGCGAACCACACCAGGCCCACCAGGATCGCGGTACGGCCATCCTCCGTGAAGAACAGCAGCACCACGACCAGCGCAAGGAAGGCCAGCGCCAAGATGTTCGTCACCGGCGCCCCCGGCAGCCGGTAATCCGAAGCAGGCAGCTCGCCGGCCGCGACCCGCTTCCGGTAAATCAAGTGGGACACCAGGATCGAGCCCCACACGAAAATGATGCCGATGGTCGATACCGACGTGATGTAGGCGAACGCCTTGTCCGGTGAGAGCCAGTTCACGAACACGCCAATGCCCATGGCCAGCGCGGAGAAGCAGATGGCCAACATCGGGACGTGCCGCGAACTCAGCGACTGCAGACCCACCGGGGCATCGCCACGTTGCGCCAGGCTGCGCACCATCCGGCCCGTGGAGTAGATGCCCGAGTTGCAGGAGGACAGGGCGGCCGTCAGCAAGATGAAGTTCACGATGTTCGCCGCCTGCGGAATGTTCAGGTACTCGAACACCGCGACGAAGGGGCTCTCGCCCTTGTGGTAGTTCCGCCAGCCCTGAATCGACAGGATGACGATCAGCGCACCCACGTAGAAGAGCCCGATGCGGAATGGCAGGGTGTTAATCGCCTTGCGCAGGGTGACTTTCGGGTTCTCGGCCTCCCCCGCCGTCACACCCACGAGCTCAACACCGACATAGGCGAACACAACGATCTGCAAGCTCAGCAGCGCCTGGCTGAATCCGGTCGGGAAGAACCCGCCGTCGTTCCACAGATTGGCGACTGCGGGGCCCGACTCCGGCCCGAGGCCCGCGATGGGAAGCAGCACACCGATGCCGATGATGATCATGCCGACGATCGCCGTCACCTTGATCATCGAGAACCAGAACTCGGCCTCGCCGAAGATCTTCACCGATATCAGGTTGGCCGCGAACAGGATCAGCAGAACAGCCAGGGCGGTGACCCACTGCGGAATACCGGGCCACCACCGCTGGATGTAGACCCCGGCGACGGTAATCTCCGCCATACAGGTGGTGGCCCACACCGCCCAGTACGTCCAACCGTTGGCGAATCCGGCGAAACGCCCCATGAACTCTTCGGCGTACTCGGAGATGCTGCCCGACACCGGCCGATAGACCAGCAGTTCACCGAGTGCCCGCATGATCACGAAGATGGCCAGACCTGCCACCAGGTACGCCAAGATGAGCGCCGGACCGGCCTTCTCGATGGCACCGCCGGCGCCGTAGAACAGGCCGGTGCCGATCGCACCGCCGATTGCGATCATCTGCACCGTGCGTGCGGATAGGCCACGTGAGTAACCGGCGTCGGGCGTCTCGGATTCGGAATTGGCAACGGTCATCGGAACATCATTGCGTGAGCAGACACTTATTGCACGGGAAACCCGGACACACCGTCCACAACTCGCGTGGAATTGCGTGGCCTGGCTAGGTATTTATGCGCTGAGCCGACTTCTCTTACGTACATAGGCTTCTGGCATGCTCAACCCACAGTTCATTGGACGCGTGGCATTGCCGATATTCGCCGCGGTACTTCCGTTCATGATTATCGCCGGACAGCTCCGTCTGGACGTTTGTCGCTGGTGGATCGTCTACGGCACCGCAACCATGGTGGCTGCCCTGATGGGTATCACCACGTTCATCGCACCCGTGGTTCTCGTTGTCGTTGCCGGGAGTGCCTTGCGGCGCGCGTGGATCGCCGCAAGGCGAAAGGGAAAGGCCCCCGGGGTGTAACCCGGGGGCCTTTCTCCTGCTTGCGATCTAGCGGTAGTCGCTGTATCCGTAGTCGTCCAGCGGCACCGCAGCACCGGTGTTGGAACCGAAGTCGGGGCTGTAGTACTGATCCTCGTACGACGGGATCGTGTACGCGGCGGCCCGCGCCTCTTCGGTCGGTTGCACCGAGATGTTGCGGTAACGGTTGATACCGGTACCAGCCGGGATCAACTTACCGATGATGACGTTCTCCTTCAGACCATTCAGTCTGTCGCTGCGGCAGTTGATGGCCGCATCGGTCAGCACGCGAGTGGTCTCCTGGAAGGACGCCGCCGACAGCCACGAGTCGGTGGCCAGCGATGCCTTGGTGATGCCCATCAGCACCGGACGGCCGGCCGCGGGCTCGTTGCCCTCGGCCACCACGCGACGGTTCGCGGTCTCGAACTCGCCACGCTCGGTGAGCGAGCCGGGCAGGAATTCCGTTGCGCCCGAGTCGATGATCGTCACGCGACGCAGCATCTGGCGCACGATGACCTCGATGTGCTTGTCGTGGATCGACACACCCTGGCTGCGGTACACCTCCTGGACCTCGTTGACCAGGTGCACCTGCACCTGACGCGGGCCCATGACACGGAGCACCTCGTGCGGATCGGCCGCACCCTCCATGAGCTGCTGTCCGACCTCGACGTGGTCGCCATCGGCCAGCGGACGCTCCGAACCGTCCTCGTGCTTGAAGACGCGCAGGCGCTGACGCTTGGAGAGCTTGTCGTAGACAACTTCCTCGCCACCGTCATCCGGGATGATGGTGATCTTGTAGAAGCGCTCGCCCTCTTCCAGGCGAACCCGTCCGGTGACATCGGCAATTGGCGCCTTGCCCTTGGGAACTCGCGCCTCGAACAGCTCGGTGACACGCGGCAGACCACCGGTGATGTCGTCACCGACGCCACCCTGGTGGAAGGTACGCATGGTCAGCTGGGTACCGGGCTCACCGATGGACTGTGCGGCCACGATGCCCGCCGCCTCACCGATGTCGACGAGCTTGCCGGTTGCCATCGAGCGGCCGTAGCACATCGCGCAGACCCCGGTACCGGTGGTGCAGGTGAGCACCGACCGCACCTTGACCGTGGTGACGCCCGCGGCGAGAAGCTTCTCGATCGCCGGGTCACCCAGGTCGTGTCCACGCTCCACCAGCACGTTGCCATCGGCATCCACCGCGTCAGCGGCGAGAGTCCGTGCGTACGCAGAGGTTTCGATGTGCGCGTCGCGGATCAGCGTGCCGTCGTCCTGCTTCTCGGCGATGGTCACGTTGATGCCACGCTCGGTACCGCAGTCGTGCTCGCGGACGATGACGTCCTGCGAGACGTCCACCAGACGACGGGTCAGGTAACCCGAGTCAGCGGTGCGAAGCGCGGTGTCCGCCAGACCCTTACGGGCGCCGTGCGTGTTGATGAAGTACTCCAGAACGGTCAGGCCCTCACGGAACGAGGACTTGATCGGCCGTGGGATGTACTCACCCTTCGGGTTAGTCACCAGACCCTTCATGCCCGCCAGGTTGCGCACCTGGGTCATGTTGCCGGTCGCGCCGGACTTGGGCAGCAAGGTGATCGGGTTGTCAGCCGGGTAGTGCTCCTCCAGCGCCTTACCGACCTCGTCGGTGGCTTCCTGCCAGATCTTGACCAGCGCGTCGCGACGCTCCTGGTTGTTCAAAGCACCACGCTGGTACTGCTTTTCGATCCGCTCCGCTTCCTTCTCGTAGCGGTCCAGGATCTCCGCCTTCTGCGGCGGCACCAGCACGTCGGCCATCGAGACCGTGACACCCGAACGCGTGGCCCAGTGGAAACCGGCGTCCTTCAGCTTGTCGACGGTCTGCGCAACCACGATCATCGGGAACCGCTCGGCGAGGTCGTTGATGATCGCCGACTGCACCTTCTTGTGCATCTGCTTGTTCACGAACGGGTACCCGTGGGGCAGCAGTTCGTTGAACAGCACGCGGCCCAGCGTGGTCTCGGCGACCCAGGCATCGCCTGGCTGCCAACCGTTTTCGAACAGCTCGGCCTCAACCTCGGCCGGCGGACGCTGCTGCGTCAGCCGCACCCGGATCGGTGCACGCACGCTCAGCGCGCCACGATCCAGGGCCATGATGGCCTCGGCGGGCGAGCTGTAAACACCGGTCTCCGGCTGGTCCTTGGCGGCCGGGGCATGCGCACCGGTATCGCCGGGGACCTCGGTGGTCAGGAAGTACAGACCGGTCACCATGTCCAGACGCGGCATGGCCAGCGGGCGGCCCGACGCGGGCGACAGGATGTTGTTCGAGGACAGCATCAGGATGCGAGCCTCGGCCTGCGCCTCCGCCGACAGCGGCAGGTGCACGGCCATCTGGTCACCGTCGAAGTCGGCGTTGAACGCCTCACACACCAGCGGGTGCAGCTGAATTGCCTTGCCTTCCACCAGCTGCGGCTCGAAGGCCTGGATACCCAGGCGGTGCAGCGTTGGTGCACGGTTCAGCAGCACCGGGTGCTCGGCGATGACCTCTTCGAGGACATCCCACACCTGAGCGCGCTGACGCTCCACCATGCGCTTGGCGCTCTTGATGTTCTGCGCGTGGTTCAGGTCGACCAGACGCTTCATCACGAACGGCTTGAACAGCTCCAGAGCCATCAGCTTGGGCAGACCGCACTGGTGCAGCTTGAGCTGCGGGCCGACCACGATGACCGAACGGCCCGAGTAGTCAACGCGCTTACCGAGCAGGTTCTGGCGGAACCGACCCTGCTTACCCTTGAGCAGATCCGACAGCGACTTCAGCGGACGGTTACCCGGTCCGGTGACCGGACGTCCACGACGGCCGTTGTCGAACAGCGCATCCACGGACTCCTGCAGCATCCGCTTCTCGTTGTTGACGATGATCTCGGGCGCACCCAGATCGATCAGTCGCTTGAGGCGGTTGTTGCGGTTGATCACGCGGCGGTACAGGTCGTTCAGGTCAGAGGTCGCGAAACGGCCACCGTCGAGCTGAACCATCGGACGCAGCTCCGGCGGGATCACCGGTACCGCGTCGAGCACCATGCCACCGGGGCTGTTGGTGGAGTTCTGGAACGCAGCCACCACCTTCAGGCGCTTGAGGGCACGAAGCTTCTTCTGCCCCTTGCCACTGCGGATGGTCTCGCGCAGGTTCTCGGCCTCGGCATCGAGATCGAAGGTCTGAATGAGCTTCTGCACGGCCTCGGCACCCATGGCACCGGTGAAGTACTCGCCGTAACGGTCCACCAGCTCGCGGTAGAGCACCTCGTCCACGATCAGCTGCTTGGGAGCCAGCTTGGTGAAGGTGGTCCAGATCTCGTCGAGCCGGTCCAGCTCACGCTGGGACCGATCGCGCAGCTGACGCATCTCGCGCTCGCCACCGTCACGCACCTTGCGGCGCACATCGGACTTGGCACCCTCGGCCTCGAGCTCGGCCAGGTCGGCCTCGAGCTTCTGGGCGCGGGCCTCCAGGTCGGCGTCGCGCTGATCGGCGACAGCCTTCTTCTCGACCTCCATCTCGGCCTCAAGCGTCGAGAGCTCGTTGTGACGCAGCTCGTCGTCGACGGCGGTGATGACGTAAGCGGCGAAGTAGATGATCTTTTCCAGATCCTTCGGCGCCAGGTCGAGCAGGTATCCGAGACGCGACGGAACACCCTTGAAGTACCAGATGTGCGTGACCGGGGCGGCCAGCTCGATGTGGCCCATCCGCTCACGGCGCACCTTGGCGCGAGTCACCTCGACGCCACAGCGCTCACAGATGATGCCCTTGAAGCGCACGCGCTTGTACTTGCCGCAGTAGCACTCCCAGTCGCGAGTAGGTCCGAAGATCTTCTCGCAGAACAGGCCGTCCTTCTCGGGCTTGAGCGTGCGGTAGTTGATGGTCTCCGGCTTCTTGACTTCGCCGAAGGACCAGTTACGGATGTCATCCGCCGACGCGAGGCCGATACGGAGTTCATCGAAGAAGTTGACGTCCAGCACGTAAACTCCCTTTCCCCTTGCGGGATAGAAATCGGTTAGGCGAAGTCCTCAATGGACGCAGATTCGTTGCGGGACAAGTTGATTCCCAGGTTCGCGGCAGCGCGCTCCAGGTCCTCGTCGTCGCCGTCGCGCATTTCGATGGCGGCGCCGTCCTTGGACAGCACCTCCACGTTCAGGCACAGCGACTGGAGTTCCTTGAGCAGAACCTTGAACGACTCCGGGATACCCGGCTCGGGGATGTTCTCGCCCTTGACGATCGCCTCGTAGACCTTCACGCGACCGACGGTGTCGTCGGACTTGATGGTCAACAGCTCCTGCAGCGTGTATGCCGCACCGTAGGCCTGCATGGCCCAGCACTCCATCTCACCGAATCGCTGACCACCGAACTGCGCCTTACCACCGAGCGGCTGCTGGGTGATCATCGAGTACGGCCCGGTCGAACGCGCGTGAATCTTGTCGTCGACCAAGTGGTGCAGCTTCAGGATGTACATGTAGCCGACTGTCACCGGGTACGGGAACGGCTCACCGCTACGGCCGTCGAACAGCCGTGCCTTGCCGTCACCGTCCACCATGACCTCGCCGTCCCGGTTGGGCAGCGTCGAGGACAGCAGTCCGGTCAGCTCCTCCTCGCGGGCGCCGTCGAACACCGGGGTGGCCGTGCGGGTGTCGGCCGGGGCCGACTGCAGATCCTCGGGGAGGTTCTGCGCCCACTCGGGGTTGCCCTCGATGTTCCAGCCGGTCTTGGCCACCCACCCCAGGTGGGTCTCCAGAATCTGGCCGATGTTCATACGGCGCGGCACACCGTGGGTGTTCAGGATGATGTCCACCGGGGTGCCATCGGGCAGGAACGGCATGTCCTCGACGGGCAGGATCTTGCCGATGACGCCCTTGTTGCCGTGGCGTCCGGCCAGCTTGTCACCGTCGGAGATCTTGCGCTTCTGCGCGACGTACACGCGAACGAGCTCGTTCACGCCGGCGGGCAGGTCGTCGTCGTCATCACGCGAGAAGACGCGGATGCCGATGACCTTGCCGGACTCACCGTGCGGCACCTTCAGGGAGGTGTCGCGAACCTCGCGGGCCTTCTCACCGAAGATGGCACGCAGCAGGCGCTCCTCGGGGGTCAGCTCGGTCTCACCCTTCGGGGTGACCTTGCCGACGAGGATGTCGCCGTCGCGGACCTCGGCGCCGATGCGGACGATGCCGCGCTCGTCGAGATCTGCCAGCACCTCATCGGAGACGTTCGGGATGTCCCGGGTGATCTCCTCAGCGCCCAGCTTGGTGTCGCGCGCATCGATTTCGTGCTCTTCGATGTGAATCGAGGTGAGCACATCCTCTTCCACCAGACGGTTGGACAGGATGATGGCGTCCTCGTAGTTGTGGCCTTCCCACGGCATGACCGCCACGAGCAGGTTCTTACCGAGGGCCATTTCGCCGTTCTCGGTGCAAGGACCGTCGGCGATGACCTGACCGACCTCGACCCGCTGGCCTTCGTCCACGATGGGCTTCTGGTTGGCGCAGGTGCCGTGGTTGGAACGGGCGAACTTGCGCAACCGGTAGCTCTGGCGGGTGCCGTCGTCGGCCATCACGGTGACGTAGTCGGCGGACACCTCTTCGATGACACCGGCCTTCTCCGCGACGACGACGTCGCCGGCGTCGATGGCGGCACGCAGCTCCATACCGGTACCGACCAGCGGGGCCTCGCTGCGCACCAGCGGAACCGCCTGGCGCTGCATGTTGGCACCCATGAGGGCACGGTTGGCGTCGTCGTGCTCGAGGAACGGGATCATGGCGGTCGCGACCGACACCATCTGGCGCGGCGAGACGTCCATGTAGTCCACCTCGGTCGCCGAGACGAACTCGACCTCGCCACCCTTACGGCGGACCAGGATTTTGTCCTCGGTGAAGCGGCCGTCGGCGTCCACGGGCGAGTTGGCCTGTGCCACGACGTGGCGGTCCTCTTCGTCGGCGGTCAGGTAGTGGATGTCGTCGGTGACGACACCCTCGGACACCTTGCGGTACGGCGTCTCGATGAAGCCGAACGGGTTGACCCGCGCGTACACCGACAGCGAACCGATCAGGCCGATGTTCGGGCCTTCCGGGGTCTCGATCGGGCACATGCGGCCGTAGTGCGAGGGGTGCACGTCGCGGACCTCAAGGCCGGCGCGGTCACGGGTCAGACCACCGGGGCCCAGCGCCGAAAGACGACGCTTGTGGGTCAGACCCGACAGCGGGTTGTTCTGGTCCATGAACTGCGACAGCTGGCTGGTTCCGAAGAACTCCTTGATCGCCGCCACGACGGGACGGATGTTGATCAGGGTCTGCGGGGTGATCGCCTCGACGTCCTGAGTGGTCATGCGCTCACGCACCACGCGCTCCATACGCGACAGGCCGACCCGGATCTGGTTCTGGATCAGCTCGCCCACGGTACGCAGACGACGGTTACCGAAGTGGTCGATGTCGTCGACCTCGACCGGGACCTCGAGGCCGCCGGGGGCGGTCATCGTGGTCTGGCCCTCGTGCAGACGCACCAGGTACTCGATGGTGGCGACGACGTCTTCCTCGGTGAGCGTGGTGGCAGTCACCAGAGCCGGGTTGGCACCGCCAAGACCCAGCTTCTTGTTCACCTTGTACCGGCCCACGCGGGCCAGGTCGTAACGCTTCTCCTTGAAGAACAGGTTCTCCAGCAGGGCCTGCGCGGACTCCTTGGTCGGCGGCTCGCCCGGACGCAGCTTGCGGTAGATGTCCAGCAGGGCCTCGTCGGGACCGGCGATGTTGTCCTTCTCCAGGGTCCCCATCATGATCTCGGAGAACCCGAAACGCTCGACGATCTGCTCGTTGGTCCAGCCGAGTGCCTTCAGCAGCACGGTGACGGGCTGACGACGCTTGCGATCGATGCGCACACCCACGGTGTCGCGCTTGTCGACATCGAACTCGAGCCATGCACCACGGCCGGGGATGACCTTGACGCTGTGCAGGGTCTTCTCGGTCGACTTGTCGATGTTCTCGTCGAAGTAGACGCCGGGCGAACGGACGAGCTGCGACACGACCACGCGCTCGGTGCCGTTGATGATGAAGGTGCCCATGTCGGTCATCATCGGGAAGTCACCCATGAAGACCGTCTGGCTCTTGATCTCGCCGGTGTTGTTGTTGATGAACTCGGCCGTGACGAACAGCGGAGCCGCGTACGTCATGTCCTTGTCTTTGCACTCGTCGACGGGTGCCTTGACCTCGTCGAAGCGCGGGTCGCTGAAGGACAGCGACATCGAGCCCGAGAAGTCCTCGATCGGCGAAAGCTCCGTGAGGATCTCCTCAAGGCCGCCGGTCGGGTTCACCTCACCGCGAGCAGTCGCAACCTCACGCCAGCGGGGTGAGCCAACCAGCCATTCAAAGGACTCCGTCTGCACATCCAGCAGGCCGGGAACCGCGAGCGGTTCACGCAGCTTGGCGAAGGAAAGTCGGCTGGGCGCCCCAGGTACGGAGTTAGTAGTTGCGTTATCGGTCTTAGTCTGGCGAGAGACTGCCAAGATCGGTCCTCCAGTGTTGCCGCGCATCTGCGATGTTTTGCGCAAGCAACGACCAAACACACACCCGATCGATCACAACACGAATGAACACCGTCGTGGCGAGGGAAGGTGGGCAGGAGGCAGCCAGCGCAACGTCTAACAATAGCGTACTATCGCGCAGCCTTCAACTGCACGGTCAATTACGCGGATCAGTGCTGGCTGGCGGCCTCACTGCATTCGCATACGTCCGTGCTGCCAAACAGAGTGACTCGTCGCACGCCGCCCGTCAAGAGATAGCGCCAGTATTTTCGGCGTTTCTTTCTCCGCAACGCCGAGCGCATACCGGGCGCAGGCAAATGACCGCGATGACCTGCATGCGGTATGCCCTCGGCAACGACGTCGGTGTCACGTGGGCGGCCTGCCTCGCACCACCACGATGTGGCCGTCGCAGTCTCCCCCGCTCAACGGCGCACTCACTCGATCAACCCGGCCATTCGCCGGGTTGCTACTACCCGCGTACGGGCGGGATCTGACCCGTGGGAGCGTCGTCGTCGCTCGTGTCGATGGCCTGGGTGGACGGCTCGGCATGCGGCGGCGCCAGCGTGGCGGTGGTGACACCGGTGGGCTCGTCACCGAAGTCGTGCACACGGAACTGGTGGGTGCCGGCGAAGCTGTCCTGGATCGCGGCCTGCGCATTGGGCGGCAGCTGGTGCATGATCTCGCGCACCCGGGCCTGGCGACGCCCGACCGCGGCCCGCTCGGGCATACCCGGGGTGGCCTGGATCTGAGGCGGCACGCCTTCGATCTCCTCGACACCACCGTCATGGTGTCCGGCGTCGAGGTGCGCCTGCTCCTCGGCCATAGTGGCTTCGTCCTTTTCCTCGGACATACCGATCGGACCGATACGGCGGCCGTTCAGGAACTGCTTGATCACCGGCTCATCGCTGGTCAACAGCACCTCACGGGGGCCGAACATGACGAGCTGACGGCGGTACAGCATGCCCATGTTGTCCGGCACCGTACGGGCGATGTTGATGTTGTGCGTCACGATCAGGATCGTGGCGTCGATCTGCGCGTTGATGTCGATGAGCAGCTGGCTCAGGTAGGCGGTACGCACCGGGTCCAGACCGGAGTCCGGCTCGTCACAGAGGATGATCTGCGGGTCCAGCACGAGCGAGCGGGCCAGGCCGGCACGCTTACGCATACCGCCGGAGATCTCGCCGGGGAACTTGGTCTCGTGGCCGGTAAGACCCACGACGTCAAGCTTCTGCATGACGATGTCGCGGATCTCGGATTCCTTCTTCTTGGTGTGCTCACGCAAGGGGAAGGCGGTGTTGTCGTACAGGTTCATCGAGCCGAACAGCGCGCCGTCCTGGAACATCACGCCGAACAGCTTGCGGATCTCGTAGAGCTCCTTGGAGGAGCACTCCATGATGTTGGTGCCGTCGATGTAGATGGCGCCCTGCTCGGGGCGCAGCAGACCGATCAGCGACTTCAGGAAGACCGACTTACCGGTACCGGAGGGCCCCAGCAGCACGCTGACCTCACCCGGCGGCAGGGACAAGGTGACGTTCTCCCAGATTCGTTGTGAACCAAAGGACTTGGTCAAACCCTCAACGGAGACTTCTGCACCCACCAGGCGATCCTTCCGCAACACGCACACTTCACCACCAACCCGGCCAGGCTGTGGTTCGGATCACTTTAGCGTATGCCCAGGAGCTGCATCGCGTTTGTGTCCATACGAGTCCGTCGACTGGCTAACTGTGATAACCAGCCACTACGCGTTTAGTACGCGCTGCGCCTGGATCACGCGCGAGTCCGTCCTCGAGGCCTTGCCGACTACTTGTCCGCGGACTCCCTATCCGCCACGCCATGGCGCCGACGCTCCACGATGAGCAGCGCCCCGGCCAGCAGGGCGATGAGCACGACGATCAGACCGACGATATCGGCGAAGACGCTTGGATGGGTGAGGCCGTATCCGGTCAGCAGATCGATCTCCGCACGCTGCCGAACGAACTCACCGAGAACAGCCCCCAGCGCGGATGCCGTGACGGCCAAGCCTCCGACCACGGTCAGTTGCACCGGCGAGACCCCGTGGAAGACCGCATAGAAGAGGTAGACGGCCAGCGTCGCGATACCGGCCCCCGACAGCAGCAGGCCCAGCACCAATCCTCCCTCGGTGGTCGCGGACCGCAGTTCGATCACGATCGCCACCACTCCGGCCACCAGCAGCGCCACGCCCAGGGCAGCGACGAGGGTGCGCTTGCCCGTATCGATGAGATATCCGGCAGCCGGTGCCAAGACCAGTCCGGAGGCAAAGAGTGCGAACGCCGGCGTATCCGAAGGCGCCTGCTCACGATCGAGCGACCACCACATCGCCGCGTGGTCGAAGTCCGCGAACCGCACCAGGAACGTGAGCACGGTGATCGCCAGCAGTGCTGCCAGCACCACCGGCCGGGTGAGCACCTCGGCCGCGATCAAGGCCGCCGAGCCGCGGCGGCGGGTCTGCGCGAAGAGCGCACCGAAGGCTGCCAACGCGATGATCGCGAGAATTACCGCGCGCACCGGCGACGCCTCGTCGATCAGCAGCCAGGCCAGCGCGGACACCCCGACCAGCCACAGCAGGGCGCCGACCAGGTCGAAGGTGTCGAAGGTACCGACGAACTCACGGTGCGGCTGGGTGAGCACCACGATCAGCACCACGACGGTTGCCGCAAGAATTCCGTAGGTGATCGGGCGCCAGTTCTGCGGTGAGTTGATGTCCAGGACCTCGCCCGCCAGCATCGCCACCGGGTACATCGCCACCCAGAAGCCCAGAGACAGACCCCGGCCCTTTCTGGGGGTCGAATGCAGGACGATCAGCATGGACGCCACCATGGTCAGACCCGCACCCAATGCCGAAACCAGCATGACCCAGGCAAGTAGCGTCGCCGACCCCGGTATCAACGATCCGGCTGTCGACAGCCCAAGGATCACCAGGCCCGCGGCCAGGAAGGTCGTCGGGCGAATGTGATTGCCCAGCCGGGCGAACACAAGCAATGTCACCACTGCCACGACGTCACCCGCGACGGTCGCCCACTCAATCGTGCCGAGGGCATCGTCACCCCGGTCTACTCCCCACACCGCCGCCAGACCGTGGTCCAGCATGGTCAGCCGCGCTACGAGTAGTGCGGCGCAAGCGATAAAGACGTGCCGAACGGCCAGATTCATGTCACCTTCATTCTCTCGTCCCCATCACTCTATGAGCCCCAGCCACATTCGTCCTGCGATAGCCGTTATCGCAAGGGCTACCTACGGGCTGGCGGTGCCGGTTCTGCGCTTGCCGCGCGCCCATCGAATCGCCCGGAAGGTCAACCAGCCGAGCGCGACCATGAGCACCAGCACCACGACAAACGCGAGAATCGGCAGTGCCAGGGCGAGGATGGTCAGGACCAGCGAGGTGCCGTCCTCGGCGGTCGAGACCAGTGGGTTCCCCACTCCCGCAGTGGTGCCGGTGACGAAGGGGCGTGCGACTGTCCGGCTGGCGTGGACGCTGCCGGCGGTGATGGCCCCGAGTATCGCGGCCACTGCGGGTGGCAGGTGTGAGGAAAGGCTTGTCTCGGCGGTGAACAAAATGGCCCCCGACGCCGGCGCGATGAACGTGCCGACCGCATGCAGGACCGAGTCCAGGGCCGGAATCTTGTCGCCTATGAGATCGAGCACAAAGATCACCGCGAGGACGATGAGCGCCGGGGTGGAGGACAGCCAGCTGTATGACGGGCCGAGTTCGATCCACCCGAGTCTGTCGGCGGCGCCGACCGCGAGCAGCGGCAGCCAGGCATTCAGCCCGGCAGCACCCGAGAGCCCGAATGCCCCGAGGATGGCACTGATGGCCGAGGTGATCTCCATGCCACGAGTGTGACGCCGTCACGCGGTTTCAGGTGCGATTTCCTGGCGCCGTCACGCTCGTGTGTCGAGTTCGACAACCAGTGGTGTCCCACCCTCGAACCAGGCGCGATGCAATTCGACAATCTTGCGGCGCGATGGCAACCCCTTGCGGTGAAACACATTCTCGAGGTAGTCGAAGGGGTGTACGACACCACAGAATCGCTCGCGAGCCGCCTCGTACACCGGATCCCCGGGCGCTATCGCCCGAGCCACGCCGGTGTGCGTCCCGTCGGTGAGCCGCAGGCTCACCGACGGGTTGACCTGAATGTTCTTGACCCACAGGGTGTGCCGGCCGGTAATCGCAGCCAAGTAGGCCCTGTTCCCATCGCGCACCGCTTTGACATAGGTGACGCGTGGGCTCCCCGACTTTCGTCCGATGGTGGTCAGTACGCCCACGCCGCGCGGTACCCGGATCGTGAACCATGGCCGGTGCAACGCATGGAGCGCGCCGGCGAACCGACGGCGCTCAGCCAGCGGCGCCTTGGTCGTGTCCAGCCCCGGCCTTCGCTCGAAGACGTACCGCCCGTCCGTGTAGCGCAACGACTCCGGCAGCGGACCGTCCATGATCTCAGCGGGGAGCCCAGTTGCCGTGGAAGCCTGCCGGAACACGCTGCGGCAGGTCCACCGTCGCCGCGAGTTCCAGCGTCTGTGCGTCCAGGACCACGAACTTGCCCTGCGACGTCCCGGCGCTCAGACCAAACCCGACGAGCACACCGTCGTCCTCAGCGGTGCCCGACGGATTCGGCACAAACGACATCTCACCTACCGCAAGAGAATCAAGGGTGGTCCGGATGTCGGTACCCGTCTGGTAATCGAACTTGACCAGGCTGCCGTCTACCTTGCCGTCGGACTCGAATGCCCCCGCGATGCAGGGCAGGTACCCGTAGCGGTGCTTCTTTCCGGTCAGCTCCTCGTTGATGCGGGGGAACTCGAGGTGGCGATCATCTCGGCGCTCCATGGTGACGGTGCCCTTGGTCAAGTTGATGACCCACCGGTCCAGCAGCCCACGCGCATCGCTGGGGCCGAGTACATCGGCGGAGAACATGGAGTCGTAGCGGACCAAATCGATCACCACAACTTCCTGACCGTCACGCATCTCGGAGTACCCGTTGAGCGGGTGGAAGACGTAGCACGGCTCGATCTCGAACCAGCGCACGTCCGCATTGCCGCCGTCACGCGGCATCACACCAATTCTTGCTGGGTACTTGGGATTCCATGAGTAGGGAATGGAGGGAGACTTACCGGACAGTTGACTTGCCCTGGCCGCGATGGGACCCGGGATCTTGATCTTGCCGATCAGGGATTGCATGACCAACTGGGCGGGCTTACGCAGAATCGGCGGCATCGGTACCGATTTGGTGATCATCGCGGTATCGAGGGTGACCGGCAGGTCGTAGAAGACGACGTACTTCTCGGTGAGCGTGAAGTCGTGCATCATCGGGGAACCCTGGACCTTGACGTCAACCGTACGGCGGGCCCGTCCCGAGGTATCGATGACCGAGTATTGAACGGTGTTGCCGCGAGCGAAAGAGTATGACACTGCGTGCATTTCGCCGGTGTCGGGATCGATCTTCGGGTGCGCGGTGTAGCCACCGTGCAGAGTCCCCTGGAAGTCACAGGGCCCCACCGTGTCGAGCTCGTCGTTGAGCTCGTAGTTGGCGATACCACCTTCCACCAACGCCAGCGTGCGGCCCGCATGACTGAGCGCATTGGTGTTGGGCCCGATCAACGATGTGCCGGCCGAGCTGCCGGTAGCGACCGTCGGCTCACCGAGGGCCTTGCGTACCGCCGCGGTCCGCACCCAGCGGTTGCGATACCACTGCGCCTTCCCATCCCGGAGCGACAGGCCGTGCACCATCGCATCGCCGCTGAACAGGTGATAGGTCGCGGGGTCCACCTCGGCGGCGGGATTGGGGCCGTTGCGCAGGTAACGCCCGTCCAGATAATCCGGAATGGTCCCCTCGACCAACAGGTCGGTACTGGTCACTTCCTGCTGAACCGGTTCCCAGACTCCGGTCAGATACACACTCTCGGTGGCGGTGGGCTGGACTGTGGCGGTCATCGTGTCCTCCAGGGCTGACTGGCTGGCATAACATCGTTATTACGCCGTTATGGTGAACGTACTCCCGTTGTGCGAACATGGCAAGACAATGAGCTCATCTATTCCGCGTAACAGTCCGGGAGACGACCGGGCCGTCGCCCGTAACCCCCGGGTCGATCTCGTCGCAGCGGCCGTTCGGCTTCTGAACGAACAGGGGCCCGATGCACTGCAGACCCGGAAGATCGCCGCGGCCGCCGGCACCTCCACCATGGCGGTCTACACCTACTTCGGCGGCATGCGCGAGCTCATCGCGGAGGTGGCCGAGGAAGGGCTGCGTCAGTTCTCCGGCGCGCAGGCCGACGTACCCCAGACCGACGATCCCATCGCAGATTTCATGGTGACGGGCATGGTCTACCGCCAGTTCGCCATCGACCACCCCCACATGTACCGGCTGATGTTCGGTGTCACCAGCGCGCACGGCATCAACGCGCCCAGCCGGAACATGTTCAACACTGTGCACCTGACACCGCAGCACGCCAGCGCGACGCAGCTCTATCGCAGCGTGCAACGTTCGATGGCCGCAGGCCGGATCGACGGCTCCCCCGACGATGCCGCGAAGGTCGCCGCGACCGCCGCCAAGTTCTGGACCGTCATGCACGGGTTCGTCATGCTGGAGCTGGCCGGGTTCTGGGGCGAGAACGGTGAAGCCGTTGGCCCCGTGCTGGGCTCCATGACCACGGATCTGCTTGTCGCGCTGGGCGACTCCCCCGAACAGGTGAACAGCTCGGCCACCACCGCCGCCACCCGGATTGCCGCACTGATCTAGAGGGGCGCCCAGGACACCTCATCCGGTTCCCTCTTGGGCGCCGGGGTTGCGGGCGGCGCCGGAAACGCCGCCGCGGTGTCCCGCAGCGCGGCCACGGTGCGGACGGCCTTTGCCGCTGGAGCGCGCATATCCCAGGCCAGACGCGCCAGCAGTTGCCTGCGCCGGTCGTCATCGGTGCGCGCCGTCGTTCGTGGTGCGGGTGCGGGTGCCTGCGGCGCACGTCGACGCCGGACACGAACCACCATCAGGAGCAGCAACAGAGCGCCCAGGGCGATCAGCAGGTAGACGGCCACACCCCGAGTGTGCGGGCTGAAAACGAAACCGGCCCCTGGAAGTCCGAAGACTCCCAGGGGCCGGGATTCGAAACGTACTGCGAACTACTTGACGGTGATCGTCGCGCCGGCGGCCTCGAGCTTGGCCTTGGCGTCGTCGGCGGCCTCCTTGGCAACCTTCTCGAGCAGCGGCTTGGGGGCGCTGTCGACCAGGTCCTTGGCTTCCTTCAGGCCCAGGCCGGAGACGATCTCGCGCACAACCTTGATAACGCCGATCTTCTTGTCGCCGGCGCTCTCCAGGATGACGTCGAACTCGCTCTGCTCTTCGGCAGCCTCGGCGGCCGGGGCAGCGCCACCGACGGCGGCGACGGCGACCGGAGCGGCAGCGGTGACCTCGAAGACCTCTTCGAAGGTCTTGACGAACTCGGACAGCTCAAGCAGCGTCAGCTCCTTGAAAGCATCGATCAGTTCCTCGGTGCTCAGCTTTGCCATGATGTTGGTTCCTTCCTTGATTTACAACAGGTTTGGTTGGTACTGGCGTATCGAAGGGGCGCTTTACGCGGCCTCTTCGCTGGCCTTCTTTTCCTGCAGGGCGGCGGCCAGGCGTGCAACCTGGGACGCCGGGGCGTTGAACAGCCCGGCGGCCTTGGCCAGGTTGCCCTTCATTGCGCCGGCCAGCTTGGCCAGCAGCACCTCGCGCGATTCCAGATCGGCGATGCGCTCAACCTCGGCAACTGACAAGGCGCGGCCATCCATGTAGCCGCCCTTGATGATCAGGGCCTTGTTGTCTTTCGCGAAGGTCTTGATGGCCTTCGCAGCGTCCACGGGCTCGCCCTTGATGAACGCGATTGCCGTTGGGCCGGTGAACAGTTCGTCCAGGCCCTCCACGCCAGCTTCCGAAGCCGCACGCTTGACCAGCGTGTTCTTGGCGACGGAGTAGGTGGCGGAAGCTCCGAGAGAGCGACGCAGGGTGGCCAGAGCGGACACCGACAGGCCGCGGTACTCGGTGATCACGGTCGCAGTCGAATCCTTGAACTGCTCGGTGATCTCGGCAACGGCGGTGACCTTTTCAGTCTTGGCCATGTATTGCCTCCTCATCTCGTTTCGGTCGCTGCACCTAAGACAAGACGGTCCAAGATCGAGAAGGCGTCTGGAAATGACGAACGCCCCGACGCAGACAGGTCGGGGCGTGAAAATCCACAGACTTTTGGTCCGCGGGTTTAACCTCGTCCTCCTGCGTGGGCCGCCAGGACAAGTCCTGGACCTTCAACCTCATAAGAGGTGACCGACGGTCTTCGGTGGAGCTGGGCCAGATTACCGCAGATGAGGGCGATCATCCAAAACGGCGTGGTATCCAGGAATGGTGCCGCTGTCCTCCGAAGTCCCCACCCGAACAGGCGTCGCACGTAACGGCGATATCGAGCTCTTCTACGAAGACCTGGGGAACCCCGCCGATCCGGCGGTAATCCTGGTGATGGGAGTCGCGGCGCAGCTCCCGATGTGGCCTGACGGATTCTGCCGGCAGCTCCTCGACCGTGGCTATCGGGTCATCCGTTTCGACAATCGCGACTGCGGGCTGTCGACAAAACTCGATGGCCACAAGGCGCCGGGATCGGTTCAGCGCCGGGTCGTGCGCTATGCCTTCGGCCTGGGCAGCGAGGTGCCGTACACCCTGATCGACATGGCCGAGGATGTCCGCACCCTCGTCGACCACCTTGAACTGGACACGGTGCATATCGCGGGCGCGTCGATGGGCGGCATGATCGTGCAGGTCTTCGCGGGCACTTATCCCGAGCGCGTCAATTCCGTCGGCATCATCTATTCGGCGACCGGCCGGCCGTTCTCCCGACTGCCGTCCTGGGAACTGATCAAAACGGCCATGACCGCCCCCGGTAAGAACGCGACAGCCGAGGAATGGCTCGAGTTCGAGGTGAACAACGGCATCGTCTACAACGGGCCCGACAACCTGCCCTCCCGCGAGGAACTGCGGCAGCGCATCCTGGCCCACAGGGCCCGCAGTGACTACAAGGTGGGCACCGTGCGTCAATTCGACGCCATTTTGGGTACTGGCAGCCTGCTGCGGTTCACACGGGCCATCACCGCTCCGACGGTGGTCATCCATGGCCGAAACGACCCACTGGTGCCGTATCAGAACGGCCGGGTAGTGGCCAAGAACATCAGGAACTCACGATTCGCGCTCATCGAAGGCATGGGCCACGATCTGCCTGAGCCGGTGTGGGAGCCGGTGACCTCAGAGTTGTTGGCAACTTTTGACCGGGGCGCCTCCCGCTCGCGGGGGACCGCGTGCAGGACTGACTAGGGCTGCACGGCCATGATGCGGCACACTTGCATTTCATGACTGCCCAAGAACGTTCCGGCCGGAGCGTAGGTGAAGGCCGTGGACGTCAGGTTGCGCCGCTCGGGCGCGTGGCGTTGCTCTCCGAGGCCGCGCGGCTGGGCACAACCGGCTGGCAGGTCGCCCGTACCGCGGGGCGAGTACTGGGCAAGATCACCAAAAAGGGCAGCCTCGAGCAGAAGCTCATCGCCGAGCTTCCGCAGACCTTCTCCGACCTCGGCCCCACGTACGTCAAGCTCGGCCAGATCATCGCGTCCAGCCCGGGCGCGTTCGGCGAGCCACTCTCTCGTGAATTCCGCGGGCTGCTGGACCGCGTACCACCCGCCGATTCCGTCCAGGTCCGTGAACTCATCATCTCCGAGCTCGGAGATGAACCCGAAAAGCTCTTCGCCAGTTTTGACACCGAACCGTTCGCATCCGCGTCGATCGCCCAGGTGCATTACGCGACACTGCATTCCGGTGAGGACGTGGTGGTCAAGATCCAGCGCCCGGGAATCCGGCGCCGGGTGGCCGCCGACCTGCAGATCATGAAACGCGGCGCGGCCCTGCTGGAACGGGGCAAGGTGGGCCGGATGCTCTCGGCCCGCGATGTGGTGGACGATTTCTCCGGAAACCTGTCCGAGGAGCTGGACTTCCTCGCCGAGGGCCAGGCCATGCAGACCTGGGTGGAGCACCTGCACACCTCGTCGCTCGGCAAGAACATCCGGGTGCCGGATGTTCACTGGCATTACACAACCTCCAGAGTGCTCACCATGGAGCGGGTGCACGGCATCCGCATCGACGACGCCCCGGCCATTCGGAAGGCGGGATTCGACGGCACCGAACTGGTGAAGTCGCTGTTGTTCTCGGTGTTCGAATCCGGACTGCGTCAGGGCTTGTTCCATGGCGACCTGCATGCGGGAAATCTTCTGGTGGACGACGAGGGCCGGATCGTGTTCCTGGACTTCGGCATCGTCGGCTTCATCGACCCACGGACCCGCTGGCTGTTGCGCGAGCTGATTCACGCGCTGCTGGTCAAGAAAGATCATCGCGCCGCGGGCAAGATCGTGGTGCTGTTGGGCGCCGTCGGCAATCCCGGCGACGCAGACAAGGGCACCCGGGACATCCAGGCCTTCACTACCCCGCTCACGATGAAATCCCTTGGCGACATGTCATATTCGGAGATCGGCAAGCAACTGTCGGCACTCGCCGAGCAGTACGACGTGAAGCTTCCCCGTGAGTTGGTGCTCATCGGCAAGCAATTCCTGTACGTCGAGCGGTATATGAAGCTGCTGGCGCCGCGCTGGCAGATGATGGAAGACCCCGAGCTCAAGGGCTACTTCGGCAATTTCATTGTCGATATCAGCCGTGAGCACAACCGCGAGGGAGATATCTGAGATGACAGCCAGCACCGCCAAGGTCGGCGATATCGAACTGTGTTTCGAGGAGTTCGGCAATCCGGCCGACCCAGCGGTACTGCTCATCATGGGCATCGGCGCGCAGATGGTCTTCTGGCGTACCGAATTCTGCCAGCAGCTCGCCGGCCAGGGTTACCGTGTCATTCGCTTCGACAATCGCGACTGCGGTCTGTCCACCAAGCTGGACGGGGTACGCGCCGGGGGCGGTGCACTCATTCCGACCATGGCGAAATTCCTTGCCGGCGTGAAGATCACCGATACCGCCTACACCCTGGTGGATATGGCGGCGGACGCCGCCGGTCTGCTCGATCATCTCGGCATCGAACAGGCACACATCGTGGGCGCCTCGATGGGCGGCATGATCGCCCAGGTTTTCGCCGCCGAGCATCCCGACCGGACGCAGACGGTCACCATCATCATGTCGAGCAACAACCAGCCCTTCCTGCCCCCACCCGGGCCACGCCAGCTGATGGCGTTGCTGAAACCCCCGCCGGCCGGCGCCACCCGCGAGGAGATCATCGCCAACAGCGTGGAAGTGGGCCGGACTATCGGCAGCCCGAAATACCGCCAGTCGCAAGCGAAGTCATATCTGCACGCCGCCGAGTACTACGATCGCAGCTACTACCCCAAGGGGTTCGCCCGGCAGTTCGCCGCGATCATGGGAACCGGCAACCTGGCACCCTTCGACAACCGAATCACCTCCCCCGCACTGGTTTTGCATGGCAGGGCCGACAAGCTGATGCGTCCGTCGGGCGCGCGTGCCATCGCCCGGGCCATTCCCGGCGCACGTTTGGCACTGATCGACGGAATGGGCCACGATCTGCCCGAACCACTGTGGGGCCGCGTCATCGCCAAGCTCACCGAGAACTTCGCCCGATCGGAACCGGCGCAGGACGAGACGGAATCCGAGGCGGCGGGTCGCTAATTAGCACCCGTAGGGAACGATCTCGCGCAGATCAAACCCCTTGCTAAATATGCCCATTTCCCTTGTACCTGCAACAATCTTGCTCTAGCCTCGGCACGGGACATCAGCCAGCACCAACGTCCACCAATCGCTCGCGCGCCGCTCGGGGCATCGCGCCATCCTCATGGGAGGTCGCCCTATGTCTAAATTGACCCCAAAATTCTCCGATGTACAAGCGCATTACGACCTGTCCGACGACTTCTTCGCACTGTTTCTCGACCCCAGCCGAACCTACAGCTGCGCATACTTCGAGCCTGAGACCCTGACGCTCGAGCAGGCACAGCAGGCCAAGATCGACCTCGCACTGGGAAAGCTGGGCTTGGAGCCCGGGATGACCCTGCTGGATGTGGGCTGCGGTTGGGGCTCCACCCTGAGGCGCGCTCTCGAACACTACGACGTCAACGTCATCGGCCTCACCCTCAGCAAGAATCAATTTACGCATGTCACCAACCTTCTCGACTCCGTCGAGAGTTCGCGTACCCATGAGGTGCGATTGGCCGGGTGGGAGGAGTTCGACGGCACCGTAGACCGGATCGTCAGCATCGGGGCCTTCGAGCATTTCGGCCACGAGCGGTACGACAGCTTCTTCTCGATGGCGCACCGGATACTGCCGGATGACGGAAAGATGTTGCTGCACACCATCGTCAGCTATCACCCCGAGGAACTGAAGCGCATGGGCATTCCGCTCCTGATGTCCCGGGTCCGATTCATGCACTTCATGATGACCGAGATATTCCCCGGTGGCCGTTTACCTTCCGTCCCGATGGTGGATCAGCACGCCGCGCTGGCAGACTTCCACATAACGCGCCACCAGTGCCTGCAACCGCACTATGCGCGCACCTTGGACTGCTGGGCCGAGAACCTCGTAGCGCATAAGGACGAAGCGATTTCCCTTCAGTCCCAAGAGGTTTACGATCGATACATCAAATACCTGACGGGCTGTGCCGATGCCTTCCGGGAAGGCTGGATCGACGTCGTTCAGTTCACCTGCGAGAAGTAGGAGTCGACGAGACCCTGGACCGCGCCGGCCGCCAGTTCCTTGTCGGCGGGCACGAGCCCGATACGGGTACGACGATCAAGAATGTCATCGGTGTCGAGCGCGCCCTCATGGGTGAGCGCGAACTCGACCTGCTCGCGGGTGATGCCGACGCCACTAATCAACTGGGCGCCAACGGAGCCCGGCCAGTCATCGACCACCGCCAGGTTCTGTGTCACACATTCCGAAGCCGCCAGCGGCCGGCGTTCCAGGCCCGCGTCCAACGCGTCCTGAGCCATCTTGCGATAGGTGGTCAGCTTGCCGCCCACCACGCTGACCACACCCGAATCCGATACCCGGACCGCGTGCTTACGGGACAAGTCGGCGGTCGCGGAATCATCCCCGTCAAGCAGGGGCCGCAGCCCCGCAAAACGTCCCACCACATCGGATTCGGACAGTGAGGTCTGCAGCACCGTGTTCACGGTGTCGAGGAGGAACTGCTCTTCGGACGCAGAGGGTTCGGCCACATCCGGTATCGGTCCGGGTGCCGGTTCATCGGTGAGACCGAGATACACCCGATCGTGGATGGCCGGCAGCGCGAACACGAAACGATTGATCGTGCCGGGCACCGGAACGGTCAGGGCCGCGGTAAGTCCGCCGAAGCTGGCGGCCCGGAAGACCAGGTGCGTACCACGGCTGGGACGCAGCTTGATGTCATGATCGACTTGGCCGGCCCACACCCCGGCGGCGTTGATAACCAAACCAGCCTGTACCCGGACGGTATTGCCGGTCAGCTCGTCGCGAAGCAACGCACCGTCTCCGGTGACCTCCTCGGCGCAGACACGGGTGAGGATCCGGGCGCCCAATCCGGCTGCTGTGCGCGCGATCGACACCACCAGCCGCGCATCGTCGACGAGCTGGCCGTCGAAGGCCATCAGGCCACCGCGAAGCCCATTGCGCCGCACCGTTGGGGCACGGCGGATCACTTCACCCGCATCGATGGCGCGTGAGCGGGGCAGCACATCAGCCGAGGTGTGCGCGAGTTTGCGTAGCCCGTCCCCCGCCACGAATCCCACCCGCACCAGCGTCCGGCTGAACATACTCACCGCAGGGTGCAACGGAACAACCTGCGCGAGAGGGTGAATGAGATGCGGGGCGGTACGCGTCATGAGGATGTGCCGCTCAATCGCACTCTCCCGGGCGATGCCCACCTGGCCCGAAGCGAGGTAGCGCAATCCGCCGTGTACCAGCTTTGAACTGAATCTGCTTGTCCCGAAAGCCAAGTCATGCTTTTCGACCAAAGTGACCCGCAGTCCTCGGCTCGCCGCGTCGAGCGCCACCCCGACTCCGGTAATGCCGCCGCCGATGACGAGGACGTCAGTCGGAGCGCCACCGGCCAGCGCCGCAAGATCGGCGCCGCGGCGCATGCTATTGAGCTGGGTTGTCATGAATTCTCCTAAGGGGCAGATCAAGCCGTGAGATATCCGTCGATGGCAGTGGCCAATTCGTGCACCAGCTCGTCCGGCGACATGATGTCGGTGACGATGCGCGCCGACTGGAGAACCGACTGACCGATCAGCAGCACCATCGCCGCCATCTGCTCCGGGGCCCCACCACGAATCGATCCGTCGCCCTGCCCCTCGGCGATGAGCATCGCTGTCCAGCCGATGAGCGCACGCTGACTGGTCCCCAATCGCCGCACGATGTAGGTCAGCAGAAGTTCGGGGTCCGAACGCAAGATCGCCGCGAAAATCGAATGCTCGCGCACCTGGGTGACCAGCCCTGTCACCGATTGGACCAGGCGATCACGTGCGTGTCCCTGTCCGGTCGCGGGAAGGATTGACGCCATTTCCCGGGTCAGCAGATCGGCGACCAGGGAGCGCACATCGGGCCAGCGCCGATACACCGACGGACGGCTGACACCGGCGCGTTTGGCGACCTCGACCAACGTGGTGCGGCGCACTCCGAACTCGGTGACGCATGACAACGCCGCGTCCAGGATGCGTTCGGTGACGGCATCCGCCGGAATCTCCGCGACCCCGGCGATATCAGTGGTCTCGACCGTCATGTCACCTCACCCTCTCCCAGAAATCTGCGTTACAACTTGCCATCGTATGTAATACTGTAACGCATGATGGAGTGGGACGCCTGGGGCGTGGCCGAAAAACGACAGACTCTCTCACCTCAGGTGAAGGCGCTTTTGGCGTCGGCGCTGGGCATTCCCGAACGAGATCCGGTCAGCCGCGATGAGTCGACCGTCACGTTGTCCCCCAGCTCGCTCACCGAAGAACAGCTGGCCGCTCTGTCCGAACTGCTCGGCGCGGAGCATGTCCGCACCGATCACGGCGCCCGGCTGCGGCACGCGGGCGGCAAGAGCACCCCGGACCTGTTGCGCCGTCGCTCCACCGACGTCCAGGAAGCCCCGGACGCCATCGTCTACCCCGCATCGCATGCGGAGGTCTCCTCTCTCCTTGCGCTGTGCGGCGAGCAGGCCATCGCGGTCGTACCGTTCGGCGGCGGCACCAGCGTGGTCGGCGGGCTGGACCCTGAGCGCGGCGGATTCACCGCAGTCATCGCAGTGGATCTGCGAAGGATGTCCGGCCTGGTCTCCCTCGACGAGGAATCCGGAACCGCCGTGCTACTGCCGGGAACAACAGGCCCCGAAGCCGAGGAACTTCTTGGCGCCAAGGGCTTCTCACTAGGGCACTTCCCCCAGAGCTTCCGGTTCGCGAGCATCGGCGGTTTTGCCGCCACCCGCTCCTCCGGGCAGGCCTCCAGCGGATACGGGCGCTTCGACGCGATGGTGGACGCGGTCCGGATCGCCACCCCGCGCGGAGATCTGGAGCTGGGCAGGGCGCCCGCGTCGGCAGCCGGACCCGACCTACGGCAGCTCTTCCTGGGATCGGAAGGAGCCCTCGGCATCATCACCGAGGTGACGGTGCGCGTGCACCGGCTCCCCGAGGACACCTGGTACCAGGGCTGGTCCTTCCCCTCCTTCGATGCCGGGGCCCAGGCGCTGCGCACGCTGGTCCAGTCCGATGCCGCACCCACGGTGCTGCGGCTGTCCGATGAAGCCGAAAGCGGACTCAATCTCGCACTGGCCAAGGACATCGGCGGGAAGAACCCTGCCACCGGAGTGCTGGCGATCACCACTGTCGAGGGCACCCCGGGGCATGTCGCGGCCCGCTCGGCCGAAGTGGCGGCCGTTCTCACCGCCGCCGGTGGCACCGCTCTCGGCGACGAGCCCGGCAAGGCCTGGGATCACGGCCGTTTCGATGCACCGTACCTGCGCGATGCCCTCATCGACGCCGGCGCGGTGGTGGAGACGTTGGAGACCGCGACCTCATGGCGCAACCTCGCCACCCTGCGTACGGCGGTCACCACCGCACTCTCTGAAACACTTGGCGCCCAAGGCACCCCGCCATTGGTGTTGTGCCATATCTCGCACACCTATCGCACCGGTGCCTCGCTCTACTTCACCGTGGTGTGCGCGGCCGCCGAGGAGCCGATGACCCAATGGGGCAAGGCGAAGAAGGCCGCGGGTGACGCCATCGTCGCCGCGGGTGGCACCATCACCCACCATCACGCGGTAGGGCGCGATCATCAGCCGTGGCTTGTCGATGAGGTCGGCGAGCTCGGCATCGAGATACTGCAGGCGGTGAAGCGAACCGTCGATCCGCGGGGAATTCTCAACCCCGGCAAGCTAATTCCTGTCAGCGAGTAATGCCGATGACCCACCTCACCGTCCTGACGAATCCGGCAGCCGGTCACGGCGCAGCGCAGGCAGCCGAGGCTGCCATCGCGCATCTGCGAGCGCGCGGGCTGACGGTGACGCATCACGCCGCGTCATCGGCATCGGAATCGCACGCACTTGCCCAAGAAGCCGCCCGCACGGGCGCCCGCGGGATCGTCGCCGCGGGCGGAGACGGTCTGGTGAGCATCGCGCTGCAGGCGGTCGCGTCCACCCCGGTAGCGCTGGGTGTCATCCCCATCGGCACCGGAAATGATTGCGCCCGCATGCTGGACATCCCGCTCGGTGACCCGGTTGCCGCCGCCGACGTGATCGCGTCCGGCAGCACCCGGGTGATCGACTGCGGGCGCGTGCAATACAACGGACACACAACCTGGTTTGCCACCGTGGTGGCATCGGGATTCGACTCGTTGGTCAATGATCGGGCCAACCGGATGAGCTGGCCCCGTGGCCGGCGCCGGTATGACATCGCCATGGCGTTGGAAGCGGCGAAGCTGCGGCCGCTACCGTTCCGCATCGAATTGGATGATCAGGTGATCGAGACCGATGTCACCCTGGTCGCGGTCGGAAACGGAACCTCGTATGGCGGCGGAATGCGCATCTGCCCCAATGCCATTCTGGACGACGGGCTGCTGGATGTGACCGTGGTGGCCGCGGGCGGACGGCTGCGCCTGCTGCGGCTCTCCCCTACGGTCTACAAGGGCACCCATGTCGATCTGCCCGAGGTCAGCACCTACCGGTCGCGGCGTGTCCGGCTGTCCGCCGCCGATATCACCGCCTATGCCGACGGCGATCCGGTGGCGCCCCTGCCGATCGATATCGATGTCGTTCCCGGAGCCCTGACCGTCTTCGCTTGACCGTTGCGCCGGATCCGGAAACTTTTTTTCCCGCGAGGTGTCTGATCGGTGATGCGCGGTTCGTCAGACAGGTAGAGAGTGGATCGCAGAGTTCCGCTCACTGATACCGACGGAGGGCTCCACCATGCATTACCTCGCGCTACTGATAGGTCCCCAGCAGGAACGCACCCCCGACGAGGCTGCGCAGGAACTGACGGATTACTTGAACTTCCAGGCCAAGGCAGCGTCAGTCATCCGCGCTGGCGATGCGCTGTATCCCGAAGCCGACAGCGTCCGGATCACCGGCGGACCCGATGCCCCCGTCATCACCGACGGTCCGTTCGCCGAGGGCGCCGAGGTCGCGAACGGCTACTACGTATTGGAGGCGGACAATCTCGATGACGCCCTTGCCTTGGCCCGGGACATCCCGGAGGCCAAGCGCGGCGCGGTCGAAGTGTGGCCACTGGTCCACTGCTCCCAGGAATTCGGCGGACAGGGGTCCACAAGCTGGCTCGCACTGCTGTTGGAGCCCGGAGAACACGCACATGTACCGGGCAGCCCCGAATGGGAGGCCGTGGCGGCCAAGCACGGGGTGTTCGGTGAGAAGGCAAGTGGGCACATCAAGATCGCGGGACCGCTGCATCCCCCGTCCACGGCCACCACGGTCCGGGTCCGCGACGGAGAGACTGTGCTCACCGACGGCCCGTACGTCGAGGGAAGTGAAATCGCGAACGGTTTCTACGTGCTCACCACCGATGACCGCGACCAAGCCATCCAGCTGGCCTCGCAGCTGCCGGCATCGGCGGTGCAGTTGCGGCAGCTCACCGGCGTCTCGGGTTTCTAACACCGGATGACCAGCCTGGACGGCGTCTTTCGGCGGGAGTGGGGGCCAACGGTCGCCGCCATCGCACGGTGGTCGGGAGACCTCACCGTCGCCGAGGACGCCGTTCAGGAAGCGTGCACTGATGCTGTGCGCACCTGGCCGCGCGACGGAGTACCCGACAATCCGGGCGGGTGGTTGCTCACGGCCGCACGGAATAGGGCGCGCGACCGGTTGCGGCGCGAGACACTGCGTCCGGGAAAGGAATTGGCCGCCGTGGTCGACGACATC
This sequence comes from Mycobacteroides sp. PCS013, assembly GCF_049532645.1. Taxonomy (NCBI): domain Bacteria; kingdom Bacillati; phylum Actinomycetota; class Actinomycetes; order Mycobacteriales; family Mycobacteriaceae; genus Mycobacteroides; species Mycobacteroides sp. PCS013. Next base: position 3,183,909 of record NZ_CP150131.1, read on the forward strand.
ACCGCCCGCACCGACGTCTCCGATCCCCAATATGTGCACGATGATGAGCTGCGGATGATGTTCACCTGTGCCCATCCCGCGCTCGAGCGAGTCTCCCAGTTGGCCCTCACGCTGCGGCTGGTATCGGGGCTGACGGTCGCCGAGATCGCCCGGGCACTCTTGCACAGCGAGGCCGCGATTGGTCAGCGAATCACCCGCGCCAAGGCCAAGATTCGCACGGCGAACATTCCCCTGCGGGTGCCGCCCGCCGAGCTCCTGCCCGAACGCACCCCGCACGTACTCAGCTGCATCTATTCGGTCTTCACCGAGGGCTACTGGTCCACGGGCGGGCCGTCGGCGATTCGCGACGAGCTCTGCGACGAGGGGGTACGGCTGGCCGGTGAGCTGAGCAAGCTCATGCCGCAGGAACGAGAGGCCAATGCACTGGCCGCACTGGTACTGCTTCATGATTCACGACGACTGGTACGCATGGATCGTGACGGCGCGCTGGTGCCCCTGGACGAACAAGACCGGACCCGATGGGATAACGAGCGCATCTCCCGTGGATTGAGCCAGTTACGGCAGGCCGCCGGCTCGACCGGCCCCTATCTACCGCAGGCGGTGATCGCCGCCCTGCACGCCACCGCGCCCTCCTGGGAAGAAACCGACTGGCACACCATCTGTCAGGCCTACGACCGGCTCGCCCAGATGACGGGCTCACCAGTGGTGCTGGTGAACCGGGCGTTGGCCATCGGTCTGCGCGATACCCCCGACGCAGGACTGGCCGCACTGGAGAAGGTGGCCCACGATCCGCGATTGGCGCGATCGAATCTGGCGGCCACCGTCCGCGCCGACCTACTTCGGCGCGCCGGACGAAACTCCGACGCCGCACAGTGGTACCGAACAGCGTTGTCCACCAATGGTTCCGACCCAGGACGTGCATTCCTGCGCCGGCGGATAGCCGAGTGCGAAGGCTAAGGCAGCGGAGCTGACCACACCAAGCGAGTACCGCCGGTGTCCATCGCCGAGACGCTGAACGTGCCACCCGATTCCGCGGCCCGATTGGCAAGCCCGCTCAGGCCGCTGCGCGCAACCACCTCCGGGATCCCGATGCCGTCATCCACCACCTGCACGACCAGCTCATCGTCCACCGAAACCGTCACCGACAACTCCTTGGCGCGCGCATGCCGGACCACATTGCTCACCGCCTCACGCACCACCGCCTCGGCATCGCCCGAGGTACTCGCGGGCACGACGTCCAGCGGCCCACTCATGCGCACCGATACGCGCAGGCCGGAATCGGCCGTGAGCTCGTTGATGGTGGAACGCAATGTGGCACGCAAGGATTCGTCGTTGGTGTGTAAATCGAAGATCGCGGTCCGGATCTCCTGGATCACCTCATGCAGCTGGTCGATATGGTCGGCCAGACGAGCCGCTACCGCCGGATCCGCAGATCGCCGATGCGTGCTCTGCATCGCCAGGCCGACGGCGAACAACCGCTGAATGACGTGGTCGTGCAGGTCACGGGCAATACGATCGCGGTCGGCCAGCACATCGAGTTCGTGTTTGGCCAGGCGGACCTCGGCTTGTTCCAGCGCCAGCGCAGCCTGCCCTGCGAAGGAGGCCGCCATGTCGAGCTGCTCCTCGTCAAAGGCCACCGAGCTGACGGTGCGCAGCAGAATCAACACACCCGCCGTCGACTCCCCGCCGCCGAGGGGCAGGACCAGCGCCGGCCCGAATGCCAGGTCGGTGCCTTCGGCGAGGTCAATTGCGAGTCGGCCTACATTCCGTGGCTCGTGATCAACGAAGGTGCTCCCCGAGGTGGAACCGTCGATAGGGATCACCTTCTCGCACAGCACCTCTGCACCTTCGCCGATGCACACCGACACCACCAGCTCGACGACGTCGTCACTCGCGCCGACGGGGAGTGCGATGAACGCGAAGTCTGCCTCGGCGAGCAGAGCGGCATTGGCGGCCACCAGGTGCAGCGCCTTGCCCGGTTCCGCACCGCCGAGCAGCTCGGCAGTGATGTGGGCGGTGGCGCGCTGCCATTGCTCACGGCGGCGCGCGTGCTGATAGAGGCGGGCGTTCTCGATGGCGATCCCCGCCGCCCCGGCGAGCGCGCGCACCACCACCTCGTCATCCTCGGTGAACTCCTGCCCGTCGAGCTTCTCGGTGAGGTAGAGCCGACCGAATATCTCACCGCGCACCTGCACGGGCACACCCAGAAAGGTCCTCATGGGCGGATGGTTCGCCGGGAACCCGACCGAGGCCGGGTGCGCCGCGATATCCCGCAGGCGCAGCGGCTTGGCCTCGTCGATCACCACGCCAAGCACACCGTGACCGGTGGGCAGCGGTCCGATCAGCTCGCGGGTGGCCTCGTCGATGCCCTCGTAGACGAACTCGGCAAGTTTCTCGTCCGATCCCACCACGCCGAGGGCACCGTACCGGGCACTGACGAGCTCCGATGCCGCGCAGACGATTTCCCGCAGGGTCGCGTCCAGCTCCAGCCCCGAGCTGACGGCCATGACGGCGTCGAGGAGGGCATCCATGCGACCCCGCGTGCCATCGACTATCTGCTCGATTCGCCCCTGCACTTCAGCGAGCAATTCACGCAGCTGCAAATGGGCAAGCTCGGCCGTCACCCGATTGGGTTGCGCACCAACATCCTCGACCACAGTTCAACTCTCGCACACCTTGCTCCCCGGTGAACACGAACCCGTCAGCCGTGCAGGCCCTGGTTGTCACGTGCGAGCTTGGTGGCCAGCACGGCAACCTGCGTGCGGCGTTCAAGGTCCAGTTTGGTGAGCAGACGTGAGACATAATTCTTGACCGTCTTCTCCGCCAAGAACATTCGTTCCGCGATCTGACGGTTCGTGAGCCCCTCCCCGATCAGCTCCAACAACGTGCGCTCCTGCGCGGTGAGCCCGGCCAACGGCGACGGGTTGTCCGCCGCCGCCCGCAGCTTGTTCATCAACGCGGCGGCGGCCCGGTTGTCCAGCAACGAGCGCCCCGCGCCCACGGTGCGGACCGCGGAGATCAACTCCATCCCCTTGATGTCCTTGATGACGTAGCCGCCGGCGCCCGCCATGATCGCATCGAGCATGGCGTGTTCGTCGGTGAATGAGGTCAGCATCAGACAGTTGAGATTCGGTAGCTTGGAACGCAACTCGCGACACAGCTCGACGCCGTTGCCGTCGGGAAGACGAATGTCCAGCACCGCGATGTCTGGTTGAAGTGCCGGGATGCGTGCCATCGCCTCGGCCACCGAAGACGCCTGCCCGATTACCGAGAAATCCTCTTCCTCTTCGAGCAGGTCAGCCAGACCGCGGCGTACCACCTCATGGTCGTCGACCAGGAACACCGTGATCATGTCCGTTTCCCTTCCACCCGCTGCACCCAGTGTGGCACCGGCGACGGAATCCAGCAGCGGCATCATCGCAGTCCACCCACGTAGAGATCGCCGATGTTCTTGTCGCTGTGCGATATCGCGTCCAGCAGATGACGGGCCGACACCAGCGTCCCGACGCTCACGCTGTCCTGAAGTGGGATAGAGCGCACCGACATGGCATTCCTTCCCGTCGTACCCGTTGTTTCACGGTAGGACGCCAAGGATCTGGGCCGCTACGGTCTTTGGTCCCTACTCACGACAAAACCCCCATTTCCTCCCTCGGTACGAAGGGGAAACGGGGGTTTTGTGCAGCTAATGCGCGTTGAGGCTACTGGACCTCGAGGAAGTTCCGGGTCACGCTCGGATCGACCTGGATGCCGGGGCCCGTCGTGGTGGTGACCACAACCTTCTTCAGGTAGCGGCCCTTGGCCGACGACGGCTTGGCACGCAGGATCTCATCCAGCACGGCACCGTAGTTCTCCGCCAGCTTCTCGGCATCGAACGAGGCCTTGCCGATGATCAGGTGAAGGTTGGAGTGCTTGTCGACGCGGAAGTTGATCTTTCCGCCCTTGATGTCGGTGACGGCCTTGGCCACGTCCGGGGTCACGGTGCCGGTCTTGGGGTTCGGCATCAAACCGCGCGGGCCCAGGACACGAGCGATGCGGCCGACCTTGGCCATCTGGTCCGGGGTGGCGATGGCGGCGTCGAAATCCACCCAGCCGCCCTGAATCCGCTCGATCAGGTCGTCGCTACCGACAACGTCGGCGCCGGCGGCGGCAGCCGCTTCGGCTTTGTCGCCCACCGCGAAGACGATGACGCGAGCGGTCTTACCGGTACCGTGCGGAAGGTTCACGGTGCCGCGGACCATCTGGTCAGCCTTGCGGGGGTCGACGCCGAGGCGCATCGCGACCTCAACAGTGGCGTCGTACTTCTTGGACGAGGTCTCCTTGGCCAGCTTTGCGGCTTCCAGAGGGCTGTACAGCTTCTCGCGGTCCACCTTCTCGGCGGCCTCGCGATATGCCTTGCTGTTCTTGCTCATTGGTATCCAATCAATTGTTGGTCGTGGTCGTGCAGGCCGAAGCGGGCCTTACCACTGGACTTCTGGTGTCGACTGCCGACTTTCTGCGCTGATTACTCGTACTTCTTCGCGAAAAGCCGACATTCGGCGGGTGGTTGTTCGGTGCTATTCGACGGTGATGCCCATCGAGCGCGCGGTGCCGGCAATGATCTTGGCGGCGGCGTCGATGTCGTTGGCGTTGAGGTCTTCCTTCTTCGTCTCGGCGATCTCGCGCACCTGATCCCACGTCACCTTGGCGACCTTGGTCTTGTGCGGCTCACCGGAACCCTTGGGCACACCGGCGGCCTTCAACAGCAGCTTGGCGGCGGGAGGGGTCTTGAGTGCGAAGGTGAAGCTGCGATCCTCGTAGACACTGATTTCCACGGGGATGACGTTTCCGCGCTGCGAATCCGTCGCGGCGTTGTACGCCTTGCAGAACTCCATGATGTTGACGCCGTGCTGACCGAGCGCGGGACCGACCGGAGGCGCGGGGTTGGCTTCGCCGGCCTTGATCTGCAGCTTGATCAGCCCGACGACCTTTTTCTTCGGGGCCATTGGGGTCTTCCTACTTTCCTTCCGTACCCGCACGTTTTCGTACGGGCTCTGCGAACCGGCATGCGGTCCGAAGTCTTTTTAGAGCTTCTCCACCTGGGTGAAGTTGAGCTCGACCGGGGTCTCGCGGCCGAAGATGGACACCAGCACCTTGAGACGCTGCTGTTCGGCGTTGACCTCGCTGATGCTGGCGGGCAGCGTCGCGAACGGGCCGTCGGTGACGGTGACCGACTCGCCGACCTCGAAGTCGACCTCGATGACCGGGCGCTCCAGGCCACCGGTCTCGGCGGCAGCCGCCGCGGTCTCGGTCGCCGAGCCCTTGGCGGGCTTCTTGGCGGGAGTCTGCGGCAGCAGGAACTTCACCACGTCATCGAGGGCCAGCGGCGACGGACGCGAGGTGGCGCCGACAAAACCGGTGACACCCGGGGTGTTGCGGACAGCACCCCAAGACTCGTCGTTCAGTTCCATCCGGACCAGGATGTAGCCGGGCAGCACCTTACGGTTGACCTGCTTACGCTGGCCGTTCTTGATCTCGGTGACCTCTTCGGTGGGCACCTCGATCTGGAAGATGTAGTCGCCGACGTCCAGGTTCTGCACACGGGTCTGCAGGTTCGCCTTGACCTTGTTCTCGTAACCGGCGTACGAGTGAACGACGTACCACTCGCCCGGCTCGCGGCGCAGCTGAGCCTTCAACGTGACGGCAGGGTCGGCGTCCTCATCGGCCTCAGCCTCGGCATCCGAAGGCGACTCGGTCTGCTCCTGGGCCGTTTCCTCGGCCTCGGTGCTCTCGTCGACCACGTCGACCGATACGGCGGTATCCGCGGTGTCTTCTGGCTCGCTCGCAGCGTCGCCATCGAAGGTCGTCACCGTTTGTCCTCTCTCGTCTCTCTACTACCCGAACACCAGCATGACCAGCCGGGCCAGGCCCAGGTCGATCACACCGATCAGGGTGACCATGAACACCAGGAAGACCAGCACCACCGAGGTGTAGCTGACCATCTGCTTGCGGTTCGGCCAGATGACCTTGCGCAGCTCGGCCACAACCTGCTTGAGGAACACCCAAAGCTGGACGAGCGGATTGCGCGACGGTCCCGTCTTGTCCTTCTTGGCGGCCGGTTTCCGACTGTTCTTCGCAGCCTTCTTCTTGACCTCACCGGTCTCGGAACCACCGGATTCGGTGAGCTCCGTGGCCGCGGTCGAGACGTCAGCACGGCGGGTCCGCTTACCCGTCGGGCGAAGCGGCTTGGTCGAGGTGACGGCCCGGTCGCTGTCGACTCCGGACTCGTCTAGCTCGTCGCTCATGCCCTTCCGTACCTCTCTGTTTCCCTAGTGCTTACTCCAGGGTGTTGCAGGGGTGACAGGACTTGAACCTGCAACCTGCGGTTTTGGAGACCGCTGCTCTGCCAGTTGAGCTACACCCCTATGGCTGGCATGCCAACCTGGTGGCCGGGGCCCTCACACAACACACGCGCCTCCCGAGTACCCGACAGGCGCGTTGTGGTGGGAAAACCCCGAATCTCGAGTGTACCCCGAGGCCATCCCCAGACTGAAATTGCCCACCGATCTGCGCGCAGACGGGTGGGGCCCTTTCTCAGAGGAGCTTGATATCGGCCATCCGGTCCGAGTCACGGCCCATCAGGGTGGTGAAGGCCTCCATGACCAGCTCGCCATTCTGATCGCGCACGATGTTGCGGGTGGTCACGATGTCCACGCCGAAGGCCTCCTTGTGGGAGTCGACCTGGAAGTCGCACGACAACTCATCGCCCTCGGTGATGGGCTTGTGATACACGAACTTCTGCTCGGAGTGCACGATCTGCATGGTGTCCATGCCGACGTCATAGGTGCGGAAGAATTCCTTCTGCACCAGCAGCGCCATCACCGCCGGGAAGGCCAGGGGCGCGATGAGGCCGTCATGTCCGAGCTCGGCCGCCGCGCTCGGGTCGAGGCTGGCCGGATCCACAGCCTTGACCGACTGTGCGAACTCGCGGATCTTCTCCCGCCCCACCACGTAGGTCCTGGAGTACTTATGCGTCATTCCGACGATATCGAGTTGGAGCGCCATGACTACGCCAGCGTCGCAGTCGCGATAGCGCGCCCGAAGATCTTCTTGCCGTTGGTGGTGGCGGTCAGCGCGATGGTGACCGACTTGGTGTCCTCGTCGACCGACTTCACCCGACCGTTGAAGACGATCTCCGCGCCCACACCGTCATTGGGAACAGTGACAAAGCTGGTGAAACGCACGTTGTACTCGGTCACCGCCGCCGGGTCGCCGATCCACTCGGTGACGTAACCGCCACCCAGGCCCATGGTCAGCATGCCGTGCGCGATGGCGCCGTCCTCGAGTCCCACCAGCTTGGCGGTCTCGTCGTCCCAGTGGATGGGGTTGAGGTCGCCGGAAACGCCGGCGTAGTTCACAAGATCCTGCCGAGTCAGCGGAATCATCTTCTCCGGCAGCTGATCTCCCACGCTGACCGAACTGAATTCACGCAATGCCATCAGTTGAACCCGCCTTCTTCTCCGTCTTCTGCAGTGCGCCCGGCAAGAGTCGTGATCAGCTCCTGCACCAGCTCACCCTTGTCATTGGTGATGAGGCTCTTGGTGACGATGATGTCGGCACCGAACGAGCGCCGGATCGAGTCGAGGTACACATCGCAAGACAGCTTGTCTCCGGCAGTGATCGGGCGCAGGATTCTGAGTTCCTGGTCGACCTGGACGATCTTCTCATCCCTGATCCCGATGTTCGCATGGTCGAAGAAGGCCGCCTGAGCGGTGTATCCGAAGATGCAGAGGAAGGTCGGCGTAGCGACCAACGAGCCGTAGCCAAGAGCCGCGGCGGCGGACTCTTCGTGGTGAGCGGGGTGGTCGCTCTTCACCGCGTCGGCGTGCTCGCGAATCTTCTCCCGCTCGACCACATAGTGATCGGGGTATCGGTAGTGAGTTCCGACAAGATCTTGCGATAAAGCCACGGGGCGGAACCTACCTACTGATGTTGATCGATACCAAGTAAGGCTTGCCTATTCGTGTCGCGTTTCAGCGACACGAGAACCACCGGCTAGCGCGACTCTTTGTGAGGCTGGTGCGATCCGCAGTTCGGGCAGAACTTCTTCAGTTCCAGCCGGTCAGGGTCGTTACGCCGGTTCTTCTTGGTGATGTAGTTACGGTGCTTGCACGTCTCACATGCCAAGGTGACCTTGGGCCGGACGTCTGTGCTGGAGGCCACTGCAGTTGCCCTCTTTCGTTCGTTGTCTCTATGTTCGGGTGGTAGCGGTGGGGAGGCTCGATCTCCCGACCTCACGATTATGAGTCGTGCGCTCTAACCAGCTGAGCTACACCGCCCCGCAGACAGAGCCGGCGTTTCCGCCTGCCGTCTACCGAGCCCCCTAACGGAATCGAACCGTTGACCTTTTCCTTACCATGGAAACGCTCTACCGACTGAGCTAAGGGGGCATAAAGCCCTCACGAGGGTACCCGTTGACGTCGGCGGAACCAAAACGGCTCTACCGGGGCACAGACCCGTCTACTTTCGGTCGCGCATCACCGGCGTGAGAGACACCAATGCGGGTATCCGGGGGCCATGAGTGAACCAGGCCTGATCATCGTCGGCAGTGGCCCGGCAGGCGTCGCGGCAGCGGAGTCGTTCCGCGAGCACAACGCGAGCGCACCGGTGCAGATACTCACCGCAGACCCTGACTCCCCCTATGAACGTCCGCCGCTGAGCAAGCAGTATCTGCGGAGACAGACAGACGACGTCATCCTGCATCCCCCGTCTTGGTACGACGAGCGCGCGATCGAACTCATCAGCAGTACAGCGATAGACCGCATCGACGTCGATGACCGTGCTGTGTACGCGGGCGAGCAGCGCTATGACTTCCGCAGCCTCATCCTTGCGTCCGGCGCGGCACCCTCCCCCTTGTCTGTACCGGGTGGGCACCACGCTCTGCTGTTGCGCTCATTGACCGACGCCACCGTGCTGCGGGACGCAGCGGACACCGCCGACTCCGCGGTCGTTGTCGGCGCCGGGTTTATCGGCTGCGAAGCCGCAGCATCCCTGTCGCTACGCGGTGTGTCGGTGACTTTGGTTGCACCCGAATCCCTTCCTCAAGAAACGCGGCTTGGCCGAGAGGCCGGCGAGCGCCTGCGCGACCTGGTGACCGCGGCAGGGGTGCATTACATCGGCGGGGTGGAGGTCGAGGAAATCACCGGGAAGGGTGTAAGGCTCAACACTGGTGTCACCGTCGCTGGCGATCTCACTCTGGCCGCCACAGGTGTCACACCACAAAGCCGCCTCGCCACTAAAGCCGGTATACGGGTGGAGGATTCGCGAATCGTCGTCGGCGCCGACATGCGCACGTCCGCGAGCGGGGTCTACGCCGCCGGAGATGTCGCCCGTGCATGGAACGCCATCGCCGGGCGATATCTGACAGTGGAACACTGGCAGGACGCGATCGACCAGGGCTCGGTTGCGGGAGCCTCCGCCGCGGACCATGAGGCTATCTGGGATGCGGTACCGGGGTTTTGGACCACCATTGGCGAGGCCACGGTGAAGTACCACGCCTGGGGCGACGGCTACGAAGATAGCCGGATGATCAGTAGCACCGAGGGATTCACCGTTTGGTACGAAGCCAACGCTGCGACGGTCGCGGTGCTTACCTATAACGCTGACGATGATTACGAACTGGGCAGACAACTCATCGCCGAGGGTAAGCCCGCACCCACGGCCGCCCGGTGATCTCACCGCCCGCGGCTCAATGGTTGCGCAGCTTGCCAATCAGTTCGCTCTTGGCCAGCCGCGAATAGCCCGACAATCCAAGTTCCTTGGCGCGCTTGCGAAGCTCGACCACGGTCCAGTCATCGTAGGTACCCGACTTGCCGCCCTTGCGCCCTACCGCGGAGCTTCCACGGGCAGCGGCCGCATTGGAGATCCTTGCCGACTTTTCCTTGGAATCACCTTGTTTCCGTAGTTCCTTGTACATTTTCTCGTTCTTGATCGACGAGTTCGGCACAATATTCACCTCCGTAGTAGAACCATGTCCGGTAGGGGCTTCCCCCTCACCAGAAGTCCTAAACCTGCGCCCGGGAACGTAAACCAGTCAGCGGCCCGTCCCCCGCACTGGGGACGGGCCGCTGTCGATCGGTAGCTACCGCTGGGCTTCTTCGCGCGCCTCATTGGCATCCGCGGCTTTACGCGCGGCCTCGGCCTCCGCTTCCTTCTTCGCGGCCTCACGCTGGGAATCAGCCTTGTCCTGCTGCGCCTGGCCTTCCCGCTTGAGGTCGTCGCGGCCCGTTACCGCACCGGCGACTTCCTTGATCTTGCCCTTTGCGCCCTCAACGACGCCCTCGATACCTTCTTCGGGACCACTCTTGTCAGACATACATTTCCTTTCCTTTTGTCACCACGTAGGCACGCGGCAGTTGGTACTCACCACCCCTACTTGCGGGCTTCCCATATCCAGTGCCCTTAAACCGCAAGGGAAGTAACCTTCACCACATGCGGGCCGTACGGGCCGCGCCCGTCACTTGACCGGCGCCTTCTTCTTGGCCTGAGCCGCAGCCTTCTTCTCGGTGCTCGCGTCTCCACCGGCTAGCTGACCGCCGGAGTTCTCCAGGTGTGCGCGCACGAACCACTGGAACTTCTCGAGTTCCCCGGCGTGGCCAATCAGCAGGTCCTGCGACACGAGGTCCAGATCGTCGAGTGTCTTGATCGCGGTGCGGGTGTCCGCGATCACGCCGTCGTATACCAAGTTCAGCGCCGCCAGATGAGCCTGCACTGTGTCGCGGCCGACCGAATAGTCGTCCCAGGTACGGTCTTTCAGGATGGCACCAGGCGTGCCTTGCGGGGACCGGCCCAACGCGGCGATACGCTCGGCGACTTCGTCGGCGTAGCCACGCACCAGCTCGACCTGCGGATCCAGCATCTCGTGTACCCCGATGAAGTTGGGGCCCACTACATTCCAGTGCACATGTTTCAGCGTGAGATGCAAGTCGTTGTAGGTGCTGAGCTGTGTTTGCAGCAGATCGGCGATCTTCCTACCCTGCACATCGGAAAGCCCAGGGATGGTGAACGTGGTCATAGTCAGCTCCTTCGCTATATGTGGCGTCAGAACAGGACTACCCACCGGATGCCAGAACCAAACAGGCCCCTCTCCCGATCTTTCTCGCTGAGAACCGCGGTCCGGCGCGACAGCGTCAATGGCAACTACGAGCCCGCTCCGGGCACCCCGGTCGCGGCCGCGACCGACGGCCCCTGGCCAACTACGAACACGTCGATGGCGACATCGTCGTCACGGTAACCGGCGCCCTGGTGCAACCCGGCCGTTGCACCGATCAGCCGATTCGCCTCATCGCCCGTCAACGGATACTCAGCCACCGCATGTCGCCAATGCGCGGCCAGAACCGTCGTTCCTTCCGGCATCTGCCCTAGCTCACGGTCCAGCACGTCACGCAACAGGGCAGCATCGAGGTAGTAGGCAACCTCTGACAACACCACTAGATCGAAATCTTCTGCAGGCCAACTTGAATCCAACGACTGCCGATGAAAGCTCACCCGATCCGATAGGCCACACCGAGCGATACGAGCGCGCGCGGATTCGAGCGCCGAATCCACTAGGTCAATCGCGGTGACCCGTTCGCAGCGTGCCGCCAACTGCTCGGTGAGCACCCCCACGGAGCATCCGGGTTCGAAGACATGGCGATAGCGCCGTCGGGGCAGCATCGCCATGGTGATCGCGTACTTCCTCTGTTCATACCACCGCCGGGCGAGCTGCCACGGGTCGTCGGATATGGCGTACATCTCGTCGAAGAAGTTGTCCGGTACCCGCGCCATCAGTGGAACACCGCCTCACCAAGGGTGAGGAGCCGATCGACAACGTGCGACGGCAGTATCGCCTCCGCACCCGGCCACCGGGGGCGCAGCTGTGTCTGGAACACATTGGTAGCCTGCCGCTTTAAGCCACATGCTGCGCGGTCACCAGGTGCCGTGCACATGCGGTGCCATGGCACCGCATTGTCACCAGGCACGGCCCAATGCCACATCCAGACCGGGTACTCCAGCAGTAGCGCACCGGTGCGCCGCGCGGCGGCGGCAGACGCGCGCCCGACGGCCTCGTGGTCCGGATGACCATCGCCACGCCACGTGGCAGCGCACCAGGCCCCAGGCGGCGCGGCCTCGAGAATCTCGGCGAGGAGGCCGCCCATTTCCTCTTCCCTCTCCGAAATCGCACCATCGGCCAGACCGAGCCTCACCGGAGGATCAAGACCAAGAATATTTGTAGCGCAGAGTAATTCGGCATGGCGATCCCGTTCCAGCCAACAGCGTTCCGTGGGCGACAAATCCGGATACGCACCACCGCCATCGCTCACCGACACCACGACGACGTCGACTCCCCGTGCGCGCAACATGGCTGCCGTGCAGCCGAATCCCAAGGTCTCGTCGTCGGGATGCGGCGCGACCAGGACCAGGAACGGGCACTCGTCCAGATCCAGGATCGGAAACTCACGCGGCCACGCGAGCCACTCCGCAAGGGACGTACCGCCGGCCGAAATCGGCCGTTCGGCAAGCCGCTCGCAGTTCCCGGCGTTGGCGACACTCATCTGGCCGCCGCCCTGCCCAAGGCCGCGAGATCCCGCTCGGCATGGCTCTGCCGGACGTACATGGTGAGATCGGCAACGTGCTGGGCATGCCTGGCATCGAGCGCCAATGGCCCGGGCCCCAACGCACGGCCGGTGCGCACGATCGACTGGTCCACAGCATGCTCCACAACAGCCCTGACGCGGCGTGCGATGAGTTCGGTACGTTCGCTGTGAGGTTCAGCGTCGACAGAGGCGGCGGCTGTCATGAGCATGGCCTCCGCCGCGGCGAGCGCAGCGTCCACCGCACCGAGGTGAGCTTGTGCGTGGGGATCACCGGAAGATCGGCGATGCCCCTCGGCGACCGCCCGGTAGAGAGGTGCGGCCACACCGCGTGCCCCGCCGAGCCAGCAGGCCGCCACACCCATGGCGCCGTGCCAGAAGCCCGGACGGTCCAGGTACTGGCCAGGTTTCCCAACGGGTATGCCGATTGCGCCACTCAATTGCACCGAGCGCGTGTCGCTTTCCCGCATGCCCGCGTTCTGCCAAATCGGCGGCAGCACGGTCGCCTCCGGCTGGCTCATGTCAACGGCATAGAGCCCCCGCACGTTGTCCTCTCTTCTGGCGGTGATGAGAGCGTGGGTGCACGAACCAGCACCCGAACACCAAGCCTTCGTCCCATCCAGCACGCAGTCACCGTCCCGCTGTGCGACGGTGACCACCGTGTTCGGCGCCTCGGCCGCCCACACGCCCCACAGCTGTGCCGGGCCCGGAACAGGGCCATCGAGTTCATACAGGATCGCCGTGGCGTCGCAGTGCGCTTCGGCAAGCCGTCCCGCGGTCACGTCGTGTTGAGTCAGCGCCGCAAGCTTCCACCATCGCGCGGCGGTATGTCCGGCTCCCGGCATCGGGAGTGCCAGCTCACCGGCGTGCAGCCACCGGCGCACGAGATCGGCCGTCATCCCGCGCCCTCGCGGCGTGAGAAGGACTGCAGATACGCCGCGAATCCCTCGGGAGCTCTGCCGACGCGGCGGGCTGACGTCTCGACCGATAGCGCGTCATCGCGATGTATCCGGTAGTTCTTCAGTTCGAATCGCTGGGCAAGATCGACGTCCTCTCCGCTGCCGATCGCGGCGAATCCGCCTTCTTTCCAATATTTGTCGGCGCGAAAACCCATGTTCGCACCGTGCACATGGCCATGGCCGTCCGGCTTGCGCTTTGCGCGGTACGCATTCAGATAGCGGCGCACCACACCTGCCGGTGTCTGCCGCCAGTTCTCCACGCGAACGACACCGAGCACCATGTCGGCTCCCGAATCCGTCTGGCGCACCAGCCAATCGGTGTCAACCCGACTGTCGGCATCGGTGGTGGCGTACCACACTCGATGCTGCGCCGAAGCCGCTACTGCGCACACCGTCCGCGCATACGAGAAGCCTGCCGCTCTGGCCGCCCCGACATTACGGGCCTGGACCTCGATGAAATGCACATCGGATCCGTACTTCCCCGCCAAACGAATGCTTTCGTCATCGCAGTCGTCCAAAACGACGACCGTCAGGGTCGGCGCCGGGAAGCACGCCGCTGCAGTCACCACGGCGCTCAGGCAGCTCGGCAGGTTGTCGACTTCATTGTGCGCGGGCACCACCACGACCGCCCGCTCGTATGCCACAGCGCGGCGCGGCCGTCCGCCCCGACCCGAACGATCCAGTGGAACGGTTACCGACACAGCCGGTCCTGAAATGCGATGACGGACATTACTTCTCCTCACAGGCTGAATCGACAAGACCAGCCCGGGCCTCACCCCTCCGACCGTCTCCCCGCACGCATACCCGTTCTGACGCGGTTCATGCATGCCAGCGCAGTCCGGTTGCCGGCACAGCGAAATCCCCCGTCCGTGCATGAACAAGCGCAAGCCGGGTACACGAAAGTGATGCCCAACGAAAGGAACACGATGATGTCCGCTGTCCTTCAGGATCGGACGATCGCGATACTGGCCGCCGACGGAGTCGAACGTGTCGAGCTGGAGGAGCCACGTAACTCGATCGTGGCCGCCGGTGGCACCGTAGTAGTGCTCTCGATCAGATCAGGTGAGATTGCCGCGCGTGACCACGATCTGTCGCCGGCCGGGACGCTGCACGTCGACCGCGAGGTCGGCACGGCATCCGTGGACGACTACGACGCGCTGGTGCTTCCCGGGGGCACCGTCAATCCCGACAAACTGCGCGCCGATGCGGATGCGGTGGATTTCGTGCGTGCGTTTGTGCGATCCGGCAAGCCCGTGGCCGCGATCTGCCATGGGCCGTGGACCCTTGCCGAGGCAGGTGTATTGCAAGGACGAACGGTCACGTCGTACCGCAGTATCCGCACGGACCTGCGCAATGCCGGGGCCCATGTCCTCGATGAGGAGCTGGTCATCGACCACAACCTCATCACCAGTCGCTCCCCGGAGGACCTGCCGGCGTTCTGTCGGGCCATCGTGGACAACGTCGCTGCCGCCAGCGCCAGACGATGACCGAGATCGGTGACGGCTCGCGTGCGCTACCGAGGGTGGCATGGCACGGGGGCGTACAAAGCCTGCCGGCACAGTTCCTCGGCCTCGGCGGTCGACCGGTCCAGCGGTAACCGGGTATCGATCACGTGCGCCTCGCCCCACCCGTTGTCCACACCGACGAACTCAGAACTCAACGCCGCCGCGATATCACCGCTGGCATCCGACACTCCGTCGTGACGGGCGGCCACCCGATGTTGGGCGGTGATCAGCGGCGCCATGCACAAGAACTCAACCATCGGCGCTCCGGCTTCGTATGCGAGCTGATGCGCCCGCAACCGATGGCGCGGATTGCGCCAGGTCGCGTCGAGGATGACGGTGTGTCCTCCGGCCAGGCATACCCGCGCTCTGCGAAGCACAGCGTCGTACACGGCGGCCACGTTCTCCGGGGAGTACAGCCCCGCGTCGAGCACCCCCTTTCCGCCGGATATCAGGCCCAGACGATGCAACTGATGGCGCACCTCATCGGTGGAGATGATCTGCGCACCAACATCTTCCGATATCCGGCGCGCCAAGGTGCTCTTACCTGTGCCTGGTCCGCCGCCGACCAGCACAAGCCGAACCGTTGCCGCACTCAGGTGGCTCAGCGCCATCGACACATGCTTGGTGGCCCGGGCCAGGGCCGCGCGCTGCCCCTGGGCGAACCGGGTGCAATCCACCTTGGCCCGGACCAAAGATCGATAGGCGATGTAGAAGTGCCGCAACGGCTCCGGTGCTGGATCGGCGGATAGTTCCACGTAGCGATTCATGAAGTACTCGCCCAGATCCTGCCGCCCCAGGAATTCCAGATCCATGGCCAGGAATGCGGCATCGTCGAGGCTGTCCGCGTGCCGCAGCCGGTCGTCGAATTCCAGACAATCGAGCATCACCGGACCATCGGGCAGGCAGAAGACGTCGCTGGCCATCAGATCACCGTGCCCGTCGATGATCCTGTGGTCGGCGATGCGCTGTGCGAACAGCACCGCCCGCCCGGAGATGAACTGTGTCGCGAGCGTCCGGACCATGCGCACGTCATCCGCGGCGAGCACCGTTCCGACGTACTTCTCCAACGAGGTCAGCGTGTCCTCCCAACGGTCGACGACAGCGTCAAGCGCTCCGGCCTCGTCGATCGACGGGCTGCGATCGGCACGCTTGTGGAATGCCGCCAGCACCTCCGCGACCGCATCCAGATGCGACTTGGTGACCCGGCCCGCCTTGGCCATCGCCGACAATCGCGCGGCATCCGGGTAGCGCCGCATCACCACGACCGGTTCGCCCGGCCCGCCCTCGGGATCGGTGAGATGCGAGACACCGATGTAACTGTCACTCGAGATGCGGCTGTTGAGCGCCACCTCGCGGGCACAAGCCCTTTCGCGAAGCTCCAGGGTGCTGAAGTCGAGGAGGTTGGTGACCACGGGTTTTTTGAGTTTGTATGCCCGCCCTCCAGCCAAAATGACGATACCCGTGTGTGTTTCACGGATCTCTGCACCGACGTACGTGGGGCTGGCGGTCGATCGCATTGCGCGCATGACTTCATCGTTGCCGGGTG
Organism: Mycobacteroides sp. PCS013; assembly: GCF_049532645.1. Taxonomy (NCBI): domain Bacteria; kingdom Bacillati; phylum Actinomycetota; class Actinomycetes; order Mycobacteriales; family Mycobacteriaceae; genus Mycobacteroides; species Mycobacteroides sp. PCS013. The sequence continues at coordinate 3,200,527 of NZ_CP150131.1, forward strand.
CGGGACGCGGATATCCGGCCATGTGCCCCTGATCTGTGGGTCGGAAGTCACCAGTTCTCCCCCACCAGGGCCCTCTCCGCGTTTCCCGGGCCACATACCCGGGGACTTCGGGTCCGTGGCCGGTGACCAAATGCCCTGTCCGCGCCCGGATGTGTCACCGAGAGTCGATATCACCACCAGTGAGCGGAGCCCGACATGCCCAAGACGATGGTTCACATCGACGTAGTCCAGACTGCGATCCAACTTGCGTGCCGTGCACCGTCTTTGCACAACACTCAGCCATGGCGCTGGATCGTCGACCCAGGCTCCGGGGCCGGTGATTTGCACCTATACCTGGACCGCTCGCGCTGCGTGAACAGAACTGACGACAGGGGCCGCGAAGCGATCATCAGCTGCGGTGCAGCTCTGGACCATTTCCGGGTAGCGATGGCCTCGGCGGGCTGGATGGCACGGGTGGAACGGATCCCCGACCCCGACAACCCCGACCATCTCGCGGCCATCACGTTCTTGCCCAGATCCGTCGTGGTGGTGGGTGATCGTCGACGTGCGGATGCGATCCTGCAGCGCCGCACCGATCGTCTTCCGTTCGAGTCGCCGCCGAACTGGTCGCAGTTCGCCCGGATGTTGAACTCGGTGATCTCCGATCGGGCGGTGATCCTGGATGTGATCGACGATGCGATGCGGCCGAGACTGGCCGAGGCGTCGGCACTCAGCGATGCCCTGCGTATCTACGATTCGGCCTACCAAAACGAACTCGATTGGTGGACAGCATCGTTCACACTGAGAGAAGGTATTCCGCGCAGTGCGCTGGTGTCGGCCGGCGAGAGCGATCACGTCGACATCGGCCGCACCTTCCCGGTCGTCTCAGAACGGGCCACACGGCCCGGCCTGCAGGAAGATCGGGCCAAGGTCCTGGCGCTTTCCACCGCCAGGGACACCCCAAAACACCTGCTGCGCTGCGGCGAGCTGCTGTCCGAGGTGCTGCTGGAAGCGACCCTGGCCGGGATGGCGACCTGCACCATCACGCACATGCTGGAACTGACCGCCAGTCGCGAGGTCGTCGGCGCCACCATCGGGCGAGCGCACCCGCAGGCATTGATCCGGGTTGGCCTTGCTCCGACCTTCGGTCGCGTCCCGCCTCCGACGCCCCGGCGATCGCTTGCCGATGTGTTCGAGATCCGCGGCTAGGGCAGTGCCATGAGCGAGATCCCCGCCTCCCAGTCCGCGGTGGTCGTCGGCATCGATGGTTCACGATCCGCGGTTCGGGCCGCGTTATGGGCGGTCGATGAGGCACTGCACCGTGACGTACCGCTGCGTCTGGTCCACGTGGCTCCCCAGCCGGAGTTCCCGGAGTTCGACAACGAGCCAAGCACCGCCGGGATGGCACTACGGCATGCCGTCCGCGAGATCGGGTCGACGCGAAAGCCAGTGAAGGTTCACGCCGATATCCGGCACGGACGGGTAGCTGACGTGCTGCTGGACGCCTCACGCAACGCCCTCATGTTGTGCGTGGGCGCAATCGGCATAAGCGGTTCCGACACCAGGAAAGTCGGATCCACTGCTGCGGAAGTTCTCCGGTCGGTGCGCTGCCCGGTCGCGGTGATCCGTGATAGCCAGGTACCGGCCGGTGCGGAGCCCTCAGTGGTGGTGGAGGTCGACGAGACCCACGAGTCGGTGGCCTCGTTGGAACTCGCGGCGCACGAGGCACGGCTGCGCCGCGCACCGATGCGCGTCCTGCTGCGCCATCGCCCGATGCCTCTCTTCGGGCATCGGGTCGCCACCTTGGCACGCGGCGACCGTCAGGTGGCGGCCGTCCTGCTGGAGCGACGCCTGGCGCCGATACGGGCGCGGCACTCCGACCTGGACATCCGTGTACTCGATCCGGTGGGCGGCACGCTGGATTACCTGGAACGCCACGGGCATTCCGTACAGCTGGTGGTTCTCGGAGCCGGCGATGCGGCACACGTGCAGGAGTTGGTCGGCCCCAATGGATGCGGCGTGCTGGGGCGCACGCACTGTTCGGTGCTCGTTGCCGCGCGTCAGCGGCTGCTGTAGACAGCACCATCGGGTGATGCCCACCACGCGTGATGCCTTCGTATGGGGTACCTCGCTACTCGCGTCATCGGGACCGTGTCGGATCAGGATCGTTGTGTACCGCTTTTACACAACGAAACCGAGCCACACATCCCGTGCCGGGAGGAGTCGAAATGATTACGCGAACTGCACCGTACAGCGTCTCGCCGGACGTCAGCCTGCTCATCCTGGTTGAGGCCGGCCCCGCACACGACCTTCGTGAGCATCCGGGTGCAATCAATTCGGCCACACCGATTTTCGAGGCCATTCGGGTGGCCGGGCACACGGTTGCACCCCTTCACGCCAACGCCGCGGGTGTACCGCCCGAGCTGCGGTCCATCTTCGTGGTCACCGCGCCTGCCTGCCCCGAGTTCGAGCGGCTCGCCGAACATCTGCGGGCCCTTCCCGGTGTTGCCGCGACCTATCTGGAATGTGACGACGCCCGCCCGGGGCCTGCCACCGTCAGTGCCATCCCGGTATCGATCGGTGTTCAGCGCCGGGCACTGATCCGCCGTGTCACCCACCGCGGCGTCGGTGCACTGGGCGCACGCCGGCTCGCCGGCTAGTAGACACCCAGTGGGGGCGGTGCGCTGTCGCACCGCCCCCACTGGCTTAGGTGACCCGTTACTGGATACCCGCATTGGGCGGGGCGATATGCGTCCGCCCCTCGGGTTCCACCACCATTACTCCGGGGATATCCACCAGCGCAGCGGCATTCGCAATATCACCGGATACCACGCCGATCTCGCGGTGCACCTGCATACCGGCCATGCCGGCGGCCCGCAACGCGGCCACCGTGCCGTCGAAATCACGCTCTTCGATCGTCACGGTGACCCGCTGCGCCGTCACTGTGGGGCCTGTACTAGCCCGGCACCCACATCCACGGCCGGAACGTTGAGCGGTGCCGCGTGCTGCAACAGCACCGCCCAGAGCTGCCGGCCGGTGAGCCCCGTGGCCTCGCACCAGAGCGCCGCGATACCGGACACATGGGGCGTGGCCATGCTGGTTCCGCTGATCGAGTTGTAGCGCTTCGGCATCGGCCACGAGGAGTACACATCGACACCCGGTCCGGCAAGGTCGATGCGGCCGGCCGCCTTCGTCTTGGTGCTCGAACGCGCCGAGAACCAGCCCGGGTTCAAGGACGAATCCACCGCGGCGATGGCCATGATCGACCGGCTGTTCGCGGGCACGCCGACGAAGCCGTAGTTTCCGATCCTGCGGTTGGCGTTGTTCCCCGCCGCGGCGATGATCAGCGAACCGCGGTCTAGCGCACGCTGACCCACCGTCTCATAGGCGAGGGACGTCTTATCAACGTTGGCGCCCAACGACATCGAGATGACGGCGCAGTTGTTGGCCACCGCCCAGTTGATGCCCGCGAGAATACCGCCGTCGGCCCCCGACCCGGCGTTACTCAGCACCTTGCCCGCGAAGATCTCGGCCTCGGTCGCCGCTCCGTAACGACGACTCCCCCGCGGAGAGCGCGGTCCACACGAGGTACCGATGCAGTGTGTGCCGTGCCCATGCCCATCGTCGGCGCTCTCGCCGTCGATGAACGACTGCATGGTCACGTGACGCTTCTTGAAGTCCGGATGTGCGGCGTCGAAGCCCGTATCCAGCACCGCCACCCGAACCCCGCGGCCGGTCTTTGAACTCGTGTCTGTTCTCGTGGCCTGCAGACCCCACGTCGACGAGTCGTTATCGGCATAGGCAGCGGCGAGTTCTTCGACGGTCGCGGTGTCGGCCTGCAACCGCGCGAAGAGGTCGGAGACACCATGCTGGTAGCCGCTGAGGTATTCGGCGGAGGTGACCGTGAGTGCGTGATGGATCAACTCCGGTTCCACGGACAACACCGTGCCGCCAGCCGACGCCGCGGCCTGAAGCGCCATGGTCTGCTCCGGGTCGGAATCCACGACGGCCAGACCGAGCTCGTCGAACACCGTGGCATCGGCGTCGACGACGGCGCTGATATCCATCGCTTGATTCTCAAAATCGCTGCTGTGTGCGATGTTCGAGATCCCCGCGATACCTGCGAGCGTGGTGACGTTGTTTCCGCGCGCCGTCGCCGGTGCGAAGACAACCACTTGTCTTCCTGTGTAGATCTGCGAGTCGGTGTTAGTCATTTCCAGGTCCGTCCTTTCCTGACGTACGTGATGGGAAGCCGTAGACGCCCAACGGGAGATAGACGCACTAGCTCGGCTACCAGCAATGGTCGGCAGCGTCGCGCGATTTCGAACGAGTGATCCACTACCTGCATTTGGGCGCGGTCGGTGCCGCCCCGGCGAGGCCGCAGCGCGTCATCTCATCGCCCGCCAGGAACGAGGTAGCCCGCTACTCGTGCGGGTACCGGCCCGCGAGCCCTACCGTTTCAGCAGACCTATCACCCAAGGGAGCCGATCATGACAACGCTTGAACGACAAGCAATCCGGCAGCCGTCACCGATACCCACGACCAAGGTTGCGGCCAGTGGCACCGCCGGCGCGATCTCGGTCGTGCTGGTCTTCGTCCTCGGCAAGTTCAATGTCGAGATACCCGGAGACGTCGGCTCGGCCATCACTGTCCTGTTCTCCGTCGCATCCGGATACTTGGTGCACGAACGCACCGTTCTGCAGCCACCGGATTCGGAGAACGCCGCGGACGAATGAACCACCGCGGGCAGTTGGCAGCCGCCTATTCCTGCGGGTTCGCCAGGTCGCTCCACACGATCTTGGCAAGCTGATCACGGTCTGCGACATCGAGTTTGATGCACGCTCGGTAGATGTGGCCTTCGATGGTCCGCACCGACAGCGTGAGGCGCTCGGCGATCTCGCGGTTGCACAATCCCTGCCCGATGAGCGCCGCGATCTCACGTTCACGTGCGGTGACCGGCAGCGGGCGCGCGGCGGCCCGGATTGCGGGCGTAGCGGCGCCACCGCATTGACCTGCGATCCGCAGTGCACGGGCTGCGGATTCGGCGCTCTTGCTCCGGTCTCCATCGCGACCGCGTACCGCCACCGCCTGCGCTGCGGCATCCGCGGCCGAGAGCAGCAGGCCCGCGTTCTCGAACTCACCACTCACCGCATCCAGTGCCGCGGCATCGGAGGCACCGACGGCCACCGCGTGCCGCGCATACAGCTGCACCAGCGGACCGTGCACGCGCGGGACAAGCGACCCGAGGCGGCGCCCCACGGTCCGGTCACCGAACCGCGCCGCATGGTGCAGCGCCTCGGCCTCCACCGCGTATTGGCCCGCGGTGTGTGCGGCGTCGGCCGCGCGCCGGGCAATATCGACCGCCGACCGGTCTGCACCGCGCGCGGCCGCAAGCCAGGATTTCGCGATCAACAACTGGGGGTCGTGCAATGCGACGAACTGTCCTGAGTGTTCTCCGGATTCGGTCAGCACGCGCTCGGCGTCTTCCACCTTGCCGAGTGCGGCATAGGCGCGGGCCAGTAATAGCCGTGCGGGCAGCTGCCAAGGCAGTGGCTTCTCGGCATTGAGCGCGGCCAGCGCCTGTTCGATCGACGATATCGCCGTCGGGAAGGCGCCGCGGTGCACGGCAACCAGACCGGCCATGATGCGCGCTATCGCCCACGCCAGAAACTGTCCGGCCGAGGAGAATTCGGTGTATTCCGTGACCCGGCGGTCGGCCAGCCGAAGCTGCCCCGTGTAGACAAGTGCCAGCACATCGCAGTAACGCACCATCACCGCGATCATGCCGTCGGTGGATCTTTTCTGCGCACGGCACCTCGCGGCGATCGGCTCGAACTCGTCGCCGCGGCCAGCGACGGGCAGCGCGAGCCCGATACCGAACGCCGCGAATTCCACCGCCTGCCGGGGAGCCTCCGGATCCGACAGCACCAGCGTCGCCGCCGCCAGCCCCTCGTCGAACTGGTTCTCGTGTACGGCCAACGCCGCCCCCGTCGCGTCGACGACCAGTTTCAGGGCGGGATGCTGCACCCGTTCACGCAGCAGTGCCATCAGCTCGTGTGCACGCCGCACATCGCCCATCGACCAGAACGCGATGGACACCAGCGGAAGGCCCCACAGGACCAGCGAGAGTTCATCGAGCTGGTCCGGATCGAACTCGGCGAGCACCTGCTCGGCTTCCTCGGGCCGGCCCTGCCACAGCAGAGCGCGCGAGAGCACCTCGGCCGCGCGCAGGCCTCCGTCACGTTCCACCGCGCAGCGCGCCAGATGCTCACCCACCGGCAGGTTGGACAGATACACCGCGTCCTTCGCGGCGGAGACCAGGAGGGCCGGGTCCGTGGCCTCGTCGCTGCCGACCGACAGCTGCGCGAGCCGGATGCGCTTGGCAGCCGAGTCGATGTCACGCTCCCGAAGTGCCCGCACCAGCTGACCGCGCAGACGCCGGGCCGATGCGGTGCCCACTCTGCGCCGGATCACCTCGCCCAGCATCGGATGGCTGAACCGCACATTCATCCGCCGGCCGTCGGCTTCGACACGGACGAAGCCGCTGAGCTCGGCACCGTCCAGAGCATCGCCACCTGCGATCTCGCACAATGTGTCGAGATTGAGCGGTTCACACAAGGACAGCAGTTTCAGCACGTTGAGTACGTCGCCGTCCAACTGTTCGAGGCGATCTCCGAGCAGCGCGGCCAGCCCCGACGGGACAACCGTGTTACCGCGCAGTTGCCACACGCCGTTGACGGCGGTGAGGGATCCGGCCTCAACGGCCCCTTCCACCAGATGTCGCAGGAACAGCGGATTTCCACCGGATGACTCCCACATCACGTCGGCGCTCAGCCCTTCGAGGGCTCCGCCGAGCACTGATTCCACGAGGGCGACACTCTGCTGCTTGGTGAACGCCTCGAGTTCAAACCGGCGCAGGTAGTCGTCCTTCCACAATGCGGTGACCGCATCGGGAACGGGCTCGCCGCTACGCACGGTGGCCACCAGCCGGCCCGCATGGCCGACCGCGATCTGATGCAGCAGAGTCGCCGACAGATCATCCAGCAGATGAGCATCGTCGATCCCGATGATCGGATGTGGCGTCGCGACAATGGATTCCCGCGCCGCAGCGATGAGCGCAGCCGGGTCACGCGATCCGGTTGTCTGTATCCAGTGAGCGAACACGCCCAGCGGAATGTTCCGCGACGACTCGGTGCACGCCACCCAGCGAACCTGGCATTCCAGCGAGTCGGTGACCGTGCGCGCGAGGGTGGTCTTGCCTACTCCCGCCGAGCCGACCAGCACCACACCGCACGACAGGCTGTCCGACAGCGTCGCGCGGACAGCCTCGAATTCGTTTGGGCGGTCGAGCAACTGCCAGCTCCCCGACATGGAGAAAGAGTTTAGATCGCGACGGCGGTTTGTGTGGGCCAGTCCGGGGGCCGGTTTCTCCGGTGCGGCTGGTTTGGTGATCGCACGTGTCATCGCAACCATCTCAGTCCGGTAGATCCTGAACCCCGGCCGGCTCCATCCGCGACACACCGTTCTTCTCATGCCGAAAGTTGCTGGAGGCCTCGTAAACCCGAAGTTTCAACCTGTTGATCGACCCCAATGGCCGATGCGCGGCCAGGGCGCGCCATGAATTGAAGGACAGTACGTCGTCTCCGAACACCCGCCTCTTGTCACCATATGAATCTTGCACGGGGAAGACGATTTTGGCGATTCCCCGATGCGGGGAGTCCCCTTCCGGCCACGCGACGGTGGCATCTTCCAGGGGCATGGTCTTCTCGTCGGTGCATAGTTGCGCCCTCAGTTCGTACTCAGCACTGTTGTGCCGGAAGAACTCTGATACCAGGTGGCGGAACTCGTCGTCAGCGATGTCGTCCGGCAGAAGGACCCCTTCGAGGTCCCGCACGGACTTCGACAGCGGTACGTAACTGAGCTTGGCCACATACTCTCCGTACCGCAGCGGCGCCGAGGAATAGAACGTGTCACCGAGGATGTGGGTGTTGGGCCGAACGAACACGGCCACCGATTCCGGCAGTGAGAGTCCCACGCGTGGAAGCAGTTTCGCCACCCCGCCGAGAAGGTTGCTACCCAGTCTCAGCGCGGTATCCGGCAGCCGCGCCAGCAACCAGGCCGTGGGCATCCCCCGCCGTAGATATGCTTTCGCGTCGGCGAAGAGGAACTCGCGGTGGGTGACCAACACGAAATCCTGGGTGGTGGCCTCGTCATCGGGGAGCGTCCGCGGGCCCGCCACACCCAGGACCTTGATGCCCAGGCCCCGCACGCCCCGGATCCGGTCGCTGCGCAGCAGGCCAGACGTGGTGGACAACCTGGAGATGATCGGATAACTACCGGGCGTTGCGAACATGCCCTGGCGTAGGTGCGGTGGCAGGTCCGGATAGACCGTCAGCTCCCCGCGCAAGATGCCGTGGCTCTTCGCGTGCGCATCACGAACGGCATGCCGATACTTCCGGAAGGCCCGCTGGTTGTTCGTGTGCAGCACCTTGACGATCTTGTCGATGGCTTCCTCCTCGCCGGGAGGTGCCGCGTCCATGTTCTCGTTGTACCGAAGGTAGGTACGCGTCGCTTCGATCGATTCATCGGTGGCGCCCATCGCGGTCCAGTCCTCCCGTATTAGTGGTCCGGGACGGTCGATATCCATCGGACACGGTGACGTTCTCAGTGTCGTGAATGCCGGAGGTGCCGCGCATGAGTACACGACTACTCAATCCTGCGCTGCGGCCAGCGCCCATGTGCGTGAATTGACGAGGTATTCCCGGTGCGATCGGAAATCCGATTTCGTGGGTATCGAGTAGCGCAATACTCACGTTCTGACGCGTCAGAATTTGTCAGCATTACGGTATGGCGAAAAAGAGTGGACCCGCCACATCAGCCACCACATTGGCCTCGTGGCTCGCAACACGAATTGATCGGTCGGTCGGGTGGTCACGCCTGCCCACGGCATTCGGCATCGCAGTGCTCATCGGGCTCCGTAACGCGCTGCGAGCCGACAATCTGTTCGATACGGGGCGGGCGCCGGGTGGATCACCGCCGCCGGAGGACGCCGCCTACCGCAGTGCCCGGACGTTGGACGGCACCTACAACAACCTCGAACATCCGCTGATGGGGTCGGTCGGCAGCCGGTTCGGGCGTAACGCGCCCCTTGCCCAGACCTTCCCCGAATCCTCCGAACAACTCCTGGACCCGAACCCGCGGCTGATCAGCCGCAGGCTGCTGACCCGCGACGAGTTCATTCCGGCGACGACGCTGAACGTGCTGGCCGCGGCATGGATCCAATTCGAGGTCCACGACTGGTTCAGCCATAACACCGTCGAAGCCGAGCCATGGACGGTGCCGGTCGACGGGAACGATCCGTGGCCACAGCGTCCGATGCAGATACGCCGCACCGCACCCGACCCATGCCCCGATGCGTCCGGTCCCCCGACGTTCGTCACGCAGGACACCCATTGGTGGGACGGATCGCAGGTCTACGGCGGCACCCGCGTCATCGCCGATGCGCTGCGCACCGGGTCCGGGGGCACGCTACGGCTGGACGGACAAGGCCTGCCGCCTGCTGATGTCGAGGCGCTGGCCAGCACATCAGAGACGGCCGTGAACTTCTGGGTCGGCCTGGCCATCCTGCATTCGCTGTTCATGCGGGAACACAACGCGATCTGCGAGCATCTGGCTGCCTGTCATCCGGAAATGTCCGACCAGGAGCTGTACGACAAGGCCCGCCTAGTCAACACCGCGCTGATGGCGAAAATCCACACGATCGACTGGACTCCCGCCATAATCGGGCACCCCACCACGGTATTCGCGATGAACTCCAACTGGTCCGGCATTCTGGGCGAGCGCTTAGGCAACCTATTTCGGCGCCAGCCACATAACGCTCTGCTGCGCGGTATACCCGGCTCCCCCACAAGTCTGCATAACGTGCCATATTCGCTGACCGAAGAATTTGTCGCGGTGTACCGCATGCACCCGCTAATTCCCGATCGTTTCGTGCTGCGGTCGGCCTCCGATGATTCCGTGATCGCCGAACACGAATTACCGGATCTGGCCGTCCAACATGTGCGAACCCGCTTCAGCGAGACGTCGATAGAGAACATCATTTATTCGTTCGGCCGTGCCAATCCGGGTGCGCTGACTCTGCATAACTTCCCGCGTCATCTGCAACGTCTGGAGCGGCCGGACGGATCCATTTTGGATCTCGCCGCCATCGACGTGCTCCGGGTCCGTGAGCGGGGCGTGCCCCGTTACAACGAGTTCCGGCGGATGCTGCGTCTGCGGCCGGTGTCTTCGTTCGGCGAGCTCACCGACGACCCCGTGGTGGCCAAGGAGCTCGCGGCCATATACGGCGATGTCGAACGAGTGGATCTGATGGTCGGGCTGTACGCGGAGCCCAAACCGAAGGGATTTGGGTTCAGCGACACCGCTTTTCGAATCTTCGTGCTGATGGCGTCCCGCCGGCTGGAGAGCGACAGATTCTTCACAACCGACTTCCGGCCCGAGATCTACACGCCGGAAGGCATCGCGTGGGTCAGGGACAACTCGATGCGTTCGGTGCTGCTCCGGCACTTCCCGTCCCTGGACGCCGCGCTGGACGGTGTCGCGAATCCTTTCGCACCGTGGACGCCCGCGTGGGCCGGCGGATCGACCGAGTAGGCGAATACTCATGACCGACAAGGACGTTTGGGTTCACAATCGTCAGATGAGTTCCACCGGATTCATGCCCTTCGGTGTGCGATGAGCAGCCCCGTGCCACGCGGGCCCAAACGGCCATCGGTCATAAGCCCGATGGTCCTGGCCGATCCGCAGACGGCACTGCCGGCCGAGGCCAACGCCTTGGTCACCGACGATGACGATCGCAGGATGGTGCTGATCGAGCTTCTCGTCGGGGCGGGTGTCGACCCCGACGATGTGCGCGACCAATTCCTGCACATGTTCAATCGGGTACTGCGCGACGAGCCGCCCACACCAACGCCCGTCGGCCGCCACTATGTACGGTGCATGCTCACCCCCGACGAAATCCAGCGCCTGGTCCGTGGCGGCGCCAAGTCCCCTACCGCCAAAAGCGCACAACAAGCGCTGCAGCTGATCCGGCGGGTGTGGCCGGATCTGGTGGTGGAGGCGCATCTGGACCGCTCACTCACCACGATCAAGGCCGATGCGGCGATCCGTACCTATGGCTCCGGCGGGACCGGAGTCGTTTGGGCCGTGCTGGATTCGGGAATCGATGCCGAGCATCCCCATTTCGCCGCTAACGGCACCCTCACCGCGGATTCAGTGATGCCGCTGCACAAAGATTTCACGCTTTCCCCGGAGGCCTCGAAGGGGCCGCTCGTCGACGTCTACGGACACGGCACCCATGTGGCCGGCATCATCGCGGGCGAATCCCCCACCGACCCGAAACTCATCCGGATCGCATCCACTCAACCGACCGCCGAGGGGCTGCCGGAATGGGTTCCGCGAGTGCTGGCGCAGGGGTCGAGGCTGTCCGGGGTGGCTCCGCACGCCAACCTGGTGAGCCTGAAGGTCCTCGACGACGACGGCAAGACCCTGTCCAGTGTGCTCATCGACGCCCTCAACTATGTGCGCGAGATCAACAGCTACGGCAACGACCTACAGATCCACGGCGTGAATCTGTCGCTGGGATGCGGATGGATGCCAAGGGATTACGCGGCGGGCCAAAGCCCGCTGTGCCGCGAGCTCGATCTGCTCACCGGATCAGGGGTGGTTTGCGTCGTCAGTGCCGGAAACCTCGGGGCCGGCACCGCGGCAGCCGGTGTGGGCGCCGCGATCTTGGGCACAACGGCCGATGTCTACGGCCAGCTCTCCACCATCACCGATCCCGGCAATGCTGCCACCGCCATCACCGTCGGCTCGGTCCACCGGTACCGGCCGCATACCAGCGGTGTCACGTTCGACTCCTCCAAGGGGCCCACTCTCGATGGCCGGCGCAAACCCGACCTGGTGGCCCCTGGTGAGCGGATCACCTCTGCGGCAACCGGTCTCATGGCCAAGGGCATTGACCTGTTGAAGGACGACGGCACCGAGGGGGCCGCCAACTACATCGAAGACAGCGGGACCTCCATGGCCGCCGCACATGTGTCGGGTGCGATCGCCGCATTTTTGTCGGCTCGCACGGAGTTCGTGGGTAAACCACAAGAGGTCAAGGACATCTTCCTGAAGTCGGCCGTCGACTTGGGGCGTCACGAGTTCTTTCAGGGCGCGGGGCTTGTCGACCTGATGCGTGCACTATCCAACACCTAGAGACGAGCGATTACATCATGACAACGATCAAAGGATTGCCCTACTACGAACCGGATTTCAACGCCGATGGCTCACTCAACGACGCCACCGGTGACGGCGATGGCGGATTGCCGGCCGCGGTCGCGGCCGGTGGCATCACCGATCTGTTCCTGATGTCACACGGATGGAACAACAATGTGGCTTCCGCACGCCAGCTCTACACCGCGATGTTCTCGTTGATCGCCGATCAGCTCGGCGGCGATACAGACGGTGTGGCCGTCGCCGGAATCAACTGGCCGTCGGTGCTGCTGCCCGACGACAGCCCCGATAGCGCGCCGCCCGTACCTTCCACGGGCGCGGAGCTGGCCGCGGCCCTCACGCCACGCTTCCCCGTCCAGGCCGCGCAACTGAAAAAGATGGGCGAGCTGCTCGACGAGAAACCGCAGCAGTCGGCCAAGCTCATCGAGTTCCATACCTTGGCCGCCGGACTGGTCACCACCCCCGCCCAGTCGCAAGAGGACAGCGGCGAGTCCGACATCGTGAAGGGCGATCCGCTCGCGGTGTTCGGACAAGCCTCCGCCATGGCACCGAAGTCGACGAGTGCCGCACAGGGACTTGGTAATCCCTTCGCCGCGCTGTGGTCGGGGGCTCGCGAGATCCTGCGCACGATGAGCTACTACGAGATGAAGAACCGGGCCGGAGTTGTCGGCCAGCGCGGTCTCGGTCCGCTGCTGGCCTCACTGTCGGGCCCCGACGGCCCGCCCCGTATTCACCTCATCGGACACAGTTTCGGGGCGCGACTGGTCTCCTACGCGCTGGCAGGGCTTCCGGCAACCGGCACCAGCCCCGTCAAGTCGCTCACCCTGATCCAGGGCGCCTTCTCCCACTTCACCTTCAACCGCAAGCTGCTCTTCGACCCGGGCCGCGGACCCGGCGGCCTCGCCGGGCTCGAAGAGCGTGTGGACGGGCCGCTGCTGTCGACATACACCGCCGCCGATCGCGCGGTCGGCTGGTGGTACCCGGCGGCCAGCATGCTTGCGCGGCAGGACAGCCAAGCCGGACAAGACCCCTGGTTCCGCTGGGGCGCGATGGGTCACGACGGATACCAGCAGGATCCGGCCGCGACGACACTCGAGCTTGCCGAGGCCGGAAAGCCGTACGACTTCCAGCGCGGGCATTTCTACCGGCTTGACGCCAACAAGGTCATCGACGACGCCAGCCAATCCCAGTTCAGTGGTGCACACAGCGATATCAAGCATCCCGAGGTGGCGTGGGCTATCGTCTCGGCCGCGCGCGCCTCCCAGAACTGAACACGAAAACCGCTCCCGCAGTGTGAGATCGAGTACCGCACTACGCGTGAATCACGCTCCGGTACCGAACAGGATGAATACGTCCTAGCTCGAACTCACACCCTATGCAGGGAGATAAAAATGGCCACCGCAGTCAAGTCGACGAATCACAAGCCGTCCGAGACCGAGTACGAAATTTCAGGGGCCGCCGGTGCGGCCGCTGTCACCGAACACGAATTGCCGTCGGCGCGAGCGGGCGACGCCGACACCGAAACCACCAACGCCGCAACACAAGCGCACGGTGAATCCACAGTCAGTGAACTGGGTTCCGTCGACGGGTTGAGCACCGACGAGTCAGAGCTCGCGCCATTGGACGCCATTCTGGGTAGTTACCCCGAGTTGGCCAACAGCGCCGAGGTCATCATCGGTACCGATGATGGCGTTCGGGTCGGCAACACCACCACGTTCCCCTGGCGTGCAATCTGCCACCTGATCATCACCTCCGCCAACAACCGCACCTATGTCGGAACGGGCTGGCTGATCGCTCCCCGCACCGTGATGACGGCCGGGCACTGCGTCTATATGCATGCCGATGGCGGCTGGGTGCGCTCGATCCAGGTGATCCCCGGGCGCAATGCCGGTGTGCGCCCGTTCGGCACGCACGTGGGTACCGCCTTCCGCAGCGTCACCGGCTGGACCCAGAACCAGAATCGCGACAACGACTATGGCGCGATCATCCTGCCGGCGTCGTCACGTCCGGGCGATCAGACGGGATACTTCGGTTTCGCCACTCGCAATGACGATTTCCTGAAGGCCGCCGCGCTGAACCTGTCCGGGTATCCCGGCGAGAAGAACGGCGAGCAGTGGTTCATGGCGCAACGCACCAAGTCGGTCTCCGACCGCGTCATCACCTACGACATCGACACCACGGGCGGTCAGAGCGGTTCACCGGTATGGGTGTTGCAGAACGGCAACCGTTACGGCGTCGGCATTCACACCAACGGCGCCAACTCGGGCAACTCCGCCACCCGGATCAACAGCGCCGTCTTCAACAACATGTCGACGTGGAAGAGTGGCGGTATGTGACAAGGCTTTTCAGGTAATCAGAGAATCCGGACACAGGAGGATACGTGGTCGGCATCTCGTTTCGAGACTCCGCCGGGCGTCCGATGGCCGGTGCTGTGATCAGCATCGACTCGGCGCCCGGCGAGGTCCACGATATTGCCATGGTGGCCGACGATTGGGGCGAGGTGGTCATCTCCGCACCGGTGGCCGGTGACTATCGATTTCTTGTGTCGCACACCGGGAAGACTTTTCATGCCACGGCCCATATCGCCGAGGGACAAGATCAGCTGACGGTGACCGCCGGCTAGACCGTCCCGGCGCCGATCAGTACGACGTCTCGCGCGATGTCGCACGCGTGGCCGGGTAACAACCGTGCAGGCCGCTGATGAGACGATGCGCCTCGTCAAGTTCCTTGCGCATGGCGCGCAAGCGCCGATGATGGCGTGGGGCAGCAAGATTCGCGTGGCGGTCGATCTGCCGCTCGGCCTTGTCGATCTGTTGCGACACATAGTCCACGTGCTCATACAGCGACCGCAGCAGGACCCGAGCCTGCGCCACCGCCGCGTCTTCAGCCATGCGGGCATGGTCGCACCAATTTCCCCACTCTTCGCGCCGGCACGGGGCTGATCCGGAAATGAACCACAACAGATGTAGTGCCTCCTTGGCGAACCACTCACCGAGCCATTGACTTCGTAATAGTTTCGATACTACTTTCGTAATAGTTTCGTAGGTGCGGAGAGGAGGCACGGTCATGGCACGTTTCTTCCGTCATGGCGAACTGCCCCTCGTGCTCCTGGCGCTGCTGGCGCAGCGGCCCATGCACGGCTATGAACTGATGTCCGAACTATCACGGCTGTTCGGCGCCGGTGGCTACCAACCATCGCCCGGAACCGTGTATCCCGCAGTCGAAGCACTGGCCGCCGAAGGCCTACTGAACGGCCAGACACGCGAGGGCCGGACGGTGTACCGCACGTCAGCCGAGGGCGAGCGGGCACTGACCAGCAGAGCCGACGTACTGGCGGGCGTGGAGCTGCGCACCGGCGCACGGTTCGGCCGCGGCGACTCATTCGAGAAGATCCTCGCCCGGTTCTCCGCGCGGATCATGCCGTCGGCAGGCCGGGTGGATCCCACCGCGGTGGAGAAGATCCTCGATCAGGCCGCCCTGGAGATTACTGGCCTTGCCAGAGTTGACGATCGCAGGAGAGGAGCCAAGCAGTGAGCGATGACGCCTTTGAACGTGCAGTGGAACGTGCCGAACGCCGGGCCGACGAGGAGCAGCGACGGCTCGATCGAAAACGCCGGGCATGGATCGGGCAGATGAATCGAACTGCCTTCCGGATCCACGCCAGCACCTACGCCGCTGTGCAGGTCCTGCTCGTGGCGATCTGGGCGCTTACCTGGCAGTTCGACCATGGCACGGCATACCCGTGGTTCATCTATCCCCTCTTGGGCTGGGGAATCGCCCTCATCGCCCACTACGTCGTCGCCAGCTCCATCTGGCGTCATCATCCCGACACCGGCCCAGAGCCCTGGCCTGCCGAGGGCGTCAATCGAGCCACCCGTGAAACACCCACCCAGGAGCCGCTATGAACACCCCTGTTGACGAAGCCGCCCGGCCCATCAAGACAAGGCGCATCAAGTTCCGGTATCCGACCGGTTCATTGAATCGCCACTACGTGCAGGGCGATCTGGTGATGAGCCACATCATCGCGATGCTGTCGGCGGTGTTCCCGGAGGGAGAGGACTACTTCATCCGGTCCGTCAAACACTTCTCCGACCAGATCACCGATCCCCTGCTGAAAAAGCAGGTGGCCGGGTTCATAGGTCAGGAGGTGACACACGGGCGTGAGCACCGCGAACTCAACGAGCGACTGCAGCAGATGGGTTACCCGACGGGCATCGTCGACCGGATGACCAAACGAGGGATGAGTCTCTACACGCGGTACCTGCCGCCTCGATTCAACCTCGCCATGACGGCGGCCCTGGAGCATTACACCGCGACGCTCGCCGAGACTCTGCTGACCGATCAGCGCGCGCAAGATCTGCTGGGCGAGGGCGAGGTCCGCTCGATGCTCCTCTGGCACGCGCTGGAAGAGTCCGAACATCGCGCCGTGGCCTTCGACGTCTATCGAACGGTCGGGGGCACCGAGCGCATGCGCGCGTGGGCGATGCGGCTGATCACGACGGTGTTCCTGTGCGGGACGCTCCTGGACACCCTGATGTCGCTGCTTCTCGACCGGGCGACGTACAACCCCGTCAGGTTGTTCAGAAGCATTGCCGAACTGCGGCATTCGCCCTTCGTGACCCGGGACGTGCTCGCCCGGGTCAGGGCCTACAACCGGCCCGGTTTCCATCCGGATGAATTCGACAACACCGACCTGGTTGAACGCTGGAACACCGAACTCTTCGGCGAGCAGGGACAGCTGGCCGGCCATCTGCGCTGAGCCGATACGCCGGGCGCAATCTGCGCATCCCCCCTGAAAAAACCTCAGGCCCCCTCGAAAGGGGGCCTGAGTGCTGTGGCGGGTGCAGGATTCGAACCTGCGTAGGCGTAAGCCGACGGATTTACAGTCCGCTCCCATTGGCCGCTCGGGCAACCCGCCTTATCAGACGATGCAGGATACAACGATAGGGTCGTGCCAACGCAAACCGACTGGATACGGAACATACGAAGACCAGAAAGAGGAGCAGTCATGGCGGATTCATCATTCGACATCGTGAGCAAGATCGACCGCCAGGAGGTCGACAAT
This sequence comes from Mycobacteroides sp. PCS013, assembly GCF_049532645.1. Classification (NCBI taxonomy): domain Bacteria; kingdom Bacillati; phylum Actinomycetota; class Actinomycetes; order Mycobacteriales; family Mycobacteriaceae; genus Mycobacteroides; species Mycobacteroides sp. PCS013. The sequence goes on from NZ_CP150131.1 coordinate 3,217,850, forward strand.
GCGCTCAATCAGGCGGCCAAGGAGCTGACCACACGATTCGACTTCCGTGGGACCGACACCACTATCGCCTGGAAAGGTGACGAGACCATCGAGCTGATCAGCTCCACCGAGGAGCGTCTGAAGGCGGCCGTGGACGTCTTCAAGGAAAAGCTGATCCGCCGGGACATCAGCATGAAGGCCTTCGACGCGGGCGACCCGCAGCCCAGCGGCAAGACCTACCGGCTCACCGGGACCCTCAAGCAGGGCATCGACACCGAGAACGCCAAGAAGATCAATAAGATCATCCGCGACGAGGGCCCCAAGGGTGTCAAGTCGCAGGTGCAGGGCGAAGAGATCCGGGTGTCGAGCAAGAAGCGTGATGACCTGCAGGCCGTCCAGGCACTGTTGAAGGGCTCGGACCTGGATATTGCCTTGCAGTTCGTGAACTACCGGTAGCAGGATCGGTCGATGATCCCCGCTGTCTCGCCATCGCACCTGATCGGCTTCGCGCTCGTCGCGTACGCCCTCATCGTGATTCCGGGACCGAGCGTGCTGTTTTCCGTCGGCCGTTCGCTCAGCCTGGGCCGCCGCGCGGGCCTGCTGAGCGTGCTGGGCAATACGGCAGGCACCGCGGTGTTCGTGGCGCCTGCGACGGCCGGACTGGGCGCCCTGCTGACCGCCTCCTCCTGGGCGCTGACGGCGGTGAAGCTGGTTGGCGCTGCCTATCTGATCTACCTTGGCGTACAGGCGATTCGGAACCGCAAGTCGCTCAACGAGGCATTGAACGCAGACCGGCCCGCGGCGGGACAACGACACGTCTTCCGGCAGGGCTTCATCGTCGGCCTGACCAACCCGAAGACGGCGTTGTTCTTCGCCGCGGTGCTGCCGCAGTTCGCCGATCCTGCCGCAGGCTCGGTGCCGACCCAGATCTTCCTCTTCGGCATCGTGTTCATCGCGATAGCTCTTGTCTCGGACAGCCTGTGGGCACTGCTGGCCAGCACCGCGCGCAATTGGTTCGCCCGTTCACCCAAGCGCCTGGAGACAATGGGCGGTGCGGGCGGCTTCATGATTGTCGGCCTGGGGGCCGGGGTGGCGATCTCAGGTACCCACGCCTAGTGAGCCTCCGCGCAGGCGGTCAGCAGCGCTGCCAGCAGTGCACGATCGGGCCGGTACGGGGTGTTGAAACCCAACCGGTGCACCAGATCGCCGTAGCGGTCCCGCAATTGGCGCGCGCCCTGCGCGGGATCGGTCACGGTGATCGCCGCGGTATCGACGAACTCGTCGTCGATCAGATTGGTCATCGCATCCCATTCGCCCTGTTTGGACAGCTCTTTGAGTTTCGGGCCAACCTCTGAGCGCCCGTGCAGTTCCAGGATCGGCCAGTAGGCGGGCGTGGACCCATAGAAGGCGAGCTGCTTGCGCACCGCCGCCCGCGCACTCGCCAGCTCGGTGTCGTCGCGCCCGATGATGATCATCGGCGAGTGGTGGATCTGAATGTCGGCGAGTGTCTTTCCGGACTTCTGCGCGCCACGTGCCAGCGTCGGCACGGTGATCTGCGCGAGGTAGTCGGGTGTACAGAACGGGTGGGACAAGAATCCGTCGGCCACCTCGCCCGCAACCTCGGTCATCCCGCTACCGACACCGGCCAGCCAGATAGGTGGCGGGCCAAAGGCGCTCACCTCGGCGGGATCAGGCATGAACATTGGCGTCATGAGGGTGTGCTGATAGAACTCGCCGCGATAGTCCAGACGCCCACGTTCCTGCCACGACTGCCAGATGGCGCGCACCGCCAGCACCATGTCACGCATCCGCGCCGCGGGACTGCTCCACGGCATGCCGAACCTACGGGTGATGTGCGGTTTGATCTGCGTACCGAGCCCGAGGATGAATCGCCCGCCCGAGTAGGCTTGCAGATCCCAGCCAATGTTGGCCAACAGCATCGGATTTCGCGCGAAGGCGACCGCGATGGAGGTCCCCAGGGTGACATCCCTGGTGTGCTCGGCGGCCAGCAGCAGCGGCAGAAACGGGTCGTGCGCGCCCTCGAATGTCCAGATACCCGCGTAGCCGGCCCCCTCGGCTTCGGCGGCATCGGCGGCCATGGTGGTCAGCCCGGTCGTGAGCGTCACATCGATCAACACCGCACTCATATTGCCGAAGTCCATATTCACGGCGCATCGGGCCCATACCCTGGCGGGCATGGCAGCACTTCGTGAACCACAAGTCGTCGTCCTCGGGGGCGGATCCTGGGGCACCACGGTGGCCTCGATTGTGGCGCGCCGCAGCCCCACCCTGCAGTGGGCCCGTTCGCCGGAAACCGTCGCGGATATCAATGAACGGCACCGCAATTCGCGGTACCTGAGCGACGAGGTCGAACTGACGGAAAGCCTGCGCGCCACCTCGGATCTGCACGAGGCCATCGAACAGGCCGATGTGGTGATCATGGGTGTTCCCTCCCACAGCTTCCGCGAGGTGCTGACCGAGATCGGGCAGTCCTTACGTCCGTGGGTGCCGATCGTGTCGCTGGTTAAGGGCCTCGAGCAGGGCTCCCGGATGCGGATGTCACAGATCATCGAGGAAGTGCTGCCAGGACACCCGGCGGGCATCCTGGCCGGGCCCAACATCGCCAAGGAGGTGGCTCGCGGGTATGCGGCCGCTGGGGTGGTCGCGATGCCCGATCAGCACCAGGCAGCGCGTCTGGGCGAGCTGTTCCGCACATCGCGCTTCCGCGTGTACAGCACCAACGACGTGGTGGGTGTGGAGATGGCGGGCGCACTCAAGAACGTCTTCGCCATCGCCAGCGGCATGGGTTACGCGATCGGGATCGGCGAGAACACCCGCGCCATGGTGATCGCGCGGGCACTGCGGGAAATGACCAAACTCGGTGTGGCCATGGGCGGTAACCCGGAGACCTTTCCCGGCCTGGCGGGCCTGGGCGACCTCATCGTCACCTGCACGAGTGCCAGCAGCCGCAACCGGCACGTGGGCGAGGAGATCGGCAAGGGCAAGACCATCGACGAGATCATCGAATCGATGAATCAGGTGGCCGAGGGCGTGAAGGCGTCCTCCGTGGTGATGACCCTTGCCGACGAGTACGGCATCCAGATGCCGATCGCCCGTGAGGTCGACGGGGTGATCAACCACGGCTCCACAGTTGAGCAGGCCTATCGCGGACTCATGGCGGCCACTCCCGGCCACGAGGTGCACGGCACCGGATTCTGATCAGGCGGGCAGGTACTCGGGCTTCACCACATCGCGCAGCTCGGATAGCGCCACCCGGCTCTGCATCGGCCCCTCGGCGTACGCGGCCACGCGGTATGGCTCGAAAGAGAACAGCAGCGCGTCGCCGTCCAGCGAAAGTTCTGTGAAATTGCCTGGCTCCGGAACCGTTCCGGTATCGACGAATTCGGTTCCCACACCGCCGAGCTGCGCGCGCAGATCGGCGCGGACCAGCGCGGCGATCTTGGGCAGAGCCGTCGCCGGGTCGATCACCAGCGACCCGATGGTGATGGGCTGTTTGGTGACGCGGTCGAAGGCCAGGGTGCGAAAGGCGAATCCCGGGTGATAGCCGCCGAGCGACTCGCTGATCGAGAACCGCACGCTGTCGGAGGGATGCACACCCTTGCCCTGATACGCCTCGAAGCTGACCTGCAGCGCCCACGGCTTGCCTTCGGGCGGGGCTCCCGCACGCTCGACGGACTTGCGGAAATTAGCGCGGATATCCGCCACCAGCTCGTCGGTCGCCTTCTGCAGCTCAGGGAAGGACGAATCCCACTGGACGGGGATGAGCAGGTGCTGGGTGGCCTGCGGGGTGACCTCGTCGATGACGCAGCCCTGAACGGCGTCCCAGCGACCGCCGTGTTTGGGGCAGGCGGGTTCGCCGGCGGGGTCAACGGTCGCGGTGGGGGTTGCCACGGCAGAGGCTGACACACTGGCGGATTCCTGCGCGGGGGCGTCCGTGGGTGCTTCTCCCCTATCGCAGCCGACAAGGACGATGCCGCACAGAACGGCGATCAGCAGGTTCCCAAGACGCATGCGACCAATCTAACCAGCGGCTAGGTGGTGTAGCTGCCGCCCGGACCCACCACGAAGCCGTTCTGCCAGCGGTTGTTGACACAGGTCAAGGTGCCGCCACCGTCCAGGCCGCAGCTGACCTCGCGGTAGCTCAGGCGATGCCCCGGCGCCAGGGGCTTGAAGACATCGCCGCCGAGGCCGTAAATCGGCCGGTCGGTGCTGGCGAAACCGGGGGCGTTACTGCCGCTGACGAGGTTCGCTCCATTGGGCGCCCCGGGCAGCGGGCCACTGCAGCCATAGCTGGCATCGGCGCGCTTGATCATGCAGGAGATCCCACCGGGAATGGTGAAGCCGTAGGCCGTGTCCGCCAAGACGCTGTACTCCAGCGGTGACACCGGAGTGAGGCCGTTGACGTTCGGAAGCCCGGACGGGTCAAGAGGATTCGGGGTATCTGGGTCGGCGGACGCCACGCCCGCCAGCATCAAGGCGGCAATCGCGCTGGTCACGGCGCCAAGGATCGGCAGGGTACGCATCCCGTGACCATATCCAAGATCGCGCGCAATCTCGCGTCTACTGGTCAAAGACGATATCGACGCTGTCGGTGACCGGAACGGCCTGACAGGCCAGCGTCAGCCCCATCGCCAGGTCGGCATCGACCAGGGTGTCGTTGCGAAGCATCCGTACCTCGCCGCGGCGCACCGTGCAGGCACACGCGCTGCAGGCACCCTCGCGGCATGAGTACGGGGCATCGAGGCCCTGGGCGAGCAGCACGTCGAGCAGCGGGGTGTTCCTGGGCCACTCGACGGTGACCTGTGTGCCGTCGAGTTCCACCGTCGCCTCCGCGGTGTCCCCGCCACCCTGCGGGACCACGATGTCGGCGAACGGGTCGCCGGTCAGCGACTGGTAGAGCTCGACGTGAATGTGGCTGGCCGGCATCCCGACGGCCGACAACGCGGCGCGCGCCCCGTCCATGAACGGCGCCGGGCCACAGATGTAGGTGCCGTACCGGGTGTAGGCCTTGAACAACTCGGCCATGGCGTCACGGGTCGGCAATCCGCGCTCGGATTCGAGCCAGTGCACAACCCGCAGCCGGTCCGGGAACTCCACCATGATGTCGTCGATCTCGGCACCGAAGATGACGCTCTGCTCATCCCTGTTCGCGTAGAACAAGTACACCGTTCCGGCACCACCCAGCAGCACCGACTTAGCGATGGACAGCATGGGGGTGATGCCGCTGCCGGCCGCGATCAGCAAGAAGTCGCCGTCCAGCGACCGCGGCACGAAAACCCCGGACGGGGTGAGCACGGTGATGTGATCACCCACGACGACGTTGTCGCACAGCCAGTTCGACGCGTAACCGCCGTCCGTGCGTTTGATGGTGACGACGAGGTCGTCATCGAGATGCGGTGAGCTGGACAGCGAGTAGCAGCGGGCCACCGATCCCGTTTGTTCACTGGGGATTTTCAGCGTGAGGAATTGCCCCGGTCGATACCGGAAGGCATCGACGAGGGCATCGGGCACTTCGAACACCAGGGAAACCGCATCCCCTGTCTCCCTGATGATCTCGACGACCTCCAGTGAATGTACGTGGGGATTACCAGTCACCTTGGGGGCATCCGGTGTGACGGTGTCTGTCATCGACGGCGCCTAGAGCTCGATACCGAAACGGGCCGCGATCTTCTTGCCCGGCCCGTACTTGCCGAGTCCGTAGAACGGCGCCATCAGATCCCCGTAACGCGGTCCGATGATGCGCGGTATGGCGTCGAACACCCGGGCATCAGGACCGATCAACACACGGGGCCGATTCTTCTCGACACCCCGCAGAATGATCCGCGCCGCCGAGTCCGGCCGGGTGATCGCCGCGAGCTGGAAGCCCTTTCGGACGGTTTCGCGGTCCACGCCCTCGGGGATACCCCGCGCGCTTGAGGCGATGTTGGTCTTGATCCCGCCGGGGTGCACACAGGTGACTCCGACGGGGTACTTGGCCGCCCGGATCTCCTGACGCAGTGCCTCAGTGAAGCCACGAACAGCGAATTTTGCTGCGTTATAGGCACTCTGAGACGGGATGCCCATGAATCCAAACACCGACGACACATTGATGATGTGGCCATCGCCCGATTCGATGAGATGCGGGAGGAAGGCCTTGGTGCCGTGCGCAACTCCCCAGAAGTTGATGTTCATCAGCCAGTCGAAGTCGTCCCATTCCATGTCTTTGACGTCGGCGGAAAGCGCGACGCCGGCATTGTTGAACACCAGGTTGACCTGACCGAACTCGTTCTTGACGTCTGCGGCATGGGCGTACACGGCGGCCCTGTCGGCGACGTCGAGTTCAAAGGGGATGGCGGTCGCGCCCGCCTTCTCGCAACGCCCGGCGGTATCGGCCACGCCTGCGGTGTCGATATCCGAGAGCGCCAACCGCACACCGCGCTGGGCCAGATTCAAGGCCAGGCTGCGGCCGATACCCGAACCGGCACCGGTGATGACGGCGACCTTGTTGTCGAAGTTCTTCATGGTTTCTCGCTTCTGTTGGGCGGAAGTGGCGGCCTAGCGTGCGGACAGGCTTGGCGAGGTCTGCCGCGGACCGTCCGCGAGGGGAATAGTCTTGCGCACAGCCGGGCGTACCGCGCCTTCGAACTCATACTCGGTGGGATCGACTTTTCTTGTCTGCGACCAGTATTCGAAGGTGAATCCGGACCACAACGTCCGGTTCTTGCCGTGCTCGTCCAGGTACCAGCTCTGGCAACCGCCGTTGTTCCAGACCGAGCCCTGCAGCTTGCGCTGAACCTCGGCGTTGAACCGGTCCTGGGCTTCGCGGGTAGGCACAATCGCCTGGGCGTAGGCCTCATCAACGTGCTTGATGGCCTCGGTGACGTAATGGATCTGCGACTCGATCATGAACACGATCGAGTTGTGGCCCAGCCCGGTGTTGGGGCCCAGGAGGAAGAACAGGTTGGGCATGCCGGCGATCGTGATGCCGCGATGAGCGGTGACACCCTCTACCGACCAACGGTCGCCGAGATCCTCGCCGTTCTGGCCCTTCAGATCCAGATACTTGTACGAGTCGGTGACGTGGAAGCCGGTGCCGAAAATGATGGCGTCGACCTTGCGCTCGATTCCGTCGCTGGTGACCACACCGTCGGCGGTCACCCGCGTGATGGACTCGGTGACCAATTCCGTCTTCGGGTTCTCGATCGCCTTGTAGTACGTGGCCGAGCCCAGCAGGCGTTTGCAGCCGGCCCGGTAATCCGGTGTCACCTTCCGGCGTACGTCCGGATCCGAGATCTGGCTCTTGATGTACGCACGGCCCAGCAGCTCAACGCCTTTCAGCAAGGCCGGGCGCCGGTTCATCGCGTATGCGCCCGCCTCGGCGCCGAAGTACATGCCGCTGCGGAACAACGCCCGCAGCCCCGGGACGCTTGCGAACGCCCGCTTGGCCGCCGGACCGAATTCGACATTGCTGCGCGGCAACACCCACGGCGGCGTGCGCTGGAAGAGTTTCAGCTCGCCGACCTTGCCGACGATCTCGGGGACGAACTGAATAGCGCTGGCACCCGTACCGATGACGGCGACCTTCTTGCCGGTGAGGTCGAAGTCGTGGTTCCACTGCGCGGAATGAAAGACCGGCCCCTCGAAACGGTCGAGGCCGTCGATCTCCGGGATGCTCGGAATGTGCAGGGCGCCGACCCCCGAGATGAGGAACTGGCAGATGTACTCCTGCCCACTCTCGGTGAATACATGCCAGCGGTACTCGCTCTCGTCCCAGTACCCGCGAGTGACACGTGTGTTGAAGGTGACATGCCGATACAAGCCGTACTTGGCGGCGACTTCCTTGAGATAGTCGAAGATCTCGGGCTGCCTGGAAAAGAGTTGATCCCAGTTCGACCGCGGCTCGAACGAGAACGAGTAGAGGTGCGTCGGCACATCGCATGCCGCACCGGGGTAGGTGTTGTCGCGCCAGGTGCCACCCATTTCGCCGGCCTTTTCAAGGATGCGGAACGGCACCCCCATCTTCTGCAGCGCGATCGCCGCACCGATACCCGAGAAACCGGTGCCGACTATCAGCGCCCGGACCCGGATGGGATCGGCGGAGCCGCTGTCGATCACAGTGTCGGGCTGCTGTTCTTCGGACGGTGTATCGGTGACAGTCATGTGGCGCAATCGCTTTCTGTTTTCGAAGGTGGACCCTTGGCACGGCAGAACTGGCTCATTGCCACCGGCAACGAGCCAGTTCTGCTCTCGCGCTTATCGCGACTTGATCTCGGCCAGGATGTCGTCTGGCATCGCCCGCGACATCCGCAACAGTCGCCCGGTGAATTTGCCGTCCAGGAAACCGATCTCGTGCATGAAGCGCATCAACGGCTCCGAAACCCATGTCGCGTTCTCGCGGTAGTTCGGTGACGTCAAGAAGGCGTACAGGCCGCGCAGCGGATGAATCCCCACCGACCGGTATGCCTTCGGGTTGAAGAGCACCGGGTAGATACCGATTACCGCAAGGGCGAAAACCCCGCGGTGGAATGCGTTGGACACCGGGCCTCGTTCGGCGATCTGACGCACCAATTCCTCACGCGCATAGGTGATATGCCGCGCCTCTTCGAGCACATGGATCTTCATCAGCTGGCGCGCATGCGGCTGCACCGTCTCGTCCATCATCGATTCGCGCTGCGCGCGGTCCAACACCTCTTCGACCAGCAGCAGCCCGCCCAGGCCCGAGGGGCCCAGCGGCGCCAGTCCCAGAAGCCGGATGACGCGCGTCGCGAACTTGGGATAGGTGTACGGCTCGACGCCGAGCTTGTTCACGAGACGACCGAACATTGTGGAGTGCCGCGCTTCCTCGCTGACCTCGGTCAGCGCGTAACGGCCGTGATCGGTCGCTCCCCCGTTCTGCTCGACAACCTGCCGCCACAGCATGGCGCTGAGACCGGTCTCGACATAGATGCCGAAGCTGAGTACTGAGCCGAGCTCATGACGCGTCAGTTCGATGCGCTGTTCCTGGGTCAGCTTGTCCCACAGTTTGGTGCCATACAGCGACGTCCGCTGCGGAGTGGTCCAGTACAACCCAGGAACCACGGGGGCATCCCAGTCGATGTCGACTTCACCGTCGTAGGCACGTTCCGCGGCCGAACGCAGCAGTCGTTGCGCCGTCTTCTGCCGGTCGCCCACGGACTTGCCCCGCACCGACGAGGCGCCGGCCTCGTGAAGAGCCGTTGGTTGGTCGATGGTCGTCATTGATCCCGCCCTCCAATTTTATACATTACTTTCAGTACCCGTTACTTTGAGTCTTAACGTTGCACCCTGGTTTGTCAATCCCCGAATGGGGTCATAAAAGGCCGCGACCTCCGAGAATCGACCGCGCGGCGCTGGTCGTGAACATTCCTGCGTCCTGGGCGATATCGAGGTATCGCCGCAACAACACCTGATTGCGGTGGCGACTGTTCTCGCTCCGCGCCGCCGCCCTGCGGCCGGCCCGCTCGGTCAGGCCCACGCTGCGGTACACCTGCGGACGCACGATCAGCGAGGTCGCCAAGACCGTCAACAGCGCAACCGAGATATCAGCCGGGGCAGCGGGCAGATACCGCCGGGCATCCACCGCGCGGTACAGCTCGTCCTCGGCGAACTCCAGCTGACGGCGGCCGACCAGAACACAGATCTTCGCGACCTGCCGAACCACAGGCTGCGCCTGCTCGTCGGCCTCGAGCTCACTCATCAGCTGATGAATCAACCTGTGCAGCAAGAGAATGAATCCACGGCCGAGAGGACCATGCGGAATGAGTGGGACGAAGAACCGCTGCAGACGCTGCACGGCCATCGGCGCGGGCACAAGCTCCAACCCCGTCTTGTTGATCAGCCGGCCGACCATGGTCGCGTTGCGGCTGATATCGCGAACGCTGGCCAACAGAAAGCGGGTGTAGTCATCGGCGAGCGTGTTGCCCTCGATGACATCCCGGAACATCAGTGACGCCAGCGCACCCTGCGCATCCACGACGAAACTCAGCAGACTGACCAGCTCCTGGCGCGCCAGTTCGTCACGTTGCTCCACCGAAAGTGCACCCCACTCGGGGGTGCCGTAGAGCGACACCCGATGGGGAGCCAGCCAATGCATCCCGGAACTCAGGGGCGCATCCCAGTCGATGTCCAGTTCGGGGTCATAGCTGAGCTCTGTGGCTTCGAAGAGCAACCGGCGCGCCGTCTTGAGGCGATCACCCACCCGGCGACGACGCGTAGGAACGCCACCGTCCACCGTGGTGGCCTGACTGAACTCGTAGTCGGTGTAGTTGATGTCTTTGTAACTACTGGACGTCACGTCGCTGTCCTCTGATCCCCAAGGTTTAGTACCCGTATTAAATAGTATCGGGTACTCTTTGTTACGCATATGTCAGCGAGCTTGCCGGGGCGGTATCCCGGTTGTCAAGAGGAGAGCCATGACCCTTCCCCGACAGGACGACACCAACAGCGTCTTCAGCCATAGCCCGCATGATGATTCGGACTACATCGGCGAGGCGACGGTGACCGTTCGCGGTGTCGAGGTACCGGTCCAGCTGGAGCTCAAGGGGTACAGCGAGCCGATCGACGGCATTTACCGATGGATCGGACGCATCAGGCCGAACGAACAACTGACCGCGATCGTCGGCGACGAGGCACGCGTGCATGCCACGATCCGCACCGCACATAGCGCGCGGGATGCCTTCATCGGCGACCCAGACCCGTGGAATCGGTATCGGGTGATCGGGAAGAGCACTCCGCCCTTCCACGTCGCTACCGATCTCTCGGAAGTCGAACCGGAATAAGGGTTTTCGCCCCTACTGCCGTCGAGCGCGAATCAGCGCCACGAGTTCGCGCTCAACCTCGCGCAGTGGCTGCACCGAGCGCGCCGCCCGCGCTTGCAACAGCGCCCCCTCGATCGCGCTGACAATCAGCGACGCCACGCCGTCCGCGCCGTCGACCAGGCCCGAGTCCCGCAATGAACCCTCCAGCTGGGTCCGCATCCCCAGGAAGGCGTCGTGGGCCGCGGTCCGGATCTGCTCCTCCCCCGGACCCGCGAGCGCGGCCGCCGCATGAGGGCATCCGGTGTCGAAGTCGTGGGTCTGCAGCTGGTTTGTCCACCACTTGATGAATTTGGCGAGGACGTACTCGGTATCGCCACGCTCCCTTAGCGCGCCAAGGAACGCGTTGGCCTGCGCCGAGGCCTCCCTTTCGGCCTCGGCGATGAGCTCACCCTTGCCCTCCGGGAAGTGCTGATAAATGGAGTTCCGGGCCGTACCGCTGCGTTTAAGCAGATCAGCGAGGCCGGTGCCGTGCACCCCACGTTCGCGCATCATCGCGATCGCGCTATCGATCAGCCGCTGCCGTGGACCCGGTGTCACCTCAGCCTCCTCATTCAAATGGACCGATCGGTCCATGCCCTGCTACCGTCGATATGGACCAATCAGTCTACGCGGAAGGTGCGGTATGACCATCGAAATCGAGAACCTGTCCGGACTCGAACTGCTGAAGAGCATGGGAGGAGCGCCGGAGGCGACGCCACCCATTTCCCGGCTACTCGGGATGCAGCTGGAAGAAATCAACTTCGGTTCCGTCGCATTCAGCGTGGTCACCCGGCCCGAGTTCGCCAATCCCCTCGGCACCCTGCACGGCGGAATCTGCGCGACGCTGCTCGACTCCGTCATGGGTTGCGCCGTGCACTCCACACTGGAGGCTGGAATCGGTTACGGGACACTCGAACTCAAGGTCAACTATGTCCGTACCGTCGCCACCGACGGCGAGAAGCTGATCGCGACGGGCACGGTCTTGCACCCAGGGCGCAGGGTCGCGACCGCCGAGGGCAAGGTTGTCGACTCCCAGGGCCGGCTGGTGGCACACGGGACCACCACGGTGATGGTGTATCGCTGATGAGTGCCACCGAGGACTTTCTGCGGGCCTCGTCGGCCGTCGGAAAACTCGTCACCGCAATACTCCCGGAGCAGTGGGACGAGCCGACGCCGTGCGCCGAGTGGACTCTGCGCCAGCTGGTCACCCATCTGATCGACGTGAACTACTCGCTGTCCGAGCGCTTCGGCGGGCCCGGTGGCGGCGCCGACGATGATCCCGCCGCGGCGTATCAGCAGTCGGTCTTGGCATTGAGCGAGACGCTGACACGCCCCGGGGTGCTCGAGCAGACCTATCCCGGCCCATTCGCCCACACGACCGGAGACAACCAGCTTCGGATCCGGATGGCCGACCTGTTGACCCACGGCTGGGACCTGGCACAGTCCACCGGCGTTCCCGCGAACCTGCCCGCCGACCTCGTCGAGAATGCGCTCGGCCTGGTTGAGCAGCGTGCGGGAGCCTTCGCACGGTCGGGGAAGTTCGGTACCCCACAGCCCGTCGCCCCGGATGCGCCCGTACTCGACCGGCTGGCCGCGCAGACCGGACGCACGGTCCGGTTGCCGTCGAATCGTTAGAAGCGGGCCATATCCTCAAGGCGCGCAATACGATCGGCCATCGGAGGATGTGTCGAGAACAGCGATGCCACCCGGTCGCCGGCCCGGAACGGGTTGGCGATCATCAGGTGCGACTGGCTGGCCAGCTGCGGCTCCGGCGGCAACGGTGCGGCCTGCACCCCGCCGGAGATCTTGCGCAGGGCCGAGGCCAGGGCCAGCGGATCTCCGGTCAGTTCGGCGCCCGACTGGTCGGCCTGATACTCACGTGAACGGGACACCGCCATTTTCACCACCGTGGCAGCCACCGGCCCCAGCATCGAAACCAGGAAAAGGGCAAAGGGATTCGGGCGATCGTCGCCGCCACCACCGAAGAAGTTCATGAACATCGCCATATTGGCCAGCCCCGAGATGACGGCCGCAAGCGCACCCGCCACACTCGAGATCAGGATGTCGCGGTTGTAGACATGCGAGAGTTCGTGGCCCAGCACGGCGCGCAGCTCACGCTCGGAGAGCAGATCGATGATGCCCGTTGTGCAGCAGACCGCCGCATTACGCGGATTGCGGCCCGTCGCAAAGGCATTGGGCGCATTGGTGTCACTGATGTACAGCCTGGGCATCGGCTGGCGTGCCACGGTCGCCAGCTCCCGCACGATCCGGTACATCGCGGGCTGCTGCAATTCCGTCACCGGCTGGGCGTGCATGGCACGCAACGCCAAGGTGTCGCTCTTGAAGTACACGTACGCATTCATGCCCACGGCAAACAGAACGGCCAGCAGCAGGATGCTCTTGCTGTGGAACAGCGAGCCGATGAACACGATCATCGCCGACATGCCGCCCAGCAGGAGCACTGTCTTCAGTCCGTTGGCGTGGCTCGGTCCTGCCGTCGACATGAGCTTCCCTTCCGTCTACTCGGTTCACCCAAGCTAACGAAGCAGGGCGCGCTCGGGTTCCGCGCGCTCAGCCGTGACGACGGACGGTGTATTCGATGAGCACGCCCAACGCGTCGCGGGCGGCACCCGCGGGCAGCTCGACCAGCTCTGCCTTGGCGCGATCGGCGTAGTCCAGTACCACCGACTTCGCCTGAACCAGCCCGTTCGATCCCCGCAGTAGCGTCAACGCCTCTTCCACCTCGGCATCGTCGGTGATCGGCGCGGCCAGCAGGACACGCAGCCGATCGGCCTCCGGCCCGGTATCGCGCAGGGCGTACAGCATCGGCAGCGTGTGCACCCCCTCGCGCAGGTCGGTGCCGGGTGTCTTACCGGACTCGTCGGTGAGGCTCTCGATGTCGATGATGTCGTCGGAGATCTGGAACGCGGTCCCGACGATGGCACCCAGCCGGCTCAGCCGCTCGATCTGCTCGTCATCGCACCGGGAGGTCATGCCGCCGAAGCGCCCGGTCGCCGCGATCAGCGACCCGGTCTTCTCGTGGATCACCTTGAGGTAGTGCTCGGTCTCGTCACCGCCCTGCGGCACCCCGGCGGTCTCCCGCATCTGGCCCGTCACCAGTTCGGCGAAGGTCTCCGCGACGATCCGCACCGCGGTGGGCCCCAGCCGGGACACCAGCCGCGAGGCCGTGGCCAGCAGATAGTCCCCGGCGAGGATCGCGACGTTGTTGCCCCAGCGAGCATTGGCGCTGGGCACGCCGCGACGCTTCTGCGCCTCGTCCATGACGTCGTCGTGGTACAGCGTGGCCAGGTGAATGAGCTCGCACACCGCGCCGGCGAGGATCACCTCGTCGTTGTCCGGATCGGGTCCGGTCTGGGCGGCGAGCACCGTGAACAACGGGCGGAAGCGCTTACCGCCTGCGTGGAAAAGGTGCAGCACCGACTCCGTCAACAGCGGGTCCGACTGCCCAAGCTCGGTCACGATGAGGGTTTCGATCGCGGCCAAATGGTCGCGCACCTTCGCGGCGAATACGGGATCACCGAGGTCAACTCCGGCCACCGTGGTCGAGTTACTCACCGGTCCAACATACTGTGAAGGTGCAGACGTCAGCGGACCTGGTCGTCGTCGGTGCCGGACCAGCCGGATCGGCGGCCGCGGCGTGGGCGGCACGCTCCGGGCGTGAGGTGGTCCTGGTCGATTCGGCGGTGTTCCCCCGAGACAAGACCTGCGGTGACGGGCTGACCCCGCGCGCCGTCGAACAGCTGGAGCTGCTGGGGCTGAAACCATGGCTCGACGAGCACATCCGGTACCAGGGTCTGCGGCTGCATGGATTTGGCGGCGACATCGAAGTGCCCTGGCCTGGGCCATCTTTCGGCGGCACCGGCAGCGCGGTGCGCCGCACCGAATTGGACGACAAGATCCGGCAGGTGGCGGTGGATTCCGGGGCCAAGATGGCCGAATCCACCAAGGCGGTTGACGTCGAACGCGACTCGGCGGGCCGGGTCACCTCGGTACGGGTGCTCGACGACAGCGGCCCCGGCGATATCGCCTGCAAGGCCGTCATCGTCGCCGACGGTGTGCGCTCCCCTCTGGGAAAGGTCCTCGGGCGCGAGTGGCACAAGGACACCGTGTATGCCGTCGCCGGTCGCGCGTACATCGAGTCGGCACGCGGCGACGAGGAATGGATGACCTCGCATCTGGAGCTGCGTTCACCCGAGGGCCAGGTGCTCCCCGGGTACGGCTGGATCTTCCCGCTGGGCGGCGGGCAGATCAACATCGGCGTCGGCGCACTCGCCACCTCCAAGCGCCCCGCTGATGCTGCGCTGCGTCCGCTCATCGAGTACTACACCGAGCTGCGGCGCGAAGACTTCGGCCTCAGTGGCCGCCTGCACTCCATCGCCTCGGCACTGCTGCCGATGGGCGGTGCGGTGTCCGGCGTCGCGGGCCCCAACTGGATGCTCATCGGCGACGCCGCCGCGTGCGTCAACCCGCTCAACGGCGAGGGCATCGATTACGGTCTGGAGACCGGTCATCTGGCCGCCGAGGTGCTCGACGCCCACGACTACGCACAGCTGTGGCCGGAGCTGCTCCGCGACCGGTATGGCCGGTCGTTCTCGATCGCGCGACGGCTCGCGGCGCTGCTGACCCTGCCGCGCTTCCTGCCCATCATGGGCCCGGTCGGCATGCGCTCTCAGGTGCTGATGCGGGTCGCGGTGCGGCTCATGGGAAATCTGGTGACCGACGAAGACCATGACGCGGTGGCGCGCGCCTGGCGGGTGGCCGGTGGCGGCTCACGCCGCATCGATTCACGCCCGCCGTTCAGCTGATGGGAGCCTGTGGTCAGAGCGTGGCCACATGCAGGGCGACAATGCCGCCAGTGAGGTTGCGCCACCGCACATTCGACCATCCGGCCGAGATGATCTGCTGCGCCAGCGCCTCCTGATCAGGCCATGCCCGGATCGATTCGGCCAGATATACGTACGCGTCCGGATTACTGCTGACGGCGCGCGCGACCGAGGGCAGCGTCTTCATCAGGTACTCCATGTACAGCGTGCGGAAAGGCCGGTTGACCGGAGTCGAGAATTCACACACCGCAAGGCGGCCACCAGGTTTGGTGACGCGCGCCATCTCCCGCAGTCCCTCGACGTGATCGACGACGTTGCGCAGACCGAAGCTGATGGTGACCGCGTCGAATGAATGATCCGCGAACGGTAGCCGGGTCGCATCTCCGGCCACCTTGGGCACAGTGCGATGCGCACCGGCCTTGAGCATGCCGACCGAGAAATCCGCCGCCACACACCAGGCGCCGGACTGGGTGAGCTCTGCCGTCGAGACCGCGGTGCCCGCGGCGATGTCGAGCACCTTGTCCCCTGGCTTCAGTTTCAGCGATTCGCGGGTGGCACGGCGCCAGGCGCGGTCACGACCGAAGGACAGCACGGTATTGGTGATGTCGTATCGCTTGGCCACCGCATCGAACATGGACGCGACCTCGTGCGGGTCCTTTTCCAGGGTGGCGCGGTTCATACCGTGACGGTACAGCGCACTAGGCCGTCATGATGCCGCGGCCCAGCGTGGTGCCCGCCGCGGCGGCGTAGTGCTCAAGCAGCTCGTCGCAGATGGCGGGCCAGGTGCGTGACAGCACCCCCCGGCGGGCGGCCGCCGAGAATCGGCTGCGGGTCGCCGGCTGCACCAGATGATCGACGGCCATTCCCAGCCGCGCCTCGAAATCAGCCACCGGCAGCAGCATTCCGTTGCGTCCCGGGATCACCAGATCACGTGGTCCACCGGCATCCGGAGCGATGGCCGGGACCCCGCTGGCCAGCGCCTCCTGCACCGCCTGACAGAACGTTTCGTGCTCGCCCGGGTGAATGAAGACATCGAGGCTGGCGTATGCCCGCGACAGCGCCGACCCAGTCAACTCTCCGGTGAAAATTGCTGTGGGCATAAGCTTTTCGAGTGCGTCTCGCTCCACGCCCCCGCCCACGATGACGAGCTGCAGGTCATCGCGCTGAGCCAGCACCGCCAGGCGTTCCACATGTTTCTCGGGAGCCAGACGCCCGACAAACCCGATGATCGGCTTGCCCTCGGGCGACCAGGAGTGGCGCAGATCCTCATCACGCGCCGAGGGCGCGAAGCGTTCGATGTCGACACCGCGTGACCACCGAAACACTCGCGGTATTCCGTGCGCGGCAAGATCTTCCATCGCAGAAGAAGACGGGGCCAAGGTGCGGTCGGCACGGCCGTGCAGATGCTTGGTCCAGCGCCAGGCGGCACGAGCGGCGAAACCGGCGCCATAGCTGTCAGCGAAACCCGCCACATCAGTCTGGTAGACCGCGACGGTGGGGATGTCCAGATGCTGGGCGGCACGCAACCCGCCGTATCCCAGGACGAAGGGTGAGGCCAGGTGCACCACGTCGGGCGCGAAATCACGAAGGATCCGCACCATGCGTGGCTGCGGCACGCCCAGCGGCAGGGTGCTCACCTTCGGAAACATGACGGCCGGCACCCGGTGCACGGGCACTCCGTCGTATTCGGTACCAGCGGGGGCCTGTCCACGGGGAGTGTCCGGTGCGATGACGACGGCCTCATGCCCGGTGCGGCGGAGGTGCTCCAGCACCCGCAGCACCGAGTTGGAAACTCCGTTGACGTTCGGCAAGAACGACTCGGCGACGATCGCGATGCGCACGTAGACAGCATGTCAGCGTCACCTGGCAGTTAGGTTGCCCCCAGGCATACGTCACGCAAACTTAAGCGTGAACGGGCGCCGCACTTCGTCGCTGTATCCATGCAAGCCCCAGCAGCACCGTTCCAGCGACCGCCCACACCACGACGATGATGGACCCGGCCGGAACTATCGACAATGAGGCGTTACGCCCTTGTACGCGAACCAAATCCGGGTCGGATTTGTCGTACTCGACATATATGCGCATACCCGGGCTGAGCTCGGACGGGTAGAGAACGCCCAATTCCGGCCGGTACGTGACTCGTTCGGGCGTGACGAACTCGATGGTGGATCGCCGCGGCCCGGCGCTGAGCACCTCGGCCAGCGCGACACCCATGTCTCGTTCGATGGCCTTGTCGTTTCGCCAGGCACCCGCGACCAGGAGCAGTGACTGCAGGGTCATCAGGCCCGCCAATATCAGCACCCCGATCCTGACCCTCTTGATGACACGGGAGCGTCGGTTCACAGGGCAGCCCTGATGGCGGCGTGCAGTTCACGCAGAGTGGAGCGGTCGGCCTTGACCTCCAGAACCCTGATGCCCCCGGCGGGTTCGTCCAGTGCGGGGCCGAGCTCCTCTACGGAGATGGATTGCGAATCCACATGGTAGGCCCGGCACAGGGCCGCGATGTCGACATCGTGCGGGGTTCCGAAGATGCGGGAGGACACGTCACCGAATCGCGGATCGCCCTGTTCCAGCAGTTCGAAGATGCCGCCGCCGTTGTCATTTGAGACCACGATGGTCAAGTTCTCGGGGCGCGGCTCGGTCGGGCCTATCAGCAGCCCCGAGCTGTCGTGCACGAAGGTGAGATCACCGATCAGGGCCACGGTACGACCCCCCTTGTGCGCCAACGCCGCACCGATCGCGGTGGACACCGTGCCATCGATACCGGCGACCCCACGATTGGAACGCACCCGAACATCTCGGGCACCCCACGGGACCAGCGCGGCATCGCGTACCGGGTTGGAGGCGCCGAGCACCAGCTGGTCGCCGTCGCGCAATGACCCACATACCTTGGCCGCCACATGCAAACCGGTGGTCAGCGGATGAGTGCCCAGCTGTACGCGCACCGCGTCGAGCGCCTTCTGGTGCGCGTGCGCGCACCGTTGCAACCACGCGGCATCGGGGTTTCCGGACGTGACTGCCCGGGTTCCGGTGGCCTGGGAGTTGCCGGACACGTCGGGCCAGCGCGGGCCGGTGGTCAACGCGTATACCGGAATTCTATTGTCCGCCAACAATGATGACACCTGACGGTGCAGGGTCGGCCGTCCCAGCATGATCACCTGCTGCGGATGCAACAGGGTCAGCGCCAGTGGATGCACAGGGTTGTCGGGTTGGGGCGCAGTAGGTTCGGCCACCGTGGGCAACATCGACAGATTGGGGTGCGCGGCCGCGCCATGCCCCGCGATCACCACGGTATCGGGGGTCAGGTCGATCTCAACGGGTTCGTCGAACGTCACGTCCGGGGTGTAGGTCCACGGCATCCCGCCGGGGCGGCCCGCGGGTATCGCTCCCCCGTCGCGATCGGGCACAAGCGGTTCGCGCAACGGAATGTCGAACTGCACCGGGCCGGCATTGGCAGTGCGGGATCCCTTGGCGGCAGCCAACACTCGACAAGTCGCCGAGCGCCAGTGCGGGTTCTGCGCCTCAAGCTTCTCCGAGCCCTCCTCGGCCAGACCGATGCTGATCGCGGCGCGAACCTGGGTGCCGAAGTAGCCGAGCTGCTCCATCGTCTGATTGGCACCGGTGCCGAGCAGTTCGTAGGGGCGGTTGGCGGACAGCACGATCAGCGGAATGCGGGCGTAATTGGCCTCCACCACCGCGGGCCCCAGATTGGCTACTGCCGTGCCGGACGTCATCGCCACCGGCACTGGAGCGCCGCTGGCCGCCGCCAGACCGACCGCCAGGAAGCCCGCGGTGCGCTCATCGATGCGCACATGCAGACGCAACCGACCGGCCTTGTCCGCATCGTGCAATGCGAAGGCCAGGGGTGCGTTGCGCGACCCCGGACACAGCACGACATCGCGGACGCCGCCGCGGATCAGCTCGTCGACGACGGCATGGGCCTGTGCGGTCGACGGGTTCATGCCATCAGGGTGTCATACCGCCTGTGAGGCGCTCGCAAAGAACTCCAGGATCACGCGGTTGACCTCGTCGGGGCGTTCGATGAAGCCCAGGTGCCCGGCGTCGGCAATCTCTACGTAGGTACCGCCGGGGATGGCGTCGGCCACCTCCCGGCCGAGGTATGGCGGCAGGGTCATATCGTCACTGAACCCGATGACCAGCGACGGGACCGTGATGCCTGAGTACGCACCGGGCCGGTCGGGGCCGGGGATGGCACTGCGCTGGTGATCGATGCCACCCGAGGTCGGCTCCGGCCACAGCGTGAACATGTCGATCCAGTCCTTGATCGCGGCATCGTTGTTGAGGGTCTTCGGCGAGAAGTTCAACAGCAGACGCATGGCCGCCTGGTATGCCGCCGGCACCTGCACACCCGATGCGGACAGTTCGAGCTCGGCCTTGCGGAAGAACGATCGGGTGGAGTCCTCGCGCCCCCGCGTTCCCATGAACACCGCTGCGGTCACCAGATCCGGACGGGTGAGGGCGAGTTCCTGGGCGACTAGCGCGCCCATGGAGAACCCGACCAACCGGGCCGGGGCCGCGCCGAGACTCTCGATGAGCGCCGCGGCATCGGCCACCATGTCCTGCAGGGTGAAGCCGTCGGCACACTCGGTGGTCGGCGGTATCCCCCGGTTGTTGAAGGTGATGGTGCGATAACCCGCGGCGCGGAATGCCGGTACCTGGTGCAGGTGCCAGCTGCGCCCCGCACCGCCGCGCCCGGAGATGAAGACGACGGGGTCACCGGAGGCGCCGAGCGCCAGGGGCCCACGATCGTCGTAGCTGATCTGGATGCCGTTGATGTTCGCGAGAGGCACGTTGAGAGAACCTACCGGTTCAGCAGCGGGTAGCAGTCGGCCACACGGCGCCGCCACCAGTCGCGGCGGTCGGTGGGAGCGGCGAGTGTCGCCAGCCGGGCTGGGTCGGGTGTGAACGACGACACCGGCAGGTAGCCGTCCTCGGGCGTCGGCGCCTGCGCCACATCCTCGACAAAGAATCCCCCGGTCCCCAATCCGCAGGCATGCTCGAGCACCGGCAGTGCGGCGGCCGCACGCAAACCGATACCGATACCGACCGCGCTGTCCAGGGCGCTGGAGATCACCGCGGGCATGCCGATCCGCGAGGAGATATCCAGCAGCGCGGCCACCCCGCCGAGTGGGGCCACCTTGAGCACCGCGATATCGGCCGCGCAAGCCCGCACAACACGCATCGGATCGCTCGCACGCCTGATGCTCTCGTCGGCCGCGATCGGCACATCCGGGAGGCGCCGGCGTACCTCCGCCAGTTCCTCGACCGTGGCGCAGGGTTGTTCGGCGTACTCCAGATCGCCGGTGCGGGTCAGTGCCGTCAGTGCCTCAATGGCCTGCTCGACGGTCCATCCCGCGTTGGCGTCCACCCGCACGGTGGGAATCTGCGCGCGAACCGCCTCGACGCGCGCGATGTCCTCATCCAGGGTCTGCCCGGGCTCGGCCACCTTGACCTTGGCGGTACGGGCGCCAGGAAAACGAGCCAGCACCTCAGGCACCTCCGCGGCGGCCACCGCGGGCACGGTGGCGTTGACCGGAATTCGGGTGCGCCGAGGCTCCGGCAGCTCGGTGTAAGCGGCCTCGATCGCCGCGGCCAACCAGGCTGAGGCCTCAGGCGGCTGGTACTCGGGAAAGGCACCAAACTCGCCCCAGCCCGCGGGGCCGTCGACCAACGCCACCTCACGGGTGGTTATGCCGCGGAATCGCACCCGCATGGGTAGCGCGACCACGTGCAGCCGGTCCAGCACATCGTCTAACGCGGGCAACTCCACACCTGCGATCGTCGCACGCAATTCAGAACGTTCGGCGAGAAGCCCTGAAAGTGACTTTGGCTTCTAGAGCCGCACCGCAACCGGGTGCGAATCTGCCCACATCGGTGGATAGGCACATCGGCGGATAGGCAAAGGAGAGCAGATGCTGACGGTTCACGGTCTCGCGGGATTTCAATCGGGCTGCCGGTGCGCAGGCTGTTCCACGGCCGAGTCGCAGCGACTGCAGCGAATCGGTGACTCAGAACGCGAACGCTGGGAGCGGATCAACCAACGGGCCACCCGGCGAACCCAGCGCTACTTCGCCGACGCCGGGAATCATCCGTTGAACTGGCAGAAGCCCTGGACCACCGAGGAGATCGACAAGGCCCTGGACGCGTCGACCACCGCGGCACAAGTCGCGGCTCACCTGGGCCGCTCGATCGGAGCCGTCCATGCGGCACGGCGGCGGTTCGGCCCGCGTGCCAGTTGAGGCCACCAACGTACTCACAGGACGTAATGTCCCGCAGCCTTGGCACCCCGACATCAGCCCAGAACTATCGCGAGTGCCACAACGACGATCCAGACGGCTCCCAGTACCTGCAGAACCCGGTCACTGAGGACGATCTCTTCTGGCTCACCGGCCGACGCCGCGTCGACGTCTACGGCGTAGCGCAGAATCGCCAAGGTGATGGGAATCATCGAGACCGTGAACCACGATCCGGCCTGACCGTCCCGCTCGAATGCCCAAAGCCCGTAAAACACGACGACAGCAGCCGCTGACAAGGTCCACACGAATCGGAGATAGGTCTGGGTGTAGCGCTCTAGCGAGCGGCGAATCTTGGCGCCGGTGCGTTCAGCGAGTTGCAGTTCCGCATAACGCTTTCCAGCAACCATGAACATGGATGCGAATGCCATGACCAACAGGAACCATTGCGACAGCGGGATTCCCGTCGCCGCACCACCCGCGATAGCACGCAGCAGATACGCCGAAGATACGCCGAAGATACGATACAGATATCAAGCACCACTTGATGTTTCAGCCCAAGGCAATATGCGAGCTGAATGGCGAGGTATGTACCGACCACCAAAGTCAGAGCCGGCGAAACTGCCATGGAAAGACTCAGGGACGCCACAGACAGTGCGATCGCAACCAAGTAGGCGACAGTCGGCGCCACCACTCCCGCAGCGATCGGCCGGAATCGCTTAGTCGGGTGGACACGGTCGGCGCTGACATCCCGGGCATCGTTGACCAGATAGATCGCCGAAGCCGCCAGGCTGAACACGACAAAAGCCGCACCCGCCGCGCCGCAAACCTTGGCATAGTCGTA
Organism: Mycobacteroides sp. PCS013; assembly: GCF_049532645.1. NCBI lineage: Bacteria > Bacillati > Actinomycetota > Actinomycetes > Mycobacteriales > Mycobacteriaceae > Mycobacteroides > Mycobacteroides sp. PCS013. The sequence goes on from NZ_CP150131.1 coordinate 3,240,585, forward strand.
GCGGACAGCGCCGCCCAGCGTGGCCAGGGGCGCAGCAACCACGAGGACATTCTTGATCCACTGCCGGGGGCGCATGGCGCGCACGACACCGCCTAGCGTCTCCCCTAAGGTCCGGGTGGGATGCAGCCCGTCGCACGTCACCGTTGCTGCCCTGCGAGCCGTTGGCGCAGAATAGAAATGCGCCCGAGCCGAATGTCAAACCTGCCATCCGCAGTCCACGGTTCTTCCCAGCCCGCAGCGGAGATAACAGCCGAGAGCACCCATGCGGTGAATCCCCAGATCACCACATCATCAACGCGGAACACCGGCATCACCCCGCGCGAGCCCAGTAGCCGCCACCGAATGGCGGTGCGGTGGGACGGATCGATCAGCTGAGCCAGTGGCATCTGGAGGACCTCTGCCGTCTCGCCCGGATCGACGACCCACGTGGGAGTGACCACCGACCAGTACGCAATCACCGGGGTCACGCAATAGGTGAAGGGAACCAGCGCGCAGCTGTCCAGTACTGCAATGGGCTGTACACCAACTGGATTCAGTCCGACTTCCTCATTCGCCTCACGCAGCGCAGTGCCGACCAGGGACAAGTCGCCAGCCTCCGCGAATCCACCGGGAAATGCAATTTCCCGTGGACCACGGCGCAGCGCCTCAGAGCGGCGCAGGAGTAGAACACTGGCGTCATCGGGCAGCCCACGCCGTCGCGGGTTCGGTGTGCCGTTCAACAGGATCAGGACGGCGGCGTGGCGGCGCACCCAATACTGCCCCAACCCATTGAAGCCGGTTCGCAGCTGTGCTGACGCATGTTCAGGGTTCATCGCCAACCCCTGCAGCCAAGGGGGAACCGCGGTCGATTGCACGACGGCCTCCGAGACCTTCGACATCTCTGTTTGCCTCTCACTGGACCGTGGGCGGAGCCCGGACGCCGTTGATAAATTCACATGTACGACATATTTGTCTCGCTAGAGACTATAAAGCTCTGTTCAAAGGTTATCTATAGAGACATTTCTATTGAAATATCTCAGCCGGGTATGGCAGGGTTGGCTGATGCCGATGACGCAGAGACCCGTCTCATCACCGACACCCCTGATCAACCGACTGGCACGCCATGCCATGTCCAGACCTCGCTCTAACGGGCATGACGAAAGCTCACTTCCGGGATTGAAGGTCGTGCTGACGGGAGCATCCTCGGGTATCGGTGAGGTGGCAGCACAACTTCTCGCCGCTCTGGGAGCCGAGGTCATCATGGTGGCGCGCCGCCAACCCGAACTTGAAGCACTGCAACAGAAGATCGCCGATACCGGCGGAGCATCCCACTGGTATTGCGCAGACCTATCCGATGCCAGCGCGCGCGAAGATCTCATCGCGCGCGCTATCGCCGACCATGGCACCCCCGACGTGCTCGTCAACAACGCGGCCAGATCAATCCGGCGCACAATCGGTGACGCAGTGGACCGCTTCCACGATTACGAGCGCACGATGGCGTTGAACTACTTTGGGCCGGTACAACTTACCCTCGGTTTTCTGCCCGGGATGCGCGAGCGCGGGTCCGGCCACATAGTTAACGTGTCTACCACTGCCGCACTGATCGGGCTCGCTCCCAGATACTCCGCCTACGCCGCCTCAAAACGGGCACTCGGTGTATTCGGACGTACTCTGTCTGCGGAGCTGGGTCGAGAAAAGATCGACGTGACCACCCTGTACTACCCCCTCGTGCGAACGCCCATGGCCGCTGCCACCCCCAAATACGCGAACCGGCCCTCACTTTCAGCCACTGAAGCAGCGGAATGGATTGTGCATGCGATCCGCAAGCGTCCCCCACAGATCTCGCCGCGTCTTGCACGAGGGCTCGGCCTCGTCACCGCCTTGGTGCCAGACACTGCGCTGGCGCAAGCAATGGTGCGCGGAACCTAACCCGCACCGCCAAACCCCAGATTCGCAAACCACACCGCTAAATTTCTTGGAGAGCAGTTATGAAGAAGACCGACCCAACGCCCGATTTGACTGGCCAGACCGTGGTCATCACCGGGGCCAACGGAGGGCTGGGCGCGCAGCTCGCCGCATTCGCCACCTCGGGTAATGCACGGGTGATCTTGGCCTGCCGCAATATCGACACCGCCCAGAGCGTCGCCGATAAGATCGGCGGCGATACCGTTGTTGAGCGTCTGGATCTCTCAGATCTGGCATCGGTGCGAACATTCGCAGACCGAGTCGACGAACCCATTGACGTACTCATCAACAACGCGGGAATCATGAACGTGCCGCATGGTGTCACCGCAGATGGATTCGAAAGCACCTTCGGGACAAATCATCTAGGGCACTTTGCATTGACTGGACTGCTGCTGGAACGTATTCGCAAACGCGTGGTGACGGTGTCTAGCATCGCCCACCTGGGCGCCACTCGCAGTAGCCTGGCGGACCCACTATTCCGGAATCATCTCTACCGCCGTGTCGTCGCCTATGCCAATTCCAAGGCCGCCAACGTGATGTTCGCCCGGGAGCTGAACCGCCGACTGGTCGCCGCAGGCTCACCGACTATCTCCGTGGCCGCACATCCCGGGGTGGTCTCCACAGGCTTGTACGACCACAGTTCACTGGCCTTCCTTCAACGAATGAAACCTCTGGTCACCGCCCTTGGAGGAACCCTCGCCGAAGGAATGGCGCCCATCGCCCATGCCGGATTCGGCACCGGGGTTCTCGGCGGCGACTTCTACGGTCCGCGTTTCGGATACCGAGGCAGGGGTGTCGTGCATTCCCTGTCCAGCAGGCTTTCACGCGATCACGAACAGGCGCTACAACTTTGGACGCTCTCCGAGAAGCTCTCCGGGGTCCACTATCCGCTATCGACATTCACCACGGGAAGCAATCACTCGTGAGATCGGCCTATCGGCATGGTGCCGCAGGTAAGACGGTTGCGATCACCGGTGCCGCGCGCGGAATCGGATTCGCCACCGCGAAGGCGTTTGCAGATGCCCACGCCAAGGTTGTCATCGGCGATATCGACGCTGAGGCCGTAGACAAGGCCGCTGCCGGCCTGGGCGTCGTTGGAGTACATCTCGATGTCACACAAAAGGATTCGTTCTCGGCCTTCCTCGATCGCGCCGAGAACGAAAACGGACCGCTAGACGTGCTGATCAACAACGCGGGAATCATGCCAACCGGCCCCTTTCTCAACTACCGCGAGCAGTTGATCCGACGCACCGTCGACATCGATCTGGTGGGCGTGATCCTGGGGACGCAGTTGGCCGCCGAACGCATGGTCACTCGAGGCAGCGGACACATCATCAACATCGCGTCCATTGCCGGACGCGTTCCTGCGCCTGGCTTGGCGATCTATAACGCCGCCAAGTTCGGCGCGATCGGATTCACCGAGGCTGTCAGCGCCGAGTTGGCGCCCCATAACGTATGTGTGTCCACCGTGCAGCCCAGTCACACTGCCACCGAGCTCATCGACGGTTTGACAAGCCCAGGAATTCTAGTGGCGACGCCCGAGCAGGTTGCCCGGACGATTATGAAAGTAGTTCACACACAACAGCTTCATGCTTATCCCACGATCGGAATGGGCGCTGTTGCGCTCATGGGTCCGATACCGGGCCGGCTCAAGCGCCGACTCCTGAGGACTCGGCTGTACCGAGATCTGTTCCTGGTCTCCGATACCGTCAAACGCAAGGAATACGACGCACGCATTGCACGAAGCTGAGGCCCTCTGCGCTCAGCGCCGCCCCGCGGGGCCGCTGAGCAGGGGAAAATCATGCGACGGTGTCAGGAATGGACGCCTGGCCTCCTGGCGCTGCGCCACAGAACCGCCGATTCTGGCCAGGCGCACCGGTAAGTCGGTATCAGCCGGCCCAACGAGGTTGGACATCAACCTGATACCGGTCGACATCGCACGACGCGACTTCATAATGTGCTGCCCGAACCCGTTCATCGCCCATGGCTTGAAGAAGCCACGTGCAAAACGTCGAGTTGCGGCGAACATCGGCCCGTACTCATAGTTCAACCGGTGCGGCCAAGTGACACTGTGGTCCGCCTCGTCCAGATGCTCGACGGCGAATCGACCGGTCTCCAACGCGTAGTCAATACCCTCTCCCGTGAAAGGGTTTACGCAGCCCGCAGCATCTCCGAGTAACATCCAATTGCGTCCGGCTACATGAGAGACCGCTCCTCCCAGCGGCAGGAGTGCAGACTTGACCTGCATGGGTACACCCAATAGCCCGAACTCATTGCGTACGTCGGCCACATACTTGTCCAACAACGGCAACAGACCCGAATGCAGTTCGTGGTTCTTGGCTGAGTATGCGATAACACCCACGTTGACAAGCGGGTCGGACCCGATATCAATCTGACCGTTCCCTTGAGAATGACCAAGCGGAAAGATCCACCCATATCCCGGCAGTGTTGTCCCATCGGGCATTTGGGGGCCGAGGTGCGCGACGAGCCAATCCGATGGCCTGTCCGTCCGCATGAAGGCACGCATCGCCGTGCCATAGACACTCTCTCGATGCCACTGACGACCCAGCAGCGCACCGAATTTCGATCGGACCCCGTCTGCGACGAGAACAGTGCGTGCCACAACATTCACGGGGTTGTCGTCACCACCGTCGGAAACCCGCCGCAACTCGACTCCGGCTATCCGGTCTCTGTCGAAAGAGACTGCGGCCGCGCGGTATCCGAACAGGGTGCGTGCGCCTGATTCTTCAGCCACTTGCACCAAGTGGCGATCGAGCTCGGTGCGGGTGATCACGCTTCCGTAGTTGGGAAAGGAGCGGCCGTTCCAAGGCAGCCGATGATCCCGACCCCAACCGTATACATGCAGGCCGCGTGTCACTGGATGCTCGAGCACCCAGTCCGACAACCCCAACAGGTTCAGTTCTGCGATCGCACGAGGTGTCAGTCCGTCGCCGCAGGTTTTGTCCCGAGGGAACTGTGCCATGTCGACGAGCAGGACATCACGCCCAGACCGGGCAGCCCAGGACGCGGCGGCAGCACCTGATGGACCAGCGCCGACCACCAGTACATCTGTTTTCAACTGCCTACCGACGGTCTCGATATCCATACCCATCTGAAAGCCGCCCATGACGTCCTTCCCCATCGAGGTGCCCATTGATACGTAATAGAGTAAACGTTCCTGCGGCGGAAGAATCAAGACCGAGGGACCCGCACCACGGCCGACACCCCCGAACATGCACTTTATGTGCGCATTTACACCATCACCTCCCCAGTCCCAGCCTCATTCGGACCAAAGATCTTCCCGGTGAGCGAAATGAGGTCATGATATGTTCTTGTAAATCTGTTGCATCGAAAGAAGGTGCCTGGGTACTGCCGGGCACCCCGGAGGAGCGAGGCAGGCTGTATGGGTGGCGTTGTACGCGCAGTCCGATCCGGGATCGCACGGGAGTGGCACGGGTTCCAGTCCCTAAGAGCAGCCGGCGCCCTACCCTCAGCTCGGGCACTACCGGCCATTGCCTGGGAGGCCCTGCACAGCGGACCCGCCGCCAGCGGCGCCATCCTGGGGCACCTGCACGGCGACCGAGTTGCGATCATTGACCCGGAGGGCTCCCTGACCTATCGCAAGCTCGGAGAGCTGTGTTCTGCGGCCACCATCGGACTTCGTTCGATACTGCGCGGGCACAATCGACCGGTCATCGCGATGATGACCCGCAACAGTCGGCACACCTTTATCGCACTGTTGAGTGCGATTGGCGTCGGAGCCAAGGTCATCGCGATGAACACCGATATGGGCGGAAAGCAGATCGAGGAGGTGTGCACCCGCGAAGGTGTACACCTGCTTATTCACGACGAGGCCTTCGAGGAACGCCTGCAGGCACTCGATCCGCGGGTGTCCCGCGTGATCGCGGCACGGAGCACTCCCGGTCCGCGTGACGACGACTTGGCGGCCCTGGCCGCCAAGTCAGCAGCCGGCCGTCCACAGCGACCGGCGTACGCGCCCCAGCTCGTCATCCTCACCAGTGGAAGTACCGGCGCGCCAAAGGGAAGCAGTCGTACCGGAGGGAACGGCCAGCGCCCCACCCTCGCTGCCGGAGCCGGCTTCTTCGAGAAGATCCCGTTCCGTCCCAACGACGTCGTGTTTCTCGCTCCACCGGTCTATCACGGCTGGGGAGCGATTTGCGCAGGCTCAGCTCTGGCACTCGGCGCGACCTTGGTGCTCGAGCCAAGCTTTGCTGCAAGCAGCGCAGTCGAACTTGTCGCCAAGCATCGCTGTACCGCAATAATTTTGGTGCCCACCATGATTCGCAGGCTGCTATCCCTTGGACACGAGGCACTCGCACCGATCGACCACAAGGCGATCCGCATCATCGGATCCGGTGGCGCACGTCTCGAAGGCGCCCTCGTCGAAGCCGTACGCGACGAGTTCGGATCGGTTCTGCACAACCTTTACGGCGCCACCGAGGCGGCATTCATCAGTATCGCCACTCCGGGCGAGTTGATAGCCGATCCGGAATCGGCTGGCTCACCGCCAACCGGCGTGACCGTGAAGATCTACTCCGGTGACACCGAAGCCGGCGTCGGCGAGGTCGGCGACATCTACGTCGGGAGCTTCATGACCTCACCCCAGTACACCGATGGCCGCCGCAAAGAGACCCGTGGGAATCTTCTCAAGACCGGGGACACCGGCTATTTCAACGAGTTCGGCCGACTGTTCGTCATCGGGCGTAGCGACGGAATGATCGTGTCCGGCGGCGAAAATGTCTTTCCCGAGGAGGTTGAGGGCACACTACTGGGGCATCCAGATATCAGGGACGCCAAAGTGGTGCCGGTAGCCGATGCCGACTTCGGTCAGCGACTCAAGGCATACGTCGTATTGGCCAACAATCCCGGGCCCAGCCCAGATGAGATCAAAGCCTATGTATCGCAAGAGTTATCGCGATCACGGGTGCCTCGCGACATTGTCTATGTCGACGATCTCAAACGCACAGGAACCGGAAAGGTCACCAAGTCGACGCTCGACGAACTCGACGACCGGCAGATTGCGGCCGACTCACTGGCCCACGAAACGAAATCGTAAGGAGGGCACATGCCCCTGATCGAGCCGACCCTGGCCACACCGTCTCCTACCAACACCAGTACATCGAGCCTCGATGTACTGGTGCGGGCACAGAAGGACGCATTCCTCCATGAGGGTGTGCCAAGCATCGAAACCCGCCGCGATCGCCTCGCACGGCTACAGAACGCGCTGACAAGTCACGCCGAGGAACTGGCAACCGCAATCGACGCCGACTTCGGCACACGGTCCCGTGCCCTGTCATTGGGTGGCGATATCATGTACACAGTCGGTGAAATCGCTGAACTGCGTGGCTTTCTGCCGAGATGGATCAAAGCCGAGACACCTCATCCACTACGCCGCGCGCTTGGCCTGTCCCAGGAAATCAGACCTACCCCCTTGGGTGTTGTCGGGGTTGCCGGGCCGTGGAACTTTCCCATCCAGCTGTCCATGGTGCCCGCTGCGGGGGCCATTGCGGCCGGGAACCGGGTGATGATTCGACCATCCTCAGTGACGCGCCGCACCGGTGAGGTTCTGGCCAAGGCAGTCGCCAAGCATTTCGATTCCACAGAAGTCAGCGTCATCACCGCGGAATATGGCCCCGGATCGGCATTTTCGAGACTTCCATTCGACTCGTTCTTCTTCACCGGCTCACCGGAAATCGGGCGCGAAGTAGCTCGTGACTGCGCCGCCAACCTGGTACCGGTCGCACTGGAGCTGGGCGGCAAGAACCCCGTAGTGGTGGATCAGGACGCCAACATTGTTCGTGTGGCCCGCCGCATCGCCGCCGCAAAACTTCTGAACAGCGGGCAGGTATGCCTGAGTCCGGACTATGTCTTCGTTCCGGCACGAATGTTGCCGGACTTTGTCACACATGTCCTGCAGACCTGGCAACGTGCCTGCCCACAAGTCCTCCAGAATCCTGACTACACCTCGATCATCAACGACGCGAACTATAACCGCATCGTTGAGCACATCGAGGATGCCCGGGAACTCGGCGCGACAGTTCACCAGCACATCCCCCAACGCGAAAATCTGCCCGATCGCGAATCGCGAAAAATCCCACCCACCATGATTACTGGCCTGGCGCCCGGCATGACCATCGAGGAGGACGAGATATTCGGGCCCGTCCTGTCCATCTATACCTACGAAGACCTCGACGACGTCATCGCGTTCATCAACGACCGGCCTTGCCCGCTGACGATGTATTGGTATGGACCCGACAACGAACGTAAGCGGGCGCTGATCGATCGCACCCGAAGCGGTTCGGTCAACTGCAACGAATTCATGCTGCACATGATGCCTGCCGCGGACATGCCGTTCGGCGGCGTGGGTAACAGTGGGTACGGGTACTACCACGGAAAGTACAGCATTCAGAACTTCTCGCATGCCCGCGCGCTTGTGACTTACCGAGGACCGGTTTCGTTCAGCCCTCTCATGACCCCACGGATCATGGCCAAATCAACCGGGCTGATCTCCGGACTGCTGCGGCTAATGCACCGGTAATCCAAGGGCTCGTTGGACTCCCCACAGGCGCGGTAGGGGCCCGCAGGGCCAGCCTCGCGAAGGAGCTGAAAAACGATGGCGCGCAGAGTTTCCGACCGTTATCGATGGCTCCTGCCGGTAGAACCGGCCGCGGTAATCAACATCCTGCAGGATGTTGAGGCCCTCCCCACTTTGACAAAGCCCTACCTTCCGGCGTGGGCGATCATTGACATCGAGACCGTCGTCACCCGGCGCGATGCGGACGGGTTGCCCGCCGAAGTACGAACCACGACTTCGGCCTTCGGCGTGCGGGACCGCATGACGAGTCACTATCACTGGACGGATTCTGGCTGTCGGTGGCGGATCACATCCAGCAGGCTACTCAAATCCGCAGGATGCGATCTCGCCGTCGAACCCGCTGTGGCCGGCTCCCTTCTGACCGTCGACACCTGGGCCGAGTTCAGGGCACTGCTGACGCCCAGTCCCGTCTTGCGCCGGCTTGAAAAGCTACAGCGGATCGGTTTCGAGAACCTGCACGAGATCATCACCGAAGAGGCCCACAGAAGAACAGTCGATGATGAGTCATCATCTCAATAATGACTCCATATAGAGAGTTCTCCACTCTTCTTTGGCATTATGATCTGCAGAAAGAGTTGACGTTCCATATCAGGCGTGAGACTCTTTCTAATAATTGATTCAGCGAGGAGTCTTTGGATGACTGATGTGGCGCCGCCGCCTACTTCGGCAATCGACGAACCGGACCTGGTGACGATGGAGACCAGGGTGGGCAACAACACCTACCATGCCGGCACCAGGATCCCCGACCGGCCCAACGACGACAGCCTGCGCCCGAAAGACAGGGCCCAGCACGCAGTTCCACCACACTCGCTCCTATGGAAATACATGGGCAGCCTGTCGGTCATGCTCACCACCGGTCAGCGCGCGGCAATCCTGGAAAACATGTGGCCACAACTCGGGCAGGGAGTGTCCGACCACTCAGTGCTGGTGTCCAAGGGCGATTTCCGGTCCTTGCGTGAGCGTGCTGCCAACACCCTGAAGACCATCGGTGGAGTGTTGTACGGCAGCCCGGAACACGCGACCCGATACGGGGTGCAGATCCGCAACTTCCACAAGTCGATCAAAGGCGAAATGCCCAACGGTCGGCGATACCACGCCATCGACGCCGAAACGTTCTATTGGGCTCACGTCACCTTCTTCGAGCTGATATATCGGACCAGCGAGCTTGGAGTGATCGCCTTGTCTCGAGAAGAGAAGGAACAAATCTTCGAGGAGAGTAAGTTCTGGTTCTCTCTCTACGGCGTGGACGATCGCGCGCAACCCACGACATATGCCGACTTCGAGAAGTACCTGGCCGACGTCAAGGCCAACCAACTCATCGACATGGGTATCGCTCAATACACTGCCGGGTCTGCCAAGACCGCCGATTACATCGTGCGGGCCGCGCCGCCCCGATTGCGCCGCCCGGTTCAGTTGGCCGCACCCATGATCGCTGCGGTTCTTCGCATCACCACAATGGGCCACATGGAGCCGGAACTACTGGACCGACTTCGACTGTCGGAATATTGGACGGCCCGAGACCGCCGACGTTACCGACGGCTACTCGCCGCACTACGCGTGGCACATCAGATTGGCGCCAGGTATCGCCTCCCCCTGGCACTTCGATATGCACCCTTCGCCATCGAGGCATTCCGGCGTGAAGGCGTCCATCCCGATGACATCACTGTGGAATCGGCCAGAGACGCGCTACGTAAGGCTAAGGCCCAGCATGCATCGGATCGCGCTGACTCCGGCGATTTCCGCACCCGCAGTCCGCGCGTAGCCATTGCACCCGAAGACGGAGTATGCGCCAAATGTGAACGGGTGCTGGAGAATTGCGGAGAGTGCGCAGCAACCGGACTCGTCGATGGGGATAGCTGCGATGTGTGCAACGGCGCTCAGCGAGGTTGCCCAGTGCATCACGCCGAATGGGACACACCGGCAGTGGCCGGCTAACCGCCGAGAAAGGACTCCCGTGGTAACCGATGCCCCGACTCGCAGTGAAACCGTCACAACGTCAATAGACGGGGAAGAAACCTCTGCCGGACAAGCTATTTCAACGACCAGCGACGAGCCCGCAGTGGGGGTACCTCAACAACGATTGACTTTTTCGGTGCGACGAGATGTCGTCGTGATGTCTGCACTACTGGCGCTCTCGCTGGCGGGTGGCGGCTGGCTGGGCTGGCTGTGGCACCAAAGTCAGCGATCGGTAGCCGCCGCACGATCCGAGTTGAACGCCGTGCAGGATGCCGCGTCATCTCGCCGCCACGCCGAGGATGTCGCCCTGAACTACGCCAAGGGTGCTGCTCAGATGGACTACAAGGACATCCCTGGCTGGACCAGACAACTGACCGCCAACACCTCGCCCGAGCTGACCAAGAAGCTGAAGGATGCGGCCTCCTCCATGGAGCAGATCATCGTTCCGTTGCAGTGGACCTCCGCTCCCACCCCGATAACGGCCACCACCCGCTCGGATCGCGACGGTGTCTTCGTGGTCAATTGCTTCGTCAGCGTGATGACCAAGAACACGCAGGCCCCTGACGGCGTTCAGTCAACCGCCACATACACCGTTACCGTCAACAAGAACGACAACTGGAGAATCACAGATGTTGGCGGCGTGGATTCGGCACTGCGCGCGGGGAATTAGGCACAACTGCGGTCGGCCCTGCTAACGCGTCGTGTCTGACTCACGGCTCTGAACCACATGCACGGTGAACGCGCCCGGTGTCGAAACCGAATCGATTGCGCTGTCCAGCAACCGGCTTGTATCGAACGTCGTCAACGCCGCCGCTGTGGCCTGCAGCGGCGGCAGCAACGGTTCGGTCAGGTTGTAGAGGTCAGGGCCGACATCCGTTACGAACTGACGCAGCCGTCCCAGCACCTGGCCGGCCCCATTCCTGATGTCATCAGGATATTTTCCGCTTTGATACAGCAGCACGATCGCACCCTCGACCACGGTCTGCATGTTGTCGAAGAAGTTCGGGGCAACGCGTTTGAAATCCACGAGAGACGGTGCGATGACGTCGCGCTTGTTTAACAAACTCTGGGTCAGGGCAAGGACGTCGCGCAGGTCATCCTTTCGTGACGCCACAAGAGTCTGAAAGTTGCGACCAGCATTGCCCAACAGGGCAGGCGCCGAATCATCGGAGAGTGCGGTACTGAGTTCACCGACGATCCCATCGACCAGGTCTGGGTTGAGGCCACCGAGAAGTTGTGTCAGAGCGACGGCGGCCTCACCAATGGTTCCGGCAACGGTGCCGGGCTCTGCGGTCAGATGTTGCCCATCGACCAGGTATGCCCCGCCGTCGGCGGCAGGTTTTATGGACAGATAGGTCTCGCCCAGCGCTGAGAGGTTCTCGATCCGGAACTCACTGTCTGCGGGCACCCGGATAGTGGACGGGTACTCGAATTCGACAGCGACACCATGGGCATCCGCATTGAGGGCGCTGACCTTTCCGATAGGTACACCGCGCAGCAGCACTCGCGAATGTGGCACCAGGCCCGCCGAATCACGCACCTGGAGATGGACTCGCTGCACGCCGTCATCGGAAGTCAGCCACGGAACGCCCTGTTGTCCGATCAGCACGGCCGACACCACCAGCAGCGCTAGCAGCGCGCAGATCGAAATAGCGTTCCGGATCAACGAAGTGCTCCTAGCTTGGCCAACACATTCCTGGTGTCGGCGGTGCGGTCAGTGCCATCGGGTGTGGTGACCTCGGTGATATCAATCTGCGGGTTGAGCAGGAAAGGCAGCAGCGTCTGATTGGTGAAGGTATCGATCGTGGAGCCCCCGCCCGGCGGCCCGGTCTGCTCCAGCGCCGTGGAAACCGAGTCCAGAAGCGGTACCAGCCAGGCGCCTCTACCGAAGATGTCGCCCAATGCGGCGAGCACGCCCACCACGCCACCAATCGCCGACCAAAACTTGGTCCAGAAGTCCACCGACTCTGCAGTCAGGAAATCGTCGAGAACACCGGCCTGATTCCTCAGACTGGTCGCCAGCGCACTGAGGGTGTCGATGCCGCGATCAACCTCGGCGCTGCTGCCCGCCAGACTGCGCAGATCTCGCGCGACGGTCGCGGCCACCTTTCGAGTCTCGTCCGCGTTCTGTGGCATGGCGGCATTGATGTTCCGCAGCATTTCCTGCAAACGCTGGATCGACCCAGTGCCGATGAACGTGGCGAGGCTGGCCATCATGTCCTCGATCGAGGCGGGTGGGCGAGTACGTCCCACAGGAATCCGCGCACCATCACTCAGCGATGGCCCACCTCCGTCACCCGCGGGTCTTCCGAGGCTGACATAGGAATCGCCCAGCACAGTGTCCTGCACTATGGCTGCCGTGCTGGCGGCTGGTATTCGCGCCTGGGGATCCAGACGCGTGGTGACGGCAACCACGCCACCTTCAAGAACGACCGACCGGACAGATCCGACATTGTCACCCTCGTAGGTGACCTTTGCCCCCGCAGGCAGATTCAGCACACTGCTGAACTCCAGCACCACCCGCATCGTCGGTGTCCCACCGAAGGTCGGCGGCTGCATCTTGACGGGATTGAGCCCACAGCCGGCGACACTGATTGCCACCAGAACCATCCACACTAGCGAAACATGTCGCCGCATCCACATCATGGACCTTTGACACCCCCGTTGAGAACGAGCTGAAGAAGATCTACCGAAGTGACACCGTCAGGCACTCCGTAAAAGAACCCACAATGGTCCTTGGCCCGCGGGTCCAAATCGGTACGCGAGCACACCATTCCGTTATCCGATGGTCCGGCCTCGACCCTGGGCGACACAGCAGGTATCTCGCGAGTGCGCACACGCGCCCAGAAGTTGCGTATCCCGTCGATGATGTTCGGCAATGTGCCTGCGTACATCACGATGACGCCGGTGTGCTCGGAGAGCAGCTGAACCGTAGCGGTCGCCGTATCGAATGTGTTCCAAACGATGTCGTGTAAATGGGTGGCCACATCCAGAAGGACCTGGATGATCGGGTTCAGCCGCGGGCCGATCAGGCTCGCGACAGCCTGGAAGAGCCCGAGCGACAACGAGTCCAAACCCGAGGGAGCCAGCCGCAACAACGAGTCCAGCTCTGTCCAGTTAACGGTGATACCCCTCATCGTCGTTGCGATGTCCCGGATCAATTGATCGGCATCCAATGCGCTCGGGTCGCTCACCGCACCCGCGAAGCTGGACAGCGCATCACGCATACCTGGCCCGGCCCCCTCAAGCTGTGCGGCGGCAGCGACGACTAGCCGATCCACTGCCCTACCGCGCCCCGTATCGGACAGCTGTCTGACCACATTGGTGATGGCCGCGGTGCTCTCGGTAATACTCTTGGCGGTCTCCGTGCGCTGCAAGGGAATACAGGCCCCTGGCGTCAACGCTGCCGCCGCGCGGCCACCGGTGAGTTCGAGGGTGCGATCAGCCAGGATGGTAGGGGCCCGCGTGATGGCGAAGACATCATCGGGAACTGTCATGCCACGGTCGAGTGTGAACGTGACCCGCACGGAGGTCGCCGAAGCCTCGACACGATCGACCTGACCGACGGGAACGCCCATCCGGGACACCGCATTACCGGGATATAGCCCGGTAGAATCACGCAAAGTGACGCAGTAGCCCGTCGACCCCTGCCCGGGCGAAACGGTCTGCCCGGAACGCTCGACTACCGAGCATGAGGTGCCGGCCGCCACCGTTGCGGCCACTAAGAGCATGGGCAGCCACCGCACGGTGAGCGTTCGACTCAGCATGTGCGCCCCGGGATGGGTACGCACATATCGGTCGCCAGTACCGGAAGTTCCGGCGCGAGCCGCATCCCTCCCGGTGACACGGCCGCACGCACATTGGTGACGAAGTTCCCCAAGTTCCAGATGATTCGGGGGATATCGGTGTTGATAGTATTGAGGGCGTTGTTCACCCGTTTCAGGCTGTCCAACAACCAGTCTCGATGTGATTGGTAGAAGTCTGTCGCGACCACGAGCGCATCAACCAGCTTCGAGATCCCGACTCCAGCACCCGCGATGCCGAGCTTGTACGTGTCCAGGGTCGCGACCAGTATCGAAGCCTGGCGCACCAACGCCACCAGCACCGCACCATTCGCGACGCCGGCGTGGAGCAATTCAGAACTTGCATCGAGAATAGAGCGCAGCTGATCCTGCTGGTGATCGACGATCTGCGCGACGCCCTTGACGCCGTCGACAATCGTGGTGACCGACCTCGGTTTCGCCTCCAATGCGCCAGCCAGACTGTCAAGATTCGCACCGAGCTGACGGGCATCAACCTGGCGGGCCGCTTCCCCGCTGTCGGCCAGGAGCTCGGTCAGACTGTATGGAGCGCGTGTGCGCTCGACCGGAATCACTCTGCTGCCCAACGGAACCGATCCTCCAGAGCTGAGGTTGATGTAGTAGCCGCCCACCGCGGTGAGCATCCGCACATCGACGGCCGTTTGATCACCCAGGTAGATCCCGTCATCGACACTCAAGTCGACACGGACGGCGGCGGCACCAAGCCGCACCGCCTCGACCGTCCCGGCAGGCACCCCGGCAACACGCACCTCGGTTCCCACCTTGATCGCAGCGGCATCAGTGATCAGAAAGGACACGCCGCGGCGATCCGGCGGTGCCAGATAGAAATAGCCGACACCTGCCGCCACCACCGCGGCCACGAGGTAAATCGCGAGCCCCACGATAAGTTGCCGAGCTCGCGCGCCCTCCGGATTGTGGGGGTCGGAGACCAGGCGTTGGATGGACTTGGCTATCGATTGCATAGCACCACCTGTTCATCGCCGAGAAAGACTTTCACCATGGGCGGGAGGGCCAGCTGTCCGTTGGTGCAATTCAGATCCGAGCCCGGGTGTCTCAGCATCGGCTGCAATCCGCTGTACGCGCCCGGCATTCGCTCGAAGAACTCGGGTACTCGATACAGGTTGGCCCGCAACACATCAAACCGCTGATCGAGCACAGCCCCCTTGCGTAGCCCCAACAACCACAGCAGTCGGTTCAACGCGGTCACAAACGTCGGGCCGTATTCTCCGAGCGGGCCAAATTGGGGAACCGCGGGCATGAGTTTTCTCGTCATGTTCTCCAAGATGGCCAGGTTCTTCATCGCGGCCGCCGACCTTCCCTGTAACTGTCGGGCGAATACGGCGATGTTGTCGACAAGAGTGCTGATGGCCTGTTGCCTATCGCCCGTAGTCACCGCAAGCGCGCGAATGCTGTCCAACAGATCGGCGGCGCCGGCACCGTCACCGTCGAGAAAGATCGCTAGTTTCTCGGTGAGGGCATTGATATCGGCCGGGTCGACCGTACGCAGGATCGGTGCGAGTCCCTGGAAAATGCTCGTGATGTCGAACGACCCGGCCGTCTGCCGGAGCGGGATTTGCGTTATCGCCATTGCCGGAACTCCCGACACATCGCGGATGTCGATGTACCGGGCCCCGGTCAGATTCTGAAACTTCACGCTCAAGCGCGTCGCAGTGGTCACCCGCTGTTCGTGCGACAGATCCAGTCCAACTTCGGCGATGTTGCCGTCCCCGGAACGAGCCACCGCGATCGAAATCACCTTGCCCACCTGAACTCCTTGTCTGCGGACATCGGCGCCGACCCGTAAACCCGAGACGTCGCTGAACGACGCGTCATAGTGGCTGGTCGGCGTCGCCACCGGATTGCGCAACCCGTTGACGACCACCACATAGACGAATGTGGTCAGTACCGCGGTGGCCAATAGATAGACAAGCGCGCGCTGGGCCGCGGTCATCGTGTCCCGTTCCCATCCAGATCTGCGGGCCCCGGCATGGCTGACTGCAATACAGGCAACGGCTCCAACAACAGCCGGAACTTCACCGATCTCTTGCTGTCAGGCCCGTTGTACATCTCGCCGAGGCCCGCCAGCGCCTTGTCGAGCCGCACTGAACCGCGCGAGCGTTGCACCAGTGACGTCACTGCATCGGCAAACGAGCGGGCGATCTCGGTCGTTGGCGTCAGCTCGGTCCGATGCTTGGCCAGGATGTCACCGAGCGGCCCGAACAGCCCCAGATTGATCTGATCGATGGAACCCAGGGTGACTCCGATATCCGCGACCGGGTACTCGTATCCCTTGAGGTACCGGAACCTGTGCACGGACGAGAAGCTCAAGTCCACCAGAAGAGGTAACGGCTCGATGATGTCATTGAATCTGGCGAGGAGATCCGCTGACTCTCCCTGCTGAATTTCGGCGATAAGGCTGGTGAGCACCAGCCCGGTCTCGATGAGGGGTGCCAACGCGGCGGTGTACTCGGTGGCACGACGTATGAAACGGACAAGCTCATCGGTCAGCACCCCCGTCACCACCGCGATGCCGCTGTTGAGTAACTGCGACATGGTGGCATTGATATCCGGTGAACGATCGATATGCAGGCCGTCGACCAGTGGGATCCCGCCCTCGCGCGGGGTGATACTCAACGCGGATACTCCAAAGGTGTTTTGCGGCCTGAAGTCAAATCCGAACGAGTCTGTTAGTCCCCGAATCTGGTTACGGTTCAATCGGATGCGCAAATCCATCAGTCCATGCCGGTGGTCCATCGCGACCACCGAGCCAACCGAAACACCATGGAGCATCACGACGGAATCAACGTTGATGCCCTGACCTACGGTCGGAGTGGACAGCACCACATCCAAGGTGCCCAAAAGGCGGTCAGCCGGTCTCGCCGCGATCGAAGCCGCCAGCAGCACTACCACCGCCGCCAGCCCGGCACCCACACGAACCAAAGTCCGGCGCTGTTGCGCATCGGTGCCACGTACCAACTCGGACATGTCAGCCTCTAAACACGTACTGGGGGAACAGACCCCACATAGCAACGGACAAAACAAGATCAAGCACAATGATCATCACCAAGCTGGCTCTGATCGCACGCCCACTGGCCACCCCCACACCCGCCGGGCCACCGGTAGTGAAAAAGCCGAAATAGCAATGAATCAGAGTGACAGCTGCACAGAACGCGACCGCCTTGGCCAGCGAGTACACCAGCCCCATCGGATCCAAGAACTGGACAAAGTAGTGCTGATAGGTGCCCGGGGACTGCGAGTGCACCACCGTCACCAGGGTTCGGCTCACCACAAAACTCAGCAGCAAGGTCGCCAGATACGCCGGGACAACACACAGCATGCCCCCGAGTAGCCGAGTGCCGACCACAAACGGAATCGACCGAATACCAAGCGATTCAATCGCGTCAATCTCCTCGGACACCCGCATTGCGCCCACCTCCGCGGTCATCCGGCACCCCGCCTGTGCCGCGAACGCGATGCCCGCCGCGATCGGCCCCATCTCACGCACGTTGGCCAATCCGCCTACGACACCGGTCAGTGCCCCGAAACCGATCATGTCCATCGCCGCGAATGCCTCAATGGATACCATCGCCCCGATTCCGAACCCGATGAGCAGCATCGTCGAGACCACTCCGCCGTCGACGATGAGCGCCCCTCGTCCCCACGCAAGATTGTTCAAGATCTTGACCGTCTGCTTGGGATACCAGCGCACCGTCGACGGCAACAACCAGATCGTGGTACCGACAAACAAAGTCACCCGACCCAGCGTGGCCAGGAGATCAGCCGTCGGGCGAATGATCGCGCGCTCTACCGGGACGGTAACCCTCGACAACGGTCGATACCGCGCAACCTCGACCGCCGGTTTCACGCGAATTGCTCCGGGAAAAACATCGTCTGCAGCTGCGTCAAGATCAGCGCCGCGAAAACGAACGTCACCACACTCAGAACCACGGCGGCATTGACCGCATCGGCGACACCCCGCGGCCCGCCGTGTGCCTCCAGGCCCCTCAAGCTCGCGATCAATGCCACCAACGCTGCCGCGACCAATGTCTTGACCAGCGCGAACATCAGATCCGTCACGGTGGCAAACGCGCCGAACGAGGCCCAGAAGCTGCCAGGACTCACATCGGTCAACCGCACCGCGATGAAAAATGCGGATCCAACGCCCACCAAGATAATCGTCGCGAGAATCACCGGTGCAATCACCAGCATCGCTATCAATCGCGGCACCACGAGGCGCTGCACCGGGTCTACTCCCATGACCCGCATGGCGTCGATCTCCTCCCTGATGGCTCTGGTTCCGAGATCCGAGGCAATAGCAGAAGCCGCTGCCCCCGCCATCAACAATCCAGAGGCCATTGGCGCGCCCTGCCGGACGATGCCCAGTCCACTGGCCGCCCCCGCCATGGACGACGCACCCACATCGTGGAGGATTCCGCCGGTCTGCATCGTGATGATGGCTCCGAACGGAATCGCCATCAGCACGGCTGGAAACACCGTCACCGTCAACAACGACCACGCCTGAGTCAGCGTCTCCCCCAACGGCAATCGCAACCGAACCGAGTCGATAACCAAGTAACGCAGTGCAGAGGCCGACAACTGCACCGACCGGCCAACCGTCGCAATACTGGTAAGGGTCAACCGGGTGACGAAGCGCCGGATCGCCGCCCGAATTGCCCACGGACGAACACTCCCAGGTTTCACCGGCTGAGCGACCAACGCGAGACGGGAATCCATCGATTCCGGTACCGCTGCGCTCTCTGGCGCCAACACATCCGTCATCGACGGCATCTCCGGTACCTCCATGGCGGGCCGGCCGTCACGCGATCATCCGCTCCACAATCACGGTGTTGGCGGTGCCCGATGCCTCGCAAATCGTCAACAAACCCCGTCGGGCATCGCGCCGCTCCAACTCACCGATCAAGTCGGTGAGCATCCTTGCGCCGGTTGCGCCCAACGGATGCCCGACGGCAATCGAACCCCCGTTGACATTCAGCTTGTCCATCGGCACGCCAAAGACCTTCTGGAACACCAACGGCACTCCTGCGAACGCCTCGTTGACCTCAAACAGATCGATATCGCCGATCGACAAACCGCAAGTTTTAAGTGCCTTGTCGGTGGCATCCAGGATCGCGGTGAATTGAATAACCGGGTCCGATCCGGCCACCGCAAGTGCGCAGAATCGCGCCCGCGCAGCGAGTCCCCTTCCCTCCGCGTACCGGCGGTCGGTAATCAGCAGCGCAGCGGCACCATCGCTGAGCTGTGACGAGTTAGCGGCGGTGGTGGTGCCATCGGGTGCGAACGCCGCCTTGAGGCTCGAAATCTTGGCTCGATCAACGGTCCGGCGGATGCCCTCGTCCATCCACGCCGGCTCATGGCCGGGCGGGTGCACGACATCGGCGGAGAAACAACCCGCACCCCAGGCGATCGCGGCTCGTTCATGGCTACGCGCGGCGAACTCATCCAGCTCAGCCCGGCTCACCCCAAACGTGACATTGAGCAGATCAGAGGACGGCCCCTGAGCAGTCAACTGGCCGTTATAGCGCGACTTCTCCTCATTCGAGTATTGCGGCCCGAGCGGTGCGCCCGGCACCATCGCGGGCGGCATCGGCACCCTGGACATGGACTCCACGCCACCTGCGATCACCACGCGCTGCATACCCGAGGCCACCGCCTGCGCCGCGAAGCTCACTGCCTGCAGGCCAGAACCACATTGGCGGTCAATCGTTACACCTGGAACCGATTCGGGTAGTCCCGCGGCCAGCACCGCATGTCGCGCTAGGTTTCCCGTCTGCTCCCCGTACTGCAGAACACACCCGGCGATCACGTCGTCGATGTCGCTCAGTGGAATGGGGTTACGGTCGGCAAGACCGCGTAGCGTCAACGCGAACAAGTCCACCGGATGCCAGTCGCTCAGGCTCCCGCCACGCCTGCCGACAGGCGTCCGGACCGCATCCACGATCACCGGGTCATGTGCTCGCATCAGACCGCAACCCCTGGCCAAGCAGGCCGGCCCGACATCATTCGGATCACCCATGGGAACAAAAACACTTGCCCTACTTGCCCTTTCGTGTAGGTAACGCCCAGCCGGCAGCGATACCCACCACCGCGTCGTGGCCTCACGAGTCCACATCATGACACAGAGCGCCACGCCTCTCTAGGCAAATTTTGAATTTTGTATCAAAGTAGAACGCAGCCAGGAGACACTCAAAGTTCTCAAATACCAGGCCGTGGCGCAGGGCCTGGTATCGCACAACTGCGCAGGATCCACGCCTGAGCTGCAGCGACGGGAGAACCCATCAACATGAGACGCAATCTAAACTCTGTCCGAGTTCTGACATCGGCGATGATCGCCTGCCTCATCGTGGGGCTGCCCACCGCACCGGATGCCCGCGCATACGACTCGTGGTGTGACATCACGGAGACCTATGGCCCGCGCATTGCCCTGACCTCGGAGGCCGTCCGCACCGGCAGCGCCCAACGGGATGTGGATCGCCTGAATTTGCTCTACAACAGGGTGATTCCCCTGCTCAACACCGTGGGGTTCGCGACATTCTGGTACCCCGACGTGTGGGGCAGCCCCGACATTCGGCCGGACACGCGAACTCTCCTGACCGCCATGGACGACCTGCAGACCGCCTTGAATAACGGCCGGGCTTCCGCCGCGCAAGTTCAGGCCGTGGACGATGCTGTTGCGGCCCTGCATCAGAAATGCGACAACAAGCGCGGCCTTCCCTCACATGGAGAACACTGAATCCATCACGCCGCCAACATCGCTCACGGAAGCGACATGGTTGCTTTTAGCCGGAACAAATGCAATATTATGTCTCAGCGCGGTCGTGAACCCCCGTCGACCAGTGTCCATGCTGGCAAAGTGCGAAAGAGTCATCTGATGAGCGAAGTCGCGAGCACCGTCCCAGAGATCCCAGCGCTCACACCGCTGGACTACCTGAGACTGTCCTGGTACCTGCTGTACAAGGCTCCCGGTGAGGCATTTGGCAAGCTGCAGGATCGGCACAATTCTCCCGCGGTACGCATTGCGCTCCCGGTGCCGCCGGTCTTCAAGCAAGGAATCATCAGTGGTGATCCGGCGTTCGCCGAAGCGGTCGCCCTCAACAAGAACGATGACCTCTCGGCAGAGGCCGGTTGGGGGCCCACACTGACCAGGACCGGTTCGTTCACTCGCTCGATCCTGCAGATGGAATTCGATGAGCATCGCCACGACCGACTGCTACTGCAGCAAGCCATGGGTCCGATGGAACTATCCGGCTACATGAAACAAATCGGGCCCAAGATCCAGTCCGCTGTACGCGCCTGTCCGCTCGGTAGAGATGTCGATCAGCGCAAGCTGTTCAAGCACATCAACATGTCTGTGGCCATCGAGGTATTCATGGGAATCACCTTGTCCCGCGACGAAATCTTCAAGGTAGGCAAGGCGTTCGACGATTTGGTGAGCACCAACATCATCCGACAGACCCAGGCTCGGCGTTATCTGCACCGCTTCCTCTATTCGTGGGTTCACGCGAAAAAGACCGGGGCGCCAACTCCAGACCTGATGTCACAGCTGTGCCGGGCGCGCACTGTCGACGGTGACCGATTCAGCGACCGCCAGATCATGCAACACATGCTGTTTTTTCTGTTCGCAGCGCATGACACCACAACCATCACCATGACCAACATGGCCTACTACCTCGCGCTCAACCCACGGTGGCAGCGCCGCGCCAGGGCTCAGGCCTTCAGCCTGCCGGAGAACCCGGACGCGACCGATTTCAGCAAGATGACCGAGTTGCAGAACATCATGAAGGAGACGTTGCGTTTCCGGACACCGGTGTTCTTGATGGTTCGCGGTGCCGTCCGGGACACTCAGATACTGGGCTATCGCATTCCGCGCGGCAAAGTCATACTGGCAATAACGTGGTCACACCACACCAACCCCAAGATCTGGACCAACCCACGAAGGTTCGATCCGGATCGATTCTCGCCTGAGCGCGCGGAAGACAAGGACCATCGGGCTAAGTGGATGCCCTTCGGCGGCGGGGTGCACAAATGCATCGGAATGCACTTCGCCAAGATGCAGATCTCCGCCGTCTACCACACTTTGTTGCGGGAATTCGAATGGGGCGTCGACAAGGGCCACATCCTGCCGACCTTCCAAAACTCCCTGGCTTTCTCTCAAGGGTTTCCGGCCGTCGTCCGCCGCTTCGACCCCGCCACGCTGGCCACCGAGCCGATCGATACCGATGACCAGGAAGTCAGGTGGGGTGTGGCACCCAACCTGCCCCCCGTTGTGTATCTGAGAACGTTCCTTCAGCGATGGCGGCCGGGCACCCGCGCAAGTACACACGACGCCGCCTGAGTATCTGGATCTCGATGACACATCTGATAACCCGAGCATGCTGCAACGACGCCAGCTGCGTAGCCGTCTGCCCCGTCAACTGCATTCATCCCACCCCGTCCGAGCCGGAGTTCGGGAGCGCGGAGATGCTCTACATCGACCCGGCCACCTGCATCGACTGCGGGCAGTGCATCGACGAATGCCCCGTGTCGGCCATCGTCCGAGACGATGAGATGAGTCCCCGGGATTGGCCGTACCTGACTATCAACGCCGACTACTACCGCGATCACGATGTCCGGACCGGGACCTACATGCGCTGGCGTGGAGCATTACCGGCGCTCTCATCGGAACTTCGAGTGGCAATCGTGGGTTCGGGACCCGCGGGATTCTTTGTTGCCGAACGTCTTTTGGAACACCTCAACACGACGGTTGACATGTTCGACAGGCTGCCCACCCCCTATGGTCTGGTACGGGCCGGGGTGGCTCCCGATCACCAGGACACGAAGAATGTGCAACGCCTGTTCGAGAAGGTTGCGGGGCGCGAAGAGTTCCGGTACGTCCTGAACGTCGACGTCGGACGAGACATCAGTCACGACGAACTGGCCCGGAACTACCACGCCGTGGTCTACGCAACCGGGGCCTCGGAGGACCGAAAGCTCGGCCTACCCGGAGAAGAACTCTCCAACTCGGTGTCCGCACGCGAGGTCGTGGCCTGGTACAACGGGCATCCTGATCACCCCGACCCACCCATCGACCTCGCCACCAGGCACGCAGTGATCATCGGAAACGGCAACGTCGCCCTTGACGTGGCACGCATTCTGACACTTGAGCACGAGGCCCTGCGGCGCTCCGACATTCCGTCCGATGTGCTCAAGACATTGAGAGACAGCAAGATTCGCGAGGTGACGGTGCTGGCACGGCGGGATGTCGCGCATGCCGCCTACTCGACACCGGAGTTCCTTGCACTCACGCAGCTGCGCGATACCGGTATCGAGATCGAACGGAACAACCTCGGTGTGCATCCCGACATCCAGCGGGCGTTCGAGGACGGCACTCTCGACTCCACGACGTCCGCGAAAATCCGATTCGCGCGAGAAACCGCCGAACGTAAACCGAAACAGTGGGCTCGCCCGTCTCGCACCATCCGCCTCAGGTTTCATACGACACCACACGAGATCGTCGGCGACGAATCCGGGTGCACCGGCATTCGAATCCGGTCCAGTTACTACGGCGTCGATGGACGACAGCATTCCGGCGAACCGGAAACCATCTCCGCCGGGCTGATTATCCGGGCCACAGGCTATCGGGGCAGCCCCGTATCCGGGCTACCCTTCGACGACCGCTTGGCCGTCGTCCCGAACGAGGCCGGTGCCGTCGCCGGACGTCCGGGGACATACGTGGCGGGTTGGATCAAGCGGGGTCCACAGGGTGGAATCGGCCGCAACCGGATGTGCAGCCTGGAAACCGCGAACCGTCTCCTGGCCGACTTCGACGACGCAACGCTGCCGGAACCCACGGGTTCGAAAGACGGCGCGCTGATACTTCTGAGGAGTCGTGGAATAGCCATCGTCGACGGACGGGGGTGGGAGAAAATCGATTCAGCAGAAAGGGTTCGCGGCCGACTACGCGGAGCCCCTCGCGAGAAACTCATCGATATTCGCGACATGCTGGCGTTCGCGAGCAGTACGCAGAGCGCCGAGGGCACTCCCGCCTAGTACACCATCGGTGCCAGGAATTGCCGGACAAACTTCGCGATCGATTTGTCATTCAAGATATCCATGGCAGGCGAAGGCGAAAGCGTGATCGATATAGCCATACGCAAGAGGATCTCGGCGACTACATACAGCTCGTCGTCCGGCATTGTGGCGCCCGCGCGCCGCAGAGTGAGCGTTATGCCGTGCACAAATGTCGAGCCGAACTGTTGCTTGGTGAACATGTGGGCGAGCATGTGGTCACCGCCAATGTGCTTAGACATTGCGAAGTTCAACAACTCACCGAAAAATGGCACCGAACGCAGCATCCGTGCGGATTCGACGAATGCGGTCACGACTGCCTCCTGAGGAGTCTGGCCGTCGGTCATCCGGGCGATGCGCTTGCCACCCCACATCCCGGCTCGCAACGCCACCGCGTCGAGAAGCGATGACTTGGTAGGGAACCGGCGGTATAGGGTCGCCCGACTGACGCCGGCATGGCGGGCCACCGTATCCATATTGGTTCGTTGGATGCCTGAGATGCTGAACTCATCATGAGCCGCCTCGAGAATCGGGTCGTCGGCATCATCGTGGAACACGTTCGCCAGGTTCAATCCTTGATCCGACACCGAACCTCCCATAACGCTCAACAGCTGAGACAACAGGGAGTAATCGTACCAAGATCCACGGGAGCCGCGGTCTCCCGAAAGCAACCGCAGCGCATCCCGCTACCCGACCGCTACCGGGCGGGGAATGCAAACACCACTGCTCTCCAGCGTGCGCTTGCCGTCAACCCAGATCTCGCAGCGCAGATTCGGATTCCACCAAATGTTTCGTACCGACACGTACGCGCTCCCCGGATCCTCCAGCGCAATGCTCTGCTCCCACGGCTCCTCGGGGCTCACCCAGTAGTTCTCCGAGTGCACCCCACTCCAACTCTCGGTCTGAGGGGCCACCCGGAAGTGAATGGTCACCTCTTGGCCTGCGTCCGCCGTGACGACATACCGGACAGCGTGTTCAGCCTCGGCGAGAGCGTAAGAACTCCCGGAGATTCCGGGAAGAAGCATCAAAGGAACACTTACCAACAGAACCAACCGGAGCAGTGCCCGGCAACCACACGCCAAGGCCGTCACAACGGCAGAGCCCAGTCGTCATGATGTACAGGGCATCCCCGTCTAGTGCCCAGGCACACATCACAACGATCACCCTCGACATGCCCCGCGCCAACGCATTCCTCGCAGTTCTCCAACCGCCGAGCGCATTTGGCACACACCGCATCCTCAGGCGGCACTACGACGGAATCGGGATCGAAGGCGACGACTGCCGACACGGCGGCCCGGCTTGCCCGTGCCTGCCACAGCGCGGCACGAGCCGAATCCAGCGTGATGTCCTTCGGGTCGAGCCCCTCACGCGCGAACGCCGCTGCGCCGGCCGGTGTAAACCGGTACCGCAGAGGAACCTTGAGTCGGATCAAGGTCATTCGAGTGCGGCGCAACATAGCGATGTACCGACGGAACCGCCGCTCTTCGCGCGAACTCCACGCCAACCCGAGCTGTTGGCGAATGTGTGGCTCCAGCGGACCGATAGTGATCAACCGAAGCAGACCACCGCTGACCGCGCCGACTGGTCGGGCCAAGGGGCGCAACGGGGGTGGAAGCGCCCTGCTGAACAGCTTCGCCGCCGCACCCGGGTAGGCCAACCCAACGGTGTACTGGGACAACTTGGAGTCGGTGAGCTCATGGTGCATCACACGCTCCCAATACTTTTCAAACTCGTCATAGGTGTCCGGCTGATGGTGGTCGTCGACTCCGAACAAGGAGTACCACTCCTTGGATTCCTCGAAGATCTGCTCCTTCTCGTCTCGAGTTAAGGGCCGCTCCAGCACCCCCAGATCACTGGCACGGTAAATAAGCTCGAAAAATGTCGCATGGGTGAAGTACCAGGTATCGGCATTGATCGCGTGATACTTACGGCCGCCTGGCATGTCCCCTTTGATGGGCTTGTGGAAGTTGCGCAACTGCACACCCACTTTGTGCGCATCCTCGGGTGTCGCATACAGCACTCCGGAGATCGCCTTGATCGAGTTCTTTCCCCGCTGCGCCAACACCTGAAAGTCGCTGGACTTCAGGATCAACGAGTGATCCGATACTCCCTGCCCCAGCTGCGGCCACATGTTCTCGATGATGGCGATTCGCTGTCCGGTAGCAGCCAACACGAATGGGTCCAGCGCGTACTTCCACAGCAGCGAGTCCGGCGGTACGGGATGGTGCGCGCGTTCCCGCGGCCCCAAACTTCCGTCGTTGCCACGGTCCGGGAGCCGAGTCCCCGCATAGAAGACGTTCCGCCCGACGGGCGTATCGATCGTCAACACGTCCGGGTCGATACCGTCCTGCGTCGATGTGTCATCGCCGACCTTCGTATCGGTCATGGATTCCCTCCTCCGGTGACACCCCACCGACATCTCATGAGGCATCTCGATAGATTTTTGCCGGGCCAAGCGCGGCCGTGCTGTCAGTTACCCGAAGACGAACCCACAGCCGAGAGGTCGTCCTCAAGCCCGACGCCATTGCCACGGCCCGCCTGTTGCCAGTTGTTGTGATGGACCCGGCAACCGCGCCCAACCCCGTCGCAGACATCGCATACCTCGTCCTGCACGTGGCCCGTGCCCTCGCAGTCGGCACACACCTCAAGTTCCCGTTGGCATTTCGCACAGCTGGTGCCCGTGACTACCACTTCCGCGCTCAACGCTGTGGACAGCGACCGGGCGCCTCCAGCCTCAGCTCGCGCACGGGCCAACGCTTCCCGCGCCGACTCCAGCGTGATGTCGTCGGGGTGCACACCCGCGCGCTCGAATGCCTCGACCGCAACCGGTATGTACCGATACTTCAGCGGTACGTGCGCAATCCTCATACCCTCCCGTACCCAACGCTGCACCCAGATCATGGCGCGGAAGATCTTGGCATCAACCGGCGAGTACAAATCGTTCACCCGTAAGGCATCCCGGATTTCCGGTTTGAGTGGCGCCACCGTGACGATCCGCAGCATCCGGCGAATCAGCGGTGCCGCCTGCCGCATCACGGGGCGCAGACGTGGAGGCACCAGTTTGTCGAAGTTTCCGCCGCGCACCATCACAAAGTTGTAGTCAGACATTTTGCTGGCGAACATCCGGGTTTTCAGCGTGTGTTCCCAGTACTTTTCGAAGTCAGCGTACGTTTCCGGCTGTGCCCGATCGTCGACACCCATCAGCGAGTACCACGCCTTGGACTCCTCGAAGATCTGCTCTTTCTCCTCCCATGTCAATGGTCTGCGGAACAGCCCGGCGTCACTGGCTTCATAGACGCTCACAAAGAAGGTGGCATGAGTGAAGTACCACGCCTCTGCATTGAGCGCGTGATAGCTACGCCCGTTAGGCATATCTCCCTTGACCGACTTGTGGTAATTGCGTAGCTGAATTCCGTACTTCTTGGCGACCTCTGGCGACGAGTACATGACCTTGTTGATACCCACCTGGGTGTTGATGATCCGCTGCGCGACCTCGCGATAGTCCTTCGAGTTGAGCAACTGGGAATGCTCGGAAACACCCTGCGCCACTTGAGGAAAAAGACTCTGCAGTAGCCCGGCGTTAGCCCCGCCGGCAAGCATCACCGAGTACTCGCCGAAGTACTTCCACAATAACGAGTTCGCCGGTACCGGGACAGGCTGCTGCTGACCGCGCATCAAGCTGTCGTCGCCCTCCAGCCGCGGCACATACGCGGGCCCGTAGATCACGTTCTTGGTTATCGGGGTGTCCGCCAACAAGAAGTCATCCGAGGACTCGCCCCCATCGGATCCGCCTTCGGAGCCAGTCTGCGCCCGTTCGCCCGACACTATCTCCGCCATATCAAGCCCCTCATCCATTTGAACCGTCCGAGTTCGGTGATACAAATCTAGCAGATCGTATCAGTGATGCAAGTGGCGATGAGTATATGTGGGCATATACCCAGTAATTTTGACCTTTTGGCTGTACATCTTGAGTCATGTTGAAATGTTTGTATCTCATACAGGCGCGATTGTCCTGCCGTTGTATCGATGCCACGCAGCCCAAAAATGCCCATCTCTAGCCGTCGACGTCACGCGGGCGTACCCTAATGTCATGTCAGTTGACATCAAGCCCGTTCCCAAATGGCTCAGATACTTCAACAAGGTCGTCATCGGCGGGCACAAGATAGGCCTCAAATTGCCGATGGTGGTCCTCACCGTGCCGGGCGCCAAGTCGGGCAAGCCGCGGCCGACTCCCATCACCCCGTTCACACTCGACGGCCACCGCTATGCCGTCGGCGGAGTTCCCGGATCGTCATGGATTACCAACGCACGCAAGGCCAAAGAGGGCACCCTGACCCAAGGCCGCCGCACCCAGCGGGTCCGGATCATCGAGCTGTCGCCCGAAGATTCCCGACCGGTGCTGCGCGCGTTTCCGGTCGAGGTACCCACCGGAGTCGGCTTCATCAGAAACGCCGGACTGGTCAAAGAGGGCACCCCCGATGAGTTCGAAGCTCTCGCCGGGATTGCCGCCGTCTTCCGGTTTGATCCGCTGGAAGGCTAGGCGCCCGACTGCCACACGTAGTGATCACCGGAATCCAATCCCGGGTGAAGGATCCGAGATTGATTGCCGCCATTGCGCTTCGCCTCATACATCGCACGATCGGCGCAGGCGGTCAGTACGTCGATGGCCTCTCGTGATGCCGCCGACGCCACACTGGAAACCGGCTGCGCCGCCACCCCCACACTCGCGGTCACCGCGATGCCTGCCGGCTTGGACGCCGTCACCGCTTCCCGGAGCCGGGTGGCGAAATCGACGACGGCGTGCGCAGGGCAGATTGTCACTACGATGAACTCCTCGCCGCCCGAGCGGCCCACCGTGTTTCCCCGCATCGATTCGCCCACGAACGCGTTGGCCAGGTCGACAAGCACCCGGTCACCCGTGCCGTGGCCGTACTGATCGTTGATCGACTTGAAGCGATCGATATCGACGATGGCGGCGGCGACCACCCGGTCGCCTTCTAACCCGTGCGCACGCATCAACCCGCCGTGCAGACGCTGCCACTCGCCGTAGATGCCGCGCCGGTTGAGCAGCCCGGTGAGCGGATCCCGCTGTGCCGCCAGCGCATCCAAGCGCACGACCGCGATCCCGAATTGGATGACCATGGGTATCAACACCACGACCACCAGCATGCTGGTCACCTTCACCACTGCAGTCATCGCCGCACCCACCGTGCCCTCGGCCAGCAGACGCAGCGACAGCGCGAAGATCACCGGGCCGCACCACGCCACGTGCGCCAGCAACAGCCGGTTACCCAGGAAGAAGCTGACGTACGCGCCGACCGGCGTGAACAGCACCGTTCCCACCAAACCTGCCAGTGGGTCGGAGTCCTGCCAGCAGGCCACCGCGATTCCGACGTCGGCGAAGGCGACAAACGCGACCGCTTCACGCAGAGAAGGCCACGGCCCTACCACCCAGCGCACCGCCCAACCCAGCGCGCCGAGAGCGCACACCACGACGATGGCGCGACCCACCGTGCTTCGGGGCCCGGTGTCGCTGAACTGCACCGCCACGCAGATCGCGGCGAAAATCAACGCATACCCGCCGATGAGGTTGCGAACGGTCCGATCGAGCTTGCGTTCCCGCAGGAAGGCCCGCAACCAGCCCGTCGGGACCGGCTCGGTCCACCACTGGAGCAGAAAACTCATCCAGGCGGTGGCACGAACATACGAGACAATTCTGTTCAGCGGCATCTAAATTCCCGGGTTGGCGGTCGGCGCGTTGCGCCTCGGGACCATCCGCACGGTCGGCAGTGGCGGAGCAGGCAAACGAGGCACCGCACCCTCATATCCCTGCACCTGCCCGAAGCGCTCGGACTCGGTCTGCCACTCCTCGCGAAACCCCGCGATCTCGTCGTGATCACGGCCGACGAAGTTCCACCACATCACGATCTGCTCACCGAACGGCCTGCCGCCCAACAGGATCGCCCGCGCTACCGTATCGGTCGGGTTGAGCACGGTGAGCTGGTCGACGCCGGTACCGACGTACCCGAGCTCGCCCCGCGACAACCTGGTTCCGGACAACTCCACCGCCTCGGTGTCCACCAGCAGCCCGTGCTCAAAACCGGGATCGACGTCGAATCGCACCAGGCTGCGCGGTTGCAATGTCAGCTCGGCACCAAGCAACGGCGTGGCAGTGCGCACCGGCGATACCTGCCCCGCCAGGGTCCCCAAAAACACACGCAGACTGACCCCACCCACGGCGACCGCATCGGGCGCGTAATGCTGAAAATCCCGTGCCGCGTCCCGGGATTCATCGGGCAACGCGACCCATAGCTGTACGCCGTGCAGCGTGGTGGTGTGGGCCGTCGACACCTCCGAGTGGCAGATGCCGTGCCCACCCGTCATCAGGTTGAGCTCCCCCGGCCGCACCATCGCGTGCACTCCGTTGCTATCGCGATGCTCGATCTCTCCGGCGAACAGCCAGCTGACCGTCTGCAGTCCGGTATGCGGATGGGGCGCCACATCCATGCCGCCGGACTGCGCGATGTCGTCGGGTCCGTAGTGGTCGGCGAAGCACCAGGCGCCGATCAGCGATCTCCCGGCCTGAGGCAGGGTCCGCAGCACCGTCATCGCACGTGGCCCCCCGAGAGGAACCTCTCGGGGAGTGAGTATTTCGACCACCGGACGGCCACGTCCATCCCGCGGGCACGGCCCACCCTCGCAGCGGGTCTCCGTCGGGGCTGTCTCGGTATTGCTCATGTCCTCATCATCGGCCGAACTCACGGTGCGTGCGGCATAGTTGGTCACCATGGACGGATCCGAATCCACCACCACGGTCGCCGACGCACCCGATAACCACCGATTCGAGATAACGGCAGACGACGAACGCGCGGGCTTCACCGAATACCTGGATACCGCGCTGAGCGGCACGAAGGTGCGGATTTTCTATCACACGGAGATCGACGAGAAGTTCGGCGGCCGCGGCCTCGCCGGGACACTCGTTGAGTCGGCCCTGCAATCCACACGGTCCACCGGGCGCAGGATCGTGCCGGTGTGCCCGTACGTCCGGAAATTCGTCGGCAAGCACCATGAGTTCGACGACATCGTCGACCCGGTGACACCGGAGGCACTGGCCGCGGTCGAGGCCCGCCAGGGATGACCGCGAAGCGCGTATACATCGACAAGCAGACTCCGTCCGTCTACCAGGGGCTGACCAAAGCCGCCGCCGAACTCCGCGCCCAGGCCACCGAGGCCGGGCTCTCGCGAACAACGCTGGAATTGGTCAATATTCGCGTATCCCAACTCAATCGCTGCCTGTTCTGTCTCGATCTGCACACCCGGGTCGCACTCGAGGAAGGTGAGTCAGCTCAGCGGATCGCAGTACTGCCGGTGTGGCAGGAGGCCGAGTTGTTCACCGATGTCGAGCGCGCGGCCCTGACGATCGCCGAAGCCGTGACGGAGGTCACCGCAGGCCACCTCACCGATGAGCAGTACGCCGCCGCGCGGGAGCATCTCTCCGACGATCAGGTATCAGTGCTGGTCTGGTCGGCCATCATGATCAACACGTTCAATCGCATCTCGATTCTGAGCCGCCACCCGATCAAGCGGCGCTGATCCCCGGTACCTGGCGCGGGAATACAACCGAGCCACCATGAGTTAGGTTTCTTACGCCAGGCTAATGATCTGGCCATTGACATATCTCACGGGGAAGGTATTCGACGATGCCTCAGGTGCGTGCCACACGTTTCCGCAAGTCAGCGCGCGCGATAGTGGTCGCCGCGACGCTGGCTACCGCTCTGTCCGGGTGCACTGTCTACAAGACGCTCACCAAACCCTCGGAGACTCCCCCACCGCCGCCCGCGACCTCACAGGTCAGCGATCAAGACCAGATCCGTCAAGTCACCGCCCAGCTCGGCAAGGCCCTCGGCAGCCTCGATCTGGACGCCGGTAATGCCCTGACCTGCCCGCGCTACCAGGTGTCCAGCCGCACCGCGGACGAGAAGCTCGTGCCCTCGATCAACTCGTGGCAGGGCGCCGAGGAAGCCTTGATGTACGGCGACACTTCCACCTTGTCCAGCAGTGTGGCACAACGATTCCCGAGTGCGGGAAGCAGCGAGCGCGCCACCCTGGTCAAGGCGATCGTCGGACGCGACCAGTTCGCTTATGCCGCGACCGTGCTGCAGGTGATCCGCGAGAACACCACCGTCGAGAAGTTCGCGATCGACAACATCAAGATCATCGGCGACAGCGCCACCGGAGACATCACCGCGACCTACAGCTTTGGCGGTGCCGCTACCCAAACCCAGACCAAGCCGAACCAGTTCCGCAAGGAGGGTGGCAAGTGGGCCTGGTGCCAGCAGCCGCCGCCGGGCCTGTTCACCCAGTGGACGACATCCACGTCGGCACAGTCGTCGGCGTAGTCGTTCACGGGTAGCGTCGACCGGCCGCACATCGGGCGGCCTCTAGAGTCGGAGCCATGACCCAAGACGACGGGCAGACCGCCAATCCCTTTGACCCGACTCGCTGGCAGCCGGTGGCGGGATTCGAGGATCTGACCGACATCACCTATCACCGGCACGTCAGCCAAGGGACCGTCCGGATCGCGTTCGACCGGCCCGAGGTGCGCAATGCCTTCCGGCCGCACACCGTCGATGAGCTCTACCGAACCCTGGACCACGCCCGGATGACCTCCGATGTCGGGGCGGTGCTGCTCACCGGGAACGGCCCCAGCCCCAAGGACGGCGGCTGGGCATTCTGCTCCGGCGGCGATCAGCGCATCCGGGGCCGCACCGGCTACCAGTACGCCGGGGGCGAGACCGCCGAGACTGTGGACCCGGGCCGGGCGGGCCGCCTGCATATTCTGGAGGTGCAGCGCCTCATCCGCTTTATGCCAAAGGTGGTGATCGCCTTGGTGAATGGGTGGGCCGCCGGTGGTGGACACAGCCTGCACGTGGTGTGCGACCTGACCTTGGCCAGCCGCGAACACGCGCGCTTCAAGCAGACCGACGCCGATGTGGGCAGCTTCGACGGTGGCTACGGCAGCGCCTACCTGGCCAAGATGGTCGGGCAGAAATTCGCCCGTGAGATCTTCTTCCTGGGCCGCCCCTACACGGCCGAACAGATGCATCACATGGGCGCCGTCAACGAGGTCGTCGACCACGAACACCTGGAGACGGTCGCGCTGGAGTGGACCGCCGCCATCAACGAGAAGTCGCCCCAGGCACAACGAATGCTCAAGTACGCCTTCAACCTCACCGATGACGGGCTGGTCGGGCAGCAGCTGTTCGCCGGTGAGGCAACACGATTGGCCTACATGACCGATGAGGCCGTCGAGGGCCGTGACTCATTTCTGGAGAAGCGCAAGCCGGACTGGTCGCCCTACCCCTGGCACTACTAGACCCGCGGGCCCAGCTCAGCACGGGTTAGGCCTGCAGCGACCGCCCGACGACGACGCCGTGACTGTCGTCGTGGACGTGACCGTTGTGGGGACGGTGACGGTCGTCGTATTGGTGACGGTAGTCGGCACTGTTTCGGTAGTTGTCTCGGTGGTGGTCGTTGTCGCCGTCTCGGTGGTGGTAGATGTCGCCGTCACGGTTGCCGTCGAGTGGGAGGTCATCGTCTCCGTCACCGTCCTGGTCGAGGTACCGGTTTCCGTTGCGGTGACAGTCACCGGCGCCGCCGTTGGTGTGGTGGAGACCGAATTGACTACCGGCGTAGGCGCATCACTCTCCCCGCCCGCCGACTGGGCGAGCGCGACGCGGGCACCCACCGCGCCGGTGCCGATCACGATCGCCACCGCCCCGGCCACCAGGTACCACGTCAGGATCTGGCCTCGCAGCTGTCCGATTCCGGTCGCCACCGATCGGGGAACGTCGACATGTACCGCTCGCCGATCACGCGCGACGGAACGCAGCAGCCCGCGAACGGCCGGATCGTTCATCGGTCCGACCCCCGGGCGTAGGCAATCGGTGCGAGCACGCCGTCGGCAACCCGGAGTTCAGCCTGCACCTGCGAGGGCGTCAACCCGAGCATGTCCGAGAGATCATCGATGCCGACGTCGGCGAAGGCACTGAGTACCGCGGCCACCCGCTGAACCTGCGTCAACTGGGACAACGGGTTTGGCCCGGCGGCGGGACGCCCGGTCAGCGTGAGCCGCGAATGCGCCATCAGCGCGTGCACAAACCAGCACAACGTGAAGATCTGGATCGACTGATGCACCGGCCCGCGCCACTTGAGGGTCGCTTGGGCTATGGCCGTTTCCATCAATCGCTTGCCGACATCCGGGTCGTCGCACAGCAGGCTCGCGCACTCTTCGAAGATCGGTTTTTGGATCTCAAATGTCCGCGCCAGCTCTTCTTCCCGCCGGGTGAGGTCGGCAGTTATGCGCAACCCGGACGGCAGACCGAATTCCACCTGTTTGATCGCGGGAAACAGCGCCAGCGTCAACGCCAGTAATCCCACAAACCCCAGCACACCCAGCAGCAGAGGACTGCGAACAAATGGCCCAGCGGCTAGCGCGGCAATCGCGACAGCGACGGGCAGCATGATGCGCGGCTGGAACAGATCCGTCCACCGCCGAGGCTCGGTCTTACACATCGTGAATACCCCTCTATACGAACTGCGTGGGGCAATCGTCGCCGCACCGTCGCAGGGAGAGCGCGAGTAACCGACTACTCGATTCTCCGGGCGGTTACCGCCCCGCGCGCTCCATCCAGAAGTCGAGTTCGAGGTCCTCTTCGGCGCATTGGCGGTACTTCGAGAAGTCGGTGACGCCGGCCTCGGTGAGCACCTCGTCGTCGATGAAGCTGTTTCCGGTCACCTCGCGGCTGGGCTTGATCAGGATCTCGTACGCGGCGTCGGCCATGATCTCGGCCGAGCGACAGCGCGCCACCAGCTCTGCGCCGAGGATGTTGCGGATGGCGGCGGTGTCGATCGTGGTGCGGGGCCACAGCGAGTTCGACGCGATGCCGTACTCACGCAGTTCATGCGCCAGCCCGATGGCCACCAGGCTCATGGAGAACTTCGAGATCGTGTACGCGGTCGTGGTCTGATCGAACCACTTGGGTTCCAGCGTGATCGGCGGCGACAGGGTCAGGATGTGCGGGTTGTCCGCCTCCTTGAGCGCACCGATCGCCGACTTCGACAGCGAGAAGGCGCCCCGGGCGTTGATGTCCTGCATCAGGTCATAGGCCTTCATCGAAATCGATTCCGAGGGAGCCAGATTCAAGGCACTGGCATTGTTGACCACAATGTCGATCCCACCGAACCGCTCGACCGTCTGGGCCACGGCCGAGGCGACCACCTCGTCGTCACGGACGTCGCCGAGGATCGCCAGCGCCTGACCTCCGGCGGCCTCGATCTCGTCGGCGGCGGTGTAGATGGTGCCGGGAAGCTTCGGATGCGGCTCGGCCGTCTTCGCCATGATCGCGACATTCGCACCGTCACGCGCGGCCCGCAGTGCGATGGCCAGCCCAATGCCGCGGCTGCCTCCCGACATGATGATGGTCTTACCTGCCAGCGATCCCATAGCCACGTCCTTGTCGTCATAGGGGATGAGTGAGGCCAGCGTAGGACACTGCCGGTAAGGCATACCTTCGAGACCTAAGTCACCCAGGCCCGGCATTTCGCACTCATCGCGAGGGGCTTACAGTTCTTACTCGTGAGTAAGAACTCGGTGAGCAAGCGACTCAACACCGCCTTTGCGCGTGCCCTGATGCAGCCTTTCCCCAGCCCATCGCTCATTCGGGCGAAGTTCGACGCAAACTACGGTGTCTCGGTCAAGGACAAGCGCGTTCTCATCACCGGCGCGTCCTCGGGTATCGGCGAGGAGGCCGCATACCAATTCGGCAAGCTCGGCGCCAAGGTCATCGTGGTGGCGCGGCGTGAAGACTTGCTGAACGAGGTCGCCGCGCGCATCACCGCCGCGGGCGGTACCGCGGATGCCATCGCATGCGACCTGTCCGACCTGGACGCCATCGACAAGCTGGTGCAGACCGTGAACGAGCGCCACGGCGGCGTCGACATCCTGGTCAACAATGCCGGTCGCTCCATCCGGCGCAAGACCTACGAGTCTCTGGATCGCTGGCATGACGCCGAGCGGACCATGCAGCTCAACTACTTCTCGCCCCTGCGGCTGATCCGCGGGTTCGCACCCGGCATGGTCGAACGTCGCAGCGGCCACATCATCAACGTCGCGACCTGGGGAGTGCTCACGGACGTGGTGCCGCAGTTCGCGGTGTACAACGCCTCCAAAGCCGCACTCTCGACGGTGAGCCGCATCGTGGATGCCGAGTACGGCAAGTACAACGTGCACACCAGCACGCTCTACTTCCCCTTGGTGCGTACCCCGATGATCGCGCCGACCGAGGCGTACACCAATGCGGCGGCGCTGACCTCCGCGGAAGCCGCCGAGTGGATGGTGCTGGCGGCCCGTACCCGGCCGGTGCGTATCGCCCCGCGAATTTCGGTGATGTCGGCCGCCACCAACGCAGTGGCCCCCAGCCTGGTGACAAAGGTGGCGATGTCGGGGCGCGAAACCCTTTAATATCTCGGCGCCCGTGATACACACGGGTATGGAGATATTGTCCAGCCGAATTTTGTTGCGGCCTAAGGACTATGACGCGACGCTGGCGTTCTATCGGGACACCCTGGGCCTCGCCGTCGCACGCGACTACGGGGCTGGCATGGTGTTTTTCGCCGGACAGTCCCTCATCGAGATCGCCGGGCACGGCCGCGCCGACGGCCCCCTCACCGCATTTCCGGGTGCCCTCTGGCTCCAGGTACGCGACGTGTATGCGACGCAGACCGACCTGGAGAGCCGCGGTGCCTCGATAAGCCGTGCCGCACAGCAGGAGCCGTGGGGTTTGCATGAAATGCATGTCGCGGCACCTGACGGCGTCACGCTGATCTTCGTGCAGATCCCACCGGACCACCCACTACGCAAAGACACCCGGCGGTAGTCCCGCCGGGTGTCTTTGGTTGGTCTCGCTACTTCTTGACGAACGGGAAGAAGTCGATGCCCGTGTGGTGAATGATCGTCGTCCGGGTGATCCACAACAGCGCGAGCACGACAACCGCTCCCACCAAAGTGAAGAGAGCCAGCCCCAGGAACTTCACGGCCGGGTTGGGTGCGGTGACCGTGCCGTCGTCATTGGCGCCGCCGGCACCCGAGGAGTATGCGACCAGGCCCGCCGCGAACAACGCGGGCAGACCCGCACCGAGGACCAACCCAACAACGAGCACCTTGCCGATGGCTTCCAAGTAGTTCATGGAGGATTCCTTCTTTTCGCTGGGGTTGGGTTAGACCGAGGCCGTGTCGTTGGCGGAGTCCTTCTTCGAGGCATCCTTGCTCTCACCGGACGCTTCGGTCTTGGCCTCGCGGACATCGGCGGGCACCACCGAGTTGGTGGAGTCATCCCAATCGGCGTTGACGTTGCTCGAGTCGACCTTCTCCTGCTGAGCGCGCCACCACATGTAACCGGAGAGTCCGACCAGCAGGGCGAAGATGATCAGGTCGCCGACCATCGGCGTGGTGAGATCGCCGACGCCCTTGGAGAGCCAGTAGGACAGCGCGCCGACGATACCGGCGGCGGGCAAGGTGACCAGCCAAGCCAGCACCATGCGGCCGGCCACGGCCCAGCGCACCTCGGCACCGGGCTTGCCGACACCACTACCCAGGATGGAACCGGTGGCGACGTGCGTGGTGGACAGGGCCATACCGGCGGCGCTGGAGCTCAGGATGATCGCGGCCGAGGACGCTTCGGCTGCCAGACCCTGAGGCGATTCGATCTCGACGAGGCCCTTGCCCAGGGTCCGGATGACACGCCATCCACCGAGGTAGGTTCCGAGGCCGATCGCGATGGCGCAGCTGGCGATGATCCAGAACGGCAGGCCGGTCTCCTTCACGTTTCCGCTCAGGTGGCCGGTGGTGATGAGCGCCAGGGCGATGACACCCATGGTCTTCTGTGCGTCGTTGGTTCCGTGTGAGAGCGCAACCAGGGAGGCGGTGGCGATCTGGCCCCAGCGGAAGCCCTCTTCACGACGCTTCTTCACCACGTTGCGGGTGATGCGGTACACCAGCCAGGTGCCAGCGGCCGCGACCAGACCCGCGATGAGGGGGGCGGCGAACGCGGGGATGATGACCTTCTGCAGGATGCCGTCCCACTTCACGCCCGAGAGGCCGATGGCGGCGAGGGCGGCACCGATAAGGCCGCCGAAGAGTGCGTGCGACGAGCTGGACGGAATACCGAAGAGCCAGGTCAGCAGGTTCCACAGGATGCCGCCGATGAGGCCCGCGAAGATGATCGTCAGGCCCATGGACGGGGTGATGTTGGGCAGCAGATGACCTGTCTTGCTGTCTTGCACCTTGATAACCGAGGTGGTCACCGTGACGGCGACCTCGACAGAGAGGAAGGCGCCGACAAGGTTCAGGACGCCAGCAAGCAGAACCGCGGTCTTGGGCTTGAGTGCGCCCGTTGCGATGGACGTCGCCATGGCGTTACCGGTGTCATGAAACCCGTTGGTGAAGTCGAAGGCCAGTGCCGTTGCGATCAACAGCACCAGAATGATCATGGTTGCGTCCATGGCGCTAATTCTGGGGTAAAGGCCTTGACTTTGACCAGCTGATGGACGACCAAGTTCGGGCGCTGACCGGCCAGTTTGATATTTCCCGCAAGGAGTTCACATTCCGTTAACCTTCCGGGTGCTGACTGTTCGAACTGCGCGCGGGCTTCCTGGCTGATTGCGGCTAGTTTTGCCTGGCGACAACACCAACCAACAGCACTACGATCCGTACCAAGTCGATACGAATAGGACGGCCGCCCGTCCCTACAGGAGTTTGAGGCCGTGAACGCATTTCTGAGCAAGATCGTCACCTGGCTTCGGGCGGGATACCCCGAAGGTGTCCCGCCACCCGACTATGTCCCGCTGTTGGCACTGCTGGGCCGCAGGTTGAGTAATGACGAGGTCAAGACCGTGGCCCGCGAACTGATGGCCCGCGGCGACTTCGACAACATCGATATCGCCGTGCTCATCACCCAGGTCACCGATGAGCTGCCGACCAGCGACGACATCGAGCGCGTCCGTGAGCGACTGGCGAAAAAGGGCTGGCCCCTGGATGATCCGCGCGAGCCCGCGGACCATCGTGACGAACCGGGCTCCGGTCAGGCCACCGACCACCCGGCGTGACCCGGCTACTGCGCGCCCTGCCCGTACCCAGCGGGCAGACCATGCTCGGCCTGCTCCCCCGCCTGGCGGAACTGCTGGACGGTCGCGGCGACGCAGTGCTGCCCGTACCTGCCGATGACGCCGATCAGGCACATTTCCTCGCCTCCGAACTCGCCGCCGACGAACCGATCGCCGAGGATGTGGCGGTGGTGGTGTCAACCTCCGGCACCACCGGAAAACCCAAGGGCGCCATGCTCACCGGAGACGCGCTGACCGCCAGTGGCGCCGCAACACACGCCCGCCTGGGCGGGACCGGCCAATGGCTACTGGCGCTGCCACCCCATCACATCGCCGGAATGCAGGTGTTGCTGCGCAGCATCCAGGCCGGAACCGAACCCGTGGTCCTCGACGTCTCGACGGGCTTTTCGCTACCCGACTTCGTGCGCGCCGCCGCCGAGATGACCGGAACCCGTCGATACATCTCCCTGGTGGCAATACAGCTGGCCAAGGCATTGGAAGACCCCGCCGCATCCGAGGTGCTCGCATCCTTTGACGCGGTCCTGCTGGGCGGTGGCCCGCTACCCGCGCCCGTCGCCATCCGGGCGGCGCAGGCACGTGTCCCGGTGATCCGGACCTACGGCATGAGCGAAACCTGCGGCGGATGCGTGTACGACGGGGTGGCCCTTCGCGGAGTCCAAGTGCGCATCGGGACGGAGGGCCAGATCAGCCTCGGTGGTGCCACCGTGGCGTCGGGCTATCGAAACATCGCGAGCCACAAGGCATTCTCGGAGCCCGGATGGTTCCACACCGATGACTTCGGCGAGCTCCACGATGGCCGGCTGCGGGTACTGGGCCGTCTGGATGAGGCCATCAGCACCGGCGGGCTCACCGTGGTTCCGCAGGTGGTAGAGGCAGCTCTGGCCACTCATCCGCTGGTCGCCGAATGTGCGGTGTTCGGTGTACCCGATGATCGGCTCGGCCAGCACGTCGCCGTGGCGGTCGTGCCGTCACCGGCGGGCACTCCGACGCTGGAGGATCTGCGGGCGCATGTCGCCGCGGCTCTCGAAGACACCGCCGCCCCACGCGAACTGCATCTCCTCGACGAACTGCCCCGGCGCGGGATCGGGAAACTCGACCGCCGTGCCCTCGTCAAACGCTTCTCTTGACCTCAAGCTCACTTGAGTTC
This sequence comes from Mycobacteroides sp. PCS013, assembly GCF_049532645.1. NCBI lineage: Bacteria > Bacillati > Actinomycetota > Actinomycetes > Mycobacteriales > Mycobacteriaceae > Mycobacteroides > Mycobacteroides sp. PCS013. The sequence continues at coordinate 3,281,317 of NZ_CP150131.1, forward strand.
ATAGCGTTGTCCCATGACACGTGAGGAGTTTGTGCCAGGCTCCGCGCCTCTGGTGCGGCACAGCGATCGCGAGATCCTCAGCACCGCACCCGGAAACGCGACCGGATTGGTGATGGATTCCGACGCGACCGGTGGGGCGGTCAGCGTCCTGAACATCTACCTGCCCAAGGGCGCCGACGGCGCGGCCCCGCACTTCCACACCCGCTCCACCGAGCTGTTCTATCTGGTGTCGGGGCGGCTGGAAATCCTGGCGGGCGATCGCATCGAGGTTCTGGAACAGGGTGACACGCTGTTGGTTCCGCAGCTGATGCCGCACGCGTTCGGCGCTACCGCAGACAGCGATGCCAACATCTTCACGGTCCTCTCCCCTGGGGTCCAGCGCTTCGACTATTTCCGGCTGCTGGACCGAATCGTGCACGGCCAGGCCGATATCAGCGAGCTGCGGGCATCACAGCAGACCTACGACAATCACTTTGTGAAAAGCGCGGTGTGGTCTGCGGGACGCGGCCTCTCGGCGCTGGACGCCCCCTAGTCACGCGGCCTCGGCGACCGCCTTGATCCGATTCAAGGTCTCCCGCATGCCGTTGCGATTCGTGCGGCCCCGCGCCCAACCCAACAGTGCCCAGTAGATCCGCACCGGTAAGGAGGGAGTCAGTTCGAAGGATTCGGTGACGTCGGTACCGTCACCGGCCGACTCGAACTGATACCGCCAGGTGTTCACCGTCTTACCGTTCGGCAAGAGCACCGCGAAACCAAACGAACGATCGCGGTCACACTCGACGATGCGGCACACCGTCCAATAGACGGGTCCCTTCTGGTTGCGCTTCACATGGCCGCGGAAACGCACCCCGACCGCAGGAGCACTGGCTCCGTCGAGCCACTCGGCCTCAAATGTCTCGGGACTGAACCTGCCGGTGTTAGTAATGTCGCTGACCAGGCCCCAAATCTTGTCCGCAGGAGCCGCCATGTGCACGGTGACCGAATCACGCATGGCGTTACGGTACCCGCGATGAATCCAGGTGCCAGGCCGGGTCTGTATGAGCATGACCCTTACCCCTCATTTCGACCAGCGGTTCAGCGAGCCCGGCGCGGCCGCACCCGCGTGGAGCGACGTATCGGCGCTGCTTGCCGCCGCCGAGCTGTACTGGATCACCACCGTGCGCGCCGACGGCAGCCCCCATATGACTCCGCTCGTGGGCCTGTGGCGGGACGAATCGTTCGTGTTCTGCACGGGCCCCACCGAACAGAAGGCCCGTAATCTCGACGCGAACCGCACCGTGGCCATCGCGACCGGTGCCAACACGTGGAATGACGGGCACGACGTCGTGGTCGAGGGGGCGGCCGAACGCGTCACCGATGCCGCCGCACTGCAGAGTCTCGCGGACGCCTATCTCGAAAAGTACGGCGAGGATTGGAAATTCACGCCGAGCGAGGGCGGCTTCGGCGAGGGCGACCAGTTCGCGGTCGTATATACCGTGACGCCGTCTAAGGTGCTGTCCTTCACCAAGAACCCACACGGACAAACGCGTTATGCCCGCTAGGGAAGCTCGATCGGCAGCTTGACACCGTCATGCGCACGGCAGTGCCCACAGGTGTCGACGGATTCGGTCGCGGTGACGGCAGCGCGCACCAACTCCTTAAACCCGCCGATGTTGCGTTCGAACTCGGCGAACACGTCTACCGCGCGCACCCCTTGCCCGTGTTCAATTCCGGCGTCCAGATCGGTGACCAAGGCGATTGCGGCATAGCAGATTTCGAGTTCTCGAGCCAGCACCGCCTCGGGGTATCCCGTCATGTTGACCAGGGTGAAACCCTGCGAGGCGTACCAGCGGCTTTCGGCTCGAGTCGAGAACCGCGGCCCCTGCACCACCACCATCGTGCCGCCGTCCACAGCCTCGGGTTGCAGCGATACAGCACGCAACCCCGGGCAGTACGGGTCGGCGAATTCCACGTGGATACCGCCGCTGTCGAAGAAGGTCTGCTCGCGCCCGCTGGTGCGATCGACCAGCTGATCGGGTACCACGATGGCGCCAGGGCCCAGATCAGGGGTGAGACTGCCCACCGCGCACGGCGCGAAAACCCGGCGCACACCGAGAGCGCGCAGCGCCCACATATTGGCGCGGTAGGGCACGGTATGTGGCGAGAACTCGTGGCGACTGCCGTGCCGTGGCAGAAACGCCACCTCACGCTCTCCCACCAGCCCGACCGTGATGGGCGCGCTGGGCTGACCGTACGGTGTCGTCGGGGTGACGGTCCGCACCGGTTTGTCGAAGAACGAATAGAAACCGCTTCCACCTATCACCGCGAGCATGCCGTCATTGTCGTGCAACACCCCGGCCAGCGGCCAATTGGGTGCGTGGCATACCCCTCAAACAATTGGTCGCCAAAATGCGTGCAACAGTTCCCGACGAATCTGGGCAATAATTTTGTCAACGACACCAAGCAATAGACCGAATGTTGCTGTCGCCCAATGATGTAGAGAATCATCACCGTTCCCGGCGCCGCCACGGCGTAGATGAGAATTGCTGATAGAAACCAGGTTTTTCGGTGAATTATGCCGTTCTGCCAGACTCGCGCCGGCGACCTTGACGCATCCCCCACCACGTCTACCGTGGAGGAGTGAATTCGATTGGGCATCAACTACATCGAAGACAATTCCTGATAATGACCGCGTCGGCCGCGGGAGCCCTCACGCTCGCATCATGCGCCGATGAACCCCGGGGAGAAGCGCCTCAGGAAGAGGAGAAGAGCAGCGTGTATACATTGCCGAATCTCGACTGGGATTACTCGGCCCTGGAGCCGCATATCTCCGGCGAAATCAACCAACTGCACCACGACAAACATCACGCCGCCTACGTCAAGGGCGCCAACGACGCCGTGGAGCAGCTTGCCGAGGCCCGCCAGAAGGCCGACAACGCCGCAATCGTGCTGCTGGAAAAGAATCTCGCCTTCAATCTCGGCGGCCACGTGAACCACTCGATCTGGTGGAAGAACCTCTCTCCGAATGGCGGTGACAAACCACAGGGTGACCTGGCAGCCGCCATCGATCAGCAGTTCGGCAGTTTCGACAAGTTCCGCGACCAGTTCTCCGCAGCGGCCAATGGCGTTCAGGGGTCAGGCTGGGCATGGCTCGGATACGACACCCTCGGCAAGAGACTCCTGACGTTCCAGATGTACGACCAACAAGCCAACGTGCCGTTCGGCACGATTCCCCTTCTTGGCTTGGACGTCTTCGAGCATGCCTACTACCTGCAGTACAAGAACGTGAAGACCGACTACATCAAGGCCTTCTGGAACGTGGTGAACTGGGCAGACGTCCAGGCTCGTTTCTCGGCGGCACTATCGAAGACAGCAGGACTCATCTTCCCGTAGCGGGTAATCGGGCGCGGCCATGGCAGGATCGGCCGCATGGCCAGCATCGCGCAGTGGATCGAAGGTTCCCGTCCCCGTACCTGGCCCAACGCGCTGGCACCGGTCATCGCGGGCACAGGCGCCGCCGCGGCGGCCGACAGCCCCGTCTGGTGGAAAGCGCTGCTGGCCCTGGCCGTATCGGTAAGCATGATCATCGGCGTCAACTTCGCCAATGACTACTCGGACGGAATTCGCGGAACCGATGACGACCGGGTGGGACCACTACGGCTGGTCGGCTCCCGGCTGGCATCGCCGTCGGCAGTCAAGGCCGTCGCCATCGCGTTCCTGGCTCTGGGCGCCGCCGCGGGATTGGCGCTGTCCATCACCACCGCCTGGTGGCTGGTAGCGGTCGGCGCAGCGTGCGTCGCGGGCGCCTGGTTCTACACCGGGGGTTCGAAGCCCTACGGATACAGCGGGTTTGGCGAAATCGCCGTCTTCATATTCTTCGGCCTGGTGGCCGTGCTGGGCACCGAATACGTACAGGCCTTGACGATCAGCCGCACCGGCCTGGCACTGGCGGTGGCAATCGGCAGCTTCTCCAGCGCCGTATTGGTGGCCAACAATCTGCGCGATATCCCCACCGATCGCGAATCCGGCAAGATCACGCTGGCCGTCCGATTGGGCGATGCGCGCACCCGGATCCTGTTCCCGGCACTGCTCGCCGTTCCGGTTCTGGTCAGCATCGGCCTGGGCATTGGCCACCCGTGGCACCTGCTGGGGCTCGTGATGTTGCCCCTCATGGTCAAGGCCGCCCGCCCAGTCGTCACCAAAGCGCAAGGGCCGGAGTTGATCCCGACATTGCGCGACACCGGCCTTGCCATGCTTGGCTGGGCGATTCTCACCGCCTCGGCCCTGACCTGGCTGAGCTAGCCCTCGCGGACCGTGACGTCTTAGGAGAAGTTCTTACAGACGACGCCCGTGTTTTGGCAGGTCACACCGGTATGGTCCGGTGCGCTTACCCATCCGCCGCCCTGGGTGAGGCCCGGAGGTAGATCTGAGCGATTCGGGTTACCGGTGGCATCGCAGAACACCCAGCTGTTTTGGCACGCATGTCCCTGACCGTGCGGAAGGGTTCCCCAGCCGGTGTTTCCATCCCTGCCGGGCTGCTGATTGGTAAACGACCAGCGTGACCCATCGCCCACACCTGGTCCGGGTATTGGCGTCACCGGATCGGCAGGGCCCGCGAGTGTCTGTCCCACCGCCGGCTCGCGCAGAACACTGACGCCCGGCGCCCCGAGCCCCAACAGCGGGAGGGCTAACAACGCCGTACAACAAAGAACGTTTTTGGTCTTGGTAAGTGCATACATGGTGACTCCGTAGGTCCGCATATTCAGGTGCGGCCCCCGGGAAACCACTAACAACGAAAAACGTTAGGCGCCGCTTCTATGTCATCCACAGTACACCTGCCGTTCACTTTGACTCAATCTGAAGTTAAAGTGTCGCCAAACCCTTACCCCGGTAGGGGTATGCACCTCGCAATGTGGTCACAACCGTCCACTACCTGGGCATAAGACACCGCAAGATAACGGCGGCGCGGCGAGTTCTCTGATATCCGTAGGTCCCGACGAGGGACCGCGGCCAACGGCCCATTGACCATGAGACGTCTCAGTGATAAGGGCCGAGTTACCTGCGTCATGGCCGACCGGTATGCGCCACGCACATCACAAACTGAACGCTCCCACAGCGGTCCAACTTCATGTGTCCGCAAACGCGATGCCCGGCGCCCCGGGGTCAATCCCCTCGTGGCGCTAGGCGGCCCGATCGAGCAGTCCGACCACTGCTTGCCGCAGCTCATCGGCGGGCACCCGCTCGGTGATCACGGCCAGAGCCACCGGGTCACCACCCCGCAGAATGCCCAGCACCATGTGCTCACATCCGATCCAATTGTCTTTGTGCGCAATGGCTTCCCGCAAGGCTAGCTCCAGGCATTTCTTGGCTGAGGAGTTGAACGGGATCATCCCAAAGGGGCGCCACCCGCGGGCACGCCCCTTGCGACGCCCCGATTTCTCAAATGCCTTGTCGAAGGCTTGCGGGCCGAAGACTTTCGACACACTGTCACGCACCTGCGACAAATCGATGCCAATGGCCTTGAGCGCCTGAGCATCCTCGTCGTCCAGCGGCGGCTCCTGAGATCCGGCGCGCAGCCGGTCACGCACGGCGTCGGCACTCAGCCCGTACCCGCCCAGCAGGTCCAGAAGGGGTCCGCTCGCACTGTCCAGCACACCGACCAGGACATGCTCGGCCCCGATGCGCGATTCGTCCATCTCGCGGGCCTCCTCTTGCGACAGCACCACGGCGACCTTGGCCGATTTCTGGAACTTCTCGAACATGGCTGCTCACTTCCTCGCGCGGTTGTATTTCTGATGCACTGCCTGGCGGCTCACTTCGAGGGCCTCGGCGATCGCCTGCCAGCTCCAGCCCTGGTTGCGTGCATTGGTGACGTGGATTGCTTCGAGTCGTTCGCACAAGCGCCGCAACGCCTGTACGGCTCTCAGGCCGACGGCCGGATCCGTACTACTGACGGCGTCGTCCAGATCGGCCGACGGAATATCACCCATGGTTGTCAATATAGATTGACGACCATGGGGCGTCAAGGAAAGTTGACAGGCGGCCTACCAGCCGACAGGCAACTCGAACAGACCCCCGGTCAGCAGATCGGACCGCATCGTAAGTTCCGAGACTTCCTTACGCAGATACAGCCCGGGCAGTCGCTCGACCAGCTGCCCGAGCACCGTGGTGAGCTGCAACCGGGCCAGCGGCGCACCCACGCAATAACGCGCGCCGTACCCGAACGTGACATGAGCCGCGGTGTGCCGGGTGACATCCAGCCGGTCCGGGCCGCCGAATACGGCCCGATCGTGATTGGCCGCACCGACATCCAGCAAGAGGAGGTCTCCGGCAGCGATATGCACCCCATCGAGGTCGAGATCTTCACGCGCGTATCGCGGTATCTCGCCGCCGCCCGTACGCGAGGCACGCAACGTCTCTTCCACCGCGTTGGGAATCAGGTCCGGTTGTGCCACAAGCAAAGCCCACTGTTCGGGATTGGCCAGCAACAGCAGTGCGGCCAGACCGAGCTGGACAACGGTGGTCTCGTGCCCACCGAGAAGCAACGCCATCGATTGCGAGGCGATCTCGTGGTCGGCGACACCGTCCACAGCACAGAGACGGGAGATCACGTCATCGCCGGGGTCCTCGCGCTTACGGCCAACCAGTTGTAACCCGTATACGAAAAGCTGGCCCATCCCCCACTCAGACAGGCCCCGATCGCGGGTATTCGATGCGGCCGTGGTCCATTCACGAAACTCGGCCCTGTCCGCGTAGGGCACACCGAGCAGTTCGCACAACACCATCATCGGCAACGGCTGGGCGACGGCGGTGTACAAATCCGCGGGCGGGCCCTGCTCGATCATCGTGTCCAGCAGTTCGGTGGACAATTCGGACACACGATTTTCCAACGCCCGCATCTGTTTTGGCGTGAAATGCGGTTGCATGAGCCGTCGCCCCCGCGCATGGTCGTCACGCTCGGTCTCATAGTTGCCGATCGGTCCACCGAAGAACGCCGATTTACCGGACCGGGCAGCGGTTTCGGGCTCGGGGTGCGACCGGCCCACCCGATCGTCATCGAACAGCTGCCGCACTGCCGCATGTCCGGTGACGAGCCAGGCGGGGTCTCCGACGGCAGTGGTCACCCGGTGCACGTTCCCGGCACACTGCAGCTCCCGCTGCAGGGGAGCCGGCGTGAACAATCCCTCACGCGCGAAGGGCAGCTGCGGCGGTTCCATGAAATTACTGACCCCCAGGATCAAAAAATAGAACCTCTAGTCAATTACCCCAGGCATCATAAGCGACCCGCCATGACCAGGTTCTCAAAATTCGGAAAACCATCAATATTTGCCAATAGTAGTCAACTCTTAGATACAAGCACTTAATCGCATCTTATCAGTTTCTCTTTGCATTGCCAGTATGCGGGACGGGGTGGCGATTGCCTCTTGCTCGGGGCCTGGGCATATCAGGGTTATCGATTGCCCAGACAGAAATTAGGACACGTTCTAGTGTGAGAACTTGTTCGAGAAACAGGCCTTTGATCGCTCATCCGGTCAAACACCTTGGGGGTGGAAATTGACACAAGCGGCCAGCGTTCCGTGCGCCGAGTCGGCCACGACCTACGTCAGTCCTCCGGGCCTGCGCGTGGCCCGGATGTTGTCCAGGCTGCCCAGGTTGGGAGACACCGTTGGGTTGATGTTGGATCCCACCTTCTACCTGTTCGAGAAATATCTGCGACATGGCCCGGTCTTCACGGTCAAGACGCCCTATCAGACGTACACGGCGCTAGCCGGAGCCGACGCCGCCACCTTCATGAGCAGTAAGGAAGGGCGCGAGTGCCTGACGGTCGGCAGCTCATGGCGTTTCGTCGAGGAGCAGTTCGGCGGCAGAGACTCATTGGTCGCCGTGGACGGACCCCAGCACAAACAGTGGCGCACGCTGCTGCAGCGCGGTTATTCACGCGAGGCCATCGCAGGCCGATACGCGGAGGCCGTAGACGTGATCGACGATGCCGTCGACAAGCATTGGAAGCCGGGGCAGTCGGTACCGGTCCTGCCGGCAATGCAGAAGTTATCCATCGCACAGGTCGGCACGTTCGTAGGCGGCGTCCGGCCGACCGACAACGACATCGAAGATATCGCGCTCGTAACCCGCGATATCCTGAAGATCGCGCCAGTACAACATATTCCGAAGTTCATGCTGCGCCTGCCGCGCTACGTCAACGCACGGTCACGCATGGTCAGCGTGGCACAGTCGGCCATAGCCCTGGCGCGAGGCACTCAAGCGGGCGAAGGACCGTCCAGGTCCGCCCTACTGGACGACATCCTCGAATCCTGCGCCGACGATCCCGACGCAACCAACCAGCGCAATATGCTGTTCCACTCGGTCTTGCCCTACTTCGCGGGAGTTGAAACAACCTCGGCAACAGCAACATACGCGCTCTACCTGATCCTCAAACACCCGACGGTCTTGGCCAGGATCCAGCGCGAAGTGGACGCCATGTTTGCCGCAGGCGACATCACCCATGACGGCTTGTTCCACGCGACCCCAGTACTGCACGGTGCCGTGATGGAGGCGATGCGGCTACACCCCATAGCCTCCTTCATCATTCGCGTGGCAGCACAGGATTTCGAGTTCCACGGGCACCGCATCAGACGCGGGGAAGGGGTGTTTGTCGGCACCACCGTCCCGCACTTCCTCAGTGAGTTCTACCCCGACCCGATGAGATTCGACGTCGACCGCTATGGCGACTCGGTGGGACCTAACCGCACACCCGGTGCCTATTCCCCCTTCGGACGCGGGCCGCACATGTGCGTGGGCAAGGGGCTGGCCGAATCGTTGATGCAGCTGATGCTTGCGCGCATCATCCACCGCCGCGCTTTGGAACCCAGTTCTCCGTCTTACCGGCTCTCCAACCGGGTATCGTCGAGCTCGCCGTCCCCGAAGTTCGCTGTCCGCGTGGTTAGTTCACGCTGACGATGCGGTCGTCCAATCTGAAGACACGAGGCTGGCGTTGCGACTTGCGCTCGACGTCGGCGTGGTACGGAGACAGCTGCAAGATGCGGGCCCAGATCACGTCGCGGTCGGCCCCTTGTAAAGGTTCGGCCATGCAGGCCCGCTCGCTACCACCGATGTTCACTCGGCATGCGGGCCGTTTCATCAGCCAGGACGACCAGAGTGGATGTTTCGGCCGTGACCAGTTGGTACCAACCACATACACCGCTCCGTCGATCATCAAGTACTGCAGGGGCACAACCACTTCCTCTCCGCGGCCATTGGTGACCAACAAGGTCAACGACGGAATCCGCGAGACGGCGGTGATGGTCCACCGGCCACCCGCGAGCCGGTACAGCACCCGGTCCGCGATGACTGAAGACCGCCGGATCGGCGCCGCCAGATTGTGGTGCCCCACTGACAGCACCGCCTTGCGGATCACCCCCACAAGCCCGCCCCGCTCCTGCCATGCCTCCGCCGATGTGTCGATGTCAACCTCCCCGGTCCAGGTACCCGAACAATGCCATGACGATAGCGCTCGACGATGGCGCGGCAAGCTGAATCTGATCGATGACCCTGATCTGAAACCAGCGATCACAAATCCCGAGAACGTTGTGACCGAAGCGAATTCCGCTCCCGACCGATAGGAAGAACCGAGATGGAACAGCTCACCGGATACGATGCAAGCTTCCTCTACCTTGAGACACCCACGCACTACCACCAGGGTTACGGTGTCGTCATCCTCGACACATCAACCATGGCGGACGGTTACAGCTTTGGAGCGGTGCGGGACTGGCTGAGTTCGCGAGTCGCCGAGATTCCCACCTATACCGAGAGAGCCCACGACCCCTGGTACAACCTCGGCCATCCCTTTTGGGTTGCCGACAGCTCGTTCGACCTGGATCGCCATGTGCACCGTGTCGTGCTCCCGTCGCCCGGCACCGACGCGCAGCTCGCCCAGCGCTGCTCCGAAATCGCCTCACTCCCCCTCGATCAGCGGTACCCGTTGTGGGAAATCTGGGTGCTGGAGGGCATGAGCAATGGGAACGTGGCGATTCTGATCAAGCGCCACAACGCGAGTCTCGACGGCGTTCGAGGCAACTCGCAGCTGGGCCAGCTGTGCGGCAATGAAGCCACCGAGTTGGCGGTAGTCCGCGATGCCGGGCCGATCGAGCCTCTCGCCCTCATGTTAGGTGGCTTACGCACCCTGGCCGGTAAGCCGGTCAAGATGGCCAAGATGCTTGCCGAGAACATCAGGTCACGCCGCCAGGGGGATACCCCGGAGCTTCCGCCCGGAGTCCCCGAGCCCATGTCGGCGCCACGCACTTCGTTCAACACCACGCTGACCTCCAATCGCAACCTGGCATGGATAAGCCTTCCGATCGCCGACGTGCTGCGGGTGAAAAGAAGGCTGGACGTGAAGCTGAACGACGTCATGCTCGCGCTGACCGCGACCGTGATACGCAAGTACCTCATCGAACGCGATGAACTCCCGGACCTACCACTGCGCGCCTTCGTCCCGGTCTCGGTTCACGATAAGCCCGGCCAGCACGGCCGAAACCGCACCACTGGTCTGCTGACCAGCCTGCAGACCCGCACCGACGACCCTGTGCAGCGAGCGCGAGAGATCGCCTCCATCACCGACGCGGCCAAGGTGCATGCCGAGGCACTGGGCCCCGGACGGATCCACGACTGGTTCGACTTCAGCGCACGGTACTGGGGTCTGTTGTTCCGCGCCTATTCTCGCCTGCGGATGGCTGATCGGCACAAGGTGATGCAGAACCTCGTGCTGTCGAATATTGGTGGGCGCCACACAGATCTGTATTTCGCCGGAGCGAAAGTGTCCGGTTTCTATCCCTTCGGGGCACCCTTCGACGGCGGTGCGCTGTTCGTCACGGTTGCCTCTCACGACGACCGGCTCAACGTGGGCCTGATCGCGTGCCCCGAGATAATCCCTGCGCTCGCCGACATCGCCGCAGGGTACAAAGAAGCGCTCTCCGAATTGTCGGAGGCCCTGGATACCGCCGAGGCCATGTCCAAATGAGCGGCCAGGGTGAGGCAGAGACCGCGCTGAATGCCGATAGGTACCGCGCCGCGACCCAGGACACAATCGGCACACTGATCGAACTCAACAGATCCAAACGCCCCAACATTCTCGTCGCGGGGCTGGCGATCACAGCAGAGAGCGCCCAGGCCGGATATCTCATCAGTGAATTGCTCTCTACTGGAACGGATTACGTCACCTATTTCGGGAACTCGCTGGAAGAGGCATTGTCGGGGGCCATTCGATTGATCCGCCACACCAGCAAGGTGACCGGCGATCGACACAGCGAGAGCTGGATTCTGGTTGCGGACCGCGACGAAAGGCTGCGGCGGTACTTCGATCCCCTCGGTGAAGGCGCGGGCGAGGGGATGACACGCCACGTGAGATTCGTGTCCTCCCCCGCAGAGGCGCTGGCGGAGCTTCCAAAACGGGCATGGTCAGGGCTGGTGGTCCTCGATCCCGATGGCGAGACCGCCGATCTACTGTCGACAGCGCAGCACCACAACATGATCCGGGTAGTAGCGGAGAGCCGTCCCCTGGGTGTCGCCGAGGCCAGCAGACCCGCCGACGGTGACGTCTTCGTCTTCGGCGAGAACCTCACCGATTTCCAGGCCCCGTTCGGCTCCTATTCGATGTCGCAACAAGCGTATCGCGTCTGGAACAACCCACTTGACGCCATGGCGCAGACATCGACGTTCGCCGCGAACGCCACTGCCTTGACCCTCGTGATCGAAACTCTGCGCCGCCATGGGTATGTCAGCGATCTGCAGGAAACGGTTCTCGCCGACATCCATACATCACGGCGGGTACGTAACGACCATTTCCGCCAGTTCTCGAATCCATCCGCAGCCAATCTGATGGAGGCCTTCGGTCTCGATTTCGACTTATCGGAAGCCGATGGCGCGCGGATCCTATTGCGGGACGGAACAACACTGCTTGACTGCGCACTGGGTAACGGCGCCAACCTACGCGGGCATAATCCCCCGGATCTCACACAGCTACTCGCGGACCACGATGAGCGCGCGGACTACACCACACTGTTGTCCGAGTTATTGTGTGCGGTAAGCGGTTTCGACGAGGTACTGCCAGCGGTCAGCGGGGCCACGAGCGTGGAAGCCGCCCTGTCTCTGGCACGGCTCGCACGTCCCGACAAACCGCGCATCGTCACTTTCCGGGGCAACTTCTCCGGCAAGACCATCTCTACCCTCAATGTCAGTCGCTACGGACCGCAGCGTTCTGCCAGCATCGACGGCGCGTTCGAACCGTACTACCCGGACGTGGTGTTCATCGATCCCTTCGGCGCCCAGGCGGCCCAGGAACTCACCCAGGCCCTGGAGCATCCGGATGTGGGTCTGGTGTGGTGTGAACTGATCCAAGGGATGTCCTGCCGTGCGATACCTCCCGAGTTGCTGCACATAATTACCGATGCCAGGCAACGTCGCGGCTTTCTCGTCGGTATCGACGAGGTGCTCACCGGCGTGTGGCGCAGCGCCGAGACATTCTTGCTTCAACAAACCTGGATGCCCGGCGTCGTGGACATCGTCACCATTGCCAAACCCCTGTCGGACATGATGTTTCCCATGGCGGCTGCGCTGGCGACGTCGACAGTGGTCGACGCTGCGCGCGAAACAAATGCCCGTGCCGTATCCGATCTACAGGGCCGGTACCGAAACAACCTCGGTGCGCACATTGCCTGGCACGCTCTGCGCAGTGTCGACACCCCGGAGTTGCACACCCAGCGCCGAGCCGAACGCGCCACCCTCGTCGAGGGCCTACGCCGTCTGGCAGCCAGGTCGCCGCTGTACCAGTCGGTGGAGGGCTACGGCACGCATCTACGCCTCATCGTAGATCCGCGGTACTTCCCGTTCCAGGAGAACGGCCTGATGGGGGAATTACTGGGCCAGGCCATGGAAGACCTGATTCTGCGGCGCTGCAAGGTGATCCTGGGACGCGGCCGCTTCTTCCCCCCACTATTCCCTCCTTCAGGGACGATGGCGGAGGCCGTCGAGCGGCTGGAACGCGGATTCGACGGCGTCACTCCGCTCACGGTGTACGCGACGCTGGTGCGCTGTCTCGCGGGTCTCACCACCTTCATGGTGAAAAGACAGCTCCAGCGGCTGGTACCCGGCTCGACCCCGGCTCGGGGCGCCAGGATGGGCCGGGCCACGTGAGCGGCTCAGTCCGATGGCGGGCAGCCGGCCTCAAACCACCATGGGGCCACCAAACCGGCAGTGATGCCGGCGATTTCATTGGTCTCGTGATACAGCACCCGTGCGGCCTCTGTCGAACTCGCGGTGGGCCATGGCAGATAGCGGTCAATCTTCGCGTAAGCGAGACCGGGCGCGGTGTCACCGCGCGTCAGGAATTCATGCAACCAACCGGCAGAACGCTCGGGCGTGCTGAAGCCCTCCGAATTCTCGAATCTGGTGAGTATCGAGCGGAACAGCCAGCGGGACAAGCCATTCATATTCCTGGTGATGCCGGTGGTCGGCATGATCCCCGGATCGTAGGAGAGCACCGCGTAGTCGTCCGGGACTCGCTCGGAGTAGGCGCGGCACAGTTCCACCGTTCCCCTCTTACTGGTCACATACGCCTGCGGCCCGCCAAGCGCACCGGGCAGACATGCCTGGGCCAGCGGAAGGCCGGAGGGCTCGGGGAGCCCGGTCCACCAGCGCCGACGATCGTGAGCGCCGGAACCCACAAACACAACTCGCGCCTCGGCGTCCAGGGATGGCGACAACAACGCCAGGAGCAGATGCGGCGCTATCAGATTGGTGACCATGGTGCTGTCGAGACCACCGTATGCAGATCCCGGCCGACGTCCCGGATGAATCCCGGCGTTGAGCACCACCGAACCGATCGGCCCGAGGTCTCCGGCGCGCACCGCATTGTTGAGCTCAGCCGCGGCCTCCCGAACACTCTCCAGCACCGCCAGATCGCACACCACGTAGTGCACGTCATCCGCCCCGAAACGACCGATCAACTCGGCTCGGCGTCTTTCATTGCGGCACAACATAACCAGCCGATACGAGCCGGAGACAGAGAGGAGCTGCGCAAGTGCTGACCCAAGCCCGGAGGTGGCACCCGTCAGGATCAGCGATCTATTGCCGGTTCGCCGCATAGTTCAGGAATATACGTCCATAATCATCTCGAATCAGGCAGGGAGACCCAAGTGAGCTTCGAACACGAGCAAGCTGTCGACGTCCTCGTCGTGGGTGCCGGTATCGCCGGAATCAGTGCGGCATGGCATTTCGCCAACCATTGCCCATCATTGAACGTCGCAGTGCTGGAGAGCCGTTCGGAGATAGGTGGCACGTGGAGCCTGTTCCGTTACCCCGGCGTGCGCTGCGACTCGGACATGTACACACTCAGCTTCTCCTTCGCGCCGTGGACCGGGCGGGAGGCGATCGTGGACGGTGGCACCATCCTGCGGTATCTGAAAGACGTAGTCGCCAAGGAGAATCTCGAGCCGCTCATCCGATTCAATCACGGCGTACGCGAGGCCCGATGGTCGTCGGAGACCGCCAAGTGGACGCTGGCAGTCGACACTCCAGACGGTCCACGAACCATGACTTGTTCGTTTCTGATGGTGTGCACCGGCTATTACCGCTACGACGGCGGATACCTGCCGGAGTTTCCCGGCATCGAAGACTTCCACGGCCCTGTGGTGCATCCCCAGGAGTGGCCCGAAGATCTCGCCCTCAAAGACAAAAGGGTCGCCCTCATCGGCAGCGGTGCGACCGCGATGACCCTCGCACCGCGACTGGCCGAGGAAGCCCGACATGTCAGCGTGGTGCAACGCTCCCCGAGCTACGTCGTGAGCCGCCCGCAGCGTGATCGCTTCGCCAACCTGCTCTTGCGCTGCCTCCCCGACAGTCTGGCGTTACAGATCATCCGCGCCAAGAACATCTCCCTGATGACACTCTCCCTCTATCTCGCCCGCCGGGTTCCAGAACGCATGGGCGAGGCCATCATCGATCGCGCGAAACGCGAACTCCCGCCAGGCTATGACAGCGATACCCATTTCCGGCCGCGTTACAAGATCTGGGACAACCGGTTGTGCCTGATCCTCGACGGCAACCTGTTCGAATCGATCGGACGCGGGGACCTCAGCATGGTGACCGGGGAGATCGAAAGGTTCACCAAGACCGGACTCGTCCTCACCTCCGGCGAGCAGGTGTCTGCTGATGTCGTGGTGGCGGCCACCGGATTCCATATGCGGCTGTTCGGCGGTATCGAGTTCTACCGCGACAACGAGCCCATCGACTTCAGCAGCACGGTCTGCTACAAGGGGATGATGCTCGACGGTGTACCGAATTTCGCCTTCACCGTCGGATATCAGGCCGCGAGCTACACGCTCAAGGCGGACATCGTGTCACGGTATGTCAGCAGGCTGCTCGACTATCTCCACTCCCACCGGATTTCCTCGGTGACACCGCATCTCGACGACGATTCGGTGTCCCTGGAGCCGTTCACGGGATATCGCCCGGGTTATGTGGAACGTGTGCTGTCCGACCTGCCACGCCAGGGCTCGCGGCCGCCCTGGCGGCTGAGCATGAACTACTACCGGGACATGTGGATGGCGCGCGCGCAACCGGTCCAGGATGACAACCTCCGGTTCTCGCAAAGCGTTGCGCAATAGGATAATTGGACCAGGCAATGACGACACCGGCGTTCCGAGTCACACGTCCGTGGCCGATCCGCATGCTCAATCACGCCGGACGACCGCTTGCCAGGATCGGGGCGGCCCCGCGGCTGGACACGCAGCACCTGCGGGCCGCGGCAAGCCGCGCCGCCGGACTGCCGTGGATACCCGACGACTATCTCGACACCGCACTGGATGTTCTCGTGGCTTCGCTGCGCGACGAGGCGGAGCTCAGTTTTCTGGGCCGAAAGATGGTGCAAGTGCGACTCGTCGGGATGCTCAGCACGCGTCTGCGCTTGCGGGCACTGATCAGGAAACATCCCGAGATAGCGGAGCTGCGGGTTGAGCCGCCGATAGTCATCGTCGGCCTGCAGCGGACCGGAACCACCCTGCTGCACAGGCTGCTCGCTGCCGACCCGGCAGCAGGATCGATGAGATCATGGGAGGGCGCCCAGCCGCTCCCCCACCCAGACGAGCCCACCGGCGCCGCTCATCTGCGAATAGCCAAGGCCGCCAAGGACGAGGCGTCGTTGCGGTATCTGGCACCGCAGTTTTTCGCCATCCATTCGGTAGAGGCGGAGGCCCCCGAGGAGGATGTACTGCTGCTCGATTTCGCGCTGCACAGCCAGATGCCGGAGGTGATGTTCCATGTCCCGTCGTACGCGAGCTGGCTTGCCGCACAGAACATGCAACCCGCATACGAGCTGCATCGACTGCTTCTGCAGGTGCTCCAGTGGCAGCAACCCCGGGGCCGATGGGTACTCAAAACTCCTGCGCACCTTGAACATCTAGACGTACTACTGCGGGTCTACCCGGATGCGGTGGTGGTCTGGACACACCGGGATCCGGCACAGACCACCGCTTCGTCGTCAAGCATGCTGGCGCACTACCAGGCGTTGTTCAGCGACCACGTGGACCATCACCGGCTCTCCCGGTACTGGCTCGGCAAGAACGCGCAGATCATCGACCGCGCGATCACCGTTCGCGGCAACCATCCTGAATCGTTTGTCGACATCAATTACCCTGAGCTACTGAATGATCCGATGAGTTCGGTGCAGCGTATCCATGACGCTGCCGGGCGCCCGCTCTCTGATGCGGCGGTCGCGGCCATGCAGACGTCGTTGCGCACGAACGGACAGCACAAGCACGGTGAGCACCGATACAGTCTCGAACAATTCGGACTGACGACAGAAGAAGTGGACGACGCATACCAACGGTACGTAGAGCACTTCTCGATCGAGCGCGAAAGTGGTGGCGTGCGTGAGCGCCTATGATTTCGACGGCGTGGTGACACAACCTTTCACCGATGCGATCGCCGAAGCCGAGCGGCTGGTCACCACCGCGCCTCATATCGAATCGGAATCGGACCTCCTTGAAGGCCTCGACTACCTCGCCGGGAGTATCGCCGCCTCTGTGCACCTGGTCTTCAACTTCAGTGCAGAGCATCCGATGCTGCTCAGCGGCACAGGGCCATTCACCAAAATGGGGCTCGATAATCCGGACTTTCTGTACTTCGCCACGCAGGTCGACGGACGCCATGACTACGTGCTCAGCGGTACTCGCGGCAGCACTGTCGACCTCAACTTCCAGTTGCTCGACAGTGACTACACCGACACCGAAGTGCCGGGCAGCGTCACCGCCTTCGACGATCGCGACCTGGTAATCGCCGAGGACGGCAGCTATCGCGTGAGCATCGGTGCGACGCCAATCGCGGACTGCCACAAACACATCCCCATCGCGGCGCGCCCGGCGCAGCTGATCGTCCGAGAGGCGTACAACGACTGGTCCGAAAGACGGGGGACGGTGGTGATCAGCCGTGCCGACACCATCGGCTCGGGAGCGGTGCCGCTCACCAAGGATTTCATTGCCGGCAGATACATGGGTGCCGGGCTGCACTTGGTGAACCGGGTAAAGACGTGGCTGCAGTTTCCCCAGTGGTTCTACATGAACAACCCCGCCAATGTCTTCGAACCACCGCGCATCACTCCGGGAGGGCTGGCCACCCAGTTCTCGTCGGTGGGCTACTTCGAACTCGAACCTCACCAGGCTCTCGTCGTGACCGTGCCGAAATCCGAAGCGCCCTACCAAGGTTTCCAGGTGGGCAGCATGTGGTACGTGTCGCTGGACTACACCAATCATCAGACGTCCCTGAACGCGGGGCAATCGCATGTGGACCCCGACGGCATGATCCGGCTGGTGATCAGCGACCAGAACCCCGGTGTCTCCAACTGGATCGAGACCGTGGGACACCGGCGCGGGTTCCTGAAGTTCCGCTGGCAGCGGACGGACCGCCCCATCCTCGACGAGGACGGCCCCCGCGCCGAAGTGGTGGATTTTGACCGCCTCCCGGCTACCTTGCCGTTCTACGCAGATGGCGCAATATCGGAGCAGCAGTGGCGCAACCGCATCGCCGCACGACAGACGGCGGTGGCGGCGCGGATGTTGGGATAATGCGCCACAGTGGCTGCCCGGTGTCTTTAGGAGGAGTCCTTCGGCTTTTCGCCACGCAGCCGCGCCTGCAGATCCGCACGGTCGGCCCTGCGCCGCTCGTCGACCACGGCGATGCTGGCAGTCACCCGGCGACGCAGTGGCGCGAATACCGCCATGCCCAGCGGCAGCGCGATGATCAGCGCGAATAGGATCGCGATGGCCAGTGGGAAGTCCTCGTACCCGATGAGCCGGGCCACCCAGAAGATGACGAGCGTCAGGATGACCGCGAGCCCCAACCGCGCCAGGGTGTACACCGCGATATCGATAGCGAGCCGGCTCCCCGGCGACCGTTCAGCCACGTCACCACCCTATCGCTGCGCCGTACACCGACCTTGGCCGCGCGTATATTCGGAGGTAGTTGTTCAGGAGGATCTTGTGTATTACGTGCTCATCGCGGTCGTACTCGGCGCACTGGTCTACGCCGGATGGCGGATCAGCCAATCGGTGCCCGCCCGTCCGCAGACCCGCGTGACCGGCCCCGACGACGACCCGGACTTCCTTTGGCGCATCAGCAAGGACGGCCCGTCCGAACACTGACGCCGCGCGGCCTGCCGCCGCAGGATTCCAGGGACTAGCCCTGGAACGTCTGCTGCTGGCGCTGTGTGCCGGTGAACCCTTGCGCCACGACGGCGGCCAGCTCGATGAGCGAACGACGCGTCGCGGGCCGCAACCGGTCCAGGCTGATCTCGGCGCCCTCTTCCAGGTGCGGATCGAACGGCACCAACCGCACGGCACGGCACCGCCGCGAGAAGTGATCGACGACCTTCTGCATATCGACCTTGCCCGAACGCGGACGCACCGCGTTGATCACCGCAACGGAGCGGCGCACCAGCTCGCGATGCCCATGCGCATCGAGCCAGTCCAGGGTCGCCGAGGCGCTACGGGCACCGTCGACCGAGCCGGAACTGATAACCACGAGAGTGTCGGCCTGTTCCAGCACCGAAGACATCGCCGAGTGCATGAGTCCGGTGCCGCAGTCCGTGAGCACCACGCTGTAGAAGCGCTCAAGAATCTCCAGTGTGCGTGCGTAGTCCTCGGCGCTGAACGCCTCGGAGACCGCCGGGTCGCTTTCGGATGCGAGCACCTCCAGGCGGCTCGGCCCCTGCGAGGTGTAACTGCGGACATCGCTGTAGCGCTGGATGGAATTAGCGTCCCGCAGCAGGTGACGCACCGTCGCCGGAGTCTCCAGCGGCACCTTCTGGCTCAGCGTGCCGCGGTCCGGGTTCGCGTCGACGGCGATGACGCGGTCACCGCGAATAGAGGCGAAGGTCGCGCCGAGGGTCGCGGTGACGGTGGTCTTACCGACGCCTCCCTTAAGGCTCAGCAGCGCGATCTTGTAGCAGCCCTGCAGCGGCTGGTTCACCTGGGCGACGAGGTCGTTTTCCTCGGTCTTCTTGGTGCCCTCGCCGAGGTTGATCGTCCCGAACGACGCCCGGTAGACGGTCTTGCGCCAGCCCGCGGACGGCGCCGGTTTATGGGGGCGCAGCAGTGCCGAGGTGGACAAGTCGCGCGAGGAAGGCGGCAACTCGGGCCGAATCTGGCCGCCGATGCCGGTCTGCTGGCCGCCCACCGGGGTGTAGTAGCGAGAACCACCGAGGGGAGGCTGCTGAGCTTGCTGAGGAATACCCGAGGCAGGGGTGTCACTGGCCCAGCGATCCGCCGTGAAGGGCGTCGACTGCGCGGGTGACTCACCCGAATCGCTGAATCGATTGTCCGCACGGAAGCCGCCCGACGACCCGGCCGCACCGATCGCGGTGGGATCGGGGTTCTCCTGTCCACCGGACGGCGTGAAGTCCAGTGGCGCGAAGGAACCGCCGAGAGTGTTGAGCGATGGCACCGAGGGATCGTGGCCGAGGCCCGCAATGTCCTGCTGTGGCGCGAACGGATCCTGGTACGGCACCGCTTGGAACTGTTGCGTCATCTCATGCGGCTGCTGTGGCGAGCTCTGGCCGTACATCACCGGCTGCGCGGGCTCCTGTGCTGCCCAGGGCGGGGCCGTCGGTCCACCCTGCGCCTCGTCGGCGTAAGGCGACGGTCCATCCGGCGCGCGGTGCGCGGGATAGTCAGACATCGATCCCCCAATGCATTGGTTGGATGTGCAGCTCGGACACGGAGAGCCCGGAGCAACTGTTCAGAAGGACTCAGCATCGCACCCTATCGCAGGTGTGATGAACCAATCTGGCGGAACAGTTCCCGCAGACCCCCTAGCTCACCCCAGCGTACGAGTGAAGACCGACAGTGACCAGGTTGACGAAGAAGAGGTTGAACACCATGGCCACGAATCCGGCCACGTTGATCCAGGCTGCCTTCCTGTCCCGCCACCCGGCAGTGGACCGTGCGTGCAGGTAGGCGGCATAGATGACCCACGCGATGAAGGACACGGTCTCCTTGGGGTCCCAGGCCCAGAACCGCCCCCACGCCTCTTCGGCCCAGATGGCGCCGAAAATCACGCCGAACCCGAAGATGGGGAATCCGAAAATGGTCGTCCGATACGCCAGCCGGTCCAGCGACTGGGCATCGGGGAGCCGCTGCACCAGGGTGTTGTCCGGAAAGTACATCTTGACCAGGAACAGGATGCTCGCCACCCCGGCCACCAGGAACACACCCGACCCGAGACTGACCACCGACACGTGGATGGGCAGCCAATAGGACTGCAGCGCGGGCATCACCGGCGCGGCGTAGGTGTAGAGGTACCGGCCGGACACCGTCAGCAGAATCAGCACCGGAATTAGCACGAAGACCCACAGCGCGCGGTCGTAGCGTTTACGGAGCACCACGGCCGCGGTGACCAGGCCGCACGCACACGTCAGGTTGATGAACTCGTACATGTTGCCCCACGGCACCCGGGTGGTGGCCACACCGCGCAGCACGATGCAGACCAGCAGCAACCCAATGCCCAGGTACACCAGCGCCTGTCCGGCGCCGCCGACCCTCTCGCCCAGGGGCCGCTTGCCCTTCGGCACCACCAGGCCCGGCTGATTTTCGTCGGCGGACACCACCTCGCCACCGGAGCTGACGAGCTCGCGTTGCGCGGTCTTGTTGCTCTGCCGGTAGGCCAGCTCGATGGCCAGCAGCACCAGCGCACCGACCATCACCACGATCGCCGAGGTGAAGGCGTAGTCGGAGAACCTGGCCAGATCTACGTCGATATTGGTCGAATTCATTCGGCATCCTCATCCTTGTGGCCGTTCCCGGCCCTGGCGACAGGCAGATCCTCAAGGCAGCGGTCGCACAACCGCTCGAATTCGTCGCCCCAGCCGGAGCTGTCGGTGCGTGCCAGCCCTCCCAGCTCGACATTTACCGTACCTGCGGTGGCGCCCGGGGTCAGCCGCGCCCAGACTCGACGGCGTTTGATGACGAGCGAGACCACCAGGCCCGCCATCATGGTGAGTGCGAAGAGCAGAACCCACAGTTGGGCAGGGTCGCGCGACACCTGCAGGTTCACGAAGTTGACGGCGCCGTCGAACTTGACGATGGTGCCGTCGTTGAGCTTGACCGACTGTCCCGGCAGCAGATTCGCGCGTGCCACCTGATTGAGACGTTTCTGTTCGATCATGCGGGGGTCGAGCTCGAAGATCGACTGCGCGCGACCCGAGTCCAGCCCGGTGTCTCCGCGATAGATGTTGATGGCCACGGCGGGCTTACGCATCTCGGGGAAGCTCGACGAGAGCAGGGTGCCGTGCAGTTGTTCTGTGGGCGCGAACAAGCCCTGGATGGCGATCTGATTCTTGCGACGCACGTTGGGGTCCGGGTAGGTGCCCGCCGGCGGATCGATGCGTACGGCCCCGGACGACAGCAGGGTGGTGGGGTCGTCCGGTCGCCACTGGATGGTCTCGCTGCGCTTGCGCCCGTCCGGGAAGGTCACCGTGAACGTGGGGGCGTATCCGTAGCCGAGCAGGTACACGCGGTTGCCGTTAACACGCAGCGGATGGTTCATGGCCAGCCGCTCCGGCCGCCACACGTTGTTCTGGAGATCGTCCCCGGCCTGGTACTCAATGTGCGATTCGAACGAATGCGCCTGCCCGGAAGCAAGATATGTGGCCTTGAAGTCTTTGACCTTGACGCATATGGGGTCCAGGTTGGTGCCGTCGACGGTGTTGCCCGCCCGGAACGAGTCGAACGCCGCAGGGGATGACGAGCAGAATCCCGGACCGTTGTTGGCGATGACAATGACATTGCCCTCGTATCCGAAAAGCTTGCCGACCGCGAACGCGACCAGCAGGCCGACGAGGGAAAGGTGAAAGACCAAGTTCCCGAACTCGCGCAGATAGCCCTTCTCTGCCGAAATCTCGGTGACCCCGTCTTTTTCCCGGGTGACTTTGCGCCAGCCCCGGAGCCGGCCCTCGATGGTCGACGCGACATCGGACTGGTCGGCCCGCACCAGCCTTTCCTGATGCTTGGGCAGCCGCCCCAGGTTCCGGGGCACGGGAACCGGCTGCGCGCGAAGGGCCTTGGCGTGCTCGACGGTGCGGGGAATGATGCATCCCACCAGCGAGACGAACAGCAGCACGTAGATCGCCGTGAACCAGAAGCTGGAGAACACGTCGAAGGCCTGCACCCGGTCCAGCCACGGGCCGATGGTGGAATGCTCTGCCAGGTATTCGTCGACCTTCGCCTGGTTCAGCGCGCGTTGCGGCAGCATCGCACCGGGTATCGCGCCGAGCGCGAGCAGCACCAACAGCGCCAGCGCCGTACCCATCGAGGTCAGGCCGCGCCAGGTGTTGCGCGCATAGGCAAGAAGACGCTTCGCGATCATCACTAGATGGGCAACCTCGCGTCGGAAACGAATGAATCACGAACCCAGGCAACGAAATCTGCCCACACACCGGTCACCAGCGCGACCCCGACCGCCAGCAGCGCGATACCGCCGATGATCTGGATGGTCCGGGTGTGCCGTCGCAGCCAGTCCATGCCACGCACCGCACGAGCCGAACCAAAGGCCAGCAGCAGGAACGGGATTCCCAGCCCCAGGCAGTAGGCGATCACCAGCGTGATCCCGCGAGCCACGTCCGCGCCCTCGGTGGCCGAGGCCACCGCGACCACACCGGTGAGAGTCGGCCCCAGGCATGGCGTCCACCCGAGGGCGAACACCGCACCAAGCAATGGCGCTCCGGCCACGGTAGAGATGCGGCGCGGTGTGAACCGGAAATCACGCTGCAGCGCGGGCACCAGACCGATGAACACCAGACCCATCGCGATGGTGATCACTCCCCCGATGCGTTGCAGCAGCATCTGATTGGTAATCAGCGTGGTGGTCATACCCATCACGGCGACCGTCCCGAGCAGGAACACCGCGGTGAATCCGGCGACGAACAGCAATGCCGAACCCGTGACGCGCAACCGATGAGACCGAGTACCGGTTCCGCTCTCCGGTCTGTCGTCGGCCCCCACCACGGCAGCCAGGTAGGACAGATACCCGGGCACGAGCGGGATCACGCACGGCGAGGCGAACGACACCAGACCCGCCAGCGCGCAGGCACCCAGCGCCAGCAGCAAGGGTCCGCTGGTGGCCGCATCCTGGAACGCGGATCCGGCGTCGGCGAGGATCACTTCGTGGCTCCCGCGGGTTCTTTCGCGATCCGCTCCACCGCGGGCTGTAGGTCCTGGGTCAACAACTCACGCAGGAACACCGCCGCCACCCGGTGCTGACGGTCCAGGATCAGGGTCGCGGGAATGGCTCCCGTGGGGAACTTCCTTCCGAACGCGATGAGTGTGCGCATCGACGGGTCATAAATGGACGGGTACGGCACCTTGCGGTCGGTCACGAAATCCTGCGCCTTGGTGATCTCGTTGTCCCGGACGTTGATCCCCAGGAACTCGACGCCCTGTGCGTGTGTGGCCCTGTACACGTCTTCCAACGCGGAAAACTCCGAGCGGCAGGGGCCACACCATTGCCCCCACACGTTGATGACAACGACCTTGTTGGCGAAATCCTTGAGCGACAGCGTCTTTGTGGGGTCCAGCAGGTTCGGCCCCTCGATGGATCCCGGTGCCTGACGCGCTTCGGGCGGATCGTAGAAAATATCGGTCTTGCCGCCCGGTGAGACGAATTGAAACTGCCCACCGCGCGCCACCGCATCATCACCGGTAGAGCACCCGGTGATGAGCAGAACCAGCGCGGCCAGCGCCACGACCACACGTCGCACGAGCTACCCCGCCGGTTCCGAATACACGACATCGACCAATGCATCGCCGTCGAACACCAGCGAGGTGAGTGAGGCGACGTTGCACTGACGCTTACGGGGGTCGTGCCACAGTCGCTTACCGAGCAGATGCTGGCGGGCGGTCCACACCGGCAGCTGATGGCTCACGCAGACCACCTCGGCGCCCGCGGCGCGACTGCGCGCGCGGTCGATCGCCGCCGACATCCGGAACGCGATGTCGGCGTACGGCTCTCCCCAGGACGGGGTGAACGGGTCACGCAGCTTCCACCAGTTCCGGGGGTCCCGCAAAGCGCCGTCACCCACCGACACCTTCATACCCTCAAAGGAGTTGCCCGCCTCGATGAGATCGTCGTCGGTCACGATGGCGAGTCCATGCGCCTCGGCGATGGGTGTGGCAGTCTGCTGAGCACGCAGCAGCGGTGAGGCAATCACCGCCGCAATCTTGTTGCCCCGCAGCGACTCTGCCACCTTCGCGGCTTGCCCCTGCCCCTTGTCTGACAACCGGAAGTTAGGCAGCCGGCCGTACAGAATGCCCTCCGGATTGTGTACCTCGCCATGGCGCATCAAATGAACAGTGGTGCGGCTCATCGAAGTTCCTTACCTCTCCTCGACAGAGGCCGCGGCACGGGCAGCGGCGGGCAAAGCGTCGGCAATACGGTCGAACGCCTCGTCATCGAGGGCGGTGGAAACGAACCAGGTCTCGAACGCGCTCGGCGGCGCGTACACATCGCGGCTCAGCAGCGCATGGAAAAATGCGGGGTAGCGCCAGGTGTCGGTGGCTTTGGCGCTCTCGAAGTCATGCACCGGCTCGGCGCCGAAGAAGAGGCTGAACATGTTCCCGGCGCGACCGATCTGGTGCGCCACCCCCTCGGCATCCAGCGCCGCGGTGATCAGAGCGATGAGCGCATCGGCGTTGCGATCAAGCGTTTCATAAGCTTTCACATCTGCCGCGCGCAAAGAGGCCAGCCCTGCGGCCACAGCGATCGGATTGCCGGACAACGTGCCCGCCTGATACACCGGCCCCAACGGGGCCAGGCGCTCCATGATGTCGGCGCGGCCACCGAACGCGGCGGCGGGCATGCCACCGCTCATCACCTTGCCGAACGTCACCAGGTCGCCGGCGACCTGGTCGATGCCGAACCAGCCCGAACGGCTGACGCGGAAACCCGTCATGACCTCGTCCATGATGAGCAGCGCGCCATGGTTTTCGGTGATGCGTCGCAGTCCGGTGTTGAAATCCGGTGCGGGCGCGACGGTGCCCATGTTGCCGGCGGCCGCCTCGGTGATGACAGCGGCGATCTGATCGCCCTGTTCGGCGAAGGTGCGAGCCACGGCACCGATGTCGTTGTAGGGCAACACGATGGTGTCGGCCGCGGAGGCGCCGGTGACACCGGGCGAGGAGGGCAAACCCAGAGTGGCCACACCGGAACCGGCATCGGCCAGCAGGACGTCCACATGCCCGTGGTAACAACCGGCGAACTTGACGATCTTGGGCCGTCCGGTGAATCCGCGAGCCAGGCGCACCGCACTCATGGTGGCCTCGGTTCCGGAGTTGACCAGACGCACCTTTTCCACCGGCTGCACGCGATCGATGAGTTCGCGCGCGAGCTCGATCTCCCCCTCGACGGGTGCGCCGTAGGAAAGCCCGTCCTTGGCGGCCCGTTGCACGGCCTCCACCACAGCGGGGTGCGCGTGGCCGAGGATCAGCGGACCCCAGGAGCAGACCAGGTCCACGTACCGGTTGTCGTCGACATCGGTGAGCCAGCAGCCGGCGCCGGATTTGATGAACCGCGGGACCCCGCCGACCGCCGCGAAGGCACGCACCGGCGAGTTCACTCCACCTGGGATGACGGCCGAGGCGTCGGCGAACAGACGTGCGGAGTTGGCTGTCTCGTCAGGCACGGCATCCAGTGTCTCAGCTGGCGCCAAATCGTCCACTACAGGGTGTAGTGGATCAGGCAAGTCTGAGCGCAAAAGTGGGGTGATCGGCGTCATCGGGCAGCTGGGCGAAGTAGCCGTCCACGACCTTCCCCGCCTTGGGCTTATAGGCGGCGATGATGGGCGCACGGTCAGCGACCGGGACCTCGGTGGCCGCGTATGCCGTGGTGGTGCCCCTGACGGTGAGTGTCACCTGCGGGCTAGCCCTGACATTTTTCACCCATTGACTCTCACCACGGGTGGACACCAGGTACTTGACCCCATCGACATCCACGGTCGTGACCGGGATCTGCTGCGGCTCGCCGCTGACCCGCTTGGTGATCGTGAGCGTCTCGCCGATATTGGCGGCCATCGCCACCCGGTTGAAGACCTTGCGCACGAACCAAGGGGGCTTGAGGTATGCCATGGATCACAGTTTGATGGTGGTATGCAGATACCGCAATCGGTCGCGCGCTTCAACAAATACGTCACCAACCCCGTCCAGCGGCTATGGGCGGGCTGGGCCCCGAGCTTCGCCGTCATCGAGCACAGGGGCCGCAAGTCGGGCAAGGAGTTCCGCACGCCCGTCACCGCCTTCAAGACTCCCGACGGCGTGGCCATTTTGCTGACCTATGGCCCGGATCGGGATTGGCTGAAGAACCTCAATGCGGCCGGCGGCGGCAGGATCGTGCGCCGCGGGAAAACCCACGACGTCGTCAATCCGCGGGTGGTCAGCCGGGACGAGGCAGCAGCACTGGTCAAGAGCCGCGCATTCGGGAAGCTCCCGTTCGATCAGGCCGTGCTGCTGACCTACGCGTAGCTCTCCCCTGCGCTGGTAGACCTGCGTCTACCAGATCTTCACGAACTTGTCCGGCGGATTCACCATGGGATCGCCTGCCAGGCAACCGAAATCGGCGGCGAACGGTGCGACATTGGGCACCACACCGTTGATGCGCAACGCCGGCGGTGAATGCGGATCGGCAGCGAGCTGGGTGATCGCGGCCTCCGGACGCTGCTTGTCCCGCCAGATCCGCGCGTAATTCAGGAAGAACCGCTGCGTGTCGTTGAACCCGACGATGCCGTTGATCTTGCCGCCGCCGCCCTTTTTGGCCAGCTCCGCGACCAGCGCGTCATAGGCGGTGTTGACACCGCCGAGGTCCGCGATGTTCTCCCCCAACGTGAGCTTCCCGTCCACATGCAGGTCGGGGCGCCCCGGAATCGGTGCGTAGGCATTGAACTGCTCCACCAGCCGGTTGGCGCGCTTCTCGAACTCCTCGCGGTCGTTCGGCGTCCACCAATTGACCCGGTTGCCCTCACCATCGAATTGGCTGCCCTCGTCGTCGAATGCGTGGGTGAACTCGTGCCCGATCACCGCACCGATACCGCCGTAATTGAACGCCGGATCGCCCTTGGGGTCGTAGAAGGGCGCCTGCAAGATCGCGGCGGGAATGGTGATGCTGTTCTCGGTGGGGTCGTACTGCGCGTTGACCGTCTGCGGTGTCATTCCCCACAGCGACCGATCGGTCGGATGCCCGATCTTGGCCATGTCGAAGTCGTGGTTGAACTTCAACGCCGCGGCCCGGTCGGTATAGAAGTTGTCGCCGGTCAGCTTGAGCTTCGAGAAGTCCCGTTCCTTGCCGGGGAAGCCCACCTTGAGGATCAGCTTGTCCCACTTACCTTTTGCGGCCAGTTTGGTCTGCGGGCTCATCCAGTCGACGGCCTCGATCCGCTTACGCAACGCCTCCTTGACATTGCCCACCATCTCGGTGGCCGCGCGCTTCGCGCGATCGCTGAACATGCGATCGACGTACAACTGCCCCAGCGCCGGCCCCACCAGCGTGTTGACTTCCTCCAGCCCCTGCTCCCAACGCTGTTTTTGCGCGGTGGTTCCGGTGAGCGCCGACTTGTATTTGAAAGCGTTGTCGCGGAAAGCCTTCGACAAGGCGTCGGCCGATCTGTGTACCGCGTGAAATGTCAGATATGACTTCCAGGTGTCCAGATCGGTGGTGGACAGTAGCCGATCAAACGTCGTGAAGAACTCGGTCTCGGCCAGGGAGAAAGCCCTGGCCTCCGGGGCGCCGTGCGCCTTCAGGTAGGCGCCCCATTCGAAGTGCGGCGTCACCGCATTGGCCTGGGCCACGGTTACCAACTTGTACTGGTTGGCCGGATCACGTTGCTGCACAGGGCTCAACGTCGCGGCGGCCAGCGCCGATTCGAGCGCGGCCACCTGTTCGGCCCGGGCCTTGGCGGCCACTTGGTCCGCGCCGATCAACCCGAACGTCGACGCGATATACGCGCGGTAGGCATCGAAGACCGGTGCGTACTTCGGATCGGTGTAGTAATCCTTGGCCGGCATACCCAGCGCGTCGGCCCGCGCATAGCCGATCTGTTCGGTGGCATTGGCGTAGTCGGCACCGGCAGTGAAATCGAAAACCAGATGTTGTCCGGTGGCGCTGTCGGCAGCCAGGAAGGCCGCGAGTTCTTCAGGCGATGCGATCTGATCGATCGCGGCGAGCGTCGGCCGGATGGGGTCATATCCCGCCGCGTCGAGCTTCGCGTCGTCGGTGGCGGCACGGTACAGAAGCCCGACCTGATAGTTGACCGACTCATGATCAGCGGTACCCAGTCCCGAGACCGCACCCTCGACGATCTCGCGCTGAACCTTGCGAGACTCGTCGGCCAGCATGTCAAAACTGCCGTAACTGGACTTGTCCGCGGGGATGGTGGCGTCTTCGGCCCACTTCGCGTTCACAAACCCGTTGAGATCAGTGCAGGCGGCAAAACGCATGCTCAGCTGCGCGTTGTCGAATGTCGGAATAGGGGCGTTCGATGCCACCGGAGTGGTGCGCTGGTCCTGGGTACACCCGGAAATGGACAGCACCAGCACTAACGCCGCCACACCGGCGGATCGACTCAAAGGCATGCCCACCATTTTGCCCATCTAAGCCGCTACGTCGAGCCTCACACTGTGGCGGGTTTCACGGAGAGGGGGAATTGGTTCGACTGGCTAACGGTCGTACGCTGGCACGAGTGCCGGTGCAGGAGATGCTTCTCGTCGCGCTCGCCGCGTTCGGTGCCGGTGCGATCAACGTGGTTGCCGGGTCCGGCACCCTCATCACCTTCCCCACTCTCATCGCGTTCGGCTACCCGCCCGTGGTGGCGACGATGTCGAATGCCATCGGACTGACTGTCGGCAGCATGACGGGCGTGTGGGGGTACCGCCGCGAGCTGAGCGGACAATGGCCCCGGCTCAAATGGCAGATACCGGCGGTACTGATCGGCGCGCTCATCGGGTCGTTCCTGCTGCTGCATCTCCCCGAGAAAACGTTCGTCACCATCGTGCCCGTGCTACTGATCCTGGCGCTGGTACTGGTGGTGGTCGGACCCCGCATTCAGGCCTGGGCGCGCCGGCGTTCCGAGGCACAGGGCCTGAGCGCAGATCATGTCCCTCCGGGCCGCATGGCCGCACTCACCGGAGGGAACTTCCTCGTCGGGATCTACGGCGGGTACTTCACCGCAGCCCAAGGCATCATGCAAATCGCGGTGATGGGAGCACTGCTACCCGAATCCATGCAGCGGATGAACGCGGCCAAGAACGTGCTGGCCATGATCACCAATATCGTTGCCGCTCTTGCGTACACGATCGTCGCCTTCGACCGGGTGAGCTGGACGGCGGCCGGGATCATCGCGGCGGGCTCATTCGTGGGTGGGCTCGCCGGCGCGCGCTGGGGGCGCAAACTCTCCCCCGGCGCGTTGCGGGTGGTCATCGTGGCGGTAGGCCTGATCGGCTTGTGGCGCCTGCTCTTCTGACCCTGCCGCGGTCGACGAACTAGACGGTCTCGATGAAGACGCCGGCCGGTGTGTAGCGGACGTTCTTACTGGCCCGCGGACTTCCCACCACTACCTGGATCTTGGGCTCCGGCTCATTGGCGAAGAACTTCTCGATGGTCAGCACGCTTACCGTGCCGTCCTGCACCCCAGAATCCTTCACCGCCGAACTGAGCACACTCGTCAGGACCGCCGGAGTAACGATGTCGCTCTTGAACGAGCTCTCGTCAACGACGCCCGGTTCGTTGCGGCTGACATCAACAGGCCTGACCTTCACGGACGAGCCGTCGTAGCGGTACTCGTCGACGTTCTCCCGCTTCTTGGGGTCGATGGCCTGCACCGCCACCGAGGTGTATCCGCTGATCGTGAACATCAGATAGTCGGCCGGGCTCGCGCCGATCTTGTCGTTGATGGCCGTCAGGGCCTTGGTCAGCTCATCGGTGTTCCAGCGTTCGACGGTGTCCTTACTCGGCGCTCCGGCAGCCTGCGAGGCAACGGAATCGAGTGCGTCGGTTGCCTGCCGACGAATGTCGGAACATCCCGCCACCGTCAGACCCAATGCGACACCCAGCGCGATCACACGCATAACCACCCGACGACTCCTCCTGTTGGCCCTTCACAGCATTCGGTAAGGAAACTAGCGGAAGGTTCGCAGCCGAAGGCTGTTCAGTACCACGAAGACAGATGACATCGCCATCGCCGCGCCCGCGATCATCGGGTTGAGCAAACCCAGGGCGGCCAACGGAATGGCGGCGGTGTTGTAGGCGAAGGCCCAGAACAGATTCGCCTTGATGGTGCCGAGCGTCTTGCGCGAAAGCCGCAGTGCCGTCGGCACCGTGGTCAGGTCACCGCGCACCAGGGTCACATCGCTGGCCTCGATCGCAGCGTCGGTACCGGTGCCCATGGCCATCCCGATATCGGCCGTGGCCAGCGCGGCGGAGTCGTTGACCCCGTCGCCCACCATCGCGACCTTCTTGCCCTCGGCCTGCAGACGCTTGACGACATCGGCCTTCTCGGTGGGTTTGACTCCCGCGACGACATCGCTTGCGGCGATACCGACTTCCTCGGCGACGCGTGCGGCCACCTCCGCGTTGTCACCCGTCAGCAGCACCGGAGTAATGCCCATGGCCTTAAGTTCGTCGATGGCCTGCCGGCTCGACGGCTTCACCGTGTCCGCCACCTCGATCTCACCCCGGCGCAGGCCACCCCAGGTGATCGCCGCGGTGGTGTTCTGACCCGCGATGGCCTCGATCGACACCTCGTGACCGTCAACGATGCCGGTTACCCCGATGCCGGGCTCGTTACGGAATCCGGTCACCGGTGACAGCGACATCCCATGCGTCCGCGCCGCGTCCACGATGGCCCTGGCGACCGGATGCTCGGAGGCCGACTCCACCGAGGCGGCGATACGCAGGATCTCGTCGGCGTCGGAGACACCTGACCCGATGTTGCGGCGCACAGCCACAACGCTCATCACGCCGGTGGTCACGGTGCCTGTCTTGTCGAGTACAACGGTGTCGATGCTCTTGACGTTCTCCAGCACCTCCGGACCCTTGATCAGCACACCCAGCTGCGCCCCACGCCCGGTACCCACCAGAATCGCTGTGGGCGTGGCCAATCCGAGCGCGCACGGGCACGCGATGATCAGCACCGCGACGGCTGCGGTGAACGCCGACGACAGCGGGTAGCCCTGAGCCACCCAGCCGACGAACGTCAACGCCGCGATTACGAGTACAACGGGCACGAATACCGACGACACCCGATCAGCGAGCCGCTGCACCTGTGCCTTACCGGTTTGCGCCTCCGACACCAGCTGCGCCATGCGGGCCAGCTGTGTATCGGCGCCCACCTTGTCGGCGCGTACGACAATCCGCCCGTGAGTGTTGACGTAGCCACCGACCACCAGGTCTCCCGCGCCGACCTCTACAGGTACGGACTCACCCGTCATGGTGGCGGTATCCAAGGCCGAGTGACCGTCGACCACTACGCCGTCGGTCGCGACGCGCTCCCCCGGCCTCACGACGAATTCGTCGCCCACCGCCAATTGCTCGACGGGGATGCGCGTCTCGTGCCCGCCACGCAACACCGCGACATCCTTGGCACCCAGGGATAGCAGCGCCCGCAGCGCCGAACCTGCCGAGCGCTTGGCGCGTGACTCGGCGAACCTGCCCGCGAGCAGGAACACGGTGACCGCCGCAACGACCTCGAAGTAGACGTGGACATCCCCGTGGGTGTGCCCGGCGCTCGCGAACAACACCCACAGCGACCACACGTACGCCGCGATGGTGCCCAGTGACACCAGGGTGTCCATGGTCGAGGCGCCGTGGCGTGCGTTGACGAACGCGGCACGGTGGAACGGGTAGCCGCCCCACAGCAAGATCGGTGTGGTCAGCGCCGCGACCACAATCTCCCAGCCGGAGAAATGCCAGGGCATCACCATCGAGATGGCGACCACCGGGATGGCCAACAGCAGTGAGCCGAGCAGACGCGTCTTGAGCTGATTGTCGGGCACGTCGTGGTTCATGTGATCGTGCGGATCGGCGCCGTCGTGCTCGTGGCCGCTCTGCGCAGCGCCGCTGCGTGAGCCGCCGACCACCTGGGCCTTGTAGCCCACCGACTCGACAGCCTTGACCAAGTCCTCATCGGAGATCGAACCGTCGTGCTCGACCCGGGCGCTCTCCAGCGCCAGATTCACGCGCGCGGTCACACCCTCGAGCTTGTTGAGCCCCTTCTCCACACGGGACGCGCATGAGGCACACGTCATGCCATGCAGCCGCAGATCGGTGGTCTCCATGCCCGTGTCCGTGAACTCCATGCCTAAATCATACCCCTAGGGGGTACCAAACGATAGGGTGACCTGCGCTACAAGTCGCGCCGCGCCACCACGATCTGCAGTGGCATCGGCAGCTGAACTCTGGCGCGGAGTTCGACAGCTATCGACGGATCCGCGTGTGCAGCCAGGCTACGCAACGCCTTCGGGCCATAGGCGCGCAGCTGGCTGATCGCACCGTCGTGCAGCACCGGGCGTACCCAACCCACAGCCGCCGCGAAGAGATATGACGGCGCCAGCAGTGGAGCCGGCAGGCGCAGCAAGTCGATGATCAAGAGCGTGCGTCCCACCCGAGTGCCCTCGGCGAAGACCTTGGCGGCAAGCGACGGCGGCAGATGATGAAACGACAGCGCGAACACCACCAGATCGAACGCACCGTCCGGGGCATCGATAGCTGTCGCATCCATGGCGCGCACGGTCACCCGAGAGTCCGAACCCAGATCCGACGCCGCGATACCCGCGACCGAGGAGGGCTCGATATCCGTCACCGTGATCGAGGCGTCAGGACGTAACTTCAGCAGTTCACGAGAGAGGCCGCCATGGGCGGCGCCGAGCTCGAGCACGCGCGGACTGTCGATACCGGCCAGGAATCCGGCCGCCTGCTCCGCATTCCACCTGTGCAGCCCCTTCTTCTCACCGAGGAGATCAAGCGCCTCCACGACGGCGCGTTTCTTCGCCGGGACATCGTCGCGGTCCAGGTACTCCAGCCGGTCCGTTTGCAGCTTGCGGTCCCACAAGCGCGCACCGAATCCAGCACGCGGCATCAGGTCGATATCTGCGGTTGGTGTCATGACACCAGGCTATCCCGATATCAGGAGACCTGATATTAGAATTAGCTGTGAATCGCCCGATCCGCGTCACGACGGGCCCGCACACCCCGCGACACCGCGGAAACCAGGAAAACCCCAGCCAACGCGGTGAGCACAAGCGCCCGTGCCACGCACGCGCCGTCCAGGGCGGTGAAATACAGCGTCGGCTCGCCCTTGGCGATGGGCGCGACCTCGGTGGGTATGCGCGCGGCCACCGCCGCCCACACCGCGAGCACCATCGCCACCGCCGCGATGGCCAGATCCAGCACTACGCGCTTCCCGAACTTCACCACTGCTCACTCTCGATATCGATTTCCGGATCGTCACCCAGATCCATGCCCGCCGGTGGCGCCGGCACCAACGTGGTGAGCGCGCTGCGCAGCTCCTCATGCTTCTTGGCCCACGCCTGCGCGCGACGCCCCCCGGTCAGGCGCAATCCGACAGGTTTGCGCCCCTTCGGCACACCCGTCAGCTCGCCCAGCGGACGCGATTCCTCCCATACGTGACGGTCGGCGTCGGGATATAGCCACTTGATCTGGCTGACCGCCAGCGTCTCGCCACCCTGACGAAGTTCGGTGGGTGTCAGCTCCACCGTGGCGTGCACTCGCGCGGCGTAAATCTGCAGCGCGATAAAGAAGGCCACGATGGCCGCTGTGATCAACGGCATGACCGGACTGAAGCCCCCCTTGCCCCACACCTGCAGGCCGAACATGATCAACCCGGCGAGGGGACCGAGCAGCAGCCACCGCCACCGCCCACCGGGCTCATAGAACAGACGCGGTTCAGCGTCGGCCACGTCAGCCATGTTCACCCCCTTCGAACCAGTTCTGTGCGGTCGGCCTGATGATCAGCACATTGGCCACTATCAGCGATAGGGCGGCGATGAGCAGCAGCGGGCCCACCGAACCGGTGCTGGCCATCGCAATGGCACCGAGCACCGAGACCACCGAGAGCGTGATCAGTGCCCGCCGATAGCGCATGTCACCTTGCCTGGTCCGCCCGGCCAGAAATGCGATGCCAGCCGCCAGCAGGATGCACAACACACCCCACGCCCGGAAGTACGTGACGAGATTTCGTACGTCGGCGTCGGTGAGCTCCGGCTTCGCGACCGCCCGCACCGCGTCATAGCGCTGAGTCACTCCGGCCAGGCCGTTCAGGAACAGGGCCGCCGACGACACCACCCAGAACCAGAACGCCACATCGACGATGCGTGGGCGCGGCTGTTCGGGTGTCATTCAGGCAGCGTATCGGGGGTGTTTAGCGCTGCCTTGTCAGGTACGCGGTGGAGTCCTCACGATGCAGCAGAAACAGGCCGCCACAGATCAAGACGGACGCGGTGATGCCCGAGAGCGCCTGCACAATCGCCGGCACCCCTTCCAGGTCGATCAACCGGGTCGCGGTGAACACCACCGAGCCCACCGCACCTCCGGTGAGGAAGGTGCGGGCCAGCCGATATCCCGCGCGCATGAGGAAGATCCCGGTGACCACGAGAGACCCCACCACAACGACGATGAACCCGTTGAAGGCGTACACCGTCCAGAGCGGGGCGGCCTTACGCACCTCCGGGTCCTGCTGCCATTGACCGACGTTCGCGGCCATGTAACTCACGATCATCAACGGCAGCGCGGCCAGCCACAGCCAGCAGCCGGTGTCGATGTCGTCGGGTCGCGGCTTGGCCGGACCGCCCGGGGGTTGTCCAGCCAATCCGCCGGGTTGGTGCGGATCGGGATACGTCACGCGACCACGGTAGTGGAGATGCGGGCAGCAGTGGCCGCGGCAACCTGGTCACCTACAGATGTAGTGGCTGAAATCCCCGGGAGGGGCAGTTGCGGCCCCGCTGCCAGCTACTATTGCGCGCTATGGGGACGCCGACGACTGCCGGCGCAGGGGGCGCGCCGATGGACAAGTGGCGCGGGTGGGTCACGCCGAAACGCTTCTGGTGGGGGCTACTTGTCGTCGTACTTGCCGTCTCGAGCCTTTTCGGTGGTTTGCGAACCGCCAGCACGAAAGACAGGTACACCGAACTCGCTGCCGGTCAGACCTACAACGCCGGCCAGTTCGATGTCACAGTCCAGAACGCTCGCATCGAGCTGCTGGGATACGGAACGAAGTTGGATATCCGTTCTGCCGGAGCGGGATACGTCCTGCTCGTCGTGGAGGCGACGATCAAGAACACGTCTGCCGAGACTGCGGCGCCGCCGAAGGTGCAGGATGCGTCCGATCCCGAACTGGTGCAGGCCGGCATAAAGCCCGACAAGCTCTTCAACGCCGAGTACACCAGACGACTCGACTACACGCCGGCAAGCGCCCTGACCATTCAACCCGGAATGACCGACCGAATTGTTTTCGTCTGGAGCGCCACTCGCAGCTCACTCACCATCGGCCAACCGATTGTGGTCCAGATCAACGGCTTTGAGCGCGAGTACACGGCGGGTTTAAGTGAGCGATGGCAGTGGAATCCCGCATCGCACCACGGCGTCTACCACCTGACGTTGGAAGACAGCGCATGACGTGGCGCCGCGTCCTGAACTGGGGCGTCTTCGCGGTGCTGGTCGTCTGCGCGATCCTGGTCAGGAACCATCAGATCGACAAGGTGGAGCTGCAAGAACCCATCGACGTGCGCGGAGCCGAAGGGCAACGGCTGATCGGCCGTAACATCGCGGCGACCCTCACCGGAATCACGATCACCGATTCGGTGATCGGTGACTATGGCGATGACCACCCCGAAATCTATGCAGCACATAAAGGTTGGGTGCTGGCCATCTTCAGCATCGATGCCCAATCCACGGTTTCCGATGACAAGACAAACACCGATCTCGTCATCGCCGAGAACACCTACGGCACGCGCTACATGGGTATCGTCCCCGAACTGCAGCTGACCCCGGGCATTCCCAACCAAGGCTATGCGGGAACGTTCGAAATCCCCGCGTCGGCACTGCAGTCGCGCGCGTCATTCCGGGTGACCGGCTCAGGCAACCCCAGCCGTGACTCTCGCCTGGTATTCGACGTCACGCTGGCCAACGCACAGCGTGTTCCGTCGCTGACCGTGAAGAAGCGCATATGAATCGGATGCTCCGGCGAAACGTCCTCGCGCTGCTGGTAATAGCGCTCCTGATTCCCGCATATCTCTTCTGGGTCATCCAGGCCCGCTACGACGAGTACGCCAAGGTCTGGCATCCGGACCCAGATATCGTTGTTGCCCACCACCAATCGGCCACGTTGCACGGCGTCATCTGGTCGGTCAAAGGCATCCTCCGAGAGAACAAGTCGCGCAGCTATTCCGACCGAAACAATCCGTTACCGCAGGACACCGAAATCCTCCGGGTCGGGTTCGAACGCACGATCGTTCCCGGCCAGCAGCCACCAAGTCCCCAGGCATGCACACCGACGCTGATATCGGGTGCGACGCGATGGGGCAGACAGACCAACGGGTACAGCGTCACGATCGACGGGACCACCACAGAACTCGACAGCGTGACGGTAGGCCCCGAGGGAACCAACGGCACGTGTCGGGAAGACGGGGTCTTCCAAAGCGGATTCCTGGTTCCCAAGGGCACCCGTCCCGACGCGATCGACGTCCACATTCTCTGGGGAAAGTCGGACAGCCAGACTGTCCGGTTTCAGCTCGTAGGCTGACGCTGAGACTCACCTGTCTCGCTTCGTGTTCCCCGTACGAACAATGCATAGACCGCGGTGATGAGGCAGATCTGCAGCACCGCGGCGACAGTGTCCGGCACGATACTCAAAGCATCCTTCATGCCCAGCCACCAATCCGCTTCATGCGGACCCATCAGCACCGAAATCTCACGTGCCAACCAACCAGCTTTGCCCGGAGCTTCACTTGCGTTGCCAAAGAGCCAGCCCAGACAGTTGAAGGCCAACACATAGGTGGCGATGGGCACGGCGCCGGTCTTGAAGATCACGTACACCGCATCACGTACCGCCTCGGCCTGCACACGAAACGGCCACGCAAGTATCGCGAAACTAGACCTGCCGGAAACACGCTCGACCATATCGGCCCCGGGTCGTCCGCTCAGCAGTTCCCGACGCGCCTGTTCCCAGTTCGTTTTCGGGACAAGGGCATACACCACACCGGCGATCGTCAGCCAACCCAGCGGAACCACCATCACGCCGACTACCTGCCCGATGCCCCATCCGAGCGCATCCCAGACCGCGTTGCCGAACGGCAGGTGCGCCGCCAAGTCGTGTCCGGTTTCCTTGGCCCACTGGATGACTCGCCGCGACTCGACCCAGTGCTTCAGATTCAGATCGGTCAGCCAGTTCCCTATCAACAGGTAGATCCAGGCGGCCTCGAGATAGAACTCGATGGCGATCACCCAGCTGGGCAGCCGATCGCGGGTCCGGCGCAGGACCGAGCGGACCAGGAAGATGCCGCCTGCGATGGCCAGCGTCAGGTAGGTCTTTTCGATGATGGGGGCGGGCGTTCGGAACACGGAGTTGTCGAACGCGACCACCATGAATCCGGCCCAGTCGTTCACCAAGTATCGCCATGCAGAGTAGAAGGCGATGAACGGCAGCACTGCGCCGGTCAGCGCGCCCGCGGTGGCACGGAAGCCGCTTCCTCCGGATTGTGGAAGCTGCACGGGCGCATCGGCGATGGCGGGGCGCATGAGCAGCAACATCCCGATCAGAGCAGCCAGTTGTGACAGCATCCCGAATGGCAGGATGACGGCGGCCAGATACGGTCGCCCGGGCACCGCATGCGCGGCCCACCAGAAGATGAGGTCATGGGCGAATCGTCCGCTGAGATACACCGCGACGAGCTGAGGCAGTACTGTCCACGCGCGCGCACCTACGGTTCTCAACACCCCCAGCATGAGGCGATCCTAAGCGCTGTACGGCGCCGCAGGCTCGCGCCCGGGCAAACCCGGCACTACACCTTTAGTCGGCGAGCCAGCCTGCGACGTCCGCGGCCCAATAGGTCAGCACGATGTCAGCCCCCGCGCGCCGGATCGAGGTCAGCGTCTCCAATGCCATGGCCGGTAAGTCGATCCAATTGTTCTGAGCCGCAGCGCAGATCATCGAATACTCACCCGAGACCTGGTATGCCGCAACCGGCACCGGCGATACGTCGGCCACTTGCCGGAGCACGTCGAGATAGGCCATTGCCGGTTTCACCATGAGGATGTCGGCACCCTCCTCGACATCAAGCTCGGCCTCGCGTAGGGCTTCCCGGCCGTTCGCCACGTCCTGCTGGTAGGTGCGCCGGTCTCCCTGCAGTGACGAGCCCACCGCCTCGCGGAACGGCCCATAGAAAGCCGAAGCGTACTTGGCGGCATACGCCAAAATGATGACGTCGGTGTGCCCGGCGGCGTCCAGTCCGTCGCGAATGGCGGCCACCTGACCGTCCATCATGCCGCTCGGACCCACCACATGCGCACCCGAATTGGCCTGCGCTACCGCCATATCCGCGTACTGCTTGAGTGTCACGTCATTGTCGACCCGGCCCGCGGCATCCAGCACCCCGCAGTGGCCGTGATCGGTGAACTCGTCGAGGCAGGTATCGGCCATCAGCACCGTGGAGTTGCCGAGGTCGGCGGCCAGGGTCGACAGTGCCCGGTTGAGGATGCCCTGCGGATCCAG
This sequence comes from Mycobacteroides sp. PCS013, assembly GCF_049532645.1. Lineage (NCBI taxonomy): Bacteria > Bacillati > Actinomycetota > Actinomycetes > Mycobacteriales > Mycobacteriaceae > Mycobacteroides > Mycobacteroides sp. PCS013. The sequence goes on from NZ_CP150131.1 coordinate 3,320,600, forward strand.
CCCGGCGCTACCGGTGGCGTCCTTGTCCTTCTCCTTGGGAACTCCGAACAACATGAGTCCGCCGACACCGGCCTTCACCGCGTCCTCGGCGGCCCGGCGCAAGGATTCGATGCTGTGCTGCACCACGCCCGGCATGGACGCGATGGGGCGTGACTCGGTAACGCCGTCTGCCACGAACATCGGCAGCACCAACTGCCGCGGTGCCAGCGTCGTCTCTGCCACCAGCCGACGGATCGCCGGGGTGGACCTCAGCCGACGCGGACGCTGATAAGGAAACGACACCGCAATGGCCTCCGCTATCTGTCCGCTGCTTCTCCGGCTATCTCTCCGCTACTAGCGCCGACGGCTCTTCTTGCGCGGCGGCGGCAGCGCGCCCTCGGTGCGCAACCGCGCGGCATGCTCGGCGAGGGCCTCGACCAGCGGGCCGACGGCGGCGGTCTCCGGCTGCACGTCCACACGCAGCCCGAATTCGATTGCGGTCTCCGCGGTTTTCGGTCCGATGCAGGCCACGATGGTGCGCGCATGCGGCTTCCCGGCGATACCCACCAGATTACGAACCGTCGAGCTCGAGGTGAAGCACACGGCGTCGAATCCACCGGTCTTGATCATCTCGCGGGTCTGCGCCGCGGGCGGCGCCGCACGCACGGTGCGGTACGCGGTCACGTCGTCGATTTCCCAGCCGCGCTCCCGCAGCCCCTCGGCGAGGGTTTCGGTGGCGATGTCGGCGCGAGGCAACAGCACCCGGTTCACCGGGTCGAAAACGTCGTCATAGGGCGGGAACTCGTCGAGCAGACCGAGCGAGGACTGTTCGCCCGCCGGCACCAGCTCGGGGTTGATACCGAACGCGCGCACCTTGTCGGCGGTGGCCTGACCCACGCACGCGATCTTCACACCGGAGAACGCGCGGGCGTCCAAGCCGAATTCGGCGAACTTCTCCCACACCGCACGCACCGCATTGGTGGAGGTGAACACCACCCACTGGTAGCGACCGTCGACCAAGCCCTTGACGGCCCTTTCCATCTGAGCCGGGCTGCGGGGAGGCTCGACGGCGATGGTGGGCACCTCGACCGGCAGAGCGCCGTAGCCGACCAGCTTGTCGCTCATCTCGCCGGCCTGATCCTTGGTGCGCGGAACCAGCACGGTCCAGCCGTACAGTGCGCGGCTCTCCCACCAGTTCAGCTTCGAGCGACCACCGACCACGCGGCCGATCGTCAGCACCAGGGCGCCGGTCATCGGTCCGTGCGGATCGTTGGCGTCCACCGGGACACCGTCGATCAGTGAGGCCAGCGTGGTCTCCACGGTCCGCTGTGCGCAGGTGGTGCCCTGCGCGGTGACCGCGACCAGAGTCTGGTCGGACAAACCGTGCTCGATGAGCGCCTTGGCGGCATCGGGCACATGCGTGGGGGTGGCGTGCAGGATCAGCGGACCCGGAGCAGCGGCCAGCGCCGCCCAGTCCACATCACCGCGCACATCGGCGACGGTGTGCGCAGAGCCCGGAGGCAGACCGGCGTAGGCGGGCACCGCGGTGCTCGACGACAGCCCGGGCAGAATCTCGAAGGCGACCTGGGTACGGGTGACCGCGGTGACCTCGGCCAGCACCGAATCGATCGAGAGCGGATCGCCGGCGACCAGCCGCACGACGTCCACACCGTTCTTGGCCTCAGCCACCAGGGTCTTGGCGACATCGGCCGGATCACCCAGCGCCGGACGGATGTCGATGGTCAGCGGCGGCTCGACAACGGCCTCGACGTCACTCGACGTGGGCGCCTCATCGTTGCCGGTCGCGGGCTTGGCGGGCGCGGGTTCAGGAAGCTCGACCGCAGACCCGACGAGATCGAGCACCGCTTGCGGCACATCGGGGTCGGTGAACGCGACCGTGGCGCCGGTGAGTACCGCGCGCGCCCGGACGGTCAACAGACCGGGGTCGCCCGGGCCGGAACCAACGAACAGGATGCGCCCTGGCTTCTTGCGCCCTCGGGTCACTACTGCCTCCCATATCGGCGGTTTGCGCCGCCTATTCAGCTGTCATCAGTGCTCGCGCACCGAGATCGAGCAGCTCCCTCGCGACCGCGAGCCCAAGCTCTGCGGCCCGATCGGGGGTGCCAATCCCGGAGGCCCGAATCACGTCAGATCCGTCCAGCGCCGCCGCACATCCGCGCAACGACAGTTCGTCGAAGACGCGGCCATCCTCATCAATCGACTCGACCACCTCGGCGATCGCGCCAACCGGTGCGGTACAGCCCGCCTCCAGCTCGGCAAGCAGAGCCCTTTCGGCAGTCACCGCGGCGCGCGTGTCGGCGTGATCGAGTTCCGCCAGTACAGCCACCAGATCGGTGACCTCACTGCGGCACTCCACCGCCAGCGCTCCCTGAGCCGGCGCGGGCAACACCTGCACCGGTTCCAGTGTCTCGGTGATGCGGTCCAGACGTCCGATACGGGCCAAACCCGCCCGGGCGACTACCACAGCATCAAGATCACCATTGGAGACCCTGCTCAACCTGGTATCCAGGTTGCCTCTTAGGGGGCGAATTTCCAAACCGAGACCCAGTGCTCTAAGCTGCGCGGCCCGCCGCGGGGACGAGGTACCGATCACCGAACCCGTCGGCAACTCCCCCAGCACCAGTCCGTCCCGGGCCACGAGGGCATCCCGATAGTCCTCACGAGGCGGAATGGCGGCGATGACGAAGCGTGGGTCGGCCGCCGTTGGCAAATCTTTGTAGGAATGCACGGCAACATCGACGACGTTATCGGCGATGGCCTCGCGCAGAGCGGCCGTGAAGACCCCCACACCGATTTGCTCGACGGGTGCCGACGACTGGTCCCCGGCCGTCGTCACGATTACCAGCTCTGCCTCGTGTCCTTTGGCGCGCAGCGCATCCCGGATAACCCCGGCTTGAGTCGTCGCTAACAGACTGCCGCGGGTACCAATTCGGATCATCGGCTCTCTTCGTGTAATTCCTTTGTGGCAAGCGGCAATTCGCCGGCCGTGGCCACCGCCTCGACAGTGTGCGGATCAAGCTCGAACAGCTCGCGCAACGCCTCGGCATAACTGTCGCCACCGGGTGCCGACGCCAGCTGCTTCACGCGCACCGTGGGGGCGTGCAACAGCTTGTCGACGACTCGGCGAACTGTCTTGGCGACCTCGTCGCGCTCGGCCCCCGCCAGGCTCGGCAGCCGGCCATCGAGCCGCAGCAGTTCGGCCTCCACCACCTCAGCGGCCCGTTGGCGCAACGCGGTAACCGTCGGGGTGACCTCGGCCATCCGCTCACCGGTCAGATATCGGGCCACCTCGTCGTTGACGATCTGGCGAGCAGCGCCCGCATCATCGGCTGCCGCGCGCGCGGTGGGCTCACGCTGGATGCGCTCCATGTCCACCACGACGACGCCGGGTAGCCCGGCCACCGTCGGATCGACGTCGCGCGGCATGCCCAGATCGCAGAACACGAGTTCACGGCCGCCGCCCAGGGCGCGGTGAACATCGGCCAGTGAGATCACCGGCCGGACCGCTCCGGTACAGGAAACCACCACATCGGCTTGTGCCAGCGCCTGGTCAAGATGGTCCAGGGTGATCGCCTGCGCGTTCACGCCCGCCTCGCGCGCCGTCGCGGCGAGCCGTTGCGCACGCTCGGCACTGCGGTTCACCACCCAGAGGTTGTCGATCCCGGCGCGAATCAGCTGCGCGGTCGCCAGTGAGCCCATCGAACCGGCGCCGACCACGGCGGCGGTACGTCCCGGCAGACCGTCGAGCTTGCCGTCCGCAAGATTCAGGGCCACCGACACCACCGAGGCGCCGGCCGCGTCGATACCGGTCTCCGAATGCACCCGCTTGCCCACGCGCAGCGCGCTTTGAGACAGCTCATGCAATACCCGGCCCACCGCTTGATGCGTTTCGGCGGTGGCATACGCATTGCGCACCTGACCCAACACCTGCTGCTCGCCGATCACCATGGAATCCAGGCCGCTGGCCACCGCGAACAGGTGCTCGACAGCAGCCTCGCTGTACCGGACGTAGGCGTACTTGGTGAGCTCGTTCATGCCCATGCCGGCGTGGCGGGCGATTGCCTCACCGATCACGGTCAGGCCGCCGTGGAAGGCCTCAACCACGGCATATACCTCGACCCGGTTGCAGGTCGAGAGCACCATGACCTCTGTGACCAGGGGCGATTGCAGTATGTGTTCGATGATCTTGGGCTGATCGGCCTCGCCAATCGCCAGCTTCTCCAGCACCGGCACAGGCGCGCTACGGTGCGAGGCTCCGAACAGCAGGACACTCACCGCAGGTCACTCCGCTGACATCTCACTGTCCAGCTCCCTTGCTTTTGGTGAGGCTCGAACTTCATGCACGGTAGCCCGAAAATGGCCACTGGGCAAAATCCAAACAGCCTGTTATCGGTCACGTTTCAGGTCCGCCCGGAGCCGAGGCTCGTCTACTTCCCAATAGCTGTGCTCCTGACCGTCCAGCAGCACCACCGGAAGCCGGTCACCGAACTCCGCTCGCAAAGACGAATCTGTGATCGCGGCCTCATCTACATCGGTGACGGTGAGTGGGACCCCGAACTCGTCGGCCAGGGCCGCCAATTCACGCTGCGCACGCTCGCAGGCAGAGCACCCCACGCGTGTCAGCAGCGTTAGTGACGTCATATGTCAATTCTGCCACCGGGTCCCCCGAGTTCCCGCCACCCTCAGTAGGGTTAAACGGCATTCGGAAACGGCGGACAGGAAGGGCGGTTAAGCCGGTCATGACCAGCCCCCAGATCAACGGCGACCCCCCTACCGAAGGCCCCGCGGAGGACCAGCTGCTGGCCGAAGCGTTCGCCGAAGACGTCGCACGCGCCGCCTCCTTCGCCGAGGCAGACGCCGCGGCGGCCACCGAGCAGCCCACGGGTCCGCCGCCCGCTGATCTGACCGCGGCCGCGTTCTTCGACGTCGACAACACCCTGGTGCATGGCTCCTCGCTGGTGCACTTCGGCCGTGGCCTGGCGCAGCGCGACTATTTCCAGTACTCGGACATGCTTCAGTTCGTCTGGGCGCAGGCGAAGTTCCGGCTGACCGGCCGGGAGAACTCCGACGATGTCGCGGCGGGCCGGCAGAAGGCGCTCTCTTTCATCGAGGGCCGCAGTGTCGACGAACTCGTCACACTCAGCGAGGAGATCTACGACGAGACGCTCGCCGACAAGATCTGGCCCGGCACCAGGGCGCTGACTCAAATGCACCTCGACGCCGGCCAACAGGTGTGGCTCGTCACGGCCACTCCCAAGGAGCTGGCCGAGACCATCGCCCGGCGGCTGGGCCTCACCGGGGCGCTGGGCACCGTCGCAGAATCGGCGGACGGGGTGTTCACCGGCCGGCTGGTCGGCGACATCCTGCACGGGCCGGGCAAGGCGCGGGCCGTGCGCAACCTGGCCATCCGCAACGGGTTGAATCTCAAGCGCTGCACCGCCTACAGCGACAGCATCAACGATGTGCCGATGCTCTCCTTGGTGGGAACCGCGGTGGCCATCAATCCCGATGCCGAGCTGCGGGATGTGGCACGGCGCCGGGGGTGGGAGGTCCGCGACTTCCGTACCGCGCGCAAGGCGGCCCGAATCGGCGTGCCCTCGGCGGTGCTGCTCGGCGCCGCGGGTGGAGCCCTCGCGGCCGCACTGGCCCGTCGTGAGAAGTAATGATCGGCATTACCGCTGCTGATAGGCTCAGCGCCGCTTGAACTGTCTAGATTCGTACCTGACCTGCAGCGAAATGGGTTAATGCATGGCCATCCGCCAAGACATCGTCGGAACGCACTACCGCTACCCCGATTACTTCGAGGTCGGCCGCGAGAAGATGCGTGAATTCGCCGCGGCCATCAAGGACGAGTGCGAGGTGAACTCGGGCGTCGTGGCTCCCATCACCTTCCTGGCGGTCGCGGGCCGGCGGGTGCAGCACAAGATCTTCACCGAGATGGATCTGCCCATCAACGTGGCACGCGTGTTGCACCGCGATCAGAAGCTCAAGTTCCACCGCCCCATCAAGGCAGGCGACCGGCTCTACTTCGATAGCTACCTGGACAGTGTGCTGGAGTCGCACGGCATGGTGACGGCCGAAGTACGGGCCGAGGTGACCGATGCCGACGGTGAACGCGTCGCGACGAGCATCGTGACCATGATCGGCGAGGCCGAGGGCCACGAAACCGACGCGGCTTCCATGGCCGCGAACATCGCCTCACATCGCAAGGCTTAGCGGCCTCGACGGTCCTGCCGATAGGTGCTCGGGGTTGTCCCGAACCAGCGCTTGCAGCTTCGGGTGAACACACTCTGCTCGGCGTAGCCGAGCTGCCTGCTCAGATGATCGAGACTCAGATCGGTATCGGACAGCAGTCGCTCGGCAGCTTCCCGACGGGTTTGGTCGACGAGCTCGGCAAAGGTTGTGCCCTCGGCGCCGAGTCGCCGTTGCAGCGCCTTCGGGTGCACCCCGAGGTGTAAGGCGATGTCCCCCAAACCAATCGCTCCGGTCGGGAGCAGCTGCCGAATAAGGACACGGGCCAGCTGACTGGAATCCGGTTTGCGGTTGGCCTGAGTGCCCGTCAAGTAGTCGACGGCAGTCTGGTGGGCCAGATGATCCTTGGGCAACGACTTCTGCATGTCGGTGGCCCGCAGGGTGAAACCACCGACAGGCTCGCAGAAGAACGGTGAACAGCCGAAATAGCGCTGATACCCCGCGGCCGCGGTGAGTGCCTGGTGCGGTAGATGAACGGAAACAGGCCGGTAGCCCCCACCCAGGAAGTGATGCAGCACCCGCAGTGTGACACCCAGCGACAGTTCGACTGCCTGCGCCTGCGGAGGGGCGGGGGTCAAGAGATACTCGAACTCGAACCGGCACAGCGACGGATCCCGGTGCGCTGTGACCCGAGCGCCTATCGCCGGACAGTATGCGCCCATGAACTTTTCGAGAATCGCGAAGGCGTCGGCAACTGTGGCCGCCGTGCGCGCCGCCAAACCCACCGGCCCCAGGATCTCGATGCCTTGCCGCCGGGCCAGTCGGCGACCGAAGTCCGGCGCGTTAAGGGCCGCCGCGGTTTCCTCCAGTGCGCGAGCGCCGTTGCGCAGAGAGATGAACCGCTCGTAGGATCCGGCATCTGCCGGTGAAACCCGCGCTCTGCCAAGCAGTTCACTGCCGTCCCCGCCGAGTTCGGCCACCAGCTGGTGATAGTTGGTGAGCGCCGAACCACGGATCACCGACATGTCTCAAACTGTCAAATATTTGTCTTCCAATGTCAAGACAAGCAGGTGGGATGTGCTGCACGATCAACGTTCGGCGAACAAGATCGTCACAACAGGAGAGGGTGAGCCCGTGAAGGTTTGGTGTATGCAGTGGACCAAATTATTGGTCGTGATGAGCACCGTCGCATTGGCGGCGGGACTTACCAGCTGCTCGAAAGAGTCTGGTTCCCAGAAGCTTTCCACCGACGAGGCCAAGTCCATCGCCATGGACGCGTATGTATTTGGCTATGCCCTTGTCACCATGGAGATGACCCGCCGCGTGATGACCAACGTGGAGAAGGTCGAATCTCCGCGCGCCCCAATGGGACAGCTCATGCGGATGCGCGAGTATCCCAACGCGGCCTTTCGCGATGTCACCGCGCCTAATGCCGACACCCTCTACACGAACGCGTTCCTCGACGTTGGCAAGGAACCGTGGATCGTGAGCCTGCCCGATGCCCACGATCGCTATTACCTGCTTCCCATGCTTGACGGGTACACCAATGTCTTCGAGGTGCCCGGCAAACGCACGACAGGCACCGGCCCCCAGACTTATGCGATCACCGGCCCTGGCTGGAAAGGCGAACTGCCCCAAGGAATCAAGGAATACAAGTCACCGACGTCGATCGTGTGGCTACTGGGTCGCATCTACTGCACTGGAACCCCGGAGGATTACGCCGCCGTCCATAAGATGCAGGACGAAATCTCGTTGGTGCCGTTGAGTTCGTACGGCAAGCAGTACACCCCGCCCGCTGGCACCGTAGCTCCGAGCATCGACATGAAAACGCCCGTCCGTGACCAGGTCAACAATCTGAGCACCAAGGCATACTTCGACATGCTGGCCACCCTGATGAAGGACAATCCGCCCACCGAGGCCGACAAGCCGATCGTGGAGAAGATGGCCAAGATCGGCATCGAGGCCGGAAAGCCCTTCGACATCGACAAACTCGGTGCCGACACCGTCAGCGCCCTGCAATCGGTGCCCAAGGAAGCATTCGGCAAGATCATGGCGCACTTCAAGGACGCCGGCGAGAACATCAACGGGTGGGTGTTCACCACCAAGACCGGCGTATACGGCACCGAGTACCTACAGCGCGCAACGGTCGCCGCAATCGGGCTCGGCGCAAACCGGCCCGAGGATGCCGTCTACCCCACCTCGGAGGTCGACAACACCGGGAAACCGTATGACGGGTCACGTCAGTACGTGCTGCACTTCGACAAGGATCAGCTACCACCTGCCGAGGGGTTCTGGTCACTGACGATGTACGACGCGGGAATGTTCTTCGTCGAGAACCCACTGAACCGGTACACACTGAGTCAGCGCAACAACTTCGCGACCAGCCCCGACGGATCGGTGGATCTGTATCTGCAACACGACAATCCCGGACCAGGAAAGGAGTCGAACTGGCTCCCCGCACCCGAGGGAAAGTTCAACCTCATGCTCCGCCTGTACTGGCCGAAGGAAACGCCGCCGTCGATCATTGACGGCACCTGGAAACCACCCGCCGTACAACAAGTCCCGTAAGGAGATGTCCATGAAACTCGTTGCCACAAGCCTATTTACAGCCCTGAGCGCCGCAGCACTCTTCACCGCGGCGGCCGCGAATGCCGAACCCGAGCGTCCGCCGAACTGTACGGCGGCCGACCTCGCTGGAGTCTCGGCGGGCGTCGCCGCCTCCACCTCGAGTTATCTGTACACCCACCCGGAGGTCAACGACTTCTTCACGAGCCTTGCGGGCAAGCCGCACAGCGAGATGCAGAGCGCGGTGAAGGCCTACTTCAGCACCAACCCCGAAGCCGAGAACGATCTGCGCTCCATCCGCCAGCCCGTCGTCGACTTCCGCGAGCGCTGCCAGCTGCCGCAGGAGCGGCAGCCGTGAGGCCCGGTGTAGCCGCGGCAACAGTCGCGGTGGCCTTCGCGGGGCTGCTGCCCATTGCGCTGCCCACGGCCAACGCCGATGTCTGCGTGGGCGGCGGGCGCCGAGTCTCGGTGAGCGGCTGCATGAACGTCGCCGACACCGTGCAGCGATACGCACCTCCGCCCGAGGACTACGCACCCTTGCCGGACGATCCTCCGCCCCCTCCCCCCGCACCGAACGTTCACGCGTGCGTGGGCTACAACGGCCGCTGGGTAAGCGCGAGCGGCTGCAACCCCTGACGGTGAGCGGCTAGCCGTCTTTTCCGAGGCCGGCGATGTAGTCGACAAGAGCCGGATGTAGTCGATGCCGCCGGAAATCGGCGGCTGGGTCGGGCCGCCAGAAGATCGGCAGTTCGTTATCTTCGGCTGCGCGATGACACTTCAGCAGCAAGTCGTCGTTCAGTGGTTCGGCAGCCCGTCGACGCAGCGCCGATTTGAGCTCGTCGGGAAGTGCCTCCCACACCGCTTCCGGCTTCAGATCCACGCTCACTGCGCCAGGCCGCTGTTGCCCATATCGGCCAAACTCAGCTGAGTGCCCGGGGCTGCCGGTGAGTCGCGGAGGATGATCGCCGACGGCTCGGCGCCCTCGGGAATGTCGAACGCGATGGACGCCACGATGCTGTCGCCGGGATCGATATCGGCACCGAGCACAGGCTGAGAGGCGTTCTGGTCCGCATCCACGGTTTGATCACCGGCGACAAGTTGCTGAATGGCCGGCTCGAACCGCTGGCGATCGGTGCCGTCGTTGATCACGCGCACTCCGACCAGAACGTGGCCGCCCTGCGCATTCTCGGGCAGCCCAGGATCGCCCGCGACCAGATACGCCGTGACGTCGGTCACCGCGATGGCTAACTGGCCCGAACGCCCCTGATGCCCGAGGTCGGCCGCTTCGGGCGTCACCGAAGCAACTTCACTGACTGGCATCGATCGAGGGATGCTGATGTTTCTACCGTCGTCGAGACCCAACAGTGTGGCAACCACAATGAAGGTCGCAATAACGCCGCCGAACAGCATCGGCGCTGCAGGAAAATCGCCACCCCGGGAGAAGTGGGCAATGCCACCCTGACCCTCCAGCGAAGGTTGAGTCACAATACTAATCCTCAATTCGGGGTAGCGGTACAACAGCTGAGCGCCCCCGCGATTGACCAAAGGCTAACACTAATAGAGCCTATCGGCACGTCGGTACATTCGTTACCGACGAGGGCCAGTCGTTTGCGAGGAAAGGTCGCCAACGCGGGGCTTCGCACCGATGTGGCTTTGCTGATTTGAGCGCAGCCCAGCAGGCCCCCCGGCACGACGTGCGATGACGGCAGCAAGTGAGCAGCGAGGGCGCCGCACAGACGGGCTAGTTAGCGGTTGGATCTCCGTGGGCACCCCGGACCGCAGGCGGCAATGACGCGGCCGCCCCCACTCGGCGCCGAATCCTCGTCAGCTGTATTGAGCGGCGAGCTTGCCGATCACCGCGGTGAACTCGTCCATGGTGGTGTCGAGAATGTCCCGCACAGACTCGACCGCACCGATGCGCCCGGCCACCTGCCCGCCGAGTGGCACGAAGGTGTCCATATCGCCCCCGAAGTAGAGGTCCAACGGATTCCCGGTTTCCATGAGCGATACCAGATCCCGTCGTTCCATCTCTTCGGTGCGCTCGCTGCGCAAGGCGCGCAGGCCTGGCTTGGTCAGCCTGTTCAGTAGCACGGTGTCGGTCTCGCGCGCAGCGACCACCGCTGCCTTCCAGTTGCCGTGGATGGGTGACTCGGCGGCCGACATCATCCGGGTACCCATCTGCACGCCCTCGGCGCCGAGCGCGAAAGCCGCCGCCATGGATGCACCGTCACAGATACCGCCGGCGGCGATGATCGGAACGTCCACCCGCGAGCGCACCAGTGGCAGCAACACCATGGTCGACGCACCCTTGGGATCCTTGAAACCGCCGCCTTCGACGCCTTCCACCACCAGACCGTCCACTCCCGCGTCGACAGCCTTGAGGGCGGCCGCGAGCGTCGGGACGACATGAAAGACGGTAAGGCCATTGGCCTTGAGGATCCGGGTGTACTTGTTGGGGTCGCCCGCGCTGGTGGTCACGAACGTCACGCCCTGATCGACCACAAACTGCGCGATGGACGGATCTCGCACGAAAGCCTGTGCGATGTTCACCCCGAATGGTTTGTCGGTGAGCTCACGCATGAGGCGAATCTCGCCCTTGATGGCATCGAGCTCGCCCGAGCTTGTTTCGATGATGCCGAGCCCGCCGGCTTCGCAGACGGCGCTGGCCAGCTGGGATCGCGCGATCCAGCCCATCGGAGCCTGCACGATCGGCCGCTCGATACCCAGCAGTTCGGTTACCCGGTTGGTGATCACGCATCGAACTTACGCCGCCCGCGCTGCGCCCCGCGGCGAGGATCTGCGATACGAAACCGCCGGTACACGGCGTATCGGCGTAGAGGGAAGGCCTAGCCGAAGAACATGTTGCGACGACCCGCGAGCAGCCGGTACAGCGTCTGCTGGATGGTCTCGCGGACCTGGTCGGTGACCTCGAATGTCACCATCGGATCGTCAGCCGCCGTCTCGTCGAACCCGTCCGTGGGGATGGGTGTACCGAATTCGATATGCCACTTGGACGGCAGCGGCACCAACCCGACGGGACCTGCCGCCGGGAACAGCGGGGTCACCGGGAAGTAGGGCAGACCGAACAACCGGGCGATCACCTTCAGGTCGGCGATCATCGGGTAGATCTCCTCGGACCCGACGATCGAGCACGGGATGATCGGCGCTCCGGTACGAATGGCTGCCGCGACGAATCCTCCACGGCCGAATCTCTGCAGCTTGTAGCGATCCTTGAACGGCTTACCCAGTCCCTTGTATCCCTCGGGGAACACAGCAGTCAGCTCGCCCGCGGACAGTAGCCGGTGCGCGTCGGCGGTGCACGCCAGCGTATGGCCCGCCTTTCGCGCCAACTGTCCCAGGAACGGTGCATCGAACACCATGTCGGCGGCCAGGTTGCGCAGGGTGCGGTTGCCGGGGCACCGGTCGTGCACGGCCACCGAGAGCATCAGCCCGTCGAGCGGCAGCACACCCGCATGGTTAGCCACAACCAACGCCCCACCGGTCGCGGGAATGTTCTCGACCCCGGTCACGTCCACCCTGAACCATCGGTTGAACAGTGGCCTGAGCAAAGGAAGCAGCAGCGATTCGTTGAGGTGCTCGTCGAATCCGAAATCGTCGACGCTGTAGTCGCCGCCGACTCGGCGGCGAATGAACTCAGCGACGGCGGCAATGTTGGCCGCGAGGGCAGTCAGCGACTCTTCATCGCCCAGAGGGGCGTTGCCCTGTGCCGCGCGAATCTCGTTGAGGTCGTGGATGACTGCGGCGGTATCCGCGGAATCTCCAGCCGGCGCATCGTTGGCCAACGATGACGGATGCCGCCGGCCGGCATCGGCCCGCGCCTCGGCCCGGCGAGCGCGTGCAGCATGGCGTTCCGAATTAACCTGCAGTTGAATGACTTTCGCCTTTGTGTCGCCTGCCATGCTTCTCACCTCCGCCCTATGTCTACGAACTGATCTTCTGCGCGAGAGCCACCGCGCGATCTCCCAATGAGCGTACCCACTCCGGCTCGATTACTGGAGTGATCCCGCGTCCCCGAACGTAGTCACCAAAGGCCCCAACGGTCGTCCACTTGGGCTGATACCCGAGTTCGACCTTCATACGGGTGTTGTCGATCGCGCGCCCATAGGCCAGCCAGTCACGCTGTTCGGAACTCAGCTCGGTGTACCGGGTGCCCTTGGTGAACGACGCAATTCCCGCCACCGCAAACGACGGCACCGGGATGCCGAGTTGCCCGGAACGGCGAACCGCCTGCGACATCATCATCATGCCGTCGGCCGCGATGTTGAAGGTGCCCGCCTTACCTGCCATGGTGGCGCGCTCAAGCGCACCCAGCGCATCCTGCTCATGCAGCAGCTGCAGGCGGGCGTCGCGCCCAAACACGGTGGGCACTAGCGGGCCCGCCAGATAGCGCGCCAACGCGGTGTCCATACCGGGGCCGATCAAGTTGGCCAACCGCAGGATCGTCACCGCCACATCGGGGCGCCGCCGGGCCAGACCGCGGGCATAGCTCTCGATATCAATGCTGTCCCGTGCGAACCCGTCGGACGGTGGACGGCGCGCACCCATCTCCTCGGTGAACATCACCGGATCCCGGGGACCGGCTCCATAGACCTGTGCGGTGGACTTGACGACAACGCGCTGCACTGTGGGCGCCTTCTGGCACGCCGCGAACAGCTGCATCGCACCCATCACGTTCAATTCCTTGAGCGCGGCGCGCCCACCCGAACGCGGCGAGAACGAGGCCGAGGCGGTGTGCACCACCGTGTCGACCTCGCCGTTCCGGATGACCTTCGCGATGAACGGGTTGCGGATATCGGCCCGCACGAACTCTGCCCGCCCCATCCTGCGCAGCAGGTCCTTGCTTGGGGCGACAGCATCTACCGCGATGACACGGTTGATCATCGGGTTCTGCACCAGACGCGCAGCCAGATAACCCCCGAGGAATCGGCTGGCTCCGGTGACCAGCACCACCCGCGGGTAGTGCAGATTGGTCTCACCGGCGCTCACGGACGAAGCCTATCCATCACGGCACCAATGGGCATCCCGAGCGGATGCCCACTAACGCAAGGTTTACTTACCGAGTTTTCTGCGCTGAACCCGAGTGCGGCGAAGCAGCTTGCGGTGCTTCTTCTTGGACATACGCTTACGCCGCTTCTTGATAACTGAACCCATGAACTCCTGCTAACTACTTTGAAATCGTCTTTACCGTGGACGCGTGCACAGCGGCTTTTTCCCAGCCGTACACAAGGCGCCCTAACCCAAAAAGGCTTACGCCAGGGTGCCGCATGACTCTACCTGCTGCGGCCTCAGGTCAGGAAACCGGCAGAACCGGCAGCCCCCAAGGGGGCATCTCCCGCTTCGAGGCGCCTTATCCGGCGTCGAAGTAGGAGGCCTGCAGCAGATCGTTGACCGCCTTGGCATGCACACGGAACGACCGGCCGACCCGCACCGCGGGCAGCTCGCCGTTGTGCACCAACCGGTAGACGGTCATCTTGCTCACGCGCATCAGCGCGGCGACCTCGGCGACCGTAAGGAACTGAGCCTTGCCGGATTGGCCAGCGGCCGCCGCGTCCCGGCCCGGCTTGGCGCCGGCCCCGTCGCGCGCGGATGGCCCGTTGATTGACGTCATCGCATACCCATTTCCCTAGGCACGTGTCGTGCCGCCAATCTTCCCCATCGGCGGTACGGACACGCACGTGCTAGAAGGAGAATAGCGGGACCAGTGGGGTTACTGATACCCGTGTGGGCTAATTGATCAAGATTTGGTTAAATTACTCTGATGTGATTCCGAGCTGCTCGGAGCGTGTTTTTGCGGCTTCAACGGCGGCATAGACGCTTGCCCGCAAACCTCCACGTTCCAGTTCGCGCAGCGCAGCGGCGGTAGTACCACCCGGCGAGGTAATCGTTGCGCGGAGCTCGGCGGCGGTCGTATCGACCTCCGTGCGGGTCTGCAGCCCGGGGGCCCGATTTTCGTCCGTCTCAGCCCGTTCGAGCAGCATCGCGGCGGATCCGGCCATGGTCTGGATGACCAGATCGGTGGCGACGGGCCGCGTGAGACCCGAGGCAACCCCCGCATCGACCAGCGCCTCGACGAGCAGGAAGAAGTAGGCCGGGCCCGATCCGGACAGCGCGGTAACGGTGTCCATCTGCGATTCGGCCACCTTGATGACGCTGCCCACCGACTCCAGCAGCTCGGCGACGGCACTGAGCTGCTCGTCGGTCGCGAATCGGCCCTTGGCGACAGCGCTGACCCCGGCGCCGACAAGCATCGGGGCATTGGGCATCACCCGCACCACCGGAGCCCCGGCGGCCAGCTTGGATTCGAAGAAGCTCGCGGACACTCCCGCGGCCACCGAGACCAGCACCTGCTCGGTCTCCCGGTCGCTACCTTCGGCGTCCAGTTTCGCCAGCGCCGCGGCGATCTCGCTGGTCGCGCTCTCGACATCGGACGGTTTGACCGCCACCACAATGAAATCGGCACCTTCGACGGCATCCGCCACCTCGCTGACGCGGATGGAATACGCCTCTGCCAGAGCCTTTGCGCGGGCGGGGACCTTCTCGGACACGACGATGTCCTTGGCCTGCCGTCCGGCCCTCAGCAGCCCGGAGATAAGTGCTTCGCCGATATTGCCGCCACCGATGATTGCGATTCTGGACATGGCGACCAGCATGGCAGACCCATTAGCGCACCCGGAAACGGCTTTCTAAGCTCCAGAGCAAGGTGCCGCAGCGGTATGTAGACAGCGATATGCACATTCGCGCCGATTTGTGACTATTCGCAGATCTGCGCGCAGATGGTGGCGCACAGTGGGATAACCGGACTACAAGTTACATATGTCACAACCGCAGCGTCGCGCGCAGACCTCCCCCGTTTTCGCGCCGGAATCCTGGGGCACCGGTCTACCGGACGGGGTACAGGGCTGGGCACAACCCGAGTTCGACCGGGTGGTCCGCAAGTTCGCGTCGATGTATGTCGGCCATACCGGGGGCGGCGCGCTCTGCGCCTACGTCGATGGCGAACCCGTGCTCGACATCTGGGCCGGTGAGGCGCGTCCCGGTGTGCCGTGGACCCGCGATACCGCACCGATCGTGTACTCGGCCTCCAAGGGGGTGACCGCCACCGTTATCCATCGCCTGGCCGACCGAGGGCTGCTGGCCTATGACGCCCCGGTCGCCCGCTACTGGCCGGAATTCGCCGCCAACGGCAAGGAGTCGGTCACGGTGCGCGATGTCCTGGCGCACAAGTCGGGACTGGCCGCGCTGGCTCCGATCGCCTCCACTCCCGAAGAACTTCTCGACCACGAACTGATGGAGCAGCGACTCGCCGCAGTGCCTGTCGGGCGCTACTACGGGAAATCCGCGTATCACGCGATGAGTTACGGCTGGATCCTGGCCGGACTCGGGCGTGCGATCACCGGTAAGGACATGCGCACGCTCTATCGCACCGAACTCGCGGAGATCCTCGGAGTGGACGGCATTCACCTGGGGCGCCCGCCCGCCGATTCACCGACAACTCCCGCGGGGATCTATGCGCAGCTCGACAAGGCCGTGAAGACGCCATTTCTTTCTCGCGGCCTGTCCATCGGGGCACGCGTGGTGGACGCCCTGCCGGGCGCGCGGGGGGCCACCGGAGCGATCCACGTGCCCGGAGCCGAACGGATCGTGGCCGACGACGGGCATGCGACCGCCCCGCTGTACGACACCCAGATGGGCGCGGGCAACGCCATCTGTACCGCACCGGCCCTGGCCAAGCTCTACGGCGCACTGAGTAACCGGGGAAGCGTGGACGGGCGGCAGCTGCTGTCCGCGGAGAAGACCGCCGAACTGGCTGGCGGGCGCGGGATCAGGCCCAATGTCGCTCTTACCCGCGATATCTGGGAGCTCGGCTATCACTGCATCCCCGCGCCGGGATTGGCGGGAGGTTTCGGGCATATGGGGGCCGGCGGCTCCACCGGATGGGCTGACCCGAACCGCCACATAGCTGTTGGGCTGGCACACAACCATTTGATACTTCCCAACCCGCTGCACAATGTGGCGTTCCCCCGGTTGTGGGCGGCGACAGTGCGGAGTGCGCGCTAAGCCGTGGCCGCAAGCGCCTCCCGATCCTCGGCAGCGAACGTGTCTTCCAGTTGCAGCGGCGAATAGTCGAGGTCGATCTCGCCGAGCGGACGGCCGCGCGCGCTGCTGATGGTCCCGAACCGGCGCATTCCCTTGTCGGCGGAGTACTGCATGAACTCGTCCAGCACGAGCCCGAACGGGGTGTCGGCGCCGTACAGTCCGAAGCCTTCCTCGGTGAGACGCAACGCGATCGGGACGAGTTCGTTCATGCGGGCCTCGAAGACCGACCAGTTGGCGTCATCGGCGGCCACGTGACGCCGGCAGGTGAAGGTGCCCCAGGCCATGTGCCGGCGCTCGTCGTCACCGATCCGGCGAATCAGCTCCTGCATACCGGGCAAGATGCCCCGGTCAACGCAAATCTTGTGCCATGCAAAGTATCCCGTGAGTGCCAGCATGCCCTCGACCACGTGGTTATAGGTCACCGAGGCGCGCACCTGTGCCGCCGGCGACGGGTCGCTGGCCAGCGTGCCCAAGGCATCCGGCAGCTCATCGAAGAAGATCTCGCGGTAGGCCGGAAGGTCGTCGAGGTACCCGTGCAGGTCGTCGCCGACACCGACTGCATCAAGCCAGAGCCTGAAGACTTGTGTGTGCTTTGCCTCTTCAAAGGCGAACTGCGTCAAGTACATCTCGTCACCGAGTCGCCCCTCGGCACGCATGGCCGTCATGAACGGCTGGATGTCCTGGGTCACCGACTCCTCGCCGGCGATGAACTGCGCGCAGAGCCGCGTCGCATAGTCACGTTCCCGATCGGTGAGCGCGTCCCAGTCCGCCCGGTCGCGCGAGAAGTCGATATCGGCCGGATCCCAAAATTTCGCATTGCCGCCAACGAACAGCTTGAGCGGCAAGGAATCCCAGTTGAGCCCTCCCTTGCGTAGCGATCCGTAATGTGTCCGCGCCATGGGGGCCTCCTAGTGTCGACGTTGACCTAGTGACCATCTTGAATGTGAGGCAGCTCACAATCAAGGGGCTAGCCCACTGGAGCCTGGTCAAGGATCACGCGGGTGGCCAATTCCGCACTCTGCGCTGCCCCACCGATGGTCGAGGGGAAGTCGGTCGCGGTCCAGTCACCCGCCAGTGCCAGCCCGCGCACACTGGTGCGCTGCGGCGGACGGGCGCCCGCCGTTCCCGGACGCTCACTGTAGGTGGCACGCGGCATCCGCACCACCTTGGCGTGCACTAATTCGGCGTCCCGCGCGGCCGGATAGTAGTTGCGCAGGAAGCGCATACACGTCTCGATGATCTCGCCGCTCGACGACAGCGAGTTCAGTTCGTACGCGGCGCTGACCGTGATCTCGTACGAATACAACCCACGTTCGCTACCGTCGTATCCCACCATCTTCTGCCGATCGAAGACCTGCTCGACCACGCCCTCACCACCCACGAGAGCATCGAGGATGGTCGTCAGCCCGAGCGACTTGTTGAGGTACAGGTAGACGCTCACCAGCGGAGCGGGAACGAGCTTGGCTGCCGCACTGTACAACTGCTCGTGGCCGGGGACGGCGTCAAGCAATCCCTCCACGGCCCACGGCGGGACCGCACAGATCACCGCGTCGGCCGGTATGAACTCACCATCGGTCAGCGATACACCAGAAACAGCATTGCCGTGCAACACGATTGATTTCACTCCTGCGCGGCCCCGCACCTCGCAACCGTGATTGGCGAGCACCTTCTCGGCACCGGTGACGAACAGCGAGGTGAAGTCGACTGTGGAGTACAGCAATGTTCCGTTGCGGGCCGCCCCGCGCCCCCGCCGGGCCATGGTGACCAGAAGATTCCGGAAAGCGCTGGCGGAGATCAGATCCGGCTTCTCGTTGTGCGCACCGATGATCAAGAAATCAATCCAGGTGTCACGCGCGACCTTGGGCATCCCGATGCGGTCGAGCCACTTTCGCGCGGTAATGGCGTCCAGATCACCGGGTGGGCGAACGCAATCCCTGACGATCCGCAGATAAGCGCGCCATACCCGAAGCCGATCCCCGATGCTCGCCGCGGGCAGCCACGCGAATGTGCGGAACAGTGAGGTGTCGTCCACCTCTCCCCCGGGCAGCAGCCGTCGCGCATAGGTTCCGGACTCAGCGGCCAAAAGATCTCGCGCCCCGATGGTTTCGAGGTAACGCAACAGCTCTTCCATCGAGCCGGACATGACGTGGACACCGTTATCGGCGACGTCGTCGACCTGGGGTATCTCGATGGAATGAGTGCGCCCACCGAGGGTGGCCCGCCGTTCCAGCAGGGTCACCCGGAACCCGGCCTCAGCCATCCACACCGCCGAGGCGAGCCCCGCCACCCCGGCGCCGATCACCACGCAGTGTTGGGAAGTGTCAATCACGCGCGGCACCCAGTCCATGCGTGATGTAGTCGGCGAAGTAACGGCGCACCGCTGCCGGATCGGACAGATCGATCACGATGGGTGGCAGCACCTCGATGCTCATCAGGGTTCTGATGATCCACTCGGCGGCCTCCTCCGGGACGATGCGACCGGGAATCTCCTTACGCTCCTGCGCTTCCCGTATGCGGGGTGTCCAGAACGCGACCGAGCGCGCCATCAGGTCCTCGCCGCGCTCATCCAGGATGAGGTCCAGCAGATCGGTGGTGTGCAGGGCGAGATGATCCGTCCATCGGCGGTGCTCACAGATTCCCGAGGCGGCGGCCGCGACCTGATCGACCAGCGTGGTCTCCGCACCCACCGCCGCTGCGAAGAAGTCGATGAAAGCGTCTGCGAGATAACCGAATGCGGTGTCGATGGCGGCCTGCTTACCGCCGAACCAGTTGTAGAGGGTGCTCCGCGACACCCCGGCCTGCTCCGCTGCGGCAGACAGATTGAACCGCTGCATGCCCGATCGCACCAACGTCATGGCGACTGCGGCCACGATGGGCTCGGGGATGTCCTCGCGGGGACTATCGGACGCCGCCACCTTCATGTTGGACACAATATGAAAAAGTGTCCAACCCGTCAATGATCGTTTTCGCGGGACGGCCCGCGGCGGTTAGGCAGGTACGCAGATGATGACCGGGATGTCCCGGTCGGTGTTCTTCTGATATCCCGCATAGCCGGGGTTGGCCTTGACGATCGCCGGCCACAGCGCGGCCTTTTCTTCGGGCGAGGCGGTGTGCGCCGTGAAGGGACGCGCGACATCGTCCACCGCGATCTCGACGGCCGGGTTGGCCACCAGATTCTTGTACCAGGCCGGGTTCTCGGACCCTCCACCGTAGGAGGCCACCAGCACCACCTTGCCGGGTTCGTAGATCGGCGCGGTCAGCAGCGTGCCGCGACGCTGCCCCGTCTTACTGCCGATGGTGTACAGCTCCACCGGCTGCATACCCAGCAGCCTCTTGGGGTACCGGCCGCCGGTCAGCGCCAGCACGAGGCGGTGCCCGTTCTCCAGACCCCAGGCGCCGAGCCGGATGGCCCAATCGGGTTGCTTGCTCATCGAAACTCTCCTTAGACCGGTTCGCAAATGACGACGGGGATGTCCCGGGTGGTGCTGCGCTGATATCCCGCGTACGGGTTACCGAATCCCCGGGTGATCTCCGGCCACAGCTCGGCCTTCTCCGCTGCCGACGCGGTACGCGCGATGTACGGCTTCGTCTCGCCGCGCACGGTGATCTCGACGTTCGGATTGGCAACGAGGTTCAAGTACCAGGCCGGATTGTGCGAGGCCCCGCCCAGCGAGGCGATCACGACGATCCGTTCCGGCGTGAAGATGGGCGAGCTCAACAGGGAGGAGCGGCGCTCACCGGACTTGCGCCCGATGGTGTGCAACTCCAGTGTGGGCATGAAACCGAGCTTGTGCGGCCAGCGACCGCCGGTGAGTTTCAGCAGGGCGCGGTGCCCATTCTCCAGCACCCAGGCGCCTCCCTCGGCGGCCCAGTCAGGCGTCTTCTGCTTGTCACCCATGCCTGATACTCCTTTGACGAGATCCCCTACGGAAGGTACACCGATCAGTTCGCCGGCACCATGGCGAGCTGGCGAGACTGCACCACCAGAGCGCCCTCGGAGTCGATGACCGTGTGTTCGGAATCAAACCAGTGCTGGCCGATCTGGTTGGTACTGCACAACACTCGCAGCCATCCGTCCGCGGGCAACGTACGCAGATACGTGGTCAGCTGCACGGTGGGTGCCCAGCCGAAACGCCCCAGCGGGAACGTCACCGGTACCGAGATGTCACCGCACACCAATGCGAACAACCCGTCTGGCGCCATATCGCGCGGTCGTGCCCACAGCACGATCTCGGGCTTGCCCCGCTCGCTCAGGTCGCTCATGGACCGCAACGAGGGCCGAACGTCGATCCCGCCGAACAGGTGAAAGATCTCCCCCATCGGATGACCCTCGGCGATCGGGGCCACCCCCGGCGGCGGTTCAGCGGGCAGCTGCGTGAGTGCGGGCGGCAGGGCCGTCAGCAGCGGGCCCACGTGCTGCTCGGGCGTGCCCAGGGTGACCACGGCGTGCACCGCGGTGCGGCCGTCCTGGACGAGTTCGGCATCCACGAGCGAGATCTGCCGTCCCCGCTTACGCACCGATGTGCGCACCTGCATGTCACCGGGCGAGGGCGCGAACAGATAGCTTGCGCTGACGGCGATGGGCTCGCTCTCGCCGAGCGTCTCGCGCGCCGCACCGGCAAGCAACGCAAGCATGACGCCGCCGTGCAGCTTGGGTCCGATGGTCCAGGTGTCATTCAGGTGCGCGTCAAACAGGCCGTCGCCCGCGGGCGTGAGGGCCATTGCTTGCGCGAAGGGAGCGTTAACCACGCCGCCTATCGCACCAGATGCGTTCTGGCGAACTCCAGCGACTCCCTCAGAATCGCCTCGCGCTGGTCCTCGGTACGTGCGGCCGAGGTGTGCACCTCGAGCACCACCTGCCCGGTGAAGTCACCGGCCGCCAGCTCCCGGCACACCTGCGCAACTGGCTGAGTTCCCTTGCCGGGCACCAGATGTTCGTCGACAGAGGCGCCCGTGCCATCAGTGAGATGCAGATGCGTGAGCCCAGATCCCATCCGGCGCATCATGTCCACCGCATCGGTCCCGGCGGTTGCGGTGTGTGACAGGTCAAGCGTGTAGTGCGCGTGATTGGCATCGGTCGGATCGAACGACGGCGCAAAGGCGGATACTCCGATTCCGGGCCTGCCACCGCGGCGCTTCATACGCTCCACCGATGTCTGCCCGGCACCGAACAGACGGTCGGCCCGCAACGGGAACATGTTCTCCACCGCGACGTGCACATCGCTCGAGTCCTCCAGCGATGCAACCTGTTCGGCGAAGCCTTCGGCGTACCGGCGCTGCCACCGAAATGGCGGATGTACGACGACGGTCTGCGCACCCAGTTTTTCGGCGGCCCGAACGCTGCGTTCCAGCTTGGGAATCGGGTTGGCGCCCCAGACGCGCTGCGACACCAATAGGCACGGGGCATGCACGGATAACACCGGCATGTCGTACTTGCGGGAGAGTTTGGCGACGGCGCCGACGTCCTGACTCACCGCCTCGGCCCACACCATGAGCTCGACACCGTCGTACCCGAGCCGGGCCGCGTACTCGAAAGCTGCTTCGGTTTTGAGTGGATACACCGAGGCCGTTGACAGACCAACCTTGATCGCAGGGCGCACGGTTGGATAACGCTACCTAATCAACCGCTTGCAGCATGAGCACGAGGGGGCCGAACGCGATCAGGGCTCCCACCACGATCGCGATCAGGATGCTGGCCAGGTCGACCGTCTTGCGGATCACCCACAGCGAGGCGACCAGAATTGCGATGAACAACACGCCCAGGAGTAACGCGAAGCCCTGGTTCCAGCTCCACAGTTCCCGGAACACGAAGAACAGGCCCGCACCCGCGGCGGCCGCCAGCAGGTACTGCGCGGCAATCCAGCTGCCCTGCAGGTAGGTCTTGATCTTCTCCCGGCGGTCGGCTTTCGCCTCGGCCTTGGATTTGTCGGTGTCGATCGCGGCGAGCTGACTGACCTCGGGCTCGGACGGGTCACCGTGCGCGCCGACAAGCTCCTGAAGCTCGTGCTCCAGCTGATAGTCGTCTTCCTGATCCTCGAATTCGTCGTCCTCGACGTCCTGCTCGGCATCGTGCGACGTCCACTCGACGGCCCGGCCGTACTCGTCGTACTCGCCGTCGTCCTCGTACTCCGCCTCATACTCCGCGTGGTACACGGTCTCTGGTTCGGGCGAGTGTTCCGGCTCCGGTGTGACGGGCTCCGGTTCGGGTTGGGGCTGTGCGACGGCCGCGGGCTCGGGTTCGGGCTCAGGTTCCGGCTCGGGCGTGACTGGCTCGGGTGTGACGGACTCGGGCTCCGGGCGAGACACCGGCGGGACCGGAATCGCGGGAGCCGGTGGCGCTGCGGGTACGGCGGGCGCGACTACCGCCGGCGCCGGTGCCGGTTCGGACTTGGGCGGCTCGGCGGTAACCGGGGAGATGACGCCGGTCGCGTCGTTGAAGTCGATGGACTTGCGCGGTTCTCCCGGCCGGGCGACTGGTGTGGGGGTCGGCGGGAAGATGCTCCGAAGCGGTGATTCCATCGCGGAAGGCTGAGCGGGCGCCGGGGCCGGTGCGGCCGTGGTGCCGCGACGGGCGGCCTCATCGGCCATGCTGTCGCCGCCGAACAACGCATCTTCGTTGGAACGCAGGTAGGAACGCGCTCCCGCCTCAGCTGCCTTGGGGGACTCGGGCGGCGCCGCCGTTTCCGGAGCAGGCGACGGTGCCGGGTTGGGGCGCGCGCGACCACCCTTCTTGTCACGGATGACGGGGATCTCACCGGTCAACTCGGCCACCGGGATGGCGTCGGCGTTGCCGCGCATCCGGCGGCGATGGCCGCTGATCTTGCCGTCGGCGGCACCATTGCGCGCCAGCAGCTCGGCAACCGATACCGGCCGCTGCGTGTCGTCTGAGTCGGTCATGTCCTCTCCTACCGTCCGAGGCTAAGCGGGACGGGGTCAGTCAACGAGTGCAGTGCCATCGGCTTCGCTATCCAGCTTGCGCAGAATTAGCCCTTCGCGCAGAGCCCACGGGCAGATGTCGACCGCCTCTAACGACAGAGCACGCATGC
This sequence comes from Mycobacteroides sp. PCS013, assembly GCF_049532645.1. Lineage (NCBI taxonomy): Bacteria > Bacillati > Actinomycetota > Actinomycetes > Mycobacteriales > Mycobacteriaceae > Mycobacteroides > Mycobacteroides sp. PCS013. Next base: position 3,344,521 of record NZ_CP150131.1, read on the forward strand.
TTGCCTCCGCGACGAGTGCTCCGGCGACGATCTGAGGCGCCCTGTCGACACTGACTCCCTCCAACTCCGCACGGTCTGCGGTAGTCATTCGCGAGATGAACGCGATCAACTGACGCAGTCCGCTTGCTGTAAGTGTCCTCTTAACTCGTGGTCCTGCGCCGGAAGGTGCAGCACCGGTGAGTCGCGCAAGCGACCGGAACGTTTTCGAGGACGCTACGGCCAGATCGGGCACCCCTGCTGCCGCCACCTGTTTGGCAGCGTCCACCAGTTCCGATTCCAGCCAGTCACGCAGCATAGCGACGCGGCGACGTCCCGGCGGATCTTCGGCCAACCACTCTCGCGTCAACCGTCCGGCCCCCAGCGGCAGAGACAACGCGATGTCTGGTTCTTCGTCGACACCGCAGGACAGTTCCAGCGAGCCACCGCCGATATCGAGGTTGATGATGCGCCCGGCGCTCCAGCCGTACCAGCGCCGCACGGCCAGGAAGGTCAGCCGCGACTCGTTGACACCGGAAAGAACGGCGAGATCCACGCCGGTTTCCTTCTTGACACGTGTCAGCACCTCATCGGAGTTGGTGGCGTCCCGAACGGCCGACGTGGCGAACGCCATGATCTCCGCGCAGCCGGAGCTGCGGGCAATCTTGGAGAACTCCTGGATGGTGTGCACCAGGCTGTCGGAGCCCTTCCGGGTGAGCTTGCCAGACTCATCGATGGCCTCCGCCAGACGCAGTGCCGCCTTGGTGGAGCTCATGGGTGTGGGGTGTCCACCCCGTCGGGCATCAACCACCAACAGGTGCACCGTGTTGCTGCCGACATCCAGCACGCCTAATCGCACGCAGCACACGTTAGTGGGTCTACCGTTTACATCTGTGACGACGCTGCCAAAACAGCCCTTTGGACGTGACGCCTCCCTCGATGGCCAGGAGGTGGAGCTCGACTTCGCCCGCGAGTGGGTGGAGTTCTACGACCCGGAGAATCCCGAGCATTTGATCAAGGCCGACATGACCTGGCTGCTATCACATTGGACCTGCGTGTTCGGCACTCCCGCCTGCCAGGGCACGGTTGCCGGACGACCCGACGATGGTTGCTGCTCGCACGGGGCGTTTCTGTCCGATGCCGACGATCGGGCGAAGCTGGACGACTCGGCGAAACAGCTCACCGATGAGGACTGGCAATTCCGCGAGAAGGGGCTGGGCCGCAAGGGCTACCTGGAGAAGGACGAGCTTGACGGGGAAAAGCAATGGCGCACACGCAAGTACAAGGGTGCGTGCATTTTCCTGAACCGCCCCGGCTTCGCAGGCGGCATCGGCTGTGCCCTGCATTCCAAGGCCATCAAGCTGGGTGTCGAGCCGCTGACGATGAAGCCCGAGGTGTGCTGGCAGCTGCCGATCAGGCGGACGCAGGCCTGGGTGGACCGGCCGGACGGTTCGCAGATCCTGAAGACGACGATTACCGAGTACGACCGTCGCGGCTGGGGTGAGGGTGGCGCAGACCTGCACTGGTACTGCACCGGAGACCCGGCCGCACATGTCGGCAAGAAGCAGGTATGGCAGTCGTACGCCCCGGAGCTGACCGAGCTGTTGGGCGAGAAGGCCTACGCGGAGCTGGCCGCGATGTGCAAGCGCCGCAGGGGGCTGGGACTGATCGCGGTGCACCCCGCAACCGTTGCCGCGGCACCCCACTAGTGCCTCAGAGGCCGGCGAAGAGGTCGGTCTCGGGAGCGCTCGTCGCCACGCGGGTGTGCGCGAGCTCGAATTTCTCCGTCGGCCATAGCTGTTGCCGCCAGGTCCAGGGCACCAGGAAGAACGGTCCGCTGGGATCGACTTGCGATGCGTGCGCCCTCAGCGCCTTATCGCGTACGGGGAAGTACTCGGCGCAGGAGACTTCGGTGGTGACCCGGCGCCCTCGCAACCGCCTGGTCACCGAGCTCACGCGCCGCACCCAATCGGGGACCGCGACATCACCCGCTCGGGGACCCTTGGGTGCTGCACCGGATCCACGGCGGCTGACAATCCGCTCCACTCGTCCCACAAACTTCACCATCGCCGGTGTCACCCGGACGATCTCGTGGAAGTAGTAGAGCTTGCGCACCTCCTCACACGCCTCATATGCGGCGACGGCGAGCTGGTGACAGCGAATGTGGTCGGGGTGCGGGTAGCCGCCACACTCGTTGTAGGTGATCATCACGTCCGGCCGGAAGCGCCTGATCACCTCGACAAGGCGAGGCACCGATTCGGCCAGTGGCACCCGGGCGAATCCGTCCCCGGGTAACAGACTGGGGTCGAGTTGCAGACCCGAGTCCATGAAGCCCAGCCAGTGATGTTCAACACCAAGGGTTTTTGCTGCGAGCGCCATTTCCTGACGACGCACATCCGGCAGGTTCTCGTGGTTGCCCGGCAGGTTCATCGCCGGGTTGAGAATGTCGCCGCGCTCGCCTCCGGTGGCCGTGACAACCAGCACCTCGTGCCCCTCGGCCGCGTACTTGGCCAGAGTGGCCGCGCCTCGGCTCGATTCGTCGTCGGGGTGGGCGTGCACCGCCATCAACCGCATGTTGTCAGTGGACCACAGTGTGTCTGCGGTGCACCTGCCCGGTCGGGGCCGCGGTTCAGCCGGTGCGTTGCGGGCCACGCACCGGCAGCTCGCGGGCGAGCCCGCCCAGGCCGAACCAGAAGATGGGCTTGAGGATCGCGGCAACCGGGCGAATCGCGATATGCGATCCCGGAATGTTCGTCAGGTACCTCGGCGCACAGGCCAGTGTCCAGTCGACGGTAGCCTTGCCGGGATCGGACTCGGGAAGCACCCGGTACTCCTCGCACCACGACCCGAACACCGGCAAGGTGGCATCCAGCGCCGTGTATCGCATGACGTGGGGGGCGTCGAAGTGAATGATCTGCTCGTGCTGGGCGAACACCATCCAGGAGTGGATGTACATCTGGAAGTCCCGCACGGTGCCGGCGGTCGGTGTGATGTCCTGCGGATACCGGCAGCCCCAGACGGACGGCAGCCACGACCACATCCGGTCGCCCGACACGACCCTCCATACGTCTTCGGGTGGCGCGTCGAAAGTGCGCCGGACCCGGGTCACGAACGGCGCGGTGGCGAAGAACTCCTCGACCCCATCGACCGGGATGGGGACTGCGTCAAACCGCATGTTCGATCTCCTTCACCGGGCTGTTAATCCGCCTGAATTCGTAAGCGCCCGAAGGAAATTGGACACTGCGGCGGTAGGACTGCAGGACCGTCCACGGACGCACATAGGGGGTGTCGCCCTGCGAGTTGATGAAATAGCTGTTGGACCCCGCGCAGTTCACCGTGAAGTACCGATTCAAGTTTGCGCCACTGCGGGCGATGTTCGCCTGGAAGTCGTCCAGCGCATCCTGGGTGACCTCGACCCAGGTGGCTCGTTTGGCGCGAGCGAGTTGGAGGACGGCCCCGATGTGGCGCATCGAGTTCTCCAGGATGTAGTGGAAGCTGGTGCCGGTCCAGGAGTACGGACCCACCAGCATGAACCGGTTCGGAAGACCCGGCACCGATGTACTTTGGTACGCCTGTAGCCCGTTTTCACGGTAGAACTCGGCGAGGTCGAATCCCTGGGTGCCCAATACGGTTCCCACCCGGTAGGTTTCGGGATCGGAGAACATCTCGTATCCGGTGGCCAGCACCAGAATGTCAACGGGGCGTTCGACACCCGCCTTGTCGACGATGCCCGTCGGGGTGATCCGGTCGATACCGTTCGATACCAGTGTCACGTTCGGCCGGTTGAAGGTCGGTAGGTAGTCCGCCCCCAGCGTGCCGCGGGTACACCCCGCCCCGAACCGCGGCCGCAGCTGATCGCGCACCTCGGGATCATTCACTTTGTGCCGGAGCCAGCCGCGATACGCCCAGAGCGCCACCTTGTCGAAGATCGCTGCCCCCACCCGGAACAACGGCTTGGGCGTGTAGATCAGAACGCGTAAGCCAAGTTCTATGCCCGCCAAGGCAATCCCGTTGACTGTATTGGCGAATCTGCGCCCCGCCAACAGCCGCTGCAGTGGGCGCGGCATCCGGAAGTCTGGTTTCGGGAAGTACCATTGCGGCGTCCGCTGGTACACATCGAGGTGCTCCACCTCGCCGGCAATGGCCGGCGCTATCTGCACGGTGGAACTTCCCACGCCCACAATTCCGACCCGCTTGCCGCGCATGTCCACATCGTGTTGCCATCGGGACGGCACCTGGATCGGACCCGCGAAGGTGTCCAGCCCTGGGATGTCCGGCGCCGTTCGCGGGTTGATGTAGGCGCCTATCGCGCTGATCAGGAACCGCGACGAGATGACCTCACCGTCGGCGGTATGCACCTGCCAAAGGTGGTTCTCTTCGTCGAACACCTCTCGTTCGACACACGTACCGAACCTCGCGTGGGCGCGCAATCCGTGCTCGGCGACCAAATCCTGTGCGTACTGCTGTATTTCGGCGCCGGTGGCGAAGAATCGTTGCCAATCCCCCTTCGGCGCGAAGGTGAACTGGTAGGCGACGGTCGGGATGTCGGCACCCACCCCGGGGTAGGTGTTGCGCAGCCACGTGCCTCCGAAGTCCTCGTCCCGGTCGATGATGACGAAGTCCTGGATACCCATCTCGAGCAACTTGATGGCCGCGCAGATGCCACCCAACCCGGCACCGATGATCGCGACTTCGTAGTCGGGCTCGTCATGCAGACCCAGGGTTGGATCCACGGTTCGTTTCACGGCACGTTCCTTCCATTACTTGCGGCGTACGCACGGCTCTTCCCCACCCGTCCCCCGCTCACATATTTAATAGACTGACATGCCATTCACTAAATAACAAGTCCCGCCGGTCGCATAGTGCTGCGCAAACTCGCACATCACAGGCCTATGCGTGACCCGAAGTATCCAGTACTATCCGTTTCACTAATTTTGAATCAACCGATGTGCACTGGAGGGACCGTGGGCAACCAGCCAGATCTGACGCTCGCCGAGACGTTCGTGGATCCCACCCGGATCACACACTCCCCCACGCGCGAGCACGGCTATCTCGACGTGCTCGGCCCCGAGGACGACGAGCCGGTGTCCCTGGCCAACCGGTTCATGCAGAGCCGGCTGCTGGCGGCGATCTACGAGCGCGCCTGGCGGCCGATGTTCACCCGTGGATTCAGTTATGGCGGCAAGAGCACCCTCAAGGCCCACACCGCATTGATGGGCGAGATCGCCGGGCGCGGCGATCTGAAGATCCTCGATGTCGCATGCGGTCCTGGTCTGTACACCCGCGAACTCGCCGCGCAGCTCGGCAACGACGGCGCGTGCATCGGCCTGGACCTGTCAGGCCCCATGCTGCGGCGGGCAGTGCGCGACAACTCGGCCGAACACATCGACTACATCCGGGGGAGCGCGCACGCACTTCCGTTCGCCGACGCGACATTTGACACCGTGGTGTGCCTCGCCGCGCTCTACCTCATCCCGAATCCCGAACAGGCCGTGCGAGAACTGTGCCGAGTCGCGGGACCCGGCGGCCAGATCGTGATCTTCACATCTCTGCGCACCCCGGCGGCATCGCTACCGGGTGTCACCGGAGCCATGCGCATCGGCGGCTTCCGCGCGTTCGGCCGCGAAGAAGTCACCGGCTGGCTACGTGCTCAGGGGTGGACCGATATCGACCAAACACTCACCGGCCAGGGACAATTCATCCGCGCCCGCCGCGAGGCCGCGCTGCGCATCGCGACCTGACGGCGGAGCGCTCTCTACTTCTTGTTGGGCACCAATTTGATGAGATCGGTCATACCCGCCTTGGATGCGAAGTAGCGGGTAAGACCCGGCGCCAGCCGGTTGTTGAGATACTGCAGCCGGGCCTCGGGTGTCACGGGCACGACCTGCTTGTTCTTACGTACCGCGTTCACGATCTGGCGCGCCACCTTGTCGGGGCCGTATCGACGCATCGCATAGGCCTTGTCACCGGCCTGTTGCATCCGCGCCTCTTCCTCAGCGTCCACACCCGAAATCTTGGTGTTGGCAACAATATTGGTGTGTACCACGCCGGGGCAGATGGTGGTGACACCGATGTTGTTGGCGGCGAGGTCGGCGCGCAGGCAGTCCGAGAACATGAACACGGCGGACTTGCTCGTCGAGTATGCGGTGAAGGCCTTCTGCGGGCTGTAGGCAGCCATGCTGGAAAGGTTGACGATGTGCCCACCGAGTCCACGTTCGGCCATCTTCGCGCCAAATGCCCGGCTGCCGTTCACCACTCCGAACAGGTTGATCTCGATAACACGGCGGAACTCTTCCGAGGGTGTGTCGAGGAAGCCGCCCGCGGCACCCACTCCGGCATTGTTCACCAGGACGTCGGGTACACCGTGCCGCTTGACCACCTCCTCCGCGTGCGCGTTGACAGCGTCCTCGTCCGCGACGTTGAGCCGGTAGGCGTGCGCCACACCGCCGGCCTCTTCGATGAGCGTGACGGTCTCGTTGGCACCGTCGAGGTTCACGTCCGAGAGCACCACCTCGGCACCCTGTCGGGCGAATTCGAGGGCGGTCTCTCTGCCGATACCGCTGCCCCCTCCGGTGATGACCACCAGCTGGTCTTCGAACGGCTTGCGGCTCTTACCCATTTCTGCCCTTCGTAATGCGCGGTCGGGCTCCTTGCCCGATACCGCGTCGATGAGTTCGACAGCCGCCGTGGCGAGCACATTCGGGTGCGAGAACGGCAGCCAATGGCCACCGTCGACCACTCGCCGCCATGTCCGCTGGTTCCATTTGAGCTCGTCGTCGTAGTTCGACTGGCGCACCGCGGGATCACGGGTGCCGACAATCACCTGGACGGGCACACCGGTGTGCCGGTCCTGCGGGTGCAGCATCGCCGGGAGCGCGTTGGCCCGGTAGACACGCAATGTCCTGGTGATATCGCTCATGAACGTCGGCCCGAGGTGAATTTGCTCGACAGGTGCACCTTCGGCGACGGACAGTCCAGCACGCCAACGGTTTTCGTTCATGGTGAGCTTGAGCAGAACATTGGGAATGACGGGGGTCATGGACCCGAACATGTACAGCAACGAGCCAATCTGCCCGAGGGCAAGCGCCACATTCTTCGGAGTGGGACTGCCGAGTCGCGAGCGCACCCACCGGCTCATGTGATGCGCAGAGGGTCCGGACACGGAGGTGAACGAGGAGAACCGGTGTTCCAGGTCGGGATTGCAGATGGCTTCCCACATCGCGACACTGCCCCAGTCGTGGCCCAGGACATGCACGGGCTTGTCGGGGCTCACCGCATCCGCGACCGCGACGTAGTCGCTGGCCATCTCGGCGAGCCGGAAGTCACGGAAGCTCTTGGGGTTGGTGCTCTTTCCCGCACCGCGATTGTCAATGGCAACCACCCGGAAGCGGTCCCTGAGCAGCGGCGTGACACCGTCCCAGAGATGATGCGAATCGGGCCATCCGTGCACCAGCAGTAGGGTTTCCCCATCCGGGTTGCCCTGAATGAAGTACGCGACGTCGATATCCCCGTTGCGCACCACGTGCTCGGTGACGACGTCGTTCGTCACTCCGTCGGCGCGCTCTGTCGTGAGAGTCATCCCATGTCTCCGTTCTTAGATGTCCAGTACCAGTCGCCCGCCGTCGGCACGAGACACACATAAGAGCATCTGGCCTTCGGCGCGCTGAGTTTCGGTCAAGAGGGTGTCGCGATGATCGGGGTTCCCCGCGAGCACCTTGACTTTGCAGGTGCCGCAGAAGCCCTGCCTGCACGAGTACGGCGTGCCGGGCCGGGCCGCGAGAACCGCATCCAGTGCACTGTTCTGCGGTCCGACATCCAGCACCGGGCCGCCCCCGCCCAGCTGCACCTGGAATGGCACCCCATTCTCGATCGGCGGAGCCGAGAATCGCTCGAAATGCAGTTCTGCGCCCGGGTACTCAGCGACCGCATCGCGAATCACCTTCAGCATGGGGCCGGGCCCGCAGCAATACACCGCCAGATCGGGATGCAATGGCGGCAGCAGATCGGCTGCCGTCGGCATCCCGTCCTCGTCGTCGGTACGGACGGTGATCCGCTCGCCGTACCGGGCCAGCTCATCGCGGAACGGTATCGACTCCTTACTGCGCCCGGCGTAGGTCATCGTCCAGGGGAGCCCACGCTCTGTGGCGACCGCCAGCATGGGCAGAATCGGTGTGATGCCGATCCCGCCGGCCACGAAATGGAACTGGCGGACCCCGGCGTTCAGGTGACCTGTAGTGGCCAGCGGGAAGGCGTTTCGCGGCCCTTTGACGCCGAGCACGTCTCCGACGCGCACCGCGTCGTGCAGCTCGATGGATCCCCCCTTGCCTTCGGGTATGCGCCTGACCGCTATCCGGTACCGGTACCGGTCGCGCGGGTCACCGCACAACGAGTACTGACGCACAGCCCCCGACGGCAAGGTGACATCCAGGTGTGCGCCCGGTCGCCATCTCGGCAGTTCTCCACCACCCGCGGCAGCCAGCGTGAAAGCCACCACGTCCTGATCGGCAGCGACTACCGAACGTTCCCGGACAACCAGATTCAGTGAGCGGTCCACCCATGTGGGTTGACGCACGGGCCCCAACAACGGGCTCAGCCGCAGCACGGCGGGCAGCGTCTTACCCAATGCGGCGACGGCGGGCGGCCCCACAACGTCAAGAACTTTCATGCCCCAGCCCAGAGGGTGGCGACCCGTAGGGGCCGCCACCGGGAGTGCCCGCGTCATGCCACGGCCGCGGCTTTGGCCGCCGGAGACTTCGCAAGATACGCGACCGCCTGTGCGGTGTCCCCGATCGATTCCGGGGTGAATCCGGGCCGCAGAAAGCTCCGGAAACCCTCCCCCAGAACACTCCATTTCAGCGTGGCGCCGCGCTTCATCGCCCGGTTCGTCTCGCGTAGCCAGCGCGCCAGGCTCACCTTCGGCAGGCCCGGATCGGCACGTGCGAGCAGCCAGCTGAGCAAGACGAGCCCGACGGGGATTGTCGCGCAGGAGCCAATGAAGTACGCCAGCATCCGGGGCCGTCCGACCCCAAGGTGCCGAGCAAGATCCCAAGCCACACTGCGGTGTTCGACTTCCTCCGCACCGTGCCAGCGGAACATGTCGGTGATCACCGGGTCCGCACCGTAACTCTCGAAGTCGAAGTTGAGTAGCCAGTCTCCCGCGGTGGCGGTGAGGTGCTCGATGCCCGCGATGATGGCGATGCCTTCCACCATCACGCGATAGCGCACCTTCGCCGGAAGCCGATCCAACTGCTGTTTGAAGGTGTCGAGCACACGGTCGGTCAGATCGTGCAGCGGCTGTGCATCGATACCGTGCTGCCCGAAGTACTGCAGCAGCGCTTTGTCGTGCGTGTCGGAGTGCAGTTGCTCCTGACCGATAAAGCCGATGACCTCTTCACGCAGCTTGTCGTCCTTGATATGCGGCAGCGCCCGGCCGAACACCTCGACAAAGAACAGCTCGCCGGCAGGCAACATGAAGTTGAGCGCCGACAGTGCGTGTGAAGCCACCGGCTCATCCGGGATCCATTGCAACGGGGAGTTCGAGAAGTCGAACGTGACGTTGCGGGCATGCAGCGCCACATCGCCGATGTCTGATGTGTCGTTCATCTGTCTACCTCCTTGCTGCCGTGGGCTTTCGAGCCTCCTCGACGCCACCTTGGCGCGGAAGCAGATTCAGATCATCCAACTTGCCCAGCGCCCAGGCTCCCCATCGCTCGGCTCGTTCGATCGAGAACGCCTGGGTGGTACGACGGTTGATTCCCGGCGCCACTCGGCCCAGGACGTACCCGAGCCATGCCTCGGTGCGCACCGGCACCACCGCAAGGTCGTACTTCACCGCGCGCAGAACGGCGCGCGCCACCAGGTCGGGGCTCATCGGGGAAAACGGCAGGCTGGCCGCGAACTCCTGCACCCGGAGCATGATTTCCTTACCCCGATCGACCATGGCTTGGTCCACGCCCACAGTTATTCCGTTGATCCCGATATTGGTGTTGATGAATCCTGGGCAAATTGCGCTAACACCAACACCTTTCGGACCAAGTTCCAGGCGAAGACATTCGGTGAGCATCTTCACCCCGGCCTTGGACACCGAGTACGGAGCCATCACCGGCGTCGGCGTGAAGGCCGCTGCCGAGGCGATGTTGACGATATGGCCGCTGCCGCGTTCAACCATCTGCTCACCGAAGACCCGGCACCCATGCACCACTCCCATGAGATTCACCGAGAGCAACCGGTCCCAGTCGGCCGGACTGAGTTTCAGAAATGCCCCGCCCAAGGCGATTCCAGCGTTGTTCACCAGCACGTCGGCTACGCCATGGTCGGCGAGTACGTCCCGCGCGAAGGTCTCCCACTGAACCGGATCGGTAACGTCCAATTGCACCGCCGATGCCGTGTTGCCGTCGGCGCGGATCATGGCCGTGGTGGCTTGAGCAGAGTCAAGATCCATATCGGAAACGATCACGTGGGCACCGTGTTTGGCGAATCGAATGGCGGTGGCCCGGCCGATGCCGCTGCCTGCACCGGTCACCACCACCAGCTGGGGCTCAAGTTTGTTGAGTTTCACCTTGGTCTCCTACCGCACGCTCTCGACAAGAATCGGAGCCTGACGCTCAGTGTGTTTGGCCGCCGCACGCTCACCCAGACGCTCGAATCTGTCGATACCGAACGGAGCCATCAGTCGCCTGTTCAGGGCCGGGAACGCCCGCGACAGGAAGTACCCCAACCACGATTCGAGCTTCACCGGAACCACCACGAGATCCAGACGGACCGCACGGGTAACGGCCCGCGCGACGAGGTTGGGGCTCATCGGCGTCCACGGCAGCTTCTCCGTGACGTCGCGCATTCTCTGCATGCTGCGCTGGCTTGCGTCAACGATTTCCTGGTCGACGCCCACCATGGTGCCGTGCAGACCGATATTGGTGTTGATGAATCCGGGGCACACCGCGCTCACGCCAACACCCTTGGGCCCCAATTCAAGCCGCAGGCATTCGGTGAGCATCTTCACCCCTGCCTTGGACACCGAATATGGTGCCATCACCGCGGTCGGCGTGTACGACGCCGCCGAGGCAATGTTGACGATGTGGCCTCCCCCACGCGCGACCATCTGCTCACCGAAGACCCGGCATCCGTGCACCACCCCCATCAGATTCACGGACAACTGCTTATCCCAGTCCGCGGCGCTCAGCTTCAGGAATGGGCCGCTGACCACAATTCCGGCGTTGTTCACCAGCACGTCCGCCACGCCATGTTCGATGGACACGTAGCGGGCAACATCCTCCCAGTGGGCGGGGTCGGTGACATCGAGCTGCACAGCCGATGCGTTGCGCCCCTCCGCGTGGATCAGATCCACTGTCTCATTGGCGGTGTCCAGATCCAGATCGGTAACCACCACGTAAGCACCGCGTTTGGCGAATCGGATGGCGGTCGCTCGCCCAATACCGCTCCCCGCACCGGTCACCACCACCAACCGGGGTTCCAGCGGATTGTTTCTCATGCACTCTCGCCGACGGTCGATGCCACGATCTCGGGAACCACAGAGCCCGTTGAATAGCGATATACGTCGAGGTTGTAATGCCGGTTTTGCCAGTACATCTCGCCGTGCGTCGTCGGCCGGAATGGCGAGTCACCATTCTGATCCAGGTAGTACGTATTCGAACCGGCGCACACATCGGTGAACAGGAAATTCTTCTCCTGCCGCTTCAGGCACTTCTGGAAGTACTCGTCGTGGGCCTCCTGCCGGATCTCACAGACGGTGGCTCCGCGGCGCTTGGTCTCGGCGATGGCCCGCGCCAAGTGCGCCGATGTCGCCTCGATCATCCACAGGTAGGACCCCAGGACAAATCCATACGGCCCGGTGATGGAGAACATATTGGGGTACCCGGGCACTGAAACCCCTTGGTAGGACTGGAAACGGTGCTTGTCCCAGAAGTCGCCGAGATTCCGTCCGTGGCGCCCGAGGACGGGAAATGGTGGCACAGAACCCTTGTCCCACAGCTTGAATCCCGTCGCGCAGATCAGCACGTCGACGTCGTGCTCAACCCCGTCCACCGTACGCACTCCGGTGGGCGTCACGCATTCGATCGATTCGGTGATCAAACTGACGTCATTCCGGTTGAACGTCTTGAGGTACTCATTGGACATCGACGGGCGCTTGCAACCCAACCCGTACTGGGGGATCAACTTCTCCCTGATGACGGGATCATGGACCTGCTCGCGCATCCAGCGGCGCATCGGCGCCTCGCCGGCACGGCGAACCGCGTTGATCAGCCAGGCCGGACCGGCCACCTGACCGCTCATCGCAAGCTCGATGCCGACGGTCGCCACCGATCGGATGGCAGAACGAATCCGCCTGTTTCCCAGCACCCTCCGCCCAAGAGAGCCGATTTCGAGATCGAACTTCGGCCCCACCCAGATTGGTGTGCGCTGGAAGACCGTGAGATGGCTGGTGTGGTCGACGATGGCCGGAACCAACTGCAGGGAGGTCGCCCCGGTCCCTATCACCGCGACACGCTTACCCTCAAGCGCCACATCGTGATCCCACAGGGCGGTATGCAAGAGCGTCCCGGCGAAGTCATCGACTCCCGGGATGTCGGGCATCTTCGGGCGTTCCAGGCCACCGACCGCCATCACGCAGTATCTGGCGGTAATTTCCTTTCCGCCGTCAGTAGTCAATCGCCACAAGCTGTTTCGCTCATCAAACTCCGCGCGGATGATGCTTGTCCCTAATCGCAGCTTCTCGCGCAGTCCGTACTTGTCCACCATAAAATCGGCGTAGTGCTGTAACTCGTCCCCCGGCGCGAACAGACGCGACCAATCGCCACGTTGTTCATAGGAGAAGCTGTACACCACTGACGGGATGTCAACCGCGACCCCGGGATAGGTGTTCGCATGCCAGGTGCCACCCACCTGGTCCCATTTGTCGATGACGACGAAATCGTGGATACCTTTGCGTTGCAACGCAATGCCGGTTCCGATTCCACCGAATCCGGCCCCGATCACCGCTACCTCGTGATCGGGTTGTGTCAGTTCGGCCGTCGTTGAATGCCGTGCGGCAGTGCTCACCGTTCGCGTCTCCTTTGACGTGTCGCGGGCTACTTGAGATGGTCGACGAGAATGCCCTTGGTGCCGAAAAGCTCTTTCTGCCAACGATCCAGCAGTTCATCGGTGTTGATGTCGTCGGGATGAAAGCCCGGTCGCAGATACTTGCGGACGTCTCCCAGAATTCCCTTGAACAAGGGCCCGCCGAAAAGTCCCCGCGCTTCTTTCAGCAGTCGGAGCGGTTGACGCCGCGCGACCGGATCGGACAGCAGCGATCCCGCCAGGATGCCGAGCGTCAGCGGCGGGACGATGGTCATCGCGGCCAGCGTGAGCCCGATCCTCATCGTCTCGGTACCGCCAACCGCGCGATACACATCGAACGCCACCGACTTGTGTTCCAGTTCCTCCAAAGCGTGCCAGTTCAGCAGATGCCAGACCTCGGGATCACCCGGAATGGCCTGTACCTCATCACTGCCCAGCAGCCGCTCGGCCAGGATCGCGGTCATGTGTTCGGCCATGGCCGTGAACGCCAGATGCGCGTGGGCGGGGAGCATGTTCTCAAACCTGATCAACCGGTCAACCTGCTTCTGCGAATCCCACCACGCGATGGGATAGCCCATTTCGACCAGCTTCTCGTTGACCCGGCGATGCTCCTGCCCGTGCACCGACTCCTGCCCGATAAATCCCGCGACACGCTTCTTGAGCACTGGATCGGTGATCTGGTCAGAGAACTTGCGCACCGAACGGATGAATCCCTCTTCCCCGGGCGGGAAGCCCCCGGAAAGTCCCGCGACGAAGTGGCTGTACACGATGTCGTCTTCCACGAAGTACTTGTGGGCATTGCCGTCATCGCCGAACCGAAATCTGATCCGCCGAGTCTTGGGGTACGCCGCAGCTGGGCTCACCATGTCATCACTCCCTTGTGACGGTAAGTTACTAGTACTCAAAGTACTACCTGGAGTACACCATAAGACGGCGGCGGCATGGGACGCAATACACCGCGGCAGATGAAATAGGCGCGACACAGCGCCGGGCCGATCAGCGATAGACCCAGCGCGAGAAGACAAGAAGCGCCCTGGAACAGCGCTGAAAGCTATTCGGCAGGTACGAGGACGGGTTCGTCCGGATTCAGCTCGACGCCACGGGCCTTGGCCGACGCCGCGAGCCCACCCCACACGTAAACCACCAGCTCGTCGACGAGGGTCTCCTTGCTGATGACCGGCTCATCGAACCAGCGCAGTACGGCAATACCCGTGGAGGCCAGCATCGCGTCGATCACGTATTCGATGTGGTCGGCGTTGCCGCCGCGCGAGCTGAAGACCGACCCCACCAGCTGGGCAATGGCATCGGACAACGGGCGCCCGCTCTCGATGAGCGATGTCGCATTCGCATACTGAACGCTCAGCAGAAAGCGCACGAGGTTGGGCCGCTCATCGACGAGGTCGACATAGCCGGCCAGCCCTGAGCGGAAAAGTTCGAGCAGACTGACGGACAGGTCGATGTTCGAGACCAAACGCTCGACAACCAACTCCTGGACGCGCATCGCCACCGCGGCGAAGAGGGCTTCCTTGTCGGTGAAGAAGCGATACAGCTTGGGCCGGGATATCCCCGCAGATTTCAGGACGTCGTCGATCGAGAGGTCGGGACCGAGCTCGTCGATCGCGTTCAGGGTGGCCTCTACCAATTCCGCGCGAACCTTCGCACGGTGCTCGCGCCACCGGTCGACGCGCGCATCACCGGTCAGCTCAGGAAGGCCGCGATCGGGATACACCTGCGTTGACACGACCACATCGTAGACCGAATAGCTGGGCGTCCGAGGCGCATAGCACCACGTAGGAGGACCGATCTTCGCCGTGGCAGATCGTGACACGTGACCCTCTCCATACCGCCAGCAAATAATGCGGTTACCGCGACGAGATCGTGCACCCTAGATGGAGGTATGGACCATCTGTACCCCACCTCGGTATATTTATCCGACATACAGTTCAGCTAATGAAGCTGGTTGTGACTGCGCCCGAATGCGAGGCGGCAAGTTAGTGCATTTACCAAAATATTTGCCAGGAGTGGTTACTGTGTTCGCGTGTCCAGCACCAACGGAGACCGGCGAGGCCCGGGCCGCCCGCCGAACCCACAGCGTGCACGCGAACGCCAGCGCACCCTGACCGAGGCGGCCGCGCTGGAGTTCGCCGAGAAGGGCTACCACAAGGCCAGCATCACCGACATCACCCAGCGCGCCGGCGTCGGCCGGGGCACGTTCTATCTGTATTTCGATACCAAACGCGATGCGCTGGACGCGGTGATCGACAGCTACTTCCAGAGAACGCTCGCCGCGGTGAATGACACTAGCGACCTGTCGGGCAACGCGGGCGACTTTGAACAGCATCTGCGCACGGTGTTCACCCGCCTGTTCGACATGCTGGACAACAGCCCAGAGATCTTGCAGGTCATCCTGCGTGAGGGCTTGCTCGACTCGGCGATGACCAAACGCATGTTCGGCATCCTCGACCTCATCGAGTCCGTCAACATCACCATCATCGAGCAGGCCCGCGCCGACGGCACCATCACCTCGGCCATCGACGCCACCTTTCTGGCGCATGCCATCACCGGGATGTCGATGGCAGCCACCCTCAAGGCGGTCCGAGGCGAGCTCGCGGGAGATGCGCGCCAGGCATACATCGACTCGTTTATCGAGCTGGTGCGGTCGATCACCACCGTTCCCCCCGCACTCGCAAATTCTTGACAATTCGCGTCCCAAGATCTGGAACCTCCGCTAGCCTCTGCCCTAGCCAATAAACTGACCACTGAACCAGTGAATTGCTAGAGGACCGGGTCGGGGGACCTCCGACAGCCTCGTCATGACAGCGTTCCGACCGGGACGCATGGCATACCCACATGCGTGGGCACACGCTGCAACGTGTCAAACGCGGCAACCCCGCGCTTGACACGGACCATGACCTACACCACACTAAGCCACCGACTGTGATGTGGGGTACTAGATACCCACTGTTACACAGTTGTCCATTAAGCGGGCTGTTCGTCCAGGTCGGGCCCGAAATGAGAAGCCAGAGGAGCCACTGTTGAACTCAGCCGTGAGTCAAGTAGTGGCCGAGACGCGCGCAGAGACCGCTCCGGTGGACTGGTTCGAAGACTCCGATGGTGAATCCGACAGCAAATCGAGCGTGGACAGCGGGCCCGGTTCTCCCCCCGGCGGAGCATTCCAGCTACTCGATCGGGCGCCCGGAATCGTCCGGCGCCCCGCTGAATATGTGATCTCTCAGACCGATTCGATGCTGAAAACGCTCGGACGTTATGTCGATCTGGTGGCGCAATCTTTCGCGTTTCTTGTCAGCGACATCGTCCGGCTGCGCCATCCGTGGCAGGACACCGTGATCCAGTCCTGGTTCATCCTGACAGTCACGGTTGTTCCGGCGATCCTGGTGTCCATCCCGTTCGGTGTAATCGTCGCCGTTCAGGCGGGCAGCATCATCTCGCAGGTCGGCGCCTCGTCTATCTCTGGCGCGGCCGGCGGCCTGGGCGTGATCCAGCAGGGCGCACCCATCGTCGCCGCCCTCCTCCTGGGTGGCGCGGCGGGGTCGGCCGTCGCCACCGATCTCGGTGCCAGAAGCATCCGGGAAGAGGTTGACGCCATGCGGGTCATGGGTGTCAATCCCGTCCAGCGCCTGGTCACCCCGCGACTGGCGGCGATTCTCTTCGTGTCACCGCTGTTGTGCATCTTCATCATTTTCGTGGGCATCTTCGCTGGCTACCTGGTCAACGTGGGTTTTCAGGGCGGCACGCCCGGCAGCTACCTGTCTTCGTTCGCCGCGTTCGCCAACGTCAACGACGTCACCGTCGCGGTTCTCAAGACCTGGCTGTTCGGTGTCGTGGTCATCCTCGTGGCCTGCCAGCGCGGCCTGGAAGCCAAGGGCGGCGCACGAGGTGTCGCCGATGCCGTCAACGCCACCGTGGTGATCGGCGTGGTCACCGTCATGGTGCTCAACACCGTGATCACCCAGATCGTCGCGATGTTCATGCCATCGAAGGTGGGCTGAGAATGGCGACATCCCGTCCGGGCCGATACTTCCCCGACGAACTGCCCGCAGCCGCCAGGTCGATCTGGAACTTCACCAAGGGAGCAGGCGGCTCCGCCGAACATCTCGGCCACCAGATCACGTTCGTCGGTCTGGTGCTGGCCGCCATACCGCAGACCCTCAAACGCTACCGGCGACAAACCGGTGTCCTGCTCGTCGATATGACCTGGGGCAACGGCTCGATCATCGTCGGCGGCGGGGTCATCGGCGTCCTGGTGTTCATGGGCATCGCGGTGGGCGCATCTGTTGGGATCGTTGGCTTTTCGACCCTGGACATGGTGGGCATGGGATCTCTCACCGGATTCATCTCGGCCTACGTGAACACCCGGGAGATGGCACCGATGATCGCCGCCATCGGATTCGCCGCACAGGCAGGATGCCGGATGACCGCCGAGATCGGCGCCATGCGTATTTCCGAAGAGATCGACGCGCTGGAAGCTCAGGGCATCAGATCCATTCCGTTCGTGGTCACCACCCGAGTGATCGCCGGCGTCATCATCATCGTCCCGCTGTATGTATTGACCTTGCTGCTGGCCTACGGCTCCTGCGCCTTCATGGTGTTCTTCGTCCACAACCAGTCCCAGGGCGTGTACAAGCATTACTTCGACTCATTCGTCCATCCGATAGACGTGCTCTATTCGGTGATCAAGGCCGTGGTGTTCGTGGTCATCATCATCGCCATCCAGTGCTATCAGGGCTATTACGCCGGCGGCGGTCCCGAGGGGGTTGGGATGGCCTCGGGTCGCGCCATCCGGGCCTCCCTGGTCGCGATCGTCCTTTTCGACATGCTTCTCACGTTGCTCTTCTGGGGCAACAATCCTGGCGTTCAGATATCGGGGTGACGGATGGCCATCTACAAAGATCCGAGTGGACGCTCTGCGGGCCCGGTTGCTCTCAAGCTCCGCGGCGTTGCGGTCGCGGCGGTGGTTGCCGCCAGCGGCTACTCGCTGTATCAAGCTGGTATCGGCAGCTACGGCGAGCCCTTCGAACTCACCCTCATCACCAACACCATCGGCGAGGGCATGGGCCCGGGTGGCGAGGTCAAGTACCGCGGCTACAACATCGGGCAGGTCAAGTCGCTGCAGACCACCGGATACAACAAGCAACGGATGACCGTGATCCTCGACGGCCGACAGGCCAAGGCACTCACGTCAGATACCAAGGCGCAGTTCACTTCATCGAACATCTTCGGGACCGCCGCCGTCGAGCTGGTCAGCAGCGGTGTCGGCGAGCCGCTGAAATCCGGTGGCGTGCTGGAGATCAGCAGCCACGTCCAGGCCGCATCCATCACCGGATTCTTGCGGATGGGTCAAAAGCTCGGCGCGATCCTGGATAGTCCCGAATTCAATGCCATCATCGCGACGTTCGAGCGGCACGCCGACCTCACTGCCCCAGTGGTGAAGTCCTTCTGGGACCTGTTCGCGATGATCGCCGACGCACAAAAGGTGCCGTTCTCCAAGACACTGAACGTGATGGCGTCCTTAATGGAGGGAACCAACGAGTTCGTCCCGATTATCGCGTCCACCAACAGGCTGCTCGACAGCCTGACCTTCATGGCGGCACCGCCTGACACCGAGCGGGCCACCGCCGCGATCAATTCACTCACGACCATCGTTAAAGGGGTCGGCGATGGACTTAACAGAAACAACGACTGGATCGTTCCGTTGGTTCGATCTCTATTAGATCTTGCCATTCCAGGCTCCTTCTTCCTGGGGAGCCTCGCCCCGGCGTACGACAGGCTCAACGGTCTGTTCGATCGCACCACTGCCGCGTTCCCGGTCGACAACGGCAAGGTGCGCCTCAATGTTCAGCTGATCATGGACACTGCTCCAGGGCTGGGTGCGGCACTACCCATGACACCTGACGTCCTGGCCGCTCCCGGACCGCCCGCTGGAGGACAACGATGAAACGGATAGCGCTTCTCATGACGGGCCTCACCGCGATTCTCGCGGTGGCAGTGGTGCTGACTCTGATCATCGTGAACGCGCTACGCACCCCGGTCAACGGGCCGGTGCGGCGCTTCGATGCGCTGTTCACCGATGCCTCCGGCCTATTCGTCGGCAACGATGTCCGCATCTCCGGCGTACAGGTGGGCAAGGTCGAGAAGATTCACCTGGACGGCAGTAACGCACGCGTCACGTTCAACGTGCTGACCGATCATCCGCTATATCAGAACACAATCGTGGCGATCCGCTACCAGTCCCTGGTAGGCCAACGATACGTCGAGATCGCCCAAGCGTCGGCATCTAGTGCTCCCCTGGCGGCCGGCGCGACGATTCCGCTCGGCCAGACCATTCCCTCCTTCGATATTGCCAAGTTGTTCAACGGTTTTCGGCCCATATTCCAAACATTGGATCCCGCGCAATTCAACCAGTTGACCGAGAACATCCTGCAGCTCATCCAGGGCGATCAGCGCGGAATCGGTCCGATCTTGCGTGACATCGACGCAGTCCTCAAGCTCTCTGTCGACCGCCAGGCCGCACTGCAAACGATCATTACGAACCTGGGTAATATCTCGAAAGATTTGGGCGGCACCTCTGATCAGCTGTTCTATCTGATCAACGACCTCAACGACGTGTTGGAACCCTTCGAGAAGCAGGCTGACGAATTCAAGCGAGCCGGCAACGATGCACTGCCGATATTGCGCAGGGCGATCAGCATGCTGCGATACATCGAGAACACGGTCGACGGCGCGCAGCTGCCCTTGTACGACATAGCCAGCCGCACCACTCCGGGAACACCGACCATCATGGCCGGCCTCTCGCTGATCCCCGATCTCATACAGGGCATGCGCGATTCCTTGATCGAGGAGAAGACAGCGCCCCCCACCGCATTCGAATGCAAGAACGGCACCGTCAAAATGCCCGGTATCGGTGAAGTGTCCTTCGCCAATCAGGATCTGGTGGTGTGCAAGTGAGCTTCTTCAAGAAGATCTTCGCTCGAAACAATCCGATCCTCGACGAGCACGCGGCGGCCAAACGTAATCGCCGCAACGGCCTCATCGGTGTCCTCGTCATAGCTTCGGTGCTCGCCGCCACCGGGGTGGCATTCGTCAACACCAGCGGCATGAATTCGTATGCGCTGCTCCTGCGATCCTCCGGCGGGCTGCGCGCCGGCGACGACGTGCGCATCGCCGGCATTTCGGTGGGCAAGGTGTCGAGTGTACGTATCGATAAGTCCTTGGTAAAGGCCACTTTTACCGTGGATCACTCGATACCGGTCGGATCTGACTCGCGTGCCGACATCCGTATGCTTACCCCGCTGGGCGGGCACTACGTAGCTCTATACCCGGAAGGCTCCATCCCGCTCGGAAGCATGCCCATCCCGCCCGAACGCACCAGCGTCCCCTTTGAGATCAATGAGTTGTTCCAGAATTTCACGCCGGTGGTCAAGAAGGTGGACGCTAAGGTCATCCACGACAGCCTGATGGAAGTGGCGAACGCAGTCGACAAGTACCCCGATGGTTTACGCGACTTCTTTCAGTCATCGCAAACACTCATCAAAGCACTTGAGCCCACCACCGAGGACTTCCACGCCACGCTGAATTACGCCAACGAGTACCTCCGGGCCTTTAAGACAGGCAAGGCGCAGCTCGCCCAGATCGTCACCATGCTGTCCAAACTCGGTGCCAAGTATCGCAATAACGTCACCGACCTGATCGAGGTCTTCGTGCTACTCAAGGAACTCTTTCGGTTGGTGAACCGGTTCACCACCGCCTATGCGCGTGATTACGAGCCCATGCTCAACGGCCTCGACGATATCGTCGACACGCTCACTAAGTACCCCGAGAAGCTGGGCAAGGCCGCCGAACAGTGGGGCCAGCTTGTCGGAATCGTCCTGCCCATGCTCAGCGGCAACGGCATCACCATCAACGAGAACGACCGGGTGATCCCCGGACAAGACGTCTGCCTACCGCACTTCTTCAGGTTCTGTTGAGGCCCTTGATGACACAGCCAGCATTTGTCAGCAGCATTCGGACCCGTCTCGCGGGTATGCGTCCCCTCGCGCGCGCGGGTCTGGTGAGCGCCATCGGCGTGGTACTTGTCGCGGTAGTGGCGGTTGCCGGAATCTTCGGTGCGCGCACAGTGTTTCCCGCCGTCAAGAACATGGTGATGCCGTACCTGGGGAACGCTCATATCCCGTTCCTGGACGACACCCGGGCGCTCTGCGCGAATTTCCGCGACGGGTCCGGGTTGTACAAGGGCAACAAGGTCTTGCTTCTCGGTGTCGAGATCGGCACCGTAACAGCCGTCACCAACAAGCCCGACCACGTCGAGGTCGATTTCGAGATCCCCAGCGATATGGACCTGCCAGCCGATGTCGGCGCGGCAAGCTACTCGCAGTCAGTGATCACCAACCGCAGTATCGAGCTCACTAGGTCATGGAGTGAGGGCCCCAAATTCGACGGCAATCAGTGCATCGCAATCGAGAACACCAGGACGCCGGTGTCCGTCACCGAATCATTTTCGGCGATTGGTGAACTCGCGGACACTCTGATGCAAGCAGCTCCCGGCCAGGACCCAGTGAACTCGCCGGGCGTGCAGGCACTCAACCAGACGCTCAAGGGCGCGGCCAGATCACTCGACGGGGTGGGACCCGGGTTCAAGGAGATGCTAAGTAATCTCACCAAAATGGTGGGTGACCCGTACAAGGCAGACGCGGACTACCGCCAGCTGTTCGAGAACAGCGCCATCGTCACCTCGAACTGGCTGCAGTATTGGAACGAGTTCGCGACCATCATTGAGATGCTTCCCGACGTTGCCCGCCTGATCGCGGGCATCTCCGATAATTTCGCCAAGGGTCTCGACTACTTGCGTTCCGTCCTTCCGACGGTGAATGGCATGGTCCAGCGCGCCGCCGGCCGGCTCTACAAGAATGTATTCGACAAGCTGGTGCCCTTTGTGCGCGACATCCTCAACGCGTACACCCCGCATATCCTCACCTTCTTCAGCACCCTGCCTCCGGTGATCAATTGGCTGGCCGACGACATCTACCTGCCGAACACGAAGACCCATGGGGTCACCTATATCCCTCCGCGCGTTGCCATCTCGCCGGAACAAGCCAGTGCCATCTGCCAGAACCTGCGTGACCGCAACACCCCTGGCTCCCAGGCGGCATGTGCACCCGGAACCGCCTCGGACCCGGTGACCCTCGGTTTGACGAATCTGATCATGGGGGCGGCACTGTCATGATTCGACGTGTACTGATCGTCCTATTCGCCGCAGCATTCGCAGTGGTCCCGGCGTGCTCCACGGAGGCACTGGATCCCACCAAGATGCCGATGCCCGGCGCGTACATACCGAAGAACACGTACCGCCTCAAGATCGAATTCTCCAGCGTGCTCAATCTGCCCGGACGGGCGAAGGTCGACTCGGGCGGCGTGCAGGTGGGCCTGTTGGATCGGGTGGAGCTCAAAGGCACGACCCCCGTCGTCTACGTAGATATCGACGGCGGTGCGAAGTTCCCGGAAAACGTCAGGGCCGAGCTGCGGCAGGCCACCGTGCTCGGAGACATCTACATAGCCATGATCTCACCCACCGATCCGGCTCCCACCCATCTCAAGGATGGCGACACCATCACCCTGGCCAACACGGTGCCAGCGGCCAACGTCGAAGATCTCATGCGGTCCATGGCAAATCTGATCGGCGGCGGCAGCCTGAACACCATGCAGACCACCGTCGCAAATATGAACAGCGCCTTCCCGCCACCGGAGGAACTCGACCGCATTCATCGATCGCTCGCCGGAATCATCAATGACCTGTCCACGAATCAGGACACTCTCAACAAGATCCTCACGAACATGCAAACCGTTAGCGAGTCCTTCCGCGCCAATAAAGGCACGTACAGGAGGTTGCTCACCGAAGGGCCCACCAAACTGCCATCACTGGCCAAAGTGGTGCTGAGTCTTAGTGATCTAATCATCGAGGGTGCCGAACTTGGACGGCAGGTCGGAATGATCCTCGACTACCCCAATCTGATGGAGATCCTGTCCTATCTCACCCCATTCATTCACAGCACCTCGACGGCCGACACCACCATTCCGGTGCTAGGCGACAAGATGGTGCGAACCATTCGCGATCGGATCATCCCGTTCTTCAAGGACGGCGGTCCCAAGTACACCGTGACCGATATCCAAACTCCCGATGGCACATTGGGAGTCAGCCCCGGGGAACGCGCCGACTCGGTTATCCGGAACATGCAGACGATGGGGCTGGTGCGATGAGGCTCAATGTCCTACTCACTCTCGCGGTGCTCTCGATCATTTCGCTGGTGGGCGCCGTCTACATGGCCTTCGGTGTCTTGGACATCGCCTCCACCAACAAGACCAATCACATGACGCTCATGCTGGAAAGCTCTGGCGGGCTGATGTCCACCTCGCAGGTCACCCTGCGGGGCATCAAAGTCGGCCGGGTCACCAACATTCAGGCCACCCCGTCGGGGTTGGCGATCTCGATGGCCCTCGACAGCGGCTACCCCATTCCCGTCGACAGCAAAGTGAGCGTCCAGAACCTCTCAGCGGCTGGCGAGCAATATGTCGAGTTCAAACCCGCTCGCATCGAACCGCCCTACTACAGCGATGGAGCGGTGATCCCCGCGTCGAAGGCTGCATCTGTCTACACCGTCAGCGATCTGCTCCAAAAGGGCAATGCACTCATGCAGGCCATGAACGCCGACGATTTGAAAACAACACTCAACAATGTGGCCGCCGGCTTCGTCGATAACACCAAGACCATCGATCAGTTGGCTACCACGACAAGGCTGTTCGCGCACATGGTGCAAGACGACAAGAACTATCTGAGCCAGCTGACCGGCAACATGTCGACACTCACCAACGGCCTCGGAGAGATCCGGGCCGGGGAAATCATGAAACAGTCCGCCAAAACCGTGCCCGCCAGTATGGATGGTCTGGTGTCTTTGGTGAAAGTGCTCGAACGGCTCGAACCTCTCGTCGAAGCCGGCATGGGGGATGGGAAACCACTGACCGATCTGGTCGAAAAGCTCTTTGATTACGTCGACGCCCTGGCCGGGCCGCTCTCGGAATTCGCGACGGTCCTCGAACCCATCGTCGCGCCGCTGCGCGACGTCAAGCTGGATGCCGGACACTGGCTGGACTTCTGGGATTCCACCTTCAACAACCAGGGCGGACTGCGCATCCATCTCGGGGTACCCGAATGGCCACAGCCCGATACACCGCAGCCAGGATCAGCTCAGCCATCGCGGCCGGCTGCCACCCCACCCGCACCCAAACCCACATCGGCACCACAAACGGCAACAGCAGGAAGGCCCGGATCATGACCGACATCGATGATCGCACACTCACCCTCGATGACGCAGATCCCGATGAGCTCGCGGAATCGGAGACTAAGTCCACCACCGATTCCGCCGAGACCGAATCTGACGCGGAACCGAAAGCCAAGCGGGTAAAGCGGGCCAAGGCCGTTGAACAAGAAACGGATCCGGCCGAAAGCGATGGCGCTTCCAATATCTGGAAGTGGATCACCTTCGGTCTGCTCGCGTTGGGAATCATGGGAGCGGTCCTCGGCGGCTGGCAGTATCAGAAGTTGTCCGATGCCCTCGCCGCCACGCGCGCCGGCGATACCGAACGCACCGCGGCCACTGACGCGGCGTCGGCGTACGCGATGAAATCGCTCACCTATAGCTTCGAAGACCCGGACGGCTTCTTCAAGAACGTCAAAGAGAACGCTGCGGAACCGCTGAAGAACAAGTACAGCGATGCCGAGAAGCTGCTCAAGGCCATCATGCTGCAGGCCCAGGTGACGTCCAAGGGCGAGATCATCGCCGCGGATGCCGTTGCCCAGCAGAACGGCATCTACCAGGTGGTGGTCACCACCCGACAAACCACCCGGAATGTCCAGAACCCGGAACCGCGGGCTACCACACTGGTTCTGCAGATCACGGTCAAGAAGGATGGCGACAACTGGCAGGTGACCGATATCGGCCCCAAGAATGCCAACTCGACCGGCACCATCATGCACCCCGGCGACCAGAAGCTGCTTCCCGAAGAGGCGGCACCCGCACCGGGCAAGTCACCCGCGCCGGCCCTCCCGCCGCTGCCCACGCTCCCCGGTCAGAAGTAGGCAATGTCCCGGCACATAGGTGGTCTGGGCGCGGGTATCGCCGCTGCCGCCCTACTGGTTTCGGCGCAGACGGTCCATCCCGTGGCAGTGGCACGGGCTGCTTTGCCGCCGTGCCCGAGCAGAGCCACCACGATCGTCCCGGATAGCCCCAAGGCACATACAGACTGCCGGCTGTCTGCGGCCGACGGCACCGGGATCACCTTCGATGTGGAGTATTGGCGCCCAAACCGCGACAACAACGAGGCTCCGGACTATCCACCATTGTCAGTTCGGGTCACCATCAAGGATGCCGGCGGAAACACGTTACAAGAGGTCAACGAACTGCTGGAGCCGTCCAGCCCCTCGCCGGCCGGTCTGCAGGACATCGACGGAGACGGTCGCGACGAGATGATCATCCCGATATCGACCCGGGTCATGAATGGTGCTGTCAACACCCGATTTTCCGTATGGCGAGCCGAGAAGAACACCACCCACTTCGAGCGGGTCCAGATGTTCGGGCAGGCCGTCTATCCCAGTGGCGACGGGTACATCGTGGTCAACAGCGGCGCGTTCTCCAGCCGCGACCTGGATTTCTACCTGCCCACCGCGGCCGGCTACACCCACATCATCACGTTGACGATGACTGCCGAAGAGGTCGACCTGAATACCCGCAAGGTGCTCACCGCAAGCTGCATGGTGCATAAGCAGTCCGGCCTGGGTGCCATCGACATGGACTGGCAGGATTCGCCGGTGTTCTGTGATTCTCCTGCGGCCAAGTCGATTTGGCCGGATGCCGAGCGCGTCGAAACCAACAGAAGAGTGCAGGGCCGCTAAGCCTTACACCGCATCCCGGGATATGTCCGTGCCTTCCAGGAGCGCGATGAGCGACCGCATACCCGGCCGGAAACCCCACGCGAAGACCACCCGCAGCAGGGGCTGGAGCCAGCGCAAGGGCAACCCGGAAACAAAACGCGGGGTTATCGCCACCGTCCAATCGACGGTGCAGCCGTCGGGAGTGCTGGTCAGCACGTAGTCCTCGGCCCACAGCCGCAACAGGGGCCAGGTTCCTGCCACCGCTGAGTAGGTGAGCCGATGCGGCGCCTCGTACCGCCAGAATCTCTCGCGCTGGATCCACAGGAACCGCCACGGTGCCCATCTCTCGCTCCATGCCCACTCGCCGGCACGGTTCGTCATAGCGCACACCGCACCCGAAGGGCAGCCATGACCAGGCATGGTCACTGTCCAGCGCCGCCCACACCTGACCACGTGGCGCATCGAAGGTGTGGGAGGTGCGCAGCACGATGGCTGCCGATTCGAACGCGGAATCGTCCGCCGACATCGGGATCCGATACTTAGGGGCGAGCATCGGCCACCCCATCCTCAGACCACCACCTGTGAATCATTGAGGACCACAGTGGAATCAACACGTTGACTCTGTTGCGCATACTCGTAGTCATCCGCCGGGAACTTCTTCGCCGCCCGGCGGGCCTGCAGGGTCGTGGTCGGCCGCAACAGCGGTACATCATCGTCGGCGTTCTTCCAGTATGACCGCACACCTCGATTGAGTTCCGTGAAGTAGTACTTCAGGTTCCGCCCGTTGCGCAGCATGAGTTGGTGGAAACGGTCCAGTGCCTCCTGGCGCACTTCCATACGGCTGGCACCGCGCTCTCCCGCAAGGGAGATGGCCCGGACGATGTGCGTGACGGCGGTATCCGCCAGCCCGTGCCATCCGCCGTTGCCGGTCCAGGAGTAGGGCCCGACGATGATCCAGCGGTTGGGGAAGCCGGTGATCGAGACGCTCTCGTACGCCTGCATACCGCGAGTGTTGAAGAAGTCCCCCAGATCACGGCCACCGGCGCCGGTCACACGTCCTCGCTTGTAGGAGGCGGGTTCGGAGAACAGATCGAAACCTGTTGCGGTGATCAAGAAATCGGCCTCATGCACCGTCCCGTCCGAGGTCCTGACTCCCTCGGGAACGACCTCGTCGATGGGCGTGGTGACCAGTGAGCAGTGCGGCTTGTTGAAGACCCGCGGAAAGGCGGAGTTGAGAGTTGGCCGGTTCCCCAGCGGCCCGAAGTGCGGGAGAAGATCCCGCGCGACCTTCCTGTCCTTCACCACCGCACGCAGGTACGCCCCGTACAGTGCACGCCCGGCGGCATCGAACAACCGCATCAACGGCCGCATCACCGCGCCCGGGGTGTGAATCAGGAACCACAGACCCAGGCTCCCGCCGAGCAGGGCCCCCCACTCGATCACGGAGAACAATCCGGGGATACGAAGCGCCCATTGGGCAATCACCGGGATCCGGAAGTCGGGTTTGGGGATGCAGTAGACGGGTGTCCGCTGGAACACCACGAGCGACTCGGTCTCGTCGGCGATGGCACCGCACAATTGGACGCCGGTCGCCCCGGTGCCGATCACCGCCACGCGTTTGCCCCGCACGTCGTGCTCCGGCAGCCACTGCACGGGCGTCACCCGGGTACCGGTGAAGTTCTCGAGCCCCTTGATGCCGGGCTGCTTCGGATCGAAGAAGGGACCGATCGCCGAGATCACGAACCGTGCGGTGATCAGCGAGCCGTCAGCCAGATTCAGCCGCCACCAGTGGTTCTCCTCATCCCACTCCTCGTTACGAACCTCAACGCCGAAACGGAAGTGCGGCCGCAGATTGAACCGTTCGGCGACCTGTTGGTGGTAAGCCTGCACTTCGGAACCGGGCGCAAAAACGCGAGACCACTGAGGGTTTCGGAAAAACGGGAACTGGTAGATCACCGACGGGATGTCCACGGCGATCCCCGGATACACATTGTCGCGCCAGGTGCCGCCCAGATCCGCGGCCCGGTCGAGGATCACGAAGTCCTCGATACCCGCCTGCTGCAGGCGCACCCCGGCACACAGGCCTCCGATACCCGCACCGATCACGACGACGTGATGATCGGGAACTGATGTGGTCATGAGGGCTCCTCACTCGATGTCCGATACGGACTACTCACTGACAATTCCGGCGTTGAAAGCGACGGGCCTCCGGTCGCCCACTTGTGCATGTAAAACGTTGTGGTCCGCCACCGGCGTCCGAAGGGAATCCGCACCGGGATCCTGGCCAGGATGACGCGCCCGCCTGCCAGCGCAACCAACTCGCTGCGGGTGAGGTCCCATACGAACCACCGCACCAAGGGCAGCGCGGCGGCGGTGACGACACGATTCATCTTTCCCGGCGGAAGATGCCAGTCCAGCAGGGTAATCCAGTGCCCCGGCGTCTTCGAGTCCTCGACGGTCACGGTGCGGAAATCGAATACCTCCTCCCCACGGCACCCCGCAGGACGCGGATAGCCGGGAAACATCAGGCGCCACACCCAGCGGAACTCGCGGTGCGTGTTCGAGATTCCACACCGGCCACCGTCGAAGAACCGATGCCCCTGCCACCAGCGTCCGAGACCCCATCGCAACAGCGAATCGACCAGTCGGCCGTACGGACTGGCCAGGTACCTGGCCTGCGTCAGGCCGTCTGCGCCCTCCAGCGGGGTCCCCATCAGGAAGACCGCCTCTAATGCTGCGAGGTCCCCCGCCTTGCCCAGTTCATCGAGCCATTGCCACATCAGATCTGCCGCATGGCCCGGGTCGGACTGGTCTAATCGCGCCAGTCCGGCCCGGACCCCCTCCGACGCCGCCACGGCGTGACGTTGGTTCCCCCTCAACGGGCCGCCCTATTGGACATCGCAGCGTTACCCATCAAAAGCGGCATGGACACGGGTCTCCTTCTCGAAGGCTTGGCTAGTTCACCTGCACGGCAGTGGTTTCGGCCACAGGGGCGCGATCACCCGCCACCGGCAATCGGTCGAAGCGAAAATCATCGAGCGGAAAGCGTTTACTCGCACGCGTCGACTGGTACGCCGTGGTGGGACGCAGGAACGAGAAGTCGCCATGTCGGTCGATGTAATAGGAGTTGGCGTTGACACACGCACGCCCGTGCATGAGCGTCGATTCCGCCTTGGGCGCAATGAAATCGAAGAACCGGTTGTTCGCGTCTTCGGTTACCGCGAAGGCGGTGGCGCCACGCTTGCGTGCCTCGGTGATAACCCGCACGGCGATGCGCGTCGCGTTTTCCACCATCACGTGCCAGGAGCTGCCGCTCCACGCGAACGGCCCGAAAACCATGAAGGTGTTGGGCAGTTGGGGCATGGTGACACCCTCATACGCCCTGGCACGATTGTTCTCGTAGTAGTCGGCCAGGTCGAAGCCATTGCGCCCCTTGACGGGGCGGGCGCGATAGACCTCGGGGCTCTGCGACATCTCGAACCCGGTGGCCAGAACCAGGACGTCGATATCGCGGTGCGCACCGTCCGCCGTGACGATTCCCGTCGGGGTGATCTTGGCGATCGGATCGGTCACCAGGTCGACATGGGGCTGCGTGAACGTGCGGTAGTAGATGTTCGAGACACTCGGGCGTTTGCACCCGAATCCATACTGAGGTGTCAGCTTCTTGCGCAGCTCGCGATCGCGGACCTGACTGAACAGAAATGCCCGGCAGGCCCAGTTCGGAATGAGGGTTATCGGCGCAATCTGCTTGCCGTATACCGTGATCGCCACCAGGCCGACCTCCACCGCGGCGGCGGCGATCCCCCGGATCAGGGATTGCAGGCCCGGGACGTACTTCAAGGCCCACCGCGCGATACGCGGTATCGGGAAGTCGGGCTTGGCGAAAACCCAGATGGCCCGGCGCTGGTAGACGTCCACGTGGGAGGCCACCCGCGCCATCTGCGGAATGAGCTGAACCGAGGTTGCTCCGGTGCCGATCACCGCCACCCGCTTACCCTGCAGATCGAAGTCATGGTCCCAGTTCTGTGTCTGGATCACCTTGCCCGCAAAAGAATCCAGACCCGGGATATCCGGCACCTTCGGCTCCACAAATGCGCCGACCGCGGTGATGACGAACCTGGACGTGATGACCCGGCCGTCGGCAAGGGTGAGGTGCCACAGGTGGTTGTCCTCGTCCCATACCCGTTTCATGACCTCGTGGCCCAACCGCAGGTGGTCGTTGAGGCGGTACTGGTCGACCAGGCTTGCGATGTATTGCTGCACTTCCCGGCCTTTGGGAAAAGTGCGGGACCAGTTGGGGTTTTTTGCGAAGGAGAATTGGTACACGATTCCCGGGACATCTACTGCCACATCAGGATAGTGATTGTTGTACCAGGTGCCACCGATGCCCGCGGACCGCTCCAGGATGACGAAATCGGTCAGGCCGGCACGCTTCAATCCGATGGCAGCGCCGAGCCCGCCGATCCCAGCGCCGATGATGACGGTCTCGTGCTCGGGGGTACTCATATCGTCGCCTCGACCTGCCGGTCGATCCGGCCGTCATACTCGCTGCGGGCGCTCCGGTCTACGGGTCCGACCGTCCTGTCCGCATTCACGATCCGACGGCCCAGCAGCCACAGCCACTCGGGAATCAGATGCTGTAACCGCAGCGCGAGGACCGTACCTCGTGGGGAACCGACCACTGCCGGCCGATTGTGCACGGTTCCGACCGCGTCGCGTGCCACCCAGCTAGGAGGAATGATGCCCAGTTTCTCCCACCACTTGAACGGAATACCGTCGACGAGCTGGGTGCGGACCGCCGCCGGCATGACTGTCGAGATGGTCACGCCGGTACCGACCAGCTCCTCGCGGGCGCTGCGCGCGAACCCGGTGGCGGCATGTTTCGAGGCGACGTAACTAGCCAGGCCCGGTGAGTGAATGGCTCCCGCCGCCGATGTCACGTTGATGAAATGCCCTCTGCCCCTCGCGATCATCCGCGGGGCGAGCACCTGATAGGAGATGTAGTGGCTCCAGAAGTTGACGCGCATCGTCGCCTCGGCCACTCCCCGGGACTCTTCCAGCAGCGGCCCCACTGGCATGATGCCCGCGTTGTTCACCACAATGTCGATGGGACCGACGGTGTCCTCGACCTCGGCGACAACACGTCGATAGTCATCGGACTCGCCCACGTCCAGCGCGAAACCTCGTGCATCCGAACCAATCTCCCGCGCCGCCAGCACAGCGGCGTCACCGTCGAGGTCCGCGATGACCACCCGGGCCCCCTCACGCGCCAGCCGCTGTGCGATAGACAGCCCGATACCGCGCGCGCCGCCGGTGACCAACGCGACGGCGCCGTCGATCTGAATCTCGGTGAATTTCATGCGGCCCGCCGTCCAACATGAGCCCTGACGAATGCCGAGATCTCCCCCACGGCCGCCCTCGCATCGGGGAGCACATCCGCGGCGATCTGGAAATCGTGCACTTGATTCCTCCATATCTGCAGTTCGACAGGCACTCCGGCCTCGGCGAGCCGAGCAGCCGCGAATTCGGCGTCAGGGCGCAGGATCTCGTCACTGCCCACCTGAAGAAGTGTTGGCGGTAGGCAAGCCAGCGTGGCCGCGGCGCCCTCGACAAAACTGTCGAGGACCCTGAGCCCGGCGGTAGCCGTCTCCCCCGACATCATGAGGCGCTCCATGGCTATCAGCGCCGCCCGCGGGAACAACGGGTCGTTGGATTGCGCGGCCAGCACCAGCTTTCCTGCCGGGTCACGTTGCACCAGAGGTGAGATGCACACGAGAGCGCCGGGTGATTCCAGTCCGCGGCGCTGCGCGATCAGACTGGCGGCCAGAGCAAGGAATCCACCCGCGGAATCCCCGGCGATAACGATCTCCGAAGGCTGGTAGCCCATGTCGATGAGGTACCGGTATCCGTCGAGTGCGTCCTCGACCGCCGAGGAGACCGAGTGCCCGGGCAGCTTGCGGTAGTTGACGGCAAGCGACGTGACGCCCGCGCCCGTGACAATGCGCGACACCAGCCTGCGGTGCGTGTTCAGCCCGCCGACGACAAATGCCCCGCCATGCAGAAAGAGCATGGCACCGTGTGACGAACCGCCTCCGGCAGACATGAGCTCGGCTTCACAGTGGGTGAGTCGCACCCGGACACGACGCACTCCCCGAACGGGCCGCAGCACGATCGCCGCGAGGTCGATGACTCGGTACGGCCACGGCAAATGCGGAAAGCGCGCCCACAGTGCAATCACCGGATACGCGAAGAGGCGGATGGCCCACCGTCCTAATCGCAACAGAACCGTCAGAGAGCCTCGCTCGGAGCGAGTGAGCTCCAGACGCTCCGGATGTAGCGGCACCACGTTGGCCGTCATCGGCGCTCCTCGGTGATCTCGAACACGGGTAGGTGTTTTATAGACTGACATGCCATTCACAAAAATACAAGACGGCATTCCCACCTACCCCGAGATGGCTGTTATCGCTGCTGAGCCCAGCTTTCTATGGACTGCCCCATGGGGGTGGCGGTGTCGGCCATGCCGAGATACTCGCGCGCAATCGCCGACCAGGGCGCCTCTGCGCCGAGCCTGCCGAGGAGTGCGGCCACACACATTTCGGTGCGCCGCGCCATCGCATGCGTCTCCACTAGACGCTGGTTGCGGATGCCGTCGTAGAACCTGGACGAGGGCAATACGGCATCGGCAACCGAACGCCGCGCGATATCCGGCGTCATCCGCAAGATCCCGTCTCCGAGATGCCAGCTACTGACCGCGCGGATGTACTCGGTGGCGGCGCTTCGCTCCATGGACTCCGGGTCTGCCAGGAATCCCGCGGCCACCGCAAGCTCGAACGCCTGGTCGTCATCCCCGGAGAGCAGCGCCCGAAACACCTTGCGCTGCACCTCGGCGTCCTCGTAATCCATATCCATGCACAGTCCGAAGTCCACGAAACCGACCCGCCCATCGGGAAGCAGCATGATGTTGCCGGGATGTGGATCGGCGCAGAAGAATCCGGTTCGGTACATCTCACCGCAGTAGAAGCGATAGATCGCCTCCCCCACCAGGTTCCGCACCGGCTGATCCTGTTCGGCAAGGCCGTCGAAGGCCATACCGTCGAGGTACTCGGTCACCAGGACGTGCTCGGTGCACAATTGCGCGATCGGTTCGGGGATGCGCCATGCCGGATGCCCCTGGAACGCGTGGAAAATCCGCTGGTGGTGGGCTAGCTCGGCCCGGTAATCCACTTCCTTGATCATCTGCCGCTGTACCTCCGCGACGATGGCCTGGGTGTTGCTCGCGGGCATCTTCTTCGCCGCCAGCTTGGTGACCAGCTGCAGATTCTTCAGATCCGCGCGGACCTTGGACGCGATATCCGGGTACTGGATCTTGACCGCGACCATCCGTCCGTCGTCAAGTTGGCCGCGGTACACCTGGCCGATCGAGGCCGAGGCGATGGCACCCGCGTCGAGGCTCACGATCCGGGCACGCAGCTCACCCAGCTCACGTTCCAGCGCCCCGTGCATGGTCTCGTCGGGAATCCTTGGGGCATTGTCGAACAGGGGTGCAAGCCGGGCGGTGAACTCGTCTCTGGCCGATTTGGATGTGATACCCACGTCCACCACAGAAAGCAGCTGGCCAAGTTTTTGCGCGGCGCCCTTCATCGAGCCCGCGACGGCCACCAAGTCGTCGGCGAACCGCAGAATATCGGCGTCCCGCCGGGCCGCGACGTCCGCCGAGACCGGTTTCATCGCCGTCGTTATCGCCGAGCGGACGGCGTGACCGGCGACAACCTTGCCCAGCGCCGCCGCCCTCTTCGCACGCAGCGGCACGCCAGCTCGAGTTGCGTTGGCCTCGTTGTCAACTGGTTCGCCGATGGGATGCTCCTTCATTGCCGCACCGACCTAGGGCGCTGGATTCAGACCATAAAGCAAAAAGTGCGTGATGGCCCGCGCGTACTCATCAATACGGTCGGTCCGGCCGTCGTCATCGACGACGAGGGTGACGGCGCCGACCAGCAAGGACACAAATGCCTGGCCGAGGAACTCGGTATCGATCGACGGGTTTATCCGGTCGGCACCGATCATCGAATACACGGACTGCTCGCTGCGCACCGAGGCGAAGCGGAAGAACTGAATGATCGACTGCAATGCCTCCGGATCCACTCCTGCGGCCTCCGTGCAGACGAAGATCAGTGCGGGCAGCCTTTCGGCCACCGCCTCCAACGCGTTTGTAAATCCTTGCGCGAGAGCGTGTTCGATGTCCTGACGGGCGTCCAGACGGCCAACCGGCCGCGACAGGACGGGCTCCATGGCCGAGAACTCACGAACCATCAGCGCATCGAGCAAGTCGCGTTTGTTCTGGTAGTAGTTGTAGAACGTGCCGTGGCTGACCCCGAGTCGCTCGACGATCTCGTTCACCCCGACAGCGTGATATCCATCGGACAGGAAGCAGCCGAGCGCCGCATCCAGGAGTTCATTGCGGCGATCGGCCGCGACGGGCACCGGAACATGCACGGAATCAACGG
The DNA here is from genome assembly GCF_049532645.1 of Mycobacteroides sp. PCS013. NCBI lineage: Bacteria > Bacillati > Actinomycetota > Actinomycetes > Mycobacteriales > Mycobacteriaceae > Mycobacteroides > Mycobacteroides sp. PCS013. The sequence continues at coordinate 3,379,015 of NZ_CP150131.1, forward strand.
TTTCCGCCGCGCCGCTCCCCGCGCTCGACTCCAGGACCACACCGTCGCGCAAGATGCCGCTTTCGGCGATCTGCGAAGCGGTACTCACGAAACGTTCTCGGGTACCGGGGTTGTCGTGCCGGCTTTGTGCGAGCAGAAAACCGGGCAGCACCAGGGCCGGCAAGAGCCGCGCGAGCACGGCGTGGTTCTGTGCGTCCTCGGCCAGCCATCCGGCCCGACGGCCGCCGTCCAGGCCCCGCTGCACGTAGGAGTCGAGCATCGACTGGATACCGAGGACTCGCTGCTTGAGCTCCTTGTCGGCGGCGGCCGACTGGACGGTGAGAAGTTTGAGCAGCGCAGGCTCCTGATCCACCAGCGCGTAGAGGCGGCGGCCGCCCTCCATGATGATGTCGTTTCGTTCTTCGATGCCGCCGGTTCCGCCGACTACCTCGAGAAAGTCGTCGAGCGCCAGGGTGTCGACGAGGCGTTCCACGGCATAGTCGAAGACCAGGTCGAGAACCTCGCGCTTGCTGTCAACGTATCGGTAGACAGTGCCTTGTCCCATGCCGGCACGGCCCGCTATATCGGACATGCTGGTCTGCTCGTAGCCGTTTTCGGTGAAGGCCGAGAAGGCCGCGTCGACGATCTGCTGACGGCGTTTGTCGGCAAGCCCGGACACCGGGGGGCGTCCTCGGCGAGGCGGATCCTGCGCCACTCGCTGCTCCATCGACGTGTCTGACCGAACCGAAACCGGAGCGTCCCACAATTACGAACGCCTCGATGCCGTCAAAGTCTAAACACGTACGTGATGGCCCCTGCGGTGAGCGGTCAGCCCTCCAGCTTGTAGCCCAGGCCGCGCACCGTCACCAGATGCACCGGATTGGCCGGATCCGACTCGATCTTGGAGCGCAGCCGCTTGACGTGTACGTCAAGTGTCTTGGTGTCGCCGACATAGTCGGCACCCCACACACGGTCGATCAACTGACCGCGGGTAAGCACCCGCCCGCTGTTCCGGATCAGGTATTCGAGCAGGTCGAACTCCTTGAGCGGCAGGGTGATCGCTTCCCCGTTCACCGACACTGTGTGCCGATCGACATCCATGCGCACCGGGCCGGCCTCCAAGACGCCATCGCCCGCGGTGGTCTCTTCGGAATCCGATCCGCGGCGCAACACCGCACGAATGCGGGCGATGAGCTCGCGCGCCGAGTACGGCTTGGTCACGTAGTCGTCGGCCCCGAGCTCCAGCCCGACGACCTTGTCGATCTCGCTGTCGCGTGCGGTCACCATGATCACCGGAACGCTGGACTTGGCGCGCAGCTGCTTGCACACATCGGTACCGCTCATTCCGGGCAGCATCAGGTCCAGCAGCACGATGTCGGCACCGGCACGTTCGAATTCGGCGAGCGCTGAGGGCCCGTCGTTGACGATGGTCGCCTCGAAGCCCTCCTTGCGCAGTAGGAAGGCCAGTGGATCGGCCAGCGAGTCTTCGTCCTCAACAATCAAGACACTGGTCATCGACGTACATGTTCCTCTCGTGTAGTCGCTTGACGCTCCTCGCGTAAGCGGCTGGTTGGTGCGTGCGGCGGGGCTTGGTTGGTCGCGTCTTTGCGGGGGGTGGGTTGATCTGCTTGCGGGCCGTCTGCGGATTCCTCGATCACGTCATCCTCTTCCTCATAAACAGGGAGGGACAGCGTGAAGGTCGACCCGGTGCCGGGCTGGCTCCACAGCTTGATGGCGCCGTTGTGATTGGCCGCCACATGCTTGACGATCGCCAGACCCAACCCGGTGCCGCCGGTGTCGCGGGAGCGGGCCTTGTCCACCCGGAAGAACCGTTCGAAGACACGTTCCTGATGTTCCTTGGCGATCCCGATGCCACGGTCGGTGACGGCAATCTCGATCTTGTCGCCCCGGCGCCGGCGGCTGATCGACACCGGCGATCCGTGCGGCGAGTAGGCAATGGCGTTGGCCACCAGATTGCTGATCGCGGTGATGAGCAGCGTGGGGTCACCGCGCACCTCGAAACCACTGGGCGCGTCCGTGGTGACCGCGATATCGGCGTTCTCGGCGGCCACCTTGGACCGGCTCAACGCTTCGGACACCACGAAGTCGACGTCGACGACCTCCAGATCGGGAAGCTTCTCGGCGCCCTGCAGCCGGGAGAGCGCGATGAGTTCGGTGACCATGTTGCCCAGGCGACGGGACTCCGCGAGAACCTGCTCACCGAAATGCTGCACCGTCTCGGGTTCGTCCGAAGATTCCAGTAGTGCCTCGGCGAGCACGCCCATCGCGCCGACGGGCGTCTTGAGCTCATGGCTGACATTGGCCACGAAATCGCGGCGGGTGGCCTCCATACGGACATGCTCGGAGTCGTCGTCGACATAGATGACGGCCCAGCGCGGATCGGCATCGGAGAGCCTGCGCACGTGCCCGCGCAGCGAGAACCCCGCGCGACCCGGCGCCTTCGGCTTGGTGGTCAGATCCACTTCGACGGCCTCACCGGTGGCCAGCGTCCGTTGGGCGGCGGTCCATGCCTGCTCGTCGAGCTGGCGGTCGCGTACCAGGCCCAGCTCCCGTGCACGGGCATTGACCAGGACGACGTCCTGGTGTTTGTCGACGACGACAATTCCGGTCGGTGAGATGGCGACGATGCGCTCGAGCATCTGGGAAACGGTCAAACCGCTCTGGGCTACCTGCGAACCTTTCCGGGCCGCGCGGTGGGTCGAGGAGCGGCGCGAGTACCACGCGCCCAGCACCGCACCCGCAGCAAGCGCCACGAGAGCTGCGATCGTCACGATCGCAACCAGAGAGCCCGATGAGGCGGTCACGCGAAAAGCGTACGCATTCGGTGAACGTCACCCCAGCAGCGTGCGGCTAAATGCCGAGCAAGTCACACATTCCCGCACAGGTGTTAGGCGTGAGTTCACCGAATATTCGCCGATTGGCGAAGTTTTGGTGGGTCAGGCTCACCGGGAAGGTTATTTGGCGCCCTGATTGGCTACCGCCGCGGCTCCTGCCGCAGCCGCCTCCGGGTCCAGGTAAACCCCGCCTGCCGTGATCGGTTTGAGGTTCTCGTCAAGGTCATACCGCAACGGAATACCCGTGGGGATGTTCAGTCCCACGATCTCCTCGTCGGAGATCCCGTCGAGGTACTTCACCAGGGCCCGCAGCGAATTACCGTGGGCGGCAACCAGAACGGTCTTACCCGCACGGAGTTCCGGCACAATGGCCTCCTCGTAGTACGGCACGAATCGCGCCACCACATCGGCCAGGCATTCGGTGAGCGGTCCACCGCCGATATCGGCGTAGCGAGGATCCTGATCCTGGCTGTAGTGGCTGCCCCGCTCGATGGGCGGCGGCGGGGTGTCATAGCTGCGGCGCCAGGCCATGAACTGGTCCTCGCCGTACTTGGCCTTGGTTTCGGCCTTGTCCAGACCCTGCAGCGCACCGTAGTGGCGCTCGTTGAGGCGCCAGTCCCGCACCACCGGGATCCAGAGCCGATCAGCGGTGTCGAGGGCCAAATGCGCGGTGTTGATCGCGCGGCGCAGCAGCGAGGTGAACAGAATGTCCGGCAGCAGTCCCTGCTGAGCCAGCAGCTCACCACCGCGCTGGGCCTCTGACCTGCCCTTTTCGGTGAGGTCGACGTCGACCCAGCCGGTGAACAGGTTCTTTGCATTCCACTGGCTCTCACCGTGGCGCAGCAGGATAAGGGTGGCTCCGTGTGCCTGATTGGAGGTCTCGCCGCTCATGAGCGCCAGTCTCTCATGTGGCTGCCCAGCTGCTCCCGACGTATCAACCCTGTCCCCTGTTCAGATCGGCGCAGCGCATGTCCCGAACCACCGCTGACGCATTGGTCATGAGTTCATGCACGGAGTATCGGCATGCGACCGGGTCGCGTACCACCCCCACGCGGACGCGCAGCACGTTGAGCGCATTCGCGACATGAAGTGCCACCACCGCGCCCGACCACCTGGCCGACGGCGGCTCCGGAACCCTCATTGCCGCGGACAACTTGTTCACCGTCCGTGCGGCGGGGTCATCACGATGGGTGGGCTGTGCGGCGTCGAGCTCCTGGACGACCATGTCCAGGAGGACCTCCTCGGCGATAGCCGCTTCAAAGAACTGGACGTGCTGGATGTAGACGGGGTCGCCGCCGTTCATTCCGGTATCGCAGGCGAAAAACACCGCGGTGACGGCCCGGGGCGAGAGGCCCGCGGACGCGGCGAGGCCCACCACCGCCGCCGCGACCTCGAAGAGTCCGGCGTCATCGGTGAATCCCATCTGCTCCCGGCCCCAGCCAGACGAGTCAAAGAGCGACTTCACTTGGCACCTCCTACACTCATCGAGACCACTGGCCACGGGATGCGTGTTTGACGATTCAGTCGAAAACCTTTACCGGAATCAACTTCTCGATCTCGGACTGCAGTATCTGCTCGATTCGCCGCGCAGTGTTCTTGCCGGTCACGAGCTTGGTGAAGTCGATACTCAAGCGCCCGTTGTAGCTGGTGATGAAATAGATGCGTCCCTCAACCATCGCGACGCCCCTTGTCGCGATGAATGCGCTCACGGCGTGGAGCTCGACGCCGCAACGAAAATCGTTGATATCTACCCCGTCTGGTGTTGCGAAATCCGACACGCGACCCCAGTTGGTGATCTGGATGGCGGTGAAGGTCGGGACCCAACCTCCCATCGGCACCAACAGGAAGTACCGTCTGGCCAACGCCAGCGCCCGCCGGAAATCGCCACGGAAAAATGCGGTTTGGTGAATGCGGGTGGTTCGCAAGCCCTCGCGGATATCCGCCATGACGTGGCGGGCGAGGTCAAGCGCGTCGCTACCGCGCCCGACCTCGAGGATCGTCTCGGCAATGCCCAGCACGTTGGTGCCCTCCGTCGGCGCGACCGGCGGATCAATCCGGGAGCGCAGATTCACAAATGAGGAAACCGCCACGGGTAGTTCACTTTTCCCCGAAATCTCGCGCTCGGCGAGCGCCAGCGCAGCGCTGACGAGCCCGTTGAGTGTGACCCCGTGCGTACGCCCTACCTCAATGAGCCGATCGGTCTGCTCCACCGACAGGTGAATGCGTGCTCGTTGGGCACGACGTGGCCGAAACGCGGTCCAGATCCGTTCGGGCCCGCGGTATGCGGGGCGAAGGTCCATCAACTGCCGGGACGCCGATTCGGTGTAGCCACGCGCACGCAGCAGTGTCTCCGAACTCGCCGGAATGGGATGCGCACCCATCAACCCGCTGATGCCGTTGACTGCGCGCGTTCTCCCCGTGTAGAGACTCCACAAGTCGTGCAGGTATGCCAGAGCCGCGTCGGCATCCGCGATGGCGTGATGCAAAAGAAACGTCACACGGAACTTCTCACCCGACCGGTAGACGTGCAGTGCACACACCTGCCCAACGGGTAACGCCGAGTTCCCGGACATGACGTAATCCCCGATGTCGGCGTCGCCGACATCCCAGAACACGACGGCCGGCCGTTCGCGACCTGTGAATCGAAGTTCAAAACCTTTGCGCGACACATGGATTCGACCGCCCAATAACGGGTACATGCTCACGAGGTCGTCGAGGGCCCCCTCAAACGCGACATCCTCCAGTGCGCCCGTGCCATAGCAATGTTGAGCCACCGTGGTACCCGAGACGACGAACACGGACTCCGAAGGCGCGAGAACACGCGGGGGCAGTAGCTCGGGCATGAAGCTCCTTTGACAAGCCAGATATTCGATACACAAAGTTATCGATACTGAAAGTACCCGATACTTGTCATATTGCCACGTGCCGCGGCATCGCCGCAGGTTAAGGCACCAGCCGCGTGCCCGAGGTGTCCTCTATTCGGCGATTATTCGGCGATTGCCGCCACCGCGGCCGTCCGGTCGCGCCCTACCTGACCGGCGAAGGCATAGTCATCGAGCGGGAACGCCTGCGACGAGCGGCGTGCGGACTGCGTCGTCTGAGGCCTGATGTACGCGGATTCGCCGTTGTGGTCGAAGTAGTAGCTGTTGGCAGTGGTGCAGTTACCGGTCTGGAACAGCGAGTAGGTGTAGCGCGACCGCGCATCCCTGGTCCACGCGTCGGCCGCGCCGGCACGCACCTCGACATCGGTGGCCCCGAGTCGTTGAGCCTCGCCGATGACCCGCCCGATATGGATGGCGGCGGTGTCGACCACGCTGTGATACGTGCCACCGGTCCAGCCATATTGCCCAAAGACGTTGAAGCTGTTGGGCAATCCCGGTATCGAGAAGCCGTGATAGCTCTGCGGCGGGTGGTTCTGATAGAAGTCGGCGAGATCGAAGCCGCCCCGGCCGCTCACCGGCCGGTCCCGATACACCTGCGGGTCGAAGAACAACCGGAATCCGGTGGCGAGGATCAAGGCGTCGATCTCTCGCTCCACGCCCGCGGCGGTACGAACACCGTCGGCGGTGATGGTGTCGATCGGATCGGTGACCAGCTCAACGTTCGCCCGGTTGAAGGTCGGCAGATAGGTGTTGGAGGTAGCAGGGCGCTTGCACCCGAAGTCGTAGTCGGGGGTCAGCTTGGCCCGTAACTCCTTATCGGGCACCTGCAGCCGGTACGAGACATTACCGAGCAGCCAACGCAGCGCCCCTGGGGTGTTGCCCAGGCGACCGGCATTGAGCACCCCGTAGACAAGCGCACCGCCCACGATGAATTCCAGGCCCTCCTGCAGCAAGCGCTGAGTCCTCGGTATCCGGCGGAACAGTGCCCGCACCGGTGCCGGCATGCTCGGGTCGATCTTGGGGAAAACCCAGATCGGCGTCCGCTGATAGACGTCGAGATGGCCGACTTCACGTGCGATCTCCGGAATGATCTGCACAGCACTGGCCCCGGTGCCGATGATGGCGACACGCTTGCCCTTCAGATCCACGCTGTGGTCCCAGGCCGCCGAACGCAGGACGGTGCCGCGGAAGTCGTCAAGCCCCTTCAGTTCTGCCGGTTTGGGCTCGGGAAATGGGCCCGCCGCGACGACGACGAATCTGGCCGTCACCTCCTGCCCATTGACCCGAAGCCTCCACAACTTCGCGTCCTCGTCCCAGGTACGCGCGCCCACGTCACTGCCGAATCTGACGAATCGCTGCACGTCGTTCTCGCGGTACAGCCGCTCGATGTAGCTGAGCACCTCCCCGCCCTTGGCGTAGAACCTGGTCCACTCGGGGTTCAGGGCATGGCGAAACTGGTAGGCCTGTGCCGGAATATCCACTCCGATACCGGGGTAGACGTTCTGACGCCAGGTACCACCGACGCCGTCCATGCGCTCGTAGATGACGAAGTCGTCGATACCTCGCCGGCGCAGCTCCAACCCGATACCGAATCCGGCCAGCCCGGCACCGATGACGGCTACATAGTGATCAGGTTGGTCACTCATGCACTGACCTCGTAGGTGAGTTCCTTGGACCAGCTCGGCTGTTCGGCAAGCCAGCGCTTGGGGTAATAGTCGGACAGCTTGACCATGGTGTTGGCCATCGCGTGATACGGGCCGTGCAGAGGGTTCTGTGCATTGGTGATCATCGCCGCACCAAGCCGCAGTACCTGGTACACCAGCAGTCGTGTGCCCTTGCCACGGCTGCCGACGTTGACGAACCGCTCCATCGCGTCGTACAGGCGCTGCTCACGCAGGCCCATGCCAATCAGATTGCCCTTGATCCGGTTGATGAGCGGGATCCCGGTGCCGAGCCCCAAGAGCAGACCCATCAGCAGCGACGGGTTGAGCACGGTAGCGACATTCTCGATGACGACACGGCGCAGGTTGCCCTGGCCCATCATGTCCAACACATGGAAATCGACTGCCAGATGGCGTGATTCGTCGGAATTGATATGCCGGAAGGCCTGGTGGCAGATCGGGTCGTTGACCTCCTCCAGCAGGAATTTCAGCAGCGCGCCATCCAGGGCCACTTCCAGTAACGGGATGATGGTGCCCAGCACGGTCAGCGACAGCCCGTCCGAGTAGCGGTCCAGCCATTCAATGGCCAAGCGCACGTTCACATTGGGGACGGGCACTTCATCCTGCTCGAGCATGCCCCAGCGCCGCATCAATGCCAGCTCGGCATTCGCGTGCTTTTGCTCTTCGGCATGGAAGTACCGATAGATCTCCGCGAGCGTCTCGTTGGGGGCCTTCTTGGCCAACGCCGAAAAGCCTCGCGCACCGATGTTCTCGATCCAGACCAGGTCGGCCATGAAGGCCTTCAGCTTGGGCCGCTGCTCATCGGTGATCTGCTCGGCACCGGGTGCGTCCCAGTCCACATCGGCCAGGGCCCACTGTTTGTCCTTGATGGTCTGCAGCATGTCTTCCAGAACAATGGCCATCTCTCGTCCTTCCTATGCGGTCCGGGCCGTGCGTGACGGCCGATGGGTCAGCACCCCGGTGATGAATCGGGCGGCCTCGCTCAGCGCCGGGTTGGCCTCCGGAATCAATCGGGGCAACGCCTGGAAAACATGGATCTGGCCGGGCCAGACCTGCAGATCGCACTGCCCGCCGGCCTGCTCGATCATGTGTGCCAGCTGCTGCGCGTCGGCGGCCAGGAACTCGACTCCGCCAGCCTGAATAAGAATGGGCGGCAATGCGATACCGGGCGGAAAGCTCAGGCGTAAGCGCGGCGAATCCGCGGGCTCAGCGCGGGTGTATTTGTCCACCAGATGTTTGGCGGCCGCCGCGGTGATGACCGGATCGGGCTGCACCTTTTCGCGTTCGGCGGCCAGGCCAAGCGTCAGGTCCAGCAGGGGCGAGAACAATGCCATCGCGCCCGGCTGGGGTACACCCAGCCGATGATTCTCGATGAGCAGGTCCACCGCGAGATGGCCACCCGCCGAATCACCGGCGACCACAATGTCCTGGGCAGCGTGGCCACGTTCCAGTAACCAGTCATAGGCGGCCCGAACATCGTCGGCAGCGGCCGGGAAGAGATGTTCGGGTGCCAGCCGGTAGTCGACGGTGAAGGCCGGCAGCCCCGTTGCCTCCGAAAGGCGGGCGACCATCGAACGGTGAGTTTTCGCCGAGCAGATGACGTAGCCGCTGCCGTGGACGTACAAGATGACCGGACCGGGATCATCGGCGCTGAGCGCCGCGCCCGCCCGAACCCATTCTCCCCGTAACGGATCTCTCAATCGAGCCACCTCGGTACCGCGGGGCATCGATCCGCCGATCGCCATGATGGTCGAGACGATCTGCCGCGCCAGCAGCACGCCCGGCTTACCCGTTTTGTCCAGGCGGGCCCGGGACAGCACTGGCCGCAATCCAATGGCGGTGAGCGCTGCGGTGGCTTTGGTGCGCCGTGAGGCCTCGACAACCACGGTTCCGGTCGCGTCCAGCGAGCGCAATGCCAGCGACACCCCGCCGACTACCGCGTTGATCCGTGCCTGCGTCTTGCGAGCACTGTCGCGACTCGGTTCGGTCGTCGGCGGATCGGCGATGAACAAGTTCGGGAAACCGGCCACCGTGGTCGGGATGCTGCCCGCCTGCTTCAGCTTGCGACGCCGCGCCCCCACCACCGACACCCTCTCGGTGCTCGAGCCCGCATCCGGGTTGGACGCGAAAATCACCGCATCGCACTGGTGGTCGATGCCTTCGGCGGTGCGGATGCCCCCGCTGCTAAACCGGGCAATCGGCCAGGTAACCAGCTTGCAGTTGCGCGCCTGCAAGGCGGTAAGGAACTCATCGGTCACCACGACGTTGGGGCGACCGGTGAGCCTTAACGGCGTCAGCTGACGCCGAATCCAGGGGTCCGGCACGCGCCGGCGCAGGTTGCGCTGGGCCACCACTTCGAGCAGTCCGCGCGATGTGGGCCGTCTACCCGAGAACCAGGCCTGGCGCGTCTCGTCGCGCAGCGTGCGGTCCAGAAGTTGCCCGATCCGGCCACTCGGCCGGGGCAGTATCCAATCGGGTGAGCTCTGAAAAAGTTTGACAGTGGCGGCATTTCGCACCACTACCGGCAGAATGGACGCGGCGGCGGCACTGTTGCCCACCACCGCGACGCGCAGCCCAGCGAGCCCCGCACCGTCACCGACCTCGGCGGCATCGAGGACCCTTCCGGTATATCCGTCGAGTCCCGGGATGTCCGGACTACCGCCCACCGACCCGGTGGCCAGCACCACCGTATGTGCAGTGACGCGCTGTCCCCCTTCTAAATCCACAATCCATACGTCATCGTCGAGTTCGATGCGGGTGACCTCGCTGCCGAACGTCACATGGGGGCCCAGCCCGAACAGGGCAATGGTGTCGTCACGCCAACTCCCCGGTTCCGGCCGGGCGCGGTCGAGCACGGTGAAGCCGATGATCCCTGCCTCCTGCAGTCCCACCGCGGTGCCCAAACCGGTGTATCCGGCGCCTACCACGACGACCGGCAGCACCGCGCCGGGCATCACCGCACCACCTTGACCGGGGACTCCTGTTCGTAGGCGGTATCCCATAACTCACGCGGATCGGTGTCCTCGGGAAGCAATCGGCCCAGTCGCGAGATGATTCCTGCGCCCCACAAATAGGGCACGGGCGCATGTCGTTTCATGGCCCAGATGAGTTTGGCATCGGGCTGCGGCACCACATAGAGCCGCCCCCGGTCGTGTGCGTTGAGGGTGGTCTTCGCGATCCATTCCGGCGACACCCCAACCCATTTGAATGCGGTGCTCGCGAGGTTGCTCAGTGGCCCGGGGATACGCGCGCCATCCAGGATGTTGGTTTTGACCGCCGTGGGGCACAGCACGGTCACGCGCACCCCGCTACCGGCCAGCTCGGCACGCAGCGTCTCCGACAGTGCGAGCACGGCGGCCTTGCTGACGTTATAGGGACCCATCAGTGGCGCGGCCGCGAAGCTGGCGGCCGACGATACGTTGACGATGCCGCCGAATCCCTGTTCCCGCAGCAGCGGCGTGAAGACCTGGCAGCCGTAGATCATTCCCCACATGTTGATACCGATGGTGGCGTTCCAATCGTCCATCGACACCTCACCGATGGGTTTACCGCCGGTTCCAATCCCCGCATTGTTGATCACCAGATCCGGGGCGTGCCCCAGCCAGTCGGTCGCGACATCGGCCAGCTTGACGATCTCGTCGTACGAGCTGACATCACACGCGACCGGGTGCGCGCTGACCCGTCCGAGCTGATCGACGGTCTCTCGCGCGCGGGCCAGGTTGATATCGGCGCATACCACCCGGCCACCGCGGGCCACGATGGCCTCTGCGAATGCTCGGCCGATCCCGCTGCCCGCGCCCGTCACCACTGCGCTGGCCCCGTAGCTGACCTTTGGACGTCGGCGCGGGTAGGCTCCCGCGTCGGGTGCCGTCATTGGCATCACCCTTCGCTTATCGCTTACGCATCACTCGTAAACGTAAACTAAGCGTCTGTCACGCCCGACTGCTTGTCAAGAGTCCGGCGAGATTAATGTCGGGTTAGTCGTACCGCGTGCAGGCTATCGCAGAGCAGTCAGGCCATCGATCGAGCTGCCGTTGTTCTCCAGCGCACTCTCCAGAGTCATCTTCTCCTCGGGCACCTTCTCGATGTGCTTCTCGTACACATCGCGATGCCCCACGAAGTCCATCAGCGGAACCGAATAGCCGCACGAATCGGCCACCCGGGTGACGTCAACCAAAATGATTGAGCGCGCGCCTTTTTCGAGATCCTGAGTGAAGTGGCTGCGCAGTTTCGAGTATTCGGGCTCGTTGAACTGCACCACACGCGCGGTGCCGTGGAGCCTGATGATGCGGCAGCGCTTGTCGAACGAGCAGAACATCAGCACGATGCGCCCGTTGTCCCGCACGTGCGCGATGGTCTCCGCACCGCTACCGAAGTAGTCCAGGTAGCCCACCCGGTGTGGGCCGAGCACCGCGAAGGTCCCGGCCATGCCCTTGGGGGAGACGTTGACATGCCCGGCCGGGCCGGAGGGCGCGGTGCCCACGAAGAACACCGGCTGCTCGGTCAACCATCGAGCGAGCTTGTCGTCGATCTCGCCATACACATGACCCATGTGCTCCAGGGTGCCACTCGGGTCTGAGAATCCGCCAGCGGATTTCGCGGGTCAGATACGCGCGCGCAGGTCCTTGCGCAGGATCTTGCCCGCAGCGCTCTTGGGGATCGCGTCGATGAACTCCACCTGCCGAATCCGCTTGTGCGGAGCCACTTTCTGCTCGACGAAGGCCATAACGGCCTCATCGGTGAGGTCGGAATCGGTGCGCACCACAAAGGCTTTGGGAATCTCGCCACTGGACGGGTCGGGAACGCCGATCACGGCGGCGTCGCCGATACCCGGGTGGGACAGCAGCAGCGCCTCCAATTCCGCGGGTGGCACCTGGTAGCCCTTGTACTTGATGAGCTCCTTGAGCCGGTCGACGATCGTCACCACTCCGTCGGCACGCACGACAGCGATATCTCCGGTGTGCAGGAATCCGTCGGGCTCGATCGTGGCCGCGGTGGCCTCCTCGTTGCCGAGGTAACCGGCCATCACATTGGGGCCCCGTACCAGCAGCTCGCCGGGGGCACTCTCGCCTTCGGCCGGTACATCGATCTCCGCACCGGTCTCGGTGTCGATGAGCTTGTTCTCGGTGTTCGGGACCGGAATACCCACCGAGTTCAGCGGAATATCGGGCCGGCCCGGCGGGATGAGGTGGCTGACGGGGCTCAACTCGGTCATGCCATAACCCTGACTGACGCGGCAATTGAGTCGTGCGGCAACGGCATTGCCCAGCTGTTCGTCCAACGGAGCGGCGCCGGAGAACACCGAGCGCAAGCAGGAGACGTCGTGCTTGTCGACATCCGGATGCTTGGCCAGCACCACCGCCACCGGCGGCGCCACGAAGACGTGGTCCACGCGGTAGTTGGCGATGGAGCCCAGGAAGGTGTCGAGCTCGAAGCGCGGCAGAATCACCAGCTCGGCCCCCAGCTTGAGCTGCACGTTAAGCAGTACGACCAGGCCGTAGATGTGGAAGAACGGAAGGACGGCCAGCACCCGGTCGCCCTGCTCCACTCCGTACAGGTGTTTGGCCTGCGCGATGTTGGCGACCAGGTTGTAGTGGGTGAGCATGACGCCCTTGGCCTTGCCGGTGGTTCCCGAGGAATACGGCAGCACCGCCAAATGCGTTGCCGGGTCGAAGGAAACCTCCGGCGGCGCCAGATCGGGCCGCACGATGTCGGCCAGCGAGCGCCGCCCCTCGACGGGGTCGATGGTGATCACGTTCGCGGCATCAATGCCCGCGATCTCCGCGGCCTCCAGCGCCCGCGACAGCAGCGGCGACACCGTGAAGACGAGCTGCGCTTTGGAATCGATGAGCTGCTTGGCCAGTTCCTCGGCGGTGTACAACACGTTCACGGTGCTGGCGGTACCGCCCGCACGCAAGATGCCGTGCAGCACCACCGCGAACGTCGAGCAGTTCGGCAGGAAGACCGCTGCGACATCGCCGAGGCCGAACCCGCGGGCGGCCAGGCCCGCCGCCGTGGCGTCGACTTGCGACCGCAGCTCGCCGAAGGTGGTCTGCGCACCGGAAAGCCCGTCGATCAGCGCGACACGACTGTCGTCTACGCCGGTATCTCCGAATACGTACTCGTAGACCGAGCAGTCGGGAATGGAAACGTCGGGCAGAGGGCTACGAAACGTCACGCCGGACAGTCTTGCACGCCGCGTCTAGTCCGTGCTGATGGTCCTTGCGTCTTCGGGCCTGTACTGCCCGAAGAGGGTCAATCCTCGATGAGATGCTCGAAGGCCTCAAGGTTCTTCAACGACTCGCCCCGCGAAGTGCGCCACGCCCATTCCTTCTGAATGGACGTCTTGAATCCCAGCTCCAGCAAGATGTTGAAGTCGTTGTCCACGGCTTCCAGCACCTGCCCGAGCAACCTGTCGATCTCATCCGGGGTAACCGCGGGCAGCGGCAGGCGGCCCACCAGGTAGATGTCGCCCATGTTGTCGATCGTGTACGCGACGGCGTACAAGCGGCGGTTGCGTTTGAGCAGGTAGCGGTAAACGCCCTCGGTGTTCTCGTCGGGTCGGCGACACACGAACACCTCGACGCGCACGGCATGCTCACCCGGGCTGAGCATCGTGGTGATCTTCTGCTTGCGTTCGCCCGGCAGCTCCACGATCAGCGCCGGTTTGCCGTCCGGCCCGTGGTGCTCGGTAAAGGTGACCTCCCGGTCCACCAGCGTCCGCACAATGGTGGCGTAGGCCTCTCCCGCGGTGGTCATCGCCGCAAGCCGGACAGCCGGCGCGACCGGAATCGCGCACGCGGCGCACGCGGCGTCGCGGGCCTTTGTGGTGCACGGTAATCAGCGATGGCGCGGCTGTAGCTGGCCAGCAGGGCCTCGGCGGTGCTGGACCAGGAGAAGCCCGCGGCGTGCGCAGCGGCCGCCTGGCTGAGCTCGGAACCGTTACGCGCCAACAAGTTCCCGATGGCATCCGCCCAGTCCTGGGTGCAATGCGTCGGGACCAGAAGACCGGTACGTTGATCCGCGACAGCCACCGGAAGGCCTCCCACGTCGGCCGCCACCACCGGGGTGCCACACGCTTGAGCCTCGATCGCCACGAGGCCAAATGATTCCGAATAGCTGGGCACCGCAACGATATCGGCCGCCCGATATACCTGGGCAAGCCGCTCTCGTGACTGCGGCGGTAGGAAGGTGACACGGTCCGCGATGCCGAGATCCACGGCGAGATCCTGCAATGCCGTGGGCTCGTCGAGACCGCTGCCGGATGGCCCGCCGACGATGAGAACTCGCACCCCTGGCAGCTGCTGGGCCGCACGTACCAGCAGGTCGGGAGCCTTGAGCGGCTGAATTCTTCCGACAAAGGCGACGATCTGTTCATCGGCTCGCAGGCCGAGCTCGGCACGCGCTGCCGACTTGTCTCCGGGCGTGAACACGTCCAAATCGACACCCGGATGCACGATATCGATGCGGCCAGGGTCTGCGGCATGTATCGAAACCAGCTGCTCGGCTTCATCTTTGGTGTTGACGATGAGCCGGTCGGCCTCATCCACCACCTGCTGCTCCCCCACCGCACGCAACGCGGGCTCCGGACGGTCTCCTTCGGCGAGCGTCCGATTCTTCACCGCGGCGAGCGTATGCGCGGTATGAACCAACGGAACGCCCCACCGGTCCCGCGCCAGCCACCCCGCCTGACCGGAAAGCCAGTAGTGCGAGTGAACCAGGTTGTAGTAGCCGGGCTCGTGGACCGCCTCGGCGCGCAACACCCCGGCGGTGAATGCGCACAGCTGGGTGGGCAGGTCGTACTTGTCCAGGCCCTCGAACGGCCCCGCGACGATATTGCGCACGGTCACCCCATCGGCGACGGATACCACCGGCTCATCGGAGGACGCGGTGGCACGGGTGAAGATGTCGACGGCGACACCCCGGCGGGCCAGTTGAAGGGCCGTTTGCAGCACGTAGACGTTCATCCCGCCGGCATCGCCGGTGCCCGGCTGAGCCAGTGGCGAGGTGTGTACGGATAGGACGGCGATGCGGCGCGGCTTCAGCGCCGAAACCGCCCGGCGCGCGAACTCATCGCCACTAAGCACACTGCCATCTTGTCACTAGCGCACAAGCTATCGGTGCGCAGCACTCCTACCAGCGGCTTGAGCCTCAGCGTGCGGCGATCTTCTGCCGGTATCCCTCTTCGAGGATCTTGCGCAACTTCTCATCCGAATGCGTGATGGCCAGCGAGATGAACGGCGAGATGACCTTGCCCAGCGCCCGCCCGGCGAGCCCGCCCGGCAGCCGGTAGTCGATGTTGATCTCCAGCTCGGTTTCGTCATCGGATATCGGCCGGAACCGGCATTCGATCTGGTTGTCGATCCCGGAACGCGACTCGGTGGTGAACAGGGTGTCGGGGTCCCACCCCGTCACCTCGATCGTCGACCGGAGCGTGGCGCCGAGGTTGATGGCGATGTCGTATTTCGCTCCGAGCCCCCGTGGCACGTCGTTCACAAAACGAACGTGCTCGATTCCGAACATCCAGTCCGCCAGATGGTGCGCATCACTGATGTAGTCGAAGGCATACGCCATCGGCACCTTCGCAGAGGACACGTGGTGGATATGCGTCATGCGCACATGCCTATCACTTTTTGGCCCCGAGTCGTAGATTCGCGGCCAAATCGCCAGCAATCACATCGCCTCGGTGAGGCTATGGCGGAAAACCGCGAGAATTCCCGCCATAGCCTCACTCTCGGCGCATGACGAGCCCTAGGCCAGTGCGGAGGTCTCCGAGCGCCGGGCCGATGCCCGTCGCATGGCGCCCAGCGGATCGGCGAACAATCCCCCCAAGGACACCACACCGGCACCCGCTTCCTGAACCCGGTTACCGAACGCCGTCACCCGAATATCGCGCTTGGACAACGTCGATCGATCCAGGAACGCCGTCTCGACGTCGTTCATCACCTCGGGGTACTCGGTGAAGGCCTGCCCACCGACGATCACCTCATCGGGGTTCAGGATGTCGCGCAGTAACGCCACCGACTGCCCCAGCACCCGGCCACGCTCGGAAAGCAGTTGCTGCGCAGAGTCATTGCCGCCACGCGCGGCTTTGTATACCGCGCTCACCGACACGCCGTCACCTGCCGGCACGATACGTAGCCTGCGTGCGGCCGCCAGCACTGCCTCGTCACTCACGGTGGTCTCCAACTTGCCGGTGCCACCGAGCAATTCGGAATCAACCGGCAGCGCCGCGATAGTGCCCGGACCGCTGGACGGGCTGTGCACCCGACCGTCGATGGCCAGCGCGAAACCAACTGTCTCACGGGCATATACGTACAGACTCGTCAGGGAACGGGCTGCGAAACGCCGCAGCCCCAGCAGCAGCTCTGCGCCAGCCATCGCGTCCACATGCGAGGCCACCGAGACCGGCAGACCCAGCGTGTCGGCGAAGACCCGGCCAACGGGAGCCTCGGTCCAGCCCAGACGCGGGTGATCAACCGTCCCGGCCGGTCCGTCGACCACACCACCGGTGGCCACCCCGATCCACAGCGGGCGACGTCGGTGCCAGCGGGCCAAGTACCGCTGCGCACTCCCGGCCAGCGAAGCCAGCGCGGCGCCTTGCGGGCCGTTTGGCGTGGGGGTTTCCACCACATCCAGGGTCCGGCCGAACAGGTCGGTCGCCACGATGCTGGTGGCACGGGCACCGATGTGAATGCCGAGGGTCAAGAAGGGTTCATGGTTGAGCTCCACCGGCACCCGGGGACGGCCGATGGCGCCGGAGACGGCGAGATCGGCACGTTCACGCAGCAGCCCGGCATCGAGCAGGGCCGTCACCTGCCGGTTGACGGTAGCAATGGAAAGTCCTGTGACCTGGGCAATCGCGTCGCGAGCCACGGGTCCGCGCACACGTGCGGCACGGAACACAGAGGACGCGGCGCTATCGCCGATGTACAGGGCGGGCGGGTGAATCTGGTGGCGGGAAACTGGTCGGCGAACCGGAGAAGTCATGAGAAGGGTCCTTTGGCGGGGGGCCGGGTTCAGACGAAGACTGAAACGCGGGCTACTGATGGCTAATGGTGTTGTGAACTGGGGCGATACCGCACCCGGGACGTCAAGAAAGACGTGCAGAAACTAGGCGCAGCGACAGACGCAGCGACAACACAGCTCGCGAGCCAGCGGCAGCCGAGAACCAATACCCGCGATCACGAAAGTGACCCGGGGTTCGGCGGCGCGCTTGATGGACACAGGCGCAATTTAGCATCCCTACGAGGCAATGTCCTACTAGCGGCCCATTGCCGCTCCCTGACTACAGTGGCGTCCATGACCAATCCCACGTTCGACGGCCGGGTCGCGGTCGTTACCGGCGCCAGCTCCGGAATCGGTGCAGCAACCGCGAAATCACTTGCAGCCCTTGGATTTCATGTTGTGGTTGCGGCGCGGCGCGAGGACCGCATCAGCGCACTGGCCAGGGAAATCGGGGGCACCGCGGTTGTGCTCGATGTCACCGACGCCGATTCGGTTGCCGCCCTTGCGCAGAGCCTGGATCGGGTGGATGTCCTGGTCAACAACGCCGGCGGTGCGTGGGGCCTGGAGCCGGTACTGGAAGCGGATCTGGAGCACTGGCGCTGGATGTGGGAGACCAATGTGGTGGGCACCCTCCAGGTGACTCGCGCCCTGCTGCCCAAACTGATCGCTTCCGGCGACGGACTTATCGTCACCGTCACCTCCATCGCCGCGCTGGATGTATACGACGGCGGCAGCGGATACACCTCGGCCAAGCACGCGCAGGCCGCGCTGCACCGCACACTGCGCGGTGAGCTACTGGGAAAGCCGGTGCGGCTCACCGAGGTCGCTCCGGGTGCGGTGGAAACCGAATTCTCGGTGGTGCGTTTCGACGGCGACCAGGACCGGGCCGATGCCGTCTACCGGGGCATCACTCCGCTGATTGCCGAGGACGTCGCCGAGATCATCGCGTTTGTGGCGTCGCGGCCATCGCACGTCAACCTGGACCAGATCGTCGTCAAACCGCGGGATCAGGCCTCCTCTACCCGCAGGGCGACACGCGACTGAACACGCAGAGCGCCAATCCTCTTCTTCGACAAACAGATCCGAGCGACTAGCGGGGCGTGGTCGTCGGCGTACCGGACAGCGACGGCGCTCCGGACGGGGTCAACGGGGCTGATGTGGGCGTCCCGGAGAGTGTCGGCGCGCCCGACGGCGTGAGCGGAACGGTGGTCGGGATGGACGAGGTAGACGGCGTGGTGGTGATCGTCCGTTCCTTGGGGTTCGGGGGCAGCGCCGACATCGATTGCCAGGTCGGCCAGTCCACCACCCAGTCCCACAGATCGCCGTCGGCGTACGACAGCTCGATCGAAGTACCGGTCACCTCAACGGGATCGCCATAGATGGCGGTGCGGAAGTACGACTCGGCATCCCCCAGCGACAAGTTGATACAACCGTTCGTGACATTGGTGCTGCCCTGCTGGCCAACGGTGTTGGGGTTGGCGTGGATGAACTCGCCATTGTTGGAGATCCGGACCGCGAAACGCTCGTGAACGTTGGTGTACCCGGCCGCCGGGTTGGACATCCAGAAATCCTCGTACTTCTCGGTGACCACGTGAATCCCGCTGCGGGTGACGTTGCGCGGCAGGTCCGCCTCGCCATAGCTGCACGGCAGGTCCAAGATGGTGCCCGCGTCGGTGGTCACCCGAATGCGGTGACTCGGCGCATCGGCGTAGACAATCTGGCGGCGCCCCACACTGAAGTCCAGGGACATGTCCTCATTGCCAAATGCCCCGTCCCCCAGGGGAATTCCGTAGAGATTGGCCTTAACCGCCACCTTGGTGCCGGCCTTGAAGTACTCACGTGATCGCCAATGCACCCGGGAGCCCTGCTGCTCATCGGGCAGCCAGGCCCAACCACCTTCGGTGGGCGGATCGCACGTGATGCTCAGCGACTTCTCCGCCGCGGCCTTGTCGGCGATGTGTGCGTCGAACTGGATGATCACCGGAGCCGCGATCCCCACGGTCTGCCCATCGGCGAGCTGGAACTGACCATTGACCTTCGCCGTCGGCACCAGAGTGGTGAACGAGCCGGACACGGCGACGGCCTTACCGTCCAGGCCTACCGCCGAACCCTTCCAGGAGTACGTGACGTCGAACCCCAGGGGTTCGGTGGTGCGGAACCTCGTCTGGTCGCGGCTGAGGGCTCCGGCGACGACCTTGCCGTCGGCGTTGACCAACTTCACGTCCTGGAACCACCCGTTGGCCACGGTCACGCTGACCGGCGCAGTCGGGTTGACGTCCTTGGCCTTGTCATCCGGCAAGAAGGTCAGGACCGCCCCCGGTGACGGGGCATCTTGCGGCGCATTCGGGCCGACGGTCGTGCAGGCCGCAGCAACAGCGGGCACCGTCAGACCCAACATCGTGAGCGCGCGCCGCCGCGTCAGCGCATCACGGATATCCGGCCTGGGGTACTTCACGACACCCCACGATACGGGCCGCTGCGGACAGCTTCGCCCAGCCCGACCAGGATCACATGTTGGATCGGGCGGGACATGCGGTTTTGGCCCGCGCCGCGGCTAGTAGACCGGGATATCGAAGATCGCCGCGGGCGCGCCGTACTGCGCACTCCACCCGGCCCAGGCGACATCGCTCGGGCCGACCCGCCTGTCGACGAGCGTCCAGCCCTGCTCGTCCTGATGCAGCAGCGCTACGTATTTCTTCGACAGCACGCCATTGGCGGAGGCTTCGGCAAAGGGGGTGCCGGTGTAGTCGATGGGGTTGCCGTCGGGTTCCTGCATGGCAGACCACAGAAAGGCCCAGCCGTCGGCAGCCTTGAGGCTGCGCACGTCGAGGCGTACCGGCTTGCCGAGCTGGGCCGTCACGTCCGCGAGCGCCGGCGCCAGGATCGTGGTTGCTTCCGGGGATGCCGGGTCCACCGCGGTGGCGGGGTCGGCCGCCGCCAGAGGAGCCACCAACAGGCCGGCCCACACCAACAGCACCAAGAATCCGCTTCGCATGGCCGCTCCTTCGGTCCCGGGACATTCGAACGGTAAACGACCGCCACCCGCATTCGCCGAAGGCGAGCCCTGTGGCGGATTCCGGCCGAGTCAGCACTAGACCCCGAGCACGGCCGTATCTTCCGGGGCCAGTGCCCGGCCGTCCGCCGCGCGCAGCTCGAAGCGTTGCACCGGCCGCGATGTCTCGCGATCCACCAGACGAACGCGTGGTTCTCCAGGGGCGAAACAGAACTCGTCGCTCCACTGCCGCAGTGCCACCAAGACAGGGAAGAGCCCGCGGCCCTTCTCGGTCAGTTGGTACTCGTGGCGCGCCCCGGCCGGAACAGTCTCGAGGATGCCGTTGTCCACCAATGTCGCCAGCCGAGACGCCAGGATGTTCTTCGCGAGTCCAAGACTCTTCTGAAACTCACCGAATCGGCGCAAACCGTCGAACGCGTCACGAACGATCAGCAGCGACCAGCCGTCCCCGACCTCACCCAACGGCCTGGCCAAGGTGCAGCTCGAATCCGCGTGACTGGCGCGTCCCACCATCGACGACCTCCTTTGGTTGCAATATGCAACCATCCATGCCACGCTTCAACGGTTGCGAAGTAAAACCAACTCTACCCAGGGGTGCATGTGCTGACCAGACCCGTCATCGTGTTGTTCTCGCTTGCCAGTGGCCTCGCGGTGGCCACCATCTACTTCTCACAGCCGCTGCTCGACACGATCGGCGCGCAATTCTCCATGCCCACAGCGCACGTCGGTATCGTGCTGACACTCACCCAGATCGGGTACGCCATCGGCCTGCTGCTGGTCGTCCCCCTCGGGGATATCGTCGACCAACGCCGGCTCATCATCGGGCAAACCGTCCTGCTGAGCGCATCACTGTGCGCCACCGCAATATCGCCGAACGCGTGGACATTCCTGGCCAGTGTCACCGCGCTGGGCGCACTCGCCGTGGTGACGCAGGTGATGGTCACCTATACCGCCGTGCACGCCGCCCCGGAGCGCCAGGGATGGGCGGTCGGGGTGGTAACCGGCGGGATAATCAGCGGAATTCTCTTGGCACGCACAGTATCCGGCGTGCTATCCGATCTCTTCGGCTGGCGCTCGGTTTATGCGGCGGCCGCCCTCGCTGCGGTCGCCACGGCCGCACTGTTGCAACGCACACTGCCGCAATCCGCGCGCCCACACCGCAGGCTGCCCTACCGCCGGCTGCTGCTGTCAACCATGTGGCTGCTGCGCAGTGAGCCGGTGCTGCGCTCTCGGGCCATCCTCGCGATGCTCATTTTCGCTGCCATCACCGTGCTCTTGACGCCCATGGTGTTACCACTCATCGCTGCGCCGTATCACCTGTCGCATAGCGAAGTCGGGTTGTTCGGGCTAGCCGGCGCCGCGGGCGCACTGGGTGCCTTCAAGGCCGGTGCATGGTGCGACAGGGGCTGGGCAAGCCGGGTGACCGGGGCAGGCCTGTCGTTGATGCTGGCGGCATGGGCATTGGCGGCCACCCTGCGCTGGACGCTGCTCGGACTCGCCCTCGCAGTAGTGATCATCGACTTCGGCCTGCAGTCGGTGCACGTGGCGAACCAAAGCCTCATCTATCGGCTGGAGACCGAACTTCATGGTCGTCTCACCGCCGCCTACATGACCTTCTATTCCATCGGCAGCGCTATCGGTGCCATCGCGTCGACGTGGATGTACTCCGCCCACGGATGGTCCGGAGTCTGCCTGCTCGGTGCGATCATCAACGTTGGTGCACTTGCCTATTGGATCGGAAGCAAGACCAGCTCAGGTGCAGCGCCCGCCGCGGACACCGACAGCCGTTGCCGGGACAGCGCCGGCCACGCCTGTACCGCACAGAACGGTGCGCACTGATCCTGCCCGGCGTGCGTTCCGACGTGCACACAACACTGTGTCAGCCGCTCCTCGATCATTGTCGACATGTCCATGAACGGCTTGACCGTAATCCGCACTATTCGCTGTCCGAGCATGCGGCGCAGCTTTGCCCGGCGTCCCGGTAGTGCCGATGCCGCAAGAGTCATCAATGTCGAGATTCCCAAATCGCAACTATCGCAAATGGTTTTCCACACATCACCGATTGTGGGATGCGATAAGGACGACTGCTCAGAAAGCAGACCCATCAGCGACTCCTTGACCGCCAACCGGAGCTGCTGCGGGACCTCCTGGTCTGCAATGCGATTGGATACCAACCCCAGATTCTCCTTGAGACGCTCGGACCCGATGAGGGCGGTCAGCGACCGCCACACACCCGCGTCGTCACGCAACATGTATCCCACCGAACAACAGTGCGGATGTGAACACGGCAGCGCCGTCAAATCACGCCAGGTGACGACGTCACCGGTCTGTGGACCAAGGCGTTTGAGCACACCGGTGTGGGTGAGTCGTTGCAGGGGATCGATCGCGCCGGCCCGGCCGGACCCGAACTGCGGCTGGATCGATACACCACCCACATACGGCGTATCGAGGGCGACCCGGATGACCGCACCGATATCGGTGTCATTGACACCGAGCGCGGCGGTCATGACCAATGTCGTGAAGATTTCTCTATGGGAGAGACGTTGCACCGCCTCAGCTTTGATTCTCGTCAGATCGCCACCTCGATGATGCCGCGACGCGTCCGCCGATGGGCCGTCGTACTGCAGGTAGACCTCCACGCGTTCGCGGTGGCGTGCCAGCAGGTCCAGTAGCGCGTCATCTCGGGCGATGAGAACGCCGTTGGTATTGATCAAGATCCGGGTGATGGGCCGATTCATCAACTCATCGAACAGCTGGCCGAGATCGGGGTACACGGTGGGCTCACCGCCGCTCAGCATCAGGACATCCAGCCGGCCGTTCTCGCGGGCCAAGCGCTGGTCCACGTTGGCGAGCACACGCTGCACAGGTACCACACCGTGCAGGTCTGGTGACGAATCGGCGAAGCAGGTCGGGCAACGCAAATTACACGCTTCGGTGATGTCGGCCAACAGGATGCAGGTGTGCTGGGTCTGCATCTCGGGCAGCCCACGCAGATACGCCATCGGGATGGGATCGTAATTGCCCGGTACATCCGGAACGTGGGTCTTGGTGGGGGCCGTCCACTCCTCCAGGTACTCAAGGATCTCGGCATCCTCGTCGTAGAGCGTGCGCACCAATCCGTGCACTCGGCAAGCCCGTTCGAGCCAGACCCGATCATCACGATGCGCGAGCCAACCTGAAAGCCGGTCCACCTCCGCGAGCGGACGCTCCGGGTTCACCTCATGACACAACGGGCAGAAAGCATTGACGTAGCGCAGGATCCGATCCCCGCGCAGCCCCATACCAGCCACGTCTACTCCAACCCTTCCAGCATCGAAATGCAGCCCACGATGAACCCCGTCATGATCGCCACCGTCGCCCAACCGATCATGAATCCGATTCCCAGCCCCCGAACCCAGTCACGTCCCCAAATGGTCAATCCCAGACCACCTCCCAAGCCGATGACCGACATCACGACGGCCAGCGTGATGGCCCTGGTATCAGGCGAGAATCCCCCACTCATCGCGTTCTCCAGGACCAGAAAGGTCCCGAAGGTCATCACCCAGAAGACGAAGATCCCGACGAATGTCATCCCCACGACCGCACCACCACCCGGCCTCGGCGGAGCCTGACGGTACGGGTAGTACCCCGGCGGATACTGCGGATAGCCCGGCGGCGGTGGGTATCCGGCGGGTCCGTACGAATACGGGCCGTACGGGTACTGCGGCGGGTGCTCGCCCTCCGGCGGCGGCTGTGGCGGGACGGTCATTGGTACAGCACCGGATTGAGCCCCGTACAGAATCCGACGGTGAGCATCGACACCAACGCCCAGCCGACCATCAGCCCCACCCCCCAACCGCGCTTGTCGCGATCACCCTTCCTAGTGAGCACGCCACCCACACCGAACGCCACCGCGATCCCCACCACCGCGACAAAGCCGGGCACAATCTCGAAGCCGATGCCAGACCTGTCGGCCAGCGACCCGCCGATCATCAGCGCGAGAAACCCGAACACGGCATTACCGAAAATGAACGAGAGTGCACCTGCAACCATCGTCGCCCCGTTGATGCCAGGTTTGGGCTGTTCCGGTGGGTAACTCATGCCCGCACCGCTTCGGAAAGGCGGCCGCGGAAGATGCCGTCGTAGTATCCCCCGCGATATCCGCGCCACAGCCGCCAAGCCGCGAATGTCATTCCCACCAGCAGAACCCATTGCGGTCGAGTGAGATTCAGCCACACCGTCTCGTTGGCACGGCTGAACTCAACGAAGAATCGGAACACCGCATACGCGGAGACGTAGAGGACGAAGAGCTCGCCGGGATGCGTCACGCGTGAGCGCAGCCACCACCACAGCACCGCGAAAGCCACTAACTGGAAGGCGATCTCGTAGAGAAAGGACGGATGCATGGCCGCGCCGGCCAGGCATCCCGGGCAGTTCGGCCGCGACGCCGGAGCATGCACACCCCAGGGCAGCGAGGTCGGCCGCCCCGGAGCCTCGGTGAGGTGACACCCGATCCGGCCCACGGCCATACCCAACGCCACCGCGGGTGCGAACAGGTCACCGGTCTTGGCCCGGTATCCGATGAGTCGCTTGGCCACCAGGACACCGATGTACGCCCCCAACAGCCCGCCGATGATGCTGCGTGACCCGAACATCCACGCCTCAACCAGGCTGGGATTGTGTGCCGGGTTCAGGTGTTCCAACCAACCCGACAGCCGCATCCCGATCGCACCGCCAACCAGAGCACCCGCCACCACGATCAACGACTGTTCGGCGGGGGCGCCCCGGCGGCGCGCTTCACAGGCGAAAACAACGGCGGCGACCAGCACGCCGAGCCCCACGAAGAGCCCGTGCACGCCGATTCCCAGCCCCATCGGCTCACTGTACGAGCCATCGCCGCAATGCAACGCTCGATTACCGGAAGTTACAGCGCGCAGCCCACCAGCACCGGCTCGGGAACCAGCCGCACCCCGAAGGCATCCAGGACTCCATCGCGTACGGTCCGGGCCAGCCCCAGCAAGTCAGCGGTGCTCCCACCTCCGCGATGCGTCAGTGCCAGTGCATGTTTCGTCGACACCCGCACCGCCGACTGTTCATCCGGATAACCCTTGACGAACCCGGCCCGCTCCACCAGCCAACCTGCCGAGAGCTTCACCCCGTCAGGGGCCGGATACTGCGGAAAAGCGATATCGGGCCCCAACCGTTCACGTACGCGTGCCCGAATTGCGCCCAGATCTCCCTCAGCCACAACAGGGTTGGTGAAGAATGACCCGACACTCCAGGTGTCGTGATCGGAGTCGTCGAGCACCATGCCCTTACGCCGGCGCAGGCCCAGTACCGCCTCGCGCACCGCCAACGCGTCGAAGCGCTCCCCCGGCTCCGCCCCGAGCTCCTTGGCCAGCTCCGGATACCGGATCGGCGAGCTCAGCCCATCGGTGGACAACCCGAATTCAACCTCCAGCACCACGCGCGCGTCGGTGCCCTTGAGAATGCTGGTGCGATAGCCGAACCCCAGCTCGCCGGGCTCGTACCAGCGCACCTGGCCGGTCGCCCGGTCCAGCACCCGAACCCTGCGCAGCAGCGAAGCCACCTCGACGCCATAGGCGCCCACATTCTGTACCGGCGTGGCACCGGCGGTTCCCGGGATTCCCGAGAGACATTCCAGTCCACCCAGACCGGCATGCAGCGACAGCGCCACCAGCTCGTCCCAGTTGGTGCCCGCATCCGCACGCAGTAGCGGCCCATCCACCTCAACACCGGCCGCCGCGATGTGCACCACGGTGAGGTCCGGAAGATCGTCGGCCAAAACCAGGTTCGAGCCGCCCGCCAGCAGCAGGGTGGGATGGCCATCGAGCGCGGCCAGTGTGCCCGTCAACTGTGCTGTGCTCTCGCACCGAATGAGCGTGGCGGCCACCGGCCCCAGCCGCAATGTCGTCAGCGAGGCGAGCGGGGCATCGTCAGCGACAACAGCGCCAAGATCCTCGATCTGCGCGCGCGTTGCTCGTGCCAACCTCACGGGCCGTAACGGTAGCCTTGCCACCCATGGCCCGCTCATTTGACCTGTCAGTGGAGTACTCGGCAACCGTCGAGCAAGTTCACGCGGCCTTCGCCGACAAGGCCTACTGGAACGAGCGTCTGGCCGGTTCCGGCGCAGATACCGCAACCCTGGATTCCCTGAAATCCGAGAACGGCGCCCTCGAGATCGTCACCACCCAGGTGTTGCGCAGCGACCGGCTGCCCGGCATCGTCTCGCAGTTTCACCGAGGTGACCTGCAGATCGTCCGCACCGAGAAATGGGCTGCCATCGCAGACGGCACATCCGAGGGCACCGTGGTGGGCTCGATCCCGGGCGCACCCGTCACCCTGTCGGGCACCGCGCGGTTACAGCCGGGAGCCAAGGGTTCACGACTTGATCTGAAGGTCGGCGTCGAAGTCAAGATCCCCCTGGTAGGCGGCAAAATCGAGGGCTTCGTCGGCGGAAAGCTCATGGACCTGCTCTCCGCGGAACAGCGATTCACCTCCGAATGGATCGCCACCCACGGCTAACCTGGGTCCGATGTCCAGGCGTTCCGTCTTCACGGTGAATTTTCCGGCTCCGGCCGAGAAGATCTACCAGGACTTTGCCAGCCGGGACTACTGGGAAACCTTGATGTCGGCGTACGGATGGCTCACCCCTGTCTCCGAGATTCACACCCACAGCGTGACCGATCGCGGTATCGACGTGGTGCTCAAGCAGAATCTGCCCCGCATCTATCTGCCACCGATCGCGCAGAAGGTGATGCTCACCGACATGGTGATCACCCGGGTGCAGCATTTCGAGCCGTTTGATCAAAGCAAGGGATCCTCGCTGGGCAGCTACGGCGCCTCGGTTCCCGCCGGACCGGGCTCCTTCACCGGAGTGTGCAGGCTCTCCGATACCGATCACGGTTCTCAGCTGAGACTCTCCAGCACATGCAAGGTGTACATCCCGTTCATCGGGGGCAGGCTCGAAGACTTGATCCTGTACCACGTGAACGACCTGTTCCGGGTGGAGGAAGGTTTCATCACCGACTGGATCTCCAAGCACCACTAGATCGCGATGCGGGTGTCAGTAGTCCGACTCGGCGGCCAGCAGCTCGGCGAGGAACGCGTCATCGGCCGGCCTGGCCAGTCGGGAGCGGGCGAAAGCCCGCACCCGATCGCGTAACCCACTGGGCTCACCCGCGCCACCGGCGCCCACGCTCACTCGCATCGCCGACCAGTCGGCATTCCAGGCCGGCACCTCTTCAGCGGGCCGCTCCTGTGCGTCCAAGACCGGCAGCACCGCGCCGCCATCGGCATCCAGCACGCCGGCCGCATGAAACACACCGCAGCGCAACAAGACCGGAATACCTTCGGACGATTCCGGGCCGGATATCGCCGCCCGCACCCGGGCGGTCACCGTCGCATCCTCGGTAACGACCGCCCATCCGAGATTCTGCTCGGCCGCGTCGAAAATCCCCGGCGGCACGTCCGACCAGGCGATCGTCACGCTGCCGAAAGCGATCGCGCCGGGGGGCCGGGGTTCGCCACCAGAGCCGGCGGCCAATGCATAGTCCTCGCGCCGTGCGGCCCCGCTGTCCGGTGAATCCCACTGGAGTCCAATCTCATCGGCAAGTTCGCGGCACCGTGCCACGAGCAAATCCACGCGCGGGTCACGATGAGAACCCAGTGCCGCGCCATGCGGTGCCAACAGCCCAGCGACATCCGCGTCCAAGGTGTCGTCGGTGAAATAATCCTCGGCCGCCGCAGTCAGCACCGCGAGCTCGGCGTCGAGCACCGACCGGTCCAGTACGGCAATGCCGTCACGGCGGCTGGCCGGCCACCATCTCCGAAACCAATGCCCCAACGCCAACCGCCGCAAGACATCCGTAGATCCCGGTAGCACCAACACCGACGACAGCTCGATCACCTCTGTGGGATCACGATCACGCAGCGCCTCGACGACGGCGACATGTCCGGCCTCGCCGAGGACCCTCCACATCCAGTCGGCCCGCTCCGCATCCGTGAAGCTGATCACCGGCGGATCCGCAAGGGCTTCGATCGACCACGACAACACCGCACCGCTGACCTCGAGAACGGCGACCGCCGGAACCGGCGCAGGCACAGGACCTGTTGTCCACAAACCTGATTCATTGATCAGTTTCATCCGGCGACCTGCAATTCCAGCATGGCTTTTATCCGCTGCCGGTGGTCCAGGCTCACCGAGCGTGCCACCCCTTCCAGCAGCGACCGGAGATCATCGACGTCACCGCAGGATTCCTGCCAGACATCGCGACCGTGCAACCGGGCCCACAACCTGCTCAGGTAGGGCCGTGCGAATGCGGTCAGGTCGTCGATGACCTGGCGCTGTCGGGGGTGGATGGCGTCACCGGCGGCAAGGTAGCGCCGGGCATGCATGACGTAGGCCTCTTTCGCGAGCCGAGCCTGGACGCGTCCGGACAACTCGTAGCGCGTCGCCACCGAATCACCCAGTGGCCGTAGGTCCGTGGCCACCTCGACGCCGGCCAGCAGAGCGGCCTGCTTGTCCTCGCTCAGCAGACCCCATGGGGCGCAGGCTCGGTCGACCTCCTCGGCACACAGCAAGGGAACATCGGGCAGCTCGTCGCGATCCAGCGCCCGGCGCAGCGTGGCCCGTACCCGGTCAACAACGCTGCGATCCATCGGACGGGCGCCCTCGGTTTCTCCGTCGATGACCGGAGGCCGTTGCGGCTCAGCGGAACTCAACCCGATGTCGACAATGGACCACGGCAGAGCGGAAGCGTCGCCATGCGCGCTGGCGCCCAGGTTGTATGGGGTGGCATCGGCAATCAGGGCCGCCCACACCCGTTGGCGCGCCGACATCTCGCCATGACTGTCGGCCGCGCCGAGCACCGTGGTGAGGCCCGTGAAGAACGGTCCCGTGATGCTGTCGTCCGGCCGCACATCGCGCCAGCTCCGATCCCGCAACCTGGCGAGCCGGGCCACCACATCCGGGTCCTCGACGTGACGGTTGAGTACCTCGATCGCCGTCCGGTCCCGGTCGCGATGCAGGTCGTGCAGAATCTCCATCACCGTGTGCCGATCCGCAACCTGCGGAACACCTTTGGTGACGGCCAATTCGAAACACACCGGGAAGTACAGCTCTTGAGCGTTGCCTGTGGTGATGCGCTGCCGGCGCCGCTCGGCCTTGAGCATCACGAACCAGTCTGCGGTGGCCCGCAACTGCGGGCCATGCCCCACGATCAAGGCATGCATGGCCGCGGCCACCTCCGCCCCCAGCACCGGCGCGGAAAAGGCCGCATTGCTACGCAACCGCAGGACCAGCGGGTCCAGGATTCGTTTCACGGTCCGGCGCAGCGGCCCGCCATCGTCGGTGCTGAGCACCTCGACGCCGGAGCCGATCGCACGCCAGGCCCGGTCGATGACGGCACGCCGCGGCACCGCCGACTGCACCGCGACGGCGGCCTCGGATGTTGCCGACCCGATGCTCACCGTCACAAGGGTAATCGTTGTCTGCCGACCAAAAGTTGGGTTCGGTAGCAGCCGGGCGGGCCGACGCTATCGACATGAACACAGGACTGTTTCCCACCATTGCCAGAGTCTTCGGTGGATGCGCGGCGTTGCTGTCCGGTCACCGGAACACGTCGGCGCATCCGGACGAAGAGGCCGACGAACGACTCGTCACGATCGAGGAATTCGCCGCCGAATTCGACCACTTGCTGATCCGCAAGCGGCTGTTGACCGGGGCGCAGCGCGCGGTGATCGCCCAGGGCACCCGCTCCCGCGGAGTCGTCACCGGGATGAATGCCACCAGCGCGGGCCATGAGGTGCAACTGGACCTCATGGTGACGCGGCCGGACGGTGGCCAGTTCCCGGCACGGGAGACGGCGGTGATACCTGCCGCCACGCTGCCGAAGATGGCGCCCGGCAGCATCGTCGACGCGTACTACCGGCCGGGTGACCACAGCATCATCGCGGTCCGGGTGCACGCCGGCTGATTCAACGGGCACCGTCAACGGCGAAACTGACCACAGCCGCCCAATGCAGCGGGCTCGCCGCATGGTCGCCGTCGCGCCAGCGCCGCAGCTGAACTCGCTGCCAACGATTCACCGCGCGGCCGGCATCCTCTTCGCAATGCGCACGGTCCACCTCTGCGACCGTTTCGGCCATGGGATCTGTTGTGTGCGTGGAGAACTGGCTGTAGGCAGCTGCTGTCGGCAGCGACCACAGGGTCGCGGTCACCAACTCCGCCCCACCCAGGATCATCGCGGCGGCAAGCCCCGTCGCCTCATCAAAGCGGTAATCGCCGCCAGACGAACAGGCCAACAACGCCACTCGCGGCGGGATCGAGAGCCGCGCGGCCATCATGTCGGCGGCGGTCAGCGGGTGCTCCTCGGCCAGATGCAGGGCCGCCCGCTCGGCGTGGCCGACGGTGCCCTCCGCCGCGCTGGCGTGGCCGACGTACAGCATTCTGGCCGGGCGCTGCGCACACATCTCCGCAAGCCGGTGGCGGTCGATATCGTTCCGGCGGAACAGTTCCACAGGTGCGCCGACCGCAGGCAGCACCTGGCAAGCGTCCATCAGCTCGCCGAAATGGCGGGTCAGAGGCGCCTCCGGAGACGGACGGCCCAGCACCGAACCCAACGTTGAATCCGGGCGCTGCCCGGGAACTCGCGGGTCAAGCAGCAGTACCGCAGGACCGTTGTGACGATCGCACCACCGCGCCGGCTGCCGTGGCGCATGCACGATATTGGGCGGCACCGCCATCAGCACGTCGACCAGCTCCATCAGCCGGAAACCATCTGTGCCCGGCATGGCCAACTGCCCCCAGGGCACCCGGGACAACCGTGGACTGGGTGTCACAAACAGCACCGCACGCGGAGATGACACGGACTCGGACAACAGCTTCCAGCCGTCGGCGGCCACCAACTGGGAACCCAACGCGCGGGCCAGGTCGAGTTCGGCATCAGGCCGCGCAAAGGCTCCCACGGTCAGCGCCCGTTCGATGGCCAGGAGCGCAGTCTCAGACTCGGACGGATCCGGTAGCGCGGAAAAGAGCGCGCCGCAGGCAATTTCCAGGGCTTGCTGCTCGATGACCCAGGTGACCGTCCGGGACGGATCTCCCACCACACGCAGGCTCGCGTAGGTGGCGATGCCGAGATCGGCGAATCGCAGAACCAAGGTGTCGGTCACGGCCAGGTCGACCATTCGTCATCGGCGGCGGTGACCTCACGGCCATACCGCTGCCAGGCCAGTTCCCGATAGCCGCTCATGATCTGATCACCGGCGGGATCCATCCGCATCGGTGGCAGCGGCCCGAGGCGGGTGAGCCCACCATCCGCCTGCACTGGCGGAGCCGCGGCCACCAACGCCAGATCCCCCTCGACGGGAACCGCCGCAGTGGCCATCGCGGCCCAGGCACCGGGCGCCGAACCTGCCTGCTTCTCGCTCAGCTCAGCAGTGAAAGCCCCTCGTGCACTGTGATATTCAATCAACTCGGTGAGCAGAACGGTGTTGCCCCATTCCTTCGCCACCGCGAAGGCGCCCGCCAGTAGCGGCGCCGACACACACCTGGCCCAGCGCATCCGCGCACCCGCATCGGGGATGGCGTAGCGCACCGCGTCGACAGCCAGCGCCGCAGGCACCTTCAGGTCTGCGGCCTGTTGAAGCTTCGACATCGCGCGCTGGTAACCGGGACCGTCCACATCACCGGGCACCGCTCCGGTGGCGGGGTCGAGACCAAGATCGGCCAGCGCGTCGGCACGCCAGATATTGCCCAGCTGATCGTCGAGACGGGCATACTGCAGCCAGCTGTGCCGCGGGTACGAGTCCAGCAGTTCCCGGGCCTGCGCCACCTTCTCGACCGCAACGGCGAAGTCACCGCGAAGAATGGAGATCCAGCTGCGCTGCAGCAGGATTCGGTGAATGTGCAGCGGCTTTTCGATCTCGCGCCAATGCCGCTCGGCATGCCCCCAGCATTCGTCGGCCTCGTCCAGCGCGCCCATCCGGAATCTGATCAAGCCGAAGTACAGCCAGCTACGGGACACATCGTGCGCCCGGACGTGATCGGCAATCGCCGGGTATGCCTGGTGAACCAGCGTCTGGGTTTCGGCGATATCGCCGTCCGACCACCGCGCCGCGGCACGCTCCAACTGCGCACGGGCAGCGGCCAACTGCCAGTCCCGCGCGCCGGCGCGCGCCTCGGCGCGCCGCAGCCACGGCTGCGCCTCATCAAGCCGGCCGGTCTCGACGCAGAACCGGCCATACGACAACGCTCCGTTGACAAACAGATGATCGGACTCGGGGTCACCCGCACCCGCGTATTCCTCGAGCTGATCGAGGAGGACGGCCCATATCGGCACCGAGTCCGCATACATATCGTCGTCGCACAAACCCCTGGCCATCAAAATTCTGGCGTAGCAGATCAGGCCGCGCTGTTCGATGGCCAAATCCTCGAAGTCCCCGGGCGTATCGATCAGAGTGTCCAGACTCGCCGCGGCACCGTCGTGATCACCGCTGGCCGCCGCCAATCCGGCGGCGAGGAACGCGGCACGCCGGGTGTAGCGACAGATCAGGTGGTCGATCTCTGCCTCGGACATGGTGACCCGCGCGGCCAGATCGGGGCGCCGCCCCGATCGAATTTCCGCGTAGGAGGACAGACACTCACGAATCCGCCGTATACCTTCCGTCACGCCGTCGTAGGCGGTACGCACCAGATAGACCTCGGCAAGCTGGGCCAACACCTCGCATGCCAGATCGTCGCGGTCGGCCTCCTCGGCCTGGGCCAGCAGTGACAACAAGATCTCCTTGGCGGCCTCTTCCTTGGCCGCCAGCGCCAGGTGACGGGCCCGCTCCAGGTCACCGATGATCGTCACCTCCGAATAGTAAAAAGCGGCGGGCGTGCTGTGCACGCCCGCCGCAGTCGAGATGTCAGCCGCAGCTCACCTTGATGGTGAACGGCTTGGTGATCATCCCGGCCATCGGGTTCTTGACGTCGGCACCCGACGCTTCGCCCGTGATGGTGTACGTCTTTCCGTCGACCTTGACATCGGCCGAGCCGACGCTGGCACCCATCCCGCTGCTCACCGCGAGCGCGGCACCGTCGTACACCAATCCCAGCGACTGCACCTTGGGCGGCGCCTCGTCGGTCATCACCACACCCAGACCCTGCTGGCCGTTGACGGCGCCACTGGCCACGTTGATCTTGCCGCCCTGCTTGACGCACGTCACCGACTTGAGGTCGAGGCCGGCCAGGTCCTTGCCGTCCACCTTGACCTCGGCGTTGCTGCCCGAACTGACCTGCGATCCACCCGGCTTGTCGGTCGAGCAGCCCACCACCACCGCACCGGCGGCGAGAAGTCCCATGGCACCCACGATCACTCGATTCATCATCTGTCCCTTCATCGTCCGTCGCCCCGATGGCTCCGTCATGGCTCAAGTGAAGGCGGGCCCATCCGCTACCGATCCCAAGAAATCCCGATTACCGCAGGCAGCAGCCGTCCAGGCACCATGGAGACGTGGCACCCTCCCCCACCCCCCGACCTGGGTCCTCGCCCACCCGCCCACAGGGGGCCATCACCCGTGGCACCACCGGGATCAACCGGCTGCGCCGCAGTGACCGCTGGCTGGTCCATCACCCCGAGGTGCAGGCGGTGCTGGCCGGTGCCGCCGACCCCCTGGTGGTCGATCTGGGATACGGCGCCATGCCCACCACCACCCTGGAGCTGGCCTCACGGCTGCGGACGGTTCGCAAGGATGTCCAGGTGGTGGGGCTGGAGATCGATCCGGCACGGGTGGTTCCCCCGCGTGACGGGGTCCATTTCGGTCTCGGCGGATTCGAGTTGGCAGGCCACACACCGGTTCTGGTGCGCGCTTTCAACGTGTTGCGCCAGTATCCGGAATCGGAGGTGGCGCAGGCCTGGGCCACGATGGCGGCGCGGCTGGCGCCCGGCGGGCTCATCATCGAGGGCACCTGCGACGAGCTCGGCCGCCGCTGCGCCTGGCTACTGCTCGACGCGTCCGGACCGCGAACACTCACTCTGGCCTGCGATCCCTTCGATATCGACAAGCCATCCGATCTGGCCGAGCGACTACCGAAAGCCCTTATTCACCAAAATGTTCCGGGCCAGCCCATCCACGATCTACTCGCCGCGGCCGACCGCTGTTGGGCGTCGGCAGCACCGCACGGCGTGTTCGGCCCCCGAGTCCGTTGGCGAATGATGTTGAAATCACTGCGCGACAACGGTTTTCCTGTCGAGCCACAACGCCGACAGGTTCGTGATTGCATCTTGACGACACCGTGGGCAGCCGTCGCGCCACTGGCCTAGGCTTGGGGGTATGCGGATAGTGTTGGCGCAGATCACCAGCAGCGCCGATCCCACCGAGAACCTGGCCACCGTCGCGGCCAGGGTGCGTGACGCCGCCGACCAGGGCGCC
The DNA here is from genome assembly GCF_049532645.1 of Mycobacteroides sp. PCS013. Taxonomy (NCBI): domain Bacteria; kingdom Bacillati; phylum Actinomycetota; class Actinomycetes; order Mycobacteriales; family Mycobacteriaceae; genus Mycobacteroides; species Mycobacteroides sp. PCS013. The sequence continues at coordinate 3,413,849 of NZ_CP150131.1, forward strand.
ACCCTGGTCGTCTTCCCGGAAGCCACCATGTGCCGATTCGGTGTACCCCTGCGCCCCGTCGCGCAGCCGGTGAACGGCCCCTGGGCAGACGGAGTCCGCACGATCGCGCAGGAGGCGGGACTGACCGTCGTCGCCGGGATGTTCACCCCCGCCTCGGACGGACGCGTCCACAACACGCTGCTGGCCACCGGCCCCGGCGTGGACACCCACTACGACAAGATCCATCTCTACGACGCGTTCGGCTTCCGTGAGTCGGCGACCGTCGCGCCCGGGGACAACCCGGTGCTCATCACGGTCGACGGTGTCACCGTCGGACTGACCACGTGCTACGACATCCGCTTCCCCGCCCTCTACACCGACCTGGCACGACGCGGCGCGCAAGTGATCACGGTCAGCGCGTCCTGGGCCGCCGGGACCGGAAAATGGGATCAATGGACGCTGCTGGCACGGGCGCGGGCGGCCGATTCGACATGCTTCATCGCCGCATCCGACCAAGCGCTGCCCGCTCTGGAGGCACCTGCCAGCGGATCACCGACAGGGATCGGCGGCAGTCTGCTGGCCTCACCCACCGGCGAACTCATCGCACAGGCGGGTCCGGAACCGGAGCTCATCGTCGCGGATTTGAACCTGGACGCGGTTGCCGAGACCCGCAAGATCTTGCCCGTCCTTAACCCGTCCTCAGTCGAATAGGGCACAATCGCGCGGGTGACGACACCGCCTCAGCCGCCGCTCGGACCACCTGGATCGACACCTCCCGAGCCTTCGCCGTGGCAACCGCCGTCCCAGCAGGTTCCGCCTGCGCAGCAGGAGCACGCACCGACCCCGCCGCCGGAGCAGCTGCCCACCCAGCAGAGCCCGGTGGCACCGCCGCCGGTCGAACCCCCGTCCGCAGAGGCACCGCCGCAGCCCGCCGAACCCGAGAAGGGTCGCGACTACAGGTCGCTGGTACTCATCGCGGTCATCGTCGTCGCCGTGTTCGTGGCCGCTGTACTCGGTATCGAGCTCTACGCACGCCAGCGGACCAGCAGTGAGGTGAACGCCGCCACCTCGTGCCTGGTGCAGGACGGCGCGACCGCGTCGTTCGGCCCGATGCCGCTCGTTGTGCAATACCTCGGCAATCACATCGACAAACTCACGATCAAGACCGCGGGCAACCAGATCGCACAGGCCAAGAAGATGTCCGTCGCCATCACGGTGCGTGACATCTCGCTGAAGAAGACGGCGGACTCGCTCGGCACGATCGGTCGCCTCGACGTGGAAGTGTCCTGGCCGACCGCCGGCATCACCGAGAGCGCCCGTGACCTCGTGCCGGGAATGCTCGGATCGTTGGTGGGCGATGCGACCACCAATGAATCCACCGGTGAGGTGACGCTGAGCGCTGCCGGAGGGCTGGCCCAGATCACCACCAAGCCGGTCATCAAGGACGGCATGGTGACGCTGCAGTCCGAGAACGTCTCCGCGTTTATCGGGCTGCCGCGCGAGATCATCCAGCCGGCGCTCGACACCTTCTCGAAGGGACTCGTCGGCGGCCAATACCCGATGGGGCTCAAGGCCCAAGAGGTCAAGGTCACCAACGACGGCATCACGGTGAAACTGTCGAGCACCAATCAGCCGATGAAGCCGGTCGAGAACCCCTGCCTGCAGAACCTGTCTTTCTAGTGCAGAAAGCCGTCCAAGACGGCGCGGCTACTCGATAGACCGAGCCGGGTCGCGCCGGCCTGGAGCATGGCCGCGGCATCCTGCGCCGTGCGGATACCGCCACTCGCCTTGACCTCGAGCCGGCCGCCGACCGTCTCGGCCATGATCCGCACGGCCTCCACCGAGGCTCCGCCCGCCGGGTGAAATCCGGTGGAGGTCTTCACGAAATCGGCGCCGGCGGCCTCACTCACCCGGCTTGCCTGGCGGACCGCCTCGGCACCGCCATGTTCCAGCAGCGCCGCGGATTCGATGATGACCTTGAGGGTCGCCGACGGGATCGCACGCCGGACTGCCTCGATATCGGCCTGTACCGCGGCGAAATCGCCTGCGACCGCGGCGCCGACGTCGATCACCATGTCGATCTCCGTTGCACCCGCGGCCACGGCAAGGGCCGCCTCATGCGCCTTGACGGACGAAAGATGTTTTCCCGACGGAAATCCCGCGACCGCCGCAACAATCAGCCCGGGAGCCTCCACCGGCAGCATCGAAGGCGAAACGCATACGGCGAGCACTCCGAGATCGGTGGCCTCGGCGATGAGGGCTTGCACGTCCTCGGGTGTCGCTTCGGGTTTGAGCAGGGTGTGGTCGATGCGTGCGGCGACCTCCCCGCGCGTGGGCCAAACCGCCGGTGTGCCTACCGAATCCGTCATGGGCGTAGCGTCCCATACGTGACCTCCCAGCATGAGCGTGCGGTCGTGTTCGCTGCCCTTCACCAGTCCGGGATATTCGTGGTCCCCAACCCGTGGGATGCCGGATCGGCCCGGATCCTCACCGGTTACGGCTTCCCCGCGCTGGCCACCACCAGTGCCGGGTTGGCCTTCTCCCTCGGACGGCAGGACGGCGCCAACCTGGTCAGCCAGGCCGAGACGCTGGCCAACGCGTCCCACATCGCGGCGGCCACGCATCTGCCGGTTTCGGCAGACCTGGAGAACGGCGGCCCCACCATCGGGGATATCGCTATGACGATCCGCGAAGCGGCGGCCTCGGGGTTGGTCGGCGGGTCGATCGAGGATGCCACCGGGATTCCGGACGCCCCGATCTTCCCGCTGTCCGAGGCGGTGGACCGCATCACCGCGGCAGCGCACACGGTGCGCGATCTGCCCTTTCCGTTCACGCTCACCGCCCGTGCCGAGAACTTTCTGTATGGCCGGGCAGACCTGGCTGACACCATCACACGACTGCAGGCGTACGCCGATGCCGGTGCCGACGTGGTGTACGCACCGGGCCTGCCGGACGCAGACGCGGTCCGCGCGGTGTGCGCGGAGGTGGATCGCCCGGTCAATCTGCTGGCCGCCGGATTCGTGCTCAACCATTCGATTGACGAGATCGCCCACTGGGGCGTGCGCCGGATCAGTCTCGGGTCTGCGATGGCACGCGCGGCGCTCGGGGCCTTTATCGACGGAGCACGGGAAATCGCCCAGCATGGCACCTTCGGATTCGCGAACCGAGCCATCCCCTATCCGCAAGCCAACGCCCTGTTTCCGTAAGCCTTGCGGTGCACGCACTCGGCCAGATACGCGACTAGCCCGCGGGAATCAGTCCGACGACACCGCTGCACATCTGCCGGAAGTTGACGATCCCGAAGATGCTGCCGCCGGGGACCAATTGGCATCCCGCGCGCCCACCGGTCATCGGGCCGCTGCCACCACCGCCACATTCCGGCCACGCGCCAAGACCTTGCGACTGCAAAACACTCTCGGCCACGGCAATCTGCTGTTCACGGGAAGCATCGGCGGGATTACCCACACCGCCATGAGATGCCCACGTGGACGGCTTGAATTGCAGGCCACCATAGAAACCATTGCCGGTATTTGCCGACCAGTTTCCACCGGATTCACATTCGGCAATCGCGTCCCAATTCACAGAGTCGGCCGACGCGACGCTCGCGGTCATGGACAGCGACATCGCAAACAGCACATTCATGATCAGACACACCGCACGCCTATCCCGTACCCATCGTGCCCGGTCCATGACGACCTTCATGTCACTGCACCCCGATCCTCTGTGCCCGGAGAGATCACGTGATGCGTGATGTACCACCTGCCACTCCGGTCGTGATCAGATTGTGATCACTGTTGTAATCGTTACTCACGAGGTGTGCGTTACGCAAGCGGAGAATGGTAAGAAAAGTTGCCATTGGGCTGTCTGAGGCTTTAGTGAATTCTTACTTCCACCAATAACACCGAGATAAACCACCGGTCTCGGGTGAATTACACATATGTAATTCACGGGCGCCATTGATTCACGTCACACTGCAATTTGCTTACCTTTACGCGGCGCGCCTTGAAGCCCCCGCCGCAGCGGCGAATCGCGGTGCCGGGAGCCGCCGCAGAGGGACCTAGATCTCAGGTCCGCCGGGGTTGCACTGAGACACCGTCATCAATGCCTCGTCCACCTGCGGCCGCCAGGGCTCCAGGTTCCAGCTCGGCTTGTTCGGAATGAACACCCGTCCGTACCAATGGCAGTCGAATTGCATTCGCATACCGGGCGTTTGCGCGTCGGGGGCCAGTGCGAGAACCTCGGCCCAGGCGATATCGGCACCATCGGGCGCCTCGTAGGTGCGCCCCAGCGGCGTTGGATATACACGCAGTGTGCGACCCAAAGATGTTGCACCCCAAGACACGTGGTCAATGAGCACAGGCCCGGCAGCAGCCACCGGTACCACATTCGCGGCCAGTAGCACGGCCGTCGCGACCAGCGCCGCGACCGCACGCATTAGCGCGACTTGCCCTGCACCTCAAGCACACGGGGCCGAACATCCACGAAGTACACCCCGGCGGCCACCGCGGCGATCCCGGCGGTCAACAGCTCCAACCCCGGAATCAGGGTCAGCACGGCGGCTCCGGCAAGAATGACTATCCAGGTGGTTTTTGTCTGCTTTTCTGCGGCCACGAACGCATCCGCTGGCTGAATCGCGGCATGAACCAGCGCGACGATCGCCGCGACCAGAGCGACGAGGGAAATCAGCGCGAAGACATGAAAAGTGAAAGCCACCCGATCAGCCTACGTGGCTGATCGGGTGGCTGTCGGAGCTGGAATTGCCTACTTCTGGGTAATGGTGCGGGTCGCTGCCTTCTTGGCCGGAGCCTTCTTGGCGGGCGCAGCCTTCTTGGCAGCAGCCTTGGCGGGGGCGGCCTTCTTGGCGGGCGCGGCCTTCTTGGCCGGAGCCTTCTTGGCGGGCGCGGCCTTGGTGGCCGGGGCGGCCTTGCTCGACAGGTCGATGCCGACCAGCTTGGCGGCACGCTCGCCGACGGCGCGAGTCTGGCTGGCTACGGTGCCCAGCGCCTGCTCGGTCAGCTCGGCGTAGTTGCCGACCAGACCCTCAGCGCGAGTCACGTTCTCTTCGATGCCGGGGGTGCTGCGGAGACGCTCGATGGCCTCTTCACCACGCTCGGCGAGGTTGTTGTAGATATCGGTCGCCACCTGCAGGTAGGCCTCGGCGACCTTGCGCAGCTCTTCGGGGGTGAACCGGTCGCGCAGTTCGTTGACGTCGGTGGGCAGCTCGGCCGACAGCTCGCGCAGCCGGTCGCGGGTCTCGTCCACGCGGGCGCCGGCCTCAGAGGCGGCTTCCTCGGCACGCTCGCGCAGCTTGACAACCACATCGGCGACGGCCGCCAGGGCAAGGTCACCGGCGCCGACGGCTACGTAGAACGGGGTTTTCAGGTCTTCGAACGAGGTGTTCTTCTTGGTCATGCCAGATTCCTTTCGGGGATGGGGAAAGTTATTCAGTTGTCGCCAGGGGACTCGGGGTCGGATTGAGCCAGATCCGAATTTGCTTCGGCGTTTTGCTGAACGAATGAGCTGTAGACGTCCAACAACACCTGCTTCTGCCGCTCGGTGATGAAGGTATCGGCAATGATGGCGTCCCGTACCGGGCTGGCATCACTACGATCCAAAATGCCTGCACGCACGTATAACACCTCCGCCGAAACCCTTAGCGCCTTTGCGATTTGATTGAGCACCTCGGCCGACGGACGGCGCAGTCCGCGTTCGATCTGACTGAGGTACGGGTTGCTCACGCCGGCCTTTTCGGCCAGCTGACGCACGGAGACCTGTGCGGCCTCACGCTGTGCGCGGATGAAGCCTCCGATATCGGAAGCGGCGTTGCTCACAGCGGTGGCGAGGTCTGATTCCTGCGACATAAGAACCACGGTAAGCTGCAGTGCTAGCTATTGCAAGCACTTCTGTTAGCAATGTGGGCCAAGTCACTCCCGGTCGGGAATAGCCGGGTCAGGGCCTTTTTAGAAGAGCACCTGCGCGATGGTGTAGATCACCAAACCTGCCAGCGAACCCACCACTGTGCCGTTGATACGAATGAACTGCAGGTCACGGCCGACATGCAATTCGATCCGGCGACTGGCCTCCTCGGCGTCCCATCGCTCGATCGTTTCGGTGATGACGGCCGTTATCTCCGCGCCGTACTGATCCACCAGATGCCGGGCCGCACGCTCGACCCAACCGTCCACCTTGTCGCGCACGGACTCGTCGTCACGCAGCGTCTCCCCGATCCGCACCACGGTGTCAGCGATCCGGGTACGTAGCTCACTCGACGGATCATCCACCGACTCGGTGATCATCTTCTTGGCGGCGGACCAGGCGGTGGCGGCCGCATTCTGGACTTCCGCGCGGGCCATCAACCGGGCCTTGATCGCTTCGGCCTTGGCGATGGTCAGGTCGTCGTGCTGCAGGTCATCGGCGAAGTCGTACAACAGCCTGTTCACGGACTGGCGCAGGTCGTGGTCGGGATTGCGACGCACCTTATCCGTGAAGTCGACCAGCTCGCGGTAAATGCGGTCACCCACGAAGTGGTCGACGAATTTGGGGGTCCAGCTGGGCGAGTCACGCACCACCACTCGATCAATGGTGTCGCTGGCGCCCAGTGCCCATTCGAAGGCCCGATCGCACAGCAGCTGGATGACCGGTGCGTGGCGGTCCTCCTTGAGCACCGTCGAGAGCACGCGCCCCACCGGCGGCCCCCATTTGGGTTCGGCGATCCGGCGCACGATCACACTGTCGATGGTCTGCTGCACGTCCTCGTCGCGCAGCATCTGCGCGCCGACCCGAAGCACCGTGGAGGCTTCGGCCGCGACGCGCTCGGCATGCGACCGGTCGCTCATCCATTTACCCAGCCGGCCCGCGATCTGTGCATCGCGCACCTTTGCGGTGATGACCGCCGGCGACATGAAGTTTTCCCGGACGAAGTTCCCGAGCCCCTCGCCCAGCTGATCCTTCTTGCGTTTGATGATCGCGGTGTGCGGGATTTTTAGCCCGAGAGGGTGCCGGAACAATGCGGTTACAGCAAACCAGTCGGCAAGCGCGCCGACCATACCCGCCTCTGCGGCTGCTCCGACATAACCCACCCAGCCCGGCGCGCCTATCGACTGCCACCAACGGCACGCCAGAAACAGCACGGTGGCTCCGACCAGAAATCCCGTGGCCACGGCTTTCATTCGGCGAAGCTGTTTCCGGCGCTCCTCGTCGACGGCCGAATTGCCCATCGCGAAGACACCACCGGGTGCTTTCCGCGTGCGCGGCTGATCGCTGTGCTTGCCTGCCACGCCTCCATCATCCGGTATCGAGCGCGTTACGCATCCCCGCGGGGGCCGTCAAGTACTATCGGTTACAGATAACTATGGGAATGTGGCGATAACCGTGGCAAGTAAAACGCAGCCTGTGGCTATCAAGACTGATGGTCGCAAGCGCCGCTGGCATAAGCACAAGGTCGAACGACGTACCGAGCTCGTGGACGGCACTCTCGATGCCATCAGGCACCGGGGGCGCGATATCAGCATGGATGAGATCGCCTCCGACATCGGCGTCTCCAAGACGGTGCTCTACCGGTACTTCGTTGACAAGAACGATCTGACAACCGCCGTGATGACCCGGTTCGCGCAGACCACGCTCATCCCCAAGATGGCTACGGCCCTGACTGCCCGCCTCGACGGGTACGACCTGACCCGGACCGTGATCAAGGTGTACGTCGAGACCGTGGCCGCCGAGCCGGAGATCTATCCGTTCGTCATGGCCAACAGCTCCACCAGCCGCAGCAAGGCCATCGCCGACTCCGAACGCATCATCGCGCGCATGCTCGCCCTATCACTGCGTCGCCAGATGTCTGAAGCGTCGATGGACACCCACGGCGTGGAGCCGTGGGCGTACATGATCGTCGGCGGCGTCCAATTGGCCACTCACTCCTGGATGTCGCACCCGCGGATGAGCTCCGATGAGCTCATCGACTACCTGACGATGATCTCCTGGAACGCGGTGCTGGGCATCGTGGGTGTGGGGGGATCTCGCGAGACGTTCGTCGACATGCCCCATCCGTCACCGGTTCCTCCCGCGCTACAAACGCGTCAAACCCACCCGGCGTAACCGACCTCGCTAGGGTCACAGGGCATGACCCTCAAGATCGACACGTCCGCTCTGCGCTACCGGCCCGGCCTGAATTTCGCCGATGTCGACACCCGTTCCACACCGGGGTTCGACGGGGCGCGAGAGGACGGCGAGGCCCTGCAGGCGGAACTGTCCGAACGCTTGGGGCTGCTGCAGGAGATGCTGTACGCCAACGGGCGTAGCGGAGACCACCGCTCGGTGCTGCTGGTCCTGCAGGGCATGGACACCTCCGGCAAGGGAGGCATCGTCAAACATGTTGTCGGGCAAGTCGATCCGCAGGGAATTGAACATGTGAGCTTCGGGGTGCCTACCGAGGAAGAGCGTAAGCACCACTACCTGTGGCGGATTCGCAACGCACTGCCCGCCGGTGGGCAGCTTGGGGTCTTCGACCGTTCGCACTATGAGGACGTCCTGGTGGTGCGGGTCCACGACCTGGTGCCTCCGACGGTCTGGGGCGCCCGCTACGACGAGATCAACGCCTTCGAGAAGGAGCTGACGGAGGCCGGCACGACGATCCTCAAGGTGGCACTGGTCGTATCGCTCGACGAACAGAAGAAACGCCTGGCCGAGCGCCTGGACCGTCCGGACAAGTACTGGAAGTTCAATCCCAACGACATCGACGAGCGCGCATTCTGGCCCGCCTACCAGGAGGCCTATCAAGCGGTGCTGGAGCAGACCAGCACCGAGTACGCGCCCTGGCACGTCATTCCCTGCGACCGCAAGTGGTTCAGCAGGCTCGCGGTGACCGCACTTCTCGACGAAACACTCGATAGCCTCAATCTCTCGTGGCCACCCGCTGATTTCGACATTGAGGAACAGAAACGCCGCCTCGCGCAAGCGTGAGACGGCGTTGGCCTGTTAAGTCTCGCTATTTGACGAGGGTGAACTGACCGACGTTGGTGATACCGCGACGGAAGAAATCCGCGCAACCGGTCAGGTACCGCATGAAGCGGTCGTAAACCTCTTGCGACTGAATCCTGATGGCTTCCTCGCGGCGCTGTTCAAGATTCTGTGCCCAGATATCCAAGGTCTTGGCATAGTGCGGCTGCAGCAAATGCACGCGCTCCAAGTTGAACCCGGAGTCAGCAGCTAGCTTCTCGATATCCTCAACGGCCGGCAACTGCCCGCCGGGGAAGATCTCCTCGCCTATGAATTTCATGAATTTCAGGTCACTAATGGTAAGCGGAATTCCATTTTCCCGGAAGAATTTCTGGGTGTGGGCCAGAATCGTATGCAGAAGCATTCGACCATCACTGGGAAGAATGTCATATGCGCGTTCGAAGAAGATCGGGTAACGCTCTTGCTTGAATGCCTCGAATGCACCGATCGTCACAATTCGATCGACTTTATCGTTGAATTCTTCCCAACCCTGCATGCGAATTTCCGCGGTGCGGCCGGTTTCCGCGGCGACCTTCGCCAGACGCGTGCGGCTGTACTCGCTCTGGTTCTTGCTCAGCGTGATACCGACGACGTTGACGTCAAACTTACGCATGGCGCGCTCCAGGCAGGCACCCCAGCCACAGCCGATGTCCAGCAGCGTCATCCCGGGCTCAAGGTTGAGCTTGCCCAGCGCCAGGTCGAACTTGGCCAGCTGCGCCTCGGCGAGAGTCAGGTCGTCGCGCTCGAAGTACGCACAGGTATAGCCCATGGTTTCTTCGTCAAGGAAAAGGCCATAAAATTCGTCCGAAATGTCGTATATGGACTGAGATTCCTCGTAGTACGGCTTCAGATCGGACATTTACTACAGCACCTAATTCCCATCACATTTTGGCTACTCTGTACTGGACGGCACCCTAGCATGGTCAACTGTGCCTACCTCTTAGGAACGGCCACCGGCCAGTCCAACTGCGTCAACAGCGCCCGGGCCGACCCCTCTACCTGTTGAGCATCCTCTGTGACCCCCAGAACGCGCAAGGTCGCGTCCGCCAACGCCTCCGGAGAGATCGAATCACCGTCGGCGCGAAGCATGATTACCGACTCGACGAGCCGGAAAGGTAGCCGCTCCACCCCATCACGGATCATGTCCGCGCGGCCGGCCGCCGCCGCCAGATCCTGATAGTGCGTGCGGAGCTGGTCCCGCTTGCCCCGGAACACCGCGAATCGATCGGCACGCAGATCAGGTAGTAGATAGAGCGCACCCAGGTTCCATCGGCTCGCCGCCAGCTGGGCGGCATCGGCCAGCGCCAGCGCGTACAGACGCACAACCGGCGCCTCCGGGCGATCGGCGATCAGCCCCGCGTAGTGCAGGGGCTGGTCGATCGTCATCGCCAGCAGCGCGTCGAGGATGTCGTCCTTGGTCTTGAAGTGGTAATACAGCGAGGCCTGCTGCACGCCCACCGACTCGGCGATGCGCCGGGTGGTGGTTGCCGCGAACCCATCGGTGGTGAACAACTCGGCCGAAGCATCGAGAATCTCGTCGCGGGTTGTTTTTCCCTCGCGAATCGGACTGGTGCGCCGCGGTCGTCCTGACATTGTGCCGACCCTTCCATGTACCGCTCGGCAACGCCCTCATTCCATCGGGTGGTGAGCTTTTCGTCATCGCTGCGACATCTGCGAAACGACAATGTTACACCGCGCCCACGTTCCGAAACGGCACTGTCACCCATGCGTACCGGGCGCCCGTCAGACTTACTTACCTATCGCATGACAGATATTTCTTCCCACATAGAAGTGGGTTTTCCAACCAGACAGGGCGCATAAAACGGTGCCCCAGGACCGACTTGGGAGTGCCCATGAACGCCCCGATGGCCACCGAATCCGCGGCGCGGTCTGCGGCGAGCATCGCCGGATCCGACTCCGACGACCTTGCCGCGTTCGGCTACAAACCTCAGCTACACCGGAGCCTTGGCAAATTCGCATCTTTCGCAGCCGGATTCTCGTTCGTCTCGATCTTGACGACGATCTTCCAGCTGTTCGCATTCGGGTTTAGCTTCGGCGGCCCGGCCTTCTTCTGGACCTGGCCGATCGTCTTCGCCGGGCAGTACATGGTGGCGCTGAATTTCGCCGAACTCGCGGCGCGCTACCCCATCTCGGGAGCCATCTATCAATGGGCCCGGCGGCTCGGCGGTGCTGTGGTGGGCTGGTTCGCCGGCTGGTTCATGATCATCGCCCAGATCGTGACCGCATCTGCGGCGGCCATCGCACTGCAGGTAGTCCTGCCAACGATCTGGAGCGGATTCCAGCTCATCGGCACGGACTCCTCGTTGACCAGCGTCAGCGGCGCCTCGAATGCCGTGTTGTTGGGATCGCTGCTTCTGGTCGCGACCACGGCGATCAACGCCGTCGGGGTCAACTGGATGTCCCGCATCAACTCCATCGGCGTCACCTGCGAGATCGTTGGTGTGGTCGCCGTGGTGGGCATGCTCTTCGCCAGCGCCGAACGCGGTCCGAGCGTGGTGCTACTCACCGGCGAGGCGGGCAGCGGATATCCGTGGGCATTCCTGGCAGCGGGGCTCATGGCCGCTTATGTGCTTGTCGGATTCGGTTCGGCCAGTGAGCTCGCCGAGGAAACCCGGAACCCCCGCCGGGTTGCCCCGCGCACCATCTTGTCCGCGATCGTGGTGTCGGCGATCGGCGGGGCGCTGATGATTCTGGGCGCCCTGATGGCCGCCCCCAGCCTGACCGACGGCCAGCTCGCCACCGGCGGCCTTCCATATGTATTGGACAGCAAGCTGGCCTCCCCGTTCGGCACCCTGCTGCTCGTCGATGTGGCCATCGCGGTGTTTGTCTGCACCCTGGCCATCCAGACCGCGGCCTCACGCTTGATGTTCTCGATGGCCCGCGACGGCAAGCTGCCGTTCTCCTCCGTGCTGTCGCACGTGAACCCACGGACCGGCACACCCATCGCGCCAGCGGTGGTGGTCGGGGTGTGCTGTGTCTTGATCCTGGTGGTCAACTTCGGCAACGCCGCACTGTTCACGAGCCTCTGCAGCGTCTGCATCGCACTGATCTACCTGGCCTACCTGATGGTCACCACACCGCTATTGTTGCGCCGCTTGGGCATCGGCGGCAGCAAGTGGGACGCGAATGTGGGCCAGACCGATGCCGACGGACGAAAGCTCTTCTCTCTCGGACGATTCGGGCTCCCAATCAACATCCTTGCCGTCTGCTACGGCGCGTTCATGGTGCTCAACCTGTCCTGGCCGCGCGCGGCCGTCTTCGATCCGACCGGCACACACCCCTACCTGGTGTGGATAGCGCCGATCTGTATCGCCGCGGTGCTCGTCGCCGGGATCGCGGCCTATCCGCGACGTGCCGATTCCACCACCGGGGAGCTCTCCTGATGACGACCGCTACCACCAAGGGAGCGCGCGACCACGCCCGCTCACAGGCCGGGCAGATCACCGATGCGATGCCGGTGCTGCCCGCCTCCAACTGGCCCTGGACCCCCAGCGATATCACCGCGTCGGCCCTGATTTGGGCTGAGACCATCCCCGGCGGCCGGTACGCCGGCAAGGTGCTGGGCCGCGGCACCCGGCTACGGCTCACCGACGTCACCGGCTCGGCGTGCGTGAGTGTGGTGCTGCTGCGCGTCGATGCCCCATGGGAGCGGCTCAACGTCGCCGACACCGTCAAGGTGCCGTGGCAGGCCTATCTCGGCACCGGTCATCCCTTGCTCTCGGATCAGGGCCGGGTGCTGGCCACCATCGTCGCCGACAGCTCCGGACATCACGACACCTTCTGCGGAACCAGCACGCTGACCGCGAATGCCACCAAATATGGAGCGGGCGATCTCTATTCGAATAGTCCCGCGGGCCGCGAGCTGTTCACGCTGGCCGCCGCAAAGCACGGGCTGGCTCCGCGGGACATCGGTCCATCGGTGTCGTTCTTCCACGGGGTGCGTGCCGAGGCCGACGGCGCACTACACAGCACCGGCACCGCCGGCGCGGGGGCTGCGGTGGATCTGCTGATCCACCTGCCGGTGATCGCCCTGCTGGTGAACACCGCCCACCCCCTCGATCCGTCGCCGACCTTCGACACCGGACCCGTCCAGGTGCTGGCCTGGCCCGCGCTCGATGAGTTGGCCGATCTGCCCAACAACGATCCGGAATACCAACGTGCGGTGCTCAACACCGAAGACGCCTGGGCCGCCGCCCGGAACGGAGGAACACTGTGACAAGCACGGTTCTCGACGAAGTCGTCCCTGCCCGTGCCCCGTGGAGCGCTGTCGTCGCCGCCGGTGATGTGCTCACGATCATCGACCTGAAGGGCAACCAGGCCGTCGACACGCTGTTGTATTCGGCAACCGACACCGCAGTGCGCTATTCGGCACAGGCGACCATCGCGGCGCAGTCAAACCTGTTCCTGCGCAGTGGAACAGTGCTGCGCGCAGAAGACGGTAGCCCGCTGATGACCATCGTGGAGGACGAGGTCGGCAGCCACGACACCATCGGTGGGGCATGCTCGCAGGAATCGAACACCCTGCGTTACGGCCACCACACCAAACACCAGCACGCGTGCGTGGAGAATTTTCTGCTGGAAGGCGCCAAGTGGGGCCTGGGTAAACGAGACCTGGTGTCCAACATCAACTTCTATATGAACGTCCCGGTGGATGAGGACGGGACGCTCGGGATTGTGGACGGCCTTTCAGCACCGGGAAAGAAGATCAAGCTCCGGGCCGAGGTGGACACCCTGGTACTGGTGTCGAACTGCCCGCAGATCAACAACCCGTGCAACGGATTCGATCCCACCCCGGTACGAATGGTGGTGGAGAGCGTATGAGCATCATGACGGTCACCGCACCGGGCATGCTCACGACGGTGCAGGACTGGCCCGGACGCACCGGGTACTGGCAGGTGGGTGTGCCACCGTCCGGCCCGATGGACGACCTGTCTTTCCGACTCGGCAACAAGGCCGTCGGCAACTCTGAGGGCGCCCCGGGGCTGGAGGCGACACTCGCCGGTCCCACCCTGCATTTCACCGAAGACACACTCGTCTGCGTCACCGGGGCGCCGGCACTGGTCACCGTCAACGGCAAGCCGGTCCCCCAGTGGCGTGCCGTCACCGTTCCCGCTGGCGGCACGCTCGCAGTGGGTGCCGCGGCCGACACCGGTATGCGGATCTACGTGCTGATTGCCGGCGGCATCGAGGTGCCGCACTTTCTGGGCAGCGCAGCCACCTTCACCCTCGGCGGGTTCGGCGGTCCAGCGGGACGTGCCCTGGCCGCCGGGGATGCCCTCCCGCTGGGGCACTCCGACGGCACCGAACCGCAATGCATTCCCGGTGACGCGCAACCGGCCATCGGCCATCACTGGGAGCTCGCGGTCACCGAGGGGCCACACGGCGCACCCGACTTCTTCACCCGCAGCGATATCGACGAACTGCTGTCCACCGACTACGAGGTCCACTTCAACTCCGACCGCACCGGGGTGCGCCTCATCGGGCCCAAACCTCAATGGGCGCGCACCGATGGTGGTGAGGCGGGCCTGCATCCGTCGAATATCCATGACAATGCGTATTCGATTGGCGCCCTGGACTTCACCGGCGACACCCCCATCTTGCTCGGCCCCGATGGCCCCAGTCTGGGCGGGTTCGTCTGCCCGGTCACGGTGGTTTCGGCCGACCGGTGGAAGCTGGGGCAGCTGCGCGCCGGCGATACCCTCCGATTCGTCAGAATCGAGGCCTCTCGCAGCGCGTCGCTGCGCTCGATCGGTATCGATCGGCGTGGGCACTGGCCCTCGGTGTTCTCCACTCGTGGCGACGGCGACGACGGCGTACTGGCCTACCGTCCGGCACGCGAAGACGCACCCGATGTGACGTACCGGCGCAGCGGCGATGACAACATTCTGGTCGAATATGGCGACATCACACTGGATTTGGCTCTACGCGCGCGCGTCCACGCATTGCACCAGCGGCTCGAGGACACCCACACCAACGGCATCGTCGATCTGACTCCGGGCATCCGTTCGCTGCAGGTGCACTTCGATCCCGACAGCCTGCCCATGGGCAAGGTGTTGGGACTGCTCGACGATATCGACGAGCATCTGCCTGCCTCCGACGAGCTGGTGGTGCCCAGCCGCCGGGTGGCCATGCCTCTATCGTGGGACGACCCATCGGCCCGCGACGCTATGGAGCGCTACCGCCTGGGTGTGCGCGCAGATGCCCCGTGGATGCCATGGAATATCGAATTCATCAGGCGCATCAATGGCCTAGACACCGTCGACGACGTCTATCGCACGGTGTACGACGCGTCATATCTAGTGCTGGGTCTGGGTGATGTTTACCTGGGCGCACCCGTGGCCACCCCCGTCGATCCCCGGCATCGCCTGGTGACCACCAAGTACAACCCGGCGCGTACCTGGACCCCCGAGAACGCCGTCGGCATCGGCGGGGCGTATCTGTGCATCTACGGTATGGAGGGACCCGGCGGATATCAGCTGGTGGGGCGGACCGTACAGATCTGGAACCATCGGCACCCGGACAACGCCGGCGCATTCGAACCCGGAACGCCGTGGCTGCTGCGGTTCTTCGACCAGATCAGCTGGTACCCGGTGAGCTCCGAAGAGCTGCTCGAGCTGCGCGACGAGCTTGCCACCGGACGCGGCACCGGCGGCGTCACGATCACCGACGGTGAGTTCTCCATGGCCGAATACTCAACGTTCCTTGCCCAAAACGCGACGTCAATAGGCGAGTTCCGCGATCACCAACGCTCGGCATACGCGGCCGAGCGCGAAGCATGGAGCACTGCGGGCGAATTCGCCCGGGTCTAGCAAGTGAGCGCCCCGAACCCCTCGCTCGCGAATACCGGGGCGTGTCACTTTGCTGTCTGAATTAACCACCCCAGGCGATCTTGGTCAAGAGAAATGGGCACACCGACATTTCCAGGGCCCAAAAGTAGGGGCTTCCGCCAACAACCCGGCTGTGGCGCGGGCCCTCGCGGGCACCATGTGCGCTATGACGACACCGGTGTCGCCAGCTGCTCCCGCAGAAACCGGACCGCTAGACCGAACCACGCCTCGGCGTTCTTCATTGCGCAGTGGTCATCGTCCGCATACAGCACCAGCTGCGCATTCGGCGCATAGGTCGCGATGTCAACGGAATCTTCCACCCGCACCAGCGTGTCCTTGGCGCCGTTGATGACCAGAAGGGGCATTGTGATGCGCGGCAGATGATCTCGTAGCGTCAGCTGCTTCACCTTCCCCATCATGTCCACCAGGCCTCCGGCGCCGATCGTCCGTTGGATGGTGGACACAATGACTTCGGGCACGCCGAGAGAACCCGAGGGTGCAAGGCTTCTGTCGGCTGGGGCGCCATTTGCGACGACGGCACACAGCCGCGGGTCGACTGCTGCCATACGCGTTGCCCAGTAGGCACCAAAGCTGACACCCAGCATCCCCATTCGTTCCGCGTCCACCCGATTGTGGGCGGCGAGATAATCGATCACCGCGCGATAGACCTGCTCAGACTGCGCTGTCAGGGGTTGGCGGTAGTGATAAGTGCCTGGCATCTCCATGATGAAGTAGGCCATTCCCTCGTCGCGGTACTTCAGCAGAGGCAAGGTCGTTTCGGCCAGTGAGCCTTCCAGTCCATTCGTGATCAGCACGGTCGGCAGCTGGTCCGCACCCTCCGGCGCCACCAGATAGCCACGCACTTCATCGTCACCGCATGGAATCCGCACCATTTCGATAGCCAGCCCCATCGCCGGAGCGAGCGCGGTAAGAACGATCTCGCATAGACGGTGCGAGGTTTCGTAGGCCCGGAGTCGGCTAGGGCTCCACCCTGGCCATGCCGCCGCGAACTCGTACACCAGAGCTTTGATAAGCGCATCCAAGGCCACTGCGGCAGAGAGTGATTCGGGGTGGCGACGAGAGAATTCCGATACGGCACCTGGCGGCGCGATCGCACCTCGATCCGCAAGGATTTCTACCGCCGGCGCGAGGAGTTCACCGAGCCTGCGGGTCTGCTCTGGGCTCGGCGCGTCCAGCAATTGGCGCGTCGAGGGTGCGCCAAGGACCGACAGCGCGCCATCGGCGACCACAAGATGTTCGGTGGCGTACCCCTGCCAATGCTGCGCCCAGCGGTCATCGTCGAACGACCGGCAGGCGGCCAGTTGCGCACTGAACACCGCAGGTTCGATTCCGCCGAGGTAGGTGAATCTGTCGATGAACAACGCGGGCAGGAACGGCGCGGCTCCGAATCGGCGTGCCGCGTACTCGGTGGTGCCAGTGAACGCCATCGCGCTCACGAATACGCGATTCACCTGGGACTTTAGTGAGGCCATGATCTCTTCCATCCAGTCGACATTAACGCAAATAATCTGCGTTAACAGCACGGTAGGCGCACTGGCCCATTAACGCAATAGACCTGCATTACGCTGGCGGAGATGATGCCTCGCGAAGACGAGATTCCGCACGAGGTGCAGCGCCGCCCTGGCGGCCGTTCTGCACGCGTTCGCACCGCGGTTCTGGACGCAGCGCTGGAGGCGATAGCCGAGCTAGGTCCCGGTGGCGTCACGATCAGCGAAATCGCGAGGAGAGCCAATGTCCATGCCACGTCTATTCAGCGACGTTGGGGCACTGCCGAAAACGTCATGCTCGATGCACTACTGGACCGTAGCCAGCAGGAACTGCCGATTCCCGACACAGGCGCACTGCGTGAAGATCTCATCGAGTTCGCCAGCTCGCTTGCCGCATACCTAGCCACTCCCCTCGGTGCCACGCTAGCCCGAACAATGGCTGTGGCCGGAGATGACCCCGAATTATCCCAAGGGCGTCAAAGGTTTTGGCAGATCCGGAACGAGGTGGCACAAGTCTTGATCAACAGAGCGATCGATCGCCGCGAGCTGGCTGCGACTGTCAACCCGGCGCTGGTGGTCGAAATATTGGTGGCACCTCTACATTTTCGGGCCTTGCTGACCCGACAACCGGTGGACGAGAACCTCATTGTGCAGATTGTCGAGACGATACTGCGGGGACTGGCCCCGTAAGGCCCGCATCTGAGCTCTTAGACGAGCATGTGGCCGACGCAAGTGCCGGCCACATGCTCGCGGGTGTGCCTACGGGATGAACGGGCCCCCAGGCGGCGGTGGAACAGCCGGCCCAGGACCGTTAGGCATAGGAAGACCCGGTCCCGGGTTGCCCGGCGGAGGAGGCATTCCCGGGCCGGGAATGCCTGGGCCCGGAATCGGCGGAGGAGGCTCCGCCGAGGCAACGGCGACGCTAACACCTAAGGCGCCCATACCTATTCCACTCACCACGACAGCGCCGCTGAGCACTTTCCTAAGGTTCACTTTGACTCCTTCTCGGTCTGATGAGTCCTCTCGACCCATCGATTACGCACGCTAACGAGGAAGTTCATGAACACCCTTGGTCAGAACTATGTGCACGCTGTGCGATCAGATCTGTTGTGGCGAATTCACGAGACTGGCTATTATCCAGTCGATTTCGCCAGATCAAGGCCGAGGTACGCCGGCCGACTTGATGGTAGTCAAATCATAGAGAGTGACTCCGTCGATGCTGATCTCCTTAAATCTCCCGGTGATCCAGTCGGTGATCTTGTCAGCCTCGGTCGGTTCATCACGCTTGTCCGCTCCCGGCGGGAAGCCCGGGGGCCCGTCATGTGCGGGCGCGATGAAATAGTGAACCTGGCGATCCGCGACGTACTGCTGGAACTGTTCGAGCGTGGGCGAAGGATCACCGGATCCGAATCCGCCAAGCGGTACCACTGGACGATCAGTGGCCAGTTGATACGGCGCCGCATCCATCGAGCCCTTCGCGGCAGCCACCCAGGTGTAGCTCCCCGCGTTGTCCAGCAGCTGCGCAACAATTTTGGCGGTGACAGGTTGCTGCCGAGGCGGACCAGCAGGCATCCCGCTCGGCCCTGGCAGCGGCGGGCCTTGCCTATCTCCGCTGGAGGGCCCTGCGGTGACAATGCCACCGGTGTGCGCGGTGACCAATGTCTGTAGCGAGTAGGCCAACGATCCAGCGCCACCGGCAACGACGGCGCCGATCAACGCGGCATATGTGATGCCGCTCTGAAGTTCGGCGGACAGAGGACGCGCCATACGCAGGACTATCGCCAGCGCCGCGAAGATCCCGGCCGCCAGGACGATCCACCGCAATGCCGGAACGAAATCTGGTGTACGGCTTAATAACACCCACGACCACAATCCGGTGACGGCAACGGCGACGGCAAGAACACAGGTAATCCATCGCCTATCCCGGTACTGCCAGAGATGCGCCACTCCTATACCGGTCAGCGCGGCGATCGCCGGGGCAAGTGCCACGGTGTAGTAGTCGTGATAGATCCCGCTCATAAAACTGAACACGACACCCGTGCTGAGCAACCAACCACCCCATAACAAGTAGTGAGCCCGCACGGTGTCAGCGCGGCCCGCCCCTCGGCGCAGTACCAGGCCCACCATCAGGAAGACCAGCGCGGCCGGGATCAGCCATGAGATCTGGCCTCCTGAACCCGCATTGAACAATCGTGCCCACCCGACTTCTCCACCGAATGGTGGCGCACCCACCATCCCGGGCGGCGGTGCCGGCAGATTCCCATGATCACCACCGCTCAAGCGATCCAGCCCGTTGTACCCAAAGGTCAAGTTCAGGAAGCTGTTGTCGGCAGAACCACCTACATACGGACGCCCGTCCGCGGGAGCGAGTTCCACCAGTAGCACCCACCAGCCGGCCGCACCGACCATCGCCGCAACGCCAGCCACCAACTGCAGGGCACGAGTGCCCCATCGAGCCGGCCCGCAGATCAAATAGGTCAGTCCCAGCGTTGGCACGATCAGCATGACCTGCAACTGTTTGGTGAGGAAGCCTAATCCAATAAAGAGGCCGCACAAGACAATCCATCGTGTCCGCCCGTCCTCCAATGCCCGAACCAGCGCCCACACCGCCGCGATGAGCAGGAATACCAGCAACGCGTCGGGGTTATTGAAACGGAACATCAGTGTGGCCACCGGGGTTAGCGCAAGCGCTGTACCCGCAACCAGGCCTGCGGAGGGCCCGAAGCTTTTCCGCACGACCACGTACAGCAGCGCTACCGAGGCGACACCGAGTAGAACCTGGGGAATCTGGATGGACCAGGTGTTGACGCCGAAGATCCGTGCGGATATCTCCATGGGCCACAATGACGCCGGGGGCTTGTCAACCGTGATCGCATTACCGCCGTCGGCCGACCCGAAGAGAAATGCCTTCCAGCTCTGGGTACCGGCCTGCACTGCTGCCGAGTAATAGGCATTCGCCCACCCATTTCTGCTCAAGCCGTACATCCAGGCGACCGCCGTGACAACAAGCAGCAGCGCAAATCGTCCGCGGCTGCGCCTCGTGGTCGGCGTATCCGCTGGCGATTTCAGGTCCGGGGTGCGGACGGTATCAACCATGCCCAGATTGTCTGAGGGACCGATGGGCGAACACTATGGCCAACCTGTGCGCGCGCTATGAATGCGGACCCCGATTGCCCAGGACCTCATAGCCGCCTCATATCCAAGAACTAGCCGGCGCCCACAGACTCGGCAAAAGATCGTTATCGAAGAACATATTTCACAAGAGAGCGAGGTCTCCACCATGAGAAGAAACATCGCCGATCGCGCCGTCCTGGCCGGCACGATGACCTGTGCATCGGCCGCGATCGCTATCGGGTGCGCCGCCGTGTCCGCCGCCGCACCCGCCTTCCCTCCTCCGCCGCCCGTCCCAGGTCCTGGGCCCATCGTTGGCCCAGGGCCGATGTTCCGACCCGACCCCTTCGGCGGCCCGCAGCCGCCCCCGCCGCTCCTGCCCTTACCGGGTCTTGGTCCATTACTTGGGCACCCACCGTTCTGAGGGCCCGGTGGTTAGGCGACGGCGGCGGGCAGGATCACCACGAACGCGGTGTCACCCGGCGCGCTGCGTACGCTGATCGAGCCGTGGTGCGCCTTGACGACGGCCGCCGCTATCGCCAACCCCAGGCCAGTGCTGCCACCCCGGCGCGACCGTGATGTGTCGCCCCGAGCGAATCGCTCAAAGATCTCCGATTGCTGTTCAGTGGGTATCCCCGGACCGTCGTCGCGCACCATAAGCCTGAGCTGATCTCCCTCAACCACCAGGTGCACGGTGACCGTCGTTCCCGGAGGAGTATGAATTCTGGAGTTGGACAGCAGATTAGCTATGACCTGATGCAGCCGAGCCTGATCGCCGGCGAGAACCACTGGTTCATCGGGCAGGTCGATCAACCAATTGTGTTCCGGTGCGGCGATATGCGCGTCACTGACGGCATCCACCGTCAACTGCGAAAGATCTACCGGCACTCGTTCGAGTGGGCGGCCAGAGTCCAGCCTCGCCAACAGCAGCAGATCGCCGACCAGCTCGGTCATGCGGGCAGCCTCTGATGCCACCCGGCCCATCGCATGGGCCACGTCGGCCGGTACCCGATCACTGTTGCGTTGCGCCAATTCGGTATAACCGCTGATCGCCGCCAACGGGGTGCGCAGCTCGTGGCTCGCGTCGGCGACGAACTGGCGCACTCGGGTCTCACTTGCGTGCCGCGCTGACAGCGCGTCCGCAATCCGTTCGAGCATGCGGTTCAAGGCCGTACCGAGCTTGCCTATCTCCGTATGCACTTGGGCAGGAGACACCGAAACGATGGGCGACGGCAGATTGACCTCACCTCGCTCCAAGGGCATGTCCGCCACCGTGAGTGCCGCGCCGGCCACATCCGACAGGGGCGCCAGCTGGCGGCGCACGACAACAACACCGGCGACGGCGGCGGCGGTCAGCGCCACAGCACCCACCACACAGAAGATCGCGAAGAGTGACAGCAGGGTGTTGTCCACCCCGGAAGCTGGCAATCCAGTGACGATTGCCGTTCCGTCCGCTGCGACGGCCCGAGTGAGTCGATATCTGCCCAGGCCATCCAGCTCCACGGTGGTGCATCCGTCCTCGCCAACCGTGGACAACTGTTGGTACGCGGTCTCCGTAAGCCTTTGTCGGGCACCGGTTACGGTGATCACAGCAGCCTCGGCCGCCCGTCCGTCTCGGATGACGGCGCCCACCGTTCCCGTGGATTGGCCAGGCGCGTCCAGGAAGATCGGTCCCGGTCCGGCCAGCCGTGGCACACCCGGCATCGGCGGCGGCGGACCGAGGTCGAACAAGGTCACCGACCTGAAGCTGGCGTCACGTACTTGCTCATCAAGCTGTTCAATCAGGAAGCGGCTGGTCGCGAGCATGCTCCCTGCACCGATACAGACACACACGAGGGCCAGTAGCGTGACCTGCACCGCCAACAGACGAGCGCGCAACGACCATGCCGAAGGCCTGCGAAATCGTAAAGGCATGTCAGTTAATAGGTTTCAAGACATATCCGGCACCTCGAAGGGTGTGGATCATCGGCTCACGGCCGGTGTCGATCTTCTTACGCAGATACGACACATACAGCTCGACGATGTTGGACCGCCCACCGAAGTCGTAACTCCACACGTGATCCAGGATCTGGCCCTTGCTCAACACCCGTTTGGCATTGCTCATCATGAACCGCAGTAACTCAAACTCTTTAGCCGTCAAGGTAATCGATTCACCCGCACGACTAACTTCGTGGCTGTCTTCGTCGAGGACAAGGTCGCCGACGATGATCCGCGCGTCGGCCGAATCGGAAGTTATCCCCGTCCGTCTCAACAGCGCTCGCAGGCGTAGGACCACCTCTTCCAAACTGAACGGCTTGGTCACGTAGTCGTCACCGCCCGCCGTAAGTCCGGCGATCCGGTCTTCCACGGCGTCCTTGGCCGTTAGTAGGAGCACGGGCATACCCGGGTACATGACACGCAACCTGCCCAGCACCTCCAGCCCGCTCATGTCCGGCAACATGACGTCCAGCACCACCACATCTGGGGTGAATTCGCGGGCGGTGGTGATCGCTGTCATTCCGTCGGAGGCAGTGGCAATGTCCCAACCTTCGTACCGCAACGCCATCGAGATCAGCTCCGCCAGAGATTCTTCGTCATCGACGACAAGCACCCTGATCGCACTTCCATCGAAGCGGGACATCGGAGGTCCTACACCCGCGCGCGAACCCGTTCCACCTGACATGACCACTCACCAATTCTCTCGAACGGGCTATGCATCCCCTTTGTGCAAGCTGTGCGCAGACTGTGCCCGTCCCCTAACCATCAAGCGACGCTATCGCCAAACACGGCGAGGGCGCACCGTTCGCACACGATCGGGCTGAGATCTGTGCGTACGGTGCGCCCTCGCGCAGTGGAGTGGCTTACTTGACCTTGTATTCGTAGAACCCGACGCCACTCTTCTTGCCCAGGCGCCCGGCCTCGACCATCCGGAGCAGCAGCGGCGGGGCCGCATACAGCGGCTCCTTGTACTCGTCGTACATCGAATCGGCGATGAGCTTGAGGGTGTCCAGGCCCACCAGGTCCGAGAGGCGTAGCGGTCCCATCGGGTGCGAGAGCCCCGCCACGACCGCCTTGTCGATGTCTTCGACTGTGGCAAAACCAGATTCGGCCATCCGGATGGCCGCCAACAGGTAGGGAACCAGCAGGAAGTTGACCACGAAACCGGAGCGATCGGCAGCACGGACAACCTGCTTACCCAGCACCTCGCTGGCGAAGGCCTCGGTGCGCGCGGCTGCCTCGGGCGTGGTTACCAGCGTCGAGATGAGCTCGACGAGCGGCAGGACCGGCACCGGGTTGAAGAAGTGCAGCCCCAGCACGCGGCCTGGATTCTTGGTCGCCGCAGCGATCTTCATGATCGGGATACTGGAGGTGTTCGACGCGAGAACCGCATCGGGATCGGTGATCACCTCGTCGAGCTTGGCAAAGATCGAGGATTTGATGGACTCATCCTCGATGACCGCCTCGATGACCAGCTGACGATCAGAGAAGTCGGCCAGGTCGGTGGTGAACTTCAGGTTGGCGACGGCGGCATCGCGCTCACGCTCGGTGATCTTCCCCGCGGAGACGCCGCGGTCCAGCGACTTGGTGATGCGGTCGCGACCGGCAGTCGTCAGCGCCTCGGTGGTCTCGAACACCAGGACGTCGACACCGGCACGTGCCGACACCTCGGCGATACCCGCGCCCATCTGTCCGGCGCCGATAACTCCTACGCGCGTGATTCCATCCGTCATCTTCGTGCTACTCCCTGAACATCGTTGTTAGTTTTGACTTTCCAGCACACAGGCCCCGCCCAACGGGATACGTGGGCGGGGCCTGTGCTGTCAACTCAGTGGGTCACACCGAGAGTCTTGACGTGGGCGCATTGCCCGGCTAGAGCTCGGCTCTGCTTAGTGGAACTGACCCTCTTCGGTCGAGCCCTTCAGCGCCGCGGTCGAGGTGTTCGGGTCCACGGTGGTGGCGATCCGGTCGAAGTAGCCGGCGCCGACCTCACGCTGGTGCTTGGTGGCGGTGTAGCCACGAGCCTCAGCCGCGAACTCGCGCTCCTGCAGATCGACGTAGGCGGTCATGCCCTCGCGGGCGTAGCCGTAAGCCAGGTCGAACATCGAGTAGTTCAGGGCGTGGAAGCCGGCCAGGGTGATGAACTGGAACTTGAAGCCCATGGCACCCAGTTCCTTCTGGAACTTGGCGATGGTCGAGTCGTCCAGCGCCTGCTTCCAGTTGAAGGACGGGCTGCAGTTGTAGGACAGCAGCTGGTCCGGGAAGTCGGCCTTGACGGCCTCGGCGAACTTGCGGGCGACCTCCAGGTCCGGCACACCGGTCTCCATCCAGATGAGGTCGGCGTAGGGCGCGTAGGCCTTGGCACGCGCTATACAGGGCTCGATGCCCTTCTGCACGTTGTAGAAGCCCTCGGAGGTGCGCTCACCGGTGACGAACGGCTTGTCGCGGTCGTCCACATCGGAGGTGATGAGGGTGGCGGCCTCGGCGTCGGTACGGGCGATGACGACGGTCGGGGTGTTGGCGACGTCAGCGGCCAGGCGCGCGGAGGTCAGGGTGCGGATGTGCTGCTGGGTGGGGATCAGCACCTTGCCACCGAGGTGGCCGCATTTCTTCTCCGAGGCCAGCTGGTCCTCCCAGTGAGTACCGGCGGCACCCGCGGCGATCATGGCCTTCTGCAGCTCGTAGACGTTCAGGGCGCCACCGAAACCGGCTTCACCGTCAGCGACGATCGGCACCAGCCAGTTGTCGACGCTGGTGTCACCCTCGACGCGGGCGATCTCGTCGGCGCGCAGCAGGGCGTTGTTGATGCGGCGAACCACGGCCGGCACCGAGTTGGCCGGGTACAGGCTCTGGTCGGGGTAGGTGTGGCCGGAGAGGTTGGCGTCACCGGCAACCTGCCAACCCGACAGGTAGATGGCCTTGAGGCCGGCACGGACCTGCTGCACGGCCATGTTGCCGGTCAGCGCGCCCAGCGCGTTGATGTACGAGTCGTCGTCCTTGGTGACGGCGTCCCACAGGATTTCCGCGCCACGGCGGGCCAGGGTGTTCTCCTCGACGACGCTGCCCTGCAGCTCTTCGACCTGGGCGGCGGTGTAGTCGCGGGTGATGCCCTTCCAGCGGGGGTTGGTGTCCCAGTCCTGCTGGATTTCGGCCGCGGTGCGCGGCTTGCCGACATTCGACATTGGTGCTCCTCTGTTACTTGCCCTGGCGTTTGGCTGTCGCAGACAGATTGTTAACGCCCAGGCACGTTCACTGCGTTGACTGTTACGACGATGTCACAGACCATATGCGCAGGTCCACCCGTTCCCGATGCCAATTTTCGCTAGGTATTAACGGGCTTTTGCTAACCTTGCGAAGCGGCTAATCGTACGCCCGTACTGTTGCTACCGATCGGTAACCAACAATCCCCTGTTCAGAACGCTCGTACTGTTAAACCGTCGACACCGCGTCTAGTTATCGAGCGAATATCGATGCGAGAGCCTTCACTTCGTCGCCAACGACATATGTGAGCGTTGTAACACTGCGACCGGGGACGCCGAGCTCGGTTCCGTCCTCGTAGACGTTGGTGATGATTTCGAGCTTGTCTCCCAGCGAAACCGCGGAGTCGTGCTCGAGGCTCACCCGATAGGGGCCCGACAGCAGCTCCGGATTCCGCGAGAGGTGATCCTCCACGATGCTCCAGTAAACGGAGTTATTCATATGGTCGAACAGGTCCATGTCGGTGAAGCGCACTGGGAAGTCCCGGACATCGGTCGCGGTCTCTCGATTACCGGGCTTGTTGTAGGGCTTCCACCGCAACCGGTCCACCTCCGTGGTGGACGCGACGGTGGCCAGGAAGTCGTCGTCAATACGCGCCGGACCCTGGGTCTCGCGGCTGACGTGAATCCAGAACGCCTCGGACTCGATAAGGCCGCCCGCTCTGCCATCCACCCGCACCCGCATTTGGCACCACCGATTAGAAGTGGCCGAACACCAGCGGCGCAGCCACAGCGCCTCCCTGAACTCAATCGGCTTGATCACGTCGATCATGGTGCGGCGGACTATCCAGTGCGGGTGGCTGTCCTCGGCCTCCACGCCCCGCAGGTGATCTTGGCCGATGTCCTGGATATGCCGAGCGGCCCCATCTAGCCGTAGACGCCCGCCGGAGTCGACGTCGGCGATGCGGACGGGCCAACGCCCTTCGTAGACGTGAGGATGCGCGTGCGGAACGGGCATCATGTCCTTGTCGAGGCCGGTGCTGGCTTCCACGCTCACGGTTCGGTCCTTTCGCGAGGTCACGCCGGCTGCCGGCACGACGGAGACTGCGTCAACCGCGCATTCTTCGCAGTCCATGGTCCCATAACCGAAACCGGCCAAACATCGACAGCATGTCACGGCGTATTCGATTGAGGGCCAATTGATCTCGCATGCTTGACGGCTCGTTCACGCAGCGTGCTCTCCGCTGGGTCATACGATCACCTGGTGGTAGCCACGCGGCCGGAAGGTAACTACCGGGTCGGCCGAGGTCTTCTCACGGCCGCCGGCCTGTTGTTCGTCATCGCCATCGGGGGACTCGCGCTCACCGGACACACCCTGGTCCGATTCTCCTCCGATGAAGCGGCCGGCCCCTATCCGCTGTGGATGCCGCTGGCCTCAACCTTGATCGTGCTGCTGCTCACGCGCCTGGTACCGCCGCATCTTCCGGCGATCGACCCGCTTGCCAGCATCGATCGGCGGCGCCTCATCCGTGAGGTGTGGGTACTGGTGGGAGCGGCCCTCGCGTTCCCCGCCCTGATCGTCACGGCGACGGCCGCTGGGGTACCACGTGATGCCGTGTACAGCTCCATCAAGGTGCTGATGTTTCTCGTGATCCCCCTGTTGGCCTTTCGGATGCTCCGTGGGGACGGCCCCAAGGCTCGATGGAGAACCCGCCTGGACCGCACCCGCATACTGGCGCCGATCGTTCCGGTTGTCGCATGGATCGCACTCGCCCGACTGGGCCCCCTCGCACCGCCGGCCAGCGCACTGTCCGGCCTGCCCGACCCCGTCACCGTGGCGGTGGCATCGCTGATCACGCTGCTGACCGCGGGCGTGCTCGAGGAGGTCTTCTACCGGGGCTTTGTGCAGACCCGGCTGGAATCAGTGGTCGGCCGCTGGCCGGCCATCGCCACCGCGTCGGTGCTCTTCGCCGCCATGCACATCGCCTCGCATGTCCACGCCACCACCGTGGCCGTGGACCTCGCGACCATCGTGGCGGTTCAGGGAACGTTCGGCGTGATGCAGGGCTATCTATGGAGCCGATACCGAAACATCTGGGCTCCGATAGCCATTCATATCGCCGTCAACCTGATCTACCTCGACATGCTCATCAGCTAGACGATGCCTACGCCGGTAAGCACCTGCCAGACCCCGACCACCGCGAAAAGGATGAGCAGCACCAGCTGCCGGTGGGCAAGGGCCCAATTGTGAACCGGTTCCAGCACGGCTTGAGTCCTCGCCGGGGCGATCACGTAGCTGATGAGAGCCACCTCGAAAACAGCAAGCATCGCGAAGACGAAGACGATGGCAGCCAGAACCTGCGTACCCATCGAGGTTCCCGAGCCGACGATGATGGTGTCGACAAGGAGCACCAGCGGAGGCGGCGGCATGTATCCGATGCCGAGGACCAGGGCGACCCACAGCGCCCCGTTTTCCCAGGCGCCCTTGCCATGGTGAAAAAGACGCCGAAACTTCGACACCACAACGGCGATGGCACTTCTGATGCGGCCGACGGACTGGGGTTCGGCGGTCGGCGTCTCCGGATCGAGGACCAAAACCGATGAATCCCCGCCCGCGCCGGCGGCGACGGGCTGATTCTCTCGCTTGCGCGACCGAAGCCGCACCGCGATCACCACGGCGAGCGCAATGCACAACACACCGGTGCCCAGCTGGAGAGGCTTGACGGACGAACCCGGGTCTGCCGTCGCAAGGTTTTTCGCGAAGGACGCGAAACTCGGGACGAGATGCAATGCGAAAAGCGCGATAAGGAAGGACGGCACATTCACGATCAGTGCGCCAACCCAGAAGGCCAGGAGGTTCTGCACCGGGCGAGGCCGGGAGATGACCACCAAAATCAGGCCAAGCAGCACCGGATTGAGTGACATCAAAAATGCCAACCCCAACAGTTCGCGCCACATAACGGTAACCCTACTCTGTTTGCTCGCGAATGGCAGTGCCAGCCGAAATACAATGAATCATGCTGAATGCACTCATGAGACCGCTAGTCATTCCGATAGTGCGCAGCCCAAATAACTTAGCCGTCATGAATCGACGTGCGTTACGGCCCCGACCATTTCTCGCACGTTAAAGCAATCCATGCAATCGCAAGTCGGTCGCGTATTTGGCGATGATTGGCGCCGAGACTTGCGGAATGTCGTGACCGGAACCGATCTTGGCCTCCCGCACCGCGGCCTGGAATCGGTCGGCCGGGGCCATGGACCCCCGCGAGGGATCTGGCGGCTGACCGTCCCAGCCGTGATCCTGCAAGATTTTCAGCATCTGCAACACAGAGCCTTGGCGTTGATGATCCGGCAAAGCGTGCAGGCCGGCCTCAAAGCGCGCCACCCATTCACTGAAATCGCTGACGCGTTCGATCGGGTGACCGGCCTCGATCAACCAATCGACGTACTCGTCGATCCCGATGCCGTCGTCATGTGGATTCATCACGTGATACGTCTCGAATCCGGTGAACGCTCCGGTAGACGAGCCCGCTGCCTGTCCTCCCAGCGTCGTAATCGCCTCGGCGACGAATTCCACAGGAAGGCCGTCGAAGTGCGCGCGTTGACGATCGCCTTCGTCGGTCAGCCGGTAGACGGAATGGGGCGCAACACCGGTGGCGACAATGCTCAGCACCATTCGGGCGACCGTATCGGAGGCATTGACCTGGCCCGCGTAACTGGTACCGACCATGATCATGCCCGAGCGGAACACCCTGACCGGCAAGCCAACCTGCTCGTGGGCCTCGCGGAGCAGCACCTCGCCCGCCCACTTGCTGTTGCCATACCCGTTGGCGTAGCTCCCGTCGGAAGGACGAATGGCGCTGATGAGCCGGATATCGGCGTCCTCGACAAAGGTTGACTTCTCGATCTCGCGCCCCACGTCTGCCGTCGACACAAACGTGTACGGCTTGAGCTTCGAGGTCAGCGCGAACCGGATCAGCTCCGCCGTGCCGACCACGTTGGGCCCGAACAGCTCGCTGTAGGGCAGAACGCTGTTGACCAGCGCCGCGGAATCGACGATCAGGTCGACGGTCTCGGACAGCCGTCGCCAGGTCTCGTCATCCAGACCAAGGCCAGGTTCTGCCTTGTCACCGGCGATTACCTGCAGCCGGTCAGCGGCGAGCGCTTCATAAACCCGGATGAGTTCGGCGTCTCCGCTGTCGAAGGTCTTGTCGAGACGACGTCGAGCATCTTCGTCAGACTTGGCACGCACGAGGCAAATCAGCGTGCCATCAACATCTTCCAGTTCCTTGAGCCATTGCAGCACGAGGTAGCGCCCCAGGAAACCGGTGGCCCCGGTCAGCAGCACAGTCCGCGGACGCGCGTTGGCACGCGGCAGTGCCGGAGCCGCTTGCAGCGTCGCCTCGTCGATGAACTTGTCCAAGGTGAGGTCGCTGGCCCGCACCTCCAACGCGCCGGGTCCGTGCACGGACGCATAGGTCGGCCCGCTGGCTCCGGAGCTTGCGGCGCCGTCCAGATAGACGCTGAGGCTGCGTACCGACGGGGACTCGAACAGAGTTCGCACCGCCAGCTGGGCATCGAGCGACGTGTTGATCGCGGCAACCACGCGCATCGCGGAGATCGAGTCGCCACCCAGATCAAAGAACGAATCGTCGGTCCCGACCCGATCGACACCCAGCACCTGGGCGTAGATGCCGGCGACCGCCTCCTCAATCGCATTGGCAGGCGCGCGGTAGCGGGCCCTGTCGTCGTACTCAGGTATCGGAAGGGCACGCTTGTCGAGCTTGCCGTTGACGGTGAGCGGCAACGCCTCCAGCCGTACCACCGCGGCAGGGACCATGTAAGGCGGCAGTCGCTTGGCCAGGGAGCTGCGTAGTTCGGCGGGCTCACCGGCCCCGATGAAGTAACCGACCAGGCGTTTGTCTCCGGGACGGTCCTCACGGGCGATCACGGCCGCCTGCTCTACCCCGTCCAGGTCGGCCAGAGCGGCCTGGATCTCACCGAGTTCGATGCGGAAACCGCGAATCTTGACCTGCTCATCGGCACGGCCCAGGTACTCGAGCTGGCCTCCGGCGACCCAGCGCACCAAGTCCCCGGTGCGATACATGCGCGCCCCCGGCTCCCCGAACGGGCATGCCGTGAACCGCGATGCGGTCAGCCCTGCACGGCCGACATAACCGATGCCGACGCCAAGTCCGGCCACATACAACTCGCCGACCACACCCGGCGGCACCGGACGCATCCACCGGTCCAGGACAAACAGCGCGGCGTCGGGCACCGGAACACCGATCGGCACCACACCCGATCCGGCGATCAACTCGCCGAACGTGGCATAGATAGTGGTCTCGGTCGGACCGTAGCCGTTGATCATCACCCGGCCAGGTGCCCACTTGTCCACCACTTCGGTGGGGCAGGCTTCACCCGCGACAACCAGCGTCATGTTGTCCAGACCTTCCGGGGACAACATTCCGACCGCCGAGGGGGTTTGGAACAGGACGGTGACCTTCTCCCGGATCAGCAGATCACGGAAATCGTCCGGGGACCGCACCACCGAATCCGGAACGATCACCAACCGGCCACCGTGCAGCAGCGCGCCAAAGATCTCCCACACGGTGATGTCGAAGACAAGAGACCCTGCCTGCGTCCACACCTCGCCCGGCCCGGTGGGCATGTGAGTGAGCGGGAACTTAAGGGCCTGAGTCACATTGGCGTGCGCAATGGCCACACCCTTGGGAACACCGGTCGTTCCCGACGTGTAAATCGTGTACGCAATGTCATCGGGTGCCGGGGTGAGCAGCGGCGTATGGCCGTAAATCGCGCCGGTGGGGTCGTCTTCGGCATCATCGAACTGGACGACGGAGACTCCGGATCCGTCAAACCGTGCGCGCAGCTCGGCGGTCGTGACAGCCGCGACCGGCACGGCGTCGGACAGCATGAACTCCAGTCGTGTATCCGGTACCGAGGGATCGATCGGCAGATACGACGCTCCGGTCTTGAGAATCGCGAGGATCGCCACGATCGCGTCATCGGAGCGGGGCATCAAGAGCGCCACCGACTCTCCTGGACCGGCACCGTAGATCGCCAGCAGATTCGCCAATCTCGTTGCGGCCTCGTCCAACTCGCCATACGTAGTCGAGCGGCCCTCGAACGTCAGCGCCACCGCCTCCGGGGCACGATTGACCTGCTCGGCGAACGACTCCGGAATGGACAGCACCGGCTCCGGCCCCCGCGCCAGCACCTTGCGATTGCCCCAGCCATCAAGCTGTTGGTGCTCGCTGGCCTTCAGCACATCGAGTGCCGAGAGCCGTTGCGAGGCGTCGGCAACCATCGACGTCAGCACCCGCTCGAACCGGTCGAATACGGCCTCGATCTGGGTCGCGTCGAACTTGTCGGTGTCGAATTCGACGCGAATTCCCAACTCATGACCGGGTAACGCCATCACCGACAGCGGGTAGTGGTTGTACTCGCGCGTGACGAACTCGGTGATCGCCAGCTCCTGCACACCCGTGAACGCGCTGGTGTCAATCGGATAGCTCTCATACAGGAAGAGGGTGTCGAACAATTGCTCGTGGCCCGCGATGTGGTGAATCTCGTTAAGGGCCAGATGCTCATGCTCGATGGTGTCGTTGTGGGCACTCTGCAACTGCGCCAACAGCTCTGAGACTGTGGTGGTCGCGGTGGCGCGCGCCCGCACCGGCACCGTGTTGATGAGCAGACCCACGATCGAGTCGGACCCGGCCAGCTCGGCGGGCCGGCCCGAAACCGCCGTACCGAATGCGACGTCGTGCTGTCCGGTCACCACCATGAGCAGCTGCGCCCAGGCGGCCTGCAGCACCGTGCTGATCGTGGTGTGCTGCGACCGCGCGAGATCGGCGAGGGCCTGCGTGGTCTCAGCCGACACCCGATAGGACTCGACACCTCTGGCACCCGGAGGCGCGGGCGGTGCGACGAGCGTGGGAGTGTCGAAGCCCTCCAGCACCGTGCCCCACGCCGAGCGCGCTGCGTCACGATCCTGTTCCGCCAGCCAGCTCACGAAATTGCGGTATGAGGACGGCGCCGGGAGCCGATGCCCGAAGTAGCTCGCGAAGATCTCCTGCAACAGGATCGGCAACGACCAGCCGTCGATGACGACGTGGTGGAACGTCAGCACGAACCGGTGCTTGTTCCCTTGGGTGCGAATCAGCGCTGCGCGCAACGTCGGTCGATCGGCAAGGTCGCAGACCGCGGCACGCTCGGCGGCGCAGAGCCGCTGAATCTCTTCGTCAGGAGTCAGATCGTCCCCACGAAGGTCGAGGTATCGCCATGCGATGACCGGATCGGCAAGAATCACCTGTACCGGATCTCCGTACTGAGTGCAGAACCGGGCCGCCAGGTTGGGGTGGCGGCGCACCACTGAGTGCACCGCGTCGCGGAGCCTGAGCTGGTCCACCAGACCGGTCACCGTGATGTCGAGCTGCACCGCATAGAAGTCGACTCCGGCTGCCTCGTCTTCCAGTACGCCGGCCGCACGGGCGAAAGTGGTGTGGAAGAGCAGACCCTGCTGTATCGGTGTCAGCGGGAGCACGTCAACGATGTTGTGCTGTTCATGCAGCTCATCGATCTGCAGTTGGCTCAACTGTGCGGGCGCGATATCGGACGGAGTCAATCCGCCGCCGCCGTTGCGGACATACGCGCAGATTCCGGCGAGTGCTTCGAACCACAGCTGACTCAGCCGCTGCACCTGGGGTTCGGTGACCGACGAGGGCGCCCATGTCCACCCGGCCCGCAGATGCGCGCCGGATTCGTCACCGAGTCCACCCTCCACGATTCCGGCATTGAGATCCACCGTGTACATCAGCGGCATCGACACCGAAGACGCCACGCTGGTCGAGGTCAAGCTGTCCTCGTTGATCCGCCACAGGTCGTCCCCGAGATCGGCTGCCCCGGCACCAAGGCGCCCGAGATAGTTGAACCCGATGACCGGCTCCGGCGCGGCCAGATCCACATCGCGGTTCAGGTAACGCAGCAGTCCATAGGTCAACGGATCGGGAAGTGCGCGCAGTTGTTCCTTGGCGCCCTTGATGATTGGCCCCAATTCGGCAGCTCCGCCGGCAACTTCCTGCCAGGACAGACCCCGTACGCTCAACGCCACCGGGTACTTGGTGGTGAACCAGCCGACGGTACGCGACAGATCGACATCGTCTGCCAGCTCTTCGTGACGCCCATGACCCTCGACGCCGATGCCGACCGAATCCACATTCGAATCCAGGAATTCGTTCCACGCCAGCCCGAAAGCGATCAGCAGGATGTCTTGCACCCCAGCGTGAAACGCCGCCGGGACTTCACTGAGCAACTCGCGGGTGGTCTCGGCGTCGAGCGATACCGACAACGTCTTGGCAGTGGCGTAGGTGTCCAGCTCGGGCAGCACGGCAGGTAATGGCGCGGGAACCGCGGTCACCTCTCGCCAGGTGTCGGCCGTTGCGAGCACGTCGTCCGAATGCGCGTGCTCGTCGAGCAGCGACGCCCAGCGGGCGAACGAGGTCCCTCCGGTCGGCAACTCCACCGGTTGCCCGCCATGGTGCTGCGCCCAGGCGATGTTCAAGTCTTCCAAGAGAATTCGCCACGACACACCGTCAACGGCCAGGTGGTGAATCATCAGGGCCAGCTGCCGGGTCTCGGGGATCCAGACCGCACTCAGCTCAGCGCCCGCGGCCGGATTCAGCTGCGCGCGGGCCGCCACCAACTCCGCATCGGACAAGGTCTCGGCGACACGCAGGCAATCACGCGCGTTCACCGCCCCCTTCTCCGGGACGGTCAGCGACCACACGTCGGCATCGGGAGCGTCGCTGTCCTCGGCACGCAACCGCAGGGTGGCATGCCGGTCCAGCAGCGCCTGCAGCACGACGACGACGTCGTCCTCGGTCACCCCGGCGGGTGCCTGCAGCACGATCGTCTGATTGAACTGGTCGGTGGGACCTTGTACGCCGTGCAGCCAGTGCATGATCGGCGTAGCCGACACCGGGCCGATGCCCTCGTCGACGACTCCGGACTGGCCGTCCGAGAGCACGGCCACCGCCGCTACCCCACTGACGGTCTGTTCGACGAAGATGTCGCGTGGCCGGCACACCACCCCGGCCGCCCGCGCCCGCGACACCACCTGCATCGACAGGATGCTGTCGCCACCGAGATCGAAGAACGACTCGTCGACGCCCACGCGATCGACTCCGAGAACCTGGGCGTAGATATCGGCCAGGATCTTCTCGACAGGTCCGGTCGGTGCGCGGTAATCCGTACCGACACTGCGATATTCGGGTGCGGGAAGGGCACGCTTGTCCAGCTTGCCGTTCACTGTCAGGGGCAGCGTCTCCAGCACCACCACTGCGGCCGGAACCATGTACGCCGGGAGCCTTTCGGCCAGTGCGGTGCGTGCCTCCACCGGGTCGGCGCTCCCCATGATGTAGCCGACAAGGCGCTTGTCGCCGGGACGGTCCTCGCGGGCGATCACCACCGCCTGCTCGACTCCATCCAGGCGGGCCAGTGCCGCCTGGATCTCACCCAGCTCGATGCGATACCCGCGGATCTTCACCTGCTCATCGGCGCGGCCCAGGTACTGCAGCTGGCCGTCCTCACCCCACTGCACCAAATCTCCGGTGCGATACATCCGCGAGCCCGGCCCACCGAACGGGCAGGCGAGGAACCGCGATGCGGTCAGTCCCGAGCGATGCGCATAACCGGGCGCGACGCCGTTGCCCGCGACGTAAAGTTCGCCGACCACGCCCTCGGGCGCGGGCCGCAGCCACTTGTCCAGCACGAACAGCGCCGCCCCGGGCACCGGCGAACCGATCGGTGCCACATCCGAACCCGGCCTCAGCGGTCCACTCATCGCCGCGTAGATCGTGGCCTCGGTCGGGCCATAGGCGTTGATCATCGTTCGTCCGCTGGTGGCCCATCGATCCACCAGTTCGGTCGGGCAGGCTTCACCGGCCACGATGAGCGTCGTCGACTCCAACCGTTCAGGCGACAGCATCCCTGCGGCCGAAGGTGTCTGGCACAGGACGCTGACCTTCTCGCTGATCAACAGCTCGTGCAGCTCATCCGGTGAGGACGCGATCGATTCCGGGACCACCACCAGGCGTCCGCCGTGCAGTAGCGCACCCCAGATCTCCCACACCGAAACGTCGAAGACCAGCGAATGCCATTGCGACCAAACCTGGCCGGGTCCGGCCGGTAGATCCGCGCGCACCGCGTCCACCAACTGGGTGACGTTGTGGTGGGTGACCGCAACCGCTTTGGGTACCCCGGTCGTGCCCGAGGTATAGGTCATGTACGCGAGGTCATCGGGCTCCGGGGCGGGGAGCGCGGAACTGGGCTGGCCGTCGATCAGGGGATCGTCGATTTCGGTGACCCGCACATCGAGTCCATCGAATCGCGAGCTCAAGTCGGCCGTGGTGAGAACCGCCACCGGTTCGGCGTCCGACACCATGAACTTGATGCGCTCGTCCGGATGGGCAGGGTCGATGGGCAGATAGGCAGCACCCGTCTTCAGCACCGCCAACAGCCCGATGATCGCCTCGCCCGAGCGCGGAACCAGCAGCCCCACAACCTCTCCCGGGCCGGCTCCATTGCCCGCCAACAGATGGGCGATGCGGTTGGTGACCTGATCCAGGTCGCGATAGGTCCAGGACCTATCCCCGCATACCAGCGCGACGGTCTCCGGCGCGCGCTCCACCTGGACCGCGAACAGCACCGGGATCGCGACGGGTTCGGCGGTGGGCTCGGTGAGCACCGCGCGGTTACCCCATTCGTCGAGCCGGTCGTGATCGTCGTCGTCGAGAAGATCCATCGACAACAAAGTCCGGGTGGGATCGGCGCTCATGCGGGCTCCTTCTTGTTCCCTTTGACATCGGATGTCATGGCCTCCAGCACACGCTGGAACCTCTTGACCAACTTTCCAATTCGGACGGCGTTGAAGACGTCAGTGTCAAATTCGACGCGGAGTCCCAGCTCGTGGCCCGGTGTGGCTTGCACCGCGAGCGGGTAGTGGTTGTACTCACGATTACTGAACCCGGTGATGGACAACTCGTGCACACGCGATAGTGCAGCCGTGTCGATCGGGTAGTTCTCGTAGACGAACATAGTGTCGAACAGCTGATCGTGCCCGACAGCATGGTGAATCTCGTTGAGCGCCAGATGCTGATGTTCCAGCGTGTCTCCGTAGGCGCCCTGCAGCTGGTTCAACAGGTCGGCGATGGTGGTGGTCGGCGTGATGGTCGCGCGGACCGGCACGGTGTTGATCAACAAACCGACCATCGATTCGGCGCCGACGAGATCGCTGGGCCTGCCCGACACCGCGGTGCCGAACGCGACATCGTTTTGGCCTGTGAGCCACATCAGCAGCTGCGCCCATGCGGCCTGCAACACCGTACTGACCGTGGTGCGGCAGGAGCGTGCGAGTTCACCGAGTGCCTGTGTGGTCTCAGCGGACACCTCGAAGGACTCCACCCCACGTCGACCCAGCACTATCCGGCCGGGCGGACCGACGAGTGTCGGGGTCTCAAAACCTTCGAACACCTCACGCCAGGCCGACCGTGCGCTGCTGTTGTCCTGTGCGGCCAGCCAGGTGACGAACCGGCGGTACGACACCGGCGCCGGAAGCCGCTCGCCGAAGTAGCTGGCGAAGATCTCTTGCAGCAGGATCGGCTTGGACCACCCATCGAGCACGATGTGGTGATTGGTCAGCACGAACCGGTACTGGTCCTCCCCGGTTCGGGCCAGCGCGGCCCGGAAAGCCGGTTGTCCGGCGAGGTCGCAGACCGCAGCCCGCTCTGCGGCGGAGAGCCGGTCCACCTGTTGCTCCACGTCCAGGCCACCGTCCGCGTCGAACTCGACGTACTGCCACGCGAGTTCGGGAGCGGCGGGGATGAGCTGTATCGGTTCGCCGAATTCCTCGTAGAACGTGGCAACGACGTTCGGGCGCCGCTTGATCGCGGTGTGCACGGCCTCCTGGAGCCGCTTCGGATCGAGCGGGCCGCTCAGGGCGACATCGAGCTGCACCGCGTAGAGATCGTCACTGCCGTCCATCGCTTCCGGTGCCAGATTGGAGTGGAACAACAGCCCCTGCTGCAGCGGCGTCAGCGGCAGCACATCGGCGATCTGATACTGCTCGTGCAGCTGGTCGATCTGCGACTGACTCAGTCGCGCCGGAGCGACATCGGACGGAGTCAGTCCGCCGCCACCGGTGCGCACATGCGAGCAGATCCCGGCCAACGCGTCGAACCAGAGCCTGCTGATCCGGTCGACCTGATCGTGACTCAACGCCGAAAGCGCCCACGTCCATGTCGCGTGCAAGCGACCCGAGTCGGGCCCGGCACCTTCCATCACGCCGGCATTGAGTTCGACGGTGTGCCCCAACGGAGTTGGGACCGAGGTCGCCGCGGCCGTGATCGACACCCCATCCGGGTCTATCCGCCAGAGATCCTCGGACAGATCTGCACCGCCGGCGCCGAGGCGGCCCAGGTAGTTGAACCCGAGCGCCGGGTCCGGTCCCCCGACGCCTGCGTCGGGGTTCAGGTACCGCAAGAGTCCGTAGGTCAGTCCGTCCGGCAACGCGCGCAGTTGTTCCTTGGCGTCCTTGATGATTGGGGCCAGTGCGGAGTCACCGGCCACCACGTGCGCCCAGGACAGCTCACCCACTGCCAACGAGACCGGGTACTTACTGGTGAACCAGCCGACGGTGCGGGACAGATCCGCATCGCCTGCGAACTCTTCCTGCCGACCGTGACCCTCGACGTCGATGCCGATCGGGGCTCCACCCGAGCCGAGGAACTCGTTCCACGCCAGGGCGAAAGCGATCAGCAGGATGTCCTGGACTCCGGCGTGGTACGCCGCGGGCACCTCTCCCAGCAGTTCCCGGGTGAGATCGGCGTCCAGCGAGACCGACAACTGTCCCGCGCTGGCATAGGTGTCCATCGTGGGGTGTGCCGCGGGCAACGCGGCCGGGATCGCCTCTACCTGGCGCCAGGCGTCGGCCAACGCCACCACGTCGGCGGCGCGTGCGTGCTGGTCGAGCAGTGTCGCCCACCGGGCAAATGATGTTCCTCCCGGCGGCAGTTCCACCGGCTGTCCACCGTGATGCTGTGCCCAGCCAATGTTGATGTCTTCCAACAAGATGCGCCATGACACCGCATCCACCGCCAGGTGGTGAACGATCAGCACCAGCCGACTGCTGCCGCGCTCCCACAGTGCGCTCAGCATCGAACCGGTGGCAGGATTCAACCGCGACCGCGCCTGACGCAGCGCCTCATCGGTAAGAACGTCCACGGTAAGCAGGCACTCGCGTGCGTCTACCGCCCCTGCCTCCGGAACCAGAAGCGACCATTCGCCGTCGCTGTCTTCGGCGCGCAGCCTCAGGGTGGCGTGTCGATCCAGCAGGGCTTGCAGCACGGTGACCACGTCGTGATCGGCCACTCCCGCGGGAGCCTGCAGCACCACGGTTTGGTTGAACTCGTCGACCTTGCCGCCGAGCCCATGCAGCCACCGGATGATCGGCGTGGCCACCACCGGGCCTGTGCCCGCGTCGACAACAGCCGTCTCGCCATCGGCGAACACCGCGACCTGAGCCAGCCGCGAGACGGTCTGCTCGACGAAGATGTCACGTGGCCGCAGCAGCAGACCGGCGGCGCGCGCACGGGCAACCACCTGCATCGACGAAATGCTGTCTCCGCCAAGGTCGAAGAATGAATCGTCGACGCCGATCTGTTCGACACCGAGCACTTGCGCGTAGATGCCGGCCAGGATCTCCTCGACAGCATCCTCGGGCGCCCGATAGTGGTCGGCGTCCTGATACTCCGGCGCCGGTAGCGCCCGAGTGTCGAGCTTGCCGTTGACTGTCAACGGCATGGCGCCCAGGACCACGACGGCCGCCGGAACCATGTAGGCGGGCAGTCGCTCGGCCAGCACCGCGCGCACCGCGGCGGGATCCAGGGTCCCCTTGGTTGATTCGGTGATGTAACCCACCAGCCGCTTATCGCCGGGGCGGTCCTCGCGCGCGATCACCGCTGCCTGATCCACGCCTTCCACACGGGCCAGTGCCGCGTGCACCTCACCAAGTTCGATGCGGTACCCACGGATCTTCACCTGCTTGTCGGCGCGTCCCACATACCGCAGTTGGCCGTCTTCGCCCCACTGCACCAGGTCGCCGGTGCGGTACATCCGCGAGCCGGGCGCCCCGAACGGGCATGCGACGAAACGGGTTGTCGTCAGGTCCGAACGCCCCAGGTATCCACTCGCCTGGCCGGACCCCGCCACGTACAGCTCACCGACCACACCCACCGGCACCTGCCGGAGCCAGCCATCCAGCACGAAGAAGGCCAGATGCTCCAGCGGCACGCCGATCGGGCTGCTGTTGCTATCGACGTCTCCGCTTCCAATCTCGCGGAACGATGCGTGCACCGTCGTCTCGGTGATGCCGTACATGTTGATCATCCGGGGAAGCCCGGGATGGCTGTCGAACCAGGGCGAAAGACGCTGCGGTTCAAGTGCCTCGCCGCCGAAGACTACCGTCTGCAGCTTGAGCTGCTGTCCCACTTCCGGTTGCATCGCATCGGCGGTCTGCAACGCGTAGAAGGCCGAAGGAGTTTGGCTCAGGACGCTGACTTGTTCACTGACAAGCATGGCGTGCAGATCTTCAGGGGAACGGACAACCGCGTCGGGCACGATGAGCAGCCGGCCCCCGTACAGCAGCGCGCCCCAGATTTCCCATACCGAGTAGTCGAAGGCCAGGGAGTGGCATTGCGTCCAGACCTGTCCCAGATCCAGTTCTGCGTCAAGCGATTCCAGCAGCTGTGCGACGTTGCGATGGGTAACCGCCACGCCCTTGGGCGCGCCGGTGGTTCCCGAGGTGTAGATGATGTAGGCGATGTCGTCGACAGCGGGGACGGGCAACGCCACGTCGGATTGCCGATCCACGGCGGGATCGTTGATATCGATGGCGGGTATCCCGGACGCGCCCAGTCGCGGCAGCAAGTCCGCCGTCGTGACGGCGGCGATCGGCGCCGCATCGCCCAGCACGAACTCCACCCGGGAATCCGGATGTGCGGGGTCGATAGGTAGATATGCCGCGCCGGTCTTCAGTACCGCCAAGATCGCCGCGATCGCCTCCCCGGTACGGGGGAGCAACAGCGCCACCCGCTCACCCGGGCGGGCTCCACGGCTGACCAGATGATTCGCCAGCCTGTTGGCGGTCGCATCCAATTCGCCATAGCTCCAGGAACGTTCACCACAGGTGATCGCGATTGCTTCCGGCGCCCGTATCACCTGTGCGGCAAAGAGTTCCGGGATCGACGTCAATGCCAGTTCCGGGCGGGTCAACACCGCGCGGTTACCCCACGCATCCAACCGGTCATGCTCACCGGCATCGAGCAGGTCGATCGAAGACAGCCGGGTGGCCGGGTCCGCGACCATGGCCGCCAGCACCTGACGGAACCTGTCAACGATGATCTCGATCGTCGCCAATTCGAATACATCGGTATCGAATTCGACTCGCAAGCCCAGCTCATGGCCCGGCATGGCCACAACCGACAACGGATAATGGTTGTATTCGCGGCTGCTGAAGTCGGTGATGGCCAGCTCCTGCACACCCAGCTGTGCGCCGACGTCGATCGGGTAATTCTCGTACACGAACAGCGTGTCGAAGAGTCTGTCGAGGCCGATCGCATGGTGAATCTCGTTGAGCGCCAGGTGCTCGTGCTCCACGGTGTCGTTGTGGGCACGTTGCAACTGATCCAGCAGATCCGCAACAGTGCTGGCCGCGTTGATGTTTGCCCGCACTGGCACCGTGTTGATCAACAGACCGACCATTGATTCCGCGCCAGCGAGGTCGCTGGGCCTGCCCGACACCGCAGTGCCGAATGCGACGTCATGCTGCCCGGTCAACCAGGTCAGCACCTGCGCCCACGCGGCCTGCAGCACTGTGTTCACGGTGGTGCGCTGCGCACGTGCCAATTCGGATAGTGCGCGGGATATCTGCTCCGGCATCCGATACGACTCCGAGCCCCTGCGACCCGATGAGGCAAGCGAACCAACCAGCGTCGGGGTCTCGAAACCGTCGAGTGCCACACCCCATGCTCTTTGCGCCGCAACGCGATCCTGCGCTGCCAACCAGGTGACGAAGTTTCGGTACGGCGCGGGCGACGGTAGACGCTGCCCGTAATAGGCACCGAATATCTCCTGCAGCAGGATGGGCAGCGACCAGCCATCGATCACGATGTGGTGAGCGGTCAGCACCAGCCGATGCCGGCTTTCCGCGGGGCCACCGAGCCCGGAGATGAGCGTCGCCCGAAAAACCGGCTCGGTGAAAATCCGGCAAACCGCCGCACGTTCGGCCGCACACAGCTGCTCGACTTGCTGATCGACATCGCCAACCAATTCGGCATGCTGCCAAGCGATCACAGGCTCTGCGGGGATGACCTGTACCGGCTCCCCATACTCCTCGCTGAAGCGGGCGGCCAAATTCGGGTGGCGTTTCACCACCGCGTACACCGCGTCACGCAAGCGGCTCGCATTCAGGGGACCTGTGACTGTGAGACCCAACTGCACCGAGTAGACGTCGTCCTCGACGGAATCCCCGGTGGCCTCAGCAAATCCCGCCTGGAACAGCAGGCCTTGCTGCAGCGGGGTAAGCGGCAGCACGTCGGCAACTTCGTACTGCTGCACCAACGCGTCGATCTGCTGCTGAGTCAAGCGTGCAGGCACCAGATCAGACGGCGTCAGGCCGCCTCCGCCGGAACGCACATGAGCGCAGATCCCGCTGAGAGCCTCGAACCACAACCGGCTGAGACGTGCGGCCTGTGCGTCGTCCAAAGCCGAAGGCGCCCAGGTCCAATTGGCCCGAAGTTCTGGTCCGGACTCGGCGTCCGAATTTGTCTCGACGATCCCGGCGTTGAGCTCCACCGAGTGGGCCAATGGCATCGAAATGGCCGCAGCCACATCGGTCATCGACAGGCTCTCGTGGCTTATCCGCCAGAAGTCCTCGGAGAGGTCAGCCGCTCCCGCACCCAGGCGCCCGAGATAGTTGAACCCGATTGTCGGCTCCGACCCGGTCAGCCCGATATCGGCGTTCAGATAACGCAGCAAACCATAGGTCAGCCCATCTGGCAGCGCACGCAGCTGCTCCTTGGCCGCCTTGATCACCTGACCGAGGGCCGACTCGCCCGCTGTCACCTGTGCCCACGACAGCTCCCCTACCGCCAAGGCCGCCGGGTACTTGGTGGTGAACCACCCGACGGTGCGCGACAGGTCGATGCGACGGTGCACGGCTTCGCCGATTTCTTCCTGACGCCCGTGCCCCTCGATGTCGAACGCGATCGGCGCGCCCCCGGCGCCCAGGAACTCGTTCCAGGCAAGCCCGAAGGCGATGAGCAGAATGTCTTGCACCCCAGCATGAAACGCCGCGGGTACCTCGCCCAGCAGATGCCGAGTGGTCTCGGCATCCAATGACAAGGACAGACGTCCAGCGTTGGCGTACGTGTCGGTGGCCGGCTGAACCGCGGGCACGTGTGCGGGCGCGGCCAGCACCTCTTTCCACACGTCGGCCTGCGCCACCACCTCCGTGGACCGCGCGTGTTCGGAGAGCAGTGAAGACCAGCGGGCAAAAGATGTTCCACCGGCCGGCAGCACCACATCGGCTCCGCTGTGATGCTGCGCCCACGCGATATTCAAGTCTTCCAACAGAATTCGCCACGAAACACCGTCGACAGCCAGGTGGTGAATCACCAGCACCAGCTGCTTGGTGTCGGGAATCCACGCCGCGCTGAGCATCGTTCCGGTGGCCGGGTTCAGCCGAGAACGTGCCGCTACCAATGTTTCATCCGACAACGCGTCAACGACGCGTAGGCAGTCGCGGGCGTCTATCGCCCCCGTCTCCGGGACGAGCAGCGACCATTCGCCATCGTCGTCCGTGGCACGTAACCGCAGGGTGGGGTGGCGATCCAGCAATGCCTGCAACACCGCAACCACGTCGTCCTCGGACACGGCCCCGGGTGCCTGAACCACGAGTGTCTGGTTGAACTCGTCGATCGTGCCCGCCGAATCCTGCACACCGCGCAGCCAGTGCATGATCGGCGTGACTTCTACGGGACCGAGACCCTCGTCCACCACATCGGCTTCGCCACCGGAGATTTCGACGACAGCGGCCAGCCGCGACACCGTCTGTTCGATAAAGACATCGCGCGGTCGGCACAGCACGCCCGCCGCCCGGGCGCGCGCGACCACCTGCATCGAGAGGATGCTGTCGCCGCCCAGATCGAAGAAGGAGTCGTCGACGCCGACACGATCGACACCGAGCACCTGGGCGTAGACGTCGACCAGAATTTCCTCGACGGCGGTGGCGGGGGCGCGGTAGTCGGCCCCCAGTCCGCCATATTCGGGAGTCGGCAATGCGCGGGTGTCCAATTTGTTGTTGG
The DNA here is from genome assembly GCF_049532645.1 of Mycobacteroides sp. PCS013. Classification (NCBI taxonomy): domain Bacteria; kingdom Bacillati; phylum Actinomycetota; class Actinomycetes; order Mycobacteriales; family Mycobacteriaceae; genus Mycobacteroides; species Mycobacteroides sp. PCS013. The sequence continues at coordinate 3,457,900 of NZ_CP150131.1, forward strand.
ACGTCAAAGGCAATGTCTCAAGCACCACCACCGCCGCGGGAACCATGTAGGGCGGAAGGCGTTTCGCCAAGGTGCTGCGCGCTTCGGCGGGGTCGACGGTCCCGGTGACGTAGCCGACGAGACGTTTGTCTCCCGGCCGGTCTTCCCGGACGATCGCGGCGGCATGGTCCACTCCGTCGAGTGCGCTCAACGCCGCTTGGACTTCACCGAGTTCAATACGGTATCCGCGAATCTTGACCTGCTCATCGGCCCGGCCCAGATACTGCAGTTGTCCGTCGTCGCCCCACGAGACCAGGTCCCCGGTGCGATACATGCGGGTACCGGGCTGCCCGAAGGGGCATGCCACAAAGCGGGAGGCCGTCAGATCGGAGCGACCGATGTATCCGGAGGCGACGCCCTCACCGGCCACATACAGTTCTCCGACGACGCCGGCAGGCACCGGTTGCATCCACGTGTCCAACACGAAGAGCGCCGCGCCGGGTACCGGCGCGCCAATGGGGACAGCGGAATCCGGCGCCCCTGCCACCAGCGGCGCACTGATCGCCACGCACATCGTGGTCTCGGTCGGACCGTACGCGTTGATCATCACCCGCCCGGGAGCCCACCGCTCCACGACCGAGGCAGGGCATGCCTCCCCGACCACCGCGAGCGCCGTGGACTCCAGGCCTTCCGGGGAAAGCATGGCCACAGCCGACGGAGTCTGCGTAAGTACGGTGACCTGTTCGGCGACCAGCACGTCGTGGAAGTCCGCGGGTGAGCCCGTGATCGATTCGGGGATGACCACTAGCCGGCCACCGCGCAGCAACGGCCCCCAGATCTCCCATACCGAAACGTCGAACGCCAGAGAATGGCACAGGGGCCATACGCCAGGGTTTGGTAGGCCGGCATCCAGCGACGACATCAGCTGGGTGACGTTGTGGTGAGTGACTGCCACGCCTTTGGGCGCTCCCGTGGTTCCCGAGGTGTAAATGATGTAGGCGATGTCATCTGGTCGAGCACCCGGCGCGGGAGCCGAGGGCTCCGTCTCGGCAGCGGAGGGATCAAGGTCGATGATCGGCAGATCGAAACCGTCCAGTCGCGCCCTGAGTCCGGCTGTGGTGATCGCGGCCGCCGGCGCCGCATCGCCGACGATGAACTCGAGCCGCGACGCGGGTACCGCGGGGTCTATAGGCAGATATGCCGCCCCGGCTTTCAATACGGCGAGTATGCCGATGACCGCCTGAGCAGAGCGGTCCGACAGCAGGACCACGCGGTCACCGGGACCCACGCCTTGCGATACAAGCTGACCCGACAGCGCATCGGCGGCCTTGTCCAGCTCTCGGTACGTCAGAGTGTGCGCACCGAAGGTCAGCGCCGGCGCCTCGGGATCGGCGGCCACCTGGGAGGAGAACAGTTCGGGAATCGATACACGCGTGGCAAGCGGCCCCGCGAGAACCGCACTGTTGCCAACCTCAGCCAAGCTCGTGAGCTCGTCGTTGACCAGGGAATTCAGAGAGGAGAGCCGCCGATCAGGATCGGCCGCCATCTCCGATAAGAGCCGCTGCAACCGCTCCGTGAGGTTCGGCACTCCGAACTTCGAGAACGGCAGTCCGTCGCCCGAGGTGCTCAGGAGTAGTTGGTCACTGGCTCCGATAAAGAAGAGTCCGAAGTGCCCCATGGGGCCGTGGTTGGTGTACGTCGCCGTGGCGGGCACACCAGCGAGGTCCAAGGTGAGTCTCATGGGGATGAAGTTGATGGCGACGCGATTTCCCGCCTGCCGGGGACCCCGGAGACCGAATTCGCCGCCGTCCAGGACATGCGCCGGGAATCGTTGATGCTTGAGCAGTTCGCGAATGCGCACATCGACGTGCTGGCAGAATTCGGCGACTGTGGACTCCGGCGGGGCACTAAGTACCAGCGGCACCACGCCGGCCAGCATCCCCGGAAGCGTCTTTGACTCGGGACGAACACGGCGGCTAACCGGGAAGTCCAGCGCCACTTCCGACCCGCTCGTGGACCACCCGCGCACCAACAACGCACAGGCGGCTGTGATAACCGAGTACCGGCGAACACGCAAAGCCTTTGTCAAGTCTTTGATTTCGCCGACTACCGCGTCATCGATCTGAACCGACGCTGTCGGTGTGTAGCCCTCATGGCCCTCATGGGCATGGGGCGGGCGGGGGTCCAGGCCACTGTCCGGCGGAAGGTTACGGCTCCAGTACTCCCGATCCTCTGCGTAGTCGGTGGAGGCTTCGTACTCCGCCTCCAGCTCGACCAGATCCTGCAGGGTGCCGAAGTAGGCGTCGGGAATCGGATCCCCCGCGACCAGCGCGGAGTAGATCGATGCGATTCGGCGGCTCACGATCGCCATGCCCAAGCCGTCCAAGTTGATGTGATGGCACAGCCCGAACATGTAGTACTGATCGTCGGCCGTCCGGATCAACGCGAATTTCAGCAGTTGGTCGGTCAAAGGCATCAATGTGCGTTGGATCGACGAGGCGATCTGGCGAGCGTGCTCGACAGGATCTTCTGAATCACGGACGTCATGGAAGTCCAACACGAGTTCCGAATGGTCAATCGCCCTCTGAACGATCTGACCATTGACCTCAAGGAAGGCGGCCCGCGCGGGTTCGGCTTCATTGATTGCCTGGCGGACGGCTTGCTCAAGTAGAACTCGTTCTACTTTTCCTTCGATTCGAACCAAAAGGCCAAGCTGCCACTCCGCACCGACGAGACCGCTTTCCTGGGAAAGCCAGATATCCAATTGTCCGCGCGAAAGCGGCAATGCCCCGTCTTCAGACTCCAACATTCGCCTACCCCCTCTCCGAAGGTTCAGCGCCCAAGACCCCCACCCTGCGCCAATCTCTCGCGCAGGCTCTTCGGCCGGATATCGGTCCAGTTTTGTTCGATGTACTCCAGGCAGGCGGCACGGTCCGCTTCACCAAATACAACCCGCCAGCCATCAGGCACATCGGCGAAAGCCGGCCATAGGCTGTGCTGCTCCTCGTCGTTGACCAAGACGAAAAAGCTTCCCTTGTCATCATCGAATGGATTGATGCTCACGCTTTCTCCAGGTTGCTTCGGTGGACATCGCAAACATACGGCTGAATTTATAGCGGCGTAGCGGGTTTCACAAAGTTCTAATCTTCGCAACTTTGACACATCGTTGCTTACTACCGCAACTAATTAGCCACAATATCGGTATGAATGTATTTATCCAGGTCAAGTATGGTTAGATAGATCTCTAGTTGTTGCGATGAACGCGCATATGAGTATACCAAGTCTGAGCACGCCACGTGAGGCGAGCGCGGGGCCGTCAGCGAGAGCAATCAAGTGACCACCGGTTCGCCTATCGTCCAGCAAAGTATGATACTAGAACTGGAGACGCACGTTACCTAATATTGAGGCTTGCTGCGCGTCTTAATCAAGTAACTTGAAGAAGTAGCCCACAGCTCGATATTTGGATGTTTTTCGAGTTCAGGTAACAGGTCGGGCCATTCCGTTACATTGCGCGCTGCGCCGAGAGTGTTACAACCTGGGGCGTATCGAATGAACTCGCCGCGACCTGAATTCTGATTCAGCCGAGAACTGATGGGGCAGAAGCCGCCCTAGCAACAGAATGTGACGGAGTATCGGGTACCTGGAAGTAAATGTGGTGACAAACCACTACGAATTAAGTTCTCGTCTATAAGAAATACCGAAGATATCCATGGCAGTTTGGCCACCTCAGCGGCTCCAGTCGGTGCTGCAACAAATTCCACGAAAAACATTGTTATGCGGGCATCGCCAGAAATATCCTGTGGCCGCGAAGATCGTCCATACCCGCACCGATTACACCGAGCACAGCATCCTCACAGCGTTCCTCGTCGCACATCGCCAAAAGTGTGCGGAAGCCGCGCGCGAGACCGCTTTGACCAACGATGAGAGCGCCCGAGAAGACGATATTTTCATGCGGACCGCGCAGCCCCGGCCCATGGCGAGCCCGCTACCGAAATAGTTCAGTCGCCGAGGTGCTCGGGACGGGCTTGCGTTCCCTCGATGGGCGACGATCCGGCTGGCATCAGCATGACAAACACCGGTAGTCGCACCACGGCACCATTAAGGATCGGCAGCCGGATCGCGACGGAGACGACCTCCAGCTCGAGGCGCTTACCCCGCCGAGTCTCCATCTCCAAGCGCCCGGGTAACTGCCTGGGCGTCGCGAGCCAGTCCAGACCGCGCTCTATCGACTCGACGACGTTCATGCTTTGACTATACCCACTCGACGATGAAAATCCTTGTCGGAAGACGAATCTGCCGCAAGGCCTATGCCTTGGTGAAGCTGTACATCCGATACTCCACCGCTCCCCCGCTCCGTAGGTCCTCGTAAGCACGCTGAGCCGGCGCAAACCTGCGAACCAACCCGCGCAAGAGTCTGGGCGTAGCGCGATCGATCACGTACCGCCAGCGCTCCAGGTTCTTCTCCATCCCGCGCCGGACCTCGACATTGATCCCCCGCTCGGACACCATCCGTAGCGGCGCGTTCGCGAGCGCCACCTTCCACCCAGCGACATCCTGAGCGCTGCGCGCATCTGCGTACAGAAAATGTCCGCCCGGACGAAGCACGCGCGCCACCTCGGTGAGAAACACCGGAAATTGGGGATACAGGTGCGACGACTCGATATTGATCACCGCATCGAAGGACTGATCGGTGAATGGCAGGTTCTGCGCATCTCCGTGCGTGAACTCCAGGCCCGGAAGATTGTGCCGTTTGCGACAGAACTCGATACCGTCCGGATTGAGATCCAGCCCCGTGTAGGACGTCGGATGCAATGTGCGTACGAGGTAGGAAGCTCCGCCGCCGTGTCCACAACCGACCTCCAGCACCCGCCTACCGTCGAGCTCCGTCTGGGTAGCGGTGCTGTGGTAGAGCTGAATGGAATACCGATCGGGCTCATCGGAAGCCGACAACGGCACATCCATCGCCGGATCCTCTTCGTAGCCGTAATTGAGGAACACGACGTTCTCTGTTTCGAGCTTACGGGTGGCATGCCGGTAGATGAACTTCTGCACCGCCTGAGTGAACTGAGCGTTCAGCTTGAAGATGACCCAATCTCGCGACTTCCGAACCGGATGACTGCGCACCATAGACGAATTATGGCAGAGTTCTGAGTTTCAGGCTGGCTTATCGAACTCCGAACTGCCTTGCGACAGTTGGAGAACCAGAGATAATGACTCAGTTATTCGGTCCACCAACGCGACAACGACTGAAGGGCCAGGAACGGAATGAAGTTTGCGCTGGCGTGCTACGGCACTCGCGGCGACGTCGAGCCCTCCGTCAGCGTCGGATGCGAGCTGACCCGACGAGGACACGACGTCTGCGTGGCTGTCCCCCCGGACCTCGTCACCTTCGCGGAGTCGGCTGGACTGGCCGCGGTTCCCTATGGCCCGGAACTACAGGATTTCCTACAGGACGAGTTCCTCCGGAATTTCTGGACTCAGTTGGTACGCAACCCCGTCGGTACGCTGCGTGAGCTTTGGGCGCCGATTGCCCGGTACTGGAGTGACACCAGCGCGACGCTCACCTCGGTGACAGACGGGGCTGATCTGTTGTCGACAGGACTCAACTTCGAGCAATCGGCCGCCAACGTGGCCGAGTATTTCGACATCCCCCTGATGATGCTGCACCACTTCCCGATGCGACCCAACGGTCAACTGCTTCCGATGCTTCCGGCACCGCTCGTACGATCGGGCGGAATGCTCTCCGAATGGCTGCTGTGGCGCGCCACGAAGGACGCCGAGGACACGCAGCGACGCGAGCTCGGCTTACCCGAGGCCACCGGACCCTCGCCGCGTCGGATCGCCCGCAGCGCAGCCATCGAAGTACAAGCCTACGACGCGGTCTCCGTTCCCGGACTGGCCAATGAGTGGGCGAAATGGAATGGCAAGCGGCCTTTCGTCGGCGCCCTCACGATGGGTTTATCTACCACCGCCGACCATGAGGTGGCGTCCTGGATCGCCGCGGGGAAACCGCCGATCTGCTTCGCCACCGGCAGCATTCCGCTCGAATCACCGGCCGCCACCATCGAGATGATTAGTTCTGCGTGTGCGGAACTGGGTGAGCGGGCGCTTGTCTGCGCCGGCGGCACCGATTTCGGTGACATCGTCCTACCCGACCATGTCAAGGTCGTGGGCGCCGTCAACTACTCGGCGGTCTTCGCCGCCAGCCGAGCCGTTGTTCATCACGGAGGTTCGGGCACCACGGCCGCGAGTCTGCGAGCCGGTACCCCCACGCTGATTCTGTGGAGCACTGCCGATCAGCCGTACTGGGGAAACCAGCTCGGCAGGTTGAAAGTCGGTGCTGCTCGCCGGTTCTCGGCGACCAATCAAAAAACACTGGTGGCCGATCTGCGTCGTATCCTGGTGCCCGAGTACGCGGCGGCCGCCCGAGAGTTGGCGACTCGGATGACCAGCCCTGAGGAAAGCGTCACCAAGGCCGCAGATCTCTTCGAGGCCGCCGCCCGCGGTAAGGCAAGTAAGAAATGACCCTTACTGCGGTGGTTTGATAATCAGACCCTGGCCGGTCGGCAAGGCCACGATGTATACGCCCAAATCGCGCGCCACCTCATCCATGGCAATACGCTGTTCGTCGCGACCGCGATTCGCGTAGTCGTCCAGGAGCACAAATGCTCCTGGTGAAAGTCGCGGCCAGAAGTATCGCAGTGTCGCGACTTCGGGTGGTGCGCAGTTCATGTCGATATGCAGGAATGCCACCGCATCGGCGTGGACTTCCTCAAGCGTTTCGGGAACTGCTCCAGCGATGACGCGCTGGTTCTTCCACTGCGCAAAGTTCGCCTTGACGCTGTCCACGGAGCTCACGTACATGCCGTTGCGTACGAGTTCCTCGCTCTTCTCGAGCGCCCCCGAGTCGCGTTCACCCGCGCTGACGAAGCGCGGGTCGAGTCCGGCGAACGTGTCGAGGAGATAAAAGGTCTTCCCCAGCCGATCCCAATCGAGGTACTCCATGATGGCGCTGCTCAAAAAGCCGTAGCTGACGCCACATTCGACGAAGTCACCCTTCACCTTGCTCGCACTGGCAGCCGCCCACAGCCCGACATGTACGCGCCAATGCCACTGATACCAGTCGGTGCCACCGAGCGCGCGGACACCGCGCTGGTATGCACGCTGGAACGCCGGGTCATCGAGGAATGCGTGATTGTTGAAACAAATCAGCGCATCGTTCGAATAGACGTTGGGCAGGAGCGTGCGCGCAAGCCAATATTCCTTGCGAACCGCCCACAGCCAAATACGGGTACGGAGCGTTAGCTCATCTGCCACAGCGGAAACGATAGCATCCGTCGTCAGGTTGGAGATGAGAAAAGCGCGTGGCGAATCGATTCAATCACGTCGAATAGCTATGGCTCACAAGCTGATCGATGCCATATCCGGCCCTCACACCGCATCGCGCTCCACCGGCGCCGCTGGCGCGGTGTCTACCTCTGCGGGACGTTTTCGGTTCAGTCGAGACTTCAGCGAGATCGCTTGCTTTTCCACCACAAACCAACTGAAGGCCGCTAGCGGCACGGTGGCCGCCGTGGCAATAGCGAAGAACAGCAACAGATTCAGACTACCCAGTCCCATGACGACCAGTAGCTGTTGCACGGGATAGGCATAGATGTACGTACCGTAAGACAGGTCGTTGCGCAGGTTCAGTCGTGGATTGTGGATGAGCGAGCCCGACACTATGACCGCATACGCCAACGGCAAAGCCGCGATATCCCGATAGTTCTCCAACAGTCCGGAAGCCAGCACGATCACGACGCTCACCGCAACGAGCGACCAGCGCGCGGGAATGACGTCTTTGTACTGGTTCAGCAGGGCTCCTGCCGCGAACATGACAGCGAACCGTGCCACCATCTGCGCGATAGAAGTCGCCGCGAAGACCGGGTACGAGAGATACGCCGTGGCACAAAGGAATAGCACGAAGGCTGCGGGAACAACCCATCGCCGCTTCAGGAGTCCGACGACGCCCAGCACTGCCACCGCGATGTAGCAGATCATCTCGAAGACAAGCGTCCAGATTGACCCGTTCCACACGCCCGGCCATGGGACACCGCGCGGGGTGCCATCGACACCGGCGTAGTACACGTTCAGTAGGCCATTGTTGATGACGTACTCGACCGGCTTGTGCGACGAGAACAACGCCGAGACCGAGCCGCCCTGGATGAGGACACTGATCGGGGCTATGACGAACGCGATGATCAGTAGACACACCCACAGCCCCGGGAAGATGCGAAGGCCACGGGCAATCGCGAAGTCACGAAGCTTGGGTTTGCGCAGCCAGCTCGCGGTGATGAGAAAGCCCGATATCGCAAAGAAGCCGTCGACGCCGACCTGTTCGATGAGTTGCTCGAATGGGCGATAGGTGATCGTTCGACCGGTCAGCGGCCAGGAGTGCCAGAAGATGACGCTGACCGCCAGGATCAACCGCCATGCGTTGAGCGCATTGTTTCTCGGGTCGAATACCTGGCCGAGCGTCGAGTTTCTCGCTGGCCTCGGCCCCTCGGGCCCACTCACGCGGAACACCTTGAGCGAGCAAACTGCTCCATGGCATCAGCGGCGGCCTCCGCGCTCTCACCCGGTTTGGTCATTCCGTTGGCGAGCTCGCGAGCCCGGTCAACGTAGTCCGGTGCAAGAATCTGGCGCAGATCCGCAATCAGAGATTCTCGCGTGGTGGTCGAAAAACGCCGCGTGGTACCCACTTTCAGCTTCTTTATCTGTCCACCCCAAAGCGTCTGATTGGCATCCATCGACAAGATCAACGTGGGGACCCCGGCGCGCAGGCTTGCCGCGGTTGTGCCGGACCCCCCGTGATGCACGACCGCCCGGCAGGCCGGAAAGACCGTCGCATAGTTGACTGCTCCCACGACCTTCACGTGGTCGGGAAGCTGCGCATCGCTGAAGTCTGTCCATCCCGCGCCTATCAAGGCCCGCTCTCCCAGCTCCGCGCACGCCGAGCCGATCATCTCGAGTGCGGCAGTGGGGGATTCGACCGGCATACTGCCAAATCCGAAGAAGATTGGCGGCGTCCCGGCAGCGATCCATGAGGCGACGTCACCGTCGGCCTCGGCGGTCAACGCCATGGTCAGCGAGCCGACAAACGGCCGCAAGCCATCCCATTCCTTCCACTCCTCGGCCAGGCCTGGAAAACAGACCTCGTCATAGCCCTGGATCTCCAGGGAGCCGCGCTCGGCGATCCGCTGAGGCGACGGCCGTGAGGCCTTGGGTAGGCGGAGCTCACGCCGCTGCGTGTCCTCCACCTTCTTATTCAGGCGCCAAGCAAACCAATCGAACGCTGTCATCGCCGCACGCCCCAACCGGGACGGCAGGATGGTGACAAGCTGACCGTTCGGCCGCATCGGGATGTGATGAAGTGTGACCAATGGAATGTCATGGTATTCAGCGACATTCGCAGCGGGCTCCTGGTAGCTCTGGCCCGCGAACAACACATCGGCATCCTGGGCCGCGGACATCAGCGTGGTGTTCATCTGCGCCCAGCATTCGTCGCTCAGCTCCCACATCTGACGCCACATCGTCCGAATCTCCCCCACCTTCCAGAAGGTGTGGAAGAAGAACGTCCAGAAATTGCGATACACGTCCAGCCAGGTCTTCGTATCCAACCCGTAGGAAACAGTCTCCAGACCAGCCGACTCCGTGAAGCCGATCAGGTCGGGCGGCACAGCCATGACCACATCGTGTCCCCTGCGCTGTAACTCACGAGCCACGACAACAGAGGGCTCGACATCACCCCGGGTTCCGTAGCTCGCCAGCACAAACTTCATCGCCTCTAACGCCTTTCGGGTATCGCGGTTCAGCGGAGTCGGGCCGCCGTCATTCCTTACGCCAGAACACGCCTGTTCCGTCAATTTCCTTGATCTCGGCGGTTATCCCGTGCTTCGTGCGGTAATCGGTGACGGCCTGTTTGCACGAGTCGAGCGCGTGGTAGTCGTCGATGATGCAAAAGCCCCCGGGAGACAAACGTTCGTAAAGCCCGTCGAGCGCCTGGATTGTGGATTCATAGAGGTCGCCATCAAGCCGCAATACAGCGATTTGTTGAATCGGGGCATCATGCAGCGTGTCTTTGAACCAGCCTGGAACAAATCGAACCTGGTCATCCAACAATCCATAGCGCTGGAAATTAGCCCTGACATTCTTTTCGGTCACCGCCAGGATCGGCGCCGCAAGGTGCAGCCTGTCGCCCTTGTCCGCCTTGTAATGCGCGGTATCCGGCGGAGGTACGCCCTCGAACGAATCGCAGAGCCACACGTTCCGCGTGGTGTCCCCATACGCGGCCAGAACCCCGCGCATCAGGATGGACGCACCACCGCGCCACACACCGCATTCGACCAGGTCGCCAGGCACATCATCGGCAAGCACCGTCTCGACGCACTGCTGCAGACTGGTGAGTCGCTGCATACCGATCATCGTCAGCGCATCCGCCGGCCAATCCAGGCCCAAGTCACGCTTGTGCGCGTCGAACGGACGCTTGCGCACAAGCACGTAGTCGCCAAATTTGAAAAAGGGGCGGTGCAGCCAGTTCCAACCCACTGGCACAAGTTCATCAACTCCGTATCGGGTGAGGTCCTGTCGAAGCAGGCCCAGATAAGCGGATCGAGTGTCGTAATCGGTCACGGTCAAGAACTGCCCCTATCTCGAAATGCTGGTGTCCCGTCCCAGCGCTAACAATAGCCGTCTGTGCGACTCCGTCGACACGTTTCGGACCGGGCTACTCCCCTTGTAGGGGCTGCATTTTCAGCAGAATCTGTCAAGAATTCTTGTGAACGAATGTCGCCAAATATCTGCGGCACGCTGGCGATCGGAGATCCTGCCACCCTTCATTAATATTCAGCCTCATCGGAACACGGCACGGGGTAGCCGCTTCGACTCTTCTGCGCGATGAATCACGACTACGGAGTCGAACACCTCGATCCGGTCGATGATGGTGGCCGCGAACGGCACCTCGACTGTCTCAAGCCGCTTGGGATGGTCCTCCATGATCTGGTAGACCGAGCTCATCTCCATATAATGAGCGTGCATAGCGTCCATCAGCCATTTGGTGAAATCGATGAACGATTGGCGCTGGTCACGATAGATCGTCCAGTAGTTCGCGCAGACGTCCTCCACGATGTAGACCCCGCCGGGCCGCAGGCGCGGAAATAGATACCTGAACGACCCGATCATCTGTTTCGGGGTGTGGCCACCATCATCGAGGACGGCGTCGAACGGGCCGAACTCCTCGACCACCGTACCGAGAAAGTGCGGATCGGTCTGATCACCGATCCGCACGTGGATACCGCGCCCCGGATCGTCGTGCTGCGCAGACTTGGGGCTGATGTCCAGGCCCACAATGGTGGCCTGAGGCAGGTGTTCCCGCCACATCTGTAGGGATCCACCCCGATCCACCCCGATCTCGAGCATTCGCTCGATCCCGGTGAGCGCACGCTGGTAGATGGGCAGGTAATGACGCAGCTTGTGGACGTTATCGGTGTTCTCGAAGATCCTCCCGATGGGGGTTTCCGCCGGTGCCGAGTTGTCGGCCCGCATCGAGACCGTCCTGGCCAGGTCCGGCCCCAGCGCACCGAGCATTCGACGGCGGGACCCGTACGGATAACGCCGCGCAATGAACGGGGGTTTGCGCTGCAGTGCCAGACGGAAGAGCGGCATGATCACGAGATCCTTTGCTGTCCTTTGATGTTCGAAGAACATCGCCCATTCTCAGAATCCCGAAATGCCATGCGAATCAGCCTACCGACATATCCATGGCGACACCTGTGCGCTAACTGTCCTCGCGCGGCGATAGAGCCCGCTCTCGCGGCGCGAGGCTATCCGAACCCGCGGGCCCCGCACGCGTCGCTGCCTGATCGGCATGCTTGCGTTTGAGGCGCGACTTGAGCGCGAGGGCACGCTTCTCGACCAGGAACCAACTGAATGCGGCGGGCACCAACGTCGCACCCGCCGAAACTATAAAGAAAACAAACGGATTCAGGCTGGCGAGGCCTGCGACAGCTAAGAACTGCTGCGTCGGCGAGGCATAGATATAGACACCGTATGACAGGTCCGTCTGGATATTCATACGCTTGTTCTTGATCAGCACACCCGAAACGACGACGGCGTAAGCAAGCGGAAGAGCGCCGATGACGCGGTAGTCGGGCAACATGCCCGACGCCAGCACAATCACCACGCTCACCGACACAAGCGACCACCGGGCCGGAATCACATCTCGCCACTGATACAGCAGTGCACCGGCGGAAAACATGATGGCACTGCGCACCGCGAGCTGCGGAATTGTCCACAGCCCAGGGAAGGTCAGCGGCGGCAGGAGAATCGCCGCAATCGTTGCCAGTATCAGTATCACCGGTGCGGTCCAGCGACGGCTAGCGAGCCCGAGCAGCCCCAGCCCCGCTACGGCGATGTAGCACATCACTTCGAATACGAGCGACCACAGGGACGCGTTCCAGATTCCCGGATACGGGATATCGCGCGGCGTCCCACCCACGTCGAACTGGAGCTGAATCAGCGCGCTGTTCTTCAACATGTATTCGATCGGCGCACTGGAGAACAGCAGCCTCGCGGCCGATCCGCCCTGGATCGCAACACTGAGCGGAGCGATGACAAACGCCGTTACCGCCAGTACCACGTAGTACCCGGGCAGGATGCGCAGGGCTCGCGCGATGAAGTAGTCGCGCGAGCTGGGATTACGGAGCCAACTAGCAGTGATCAGAAATCCCGAAAGAGCAAAGAATCCGTCAACTCCTACCGAAAACAGCAGTTGAAGTATCGCCTTGGATTCCACCACGTGACCCGTGAGCGGAAACGAGTGAAAAAGGATCACCTCTGTCGCCAAGGCGAGCCGACATGCGTTCAGCGCGTTGTTTCGCGGATCGAATACAGAACCGAGCTTCATGCGCCTCCACCACTCTTCGCCGGAAGCGTCATCGTATCGTCATCTCAGTTCGAGATCAGGCTTTCCGGTGTTTCCACATGTAGTTGGAAAACATTGTCACAACTGATGATTCATATTCGCGACAGGGTTTCTCGCCACCAGACCACAGTGGGGCGGCGATGTGCTCAAAAGCGATTCGGGCAGTCCTTGTCGATCCATTCCAGAAGTGCGTGCAGGCCATCCTCGAGCGTCCACTTCGGGCTCCACGCGAGCTGCTCGATTGCCGGCTCGACGTCACAGCTCGCGGCGCGCACATCGCCATCCCGAAACTTCCCGACAACGGTGGGCTCGGGCGCCGCACAGATGTCCGCAACCTTACGAGCCAACTCATGAATGGTTGTCGCAGTGCCAGAACCGATGTCGAGAGTGCGTCGCTCGACTGCGGGTGTGTGAACCGCGGCAAAGAGCGCATCGACAACATCGTCGATGAAGACGAAATCGCGAACTATCCGTCCATCCTCGTACACCTCCAAGGACTGCTTCTCGCGTGCCAGACGCGCGAAGAGCGTGACGATTCCGGTGTACGAGTTGGTGAGTGACTGACCGGGCCCATACACATTCTGCAGACGCAGAACGCTGAGGTTGGTGTCATGAGCGGCCGCCCAGGAAGCCAACAGATGTTCTTGGGCAAGTTTCGTACCCGCATAGATATTGGTGGGCCGGGGCTCGGTCCTACTGGCGCAGCTGGCGAGCGGCTCCGAAGGCTCACCGGTGGGACCCTTCGGATCCCACTGGCCGGCAAGTAGCTGGGCATGGCTGCGCGGGTGTGGGTAGAAGACTTCTGCACCGGACCGCCAGGCACCTTCGCCGTACACCGCGCGCGATGATGCAAGTACCAGCTGGTCGGGCACAAACGCCGTACGGCTCAGGGCATCAAGGAGTTGGGTGGTACCCACCACATTGACCGAGCCGTGACGCGTCGCTTCCGAAAGCGACTGCGCGGTACCCGTCTCCGCAGCCAAATGGACAACCTGCGCGGGTTCGAACAACCGCAGCACGGCATCCCAGTCGGGGGCATGGGTCACGTCACCCGTGAACAGCCGCACCGATGGCGGGAGGTCGATGTCCCGGCCCCTGGCATGCACCTGAGGATGTAGGACGTCCATCACCGCGACGTCGTATCCCGCCTGCACGAGGCGGTTGGATAGCGCGGATCCAATGAATCCCGCTCCACCAGAGATGAGTACAGATGTCGACAAAGCCGATTCCTCCCGTTCTTTACGGACCAGCCAGGTAACCGGCACGCACCGGTAATGCGTTCCGGGTCAATGATATCGATGGTCCAGATGACATCGCGCGGGGTTCTTCCCGCATGGACTGCCGCGCGACGACAACTGACCTAAACACGAGCAGCCCGCTCCTCCAAAAGGTCAGCTGCCTTGCCCACACTCTCGTACGGCTTGGACATGTGGGGAGCGATCTCCCGAGCCCGAACCGCATAGTCGGGGCTGAGGATCTCCCGCAGGTCCGAGACCAAGGTGTCCCGGGAAGTGGTCGAAAAGCGCCGAGAGGCGCCCACTTTCATGCGCTTGAGCTGATTTCCCCAGAATGGCTGATCACCGACGGTCCACAGGATCAAGGTAGGTACTCCGGCGCGCAGGCTCGCGGCCGTGGTGCCCGACCCACCGTGGTGAACAATCGCCCGACTCACCGGAAAGACTGCCGCATAGTTCACCACGCCGACCACCTTGACGTGCTCGGGTGGACGCACGGCGCTGAAGTCGGTGGCGCCGGCGCACACCAACGCACGCTCCCCCAATTCCGCGCACGCTGAACCGATCATCTCGACGGTCTCCGCCGGAGATTCCACCGGAATGCTTCCCGAGGCGAAACAGATAGGCGGTGGACCGGCGGCAATCCAGGACATGACCTCGTCATCGGCCGCAGTGGTCAACTCCATGGTCAGTGCCCCCACGAAAGGCCTTCGCTCGCCGTACTTCGCCCACTCATCTGCCAGCCCGCGGAAGCAAATACGGTCGTAGGCCTGGATTTCCAGTGAGCCACGCTGCCCGATCCGCCGCGGCGAAGGGCTTGTCGCCTTCGGTAAACCCAGCTCGCGACGTTGCGCATCCTCCGCCCTCTTGGTCACACGCCAGGTCAACCAGTCGTAGGCGGTCATCGCTGTGCGGGTCACCGGCGGCGGCAGGACAGGAAAGAGCTGACCATTGGGGCGCCACGGCATGGTGTGTAAGGCAACCAGCGGGATTCCGTAGAACTCGGCAACATTGGCGGCCGGCTCCTCATAGCCCACACTGGTCGACAGCAGATCCGCCCCTTCGGCCACCGACACAAGGGCCTTACTCATTTCCGACCACTGTTCGGTTACCAGTTTCAGCGCCTGCTGACACAACGCAACCAAATCCTGAACCCTCCAGAAATGACGGGTCCACGACATCCACAGGTCGCGATACTCATCGAGCTGGGGCCCCACCTGGACGCCATAGGGAACTGCCGAGAGCCCGACCGACTCGGCGAAGCCGATCAAGTCTGGCGGCACCGCCATGCGCACTTCATGGCCTCTGCGCTGCAGTTCTCGTCCGACAGCAACGGCAGGTTCGATATCGCCGCGCGTGCCATAACTTGCCATGGCAAATTTCATGACGGTGTCGACCTCCCCGATATGTTAGGTACTCGCAGAATGGCCGTCGGTGTTGCCGGTCATTATTACCGATCTTGTGCTTCTCGGATAGCCTCACGAGGACAGGCATACATCCGTCTCCAAATTCCAGAACATCAATTCAGCTACAGCCGAAAGAATTCCGCTTCGCGGGTTGCCACACTAAAATCGCTATCGCACAGGAATGCGGCAATGCAATACCGGCCGGCCCAGGTTCGGCAGGTCGCACGATATGCATATACGGCTGCGGGCGCGCCGGAACCACCTTGACATACTTTGTCGCCACGCACCGTTCACCAAAGCGGCCCGCATGCCCGCTGCCGGCGTTTGATTCCGTCGGCATTCCGCCTACATACGCGATAGGGTGGCCTACGGGTTGCGCCACGACAATGTACAAATTGTCCCCGCCGCAACCGAACTCGCATTGTCGTCGAGTAGGAGCACACATGCGCGGCATCATTCTCGCGGGCGGTTCGGGCACGCGCCTGCATCCGATAACGACGGGTGTCAGCAAGCAGCTGCTACCGGTGTACGACAAACCGCTGGTCTACTACCCGCTCTCCACGCTGATCATGGCCGGGGTCCGCGACATTCTGGTGATCACCACCCCCTCGGACGCCTCGGCATTCGAGCGACTCCTCGGAGACGGCTCGGCATTCGGCATCAACCTGACCTATGCGGTCCAGCCCAAGCCCGAGGGCCTGGCACAGGCGTTCGTGATCGGAGCCTCGCATATCGGCAACGACACCGCGATGCTCGCCCTGGGTGACAATGTCTTCTACGGGCCCGGCTTGGGCACGAGTTTGCGCCGGTTCGAGAACATCAGCGGTGGAGCCATTTTCGCGTACTGGGTGGCCAACCCGTCGGCATACGGTGTGGTGGAGTTCGATGCCTCCGGCGTCCCATTGTCCCTGGAAGAAAAGCCCGCGACGCCGAAATCCCACTATGCGGTGCCCGGTCTGTACTTCTATGACAACGACGTCATCGAGATCGCGCGCTCGCTGAAGAAGTCGGCTCGGGGTGAGTACGAGATCACCGAGGTCAACCAGACTTATCTGGACCAGGGACGTCTTTCTGTCGAAGTGCTACCGCGTGGAACCGCGTGGCTGGATACGGGCACCTTCGATTCACTGCTGGACGCGAGCGACTACGTGCGCACCATCGAACGCCGGCAGGGCCTGAAGATAGGCGTACCGGAAGAAATTGCGTGGCGCGCAGGTTTCATCAATGACGACCAGCTCGCTGCGCGCGCTCAGGAGCTGCTCAAGTCTGGATACGGAAGTTACCTACTTGAGCTCTTGCAGCGGAAATAACCCGATCCTCTGGTCGTCGGTAACGCAATGGACGGTGAGACGTATAAATAGTCATGGGTCTGAGAACACCCTGGGCCTTGAGTTTCAGTGAATACGTAAAGTTGATGTGGTCGGTACGAGGAGGCAATTGAGAACATGAACAAAAAGTCATTGACGAAGATTGCGGCGGTGGTAGGCGGTGCCACGCTGGCGTTGAGCGCCGGCGCAGGGCTCGCATCCGCCGACCCCGTTACAGACGAGATGGTGAATAGCACCTGTACGTACGATCAGGCGAACGCGGCACTGCACGCGGAGAACCCAATGGCCGCGGAGTACTTCGACGCGTCGCCACCCAACCAGCAGTTCATGCGAGAGTTCCTCGGTGCGCCGAAAGACAAGCGGATCAGCATGATCAACCAGGTGAGGGGCAATCAGGGGATCGAGTACGTTATCCCCGTCTTCCAGCAGATGGTGCGCAGCTGCCACAAGTACTGAGTCTTCATACGCAAGGGCCGGGCCGAGGTGAACTCGCACCCGGCCTTTTGCGTATGCGCCGCGTCAGGCACAGAATCAGTTGAACGACAACATGATTAGTCGTTGAATTTCGGCAGTTCCGTGGTCGGCTCGTCATCGTCGAGGCGGCCCGGGGCAGGCGCCGCCGGACGCGCACCCACCGGCGCAAGCAGCGCACTCGGCGGACGCGGCCGCACTCGCTGCGGCCACCAGAACCACCGGCCCAGAAGAGCAGCGATTGCCGGCGTCATAAACGAACGGACGATCAACGTATCGAACAACAGGCCCAGCCCGATCGTGGTTCCAATCTGACCGATGATCTGCAGATCACTGACCACCATCGAGGCCATGGTGGCCGCGAACACCAATCCGGCTGAGGTGACGACCTTTCCGGTGCCACCCATCGCGCGGATGATGCCCGTGTTCAGCCCCGCGCCCAGCTCTTCTTTCATACGAGAGACCAGCAGCAGGTTGTAATCGGATCCGACCGCCAAAAGGATGATCACGGACATCGCCAGCACCATCCAGTGCAGATTGATGCCAAGGATGTACTGCCACAGCAGAACGGACATGCCAAAGGACGCGCCCAAGGAGAGGGCCACCGTTCCGACGATCACCAAGGCCGCGATGAAGCTTCGGGTGGTGATGAGCATGATGATGAAAACCAGGCAGATCGCCGCGATGCCCGCGATCAGCAGGTCGTACGTGGAGCCGTCTTTCCAGTCCTTTGCGGTCGACGCGGCGCCGGCCAGATAGATCTTGCCGCCCACCAGTGGCGTTCCCTTGAGTGCCTCTTCTGCCGCGTTCCGAATCTGCTCGATCCGCGTGATGCCCTCCGGCGACATCGGATCACCGTTATGAGAGATGATGAACCGCACCGTCTTTCCATCCGGCGACAGGAACGAACTCATCGCGCGCTGGAAGTCCGGGTTCTTGAACACCTCTGGAGGCAGGAAGAACGAATCGTCGTTCTTGGAGGCGTCGAATGCCTGCCCCATGGCCATCACGTCATTGGTGGATTCGTCCATCGAAGCGAACTGCCCGGACATGGTGGCGTACATGGTGAGTACCGAGGTGCGCATGCTCTGCATGACCGAGATCATCTGAGGGAACTGGACAAGCAGCTGCGGCATGATGGCGTCCAGCTGATCCATGTCCCTGACCAGAACCATCAGCCCGTCATCGAGCGCGTCGACCGCGTCCATCGCATCGAAGATCGATCGAAGCGAGAAGCAGATCGGGATATCGAAACAGTGCTTCTCCCAATAGAAATAGTTGCGTATCGGCCGAAGGAAGTCATCGAACAGCGCGATGCTGCCCCGCAAGTCGTCGGTCAGCTGCTGCACCTCGTGGGTATGGCCCGTCATGCGGTGCGTGGTCTCGGACATCTGCTTCATCACGAGGTACGTGCGCTGCATCGTCGCGATCATCTTCGACATGTCGTCGGCCTGCTTTTGCATGTCGGCGATGCGCTTCTTCTGGAAACGGGTCGCCTGCACCTGGCCGGCGCTTTGCAAGCTGAGCAGGAAGGGCACCGATGTGTTGGCGATCGGAGTTCCCTCGGGCCGGGTGATCCCCTGCACCCGCGAGACTCCCCGCACCTTGAAAATGGCCTTCGCCACCTTGTTCAGCACCAGGAAGTCGGCCGGGTTCCGAAGGTCCCGATCGGTTTCGATCAACAACACATCGGGCGTCAGTCGCGACTCGGAGAAGTGACGTTGCGCGGCAGCGAATCCCTGATTGGCCGGGATATCCCCGGAGATGTACAGCCGGTCGTTGTAGCTCGTCTTGTATCCCGGCAGCGTGGACAACCCGACCAGTGCCACGGCCAGTGAGGCGACCAGGATCGGTGCGGGCCAGCGGACAATGGCCGTACCGAGCCCACGCCACCGCTGAACCCGCAGCTTGCGCTTGGGTTCAAGCAGTCCGAATCGGCTGGCCACCGCAATACCCGCGGGTACCAGGGTCACCGCGACCGCGACGGCCGTCAGCATTCCGATGGCACAGGGGATTCCCATGGTCTGGAAATAGGGCAGCCGCGTGAAATGTAGACACAGAATGGCTCCGGCGATGGTCAGTCCGGAAGCCAGGACGACGGGAGCCACACTGCGATATGTGGTGTAGTAGGCCGTTTCCCGGTCCTCACCGGCCTGGCGTGCCTCTTGATAACGACCGAAGAAGAAGATCCCGTAATCGGTGCCTGCGGCGATGCTCAAGAAGACCAGCATGTTGACGGCGAACGTCGACAACACGAAAACATCGTGGTAGCCCAGGAACGCCACAATGCCTCTGGCCGCGGCTAATTCGACACCCACCATGATCAGCAGCAGGATCACGGTGACAACAGAGCGATAGAGGATCAACAACAGCGTGAAGATGATGACCACGGTGACCGCGGTGATCTTCAGAATCGATTTGTTGCCGGCATGCTGCATGTCCGAAGCGAGCGGCGCCGCACCGGCCACGTAGACCTTCACATCGGTGGGAGCCGAAGGCAGTGTCCGATTGACGATTTCGCGGATCGCGGCCACTGATTCGTCACCCATGGCGGTGCCCTGATTGCCGACGAGATTCAGCTGCACATATGCGGCCTTTTCATCGGGACTCTGCACACTCGACGATGTCAGTCGATCTCCCCATAGATCCTGCACGTGCTCTACGTGTTTGGGATCGTTACGCAGCTCGCGGATCAGTCCGGCGTAGTACGTATGCGCGTCCTCGCCGAGTGGGTCCTTCCCCTCGAGCACGATCATCGCGGAGCTGTCCGAGTTCGATTCGTTGAAGTCCTTGCCCATGCGCATGATGGCCTTGACGGCCGGCGCGTCTTGGGGCATCAGCGATACCGAACGCTCTTCTGCGACGTTCTCCAATGCCGGAATCGCCTTGGTCAAGTCCCAATTGACCGATGCCAGCGTCGTATACAGAATCAGCGCCAGCCAGCCCAGGATGATCAGGGGCGACAGGTTTCGTATGGTTCGCGCGATGAACGGGCGCGACTTCTCGGTACTCATGCGCCGCCGCTAGTTCCTCTGCAGCACGGAACGGACGAGGCGCGGTCCCTTCCACCCGTGCACCGCACCGACCGGCCGGGGCGACACCTGCAGTGGCCACCAGAACCACCGGCCCAGGAGCGCGGCAATGGCCGGGGTCATGAACGCTCGCACGATCAAGGTGTCGAACAACAGACCCAAACCGATCGTGGTTCCCACCTGCCCAAGGGTGAGCAGGTCGCTGACGATCATGGAGCCCATCGTCGCGGCGAAGACCAGCCCGGCAGCGGTCACCACCTTGCCGGTACCGCCCATCGCCCGGATGATGCCCGTATTGAGGCCGGCGCCTAACTCCTCTTTCATGCGCGAGACGAGCAACAGGTTGTAGTCAGAGCCCACCGCGAGCAGCACGATGACCGACATGGCCAACACCACCCAGTTGATCTGGATGCCGCAAATGTGTTGCCAGACAAGCACAGACAGACCAAACGACGCACCCAGCGACAACGCCACTGTTCCGACGATCACCAGCGCGGCAACCAAGCTTCGCGTCATCAGCAACATGATGATGAAAATGAGGCACAGGGCGGCGACCCCCGCGATCAAGAGGTCGTATTTTGATCCATCGACCAGCTCACTGACACCCGCCGCCGTACCCGCCAGGGAGATCTTGGCGTGCTCCAGTGGAGTTCCCTTGAGCGCTTCCTCCGCGGCGGTCTTGATCGGATCCACTCGCGCAATGCCTTCGGGTGTCGCGGGATCTCCACGTTGAGAGATAAGCATGCGCGTCGACTTGCCATCGGGCGACATGAAGATCTTCATGACCCGCTTGAAGTCCTTGTTGTTCAGCACATCCGGCGGTAGATAGAAGGAGTCATCGTTCTTCGATGCGTCGAACGCCTTGCCCATGGCCGTCGAGTTCTCGGTGGATTCATCCATCTGCGCGAAGATGCCGGACATCGTGCTGTGCATGGTCAGCATCGATTCGCGGGTGCTCTTCATGGTGTCGATCATGATGGGGAACTGCTCGAGCAGCTGCGGCATCAGCCTGTCCAGCTCGTCAAGATCGCCCACCAGAGTCTGCATCTTGTCGGTCACCTGATCGACGCCGTCGAGCGCATCGAAGATCGACCTGATCGACCAGCAGATGGGAATGTCGAAGCAGTGCTTCTCCCAGTAGAAGTAGTTACGGATCGGCCGCCAGAAGTCTTCGAAATTCTCGATATGGTCCCGCAGCGTGGACATATCTTTCTGAAGATCGTGCGTGGTGCTGACCATCCGGTGAGTGGTCGCCACCATCTGTTTCATCAGATCGAACATGCGCTGCATGAGCGCGATCGTCGTGCCCATGTCATCGGCCTGCTTGAGCATGTCGTCCATGCGCGCACGCTGGAACGGCAGGCTCAACCGCTGGCTCGCGTTCGACATGCTGAGCATGAACGGCACCGACGAGTGCTCGATCTGCGTTCCCTCGGGACGCGTGATGGACTGCACGTTGGCGATGCCGGGGACCGCGAAGACCGCCTTGGCCAGCCTGTTCAGCACCAGCAGATCGGCCGAGTTACGCATGTCGTGATTGGCCTCGACCAACAGGATGTCGGGCGTAGACATCTTCGATTCCGGGAAGTGCCGTGAGGCGGCCACGAGTCCCTGGACCGCGGGGATGTCCTTCGGTATGTACTTCGCGTCGGTGTAGCTGGGGTTGTATCCCGGCAGCGTCAAAAGCCCGATGAGTGAGATGGCCACCGTCCCGGCCAGGATCGGTCCGGGCCAACGCACAATCGCGGTACCCAGCCGCCGCCAGCGCCGTGTCGTCACCTGGCGCTTGGGGTCGAACAGCCCGAAGCGGCTACCTGCGGCGATGCACGCCGGAACCAGGGTGAGCGCAACCGCCACCGCGACCAGGATGCCGACCGCGCCCGGGATGCCCAGCGGCTTGAAGTACGGCAGCCGGGTGAAGTGCAAACACGCGATCGCACCGGCGATGGTCAGGCCGGATGCCAGCACGACCTTGGCCACCCCGCGGTAGGCGGTGTAGTAGGCGGTCTGGCGGTCCTCGCCCGCCTGACGCGCTTCCTGATAGCGCCCGGTGAAGAAGATTCCATAGTCCGTACCTGCGGCGATGCCCACAGACACGAGCAGGTTGACCACGAAGGTGGTGAGACCCACGATCCCGTGCATACCGAGGAACGCGACCAGTCCTCGCGCAACCTGCAGCTCGATGCCGACGGTGAACAGCAAGATGATGACCGTGATGAATGACCGGTAGAGCAGGAGCAGCATCAGGAAAATCACGCCAACACTCACCAAGGTGATGAGGATGACCGTCCGGTTTCCGCTCTCCGACATATCGGAGACGACGGCGGCGGGACCCGTGACATAGGTCTTGACCCCCGGCGGCAGCCCCGGAGTGTCTTTGACGATCTTCTGAACGGCTTCCACGGATTCGTTGGCATCAGCCTGGCCGAATCGCCCGGTGAGATTCAATTGCACATACGCGGCTTTGCCATCGGCACTCTGGGCGGCGCCGGCGGTTAGCGGGTCACCCCAGAAGTCCTGGATATGCTGCACATGTTTCGGATCGTCCTTCAATTGGCGGACGACGGCGTCGTAATACTTGTGCGCATCGTCGCCGAGAGGGTTCTCCCCCTCGAGCACGATCACCGCGACGCTCTCGGAATTAGATTCCTGGAAAACCTTCCCCATCTGCGTCATTGCTTTGACGGAGGGCGCGTCCGGCGGGCTGAGGGAGACCGAATGCTCCCTTTCGACGATCTCCAGCGGCGGCACCTTGACGGTCAGCAGGACAGTGATCGCAAGCCAGCCCAAGATAATGAATACCGCACCCTTGCGGATAACGGTCGCCATTATCGGTCGGTGTGATTGACCTTTGCCGTCGCCCTCGCTCATGCGGCCTTCAGCAGGCATGAGGTAAAGGCATTGGTCTGATTTGTCACCTTCTCGGACTTAACCTCATCGTCCACGATGATGCGGCATCCGATACTGCGGCCATCCCCCTGCGCCATGATGCTTCCCACCGCTGTCGTCTTACCGATCTCGAATTTCACCGACCATGGCAATGGAATTTTCTGAATGAACAGCGGATCGCCATTGACATCGAAATAGCTGATATCGGCCACATTCCCCGGCGATCCGAAAACCTCGTACGACATCTTCTTGGGATCAAACGATTTGGCGTCACTGACATTCGTATCGGCATACGACGGACGGTTCTCAGAACCGAATACACCGTGAAGCCGCGACACCGTAAAACCGCCGGCACCAATTACCGCGAGCACCAGTAGTGGAATCCACAGACGCATCAAAAGCCGAAGAATCGTAACCCTCCTCGTCTATCTCCGCATCCGGCACCATGCTCGGACATGCACATCCCAATTGCAAAACGCGGAACACCTCAGCGGCGCTCCCCGGCCGTTAAAGATTAGACCATGCATGAGAGTCGCGTATGTACCCGTTGCACACCCGATATGCAATGAGTAGCACGCTATTTTGGATACGGACGTGTACAGATTTACTGCATACCGCCATGGGCAACCACGATCGCCCGATTCTCCAATTCCTACGAATGGGTGAACGGATGGCTAATCAGCAGCTGAGACCCCCCTTTGTGACCTCAGGGCCGAACCAGCAGCCACAGTGGCGCCGGTCATAGCGAGAGACAGCTCAGCCAGCCATGTTCGCCCGTCACCCCCTCTCGGATAGGCCCAGAAAGCAAACCAGCTTGATTGCTCGCTGGCATCCGGTGCGCGCATCGCGATTCGGAGAGCATCCTGGGCCTATCCGAACCTTGCCAAGACTGCGAAGGAGGAGTTCGCAAAGCGCGTAGGCTGGTCAGCGTGTCCAAGACGTACGTTGGAGGGCGCCTACGTCAACTCCGCAGCGAACGCGGGTTCAGCCAAGCTGCGCTCGCCCAGATGCTGGAGATCTCCCCGAGCTACCTCAACCAGATCGAGCATGACGTCCGCCCCCTGACCGTCGCGGTGCTGCTGCGTATCACCGAGGTGTTCGGCGTCGACGCGACGTTCTTCTCCTCCCAGGACGACAGCCGCCTCATCGCCGAGCTGCGCGAGGTGGTGCAGGACAAGGACCTGGATATCGACGTCGATCCTGCCGAGATCGCCGATGTAGTCGCCGGGCACCCCGCACTGGCGCGTGCCATGGTCAATCTGCATCGGCGCTACCGGATCACCACCACGCAGTTGGCCGCGGCCACCGAGGACCGATACACCGACGGCAGCGGCAGCGGATCGATCACCATGCCGCACGAAGAGGTGCGCGACTACTTCTATCAACGGCACAACTATCTCCACGAGCTCGACACCGCGGCCGAAGACCTGACAGTTCGGATGCGCATGCACCGAGCGGACCTCGCCAGAGAGATCGCCGACCGCATCACCGAGGTCCATGGCGTGCAGATCGCCCGGCGCATCGATCTCGGCGACAGCGTCCTGCACAAGTACGACCCGGTATCCAAGACGCTGGAGATCAGCAACCACCTCTCCGGAGGTCAGCAGGTATTCAAACTGGCCGCCGAGCTGGCGTACCTGGAGTACGGCGATCTCATCGACACCATGGTTGACGACGGCAAGTTCACCTCCGAGGAATCACGCAAACTGGCGCGGCTGGGGCTGGCCAACTACTTCGCCGCTGCCACAGTGCTGCCGTACCGGCAGTTCCATGGGGTGGCCGAGGACTTCCAGTACGACATCGAGCGTCTGTCGGCGTTCTACTCGGTGAGCTACGAGACGATCTGCCACCGGCTGTCGACCCTGCAGCGTCCGTCGATGCGCGGGGTCCCCTTCTCATTCGTCCGGGTCGATCGTGCCGGAAACATGTCGAAACGTCAGTCAGCCACCGGTTTTCACTTCTCCTCCAGCGGCGGTACCTGTCCGCTGTGGAACGTATACGAGACCTTCGGCAACCCGGGCAAGATCCTGGTGCAGGTGGCGCAGATGCCCGACGGGCGCAACTACCTCTGGGTGGCACGCACCGTCGAACGGCGTGCGTCGCGGTATGGACAGCCGGGTAAGACCTTCGCGATCGGGCTCGGATGCGAGTTACGGCATGCGCACCGACTGGTCTATTCGCAGGGTCTGGATCTGTCCTCCGAGGGCGCGACGACACCCATCGGCGTGGGCTGTCGGGTCTGCGAACGCGACAATTGCCCGCAACGTGCCTTCCCCGCACTCGGGCGGGCTCTGGACCTTGACGAGCATCGCAGTACGGTGTCGCCATACCTTGTTCAGCAAGAAGGAGCCCGACAATGAGCGATGGTCGCATCCCACCAGGTGGTCTACGCGAGCTCGGACCGATCAACTGGGTAATTGCCAAGGGGATGGCACGCGCGATCAGCGCACCGCAGATGCACCTGGCGACCACGCTCGGGCAGACGGGCACCAGGTTCTGGCCGTGGCTGGCCTATTCCGGCGCCATCCTGCGCGGCACCAAGCTGTCCACCCGTGACACCGAGGTAGTGATCCTGCGCGTGGCCCACGTGCGCGAATGCGCGTACGAGCTACAGCACCACACCCGCATCGCCAAGTCCGCCGGGATAGATCACGCATATCAAGAGCGCATCTTCGCGGGGGCCGGGGCCGAGGGACTCTCCGACAAGGAGCGCGCCCTCATCACCGGTGTCGACGAAATCCTCAACACCAGAACACTTTCCGATGAAGCATGGGAGGGACTCTCGAAGTTCCTGGACCGCCGCCAGCTCATCGGCTTTTGTCTGCTCGTCACGCAGTACGACGGCCTGGCCGCGACCATGTCGTCGTTGCGCATCCCGCTAGACCTCTAATCATCGAGCAAGGCCATCAGATCCTCGTGGTAGCGCTCGCCCACGGCGGGCGCGACCGTCTCCAACTGCGATAACTGCGCATCG
This sequence comes from Mycobacteroides sp. PCS013, assembly GCF_049532645.1. Classification (NCBI taxonomy): domain Bacteria; kingdom Bacillati; phylum Actinomycetota; class Actinomycetes; order Mycobacteriales; family Mycobacteriaceae; genus Mycobacteroides; species Mycobacteroides sp. PCS013. The sequence goes on from NZ_CP150131.1 coordinate 3,484,175, forward strand.
GAGAGGACCACGTCCACGGCTGCCGTGTTTTCCTCGACACGTGCGGCCTTCGTGGTCCCGGGGATCGGCGCGATGCCCTCGCCGCGAGACAACAGCCAGGCCAGCGCGATCTGAGCCGCTGTGGCCCCCGTCTCGGCCGCGACGGCTTCGACGGCGCCGACGATCGCGCGATTTCGTTCGAGGTTCTGCTGGCTGAATCTCGGCAGGTTCTTTCGAAAATCGCCGTCTGCCAACTGATCCGCGGACTGTATTGATCCCGCCAGGAACCCACGGCCCAGGGGCGAGTAGGGCACCAGACCGATTCCCAACTCCCGCAGGGTCGGCAGCACCGCGGACTCCACATCCCGCGTCCACAACGAGTACTCCGACTGGACCGCCGCGATCGGATGTACCGCATGCGCGCGGCGGATGGTGGCCGCCGAAGCTTCCGACAACCCGATGTGGCGGATCTTGCCCTGCGCCACCAATTCGGCCACCGCACCCACCACCTCTTCGATCGGCACCGTGGGGTCGACGCGGTGTTGGTAGTAGAGGTCGATGTGATCGATTCCCAGCCGGCGCAACGATCCTTCCACCGCGACAGCAATATTCGCCGGCGAGCTGTCGGGCTGGAACGTCGCACCGGTGGCATGCGAAATCAGTCCGAACTTCGTCGCCAGCACCACCTCATCGCGACGGCTCGCGATGGCCTTACCCACCAATTCCTCATTGGTGTACGGGCCGTAGATTTCGGCGGTGTCGATCAGGCTGACGCCCAGATCGAGCGCGCGATGGATGGCCTGGATGGACCGAGTGGCATCCGGACCGCTTTCCGCGGCCAGAGGTTGATAGCCCGACGACATCGACATGGCGCCGAGCCCGATCCTTGACACCGATAGCTCACCAAGCTGCGTGTACTTCATGTCAGTTCTTCTTTCCTCCGGCGGGTTGAGCCGAGGCGTCATTGACCGACTCCGTGTAGTGCGCAACCTTGAAATCAACGACCGCAAGGTCCTCGGTGAGCCGCTCCATCGTGGCCAGGATTCGGACACGCTGCGCGAACAGCAGCTCCAAACGCTCGGCGTGTGTCTCCGCACCGCCCGACAACAACTCGATGAACCGGCGCATGTCCCGCACCGGCATACCTGTGCGGCGCAGCCGCAGCATCAGCTCGACACGTTCGATGTCATCGGTGCGAAAGCGACGGCGGCCCCCCGCGTCCCTGGCCACCCGGGGAAACAGTCCCTCCCGTTCGAACCAGCGCAACGCATCAATCGACAGGCCAGTTCGTTCGGCGACGTACGAGATGGGGAACCCCTCGTTCTGCGGCTCACTTGTGCTCACAAAAGCCACGGTAGAACCTGGAGTCAACTCCAGGTCAAGTGGAGATTCCGCGCAGGGCGCCACGAAAGTCCGCGCTGGTACCAGCGACGGTGCCACGGAGGCCGTTGACACCTTCCCGATGCCGCCGCACCATCGGAACATGCGCTTGGCCCAGGACTGTAGGTAGGCGCGCGATTTCGTTTGCGCGCTGCCTGTTTCAGCCCATCTCCCGCCAAACGAAGGCCTATCCGCATGTCCGCTTCCGCCCATCAGCTCACCGTCAACGGCAGATCTCTTCAAAACGCCGAATCTCACGGCCTCGAGCGCGACGCCGTCGGCTCCTGGGGCGTCTTCGCACAGGGATTGGCAGCGGCAGCCCCCAGTGTCGCGGTCGCAACGGTGCCGTTTTCGCTGTTCGTAGCGGCCGGCAAGGGTGCCGCCTGGGCCGCGGTGATCGGCCTGGTGGCGGTGATCCTGATCGCCACCACCATCAGCTTTCAAGCCAAACGGACCGTGTCCTCGGGCTCGCTCGGCACGTATGCCGGCAATGGATTGGGCCCCGGTGCCGCGTACGCCGCCGGATTCAGCCTGCTCATCGGATACATCACCTTCGCGACCACCGGGACTCTCGGCGGCGTGCTGTACTTCGAATCCTTCCTTGACGCAATCGGAATCCACTCGGAGGCAACGTTCTTCAAGCTCGCGCTGGTCGCCGTCGTCGTCGCGGTCGCTGTCTATCTGCCCTACCGCGGCGTCTCCATCTCCGCGAAATATGAGCTCGTCTTCGAAATTATCGCCACCGCACTGATTTTGATCATCATTGTGGCCTCGTATGTCAGCTACGGCTGGCGCATCGACACCGAGCAGTGGTCGCTGTCCAACTTGGGTAACAGCACCACCTTCATCGCGGCGGTCACCGCGGTCGGTGCGTATGCGGGATTCGAGAGCGTGGCGTCCCTCGGCGCCGAATCACGCGACGCGCACCGCACCATTGCCCGCTCGCTGCTGCGCGTTGTGCTGATCATCGGCGTGCTCTACATCCTGGCCACCTACCCGCAGATCCTGCAGTTCCGGAACATCGACGGCGACAGCGCGATACTCCCCCAGGTCGCTACGAATTCCGGTGTGGCATGGTCGATCTACCCGATAAGCCTGGCGGTGACCATTGCGTTCATCGTGTTCGTCACCGCCGTCATCAACTCTGCGGCGCGCGGGCTGTTCACCCTGGCCCACGAGGGAGCGCTTCCAGCCACACTCGCCAGGGTCCATCCCGTCTACAAGACCCCTGTCGCCGGCATCTTCCTTATCGGAATCATCGCGGCGGCCTTCTCCGTCACCGCCACCCTCAGCTCGGTAGGCCGCTTGGTGTTCGACGTGTACGGAAACTACGTGGCCAACTGGGGCTTTCTCACCAGCTATCTGCTGGTGGTGGTGGCCACCCCGATCTGGCTGTACCGCATCAGAGCACTCACGCCCGCGCGGCTGGCGGTGTCGATAGCGGCCACCTCGGCCATCGGGTATGTGATCTTCAGCAATTTCTACCCGGTCCCCGCTTTTCCGTTCAACATCCTGCCGCTCATCTTCGGCGCGATTCTGCTCGCCGGGCTGCTGCGCTACTGGTACCTGCGAGCCCGGCGACCCGAAGTCGCGGCCCGGATCGGCTCCATCCAAACACTTTCCGATTCCGAGAGGGAACGGCTGACCGAGCTCGGCATCCTCGAAGTCCTGCACGAGGAGCCGGCCGCCGAACCCAAAACCGCTGATTCAGGAGTTCTCGTCAAATGACCACCGTCGCCTCTTCGCTCACCCGCGCCTACCTGGGAGTCGGCGACACCGAGTTCGCCGCGTGGACGCGGGTCGCCCAACGCGCCGCCGAGCAACTGGCAGCCACCGCGCTGGAAAGAGATCGTGCCAACCAGAATCCCGTCGCCGAGATCGGACTGTTGCGCGAGCACGGGCTACTGTCCTTCGCCACGGCCCACGAATTCGGTGGTGCCGGAGGAAGTCTGACGCAGGCGCTGCAGCTCGGCCGGATCATCGCGGCGGCAGACGGGTCCATCGGCCAGCTGCTGGTCTACCACTACTCCAACGGCGTGTGGACCCATATCCTCGGGTCTGCGGCCCAGCGCGAGCACGTCGCGCGCGGGGTCGGCGAGCACGGCTGGTTCCAGGGCAGCGTCAGCAATCCACGCGATCCGGGCATCACGGTAACCCCGATAGCGCAGGGATACCTGGTCAACGGCAAGCGCACCTTTGCCACCGGGGTCGCGGTGGCCGACCTGATCACCGTGCTGCTCTACGAACAGGAGCCGATCAACGCGATCATCCCCCGCGACCGGGAAGGCCTGCGGTTCAACGACGATTGGGACAACCTCGGGCAGCGTCTCACCGCAAGCGGCAGCGTCGAATTCGACAATGTGCTGCTACGCCACGACGAGGTGCTCACCGGACTTGACGAGTACGGTGACCGCCGCGAGCTCCGTGACGGACTGCGGGCGTTGTTCAGCCAGTTGATCTTCGTCCACCTGTATCTCGGGATCGCCGAGGGCGCACTCTCCGCCGGTGTCACCTACATCAAGGACAAGGGCCGTCCATGGCCCGAGGCGCATTCCACGGAGGTCACCGAGGACCCGTACCACCAGCAGCTGCTGGGGCGGCTGTCCGCAGGGGTGGCCGCCGGGATCGCCTTGGCCGATGCGGTGACCCGAGAGTTCGAACAGACCCTGGCGTCCGGACACGAACTGTCCGCGGACCAGTGGGGTGCGCTGGCGGTTCGCGTTGACCAGGCCAAGTCCATCGCCACCGAGGTAGCCTTGGATGTGACGCACAACATCTTCCAGGCCACAGGGGCTCGGTCGACGGCCAATTCCGTTGGACTGGACATCTATTGGCGCAACGCCCGCACGCACACCACCCACGATCCGCTGCCCTACCGGCAACGCGAGATCGGCCGATATCTATTGACCGGTGAGTGGCCCTCACCGCGCAGCCTCAACGGGCTGGGACGCCTCGCCGAGGCGACACAGGGCAAGCAATCGTGACGGACATCCGCTTCCTGCAGACCTCCGAGGAGCGGGAGCGTGCCTTCGCGGTGTTCTGGCGGGCCATGGTCGGGCTGCCGCCCCTGGGTGATCTCGCGACCGACGGATTGCTGGAACCCGGGCGCTATTTGGGAGCATTCGACGGCACGGAGCTGGTCGGCGGGGCCGATTCCTACACCAGCTGGCTCACCGTCCCCGGTGGTTCGCGCATTCCACACGCGGCAGTCACACATATCGGCGTGCTACCCACCCACACCCGGCGCGGAATCCTCACCACTTTGGTCTCACGACAGCTCGCCGATATCGCGGGACGAGGCGAGGTCGTGGCCAGCCTGCGCGCCTCTGAAGCGGTGATATACCGACGCTTCGGCTACGGGGTGGCAACCAGTAGCGCGACCTATCGCATTCAGCGGCGACGGGCCCTGCCACAGAGCCCCACCGACTCCCGTTCGATCACCCTGCTCGATGCGGCGGCGTCACCTGAGGTGCTCGCCGCGATCTACGACCGTGCGGCATGGACCGGGGCGGTGGCACGTCCACCGCAATGGTGGCGACTACACGAGCTGATCGATGCGTCCGCCCCGGGCAAGCCATATGTGGTCACTCATCCGGACGGCTACGTGAGATACCGCCCGCGCGACACCGCCGAGTGGTTCACCAGCAGCGCACGCACCATCTCCGTCGACGATCTTGTCGCGCACAGCGATGACGCCTACCGCGCGCTGGTCGGTCACCTGCTGGATCTGGACCTTGTCGACGTCATCGAGATCGGCCCCCGCCCCATCGATGACCCGCTCCCCCACCTGGTGACCGATCCCCGCTCGGTGACGGTCACCGGCGTCCGCGACGAGACCTGGCTCCGGCTTGTCGATGTCGAGGCGGCGTTGGCAGCGCGCACGTATGCGGACACGGCACCGGTGGTGATCGAGGTACAGGACGACCTGCTGCCACATAACTCGGCGAGGTTCGCGGTGGGCGCGGACAAGGTTCGGCGTACCCAACACACCCCCGATGTGTCACTCGATATCGCCGCCCTCGGCTCGGTGTATCTCGGTGGAAATTCGTGGACGCAACTGGCGCGTGCCGGACTGGTGTCCGCGCAGTCCGCCGGGGCGATCACCTCCGCCGACGCCCTGTTCTCCACCGGTGCACAGCCTTTCGCCGGTACCAATTTCTAGGAGCGCACTGTGACTGATGGTCTTCGCCAACTTCACCTCCTTGCCTTCGGCAATGTGCGCTCGGGCGGCGCGTGGCGACTTCCCGGCGTGCGGAACGGTCCCGCGAATCAGCTCGATACTCTGGTCGCCACCGCGAGAGCGGCCGAGGCGGCCAAGTTCGATGCCATCTTCTTCGCCGACGGCCTCAACTTCGGCCCGGAGGCCACCTGGGCGCACAAGTCCACCGAGGACTTCGAACCACTCACGGCCACCTCATACCTGGCCGCCGTCACCGAACGGCTCGGCTTGGTCGTCACCGGCTCATCGACCTTTCAACCGCCGTATCACCTAGCACGCCAACTACTATCGCTGGACCACCTCAGTGCGGGACGCGCCGGGTGGAACCTAGTGACGAGCTTCGCACAGGCCGCCGCCGCCAACTTCGGCGAGCGTGGCTTCCTCCCGCACGATGAGCGCTACCGTTTGGCCGAGGAGACTCTTCAGGTGGTGAAGGCCCTGTGGCATTCTCTGGAGGCGGACACCGTCATCGAGGACCGCGCGACCGGAATCTACAATGATGTCAACAAAATTCACGTGACCAATCACGACGGTGAGTTCCACAAGGTCAAGGGCCCGCTGGGCGTCACACCCTCCCGCCAGGGGCAGCCGGTGATCTTTCAGGCCGGATCTTCCACCACAGGTAGAGCGTTCGCCGCCAAACATGCTGAGGTTGTCTTCACCGGGCAGACCGATATCGACCGCGCGAAGAGCTTCTATCGACAGCTCCACGACGAGGCCCGCGCCTCCGGACGGTCCTCGCTACCCTTGGTCACCCCGTCTCTCGGCGTCGTTGTCGGCTCCACCGAGGCCGAAGCACATGCCACGGAAAGCACTGTGTACGAACACTTCATCCCCGAATATCAGGCGGGATGGCTCCTCGAAGTGGACGTCAACGTCGTCGGCGCCGATCTGGACGGTCCCGTGCCCGCGTCCGCGTTCCCGGACAGCACCGAGACCCATCAAACCGCGCTCGCCGGATACAAACACCTTGCCACCGTGGGCAATCCAACAGTTCGCGAGTTCCTCTACCGCACCCTGAACGCGTTCGGCACTCGCTTTGTCGGTTCCGCGGAACAGGTGGCCGATCAGATCGAACGGTGGTTCACCGAAGGTGCGGCCGATGGATTCATTCTGAGCACGTCGGGCCTGCCCGGCCAGTTCGAACTGTTCACCGAACAGGTGGTGCCGATCTTGGTACGCCGTGGCCTCTTCCGCGCCGAATACACGGGAGCCACGCTGCGCGACCACCTGGCCTTGCCCTGGCCCGCCCCGGTGCGTACACCCGCTCTGCTTGCCTGAGCACTAATCCTCAGCGCCGACTTCGCGCAGCGTTCCGTCCTTGACGTCGTAGATGAATCCGCGCACGCTGCCCTTCCACGGGACAAACGGGTTGGCCTTGATCCGCGCCAGGGACTGGCGGACGTCTTCGTCCAGATCGGTGAACGCCTCGGCCGACCACGGCGGTTTGATACCGGTCTCGTCCTGAATCGAACGTTTGAAGGCGTCGTCGGTGAAGGTCAGCATGCCGCAATCGGTGTGGTGGATGAGAATGATCTCCTCGGTTCCCAGCAGCCGCTGCGAGATGGCCAATGACCGGATCTCATCCTCGGTGATCACCCCGCCCGCATTGCGGATGACGTGCGCGTCACCTTCGTGAAGACCAAGCAGACCATACGGATTCAGGCGTGCATCCATGCACGCGACAACCGCGACCTTGCGGCCCGGCGGCAGCGGCAGATCACCCTTGTCGAAGTGGGCCGCATAGGCCCGCGCGTTGTTCAGCAGCTCGTCAGTGGTCGACATGGCGCGAAGCTACGCGCGAGCATATACATGGTCAACGGTTACGAGCGGTCTGATCCCAGATGTGATCGCACACCCTCAACAAGTACTCACGGACGCAGCCGTACGGCGGATGCCAACCACCGTTCAACTCGGACATCGCATCGCGAACCAACCCGCGGACCTCGCCGTCCGGGCGGACGGCAAGTAGCTCGCCAGGCGCAACAGCGAAGGGTACGGCGGAGCTCGAACCCACGATCTGCAGCACCGACAGTCGCTCGCGCGTTCGAGGTCCGAACATGGCCACACTTTGACGTTCGAGTTCGTCGTGGAATTCCTGCGCGCTGAGAATTCCTTCCCGCCAACGACTCCCGTCAAGGATCTGCCCTATGGACAACACCTCGCCGATGTAGCTGCTGGTCAATCCATTAGTGGCCGCCAGGAGTTCCCGGTGTTCGGAATCCAGCGCGGCGCCGAGATGCGCTGCCAGCAAGTTCAATTCGGACTGACTGGCGCCGGGACGGCGCTGCGCAGGAGTCACGGACTTGACAAGCGCTGTCAGCTCCGCAAGCTTCGCGACGATCTCGGCCATCGTCGGTGGTGACGAGCGGATATCGCGCCCCCAGGTTCGGGCATGCGGGCCCATCTCCTGCTCGGCCAGGTACATTCCCTGCTCAAGATTCTCGTGATGTAGATACGAGTACAGGTCCGGCCACATCGTCCGCGAATCGATGTCGAGCCGGAACACACTTCCCGCTCGTGCTTCATCGGACTGCCCGGTGTACAGATAGAGGCAGCCGGCATAGCCGTTGCCGGTATCGGCGATCGGCGCGAACTGGGTCGAATCGTCGGCGACACCCAAGTCTTCGGCGGTATCTGTCTCATCAAACCATTGCGCGATGGTGCGAGCAGTCTCACCCCAGCGATCGCCGACACCAATATGGCTGGTGCCCAACAGGTTCGTACTGAAGTGGTAGCTCTCCCAGCCATCAGCCACACCGAGGAACTCACGGTACTGCGGATCTAACGGACGGCCGAGCCGTTCCTCGGTAGCGCGAAGTTGTTCCTCAGTGGCACCAGGATTTGGGTGGGTCACCGGATACAGTCCGTCGTCCACCGAGGCATGCCGCTGCTTGTTGTCGATCATTGCGTCGAGTAGTTCACGCCAAGCGTGCATTCCAACTGGTTCCGCCACGTTTCCCCCTCTACCGGCCAGCAGATTACGACGGGCCCCCCGGCCCGCGACAGATCAGAAGTTGATCATGTGCCCGGCGAGTCCATGGAACGCCTCCTGCAGCGCCTCGGACAGCGTCGGGTGAGTATGCACGTTACGAGTCAGCTCGTTGACCGTCAGATCCCACTTCTGCGCGAGCGTCAGCTCGGGCAGAAGCTCGGAAACATCGGGACCGATCAGGTGCCCGCCGATCAATTCGCCGTACTTGGCATCGGCGATCAGCTTCACGAATCCGGTCGGATCGGCGAGGCCATGCGCCTTGCCGTTCGCGGTGAAGGGGAACTTCGCGACCTTGACGTCGTAACCCTCGGCGCGGGCCTGCTCCTCGGTGAGCCCGAAGCTGGCCACCTGAGGCTGGCAGAAGGTCGCCCGCGGCATCATCCGGTAGTCGCCCAGCTCCAATGTTTCTGCACCGGCGATGGTTTCGGCGGCAACAACAGCCTGCGCCTCGGCGACGTGAGCCAGCTGCAGCTTGGAGGTGACGTCACCGATCGCGTAGATGTGCGGCACATTGGTGCGCATCCGCTCGTCAATGGCGATCGCGCCGCGGTCGGTCAGCGCGACACCCGTCGTGTCCAGGCCAAAGCCCTCGACGTTCGGCGCAAATCCGATGGCTTGCAACACCTTGTCGGCGACGAGCTCGCTCTCCTGCCCGTCCTTGCTGACCTTGACCGTGACCTGCGAGCCATTGTCGGTGATCGACTCGACCTTGGTGCCCGTCAGGATCTTCACGCCCAGCTTCTTGTACTGCTTCTCGATCTCCTTGGACACCTCGGCGTCCTCGTTGGGCAGCGCGCGCGGCAGGAATTCGACGATGGTGACGTCCACGCCGTAGTTCTTGAGGACGTATGCGAACTCCATACCGATGGCCCCGGCGCCCGCGATGATGATCGATCCGGGCAGCTCGCGGGTCATGATCTGCTTCTCGTAGGTGACCACGTTCTCCGAGAGCGACGTCCCGGGCACGAGCCGCACACTGCTACCGGTGGCGATGATCACATTGGAGAAGGTCAGCGTCTCGGTGGCGCCGTCGGCCTTCTTGACCGCCAGAGTGTTGGCATCGGTGAAGGTACCCACGCCTTCATATTCGGTGATCTTGTTCTTCTTCATCAGGAAGTGCACACCGGCCACACGCCCCTCGGCGACCTTACGGCTGCGGTCGAACGCGGCACCGAAATCGAACGTGGCCTCACCGCTGATGCCGAATGTCTTGGCTTCCTTGGTGAAGATGTGGGCCAGCTCCGCGTTACGCAGCAGCGCCTTGGACGGGATACATCCGACATTGAGGCAGACTCCGCCCCAATACTTCTCCTCAACAATGGCTGTGGTCAGGCCCAACTGGGCTGCGCGAATAGCCGCGACATAGCCACCGGGACCGGCTCCGAGAACGACGACGTCATAGTGTGCAGTCACGAGCTCCACACTAGTAGGACGATGTCAGGTGAGGAGCGTCAAGCCCGGTCTCGATACTGAATGCCCCAACTGCGCAGCGGTTCCGGGCACAGTGACTGAACTCCGGGCACCGAAGGTGCGGTGCACGCCACATAGCCGTACTTGACACCGGCGGCCGCCACCGAGATCGCGGGCGCCGTCAGCACGGCAAAAGCGAGCGCGACCACTATGGGGAGCGGTTCGACCATGGCCAACAGCAGCGCGACCACCACGCAGACAAACACCCAGATCAGAACGTAGGTGACCGCGACCGTCCGGTCGTTCGGCAACAACGTCTCGAACCAGTGCTGGTACAGCAGCAGTCCGACCGCCCCGGCGGGAATCCACACCGCCAGCAACAGCAACAGCAATACCCAGCGCTTCAGGAAGGCTGGTTCCCGTTCGGCGGGCACCCGTACCGGCTTCGCCGGTTCGTCGGCGAGCACCGGAACCGCGCCGGTGTAGGGATCGGGCGTCATCGATTCGGCCGACGTGACCGGCATCGCGCCGGTGCGGTCGCTAGCGACGTCAAACGCTGCGGTCAGCGGCAACGCATCGGTGTCGATGCGGCCGGTGGTCACCAGGTCTTCGTCATCCTTGAACGCCGAGAACGCGGTGAAGGTGGCGGTATCCAATCCGTCTCTGGTCCTACCGCCATCGATCGGCACGGCCAGCGGATCGGCCAGGTCGCCCTCGACGATGCTCGGCTTCTCCGTGTCGTCCACAAGCTCGGCTTCAGCGCTCGTCTTTTCGACGGTGTTTTCTGCATTTTTGTCAGACACTGTGAATCACCTGTATCGCCGCAAGAATCCCGAACCACCCGGGAGAAATCGCCAGCACGAATGCCGCCGCAGCCGTCATCCATTTACGCGTGGATGCGATCAAGATGAAGAAACCGATCAAGCTCGGTACCGCGACAACAACGCCGATGAAGAGGTCGGGCCGCACTGGTTCGTGCGCGATGAACACGCTAGACATCCCAGCGACAAGTCCAACTGCTATCCCCAGCAGCATCGCGCTGGCTACAACCTGCGCGCGTGGCAGTGGTATCACGAGAAAACTCCTGCTCGGTGTTCTGTCCGCCCCCGGGCCACCTTCGACCATACTGCGATCACTGGCACACTGGCTCAAATGACGTCGGCGCGCCGCTCCCTGGACCCACATCTCTGGCTCGAAGACATCGGCGGCGACGAGCCGCTGAACTGGGTACGCGAACACAACTCGATAACAACCGGCGAGTTTTCCAGTGCACGTTTTGACCAAATGCGGGCCGAGGCGCTGGCCATTCTCAATACCGACGCACAAATCCCGTATGTACGTCGGCGAGGCGAATTCCTCTATAACTTCCGACGCGATGCCAACAACGCCCGTGGCCTTTGGCGGCGAACCACTTTGGATCAATACCGTCTCGATGAACCCGAATGGGATGTCATCATCGACCTCGACGCCCTGGCGGTCAGCGAGGATGAGAACTGGGTCTGGGCGGGTGCCACGGCACTACGCCCCGAGTTCAACCGGGCGCTGGTGAGCTTGTCGCGCGGCGGATCCGATGCCGTGGTGGTACGCGAATTCGATCTGCAAACACGACAGTTCGTGACGGACGGTTTCGTGTTGCCCGAGGCCAAGACTCAGATCGGTTGGATCGACGCCGATACCGTGTTCGTAGGCACCGATTTCGGGCCCGACAGTCTCACGGATTCGGGATATCCCCGTCTGGTCAAGCGCTGGAAGCGCGGACAGTCCCTCGATGATGCGGAACTGGTTTTCAGCGGCGAATCCTCGGATGTGATGGTGGGCGCGAGCTTTGACGACACCCCCGGCTTCGAACGCACCCTGATCAGCCGGGCCACCGACTTCTTCAACTCCGAAGTACACGAGCTGAGTGTCGATGGCGAGCTGCTGCATATCGACGTCCCCACCGATGCCTCGGTGTCGGTGCACCGCGAATGGCTCCTGGTCGAACTCAAGTCGCCGTGGCAGTTGGACGGCGCCGAGCACTCCGCCGGGACCCTGCTGGCCGCTCGCTATGCCGATTTCCTCGCCGGGGACCGGACCGTCACCCCGGTGTTCATTCCCGATGAGCATGCGAGCCTGCACCACTACGCGTGGACGCGCGAACGGCTTACCGTCGTGATCCTGCGCGACGTGGTCAGCGAGATCATGGTGTTTACCCCGGGCAGCTGGGACTCCGAACCACTAAGTGGTGTGCCCTCCAACGCCACCACGCAGATCGTCGCGATCGACGACCTCGGCGATGAGATATTCCTTGACACATCGGGTTTCACCCAGCCGTCCACACTGCTACATGGCACAGCAGGCACTGCGGGGGCCTCGGTATCCCCGATCAAATCGGCACCGTCCTTTTTCGACGGCAGCTCCTTTGACGTGACCCAGCACTTCGCACGGTCAGACGACGGGACCGCAATTCCTTACTTCGTCGTGCGCCCCAGCGGATCCACCGAAGCGGGACCCACCCTGCTCGGCGGATACGGCGGTTTCGAGGTCTCCAGAACTCCCGGCTATGACGGCGTGCTGGGCAAACTGTGGTTGTCTCGCGGCGGCACCTACGTGCTGGCCAACATCCGCGGAGGCGGCGAGTACGGTCCGGTATGGCACACCCAGGCAATGCGCGAAGGACGTCATCTGGCGTATGAAGACTTCGCCTCTGTTGCAAGGGATTTAGTGGAGCGGGGCATCACCACCGCGGCACAGTTGAGCGCACAGGGAGGCAGCAACGGCGGTCTATTGATGGGCGTGATGCTCACGGCATACCCGGAGCTGTTCGGCGCGCTGGTGTGCCAGGTGCCACTGCTGGACATGCGGCGTTACCACCTGCTACTTGCCGGCGCCTCCTGGGTGGCCGAGTACGGCGACCCGGACAATCCCGATGATTGGGAGTTCATCTCTAAATACTCTCCTTACCAGAATATTTCGCCCGAGAAGCGCTATCCGCCCGTCCTGGTGACCACCTCGACCCGCGATGACCGCGTCCACCCAGGGCATGCACGCAAGATGACCGCCGCGCTACAAGAGGCCGGGCAACCGGTCTGGTACTACGAGAACATCGAGGGTGGCCACGGCGGTGCGGCCAATAACGACCAGTCGGCATTCAAGGCGGCCTTGGCCATCGAGTTCCTCTGGCGCCAGCTCACACCCTGACCCGAAATCTCAGGGCGATCCCCGATGCGGCCGCGGTGGGCGGAGCAGACAATGGCTCCATGAGCGAATCCAACACCGTTCCACCATGGGTCAACAAGATGGTCAGGGGCCTGCTCCGCAGTCCGCTGCACCCTGTGCTCAGCGGCAACATCGCGTTGTTCACCTTCACCGGACGCAAGAGCGGCAAGGAGTACAACGTGGCCGCCACCTACATTCGCGACGGCGATGTACTGACTGTCTTCACCGACAGGGCATGGGCCAAGAACTTGCGCGACGGGCGCCCCGTCACCGCATTGGTGCGCGGCAAGCGGCTCGATGGCACTGCCGAGTTGTCCACCGGCCCCCAGATCGCCGGGCCACTGGCCGACCTGCTGCACAGAGTGCCGCGCGATGCCAAGTACCACAACGTGCGGCGCAACGCGGACGGCAGCCTCAACCAGTCCGATATCGACAGGGCCGCCGCCACCGAAAGCATGGTGACCGTGCGCCTGTCATGACCCACGTCACTTAACGATGGCGACAGTCTCGCAAATCACGCCACCCAGCCAGACAAGCATCAGCGAATCACGCACTGACACGCATGCAGTTTGCTCGATAGCTTTTTCGCCTCGTCAACCACCACTCCACCCGATCGCAAAACCGCAGCTCACAGGTGCTAACTACTGCAAGCACTATAGGATTCGATTCTTAATTTCCCAGTTCAGAGGCGGGGGAAAATTGAGGGATGGGACCGTGCCATCGGACGCCGTTACCGAAATCGAGACCTATCTGTGACCGTCGCGGGTTGTTGCCGTTAGGTGTGCTCGGCTAGCTTGGTAGCTAGCTGAATTATTGGCCTTGGCAAAGTTGCCTGGCGGGCCGTAGTTATTGACCGACATGAGGCGAGCGCATTGCAGCGCTTACAGATCGTCGGTAGTTGGAGCCAGATTGCCGTGAGGTGCACGATGAGAAACGACTTGTTCATCGGCTTGAGTGAGAACGGGTGGGACCGTGCTCCGTGGGATACCGAGCCAGAGTTTTCGCCCACCGAGCTAGACATCCTGCTGGATCGTCGGCTGTCCGTCAGTGACGCCGCCGAACGTGTCGGCTGCGTGGAGCACGACGTGCAGCGCATCCGCGACGCACACGCCGCCTGACGTTCACGTCAGCGCCGCAACAAACCGCCCACCAGCCCCGACACCACACCCACCACAATCACCAGGCCACCGGCCGCCATCGTGAGGCTCAGCCAGTGGTGGGCATTGCCGATTGCCTGGGTGACCAGGCTGTCGGCAACATCGCGCAGATTGTCGTTGACCCGGCTCAATGGCCGATCCAGGTAGCGCCGCCCGATCTCCAGCCCCGCCCACCCGGCCGTGCCCACCAGTAGTGCCGAAATGCCAAGCCCGACAAGGCCCTTGGCGCGGCTACGGACCGCCAACTGAGTCAGCCCCGCGAGGACGAGGGTCAAACCGAAGGATATCCACACGGCAAGCTGACCGAAGCGCGCCACCGGCACCAAACGACCCGGCGTCAGACCTGCCAGGTTGTCGTCGGTGACCGAGACCTTCAGTGTCTCCGGCGCTTTGATGGAAAGCCCCTGCGGCACCAGGCTCTTGATCATGGGCGCCACATCGATCTGCCAGCTGCCCTGCGAATCACGTTGCGCCGAGTTCGAGTTCGTGAACAACCACTGGTGTGCCATCCGATTCACCGAAGCGAAGTCCGCCCGGAACTGCGGGCCACCGGTGTACGTGGCGGTCAACTCCGCGACCTGGGTCTCGTTGACACGCGAGCCCTGCTTCTTTCCCAGCGACACGATCTGGGTGGTGAGTTCCCCGGCAATCGCCCGCTGCACCCTCGGGTCGTCAGCCGCCGGCGCGGTCAATGCCACATAGCCGTTCTCATCGACAATCCGGGACTGTGTCCAGGCCGCCGTCACCGTCAGAGCCAGCGCGGCAGTGGTCAGCAGCCACAGCAGGACCGCGAACAGGAATCGCATCGAGCCCAGGTTAGTCCGGCCGTCCGCACCGAGGCGACTTCGGGATCTGGAACCGGAGGTCGGCGGCGGGATCTAGTCCGTGAGCGCGCGCCCCAGGATCAGTGGATCGGCCTGACCGACGACGTCGACATCCTTGTCGTCGTAGTCGAACTTGCCCAGAACGTGCCGCATCGCGCTGACGCGGGCCCGCTTCTTGTCATTGCTCTTCACCACGATCCACGGCGCGTGATCGGTGTCGGTGAGCGAGAACATCTCTTCCTTGGCCCTGGTGTAGGCATCCCACTTGTCCAGGGAAGCCAGATCCATTGGTGAGAGCTTCCACTGACGCACCGGGTCAACCTGCCGGATCGCGAAGCGGGTGCGCTGCTCGGCGGAGGACACCGAGAACCACAGTTTGGTCAGGCTGATGCCGTCGTTGACCAACATCTGCTCGAAAAGCGGTGCCTGGTGGATGAATTCGGAATGCTGCTCGTCAGAACAAAATCCCATGACGCGCTCGACACCGGCACGGTTGTACCAGGAGCGGTCGAAGAACACCATCTCGCCGGCAGCCGGCAGATGCGGAACATACCGCTGGAAGTACCACTGGGTGCGTTCCCGTTCGGTCGGCTTCTCCAGCGCGACCACGCGGGCACCACGGGGGTTGAGGTGCTCCATGAACCGCTTGATGGTGCCGCCCTTCCCGGCCGCATCACGCCCCTCGAAGAGGATGACGTGCCGGGCGCCGGTGCGCTTGCTCCAGTTCTGCAGCTTGAGCAGCTCGATCTGCAGCAGCCGCTTCTCCAGCTCGTACTGATGGCGACTCATGCGCTCGTCGTACGGGTAGTTCTCTCGCCAGGTGTCCACCGCGACGCCGTCGGGCGCGATGAGTACCGGATCGTCATCGTCATCGTCGTCGACGGTGTAGCCCTGCGCAGCGGCGGTAATGGTCTCGGTCACCAGCGGAAACTAACCCCGGCAACCGTCGCCAGGGTGGCCGACGAGTGAACGTGAGGTGTCAGCGGCGGAAGGGGCGCAGTGCCTTGTTCGAGAGCTTGGTCAGGCTCTTGAGCGCCACCGGCGCGAGCCAGCTCGGTCCGCTGTACCAGAGCGGCTCACTGGGCAGCGTCACCCGGGTGTCGACGATGGCCTCGGTACGGCAGTACTTGAGCAGACCGCTGGCGCCACCGAAGCGCGATCCCATCCCCGAGCCCTTCCAGCCACCGTGCGGCGCGGTCAGGCAGGACAGGTTCATGATCACGTCGTTGATGTTGACGGTACCGCAATCAAGTTGCAGTGCAATGCGTTCGGCGCGCCTTCGGTCCTTGGTCCAGACGCTGGCAGACAGCCCGTACTCGCTGTCATTCGCCAGGGCGATCGCCGTGGACTCCTCGGAGAACCGCATGATCGGCAGCGTGGGACCAAAGGTCTCCTCCCTCATGCAGTCCATGGAATGGTCCACGTCGACCAGCACGGTCGGAGCGTAGAAGGTACCGCCGCCCGGAACCCGCGCGCCGCCGGTGAGTGCTCGCGCACCCGACGCAACCGCTTGGCGCACATGCCGATCCACGACCTCGAGCTGATTCTCGTCAATCATGGCGCCGACGCTGTGATCCATCCCGGCGCCGATCTCCAGACTGCGCACCTCGTCGACCACCAGGTCGACAAACTGTTCGTAGATCGAGTCGTGGACATACACCCGCTCGACGGAGACGCAGGTCTGACCGGCGTTGAACATGCTGCCCCACACCGCGGCATGGGCGGCACGTTTGACGTCGGCGTCCGCGAGCACCAGCATCGGGTCCTTGCCGCCGAGTTCCAGGCTGACCGGGGTGAGGCGGCGCGCGGCGCGCTCCATGATCTTCTTGCCGGTGGCCGTCGATCCGGTGAACTGGATGAAGTCGACGTTGTCGATCAGTGCCTCGCCGACCTCACGTGCGCCGTGGACAATCTCGAACACCGGCGGCGCTCCGATTTCCTCCCAGCCGCGTGCGATGAGTTCATCGGACAGCGGTGTGCGTTCGGAGGGCTTGAGCAGCACCGAACAGCCCGCCAACAGGGCCGGGATCACATCCCAATATCCAAGTGCCACAGGATAATTCCATGGTGAGATGACTCCTACGACCTTGCGGGGCCGCTGATGCAGGGTGATCTTCTTGGTGTTCATGGCGATGGACGAGGCCGGCCGCGACTCGGGTGTTAAGAATTCCGCCGCACGAGGCGCGTAGTACGCGATGATCGCGAGAATCGACGGAATCTCGATGCCCGCGTCGATCTTGGACTTACCGGTCTCGGCGATCAACTGGGCCTCGATACGCGGCGTGTTATCGGTCAGCCACTGCGCGAAGCGGGCCAGTACCTTGCCGCGCCCCTCGGGCCCGAGTCGCTCCCACGACGGCTGCGCCTTCGCCAGTTGTGTGGTGATCACGGGGATATCCGCGGGATCGGTCCAGTTCACCTGCCCGACGACCTGCCCGTTCGCGGGATTGCGTACGTCGCGGGCGGCGCTGTGGGCGGTGCCGAGGTTTTCAGACGTCGTTGTCATTAGAGGAGTCTGGCACGCGGGGACCCACGTCGCCATCCCCACTAGTTGGTTGGAATCATCCCGCGCAGGTAGGCGGCTTGACCCAGGTGCTGGGCACAGTCGTCCACGATGCTGACCAGCCGGACACTCGCGGTGACCGGCGGATCCCAGTGCTGATCGACAACACGCGCAAGTTCGGAATCGGTCAGGGTGTCGACATAGCGCAGTGTCATTTCGTGCACGTCCTGGTAGTAGCCACTAAGTAGGTCGACCGTCGCGATCACCTTGGCCACATCCTCGGGCGTGTGCCCGTATCCGTTGGAGTCGGCGGGCAGGTCGAGACCGAATCTCGGCTCCCAGCCGCGGGCCGTCCACACCGGCTCGGCACCCGTGATGGCACAGATCTGCACGTCCTGACAGCGCGCCGAATGCCAAATGAGCCAGGAGATGCTGTTCGCGTCCGGCGTGGGCCGATAGGTCACCGCCGTATCCGACAGACCATCGGTCACCTCACCGACATGTTCGATGATCCGGGTAAAGCTGTCACGCAACAGTTCCCGCGCAGACGCGGCTGCCTCGAAGTCCGTCACGGTTTGACGGTACGCCCGGCCTTGGGCGCTGCCTTGGTCGCGGGCGCGCTCATCGTCAGCGCACCTGCCGCACAGCCACAGACAAGCACCGCGAAGATGGGCAGCAGCAAGGCGGTGTTGAGGGACAACGCATCGGCAAGCCAACCGATGAGGGCCGGCCCACCCAGCACCGCGACATAGCCGGTCCCGACCACCCACGACAGCACCCGGCCCTCGTGTTGTTCGTCGATATTGCCCGCCACGGTGAATACCTGCGGAACGCCACCGGCAAGCCCGAGGCCCACGGCCGCCCAGCCCGCCATGGTGAGAGGCAGCGCCGGCGACGCGATGACGGTCAGCAGACCGACCGCGGCCAGCGCACAGCCCCAGCGCAGGACCAGTACCCGGCCAACTCGTTCGACGAGCTTGTCGACGGTGAAACGACCCACCGTCATGGCCGCCATGAACACGCCGAATGTGAACGCACCCCATGAATGGGAGGCGCCCAGGTGCTCCTGTGCGTGCAGACTGCTCCAGTCGGTCGCCGACCCTTCCGAGAGCATCAGCAGCATGGCCAATACGCC
Organism: Mycobacteroides sp. PCS013; assembly: GCF_049532645.1. Lineage (NCBI taxonomy): Bacteria > Bacillati > Actinomycetota > Actinomycetes > Mycobacteriales > Mycobacteriaceae > Mycobacteroides > Mycobacteroides sp. PCS013. The sequence goes on from NZ_CP150131.1 coordinate 3,502,975, forward strand.
CAGGAGAAAGACCTGACCCCGGCGGCAGGTGACCGCGGGCGGCAGCGTGTACGGCACGGTGTCCGGCGCTTCGGCCTCACCGACGCGCAGCTTGTCCTTCAACAGCACACTGGCCGACGATCCCAGCACCACCAGGCACAGCACGGTGACGCCGAGGACCGTGACGAAGACCGGCACGTGCACCGCGAACGCCACGGTTCCGATACCGGCGCCCACCACGTTGCCCACCGAGAACACCCCGTGGAACGAGGCCATGATCGGCCGGCCGTAGAAACGCTCCACGTCGACCGCGGCAGCATTCATCGCGACATCGGTGACACCGACGGCGACACCGCACAGGAACGCGCCCGCTCCGGCGATCCACACATTCGTGGCCGACAGCGGGATATTGACGCCAAGCGCCATCGCGGCGCCTCCGGCAACGGCGATAGGCCCGCTGCCGAATCGGTCGACAAGCACACCGCTGATCAGCATGCCCACCAGCGCGCCGCCACCCAAGACCAGCACCACCAGGCCCAGCGCCGTCGAGGACATCCCCGTGGCCTGCTTCATGGTCGGCAGGTGCACAGCCCAGGTGGCCACCACGAGCCCGAACGATGCGAATACACCGATAACGGCAATCCGCATACGCAGCGGTTTCGTCAAGAAATAGTCCTCACCTCGGCGTTGAGCCGGCGATCACGCCCCCACCGCGACCTCGGCGAGCAGCACTCACCGGTACCTGTTGACCACAGTACTGACCCTGACCATGACGGGCCGCAGCAGCGCCACATCGCCTTCGCCTAATATATATCTTGACATTCATATGATGCCATGGTGATATGAATCCATGGACGCCTTCATGGTGATCGCCGACCCGACCCGACGCCGGATCATCGACACCCTGCGCGAAGGAGCGGCCGATGTCACCACGCTGATCGAACGACTCGATGTTTCGCAGTCCCTGGTGTCCAAGCACCTCGGCGTCCTGCGCGATGCCGGCACGGTTCGCGTGGAGGTCGCCGGGAAGCGCCGCGTCTACCACCTGGCCGACGATCCCCTGCCCGCCGTACTGGCCTGGGTAACGCCCTATCACCGCAAGTGGGCCAACGCGTTCGATCGCCTCACCCATCTCATCGACAGCGACGCCGACGATCATGACAACACGAAGGACGACAACCGTGACTAATCCCCTCGATGCCACCCTCGCGCCGTGCGACGATCACGACGGCAGATGGGTCCTGACCATGTCCCGCGAGTTGAACCATTCGCCAGAGAAGGTGTGGCAGTGGCTCGTTGACCCCGACAAGTTGCGTCAGTGGTCACCCGCAATACCCGATCGCCCACTGGATTCGGTGGGAGCAGCTCAGGTCCGGGAGACCTCCGCAGATCCGGTACTCGACGGTGAAGTGCTCACCGTCGACCCGCCACACGAGCTGATCCATCGCTGGGGCCCCGACGACACCCTGCGCTGGCGAATCGAGCCCACAGAAAAGGGATGTCGGCTGACCCTCGAGCACTCGATGTCCGATCGCGGTAATGCGTCGGGAAATGCTGGCGGTTGGCACATCTGCATGGACACTCTCATCCTCGCCGTCGACGGGACACCGCGCGGCCGCGTGGTTGGACTCGATGCCATGACTCACGACTGGCAAAGCCTCAATGACGGATACGCAAGGATGCTCGGCTGAGCGCTCACAGAATTTGCTGAAAATCCTCGACCACACTGCCGGCGAGCCAGCTAATTTGGATACGATTCTGCGTCTAAATTAACCGTTGACCAGGCACTACAACCGCAGTGGTCAATATGTTCGCTTCGGCTGATTCACCCCTCTCAGAGTATGGCGTAAACGCTTTGCCCTACTTACTCTCATGCCACCGCATTCGGCAACGGCGCCGAAAGCACAGGAGGGGTCCTGATGGCTGCGCAGCATTCGGTTTTGGGGAAACGTCGCTCGCTCAAACGCTCGGTGGCCACCGCCGCCGCGGTGGCGGCGACATGCACCGTGCTGACACCGGTCGCCATCGAGTCGCGAACCATCGCCTCGACGCTCGCGTCCTATGTCATCGGTGTTGGCGGCCGCGGCGACGGCGCTGGCACGAACATTCCCGCCAAGCTCGGCGGCCTCAACGGCTTCTACGACCCTTCTTCCGACACGTACGTCCCCGTTTCCTATCCGGGGACGATGTGGCCCGTCGACGGCCTGCGGGACAAGACCTTTCGCCAGTCTGTCACTGCGGGGCACACGGTACTGGCCCAGGAGATTGCGACCCATCCGGGGCAGAAGGTCATCATCGGCTACTCGCTCGGCGCGGTAGTCGTCAACGAGTCACGCAAAGACCTCGAAGAGCAGTACGGACCCAACGGAAACCCGGATATCCAATTCGTCCTCATCTCCAACGCTTACAAGCCCAACGGGGGCATACTGGCCCGCTTCCCTGGTATCTGGATTCCGTTCATGGATATCTACTCGACCCAGCCTGCGAAACCGGACATCTTCACCACCACGGACATCACCAACGAATACGACACGATCGGCGATTTCCCGGCCTACTTCAACCCGCTGGCCATCGCCAATGCCCTTGTGGCATTTCCGTATACACATCCCGACCAGTTCTATGACGGCACCGATCTGGATAAGTACGACGACGCGAACGCCATTGCCGACACGACCCAGATCGACGGCAGCACGACCAAGTACTACTACGGAGACGGCACGACCAAGACGGTGGTCACCAACGCGAACGGCTCCACATCCACCTACTACGTCGTGCACAACGAACATCTCCCGCTGCTGCAACCGCTGCGCGATCTCACCAACCCGATAGGCGCTTCCTTCGTACTGGATGCCATCGAGCCCACCCTGCGGGTGTTCATCGACATGGCCTACGACCGCGAGACCGGCCCGGGCACCGTAAAACCGTTCAGTCTCTTCACTCCATCGAAGAAAATCGTCGATGCAGTCAAGAAGCTGCCCGGTGCCATCGAGGAAGGCGCCGAGAACTTCCAGAACGGACTGCCCGGGACTGGGGCGCCCAAGCAACCGGCACAGGTCGACAAAACCGCCAGTCCCGCTGCTCCCCAGTTTGATTCCACAACGGCCACACCGCCCGCGGCCCAGACACCCGCACCGACCAAGCTCTCCGATCCGGCCGCAATCGCGGTCAGCGCAAGCACCGTGCCCACCGCGCAGGCCGAGATAGAGACGGGGACCAAACCCGAGGCCACGCCCGACGAGAACCCGGACCATGGCAAGCCTGCCGTCGCAACCGTCAAGGACATCGACACGTCGAAAAACACAACGAGGCCGACCCTGCGCCTTCCGAAGCTTCCCGCGTCACGCCCGGGAACAACACCTAAGAATCCGAAACTCCCGTCGATCAGAGAAGGCCTCAAGTCGATACCGGGCCTGGGCACCCGCAATGCGCCCGGCACCACCGGCACCGGCGGCACCGGTTCGGGGCCCAGCAAGGAAACCGTCGGCGCCGGAGATGGCGGTACTGCCGAATCCGGGGCCCACGCCGGCCCCGGTGACCACGCGAACTCGGGCGATCACGGCAAATCCGGGGACAACCATTCCGGGAGCAACGCGGCCTGACCCGACCGCCGCATCACGAATCAGCCGGATCAAAACCTCCGCGTTCTGGCGCGGGACCGAGTCAACGTGCCGGGGCTGGGCGAAACATGCGCAAAGATGGCTGTGATCAGGGCTTCCGCACCATCAATGCCCTTCCGGAGCGGGGCACATCCCGGAGTATTGGGACCCAAAATGCGGGATCGCACTGGGTCGACGGCAGGTAAGTAGCAACCCCTCAGAGTGATGTGCGCATTCCTCATGTGGGCGCCTGGCACTGCGTCGCCTAGACTGGGTGAATGCCAGCCAAGACCGAACCAGCCGCGATCGACGACCTCGAGCCGCTGGCCGACGAGACTGCCCACCAGGCGCAGCGCGTCGTGGCCGCGTACGCGAACGATGCCGACGAGTGCCGCATGCTGCTCGCGATGCTGGGTATCGGGCCAACCAAGGTCGACGCGTAACTCATACGTCTCCTCGCGATTCGTACTGAGAAACAAACATGGTGCCTCGATCGGATGAGCGATCGGCCGTCGAGCCCGCCTTCGGCGGCTCCGACTTTGTTGTCGTCGCCAACCGCCTCCCGATCGACCTGGTAAAGCTGCCTGACGGTTCTACTACCTGGAAGCGCAGCCCCGGCGGTCTGGTCACCGCCATGGAGCCGCTGCTCCGCAAGCGCCGCGGCGCTTGGGTGGGCTGGCCGGGTGTCGCCGACGCCGATGTCGAGCCGGTCTCCGAGGACGACATGGTGCTCTACTCGGTGCGACTGTCGACCCAAGAGGTCAACGAGTACTACGAGGGCTTCTCCAACGCCACCCTGTGGCCGCTGTATCACGATGTGATCGTCAAACCCGAATATCACCGGGAATGGTGGCAGGCCTACGTCGATGTGAACCGTAAGTTCGCGGAGGCAACGGCGGCGGTGGCCGCCGAGGGCGCCACCATCTGGGTGCAGGACTATCAGCTGCAGCTGGTGCCCAAGATGCTCCGCATGCTGCGCCCCGACCTGACGATCGGGTTCTTCCTGCACATACCGTTCCCGCCCGTCGAACTGTTCATGCAGATGCCCTGGCGCACCGAGATCGTCGACGGTCTGCTCGGCGCCGATCTCATCGGGTTCCATCTGGCCGGCGGTGCCCAAAACTTCATGTACTTGGCACGAAGATTGGTGGGCGCCAGCACGTCTCGCGCATCGATCGGCGTGCGCTCGCGGTTCGGCGAGATACGGGTGGGCTTCCGCACCGTGAAGGTGGGCGCGTTCCCCATCTCCATCGACTCGGCAGAGCTCGACAGTGTGTCCCGCAGTAAGCACATTCGCCAGCGCGCCAAGGAGATTCGTGCCGAGCTCGGCGGTCCGCGCAAGATCCTGCTGGGTGTCGACAGACTCGACTACACCAAGGGCATCGATATCCGGCTACGCGCCTATGAAGAACTGCTCGCCGAGGGCCGCGCCAGCAGCAGCGACACCGTCTTCATCCAGCTCGCCACCCCCAGCCGCGAACGCGTCGAGAGCTACAAGAAGATGCGCGGCGATGTGGAGCAGCAGGTCGGTCACATCAACGGCGAGTTCGGCGAGGTCGGCCATCCGGTGGTGCATTACTTGCATCGGCCGGTACCGCGCGAAGATCTCATCGCCTTCTTCGTCGCCGCGGATGTCATGTTGGTGACTCCACTGCGCGACGGCATGAACCTGGTGGCCAAGGAGTACGTGGCCTGCCGCAGCGATCTGGGCGGCTCGCTCGTACTTTCCGAATTCACCGGCGCCGCAGCGGAACTACGCCAGTCCTATCTGGTCAATCCGCACGATATCGACGGCGTGAAGGACGGAATCGAGTCGGCGCTCAACCAGACCCCTGAGGAAGGGCGCCGCCGCATGCGGGCGCTGCGCCGCCAGGTACTCGCGCATGACGTGGATCGATGGGCGCGCGCATTCCTGGAGGCGCTGGCCACACCGGCCACCGGCGATTCGATCGCGCCGGAACAGCCGGCGGTGCTGGGCGGCGAACCCCTTTAAAGCGGCGTGATGTAGGAGATCAACCACTTGTCTCCTGCGCGCGTGTAATCCACCTGAATCGACGACGAGTCGTACACCGGAGTGCGCGACTGGTCCGTGATGGTGCGATTCATGTACACCACCACCTGCGCCGAGTCTCTATGCGCGGCAATGATTCCGGTGCCCACGATACTGGTCTGGCTGACGATCTTGCGCTGCTTGGCCTGCGGGATGATCTCCCGGTTCGCCTTGTCTTCGAATTCACGCCGGTACTCGGGGGTCAGCCCCGCGTACTGTTCGTCGAGGCTGCGCTCGACGGTCTGATAGTCGTATCCGAAGATACTTCCCACCTGCTTGCCGGCCTGCTTGATCAGTGTCTGTCCCGCAGCCCGACTGGCGATGGTATCGACCCGGTGCCAGTACATGCCGCCGGCCACGGCGGACAGCCCGATCACGGCCAGCACCACAACCGCGACGAAAGTTCTTGTCAGCCAGCGCATCAGCTCTGTCCGTCCGGCCATCTCAGGTCATATGCGGTCATGTTGCCCTGCTGGTCCTCGGCGACGATCATCCGCATGCGGTACGACTTGGAGGGCTCATTGACCCCCGAGTCTGCGTTGGTGAGGGTTACCCGCGCGGAGATGAGTATCGAGGCTTTCTTACTCACCTCGTCGACGCTCTCCAGGCTCGCCTTCTTGATCACCACCTCCGAGCTGGTGCCGGTTTGGTGATACAGCGCTTTGAGATTGGCGGTGTTGTCGGGGTTGAAGGTGCCCCGTAGCGGTCCGCTGGTGCTGTTGACGAACTGGTCGACGTTCTTGTCGATGCTGTCCGGGCTGTAGGTCATCATGTTCGTCACCGTCTGCACAGCAGTGTCGACGAAATGCTGGTCGCGAGCGGCTCGCACGTCATCGCGGTGCTGGGCACGACCCATGAGCGCCAGTGCCGCCCCCAATGCGCCAATCAGCGCCACTGCCAGCACCGATGCCACCCATGCCACAGCGCGCGCGTTTCCCCGTCGACGGGAATCGGAAACGGAGGGTTCGGGTTTCGACCGGACCTCGGTGCGGCCCAGGGACACACTGATGGGCTCGGCACTGGTCTCACTCGTGGGGCCGGCCGGCCGGGCCGCCCGCCGACGCGTTGTCTGCGACGTGGCCTTCGGCTCGTCTTGGGTCATACCGGCTTCGGCCCCAGCATCAAATCCGCCCACGTCTCCGCCTCACTACCGCGGTCCAGCGCGGGCGCGTACACACTCGGCTGGTTGTTGGCATCGAGGAACACACCATTCTTCGGATCATAGGCACGTGCCGCCATCGGCTCCGATTTCGCTGCTACCGGCATCACGTCGCCACCGGCCGGCGGGGCCTCCGGAGCCGGTGGAGGTGGCGGCGGCAGCGTCGGAGTACCCGGATCCGGCTCGGCACCCGGCGGTATGTTCGGGAACTTATTGGGCGGCAGGATGTTCCGCGGATCCTCCACCGGGGTGCCATAGGGTGCGGGCGGGCCGCGCCACGGGTTACTGCCAATCGGCACGTATCCACGCGGGTCACGGCACAGCTGAATGGTCGGTGCCCGCTTTCCGGGGAACTCCTGGCACGGGTAGTTACGCGCGCCGCGTACCGCGCTGGGATCGTTCTGGGCGGTCTTGCAGTACATGTCCCTGGGCAGCTCGCGCAGGGTCTCATCGGCCGGGGTACGCATCAGCGGTGCCGGGACGAAACCGGTCAGGCATGGCGGCGGGTCACCCAGGTTCAGCCGGAAGTCCAGCTTCGCGCCCTCGTCCATCGGGGCACCGCCGGCGACGGTCAACAGCGCGGAGAACAACGCGGGCAGGATCACCAACGACTGCTCGATGGACTTGTTGTAGATGACGCCGACCCGCCCCAGATTGGCCAGGCTCGCCGCGAGCACCGGGAACGACGGGCGAATACCCGCGAACAGTTCGGAGGCTTCCTCGGCGGCACCCGGTGCCACCTTGAGGAACTGCCGCAGCTGCGGGTCGGCCTTGGCGAAATGCTCAGTCAATGCCGCCAGGCTGGAGACAGACCCGCGGATGTTGTCACCGCTACGGATCTGGGCATCCAGCAGTGGCCCCACCTGTTCGATCAGCTTGGTGGTGCTGCCGTAGTCGGCGTTGGCCTCCTGGATCAGCAGCCGCGACGAATCGATCAGCCGGGAAAGTTCCTGACCGGATCCGTTGAATGCCTTGAACGCCTCGGACAGCACCTCGCGGAGCCGGGTGTCCGCGACGGTGTTGACCAGCCCGTCTGCCTGGCGTAGCAGGGTGGACACATCGGTGGGGATGGCGGTGCGATCGGTACCGATCACGTCACCTTGCCGGAGGCTTCCGGCAGCACCCGTGGGGGGCGGCACCAGATCTACGTACTGCTCGCCGATGGCGGAGACGCTCTTGACGACGGCCCGCACATTGCCGGGCACCTTGACGTCGTTGTTGAGCCGCATGCTGGCGGTGACGCCCTCGGGAGTCAGCGCCACATCGGTGACCCGCCCGATCTGCACGCCACGGTAGGTGACGTTCGCGTTCTGATACAGGCCGCCCGAGGCAACGAACTGCGCCTTCACATCGTGTTTTCCGATGCCGAGCGCGGTAGGCACCCTGAGGTAGAAGATCGCCATCAGCGCGACACTGATCACCGTGACGGCCGCGAAAATCATCAGCTGGATCTTGATCAGCCGTTCCATCAGCGACCACCTCCCTGTGGGGCGGCCGGGGCTGCGGGGGCAGGCAAATCGAACGGGCTGGTCTCCTTGCCGTTCAGGTTGGCCATGGATCCGATGAGCCATTCCGGTGGATTCACCACATCGTTGAAATGTTGCATGTTCGGGTCGAAGAACGATGTGGTGAAAAGCGTTTCACCCAGGCGCCGAGCGGTCAGGTCGAACGTCACGAAGACATTCAGGTAGTCACCGCGCACCGCGTTGCGCAGGTACTTGGTGCTGAACGGGAACGTGGGCAGTAGGTCCAGGCTGTCGATCAACACGTCGCGGTTCTCGGCCAGTGCCCGCACCACCGGATACAAACCCTTGAGGTCGGCGACGAGGTCTTCCTTGGTGGTTCGGAGCACCCGGTCAGTGATCTTCGCGAGGTTGCCCACCGAGCGGAACGCCTCGATGATGTTGGCGCGATTCTCGTTGAGCACCTTCAGCGCGGGTTCGATTGAATCGATGGCGCGCCCAAGGCTTTCCTTGTGTTCGGCTAGGACTCGGGAAAACTTGTCGATGCCTTGCATGGCCGAGATGATGTCGTCCCGCTGCGCGTTCAGCGAGGAGATCAGCGTGGCGAGTTTGGGCAGCACCTGGGTCAGGTTGCCGGTACGTCCCTTGAACAGGTTGTAGGTCTCGTCGGTGATGTCTTGTATCGCACCGAGATTGCCCTTGTTGACCACGACGGAAAGCGCGGAGAGCACCTCTTCGGTGCTCGGGTACTTGCCGGTGCGGCTCAGCGGAATCGTGGCACCACCGGTCAGCCTGCCCACCGCGGGCTCGCCGGTCGGGGCGGCCAGCTCGATGTGCTGCGAGCCGAGCAGGCTGGTCTGGGCGACCTTGGCGACCGCATTGGCCGGCAGTTGCACCTCCGGCCCCAGAGACACCTTGACTCCGGCATACCAAGAGCCGTCGGGCTTTTGGTATGCGTCGATGCCCGACACGCTGCCCACCGTCACGTCATCCACCATGACCGGGGAGTTCTGCGGCAGCGTCGTGACATCGGGCAGCTCAACGGTGATGGTGTAGGACCGCGATCCGTGTCCCGCGGTCCCGGGCAGGTTCAGCGAGTTGAGCCCGTTGAACTGGCACCCACTGGCCACCACGGCGACACCGACGCCGATCGCCACGCCGCGCAGTGTGCGATGAGAGCCTCGCGCGAAGAGCGTTGAACTCAGACGGCTCATCGCGGTCCTCCAGGAACAGCAGGTGGTGCGGGCTCATCCGCAGCCGCGGGGAATCCCGGCGGCACCGGTCCTGGCTCTGCGGGACGCAGCTCCGTGCCCGGGGGTGGCGGCGCATTGACTTCCTCGGGCCCGAGCATCAACGCACTGAGGTCCTGTGGTGATGGCTTCGGCGGCGGCGGTGCGCCGTTGGGCCGAACCCACACCAGATCCTCGCGGGGGGCCTCGGACTTCGCCTCCGTCTCAGGAGTGTCGTAGATGATCTGTCCCTTGTACGCCGAGATCTGGTTGATCGGGTGCAGCAGGATCGGGGCGTAGTTGAATGTCGCGCGGCGTAGCACGGGGCCCATCCGTTCACGGCAGATCTCGGCCCGCTTCAAATACTCGGTCTTGGTGCCCGTTTCGAACACACCACCACAGATGAACTGCACCGGGTTGGCCAGGTTCGGAATCGAGAGCATGCCGTTCAACGTGCCTGCCGCGGGGTTGTAGATGTTGTAGAAGTTGGCCAGACCGTTCGGCGCAACGTGCAGGATCTGCTCGACGTCGTCGCTTTGGTCCGAGAAGATCTTCACGAAATCGCTCAGCTTGTTCACCGAGTCGACGAGCGCAGAGTTGGTGTCTCCCAGGAAACCTCGCACATCGGTGAGGGCCTGGTTGAGGGCGCCCAAGGTGGCTCCGAGGTTCTCGGTGCTGGCTGCCAGTACCTTCGACACCGATGCCAGGTGGGTGCTGAACTGCACTATCTGTTCATTGGAGTTCGCCAACGCATCCACCAGCACCTGCAGGTTCTTGATGGTGCCGAACAGGTCCGTGCGCGAGTCACCGAGCCGCCCGGCCGCCTGCGAAAGTTCACGCACCGCGTTGCGGAACGAGTCGCCGTTACCGTCGAAGGTGCTCGCCGCCTGGTTGATGAAATCACTGACCGGCCCCTTGGATTCACCCTGCGGCCCCAGGCTGTCGCTGAGCTTGGCCAGTTCGGTCTTGACCTCGTCCCATTCGATCGGGACGGCGGTCTTGTCCAGCCCCAACGAGGCACCGTCGGCGAGAGCCTGCCCCTCGGTGTAGGCCGGGGTCAGCTGAACAAACCTGGCGGTCACCAGGTTTGGCGCCATGATGATCGCCTGTGCGCCTTCGGGCACCTTGAACTTGTCCGGGAGTTCCATGGTGACCTTCACATCACCCTCGCGCGGCTCGACAGCGGTGATGCGCCCTGCCTTCACGCCAAGGATGCGAACGTCATCACCCGGGTACAGCCCGACGGCCGAGGCGAAATGCCCGATGATCTTGTGGGTGCCGCGACTGGGCCACACCCAGTACAGCAGGCCACCCACGAGGGCCACCGCGAGCATCGCGAAGACACCCTTCTGGATCCAGGGCCTGAGACGGTTCTCCGGTGTTGTCATGGCGATTTCGGCCTCATGACTTGGCGTTCACCGATCAGACCATTCAGGTAGTCCGAGAGACTGGCAGGCAGCTTGCCGGGCTGGAAGTAGGTGTCGAACATGACGGCCGTCAGCGTGGCGGGCGGGAAGCCGTAGACGTTGACGTGGAAGCCGGGTCCGGAGGAGACGACCTCGCCGAGCGCAGTGCCGTATCCCGGCAGACGCTTGAGCGCCTCACTGATATGGGCCTTGCGGTCCAACAGATCATCGAGCACGAGGTTCAGTTTCTCCATGGTGGGCCGGAATTCCTGGCGGTTGTCGGCCACGAATCCACTGATCTGCTGGGACAGTCCCTGCACACGATTGATCAGCTCGGCGATCGCCAAACGCCGCTCGTCGAGCGCCGCGAATAGTTGATTGCCATCGGTGACAAGCTTGTTCACCTGCCCGGCACGCTCGGAAAGAATCCCGCTGACAGACTTGGCACGGCTCAACAGCTGTTCGAGGGCGGCGTCGCGGGCGTTGAGCGTGCGCGAGAGCGAGGCGACACCGTCCAGGGCACCGCGCAGCTGCGGGGTGGCATCACGCATCGCGTCCGTAATGACCTGTAACGACTGGTCCAGCTGCGCCTTGTCTATTCCGCCCGCCGATGCGCCCAGGTCGCTCAGCGCACTGTTCAGTGTGTATGGAGTCCTGGTGCGGCCCAACGGAATCTCGGTGATACGCCCCGCCCCGGCCGGCGTCACCGACAGCGATTTCTCACCCAACACAGTGGTGGTTCTGATTGCCGCCAGCGACTGGTCGCCCAGGCGGATGGAACGATCGACAGTGAAGTCCACGCGAACCTGGTTGCCCGCCAAGGACACATCCTTGACCTGGCCCACCTTGATACCCGAGACGAAGACGTTGCCGCCAGGCTCCAGGCCGCCGGAGTCCGCGAAGAATCCGGTGTACTGCTTGCCCTGCGGCCAAAACGGCAGACCCGTGTAGCCGAACGCGACGAGTACCAACATCGACACCACGGCGATACCGAAGATTCCGGTGCGCACCGGATCTTTCTCTTGGATGTCACTCATTTTTGAAGGAACACCTGCCCTTCGACGGGTCGGGCGGTCCACCGAACGGGATCAGCCAGTCGGTTCCGACGGGGCCGTTGACCTTGATCCGGATAGAGCAGTAGTAGATGTTGAAGAACGATCCGTAGGCACCAAGAGCGTTGAGCCGCAGGTAGTTTTCCGCCAGATTCTCCACAACGACGTTGATATCGGCCTTACGCTCGTCCATCCGGGTGGCCAGCTGGCGAGTCTGTTCGATGGTGCCCTTGATGTACGGGCGGGTGTCCTTGAGCACCGATTCCAGCGACGAGGCTGTCGACGCAAGCGGCGGTAGCGCTCCGGCGACCACGTCGCGCTGTTGCGCCAGACCGGAGACGAGTTGCTGCAGCTGATCGACGCTCGATGAGAACTGGCTGCTCTTCGAGTCGATGGTGCCAAGCACTTCGTTGAGGTGATTGATCACATCGCCGATCAGCTGATCGCGTTCCGCCAAGCCTGAAGTGAACGAGGACGTATCGCCCAACAATTGGGAGAGCGTCCCGCCCTGTCCCTGCAGGATCTGGATGAAAGCGTTGCTGATCTCGTTGACCTTCGCGGCGTCGAATCCCTTGAGCACGGGCCGAAGTCCACCGAGCAGCGCATCCAGATCGAGAGCGGGCTGAGTGTGGTCTTTGTCCAGCGTTCCGCCGTCGGGCAGCTTGCGTAATTCTCCGGGGCCCGACGTGATCTCCAGGTACCGGTCTCCGACCAGATTCTCGTATCTGATGATCGCCCGGCTCGAGCTGTAGAGCTGATACTTCGAGTCGACGTCAAAAGTGACCTCGACATTGTTGTCCTTGGTCAGAGATACGTCCTTGACGCGGCCGACCGGCACACCCGCGATGCGTACCTTCTGCCCCGATCGCAGGTCCGACGCCGTCGTGAACGTCGCGTGATACCGCTTGCCGGAACCGAATCTGAACTCGCCGAAGGTGATGATCAGCCCCGCCGCCACCAACAGCATCACGACGGTGAAGACGATAACTTTGAGCCGCGTCCCTGTGTTCATCGCTAGAACTCACTTCGCTTCGCGAAGGCACCGTTGTAGAGATACTGCAGGGTGTCCGGAGCGTTGACTTGCAGCTCTTCCAGTGGCTTGTACGGGATGTACGCGTTATCGGTCACCAGGAAGGGCGATCGGTACCATGACCCGTTCTGCGCCTTGGTCGGAATATTCGGTAGGCCACGGCAATTCGGGCCACCGGAGCCGTTCACGATGGGCAGGCTGTCCGGATAGGTGTACACCGGCGCACCCAGCGGGAAGCTGTTACTCAGAAACAGGCCGGGCCGTACGCCGCCGATGAGCGGGGTGAAGGTCACCAGCGCCTTGGAGATGGCCTGCAGTGTGCACGGGATTTCCGGTGAATACCTGCCCAGCAGCGTAGTGGGAGCGCGCAGCCGTTGCAGCGCCGCGGTGAGGTCCTTCTCTGCGGGGGTGAGGGTTTCGTATCCGTTGTTACCCAGCCCAATTGCCGCAAGCAGCGTTGCCTTGAGGTCCTGCTGTTGATCCACGACGGTGCGGCTCAGTGTGGGCAGATTGTCGAGGATGCGCACGATGTTCGGCGCGGCATCGCCATAGATCTGCCCCACCTGTCCAGCTTTCTGGAAATCCTGTTGCAGGGTAGGAAGTTTGGGATTCAGCTGATCCAGGTACTGGTCGAGCTCGACGAGCCCCTGCCCGAAGTTGTCCCCGTTGCCGCGCAGCCCCTCGCCGACCGCGGTCAGGGTGGCGTTGAGGTTGACAGGGTCGATCTTGCCGAGCAGCCGGGTCAGGTTCTCGAAAACGGTGTTGACCTCAAGGGCCACCGCCTCGGCGGTCACCGTAGCGCCTGGCCTCAGCGACGAGTCCGACGGCTGTTGCGGGGCAAGGAACTCCACGGATTTCGCGCCGAAGACAGTGGTACCCGCAATGCGGACAGTGGCGTTCGAGGGAATCAGCCGCAGGTCCTTGGCATTGACCGCAAGCTGCAGCTTGGCCTGGTCATTGGCATAGGTGATCGACTTGACCTTGCCGATCTGCAGCCCGTGGAACTTGACCTTGCCGCCCTCCTCCATCACCAGACCCGCACGGGGCGAGACGACGGTGATGGGCTTGGTATCGGCGAAGGCGTCGTTGTACGCCAGGTAGGTCAGCACAGTCAGCGCCACCAGCACGGCGGCGAGCACCGTGCCGGCTAGCCGGACGGACCGGCGCGACGATTCTCCTGACATGTGGCCCTAGCCCGAGAGATTGAAGTTGCCGGACCCGCCATAGACGGCGAGTGAGATGAACAGGGTGACAAGCACAACCACGATGAGGGACGTGCGTACCGCCTGGCCGACGGCGACGCCCACGCCCACTGGTCCGCCGGAGGCATTGAATCCGTAGCTGGTGTGCACCAGCATCACCACGACTGACATGACTATCGCCTGCAGGAATGACCACAACAAATCTGTGGGCACCAAGAAGGTGTTGAAGTAGTGGTCGTACACGCCCGGCGACTGCCCGTTGATCATGACGGTGGTCGCGCGGGATGCGAAGAAGGCCGCCAGCACCGACAACGAATACAGCGGGATGATGGCGATGAGCCCGGCCACCAGGCGGGTGGACACCAGATACGAGACCGCGTGGACCGCCATCGTTTCCAGCGCGTCGATCTCCTCGGCCACACGCATCGCGCCGAGCTGGGCAGTTGTTCCGGCGCCGATGGTGGCCGCCATCGCGATACCCGCCACCACCGGCGCGACGATGCGCACATTGAGGAAGGCGGACAGGAAGCCCGTGAGTGCTTCGATGCCGATATTGCCCAGCGAGGAATAGCCCTGCACCGCGATGACGCCGCCGGAAGCCAGGGTCAGAAACACCGCGACGCCCACGGTTCCGCCGATCATCACCAGGGCCCCGGTGCCCATGGTGATCTCGGCGAGTACCCGGATGGTTTCCTTGCGGTACTTCGTCAACGCCGCGGGGATGTAACTCAGCGACTGAGCGTAGAAGAGTGCCTGCTCGCCGAATTTGTCGAACGAGCGTCCCAGACCACGCATATACCGGACGGTATAGGAGGTCACGGTGTGCGTCGAAAGATACGGTCCGGTCACTAGTGTTTCACCAGGACTCGCACGCCGATTGCCGTCATGACCACGTTGATGACGAACAAACAAATGAAGGCGTAGACGACGGTCTCATTGACCGCATCGCCGACGCCCTTGGGTCCACCTTTGACGGTGAGTCCGCGATAACAGCCGACCAGGCCCGCGAAGATGCCGAATAGGAAGGCCTTGACCTCAGAGATCATCAACTCGCCCAGACCGGTGAGCACCGTGAGGCCGTTGATGAAGGCGCCAGGGTTGACGCCCTGCAGGAACACCGAGAACACGTACCCGCCGACCATGCCGATGGCGCACACCAGACCGTTCAGCAGCAGCGCGACGAAGGTCGAGGCGAGCACCCGCGGCACCACCAGTCGCTGGATCGGGTCGATGCCCAGCACCTGCATCGCGTCGATTTCCTCGCGAATGGTGCGCGCGCCCAGGTCGGCGCAGATCGCCGTGGCACCGGCACCCGCCACCACGAGCACCGTGACAACCGGGCCCAGCTGCGTGACGGTGCCGAAGGCCGTGGCGGCACCCGATAGATCCGCCGCACCGATCTCACGCAGCAGGATGTTGAGCGTAAAGGCCACCAGCACCGTGAAGGGGATGGCAACCAGGAGCGTCGGCAGCAACGAGACCCGCGCGATGAACCAGGTTTGATCCAGGAATTCCTGGCCCTGGAAGGGGCGGCGGAAGATGTTGCGGAACGTGGCCAACGACATGGAGACGAAGCCGCCGACGGCGCGCGCGGGCGCCGCGAGCTGCTGCTTCAACCTTCGCTCCTGTCTCACACATCGTTGCCTCTGCCCGACCACCCGGTTAACGATCGACGTGTACCTACCACGCTGTGAGGCGCATCATATTAACGAGAAAAAATTCTTAGTGTCAATTCATCATTGGGCAGGCAAATCGCACGCAGCGTCCACTTTGCGCTGGGATTTTGATGCGATATTTAGAACCGGTTCTAATCTTGGCCGCGCCCCGTACCGTAACGCTCGTTAACCTTCAGACATCAGCGCGGTCGCCGAGAACGTTCGCTTGGGGTCATGTCCAGCAAAGAAATCGGCCAGCGCCGAATTCAGTGCTGACGGATCCCACGCATCCGACTCCGCAGTGAACTTCGCCTCCACTGTAGGCGCTGCCAACAACGTCACGGTGGGTCCGTACACGATGAAGAGCTGACCGTTCACCTGCTCGGCGGCGGGCGAGGCCAGGTACCGCACCAATGTCACGACATGCTCGGGAGACAGCGGATCGATCGAGTCCTCGGGCGCGTCGCCAAAGACATCGGCAGTCATCGCGGTACGGGCGCGTGGGGCGATGGCGTTGGCCCGCACTCCGTAGCGACCGAGGGCGCGCGCGGCCGACAGCGTCAGCGCCGTGATACCGGCCTTGGCAGCGCCGTAGTTGGCCTGCCCCTCCGGCCCGAGGAGACCGGCCTCAGACGAGGTATTGATAAGGCGGCCGTAGATGGGGGCACCAGCCGCCTTCGACGCACCGCGCCAGTAGGTGGCGGCGTTGCGGGTCAGCAGGAAGTGGCCGCGCAGGTGCACGTGGATGACGGCGTCGAACTCCTCGTCCGACATGTTGAAGAGCATCCGGTCCCGCGTGATGCCGGCGTTGTTGACCACGGCGTGCAGCCCACCGAGCGATTCGGCGGTGGAGATCAGCTCGTCGGCGGTAGAGCGCTCACCGATGTCACCGGCGACGGTCACACCCTTGGAGCCCACCGCGGCGATCTCGTCGAGCACATCGCTGCCCTCCAGGGCGGGCGCGATGTCGTTGACGATGACCGTCGCTCCGGACCGGGCCAGGCCGATGGCCTCGGCGCGGCCGAGCCCCGCCGCAGCTCCGGTGACAATGGCGACGCGGCCACTCAGGTCAGCATCAGCAATCGCGCTCATAGTGTTTTCCCTTCAGTCCCATGCATTCGACGCACCCCGATCACGCCGGCACCGCTTCGCCGAAGGCGAAGCAGGCCGGGCGATTTACGAATGCCTCTAGTCTTTGCGAATCAAAGCGGCGCGCGGACACTCCGCGATCGCCTGTTCGACCAGATCTTCCTGATCGGCCGGTACTTCCTCCTGCAAGATGACGACATAGTCGTCGTCATCGACGTCGAACACCTCTGGAGCGATCCCGAGACACACCAAGTTGCCTTCACAACGGTCAGGAATTACACCGACACGCATTGGAAACCTCTTTCCGGCGCTAAATGACTCGGCGAGCCGACGTCATCGTCTATTTGGGCTGTATCGCCAGACTACGACACGTGACCCACGACACAACCCGGGTAACTCCAGGATCTCTGGGCTCAGTTTGTGCCGTGGCGCCGCGTCTGGACTCCCTAGACTAGAACGTGTTACAACTCTTGTGTCAACGTGGGTCACACCTGAGGGCCACGGCAGCGGAGGTCACACATGCATATCGCCTACACGCCCGAGCAGGAAGAGCTGCGCCGCGAGCTACGCGCGTACTTCGACAAACTGCTGACCCCGGAGCGGCGCGAGGCCTTGGCGTCCAATCAGGGTGAGTACGGCAGCGGCAACGTCTACCGCGAGACCGTGGAACAGATGGGTGCCGACGGCTGGCTCGCTCTGGGCTGGCCCAAGGAATTCGGCGGCCAGGACCGCTCGGTGATGGATCAGCTGATCTTCACCGACGAGGCCGCAATCGCCGGCGCCCCCGTACCGTTCCTGACCATCAACAGCGTCGCGCCGACGATCATGCACTTCGGCACCGACGAGCAGAAGAAGTTCTTCCTGCCGAAGATCGCGGCGGGCAAGCTGCACTTCTCCATCGGATACTCCGAGCCTGGCGCCGGCACCGACCTCGCCTCACTGCGCACCTCGGCTGTTCGCGACGGCGATGACTACATCATCAACGGCCAGAAGATGTGGACCAGCCTCATCGAGTACGCCGACTACATCTGGCTGGCGGTGCGCACCAACACAGAAGTAAAGAAGCATCGCGGTATCTCCATGCTCATCGTGCCCACCACCGCGGAGGGCTTCTCGTACACCAAGGTCCGCACCATGGCCGGGCCCGGCACGAGCGCTACCTACTACCAGGATGTGCGTGTCCCGGTGACGAGCCGCGTCGGTGAGGAGAACGCGGGCTGGAAGCTGGTGACCAACCAGCTCAATCACGAGCGGGTGGCCCTGGTCTCCTCGGCGCCGATCATCACCGCACTGCGCGAGGTACGCGAGTGGGCACAGAACACCAAG
Organism: Mycobacteroides sp. PCS013; assembly: GCF_049532645.1. Classification (NCBI taxonomy): domain Bacteria; kingdom Bacillati; phylum Actinomycetota; class Actinomycetes; order Mycobacteriales; family Mycobacteriaceae; genus Mycobacteroides; species Mycobacteroides sp. PCS013. The sequence goes on from NZ_CP150131.1 coordinate 3,521,211, forward strand.
GGCCCCGGCGGCCGGATCATCGACGCCGAATGGGTTCAGCTGAACCTGGCGCGCGTGCATGCCAAGGTCGAATACCTCAAGCTGATCAACTGGGAGCTGGCCTCCGCCACCGATGCCGCTCCCTCCCCCGCCGATGCCTCCGCCACGAAGGTCTTCGGCACCGAGTTGGCCACCGAGGCCTACCGACTTCTCATGGAGGTACTCGGGACGGCGGCGACACTGCGTCAGGACTCCCCCGGTGCGCAGCTACGCGGACGCGTCGAGCGGATGCACCGGGCCTGCTTGATCCTCACATTCGGCGGCGGCACCAACGAGGTTCAGCGCGACATCATCGCGATGACTGCACTCGGCCAGCCTGCGGCGACACGCTAGAAGGGACTGCACTGCAATGGATTTCTCCCTGACCGAGGCACAGACCGACCTTGCCGGCCTGACCCGTACCATCGCGTCGGCGATCAGCACTCCGGAGCGCCAGAAGGAGCTCGACAAGCAGGACAGCCGATTCGACTGGCAGCTGTGGACCAAGCTCGTCGAGGCCGACATCCTCTCGACCGCGGCTCCCGAATCGTTGGGTGGCGGCGGATTCGGCGTGCTGGAGCAGTCGTCGATTCTCGTCGAACTGGGCCGCGAACTCGCCGCGGTTCCGTACCTGGAGTCGGTGGTGCTGGCGGCTGGAGCGCTCGCCGCGTTCGGTTCCGAAGCACTGCAGAACGATTGGGCCGCACCGGCCGTCGCCGGTAAGAAGGTGCTGACCATCGCGCTCGACGGCGAACCGGGCGAGGGGCCCGTCGCTGCCCGGGCCGAAGGCGCCGGTCACGTGCTGACCGGCAATCGCGTGCTGGTGCCGTTCGGCGTCGAGGCCGATGCGTACCTGGTACCCGCCGAGACCGAAAACGGTGTCGCGGTCTTTCTCGTGGCTGCCGACGATGCCGGCGTCACTCAAGAAACATTGCACACCACCGGCAAAGACAGCTCCGCTGAGCTGATTCTCTCCGAGGTTCCCGTTCCTGCTGACCGCAAGGTCGGCGGCGTCGAGGTCCTGGAGTGGCTGCGGCTGCGGGAATCTCTGGGGCACAGCGCCTATCAACTCGGCGTTCTGGAGCGGGCGCTGGAGCTGACCGCCGACTACGCGCGCACCCGCGAGCAGTTCGGCAAGCCGATCGGTGGCTTCCAGGCGGTGGCTCAGCGGCTGGCCGACGGCTACATCGACGTCAAGGGTCTGCGCCTCACCCTGTGGCAGGCAGCATGGCGGGTCTCCGAAGATGCCCCCGCAAGCGGGAGGGACCCCCACCCCGCTCTCGTCGACGTCGCCACGGCCAAGTTCTGGGCCTCCGATGCCGGCCACCGCGTCGCACACACCGCAGTCCACGTGCACGGCGGCGTGGGTATCGACGAGGACCATCCGGTGCACCGCTACTTCCTGGCCGCCAAGCGCGGCGAGTTCGCCTCGGGCAGCGCGACGGAGCAACTGCGCCGCATCGGCCGCGAACTCGCCGATACACCTGCCTAGTATCTGGTTGTGAGCACGGCGGAGAGCACAACGGTCACGCAGCTGCTGGCGAACCTGGCCGATGTTGAGGACCGAGGGCTGCATTTCGAGGGTTCGTTCACGTCGTGGCGTGAGCATGTGGCCGAAAGCCGCCGCCTGGCATCGGTATTGCGCGCACGCTTGGACCCGTCGAAGCCGCCGCATGTCGGTGTGATCCTGGAGAACACCCCCGGGTTCGCGCGACTCCTTTCCGCGGCCGCACTAGGTGGCCTGGTGCTGGTGGGTTTGAATTCAACACGGCGCGGATCAGCTTTGCAGCGTGATGTCGAGCTCGCCGACTGCCAATTCATCATCACGGACGAGTCCGAAACCGTTGTCGACCCACAACATCCGCTGATCGAGGTCGCCGATGTGCGACCGGATGAACTGTTCATGCTCATCTTCACCTCGGGCACCAGCGGAGACCCCAAGGCCGTCCAGATCACCCATACCAAGGTGGCCTCGGCGGGGGTCATGCTGTCCTCGCGCTTTGGTCTCGGTCCCGCAGATGTCTGTTATCTCTCGATGCCGATGTTCCATTCCAATGCGGTGCTCGCGGGCTGGTCGGTGGCCGTCGCTGCCGGTGCATCGATTGCGTTGCGCCGCAGGTTCTCCGCCTCGGGCTTCCTCGACGACATCCGCACATACGGGGCAACGTATGCCAACTACGTCGGTAAGCCGATGTCGTATGTGCTGGCGACACCGGAACGGCCCGATGACGCCGAGAACCCGTTGAAGTTCATGTACGGCAACGAGGCGGCTGCCGGCGATACCGACCGATTCGCCAAGCGATTCGGCGCCTTTGTGGTGGATGGGTTCGGGTCGACCGAGGGCGGGGTGGCGCTGGGCTGGGCGCCTGGGACGCCGCCCGGTGCGATAGGCCCCTTGACCCCCGAGGTTCAGATTCTGAATGTTCAGACCGGACAGCCTTGCCCCCCTGCGGTTTTCGACCAGAGCGGCAAGGTGGTCAACGCCGAGGAGGCCACCGGCGAGCTGGTGAATGTGACCGGCCCCGGACGATTCACCGGCTACTACAAGAACACAGAGGCCGATGCCGAGCGCATGGTCGAGGGTAAGTATCGCAGCGGCGACCTCGCCTATGCCGACGAAAACGGGTTCGTATACTTCGCCGGACGCCTGGGCGATTGGCTGCGGGTCGACGGCGAGAACCTGGGTACCGCCCCCATCGAGCGCGTGCTGCTGCGCCATCCGGATATCACCGAGGTTGCCATCTATGGCATTCCGGATCCCACCGTCGGAGATCGTGTCATGGCGGCCCTGATCGTACGCAACGGGTTCGAGGCATCGAAGCTGGGCGAGTTCCTCTCCGCGCAAGAGGATCTCGGACCCAAACAGTGGCCGTCATTCGTCCGCATAAGCACCGATCTCCCGCGTACCGCGACATTCAAGGTGATCAAGCGGCAGCTGTCGGCCGAGGCGTTGGAAACCAGCGACCCGCTGTGGCGGCTCTCCGGGAGCATCTACATTCAGCACTGACGCCCAGTGTGCGGATCCGGTCGAAATCTCGCCGATATTCGACACTATCCGCACACTCGAGAGACTGTCGGTGGTCGGTGCAAGGCTGCCATCATGGGGGACGTACCGTGGCCGTTCATCAGGGATGAGGCGCTCGCGAATCACCTGGTCACTGAGTACGCCCTCCGCGGATTCACCGCGCTGTACCCCGCCATATATGTGCCTGCGGGCGCCGAAGTCACACCGCGCAAGCGAGCCGAAGCGGCATGGCTATGGTCGAGGCGCCATGGCGTGCTCGCCGGTACATCCGCGGCGGCCGTCCATGGCACAAAGTGGCTGCCGCAGAACGATCCCGTCGAACTCATCCACACCAATCGTCGTGCTCCGCGGGGGATCTCGGTATGGAGCGACCGTCTGCTCCGCGACGAGCAGACGGTCATCGACGGACTACCCGTAACCACACCCGCACGCACCGCGTTCGACATCGGACGACGCAACGCGATCGACATGGCGGTGGAACGTCTCGACGCCTTGATGAATGTCACCGGAACATCCGTCGCCGATATCGAAACCGTGGTGGCACATCACCGAGGTGCCAGAGGCCTGACAAGGCTCGCGCATGTCCTCGACCTGGTCGACGGCGGCGCCGAGTCACCTTGGGAGACACGCACCAGACTCATCGTGGTGCGGGCAGGCTTCGCAGCTCCACAGACTCAACTCGTTGTACGTAACCGGTTCGGCGACTTCGTCGCGCGCCTCGACATGGGGTGGAAGGACCATAAAGTGGGTATCGAGTTCGATGGCGCCCAGCATTGGACGGACGCGGGTCAACGCTCCCGCGATATCGATCGCGCCAAGGAACTGGCGGACGAAGGATGGCGCATCGTTCGCGTGAGCTCCGACATGGTGCGCCATCGTGCGGGAACGATCGTCTCCAGGGTCGCTGAAGCATTCACTGCACTGGCCGCGTAAGTCGAGTGTGCGGATCCGGTCGAAATCTCGCCGATATTCGACACTATCCGCACACTCGGCGACTAGGAGGGCGGCGAGTAGAGCCTAGCCGCGGATCTTGTTCAGCTTGTCGACAGTGCTCTCGAAACCGGCCACCAGGTCGGCCACGATCTCGGCGGTAGGCCGAATCTCGTTCATCCGCCCGACGATCTGCCCCGCGGGGAAGCAGACAGTCTCCGGGTCATGCGCACGATTCATCCGCTCGTGTGCCCCGCTGACCAGAATGTTCTGTAGCGGCATCGGCAGCGGCGTGGGCGCACCCTCGGCATCCCAGGCCTGAGTCCACTTGGTCTTCAGCAGTCGCGCGGGCTTTCCGGTGTAGATACGGGTGCGCACGGTGTCGCTGGAGGTCGCCTTCAACAGTGCCTGCTGCACCACGGAATCGCCACCAGCGGTGACGGTTCCAAGGTCATACTCGGCGGCGGTCAGCCAGATAGAGCCGGTCCACACACCCGAGGCACCGAGCGCCAGGGCTGCCGCGGCTTGTCTGCCGCTACCGATACCGCCGGCCGCCAGCACCGGGGCGCTGCCGTCGAGGGCATCCACGATCTCGGGCCAGAGCACCATGGATGCCACATCGCCGGTATGTCCACCGGCCTCATAGCCTTGGGCCACAACGATATCGACACCGTTCTCGACATGCCGTTTGGCGTGTTCGGCCTTACCCGCCAGCGCGGCGACCGGCACGCCGTGCTCGTGCGCCTGGTCGATCACATCCTTGGGCGGGGAGCCGAGCGCATTGGCGATCAGCTTGATCGGATGCTTGAGCGCGACCTCCACATGTGAGCGGGCCACCGAATGCAGCCAGCCCAGCACCCCCGCCGACTCACGTTCGCCCGGCAGTGGGGGCACGCCCAGGTCGGCAAGAGTCTTCTCGACGAAGTCTTTGTGCCCCTGCGGAATCAGTTTGTCGATATCCACCGCGGTGCCCTCGGTGGGCACCTTGGCCGGCATTACGATGTCGACACCGTAGGGCTTGCCGTCGGTGTTCTCATCCATCCAATTCAGAACGGCGTCCAACTCATCGGGATCGTTGAAGCGGACACACCCCAGCACACCCATCCCGCCCGCGCGGGTGATGGCTGCGGCGACCTTCTCCGACGGCGTGAAACCGAATATCGGATAACGGATTCCGAACCGCTCACAAAGGTCGGTATGCATGGCTCAGGCTCCCGTGTTGACGTGCTTGGTGTTCACGAGGTCCACCTTCTCGGTTTCCGAGACCTCTTTGGCCCAGCGGTAGTCGGCCTTGCCCGCAGGATTTCGCTTGACGGTGTCCACAATCCAGACGCTGCGCGGCACCTTGTATCCGGCAATCTCCTTGCGCGCATGGGTGTCCAGGTCTTCGAAAGTGAGCTCCACGCCGGGACGCACCGCGACGACAGCACCCACATGCTGACCCCACTTCTCGTCGGGCACACCGACGACAACCGCGTCGAACACGGCGGGGTGGCCCTTCAGGACGCTCTCGACTTCCTCAGGGAACACCTTCTCGCCGCCGGTATTGATCGACACCGATCCGCGGCCCAGCATGGTGACGGTGCCGTCCGCTTCGACGGTCGCCCAGTCACCAGGGATCGCGTACCGCACACCGTTGAACGTCTTGAACGTCTCGGCAGTCTTCTTCTCGTCCTTGAAGTATCCGACCGGGATGTGCCCACTCTTGGCGATGAGACCCCGCACCCCGGAACCGGGCTGGATCGGAGTGCCTTCCTCGTCGAGAACCGTTGTGGTGGAACTGATCTTCACGGTTGGGCCACCCGGATGCATCTGCCCCTTGGTAACGGTGGACAACCCGCCGGTACCGGTCTCGGAGGCGCCGATCGCATCGGTGATCACCCGGTTGGGCAGCAGTTCCAGGTACCGCTCCTTGACCGTCTGCGAGAACAGTGCGGCACTGCTGGCCAACACCCACAGCGAGGACAGATCGCGGGCGCGGCCCACCTCGGTATCCAACGCGTCGATCAGCGGTCGCCCGATCGCGTCGCCGGCGAAGAACAGCATGTTGATCTTGTGCTTCTCGATGAGTTCCCACACCTCTTCGGGGTTGAACTCGGGCGCGAGCACCGTGGTGCGCCCCTGGAACAGGGCCATGAAGGTCGCGGCCTGGGTGGCGCCGTGGATCATCGGTGGGATCGGGAAACCGATGAATGGAGCGGCCTCGGCTCCCTGCTTGGCCAGGTCCCACTCACCCTCGATGTACTCGCCGGTGACGTAGTTGATCCCGCCGAACAGCGAGCGGTAGATGTCCTCGTGCCGCCACATCACACCCTTTGGGAAGCCGGTGGTGCCGCCGGTGTAGATCAGGAAGATGTCGTCGGGGCTGCGCTCGGCGAAATCACGTTCCGGGGATCCCTGCGCCAGCGCATCTGCGAACGCGACGCCGCCGTACGGCGAGTAGTCGAGGTCGGTTCCGTCCTCGACAACAATCGCGGTCTTGACGTTCGGGGTGCTCGGCAGGACGTTCGCAACCTTGTCCGCATACCGGCGCTCATGCACCAGGGCCGCCATATCGGAGTTCTCGAACAGGTAGTGCAGCTCGGCCTCGACGTACCGGTAATTCACGTTGACCGAGATCGCGCGGATCTTGACGATGGCCGTCAGCGCCACGACGATCTCGATGCCGTTGCGGCAGTACAGGCCGACCTTGTCGCCGGGGCCAACGCCCTGGCTCTGCAGATAGTGCCCCAGCCGGTTGGACTGCTCCTCAAGCTCTGCGTACGTCAGCTTTCGGTCACCGGAAATGATGGCAACACGATCGGGCATAGTGTCGATTGCATGCTCAATGAGGTCGGCAATGTTAAGGGCCATGTCCATAAATTAGAACGTGTTACATTTTTAGACAAGCCCCGGCCCAATGAAGGAGCCTCATGACGGACACAGTGACCGAACAGGACGCCCCGCACGCCCTGGTGGAACTCCGCGATCACGTCCTCATCGTGACGATGAATCGTCCGCACGCACGCAACGCCCTGTCCGGGGAAATGCTGGAAATCATGACGCAGGCCTGGGACCGCGTCGACAACGATCCCGACGTTCGCGTCTGCATCCTGACCGGCGCAGGCGGGTACTTCTGCGCCGGAGCGGACCTCAAGGCCATGAACAAGCGCGCCCCGGGCGACCAGTTCTCCGACGGCAGCTACGACCCGTCCGTCATCCCCGGTCTGCTCAAGGGCCGGCGCCTGACCAAGCCGCTGGTCGCAGCCGTCGAGGGCCCCGCGATCGCCGGCGGCACCGAAATCCTGCAGGCCACCGATATCCGCGTCGCGGGTGAGAGCGCCAAATTCGGTGTCTCCGAGGTGAAGTGGAGCCTGTACCCGATGGGCGGGTCGGCCGTGCGCCTCCCCCGCCAGATCCCGTACACGGTCGCCTGCGACATCCTGCTCACCGGCCGGCACCTCAAGGCCCCGGAGGCCAAGGAAATCGGGCTCATCGGCCACGTCGTACCCGACGGCCAGGCACTGGACAAGGCCCTGGAGCTCGCGAACATGATCGCCGCGAACGGACCCCTGGCGGTGCAGGCGGTCCTCAAGACCATCCGCGATTCTGAGGGCCTGCACGAGAACGAGGCCTTCAAGGCTGACACCAAGGTCGGCATCGGGGTCTTCACCAGTAACGACGCCAAGGAAGGCCCCCGCGCCTTCGCCGAGAAGCGCGCCCCCAACTTCACCGGTACCTAGACCGGCCCACATAGTGTGGGCGGCGTGACGCCCATGTTCCCGCTGCAGTCGGTACTGCTGCCGGGTGAGCCCCTGCCGCTGCGCATCTTCGAGCCGCGCTACGTCGCCCTGGTCCGGGACGTGATGGCCGCCGACCGTACCTTCGGCACCGTTCTGATCGCCCGCGGCAGAGAGGTGGGTGGCGGAGACGTCCGCCACGACGTCGGCACCGCGGTCCGCGTCCTGGACTGCGAGTCCCTCGGCGCGGAGCGCTTCGCGTTGCGTTGTGAGGGCGCACATCGAATCCGCATCAACCGGTGGCTCGACGACGATCCGTATCCGCGTGCCGAGACCGAACCGTGGCCCGATGAACTCGATGAGCGGGTGCTGCCGTTGAGCGCTCTCAACGAGGTGCAGGCACGTATCGAGAACCTGCTGCGCCGGGTCGCGACCGCACAACAGGTGCGCCTGCCCCGCCGGTGGTCCATCGCCACCGGGCTACCCAGCGGCGCCGAGAAGCGGCTGTACGCGTTGGCATCTCGAGTACCGATGGGTCAGGCCGATCGGCACGCCGTGCTGGCAGCACCGACGTTGGAGACGCGGTTTCACGCACTGAATGAGGCCGTCGACACCGTCACCGCGATGCTCGACTTCCGCGAGGTTTAGGTCAGCGCCGCCAGCTGTTTGACGTGCGCGACACTGCGGCAACCGACCACCAGCATGGTGACCCCCGCGGCCTCCCAGGTCTTGATCTGCTCACGTACCTCTGCCTCGGTTCCGACGATGGTGGTGTCGAGCACCAACTCATCCGGAATCACTTCGGCCGCCTTGTCTTTGCGGTTGGTGCGGAACAGCTCGGTGACCTCATCAACCACCTCGCCGTAGCCCATGCGCCGATACACCTCGGCGTGGAAGTTGAGTTCGACTGCGCCCATGCCCCCGATATACAAGGCGGAGAACGGCTTCAGCTGGTCGAGCACCGAGCGGCGGTCGTCGGTGACGATCACCTGCGCGGTGGCGGCGATCTCGAAGTCCTTGCGGCTGCGCCGGGCGCCGGGACGCGAGAAGCCCTCGTCGAGCCATTCGTTGTACATGTCGGCGAGCCGCGGCGCATAGAACATGGGCAGCCAGCCGTCGGCGATCTCAGCGGTGAGCGCCACATTCTTAGGGCCCTCGGCCCCGAGGAAGATGGGGATATCGGCACGCAGCGGGTGCACGATCGGCTTGAGCGGCTTGCCCAGCCCGGTGGCCTTGTCCCCGGTCAACGGCAGCGGATAGTGCGGGCCGTCGCTGCGTACGGGCGCCTCGCGAGCCAATACCTGCCTGATGATGTCGATGTACTCGCGAGTGCGGGCCAGAGGCTTGGGGAATGGTTGTCCGTACCAGCCCTCCACCACCTGCGGCCCGGACACGCCCAGCCCCAGGATATGGCGGCCACCGGAGAGATGATCCAGCGTCAGGGCTGCCATGGCACAGGCCGTGGGTGTTCGCGCCGAGAGCTGAATCACCGAGGTACCCAACCTGATTCGGCTGGTGTCCGACCCCCACCAGGCCAACGGGGTGTACGCGTCGGAACCCCAGGCCTCGGCCGTGAAGACGGCGTCGAATCCGCCCTCCTCGGCGGCGGCCACCAGTTCCGGCGCGTTCTCCGGCGGGGAGGCCGACCAGTACCCCAGCTGCAATCCGAATTTCATGGCCCGACTGTAACCGGCGGGATATGCCGCGACCACCACCCTTGCGAAAAAAACTAGAACTTGTTCTACTCGGAGGTGTGACAGTCAGCCAAAGCAGCACAACCGGGCAATTGCCCCTCCTGACGGCACCCCTCGAACTGTCTTTTGATTACACCCGTTCGGTGGGACCGACCCTCTCCCAGTTCTTCACCGCCCTGCGCGATCGGCAGATCGTCGGCACCCGCGGCAGCGACGGCCGGGTTCACGTACCGGCGGCCGAGTACGACCCGGTGACCTACGCACCCCTGACCGAGGTGGTGCCCGTATCGAGTGTCGGCACGGTCCAGTCGTGGTCCTGGCAGCCCGAGCCGCTCGAGGGCCAACCGCTGGCCAAACCGTTCGCCTGGGCACTCATCAAGCTCGACGGTGCCGACACCGCGCTGCTGCACGCCGTCGACGCAGGGGATGCGGGCTCTGCCGGTATCGAGACCGGTGCCCGCGTCCACGCGGTATGGGCCGATGAGACCGTCGGCGCGATCACCGACATCGCCTACTTCGCACTCGGAGACCGTCCGGCCGACGTGCCCGCGCCCGCACCGGATCAGGAGCCGGTGACCATGCAGGTCACCCCCATCCGGCTGGAAGTTCAGCACATCACCTCACCGGAGGAGAGCGCCTACCTGCGCGCGCTGGCCGAGGGCAAGCTGCTCGGCGGCCGCACCGGCGCCGGTGGACGCGTGTACTTCCCGGCGCGTGGGGCCGATCCGCTGACCGGTGAGCCCACCTCGGACCTGGTGGAAGTGGCCGACAAGGGCGTCGTCACCACCTTCGCGATCATCAACATCCCCTTCCCCGGGCAGCGCATCAAGCCGCCGTATGTGGCCGCATATGTGTTGCTCGACGGTGCCGATATTCCGTTCCTGCACCTCGTCTACGACATCGATCCGGCGGATGTCCGCATGGGTATGCGAGTCGAGGCCGTGTGGAAGCCCAAGGAGGAGTGGGGATACGGGATCGACAACATCCAGTACTTCCGCCCCACCGGTGAACCCGACGCCGACTACGAGACCTACAAGGACCGGATCTGATGAGTTCCGCTGCCCCCGCAGTAGCAGTTGTGGGCTTCGCCCACTCCCCTCACGTACGCAGCACCGAGGGCACCACCAACGGTGTCGAGATGCTGGTGCCCTGTTTCCGGGAGATCTACGCCGACCTCGGAATCACCAAGTCCGATATCGGCTTCTGGTGCTCGGGATCATCCGATTACCTGGCCGGTCGTGCCTTCTCGTTCATCTCGGCGATCGACTCGATCGGTGCGGTGCCGCCCATCAACGAGTCTCATGTGGAGATGGACGCGGCGTGGGCGCTGTACGAGGCCTACATAAAGATCCTCACCGGGCAGGTGGAGACCGCACTCGTCTACGGATTCGGGAAGTCCTCCGCCGGCACCCTACGCAGAGCCCTTGCCCTGCAGACCGATCCATATACCGTCGCCCCGCTATGGCCCGATTCGGTGTCGTTGGCGGCGCTGCAGGCGCGGGTCGGCCTGGATTCGGGGAAGTGGACCAAGGAGCAGATGGCACAGGTTGCCCTCGACGCCCTCGGCCGCGCCCAGCGCGTGGATTCCGAGGCCCCGGCCTCGAGCGTCGACGAGCTGCTGGCGCGCGAGTACTTCGCCGATCCCCTGCACAAGCACGACATCGCCCCGATATCCGATGGCGCCTCGATCATGGTGCTGGCCTCTGGTGACCGCGCCCGCGAGCTACGCGAAAACCCGGCGTGGATTACCGGATTCGAACATCGGATCGAGACGCCGATACTCGGTGCCCGAGATCTGACCACTTCGCCGTCCACGGCTGCCTCCGCGGCCGCCGCGACCGGCGGCGACCCCGGCTCCATCGAGGTGGCCGAGTTGTACGCACCGTTCAGCCATCAGCAACTGATCCTCGCCGAAGCCATTGGCCTCAAGGACTCCACGACCGTCAACCCTTCGGGCGGCACCCTGGTGGCCAACCCAATGTTCTCGGCCGGGCTGGAGCGGATCGGCTTTGCCGCACAACATATCTGGAATGGTTCGGCAGGAAGGGTGCTGGCCCACGCGACCAGCGGGCCCGTACTTCAGCAGAACCTCGTCGCGGTGCTGGAGGGTAAGTAATCGTGGGTGCATCAAAAAACCTCGCTGCTGTGATCGGCACCGGGCAGACCAAGTACGTGGCCAAGCGCCAGGACGTCTCCATGAATGGCCTTGTCCGCGAAGCGATTGACCGGGCAATGACCGATGCGGGTGTCGGCTGGGACGATATCGACGCCGTCGTCGTGGGTAAGGCCCCCGACTTCTTCGAGGGCGTCATGATGCCCGAGCTCTTCATGGCGGACGCGATCGGCGCGACCGGAAAGCCCATGATCCGGGTACACACCGCCGGTTCGGTCGGCGGCTCCACCGGCGTGGTCGCGGCCAGCCTGGTGCAGTCGGGCAAGTACCGCCGTGTGCTGGCACTGGCCTGGGAGAAGCAATCGGAGTCGAATGCCATGTGGGCGTTGTCGATTCCGGTGCCCTTCTCGGTGCCCGTGGGCGCGGGTGCGGGCGGCTACTTCGCCCCACATGTGCGCGCATACATCGAACGCTCCAAGGCTCCGCTGGACACCGGAGCGATCGTCGCGGTCAAGGACCGGCTCAACGCGGCGAAGAACCCACTGGCGCACCTTCACCAGCCGGATATCACCGTCGAGAAGGTGATGGCCTCTCCGATGTTGTGGGACCCGATCCGCTTCGACGAGACCTGCCCGTCCTCGGACGGCGCATGCGCAATCGTGGTGGGAGACGAAGAAACCGCCGATCGCCGTATCGCCGACGGCCATACGGTCGCGTGGGTGCATGCCACCGCGCTGCGCACCGAGCCGCTCGACTACACCGGGCGCGACCGGGTGAATCCGCAGGCAGGACGCGACGCCGCGGCGGCATTGTGGCGTGACGCGGGAATCACCAGCCCGATCGACGAAATCGACGCCGCAGAGATCTACGTGCCGTTCTCGTGGTTCGAGCCGATGTGGCTGGAGAACCTGGGATTCGCGGCCGAGGGTGAGGGCTGGAAACTGACACAGGCCGGCGAGACCGCCATTGGTGGCCGGATCCCCGTCAACGCCTCCGGCGGCGTGCTCTCCTCGAATCCGATTGGGGCCTCGGGCCTCATCCGGTTCGCGGAGGCCGCCATCCAGGTGATGGGTAAGGCCGGCGATCATCAGGTACCGGACGCCAAGAAGGCGCTGGGCCACGCGTATGGCGGCGGTTCGCAGTACTACTCGATGTGGGTCGTGGGAAGCGAAAAGCCCGCAGGGAATGGGAGTAAGGCATGAGCCTCGCAGATGAAGCGGGCAAGCGTTCCCGCGCAGCCGTCGAAGCCCGCGACAAGCAGGCCTGGGTCGATAACTTCGCCGACGACGGCGTAGTGCAGGATCCGGTGGGTCCGTCGCCGTTCGATCCCGAGGGCAAGGGGCATCGCGGCAAGCAGGCCATTGCGGCTTTCTGGGACAACATCATTGCGCCCACCGAGAACCTGGATTTCATCTTCGACGCCACCTACGACTGCGGCACACATCAGGCCAACGTGGGCCGGATCGTCACCACGATGAACGGTTACCAGATGACGGCCGAGGGTGTGTTCACCTACGAGGCCAATGACGAGGGCAAGCTCGTCGTGTTGCGTGCGTACTGGGAGTTCGACAAGGTGGCGGGGACCGCCAAGAAGGTCTGACTCCGCCGAACCACATAAAGACCCCCGCGCTCGCAGCGACGGGGGCCTTTATGTCTTCGCGCTAAGAGGCCTGGCGACCGGCGCTGATCATCTCCTCGCGCGGTACCACTTTGATGCGTTCGCGGCCCTGCTCCTCGCCGAGGGCTACCTCGTGAGCATCGAGCCGTTCCCACTCCTCCCACGTGGTGTAGTCAATCCCGCTTCCCCGTAGATGCGCGAAAACCGCATCGGGGTCGGAGATTTCGGCGGGTTGAATACCCGGGAGGTCTGCAAGCAGGCTGGAAATCGTCTCGGCTGCATCGGATTTGGTGTGTCCGATCAATCCCACGGGCCCGCGCTTGACCCAGCCCGTGACGTAGGTCGATTCGACCGGGATTCCGTCGATATCGAGCACCCGCCCGGCGTCGTGCGGGACAACCCCGGCGTGGTGGTCGAACGGCAGGTCCGCCAGGTGCGAGGAGATGTAGCCGACCGCGCGGTAGACCGCCTGCACCGGCCAGTCGGTGTATTCGCCTGTTCCCCTGACAGTTCCGTCGCCGATGAGTTCGGTGCGCTCGGTGCGCAGGGCTTCGACCCGATCGATCCCCAGCACGGCCGCCGGCGACTGGCACAGGTGGATGTGGATGCGATGCGGCGCGCCGGTGGGCTCGGTGTCCAGGTACTTCATCATGGTGTCGACGACGAGCTTGGTGGCCTTACTGGAATTGATGGCCTGCTGACTGCCCTCGTCGATCTCAAATCCCTCTGGGTGCACGATGACATCCACACTCGGCGAGTGGGACAGCTCGCGAAACTCCATGGGGCTGAACTTGATCTGCGCCGGACCGCGCCGCGCGAAGACGTGTACGTCGGTGGCCTGGTTGAGCGCCAGGCCCTGATAGACGTTGTCGGGGATCTCGGTGCTGAGCTGTTCGTCGGCAGGCTTGGCCAGCATGCGCGCGATATCCAGGGCCACATTCCCGGCTCCCAGCACCGCGACGCTCTTGGCCGTCAGCGGCCAGTCCCGCGGTACATCGGGGTGACCGTCGTACCAGGAGACGAAGTCGGCGGCACCATAGCTTTCCGGAAGGTCGATACCGGGGATGTCGAGATCACGGTCGGCGCGCGCGCCGGTCGAGAAGATCACCGCGTCGTAGAAGCGCCGCAGATCCGAGAGCTTGATGTCGGTGCCGTAGTGGACATTGCCGATGAACCGAATCTCGTCGCGCGAGAGCACCCGGCGCAGCGCCTTGATGATCTCCTTGATGCGGGGATGATCGGGAGCCACGCCGTAACGCACCAAACCATAGGGCGCGGGCAGTCGATCGAACACATCGACCTGCGCCTGCTCGTACTCCTTGGTGAGGATGTCGGCGGCGTAGATACCGGCCGGACCTGCGCCGATAACCGCGACTCGGATCTTCCTCATGCCATCCCCTTTGATTCGGACATCGATTAGGTAAGGCAAGCCTAAAAAGAATTCCGAAGAAAGTGGGACGCACGTCCAGAGATCCTGGTCACACTCCCGATCGCATCTCAGTAGCCTGAACGCGTGCTCATCGCGCTCATCCTCATCGTCGCCGCGGTTCCGCTCGCCCTATTCACACTGCTCGTAGTCGGCATCCGGATGCAGATCCCCGCGATACTCAACGCGGTCCGACGGTTCAATCGCGCCGTGACCAACCCCAGAGTGATGACAACCGCCGGTACCGCATCCACATCAACAGCGGTCATCCATCACACCGGCAGGAACAGCGGACGTGCCTACGAGACCCCCGTCGAGGCCTTCGACACACACGAGAACACCGTGCTCATCCTCTTGCCGTACGGCGCGAACGCCGACTGGGTTCGCAATGTCATCGCACAGGGCGGGGCCGAAATGATCCGGGCCGGGGAAACTCTGCGCCTTACCAACCCACGCGTGGTCCGCACCGCCGAAGTGCGTACCCAGCTGCCCGCCAAGGAACTGCGAATGCAGCGGATATTCAACGTGCCCGACTGCCTGCAGCTGAGCAGGCCATAGCGGTTACGTGTCCAAACCTTCCAGGTAGCGCTTCCCCAGCGCCTGGTAGGCGGCGGGAACGCCCTTGGTGAGGAACTCCGCGGGGGTGCCCGCGACGGGCCCCTTGACCTTGGCGGGTGAGCCCATCACCAGCACGTCCTCGGGGATTTGACTGCCGCCGAGTACCAACGAACCCGCGGCCACCATGCTGCGCGAGCCGATCGAGGCGCCGTCGAGCACTGTCGCGTGATTTCCGATCAGGGCGCCGTCACCCACGGTGCAGCTGTGCACCAGGCACATGTGCGCCACCGTGGCTCCCTCACCGATATCGACCGGCATCCCCGGGTCGCTGTGCAGCACCGACCCGTCCTGGATGTTGGCGCCCGCCCGGATCACAATCGGCGCGTAATCGGCGCGGATGACCGTGTTGAACCAGATCGAAGCGCCGGCTTCCACCGTGACATCTCCGATGAGACAGGCGGTCGGCGCGACGAACGCCTCAGGGTGGACGCTCGGGCTTTTTCCGTCGAGTGAGTACAAAGGCATGCGCAGACCCTAGCCAAGGGCCTTATTTGCGCTTGTGGCAGGCACATTTCTTGCGCCCCGGGGGGCCAAAACTGTAACATGTTCTAGTTGAAGATGGTCGCCACAGCGACCAGCATCGAAACACTGGAGGCAGCCCCGCCATGAGCACAGATACCGCAGGAATCGGCGTTCGCGAGATCGACGTTGGCGAGCTTCCCACGCGCTATGCCCGTGGTTGGCACTGCCTGGGCGTCGCAGAATCGTTCAGGGACGGAGAGCCGCACGCCATCGACGCGTTCGGCACCAAGCTGGTCGTATTCGCCGACACTCAGGGCGATATCAAGGTCCTCGACGGATACTGCCGTCACATGGGCGGCGACCTCTCCCAGGGCAGCATCAAGGGCGACAACGTCGCCTGCCCGTTCCACGACTGGCGCTGGGGCGGCGACGGCAAGTGCAAGCTGGTGCCCTACGCCAAGCGCACCCCCAAGCTGGCCCGCACCCGCAGCTGGACTACCGACGTTAAGAGCGGTCTCCTCTTCGTCTGGCATGACGCCGAGGGCAACGGCCCGACGGATGATGTGGAGATTCCGGAAGTCCCGGAGTTCGCCGACGACGGCTGGACCACCTGGGACTGGAACACCATCGTCATCGAAGGTTCCAATTGCCGTGAAATCGTGGACAACGTCACCGATATGGCGCACTTCTACTACATCCACTTCGGATTCCCGACGTTCTTCAAGAATGTCTTCGAGGGGCACATCGCCTCGCAGTACCTGCGCACCGTCGGCCGTCCCGATGTGCAGCTCGGTGGTTCCTCGCAGTACACCGGCGAGCAGATCCTCGATTCGGAAGCCTCGTACTTCGGGCCTTCCTTCATGATCAACTGGCTGCACAACAACTATGGCGGCTACAAGGCCGAGTCGATCCTGATCAACTGCCACTACCCGATCGACCAGAATTCCTTCGTGCTGCAGTACGGCGTCATCGTGCAGAAGCCCGAGGGCATGGACGAGAAGATGACCGGCAAACTCTCGCGCGCCATGACCAAGGGTGTGGGACAAGGCTTCCTGCAGGACGTAGAGATCTGGAAGAACAAGACCCGCATCGACAACCCGCTGCTGGTCGAGGAGGACGGCGCCGTCTACCAGATGCGCCGGTGGTACTCGCAGTTCTACGTCAACAAGGCCGACGTCACGGCGGAGATGACGGACCGCTTCGAGCTTGAGATCGATACCAGCAAGGCCAATGAGTTCTGGCATGGTGAGGTCGACGAGAACCTGAAGCGGCAAGCGGACGAAAAGGCTTCCGCAGAAGCTCAAGCCGAGGCCGAAGCTCCCGCCGAGGCGACGCAAAGCTAGTGCCATGACCGAAGTTTCAGCATCGACTGAGGCCAACACCAGCCCTCCGAGCGTGGAGGAGCTGGCTCAGTCGATGCTGGCTTTACATGGCGCCCACGACGATCATGACCATGCCCCGACGGGCAGGCCGAACGGCCATTGGTCGAAGGCTCCCGCGTTCGAACACAACCCGGAGCAGGCCGCGCTTCTGCATGAGGCGACCGAGAGCGACAAGCAACGGTATCTGACCTCCGGTCTGCAGGAGGTCGACTGCCGGTTCTGCCACGGCTCGGTAATGGTCAAGAAGCTGGGCGTCAATCACACCGCGGTGCAATGGAATACCGAAGCAGCCGGACGCTGTGCCTACTTCGCACAGATGCGCGAGGAAGGCACGAACACCGCGCGGGTGCGCGGGTGTCCGCGACTGTCCGACAGCATCGCGCATGCCGTCGCCGAGGGGTGTCTCGACCCGATCTGCACGGCGCCCCCACCCGGGGACGGCTGAGCTAGAGCTCCAGCAGCACGGTCACCGGGCCGTCGTTGATCAGTTCAACCTGCATGTGCGCCCCGAAAATCCCGGCTTCCACCTGTGCGCCGAGATTGCGCAGTGCGTCCGCGAATACCGCGACGATGGGTTCGGCGACACTTCCCGGCGCCGCGGCATTCCATGCGGGACGACGCCCCTTCTTCGTGTTGGCATACAGCGTGAACTGACTGACCACCAGTACGGGGGCACCGACCTCGGCGGCCGACTTCTCCTCATCGAGGATGCGTAGTCGCCACAGTTTTTCCGCGAGTTGCGCGGCCGTTTGGGCATCATCGTCATGGGTAACACCCACCAGGGCCAATAACCCCTGGCCTTCGGGGCGGATCGCACCGACCACCTCCCCCTCGACGGACACTGTCGCCGAAGTGACCCGCTGCACCAGAACACGCACGCTACGACCCTATCAGCGCTGCCAGTTTTTCCGCCTGTGCTCGAATCTCCACGAATGCCGTTGTTTCCCAGAGATTTCCACGCCGCAGTGGCCCTATTGCCCACATCGGCACCACCCCAGGCAGCAGCCTTCCATCGGTATCGGTATCCAACCCGAGGTTCAGTGGGCCGGGTCGCGCCAGGCCGTCGACAAGGAGTTGGCTCCACAACCGATCGGCACCGGCGGTGAGATCGTATTGCGGCCCGGTGCAATTGATCACCGCACGCGCGTGGAGAACCTGCCCTGTCGACAACGTCACGGCGACCCCGGAACCCGACGCGACAACGTCCTGCAGTTCCGCACGATGAACACGCAACGCACCGTCTGCGATATCCCCGTCGATCTGAGCAGCAGTGCGCGGCGCCATCCGATGGCGGTGAATGTCCCACAGCCTGCGATATTTTCGCAGGAAACACTCGCGTTCACCCATACTCATACCCGCCCACAACGCACCGGCGTGGGGGCGCAGCGCATCCACGGCCGCACACATGTCGCCGTCCTCGGATATCACGTCCCGGACATAACGCACGGCCTGCTCCAGGACGTCACCGCGCTCTATAACGAACGCTGGAGCCCGCGCCGGAGGGTGTGGATCCAGTCGATGTGCTCGCGGGAGCAGCCCACCACGGGAGATCGCATGCAGGATTCGGCCCGGCCGTCGCAGCGTGCAGGCCAGGTCGGCCATCGTCAGACCGGTTCCGACCAGAAGCAGATCGCCGTCCTCGGGAAGGTTGTCGAGCACGCCTGCGCGCCAGGGATCACTCACAAAGAGCGCACTGCGCCGCAACCAGTCTGGCGCCCAGGAGGTTCCGGGGGTATTCGGCCCGGCCGCCAGCACCACGGTGTCGGCGTGCACCTCGGCGCCATTGCACAAAGCAACCGAGAGCCCGCCGGTGTGCCGAGCCACCGCGACGGCGCGGTGATGGACCCGGGTCACGCGATCACCGCGTGCTCCTTCGAAGGCACTGGAGAGGTAACGTCCGAACAGCTCTCGCGGAACGAAATCCTCAGAGCTCACCCCTGGTACGCCGTTTTCAGCAAGCCAGGCCACAAAATCTGCCGGCTCGGCAGCATCGACACTGAGCTTGCCCGCCGGAACATTGAGAAGGTGACGCGGATCCGTGGTGCGGTAGGGCACTCCCGGCCCGGTCCTCCTATCGGGATCGATCACCGTCAGATGAAGCGCCCCGAGGACATCGCGCCGCAGTAGATGCAGGGCGACAAGCGTTCCCGCCGCGCCAGCGCCCACTACGGCGATACGGATCACAGCCCCGCGAAGCGCTCCATCACCGCTTCCTTACTCAGCCCATAGTCGGCAAGCGAGTAGACATGCTTGGGTGCACGCGGGCCCTTTTGACTCTCGTCGTTCATCTTCTGCATCTCCACCAGAGCGGACGCCGACAGCTCCAATCCAAAGTGCCGGTAGATGGATTCAACGGTGCCGATCGGATCGGAGATGAAGTCGAAGTAGTCGACATCGCAGAACTGCGCCTCGTCGTACTTGGTGCGCGCGGACTTGAACGACTCCAGGCCCCGGGCCCAGGTATCCAGCTGATCGGCGCCGAGGGTGGCACCGACAAAGGTCTGCGACCAGCCTGCCGTCGCATGCTCGTTGAGCGAGCAGACCGAGGCAATGATGGTCTCGGCGGGGCGGTGCGTCTGGATGACCAAGGCATCCGGGTACACCTCCATGAGCGCATCAAGGGCGAAAAGATGACTCGGATTCTTGAGCACCCAACGCTTTTCGATGTCATTGAGGCCGATCAACTGCAAGTTGGCCTTATAACGGCGATAGGCCGGGGTCCAATCCTGCTGCGACAACCACTGCGCGTAGGAGGGCACGTGCGCAAGACACTCATACGAAACCGAGTGCACCGACTGCCGCAGAAGCTGCCAGCATTCCTCGACCTCGGTGGCCGACATGTAATGCAGGCCCATGAATTCCGGGTTCTCCACGTGATGCTTGGAGAACTGCGCCTCCAGCTGTTGGTACACAGGATTGGAATCCCAGGTATCGCGCGCCGGTCGAGGCTGCGGGAAGTCGGCCAGCCACATCTCCAGCCCCTGATGCATCGGATCGGCGTTCAGGAGGCGGTGCAGCGCGGTGGTGCCCGTGCGCGGTAGTCCGGTGACAAAGATGGGCCGATCGATGGCGACCTGCGCATGGTCGGGGTGCGCCTTGAAGGCAGCTTCGCTGAGTAACCGCGCACCCAACGCACCACGCAAGAACACCCGAGACATCTTGGAGCCCAACGGGGTCAGCCCGGCTTCGCTGTGATAGGAGTCGAGCAGCACCCCGAGCGCTTCACGGTAGTTGTCGACGGACCCGTCCCCGAAGTCGTCCAGTCCGATCAGCCGGGTAGCCGACTCGTGCAAATCGTCGACGGTGCCGACACTGGTGCGCTCGGTGTTTGATTCAAGACTCATGTGGATTCTCCTTGTGGCTAAGCGTGGAACTCGCCGCAGTTGACATCGAGGGCCTGGCCGGTGATTCCACTCGCCAGGTTGGACGCAAGGAACAGCACGGCATTGGCCACCTCATCGGTGGTCGGTAGCCGTTTGAGATCGGAGTTCGCGGCCGTGTATTCGTAGATCTGCTCGACGGTGCCGCCGTACTTCTTGGCCTGGTGCTCGAAGTAGCCCTTGAGGTTCTCACCCCACATGTATCCGGGTACCACCGAGTTCACCCGAACTCCCTGTGGCCCCAATTCTGTGGCCAACGATTGGGACATGCCCAGCAGCGCGGACTTGGCGATCTTGTAACTGCCATAACGAATCTGCGAGTGCCGGATGACCATCGAGTTGATGTTGACCACCGCTCCGTTCGATCGGGCGAGCGCGCCCGCAAAGCCCTGCGTCAGCCGCAGCGTACCGACCACCGTGAGTTCGACGCTATCGCGAATATGCTGATAGTCCGTCTTCTCCAGAGACTTCATCGAGGGAATGCTAAAGGCGTTGTTGACAAGTACGTCGATGCTTCCGAAGGTTTCGGTGGCACGTTCGACAAGGTTGGCGACGCTGGCCTCATCGGTGATATCCGTGGCCACCGCAAGGGCCTTGCGCCCGGTCGCGGTGATCTGCTCAGCCACCTCGTCGAGGCGTGACTGGGTGCGTGCCGCGAGGACGACATCGGCACCGGCCGCGGCGAACTTGGTGGCCAGTGTGCCGCCCAGCCCTGGGCCGATACCGGACACCACGACAACCTTGCCGTCAAAATCGAGGAGACTCATCAGCCCAACATCCTTGCCCCGATGGCGGTCTGGCGCTCGGCAATCCGACTGCGCCAACCCTCCGCGCTGATCTTGTTCAGCGCGTAATGCGGCAGTTTCGCGGGGACATCACCGATCGCGACCACCTCGACCGTCGGGCCGTCGGCGGCCGTAAGCGGACGATCGGCCCGCTGCCACCGGAACTGGAGGTATGCACGACGATGCCCCAGTGTCTCAATCCAGTTGGTGATACCAGGATTGGCATTACTCACCACCATCCTGATGTTGCCATCCGGGTCAACCTGAGCCTGACTGGAGTTCAGCGAGGTCTGATGGTTGATGTAGTCGAGCGAGATGTACCACAGGCTTCCGAGCTGAAAACCCTGATACGGCGCATCGGATTTGGGGACGGTGATGATCATCGCCTGGTCGTCGGCCAGGTCATAGTGCCCCACCGAGGAGAACTGGGTGGCCAGACCGCCGGGCGTGAGTCGCGGCTCCGTCATGGTGTTGACGGGCAGATTGTCGTAGAACCATTTGGGGAATTGCAGCCACGTCTTGACTCGGTTCACCAGCTGCTTACCAGCACTGGCGTAACGTTTTTCGATCTGTTCCTTGGTCAGCGGGGCCGGTGCGGTGCCCGCGGTGTCCACCCGTGCGATGGCGAGGGTGCCGCGCTGTGCACGCCAGTCGCTGTACACCTCACGCATGACCAGCTGTGCAGGTCCCGGTCCGAGGGTGAAGTAGTTGGGCCGCGACTCACTTGCCGGTCCGGGGCCGAAACGGACTTCGAAGCTGCCGTCGCTCTCGATATGGATTTCGCGATCGTCGAAGGCGATGGCGCTTCCCGGCACGTTCTTGTCGGTGTACTCACCGCCGCCGAGCACCTGAAAGCTCAAATCCGCAGTGGTGCCGCGCTTTCCGGTGACCACATACTCGAACTCGCCGTTGACCCGCGCGCCGAAGTAGAGGGTGTCGGGGTTGTCCAATCCCATTTTCGTGAATGGCCCCGTGCCGGAGAGAAGAAATGGGTGATCGCGGTCGGTGTGAAACGCCATGTGCGTACAGGCCGCAATCCCCTGCGCCAGATACTGAAGCCCCTCGAGCAGGTCGGCCTCGGTGTCGATATGGGGTGCGGCGACAATCAGCTCCTCGGCTTCCGCGATCGCGGCGGTGAATGCCTCGCTGTACATGGCGCTCCTGACTGGTACAAATGTGTACCGCAGTGGTAGAATCCCTCCAGACATTAGAGCGCCCTGCCAGGTACGTCAAGAATGTCTGGATCTACACAGGGGCACAGGAGGTTTCGCCGGTGGTCGAGGAACGGGACAACGGGGCAGGCAGGACGTCGCCCCCTACCGAACGCGTGATGGCCGTACTCGATTTCCTGGCACGGCACCGCACCGAGCGCTTCGGACTTTCCGAATTGGCGCGCCGGTTAGGACTGAGCAAGCCCACCTGCCTGGGCATCGTGACCACCCTCGCCGAGTCGGGGTATCTCATCCGGGATGACCGCGACAAGACGTACAGCCTGGGCCCGGCGCTCATCCGTGTCGGCAGAGCCGCCCAGGAATCGCTGCGCGCCAAGCCGGCGAGCCGCGATCAATTACTCACGCTTACTCGAGAATTCGGGCACACCGCGGCGTTGTCCGCCGTCGTCAGCGATCGGGTCACGGTGCTGGAGGTGGTTAGCGACCCCGACCATCCGGTCCGGGTCGAGGTAGGCCAGAGTTATCCGTTCACTCCACCGGTGGGCCTGATGTTCGTGCTCTGGGACACCGACGAAACCATCGCCTCCTGGCTGGGCAAGGATCCGACCGCGCCCGGCCGTACCGCAGATGAACGGCTGCGCAAGGTAATCCAGGAGTGCCGTGCCGACGGCTATCTGGTCGAACTGTTGACCCCCGCCGGACGTCAGCTGTACTCACTCATGGCCGGAGTGCCCGGTGACATCCCCAACGAGTTGCGCGCCCTCCTCGGCGAGATCGTGTCGGGAATCGGCGAACGGGTCTACCTGCGCAGCGAGAACTACACCGTCGGCTCAGGGGCGAAAGTACGCCACCGGGTAAACGTGATGTCGGCACCGGTCTACGACCACAACGGCAAGCAGGCAATGGTCGCGAGCCTCTACATCGGCGACGACCTCACCGACGCCGAAATCACCGTGCGCGCCAAGGCTCTGGTACACACCGCGGACGGAATCACCGAACACATCGGCGGCACCAAGCCATAGCAGTAATTTGCTACATGGTACACAAATGCTGTTATATTCATATTCATCATGTAGCCACGTGTGATGGATGTAAATGGGTGGGGCCAGAATGAATTGCCGTGAGACGCTAGCCCGCACCGTCGCCGTCGGCACCGCCGCCGCACTGTTCTCGATCACTAGCCCTGCACCGGCATTCGCTGGCGACCCCTGGGTTCTCGCCGTATGCGGCACAACCAATACTCAGACTGGCGCAGCCGTAGGGTCATGGGCCGGCGCAGGCGCCTCCGACCAAGACGCGGTCGATGACATGAAGGCCAGTGCGCCTTCGGATCTCGACGCCGCGGGGCCGTGCTTCGCGCTCTCCGGGCTGACACAGGATTCCGCCATCCAGTCACGCGACATGACCCGCCAGTACCTGAGCACCCAAAAGCCCGGGAAGGTCTTCGAAATGATCACCGGCAGGCAGCCAGGGCCACCACTGGCGTAGTTATCCGCCCTTCTAGCTCCCGCCAGCTTCCGAGGCGCGCACATACGCGCCCGCCCATTCACGTTTATGTACGCGGTCGTGCGCTCGCGCCCATGTCACCCATTGACACCTAACGAGAACGCGTTCTAATCTGGGCTGGACCGAATACGAACCGATACGGTACATATTTGGACCGAAATGGAGTAATCGCATGCCGACATCGCCCGATGTTCTTCGCCCAAGAAGCTCATCACCCGCCGAGTCGTACGAGTTATCGCACTTGAGCGCGCTGGAAGCCGAGGCCGTCTACATCTTCCGCGAAGTTGCGGCGACCTTTGAAAGGCCGGTGCTGCTCTTCTCCGGCGGCAAGGATTCCGTGGTCATGCTCCACGTCGCGGCCAAGGCATTCTGGCCATCGCCGCTGCCCTTCCCCGTCATGCACATCGATACCGGGCACAACTTCGACGAGGTCATCGCTTTCCGCGACGAGACGGTTGGCCGCTACAACCTGCGGCTGGAAATCGGCAGTGTGCAGGACGACATCGACTCGGGTGCCGTCGTCGAGGAGACCGGACCAGGCGCCACGCGTAACCGCCTGCAGACCGCGACCTTGTTGCGCAGCATCAACGAGCACCGCTTCGATGCCGTGTTCGGCGGCGCGCGCCGCGACGAGGAGAAGGCCCGCGCCAAGGAGCGGGTGTTCAGCTTCCGTGACGAGTTCGGCCAATGGGATCCACGCGCCCAGCGCCCGGAACTCTGGAACATCTACAACGGTCGCCACCGCAAGGGTGAACACATCCGGGTGTTCCCGCTGTCCAACTGGACCGAGCTGGATATCTGGCAGTACATCGAATCCGAGGACATCACGCTGCCTCCGCTGTACTACGCGCACAAACGCAATGTGGTGGAACGCGACGGAATGCTGTTGGCCGACACTAGATTCCTCACCCTGCAGCCGGGCGAGGAACTCGTCGAGAAGTCCGTTCGGTTCCGCACGATCGGTGACGCGACGTGCACCGGCGCCGTCGAATCTGTCGCGTCAACTCCCAGCGCGGTAGTGGAAGAGGTTGCCGCAACCCGTATCACCGAGCGGGGAGCCACCCGCGCCGATGACCGGATCTCCGAAGCCGGCATGGAAGACCGCAAGAAAGAAGGGTATTTCTGATGAGCCCGCAGACCATCGAAACCACAGAACCTGCCCAGGAGCTCATCCGCATCGCCACAGCGGGCAGCGTCGACGACGGCAAGTCCACCCTCATCGGTCGTCTGCTGTACGACTCGAAGTCGATCTTCGCCGATCAGCTGGCCGCCGTGGAAGCCAGCAGCAAGGCTAAGGGCGAGACACATACCAACCTGGCACTACTCACCGACGGGCTGCGCGCCGAGCGTGAGCAGGGCATCACCATCGACGTCGCGCACCGCTACTTCTCCACGCCCGCACGCAAATTCATAATTGCGGACACCCCGGGGCATGAACAGTACACCCGCAATATGGTGACCGGCGCCTCGACCGCAGACCTGGCGATCATTCTGGTCGATGCCCGCAACGGGCTGACACAACAGACTCGCCGGCACGCGTTCATCACCTCGCTGCTCGGTGTCGAGCACGTGGTGCTGTGCATCAACAAGATGGACCTGGTCGACTGGTCACCTCAGCGTTTCGACGAAATCAAAGAGGAATTCCGCAGATTCGCCACCAAACTGGAGCTGCATGACCTCACCGTCATTCCCGTGTCGGCACTCCTGGGCGACAACATCGTCACCCGGTCGGCGAATACCCCTTGGTATGAGGGTCCGTCGTTGTTGCACCATATTGAGCAGGTACATATTTCGTCAGACCGCAACCTGATCGATGCCCGCTTTCCCATCCAGTACGTCATCCGCCCCCAGGGCGGTGCGGCGGCACCGGGCGCCGAGCACATCACCGACCTACACGACTTCCGGGCCGTGGCCGGAACCGTTGCCAGCGGCGTATTCAAGCCTGGCGACGAGATCGTCGCGTTGCCATCAGGTTTCACCTCAACCGTATCGGCGATCTGGGGTCCGGGTGGCGCGGTCGTGGATGAGGCCTTCGCCGGAAGCGCGGTGAGCGTGCAACTTGCCGACCAGCTCGACCTGGGCCGCGGCGACATGCTCTGCCGGCCGAACAATCGGCCACTGGTAGGTGGCCAGATCGATGCCATGGTGTGCTGGTTCACCGATGTTTCCACCCTCTCCGAGGGGTCGCGATTCGTGATGCAGCATGCCAACTCGACGGTGAAGGCCGCCGTTGCCGGCCTTGACTACCGACTCGACGTGAACAGCCTGCACCGGGACCAGGAAGCAAAGGAACTGAAGCTCAACGAGATCGGACGCGTGCAGTTGCGACTGCAGCGACCGATCATGTTCGATCCGTACCGGCGCAACCGGACCACCGGCAGCTTCATCCTGGTCGACGAGGCCACCAACAACACGGTCGCCGCCGGCATGATCTCCGGCCCGACTCTGCACCAGTCCAAGGTGGTCTGGCACTCGTCCGCGATTTCTCGCGAGGAACGCTCCACCAAGGGTGGAACAATATGGATCACCGGGCTCTCCGCATCCGGAAAATCCACCGTGGCAGTTGAATTGGAACGGCGACTGGTGGCAATGGGCATCCCCGCCTATCGGCTCGATGGCGACAACCTGCGGCACGGCCTCAACGCGGACCTCGGATTCTCGGCGGCCGACCGCGCCGAGAACGTTCGCCGCGTGGGTGCCGTCGCCCAGATTCTTTCCGACTCCGGGGTGGTCGCGGTGGCCGCGCTCATCAGTCCGTATCAAGCCGATCGGGACAAAATCCGGGCCCAGCACGAAAGGGCCGGGCTGCCCTTTATCGAGGTGTTCGTCGACACTCCCGTGGAGGTCTGCGAGCAGCGCGACCCGAAGGGCATGTACGCCAAGGCCCGTGCCGGGGAGATCAGCGACTTCACCGGAGTCAACGCGCCCTACGAGGCCCCGGTGAACGCCGAGCTGGTGTTGCGTCCGCAGGAAGGCAATCCAGAACAGCAGGCGGCCGCGATCCTGGAGTACTGGTTGTCTGTCTAGCGCTTGATATCCACGGTTAGTGCGGCATCATCGTCGGTAATTGGTGCTGCCGCCTCCTCACGGCGTCGGTTGGGCAGGAATAGCGCCCAGACGGCGACCATTGCAGCAACACAGATCGCGGTGGCAGTCAACATGATGTCCCGAGCCAAAGTTTCGGCGCGACTCGCCTTCGGCGGTTCGATGACCGACTTATCCTTGTCAGGATCGGGCATCTGATCCGCTGGCGGAACCTCAGCCGACAACGCAGCAACTGGATCTACCATCCCGTATCCAGTCGCGATATTTGGCCCATTACCGGGCGTTCGCGCGGTTCGTTTGATCAAGTCGATGACCTGGCCCGCGTTGAGATCGGGTCGTTGTGAACGCAATAGTGCCACCACACCTGAGACAAATGGTGTGGCAAAGCTGGTGCCGTTCACCGGCGACATTCCTTGCTGACCCATGACTCCGTTGATCAAACCTGGCCCGAACGGATCCAGCGAGGTTATCCCTTCACCGGGTGCAGCCACACCAACCCAAGGACCGCGCAGGCTGAAATCGGCGGGCTCCCCCTCCTTACTCAACGCCGCAACGCTAAGTACATATTGAGAGAAGTACGCTGGTGAGGCGACGGTTTTGACCGTTGCCCAGGCAGTATCGATGGGACGATTGGGGTCGTTGATTTCGTTCTGTGTCTTGCACACTCCTTCCTGACCAGCGTTACCCGCAGCGGCAACTACTACGACATTTCGCTCGTAGGCGTATCGGACCGCGCGTCCGAGCGCTATGTCGTCAATCTGCACACCTGCTGGGGCACAAGCGACTTCGGAGAGGTTTATCACCGTCGCACCAAGGTCGACGGCACGAACAATGGCCAGCGCGAGTGTTGTTGTGTTCCCGTAGCCTGCAGAGTTGGAGTTGGGATCATCTCTGTTCGATCCGCTGCCCTTCACCGAGAATGAGCTGCTGTTCTGACGAATCGACAGAATTGCCGCCTCTGGCGCAACACCCACGAACGCGTCAGTGTCCGAGGGCGCCGCTGCGATGATGCCGGCGACCAAGGTGCCATGGGCATCGCAGTCTTCTAAGCCGTTGGAGCTTGACACGTAATCGCCGCCGGGCTCTAGATGATGCAAACGAGGGTTCGGACTGACACCTGTGTCGATGACGGCGACCTTCTGCCCCATGCCACGGGAAAATTGGTGTGCAGCGGTGAAGTTCAACATGCTGTCGGCGGGCGGATCCAATTCTAGATTAGTACCCGGAAGCAGACCGGTGACCGCGCAAACCTGCTTCTGCTCGGTGGTTTCGGTCGGCCCCACCGCACCGGATGGGGGCGGCCCGGGCTCGACGATTGGCGGCTCGATCGCGAAGGCCGGTGGCGGTGACAAGAGGGATACCAGCCCGACTGTCGCCATCAAAGCGGCGGCGCGCACCGCCACATTCACCACGGTGCACCGAAATGCCGATAAGCACCGGCCACCCACAACCCCAACGGAATCAAAGAGGCCATCAACAAATACTCAAGGTACAAAAGACCAGTAGTGAGGCGCGGTGCGCGGCGACCGCCCGCCAACACTGCGCCGAGCAACGCAGCAACCACACCCAACACAAGTAGGACCCCATAAGTGACAATCCCGATCGGCGTCGAGCCAGGTTGGGCCAATACACACGCCATCACCACGATCGCAACGGCGGGTACTCCCAGAGCGGCCCGCTCCATCCCCGCCGTACGGAGTCGAGCGCGTAGGCCGAGCACGCCCGCAACAGCTGCAGCCAACGCCAATGATGCCCAAGCAACGTTGATGGCGGGATACAGCGTCACCGCGACCCCGATTCCCGCTGTCACCGCTAGGCCGGTGAAGAATGCCGATCGCGTCGTCTCCGCGAGCCGAACACGTTCGCGCACGTTTTCCGCGGTCGGAACGGACTCAACGGAACTCACTTCCGGATGACCATCCGTTGGCGACTTTTGGAAGGGGTTTTCGAAGAACTCCTCTTCTTCGACGATCTCGACAGTCGGCGCCTCGAAGCGGCCCAACGAACTCGTCATGCTGGGCACCACCACAGTCAGGAGAGTCGCGCTCACTGCCAGCGTCGCGCCCGTGATCGAAGTATCCGGCTTCAACGCCCCTTGCACTATGAGCGCCAGTCCACACAGCGCGAAAATCACTGAGCTAGAAAGAAAACCCCAGCTTCCGGTACCCACGAGTCGGTGCACAGCGAAGTTCACGACCAACATCGCAAAACATGCGCCCGCAACACCGAAGTCGCCAAACCCATGCAGGAACGCCCAACAGGTTCCGGCCGCAATGGGGATACTCGCCCAGGCCAGGACGGAGGCGATCTCCGATCGTTGATAAGAGCGGAAGGCCACTGTTGCAGCGGCCAACAACACACCGACCATGACGACCGAAAGCGCCGACACAACCGCCCATTGAGGGCGGAAGGAAAGATCCACCAAGAAATACACAAAAGCTGCGGACACCAGGTACAGCCCGGCAATCCCCATAATCCGCGCAGAAGTTGCGTCCCACGGAGCGTAAGACGACTTATTCAGCCTGGCAGCGGCATCGACGACGTCGTCGTAGAGGGTGGGGGTCGTCAGCGTGCGCTCAGATACGAGGTACAGCAGGTCTCCGTCGCCTACACCGGCCTCGCGTAACGTCGAATGCAGATCGAGCGACACTTTAGAACCGATACGACGGAGCACCCAGTGGGTCTTTCGCTCCTCACGCGGTGCCACGTCCTCATCACGTTTGACATCACGCGAGGACACCAGTTTGGCAAGCTCGGGAACGAATGCCGCAATCGGAAGGTCCAGCGGAAGCGCGATATCGAGCTGCGTTCTGCCGCCAAATACCGAGACGCGGACATGCTCGGCCGCCGCCGAAAGTATCTGGGCCTGGGCCAATTCACTCATGCCCGTCACAGGTCGGGCATCCTCGACAACTGAATGACACCGCTAGACATGCTGCGCGAGATCAGCATGCCGCGCCCCGGCGGCATCTGCATCGGTTTGAATCCACCGAACAATGCACCCTCTTCTCTGGACCCACTCATCACCAGCCCGTTGCACGACAGGTCACGCAGACGGCCGATAAACGGATCGAACATGGCCTTACCTGCTCCGCCGATACGGCGTGTTACCACCACTCGAAGCCCGATATCCCGAGCCTGCGCAAGGAATTCGACAATGGGGGCAAGCGGATTGTTCATGTTGCTGATGGCCACCAAGTCGTAGTCGTCGACCAACACGAAGATATCCGGACCCGACCACCAGGACCGCTCCTTGAGCTGCTGCTGCGTGATGTCGTTGGGAGGTAGTCGGTCTCGCAACGAATTGGCTAAACTCACCATTAACTCACCGCACGACTGCGCTGCTGTGGCGTACCCGCCGAGATGGTCACCGTCTACCGCACCAAGCATGGACCTGCGGTAGTCCACCAAGATGATCTTGGCTTCCTCGGGAGTTGCGTTCTCCATTACTCCTTGAGCGATGTTGCGCAGCAGCGAAGTCTTCCCGCACTCCACGTCCGCGAATGCGACGAAATGCGGCTGGGCATCAAAATCGATGACCACAGGCGCCAGTTCTGCCTCGTCGATACCAATCGCGATCTTCGACTTCGACAGCCGACCCAAACGGCCGGCGGTGCCGACCACCACATTCCGGTCGAGATCGAAGGGAAGCATCCGCACCTGCTGCGCGCCGCGGCCTTGATAGTGGTCACGCATCATCTCGACGGTTGTGGCCACACCTTGTGGCAGGGTCTCAACATCCGAGCTGGAATCCAAACGTGGCAGCGCTAGTAGAATATGCAGCTTCTCGGCGTTGATACCGCGTCCCGGTCTGCCGACTGGGACCAATTCCGCGAACTTACGCCCCATCTCACTGTCAATCGGGTCACCAAGGCGCAGCTCGATCCGGGTACCCAGCATGTCCTTGACCGCAGGTCTCATCTCCATCCACCGAGAGGCGGAGATTGCCAAGTGAATTCCGTACGAAAGTCCTTGGATGGCAATGGATTGCAGAATCGGCTCCAAAGCCTCGAAATCGCTGCGTATTGACGCCCAACCATCGACGACAAGAACCAGATCGCCAAACTTGTCCTGGCTCAATGGATCCTGTGCCGCAACCTCGGGCGGCAACGTAGCCAGGTGAGCCTTGCGCTGACGGAAGTCGCGCATTGACTCGATACCCAAGTCACGGAACCGCAGCTCTCGCGCGCGCAGCAAGCCCGAAACCTCGGCCACCGTGCGCCGGATCCGGTCGGCATCCATGCGGCCCGCCACCGAGCCGACGTGGGGAAGGTTGGTGAGGCTAGTCAGTGTTCCACCACCGAAATCCAAACAGACGAACTGCAACTGCTCGGGGGTGTGGGTGGCTGCGCCCGCAACAATCAAGGTACGCAATGCAGTGGACTTACCTGACTGCGGACCTCCGACCACCACCAAGTTGCCGTTGGCACCGGCCAGATCGACCATCAAGACGTCACGACGCTGGTCGTACGGGCGGTCGATGATGCCCATCGGCATCACCAATCGCCCGTTGATGTTGTCCGGACTATTCCACTCCGGCTCTGGCAGTAGTTGATTGACCGCTGGGCTGTCTTCCAGGGGGGGCAACCAAACCTCATGGGCGGGCCGACCATGCCCCCTGATACGGCCGACGACAACGTCCAACAAAGTGGTCTTCGTCGGTGATTGCGGTAGTTTCGTCGTCTCCTCCGGAACAATCACGGCGGGCGTCTCCGGCTTCGGGTCCTTGGCCACCGGGGACGCCGTGAAAAGCTTCGGGGCCAACGCCCCCAGCTGCGACACACGTCCCGAACGCGCTGTCCCCCTGGGCTTAACGTACTCGCCGGAGACATACGATGCGTTGAAGCGAGTAGGCTCAGCCGAATCGGTCTTCAAATACGCCGAACCCGGCACGCTGGGAAGGTGATACGCGTCAGGTACGCCCAGCACACTGCGCGACTCGCCTGCAGAGAAAGTCTTGAGCCCGATCCGGTACGACAGGTGCGAGTCGAGACCTCGCAGCTTACCCTCCTCCAAGCGCTGCGATGCCAGCAGCAGATGGACGTGCAGCGAGCGGCCCAGCCGACCGATCATCACGAACAGCTCCGCGAAATCTGGTTTCTGCGAAAGCAATTCGGAAAACTCGTCGACCACGATAAACAATGCAGGAAGCGGATCCAGGTCGGCGCCGTTCGCGCGAGCACGCTCGTACTCCGTGACGTTCGGGAAGTTGCCCGCAGACCGCAGCAGCTCCTGACGTCGGTTCATCTCACCAGCTAGCGCATCACGCATACGGTCGACGAGTATGAGCTCGTCTTCCAGGTTGGTAATAGTGGCCGAGACGTGCGGTGCATCGTCCAAGCCCAGAAACGTTGCGCCACCCTTGAAGTCAACAAGCACCAGGTTCAGCGCATCCGGCGAATGAGAAGTGATCATCGCTGTGACTAGAGTGCGCAGGAATTCCGATTTACCGGATCCAGTCGCCCCGATGCACAAACCATGCGGTCCCATTCCGTTTTCGGCGGCTTCCTTAATATCCAGTTCCAACGGCTGCCCGTTCGGAGTGATGCCGATAGGCACCCGCAGACGCTCTCGAGGCGACCGGGGGCGCCACACCTGCTCGGGGACTATCTCTGCGGCGTCAGGGATCTTAAGTAACGCCATCAGTCCCGGATCAACCGCCCGGGAGTCAGATTCGAGGCTGACGATGTGCGCGGCGTTGGCAGGCCGGAATCTGCCAACCCGTCGTGCCGTGGCCTCCGCCTCCGCGACGGTCAGGGCATCCGGGGTGGCGAATCTCTCGACTCCGACGGCGGTGCGGGCACCGATATCTCCCGGTTCGACCATCAGTTGCAAACCCCGTCGAGCCGCGACTCCATCGGTAGGTGCGTTGAGATCCAACACCGTGACGCTATCCAACCCTGCTTCGGTGATCAGCCGTTCAGTTCCAGCAGTGTAACCATCGTCGATGACCACTACGAGATGCTTAATCCCTTGCACTGGTTGTGCGTTTCTGGTGAACCGGCCTCGTTCGCCCAGTTCGGTTGCCAACGAACTCTCGAGCAGCT
Source organism: Mycobacteroides sp. PCS013 (assembly GCF_049532645.1). NCBI lineage: Bacteria > Bacillati > Actinomycetota > Actinomycetes > Mycobacteriales > Mycobacteriaceae > Mycobacteroides > Mycobacteroides sp. PCS013. The sequence goes on from NZ_CP150131.1 coordinate 3,554,151, forward strand.
CAAGAGTCGGGAAAACCAAACGAACCTGTCCCATGCCGTCGCGAGCCGTTGAGTGCTGAGCGTGTGGCAGCCATTTCACCCAGCCCCAGTTCTCACCGTCGGGGTTCGCTGTAACCACGGCGATCTGCACATGATCTGGCCCGTGGAATACGCAGAGCTCAACCAGCATCGAACGCACCAACTGCTGGGTGAGCTTGCGATCGCCTTCCAAATTGATCGCCGGGAATGCGCGCAGCGATACGGCGGTAGGCAGCGCGTGCACCACAGAGTGTGTCTTGACAAACCGTCGCAACGCGACCGTCGAGACCGGCTCCAAATCCTCCGGAGGCCCAGTTTCGGGTGCAAGCAGTCTGGTGGCGAGCCGATGAGTGCCGATCCCAACTCGGACGTGACAGAAATCCGGGTCGGACGGGCGCCTCTCCCACATACGACGCGTCCCCACGACGTCCACCAGAGCACGGGGATCCGGGTGGCTCCACTCCAACGCGGCGCGCTGCCCGTCACCAGTCATGTCGGAGTCGTCGCGCAAATTGGCCAGGTACCGGAAGTAGTCCTTACGCTCTTCGTTGAGTTCTGATGCCGCCTTGCCGGTGCGACCGCCACCGCCCATGAACATGCCGACCATCGACATGATCATCATCATCGGGAACATCATGAACATCGGATTGCTGGCCAAGTTGCGTCCGCCCACCGTGACCATCAACGCGATCATCCCGACGACGGCGACCACCATCACGAAGGGCATCAGTTTCATGAACAGATTCCCCGGAATGACGCGAGGCACCTCCGGCGGCGCCTGCAGGTTGACTTCTCCGCCTGGCATACGAGGCGGAGCGACCCGCGATCGCCGCACGAAACCTTGTGTTCCCACTACTCCCCTCCCGACATGCCCTCAACACCGGCGCTGATCGGTATTCTCACACCGTCCAGCAACGCTATCTGACTTGGCACCCGACTATGGAGGCATTAAAGCCGATGACGCTACCACCGTCACTTGCCGATCTTGAGCCCGACGCTGGGGCAGAACCCGAGCTCAGCCGGATGACGCTGCTGGTCGGCGGTATGCAACTGGACGTGGGCCTGCCTTCCAATGTCGGTATCGGGGCCTTCATCGACGACGTCATCGACATCGCGAACAAACAACTACAACTGCAGTATCTCGGAACCAGCTCCGGTATCGATGCGACAGTGTTCGACAACACTGAGGGGCGATGGAGCCTGGCCAAACTCGGCGCACCGCCGGTAGAGCTGACCAAGTCACTGGCCGATGCCGATATCTACGACGGCGATGTCCTCGTGCTGCGTGAGATAAGCGGAGCCGCAGCCCCGCTGCTGTTCGACGACGTCGACGCCCTCGACGGTTCAGGGCGCCCCGGAACTGATCAGCCCAACCTCTGGCAGCGCAACCGCAAATACATTGCCTACTTCGGGGTGGGCTTGGCTGGCTCGCTGTCCGCGGCGCTGCTGCTGCACCGACACTCCCAGAACATCGCAGCAGGCCTCGCGACGCTGCTGAGTGGCGTAGCGCTGCTAGTGGTCGGTGGAGTACTTGCACACCGAGACCACGATGCACGAACACCGCTAGGCCTATCCGTGGTCGCAACACCGTTGGTGCTCTCCGGTGCGCTGTACGTGATCCCAGACGGGTTTGGGGCAATGTCCCTCCCGATGGCCTGTGCAATGAACGCGCTCGCATCACTGCTAGCCCTACAAATCGGTAGAGAAGGCAGGACCTTCCACACCTTCGTGATCGCACTGTCCGTGTTAGGCGGGTGCACCGCTCTAGCCAATGTGCTGCTGGCGCCGCCATCGCGCGCGCTGGGTGCGGTGTTGGCCACTGTCTCGGTGATTGTGGTGTACATGTCCCCACGCCTGACGATTGTGCTGTCGAAACTGCCGATTCCACGGGTACCGACTGCGGGAGAGCCTCTCGACGACATCGAAACCCAGGGCGGCACCACGGTCGAAGGCGTCAATGCCATTGGCAAACAGATCATCCCGACCGAAGAGGGCATGATCGTGCGGGTCAAACGCGCGAATCAGTATCTCAGCGGCATTCTCGCCGCTGCGGCCGTGACTGCGGCCGTCGGCGCCTACCTCGCGGTGGACGTCAGCAACGGATTCTTCTGGCAGGGAATGGCCTTCGCAATTGCCGTGGCGACAGTGCTATGTCTACGCGGCCGCAGCCACCACAACCTGACGCAGTCAGCGACTCTGATCAGTTCAGGATTGGCCATCGGACTGGCAGTGATGATCAAGTGCGGAACGTATCTTCCGGACTGGGAACTCAATGCGTTAGTGGGACTTGTGATCGTTTCCGCACTCGCAGTGGCCTGTGGTGTGGTCGCACCACTGCTGGAATTCTCTCCGGTGATGCGCAGATGGGTAGAACTGCTGGAGTACTTCGCTATCGCCTTGGTGTTCCCTCTGTGCTTCTGGATCGTCCGGCTCTATTCCTTCGCCCGGGATATGCGCATCTGACTGCGCCTACTTCGGCGGGTTGATCTTGAGGCCATTGGGATCCGCGACCATACCGTCGTGTGCGATAAGAGCCGCTTGCTGGGAGAGTTCGGGGCCCGGTGGCAGCAGCTTAATAATGGGCCAGGGCGCATCCTGCGGATGTTGGGTGTCCTTTTTGTCAGAGGGGGTCCACCCGGTCACACCCAACGCCGCAGCAGACGGGAAGTCCTTGATGTGATAGATCTGCCCGGTATCACTGACGTAGAACTGTTGGCCGTAGGCGCGTGAATCCTCTTCACCACCAGTGGCCATGACGTACTCACCGGTCCCGGGTTTGAGATAGACCTCATCGAGCCCCGGGCCATTCCCGTCTGCGGTGGCCAACTGGACTGGCATCGCATCCTGTGGAATCGGCAGCCGGTGCCCAAGTAACAAACGCATCTTGGCCTCGGGAGCGCCGTTGTCCTTCTCCCACGCCTGGCACACCACACGATCAGGCTCGAGGGGCGCGATGACCGGGGTCACCTGAGGGTATTTGTCGATCGGGAGGGTGTGAACCGTGGGCGTCATGCTCGCGACCACCGGTGGTAGCTTCCGGATCTCACGGACCTGGCCGGTGGGGTCTCCGTAACGAATAATGTCGGCGGTGGCGGGTGAAACAGGCTGAATCCCATCACGCAACACGACGAACAAACGCTTCCCGTTCGAATCCTCGGTCTCAACAATGGACCCGATGCGCACCCCCGATGAACGCAGTGCATCGATGTTGCTCACGTCACCGATACCATCTATGAGGACCCTTTTGATGGGCTCCACTCGGGGAAACGCGTTCAACAGCCCGGGCGAGATCTCTCGGACAGGGGCCTGCTCCAGGTGTAGTGCCTTCACCACTATCGGATCAGTGACGTCAATCGGAGCGCGAACTCCGTCGTAGATCAGGAACATGTTGTCCGCGGATCCAACCAACAGCATGTCTGCCGGACCTGCGGCACGAATCTCCTTGCCCAAGTCAGGTTTGTTCGCCAGCACCGTGGTCTTCAACTTTGAAGACCCGACCGTCTCCCGAATATCAGTCGTGGTGAAGGTATCGCACACGGCCCAATGCGAGGTGCTCAAGTCGTCACCACCGTGGATGGCGTTGGGCGCACCGATAATGCCCACGATCGACCCGCGCGGGAGCGCTCCGAGTTTCTTCTCGTCGACGGCGGCCGGATTATCAGCCTTTCCGGAGATAAGCCGGGCGGACGCAAGGTTCAAAACCGGGTGCACATTGTCGCCGATGCGCACATACATCGCACCGCCCTGCTTGGTGAGCAGAATTTGCGCATTGCCGATGGAGGGCGAGGGCTTGAAGAACGCCAGCACACCGCAGGCACCGGTGATAATGATGCCGACCACCAGCCCGACAACGAGCGATCGCATCTGCCCGCGCATCGGGTCATGGATCATTCGAGAGTCGGCGCGGATCAATGCGTGCTCGAGCCTGCGGAGCAGGAAACGGTACCCATTGACCTGCGCACGCGTGGTAACCTGCGCTGGCATCACCGCTCCCATCTGCATCAATAGGGAGGAACTGTCCCCCCGTGGGCGACGGTAGCGTACCCCAGGCACGGCACCAGCGACCAGGGAAGCGAAACCACACGCGCGAAAGTCGAATTAGGAAGGCGATTACGTGGCAGCTCGTTCTCGCACCGCTAAATCACGGCGAGGCCGGCCCGCACCCATCGAGCCCAGCAAGCTCCTCAACACTACGGACATAGTGCCGCAACGAATGTTGCCCATCGCCGACGTGCTGCTGCTGGAATTCCTGGCAGCGCTGGGCATCGCGATTGCATTGCTCGTCAACGTGCCGTGGTGGCAAGGCGGGTTAGCAGGCTTGGTTGTGTCGCTCGTCTTCGTGGTCCGGCTGCGCGGCACCACACTCCCCCGTGCACTCGGAGCACGGTTCGACTACTTCCGCGGCCAACGCAGCAAGACGCGGAAGAAGACCGCTGCCGAACCGTTCGACGTGCCGCTAGGCGATGATGCACAAGTCGGGTTTCGCTGGGATGGACGAACCCTATTGTCGCTGTTGACAATCGAAGAGAACCCACAAGCACTCACCGTCCTAGAACCCGGAATGACAGTCTCCGGCGAGACGGTGTCGGTGGAGCTTCTCGTCGAATGCCTTCGCCAGTTCGACATCAATCTCGACTCAATCGACGTAATCAGTCAAGGTGCGCGATCGTCCGGACACACCCAGATCGCTGCGGTATACGACGCGGTGCTCGGCCCGCTGCCCGCCATCGCGCAACGCAGCGTATGGATCGCGGTACGTTTCGACCCCGCCCGCTGCGTCGAGGCAGTCAATCATCGCGGCGGCGGTCGGACGGGAATCCTGCGTACCGCGACGACAGCCACCCGCCGAGTCGCCAACCGCCTCACCGAAGCCGGTCTTCGGACCCGGATCCTGACTGCCGCCGAGATCGCCCACGCCACCAACCAGCTCTCCGACGGCGTCAACCTGACCAACATCGATGAAACCTGGACTCACTGCCGCGAAGGCAACTTCCAACTTCGCAGTTACGCCCTGAAGGGCAGCGCCCTGACGACTGCGGGACTGGGAATGATGTGGACCATCCCGAGCTACTCGACCACGGTCTGTGTTTCACTGCAGAATGCCAGCGAAGACGAGTACATCAAGATTCGTGGCTTAGCACGTTTCGATAGCCATGGCGCCGGCAGCCGCATCAACCTCAAGGGCCTGGCCCCGCTGCGCGGACAGCAGTTCAATGCCTTGGTCTCCAGCCTGCCGCTACCACAACCGAAAAGGCCTCTTGGACACTGGGTGTACGGGCGACGCATCGAAGACTTCCGGAATCTGGCGCTGCCCGCATCGGGTTGCGGCCAAGTGATCGGCGCCGACGAATACGGCCGAGCGATCGCGCTACCGATCTTCGGCCCTCAAATCACCCGAGTAGAAATCTCCGGCACCCTGCACCTCGCGCAGCAGGCCGTGCTGCGCGCCCTCGCGCTCGGCGCGCGAGTCCTGGTACACACTCGTCGGCCGGCCATGTGGCGCGACATGGTAGAGGCCGTTGGTGATAACAACCTCCTGTGGGTTGCCGAATTCGACCGGGGCGCCATGCAAGCAGGCTCAGACCGCAACTATTCGGTAGCTGTGTTCGACGGCGCTACCGAACAGCCGGTCCGGGTTGGGATAACGACGATCGTCGTGATGCCGCCCAATACAGTTCCCTCAGCCGACGCCGATGTATCGCTGGAACAGCTGGATCACGATACCGACGCCGTCCAGGTAAGCACACGGGCCGGCTCGGCAATCGTTACCATGGTCGCCACCGATGAGGAAATGCGTTATATCAAAGCCTCATTCGAGGCGCAGTACGCCTAGCGCTCGGTTTCCAATTCGTTGACCACCGAGTCCACGACCGCGCCCAAGTCGCCGTCATGCTCTTCGGCCACACGCCGCTGGCGCTGATACGACCCGCCATGGCGGTAGATATCCTCCACGGCGGCCAGCTCGGTCTCGCATTCCAACAGCCGCGCGATGGGTTGCAGCCGAGTCAGCAGATCGTCGAGGTCCTCGGTCACCAATCTCTCATTGCTGTCCTCATCCAGGATGATGACCGCGTCGAGCCCGTAACGCGCACTGCGCCACTTGTTTTCCTGAACATGCCAGGGCGGCATGGTGGGCAACGACTCCCCCGCCTCCAGCTTGCGGTCCAGGTCCACCACCAGACAGTGCGTCAGTGCAACCAGAGCCTCGAGTTCGGCGACGTTGGAGATCCCGTCGAAGATCCTGATCTCGACGGTGCCCAGTGCCGGTGAAGGCCTGATATCCCAACGGATTTCGTTGAGTTGGTCAATGATTCCGGTCTTCATCTGGTCGTCGACGAAGCCCTCGAACTGCTCCCAGGTCTGAAAGTGGAATGGCAGACCGGCGGTGGGCAGCTGCTGAAACATCATGGCCCGATTACTGGCGTATCCGGTGTCCTGCCCCTCCCACATCGGGGACGACGCAGACAGAGCCAAAAGGTGCGGGTAGTAGTTGAGCATCGAGGTGACGATCGGCATCACCTTGTGCTTGGAGGAGATGCCGACGTGCACGTGCACACCCCAGATCAGCATCTGACGTCCCCACCATTGAGTGCGGGCAATCAGCTCGTCGTATCGCGGCGCATCGGTGAGCTGCTGCGCCGACCACCGGGCGAAGGGATGCGTTCCGGCGCAAAACAGCTCCATGCCCATCGACTGCACGGTCGGTCGCACGGTAGCGAGGGTCGTCTGCAGGTCATCCATCGCCTCGGCGACCGTCCCGCAGATGCCCGTCACCACCTCGATGGTGTTACGCAGCAGCTCCTTGTGCACATGCGGTGTCTCGCCAATCACTTCCAGTACCGCGGAGGCCTCGTTGGTGAGGTCTCTGCTCTGGGCGTCGACGAGCGCAAATTCCCACTCAACCCCCAGCGTGGGTCGCGGTGACCCGCGAAATTCGATCGGGCGGGCCACTCTGGCGGCTAGCCCGCGTCGATGAGACCGCAGGCCACACGCTTGCCCGCATCACCCGTCGACTTGGTGGTGTCGTCGGGGCCTGCCGTGCCGTTGGCCTGGGTGTAGCGCTCGGGCGGAATGTTGGCGAAGTTGTCGGCCTTCTCGTGGATGATGATCGAAGTGCCATTGCCAGCAGTCAGATCATCCTTGGTGAACGAGTCTGCGGTGGTAACCAGCTCACCAGAGCCGTCCTTGAGAATGTTCAGCGACACCAGGTCGCCGCTGGACGGATGACCGGTGTAACCGGGAACGTTGAAATGCCCGCCCGCGGAGAGGAAGTCACCCGGGGTGCCGCCGGCCGGCGCGGTCGAGTTGGGATCGCACTTCTTGAAAGAGTGAATGTGCAGTCCATGGAAACCCGGGGTGAGCTTGCCGTTCTCGGTGGTCTTCACGGTGATGATGGCGTGCCCGTCCTGAAAAACGAACTCCGCGGACGCCACCGGAGTGCCGTCGGCAAGCTTGAGCGTGGCATTGAGCTTCTCGCCCGACGGGATCGGCTGCTCGCCTCCCCCGTGTCCGCCGTGCTCGCCCGCGGCCGACGGCGCGGTGGAACCGGTCCACACCGGAGGCGTGGTGCCCGGGGTGGTGCTGGCGGGCTGATCCGGGGAGCATCCGCTCAGGGACAAGGCAACGGCAGCAAGGGTTCCGGCGGCGAGAACGGCGGGCTTAACCATGGGCCTCATCATGCCATCTCTCCTACAACGCGTAGCACCCGCAGTGCCGATCCGTCAGATCGGTCAGATGGCGACAGCGACAACGACACCCGGCGGCTGTTCCACGAGCTCGGGTGCACGCGGAGCGGCCTGAACACCGAGCACCTTGGCGATTTCGTGGGCGGCCTCTTCTTCTCCGGCGGTCTTGCCGAAGAAGACGGTCGTGACGTTCACCTCGGGCATCGGCAGGTTACCTACCTCGGCCACCTTCCAGCCGGCGGCCGTGACCTGGTCGGCGGCACCCCGCGCCAGGTCGGGCACCGAGGTGGTGTTGTACACACGAACCTCCGGCTTAGGCGCGGGCGGCGGTGTCGTCGACTTGGGGGCTGCGGCGGCGCTGACCGATGTGGACGTCGAGTCCGATGACGCGGACTTGTCCGATCCGAGAGCGTTGAACCCGACGAGCAGGAAAATCACTCCGAGAAACAGCAGCACCATCACCATGGCGCGAAGCGGCAGGCCATGAGAATCGGGTACGCGTTCGTTCATTGTGAATCCACTCTACGGTCCGAGGGCGCCAGCACCTATTCAGCCGGCCGCTCCGAGACAGCTATGTGACCTCAAACCCCAGGCGACGCGCGGCACGGGCCTTCTGACGGCTGGCCCGCAGCCGACGGAGACGTTTAACCAGCATCGGGTCGGCAGCCAGGGCCTCTTGACGATCTACCAGCGCATTCAATACCTGGTAGTAGCGGGTGGCCGACATGCCGAAGAGCTCCTTGATGGCGTCTTCCTTGGAACCCGCGTACTTCCACCACTGCCGTTCAAAGGCCAGGATGTCGTGCTCGCGCCGGCTCAGACCAGCAGCGATCTCGACTCCGTCTGAGCCGACGGCAGGCGAGTCCTGACCAGCATTCGCAGCCTTCGACTGCTCAGCTCGCGCCTGGGCGCCGTCCATAAAAGCTCCTGACCCAACCGGGCGTTTGTCGTCTTGTCTCTTGATCGATCGCGTTCACTGCAACACTGAAAATAACAACACTGTGGTTCGGCGATATTTAACCACGCTCAAACCGCAACTCCGGCTAGCCAACCCCGCGCGTCGGCTCTCAATACCAAGCCGATAGCTTGCCTTCCGTGGCTATTGTTCCTATCCGCATTGTCGGCGACCCGGTGCTGCATGCGCCAACCGAGCCCGTCCCGGTCGGTCCTGACGGTTCGCTACCCGACGATCTGCCCGAGCTGATCGCGAACATGTACGAGACCATGGACGCCGCCAACGGCGTCGGCCTCGCCGCCAACCAGATCGGCGTGCCCCTGCGTCTGTTCGTCTACGACTGCGCCGACACCCGCGGCGGCGGAACCCGCCATCGCGGCGTGGTGATCAACCCGGTCCTGGAAACCTCCGCCATCCCCGAGACGATGCCCGACCCGGATGACGACGAAGAGGGCTGCCTGTCGGTACCCGGGGAGTCCTTCCCCACCGGACGCGCGGACTGGGCGCGGGTCACCGGCCTGGACGCCGACGGCAAAGAGATCACCCTGGAGGGCAACGATCTGTTCGCGCGCATGCTGCAGCACGAAACAGGACACCTCGACGGATTCCTCTATATAGACACGCTGATCGGCCGGAACGCTCGCGCGGCCAAACGCGCGGTCAAGTCCAACGGTTGGGGCGTACCCGGATTGAGTTGGACGCCAGGACAAGTCGCTGATCCGTTCGGACACTAGAGCGACCCGGCGCCGTGTCCCTGCCCGAACTTGGTACGCGGGTCGCCATCCGCAGCCAACGGCCTGCCGGCTCGGTGCCCCCGTTCACCGACACCGTCGGCGAGTTGGTGGCAACGCATCCGGCGGTACGGGTACTGCATAAATCCGGTGCGGTGGTGGATATTTCGCCCCTCGATATCGTCTCAGTGCGCGTATTGCCCCCAGTTCCGGTGCTGAACCGGGACATCAGATCCGCGCAGCGAGCAGCGGCCTTCGCCTGGCCGGGTATCGAACACGCTTGGGTGGACGGATGGTTCGTGCGGGCCGCGGGCGGGTACACACATCGCGGCAACTCTGCTGTCCCACTGGAGCATTCGGCATCCCCTCGGTCGCTCGGCGATGTGGGTGCCTGGTACTCCGCACACCAGCTGCCCACCCTGTTGTGCCTGCCCGACCGGCTGGTGCATCCGCCCGAGACGCTGGTGACGAGCGAGGAAACCGTGGTGATGGTGCGTGATCTGGGCGAGCCGGCTGGCCCGCCCCTGCCTCCGGCACCACCGCCGGATTGGCTTGCCCTGCGCGGAGATAGCCACCCCCTGACGGTGCCGGTGCTGACCGCGGTGATCGACGGGAAACTGGGCTTTGCTTCCGTCGCCGATGACGGTCCCGCCGTAGCCATCGCGCGCGGCGCCGTCACCGAGGGCTGGCTCGGAATTTCCGCGGTACGGGTGGCCGAGACCCATCGACGCCGGGGGCTTGCCCGACGGGTGTGTGAGGTACTGCTGGGCTGGGGGGCCGCGCAGGGCGCGCACCGCGCATACGTCCAGGTACGGGCGGAGAACACGGCGGCGCTCGCGCTGTACCCGAGCTTGGGTTTTACCGAACAACACCGATACCGGTATGCACGTATCGAGGCTGTCAGCATCGAAAAGTAGGGTGACGTCATGCGATTGGCCACCTGGAATGTGAACTCCATCCGCGCCCGTGCCGACAGGGTGATCTCCTGGCTGGAACGCTCCGGCACCGATGTGCTCGCGATGCAGGAGACCAAGTGCTCCGACAAGCAGTTCCCCATGCAGGCGTTCACCGATGCCGGGTACGAGGTGGCACACGTGGGACTGAGCCAGTGGAACGGAGTGGCCATCGCCTCACGAGTCGGGCTGGACGATGTGACCGTCGGATTCGAGGGTCAGCCCGGGTGGGCGTCCGGTGCGGATGTCGAGGAAGCCGCCGAGGCCCGAGCGCTGGGCGCCACCTGCAACGGAGTGCGGGTATGGAGCCTCTACGTCCCGAACGGCCGGACGCTGCAGGATCCGCATTACCAGTACAAGCTGCGGTGGCTCTCTGCTCTACGTGACGAGGCCGCCGGCTGGCTCGCAGCCGATCCCGCGGCACAGGTGGCGCTGGTGGGTGACTGGAACATCGCACCCACCGACGACGACATCTGGAGCGTCGAGGCCTACGAGGGCAGCACCCACGTGTCCGAGCCCGAGCGCACCGCGTTCACCGCGATGAACGACGCCGGATTCGCCGATGTGGTGCGGCCGTTCACTCCCGGTCCAGGCGTGTACACCTACTGGGATTACACGCAACTGAGCTTCCCCAAGAAGCGCGGGATGCGCATCGATTTCGTCCTCGGCTCACCGGAATTCGCCAAGCGGGTGGGCGGCGCGCATATCGACCGTGAGGAACGTAAGGGCAAGGGCGCAAGCGACCACGCGCCGGTCGTCGTCGATCTGGACTGAACTTTCCCATCTTCTCGCCGCATGCGCCCTTTATGATTTGCGCATGCCGGGGGATGGACCAGCGGGCGGCCCGAACAACGAGCCCGATGAACCGCAGAAACGGTCTTTTCTCAACCGCTTTTCGCTCAACAACCTATGGCGCGTGGCCGTTGTCGGCGTACTGGGCCTGACCGCAGGATTCGGAGGACTGGATCAGGCTGATCCTGCGACCCCGATTGAGCTCGGGAATGTCTACGACAACGGGCCGCTGCGGATCACCCCACGCGCCGTTTTTGCGATCTGCCCGGCCTCGAGGCTGGACCCCACGATGATGAGGCGCTTCACGTACCATGCGAGCACCTACCAGTTGATCGCACTGAGTGCGACGGTCAAGAACACCGACAAGATCAACGTCACCCTCGACGACGAACGAAAGAACAGCTCGACGGTGTACCGCGAGATATTCACTCTCACCACGCCGTCAGAGTTCAAATATTACGGTGAATACGCTTCAGACTCCGGTTCCGGAAAAATGTACTCACTTCCTCCAGGAAAAACAGTTGAGCTACTTGCCATTTGGGGAATCCCCTTCGTCCGACCGGGAATCCGCCCCGGAGACAGTATCGCCATCCGGTTGAACGACCTCGAATGGAAACCTGACGCAGCTGGCTCCGAGTCTTGGAAGTCCCCTAAAAGTCATCCGTCTTACGGCGTTCTCCACACCACTCTTCGCGAATGCGACTCATGAACACGCCGAGTAAGGTCGCGCCAGCCACCCTGAGTGCACTACTGCTCGTTGGGGCAATCACGTTGTACACCAACGTTTCCACCCTCCAAGAGTCTTACGGCCCCATTACCGTCCACGGCAGCGCCTCTGACCAGACCCGGGGAAGAAACAACGCAATATCCATCCGCGGCGCGTACTCAGCATCGGCCCTGAAGTACACGTTCAAAGACCGTTCCGAGAACTTCACGGAGCGCACCCAAGGGCAGTGGATCGTGCTGGACGTCGTCTACGAAACCCTGACGACAGTGCAAAACCACATCATGTATCTCGACGCCGACGACCTGAGAATCGAGGCCACCAGGTCCAGGGCGAAGCTCTTCAATCAGCCTGGGATTCCTGAGCGTACGGCGCTGGTGTTCGACCTGCCCGAATCTCCGCGGTCCATGTCTCTCGTCGTTAGGAGCCTGCCCGGTACCAGGAACGCCGATGTCGGAGCCGCTCGCGGCTGGGGTATCGACACGCAGTTGGACATCGACATCCCGACCTCCACGCTTGTTCATCGGGACGTCATCGACCTCTACGAGGGAAAGTTCCCGGAATGACTTGGCTGAAGCGTAACGGTGTGGCGTTCCTGGTGATCGCACTAGCCCTCACCACGTATTGGTTCCTCATTGTTCAACCCCGCCGGGAGCGAGACATCGACAGCAAGCGGCCTGCTCTCGTCGTGCAGCCGGGCGAATCCGCAACGGTCGATGGCATCGACTGGCGGCTCCGGCGGGTCGATCCGCCCCCGCTTGGAAAGTACGACAGTCCGATTCCCAAGGGCACCAAAGCCGTGGTGTTCGTGCTTGACCGGTCTAAAGCGGGCCACCAGCTGTCTTCCGCGGATGTCGAGAAGGTCTCCTGCGACGTCGCAATCGTGGACCGGCGCGGTCGTCGCTGGACCAAACAGAACCATGTCTCAATGTTCTCGATTCAGGATTCCCTGAAGCGGACGGGCTATCGGACGTTCTGCGCCGAACCCGGTCCGTTCATGGTGGTCGGGCTGGTCCCGCCCGACGCTACGGATCTGAGCCTGGAAGTCACCATCCGTAAGTCAAAGTCGGATATCAACGAGGTAGTGCGTTTCGAGTCTCCGCCTGGCTAGCGTGCGCCAGGCTGTACCGCTCGAGGCAATATCCGTATGTTGCCGCTACCAAGCAGACCTTGACCGGCTCGATGAACGAACCAATCGCGACGATGAACACTTGGCCATACACGGACCACCACGAGAGTTCATGCGGACCAAGAAGATTGACTGCTGCGCGCCAGACGAAACCCTCCCCGACCTGCGGTTCGTAGTAGGAACCTGACGGGTAGAGAAACACCAGGAACATGAACGCGAACACATAAGTCGCCACTATCAGCGGACCACCGTGCAAGGTCACGCGAATAGAGTCCGCCAGCTTCTCCAATATCCCAAGAAAGCCGCGTGCGAATTCTGTAGTTCGTGCCTGAATTCCCGACGGAACGCGCGACCACCGCGGCCGGACTCGCCCCATCACCGACTGACCTGCGTTGGCGACTCGGGTCGCGTGTTTCTCGCCGAGGAATGCATGTCCACTCGTCGACCAGGTACCCATCGCCTGAATCCCGTAAATCGCTGCCGCAATAGCAATCCATGTCAAAGGTATGAGGACCGCGGGGATCGCCGCCGCGGTGAATTGCGTTGCCCACTCCCAAAGGTGTCTGAATGGGCCGAGATTCGCGAGCAGGCTCTCCTTTTCATTCAGGTACCACACGACAACACGACGCTCTTTTATCCACTCCGGAGTGCCAAACAGCTTGTCCGCAGCGGCAGTCACCAGAAGAAGCACCCATGCCGCCTCCAAGTACAGGGCGAGCAGTTGTGTCCAGGTGGGCAATTTTTCCCTAAATCGGGTCAGCAGCATCCTGATCGCGAATGCGATACCAATGACGGCATAGATACGCCAGTCGGTCGGACTCAAGTACTGGTTGATCTGTTCGCTTGTCTTAGCCGATGAAAGACCGTCCATAGTCGAGCCGTAGTACTCGAGATACCGCACGTTGAGATACCCGGCACGGTCCTCCAGATGGAGCTTCCAGGCCGCAAACAGCACAAACACCGGAAGTATGGCCCGGAGAACGGTGTTGGTCGCTTCGGTCCAACTTGCCCTGGCGTTTGCCACTGCCCCACGCACCACCCAGAACATCGCGACGTAGGTAAGCAACCGGGCCAGTGGAACCAGTGGGAATACCAGATCACCCCACAGGCCTCCCACGTGTACAGACACAAAGATGGCCAGCTTCAATGCGCCATAACGGGTCAGCCAACCAACCAGGTAGATCGCTACCAACCGCGGCCAGCAGCGCCACCACAAGATCCCCGTACGGCGCAGCAGATCCACCGGACCGGATATCCCCCACGTTGCCATGGGCAGATAGTAGCTAGCTCAGTCCTCCGCGTGGGCGTACTTGCCGCCGGCGCCCAGCGAGGCGAGCGCCGCGATTGCCATCATCAGCGCGGCGGCGACGAACACCACCACCAGACCGGCATGGAACGGCTCGGTGATGAGATTCGGGAAGAACGACTGCCCGGTCAGCTCGGCCGCGTTGACCCCCGGCTGCTCCAGAACACCTGACGGAGCGAGCAATTCACTGATGGGGTTGTAGCCGAGGAATGCCGCGAACAGGCTGCCCACTGGTGGCGTACCGGCCACTTCAGCGGCAGTGGCGGCGGGCACGCCCTGGGCGGTCAGACCCGACTGCATCGCCCCCGGCATCGTGGCCGAAAGCCCGACGATCATGAGCGAGAAGAAGATTCCAATGGACAGCGAGTTGCCCGCGTTGAAGAAGGTGCCACGCACCCCCGAGGCAGCGCCGCGCTGATGGGCGGGCACGCTCGACATGATGGCCGCGGTGTTGGGTGCGGTGAAGATGGCCGATCCCAACCCGTTGAGAAAGATGAGCGCCGCGAAGGCCCAGTAATTGAAGTTCACCGGAATGGCGATGAGCGCCAGGAACGTCACCGCCGACAGCACCATGCCACCGGTGGCGAACGGCCGGGCGCCATAACGGTCCGAGAGCACACCGGCCACCGGGCCGGCCAACAGGAAGCCAAGTGTCATGGGCAGCAGGAAGATTCCCGCCCACAGCGGGGTCGATTCATAGCTATATCCGCGCAATGGCAACCAGATGCCCTGCAGCCAGATGATAAGCATGAACTGCAGACCGCCACGACCCACCGACGCCAGTAGATTGGCCAGGTTCCCGAGGCCGAACGCACGGTTCTTGAACAAGCGCATATCCAGCATCGGGTCGGCCACCCGAGACTCGATCACGCAGAACAGCACCAGCAGAGCGACACCGGCGATCAACGATCCGTAGACCAGCGGGTTGCCCCATCCGGTATTTGAATTGCCGTACGGCTGAATGCCATACGTGATGCCGGTGAGCAGCACAGTCAGCCCCAGCGCGACGGTCACGGTTCCGGCCCAGTCCAGCTTTCCCGGCGTGGGTTGGTCGATCTCGACGAGCGACCGGTACGACCACACGGTGCCCAGCAGGCCCAGCGGCACACCTACCCAGAAGATGGCGCGCCAATCCCATTCGGAGAGCACGCCTCCGATCAACAGCCCCAGGAAGGACCCGGCCACCGCGGCCACCTGGTTGATGCCCAGCGCCAGACCGCGCTGTGTGGAGGGGAAGGCATCGGTCAGGATGGCCGACGAGTTGGCCATCAGCATGGCCCCACCAACCCCTTGCACCACGCGCCAGGCGATGAGCCAGACCGCACCACCGCCGTAGTCGAAGGGGTCGAACGAAAGCACCACCGCCGCAACGGTGAAGACGACGAAGCCCATGTTGTATATCCGGACTCGCCCGTACATGTCGCCGAGGCGACCGAACAACACAACGAGCACCGCGGAGGCCAACAGATAACCCATGAGCATCCAGAGCAGATAGCTCACGTTCCCGGCAGCGAGCGGGTTCAGACCGATGCCGCGGAAAATGGCCGGAAGTGAGATCAGGACAATCGACGAGTTGATGGTCGCCAGCAGCACACCCAGCGTGGTGTTGGACAGCGCCACCCACTTATAGTGCGGATGGTCGCGATCCACCCGCACACGACGTCGGGCGGTTGCGATATCCGCAGCTGTCTCGTCGGTCCGTGTCATCAATTCAGTCATCGTCACCCTTATTGCGCGCTTCTCCCCGACGCGGGCAGCTCCGACCGGCCGTCTGTGGACACCACCGTGCACAACTTTAGCAAGGGAAACTATATTCCCAAAACCGCCGTCCACCGTCTGTCATGTCGAACTGACGATGCAATCTCGCCGTCACGTGCCACTCCGTAGGGCAGGCCGAGGTAGCGTGGCCAGTGTTCGTCAACGAACAGCCCCAACACAAAAAGACACGGGAGCGCACACCAGTGCGCTGAGAGGACGGCTAGGGCCGTCGACCGTATGAACCTGACCGGGTAATGCCGGCGTAGGGAGGAAGAAATGCCTGACCAATCACGTACCCCCGAGACCGTCACCACGGGCCCTATCCAGGGCAGCGAGAAGATCTACCAAGAGCTCGGCAGCGGCCTGCGGGTGCCGCAGCGCCGCGTCAACCTGACCAACGGTGAGCATCTGGACCTGTATGACACCTCCGGTCCGTACACCGACACCAATGCCGTCATCGATCTGCAGAAGGGTCTGCCGCCGCGCGCCGGGATCGTGACCGATCGCGGCACGCAACTACAGCGTGCCCGCGCCGGTGAGATCACCGCCGAGATGGAGTTCATCGCCGTCCGCGAGGGTGTCCCCGCCGAGCTGGTGCGCAGCGAGGTCGCGATGGGCCGCGCGGTGATCCCGGCCAACCACAAGCATCCCGAGAGCGAGCCGATGATCATCGGCAAGGCCTTCGGCGTGAAGATCAATGCCAACATCGGCAACTCGGCCGTCACCTCCTCTATCGCCGAGGAAGTCGAGAAGATGGTCTGGGCCATCCGCTGGGGCGCCGACAACATCATGGACCTGTCCACCGGTAAGGACATCCATCAGACCCGCGAATGGATCCTGCGCAACTCGCCCGTCCCCGTGGGCACGGTGCCGATCTACCAGGCGCTGGAGAAGACCAACGGCGACCCGGCAGCCCTCACCTGGGAGCTGTACCGCGACACCGTGATCGAGCAGGCCGAGCAGGGCGTGGACTACATGACCGTGCATGCCGGGGTGCTGCTGCGCTACGTGCCGCTGACCGCCAAGCGTGTCACCGGCATCGTCTCGCGCGGCGGCTCGATCATGGCCGCCTGGTGCCTGGCACATCACCGGGAATCGTTCCTCTACACCCATTTCGAGGAGCTGTGCGAGATCCTGGCGCGCTACGACGTGACCTTCTCGCTCGGCGACGGCCTGCGCCCGGGCTCCATTGCCGACGCCAACGACGAGGCGCAGTTCGCCGAGCTGCGTACCCTCGGCGAGCTGACAAAGATCGCCAAATCCCATGGCGTGCAGGTGATGATCGAAGGCCCCGGCCACGTTCCGATGCACAAGATCGTCGAGAACGTGAAGCTTGAGGAGGAGCTCTGCGAGGAGGCTCCGTTCTACACGCTGGGTCCGCTGGCCACTGATATCGCCCCGGCCTACGACCACATCACCTCGGCCATCGGCGCCGCGATCATCGCCCAGGCCGGTACGGCAATGCTGTGCTACGTCACCCCCAAGGAGCATCTGGGGCTGCCTGACCGCAAGGACGTCAAGGACGGCGTGATCGCCTACAAGATCGCCGCCCACGCCGCCGACCTGGCCAAGGGGCATCCGCGCGCACAACTGCGCGATAACGCATTGTCCAAGGCGCGCTTCGAGTTCCGCTGGGATGACCAGTTCAATCTGTCACTCGATCCGGACACCGCCCGCGAATTCCACGACGAGACGCTGCCCGCCGAGCCGGCCAAGACCGCGCACTTCTGCTCCATGTGCGGCCCGAAGTTCTGCTCGATGCGCATCACCGCCGATATCCGGGAGTTCGCGGCCCAGAACGGTCTGGAGACCCAGGAGGACATCGACGCGATGCTGGCACGCGGCATGGAGGAGAAGTCGGCGGAGTTCGCAGAACACGGCAACCGGGTCTATCTGCCGATCGCGTGAGCATGAACACCTTCCTGCCCCTCCCGGAGCCAGGAGTCACCCCGGTGCGTGCGATGACCATCGCCGGGTCCGACTCCGGGGGCGGGGCGGGTATCCAAGCCGATATGCGCACCATGGCACTGCTCGGCGTGCACGGATGCGTGGCGGTCACCGCGGTGACCGTGCAGAACTCGGTGGGTGTCAGGGACTTTCACGAGATTCCGCCACAGGTGGTGGCAGCGCAGATGGACGCGGTCATCACCGATATCGGCATCCAGGCCGCCAAGACCGGGATGTTGGCCTCCTCGCCGATCATCGAGGCCATCGCGCAGGCATGGTCGCACCTGGCGCCTGGCGTGCCCCTGGTCGTCGATCCGGTGTGCGCGTCCATGCACGGCGATCCGCTGCTGCACCCCAGTGCGCTGGATGCCCTACGCACACAGTTATTTCCGTTGGCAACACTCGTCACTCCCAATCTGGACGAGGTACGCCTGCTCGTGGACGTCGATGTAGTCGACGAGGAATCGCAAAAGGAAGCGGCGCGAAAACTACATGCCCTCGGGCCCCAATGGGCGCTGGTGAAGGGTGGGCACCTTCGATCCAGCGATACCAGCACCGACCTGCTCTTCGACGGGACCGAATTTCACTACTTCCCCGTCGAGCGGGTGGACACCGGCCATGATCACGGCGCCGGGGACACCCTCGCCGCATCTATCAGTTGCGCACTGGCCCATGGTTTTTCCGTGGTCGAGGCAGTGGCATTCGGGAAACGGTGGATCACCGAGTGCCTGCGAGCCGCGTATCCACTTGGCCGAGGCCACGGCCCGGTATCGGCCCTCTTTAGACTCAACGTGTGAGCACCGAGGAACTTCCGGATATCGCCGGAATTGCGCATCACCCCGACGGGCAGCCGCATGGCGCCGTGGTGCTGACCCACGGCGCCGGCGGTAGCTGCCACTCCCCCATGCTGCGCTTGTTGTGCACGGCGTGGGCCGAACGCGGCTGGCTGGCACTACGTTTCGATATGCCCTTCCGGCGCAACCGGCCCAGCGGTCCGCCCTCGGCCTCATCGGCCGACAAGGACCGCGCTGGTATCGCCGAGGTGATCGAGAAGGCTCGTGCCATGGTGGACGGCCCGCTCCTGGCCGGCGGTCATTCGTATGGCGGGCGCCAGACCTCGATGCTCGTATCGGAAAGGGGACCGATCATCGACGTCCTGACGTTGTTCTCCTACCCGCTGCATCCGCCCGGTAAGCCCGATCGGCTTCGCACCGAACATCTGCCTGGCATCGCGGTTCCGACGGTGTTCACCCATGGCACCTCGGATGCGTTCGGCACCATCGCCGAAATCAAAGCGGCGTCGGTCCTGATCCCGGGCGGAGCGACGATCGTGGAAATCACCGGCGCACGTCACGACTTGGGGTCCAAGACAATCGACGTCCCGGCCCTGGCCATCGACGCCGCACTGACGGTTCTGAACCGAACCGACGGAGCCTAACCCTCGCCGACCGTGCGCCAGTCGCACGTCAGCAACTGCGCCGCTCGCCGCAGGTCGGCCTCGGCCTGCGCCACGGTGAGACCACCGTTGAGGCACACCTGAATGCAGCCGAACCACTGGTGCACCAGCAGCCTGATCACGGCCTCATCCTCTTCGGACGGATCGGAAAGACCGGCCACCTCGGAGATCAGCTCGTGGAATCGCTTCTCGACCTGCATCAGGTCCGGCACCTCGGCCAGCGACGCCGAGTTGGAGGACCGAATCATCGCGATCGCCAGCATGCGGCGCCGTGTCAGGCCGCGCAGCGCCCGTACCAGCGCTTCGCCCACCCGGTCGGCCGCCGTTTCCTTCCCGTCCGGAGAGACGGGAATGCGGCCCACTAGCCGTTCCGATTCCCGGACGAGAGCCGACACGAACAGATGCCGCTTCGTCGGGAAGTAGCGATACAACGTGCCGATGGCAACGTTGGCGTGCTTGGCGACGTCGTGCATCTGGACGTGGTCGAGCTCGCGCGTCATCGCGAGTTCTTCGGCCGCGTCGAGCATGCGCTTGTACTGCTCATGTTGGCGCCGGGTCGACGGCATGGCGGCTGGCCGCACCGGTGACACTTCAACCATGGCGCTCACGATCTTTTCACCTGCATAAATAACCCCGAAACTGGAACCTGTTCTAAATAAGGTAGCACTACCGCAGGCCCGCGCACTGCGATTTCGCGGTCCTGATTCAGATCCCGGTGTTCGGCGTTCCCGCCAGCATCGCCAGCAGCAGCTCCGCGCGTACCCGTGCGATGTCCAGGTCACAGACCAGCAGCGCCTGTACCGTCTCGATACGTTTGCGCAGCGTATGGCGGTGTACACCGACCGCAGCGGCCGCCGATTCCCAATGGCCGTTCGCCTCCAGATAGGCCCGCAGGGACACCATCAGGTCGGTGCCGTGATTGGCGTCGTGCTCGACGATGGGCGCCAACGTCGCATTGGCAACGGCGATCAGCACCTCACGACTCGCGCCGAAGGACAGCAGCGCGCTGCCGGCGAGCGAGGTGAACTCCAGCGGTGTGCCACCGCGCTCGGCCACCGATGCGGCGAGCTTCGCGTTCTGTACCGCATCACCCAACCGCCCCACCGCGTGCGCTCCGCTCAACCCGGCTCGCAGCCCCTTGCGCGTGCGTCCATCCACGTCGATGAACAATTTCCGGGCGAATTCGGCGGTCTCAGATCCCGGCACTACGACGATGAGGCGGGACTCGGCGGCGTGCGCAAAGACCGGGTAGCCCGCAGACTCCATGGCACGGGTGACCGCAGACTGCACCCGCCGCAGCGCCGCCTGTGATTCGGCATCCACCACCAGCGCCCGGATCCGCCCGCGCCCGTCGGCGGCTTGCGCCAGTTGCGCCCATACCGGTTCCAGGTTCCGTTCATCGCCGAGCAGCAGCCCCAGCGCCTGCCCATTCAACTGCCGCTGCGCGTCCTGCAGCCGCGACGGCTTATCGAAATCCAAGGCCAGCAAGGAGTTTGCATGCCCCAGCAGCACCTGATCCACGAAGGTCAAGGGCGTCCTACTGACAACGGCCAGCACTCCGTAAGACGTACCGCCCACCCCGATCGTCTGTTGCGCAACGGCAACTTCCGGGTCCAGTTGTTGCGCGACGGCCGATACACCCGGGGTCAATGCGCCGCGGACCAGATTGATCGTCGCGACATCCAGATTGCGTGGATGACTGGCGATCACCGTGCCACCCGAGTCCAGCACCACGACGTTGGCACGCAGCGACCGCCCGAGCTCCGCCGTGACCGCCTGCACACCTCCGTTGACGATTGCGCGGGTGATCCGGGGCTGCGCCCGCGATGCGCGTAGCACCGCGTCATACTCCAGTTCGGCGATGTGCGTGCTCACCGCCTTGACCACGGCGGCAAAGGGAGTGCGCAGAGGCACCTCCAACAACGGCATACCCAGCTCGTCGGCCGCAGCCACCAACTCCCCCGGCACCTCGTCAAATGTCAGACCGGTACCGAATCCCAGTGCGGCGACCCCATTTTCATCCAGCGCCCGTAGATAGCCCAGCCGTTCCGGCGCCGTCGTGGGCAGACCGATACCGGTGGTGAGCACCAGCTCTCCACCGGATAGCCATTGGGCGGGGTCGGCGAGTTCTGTGGTGAGCGCCAAATTGATCTCGCGCCCCACACCCGCGGCGCCGCCCTTCAAGGTGAGTTTCAGGTCCGGCTGATCCAACACCCAACGCACCGGAACAGTCACCTCACGGGACTGTACAGAATGGTGAAAAACACCGCCAAGATTCCCCGAATTGTCGGATGATCAGGGATGTGTCCTGTCGCACACTGGTTGTCTGCGTGCTTTCTTGACGTGCTTAGACGGATTCCCTCGACGGATGGACGTGCAACATGCCGGACTCGATACTGCAGAACTACATTGACGGCCAGTTCGTCGATTCCTTATCCCTGAAATCTACCGAGCCCATCGACCTGATCAACCCGGTCGATGAGTCGGTGGTGGGGCGCGCCCCCGTGTCCAATGCCGACGACGTGAACGCGGCGGTGAGCGCGGCCGAACGTGCCTTCGCCACCTGGGGCAAGACCACACCCAGCGTCCGGCAGCAGGCGCTGCTCAAACTCGCCGACGCGATCGAGGCGCATATCGACGAGATCGTCGAGGCCCAATGCCGTAACACCGGTCAGCCGAAGGCAGTCATCGCCGCCGAAGAGGTGACGGTGAGCGCCGATCAGCTCCGGTTCTTCGCGGGAGCTGCGCGACTTGTCGAAGGCAAATCTGCCGGCGAGTACATGGAGGGGTTCACCTCCTATGTTCGGCGCGAGCCCATCGGGGTTGTCGGACAGGTGACCCCGTGGAACTACCCATTCATGATGGCCATCTGGAAGATCGGCCCCGCGCTGGCAGCCGGGAACACCATCGTCCTCAAGCCCAGCGACACCACCCCGGAGAGCACACTGGTGCTGGCCCGGCTGACGAAGGGGATCTTGCCCGACGGCGTCTTCAACGTTGTGTTGGGTACCGCGACCACCGGCTCCGAATTGGTGAGTCATCCCGCCATCGGCCTGGTGTCGATCACGGGGTCGGTGCGGGCCGGTATCGCCGTGGCGGCCTCGGCAGCCGAACAGCTCAAGCGCAGCCACCTCGAACTCGGCGGCAAGGCCCCGGTCGTGGTGTTCGGTGACGTCGATATCGACAAGGCGGCCACCGGTATCGCACAGGCCGCCTTCTTCAACGCCGGCCAGGACTGTACGGCCGCCACCCGGGTGATCGTGCACCAGTCGATCCATGGCGAGTTCGTCAGCGCCCTCAACTCTGCGGCACAGACTCTGCGGCCGGGCCTGCCCGATGACGCCGACAGCTTCTACGGGCCCATGAACAACATCAACCACTTCACCGCGGTCACCAAGAAACTCGATAACCTGCCCGCACACGCGACGGTTGTGACCGGCGGAAAACGTTGGGGCGACAAGGGGTTCTTCATCGAGCCCACCATCGTCACCGGTGTGCGCCAGGAGGATTCAATCGTCCAGGAAGAGACCTTCGGGCCGATCTTGACCGTCCAATCGTTTGACGACGCTGACGAAGCCGTCCGGCTGGCCAACGGAGTGCGTTACGCACTGGCCTCCAGTGTGTGGACCAAGGACCACGAAACCGCCGAAAAATTCACGCGTGAATTAGATTTCGGTTGCGTGTGGGTCAATTGCCATATTCCGCTGGTCGCCGAGATGCCTCACGGCGGGTTCAAGTACTCCGGCTACGGCAAGGACCTCTCGGCCTACGGCGTGGAGGACTACACCCGGATCAAACATGTGATGAGCGCGCACTAGCAATGGCAACCGACACCTTCCACCCCCTTGATCCCCTCGCGGCGGAGGAATTCACCACGGTCGCAAAGATTCTGGCGCAGACATGCGACGTCGGAAGCCACTGGCGATACACCTCCATCGAACTCGCCGAGCCCTCGAAGGCCGATATCGCCGCCTTCGACAACAACGGCACCCGGCCTGATCGCCGTGCACTTGCCACCTGCCTGGACACCTCACGCAACGCCACCTACAAGGCGGTCGTCTCGCTGACCACTGGCGAAGTGCTGTCCTGGGAGCACATTCCCGGGGTGCAACCGAACTTCACGGTCGATGAATGGGAAGAAGCGGACGCTGCTCTGCGCCGCCACCCCGAGGTCATCGCCGCACTGGCACAACGCGGCATCACCGATATGGACCTGGTGTTCATGGACACCTGGACCTACGGCGATGCCGTCATGCCCGAGAAGTACAAGGGCAGGCGCCTTGGATGGTCGGATACCTGGGTGCGTTCGAGTGCGGGCGCCAATCCCTATGCCGGCCCCGTCAACGGATTCCACTGCATCATCGATATGAACAGCATGGAGCTGCTGGAGATCGAGGACACCTTCTCCGTACCGCGGCCCGAGATGATGGGCGAATACGCGCCCCGGCACATACCGGAACGACTGCGTCAGCAGAGCACCCGGGAGCCGCTGCAGCCACTGCACATCACTCAGCCCGAGGGCACCTCCTTCACCATCGAGGGAAACAAACTCCAGTGGCAGAACTGGTCCTTGCGGGTCGGCTTCAACTACCGCGAGGGCATGACACTGCATGCGGTGACCTACAACGACAACGGAACGGTGCGGTCGGTCGCCAACCGCATGTCCTTCGCCGAGATGATGGTGCCGTATCGGGACCACTGCGAGGATCACTACCGAAGAACAGCTTTCGATATCGGTGAGTGGGGCATCGGCTTCATGACCACCTCGCTGGAACTTGGGTGCGATTGTCTCGGTGAGATTCGCTACCTCGATGCGGTGCTGCACAACAGCAAGGGCGAGCCGTACACGATCAAGAACGCGATCTGTATTCACGAAGAGGACAACGCAGTCCTGTGGAAGCACGTCGATCACGACCATGGCGCCGAGGTGCGCCGCATGCGTCGGCTCACGGTGTCCTTCCACGTCACCGTCGCCAACTATGAATACCTCACGTACTGGCGGTTCTATCAGGACGGGAACATCGAATGTGAGGTCCGTGCAACGGGAATCATGGTGGTGAGCAACTTCGCCGAGGGCGCGGCGCATCCGCATGGAACCCTGGTCGACAACCGGACGTACGCGCCGTACCACCAGCACTTCCTTGTCGCGAGACTCGACCTGGATATCGACGGCACCGAAAACACCGTCTACGCCAGCGAAACCGAGATCGAGCCCGTCGGCCCTGCCAATCCATACGGGCTGTCCCT
Source organism: Mycobacteroides sp. PCS013 (assembly GCF_049532645.1). Taxonomy (NCBI): domain Bacteria; kingdom Bacillati; phylum Actinomycetota; class Actinomycetes; order Mycobacteriales; family Mycobacteriaceae; genus Mycobacteroides; species Mycobacteroides sp. PCS013. Next base: position 3,578,852 of record NZ_CP150131.1, read on the forward strand.
GCGGCAGCGCAACACCCCGTTGCGCACCGAATCGGAAGGCAAACAGGACTTCTGCTGGCAGACTCAGCGTGCCTGGAAGGTCGTCAACGACAACACTCGCAACGGTATCGGCACCGCACCGGCGTACAAATTGGTGCCCGGTGCGGCAATCCCGGCGATGTTCGACCCGTCTTCCCCGGTGCTGGCACGTTGCCGCGCCATCGAGCACACCCTCTGGGTGACGCCAAACTCACCCGACGAGCGCTGGCCCGCAGGAGAATTCGTCACCCAGAGCAAGGAAGACCACGGCCTGCCCGCCTGGACTGAGAGCAACCGCTCCATCGAAAACACTGATGTGGTGCTGTGGTACGTATTCGGTATCCATCACATCACCCGTCCTGAAGACTGGCCGATCATGCCCGTCGACACCGTGAACTTCTGGCTCAAGCCGGTCGGATTCTTCGACCGTAATCCCTCGCTCGATGTCGCACCCACCCCGCCGAAGAGCTGTCACACGTCAGGACACGAGGAGGCCTAGCCGTGAACGATGCCGCCACGAGAGGTGCCAAACGGATCGCCGTTGCATACCTGGCCACTCCGGGCGGCGATGACGCGCTCGCCGTCGGCGCACAGATCGCCCGCTCCCCGGGGGCGCATCTCGATCTGTGCATGGTGCTGCCACTGGACCGACCCATCCTGGCACCCCTTCCACAGCAAGAGCGCCAGGACATCTTGTCCGAGAACGCCACTCACTGGCTCAAGCACGCCGAGGCCACCATTCCCGACGATCTCACCGTCGAGACACATATCAGCTTTCACGAGTCGATCGCCGAGGGTCTCATCGCCCAAAGCGAGGCCCTGGGCGCCGAAGCCATCGTGGTCGGTGGCTCTGGCGGCGGGCTGGTCGGCAGTCTCTCCCTGGGATCGGTGGTCAACGAACTCGTGCACTCCTCCCCCATACCTTTGGTGATCTCGCCGCGTGGTGCGCGCTACCAGAAGAACCTGCGCGTTCGGGAAGTCACGTGCGCCATGGGAACCCGGCCCGGCGCACACGTGCTGCTGGACACCGCGTTGCAGGCCTGCCAGCGCGCGAAAGCACCGCTGCGGCTGGTGTCCCTGGTGTCATTCGACCCGATTCCCGGCGGTGACGACGACCAGTCGGCACGTGAACGTGCTGCCATCCATGCCCGACAATCCCTCGAGACCGCCAAACTGATTCTCCCACCGGATTTCCCGGTCACCTCAATCGTCGCCGAAGGACCCACTATCGAAGCCGCCGTGAACAAGCTCGACTGGCACGAAGGCGACATCATCATGGTGGGTTCCAGCCGTCTTGCGCAGCCACGGCGACTCTTCCTTGGATCGACGGCCGCGAAGATGCTTCGGGTGCTGCAGGTGCCCATGGTCGTGATCCCCAAGGAAGAAGCCAACCGTGACTGAAAGTGTTGCCCGCACCGAGCTGGAACAGGCCGAGCAGACCGAGGGACTCATCTCCAAAGGGCTCGCCGCCGGGCGTATCGGAACCTTCACCGGCGCCGTCCTCGGCATCTCCACAGTCGCGCCCGGATACACGCTTACGGCCAGTATCGGCCTGATCGTTGCAGCTGTCGGCCTGAAGATGCCGGCGATCCTCATCGCCGGTTTCATACCGATGTTCCTGACCGCATACGCCTACCGGGAACTGAATTCGCGCGCACCCGACTGCGGCGCCTCGTTCACCTGGTCCACCAAGGCATTTGGCCCCTACATCGGCTGGATGTGTGGCTGGGGAATGGTGATCGCCACCATCATCGTGTTGTCCAACCTGGCGTCTATCGGGGTGCAGTACGGGTACCAATTCCTCGGCGCCGTCTCCCACCATCAGACAATCGGCGAACTCGCCAACAACAAGGCCGTCAACATCATCTCGACCGTGGCGCTGCTGGCGATCGCCACCTATATCTCCAGCCGCGGAATCACCACCAGCGAGAAGGTTCAATATGTTCTCGTCGGGTTCCAGATGATCGTGCTGGTGATCTTCGCGGTCGTCGCCATCACCAAGGCACCCAGCATGGCCGGACATCTCGATTTCGACCTGGACTGGTTCAATCCACTGACCGGACTAACCTTGAGCGCCTTTGTCATTGGGCTCATTGGATCGATCTTCGCGTTCTGGGGTTGGGACACCTGCCTGACCCTCGGCGAGGAATGTAAGGATCCGACCAAGGTGCCCGGCCGTGCCGGACTGTTGTGCGTGCTGTCGATCCTGCTCACCTACCTCCTGGTGGCCGTCGCGGTGATGATGTTCGCGGGCGTGGGCGACACGGATCTGGGTCTTGCGAATGAGGAGAACAAAGACAACGTCTTTGGCGCCCTTGCTAACCCGGTGCTGGGCAGCTGGTTCGGCCCACTGTTGCTGCTCGCGATATTCGCCTCCGCGGTGGCGAGCCTGCAGACCACCTCGCTGCCCGCCGCCCGCACCATGCTGGCCATGGGCACCTACGGCGCCTTTCCGAAAAAATTCGCCGATGTCAGCCCCCGGTTCCTGACACCCACCTTCAGCACCATCGTGGCCGGCGCGGTGACGGCCGTTTTCTACACCGTCGTCAGCCTGCTATCGGACCGCACCCTGCTGGATACCATTGCGGCCCTTGGCATCATGATCTGCTGGTACTACGGCATCACCGCCTTCGCCTGTGTGTGGTACTTCCGCACGGAGCTTTTCCAGAATGCCCACAACGTGGTGTACAAGTTCCTCTTCCCGCTCCTGGGCGGGCTCATGCTGGCAGCGGTGTTCGTCATTTCCGTGCGCGAGAGCATGGATCCGGAGAAGACGGGCAGCGGCGCCTCGATCGGCGGCATCGGCCTGGTGTTCTATCTGGGCTTCGGCATTCTGGCGTTCGGTGCGGTGCTCATGCTGATCATGCGCGTCAAGAGTCCGGACTTCTTCCAGGGCCGCACCCTGACTCGCGACACCGCTCCGCTCGTCGAGTAGGCAGCCATGTCATCGACACAGGTGGCCATTCACGCCAGAACGGCGTATCCAAGAACCATCGGTGGACAAATCGTCCATTCCCAGATGCACTCCACGGCGACACACTGAGATCGCCGGATCGACGACAGGAAGTGCCATGACCGACATCGCCTACCGCCTCGCACAGAAGCGCAACATCGTGACGCCCCTGCCCGGGCCGCGTTCCAGTGCCCTGGCCGAGCGCCGTCGCGCGGCGGTATCCGCCGGGGTCGGCTCGACCGCGCCGGTCTACGCCGTTGATGCCGACGGTGGCGTGATCGTCGACGCCGACGGCAACTCCTTCATCGACCTCGGAGCGGGTATCGCGGTCACCACCGTCGGCGCCTCCCACCCTGCCGTCGCCGCTGCCATCGCCGACCAGGCCGCACATTTCACCCACACCTGTTTCATGGTGACGCCCTACGAGGGATACGTGCAGGTAGCCGAGCTCCTCAACGCCCTGACTCCGGGCGATCACGAGAAACGCACCGCACTGTTCAACTCCGGCGCCGAAGCCGTGGAGAACGCGATCAAGGTGGCGCGGCTGGCCACCGGCCGTCCGGCGGTCGTTGCCTTCGACAACGCCTACCACGGCCGCACCAACCTGACGATGGCGCTGACCGCCAAGTCGATGCCCTACAAGTCGCAGTTCGGGCCCTTCGCGCCCGAGGTCTACCGGATGCCGGCCTCCTATCCGCTGCGTGATGAGCCGGGTCTGTCCGGCGAGGAAGCGGCACGGCGGGCAATCTCCCGCATCGAAACCCAGATCGGCGCGCAATCGCTGGCCGCGATCATCATCGAGCCCGTCCAGGGTGAGGGCGGATTCATCGTGCCCGCACCCGGATTCCTGTCCACGCTGACCGCGTGGGCGCGGGACAACGGTGTGGTCTTCATCGCCGACGAGGTGCAGACCGGGTTCGCCCGCACCGGCGCCTGGTTCGCCTCCGAGCACGACGGCATCGTTCCCGACATCGTCACCATGGCCAAGGGCATCGCCGGAGGCATGCCGCTGTCCGCCGTCACCGGCCGCGCCGACCTCATGGATGCGGTGTACACCGGCGGCCTGGGCGGAACCTACGGCGGCAACCCGGTGACCTGCGCGGCGGCCATCGCCGCACTGGGTGTCATGCGTGAACTCGACCTGCCGGCCCGGGCCCGGGCCATCGAAACCTCGGTGGTGTCGCGGCTGAGCGCGCTTGCCGAGGAGGTCGATGTCATCGGCGAAGTACGCGGCCGCGGGGCCATGCTGGCCATCGAAATCGTCAAACCCGGCACCGGCAATCCCGGAGAACCGGATGCGGCCCTCACCAAAGCCATTGCCGCCGAGGCGCTCTCCCGAGGGGTTCTGATCCTGACCTGCGGAACCTTCGGAAACGTCATCCGCTTGCTGCCCCCGTTGGTCATCGGGGACGATCTACTGGACGAGGGCATCACCGTCCTCGCCGACATCATCCGCGAGAAGGCGAGCCGCTAGTGACTGATCACTCAGCCCTGATCGATGCCATTCCCACCGATCTGTGGATCGGCGGGAAGCAGGTGCCATCGTCCTCGGGCGCCCGGTTCCCCGTGCACAACCCGGCCAACGGCGCGGTGCTGACCACCGTGGCCGACGCCTCGACGGCCGACGGTGCCACCGCACTCGATGAGGCCGTGGCTGCGCAGCCCTCCTGGGCCGCGACCGCGCCCCGCGAACGGGCCGAAATTCTGCGGCGCGCCTGGGAATTGGTCATGGAGCGGCGTGATGATTTCGCACTGGCCATGACCCTGGAAATGGGTAAACCGCTGGCGGAGAGCCAGGGCGAGGTCGCCTACGGCGGAGAGTTCCTGCGCTGGTTCTCCGAGGAGGCGGTGCGCATCAACGGCCGGTACACCTCGTCCCCGACAGGCACCGGCCGGATCCTGGTGGCCAAGCAGCCCATCGGTCCGGCGCTGGCGATCACCCCCTGGAACTTCCCGCTGGCCATGGGCACCCGCAAGATAGGCCCGGCGTTCGCCGCCGGATGCACCATGATCGTCAAGCCTGCCGCCGAGACGCCGCTGACCATGCTCCTACTCGGCCAGGTGTTCGCCGACGCCGGACTGCCCGCAGGTGTGCTGTCGATCCTTCCCACCACCAGCGCCTCCGGTCTGACCGGCCCGCTGATCGAGGACTCCAGACTGCGCAAGTTGACCTTCACCGGCTCTACCGCCGTCGGAAAAGTACTGCTGTCACAGTGCGCCACAAGAGTTTTACGTTCGTCGATGGAGCTGGGTGGCAACGCCCCGTTCGTGGTGTTCGACGATGCCGACGTGGACGCCGCAGTCGACGGCGCGATGGCGGCCAAGATGCGCAACATCGGCGAGGCATGCACCGCGGCCAACCGCTTTCACGTCGACAACGCGGTGCGCGCCGAATTCACCGAGAAGCTCACCGCCCGCATGGGTGCCCTCACCATTGGCCCCGGTGACCAAAGCGGCGTCCAGGTGGGCCCGCTCATCACCGCCAAGCAGCGCGCCTCGGTCGATGAGTTGGTGCAAGACGCCGTCAGCCAGGGTGCCGTCATCACCACCGGTGGCGCGATCGCCGACGGCGAAGGCTACTTCTATCCGCCGACCGTGCTCACGGATGTGCCCTCGAACGCAAGAATTCTCCGCGAAGAGGTCTTCGGCCCGGTGGCCGCGATCACCGGATTCGACGGCGAGGACGCGGGAGTCGCCGCCGCCAACGACACCGAATACGGACTCGCTGCATACGTGTACACCACCAATCTGGATCGCGCACTGCGTGTTTCGGAGTCCGTCGAGTCGGGGATGATCGGCGTCAACCGTGGTGTGATCTCCGATGTGGCCGCACCGTTCGGCGGGATCAAAGAATCGGGCATCGGCCGCGAAGCCGGCAGTGAGGGTATCGAGGAATACCTCGAAACGAAATACATAGCGCTGCCCTAAATACCGCGACCTAGCCGGAATTTCCCACACCGGTGCAACCCGAGAGGCACACATGGCATGGCGGATGCCTGCGGAAACCGAACCGCACGAGCGGATCTGGATGGCGTTCCCGAAGCCCGGCCTCACCTTCGGCGACGATAACGCCGCGCTAGAGGCCGGCTATCAGGCCTGGACGGCGGTAGCTCATGCCGTACTCGCCTTCACTCCGGTGACGATGGTGGTAGACCCCAGCCAGCACGAACGCGCCCGCCGAATGTTGTCGTCGGAAATCGAGCTGTTGGTCGCCCCGCTCGACGACTTTTGGATGCGCGATATCGGACCTACGTTCGTCGTCGACGACGTCACGGGCGAGCTGGGTGCCGTCGACTGGATATTCAACGGCTGGGGGTCGTCAACGCCGCAGGCCTGGTCGAACGATCGTGAGATCGGCCGCACGATCGCAGCGGCCGCCGGCGCGACCCTCGTATCGTCGTTGCTGGTCAACGAGGGTGGCGCCATCCATGTCGACGGTGCCGGCACCGTGCTGCTGACCGAGACCGTGTTGCTTGATCCGCTGCGCAATCCGCACGCCGACCGCAGCCGAGTCGAAGCCGAGCTGGCCCGCACCCTGGGCGTTGAGCATGCCGTGTGGCTACCACGCGGACTCACGCGCGACTACGAGCCGCTGGGCACCAAGGGGCACGTCGACATGGTCGCGACGCTGCCCGCGCCCGGCACCGTCTTACTGCATGCACAAACCAATCCTGACCACCCCGATTACGACGTGTCCGCACAACTGCGTGCCGCGCTCGCCGATGCGGTCGATGCCCGCGGTCGCGCGTTCGACGTCGTCGATCTGCCGGCGCCGGCGACACTGCGCGACGCGGACGGGTTTGTGGACTGGAGCTACATCAATCACCTTGTCACCGGAGACGGCGTGATCCTGTGTGGATACGACGAGCCGGAGGCCGACTCGCACGCCGCAGAGATCATCGCCGATGCCTATCCCGGCCGAGACGTGGTGCTGGTCGATGCGCGTCCGATCCTCGCCGGTGGTGGCGGTATTCACTGCATCACCCAGCAACAGCCAAAGGTTTAGGCAATGGATGTCGTTGAGGCGAGCATCGCCGATCTGCAGGCCGCACTCGCCGCCGGGGAAACGACGTCGGTCGCGCTGGTCGCGGAGTATCTGCGCCGGATCGCCGCCTACGACCGCGGTGGGATCACCCTTAACGCCGTACCCGTCCTGGATCCGCAGGCATTCGCCGCCGCCGCCGAGTCCGATGCGCGTCGCGCGGCCGGTGCCACGCTCGGCCCGCTCGACGGCATCCCGTACACCGCCAAGGATTCATACGCTGCGATGGGGCTGCCGGTGGCAGCCGGATCTCCCGCCTTCGCCCGGCTCATCGCCCAGCGCGATGCGTTCACCATCGCACAACTTCGTACCGCGGGAGCGGTGCTGCTCGGGCTCACGAACATGCCACCAATGGCGAACGGCGGCATGCAGCGCGGCGTTTACGGCCGCGCTGAAAGTCCCTACAACAGTGACTATCTGACATCGGCGTTCGGCTCGGGATCCTCCAACGGATCGGGTACCGCGACGGCCGCCAGCTTTGGCGCGTTCGGGCTCGGCGAAGAGACGTGGAGCTCAGGCCGGGCACCGGCCTCATGTAACGCGCTGGTGGCCTACTGCCCTTCGCGCGGTGTGATCTCGGTTCGCGGTAACTGGCCACTCGTACCCACGATGGACGTCGTCGTTCCGCATACCCGCAGCGTCGCCGACCTGCTGGCGCTCCTGGACGTCATCGTCGCCGACGACCCGGACCAGCGCGGCGATTTCTGGCGTCGCCAGAAGTGGGTCGAGATCCCGCCCGCATCGACACTGCGGCCCAAAAGCTATACCGCACTGAGCAATTCCACTGAGGACACCCTGCGCGGCACCCGGCTGGGAGTACCACGGATGTATATCGGCGACCCCACCAGAGACCGCCCGGTGCAGACCCGTCCCAGCGTTGTCGACCTGTGGCGACGCATCGCGGACGACCTGCGTGCGGCAGGCGCCGAGGTGCTCGAAGTGGACTTCCCTGTCGTCACCAATTACGAAGGCGCGGCGACGATGCTGGACCGTGGGCTCATTCCGTCCGGATACGACGAGCGCGAACTGTGGGACCTTTCCATCTGGGGCTGGGAAGAATTCCTACAGGTCAACGGGGATCCCGAGTTGTCGCATGTGCGCGACGTCGACGGTGCGCTGATCTTTCCGCCGCCACCTGGCGCATTGCCCGATCAGTATGACCGTCATCAACTCGACCTGGAGGTCGATCTCGGCGAGTATCCGGCCCGTGCCGCCGCCGGCATCGCCGAGCTGGAACAGATCCCCCTGATCGCCGACGGCATCGCGGGGCTGGAGGCGACGCGCCGCATCGACCTTGAGGCGTGGATGGACGCGCTCGGACTCGACGCCGTCATCCATCCCGCAGTCGCCGACATCGGCCGCTCGGACGCCGACGTCAATCCGGCGTCGGCCGATACGGCCTGGCGCAACGGCACGTGGGTCGCCAACGGCAACCTCGTGCCGCGGCACCTCGGAATCCCTTCGGTCACCGTACCGATGGGCACCCTGGACGATATCGGGATGCCTGTCGGGCTCACGATCCTCGGTCGCGGCCACGACGATGTCCGGTTGCTGCGTCTGGCCTCCGCCGTCGAAGCCACTCGGCACCGGCGCACCGCGCCGCCGCGGACACCGGCCCTGCCGCCTATCGCATTGCCGGCCGAAGCCGCGGCCGGCGGGATCGCGCCGCGGTGCGTCATCACCGTCGAAGAATCCGACCTCGGCGACGGTGACTGCACCGTCGCTATCACCGTCACCGTCGAAGGTATGCATCCCGTCGCCGACGCCAGACTGTACGTCGACGGCGATGAACTCACGCTCACCCGAGGCGGCGATACGTTCACCGCCTCAACGACTCTGCGTGCGGCGGCATCGCGGCCGCGCCATTCGGTCTGGCGCGAGGCCTACGGCTCCTTGATCGTGGCGTTGGTCCGCACCCACGACGGCCGAACCGCGGGAGCGTGGACGACCGCTTGCGGCATCGCCTGACACATCAGGCGGCGAACAGCTCCAACCGTCGCGGACTCTCGATCCCCGAATAGTGACTGGCATCGCCAGTGAGGATCTGACTTGCCTGACCATAGATGTCCACCGGCACATCGCCGGCCAACGTGACGCGATGGAGCTCGCGCTGCTGGTCGCCGAAGTCGGCGATTCCGTAATGCTGGGTGGCCCGGTTGTCCCAGATGGCTACGTCACCCAGCCGCCAGTTCCACCGGAAGGTGTTCTCCAGCTTGGTGATGCGTGACTGCAGCAGCTGGAAAAGTGTCGCGAACTCAGCGCCGTGAAACTCCGGGAAACTCTTGACGAACTGCCCGAGCAGCAGGCTGCGCTCACCGGTCTCCGGGTGCACCCGCACCACCGGATGCAACGTTTCATACAGAGAGCTGGTGAACTCGCTGTAGTACGCGGCACGGCGCTCGGCGCTCACCCCGCCCGATGCGCCCGCCCCCACGTAGTCATACAGGTTGGTGTGGGTGGCCCACAGGTCGTCGGCAAGCGCACGCAACGGTGCGGGCAGCTGTTCGTACGCCGCGACCGTCGACGCCCAGGTGGTGGCGCCCCCATAGGACGGCAAGGTCACCGGCCGCAGGACCGACGCCTTCGGAATGCGGTCGACGAACGTGACGTCGGTGTGCCAGCCGTTGGCGGCCCCTTCGAGGTTCAGCAGTTCACTGCCGTGAGAGGTCACCGTGGGGTGCGGCAGCGTCGGCTCCCCGAGCAGACTGGCGAATGCGTACTGTCCGGCGTCGTCCAGGTGGTGTTGTCCGGTGAACACCAGCACCTTGTTGACGGCCAGCGCGACGCGGATTGCCTCGGCACGTTCGGCCGGAACATCGGCGCCGAGCTGCACACCGTCGACCCGGGCGCCAATGTGTTCGCCGAGCTTTTCGACGGTGATCCCGGCGTCACGATAGATACGTCGTGTTTCGTTGTCACTCACCCCCGAATCTCAACAATCCCGGCGCCGTATGCCCAGGGATAGAGCCAAGTCGATTCGAAAGGACCGCCGTCGACGACGGCAGATATGGTCGAACGGTGATCGCGTACGACGAGGAACTGCGGGACCGAATTCGCCGATTCCTGGCGGGCCATGACCGCCATACCGTCGATGATCCGGGGAAACGCCGCGCCGCGGTGGCCGTCGTGCTGGTCGATTCGGATCTAGGGGAAGACCGCATCGACCCCGCACCGGTGGAGGACTGGATTGGCGGTCGCGAGATCCCCGAGCAGGGGCTGGACGGCAGGATGGTCGATGTCTCCGGTGGAGCGGCATTCCTGTTATGCCGCAGAACCTCTCGACTCAACTCCCATGCCGCGCAATGGGCACTGCCCGGTGGCCGACTGGATCCGGGCGAGGACGCGGTGCAAGCCGCGCTGCGTGAGCTGGACGAGGAGCTGGGGGTGGCGCTGCCCGATTCGACGGTGCTTGGACTGCTCGACGACTACCCGACACGATCGGGATACGTGATCACCCCGGTCGTGGTGTGGGGCGGCGGCCGCCTGGAGATGCGCCCCTCACCCGACGAGGTGGTGGCGGCCTATCGCGTGGGATTACACCAGCTCCAGCGCGAGGATTCACCGCGCTACATCAACATTCCGGAGAGCCCACGCCCGGTGGTGCAGATCCCACTGGGCAACGACCTCATCCACGCCCCGACCGGGGCCGTCCTGTTACAGGTGAGATGGCTCTGTCTAGAAGGCCGCAGCGACCGCGTCGATGAGCTAGAGCAGCCGGTCTTCGCCTGGCGATAGCCAGCGCTTAGGACACGTTGGCGCGCGCCAGCACCGTCGGCGTCCCGTAGGGCGCGCTCTGTTCCGCCACCCAGCCCGGGTCCAGGTACACCGAGTTCGATGCGATCACATTGCCGTCGCGCAGGATCTCACCGAGGTAATTGCCGCCCTGGTCACTGAATATGCTCACCTGCGCTTCGCGAGCCGTCATCGATATGTCGTGCGTCCAGGGCACGAAGGGATCGAGCCAGGTGTACTTCTCCGCCTTCTCCCCCTTACCCGTGCGGTAGGAGATGACCACCTGACGATTGCTCCCCGGGTCCTGCGCTGTCACGCGGTAGGTCATTTTCACCCCGGGATCGGCATGAACGACCGGGGAAGACGGCAGCCCGATCATGGCACTGGATGCCAGAGCTACCAGCAGCACAAGAATTCTTCGCATGCGCTGGGATGCTAGCCGCCTCAGCGATCTCGCGGAGAGTGTCGCCGAACTTTGCGCTCCGGTACGCCGTTGGGCCCGGTGGTGGACAGCGCATACGTGCCGACGGCAAAGGCCACCGCCGGACCGTTGATCCCTAGCGCCTCCTTGCCGACATTCGCGAGGTTGTCCTTGGGGCCGTGGTAGTTGGGGTCGAATGGCTGACCCGCGCGTCCCTGCCACATCTTGGCTTCCGGGCCGCTCATTCTGTCCAGCGCACCCGAGCTGATTCCGCCCACCGGAATATTGGCGGCCAGGAATGGCCCGTAATCGGACCTGCCGTTGAACTCCTCGGCCGCCGGGCGTTTGCCCGCCAGGTTGAGGTATCCAGCGAAGGTCCGTTCGATACCTGCGGACCCTTCCGGAATGTCCAACGGCGGCCGGTTCGGGTCGGGTTTGGCGGCGGACTGGTCACCGTCGAGCACGAAGTAGCCGGCATTGGGCGAACCGAGCATGTCGAAGTTCAGGTACAGCGCGATGTCATTGAGCTCGTCGGCGTTGCGGCCCTTGGCGTATTCGATCGACCCGGCCAGTCCGTCCTCTTCGGCGGCCCAGAAGGCGAACCTGACGGCGTTGTTGATCACCGGCTTGGGTCCGAGCTGCAGCGCACTCTCCAAGACCGCGGCCACACCGGTTCCGTTGTCGTTGATGCCCGGGCCCTTGGCCACACTGTCCAGGTGCGCTCCGGCGAGCACCACATTCGCGGGGTCACCCGTTGCGGTCTGGGCGATGATGCTGCGTGAGCGCACCTTCGCGATGTTCATGTCCAGCACCAGGGTTATCGGCGACGAATTGCGGCGCAGCAGGGTGTCGACTCCCGAATCAACGATTCCAACCGGAATGGACAGCTGCTCATAGTAATTGGGTGTAAAAAGTCCCTCACCGGCACCGGCCTGCATCACGACCAGCACTGCCGCCGCACCCTTTTCCTTGGCGACATTGTGCTTGTCGACCACCGAGCATCCGGCGCCGTCGACCACCGCGATCTGACCGTCGAGCTTGAGGGTGCCGTAATCGGCCGCGGCACAACCAGTGGCCTTACCCGAGGGCCGGATGATGTTGGCCTTGAGCCCGCCCTTGGGGGTCTGGGCGAAGTAGGAAGCCTGATCCACCGCGTAGGGGCGACCGCCGATGTCGACGAGCGGCTTGCCCTCGGTGAGTACCTTCAGCCTGGACAGCTCCGGGGCCTGTACCTCGAAACCACGATCTTTCAAGGCCTTTGTCACGTAGTCGGCGCTGGCGTCGTAGCCGGGCGTACCCTCGGCACGGTTCCCGCCGTGGGCGTCGGCCGCCTGCTGCAGCTGTTGTAGGTGCGCCATCATCGCGTCCACTGTCACCGAACGCGCAAGGTCGGCTGCGAGATTGGGATTCGGTGCCGCCGGTGCACCGGCACCCGGTGGAGTCGGGTTGGCGCAGCAGCTCGCCACCGCCGCAATCGCAAGCAGGGCGCAACCACGCGCCAGTCCCCGAAACAACGCCATCAAACAAACCTCAATGAAACCTCTTGGAACCCCGGTGGAGTTGTGCGAATCGAGCAATCGCACACGCTACCGCACCAACGTTGGTTCCCAAGGCCTTTCGGGACGTTGCAACGAACCTGTTACCGCCGTTAGTCCTTCAGCTTGTGCCGGGTACGGTCCTCGCGAATGGGCACACCGTTGCGTCCGTCAATGCTCTGCGCGTACAAGCCGATGGTGTAGGCGACTCCGCCGGCGTTGATCTTGAGCGCGTCCTTGTTCACGTTCGCCAGGTTGTCGCCCGCCTGGTGGTAGTTCGGATCGAAGGGCTGGCCCGCCTTGCCGCCCCAATCCCGCGCCTCCTCGTCGGTCATCTTCTCCTCGGCCCCGGAGAAGATGCCGCCGGTCGGGATGCCCGCCCTGCTGAATGCGTCGTAGTCCGATCGGCCGTCGTATTCGGTGTCGTGGGCCTTCTTGCCCTGATCGGCAAGGTAGGCGACCTCGGTCCGCTCGATACCGGCCGAACCCTCCGGGATACGCACCGGAATCTCGTTCGGATCGGCTTCTTCGGACAGGTCGCCGTCATAGGTGAGGTACGCGGCGTTCGGTGAACCGAGCATGTCGTAATTCAGATACAGGGCAATGTTTTTCAGCGCGTCCACGTCCAGGGATTTGACGTAGTCGGTGGAGCCGATCAGCCCTTCCTCCTCCGCGCCCCAGAACGCAAACCTCACCGCGTTTTTCACGTCCGGGTTCGGCCCCAGCTGCAGCGCGGTCTCCAGAACCGCCGCGGTACCGGTGCCGTTGTCATTGATCCCGGGTCCTTCGGGAACGCTGTCGAGGTGAGCACCGGCCATCACGACATCCGTGGTGGCACCCGTCTTGGTCTGTGCGATCACATTGCGCGCCTTGATGTCCTTGGTCTCCGCATCGACCTTGAGGACAACCTGGTCGGGATGTGCGCGCAGATCTGCTCCGGCCGACTTGGTGACGCCGACCACCGGAATCTTCGGGGTGGCGTCCTCACCGAGGGTGCCGCCCGCCTTGCTCTCATCGACATTGTCGGCGACGATCAGGCCGACCGCGCCGCGCTCGGCGGCAGCCCTCTCCTTCTCGGCGAACGGGCACGCTCCACGGTCGACCAGGACCACGGCGCCCTTGACATCCAGACCGTCGTAGTCCTCGGCGGTGCAGCCCGGCGATTCTTCCGCACGGGCCGCGACCAGCCGTCCCTGCGCCTGACCGCCCGGTGAGTACGACAGCACTGCGGCGTCGATCTTCTTGGAGCCGACCGTCAGATCCAACGATTTAGCCTGGAAGTACTTGAAGTCGAACTCGGGCGTCTGTACGTCGAATCCCTTGTCTTTCAGCGTCTTTACCACGTAGTCGACGCTCTGATCGAAGCCGGGAGTGCCCACCGCCCGAGTGTTGTTGTTCTTGTCGGCGATCTCCTGAAGCTCCGAGAGGTGCTTCACGACGTTGTCGACGGTCACCTTCTCGTGTAGCGAGTGCGCGAAACCAATCGCCTCCGCGGAGCCTGCCTGCGGCACCGAGCGGGGTGCGTCGCCGCCATCCCGCTCGCACGCCGTCGCTGTCACCAGTGCGCATACCGTGGACACCGCAACCGCACACACAACCCGCTTGGTCCCCATGGTTCTCCCTTGTCCGACTTAGACGTCGCGTCGCTGCACGACGGCCAGGGCCGCAGCGAGCGTGATGACAACCACGGTAGCAAAGTAGATGAGAGAGCCGGTGGTGCCCCAAACGAAGCGCACACCGTCGGAGGTGTACCACGGCACACCGGTAAACCTGATTCCGTTCGCGAAAGGAAGGAAGGGCTGCAACGCCTTTCCGGCATCAGTGAGCCAGCCCAGCATCAACTCAAGCACCGTCGGCCACAACAGCAGCACCGCAACAGCACCCGCGGTGTGCTTCAGCAACACACCTACCGCCACCGCGAGTACGGCACACAAGAACGCGTACACGCTCACCGAACCAATCGTGTTCCACACGCCGGCACTGTCGAGCGTCAAGTTCGCACCCGCCACCGGTCCGGCCATGGCGCGCACCAGCACGATCGAGGTCAGCGTGGTGACCGCGGTGACCACTGCCACCCAGACCCCCGCGACCAGGGCCTTGGCGCCGATTACCGACAACCTGTTGGGCGAGGCCTGAAAGGTGGTTCGCACCATTGCGGTTCGATTCTCATTAGTCACCGTCATCGCGGCGAGCACCATCAGCAGCGGCACCCCCACGACGGTCGCACCGCCCGCGGCGTCACCAGGGCTGATCGGCGCGTACACAGAGGCCGATCCGCCCTGCAGGCCCGCTAATCCCAAACCCAAGGCCAGGGCAAGCAGGCTGCACCACACCGCAGAACGCGAGGTGGATACCTTGATCCGCTCGGCCGCGATAACGCCCATCAGCGAACACCCTCCGCGTCCGCAACTGCGTCCGCAGACACCTGGCTGCGGTACTGCACGGCATCATCGGTCAGCGACAGGTACGCGTCCTCCAACGAAACCCGTTGCGGGGAAAGTTCGTACAACGTGACGCCACGACGTGCGGCAAGCTCGCCGACCTGTTCGATAAGAGCACCGCTGATTTCCAGCACGCTTGCCTCTCCACCGTGTTCCGAAACGTGCACCGAGAAGCCACTTTCCTCCGCCGCCGTGCGCAAGGTCTCGAGCTGAGGGCTGCGCACCCGCACCACATCGGCACCGGCCCGACTGACGAACTCATGCATAGATGTCGCCGCGATAAGCCGGCCGCGGCCGATGACCACCAATTGGTCTGCCGTGTTGGCCATTTCAGAAAGCAGGTGACTGGAGACCAGCACCGTGCGGCCCTGTGCGGCCAGACTCTGCATCAGAGTCCGAATCCAATGGATGCCCTCGGGGTCCAGGCCGTTGACCGGCTCATCGAACAGCAATACCTGGGGATCGCCGAGCAGTGCCACGGCAATGCCCAGGCGCTGCGACATACCCAGGGAGAAGGTGCCGGCATGACGACCGGCCACCTCGGTCAGCCCGACCATCTCCAGCACTTCGTCCACCCGCCGGGAAGGAATGTCATTGGCAGCGGCGATCCACCTCAGGTGGTTACGCGCCGTCCGATTGGGGTGAAACTGCTTGGGATCCAGCAGCGCCCCAACCTCGCGCAGCGGATGGTCGATCTCGTGATACTGCTTGCCACCGATAGTCGCGGTCCCGGACGTCGGGCGAGCCAGCCCGACGATCATGCGCAACGTCGTCGACTTACCTGCCCCATTGGGTCCCAGGAACCCGGTCACGACGCCCGGCTCGATGGTTACCGAGAGGTCATCGACCGCCGGGGTCTGCCCATAGACCTTGGTCAGCGACCGCAGTTCGATCATGCGGCCCACTATGCCAGCTATTGCACTGGGGGTCCGTCCGGTGCCGGACTGGAGGCCTGCGCCCAAAATCGACGGGGTATGCGGCCGGCGTGACGCGCGAGGTGCCCGGCGGTTACGGCTGCTGCCATGGCCGCGGCCATGCGTTCGGGATCGGCGGCGCGGGTCACGGCCGTCGCGAGCAGCACGGCATCGCAGCCGAGTTCCATCGCGAGCGCGGCATCGCTGGCGGTGCCGATTCCCGCGTCCAGGATCACCGGCACTCCGGCGGCCGCCACAATCATCTCGATGTTATGTGTGTTGGTGATGCCCAACCCGGTGCCGATGGGCGCTCCGAGTGGCATCACCGCGACGCATCCCACATCTTCCAATCTGCGGGCCAGCACCGGATCGTCGGTCGTGTAGGGCAGTACCACGAACCCGTCGTCGACGAGTTGCTCGGCCGCACGCACCAACTCCACGGCATCGGGAAGAAGCGTGCGTTCGTCGGCGATCACCTCCAACTTGATCCAGTTGGTCTCCAGCGCCTCACGGGCCAGTTGCGCGGTCAGCACGGCCTCGGCGGAGCCGCGACATCCTGCGGTGTTGGGCAACGGCATGATGTCGAGTCGCTTGAGCAGATCCAGCACTCCAGTGCCCCCGGAAGCATCCACCCGCCGGATCGCGACGGTGGTCAGCTCGGTACCGGAGGCCAGCAGTGCCCTTTCCAGAATCGAGAGATTCGCGGCGCCACCGGTACCCATGATGAGCCGCGAACCAAATGAGCGGCCCGCGATACACAGCGGTTCGTCTGCACTAACCACAGCACCTACCCCCCTTGCACCGCGGTGACGACTTCGACCAGGGCACCGTCGGAAACCGTGGTGTCCCAATCGGATTTGGGCACCACGGTGTGGTTGATAGCCACCGCGATACCGCACTCGGGAAAGCCCAGTTGGTCGAGCAGCTGCCAGATGTTGGCACCCTCGGTGACCTCGCGCGCATCACCATTTACCTGAATGTTCATCGGGCCTCCTGACTATGTGCCTTCTCAAACCGGCGGGGATCGACGGCATCCGGCGGCTGGCCTCCGTCAAGCACCACCCCGATCGTCTTCGCCGTCCACGGCGCGAGGAGAAATCCCGAGCGGCCATGACCGGCGGCCACGAGAGTCCGATCGTCGATCCTGCCCACCATGGGCAGATTGTCATCGGTCATCGGGCGCAGACCCGCCGCGCATTCGGCGAATTCGTACTCCCCCAGACAGGGCAGCACCGCGCACGCGTCGTCGAGCAGATCCCGCACGCCCGCCACGGCAGGCGCGGTGTCGTGGCCATGCTCGTACTGCGTGGCGCCCACGACGACACCGTCGTGCCGGGGTACCAGGTAGACATGGCGTCCGTGTACCCGCGCCCGGATCACGTTCGCGGGCGGGGGCATCGCGCCGGGTCGCCGTCGCAGCCGCAGTACCTCGCCCTTTACCGGACGAATCGGCAGATTCGCGAGGGTTGCCGCCTGCACCCCGTTCGCGATCACGATCTGATCGGCGGATGCGTCTTCGGCGTGGGTAACCGCAGGGCCCTTACGCACACCGAGCGCCTCGCATTCGGTGGCCAATACGTCCAACACCGCGCGATTGTCGACGGCGAGTTCTTCGGGCGCGGTGAATCCGCGGCGGATGTTCTGCGCCAGCAGCGGCTCGATGTCGCGGGCATTGGTGGTCGCGGCAACGGTATGCCCGCGCCCGGCCAGCCAGTCCGCCATGGTCCTCAGCTCACCGACGTCGGCCGTGTCGACGGCCACGGTAAGTGACCCCCGTGCGGTGATCACCGCGCCTGCTACGTCCTCGTCGATGAAGCCGTCACGCCAGATCCCGAGGGATTCGATACCCAGATCCAGCAGGTCATCCTCACCCGGCCAGGCCTCGCTGTAGGGCGCAAGCATGCCGCCCGCCACCCAGGACGGGCCCTTTCGGCCGTCGTCGTGGACGGTGACCTGCCAGCCGCGGCGGGCAGCTTCACGTGCCACGGAAAGCCCGATGACCCCGCCACCGATGACGGCGACAGAGCCTGGTTGAGACGACATCACAATCGGAGTCACTCCCTTCGCCGGCATGACCCGGATCAGGTCGGACGGTCAGGGCCGGATTCGTTGGCCCACTCTCAGCCCGCTCATCCTGGGGCTCCCGCGTTACTTACACCTACAACGCTAGCGTCTTCGACTATGCACCCGCGTTCGGCCCGGCTTGGGTCTGCTCACCTCTATCTCTGTACCGACGCGCGCCGCGAGCGCGGCGATCTCGCCGAATTCGTGGATGCCGCCCTTGCCGGCGGGGTCGACATCGTGCAGCTGCGCGACAAGGGATCAGTCGGCGAGCAGCAGTTCGGGCGGCTTGAGCCCACCGAAGAACTGGAGTACCTGGCTGTTCTCGGTGCGGCCGCCGCACGTCACGGCGCGTTGTTCGCGGTCAACGACCGCGCCGATATCGCCCGCGCGGCGGGGGCGGACATCCTGCATCTCGGCCAGGATGACCTGCCTCTTGCGGTCGCCAGGGAGATCGTCGGTCCGGATGTGCTGATCGGCCGGTCCACACATGACGCTGCTCAGGCCAGCCAGGCGGCCCTGGATACCGAGGTCGACTACTTCTGCTGCGGGCCGTGCTGGCCGACGCCCACCAAACCGGGCCGCTCCGCGGCCGGTCTCGAACTTGTCAGCATGGCCGCAGCGCTCGGAACTGCCAAGCCCTGGTTCGCGATCGGCGGTATCGACGAGACGCGGGTGCCCGAGGTCGTCGCGGCCGGAGCGTCGCGGATTGTCGTGGTGCGGGCGATCACCGCGTCGGTCGATCCTGGTGCGGCGGCAGCGTCACTTCGCGAGCTAGTTCACCCAGCGCATACCGCACGCACGTAAACCACGCAGATCTGCTGCACCCGGTATGCGCTCGGCGTACCCCTCAGGGCCAGATCTGCGCAGGAGCCTCCGGATACTTCGCCTTCCAGCCCACCCATTGCGCATCGGTGGACCCGATCACGCTCTCGAGAATGGTCCACTTCGGGCCGTTCTTTCTGAGCAGGCCCTCATACCGGGTGGGATCGGAGCCGCCGGTGTCCTGCAGTTGACCGTCGACCAGTGCCCAGTCGTCAGCACTCTTGAACGTCTTCACGTCCAGTTTGACGGGTTTACCCAGGTCGGCCTCGACGCGAGCAAGCGCGGTCGCCACCACCTCGTTGCGCTCGCCCGGTCCGCTCTCGGCTTTCTCTGAGCTGCAGGCACCCATCAGCACGCTCGTGATCACGGCCAGCATCAAGAGAAATCCGGTACGCATAACCGAACGCTACGGCAGTTGCCAGGCGAAGCGCCCGGGCTCGAGCTCGACGGTGCCGGGCCCGGAGAAACCATTCGATGTCCCCTGCAGCGTCGCGACCACCCGCAGCAGCGGCCACGCCGACTTGAACCCGGGATGCAACCGCATTCCCTCGATCTTTTCCTCGGGCACCCATCGCAGCTCGGTGCTCTCGTGATTGGCCTCGGTGGGCAACAACTCGGGAGCATCGGCAACAACCGTCGTGTACGTCCAGTGCGCCTGGCCGTCAATGCGTTTGGTCACCACCGAGGAGCGGATGGTCATGGCGCCCGGCTCGATTCCCGCTTCCTCGGCTGCCTCCCGGACCGCCGCCTGCTCGGCCGACTCATGGCTGTCCCGCGCCCCGCCCGGCAATGCCCAGGTGCCACCCTGATGACTCCACCAGGCCCGGTGCTGTAGCAGCACCGCGGGCTGGCCGCTCGCCAGCGGTGCGCGTAACAGCAAACCCGCTGCACCGAACCGCCCCCAGAATCGCGCACCCGTGTCAGCGACAACCCATCCGTCACCGTCGCCACGCACAGAGTCCACAGTAGAGCCACCTAAGACTAAATATGCTCTTAGACTTCCCATTAAGGCCGGGAGAGGAAGGTAAGAGGTGACTGTCGGGACGACGCGGTTAGCACACCCGTCGACCGAGCCCGTCGGCGCGACAACCCCCGTCGTGCCGGCTCATCCGTGGTGGTGGTTCCTCAAGTCCACTCCCGGCAAGATTCTGATGCTCGGTATCGTCCTGGCCACCGCCGGCGTGCTGTCCGCGGTGGCCACTTCGGCGAGCGTGCAGAACCGGCAACTCGCCCTGAGCACGGTGCTCAACCACACCGAACCGCTGGCGTACTCCGCCGGGCAGCTGTACAGCACCCTGTCGGTCGCCGATGCCGCGGCGACCACCGCGTTCATCGCGGGCACCGAACCACAGGGCGTCCGTGAGCGGTACGAGCAGGCCATCACCGATGCCTCGACCGCACTCGTCGCCGCGTCCAGCGGTCTCACCGACCGGCCGATGCAGGAGCTGCTGAGCCGCATCAACGCCGAACTGTCGGTCTACACCGGACTCATCGAGACCGCGCGCACCAACAATCGGGCCAGTAATCCCGTCGGCGCCTCGTACCTGAGCGAGGCATCCGCACTGATGCAGCACACGATCCTGCCCGACGCGCAGCGTCTCTACGAAGAAACGTCCAACCGCGTCGATCAGGAGACCAGCGCATCCACCCGGGTGCCCTTCCCGGTGATCCTCATCGTGCTGGCCACCATGATCGGTGGGGTCCTGGGTCATCGCTGGTTGTCCAAGCAGACGCGACGCCTCATCAATCCCGGCATGCTGGCGGGGGGCGCGGCCCTACTGCTTATGGTGGTTTGGGTGGGTATCGCACTGGCCGTTTCTGCCTCGCTGGGCACCGACGCGCGCAACGGCGGCGCCCACTCCCTGAAAACCATCACTCAACTGGTCATCTCGGCGCAGCAGGCCCGCGCCGACGAGACGCTGGCACTGATCCGCCGCGGTGATGAAAGTGTGCGCAAGAAGTCCTACTACGACCGCATCGATGAGATGGAACGCAAGATCGGCGAGTACCTGAGCAACCCGGATGCCATCGCCCGCGCGGACCTGGAACGGGCGCAGCAGCTGCTCACCAGATGGCGGCAGGCCGATGACCGCATCAACGCCTACATCGGTGTCGGCAACTACCAGGCCGCCACCCAGGTGGCACTGGGCAGCAGTGAGTCAGACTCGACGCCTGCCTTCGACAGCCTCGATGCGGCGCTGCGCAACGGCGTTCAGGACAGCCGCCGCCAACTCCGCTCGGGTGTTCTCAATGCCGAACGCGCGTTGACCTTGTCCTCCGCGGGCGCGTTGATCCTCTCGGTGGGCGGCGCGATATGCGTGGGAGTCGGTCTGTGGCCGCGGCTGAGCGAGTACCGATGATGAGAACAGCGACGCAGGGCACCGCACGCAGACTTGCCGCGTTGGCGGCTATCGCCACCGTGCTGGCCGGATGCTCGACGCCCGAGAACTCCACTCCGCTGCCACAGCTCACCGTGCCGAGGCCGACCCCTGCCGAGATGACCGAGCAGGAACCCAACCTCGCGCCGCTGACCAAGGTCGACACCTCGTGCGACCCCACCGCGAGTCTGCGGCCCACCAACGACCGGGCCGCCAACGATGACGCGGTCGCGGCGATCCGCAGGCGCGGCCGGCTCATCGTCGGGCTGGACATCGGAAGCAACTTGTTCAGCTTCCGCGACCCGATCACCGGGGAACTGACCGGATTCGATGTCGATATCGCCGGGGAGATCTCTCGCGACATCTTCGGCACCCCCGAGCGGGTGGAGTACCGGATTCTGTCCTCGGCAGATCGCATCGCGGCATTGAAGAACTCGACCGTCGACATCGTGGTGAAGACCATGACCATCACCTGCGCACGGCGCAAGGAGGTCAATTTCTCGACCGTCTATCTGATGACCTACCAACGGATTCTGACCAGCAGGGATTCGGGCATCACCAACGCACAGGACCTCTCCGGCAGACGGGTGTGCGCCGCGCGCGGCACCACCTCCTTGAACCGGCTCTCGCAGATCACCCCGCCGCCGGTCATCATGTCGGTGGTGACGTGGGCGGATTGCCTTGTGGCACTGCAACAACGCCAGGTCGACGCGGTGAGTACCGACGACTCGATACTCGCCGGCCTGATGTCCCAGGATCCGTACCTGCACATCATCGGGCCCAACATGAGCGATGAGCCGTACGGAATCGGCATGAAGCTGGAGAACACCGATCTGGTCCGGTACGTCAATCGCACCCTGGAACGCATCCGGCGCGACGGCACCTGGAATGCCTTGTACCGCAAATGGCTGAGCGTGCTGGGGCCCGCCCCCGCACCTCCGAGCGCAAGGTACCGGGACTGATGAGTAAAGATCCCGGCAGCCTGGAAGACCCAGAGGATCTGGTCGACGACGCGGACGAAGACGAAGGTCCGGGCACGCGGCCCGCATCCCTGGCGGACCTGGATGCGGACTCCGCGTCCACGATGCGCCCCATGGCTACCCAGGCCGTGTTCCGTGCCCCCGATTTCACCCAGCCCACAACCCAACCCACCACACAGCCAGAGGTACGCGCCACCACCACGCGAGTCCGGCTCTCCCCCACCCGCCGACTCGGCGGCGGCCTGGTCGAGATCCCGCGTGTTCCGGAAATCGATCCACTGGCCGCCTTGATGACCAATCCGGTCGTCGAAGAGTCCAAACGATTCTGCTGGAACTGCGGTAAACCGGTGGGCCGCTCCACGGAGGATGGCCCCGCCTGCAGTGAGGGCACATGCCCAGCCTGTGGGTCCACCTTTTCCTTTCTGCCGCAGCTGAATCCCGGCGATGTGATTGCCGGGCAGTACGCCATCAAGGGCTGCATCGCCCATGGCGGTCTGGGATGGATTTACCTCGCGGTGGACCGCAACGTCAATGACCGTCCGGTGGTGCTCAAGGGTCTGGTGCATTCCGGCGACGCCGAAGCACAGAACATCGCGATGGCCGAGCGGCGATTCCTCGCCGAGGTGGCGCACCCCTCGATCGTGAAGATCTTCAACTTCGTCGAACACCCCGACCAGCACGGGAATCCGGTCGGATACATCGTGATGGAGTACGTCGGCGGCACCTCGCTCAAACAGCCCAAGGGCAAGGCCCTACCCGTCGCACAGGCCATTGCCTACATGCTGGAAATTCTTCCCGCGCTGGGCTTTCTGCACTCGGTTGGGCTCACCTACAACGACCTCAAGCCCGAGAACATCATGGTCACCGAAGAGCAGCTCAAACTCATCGACCTGGGCGCGGTGGCCGCGGTCAACGCCTACGGCAACCTGTACGGAACTCCCGGCTACCAGGCACCCGAAATCTCCAGGACCGGCCCCACTGTCGCGTCGGATATCTACACGGTGGGACGCACCCTCGCGGCGCTGACCCTGCGCATGCCCACCCGCAAGGGCCGATACAAGGACGGGCTGCCCAACGAAGATCCGGTGCTCGCCAAGTACGACTCGTATCACCGCCTTTTGCGCCGGGCCATCGATCCCGACCCCACCGCACGGTTCGGCAGCGCCGAGGAGATGGCCACTCAGCTGGTGGGAGTACTGCGCGAGGTGGTGGCGCTGGACTCGGGCACACCACGCCCGGGCATGTCCACCCTGTTCAGCCCGTCCCGGTCCACCTTCGGGGTCGACCTGCTGGTAGCCCACACCGACGTCTACGTCGACGGGCTGGCTCACCCGCCGAGCCTGACGGCGCCGGATATCGTTACAGCTCTTCAGGTTCCGCTTCTCGACCCCACAGACGTGGGTGCCGCCATCCTGCAGGCAACCGTACTGAGCCAGCCGATACAGACCCTCGAATCCCTGAAGGCCGCCCGCCTGGGCCGAATCGACGCCGACGGGGTGGACCTGACCGAATCGATGGAGCTGCCCCTGATGGAGGCACGCGCACTCCTCGATCTGGGCGATGTCGCCAAGGCCAACAGCAAGCTGGATCAGCTCGAGGACCGGGTGGGCACCCCGTGGCGACTGACCTGGTACCGCGGCATGGCGGCCCTTCTCAACGGTGACTACGACCAAGCCACAAAGCATTTCACCGCTGTTCTGGACTTCTTGCCCGGTGAGATCGCCCCCAAGATGGCACTTGCCGCCACCGCCGAACTTGCCAATGACGAGAAGAACCTCGACTTCTACCGCACCGTCTGGTCCACCGACAACAGCGTCATCTCCGCGGGATACGGGCTGGCTCGCACCCTGGCCTCCCGCGGGGAGCGAGCCGAGGCGGTGCGCATGCTCGATAACGTGCCCCCCACGTCGCGCCATTTCACCACCGCGCGTCTCACCAGTGCGGTCACCCTGCTCTCGGGTCGCACGCTCACCGAGGTCACCGAGGACGACATCCGCGAGGCGGCCCGCAGAGTGGAAGCACTACCCGAGACGGAACCGCGTGTACTGCAGATCCGCGCGCTGGTGCTCGGGACGGCGCTGGACTGGATCAAGACCAATCATTCGACCGGACATCACATCCTGGGTGTCCCGTTCACCAAACGTGGCCTGCGCCAAGGTGTTGAGCGGAGCCTGCGGGCGTTGGCCCGCCGGGCCACCGAGCGCGCCCACCGTTACGCACTGGTGGATCTGGCCAACGCCACCCGGCCGACCTCACTGCTCTAGGGCCGCCCCCACCGCCGCCCTGGCGATGGCCAGTTCCTCGTTGGTGGGCACCACCAGCACCGTCACCCGGGATCCATCGGTGGAAATGCGGCGAATCTCGCCGGACCGCACCAGGTTTCGTTCCGGATCGATCTCTATGCCGAGCACTTCGAGTCCGGCCATGGCATCGGCACGCAGCACTGCGTCGTTCTCGCCCGCCCCGGCGGTGAAGGAGATGACGTCGGCGCCACCCAATGTCGCGATGTAGGCGCCAATGTACTTGCGCAGCCGGTGCACATAAACGTCGTACGCAAGCTGCGCCGATGCGTCTCCCGCCTCGATTAGTCGATGAATTTCACGAAAATCGTTGGCCCCGCACAGTCCGAGCATGCCGGAACGGCGGTTGAACACCGTGTCGATCTCATCGATGCTCATGCCGTGGCGTGCCAAATGGAACACGATGCCGGCGTCGATATCGCCGGTACGGGTGCCCATCACGAGGCCCTCCAGCGGAGTGAGGCCCATCGAGGTCTCCACGGCGCGGCCATGCAGGATCGCCGACGCCGATGCGCCGTTGCCCAGGTGCAGCACGATCTGGTTGATGTCGGCGTACGCGCGCCCCAGGTAGCCGGCGGCCTGCTGTGACACGTATTGATGCGAGGTGCCGTGGAATCCATAGCGCCGCACGCCGTATCGCTCGGCGACCTCACGATCGAGCGCATAGGTGGCCGCCGCTGGCGGCAGGCTGTAGAAGAACGCGGTGTCGAACACCGCCACCTGCGGCACATCGGGCAGCAGGCGCCGGGCCACCTCGATGCCCTGCACACCGGCCGGGTTGTGCAGCGGCGCCAGTGACGACAGCTCCGCGATCTGCGCGACCACGGCGTCGTCGAGCACCGTCGGCTCGTGGAACTTCTGTCCGCCGTGCACCACACGATGGCCCACCACCACCACGTCGTCGGTGTTGATGGAGTCGAAAACCAGCCGCAGTGCCTCTTCGTGATCGCGGACCGGCTCTTCACCGATGCGCTCCACCAGCCCGTGCGCGTCCACCCGGCCCGAATCCGGTTCGATGAGCTGATATTTCACCGAAGACGAGCCGCAGTTCAGGACCAGTACCGCGCTCATCGGGTCAGGTCCTGGGCCTGGATCGCGGTGATCGCGACCGTGTTGACGATGTCCTCCACCAGAGCGCCGCGGGAGAGATCATTGATGGGTTTGCGCAAGCCCTGCAGCACAGGCCCGATGGCGATGGCCCCGGCGCTGCGTTGCACCGCCTTGTAGGTGTTGTTCCCGGTGTTGAGGTCAGGGAAAATCAGCACCGTCGCGCGTCCGGCGACCGGGGAGTCGGGCATCTTGGTGGCCGCCACCGAGGGCTCCACTGCCGCGTCATACTGGATGGGCCCCTCGACCAGCAGCTCGGGCTGCCTGGTACGAACCAATTCGGTTGCGATACGAACCTTTTCGACCTCGGCACCGCTACCCGAGTTTCCCGTCGAGTAGGACAGCATCGCGACCCGCGGGTCGATGCCGAACTGGGCGGCCGTACGCGCCGAGGAGATGGCGATATCGGCCAGCTGCTCGGAGGTGGGGTCGGGCACGATGGCGCAGTCGCCATAGGCCAATACCCGGTCGGCCAGGCACATCAGGAAGATGCTGGACACCGTGGAGACATCCGGGTTGGTCTTGATGATCTCGAAGGCGGGACGCACGGTGTGCGCGGTGGTGTGCGCCGCGCCCGACACCATGCCGTCGACGATGTCGTTGTACACCAGCATGGTGCCGAAGTACGAGACGTTACGCATGATCTCGCGCGCACGATCAGGAGTCATGCCCTTGTGCTTGCGCAGCTCGAAGTACTGGCCCGCGAACTGCTCGGCGAGCTCACTGGTCTTGGGGCTGACCACCAGGGCATTCGAGATGTCCACGCCCAGCTCGGCTGCGCGGGAACGAATTTCCGCCTCTTCACCCAGGATTGTCAGATCTGCGACCTGACGCTGCAGCAGCCGCCCGGCCGCCTTGAGGATCCTGTCGTCGTCGCCCTCCGGGAGCACGATGCGCTTACGGTTGTCCCGCGCCCGATCCAGCAGCTGATACTCGAACATCTGCGGCGTGGTGACCGAGGGAATCGGAATGGCCAGCTGCGCGATGAGATCCGCGCCGTCGACATATCGATCCATCAGCGCCAGCGCGGTGTCGATCTTGCGGGCCGAGGCCACCGTGACCCGGCCGCGGGCATGCGCTGCGGCGCTCGCGGTCTCGAACGTGCCCGAATCCGTCTCGATGATGGGCAACCGCAGCCCGATCCCGTCCACCAGGTCGGCGATCCGCGGGTGCAGCTTCAGTCCGCCGTTGAGGATGATCGCGGACAGCGATGGAAATCCTTCCGCCACATGCGCGCTCGCCACCGCCAGCAGCACATCGGATCGGTCGGCGGGGAAGATGACGGCCTGCCCCTCTTGCAGGCGCTCCAAACAATGCTCGGCGGTCATGCCCGCCACCATGAAGCTGGTGGCCTCGCGGGACAGTAGTGCCTCGTCGCCGCTGACCAACGAGCCCTTCACCGCTTTCATGAGCTCTTCTACCGACGGCGAGACCAGCAGCGGTACCTCGGGCAGCACCCAGGCGGGCTTGTCGAAACGCGATAACGCCTGGCGCACCTCGTCCAGCTGATCGGGATTACACCGGTTGGCCACAATGGCGGCGGTGTGCGCACGCTGCACCTTGAGCTCGCCGAGACAGACCTCGGCAAGGGCCGCCACCTCGTCCGGAGTTCGACCGAATCCCTTGATGGTCAACAGAACCGGTGCGCCAAGATTGACCGCGATGCGTGCGTTGGTACTCAGCTCACTGGGACTCGCGACGTCGGTGTAGTCGCTGCCGACAATCACTACGGCATCACAGCGCTCCGCGACCGCGTGGTACCTGTCGACGATCTGGGCGATCGCCGCATCTGGATCCTGATGGAGATCGTGGTACGAGACGCCCAGACAGTCCTCATAGGCGATGTCGGCGGTGCTCTGCTCCAGTAGCAGTTCCAGGATGTAGTCCACACTCTCCCCGGACCGCGCGATGGGGCGGAACACGCCCACGCGTGCCACCGAGGCGGCCAGCCGATGCATCACACCCAGTGCGACGGTGGACTTTCCGGTATCACCTTCGGGTGAGGCAATGTAGATACTGGACGCCTTCAATCCTCTAGCCTCGGTCATGCACGCCTTCCTACACGAGTGAATCGCAGCGTCAGAATCTTGAACGGACGCAATGTCAGTTGAATATCGTTGACCCAGAGTTTGATCGCATCCGGATACTCGATCGGCCGTTCCAGCAGATCGGTCACGGCCACCCCGTCGTGGCTGAAATTCGCGTGGATGCTGACATCGGCCCGTCCACCGCGCGACTCGTAGAGCCGGACGATCAGATCACCGCTGCGGTCGTTGGCCAGCTTCACCGATTCCACGACGACGGCCGGGTTATCCAGGCTGATAAGAGGTTCGACGCTCGCCGCGGCACCCTCGATGACCCTCGTGTCGAGGTTGCGCCGGTATCCCTGCTCGACGGCGTCGCCGATCGTCGCGCCAGGGCGTACCGAGAACCTCAATCGGTGATGTCCCTGATCGCAATCGGGATCCGGGAAGAGCGGCGCGCGCAAAAGGGACATCCGCACCACGGTGGTGGTGCCACGTCTGCTGATGTCGTGTCCGTAGGTCGAATCGTTGGCCACTGCCACGCCGTATCCGGATTCGCCCACATGCACCCAGCGGTGCGCACAGATCTCGAACTTGGCTTCGTCCCACGAGGTGTTGGCGTGCGTGGGACGATACACATGGCCGAACTGGGTTTCCGACGCCGATCGGTCGGCCTGCACGTCGAACGGGAACGCCAATTTGAGCAGCTTCTCGGACTCGTGCCAGTCGATATCGATCTCGATGTCCAGTGCGGGCGCACCATCCTGCAGCGTGATGCGTTGCACAAGATGTGAATTGCCGAATTCACGCTTGATCACCAGCGCACCGTCCGCGGCGGCAACCGAGCTCGCCGGCGTCAGATTGGTGACGGTGTTCCGGTAGAAGCCGTCGATATCCCAGGCGTCCCACTGGTTCGGCGTATCGCGATGCAACTGCAGCAGATTCCCCGGCGCCGCCATGGCCTCCCGGCCACTGGCAGCATCGATGAGGGAGACCAACAGACCGTCGGCATCGAAGGTGGCCGCCAGAATCCCGTTGTCCAGCAGGAACCCTCCGTCACTCGTCACGGGAGTGACGGAGGTGGGCTGATCGGCGACAGCGGCGCCCAGCGCGGGTACCCCGTCGCGATCGTGCGGCGCAGCATTGAAGGCCAGTCTGCGGTCACCCTGGCCCGCCAGGGTGACCGTCGCGGATTCGATGATGGCTTCCAGCCTCGTCGCGATCGCCGCGTAGTTCCGTTCGGCGTCCCGGTGCACCCAGGCGATGGAGCTGCCGGGCAGGATGTCGTGGAACTGCTGCAGCAGCACCAGCTTCCAGATCTCGTCCAGCTCGTCGTACGGGTACTCGTATCCGGCATGCACCGCTGCCGTCGCCGCCCACAGCTCTGCCTCGCGCAGCAAGTGCTCGCTGCGGCGGTTGCCCTGCTTGGTGTTCGCCTGCGAGGTGTACGTGCCGCGGTGCAGCTCCAGGTAGAGCTCACCGGACCAGCGCGGCGGGTTGGCGTACTCGGCTTGGGCGGCGGCAAAAAACTCCGCCGGGGTACCCAGGGCCACCGTGGGTGAGCCTTCCAGCGACCGCTTGCGCGTGGCGTAGGCCAGCATTTCGCGGGTGGGGCCGCCGCCCCCGTCTCCGTAGCCGAAGGGCACCAGCGACATGGTGCCCGCCCCGGAGTCGCGGTAGTTGCGCTGCGCATGCGCGAGGTCGCCGCCGCCCAGATCGGAGTTGTAGGTGTCGACGGGCGGGAAATGCGTGAACACCCCGGTGCCGTCGATCCCTTCCCAGATGAAGGTGTGATGCGGCATCCGGTTGACCGAGTTCCACGAAATCTTCTGTGTCAAAAAGTATTCCGAACCTGCGGCGGTGACGATCTGGGGCATCGCCGCGGAATAGCCGAACGAGTCGGGCAGCCACACCTCTGGGGTGTCGATCCCGAACTCGTCGAGGAAGAACTGCTTGCCCGCCACGAACTGGCGGGCCATCGCCTCCGCGCCGGGCATGTTCGTATCGGCCTCAACCCACATGCCGCCCACCGGAATGAACTGTCCCGCAGCAACTTTCTCCTTGATGCGAGCGAACAGGGTGGGGTACTTGTCCTTGATCCACGCGTACTGCTGCGCCGAGGAGCAGGCGAATCGGAAGTCTGGATGCCGGTCCATCAGGTCGACCATGTTCGAGAAGGTCCGTGCACACTTACGGACCGTCTCACGCACCGGCCACAGCCACGCCGAGTCGATATGAGCGTGCCCGACGGCGGTGATCCGATGGGCACTGGCATATGCGGGGCGCGCCAGCACCTCGGCGAGTTCGGCACGTCCGTCGGCCGCGGTACCCGCGAGATCCTCCGGATCCACCGTGTCCACCATGCGTTCCAGCGCGCGCAGAATCTCGTGGCGGCGCGGCAGATCCTCGGGGAGCGTATGCATCAGCCCGTCCAGGGTGGCGATGTCCTGCTGCAGCCCCCACAGGTTCAGGTCGCGCAGCGCAAGGTCGATACTACCCAGCCGGTACAGCGCCTCATCACCGGAAGTAGCCTTGTCTCCCAATGGCATTGGCGACCAGAAATGCTTGCCGATGTCCGGGTTGGCGGCGGCCTCGATGTAGAAGTCCACCGGGGCGTCCAGATCGTCGATGGGCACGAACGCGTTGCGCGGCGCGATGCCCTTCACCACGGTGCCGTCGGGCCGGTATACCAACCCCTCGGCGTTGAAGCCCGGCCCGCCGGTGAAGCCGAGTTCGACCCTCATCTCCGGGGCACCCTCGGACCGACCGCGCCACCGCTCCGGAACGGTTCCGGTCACGTGCAGCCACATCGTCGACCAGGGTGGTCCCCAGGGCGTCCCGGGAGTGATCTCGGTGAATTCCTGGGACGCCGCCTCGGCGAACGGCACCGGCTCCCCTGGTGCCGTCCACGCCGTCAGTGTCAGCGGCGCCGAATCGACGTAGATGGCGCAGTTCAGCCGCTTATCGACGAAACGCCGAATGCGGTCCTCGACAATTCGCCGGTCGTCATGCATGACCTGACCCTATCGGCTCGCCGACTTCGCTCTAGGAGCTCTCGCCAAGACGAACAGTGACCGTCACGCGGCCGCTGTCGTCTTTGCGTGCGATTCCGTAACCGGGCACATCAACTCCGTTGAGCCGGAGCTGCAGCGGCCTGCCCTCTCCGAGGAAATTGCGCCACCATTTCTTGCTTTCGGGGATGCCGACCCAGATCACGATGTCATCTCCCGAACGCCAGTAGTTCACCGGCGTGCTGAAGATCTGCCCCGATCGGCGGCCGGTGTAGGTGACGACGGTGAAGTAGCGGCCCGCCAAGCTGCGCAGTCCGGGCACGTTCAATGCCATCACCGGCACGGTGTTGACCGCATCGATAAAGCGACGAACTAGGGAACTCATCTGTACCTAACGGTCTTCGCGTAAGCGCTCATCCCAGCTTACGGAGACGAGGCTCAAGATCGTTCTTGAACAGCTCCAGGAACCGCTTCTGGTCGTGTCCGGGTGCGTGGAACACCAGGTGGTTCAGGCCCCAGCCCACGTAATCGGCGACCTTGGCGACCGCCTCGTCCGGGTCGGAGGCAACGATCCAGCGCTTGGCCACCTGTTCGATGGGCAACTCGTCGGCGGCGCGCTCCATCTCGATGGGGTCATGGATGCTGTGCTTCTGCTCGGGAGTCAGCGACAGCGGCGCCCAGAAGCGGGTGTTCTCCAGCGCCTTCTCCGGATCGGGGTCGTAGGAGATCTTGATCTCGATCATCCGGTCGATGTCGTCGAAGTTGCGCTCGGCCAGTGCCGCCCCCTCCTTGACGGCGGGGATGAGCTTGTCCTTGTACAGCTCCTCGCCCTTGCCGGAGGTGCAGATGAATCCGTCGCCGGCACGCCCCGCGTACTTGGCGACGACGGCGCCGCCGGCGGCGATGTAGACGGGGATGCCGCCCTCGGGCACGTCGTAGATGGCAGCACCCTGGGTGCGGTAGTAATCACCCTCAAAATCAACGCGCTCACCGGTCCACAGTTCGCGCATGAGCCGGACCGACTCGCGCAGCCGTGCGAAGCGCTCCTTGAATTCCGGCCATTCACCGATGAACCCGGTGGCGATCTCGTTGAGCGCCTCACCAGTGCCGACACCCAGGAAGATGCGGCCCGGGTACAGACACCCCATGGTGGCGAAGGCCTGTGCGGTGACCGCAGGGTTGTACCGGAAGGTGGGGGTCAGCACCGAGGTGCCGAGCTGCAGGCGCTGGGTGCGCTCGCCGACGGCCGTCATCCAGGCCAGCGAGAACGGCGCGTGACCACCGTTGTATCGCCACGGCTGGAAATGATCACTCACGGTCGCACTGTCGAAACCGTGCGACTCGGTGGCGACCGCCAACTCGACGAGCTCACGCGGCGCGAACTGCTCCGCCGATGCCTTGTATCCCAGCTTCAGTTCCCGTGCCATCCGCGCGCTCCTCGCCTCAAGGGTGCTTACCGCTCATCGCAAGTTCTCCAACCACCCTAACCAAGGACTCATTACTCTCTATTTCATGGTCGAGATCACCCAGGTCAGCGACGCCGTGCATGTGGTCAACGGAGAGGCGGTCAACTGGGTGATCGCATCGGACGATTCGGGAGTCGCGCTGTTCGACTCCGGCTACCCGGGCGATCGCGATGACGTCTTGAAATCCATTGCGGCGCTGGGACACAAGCCACAGGACGTGCGCGCCGTGGTGCTCACGCACGGGCACATCGACCACATGGGGACGGCGATCTGGTGGGCCGCCGAACACGGTGTCCCGGTGTATGCCCACAACGCAGAGCTGGGCAATGTGCGGCGCGACTACGTGGATCAGGCCGAGCCCTTCAAGGTGGTACTGAACCTGTGGCGGCCCGGGTGGCTGCCGTGGGTCATCCACGCGATGCGGCTGGGAGCCGGGGTCCGTGACGGCATTCCGACGGCGGCTCCGCTCGGTCCCGAGCTCGCGGATCTACCGGGTGCACCCGTTCCCATCCCGACCCCCGGTCATTCCGGAGGTCACTGCTCGTTCCTGGTCGCCGGTCACGTGCTGGTGGTCGGAGATGCCATCATCACCGGGCACCCGATCGCGAGCCGTTCGGGACCTCAGCTGCTGCCCACTCCGTTCACCAAGGACATGGAACAGGCACGTCGCAGTGCGCAGGCTCTGGCCGAGGTGGACGCCGATGTGCTGGCTCCGGGGCATGGCCCGGCCTGGACGGGGTCACTGCGCGACGCGGTCGAGATCGCCCTGCGCACCTAGCGCCGAAGGCCGGATTCTCGCGCGCTACGCGCTCGCGGTTTCGCGCGGAAAGCCGACACTCGCACCAGAGATGGCATCCAGTCCCAGGTGTTCGCGCAGCGTCTCGTGTTCATACTCGCTGCGGAAGGCACCGCGTTCCTGTAACAGCGGCACCACGGTGTCCACGAAGTCATCGAGGCCGGCCGGGGTCAGGTGCGGGACCAGGATGAATCCATCGCAGGCGTCGGCCTGGATGTAGCGGTCGACCTCCGCCGCGACCTGAGCGGGGGTACCGATGAACTGCTGGCGCGAGGTGACCTCCTTGATCAGCTCGCGGATCGACAGGTTCTTGGCCTCCGCGATCTCCCGGTACTTCGCGGCAATCTCCCGCGGGTCGCCGTGGCGCGCCTTCCCCCGGGTGATCGAGTCGTCTCCGGTGGGCTCGACATCCGGCAAGGGACCATCCGGGTCGTATCCGGACAGGTCGCGGCCCCAGACCTGTTCCAGATAGGCAAGGGCCGTCTGCGGGCCCACCTGCTGGTCCCTGATGTAGGCGGCCTTCTCGATGGCCTCTTGCTCGGTGTCGCCCAGAACGTAGGTGACTCCGGGAAAAACCTTGAGCTGATCCGGGTTTCGGCCGTGGGCGACCGCACGGGCCTTGACGTCCGCGTAGTACTTCTGCCCCGCGGGAATCGACGAGTGGATGGTGAACAGCGCGTCGGCATGCTTGGCGCCGAAGTCACGCCCGTCGGCCGAATCCCCGGCCTGCAGCAGCACCGGATGCCGCTGCGGAGATGCCGGCGCGGTGGGCACACCACGGACGGTGAACTGCGCACCCCGATGGTTGACCAGTCGCGGCTCACCCGATTCGTCCCAGCTGTCCCAGAACTTGCGTGCCACGGTGATGAACTCCTCGGCCCGGTGGTACCGGTCGGCGTGGTCCAGGAAGCCGCCGCGCCGGAAGTTCTCGCCGGTGAAGGCGTCGGACGAGGTGACCATGTTCCAGCCGGCCCGTCCGTCCGAGAGATGGTCCAGAGAAGCGAATTGCCTTGCCACATTGAAGGGTTCGTTGAAGGTGGTGTTGATGGTGCCCACCAGCCCAAGCCGTTCGGTGACGGCGCCGAGGGCGGCCAGCACTGTGAACGTATCGGGTCGGCCCACCACGTCGAGGTCATGGATTCGGCCACGGTGCTCACGCAGTCGCAGCCCCTCGGCCAGGAAGAAGAAGTCGAAAAGTCCACGCTCAGCAGTGCGGGCCAGATGCACGAAGGAGGAAAAATCGATCTGACTTCCCGAGGCGGGATCAGACCACACCGTGGTGTTGTTGACTCCCGGAAAATGCGCAGCCAGGTGAATGGGCTTGCGGTCCTTGCCTTCCCGAACCTGAATCGGATCCGACGGGGCGCTCATCAGATCAGCCCCCATTCCTTGGCGATGAGTTCATAGGACCTGCGCCGGTCTTCGTGCCGGTGAGTGATGGAGGTGACCACCAGTTCGTCGGCACCGGTGACCCTGGCCAGGGTGTCGAGCCGCTCGGCGACCTGGCCCGCATCGCCGACGAACTGGGTAACGACCCGATCTTCCGACTGACGGCGCTCCTCATCGGTAAGTGGTTGTGCACCATCGGGGTCGGGATACGCAATGGCGCCGTGCCCCGATCGGATCGAGTGCACCCAACGACCAAAGGTGCTGGTGAGATGACGCGCGGTCTGCTCGTCGTCGGCGGCCACGGCGTCCGCCGAGACGATGATGTACGGCTCGGCCAGCGCCGCGGAGGGCTGAAACGCCTCGCGGTACGCCTCGATGGCCTCCAGGGTGGACCAGGGGGTGACGTGGTAGTTCGCCACGAAGGGCAGACCGCGCCGCGCCGCCACCTGAGCCGATTCGCCCTTGCTGGAACCGAACAGCCACAGCGGCAGATCGGCGCCCTCGCCCGGACGGATATGCAGCGCAACACCTTCCGGACTGACATATGTACCGTCAAGAAATGCCTGGATATCGGACACCTGCTGATCGAAATCGGCGATCTGTGCGCCCGGCTGCTGCAGGGCAGCGGCGGTGGCCCGCAGCTTCGGGTTGTCCTTGATGCCGAACTCCGTCGGTGCCTGCGGGATGAACAGCCCATCCACCTCATGGGCGGGGGCAGGTTCGGGCTTCTGCTCATTTCCGGCAAGCCGGTCCCTGATGCGATGGCCCGTGCGCCCGAGTCCCAGGTCGATACGCCCCGGGTAGAGCGCATCGAGGATGCCGAAACTCTCCACCACCGCGGCGGCCGTGGTCGAGGCAACCTGGACAGCACCGGCACCCACCCGGATCCGACGGGTGGCGGCAGCGATATGCGCGATGACCAGTGCCGGAACGGTGCTCGCGACCGCCACGAAGTGGTGCTCGGCGAGCCAGTAGCGCCGGTAGCCCCATTGCTCGGCATGCTGGGCCAGGTCGATCGAATTACGCAGCGCCGTCGCGGCATCCGATCCTTCGCTGACCGGGGACAGGTCGAGAACCGAGAGTGGGACGTTCATGCCGACTTCCTTGCGTAGCGGTTGGTGGCGGTAGGCAGGCCGAGCCGTGCGCGCAGCGTTCCGTTTTCATACTCGGTGCGGAACCCGTGGTGGGCCTGAAGAAGAGGCACGAGTTCGTCAACTATGACGGGAATGTCGAGCGCGTTGATCGCGGGCCGCAGGCGCACACCGTCGATACCCCATTCGTGCCATTGGGCGATGAGATCGGCCAGTTCCGGCGCCTGGCCGGTGAATATGGCTGCATCCGAACGGAACTCGTCCTCCCGGCCAAAGGAGACCACCAGATCTGCGAGCACCTTGATGGTGCGGTGACCTGCCGTGTTGTGCAGGCGGGCAGGGATCTCTGCGGCAGAGGCGCCGTCGTGCGGGGTGACGAAGACGAGGTCCGCATTCTTCGCGGCGAATGCCTGTCCGGGACGGCTGCGGGCGAGTGCCGCGACCACCGACTGCCCCTGCGGGGATCTGGGCGTGATGGACGGGCCCTTCACCGAAAAGAAGCGGCCCCCGAAGTCGGTGTAATGCAGCTTGTCCCTGTCGATGAACCGCCCCGTCGCCAGGTCTCGGATCTCGGCGTCGTCCTCCCAGCTGTCCCACAGCCGCCGTACCACCTCCACAGAGTCGGCGGCCTCCTCCAGCAGGTCATGCAGCGAGAGCACCTTCGTGCGGCCGAAAACGTCGGCCTCATCCTCGGTATCGGCGATGGTCACCTGCCAGCCGGCGCGGCCACCGGACACGATGTCGAGAGTGGCTATCGACTTGGAGAGGTGAAAGGGCTCGTTGTGGGTGGCCGGTGCGGTGGGGATGAGCCCGATACGTGTGGTCGCCGGGGCTACGCGTGCGGCGGTCAGTATCGCGTCCAGGCGTCCGCCGGGGGTGCGGGCGAATGAGTCTTCGAACGTCACGAAATCCAGCAGCCCGTGCTCGGCGTGCTGGACCTGCTCGGTCCAGTACTTTCCGGTCAACGGGCTGCCGGTGTGCTGATCCGCGCTCGGATGCCATCCGTACCCGTCCAGAGCCAATCCGAGCAGTGTCGTCACGGCATGTTCAACGTCCACGAACCGCGTGACGAAGGCGTTTATCTCACCTTGAAGGAAAAGCCGTTCGGTTCTCTGTGCCCAGCCAGGGCCGCCTACAGGTCCTTCTCGAACGGATGGATACCGACCTCGTCCGCGGACAGCGTCTGGTCATAAAGCGGCCGATACCCCGCAGACAGATACAGCGCCTTGGCCTCGGGCTGGCGTGGACCGGTGGTGAGGTAGATGCGCCGATACCCGCGGCTGCGAATCTCCTGTTCCAGTGCAGCCAGGGTGCGCCCCGCCAGACCCTGACGGCGGTGGGCGCTGGACGTCCAGATGCGTTTGAGTTCGGCGGTGTCGGCGTCATATCGCTGAAAGGCGCCACCGGTCACGGCAGCACCGCCCTGTACCCCGATCAGCAGACCACCGTCGGGAGCCGTGAAGTGCGCGGCCGGGTAGTTGACCAGGAACTCGTGGTGCTCATCTAGGGTCCCGCCGTATCGGGTGCTGTACTCCACCGCCAGCTCTGCCAGCAGCGGGGCGGCCAGCGGATCCTGCTGCTCCACCGTCACAAACTGCAGCAGATCCTCACACGCCGTCATGTCATCCTTGCCTGGGTAGTCCGCGGGGGTTGATCTCCGACTTGGCGACAGCCTCGTTCTCCAATCCCCAGCGCTGCAACACCTTACGATACGTGCCGTCGGCTATGGCGTGATTGATGGCGTCCGCGACAGCCCGAACCAGCCCATTGTCCTTCTTGATCAGGACCGCGATCTCGCCCTGCAGCGCATCCCCCGCGCCGGAGAATGTGCCGACCAGCTTGGTCTGTCCGGTCGCCTGGGAATGAAACACCGCTGTGGGATTGGGGCCCACATACGCATCGATGCGACCCGATGCCAATGCCAGGTAGTAGCCGGTGGTCTGCTGGAAGTACTTCAGATCGGCGGCGGGAAGACCAGCCGCGACGTTCTGTTCGTTCCATTGCACCAGCAGTGCCTCCTGGTTGGTGCCCGACCCGACGCCGATGGTCTTGCCGGCGATATCCCTGGCGCCCTTGACCTTCCAGTCCAACGATCGACGCACCTCGAAGGCGACGTTGTCCAAACGGTATGTCGCGAAGTCGAACTTGTCCTTGCGTTCCTCGGTCACCGTCACATTCGAGATGAACGCGTCCACCTCGCCCGAATCCACCTTGACGAAGTTCTGCGCCCAATCCGCCGAACGCAGATCTACACGCAATCCCAGAATGTCTGCCACCAGGTAGGCGAAATCCGTTTCGATCCCGATCATCGTCTTGTCGTCATCAGCGTAAAAGCGCAGTGGTGGTGCGGAATTAGCGTCCCCGGTGACAATCAGCGTACCGCGCCTGCGGATGGCTTCGGGCACCTCGGCCGCGATCGTATCCACTGTGGCCACGCGTACCCGGTCTTGGTCAGGACTCAGATTGAAGGCCGACGACACCTCCGGCTCCGCGCCCGCGCCACAACCGGTGAGGACAACCAGCGCGGCACAGCACAGCGCGATAAGACGTCTCACGCCAACACCTTGGATAGGAAGCCGACCGTGCGCGGATGCGACGGGTTGTCCAGCAGCTGTTCGGGCGGCCCCTGCTCGACGATCGCGCCTCGATCCATGAAGACCACGGTGTCGGCGATCTCCCGGGCAAGGCCGATCTCGTGCGTCACGATCACCAGGGTGGCGCCATCACTGGCGAGCTGGCGGATCACGTCGAGCACCTCGGTAACCAGCTCCGGATCCAGTGCCGAGGTGGGCTCGTCGAACAGAATAACCTTGGGTCGCAACGCCAAAGCGCGCGCGATGGCCACCCGCTGTTGTTGACCACCGGATAGCCGGCGCGGATACTCCGCCACCTTGTCGGCGACGCCGACTCGTTCCAGCAGCCGGGTCGCCTCGGCCACCAGCTCGGCGCGCGGCGCCCGCCGCACCGCCAGTGGCGCCTCGATCACGTTCTCCAGCACCGTCAAATGCGGGAACAGATTGAAGTTCTGGAACACAAAGCCGACCTGCGAACGCTGCCGCAAAATGGCTCGTTCCGAAAGCTCGTAGAGCACCGAACCGCGCTGCCGGTACCCGATGAGCTCGCCGTCGATGCGGATTGTCCCGCCATCCACCTTCTCCAGGTGGTTCAGGGTGCGCAGCAGCGTCGACTTTCCGGAGCCCGACGGCCCGATGATGACCGTCACCTCCCCTTGTTGCACAGTCAGATTCACATCACGCAGCGCCGCCACCTGGCCATAGGACTTGTGCACACCGCGCACCTCGATGGTGCTCATCGATGTGCGCCCCGGGCGTAATGCCGTTCGATGTAGTACTGCACGACGGTCAGTACCGACGTGATCACGATGTACCAGACCGTGGCCACCATGAGCAGTGGCACCACCCGCCCGTTGCGCCCAAAGATGACCTGCACCTGATAGAAGAGATCGGCGATGGCCATGGTGGACACAATGGACGTGCCCTTCACCAGGCTGATCACCTCATTGGCGGCGTTGGGCATGACCGACCGCATGGCCTGGGGCAGCACGATCCGGAAGAACTGGCGGCGCCGGGGAATGCCCAGGGCTGCAGCAGCTTCCAATTGGCCTTCGTCGACGGACAGGATGCCGCCACGGATGATCTCGGCGAAGTAGGCCCCCTGGTGCAGAGTCAATCCGATCACCGCGGCGGTCAGCCCGCTCAGCAGCTCGTTGGTATCGACGGTGATCAGGCTCGGCCCGAAAGGAATCCCGAAACTGATGCTGTCGTACAGGTACGCGATGTTGAACCAGAACAGCAGCTGCACGATCAGCGGTATGGACCGAAAAATCCACACGTACGTCCACGAGATGGCCTGCAAGACCGGATTCTTGGATAGTCGTGCCGCCGCCAGCGCCACACCCAGCACAAACCCGAGCACGGTGCCGTAAATCGTCAGTCTGATCGTCAGCCATAACGCCGCCAGTACCGATTTGGCGGTGAAGTACCGCGCAAATGTCGGCCAGTCCCACCCCGGGTTGCGCACCAGCCCGTGCACGAACATCGCCACGAACAGCAGCGCCACGGCCGAGAGGATCCAGTTGCCCGGACGTGGCCGGCGCCGTACCCGCAGTACCGGCTGGCCAGACTCCTCAGATGCCCGAGCGCGCGGCGGCGCAGCGGGTGCCGATGTCATGCGGTCGAACCTAGGAACACCGACCAGTGCACAACAGTCTTTGGCTCCCGGCGAATCGAACGGCCGCTATCCGTCATGTCCGGCCGGGGAAGAATCCGCGCCGTCAGAGTGTTCAAATAGGCCATGCCAGAAATCCCCGCAGGCTTCGAAGATCTCCTGGAACAGCGCCTCTACGGTCACCTGGCCACGGTCGGTGGCGACGGTTCCGCACAGTCCAGTCCCATGTGGTTCAGCTGGGACGGCGAGCGGGTGCGGTTCACCCACACCAACAAACGGGCCAAGTTCCGCAATATTCAGACCGAACCGCGGGTCGCCTTCTCGATCCTGGACCCCACCAACCCGTACCGATATCTGGAAGTGCGGGGCACCATCGATCAGATCGACGATGACCCAACCGGGTCGTTCATCCAGGAGTTGGCGCACCTGTACCAGGCACCCTGGGCCGGGAAGAGCACCGGCGATGAGGCAGACCGCGTCATCCTCTACCTGCGGCCCACCAAGTTCCTAAGCCACGGCTAGGCCAACGGCCCCAGCAGGCGCATGCACATATCGGTGGCCCTGGCCCCCAGTTCTGCTGCACTGCACCTATTTTCATCGGCAAGCCAGTCCTCCATGAGGAGGGTCACACCGCCGACGCCGAACACGGCCGCCTCCAGCAGCGCCGGCCCCGGCTGGGCAACCTCGGGTGCGATGGTCAGGAGTATCCCGCGCGCGACGCGGTTCTGAAGACTTCGGCGTTTAGCGGCCAGCCCGGGAAATCCCGCGAGGTCGGAGGTCAGAATGCGCAGCACCGCCGGGTCTGCGATGGAGTGCTCGAGGTAAGCCGTAAGCCCGGCTGTCAGCTGCACATGCGGCTGGTCGCCGGCCACTCGACCCGCCGCTGTCATGGCCGCGAACAGTTCGGTGAACACGTCGTCCACGATCTGCAGAACCAGATCGCCGATCGCCGAGAACTGCTCGTAGAAGTACCGATCGGTCAGCCTCGTGCGCGCACAGACACCCCGCACGGTGACCGCGGGCAGCCCACCATCGGCCCATAGCTCGCGGCCCGCCCGCACCAGCGCCACGCGCCGCTCGTCTTGGCGCTGCTCTCGCGTCTTACCACCGTACGTGCGGTGAGTCTGACCGTTCGTCACGCTGAAACGCCCTTCGTCTTGACATAGGCAACCTACTCGCTAATGTTGAGGACACCCGTCATCAGAAACTGCCCGACAACGCGGTCTAGGAGATTTCATGACACTCGCACCCGAGCATTCCGCCTCCGACACGGACTTTGAGGAGCTCATCTCCCGTC
Source organism: Mycobacteroides sp. PCS013 (assembly GCF_049532645.1). NCBI lineage: Bacteria > Bacillati > Actinomycetota > Actinomycetes > Mycobacteriales > Mycobacteriaceae > Mycobacteroides > Mycobacteroides sp. PCS013. The sequence goes on from NZ_CP150131.1 coordinate 3,619,821, forward strand.
CCTTCGAGTCCCAGCTGCGCGAATACGACTACCAGCTCACCGATATCGACGGCGCCTTGCCGCCCGCGCTGACCGGCACGCTGTTTCGCATCGGTCCCGGCAAGTTCGAGGTGGGCACCACCGTGCTGCGGACGATGTTCGACGCCGACGGCATGGTGTCCCGATTCATCCTGGACGGTTCCTCGGTCCGCTTCACCAACCGGTATGTGCGCACCCAACAGTTCCGGGACGGGTTGCAGAGCGGCCCGATGCGCAGGCCCGGGATCACTACCCAGGTGCCCGGAAAACTACTGGCCAACCTCCAATTGCCCGCGAACACCGCCAACACCAACATCGTGTCACTGGCCGGGGAGATGCTAGCGCTCTGGGAAGGCGGGCCACCACATCGGCTGGACCCCGACACTCTGGAGACGCTGGGCACCAACGACTTCAAGGGCAAGCTCGGGTACGTCGGCGCCTTCTCGGCACACCCGAAATGGGACCCCGTCACCGGCGAGATGTTCAACTTCGGCCTGGATGTCTTTCCCACGCCACGACTGCGCTGCTACCGGGTGAGCCCCAGCGGCCAACTCTCGCAGATCAATTCGGTGACCCTGTGGGATATGGGCTGGAACCACGATTTCGCGCTCACCGAGAAGTATCTGGTCTTCGTACTCGACCCGATCCGCCCCAACATAGGCCAGCTGCTGCGTGGCAAGCGTTTCGACGAGAGCCTCGAATACCAGCTGACCAATGGCAGTACCAAGTTCATCCTGGTGCCCCGCGACGGATCCAAACCGATTGTCATCGAACACGCCCCACAGACCCACATCCATGTCACCAACGCCTTCCAGGACGGTGCTGATGCGGTGGTCGAGTTCGTCAGATATGAGAGCCTCGAATTTCTACGGCGGTCGCTGCATGCCGCGATGGGGCCGAAGGACCACCCAAATCCTCACCACCACCTGGTAGTCCGCGAATGGCCGGACAGCCACCTGGTCAGATTCCGCATCTCGCCCAGCGGCAAGATCACCGAGGAAGTGGTGTCACAGTCTGCAAAAATTGAATTCCCGCAATATGACTGGCGGCAATCCACCCGCAATCATCAGATCACCTACACCGCAGGCACGCTGGAACGCCAGGGCCACTACAACGGTATCTTCAAATTCGACCATCGCACCGGCGCCATGACACACTGCGACTTCGGGAAGGCCTCGGTGTGTGAACCCCTCTTTGTGCCACGCCACAAAGACTCGGCACAAGATGATGGCTGGCTACTCGCGGTCAATCACGACCTGGTCGAAAACCGTTCACAGCTGGTCATTCTCGACGCGCGTGATGTCGAGCAGGGCCCACTGGCGGTGGCTCACCTGACACACCACCTGCCGATAGGATTCCACGGCACCTTCAGCCGGCGAGTGGCCAACCCGTTTGCACCGCTACCACATCCGAACCTGGTGGCCTAGGAGGCCGCCATCCTTCAATAGTCCCGTGCCTGAATCCTCTAACCCAATCCCCATCAGCAACGCCACAATTCCAACCAGGGACCCGGCCCCAAGGATCTCGTGCTCCCTGATGAGCGCGGGGATGTCGGCCATGGGAATCCACTGCACCACACTCGGGTCAACAGGCTTAGGCGGATGGTCGACCATGACGGACCTGCGAGCAACGTACACTTTATGAAGCGCGTCCCTCCCGCCGGATGTCGACTGAAAAACAATCAGCTGCTTCAAACCAATTGGTTCCCAGCCTGTTTCCTCAATAGCTCTGCGAGCTGCCGCTTCTGGGCCGGTTTCACTTGCCCGCGCGCGGCCACCTGGCGCCTCCCAGCCCCACACGTCTGTGAGTTGGCAGCGCCATACCAAAAGCACGCAACTCCGTTGATCGATCATGATCGCTGTAGACAGTGTCGGCGGGAACACGGTGCTACCTACAAGGCTCTTTTTGCATAGAACTTATCCTCAACGGTGGACACCTCTGCGTGTCCGACGGCGTGCAGATACGGGCTCTGTCAGAAGACGGGTGTGCGGATCGGCAGCAGTTGCACGAGGGCTTGCGCCATATCCCAGTCAGTGTCAATTCGGGCGATTCTCCATTCGCCATCCTGATGCCGCATCACATAGCGATCCATTCCTGTGATCAGCCAGCATCGCCGAAGTGGGCCAACCTGAAGGAATCTCGGAATCCACCTGCTCCATGCAGCCTCGAACGGTATGCCCCATGGCATCGCAATCCGGACGATGTCGTCGTGAAAGTCAAACACCGGCAGGTCGTCGTGCGAGTCACTCATGGGGCCGAAGATCACCTCGCGGCTAAACGCATAAAGCAGCCGGGACGACACCGTCGCCAATCGAGAGCTGCTCCAACCCACTTTGTGGTTCTTCCATTGGAACTTGAATGTCGCGGACAGGGTAAACACCATGTCTTCGGTGACGCAGGCCAACGCTCTTCGTAGATCAAACTTCGTGTAGTCGTCTTGGTCCCAGGCATGCATGTAGTCGCGAAGAAAAGCGGTTAGCCCTTGAGCTGGGAGCCCGGCAGCCGATAACGCGTCCTCTTGCTCTTGGACACGCTCGAAGAACTGCGGAAGTATTGAATAATACTTCCGCGCGACGGGTGATTTGTAGCGACTGGTGAACGCGAATAGTTCTGTCGCATACTCCGTTTGTTTGAATTCATTTATAGCAGTGGTCATTTCATAATCCCTTCCAAGAAAGTTTCAAAGCTCGACTTTGAGGATCCAGTGACTCACGAAGTGCACAATGCCTCCCCCGAAGGGTTGGCCGCCTCGCCTCTTGATGCCGCAATGCAAGAGTCATCCTTGGGCGGGACCATGAAAAGCATTGCCAAAACTAGCTCTTCGTTGGTCGGCTGACGACATTCACGGATTCTGGTGACAATGGGGTTGTAGATAAGCAGCAGTGGCAGCGCAATGTTCAGCAGTACGCTTCCAGCCGTGGTGATCCAGAGCGCGGGGCCGTAGGTTTGTGTGTGGATAAGGAGGTAGGACCCGCCCGTTGCGGCAATGGCGTAGATCATCAGCCCGAACGGTGCTACGAACGGGGTCAGAGTCCAGCGCCACAGTCCGGCACGCTTGCCGCCGGGATGCAGGGCCAACATCAGCCATCCGATGACGATCATGAAGCCGCCGTTCTGCACGATTGACGACGCCGGAATACCGAAGATCACGTTGTTTCCGTAGTAGTGCATGACATTGAGCTTGGTAGCGATCATCTCGGCGGCTATCTCGGGAATTGCCAACAACGCCCACATGCCAATGAGTAGCTTCGCTGATGCGCCCGCACGCATCAAGGCGTAGATCGAACAAGTGATGATGGGTATGCCAGCGACATAGAATAGAAAAACGAACAGTGGCATGGGTCGCCCGAAGAATTCACCGACGATGTATTTGTGGTTCTTGGGATACCATGTCGCGCCGATGATGTCGCCGAGTGGCTCCACGATCGTCGGGAACACGATGGCTCCGAGAAGCACTAGGATAAACATGGGGCTGCGGGTTCTTTTGGTGACAAAAACACCAAGAATCGCAGTAATCGTCAGCAAGATCGCTGTTCCAATGACGGCAAGGGACGCCCATGTTGAAGCCACCTGCAGTTCGGTTGGCGGCGCTAGAAATCCGCGCTCTCCCAACGGGATCAGGTTCGCGATGTGGTGCATCAATACCTCCCGGCCAGTAACAATCATCGGTCACTTACAGTGATGGCGGCAGCGGGGCAGATCGCGGACGCATCCTCAGCCGCCTTACGAAGCTTGTCCGAAACAGCCAATGGGACTGGCTCTTTCGTCCCCCAGTACAGCTCCGCGACACCTTCGGTGGTCATCCGAAACAACTCTGGGTGTTCGCGCGCGCAGTACCCAGAACCCATACAGACGTCGTGGTCAATGCTGACCGTTACAGAATCCATGGGCATCTCAGGCCCGACTCAAGTTGACAGGTAGCCCGCCATCAACCGTGACCGAGAAGGAGAATTTGTGCTGCGGGGACCAGCCGCGCTGTAGATGCAGGCGATAGCGTTGGAAGATAACGGTGAGCAGGAATTGCGCATTCATATATGCCAGTCCGGTGCCGACACAGTGATGCGGGCCCGACCCGAACGGCATGAAGGCTAGCCGTGGGCGTGCCCGCGTGAGCAATTCGTCGGTGAAGCGCGTCGGGTCGTAGACATCGGGATTGGGCCACCAGCGCGGATCGCGATGAATGGCATACATCGGGGCGCCCACCACCGTGAACTTCGGGACCACGTATCCACCAAGCTCATTGTCCGCCATCGAAAACCGGGGATTTATGGGATGCCCCTGTAACCGTTGCCCCTCATCGAAACAGGCCTTTGCCCATGGCAGCCGGGGAAGATCCTCGGCCGTGGGCACTGCGCCGCCGAGCGAGTCGATCTCGTCGTAGAGCTTGGCTAGGTGCTCGGGGTGAGCCAGCAGTAGTGCCAGAGTCCAGGACAATGACGCGACAACCGTTTCGTATCCGCCACCTATCAAAATGATCAGCTCCATCGCCAGATCTCGTTCCGAAATCGGCGATCCATCCTCGTAGCGTGCGTCAAGCAAGATATCCAGGAGATCTTTAGTATCCACTGGGCTCTCGCGCCGACGGCGAATCAGCCTCCTCGCCAGCATGTAGATCCTGGCCACGGACCGGGGCACGCTCTGGCGGCCTGGCCACGGGAACAACGGTGGTATAGGCATCATCATGGACGCCGCACCGGCAAGCGCCATCCCCATACGTATATCAATATCGGTATTGCGTATCTCATCCTCGCTGATGGAAGAGGAGAACATCGCACGCAGGAAGGCCGGCAGCGTGACTTTGGCGATCTCGTGCTGAAGGTCCACCACCTGCCCCGAGTCTGCCCACCCCGACCACAGGTCGACCCGCTTGACGAACTCATCCGCTATCACATCGCCGATGCGTGCCAGATGCCTGCGAGAGAACATGGGCAGAAGCATCTTTCGACGCTGCCGAAACTTCTCTCCTTCAAGCATCGGAACGGCAGCGCCCACGATCTGTGTGGCCCACCGACCCGGACCGGCCATGCTGTAACGCCCAGTGGGCTCATCCATGAACGCGCTCACCAGGTCCGGATGAGTCACCGCGATCATGTCCATGAAGGGCAGCGGAACACGGAATATGTCGCCATACTCCGTGGCATTACGACGCATGTATTCAAACGGATTCCGGCGCAACTCGAACAACGACCCAAACACCGGCAGACCCTTCGGCCCTGGAGGCAATGGCGTCGGTCTACCCACGCCGCGCATTGCCCCCAAAATTGTTGGGACCGCCAGTCTCGTTGGCCAGTAAGGATCTTGGTTCAACGCGCTCAATACACTCGATCGGCCAGTTGCAGCTCTCCCCAGCTTGTCCCGCTCGGACGCTGCTAGCGGGGCTTGGTTATCGACCCGCATGCGGCCTGACAATGCACCAGGGGGCACCGTTGGTTCAGCATCGATAGGGCAACCAACGTGAGAATCCGCGGATCGCGCCCTAGGCGGTTGATTCATATCAGCTTTCCCCTCGTACGTAGTGGGTGAGCCGGATCATAAGCACACAAAGACAGGCAATGCAACAATGTAACATTTATGACAGATGTTGCATCGCCTCTATGGGCTGTTACAGTTCCGTGCATGCCTGAACGTCAAACTGGCACTGAACCACCACAATTCGGTGCTCTGCTGAAGTTCGATCACGAGACTTCGCGGCTGCTCGATGTGGCGCGATCCGAGTTCGTATCACACGGAATCCGTCGCGCCTCCATCAGCGAGATCGCTAGGCGAGCAGGCGTGTCCCGCCCTACTCTTTTCCGGCGCTGCGGAGACAAGGACGACATTGTCACGGCAGTTGCTGCCCGCGATCTTGTGGAGTTCTTCGCCCGAGCACAAACGGCTTTAAAAGCTTTAGAGTCGTTGGAAGACAAGGTAGTCGAAGCGTTTGTCCTCGGCGTACGCGAAGCGCGCGAGCACCCCATGATTCGAGCTCTCAAGGAATTCGATGACCGGATGTTGTTGCAAAAGCTGCTCGATACAAACTCGCCTAGCGCACGCGTGATGCTGCACGCCATCGCTCAACTCGTTCAGGATGAAGGCGTAACGCCGAGCACCGAAATCGAGAATGCCCTTGAGATCTCACTGCGTATCACGGCAACACTTCTCGCCAGTCCGTCGACAGCGTTGCCTACCGATTCGGATGAGAGCGCCCGTGCGTTTGCACGACAGTACCTCACGGCAATAGTGCACGCCGCGTTGCGGACCTAAACCAAAGCCATGGCTCGTGATTCAAACTTGCCGCCCCACAGTCCCTTCGACGTTTCGTCACGCCTTGGAGGGCCACCAGCTCAGCTTGCCGAAGGCCTGAGCCAAGGTGGGCACCATTAGCGTCCTGACAATGAAGGTGTCCAGCAGGATGCCCACGCCGATGATGAAACCCATCTGCACCATCTGATTGACCGAGCCAACCATCATCCCCAAAAGGCTGGCGGCGAACACCAGACCGGCCGAGGTGATCACCGAACCCGTCTGACGCACGGTCCGGATGATGCCAAGCCGCATGCCCCGGGCACTCTCCTCCCGCAGTCGTGAGATGAACAACATGTTGTAGTCGGCACCGACGGCCACAATCAGCACGAACGTCATGGCCGGGACCGCCCAATCAAGCTGTTGCCCAAGGAGAACCTGGAACACCAGCACGCCGATGCCCAGCGATGCGATATAGGTGAGGAGCACCGTGCCCAACAGGTACAACGGTGCCACTACCGCCCGCAGCAACAGGCACATCACCAGGAAGATGATGAGGAGCGTGACAACGATGATCTCGCGAAGATCGCTGTCGTAGGCCTTCTTCAGGTCGGCATTGATGGCGGGAAAACCGCCCACTGACACCGTGGCACCAGCCAGGGCCGTGTTGGGAGTTGCCTCGCTGCCGACACGCTCCATATCGCGGCTCAGCTGCATCGCTTCGGGCCCATAGGGATTCAGCGGTGACTGAACCAGATACATGGCGGTACGCCCACCGTCCTGTAAGAATGCCGAACTCAGCTCCTTGAACCCAGGGTTCTGCAACATCGCCCCCGGGACGGAGAACCCGGATGCGGCAGGGGAATTGGAGTCCTTCCCAATGGTCTGCAGGGTCACGGCCGCCTCACCCATGGACCGCACGGTGTCCTCAAGTTGGGTGTTCAGGTCGCGGATTCGCACGCCCATCGTCTTGACGGAGTTCATGTCCACACCCAGTCCCTGAAGCTGCTGGAAGTAGCCGGAGATACGTTCGAACTTGCGTTCCATCTCGGGCAATTTCGCGAGTAGTCCGCGAATCTGCTTGAACTGATTGTTCATATCGCCCAGTAACTGGGTGATCGTCTTGCCGCCGGTGACCGCCCGCACCGACTCACGCAGGTTTTCCGCCGAGGCCAGTGGCCCCTTGTCGCGTAGCTCGACGAGCTGATCGCGCAGCTTCACACAATCGGGTTGCACCGGGCAGAAGGGGGATTCGGCCAGCGTCTGGGTCAACGACGCCCCGGCGTCGAGCGCCAAGAAGGTCGCCTCGACCGAGGGGCCCATCTTCGCGAGCTGATCCACCATCCCCGCCACCGTGCCCATCTGCGATATCAGCGACTGATACCGGTCCAACTGCCCTTCAACCTCTTTGGCCATCGACAACATCTGCGGCATCATCTGCTGCATCCGGACCAGATCCCCGTCGCCCAGTTCGTTGGTCATGGCCGACATGACATCGGCGAGCTTGGACATCCGTTCGAGCTGCGGCCGCAGGTCGGCGTTGACCTGCCCGCCTGTCTTGTCGATCTGCGTTCCCATGTATCCGATCTGCCATGCCAACGTCGCCTGAGTGAGCTTGTTGCCATCCGGACGGGTGATGCCGACGACCTTCCCGACTCCCGGGAGTTGAGAGATGCGCTCGGCCATCTGGTCAAGATCGGCCAATGCACGCGGATTGCGCAGATCCGATGGCGCCTGTATCAGGAGATATTGCGGCATCACCGAATTGGCGGGAAAGTGGGCATTGAGAATGTGCATACCCTGGTTCGACTGGGCCGAATCCGGCAGCACCCGCGACATATCGAAACTGGGCCGCATGAAGGGCACGAAGGACGCCGCCGCCAAGAGGATCACGATCGCCGCACCGAAGACGGGCCAGGGGTGCCGCACGATGTTCACCCCCATCCGGTGCCAGTACACGCCGGCCCGATCGGGCCCGGGCAGCCCCAATCCGCGCTGGGCGGCCAGGCTCAGCGTCGCCGGTAGCAGCGTGGTGACCACGAAGAACGCGACGATAACCCCCATGGACACCGCCGGACCGGCCGCCGCGAGGAAGGCCAGCTTGGCGGTCAACTGGGCGATATTGGCGATCGCCACCGTGGCAGCCGTCGCCAGGATGACCCTGGTCATCGAGCCACAGGCATGCGCCAGCGCATCCGGCGGCGCCTCCCCCGCGCGAATTCGCTCGTGGTACCGGCTCACCAGGAACACCGTGTAGTTGACGCTGGCCCCCATCAGCACGGCCATCATCAGCCCGGCAGACACCGAGGACACCGGGACCAAGCCCCGATCGGCAAGTCCGGCGATGACTCCACGTGCGATGAGCAGACTCATTCCCATCACCAGCAGCGGCAGCATCGCGGTGAACCACGAACGGAAGACCAACAACAAGATGAGGCCGATGACGACCACCGTCACCGCGCCGATCTTGGGCAGATCGCCCAGCGCGGCGTTGCCCATATCGGTGATGGTGCCCGCCGCGCCGGTGATGTTCGCCGTGGTGGCCGATCCGGCGAACGTCTGTTTCACCAAATCGTCAACCGATCGATATGCCCTCTGCGCCAACGGAGTACCAAGGTCCCCGGCCAAACCCGCCATCGCGTACCACGTGGTGCCGTCCTCGCTGAGAACCTGCTTGCGCGCCAACGGGTTACTGCGCATCCGCGGATCGCCCAGCTGATCCTGCACGAAGGTGACGTACTCCTTGTTCGCACCCAGCCGGTCGATCAGCGCGGAGTACCGAGCCTGCGACTCGGCATCAAATCCCTTGTCGCTGTGCATAACTATGATGACGGCGTTATCGATTCCGGGACGTCCGAAAGCCTTTCCCATCTCCTTCATCGATGCCAACGCCGGGCTCACTTCGCCCGTCGGCAGTGGACTCACCGAATGTTCGTTGGCGACCCGCTCCAGCTGCGGCCAGGCGGCATTGACCAGAACAGCGACCGCTATCCACGCCAGTATCACCAGCTTTGCGTGCTTGGCCACGAAACGCCCGGCCCGTTCGAACGCCGGACTGTATTGGTGCGACATCCTGGGCTCCTCAGATCAACGGCGGAAAGGTGACACTGGGCATGCCCGGCACGCCGGTCATCGGCATGACGGTGTAGCGCAGGGTGAAGGTTCCACCGAGGTCGTCGCCGACCACCAGCACGGTGTATCGGCTGTTGAGGTAGGCGTCCTGGCCCACGACGGTTTGATGTTCGAATCCCGCATCGGTCAGGAGCTTGCCCGCCGCGGCGACCGCTGAGGCGTCCACGCCGCTGACCGCCAAGGTCCGAGAACTGCCCTCGGCATCCTGGCGATACGTGCCTTTGATGACCGGGATATCCCGCGGAAAGTCTGGGGGCAGAACGTTTACACCGGGCGGGGGCGGGGGAATCGGCGTGACCGGCGGATATGTGGTGCGCTCTACGGCGCCACCCACGAAATCCGACATCGAGCAAGCGCTCAGGGCCTGCGACATCATCACGGCGGCAAACACCAATACCGCGAAATGAACGCTTCGTTGCGTCATGACGGGATACTACAAAGGCTTCGCCCTTAGTGCTAGCCCCTGCTAACTAAAGCTAGCCCGAATTAGCCGAGTGCCCGTTCCAGATCCGCGATGAGGTCCTCGGTGGACTCCAGCCCGACCGATAAACGCACCACGCCATCGGAGAGCCCGATCGCCGCACGTCCCTCCGGACCCATCGCCCGATGGGTGGTGGTGGCGGGATGGGTGATCAGCGACTTGGAGTCACCCAAGTTGTTCGAGATGTCGATGAGCGAGGTCCCGTCGAGCACCTCGAAGGCACGCTGCTTGCCCGCGTCGCCGTCGGCGTCCAGCTCGAAGGTGACGACGGTGCCGCCGCCGCGCATCTGCCGCTTGGCCAGTTCGTACTGAGGATGGCTCGACAGGAACGGGTACCTCACCCAGCGCACCGCGGGATGCTGTTCCAGGAACTGCGCGATCTTGGAGGCGGATTCGTTGGCATGCCGCACCCGAAGATCCAGTGTTTCAAGGCCTTTCACCAGCGTCCAGGCATTGAAGGGGCTCAGCGCCGGCCCGGTGTGCCGCATCAGCGTCTTGACGGGTCCCTCGATGTATTCGGTCTCGCCCAGGATGGCGCCGCCAAGCACCCGGCCCTGCCCGTCGATGTGCTTTGTGCCGGAATAGACCACCACATCGGCGCCCAGCGGAATACCCTGCTGCAACAGTGGGGTAGCAAAAACGTTGTCCAGCACCACCTTTGCACCGGCAGCATGCGCCAGTTGGCACACCGCTTCGATGTCGACGAGTGATTGCATTGGGTTGGAAGGGGTTTCGAAGAAGACTGCCTGTGTAGGAACGGACAGCGCTTCCTCCCACTGGGAGAGGTCTTCACCGTCCACGAACACGGTCTCCACACCCCAGCGCGGCAGAATCTCGTTACAGACCACGAAACAGGACCCGAACAGGCTCCGAGCCGCGACCAGCCTGTCACCGGCACCGAGCAACGCGCCCAGCGCGGTGAAGACGGCCGACATGCCTGTCGCCGTCGCGAATGCCGCCTCGGCACCCTCGATGAGCCGCAGCCGCTCCTCGAACATGGAGATCGTGGGGTTGCCGTAGCGGGAGTACACATACCGATCGACCTCGCCGGTGAAGGCGCGTTCCGCGGCAGCCGCGCTCTCGTAGACGTACCCGGAGGTCAGGTACATCGCCTCGGCGGTCTCCTCGAACTCGGAGCGCAGCAGCCCACCGCGCACACCGATGGTCGCCTGGCTCACGCCGTCGGGCAGCGCCTTGGGTATGCGCACCGAGGGAATGCCGTCAGGAGTCTGGTTCATGACTGCCGCCACGGCAGCCCGATGGCACGCCATCCGACGCCGCCACGGTGCCCGTTCTCATCCAGGTTGCCCTCGAACCCGTCAAGCACGTTGTAGGACGGGGCGATTCCCGCCTCGGTCGCCAGTTCCGCCGAACCGATCGACCGATTGCCGGACCGGCACAGGAAGATCACCGGGCGGTCGTCCCCCTGGGACGGCCCGGTCACGCCCGCGGCCGCCAGCTCTTCCAGAAACTGCTCATTGCGTTCGCCGTTAGAGCGCACCCACTCGATGTACACGACGTCGCGGCCGAGCTCGGTGAGGTCGGGAATCCCGACCCACTTCCACTCCGCCGACGTGCGCACATCGACAAGAACGGCCTCTGGGTTTTCCTTGAGCAGCGCCCACGCCGCCTCCGGGGTGATATCTCCTGCGTAGCCCACGAAGAGCCAGTCTATTGGTACTGGCTGCAGACCCTCCACGAGCCGTCTTCCTTGACGAAGGAGACGTCCGCGGTGAGCTTGGTGTCCTCGGATTTCATGTAGTGATAGGTCACCGCGGCGGTGGCGGTATCCCCGGTGATCTTGACGTCCTTGACGTCCTCCACATACCGGTTTCCGCGCGCCGCCTCGGATTTGTCCTGCGCGGCAATCACATTCTGTTCCGGGCCGATGATGGCTCGGCAGCTGCTGGCCACATAGTCGGCATAGGCATGTCGCTGCAGCGCATCGTTCTGCGCGATGACCGACTGCCCTACCCTGCCCTCTTCGGTGAGACCGTCACCCGACCGGAAGAACGTCGACACCGCAATACCGATCACCACGATTCCAAAGATCACCGCCCCAGCGATGAAGGGGCCGATACTCCCGCGATCCTCGGATTCCACCTGCTCCTCGGGCGTCACCGCAGATGCCTGGCGACCTGATGCGCGCGGCTCATCGCCAGCGCGGTATTGGGTGCGGTGGCCAGTGCCAACCCAACACGGCGGCGCCGATGGATCTCCGAATGCCCGAACACCCGAACATCGCTCTCAGGTATCTGCAACGCCTCATCGAGCTGCCGCGGCGTCGGACCCTGACCGTCGCCGTAGACCAGCTCGGCGGCCGCCGGCGACACCAAAATGGTGTCGATCGGAACCCCCAGCACCGCGCGCGCGTGCATATCGAATTCAGATAGCCGCTGCGATCGCACCGTCACCAGCCCGGAGTCATAGGGCCGCGCACTCACGTCGCAGAAGTAGACTTCGTCGCCGCGGACGAACAGCTCGACACCGTAAACACCGTGCCCACCAAGGGCATTGACCGCGCGGGCGGCAATCGACCGCGCCAGCTCGAGCGCCGCCTGACTCAGCGGCTGCGGCTGCCACATCTGCATCGCGTCGGTGCCACTCTGGCGGTGTGCGATGGGCTCGCAGAAATACAGTCTGGTCGCACCGCCGACCCCGGCCGTGCGCACCGTCAGCAGCGTGATCTCGTAGTCGATCTCCACCACGGTCTCCACCAGCACTCGCTGGATGTCACCGATGTTCGCCGCGACGGCCTGATCCCACGCCGGTTCCGCGTCGCTCTCCCGCAGCACCACCGATTCGCCCTGCCCGTAGGCGGCCGAGACCGGGCGCACCACCACCGGGAAACCCGCGGTCTCGAGAACCTTGTGCAGTTCCTCGACCGAGTTCGCGAACCAGTAGGCGGGCGTGGGCAAGCCGAGTTCCTCGGCCGCCATCCGCCGCATCGCCTCGCGATCGCCCGCCAGTCGCACGGCCTTGGCGGTCGGAATGACCTGGGTGACCTTTCCTTCGGCCAGTTTCTCGAGCGCGTCGACCGAGGCCGTCTCCACCAGCGGCACCACGAACCGGGGCCGTTCCTTCTCGATGAGCTCGAACAGGGTCTCCGACTCACCGATCGATGCGAGCACCGAACGGTCCGCCGCGTCCTGGGCGGGCCCGGGCGTGCCGGTGTCCACCACGACGACCTCGGCACCCAGGCGCTGGAAGGAGATGGCCAGCTCCCTGGCGAGTTCACCCGAACCCAGCAGCATCACCGTGGTGCGGTTCGGGGCGCCAGGCTCCGGTGCGTCCCCGGCAGACGCCGCCGTCTCGACGGCGGGCTTCACCGCCTTGGCGGCCTTGGGCACCTTGGCGCCGTTGGTGGCACGGATGGCGTCCTCGGTCACCGGCGCCGTCTCGGCGGGCCCAGGCTCCACGGTGTCAGTTGACGCCGTCGACCCTTGCTCGCTGGGGGGCGAACCCTCCTGCGTCACCACGATGTCTTTTACGCCTTCCGGTCGGTCTGTTGCCCTGTTGGACCGTGCCTAGCGTGCCAGATTGCCACACATCCTCAACCCAGAGTGCTGTGGATATAACACCAGCGCCAATCCTCACCGGGCTCATGGGAACGCATCACCGGGTGCCCCGAGGCGTGAAAATGTGCGGTGGCGTGCTGGTGGGGACTGGAATCGCAGCAGCTCACCCGGCCGCATTCCAGGCACATCCGCAAATGGGCCCAGACCTGCTCGCCCAGCGCGGCGCAGTCCTCGCAATGCCCGGGGGTCCGGGGTTCAGGATCGGGCCCGGTGGCGGCCACCAGCTCCGGACAGGGGCCCGGCCCCGGTGTCGACGCGGGCGCAGCAGATCCGCGCCGGAACAGCCGCTTCATACATGCCCTCTCAACGTGCCCGCTTAGGTGCCAGGACCACTCTCCGCACAGAATACGAAGGTGAACGTTTCACTGCTGGCAGTACTCACGGCCGCCCTCGTCCTGGCAGCGATTTCCCGGCGATTCGGGCTTCCCACCCCGTTGGTACTGGTCGTGGCGGGTTTGGCGGCTACCGCCATCCCCGGCCTGCCGTCCATCGAGATGGACCCGGACCTGGTGCTGTTCGTGATTCTGCCGCCGCTGCTCTACACCACGGCGCTGGAGAGCTCCTACGTGAACCTGCGCAAGAACGTGCGGGCGGTCAGCAGCCTGGCCGTGGTGCTTCCGCTGGTCACCACGGTCGCGGTGGGCTTCGTGGCGTTCTATGCGGTTCCCGAGCTGCCGCTGGCCGGCGCGATGGTGCTCGGCGCCATCGTGGCACCGCCCGATGCGGTATCGGCCACCGCCATCGGCCGCCGCCTGGGCCTGCCGCGCAACATCATGACGCTGCTGGGCGGCGAGAGTCTGCTCAACGACGCCACCGCACTCACCGCATATCGGGTCGCGATCGCCGCGGCGATCGGGCTCGGCGCCACCGTGGCCGACGGGCTCAAGATCTTTGCGCTCGCGGCCGTCGGTGGGGTGCTCGTCGGGGTTGTCATCGGGAAATTGGTCAACATCATCCGCTGCAAGCTCGACGATCCGCTGTCCGAGAGCGCCATCGGCCTGGTGGTGCCGTTCTTCGCCTACCTGCTCGCTGAGGAGATACACGGCTCCGGCGTGATCGCGGTGGTGGTCGCCGGCCTGATGCTGGGGCACCGCTCGGTCCATGCCGGATACGCCACCCGGCTACAGGACGATGCGGTGTGGAAGGCCGTGCAGCTGCTGCTCGAGTCCTTCGCGTTCCTGCTCATCGGGTTGCAGCTGCCCAAGGTCATCGAGGGACTACGCGGCCTGTCGTTCCAGACCATCCTGCTGTCGTCGATCGCGGTGCTGGCCACCGTCATCGTGGTGCGCATCGTGTTCGTCTTCGCATTCGCCTATATGCGTCCGCCCGGCCAACGCCCGTCGGCACGTGGGGTCTTTGTGGTGGCATGGGCCGGGATGCGCGGTGTGGTGTCGCTGGCGATGGCCTTCGCGGTGCCACTGTCCACCGTCACCGGCGAGCCGCTGCCCGGGCATCCGCACATCGTGTTCCTCACCTTTGTGGTGGTGGTGGGAACCCTTCTGCTGCACGGCCTTACGTTGCCGTGGGTGATCAGGGTGCTGGGCGTGCAGAGCGACGATGAACGCAAGGATGCCCTGGCCGAGGCCGCCGCCCAGGACAAGGCTGCCCGCGCGGCGGCCGATCGTCTCGAGGAACTCCTGGATGACAACGACGGCATCGAGGACACCAACGTGCGCAGCCGGGCCGCGGAGATCCTGCGGCACTGGAACACCCGGCGCCGCAACGCGGCCTGGGAGCGACTCGGACGCAGCGATGAGGATGCCGGTGAGAGCCCGATGGCCGCGTTCCGGAACCTGCGCCTGGAGATGCTCGAGAAGGAGCGTGAAGTGTTCATCGCCGAACGCGATGCGGGCAATATCGACGACGAGGTGCTGCGCACCGTGTTGCGGGGGCTCGACCTCGAAGAGGCCACCATGAATCAGGCCGACAGGTAGCCCGTCACGGCTGGCCGGGCAGCAGCTGCACCATCAGCCCGTTGGCATCGGCCAGCACCGTCCCCTGTGCGTCATAGAGCTCCGCCGAGACGAACGCCTTGCGGCGATCCACCTCGTCGATGCGGCTGCTGGCCGTCAGGGGCACACCGACCGGCACCACCTGGCGGTAGTTGACGTGCAGGAAGGCCGTACGGCTGATGGTGCGGCCCGCCATGATCACCGTCATCCCGAAGAGATGATCGAACAACAGCGGCAGGATGCCGCCGTGTACGGCGCCATTACCGCCGAGGTAGAACCGCGGGAAGTCACCATGCGCCTCGATACCGTCCGGTCCGGCCTTGTCGATGAACCACGGCGGCAGCAATAGGTGCCCGTTGGCGGGCTCGTCGGCGACCCGATTGGCAGGTCCGACACCCTCGGGCGCCTGGTACGGGTCCATCAGCTCGACGAGCTTCTCGGTGAGATCGGCCGCCTCGTCCCAGCGCGGATCGTCCATATCGGCCGACACCGCGAGATCCTGCAGCCGCCGCATGGCGGTCAGGAACCGCCCGAATCCGGGCCCCACCGAGGACGGCGAGTACTGGGGAAAACCCCCGCCACGGATTTCACGGATGGCCCGATTCATCTCTTCATGCAGTGCGGCGAGTCTGTCCCCGTCGGCAGTCATGACTTCGAGAGTATGTCCCGCCGCACAATCGTCTGATCGCGGCCCGGCCCAACGCCGATGCATGACATCGGCGCACCGGCGAGCTCCTCGAGACGCAACACGTAGTCCTGCGCCTTGGCGGGCAGGTCGCTGAACTCGCGAGCCGTGGAAATGTCCTCCCACCAACCCGGAAGCTCTTCGTAAACCGGTGTGGCGCGGTAGATCTCGCTCTGGGTCATCGGCATTTCGTTGGTGCGCTTGCCATCCACCTCGTACCCGACACAGATCGGGACGGTCTGCAGACTCGACAGCACGTCCAGCTTGGTCAGGAAGTAGTCGGTGATGCCGTTGACCCGGGTGGCGTACCGGGCGATGACGGCGTCGAACCACCCGCAGCGCCGGGCGCGCCCGGTGGTGACGCCCACCTCGCCGCCCGTCTTGGCCAGGTAGGCGCCGTGTTCGTCGAACAGCTCGGTGGGGAACGGACCCGAACCGACGCGGGTGGTGTACGCCTTGAGAATCCCGAGCACGGTGGTGATCCGGGTGGGCCCGATACCGGACCCCACCGAAGCGCCGCCGGCCGTCGGATTCGAGGACGTCACAAAGGGATAGGTGCCGTGATCGACGTCGAGCAGCGTGCCCTGCGATCCCTCCAGTAGCACCGTCTCACCGCGTTCCAGCGCCTGGTTGAGCTCAAGACGCGCGTCGGCGATGCGATGCTTGAATCCCTCGGCCTGCTCCAGCACACCGTCGACAACCTGATCCGGGTCGAGCGCCTTGCGGTTGTAGATCTTGACCAGCACCTGGTTCTTGAATTCCAGTGCGGCATGAACCTTTTGGCGCAGAGATTCCTCGTCGAGAACATCGGCGACCCGGATCCCGATACGCGCTACCTTGTCCTGATAGCAGGGGCCGATACCGCGGCCGGTGGTGCCAATCTTCTTGGATCCCAGGTACCTTTCGGTCACCTTGTCGATCGCGACGTGGTACGGCATCAGCAGATGCGCGTCGGCGGACAAGATGAGACCCGAGGTGTCGATACCCCGCTGCTCCAGACCCGCGAGCTCGGTCAAGAGCACGCCCGGATCGACGACGACCCCGTTGCCGATGACGTTCGTCACCCCCGGAGTGAGGATCCCCGACGGGATGAGGTGCAAGGCGAAGTTCTCTCCGTTGGGTAACACCACGGTGTGTCCGGCGTTGTTACCGCCCTGGTAGCGGACTACCCATTGAACCGAGCCACCGAGCAGGTCGGTTGCCTTGCCTTTCCCCTCGTCGCCCCACTGGGCGCCGATCAGGACTATTGCCGGCATGTGCGTTCTCTGCGCTTCCCTGTTGGCAGCCCCCACCGCGGGCCATCGCGGCGCAACGCTGCGCGTGCAAAATGTTGTTCAGCCGGTGAGCCACTGTATCGCAGGCCACGGGCTTTGTACGTATTCGGACCGACGAAGGAGGTCGCTGGTGAGTACCCCGAGCGTCACCGAAACGGCGGCGGCGCGGGTTTTGCTGTTCGGCACCCGCCGACTGCCCCGCATTCTGCGTGACCTCCCCGTGGACCGGGTCGAGGGATCCGACGCGGTGCGCACACTCCTGGATGCGCTTCCGGACGGCACGCTCCGGCTCATCGTGGTCGGCGGAGACGGTGATCTGGGGCAGGTGCTGACCCGGCTGATGCGCGCCGAAAGACTGGACGTGGAGTTGGGTTTCGTGCCAGATCGCCGTTCACGCGCACGCCGGACCTATCGGATCGGGATCGGCGCGGCCCGCCGGGCCCGCACGGGCCGCGCGCACCGGGTGCCACTCATCCGGGACGACACCGGCACCGCCCTCGCCGGGCGCGCCTCATGGCAGGGCACCGACGGCGAAGCGGTCACCGGCGAGGCCACAGTCGATGACACCCTGCTGTTCGAGGGCATGGCCGCCGTCGACATCGAACCCATCGAAGCGCTGCCGGGCCTGCGAGCCGGCGTCCGGGGCCGAGCACGCCTCCTGCCCCGCCGCTGGGTGACCGGACGGGCGGCTCAGCTGGGAACCGAAGGTGCCGTCGTGGTCCGTGACGGTGTCGCGGGCGCTCGTCCCGTCACCCGGTCCACGTTCTATCGGCACCAGCAGGGCTGGTTGCTCGTCCGGTAGCTTCGCACCGGTGAAGACCTCCCAGTCCGTCCGTCCCAGCCCGGTCTTTCTCGCGCTCGTCGCACTCACCGTTGCCGGGGCGGTACTCGCGTGGCTCGGCGGCAATTCCACCGAGCCGCTGGCCCGCGGCGGGGTATTCGTCTTCGTGTTCACCGGCTGGGTGGTGTCCCTGTGCCTGCACGAGTTCGGACACGCGTACACGGCTTGGCGTTTCGGCGACACCCAGGCACGCGGATACCTGACGTTGAACCCGCTGCAGTACACCGATCCCGTCCTCTCGATGGTGCTGCCGCTGGTGTTCATCGCGCTCGGCGGCATCGGGCTTCCCGGCGGCGCGGTGTACGTGCACACCGCCGGGATGACCAACCGGCAGCGCACCCAGGTGAGCCTGGCCGGGCCGAGCGCCAATGCCGCACTCGCGGTGCTGATTCTGGGGACGACAGCGCTTTTCGCCGATCGCGACCATGTGGTGTTCTGGGCGGCGATGGCCTACCTCGGTTTCCTCCAGGTGACGGCGGTGGTGCTCAACCTGTTGCCCGTGCCGGGTTTGGACGGCTACGGCGCACTCGAGCCGCATTTGAGCCCGAAAACGCAACGCACGCTTGCCAATGCCAAGACGTTCGGATTCCTGATCCTGTTCGTGCTGTTGATGTCGCCGCCGATCAACAGGGCATTCTTCGATGCGGTCTACTGGATCGTCGCGTCATTGGGCGTCGACCCCGATCTGTCCCGTATCGGCGGCTGGCTGTTCCGCTTCTGGGGCAAGCTGCTCTAGCCGGAACCGACCGCTACCAGTTGGCGTGTTCCTCGCAATGCTCCTGCGCCTCAGGGGGTTCCACCTGGATGGTGGCATGAGGAAGACCACGCTCGGCCAGTACGGACCGTGCCGCCGCCAGCACCTGCGCTGCGTCGGCCGTGCTGGTCAGGTGCGCGGTGGCCATGTCCTTTCCGGGCACCAGGGTCCACACATGCAGGTCGTGCACGCTGCTCACGCCATCCACCGCCAGTAACGCGGCACGCAGCTCGTCGACGTCGATGTGCTTGGGCGAGGTCTCCGTCAGGATGCGCAGCGCGGCCCGCGCCAGCGAGAACGCGCGCGGCAGGATCCACAGCGAAATCAGGACACCGACCACAATGTCGGCGTATCGCCAGCCGGTGGTCAGGGTGATGATCGCCGCTACGAGTACCCCGACGCTGCCGACGGCATCGGCCAGCACCTCCATGTAGGCGCCGCGCACCGCGAGACTGCTTTCCGCGTGCGAGCGCAGCAGCCAGATCACCACGACATTGGCGGCCAGCCCGGCCAGCGCGACCACCATCATCGGCAGACCCGGCACTTCCGGGGGTGCGCCACCGGTGAGACGCTCCACCGCTTCGTACATGACGAACGCCGCGATGCCGGTGAGCAGCGCCGCGTTGACGATCGCGGTGAGCACCTCTGCCCGGTGCCATCCATAAGTCCGTGCCGCCGAGGTACTGCCGCGGCGCGCCAGCAGGATGGCGCTGAGCCCCATGATGAGCCCGACCAGATCGGTGAGCATGTGGCCCGCATCGGCCAGCAGGGCCAGCGAGTTGATCAGTAAGGCGACGACAAGCTCGAGTACGAAGAAGGAGCCGACGATGCCCAGCGAGACCCACATGCGTCCCACCCGGGCGTCGGCCGGATTGCCTACATGCCCGTGATCGTGACCGGCTCCCACTGTGACTCCTCTCGACCTCTCGAACTTATATGCAAAAGTTCGCATAGGCCAATGGGTCATTCCGCCCGCCGCGCTTCGCCGACACGCCGCGCGGTGGCGGATTCGTATCGCACATTGCCGCCACAAGACGGCGCGTCGACGTCAGGAAGTAAGTAGCGCGGGGCGAGCAGCCGGATCGCAGTCGTCGAGCAGATCGCAGCACCGCGCGAATTCGTGGCTCTCGCCGATCAGCTGGGCGGCGCGCGCCAGGGCGGCCACCGCACGCAGGAAGCCACGGTTGGGCTCATGCGAGTAGGGCACCGGCCCAAAGCCCTTCCATCCGTTCCGTCGCAACTGGTCCAGGCCCCGGTGATACCCGGTACGCGCGAATGCGTAGGCGGTGATGATGCTGCCGACCGAGCCGTCACCGTCCAGCGCGTTCTCCGCCAGTTCGGCCCAGGCGATCGATGCGGAGGGGTACGCCGCCGCGACCGCGGCAGGATCCCGGCCCTCGATCAGGGCCGACTCGGCCTCGGCGTCTCCGGGTAGCAGCACAGGCTCGGGACCCAGCAGATCATGCATTGGACTCATGCAGCCATTCTGACGCCAACCCGATCCCGCGATCGCGATAGGGTGGGCGCGGTCGATCGCGCCTGCGCGAAAGAGCGCTAAGCACGGATAAGGAACGAAACGCATGGCGAACCCCACCGGTGGAAATTCCGAGGCCAAGCCCGACTCACAGGGCGACGAGCCTGTGGACTCTGCCGAGCAGCCGGAAGGCGCCGCGCACACCCCGGAGATATCCGATACCGCCGATACCGGCCCGGTCCCCCCGCTCGACGATGCGCAGACCGTCGTGATGCCTCCGGCAAAACCGGACGTTCCGCGCTATACGGCACCGGGCTTCGATGCCAACAAGACCGAGATGATCGCGCCCGTCGGCGACGATCCGAAGACCGAGATGATCCAGCCACTGGCGACCCAGGCGCGCCCCAAGATCGCGACCCCGGAGACGATCGCACCACGCAAAGAAGAGAAGCGCAGCTGGGGCTGGGTGATCGCGCTGACACTCGTCGTCGCCGCGCTGGCCGCGGTAATCGTGCTCGCGGCCGTCATCATCTCGCGTACCAGCGCACCGAAGGCATCGCAAGAAGAGTTGGTACGCAACAGCATTCAGAACTACGACAACGCCATCCAGACCGGCAATCTGGCGGCGCTGCGCGCCATCACCTGCGGCGAGACCCGCGACGGCTACGTCCGCTACCCCGATGCCGAATGGTCCCAGACCTATCAGAAGGTGGCCGCCGCCAAGCAATACCCCGTGGTGGCCAGTATCGACGAGGTGGTGGTCAACGGCGAGCACGCCGAAGCCAACGTCACCTCTTTCATGGCGTTCGCACCGCAGACCCGCTCATCGCGCAGCTTCGATCTGCAGTTCCGCGACAAGGAATGGAAGATCTGCCAGTCCGACTAACTCCCGGAGCCCGAGGACGAGCCGCCGCCACCGGACGAGGACGAACCACCGGAAGACGAGGACGAGCTCGAACCGCCAGACGAGGTGGAGCCGCTAGGCGAACCGGCGCCCGTCTCACCCGCGCTGTCCCCACCTTCGCCACCAGACTGCTTCTTCGTCCCATGCGATGAGGTACCCGTGCGCGCAGATCCTGCCGGCGTGGACTTGTTGGCGCCACCATCACTGGCACGCGAGCCCGTAGCGTTGGTATGGGATCCGGTGTCGGATCCTGTCGTGGCGGAACCGTCGGCACCCGCACGACCGTCCTTGCCGAATGCACCGCCCTTGCCGCCTACCCCACCGGTCTTTGTGGTGCTCTTGGTGCCATCGCCGTTCGCATCGCCTCCGGCACCACCGCCACCGCCGTTGCCGATGACACCCGAACTTCCGCCGGTGCCGCCCTTTCCGCCCGTGGCCGGTCCGGTCTTCACGAGCCCGCTGGAGGTCTCGGCCTTGCCTCCGGCCCCTCCGCTGCCGCCATTGCCGACGACGGCGTGCGAACTCGCGCCATTGCCGCCATCGCCGCCAACCGCGCTGCCGCCCAGGCTCGACGAAGCACCGCCCACGCCACCGGAACCGCCATCACCGGTAAGACCACCCGAGGCTCCGCCGGTGCCACCGGTACCGCCCTTGGTCTCCCCATAGGTTGTCTTGGCCTCGCCACCGGCACCACCAGCGCCGCCGCTGCCCGCGACCAGGCCGCCGCTACCGCCGGCACCGCCATTGCCACCGGTTCCTGGTTCGGATGCCCTGGTATCAAACGAATTCGAGGTGCCACCCTGGCCGCCCGCGCCACCATTGCCGAGCATGCCCGCACTGCCACCGTCACCACCGGCACCGCCGGTCGACGTTCCGGTGAAGAAGTTACTGCCCTCTCCGCCCTTGCCACCGGCACCGCCGTCACCCGCCAGCGCACCACCCTTGCCACCGTTACCACCCGCACCGCCGACACCGGTCTTGCCATCGGCCGTCGCGGATGCGTCGCCGCCCTTACCGCCCGCACCGCCGGTGCCGATCAGACCGGCGTTACCGCCGTCGCCACCCTTCTGCCCGGGCAGTCCGTCACCGCCGGCGCCGCCGTTACCGAACAGCAGACCACCGTTACCGCCCTTTTGACCGGGTAAACCCTTGCCGCCGTTGCCGATCAGCAGACCGCCATCCTGGCCCAGGCCACCGTCACCGATGATCAGGCCGCCCGGTCCGAACAGCGGGCGCTGGGTGTACACACCGGCCGCGTTGGGTGAACCGTCACCGATGATCAACCCACCCGGTCCGAACAGCGGGCGTCCGCCGAACAGGTTCCATGCCGAGCCCCCGTTGCCGACATTGGTGGCTCCGCACTTGCCCGCCATCCCCGAAACGCAATCGGCATAAGCACGTTCGGCGATTGCCTTTTCCTCAGCCGACTTCGCGGACGCGAGCCGGTCCTTCGCAGCAGCGGCGGCGTAATCCGCAGCGGCCTTGTCAGCTGCCGCCTTGGCCGCCGCGTAGCCGTCGGCCTTCTGTTGTGCCGCCGCGAGTTCGTCAGCGGCCTTCTGCGCATCTGCTCGCGCCGCTGCCGCCTGGTCGGCGGCGGCCTTGGCGGCCGCCTCCGCGGCCGCCCGGTCTCCCGCGGCCGTCTGTGCGGCGGCCGTAGCCTGCGCGGCCAGCGCCTCGGCGGCCTGTGCCGCACGCTCGGCCTCATCGGCCTGTTCCGCGGCGATCCGAGCTGCGGTCTGTGCCTCGGCGACCTCGGGCGCCGGTGCCCCCGTGGTCAATGCGGTATCCAGGGCGGTCTGCGTGGCCGCTGCCTGTTTCGCGGTTTCGACGGCCTTGGCACGAGCAGCCGATGCGTCGGACACCGCACTGCCCGCCACGGCACCCGCACTCGCCGCGGCCGCGGTCTTGTCTGTCACCGCACGCTCAGCGGATGACTGCTGGGTGTCACGCGCCTGCGCCAGCTGCGCGGCCGCACCGACCTGGATCTCGGTGGATTGGACCTTCTGGTCCGCCTGAGCCGTCGGATCGGTCTGAGCCGCAGCCGCAGCCTCGGCGAAGATCGGGCGGCAGTCCGCGGCAATGATATTGAGGCGCTGCTTAGCTTCCTCCGCGGACTTGTCCATCGCCGCCCTGTCCGCGGCAGCCTTCTCGGCCGCCAACTTCTGGAACGCCGCCTGCCCCTCGGCCGCCTGGACCGCTGCCGCGTCGGAAGCACTTGCCGCCTCGAGAGTCGCAGCGGCAGCGCGATCCGCGGCAGCCTTGGCGGAGTCGGCTGCCGCCGCCTGTGCCGAAGCGTCCTTGTCCTTCAACGCCTGATCCGCCGCGGCGCGGTCACGATCAGCGGCAGCCTGAGCTTCGGCGAACACCTTGGCGGCGTTGGCAGCACGCTCGGCGGATGCGGCGGCGGCTTCCGCGGACCGCAGCGCGTCAGCCGCGGCCTTATCGACGGCAGCCTTGTCCACCCCTGCTTGAGTTGCCGCGTCGATGACGGCCTTCTGATCACCGACTGCCCGCTCGGCAGCAGCCTTCGCGGCGGCCGCCGCATCGGTCGCCGCCTGCACCGCATCCGCGGTCTGAGTGGCCTTGGCCGCCGCAGCGTCCTTGGCCGCCTGAGCATCCTGAGCGGCCTTGGCCGCATCTGCTAGTGCCTTGTCGGCAGCAGCCTTGGCTGCCTGAGCATCGGCCGCGGCCTTCGCGTCCTGGGCTGCCTTGTCGCCGGCATTCGTGGCGGCATCCGTGGCGGCCTTCGCCGCCGCGCTGGCATCCGCCAGGGCCTTGTCCGCAGCCGCCTTGGCCGCAGCAGCCGCGTCGGCCGATGTGGTGGCACCGGAAAGCTGTTGATCTGCAGCTTCTTTCGCCGCAGCGGCATCCTTGGCGGCCTGGTCCGCGCCCGCTAGCGCGCCATCGGTAGCGGACTTCGCCGCGGCGGCAGCATCGGCGGCAGCCTTGGCGGCGGCCGCATTCTGGTCAGCAGCGTCCTTGATACCGGCCGCATCGGAAGCTGCCTTTGCCGCATCGGCGGCCTTCTGATCGGCGGCACTCTTGGCGGCCGCGGCGTCGGCGGCAGCCTTGGCGGCATCTGCCGATGCCTGATTCGCCGCATCGGATGTCGACAGGGCGTCCTTGGCCGCTTGATCGGCCGCGGCCAAGGCCTGATCGGCGGCTGTCTTCGCGGCTTGCGCGGCCGCAGCAGCCTGCGCCGCCTGCCCGGCCTGTACACCCGCCGCATCCGACGCGGAAACCGCACCTTGAACAGCACTGTCCGCAGCTGCCAAGGCCCCGTCCGCTGCCGCCTGCGCCGCAGCGGCAGCATCGGAGGCCGACTTGGCCTCGGCCGCCTTCTGATCGGCAGCAGCCTTGGCCGCCAACGCATCCGATGCAACCTTGGCCGCGTCCGTTGCCTTCTGGTCGGCTGCCTCCTTTGCGGATGTCGCATCGACGGCGGCCTGGATGGCAAGAGCGGCCTTGTCCGCGGCATCCTGGGCCGCGGTGCCCGCGTCAGTCGCGCCCTTGTTTGCATCCGTCAGCGCCTGATCGGCACTGGCCTTCGCCGCAGCAGCCGCATCGGAGGCCGACTTGGCCTGCGCCGCCGCCTGATCCGCGGCGGCCTTGGCCGCGCCCGCATCCGAGACAGCCTTACCGGCGTCCGCGACCGCCTTGTCCGCCGCGGACTTGGCCACGCCCGCCGCGTCATCGGCGGCCTGCGCGGCTGCGGACTTGTCGGCGGCATCACTGGCAGCGGCAGCGGCGTCGGCGGCAGCCTTCGAAGTATCGGTGAACACCTTGTCGGCGGCTATCTTTGCCGCAGCGGCAGCATCGGCGGCGGCAGCCGCGTCAGTGGCCTTCTGGTCCGCAGCGGTGGTAGCGGCAGCGGCATCAGCGGCAGCCTTACCCGCATCGGCCAATGCCGTATCCGCCGCAGACTTGACCGCCGCAGCAGCATCGGCGGCTGTCTTGGCAGCGGTTGCCTTGTCGGCGGCGTCGTTGGCGCTGGTCGTCGCGTCGGTGGCGGTCTTACCCGCATCGGCCAATGCCGTATCCGCCGCAGACTTGACCGCTGCCGCCGCGTCGTCGGCAGCCTGTGCGGCGGTGGACTTGTCGGCGGCATCCCTGGCAGCGGCAGCGGCATCGAGAGCGGCCTTATCGGCGTCTGCCAATGCCCCGTCCGCAGCTGCCTTCGCCGCGGCAGCAGCATCCGATGCCGTACGCGCGTCGGCGGCCTTCTGATCGGCAGCCACCTTGGCAGCCGCCGCATCCGCCGCGGCCCTGTCCGCATCTGCCAGCACCCCCTCGGCTGCCGCCTTGTCCGTGGTGGCGGCATCCGCCGCGGCCTTGGCATCGGCCGCCTTCTGATCGGCAGCCACCTTGGCAGCCGCGGCGTCCGCCGCGGCCTTATCGGCATCCGTCAGCGCGGTATCCGCGGCGACCTTCACCGCCGCAGCCGTATCCGCGACCGTCTTGGCGGCGGCGGCCTTGTCGGCGGCATCGCTCGCGGCTGCTGCGGCGTCGCTGGCAGCCTTGGCGGCGTCGGTCAACGCCTTGTCCGCGTTGGTCTTCACCGTCGCCGCATCCGAGGCAGCCGTACCGGCTTCGGTGGCTTTCTGATCGGCGGCGGCCTTCGCAGCCGATGCATCGGAAGCGGCCCTATCCGCATCCGCCAGCGCGGTATCCTCGGCGGCCTTCACCGCAGCGGCAGCATCGGCAGCCGTCTTGGCATCAACAACCTGTTGGTCTGCCACGGTCTTGGCCGCAGCCGCATCAGAAGCGGCCTTACCCGCGTCCGCCAACGCCTTATCCGCGGTCACCTTCACCGCCGCAGCCGCATCCACGGCCGTCTGCGCCGCCGCAGCATTCTGATCCGCAACCGTCTTCGCCGCAGCCGCATCACCGGCAGCCTTGTTCGCATCGGCCAACGCAGTCTCGGCTGCTGTCTTGGCCGCGTCCTTGGCCGACTTATCGGCGTCGGCGGCGGCCTTGGCATCGGTGGCGTCGGTCAACGCCGTGGCGGCGGCCGCGGCCTTGGTCTGCGCATCACCCAATGCCGCGTCCGCCGTCGACTTGGCCGCAGCGGCGGCCTGTGCAGCGGCCTTGGCATCGGTGGCGTTTTGAGCAGCCGCGGAGGCCGCGTCTGCTGCGGCTGTGGCCGCCGTGGCAGCATTCGCCGAAGCCTGATCGGCGGCCGCCTTGGCGGCATCGGCATTGGTGACGGCGGTAGCAGCATCGGCAGCCGCTTGGTCCGCTGTGCTCTTGGCCGCAGCCGCGTCACTGGCGGCCTTGTTGGCATCGGCCAACGCCTTATCCGTGGTGACCTTCACCGCCGCAGCCGCATCCGCAGCCGTCTGCGCCGCCGCAGCATTCTGATCCGCAACCGTCTTGGCCGCCGCCGCATCACCGGCAGCCTTGTTCGCATCGGCCAACGCCTTATCCGTGGTGACCTTCACCGCCGCAGCCGCATCCGCAGCCGTCTGCGCCGCCGCAGCATTCTGATCCGCAACCGTCTTGGCCGCCGCCGCATCACCGGCAGCCTTGTTCGCATCCGCCAACGCCTTATCCGTCACCACCTTGGCCGCAGTGGTATCGGTGACAACTTGCTGAGCGTCTACGACCTTCTGATCGGCGAGGGTCTTGGCCGCCGCCGCATCACCGGCAGCCTTGTTGGCATCGGCCAACGCCTTATCCGTGGTGACCTTCACCGCCGCAGCCGCATCCGCAGCCGTCTGCGCCGCCGCAGCATTCTGATCCGCTACCGTCTTGGCCGCCGCCGCGGCAGCAGCGGCATTCGTCGCGTCGGTCAACGCCTGGTCGGTCACTACCTTGGCCGCAGCGGTGGTGGTGACGGCCTGCTTCGCGGTGCTGACCTGTTGCGCTGCGGCTGTGACGTTGTTGTTCGCGGTGTTCACGTTGGTCTGTGCAGTATTGCGCGCCGCGATCGCCGCGGGCTCCTGGCTGATGGCCGTCGCCGCCGCGGCATCGGCAACGGTCTTGGCGGCAGCGGCGTTATCGGCGGCGGTCTTAGCGGTCGCTTCGGTGGCCTGCGCCTGAGTCACTGCCGCATTGCCTGCCGTGAGCCGCTGCTGGGCTCCGGCCAGGAGGGTGCCCAGGGATGCCAGGTTGGCGGCGATACCGACGAGGTTGGTTGTGTAGTAGGTGACGTCTGCCTGCGCCTGATCGCGCTGCTGCTGCGCCGCAACCGTGGCTGCGTGAGCGTTTTGATAAGCGGTCTGCGTACTCTGGGCCGTCGCGGCCGCGGCGGTAGCGTCGTCCTTGGCCTTCTGGATGGCGTCGACGACCTTCTGTGCATCGCTTAACGCCTTGTCCGCATTCACCTTTGCGGCGTCGGCGTTCTGTTTGGCGGTGTTGGCCGCGGTCAGCGCTGCCTGAGCATCCGACACCGCCTGATTACTTGCGGTGGCATTGGTCTGCGCGGTCGTCAGCGCAGTATCGGCCGCCGTCTTGGCCGAAGCAGCATTAGCAGCAGCCTGATCCGCCGCAGCCTTGGCGGCATCCTTGGCAGCCTTATCAGCATTCGCCGCATCCGACGCCGTCTTGGCCTGCGCCGCCGCCTGATCCGCAGCAGTCTTGGCCGCGTCGGCGCTCTGTTTGGCGGTGTTGGCTGCGGTCAGCGCTGCCTGAGCGTCCGACACCGCCTGATTACTTGCGGTGGCATTGGTTTGCGCGGTCGTCAGCGCAGTATCGGCCGCCGTCTTGGCCGAAGCAGCATTAGCAGCAGCCTGATCCGCCGCGGCCTTGGCGGCATCCTTAGTGGCCTTATCCGCATTCGCCGCATCCGACGCCGTCTTGGCCTGCGCCGCCGCCTGATCCGCAGCAGTCTTCGCAGCCAACGCATCCGCCGCCACCTGATCAGCCGCCACCTTCGCAGCATCCTTAGTGGCCTTATCCGCATTCGCCGCATCCGACGCCGTCTTGGCCTGCGCCGCCGCCTGATCCGCAGCAGTCTTGGCCGCGGCGGCATTAGCGGCAGCCTGATCGGCCGCGGCCTTGGCGGCATCCTTAGCGGCCTTATCCGCATTCGCCGCATCCGAAACCGACTTGGCCTGCGCCGCCGCCTGATCCGCAGCAGTCTTGGCAGCCAACGCATCCGCCGAGGCCTGCGCCGCAGCGGCGTCTTTTTGATCGGCAAGGGTCTTGGCCGCGGCGGCATCTGAGGCCGCCCGGCCGGCATCGGCCAGCACACCATCGGCTACAGCCTTGGCAGCGGCGGCGTCACTCGCCGCCTTGCCCGCATCTATTGCCCGTTGGCCCGCCGCCACTGCGGCATCCGCAGCCGCTCGAGCTGCCGTATCTGCCTGTGCTGCGGCCTGATCCGCCGCGGTCTTAGCGGCATCCTTGGCCGCCTTGTCAGTATCGGCAGCTGTCTTGGCCTCGGTGGCATCGGCCAACGCTTGATTGCTTGCGGTGGCATTGGTCTGCGCGGTCGTCAGCGCAGTATCGGCCGCCGTCTTGGCCGAAGCAGCATTAGCAGCAGCCTGATCCGCCGCGGCCTTGGCGGCATCCTTAGCGGCCTTATCCGCATTCGCCGCATCCGAAACCGACTTGGCCTGCGCCGCCGCCCCATCCGCAGCAGTCTTGGCCGCGGCGGCATTAGCGGCAGCCTGATCGGCCGCGGCCTTGGCGGCATCCTTAGCGGCCTTATCCGCATTCGCCGCATCCGAAACCGACTTGGCCTGCGCCGCCGCCTGATCCGCAGCAGTCTTCGCAGCCAACGCATCTGCCGCCACCTGATCAGCCGCCACCTTCGCAGCATCCTTAGCAGCCTTATCCGCATTCGCCGCATCCGAAACCGACTTCGCCTGCGCCGCCGCCCCATCCGCAGCAGTCTTCGCAGCCAACGCATCCGCCGCCACCTGATCAGCCGCCACCTTCGCAGCGGTGGCCGCAGTCAAGGCGCTTTCGCTGGCGGCGACCCTGGCCTGTGCATCTGCCAGCGCGGTGTCGGCGGCAGTCTTGGCGGCATCCTTGGCCGCCTTATCGGCAGTGGCCGCATCCAACGCAGCCTTGGCATCCTGATACGCCTTATCCCCCACCGCAGCATGACTCTGCGCATTAGCAAAAGCCTGCTCCGCAGCCGTCTTCGCCCCCGCCGCATCCGCAGCCGCCCTGGCCGCATCCGCAGCCTTCGACGCCGCAACATCCTTGGCAGCAGCCGCATCCGACGCCGCCTTCGAGGCATCCGTCAACGCCGCTTCCGCGGCAGTCTTCGCCGCATCCTTGGCGGCCTTATCGGCATCGGCGGCGACCTGCGCGGCGTCCTTCGCTGCCTTGTCAGCGGCGGCCGCATCAGCGGCCGACTTCGCTTGTGTAGCCACCTGATCGGCAGTGGTCTTGGCCGCCAACGCATCTGCGGCAGCCTTATCGGCGGTGGCCTTGGCGGCAGCAGCATCAGCCGAGGCCGCGGCGGCGGCAGTGGCCTTGGTCTGCGCGTCCGTGGAGGCGGCATCCGCGGCGGTCTTGGCCGCCAACGCATCCGCAGCGACCCTGGCCGCATCCGCAGCCTTCGACGCGGCAACATCCTTGGCAGCGGCAGCATCGGTAGCGGCCCTCGAGGCATCCGCCAAGGCGACATCGGCGGCAGTCTTAGCCGCATCCTTGGCTGCCTTATCGGCATCGGCGGCGGCTTTCGCCGCGCTGGCGTCGGCCAGGGCCTTCTCACTGGCGGCAACCTTGCCCTGCGCATCCGTCACTACCGCATCAGCAGCTGTCTTGGCGGCCAACGCATCCGCCGAAGCCTTCGCGGCATCCGCGGCCTTGGACGCGGCAGTGTCTTTCGCGGCTGCGGCATCGGCGGCCGCCCTAGAGGCATCCGCCAGCGCGGCGTCTGCAGCGGTCTTCTGCGCCGCCGCGTCAATGGCCGCCTGCTGCGCCGCAGCCGCCTTTCCGGCCGCCTCGGTTGCCGCGGCGGCCGCTGCTTGCGCGACCCTGTCGGCCTCGGCGCGTGCCGCATCGGCGGCGGTCTTGGCGGCATCCTTGGCCGCCTTATCGGCATTCGCCGCATCCAACGCAGCCTTGGCATCCTGATACGCCTTATCCCCCACCGCAGCATGACTCTGCGCATCGGCAAAAGCCTGCTCCGCAGCCGTCTTCGCCGCCGCCGCATCCGCAGCAGCCCTGGCCGCATCCGCAGCCTTCGACGCCGCAACATCCTTGGCAGCAGCCGCATCCGACGCGATCTTGTCGGCGTTGGCGCGCTCGGTGTCGGCAGTGGTCTTGGCCGCCAAGGCATCTGCGGCGGCCTTGTCCGCCACCGCCTGGGCAGCGGTAGCGTC
Source organism: Mycobacteroides sp. PCS013 (assembly GCF_049532645.1). Taxonomy (NCBI): domain Bacteria; kingdom Bacillati; phylum Actinomycetota; class Actinomycetes; order Mycobacteriales; family Mycobacteriaceae; genus Mycobacteroides; species Mycobacteroides sp. PCS013. Next base: position 3,650,420 of record NZ_CP150131.1, read on the forward strand.
AGACAAGGCTTTGTCGTTGGCCGCGGCCTTGCTCTGCGCCTCGGCCAGCGCGGCGTCGGCAGCGGCCCTGGCCGCATCGGCAGCTCGCTGTGCGGCGCTGGCGGCGTCGAGCGCCGCCTTGGCATCTTGATACGCCTTGTCCCCCACCGCAGCATGACTCTGCGCATCGGCAAATGCCTGCTCCGCAGCGGCCTTCGCCGCATCGGCGGCCTGCTGCTGAGCTGCGGCGGCATCGGCGGCAGCCTTCGCATCCTGGTAGGCCTTCTCGTTGGCCGCCGCAGCCGCCTGCGCGGCGCTCTGATTGGCGGCCGCGGCTTCGAGAACCGCCTGTGCGTCCAGCGCCGCCCGCGCCGCATCGTCAGCGTCGTGGCGTGCCTGTTCGGCCGCGGCGGCGGCGGCCGCGGCCTGCGCTTGCTTTTCCGCGACCGCCGGATTGGCCGCGGCCTCGGCTGCCGCCTTATCTGCTTCGGCCTTGCGCAGTGCCGCGCGAGCGGCCGCATCGGCGGCGGCCTTGGCCATCAGGTCGGCCACTGCGGCGGCGCCGGCAGCGGTGTCCGCATAGCCCTGCGCTTCGGAGGTCGGGGCCGAATTTGGTGTCACGGCCACCGCGGGCAGGGATCCCGAGTACGCCGTCAGACTGGTGTCGCCGCTGAAGAGTAATCGCTGCTTCTCGATGAGCGACTTGGAGACCGAACTACTGCCACCCGCCAGAAGGACCGCTGTCGCAAATATTGCGAGGACAGTTTGGGATCGCGACGCCTGCATGACTGCCTCACTTGCCTGACCATCCGACACACGCCGATGTGAGCCGGTAACGGCGAGATTAGACGTCATGGCACAAAAATGCGCTGAGAATCAGAAAAGTAACCTGAGAAAATCTTAAACATGCATTTAAGAACGTATAAATGCCCGATTTAGTGAAACTTCAAGGAATTTGCTATTTACCTGACTCCCGAGTCAGGTAATGGACAATTGACAACCGTGTCTACTAAGGATGTAGTGCCGTAGCCACGCGACGCCCCACTGGGATTCGGCGTCCCAGAAATCTCCCGAAAACGAGCGCGCATAGCGAAATATGAACGGCGCGAACAGCATGATCACTGCACACGTGTCAGATAAGTACTATTTGCAGAGTTCGACGATGTGCTTGCTCAGCTCGTCGGCCTTACTCAGCCGCTGCGCCTGCTTCGGGTCGGTGTTCGGTGTCTCAGCGATAGCCGCCGCACCCACGTCCATGAGCGCGTTGCCGAAGTCCCGAATGCTCGCCGCGAGATCGGGCGGCGTCGCGGGGTCCAGCCGCGCCGACAGATACTGCCCGCCATTGAAAAGTGCGATCCGTGCGTTGGCAGCGCTGGCCAGCGTCCCCACCACGCCGGCGTTCTCGGGAAGCGCCCGGTTGGTGTTCAGCATGACGGCGTTACGAACCAGACTCGCGCTGGCACACGCCTGCGTCTTCGCATCGGCCCGCTGCGCCGCCGTGTAATCAGCTTGAGCCGGTGCCCGCCCACGGGATAGGACCAGCACCAACGCCGTCACCGCCAGCACGAGTGCGACCAGGGCCGCCACTCCCGCCGACCGCTCGAGGACCACCAGAACTTTCCGCCAGAGATCCGCCACGACTCCCTCTTCCCGCGGACGTGATCACCCGCGGGAGGAAGTCTCCCACCAGTTGTTGGCCGCTGACAGGAGAACGGGAACGACCGGAGGCGACTAAGCCAATCCGGCCGAGACCGACCGGCCCGCCGACTTCAGGTCGTTGCAGGCCTCGATGACACGCTCAGTCATGTTGGCCTCGGCCTTCTTCAGGTAGCTGCGCGGGTCGTAGGTCTTCTTGTTGCCCACCTCGCCGTCGATCTTGAGCACACCGTCGTAGTTGGCGAACATGTGCCCGGCGATCGGCCGGGTGAATGCGTACTGGGTATCGGTGTCGACATTCATCTTCACGACGCCGTAGCGCAGCGAGTCCTCGATCTCGGACTTCAGCGAGCCCGACCCGCCGTGGAACACGAAGTCGAACGGCTTGGAGCCCTCTGCCAGACCAAGTTTGGCCGAGGCAACGCGCTGCCCCTCGGCCAGCACCTCCGGCTTGAGCTTCACGTTTCCGGGCTTGTACACACCGTGCACGTTGCCGAAGGTCGCGGCCAGGAGGTACCGGCCGTTCTCGCCGACACCGAGCGCCTCGACGGTCTTCTCGAAGTCCTCCGACGAGGTGTAGAGCTTCTCGTTGATCTCGGCCTCGACGCCGTCTTCTTCACCGCCGACCACGCCGATCTCCACCTCGAGGATGATGTGCGCCTTCGCGGTCGCCGCCAGCAGTTCCTGCGCAATCTCGAGGTTCTCGCCGATCGGCACCGCCGATCCGTCCCACATATGGGACTGGAACAGCGGGTTCTGCCCGGCGGCCACGCGCTCCTGGGAGATGGCGATGAGCGGACGCACGAAGCTGTCCAGCTTGTCCTTGGGACAGTGGTCGGTGTGCAGGGCGACGGTGATGCCGTACCTGGCGGCGACCACGTGCGCGAACTCGGCAAGCGCGACCGCGCCGGTCACCATGTCCTTGATGCCCAGACCCGAACCGAATTCCGCACCACCGGTGGAGAACTGGATGATGCCGTCGCTACCCGCGTCGGCGAAACCTTTGATCGCGGCGTTGATCGTTTCCGATGAGGTGCAGTTGATGGCCGGGAAGGCAAAGGAATGCTCCTTGGCCCGGTCCAGCATTTCGGCGTAGACCTCGGGCGTGGCGATGGGCACTTCGACGACCTCCATGTCAGCTCTGCGGATTCGCCCCTCACCATAAGGCAGCCAGGTTTACAACAGATATCGACGGTACTGTTGGCGCCGTGAACTTGCTGGCAGCACCCGGATCCGTCACCACCCTGGCACTCATGCCGGATTTCCTGGATCCGGTCAAACTACTCGGCCACTTCGGAACCCTCGCGCTGCTCGGGTTGCTGGTAGTGATCTTCGTGGAGTCGGGCGTGCTGTTTCCGGTGCTACCCGGTGATTCCTTGTTGTTCGTGGCGGGGATGCTGGCGGCCGGTACCGCAGCCGCCGCCGCGGACGGTGCCCCGCAGGCCAATTTCCAGCTGTGGCAGCTGCTGGTCTTCATTCCCATCGCCGCCATCCTGGGCGGTCAGGTCGGCTACTGGATTGGTCGCGGCATCGGCACGTCGATGTTCAAGCCCGATGCCCGCTTCCTGAAGCAGAAGTACCTCGAGGAAGCGCACGCCTTCTTCGAGAAGCGCGGCCCGTTTGCCATCGTGATCGCCCGGTTCGTTCCGATCGTGCGCACCCTGGCGCCGATCACGGCAGGCGCGGCCAAGATGAGCTACCCGATCTTCGCCCTGTACAACATCCTGGGCGCGGTCGTCTGGGGCGTCGGTCTCACGCTGCTGGGCTACTGGTTGGGTCAGTTCGAGATCATTCAGAAGCTGCTCGAACCCATCTTCATCCTGATCGTGCTGGTCTCGGTGGCCCCGATGTTCTTCGAATGGATGCGCCGTCGTAAGGCCGCGAAGCAGCCGGAGGCCGCTCCCGAGGCTTAGTACGCACTCGAAACAACTCGCCAATCAGATCCACGGCTACCCGCTAAATACGGGTGAATATGCCCAGGTGCGCACGATAGCAAACTACGCTAATGTCGCGCTGTGGGGAAGATCAACAGTTATCTGACAGCGTTGACGGCGATCGCGCTGATGGGTTGGGGCTTTGCGGCGCCCGCCGGCGCCGAGCCCGCACCGGCGGATGTCGCGGGTGCGTCGGAGGCTGTGCAGACGTACATAAACGCAACCAACAATGTCGACGTGCCCCTGATGCGTGCCATGGTGTGCGGTCGCCTTGCCGCCGCCACCTCCGCGGGCACCGACGAACAGGTCCGTCAGGTCATGCAGTCTCAACGCGACCGCATCGGGTTGGCCCACATAGAGGTCTTGCATCCGGTGGAGCTGGGATCACCGCCCGGCCAGGTCGATCTGCTGGCCCAGTTGACTTCCGAGCACCACCCGCAGGATCCGGGCGGCAACGGGATCAACCTGGTCTATCACACCGAGAAGGTCAATGGCTCATGGAAGGTATGCCATGCCCGCAACGAGGGGCGCCTCGACGAACCCTGATAAAGCCCGTCTCAACTAGGCACGCACCGGCGTCGTCTCGAACGCGGCCACCTTGCCCCGAAAATCACCCGGGAACGGGGTGGAGGTGCCGTCGATCGCGTGCACGTACACCGTCTCGCCGGTGATGAGATGCTCTCTGCCGCGATGTATTTCGAAGTGACAGGTCATGCTCGCCCTCCCCATCCGGGCGATGCGCACCCCGATGTCGAGGACGTCGTCGAAGCGGGCGGGCGCGTGATAATCGATGACCGACCTCACCACGTACATGTGCTCAAAGACCCCGTCGCCCTCGGCGTTACGCGCACCGGTCAACGCGGCCCAGTATTCGGTGAGCGCGGCGTCGAAAAACGCCAGGTAGTGGGCGTTGAAGACGACGCCCTGCATATCGACCTCGGCCCACCGCACGCGCAACGGATGAAAGAAGCTGAAATCCTCACGTGCCATGTCAGGCCACCACGTGCGCGGCCTCGAGAAGCATCCACCCGGACAACTGCACCGACAGATCACGCTCGGGGACCTTCGACGGATTGACCGCCCCCGCGATGAACTGCGACGCCGGGGACTGCACGGTCGGCAGCGCGGCCGTGCGAGTCCAATCCGCACCGAACAGCGGAAGGTCTTCCACCGTCAGCCGATTCGCCCAGGCCGCCTCGGCCGAGGTCAGCAGGATGTCACGGGCGACGGCCCGGGCATCGGTGTCCTGCGGGGAGTTCTCCGGCAGCGTGGTGACCACCAACGCCAGATAACGAGCCAGAATGCCGTTGAAGAGCCCGCCATCTCCGCCGCCGCTGCCACGAATCACGCCTTCGGCCGTCATGTGATCCTTGACCGCGTGCACAAGCCGATGCACACGCTCGGCATGCCGGGATTCCCCGGTCCGCACGGCGAGCTCGGTCTCCAGCCCCAGCACCACACCCTGGCAATAGGTGTAGGTGGCCCGTTCCAGGGTGCCGTCCTCCTGGATGCCATCGATCACCAGATGCGATTCTGGATCGACGAGGGTGTTGTCGATCCAGTCGGACATCACCTCGGCCCGCCACACTCTTCCGGTGCGCGCCAACACGATTGCCGCCGGGCCGTTGGCTGGGGTGTTGAAGAACTTGTCCTGTTTGCGCCACGGTATGCCGCCGCCGTACTGCGGCATCCACGCATCGAGGAACTGCTGACGCAGCCGGTTGAGCGCACGCGGACGCTCCAGGCCCAACAGCTCCGAGGCACGCTGCATGGCCAGCGCCAACCAGGCCATATCGTCGTAGTACTGGTTGGTCCACATGAATACATTGCGGAACCGGTGTGCGCGTTGCATATCCGCGATGTACTTGAGCCGGTCCGGACGCGGGTCGCGCAGCTGCGCATCGATCAGGCAGTCCTGCAGATGCGCCTGCCACCAGTAGTGCCAGTTCTTGAACCAGGTAGCGCCCGGCGCGGGCGGCCAGGTCACGATGCCCAGGCGCATGCGTGGCAGGTGCCACAGCGGCGAGAAGTGTCTGGCGGTGATTGCGGCTTCGGCGCTACTGGCGCGGTTGGCCCACAGCACATCCATGCACTTGATACTAGGGGTGGCCCGCCCCGGGCTACCACGCCTTGGTCGGGTCGGCGTGCTGGCGGATCCACGCGTGCATGGCCACACCCGCCGCGACCCCGGCGTTGATGCTGCGGGTGGATCCAAATTGAGCGATCGAAACCGTCATCACCGCACCGACTTTCGATACATCAGTGACACCCGGCCCCTCCTGCCCGAACACCATCAAGCAGTCCGCGGGCAACACCGCGGTCTCCAGGGGCACCGATCCCGGGACGTTGTCAACGGCCACCACCGTCAGGCCGGTCAGCTTGGCGTACTCCAGAAGCTGCTCGGTGCTGTCATGGTGCATCAGATGCTGGTAGCGATCGGTGACCATGGCGCCACGCCGGTTCCAGCGGCGCCGGCCGACAATGTGTACGGTGTGCACCGCGAACGCGTTGGCCGTACGCACCACCGTGCCGATGTTGGCATCGTTCTCGAAATTCTCGATGGCGATGTGCAGTCGATGGCGCCGCGTGTCGATATCGGCGACGATTGCCTCCCGGCGCCAATAACGATAGGCATCAACCACATTGCGGGCGTCACCATCGCGCAACAGCTCGGGGTCGTAGCGCGGGTCTGTCGGCAGCGGCAGGCCCCGTTCCTCCGCCCACGGTCCCACGCCATTGCCGGTGGCACCCCACAGAGACGGCTCGGCCGGCTCATCCCCGCCAGTCTTGGGCACCTCACTCACGAGTCGTCCACACCGCGGCGTGGGTACCGATCACCGAGAGGGTGCCGGCGAGCACCGCGGCGTTGATCTCGCCCTGCAGGCATAACGACGGCTGCATCTGCACAGCATCCAGGGATGAGTCCGGTAGCACCAGCACGGATGCCCCGTAGAGGGCACAGCTGCGCGCCAACCCCTCCCCGGGCAGTGTCGGCGCCACCGTCACCATGAGCGGTCCACCACGCGCCGCCGACTCGTCCCGGTAACGTGCCGCGACTCCCGAAATACTCAGACCCAGTAGTGAGAATCCGTTGCCGTTGAATGCATTCGGATCACCCAGGTCCACCTGGCTGATCTGCTGGCCACTGGCCCGCCAGGCCTCCATGCTCTTGGTGACGATCACCAGACCGGAGTCGTTCTGCGGCGTGGGCAGCAGTCCCATCGGGTAGGCCACCGGGTACGCCACGGTGGACCCGGCGATGCGGTCCTTGGCCGAGTACGCGTACACCCCCCGTACCGCGCTCTGGTTCTGCATCGGCCCCAGGCACACCGTGCCGGTGAGGCCGGTCGCGGCGCCCGCCGAGGGGGTCGCGGTCAGCGGATGCACGGAAAGGTCGGCCACGTCGCGGCAACTGCCCAGGGCCGGCACTTCCAATGGATGCGCCAACGACCCGTACAGCCCGAAACGCAGATCACCGGCCGCGGCGGGCTTCTCCTCCGGTTTCGCGGCCGCCCCCGTGATATCGACCAGCACATACCCGTTCTGGAACCGCAGGTTCGCGACGCTGAGATTCCAGCCCAGCAGGCTCTGCGTCTCACCGACCTTGGCAGTCGGTGCGCCGTAAACCAGTTCCTTCTCAAGGTCTTTCGAGCAGCCCGTCAAGACCAGGGCCCCGGCGACCAGCGCGGCGAGGGCCCGACGGAAGGTCACGATCCGGCCAGGCCGAGATCCGCCAGTCCCAGCACGTACCGATAGGGAACACCTTCGGCGCGAATCGCCTCGGCGGCGCCGGTATCACGGTCCACGACGGTGGCCACCCCGATCACCTCGCCTCCGGCCTCACGGACCGCCCGCACGGCTGTGAGTGCGGACCCACCGGTGGTGCTGGTGTCTTCGACCACCAGCACCCGCTGTCCGGTCACGTCAAATCCCTCGATAAGCCGTTGCATGCCATGAGCTTTCACCGACTTACGCACCACGAACGCGTCGATGGGACGTCCGGGCGCATGCATGACCGCCGTCGCGACGGGATCGGCGCCCAGGGTGAGTCCGCCGACACCGGCGTAGTCCCAGTCGTTGGTCAGCTCGCGCACCAGCCGGCCGATCAGGGCGCCCGCCCGGTGATGCAAGGTGGCCCGGCGCAGGTCGACGTAATAGTCGGCTTCCTTGCCCGACGACAAGGTCACCTTGCCGTGCACCACCGCGATATCGCGGACCAAAGCCGCCAACTCATCACGCTCGGCCGCATTGAGAGCCGGTCCTAAATCAAGTTCTGCCACGACCCCGTCCTACCACGCTGTTGAATTTCCGCACCAAACCTCTTGGTATTAGCCGTGTTACCGAGGTAATCGCCTTGTACTGGATGCCCGGAACGCTGAGCACCTTACCTGCCGCAATGTCCTGCAGACACGCGTTGACCACATCGTCGACCTGGAGCCACATGAACTCCGGAATGGTGCCCATCTCGATTCCGGCCCGCTCGTGAAACTCGGTGTGAATGAATCCCGGGCACAACACGTGCATACCAACTCCGGTGCCCAACAACCCATTTGCCAATCCCTCGGTGAAAGAAACCACCCAGGCCTTGGAGGCCGAATACGTCGACCCGCGTCCAGAGACCAGGCCCGCCACGCTCGCCACGTTGATGACGGTGCCGGCGCCCGCCTCGACCATCGACGGAAGGGCCGCACGGGTGAGCTCCATGACCGCGGTGACATTGACGTCCAGCTGCGAGTGCAACAGGTCGGGCGCCGCCGTCCAGAACTCACCGGCGGTCGCGAATCCGGCGTTGTTGATCAACACCGATATCCCGGCGGCGACGCGCTCGGCGACCTTCGCGCGATCGGCAGCATCCGCGAGGTCAGCGGGCAGCACCTCCGCGTGCACGCCGTAGCGGCAGGTGAGTTCGTCGGCGAGGGCGCCCAGGCGCCGCTCGTCACGGGCGACGAGCACCACGTCGTATCCGAGGGAGGCGTACTTGCGGGCGAAACCACCCCCCAGGCCCGAGGTGGGGCCGGTGACCAGCGCCACGGGGCGCGCCGAATTGGGGACGGCCGCGGACGAACCGCGTGCGTCAGGACCGTCAGCCGCGGAGGAACCGCTTGCGTGAAGACCATCAGCCATGGTTCGTCAGCGTACCGGCTGGCCGCACGCCTCAACCCGCCGTATAACCGGTACTAAATGTTACTAGTACAAATTGTCCGGAAACTGCCGCTTGCGGGAGCAAGCGTTGCTAGCATCGCGAAATGTTTGACCGGCTAGTGGTGTGGCTCATCGAGCGTCAGCGCTGGATTTACCCGGTACTCGCCGTGTTGTGGATCGCCGCGGGCACCTACATAACCACCGCCCCAAAGGTTGCACTGCCGACACCCGAGGTCACTCCGACCAGGCAGGCAGTCAGCGCCATGTCGCTGAGCCAGCCCAAGACGGTGACCTACGAAGTGTCCAGCGATGGCCGTCCCGTCACGGTCTCCTACCTCGACGAAAAGGGCCAATCCAAGCTCTTCAACGGCGCCGCACCGTGGCGCACCAGCCTGACCACCAGCGACTTGGCGTTCGCGGCGGGTGTCACGGCGATATCGACCAACACCGTCACCTGCCGCATCACCGTCGACGGCAAGGTCGCCGACGAGAAGACCGACACCGGTCGCACGCCCTCGGTGAGCTGCAACCTCGTCGCATTCCAGAAACTCGACCCACAAGGCGGTCACTGATGCACGACAGTCCCCTATTCGGACGCTTCGCCGGCATCATCAGCAGGCACGCCGTCCTGGTCATCGGGTTCCTGATGATGGTGGCCGGCGGCCTGATGGCCTCGGCGCCCAACCTCGAGGAACTGGCCCTCACCCACGGCAGTCCCATGATGCCGACCAACACCCAATCGGCGGCGGCGCTCAAACACATGGCCAAGGCCTTCGGGGAGTCCGAATCGAACAACACCGCCGCGGTGGTCGTCGTCAAGGATCAACCATTCACCGAGCAGGACCGTCAGTTCCGTGCCGAACTGATGAAAAAGCTGCGGGCCGATACCGCGCACGTGGAACCGGGTATGGACATGTGGTCCGATCCTCAGTTCGCCACCGCATCGGAGAGCCCCGATAAGAAGGTGGCCCTGGCGCAACTGCAGCTGGCCGGGGAGATCGGCGGACCCAAAGCCATGGAATCGGCCAAGGCCGTGCAGCGCATCATCGATGACATCGAGAAGCCGCCGGGCACCACGATCTATGCCACCGGAACAAGTCAGGCCGCCGCCGACCAGATCAACACGATGATGCGGGATGTCGTGATCATCGGAGGACTCTCGCTGGTGCTCGTGGGTGGCCTGCTGCTGTTGGTCTACCGCTCACTCGTGGTCGCGTTCCTGCCGCTGATCACCGTGGGTGTTGCCGTCGGTATCGCGACCCCGATCGCCAGCTTCCTCACCTTGGCCGGGCTGATTCCCACATCCATGATGACCAATGCGTTGATGGGTGCGCTGGCGCTGGGCGCCGGCACCGACTACTCCATCTTCTTCATCGGCCGCTATCAGGAGGGGCGACGCTGCGGCCTGAGCGTCGATGACGCGTTCCGCGCCAGTTATCGGGGCGTGGCACCGGTCGTGATCGCGTCCGGCCTGACCGTGGCGGGTGCGTTGTCCTGCATGACATTCGCCCAACTGGACATGATGAAATCGATGGGCATACCGGGGGCCATCACCATGATCTTCACCGTGCTGTCCGCGGTGACCGTGACGCCCGGCGCACTACTCATCGGGGCACGCCGCTTCGGCTGGTTCGAGCCCCGCTCGACCGCCCGATCGACTCGGCTGTGGCGCCGGGTCGGTATCCGCGTGGCGCGTTGGCCCAGACCGATATTCGTCACGACCTTCGCCGCCTTGATCCTGCTCATGATGGTGATCCCCACCGCGTCCTTCAACTATGACGAACTGCAGTTCATCCCCAAGGACATGCCCAGCGCGGCCGGTATGCACGCGATTCAGGAGCACTTTCCCGCAGGCCAGATGAACCCCGACATGATCTTGATCCGGGCTCCCGAAGACCTGCGCAGCTCGGCCAACATCGGGCTCCTGGAGAAGGCCGCGCAGCAGATCACCAAGCTGGACAGCGTGGCATCGGTGCAATGGATCACCCGGCCCACCGGCATGCCGATGGATCAAACATCGCTCATGTACAGCGTGGGGATGGCCGGAACGATGATGTCGCAGAACAAGATTGTGATGGAGCAACGTCAGCAGCGGATGCACGCCATGACCGGCGACATGAACTCGATGATGTCCACGCTCCAGGGCCTGCAAGGCACCTTGCGGACCGCGCAGCAGGGCGCCAAGCAATTCAGTGCCGCCGCGCAGCCCATTCAGTCCAGCTTGAATCAGCTTAAATCACAGCTAAATTCGGCAATGGGTCCCGTTCGCGAGGCGGTACGTGCGCAACCCAACTGCGCCGCCGACCCGATGTGCGTGGGTGCGCAATCAACCTTGTCGAACTTCGAGAACATGTCCAGCGTCACCGACCAGATGCGCAGCCTCGTCAGCACATCGGGTTCCATGACCGGAGGTTTGACCCAGGCCGCGCGGACGATGCCACGCATGCTCGAATCCATGTCTTCGATGCAGGATCTGATGACCGAGACCAATGAGCAGATGACGCAGATGATGTCGCAGATCGACACCATGACCTCGCTCATGCAGGACCTCGGCCGAAGCAGCGCCGGCACCGGGGACTACTTCTACTTCCCCGCGCAGATGCTCTCGGACCCGCGATTCAAGCCGTACCTGAAGATGATGTTCTCCGAAGACGGCACCACCACCCGCATGATCGTCATAGGCAGCGGCAGCAGCTACGGCGACGAAGGCATCCAGCGCGTCCGGGATCTGGCCCATGAGATGAAGTACGCCCTCAAGGGCACTCGCCTGGAGGGCAGCGTGATCGAGATCGCCGGCCCGGCGGCGCTCATCGGCGATATGCGGGTGATGCTCGATCGCGACGAGAAGCTGATCATGATCGGCTGCCTGACCGTGATATTCACGGTGGTACTGCTGCTGCTGCGCGGTTTGGTGGCCTCGCTGATCGTCATCGGCTCGGTGCTGGTGTCCTTTGCCTCGACCCTCGGGCTGGCCCTGGTGATCTGGCAGCACGTGCTCGGCATTCAGCTGCACTGGTCGGTGCCGGTGGCAGTCTTCGCGATTCTGATATCGGTAGGGGCCGACTACAACCTGCTGGTCGCGTCGCGTTTCAAGGAAGAGATGAGCGCCGGTATCCGCACAGGGGTCATCCGTGCCATCGCCGGCACCGGCGGGGTGGTGACCACGGCAGGTCTGGTGTTCGCGATGACGCAGTTCGCCATGATGGGGTCGAGTCTGATCAACATCGCGCAGATGGGTTCGACGATCGGGCTGGGCTTGATCATCGACACATTCGTGGTGCGCACCTTCACGGTGCCGACCCTGGCGGTGATTCTCGACAAGAAGTTCTGGTGGCCGCTGCCGATGAACCAGCTCTGGCGGCGTTCCTAGTGGCCGAGCGGCTGGCCGCCCTGACCCACGGGAGCGGGCTGCCGATCCACGGCGGGGGCGGAACTGCTGCCGACGGGCCGGCTGGGGCGCTCGGCGGCCTGGATGGGCGAGGGTGCCGATTCCCCGGAGGGAGGCAGCACCCGTAGCAGGTCGTTGAACTGGCGGACGGCCTTGAGGCCCTCGTCCCACTGCTCACGGTTGCTGTTGATGGGTAGCGCGGCCAGCGTCCAGTGTTGTTCATTCCACAACACCTCCGCCGTCTCGGTCGCGGTGTGGGCGAACGTGACCATGCGCCGGTCACAGGCCCGACGGGCGGCGTCCAGGTTGGTGGAGTACACCATGCGCGGGCCGATGGCGCCGAGCAGCCAGATATCGGCTTCGCGGGGTTCCTGCATGACCTTGAGTCGCAGGTCCACCATGACGTTGGTGCCCACCTTGCGGTGCAGCGCGATGATGGTCGCGACGTCCTCCAGGTCGAAGACGTAGACGGCCTCGCCGCGGATCTGTCCGAGGACCACATTGGCGGCCGCGGCCGATCCCGCACTCGACATCACGCCGCGGTTCCAGCGCTTGACGATCTCTTTGTCCTGCGACATGTAGTCGAAGCCGTGAGATCGCGCCCAGGCCTTTCGGCGATGTCCGCGACTGCGGCGGCGGCCGATATCGACATACAGCAGCACGGCCGCACAGACGAAGCACAGTGCGGACAGCGTGAACCAAAGTAGAGCCATCCGCGACAGCCTAACCGGTGCCGGCCAAACTGCTGCGCACAGCGCTCGGATCGTGACCCAGAGTTACCGCTCCGTGATGGGCCCAGATAGCAGCGAGTGTCGACTTATCGCGGGAAAGTCCCCATGGACACCGCGACAAGTCGACACTCGACAGCTACTTATCCCAGGGTGAGCGAGTCGCCGTCGGCGCTGACGTTCACCGGAACGACGTCACCGTCGTGCACTTCACCGGCCAGCAGCTGTTTGGCCAGCTTGTCGCCGATGGCCTGCTGCACCAGGCGGCGCAACGGACGCGCCCCGTAGATCGGATCGAATCCGCGCTGGGCCAGCCAATTCTTGGCGGGCTCGGACACCTCGAGCGTCAACCGCCGCTGGGCGAGCCGCTTCTGCAGCTGCGCCAACTGGATGTCGACGATCCGCACCAGCTCCTCGGGGTTGAGCGGCTCGAAGATGAGCACGTCGTCGAGCCGGTTGATGAACTCCGGCTTGAACTTGGCGCGCACCGCCGCCATCACCTGCTCCTCGGAGCCACCGGCACCCAGGTTGGAGGTGAGGATCAAGATGGTGTTCCGGAAGTCCACCGTGCGGCCCTGACCGTCGGTGAGCCGTCCCTCGTCGAGCACCTGCAACAGCACGTCGAACACGTCCGGGTGCGCCTTCTCGACCTCGTCGAAAAGCACCACTGTGTACGGGCGCCGCCGCACCGCCTCGGTCAGCTGACCGCCGGCGTCATATCCGACATATCCGGGCGGGGCACCGACAAGTCTTGCCACGGAATGCTTTTCGCCGTATTCGGACATGTCGATGCGCACCATGGCGTGCTCGTCGTCGAACAGGAAGTCCGCGAGCGCCTTGGCCAGCTCGGTCTTGCCGACACCGGTGGGCCCCAGGAACAGGAACGAACCCGTGGGCCGGTTGGGGTCGGCGACGCCGGCCCGGGCACGGCGCACCGCATCGGAAACGGCCTCGACGGCCTTGGTCTGGCCCACGACCCGCGCGCCCAGCACGTCTTCCATGCGCAGCAGCTTGGCGGTCTCGCCCTCCATGAGCCGGCCGGCCGGAATACCGGTCCAGGCCGACACCACGTCGGCGACGTCGTCGGGCCCGACCTCTTCCTTGAGCATGACGCTTTCGCGTGCCTGGGCTCCGGGCAGCGCGGCCTCCAGCTGCTTCTCCAGGTCCGGGATGCGCCCGTAGCGCAGCTCCGCGACCTTGCCGAGATCGCCGTCTCGCTCGGCGCGATCGGATTCACCCTTGAGGGTTTCCAATTGCTCCTTGAGTTCCCGGACGACGTCGATGGCGTTCTTCTCGTTCTGCCACCGAGCGGTCAACTCGGCGAGGCGTTCCTTCTTGTCGGCCAGCTCCTCGCGCAGCTTCACCAGACGCTGCTTGGAGGCCTCATCGTCTTCCTTGGACAGCGCCATCTCTTCGATCTCGAGACGACGCACGACGCGCTCGACCTCGTCGATTTCCACAGGGCGCGAATCGATTTCCATGCGCAGACGCGAAGCGGCCTCGTCGACCAGGTCGATGGCCTTATCAGGCAGGAATCGCGAGGTGATGTACCGGTCGGACAAGGTGGCGGCGGCTACCAGCGCGGAGTCGGTGATCCGCACGCCGTGGTGAACCTCGTAGCGCTCCTTGATGCCGCGCAGAATGCCGACGGTGTCCTCCACCGAAGGCTCCCCCACCAGCACCTGCTGGAACCGGCGCTCCAGGGCAGCGTCCTTCTCGATGTACTTGCGGTACTCGTCGAGTGTGGTGGCGCCGACCAGACGCAGCTCACCGCGCGCCAGCATGGGCTTGATCATGTTGCCGGCGTCCATCGCCGACTCACCCGTGGCACCCGCACCGACGATGGTGTGCAGCTCGTCGATGAACGTAATCAGCTGTCCCGCAGAGTTCTTGATCTCGTCCAGGACGGCCTTGAGACGTTCCTCGAACTCACCTCGGTACTTGGCGCCCGCGACCATGGATCCCAGATCCAAAGAGACAACGGTCTTGCCGCGCAGGCTTTCGGGCACGTCGCCCGCGACGATGCGCTGCGCCAGCCCCTCCACGATGGCGGTCTTACCGACACCGGGCTCACCGATCAACACCGGATTGTTCTTGGTCCGGCGGCTGAGCACCTGCACGACGCGGCGAATCTCGGTGTCGCGGCCGATCACCGGGTCAAGCTTTCCCTCGCGGGCACGGGCGGTCAGGTCGGTGGAGTACTTCTCCAACGCCTGGAACGTCGACTCGGGCTCGGGGCTGGTCACCCGGCCGCTGCCGCGCACCTGAACAAAGGCGTCGCGCAACGCGTTCGGAGTGGCACCGTTGTTGGCGAGCAGCTTGGCGATATCGGAATCACCGGTGGCCAGGCCTACGAGCAGATGCTCGGTGGATACGTAGTCGTCATTGAGCTCGGTGGCGAGCTGCTGCGCCGTGGTGATCGCGGCGATGGAATCACGCGAGAGCTGCGGGTTGGCGCTGGCGTTGCTGACCTGAGGAAGCCGGTCGGCGATGGCCTGCGCCTCGTTGCGCACGGTCGCGGGGTCTACGCCCACGGCCTGCAACAGCGGCGCGGCGATGCCATCGGTCTGGCTCAGCAGCGCCACCAGCAGGTGGGCGGGACGGATTTCGGGGTTGCCTGCAGTAGTTGCTGCCTGGAGGGCAGCAGTCAGCGCGGCCTGGGTTTTCGTGGTCGGATTGAACGAGTCCACAACACCTCCATGGGTTGAGAGAAATGCTTGTCAGTAATTCCAACGCAGCCAACCTTGAGTCTGTTCCGCTCAACTTTGAGAATTTTCGCGGCGCCGTGTCTAGCTCATCACACCCCGGTGTGCTCCGAACCGAATCGGGGATCACACGCGGTCGCCGCGCCCCTCGAGCAGCTCGCCGACGCGCGACAACACGGGAAGTGCTCCGCCACGCAGAACCGACCGCAGCTGGCGATTGAGCGGCGACTGCGGATCGAACCCGCTCAGCGTGAACCAGAGCTGGGTACCGCCATCCCGGGGAATCAGTCGCCAGGTCATGCGCAATGTGGTGATTCCGCCCAGGATCGGAATCTCGAAGGTGCTGTCGATGAGCTCGGGCTCGCGCACCTCCAGGAACTCCATCTCGACCCGTCCGGCGAATCCGACGAGCGGAATCGCATAGGTGCTGATGAAAAGCCGGCTACCGGCTTCCACCGACACCAAATCGTGGTCGTTCACCAGGTCCCCCACGAACTCCTTGGAGGTGACCACCTGCCACACCGTGCGCGGCGGATAGCGATAGAACTCGCCCAAACTGAAGGCCGTCGCATCATCGGGCGGGGGCTCTGCGTCGGACTCCGGAAAGACCAAGAGCTCCTCGACACGCGACATGACCAACGCCCATAAGTCCCGAACGAGAGCGCGAAGCCTCCCATGAGCGGGGTTCGCGAGGTCAAAGCCGGTGTGCACAACCAGTAATCGCGTCCCTCCCGGCTCGGGGTGGAGCGTCCACGTGACCCGCAGATCCCAGGAGTTCTCCGGCGTGGTGAATCTATAGACCATGCGTTCACCCGGCACGACGTCGGTGAACTCACAGTTCCCGCGGCCACCGAAGTTCACCTCGGGCATCGGAAAGGTGGTGAACGAGAACGATCTGCCCGCCTCCACCGCATCCCTGTCGACCTCGGTGGTCCAGTCCGAAACCGACGCGGCCGAGGTGATGGCAAGCCAGACCTGCTCGGCGGGATAGGGGAAGAACTGTCCGACCGTCACCGATGTCAGGTCATCCCGCGAGGCGGTCATACCCCTGGGATACCGCAGATGTGTGATGTGTGCGGACGATCAGGCGGATACATCGGTGACCAGACGGTGCGGAGGCCGATTCTCGGTGCACGGCGCGGTGTCGATACATCGCCCAAGCCGCCCCATCGTGCCGGGCCAACCAAGCTCGGAGATCTTCCGGTAGATACGCGACGCGGAATCGCTGAGATCGAACCCTTCGTGCCGGAACGTGACCATGGTGCCGCCCGGAACCTCGTGCAGCGTCCACGTCACCGTCGACACCCTCTGCTTCGACGATTTCATATCCCACCAGCGGATCGGCAGCACCCTGTTTGGGGTAGCCGCGAGGACCTCGCAGGACAGCGCACCCGAGAAGTCGGCCATGGGCAGGGGGAACGCTTTGAAACGGAACCGGGTTCCGACCTGGGGCCGAAATCCAACCGGGTCCATCAGCCATTCCTCCATGGCGTCTGGGCATGCCATCACGCTCCACACCCGCGCGGGCGGATGCGGATAGAAATGGTCGAGAAGAATGGTGGCGATGTCGTTCGCGTCGTCGAGCACGGCACTCTCCAGATTGATGGGGTTATCTTTCATACCCCACGAATCTGGGTTACCGCCGTGTTCGCATCTGTTAGCCAGGCAAACTCACCCAACTAGGGCTCAACGGCGCCCCCGTCGATCGGGGTGGTCGCTGCACACTCGATCAGGCGCCCGAGCTTGGCCATAGCCGTCGGCCAGAACCGATCGGAAAGAGCGGCCATCCTGCGCACAGCAGGGTCATCGCTACTGAAGGCCGGCCGGCTCACGGTAACCACGGTGCCGCCGGGAACCTCGCACAACGTCCACGCGGTTCGCCAGGCCACCGGGTCCGGAGATTTCGTATCCCACCAGGAAATCGCCAGCATTTCATTGCGAATAGCCACCAAGACTTCGCACGCGATGTCCCCGGAATAGTTGGCAATGGGCATCGGAAGATCCGTGAGCCGGTAGCGCGTACCTTGCACCGCGCGGAACCCAACCTGTTCGACGAACCAATCCCCCATGACATCGGGGTCGACCAAGACGTTCCACACGCGTTCGGGAGCGTGTGGATAGAAGAAATCGGCGACGGCATCCGGCCGATCATCGAGATCGCCCACGGCACACCCTCCATTGTCGGTGGTGAGACCTTTGTACTCCGCGAACCTGGGCGACTGCCGCAATTAGATCGGTTAGCTAAGCAAACCTAATTCGGAAGCATCGGCCGTCAGATACCGATCAACGGTCGGGGCCAATATGGCGACCATCTGCTCCCTGGTCAGCGCGACCAATGGATCGATCTTGAGCGCGTATCGCAGGAGCGCGGTCCCGACCATCGAGGTGGCCGCCAGCGCGAATCGCGTCCGCACCTCCGGCCCCCCACCCAGTTCCTCGCTGATCGCCGCCAACACGTAGTTCTGCATGAATTCCCGAAACGCGCGATGGGCATCGTCGTTGGTGGTGGCCGACTGCAGGATCGCGAGCATCGTGTCGACCGTGCCTGCCTGTTCCCACATCGACAGGTACGCGTTGACAAAGCGTTGACCGACCGTGCCCTCACCCTCGCGAATAGCGAGCACCAGCTCGTTGGGATCGATCACCAGCTGGATCGACTGACGAAACAGCTCATCCTTCGACCCGAAGAGGTACACGACCATGGACGGATCGATACCCGCATCGCGGGCAACACCCCTGATGGTCGTCTTCTCATAGCCGCGCTCGGCGAATGAGCGCTTCGCAACGTCGAGCACATGCTCTCGCGACACCGCTTCCCCGCGACGGCGGCCCCGACGGGCGGTATTCGTGCTGGTTGCCATGCTCTACGGTATCAATTTTCCACAAGTGTTGAAAAAAGGCCACATGCGATCTACTCTCATCTCAATTAATTCAACACTTAATGAAATGGAGGATGAGATGACGGGCCAACACGAACTCCGACCGGGCGCTCATCACCAGGTGCCGGACTGGGCGCGGGCCACATCCGTTGCCGCCCTGCTGACGTGCGCGCTCGGGGTCATCTTCATCGCCTTCGCCTGGCCCTCGGCACGCACCGCACCGCGCGACGTGCCGATCGGCGTCACCGGGTCGGCGGCGCAGGTGGCCATGCTCACCGAGCGACTGGCGGGTGCCTCACCCGGCGCGTTCGCCGTCACCCACTACCCGAGTCAAACCAAACTCGAGGAGGCGACCAGAAACCGCTCCGTCTACGGCGGATTCGTCCTCATGCCCCCGGCACCGACCGTCGTGGTCGCGACGGGCGGCAGCCCTGCCGTCACACAAGCACTGACCGGTATCGGTCAACAAATCGGCAAGCAGAGCGGGATGGCGGTGTCCATCAAGGACCTCGCTCCACTGCCGCCCTCGGATCCGCGCGGCATCGGCCTGGCCGCGGCGGCCCTGCCCATGACCTTGGGCGGGTTGCTTCCGGCGGTCGCTCTCACCCTGTTGTTTCCCGGCAGAACCTGGCTCAAAGCGGCCACTGCCACTGGGTTCTCGTTCCTGGCGGCACTCACCATCTGCGTCATCCTGGATTCCTGGCTGGGCGTCATCACCGAGAACTTCTGGGGAGTGACCGCCGGCCTCACGCTGGGGATGATGGCGATGTCGTTGAGTATCACCGGCCTTGGCGCCCTGCTGGGATATCCGGGAATCGGATTGGGAGCGGCTGTCGCCGTGTTGATCGGGAACCCGCTTTCGGGGTTGACGAGTGCGCCCGAGTTCTTGCCCAAAGGCCTTGGCCTACTTGGGCAATTCCTGCCACCAGGGGCCAACGGCACGCTGCTGCGATCCCTGGCTTACTTCGACGGAGCCGGTTCGGCCGGAGTGATCCTGATCCTGTGCTGCTGGGTGGGCCTCGGGGTCGCGATGCTGGCACTCGACGGGGCTCGGCAGCGTGCGATGGTGCGCGGCGCGAACATGGCAGAACTTCGTAAACCGGAGCTGGTCTGACCGCCAGCAGGTCCTCCGTGATTCCCCCCACGCCGCCGACACAACACCCGGCAAAAATACTCAAGCCGCAAACATGCGCCTGTAGTGCAGACAACTAGCCCTGGCAGTGCTCTCAGCACACGAGTATGCGGCCCGTAAGTCAACCGTTTCCCCCGCTGACCTCATGCAGTCCCAGACGGTCCACAAACTTCCCTCCTAGACTGGCCTCTTGGTGGGCAGGACCAGGAAAGGCGAGGCAACGGAAGCTCGTGGGGCTTGAGGACGTCGAAGCGCTGCACGACTTGGTCGGCGGGGTCGAGCTATCGGGAGACAAACTTGTCCGAAGCTTCTACAGCCGCTGGTTCGCCATCGACCCCACCGTCGGCGATCTCTTCCCCGCCGACATGTCGACACCGCGCGAACACTTCCGTCAGGCGCTGCAGTTCGTGCTCTGGGAGATGGCCGCGTACCGCACCGAAGGCCTGGTCAACTTCCTGGCGCAGCTAGGCCGCGATCATCGGAAGTTCGGGGCCACCGACAGCCAGTACGGCACCATGCGTCAGGCCCTGTTGGACGCCACACGCGACGTGCTGCAACCGATCTGGGACAAGCGGATGGAGGCCACCGCCACCGAGGTCTACACGGTGATGGTCGAGGTGATGCGCAGTGCCGCCGCCTCGGACAGCGGCCAGCCCTGGTGGGACGGGAAGGTCATCGAATACCACCGCACCTCACGGGATCTTGCGTTGATCCGACTGAAACTCAACGCACCCATGGACTACCACTGCGGGCAGTACGTACATGTCCAGGTACCGCAGAGCCCGCGGAATTGGCGCTATCTGAGCTTGGCGATTCCGCCGGACCCTGAGGGCTACATCGAATTTCACGTCAAGGCCGTACCCGGCGGGCTTGTCAGCGGTGACATGGTCAACAAGACGAAAGTCGGTGACACCTGGCGAATTTCGCCGCCACTGGGCGCGCTGTCGGTGAACCGTGACGGTGGAGATGTGCTGATGGTCGCGGGCAGCACCGGCATCGCACCGCTGCGGTGTCTCATCATGGAGCTGTCGCAATGGGCCGAGAATCCGCGGGTCCACCTGTTCTACGGGGCACGCTATCCGCAGGAACTCTACGACCTGTGGACACTGTGGCATATCGCCTCGACGAATCCGTGGCTGTCGGTCACACCGGTGTCCGAATACCCCCGAAACCCGGACTGGGCCAACGAATACCACGATCCGACACCACCACGGGGCCTGCACGTCCGCCAGACGGGATTGCTCTCGGAGGTGGTGACGGCCTACGGCGGCTGGGGTGATCGCCAGATTCTGCTCGGCGGCTCCGCATCGATGATCCAGGCCACCAAGGAGGCGCTGGTCTCAAAGGGGGCCGACGCCTCCAGAATCCAGCACGACCCGCTCTAGCGTTGCTGACGCGGCTGCCAGACGACGACCGCGGTGCTCTTGGGGATGATTGCGACCTCACGGCCCGCCGTCGCCGCGCGCAACTGGGCCACCTCGGCCGTGAGCTCTGCGACCTTGGCCTGCAAAGCCTCCACCTGATTGCTCAGCTCGATAACGCGTTTGATGCCAGCGAGATTGACGCCCTCGTCCTGCGACAGCCGCTGCACCTCGCGCAGCAGGTCCACATCACGCTGTGAGTAGCGCCGACCGCCACCACTGGTGCGTTCGGGGATGACCAGCCCTAGCCGGTCATAGGTTCGCAGGGTCTGCGCGTGCATCCCGGCGAGCTCGGCGGCCACGGAGATCAGAAAGGTGCGGGCTCCTCGCTCCGGCTGACGGCGGGCCGTCATCGTGCACCCGCCCAGCCTGCGCGCGGATCGAATCCGCTGGCCTTCTCGGCCACCTGATAGCGCTGCAACGCCTCCAGCGCACTGTCTTCCAGCTTCGAGGGCACCGCCACCTTGACGGTGACCAGCAGATCGCCGTTACCGCCCGCACGCTTCGGAATGCCGCGTCCACGCACCCGCAGGATGCGTCCGTCGGAGGTACCCGCGGGCACCTTAACCCCAACGCGGCCTTCCAGTGTCGGCACGGAAACCGTGGCACCCAAAGCCAATTCGGTAAAGCTCACCGGAACGGTGAGAGTCAGGTCGTCGCCGTCGCGGCTGAACACCTTGTCGGGCCGCACATGCACGGTGACGTACAGATCGCCCGAAGGAGCGCCGCGCAGTCCGGCCTCGCCCTGTCCGGCCAGCCGAATACGTTGTCCGTCGTCCACTCCCGGCGGAATCCGCACGGTGATGGTGCGGGTTCGGGTGGTGACACCCGTTCCCTGGCAGTCGGTGCACGGGTTCTCGATGATCGAGCCCGTGCCACGGCAATCGGCGCACGGTTCGGAGAATCCGAACGCACCCTGGTTGCGATTGATGACGCCGCTGCCATTGCAGGAGCCACAGACCTTCGGGCTGGTACCCGGGCGGGCGCCACTGCCGTGGCAGGTGGTGCACGGAGCGGGACTGGTGAGCCGCAGCGGAACCGATACGCCCTTGCATGCTTCGACGAAGTCCAGCTGGGTCTCGGTTTCCAGATCGTTGCCGCGGCGCGGGCGACTGGCACGCGGCTGCGCGCGCTGCCCGAACAGGCCGCCGAACAGATCGCCGATCCCGCCACCACCGGAGGTGTCGGCGTTACCGAACAGGTCGTTCAGGTTGAACTCGGCACTGTTGGCGCCGCCGCTGAATCCGCCGCCGCCACCAAATCCATTGTCGCCGAAGCGCCGTCCGAACCCGCCACCGGCGAAGAGCCGACGGGTCTCGTCGTACTCCTTGCGCTTGGCCGGGTCCGACAGCACGTCCTTGGCCTCGCTGACGGCCTTGTAACGGTCCTCAGCGGCCTGGTTCCCCGGATTTCTGTCCGGGTGATTTTCGGCCAGCAGCTTGCGTGCGGCCTTCTTGATCTCGTCCTGGCTCGCGGTGGAGGCGAGGCCGAGCTCCTTGTAGAAGTCCTTCTCGACCCATTCACGTTGCGTCACCCGACATCACCTCCTTCGCGTCCATCGGGTATTGCTGTGCAGTTCTTACTCTGATTCTGTCTTGGATTGCGTTTCGGCACCCGTTGTTCCGGGTTCCTGCTGAGTCGTGTCGCCACCCTCGGGACTTGCCGGATCACTGGGACTTCCGTCGGTTACCACGACCATCGCGGTACGGAGCACCCGATCACCCATCTTGTAACCCTTACGCAGCACCGCCGCCAGCACGGGATGGCCGTCCTGGCCGTCGTGCTGAACCGCCTCATGCAGCGAGGGATCGAAGTCGTCCCCCTCGGCACCGAATGTCGCCAATCCCAGCCCTTCGAGGGCCGCGGACAGCTTGTCCGAAACACTGCGCAGCGGGCCTGATTCCAGGTCGCCATGCTCGCGCGCGCGGTCGAGATCGTCCAGCACACCCAGCAGCTGAGCCACTACGGACGCCTTGGCCGAATCGATGACGGCCTGCCGGTCCCGTTCCACCCGCTTGCGGTAGTTGGCGAAGTCGGCGTGCGCACGCTGCAGGTCGGCCGTCAGTTCGGCCACCTTGGCATCCGCATCCGACTCGCCCCCGGAGGCCGCGGACCCGGGTGCCGAAGCACCCGGTTCCGCTGCGGTGGCTGGCTTTTCAGCCACCTTCGCCTCTTCGCGAACCGCGCCGGTGTTGGGATCGATCCGGCGCTTATCGGTAACGGTCACCGGTTCGCGTTCTTCATCCCGATCTTGCCCACCTGACGGGGTCACTTGCTGTCCTTCTCCTCGTCGACGACCTCGGCATCCACGACATCGCTGTCGGCAGCGCCAGCGCCACCTTCGGCTCCGGCGCCTTCAGCCCCAGCCTTGGCGGCTGCGGCCTCGTAGATGGCCTGACCCAGTGCCTGCGACTGCTCGCCGAGCTTCTCCATCGCTTCCTTGATGGCGCCGATATCGGTGCCCTCCAGTGCCTTCTTGGCATCGGCGATGGCGTCGTCCACCTTGGAGAGCGTCTCGTCAGAGACGACCTTCTCGGTGCCCTCGGCGGGCTCACGCTGCTCCTTGACGAACTTCTCCGTCTGGTAGACCAGCGACTCGGCCTGGTTGCGGACATCGGCCTCTTCGCGGCGCTTCTTGTCCTCGTCGGCGTGTGCCTCGGCGTCCTTGATCATCCGGTCGATCTCTTCCTTGGAGAGGCCGGAGCCTTCCTGGATCTTGATCGTGTTCTCCTTGCCGGTGCCCTTGTCCTTCGCGGTCACGTGCACGATGCCGTTGGCATCGATGTCGAAGGTGACCTCGATCTGGGGCACACCGCGCGGAGCCGGCGGGATACCGGTCAGCTCGAAGGAGCCCAGGAGCTTGTTGTGCGAAGCGATCTCGCGCTCGCCCTGGTACACCTGGATCTGCACCGACGGCTGGTTGTCGTCTGCCGTGGTGAAGGTCTCGGACCGCTTGGTGGGGATGGTGGTGTTGCGCTCGATGAGCTTGGTCATCACGCCACCCTTGGTCTCGATACCGAGGGACAGCGGGGTGACGTCAAGCAACAGAACGTCTTTCACCTCACCCTTGAGCACGCCGGCCTGCAGCGCGGCACCCACGGCGACAACCTCGTCGGGGTTGACGCCCTTGTTGGGCTCCTTACCGCCGGTCAGCTCCTTGACCAGATCGGTCACCGCGGGCATACGGGTAGAACCACCCACCAGCACCACGTGATCGATGTCGGCCACGGAAACACCGGCATCCTTGATGACCGACTGGAACGGCTTGCGGGTGCGGTCCAGCAGATCCTGAGTGATCTTCTGGAATTCGGCACGCGTCAGCTGCTCGTCGAGGAACAACGGGTTCTTGTCCGCGTCAACAGTGATGTACGGCAGGTTGATCGAGGTCGACTGCGAGCTGGACAGCTCGATCTTCGCCTTCTCGGCAGCCTCACGCAGACGCTGCATGGCCATCTTGTCCTTGGTCAGGTCGATACCGGCGCTGGCCTTGAACTTGTCGACGAGCCAGGTCACGATGCGCTCGTCCCAGTCGTCACCACCGAGGTGGTTGTCGCCGGAAGTCGCACGGACCTCCACGACACCGTCGCCGATTTCCAGCAGCGACACGTCGAAGGTGCCACCACCGAGGTCGAAGACCAGGATGGTCTGTTCCTTCTCGCCCTTGTCCAGGCCGTAGGCCAGGGCGGCCGCGGTCGGCTCGTTGACGATGCGCAGGACGTTCAGTCCGGCGATCTGGCCGGCTTCCTTGGTCGCCTGACGCTGTGCGTCGTTGAAGTACGCCGGCACGGTGATGACGGCGTCCTCGATGTCTTCACCCAGGTAGGCCTCGGCGTCGCGCTTCAGCTTCTGCAGCGTGCGGGCGCTGATCTCCTGGGGGGTGTAGTTCTTTCCGTCGATTTCAACGGACCAATCGGTGCCCATGTGACGCTTGACCGACCGGATGGTCCGGTCGACGTTGGTCACCGCCTGGTTCTTGGCGGGCTGCCCGACCAGCACCTCGCCATTGCGCGCGAACGCAACGACGGACGGGGTGGTGCGAGAGCCTTCCGAGTTCGCGACAACTACCGGGTCGCCGCCTTCGAGGACGGCGACAACGGAGTTGGTGGTCCCGAGGTCGATTCCGACCGCACGAGCCATAGTTCATTCCTCCTGTTGGTTACCTCAATGCCTTCAGTGAGATCCGCTCAAGTTTGCCTCGTCCGGATCTTTTCGTCAAGCCATAGTTGAGCCTACATGACTCAAGTTCGACATACTGGTCAACGGACCACCGCCGACATTTGTTCCCGGTACCTACTCGCCTGCATCCACGACACATCGATGCAGGTGGTCCTCGTGGAATGTCTGCGCAGCGCCACCCTCGATCCCGCAACAGGCGAGCGTGGCCATCCTCAGTTCGTTCCCAGAATCCGTCACTAGCTTGATTCGGTAGACAACAAATCTTGCAGTGAGAGGCGGGTCATGGTTTCCCGACGGACTGTCGCAGCTTCTGTCATCGTGGCTGGTATCGCAGGGGGTGTGCTGGCACCGATCGCATGGGCTGATGACCCTGCGCCATCCCAGCCCGTGTGCACAGCTCTAGGGCAGATCGCCGAAAGCCTTAACGATGACATCGGTGCGGGCCTTCAGCCTCGCGGCCTGAGAAGGTACGACATCACGCAACTCACTCACGGGGTGAGCTACATGAACCAGGTGAACGCCAACGCCCGTATCACTGCCCTTGACGTTCCGTTGCGCAATCTGACCAGCACGATCAACGACCTGCAGAATCAGTACCAGCTAGTCACCGTGTCCGATGAGGACGGGACCTGGCACCCCATGTCCGCCTCGCAAGAGCAGGATCTCGACCAGGCGTCCGCCCAGCAAGACACACTGACGGGCCTGGTCAGCCAATTGCAACAAAGCAACCACTGCCCACCTCCGCCGGCCGGCTGATAACTCAGCGCCGTCTGCGCACGGCGTACGAACTCGCCGCCGCGACAACCACAATCAGCGCGATGCCGGCCAGCAGCGGCCACACGCCAGTCTCGTCCACCACGCTCACCAGCCAGGTCTGCACCTCGCTTGCCGCGTTGATCACCGGGTCGTCGGCGCTCCCGTCGCCGAAGTTCAGCCGAATCTCGTAATAGCCGTAGTAGGCGACGTACAGCCCGGTCAGCAGCACGATCACCCCTGCGATGCGGCCCACATACGGCAAGACCTTCCGCATGGTGGCCTGCACCGAATTTCCCAGCAGCGCAACGGCTAATGCCGCGATGCCGACGGTCGCGGCCATCCCCGCCCCGTACGCGACGAAGGCCAGCACCCCCGAGACGATGGACCCCTGTTTGAAGGTGGTGCTGATGACCGCCAGAAACGGGCCGACCGTGCAGGACAGCGATGCCACCGCGTAGGTCAGCCCGTAGCCGTACATGGACAGCAGCGAGGCCGTTGGCGCCCCGCCGGAAACCCTGGGCAGCACGACGGTGAGCTCACGCCCGGACAGCAGCCAGAGGGACAGCGCTACCAGCGCGACACCGATCACCACGGTGGCGAAGGGCATGTAGCGACCCGCCGAGGCGACCACCGGCGAGATCACCAGCCCGAAAATCCCGAACACCGTCAGGAAACCGGCGGCCATCGCCACCGTCGCGGTCGCTGCCCGCGCCACAGCGGTCAGCCTCGAAGCGGTGCCGTCACTACCGGCGATCACCAGCCCGAGATAACCCGGGAGAAAAGCGAAGCCGCATGGATTGAGCGCGGCCACCAGCCCCGCCCCCAGCGCGAAAGTCAGTGCTGCGGTATCAATCACGTCAGTACCGCAGCATCAATGCAGCTGCCCGATTTTCTTGTCGAGTTCTGGTCCCGACAGCGGGCTCTTGACCACCTGGGCATTGCCGTCAGATCCCAGGAACGCGAAAGCCGGCTGATGGGTGACGTCGTACAGCGCCCACACCGCGGCATCGGTATCGGCCAGCTGAACAAAGGTGAGGCCGTACTTGGTCACGAAGTCCCGCATCGCGGACACCTGGTCCTGCGCCGCCACCCCCACAAAGGTGACATCCGGATGCGCAGTGGCCGCCCGCTGCAGATCGGGCGCTTCCTTCTGACAGGTCGGGCACCACGGCGCCCAAAACCACAGCACCGCCTTCTTACCGGTCAGACTGCTGCCCGCGAAGTCGGCACCATCGATGGTCTTGGCGCTGAAGTTCAGCAACCGCGAGGACTGCGACGACGACGAGCCAGCCGTGGAGGTGTCGTTCTTGTCGGCCCCGGAGCAACCGGTCAGTCCGATACCCAGAGCCAGCACCGCGATAGCCGAAACCGCAACGCGTGATATCACTTTCCCTCGTTTCGCCGCATTCTCATCAACTCACGCCCATCTCGCACACTCACCGTAACCATCGACGCAACGCGCCCGCGCTCGGGTGTGCGGCCTTACGTACGCTGGCAGTCATGGACTTCCGGGTATTCGTTGAACCGCAGCAGGGCGCCACCTACTCCGATCAGCTGCGGGTGGCACAGGCCGCCGAAGAACTGGGATTCTCCGCGTTCTTCCGGTCCGATCACTACCTGGCGATGGGTGGTGCCGACGGGCTGCCCGGCCCCACTGACACATGGGTGACACTGGGAGCGATCGCCCGGGAGACCACCAGCATCCGGCTGGGCACCCTGGTCACCTCGGCTACCTTCCGCCATCCGGGACCGCTTGCCATCACTGTTGCACAAGTAGACGAGATGAGCAGCGGCAGAGTAGATCTCGGCCTGGGCGCCGGTTGGTTCAGCGAGGAGCACGAGGCGTACGCCATTCCCTTCCCGCCGCTGGGCGAGCGGTTCGATCGTCTGGAAGAGCAGCTCGACATCCTCACCGGCCTGTGGTCCACACCTACCGGCGACACCTACTCCTATGCGGGCACGCACTACACGGTGACCGACTCCCCCGCGCTGCCCAAACCTGTGCAGGAGCCGCATCCGCCGATCGTGATCGGCGGGCTCGGCGCCAAGCGCACTCCGGCACTCGCCGCCCGTTTTGCCGCCGAGTTCAACGTGCCGTTTCAGCCCGTCGATGTCGTCACCGGTCAGTACGCACGAGTGGCGCAAGCGGTCGAAGCCGCTGGGCGGCCGGCAGATTCGATGATCTACTCGGCGGCCTTCGCGTTGTGCGTCGGCGATACGGATGCCGATATCGCGCGCCGCGCGGCCAATGCCCGCCGCGAGGTGGACGAGATCACCGAGAACAGCCCGCTTGCGGGCACTCCCGACGTGGTGGCGGACAAGCTGGGCACCTACATCGACGCCGGGGTCCAGCGGGTCTACGCCCAACTACTCGATATCCGGGATCTGGATCACCTGGAGTTCTTCGCTTCGACGGTAATCCCCCAGTTCGGCTGACATTCTTCGGTTAGGCTCCGCGCGATGAGTGAGCACGAGACACCGAACGCTCCCGACGACGACGAGAGCTACTTCTCGGGGATGATCGAGGAGAGCGAGAAGCCGACGCCCTGGTATCGAACGGGGCCGGCGATCGTCGGCACCATCGCTGCCGTCATCGCGATCGTCGCGGTGCTCATGACCATCGTGTTGTCCACGGACAAGCGCGTGGTCAACGACAACACACCGCTGACGACGACATCGCCGACGCCGAGTACCACCACCACTGAGCCTTCACCTGAATCGTCGTCGACGACCACCGAGACCACGACCATCGAATCGACGCAGGAGCCGGTGCCGCCCGCGCCGACCTCCGAGCCCACGTACTACGACACCCCGACCTCGACGACGTACCAGTGGCAGGCGCCCGCGATCCCCTCACCGCCAGCTATTCCACCGATTCCGCAGATCCCACAGATCCCGCCTATTCCACAGATCCCGCAAATACCGGGGCTGTAAGGGAGTTGGGTTACGCTCCGGATCATGTCCTACCCGGAGCCGCCAGAAGACCCGACGATGTACAACGAGCAGTACCACGATCAGGGACCTGATGGGCCCAACCCTTGGTACAAGCAGCCGGCCGTGCTCATTGCCCTGGCAGGAGCGGCGGTGGCGGTCATCGCGGTGATCATCGCCTTCGTGATTACCCGAAGCGACAAGCCTGCCCCCGCTGGGAGCACCACCTCGGTGACATCCGCGACGACCAGCAGTTCGGCACCGGCCAACTCCGGCGGTCACGAGGGGCATGGCGGCTCCGGTAGCACCACCGGCGGCAACTCCACGGTGACCGAGACCGTCTCCGAGTCGCCGAGTCAGAGCGCCGAAACGACGACCACTGCGCCGACGACCACGACCACCACTACGGATACGACGACCACCACGACCACTCAGCCGACGACTACGACAACGACGGCCCCGCCGACCACCACGACCGGACGCTCAGTGGTGATCCCGATTCCCGGCGGCGGCAACGTCCAGGTGCCCGTTGGCGGTCAGTGAGCCATCCGGATTCCCGGCGGACCTGTGACGCCCTGACGGGTCCTGCCGGGTTTTCCGGGGGACGCCTCGTTCCATAGGTGACCTGCCGCGCACAGCGCAACGACGAAGGACAGCACACCGATCGGGATCGCCCAGAGGCGACGCGTATCGAGCTTGGCGGCGCACTGGTCGTGGTAGTTGGTCGACTGATTCGCACCGGAACTCATCTTGTCCAGCTCCGCGCTCCGGGTGAGTCGGGGCCCCACGGGCATACCGCAGGTCACCGACTGGGTGGCACCGCCCGTGTCGACTTGAATAGACACCGGTGTGAGCAGGACGGCCATCGCGATGATCGTCGCGATACCGCATACGCCTGAAAGGACTCCGCGTCCGTGCATACCTGGGACGCTACGCCGTCAAGGGCACGCAATGATGGTGATTCGATATCCGAAGCGACAAAAAACTGGACGCGAATTTCAGCAGGCTGCGCTCTTGGCGGTGCGGCAGATCGGTGCCGCCACATCGCGCAGAACCTGCTGCTCATCGACCTCTACCCAGGGCGAACCGACAGCACCCGTGACGGCGTTGGTGACGGTCAGCTCGGCCACCGTTCCGGTACCGGGCGGCTCCACCACATACAGCCGGTACTGCGGCTGCTTGCCACCCTGCGCCGGCAGCGTCACCGTGGCCGCATGACCATTGGGTAGGTCGACCACATTGACCTGAGCGCCAACGGCGTTGAAGCAGCGATCCAGCCGTGCGCGCAGCGACCGATAGACAGTCGACGCGTACTGGTCGGTCACCGAGGTATCGCCGGGCCAGTGCGCGATCACCTCCACCGCCGTCCACCCGGACTCATCCGAAGTGACTGTCGAGGAAGCAGATTCGGGCGATTGCGGCAGACTCTCTCCCAGCGAGAAGCAGAGATTCGCTGACCAGAAGGCCGGGCGGTCAACCGACGTTGCGTTGCGCGACAAGGGAGCCCAGTGTGCGACGTGATCCATGGGGACATCCCGCGGGTTGATCCACACCGTGTCGGGCACAGGCTTCGGATCCGCCGCGGCCGGAGCCGCGGTGCCCAGGCAGGCGATCACAGCGATCGCCGGAATTGCCCGCTGCCACCCGCGCATCGTCACAGAAGTCCCTCGCTAGCAGGAGCCCTTGCACAGCGGCTGGGCAAGGGCGCGCAGAACCGTCGCGTCATCGACGGGCTTCCATGGCGAGGGCTCGCGGCCGGTGCGGGGCACGGTGACGGCAAGCTCGGAAACGGTGCCCGACTCCGGCGGAACCACGTTGTAGATGTGCACCTCGCTGGTGGGGTTATCGCGCTCCTTGCCGATCAGCAGGGTCGCCGCAAAGCCGTACCACGAGGGCGCCGGGCGCAGGTCGACGCTGATGACGTCGCCTACTCCCGGGCAGTAGTTGAGCTGAGATCGAATACCACTCTGGAAGGCCGCGGCCCCATCGGTATTTCCGTCGGGCCACTGTCCAGCCGCCTGCACCACGGATGCCGCGACGCCCGACGCGGCCTGGGTGGCGATGGCCGAGGCCGGCGGAAGGACGTCCGACGACGGGGCGCCGCAGAGCCGCATGCTGAGGAAGGAAGCCCTGCCGGTTGCGGTCGGGTTGGCCGCTGACCAGTGGTATTCGCTGTTCATTGGGATCTCACCGGGGCTGATCCACACGCCCGCGGGCACCGGCCTGGGGGCGGGCCCGGCCGGATTGGGGGTGGGCTCCGCCACTGCCGTCGCCGTGCCGAATCCGGCCATCAGGATTACGGTCGCGGCAGACAGGCGCATCATCATCTGCTCAGTATGCCGGGCGCTCGTGCGCAGACAACTGGGTGAGTATGCCTTCTGCACTGCGGGCAGCCGCTAAACACAGCCGGCTGGTGAACGGATCGTTGAGTGGATATGCGGCCCGCGCGCGCCAGCGTCCCACCGCGTCCAGGGCGGCACGCCGCGGATCCGGGCGGGTCTCGTCCAGACCTAGGCGGGCGGCCGGTTCCGTGCCGGAGGCTCCCAGCAGTCTGCGGATGAGCACCGTCTCGTGTTCGGTGAGCGTGGTGGTTCGGGAGGACAACTCTGCCAACAGCCGTAGCTCATCGAAGGCGTGAGTGTCAGCGAGCAGGGGGTCGATGTCGTCGATCACCGGGCGGCCGCCCTGGACCGGGTAGGACGTCAGCACCTGACGGGCCGAGAGCAGCGCGGTATGAGATTTCAGGATGCCCGCGCGCTGACCGAATTGGTTGGCGATGATGTTGTGCAGTTCCACCAGACCACTGCGTTCGAGGAGTTCCTCGGCCAGCCCGGTGGCGGTGATCTCGGAGGTGCCTGCGACCCGGATGACGGCCACCGCGATCCGGATACCGAACATCCCGAATCGATGTAGCAGTGCGGCCCGGGTCTGTGGGTCAACCGGAAGCGAATCATCTTCGCGCACAAACCTATCCACGGACAGCAGTGCCTTGGCCAGCACCTGCGGATCCACTTCCGCGAGTTTCTGCAGTGCGATGAACTCTGCTTGCCGCAGTGTGCGGGCGGTCAGCGCCAGCAGCCCGGCGACCGGTACCACGGCCTGACAGATCCCGGTGCGTTCCATCTCGCCGGCGAACCGGGCGGACACCTCACGCGCGGACAGCATCGCGTCGAGACGGCCCACCCCGATCTCATCCGCACGCGATACGACGCCAATCACCCCGACAGCTCCCCCACGCTCGCCGCCGACAAGCTTGCCGATCTGGGTGAGCAGGCCGATATCGGCGGCGTTCAGGCTGCGCAGCAGGAAGATCACTGCATCCACCCGTGGCACTCCATCCTCGGGCACCAACAGCGCGAGACTGCGCTCTGAGACCTCGGTGGACAGCGACGAAGTCCCTGGGGTGTCTATCAGGGTGATCTCATTCAATTCCGGTGCGGGCCAGTGAACGTCGAGGTCTGCCACCGAGGCCGGGTCCAGCCGGTCGAGTTCGAAGGAAAGGCCGCCGTCACGACGGATCGGGATGTCCTGGCGCACGCCGCTGAACAGATTGGCCGTGACCTGCGGAGCGGCGCCGTGACGGAACCACGCCACGATCCGGGTGGCCTCGGTGGCATCCGTGGGTGCAATGTCTTCTCCGACAAGCGCATTGACCAATGTTGACTTGCCGGCATTGAGAGTTCCGGCGATGGCCACCCGGATCGGTTCGTCGAGCCGGGCAGCAATACGGCTCAGCTCGTCATGTGGCTCCGCGATCCGCGCGTACCGCGAATCACTCTGGTAGGCGCGCATGGCCTCACCGATGATGGCACGGGCCTGCTCGATGGTGCTCATGCGGACGGACGCAGCCCTTCCAGTCCGTCGATATGCGTGTTGACCTGGCGCAGGATATGCAATTGGCGCTCCACCTCACGGGTGCGCGCATCGCGATCCTCGGCCTCCAGCCGCGCCGATGCAATGGCCGCCTGTAGCGATTCGTTGAGCGAGCGCGTGGTCTGGTTGGCGATATCGCGGAAATGGTCCCGGAGCTGGCGCTGCACCAGGCGCAGCCGGTCGCGTGATTCCTTGAGCACCACGAAGGACACGTCGTCGAGGAAGCGGCGGACGTTCGTCTTGGCCTCACCCCGGATGCGCAGCATCCGGTTCTCCATGTCTTCGTTGTAGGTCTTCTTTCCCAGCATCGCACCGGCCCCCAACGAGATCAGGTTGAACATCCCGAGCCCTGCGACGGTGGTCAGCATGCCGAACATGATGACACCGCCGTAGGAACCACGCAGCCCGGTGATGGCCTTGTGCCCCAACTTGATCGGCTTGGCTTCCAGCTTCGACAGCGACTTCAGGTCACTCAGATCCGCGCCCATCTCGCTGGCCCGCAGCCGGGGCATCTTCACCGAGTCCATGCCGGCGGTGGCGAAGGTCTCGGCCACCTGAGCGGCCAGGTGCATCGCCCGCTGATGTGCCCAGACGAAGTTGTTTCCCACCGAGTTGGCCACGGCCTGCTCGAGTTTGGCGCCGACCTCGGCCCAGTTCTTGGTGGGATCGGTGCGGTCGATCACCTCTTCGGTCCGCTGCAGGATCCGCCGGAATCGTGATTGCAGATCGTGCTCGACATCGGTCGACACATCGGTGATGCCATCACCGAGAACCTGCTGCCACAGTGCGGTATGAGCCAGCGCCTCCTCGGCCTCACGCTTACGGCGTTCCAGGTCTGAGGTGAGCTCATCGCGGCTCTGCGGATCCTGCAGAGCACTGAGCTCGGCGTCCAGGGTGAGCGTGAGATGCTCCGATGCCGAACCGATCTCGGCGACCGCCTGCTGTCGCGAGCTGGCCTGATGGTCCGCGATGGCATTGCTGAGGAATGTCACCAATGCGGGGAAGTTGGACTCCGCATTGAGTTCCTTGTCGTTGAGCTGCAACGCGTGCGAACGCAGCGCCGACGACACCGTAATGGCCGGCACGGCGATCTTGGCCTGGTGCAGATGCGCGGAGTTGGCAGCCACCACCTCGCGCCAGTGCGGGTACAGATCCGTCTTGGTGTTGACGATAGCCGCGACGGGGCACAGGTCGAGCGCCTGCTGGATGAAAACCAGTTCGGGTTCGGTGAATTCGGAACTGAGATCGCTGACCATGAGCATGACATCGGCGTCCGGCAGCAGCCCAAGGGTGCTCGACAGGTGCGGCTGACCGAACCCGCCGACGCCGGGCGTATCCACCAGGCACAGACCACTTTTGAGCATCGGGCTGGCAACCTTGATTTCCACCCGAAGCACCTCGCGGCCCTGCGCCTGCGGTGCGCGCTTGAGGTCCTTGCCGATATCGGCCACCGGAATCGGGGTGATCTCGGGTTCTCCGGCCAGTCCCCCGCCGTCATATTGTTCGGCGGGAGCAACCACCAGGGCGGCCGAGGGCTGCTCGCCGTAGCTGATAACGGTTGTCACCGAAGTGGTTTCGTCATCGCCCACACGCGCGACCGGCATGTTGAGCAGCGAGTTCACCAGCTGACTCTTGCCCTGTTTGAGCTGTCCTGCCACCACCACGCGCAGCGGACGGTCCACCAGAAGGCTGTCCACCCGGTCCAGGCGGTCGATCAGATCGCCCCGATCGTTCTCGCCCGCGATCTTGCGCACATGCCCCAGCAGCTCGTTGACGAGCGCCAGCTGCTGCTGGCCGTCCTGCGCGGTGTCCGACACGGTTCCCTAACCCTTCTGGCTCGAAATTCCTCATTACTGTGCCATTTCTTCTGGCCGGCACAGTTCAATCCGGTATCCATGCCGATGCCCCGCACCATTACTGGTGCGGGGCATCGCGCCCGGGGACTAGTGGTGCTCGGTTCCCGGAAGGGTGGTGTGGTCGGCGGCCGACGCGTGACCCTGGGCCTGTGCCTGGGCCTCGAATCCGGTACCGGCCGCGCCATGCGAGCCCAACGAAGAGTTGAACGACTCGTTCATCGAGGAGCTGTGCGAAGCGTTAAGCGGGCTGCTCAGCGAATCGTTGATGGC
Organism: Mycobacteroides sp. PCS013; assembly: GCF_049532645.1. Classification (NCBI taxonomy): domain Bacteria; kingdom Bacillati; phylum Actinomycetota; class Actinomycetes; order Mycobacteriales; family Mycobacteriaceae; genus Mycobacteroides; species Mycobacteroides sp. PCS013. The sequence continues at coordinate 3,685,246 of NZ_CP150131.1, forward strand.
GCTGCTGTGCGAGTTGCTCACCGCGGTGCTGCTGGATGCGGAGTGCGAGGTGTTCAGCGAGTCGTTGATCGCGTTGGTGTGCGAGTTGCTCAGCGAGGTGCCGGTGTGCGCCTGGTTGTTGGACGCGATGTCGGTGTTCACCTTGTTGTGCGATGCGATATCGGTGTTGGTGCTGGTGCTCGTCTGGTTGTGCGAGCCGATATCGGTCTGTGTCTTCACCTGGTTGTGCGAGGCGATGTCGGTGTGGGTGGTGTTACCCGAGCCGATGTTCGTCGAGCGATCGGTGTTGAACGAATCGTTGATGTTGGTGGTGTTGCGCTGCGAGTGGTCGTCCACGACGGTCACGCTCTTGTCGATACCGGCCGAGCCGTGCCCGCTGACGTTGGTGTAATCACCGCCGACCCGAGTCTGGCTCTGGTCGACACCGACCTTGCTGCCGTGGTCGGCGTTGATGATGTTGCTATCGCGCACATCGCCGTTGACCGCGGTAGATCCCTTGCCGGAGGCGATGGGTCCGGAGTTGCTTCCGCCCACGGCCACCGCACCGTCGCCGATGGCGTTGGTGTCGCGGTTACCGAACTGCAGGTCGCCGAAGCTCAGGTCCAGCAGCGGGCCACGGTTGAAGCTGTCGACGTTGCCGCTCGGGCTCATGACCTGGTTACCGCTCGCGATCGGGTTGTGGCTCGCGAACTCGGTGTCGTTGTGGCTCATGAAGTCGTTGTTGCGGGGGCTGAAGTTGTCCCGGGGGCTCAGCAGAGACGGCGACAGGATGCTCGGGGCATCGGGCTGTGCGGCGTAGTAGTTCTGCAGGTTGCCCGACAGGTCGTTCATCGGGTTGCCGGTGTTGACCCACTGCGACTGGTAGCCGTAGTTGGAGGCCACCGATTCGGCGACGACCGGCATGACCGCACCCACCTGTGCGGCGGTGACGGCCGACAGCCCGGCGTTGGCCAGCGAGGTCTGCGGGTCGGCGACGTAGCTTGCGGCCTGCACGGGGTCGCGGAAGAGGTTGAGGATGAAGTCGATGATGGACATTTGAGGTCTCCTTGGGGGATCGGAGTCAACCGGGTCTGTCCGGTCGAACTGAATACAAACCTACGAACCTGCAAGTGCCCTGGAAACGGGAGAACTTCCCCTTCTCCGCCAATCCCCCATGGGGGTCCGCTGCTGTCCCCATTAGGGGATTAGGGGGCCACTAGGGGTCGGGTTCTCCGGTCGCTCATCGTCACACCATCGCCCGGTTCCCGCCGCCAACGACTGGACGGCCACAACGCCCTGAACAGCACAGACGTGCTAAATACTATCGGCCTTAGTATTTATCTACTATCTTTCCTAGTAGTTAAATACTAAGTCGGTTAGTAGATCGAAAGAGGGAAACCGTGCGGCGAAGCGAGAACCGTCAGCGTGATATCTGGATCGCCGGGGCCCTGGGCGTGGTCATCGTCGTGCTGGCCACGTACCTGTTCTTCGATCACAGCGGCAAGAGCACCGCATCGGCCGGCTCGCCGGCGGCCACCGCCCACCACAACAGCCTGGCCCGGCTGCACACGAATGATCCGATGGCACTCGGCCCAATCGATGCGCCGGTAGTGCTGGTCGTCTACTCCGATTACCGCTGCCCTTTCTGCGCAAAGTTCAGCCGTGATACTGAGCCGCAACTCGTCGAGCGGTACGTCAACACCGGGAAGCTGCGCATCGAATGGCGTGATCTCCCGATCTTCGGGGCGCAATCGGTGCAGGCCGCCAAGGCCGGTAGAGCAGCAGCGGAACAAGGCAGGTTCTGGGAGTTCAACCGGACCGTGTATCGGCATGCACCGGATCGCGGCCACGCCGAGCTGACTGACGAGGTCCTCCTCGAACGTGCTCGCGAAGCTGGGGTCCCGGATCTGCCGCGATTCCAGGCAGCGGTCGCGGGCGATCGGCTACTGCCTGCCGTACAACAAGATATTCAGGAAGCTGTGGCGATCGGTGCGTCGTCGACGCCCGTCTTCGTGATCAACGACCAGCCTGTGGTGGGCGCGCAGCCCTTGGACGTCTTCGTATCGGTCATCGAGCAGGCTCAGCGGTGATCGATGTCGGGGTCCTCGGCGCCCTGCTCGGTGGTGTGCTGGCGTTGGTCAGCCCGTGCTCGGCGATGCTCCTGCCGTCGTTCTTCGCATACTCCTTTGACCGAGCCGGGCTGCTGCTGCGCAGGACCGGGCTCTTCTACCTGGGCATGCTCATCGTGCTGGTGCCGTTAGGTGCGGGCGTGGGCGCCGTCGGAGCGCTACTCACCGAATACCGTTCCCAGGTGACAACGGTGGGAGGCGTGTTGATGATCGCGCTCGGTGTGGCGATCATCGCCGGGTTCGGCTTCCGTATCGGCCCGGCGGCGCGGGTGGCGGCTCGCCTCGACCTGTCCTCGGGCCTGTCGGTCCTGATGCTCGGCACCGTGTACGCGCTCGCGGGATTCTGCTCCGGGCCGATACTCGGGAGTGTGTTGACGGTGGCCGCCATCGGCTCCAGCCCGGTCTATGGCGCTTTACTCATGGCGCTGTACTCACTGGGCATGGCAGCGCCCTTGTTCGTACTGGCATTCGCCTGGGGACGGTTGAGGCTGGCTGACCGACGCTGGGTGCGGGGAACCGAGATCCGGATCGGACGGCTGCGAACCCATTCCACAAACCTCATCTCCGGTGGGATGTTCATCGTGATCGGCATATTCTTTGTGGCCACCGACGGGACGGCTGCACTCGGTGGGATCACCGGCAGCGATACTCAATTCGACATGCAAGCGAGGCTGCAGGACCTGACCTCGCACCTCCCGAACGCGGCCGTCGCGCTCGGGATCGCCTGCGCCGCATTCGCAGTAGTTCTGATGCGTCTGCTGTATCCCCGCACCGCTACGGCGCGCGGCGCCCGAGACCAAAGTGACAGAACGAGAGAGGACACCGATGACCGCACCTAGCCAGAAGGAGACAGCGCGTGCGTGACATGTTCGGCCTCGGTGAGCGGGAGTCGACGATCATGGAGGTGCTGTGGTCCGCGGCCGAACCGGTGACTGTCCGTGATGTCCTGGATCGACTGGAGCGCCCCTTGGCGTACACGACAGTCATGACGGTCCTCGACAACCTGCACAACAAAGGGCACGTCACCCGCGAAAAGGTCGGGCGGGCGTTTCGCTACCGGGCGGCGCAAACGCGGGAAGCCGTGGCCGCACAGATGGTCCGGGAAGTCCTGGCCGCCAGCGGCGATGCCGAAGGGGTGCTTTTGCACTTCGCGGGATCTGCCTCCCCCGAGGAATCCACGGTGCTGCGCAGAATTCTCCGCCGGGGCGGCCTGACATGACCGTCGCCCTGGTGTTGATGGCGAGTGCGGCCCTCATTGGTGTCGCCGGACCGGCATGTCTGCGGCCGACCGTGCGTCCCACCCTGCTGCCGGCCGCAGCGCTGGCCGCGTGGCTCGGAGCGCTGATGGCCTTCCTCGTACTCACGGCGTTGTCCGCGATGCTGCTGCTCTTTCCTCACATACTGGATACCCGCGGTGTCACGACGCTGGTGGGCGGATGTCTGAGCGGAACCATCCCGCACTCATCCTTCGGAACCCTTGTTCAGCTTGGGATCTCGCTACTGCCGCTGACCATCCTGGCCCGGGTCGCGTTTGTGGCCGTTCGGGGCCTGCGCGCTGCGCGCCGGCACCGCGCCCGCCACTTCTGGATGCTGCGGGCGGCGACGTGCCACTCCGGACAAGTCCATTGGATCGATGACCCGCGGCCGATCGCCTACAGCCTCGGGGGTGCTCGCGGGGCGGTGGTCGCCACTCACGGCATCCGCAGCCTCGGCGAAAAGCAGTGCGCGGCAGTGATCGAGCATGAATTGGCACACATTCGCGGCAGGCACCACGTGGCCGTGTTGTGTGCCGATATCGCGGCAGCGGCACTGCCGATACTGCCGTTGATGCGCCGTGCGCCGGGAATGGTGCGGCTGATGGTGGAGCTGGCAGCCGACGATGCGGCAGCGCGGGCCCACGGGCCGCGGACCGTGCACGCCGCGCTGCTGGCCATGAGCAAGTCGGGCATGGCCGTGCGTGGCGCACTGAACATGTCCAGCGAATCGGTGGCGGTGCGACTCATATGGCTGCGAGCCCAGGGACCCACCTGCCGTGCATCGATAGGACGCTGCCGACTGATGCTCGGCTTCGCGTTACTTCCCACGGCCCTTGCGGGCGCGGTGTTGGTGGCGCTGTTCAGGGCGTATTGCACGTTCTGAGACCCGGCCGGATCGACGAGGAGAGTTCATGAACATTCAGCGCGCCGGTCAGATCGCGCGTTGGGCCATTCCCACCGGCGCCCGCCTGGTGTTCGGCGTCATCTTCCTGTTGGAGGGGACCCAGAAGATCTTCGGCTGGTGGAGCGGATCACCTACCGGTTCCGGACATCCCGAGCCATTCCTCAACTGGCCGTACTGGTGGGCGGGCGTGTTCGAGCTCGCCCTCGGCGTCCTGCTGACAGTGGGATTGTGGACACGAGTGTCCGCGGTTCTCGCGGCGGGAATGATGGCGTACGCGTACTTCTTCGAGCACCTGCCGGTGCACTGGGAACCCATGCAAAACGGTGGAGCCTTCGCGGCCACATTCTGCTGGGGGTTTCTGCTCCTGGCCCTCGTGGCAGATGACACCCGGCTATCGCTCGACCGTGTGCGCGCCCGCCGCACTCAGAGCTAGAACTGGTCGATTCCGGGATCGTGATCGATTCCGGCCTGATGGCCAAGGTCTCCATGATCGAAGAACGGATCCTGCAGACCCGCATCGCCGGAACCGCCGGCTCCCAGTTCGGAACCGAAATGCTGGGGCTCGAACCCGGCTGCGTCCAACCCGGACGGGGATGCGTGCAACGGAGCCTGGAACTGGTCGATCGCGGCCACCGCACTGTCGGCCGATGGACCGAACTGGTCGGGGACGGTGATCGCGTCCTGACGAACGCTCAGGTCCGATACCGCATTGGTCGCCGCGTGCAGACCCGCATCCAGGCTCGGATCATGCGTGGGCGCGGTGAACGGCGAATCGAACGCCTCGAAGGCACTGGTCGCCGCACCACTTGCCCAGATGTTGTCGGCAGGAATTGCGGTCTGCACCGCATGCGTCAGATCGGTGGCCGCCGGGTTCGCGGCGAACTGCGAGGCCTGTGTTCCCAGGGCGGCCGGTATCGACTCGCTGACCACCGGGATCAGCGCGGAGACATCTGCGGGCTGGACTCCGTCCAGGTGCGCATCGGCAATGACTTGTTCGGGATTGGCCGCGTATTGCGCAGCCATATCCTGGTCACGGACCAGTGCCATGACGAAATCCAACAGGTTATTGCCCATGTCTGCGATGGTAGGAGCCACCGGGAACCTCGGCTACGGGGCGCGACCCGTTTCCCACCAGTGCCCATTGGGGGACGCGCGTTAGGGGATATGTCGTCATTAGGGGGTGTGACGACCGTCATCCCCTACTGTTGGGCTGCGGGGTGAAACGCCACAGCGCCGCAAAACGAACGGATAGGTATGGCCAACGCACTGGGACTGTCGATCGGCGCCACTCAACTGGTCGCGACAGCCGACGACTCGCAGAGCCAACCCGTGGTGCGCAGTTCGATCCTCACCCTGCATGAGGACGGTCCGCCCGAGGTTGGAGTACCGAGCCATCCAGGTTTGACGCTCACCGGATTCGTCGGCAGAGTCGGCGACCCCGTCGGCATCGTGGCGGCGGACGGATCGGTTCACCGGGCCGAATGGGCACTCACCGAGGCCATGCGCGTGCTGATCGCCGACGCAGCCTCCGCTGCCGAATTCACCGCGCCTCCTGCACTGTCCGCATCAATTCCCGCGCATTGGAGCCCGCAGACCGTCGCCACGCTCCGGGACGCGATCGACCGCGTTCCCGCCCTCGCTCCGGGCGGCCGGCAGCTCAAGTTGATCCCCGATGCGCGCGCTGCCCTGGAGTCGCTGGCCACGGGACCGGGAGTGCCCGACCGCGGTGTCGTGGTGGTGTGCGATCTCGGCGGCTCGGGTACCAGCATCACCCTGGCCGATGCGGCCCGGGGATTCCAGCAGATCGGGCAGACCGTCCGGTTCGTCGAGTTCTCCGGCCAGCAGATTGACCAAATGCTCCTGACGCAGGTCCTCACCGACCTGAACCAGGATCCCGAGGGCACCACATCGGTCGGCGCGCTGACCAGACTGCGCGATCAGTGCAGGTTGGCCAAGGAGCGGCTCTCCGGCGAGACCGCGACCTCGGTGCCGGTGGCGCTTCCCGGCATCACCACCGACGTTCGGCTCACCCGCGCCGAACTCGAAGACCATCTGCGCGGCCCGCTCTCCAGCTTGATCAACGCCATTCAGGACACCGTGGAACGCAACGGTATTCATCCGGCGAACATCAACGCGGTCGCCTCGGTGGGTGGTGGTGCCAACATTCCTCTTGTCACCCAACAACTTTCCGAGCGGATGCGAGTACCGGTCATCACCGGACCCCAGCCACAGCTTGCGGCCGCCCAGGGCGTGGCCTTGCTGGCCACCCGGCCCGACCTGCCGCCGCAAGATGCCACCGCGATGCGGCCGGTCGAGCAACCGCCGGGCGATGCCACCATGATGCGCCCGGCGCCCACCGGCACCGGAACCTTTGCCGCTCCGGTGGCTGCGGCCGCCAACGATGCACCGGAATTGGCTTGGTCCCAAGATGATTCGGCCCCCGACCTGGCTCCGCTGCAAGAGACCGGCTACCAGAGCGGATACAGCACCGGATACACCGTCGACCTCGACGACGAGTACCAGGGTCCGGCCGAACCCACCACCGCCCGTCCCGAGCTTCAGTTCAGCCACGAACCGTATGCGGCCGACGACGATTACGACGACTACCCGCCGCTGCCGTGGTACCGCCGGCCGCTGGTGTGGTTCATCGCTGCGGCGGCGGTGGCCGGCATCGCCTTCACCGGAATGATGGTGTCACTGACCAGCAATGAGTCGCCGGCCCCCGCCCCAACCACACCGAGCGTGAGCGTGGTGCCGAGCACAGGCGATGCCCCGGCCGAGCCGCCCCCGTCGCCCGAACCTCCGCCACCACCGCAGACCCACACCGTGACGCAGTCGGTGCAACCGCCGCCGCCCTCGCCGGAGCCTCCTCCGCCGCCTCCACCGACGACGACAACCACACCTCCGACAACCACGACAACAACCACCACCACAACGACGACCACGACAACTACCACCCCGCCGACCACCACAACGACACCACCAACCACGACGACCACTCAGCCGCCGACAACAACCACGCAGCCGCCCTCCACGTCCACGTCGCGCCCCATGATCACGATCCCGGGGTTGCCGCCGATCCCGATCGGTCCGCGCAACTGAGCGCCCCTCGGGAAAGCGGAACCTCCGGGACATTCGATGGAATCGCCTCGGCGGTAACGACTATCACGCAGGCGCTGTCCGCGGGCGGCGCGGCGAAGGTGCTCATCAGCGGCACCGCCGGTAGCGGAAAGACGTCGATTCTGGCGCGGGTTCGAGATGTCCTGAGCACCACGGGCTCTGCGCCGGTCAACCATGTCCCGGAGACAACGACCGGAAAAGGCTTGGGCCCATTCGTCATCGACGACGCCGACTCGCTCAGCGGCCCACAGCTCGATACCCTGCGTGCCGTCGTGGAGAACGATCCGACGGCCATCGTGGTGGTGGCCGCGACACCCCGGCGCCAGCCTGCGCTACGTGCACTGTTTCAGGCCTTGGAGCGCGAATCACCCACCATCGCGCTCGGTCCCGTCGACAAGGGTGATATCGCCAGGCTTTCGGCTCGCTCAGCAGCCTTCGCCGATGAGATCGCGACCGCCACCGGCGGAGTGCTGGCTCTGGTGGCGGCGGCCGTCGATCGCCTGGACGGCGCGGATTCACTCGAATCCGCACTGCGTGCGATCGATTCCCGCATCGACGAACAACTGCGCCGCCTCTCGCCGTCGGCCCAGGCCGCCGTGCTGCTGATGTCCCTGGACCCCGGCATCGGGGCCTCAGATATCGCTGCGGCGCTTGCACTTTCCGACGCCGAGGATCTGGTCGACGAGGCTCTGGGAAGCGGGCTGGTGCCCTCCCCTGGTCAGATCGCCTTCGCGGCCAGAGTGCACGGCTGCGCCACACGACTGCTGGGAGCGGCGCGGCACCTCGATCTCGAACGATCGCTGTTGCGCACGCAGCTCGACATCGGTTCGGTGTCCACCGACCTGGCTCTGGCCCTGGTAGCCCACGGATTGCGTGATACGCAGATCGCCGGACTGCTCGCCGAGTGGGCCGCAACCGAATCCGACCCCGTCACCGCGGCGGATCTGTACCGCGCCGCGCTGACCGCGGGCGCCGAGCCGGGCCCGATCAGGGTGCCGCTGGCCGAGTCGCTGGCGCGCGCGGGTGATCTGACCGCGGCGGCCACCCAGGCCGATGAGGTGCTTAACGCCACCGATCCAGGACATCGCGCGGCTGCCGTACGTATCGCGGCGGCCATCGCGTGCCACAACGGGGACTCCGGTCAGGCGGTCGCGTTGTACGACTGGCTGGGTACCGGCCTGGACGGCCTGACGGCCCTGTCCGCTGCGCCGGTTTTCGTGGGTGTCGGACAGTTGACGAATGCACGGAAAGTCTTGGAAGACAACGTGGGAGCGCCCCCTACGACATCGGCCACCGCGACGCGCAATGCCGCCCAGGGGGTCATCGCGTCGGTTGAGGGCCGTGGCCACGAGGCGCTGTCCATGCTCGGTCAGGCCGTCACGCAGCAGCCGTCGACGTCTTCCTTCACCCCGGACAGCATCGTCGCCCTGGCTGCGTTGACCATGCTGCACAGCGGCGAGACGGCGCGGGCCCGCGGCGTTCTCGCCGGGGCGATCCGTACCGACCTGCCCCACGACGTGTTCGCGGTGCGGCATCGCCTGCTCGCCGCCTGGATTGCCATGCTGTCCGGTGATCTGACCGGCGCCGCGCAATGGCTGCCTGAGGCCGACGCCGAGCTCTCCCGGCGCGATCGCCTGTTCGCCGAATCGCTACGGACCGGCATCGCCCGGCGCCACGGCGACACCGGTCCGCTACGCCAGCACTGGCAGGCCGCTATGGATGCGTTGTCGGCGTATTCGATCGACCTCTACACATTGCTTCCGGTTGGCGAGCTGTGGGTGGCGGCGGCACGGCTGCGCACCCTCGATGCCGTCACGCATCATGTCGACCGTGCATTCGCGATTCTGGCGCAGCTCGGCGATCCCATCGCCTGGTCTGCACCCTTGCGATGGGCAGGCGTGCATGCCGCGATCCTGACCAACTCTCCGGAGAATCTCGCCCCGCACGGGCAGGCGCTCGCCGCGGCCGCGGGAGTCAGCCCGTATGCGCGCACCCTGGCGACGGCCGGGCGCACGTGGCTGCGGGTGCTCGCCAACCAGGTGGACGGCGCCGAGGTCGATGGCGCCGCGCGGATGCTGGCCGATACCGGCCTCGGCTGGGATGCGACCCGCTTGGCCAGCCAGGCCGCGCTGCACGCGAACGACCCGAAGGTGGCCGCCGCGATGCTCGCGCTGGCCCGCGATCTGCGGACGCCGTCGGCCAATACTGACGGTCCCGACCCGGCTGCGGCGCCGTCCTCGGCCGGCGACTCGCCAACATCCACGCGTCTGTCGGATCGCGAGCGCGAGGTCGCCGAGCTGCTGCTACGCGGCCTTCCCTATCGCGATATCGGTGCGCAGCTGTTCATTTCGGCGAAGACCGTCGAGCATCACGTCGCCCGTATTCGCCGTCGCCTCGGGGCGGAATCGCGCTCCGACATGTTCTCGATGTTGCGGTCGATCTTGACCCCATAAATGCGACAAAGTTCACCCTGTACGGCGGGTTAGGTAAGCCTGACTAGGACTTTCGACTCAGTCAATGCGACGATGACCTCGCATCGGACACAAGTTACCCGCGAGTAACATTACACTTGTTACTGACGAGTAACTTCTCGGGACCGGGAGGTCAGCACCACCGTGAGTACCGCGACGCTCATTCTCGGAATCATCGGCGTCACCTACAGCCTGATCGCCTGGGGCTCGTTCTTCGGTGGCGTCGTGAAGATGCTCCGCGTCATCCTCTCGGGGCAGCCGGACGGCACGCGCTGGCGTCCGATCGTCCCGCGCGTCAAGACGGTGATCGTCGAGGTCGTCGCGCACACCCGGATGAACAAGTTCCGCACCGTGGGCTGGGCGCACTGGCTGGTAATGGTGGGCTTCCTGGGCGGCTTCCTGCACTACTTCGAGTCGTACGGCCAGACCTTCAACCCCGAATTCCACTGGCCTTTCTTCGGCGCCAGTTTTGCGTGGGAACTCTGGATCGAGTTCCTAGGTGTCGGCACGATCATCGGCATTGTCACGATGATCGTGATCCGGCAGCTCAACCATCCACGCAAGCCCGAGCGGCTGTCGCGCTTCGGGGGCTCCAACTTCATCGCGGCGTACACCATCGAAATGGTCGTGCTCAGCGAGGGCCTCGGCATGCTGCTGGTGAAGTCCGCCAAGATCGCGACCTACCACCACACCAACCCATACTCGGATCCGGTCAGCTCGCAGTTGGCGAAACTGCTGCCGGAGAGTCCACTATTGGTGTCGGCTTTCTCACTCTCCGTCATGTTCTTCGGCGGTCTGTTCCTACTCCTCGTCGGCCGCAACCTCGTCTGGGGTGTGGCCTGGCACCGGTTCGCAGCCTTCTTCAACATCTACTTCAAGCGCAACGCAGACGGCAGCGTCGCGCTGGGCGCGGCCAAGCCGATGATGTCCGGCGGCAAGGTCCTGGAAATGGAGAGCGCCGATCCGGACGTCGACGCCTTCGGCGCCGGCAAGGTCGAGGACTTCAGCTGGAAAGACCTGCTGGACATCACGACGTGCACCGAGTGCGGTCGCTGCCAGAGCCAGTGCCCCGCCTGGAACACCGGTAAGCCGCTGTCCCCCAAGCTGCTGATCACCTCGCTGCGCGACCACACCTACGCCAAGGCGCCCTACCTGCTGGCCGGTGAGGACAAGTCCAAGCTGAGTGAGGCCGAGGTCGCCGAGGGCGAGCGTCAGCTGGTCGGCGGCGAGGGTGCCGTCATCGACCACGAGGTGCTGTGGAGCTGCACCACCTGTGGTGCCTGCGTCGAACAGTGCCCCGTCGACATCGAGCACGTCGACCACATCATCGACATGCGCCGCTACCAGGTGCTCATCGAATCGGAGTTCCCCGGAGAGCTCGCGGGCCTGTTCAAGAACCTGGAGAACAAGGGCAACCCCTGGGGCCAGAACTCCAAGGATCGTCTCAACTGGATCGAAGAGGTCGACTTCGACGTCCCGGTGTTCGGCCAGGACGTGGACAGCTTCGCCGACTTCGAGTACCTGTTCTGGGTGGGTTGCGCGGGTGCCTACGAGGACCGCGCGAAGAAGACCACCAAGGCCGTCGCCGAGCTGCTCGCGCTCGCCGGAACCAAGTTCCTGGTGCTGGGCGCCGACGAGACCTGCACGGGTGACTCCGCCCGCCGCGCCGGTAACGAGTTCCTGTTCCAGCAGCTGGCCATGCAGAACATCGAGCTGCTCAATTCGGTGTTCGAGGGCGTGGAGCACAAGCAGCGCAAGATCGTGGTGACCTGCGCGCACTGCTTCAACGCACTCGGCAACGAATACCCACAGGTCGGTGGTGACTACCAGGTGGTGCACCACACGCAGCTGCTGAACCGCCTGGTGCGCGATAAGAAGCTGGTTCCCGTCGCACCGGTTTCACAAGACGTCACCTACCACGACCCGTGCTACCTGGGCCGTCACAACAAGGTGTACACCGCGCCGCGTGAGCTGATCGGCGCCTCGGGTGCCGCACTCACCGAAATGCCCAGGCACGGAGAGCGTTCCATGTGCTGTGGCGCCGGTGGCGCCCGCATGTGGATGGAAGAGCAGCTGGGTAAGCGCATCAATATCGACCGCGTCGACGAGGCCCTTGCCACACCTGCATCCAAGATCGCGACGGGCTGCCCGTTCTGCCGCGTGATGCTGACCGACGGTGTGACCGCCCGCGACGATTCCGCTGCCGTAGAGGTCGTCGACGTCGCGCAGTTGCTGCTCGAATCCGTGGGCCGTACCGATGACGTCCGGAAGGCATTGCCCGCCAAGGGCACTGCCGCTGCCGCGGCGGCCGAGAAGGCCGCCACCCAGGCCGCGGAGCCCGAACCTGTTGTCGCCGAAGAGGAAGCACCGGCAGCGGAGGCCACAGCGGCAGCGCCTGCGGCCGATGCCAAGCCCATCACGGGTCTGGGCATGGCGGGCGGGGCCAAGCGCCCCGGAGCCAAGAAAGCCGCGGCTCCCGCCGCCGAAGCCGCTACCGAAGCACCGGCTGCACCCGCCGCACCCGTCAAGGGATTGGGCATGGCGGGTGGCGCCAAGCGCCCCGGAGCCAAGAAGGCCGCCGCCCCGGCCGCCGAAGCCGCTACCGAAGCACCGGCCGCACCCGCAGCGCCCGCCGCGGCCGCACCACCGGTCAAGGGTCTGGGCATGGCAACCGGCGCCAAACGTCCGGGCGCCAAAAAGGGGACCCCGGCCCCTGCTGCCGAGGCGGCTCCGGTGGCCTCCGAGCCGGAGGCAGCAGCACCGGCAGCACCCGCCACCCCCGTGCCGCCCGTCAAGGGTCTGGGCATGGCGACCGGGGCCAAGCGCCCCGGAGCCAAGAAGGCGGCCCCCGCCGCTGCCCCAGCAGCGTCTGCGCCCGCACCGACGCCCGAGCCTGAAGCTGAGTCAGAGGCAGAGGCACCTTCCGCGCCCGCAACACCGGCAGCTCCCGCAGCTCCAGAGCCTCCCGTCAAGGGTCTCGGCATTGCCGCCGGTGCACGGCGTCCCGGCGCCAAGAAAGCGGCCCCTGCCGCGGCTACTCCCGCAGCAGAACCTGAGCAGCCCGCGGCCACGCCGGAACCTGCCGCACCGGCCGAAGCCCAGCCTGCGGAAGAGGCTGTGGAAGAGACCGCCGAGGCCCGCACGGCCCCGGAACCACCGGTGAAGGGCCTGGGTATGGCCCCGGGAGCACGCCGTCCAGGCCGCCGAAATTAGATATTGGCTGGACAGCAATGCCACCATTGAGACCGTGAGTACCGATAACTTGCCGACTGACGTGCCCGCGCGCGTGCCCGGTCTTTCCCCGCGGCAGCATCAACGGGTCTTTGCTCAGTCCACCAAGCTGCAAGACGTCCTGTACGAAATCAGGGGTCCGGTACACGCTCACGCCGCCCGGCTGGAGGCCGAGGGGCACCGCATCCTCAAGCTCAATATCGGCAACCCGGCACCGTTCGGTTTCGAGGCGCCCGATGTCATCATGCGCGACATCATCCAGGCGCTGCCCTATGCGCAGGGGTACTCCGATTCCAAGGGCATCCTGCCCGCGCGGCGCGCGGTGGTGACTCGCTACGAACTGGTCGAGGGATTCCCGTACCTGGACGTGGACGACGTCTACCTGGGCAACGGGGTATCCGAGCTCATCACCATGACCACCCAGGCGCTGCTCGACAACGGCGATCAGGTGCTCATCCCCGCGCCCGACTATCCGCTGTGGACCGCCGCGACCTCGCTGGCCGGCGGCACCGCGGTGCATTACCTGTGCGACGAGACCAACGGCTGGATGCCGGATATCGAGGATCTGGAATCCAAGATCACCGAGCGCACCAAGGCTCTGGTCATCATCAATCCGAACAACCCCACCGGCGCGGTGTACACGCGCGAAATCCTCACCAAGATGGTGGAACTGGCGCGCAAGCATCAACTGCTGCTGCTGGCCGACGAGATCTACGACAAGATCCTCTACGACGACGCCGAGCACATCAGCGTGGCATCGCTGGCCCCGGACCTGTTGTGTTTCACCTTCAATGGCCTGTCCAAGGCCTACCGGGTGGCAGGCTACCGATCGGCATGGCTGGCCATCACCGGCCCCAAGGATCACGCCGCCAGCCTGCTGGAAGGCGTCAACCTGCTGGCCAATATGCGTCTGTGCCCGAATGTTCCTGCGCAGCATGCGATTCAGGTTGCCCTCGGCGGGCATCAAAGCATCGACGACCTGGTGCTGCCGGGCGGTCGGCTCCTGGAGCAACGCGATGTGGCGTGGACCAAGCTCAACGAGATTCCCGGCGTCTCCTGCGTGAAGCCGAAGGGTGCGCTGTACGCCTTCCCGCGGCTGGACCCCGAGGTGCACGAGATCCACGATGACGACCAGCTGGTCCTGGATCTGCTGCTCAACGAGAAGATCCTGCTCACGCAAGGCACGGGCTTCAATTGGCCTGAGCCCGATCATCTTCGGATCGTCACGCTGCCGTGGGCCCGCGACCTTGCGGTCGCTATCGAGCGGCTGGGTAACTTCCTGGTGAGCTACCGCCAGTAAGCGCACCCCCTGCCGTCGACACGCCCGCTCGTGGCGAACATATGCGAGACAGAACCGCCGCAAGACGGCGTGTCGGCGCTATCAGGCGTGGGCTAGTTCTTCCACGCGCTTGCCCAGGCAGAACACCCGCCATCCGGCGTTGACCCATTTCGCGGCGTCCAGGCAATTGCGACCGTCCACAATGACTTTGGTGCGCACAACCTTGGCCAGCTCGTCCGGGTCGAAGTCGACGAACTCCTGCCATTCGGTGAGCAGCAGCACGGCGTCGGCACGATCGGCCGCCTCCACTACCGAGGTGGCGTAGTTCAGCGTCGGGAACAGGCGGCGCGAATTCTCCAGGGCCTTGGGGTCATACACGTTGACCGCGGCGCCATTGAGCTGCAGCAGCCCCGCGACATTGAGCGCGGGCGAGTCGCGGACATCATCGGACTCAGGCTTGAAGGCCGCACCCAGTACCGCGATGTTGGCGCCCAGCAGCGATCCGCCGCAGGCCTTGGTGGCAAGCTCCACCATCCGGGTGCGCCGGCGCATGTTGATGCTGTCGACCTCACGCAGGAAGGTCAGGGCGTGGCTGGCGCCCAGCTCACCCGCGCGGGCCATGAAGGCCCGGATGTCCTTGGGCAGGCATCCGCCGCCGAAACCCAAGCCCGCATTGAGGAATCGCCGCCCGATGCGCGGGTCGTACCCCAGCGCATCGGCCAGTGTGGTCACGTCGGCACCCACCGCCTCGCACACCTCGGAGATGGCGTTGATGAACGAGATCTTGGTCGCCAGGAATGCGTTGGCCGAAACCTTCACCAGTTCGGCAGTTTCCAGATCGGTCACCAGGAAGGGAACTTCCTCGTCGAGGATCGGTCCGTACAGTTCGCGGACCAGCTTCTCGGCACGGTCCGAATTCTGCTGCACCCCGAGCACGATGCGATCCGGGTGCAGGGTGTCCTTGACGGCATAGCCTTCGCGCAGGAACTCGGGGTTCCAGGCCACCTCGACGTCAACGCCTTCGGCCGCGAATCCGGCTGCCCGCTGACCAAGTTCGCGTGCGGTGCCCACCGGGACGGTCGACTTGCCGATGATGACCGCCGACTGGGTCAGCAGCGGAACCAGGGTGTCGATCACCGAGTGGACGTGACTCAGGTCCGCGCCGTATTCACCCTTCTTCTGCGGCGTACCGACGCCCAGAAAATGCACATCGGCGAATTCCGCAGCCTCGGCATAGCTGGTGGTGAAACGCAGCCGACCCGATGCGATGTTGCTCTGCAAGATCTTTCGAAGGCCGGGCTCGTAGAACGGGATGTCGCCGCCAGAGAGTTTGGCGACCTTACCTGGGTCGATGTCAATGCCGAGCACCTCGTGGCCAAGCTCGGCCATGCAGGCTGCATGGGTGGCGCCGAGGTATCCGGTTCCGAAAACGGTGCATCTCATACTGCCTATATAGGCCTCCAGGGTTAGCAACCTGGATACGCCGCACCATCGGTGTCCTAACGCCGGATGTACGGCGAAAAGCACTGTGAATTACGGATTAATGGCCGCCAAACTGCCAGGGAAAACCCGAGTTGGAGCCGCCGCCGGATCCGCCGCCCGATCCACCTCCGTGGGAGCCGCCGCTGTCGCCCCACCCGCCACGAGAACTGCCACTGTCGCCCCATCCACCGCGAGACACGCCTTGATCCCCCCAGCCGCCACGTGAGGACCCATTATCGGAGCCGCCGCGCGAGCCGCCGTCGCCCCAACTACCGCGACCGGATCCGCTGTCGGAACCACCGCGTGAGCCGCCACGGGACCCGCCGTCGGAGTTTCCACCGCCAATGGGAGGCAGGCCCGGAATCGAGATGATGGGCGGCTGCTGCGTCTGAGCGGGCGGTGTCCACGTCGGGGTGTACTCCGGCGGCGTATAGGTGGGCCGGTTACGCGGGGGTGCCCACCACGGATTCTCTTGGCGCCGCGGCTGCTCCCATACGGGCGGGAACAACGGAATCGGCACCGGCACGATGGCCGGTGGGGGTGCTACCGGCGCGGGTTCCTCGGGGGCTGGTGCTGCCGGTGGCGGGGGCGCCTCTGGCGCGGGTGCCGGGGCCTGGGGTGCGGGCTGTACAGGTGCAGGCTGTACGGGTGCAGGGGCGGCGGGCTTGGCTGCCGCCGGTGCGGGGTTGCGCTGCGGTGCAACCACTTGCTGCACCGGCGCGGGGGCCACAGGTGCCGGTGCCTCGGCCACCGGCGGCGGGGCTTGTTTGGGCGCCTCGGGCGGCAACGGGTTCTGGACGGGGTTCTGCACCACCGCGCGGTCCGGTGAGGTCGGGCCCTGGTCCACTGTGGAACGCACCGTCACGGTCAGCGATACGGCCAGCGCTATCGAGCAGATGCCAAAGACCAGCAGCAGCGGCGCCCCCACCAGCAAGAATGGCTTGCGTTCGGCGGGCTGGTCATCGGTGTCCTCGTATTCGCTCAGCTCGGTCTTGGCGTCCCCGAACTCGCCGGCACTTTCGGTGACAGCGTCGGGGTGCGCGAAGCCCGCGCCCGTGGGTCCCTCGAGTGAGTAGGCCTGTCCCAGCAGCGCGGTGCTGGCCTCAAAATCCGGTTCTTGCGCCGAGGCCAGCGCGGCGCCGCGGGCCAGTGCCAGCTCGGGCTGGTCCGGCGAGTTCACCGGCAGGGCGATCGCCTCGCCCAGTGGGTCGGTCAGATCGGAGACATCAGTGCCCAGGCCCAGCAGGAACACCCCGTCGGGCGCGTTGTCGTGGCCCTTGAGCGGGTTCACCAGGTTCGCCAATACCCCGGGGGTGACGCCGGTGATGAGCGGCTCGCTGGCCAGGCCGACGATCGATCCGTCGGCGGAGTCGACCACCGCCAGCGTCGCGTTCTCCGGCTCGATCACCAGCAGCGCCGACTTGTCGTACCCGGTGACATTGCTGGCAGCCTTGGCCAGCGCGCCTCCGGCGTGCAGGGCAGAGAAGAATTCGACGCCGTCGATCCCGCGGCTGGCCAGGGAATCGCGCAGCGCGGCGGCTTCGGCGTGATCGCTCCACACCACGCCGGTGGACACCAGGTGATGGCCGCCGTCGAGCATGCCGTCGCGGGTGCCGACGATCGCGGAAAGAACCTGTTCGGAGGCGGTGCCTTCGCCGTCGGAAACGATGATGGTGTCGGTGTCGACGATCCTGCCGTCGGCGCCCGCGCCCTCGACCAACACCAGCCGGGCAGTCGTCGGTGTCATCGAGACACCAAGTACGACGTCCACGTCAGATCCTCCGCTACATATCGAGACGGTCACCCGAACAAACGCGCCGAGGCCGTCAAAAAGTTCGAGTTGTTGCCGATTGTGTATCGGTGCGGCGCGTTTCCCCGTTACCCCAGCTAGGGGTTGATGAAGTTCTGGTAGGAGCGCGACGGGGTCGGACCGCGCTGCCCCTGGTACTTCGACCCTACCCCGGCACTTCCGTACGGGTGCTCGGCCGGCGATGTCAGGCGCAGCAGACACAGCTGCCCGATCTTCATGCCCGGCCACAACGTGATGGGGAGGTTGGCGACGTTCGAAAGTTCCAGGGTGATGTGCCCGGAAAAGCCGGGGTCAATGAATCCGGCGGTGGAGTGGGTCAACAGGCCCAGGCGCCCCAACGAGGACTTTCCCTCCAACCGTCCGGCGAGGTCGTCGGGCAGCGAGCAGACCTCCAGCGTGGACCCGAGCACGAACTCGCCGGGATGCAGCACAAACGGCTCACCCTCGTCCGGCTCTACGAGGCTGGTCAGCTCGTCTTGGCGTTGTTTGGGGTCGATATGCGTGTAGCGGGTGTTGTTGAACACCCGGAACAGGCTGTCGAGCCGAACATCGATGCTCGACGGCTGGATGAGGGCTGGATCAAGGGGCTCGATACCAAGACGCCCAGCGTCGAGCTCGGCGCGAATATCGCGATCGGACAGCAGCACGCGACGAGCCTACCGAGGAGCTGCCGGTACGCAGGGGCTCGGGCGGATGCGGCTACCCCTTGATGGCGATGACAGCTCCCGGCCGCAGCCAGCCGATGAGTCGTACCAGCGCGGCATCGTCGAGTGTCACGCATCCGGCCGAGGGCCCACCGTCGGAGGCGTGCACGAAGAATGCCGACCCACCGCCGGGTGTGCGTGATTTGTTGACGCCCATGACGATCGCGCGGGGGTATCCGTCCAGCTCTTCACTCAGCGAGGTGTCGAACGGGCAAGCGGATTGCGCGCACCGTTGGTGAGAGTTGTACCCCGGACTGGCGGGATCGCCGTCCCACCAGTCATCGGCATCCACCTGCAGATAGTTCAGGCCGTGCGCCACCGATGGTTCGGTGCCAAAGGCGTAGTCCAAACTGAAGACACCGGTGGGGGTCGCCGGATTGTCGTCGCTGGCGGTGTCCGCGAATCCGGTCGCACCGACATCGGAGGGCACGTTCTGTTCGATCGGTTCCCAAGCATTGCCCGAGCGCTGCCAGATGCCGATGACGGCCTTGGCGCCACCAGTCCCCTGGACCGATACCACTTGTGTTGCGGTACCGACAGATTCGGCAAACCACGGCGGCGGTGTGGCCTGGGCTGCGGCCGCCGGAACGACAGCGACCGGATGCGCCTCGGGGGCGGTGCCGCACGCGCCGGCCAGCAGCACAACGCTCAGCGGCAGCAGGCGGATCGGGCGCACTTATCCATGGTGCGGGTCAAACCTGAAAACCGCCTGTTAGTAACTAACCCTTAATGGCAATGACCGCACCGGGCCGCAGCCAGCCGATCAACTGCACGAGCATCCCGTCGTCGAGGGAGACACAGCCCGCGGTCGGTCCGCCGTCGGTGCTGTGCACGAAGAAGGCCGAACCACCGCCGGGAACCCGGTCCTTGTTTACCCCCATGACGATGGCGTGTTTGTACTGCGGGATCGGGAGGTTCTCGCTCTGCGCGGTGTTGAACGGGCACTCGGCCTTGGCGCACTGCTGATGCGTGTTGTACGTGGGGCTGTTGCTATCACCGTCCCACCAGTCGTTGGGTCCGATCTGGAGGTAACGCAGGCCGCTCGGGGGCGGCGGTGCGGTACCAAAGGCCCAGTCCAGTGAGTAGACGCCGTTGGGGGTGGCCGAGGCTCCTTCGCGTGCCTTGTCGATGAATCCGGCCGAGCCCACGTGAGCGGGAATCCCGGTGGATACGGCCTTCCATTCGTTGCCGCTGCGCTGGAACACATCGATCTTGGCTTTCGAGCCGCCCGCGCCGTTGACCGCGACCACCTGGGTCGCGTTGCCGACGGACTGGGCGAACCACGGCACGAAGGGTTCCGCGGCCGCAGATGTTGAGGTAGCCAGGGCGAGTATGGCCGCACACAGCAGCGTCACAAGACGGAACACGAGACCATCCTCGCTGATGTTGTTCTCGAATCCTTCAAGGTTGGGACACGGTTGCGCCACGGACCGATCGGTATAGTTCGGCCATGGACGCCGAGCTTGAAGAATGGAAAGCCGCCGGGCATTACTTCGATTACCTGGGTTTCGACATCTTCTACCGCGTTGAGGGCAGTGGGCCTCCCCTGTTACTCGTGCACGGTTATCCCTTCAACTCGTGGGATTGGGCACTGATCTGGCCCACGCTGGTGCAGCGGTTCACGGTCATCGCGCCGGACATGATCGGGATGGGCTTCTCCGACAAACCCGTTCAGTACGGGTATTCGGTTCTCGATCACGCCGATATGCACGAGGCGCTGCTGTCCTATTTGGGCATCGAGCGGATTCACCTGCTCACCCATGATCTGGGGAACTCAGTCGGCCAGGAGTTGTTGGCGCGCTTCGAGTTCGACGAGCAGTCGCGCGGCCGGGTGCCCATCGACTCGGTCACCTGGCTCAACGGCGGGCTCTTCATCGAGGCCTACCGGCCCCGTATCGCCCAGACCTTGATGTCTCGAACACCGTTGGGCGACTTGGTGAGCCGGTTCCAGGGCACGCCGCTATCGCGCCGGATCCTGGATGCCGCCGTCAGCGAGATGTTCGGCCCGGACACCAAACCGTCGCCACGGCTGCTGTCTTTGTTCCAGCAGGTGTTGGAGTACAACGACGGCGCGCGCGTCACCCATCAGGTGGGCCGATTCATCAACGACCGCTATGACAACCGGAGTCGATGGGTGCGGGCCATGCGCGAAACCGCCGTGCCGATGCGGATGATCGACGGACCGATCGACCCGAACTCCGGGTTGCACATGGCCGAGCGCTACCTCGAGGTCATTCACGACCCGGATGTGGTGCTGCTCGACGACAACATCGGCCATTGGCCACAGATCGAGGCGCCCGAGGCGGTGCTCACGCACTTTCTCGCACACATCGACCGGGTCACGCCTTAGGCGGGGCCGTATCCAGGTACGAGGAGAAGGTCGCGTAGTTACAGTCGGCCTCTCCGGTGCCGGTGGTGCTCTGGCACACCACCTTGTCGTTCAGGTAGATGCGCACCGTCACCGCCGCGTCTGGGGTCGCGGTGGAACGCCAATCGGCCTTGATCTCCGCGTGGTTGGGCGTCTTGGCGCCACGAGACAGATCGCCGACGGGCGCGTCGACCTTCCAGGGCAAGGTGACGCCGTCGGCGGGCTGCATCTCGGTGCCGTCCCAGTACTGCACGTTCGCCGTGGTCGCACTGGACGACGTGACTTCGTAGGTCACCGTCTTGTCATCCGCGTGTGCCGCCGCCGGGAAGCTAAGCGCGCAGGCTGAAGCCACGGCAGACGCGGCAAGTAGTTGACGGACGGTCATGGAACACCTCGAGATGTCAGTTAGGTTTACAGATCGTTAGGCAGGCTACAGGGATTTTCTGGGCGTCAGCTGAGGCCGCGATCCAGGGGTTTCCGCCCGACTACGTCAGCAAACCGTCAAGCGTCCGAACCATGAGGCGGGGCGACTTGAGGACCGGCCCCGCAACAGGGGCGCAGAGTGACCCCGGCAGCAAGAAGGATTCTCCTCACCGCCGAGTACGGGGCTCCGGAGGCCGTAGCCAGGTCGCGGATACTGGCGCCGGCTTGGTATCCCGCCGCGAGCTGCGCGCGTTCGGGGGTCATCACGGGTGCCGGCTTGGGGCGCTGTTCACGCCGGCGTTCGATTTCCGTGGCACCACCCCAAATCCCGTAGGGCTGGCGTGTCTGCAACGCGTAGGTCAGACAGACGGCCGCAACGGGGCATCGACGGCAGATGCTTTTGGCCTGTTGTTCGCGCATACGGCGCACGGATCTGAGCTCGCGATCGCATGGGAAGAACAGCTCCGGGTCCACGGAGGCGTGCCGACATCGGCCGTACATCTGCCAATGCGCATAATGGATATCTGGCGGTGGTGATTGCATAACCAGCTTTCGTTTTCGATACGCCGGGCAATCAACGGTTGCCGCGTCCGGACCACCAGCTGGTTGAGGCCCGATCTCTGAGCAGGGCCCAGCGCGGTCGGACATCTCCGACCTTCACCCCTGCGACAATAGGAAGCGACCGGCTCGGTGCCATCACCCTTTTCGGGTGATCTTCCGGCGCATGCGATAACGACGGGCGCGGAAAGTGACATAGGCCCAGTGGGTAGGGTCGGCCATCTGCGACGTCTTGAGAAGGAGGACTCGCCGGTGGATCGAGTCAATAGGCCGCTGACTGAGTTGGTGGAATTGCCGGGCGGCCCATTTTTCATGGGCTGCAACACCTTTTACCCCGAGGAACGGCCGGAGCGCACCGCGTCGGTCGATGCTTTCGCCATCGAGCGCCACCCGGTCACCAATGCTCAGTTCGCCGATTTCGTCACCGAGACCGGTTACGTCACGGTGGCCGAGAAGGCGCCCGACCCGGCGCTGTACCCGGGCGCGTCCCCCGACGATCTGGTCCCCGGCGCGATGGTGTTCCGGGCTACCAGCGGACCGGTGAACCTGCACGACTGGCAACAGTGGTGGGACTGGGTTCCCGGCGCTTGCTGGCGGCGGCCATTCGGGCCGGGCAGCGATATCGACGGCGCCCCAGATCATCCCGTTGTGCAGGTCGCCTACACCGATGCGACGGCCTACGCACGCTGGGCGGGCAGGCGGCTGCCCACCGAGGCCGAGTGGGAGTACGCCGCGCGCGGTGGCACCTCCACGATCTACGCCTGGGGCGACGAAGTGTCACCCGGGGGACAACTGATGGCCAATACCTGGCAGGGCAGGTTCCCGTACCGCAGCGACGGCGCACTGGGCTGGCACGGCACCTCCCCCGTCGGCACCTTCCCGCCCAATGACTTTGGCCTTCTGGACACGATCGGCAATGTGTGGGAATGGACGTCCACGCGCTTCGAACCGGGCGCCGAGGCGCCCACCTCGTGCTGCAGTCCTTCCGAGAATCCTGACCCCTCGGTGATACAGGCCCTCAAGGGTGGCTCGCATCTCTGCGCGCCCGAGTACTGCCATCGCTATCGGCCGGCGGCGCGCTCGCCTCAGTCACAGGACAGCGCGACCACCCACATCGGGTTTCGCTGCGTGCAGAGCCGGTCATGATTCCCGCCCGGTGACCATGCCCACCGGCGCGCCCATGATGGCGACAACAAGCGCGTACATGGTTCCGATGTCAGACTGATCCCGCGCTACGGCAACGCACGTGGCGGTATTGACTTGTCGGAGGAACTGTATGAAACGTGATGTTCGAGCCCAACTCGACGTAGACATCTTGGCACCGTCAACCTTGGAGTTCCAGGTCGCTGTGTCGCCGCTTCCCGGTGCCGAAGTGACGGAAACCATGTCGCTGGAGCTGAATGGACAACCGGTCGAGGCCCAGGAGGTCGCCGGCGAGCACGGCAACCGTATCCATCGGCTCTACGTCGGGCAGGGCAACCTCCAAGTCACTTATGAGGCAACCATTCTCGGACAAGCGGACGAAGTTCCGGTCGAGGCCGCGGATTTGTCGACCTACTTACGCCCGAGCCGCTACGCCGAAGCCGACAAGTTTTACGGTTTCGCGGCAACCGAATTCGGTGAACACACCGAACCCGCGGTTCTGCTGGAGAAAGTCTCATCCTGGGTCGGCTCACGGTTGACGTATTCACCGGGATCCAGCGATCCGATCGATGGTGCCGTCGATACCCTGCTGGCGGCCGCCGGCGTCTGCCGCGACTACGCGCACCTGGTGGTGGCGTTGCTTCGCGCCGTCAAGGTGCCCGCCCGGCTGGTCGCGGTGTACGCGCCTGGCTGTGACCCGATGGATTTTCACGCCGTAGCCGAGGCCGTCGTCGACAATCGCTGGCGCGTGGTGGACGCCACCTGCCTGGCCCCGCGACAAACAATGGTGCGCATCACCACCGGGCGCGACGCCGCCGACACGGCGTTCCTCGACAACCACGGCGGGCAGATCGTGCTGAACGGAACGTACGTCTCCGCCGTGGTCGACGGTGAGTTACCTCAGGATCATGTCGATCAGCTCATCTCCCTGCGATGACCACAGGGAGATGAGCTGACGACGGCTAGGAGTTCCCGGTCAACTTGTCCTTGACCGCGTCCACGCCTTCCTTGAGCTTGTCCGCGGCGTCGGTCAGCTTCTGCTTGACCGCGGCGATCCCCTGATCGAGCTGGCCTTCTGCCTTCAGATCCTCGTCACCCGTCGCGGCTCCAACGGCTTCTTTGGCGCGGCCCTTGAGATCCTCGGCCGTGTTCTTTGCGTCGTCAGCAATTCCCATGTGTTTCAAACCTTTCTGTATTCCACCCGCGCCAAGCACTAGTGGAAGGTTCATCACATCGATCTCCGGCAGTTATCGTCAACGCCATCTTCGACAGTACCCACGGATTCCGCCGCCGTGATGGGTTCCTTTCACCGCGCTGCCCCGAAGAATCACCCGAAAAGGGTGATGCTCACCCTGGCCGCCGCCATTAGCGTCGGTGTGAGCATGTCTATTCATATATTCACGCCCATCTTCGCGATCACCCTCCGTTTCCGGATCTTGGCGAGACACAATGAATCACGTTGATGAATAGCGCCGCGGTGACGCCACTGCAGACCCAGATTCTTCGCTCCGAAAGGACTACCCATGGAACCCGATAACGGGGGCAACGCCAAACCCACCGAGGACAACAAACGCGGAGGCCTCTCGCGGCGTTCGATTCTGGGCGGTATCGCGGCCGCCGGTGTCGGTGCCGCCGCGGCGACCGCCGCGATCAAGGGGTTCGAGGGCACCGATCACGCGACAGGTGCCGGTACCCCGGGAACCGGGCCCACCAATGAGGACTTCCACGGGAAGATCGCCCTCGACGTGCGCGACTCGACACCCGACTGGACTCCGTACGAATTGAAGCGCGCGCCGGAAGGTGCACCCAACATCCTGGTGGTGTTGTACGACGACACCGGGCTGGCGGCCTGGTCGCCATTCGGCGGACGTATCAATATGCCCGTCATGCAGCGCCTCGCCGATAACGGGCTGCGGTACTCGCAGTGGCACACCACCGCGCTGTGTTCACCGACGCGGTCCTGCCTGTTGACCGGCCGCAATCATCATGTGAACCGTTCGGCATCGATCACCGAGGCCTCCAATGGATTCCCCGGTGCCGCGGGACGGCTGCCCGCGGAGTGCGCCACCATCGGGCAGGTGCTGCAGGACAATGGATACAGCACCTTCTGGGTCGGCAAAAATCACAACGTGCCCGTCGAAGACATCGCCGGTGGGGGCAGCCGGTCCGAGTGGCCACTACAGAAGGGCTTCGACCGCTTCTACGGGTTCTTGGGTGGGGAGACCAACAACTGGTACCCCGACCTGGTCGAGGACAACCGGTTCATCGAGCCACCGTCCACCCCTGAAGACGGCTATCACCTATCCAAAGACCTTGCCGACCAAGCACTTCGGATGCTGCGCGACCAGCGCGCCACCAACCCGTCCAAGCCCTGGTATCTGTGGTACTGCCCCGGCGCCAACCACGCACCGCATCACAGCCCCGCCGAGTACACCGAAAAGTACAAGGGCAAGTTCGACGACGGCTACGAGGCCTACCGCGAATGGGTGCTGGCCCGCATGGTCGAGAAGGGCGTCCTCCCCAAGGACACCAAACTCACGCCGCTGAACCCGATGCCCGCAGAGGTCGCCAACGAGGCGGACTCTGTGCGCCCGTGGAACACCTTGAATGCCGACGAGAAGCGCCTCTTCTCGCGAATGGCCGAGGTGTATGCCGGGTTCTCCGAGTACACCGACGCTCAGGTCGGAAGGGTTATCGACTACCTCGAACAGACTGGCCAGCTGGACAACACCATCGTGTTCTACTGCGCGGACAATGGCGCCTCGGGCGAGGGCTCTCCGAACGGCTCGGTGAACGAGAACAAATTCTTCAACGGCTATCCCGATGAGCTGTCGGAGAACATGAAATATCTGGACACACTGGGCAGCCCCGATACCTACAACCATTACCCCACGGGATGGGCGGTGGCTTTCTCCACGCCGTTCCAGATGTTCAAGCGCTACTCGCAGTTCTCCGGCGGCACGTGCGACCCACTGGTGATCCACTGGCCCAAGGGCATCAAGGACAAGGGTCAGGTGCGCCACCAGTACCACCACGTCACCGATATCGTGCCGACCATCCTCGACGTAACGGGCCTGCAGATGCCCGAGACCTATCGCGGCGTCAAGCAGTACCCCGTGAACGGGGTGTCGATGCGGTACAGCTTCGAGAAGGCGGACGCTCCCACCACCAAGAAGCGGCAGTACTACGCAATGCTGGGCACCCGCGGAATCTGGGAGGACGGCTGGAAGGCGTCGGCCCTGCACGCACCGATCAGCGGCAAGGGCCATTTCGACCAGGACAAGTGGGAGCTGTATCACGTCGACGAAGACCGTTCCGAGTCAAAGAATCTGGCCGACCAGCATCCTGACAAGCTCAAGGGTCTGATCGCGGCCTGGTTCGACGAAGCAGACAAGAACTTCGTGCTGCCCCTCGATGACCGGTCGGCCACCGAGCTACTGACGATCGAGCGGCCCTCGGCCGAGCCTAAGCGCAACCGTTACATCTACTACCCCGGTACAGCACCCGTGCCCGAGGCTGTGGCGGTCAGTATCCGCGGCCGGTCGTACAAGATCATCGCCGATGTTGACACCACCAAGGATGCGCAGGGCGTGATCTTCGCGCACGGCTCACGCTTCGGAGGGCACGCCCTGTTCATCAGGGACGGCAAGCTGCACTACGTCTACAACTTCCTCGGCATCAAGCCGGAGCAGGTGTTCATCTCACCTCCGCTGATTCCCGGTAAGCGGACACTCGGTATGGAGTTCGTCCGCCACGACAAGGGCAAGTACGGCGAATCCCTGGGCACAACAAACCTTTACGTGGACGGAAAGCTGGCCGCGACCGGTCCGATGCGGACGCAGCTGGGTAACTTCACCCTTTCCGGCGATGGGTTGTGTATCGGTTACGACAGCGGAGACAATGTTTCGCAGTTGTACACCCACCCCGGGACGTTCACGGGAGGCACCATCAAGGGTGTCGCGATCGATGTCAGCGAGGAAACCTTCGTTGACCTGGAGCAGGAAGCGCGGGCCGCTTTCGCGCGGGACTGAGCTCGCACGCGGGGTGAAATGCCGCCGGGCCCGGGCTGACCATCGGGAAGCTGGTCGGTCCGAGCCCGGTGGCTCCATTCGCCGATAATGCGCTTGCGTTGAAGTCCCCTCGCGACGACATTTGTCAGCGGACGTAGCGCTATCAAGGTGAGGAGTCCTCGTGCACCGACCGGAGAAGTTCGCGAGGACGGTGGTTGAGCGGCGGGCAGAGCTGGCGGATATCCCCGCGCTGGTGCAGCTGAGGGAATCCATGTTTTCGGCCATGGGTCTGCCAGAGTCCTCGGGTTGGCAAGTTGCCGCCGCGCGCTGGTTCGCCAGACAGCTGGACAGTCCACACGTGGGCGTGTTTGTGGTCGAGCTGGACGGCGAAGTCGTTTCCGGTGCAATAGGTGTGATTAGGGATCTGATTCCGTCGCCGACAGTGCCAGACGGTTGCGAGGTATCGATCAGTAACGTCTGCACCTTGCCGACGGTGCGCGGTCACGGATATGCACGGATGGTGTTCAAAGCGGTGCTCGACTGGGCGCAGGGCCAAGGCGCTGCACGGGCCGAGCTGATGGCCGTTCCAGCGGGGCGCCGACTCTACGAATCATTGGGTTTTACCGAGGTCGACCACCCCGCCATGCGGATGACCTTCACACCTCAGCCCAGCTAACGGCGAGTCTCATTGCATCAAAATCGGTTGTCCTAATTGCCCTTTCCCAGACTTATGAGACGAAGCACGGTGGAGGAAGGCATCCATCAGACCAAAGGAGATCCAGATGATGCGCGAACCTGACATCTGCGATCGGCCGCACCCCGGTGTGGGCTGCTTCGTGGTGAAGGACGGCCGGTTTCTGATGGGGCGGCGCCGTGGCGCCCACGGCGCAGACACCTGGTCGGTGCCAGGTGGCTGGATCGAGCGGGGTGAGAGTCCGGAATCGGCAGCGATGCGCGAGGTCTGGGAGGAAACCGGCATGCGAGCCACCGATGCGCATGCCGTCGGCGCCACGACAACTGTCCATGCTGAAGGTTTGTGTTCTCTGACGGTGTGGGTTGTTTCGCGTTGGGAATCCGGCGAACCGATCTGCATGGAACCTGACAAATTCGTTGAACAGCGTTGGTGTGCACTGGAAGAAGGCCTGCCCACACCACTATTCGACGTATGGGCTGATCTACTGGCCTCGCCCACCTACGCGCGTCTACGCGAGGTGTTGGCCGCCAGCCCGTATGCATGACGGCGCCAAAGTACAGGCTGATTAAACTCACCACGAATTCAAGCTGCGGGACTACGGCAGTAGGTATCCCGTCGCCCATACAGCCAAATCTTCACCGCGACTTCGTTTAACGTCCAAACCCACTCCCCTCATTTGTTCGATCGTCGCTATCTACTTCCGTGATCCGATTGCGCAGCTTCTTGATTTCCGAGTGGTTTGGAGTATCCGGTGGTCGATTTGGGCACATTGCTATTGCGGACGGGCGCTGGAGCGCTGCTGATTACGGCGGGATGCCTGGTGGGCGCGAGTGCGGCGCAGGCCGCGCCGTCCGGCGACGGCCCCGGAGCTCATGGGGCAGAGTCGGCCAGTGGAGCGAAATCCAGCTCGGGCGCGACGTCTTCGGGTGAGTCCACTGCTCCCGCCGGGACCTCCACAGCCACAGATTCCGTCAACACCAAGTCCTCCAAGGAATCACAACGCTCCGTCACCCTTCACAATTCGCACGACGCAGCAGATTCGTCCAGCACAGCAAGCCCTGGCAGCTCCGCCACGGCGCAGCAGAAATCCCCCAGTGCCCCGTCGCGGACCAACACTCTCACCAGCACGAAACCAAGTACCGCAGGCGCATCCAGCGCCAGCCGCGAACCACACACGGATGCCAGCCAGACGACGGCGTCCGAAACCGCTCGCGAGGCAACCACCGCGACCAAACCGGTCGACGGCTCCAAGGCGCCCGCGCAGACTCTGTCAGGTCACGACACGACGGTCGGCGACCCGAAAGCACCTGAGGCGCAAGTTTCTCGGACCAAGACCTCCGAGCCGGAAGCACTTCCCGCCGCCGCTGGCGCCCCCAACGCACAGACGCAACAGGCGGGCAAAAGGACGTCCGCCCGAAGCACGGAGCCTGCCGTCACTGCACCACTTCACACCGCAGCCGATAGCGAGCTGGCCAACAAGGTCACCTCTACTGTCAGCATCACTCGACGCGCGCCGACAGCAACCCTCACCGATACGGTCGCACCAAAGCACCTGGCAACAGTCGAGCTGCCACGACGCCAGTCGGCCACAGCCGAAGCAGCGCTGGCGCCCATAGCCTTAGCGCCAACGACTTCCGTCTCCACGGCGCTGGCACCTGCCCTCCCCGCGCCGGTCGCCCCGCTTGCACCACCGGCGCCCGCGCCGGTTCCGGTGCCAGTCAATCCACCGGCGCCCACCGGTGGAACCAGCTCCGTCACGTCGACCTCTGTCAACACCCGTAAGCGCGGGGAGAGCGCCGGCGATACCGTGACCCAGGAACCCGTGAACAAGGTGCTGGTGATCGGTGTTGACGGCACCAACATGAGCAAGATTCTTGATGCGCAGACACCCAACTTCCACGAGTTGATGCAAGAGGGAACCACTGGCGTGTCAAGTATCGCCGGGCATACCACCATCTCCGCGGACTCATGGACGACGATCCTGACCGGCGTATGGGACACCAAACACGGCGTAACCAACAACGGCATCACCAACGACTTCACCCGATTCCCTTCCGTCTACACCCAGATTGAAAGGGCCAAACCGGAACTCAAGACTGCATCGATAGCTGACTGGAACGTGCTGGAAAAGATTGCGCGGGGAGGTATCGGCGCCGACCAGGTTGTCCGCACACCCGCTATCGCCGGTGACGATTCCGAAAGCCAACTCGATGCGCAGACCTCGGCCAACGTCGCCAAGTCAATCCAGAACGACGGCCCCGACTTTCTCTTCACCCATCTGGACCAGGTGGACCATGCCGGCCACCTCTACGGCGGTGGATCTCAGCAGTACATCGGCGCACTTGAACGCACAGATACCAACGTCGGCACCATCATGGACGCGGTCCGGGCCCGGGAAGCGGCGACCGGCGAGAAGTGGACGGTGCTGGTGGTCACCGATCACGGACACCGTCCAGAGTTGGGTGTCGGGCATGGATTCCAGTCTCCGAACGAGACATCCACCTTTGTGATCGCCCGCGGCCCAGGCTTCACACCCGGCCAGATCAACCCGTCGTTCGGAATTGACGACATCACTCCGACCGCCCTGGGACTACTCGGAGTGCCGTCGCTTCCCGACTCCGACGGCACCGACCTGCGGTCACTCGTCGACCACGCCAGCACGCCAACCAATCGCAAGACGGCAATCAGCGACATGGTCAACGCCAACCACTATCCAGACCTGCTCACCCGGCTGCGGCTCGGAATCCGTTCGGTGATCAGCCTTCCCGCTGGCCCACTGCTCGACGGAATCGTCGATGGTGTCAACGGGGTACGGCAGCAGCTTGACGCGGTGGGCTCCTCCGGAGTGCCCGTGTTCTCGCAACTCGCCAGCGCCACGAGTTGGGCATTGGGGGCCTTCAACCAGGGACTCACGGCGGTGACCAACACGGTCGTCACGGTGGTCAACCGTCTCACTGGCGCGGGAGTCGTCGACGCTGCGCCCGGTGACAACGACCGCAGCCTGCCCCAGCAGGTGCTGCCGGCCCTCTGACCTAGTTGTCAGTGCGGCGCAATGCCGATGGCTTCACGGCGGTTCGATACCTGCAGTTTCTGGTAGATGGAACGCTGATGTGTCTTCAGGGTGTTGACCGACACCGACAGCTTCGCGGCGATCTCCGCTGCCGTCATCGGAGTCCGCAGGTATGCCAACACTTCTCGCTCCCGTGAGGTGAGTGCTGCGGCAGGGTTCTCCGTTGCGCCCGTCTCGCAGGCCAACAAGCACTCGGCGAGAAAGTCCGGATATGCGGTCCGTGAGCTGTGCGCCCCCAACAGCTCACGACACGACTGATCGGCGTTGTCCAGGAACGGGTAGCGCACGGATTCCGGTGCGGCCAGCGCGAGCGACTCCTCCAGGAGCCGGTGGGCTCGGGCATTGTCGGCCCGTTCCCACGCCAGCAGCGCACCGATCAGGGCGGCATAGGCACGCGTGTACGTGGCCACCGACTCGCCACGTGCATTGTCGGCCAGGGTCTGTGCGAGATCGGCGTTCCCGAGCCTTCGACATATACCCGCAACCATCGCAGAGGCGGTCGGCAGTGGGGTGACGTCGACGAGCCTCGCCGCGAGCTGTAATGCCTCGTGCGAGTGCCCCCGCATTTCGGCGATCCTCGCGAGTGCAGCGGCGCGGAAACTGCCTATCGGGACGGCCCTGTTGTCTCCCTCACCGATGCGCATGGCCACCGCTTCCAGTTGCGGGAGGGACAAATCGCATCCCTGGTTCCGCAGAGCTGCAGCACTGAACACCAACATCATGCGCCCGATGTCCGGGTAACCATCGCCTACCGCAGCATCCGCCACGGCGAAATCCTCGAGCGCCCCAGCCAGGTCACCCTGCCACATCTGGATGAATCCTGTTGTGAGACAGGATACCCCACCTCCTTCGTGGGAAAGCCAGGGAACCTCTGCCATGCTGAGTGACTGCAGGGCACGGCCGAACTGCCCGGCGTGGACATAGGCGAAGGCCAGGCTCTCGGAGGCCCTATCCGCGACCGCCGTCAGACCCAGCGTGCGGCATTCCTGTGCCGCCGACTCCAGCAGCCGCATCGAGTAACCGACGTCTCGCCGCAACCTGGTTTCGGCCCAGCCCAGCAGGAACAGTGCGCACGCATATACGCGGTCGGGCACGAGTGCACGATCGGTGAGAGCTTCGGATACCGCGTCGACAGCGGCCGCCATGACACTGTGATCGTCGGAGATCAGGATGCGGCTCAGATTCGCGACAAGGCGTACGCGCCGAGACTCGACGTGGCCATGCGCCAGGTCCTGGGCGCGTTCGAAATGCAGCTGTGCGCCCAGGCGATCACCGGCGACCTCCCGGCAGCAGGAACGCACCATCGCAATGTCGGCGGTCTCGCCGAATGCGTCGGCCACCGCGATGCAGGCACTCTCCAGTGCCACGGATCGGGCTTCCAGCAGCAGTTCGAGCCAGTGATCGGTGATTACCTCTGCGGCCAACCGCCCGTCCGCCCCGCGAACGGCATGCTCGACGGCATCCAACGGGTAGCGGTCACGCAACTCGCGTGCGGCCAGCAGGTTCAAGGCACTCCATCGCGCCGGGTCCGACTGCCTGAGCACTTCTCCACATCCGTGTGCGAACATCGAATGCCATTGGTAGATAGCATCTTCGCCAGATCCGAATCGTTCGATGAACAGGCCGGAGGTCGCGCATTCGGCGAGCAGTCCCGCGGCATCGGCTCGCCCGGAGAGCGCGGCGGCCAGGCGTTCATCCACCCGGGTGCATACCGTGGCGGCCAGCACGAATTCGGCAAGCTCGGGGCGCAGCCGCGCGAGAACGGCGGCACGGATGTATTCACTGAGTTCGAGATCATCTAGGGCACTGGGCATCTCGCTGTCCAAGAGCGCCAGCCGCACGGCCGCGGGCCAGCCTCCGGTGCTGTGCACAATGCGTTCGGCATCCCCGGCGGCAAGGTCCTGCTGGTGCACATGGCCGGCGGCCGACAGCACATCCTCGGCGGTGAAAGCCAATTCGCCCGCCGTCACCACCGCCACCTGACCATGCACCCGCAGCCTGGTGAGCAACGCCTCCGGCGCCACTGTGGTGACCAAGACCAACCGCAGCCAGGGCGGGCCGTGCTCGATGAACTCGACGAACTCCGTGGACTGTGTGACTCCGATGGCCTTCTGGAAATCGTCGAGCACGACCGTGACCGGGCCCGGCATCTGGATCGTCGACAGGGCGGTGAAGACCAGTCCCAGGGATGGCAACTCGAAGGCGGTAGCCAGTGCCCGCCGGACCTGGGCGTCGTCACCGTCACCCGCCGCGTGCCGCAGCGCCGTCATGATGCCGCGGATCAGCTCCGGGAAGTCTGCCGCCTGCTCCGTCACCGTCAGCCACCCGACCGAGCCCGGATGGTGCTGCCGCTGCGCGGCGGCCCATTGCCCCACCGCGACCGTCTTACCGAACCCGGATGGGGCGAGCACCACGACCGCCCGAGACTGCTGAACGTGCAGGTCAAGAGCACGATGCACATCCGTGCGGGCGATCATTCCCGGGCCCGATGACGGTGGCGTGGCCAAGAACCATGGGGCCGGGCTCCATGCCGTCGAGCCGGCGGGCGTCCCGCCTGCGGTCAGGTCGTCGCAGCCAGCCATCCGTTCATTGTCTCCGGAACCGCTGAACCCGAGTTAGCCACCCGGGCTCAGCGCTGTCACGTTGCCGATTGCCCGAGGGTGACCTGGACCGTGCGCGATGTTCCCGATTGGTCCGCGTAGGTGAGCGTCACCGCGTCGCCGGGTGCTTTGGACCGCACCGCGGCCACCAGCGCCTCGGGGCCGTCGATGATCTGGTTGTCGACCTTGGTGATCACGGCGCCCTTGGGCAGGCCGGCTGTTGCCGCCGCGCTGCCACTGACCACACCCGCCACGACCGCACCAGGCGCGTCGTCACCGGAGCCGAGCTGAACACCCAGCGAGGCATGCCGCACGGTGCCGGTGGAGACCAGCTCGTCCGCGATGCGCTTGGCTTGATCCACCGGGATGGCGAAGCCCAGGCCGATCGATCCGGCTTGTCCGCCGCCCTGCGAGTCCTGACCGCTGGACAGTGACGCGATCGCCGAGTTCACACCGATGAGGTCACCGTTCATGTCGACGAGTGCACCGCCGGAGTTTCCGGGGTTGATCGCCGCATCGGTTTGGATGGCACTCATCACCGAATGCTGTCCGCTCTGGTCATCACCGGTGCTGACCGGGCGACCGAGCGCGCTGATGATGCCGGTTGTCACGGTCCCCTGCAGGCCCAAAGGCGAGCCGATGGCGACGACGTTCTGGCCAACCTTCAAGTCTTTCGAGGAACCGATGGAGATCGGGGTGAGGTCGGAGACACCCTGGGCCCGGACGACGGCCAGGTCATCGTCGGGGTCGGCACCGACGACGGTGAATGGCACCGTTCGCCCGTCGGCGAGGGTCACGGTCGCCTTGACGCCGTCGCCGGTGTGGGCGGACGGACGGGTGCTGCGCCGGTCGTTGCCGTTGGGCACCTGCCCGTCACGGCCGTCTTGATAGTCGCCGGGCAGCTGTTCGCCGGGAAGGATGCCGGGCGGAAGGTTGGTGAGCGGCCCGCGCCGCGACGGGGCCGAGGGCGCCAGATCGCCGCTGCCCGACATGGCTGCGGCGACGACGTGATTGTTGGTCAGGATCAGCCCGTCAGGGCTCAGCACGATGCCGGAGCCCGACTCGCCCTCCTGCCCGCTTTGGATCTTCAGTTGCACGACGCTGGGCAGCACCTTGGCCGATACCTGCTCGACCGAACCGGCCGGGGCCGCGGCACCCGGCTGTCCGAGTATTGAACCTGTTGGCAAGGAAGGCTTTCCGGTGAGTCCCGGGCTTGATACCTGCGCTACAGGGGCGGGATGTCCGGACTGGTTCACCACGACGACGGCCGTGGTGGCGCTGGCGGCAATGGCCACCACAACGGCACCAGCGGTCAAGCCGACGGCACGAAGACGTCTCCGGCGCAGCGGGTTCGGAGCCAGTTCGGCACGGTCCGGGAACGTCTCGCCATACGCGTAGCGTGTCCGGGTGTCGGTGGCCGGACCGTGCACCTGCCGATAGCCGTGGTGGCCCAACGGGAATTCGTTTCCGTACGGCGGATGCCCAGGCTGGTAGTTCATTGATATGTCCTTCTTCCTCACGATGCAGCAGGGCACTGTCCGCCTCTGGTACGCACTGTCACAGTGCCTGCATCCGCTGAGGCCAGGCTGAGAATTTCCTCGATGCTGGCCAAGACTTTTCAGGAGGTGGCGGGAGTGGGTGGCGGTTGCTGTCCCGCATCCACCACCGCAAGAGGTGCCGTCGCGGGTTCGGACGAGTGCTCATCGCGGCCACGCCGGACAATCTCAAAGATGTTGATAGGCCACCAGAACCAGCGGCCCAATGCGGCCGCAATGGCGGGCGTCATGAATGCGCGGACGATCAGGGTGTCGACAATCAGGCCGATACCGATGGTCATGCCGAGTTGGCCGACCACGCGCAGGTCGCTGACGATCATCGACATCATGGTGAAGGCGAACACGAGGCCCGCGGCGGTAACGACGCGACCGGTGGCCCCCATACCGCGGATCATGCCGGTGTTGAGCCCGGCGTGGATCTCCTCCTTGAGGCGTGACACCACCAGCAGGTTGTAGTCCGAACCCACCGCCAGCAGGATCACCATCGATAGCGGAATCACGATCCACTGCACGCCGAGTCCAAGGATGTCCTGCCACAACAGCACTGACAGACCACATGCTGTGCCCAGGGATGCGGCCACGGTGCCGACGATGACCAGGGCGGCCACCACGCTGCGCGTGATCAGCACCATGATCGCGAAGATCAGAATCATCGAGGCGATGATCGCGATGGCCAGATCGACGGTCACGCCGTCCTGCATATCGGCGTACATCGATGCGGTGCCAGCCAGTGAGACCTTCGCATTGGCCAGCGGTGTGCCCTTTACCGCATCGGCGACAACGCCTTTGATGTCACGGACGTGCTCGATGCCTTCGACCGAGGCGGGGTCTCCCTGGTGGGTGATGATGAATCGGACTGCCTTGCCGTCCGGTGATACGAACATCTTGAGCCCGCGTTTGAAGTCCGGATTGGTAAACACGTCCGGCGGCAGATAGAAGAAGTCGTCGTTTTTGGCTTGGTCGAAGTAGAGGCCAATTTCCGTGGCGCCCTTGGCCAATTCTTGTTGTTGAGCCTGAGTACCCGCCTGGGTGCTGTGCATGGCGAGCATGAAATCGCGCATACGGCTCATCGAATCGATGGTCGTTCTCAGGACCGGCAGCATCTGCGGCATCAGCTGATCCATGCGATCCATATCGGTGACCAGACCACTCATTTGGTCGGCGAGCACGTCAACACTGTCCAAAACATCAAAGATCGATCGCAGCGACTGGCAGACCGGGATGTCAAAGCAATGCTTCTCCCAGTAGAAGTAATTGCGCAGCGGCCGGAAGAAATCGTCGAAATTGGCCAGGTTGTCACGCATCTCCTGGATGGTTGCCACCATCTCGTGGGTCCGGCCCACCATGCTGTGCATGGTGCCCGTGAGTTCCTGCATGATGCTGTACATCCGCTCCATGCTGGCGAGCGTCTTACTCAACTCGTCGGCCTGCTCCAGCATCTGAGCAGAACTGTCGTTGTTGAACTTTGCGGTCTGCAACGTGCCCGCGTTCTGCGCGCCCATGAGGAATGGGATCGAGCTGTGTTCAATCGGCGCACCGAGCGGGCGGGTAATGGTCTGCACCCGTTCGATACCGCGCATATGCACGATGCCCTTGGCCACCCTGTCGATGACGAGCATGTCTGCCGGGGTGCGCAGGTCGTGGTCGGCCTCCAGCATCAACAATTCCGGGTTCATGCGGGCCTGCGAGAAGTGGCGGTCGGCGACATCCATCGCGAGGTTGGCCGGCATATCGGCGGGCGTGAATTTCTGATCGTTGTACCGCGGCACATAGGTCATCAGGCTGACGAAGCCGATGATCGCAATCATGCTGGTCAGCAAGATAATAGGAATGGGCCAGCGCACCACCGAGGTACCGACCTTGCGCCACCCCGTGGTGGAGAGCTTGCCCCTGGGTTCCAGAAGCCCGAACTTCGAGGCCACCGTCAACACGGCGGGCGCCAGCGTTAGCGCCGCGACCACGATCACCAGCACCGAGATCGCACACGGCAAGGCCATGCTCTGGAAGTACGGGAGCGTGGTCATGCTCAAGCACATGCAGGCGCCGACAATGGTCAGACCCGATCCCAAAATGACGTGCGAGACCCCGTGATAGGCAATGTAATACGCGTCTTCGCGGCTGCGCCCTTTTGACCTTTCCTCGTGATAACGGCCAAACAGGAAGATCACGTAGTCGGTACCGGCTGCGAGCGCGAGCATCGTCACCATGCTGACCGCATAGGGCGTCAGGCCGATGACGTTCAAGTATCCGGCGGTAGCCGTAACACCCTGTGCTGCAAATAGTTCCAGGCCAATGATGACCATGGATATGAGCATGGTGACGATGGACCGGTAGATGAACAGGATCATCACGACGATCACGCCCACCGACACCAATTCCATGGTCGCCATGCTTTGGTGACCGGCAACCTGGGTGTCGGCGTTCAGCACGGTGGTGCCCGCGACATGCGCCTTGATGCCCGGCGGTGCGGGCATGGAGCTGACCATCTGGCGCACCGCGGCGACGGACTCGTGACTGGCACTGGTGCCCTGGGATCCGTTCAGGAAGATCTGCACGTAGGCAGCTTTACCGTCCACGCTCTGCGAGCCCGCCGCAGTCAGCGGATCGCTCCAGAAGTCCTGGACGTTCTGCACGTGCTCGTGATCGGCCTTGAGCTTGGCGACGATCTCGTCGTAGTACTTGTGCGCGGCATCGCCGAGTTTGTCGTCGCCTTCCAGGACGACCATCGCCGACGAGTCCGAGTCGTACTGCTGAAACACCTTGCCGATGTTCAGCATCCCCTGGTAGGACTCCGAGTTCTGCGGGCTCAGCGGCACCGACCGGCTGGCCGCCACTTCGTTGAGTGAGGGCGTGACGGTGCCCAGGATGACCGCCAGCCCGACCCAGAACAAGATGATCGGCAGCGAGAAGATCCGGATCATGTGACCGATAAACGGCCGGTGTGGTTTCGCGTGCGCGTTGCTCATACGGATTTCACCAAGCAGTAGATGAACGGTTTGACTTTGTCTGTGCTGGTTCGGTCGTCGCGCACGCCCCCGTCGACCGTCACGCGGCATCCAAGACCGCTGACGTTGCGATCGCCTTGCGCGACGATATTGGCCGACATGGACGGCATGGTGGTCACGATCGTGAAAGACCAAGGCAATGGGGCATTTTCGATGAGATGAGGCTGCCCGTTCTCATCGAGGTAGTTAAGGTTCGCGGTGCCGCCCGTCCCCACGATCTCGTAGGTGATGTGCTTCGGGTTGAAGTTGGCGGTGATTCCCGACCCCTCACCCGGCTTCGGCGGGCGCGGAATCGCCGAGCTGCGGATCTGCGCAATCGCGTATCCGCCGATCCCGACGACAATCACCAGCAGTAGCGGAATCCAAAACCGCTTCAACAGTCGGTACACCGCGCGCATCCCCTTCTGCTTCTGCCCTGCACGGGCCCGCGGATTCCTGCCGAAGAGGCAATTACCGCAGGCCGGCGCCAGGGGATTGTGTACCACCGGTCTATTACGGCAGCACCGTATCACGCTAATAGACCGGCGGTTCACTATCGAGAACCTCGTGGCGGATTAACATCGGGCCATGACCTTCCGTCGAGCGCGCAGCGAGGAGCAGCGCGAGGTCCGTCGGCAGGCCATCCTGGAAACCGCGTCGTCGATGCTCAGCGACATGCCGGTAAGCCAGATCAGCCTCAATGAGCTGAGCCGACGCACCGGCCTAGCAAAGTCGGCGATGGTGCGCTATTTCGAGTCCCGCGAGGCGGTGCTGCTGGAACTTCTCGACGCGTCACTACGCTGCTGGGTCACCGAAATTGTGGCGGAGCTCTCTTGCGACACGCGCTCCGGCTCGGCGCAGGAAAGGGTCGATCACCTGGCCGCACTGCTCAGCCGGTCGTTGCGGCAGCACCCTGTGTTGTGTGACCTCATGACCGCCCAACCAGGGGTGTTGGAGTACAACGTCTCGCCCGAGACACTGCTGTGTTTTCGGCGCTCTGCCCACAACACCATTGCCATCTACACCGACGCGATTCGCGACTTCATCCCCGAGCTTGGTGACGACGCTCGAAGCGTGTCCCTTTCCACCGTGGTGACCAGCGCCGCGCTGTGGATGTACGCCCAGCCATCGGCCAGCGCAGTCGCCGCCTGCGAGGCCGAGCCTGAATTGGCGGACATCTCGTTGAACTTCAACGATGACCTGGAGACCATGCTCGCCAGGCTCATCACCGGCGCCCTGGTCAAGCGCAGTTCCTGATCGGCCGTCCGCGCCGCACGCCCCAAAGCGGTGATGGCGCGGACTCGGAGACGTTCTCACATGTAAGCTCACACGCCGAGAGGTACTACCGGTTCCGCCGGACAGACCACTCTCCGCCGATGTAGTTCAATGGCAGAACATCAGCTTCCCAAGCTGAATACGCGGGTTCGATTCCCGTCATCGGCTCCACTCTGACCAGCGTAAATGCTGTTCGAATCTGTTCGACCGCGCCCCTCAGGGTCACAAAAGGTCACAACTCAGACGGAACTCGCGTTCGATCGGTCCAGTGATGCCCCCGCAGCCTTCAAGGCGTCATTCTGGGAGTGCGCGTAGACACGGAGCGTCAAATTGGGGTCAGAGTGCCCGATCCACGCCGCGATGACAGCTATAGGTACGCCGTCTAGGTGCATCAAAGTGGCCGCGGTGTGTCGCCCGCCATGGAGCTTTACATGGCGCATCCCGGCAGCTGCGACAGCCTTAGCCCAGTAGCGCGATAGAACGGCAGGGTTGTACGGCTCCCCAGCCTCATTGCAGACCACATACTCCCCCGCGCCGTAGTGCTCCCCAAGCGCCAGCCGTTCAACGGCCTGGCGCTTTTTCGCTGACCGCAGGACAGTTGCCAACCGACTGGGGAGCGGCAGCACGCGCCGCGACGCCGTTGACTTCGGGTCATTCTCGACAGTGGCCCCGCCAGCTGACACACGGTTATTAGCCACGCTCAAAGTCCCCGCCGTGAGGTCTATGTCGGCCCACCGGAGACCCGCAATCTCCCCGCGCCGCAGAGCGTATGTGGCGAGTTCCCACGCATGGCCAAGGCGGTCGGTGGCGAAGTGCTTCCGCAACTGTTCAATCTCGGCAACCGTGTAGGTGTCAACCTCGCTGTCGGGCACCGATACTCGCGCAACCTTCTCGGCGACATTCTTCGGGACAATCCCTTGCTCGCGCGCGTCTTCGAGCACCTGCGTCACAGTGGAGATCACCTTGTTTACCGCGACCGGGGACCAGGACCGGCGTTTACGCCCCTTGGCAGTGATGGTGCCACCTGCTACGAGATCTATTACCAGAGAATCGATATGGGCCTTAGTGAGCTTCTGTGCTTGACGATTACCGTGACGCTCCCGCAATGGCGCAAGATCGTATTCCAGCTTAGATAGTGAAGACGCGCGCAGATTATGCCGCCCCGCAACGTATTCCGCGCACATCTGCTCGACGGTGATTGTTGAGGGTGACACGTATGTGCCAGTTGCTGCCTTGTACTGGAGTTCTGACAGAAGCTTGCGTGCCTCGGCCTCGGTTCGGCAATGCCGCTTGGCCTGCTGCCGCTTGCCATCTACCGAGTTAGTCCCAACATCGACCTTAACCCGGTACCGATCATCCATTTTCCCGCTGACACGGTCTAGCACCTTGATCTTCTTAATCTGTGGTGGAAGCTGTTGCCTAGACATCGTCGCCTACCCCAAGGTCAAGTTTTAGCTGCTCAATTCGTTTGTCGTAGAACTCAATTTGTTCACGGATTTGGTCAAAATCCCCACGCTTCATCAGCGAGTATCTGTGAACCTTGGTCGTCTCTAGGTCGCGCCAGCCCTGCAGTTTTGACCTACTTTTTACCCAAGCATCCGCATCCGCCCACAATTGCTCTGCTTTGTTGCCATCCTTCTCGTCGCGGTGATCTCGATAAAATCCATTACCCGAGAACCACTCCGCTGCGCGCAGTTGAGTCAGTTCGACATGCGGGATTAGTTCCACCGTTGAGTCATACGGACCTGGGTACAGCAGCGTAACAGGCGAAATATTAAGCGCCGCAGAGATCATCGTCATTTCAACCGTCGTGAGATACCGCCGCCGACCGGTCTCCAAGTCGGATAGTACCGATCGCGATACACGATGCCCGAGCTCGTCGGTTCGATCCGACAACCACTGCATCGACCTACCTTCGCGCAGATCAAGGATCACCCGCGACAGGCGATAAGCCTCCCGCTCTGCCCAGTTCTTCGGCGGCGAGTCCTTCCAGTTCTCACGCTTGGGACGCTCAGTCATGACACGCAGGATAACGCACCCATTGCGTCGATACACGACGTGAGCGTATCCTTCGGTGTATCGACGTGTCATCTGGTCACTTAACGTCGATACACGCAAAGGAGGCGGAATGAACGATTGGGAGGCCACCGCAATCAAGCTGGGCGGTATCAGCAGGGCCATGGTTTTCCGACTATGGAAATCAGGCGGGCTCAAGTCAGTGCAGATTGGCTCGCGCAGATTCTCGACAGACGCCCAGATTGCCGACTACATCACCCAGCTCGAAACGGTTGCGGTATGAACACCCGCCCCCAAGAGGGTCACGCCGACCTCGGTCTGTGTGATGGCGACGACAACACCCCAGACATGCGAACGGCGCCCGTAACCCCTGGTGTTCGAGCACCAGGCGAGCGCCGCTCCGACTACCCATCCATTTCAAAACAGGAGCCATCATCATGCTAAACCTCAGTTCTGACACCGAGCAACCCACAACGCCCAGTTGGTGGCCACAAGGCATGGCCGACCGGGTAGACGAGACGGCTTGGGGTAAATGCCCGCCACCTCCAGGGGCCACCGAGGTTGGCGATTGGCGCATCAGTGGCGGGGCGTTCACCAATCCATATACCCGGACCATTGAGGGCGCACCAGCCGATCTCGATGACTGGGTGCGTTTCGTACCTACGTGTATCCAACTATCGGACGGGGCAGTGCGATCCGCCTACGTCGGCTTGGAGCGCATGAGTTTCGACGGCCAGTGGCTAGACACCGGGTTCGGTATCAACGCCGATGAAACACGCGCCCTGGCAAGGAAACTCAATGCAATGGCTGACCAGCTCGATTCCTGGGCGGGTGCGCGATGAACAGATGCGGATGCCGGTTCGATTGGTGTGACCAACAACCAGGCGACAACGAACACTTCACGATGGATTACTCCGGGGCCACAGCCGGTCTCGGTAATGAGGCTCAAAGCGATGACGTCAAGATGCTGACGGTCGGCGCGGGGCTCGCGTTCCATGAGGGGCTAGACGCCCAGCCGCGAATCATGGTCCACATCAACGGTGGTCGGTCCAACACCGACGCCGAGGCTGATCTGACCATCGCCGAAGCCGTCTATCTACGGATGGCGCTAGCCAAGTACATCAACGCCGCAGCGCAGGTCGTCGCCGCTGGCGTCGCCGTAGACCTCGGCGCAATAGAGCGCCGTCGAGCCGACTCCATGGGCGGGGGTGTGGCATGAGCACATGCGCGTACAGCTGGTGCATCAACGCTGGTGGACCTCAGCATCTTGAT
Organism: Mycobacteroides sp. PCS013; assembly: GCF_049532645.1. NCBI lineage: Bacteria > Bacillati > Actinomycetota > Actinomycetes > Mycobacteriales > Mycobacteriaceae > Mycobacteroides > Mycobacteroides sp. PCS013. Next base: position 3,727,580 of record NZ_CP150131.1, read on the forward strand.
CACTACAGCGGTGGCGAGGTAACCGCAGCGTTGGATGACCCTGGGAGTGCGTTGATTTCGTGCGGCGTGGATGTCCAGCTCGGCGGAAAGATCTATGACGACGAGATCATCGTTGTCGTCAGATCAGTTGGCCAAACCGACTCGGCATCCCTCACTGTCGGCGAGGGAATCGGCTTGAGTCTGACAGTCCAAGAGGCGCAACAGCTTCGGGGCCTGCTCGACGTGGCAATGGCCAACCGTGAGGAAATTCGGGGGCGCGTTGGCTGACTACTACGACGAAACCGGGAGCCCCGAGAAGGCTAACCCGTACTCGGTGACGGGGGCGGATGTCCGCCCTTGTCCCGAATGCGGTGCGCCCTCGGGGCTCCCGTGTAAGTGGCCTAACGGGCGTCGGCGCAACATGCCCTGCTGGTCGCGGTGGCACCCTAAGGAGGTCGCATGAGTTTCGACAAGTGGAAGTGGTTCGACCTTGTCGTAGCGGAGCGACGTATCCCAGCGGGCGAGAAGATCGTGCTCGTTCGACAGGTGGTGAAAGCCGTATTGAATGGCCGGGACACATTCTGTGTGCGGCAGCAGACCGTAGCGGCCAGTACAGCGACTAATGAGCGAACCGTGCAGCGCGCCTACAAGCGCGCCATAGAAATCGGCTACTTGGAGCTAGTGACAGAGCGCCTACGCGGTAGCGGAGGCAAGTCCGACACGTACCGACTGTTGATGCCTGCCGACTCGGGAGTCGAAGAAGTACCCGACAAAAAGTCGGGTACTTCGGCCAAAAGTACCCGACTTTTAGTCGACGAGTACCCGACTATTAGTCCAAAAGTACCCGACACAGCCAACGCGCCTACCTGCGAAAACGACACCCCTATAAGTTCTTTAGAGAAGTTTCTAGGAGAAGGTGCGGCGCAGCCGCCCCCCGCCCCCAATCTCGATCATCTAGGACAACCCCGCTGCCGTAAGCACCGAGGCGTAGAGAATCCACCCGACTGCCCGCCATGCGGTCTAGAACGTGAACGCAAAGAAGCCCTTGATCAATTCAAGGCCGACCGTGTCGCGGCAGAACATCGTGCCATCCGGGCCGCTATCGACAGCTGCCCCAACAAGTGCGACGAATACGGACGCCTGACCGACCTAACTGATTGCCCCCTGCACCCGAACTTCCGGCGGAAGAGGGACGTGGCATGACGCAACTACGCCTGTACCAGAACTGCCCCATCTGCTTCCGCTTGGTCAACACCTACGAATCGGCGCCATACAGACACGGCCACGACGCCTGCGGTAAGGCCCTTTTGGGCTGGGACTGGGAAGCCATGGACGACACCGAAGACACAACTGCGGTCGTTAGCACCGCAGTTGCCAACAACTTGGCACCTCTACCGAAAGCTGAGACCAATGATCGACCTAGACGAGACCGAAGTGGAGAGGCTGTATTGGACCCCGCCACCGTGGAAAGACGAAGTGCTGGCCAATGACGACGAGTTCCGCAGGCTCGCGCGCTTGCACCTAGGCCGCCAGCACCGATGTCTAGACGATGACGAAATCAACTGGATGCTCTACCTGCAAGAGCTGGGGCACATCCTCAAAGACGAATACGACCACTGGCTCAAGGGGATTCAATTCGCCGTCGAACAACGCGGCTGGGAATGGAACCACGACAACTTCCTAAGACTCTGCAACTGAAAGGCAAGCCCAATGACCGACATGAACGACGACCAGATCGTCACCGAAGCCTTTACCCGACTCGAACTGCTCCGCGACCAGCTCAACCAGATTGACGCCGCCCGCGACAGCCAACCGGAGCGGCTGGCCGCAGCCCGCTCGGAAGCCGACGAGGCCCGTGGTTGGGCCTTGATCGAAGAACCCTGGACAGAGCTTGTCACCGCATTCCCGGCGCAGACGCTCGACGGGAAGCGCACGGGTGACGCCATCACCCTGCCGTCCATCACCGCCAAGGAACTGTTCGGCGCGCGGCTCGCATTCGACTTGCTGGATTGCGGCGATGATTTCGAGCGCATAGACGAAGTGCAGAACCGCTACTACGCGGCGCTTAGTGGCGACACGGGAACGCTGTTTCTCATCGCCTTCTCGGCGCTATCCACCATTGCCAGTGTCGTCATGCCACAGCTGCTAGAGGACATCGAGAAGCAGGGCAACTGGGACATGCGCGTGCTGCTCGCTTCGGCACGTACGAAGGCATGGCGAGATCGGGTGAGAGACATAGGCCCTGAGATCGGCGACGAGACAGTCCAGTGATCGACGGTTCTGCTGCCGCCGTCCCCCGTAAGCGCCGTTCGGGGGACAGCTGGCCAACCCATCGTGGCAAGCGCCGCAAGGCCAGCCGTGTCGCCAAGTTCAAAGCCCACCAACAACTGCAAGAGCAGTTGCGCAGCACCCCACCCCTCACACCCGGAGATTGCACACAATGAAGATCCTGATCGTGGCTCTACCCGTGTATCCCCGTGAGAGCGACTTCTGCGATGCCACCGTTGGTGAAGTCGCAGTGACTCACGGTCTCGTATGCACGAACCCAGAGAAGGCTGCCCGGTGTGGATGCGACACAACCCACCGCGGTCTCGGCTCCGGCCTGCGCACAACCACTGTCGCAGTGTCGGAGACAGACTGGTCATTCGATGAACTGGTGTCCATGTGCCGTAACGACCTACTCGAAGGCAACTGGGTGGAGATCTTCGGCGCCGACACCCTCGATGAGACAGCAGAGGAGCTGATCGTCCAGAGCATCCAAGTGGCACAGGATCACCCAACGGGGATGGTGCTGCGGCCACGCTTCGATCACACCCGTGAACTCTGGTACTACGACTGGGACGGTGAGCAGTGACCCTGATTTCTTCTGCCCATGCGCGCCCACCCCAGTTCCGTGTCCGCGATCTATCTACCGCAGAAAAAAATAACGGGGCAGCCACGCAGAAACCCTCAGTGACACCGGTTTTTTGTGCCGCCCCTGTCCACCCCGCGTCCGTGTTCGTGTCGCAATCTGTACGGGTTCCGGGACTTTTTACGGGTCTGGGATATGTCCGCTAGCGGACGGTGGGAGTCGCGGCGGCTGGAGGGCTTGACGGTCGCCGGGTCGGCGGTGGTTCTCACGGGGTCGGCGGCCAAAGCCGCATTACAGGCTGTTCTTGTGGCTATTCGCTCCCGAAAGGCCAATGGCGCTGGTGATTCCCTGGCGTACACGGTGCTGGCTCACGCCCTCGGTGATGCAGTGTCCGTTACCGGACATGCGGAAGTCCGTGAACCTGTTGATTCGCAAGACTTGTGGGTAGACGAACCAACAGTTTCGGTACCAGAAGCAGCACGGCGCTTAGGGATTGGTGAGCGGCAGATGCGGCGACTGGCCCGAGAGAAGTTGGAGGGCCGCAAGCGGGCCGGCAGCTGGTTCGTCAGAGAGCAGACGCTCAACGACTACATGGAGGACCGGAATGCCGCGATTAATAGCCAGGGCCCGAGAGCGGGTTGACCCCGATCTGGTGAAGCGGGTCGCCGTGCTCAATGAAGACGAACTACGCAGCCTGCTAGATCAGGCGCAGGGAGCCTCGCTCATCACGTTGGCGGAGATGGTGATTGAGGGCATTGCGCAGGACATCGGTACGTTGGCCAAGAAGCTCGGTGGCCGTGTGGTGCTGGACGACATCGGGCGCCGCTGCTGCACCCGCGACACCGCACGGGAGTTATTCGAGGAGAAGGCCGCAGCGGATAAGCGGCGAGCGGAGATGGACGCCCGGAACCGAGCGAGAGCCGCAGGGAACCAACCCGCCGTACGGGAGCACGTGCAGGCGGTTCGTGAACGCCAGACAGCCACAGGCGACTACTCGCTCAACATGGAACCGGACCCTTGGCACAACCGGTGAGCGCCGACATTTACACCAGGGGCAATGGTGAACTCCTTGGCGTCGAACAGAACAAGCGCATCATCACCGTCATCGCAGTGCCGTACGACGAACCGACTCAGGTGGCGATCGATGGGCAGTTGTGGACAGAGGTGTTTGACCGCACCGCGTTCCGCAGCCTGAGTGCCGCTGAAACAGTGCGGGTGAACCGCGATCACCGCAGTAGCAATGTGGTTGGCAAGGTCGTCGGCGCCAATCCCAATGACCCTCGGGGCCTGATCACCGAACTACGCATCGCCCGTACGGCATTGGGAGACGAAACTCTCGCCCTGGCTGACGACGACTGCCTCTCGGCCAGCATCGGTTTCCAGATCCGGCCCGATGGCGAGATCCGCAACAGCCGCGCCCGTACCCGCCGCGTCACCCGCGCCCGACTAGATCACGTGAGCCTCGTGGCCGATCCCGCCTACACGGGGGCACGAGTGCTGTCCGTCCGCAACAAGATCGAACTGGACATCGACCCCGACACGGACCCGGTATTCGCTTGGGCGCGCAGGCACCTCGCGCGCATAGGCGAGAACCAAGTACTGCGGAGACGACGTTGATCCCTTACCGCGTCCCACAGGGTATTTGTGCCATCACCACAGGCGGGGCCGAGTTGGTGTGGTGGGTCCACAACCACGACAGGGGCGGCACGCCAGCGTTGTGGGTGCCTACACCCGGAGGGGCCACACCCGGTATCGCCATCACCCTCACACACGAGGAACTGGAACGCATGCGCGACAGGGCCAACCAGATCCTAGAAACCACCCCCGAGGAACTGGAGGAGCAGCTCGACACCGTGGCCTCCGACCTCATGGCAGGACGGGGTGCAGACCATTAACCACAGGAACAGTCATGCGCTCCAAGAACGGCGACATCCACAACCGGCACTGGCGCAAGCTACGCGCACAAGTCCTCGCAGAAGAACCCTTCTGCCAGATCAAGGGACCCGGCTGCACGTACACCTCAACAACCGTAGATCACATCATCCCCAGAGCACACCGGCCCGACCTGACCATGGAGCGATCCAACCTGCGGGGAGCATGCAAGCACTGCAACTACAGCGCAGGTGCCACAGCACGCAAGCCACAGGCACCAGCCAAGGCGCTCTCGTTCTTCGACACCACCCCACCCCCGGATGCCCTCGGCGCCTAGAACACCCGGTTTTTTTCTACCTCGCCCCGCCCACCCCGAATGCGTGTTCGCGATCTATCTATCGCATTTTTTCCACCAACCACCAGTGATGGGTGTCTGACATGAAGTTCAAAGAGGGGTGGAGGATCTGGAGACTCGGGATTGGCCCGCTCGGTGCTCCACAGTTGGGTCCGCCACTGTCCGACAACACCTATACGTTGCCCGCGGTCTGGGACGGCAATACCGCGACGGCTCAGTGCATCCTCGGCTGCACGTCACCACCGGGACCCGAGTGCCGTTGCGGGCTCCGCTTTTATCCGCACACGGAGGGCTTCGTCAGGATCGCCGAAGGCATGGCCGCAAGGCGCACCGACGAGCTTCTGCATCACCGACCAGGATATTGGGAGAAGCCTGCAGTCATCAGCTACGGGGTACCTGTGGGCCCCTGCTACCAGGACCCGAAGACGGGCCTGCACGGGAGCTGGCGACAGTATTGGCGCACTGGGCGTTACGAGGTTCTAGCACTACTCGGCTGGCCGGAATATCCGATGCAGGTACTCAGTGCCCGCTACGGGGGCATCCCCACCTTCACCTTGGACACAATGCCGCCCGGCGAGCTCCTCGAGCGGATCGCTAGCAGCGTGGGGTAAGCACCGGGGGCAACTTCATTGGAAGGACGGGTAAATGGCAGGCATAACAGGTTGGTGGGCAGAGATTTTCATCGAGCCCGAACCGGCCACGGTGACGCTCACGGGCGGCGTACCAGATGTTGTGATCACCGAAGACGTTTTCATAGAGCCAACACCGGCAGTGCTGACGTTGACCGGTTCTCGCCCATCACTGGAGCAGACGGTACGTCCTGACCCGGCGACGCTGACCCTCACAGGCGGTGTGCCGATGGTCTCCGTCGGTCACACGGTTACGCCAACCCCAGCCACCCTGACACTTACCGGCGGCGTACCCACCGTGACGCTGACCGACAACAAGCTCATCACCCCGACTGCCGCAACATTGACCCTCACAGGCGGTGTCCCGACAGTGTCTGTGCTGAGCCCGATTTCCATCGATCAAGTCGGCACACCCGGCAGTGAGAACACGGGCAACCTGACGTGCAGCATCAACCCAACATCAGGGGCAGATGTTTTGGCGTTCGCCTGGTGTATCGACGCAGCGAGCAGCTGCTACCAAGCGACCTACAGCGGAAACCCCATGCGGTTCCTAGGCCGCGCCAAGCTCAACGGCGGCAGCCTGTCGGTGTTCCTCATCGAAAACATGAGCTCGGGTTCGGCGACCGTGACCGTCAACAAGTCCGGTTCAGGCTGGGCACAAGCTGCCGCTGTTACCTACACGGATGCAGTGGATTTCCGTCAAGCCAAGATCGCCCTCGGCTCCGGGACGTCGGTCTCTCAATCAGCCTCACCCGGACTGAGCTCTCGATCCATCCAGAGCTTCTGTCGCGGCGGCAACAGCGGCACATTTAGCTCGCTGTCCGGTGGGACCAACCGGATCAACGAAACCTCCGGGTTCGTGGCGGGAACCGTCAGTGACACAAGTACTTCGGCTACCTTCTCCGGAACACTGTCAACATCGGCGAACTGGGGCAGCGTGGTTATCGACGCCCTCCCACAAGCCATCACCACACCAAAGATCAACCACACCAGCGGTGTATGGAGCGAAGCCAACGGCGGCACACAGACATTCACCGTCAAAGCCGCGTCAAACGACTACATCGTTGTCGACATGGTGCAGGCCGCCAGCGGTGATCCATCTAGCGTGACCTGCGCCGGCACAGCCATGACGTTGATCGATACACAGACCTGGTCTCATCCGAGCACCGGCAGTGGGTTCCTCAAGCGGTACCGCAGCGGCCAACTATCCAGCGGAGACAAAACGATCAGCATCACAGCGACCGGCAGCCAGTGGTGGCATGCAGCAGGCGTGTCCATCTCCGGCGTCACATCATTTGGCGCCACCACCAAAACCAGCGGCACCAGCTCAGCACCAAGCCAATCGGTGACATGCTCTCCGGGCCAGCTAGTCCTGCAGAGCTTCGCAACAGGGGTAGCGGCTACCGATGTGAACGCCACGAACTACCACGACTCCCCAGGTGGATCACTGGTGTTCTTGTACCAGAACGTGGCCCTGGAAAGCGCCACGATCGCCGCCACGGGCTCCACCAACTGGGCAAGTCTGGCCACGGTGGTCTCCTGATAGGCGTCAGATGCCGGGATGTGACGGCTCACGCAATATCGCGCCAGATCAGGGCGTGAATGCTCAGAATGTCGTACCGTGGGCGTATTAGTTGGTGAGAACAAGGAGGACATCATGGCGATTGCCATCGCGTCGGCCGATGTGACCACCCTGGACGAGGACGGTTACGCCGATCTGTTTGATCGGATTGCCAAGAAGAACATGGGCCTGTCAGGTGCCGAGTTCCTCCGGCGTTGGGACGCCGGTCAGTACGAGGGCATCGATTGGGACTCAGTGGACGGTCTAGTGCCAGTAGCTATGTCAATCCGCCTTGTCCGTTGATCTTTGGGAATACCCTTTAGAGGGTGCCCGGTAGGTCCTGCCACGAAGCGGTCGAAAAGTATCTCGAGCCGATCTTTAATGCGGTCCGCATTCTTGTATCTAATGCCCAGCTCATAGGTGGCCCGAACTTCTACAATCGCCAAGTTGGCCAGTCGGGGTACTGGCGACTCGGTGGCGAGGACGGCCTTAGGCTTAGGAGTAACGACGGCCGCGACAGGACGTTTTACGCCGAACAGGCCTACACAATCATCGAGAGCGAACCGGATCGACGGGAAGCCGGCAAGTTCCGCGTCACCACCGACGAGTATGCCTATAACCTCACGGTCGACGGGATATTCGTTTGGAAGATGCATTGGCACCCCGAGGGGCGAAGTGAAGAGTGGCGCGCTCACTACCACCTAACATGCGGTGAAATTGCCGGAAATCACCTGCCTTCCGGCAGGCACACAATCGAAGATGCCGTCGAATGGTGCATCCGGTTTGGTGCCCAGCCAGAAGTGAGTGAGGAACGGTGGGCCGACGTACTAACTATGAGTAAGAAAAAGCACGAGCTCCACCGCGGATGGTCTGGTACGCCCGAACGGCTGAAAAACCCCTAGTCAAGGCTTTTGTGGATAGCTGTTAGGCGACCCCCGCCGACCCGCGGTACCGTCCGTTCAAGCCCCTCCGGTGGCTCTCTTGCGGAGGGGCCTTGTTTTACTCGGGGAGGTGCCACCCAACCGAGGGGGATTCGTTTAGATTGCTGGTCGTGCTGCTTGTCCCCGGACGTGAACCACAATGCGGTAGCGGCCTGCTTGGCCCAGCAAATTTGCTAGACCTAGACAACCATCTTTGTGGTGTGAGAGAGTGCGGCCACGGCTACTCACAGGAAGTTGTGAGGTTCCATGCAGAGGGGGGTTATCTGTGGTGATCAAGCATCGACGGCAGATGTCGATAGGTTTGCGCCGAGCGCTGGCAGCGGCAGGGGTGGCGGCGCTGATCGTTGGTGCGGTCAAGGTCACCAACGACTACTCAACCCCTGGCTTCTCTAGCATCGCCACGGGCGCGGCAGATCCCTCTGGCCCGACTGGGGGCCCTGGTGGGCCAGGTGGGATGAATGGCGCTCAGTTCCAACCACCCGGTTTACCGCCACAAATGCCTGATTACCAGGGCGGTATCAACCAGCCGCCGCTTGATCAAAACAACGGAATTTCGATCTACAACTCCGGAGCGCCTGGCGCACAGCAGGTTCCGGGCCAGCAAGGCGCGCAACAGCCCCAACAAGGCTGGGATCAGCCCGCGCACGGTACTCAGATACCCGACTACCAGACCGCGACCCCATACACCGACGGGCCAGGCCGTGCCAACCCCGATTACCAAGCACCGCAGCAGCAGTCACCGCAACAAGGCCAACAACCTCAGCAGCAGCCGAGTCAGGTTCCGTCGCAGACTCAGCAGCCGCAGAATAAACAGGACGACACCACGCAGCAACTCGATCAGAAAAGGCAACAGTGTCAAGCTGCTTCGGCAAAGCTGTGGAACGTTAGTACCCCGGTCGGTGGTGGCGGGCGTAGCCCGATTTGGTTTATTACGCCGCACAGAGAACCAACGCAAGATCCGGTCTATCCGACCAACATCGGTACGGTCGATGGTCCTATCTGGGTATACCCCACCCCGTACACGAAGCCACCGATTTTCTACACCCCGCCCGCTAGTGCCGCCCCGACAGGCCCGAATTACCTCCCGCCGACGAGGTTCGTGGGGTCTACGCCGGTAGATATCGCGGGACCTGAGGTGCTCGATCCGATCGCTGTCTATTGCACGGACAATTGCCCGGAGACAATTGCAAAAGACGGGCACAAGCTCTCCATGGAAGCTGCAACGTGGTATCACGATTGGAGCGAAATGGTGAAAGACATGAATGCCCTTAAAGCAAGAAGGCCATCACCGAATGACTACGCGGGAGTGGTGCGATTCAATGCCGAGTTGGATCAGCTGCTTTTGAAGCAATCCGACTTAATCTCTCAGGCAATGGATTTGGGCCTGCCGAAACCCGCCGTCAACTAAGGATATGGTGAAAGAGTGATGACCTGGATCTCTCAGTCAAAGACGTTGAGCAGTGCGCTACTTGGCGTAGTCGGCGTTGCCATCAGCGTCACCGCGTGCGGACCGACGCAAGCCGATCCCGCTAGCAGCTCCATCGATGACGCGCTGGTGGGCCTTCCAGATGCCAAGAGCCTGGCGGGAATCGACAAGCTGGAGCAGCAAGGCGACTCCCGCTCGGACCAGCCACGTCCCGACGCGAGCGCACCGGGCGCCTGTAGATCGGTCTTCGGACAGCAGGTTGCCTTCGGCACGAACTTCACCGAGTTTCGCAATGAAACCTACAGTGGGCAGGCCAACGGCGAACCGGGAAAACTCGCTCCGATGGTCGTCATATCCCAAAGTGTGGGCACATACGCTGATGATGCCGCAGCCCGAAAGAACCTGGCAGACCTCGTCCCGGCCCTCAACGAGTGCGCCGCCCTAGCCGACCCTGTCTTCAATATTCAGATAACCAAACAAGACCCGTCAGCGCTGGAATTGAAATCGCCAGCCAAGTATGCCGTCACCTACCGCGTCAAATCAGGCAAGCTGGTGAGCGTATCTGTAATCGGCCTCACAGATGCCGATCAAACCGCGAATAAGATCATCGACAAAATCGTGAGCCGGATCGCCTGAGAGTCTTCCGTGCCCAATTACGTGCGCTACCTGGCTCTGTCCACAGTTGCCGCAACATTGGTTGCGTGCCAGACACAATCCGTCGACCCTAAAAGCACTGAGACCAGCGGAGATGCTCGTGCCCTCGGCTTTGACTCAATCCCTGGACAGTTCCCACCCCAACCGGCCAACATCCCCGGTAACGCATTCGCGCCTGTGGGCGCATGCGTCAGCCTGGAACGCGTGGAGTACTCAACACTCAAGATCGTCGACTGCGGGTCGCCAACCAACGGCTACAAAATCATTCAACGCGTATCAACACCCGACCAGTGCCCGGCAGACGTTGCCCAGAAGTTCTACATGAACTACAGCGAGGGACAGTTCACCGCATGCCTGGACTATGCATGGAGCACCGCGGATTGTCTAAGCATCGGGAATATGACGGCTGTCCGCGCGGCCTGTGACGACACGTCAAAGCCAAACCGCGAGAGGCCGCTCAACATCGTCTTCAACACCACATCAAAGGCTGGGTGCCCCACGGGCGGCTTCACCCACGCGGCACGCAAGTTCACCATCTGCACCGAAACCCAGAAATAGCGACGCTAGCTAGTGTGCCCGTTGCGCACGCTCGCTGCGTTCTAAACAGGGACCTTCACGGTCTCCTGACTATCTCGTGAACGTCCTTTCACTAGAAGCATGAGGCGCAGCGGATCGGTGGGGTGAAGGTTCAAATCCGAAGTGCAAGTAGAACTGTTGGGCTTCTTCATGCAGAGCGGGGGTGCCGCCCCCAACCGTGGGGGTCCAGGGGACGAAGGGGGCGGCACCGACCGTGGGTGGGGTAATGGCTTGTGAATGAGCACCGCCCGCGGGGTTTGCAACCATGGTCACCGTGCGGGCGGCGCCCTGCGTTGATCTTGACAGAACCTGCACGTCGAACGGGGGCCATCGTCCGGATTGGGTACTGCTCTTGTAGTTCGCTGTTGTCATACCCCACGCCTATCGTTCGGTATGTGGTCGCACTTCATGTGGACAAGCTCTCGACTGGGCAGACGCGGGTCATCGTGCGCCACAACTGGGGCCGCGGAACTTGGACCGAGACCATCCCCGGCGATCTGCGTGAGGGCAAGGAATACGCCCGGTTCGAGGTCGAGCCTGGCGTTGAGGTTCGGATCCGCTGCGTTGGCGGCGAGCTCGTCGCCGAGACCCGAACCCCGAGCACGAGCTACGTCATCAAATCCACTTCCCCGCCTTGGCAGTATCGACGAGGATAGGAGGCTCATGCGTACCTACGACATTCAAGTAACCCGCGATGGCAAGTGGTGGATGATCAACGTCCCCGAGATCGACCAACTAACCCAGGCTCGCAAGGAGGGGGAAGTTGAAGAGATGGCACGCGATCTCATCGCCGTGCATCAAGACGTACCTATCGAAGACGTTGCCGTACGGATCATTCCGGGTTTTGACAGTCCTTTTGTGTCTTAAGGCACTCGGAGCATCCGCGACCGGCGCGAGGGACCACGACGATTTTCGTCGGCCCCTGGCGCGGTGTCAGGACGCGTTCGGGTGCTGGTGATTAGGTCCTCAACGTCTTGTTGGGTCATCCGCCATGTACGCCCAATCTTGTAGCCGCCGATCTTGCCAGCCCTCAAATACCGCGCCAGCCAGCCTTCGGGGTCATTCAGATCCGGCGGCAACACCATCCCCGTAACTTCAGCCAGGGAGTATGTCTTTAACGGCCGGTCACACTCTGCGACTTTCAACCGGATCCCGAGCTCGGCTCCAATGCCCACCAGGACATCAAGTGGGAACTTAGAAATCTTGCCTTGCAACAATTCAGAGACCCGCAACTCCGTGAGCCCAAGTCTCTTGCCAACCGCTGCCCGCGACCAATCTTCGCCCGCGACTCGCTCCTCGATGGCAATCATAAGTTCGGACCGCAGGCGCAAGCTCTCCGCTTCCCGCGGAGTATCGGTGATGTCATCCCAGATGCTCATAGTCCGTCCTTGCGCACACCCTCGACCAATTGGACCAGCCCTGCTAGTGCACGCACAGGGTCTTTATCCAGCCAGGACAGAGACGGAAACTCGGCCACGAGGGCAACGTATTCGTCGTCCTCGACAGACCACCGAACGCCGTAGCTGTGATGGTTCACTCGTCGTTCTCCGACTGCCGCTGACGCTGCCGGCGGCGGTCCGTTCGGTGTGACTTCTTCTTGAGCTTCTTGCGGATGCCCGCTCGCTGCATCCTCACGATCACGCGTCGCCAGCCGGTGAACGCATCCCATTCATCGGCAGTCGTCTTGTGCTCACTGCGCATGAACCAACCGTGACACCTGCAGGGCAATGCCGCAATGAGATTTAGTACCCGCCTGGCGGCTCCGAGGGCAATGCATCCAGCCACGCTTGGAGCTCCCGCACCAGATACAGAGGCTTTCGGCCTAAGTACCGCGGCGCGATGCGGCCCTCGCGCTTCTCGGTGTCCACCTGGGCTGGGGATATTCCTAGCGCCTTGGCGGCGTCTACGCGGTTCATGGCCAATACAGTCACTCGGGGATCATGGCGTAGCGCACGGCTGCCAGGGTCACGTGCGGGTCACAAGTCAGGTGGATCAGGGGATACGCAATGACACTCCGTGACACAGGTCCGCGCTGGTCATGACACTGCGGAAACCCATTGATACTCAGGGATACTCGCCCGTTCGACTTCCCAAGCTGAATACGCGGGTTCGATTCCCGTCATCGGCTCCACATCTACCAGGTCATGGAATTTCGCGAGTTTGCCAGAAAATCCAACTCAGCGAAATCCCGTACGTCCGACCAATCGCTCGACGCAGCAGCGAGTTTGGCAGCATCAACGTCGGTCTGCCCCCCTGCTGAAATCGCACTGAACAACTCGACTTGCGGACTGCCGGCCGCCGACACAATGCGGGCCAAGCGGCCTGGAACCTGTTGCACGTCAACCTGTGCAGCGAACCACTGCGCAGCAGTCCACCTCTCCGACCATCGTCCGGGCAACACCTCCACCTCGCCGTTAGGCACGGCGGGATGTGGCAGCGTGATCAGCGGAACATCAAACGCCGCAGCAAGAGTGAGCAACTCAGCCAGTTCGATTTTCGAGAGTGCCGTTCCGTGGATCGGGTGACCCATTTCTGCGCACCTGTCCGACAGTTCGACAGCGCTAATCCCCTTCGCGTCACACGCCGCCTTGACCGCGATACCGATCTGCTTAGACAACCGACGCGGCGTTCTGGTGATCGGCGCACCGTCAGGAACCGGAGCGCCTGATGCAGCATCGGCACTACCGAGCTTTTTCGTATCGCGATTCGAGAGCCCGGTCCCGGGCAGCCCCGTGGACAATGTGCGATAGCCCTTGCTGTTGGCGGTGGTTAGGGCGCCTCGAACGCCGCCGGTCAGTGATACCGACTTGGCGTTGAGATTGTTTTCAAGCCATATGCCAGCCTGACGCTCTTGCGAAAACGCACACCCATGTTGACCACTCCCTCTGGGCATCTGCGCAATGTCGCCCGGCCGAGATTAGTTGCTAGCACCGGCGAAATGATCGCGGCTTAGAGCGATCATCTGGACCGACTGAACGAGGCCTAACCCGGCAAAGCTTAGCTCTTGCGGTATTGCCCAAGCTGATGTGCTTGCCATCATCCTCGGCGAGTACGCGCTCTAGGTCGGCTCGGTCCTCGGCCAGTTCGGCAGCTTCAATGCCTTCACGCGACGGATCGGCGGACGAATGAGCAGCCTCATGACTCGGTCCTATTTGATCTAAAGTCGACTCTGTATAAAATAGATCAGGACAGGACGAGCTGTTAACGAATGTAGATGCGGGGATAGATCAGGTGTCGTACAGAACGTTGAAGTCGATCTTCCATCAGCGGGATCGTGCTGGCGTCGAAGCCGAGGAACGATCTCGACGAGAGTCTCCTGCCGCCATCCACTGGGACCTGATGATCGGCGGGTTCCAGATGTTCGCGCTGATGACGCCCGAAGTCGCAGCGTTGATCGAACGGATCATGAGCTTCGAGCCGAAGATTCAGGCCGAGTGGGACGGGCTGCCAGGAAGGGCACGAGTCGACTATCTAAACGGCATGGTGATCGACGAGATTCAGGCGACCAACCAGATCGAACAGGTCCGCTCGACCCGGAAGGAGATTAGCGCGGCGATCAAGGCCGTCCGGGCGGAAGGACCCATCGACAACAAGCGATTCACGGAGATGGTGCGGCTCTACCTCGACATCGGCAATGCCGAGGCCGAAAGCCCACAGACGCTCGACGACATCCGGGAGATCTATGATGCAGTAACCGCGGGCGAGATTCGTGACGAAGACGCCCCCGACGGCCTGCGGTTCCGGCAAGGGCCGGTGACGATCGAGTCAGGAACCAAAACCGTGCACACCGGTGTGGTGCCCGAATCGGCGATCGACGACGCGCTCACTATTATGCTGAGCCAAGGTCGCGACGACTCGATCCCCCAGCTGATCAGGGCCGTGGCCGCACACTTCATCTTCGAGTACACACACCCGTTCTACGACGGCAACGGCCGGACCGGGCGCTACCTTCTGGCCCTGGATCTCCGTCAGGTTCTGGCTTCGTACGCGAGCCTGGCATTATCGGCGACGATCGCCGAGAACAAAGATCGCTACTACCGAGCGTTCACTGACGCGGAGAATCCGTTGAACCGCGGCGATCTGACGCCCTACCTGATCGACATGCTGGAGATCATCGCTGAGGCGCAGCATCGCCTGCTACTCGACCTCTCCGACCGTCGGCAGAAGATCGACACAGTCGGGGCACGCATCCGCGTTCTGGTGGAGGACGAGCAATTCCCGCTGAACATCGGACTCGATCGCGAGTCGGCGCCACCGGTAGATCCCGATGACATCGCTAAAATCCTATTCATCCTGGGCCAAGCCCACCACTTCGATGTAAACCGCGCCGTCAAGTTGAAAACCCTGGCCGATGCGATGGGTCGATCCAGCCAGTTTGTCCGCCCGCGACTCCAGCGCCTAACCGACGCCGGGATCATTGAAACGGTGACGAGGAAACCACTACGCTTCCGACTCGCCCTACGGGGCGCATCGCTTCTCGAACTGGACGGGTAATGACTCTTCGTGGAGGACTACGAATTGGGGGGTGGTCTTCTTTCTGGGTTTCGGATTTCTCGCGCTGCGAGCGGTGCTCATGCTTGTCTAACGGGTCACCACCCCAGAGTTCTTCACCAAGAACGCATGGCACTCTGGGACGAAGAAGCCGCGCGCCGAGACACGTGAACCCGAATGTCCGGAGCCTGTCAGAGGCCTCGCCCGAACGTCAGAATTGCTTCACCAGGCTGACTGAGCGATTGACCTCCGAAAAACCCAACCCTTCATAAAGTCCCACGGCGCCGGTAGGGCTATCGGCATCGACATCCAGAACGGCGCGCTCAAACCCTTCGTTCTGGTAGGCGCGCATGGCATGCGTCAACAACGCCTGAGCGAGTTTGCGTCCGCGCCAGTCACGTCGTACACCTACGTGGGAGATGTATCCAAATGGGTGCGGGTTCAGTTCCCACTCCTGCTCATTGACTTCACTAAGCAGGTAGGCGACCACCACCTCTTCCCCTGTGACGTCGCGGGCAACGGCGACGAAGGACAGATCCGCCCGGAAAGTGCTCAGCCGCTGCTCGGATTCCCAGTCCTCGCGAGTGTCCGGCTGGCTGCCCCAATGGTCACGGAACGCCTCGTTATGGGCGTCACGGGTCTGTTCGGACCATTCTGGCCCGTAGGTCTCAACCCTCACACCAGCAGGCAGCACGATATCCCGGATGGGATCTGCGAGGTTCCTCTCCAGCTCTCGCCACCAGCGGGTTGATTCATATCCGTTGCGGTGAAACAGCTTTAGTGTCGCCGTCGCACTCTCTTCGGCTTTTGCGGCAAGCCATCCCGGCAGATGGCTATCGGATGCCACTAGGTGCTGGCGGCCTCGTTGTTCTTCCCAGCGCAGCAGGCCGGACCCAATTCCTTCACCACGGCGCTCGGGATGCACGGTGCCGTCGAGCGACACCCAGACGAGTGTCTCCTGGCTGGATTTCACAGTCGCCGAACCAAATGCGACCGCTTTCCCCGACGGATCCAGCGCGATCACCGAGTCGAGCTCCGGATTGAAGTCCTCGTCGTCGAATTCTTCTTCCAGCTCATCCAGCATGACCAGACACGTGGGTTGGTCGACGGCCCAGCTGGCGCGCCACAGCTCCAGAAGAGCAGGAAGATCACCCTTGGTGGCCGCGCGCCACGTCAAATCGCTTCCAGCCGACGGTATTTCCACCGCGTCCGGGGCATCGACTCGTTCACTCAGCCGGGTCTGAAACGCCTGAACCTCTGAGAACGTCACGCGTCCAACTTATTGATGACCCGAAATCACCGCAACGGGTTAACCACCTGCTTCCACGTGTGCCACAGTTGCCGCATGGACGACCACCGCGACCTCACGTTCGAAGAGGCGCGGCGCCGCACTCATCCCTGCCCGCTATGCCAAAGCCCCACATTCCACATGGAGCGCTATCCGCGTTCGGTCTGCGCCGATTGCGCGGCACGGGCCACCGACAGCACAGGCCGCACGATCACCGGTTACAACACGTCATTGGGCGGTGGGTTCCAGGCGGTGTTCACCGACACCCAACAGGAGTGTGACGAAGTCACCCGCAGCAATCGCTGCTGGATCGACGGGCACCCATGCGGCATCAACGAGGCGCGCTTCGGCGGCGTTGTCGTCGAAGCGCTGCCCCCATCCAGCTAGTGCCGTCCGGCCTTCACCGGCTTGTCGGGCATACTCGGCTTCTTCACCCCGATATCACAGAATGCCTTCTTGATGGTCCCGCCCAGCCCGCTCACCAGGTTCGGCGGCTTAGGACTGGGGGACGCGCCCAGAACGGGCGCGGACGGCACGGCCGGTAACGTCGGCGGGGAAATCCGGGAAGTCTGCCGCTTTGGCTTCACAGTCGTATTCGGCTGTGAAGCTGGTTCTTTCACTGGTTTGACAGCCGAATACGGAGCAGGATCGGCCACGACCGCCGGCGTGACCGGAATCGGCTTGGTCAGTGCGTCACGGATCGGCGCGATCGACTCGGAAACCCTGGTGGACACCGCCTGTACCGCCTCACCGACGTTCCCGGTGCCGCCCAGCGTCGTCAGGAAGGCATTCGGTACCCGAGTCACAATGAGCGTGAGCTGTTCTGTCGCATGGAAAGCCCACGTCCAACACCGCACTGCGCTCGGGCATGCCGGGCGGAGCATTCACACCAGCAGCTGTCGCAAGTACCGCTGACGCACATGCCACCGCGAGAAGTCTCACGCGGTAACCACGAACCAACCCACCGTCGGGTTCGATCGCGGCGAAACCGGTTAGGCCCCGGCTTCCTCCGGCACATCGTGGCGCACCACGCGGACCTTGCCGCGCGGAAGACTGGCTACGTACCCGTGGTACTTGCCATAGATCTCCCACGCCGTGTCAAAGTCGTGATGCGGCACGTCGATCGCGTGGTCATCGGAGAACTCCATGTGCAAATCGCCCTTGTCGTTCCACCTGGCCTCGGTGCACGTTGCACCCGAGATGCTGAAGAGCGGACGCTCCTCATCCAAGATCGCCTTCGGATCGACGCAAACAATTTCCCGTGGCCACCGCCCCGCAGGGGGAAGCGTGAGCCACATCGGCACGGCGATAACCACCTCGTTGTAGTCACCCAGGCTGATTACCAATCCGTCACGGAACATGATCCGCTGGACCGGCAAGCCCTCAATCCATGCTTCGGACATACCTTCACTCTGAACCCGCCCCTCAGCTAGCACAAGGGGTTGACGGCACAAGTTTTATTGTCGAAACTGGTCGAAACGTAAACGTTATTTGTGCTGCCCGCGAACCTGAGCAGCACACTGTTTTGCTTGGCTTTCTCGCCGTTTCCAGACTCCCGCTAAGACGGTGGCATCACCGTACTTGCCGGACGAATTTCGCTTGGGTGCCCTAGCATTCGCTATGAGCTAGCAGCGTGGCTAGCACAGGGGGCGAAAGGGACACCCATGACAGCGGAGCTATCGGAACCCATAGATCAACCGCGGATCACCCCGCGAGCCGCGCCCACCGAGCGCCCGCAACTGCCCCGCAGCGGTGACCTGACCTTTCGTGAACGCGCGATGGTCGAAACCTCCGCGCTCACCGATGTCGCCCTGCGCACCGTTGGCGCCCTGTCTGTGATGGGAGTCGTGGCCCCGAGCCTCATCGTCGACAGGGAATTCGTGGCGCGTGAGCGCGACAACCTGGCCTTTTACGGCGAGCTTGCCGCGATGGGCGATGCGGACCTTTCCTTCCCGGCACCGGAGACCACACCCGTGGTGTTCTCACGGCCCGCAGGTCCGCTCGCACAGGCCCTGGCCAAGGGCAACGTCGAGAACCTGGACTTCGAAAGCCCTTACGTGGCGCGCAATCCGGCCCTGCGTGACTACTGGCAACGCTTCCCGCACAACAGCATCGCGCGCGCCCAGCACTGGCGCCACGACGACGGTCCACGCCCCACCCTGTGCGTGATTCACGGGTTCTTCGGATCGCCGTATCTGCTCAATGGGGTGTTCTTCGCGCTCCCCTGGTTTTTCCGCAACGGTTACGACATCTTGTTGTACACCTTGCCTTTTCACGGACGGCGCGCCGAGAAGTACTCACCGTTCAGCGGAGCCGGATACTTCAGCCACGGGTTCACCGGTTTTTCGGAGTCGATGTGTCAGGCCGTGCATGATTTCCGGATTTTCGTGAACTATCTGCGCGGCACCGGTGTGGAGAGGATTGGGCTGACCGGTTTGTCGCTGGGCGGCTACACCACCGGATTGATCTCCACCGTGGAGCGCCGAATCGATGTCACCATCCCCAATGTTCCCGTGGTCGACGTCAAATCACTTCTGCACGGCTGGGTTCCGGCCGAACCGACGATCAAGCTGGCCGCCAAGCTGGGCCATCTCGATCAGAATCAGCTGGACGGCGCGCTCTCCTATTCGTCGCCCCTCACCTACCAGCCGGTCGTACCAAAGGAGCAGCGCCTCATCATCACCGGACTCGGCGACAGGCTAGCGCCGCCCGAACAGGCCGAGATGCTGTGGGAACACTGGGATCGCTGTGCGCTGCACTGGTTCCCCGGAAATCACATCCTGCACGTGAATCAGGGCGACTACCTACGCCGTATGACCGGATTCCTGGATCGGCATCTGAATATCTAACCCTTCACTGCCGATACCAGGCTGATCGAGTTGAACATGTACCACGCGGGCTGACTCGGCTCGGGCACGGCGCGCCCCGAGACGTTCAGGTAGTCCAGCAGCTCGGTGCGCACGGAATCCCAGCCGTGGCAATGGAACCAGGTGGAGGCTTCGCTGCGCTGCTCGTTGTAGATCAGCGAGAAGAAGTCCGAATTGGCCTGGTCGCCGCTTTCGTTAGCGCCGGCGACCAGCATGTCGAAGACCACATCGGCGTACGTCGTCATCTGCTCGATGCCCACGAAGCTGCCCGGGGCGGCCAGCTGATCAATGGACTCGAAAAGTCGCTCCTGCGCGTCGGCCGGCAGGTAGATCAACAGTCCTTCGACGATCCACGCCGACGGCGCCGACGGATCGAAGCCCTTGTCTTGGAGTGCTTTACCCCAGTCCTCGCGCAGGTCGATCGAGATCTCCTGTCGAGACGCCTTGGACTCGGCGCCATGCTCGGCGAGCACCTCACGCTTGAACTGGTGCACGAGGGGCTGGTCCAATTCGAAGATCGTGGTACCCGGCGCCCAGTCGAGTCGATAGGCGCGCGAGTCGAGTCCCGCAGCCAGGATCACCACCTGCTTGACGCCGGCCTCGATCGCCCTGGCGAAGTAACTATCGAAGTAGCGGGTGCGTGCGCCTTGAAAGCTCACGAAGTACTGTCCGAATTCCTCTGAACGCAAAGGGTGTTCGGGTACACCGCCAGCTACCAGATCGGCCCATTCGCCGCCTGCGGCACGGCAGAACACCTCCGCGTACTGATCGACCGCCAGCGGCGCGGGTTTGGTGGCCTCGAGCGCTCGGCTGGCCGCCACGAACAGCGCGGTGGAGCCGACGCTGGTGTTGATGTCCCAATTATCACGATCGGTACGCATGGTCGCGACAATACTCCGCGACTGTGACAACCAGGTTGACATGTGTGGGCGCGCGGATGGCGCGCTAGTAGGCGCCGTCGCTACGCGCCACCGCGCGGAATGTGCGCCACAGGATCGACACATCGGACACCATGGACCAGTTTTCGACATACGACAGATCCAGCCGCACTGCCTCATCCCATGGCAGGTCGGAGCGCCCACTAACCTGCCACAGACCGGTCATCCCGGGCTTGACCAGCAGCCTGCGCTTGATGACGTCGGTGTACTCCTCGACCTCGCGCCGCAGCGGCGGCCGGGGGCCCACCAGGCTCATCTCTCCGCGCAGCACATTGATCAGCTGGGGCAGTTCGTCGAGGCTGGTACGGCGCAGGAACCTGCCCACCACGGTGACCCGCGGATCTTCGCGCATCTTGAAAAGCGGTCCGGCACCGTCATTTTGTGCCAGCAGCGCCGCCACCATCTGGTCTGCGTTCGCCACCATGGACCGGAACTTGATCATGCGGAAGGGCTTGGACCGCACGCCGATGCGTTCGGCTGAGTAGAACACCGGTCCGCGCGATTCCAGCTTCACCGCAAGGGCGCAGGCCAGCAGGATCGGGCTGAATCCGATGAGGAGCAGGAGCGCGCCGACCCGGTCGAAGAGGACCTTGTGCAGCCGGGACGCACCCTCGTACTGCGGCTCGGCGAGATGGATCAGCGGCACCGACCCGGCGGGCCGCACCCGGACCCGCGGCTGATCGACATCGAACACACCCGGCGCTACCAGCAGATTGACACCGATCTCGCTGAGACGCCAGGCGAGCTCCCGCATCTTCTCCGGGCCAAGCTGTTCGGTGGCCGTCACCGCCACCGTGTCCGCACCGGCCTCCAGCACTGCCGCGACGATGCGGTCCTCCGAACCCAGGATCGGGATGACCCGGTCGATGACCTCGATGTTCTGGCCCGGCGCACCCAGGTATCCGGGGACGCACACACCCACCACCCGGTATCCGAGCGCGGTGTCACGCCCGAAGGCCTCAGCAAGGTTGAGCGCCGCGGCATCCCCGCCGAGCACCACCACCCTGAAGATCTGCTTGCCGCGCGCACGCTGCCGGTTAAGCCAGGTCCGGCTGATCTTCCGGTTAAGCAGCAGGAACACGATCCCGACGATGAGCGCCATCCCCAGCGCGAAACGCGAGACATTGAACTTGAACAGCACGCTGACAATGGCGAAGAGACCGAACATGTGGAATGTCGCGCGCAGCACCCGCTGGTACTCCTCGCCACCGCTGCCCATGAGGTGCAGGTCCCTGCTGCGGTACACACCGAGCAGCAGTGCCCAGTAGCAGAAGAAGCCGATCCGGATCCACAGCTCGACGGGAGTCATCGGGTTGGTCGCGTTACGCAGTTCGATCCAGGTCCAACCGGCACCCGCGACGATGGCGGTGTCGGAGATCAGCAGCCACCGGCCGTACTGCTCGCCCCACTGCGCTGCACGGTGCCCCGCGGAGGTCTGACCGACCGCCGATGGGGACCGGCGAGGGCGCCGCACGCTGCCGATCCGGCCCCTCAGCCGGGTCGTTGCAGACGAGCCCTCGTTCACCGCGACCACGCGCGTGTCCTCTCAGAACAGCCCCAACAGCAAATTCAAAAGTGCTCGTTTCATGAGGCGGCGGGCGCGGAAATCTCGGCGCAACCCGACAATGAGAGCCCTCGTGCAAACGACCGGCATTTCGCGCCCCCAGAAAGGGAACATCCGTTACCAGTTTTCGTACCGGGGGAAATCTAACTACTGGGGCACCGTCTGGCAACACCAGAGCCACACGCTCCCGCAATTGTGGCCAGCGTCACTATGACGATGAGGCAGACGCGCGGGACATATCGATCACCCGCGATCAAGATCCCGAACTTTTGGCCTTGTACTGCGCATATGTCGAATTCGATCACTCGCCGTAAAGTTCGCTGCGTACATTGTTAACTCCCCGGGCGTGGCATCTCTTGCGCACACAGCAATGATGGAGCCCACTTCTGTCAATGGCGGCGCAACACATCTGTCACAACCCAGGCCTGCCATGCAGCACTCGTCCGCGCCCACCAGCCCACACGCCGAGCATGTGGACGGTTTTGCCCATAACTAGACGTAGAATTCAATAAATTTGGGTAACACTCTTAACCACATGGTCACGAAGGAGATGGGGCACGCGAGGTGCCGCTAACAAGATCCACGTGTTAGCTCGGAGATCGATCAGACCAGATCGCGACCGGTGCGAATTCTCCAGTTGAGGTCGATCATCAGAGCGTTGAAGGGAAAGCGGCGCAGCGCGTTGGGCAGCAGGCGGTTCGCGACGCCAAGGAGAGTGACGACACTCCGGAAGGTTCGCTGGCGTGCCGGGCTCCACGGCAGCCTCATCTCATCCCGGAACCGCTGCGGTAAGAATCCCGTCGAGATGAGTCTCGAGAAGGCACCCACTGGCCTGCGCATGAACCGCGGAACCGCAATGGACGCCGACACGATCCGGTACAGATAGGGCCGGACGTGATCGTCGATATGAACCTGATCCAGGGACTGCTGCCAGTACGCGTCGAACTCCGCGCACGACTTCGGCCACATCGCCAGCGGCATCTGCAGTGTGGTTCCCATGACGGCGCCTTCTTGCAGGCACCGCTCGGCCATATCGGGCGACATCGGACCCACGAAAGCCTCGTACACGTCGACGAATCCCTTGTAGAGGCAGATCGCCACCCACTTCTGCAGGTCCGGGTCGAAGGCGTTGTACTGCACGGCGTCCCCGGGGGCCGAACGCACCTGCGCATGCGATCGGTTGGTCGCCTTGCGAAATGCCGCCTTCTGCTCGGGGCTGCCCATGGTGGCCACCGCCAGGTAGGTGAACGTGGTGCGCGCACGCTTGACGGGGTGCAGATCGGCGCGTCCGCTCTCAACCTTGCTATCGACAACGCCGTATCCCACACCGGGGCGCGCCAACTGCATGACGATATTGGCGGGGCCTGCCAGCAGGGCCAGCCCCATCATGTTGTCGACCATGGTGGGCTGACGCCGCCACGACCATCCCGGCGAGAGACGCGCAGCCGGTGGCACCGGCTCGCCGCGACGACTCCGGGTACCCGGACCTCCGTCACCGACGATCGATTCATCCATTTCAGACACCCGCTCGATTGTCACCGTTGACCCCTTAATCTGCGAACGATTGTTCTCAAATATCTTTCAATGGGGTGCCACCTGTCAAGATGTACTGGTGACGTCATCGCGGGTCTATGGAGGTGTACAGGCCCCTGACCGCCAGGCCGAGCGCCGGAACCGGCTCCTGGAGGCGGGTCTTGACCTGCTGACCTCCGGCCCCGCGCCGAACGTGACGGTCCGCGGCTTATGCAAGCAGGCCGGCGTGGTCGCCCGGTACTTCTATGAAAACTTCACCGACCTGGACGAGCTGACGGCACAGGTGTACGACGGCGTGATCGGCGAGGTCGCCACCTCCACCCAGAAGGCGGTGGACGCCGCACCGCTGCGCAAGAAGACCGCAGCGGGCATCGCCAACATCGTGCACGTCATCGCCGCCGACCCCCGGATCGGCCATCTGCTCTTCGGCAGCAATCCGGCCAATTCGGTGATCGCCCAACGCCGTAGCGCGGCAGAGCAGCTCTTCGCGGCGCTTTCCGGCCAGCACCTGAACAAGACATATCAGCTACCGAACGATGAATCAATGCGCGCGGCAGCCTATTTCGCGGTCGGGGGCGTCGGCCAGACGCTCGCGGCCTGGGTGTCCGGGCAGCTGGCGCTGAGTTCGGATGAGCTCATCGTCATCTTGACCCGGCTCCTCGACCCCGTCAGGCGGTAGCGACCTCCCGCGGGGTGCGCTCGGCGGCCGTCTTCGGTGCGACCGTTACGTCAGCTGCAGTGAATTCCTTAGTCCAGCAAGCAAATTCCAGGGTGATTCCATCGGGATCGAGGAAGTAGAACGACCGCACGTACACGCCCGGATGCAGCTCCTTCGATACCTGGAACTCACTCTCGTCATGGTTGAGAATGGGCCCCACCCGCACGCCCTTAGCCTTGAGCTTGACGCGGTATTCGTCGAACTTCTCGGCGGGGACGTGCAACGAGATGTGGTTCATGGAGCTCACAGCACTCACGATGTCGCCGATTCCCGGAATGGCGGGCGGGGCCGAAATGCCCGGGACGCCGTCCGGCGCGTCC
This sequence comes from Mycobacteroides sp. PCS013, assembly GCF_049532645.1. Taxonomy (NCBI): domain Bacteria; kingdom Bacillati; phylum Actinomycetota; class Actinomycetes; order Mycobacteriales; family Mycobacteriaceae; genus Mycobacteroides; species Mycobacteroides sp. PCS013. Next base: position 3,752,143 of record NZ_CP150131.1, read on the forward strand.
TTGAACCAGAAGAATGCCAGGCTGTCGCCGCCCCCGGCGTCGAAGAAGAAGTGCTGCCCCTGCCCCATGGGCAGATCGAGCGACTTGATGAGCGGCATGCCCAGCACGTTGGTGTAGAAGTCCACGGTGCGCGCCATGTCCGAACACACAAGCGCCACATGGTTGAACCCGCCGAACTCGAACTCGGAGTTGGGGTTGTTCGGTTTGATCATCGTCACGGGGAGCCTCCTTGATCCGACCGCATGACTGTCTTGCGCTTTACGCTAACCTGAATCTAACATCAGATTCAGAAATGGGTCAATACCCATTCGGCGAGAGAGGGACGTCGTGGTCCAACCCACCGTGCGAGGCCGTCAAACCCAGGCCGCGATCGATGAGGCCGCCCGAACTGTCATAGCCCGCAAGGGAATACTCGCCACCACCGTTGCCGATATCGCCACCGAGGCGGGGCGGTCCACGGCGTCGTTCTACAACTACTACGACTCCAAAGAGGCGATGGTCGCGCAGTGGGCCATGCGATTTCGCACCGAGGCGCAGGAACGGGTATCTGCGGTCATCGGGCACGGGCGCTCCAACAAGCAGCGCGCGCGAGATATCGCCACCGCGCACTGGCTCACCTGGCGCCACCAGCTCGCCGAGATGATCAGCGTGTCTCAGCTGGCCATGATCAACGCAGAATTCGCCGAGTTCTGGAACCAGATGTGTTCCGAGCCCATCGATTTCCTGACCACCACCATCAAACGCGCACAGCGTGACGGATACAGCCCCGGCAATGATCCACACCTCATGGCCAGCGCCATCGTCTCGATGATGAACCAGTTCGCCTACAACCAGCTCAGCCAGGGCAATGCCGCCACTGTCGACGACGACGCCTGCATCGACACCCTGGCCGGAATCTGTTACCGCGCCATCTATTCCAAGGAGGTCTGCTGAATGCCCACCGAAGTGACCATCGAGCGAGAGTTCGTCGGGCTGCCCTCGCCCACCGCGGGACGCAACGGCGCCGGCGGACATCCATGCCAGGGGCTGTACCACCGGGCCGCGGGCACCCGGCCCAAGATCGCCTTCATCGCCACCCACTATCAGATCGACTTCTCGGAGCACTACATCGCCGAGTACCTGGCGCGGCATGGATACGGTTTCCTGGGATGGAACACTCGATTCCGGGGATTCGAAAGCCACTTCCTGCTCGACCACGCCCTGGTCGACATCGGCGTGGGTGTGCGCTGGCTACAGGAGCAGGCGGGCGTGGAAACCGTGCTGCTGCTCGGCAATTCCGGAGGCGGATCGCTCATGGCGGCGTATCAGTCGCAAGCGGTGGCTCCCAAGGTGACACCGCTGGAGGGCATGCGTCCCGCGGAGGGACTGGACACTCTGCCTGCCGCATCGGGCTACGTCGCCAGCGCCGCGCACCTGGGCCGCCCCGACGTGCTGACCGACTGGATGGACGCCTCGGTCATCGATGAAAGCGACCCGACTTCCACCGACCCGGCCCTGGACCTGTTCAACGAGGACAACGGACCGGCCTACTCCCCCGCCTTCGTCACCAAGTACCGCGAAGGACAGGTGGCGCGTAACCACCGGATCACCGCATGGGCGCTCGACGAGCTCGCCCGCGTGCGTGCCGACGGGTTCAGCGACCGCGCCTTCACCGTGCACCGGACCTGGGCCGACCCCCGCATGGTCGACCCCACGTTGGAGCCCACCAAGCGCCCGGCCAACCTCTGCTACGCGGGTGTACCGGTGAAGGCCAACCGCTCTACTTTCGGAATCGGTTGTGCGACCACACTGAAGAACTGGCTCGGTATGTGGAGCCTGTCGCACGCGCAGACCCGGGCCGAACCACATCTTGCCGATGTCACCGTTCCCGCCCTGGTCATCAACGCCGACGGCGATACCGGGGTCTTCCCATCGGATGCTCAACACATCTACGACGCATTGGGCTCGACCGATAAGTCCCAGGCCTCCGTCGACGCCGACCACTACTTCCAGAACCCCGGAGCCCGCCAGGAGCAGGCGGATACGATTGCAGAGTGGACAAGCAAGCGGTGGGAGTGAAGGTCCTCGCCCACTTTCCGGGCGGCCCACGCGTCCGCGAACAGCTTGCACCACACGCCGATTGGCTTGACGTGCGCTTCTGCGCCGAAGACGATGACGACACCTTCTACGCCGAGCTACCGCACGCCGAGGTGCTGTGGCATGTGCTTCGTCCGCTCTCTGCCGATGACGTCGCGAAGGGCGCACAGCTGCGGCTGATCCACAAGTTCGGTGCGGGAGTGAACACCATCGCGCTGGATGCCGCATCCGCGCAGGGGGTGGCCGTCGCCAACATGCCGGGCGCGAATGCGCCCTCGGTCGCCGAGGGCGCGCTGTTGCTCATGCTCGCGGCACTGCGGCAGCTGCCACGACTGGACCGGGACATCCGCGCTGGTCGCGGGTGGCCCACCGATCAGTCCCTGGGCGACACTGTGCGCGATATCGGCTCTTGCACAGTCGGATTGGTGGGATACGGCAACATCGCCAAGACTCTGGAACAGATCCTGCTGGCGATGGGCGCCAGTGTCTTGCACACCAGCACCCGCGACGACGGGTCCGCGAGCTGGCGCAGCCTGGATGCCCTGTTGACCAGCAGCGATATCGTGTCGCTGCATCTCCCGCTGACCGGCGCCAGCTCTGGTCTCCTCGACGCCGCGGCCCTGGCCCGGATGAAACCCGGATCGGTCCTGGTGAACACCTCACGCGGCGCAGTCGTCGACGAGACGGCACTGATCGACGCGCTGCGACAAGGCCCCCTCGGGGCTGCAGGACTGGATGTCTTTGCACAGGAACCGATCTCGCCGGACAACCCTTTGCTGACCCTGCCTAATGTGGTGCTCACACCACACGTCACATGGTTCACCGCGGACACCATGACGCGCTATCTGGAGCACGCGATAGACAACTGCCGGCGTATACATGAGGGACTGCCGCTAGCTGACCGCGTGCGCTAGGCTAGCGCCCGGAGATTTACACTAGAGAGTATTCGTAAACGAACCACAATGGCGTGGGAGGACGAATGGGAACAGCTGTACAGCTCGCGGGCAAGGTCGTCGCCATCACCGGCGGAGCACGCGGAATCGGCCGGGCCATCGCCACGGCGTTCGCCGCCGAAGGCGCGAAGGTGGCGATCGGCGATATCGATAAGAAGCTGTGTGAGAACACCGCGGCTGAGATCGGTAACGGCACCATCGGCCTGCCACTCGACGTCACCGACTACGGCAGCTTCGAGGCCTTCTTAGACACCATCGCGGCCACCGTGGGACCCGTCGACGTGATCGTGAACAACGCGGGCATCATGCCGATCACACCGTTCGGGGAAGAGTCGCTGGAATCCATCCAGCGTCAGCTGGATATCAACGTGCGCGGCGTCATGTGGGGCAGCCAGCTCGCCATAGCGCGGATGAAGCCGCGCGGCGGCGGCGTGATCGTCAACATCGCGTCGGCGGCGGGCAAGATGGGCGTGCCCGGGCTCGCCACGTACTGCGCGACGAAATGGGCCGTGGTCGGTCTCTGTGAGTCGCTGACTCTCGAACTCAAGGACGACAACATCTCCGTTGTCTGCGTGATGCCCGGCGTCGTCAACACCGAGCTGGTGGCCGGTCTCGAAGAACACTGGTTACTGGGAATCGTTCAGCCCGAAGATATTGCCGCCGGTGTGCTCAAGGCCGTACGAAAAGGCAAGTTCCCCGTCATGGTGCCCAAGAAACTCGGCCCGCTGCTGCGGACAACGGCCATGCTGCCCCGGGCGCTGTACGGTCCCGCGGCGCGATCACTGGGTATGGACCACTTCATGCTCGACGCCCATGGCACCTCGGCGCGTGCCGCATACGAGAACCGCGCCAGCCACAGCGAGCCCAGCGCCGACTAGTTAGGAAACAGCCAATGCCTATCGCCATCAACAGTGAGCATGTAGCACTTGCAGATTCGGCGCATGCGTTCGTCGAACGCGTGGTGCCCTCCGAGCTACTGCACGAGACCCTCGAAACACCTCTGCCGTGGCCTCCCCCGTTCTGGAAGGCCGCTGCCGATCAGGGTCTTACCTCCGTACACCTCGCCGAATCCGTTGGCGGCCAAGGATTCGGCGCACTGGAGCTGGCGATTGTGGTGGCCGAGTTCGGGCGGGGCGCCGTGCCCGGACCATTCGTCCCGTCGGTGATCGCGAGCGCGCTGATCAGCGGCCACGATCCCGACCACCCGCTACTGGGCGACCTGGCCTCCGGTGCGTCCATCGCCACCTTCGCCTCCACATCGTCGTTCAACGGTACGGCCTCCGGCGACGGCCTCACCGTCGATGGGCAGGCTCGTTCGGTACTGACGGCGGCCTCAGCGGCCTATGTGGTGGCCCCGGTTTCGGTCGGCGCCGATCGGGTGTGGGTGGTCCTGAGCGCCGATGACGTCACCCTCGCACCGCAGCAGAGCGTGGACCGGCTGCGACCGGTCGCCCATGTGACGGCCGCAGCGGTCCAGGTACCCGCCGATCGCGTGCTGACCAACCTGACCGACGCCCGGGCCACCAGCATCATCTCTACGATCCTGTCGGCCGAGGCCGTCGGCGTGGCCCGCTGGGCCACCGACATCGCCTCCGAATACGCCAAAGTGCGTGAGCAATTCGGCCGCCCCATCGGGCAGTTCCAGGGCATCAAACACAAGTGCGCCACCATGGCCGCCGTCACCGAACGTGCGACAGCTGCGGTGTGGGACGCCGCACGCGCCCTTGACGATGAGGACGAGACCGCCGGCATCGTGGAGTTCGCGGCCGCCGCGGCGGCGACACTGGCACCGGCGGCTGCCCAGCAGTGCGCGCAGGACTGCATTCAGGTCCACGGCGGTATCGGCTACACCTGGGAGCACGATGCGCACATCTACTACCGCAGGGCGCTGGGTCTCATTGCCGCCCTGGGGCGTTCCGGCAGCGCGCCGACGACCGTGGTGCGCACCGCCGTCGAGCACGGCCTGCGCAAGGTAGATATCGACCTGGCACCGGAAACCGAAGCGCTGCGCCAGGAGATTCGTTCCGAAGTCGCCGCCCTCAAGGAGATCCCGTCCGGGAAGCGCAACACCGCCATAGCCGAAGGCGGGTGGGTACTGCCCTACCTGCCGACGCCCTGGGGGCGCGCCGCGTCACCCATCGAACAGGTGATCATCTCCCAGGAATTCCTCACCGGAAGGGTGCGCCGGCCCCAGCTCGGCATCGCGACCTGGCTGGTGCCGTCCATCGTCGCGTACGGCACCGAGGAGCAGAAGCAGCGCTTCCTGCCTCCCACGTTCCGGGGCGAAATGATGTGGTGCCAGCTGTTCTCCGAACCCGGCGCCGGCTCCGATCTCGCCGGTCTGTCCACCAAGGCAGTCAAGGTGGACGGCGGCTGGCGCCTTACCGGCCAGAAGATCTGGACCTCGGTGGCCCAGTTCGCCGACTGGGGTGCCTGCCTGGCCCGGACCGATCCCAACGCTCCTAAACACAACGGCATCACGTACTTCCTGGTCGATATGAAGAGCGAGGGTGTCACCGTTCGGCCGCTGCGCGAGATGACCGGCGGCGCACTGTTCAACGAGGTGTTCATCGACGATGTGTTCGTACCCGATGAGCTGGTGGTCGGCGAGGTCGACCGCGGCTGGGAAGTCAGCCGCAACACCCTGACCGCGGAACGAGTTTCGATCGGCAGCTCCGACCTGCCGTTCCTTGCCAGCCTCGACGATCTGGTGTCCTTCATCAGCGAGCACGAGCTCAGCGAGGTAGCACGCGACCGGGCGGGCCAGCTCATCGCCGAAGGGCATGGGGTGAAGCTGCTGAATCTGCGCTCCACGCTGCTCACTCTGGCCGGCGGCGACCCGATGCCGTCGGCAGCCGTGTCCAAGCTGCTGGGCATGCGTACCGGACAGGGATATGCCGAGTTCGTGGTCAACCATTTCGGGCCGGACGGCGCTATCGGCGATTCCGAGCAGGAACAAGGTCGCTGGGCCGACTATCTTCTAGCTAGCCGTGCCACCACCATCTACGGTGGCACCTCCGAAGTGCAGCTAAACATCATTGCCGAGCGACTGTTAGGACTACCGCGTGACCCGTAATACCGCGACCGAAACCGCGTGGCGTCAGCATGAGGACTTTTTCACCGCCGCTGACGGCACCCGAATCGGGTTCTCCGATACCGGAAACCGCACGGCACCCGTCACCGTGCTGTTCCTGCACGGCTGGACCCAGAACCGCGAGGCCTGGGACGATGTGGCGGGCCCGCTGCACGAGCGCAATCCCGAACTGCGCATCGTCGCACTGGATCACCGGGGCCACGGCCAGTCCGATCCGGCACCCCAAGGCTCGGTGAACGTTCCCCAACTGGCCACGGATGCAGCCGACTTCATCAATGCCGAAATCCCCACCGGGCAGATCGTGATCGTCGGTCACTCGATGGGCGGCATGACCATGATGGGCCTCGGTGAATATCACCCGGACCTGGTCGCGCGACGGATATCCGGCGCGGTCTTCGTCGCCACCTCGGCGGGCAGGCTGCTGCACCGGCTCCGGGTCGTCCCGCCGGTGTTCGAAGTCGTCAAGGCGGTAATCCTGGGTGTGGTGGCGCAGGGCTGGTTCCTCCAGCAGGGCTATCTCATGCGCCCCATCATTTCGACGTTGGTATTCGGGCGTGACCCACGGCCTTACGACGTCAGCCGAGTGTGGGACCAGATCCGCTCCGGCACCCCGCGCAGCTACAAGGACGCCGCCGAAAGCATGGTGCTGCACGAGGACCTGACCGAAGGCCTGGGCGCCTATCGCGGCAAGCCTGCCGCGGTGTTGGCAGGTGCCCGCGACTTCCTCACTCCGGCAGGCGATTCCCGCATCATTGCCGCGGCCCTACAGACCAAGGAACTGCGCACCTACCCGGGCTCGGGACACATGCTGCCCAACGAGCGCGCCGGCGAGGTTGTCAACGAGATCCTCACGGTGCTCGAGGCGATAGCTCACGAGCAGCCGGCTACCCGCACCGCCACGGAGTCCGCCGGGTAAATCGGCGTCCCGGCAGTGCGCTTGCCTGCTAGCTGTAGCGGCCCTGAAGTCGCGTCAGTGTGCCCTCGATCCCTCGGGCGTTTGCCTTGACGAACCCAGGCAGCTTGTAGTTCAGCAGGGTCTGTATCGCACCGGCATTACGGAAGTCGAACGTCTCGGTGACACGGGTACTGGTGGGCGACAGGGCATCGAATTCCCAACGCCACTTGTGGCCCAGCGGATGCCGCCATTCGATGACCCTGTCGAGTTGGAGCTCCGTCACGGTGCTGGTGATGCGGTACGGAAGCCCGAACATCCGCATGCCGGTGGAAAAGCGCGAACCAACCTCGAGATGATCAGGCGTACGGATGTTCTGGCCGACAGTGCCCGACCCGTCCAGTTCGTGATGGCGTCGCGGATCGGCGACGATACCGAACAATTCCGATGCCGGAGCAGATACTTCGACCGAGCGACGAACCTGCTGGGGCCCTGCGTCTACCACTGATACCGACATACACCCACTCCTTTGTTTATCGGAGAACTAGAGTCGTTCGACTTCGACCGTCACACCCTGGGCCACCCGCAGCCGCTTCAGCAGCGGATCCCCCATGGCGGCCGCAGGCGTCAAAACCCCTAGCCTGTCCGGCAATTCGCTGCGATCGAGCGCCAGGGTCAAGCCACTTTCGCCCAGGAGCACGGCGGTCGCCTTATATCCGGGGTCGCCCTCTTGCGCGATGACCGCGCGATAACGCACACCCTGGGTTGTGGTTGTGTACGTCTCGACACGGTAGTGACCCTTGTTCCGGGTACGCTCACTGGGGCCCGAGCCTGGCTTCGGAAGTAGGCGTTGCGCAACGAATTTCGGCATGGGCACCCGAGTCCCCAGGCCGAAGCCGGCCGTTAGAAATCCGGTGACGGCGGCCGCGGCGATCGGCGCGACCACCGAACTTCCCAGGCTCATCACCTCGCGATAACGTATCCGGGTTCCGTATGCCCAGTCCAACAATGCGTTGCTACGCCGGACAATACGGGTGTTGACCGGCCCCATGAAGAATGCCCCCAGCCATTTACCCGCCAATTCCGGTGCCACGGATTCACCACGGAGCGTTTGAAATTCGCGTTGGCGCCCCACCTCCGGTTCGGCGGGACGGTCCGGGCTCAGCGAGTAGGGGTCCTGGGAGTTGCGGCGCACCTCCGGATCCTCGGCACTCGCCTCCATCACCTCGACCATGGACGCGGCCGTGCCACCGCTGACACCGCCGCGGAACTTGCTCAGCACATAGGTTGTCTCGAGCAGCTCTCCAGTGCCGTCTTCCTGAGCTTGCCGGTACAGCGCATACACGCTCAGATCCGATGGAATGGAATCAAATCCGCAGCAATGAACGATCCTGGCGCCGGTGTCGGCGGCCTGCTTGCCGTAGACATCGATGCTCTCTCGCACGAAGTTGACCTCACCGGTCAGGTCCGCATAGTCGGTTCCCGCCTCGGCACACGCGGCCACCAACGGCAGTCCGTATTTCGTGTACGGCCCGACGGTGGTGACAACCACCCGGGTCGAGGCGGCCATGGCCGCCAGCGTGGCCGGGCGCGTGGCGTCGGCCTCGATCAACGGCCAGTCGCGCGCCGCCGGCCCACACTCATCACGCACGGCAGCAAGCTTTTCGGTGTTTCGTCCCGCCAATGCGATCCGCGCACCGGTGGCCTCCACGCGTCCCGCCAGGTACAGCGCGGTAAGCCTGCCGACGTATCCGGTCGCCCCATAAAGAACCACGTCATAGGCACGGTCGTGTTCCCGGGACATCGGCTATACCTCCAAATCGCGCAGCTGGCGCTTGAGGATCTTGCCGGAGGGGTTGCGCGGCAAGATATCCAGGAAGACCACGTCACGTGGCACCTTGTACCGCGCCAGGTTGTCGCGCACGTACGCACGGATGCCGTCGGCATCCACCGTCGACTCCGGGTGGCGGACCACGAACGCCCGCAACCGAGCGCCCCAATCCGGGTCGTCGACTCCCAGCGCGGTGGCCTCGATGACCTCCGGGTGTCCGCTGATGAGATCTTCAACCTCCGCCGGGAACACGTTCTCGCCGCCCGAGACGATCATCTCGTCATCGCGCCCGGAGACGTAGAGCAGCCCATGCTCGTCGAAGTAGCCGACGTCACCACTGGACATCAGTCCGTCGATGATCTGCTTGTGCCCGCCCCCGGTGTAGCCGTCGAACGGAATCGCGTTGCTCACGAAGATCCGTCCGACGATGCCCTGCGAGACCGGCTTTCCTTCGTCGTCAAGGATTTTCACGGTAGCGCCCTTGACAACAGGGCCCACTGTGGATGGATTGATGGCCAGATCCTGCGGCCGCGCGATGGTGGCGAAGGCCACCTCGGTGGAGCCGTACAGGTTGTAGATCACCGGCCCCAGCGTGTCCAGCGCACGGGAGGCCAGCTCGCCGCCCAACTGTGATCCCGACACGAAAACGATACGCAGCGAAGACAAGTCGGGCTTGGTCGCCGCCTCGTCGATGGCGTTCAGGATGCGGTTGAGCATCACCGGAACGACCACCACAGCGGTCACCCGGTACTTCTCGATATCGGAGAGCACGTTCTCCGGCTTGAACTTGCGATGCAGGATCAGGGTGCAGCCCAGGGTGAGCGCCAGACTCTGATGCAGGTATCCCAGGGCGTGGAACATCGGCGCGGGCACCGATGTCACCTCACCGGAGCGGAACGGCACATGCGAGAACATGCCGCCGACCGGCGCCAGGGTCAGCGCCAGCTTGCGCGGCGCTCCCTTCGGCGTGCCGGTGGTGCCACTGGTCAGAATCACCAGCGAGGAGTACTTCGAGGGGCGCGGCGCGGCGGAGGTGCTGTTGCGTTTGATCACCGAGGCGATGGTCTCGTCGCCGGAGGCGGGTTGATCCGGGTTTTCCGGGTTGGTCGGCAACGCCATGATCCGGCCCAGCTCGGGACTGTAGCCGTCCAGGAACTCGGCATACTCGGCGTCATAGATCAGGACACGGGCGCCTTCACGCTCGGCGACCTCCTTGGTCTGCGGCCCGGAGAAATCGGTGTTGAGCAGGATGACGCGAGCGCCGGCGCGGTGTGCGGCGTAGTTGGCGATGATGAACCAGCGGTGGTTGCGCGCCAGGATGGCCACTCCGTCGCCGCCCTTGATACCCAGACGGTTCAGGCCGTGTGCCAGGGCGTTGACGGCGTCGTTGAGCTCGGCATAGGTGATCGAGCCCTCGTCGTCGATGATGGCGGTCCGCGCCGGGCTGCGGTGCGCTCCGAAGCCCGGTACCGCGCCGATCTCACCGAACCGGTAGAAGTCGCGGACGATTGCCGCGAGCACGTTGGGCGGATCGAGTTTGAGCATGCCCGCCTCGATGACCTTGCGGAGATAATGCAGCTCAGCGCCACCGCGCTTCGCAAGGGTCTGAAGTTTCGAGAAGAGCGGCCGTTCGGCGATGATCGACATGATCGACAGCCTATGTGACCTCCCTCTCAGCGGCACAGCCAACCGGTCGGTCGGGGGCCCGTCACCAACTACGCCCGGGAAAGTCGGTCTGCAGCCCTACGATGACGCCATGGCAGACGTCGTGCTGCAGGTCGCGGGGCGCGAGGTCACCATCACGCACCCCGACAAGGTGGTCTTTCCCCCGGGTGAGGACACAGCGGGCGTCACCAAGGCCGACCTGGTGCACTACTACCTGGATGTCGCCGAAGGGGCGCTGCGCGGCGTGCGTGACCGGCCGATGATTCTGAAGCGGTTCGTCAAGGGCATCTCACAGGAGGCGGTGTTCCAGAAACGGGTGCCCGAGAAGCGGCCGGACTGGATTGCCTCCGCGGAGCTGCACTACGCGCGCGGAACCTCCGCCCGAGAGGCCGTTGTCACCGATGCGGCGTCGTTGGCGTGGGTGGTCAACCTGGGATGTGTCGACCTCAATCCGCACCCAGTGCGTGCAGACGATCTGGATCATCCTGACGAGCTGCGTATTGACCTGGACCCCGTCCCGGGGGTGCCGTGGAGCCAGATCCTCGATGTCGCGTTCGTCGTGCGCGCGGTTCTTGAAGACCATGGGCTGACGGCATGGCCGAAGACGTCTGGCTCGCGCGGCTTTCATATCTACGCGCCCATCGCGCCGCGATGGACGTTCCGGGAGCTGCGTCTGGCCGCCGAGACGGTGGCCCGCGAGGTGGAGCGGCGCGCCCCGGAGCTGGCGACCAGCCGGTGGTGGAAGGAGGAACGCCATGGGGTGTTCGTCGACTTCAACCAGAACGCCAAGGATCGCACGGTGGCCTCGGCGTACTCCGTGCGTGCGACCCCCGATGCCCGGGTGTCGACGCCGCTGCGCTGGGACGAGGTCGCCCGTTGTCGCCCTTCGGAGTTCACGCTGCACACCGTGCGCCAACGATTCGCTGAGATCGGCGATCCGTGGCGGGACATGGACGCCGAAAGGCAAGCCGGCACCGGGGCGCTGGATCAGCTCCTGGAGCTGGCCGCCGAACTGGGCCCCGCCGAAAAAGCCCCGAAAGGCGCTTCCCGGGACGGTCGGCGTCAGTCGATCATGCCGTTGGTCGAGATTGCGCGAACCAAGACCAAGCCGGAGGCTGAGGCCGCGTTCGGCATGTGGCGGGACAAGTATCCAGCAGTAGCTAAATTACTTGAACCGCAAGATATTCTGATTGACGGCATGCGCGGCCCCAGCTCGATTTGGTATCGGGTGCGAGTCAACCTGGTGCACGTCCCCGAGGCCGAGCGGCCCGCGCAGGAGGAACTGATCGCCGACTACTCGCCGTGGGGCTAGCCCTGCTGCGCCGGTTGAGCAGCCAACGAGGCTGCGCCCAACACCACGGCCGATAGCGCCACCGTAGTGCCGAGAGTCGAAGTCAGCTTGCTGATTTCACCCCGGCGCCCGGCCGCGACCAGCACTGCCGCGTCAACCCCATCGGTCAACACATTGAGTTTCAGGAACGTGGAAGGGGCGGTGAATGCACCAAGGCGCGCCAGTCCAAACGCCAACAGCGCGTTGCGGATACCGAACATGCGGCCCATGGGTATGGCAGGCGTACCCGCCGCCTCCATCCGGAACACACGCGCGAACACGTTCGGCGTCAGGAGACTGCCTGAGGCAACGATGCTGCGCCCCAGGATGAGAAGTTTCAGGGGGTTTGAGCGGACGACCACCGACGCGGACATGAGTTCTCCTCGTTGAGTTCAGTCCATAGACGTTGCCCTACAACGATTATGGAAATCGATTCGAAATATACCAATCGGTTTACTATGTGACAGTTCCCATCGTTGCGCCATCCCCTCCCGCTGTGATGGTGGTCACACATAGGCACCCATGTGATACCGGATATTACCGACTGTTCAATTTACGATTGTCCATATACCGTAAATCGGCTTGGTGCGGCGACCCGCACGCACCGACAGACGCACAAGGAGGTGCGCATTGAGCCGTGCATCCGCTCTCCATCGGCCTCGCCATCGGTTCCAGAGTTGGCTCTACACAACACGCTTGGTGTCATCCGACCTTGAGTTCAACTTCGGAGCGGTGCGGATATCCGTGATCGCTTCTCGTCGTTCCAGAGCCTGAGCACAGCGAGCCCCACCCGGAGATCCCCGATCCCGGGCATCGCTATCCCCACTGCCCTGGAATCTTCTGCCCACGTATTGAGGAGTCTGCCCACATGTCATCAAACGTCCGCACGCAGGCCGTATTCACCGCCATCGGAATCGGCGGATTCACACTGGCGTTCGTCGTCGGATGGATTCTCCTGGCGCGCTTTGCATTACCGGCGCCAAGCCCGGCCTGGAGCGCTGAACAGCTGGCGGCGTTCTATGTGGAGAACAAGAATCACATACGGCTCGGGTGCATCGTGGCCCTGTTCTTCCTGCCCCTCTTTGCGCTGCCACTGGGGGTAGTACTCGCCCGGCTGCACCGAGCGGAAAGAGGCACCCCGGTGTTCACCTACGCATCGCTGGTACTCATGCCGATCGCGCTCTTTCTCCTGGTTCTTCCGTTCATCGCGTGGTCGGTGGCCGCTTTCCGCCCCGAACAAATCGAACCGCAGATCACCCAGGCACTCAACGACCTGGGGTGGTTCATTTTCCTCTTCACCTGGGCCGTGTTCACCGTCCTGTTCACGCTCATGGCGATAGCGATCCTGCGCGCCGAACCCGGCAACGAGCCCTTGCCACGCTGGTCGGCCTATCTCCTCCTCTGGTGCGGACTTCTGTTCGCCGGATCAGCGCTGATCATCTTCTTCAAGGACGGGCCATTCGCGTACGACGGCCTTGTCGGCCTGTACATCCCGGCAGCTGCCACCGCGATCTTCCAGGCGGGAATGTTCGCCGCGCTCGCACAGGCCCTGCTATCCGACTATCGGGCCCAGACAGGGATTTCCACCTGCCGGGAGCAGCTCAAGCCAACGGTTTCATGACGGGAAATCTGACAACCCGCAAGCGAACCACGACCGACCGGCGAGAGCCCCACGTCCCCGGAGAGCCCGGACTCTGGGTGTTTCTGTTCGGCGACCTGATCGTCTTCGCGGCATTCTTTGCCGTCATCGCACACTATCGATCATCGGAAGCAGAGGCATTCGCCTCCGGGCAATCCCAGTTGAACCTTGGCCTCGGAGCACTCAATACCCTTCTGCTGCTGAGCGGCTCACTGCTCGTGGTACTCGGCCTGGAGAAGGCGCGAAACGGATCAACACACGCGGCCCGCTATTACCTAGCGGCGGCAGGCAGTGGTATCTGCTTCGTCAGCGTGAAATTAATTGAATACCATGAGGTTACAAGCCAAGGCTTGAGCCCGATGACCAGTCACTTCTTCATGGTCTACTTCGTCTTCACGGGAATCCATCTGGTTCACACCATTGTTGCCACGGTCATACTCGGGGCGATGACATATGCATCACGCGGTGCCGCGGCCAGTTCGGACATCCGGCTCATCGAGGGAGGCTCCTGTTTCTGGCATCTCATCGACCTCTTGTGGATCGGGCTCTTCTCACTTCTCTATCTGGCATAGGCATATGAATCTCACATACAGTCGCAAAGCGACACTGGTTTTCCTGGTTCTCGTTGCGGCAACATGTATCTCGCTACTGCTTGACGCCGAGAAGGGACATGGCTACAACATCTCATCGATAATCGTCGCCATCACTTTCGTCAAGATCTGGCTAGTAGGGAACTACTTCATGGAGCTGCGCCAAGCGCCAGGGGTGCTGCAGTTCCTCTTCGGTGGATACGTCGCATCCGTCCTGGCGATACTGCTCGGGTTCTTCTATGTGTAGCCGAAGCCTTCCGGCAACTCACGCAGGATCGGTGGGCAGCTGCGCCTGCTCCCGGTACAGGTCCATCTCGGCGCGCAGCGCGTCATCGAGCGCTCGGTTCATGGCGGCGTGCGAGGTATGCGTCGCCGCACGGCGCATCGTCCCGATAAGTTCTGTTGCCCAAGCCAGTTCGTCGTCGGTGGAGGGAACCCAACCGGGCCCACGTTGACGTGCCACCTCATCGCGCGCGGCACCGATAAGCACCCGTGCGGCATCGTCGAGCTTCGCGTTGGTCCTCACGTGGATGTCGGCTAGGTCGGTCACTCTCATTCCGAGGCAGATCAACGCCGCGAAGTTGTCAATGGTGTCGAGATCGGTGACGAGATAAGAATCCGAGCCGTCAACAGGCTGGATCAGCCCGGCTTCGATCAGGCGCGCAAGGGCCGCCGAATCGATCGGGCCGAGCGTCTCTTCGAGCTCCCTCAACGAGAGATTTCCCTGGGCAGCGTTGGAGAACCGCTTCTCGAGCAGGCCCTCCAGATCCGACAGGTCGAGCACATCGGCGAGCTGGGCGCCGCGCTGCAGCCCACTGAGGAACTTCGTGATGTGTTTGAGAGTGAAACCCTCGCTGAGCAGTCGATTGATCGCCCTCAACTGGCGCAGATGCCAATCGTTGTAGATGGCTGTCCTGCCCCGGCGCAGCGGCCGGGGCAGGAGCCCTCGTTCTTGATAACCACGGATGTTCCGGGTCGTCGTCCCCGATGCCCGCGCGAGGTCGTCGATCCGGTACTCGGTCATGGTTTCGAAGCTGGCCCTGTCAGTATCAGTTCGTCACTGGTGTTCGAGACAGTGATTTTATAGTCCTGCAGGTCGAATCTCTTGAGTTGGTTGACGTACTGCGTGGCGAATCCGGGGAACATCGTCGCGTTGAAGCCGTCATCCGTCAGGTACCAGCTCTGGCAGCCCGAGTTCCACGTGGTGGATTGCAGGCGCCGCTGGATGTCCTGGTTGTAGCTCTCCTGGATCTCGGGGCGGGGCTCCACCGATTTCCAGCCGTTGTTGACCACCGCCGCGATCGCGTCGGTGATGTAGTTGATCTGCGCCTCCATGTACACCAGCGCCGAACTGTGCCCCGGTCCCGAATTGGGTCCGAAGGTAAGGAACAGATTGGGATAGCCCGACACCGCCACGCTGCGGAAGGCATATGCCCCTCCCGACCACTCGGTGGCCAGGTCCCGTCCGTCGATCCCGGTGACCGGGAAGGGCGTCCCGGCCTTGCACACGTCGAAACCGGTGGCGAAGACGATGCAATCGAACTGGTGCTCAATACCCTCTACCGTGCGAATACCCTTCGGGGCCAGCCGGGCGATGGGCCAGGTGACCAGCTTGCAGTTCTCTGCCTGCAAGGCTGGGTAGTAGTCACTGGTCATCAGCAGACGCTTGCAGCCGGCCGAGAAATCGGGTGTCAGCTGCCGGCGCAGCCACGGGTCCTTGACCTGCATGCGCCGGTGCGCGGAGCTGACCGCCTCGACCACGCGAGTGAATGGTGTATCCCACACAACACCCATGGCCACCGACTCATGTCCCCAGAACCAGGCCGCACGCGCCAGCCGCTGGCTGAGCGGCCAGTTGCGGTACAGCTGTTTGAGCCGACTGCCGGTGGCGCGGTTGACGCGGGGCAAAACCCAGCCGGGCGTCCGCTGGAAAACCTTCACCAGCTCGGCGGACTTCACCAGTTCCGGGATGATCTGGACGGCGCTGGCTCCCGTGCCGACCACTGCCACTCGCTTGCCGGTGAAGTCGTAATCGTGATCCCATCGCGCGCTGTGGATCTTGTGGCCCTCGTAGCTCTCAAGGCCCGGAATGGCCGGAAAGCTCACATTCGCGAGTGGGCCGGACGCCATGATGACGGTGCGGGCCCGCACCGGTTCCTGGCCCTCGAACTCGACAGTCCACTCCCCGTTGGCCTCGTCATACGTGAGGCCAACGACGTTGTGCCCGAAGCGGATGTACGACCGAAGGCCTGCCGATTCGACCATCTGGTCGATATAGCCCAGGATTTCACCGCTACCGGAGTACGTGTGCGACCACTCGGCATTTGGCGCGAAACTGTAGGAGTACAGCCTCGAGGGAATGTCGCACGCCGCCCCGGGGTAGGTGTTGTCACGCCAGGTGCCACCCACCGTGTCTCCGCGCTCAAAGATCGCGAAGTCGGTGATTCCCTTGTCTTTCAGGCGGATCGCTGCACCGATGCCGGCAAAGCCGGCACCGATGATGGCTACGGAGATGTTCATGCTGGCTGCTTTCAGGCGACGGGTTCGTAGGTGAGTTCCTGCGACCAGGTGGGCTTGTTCTCCACCAACCGCATGGGAATTCTGCCCGTCAATTTCACGAGCAAGTCAGCGGTGATGTGGTACTTGGACTTGCGATTGATCACCTTCATCGCATGCCAGGAGATGATGCGGTAGTTCGGCAGCCGCCGGACATTCTCGTTACGCTCGCCCACGCTCTTGTACCGTTTCATCGCCCCATAGAGACGTTCCTCGTCGACACCCATCGCCACGATGTTGTCGCGCATCTTGTTGAGCAGCGGCACATAGCTCAGCACGCCGATCAGCAGGCTGGGCTTGAGCCAGCCGCCGACAAACTCGATGAGCATCTTGCGCATCTTGGCATGGCCGAGGATGTCCATGACTTCGAAATCCACTGCAAGATGCCGCGATTCGTCGGAGTTGATCCGCTTGAAGGCCTCCTGCGCGATCGGATCCTTGACCTCGTCGGTGATGAACTTGATCAGTGCACCATCCAGAGCGACCTCCAGCATGGGGATGACCGTCCCCAGGAACGACAGCGACATCCCGTCGGAGTACTTGTCGAGCCAGTTGATCACCAACTGCACATTGATACTCGGGGAAGGGATTTCGTCGTTCTCGAGCATGCCCCACCGGCGCATCAGCGCGAGCTCGGCGTTGGCGTGCTTCTGCTCTTCGGCATGGAAGTGCTCGTAAATGCTCTTGAGAGTGGGGTTCGGCGCCTTCTTGGCCAGCGCCGCGAATCCGCGTGCGCCGACGTTCTCGATCCACATCAGATCCGCGATGAACGGCTTGAGCTTGGCATGTAGCTCTGGCTCGATCAGCTCGGCACCGGGCGCCTCCCAGTCGATGTCGGCCAGGGACCATTGCTTGTCTTTGATCATCTGCAGCATGTTGTCGAGATCCATTGACATGTAACGTTTTTCCTTTCAGTCAGGTGATACGAAGTTCAGTGAGTGGGAAGAAGGCGGCCAAGCAAGCCCGCAACGCGCGCGTGTAGCACGGGGAAGTGCCGTTTGAAGTGCCAGATGACCTTCGCGTCGAACTGCGGGACCACATACAGGCGGCCCTGGTCATGTGCGTCGAGGGTGCTCACGGCGACCCTCTCCGGGGAAAAACCGGTGAGCTCGATGAGCCGGTCGACCAAGCCCGAGGTGCCGATCTCCACCCCGGTGAGGCGAGCGTCCTTGAAGATGTTCGTTTTGACGACGGTGGGGCACAGCACGGTCACGTTGATATCGGTGCCGCTCAGCTCGGCAGCGAGGGTTTCCGACAGAGACATGACCCCGGCCTTGGACACGTTGTACGAGGCCATCGAGGGACCTGCCGCGAACCCCGCGGCGGAGGCGACGTTGATGATTCCGCCGCGGCCGGCCGCACGGAGCAATGGCGTGAACAGTTCGCAGCCGTAGATGACGCCCCACAGGTTGATACCCAGCGCCCACTTCCAGTCGTCCATGCCGATCTCGCCGACCGGCTTACCGCCGATTCCGACGCCCGCATTGTTGATCACCAGCGTGGGCGGCCCCGCGAACACCTCCTGCGCCTCGAAGACCAGCTTCTCCACCTCATCTCGCGATGAGACATCGCAGGTCACCGCATGTGCGCAGCCCGCAGACAGCCGGTCTATCTCAGCCACGGTCTCCGCGACCCGTTCGGCGTTGATGTCCGCGCAGATCACGTGACCGCCACGGCGGGCCAGTTCAAGAGCGAAAGCACGCCCGATACCACTGCCCGCGCCGGTGACCACTGCTTTTGAGTTCACAGAGATCGGCGGGCGTCTGAAGACGTCAAGGAGCCCCATGAGGAAATAGAACAACAGCAACTGTGCCATTTGTCAATGGCACAGTGCATGATGACAATGAGGCGTACACCACTCCGGAAGGAACTCGCATGACGACGCACGCGTCCACCGCCCCCAGCGCATACGCACTGGAGGTGCTCGAAGTCATCGCCGAAACTCCCGATGCGGTCTCCATCGTGTTCGCCGCGCCGCACGACGCCCGGGCAGACTTCGCCTACAAATCCGGACAGTTCCTCACGCTGCGCGTACCGGCCGGCACGGACTCCGTATCTCGGTGCTACTCGCTCTCGAGCGCACCCGGCCTCGACGAACATCTGAAGGTCACCGTCAAACGCACATCCGGCGGCCATGCCTCGAACTGGCTGTGCGATAACGCTCGCGCCGGAATGACGCTCGAATCACTTCGCCCTGCAGGGGCATTCACCATGCGTGACACCGTGGCAGTTCCGGTGTTCGTGGCCGCGGGCAGCGGCATCACGCCGATCATGTCCATGATCCGGACGGTGCTCTCCCACTCCGTACAGAATGCCGTCCTTGTCTACGCCAACCGAGACCGCGAATCGGTGATCTTCGAGGCCGAGCTGGCGGCACTGCAGTCGAAATACGGGAGCCGCCTGGCGATCGTGCACTGGATCGAGGCGGAGGCCGGTCTGCCGACCCCGGACGGCCTGCGCGCGCTGCTGCCCACCCCAGTCCCCGGCACTGCCGCATATCTCTGTGGCCCAGCCCCTTTCATGGATGTAGCGGCGGCCGCACTAGGCGATACCGGACTGGCCCGAGAGAACATCCATCGTGAGGTCTTCGTGTCGCTGAGCACCGATGCCTTCGCCGCGGCACCAGTTGTCGCGACCGCACCGACCGATCCCGATGCGGTGAGCGCCACCGTCGAGATCGAGGGCGACACCCACCAGATCAGCTGGCCGAAAACACAGATCCTTCTGGATGTGCTCCTCGGCCTCGGCATCGATGCGCCCTACGTCTGCCGCGAGGGGAACTGCGGTGGTTGCTCCTACACCCTTCGCGAGGGTGAAGTGACAATGCAGGTCAACGACATCCTCGACGACCACGAGATCCGCCACGGCGTGCGGCTGGCGTGCCAGTCACTGCCGCAGTCGGACACATTGACCATCGCCTTCGACCGCTAGCAGAAGCTTTGGTGCCGCTACCAGCGGTGACCGCTCCCCTGCTCCCGGTACCAGTCGACCAGATGGGGATTGTCGATCGAACGCGGATCCAATGACACGTCAACGCGTCCGGCGAGCACACCACAGATGGGGACCTCGAGCTTCTTGCCGGTTCGGGTGTGCGGGATTCCCGGCGCCTCGATCACCTCGTCGGGGACATGCCGCGGCGACAACCGGGCCCGGATCTCCCGCGCGATCCGGGCACCCAGGTCGGCATCGAAGGTGTGCCCCGGCGCCATCGTGACGAACAGCGGCATCCAATACGCGCCACCGGGCCCGTCGACACCGAGGACGAATGCCTCCGCGATCTCGTCCATGGACTCCACGACCTCGTAGATGTCCGCCGAGCCCATCCGGATTCCGTTGCGGTTCAGGGTGGCGTCACTGCGTCCATGGATGACCAGCGATCCGTGCTCGGTGACGGTGACCCAGTCACCATGGCGCCAGACCCCGGGGTGTGGGCCATCGGCCCATTCATGCTCGAAATAGGCAGCCCGATAACGTGATCCATCGGGGTCATCCCAGAATCGGATCGGCATGCAGGGCATGGGTTGCAGGATCACCATTTCGCCTACCTCACCGACGAGGGACCGGCAATCGGGTGACCAACTGTGCAGGTCCACCCCCAGGTAGCGGGCGGGCAACTCGCCGGGATGCGCGGGCACTCCCGGTGTACCGCCGGCGAAGGCGGTGCACACGTCGGTACCTCCCGACAGGGACGACACCGTGACCCCGACATGCGAACCCACCCAATCGAACAGGTCCGGCGAGAGCGGAGATCCGCTGCTTCCCAAAGTCTTCAGTGCACTCAGGTCATGGATGGCCGAGGGCTCCAGTTTCGCCTTCTTGGTTGCCTGCAGGTGTCCGGGGCTGGTGCCGAAGTAGCTCACCGCCTCGGAACCCAGCAGCTCCCACAGCCGATCCGCGTTGGGATACAGCGGATGCCCGCTGTAACAGACCACGGTGGCGCCGACCAGCAGCCCACTCAACCGGAAGTTCCACATCATCCACGACAACGCCGTCTGCCAGAAGAACACGTCGCCCGGGCCTAGATCGCAGTGCAGCCCCGCCCCTTTGAGATGCTCCAGCAGCATGCCTCCGTGGCCGTGCACAATCCCCTTGGGCTTGCCGGTGGTGCCCGAGCTGAACAGGACCCAGATCGGATGATCGAATGGAACCATCTCGACTACGGGATCTTCACTACCCGTGGGCAATTCGACTATCAGCACCGGAGTACCGGGCAGCAGGCGATGCAGTTCGGCGGTGTCGGCTGCCTTATCCACCCACCGACCGTTGTACTGGTATCCGGGGCCGGAGATGAGAACCTTGGGATTGAGCTGACCCAGCCGCGCCGCCGCCCCCTCGGGGGCGTAGTCCTGGCCGCATCCCGCCCACACCGCCCCTACCGCCGCGGTGGCCAGGAAGGCGACCATGGCATCGGGCACATCCGGCAGATACGCGGCCACACAATCACCGCGGCCGACCCCCAGCCGACGCAGCTCCGTGGCCGCCGCACCGATCCTGCCGGGCAGTTCACCCCAGCTGATCGCGATGCGTCCGCCCGCTTCATCCACACCCACGATGGCGTCCCCGTCGAGATGTGCGTGGCGCAGCATCGGGCTCACGTAGTTGAGCTCGGTGCCCGGAAACCATTGCGCGCCCGGCATCACCGAATCGGACAGCACGCCGTCATCGCCGTCACGCGGCCCGCGTCCCGGAACATCGAAGAACTCCCACAATGCGCGCCAGAACTGCGGTACGGAATCAACGGACCAGCGCCACACATCGGCATAGTCCTTCAGTGACAGCCCATACCGTTGCGATACGTGCTCGACGAACCGCTCGTACGCGTTACTCCCCATGCGACCGGCCCGGCTCGCGCAACCCCAGAAGTTCGATCGCCTGCGCCCGTATTTCGATCTTGCGCACCTTCCCGGTGACGGTCATCGGAAAGCTCTCGACCACCTGCACGTAGCGCGGAATCTTGTAGTGGGCAAGGCGCCCCGCGGCGAAGGCACGCACGGCCGCGACGTCCAAACTCGCACGGTCTGTCCTCATCCGAACCCACGCGCACAATTCTTCGCCGTACTTCTCGTCCGGCACCCCAACAACCTGAACATCCTCGATGTCGGGATGGGTGAGCAGAAACTCCTCGATCTCGCGCGGATAGATGTTTTCGCCGCCACGAATCACCATGTCCTTGATTCGCCCAATGATGGTGCAGTAGCCATCCTCTCGCATCACGGCCAGGTCCCCGCTATGCATCCATCCGTCGGAGTCGATCACCTCACGGGTGCACTCCTGGTTGTTCCAGTATCCGAGCATCACCGAATAGCCGCGCGTGCACAGCTCACCAGAGTGCCCGCGTTCCACCGTTTCTCCGGTCCCGGGGTCGACCACCTTGATCTCAACGTGCGGGTGCGCACGCCCGACTGTCGCAGTGCGGCGATCGAGGTCGTCGTCGACGAGCGTCTGGCACGAGACAGGTGACGTCTCGGTCATTCCGTACGCGATTGCCACCTCTGCCATGTGCAGATCGTCTATGCACCGCTTCATCACCTCCACGGGGCACACCGAACCCGCCATGATTCCCGTCCGCAGGCTGGACAGGTCGCGCTGCGCGAAATCGGGGTCTGCCAGCATGGCGATGAACATGGTGGGCACCCCGTACACCCCCACACAGCGCTCACGTTCGATCGCCTCGAGCGTGCGTGCCGCATCGAATCCCGGCGACGGGACCACGATGGTGGCGCCGTGCGTCGTGCATCCGAGATTGCCCATGACCATTCCGAAGCAGTGATAGAAGGGCACCGGGACGCACAGCCGATCGCCGGCTTCCAGGTGGATCGACTCGGTCACGAAGTATCCGTTGTTGACCACGTTGCGGTGCGACAGCGTCGCACCCTTCGGGTAACCCGTTGTCCCCGAGGTGTACTGGATGTTGATGGGATCGGTGTTGGACAGCTGTGACATCCGGGTGCGCAGTGCCTCCTCGGAGACCTGCCCTGCGACGGTAATCAGATCCGCCCAGTCGGAGGTACCGATGAACAAGACGTCCACCAGCGAGGGCACCTCCGGGCGCACCTGTTCCATCATCGTGACGTAGTCGGAGGACTTGAACGCCGTGGCACAGACCAGCGTGCGAACACCCGACTGATTGAGGGCATAGGCCAGCTCATGGGTTCGGTAGGCCGGATTGATGTTGACCAGTATTGCGCCGATCTTTGCCGTCGCGTACTGCACCAGGACCCACTCCGGACAGTTCGGCGCCCAGATGCCCACCCGGTCCCCTGCGTCGATTCCGAGTGACATAAGGCCGCGCGCAACGCGATTGATGTCGGCGTCGAGCTCCCGGTATGTCCATCTGCGTCCACCCGCGACGTCGACCAACGCATCAACATCGGGATAGGTACCGGCGATGCGCTCGAAGTTCTCCCCAATCGTCTCCTCGATGATCGGGGACGTCGACGGCCCGGCCTCATAGGACTTCATCGTCTCGCTTTCACCACATAGACCGACCACGACTCTAACGACTCATCCCAGCTCGCACCTGGTGTTTCGGTGCGTTGCCGCCGGATGCTTCTCACCCGGGCCTCCCGCCAGTCACCATGTTCAGCTGGATGATTCGCTCAGCACGCCGAAGCACGGGCGCATCAACCATGGCGCCCTCGAACTGGAACACACCCCGTTCCCGGCCCGCCAGCTCAAGCACACCGTGCGCCCAGCGCACCCGTTCGGCGGCCGGCCGGTAGGCCGCGCGAATGACGTTTACCTGCGTGGGATGGATCGCCACCTTGGCATCGAATCCGACGGCCACCGCGTCATCCGCTTCCGCACGCAGACCATCGAGCCCCGTGATATCGAGGTACACCGAATCCACGGCTATCCGGCCAAATGCCTTTGCCGCCAAGAGGGTTTGCGAACGCACATGCCGCGCTACATCGCGGTAGCTGCCGTCTGGCCAGCGGTTGTTGGTACCCCACGTCGCGGCAAAGAGATCCTCGGCACCCCACATCGCCGCGACAACGTTCCCGGGCCGCACCAATTCCGCGACGTTAAGAGCTCCCAACGGAGTCTCGACGAGGACCACCACGCACCACGGTGCCAGTGCCGCAACGTGATCCGCGTGTTCGCTCTTGGCCAGCATGACGGTCCTGTACTCGGTTCGCGCGAGTGCCTCGGCATCCAGCCGGTGATCAGCGGTGTTGGCCGGGTTGAGGCGGACCACGGTGCGATCGGGATCCAGTGGGGTATTGATCAGGGCGTCGCGGGCAGCAGGGCGATCGGCAGCCGCAACCCCGTCCTCAAGATCGATAATCACCATATCTGCTGCTGCAGCGGCTTTTTCGAAGCGTTCGGGGCGATCGGCCGGACAGAACAGCCAGCCCGGACCGGCATCAAGAAGTGTCACTGCTGCTGCCCTCCGGGCCGTTTACGCACCATGGTCTTTCGCGAGGCCGTTGCCACCACGTCGCCGTGCTGATTCCTGCCGGTATGCGCGAAGGTGACGATGCCCTCACCCGGGCGGCTCCTGGATTCGCGCTTACCGATCACCTCTGACTCCGCATACAGCGTGTCACCGTGGAACAGCGGCTTGGGGAAGGCGATATCGGAGAATCCCAGATTCCCGACGATGGTGCCCTGGGTCAGTTGTGCGACCGACAATCCGACCAACGTCGACAGAGTGAACATCGAATTCACCAGCCGCTGATTGAACGGCGGTAGCGCCTCCGAGAACGCCGCGTCGAGATGCAATGCCTGGGTGTTCATGGTCAACGTGGTGAACAAGACGTTGTCGGCCTCCGTGATCGTCCGCCCCGGCCGGTGCACGTACAGCACATCGGGCTCGAGTTCCTCGAACCACAGACCGCGCTGCTCGACGATCTGTTTGTCGCTCACAACCACCTCCAAGCCCAACCAGGGCGTCCACTTGCTGGCGCACCGGCGCACCGACACCTTGGATGAAAACCCAGCTGCACGGCAAGGATGGTGCAGAAAGCTCTCACCGGATGAACACACTCGGGCTTGAACGTCCATTCAATGGACACGTATCGTGAGCGGGTGACCGAGGCACCCAGCGTGGTACGCCGCACCGCGGCCCTGCTGCGTGCCGTGTCAGCAGACACCGGAACGGGTGTCAGCACCACAGAACTCGCTCGCCGCACCGACATCCCGCGGGCCACCGCGCACCGGCTGCTGGAATCGCTCGCCACCGAAGGGTTCGTGGAGCGCGATGCCCGCTCCGGCCAATGGTTCCTGGGTCCGGAGATCTACGTGCTCGGCGCTACCTCAGCTCCCCGTTACAACATCACGGAGAAGGCGGCCGCCGACGTGGCGGCGCTGGCACGGGAAACCGGCGAGAGTGCGTTCTTCTCACTGCGCCGCGGAGATCACACCGTCGTATTGCTCAGCGAGGATGGCGATTTCCCAATCCGATCGCACGTGCTGTACGAGGGCGCCCGTTTCCCGCTCGGAATCGTCTCATCCGGAATGGCCGTCCTGGCTTACCTTCCAGACGACGCGATCCATGCCTACTTGACCAGGGCCGACCTGGAGTCCGAGTGGGGCAACGGTTTTCGCACCGACGCCGTCTGGGATCGGATCGGCGCCACCCGGCAGGCCGGCTGGTCCCTCAACCCGGGCCAGCTGGTCGAGGGATCCTGGGGCATGGCCGCCGCCGTGTTCGATACCAACCACAACCCCATCGGTGCGCTCACCCTGACCGGCATCGAGGCACGGTTCAACGCCGAACGCCAACCGGTCCTCGGACAGCTCTTGCTGCGGCACGCGCATCGGCTCAGCCGCGCCGTGCGCCGCTAGCGTTCGCGCCGCAGAACGGAAGCCTCCTTGCGTACCGCGGAGGTGATCGCCTGCAGTGTCGAGGATTCGAATTTCCAATGTTGCCAATACAACGGCACATCGAGATACCGACCCGGCGCCAGGTCGACAAGGCCGCTGCGATCCAACTGCTCAAGCATCATTCCCCAGCCCAATCCGACCCGCAGCGCCTCGGTGTTTCCACTCGTCGTAGGCACGTAGTGTTCCGGGACCGCGACATCCCGACGAAAGAGCTTGCGTAAGAACTGATCTTGGAGTGCATCACGCCTGTCCCACCGCATCATCGGCGCGCGCCGCACGGCCTCGATCCCCGAGTCAAGCAGACCGCCCGGGAGGTAGCGCGCTACATAACCCGGTGACGCCATCCCGAAGTACCGCATCGAGCCAAGCGGTTCGGAGCGGCATCCCGCGATAGGCTTCGGCTCCGTTGTCACCGCTGCCATCACAACGCCTGCGCGCAACAACTCCGCGGAATGATCCTGATCCTCAACGCGGATGTCGATAAGCACGCCGTCGGGAATCTGCGCCAACACCGACCCCATCCAGGTTTCGAATGAGTCGGCATTCACCGCGATCGCGACCCGGATCGGAGATCCATCGACACCCATCTCGCGCAGTGCCTCACGCTCCAGTGTGCCAACCTGGGCCGCCAGCCGCATCAACGAGACACCCGCATCGGTTGCCACACAGGGCTTCTCGCGGCGAACCAGCACCTGACCCACCGACTGTTCCAACGCCTTGACACGTTGACTCACCGCCGAAGGGGTGATGACGAGCCGCCGGGCGGCGGCATCGAAGCTGCCCTCCTCGATGACGGCGGCGAAGGCAACCAGCTGCTGGGAGTCCAGACTCACATTAGCGATTCTAATGCAGAGTAAGAATCATTAGCTGTACTACAGCTTTTCACCGCCCTAGCGTCGATGTCGTGACCGTCCTCTTCCTCGGCTTCCTGACCGGAATGTCCCTCATTGCCGCCATCGGCGCCCAGAACGCCTTCGTACTCAGACAAGGGATTCGCAGTGAGTACGTGCTGCCGGTGGTCGCCGTGTGCATCACCGGCGACTTTCTGCTCATCGCCGCGGGCATCGGCGGCCTCGGTGGACTGATCGCGGCCACGCCGAGCCTGCTCACCGTGGCCAAGGTGGGCGGTGCCGCGTTTCTCATCTGCTACGGATTGTTGGCCGCCCGCCGCGCATTACGGCCCGGCACTCTGATTCCCGCCGAATCCAATCCGGCACGCCTCGGCGCGGTACTGATGACCGCACTGGCCATCACCTTCCTGAATCCGCACGTCTATCTCGATACCGTGGTGCTGCTCGGCTCACTCGCCAACGCACACAAGGACGCGCGCTGGCTGTTCGGCGCGGGCGCCCTGATCGCAAGTGTCGTCTGGTTCGTCGGGCTAGGCTTCGGTGCCCGGTACCTTGCCGGACTGTTCCAGCGTCCGGGAACCTGGCGTGTACTCGACGCCGTCATCGCCGTCGTCATGATCACGCTGGGCCTCACATTGGTCGTCTGATCACCCTTGCCGAACCATTTGGTTCGGTGTTAGCGTCCTTCCCGAACCAGCTGACTTGGGAGAGACAATGGATGTCGACAAGGCCCGCACCCGCTTCGCCGAACTTCGAGGCCGCCGGGACGTCAGTCCCGCCGACCTCGACGAGATTTGGGCCGCGCTCGATACCGCCCGACCCGAAGACATGCTCGGCAGTTGGAAGGGCGACGAGTTCCACACCGGACACAAGATGAACGGCCAGCTGGCCGCCGCCCGCTGGTACGGCAAGATCTTCAGATCCATCAACGACGTCGAGCCGATCGTCTGTTACGACGACGAAGGAAAGTTGTTCTCCAACAACGATTTGAGTCTGGGTGGTGCAACCCTGTGGGATATCGAGTTCCGCGGCGAGGTCACCGGCACCATGGTGTACGACGGACAGCCCACTTTTGATCACTTCAAGTGGGTCGACGAGAACACGCTGATGGGCATCATGAACGGCAAACGTCAGCGCGCCAGCGGCAACTACCTCTACTTCATTCTCGAACGCGATCAGTGAAAGTCACTGCAGCACTGAGCCGATCCGCAGAGCCTTCATTCACCCTCGAAGAGGTGGAACTCGAGGATCCGCGCTCCGACGAGGTGCTCGTCAAGATTCACGCCACCGGCCTGTGCCACACCGACCTGACCTTCACATCACAGGTACCGATCCCGGCGGTGCTCGGCCATGAGGGTGCAGGGGTTGTCCAGGCCGTAGGCCCTGACGTGAGCGGTATCCGGCCAGGAGACCGTGTGGTCTTGAGCTACCGCAGCTGCGGCCAGTGCCGACAGTGCGATGCGGGTGAGCGGGCCTACTGTTCCCGCGCCGCCCGGCTCAACCTCTCGGGTACACGGCTCGACGGCACGACGACACTGTCCCAGAACGGGAACGCACTGTTCGGCTCGTTCTTCGGACAGTCGAGCTTCGCCCAGTACGCACTCGCCACCGCCGACAACACCGTCGTGGTGGACCCCTCCACGGACCTCACCATCGCCGCTCCCCTTGGCTGCGGTCTGCAGACCGGTGCCGGCGCGGTGCTCAACGTACTTAGACCTGAACCAGATTCGCGCCTCGTGGTGTTCGGCGCTGGCGGTGTCGGCCTCGCCGCGGTGATGGCCGCCAAGGCGGTCGGAGTGCAGACGATCATCGCTGTGGACCCTGTCGCCTCGCGGCGAGACAAAGCCACCGAATTGGGTGCGACCCATACCGTCGACCCCACGGCCCAGGACGTGACCACCATCGCACGCGGGGCCACCCATGCTCTGGACACCACGGCCAACCCCGATGTCATCGCCACGGCGCTCGGGCTGCTGCGGCAGCGCGGTGTACTTGTTCTGGTCGGGCTGGGTGCCTCACGCGGAACAATCGATCTCACCGATCTGATGTTCGGCGGCAAGGTGATCCGCGGATGCATCGAGGGCGACGCGAATCCTCTGGAGTTCATTCCGGAACTGCTGAGGATGCACGCGCAGGGCCGCTTCCCGATCGAATCGCTGATACGCACCTACCCGGCGCGTGATATCGATCGAGCCGTCGCGGACGCGCGATCAGGAATCGCGATCAAACCGGTGCTGCTCTGGTGAGCGCCATGCGAGCGGCCGGGCAGGCCACCCACGACCGGATCATGGCGGCCGCCAAGGCCGAATTCACCGAGTACGGCTTCGCTGGTGCGCGGCTCAACCGAATTGCCACCAATGCGAACGCAAGTAAGGAACGGCTGTACAGCTACTTTGAGAGCAAGGAGCAGCTGTTTGAAGCCGTTGTGGCGCAATGGATCAATGATGCGCCATACAAGGTGCCGCTGCGCGCCGACGATGTGCCAGGCTACGTCGCGGGCCTCTTCGACAACATCGTCGCCGACCCCCAGGGCGCACGGTTACAGCGCTGGATCGAGCTGGAAGCCCCCGACGGAATGTTCGACAACCACGTACTGCGCCGCATCTTCCAGGCGAAACTCGACGAGGTGCGCCGGGGCCAGCAGTGCGGGCTCATCGACCCGGCGTGGGACCCCACATGTCTGCTCATGATGCTGATCGATATCGCCTACTCGATGGCGGCTAGCGGATTCGGTATCGACCGGATTGTCGGCGAACCGCTCGGCGACGACGTGCTCGCGGACCGCCGCACCGCAGCCGCCGAGGCGGCACGCCGGCTGGTAGCCCGTTAACGAACATCGCCGCGCCCCTGAGTGCATGTGCCAGCTACTCTCGATGTGTGCCGTCCGCGATATTGACCCGCCGCGGGTTTCTCGCTGCCGGTGCCACGCTCGCCGCGGGCACCGCGCTGGCTGCCTGCACCAAGGACTCTCCTCCCACCTCCGAGCGCAACGGTGTCGCCGTCATCAAGCACGCGTTCGGCACCACCGAAGTCAAGACTCCGCCGCAGCGCATCGTCAGCGCCGGGTACACCGAGCATGACTACCTGCTGGCGCTGGGCATCGTCCCTATCGCGGTCACCGAGTGGTACGGAGGATTCCCCTTCGCCACCTGGCCATGGGCTACCGATCGCCTGGGCGCGGCCACACCCGAGGTGCTCACCCTTACCGACGGACTGATGGTCGACAAGATCGCATCCCTGAAACCCGACCTCATCCTGGCCACCAACGCCGGGCTGGATCAGGACAACTACAACAAGTTGTCCGGTATCGCACCGACCATCGCGCAGTCGGGCAAGTACGCGTTCTTCGAGCCGTGGAAGGACCAGGCCAAGGCCATCGGGCAGTCCGTGTTCAAGCCGTCGGAGATGGACGCCGTGGTGCAGGCCGTCGACAGCAGATTCGCTTCGGCCACGTCTGCGCACCCCAGCTTCAAGGATAAGAAGGTCATCTACCTGCAGGGCGAACTGCTCGACGGACAGGCCATCGCGTATCGATCCGGACCGCGCACCGGATTCCTCAGCTCCCTTGGATTGGCTGTTCCCGCCGAATTGGAAAGCTACGGCAAGGCCGACCAGCTCGCCCATCTTCCGGCCGATCAGCTTGCCAGTGTGCTCGGGCAGGCCGATGTGCTGCTGTGGGGCACCGAATCCGACGAACAGAGCACCGCGCTGCAGGCCGACCCGGTGATCACCAAACTGGGCTCCTCACTGCTGAACCGCAGCATTTTCACCAGCAAGGAATTGGCCGGCGCCATCAACTTCAGCTCGCCGCTGAGTCTGACCTACGTGGCGGACAACCTGGTCCCCCAGCTGGCCCGAGTACTGGGGTGATGAACTACCCACCCGCCCGACCGGCCCAGCCGTATTGGGCTGACGTTGTGATTCGCGTAGTCGGCGGCATCGTCGGCGCCATAGCTCTTGGTGTCTTCGCACTGGGTGCATACATGGTGTTGTCGACCCGGCTGTCGTCGAATCCGTTCGCCGACCCGCACGGCTACGGGCTGATCATCGGAATGGTGCTCGCCCTGCCCTGCGGACTGCTGGCCTCAGGCACGCTGCCGTTGGCGCTTCCCCGCAGGCAATGGCTTCGCGCCTTCACCATCGGCTTCGTCGTGTATCTCGCGGCGGCGGCATTGTTGATCTACTCGGCCGCCACCATGCCCAACCGCCCTCCGCCCTGCGCGACAAATCCACCCGCGCCGCATTGCAAGCACGCACCCTAGACTTCGCGGAATGGCGACAAGCGAGGTCGAGACAAGCCCCCAGGATCATGTGGTCTTCGCCCAGGTGGGCCGCAGCTACTATCCGCTGCTGTCGGCTGTCTTTGTCGGAGTCGTACTCATCTCGAACGTGGCTGCCACCAAGGCAATTGGCTTTGGCCCTGTGGTCGGCGATTGGTCGCTGATCACCGATGGGGCATTCGTGCTGTTCCCGCTGAGCTATGTGATCGGCGATGTGCTCAGTGAGGTCTACGGGTATCGCGCCACCAACCGGGTGATCCTGCTCGGGTTCGCGATGGAGCTCCTGGCATGCCTGGTGTTGTGGACGGCCAAGATCCTGCCGCCCGCCGACTTCTATCCCAACCAGGAGGCCTTTTCCACCATCGTCACCAGCATCACCACGCTCATGGTGGCGGGACTCGCGGGATATCTTGTTGGACAAACACTTAACGCGCTCGTGGTGGTGCGCATGAAGAAGCGTTCCAAGGAACGCCACCTGTGGGCGCGACTGGTGGGTTCGACGGTTATCGGCGAGTTCGCCGATTCACTGGTGTTCTGTTCCATCGCGGCCACCGCGCTGGGCATTCACACCTTCGGCCAGTTGGCGACGTACACGGCCCTGGGCTGGATCTTCAAGTCGGTGGTGGAGATCGTGATGCTGCCGATTACCTATCGGGTGATCGCCTACATCAAGAAGCACGAGCCGACTTATACACAGGCCGGATAAATGCGCCCCTAGGCGTGGCCACGGGAGTACCGTCGAAATATGAGTACCGCAACGGATTTGAAGGTGCGGGATCACGGGGATCGGGCGTTGTTGCTCGAGTGCACATCCGTGCAGGAAGTGCTGGCGTGGACGTCGGCGCTGAATGCCGACCCTATCGACGGCGTCACCGATATCGTTCCCGCGTCCCGGACCGTACTTCTCAAGCTCGACAGCCCGGCCGACCAGGCCATAGTGCGGCACCGGCTGACGCAACGCACGGCACCGACGGGCACGGCGGAGAGCACCGCCTCGCCACCGGTGACCATCCCGGTCCGGTACGACGGTCTCGATCTCGAAGAGGTTGCCGAACACACCGGCCTCGGTGTAGACGGTGTCATCGCGGCACACACCGGAACGGTATGGACCGTCGGATTCTGCGGATTCGCACCGGGATTCGCGTACCTCGTGGGCGGGGACACACGTCTGGCCATCCCGCGCCGCGCCGACCCGCGCACCAAAGTACCTGCCGGTGCCGTCGCGCTCGCCGGCGAGTTCAGTGGGATTTACCCGCGTGAATCTCCCGGCGGCTGGCAACTGATCGGCAGCACCGACGCCGTCATCTGGGACCTCGACCGCAACCCACCTGCGTTACTGACGCCCGGCACCCGTGTCCAGTTCCAAGTACAAACCCAGGGGACGATCGCATGAGACCCACCCTTGAGGTAATGCGCACCGGCCCTCTCGCTCTGATTCAGGACCTCGGCCGCGTCGGCAAGGCGGCCATGGGTGTCGGACGCTCCGGGGCAGCCGATCGCAAATCGCATTCGCTGGCCAACCGGTTGGTGGCGAACCCCGATCATCTGGCGACCATCGAGGTGACACTGGGCGGCATGTCATTTCGGGTCTCCGGCGGTGATGCGGTGGTGGCTGTGACCGGTGCCGACACCGATCCGTCCGTCAACGGAATTCCCTTCGGCACCAACAGTATTACCCAAGTTCAAGATGGCGATGTGGTGTCGCTCGGCGCACCGCTCAGTGGCCTGCGTAGCTACGTGGCCGTGCGCGGCGGAGTCAGCGTGGCGCCGGTGATGGGCTCGCGCAGCTTCGACATCCTGTCTGGCATCGGCCCCAAGCCGCTGCAGGCCGGGGACAGGCTGCCGGTCGGACCACGGTCCCCTTCCTTCCCGGAGATCGAGCAAGCACCGGTGGCCACCATGTCCGATGACATCGTCGAACTCAAGGTGGTGCCCGGTCCGCGTGACGACTGGTTCGTCGATCCCGACGAGCTGACGCACGGAAGCTGGATCGTCTCCGATCGCAGCGACCGGGTAGGCACCCGGCTCAGCGGTAAGCCTCTGGAGCTACGCGACCCCGCCAGGCAGCTGCCGAGCGAGGGCGTGATCCGCGGTGCAATCCAGGTGCCACCCGGCGGCCAGCCCGTTATCCTGGGCCCTGACCATCCGGTGACCGGCGGCTATCCGGTCATCGGGGTGATCACCGATCAGGATGTGGATCTGGCCGCCCAGGTGCGGCCAGGACAAACCGTTCGGTTCCGCTGGTCAAGACCGCGCCTCAGCTAGGAGCATCCCGTGTCTACGATGCCGACCGTACCCGTCATCCGGACCCACACCGCGCGACTCATCCACACCGCCGATCTGGATAGCGAAACACGCCATGCGGCAAGGGAATTATTGATCGAAGCCTTTGAGGGCGAGTTCACCGAGGAAGACTGGGAACATTGCCTGGGCGGCATGCATGCGCTCATCTGGTACCACGGCACCCTCATCGCCCACGCCGCGGTGATCCAGCGCCGGCTGCTCCATCAAGGGCGGGCCATACGCACCGGATACGTGGAAGGCGTTGCGGTAGATAGCGACTGGCGCGGCAACGGGCTCGGGCGCGCAATCATGGACGCGGCCGAACAAGTTTTGCGTGGCGCCTATGAGCTGGGCGCGTTGAGCGCCGACGACGAGGTCGCGCCGTTCTATCGGGCGCGCGGCTGGGTCCCCTGGCTCGGAACCACTCCCGTCGCGACCGCAGACGGCATCGTGCCCGCAGCGGATGAGGGCGTGCACGTACTGCCGATGAGTTCCGGGGTTGACCCCTCCGGCTCACTGACCTGTGATTGGCGCGGCGGCGACGCCTGGTGATGTCCGCGGCGACGCAGGAACACCCAGATCACGGCGATCACAAACGCCAGCCGTGCAGCACTGCCGGCCGTCGCCAGTAGGCCGTTGACCACCTGCGCGATGTCCACCGGATACCGCAGGATGATTCCCGCCATCGCAGCGGCCTGTACCAGCTCCAGCGAGCCGACGATCACACAGAGCCGCACGTGCATCCGGTGATAGGCGCGCAAGTCCGCATCGCCCCAGTGATGACGTGCTACCCAACCCGGGCGGATCATGTCGATGATGACTTCGGTGAGAGGCCGTTTCGTCAGACAGCTACCGATATAGAACAGGCCGAACAGCACCACCGGGACCACGTGGGTGAGTTGAGCCAGCTGTGGTGAGCTGGTCAGCAGCGCGACCACGAGCGTCGCGCCGTGCATCAGCATGATGAATCCCGCGACGATGTCGAAGCGCCTGTCTCGTAATGCCGTGTAGATGACGCGCAGCGCCGAGACCACCGCCGCGGCCATCAGGGCGTGCAACTCCGAGGCACCCAGCAGGCGCATCCCGTAGTACGTACCCAGGCCGAGCGCGGCACTGACCAAAGCGTGTCCGAGTGTGAATTTCCCTGCACCCTTACCCAACCCACTCACCACAGCGACGGTACCGACGCAATCTAAGAGAGCCTGAGAAAGCGGGGCTACCTGCCAGCGAGGGCGCGCTCCTTACGGCGCAAGTACATCCGGATCGCAACGACGACGCCCACGATCAGTCCCCCCGTGGTGAGCATCGACACCACCGGGTTCACCGCCTGGACCACATCGACGGAGAAGCTGTAGATGATCACCACCATCAAGGCGCAAAACAGCAGGCTGAAGATCCCGCACCAGAAGCTGACGAGAACATGCAGCCGGTGGTACGAGCGCTGGTCCTCATCGGTCCAGCCCTGTTCCTCGGCCAGTTTTTCCACGCCGCCGGGCCAGAGTTTGGTGACCAACAGCTCGGTCAGTGGCTTGCCGATGAGCGCACTGACCAGAAAATAGGTGGCCAGCAACATGCCCGGCACCTCATTGGTGACCTGTGACAAACGTGGGTCGCGAGTGAGCCACGCCATGACGAGGCTGACGCCAAAGATGGGCACCACCAGCAATGAGACCGGATCCAGGGCCCGCTTCCACGCCATCTTCACCAACGCCTGGGCGGCCGATACCGCGGTGGCGGCCATCAGCGCGTGCAGCTCCGAGAAGCCTGCCAGGCGCAGACCGAAGTAGGCACATAGCGCGGGTCCGACATTGAGCACGCCCTCGATCAAAAGCTGGCGGGGCGAGATCCCGCTCTCGGTTTCGGGCTGCTCGGTGGACAGTGACACCGCGCGACTGTATCCGGTCGTCAGGCCGCGGGCGAGTCGTACGTCATGCGCTGAAGGTAGCGCCGGATAACCACAATGATGCCGATGATCAGTCCCATTGTGGTCACCAGGGAGAAGATTTGGTTGACCGCCTGGGCGATATCAACCGAGAAGCTGTAGATGATGACGATCGATATTGCCGACAGCAGCAGGCTGATGACACCGCACCACAAACTCACGTGGACATGCATCCGGTGATACGAACGGAAGTTCTCCGGAGTCCAATGGTGTTCGGCCGCAATCTCTTCGATTCGCCCAGGCCGGGCCTTCGCGATCATCAGTTCGGTGAGAGGCTTGCCGATGAACGCACTTCCGATAAGAAACAGCGATAGCAGGATGCCGGGAATCGTGTTGGATACCTGGGCCATACGTGCATCAGAGGTGACGAGTGCGATGACCAGACTCAGCCCGAAGTTGAACATCAGGAAGCCCGACAGGACGTCGAACTTGCGGTTCTTGACCACCGTGATCAACACCTGAATCGCGGCGACCACCGTGGCAGCAATCAACGCGTGAATCTCGGGTTGCCCAAAGGCACGCAGCAGGTAATAGGTGCCGAGGGATGGTCCGACGCTGGCAAGGGTGTGCCGGAGCACGACGCGCGCTGACGCCTTCTGATTCTCTGCGGGCTGCTCGGGCACGCGGCGAGGGTACCCGGCGAAACTGGGAATCAGAGGCTGGCACGCAGCGGCGATGAGCTCGCGCGCGCGTTCGCCGTCGGCGTACAGAAAGCGGAACTTTAGCGCGGGTCACTCAAGTTTGTACGTGTGACGGCCGGTTGAGATTCCGGCCCTATAGAAGGAGACACGCTATGAGCAATCTGGTTTGGACACGCCGCAGCCCGTTCGCCGAGTTCGACGCGCTGGTACGTCAGTCCTTCGGCCCCGCCACCAGCTGGCCCACCCCCGGTTTCGTTCCGTCCGCCGAGGTCGTGAAGGACGGCGATGACGCCCTGGTCCGTCTGGACCTGCCCGGCGTCGACGTCGACCAGGACGTCACGGTCGAGGTGGAACGCGGCAAGTTGGTGGTGTCCGGTGAGCGCCGCGACGCACGCGCCGAACAAACGGAAGGACGCGTACTGCGCGAGGTCCGCTACGGCACGTTCCGTCGCACCTTCACATTGCCCACCCATGTGACGGGTGATGCGATCTCGGCGAGCTACGACGCCGGCGTGCTGACCGTCAAGGTCGCCGGCGCCTACGCAAACGCCGAGGCGCAGAAGATCGAGATCACCAAGTAATCGGCAGGCCGAGAAGGGAAGTCCGCACTATCCGGCGCGGGCTTCCCTTTTCTTCGCCTCACGGGCCAGCATGCGGTCGCGCTGCTCTTCGAACTTAATGACTTGGCACTTAAGGTCTTCCACGTATGCGGCGAGCTGCTCGCGTCGCTGCTCTCCCTTGGCACTGAAATCACTGCGATCGAAGATCCGCCACTTCCGTAGATTCGGCGTGACAACCTCTTCGAGATGCTGGCGGGGGTCGTAAATGCCGTGTTTGGCCATCAGCACACCATTACGGCGGAAGTTCGGCATGCCCTGACCGGGCATGCGGAAATTCTCGATCACCGCGGCAATCGCCTCCAACGCCTGATCCGGCACGAGATCCAGTGCGGCACTGCACATATTGCGATAGAAGATCATATGCAGGTTCTCGTCGGCAGCGACACGTTGCAGCATCCGGTCCGCGACGGGGTCGTCGCACACCTTGCCGGTGTTGCGGTGGCTGACACGGGTCGCCAGCTCCTGCAACGTGGTGTACGCGACCGAGAGCAGGAAGTCGGTCTTGTGTACCGACTCTTCCTCATCGGTGGGGTTGAAGCCCGCGGTCATGTGTTCCATCCGCGCCCGCTCCAACGCCACCGGATCTACACCCCGCGTCACAACCAGATAGTCGCGAATGACGATGCCGTGCCGGTTCTCCTCGGCAGTCCAACGCCCCACCCAGGTTCCCCAGGCACCATCGAGACCGAAGTACTGGGCCGCCTGACGGTGATAGGACGGCAGGTTGTCCTCGGTAAGCAGATTGGTGATCATCGCCGCCTTGGCAACTTCGCTCAGCTGTGACTGCTCCGGGTCCCAGTCGTCGCCGCCCATCTGCGCGAAATTACGACCGCGTTCCCAGGGAACGTAGTCGTGCGGATGCCACTCCGTGGCCACCGACAAATGCCGGTTAAGGTTGGCTTCAGCAACGGGTTCCAACTCGCTGAGCATCTCAAGGTCGGTCAACTCTCTTGACATTTCACCTTGTCTTTCGCGTTGGAACCCCGAGCCCACGCACAGGGTAACTTATCTGAGCAATGCCTTAAGGCGCCTGTCAGTCACGACTGATTGCCTGCAACTTCCACCCCGACCACACCGCCGGACGGGTCACCATGCCTGTTTCGGCCCCCACAGCTGGGCAACGGCTTGCTACAGACCCGATATTCGAACCGGCTTCGCAGCACCATAGCGCCGTGAGAGCAACATCACTAATCGGGCCGTGTCACATCGCCCTCACACCGAGGAATCGCCGCCCGAGTCCAACATCGGGGCCAAATAGTCCAGCGCAAACCGGCGCGCCTGTTCCGGAGTCTCCAGGCCTATCACCGTCTGCCTCGTCAGAATCAAGGACAGAGCAATACGTATATGCAGCTCGGCAACCGTACGCAAGTGAGCCAACATCTGCTCCGAAACCTCTGCCTCACCGTAGATCTCGCTCTTCCAGAGGCTCGCGCAAAACTCGCGGAACGTCCCGATGAGCGGGCCGGCCTCCACCGTGAGGGAGGGCAGGATCGAGTCAGGCTCGGTTTCCAATAACCTCCGCAGAAGCGGGTGATCGATGATGAATTCAACAGTGTAGGAGGAGCTTTCAGCCATTCGTTCGGCCAGCGTCATCGTGCGGCCCTCGACACGCGCGGACACCCCGATCATGTATTTACGCAGCTCCGCATACACGACCGCTTCGGTGAGGGCCTTCTTGTTCGGAAATCGCCGGTAGACCGTCGCACGGCTCAGCCCAGCGCGCTTCGCGACGTCATCAACCGTGGATCGGCGCCAGCCCACCACCGCGATCTGTTCGAAGGCGGCCGTCAGTACCCGCTCAGTGAGTTCGTCGACATCATCGGGCAGGCGCAGCGCAGCAGGGTCGGCCGAGGCCAGCGTATTGAGCAGTGTGTCCTCAGTCACTTGTGTCGCGCGCTCCTTGTCACTCCTCCGGATGCCGACCATACTTCAGAAACAAAGAGATGTAAATTGTCTCACGATCTCCAGCGGAGGAGGACACATGTCCCGAGCAGCGTTTTCTCGCTACATCCAGGAAGTCTGCGCGAGCCGCGTTCAGTTCCTTACCTTCCTCATGGGGTCATGGTTCGTCAGCAACTGGGCGATCGGACTGATGATCAACCACGAATTTCCGCTGCACTCCACGCACGAGATGTACCGGGCATCGTTCTACGCGTATGGCGTCATCCCCGTCGCCGTCAACGGCTGGCACGCCTTCTTCCACCTGGCCACCGGTATTGCCCTACTGATTGGCGCCCGCACTCGCACCAACGCCATCCGCTATGCGGCCGTGGTGGCGCTGGTCTACTGGGCAATGGTGGCAGTGTGCATCGGGGGCGGTATGACCGTGTGCAGCGTGATGGCCGTCGATACCGTCGGCAACTGGGTCCACAGCTCCGAGGGGCTGATCCTGGCCCTGATCGCTGCCGCCGGCGTGGCGAGCGGAAACAAGTCACCCGTAACCCAGGCCGTCCCGGCCTCCTAGGAGTCCTCCGTCGCACTGGGCGGGCAATCGAACCGGTCGGTATTTTGAAAGCCGTGCGAACTGCGATGTGCCGCGCGGCAGCGGCCGCCACTGCCTTCTTGATCCTGCTCGGCGGGTACGGGCTGCAATCCCCGCAGACCGCGCACGCCTCGAGCTGCACTGACATTGACCTGGCCTTTGCGCGTGGCACCAACGAGCCCGCGGGCCTCGGCGACGTCGGCAAGTCATTCACCGATGCCGTGAAGAAGCAACTGCAGGGCGCCAAGGGGATGACCATCTCCACCTACGGCGTGGACTATCCCGCAAGTATCGATTTCATCCAGGCAGGCAAGGGCTCGGACGATCTGAGTAAGCACATCCAGAAGACGGCCGCCGACTGCCCGAAGATGAAATTCGTCGTCGGGGGGTATGCACAGGGCGCTGCGGTAGTCGACGTGCTGCTGGGCAACACTCCCCCGGGTACCTACACCTTCACCAATCCCTTGCCCGCCGGGCTCGAGCAGCGCATCGTCTCCATTGTGCTGTTCGGTGATCCCAAGAACATTCGGCCACCCGGCGTCGATGCCAACCTCGCGATCCGTGAAGACCTGCTACACAAGGTGATTGACGTCTGCAACCCCGGAGACTTCTTCTGCGACCCGCAGGGCGGGGACATCGTCTCGCACACCACCTACGCCAAGGACAAACTCACCGACGGCGCGGCGGAGACTGTGGTCCAGCGGCTGGTCGCCGCATTGGGAAATCGCTGCCAGGGCAGCGAGCCGTCGGGCACCTCCGCGACCTGCGCACCCAGCGCATAACCGGAGCCAAGCGCCCCATTTTGCCGGTTCCGGCGTGCCGGGACGGCCTGACGCAGAACAATCAAACCACCCCAAACCACGACATTGCGTGGGTTGTAGCCACATGTGTACAGTCGTGGATGGCCATGCTGTAGACGAATGACTACAGCGGCAGGAGCGGAGGGTGACGAGCGCATGAGCAGCGATATTCGTGTGGTGGAGCCGGGCGAGTACACCTCACCCGCACGTCCACCGGAGATCGAAGGCATCCCCTGCGCCGACGGAAGACCACTGCCACCCGGCCCGGTGCCGGGCCGCCCCTACGCGCTGCCCGCAGATCTCCTCGTCGAGGAGTTCGGACCGCTCTTCTATGCCGATTTCGGGGTTTCGCGCCGGCTGTATGCGTGCTCGCTGGCTCTGGTCGAGGAGCTATGCGACGAGAGCCGGTTCATCAAGGGCATCACCGACCGGCTGGACCGATTCCGTCCACTCGCGGGCGACGGATTGTTCACCGCCTACCCGGGCGAGCCGAACTGGCAGAAGGCCCACGATGTTCTGTTGCCCGGCTTCAGCTTCAGCGGTCTGCGCAACTACCACCCGGCCATGCTCGATATCAATCGTCAGCTCCTTGCCCGGTGGGACGCGAGCGCCGGCGAGCATCTTGTGGACGTGGCCGAGGATCTGGGCAAGCTCGCCATGGATACGGTCGGGCTGGCCGGGTTCGGGGCGAGGTTCGACTCCTACCAGCGGGAGGGACTTGCGGCTATTCCGGCGAGCTTCGCCGTCGCACTGCACCAGATGCTGGCTCCCGGAGGCGAGAACAGCGACCTGTTCGCGGCCGAACAGCAGAAGCTGCACACCTTCATCGATGAGCTCATCGCCCGGCACGACGACGGTGCGGACGAGCACGAGAACCTGCTCGGACTCATGCTCGCGCCCGGCACCCCGCAGACCCCGGCACTGGAGCTGAGCAGCGTTCATTCTCAGGTCCTGACGTTCTTGATCGCCGGACAGGACACCACCTCCACGGTGATGCCGACGGCGCTCTACAGCCTGGTCAAAAACCCTGCCGTGCTTCACCGGGCTCAGGCCGAGGTGGACGCACTGTTCGGGCCAGGAGACGAGTACACCCCCACGTTCGACGAAATCGGCAAGCTCCGCTACATCCGTCAAATCGTGGACGAGACACTCAGGCTTTCGCCCCCGGTCCGTGAATTCGACCGAATGGCAACAGAAGACACCCTGCTCGCCGGGCGCTACCCGGTGCGCAAGGGTGAAGTCGTCACTGTCCTCACGACCGCGTTGCACCGTCAGCCGCAATGGGGCGACAACGTGGAGACTTTCGACCCAGACCGGTTCTCGCCGGAACGATCTGCCAAGCGACCGGTGAACCTGTTCAAACCTTTCGGGACCGGAGCCCGATCCTGCATCGGACGGCAGTTCGCGCTGCACGAGGCGACGATGGCCCTAGCGACACTGGTACACAGATACCGCTTCATCGACTCCGAGCACTACCAGTTGCGAACCCAAAGTGATCTCATCCGGAAACCCGTGGGCTTTCGGATTGGCTTGGCGCGACGTACTCCCCAGGACCGCCAGCATGAGTCGGCAGCCACGGCCACCCCGACACCACAGGAGTCGCGGCAACTGGCGGTCACCGCTGTACCCGGATCGGCGCTGACCGTCTTCCATGGCTCAAACCTGGGCACCTGTCGGGCACTGGCACACCAACTGGCTGAGGAAGCTTCCGATCTCGGCTACCGGACGACTGTGGCCCCGCTGAACGAAGCGACACACGCCCTGCCCAGCGAGGGCGCCATGGTGGTCGTGGCCTCCTCCTACAACGGTCAACCAACTGACGATGCCCGACAGTTCCTCACCTGGCTCGATAGCGCAGAAGCGCGTGCGGACGGCGGGCTGCG
This sequence comes from Mycobacteroides sp. PCS013, assembly GCF_049532645.1. Lineage (NCBI taxonomy): Bacteria > Bacillati > Actinomycetota > Actinomycetes > Mycobacteriales > Mycobacteriaceae > Mycobacteroides > Mycobacteroides sp. PCS013. The sequence continues at coordinate 3,793,380 of NZ_CP150131.1, forward strand.
CTACGCGGTACTCGGCGTCGGAGACCGGAACTGGGCCGAGACGTACCAGGCGGTGCCTCGAAAAATCGATGAACGCCTCGCCGCGCTCGGCGGCACGCCAATTGTTTCCCGTTGCGAGGCAGACACTTCCGGCGATTTCGCAGGCAGCGTCGAGTCCTTCTCGCAAGCACTCTGGACGTCGTTGGGCGCGGTCGCCAGTGCGGATACTCCCACCGGCACCCCCGAGGGGCCCCTCTACGAACTCCGCGCCATCGACGGGCCGGTGACGGCGGCAATCGATGCCCGGTTCGAGGTAATACCCATGACCGTTCTGGAGAATCGGGAACTGGTCGGCGCCAACAACCCACTGGGACAGGCCAAACGGCTGGTACGTGTGGCATTGCCCGCCGACGTCGAGTATCACACCGGGGATCACCTCACCGTCCTCGCGGACAACCAGCCCGAAGTCGTGGACAAAGCCGGAGAGTTGCTCGGCCTCATCCTGGACCGGCGCATCTCCATCAACACCCGGCGCAACAGCCGCCGGGCCATTGCGCTGGACCGCGAAGTAAGCGTGCGTGAGCTACTCACCCACTTCGTCGAACTGCGCAAGCCGGCCACCAGAACGCAGCTGCTCCGGCTGGCCGCGGCGAACCCCTGTCCACCGGAACGATCCGCGCTGGAGGCGCTCGCCGAGCATCCGGAGACACGCTCGCTCGGTATCGCAGGGTGCCTCATGGAGTTTCCCGCCACCACGCTCTCGCGCGCCGAACTTCTTGAACTGTTCGAGCCGATGACGCCACGGCACTACTCGATAGCCTCCTCGGCCCGGCAGAGCCCGGGGATCGTCGAGCTGGTGGTCAGCGTGCTCGATGCCCCCGCCCGATCCGGGTTCGGAGATTATCAAGGAGTGGCCTCCAACTACCTCGCCAACATCACACCAGGACAACAGATCCGGGCGCGGGTCGATCAGGCCCGGCAGGCGTTTCGTGCCGGGGCCAACCCCGCCCGCAATGTCATCTTGGTCAGTGCCGGTACCGGAGTCGCACCGTTCCGGGGATTTGTCGGTGATCGGCTGGCCGCACAGCGCGCCGGCGAGCCGTATGCTCCGGCACTCTGCTTCTTCGGCGTCCGGCATCCGGAAGTCGACTACCTGTTCCGGGACGAGTTCGCGGCCGCCGAACAGTCGGGCGTGGTCCACATGCGCCCGGCGTTCTCTCGCGCATCCGAGAACGGCATCAAGTATGTACAAGACCGGATTGCCGCCGACGCGGACGACGTCTGGGATCTGCTCGGCGATCCGGCCAAACAGACCCATGTGTACGTCTGTGGCGACGGCGGCAAGATGGCCCCAGCCGTCCGGGAGGCATTCTTGGATATCTACCGAAAGCACACCGGCGCCACCGAACCCCAGGCACGGAACTGGCTTACCGGCCTGGTGGAGGCCGATCGCTACGTGGAGGACGTCTGGACCGAGTGAGGCATACGCTCCCGCGCCGCGAAGCCCGGTCTCGGCGGCACGTAGTGTTTCTTGGAGGTCCCTGACTCTTCAAGCGGGAGTGAACCGATGCGCAGACGCACCTTTCTCCGTTCCAGCTCCGTGGCATTGCCTGCCGTCGCACTGGGCCTCTCGACAGCCGGAAGCGCCGCTGCCGACGTCCGCCCCACCGGGTCAATTGCCTACCCGTTCAGCACCATTGATGTACCTGCGAAAAGCGCGCCGTGGACCCTGGAAACGAACCGCGCCGTGCTGCTGGTCCACGATATGCAGCACTACTTTGTGAAGGCATATGCGCCGCATGCCGATCCCATCGCCACCGTGCTGAAGAACATCAAGAGCCTGCTTGACGTCGCGCATGCCCGCGGTGTGCCCGTGCTCTACTCAGCGCAGCCTGGCGGTATGACACCGGAGCAGCGCGGACTCTTCGGCCAGCTCTATGGGCCGGGCATGCCGGACGACGACGCCGAGCGCGCGATTGTCGATCCCATAGCGCCGACGACGACAGATACCGTGCTGACGAAATGGAAGTACAGCGAGTTCTTCCGCTCTGAACTTCTGGAGATTCTGCGTAACGCCAACCGCGATCAGCTGATCATCGTCGGCGTCTACGCCTTCTCCGGAATCACCGTGACATCCGCCGACGCGGTCCAGAACGATATTCAGGCATTCGTCGTCTCCGATGCCGTGGCGGACTACACCGCTACGGGGCACAACCAAGCACTCGCCTGGTGCGCGGAGCGGACCGCCAAAATACTGACCACCCGGTCCGCGATCGCGGCACTTGATAACTCGTAACAGCTGACGGCACGACAAAGGCCGCTTGCGTCACGCGCAAGCGGCCTTATGTCTTTGTGCCTAGACCAGCGCGGGCACGGTGGCCAGCGCCTGGGCGACGCCCGAGACGATCGCCGCGATCTTGAGTGCCTCGAGAATCTGCTCGCGGGTCAATCCGGCCTCACGCAGCACCTTCTCGTGCGAGCCGACGCAGAAGTGACAGCCGTTGATGGTCGACACCGCGAAGGACCACAGTTCGAACTCCGCCTTGTCGACGCCGGGGTTACCGATGATGTTCATCCGCAGACCCGGGCGCAGGTCGTCATAGGCGCCGTCGAGGAAGCCCCGCCCACGGTAGAACACGTTGGTCATCGCCATGATCGAGGCCGCGCCGAGTGCGGCGTCGAGTGCCTCGGGCGACAGCACGGTGGCAGCCTCTTCGCGAATCTCCTTGAACACCTGATCGTTCCGGGTGGCCGCCGCCGTCGCGACGAGAGTGCCCCAGAGCTGGGCCGGCGACAGTACGGTGCCACGGGCGACCGTACCCAGGTTGAGCTTGAGATCCTTGGCGTACTCGGGCAGCGCCTCTTTCAGGTTGTCAATAGACACAGTTACCCAATCCTCCTAAACGCCCGCGCTCATCAGCTCGCCCGCATCGATCGTCGGGTCACCCTTGCGCCAGTTGCAGGCGCACAGCTCGTCGGACTGCAGCGCGTCGAGTACACGGAGCACCTCGTCGACGTTGCGGCCCACCGAACCCGCGGTGACGGAGACGAACTGGATGATGTTGTCGGGGTCGACGATGAAGGTGGCGCGGTCGGCCACACCATCGGAGTTCAGCACGCCGGATGCCTCGGCCAGCTCGCGCTTGAGATCGCTGAGGATCGGGAACGGCAGGGTCTTGAGGTCCTCATGCTGTGCCCGCCACTGGAAGTGCACGAACTCGTTGTCCACCGACGCGCCCAGCACCTGGGTGTCGCGATCGGCGAACTCGTCGTTCAGACGGCCGAAGGCAGCGATCTCGGTCGGGCACACGAAGGTGAAGTCCTTCGGCCAGAAGAAGATCACACGCCACTTGCCGGGGTGGTCCTCGCTGGTGACGGTGGTGAAGTAGTCGTCAGGCTGCTGGGCGTTCACCTTCGACAGATCGCCGCCGATGACCGCAGTCAGGTTGTAGGCCGGGAATTCATCGCCGATGGTCCGCAGAGTCACGATTCTCCTTCACGTATTCGCTGAATGCTTACTGGCACCATCGTGCCGGAAATCTTTCAAAAACAAAACGTGATTGTTGGCACTATATTGATAGGCATGTCCGATCGTAGTTATCAGCCGACCCTGGTCGGCCTGCGCGCTTTCGTGGCTATCGCACGAAAGCGGCATTTCGGCAGCGCCGCCGCCGAGCTCGGAGTGAGTCAGCCCTCGCTGTCGCAGGCCCTGTCCATGCTCGAAGAGGGGCTGGGGGTGCGGCTCGTCGAGCGCAACACCCGCAAGGTGCTGCTCACTCCGGAGGGCGAGGCGCTACTGGAGAAGGCCACCAGCGCGCTGGATGCGGTCGACGAATTCACCTCGGCCGCAAGCGGGGTACGCGATCCGTTTGCGCAGACGCTGCGACTCGGCTTGATTCCCACGGTGGCCCCCTATGTGCTGCCCATGGTGCTCAGCGGACTGTCCCGTGAGTTCCCGGAGATGTCCTTGCGGGTCACCGAGGACCAGACCGGCCGGCTGCTGCGGTCGCTGGCCGATGGGTCCCTGGATGTAGCGGTCATGGCGCTGCCCGCGCAAACTCCCGGCATGGCGGAGATTCCCATGTACCGGGAAGATTTCGTTCTCGCCCTGCCGTCCGGACATCCGCTTGCCGGCAGCACGAAGGTCGAGCCCGCCGATCTGGCGGATATGCCGCTGTTGTTGCTGGACGAGGGGCATTGCCTGCGCGATCAGGCTCTGGAGGTATGCCAACTCGCGGGGGTGCGGCCCGATCTCGGACACACCCGTGCGGCCTCGCTGGCCACTGCCGTGCAGTGTGTCGAGGGCGGCCTCGGCGTCACGCTCATCCCGGGCACCGCGGTCACCGCCGAGACCGCCAGCGGCGGACTGGCCACCGCCACCTTCGCGGCACCGGTACCAGGCCGCCGGATCGGATTGGTGTACCGCGCGATCAGCGGCCGGGAAGACGCCTACCGACGGCTGGCCGAGCTGCTGACCCAACTTGTCGCGGCCGTGCACCCCGTCTTGGCCGAGGCGGTCTAACGCCAGCGGGCCAGGATTTCCTCAGTCCGGGCCGAGAGTGCGCGCTGCAGAAACGGCCCGAAACTGATCCGACCGACGCCCAACGGACCAAACGAGGCCGGATCATCCACATCGGGCAGCGCGATCGCGTTCACCGGAAGCGGCAGCTCAGATGTCAAGCGTCGCTGCACATCCGGATCATGACGGCCTACCGGGTACAGCGAGTCGGCGCCCGCCTCGGCAGCGAGCGTTAACCGCGCGATGGCCCGATCCACCCGGTCCGACTCGTCCCCGATTTGGCGCAGGAGGATGTCCGTCCGCGCGTTGATCACTACCGGCACGCCCGACTCATCGGCCGCAACCCGCAGTGCCCCAACAAGATCGGCGTGCTCCTGCGGCTCACGAATCCGGCCACCTTCGCTATGTACCGAGTCCTCGATGTTCAGACCGACCGCACCCGCCTCGATCAGTCCCTCGATGAGCCGCTGTGGCGTCTGCGCATAGCCGGACTCGATATCCACGGACACCGGCAGGTCGACCGCGGCGATGATCTGCGAGACCCGTGCCACCACGTCCTCGAATGACATGCCCTCCGCATCGGCCTTACCCACCGAATCGGCGAGCGGATGCGAACCCACCGTCAACGCCGCAAATCCGGCATCGGCGGCGAGCTTCGCGGACCAGGCATCCCACACCGTCGGCAGGAAGACCGGGTCACCCGGCACATGAAGCGATTTCAGCAGAACGGCCTTAGCGGCAAGATCACCGGAGGTGTTGGTCATGCCTACATCCAACCCCGTCCCGCACGGATTTACTCCACCGATGCGCCCGCGGAACCGCGCCGTGCCATAAGGCGCGCAACCGCATCGTGCATATGCTCCTCGATCAATCGGTACGCAGCAGGCGCATCACCGGCGCCGATCGCCGCGCACAGGACCTCATGCTCACGGACCTGTTCCGTCAGGTCCGGGTAGGCGCCCTGCAGTTCCCCCAGCAGCATCCGGGTCTCCAGCAGCAGGGTGCGCATGGCGCGGCGCAGCCGGGGGCTTCCCGAGGAATCCACCAGTACCTCGTGAAAGTCCTGATCGGCGTCGGTCACCGCGACGATATCGCCGCGAGCGGCGGCCTCCGTCATCACCGCCACGGGCACGAGTAGCCGCCGGTAAGCGGTGACGGTGTCGCCGGACATGATGCATTCCAACGCCGCTCGTTCGATGGCTGCCCGCGACCGGTAGACATCGTGGACGTCTTCATCGGTTAGCTCGATGACGAAGATGCCGCGATTGCGCTCACTGCGCAGCAGACCCTCCGACACCAGGCGCTGCATGGCTTCGCGTAGTGGTCCACGGGAGACCGCGAACCGCGCGGCCAATGACGCCTCCCCCAGCTGGGCGCCTGGCGCCAGCACACCGCGCATGATCGCGATGCGCAACCGTTCGGCGATCAGTTCGGCGGTGGATTGCCGTTCCAGGGGCGCGAACTCCTCAGGTACCAGCGTCGTCATGTCGTCTCCTGAAAAGCCGCCCCAAACCCGGAAAATCGGGCACCTCTTTGATTAATCGCAAACCTTCCCACACCGTGACCTGGTTCGCGGTCAATACCACTTTGTCCAGCCGAGATTCGAGCCGCTCAACGTGCGCGACGGTGTGCATGGCGGTGTCGGGAATCAACAGCGCCTCGGCGTCTGGATGGTCGTGGGCATCTGCCAGCTCGTCGACCTGGCTCGCGGTAAGCCGGCCCACCTCTGCCGCCGTGTCGATGCCCGCCTCGCCCATCGACACAACCTCAATGTCGTGCGCGGCCAGAAATGCGACGAACAGCTCGGCGATATCGCGCGGATAGCTCGCAGCCACCGCCACTTTCGAAATCCCGAGCGCTACGGCCGCGTTGACGAAGGCGAAGGACGTGCTCGACGCAGGCGTACCGCTGGACTCGGACAGGAGCGCCACTTGATGCGCGGCGCCCTGCGGACCGTAGACAAAGCTGCCCGAGGTGCACGCCCACACCACAGCACCCGGTTCATGAGGGCGCAGCAGTCGAGCACCCTCGGCGAGTTTCTCCGGACTGCCCAGATCGAGCAGTTCGGGCACGGCATGCAGATCGGTGCCGTAGATGTGCACGACGGGGAAGTTCATGTCCAGCTGGCGCGCCACCAGGGGGTAGTCCGACTCGGCCGCGTGATCCGGGTAGATAAATCCCACCGTCGGACGCGTATTACTCACTCGAACCTCCTCCGAAGACATCGCGAAGCCACTTACCGGGCCCCATCATGGGAAGACTCATCCGGTCCAGACAGGCCCAGATGGTCAGTTGGTTGGCCGTCAACACCGGCTTGCCGAGCAGCCGTTCCAACGGCTCGATCACGTCATAGGTGCGCAGATTGGTACAGCTGACGAAAATCGCTTCGGCATCATCGGTGTCGGCAGCGAGAATTCGCTCGGCGACGGTGCGGTAGTTGACCTTCCAGATGCCCCCGCCCAGGCCCAGATGATCTGTCCGCACCACCGTTACACCCAACTCCCCCAGGAACTTGGCGAGCAGCTCGGTCAGCTCGGCGTCGTAGGGAGTGATGACGCTGATCCGGCCGATACCCAGGGCGGTCACGGCCTCCGCCAGCGCGCCGGAGGTGGTGACGGCAGACTTGGCACCAGTCGCCATGATGGCCTCGACCAGCGACCGCTCGTGTTCGACACCGCGAATGAAACTGCCCGAAGTACACAGGTATGCAACGACTTCCGGCTCGACGTGCAGGACATCGCGGGTGGCCGCCTGCAGGTGAGCGGTATTGGAAACCAACTCGGCCATGGCCCTGCTCACCGGTACCGGCTCATACGGGGTACGGGCCAGATGCAGCGATACCTCGGCCGGAACCCAACGCCACAGCTCACGCTCCAGCGCAAGGTCGAAAGGCGCAATGATGCCGATGCCGCGCTGATCAGCCGACTCCGAGAAATCGGGAAGAGACGAGAAATCCACCGGCAAGACCTAACACTCGCAGCATCGCTCCGCGCTCCGAGCGATCACTCAGATTGTTGACAATCATACGATATCTCCATACCGTGTCAACGTGAGCGCGCGCCCGATTCTCGCGGATGAGCAGCTTGCGCGAAGACCAGTGGTGGCCGTGCAGCACTCACCTAATTCGGTACCGGACCGACTCGACACCATGGCCGCGTCCGCTGAGCTACGACTGGTGGAATCGGACCAACTCGCCACGGCGCTGCCCGGAGCCGAGATCCTCTTCGTCTACGACTTTCGTTCCTCGGCGCTGCGCGAAACATGGTCCGCCGCAGACTCATTACGCTGGGTGCAGATCGCGGCCACGGGTGCCGATCCGGTGTTGTTCGATGAACTCGTCGAGAGTGACGTGGTACTGACCAATTCCCGCGGTCTGTTCGAGCGCCCTATCGCCGAGTACGTGCTGGCACAGATCCTGGCTTTCGCCAAGGACATTCGCCGTTCCACGCGCGCCCAGGCCGCGCTGAGCTGGCGCCATTTCGAATCAGAATCCATCGAAGGTGTGCCCGTAGCGGTACTCGGTACCGGACCGATCGGCCAGGCCATCGCCGCCCTATTGGCCGCGGTGGGCATGCGGGTTACCGTGCTCGGCAGAACCGAATCCGCCGAGTTGTCTTCCCATGTAGCCGATGTCGAGTATCTGGTGCTCGCCGCTCCGCTTACCGCGCGCACGCACGGAATTGTCAACGCACGCGTGCTCTCGGCGATGCCAACGACAGCCCGGCTGATCAATGTGGGCCGCGGCGAACTGGTGGGCACGTGGGATCTGGTGTCCGCGCTGAATCAGGGAGCCATTGCCGGGGCCGCATTGGACGTCACCGATCCCGAACCGCTGCCGGTGGGACACCCTCTGTGGCGCACACCGAATACGTACATCACCCCGCATAACAGTGGCGATGTACACGGATGGACCGACCGTCTTCAGGACCAGTTTGTCGCCAACTTCGACCGCTATCTGCGTGGCGAGGAACTTCTGAATATCGTCGACAAGAACAGGATGCACCGCAATGCATGAACCCACCGATCCCACCGAGATGACCGCTCTGGAGCTGGTGGCTGCCTACACCTCGGGGGAACTGTCTCCGGTGGAGGCGACAGCCGCGGTGTTGTCCAAAATCGCCCAAACCGATAGCGCCATCAATGCTTACTGCCTCGTCGACGAGGAAGCCGCTCTGGCAGCGGCCACACAATCCGAGGAGCGATGGCACGGCCACTACACCCGTGGGCTGCTCGACGGGGTGCCGATCTCCATCAAGGACGTCTTCCTGACCCAGAACTGGCCGACCCTGCGAGGCTCGGGCCTGGTCGATCCTGCCGGCCCATGGGAGGCAGATAGCCCCGCTGTACATCGCATCCGGGCCGACGGCATGGTCATGGTCGGCAAGACCACCACGCCCGAGCTGGCCTGGAAGGGGGTCACCGATAGCCGTCAGCGCGGAATCACCCATAACCCGGCCGACCCGCGCCGCACGGCAGGCGGGTCTTCCGGCGGCAGCGCGGCTGCGGTGGCCGCCGGCATGGGCCCGATGTCCATCGGCACCGACGGTGGGGGCAGCATCCGGATACCCGCCAGCTTCTGCGGCGTAGTCGGTTTCAAACCCACGCACGGCCGGGTCCCGATGTACCCGATCAGCCCCTTCGGGCCGCTGGCACACGGTGGCCCGATAACTCGAACGGTGGAAGACGCTGCGCTGCTGATGGACATCATCAGCCTGCCGGACCACCGCGATCCCACCTCGCAGCCGCCCACCCTCACCACCTACCGCTCGCAGGTCTACCGGGATATGACAGGCCTGGATATCGCTTACTCACCCACGCTCGGCTACGCCGACGTCGATCCCGAGGTCGCCGACCTGGTCGAAAACGCGGTGAACGCCCTTGACGAGGCCGGGTTGCCCGTGACCCACGCAGATCCGGGATTCTCCGACCCCATCGATGCCTTCGAAATCTTATGGGCCGCAGGGGCGGCCGCCAGTCTCAACAGCTATGGCACCCTCAGCGAGGTACGCGACGGGATAGATCCGGGGCTGGCCCAGATGTGGGACATCGGCCTTGAGGCCTCCGCCACCGAGTATCTGGGAGCACGTAACGCCTGTGTAGAACTGGGCGCCATCATGGGTGCTTTCCACGAGATCCACAACGTGCTCATCACCCCGACCGTGCCGATCCCCGCGTTCCCGTTGGGCGCCGACGTTCCGCCGAACTCAGGGATGCGCTGGTGGGCACAGTGGACACCATTCACTTACCCGTTCAACATGACTCAGCAGCCGGCCCTGTCGATTCCGGTGGGCAGCACCTCAACGGGGCTGCCGGTCGGCATGCAGATCATCGGCCCGCGGCACAGCGACGACCTGGTGCTGGCGGTCGGCCATTTCGCCGAGCGGGTGCTCGCGGGCTAGGCCCGAACTAGGCCCGCGCGAAGGCCAACTGCTCGCCCTGAACGCCGGTGAGCCACAGATCCTGGCAGGCGGCCGCAATATCGGCCAGACCCTCTTCGATGGTCGCGAACACATTCCCGGGCACCCATCCGGCGTCCCCGTTGATCAGCAGATTGTTGCGGCCATAGAAGATCGCCAGATCGGTGGCGCCTTGCGCCGAATGCGCTTCCGATCCCGGCTCGTACCCGTAGGCGGGGTTACCGATCTCCCATGGCTCGAACCCAAAGAAGCACACATCCCCGGGGATCGGGGTGATGGTTGGATTCTCCCGGCCGGGCGCCGGCAGTAACGGCGGCAACAGGGTGTACACCTCGTTGCGCGCATACTTTGCGTGGTATGCCTGCCCAACGACCGGTAGTGAGTTCCATACCGTTTCACAGGTTCTCGGTGCCTCAGCGTCGAGCAGCCGGGCACGGCAGGTCACGCCCCGCTTGGTCAGCGTGATGGATATGTAGCGATCCATCACAGCTCCGCCAACACGGTGCTCCAGATGCCCAGGGCATCGGATATCTGATCGGCCGTCACTACCAGGGGTGGAATCATCCGCACCACATTCATATGTGGACCGCACATCAGCAGGAGCAGCCCCTTCTCGGCCGCCAATGCTTGGGCCCGGGCGGCGAGCTGGGCCGCAGGCCTGCCGTCCGCACTGAACTCCACACCTACCATCAACCCCAAGCCGCGCACATCACCGTCAATCCCTCTCTCGGCAGCGATCTTTCGCGCACCGTCGAGAAGCTCCCGGCCACGCGCCCGAGCGTTCTCGACGAGCCGTTCCTCGTCGATCACGTCGAGGGTGGCCAGCGCAGCCGCACAGGCAACGGCATTGGCGCCATAGGTTCCGCCCTGCGAACCGGGCCAGGCACGCCCCATCAGCTCGGCAGAGGCCGCGATACCCGAGATGGGGAACCCGCTGGCGATTCCCTTGGCCATCACCAGGATGTCTGGCGTCACGCCAAAGTGCTGATGGCCGAAATACTCTCCGGTGCGGCCGAATCCGGTCTGCACCTCGTCAACCACCAGCAGGATGCCGTGCTGGCGAGCGCGTTCGGCGACGCCGTTGAGGAACTCGGTGTTGGCGGGGATGTAACCGCCCTCGCCCAACACCGGTTCGATGACCAGCGCTGCCACCTGATTGGGTGCCGTCGCGGTGGCGAACAGGTAGTCCAACTCTTGCAGCGCGAACCGGGTGGCCTCGGTCTCGCTCCAGCCATACCGATACGCCGTCGGGAAAGGAGCCGTGTACACGCCGGCCATCAAGGGGCCGATTCCCGATGAGAATCGTGGCCCCGAGGTGGTCATGGTGGCCGCGGCCAGGGTACGTCCGTGAAATCCACCTTGGAACACAACGATGTTCGGGCGGCCGGTGGCCTGCCGCGCCAACCGCACGGAGGCCTCGATGGCCTCGCTGCCCGAGTTGGCGAAGAACAACGAATCCAGATCCGCAGGCAACACATCACCAAGACGGCGCACCAGGTTCTGCAATGGTCGATGCATCACCGTGGTGTACTGCCCGTGAATGAGCGTGGCCACCTGCCGTTGCGCGGCCTCGACCACACGAGGATGGCAGTGACCCGTACTCACGACACCGATACCCGCAGTGAAATCCAGGTATTCACGGTCACTTTCGTCATACAGATAGCAACCCTGGCCTCGCACCGCCACCACCGAGGTGGCCTGCTTGAGCACGGGCGATAACGCAGTCACGGCATCCCTTCCACTGACATACTCCGAACTATTGTCGATTGTTGACAATCTCCCTAGCATGGTGGCATGCATCCAGGCGCAGTGTCTACCCCCCTGTCCACCGAAAGCGCGGTGGTCGCCGCCGCGCTCTCCCAGCAGCTCCGCCACGGTCCTACCTTCCCCGTCGTGGACCCCTCGACCGAAGAGGTGCTGGCCGATGTCGCCAACATGGACGGCCGCGCCGCACTCACCGCGTTGAGTAATGCGGTTGCCGTCCAACGCTCCTGGGCCTCGACCTCGCCGCAGCAGCGCGCCGACATACTGATGCGTGCCTACACGCTGATGATCGAGAGCACCGAAGACCTGGCACTGCTCATGACCCTGGAGATGGGCAAGCCACTCACCGAGTCACGCGGCGAGGTCACCTACGCGGCAGAGTTTTTCCGTTGGTTTGCCGGCGAAGCGGTACGCCAGGACGGAGGCGTGATGCTGGCACCCGACGGCGGATCACGGTTGATCGTGACCCACTGCCCGGTGGGCCCCTGCCTGCTGATCACGCCGTGGAACTTCCCGCTGGCCATGGGCACCCGAAAGATCGGCCCCGCATTGGCCGCGGGCTGCACCTGTCTGGTCAAACCGGCCGAACAGACGCCACTGTCGATGCTCGCCCTACTCGGCATCCTGCGCGAAGCCGGAGTTCCCGACGGGGTGGTATCGGTGATCACCACCGCCGACCCCGGACCGACCATGGCACCCCTGCTTGCCGACCCCCGAGTGCGCAAGCTCTCCTTCACCGGATCCACCGAGGTGGGCCGCTACCTGCTCACGCAGTGCGCACCTACCGTCAAACGCACCTCGATGGAGTTGGGCGGAAACGCACCGTTCATCGTGTTCGACGACGCCGACCCCGAAGAGGCCGCCGCCGGCGCGCTGATCGCCAAGATGCGCAACATCGGCCAGGCCTGTACCGCTGCCAACAGGATTTACGTGCAGCGCGGTGTCGCCGGAGCGTTCACCGAGGCGCTCACCGCAAAGCTCGGGGCGCTGCATATGGGACGCGGCACCCAACCCGGTGTCGATGTCGGCCCGCTGATCGACCCAGACGCGGTGGCCAAGGCCGACCGTCTGGTCACGGACGCCCGGAAGCGCGGTGCCACAGTGCGATTGGGCGGCGAGATTCCTGACGGTGCCGGATACTTCTACCCTCCATCCCTGCTGACCGACGTGCCCGATGACAGCGACATGATGCGGACCGAAATCTTTGCCCCGGTGGCCGCCATAGCTAGCTTCGACACCGAGGAGGAAGTGATCGCCCGCGCCAATGACTCCGAATTCGGTTTGGTGGCATACCTGTACACCAATGATGCCCGACGCGGATGGCGGGTTTCCGAGCAATTGGAGACCGGCATGGTGGGGCTGAACCGGCCCGTCGTGTCCACCCCCGCCGCCCCCTTCGGCGGCGTCAAACAATCCGGGATCGGACGGGAAGGGGGCTTCGCGGGAATCGAGGAGTTCCTGGAGACCAAGTACATCGGCGCGGCCGTATGAACGCCCGGATGAACGTGGCGACCATTCCGGGTGACGGGATCGGCGTCGACGTGACCAGGGAGGCCGTCAAGGTGATGGACGCCGCCACCGGCGGCCGCATCGAATGGACCGAATTCGACTATTCCTGCCAGAGATACGCCAACACCGGCGCCATGATGCCCGCCGACGCGCCCGCGACACTGGCCGGATTCGACGCTATTCTGCTTGGCGCCGTGGGGTATCCGGGCGTGCCCGATGACGTCTCGCTATGGGGACTGCTCATCCCGCTGCGGCGCGCCTTCAACCAGTACGTGAACCTGCGACCCGTACGTCTGCTGCCCGGTATCGCCTCGCCTCTGGCCGGAGTATCTGCCGATGCCCTCTCGATGGTCATCGTGCGCGAGAACACCGAGGGCGAATACTCGCCGATCGGCGGCATTCACAACCGCGGCAATCAGAACGAATTCGCGCTTCAGGAATCGGTTTTCACGCGCATCGGGTGCGAGCGCATCATCCGGTACGCATTCGAGCTGGCCGCGTCTGCCGGATTCCGCGTCTGCTCGGCCACGAAATCGAACGGCATCATTCATTCAATGCCTTACTGGGACAGCATCTTCAACATGGTGGCGGCCGAATACCCACAGGTTCCCTCCGTGTCGATGCACGTCGACGCTCTTGCCGCCCGGATGATCAGTGATCCCGGCAGCCTGGACGTCATCGTTGCCTCCAACCTCTTCGGCGACATCCTCTCCGACTTGGCGGCGGCGGTTACCGGAGGCCTGGGACTGGCGGCATCCGGAAACATCAACCCGGAACGAACCGCCATCTCCATGTTCGAATCGGTGCACGGTTCGGCACCCGACATAGCCGGCCAGGGCATCGCCAACCCCATCGCACAGATACTGGCCGGCGCCATGCTTCTGGACCATCTGAACGAGCCTGACGCGGCCAACAAGATTCGCCTCGCCGTCGACCAGGTACTGGAAGAAGGTCGCGTTCGCACGCCCGATCTCGGAGGTAGCGACACCACCGAGCAGCTCGGCACAGCAATCGCCGAAACTGCTCGGTGATCTTGAATTAACTGACGACATCAGTGACTTGTGTCACTTTCCGTTCGGCTGTCCTGGCAAGATGGTTGTCGTAGCCTGTGATCCACGACACCTTCAGCCCAAGGAGTCCGATGTCGACGAAGACGGAGCTCACCGAGCTCAACCAAGCACTTGGCAGCCTGCGCCGCTGTGTCCACTCTCTGCAGTCTCGTTATGGCGACCTGCCGGCCGTGCGCCGCATCGTCAATGACGTAGAGCGGCTGGATATCGACGCCGCCGATCTGGATCTCTCGCCTCATGAGCACCGGCTCGCGAGCAACGAGAAGATCCAAATCCCCGACACCGAGTACGACCGGGAGTTCTGGGGCGATATCGACGACGAAGGAGTTGGTGGCTACAGATGAGTCAAGCCACCGGGGTCTTCTCGCCTTCGCGTGCCCAGATTCAGCAGCGCACGCTACGCACTGACAAGTGGTGGCTCGCACCATTACTCACCAACCTCGGGCTGGCGACATTCGTCATCTACGCCACTGTGCGCGCTTTCTGGGGCAGCGCGTACTGGGTGCCGCAATATCACTATCTGACGCCGTTCTATTCACCATGCGTCAGCACTGCCTGCGCTCCCGGGGCCAGCCATTTCGGGCATTGGGTGGGTGATCTCCCCTGGTTCATTCCCATGGCCTTCATCTCGCTGCCGTTCCTGCTCGCCTTCCGGCTGACCTGCTATTACTACCGCAAGGCCTACTACCGCTCGGTCTGGCAGTCGCCGACCGCCTGCGCGGTGGCCGAGCCCCACGCGAAGTATTCCGGCGAGACCAAGCTGCCGCTGATCATGCAGAACATTCACCGGTACTTCTTCTACGCCGCGGCGATCATCTCGCTCGTCAACACCTACGACGCCATCGTCGCCTTCCATTCGGAAAAGACCGGCGGTTTCGGATTCGGCTTGGGCAACGTGATCTTGGTGACCAACGTGGTTCTGCTGTGGGTGTACACGCTCTCCTGCCACTCCTGCCGGCATGTCACCGGCGGGCGGCTCAAGCACTTCTCCAAACACCCTGTCCGGTATTGGATATGGACACAGGTCAGCAAGCTCAACACCAGGCACATGCTGTTCGCCTGGATCACGCTGGGCACGCTGATACTCACCGACCTGTACGTCATGCTGGTGGCCAGCGGCACCATCTCCGACATGAGATTTGTTGGTTGACAATCACATTCATACTCATCCTCGCAAACAAACTGGGGTTAATTAATGGCTGAACTCGAACGGCACCAATACGACGTAGTCGTGATCGGTGCCGGTGGCGCCGGACTACGCGCCGTCATCGAGGCACGTGAACGGGGCTTTAAGGTCGCGGTCGTCTGTAAATCCCTGTTCGGCAAGGCACACACCGTGATGGCCGAAGGCGGTTGCGCCGCCTCGATGGGCAATGCCAACGACAAGGACAGCTGGCAGGTGCACTTCGGTGACACCATGCGCGGCGGCAAGTTCCTGAACAACTGGCGGATGGCCGAGTTGCACGCCAAGGAGGCCCCGGACCGGGTCTGGGAACTGGAAACCTATGGCGCGTTGTTCGATCGCACCAAGGATGGCCGGATCAGCCAGCGCAACTTCGGTGGCCATACCTATCCGCGGCTGGCGCACGTCGGCGATCGCACCGGCCTGGAGATCATCCGCACCATGCAGCAGAAGATCGTTTCGCTACAGCAGGAAGACTTCGCCGAGACCGGTGATTACGAGGCACGTATCAAGATCTTCGCCGAGTGCACCATCACCGACCTGCTCCTGGACGGGGACCGGATCGCCGGCGGGTTCGGATACTGGCGCGAATCGGGCCGGTTCATCCTCTTCGAGGCTCCCGCAGTGGTTTTGGCCACGGGCGGCATTGGCAAGTCGTTCAAGGTGTCATCGAACTCCTGGGAGTACACCGGTGACGGTCATGCCCTGGCACTGCGCGCCGGCGGCACGCTGATCAACATGGAGTTCATCCAGTTTCATCCGACCGGCATGGTCTGGCCTCCCTCGGTGAAAGGCATCCTGGTCACCGAAGGCGTGCGCGGCGACGGCGGAGTGCTCAAGAACTCCGAGGGCAAGCGATTCATGTTCGACTACATCCCCGCGGTGTTCAAGGGTCAATACGCCGAGACCGAGGAAGAAGCCGACCAGTGGCTCAAGGACAACGACTCGGCACGGCGCACCCCTGACCTGCTGCCCCGTGACGAGGTCGCCCGGGCCATCAACTCCGAAGTCAAGGCCGGCCGCGGCACCCCGCACGGCGGCGTGTACCTCGACATCGCTTCACGCATCCCCACCGAAGAGATCAAGCGGCGGCTGCCGTCGATGTACCACCAGTTCAAGGAACTCGCCGAGGTGGACATCACCAAGGACGACATGGAAGTCGGTCCGACCTGTCACTACGTGATGGGCGGCATCGAGGTCGATCCCGACAGTGGAGCCGCGACGGTGCCCGGTCTCTTCGCGGCCGGTGAATGCTCCGGCGGCATGCACGGGTCAAACCGGTTGGGCGGCAACTCCCTTTCCGACCTGCTGGTGTTCGGACGGCGCGCCGGTCTGGGAGCCGCCGACTACGTCAAGGGACTCACTTCCCGCCCACAGATCACCGAGGCCGACGTCGACAAGGCTGCCGCCCTGGCGCTGGCGCCCTTCGGTGACCCGGCGGCCGAGGGTGCCGAAAATCCGTACACACTGCACACCGACCTGCAGCAGGCCATGAACGACCTGGTCGGCATCATCCGCAAGGAAGAGGAAGTCGAACAGGCCCTGGTCAAGCTGAATGAGCTCAAGGAGCGCTTCAAACACGTTGCCGTGGAAGGGCATCGGCAGTTCAATCCGGGCTGGCACCTGGCCATCGACATGCGCAACATGCTGCTGGTCAGTGAGTGCGTGGCCAAGGCGGCGCTGCTGCGCACCGAGAGCCGAGGCGGACACACCCGCGATGACCATCCGGACATGGACGCCACCTGGCGCAAGACCCTGCTGGTCTGCAGCACCACCGGCGGAGATCCGGCGGTACCCGATGTACTCGTCACGCCCGAGCCGCAGATCCCCTTACGCCCAGATCTTTTGGAACTTTTCGAGATCGGCGAGCTGGAGAAATACTTCACGCCCGAAGAACTGGCAGAGCACCCAGGAAGGAAGTCCTGACGTGAGCTATGACGCGCACCTCCAGGTCTGGCGAGGCGATGACGACGGCGGTGAGCTCATCGACTACACCGTTCCGGTGAGCGAGGGCGAGGTCGTGCTCGACATCATCCACCGCATCCAGGCCACTCAGGCCTCGGACCTGGCGGTGCGCTGGAACTGCAAGGCCGGAAAATGCGGCTCCTGCTCGGCCGAGATCAATGGCCGTCCGCGGCTCATGTGTATGACCCGGATGTCGACATTCGATGAATCCGAGACCATCACGGTGACGCCACTGCGCGCCTTCCCGGTGATTCGCGACCTGGTTACCGACGTGTCGTTCAACTACCAAAAGGCCAGAGAAGTCCAATCATTCACCCCACCGAAGGGCTTGAAACCCGGCGAGTACCGGATGCAGCAGGAAGATGTCGAGCGGTCACAGGAGTTCCGTAAGTGCATCGAATGCTTCCTCTGCCAGAACACCTGCCACGCGGTGCGCGACCACGAGGAGAACAAGAAGGCTTTCGCCGGACCGCGCTATCTGATGCGGGTGGCCGAGCTGGAGATGCACCCACTCGATGTTGCCGATCGGCGCGAGGTGGCTCAGGAGGAACTGGGCCTGGGCTACTGCAACATCACCAAGTGCTGCACCGAGGTATGCCCCGAAGGCATCCACATCACCGATAATGCGCTGATCCCTATGAAGGAGCGGATCGCCGATCGCAAGTACGACCCGATTGTCTGGTTGGGCAACAAGCTGTTCCGCCGCTAGCCGGGTCTTGCACAGGAGAAGCGCATGGAAACCTGGCTCGTCATCGTCATCGCCGTTGTCTGCCTGGCAGCCGTAGGTGCCGTCGCGGGCTTGATCCTGCTGGCAATTCTTGCTGCGGGCGGCATCTCGGCCGCTCGGTTCAATCTCACCCCCGTAGCCGCCGATCAGCTGCATGAGTATCTGGCTTCCGACGCCTCCTTCGCACTCTCGGTCCAGCGCGACTTCTTCTACCCTCCCGATCGCGTGTTCAAGGCCCTGCTCGACGAGCGGTTCATGAGCTGGGTCCCGTTCTCCAAGGGTGTGGACTACGCCGGTACGGCATTGCGAGAGGTGGGCACCAAGCGCGCATTCGTCAACACCTTCGGGGTGTTGGCCGAACAGATCGTCGTCAATGAACCCAACCGCACACTGGGTGTCACCATCACCGCATGTTCTGTTCCGCTGGTTCTGGATTCGGCTGCGGAGATCTTCGAAGTGGCAGATAACGGCACCGGCGGCACCCGGCTCACCTGGCATGTGGGCGGCACCCCTAAATGGGTGGGCTGGCTCCCGCTGCGCCTGGCCGCACCACTCGTGCGTCCGGTGGCCAAGTGGCAGATCGGCAAGCTCCGCGCGATCATCGGGCGCCGCTGAACTCCAAGTTGTTGCGCGGGACTTTGTGACTGGTTGCCAATGCCCAATTCGGGCAACACGGGCAACATCGGAATATGGGTGACACTGTGAGCGTCGCGGATATCCGCACTGCCATCAAGGAGCTTTCGTTGCGTGCCGATCTCGCCGATCGCGAAGATCGCGCCGACGACGCGCGCGAACTCCGTGATCGCATCCGCGGATACCAAGAGGAACTCGCCAAACGCCCCTAGGCCGTATCAGCGGCCGGGGCGTGATGATGACGATCCTTTATATAGCATTGTGTCTATATAGATAGAGTGCAATACTCGACGCATGGACGTTTTCGAAGCGGTGGCGGAGCCAAGCCGCCGGATTCTGCTCGATGCGCTGGCCGGCGGGGAATGGACCGCCGGAGAACTCGTCGCGACACTGCCCGGCCTGACACAGCCCACCGTCTCGCGGCATCTTCGCGTGCTGCGCGAGGCCGGCCTGGTCGATGCCCGGCCGGATGCACAACGCCGGATCTACGCGCTGCGTGCCGATGGCCTGGTCCAGATCGACCAGTGGATCGACCCATACCGGCACTTCTGGAGCGGGCACCTGGACGCACTGGAAGGACACCTGCCCTAGCGGTCTAACGCCCCGCCCACCTGACCTCGATGCCTTCGGCACTCAGCTGCTGACCCGGGCGCGATGTCACCTGAACATCGATTTCCCGCCCGGTCTTCTTATCGATCAATTCCAGCGGCTTGTGCCCATCCTGCAGGTACTCGTCCCCCCACTTGAGCAGGGACAGCAGTACCGGAAGCAGATCCTGGCCCATCCGGGTCAGCACGTACCCGTCCCGCTCCCGCTGACCGGGCTCGCGATAAGGCACCTTCTCGATGACGCCCGCCGCCTCCAACTGCTTGAGTGCACGCGACACCGCCGGGGCAGATACCCCGATGCGCTCGGAAAACTCGTCGAATCGGGTTGAGCCGTAAAAGCATTCGCGGACGATCAGGAATGCGGTCTTGGTGCCCAGCAAGTCCAGGGCCTTCCCGATCGAACACGCATCGGTGTTCCAGCGGGAGCGGTCCTGCAGCAGCCGCTCGAACTCCATGGTCACCGGGCCATTGTAACTAACGCTTGCGTTATTCAGCTAGTCCCGCTAGCGTCCTAACTAACGTAATCGTTAGTTAGGAGATAGGGATGGTCGAGAACAAGGTCGTACTGGTCACCGGAGGGCGCCGCGGACTGGGCGCAGCCATCGTCGACGAGGTACTGAGCCGCGGAGCGCGCAAGGTCTACAGCACCGCCCGCCAACCCTTCGAGGACCCGCGCGCGCAGGTGATTCCCCAACAGCTCGAGGTGGCCTCCGAGTCATCGGTGCGAGCGCTGGCCCGTGAGCTCACCGACGTCGAGATCGTGGTCAACAACGCCGGTGTGCTGCATCCCGATTCGCTGCTCACCGGCGACCTTGATCGGGTGGACGCGACGTTCCAGACCAACGTCTTCGGCCCGCTGCGGGTCATCCGGGCGTTCGCGCCGATCCTCAAGGCCAACGGCGGCGGAGCGATCATCAACATCCACTCGGTGCTCTCCTGGCTGGGCGGAGCCGGCGCCTACGGTGCGTCGAAGGCGGCCATCTGGTCGGTGACCAACACCCTGCGCCTGGAGCTGGAACCACAGCACACACACGTGTTGGGCGTACACGCGGGATTCATCGGCACCGACATGGTGTCCGCCCTCGACGTTCCGAAGACACCGCCCGGCGTGATCGCGGCACGCATCATCGATGCACTGGAGAAGGGCGATAACGAGGTGCTGACCGACGAGCTCACCGCGCAGGTGAAGTCGCAGCTATCGGGCCCTGTCGAGAATCTCGCCTACCGTCCCGGCCACTGACCTCGCATCCACCAGGAGAAGATCGACATGCCCCTCTGGACCATCTACCACACACCAAACATGTTTTCCGACAAGGAAAAGGCCGATCTGGCCGCACGCATAACGGAGGTCTACGTCGCCGTCGGGCTTCCGCGGTTCTACGTGGTCACGGTGTTCAAGGAGATCCCACCGTCCGACTTCTACGTCGGCGGGGAACCCACCACGAACGCGGTACGGATCGTCGTGGATCACATCGCACGGACGCTGCCCGACAAAGCCGGGCGCGAGCGCATCACCCAGCACCTCGGCAGCGTCCTGGCACCGCATCTGGACCGGGCGGACCTGCACTGGGAGTTTCACATCGACGAGACCAGCGAGGAGCTTTGGATGATCAACGGACTGGTGCCGCCGCCGATGAACTCCGACGCCGAACGTGACTGGGCCCGAACCAACCGGAGCAGTCCCTACCCGGTGCCAGTCTAGCCAATCAGCTTGCGGAACTTACTGCGGTGGAACACGATCGGAGCCACTGCGGAGTGCACGGTCAATCCGTGGATGTTGAGGATGACGATCGCGTGGTCACCGGCAGGCACCTCGGACTGGATAGAGGTCTCGATCCAGGCGGTGGTGCCGCCGATGAACACCGCACCGCTCTCGGTGGTCGAGGTGTCCAGGCCCGCGAACCGATCGCCGGTCTTGGCGGCAAGCGTGCGGGCAGCATCGTCATGCGCCTCACCCAGCACACTGATACCCAGACGTGGGGCCACCCGCAGGTTGGGCCACGTTGTCGAAGAGTTCTGAACGCAGAACGCCACGAGCGGCGGATCCAGGGACACCGGCACAAACGTGCTGGCGGCCAATCCGGTTCGCGTTCCACCGATCTCGGCGGCAATGGCAACCACGCCGGTCGGGAAGTGCCCGAATGCCTCGCGCAGCGTCGCCGCGTCCAAAGTGGTATCGCTCGTCATAACTGGATGTCACCTCTAGTCTTGCTTCATGACGTCACATGTGACCCTACGCGTCGACGGCGAGGTAGCCCGCGTCACCTTGTCCCGGCCCGAGAAGCTCAACGGACTCACCCTCGACATGCTCAACGGGCTGACTGCCGCCGCCCGCCATATTGCCTCAGATACCTCGATCCGTGTGGTGGTGTTGTCCGGTGAGGGGGACGCCTTTTCTACCGGGCTGGATTTCGCGGCCGCAGGCAAGGACCCGGCGCGCGTGGTCGCGAACTTCATTCCGCTCCCCTGGCTGGGTACCAATGGTTTTCAGGAGGCGTGCTGGGCCTGGCGCCGGTTGCGCATCCCGGTGATCGCCGTCATCCACGGCCGTTGCTACGGCGGCGGGCTTCAGTTGGCCCTGGCCGCCGACTTCCGGTTCACCACACCCGATGCGGAGTTCTCGATCCTGGAAGCCAAGTGGGGCCTGATCCCCGATATGTCCGGAAGCGTCACGCTGAGTCAATTGATCGGAATCGACACCGCCAAACGGCTCACCATGACCGGTGAGATGTTCGACGGCTTCTACGCCAAGGAAATCGGACTGGTGACCCAGGTGAGCGCCGACCCCGAGGCCGACGCCGCCGAACTCATCGACCAGATCCTGTCGCGCTCCCCCGATTCGGTGGCAGCCACCAAGACCTTGTTCGACAAGGCATGGTCCATGGTCCCGCGCCGCGCGTTCGGCCTGGAGCGACGCCTGCAACTGCGGCTCATGCGGGGACCCAACTTCGCCATCGCACGCAAAGCCGGCATCGACAAGACCGAACCTCAGTTCAAGGCCCGCAGTATCTAGCGCCGATGAGCGACAAGAGCGCCGGGCGGCAGGTACTGGCGGGAATCGCCTTACTGCTGGCCACCGCCGGTGTCTTCCTGGCCCTTACCCTTGGCTGGCGGGCACACGTCCTCGCCGAGGGGGTTTCCCCGACCACGACAAGTGCGAAACTGCCGAGGGATCTCGCGGTGTATCTCCCCAATCCATCCGAGTACCCGGCCGGGTTCACTACGCCACCCGCCAACGGAATAGCCATTGCCAAATTGGCCATTCCGGTATCGAGTCCCGATCAGCCCACTGTCGCCCCCTGCGATTCGGCACGCGGGATGCCCGCCCAGTTACCCACCGGAGACACTCCGGCCCAGCTGTATCTCACGCACTTCACACGTGCCGGTGGATCTATCTTGTCGATTGTTATCGCCGAGCCCGGTGCATGGCGGGACCTATCGGCGGTCCGTACCTGGACTGCCCAGTGCCCCCAGCACGGCACCGCCGACATCACGTGTACCGATACCGCACATCTGCCCATCCCCGCCGTCTCGGCAGATGATGTCGCCGTCGTTGAATCGCGCTGCCGGAGCAGCTTCGACTACCGGTACCTGACCTATTACGCGGTTGTCCGAGGATGCCTCGTTTACATCACGGCGCACGGTGATGACCCTCGACCGGCCGAAAATGTCTTGGACGTCATCGTCAACAAAGTGCGCAGCGACGGCGCAGCCCGCTAAGGCATTGCCGATAGCGCACACCACGAAGTGATCGTTGCTTCGCTCGTTATGCCGCAGGCACACAGTCACGGAGCTCTGGCGCCATGCCGTACGGGCCCCACATCTGACGCTCCGCATCCTGCCGGGCTTCAGGCTCGTTACTTCCGTGACCGATCACAGAGCCAGCCCACTGCTTCATGCCGAAACCCATACCCGGCATGCTTCCCGGGCCAAACCCAGGTGGGCCGAAATTGTTGTTGGCATAGACCTGGCACTGAACGGCAACCGGGCCCTCCCCCGGCACCGCCGAAGCAGCGGGTGCGGCGAACACCGAAACCAGCACCGCCGCCACACCAACCCCTGCGACTACCGAACAAATCGTCCGCATAGCTCCTCCTCCTCGGTATCTGGCAATAGTTTGCCACAACCCGAGTATTTCGAGAACCAAATGTTCGCGGAGGGAAATCAGAAGATGGCTAGCGCAGATGCCCGTGCGCGGCCGCCACATCGGGATGCGCCCGTAGCCGGCTTTTCCAGGCGTTCTCGCCGTAGGTCGCATGGATCGGATCGTCCGGGTCCGTCGCCGCACGTCGAGCCCGCGCCCGAAGTTCCGGCGGGAGATCCAGCGTCGGGATACGCGCGTCAAGCCTCGGATTGAAGAAGTAGGCGATCGAAATCCGGGGCGTGCCCGTCAACGTCACGCGATGGCGCGTCGCACGCAGATACCCGCCGCTCGCCCGCTCGAGCAGCTCACCGATGTTCACGATGAATGCACCCGCCCGCCCCGGCGCCTCCACCCAGGTGCCGTCCACCTCCACCTGCAGTCCGCCCACCTCCGGTTCGGCCAGCAGCAAGGTGAGCACACCAGAGTCGCGATGCGCACCCACTCCCTGGTCGGTAGTGCCGCGGGCCGGGTACCGGATGACCTTGATCAGGGTCGCAGGTTCAGAGCCAAAAGCCTCGTCGAACACTCCGTCCGCAGACCCAAGAGCAATGGCCCACTCCCGCAGTAGCTTTCGCCCCACCGCAGCCAGCGTCGCGTCCCAGCTCGCGAGCGCTGCTCTTAGCTCGGGCACCGCCTTCGGCCACTGGTTGGGCCCCTGCAACCACAGGTAATCGAAATCCTTTCCGTGCGCAGTCGCCCGACGTTCCGGCCCGACATCGATCTGCTCACGCCAATCGGTCAGCCCGCCGGTCAGCTCTCCACCCAGCCGGGTAAACCCACGAAAATGGGGGCTACGCACCATGGCAATGGCATCCTTGTCCTCCGCGGGCAGCGCGAAAAGCCTGCGAGCGGCCGACAACACCTCGTCGACCAGCCGCGGCGAGACACCGTGGCCGGTGAGATAGAAGAACCCCACCTCATGGGTGACCTCGCGCAGCACCGCACGCAACCGATCCGGGTCGCCGGAAAGGTCTACGACGGGTAGCTCAGCCATGCCCCCATGGTCCCCCGTCCGGCCTCGCGGGGGCCACCGTCTTGACCGCCATGAGGAAATATCACAAGTACGATGACCACACGGCCGGGCGAGAGGGACGCACAGGGGAAATGACGTCATCGGAGATGCCGCCGTCGGGTCCAGATAGCCAGCAACCTGGAGACCTACCGCCGGGGACGGTCATATCCGGATACCAGGTCGAGCGCGTCCTCGGTCGCGGCGGCATGGGCACCGTGTACCTGGCCGCCAATCCGAATTTGCAACGTCCCGAGGCTCTGAAGATCCTCAACGCCCAGGCCTCACGCGACCCTGACTTCCGGGCACGATTCATGCGCGAGGCCTCGCTGGCCGCGTCTCTGGATCACCCCAACATCGTCACGGTGCACAACCGAGGCGAAACGCCCGAGGGCGATCTGTGGATTGCCATGCAATACGTCCAGGGCAGCGATGCGCACTCGGAGTCGAGGAACGGGCGCATGTCGCTCACCCGCGCCATTCACATCATCAGCGAGGTGGCCAAGGCGCTCGACTATCTGCATGCCCGCGGTCTGGTGCACCGCGATGTGAAGCCGGCCAACATCCTGCTGTCCGAAGGCGATCGGCGAATCATGTTGGGCGACTTCGGTGTCACTCGCGCGCTCGACGACAGCAACTCGGTTACCTCCGCGGGGAACGTGACCGCCACGATCGGGTACGCGGCACCGGAGGTGCTGTCCGGCGCCGCGGTCGACGGCCGCGCCGATGTGTATGCCTTGGGCTGCACGCTCTTTCGGATGCTCACGGGTCAACCACCATTTGGCTCCGGGGGCTCGCTACCCGCGGTTATCAATGCACACCTCTCGGCGCCGCCGCCCCGCATCTCCCAGTTCGCCTCTGTGCCCGAGTCAATGGACGCATTGATCGCCAAGGCGATGGCCAAGAATCCCGCCGATCGGTATCAAAGTGCCGGGGAGTTTGCCCAGGCCGCGCAACAGATTCTGGCCGACCCGCATCAGCACCGGCAGACCGTGACCCAACCCGTATCCACCGTGACGCCGCAGCCCACACCCCATCTCGTACAGAACCTGGCCACACCGACAGACTCCGCGCGAACATTGGTCAAGCACAGGCGCATCGTGGCGATTGTCGGCGCCATCGCCCTGCTGGCCGCATCGACGGTGGTCGCCGTCGTGATCTGGCCCCGCCATGGTGGGGGTAAACCCGCTCCCTCGTCTGGCGCGACCGCCTCGGTGGTGAAGCCGGGTGAATCGCTTGCCGGACAACCCAACACCGTCCTGGACACCTTGCTGCCCGGCCAGTTCGACTATCCAGACGGATGGGAGAAGAACCCGTCGCCCACATTCAAGTCGGGCGAGTTCAACCCGGCCGTGGCGCCCGGTGCGGCCACCATCATTGGTGGGACCCCAGTGGGCTGCAACACCATTGATCCCGTGTGGGCGCTGCGCGCCCAGGGCCGTGAGACGCCGACGTTGTACCTGCGTGATCGCAAGAAGCCCGAGAGGGAGATCCTGATCCGGGTTGTCCCGGCATCCGATGCCCTCTCCCCGGACGGCGCCTCCGACGCATTGAAGAGGTGCGACGCGGTCGCGTACACGATCCCCGGCGCGAGTACCACGTGGCGATGCTCGTTCGAGTTCGATGAGCCGGCTCCGGTCCAGAATGGCCAAAAAGAGCTCACCGCAACGGAATCGTGCTTCATGTTTCCATCCGGAGCGAACAGCATTCGGCAGCACGTCTCATTCAATGTGGTTCGCGGCCTGCTCGTGTACATCCTGGCCAGCGGTGCGTCCAACCGAAACGACGCGGCAGGCTCTCTCAGCGCGACCGCCCTGAACTTCGCGACCGCCATGAAGATCCTGCGTTACGGCCGCTAGTTCTTGGGAGACCAGGGGGTGAGCCAATCCGTGGGCTCCCAGCCCTCGGCGGCCGCCAGCAGCTCGTACATCGTTGCGCCATCGACGGACTCACGGATGATGTCGGCGTGGCCGGCATGCCGGGCCAACTCCTCGATGAGGTGCAGGGCCACCCACCGCACACTCCACGCGTCGACGTCCTTGGGAAACCACGGCGCCGACGGAACGGGCACCGGAGTCTCCAGCCCCTTGTCCTTGATCGCGGCAAGTGTCGCGTCGCATTGCGCGGAATACGCCGCCAGCACCCCGGCGAGCGTCTCGTCCGCACGCAAGATGAATTCGTCATCGGCCCGGTGGCGGTCCGGCCCCGGGCCAGGCGCGGCGACAATCTTGTCTGTCCAGCCCGCCTGCATATTGGTGACGTGCTTGATGAGCCCACCGACCGACAAGGTGCCCGCCGTCGGGGTAAGACGGGCCTGATCGTCGGTCAGGCCGAAGGCCACGATCCGAAAAGCGTCTTGCTGCGCGGCGATGTATTCGATCAGACCGTCCAACTCGGTGGAAACGGGCGGAGGCATGGCAGGCATACGGGGGTTCCTCTCAGGGGCTGTGAGCTGGCACGCATAAGCCAACACCACCTGTCTGACATCACTCGCCCAAAACCGTGAAAAATGCCCCCTGACCTGCGATATCTAATTGTGACAACAACCACAAGGCCAGGACTTTTGTCATACGCTACGCAGCGGTATAGTTCAGTTGTTACCGGTGGGTAACTTAATCAGAAGTAAGAACCCAACCGAATATCAGAACAGCCCCACGAGACCCAGTTAGACCCACGAGAAAAGGCAATGACGCACATGGGCCACTACAAGTCGAACGTCCGCGACCTGGAGTTCAACCTCTTCGAGCTCTTCAACATTCAGCAGGTATTCGGTGGTGAGGAGTACCCCGAGCTGGACGAAGAGACCGCACGCACGTTCCTTTCCGAAATGCGCACCCTCGCTGAGGGGCCACTGGCCGATTCCTTCGCTGAAGGCGACCGCAACCCGCCGGTCTTCGACCCGGAGACCCACTCGGTGGCCATCCCCGAAGCTTTCAAGAAGTCCGTCAAGGCAGTCACCGATGCAGGCTGGGATCGCCTCGGCCTGATCGAAGAACTCGGCGGCAGCCCGGTTCCGCGCGCGCTCATGTGGGCCATCCAGGAGATGATCCTCGGCGCCAACCCGGCAGTCTGGATGTACAGCGGTGGTGCCGGTTTCGCGCAGATCTTCTACAACGTCGCCACCGATGAGCAGAAGAAGTGGGCCGAATTCATCGCCGAGCGCGGCTGGGGCGCCACCATGGTGCTCACCGAGCCCGACGCCGGTTCGGACGTGGGCGCCGGCCGCACCAAGGCCGTCAAGCAGGAGGACGGTTCCTGGCACATCGACGGTGTGAAGCGCTTCATCACCTCGGCCGACTCCGATGACATGTTCGAAAACATCATGCATCTGGTGCTGGCCCGCCCCGAGGGCGCCGGCCCCGGCACCAAGGGTCTGTCGCTGTTCTTCGTGCCCAAGTTCATCCCCAACTTCGAGACCGGCGAGCCGGGCGAGCGCAACGGCGTCTTCGTCACCAACGTCGAGCACAAGATGGGCCTGAAGGTTTCGGCCACCTGTGAGCTGAGCCTGGGCCAGCACGGCGTTCCCGCCAAGGGCTGGCTGGTCGGCGAGGTGCACAACGGCATCGCCCAGATGTTCGACGTCATCGAGCAGGCCCGCATGATGGTGGGCACCAAGGCCATCGCGACCCTGTCCACCGGTTACCTGAACGCGCTCGAGTACGCCAAGACCCGCGTGCAGGGTGCGGACATGACGCAGCTGACCGACAAGACCGCTCCCCGCGTCACCATCACGCACCACCCGGACGTGCGTCGCTCGCTGATGACCCAGAAGGCTTACGCCGAGGGCCTGCGCGCGCTGTACCTCTACGCCACCACCTTCCAGGACGCCGTGGCCGCCAAGGCCATCAACGGTGTGGAGGCCGAGGAAGCGGTACGGCTCAACGACCTGCTGCTGCCGATCATCAAGGGTGTGGGCTCCGAGCGTGCCTACGAGAAGCTCACCGAAAGCCTGCAGACCTTCGGTGGATCCGGCTTCCTGCAGGACTACCCGATCGAGCAGTACATCCGTGACGCCAAGATCGACTCGCTCTACGAGGGCACCACGGCGATCCAGGCCCAGGACTTCTTCTTCCGCAAGATCGTCAAGGACCAGGGCAAGTCGCTGGCCTTCGTCTCCGGTCAGATCGAAGAGTTCGTCAAGAGCGAGACCGGCAACGGCCGCCTGAAGGCCGAGCGTGCGCTGCTCGCAACGGCTTTGGAGGACGTGCAGGGCATGGCAGCGACCATGACCGCCAACCTGATGGCCGCCCAGCAGGAGATCACTCAGGTCTACAAGGTCGGAACGGCCTCCGTGCGCTTCCTGATGAGCGTCGGCGACCTGCTGATCGGCTGGCTGCTGCAGCGTCAGGCCGCCGTGGCCATCGAGGCTCTGGACGCGGGCGCCACCGGCGCCGAGAAGTCCTTCTACGAGGGCAAGATCGCGGTTGCCTCGTTCTTCGCCAAGAACATGCTGCCGCAGCTGACCTCGACCCGGGCCATCCTGGAGAACGTCGACAACGACATCATGGAGCTCGACGAAGCCGCCTTCTGATTCAGTAACGCAAAGGCCCCCTGTTCCTCCGGGAACAGGGGGCCTTCTGCATTCCGGGGTACCGCCGTGATCACACCCCACCTAAGGTTGCCGTATGCCTCGTTACTACCGCGACCAGCACGCGTGGAAAGACCTGCAGATGCTCCTTCCCGAGCGGCTGCGCCTGGACGAGTCGACGGCACCGCACGAGGAGTTCTGGGACTGGCGTGGCAACCAGGTGCACCTGGACCGGTACCCCAATCCCGCGGCACCGGTGAAGGTGGTGCTGCTGCACGGCGTCGGCACCAACGGCCGTCAGATGTCGCTGATCCTCGGTGCGCCGTTGGCGGGCAGGGGCTTCGAGACGATCGCGATCGACAACCTCGGCTATGGGCTTACCGATGTGGCGCCGGGTTCGGTACCGGGATACGGCGACTGGGTGGACCTGGTTGTCGACTACCTGGAGTACGAACGCCGCCGCGACGTGCGACCCATCGTGCTGTACGGGCTGAGCGCCGGCGGAATGCTCGCCTACCACGTCGCGGCCAAGGCGCCGCGTGACACGGTGCGCGGAATCATCGGCATGACGTTCCTGGACCAGCGAGTGCGTGAGGTGGCCGACGGCACCGCCCACGACCTGCTCACCGCACGCGTCGGGGTGCCTTTTCTGCGGCTCGCCGCCAAGACACCGGCCCGGCGGGTGCGCTACCCCATGTGGCTGGCCGCGAAGATGAGCACACTGGCGAACAGCCGGGCCGCGATGAAGATCTTCATGAAGGACCGCACGTCCGCCGCCAACTGGGTCAGCGTGAAGTTCCTGGCCGAGTACATGGGCTACGCACCCGCCGTCGAACCCGCCGATTTCGATGTCTGTCCCATCCTCCTCGCCCAGCCCGATGAAGACCGTTGGACCCCTTACGAATTCAGTCGGCCGGTGCTGGACCCCATCACCAAGGTTCCGGTGACAGTGGTACCGCTCGAACAGGCCGGGCACTACCCGCTGGAGGATCCTGGACTGAAGCAACTCGAAGAGGCGGCGGTCGGATTCATCCGCGCGGTCGCCGGCTGACCGCTTCGGTCAATCTTCGGGCAAACTTGACGCATGACCGAAGCCCGACGTGCCGTGCTGGTTCTCTCGCTGGTCGCAACCAGCCTGTTGACCTTCCTGCTCGGGGTCACCGATCCGGCGGCGCCCCTGTTCTACCCCACCCGGTTCCTCATCTGGAATCTGTTCCTGGCGTGGCTGCCCGTCTTCGCGGCACTGGCATTCTCTGCCGTCCGGCGCAAGATCTGGCTGATACCGATTGGCTTGGTGTGGCTCGCATTCTTGCCCAACGCACCGTATCTGGTCACCGATCTGGTGCACCTCATCGACGGCATCGCATTCTGGCGTCATGTGCTGCAGTACGGCGTCGCGGCCTGGACCGGGATCATCCTCGGCGTGGTCTCACTGCGGTTGGTACACCGGCGAATTCAGCGTGATTTCGGCATTCTCACCGGATGGATAGTCGTCGTCGTCTCGGTCGGGCTGTGCGCCGTCGGCGTGGTGATCGGCCGCTTCCAGCGCTGGAACTCCTGGGACCTGATTCACCGTCCCGGCGCGGTCGCCGCGAGCACCCTGGAATGGGTCAGCTCTCCGTTCGCGTTTGTGGCCCACACCGGTGTGGCCGTGGCGGTCGCCGCGTTCTTCGGGCTGGCCTACCTGACCGTGTGGTCGCTATCGGCTCCCGACGAGAATTCCGAAAAGGACCCGGTGCCAACAAATGCCGCAAAGGTGCCCGTCTAGCAGCCTTTCGGCCCCGTTTCACACATCACCGCGCCAATGCCCCGACGCGTTCGGCCAGTTCGGCCACGGAAAGGCGCCCATCCAATTCCACGGTGGCGCTCTGGCGCAGCAGCGGCTCCACCTCGTCGGTGTACCGGGCGATCTCGGCACGCTCGATTTCGGTTCGACCGTAGGGGTTGTCGGTACGAGAGCTCACCCGTGCGATGGCAACCTCCAACGGCACGCTGAGCAGCACCACGTGGCCGAAGCTGTCATAGAAGTCCACCTGGTTGTCCACGGTTCCGGACACGACGACATCCGGATACCGGCTCAGCAGCGCCGCCATCCTGACAGCGTCCCAGCCGCCGTCAGACAGCGTCCCAGCCGCCGTCAGACAGCGTCCAGCCGTCGTAATCGGTGTCGACGGTCCGAAATCCGCGACGCGCCAGCTCCGCCAGCAGCGTGCTCTTCCCTGTTCCCGACATGCCCGTCACCAACACCCGTGCCACATCTGAACCATATGCGGTGGCGGCTCGTTGAAAGCAGGAGAAGAGTAGACCCCCAAACGGAGGTGACGATGGAGCAGGCAG
Source organism: Mycobacteroides sp. PCS013 (assembly GCF_049532645.1). Classification (NCBI taxonomy): domain Bacteria; kingdom Bacillati; phylum Actinomycetota; class Actinomycetes; order Mycobacteriales; family Mycobacteriaceae; genus Mycobacteroides; species Mycobacteroides sp. PCS013. Next base: position 3,824,772 of record NZ_CP150131.1, read on the forward strand.
CACGACGGATCATCGCGGGCCTTATCGCCGCGGGCGCCGCACTGGCGGCCGGACAACTGACCGCCGCGGCCGTCGCACCGGATTCCGCACCCTTTTTCGCGGTCGGAAACATGGTCGTCGACCACACCCCGGCAGCCATACGCGAATGGGTGATCGGGGTCTTCGGTACCTCCGACAAGGCCGTGTTGTTCGCATGCCTGTCCGCGATCATCGCTCTACTCGCGGCAACCGCCGGTCTCGTGGAGCGAGAACGACGGTATGGCTCGGCGCTTATCGCGGCGCTCGGTGTCGTCGGCGCATTGGCCGCGGTAACCCGGCCGACCGGGGCGTTCACCTGGATCTGGCCATCAGTGATCGCGGCCGTGGCCGGAGTGCTCGTGCTGCGAGCCCTGGTGGGCCGTGCCGATGGCCAGGATGCGCCCGACCGACGCAAATTCTTCGGAGCAGCAGCGGTTTTCACCCTCGGATCAGCCGGCACCTATTGGCTCGGCAGCCGCTGGAGCAAGGGTGCCGTCGTCGCCGAGGAACGCCGCGACGCTGTACTGCCCGCACCCGTCGCGCCCGCTCCGCCGCTGCCCGACGGCATCAACGTCAAAGGTGCGGCCCCCTACATCACCGGTAACGCGGACTTCTACCGCATCGACACGGCGCTGCGGGTGCCCCAGCTGACCACCGCCGAGTGGCAGCTCAACATTCACGGCATGGTCGACCGCCCGCGCATCCTGACGTGGGCAGACCTGAACGCCATGGCAGCAACGGAACGCGCCGTCACCTTGACCTGCGTCTCCAACGAGATCGGCGGAGACTTGATCGGCAACGCGATGTGGACCGGCTTTCCCATCAAGGCGATCCTGGAATCCGTTGGAGTCCACGGTGATGCGGACATGCTGTTGTCGAAGAGCGCCGACGGCTGGACGGCCGGCACCCCACTCGATGTACTCACCGATGGCCGTGACGCCATCTTGGCCGTTGCGATGAACGGGACACCGCTGCCCGTCGAGCACGGATACCCGGTCCGGCAGGTGGTGCCCGGGCTGTACGGCTACGTGTCCGCGACCAAGTGGGTTGTCGACTGGGAGATCACCCGATTCGACACCGCACGGGCGTACTGGACCGTTCGCGGCTGGTCGGCGCGCGGCCCCATCAAGACGGGATGCCGCATCGACACGCCCCGAACGGGCGGCCGCCTGGGCACAGGCACTCAGATCGTGGCGGGCACGGCGTGGGCCCAGCATCGGGGCATCACCAAGGTGGAAGTACAGGTCGACGACGGCCCCTGGCAGCCCGCGACGCTTGCCCCCGAGTACTCGGTCGACACCTGGCGGCAATGGTGGTTCGGTTGGCAGGCGACGCCGGGTGAACACATCATCACCGCACGCGCCACCGACGGCACCGGAGCGGTGCAAACCGATCAGATCGCGTCCCCCGTACCCGATGGGGCGACGGGATATCCGAAACGGCTTGTCACGGTGGCGGCCTGACTATCCGAACTCCACAATGCTGCGAATATTCTTGCCCTGCTTCATGTCCCGATATCCCTGAGCGATCTCGTCAAGGGCATAGGTGCGGGTCACCATCTCGTCCGTCTTGAGTTCACCGCTGGCATAGAGCGCCAGCATGGTGGGCACTGCCTCAAACGGGCTCCAGTTCCCGTAGATGACGCCCTTGATCGTCTTCTGCATCAACGTGACCATGCTCAGATCCAGTGACACATCCTCGGGACGGAAGGCGCCCATGCTGGTCATCGCCACCGTGCCGCCCTTACGGATGGAGTCCACGGCCGCCGTGAGATCGCCCGGCTCCATCCGGCCCACCGTGATCATGGTGGCGTCCGCGCCCTGTCCGTTGGTGTAGGAGCGGGCCCGATCGGCGGCTTCCTCCATCGAGGCGAACACCTCAGTCGCGCCGAATGTTTTTGCCGCCTCACGCTTGTACGCCACCGGGTCGACCAGCAGAACATTCGCCGCTCCTGAATGCGCGGCCCCCTGGACCGCGGCGGCACCGACTCCACCCAGGCCCATGACGATCACCGTCTGCCCGGGCTTGACCGCGGCGGCATTGACGGCAGTACCCCATCCGGTGCCCATCGCACATCCCAACAGACACAACCGATTCAACGGAAGCTCTTTGGGAACCTTGTACGCGGACTGAACCGAGACGGTGGTGTACTCGCTGAACGCCGAGAGCCCCAGCTGCTGCCCACACGGCTGCCCGTCGAGACGCAGCCGGTAGCTGGTGGGGTCGTCGAATCTGGATCCGGTGAGCGCATAGGCGCCGGCATCGCAGAGCTGCTGCATGCCGCGCGAACACCACAGGCAGCGGCCGCAGGCGGGCAGAAACGTCAGCACCACATGGTCTCCGACGGCGAATTGCGTTGTGCCATCGCCAACCTTCTCCACAACGCCGGCGCCCTCGTGACCCCCACACATCGGCAGCATCTCCACCGGGAAGTCTCCGGTGGCGATGTGATCGTCGGAATGACACAGACCGACCGCGGCCATCCGGACCATGATCTCGCCGGGTCGCGGATCTTCCACCTCTACCACGCAGGGCTCGAATTCTCCTGGCACGCTGCGTATCACCGAAGCGTGAGAACGACGATAGGACGTCATGCACTCGCCCGCTGGGCACGCCGGACAGCAGATGGTTCGCCCTTGTCGTGCGCTGCGAAATTGGCCAGTTCACGGCCGCGCATCCGGTTGATCACTCGCTGATGTTCGCGGGCATGGTAGGCAAGCGGCGAATAGGTGACACGCTCGGGCAGCACCCGAGCGGCGGCACGATAGGCGGTGAAAAACCTACGCAGCAGACGCTCATCCCGCTGGGTCCATGCGACGCCGAGAATGTCCCGCACCCGCTGATCCATGGCCCCGAAAGTCAGGACGAAGAAAACGCGGGAAATCGGTGCCAGCACGGGCTTTAACGCTGCGACCACGAGACTCGAGGGAACCCAACGCGGGAGCCGGCGCAGCAGCGGTGAGTCCTCGATGCCGCTCAAAGGATCGACCAGTTTCCCCAGATTCTCTGCGACCGCAGGATGATTGATCAGAACCTGCCCGACCATGCGGTCGTAGTACTCCCAGAACTCCGCGCGGGTTCTGGGATACCCACGCTCGGGTACCTGAGTGATCCGGGCCAGTAGACGATTGTCCTGAAAGAGCTGCTCGTCCTCCTCGTCGGTCAGGTCCCGTCCCAGGAATCGCGGCGTCACCCGGCGCCCCGCCACATACGCCGTCGCGATCACCCAGGCGTACGCCTCCGGGTCCAGGGCGCTGATGTGCTTACCCTGCCTCCCGCCGCTCTCACCCTGCATCTGCAGCGGCTTGTGCATCGTGCGTAACCAGTAACCCTGTTCGATCGCGGCCTTACCCCCGAAGATCCACTGCTGCACCGCGTCGAAGGAACGAATGGCCCGGCCCGCCGGGTCTCGATCTGCCACCGAGTACCGATCGGTCACATCCCCGATCACCGGATGCATGCCCTGCATGATGAACGCCGCACCGACAGCGGGCAGATACAACCATTGCCCACCCAGGGACGCGGTCACACCGAGGGGATCGAACAGCTCGGGCACCGGCTGCGCCCAATCTCGCGAAACCGGGCCCTGCGTTGCCGGGGACTCCACCAGTGCAGTCACAACGAAACCTCCTTGTGTCGTTACCCGAGAAGCTAACGTGAACACCAGGTCGCATATAAGTCTCGTCTGGGGGCCGTCATGGCATCGGAAAATCGCAGTTCACGGCTGCGCAAGGCGCCACAACAGCAGAGATCGCGGGAACTGGTCGCAAAAATCGTGACGGCGACCGGGCAGCTGCTGCGCACCGAAGGCCCGGAGGCGATCACCACCAACCGCATTGCCGCCATCACGGGTATCGGCAAGGGCTCGATCTATCAGTACTTCAGCACTAAAGACGACATCATCATGGCCGCGATCCGGGACGCCGCTGACCGACAGCTGCCGGGTGTCCGGTCAGCGCTGGCGGCCAACGCACTGGCGCCACCGCAGCAGATGATGGACTCCGCCATCGACATGTTGATCGCATTCACCACCGACAACGCCCCTACCCTGCGCTATCTCAACGAGAATCCCGAGTTCGCACGCGAGGTCGAGGCCAGCTCGAATATGCCGGTACTGATGCAGACGATGATGACCCTGCACGTTCAGCAGTATCGCGATCAGTACCACGCTGATCTGGAAGCGGAGACGATCGCGTGGCTCTTCATCAACTCGGCGATCACCACCACGCTGATGTTCTTCCAGACCGACCGGACTCCGATCGATCTCCAACAACTCCGGGTGGGCCTCAAACGAATGGCATACGGTCTGCTGACTTCGTAGCCGTACCGGCGGGCTGCCCAAAAAATTAGGTAGCCCCGCGCCGCCGTCGGGTCGGGGGGTCGGACGGTGGCGCGAGGCTACCCATGTATCGACACCTACTTCCAGAGCGTTACAGCCTCTCCGAAAAATCTTGAAACTTTTTTTAACCAGATTCCGGGAATGACAAAACCCCCGGTCACAGGCGTAGTGCCGATGACCGGGGGTCTCGATGAGGTGCTTAGGTCGCTCAGGCTTCCAGGATTGCGGTCACGCCCTGGCCGCCCGCGGCACAGACCGAGATGAGTCCGCGCACCGGCTTACCGGTCTCAGCCTTCTTCTCGGCGAGCTGCTTGGCCAGCTGGGCCACGATGCGGCCGCCGGTGGCCGCGAACGGGTGCCCGGCCGCCAGCGACGAGCCGTTGACGTTGAGCTTGGATCGGTCGATGGCGCCCAACGGCTTGTCGAGGCCGAGGCGCTCCTTGCAGTAATCCGCCGACTCCCACGCCTGCAGTGTCGCGAGCACCACCGAGGCGAACGCCTCGTGGATCTCGTAGAAATCGAAGTCCTGCAAGGTCAGGCCGTTGCGGGCCAGCAGACGCGGCACCGCGTAGGTCGGCGCCATCAGCAGACCATCGGGACCGTTGATGTAATCCACCGCCGCGGTCTCGCCGTCAACGAAGTAGGCCAGCACGGGGATGCCGCGCTCGGCGGCCCACTCCTCGCTGGACAGCAGCGCCACCGAAGCGCCATCGGTCAACGGGGTGGAGTTACCCGCGGTCATGGTGGCGTCGCCGTGCTTCACACCGAACACCGGCTTCAACGTCGCCAGCTTCTCCACGCTCGAGTTCGGGCGCAGGTTGTCGTCGCGGTACAGCCCCAGGAACGGGCTGATCAGGTCGTCGAAGAAGCCACGGTCGTAGGCAGCGGCCATCTTCTGGTGGCTGGCGGCGGCCAGCGCGTCCTGCTCGGTGCGCTTGACGCCCATCTGCTTGGCGGTGATGGCGGCGTGCTCGCCCATGGACAGCCCGGTGCGCGGCTCGCCGTTCTGCGGAATGTCGACGCCGAGCGCGGCGGGCAGCTTGCCCAGCAGCTTGAGACGGGTGACGTTGTCCTTGGCGCGACGGATCGCCAGCAGGGTGTGGCGAAGATCATCACCGAAGTTGATGGGCGCATCGGAGGTGGTGTCCACACCGCCGGCCAGCACCGACTCGTAACGGCCCAGCGCGATGCCGTCGGCACCCACGATGGCCGCCTGCAGACCCGTGCCACATGCCTGCTGCAGGTCGAACGCCTGCGAGTACGGGGACAGCGGGCTGCCCAGCACCGATTCGCGGGTGAGATTGAAATCACGGCTCAGCTTGAGCACCGCACCGGCGATGACGGCGCCCAAGCGCTCGCCCTTGAGGTTGAAGCGATCGGACGCGCCGGTGATGGCGGCGGTCAACATGTCCTGGTTGGAGGCGTTCGCATAGGCGCCGTCCGAACGTGCGAAGGGGATGCGGTTACCACCGAGAACCGCGACGCGGCGGCGACCTTGCGAAGCGTCTGACTTGCGTGCCGAGCTAGTTGCCACTTGTCTCTCCACTGTTGAGGGGGCAGGATTACCGAGCATTCTTACTCTGGAGTAAGTTCTTTGTCGAATTCACCCTAGACCAATTACGAAGGACGGCACATGTCCCCCAAGCTCACTGACGACCTGTACGCGCTGCTGGTCAACTCCGGGCCCGGCAACCTGCTCGCCGGCCGCCTGGGTATCCCGCAGCCCGAGAACCTGCGCCGCTACAAGAAGGGCCAGCCCGCACTGGCCGGGCCCGTGCTGATCGGCGGCGAGGGCCGCCTCGCCGAGCCGCTGCGCGCCGCGCTGGCCGAGGACTACGACCTGGTGTCCAACAACCTCGGCGGCCGCTGGGCCGACAAGTTTGGCGCCCTGGTCTTCGACGCCACCGGTATCACCACACCGGTCGAGCTCAAGGGACTCCACGAGTTCTTCACCCCACTGCTGCGCAATGTCGGCAAGTCCGGCCGCCTGCTTGTCATCGGCACCACCCCGGACAAGGCAGCCACCACCGACGAGCGCATCGCCCAGCGCGCCCTGGAAGGCTTCACCCGCTCGCTGGCCAAGGAGTTCGGCAACGGCGCCACCGTGCAGCTGGTCTACGTGCACCCCGACGCCAAGACCGCTGCCACCGGCCTGGAGTCGACCGTCCGCTTCATCCTGTCGGCCAAGTCGACCTACGTGGACGGTCAGGTGTTCTACGTGGGCGCCGACGACTCCACCCCTCCCGCCGACTGGGACAAGCCGCTGGCCGGGAAGGTCGCCATCGTCACCGGCGCCGCCCGCGGTATCGGCGAGACCATCGCCGAGGTGTTCGCCCGTGACGGCGCCGCCGTCGTCGCGATCGACATGCCGTCCGACGACCTGACCGCCGTCGCCCAGAAGGTCGGCGGCACCTCGCTGGCCCTGGATGTCACCGCGGCCGACGCCATCGATCAGATCACCGCGCACCTCAAGGAGCACCACGGCGGCAAGGCCGACATCCTGGTCAACAACGCCGGCATCACCCGCGACAAGCTGCTGGCCAATATGGACGACGCCCGCTGGGACTCCGTCATCGCCGTGAACCTGCTTGCCCCGCAGCGTCTTACCGAAGGCCTCATCGACAACGGCACCATCGGAGAGGGCGGACGCATCATCGGCCTGGCCTCCATCGCCGGTATCGCCGGTAACCGTGGCCAGACCAACTACGGCGCCACCAAGGCCGGCATGATCGGCATCACCCAGGCGCTGGCCCCGTCGCTGGCCGAGAAGGGCATCACCATCAACGCCGTCGCACCGGGCTTCATCGAGACCAAGATGACCGCCGCCATCCCGCTGGCCAACCGTGAGGTCGGCCGCCGCATCAACTCCCTGAACCAGGGTGGAGAGCCGGTGGATGTTGCCGAGACCATTGCCTACTTCGCCAGCCCCGCCTCGAACGCGGTGACCGGCAACGTGGTTCGCGTCTGCGGCCAGTCCTGGCTGGGGGCGTAGCCATGGCTCAGCCGTCCGGGCTCCAGAACATGGTGATGGCGGCAGTGGGTGCACTGCCGTTCATCCCCCGTCCGTCCACCCTGCCCAGCAGGGTTGTTCGGACCCACGGTGTACAAATCGACCCCGCACACGTCGCCGCCTACGCCAAGGTGACCGGCTTGAGCTTCACCGACAAGGTGCCGGTGACGTATCCGTTCGCGCTGCAGTTCCCCTCGGTCATGGCATTGGTGACGGGATTGGACTTCCCGTTCCCGGCCATCGGCACCGTGCACCTGGAGAACCACATCACCCAGCACCGCGCCATCACCGCGACCGACACCGTCGACATCGAGGTGCGCACCGAGAACCTGCGCGAGCATCGCAAGGGCCTGCTGGTGGACGTCCTGACCGACATCACGATCGGCACCGACACCGTGTGGCAGCAGACCATGACGTTCCTGCGTCAGCAGCGCACCAGCCTGTCCGACGGGCCCAAGTCGGAACCGCCCAAGGCCGTCAAACTGCCGCCGCCGAACTCGACGCTGCGGATCAGCGGTGGACAGATCCGCCGGTACGCATCGGTGGGCGGGGACCACAACCCGATCCACACCTCGTCGATCGGCGCGAAGGCGCTGGGCTTCCCGAAGGCAATCGCTCACGGAATGTTCACCGCCGCAGCAGTTCTGGGAAACATCCAGGGCGAGATCCCCGACGCTGTGCGTTACGACGTCAAGTTCGGCAAGCCGATCCTGCTGCCCGCCTCGGTGGGCGTGTGGATCGAGAAGGACGGCAAGGGCTGGGACATCGCCGTTCGCAATCCCAAGAAGGGTGATCCGCACCTGAACGGAACCATCACCCCGCTCTGATAGCACCTCGTTGAAGGCCCGCGACCGGTAATCCGGTCGCGGGCCTTCTGCGTTCGCCGAGTGTCGACTTTCCGCGCGAAATCGCGCGAAGGCGACCCAACACCTCGACACTCGGCGGCGAAGCGAGAGACGCACCTGGCCATCCTTGCCCGTCAGCAGATCCGCAATTAGATTCATGTCAAATAGCAACGAAAAGACAGGCGCGCCATGGATAAAGAGCAGGTCTATGCGGCGATTGCTGCGGAGCGCCGCGAGCTCGCCGATGCACTCGCGGGGCTCACCGACGACCAGTGGGCAACGCCTTCACTGTGCGGAGCCTGGACGGTGCGCGGCGTGGCCGCTCACCTCATCGCTCCGCTGATCAATTCACCCGCCAAGTTCATACCGGCGATCCTCAAAGCCAAAGGCAGCTTCGACAAGGCCAGCGTTGCGGTCACGGCCGATGTCATCGAGCGACACGGCGCCGAGCTGCCCCGATTGCTACGCGAGCAGGCCGAAAATCGTTTTGCCCCACCGGTTCTAGGACCTAAAGCCCAGCTTGCAGATACCGTGATCCACGGCCAGGATATCCGCCGGCCGCTCGGGATCAGCCGGTCCTTCGATCCGGAGCGCCAACGCACCATACTCACCTTCCTGACATCGTTCGCGGCACAGCGGGCGTTCACTCCTCGCGATCGAAGGCGCGATGGACTGCGATGGGAAGCAACGGATCTCGCATGGTCATCGGGCCAGGGGAAGGTCGTGCGCGGCCCCGCGGAAGCCATCATGCTCGTGCTCTCGGGTAGGCCGGTTGCCCTCGCCGAGGTCACCGGGGATGGCGTGGCCCAGCTACACGGTTAGCGCGCACGCCCGGGTAATACTCACGCTGATCTCGACGGCTGCACTTCGGCGAACCGCTCGTTAGGATCGCTCGTCATTTCCTGCAGCAAATTCGAGGAGTACGTCGTGCCAGCGGACGAGGATCACCAGGAAGCGCCATCCGTCGACTGGCGCGCACTGCTGCGACAGCTCCCTTTGTTGAACATCCTCGGCGTGGTCGCCGTCCTCGTCGCGGCCACCCTGGTGGTGGTCAAGAATCTGCCCGACCACAGCACCGACCAGCTACTCAACGTGTCCTACGACCCGACGCGTGAGCTCTACAACGTCCTCGACGGCACCTTCACCAAGCAGTACAAGGACAAGACCGGCAAGACGATCGAGATCAAGCGCACCAACGGTGGATCGGGGCGCCAAGCCCGCAGCGTCCTGGACGGCAGTCAGCGCGCCGACGTGGTGTCGCTGGCATCTGTGAGTGACGTGGACACATTGAGCCTGCGCGGGCTGATCGCGCCCAACTGGCGGCAACGGCTGCCCAACAACTCCGTCCCCTACACCTCGACCATCGTGTTCGTCGTGCGCAAGGGCAACCCGCGCGATATCCACGACTGGCCCGACCTCGCCAAGGAAAACGTCGCCGTCATCACGCCGAACCCCCGCACCTCCGGGAACGGGCAGCTCTCCGTGCTCGCGGCATGGGGCTCGGTGGTGACGCGCGGGGGCACCGAGACGGACGCACGTTCCTATCTCACCGCGTTGTTCCGCAACGTGGCCGCGCTCGACAGCGGAGCGCGCGGTGCCACCAACACATTCTCGGTTCAACGGCTCGGCGACGTGCACCTGACGTGGGAGAACGAGGCGATCAACGAGGTGAACGCCAACAAGGGCGAACTCGAGATCGTCTATCCGCCGGTGAGCATCCGCGCAGAGCCTGCGGTCGCCTGGGTGGACGCCAACTTGCACGACACCAAGCGCGCCGCGATCGCCAAGGCGTATCTGGAATACCTGTTCACCGATGAGGCGCAGGAGGTCGCCGCCCAGCGCGGTTACCGTCCGATCAAGCCCGAAATCCTTGCTCGCCACAGCAATACGCTGCCCGCGATAAACCTGTTCCCCATCACGGCCATCGCGACCAGCTGGGATGACGCACGACAGAAGTTCTTCTCGGAGAACGGGATCTACGAGACCATCCCGCGCACCACCGACCGGGGCACCACCACCTTCGCCTCCGACAGACAAGGACGCTAGATGCCCTCGGTACTAGGAGTATTCGAGAACTACGACGCGATCAAGGCCCGTCGCGACATCGTCGCCGGTCTGACGGTGGCGGCGATATCCCTTCCCCAAGCCATGGCCTATGCGCTCATCGCCGGGGTCGACCCGAAGTACGGTGTCTACTCCGCGATCGTGGTCACGGCCATCGCATCGATCTTCGGGTCCTCGTCGCATCTGATCAACGGACCCACGAGCGCCATCTCACTGCTGGTGTTCAGCTCGCTGGCATTCCTGGATCCGGAGAACCGCACCGGGCTGTTCGAAGCCCTGTTCCTGCTGGGTGTGCTGGTCGGTGCCATCCAGATCCTCATCGCCGTCTTCAAGCTCGGTGACCTCACCCGATACATCTCCGAGTCCGTCGTCATCGGATTCATGGCAAGTGCTGCCCTGCTGCTGGCCATTGGCCAGCTAGCCAATGCTATTGGTGTGCGGGACAAGGGAGATGGGCACATGCAGGTGCTGCAGCGTGCCTGGCTCACCCTGTTCCACGGCGATGGCGTGAACTACCGCGCGTTGGTCCTGAGCGTCTCGGCGGTGGTGTTGGCGATACTCCTGCGCCGTCTGGTTCAACGCTATGGCCTGCCGCAGATCGACATGCTGCTGGTGCTCATCGTGACGGCGGTCATCGCGTACGCCTATGGCTGGTCGGTGCCGGACGGCACTGGACATACCGATGTGAAGATCTCCGGCAAGATCCCCGCCAGCCTTCCGGAATTCCACATCCCCGAGGTTCAGGTGAGCACCCTCGGTGAGCTTTCGCATGGCGCATTGGCCATTGCGTTCATCGGTCTGATCGAGGCATTGTCGATTGCCAAGGCCATCGCACACCACACCGGACAGCAGATCGATTACAACCGTCAGATCCTCGCCGAGGGGCTGGCCAACCTCACCGGTGGCTTCTTCCAGAGCCTGCCCGGGTCGGGTTCGTTGTCCCGATCGGCCATCAACTACCAATCCGGTGCGGCGACCAGGTTCTCCGGAATTGTCAGCGCCGCAACGGTGACCATCGCGCTACTGCTGTTCGCGCCGCTGCTCCGGTACATCCCGCAGGCGGCACTGGCCGGCCTGTTGTTGGTCACCGCTGTGCGGCTGGTCGACTTCCGGCGCCTCTCGTACGCGCTCAAGGCCTCGCGGTACGACGCCGGGCTGGTCATCATCACGGCGCTGGTCGGCGTGGCCGTGAACCTGGACACCGCGGTGCTGATTGGTGTCGTGCTCTCGATCCTGCTGTTCGTGCCGCGCGCGGCCAAGCTCAAGGCTGCCGAACTCATCGTCACCGAAGAGGGTGTGATCCGTGAGCGGACCCCCCAGGACAACCCCGCCGACGCCGCCAGCTCGGTTCGCGCGTCGTCCCCCGTCATCTACGACCTGGAGGGCGAGCTGTTCTTCGGTGCGGCACCCGAACTCGACCGCTATCTCGAAGCGCTGCACGCCCGGATCCGCGACGAGAATCTGAAGGTCGTGATCCTGAGGTTGAAGCGGGTACGCCATCCCGACGTGGTCTGCATCGAGCGCCTGGAGCACTTCATCCGAGAGCACCAAGAGCTGGGCGTCACCGTCCTGCTCGCCGGAGTGCGGCCGGATTCGCTCGCGCTGCTGCAGAACGTGGGCTTCACCGATTGGCTCCCCGCCGAGCAGGTGTTCCCGGAGGAAGACCGCGAATTCTCGGCGACGCTAAAGGCCGTGCGATACGCGCAGACCCGGTTGGCCGAAACACCTTCGGCCCCGGCGGCACACCAGGAAAAGCTCTACTACCTGGTCTGAGGACTTAGGCGCGCTTGGCCACGGGCTCATCGCGCGGACGACCACGCAGACCGCGCCAACCGAGGTTGAGCAGCGTGTCCTTGGCGCTTTCGACCTTGATATCGCCGGTCGCCACCCGGGAGGCGACAGCCTCACCACCGCCGACGAGGGCCACGGCCATCGCGTCGTAGTCGGTATCGGGATCGATTTCCGGTGAAGCGGCCTTGATCAGCCGCGCCACCAGTTCGATGATGCGGTCGCGCCCCTCGCGTACTTGCTTGGCGAACAGCTGCGTACTGGTGGCCTGTCCGTAGATCACGATCCACGAAGCCCGGTGGGTGTCGACGTAGTTGAGAAACGATACGACGGTGGTGCTCAACACGTCTCGCGGCGATTTCGTGAGGTCGATATCGCCACGCACCGCCTCGACGAACCTGCCGAGTTCGCGGCGTAAGCAGGCGACAAAAAGGTCTTCCTTGGAGCCGTAATACAGATAGAGCATCGGCTTGGAAATCTTGGCCGCCGCAGCGATGGCGTCCATCGAGGTGTCCCGGAAGCCGTTGAGCGCGAACTCCTCCACGGCGGCGTCCAGCATCTGCTGCTCCCGAACAGCACGGGGCAGCCGCTTGGTACCACCGGCCATGGATGCCTCCGAGGTTGGGACGTCAACGCGAACTTACTCCAGAGTAAGCTACTGAGTGGTTCGACTATTGCACACACCCCAGAACTGCGGGTCCAAAGAGAGTTTATCTGCCCGACTCGGGGGCGGCGCGCAAACGTCACTCACCCGATACCCCCACCCCGTACCATGCGCGACGTGGACTTCACCCTTGCGCTGACCCCCGACCTGGTGGCCGTCTTTCTGACCCTGTTCGTGCTGGAGGTGGTCCTGGGCATCGACAACGTCATCTTCATCTCCATCCTGGCTAGCAAGCTGCCCAGCGCGCAGCAGGCCCGGGCCCGCAATCTGGGGCTGACCCTGGCAATGGTGATGCGCGTGGGGTTGGTCTTCTTGGCCGGCTGGATCATCACGCTCAAAGAGGACGTTCTCGAACTGTTCGGCCAGGGGTTCTCGATCAAGGACTTCATCCTGATCGCCGGCGGGCTATTCCTGGTCTACAAGGCTGTCCACGAAATACATCTCAAGCTCGAAGGCACCGGCGAAGAAAGCGGAACTTCCACGGGTGTAACGACATTCAAATCCGTGCTGGTGCAGATCCTGCTGCTGGACCTGGTGTTCTCGCTCGACTCGGTGATCACGGCGGTGGGCATGACCAGCAATATGATCATCATCGTCACCGTGGTGGTGCTGTCCTTCGCGATCATGCTCTTCGCATCGCGCTTCGTCTTCGCCTTCGTCAACCGCCATCCCACCGTCAAGATGCTCGCGCTGTCCTTCCTGCTGCTCATCGGGGTGTTCCTCATCGCCGACGGCTTCCGTATCAAGATCGACAAGGCGATGATCTACGGCCCGATGGCGTTCGCCATCTTGGTCGAGGCCCTCAATCTGATGGCCGCCGCACGTAAGGCCCGACAGGACAACACGACTCAGCGTCCCGTTGCCCTACGTCCCAGCTACCCCGGTGTGGACGAGTCCGTGGCGATTGCCGCGGCCACCTCGACGAGTCCGGACGCAGGTTCGGTCGGATTATCCCGAAAGCCCGTGACGGGCGAGGGCGGCGATACCCCGGCCGGACTCGGCTAACGCGGCACGAGCCGAACCCGCAGCTCCTCAAGACCACGCAGTGAGCTGTTGGTGGTCCACCTCGGTGCGCCCTCGACCTCGACGCGTTGCACTCGGTTGACCAGTTCTCGCAGCACCGCCTGCCCTTCCATGCGGGCCAGCCCTGCCCCCAGGCACAGATGTACACCGGAACCGAACGCCACGTGCTGGGTCACCGGGCGAGTCGCGAGAAAACGATCCGGGTCATCGAACTCGCGCGGATCACGGTTGGCCGCACCCCATAACAACGCCACCCGGACACCGGCCGGGATCACCGCGTCCCCGACGGGGTAATCCTGCGCCGCAGTGCGATAGAAGTTCTGGATCGGAGAGGAATAGCGCAGCTGCTCCTCGACCGCGCCCGCGAGCAACCGCGGATCTGACCTGATGAGCTCGAACTGGTCCGGGTTTTCCGACATGGTCAAGAACATGGTGCTCAGCAGGTTGGTGGTGGTCTCATTGCCTGCCAGCAAGAGCAAGAGCGCGAAGTAGAACAGCTCGTCGTGGCTGATCTCGCCCTCGCCCGCATCCGCGACGAGCTTGCCCAACACGGTGTCTGCCCCCAGCAGGTTTCCCTTGCCGAGTTGAGTCATGAAGTAGTCATGCAGATGCCGAACACCGTTGAGAGTTCCCGGAACCTGCCGCAAGCCCTTCGGGCTGAACTCGACATTGGCCACTCGCACCGATTCGTTGGACCAGTGCCGGAAGAACGCCTCATCTTCGGGCGGAATGCCGAGAATGTGCGCGATCATCCTCATGGGCAGCGGAACTGCCAGGTGCTCGACGACATCCGAGCCGGGGTCGCCCAGGAGTCCCGTCACCAACTCGGCGGCCATCCGGTCGACCGTCGGCGCCCAACCCTCCAGGGCTCCACGGGTGAACCCGGGCAGCGCCTTACGGCGCAGTTCGGTGTGTCGCGGTCGGTCCATGTTCAGCAGCACCGGAACTTCGAACCGTGCCCGTACGACGCCGTCGCGGTTGGACAGCAGCGCGTCATTACGAGCTGCCGCGCGCACATCCTCATAGCGACACAGGATGAAGGCGTTGCGTTTTCGGTTGTAATGCACCCGGCCACCCGCCAGCAGTGCGCGATATCCGGGGTATGGATTGGCGGCGGTCTCCGGGTCCATCGGATCGAAAACGGTCTCCTGCACGCCCGGAAATCGGCGGCCGGAAACCTTGGCTCGCATCTCGGTGGCCGCGTTGGTGATCAGTGACCGAACAACGGGTTTGGTGGTGGTGTAGACCAGCCGTGCATCATGTTTGAGGGTCATTTCAGATGCCCGACAAGTTCACCCTCGGTGCCGAAGAGCCTTTCCTGCCATTCGACCATGAGGGCACTGGTGTCGATGTCATCCGGATGGAATCCCTTGCGCATGAACGGCTTCATCTCCCGATAGATGCCCCGGAACAGCGGCCCGCGCACCATCCCGAAGGTCTCTCGCAGCAGCCGCAACGGCTGGCGCCGACCCACCGGATCCGTGGTGACGATGGACACCCAGGACGAGGCCACGATCGCCGGCACCGCGATGGTGGAGAGGAGCCGCATCATGCGGATGCGCAGCTGCTCGGACGCGCCGATATCGCGATAGACGTCGAAGGCCACCGACTTGTGTTCCAGCTCTTCCAGCGCGTGCCAATTGAGCATGTTCCGGATTTCGGGGTCGGACAACAATTTCTGGATATCCGGCCGCCCCAGGACATTCTCCGCGAACACGGCGGTGAAGTGCTCGGCTCCCACCGTGAACGCCAGGAACAGGTGCCGCAGCCGGGTCAACCGCTCCGGATCGGGGTACTGCTTGTCGAGGAACTTCTCCATACGCTCGGTGCTCTGCAACAGGTACTCAAACCACGCTGTGGGGTAACCCATTTCGGCAAGCTGCTCGTTGAGCTCACGATGCTGCAATCCGTGCGTCATCTCCTGACCGATGAACCCGGCCACTCTTTTCTTGAGATCGGGATCGGTGATCTTGTCCCGGTACCGGCGCACGGATCGCACGAAGATGTCCTCCCCCGGCGGAAATACGGCCGACAGGAAGGCCACGGTGTGGCTGAAAACGATGTCGTCCTGCGCGAAGTGCTTGGGCCCGGAGGGCGTCTCTCCGAATCCGAATTGGATTCGTCGCGTCTTCGGATACGTAATCTCGGCGGTCGCCACCATCGCACTACCTCTCGCTCGTCATTGAGTTCCGTAAATAACCGTAACGGAGACTTCCGTAACGGACAAGGGAGTAAAGTTCACGCGTAATGGACCTGACTATCGACCAGCTGGCACAGCGCGTAGCCATGACGGCGCGCAACATCCGCGAGTGGCAGACACTCGGGCTGGTACCCCCGCCCGAGAAGCGGGGACGGGTCGGCATCTACTCCGACGACCATGTCGCGATCATCAATCACGTCAAGAACTTGAAATCCCAGGGGTTCCCGCTGGATGTCATTCGCCGGGTCATCGACTCAGGCGGCGGCTCCGAGGACAGCGTCCGCAAGATGGTGATCGAAGCCCTCAGCCCATTCGCCACGGGAGATCCGGTGGTGATGCCGCGCGCCGAGCTCATCACGCGCGTCGGCACGGGCGCCGATGTGGCACTGGCCGAGCTGGGGCTGGTATCCGATGTCGATGCGAAAACGATCTCGGTCCGCGACGGCGAAACCCTCGATGCAATCGAACTGCTGATCGCCGCGGGCATGTCGATGTCCCGCATCACCGAGACCCTGCGCGAAGTGGACCGGCTGCAACATCAGATCGCGCAGCTGTTGCTGGGGGCCTACGTGGCCGACGTGTGGCAGCCCTTCGTCGAGTCGGGCTACGCATCCGAGGACTGGGCTAAGATCGCCGAAAATGCTTCAAAGGCAAAACAATTGACTGTCACGCTGGCATCGCGACTGTTGGCGCGGGCCCTCGATGACACCGTCGACCCGATCCTGCTGCAACAGGCCGACGAGGCCGAGGCCGTGCTGGAACGCAACCGCCCGGCCTCATCGGCCTAGTCTCAGTCGACCTCGCCGCAACCCCGGTCCAGGCCACGAACCTCGATGGGGCACCACACCGCACGGGATACCTCGGCGGCCCACTGCTGGGCGTCGGCCAGGGTCGGCACCTCGATGATGCTGAAGCCGCCGAGTTGTTCCTTGGTCTCGGTGTACGGCCCGTCGGTCGTGGTATGCCCAGAGGCGTTGGCACTCACCATGGTCGCGGTAGCGGCCGGCTGCAGACCAGCGGCGAAGAGCCACACCCCCGCCTCCTGCATGCGGCGGGTGACAGCCTGTACATCGGCACCGACGGTCACCAAGGCGGCATCGTCGGGCTGCACCGCATCAGGTGGATAAACAATCGAAAGCAGATAGCGGCTCATGTCAGGCCTCCTCGTCCTGGAAGGGCCGCACCTCGACGGGCTCCTCGCATGCCGCCGACCCCTCGGCGGCCCACTTCAACGCCGCATCGAGGTCAGGCGCGTTGATGATCCAGAAGCCACCGAGGTGTTCCTTGGTCTCCAGGTAAGGGCCGTCCGTGGTGGTGACCTTTCCGTCCACACTGCGGACGACAGTCGCATCCGATGGCTCGGTCAGACCGTTCGCGAACACCCAGACGCCGGCCTCTTTCATTCTCTCGTTGAGCGCGCCGGTCTGGGCGTACAGCCGCTGCACATCCTCATCACTCCAGTCGGCTGCGTTCTCCGCGTAGCTGTGGACCGAGAGTAGGTACTGCTTCATGGTCGTCCTTTCTATCCGCTTCTGGCGATGGGGACGCCCGGTCGGCTTCCCTTCAACCTCACTACGAATAGACCTGCCCGAAATCGACACCTCATCGCATAAGTCGGAAAGAAATTGCGGAGGATCTCACTGCGGGCAGCCGAACTACGAGCCGTGCGTCCCGAGCTTGTTGTCCAGGTACTCCTGGCGGCAGGCTCGGCGCGCGATCTTTCCGCTGCTGGTGCGCGGGATCGCGCCGGCCTGAACCAGCTGGACATCGGCGATGGGCAGGGCGTGCCGACGAGAGACAGCGGCCCGGATCGCCTCGACGATGGGGCCCGGTTCTGCCCGCCCGGCTCCCGCGGCGCGTTCGGCGACGATGACCAACCTCTCTCCGGCACCTTCACCTGCCTCGACGCCCACGGGCAATTCGTTGGTGGGCACTGAGAAAGCCGCCACGAATCCACGCCGCACCACCGGAGAGGCGTCCTCGACGGTGGCCTCGATGTCGTGCGGGTAGTGGTTACGGCCGTCGACGATCACCAAATCCTTGACCCGGCCGGTGATGTACAGCTCACCCTCGAGATAGACGCCGAGATCGCCCGTGCGGAACCAGGCAGCGCCCAGTCCGGCGCCGGTGGCATGGCTGCCCTCGCCCAGGCGCGCCCGCAGCGTGTTGCGGAAAGAGAAGTCCGTCTCCTCCGGACGGCCCCAGTATCCGCGGCCAATATTGTTGCCGTGCAACCAGATCTCGCCCACCTGTCCGTCGGGCAGCTCCGCCCCGGCAGTCGGGTCGACAATCACCGCCCACTGACTGCGGGCGATCTGACCACAGGACACCTGCGGCACCGCCTTCTCATGGGCGGCGTCCACCCGTACCGCGTATCCGGCACCCAGCTGTTCGCGATCCACATAGATGACGGACGGCTCCGCTTCGGGCGCGATCGAGGAGACGAACAGCGTCGCCTCGGCCATACCGTAAGACGGCTTGATGGCGTTGGCCGGTAATCCGTGGGGACCGAAGGCCTCATTGAACTTGCGGATCGACGCGATGCTGACCGGCTCGGAACCATTGATCAGCCCCGCCACCTTGCTCAGATCCAGGGCTTCGCCATCCTTCGGCAGGCCTCGCTCGGCGGCCAGCTCGAAGGCGAAGTTAGGGGCGGCGCCAAAGGTGCGGCCCACGTGAGACGCGGCCGCGAGTTCCTTAATCCAGCGACCGGGCCGCCGCACGAACGACATCGGCGACATGAGCGTCATCCGCCCCCCGCACAGCGGGAACATGAGCATGAGCAGGCCCATATCGTGGTAGAGCGGCAGCCAGCTCGCTCCGCGGACATCCACATCCAGACCAACGGAAATGACCATCTGCAGCACGTTGGTCATCACCGCACGATGGGTGATCTCGACACCGGCGGGCACTCGCGTCGATCCCGACGTGTACTGCAAGTAGGCGATGTCATCGGTATCCGGCGTCACCCGCACATACGTCGCGCCCACCGAGTCGGGCACGCCGTCGACGGCCAAGACCCGGGGCCGGCGCTCGCGCGGCAGCCTCCGGACGAAACCGCTGACGGATTCGGCGGCCGCCTCGTTGGTGAGTACCACCGTCGGTTGGGCATCGGTCAGCACCGCATCGAGCCGCTCGGCATGACCCGGCAGTTCGGGGGCGAAAAGGGGCACCGCGATGGTCCCGGCCTCGATGGCGGCGAAGAAGCCGATGACGTAATCGAGGCCCTGCGGCGCCAAGATCGCGACCCGATCCCCGGGCTTGGTCACCTGCTGAAGCCTCGCCGCGACCGCACGCGAACGCGCCCGCAGTTGGGGCCAGTTCAGATCGGACGGAGCGCCCTCCGGGTCGCTGCTGAAATCGACATAGCGGTAGGCAAAAGTGTCGTGCTCGCCATCGACGGCGCACTCCAAATAATGGTTGACGGTGTAGCCATCCGGTAAGGAGATCGCGCCCGTCTCGTCCAGGTACTCCTCGACACGCAACCCTGACACCAGCGCACTCATCGCAACCTCCGCGTAGCCGTAACTACGACAGCCGGACAACAACAAGCAGCAACGAATAGCCATCACGCTTTGCTACGGTCCCGACCGAACGTAGATGGTACGTGACGTACCAGTAGCAAACGGTACTCGAAGTCCCAATAAGACGCCGCGTCTAAAAAGGCCTGAAGGGACATTGTTCACTGTGTGCTTTGACACCCCCGAGTAGCGATGTGACGGGTGCGACCGCGCCGGGCCGAACCTGCGCCGGTGCCCGACCCTTTTCGGGCATTCCCTTCCCGGCCGGTCACTATTAGACTCGTGACAAATAGCATCCAGCGTCGGAGGCGAATATGCGATCCAGGGATCTGATCAAGTACTGGTCGCGGTGGGTGACCATGCACGGCATCAGCCGCGTCGGACTACTCACCCAGGTCCGCAAAATGCCCTTGGCGGCGTTGTTCCTCAGCCCGGATCGCGCCAACAACCATTACCGGTACATCGAACAGATCCGGTCCGTGGGCCCCATTGCTCCGGCCCGGGCCACCGGCCTGGTCTTCACCGGTCTGGCGCAGACACGCGAGATCCTGCGGGACCACCGATTCATCACCATGGCGCCCAACAACATTCCCTCCCCGGTGCTCCCCCAGGGGCTCAGCCGGTGGATCTTCAACAGGACCGAGCCCGGTCTGCCCAACCCGGTGGAGCCTCCCGCCATGCTGGCCGTCGACCCACCCGAACACACCCGGTTCCGCAAGCTGGTGTCGAGGGCGTTCACACCGCGCGCGGTAAGCAAGCTGGAGGACCGCGTCCGTGAGGTGACGCTGGAGCTGCTCGACAACCTGGAACGCAAGGAGCGAGCCGACCTACTCGACGACTATGCCTCGCAATTGCCGGTGGCGATCATCGCCGAGATGCTCGGTGTTCCACGCGAAGACGCTCCGTTCCTCCTGGAATGGGGCAATCACGGTGCGGCGCTGCTGGACATCGGCATGACCTGGTCTGCGTATCGCGATGCCACCCAGGCGCTCATCGAGATCGACCGCTACTTCGACGCTCACCTAGTCCGGCTGCGCCGCGAGCTTGCACAAGACCCCACCATCGACGGCATCTTGGCGAGCATCGTGCGCGACGGCGATCTGGACGACCGCGAACTCAAGGCCACCATGACACTGCTGCTCGGTGCCGGATTCGAAACGACGGTCAACCTCATCGGGAATGGCATCGTGGCCCTGCTGCGTCACTCCGAACAGCTGGCGTACCTGCAGGAGAATCCGGAAGGCTGGCCGAACGCCGTCGAGGAGATCCTGCGTTACGACTCCCCGGTACAGGTCACCGGCCGGGTGGCCACCGAAACCGTCGAATTCGACGGCCACACACTGCCTGCCGGCTCGATGGCAGTGCTACTCCTCGGCGGAGCCAACCGCGATCCCGCTGTTTTCGATGAGCCCGATGTCTTCGACGTGAGCCGCGCCAACGCCCGCGAACACGTGGCATTCGGCAGTGGTGTCCATGTCTGCCTGGGCGCGAGTCTGGCGCGGATGGAGGGTGTGGTGGCGCTGCAGTCGCTGTTCGAACGCTTCCCCGAACTCGCGCTGGCAGCCGATCCCACCCCGGGCAAGCATGTCAATCTGCACGGCTTCGGAAGCCTGCCAGTGAACCTCGGCCGTGCCCGGGTACGAGCCAGCAGTTAATCTCGAGGCTGCGCGATGTCCGTTCGGCATCGAGCGAGCCGACACGGGGATCGGACGGATGCACGACCGGATCAAACAGCGCACCCATTGGGCGGTGACGCACGGGATGGCCCGTGCGTACCTCAAAGTGCTTGCCCGACGCGGTGAACCCGTAGCGCAGCTGGGAATCGACACGTCCCAGGCCGCAGGCATCTACGCAATCATCGACAAGATCCGTGGCCGCGGGAGGATGTCGCAGGCAGGCGATGGCTGGATCACCGCGGATGCGCAGATCGTCCGAACGATCTTCCGCGACAACCGGTTCGTCACCTTCAAACCCGAACACCGGTCGTCCTCACCGATCATTCAGCGCTTGGCGGCGTGGAGCGACCCGCAGCTGCTCAATCCCGCCGAACCGCCGTCCATTCTGATCACCGATCCACCCGACCACGGGCGGCTGCGACGCCTCGTCGCCGCGCCGTTCACCCCACGCGCCATCGAAGCTCTGCGCGGACGCATCCAGGACGTGACGAACGGCCATCTGGACGCGCTGGAACAGCATCCGCACCCGGACCTGATCCCCGATTTCACCGCGAAGATCCCCATCGCCGTGATCGGCGAGATGATCGCCGTGCCGCCGCAGGATTACTCACTGCTCTATACCGCGATGAATCGAGCGATCCAGCTGATCGCGACCACCGCCCCGTCATGGCGCCAATATCAAGACGGCACAGCGGCTTTACGGGAAATAGACGAATACCTTGAGAAACACGTCGCCCGTCTGCGCCGTGAAGGCACCGAAAGCGAGCTGGCCACAGGACTTCTCGACAGCGATCTGAGTCACTTCGAGCTCAAGATGTTCTTCGCAGTGTTCCTGGGCGCGGGATTCGTCACCACCACACATCTGATGGGCAAGGCTATCCTCGCGCTGCTTCGCCACCCCGAGCAGCTGGCGGCGCTGCGTGCCGATCCGAGCCTGTGGCCCAACGCCGTCGAGGAACTCATGCGCTACGACACCTCGAACCAGTGGTCGGCCCGCGTCGCCACCGAAACCGTCGAAATCGAAGGACACACCATCGAGGCCGGCCAGTCGGCGCTGCTACTCCTCGGCGGAGCCAACCGCGACCCTGCCGTGTTCGAGAACCCCGACGTCTTCGACATCACCCGGTCCAACGCGCGCGAAAACATCACGCTGGGCACCGGAATTCACGTGTGCCTGGGCCAGGTGCTGGCACGCGTCGAGCTGCATACCGCGCTGCAATCGCTGTTCGAACGCTTCCCAGGGTTAGCGCTGGCCGGTGAGCCGGAGTACTTCGACGGGATGGGTATTCACGGGCTGCGCAGCCTGCCCGTGACGCTGGGACGTTAGCCGCAGGCGGCGACGCCCTTGAAAGCCAGCACCCGGCGCACCGAGGCGTTGATCGCGTCGCCGTTCAGTTCGCCTGCGTTGTAGGCCGATTCGAGGCGATCCAGGACTGAGCCAACCTTTTCGGTGCTCACCCAGAGCGCCCAGTCGACACCGGCCTTGATCGACTTGAGCACCGCCTCCTCGATCGGGAAACGGTCGGTGATGGCGGCCATCGAGGACAGGTCATCGGTGAAGATCACTCCGTCATAGGCAGGCGCCCCGTAGCCGGTTCCCTTGCGCAGCAGGTCGACTGCGGCCGGACTCAGACTAGATGGGTCGTCGCCGGTCAGTCCGGGCACCTGCATGTGGCCGATCATCACGGCGGCACCGCTGGTCACCAGCGAGCGATACGGCACCAAATCGTTGTCCTTCAGCTGCTCCAGCGGCGGGGTTACCACGCCGTTGGTGTGCGAGTCACCCGACGCGTGGCCATGGCCCGGAAAGTGCTTCACCACAGCGCGCACACCACTGGCCTGATATCCCCGCACCGCTGCCTCGGCGTACTCGGCGACCTTCTGCGGGTCGCCGCTGTACGAGCGGTCCCCGATGGCGCCGTCCGGGTCGCCGTCGGTCACGTCGGCATCGGGTGCGAAGTCGATAGTGATGCCGAGGTCCTTCATCTTCTGACCGCGCTCCTGGCTGAGCGCCTGCACCTGTTCGGGAGTCTGCGTGGCGGCCAGTTCCCGCGCGGACGGGGACGGACCGATGAGGTCCTTGAGGCGAGACACCCGCCCGCCCTCCTCATCGACGCTCACCGCTGCCGGGATCGGACCGGCGGTGACGACGTCGTGCAGGGAGCCGTCAGTCAGCATCTCCTTCTTGGTCCAGCTGCCGACGAAGATGCCGCCAACGTGATGGTCTCGCACCAGCGCACGGGCGTCATCGGCGTCCTTGACGCCCACCATGAGCAGCTGCGCCAGCCTGTCACGGGTACTCAGGCAGGCCAGGTCAGCGGCGGGCGCTGCGGTGGCGGGGGCCTTTCCCGAAGACGACGGCGAGGGTTCCTTGGACGGCTCCGAGGTATTGCCGCCGCAGGCGGACAGCGCCACCACAACGAGACCGGTCAGTACTGCCCCTGCACGCATTCTCATGAGGCCATCGTGTCATGCGCCGGTGTCCAGCCGGGCCAGCCGGTCGCCGAGGTAGCCACGGAACACCTCATTGTCCGTGGATACCAACGCTTTTCGGTAGGCCTCGGCGGCTTCCCGATTCCGGCCGAGTCGGGTGAGCAGATCGGCGCGCGCGGCGTGCAACGGGTAATACGCGTCGAGGTCCTCCCGCAACGGCTCGATGGCATCCAGTCCAGCCTGCGGGCCGTCGCGCTCACCAACGGCCACCGCGCGATTGAGCGCGACCACGGTAGTGGGGGTGAACGCCGTCAGCTGGTCGTATAGCGCGACGATCTGGCTCCAGTCGGTTTGTGCTGCCGTGGGCGCATCGTCATGCACGGCATTGATGGCGGCCTGGATCTGATACGGCCCGGGGGCGTTGCGTCTCAGGCAACGCCGCACCAGCTGGTGCCCCTCGTCGATCATCTCGCGGTCCCATCGGGTGCGGTCCTGATCGGCGAGCAACACCAGCGCCCCACTGGCATCGGTACGGGCGCGACGGCGCGCCTCGGTGAGCAACACCAATGCCAGGAGCCCCAGCACCTCGGGCTCGTCGGGCATGAGATCGGCCAGCACCCGCGCCAGTCTGATCGCCTCGGCGGATAGGTCCGTACGGGTGAGCGTCGCACCCGAGGACGCCGCGTAGCCCTCGTTGTAGACGAGGTACAGCGCGGCCAGCACCGACGACAACCGGTCCGGTAGATCGTGGTCCCCCGGCACCCGGTACGGGATACCTGCCGACGCGATCTTCTTCTTGGCGCGCGTGATGCGCGCGGCCATGGTCGATTCGGATACCAGATATGCATTGGCGATTTCAGGGGTGGTGAGTCCGCCAAGCAGGCGCAACGTGAGCGCGACCTGGGCCTCCTGGGACAAGGCCGGGTGACAGCACGTGAAGATGAGCCGCAGGCGATCATCCCGCACCGCACCCACCTCCTGCGGTTCCGGCCGCTCCTCCTGCAGAGCGGTTGCCTCTCTGGATAACTCGTCGCGTCGCTGGTCTCGCCGCAATTTGTCGACGCCGCGGTTGCGGGCCGTGGTGGTGATCCACGCACCCGGATTGGGCGGAATACCGTCTCCTGGCCATTTCGCGATGGCCACCTCGAACGCCTCCTGTACGGCGTCCTCGGCGAGGTCGATGCTGCCGAAGTAGCGAATCAAGGTTGCCACGGTGCGGCCGTACTCCTCGCGGAAGATGCGGCCGATCTCGTCGTGCGCCACGGGTCAATGGTGCCTCTCCGGTGTCGGGTGTCCTACAGACACCACGAACGAGCCGCGCGGAAATCGACAGCGCGCCACAATTGCCCCATGGCCTACGACGAAGACCTGGTAGAGCGCATCCGTGAAGTGATCGCCACAACCAAGGGCGTCACCGAGAAACGGATGTTCGGCGGCCTGGCGTTTCTGGTCGACGGGCACATGACCGTCGCCGCGAAACGCGAAGGCGGCCTGCTGGCGCGTTGCGATCCCACGGAGACCGAGGCTCTGGTGACCAAGACTCATGTCAGCCGGATGGTGATGGGTGGGCGCGAGATGGACGGCTGGCTGAGCATCGACGCCGAGGGCGTGCGCACCAAGCGGCAGCTGGAGCCGTGGGCGAAGCGCGCCCTGCTCTACGCCGGCTCACTGCCACCCAAATAGCCCGCGGCGGCCACTATCCGCCGCGCAGCACCATCAGCTTCTGCATATCCGCCAGGCCCTGCTCCTGTGCCTGCCCAAGGAACGTCGGCAATGGGGCCTGCACTTCGGGTAGTACTTCGTTGTCGATGAGGCCTTGCAGCTCGGCCTCCTTACCGCCGCGGCCTGCTTGGTTCTCGATTTCTTGCTGCCCGGAAAGCGTTGAATAATCGTAGAATTCGCGATCCGACGGCCGCGTACTATCGACCTGCATGCCGCCGGGTTTCCAATACGAGTAGTTGGCCAGCTTGGCTTCCGCGGTGCGGACCGCCACGATGTGGCTGGGCGCCGAGGTGGGAATCTCGCTGGGTGGCGCGATCTCACCCATCAACTTCTGCGTGTGTGGAGATTTCATGAGCGTGGTCATCTCCTCCACCGACATGTCATCGGTGACGTGTGCAATCCACTTGCGTCCCGCCACATTGTTTTTGGCGATGTTGGCGATATCGGCGCGGGCAGCCAGGTACGAGAAACGCGGATCGGTACGCCACCCGTTGCCGCCGGACCCGATGGTCAGCAGCAGCGGAGCCAGGTCGACGCTGGAGGTCAGCTGCGTGCGCGTATCCCCCGCCTTCGGGGTGAGCACCCCGTGCGGATCGCGGATGTACAGGGGAACCCGGATCGACTCCTCGTAGGCGGTGGCCCCCTTGCCGCGCAACCCGTGTGAGCCCCCGTATTCGCCGTGATCGGAGGTGAAGACGACCACCGTGTTGCGGTCAACGTCCGGACGCGATGCCAGCTTCTCGAGAACCCGGCCGATCTGAGCGTCCACCTGCTGTTGCAGCCACAGGTACATGTCCAGGCAGCGGGCCCATTGGCGGGCCATGTCCGGACCCGAATAGGGCACCGCGCCGGTCATGATCGGCGACATGAAATTGGCGTAGTCGATCTGCAGCTGCGGCTTGCGATGCTGACGCAGCTCATCGGGCGTCTGAAAATTGGCGGGGACGTTATCGAACCAGTGCGGAACATCTTCCGGAAGAGGGTTTCTCGGCCACCAGCAGATGTCGTGCGGATTGACCAGTGACACCGTGGTGCACCAGGGCCCCTTGCCCGCTTCGGCGTCGAACCACCCTGTGAACTGATCGACTATCCCCGGGTCCTTCTGCAATCCCTGGTTGGGAGCCCCATTGGGCGAGGGGAAGGTTCCACCCGAGAAACCGTGTGCGTCAAGACCTTCAGGATTGGTGTCGCTCCAGTCTCCCAGGTGCCACTTACCCCACCACCAGGTGCGGTAACCCTGCTGGCGCAGCATGGTGCCCCAGGTGGGGAACTGTGGAGCCAGGCTCGATTCACTGGGCCCTTCGCCGGTGAACAGGCAGCCGGTCTGGTGTGAGTACAGCCCGGTCGTCATGACTCCTCGCGATGGGGTGCACATGTTCGACGCGGTGTAGTGCGATGCGAAAGTAACGCTTTCCCTTTGCAATCGGCTAAGGCTCGGCAGGAGGTTGGTGAGTTTCTGGATATCGGGGAACCACTGCGGGGCCCGCATCTGATCCACGATGATCACCAGGATGTTCGGCTTGTTGCCACCCGCCGCCGTCGAATCAGTACGCCCCGGCTTGCGGAGCAGTTCATATCCCCCGAAGCCTACGGCGGCGGCACCCGCCGCGACTGCCCCGGTAGTAAGCACGGTCCTGCGGTTGAGCTCGGCCATGGATCCAACGTAACCGCAATTCCTGGCAATGAACGCTGAAGAACCCTGCCAGTTTTGGGTACGACGCGCTACGGCTGCGCGGGAGCGGCCGGCGCCGACGGCGGCGGGCCCGCCGGAGCCGTAGTCACGGGGGCGCCGGGAACAGCATTCGAGCTATGCGGTGGCGCAAGGGGCGCCGGTGCAGGAGCAGGAGCAGGTGCCGGTGCAGGAGCGGGGACAGCGGGAGGCTGGGTGCCCATGATCTCGATCTCGCTCACCGAGACCAGGCCGTTGAACGCGTCCTGCCGTTGGCCGCTCTTGTTCACGATCGACACCCCGGGTTCGGTGGCCTCGATGACCATGGTCACCGAATCAGTCACCACATTCACCTTGATACTCGCCAGCGCACGACTCACCGGAACCTGCTGCTTGACCGAGCTGCCATCGCTGAATTCCCAACGCACCCGGGTGATCTTGCGGTTCTGAGCGAAGCGGTCCGATCCGTCGATATCGGTCTTGGCGTATCCGGGGATCAATCCCACCGAGGTGATGAGTGTTGGATGATCGAACTTGGCCGTGATCGACTGCCCGTCTTGTTCCTTCCACTGGCACCGCCACGCGGTGAGTGGGTCGTTGTCGAACGCCTTGGCGGGGTCGTAGACGTATTTCACCCCGTTGCTGTCGGTGCCGTCCTCGGCCTGAACGCAATTAGTGGACACATCCACCGGCTTAACGACACTCGAGGGCGCCGCAGGTGGCGCCGTGGTGGCGGTCGCCGCGGCGCTGCTGGTGGTCTTCGGGTCATTCGGCGGCAGCATTCCGTGCGTCTGCTGCTGGGTGGATCCATCGCCACGCACCGCCATGTATCCGACGTAGCCGAGGCCGACGATCACGAGCAGACCGGCAAGCATCGCGAAGGCCATGATGATCCCGCGATGCGATCGCGCATTGGGGTCACGCCACGGATCGGAGAACTGCACCTGCGCGGCCAGCGCGGGCGGGCACGCGGGCAACTGCGCCAGGGCCTCACGCAGATCGGGGCGTGTGTGCCACAGCCGCAGCAGTTGATCCTGAGGTAGCGCCGGGTTGTGCGCGGCGGCGAACTCCGCGTCGTAGTCCGGCGCCGGTCCGTAGTTATATGGACCGGTCATGGGCGGCCATTATTCCGCACGAAGAGCCGTCGGGGGCCACAGGTAGCCACCCGCCATGCCGGTCCGTTCACGGTTCTCCATGTTCCGTACTCGCCCCCATCGAGTATCCGCAGGCCCGCTGCGTGGTCCGCCAGAGAATCGCGACCATCTTCGGACGTGCTACTTTGGCCGCTGGTATCTGCATGACCCAGAGGAGCTCCGATGACCAGATTTGTGGTGCCAGCCGCCGCGAGCGTGCTGATCGGTCTGCTGCTGGGCGCTGCGGCCGTCTTTGGCCTGACGCTGTCGGTTGAACAGGACAAGAAGCCCGTCGTGACTGGTATCGATCCGTCGACGGCAATCCTCAACCGTCCCGATTACGGCAACCGGAGCTGACATCGCGCGGCTCCCGGCAGCGCCGCGCCGCATTTCCTGAACCGTGACGCACCGCCTTGACTCTTCCCCGCTGAGCCTGCGGTGGCTCGCGGTCGCATCGGTACTCGCCCTACTGCTGACCTTCGCCCAATCACCCGGACAGATATCACCGGATACCAAGCTGGACCTGGCGATCAATCCGCTGCGGTTCGCCGCGCGGGCCCTGAACCTGTGGAGCAGCGATCTGCCGTTCGGGCAGGCACAGAACCAGGCCTACGGATACCTCTTTCCCCACGGCGCTTTCTTCTCGATGGGTCACCTGCTCGGGGTGCCGGCCTGGGTGACGCAACGGCTGTGGTGGGCGCTGCTCATCGTGGCCGGGTTCTGGGGTGTCATCCGGGTCGCCGAGGCGCTGGGTATCGGTACCCGAGGCTCCCGGCTCATCGCGGCGACCGCCTTTGCGCTGTCCCCCCGGGTGCTGACGACCCTGGGCGCCATCTCGTCGGAAACGCTGCCCATGATGCTGGCCCCGTGGGTGCTGTTGCCGGTCATCCTGGTCTTCCAGGGTCGGATGTCTCCACGCCGGGCCGCGGCATTGTCGGCCCTCGCGGTCGCATTGATGGGTGCCGTCAACGCCGTCGCCACCGCCCTGGCCTGCGGGGTGGCCTTCATCTGGTGGCTGGCCCACAGGCCGAACCGCACGTGGTGGCGATTCACGGCATGGTGGATTCCCTGTCTGGCGCTGGCCACCACATGGTGGATCGCTGCCCTGCTCATCTTCGGCAAGATCAGCCCGCGGTTCCTGGACTTCATCGAATCCTCCGGTGTCACCACGCAGTGGACCTCGCTCACCGAGGTGCTGCGCGGAACCGACAGCTGGACCCCGTTCGTGGCCCCGACCGCGACGGCGGGGTCCTCACTGGTCACCCAGTCGGCCATGGTCATAGCCACCGCGATGATCGCCGCCGCCGGCATGGCGGGGTTGGCCATGCGGGGTATGCCGGCTCGCGGACGGCTGGTCGCGATACTTCTGGTGGGCCTGGTGCTGCTGACGGCCGGATACACCGGAGCACTCGGATCGCCTGTGGGCCAGCAGATTCAATTCTTCTTGGACGACAGCGGCACGCCGCTGCGCAATGTGCACAAGCTCGAGCCGCTGATTCGTCTACCACTGATCCTTGGCCTGGCGCACGCGTTATCGCGGATACCGCTGCCCGGGAGCGTGCCCATGCGGGAGTGGCTCGCCGCGCTGGCACGCCCGGAGCGCAATCGGGCCGTTGCTTTGGGGATCGCCGTGTTCGTGGCACTCGCCGCGAGCACTTCGCTTGCCTGGACAGGCCGGCTGGTGCCCCGCGGCGGCTTCGATGCCATCCCCGGCTACTGGCAGGACACGGCGCACTGGCTGGCGGATCATGATGACGGCGGACGGGCACTCGTGGTACCGGGAGCCCCGTTCGCAATCCAGACCTGGGGCCTCACCCGCGACGAACCCCTGCAGGCTCTGGGTCAAACTCCTTGGGGTGTACGCGATTCCATCCCGTTGACACCACCGGAAACTATTCGTGCCATCGACTCCGTGCAGCAGCTGTTCGCCGCCGGCCGTCCCTCGGACGGGCTGGCCGACACGTTGGAGCAGCAGGGCATCTCGTACCTTGTGGTGCGCAACGACCTCGATCCCGATACGTCCCGTTCCGCCCGCCCGATCCTGGTGCACCACACCATTGAAGGATCCCCCGGACTGACCAAGGTCGCCCAGTTCGGGGACCCCGTCGGGGCCGGGACGGTGGAGGGCTTTGTCTCCGACAGCGACCTACGCCCAAAGTATCCGGCGGTCGAGATCTATGCGGTGGGTCGGCAAAAAGCCTACGGAGAACCGTATTTCACGGACATCGACAGCATGCCCCGGGTAGCGGGCGGACCCGAGGCCCTGCTGCGCCTGGGCGAGCGGCGCCGCCAGCTGAACCAGCCACCGCTGGGCCCGTCCCTGTTGGCCACCGACGCCGCGCAGGCGGGTTTGCGTCCCGGGCCCGCGATGGTCACCGACACTCCGCTGGCTCGCGAGACCGACTACGGGCGTGTGGACGACCATTCCTCGGCCATCCGCGCACCCGGGGACAAACGCCGCACCTTCAACCGGGTGCCCGACTACCCCGCCACCGGGGTTCCCCTCGTCAACGGAAGCTGGACCGGCGGAACCATCACCGCGTCCAGTTCTGCCTCGGATTCCACGGCGCTGCCCAATGTGGCACCCGGCACCAGCACTGCGGCCGTCATCGACCGCGACAACGCGACAAGCTGGGTCAGCAGCTCACTGGAAGCCGCTCTTGGACAATGGATCCGAGTAGACTTGGATCGGCCGATCACCAACGCGATCCTGACCGTGACACCGAGCGCCACCGCACTGGGAGCGCAGGTGCGGCGGCTGGAGGTCGAGACCGACAACGGCACCACATCGGTGCGGTTCGATGAGCCGGGTAAACCCCTGGACATCGCGCTGCGGCCGGGGGAAACCAACTGGATCAAGGTGACGGCCACCGGTACCGAAGACGGCACCTCGGGTGTGCAGTTCGGGATCACCGAGCTGTCCCTCACTCAATACGATGCCGCCGGATACGCCCATTCCGTCGATTTACGCCACAGCGCAATCATTCCCGCGCCGCCCGCGGGAGCAGCGGTGCTCGGCTGGGACCTGGGATCACCGCTGGAGGGGCGGCCCGGCTGCATGCCGTCACCGGCAAGACTGCGCTGCGCGGGGACGCTCTCGCTCTCTCCCGAGGAGCCAGGCACCTTCATCCGGACATTGACTGTGCCCCATCCTGTTTCGCTTACGCCGTCGCTCTGGGTACGGGCTCGCTCCGGGCCGCAGCTGCGCGATTTGATCACGCAGCCCGGTACCACCACGGCCTCCGGCAGTGCCGACCTGATTGACCTGCGGGGCTCGTCCTATGCGGCCACCGACGGCGATCCGGGCACCGCCTGGACGGCACCACAGAACTCGGTACTTCGCGAGCACCTCCCCTCTCTGGTGATCAAACTTCCCAAACCCGTCGCCGTCGGTGGTATTCGATTGCGCCCCAGTAGCACCGAGGTCCCCGCACACCCCAAGCAAGTAGCGATCGATCTCGGGGATGGTCCGCAGGTGCGTTCCATCGATCCCAAGGCCGACACCTCCACGCTGTCTCTGCATCCGCGCGTCACCGACACCATCACCGTCACGGTGATGAACTGGACCGACATCATCGACCGGACCGCGCTCGGAACCGATCAGAACAAACCACCCGGTATCGCCGAGCTCGTCGCACTGGACACCAGCGGCCGGCCGGTCGCTCCCGCCGACGCAAACACCAACGACAACCGTGTGATCAAAATCGGGTGCGCTGATGGACCGGTGCTGGCTCTTGCCGGGCGCTTCATCCCCATGTCCATCACCACCACCGTGCGGAAACTATTGGACGGCAGTGCCATCCAGGCCACACCGTGCGATACGACACCCATCGAAACGGGCGCGGGGCCTCAGGACGTCACCGTCAACCCACGCCAGCAGTTCATCGTCGACGGTGTCCAGCTCACCGCACCGGGCACGACACCGTCCGCCGCCACCGTGACAGCGGCAGTCAAGGGCAGATGGGACGCGGCGCGACGCGAGGTCTCCGCGGATCCGGCCCCACAGGACCGGGTGCTCGTGGTCCCAGAAAGCATCAACCCCGGGTGGACTGCCCGCGACGGGCAAGGACACGCGCTCAAGCCGATACGGGTGAACGGGTGGCAGCAGGGCTGGATGCTTCCGGCCGGCGCCGGCGGCCCCATCACGCTGACCTTCGGCCTCGACACCTGGTACCGCACGGGACTCTTCGGCGGACTGGCGCTGCTTCCCATCCTTGCGCTGCTTGCCCTCATCCCGGTGCGGCGAAAAACCACGCTGCCACAGGTGATCCCCTGGGGCTCCGGCCCGGTCACCGGTGTCGCGGTGCTGGCCGCCCTCACCGCCATCAGCGGCATCACCGGAACCGTAGTGGGCCTGGCCGCACTGGCGCTCAAGGTAGGAACACGCTGGCCGCTCCGCGCGCTCACGGCGGCAGGCGCATATATATCGGGCGGCGCGCTTCTCCTGGCCGGGGCGGCTCTCTCACGACATCCGTGGCGATCGGTGGGCGGCTACACCGGCCACTCGTGGTGGATTCAGTTGTTGGCGCTGATCTCGGTGGCCACCGTGGCCCTCGCCGCGGTGCGACTCCCTGCCCGAAAACCAGCGCGCCGGTTCTGGAAGCGCCGTAATGCTTCACGTGACGGGGATTCCACCAGCGCGTAACTGACAGCGGCCATCGCGAAGCCAAAGATCAACGTCAGAATCAGCACCAGTGGGAAGTGACCGCTGAACGGAAAGCGACCGATCACGGTGAAGACCATGTTCAGCGCCGCCAGATGCCAGATGAACAGGCCATAGGACCACCGCCCGAGTGTCACCATCAGGGGGCTGCCCAGTATCCGGTGCGGCGTGCCCGGGGTGTCCAGTGTCAACGGCAGCAGCAGCGCCCAGGCCAGCGTCGCCCCCATCGCGATCTTGACGGCGTACTGATGCGGTGGTGCCTGCGTCAGGCCCTCCGGGCCGGCCAAGGGGGACGCGGCCACCGCGAATGCGACGAGGGCCACCAGGGCAAGCAGCACCCGTCGGCGCGCCAGGCGCAGCGTCCAGTCTGGTGGTGCGGCGCTCCACTCGGCCAGCAGCATGCCCGCCACGAACCATGAGAAAAAGGCCGGTGGCCATGTCAACGGATTGATGCCGACAGTGGTGTGAAAGGGGATGAACGCCCACCCGAAACTGGCGGCTCCGGCCACCACCAGTACCGGTGCACGCCAGCGCAGCGGTACCCGCCGCATGATGAGCGCGATGGCGGGCAGCGCGATGTAGAACGCGACCTCCACGGCGAGGCTCCACATCTGTGTCAGACCCGCCGTGAGTGTTAGCGGAACGTACAGCTGTGTGAGCGTCAGATTGGCGGCCCAGACCACCCAGTTGGCCCCCGCAGCGTCCGGCAGCAGCAACAGGATGACGAAGACGGCGGCCAGGTAGGCCGGGACGATACGGACGAACCGCGACGCGAAGTACCGCCCGGTCGACTGGGGTGCGGGCCCATCGTGTGCCGCCAGCGCGTGTGGCCGCCACAGCAGAAATCCCGATAGCGCGAAGAAGACTGCCACTGCCAGGTCAAAGCGGCCCAGAATGCGTCCGTCGACACCGCCATTGTGGCCGGTTTGGAATGCGGTGTGTGTGACGACGACCCCCATCGCGGCACAGGCGCGCATGCCCTCCAATGCCGGGACGAAGCCCCGGGCATGGACGGCCGGAGCCGATACGTGCGCTGCTGTCACCCCGCCGAGGGTACGGTTCTAAGTCGATCCGGCGGCGTTTGACCAGAACGAGACCGGTGAATCCGTAACATCGCCGAATGACCACCCGATGGCAGCGGCTGTTAGGGTCAGACAGATTTGCCCTGGGCATGCAGTGTCATCCGGCCACCGCCGGGACCAGGGTTACCGCACGTTAAGGAGGGTTCGGCGACTGTGAACCGCGGGGTCATGATGCGTATCGCAGCGTGCGGACTGCTGGGGCTCGGCTCGGCTCTTATCATCGCCGCGCTGTTACTCAGCACGTACACCAGCAACCGGCTTGCGAAGATTCCGCTCGACTGGGACGCCACTTTGGTGAGTGAGGGCAAGGGCCGCGCCCTGGACCCGGCGTCGCTGTCCGGACAGAAGTTCATCGCCGACCCGGATAAGCCGCTGGCACTGCAGGAGCAGATCAGCACGGTCAGCCCCGCCGATGCCACCAAGGTCGGCCTGCAGGCGGGCATCACCCTGCGACGGACCGACAAGCAGGGCGACGCCGGATTGATTCTGGCCACCGTCGACACCGTCACCGTCGATCGTCACTCCGCCGAGGCCATCTCCAGCGATGACAACCCCGGCGGCAGCGTGCAGAAGCCGCGCGCCATCGAGGACGAGACGCCCCCGACGACGATCGCGCTCAAGCACGAGGGATTGAGCTACCGGTTCCCCTTCGACACCGAGAAGAAGACCTACCAGTACTTCGACGTGGTCGCCCAGCGCGCCTTCGATGCCAACTACACCGGCGAAGAAGATGTCAACGGGCTCACCGCCTACCACTTCACCCAGAATGTCGGCTACGACGCCAACGGCAAGCTGGTGGAGCCCGTCTCTTACCCCTCGCTGTACGACAAGGACGAGGACTCGAAGGTGACGGCGCGCGCCGTGCAGTGGGGTGTGGAGGCCGAGCGCGAGGACGAAGAGATCACCATGACCCGTTACTACGCGGCACAGCGCGAGTTCTGGGTCGACCCGGTCAGCGGCATCATCGTCAAGAGCAAAGAGCATGCGCTGCACTACTACTCGCGTGACGCGCTCAAGCCCGAGGTTCCGATGGTCGACTACACCGTGCAGTCGAACGACGAAACCGTCGAGAAGCAGGTGAAGGCGGCCCGCGATACCCGCGACAGCCTTTCCATCTGGTCGAACATCCTGCCCATCACGTTCGCGGCCCTGGGCGTCGTGGCCCTCGTCGGCGGCGGCCTGCTGGGCTCGTTCAGCCTGCGGGCCGAGTCCGCACTGATCGATCCCGGTCTGGACACGGTAGATCACGGCTTCTTCGGCCGCCGGAGCCCGGAGAAACCCTCCGCCAGCGAGGCCGACACAGACAAGTTCCCGTCGCCTCGAAACCACCTCTAGCCGGGACGTCTTGCGCCGCACAGGCCTTATTGCGCCGCTGTACGCATTTGGCTTGGCGGCGGCGATTACCGCGCCACTTGCCGCACCCGGCTATCTGCTGATCCGCGACGCCGTCTCGACCCCGCGCTCGTACCTGACCGACGCGGCACTGGGGGTCGGTGAGGCAGCTCCGCGCGCCGTCCCGCAGGACTTCTTCATCGCCCTCGTGACAACGCTTGTCGACGGCGGAATTCTCGTCAAGATGCTTCTCGCAGTGGGTTTATGGCTTGCCGGCTGGGGTGCGGCGCGCCTGGTCGGCCACCTGGTTCCCACTGCAGGGATTCCCGGCGAGCTGGTAGCGGCCACTATCGCAATCTGGAATCCCTATGTGGCCGAACGACTTCTGCAAGGACACTGGAGCCTGCTGGTCGGCTACGGGTGCCTGCCGTGGGTTGCGCTGACGACAATCCGGCTGCGAACGGCATCCGGTATCGACACCTGGTGCACGCTGGCATTCTGGATCGCCTTGGCCGGATTGACGCCCACCGGAACGGTGCTCGCGCTGATCGTCGGGCTTGCGGCGGCACCGGGCCTACGGTCACGGCTAGGCGTACTGACGATCTCGCTACTGGCCGCGATGCCGTGGCTGGTGGCCTCGGGGCTGGGAACCGCCATACCTGCCGGGGACGAGGCGGGGGTCCATGCCTTCGCGGCACGCGCCGAGCCCGGGTTGGGCACGCTCGGAAGCCTGGCCTCACTGGGCGGTATGTGGAACGCGTCCGCGGTGCCTGCCTCACGCACGACACTGTTCGCGTTGGCCTTCTCGGCGGTGCTCCTGGCCGTGGTGGCCGTGGGCGCAGTGGTGCTGTGGCGCGCCCGGGCAGCGCTCGGGTTGCTCGGCATAGCCGTTGCGGCCGTGGCCATTCCGGCACTACTGGCAACGGGCCCGGGGTTGACGCTGACCACCTGGCTCATCACCGAAGTACCGGGGCTGGGCATTCTGCGTGACGGCCAGAAATGGGTGGCATTGGCGGTGCCGGGGTACGCGGTGGCCGGCGCAGCGGCCGTCACCGTGCTGCGTGAACGTTCCTCACAACTTGTGGCTTCCGGGCTAGCTTGCGCAGCACTGATATTCACACTTCCCGACCTGGCGTGGGGGGTGGGTGGCCGCGTCGAATCGGTGACCTATCCGGCCGGATGGGCTGCCGTCGCGGCCAGCATCAACGCCGAACCGCATCCGGTGGCGGTGCTGCCCGCGGAAACCGTGCGGCAGTTCCCCTGGACCCCCTCGTCGATCCCGGTACTGGATCCGTTCCCGCGCTGGATCCGCGGTGACACGGTGAGCAGTGGGGATCTACGCGTCGATGGGCGCGACGTACGCGGGGACGGCACCCGGGGACGCCATGTCGCCGAGCTGCTACGCACGGGAGCCGCACCGCGCGAGCTCGCGGCGCAGGGCATCGGCTGGGTGGTAGTGCAGTCGAAAACTACTGGTGAGCAAGGGGTTTCGTCAGCAACACTGACGCAGCTCGAGCCCGTCTACCGCGATGGCGACATCGCGCTTTATCGCGTACCCGGGCCGTGGGCACCCATCGGAGCTTCGCCGGGCCGGCGCGTCACCGTCATCGCGGCGCACCTGATATGGATAGCGCTGCTGGCGGCGGGCTGCGCCCCCGCGATCAGTTGGCTGCGTGGGCGACGGCACGCGCCGTGATCAAGCGGGGATTTCGACCTGCGGTGCCTCCACCGGTTCGTCACCGATAATCCCGGAAATCGGGACGCCGAGAATCGCGGCCTTGAGCACCGTCCACACACCGGATGCGCTGCGCTGCCACGACAGATCGGCGCAGCGAGCTCGTGCCGCCTCGCCCATTCGGTATCGAAGTTTGTTGTCCGCCAACAAAGTAGCGGTGTGCCGAACAAACTCGTCCTGATCGCGTGCCAACAGACCGGTGATGCCATCGGTGACCGAATCGGTGAGCCCGCCGGAGGAGCGGTAGCCGATCGTGGGTACGCCGTGCTGCGCGGCCTCGGTGACCGCCAGGCCCCAGCCCTCCTTGCGTGACGGCATCAGGTGCACCCAAGCGCGTTGCAGTACCCGATGCTTGGCCTCCTCGCCGAGGTAGCCGTGGAATGTCACCGAGTCGGAAATACCTAGCCGGGCCGCATGTTCCACCAATGGATCCATCCACCAGCCATCCCCGACGACATCGAGGTGCACATCGGACACGTGATCGCGCAGCAGCGCAAGGGTGGTCAGCGCATGCTCGATCTGCTTATGCGGCACCAGACGCGAGAGCACCACGACCCGAGGCGTTTCACTGCGCACGCCGTCCAGCGCGCCGATTACGGGCAGGCCCGGAATCTCATCGATACCGTTGCGTACCACCGCAATCCGCCCAGGCGCTACACCCAGCGACACCAGGTCCGATGCGGACGGTTGCGAGACCGTCAAATACTGGTTGCGCCGATGCATCCGCGGAGACAACCGCGATTCCAGCCACCAGCCCAGCCTGCCGATGAGCTGCCCGGCGACGGGCCACTGCTCACGGTGGCAATGATGCACGAGTACCACAACGGGCGCACTGACCACGGTGCTTGCGAAAAAGGGGATGCCATTCTGGGTGTCGATGACGACATCGGGCCGCACATCGCGCAATGCCCCCAGGCCCACGCGGCTGGCCAGCAGCGACAGCAGTGCCCGCGGATACACGGTGAAGCGCCCGCCACCGCGCGAGATGTGCACTCCGTTGACCACCTCGCGGCGGGGGGCGCCCGGGTAGGCGGCGCAGCGCAGCGTCACCTTCACGCCGGATGCGGCCAGTTCGGCACCGATGCGCTGTAGGTAGGTTTCGCTGCCGCCACCCTGCGGATGGTCGGTATCGCGCCAACACAACATGAGGACCTCCCGCGGGAGGCCCTGCTGATCTGACACTTCGCTGAACACCGCTATGCACCCTAGGCCGTTAGGGTGGGCCTCCAGAAATTCCGTCTCCCTTAATAAGGAGACCAAGCAGAACGAGAACCCGTGCCGGAAATCACCGACCTATTTGCCCAAAGGGCCACTCTGCGGCGTTCCGCCAGCTTATTGTCCTCTTTCCGCTTTGAGCAGAGTGCGCCGGAGAAGTTTTACGGCACGGTGGCACAGGACACAGTTCACCTGGTCGCCGACTTGTGGCGACAGGAGATGAACATCGGGCTGCAGGGCCGCACGGTGCTCGATGTCGGGGGCGGACCGGGCTACTTCGCCTCGGCCTTCGCCGACGCCGGAGCGCGGTACGTCGGCGTCGAACCAGACCCCCGTGAGATGCATGCGGCCCCCGAGGGAACCCCGGGCATCCACGACCCACGAGCGGCCTATCTGCGCGCGTCCGGCATGGCCCTACCGATAGCCGACGACAGCGTCGACATCTGCCTGTCCTCGAACGTCGCCGAGCATGTACCGGAGCCGTGGCGGCTCGGCGCGGAAATGCTGCGAGTCACCCGGCCGGGGGGACTGGCCGTCTTGTCCTACACCGTCTGGCTCGGTCCGTTCGGTGGTCACGAAATGGGATTGACGCATTACTTCGGCGGCGCCCGCGCCGCCCGGTGGTACACCCGCAAGCACGGCCATCCGCCCAAGAACAACTACGGGTCGTCACTTTTTCCGGTATCGGTGCGCGATGGTCTGGAATGGGCCCATGGGACGGGCGCGCTGGTCGCTGCTTTTCCCCGCTACCACCCAAAATGGGCATGGTGGATCACCAAAGTTCCCGCTGTGCGGGAGGTTCTGGTGAGCAATTTGGTGCTCGTGCTGCGCCCCCACTGAATCGGAAATTGCAACAGGTTCCACTTCCCCTGACTGCCCGGTAGTGTTGCGTACGTCACGCAACGAGGCGGACATGAAACGGAAGTCACGACACCTTGACTGAGCAGACAGCGACGCATGAGGACGTTGCACGCCCCGCCGAGTCACAGCGGGACCCGGAGACCTTGCGCGGAGCACTGGCCGATTGGATTTCGGGCCAATTGCCATCCGATGCCGCACTGAGCGTCGATCACGCGGAGCTGCCCAGCGCCAACGGCATGTCCAGCGAGACGATTCTGGCCGATGCGCAGTGGACCGAGAACGGTGAGCGCGCCGCCCATCGCCTGGTGATCAGAACGGCGCCGCAGCCCGATTCGAGCCCCGTATTTCCCACTTATGACATGCGCCGCCAGTTCGACGTGATGGACAAGCTCGGCCAGTACACCAGCGCCGTGGCGCCCCCGGTGCTCTGGTACTGCGACGACCCCTCAGTGCTCGGCGGAGAGTTCTTCGTCATGAAGCGCGTCGACGGGGAGGTCCCGCCCGACCGCATGCCCTACACGTTCGGATCCTGGGTGACCGAGGCCTCCGACGCCGACCGCCGCAAGATGCAGCGGCTCACCATCGACCAGATCGCCCGGGTTCACTCCGCCCCCGTCGAGGAGTTCGCGTTCCTCAACGACGCCCGCGAGGGCGAGACGGGCCTGGATGCCCATGTACGCCGGACCCGGGACCTGTATGAGTGGGTGCGCGGCGACGGCCCCGCCATCCCGCTTATCGATCGCGGATTCGAGTGGCTGCGGGCGAATTGGCCGACCGAATCTCTGCGCGCGGCCGACACGGTCAGCTGGGGAGATTCGCGCCCGGGAAACGTCATCTATCAGGACTTCGAGCCGGTGGCCCTGCTCGACTGGGAGATGGCCACCATCGGACCGCGCGAGCTCGATTTGGGATGGATCATTTTCCTGCACAGGTTCTTCCAGGACCTGGCCGAGATCGCCGGCCTGGCTGGGCTGCCCGGATTCTGCCGGCGCGAGGACATCGCCGCCGAGTACGCCGCCCTCACTGGGCACCACGCGAGCGATCTGGACTTCTACACCACCTATGCGGCGTTGCAACATGCCGTGATCATGGTCCGAATTCAAATGCGTGCCATGGCCTTTGGCATGGCCGAGATGCCGAATGACCCCGATGACCTGATCCTGCACAGGGTCACCCTGGAGAAAATGCTGGACGGAAAGTACTGGAGCGAGGTTTCCGCGTGAGCCTGTCTCCCTTCGACGATTACCCGATCCATCAGATCGCCGATGTGGTCCGCCATGTCGGCACGTCGGACCGAAACTTCTACGATCGCTACTACTTCGGCTGTCACGGAGGCCGCGCCGACCTGCCGTACCTGATCACCGGGCTGGGCGTCTACCCGAACCTGGGTGTCACCGACGCATTCGCATCGGTACGCAATGGCGAGGACACCGTGGTGTTCCGCGCGTCGCGCGCGCTCGGAGACGACCGCGCCGATCTGAAGGTCGGGCCGTATCGCATCGAGGTTGTCGAAGGTCTGAAGAAGGTGCGGGTGATCCTGGAGCCCGGCGACGACTACGACCTCGCCTTCGATATCACCTACACCGGCGAGATACCGGCCTCCCTGGAGCCGGGTCATTACCAGCGCCAGCTCGGCCGTGTCATGTTCGATACCTCGCGATTTGCCCAAACCGGCACCTGGGCAGGCCAATTGACGGTCGACGGCACCACCCACGAACTCGATGGCGTCAACTGGTCGGGCAACCGGGATCGCTCTTGGGGCATCCGGCCAGTCGGCGAGGGCGAGCCCGCCGGGCGGCGTGCCACCCTGGCGGGCGGCTTCTTCTGGCTCTACAACGTGATCTCGTTCCCCGAATACTCGATTGTGTTCATCAACCAGGAGGACGAGCACGGCACCAAGGTGGTCAGCGGTGCACGCCGGGTGTGGCGCGATCCGGCGAAGGGGATCGAGGAACTCGGCCCCATCACGCACGACATCACCTTGGTTCCCGGCACTCGCGAGGCGAGTTCTGCGGTGATCACGTTGGGTGACATCACCATCACCGCCGAGATAGTGCTGCCGCACTACTTCGGCTTCGGTACCGGATACGGCCTGGATCCGGACTGGCGCCACGGCATGTGGCAGGGCGACCTCGTCGTGCAGGGCAAGCGGTACAAGACCGCGGAACTGGACGCCACGCTCAAACTGCTCTGCCCCGTCGACAATCTCGCGACGTTCCGCCTGGTCGAGAACGGCGTGGAGAACCACGGCAGTGGACTGTTCGAGTTCGGGCCCATAGGCCCACATAAACCCTCCGGCTTCACCGGATTCGTTGACACACATCAGGAAAGAGACAGCGATTCATGACGAATTACGACAAGCTCTTCATCGGCGGCGTATGGACCGAGCCGGCCACTGACCAGGTGATCGAGGTCATCTCGCCCGCTACCGGACAGAAGGTAGGCCAGTGTCCGCTGGCATCCCCCGCCGACGTCGAAGCCGCGGTAAGCGCTGCCCGCCGCGCCTTTGATGACGGCCCGTGGCCCAAGCTGACTCCGCACGAGCGCCAGGCGATATTGCAGAAGGCGGTTGCCGGGCTGGAGGCCCGCAAGGACGAGATCTGCAAGGCCATCGCCGACGAGACCGGCGCTCCCCCTATGGTTATCGAAACATTGCAATGGTTGGGCGGCTTCGGTGCCATCCAGTACTACGCCAATGCGGCGGACGCGGTGAAGTGGAAGGAACTGCGCAACGGCGCCTACGGCCAAACGGTGGTAACC
Organism: Mycobacteroides sp. PCS013; assembly: GCF_049532645.1. Taxonomy (NCBI): domain Bacteria; kingdom Bacillati; phylum Actinomycetota; class Actinomycetes; order Mycobacteriales; family Mycobacteriaceae; genus Mycobacteroides; species Mycobacteroides sp. PCS013. Next base: position 3,866,525 of record NZ_CP150131.1, read on the forward strand.
CGGGAGCCTGCCGGCGTGGTAGCCGCCATCGCGGCCTGGAATGTGCCACTGTTTCTGGCGCTCAACAAGATCGGCCCGGCGTTCCTCGCCGGGTGCACGGTTGTGCTCAAGCCCGCTGCCGAGACTCCGCTGTCAAGCTTCATCCTCGCTGAGGTGTTCGCCGACGCGGGTGTTCCCGAGGGCGTGCTGTCGGTGGTACCCGGTGGGGCCGAAACCGGCCGGGCACTGACCAACAACCCCGGCGTCGATGTGTTCAGTTTCACCGGCAGCACCGTCGTCGGTAAGGAGATCGCCGAGATCGCCGCCAGGAACCTCAAGAAGGTCACCCTCGAGCTGGGCGGTAAGTCGGCCGCCATCGTGCTGGAGGATGCCGACCTGGCGTCGGCCTTGCCGATGCTGGTGTTCGCGGGCCTGATGAACGCGGGCCAGGGCTGCGTCAACCAGACCCGGGTGCTGGCACCACGATCACGGTACGACGAGGTTGTCGACGGCATTGTGGGGATGGTCTCGCTGATGGGCGTGGGCCTGCCCGACGATCCCGCCACACAGGTGGGCCCGCTGATCACCGAGAAGCAGCGCGCCCGTGTCGAGGGCTACATCGCCAAGGGCATCGAGGAGGGCGCTCGGCTTGCTTACGGTGGCAAGCGTCCTGAAGGTCTGGACGGCGGATACTTCGTCCAGCCAACGATTTTCGCCGATGTCGACAACTCGATGACCATCGCGCAAGAGGAAATCTTCGGCCCCGTGCTGTCGATCATCGCCTACGACTCCGTGGACGAGGCCATCAAGATCGCCAACGACTCCAACTACGGTCTGGCCGGCAGCGTGTGGACCACCGATGTGCCCAAGGGCCTGGAGGTCGCCGCGCAGATCCGCACCGGCACCTACGGCATCAACTGGTACGCCTTCGACCCCAGCTGCCCGTTCGGCGGCTACAAGCAGTCCGGCATCGGCCGGGAGAACGGGCCCGAGGGCATCGAGGAGTACTGCGAGCTCAAGAGCGTGCTGCTGCCGATGGGCTACACCCTCGACTCGATCTAGACCCCGACACGCCGTCTCCTGGCGGATACGTCTCGCACAAGTTCGCCACGAGACGGCGTGTCGCTGGATAGGTTGGCGCAATGTCGCTGACCGCACCCCCGGACGAGCCCCAGCCCGCACCCGTGTCCGGTCTGCGCAAGGTGGTCGCCGCATCAATGGCGGGCACCGTCGTCGAGTGGTACGAATTCTTCCTCTACGCCACCGCCGCCACCCTCGTCTTCAACAAGGTCTTCTTCCCCGCGGTGCAGGCCGGAGGCAATGACCTCGACAACATCATCAAGGCATTTCTCACCTACGCGGTAGGGTTCGTCGCCCGGCCCATCGGCGGAATCGTGTTCGGGCACTTCGGGGATCGCTACGGACGCAAGCACCTCCTGCAGATCGCGATCGTGCTGGTCGGCGTGTCCACCTTCCTGATGGGCTGCCTGCCGACCTTCGCACAGATCGGCTATGGGGCCCCGATCCTGCTGGTGGCGCTGCGATTCCTGCAGGGTTTCGCGGTCGGAGGGGAATGGGGCGGCGCCGTGCTGCTGGTGGCCGAACACTCCCCCGACTCGCAACGCGGGTTCTGGTCGAGCTGGCCGCAGGCGGCGGTACCGCTGGGCAATCTGCTGGCCACCCTGGTGCTGCTCACGTTGTCGTGGACCCTCTCCGATGCCGCCTTCCTGGCCTGGGGCTGGCGCGTCGGATTCTGGCTGTCGGTCGTGATCGTGGCCATCGGGTACTACATCCGCACCCGGATATCCGATGCGCCGATCTTCCAGGAGGCGCGCAAGGAGATCGAGCAGAACAAAGCCGGTTCGTACGGCGTCGTCGAAGTGTTCCGCCGCTACCCACGCGGGGTGTTCACCGCCATGGGGCTGCGGGTGGCCGAGAACATCCTCTACTACATGGTGGTCACCTTCTCGATCACCTATCTCAAGGTCGAGCTGCACATGGATACCAGACGAATCCTGTTGCTGCTCTTAATCGCTCACGCGGTTCAGGCGATCGCCCTGCCGATCGTCGGCCGGTACACCGATATCGTGGGGCGACGTGTGCCCTACGCATTGGGGGCCCTGCTGGCGGCGGGATGGGGCTTCATGGCGTTCCCGATGTTCAACACCCGGGACGAATGGGTGATCCTGGCGGCCATCGTGATCGGTCTACTGGTGCACTCGCTGATGTTCGCGGGGCAGCCGGCCATCATGGCGGAGATGTTCCCCACCCGTATGCGCTACTCCGGGGTGTCGGTGGGTTATCAGGTGACCTCGATCTTCGCCGGATCACTGGCCCCGGTCATCGGCACCGCACTGCTGAGCAAGTACCACAGCTGGGTGCCGGTGGCTATATATCTGGCCGCCGTTGCCCCCATCACGCTCATTGCCGTCTGGGCGCTGCCGGAGACCAGGGGCAGCTCGCTGCATGCACTGGATGCTGCCGACAGGGCGCGCGCCTGACGCTAGGTTGGACCCATGGCGACCTATGGCTGGATCGGTTTGGGGAACATGGGCGGCCCGATGGCCGCGAATCTGGTGGCGGCCGGGCACACGGTGCGCGGTTTCGATCTCTCGGGTGACGCACTGGCTGCCGCGGCGGCCAACGGTGTGACCGCGGTGGACGAGATCGCCGAGGTGCTGGCGGGCGCCGAAGTGGTGTTCACCATGCTGCCCAAGGGTGAGCATGTCCGCTCGGTGTTCGAAGGTCCCTACGGCATCTGGGAAAACGCTTCGCCATCAACGCTTCTGGTGGACAGCTCAACCGTCGACATCGAAACCTCGCGGTACTGTCACGCCGAATCGGCGCGCCGGGGGTTCCGGTTCGTCGACGCCCCGGTCTCCGGCGGGATCAGCGGCGCGCAGGCCGGCACGCTGTGCTTCATGCTGGGCGGAGATTTGGAAAATTCCGGCGCGGCAACCGATTACATCAAACCGATGGCCGGGCGGGTGATCCACGCCGGTGACGGTGGCGCGGGCGTGGCCGCGAAGATCTGCAACAACATGATGCTGTTCATCGACATGATGGCCAATTCGGAAGGTTCACAGCTGGCCGAGCGGCTCGGCCTGGATCCCAAAGTTTTCTGGGAGATCTGTTCGGTGTCCTCGGCACGATCCTGGGCGCAGCAGACCTGGTACCCGGTGCCGGACATCATCGAATCCGCCGCCGCCAACCGGAACTTCGATGCCACCTTCACGGTCGACCTGGCGCACAAGGATGCACGCCTGGCGCTGGCCGCCGGTGAGGCCACCGGTGTGAAGCTACCCGCCGCGACCATGGTGACCGAGCAGTTCCAGCAGCTCATCGACGAGGGCCTGGGCGCCAAGGACTGCTCGCTGATCGTCAAGTACGCGACGCCCGACGGCTCGGCGCGCGGTTACACGCCGTGACCGGGCCGTTCTTCCCGTAGTTGCTGTAAAAACCGGTTGTACGAGGCTAATTCGTCTTCTTGCCGGGCGTCATCGGCCTCGCGTTCCTCCGTTTCGGCCTGTTCCTCACGCCGCCACCTGATGGCGAAGATCAAGGTAGTCGCGAGCGCGATCGGCTCACCGTAGGACCAGGCCAGCGCGCCCGCCACCGCCTGGTCCTTCACCGGGTCGACGGCCCACGCGGCGGGCGGATTGGCGAAGATGCCGATCAGCGGCCTGGGCGCCATCATGAGGATGACGCCGATGAACACGTGCAACGGCATTTCCACGAAGATGTCGAACATCCTGCCGAGGTTGGTCTGCCGGACCGGCAGCGGGTCGGTGGACAGGATGGGGATGACGAACAGCAGGCCGCTGGCCAAGAAAAAGATCTCTAACCCGTTATGCCCCAACCAGGTAACGGCAATGGTGTCGAACAGCTGGGATAAATACAGGCCGTAATAGCTGAACAGGAACAGCGGAATGGTGACGGCGGGATGCAACAGCATCGCGGCCGCGCGGCTGCGCAATCCGGTCAGCGCGGCCACCAGTACCCACCTGCCGGGCCCGTGGTGCGGCGTCGAGCGCAACAACAGCCGCCCCGGTGAGCCCAGCACCAGCAACGGCGGCACCAGGATCGACAACGTCAGCTGCTGGAACATGAACGCGCTGAACAACCGAAATCCGTAGCGGTCTATCGACAATCCCATGACCGCGCCCAGAATCAGGCACCCGGACAGGAAGCACGCGGTTGACCACCACGGCCAGCTGCGGCCCATCCGGCGCAGCCGAAGCACGCTCAGCAGGTACCACCCGGCCAGCAGCGCCGCTACAACAGGAAGCACCGGAATGGCGGGCGGGTTCCAGGCGAACAGTGACCACACTGTCGGCGGTTCGGCGGGGATTGTGGCCAGCCCGCTGAGCCACCTCACGTCGTTCATTGATTGAATTATGCGCATATTTGAATGAACTGGCCATCCGGGTGCCGAACCAGGCGTTCATCGGCAGTTCGGATCGCCGCTAGCCAAACGGCGTTGGTTCACAGCTTTGGTAGCTAGGGTGCGCCACGGGCGGGGCAAACCAGAGGAGGAACGATGGCTGTATCCGTCAATCTCGAGAAGGCACTCGACAAGGCCTACGAGAACAAGGACCTCAAGGACGTCCTCGACGCTCCCCCGTCTGCTCTCGCTGGTCTCACCGAGAAGCACGACGCCGCACTCAAGGAAGCCCTGAACATCTCGACCGTGCGCGAGCTGGGCACCAACAAGTACATCGCACTTGCTGCCGCGCTGGCGGCTTTGGAGAGCAAGACCGGTTAAACCGTTGGCCGAGAAGGCATCTACGAACGCCAGCCGCTACGTAGATGCCTTCTCGTCATCAGCCTCGCAGCGCCTCCGCCAACGGCTCCAGCACCGCTGTGTCGTACGGCGGAGGCAAGTAGATGATCGCCACGTCGAGCCCCTCGGCCCCTAGCGCGGCTGCCTCATCGACAACCTTCGCGTAATCGCGATCCTCGCCGAGCCGAATGTGGGCCGAGAGCGTGATCTCAGCCGGATCCCGGCCGATGTCGGCGCAGTGCGCGGCCAGCACATCGCGCTTGCGCGCGAACTCCTCGGGCGGTCCGCCCACGAAATTCCAGTGCTGCGCGTACTTGGCGGTGATCCGCAACGTGCGCTTCTCGCCGCTGCCGCCTATGCAGATCGGCGGGTGTGGTTTTTGCGGCCCCTTGGGCTCGTTGCGAGCGTCTTTGAGCTGATAGAACGTGCCGTCAAAGCTCGTCGTCTCCTGGCTCAGCAGACCGGTGAGCACCTCGCAGGCCTCTTCGAACCGGTCGAATCGCTCCTTGATGCTGCCCAGTTCAATGCCGTAGGCGCCGGATTCCTCCTCGTTCCAGCCGGCGCCGATACCGAGTTCGAGGCGACCACCGGACACGATGTCCAACGCCGAGGCCATATTGGCCAGCACGGCCGGATGCCGATAGTGGATACCGGTCACCAGCACCCCGACGCGCAGCCGCCGGGTGGCCTGCGCGAGCGCGGTGAGGGTTATCCAGCCCTCCAGACACGGCCCGGTGGAATCCGAGAAGATCGGATAAAAGTGATCAAAGGTCCAGCCGGACTCGAAGACGTCGATCTCGTCGGCCACCTTCCAGATGGCCAGCATGTCGTCCCAGGTGGTGTTCTGCGGAGATGTCTTGAATGCGAAGCGCATTGCACAACCCTATGCAGGATCCACCTGGAGTGTCGACCAGATACGAACTACCCCAGCCGCTGCTTGAGCGCGTCGAACTCGTCCTTGACGCCGCTAGGCAGCTTGTCGCCGATGAACTCGAACCACTCTTCGATGAGCGGCAACTCCGCGAGCCACTCATCGTTGTTCACCGCGAGCGCCTCGGCCACATCGGCCTCCTCGACGTCCAACCCGGCCAGGTCCAGGTCCTCGACGCCTGGAACGGTGCCGATCGGAGTGGATACACCGTTGGCGCGGTGCTCGATCCGGTCGACGATCCACTTGAGCACCCGGCTGTTCTCGCCGAATCCGGGCCACAGGAAGCGTCCGTCATCGCCACGGCGGAACCAGTTCACGAAGAACACCTTGGGCAGCTTGGACTCGTCGGCCTGCTTGCCCACGTTGATCCAGTGGTTCAGGTAGTCGCCCACGTGGTAACCCATGAAGGGCAGCATCGCCATCGGGTCGCGGCGCACGGTGCCGACCTTGCCCTCGGCGGCCGCGGTCTGCTCCGAACCCAGGGTGCCGCCGATGAACACGCCGTGCTGCCAGTCCCGGGCCTCGGTCACCAGCGGCACAGTCGTCTTGCGGCGGCCGCCGAACAGGATGGCCGAGATCGGCACACCCTGCGGGTCATCCCACTCGGGAGCCAGGATGGGGCACTGCGACATCGGGGTGCAGTAACGCGAATTCGGATGCGCCGCTTTGGTCTCGGTCTCCCGCAGAACCCAGTCCTGACCCTTCCAGTCGATCAGGTGCTCGGGCTCGCCCTCCAGACCTTCCCACCACACGTCGTTGTCGTCGGTACGTGCGACGTTGGTGAAGACGGTGTTGCCGGCCTCGATGGTCTTCATGGCGTTGGGGTTCGAGCTCCAGTTGGTGCCCGGAGCCACGCCGAAGAAGCCGAACTCCGGGTTGACGGCGTACAGACGGCCGTCCTTGCCGAAGCGCATCCAGGCGATGTCGTCACCCAGAGTCTCTGCGCGCCAGCCGGGGATGGTCGGCTGAATCATGGCGAGGTTCGTCTTACCGCAGGCCGACGGGAAGGCCGCGGCCACGTAGTAGGCCTTGTTCTCCGGCGAGATGAGTTTGAGGATGAGCATGTGCTCGGCGAGCCAGCCCTCGTCATGGGCCATCGCCGAGGCGATGCGCAGCGAGTAGCACTTCTTGCCCAGCAGCGCGTTACCGCCGTAACCCGAACCGTACGACCAGATTTCACGGGATTCGGGGAAGTGGGTGATGTACTTGGTGTCGTTGCACGGCCACGGCACGTCTTCCTGACCGGGCTCCAGGGGGGCACCGATCGAGTGCAGCGCCTTGACGAAGAATCCGTCGTCGCCCAGCTTCTCCAGAGCGGCGGCACCCATGCGGGTCATCACCCGCATGGAGGCAACGACGTACTCCGAATCGGTGATCTCCACACCCAGCTTGGGGTCCTCGGCACCGAGCGGGCCCATGCAGAACGGCACCACCCACATGGTGCGTCCGCGCATGCTGCCCCGGAACAGCTCGGTCATGGTCGCGCGCATCTCGGTGGGGTCCACCCAGTTGTTGGTGGGACCGGCGTCCTCTTCACGCTCCGAGCAGATGTACGTCCGCGATTCCACCCGGGCGACGTCCGACGGGTCCGACAGCGCCAGGAACGAGTTGGGGTGCTTCTCGGAGTTGAGCCGCTGGAAGGTGCCCGCGTCCACTAGTTGCTGAGAAACGCGCTCGAACTCTTCATCGGAACCATCAGCGAACACGACCCGATCAGGTTGTGTCAGCTCAGCGACCTCGCGGACCCAAGCGAGCAATCCGGCGTGTTTCGTCGGAGCGTTGTCAAGACCGGGAATGGTCGCTGCTGTCATCGAGAGCATCTCCTCGTTGAGCCGGGTGAGGTACGCAGTTGCCGCACCGGCGCTGGTCGGAACCTAGATATATGAGGTTAGCGCTGGCGCTATTCAGCGTGAAACGGGGTTGGTACGTATCCATCAATAACAAGCGAGCTTCGGCCAGTACTCCCCGCGGTACAACCCCAGCCCATTTACTTACCGCCGACGCGACCGTGCTCGATGAGCTCCCAGTGCGCACCCGCACCGCGGGCCCAGGTCTCATACGTGCCGTCCGCCCCGAACGTGGTCACCTTGTCGGCGATACCGTCCTCGTCGATGTCGGACACCACCGATAACCCGTCAGGTTCATGCAGCGTGACGGTGTCGCCGATGCCGTCATGGTCGGTGTCGATGAGGTCTGTTCCGAGGTCCACCAGACCGCCATCGGTGGGCAGGTACATGTGGTGATCGACGTGCAGATCGGGGCTGAGCGCATGGCCTGGTTCGTGCACCCCTTCACCTGGCCCCCCAAGGCCCACATGGAAACCCTGGTCAAAACCATCGATCATGTCTCTGCCTAACCCTCGCGCGCGCGGCCTATCGATCTATTCTCGGCTGTCCCCGCGATCGCGTCCAGCCGTTCGGTGACCGCCGTTAACGCTTTATGTACGGAGGGCAGGTCGCGGTTGCGCAGCGCCGTTGCGCGCGCGGTGTTCATAGCGGCCTCACGCAGCTCGGAATCGATTTGCCCGACCCGGGCGGCCAGCTTGTCGTTCTCACGTTCGTCGATCTCGACCAGATCGGCGTTGAGCCTGGTCTCCACCTCCAGCACCCGCGCGGCGACCCACTGCTCCAAGTACGCCCGCAGCTCTCCCGTGGTGTCTCCCAACCACCGGTCCAGCACCGTCCGATCGTGCAGGAGTCCCCGCACCGCGACCAGCCACACCGCGATGCAGGCACCGGCGATGAGGCCCACCGCCAATCCCGCCGGCGCCAGGCCGGGACGCGCATACGCCACCAACCGGGACACCGTCAACGCCGCGCCCAGCCCGAAGAACACCCCGAACAGCGCCATCATCCGGGTCTCCAGCCGACGTGATCGCACCGAAGGATCGGCCGCTTCGGGCGGCACCGGACGATTCGCGCTGGGGCGCGGTGCCGCCCAGCGTTGGGTTACCTCGGCAGAGATCTCGGCCAAGTGTTCCTCGGTGCCCTGTTCCACTTCGGCCACCACCTCGGCCGCCCGGCGCCGCACCCGATCACCGAAGCCGGGCACATCACGGCGCTTCAGTTCGGCGATGTCCTCGCGCAGCTCGCCGGCCACCGAGCCCACCCGCTTGCGCGCGAAGTACAGCAGCGTCATGCGTGCCTGCGCGATGCGGTTGCGCAACGCCAAGGTCCGTTCGGACTTACCCGAACGCGTCCGCCGTACCGCCGCCTGCCGCTGATTGCGCAGTTCGTCCGCGCGTGCACCCTCCCCGGCCTCCGGCGGCACATTCAGCATTCCCTGCAGACGAGTCGCCCAGGCACGCAGCCGGTTTCGCTCGGCCAGGGCAGGTTCCTCACGAACCCTGCGCACCGCCCGCACCAATTCGTCGAGTCCCGCCGCCGTGCCACGCGTCGAGACCCCCAGCCAGGTGACACTGCTGAACCGCGAGTCATGCTCGGCCAGGATCTCCCGATTCCGGTTCATGACCTCACGCCAGGACTGGTGCACATCGATCTTGGAAACCACCGCGACAAGCGCATCGGTGTTGGCGGCGGCCAGCTGAATCAGACCGCAGTCCGACGGTGTGAGCGGTGCGGTTCCGCTGCACACGAAAACCACCGCCGAGGGCGCCTGCCCGTGCTGCAGCTCCTCAGGCTCGACGATGCGCACACCCGATATGCGTGAGGACAGCTCGGTGGCCAGGGTGCTCGCGCCGGCCAGCCAGCTGCCGGTCACCATCACGGCGTCGTGCACGTGCACGCCGAGCGGACCGAGTGTGGGGTCTACCGCCAGCACCAGCTCGTCGACCCGCTTGTCGGTAGGAGTTGTCACGCCCGGCCCCCCGCCAGCCGCCACAAGCGCAGCGATCCCCGCACGATGTCCGTGCCCATTGCGGCGTATGTGGCATTCACCGGTCCGGCGGCGAATCGCTGCCAGTGTTCGGCGCGGTAGCGGTGATCTTCTGGATGATCGCTCAGCTCCACCGTCAGGCCCGCCGCCGTCGCGGCATCCACCGCACACTGCATCGCCGCGACCACCACATCGTCACTGGTCAAGAAGGCGTCGATCTGCACCGGCAGAACACCCGTCACGCCGATCCTGCGGAGTTCGGCGAGCACGGCGCGCATTCGGCGGTACCAGCCCTGGGCAATGGCCGCGCGAATCGCGTTCACCACCGCATCGATGCCCGACAGGTCGCGCAGCAGTGCGGCGAGTCCCGGGGCCGCCAGGGTGGGAACCTGCCGAAGCGCCCCGATCGCGCACCCCATCGGGTACAGGTCCAGTTCATGGAGCAACCGCTGCCTCATCGAAACCGGCACCTGGTGTGTGCCGGTGACGAAGGCATCGACGGAGCTGGTGTCCGCGGGGTCCCCGACCATCAGTTTGAGGGCCTCGACCATGGCTTCATCGATATCCGCCAGCGGAACGTGCGCCGATAACGGCAGTGTCGGTACCCGCGTCTCAAGGCGGTACTGGGCGCACCTCTCCACAGCAGCGGTCCAGGGGCCGCGAGCGGCGCCGGGATCGGTCAGATCTGCCTTGTTGAGAATCAGCACCTTGGGTGCGTGGGATGCCTCCAGTACCGCGCGGTCCTCGGGCTTGAGCGCCTCCGCGAACACCACCACGTCGACGTCAGCCGTGATCGGTTCCGACGGGATTGGCACCTCGATAAGCGCATGCCCCGGCCCGTCCGCTACCGGCAGGGTGCGTCCCAACGCGCCGATCACGCTGGTGACGCCCACACCGGCCCGGCCCCGGACGGTAACCCGAAGAGGGTCTCCCGACCGCACCGCCAGATCGTGAATCCGCTGGCCGCCGTGCACCTGGCGAACCTCAGGACGCGTGACGAACCGGTCGAGCGCTCCCCGGAAGACCTCGAACCCCCGCGTCATTGCTTTGCAGACCCAATCTCATCGCGCTTACGGAAATGCTCACATTGTCACCCGATCCGATGGAGGGTTCCACCCTGGTAGGCAACTGTTGAGTATCAATATGCGCTGGGATTATGGGATCCGCCGCCCATGAGTGACCATGGGAAGATGCGTTATGACGGCCAGGAGCCGGGCTGTGTGGCATCTGAAACAGCCACCGACGAGCTCCCTGGGACCGGCGGTGTCGATTCCACTGCCGGTACGGATGGCCGCGACCACCACCCCCGCCGCGTATCCAGCTTCCGTTCACGAGGGTCATCGCTGTCCGACGGCCAGCAGAAGGCCTGGGACAAATCCTGGCCGACCTATGGGCGCGTCGCCCGGGAAGCCGACGGCACCTGCCCACCGCTGGAACCTGCGGCCTGGTTCGGCCGCACTGCGCCCTTGATTCTTGAAATCGGCTGTGGCACAGGCACATCCACCGCCGCGATGGCATTAGAAGAACCACAATTCGATGTGCTTGCGGTGGAGGTATACCGCAAGGGCCTGGCGCAGTTGCTCTCGGCGATCGATCGTGAGGGCATCGAGAACATCCGGCTGATCCGCGGCGACGCCCTGGACGTGCTGGAGTACCTGCTGCCGTCGGGATCGCTGACCGCGGCGCGGGTGTTCTTCCCGGACCCCTGGCCCAAGGCCCGCCACCACAAGCGGCGGCTGCTCCAACCGGGCACCGTGGCACTGCTGTCGGACCGCCTCCGGCCGGGCGGCACCCTGCATGTGGCCACCGATCACGCGAACTACGCCCAGCACATCGCCGAGGTGGGCGATAACGAGTCCACGCTGCGGCGTCTTGAGCTCGACGATCCGCGCATTCCCGTCTCCGTGAACCGGCCCACCACTAAGTTCGAGGGGAAAGCGCACACGGTCGGCAGTGCGATCAACGACTTCGTCTGGGAGCGATTGTGAGCCTCGCCGAGGACTTGGAGCGCCCCAACACCGTGGACGAGACGGCCCACCGACGCCGGGTGCTGCGAGTACTGCTGGTGTGGGACGCACCCAACCTCGACATGGGCCTGGGCGCCATCATCGGCGGCCGCCCCTCCGCGGAGAACCGGCCCCGGTTCGACGCCCTGGGCCGCTGGCTGCTCGAACGCACGGCCGCCTATTCGGCGGATCACCCCGATTGCCTCGTCGAACCCGAGGCCACCGTGTTTACCAATATCGCGCCGGGAAATGCCGACGTGGTGCGCCCATGGGTCGAGGCGCTGCGCAATGTTGGGTTTGCGGTATTTGCCAAACCCAAGATCGACGAAGACAGCGACGTCGACGTCGACATGCTTGCTCACATCGAGCTACGGTCCGACGAAGGCCTGGCCGGGGTGCTTGTGGCCTCGGCGGATGGTCAGGCTTTCCGGGAACCGATGGAGAAAATCGCCGGTGACGGGGTGCCCGTCAGTGTGCTGGGATTTCGCGAACATGCGAGTTGGGCGCTAACCTCGGATACTCTGGAGTTCGTCGATCTCGAGGACATACCCGGAGTTTTCCCCCGAGCCTTACCGCGGGTGGGTCTAGATTCGCTCCCCGACGAAGGCGCCTGGTTGCAGCCATTCCGACCCTTGTCGGCGTTGCTGACGTCCAGGACATGAAAACCGGCGCGTGAGAGACGCTAGTTAGGAGATTCTGTGTTCGCCTGGTGGGGCCGAATGGTGTACCGGTATCGGTTCATCGTCGTTGCCGCGTTCGTCACGGTCTGCCTGGGTTCCGGGCTTTTCGGGATAACGCTCGGCGACCACGTGACGCAGAGTGGCTTCTTCGCGGACAACAGCGAGTCGGTGAAGGCCTCCGTGATGGCCGACGACGCGCTCGGACGCGACCGGACCACCCACGTCGTCGCCGTCATCGCAGCCCCCGAGGGTAAGACGGTCGACGATCCCGCTTTCCAGAAGAAGGTCATCGACCACTTCGACCAGCTTCAGAAGGACAACCCCAACGAGGTCTACGGCTGGGCCGGCTGGTTGCGCGCCCCCACCACCACAGACCCCACCGTCAAACGGATGGTCACCGACGACCGTAAACACACCTTTGTCTCGGTCAGCCTCAAGGGCGACGACGACGACACCATCCTCAACAACTACAAAGCGCTGTCTGATCCGGATAAGGACCACGACCCCGCCAAGAACAGGTTCCTGCTCGACGGCGTCGACATCCAGCTGGCCGGCCTGCAGCCCGTGGCCAGCGAGCTGACCGGAACCATCGGTACCGACCAGCAGCGCATGGAGGTGCTGTCGCTCCCGATCATGGCGGTCGTGCTGTTCTTCGTTTTCGGTGGTGTGATCGCCGCGGGCCTGCCGCTGATGGTCGGCGGTCTGACCATCGCGGGCGCACTCGGCATCATGCGGCTGATCACGCTGTTCGCCCCCGTGCACTTCTTCGCTCAGCCGGTGGTCACGCTCATCGGCCTGGGTATCGCCATCGACTACTCGCTGTTCATCGTTAGCCGCTTCCGCGAAGAAATCGCCGAGGGTTACGACACCGAAACCGCGGTCCGGCGCACCGTCATCACCTCCGGCCGCACCGTCATGTTCTCGGCCACGCTGATCGCGGCCGCCCTGATGCCGATGCTGATCGTGCCGCAGCAGTTCCTGAGGTCGCTGACATACGCCGGTATCGCCTCGGTGCTACTCGCCGCGATTCTGGCGGTCACCGTGCTGCCGGCGTGCCTGGGTGTTCTCGGGCGCCATGTCGATGCCCTGAGCATCAAGCGGTTCAGCCGCACCAAGTCGCGCGAGGAGCTGGAGAACGGCTTCTGGGGACGCACCGTCGTCTTCGTGATGCAGCGGCCGCTGGTCTTCGCCGTTCCGATCGTCATCGTGATGCTGCTGCTGATCATCCCGCTGGGCAACCTCAAGCTCGGCGGATTCAGTGAAAAGTACTTGCCGCCAACGAATTCGGTTCGCGTAGCTCAAGAGGACTTCGACAAGCTGTTCCCCGGGTTCCGTACCGAGACCATCACCATCGTGACCAAGGGCGCCACGGATTCGCAGCTCAACCAGATCCGGGCCGACGCCATGAAGGTTCCCGGGTTCGTCGAACCTGGCGGAGACAAGAGCCAGATGTGGCAGCGCCGCCAGTCCGTCAAGACCGACGGCGACGCCAGCGTCAAGGTCATCCAGAACGCCCTGATCAACCGTGATACCGCCGGGGCCAAGGTCAAAGAGCTCCGCGCGATGTCCGTTCCCAAGGGCGTCACGATGTATGTCGGTGGTACTCCCGCCCTCGAGCAGGACTCGATCGACACCGTGTTCGACAAGCTCCCGCTGGTGATCGTGATCCTGATCAGCGTCACCACAATCCTGATGTTCCTGGCGTTCGGCTCACTGGTCTTGCCCATCAAGGCAGCCGTCATGAGTGCCTTGGGCCTGGGTTCGACGATGGGCATCCTGACCTGGATATTCGTCGACGGACACTTCTCCAAGTGGCTGAATTTCACTCCGACACCGCTGACCGCGCCGGTGATCGTGCTGATCATCGTCGTCATCTACGGCCTGTCCAGCGACTACGAAGTGTTCCTCATGTCCCGCATGATCGAGGCGCGGCATCAGGGCCTGTCCACCACCGAGGCTGTGCGCGTGGGTACTGCCAACACCGGGCGGATCATCACCGCGGCCGCGTTGATCCTGATCGTGGTGGCCGGCGGCTTCGCCTTCTCCGATCTGGTGATGATGAAGTATCTGGCCTTCGGTCTCATCGCCGCCTTGATCCTGGACGCCACCGTCGTCCGCATGCTGCTCATCCCGGCGGTCATGAAGCTGCTCGGCGACGACTGCTGGTGGGCACCGGCCTGGATGAAGCGCATCCAGGTGAAGCTCGGCCTCGGCGAGGTCACCCTGGCCGACGAGCGCAAGCGCCCGACCGGACGCGAGCAGGCCATCGCGGCTGCCAGTTCTCCGGTCGGGTCCAACGCACGCACCACCAAGCTGCAGATCGCCTCCGAGCGCACCCGGTTGCCCTCGACACCCACACCGCGCCAACATGATCCGTCCGCACCGGCGCGGCCCACTCCGCCACCTCCCGCTCCTCCGACCACTCCGGTCAACATCGCGAGCGACGACAGTGGGGACGCCCCTGCGACAACGCGGATGTCGGTGCCCGGCAAGAACGTTGCGCCTACCGACGCGCCCACCACGCGCGTGCCTGGCGGCAATCCGACCGGCCCGGACGCTCCGACCACCCGCAGCAGCGTCCCCGGCGCTCAGCGCCCGGCCCCCCGGAACGCCGATCGGGAGATCGAATCGTGGCTCGGCGAGCTGCGCGGCCCCAAGCAGCCCGGTTCTGCCCCGGCCGAGGCAGGCGACGCGACCACCGCGATTCCTGTCGCGAAGCCCAACCCTGCCAATGGCACCTCGGGTGAGGATGCGACAACGGCAATGCCTGTCGCCAATCCCGACGCCACTCGACAGGGACCGCCGCGGGCACCCCGTCCGTCACGGGCCCAGCAGACCGCGCCGCCGTCCGCCGACGCGACGGAAGCATTGCCTGCGTCCGATCAGAAGCGCACGCCGCAACAGCAACAGGAAGCGGACGAGGCCACTCGCCGCAGCCGTGGTGGCAGTGTCAGCGCGCAGGATCTGCTACGCCGCGAGGGGCGCCGCATCTAGCGCCGCCCCTGCCACCGGCAGCTGGAATTACTTCACAGGCATCTTCGATACGGATTGCTCATCGCGCGTTGCGTATTCGCGTGCGTACAGCGTGCCGCCACCCAGGAGTAGCAGCCCGGTGACGATGAAAGCTCCAATACGGGCGATGCCGTCGAGAGTGGCCAGGTCGAAGAGGAACAGCTTGGCAACGGCCATCGCTGCAAGCACGAATCCCGTTCTGGTGACCCAGCTCTGATCACGGTAGCGCCGTAGGCCCGCCAGCAGCAGCGTCACGGAGACGACCATCCAGGACACCGTCGCCAGACCATGTCCCAGCAGGAAACCATCGTTGTTGCCCAGCAACGCGGTGCCGGAGAGCACAACAGCCGCGGTCCCCGAGTACAGAATCGATACCCCGGCCAGCACGCCACGCGCCGGAGCGGACTGCGGGCTCGCCCAGCCGACCCGATGCATCGCCGCCATCACCATGCCGACCGTGGCGGCACTCAGCACGCTCGCCACGATCAACAGCGGACCCGCACCGCGCACGGCGCTAGCCGAGTTGGTCAGTAGTTCCGGGGGTACGTACGCGATGTAGGCCGCACCGCCCAGCACACCGAACGCCTGCCCGAGCGCCAACGAAATACGTTCCCTCAGTTGATATCCAAGGGCAGACAGGGTCAGTGCAAGCACCAGCAGCACCACCACGAGCAGGGCGTCCCGGGCGCCCTGGACCGATGCCTGCAGCAGCGCCAGCCCCGCCACCGAGGCCATGGTGATGCGCGCATGTATCGGAAGGCCACCCACCAGCAGCAGCACCGCACCCATCACTGCGGCGACCCCAACCGGCATCAGCACGCCCAACGGCCACACCGGGAGGAACAGGGCACCGTAGAGGCCGGGTGTGCAAGCAACCGCGATCATCACCGACGAGGTGAGATCACCCTCATCTCCGGTAAGCAGCCACAGCGACCCCACCAGGGTGACCAACAGTGCCAGCACCGCCATGATGAGCAAGACGTGCGGGTGCTCCTCCCCTGCCGCGGCACCAATCGCGCCCAGCAGCGTCAAGCTGACGCCCACGGTCCGAAAAGCATGCAGTACTGGCCAATTCCGGCCAATCTGGGCAGGCAGACTCGCGATCAGTAGCACCAGTGCGAAAGCTGCAAGTTCAACGGTAAAACCGTTGGTGAGGATAGGCGCCAGCACCGTGATCGCGCCGACCACACCCGCCGCAAAGGGTTGAGAGTTCCACTGCCGCGCCAACACCAGGCCCGCGCCCGCGATGGTCAGCCCGAGCGCCAGTCCCGCAATCACTGGAATCCGGTGATAGATCACCGTGAGTGCCAGCACATCAAAGTACCCCGCCGCGAATCCTGTTGCTGCGGTGGCGATACCACCGACACGGCCACCAGGTCTGGATTGCACCCGGATGCCAAGGGCAACCAGACCCGCGGCAAGGACGGCGCCAGAGGCCATGCGCGGGATCGGACCGAAGTACCCGCTCTTGGCGGCGAGGACCAGGAGCATCACCACACCCGCGAGTGTCACCACCGCGCCCGCGAGGGCCATTGCCTTGCTGGCGAATCCTTCACGTGCCCAAAATGACTCCCGCGGCAGGGGCGTGGTAGGCACCGGGGCCTGAACGGGCCGCGCGGGAGCAGCCACCGGAGTGTGTCTCGCGGGTACCGGTGCAGCCAGCGGAGGCGCCCCCTGAGCGCGCCGGTAGTCATCCCAATACCGCTGCGCCTTGAGATATTCGGCCTGAGTCCATTCGACCATTCGGCCCCGCAACGCATCGAGCTCCGCACGCAGGGCGCGCTCACGCCCGTCCAACTCATCAAGCGCGGCGGTCATCTGCTGCAGCTGTGGATCTGTCATGCCTCTGAGCGTCGCGGCTACGGGTCCCGTAGTGAACACGTAGACCTACCTCGATGGGTAGGGGTTTCTCACGCCGTTAGGTAGCGCTACTCAGCACCACGCATCCGGTCCGGCGCATCCGCCGCCACGTGACCCAGATACGCGGTGTACAGGGTCCGGGAGGCAAAGGACTCCTGCTCGCCCCACGGCAGTTGCGGCCTGGTGACGAGCAGCGAGGCAACCCCATGCGTGGTCGCCCACAGTTGCAAGGCCGGTTCCAGGGTATTGCCCGGCGGGAACAGTTCCTCGTCGACGAGTTCCTGAACAACGCCGCGAAGATGCAAAAAGGCTGAACTGTTGAGTATCTCGTCAGATTCGATACCCCGCCGTGGTGGTCGGGTGGTCGCGAACCGGTACATCAACGGGTTCTGCGCGGCGAAGCGCACATAGGCCAGGCCCAGTGTGTGAAGACGTTCCACCCCGGCAGCGATGTTGGACGTTGCCCGCTGCAGTGCCTCACCGAGTTGCTCGAAGTACCTGGAGCACAGCGCGTCCGCCAACTCGTCGGTGCTCGAAAAATGCCGGTAGAAAGACGGCGCCGTGATGCCCAGCGCCCGCGTCAATTCACGGGCCGACGGGGCCCGGGCCTCGCCCGATCTGCGGATGAGATCCATTGCCGTATCGATGATCTGCTGTCGCAGCAGCCAACCCTGCCCCCGGGGCAGGCGCTTTCTCGGTGCGGTTGCGTTGTTTTCGTCATCCATGTGTCACTCCACCGCATGTCCTGGATCAGCTCGGGGGCGCGATGGGTAGTGTCGGCCCGCCCTGAGGTGTAGGGATGGTGAACCTCCCCTTGGGAGTGGGGTCCGTGGTCTTCCCGAGGTCGGCACCCATGGGAGGTCCGGCAGTGTCGTCGCCCGCGGGGCGCGGAGCGTTCTTGGCCCCGCGGATCAGAACCGCCGGATCGTCGTTGGCGCAGTACGTATAGATAGGCGGTTCCGGGAAATCGGCCGATGAGGGCGGTACTCGCGGGGTGCCGTAGTCACAGGCGTAGCGCGGGTACAGATCTGCCGTGGCCCACACACCACCGTCGCGCATGGTGTCAGCGATGCCACCGAACACCGAGCCCCGGTAGTTGGGGAAGAACGCGTTGATGGCTGGGGTACGCACGTACAGCATCTGCGCTGTCGAAGCGAGGTTGGCCAGGAGCGCGACCATGGTGTCGGAGTTGTCGGCGAACAGGTTGTCGACGGCGCCCAGGGTTTTGGGGGTTTGATCGACGAGGGTGCGGTAGCCGTTTTGCATCTTCTCGATGCCGCGCAGGGTGCGGCCCAGCTCGTTGGCGGTGGCTTGGATGCCCGAGTTCTTGTCGGCGGCCAAGGTGAGCACCACCCGGCTGGTCTTGAGCAGGCTGGTGGTCTCCGGCAACACCGAATCCAGGGTGCTCAGCAAGAAGGTGCCGCCGTCGATGATCTCGGTGAGCTTGCGCGGACCTTCCTTGCTCAGGCTCAGTTCCTTCTTGATGAGCTCCAGCTTCTTGGGATCCACCTGCGCCAGCAGACCATCGGCATCGGCCAACAGCTTGGCCAACGTCACCGGCACCTGCGCACCCTCAGAGATCACGGCGCCGTCCTGCAGAAACGGGCCTTGCTGACCGGGCCCGCCCTCGAAGTTGAGGTACTGCTCACCGGCTGCCGACAAACCCGTCACGCGGACTTTCGCCGCAGTCGGAATCCGGTACCTGGATTGAATCTCGGCGGTCGCATTCACACCCTGCTGGGTAATCTCGAGCGACTGCACCGTCCCAATCTTGACCCCCCGCAACGCCACATCCTGATTCGGTAACAACCCACCGGACTCCGGCAGCTGCACCATCACCCGATACGTCGAGGCAAATGGGTTGACGCGCAACGCGCCTACGAACAGATAGACCACCGCCACGACCATGGTCAGCGCCAGAGCGATACCCGACAACGCCGCCTTCTGGCGGTGGCCCGCACGCACAGCGCCGACCAGAGTATTTGCAACCGCGTTGATCATCGCCCACCTCCCGGAGCGGGCGGGATGGTCTCGATGACACCGGGCTCGGTGGGGCTGGGGCGCACCGGAACTTCCTGCCCGTACGCACCCTGGCCGACGACGCGTTCCTGCAAGCGCCATAGCGTGTACTTAACGGACCCCACCAGTTGCGCCCAGTTGTATCGCTTAGGGCCGTGTAGACCTGTGTCGGCGTGAGAACCCGCATCGGGTATCGAGCCGAGAACCAACTGGTCTATTCCCGCAGTGAGGGACAGCGAGTTACCGGCGGTTGCTTTGATCGCGGTGGGCATGATCCGGTTGAAGGCAGCAAGGCTGGTATCGGGATCCAGCGCCACGTCATTCCATGCCTTCGCAACGGTATTGGCGTCCTTGATAACGCTGCGACCACTGGTGTCGGTACCGGCAATCGATGGGAACTTCTGCAACTGCTTGGTGGTGTCGCCCGCCATCACCAAGAGTTCGGACAGCTGCGCGGTATTGGCGGCCAGCGTCTCCGTGGCCGGCCCCGCCGCCGTCACGATATCGGTAATAGCCTGGTTCTTGGCGTCGATCCGGTCAGCCAGCTGCGAAGTCTGGGTAAGGGCGTCAGAGATCTCCGCTGAGCGTGAATTCAGCTTTCCCAGTAACTGATTGGAGTCGTTGATCAGATCGCCGAATGCCTGGCCCTGATCACCGGTCGCCTTTCCGAAACCATTGACAATATTGGTCAGGTTGCGTACGGCGCCCCCGTTGGAGGCTAGCGCGGCCGAGCTGAGTACCGATTCCACTGTGGCGGCGGCGGTCGTCGAGTCCAGACCGATGGTGTCACCGTCTTTCAGGAGCGGGCCATCCGACAGTGCCCCCGCAGGGGGCCGGATCGAGACAAAAACATCACCGAGTGGTGTGGCCGAACGCAATTCGGCGGTGCTGCCCTTGGGCAGCCGAACCCCGTCAGAAATGCGCAACGTAGTGATCGCCGTGTAGTTACTCACGTGCATCTCGTCGACCTGTCCCACATCGGCACCGGCGAGTTTGACCTTCGCACTGTCCGGCAGGTTGAGGACGTTGGCGAACAGCGCCGTGAGGCGGTATCCGCCGCTGCCGATACCCGGCGCGGGCAGGGGCAGGTCACCGAGACCGTTAGTGGCACAACCACTCAACACACCAGCGGCCGCGACCGCCGAAGCCGCCAGTATCTTGCGCGCGCCCATCACTTCTGCCCCATCGCCGCGAGTCCGTCCAGCATGTAGGTCAGCCCAAAATCGGGTCCATAGTCCTGCAATGTCCCGGTGCCACAGCCCAATTGACGTAGGCCCATCATGTTGCAGATTTCCTTGTCCATCTGGCTCTCGAATAGCAGCCGGTCGGTCATGAACCGGACACGCAGCCGCTTGTTATCCTGGTCCACGACGTTGTACATGTTGTCCCATGCCAACGGCTGGACGTCGATCCACTCGGAGATCTCACGCTGGTTGTCCACTACCGCTTTGAGCGCGGTGTTGGAGTTGAGGATGGTTTGTTTGAGGTTGTCGCGATTGGCCTCGACAATGTCTCCAGCTTGCTTCACCAGATCGTTGAACTTGTGCCCAGTGGACCCGGTTCCCAATGCCTCATCATCGAGGATTTGGCTCAGTTGGTGAACAGTAGAGGCGAATTCACGCAACTTGCCATCGTTGGCTGCCGCTGCGTCAAACAGCGAGCTGACGTTCTTGATGATGGTGGTCAACTGCTCGCGGGTGGTCACCCCACCTTCGGAACTCAGGCGCAGCGCCTTGGATAACTCACCGAGCCCGGACTTGATCTTCTCCCCGTTGTTATCGGCGACCCCGGCAGCCGAGTTGACGATATCGGCCACCGGCCCCTGACCCTTGCCATCTCCTTTGAGGGACAATGAAAGCCGGTCCAGCATGCCTAGCACCCTGTCGAACTCCACCGGGGTTTTGGTGTGGTCCAATCCGATGGTGTCACCGTCTTTGAGAGTCGGCCCGCCGCGATAGGGCGGAGACAGCTCGACCTGGCGGTCGGTCAGAATCGAGGTGGACAGCGTGACTGCCTGGACATCGGCAGGCACCTTCACATCTTTGTCGACCGTGAACTGCACCTCGACGTAACCGGATTGCGGCGTGATCTTCGTAATCTTTCCTACCGGCATACCGAGCACCGCAACGACATTCGACTCATACAAACCGGAGGCATTGTCGAACTGTGCGGTCAGCGTGATGTGATCGAGTTGCGATTTAACGAAATACGCCCCCGCGCCGATGACGGCCGCTGCCAGCACGACTACCGTGCCGACCATCGCGATCAGCCTGCTGCGCCTAGCGCCCATTGTCATCATTTGCAGTCCTTGAAGTACGGGATCATTCCGAATTGCTTGGCGCGCCCACTGATCGCACACATCCACGAATCGACCAACAGGCCATTCGACAGGTTGATGTCGATAGCGTTGCCGGTACCTGTCGAGTTGGCGATACCGCGTATCAAGACCGGCGCAATCGGGTAGAGACTGCGTAGCAGATCGTCATGCTTACCCAGCATGTCGGAAAGCCCCCGCGCCGTCTTGAGCATCTCGTCGAGCTGCGGGCGGTCCTTGATCAGGACCTTGCTGAGCTGCTCAACCAGGTTCGTGAATGACTGCAGCATTGCGTGAAAAGTGGCGCGGCGGGCCACGAGTTCACCAAGCAGATCTTGTCCCTGGTTGATCAGCACGCCAATGCCGGACTGCTGGCGACGCAAGGTGTTAGTCACCTTTTCGGTGCTCTCGAGCAGCGTCCCCAACTGATCGCGCCGCTCGGCGATCACCGAGGACAGCGACTGGATGTTCGCCATGGCCTCTGGCACCACGTTGGGCAGTCCCTGCAGCTGCTTGCCGAGGATGCTCAGTGACTGAGCCACCTTGTCGAAATCGACTTGGTCAAAGGTGTTCGTCGCCCCAGCCAGCGCGGCCTGCAGATCGTAAGGAACCTCGGTATGCGCGAGATCAATTGTCTTGCCAGGCAACGCCCCCGCACCCTTGGGCTGCAGGTCCAAGTACCGGGATCCCAGGATGGTGGTGACACGGATCGAGGCTTTGGTGTCCTTGCCCAACGTGATGTCGTCTCGGACGCTGAGCCCGGCTTCAACATGGTCACCGACCAGTTTCATGCCGGTGATGTTTCCGACGGGTATACCCGCCACCGTGATCGGCTGACCCGCGCGTAACGAGGCAGCCTGCGCGAATTCCGCCGTGTAGGTGGTGTAGCCCAAGCCCATGGCCTTGACCAGCAGCATGCCACCCACCAGCGCAGCGATTGCCGCGATAGCGATGAACCCGAGCCAGGTCTTGTTGTAGGTCTCGACCGGCCGATTCTTGATCCTCTGCCATCTGGATTGCTCAGCCATTGGCCATGTTCCGGCATCGCGGGGTGTGCTGGGCGACGTTTCCCGGCGTAGCGGCGTTGACGATGATCGGTATCACGTCATTGAGACCGGGGAAGAAGCCGGTGAGGTTCAGGTCGCACATGTAGACGTTGATGAACGCTCCCTCGGAGTAAAAGCGAGACAGCCCCTTCAGAGTGAGCGGCAGGTTGGCTCCCAGGAACGCGTACTGCGGTTCAATACTCACCACATGCTTTCCGAATCCGGGCTGGCGGGTGATGAGTTCGTCGAGCGAAGGGTATACCTCGTCGGTGATCTTCGACAGGCGCCTCATGGACTGCGCCATCGAGCCCACCGAGGACACCAGCTCGGGCCGCTTGCGATCCAGATCCGACACCGTCTGCCGTGTCTGGGTCAGCATCTTGTCGAGGTTGTCGTTCTGCTGCGCAAGATTGCCCGTGACGGTGTTCAGGCTGGTGATGGCATTACCCAACGCCTGGTCACGCCCCGCAAACGTCTTTGTCAGAGTTGATGTTTGACTAACCAGCGTGACAATCGAGGCATTGTCACCTTGCAGTGACTGAATAACGCCCTTGGTCAGATTGTCGGCCTGCTCGGGCGACAGCGTGCTGAACAGCGGCTCGTAACCGTTGAGTAGCGTGGTCACGTCAAACGACGGGTCCGTGCGCTCCACTGGGATGGTCGACCCGCCCGGCAGCACATTGGTGTCGCCCGACTTACCCAGCGCCAGACCGAGGTAACGCTGGCCCACGATGTTCTGATAGGTCACCGAGGCAACTGTGTTGCCGTACAGCTTCTGGTCGTTCTGGACCACGAAGTCGACCTTGGCCTGGTCGTTGTTGACCAGCTCGATCTTCTGCACGCGGCCTACCCGGACCCCCGCCATGCGCACGTCGTCGCCGTCACGCAGTCCGTAGACATCGGTGAACACCGCCGAATACGCCGTAGTACTTCCCGATACATCGCGGCGAAGCGTGGCGTACACCAACCAGCCGAGTGTCAGCGCCACAGTCATGAAGACCGCAAGCCCGATCAGCGGGCCACGGAATTTCATTGCGGTCCTTCCTTCACGAACGACACCGCGGTCCCGCGGGCCACGGGGCCAAGCAGCAGTTGTGTGGCAGGAGTCCGCAGACCACCGGTGATCACGCCCAACTGATCCCGTTCATGCTGACTACCGACTGGCCCGACGTTCCCGCCGAACGATGCGGGCACGACGGGCACGCCTCCACTGTCATGGGCGCCGGGAGCTACCGGCGCGGGCGGGATCGGCGGTGCCTGAGGCGGCGGAGGTGGCTCCAGATCATCGGGATCGTGGGTGCCCGGAACACGCGGCGCCGGAAATGGATGCCATGGCGGCAGAGGCGGGTTGGGGTCCGTAAGGTTCGGGCCGCCCGGCGGCACCACGTACGGCGGACCCACCGCAACCAGATTTCCGTTGGGGCCCACGACTGTTCCGCGAGGCGGTTGCAGATTCGGCGGCACCTTGTAGTTCTGCGGAAGCAACGTCTCGGGCAGATCCGGTCGCACTACCTGTTCCGGAGCGGTGAAACAGCTCGGCCCCTTCAGATCCCCGTACCGCGGACAGTCCACGCGCGTATAGGTGTAGCTCGGAGCCAGAGTCACCGCGATTGGCATATGCGGCAGGTCCCGATCTGCCACCCACATCTGCTCAAACCAGTTGCGGGACAGCTTGTTCATGTTCCGGAAGATCGGAACGAACTTGTCGGCATTAGTGGCGAAGACACCGATCGGGGGCGTCATGTGTGTGGTGATACCGATCAACTGGTCGGTGTGGTTATCGAAAGCCTGCTTGGTGGTGCCCACCGTGGTCAGCCCCGCGTGTACCAGACTTGTGAGCTGCTCACGATTTTCGGCGAGCGTCTGCATCGGCCGCACCGCCTGATGTAGCGAATCCAACAGATCGGGTGCAGTCTGCTTGAGGCCTTCAGTGGCATCGAGAAGTGCCGAGATCGTTGAGGGGCCCGAGTCAGTCGCCACCACCTCGTTCAATTGGGTAATAAGCCGGTTGAGCTGGGCGCCGCCGGTGAGCAGTTTGACGCGGCGACTGTCGGTAGCGGCGGCTACCGCTGCGAGGATGCCCACCGAATTGTCCTCGCGACCACGGCCGGTGGCATTGAGAACATCACGCAACTTGCTCACGGTGGTCTGGAACAGCACCGTCGGCAACTCTTGGTCTTCGGCGATATGGGCTCCGGCACGGATGGGCGCACCCGGCCCGCGGTCAACAAGCTGCACCGAAGACACCGCGAACACATTGCTCGGCACCACACGGGCGGTTGCTGTCGCCGGGATTGCCTTGGCGTACTGCGGTTTGAGGTTGATGTGTACGAAGTTCGGCTTGTTACCGGTGGCCGGGGTGACGTCGTCTACCTCGCCGACCAGTACGCCGTGATACTTCACGTCCGACTTCTGCGGCAGCCCATCCCCGACATTCGTCAGGTCGGCGACCACGCGCAGGTAATCGTCGAGGCGGCCCGCAGACTTGAGCAACATCGTCGCGGTGAGGGCCACGATTGCGATGAGCGTGACGGCGGCCATGGTGAGCAGCTGCCTCTCGGACGGCCCCCGGCCGTCCACTTCGAAAGAGTTTGGCATCTAGCCACCCAGCCTCGCGCCGGCGTCCACACTCCAGAGCGCCATGGTGAGCAGCATGTTGACGACGATCACGATGGTGATGGCCGCACGCATGGCGTGCCCGGCGGCGATGCCGACGCCCTCAGGGCCGCCGCTTGCGTAAAAGCCGTAGTAGCACTGGATAGTTGAGGCCAACCACACGAACACGACGGTCTTGATGACGGAGTACACGACATCGATACCACTGACACCGATGCCGAAGTAGTGCAGATACGAGCCCACCGAGCTCCCGCTGAGAATCTGCACCATAACCTGGCAGGACAGGTAGCTGACGGCCAGGCACGCGACGTACAGCGGGATCACGGCGATGATCGATGCCATGAGGCGAGTGGTCACCAGGAACGGAATCGGTCTAATGGCAACCGAATCCATCGCGTCGATCTCCTCCGCGATCCGCATCGAGCCGAGCTGCGCGGTGAACCGGCAACCCGCCTGCATCGCGAATGCCAACGAGGCCATGATCGGCGCCAGCTCTCGCGTGCTGGCCAGCGAGCTGATGATGCCGGTTGCCGGCCCCAGACCCAGCAGATCCAGGAAGTTGTACGACTCGATGGCCACCAGTGCGCCAGCCGTGATCCCGAGGACCAATGCCACCCCGGCCGTTCCTCCACCCACCACCAATGAGCCATTGCCCCAAGCGATATCGGACAGGTGTCGCAGGAACTCCTTGCGATACTGCCGCAGCACCACGGGCACACCGGCAAGAGCCCTGAAGAAGAAGGCAACCATATGACCGAAACGGGCCATAGGAGAGCGAATCTTGTTGTAAACGACGACAAACGGACGAAACCGTGGCGACAGATAGCTGGATACCGTCATGTCACAGCCCCGTCCGCGGGAACATCATGATGTACAGCTGGCTGATGGCGACATTCACGATCATCAACAGCAGGATCGATTCCACGACCGCTGCGTTGACGGAGTTGGCGACACCGATGGGTCCGCCCTTGGTGGACAAACCCTTCTGGCACGCCACCACCGCCACGATGGCGCCGTAGATGATGGCCTTCAGGACCGCCAGAATCATGTCGCCAGGCGTCGCGAAGGAGGCGAACGTGGACACGAAGCTGCCCGGCGCACCGTTCTGCCAGTAGACGTTGAACAGGTACGCGCCGAGAAACCCGACGAAGCAGACGATCGCGGTGAGCGCGACGGCGATCATGATGGCGGCCGCGAATCGGGGCACCACCAGCCGCCGGATCACGGATACACCCATGACTTCCATGGCGTCGGTCTCCTCACGCATAGTGCGCGAGCCCAGGTCGGCGGTGATGGCCGAGCCCACGGCCGAGGCCATCAGCACCGCGGCAACCAGGGACGCTGCCTGGCGGATGATCGCGATGCCGCTGGCGGCACCCGCCAATGAAGTCGCACCCACTTGGCCTGCAAGTAGCGCGAATTGGATCGACAGCGTGACACCGATGGGCAGTGTCACCAAGATGACCGGCGTTACGGCCGTCGCGGCCTGGAATGCACCCTGCCGAACGAACTCCTGCCACTGGAACTGCCCGGTGAACAGGTCGACAAAGAACCATTGAATGGTGCGCACGCCCAGCATGAACTGCTCACCAACCGTGCTCAAGGATTCCAGCGGGTGACGCCTGACGTACCCGGTGGCCCAGTCCTCGATTGCCGCGACGCCGTCTCCCGTAGCGACTCCGGTTTCCGACCCGCTCACGGCCGACACTGGCGCAGCGCCACCCCTAGTCCAGTGGGACCAGACGCATGAATCGTCGCACCACGCATTCCAGACTCCTCGTTGACCCGGTATTCGCTGGGCGCCAAGGGCTGCGGCGCCAATGTGCGTTGACGCTAGATGATGAAGCGTTAATTTAACAGTTGGTAATATCCTAAATCACACCGATCGGTGTACTGTGTCGTGGGTCACAGTTTGTGATGATGTGCCGCCAGAGCCGGTCGGAAGCACGCGCTCAACGGGCTGAATTACATTGGTGAAAAGCATTTTTGACATAACGTGTGCCCGCTCACAGTCTCGCTGGACGGAGGCGCCATCCTTGGCTGGCCGCCCGCGGAGTGCGGTGTCGATCATTGCGTTCTGAGCCATAAACGCGGGTCCAGGAGCCGCACGTCACACTCGCGTTGATCTGCCAATGTTTGCTGAAACTGCACTCGCCGACACCAACGGTGAAAGCAGGGAAAGCCGGAGAGCCCTATTCGTCCAGTCCGTGTTCGATGGCGTACCGCGTGAGTTCCACACGGTTGCCCAGCTGCAGCTTGCGCAGGGTTGACTGCACATGATTCTCGACGGTTCGGTGACTCAGCGACAACCGTGTGGCAATCTGCTTGGCGCTCAAACCCTTCGCCACCAGACGCAGTACCTCGGTTTCCCGTTCGGAGAGCCGTGGCGTGTCGTCGCTCTCGGTCGACGGCGCGCTCGACATCCGCCGAAACTCCCCGAGTACCAGCCCAGCCAGGCCCGGAGTGAATACCGCCTGCCCCTTGGCCGTCGCCTTCACGGCATCGATGAGCTCGGTGGCAGACGCACTCTTGACCAGATACCCCGTGGCTCCGGCTTTAACCGCTTCCAGCACGTCCTCGCGTTCAGCCGAAGCCGACAGCACCAAGATGTGGCTTCCCGGAGAGGCCGCGAGTACCGCGGCAGTTGCCTGTGCTCCGTCACCGTCTGTCAGCTGCATATCCATCAGCACCACATCGGGTCTCACCGTCGCGGCAATCCGCCCAGAGGAGGCAACCCCGTCGGCAGTGGCCACAACCCGCAGCCCCGCCGCCTGCAAATCGCGAGACACCCCATCGCGCCACATGGGATGGTCATCGACCACCATCACCGAAATCTGCTCACTGTCAATGCTTTCCGGATTTTCGGTCACAACCCCACCTCCTGCGACCTGGGCACCGTGATCTCCCATTCGGTGCCTGCGCCCGGCGCTGTCTCCAGCAGGACAGCCCCGCCCAGATCGGCTACCCGGCCCAGAATCGATCGGGACACCCCCATCCGTCCCTCACGTTCTGCCTGATCCAGCCTGCCTGCGGCGATACCACTGCCGTCGTCGCGCACCGTCACGACCACCGAATCGTCGAGATCTTCGATAAGCACATAGGCGTGTGCCTGCGGCCCGGCATGCAAGGCCACATTGGACAGCGCGCTACGCACCACGGCCGCCAGCTCGCTGGCCATGTGCTGACCGATGAGCACCGGAGAGCCCGGCGCAGAGACCGAGACCGCGGTACTGGCCTGTGTGCGCAATAGTGGACGCAGATCGACCAATTCGTCGTCGGCCAACATCGTCTGGGTAGCCCCGGAGATCAGCTCCCGGAGGGCCACTTCCTGCTCGCCCGCGATGGCCGCCAGTTCCGCTGTCGGGCCACCGATCTCGGTGCCCCGCCGCTTCACATAGGACAGCACCTGGAGCACCCCGTCGTGTACCTGCCGTGCGAGCCGCTCGCGTTCGATGGCCGCTGCTGCCGCACGCTCCGCGCGCCGCAGCTCATGGAAGGTGCGCTTCGCGGTGGTCGATGCGGCACCAATCGCGAGCCCCACCACCACCAAGGCCGGCATGGTGGAATCGAGCCACAATGCGCTCACGGGCAGCCCGCGCGCAGCGATGCTGATGGCGGCCAGGACGAACCCCGAGATGACGCCGGCGAGCTGTCCGCGCAGCAGACCCATGGACACCACCGCATTGGCCACCCATAGCGTGGTCGGCAGCGTCTGATGTCCGCTGTACCACTGCACATCGACTACCAGCCGGCCGGCGAGCATCAGCGCGATGACTATCACCTGATCGCACAGCACTAGCTGCCAGCGCCGGAGCCAGTTGCGCGACAGTGCGACTGCCGCGAGTCCGGTCCATATCGCCATGCCTGCGTACAGCGCCCAGCTCAGTGCTTGCCGGTCGTAATGGGTGTAGGAGGTCAGCTGTGAGGCCAGCAGCGCGTACCCGAAACTCGCCAATCGGAACACCTGCGCGGCACGCCACAGCGATGCCGTCGGATCGTTACCGCTCACCCAGCGTGGGACGGTTCCGTGTCCGGATGCCATAACGGTCCGTCAGTCCTTGGGCGGAGCCGGGCCCAATTCCGGCACACCGTTGCTTGGACCGGCGCCGACTGCGGGTGGGCCACCGTCGGGCACCATCTCTGGATCGAGGATTTCCGCTTCCTCTTCTCCTTCAACCAGATACGGATCGGCGGAGTCCTCGGGTTCGATGAGGGCCCGGATCGCGGTGTTGAGCACCGCCACGGTCGGCACCGCCAGAAGTGCGCCGATGATTCCGCCCAGCACGCCGCCCGCGGCGATCGACAGCACCACCGCCAGCGCGTGGATCTGCACCGCATGGCCCATGATGAGCGGTTGCAGCACATGGCCTTCCACCTGCATCACCACGATCACGATGACCAAGATCATCAACGCGGTAAAGGCTCCCTTGGTGATAAGTGCGATGAATACCGCCACAAACCCGGAGATCGCCGCACCAATGATGGGGATGAAAGCACCCAGAAACACCAGCGAGGCCAGTGGAAGCGCCAGCGGCACACTGAAAGCCGCGAGGCCCACACCGATACCGATGGCATCGACCAGCGCCACCGCGACCGTGGCGCGCACGTAGCCGATCAGCGAACCGAAGCCGAGAGCACCGGCGCGACGCACCCGCGGCCGCACCGCCGTCGGGAAGATTCGGGTGACGAACTCCCAGATCTCCTTGCCGCCGTAGAGGAAGAAGATAGTGGTGAACAAGGTCAACACCGCACCGGTGATGATCTCGGTGACCGTGGTCGCCGTCGCCAGCGCCCCGCTGGTGACCCTTCCCTGGTTGTCCTTGATGGCGTTGACCAGAGCATCGCCGGCCTTGCCGATCTGGTCCTCACTGACGTGGAACCGACTGTGGATCGCCCAGTTCTTCAGCGACTCGATGCTGTTGGTCAGCTGCGTCGACAGGTCCGGCAGACCCTTGATGAACTGGTCCACCACGAAAGTCAGGATCCCGCCGACCGCCGCGGTACCGGTCAGCATGACCACGACGACTGCCAGCGAACGCGGAACCTTATGCCGCTGAAGGTAGTTGACTGTGGGAACCAGCAGCGCCGAACCCATCAGGGCGAGCAGCAGCGGGATGGTGATCGTTTTGAGATGCCAGAACAACCACAACGAGGTGAGCCCGAAGGCAAGCAGCACCAGCAGGCGCCAAGCCCATGCCGCCCCCTTGCGCACATACGGATGAACCGACTCGGCTGCGTCAGCGTGCGTCATGCGGCGAGCCTAGCTCAGCAACTATCCCTTCGGCGCAGGCTCGGCAAGTACCTCGGTCAGCCACTTCACGACGAGCTCGGGCTGCTCATCGACGATGAAGTGACCACAGTTGGGCACCTCGGTGATGTTCAGATCGTCGGCGTGGTCTTTGAAGCCGTCGAGCAGCGACGGGTGCACGGCGACGTCGTCGAGCCCGAACAGCACCCGCACCGGCATCGCGAGTTTCTGATCGTCGTATGGGCCGCGCGCCAACCTGGCGAATTCCTTGCCGACCATCGACCGGTAGATCTTGGATCCGGCCACCCGGCGGTCACGGTCACGGAAACAGCCGCGGAAGAAGTCCACCGACTCCTTGGGCATGCCGCTACGGCGGATGAACCACCACAGGGTCGGCGACAGGTGCGATAGCGGTCCGACGACGGGGGCTCCCACCACGAGCTGGTAGGCCAGCTTGTGGGCATGCCTGGCGACACGGCCCGGCTCCTGCCACACCGGCGGAATGTTGAGGATGGCCAGCCGCTTGATCCGCGACGGCGCCTTCAGGGCCACCAGCTGCGCCGTCCAACCACCCCAGTCATGTCCGACCAGGTCGAAGGATTCGAGCCCCAGCGCGTCGGCCGCGGCCAGCACATCGGAGGCGAACTGCTCCTTCTCGTAGCCCGCCGGAGCGACCTCGCTCCACCCCGCGCCACGAAGATCGACGGCGTGCACGCGGTACCCGGCATCGGCCAGGGCCGGAATCACCTTGTGCCACATCCACCAGTTCTCGGGCCAGCCGTGCAACAACACGACCGGTCGTCCATCCTGCGGTCCGGCTACGGCGACGTGGATCTTCACGTCCCCGGCTTGCACATATTCGTGGGTCACGCCCTCGAGGACGGGCATGCTGCGCTGCGTCATGAACCGCACCCTACCGCGCAGTAGGTTCCGTGGCGCGAGCGCGGCCTCCACATATGCATCCGTAAGACCTGCAAGAACTGGCATGCTTCGTCATAGCGGGCGGATAAGAGTACAAGTGAAGTAGACCGATCGGAATACCTAGGTGATGGAACGGCTGCGCGAATGGTTTCGGGCCATGCATGTGCTGGGCCCCCGCTGGACGGTGTTCGTGGCATCGATGGTCGGCATCAATGCCGCCACCCTGCTGTTGCTGTTCTACTTTCTGCGCCATTGGATGCCGTTCAAACGGCCGGCCGACGACTGGGTCTTCGAGAACGGTCCCCCGTTGTTCTGGCTGCTGTTCGGAGTCATGATCGTCACCAGCGTGGGCTGGGCGCTGCATATGGAACACCGGCTCGCCCGCTGGTACTGCCGGGGCGGGCCGCCCACCGCGCTGGAGTTACGCACGGCGTTGACCGCCCCCCTTCAGCAGTCGCTACTGCACCTCGGTGGTTGGGCCATCGGCGCGGGAGTGTTCATCGCGGTGGGCGCCATGCACGACTCCAAGTGGACTCTGGCCACCATCATCGGGTGTGTGCAATCGGCGACGGCCAGCTTCGGCCTCACCTACCTACTCGGTGAGCGCATCCTGCGCCCCATTGCGGCCAAAGCGTTGAGCGCCAGCGAATTTCACGGACGATTCGCCCCCTCTGTATTCGTCCGAGTCCGCCTGAGCTGGTGGATCGGCACACTGGCGCCGGCCATCGGAATCATCGCGCTGTGCGGCATGGCCCTCTGGAAGCCGGAGGACTTGACCTCCACGCGCGACCTTGCCCTGACCGTCCTGCTCATCGTCTCGACCACCCTGGTCGGCAGTTACGGGCTCGCCCTGCTTACCGCCGGACAGCTGGCCGACCCAGTGCGCCAGCTGCGCACCGCCATCAGCGATGTGGCGCAGGGCGACTTCGAGGCGCGCGTCGACGTCTACGACGGCAGCGAGCTGGGCGTCTTGCAGGCCGGGTTCAACAGGATGATGCAGGTGGGTGAGGAACGTCGTCAGCTGCGTGAACTATTCGGTAAGCACGTGGGTGCCGACGTGGCCAGCCAGGCCTTACAGCTCGGTACCAACCTCGGCGGCGAGAACCGTTATGTCGCAGTGTTCTTCGTCGACATGATCGGGTCGACGTCGATGGCTTCCGACCGCGACCCCGAAGAAGTGCTCACCATCCTCAACGACTTCTTCCGCATCGTGGTGGAAGTGGTCGACAGCCGCGGCGGCTTCGTCAACAAGTTCGTCGGCGACGAAGCGCTCTCGGTCTTCGGCGCCCCGTTGCACCGCCCCGATGCCACTACCGCCTGCCTGGCGGCGGCCCGGGAACTGCGCGACCGGCTCAACGAGGACTTCCCCCATCCCTTCGAGTTCGCCATCGGGGTATCGGCAGGGCTGGCGGTCGCCGGGAACGTCGGTGCGCCGGAACGCTATGAGTACTCGGTGATCGGCGACCCGGTGAACGAGGCATCTCGCCTTACTGAGCTGGCCAAACACCGGCCCAGCCGCCTACTCGCCTCCACAAATGCGCTCTATTTCGCCGACCCCGACGAACAAAAACACTGGGATCACGGCGACTCTGTGCTGCTCCGGGGCCGCACCAGGGCGACACACCTAGCGTGGCCTGCGGGAACCTGAAAGAAGTGGCCAGTCCGCGCCGTTACTGTGGTGCCCGTGCCCGATGACCGTGACCCACTCGACGGCGGCTGTACGCCGCCCGAAGGAAGCGGTCCGGCTTCATGCCCGGACGATCCCGAAGCGGATACCGCACCCCAACCCGTCATCAAGCAGCGGGGAAAGTACTGGTGGATCCGCTGGGCGGTCCTCGTGGTCCTCGCCATCGTGCTCGCGGTGGAAATCGGATTCGTCTCCGATCAGCTGGCATCGGCCTGGCGCAGCCTCAAGACCGCCAACCCGTGGTGGGTGCTGGCGGCAGCGTTCGCGGCGATGGCCTCGATGCACAGCTTCGCGCAGATCCAGCGCACGCTGCTGCGTTCGGCGGGCGTGAAGATACGTCAATGGCGCTCTGAGGCCGCGTTCTACGCCGGCAACGCGTTGAGCACCACATTGCCCGGCGGACCCGTGCTCTCGGCCACCTTTATCTATCGGCAGCAGCGACTCTGGGGCGCGACCCCGGTCGTGGCGTCCTGGCAGTTGGTGATGTCCGGGGTGCTACAGGCGGTGGGTTTGGCGATCCTGGGATTGGGCGGGGCATTCCTGTTGGGTGCCAAAACCAACCCGTTCTCGCTGATCTTCAGCATCGGCGGACTATTGGCCATCTTGCTCCTCGCGCAGGCGGTCGCATCGCGACCGGAGATGCTCGACGGCATCGGGGTGCGAGTCCTTCGCTGGGTCAACGATGTTCGCGGTAAGCCGCCGATGATGGGGGTGGCGCGCTGGCGCGAGATCCTCAAGCAGATGGAAGCGGTGACGCTGACCCGGCGGGCCCTCGGCGAGGCGTTCGGCTGGTCGCTGTTCAACTGGATCGCCGACGTGGCGTGCCTGGCCTTCGCTGCCTACGCCGTGGGCAGCCGCCCCTCCCTGGTCGGTGTCATGGTTGCCTATGCCGCGGCACGTGCCGCCGGTTCGCTCCCACTCATGCCCGGTGGCCTCCTAGTGGTGGAGGCCTTCCTGGTTCCCGGTCTGGTGTCCTCCGGGATGACGCTGCCCGACGCGATCTCCGCCATGCTCATCTACCGCGCGGTCAGCTGGATTTTCATCTCCGCGATCGGCTGGGTCATCTTCTTCTTCCTCTTCCGCAACGAGAGCCAGATCGACCCCGACGCCACGCCGAGCCCATCCAAGGAGCCCGAACCCGCGCCTGACGCTCGTCCAGGCGACCCTCCAAAAAATTCTTCCGATCCCCCGAAATAAAGCGGACTGTGGTCCGGTTGGCATGAATGTCCTACCCCAACTTTGAGGAGCATTCATGACCACCACCACGCCAGTTCTCGCCCCTGGAACCTGGACCATCGACTCGGTTCACTCAGACATCACCTTCTCCGTACGCCACCTGGGTGTTTCGAAGGTTCGCGGCTCGTTTACCGACTTCAGCGGTGACATCACTGTCGCCGAGGACGGCACTCCCTCGGTATCGGCCACCATCAACGTGGCCTCTGTCGACACCCGCAACGACCAGCGCGACGGCCATCTGCGTTCGGCCGACTTCTTCGACACCGACAACCACCCCACCGCCACCTACCGCTCCACCTCGGTACGTGCCGACGGTGACGACTACATCGTCGATGGTGAACTGACCCTGCACGGCGTCACCCAGCCGGTCTCGCTGAACCTGTCCCTGGAGGGCGTCGGCCCCGGAGCACAGGGCGGCACTGTCGCCGGCTTCGAAGCCAGCGCCGAGATCAACCGCGGCGACTTCGGCGTCACCGGCGGTGCCGGACTGGTCGGCGAGAAGGTCACACTGACCTTCAACATCGAAGCCGGGCACCCGGAGGCACCCTCCAACTGATCGCCGCACGGCACCCGCTACGGTCGGGGAATGCCCAGCGTGCAACAGAATTCGTCGCCCCAAGCGCCGGTGACATCCGTACTGCTCTCCCTGGTACTGGATGTCATCGGCGTCTTGGTCTTCTGCACCATCGGCCGCCGCAGCCACGCCGAAGGCATCACGCTGGTAGGTGTGTGGGAGACGGCGTGGCCGTTCTTGTCGGGCGCCGGAGCCGGTTGGCTGCTGAGCCGGGGTTGGTCGCGTCCGACATCCGTCGCCCACACCGGGATCGCGGTGTGGGTCTGCACGGTGCTGTTCGGGATGATCTTGCGCCGTCTGAGCAACCAGGGTGTGGCGTTCAGCTTTGTCATCGTCGCCTCGCTGGTGACTGCCCTATTTCTCCTGGGATGGCGCGTCGTCGCGAACCGGTTTGTCGGAACAGCCCGCAGCTGATCAATAAATAGCGAGCCGCCGTCAGGATCTCGTCAACGCGCTTGGATACACGGCCGGCGCCCCCGCAAGCTGACTGCATGGAAGGTCTCGCCGCCGTGCTGGTGCCCCTCGCCGGTTATGCCGTAGTGCTGCTGTCGGTGCGGTATCTCAACCGCCACGACGACATCTCCCCGGCGGGCCCGGAAGCCTTGCCCCGCTAGTCCCCAAACACCGAGTGCGAGCCTCGCGCGGATATCTCCAGAGAGATCCGCGCGAGACTCGCACTCGAATGACGTATGTGCCCTTAGACGCGCGGACCGGGCGCGGGACCTGTGCCCACCGGGCCGGCCGGAGCCGGAGCGACGGCGGCCGGAGCCGGTCCGGGCGCGGGACCGGGGCCCTGCGGGAAGCTGGCAGCCGGTGCCTGGTTCTGAATCGCGGACTGCACTGCAGGGTTCTGCACGAGGGCCTGCGCGGCCGGGTTCTGCGCCACCTGCTGTGCCGCCGGGTTCTGCGACAGCGCGGTCAGCAGCGCGGGGTTGACGCCCATCGCGGCCGGGTTCAGTCCGCCACCGTTGACCACCTGGGCCAGGTCCAGCGGCAGACCGCACTTGGTGCGCAGGTCATTGAGCGGTGCGGCGATGCCACCGAGGGAACCGGCCACATCGGGCCGCGACACCAGATAACTCTGCGTCTTCGCGGCGATCTGGTCCTGCGGGGCCGCCTTGATCTCGGTGAAAGCCGCATCGACGTCGGGATGCTGCTCCAGGTAGCCCGCGGCGTTCTGCACCACGTTGCCGACGGTCTTGGTCATCTTGCTGGCCTGGCATCCATCCGGCGTGGGTGTGGCAGGAGTCACCGTCGCCGCGGCAGGTGCGGCGGCGTTCGGGGCGGGTGCCGGTGCGACGGGAGCCGCCGGAGCCGGGGCGGGGGCCGGGGGGATTGGTTCGGCCGCGGCAATCGGTGCCAGGGCGCTCATCGCGAGCCCGCCAGCGAGAACACCTGCGCTCAGCAAGCCGTAGGCCGTGCGCCGCGAGGTTGTGGCTGACATGACATTCCTCCTACTTGGTTGGGGGATTACAGCCAACGTATCGAAATTCGGCGCCATTTCGAAACACGCACGCGCGTAGTGACCAGAGCGTTACCCACTCTTTATCGTCGGCCAGATTCTGAATTTCAAGATCCTATTTTCAGCTCAGCGCAACGTTGCCAGGGAGCGCGAAAAGCATGTCCAGCCACCACTGGTTTTTCGCCAAGGCCGGCTGTTAGTAAGCGTGTCATCGCAGGTTGCCGGGATATATACGGACAGGGGGCGAGGTTGGTCGCGTTGCTGTAGCATCACGACCACGCCACAGGAGACTGCGTGCGTCACACCGAACGACAGGAACCATCGTGCAGTCAGTCATGATGCGCACCAGCGACTACCTTCGCAGGTATAGGTGGTTGACGGTCGCTGTCTGGCTGATTCTTATTGCCTCCGCGGCGGGCCTGGTAGCCAGTCATGGAGAAAAGCTCACCGGTGGTGGTTTCGAGGTCGCCGGTTCGCAGTCGCTGAAGGTTCATGACGCGATGGAGACCGGGTTCCGTGATCACGGCGCCTCCCCGCTGGCACTGGTCGCCGCGCCCCGGCCCGATGCGACCGTCGCCGATATGACTGCCGCCGTCGACTATCTCAAGCAGGTGGCGGCGCAGATCCCTCAGGTCTCGGTCGAGCCCATCCCCCCGCAGCTGACGCCGCAACCGGATCGCCCGTTCGTCGTCACCCTGCGGATCGGCTTCGATAACACCGGCGCGACAGACATCGCCAAGGACCTTCGCAAGAAGATAGGTGTGCACGGCGGTGAGCCCGGGCAGATCGCCGGTGGCCGCGTCTCCCTCTATGTCATCGGCCAAGGTGCGTTGGGCGCCGCGATGACCGAACAGATCGCCGGGGATATCAAGCAGGCCGAGAAGTGGAACATCCCGGTCATCCTGATCGTGCTGATCGCCGCGTTCGGCTCGCTGGCCGCGGCCTCCCTGCCCTTGCTCCTGGGCCTGTGCACGGTCGCGTTGAGCGTCGCGATCGTCCTCGCGCTGTCCAACATCACCACTATCTCGGTATTCGCCCTGCCGACGGTGACCATGATCGGCCTCGCCGTCGCGGTGGACTACTCCCTTTTCATCCTCATGCGATACCGCGAGGAGCTGAACTCGGGGAAGAACCGGCAGGAGGCGATCGCCGCGGCGATGGCCACCTCCGGGCTCACCGTCACATTCTCCGGCCTGACGGTGATCGCCGCCCTCGCCGGCATCTACTTGATCGGAACCCCCGCGTTGGCATCGATGGCCTCCGGCGCCATCATCGTCGTCGCGATCGCCGTTCTCAGCTCCACCACACTGATGCCCGCACTGCTCGCCATCTTCGGTAAGGCCGCAGCCAACCAGTCCCGATTCCTACGTCTCTCACCGCTACGCAAACATTCAATTCCATTCTGGCGCAAGTGGACCCAAGAGGTTATGCGCCGGCCCTGGCTATCCGCGCTGGGCGCTTCGATTTTCTTGCTCGCACTGGCCGCACCGAGTCTGCACATGCAGGTCTCCAATAGCATGCTGCGCCAATTCGATTCGTCCCATGAGATCCGACGGGGCATCGACGCTGCGGCCGTCGCAATGGGACCGGGCGCGCTCGGACCGGTGCAGATACTGCTCACTTTCGACGGCAACGCGCAAGATCCTCAGCATGCACAAACCCTGGAGGCCGCGAAGGAGACAATCGCGCGGGCCCCCAACATCGCGCGGGTCTCCGATCCGATCTTCTCCACGGGCGGGCATAACGCACTGATCTCGGCAGTGCTGTCGGTAGACCCCGAGGCGAACGCCGCCCGCGACACCGTCAGCTGGATGCGCGCGAATGTGCCCGATGCACTCAAGGATTCGGGTGCCGATATCAGCGTCGGCGGGCCTACTGCGCTGCTGTTCGACTACGACAACAGGGTGGAACACGCACTGTTGGGAGTGTTCGCTTTCGTCTGTGTCCTCGCCTTCGTCATGCTGCTGGCCACGCTGCGCTCGCCGGTGCTGGCGCTCAAGGGCGTGGTGATGACGGTGCTCTCGGTCGCCGCCGCTTACGGCAGCCTGGTGATCGTCTTCCAATGGGGATGGCTGGAATTCCTGGGCTTCCACAAGGCCAACATCGACAGCAGCATCCCGCCGTTAGCGCTCGCGCTGACCTTCGGTCTCACCATGGATTACGAGATCTTCCTGCTAGCACGCGTGCGCGAGCGCTATCTGCGCACCGGTGATTGCGCCGACGCGGTCTCGTTCGGCGTACGCACGAGCGCGCGCACCATCACCAGCGCGGCGCTGATCATGATCGCGGTGTTCATCGGATTTGCCTTCGCCGGAATGCCGTTGGTCGCCCAGCTGGGCGTCGCGTGCGCCGTGGCGATCGCCGTCGATGCGACGGTGGTGCGCTTGGTCTTGGTACCGGCGCTGATGGCGATGTTCAACCAGCGCAACTGGTGGCTTCCGGGCTGGCTGGATCGGGTACTGCCCACCGTGGATTTCGAAACCCCGTGTGTCGACGAGCTTCCGGGCCCGCATACCGAGAGCGCCCTGCGACTTCAGGGATCCGGACTCGAGGAACCGCGCATCGACTACCACGCCATCGCTGTCTCGGCGGCCCGGCTCAAGCGGCTCGCCGATGGCGGCACCGTCGCCGCACCCGATGCCCAGTCGGTGCTCGTGGACCGCTGGCGTGACAACTTGACTGTGGCGCTGGAGGCACTGCAGGCCGGCAAAAACGGATCCGATGCCGACACCGTCGCCATGCCAGGTCCCCTCTCACGAGTGACACCGGTCGAAATCACCCAGGTAAAGCTGCCGACGGGACAAAAGTGTGTCGTGCCCACCGACGCTGAAGCACTACGCATGCAAGGACTGTTGTTGATGCG
This sequence comes from Mycobacteroides sp. PCS013, assembly GCF_049532645.1. NCBI lineage: Bacteria > Bacillati > Actinomycetota > Actinomycetes > Mycobacteriales > Mycobacteriaceae > Mycobacteroides > Mycobacteroides sp. PCS013. The sequence goes on from NZ_CP150131.1 coordinate 3,905,596, forward strand.
CCGCAACGCCGAACGCGATTACACCGAGTTCGCCAGGCTCGCATCGCTGATGGAACCGCAAACCGCGGCAAAGGTCCTCGCCGGTCTCGATCAGCATTACTGTGTACAGTCCAATCAGAGGTGGGTTTCCAGTCAGCTGGTGCGACGGCTCGCTGACCCGAAGCCCGGCGACGGTGCAATGGAATGCCCCGCGGTGCGCAGGCAGTGCCTGTCCGTTGCGGTTGCGATGTTGGAGGATGCGAGGTGACGGTCACGAGCGACGCTCCAGCCGTCTCCCCCGAAGTGCCCGATGAGCCTTCGGGTTCCGGCGACATCGGCTCCGGTTCCACTCACGCCGAGCAGCCGGCACGCAGCGACAAGCCGGTCACCCACTGGACCACCTCCGAGATACTCGACGCCCTGCAAAGTGGTGACCTTTCCGATTGGCAGGCGATAGTCCACGCGCTCAAGCGCGATCCCTTCGGACGAACCGCACGCCAGGTTGAGGAAGTCGTGGGCGCCGATGAGCTCTACGGCATTTCGACCGTGCTGCAAGAAGTCCTCACCCGGGCGCGCGACAACCTTGCCGAAGCCGAGCAACGAGAAGCAGCCAACGAGATCAACCTGCTGTTCGAGGCATCCGGTCTGCGCCAGGCCGAGTTTGCTTCCCGCATAGGTGTTTCAAGCGGCGAACTCTCCTCGTACCTGGCAGGCACAACGAGCCCCACGGTCGCGATGCTGGTGCGGATGCGCCGGGTAGCCCGGCGGTTCGGGCGCACCCGTCCCCGCGGATAGCCACCGGGCACATCGCGTTACATCCGGGTACCTGCGTAACCAATGTCAGTTCCCTGAGAGCTGTCCGATCGTTATGGCAGCCCGCCTGAAATCGGCCTAACCTCGTGCCATGACCGACGAGACGAAAACTGACGAACCTACCGGCGCCATTTCGACGCCCGCGCCCCCGCCCGCACCGACGGCCTCCGCGGGAGTTCCGAAGCCTCCCCCCACCAATGTCGGCTGGGCAGTGGCCTCCATTGTCTTCTTCTGGCCGTTGGCGTTCAGCGCATTTACCAATGCACTGAATGTCACCCAGTACTGGCTCACCGGCCAGTACGACCGCGCGCAGGAATCCTCGGATCGCGCCAAGCTCCTCGGCAAGATCGCCCTGCTGACCGGCCTGGTGCTGCTGTTCCTGTTCATCGCCTTCCGCATCGCATGCGCCATCTGGTGGCACACGCACGGTGGCGGCGGTGGCGGCTGGGGACACCACGGCGGCTGGCACCGCACCTGGGATGACGACGGATGGAACGGCCCGGGCCCGATGGGCCGTCCCGGTCGCGACAACTAGTTAGAAGTCATCGGGTGCACTAGGTGCGACGGGCCAGCCGAATGCGATCGCGGCCCGTTGCACCGCACCTGTTCGAAGTTCTCTGACCAAACCTGCCCTGGCCAGCGCCTGCAGGCTGACCCCACCCATATAGACGGACCCGAGATCGCGCACGGTCAACGCGATATCGGCGTCCGCCGTGGTGATTTCGCAGCTGGCACCGGTCAGACTGCCGCGCAGACGGTAGCGTCCCGAATTCTCTGGCAGGAATTCGTCGGTGACCTCCAGCACCACGTCCACCTCGGTGGCGTAGCGCCGCTGCGACAGCGCCTTCGCAATATCGACCAATCGCACGTGGATCGCGTCGCTCACAGCGCATTCGAGTGCAGGGTGGTTCGCCACCAGGTAGCGCAGCTCCTCATGTACCGATGCGCCGTGATATTTGATCTTGCGCACCAGATCCATATCCAGCAGGTAGCGCCACGTCCGCGCGTAGGCGCGCGGGTTGGCACCCAGCACCTCTTGCACATGCAGCTCCGCGTCGGGGCCTGCGTCGCCCCACCCCGGCTTCGGCCGATAGATGGCGAATCCGCTGACTGTTCCATCGGATTCGTAGTGCAGGACGAAGCGGATCTTGCCGGACTCCTTCTGGCGTTCCTCGTTATCCAGCGTCCAGATCGCCCACCACTCGGGCGTACGGGACATTTGGCCGGGCAGTTCGGCGATGGCGCCGTCATACACAGCAGGGGCCGATGCCAGGAAGGTGGCGGCGTCGACTTCCTCCAGGGTGCCGTCGCCCAGATCCACATCCGGCCGGAAAGACAGCTCCTTGACCCGGCCAGACAATTCCGCGGCTTCCGTCGCGACTCCATAACCAAATCGGCCGTAGATCAACGCTTCCGAGGCGAACAGCATGGCGATGGCCTCACCACGCGCGCGGACGTCCTCCAGTTGACGGCGCATCATCGCGGTCAACAGACCGCGACGCCGATGCGTTGGCGCCACCGTGACCGCGGTGATGGCGGCGACCGGTGCGACCGTTCCGCCCGGTAGCACCACGTGACGGCTGTATGCACCCGCCGTCGCCACCCACTTGCGCCCGTTGTGGAATCCGATCATGCGGTCCAGCTCGGTGAACTTGCGGCTGGCCGCTATCTCGTCCTGCTGGGGATCCTGCAGGAACACGGAGTACGCGAAGCTCACGTACGACTGATAGTCGTCCTCGTCTTGAATGGTGCGTAGGGTCAGCTCAGACACATACCCATGTCTACCGTGCCATGCCAAGGCCTGTCACTTGAGTTTTCGGCGTGCCACGGGTCAGCAGGAAAGGAACCGCGGTGTGGACTGCCCCCGATGACACGGCAATCGCCGAGATACTGCTCGAAACAAAGACCATTGCCATCGTTGGCGTTTCGGCCAATCCCGACCGGCCCAGTCACGGCGTCTACCGCTATCTGGCCACACACAGTCCCTACCGAATCTTCTTGGTGAATCCGACGCTCTCCGAGCTCGACGGCCAGACGGTCTACCCGAGCCTTGCGGCGCTGCCGGAGACACCCGACCTGGTCGATGTGTTCCGCCGCCGCGAGGAATTGGCGGGCATCACCCAGGAGGCCATCGACATCGGTGCACGCACACTCTGGTTCCAGCTCGATCTCGTCGACATCGACGCCGCGAACAAGGCCACCGATGCTGGGCTGCAGGTTGTCATGGACCGCTGTACCGAAATCGAATTCGCTCGTATCAGTTCGCGTTAGCCCCTGGGCGGCTGCGCCCCGATCCGATCGATCGGTGCGATGTTGTCCACGAGCCAGCGGCCATCACGCTTGGCGAGGGTCATCCGCAGCGCCAGCACCGATTCTTCGGGTTGCGCTTTCGCGGCAACGCTCGTGCGTCGCACCAGGGTGGCGGTCACGGCGTCTTCGGGTCCCAGGGCTTCGATGCCAACCGAGATGATCTCACCCTGCTGGGAGATTCCCTTGGCCTTGAGCTCGGCAGTGGCCCTGTCGAAGTCACGTGTGAAGGACTGCCTCTGCCCTTCCGTCATGTGCTCGGTGGCCTTGCGCACGTAGGAATCCGGGCTACCCGGGGCGAAATTCACCACCGCCCCGGCCACCGTCGCGACGACGTCGGTCACCGCCGCGCGGTCCGCGTTCCCCTCCCGGTCGGGAACCGTCCAGTGCCGGTACCCCACGACAGCGACCGCCAGCACCGAAATCGTGGCCAGGGCGACGATTCCGGTACGCAGCGCCGGCCCGTCATCGTCGGTGCCGACGGTCACCGAATCACGTCGGGCCAGATAGGCGTTCACGGCTAGACCTTGAGCGATAAGCAGACACGATGCCGTGCACACCACCACCCACCAGGTGGGCCAGCGCAGTATCACGCCGAGTTCGACAATCGCCAGCATCGTGACCAAAGGCGCCAGCAGGTCAAAGATGATGACCCGCACTGTATTACGGCTCATCGCAGCAGCTCCAGACCAGTGATCAGCAACTGGTCCCCAACCTTGGACACGGCAAGCCGGAGGTGCCATTGATTGACCTTCGGGGCGGCATCGGCGTCACGCGTCACCGACGTGGCCACCACCATGACGCGATCCACCCGCTCCACGGAAGGCAGGCCGATTTCCTCATCGGGAATTCTCGCGCCGACCCTGTCAATGGCCACCGCATCGATCTCTCCCGCCGCGTCGGCATCGACCGTTCGCGCGAGCTTCACGACGCCCGCGAGCATCTCCCCCAGATGATCGCTCAGCTGCCCAGCGGTACCGTCCTGCAGCATCTGCACACTGGAGTCGACATTGCTCTTCTTCATGTTGATCAGGGTGTTGACCCAGGTCACCGCGGTATCAAGCACGCGCGAGTCGTAGCGGTCACGGGCCGCTTGGCTGCGATGACCGGCAACGACGAAGACCGAAAGCACCACAGCGACAGCCGTGATCGCACCGAGAACGGCCGACAGCACGCCGTATCGGGAGAAGACGGGTCCGTCTGCGCTGCCTTGGCTGGTTGCCGGGGCCTCTTTGCTCACGGGCCTCACCCTAGCGACCCGTGCCACCATGGACGGGTGACGACAGAATCCGTGCTGCCAAAATCCGGTATCGACCTGAGCCACCGCGACGAATCCATCCGCCCGCAGGATGACCTGTTCGGCCACGTCAATGGCCGCTGGCTCGCCGAATACTCCATTCCGGCCGACCGTGCCGTCGACGGGGCGTTCCGAACTCTGTTCGACCGCGCCGAAGAGCAGGTGCGCGGGATCATCACGGAGGCCGCCGACTCGGGCGCACCCGAAGGTACCGAGGCGCAGAAGATCGGCGACCTGTTCGCGAGCTTCATGGACATCGAGACCGTGGCGGCTGTCGGCCTGGCACCGCTTCATCAGGAGCTGGACGGGATCACCTCGGCAGCCGATGTCACCGCACTGGCCGCTGTCATGGGCACGTTGCAGCGGGCCGGCGCCGGCAGCGGGGTGGGCTGCTACGTGGACACCGATGCCAAGGATTCCTCCCGCTATCTCCTGCACATCAGCCAGTCCGGCCTGGGCCTGCCCGATGAGTCCTACTACCGGGAGGAGCAGCACGCGGCGACGCGCGAGGCGTATCGCGCCCATATCGCCACCATGTTCGCGCTCGTGTACGGCGAGGGTGACCACGCCGATACCGCCGACCGGATCCTCGCGCTGGAGACCAAGATCGCCGCAGCGCACTGGGATGTGGTGAAGCGGCGCGATGCCGAGCTGAGCTACAACCTGGTGCGGTTCGCGGACCTGGAACACACCGCCCCCGGATTCGATTGGGACGGATGGATCTCCGGGCTGGGTGCCACCACCGGCCAAGTCACCGAACTAGTGGTGCGACAGCCCGACTACCTGACCGCCTTCGCCGGCCTCTGGGCCTCGGAGCCGTTGAGTGATTGGAAGCAATGGGCAAGCTGGCGGCTCATCTGTGCCCGCGCGGCATACCTCACCGAACCGCTGGTGGCAGAGAACTTTGACTTCTACGGACGCACGTTGTCCGGCACCGAGCAGATTCGCGACCGCTGGAAGCGCGGCGTCGCGGTGGTCGAGTCATTACTCGGCGAGGCCGTGGGCCAGCTCTATGTCGAGCGCCACTTCCCGCCGAACGCCAAGGCGCGCATGGAGGTTCTCGTCGATAACCTGCGCGAGGCCTATCGGGTCAGCATCACCGACCTGGCGTGGATGACGCCGGAGACCCGCGAACGCGCGCTGCAGAAGCTCGACAAGTTCACCCCGAAGATCGGCTACCCCGCCACGTGGCGTGACTATTCGACCATCGCCATCCGGCGCGATGACTTGCTGGGGAATGTCCGCCGCGCGACGGCCGCCGAATGCGACCGTGGCCTGGCCAAGTTGGCCGGACCCGTCGATCGTGACGAGTGGTTCATGACCCCGCAGACCGTGAACGCCTACTACAACCCGGGCATGAACGAAATCGTCTTTCCCGCAGCGATTCTGCAGCCGCCCTTCTTTGATGCGGACGCCGATGACGCCGCCAACTACGGTGGCATCGGTGCCGTCATCGGCCACGAGATAGGCCATGGATTCGACGACCAGGGTTCCAAATACGACGGCGACGGCAACCTGGTCAACTGGTGGACCGATACCGACCGCGACGAATTCGGTATGCGCACAACGGCGTTGATCAAGCAGTACGACGAGTTTGTGCCCCGCGAACTCTCCGATCAGCACGTGAACGGTGCGTTTACCGTCGGCGAGAACATCGGCGATCTGGGCGGTCTCTCGATCGCGCTACTGGCCTACGAGATCTCGCTGCGCGGCAACCCGGCTCCGGTCATCGACGGACTCACCGGAGCACAGCGGGTCTTCTTCGGCTGGGCGCAGGTATGGCGCACAAAGGCCCGTGAGGCTGAAGCCATTCGGCGTCTGTCGGTAGACCCGCACTCGCCGCCTGAATTTCGTTGCAATGGCGTGGTGCGCAACATCGACGCGTTCTACGAAGCCTTCGAGCTGAGCGCCGAGGACGAGCTGTTCCTGGAAGCCGATCAGCGTGTACGCATCTGGAGCTGAGCTCCCCCGACGAGAAAGCCCCCGGCCAGTGGCCGGGGGCTTTCTCGTGCGCTAGGAAATCTAGAAGCGCTGCCAGTCGTCGTAGCCGTCGTAGTCCTTGTACGGGCCACCGGGCGAGTTCTTCACGATCACCGGATCACCAGGGTGGGACTGGTTGAAGTACCAGGTGGCGTTGTCGGTGCTCAGGTTGATGCAGCCATGGCTGGTATCGCTCCTGCCCTGCTGGCCGACCGACCACGGTGCGGCGTGGACGAAGATGCCGGAGTTGGACAACCGGGTGGCCCAGTAGACGTCAAGCTTGTAGCCCTCGGCCGAATTGACCGGCACCCCATACGTTGACGAGTCCATCACCATCTTCTGGAACTTCTCGCTGACGTAATAGGTGCCGTTCTTCGTCTCGTGCTTCTTGTCGTGCTTACCCATTGACATGGGCATGGTGCGTTCCACAACCCCGTTGCGGGTCACCGTCATCGTGAAGGTGGCATCGTCGACTGTCGACACGAAGGCGTCACCGACCTTGAAGCTCCACTTGGTTCCGCCGGCATTCACATTCACATCGGTGTTCGCGGGCCAGAACTGGGTGGGCTTCCAGCGCAGCTGCTGATCGGTGTACCAGTAGAAATATCCCGGCGCGGGCTTGGACGTGGTGATCTTCACGGCGGCCTCGGCGGCCTTCTTGTCCGTCACCGGAGCCGCGAAGACAATCGTCACCGGCTGAGCCACACCAACGACATCGCCATTGTTGGGCGAGTTCTTCAACAGGCCCACCGGCAGCGGCGGCACATCGCCCGTCGGGGGCGCCCCGGGAGGCGGCGTGGTCGGCGCCGGAGCCGGCGGAACCTCGCCGGGAGGCGGCGCGTCAGGTGCGGGTGGCGGCGGCAGCTCCCACGGCAGCGGCGGGGGCGGCGGCAGCTCGAACGGCGGCGGCGGGGGCGGTTCTTGAATACCCGGATCGCCGGGGTCACCCGGCTCTGCGAAGGCAGGAACCACGCCAGCACCCAGCAGTCCTGCAACACAGATACCGCTGATGAGGGCGCGCCGGGACCAACGAGTTAAGACAAGCATGCTCACTCCTGTAGACGCGACACATCCAGTGTGTCATAGGGTTCGTCGCCACCAGGCAACACGATGTTTCACCGGTTCAAGAAAATACGTCTTGACCAGGCCTTATCGCCGTTGATTAGAAAAGGTCACATTCATAACCCCGTGGGGGTACCTGATGTGACTCAGCGCGCTGGGTGACCGTCGCGGAAGCCCAGCTCGCCTAGCCAGCTAAGTACTCCGACAGGCTACCGGCTCAACGCGCGGGCGATGAGCATCAGCTGCACCTCGCTCGTGCCCTCGCCGATCTCGAGGATCTTGCTGTCGCGATACTGACGAGCGACCGGTGACTCGTTCATGAATCCCGCTCCCCCGAAGATCTGGGTGGCATCCCGCGCGTTGTCCATCGCCGCCTCGCTGGCCACCAGCTTGGCAATCGAAGCCTCGGTCTTAAACGGCTTTCCGGCCAGCAGCAGGGCGGCAGCGTGGTAGTAGGCCAGCCGGGCCGTGTGCGCGCGCGCCTGCATCCGGGCGATCTTGAACGACACCGACTGATAGTCGATGATCGCGCTACCGAAGGCCGGACGGCTGCTGGCGTACCGCAGGCTTTCGTCGACGCATCCCTGTGCGGCACCGGTTGCCAATGCCGCGATGGCGATTCGCCCCTCATCGAGGATCCGCAAGAATCCGGCGTAACCGCGGCCACGCTCACCCAGCAGATTCTCGTAGGGCACCCGCACATCGTCGAAGCTCAGCGGATGAGTGTCCGAGGCATTCCAACCGACCTTGTCGTACCCGGGCTCGACGGTGAATCCCGGTGCACCTGAAGGTACGTGAATGACCGAGATCTCTGGCGATCCGTCCGCCGAACGTCCGGTCACTGCCGCAACACCCACCACCGCGGTGATATCGGTCCCGGAATTGGTGATGAATGCCTTGGAGCCGTTGATGACCCAGCTGCCGTCATCCTCGACGGCCCGGGTACGAATCGACCCGGGGATGTCGGTGCCACCACCGGGTTCGGTCAAGCCGAAGGCGGCCAAGGATTTTCCGGAGGCAAGCGCCGGAAGCCAGCGCTGCTTCTGCTCCTCGTTCCCGAATCGGTAGATAGGCATGGCACCCAGGGACACGGCAGCCTCGAGGGTGATGGCCACGCTCTGGTCCACCCGGGCCAGTTCTTCCAGCGTCAGGCACAGCGCGAAGTAGTCACCACCCATTCCGCCGTACTCCTCGGGGAAGGGCAGACCGAACAGCCCCATCTCACCCATCTGCGCCACCACCGCATAAGGAAAGGTCTTGGTGGCGTCATGATGGGCGGCCACCGGCGCGACCACCGAATTCGCAAATTCTTCAACGGTTTTACGTAGCGACTCGTACTCGTCGGGCAGTTCCGCGGTGCTGAATGTCATGCCTTCCCCTCCTCGGGGTTGATAACGGGGTGGATGGTGGCCAGGAGTTGGTCGACGGCCACTTGGTCGCCGACGGCCACCGCGACGGTCACGGTTCCGGTGATCGGGGCGCGCAGGGTGTGTTCCATCTTCATGGCCTCGACCACCACCACCGGGGCGTCGCGCTCGACAACGGCACCCGTGTTCACCGACACCACCCGCACGAGCCCGGGCATCGAGCTCCGGATCTCGCCGTCCTCGTCTTCACCGTCGTGGTGCCGCAACCGGGGTTCCGGCGCGATATCGGCGTGCCAGGTTCCTTCTTCGGTGGCGATCCACGCCGCGCTGCCGGCCTGTGCGGCGTTCGCGCGGTACAGCTGGCCGGCGAATTCGACACTCACCTGCCCCGGGGCGCGATGCGCCCGGGCAGAAGTGCGCTCGCCGTCTCCGATGCTGACCTCGGCCACCGGGTCACCCCAGAGCTGGACCAGTTCGATGGTCTCTCCGAAGCGCAGCCGGTACGAACGCGGCGCGTGTTCCCCAATACGCCACCCGGACTTGCTGTTCCACAATGTTCCGGATTCCGACTCGCCGTCCAGCAGGGCCGCCGCAGCCACCCACACCCAATGCGGAACGACGGGCGGACGATATTCGGACGCGATCTTGTCGAGCAGCGCCGTGTCGATGTCTCCGGATATCACGACGGGATTCGTGACCAGCGCGCGCAAGAAGTCGATATTGGTACCCACACCGAGTACCTGGGTGTGGGCAAGGGCCCGGTCGGCGTCGGCCAGTGCGGTGGCGCGGTCGTGCGCGTGCACGATGACCTTGGCCAGCATCGGGTCGAACCGCGAACCCACCACCGAACCAGTCGACAATGCCGTGTCCGTGCGCGCACTACTCGAAAAACGCGCCAGCGCAACCGTTCCTCCGGTCGGAAGGAACTCACGGGCCGGGTCTTCGGCGTACACCCGCGCTTCTATCGCATGGCCGCTGAGCGAGATCTGTTCTTGCGTCAACGGGAGGCGTTCACCGGCCGCGACCAGGATCTGCCACTGCACCAGGTCGATCCCGGTCACCATCTCGGTGACCGGATGCTCCACCTGAAGCCGCGTGTTCATCTCCATGAAGTAGTAGGACTCGGGAGCATCGCTGTCCAGAATGAACTCGACGGTTCCGGCGCCGAAATATCCAACGCTGCGCGCGATCTGGCATGCGGTCTCGCCCATCGCAGCCCGCAGCTGCGCGGTCAACAGTGGTGAGGGTGCTTCTTCGATCACCTTCTGGTGCCGCCGCTGCAGACTGCACTCACGCTCGCCCAGGTGCACCACATTGCCGTGGGTATCACCGAAGACCTGAACCTCAATATGCCTGGGGCGGGCCAGATAACGCTCGACGAGCAAGGTGTTGTCGCCGAAGATCGCGGTGGCCTCGCGCCGGGATGCGATCAGCGCATCGGGCATCTGCTTCAGATCGTGCACCACGCGCATGCCCTTGCCACCGCCGCCCGCGGACGGCTTGATGATCAGCGGGGTTCCGATTTTCTCGGCGGTGACAACCAGCTCTTCATCCGAGAGTGCACCGACGCTGCCCGGCACAACCGGCTCGCCGGCCGCGGCAACGGTGTCCTTGGCTCTGATCTTGTCGCCCATGGCGTCCATCGCTTCGGCGGGCGGCCCGACGAAGACGATGCCCGCCGACTGACACGCGCGAACAAAATCGGCGTTCTCCGAGACAAATCCGTATCCGGGATGGACAGCGTCGGCGCCGGCCTGTTTGGCGGCGCTGATGATCGCGTCGATGTCGAGGTAGCCCGCGGATTCCGCGCCGAGGTACACCGCGGTGTCGCAGGCACCGAGATGATCGGTGTCCCCGTCGGTGTAGACGGCGATCGATCGAATCCCCATGGTCCGCAACGTGGACGCGATGCGTACCGCGATCTCACCGCGGTTGGCGATAAGCACTGAACGAATCACTGTCCGCACCTTCTGTTTTTCGTGTAAACGGCTCCCACAAGCGGGTGGGGGCACCTCCCGCTCGCGGGGGAGTACCCCCACATCACTGTCACATCCGGAAGACGCCGTAGGAAACGGGTTCAAGTGGTGCGTTGGCGCAGATTCCGAGCGCCAGCCCGAGCACTGTGCGCGTATCGGCAGGGTCGATCACGCCGTCGTCCCACAGCCGCGCTGTCGAGTAGTACGGATTACCTTGCCGTTCATACTGTTCGCGTATGGGCGCCTTGAACGCTTCCTGCTCGTCCTCGGTGAACTCCTTGCCCGACGCCGCGCTTTGATCGGCGCGCACCGTCGCAAGCACCGAGGCGGCCTGCTCACCGCCCATCACCGAGATGCGTGCATTCGGCCACATCCACAGGAACCGCGGCGAGTACGCGCGCCCGCACATCGAGTAGTTGCCGGCCCCGTAGGAGCCACCGATGACCACCGTCAGCTTGGGCACGCGCGCACACGCGACGGCGGTGACCATCTTCGCCCCGTGCTTGGCGATGCCGGCGGCCTCGTAATCGCGGCCCACCATGAATCCGGAGATGTTCTGCAGAAACACCAGCGGTATGCGTCGCTGATCGCACAGTTCGATGAAATGCGCAGCCTTCATGGCACTTTCGGCGAACAGCACCCCGTTGTTCGCGATGATTCCGACCGGGTGTCCGTGCAGCCGTGCGGTTCCCGTGACGAGCGATTTTCCGTACTCCGCCTTGAACTCGGTGAAGGTGCCGCCGTCCACGAGCCGCACAATCACCTCGTGGACGTCGTAGGGGATGCGCGGATCGGTGGGCACCACGTCGTACAGGGTGCCCGGATCGCGCTCTGGGGCAATTGTTTCGGTGATCGGCCAGGGCGCCTCGACCTTGGGCGCTAGCGTCGACACGATGCGGCGCACGATCCGCAATGCGTCCTTGTCATCGGCTGCCAGATGATCGGTCACACCCGAGGTACGCGAATGCAGGTCGCCGCCGCCGAGCTCCTCGGCGGTCACCACCTCACCCGTGGCGGCCTTCACCAGCGGCGGGCCACCCAAGAAGATCGTGCCCTGCTTGCGCACGATGACGGCTTCGTCGCTCATCGCCGGCACGTACGCGCCACCGGCGGTGCAACTACCCAGCACCGCCGCGATCTGCGGAACTCCCTTGGCGCTCATGGTGGCCTGGTTGTAGAAGATCCTGCCGAAGTGCTCGCGATCCGGGAACACCTCGTCTTGCTTGGGCAGGAAGGCGCCACCGGAGTCCACCAGGTAGATACAGGGGAGCCGGTTCTGTAGTGCGATTTCCTGGGCGCGCAGATGCTTCTTGACCGTCATCGGGTAGTACGTGCCGCCCTTGACCGTCGCGTCGTTGGCGGCAATCACGCATTCGCGCCCCGAGACGCGGCCGATGCCGGCGATCATGCTGGCTCCGGGGGCATCGTCGTCGTACATGCCGTTCGCCGCCAGTGGTGATAGCTCCAGGAACGGGCTGCCCGGGTCGAGCAGCGCCTCGACGCGGTCGCGCGGCAGGAGCTTGCCGCGGTCCACATGCCGCTGCCGGGACTGTTCACTGCCGCCGAGCGCGGCGCGTGCGAGCCGCTCCCGCAGCTCGCCGACCAGTCGGGCATGCTCGGCCCTGTTCTGCTCACCAACCAGAGTCATACCCAGCTCCGAAGTCTGAAGTTTCAGTTAATGAGGATTAACTTGAATTAAGATAATCTCCATTAACTGATTTGTCTAGAGCGCGCCGCCGAGGAGGTGTGATGACCAACCTGGTACCCGAGTCGGAAACCCCGAACAAACGCGAACGTGCCAAAGCCGATCGCCGGGATCAGCTGCTGCAGGCCGCGGCCCGGCTGGTGGCCATGCGCGGATATGCGCGGGTGCGCCTGGAAGATCTCGGCTCGGCCGTGGGGATTAGCGGCCCGGCGATATACCGGCACTTCCCCAACAAGAAAGCCCTGCTGGTGGACCTGCTCACCGACGTGAGCCGCCGGCTTCTCGCCGGGGGAACCGACGTCGTCGAGGCGGCAGCCGGAGCGTCAGAGGCACTCTCGGGTCTCATCGATTTCCACCTCGACTTCGCGCTCAACGAGAGCGATCTGATCCGGGTGCAGGACCGCGATCTTGACTCGCTACCGGAAAACGCGCGGCGTCAGGTGCGCCAATATCAGCGCCGGTACGTGGAGGCCTGGGTCCAGGTGCTCTGCCAGATCGATGGCGAGCTCGACGAGTCGGATGCGCGCATCAAGGCGCATGCCGCATTCGGCCTGATGAACTCCACGCCCTACAGCGCCGGTCGATCAGCGCCCACTCAGACGCGAGCGGTGCTGCGGCAGATGGTGGTTGCCGCGCTCGGCTCCTAGCTGCGAACCAGCCGGGCAATCGCCGCGGAGGCCTCGGCCAGTTTCTCGTCGGCATCGGCGCCGCCAGAGGCAACGGCATTGGAGACGCAGTGACCGAGGTGCTCGTCGAGGAGCCCGAGCGCGACCGAGCGCAGCGCACTCTGCGCGGCGCTGATCTGGGTCAGCACGTCGATGCAGTACTTGTCCTCGTCGATCATCTTGGCGATGCCACGCACCTGCCCCTCGATACGCAGGAGCCGCTTGGCGTAGTCATCCTTTTTCAGCGAGTAACCGTGTGGAGTCGAAGTCTTGGTGCTCATGTCCATTTATCCCTTGAGGAGGCCTTGCATCGTGTCGATCTCAGGCTGCTGATTATCGATGATCTTTTGCGCCAACTGCTTTGCCGAAGGGTACTGGCCTCCGGAGAGTTCCGCATTCGACATGGCGACGGCACCCTGATGGTGAGCGATCATCGACTGCAACCACAGCTGGTCGAAAACCTCGCCGTTGAGGGTCTTCATCCGGTCCAATACCGGCGTGTCCACCATGCCAGGCATGTGTCCGGCGGGGTCATGCCCCTCCGGCATGAGCGGCTGACCCCAGCTGGTGAGCCATTCGGTGAAGGTGTCGATCTCGGGCTGCTGTGCCGTCTGAATGTTGTTCGCGAGCTCCAGTACCGCCGGGTTGGCGGTGCGCCCCTCGGTCAACTTCGACATCTCGACGGCCTGCTGGTGATGCATGATCATCTGCTGGGCAAACGTCACATCAGCGTCGTTGTGATCGGACGGAGCCGTCGCGGGGTTGGTATCGAGCGTCGTCGTCATGCCCGGCATGCCGGAATGACCTGAATGCTCGGACTTCGTCTCATCACCCTTTTTGTCCGAGCTACACGCTGACAGAATCAGCACCGCAGCAGCAGCGCCGGCAAGGATTGCAGTCCGAGTTCGGTTTCGCATGCCACTATCGTAGCTCAGATACCCCCGTAGGGTACGAGATCGCGAGAGGGTATACCCCTCGCGGGTACAACGCGCTAAACGACGGACTCCTCCAGCTGGGTCAGCGCCTCCTCCAGATGGGTCAAAATCCGCTGCAGATGCGGCACGCTGGTGCGGCACCCGGTCAATCCGAAGTGCATCGCCGACCCACTGCTGGTGCACGTGATGTTCAACGCCACTCCGTCGATCGGAATCGACGCCGGGTAGCACCCGTCCATCTCGAACCCGTTCCAGAACATATCGGTGCGGGGGCCCGGGACATTAGAAATGATCACGTTGAATGCGGGAGCCGCCCGGTCCACCAAACCCGGGACGGCACCGCTCAGCGCGGGAGCTCCATTGAGCGCGCCAACCAGCATCCGCTGCATGGGTGTCATCTCCGAGAGCACCGACTTGGCGGCCTGCACCGAGTCGCGGATCGCACTGAACCGCTCCAGCGGATCGGGCTTGTCGGTCGCCAGGTTGGCCAGCAGCGCGGTGATCGAGTTCCCCGCGTTCTGGTCCCCCTCGGCCCGGATCGACACCGGGCACATCGCGATGAGCGGCTTGTCGGGTAGCGCGTTCTGCTCCTCCAGATATGTGCGCAACGCACCGGCGCACATGGCCAGCACCACATCGTTGACGGTTCCCCCCAGGGCTTTGCCCGCCTCCTTGATCCGTGTCATCGACCAGGTTTGCGCCGCGAAGCGCCGGGCGCCTCCGATCGAGACATTCAGCATGGTGTGCGGGGCCGACAACGGCCTGACGAGCTGTGGGTCCGACAGCGCGTGGCGTCCGTACTTGAGCAGACCGGGCGGAATCGACACAACCTGCCGCACGGCGCCGGCGGCTCCCTTGACGAGGTCCAGCGCCGAGGTGTTGGTGGTGCTCACGATGCTGCTCTTCGCGCGCCGCTTGGCCGGGGCCCACACGGCCTGGCAGTCGCGCGCATCGGGATCATCGGAGAGCGAGCGCATCATCATGCGCAAGGCACCGACACCGTCGATGACGGCGTGGTGCATCTTCGTGTAGACAGCCAGTCGCCCGTCCGAAAGCCCTTCCACCACATGCATTTCCCATAGCGGCCGGTGCCGGTCCAGCGGGGAGCTGTGCCACCGTGAGGTGACGGTCAGCAGTTCACGCACCCGTGCCGGGCGCGGCAGCGCCGAACGGCGCACGTGGTACTCCCAGTCGATCTCGTCGTCGATGATCCAGGTGAGGTTGCCCATCACCGCCAGCGGCTGCCCGGGTCGTTTGCGGAAGTCCGACGACACCTCGGTGGTGGACATCAGCTGTTCGTAGAACACCTCGGCATAATCCGGGCCCGCATCAACGGGCGGTTTGAACAGCTGTAGGCCGCCGACGTGGAAGGGATGTTCCCGCGTCTCCCCGATGAGAAACATCGAGTCGCTGACCGGCATGAATGGCATGGCGGTCATGCTGCCACTTTGCTCGGCTTCCGGAGGCGGAATCCGCAGCGATGAGCTGCTGGCGCGAAGAGCGAATCCCCTTTGACCGGCTAAGTAGCCGCCGGGGATACTTAGGCGCATGTCAGCCCACGACGCACCTGATATCAAGCCGCGTAGTCGCGACGTCACCGATGGTCTGGAGAAGACTGCCGCCCGCGGGATGCTGCGCGCCGTAGGCATGGGCGACGACGACTGGGTGAAGCCACAGATTGGCGTCGGTTCGTCGTGGAACGAGATCACCCCGTGCAACATGTCGCTGCAGCGCCTGGCCCAGTCGGTCAAGGAAGGTGTGCACGCGGCCGGGGGTTATCCACTGGAGTTCGGCACCATCTCGGTGTCCGACGGCATCTCGATGGGCCACGAGGGCATGCACTTCTCGCTGGTGTCCCGCGAGGTCATCGCCGACAGTGTCGAGACCGTGATGCAGGCGGAGCGGCTGGACGGCTCCGTGCTGCTAGCCGGATGCGACAAGTCCATCCCCGGGATGCTCATGGCCGCGGCGCGTCTGGACCTGGCCTCGGTGTTCTTCTACAACGGTTCGATCATGCCCGGCAAGGCCAAGCTGACCGACGGCACCGAAAAGGAAGTCACCATCATCGACGCCTTCGAGGCGGTCGGGGCGTGCGCACGCGGTCTGATGTCGCGTGAGGACGTCGACATCATCGAACGCGCCATCTGTCCGGGCGAAGGAGCCTGTGGCGGTATGTACACCGCCAACACCATGGCCAGCGCCGCCGAGGCACTCGGCATGTCGTTGCCGGGCAGTGCTTCTCCCGTCGCCATCGACAAGCGTCGCGAGGAGTACGCACGCAAGTCCGGGGAGGCCGTCGTCGAGATGTTGCGCCGCGGGATCACCGCGCGCGACATCCTCACCAAGGAGGCCTTCGAGAACGCCATCGCCGTGGTGATGGCGTTCGGCGGGTCCACCAATGCGGTATTGCACCTGCTGGCCATCGCCCGTGAGGCAGAGGTGCCGCTGTCCCTGGATGACTTCACCCGCATCGGCCACAAGGTTCCGCACCTGGCCGACGTGAAGCCCTTCGGCCGTCACGTGATGAAGGACGTCGACGAGATCGGCGGCGTGCCCGTGGTGATGCGCGCGCTCCTGGACGCGGGCCTGCTGCACGGCGACTGCCTCACGGTCACCGGCAAGACCATGGCCGAGAATCTCGCACACATCGCGCCGCCGGACCCGGATGGCAAGGTGTTGCGCGCCATGAACAACCCGATCCACCCGACAGGTGGCATCACCATCCTGCACGGCACACTGGCCCCGGAGGGCGCCGTGGTCAAGTCGGCGGGCTTCGAGTCCGATGTTTTCGAGGGCACTGCAAGGGTTTTCGAGCGGGAGCGGGCAGCACTCGACGCCCTGGAGGATGGCACCATCACGCACGGCGACGTCGTCGTCATCCGCTACGAGGGCCCCAAGGGCGGGCCCGGTATGCGCGAGATGCTGGCCATCACCGGTGCGATCAAGGGTGCCGGCCTCGGCAAGGACGTGCTGCTGATGACGGACGGCCGATTCTCCGGCGGTACCACCGGTCTGTGCGTCGGGCATATCGCGCCCGAGGCCGTCGATGGTGGCCCCATCGCATTCGTCAAGGACGGTGACCGTATCCGCCTCGACGTTGCCAACGGAAAGCTGGATCTCCTGGTTGACGAGTCCGAACTTGCCTCGCGCCGTGAGGGATTCGAACCGTTGCCGCCGCGGTACAAGACCGGGGTGCTGGCCAAGTACACCAAGCTGGTGCAGTCGGCTGCTGTCGGAGCGGTCTGCGGCTAAGCCTTCCGGCCTCTCTTGAGCGCGGGATGGCTACGCGCCACCATCCGGGTGAGTAATCCGCGCGGAAGCAGATGGTTGGCGGCTGCGCCGATGCGGTTGGCCACCCCGGGCACGATCACCGTCTTGCCCGCTGTCAATCCATCGACCGCCGTCCTGGCAACGGTCGCCGCGTCCACCCACATGACCTTGGGCATCGCGGCTTCGGCGTCCTCGTCGGAGATTCCCACCGCCGCACCGAATCCCGTCTTCACCGGCCCCGGACACAGCGTGGCGGCGCGGACGCCTGTCCCGCGCAGCTCTTCATTCAGCGCGTGGGTGTACGAGACCACGAATGCCTTCGCGGCCCCATAGGCGGCTTGCCCGGGCAGCGGGCCGAAGGCGCCGACCGAGCCGAGGTTGAGCACGACCCCTCTGCCGCGTGCCACCATCTGCGGCACAAAGCGCGAGCAGAGATCCACTACCGCACTGACGTCCACCTCCACGAGGTTGAGCTCGGCGGCGGGGTCGGATTCGGCGACGGGACCCGCCGTACTCAGCCCGGCGTTGTTGACCAGCACGTCAACCGCGAGTCCAAGCTGCGCCACGCGCTCAGGCAATTGAGCGCGCTCCTGGGCATTCGAAAGATCAACGGGCAGTACGTAAGCAGACGGTCCCAGGCTCTCGGCCAGCCCACGTAGCCGATCGGCACGCCGCGCCACCAGCACCACGGGATAACCACGCCGGGCGAATTCTCGTGCGAGTTCTTCGCCAATGCCCGATGAGGCTCCGGTGATCAAGACTGCGGCGTCGGCGCGCGGGGAAGGAAGCACCTACTGAGCCTATGTCGACGGCGATGCGGCGACATCAGAAATCTTCGGCGCTACGGGAGGCGTGCGGGATCTCGGTAACGCTGCACGTTCCGAGCGATTTCCCCGGGTTCTGGCAGTGGCTCCTCGCTGTCGAGGTAGACACCGCCCGCACGCAAGCTGTCCTCCACGATGAGCCAGATGCGCCGAACCAGGCTCTCGATCAATCGTTCTTGTGAGGTCTGCCCTGGCTGGTCCAACCAGTAACTCACCGAGGTCTCGGCCATCCCGACAATGCCCATTGCCAGCAGCTCGGCATCGGTGTCAACCCCGAACGCTTCGAGGTACACCGCAAACACCCGCGAAAGATGCAGTCCTGCAGACATTTTGATATCGGCAATGGCATCGGGCGCATCCGAGCCCTCCGAAAGTGAGCATCGCGCAAGATACCGATACAGGTTGCGGTGGCCAACCAGGAAACGAACGTACGCACCGATACCCGCCTCGATGATCTGTGCCATCGAGCCGAGCGGCTGCCATACGGGTGCAAGCTCAGCGATGATCATGTCGCCGGCCCGCCGAGCCACGGCGCGCTGTAAGTCCGCGGCGCCGTCGAAGTGCCGGTAGAGCTTTGTTCGGGTGACCCCCACATAGACCGCGATCTGCTCCGTGGACGTCTGCGGACCGTGCTCGGCAATGGCGGCAAGGGCGGCCTCGACGAACTCGGCCCGGCGCCGTTCGCGCTGGCCATCCCACCTGCCAGCTGGGAGTTCTTGGCTGTCGGGCTGCACGAAGCTCACTCTAGCAATGGGGTGGTACGTCACGTACCATGTGACCCACCGAACACATCACCACCCGACTTCGATTAGAGCGCGAGCTGACATCCATGACCGACGTACAGATCGAATCCCCCGTCGACCAAGCCCTGCAGGACTTGACCGAAGGCGAAAAGGCCTGGGCCAAAACCTCGTTGGCAGATCGTTTGCGCTTGTTGGCGGATACCCGCCAGCGCGTGATCGACAATGCGCACCAGTGGGTGCAGGCGGCGGCATTCCAGATCAAGAAGCTCGACCCGGAATCTCCCCTGGTCGGCGAGGAATGGATCTCGGGCCCGTACGCCGTGGCGGGGGCCATCGCCTCCCTGATCGCCAGCCTGGAGCAACTCCAAGCTGGGCAGAGCCCGCTTCAAGACGCCGAATTCGGTGTCACTCCCGGCGGTCGTACGACGGTTTCGGTGTTGCCGCTCAACATCTTCGACAAGCTCCTGCTGTCCGGGTTCAGCGCTGAGCTGTGGTTGCAGCCTGGTGTGGATAAGGCCGAGGCGTTGCGCACAGCCGGCCTGGCGCAGCGTGACCCCAGCCGCACCCAGGGTGTCGGCGCGGTGCTCGGCGCAGGCAACATCACCTCGATCGCGCCCCTGGACACCCTGTACGAACTTTTCGCGAATAACCGCGTGGTGGCCCTCAAGCTCAACCCCATCACCGATCCACTGCTGCCGGTGTTCACCCAGGTGCTGCAGCCCTTCATCGCGATCGGCGCGGTACGCATCCTGACCGGCGGCGCCGATGTCGGCACCTATCTGGTGCACCATCAGCTTGTCGATCACGTCCATATGACCGGCAGCTCGGTCACCCACGACGCGATCGTGTTCGGCACCGGCGAGGAAGGCGCGCAGCGCAAGGCCGCCAACCAGCCGGTCCTGGACAAGGCCATCACCAGCGAACTCGGCGGGGTTTCGCCGACCATCGTGGTGCCCGGCCAGTGGAGCTCCTCCGATATCGAGTTCCAGACCCGGCACATCGCCACCCAGCGGTTACACAACAACGGCTACAACTGCATCGCCTCGCAGGTCGTGGTGCTCTCGAAGGCATGGCCGCAGCGCCAAGAGTTCCTCGCCGCGCTGCGCAAGGCCGTCGACGAGGCGCCGTCCCGTCCTGCCTACTACCCCGGTTCAGATGACCGGGTGGCCGGTGCGCAGCAGTCCTACCCCGACGCCGAGCGCCTCGGACAGAACGGCGCGCGCGTGCTCGTGGTCGATCCGCAGGACCGCACGGCTCTGCTGCGTACCGAGTACTTCGGGCCCGTCCTGGGCGTCATCGAACTCGATGTCGCCAATGACCCGGACGGAGCCCTCTTCCTGCAGGAGGCCGCACGGGTGGCCAATGACGAGTTCGTCGGAACGCTCGGCGTGAACGTGCTCGCGCACCCCGACACCATCAAGGCGCTGGGCTCGCATTTCGACACCTTGGTCGAAGACCTGCGGTACGGCACCGTCGCGATCAACGCCTGGACCGGGGTGGGATATCTGACCCCCTCCGCGACGTGGGGCGCATTCCCCGGCCACGTGCTCAACGACGTACAAAGCGGGATCGGCGTGGTACACAACGGCTTCCTGGTCGAGAAGCCGGAACGTACCGTGGTCCGCGGCCCCTTCCGGCCGTTCCCTCGGTCCTTTGCACATGGCGAATGGGCCCTGTCCCCGAAGCCACCGTGGTTCGTGAGCAATGCCACAGCGGCGGGCACTGGCGAACTGCTGGTCGACTTTGCCGGTAAGCCCAGCCTGCTGAAAGTGCCTCGGATCTTCATCTCCGCGCTACGCGGCTGAGGCGAATCACGTTGCCCGGCATCATCTCGGTGCGGCGTAATGTCGGGTCATGGGCAACGCAGAGAGCCGCTGGGTAGAAGTCGACCAGTACCTGGAGCGCACAGTCGCTACCGATGCCGCCGAGCTGGACCATATTCGGCAGGCGCAAGACGACGGTGGCCTACCGGATATCGCGGTGTCGGCCACGCAGGGCAAGTTCCTGTACCTGTTGGCGACGATCGCCAAGGCCAGCCGCGTGCTGGAGATCGGCACGCTCGGCGGGTACAGCACCGCGTGGCTGGCCAAGGCGGTCGGACCCGAGGGCGCCGTCGTGACGCTCGAGTACGAGCCCAAGCATGCCGCCGTGGCTCAGGCGAGCCTGGAGCGCGCCGGGCTGGCCGAACAGGTCGAGATCTTGGTGGGTAGCGCCCTCGACAATCTTCCGTCGGTCCAGGGGCCGTTCGATCTGGTCTTCATCGACGCCGACAAGGCCAACAATCCCAACTACCTGGGCTGGGCATTACGACTGACCACTGCGGGGTCGGTCATCGTGGTAGACAACGTGATTCGCTGGATCTCCGAAGACGGACCGAACGCCGAGGGGACGCGGGACGCGCTGGAACTACTGGGGTCCAACCCACGCCTTGATGCCACCGCGCTGCAGACGGTGGGCGTCAAGGGCTGGGACGGGCTGGCGATCGCCGTCGTGCGTTAGCGCGCTCCCTCGCGGGCATAGACGGTGCGCAGAACGAACTCCACCTCCGGCCCCATGGCCAGCCCCGCCAGTTCCGGATAAAGGGCCACGAAATCGTGCCCGTGCGCCGGAGCGTCGTGCGGGCACAGGTGATGCGCCAGCTCATGCAGGATCACCAGTTCACGCATGGCCCAGGCGCTTCCGTTGCGATCGTCGGGAACGGCGATGGCCGCCCGGTCTCCATCACGCTCGTAATGGGCGGCCGTCGCTCCCCGCCGGGCACGCACCGTGACGGGTCCGGCAGACCATCTGGTCGCGACGAGGTCCAGCACCTCATCGACATAGCGCTGCACCGATTCGACCGACGCGAACCGCGCCTCGGGCGGCAGGGTCAGCCTGGTACCGAAGAAATCGATATCCCGTTGGCTGTGACTGGCCGCCCGCTCGAACATGGTGCGCACAAACTCTTCGGCCGCGTATACCTTGGCGCGCTGGGAATCACGTGGATGAGCCGCTCGCGCGACGGCATCCGACTGCGGCCGTGACTGATCGCTCAGTTCTGCTCCAATGCGCCACGCGCACCTGCCAGTTCGGGACTGTTCCCAAGCCTGGCCCGGCGGCCCGCACGATCACCCGCACGCCGGGCGTGTGAGGAATAACCGGCCTGTGCGCTCACCGCACGCCACTGACCGCGGGCCGTCGAGGCACCCTTGTAGAAGTCTCGCAGCTCGATGTCTTTGTCACGCAATACCAGTTCGGTTCCCGTGCCCCGTTTCTCGGTCTTGACCGCCTCGGCGCGCGCCTCCTGCCGCGCATCGGCCAGCCGCTGCCCCACCCGTGTACCGAAGGCCAGCTGGAAGTTCAGGCGGGCCGTGATCGTCGGCGTGGGCCGGTGCGCACCCGAACCGATGTAGGTATCCGAGGCCCTGACCATCTGGACCACCAAACTGGCGTAGAGCGCGTGGACGGCGTCGATGTCCTCGGCGAAGCCGTAGGCATATACGTAGGTCGAGTTGGATGCGACATCACACGTGACGTCATTGGCGCCGGCGATCAACGCGAACAGGTTGACGTAGGTCCGCAGGCCACGGGTGCCTGCCTCACCGATGGTGATGGTGCGCTGGGTGGGCCGCGCCTGGGCGTCTCGTTTGGCCGAGTGCGCACGGGCGACCGCCAGGTCGATCGAGGTCGCGGTGGCAAGGCGCTGCGCCGCCGCCATGAAGGCCTCGGCTTCATGGGCGTTGTCCGTGCCCTCGGCCTGGCGGAGCAGTGCGGCGATCCGCGAGAGCTGCTTGTCCTCTGTCACGAAGGCCAGATTAGGCGAGCGCGGGGACATGCGACCGCGGCAAGCATCACCCTCACTTCTGACAACCTCTGTTGTCAAGTCGTTCGAGTTGTGTTTCGATAGCCGCACATGAGACATACGGAGATACCGGAGGCCGCGTGACCATTCAGGAAAATGCAGTACTGCCTGCGGCTTACGCGGAAAATCTCGCACATCCCGCACCCGCACACACAGGGCTGCGCAACACCCTGCGCCGTTGGACGGGATTCGATCTCACCCCATCCGAAGAGGTAGTCCGCCAATACGGGGCCGGCCTGTGGATAACCGATCCGGTCGCCGAGAGCTTCGTTGAGGAGGTCTACTACGGGGAGATCGGCCCGGAGCGCGGCCGCGCGTTACTGGAGCGCGCGCTCAGCGAGGGAATCGACGCCGTCGAGGAGGCACCGGAGTCAATGCGGGCGTTGTTCGCCGAATTCGACACGCTGCCACCGTGGGCCGATCCGCAGCTCATCGAGGCCGGTGCTGCCGTGTGGCGGCGGTGGGGCTATGACATGGGCTCCATCGCCAACGCCGGCACCATGGACACCTACACCGAGGGCTGGCTGGCGACCCCCCTGTCGCTGGCCGGTGGTTATGCGGGCCAGGGCGCGATGCACCGGCATCTCGAGACCAGCCGGTGGTGGCTGGAATGCGCACGACCCGGCGCCGCCCTGGACCGATACTCAGTTGCCCGGCAGATCACCATGAAGATCCGCGTCATGCATGTCTCGGTACGCCGCGGGGTGCGCAAGCATCCCGAGTGGCGCCGCGAGCAATGGGGCGAGCCCATCAGCCAATCAGAGATGCTGTTGACACTTATCGCCGGCAGCGTGGCGCCCGGGCTCGGCCTGTGGGCGGTCGGCTATCTCACCACACGATCGGAAATGATTGCGGCCCTGCATTTTTGTCGATACCTGGGATACCTGCTCGGGGTGCGCTGTGATGACATCTATCCCGAGACAGTCGCCGATGCGGTACGGATCCTGTACCACTTCGACGCCACCCGCGCCTACGACGGCGGTGACGCCTCACGTGAACTCGTGGAGTCCTTCGTCCCGTCGTTCACGCCGAGTCCCGGCTCATCACCGGCCAATCGGCTCCGGGGCCTGTTCCATCTGCAACTGCAGGCGGGTTTCACACGGCTGTTCATGCTGCCGTGGAACCGCCGGCTCTATCGGATTCCCAATGGCTGGCTGGGCACCGCGGCACTCGTCGCCCGTGCCCCATTTGTCGCCGCGATCGAGCTGGCGCGCCATGCCGTCCCGGCGGTAGACCAGCGCTGGCAGCGGGGCAAGATGCGGCGCTGGGAGCACTGGATCGACTGGCAGTCCGGCGCCCACACCCACGACTTCCAAGACCTGTCCGCCATGCGGCGGTAGCGGCGGCCGCGCGTCAGAGCCGGGCGTCGATCCAGGACAGCACCTCATCGAGCACGAGTTCCTTCTCGAACTCGTTGAAGATCTCGTGGTATAGGCCCTTCCAGATCTTCGGCGTCGCATCGGGCGCGGACTCGGACAGCCACACGCTGCCTTCGGGCGCGGTCAGCCGGTCGTCTCCTCCGTGCATCGTCAGCACCGGGCGCCGCAGACCGGCAGCGCGCTGCCGCATCGTCTTCCCCACCCCCAGCAAGGCCCGGCCGATGCCCGCGGGCACCCGACCGTGATGCACCAGCGGATCGGCGTTGTATGCGGCAATGATCGCCGGGTCATGGGAGATCGCGTTGACATCGAGCTTCTGCACCGGCAGCCCGGGCGCCAGACGCCCCACCACCGGAGCCACCAGCGTCAGCACGTACGGCAATCCGACCTGCGCGGCAATCGCAGGCCCCGAGAGCACCATCAGGTCGTAACGGTCCTGGTGGTCCACACCGTAGGCGAAGACGATGCCACCGCCCATGCTGTGCCCGAGCACAATTCGCTTGAGGTCGGGGTACTCGCGTGCCGCGATGTCCACCAGGGTGCCGAAGTCGTCGGTGTACTCGGAGATGTCCCGCAGATACACGCGCTTCCCCCCGGAACGACCATGACCACGGTGATCCAGGGCGTACACCAGGTACCCGGCATCATTGAACCGCTGCGCGACGTGGTCGTACCGCCGCGCATGCTCGCCGAAACCGTGCGAGAGCACGACCACGGCACGCGGCGGTCTCTCCGGCGTCCAGGTGTCATAAACAATCCGCACGTTGTCGGCGCCGTCGAAGGCGCGCTGCACCCGAGATCCACTCACCCCGAAAACTCTACGGAACCGCCGAACCTGCCATCCTCAACTAGAACACGTTCTAGTGTGGGGCCATGGGATTCCTCAAGCCCACACTGCCCGTCGTCGATATCGCCGAATGGAGCAAGGGCACCCGCGCCGAGAAGATACGTCCGATGGCCCGGCACTGGGCCGAGGTGGGCTTCGGGACACCGGTGGCCTTGCATCTCTTCTACGTCCTGAAGATCGGCCTGTACATCCTTGGCGGCTGGCTGTTCGCCATGGTCTCGACCGACGGAGTCGGGCCCGCCGACTGGTCCGCACCCATCGTCTTCCAGAAGGTGGTGCTCTACACCATGCTGTTCGAGGTCATCGGCCTCGGCTGCGGCTTCGGCCCACTCAACAACAGGTTCTTCCCTCCCCTGGGTTCAATCCTGTACTGGTTGCGTCCCAGCACCATTCGCCTGCCGCCCTGGCCACGCATCCCCCTCACCCGAGGCAGCGCGCGAACCCCCGTGGACGTGGTGCTGTACGCCGCCTTGCTGGCAATGCTCCTGGTCGCGTTGTTCTCCCAGCCCGCACCGACGGGGCTGCTGCCCCTCTGGCCGGTCGTCGCCATCCTCGGATTGCTGGCCATCGCCGGCCTGCGCGACAAGGTGATCTTCCTGGCGGCCCGCGGCGAGGTGTACGGCGCTCTCACCGTGACGTTCCTCTTCACCGGGGCCGACATGATCGTCGCCGCCAAACTGATCTTCGTCGTCATCTGGATGGGTGCGGCAACGTCAAAACTCAACCACCACTTCCCTTTTGTCATCTCGACGATGATGTCCAACAACCCGCTCATCCGCGCCAAACGTCTCAAGCGGGCGTTCTTCGAGAAGTTCCCCGACGACCTGCGCCCCGGACGGCTCTCCCGCGTCGTCGCACATCTGAGCACCGCAATCGAGATGCTGGTACCCATCGCACTGTTCTTCAGTCACGGCGGCTGGGTCACCATGGTCGCCGCCATCGTGATGGTGTGCTTCCACTTGGGCATCCTCACCGCCATCCCGATGGGTGTGCCGCTGGAGTGGAATGTGTTCATGATCTTCGGCGTGCTGTCGCTGTTCTTCGCGCACGCGAACATCGGTCTGCGCGATATGGAACATCCCGTGCCCGTGCTTGCCCTATTCGCCCTGAGCGCCGGGGTGGTTGTCGCGGGAAACCTGTTGCCCCGCAAGATTTCCTTCCTGCCCGGCATGCGCTACTACGCCGGCAACTGGGATACCACACTGTGGTGCATCAAACCGTCCGCCAGCGCGAAAATCGACAAGGGCATCGTGGCGATCGCGAGCATGCCGCAGGCCCAGATGGAGCGCTACTACGGCACCGACCAGGCACCGCTGCTCATGTACATCGGCTATGCGTTCCGCGCCATGAACACGCACGGCCGGGCCATGTTCACGCTCGCGCACCGGGCCATGGCGGGCCCGAGCGGTCGCGACCGCGAAGATGACTACGTCATCACCGACGGCGAACGGATCTGCAGCACGGCGATCGGCTGGAACTTCGGCGACGGGCA
This sequence comes from Mycobacteroides sp. PCS013, assembly GCF_049532645.1. Taxonomy (NCBI): domain Bacteria; kingdom Bacillati; phylum Actinomycetota; class Actinomycetes; order Mycobacteriales; family Mycobacteriaceae; genus Mycobacteroides; species Mycobacteroides sp. PCS013. The sequence continues at coordinate 3,932,078 of NZ_CP150131.1, forward strand.
CATGCACAACGAGCAGCTGATCGCCGCGATGCAGGAGCGGTGCCAGTTCGAGCCGGGTGAGGTGCGCATCGTCTTACTCGATGCCCAGCCCATCCATCGTCAAACCCAGCAATATCGACTCGTGGACGCGGCCACCGGCGAGTTCGAGAGCGGCTACGTTCGGGTGGCCGACATGGTCAACCGTCAGCCCTGGGATGACGAGCTGCCCGTGCACGTCAACACCCGGTAACCGGCTGACACGTGTCGGTGGACGCGACTATTGTCGCCCCCGTGACGGCACAAGCCATCGAGGATGAATTTCTTTCGCACACCGAACAATATCGGCGCGAGATTCTGGCCCACTGCTACCGGATGACGGGCTCCATCCACGATGCCGAGGACCTGGTGCAGGAGACCTACCTGCGCGGCTGGAAGGCCTACGAACGGTTCGAGGGCAAGTCGTCGGTGCGCACCTGGCTGTATCGGATCGCCACCAATACCTGTCTGACGGCGCTGGAAGGCAAGCAGCGCCGCCCGTTGCCCACCGGACTGGGAGCCCCCAGCGCCGACCCGCTCGCCGAGTTGGATGAGCGCACCGAGATCCCGTGGCTCGAGCCACTGCCCGACGACGCGACCGATCCGGCCAGCATCGTGGGTTCACGGGAGTCGGTACGCCTGGCGTTTGTCGCCGCACTGCAGCATCTGCCCGCCAAACAGCGCGCGGTGCTGGTGCTGCGCGAGGTGCTGCAATGGAAAGCCCAGGAGGTCGCCGAGGCGATCGGTTCCACCACCGCCGCGGTGAACAGCCTGCTGCAACGCGCCCGTGCACAGCTGCAAGAAGTATCGCCACGGGAAGAGACCCTGCTGGAACCCGAGGACCCGATGCTGCGCGAGCAGCTCCGCCAGTACATCAACGCATTTGAGCGCTATGACGTCGATGCGATCGCGAAAATGTTCACCACCGAAGCGATTTGGGAGATGCCGCCGTTCACCGGTTGGTATCAGGGCGGGCAGAGCATCGCCACGCTCATCAAGGAACAGTGCCCCGCCGAGCACGCCGGCGATATGCGCCTGCTCGAGACGTCAGCCAACGGGCAGCCCGCCATCGGCCTCTACATGCGCGAGGGCGACGGGGTGCACCGCCCGTTCCAGATGCACGTGCTGGACGTCACCCCCGACGGTGTAGCCCATGTGGTGTGCTTCTTCGACATCTCACTGTTCGAGAAGTTCGGTCTCCCAACCGAACTCACCGAACTCGAAACCTAGGTTGTGGCGGGTTCGTCTCGCCTTTTCGCGCCACAACCTCGGTCTCGGCGTAGCCGCTTACCGCTGAGCGAGGCTCCCCGGGAATAGGTACTGGTCCGCGGGGCGGGTCGTGCTGTGGAACCACGCGGTGAAGAATCCGGAGAGGTCCTTACCGGTGACCTTCTGCACGTACGCCTCGAACTGCGGCCAGGTCGCATTGCCCCATTTGTGCACCGACGGCCATGACCGCAGAATCTGCAGGAACGGCCCGTCCCCGATGGTGCGGCGCAGCGCATGAAGTGCCAGCGGGCCCTTGCCGTACACACCGAGCGGGTTGAAGACCTCGTCCGCACTGCATTCGGCAGCGTCCGGGCACATGTCGTAGAGCAGGTTCCCCCACACCTTGTCCTCATCCCAGATCTTCTCGACGGTCTCGCGGTAGTGCTTGTCGATGGACTTACCTTCCTTCTCCTCCGACCACATCCACGGCAGGTAAGAGGCGAAGCACTCGTTGAGGCAGATATCGCGCCACTGCTCGACCGACACCACGTCGCCGTACCACTCGTGGGTGTTCTCGTGCACCACCACCGACAGTCGCTTTTCCTCCTCGGTATCGCGGCTGAACGTGTAATACGGGCGGGTCTGCGTTTCCAGGGCGCTGAATGAAATGTCCTCGCGAATCGGGTCGGCGAAGATGCCGCCCGCCGCGACATGCGGGTACTTGCCCAGCTTGGATTCCAGGAAACTGAGCACCTCGGGCAATCGTGCCTCGGCGTTACCGGAGCCGGCGTCGGGCGCAAACGCGCTCACCACCGGAGTACCACTGGGCAAGGCGGACCGGAACACCGAGAAATGATCCACCGCGAACGGAACCAGGTACATGGCAACGGGATTCGGCTCGTTCCAGGTGGTGGTGGTCCAGCCGCCGGACTCGGTGGCCTTCCCTTCCCGGCCACCGCCCACGGCCACCCACGAGGACGGCACCGTCGCGGCGAGTTTGAACGGCGCCTTGTTCACCGGGGTGTTGTTTGACGGGTACCAGTTCTCGGCACCGTCGGGTTCACCGCCCTTGGCATAGCCACCGCTGGTGCTGCGTACCCAACCCGACAGCGCGCCAAGACCACGTTCCTCGGCCTCCTGTTGCTCGTTGAACGCGTACGTGACCGTGGTCGTGAAGGAACTTCCGGTGCGGATGCCCTTGTCCGGAGTAACAGTCATCTCGTGCTCGCCGCTGAATTCGGTGGCGGCCGGCCGGCCGTCCACGGAGGCCGTCACCGTTCCCAGATCCGAGAAGTCCAGGTTGAAGCTCGACAAGTTCTGGGTGGCGGCTGCGTGGATCACCATCGTGCCGTTCACGTCGGTGGTCTCCGGATCGAAGCGCAGCGTCAGGTCGTACTGGGTGACCCGGTATCCGCCGTTGCCATCCTGCGGGAAGTAGCTGTCGATCCCGTTGGGTGATCCCGGGGTGAAGACGTCGGTCGCCTGCGCGGGGGCCACGCCACCACCGATCACGAGCGCCGCCAGAGCGGCCGGGATCCCGAGAGTCTTGAAAATCATGTGAGCCTTACGTAGAGCGGGCCCCTGTGACCCTGATGAACGACTCTACGTAAGGCAGCACCGATCGCGGGTAGCTACTGCAGGTGTGCCGGATCCATCCAGCTGACCTCCCACACATGTCCGTCCAGGTCGCGGAACGACCGTCCGTACATGAAGCCAAGTTCCTGCGCCGGCATCCAATCCACCCCACCGGCAGCAAGCGCCGCATCCGTCAGTTCGTCGACACCCTCGCGGCTGTCGGCCGAAACACAGAGCAGCACTTCGCGATTCTTGGACGTGTCGGTGATGTCGTCGGCGATGAAACCGCGGAATCGTTCTTCCTCCAGCATCATCACCCAGCTCTGTTCGTTGATGACCATGCAGAGGGTGTTCTCGTCGCAGAACTGGTCGTTGAAAGAGAAGCCGAGGTGATCGAAGAACTTGCGGCTGGCCGCGGCATTGGCGATGGGAAGGTTGACGAACAGCATGCGGGACATCGGGTCTCCTCAGTGCGTAGACGGCGGCGTTTCCACCGTTCATCAGTACCGACTACTCGGAGTCCGGAAACTCATCGCCGTTCCCATGCGTACTCGGGAACGGCGCGCAGAATATCGCTCAGGTACCGCACGTGCGGCTCAACCCACTCTGGCCTGAGCGCCTCCCACCTCCAGGTAAACAGGTTGGAGTTATCGAACCTCATCGGCAGTTGAAACCGCCGGTCGGTCAGCATGCGGTGCATGGTGCTGGGATTCAGTACGTCGTAGGCGAATCGGTTGTTGTTGGTGCGGATGTGAAAGCGCCGATTGAAATCCTCCGACTCCAACTTGAGATCCCCGAGCCCCATCGCCTCCTTCAGTCCGGACAGCGCCCCTTCGGGAGTCACCACCAGCATGTTCGGCGACGGCGGAGTCCGCACACACGTCACCATGGCGGTGTAGGTGACCTCGGAGTTCTCCGATGAGTCACCCGTTCGATACGTGTAGGTGAACGACACGAAGGGCGCCCCATCAATGACGCCGCGAATCACGTCCGTCGCGGATCTACTGTGTCCCAGACCAAATGGCGCATAGGCCGAAAGCCTGACGAGACCGGGTTCACTCTCGGCGAAACTCCATCCCCGCCCGGACGCGAAGGACCACAACCACGCCGAGCGCCGCTGACGGTTCCGCTGAACTGCCTTGAACAACCACACGCCCAGCAGCACAAGTCCACCGAAACCCACGGCGAGCGCACCGAAGATCAGGACGCTGAGCAGCGCACTCACCTACTGCTGCGGAGGTGGATTCAGTCGGTCGAAGGCTCCGCGAATGTTGGGCACCTTTCGCGCCGCTGGATCGTCAAGCTCGAAGTAGTCGGCTGCGGTGAACCCGAACCATTTCGCCACAATGTTGGAGGGGACCGTCTGGACCTTCGTATTGAGCGCACGCACATTGCCGTTGTAGAAGCGCCGGCCTGCCGCGATGCGATCTTCGGTGTTGGCGAGCTCGCTCTGAAGTGCGACGAAGTTCTGAATCGACTGCAGCTGTGGGTAACTCTCGGCGATGGCGAAGAAGCGACCCAAGGCTCCAGAGAGCTGCTGCTCGGCCTGAGCCTGGGCCGTCACGCCCTGATGTGTGGCGGCCGCGTCGCGGGCAAGGTTGCGCGCAGCGGTCACCTGCTGCAAGGTGTCTCGCTCGAATTGCGCTGCCGTGCTGGCTACTTCAACGAGGTTGGGAATGAGGTCATGACGTCGCTGGAGTTCGACATCGATCTGCTTCCACGCTTCCTGAACCAGATTGCGGATCCTGACGAACCCGTTGTATGTGGTCAGGAGCCAAAGTCCAATCGCCAGCGCGAAAAACACCGCCACGACGATGACAATCAGAAGTGGAGTCATTTCCTTCTCCTAGTGTTGTTCCCACGCATACGCCGGGATTGGTTCAACGGTATCTATCAGGTACTGCACCTCGCTGGCGATTCTCTGCTCATCGAGCTTGCCGCGGCGCCAGGTCAGCAGTCTCCCGTTCTCGAATCGCAAGGGCTGCGAATATCTTTGGTCGGCCAGCATCCGCTCCATGGCCCGCGGATTGAGCACGTCATACGCAAACCGCTCCGGATTGGCCTTGACGTTGAACCGCTTGTTGAACTCGTCCGATTCGAACTCCAGATCCGTAAACCCCACCGCACGAGCGAGTCCCGCAAGTAGGCCCTCGGGCTTGATCTCGAGCCGATACGGCGACGGTGGCGTGACGAGGCAGGTCACCATGAAGTAGTAGGTCTCGGTGCTCCGCTGGTCACCACTGCCGGTGGTCACCTTGTATGTGTACTGGAATGACACGAATTCGTGACGGCCAATGCTGCCGTTGAAGACGTCTTGGAACCTGCGGCTATGCCCCTGCCCGAAGGGCTCATCATGGGACAGCCCCAGCAGACTCTGGTCCTCGGCGGTGTACGTCCAACCGTGCGCCTGGGCCCAGGCGCTCAGGGCGGCGATTCTCTTCTGCCGCATCCGGGACGAAAGAAACCACACCCCCGCAAAGACCAGCACGAAGAGAGCGACACCCGTCGCGATCAGCAGCCCCTCAGACACGATCCCCCCTCGCTAACCGTTGCCCCTGCACACATCGTACCGGGACACCGAGCATTGCCTGTTAGCTCGACGAATTCCACACTCGAGACAGCCCAGGACGGCAAGATCGGGGTATGCAATTCACCCAGTGGCTGCACCGTGCCCTACAGCAGGACCCGAACCGCCCCATCACGATCGATCGGGGTCGGGAACGCACCGTGGAGCAGTTCGCCGACCGTGTCGCCCGGCTGGCCGCGGGGCTTGCATCACTCGGCGTCCAACCGGGCGACCGCGTGGGCATGCTGTCGCTGAACTCCGACCGTTACGTCGAATACCTCACCGCGGTGCCGTGGTTGGGTGCCGCGCTGAACGCCGTCAACATCCGCTGGAGCCTTGCCGAGATCGGATATTCCCTGCGCGAGTCCGGCACCCGTGTGCTGCTGGTCGACGACGTGTTCAAGGCTGCTGCCGCGCCCTTGCGCACCGCGTGTGCATGCCTGGACACCGTCATCTACTGCGGTGACGGTCCGACACCCGAGGACATGATCAGGTATGAGGACCTCCTGACCGCACACGAACCCATCGGCGACACCCGCACCGGGGGCGCTAGCCTGCTGGGCGTCTTCTATACCGGCGGGACCACCGGAAACCCCAAGGGCGTCATGCTGTCTCACGACAATGTGTTGACGTCGGCGATGGGGTCGCTGTCCACCGGCAACTTCCTCACCCGGGGCGGCCGCCTGCTGCATTCGGCGCCGATGTTCCACATGGCCGACTTCAGCGCCGTGATGGCGGGGAACCTGTCCGGTTCTACGCACGTGATCATCCCGTCGTTCACGCCGCAGGGCGTGCTGGATGCCATCGTCGAACATGACGTTCAGGACATGCTCTTGGTACCCACCATGATTCAGATGCTGGTGGACCATCCGGCAGCCGCCGAGCTCGACCTCAGCGGCATCCGCGGAATCACGTACGGCGCCTCGGTCATCTCCGAGGCGGTGTTGCAGCGCGCCAAGCAGGTGTTCCCCAACGCGCGATTCACCCAGGCCTACGGGATGACCGAGGTCTCTCCGGTGGCGACACTGCTGCTACCCGATGATCATGACGACCCCGCGCTGCTGCGCTCGGCGGGACGCGCGGCACCGCACTGCGAGGTCAAGATCGTCGGCCCGGACGACAACGAGGTGCCGCGCGGCGAGATAGGTGAGGTAATCGTCAAGGGCGACAACGTCATGCTGGGTTACTGGGAACTGCCCGATGAGTCGGCAAAGGCCATCCGCGGCGGGTGGATGCACACCGGCGATGCCGGCCGGATGGACGACCGGGGCTACGTGTACATCGTCGACCGCATCAAGGACATGGTGGTGACCGGCGGCGAGAACGTCTACTCGGCCGAGGTGGAGAACGCGCTGGCCAAGCATCCGGCGGTGGCGGCATGCGCGGTGATCGGCATCCCCGACGAGCAGTGGGGTGAACGCGTGCACGCCGTAATCGTCAAACAGACGGAAGCCGTGTGTTGCGACAGCGACTTGCAAGAGCATTGCCGCGCGCACATCGCCAACTACAAGGTTCCCCGCAGCTTCGAGTTCGTCGACGAGCTTCCCCTGTCGGGAGCCGGAAAGATTCTCAAACGAGTTCTCCGCCAGAAATATTGGGAGAAACGAGACGCCGGCGTCTCCTGAGATACCTGGTGTACGGTGGCGCCCACGTCGACCGACAAGGAGAAATCGCATGGGACGCGTCACCGGGAAAATTGCTCTGATCAGTGGAGGAGCACGTGGGATGGGCGCCGCCCATGCGCGCGCCCTGGTCGACGAGGGCGCCCACGTGGTGATCGGCGACCTTCTCGACGAGGCCGGTCAAGCCCTAGCCGCCGACCTGGGCCCGAGTGCTCACTACGTGCACCTGGACGTCACTGACAAGCAGCAATGGATCGATGCCGTCGCAGCCACTAATACGACGTTCGGACCGGTGAATGTGCTCATCAACAACGCGGGTATCGCCAACGGCAACCTGCTCACGGACTTCGAGTTCTCCGAGTGGCAACGCATCCTCGATATCAACCTGACGGGCACATTCCTGGGTTGTCAGGCGGTGGCGCAGACGATGATCGACAACAAGGCCGGGTCGATCATCAACATCTCGTCGGTTGAGGGCTACCGCGGCAGCCCAGGCCTGCACGGCTACACGGCGACGAAATTCGCGGTGCGCGGGCTGACCAAGTCGGTCGCACTCGAGCTGGCACCGCACGGCGTCCGGGTGAACTCCGTCCATCCCGGACTCATCCGGACCGATATGACGGCGGGTATCCCGGAAGACTTTCTACAGATCCCGCTGGGCCGGGCGGCGGACCCCGCCGAGGTCTCGGCTCTGGTTCTTTACCTGGCCAGCGACGAGTCCTCCTACTCGACGGCAGCGGAGTTCCTCATTGACGGCGGCCTCATCGCAGGCGTTCCGCACAAGACCTCATAATCATGCATAGATAGTCGTCAGAGCCCCTCTTGGCTCGCTGACCACGCGCTTTTAGAACGCGTTTCACTTTTCGCCCAAAGCCGCTATCCTCGTCCACGAGAGTGATCTGGTTCACGTGTATCTGGAAGGACTAGCCAGTCAATGAAGACAAAAGGCGCGCTGATTCGCGAGCTCAACAAGCCGATCGTCGTCGACGACATCACGCTCGGCGATCCCGCTGAAGGCGAAGTTCAGGTCCAGTTGCACGCCGCCGGCATGTGCCACTCCGATTACCACGTGCTGACCGGCGCCACCCCGATGGAACTGCCGGTACTGCCCGGACATGAGGGCGCGGGCGTCGTCACCAAGGTGGGCAAGGGCGTCACCTCCGTCCAGGAGGGCGACCACGTCATCTTCGCCTTCATCCCGGCCTGCGGTAAATGTCCGCCATGTATGCGCGGCTATCGATCGCTGTGCGACCGGGGCGCAATCCTGCTGGGCGGCAAGGCTATTTCCGACGGCACCAATCGCATCCACGCCGGCGACACCCCCGTCTCCGCAATGAACCTGCTGGGCACCTTCTCGCCGTACGCCGTGGTCCACGAGGACTCCGTCGTCAAGATCGACGACAGCGTGCCCTTCGAGTCGGCCGCTCTGCTCGGCTGCGCCGTGCCCACCGGCTTCGGCTCCGCCACCAACATCGCCGAAGTCAAGGCCGGCGAAGACGTCATCATCGTCGGCGTCGGCGGAATCGGCATGAGTGCCTTGCAGGGCGCCGTCGTCTCCGGAGCCCGGTACGTCATCGCGATCGACCCGGTGCCGTGGAAGCGTGAGCAGGCCCTCAAGTTCGGTGCCACCCATGTCTACGCCTCGATGGCCGAGGCCATCATGCCCGTTATGGACCTGACCTGGGGCATCATGGCGCAGAAGACCATCATCACGGTCGGCGAGATGAAGGGCGAATACATCGAAGAGGCCATGATCCTCACCGCCAAGACCGGCACCTGTGTGGTTACCGGCATGGGCGCCATGGTCGACGTGGACGTCAAGTTCAACCTGTTCCTGTTCACCATGTTGCAGAAGACGCTGAAGGGCAACATCTTTGGTGGCGGAACCACACACACCGAGACCCCGCGCCTGGTCGGCCTGTACAAGCAGGGCCTATTGAAGATCGACGAGATGGTCACCACCACCTACAGCCTGGAGCAGATCAACGAGGGCTACCAGGACATGCTCGACGGCAAGAATATCCGCGGCGTCATCAAGTACACCGAAGCCGACTGGTAAGCCGAATCTTTCACCGGCAGTAACGCCACGCAGACGATTCCCCGGATTCTCTGCGTGGCGTTACTGTCGGTATATGGCCATCGACATTAGGCGCGCGAGTGAGCGGCTCGCGACCACAATCTCGTGGCTGGATTCCAAGCACTCGTTTTCCTTCGGCGAGCACTACGACCCGCACAACACCCATCACGGGCTGCTCCTGGTCAACAACGACGATATCGTGCTGCCGGGTGCCGGATTCGAGACGCATCCCCATCGCGACATGGAAATCGTCACCTGGGTCCTCCAGGGATCCTTGGTCCACCAGGATTCTGAGGGTAACGCCGGGGTGATCTACCCCGGTCTGGCACAACGGATGTCGGCAGGTACCGGCATCCTGCATTCGGAGAAGAACGACTCCTGGCGGTTGTCCGGAGAGCGGCATAGCGATCCGGTGCGATTCGTCCAGATGTGGGTGACCCCGGATGACTCCGGGATTGATCCCGGTTACCAACAACGAGAGATCGACGCAGAGCTGCTCGCCGGCGGGCTGGTGACCGTGGCCTCCGGAATGCCGCGGCACCGGGATCAGACGGCGATCACCATCGCCCAGAAGAACGCGGCGCTGCACGCGGCCCGTATCCGTGCCGGCAACAGCGTCGAGCTTCCCGCCGCACCCTTCGTGCATCTTTACGTCGCGCGCGGTGCCGTAGCCCTCGAGGGCGCAGGTGAGCTGACCGAGGGGGATGCCGTGCGGCTGACCGACACTGGGGCCGCCCGGGTCACCGCGACCATCGACGCGGAAATCCTCGTCTGGGAGATGCACACCCGCCTGGGCGGCTAGCGCGCCAATCGCGACGCTGCCGATGTGGGATCGATCCCCACTTGTTACCAAAGTTGACTGTGTTGCTGCTGTGATTATCGTTGACTGTTCAGGAACTTCACAGAAGGGGCGGCCGTGGGCATTTCACCCTTTTCTCGCCTTCGGCGGCCCACTTCCGGACGTCGCCTGATGACCGCAACCGTCGGCATGATGCTGATAGCCGCGCTGCCCGTGCCGGCCACCCACAACACCGCCCGCGCCGAGGCGGCTCACGATGCGGTGCTCGCGGCCATCGCCAACACCAAGGGCACCTTCCTGGTCTATAACTTCGGAGGCGGCAACCCGGCGCCGTTTCGCAACGCCGCGGGTAGTGAGTACACACTGGACAACGGCGGCCATCTGATGGTCATCAAGAGCGCCTCGTCACGGCTGCGCGCAAATCTGTTGGTGGACACCCATTCTGGGTACCAATCCCGATGTGAACGCGATGCACGCGCGCGTACCTCCGAAGGTCTGTGGCAGGCCTCCGAGACATACAAGCCGATGGCCGCCTGGACGCTCATGGGCAAGCCCACCTTCATCATCAACGCCAACTTCTTTGACGTCCGCGGCCAACAGGGCGGCACCTGGAAGAGCACCGGATGCACCTCCCCCCTGGGCGCCTATGTCGATACCGCCAACGGCAGCGCCAACTACAACAAGCAGGTCACCGGAACGCGCGTGTACGCGGGGAAACAGGCACTCTCCGGCGGCGACGAGATCTGGACGGCGCTGGCCACCATGGTCTTTTCTCCGGGTTCGGCGCCCGAGGTCATCGCCTCCGCGGGACCGAAGGACTATGGGTATGCCACCGCACCCCTAGAAGGCCTGATGGACAAGGGAGTTCAGTTCGTCGCGGTAAGCGGCTTGAAGCTGTTGCTTCCAGGATTCACCGAGCAGCTGAACGACCCGGGCCCGGCGGCCGCACGCACCGCGCTCGGCTACAAGTCCGCGACCGATGAGCTGATGGTCTTCCAGGGCGGTAGTTACACCCCCGACAACCTCCAGGATCTCTACCGCGGGCTAGGTGTCGACAAAGCCATCGCGCTCGACGGTGGCGGCTCATCGGCCATCGTGCTGCGCCGCGATGCCGGTGGCATGTGGGCCGGATATGGCTCACCCAAAGGCAATTGCGATACCACCTACACCCTGTGCGATGCCGCGGGAGGTGTCGGCCGGGCACTGCCCAGCTGGCTGGGATTCAGTTAGACGGGTTAATGCGGCGGTTCGATGGGGAGCGTCGGGCCACCGTAGGGTGTGGGAATAGTGAAGCGGCCCTTGGGAGTCGGATCGGCCACCTTTCCCAGGTCCGCACCCATCGGCGGGCTGGCGGTGTCATCGTCGGCAGGCCGGGGTGCATTCTTGGCGCCGCGTACCAGCACCGCCGGATCATCGTCACGGCAGTACCCGGCATACAAATACGGCTCCGGATAATCGGCGGCGGATGCGGCGGTCCGTGGCATGCCGTAATCACAGGTATAGCGGGGATAAAGATCGCCGATGGCCCAAACGCCATGATCGTAGAAAGTATTGCCGACGGCCTCGATCACCGATCCCCGGTAGGACGGGAAGAGCGCATTGAGTGCCGGCACCCGCACATAGGACAACTGCGCCACCGTTGTGAGGTTCCCGAGCAGCTGTGCCATGGTGTCCGAGTTGTCGGCAAAAACCGCGTCCGTTGTCGCCAGCGGCCCAGGGACCCTGTCGATCAAGGTGCGGAAGCCGTTGTCCATTCGTGCCACACCGTTCAGAGACCGGTTCAAACCCTGAGTGGTGGTGGCAAGGCCTCTGTTCATCTCGGCGGCCGAGGACAGAGTGACACGACTGTTCTTGAGCATACTGACGGTCTCGGGCAGTACGGAATCCAGTGTGGATAAGAGGAATACGCCGCCATCGATGATGTCGGTCATCTTGCGCGGTGCCTCACGCGACAGATGAAGTTCCTTCTTGATGATCTCAAGTTTCTTCATATCCGCCTGAGCGAGCACACCATCGGCATCAGCGAGCAGTCGCGACAACGATACGGGAACCGCCGCCTGTCCACGGCTGATCACGCTGCCATTACTCAGGTATGGGCCGGCCGTGGTCACGGGCGCAAAGTCAACGTACTGTTCCCCGGCAGGCGAGAGCCCGGACACCCGCACCGGGCTTCCCACCGGGATCTTCACCCCGGAGTCGATATGAATCAGCGCAACCGGCCCCGCAGGCGACGGGGTTACCGAATCGACGCGGCCGATCCGCATCCCACGCAATGCCACATCCTGGTCTGGGATCAAGCCACCCGACTCGGGCAACTCGATCGACACCTCGTACGACGACGAGAACGCCCGGGCGCGCAAAGCACCCACCATCAGATACGTGCAAGCCAACAACAAGGTGGCCAGAAGCGCGAGCCCCGACAGCCAGAAACGCTGGCGGTGGCCCATTTTCACGGCATCGACAACCGCGTTCGCGACTGCATTGATCATCGCGGAAGCCCCTGAGGCACAGGAGCAGCACCCGGCACGGGTTCGATCACACCGGGTTCGGTCGGGCTGGGACGCATCGGAACCGTCGGAGCATCCGGCCCCTTACCCACCACACGCTCCTGCAGGCGCCATAGCGTGTACTTGAACGAGCCGACGAGTTTGGCCCAGTCGTAACGCTTGGGCCCGTGGAATCCCGGATCACCCAGGTATCCGATATCTGGGATCGATCCCAATGCAATCTTGTCGATCGACACCTTCGTCGCAAAGGCCGATCCCGCCATGATCTTGACGATCGGAGGCATCAATCGATTGAGCGCCGCAATGCTCGTATCGGGGCTGACCGCAATGTCATTGAACGATCGCGACAGGGTATTGAAATCTGCGATGACGCTTCGCCCGCTGGTGTCGGTACCCGCGATAGACGGGAACTTGGAGAGTTGCTTGGTCACCGCGCCGACCTGGTCGGCCAGATCCGCGATATGGGTTGCATTGGCAGACAAAGTATCTGTGGCCGGTGCGACCGCAGTCAACAGCTCCGAGACCGTCTCATGCCGGGTGTTCAACTCTGCGGCAAGCTGTGCGGTATCGCGCAAAGCACCATCTAGCTGCCCGGAACGGGCGTTGAGCGTCCCAAGCAGCCGGTTCGACTTACCGATCAGATCTCCGAATGCCTGACCATTGGTCCCTGTAGCCCGGCCGAGTCCATTGATGGTGCCGGTGAGATTACGCACGGCGCCTCCGTTGACGATGATCGCCGCCGAGCTGAGTAGCGCCTCCACCGTGGCTGCGGCCGTGGTGGAATCCAGACCGAAGGTGTCACCGTCGCGCAGCAGAGGCGCGTTGGGGTCGGCCGGTCTCGGTGGTTTCAGCGCCACGAAGACGTCGCCCAAGGGCGTCGCGGTACGCAGTTCTACGGTTGTTCCTTTCGGAATCTCCACATCCGTACGGATCCGCATGGTCACCACGGCGGTGTAGTTGCGGGTACTCATGGAGTCGACTTCGCCGATGTCGGCACCACCTAGTTTCACCTTGGCGCGCGACGGCAGGTTCAAGATATTGGTGAATATCGCCGTCAAGCCATAGGAACCACCGCTCATACCCGGCGCCGGAAGCGGCAGGCTGGCAAGACCGTTGGTGCTGCATCCGCTTGTCAGCAGGACGACAGCGCCCGCCGTAATCCCCGCGAACTTTTTCAATCTGTTCATTTCTGCCCCATTGCCGCGAGACCATCGAGGACGTACGTCAATCCGAAGTCTGGTCCGTAGTCCTGCAGTGTTCCGGTGCTGCAGCCCAATTGCCGCAGGCCCATAAGGTTGCAGATCTCCTTGGCCCCCTGGGTATCGAACAGCAGCCTGTCGAGGGGAACATGGGCGCGGACAACGTTATTGACGGGATCGACGACGTTGTAGACATTGTCCGCCAACAACGGAAGTAGGTCGAACCCCTCCGATAATTCGCGACGGTTGTCGTAGACGGCCTGGGCGATTTGGTTCGAGTTACCCACCGATTGCTTGATGGCATCGCGATTCTGCTCGAGCAGTGAACCCGCTTGCAGCAGGATGTTGTTCAGCTGTTTGCCGGTCGTCCCAGATCCCAGCTGCTCCTCGTCGAGCACCTGCGACAACTGCCGTACCGTCGAGGAAAACTCGCGGATGTTCTTGTCGTTTCGCGCCGAAGCCTCGAAAAGCGAGCTAAGCCGGGTAACGATCTTGGTCAGCTGATCGCGAGTCAGTGCACCGCCATCAGCACTCAACCGGAGTGCCTTGGCCAACTCGTCCAAAGAGGTCCTCATCAACTCACCGTTGCCAGACAACGAGCTCGCGCTGGCATTGACGACGTCTGCCAACGGACCGCCGCCTTTACCGTCGCCCTTCATAGCCTTCGAGAGCCGGTCGAGCATGGCCAACACCTTGTCGAACTCCACCGGAGTCTTCGTGCGGTCCAATCCGATGATGTCACCGTTCTTGAGCACCGGCCCACCGTGATAGACCGGCGTTAGTTCGATGTGGCGGTCGGTGAGAATCGAGGAAGACACCGTGACCGCCTTGGCGTCTGCCGGAACCTTGACCTTGGAGTCGACCGTGAACTCCACTTCCATATACGTTCCTCGCGAGGTGATCTTGGTGACCTTGCCCACCGGCATACCCAATACCGACACCTTGTTATCGGTGTACAACCCGGAGACGGATTCGAACTGTGCCGTGACGGTGAGCCTGTGGCTCCGCTCACGCAGATAACTCCATCCGACGGCGCCCACCACCACCGCGACCACCACCGCGAGTGCTCCCGCGATCCATAGCATCCGTTTGTTGGTCAATGCGCTCATTGGCAGTCCTTGAAATACGGGATCATGTTGAACTGCTTGGCTCTTCCGCTGATCGCACACATCCAAGAATCCACTGCGATGCCGCTGGGCGCGCTCAGCTCGAGCGCGTTGCCGTAGCCCGTGAGGTTGGTGACGTTGCGTGCGGCGACCGCAGTCACCTGCAAGAGGCTCCGGAACAAGTCCTCATGACCACCGATCAACGTGCTGAATGTCTTCACATCGGCGATCAGTGCGTCGACCGCCCGCCTGTCCTTGACCACAATCTTGCTCAGGACGTTCACAAGCTCAGTCACCGCCCGCATCATCGCGTGGAAACTCGCTTGGCGAGAGACGAACTCACCCAAAAGATCGCGCCCCTGAATGATCAACTTGCCGATATCGCCCTGCTGTCGGCGCAGCGTGCCGGTCACCAGCTCGGTGCTTGCCAGCAGTGTCCCGAGCTGGTCGCGCCGATGCGATATCACCGAGGACAGCGTTTGAATGTTCTGCATGGCCTGCGGTAGCACCGCAGGCAGGCCTTCGAGCTGCTTGCCCAGTATCGCCGTCGATTCGGCGATCTTATCCGCGTCGACCTGCTCGAACGTGGCGGTCGCATCCTGGAGCGTCGCCTGGAGATCGTAGGGAACCTCGGTATGGGCGAGATCGATTCGGCGGTCCGGCAGCGTGCCTTCGCCACCATTGCGCAATTCCACGTACTGATTACCGAGTATCGTAGTGATCTTGATGGAGGCCTTGGCTTCCTTGCGTAGCGTGATGTCATCACGCACCCGCATGCCGACCTCGATATGGTCGCCCGCTAGCTCCACGCTGGTGACATTCCCCACCGGCACTCCGGCATAGGACACGTTGGCGCCTGGTTGTAGCGACGCCGCCTGCAGGAACTCCGCGGTGTAGTGGCGGTAGCCCACACCGACGAACTTCACCAACAGCATGGCGCCGATCAGGGCGCCGATTACTGCCAGCGCTATCGCGCCCAACCACACCTTGTTGTACGTCTCGACCGGTCGGCGTGAAATTCGTTGCCACACTGTAGATTTAGCCATCTGACAAGTTCCTGCACTTCGGGGAGTATTGGGCCTTGTTTCCAGGGGTAGCGGCATTCACGATGATCGGAATCACGTCGTTGAGTCCGGGAAAGAATCCGGTGAGATTCAGGTCGCAGACGTACCCGTTGATGAAAGCACCCTCTTGGGTGGTGCGCGCGACTCCCTTGAGGAGCAGCGGAAGGTTGGCCCCGGTGAAGGCCAGCTGCGGTTCGATACTGTTCAAGTGACTGACGAATCCCGGTTCCCGATGCAGGATCTCGTTCAACTGCGGGTACACGGTGTCTGAGATATTCGACAATCGACGTACGGCGAAGGCCGTCGAACCGACCGAATCGACCAAAGCTGCCCGGCGGTTGTCCAGGATCGCCACCATCTCACGCGTATGCGTCAGTACGCTGTCTAGGTTTTTGTTCTGGCTAGCAAGGGTTTTGGTCAAGCCATTGAGATTAGTGATCACGTCATCGAGAACCTGATCCCGGCCCGCGAAGGTCTCGGCGAGCTGTGAGCTTTGGTTGATCAATCCGACAATCGAACCGGTGTCTCCCTGCAGGGATTTGACGACACCGTCGGTAAGATTATCGACCTGCGCAGGATCCAAAACGCTGAAAAGTGGCTCAAAACCGTGCAGCAGCATGCCGATATCGAAAGAAGGCTCTGTCCGCTCCAACGGAATCACACTCCCCGGCTTGAGCCGATCAGTGCTGCCGGTCTTACCCAGGGACAAGCCGAGATAACGCTGTCCGACGATGTTCTGGTACGTGATCGTCGCAATCGTGTTGCCGTACAACGGTTGATCGGTCTCTACCCGGAAGCCCACCCTGGCGAAGTCACCGTCAATGGCCACCGACTCCACACGGCCCACCCGTACGCCAGCGATACGCACGTCATCCCCGTCACGCAACCCGGTGACATCGGTGAACACAGCGGCGTAGTTGTAGGTCGATCCCGCGACCTCGCGGCGCAGCGTGGCGTACACCAGCCATGTCATCGCCAGCGCGATCACCATGAACACCGAGAGCCCGATCAACGGGCCACGAAATCTCATCGCTGACCTCCCGACTGCACCTGCTGGGCAACAACGGGTTTGGTACCGCGCGCTACCGGCCCAAGCAGCAACTGGGTAGCCGAGGTTGCCGTACTGCCCGTGATCATGCCCAGTTGTTCGCGTTCACTGTTACTACCGACAGGCCCAACATCCCCACCGTAGGAAGCGGGGGCGGTACCCGCGGACTGTGGCGGGGGTTCGGCGTCTCCTGGGTCAGCAGTGCCAGGTACTCGCGGCACTGGGTTGGGTTGCCACCAGGGCAGCGGCGGGTTGGGGTCCGCCAGGCTGGGATTCGGATTGTGCAGCGGCGGCCCCGTGACAATCAGGTTGCCATCCGGGCCGACTGTCGTTCCCGGCGGCGGTAGAAGATCGGGCGGCGGTTTGAAGTTCTGCGGGAGCAGGGTTTCCGGGAGGTCGGGGCGAACCACGAGCTCGGGGGCGGTGAAGCAACTCGGCCCCTTCAGCTCCCCGTACTGTGGACAGTCGGCGCGGGTGTACATCGTCGACGGCGTAAACGAGGCAATGGCTCGGATATTGACTACACCATGCTCTGGATCCCAGACATCACTAAAGAACTTGTCGGAGAACACCTTCAGCCGCGTTGCAATCGGAAGAAACTGCACGGAGTTCTGGGCAAGCACGCCGACGACCGGTGTCAGCTTGGTCGTGATGTCGATCATTCGATCGGTCTGGTTATCCAGCGACTGCCTGACCGTACCGGTGGTGTGCAGCCCGGCATTGAGCAGACTCTGCAATTGCTCCCGTTTCTCGGCCAGCGTCTGCATGGGTTTGATCGCTTGATGCAACGCATCGACGAGCTCTGGAGCGGTGGTCTGTAAGCCCTTGGTCGCGTCGAGAAGCGCGGAAAGAGTGGACGGACCCGTGTCGGTGGCCACGATGTCGTTGAGCTGATCGATGAGCCGAGTCAGTTGGCCGGCCGCATTCAGCAGCGTCGCGCGCCGGCCCTCCGTTGCCGCGGCGATGACGGCGAAAATACCCACGGAGTCGTCGTCACGGCCGCGGCCGTTGGCCAGCAGGATGTCGCGCAGCTTGCTGATGGTCGTTTGGAACAGCACTGTCGGCAGCGCGGTTTCTTCCTTGATGACGGCCCCGTTAGTGATCGCCGGGCCGGGACCGTTATCGACCAGCTCCACCGAGGAGACTGCGAACACATTGCTCGGAACCACACGGGCCGTCACCGAATTTGGAACCGTGCGCGCCAGATTAGGTTTCAGATTGATATGGACCACATTGGGCCTACCCCGCTGCGACGGAGTCAGATCGCTCACCGAACCGACCAGCACGCCCTGGAATTTCACATCCGACTTGGCCGGCAGCCCATCACCCACGTTGGTCAGCTCAGCGTCCACCCGGACGTAGTCGTTGAGTCGCCCGGTGGACTTGATGATCAGCACCCCGCCCACCAAGGCCGCAACCACGGCGATCGCCACACCACACAAGAGGAGCTGACGGTCTGACGGACCACGCCCGTCGGCTTCAAAGGAGTTCGGCACGCAGCCCCCCTCCCGCATCGCCCGCGTCGGCATGGCGCCACCACAGGATCCGAAGCATCACATCGTCCTTTCCGTCAGCCAACGCGCCTGCAGTAACTACAGGTTCGGTCACGCCAACCCCTCCGATGTGACGCCGATTACAGGAATGTACATGACGTACAGTTCTACGTATTACGCTTTACCAAATTTTTCTGAATCCAGATTCATATTTGCTGTCAGGCCCCGCCGAACTGTTTGCGCAGTTCGTTCTTGAGGACCTTGCCCGACGGATTACGGGGTAACGCTTCCACGACCACGAGATCCTTGGGGTGCTTGTACCGGGCCAATCGCTCGGTGAGAAACCCATCGAGATCACCGATCGTCAGTCCGTCACCATGGATGGCTGCCACCGCCACCGGCACCTCGCCCCATTTTTCATGAGGCCTGCCGATCACCGCGACCTCGGTGATCTGCTCGTGCTCGGCGAGCGCGTTCTCCACCTCCGCGCAATAGATGTTCTCTCCGCCGGAGATGATCATGTCTTTCTTGCGGTCCACCACCCAGACGAAGCCGTCGGCGTCCTGACGGACCAGGTCACCGGAGTGGAACCACCCACCCGTGAACGCTTCGGCCGTGGCCTGGGGGTTGTTCCAGTAGCCCTGCATCAGCGTCGGCGCCCGGTAGACAATCTCTCCGACCTCACCGGCCGGCACATCGTTCATGTTGTCGTCGACGACCCGCGCGGACACCGTCGGAATCACCCGGCCGACGGACCCCATCTTCCGGATTGCGTCCTCCCCCATCAGCATGCAGGTGACCGGAGACATCTCGGTCTGCCCGAACGCGGCCAGGATCTTGGCGTCGGGGAACGTCTCAGACATCGTCCGCAGCAGCACGTCGCTGGCGGGGGCAGCACCCCAGGAGAGTGTCTTCAGTTTGATCTTGCGCGGGTTTGCTTGCTGGGCCGCGCAGACGGCTTGCCACTGGGCCGGGACCAGAAAGATCCCGGTGACTCCCTCGGACTCCAGAACATCCAGCAGCGCACCGGGATCGAAGGCGCCCAGCGGGTGAATGACCGTGGGCAGGCCCAGCAGCAGGCCGGTGATCATGTTGCCCACGCCGGCGATGTGGAACATGGGAACGCCGATGAATCCCACATCGGCGTTCAGATCAACGGTGGTGCTCAGCAGATAGCTCATGGCTTGCCCGGACAGATTGAGGTGCGTCAGCACCGCGCCCTTGGGCCGGCCCGTCGTCCCGGAGGTGTACATGATGAGCGCGGGGGTATCGCCGGGCAGATCCACCTCTGGGTGCGGGTCACCCACTTCGGCGATGACCTCTTCATACCCGAGCGCGCCGTCTTCGGACTCCGAGCCCGCGATGATGACCGTCTCCAGCGCGGGCACCTGCTGGCGTACCGCGGCCGCCACCGGAGCCAGCACCGTCTCGGTGATCGCTACCTTGGCCCCGCTGTTCTCAACCAGGAACGCCACTTCCGGTGGCGTCATGCGGAAGTTCACCGGAATGGCGATGGCTCCGAGTTCGTTGATGGCGAGCCATGATTCGACGTACTCGGGGCGGTTGAGCATCAAGATGAGCACACGGTCCCCAAACCCGACACCCCGGCGGAACAGTGCATCGGCCAGGGATTGCACACGCTGGTTCAGCTCTCCCCAGGAGATGCTGCGCCCGAGATACCGGATCGCCGTGGCATTGGGTTGCATGAGCGCATGCCGGGCCAGCTGGTTACACCAGTTCTGCCGCCGCGCGCGGTAAGGCTGGTCAAGGCTCGCGGACGTCGCGGTCGCAGCGATTGTGTCGGTCACAGACTCTCTCCTACTAACTGAAATTGGGGCGTCGGCCCTCGAGGAATGCGGCGAAGCCCTCTTGGGTATCGGGTGAAATCAACAGTTCGATCTGCCCCTCACGCTCACGGGCGATGGCCTCGTCGAACAGCTTGAGTGACACCGAGTTCATGGCTTCCTTGGTCAACTGCAACGCACGACGGGAACCATGGGCGAGCCTGCGCGCCGATTTATCGACACGTTCGCGCAGTTGATCCCCGGGCAGTACTTCGTTGACCAACCCGGCCGCATGAGCATCGGCGGCGTTGAGGGGTTGGGCCAATAGCGCCATCGCGTTGGCCTTCACACGACCGATCGAGGCCGACACCAATGCGCTCGAACCTCCATCGGGCATAAGCCCGATGTTCGCAAATGCCAGCAGAAAGAATGCCGAATCGGCGGCATAAACCAGATCGCACGCCAGGCCCACCGACGCACCGATCCCGGCGGCCGCACCCGTGACTTCGGCGATGGTGGGCACCGGACAATTCAGGACCGCGCGCACCAACCGCTCGGCGTTGTCCATCGTCAGCTCGGCGGCTTGCAGCGGAGTCAGGTCTCCGGCCCCCGCAGCCAGCTCTGCGACGTCGGCGCCCGCCGTGAACGCACTCCCCGGTGCACCTCCACTGATGACGACGACTCTCACGTCATCTCGCCCGGAAACCGAGTCCAGCGCTTCGATCAATCCGGCGGTGGCGGGCGCGTTGAGCGCATTCATCCGATCCGGTCTGGTGAACGTGATCCGCATGATGCCGTCCTCGACGGCTACATCGGGTGCGCCGACAGATTCATGGGGACTCAAGTCACTGCCTCCTGGCTTTGTCGCTTCGTCGCGTCGGCTCAAATATATTTGATATGACTTTAGATGCAAGGGCGTCACCACACATGGAAATGGCAGGCAGATCGGATGAATGCTCCCCGGGCACAAACCCGTGAAATTCGCAGGCCGCAGCTGTCCGAGGAGGTTGCCGGCCGGCTCCGCGCGGCGATCATGACAGGTGAACTGCGTCCCGGTGAGTACATCCGGATGGATGAGACGGCCGCCCAGCTGGGCGTCAGCGTCACACCCGTGCGCGAGGCGCTACTGACCTTGCGCGGCGAGGGCCTGGTCGAGGCCGTCCCTCACCGCGGGTACATGGCCGCCGCGCTGAGCCGGGCCGATATCGAAGACATTTTCGCGCTGCAGGCACACCTCGCCGTCGAGCTGGCGAAGACCGCAGCCGAACGCATCACCGCGGACCAGATCGACACCCTGGCAGATCTCAACGACACCCTGCGCCACGCCGCTTCGCCCGAATTGATCTCGGTCGCGGAGTTCGAGTTCCACCGATTTCTCAACCACGTGGCCGACCGCCCCAAGCTGGCCTGGTTTCTCCTGCAGGCCACCCGGTACACACCGCACATGATGTTCGCCTCGGCCGACGCGTGGGCTC
The DNA here is from genome assembly GCF_049532645.1 of Mycobacteroides sp. PCS013. Taxonomy (NCBI): domain Bacteria; kingdom Bacillati; phylum Actinomycetota; class Actinomycetes; order Mycobacteriales; family Mycobacteriaceae; genus Mycobacteroides; species Mycobacteroides sp. PCS013. The sequence continues at coordinate 3,953,617 of NZ_CP150131.1, forward strand.
GGCACGCGGTGGAGGCGCACGACAAGCTCATCGCGGCTTTGCGTGCGGGCGACCTCGCCGAAGTGATTACCCAGACCGAGGTTCAGTTCGTCGACGGAGCACGCCGACTCACCGAGTACCTAGACCGCGCCGGGATGTGGCCCGGGGGGTAGTGGCGCTGCCTGCGGCGGCGCCGGCGGTGCGATGGCACCCGACGCGATCTGCTCGGCGCGGCCCTTCAATCCCTCGGCGAGATGTTCGAGGACCTGGTTGGCGAGCTTCTTCACCATCGGCTTGGGGATCGGGAGTTTGGTCTCGACATCCATGTCGACCGTGAGCAGACACGTGGGCCCCATCGGGACGATCGAGAACGTCTGTTCCTGCTTCTCGAAGATGTCGCTCTCGAGCAGGCGCGTGGCCACCTGCGCGGCGTTGAGGTACGCGATCTCCGCGACGTTTGTCGAAGCCATGCCCGTCATCTCCACCCTCAAGCGCACGATGCGGGGGCGGCCGTCCGGGAGCCGATCCAGAATCTCGACGCTGGAGATCTCCTTGTTCCACTCGGGGTAGGCCTCGTAGTTGGTGACGATGGAGACGATCACCTGCGGCGGGGCGGCCACCTCGACGGTCTGACTGACGACTGGCATTGGTTCACTCTACCTTTGTGGTTGGCATGCGCAGGAACTCACGCACGAGCTCGTGCACTACGTCCGGACATTCGAGATGTACGAAATGTCCACCGCCATTAATGATTTCAACGCGGCGATCGGGCAGATCCGGGCGCGCAGAATCTACCAGCCGCCACGTCATGCACCCATCGTTCCGGCCATGCAGGTAGAGCAGCGGGGTGCGGGCATCGTCCAGCAGAGATCGCTGGGTCTTCCAGTACTTCCGCGAAGGAACCAGGGCCCGCCGAATGTTTGCGCGGTAGTAGCCGATGACGGCGCGGCGATTCCCCTTCTGAAGCATCGCGTCACCGGTGTACAGCAGGTCCGCACGTGCGTCGTATCCCGGCGACCATCGTCGCCAATACAGACGAAGAAGCCAGGGCAGCAACAACTCCGGCAGCACCGGAATCTGATGGAACATCGTGTACCAGCTCATCGACAGCTGGCGCCCGAGCACGCCGGGCCAGCCGAGCGGCCCGATCGACGCGAAACTCGAACCGAGGACCTCGAACGGGGGCACGGCCATGGTGACAATGCGGGCGAACGGCGACAGCCTGCTACGGGCAAGGGCGTTACCCACCAGTGCTCCCCAGTCGTGACCGATATACACGGCGCGCTCGTCACCGCCCAGCAGCGTGTGGATGTCCAGGATGTCCTGCATCAGCGCACCCAGCCCGTACTCTGCGTCGGCCGGTATCTCACTGGGCGAGTAACCGCGAGTGAACGGCGCCACCACACGCCACCCGTCGGCGGCCAGCTTCGGCCCCAGCAGGCGCCACGTGTGGGCGGAGTCGGGGAAGCCGTGCCCACAGATCACCAGCGGACCGTCCTGCGGTCCCCAGCACAGTGCCTGCAATCTGACGTTGGGCAGATCCAAGGTCAGGGTGGAATCAGCGGCCACTACAGCTCCGCCACTACGGGGTGCCGTCAACGGACGTCGCCGTCGCGACGCCCAGCGGATCGTTGATCCGCGTTTCCTCATCGCGAATCAACCCGCGCAACAGCGTGGTGCTGAACTCCACGGCGATCTCCTGGGCGCTGCGGCGGCCGCTCGGGTTGAGCCAGCGGTAGGACCCGAGAACCATTCCGATGTAACCGAGCGCCATGACATGCGAGTCGCACTCGACGAACTCGGAACTGGCGATACCCCGCTCGATGATGTTCTGAACCCGCTCCTGCACCATGTCCTCGCGCTTACGGATCTCGGCGACCTGCTCGGGCGAGAGCCACTCCGACAGGAACGGGTTCTCCTGGAAGTACACCGCGCCCTGCTCGCGATTCGAGAAAATGAGCGCCAGCATGCGGCTCGTGCATTGGTACAGCGATTCACGCGCCGACCATCTCGGGTCGTCCTGCAGGCAGGCCAGCGTCTCCTCGGCAGCCTTGAAGTAGATCTCATACAAGATGAGTGCCTTGGAGGCGAAGTAGTGATACACCGTCGCCTTGTTCAGGCCCGCGACATCAGCGATGTCGTCCATCCTGGTGCCGTGATAGCCCCGCGCCGCGAACAATTTGGACGCCACCGCCACCAATTCCTCGCGGCGGCCGGCACGGCGCTGCGAGGAATTGCCTGCCTTCGAGGCAGCGTGGACCGGTTGCATGGTGCCTCACTATATGCGCAGGCCTTCCACGCACGGACGAAATCCCGATCAACTGGTTGGATTATTCGGTCATTATGTTCGCCGGCCCCGACGCCAGAAGCACGTTAAGCTGCCCCCGTCCGGCGCTCCACCGACCCTGAATAGGTAACCACATGACCAGTGGCCTGCGGGCCATGGTGGCACGCGATCCCGCGCAACCGCACCGCGCGGCCACCCCGCTAGAACTGCTTTTCGACCTCGTCTTCGTGGTCGCGGTCTCACGCGCCTCCGGAACCCTCCACCATTTCTGGGCCGAGGGCCATTTCGCCGAGGGACTCGTCGGGTACGCGATCGGCTTCTTCGCCATCTGGTGGGCCTGGATGAACTTCACCTGGTTCGCCAGTGCCTTCGACACCGACGACTGGCTGTACCGCTTGACGGTGGTCGTCCAGATGGCCGGGGCGCTCACCGTCGCGGCCGGTGTCGAGCGAGCGATGACCGGTGCCGATTTCGGCATCGCCATCAGCGGGTACGTGCTTATGCGTATCGCCGCGGGCAGTCAATGGGTGCGCGCGGCCATCAGCGATCCGACCATGCGGGCCACCTGCCTGCGCTACGTCTCGGGTATCGCCGTCGTCCAAGCGGCGTGGGTTTGTTGGGGGCTCTTCGCACCGGAACATCTGCGCATACCGCTGTTCGTGGTGATCGCGCTGGCCGACCTGTCGGTGCCCGTGTTCGCCGAACGCGTCGCCCCCACCTCGTGGCATCCTCAGCACATCGCCGAGCGCTACGGCCTATTCACCTTGATCGTGCTGGGCGAGTCCATCCTGGCCTCCGCGAACTCGATCATCGGCGGCGCCGAGGAAGCCGACCACACCGGCACCATGATCGGTATTGCGGTGTCGGCCTTGGTCATCGTCGCCGCGGTGTGGTGGATCTACTTCGACCAGGAACAGGAGTGCAAGGACACGTCGCTGCGCTCAACCCTGCTGTGGGGCTACAGCCATTACTTCATCTTCGCCGCCGTCGCGGCAATCTCGGCGGGGTTCGAGATCGCCGTCGACGAGGGACTGGGCAAGAGTCACCTGAGTTCGACCGTTGCCGCCTTCACGATCACGGTCCCATTCGCGATCTACCTGGTGCTGGCGTGGCTGGTGCTGCTCCTGCAACGCCGCGACACCATCTTGAATATCGGGCTACCAGCGATCGCCGTTGCCTCAGTTGCCATCTCGACGCTGCCGCACACGTTGTACTGGCTGGCCGGCTTAGCGGCACTGGCTGCCGCGCTGGTGACCTGGCGGCGCATCGAGGACACCGAGACCTCTTAACGCATCGGGCATACCTGTTCCAATGCCGCCAAGGCATTGACCGCATCGGCCATCTCCTCGCCCGGCGGCGCGAGCACACCGTCCACGGAGGTCGCGGCGGCCATCACCTCGGCGTAATGCTCGGCGGCCGCCGCGGCGTCCAGGGCGCGGCTTTGCACTGTCAGGTCGGCGGTGTCGCGCGCGGCCGTCCGTAGCAACGCGGCAATCGCCCGGTTTCGCGCGACAGCGGTCTGACGCACCGCGACGCCGTTCTGCTGCGAGAGTCCCCGCATCTGTACCCGCGCCCGATCGACCGAAGCACAGTCATGCGGCTCCGCTGCGGCCACCGGAGCCCACGCGGCCCACGCCACCACGAGTGCGACCAGCGGCCAACGCATAAACCCCTTCATACGCCGAATGGGAACCTCGCGAGGATTTCCGGCTGGATTTCCGCGTGAGGTTCCCATTCGACGACAAAGAGGTTGGGCTACAGCGCCTTAAGCTCCTCGATGACCGCGGACACCGACTTCTTGGCATCCCCGAACAGCATCGAGGTCTGCGGCTGGAAGAACAGCGGGTTCTCGATACCGGCGTAGCCCGAGCTCATCGAACGCTTCAGCACGATCACCGAGCGCGACTCGTCGACGTTCAGGATCGGCATGCCGTGAATCGGGCTGGACGGGTCGTTGCGCGCCGCCGGGTTGGTGACATCGTTGGCGCCGATCACGATGGTGACATCGGTGCGGTTGAACTCGCCGTTGATGTCATCCATTTCCTTCATGGCGTCGTACTCGACGTCGGCCTCGGCGAGCAGCACATTCATGTGGCCGGGCATACGGCCGGCGACCGGGTGAATGGCGTACTTGACCTCAACACCCTTGCTCTCCAGCAGGTCCGCCATCTCCTTGACGGTGTGCTGGGCCTGCGCGACGGCCAGACCGTAACCGGGCACCACGATCACCTGGTTGGCGTAGGCCATCTGGATCGCCGCGTCGGAGGCAGACGTCGCCTTGACCGTGCCCTGTTCGGCCGAGCCAGCGGCGGCCGCGGTGTCACCGCCACCGAACGAGCCGAACACGATGGCCGGAATCGACCGGTTCATCGCGACGGCCATCAGGTTGGTCAGGATCGAACCAGAGGCGCCCACGATCATGCCGGCGACAATCATCGCGGTGTTGTTCAGCGCCAGACCTGCGGCGGCGGCAGACAAACCGGTCATCGCGTTGAGCAGTGAGATGACCACCGGCATATCGGCGCCACCGATGGGGAACACCACGAACAGACCCATCACACCAGCGAAGACCAGTACCGCGACGATCCACCAGACCGGCAGTCCGGGGTGCAGCCCGATGTAGACGGCAGCGCCCACCGCGGCCAGCAGCAGCACGATGTTGGAGCCCTGGAAAAGCTTGGCGGAAGCGACAAGCCGCTTCTCGACGTTCTTCGGGATGGACTCCTGCAGTTTGGCGAAAGCCACCAGCGAGCCCCAGAACGACACCGAGCCGATGACCGCGGCGAACAGCGATCCCACCACCAGCGCCACGGTCGGCGACTGATCCGGCTTGAACTCCGAAAAGCCCTTTGTCTCAATGAATTCCGACCAGGCGATAAGAGCCACGGTGCCACCACCGACACCGTTGAACAACGCCACCAGCTGCGGCATGGCGGTCATCTTGGTCTTCAGCGCCGGCGGAATGCCCAGTACGACACCGATACCCAAACCGGCACCGATCAGAATCCAGTCCAGCGTGGTGGCGCTCTCGCTCACCTTGATCAACGTGGCCAGTACCGCGATGCCCATACCGACGGCGGCAATCCAGTTGCCGCGCACTGCGGTCTTGGGCCCAGTCAGGCCGGACAGACCGTAGATAAAGAGGGCGAACGCGGCGATGTAGAGAACATCGACGAGGTAATTGAGGCTTTCGGTGCTCACTTGGCCGCCTCTTTCTGCTCAGGCTTCTTCGACTTGAACATGCCCAGCATGCGGTCGGTCACCAAGAAGCCACCGATCACGTTCAGGGTTCCGAAGATCAGCGCGACGAACGCGATGATCCGGGTACCCCAGCTGGCGTCGGCGGGCAGGTTGCCCAGCACGATCAGCGCACCCAGCACCACGATGCCGTGAATGGCGTTGGTGCCCGACATCAATGGGGTGTGCAAGGTGTTGGGCACCTTGGAGATAACGGCGAATCCAACGAACCCGGCAAGCACCAGGATCGCGATGTTGGCCAATAACTGTCCGTACATGTCTAGGAGACCTCCCGGGTAACGCAGGAGCCCGCGACGATCTCATCATCGAAGTCCGGTGCCAGAGCGCCGTCCTTGATGAGGAGTTCGAGAACGGACGTGATGTTCTTGGCATACAGCTCGCTGGCGTGCTCGGGCATGGTGGCCGGCAGGTTGAGGGGCGACGCGATCGTCACACCGTGCTTCACGACGGTCTGACCGGGCTCGGTCAGTTCACAGTTGCCGCCGGTCTCCCCCGCGAGATCCACCACGACAGAACCGGGCTTCATGCCCTCGACCGCCGCCGCAGTCACCAGACGCGGGGCCGGACGCCCGGGCACGAGCGCCGTGGTGATGACGACGTCGAATCCCTTGATGGCCTCTTCCAGCGCCTGCTGCTGCTTCTGACGCTCTTCCTCGGTGAGCTCGCGGGCGTAGCCGCCCTCACCGGCCGCATCGATGCCGAGATCGAGCCACTGGGCACCGACCGAGCGGACCTGATCTGCCACCTCGGGGCGAACGTCGTAGCCGGTGGTACGCGCGCCGAGCCGCTTGGCCGTGGCCAGGGCCTGCAGACCGGCCACACCGACACCGAGCACCAGTACCAGCGCGGGCTTGACGGTTCCGGCGGCCGTGGTGAGCATCGGGAAGAAGCGGGTCGATTCGGTGGCCGCCACGAGCACGGACTTGTATCCGGCAACGTTGGCCTGTGACGACAGCGCGTCCATCACCTGCGCACGGGAGATACGGGGAATGGCCTCCACGGCAAAGGCTTGCACGCCCGCGCTCTTGAGCGCTCCGATGCTGTTGTCGGCATTGCGCGGCGCCAGGAAGCCGATGAGCGTCTGCCCCTCACGCAGGCGAGCGACCTCGGCGGGCGAGGGCGGCGCAACCTTGACGACGACATCGGCGGACCAGGCGTCACCCACACTTGCACCGGCCTCGGTGTACAGCTCGTCGGGCAGCAGCGCGCGCTCGCCGGCACCGCTTTCTATGACGACGTTCACACCCTTGCCAATCAGGCCGGCGATCGCCTTGGGCACCAGCGCAACGCGGCGCTCGTCCTCACCCGACTCTCGGACAACTCCGATAGTGACTGGTTGATCGGTCATCTACTCGCCCTTCACCCTGTGGTGCAGCATGCCGACGGATACTAAGGAAAGGCATGCTTGTTAACAAGTCTTCCGTTTTTGTAAATCCTGCAAAGGTCGTTAACCAGGGCAAGGACCGTGATCTGGCACGCGTTCCGACTCTCTCGGCGGCCCCGGCGGGGTGCCATCCCCGAACGGTCTACCCCCCAGTGTCTCGCGTCCATGCGGGGTAAGCCAGCCACTCAGATCCGGCCCCTTCGGGACAATCCGAGTGGGGTTGATATCGGTGTGCACCACGTAGTAGTGCTCCTTGATCTGCCCGAAATCGACGGTGTCACCGAAGCCCGGCGTTTGGTACAGATCCCGTGTGTACGCCCACAGCACCGGCATCTCGCTCAGCTTCTGGCGATTGCACTTGAAATGCCCGTGGTACACCGGATCGAACCGGGCCAACGTGGTGAACAGCCGCACGTCCGCCTCGGTGATGGTGTCCCCCACCAAATATCTTTGTCCGGCAAGCCTTTCCGACAACCAATCGAGTGCGGTGAACAGGCGATCGTAGGCGGCGTCGTAGGCATCCTGGCCTCCGGCGAAACCGCAGCGATAGACGCCGTTGTTGACCTCCGTGTAGACGCGGCGGTTCACCTCGTCGATTTCGGCGCGCAGCGCCTCGGGATACAGCTGTGGCGCACCCGGCCGGTGATACTCAACCCATTCAGTGGAGAAATCCAGCGTCATCTGCGCGTAGTCGTTGGTCACGACCTCGCCGGTGGCCTCTTCCACGATGGCGGGCACGGTGATGCCGCGGGGATAGTCCGGATACCGCTTGAGATAGGCATCGCGCAGGAAGTGGATACCCAGGACGGGATCGACACCACCCGGATCCAGATCGAAAGTCCAGCTGCGCTTGTCGTGCGTGGGGCCACAAAGCCCGAGAGATAAAACGTCTTCCAAACCGAGGAGGCGACGGACGATGAGCGTCCGGTTCGCCCAGGGACAGGCACGCGCGGCGACGAGCCGGTACCTCCCAGGCTCTACCGGATAGCCGTCGCGGCCGTCTGCCGTGATCCGCGTATTGATGTAGTTGGTATCCCGCTTGAACTCACCGGGCTCGACGTACTTGGTGTTCTCCGGGTTCTGGCTCACACACTCCAGTCTCGCACCGTCAGCATTCGAGGCAACGTCCTTCAGCCGGCCGATCCGTCAGGTTCGCCCTTCTCGTTCAGCGGATGGCCACCCTTGACGCCTTGGACGATTCCCGATGGAAATGCCGACGTCGTATTGGAGCCTGCACTGGGCGCACCAGGTATCACCAGGCACGTGGTGTCCATCGCGACGCCCGGCAGATTCGGCCAACCCCGATCCGAGTGATACTGGGCGAAAGCGTTGATCTCCATGTTGACCGTTCCCTGCCCATCCGGGTCAGGTTCCACACGGTAGGCCGTCAGCTGTGCCATGGCGGCATTCTCGGGGTCGGCCGACGACTTCTCGAGATTTACTTCAACACCCGACAGGGTCTGGGGTGCGCTTGCCGACGACATAGGCCTCGCCACAGAGCCGCAGTGGGCATAGGTCAGCACCCATCCGTTCTGCAGGGCCTTCCGTGTCTCTCGGGTGACAACGTCCAATGGATCGCCGTGTGTGAAAGACGCAGTCCTGACCACCGACTCACGTGAGATGTTGTTCAGTCCGTTGTACGAGGCGTGGTACGCCTTGGCGGGAGCAAGCCAGGCATCCGCCGTCAGCCGGGCAGATCGCGCCGAGTCCACACTGTTCGGCTCAAAGTTCTCGGGATGCTTAGGACACGATGCGGCCAGCACGAAAACCAGCAACAGCGCCGGTGAAAGTCGTAGGACCTTCACTTCGGGATCACCTCACCCCATGGCCGATAGCGCGTTTCGCCACCGAACGATATTCGGTTGTTGACGAAATCATCCTTCGGGATTGTCATCTTCTGTCCAGAAGAGGGCTCGTAGATTTCCAGTGAGTCGCCCTGCATTCCTGTCACCAAGACGATGTGCCCGTTCACTCCGCTGCCGACGAACAGCGGAACTGACTGACCGGACTGGACAGCCGCTGTGATCGCCTGATAGTCCCCAGACGGGCCCAGCGGATTAGCCACCTCGAATCGATACGCGCTGCCCGGGACGCCAGGACCGCCGGGCTTGCCCATCTCATCAGCGGCGCCTCCCGGGGGTGTCCCCAACGACTCGGGCCAGGTCGTGCCCCAACCCGGGACGATCGCGTTGTTCGTCGAATCGTGCATCTTCTTGGCTTCATCCGCGAACTTGGATGTGACCTCGGCGCTGGTTATCGATTGTCCAGACTGTGGCGGTTCGGACCCGGTCGCGTCATATCCCGTGAGCATCTTCATCGCGTACACCGGGTCATTGATCATCTTGGCGACAACAAGCGAGGAAGACCCGCAGGTGGTGCCATCGGGTTGCGTCAGGACGCCCGGATGATTCTTCGCGTACTCCACCGGGTCAAGCTCACGCACCTGCTGATCGTCCATGAGCGCCAACTTGTCCGAGAAGCGTTGCAGCGTATTAATATCCCCGCCCCGCGCGAGGGCGGAGATGATCCAGTTCCGTCGGGCCTCATCCTTCGCGTTGTCGAGCATCGCCTGCGCTCTGGCGCGATCCTCGGGGCTCATCGCCGCCAGGTTGGCATCTGCGCGCTCCTGCACGCCCGGCCGCAAACCGGTTCCGTCCTTATGACCATCCGGATCGTCCTTGACGCCCGACCAATTGTTGACCGAACCGATCGCACCTGCCGCTACGGAGGTGTGGTCGGGCAGCGTGATGCCCTCCACCGCTTTCCCGAGTTCACCCTTCGCGGTGTTCACCGCCTTGTCGGCGTCCCCATACGCGCCCGCGAGTTCTTCGACACCGTGCACGACATCGCCCACAAGCTTCCGGACATATGGGATGGCGTCCCATGGCGCCTTAGGGATGTTGCCCCAGTCGACGTCGTCCTTGAGCGAGGCGAATGCGTTATGCCACCGTTCCCGCGCCTTCTCCATCGACCCGCCAAACGTGTCGAGCGAGGCTGCCACCCCGGTAGCGGCCGGACCGATCGTCGTGGATCGTGTCTTGAAGTTCGCGATGCTGGTGCGCGCCTTATCCCCGGTCGTCTCACCGTACGGATCACCCGGCGTACGCCCCCACACCGTTTCGGGGATCGTGTTCTGAGCCTGCTGAACATCGTTGGCGTGCCATTCCCCCATAGCGGGCGCCATTTCCCGCCAGCGAGCGGCTACCTCGCGCACGGTCGCCGGGTCCGGAGGAGGTGGCTCGGTGGCCACCGCGATGACCTTCCGGACAGCACTGACGACCTTGCGCGCTATCGGCCAGACCGTGCTCACGGTGATCTCGCCGATCTGTCGCAGGTCGGCGATTACCTGCTCCAGCTGCTTTTGCGTGTCACCCAGCGTCATCGCGCACCGGCCCTAGTTGAGCACCGGAAACTTGATTCCGGTGTCGCTGAGATTGCCCGCATTACGCTGATCCATCTCGACAAGCGCCTTGGTGCACGACCGGATGTTCTGCGAGATCTCTTTTTGCACAGCGGTAACCGTGCTGAGCGCGCCGGACACCCGGCTCCGCGCAGCGTTCATGGCATCGCTCAGGTCACCGAGGTCCTTGCCCTCCGTGGCACGCAACTTTCCCTTGGCGAACTCGACATGGGTATCCGTTGCGTCGAGTTGTGCCGCGCATTTCTCCGTAGCTACCGGGTCGATCTTCATGGGCTCCCCCTCCAGACATGCCCTTTCCGCTTGTTAGCCCGGAACCGGTGGCCCAACCACCCCTTGGGGATAGACCACTTAGCGCGGCAGAGCAGCGGTGAGGTAGTTGCCCTGCTTCACAAGTTCGACGATCTCGTTCGGCAGCTCCGGGATCTGTACCCCATAGCCGGCCGCCAGCTCCAGCGCATCTGAACCCCGCACGGTCCATCCGCGCGCGGCAAACCACTCCTGGACATCGGCCCGGTCTTCGTCGTAGAACAACGCACTGATATCCACCTTCGACAAAGGGTGATTGTCGCCCGCATACTTCTTCTGGACCTCGCCCCATTTGGCGATGTCGGGCCGTCCGCGCGTGGCTTCCACGGCGACCTGACTGCCCGGCGCCGAGAGCGCGACAACCCGCTCGAACAGCAGATCCTGTGCCGCAGACGGCAGATAGACGATCAAGCCCTCCGCCGACCACGCCGTCGGAGCCTCAGGGTCGAAGCCTGCGGCCAGTAGAGCGGCAGGCCAATCGTCGCGGAGGTCCACGACAACCTCCCTGCGGTCACTCGTGGGGGTGGCGCCCTGTTCAACCAGCACACGGTCCTTGAACTCCAGCACCTGGGGCTGATCCAACTCGAAGACCTTGGTGCCGTCCGGCCACGGCAGCCGATGCGCCCGCACATCCAGCCCGGCAGCGAGGATCACTGCCTGCGTGCAGCCGGACTTGGTTGCGCTCAGGAAGAACTCGTCGAAGAACCTGCTGCGCAATCCGATCTGCCGAAGCGCTGTCGCGGGGTTCTGCGCCTGGGCCTCGGGATTGTCCAGCAGCCCAATCAGATGCGGCTCACCGGCGGCCCGCACGAAATGCTCCGCGTACTCGTCGCGCACCAGGGGATCAGGCTGCGCGTTCTCGACCGCGCGAGCCGCCGCGACTCCCAGGGCGGTGAACCCGACGCTCGACACAATGTCCCAGGAATCGCCCTCGCTGCGCGACCAGTCCTTGTCCTCGATGTTGGTCATAACGTTTCCTTTCAGGCAGGCAGTGTGCAGGTCAGGTAATGCATCGAACCGGCGAGCTCCCGGATGTCCTCGGGGACTTCCGGATACTGCACGCCATAGCGTTCTGCCAGATCAAACATGTCCACCCCCAGCGTGTTCCATCCTCGTGTGGAGAACCACTCGACGGGCGGCGTCTTCTCCTCGTCGTAGAACAGCTCGGTGATGTCGATCTTGCCGAAGGTGTCCTTCTCGGATCGGTACTTCTGCTCGACCTTGGCGAATTGACTCACGCCCAGCACGCCCGTGGGGCCCTCGATCGCGGCACGACTGCCGGGGGCCGACAACTCAACAATCCTCTCGAACAACAGTTCCTGCGCGACGGCAGGCAGATACGGCAGCAGTCCTTCGGCTGACCATGCGGTGGGCTGACTGGGATCAAATCCAGCCTCCTTGAGCGCGGCCGGCCAGTCATCACGCAGGTCCACGGCCACTGCCCGACGATCACTGGTCGGCGCTGCGCCCTGCTCGGCATACACCCGGTCCTTGAAGGCCAAGACCTCTGGCTGATCCAGCTCGTAAACCGTGACCCCGGCGGGCCAGGGCAGCCGATGTGCCCGTGCGTCCAATCCGGCGGCAAGGATGACGGCTTGCCGGATGCCAGAGGCGGCGGCATCCAGGAAGAATTCATCGAAGAACCGGCTGCGCATACCCATCCCACGCAGATACTCGAACGGGGAGGCCCGGGGCACATCGCGTTTGGTGATCGTATCGATCAAATGCGGTTCTCCCGCTGCGAGCACGAAATGCTTGGCGAACGGGTCGACGATCAGCGCGTCCGGCCGCTCGCTCTCCACGGCACGCTGCGCACTGACCCCCAACGCGGTGTATCCCACGCTGGACACGATGTCCCAGGAGTCGCCCTCGCTGCGCGACCAGTTCTTATCCTCGACGTCTGTCATGGCGTCCTCTCAGCTTGTCCGGGTAGCGGTGAAAAACTTTGTACGCAGCAATGTTTCGAATGATCGAGGTACTTCCCCGAACGGCCTGCCGTATCCCACGGCCGCCTCCACAAGGTCGATTCCCGCCACGGTCCAGCCTCTTTCAGCAAGCCACGACGTGGTATCCCGCCGGGGATCGTCGTACCAGAGTTCGGACACCTTCGGCTGACCAGGAGAATCTGCATGCGACGGCATATCCCGTTCAAACTGTGCAATCTCCCCGGGCAAGGGACCCAGCTCGGCAGCGATCCGGCTTCCGGGAGCCGACAGCTCATGCAACTTCTCGAAAAGTGCGTCCTGCGCCACCCCGGGCAGGTAGGGCAACAGTCCTTCCAGAGCCCATGCGGTGGCCTGTTCGGGATCGAACCCGGCCCCCACCAACGCATTCGGCCAGTCATCACGCAGGTCGACGGCCACCGGCACCCGACCGGCCGCCGGACCAGCATCCGCCCCGGCTAGTACCTGATCTTTGAATTCGAGAACCCGCGGTTGGTCCACCTCGAAGACGGTCGTGCCCGTGGGCCAGGGCAATCGGTATGCGCGGGCGTCTAATCCGGCGGCCAGAATGACCACTTGCCGCACCCCGGCGCCGGCCGCATCGGCAAAGAAGTTGTCGAAGAATCGTGTCCGCACACCGACCCAACCGGCATTGGCACCGGCGAGGCCGCTGATGTCTCCGGCGGCCACGGCTTGGGCCAATTGCGGTTCGCCGGCGGCGGCAACGAACTTCTCGGCGTACTCGTCGTGTGCCAGTGGCGGATCCAGTTTCGCGTCGAGTGCTCGAGCGGCCGCGACTGCCAGCGCGGTGTAGCCGACGCTCGTGACGATGTCCCAGGTGTCTCCGTCGGTGCGCGCCATGGTCATGCCCCCAGAGATGCGGTGAAGTACCGGCTCTGCCCCATGGCATCCGTCAGCTCATGCTCACCGGCCAACGGAGCTCGGTTGTACCGCTTCAGCAGTTCACCCGCCGTGGTGGCCTCCACGGTCCAGCCGTGCCCGGTCAGCCACTGCGCCGGATCCTCGCGCTCGTCGGCGAACCAGAGGCTCGACGGGGGTGCGTCCTCCTCAACGATGCTCTTGAAGATCCGGCGTAGTGCGCCGTCTTCGTTCTCCATCGCGCTCGACATCCGATCTGCCTGGGTACCGGGGGCACCGAAATCCTCTACGGCAACACGGCTTCCGGCTGCGGACAGCGTGACAATGCGCTGGAACAGCAGGTCTTGCGCGGTACCGGGCAGGAACGGAAGCAGCCCTTCGGCCAGCCAGGCCGTCGGCTGGGTGGGGTCGAAACCCGCTGCTGTGAGCGCCTCCGGCCAATCGTCGCGGAGGTCGACGTGCAGGTCGTGGACGGTAGTCGTGGCCCGCACCCCGTGCTCGTCGAGAACCTGTTTCTTGAACTCGAGCACCTTCGGAAGGTCAAGCTCATAGACCGTGGTGCCCGGCGCCCAGGGCAGCCGATACCCGCGGACGTCGAGGCCCGCCGCCAGGATCACCGCCTGGCGCACACCCGCATTTCCCGCAGCCAGGAAGAACTCGTCGAAGTACTTCGTCCGCGCCCCCAGGTAACTCGAGAACAGCTGCACGTCGGGCTCCTGGGCGACAGTGGGGTCCTCCAGGAGCTCGGAAAAGATCGGCGCCTCGGTCTTGGTCGCAGCCACAAAGTGCTGCGCATAGTCGTCCCGCGCAAGCGGCTCTGCCTTACGCGCCTCGACAGCACGCATGGCAGAGACGATGAGCGCAGTCGCGCCCACGCTCGTCACGATGTCCCAGGTGTCACCTTCGGTTCTGGCCACAGCAGTGTCTCCCATCAAACGTGCATGTCAGGTGTGCATACATCTAAAAATGCAGGTCACGGGGTTTTACCCATGAAAAGTTTGCACAACTAACTACAGTACGCCGATTGACTGGGAGCGCCACTGATCCTTTTCGAGATGACAGATACGAGTGGGCTACTTGCCCTTCCAGACGGGTGCACGCTTCTCGGCGAACGCCTGCGCGCCCTCCTTGGCGTCCTCGGAGACGAAGATCGGCATGAGGATCTCGCCCTGCTTGGCGAAGGCTTCCTCAGGGGCCCAGCTTGCCGACTCGATGACAATGCGCTTGGTGGCCGCGACGGCTAGGGGCCCATTGGCGGTGATCTTGGCAGCCAACTCCAGCGCGGCCTCCAGTGCCTGACCATCGTCGACGAGCCGGTTGATGAATCCGTACCTGGCGGCGTCCTCCGCGGTGAACGAGTCTCCGGTGAGCGCCAACTCCATGGCTACCTGGTACGGGATTCGCTTCGGCAGACGCAACAGGCCGCCGGCGCCGGCCACCAGACCGCGTTTGACCTCGGGGATGCCGAACTTTGCGCTCCGGCCGGCCACCACCAGATCACAGGACAGCACGAGTTCAGTGCCGCCTGCCAGGGCGAAGCCCTCCACCGCGGCGATGATCGGCTTACGCGGCGGCACATTGGTGAAACCAAGGCCGCGCTCGGACAGTACCGCCTCGCCGCTTACGAATGCCTTGAGATCCATTCCCGCACAAAAATTTCCACCCGCGCCGGTGATAATGGCGACGGACAGGTCGTCGGAGCTGTCCAGCTGATCCGCCGCTGCGGCGAGCCCCTGGCTGACGGCCCTGTTTACCGCGTTACGCGCGTCCGGACGGTTTATGGTGATCAATAGGACACGGTCACGCTGTTCGATCAGGACTTCGTCGGCCATGACATTCCTCCAGGTGGTCGGTGAGTTTGTTTCTTGATGCTAGCCAGTAGCCGGAATCAGGCTGCGAGCCACCGAAAGTAGCCTCGGAACACCCTGGTCCAGCTCGGCGAAGAAGGGGTCGTCGGTGGTTCCGGCGAGATGGCGCTGATAGGACACCTCCAGCAAGGTGGCGAGCTTCCACCCACCCAGCACCTGGTAGTAGATCAAATCCTCTGGTGTCCAATAGCTTTGGTCGCCAGTTCGGGCTCCACGGTAGGCCTCGGCGATCTCGACGTGCGAGGGGCAACCCTCTTGTGCGGTCACCGAACCGGTGAGCTCCGACATGGCGACCTCCCCTCCCGGCTCGGGGGTCATGTACAGCAGATATCCCAGGTCCGCCAGCGGATCGCCGACGGTCGCCATCTCCCAGTCCAGCACCGCGGTAATCCGCGCCGTGGCCGCGTCGACCAGCACGTTGTCCAGCTTGTAGTCGCCGTGCACGACTGCCGCGGGGCGGTCCCCCGGATAGTTCTGGGTGAGCCACGCGGTAATGGCCGTGTGATCCTCCAGATCACGGCCGGTGGGCAGCTCCTTGATGGACTCCCATTGCCCACCCCAGGTCTTCAATTGTCGTGCTAAGTAACCCGATTCACGACCCAACTTGGCCTCCACCAACCGCATCGGGTCCGCATTGTGAATCTCGGCCAATGCGACCGCCAGATCGAGCACCAGCTCCCGGCGCGCCGTGCCGACGAACCACTCCGGCGAGACGTCCCTGATCACCTCGCCTTCCTGACGCTCCATCAAATAGAACGGGGCGCCGAAGATCTCCGCATCGGTGCTGGCCAGCGTCACGCGCGGAACCCGCACCTGGGCCGCGCTGAGCGCGTCGAGCACCCGGTACTCACGCATCACGTCGTGCGCACCGGCCTGCAGCCGTCCGAACGGTGGGCGCCGCATAATCCACTGCACACCAGAGCTTCCCGTGACCACGTAGGTCAGATTCGAATGTCCGGCCGAGAGCCTCCGGACGCTGACCTCCTCCCCCAGCTCGCGGTTGAGGTACTCCAACAGGCTCGCGGGAATGGCATCGGCATCCAGCGACACGTCGCCGGCGGGGCCTTCGGGTGAAGCGGACACGTCCTTGTGCATGGGTCATGTTTACCTGACGGCACAAACGATCAGTGAGGGGCCGGGACATTCCTTAGCAGTTCGCGCTGCCAACTGGGCCGATGTCCCCCACTATTGGTGTCCAATGAACCTCTCTACCCGCCTCATCGTCATGAACTTCCTGCAGTTCTTCGTGTGGGGAGCCTGGCTGTTGACGCTCGGGGCGTACTGGTTCAACGCGAAGCACTGGTCGGGAGCGCACTTCGGGGCGGTCTTCTCCACCATGGGTATTGCCGCGATCCTGACGCCGCCGATCATGGGGGTGATCGCCGACAAATGGGTGAACGCCGAAAAGCTCTACGGGATCTTGCATCTGGGCGGAGCCGCAGCGCTGTTCAGCCTCCCCCAGGTGAACAGCCCCACCGTCTTCTTCTGGGTTCTGCTGCTCAACATGCTGTGTTACATGCCGTCGCTGTCCCTGGCCATCACCGTTGCCTTCAACGCCCTCAAGGATGCCGGCAAGGACACCGTCGTCAGCTTCCCGCCGATCCGCGTGTGGGGCACCGTCGGATTCATCGCCGCATTACATACGGTGAGCCTGCTGAAGCTGGAAACCTCGGCCGGCCAATTCTACGTCGCCGGAACTGCGGCGCTGCTCCTGGGGCTCTACGCGTTCACGCTACCCAGCTGTCCCCCGAAGCTGGACCGCACGCGCAGCACCACATTCGCCGACAGATTCGGCCTCACTGCCTTCACCCTGTTCCGTCACCGCAATATGGCCGTCTTCTTCGTCTTCGCGATGCTCCTCGGCGGGGCGCTGCAACTCACCAATGCCTACGGCGACACGTTTCTGCACGACTTCGCCACCATCGACGAGTACAAGGGCCTTTTCACCGTCGAACATCCAGCGATCATCATGTCCATCTCACAGATCTCCGAGACGCTGTTCATCCTGGCCATCCCATTCTTCTTGCGCCACTTTGGAATCAAGGGGGTCATGCTCATGAGCATGACCGCTTGGACATTGCGCTTCGGGCTGTTCGCCTATGGCAATCCCGGCGCCGGGCTCTGGATGATCGTGTTGTCCTGCATCGTCTACGGCATGGCCTTCGACTTTTTCAATGTCTCAGGCCAGCTGTTCGTCGAGGACCAATGCGACCCCGCGATCCGGGCAAGTGCGCAGGGCCTGTTCATGTTGATGACCAATGGGGTCGGCGCCATGCTGGGCAGTCTCATCAGTGGAGCCGTCATCGAGTACTTCTTCACCTATCCGGATCAGAGCAAGAACTGGCATGGCATCTGGTTGAGCTTCGCCGCGTACTCGTTGGTGGTCACGATCGCGTTCTTCCTGCTGTTCCGCCACAAACCGGGCGAGAACGCCGTCAAAAACGCGCCCGCTACCGTGGGGGTGTGACGATCTCCAATGCTGAATCGACCGCCTCCCCCGCAGACAGCCCTGTGGAGGGCATCTGGAACTTCCGGGACGTCGGCGGCGCGGATTCACCCGTCACCCTCAGACCTGGAGTGCTGTTTCGGTCTTCTGAACTAAGCGGCCTGACCGCGGCGGGCGCCCAGACACTGCGCACCCTCGGCATCACTGATCTGTATGACCTGCGCAGCCCCACCGAGATTGCACGCACCGGTTCTGATCGGGTGGACGACGCAATCCGCGTACACGAGGTTCCCTTCGCTACCCCGGCTGCCGGGGAGGAGCGCGCTCCGCATGAAATCGCCTACCGGCAGATGATGATCACGAGCATGACTTCGGGCCATGGCCCGGATCCGGCATCCCAAGTGGAGTTCATGCTGGCCGAGTACCGCCGGTTCGTCGAACTCCCCGGCACGCTCGTCGCCCTCAAGGCAGTGGCTAGCCAACTTGCAAGCGGTGCAACAGCTTTGGTGCACTGCGCGGCAGGCAAGGACCGTACCGGTCTTCTGATCGGCGTGTTGCTGCACACGGTAGGCATCGACTATGCCGATATCGCCGCGGACTACCTGCGCAGCAATGCGGCGATCGGCGCGATGCGGGCCCATATCTCGGCACAGATGGCTGCCGCCGAACCAGAGCTGGCGCAGACCATGGCCGCGATGCTCTCCGATGAGGTGCTCGGCGTTCGCGAGGAATACCTCGACACCGGATTCAGCGAAATCGCAAAGCTTTTCGGGTCACCCGAGGCGATGGTCACTGCTGCCGGAATCGACGACGATGGCCTTACGGCACTGCGGAAAGCACTGACCTAGAAGACGATTCAGATCAGTACGGCACCCAGCCAGATGCCTGCCGATACCATCGCGCCCACCATCTCGATACCGATCGAGGTGGCGACCGCTTTCACAGCCGTGACGGTCGCGGCCCACGCCTGCTTCTGGCTGCTGCGGCGCAGGAATTCCGCGAGGTAGATACCGAGCACGAAGCCGATCACCAACCCAACCACCGGGATGACAAAGAACCCGATGATCGCCACGACGCCGCCCAGCACCAGGCTCAGCGTGGGCACTCCTGCCTCGCGCATGCGCGCAGCGGGCCATACGTATTTCACCACCGTGGTCACGACGGCCAGTGCCACCACAATGCCAAGGACCACCCAGGCTTTGGCGGTCGATTCGACGAGGGCCCACGCCCCGATGGAGAGCACCACCAGCGTGGTTCCGGGAACCATCGGCACCACGATGCCGACCATCCCGATGGCTATACCCAGGGCGACGAGTAGCAGTCCGCCGACACTCATCAGGGGGGCGGCTAAGTCAGTTCGACATCGCTGGCAAGCCAGCGTCCGTCGACCTTCTCCATGGTTATCTGAACGCGGCTACGGTCCATGCGCGCATCCGGAACCGCCACATTGGACACTGCCTGATCGATGAACATGAGCACCTCGACCTTGTCGGGCGTCGCCGACTTCACCGCGGAATCGACCACAACACCCGTTGCCTTGGCCTTGTTCTCGATCATGACCTGGCGCAGCGTGGTGCTGGACTCGGAGTACTTCTGCTTGAAGTCACCGGTAGACCTGTCCAGCGTCTTGCTGGAACTCTCATCGAGTTTGGCACTGTCCACGTTGATCATGACGTTGGCGAATTCCTGTGCCGCGGCCAGTGCCTCACGAGACGACCGCTCCTCGATGCGCTGCTCTTCGTAGAGCCGCCCGATGATGGCCGTCCCGGCGGCGATCGCAATGACCACCAATGCGGCCGCGGTCAAGGCCCAATGGCGGGCGCCGAACCGCTTCGGGCTCTGTTCCTCTTCGTCGGGTTCGAGGCTGATGTCCTCGTCATCGACGTCCTTGGAATCCTTCGAGCCCTCGGCGTCCTTCGAATCCGTGGAGTCTTTCTCAGATGCGTCCGCGTCGAGGTCAGCGACCTCTTCTGCTGCAGCTTCCGTTGCCTTGTCCGCCGAGGATTCGACCTTCTCCGCATCCGAGGTCACCGCAGACTCATCCGCGTTCTTGGCGTCCTTGCCGGCAACGTCATCTGCCATGGTTGTGCTCCTTGCGCGTGTTGCTTGGTACCGGTCCGAACGTACCTAGCGTCCGGTAGGTGGAGTATTACCGAAACCGGGTGGCGGCGCAGGTGCATCGGGAGGCAGAGGCGCATCCCCGGGAATCGGCAGAGGCCACTGCGGTCCACCATACGGCGTCGGAATACTCCACTTACCGCGCGGCGTCGGATCGGACACCTTGGACAGATCGGCGTTGGGCGGCGGGCCCGCGGTGTCGTCGTCGGCCGGACGCGGAGCGTTGCGAGCACCGCGCACCAGCATCGCCGGGTCCGGATTGGCACAGTACGTGGAGTACAGCGCCGGTTCGTAGAAGCTGGCATCCGAGACGGGCTTGCGCGGTGTCGCGTAATCACATGTGGGTCGCGGATACAGCAGGTCCGCGAGCGCCCAGATGGCGCCATCATGGAAGATCGTCGCCGCGCTCTCCAGCGCCGACCCACGCACCTCGGGTCCAGGGAACAGCGCGTTGAGCGCCGGGACGCGCACGTAGTTCAACTGAGCGACCGTCGCGAGATTGCCCAACAGCTGCACCATGGTGTCGGAGTTGTCGGTGAAGAGATTGTCCACGCTGTGCAACGTCTGCGGGGCGCGCCCGAGCAGCGTGCGGAAGCCGCCATCCATCTTCTTCAACCCGCCGAAGGTGCTCCCCAGCTGCTGGCCGGTCGCATCCAATCCCGCATTGAGGTCGACGAGCGTCGAGAAAGTCACCTTGCTCGACTTCAACAGGGTCACCGTCTCCGGCAACACACCATCAAGGGTCGTGATGAGGAAGGTGCCGCCGTCGAAGATGTCGCCAAGCTTCTCCGGGCCTTGCGTGCTGACGCCGAGTTCCTTACGGATGGTGCTCAGCTTCTCGGTATCAAGCTGTGCCAGTAGCCCATCGGAATCGGCCAGCACCTGCGCCAGGGTTATCGGAGTGGTCGCCTGACCCAGCGCAACCACGCTGTTGTTCTTCAGAAATGGGCCGTCGTTCGTCGTCGGCCGGAAGTCGAGGTACTGCTCACCAGCGGGCGATAGTCCGGAAACCCGCACCTCGCTGTTGACCGGAAGCTTCACGGCGCCGTCGATCGCCGCGGTCGCGACCACGCCGCCCTTCTCGAGATTGACGGACTGCACCCGGCCGATCGGCACTCCGCGCAGCGTCACTTCCTGATTCGGCAGCAGCCCACCGGATTCGTGCAGCTGCACCTTCACCTGGTACTTGGACTCGATCGGATTGACCTTCAGAGTCCCGAACATCACGTAACCGACGCAGATGACGAGGATGGCCACCAGGCCCACTACGGACAGCCATTTCCAGCTGCGCTTGAAGACATCCGACAGCGCAACCAGCCCTCGCGAGAGCGATTCCAGCAGACCGTGGGACTGGGTGGGTCCCGTCGCGGGGGCGGTCATCGGCCCGGTCCCGGTTCGGGCGCAGGTGCCGGCGCGGGAGCAGGCTCCGGAGCAGGCGGCATGGGCGGGTTCGGTCCCTGACCCACGACGCGTTCCTGCAACCGGTACAGCGAGTACTTGAAGCTACCGACCAGATAACCCCAGTCGGCCTGCTTGGGGCCATGGAAGGTCGGATCGCCCTTGTATCCCGCGTCGGGCCAGTTACCCAGCGCGAGCTTGGCCATGTTCACATCGACGGCCAAGGCGCTACCCGCATTCGCCTTCACCAGCACCGGAAGCAGCCGGTTCAAGGCGACCAGGCTGGTGTCAGGGCTCACCGCAATGTCGTTGAAGCCCCGCGCAATCGAGTTGAAATCGGCGATCATGCTGCGAGAGTCGGTGCCCTGGATCGACGGGAACTTCGCCAGCTGATCGGAGATGTGACCAGCGGTGTCGGCGAGATCTCCGACCTGGTCGGGATCAACAGCCTTCAACGCCGGCGCACCGGCCTCCAGCAGATCGTTGATGGTCTTCTCCCGAGCCGACAGTGTCGCGGCCAGCTGAGAAGTCCTGTCCAACGAGTTCTGAATCTGTGAGGACCTGCCGTTGAGCGTGCCCATCAACTGATCGGACTGCTTCACGATCTCACCAAACACGATGCCGTTACTGCCATTACCGCCAGAAGACTTACCGAGCCCGTTCACCACGTGCGTCAGATTGCGGATGACGCCACCGTTGACCAGCACGGCAGCGGAGGCCAGCACACCTTCGACGGTGGCCGCCGACGACGTGTTGTCCAGATCCAGCGTGCCGCCATCCTTGAGGAGCTGACCAGTGACCTTGGCAGGCGGAGTGACCGCCACGAACACATCGCCCAATGGGGTGGCCGTGCGCAGTTGCGCCGTGGTTCCGACGGGCAACCGCACGCCTTCGCGGATACGCAGCTGGACTACCGCGACATAGTCGACAGCTTCCATCGACTCGACCTCGCCGACGTCGGCTCCGCCGAGACGCACCTTGGCCTTCGCGGGAAGGTTGAGCGCGTTGGCGAATCGCGCGGTCAGCTGGTAAGACTTCGAGCCCATGTTGGGGGCCGGAAGCGGCAGGCTGTCGAGTCCCGGTGGGGTGCACGCAGATACAGACAGCACACCGGCCGCGGCCAGCGCGGCGACTCTCAGCTTGGAAACCTTCAAGCGGCTCATCACTGCCCCATCCTGGCCATGCCGTCGAGCATGTAGGTCAGTCCGAAATCGGGTCCGTAATCGGCTGGCGTTCCGGTGCTGCAGCCGAGCTGCCGCAGACCCATCATGTTGCAGATCTCCTTGGTGAACTGGCTCTCGAAGAGCAGCTTGTCCAACAGCGGGTGCAGGCGGATCGACCCGTTCACCGGGTCGATGACTCGGTCCACGTTGTCGAGCGTCAGCGGCAGCAGATCCAGAGTTTCCTTGAGTTCACGCTGGTTGTCGGTCAACGACTGCAAGGTGACATTGCCGTTTCCGATGAGGCCCTTGATGACGTCGCGGTTCTTCTCGAGGAGTTCGGCGGTGCTCTTCAGCACCTCGTTGGCCTTGCGGCCGGTGTCCCCGGTGCCGAATCGCTCGGCGGCCAGCACGTCCGCCGTGCCGTGCACCGCGGAACCGAACTGGCGAATCGCCTTGTCGTTCTCCCCCATCGCGTTCACCAGCGAGCTCACGCTCTTGATGATCGTGGTGAGCTGATCCTTGGTCTCGGCGCCGTCGGTGGTCATCTTCAATGCCTTCGACAGCTCATCGAGGGCGGTCTTGACCTGTTCACCGTTACCCGAAGCGGCTTGCGCGCCGATGCTGACCAGGTCAGCCGCCGGCCCGCCGCCCTTTCCGTCGCCCTTCATCGCCGAGGCGAGCTTGTCGACAGTGGCAAGTACGCGGTCAAACCCCACGGGCGTGCGAGTGCGGTCGAGCGGAATGACATCGCCATCCTTGAGCACCGGGCCCTCGGTGTACGGCGGACTCAACGCCACATGCCGATCGGTGAGGACCGAGCTGGTGAAGGCGGCGGCAATGACATTCGCCGGTACCTTCACGTCCTTGTCGACGTTGAACTTGACCTCGACATACGTGCCCTTGGCCTCTACCGATTCGATGGCGCCCACCGGCAAGCCGAGTACCTCGACCACATTGCCGACGAAAAGGCCAGAGCCTTCATCGAATTGGGCGGTGACGGAGATCTTGTCGTCCACCACACCGGCCTTACGCAGCCCCAGGTAGCCACCAATCGCGGCGGCAATCACCAGCACCGAAACCACACCGATCATGAAGACGCGGCGGGCGGTGGACCCCTGCTGTGTCACGTTCACGCTCATGCGCAGTCCTTGAAGTACTCGAGCAGACCCCATTGCTCCGCGCGGCTGCTGATCGCGCACATCCAGTTGTCCACCACCAGACCGTTGGTCAGGTTGATGTTCATGGAGTACGCCGAACCGGTGGCATTGGTCAGGTTCCTCAGCGGGACGGGCAGGATCTGCAACAGGTTTCGTACGTAGTCGTCATGGTCGCTGGCCATCGCCGTGACTTCCCGCAGCTGCTGCAACAGTTTCTCGAATGCGGGCCGGTCCTTGACGACGACCTTGCTCAGCAGGTCGACCACCTTGGTGATCGAGGCCATCAGGCGCTGGAACGATGCCTTACGGGATACGAACTCTCCCAATAGGTCCCGCCCCTGGAAGACCAGGTGCCCGAGGTTGGCCTGTTGCCGATGCAACGTGGCGGTGACGGTGGACGCACTCTTGAGCAACTCGCCGATCTGCGTGCGGCGGGTGGAAACAATCCCCGAGAGTTCCTTCAGGTTCTTCATGGCCTCGGGCAGCGCCTCGGGCAGCCCCTCGAGCTGCTTGGCCAAGATGTCGATGGACTGCGCCAGCTTGGTCGTATCGACCTGTTCATAGGTGGCAGCGGTGTCCGCGAGCAGCGCCTGCAGGTCGTATGGCACCTCAGTGTGCGACAACGCGATTCGCTTGTTCGGAATGGCCCCTGCACCGCGCGGCCGCAGCTCGACGTATCGCGAACCGAGCAGCGTGGTGGTCTTGATCGCGGCCTGGGTCTCGGCGCCCAGCTTCACCTCATCCCGGACGCGCATGTCGACGAGGACCTTGGTGCCATCGAGCACAACGCTTTTGACCTCGCCGACATCAACCCCGGCGACACTGACGTAGTCGCCCTTCTTGAGCTGTGCCGCCTGCGCGAACTCTGCCTTGTACCGGGTGTATCCGAAGCCGATCTGGCGGAACAGCAGCATCGACGCGATGATCGCCGTAACGACACCGACGGCGATCATGCCGATCCAGAACTTGCTGCGGTCTTCTAGCCTGCGTTCACGGGGGCTCATTCGATCCCTCGGCATTTCGGTGTGTACTTCGCGACACCACCGTGCGTGGCGTGCCGGACAATGGCGGGCACCAGGTCATTGAGGCCCGGGAAGAATCCGTTGATGTTCAGCTGGCAGGCATACGAATTGCCGTACGCACCGTCTTGCATCGTGCGGGCCAGTCCCTTCAGAAGCAGCGGCAGGTTGGAGCCCAGGAAGGCGAACTGGTCCTTGTTGGCAAGGATGTGCGCTGCAGTGCCCGGCTCGCGATAGACGAGCTCCTGCAACTGCGGATACACGTTGTCGCCGATGGTCTGGATCCGGCTCACAACATGCGTGGCCGAACCGATGGACGAGACCAGGCTCTGGCGGCGGTTATCCAGCTCCCCGACGACGTTCTGGCTCTGCACCACGAGCTGGTCCAGATTGTCGTTCTGCTTGGCGACGTTCTCCAGAACCGTGTTGAGGTTCTCGATGAGCCCACCCAGCGACTGATCGCGCCCGGCAAAGGATTTCGTGATCTCGGTGGTCTGTGCCACCACATGGGCCAGCGCGCCCCGGTCACCGGCGAAGGCGTCGATGAGCCCGTTGGACAGGTTGTCCACCTGCTTCGGATCCAGCAAGGTGAACAGCGGCTCGAATCCGTTGAGCAGCGCGCCGACATCGAAGGACGGCTCTGTGCGCTCCACGGGAATCACGCTGCCTTCGGGCAGGCGCTCCGGGCTGCCGTCCAGACCACGAGAGAGCGAGATGTATCGCTGTCCGATGATGTTCTGGTAGGTCACCGAGACGATCGAATTGCCATACAGGTTCTGGTTGCTCTTCACCCGGAACTTGAGCTTGGCCAGCGAGCCGTCCAGTTCGATCGAGTCGACGCGGCCCACACGCACACCCGCGATGCGCACGTCGTCGCCGACGCGCACACCCGTGACATCGGTGAAGATCGCGCTGTAGCTCTTTGTCGAGCCCGTGGTGTCGCGGCGCAGCGTGCCGTACACCAGAGTCGTCACGCCGATGGCGAACACGACGAATAGCGATAGTCCGATCACCGCGGCCCGGAAGTTCTTCATCGTCCGCCTCCCTCGACCGCATTGGGCTGTACCGAATCGCGGCTCACCGAAATCGTGGTCCCGCGAGCCACCGGGCCTAGCAGCAGCTGCTGCGAGGCGCTGGGATCTCCGCCCAGCGCCTTGCCGAGCTGCGCGCGCTCCATCGCGCTTCCGACCGGCCCGACGTTCCCTCCGAAGGAGGCCGGTGCCACTCCGGCAGGTGCCGGGTTAGGTGGCGGGCCGAACGGCGGCAGCACCGGGTTGGCGGCCCGGTCGACTTCCTGTGGGTTGGGACCCGTGCCGTGCAGCATGATGTCGGCTGCGGTCGGCGGGAAGATGGTTCCCGGGGGTGGCGCGATATCCGGCGGCGGCTTGTAGCTGCCAGGCTGCAGCACCTCGGGAATGTCGATCCACTGGCGGGTCTCCGGTGCGGTGGTGCAGCTGGGTCCGGCTAGCTCTCCGTACCGCGGGCAGTCGTCGCGCACATAGGTCCACGCCGGGCTGAACGACAGGATCAGGTTCAGGCCCAGGACCTGACGGCCGGGATCCCAGCCGTTCTCGAAAATCGCGTCCGACAGCACCTTGATGCGCGACGCGATCGGCACGAACTGGCCCGAATGCTGTGCCAGGACACCGACAACGGGCGTCAGGTGCGTACCGATCCCGATCATCTGGTCGATGTGGTTATCGATGGCAGTCGAGGCGGTGCCCGCGGTGTGCAGACCGGCCGAGAGCAGCCCCCGCACATCGGATTGCTTCTGGGCCAGGGTGCGCAGCGGCACCAGGGCGTTCTCCAGGTTGTCCAACAGTCGCGGTGAGGTGGTGCTGAGCGCCGCCGACACCTTCTCCAGCGCCGCGATCGTCGAGGGATCGTTCGGGCTGGCAGACACGATGGCGTTGAACTCGGTGAGGATAGATTGCAGCCGGGCGCCGGAGGTCAGCAGCTTGTCGCCGCGTCCCTGGGTGGCTTCGCCGAAGACCCCGATCAAGCCGATCGGTGCATCGCCGCGTTGCCGCTCGGTGGCGGCAAGCACCTGACGCAGCTTGTTCGTGGTGGTCTGGAACAGCACGGTCGGCAGCTTGGTGTCCTCGGTGATCACCGCACCGTCGCGCAGTGCGGCACCATCGCCGTTATCGACCAGCTGCACCGACGACACCGCGAACACGTTGCTCGGCACCACCCGCGCGGTGACCGTGCTCGGAATGCCGCTGGCGTGCTCGGACTTCAGGTCGATGTGCACGATGTTCGGCTTGCCGTCTTCGGCCGGCGTCACCGACGTGACGGCGCCGACGAGCATGCCGCGGAATTTCACATCGGCACGTTCGGGCAGACCGTCACCGACGTTCATCAGCTGCGCGTTGACCTTGACGGTGTCTTCCAGCAAGCCCTTGGACTTGGCGAGCAGTAGCCCGGTCACCAATCCCAGGATGGCCAGCACGGCGATGCCGGAGAGAAGCAGCGCGCGATCGGACCAGCCGCGGCCGCTCGATGAGAATGAACCACCACTCACGTCAACCACCGAACCTTGCGCCAGCGTCGACTCCCCACAACGCCATGGTGAGAAGCATGTTCACGATGATCACGACGGTGATGGCAGCACGCATCGCGTGTCCGGCGGCCACACCCACGCCCTCGGGTCCACCCGAGGCGTTGAATCCGAAGTAGCACTGGATGGTTGAGGCGATCCAGACGAAGACGACGGCCTTGATCACCGAGTAGACGATGTCGGTGCCGCTCAGCATCATCGTGAAGTAATGGTTGTAGGCACCGCCGATCGAGCCGCCGCTGGAGATCCCGACAAGCAGGCGGCACGTGATGTAGCTGATGACCAGGCACAGCAGGTACAGCGGAACCACCGCCACGGTGGAAGCCATCAGTCGAGTGGTGACCAGGTACGGGATGGGCCGGATCGCCAGCGCGTCCAGTGCGTCGATCTCCTCGTTGATGCGCTGAGCACCCAGCTGCGCGGTGAAGCGGCAACCGGCCTGCATCGCGAAGGCGAGGGCCGCCATCACCGGCGCCAACTCACGTGTCGACACCAAGGAGGAGATGAATCCCGTGGCCGGCCCCAAGCCGATGATGTTCAGCAGGTTGTAGGCCTCGATACCGATCAGGGCACCGATCGTGGCACCCAACACCGCGGCCACGCCGACGGTTCCGCCACCGGTGACCAGCGAGCCATTACCCCAGGTGACGTCGGACAGCAGCCGGAAGAACTCCTTGGAGTAGTAGCGCAGCGCGTTCGGGATGGACGCGATGGCCTCCACGAAGAACGCCAGCATGTGTCCGAGCCGCCGAATCGACTGGGCGACCCGATGCCCGGCATCGATGATCGGCTGGACGCCCTTGGGGCGGTATGTAGAGATAGTCATGGCGCGCCCCTATATCCCATGCCTGGGGAAGACCATGACGTACACCTGGCTGACGAGCACGTTGATCAGCATGAGCACCAAGATCGACTCGACGACCGCGGCATTCACGGAGTTGGCGACACCGGCGGGACCACCCTTGGTGGTCAATCCCTTGTCACACGCGACGATGGCGACGATGAGGCCGTAAAGGATCGCCTTGAGCAGCGCCAGGATCAGGTCGTCGACCCGGGTGAACGACGCGAAGGTCGCGACGAAGCTTCCGGGTGCGCCGTGCTGGAAGTAGACGTTGAACAAATAGCTGGCCAGGAAGCCGACAAAGCAGGTGGTGCCCGTGAGGCCGACACCGACGAGAACCGCAGCGGCCACGCGTGGGACGACGAGCCGCCGAATTACCGAGACACCCATGACTTCCATGGCATCTATCTCTTCGCGCATGGTTCGTGACCCCAGGTCCGCGGTGATGGCCGAGCCCACCGCGGAGGCCATCAGCACCGCGGCAACCAGCGAGGCGCCCTGACGCACGATCGCGACACCACTTGCCGCACCTGCCAACGAGGACGCACCGACCTGGCCCGCGAGCAGGGCGAACTGGATCGACAAGGTGACGCCGATCGGAATGGCCACCAGTAGCGTCGGGACCACCGCGCTGCCCGCCATGAACGCACCCTGGTGGATGAATTCCTTCCACGGGAACGCGCGGTGGATGAGGTCCGAGAACATGTACTGCATCGCCCGTACACCGAGGACGATCTGGCTGCCTGCGGTTTCTACCGCCTGCACCGGGTGCTTGCGTACGTACTCCTTGAGGGCGCCGGATACGGCGTCACGAGACGGTGTTGCGGGGCGGCCGGTACCGGCCGTGTCGAAAGTGGTCATCACGCGCTCACGATCGAATGCACCGAATACCCCAGGGCAACACGTCCGTGTGCTGGCTGACCCACGTGATGCCCTCTCGTCCAAACCTCTCGGGCCCACCATCTTCGCTGGTCACAGAGAAAGCACGGCCCAAACTGAGCAGTAACATAACACCTGACTGACGTGATCTACACATCGTCGTAGATCACGGTGAGATTTTGGACACTCTGCTACATGCGCTGTCTAAACGATGGACATATCGCAGGTCGCGATTTCATTGGGCGAGAATAGCTATCACACCGACTGGCGTGCAGTTTCTCACCCTCGTCACGGACCGGCCGAAATGAGCTGTGGCCCCGAGCCTCTAACGCGATATCCCGGTCGGCTAGGCGATAAAGCGCGAAATCGATTCGGCCACACAAGCCGGCTTGTCGACACCTTCGATCTCGACGGTCGTCAAGATCGTCACGTCCACGGCGCCCGGCTTCTGTTCGACATGGGTCACCTCGGCCCGGGCACGCAGTCGCGATCCCACCAGGACCGGGTTGAGGAATCGAATCTTGTTGTACCCGTAATTGATCCCCATCGCGATGTTGTCGACCCGAATCAGCTGGAACTGAAACTGCGGCAGCAGCGACAACGTGAGCAGCCCGTGGGCAATGGTGCCACCGAACGGGCCATCAGCGGCCCGTTCGGTATCGACGTGAATCCATTGGTGGTCACCGGTGGCGTCGGCAAAGGTGTTGACCCGCTCCTGATCGACCACAAGCCAATCGGTGGCCCCGAGATCACCCACCGCGACGTCGGCAATTCCGTTGAACACCTTGGTGGTCACGGAACGAGGACCATCTTCCCGTAGACCTTTCCATCGGCGAAGTCCTGGAGCGCCTGACGGCCCTCTGACAGCGGTATCCGCGCGCTCACCGGCGGCCGCATGCCCTCGGCCACCAACTTCTCCAACCCCGCCTGGGTCTCATAGAGGTAATCCGTATGGGTGCGCAGGAATTCGCCCCAGGCCACACCGATCAGCGAGGCGTTGCGCAGCAGCAGCCGATTCACCTTGATTGTCGGTATCGCACCGGCCGCAAATCCGACGACCAACAGCCTGCCTTCGGAGGCCAGGGTGCGTACCGCGTCGTCAAAGGCGGGCCCACCGATGGGATCCACCACCATGTCGACACCGACACCGCCGGTCGCCTCGCGCACCGCCTTAGCCCAGCCATCCTCGAGGGGCAGGACGATATCGGCACCGACACTCTTGACGAATTCCGTTGCGGCGGTCCGGTTGACGACGGCGATCACCTTGGCCCCCAGGCCCTTGGCAATCTGGATGGCGGCAGTTCCGATACCGCCGGCCGCGCCGAGTACCAGCACCGTCTCCCCCGCACGCAGTTGTCCACGGCGGGCGTACGCGAAGTACATCGTGTGGTAGTTCGCGATGAGGGCGACGGCCTCGGCATCGTCTAGCTGCGGGGGCGTCGGAAGAATGTTGGATGGCGCCACTGCCACCCGTTCGGCATACCCGCCAATGAAATTGAAGGCCATCACCCGGTCACCGGGGTTGATCCCCGAACCCGCGGGTGCCGACCGCACGACCCCGGCGGTTTCGATACCTGGGACGAACGGAGGTTCCATTCGTAACTGGTACTCGCCCTTGGTCATCAGGTAGTCGGGAAAACAGACTCCCGCGGCCTTGACGTCGACGACCACGACGTTGTCACCGCGCGGCTCCTCGACATCGGTGTAGACCAGCCCCTCTGGGCCCGACAGCGACTGCGCCTGTACGGCTTTCATGCGAGCGAGGGAGGGCCGGCCTTGACCGCATTCGACAGATCCGCGATCTGCGACCACTTCTCGGCGACCTCGTCGACGGTGGGCGGGGTCTCGAAGTCCGCACCGGCGTTCTCGAACAGTGCGACGCGTTGCACCTTGCCGCCACCGACGACGAAAACCGAGCCGTTATCGGTGCTTTCCTCGGTGCACAGGTATCCGACAACCGGGGCGACGAAGGACGGTGGCAGCTTGTCCAGCACAGCCTCCGGGGCGATGTCGGCTGTCATCCGGGTGGCCGCGATCGGCGCGATCGCGTTGGAGTGGATGTTGTACTTGGCGCCCTCCAACGCGAGGGTGTTGATGAGCCCAACGAGTCCCAGCTTCGCGGCGCTGTAGTTGGCCTGCCCGAAGTTGCCGAACAGACCACTGGTCGAGGTGGCGACCACGATGCGGCCGTAACCCTGCTCGCGGAAATGCGGCCATGCGGCGCGGGTGATGTTGTATCCGCCGTACAGGTGAACCTGTTGCACCGCATGCCAACTGTCATAGGTCATCTTGTGGAAAGTGCCGTCTCGCAGGATGCCGGCGTTGCTGACCACACCGTGGATGGCGCCGAACTCGTCGACCGCGGTCTTGACGATGTTGGCGGCGCCCTCTTCGGTAGCGACACTGTCGTAGTTGGCAACGGCGCGGCCCCCGGCCGCCTTGATCTCGTCAACCACGCTATCGGCCATGGCGGACCCGGCACCGGATCCGTCTCGGGCACCACCCAAGTCGTTGACGACCACCGAGGCGCCCTCGCCAGCGAGGGTGAGCGCGTACTCACGGCCCAGGCCTCCACCGGCTCCGGTCACGACAATTACCCGGTCTTGCACTCCCGGCATGCAGAACTCCTAATTCACTTGGCACTTCATTGGGTTGCTGAATGATATGGAGGACGAAAACTACAACTACATAAGCTTTTTCATCAGCTTAAGGTTCTTCTCCAGGTACGGCGGGTACGGAAGCTTGAGGTCCATCTTGGTGCTCTTGTACAGAGTCGACTTGAGGTGACTGAACTCGT
This sequence comes from Mycobacteroides sp. PCS013, assembly GCF_049532645.1. NCBI lineage: Bacteria > Bacillati > Actinomycetota > Actinomycetes > Mycobacteriales > Mycobacteriaceae > Mycobacteroides > Mycobacteroides sp. PCS013. Next base: position 3,985,320 of record NZ_CP150131.1, read on the forward strand.
CGAATCCGGCCTTGCCGTGGTAGGCGCCCATACCGCTGGCACCGACCCCGCCGAAGGGCAGGTTCGGGATGACGGCGTGGTACAGCAGATGATTGATCACGGTGCCACCCGCGGGCACATCGTCGATGAATCGGTTGCCGATGCGCTTCGACTCCGTAAAGGCATAGGCTGCCAGCGGCTTTGGCCGCGAATTGATGAAGTCGATGGCGTCGTCAAGGCTGTCCGCCGTCAGCACCGGAAGGATCGGGCCGAAGATCTCATTCTGCATGAGCGGCTCGTCAGCGCTGGGATCAACAACGATCGTCGGCTCAATGGTCAGCGCGGACGCGTCGGAGGCACCGCCGGTGGCGACCTCTCCTTCGGTCGCGGCCAGGTAGCCCACCAGACGATCGAACTGGCGCTGGTTCACCACGCGCAGTCCCTTGGATTCCTTGTCCGCCTGGAAATCTGCCCATGCCGCGGTGATCTTCTCGACCAGCTCGTCGCGAACCGCCGGATCCACCAGGACATAGTCGGGAGCCAGACACACCTGACCGGAGTTGAGGCCCTTCATGTATCCGATGCGGCGGGCGGCCACTTCGATGTTGGCATCGGCGGCGACGTAGACCGGCGACTTGCCACCCAATTCCAGTGCGACCGGTGTCAGGTGTTGTGCGGCGCCTTCCAGAATGCGCTTGCCGATCTCGGTGCCGCCGGTGAACAGAGCCTTGTCAAAACCCTGCGCCAGCAGTTCCTGTGTCACCGACCCGTCGCCCTCGACAACAGCAACGGCGTGCGGGTCGAGGTACTGCGGAATGAGTTTGGCCATCAACGCCGAGGAAGCGGGCGCGATCTCCGAAGGCTTGATGGCCACGGTGTTGCCAGCGGCCAACGCGCCGACCACGGGACCCAGCGTCAGATACAGCGGGAAGTTCCACGCACCGATGACGAGCACCGTGCCGTAGGGCTCCGGTACCGACCATGCCTTGGCCGGTTGCTGTGCCAACGGAAGACCCCGTACCCGCTTGCGTCGCATCCAGCGCCGCAAGTTCTTGCGCGCATAGACCACCTCGACAACCGACCCGACCACGTCGGCGATCCAGGCCTCGGCCGACGAGCGACCCAAGTCCTCGTGCAATGCGGTGGCGATCGCCGCCTCGTTCTCGGAGAAAAGTCGCTCCAAGCCGACGAGCTGCGCCTTGCGCCAGTGGTACTCGCGGGTCCGGCCTGTTGCGAACGTCTCCCGCAGGCCCCGGACGATCCCCGGAATGCGGGAAGGCTCGGACGCAGCGTGCTGGTCGGCAGGCGTAGAGATCTCGGTGGTCATATCCGTTCCTCTCGATGGCACGCTCATCAGTGAGTGCATCTACGCAGGTCACGTACGCGCATACGGACTAGCGATGGCAGCTACGTGAGCTGTATCACCGATGGTAACCAACCAGTTGGGACCTGAGAACCCCGCACCCCTGAGGGCCGCGCTCCATCAGCCCTTGAGCTCGGCTTCTATCAGGGTGTTCCCCCGTATGTCTTCTTCCGAGTGCACCAGTCGGCCGGCATCCGCCATCTCGGCCTCGGCCGGAATCGCCCGGACCGTCCACCCACGCCCGGCGAGCCATTGCGGAACATCGGTGCGGTTCTCGTCGTGGTACATCAGTGATCCGACGTCCAGGGACTCGCCCTCGATTCCCGCCAGCTTGCGGGCCCGGTCGAAGTGTTCACGCATCTTGCTGCGGACCTCATGCCGTTTGGCGTTGTCCGGCCCGACGGCCTCGACGGCGATCCGGCTGCCCGGTGCGCTCTGATCCACGATCAGTTCGAAGAGCCTGTCCTGCGCCTCGGTCGGCAGGTACATGAGCAGGCCTTCGGCCAGCCACGCCGTGGGCACAGTGACGTCGAACCCCTCGCGTTGCAGCGCGACCGGCCAATCCTGTCGAAGGTCGACGGCCACCTCACGGCGCAGGCAGGCAGAGCGCACGTCGTGCTCGTCGAGTGTCTGACGCTTGTACTGCAACACGAGTGGCTGGTCGATTTCGTACACGGTGGTACCGGCTGGCCAGTCCAGGCGATACGCACGCGAGTCCAGGCCGGCGGCCAGGATCACCACCTGGGTGATTCCCGCCAGCGAAGCCCGCTCGAAGAAGCCATCGAAGAACCGCGTGCGGACGGCCTGATAGTCCACCGCGTACTGCATGATGCGGTCAGCTTCGGGATCGAGCTCGGCAAGCTGCCGTCGCACGTCGTCGCTCGCAATCACCGACCATGCCCCGGCACCGGCGCGCTCTACGAGAAGCTGCGCAAAAGGGTCCCTGATCAGTGGCGCGTCACTGCGGGTTTCAGCCGCCCGCGCGGCGGCCACCATGACCGCGGTGGCGCCCACGCTGCTCGCGATGTCCCAGCTGTCGTCGTCGGAGCGCGTGGTGGTCACATTGCTCACCGGAGTTCACCCTGGATCAGCTGGCCGCGGAATGTCCCCTGTTCGACGTCCTCGGTCACCGGCCTGCCCAGCCGTGCCATCTCATCGTGCGCATCGGTCTTCGTGACCGACCAACCGTGTGCACCAAGCCATTCCGCAGGGTCGGCGCGGTTCTCATCTTCGTAGATCAAGTTCTCGATCGCGACGTCGACATCCACGGCGGTCTTGAATGCGGCTCGCACCTGCTCCCGGCGGGCGGCTTCCTCCTCGCTCTCGTCCAGAACCAGCTTTCCCTCATACCCCTCGACCGCGATGTGGCTGCCGGGAGCGCTCAACGCACCGATGCTGACGAACAGACTGTCTTGGGCTTCGGCGGGCAGATACGGCAACAGACCCTCGGCCAGCCATGCGGTGGGTTTCGCGGCATCGAACCCCGCCTCACGCAAGGCGGCCGGCCAGTCCTCGCGCAGATCGATGGCTACGGCGTGCCGTTGCGCCTTCGGTTCATGGGCGGCCAGTGCGGCGGCCTTGAATTCCAGAACCTGCGGCTGGTCGATTTCGAACACCGTGGTGCCGGCCGGCCAGTCGAGGCGGTAGGCGCGCGAATCCAGACCAGAGGCCAAGATGACCATCTGCCGGATGCCCGCAGCCGCCGCTGCCAGGAAGAAGGCGTCGAAGAAACTGGTGCGGGTGGCCTGGTAGTCGACCATCCGTCCGTAGATCCGGCCCGCCTCGGGATCTGGCCACTCGATGTCGCCGGCCGCCAAACGCTCCCAGCCAGTCGATTTACCGGTCGCGTCAACGAGTATCTGCGCGAACGGATCGTGGATGAGCGCGTCGGTCCGCAGCGTCTCGGTGGCGCGTGCGGCCGCCACCCCGAGGGCGGTCGCCCCCACGCTGGAAGTGATATCCCAGGTGTCCCCGTCGACCCGCATGCGGCTCCTCTCAAGGCAAACTAGACCCAATAGTGAGCAATGCTACAGATCTCCGTCGATGACCGGCATTGTGCGGCGGGTCACATCAGCCCTGGCCACGCCGAGGTAGCTGAACCCTTCATTCATTTGCCCGTTACTTAGGACAACCTGCGCTGCGGGACGTCAACCGCCCAGACACACTTGCCGAATTTGTGCAGTTCCTCCACAGATCTGGCATAGGGTTCATCATCTAATCCGTTTGATGGCCCACCCTGGCGAAGTTCGCTGGCAGACGGCTTACTAAAATCCGGTCCAAGAGATAGCTCAGCTGAGGTTCGAAAGGGGATAGAACGTGCTTGCCACGTACATGTCCATGGGGGGATGTCAATAATGGCCAAACCATCTACCGCAAATGGTGGCTTTCCGAACATCGTCGTGACCGGCATGGCCATGACGACGTCGATCGCACCCGATGTCGAGGGCACCTGGAAGGGACTACTCGCCGGAGAGAGCGGCATTCGCGTACTCGATGACGATTTCGTCGCTCAGTACGACCTGCCGGTGAAGATCGGTGGGCACCTCAAGGTCCGCGACTTCGACAAGGACATGACGAAGATCGAACTTCGCCGCCTGTCCTATGTGCAGCGCCTGGCCGCGATCCTGGGCCGTCAGGTCTGGGCAGACGCGGGTGCTCCCGACGATATCGACCTGGAGCGCCTGACGGTTTCGGTGGGCACCGGCCTGGGCGGCGGCGAGAAGTTGGTCGAAGCCTATGACGAGATGCGTGCCCGGGGTACGAAAGCCGTTTCCCCCCTTACCGTTCAGATGTTCATGCCCAACGGTCCTGCTGCTGTCATCGGCCTGGAGCGCAAGGCGCGCGGTGGTGTGATCACCCCCGTCTCGGCATGTGCCTCCGGTAACGAAGGCATCGCCCACGCCTGGCGCCAAATCGCTTACGGCGACGCCGATATCGCCATCTGCGGCGGTATCGAAGCCGCCATCGAGGCCGCACCCATCGCCGCATTCGCCAACATGCGCATCGTGATGTCTACCGACAACGACAACCCCGCAGGGGCATCGCGACCGTTCGACAAGAACCGCACCGGCTTCGTGTTCGGCGAGGGCGGCGCACTCATGGTTATCGAGACCGAGGAGCACGCCAAGGCACGCGGCGCGCGGATCTACGCGCGCCTGCTCGGCGCGGGCATCACCTCGGACGGCTTCCACGTAGTGGCACCGCATCCCGATGGCATCGGGGCGGCCAAGGCGATGGATCGGGCTCTGGAGACTGCCGGGCTCGACGCCAAGGACATCGACCATGTCAACGCACACGCCACCGCCACCAGTGTCGGTGACGTCGCCGAGGGCAAGGCTATTCACAAGTCCGGTCTGCAGAACGCCGCGGTCTACGCACCCAAGGGCGCCCTCGGGCACTCGGTGGGTGCGGTCGGTGCCGTCGAGGCCATCATCACGGTGAAGTCGTTGCAGGAGGGCATCATTCCGCCCACCCTCAACTACGAGACGCCGGACCCCGAGATCGATCTCGACATCGTCAGCAAGGAGCCCCGCAAGGGCGACTACAAGTACGCCATCAACAACTCGTTCGGGTTCGGCGGCCACAACGTGGCCATCGCCCTCGGCAAGTACTGATCACCGCTCTTCCCCGACACGCCGTCTGGCGGCGGATTCGTATCGCACGATTCCGCTACTAGGCGGCGTGTCGGCGTTATGGCGGGTACAGCCGGCCGCGCTGATCAGCGGAACGCGGCGATACCCGTCAGCGCCTGGCCGATGACGAGCGTATGCATCTCGCTGGTGCCCTCGTAGGTCAACACCGACTCCAGATTGTTGGCATGCCGCATGACGGGATACTCGCCCGAAATGCCGTTCGCACCAAGAATTGTCCGGGCCGTTCTGGCGATCTCGATCGCCTCGCGCACGTTATTGAGCTTGCCGAGACTGACCTGGGGAGTACTCAAGGTGTCCGCATCTTTACGACGTCCTAGATGCAACGCCAACAGCACACCCTTGCCGTATTCGAGCGCCATGTTGGCCAGCTTCTCCTGGGTCAGCTGGAATCCCGCAATCGGCCGATCGAACTGTTCCCTGGTGTTGGCGTAATCGAGTGCGGTACGCAAGCATTCACGCGCCGCGCCCATCGAGCCGAAGATGATGCCGAAGCGCGCCTCGTTGAGGCATGACAGCGGCGCCTTGAGCCCAATGGCCTGCGGCAGCCGGTTCTTCTCCGGCACCCGCACATCGCTGAGGTTGAGCTCAGCGGTCACGGACGCACGCAAGGACATCTTGGAACGGATGGTTTGAGCGTTGAATCCCGCGGAATCGGTCGATACCAGGAATCCGCGAACACCCTCGTCGGTCTGCGCCCAGATGACCGCGACATCGGCAATCGACCCGTTGGTGATCCACATCTTGGTGCCGTTGATGATCCAGTCGCTACCGTCTCGCCGGGCATGGGTGCGCATTCCCCCAGGGTTGGAGCCAAAATCGGGTTCGGTAAGACCGAAACACCCCAGCTCCTCGCCTGTCGCCATCCGCGGCAGCCACTTCTGCTTCTGCGCATCACTGCCGTAGGCATAGATGGCGTACATCGCCAGCGACCCCTGCACACTGACCAGCGAACGAATCCCCGAGTCGCCCGCCTCGAGTTCCATGCATGCCAATCCGTATGCGAGAGAAGATGTTCCGGAGCATCCGTAACCCTGCAGGTGCATGCCAAGCACACCGATCTTGCCCAGTTCCAACGCAAGCTTGCGCACCGGGAGGTCACCGTCTTCGTACCACCGCTGCACGTTCGGAACCACGCGCGCCTGAACCAGGGCTCGCACGCTGTCGCGGATCGCGCGCTCCTCGTCGCTGAGTAGCGCGTCGATACCGAACAACTCGTCGGGGTCACTTCGATCAGCATCCACAGCCATGCCGCCGACCCTAGCGCCCCCGGGCCTTCCCTCGGCCAGAAACCGAGGCGGGACAGCCGCTCAACCTGCAGAGCTAGGGCAGCCTAGCCATAGTCCAGAACAGGCCTACCCTCGGAGATATGTCCACCCCCGACAGGCCGCAACTGGTTCCCGGCCCGGACCATCCGATCACCATCGAGCCCGCCAGCACCCGCGTCGTGGTCACGTCCGGCGACGTCACCATCGCCGACACCACCGGCGCCTTGCGGCTGCAGGAGGCCAGCTATCCGCCCGTGTACTACCTCCCACCCGATGCGGTGAACTGGGAGGTGCTGCAGCGCACCGACACCCACACGTACTGCCCGTATAAGGGCGAGGCCTCGTACTACTCGGTGCGCACACCCGAGGGAACGATCGAAGACGCCGTCTGGACCTATGAAGATCCCTACCCGGCGGTCGCCCGGATTGCCCGCCATCTGGCCTTCTATCCCGACCGGGTCAACGTCACCGCGGACTGAACGCACCCGTCTGGCGACCCCCTGATTGCTGGCGTACGTTGTGCCCATGACGACGGTTCAACGACGAGCTTTCAACGACCAGGTGACGCGGTTCTGGGGACGCGCTGCCAAGGCATACGACTGGGCACCGTTACAACAATGGGTGTACCGCCCGGCACAGGACGAGATGATCGCCCTGCTGCGTCAGCACGAGTCGCAACGTGTTGTCGATATCGCCTGCGGTACCGGCATTCTGGCGACACGCATCCAGGAAGAACTCGAGCCCGAGCAGGTGCACGGGGTCGACATGTCCGAGGGGATGCTCGCCCAGGCGAAGGCCCGTTCCGCGTTGGTCGACTGGCAATTCGCGCCGGCCGAAAAGTTGCCGTTCGACGACGGCGCACTGGATGCGGTGGTCTCCACATCGGCGTTCCACTTCTTTGACCAGCCCGCCGCCCTCGCCGAGTTCCATCGCGTGCTGGCGCCCGGCGGCTTCACCGCGATCACCACCTTCACGCCCGACCGCGCCTCCGCCCCCATCCTGCGCCGGATCTTCGGCGATCGCGTGCCCGCGAGCGTTCCGTCGAAGGCCGAGATGCGCCAGATGTTCGAGGCCGCCGGATTCGAGGTCGCGGTGCAGCGACCGGTGCACCATCCCTTCACCCTTCCGTTCGTGGAGTTCGATCGACTCACTGTGGGCATCAAGCGATGACACGGTGGCTGCTGCTTCGTGGCTTGAGCCGCGAGAAGCGCCACTGGGAGCAGTTCCCCCAAGTCTTTGCCGAATCGCTTGGCGTTCAGGTGGAATGCCTGGATGCGCCGGGATTCGGCACCGAATTTCAACGTGTCTCGCCGGCAAGTATCTCGGCCATCACCGATGACATCCGGTCCCGGCTGGACCGGGATAGCGACGGTTGGTCACTGCTCTCGATCTCTCTGGGCGGCATGATCGGACTCGACTGGTGCGCGCGTTACCCCGGAGATTTCGAACGCGCCGTCGTCATCAATTCGAGCACTGCCTCGACACCGATATGGCAGCGATTTCAGCCGTCGTCGATCCCCAACTTGGTACTCGGACGGTTCCGCGCCGACGTGCCTCGCGAACGTGCCATCCTGGAGCAGACGGCCAATAACCCCGATCTGGATCTCGACGCGCTGTCCCAGCGGTGGGCCGGTTACCTACAGACCCAGCGTCCGTCGAGCGCCAGTGTCGCCCGGCAGATCGCCGCGGCCATCAGCTTCCGGATGCCGAAGCGCGTCGATACTCCGCTGCTGGTTCTGACCTCCACGCACGACCGGCTTGTGAGTTCCGCGGCGTCACGCGCGATCGCCAACAGCTTCGGCGCACCCCTCGCGGTGCATCCCACCGCCGGCCACGACATTCCCCTCGACGACGGCGCGTGGATCGCCGAGCAGGTAAGACGGTGGATCGACTAGATTCACCAGCTGTGCCACAACGTCTTTCGGCCTGGCGATTCGTCACGACATTCGGCGTCATCAGCATGTTCGCCGATATCGTCTATGAGGGCGCGCGCTCGATCACCGGGCCACTTCTGGCATCGCTCGGGGCCTCGGCGCTCGTGGTCGGCGTGGTGACCGGAATCGGCGAGGCCGCCGCCCTGGCGCTGCGTCTTGTGTCGGGCCCACTCACCGACCGCACCCGCATGTTCTGGACCTGGACCATCGCCGGTTACGCACTGACCGTGATCACCGTCCCGTTCCTGGGCGTGGCCAGCGTGCTCTGGGTTGCCGCTACGTTGGTGATCGCCGAACGGGTGGGCAAGGCGGTACGCAGCCCCGCCAAGGACACCTTGCTGTCGCACGCCACCTCCGTCACCGGCCGTGGCAGGGGCTTCGCGGTGCACGAGGCCATGGACCAGGTCGGTGCGATTACCGGCCCACTCGTCGTCGCGGGCATGCTCACCCTCACCCACGGGAACTATCTGCCGACATTCGCCGTGCTGGCGGTCCCCGGTGCGGCGGCGCTGGCCCTGTTGTTCTGGCTTCGCCGCCGGGTGCCCCACCCGGAACGGTATGAGGCCAGTGCGGAGACGCATGACTCACCCACCGAGCGCCAAAAACTCCAACTACCGATACGTTTTTGGCTGTACGCGGGGTTCTCCGGGATCACCGTGTCCGGGTTCGCGACCTTTGGCGTGCTGTCATTTCACATGGTCGACCGGGGCATCCTGGCGCCCGCCGCGGTGCCGTTGGTGTACGCCGTCGCGATGGCCGCAGCCGCCATATCCGCCCTGTTCTCCGGCTGGGCGTACGACCGGATAGGCCCCAAAACCCTTGTGGTCTTGCCTATTGTCGGCGCGGTCGTGCCCATGTTGGCATTCACAGACTCACTCATGGGCATCGTGCTTGGCGCGCTGTTATGGGGTGCCGCCATCGGGATTCAGGAATCCACCCTGCGTGCGGTGGTCGCAGACCTGGTGCCGCCCGCACGACGGGCCACCGCATATGGGGTCTACGCCGCTGTGCTCGGCACGGCAACCGCCGTCGGCGGGACACTCACGGGGTACCTCTATGAGGTGTCGATTCCCATGCTCATCGGAGTGGTCGGCGTGATTCAACTGGTCGCGCTGGTCGCCGCCGCACCCACAGTGCTGCGGCACGCCGATCAGGTGTAAGGCAGACGACTGCTGGCGTCTTCGTCGACATGGACGCTGCGGCCGATGTAGGGAAAAGCTCGCTGGGCACAGGAATCGCGGACGCACACCTTGCAGCCCGGGCCGATCGGCACTGCGGTTGACGGATCGTCGATGGCGATCCCCGTCGAGTACACCAGACGATGCGCATGGGCGATATCGCATCCCAGTCCGATCGCGAACGATTTTGGCGTGCTGAGGAATCCGCCTGTTGATGTACTACTCGTGCGCGCCACCCAGAAATACGTGCGGCCGTCGGGCATCTCGGCAACCTGGGTCACAAACTGCCCCGGATTCGAGAACGCCTCGTGCACTACCCACAGGGGGCAGTTTCCACCCACTCTGGAGAAGTGAAACGCCGTGGCGGATTGGCGTTTCGAGATGTTCCCCGCACGGTCGGTCCGGACCAGAATGAACGGAACTCCCCGCATGGAGGGGCGCTGCAGAGTCGACAGCCGGTGACAAACGGTCTCATGCCCGACCTCGAACTGTCGCGCCAGGATGTCGACGTCATATCTAGTGGACTCTGCCGCATGGTGAAACTGTTTGTACGGCAACAGGAAAGCACCAGCGAAGTAGTTGGCCAACCCAATCCGGGCCACACCAATGGCCTCGGGGCTCAGCTGCTCGGCACCGGAGAGAATCGCCGCCATGGTTTCGGTCTGCGTCAACAGCGCCAGCTGCGTGGCCATTTGAAATGCGCGCTGACCGGGCGTGAGCCAATGCGCGATGCGCAAAACCCCTGCGTCCGTGTCGAACCGGCGTTTCGAAGAATCCGAAAGCGCCCCACCCTTGGCCACGGTGACGGCGATACCGTGGTCTTGCTTCAAGACCGTGGCCAGCTGCGTGTCGAGACCGCCGATGTGCAGCCCGTAGTGCTCGAATAGATCTTCGGCGGCGGTGTCGAGTTCACCAAGATAGTTCTTGTGATCGTAGAAAAGGTCGCGGACTTCTTCAAATGGCATGGGACGCAGCGGTTCTCTTATCGAATCACCGATTGTGGCCGCATTCTCGGTCGCGCGATAGCTCTCCAGCTCAGCGGTGACGTCCCGCAGCCTGCGGTGCATGCCCACCAGGGTCTGACCCACCGACGGCATCCGGGCGACTAGCTCTTCGAGCTGCAGGTCACTGATCTCGCCCACGGCAGCCTCGGTGAATATCTCGCCAAGGTCCGCGACAAGCCGGGCGTCGGAGTCCGGGGAGAAATAGTGCGGTGACAGATCGAATCGTTCGGTGAGGCGCAGCAGCACCGCGACCGTCACCGGGCGCGCGTCATTCTCCAGCTGGTTGACGTAACTCGTCGACAAATCCAGGACGCGTGCGAGCGCCGCTTGCGTCAGGCCGCGCTCCTCGCGCAACCTCCGCAACCGCGCTCCGGCGAACGGTCTGGACATGTTCGCCAGGATAACTCCATAACCATTCGCAATGTTTGCAAGATATGCGAACTAAGGATACAGAAATACGCATTTACATGGTCTTTTTATCCACTGACCACGTGCGTAATGTGCGAATCATGCACGTTCACTCCGTACACACCCGCCGCAGCGCCGACGTCTTCCCCCGCGACCAACACCTCGCCTGGAAGATCGCCGAGGTCGCTTCGGATCCCGTTGCCGTTCCCGCCGACACCGAGGCGATGGTCATCAACCGGATCATCGATAACGCCGCCGTCAGCGCCGCGTCGGTCATCCGTCGTCCCGTCACCGTCGCGCGCCGCCAGGCGCAGGCCCATGCGGTGTCGTCCGGTGGACGTGGTGCCAATGTCTTCGGTGTCAGCGGTGGCTACTCCGCCGAGTGGGCGGCGTGGGCCAACGGCGTCGCAGTACGCGAACTGGACTTCCACGACACCTTTCTGGCCGCCGACTATTCACACCCCGGCGACAACATTCCACCGCTGGTGGCCGTGGCCCAGCAGCTCGGCATCGGCGGGGCGGACCTCATTCGCGGTCTGGCCACCGCGTACGAAACTCAGATCAACCTCACCCGCGGAATCTGTCTGCACGAGCACAAGATCGACCACGTCGCACACCTCGGCCCTTCGGTCGCCGCCGGCCTGGGCACCATGCTGAAGCTCGACACCGAGACGATCTATCAGGCCATCGGTCAGGCCCTGCACCTGACCACCGCCACCCGGCAGTCCCGCAAGGGACTCATCTCCAGCTGGAAGGCCTATGCCCCGGCGTGGGCCGGCAAGGTCGCCATCGAGGCCGTCGACCGCGCCATGCGCGGCGAGGGTGCTCCGTCCCCCATCTGGGAGGGCGAAGACGGCGTGATCGCCTGGCTGCTCGGCGGTCCGGACAAGGTCTACGAGGTGCCGCTGCCTGGCCCGGGTGAGGAGAAGCGCGCGATCCTGGACAGCTACACCAAGGAGCACTCGGCCGAGTATCAGAGCCAGGCGCCCATCGACCTGGCCCGCAGGATGCGCGAGCGCATCGGCGACCTGGATCAGATTGCGACGATCGTGCTGCACACCAGCCACCACACGCATGTCGTGATCGGGACCGGATCGAATGATCCGCAGAAGTTCGACCCCGACGCTTCGCGCGAGACACTCGACCACTCGGTCATGTACATCTTCGCCGTGGCGCTGGAGGACGGCACCTGGCATCACGAGCGTTCCTATGCACCCGAACGCGCACACCGCCCCGAAACGATCGAACTCTGGAACAAGATCAGCACCGTCGAAGATCCGGAGTGGACTCGTCGGTATCACTCAAGTAATCCCGACGAGAAGGCGTTCGGCTGCAAGGCCGTCGTCACTCTCAAGAACGGCGAGGTGATCACCGATGAGCTGGCGATCGCCGATGCACACCCCCTGGGGGCGCGGCCGTTCGCCCGGGAGAACTACATCAACAAGTTCACTGTGCTGTCCGACGGCGTCATCGAGCAGCACGAGCAGGACCGATTCCTTTCGGTGGCACAGGGGTTGGCCGACCTGAAGGCCGGCTCACTGGGTGCGCTCAACCCGCTCGTGGATGCCGTAGTTCTCGACAAGGCGCCCACGACACCGGAGGGGATCTTTAAGTGAGCGCGCTTCTTGCCTCCGCCACGGACGCGGCCACCAAGCGTGCCGCGTTCCGGGCGGGCTTGTCTTCCGGTGAACTGCTGCGTTTTCCCGGCGCGTTCTCGCCGTTGGTGGCCAAGCTGATCCAGGAGGTCGGGTTCGAGGGTGTTTACGTCTCGGGTGCCGTACTGTCGGCCGATCTCGCGCTGCCCGATATCGGATTGACGACGCTCACGGAGGTGTCGGCCCGCGGCCGTCAGATCGCGTCAGTCACCGACCTGCCGACCCTGATCGACGCTGACACAGGATTTGGCGAGCCGATGAGTGCGGCACGCACGGTCGCCGTGCTCGAAGACAGCGGAGTCGCCGGCCTTCATCTCGAGGACCAGGTGAATCCCAAGCGGTGCGGGCATCTTGACGGCAAGGCCGTCGTCGAGAGCGCCGAGATGGTTCGGCGGCTCCGTGCGGCGGTCTCCGCCCGGCGCGACCCCAACTTCGTGATCTGCGCCCGCACTGATGCCGCGGGCATCGAGGGGTTGCCCGCGGCAATCGACCGCGCAAAGGCCTATGCCGACGCGGGCGCGGATCTCATCTTCACCGAAGCACTCAGTGATATCGGCGAGTTCGAGAAGTTCCGTGCCGCGGTCGATGTTCCCTTGCTCGCCAACATGACCGAATTCGGAAAATCCGAACTCGTGACGGCCGACCAGCTCCGCGACGTCGGGTACAACGTCGTCATCTATCCCGTCACCACCCTGCGGCTGGCGATGTTCGCCGTGGAACAGGGTCTGCGCGAAATCGATTCGGCGGGAACACAGTCTGGCCTGCTGGACCAGATGCAGCACCGCAGCCGTCTGTACGAGCTGCTCCGCTATTCCGAATACAACCAGTTCGACACCGAGATCTTCAATTTCAGCCTCAATGGAGGAGGAGCCCGATGACCACCGCGACCCCGACCATTCACAAGGGACTTGCCGGCGTCGTGGTGGATACCACCGCCATCTCCAAGGTGGTGCCCGAGACGAACTCGCTGACGTACCGCGGATATCCGGTACAGGACCTAGCCGCCCAGTGCAGCTTCGAGCAGGTCGCCTACCTGCTGTGGCATGGCGAGTTGCCGAACGATGCCGAGCTCGCGCTGTTCAACCAACGCGAGCGGGCGCAGCGCCGCCTGGACCGTTCCCTGATGGCGCTGTTGGCCAAACTGCCGGAGACCTGCCATCCGATGGACGTGGTACGCACCGCCATCAGCGTCCTGGGTGCCGAGGATCCTTCCGAAGACGACAGCACCCCGGAAGCCAACTACGCCAAGTCACTTCGCATGTTCGCGGTGCTGCCGACGATCGTCGCGGCCGACATGCGGCGCCGTCGTGGGCTGGACCCCATTCAGCCCCACAGCCACCTCGGCTACTCGGCCAACTTCCTGCGGATGTGCTTCGGTGAGGTACCGGACCCGGTGATCGTCACGGCGTTCGAACAGTCGATGATCCTGTACGCCGAGCACAGCTTCAACGCCTCGACCTTCGCCGCCCGCGTGGTGACCTCGACACAATCCGATATCTACAGTGCGGTCACCGCAGCGATCGGTGCACTCAAGGGCTCCCTGCACGGCGGAGCCAACGAGGCCGTCATGCACGACATGATCGAGATAGGTGACGCCGCCAAGGCTGCGGAATGGTTGCAGGGCAAGCGGACCCGTAAAGAAAAGGTCATGGGCTTCGGACACCGCGTATACAAGAACGGCGATTCCCGGGTGCCGACGATGCGCGCGGCGCTGGAGGACGTGGCCCGGGTTCGTGACGGTCGCCAATGGCTCGAGATCTACAAGGTGCTGGAATCCGAGATGGATGCCGCCACCGGAATCAAGCCCAATCTCGATTTCCCCACCGGGCCCGCCTACTACCTCATGGGATTCGATATCCCCTGCTTCACACCGATTTTCGTGATGAGCCGGATCACCGGCTGGACCGCGCACATCATGGAGCAAGCAGCGGCCAACGCCCTGATCAGGCCGCTGAGCGAATACTCCGGCAAGCCCCAGCGGTCACTCGCGTCGTAAGCGCGATCGCCGAGTGTGCGGTTTGTGTCGAAATCTCGCTGATTATCGACATAAACCGCACACTCGAGCTGGCTAGTTCGGCATCCTGTCGCAAAGCAATTGGATGAACAACTCGTCCGCCGGGGGCGCCTCCGGGTCGATGTTGAGGAAGCTGGTGTAGAAGCCATCTGGTGAGTGCACCGCGCGACTTACTTGCCCGGCAATGCCCGTGACAACACCCGCGTAGCCACGCGTATCGTCCACGCCCAGCCGCGGATCCGCCAGATCAACCGTCACTCGATCTCCCCGCGATGGGATCACCGCGCCAAACGCGTCTGGGGGCCCGAATAGATGCAACGTCCTGCGGCCACGATCTCGCGCATCACGCAGCGCCTCAATGTCATCGCCAGTCGGCTCCACTACTGAGGTCACACGCAGCCCCACAACGGATCCGGTGGTCACTCGATGCCCGATCTCACCCGACGGCGGCTGATCTGGCCAACGTGTTGCGAGTTCGGTGGGCCGGTACTGAAACGATGACGGCTCTTGGCTCACCTGACCGGACTCATTCAGACAGGTAGTGGCCGACACCTCATACAGCTCCTCGACGACACCCCGAAGACGGGGCCAGCTTTGGCTGTCATGCCAAGTAGCCCAGAGGATTACCAGCGCATTCGCAGGATCTCCGAGTGCTGGATCCCAGCTCGCACAACCGTAGGGAAACCGGACGATCTCGCGGTCCTCGTCCCAGTCGACCGTAGCAGCCGATGCCAGTAGGTAGCCACCCTCAGCGGGATGGGCAGAGATCTGCCAATCGACAGACTGGCCTATCTCGGGAGTCCTACCGCAGCACTGGTATTCCCAATGCGAAATACCCAGGTATACAAGCGATTCATTTCGATTGAGAATCTTGTTATTCACTGAAGAACCGGGTGTTAGACGAACGGAGCACGAACGCTCCGGACCCGGTGTACCGAATCCAAAGGTTAGCCAGCATCACGCCTAGCGTCAACACCCGTCACTCGGGCCGGGACAAGAGCCCGCCAACCCACCAATCCGCGGGGGCCTCTCGCCGATACCCACGCTGACGCAGCAAGCCCTCCATGTCGAATCCGACGGCTTGCGCCACCGCCCGCGAGCCATCGTTGCCGACGACGGCCCACCATTCGATGCGGTGCACGCCCAGCACGTCAAATCCCCACTGGCACAGCCGCCGAATCGCCTCCGTTGTCAGCCCCTTACGGCGATGCCGTGAGGCAGACCAATACCCGACTTCCACCACGCCGGGCGCAATCGACTTAAGTGAACAGGTGCCCACGAGTTCATCTGTGTCGGCGAGGAAGAACCCAAAGCCGTATCGCGCGTTGTCCGCCCATTCCTGCGCCGACCTGGCGACGAAACTCCGGGCGTCTTCACGGGTGTACGGAACCGGTAGCGGAAGGTAGTGCGCGATCTGCGGCTCGTTGCACGCTTCGACAATCGCGGCCTCGTCCGCAGCAGTGACCGCGCGCAGAACCAGCCGGTCCGTCTGCAACTCGGTAGGTTCCATGCGACCAGTCTCAACCACGAATTACAACGTGGTCAAAGGAATTCCGTACGACCCTGCCTGCCTCAGGAGGTCTCGCGTACCGGCGACCAGTACTCCAGCATCTCCGCGAAGGTCTCGAAGGCCGGCCTAGCCAGACCATACGGCGCTTCGAAATGCACGCTCAGAGGAAAGCCGAGGTCTGCGACTCCATCGATGACTCGCTCGTAGAGATCCACAAGCTGTGGCCGCCGGACATCTGGTTCGCAGGCAGCCAACGACTTCACGAAGTCCTGTTCGCGCGCAACAGCTTCATTGCCGGGGTCTTGGATCAACCAGTCGATGAGCCCGACCTTGGACTCCAGCTTCGGGACGAAACCGAACGAGAGCAACACCTCTGGCCGGTGTTCGGTTGTGCGCGCAAACTCCTGCAGAAAGCCAACCACCGCATCGGAATACAGCAGCTGGGTCATGGCGAAGGTGGCACCCTTGTCGCATTTGAAGGAGAAGCGGCCCTGTTCGCCACTGCGGGTGGGGATCAGGATCACTCCCCTGTTGTCGACGATGTCATCGAACTTCGACAACGCATCAGTCGGTGGAATGCCCGAACCGTCGCCGTCGCTCATGGTGCGCGGTACGCCGACGAAGATCACGCCGTCCATCCCGGCTTCCGTGAGACCGGTCAGCCGGCTCCGTAACGACGTCTCATCCGAAAAGGAAGTGACCTGCGTGCACAGTCCCCGCATGGTGGGTAGCTCCGACCGGATGATCGACCAATAGTCGACGACATCCAGCTTCGGCTTCATCTCCAGCGGACGATCGGCATCCTCCACGATCATCGACGGGATCATGACGTGGTCGATGCGCCCATCGATGCCGAACTCCGCCGAGAACCTGGACAGTTTCTGCAGTTCTTCGGATGCCTTCTCGAGGCCGCCATCGACATTGGGAGGCACCAGCTCCAGCGCAACGGTATTCATGGACACCAAGGACCTCCGATTAGTCTCGCTAATGGTTTATACACCAATCAAATTCACGCGCGAGCAGTCCCCCGCGAAGGGGACTGCTCGCGCGTTCGTCGGGAACTAGGCGCCCGCACGCACCTCGGTCGCAGCCGCCACCAGGTTGGCCAGCGAGGCAGTCACCTCGTCAGCCTTCCGGGTCTTCAGGCCACAGTCAGGATTGACCCAGAGACGCTGGGCCGGAACAGCCTGCAGCGCCTCACGCAGCGAGTTCGCCATCTCGGCCGTCGAGGGCACCCGCGGCGAGTGGATGTCGTACACACCCGGACCGACGCTGTTGGAGAAGCCGATCGCGTTGAGGTCGTCGAGCACCTCCATGTGCGAACGAGCCGCCTCGATGGAGGTGACATCGGCGTCCAGATCGGCGATCGCACCGATCACCTCGCCGAACTCCGAGTAGCACAGATGCGTGTGAATCTGGGTCGCATCGGACACACCCGAGGTGGACAGCCGGAACGCACCGACCGCCCAGTCCAGGTATGCGGGCTTATGCGCCGAGCGCAGCGGCAGGAGCTCGCGCAATGCGGGCTCGTCCACCTGGATGATCGCAATCCCGGCGTCCTGCAGATCCACCGTCTCGTCCCGGATGGCCAGTGCGATCTGGTTAGCGGTATCCGCCAACGGCTGATCATCACGAACGAACGACCACGCGAGAATGGTCACCGGCCCGGTCAGCATGCCCTTGACGTACTTGGGAGTCAGCGACTGGGCGTAGGTAGCCCACTCGACGGTCATCGGGTTCTGCCGTGCGACATCGCCGTACAGGATGGGTGGGCGCACGCAGCGGCTGCCGTATGACTGAACCCAGCCATTCTGGGTGGCGAAGAATCCGTCGAGCTGCTCGGCGAAGTACTGCACCATGTCGTTACGTTCAGGCTCGCCGTGGACCAGCACGTCCAGGCCCAGCTTCTCCTGTAGCGCAATAACATCGGCAACCTCGGCACGCATCCGCCGCACGTACTCGGCCTCGTCGATCTCGCCCTTGGTCAGGGCCTGACGGGCCTTGCGGATCTCGACGGTCTGCGGGAACGACCCGATGGTGGTGGTCGGCAGCTCGGGTAGCTGCAGGCGCTCATCCTGGCTGCGGCGACGCTCGGCGGCATCGCCACGTGAAATACCAGCCGCCAGAATCGAATCCAAACGCGCACGGATCTGACCGTTGTTCAGACGCGGATCTGTCTTGCGAGATTCGACAGCCGCATTCGACGCCGCGAACTCGGTAGCGTCGCGCGCCCCACCCACTGCCCGCGCCAGCACCACAACTTCCTTGACCTTCTCGTCGGCGAACGCCAACCAGCTGCGCAACTGGTCATCGAGTTCGGTCTCCGGTTCCAGCGAGTAGGGCACATGCAACGTCGAGCAGGACGTCGACACTGCGACGGCACCGGCGGATCCCAACAGCGTCCCCAGGGTGCCCAGCGCGGACTCCAGGTTGGTGCGCCAGATGTTTCGTCCGTCGACAACGCCCGCGACGATGGTCTTTCCGGCCAGCTCTGGCACCAAGGCCACACCCGATGCGGACCCGTAGACCAGGTCGACGGCAATCGCCTCGACGGGGGTACGTGCCAGCGCCGGCAGTGCGGCACCGAGGTCCCCGAAGTAGGTGGCGACCAGGATCGCGGGGCGATCGGCCACCGTGCCGAGACGGCCATACACCTGCTCGGCCAGTTCGGGACCATTCGGCAGGATGTCGGTGACGAGCACCGGCTCATCGATCTGCACCCAGCCGACGCCTGCCTCGGCGAGCTGCACCAACAGCTGCTCGTACAGCGACACCACCTCGTCGAGCCGTTCGATGGGCGCGGGGGCGCCGTCGACTGACTTACTCAACGCGAGGAAGGTGATGGGACCGACGACGACCGGACGTGCCGGAATACCCAGCGCCTGAGCTTCTTTCAGCTCTCCGAACAGCTTGGCCGGATTCAGTTCGAACTTCGTGTCCGGCCCGATCTCCGGCACCAGGTAGTGGTAGTTGGTATCGAACCACTTGGTCATTTCCAGCGGTGTCACATCATCATTGCCGCGAGCGGCGGCGAAGTAGCGATCGAGCTCATCGGCGATACCGGCGACACGGGGCGGGAGGGCTCCCAGCAGCACCGCGGTGTCCAGCACCTGGTCGTAGTACGAGAAGGTGTTCACCGGTACGGAGTCGAGCCCGGCGGCCGCCAATGCGGTCCAATTGTCGCGCCGAAGCCCTGCGGCGACAGTTTCGAGCTCGGTACGGCTGGTACGTCCGGCCCAGTAGCTCTCGGTAGCCCTCTTGAGTTCACGCCGCGGGCCGATACGCGCGGATCCGAGCGTGGTGGCGGTCAAAGGTTGAGCAGTCATGAATTAGTCCTTCATCAACAGCGGGGTAGCCACCGCCCGGGGACGAAGAACCGAGCACGGAACCACCGCGACAGATATCTGCTCGGTGAAACCGCTTCGGCCATACGCCCATTCCGCGAGGCGATGATCCGCCGGGTGCGGCGCACCCGGCACAGCTGGCAGGTCTTCGGACTTACAGGCGTTACCCGGACTCAGGTTTTCCTACTGGCCGCCGCTTCCCAGGCTTCTTGGTGCTCAACCCAGTGCATATGACGACTGTCGTTCCTGCATACCGCTGCGGGACAGTCCCGGATTCTCACCGGGTTCCCTCTTATGCCGGACCCGAGGGCCCGGCACTCGATGCTGATAAGGGCTCGGATCAAACCCGTGCCACTACCAGCAGACCAGCTGCGTTTCTCATCATATGCGCGCTATCCAACACAAATATTAGCGACTATTCTCTAATATCGTGATCACCTTGGACCAGGCTCAGCGGGTGCTCGATGCGCAGCCCTTCAGTCGCCTCCTCGGCGCATCCGTGTGCCGGGTCGATGCGTCCGGAATCCGGCTCGCACTTGATATCCGTGACGAGCTACGGCAGCAGAACGGGTTCATCCACGGCGGCGTATTGAGCTATCTCGCCGACAACGCGATCACCTACGCCTGCGCCCTTGGTTTGGGTGCAGACATTGTGACCAGCGGATACACCATCGAGTACGTGTCCCCGGCGGGCGATGGGGTGCGACTGCTCGCGGACGCCTCGCTGGTCAGCGCCGGCCGCACCAAGGCGCTGGGCCGCTGCGAAATCTCCGTCGAAGGCCACGACGGCAAGACCAAGCTGGTTGCGGTTGCTCAGGGCACGAGCATGGTCCGGCGCCGTGGGGCGTAAAGCGCAGTACACCGCGGACGACATCCTGGACGCGGCGCTGGCCCTGGTGACCTCGGGCGGCCCACCAGCGGCCACCGCCTCCGCCATCGGACGCATCCTCGGAGCACCGTCGGGTTCGATCTATCACCGATTCGCCAGCCGCGATGAGCTCATGGCCCGGCTCTGGCTGCGATCGATCGCCCGCTATCAGAACGGGATACTCGCGGCCCTGTGCCTGCCAGATCTCGACAACGCACTTACGGCGACCATTGACCACGCCTTCGATTGGACGGCGGCGAACCGCAACGAGGCACAGCTGCTACTCCAGTACGAGAAGGCCGATTTAGTCGCGCACTGGCCCGACACCCTCGCCGCGGAGCTCACGACACTCAACTCACGGGTCCGCATGGCGTTGCGCGAATACACCGAGCATCGGTTCGGCGTGATCACTCCCGAACTGATCGACAAAACGATGTTCGCATTGATCGACATGCCGTACGCAGCGGTGCGTCGTCACCTGCCCGATAGGGGCGAGCCCGCACCGTGGCTGCGCGAGTTCGTCCGGACCAGCGCCCGGGAGCTTCTCGCCCGCGAGAGTTAGACCGTGGCGTATTTCTGACGCAGGGCCTTCTTGTCGAGCTTGCCCAGCGCGGTCAATGGCAGCGAGTCGGCGACGATCACGTGTTTGGGCGACTGCACCGAACCCTTGCGGTCCTTGACCGCGGACTGGATCTCGGACGTCATCTTGGACACCGCGTCGCCGCTGCGGTCGGCATCCGCACGCAGCACCACGATCGCCGTCACCGCCTCGCCCCATTTCTCATCGGGCACCCCGATGACGCCGACCTGCGCCACCGAGGGATGCTCGGCCACAACGTCTTCCACCTCTCGGGGGAACACGTTGAAACCACCGGTGACGATCATGTCCTTGGTCCGGTCGACGATGAACCAGAAACCGTCCTCGTCTTCGCGTGCGACATCGCCGGTGCGCAACCAGCCGTTCTTGAACGTGTCGGCGGTCTGTTCGGGCAGCCCCCAATAACCACCCGCCACCAGCGGGCCGGCCACACAGATCTCGCCGGGCTCACCCTGCTTCACCGGCTGATCGTTCTCGTCGAGCAGCGCCGTGCGCAGGAACGCCGAGGGCCGGCCACAGCTGGAGAGCCGCTGGGTGTCGTGATCGCCCTTGGCCAGATAGCTGATCACCATGGGCGCTTCGGATTGGCCGAAGTACTGCGCGAAGATCGGCCCGAATCGCTTGATCGCCTCCGCGAGCCGTACCGGGTTGATGGCCGAGGCGCCGTAGTAGACCGTCTGCAACGACGACAGGTCGCGGGTCTGAGAATCCGGGTGGTCCAGCAGCGCATAGATCATCGACGGCACCAGCATGGTGGCGGTGATCTTGTGCTCCTCGATCGCCGCCAGCACGGCGCCCGCGTCGAACTTGGGCAGCACCACCATTGATCCGCCCTTCATCAGGGTCGGCATGAAGAACGCCGCCCCGGCATGTGAAAGCGGGGTACACATCAGGAATTTGGGGCGATCCGGCCACTCCCACTCGGCCAGCTGGATCTGCGTCATGGTGAGAATCGACTGTGAGGTTCCGATGACGCCCTTGGGCTTGCCCGTCGTGCCACCCGTGTAGGTAAGGCCGTTGATGTGATCCGGCGACAAATTGATCGGAACCAAAGGCCTCGCCTCGAAGCCTGCGGCCGCGGCAACCAGGTCATGTCCCACCTCGGCCAGCTCAGCGGGCACCGGCCCGAGCGTCAGTACGCGGGTCAGCGTCGGCACCTTCTCCACCAGGGCGGCGGCGCGCTCCACGAACTGCGGCGTGGGGTCGATGACGAGGGTGGTGATCTTGGCGTCGGCCAGCACGTACGCATGATCGTCGAGCGAACCGAGCGGATGCAGCGCGGTACGCCGGGTGCCCAGCAGCTGCCCCGCGCCGATCACCAACAGCACCTCGGGGCGATTGAGGGCCAGCATGCCCTGACCATCGGTCGGATCAGGCACCAGTGCCGTGAAGGCCTGGATGTACTTGCTGATCTCATCGGCCATCTGGGCGCCGGTGAGCGTCACATCCCCCAGCACCAGCGCGGGCGCGCTCGCATTCTTCTTCAGCGCGGCGACCAGCAGGTGCCCGGAGTTGATCGACCCGTGCAGCGGGTCAAATGAGTCAGGCATCGCGCTCCTTGAGTGGATAGTCGCCGATCAGGCACTTCGCTCGACGTTAGAACATGTTCTAGTTTTGGGCAAGAACGTGCTCCTGCCCCGCTGCACCGGGATCAATGGCGTTACAGGCGATGCTCGCGACGGATGCCCCTCAGACTGCGGTGAATCCCTTGGCCCGCTGCGCGTCCTGCGCACCCCACAACGTCGACGTGACCTCCGCCTTCACCAACGGGACCACCTCTTCGGCGAATCGGCGCAGGGTGTCCTTCTGCTCCTCGAAGTCGGCCTCAGGGCTCAACGAAATCGACTGGAACTCGTGGCCGAAGGCCTCATGCCACTGAATGATCTTCTCGGCCACGCGTTCCGGCGAACCGGCCAGCACCGGGCCGCGATCCGCCGCGTCCTCGATGGATTCGAAGGAGGGAAACTTGCCGACGGCTTTCGGATGGTCCTTGAGCTTGGCCATCTGCGCCAGGCGTGCCTCATAGATCGGCCGGTACTGCGCGATGGCCTGTTCGGTCGTATCCGCCAGGTAGAGCCCTCCCGAACCCGCACCCACGTGCAGATTGGCCGGGTCGTGCCCGTTCTGCGCGTACAGCTCCCGATACCTGTCGATGAGAATCTTGTAGTTCTCCTTGGGCTGCAAAGCATTTGCGGTGACTATCGGATCGCCCCACTTCGCGGCGAGTTCAACCGCGAACGTCGAGGTCGCCGACCCGTGCCAGATCCGGAACGGCCCGTCGTACGGCCTGGGCAGGGTTGTCGCGTCGGCCAGCGGATGCCGGTGCGTGCCCGTCCAGTCGACGTGTTCCTCGCGCAGTAGCCGCCGCAGCAACTCGTAATTCTCTTGCAAATACTCATACTGCTTGGCGATATCCAGCCCCATCAACGGGTACTGCCGGTCTTCATTGCCCTTCCCGATGACGATCTCGAGCCGTCCGCGGCTCAGCTGGTCGATGGTGGCGAAGTCCTCCGCCGCACGCACCGGGTCCAGGAGGGAGAGCACCGTGACGCCGGTGGACAACAGGATCCGTTCGGTCGCCGCAGCCACCGCTCCCAGCAGTACCGTGGGCGCCGAAGACAGCACGTCTCCCGCATGCCGCTCCCCCACCGCGAAGGAATCCAAACCCAGGCTCTCGGCTAGAACTGCCGTCTCGACCACGCGGTTCAGCCGGTCGGCGGCGGGTGCCAATGCGCCCGTTGCGGGGTTCGGTAGGTAGAAGACAATGTCGAGAAGCTGAAAGCGCATATCGCCAGTATGCCGAAACGGACCCCGGTCCGGCAGGGAGAAGATGCTCTGATGATCACCGAACTGGACTCGGTGCTTCTCGACGTTCCAAATCTCGCTGACGCAAAGGCTGCCTATGCGCGGCTGCTCGGAACCGACACTCCGCACCCCCAGCTCCATCTCGGGCTCCCAGATTGGGCAACGCACCCCGGGTTGCTGTTCGGCGTCGCAGACCTGTCGTCCGCGGCCCGGACGGTCGATCGCCGCGGCCTCGCACTGGCCACGCACGGAGAGCTCGTGGTGGGACAGGCCGACGGACTCACCCTGGGACTACGCGCGCGACCGGCAACACACGCGGTTCCGGCGAGCGAGCAGATCGATCACCTGGTGCTGTTCTCCCCCAATCGCGACAGGATCATCGCGACGCTCTGCGGACG
Source organism: Mycobacteroides sp. PCS013 (assembly GCF_049532645.1). Lineage (NCBI taxonomy): Bacteria > Bacillati > Actinomycetota > Actinomycetes > Mycobacteriales > Mycobacteriaceae > Mycobacteroides > Mycobacteroides sp. PCS013. The sequence continues at coordinate 4,009,296 of NZ_CP150131.1, forward strand.
GCTCGGCTTCGATCTGCGCCTGGACCGCATGCAGTCGTGGGGCGTACACCAACTGTTTTTCCGCTGCGCGGGCCTGGTGGTCGAGGTGGTGCTGCGCGACGACGACCCCACCGGACCCGACTCTCTGTGGGGAATCGCCTGGCGCACCAACGATATTGACGCTTCCCATACTCGGCTGACGGATGCTGGGGTGACTCTCAGCGCCATCCGTGACGGTCACAAGCCAGGCACCCGAGTCGTGACGGTCAAGGACCCCGGACTGGCAGTCCCCACAATTTTGATTGAGCAGCGCTAGCCGCCGACTAGGTTGGGGTCTATGACGACTCCGAACCCGGGAAGCTGGCAACCCGACCCCGACGGACGATTCGAATTCCGCTGGCACGACGGCCACCGCTGGACGGACCAGGTAGCCCATCAGGGAAAAGTCAGTTCAGCTCCGCTCGGAGGCTCCGCACCCGTCGCCCCACAGCCCGGCCCCTCGGCACAGGCCGCGCAACCGGCAGCGCAGGCCCAACCTCTCGGGGACCAATTCTCAGGTATCAGTGGAGATTTGGTGGACGGCCGATTCAGCGAGAATGAGGCCAAGCCGATCTCGAACCAGAACGCCAAACTGTTACGCGTTCGCCTTGGCGAGCCATTCCTGGCACGTCAAGGATCGATGGTGGCCTACCAGGGCAATGTCGATTTCGCCTTCGAAGGCGGCGGTGCGGCGAAGTTCCTGAAGAAGGCACTCACCGGAGAAGGCTTGCCGCTCATGCGGTGTTCGGGCCAGGGCGACGTATTCCTGGCCGAGCGCGCCTTCGACGTCCACCTACTGAACCTCAACAACGCGGGCCTTTCGATCAGCGGCAAGAACGTGCTGGCCTTCTCGGCAGGCCTGAACTGGAACATCGAGCGGGTCAAGGGCGCCAGCATGGTCACCGGCGGCCTGTTCAACACGACCTTGCGGGGAACGGGGTGGGTGGCCTTGACCACCGATGGTCCGCCGGTAGTGCTCAATGCCGCAGAGGCCCCGACATTCGCCGACACGAACGCGGTGGTGGCGTGGTCGGCCAACCTTCAGACGCAGCTCAAGACGAGTTTCAAGGCCGGCGCCCTCATTGGCCGCGGTTCGGGCGAGGCACTCCAAGTCTCGTTCCAGGGCCAGGGATTCGTCATCGTGCAACCATCCGAGGGCGTTCCTGTCGTCACCGCCGGCTAGAGGGTCATCAGCCCCGAAAGCTCCCGGGCCCCCCGGGTCAACGTCGCGATCAGTACTTCTCGCTCCGCGCGGGTCGCACTAGGCAGCAGCGGCCCCAGCTGAAGTTCGTAGGCGGCATCGGCACCCACGAAGATGGGCGCCGCTAGATAGCTGATCGGCAACACATCGTCGGATACCAGCTCGTCGCGTGAGTAGAGACGCGAGGTGAGCCGGGACAGCTGTCGCAACAGCCGTTCGCGGAGCGCCGCCTCCATCACCTCCGAGCCCACCGAACCGAGCAGATCCGAGAGCAGGTCAACCATCCCGGTGTCGTCATGGTCGGGGCGGTAGATCACGTATCCGCAGTCGGAAACCTGCCGCAGAAGCCGCTGGCCGGAACGCGCGCTCAAGCCGCGGGCGGTGCCGAGCCACTGCGCGCGTTCGTCTGATGAACGCCAGGGCATCACGGCCGAACCCGCGGGAAAGGCCAGCGGTATCGTCTGCCCGACCGCGAATCCGGTGACAGCTCTGCGGCCCGCTTGCGCCTTGGCGACGATCGTCAATGTCTTCGGACTGATTCGGCTGATGGTCGCCCCCGCCTGTGCTGCTCCGGCGATTCGGGTCAGCACGTCCTGGACCTCGCGGGGCATGGTCGCCTCGACCGCGCGCGGCAGCGCCGACCCAACCCGATAACGAAGCTCACCGTCGCGCGTCAACCATCCCGCCGACTCCAACTCGTTCACCACGGCGGTGGCGGTGGCCCGGGGAATACCTGTACTTGCGGCGATCTCGCTCAACGATTTGGGTTGTGTTGCAGCAGCAAGCATCTCCACGATTCTTATGACGCGTGCGGTCGGCGGTGAAATGGTCGCCATGAGTTCCCTCCCTCTTGCGTGTTGCAGTGCCCAGGTCTACAGTGCATCGACTATTCGCCCCAAGGTAGTCGAATATTCGACACGGAGGTAGACATGATTCTGGACCGCTTCAGGCTCGACGGCAACGTCGCGATCGTTACCGGCGCGGGTCGTGGGCTGGGCGCGGCGATCGCAGAGGCCTTCGCGCAGGCGGGTGCCAATGTGCTGATCGCCTCGCGTACTGAATCCCAACTGCATGAGGTCGCCGCGAAGGTGGCTGCCGCGGGACGCCAGGCCGAGGTCGTCGTCGCCGATCTGTCCGACACCGAAGCATCCGCCTCCCTGGCACAGAAGGCCGTCGACCGGTTCGGGCGGCTCGACATCGTCGTCAACAATGTGGGCGGCACCATGCCGAAACCGTTCTTGGACACTACTAACGACGACCTCGCCGAGGCCTTCTCCTTCAACGTTCTCAACGGTCACGCGCTGTTACGTACCGCGGTGCCGCACCTGCTCAAGTCTGACAACGCTTCGGTCATCAACATCACGTCCACCATGGGCCGGCTTCCGGGCCGCGCCTTCCTCGGATACTGCACCGCCAAGGGTGCTCTTGCTCATTACACCCGCACGGCTGCAATGGATCTGAGTCCGAGAATCCGCGTCAACGGTATCGCCCCCGGCTCCATACTCACCTCTGCGCTGGAGGTCGTCGCGGGCAACGACGAAGTGCGCGGGACCCTCGAAAAGAACACGCCACTGCACCGACTGGGCGATCCGGCCGATATCGCGGCGGCCGCAATCTATCTCGCATCGCCAGCCGGCAGCTTCCTCACCGGCAAGGTCCTCGAAGTCGATGGCGGTCTCATCGCACCCAATCTCGACATTCCCCTGCCCGACCTCGCCTGACTACTTCCAGAAGGAACCTGATATGACGAAGACACGTGTAGCTGTCTGGGGCACAGGAAATGTCGGCCAGCATGCGCTCGCCGGGGTAATCACCGACCCGACCATGGAACTCGTCGGCGTATGGGTGTCCGGAGCCAACAAGGCCGGAAAGGACGCCGGTGAGCTGGCCGGGCTCGCCACCACCACTGGTGTCGCCGCGACCACCGATGCCGCAGAGATCTTGGCACTCAAGCCCGACTGCGTGGTGTACACCGCTATGACCGACAACCGCCTGATGGAGGCGATCGAGGACTTGCGCTCGATCCTGGCAGCCGGTATCAACGTCGCCGCCAGCGCGCCGGTGTTCCTGCAGTATCCGTGGGGCGTCCTGCCGGATAACATGCTGGAACCCATCGAAGCCGCAGCACGGGAAGGCAACTCGTCGATCTTTGTCGGTGGTATCGATCCTGGTTTTGCCAACGACCTGCTGCCGCTGGCGCTCATGGGTACCTGCCAGCACGTCGATCAGGTGCGCTGTATCGAGATCGTCGACTACGCGACGTACGACAGCGCAACGGTGATGTTCGATGTCATGGGCTTTGGTAGGCCGATGGACGAGACCCCCCTCCTGCTGCAGCCGGGAGTACTGTCGCTGGCCTGGGGTTCGGTGGTGCGGCAGCTCGCAGCCGGTCTGGGCATCGAATTGGACGAGGTCACCGAGACCTATGAAAAGCTATCCGCACCTGAGGATTTTGACATCTCATCGGGACATATCCCCGCGGGCACCATGGCCGCGCTGCACTTCGAGGTTCGTGGGATGAAGGACGGCAAGGTGGTGACGGTCCTTGAGCACTTCACCCGCCTGCGCGAGGATCTAGCGCCGGACTGGCCACAGCCCGCACACGAGAGTGGCACCTATCGTGTCGAGATCACCGGGGAGCCCAGCTACATACTGGATTTGGGCTCGTTCAGCGCACACGGTGATCACAACTACGCCAATCTGATCGCGACGGCGATGCGCGTGGTCAACGCGGTACCTGCCGTCGTCGCAGCCGATGCGGGTATCCGCACCACTTTGGACCTACCGCTGATCACGGGAAAGGGGCGCGCGCGATAGCGTTCGGGCAATGCTCCCGGCGTGAATCCAGTTGCCCAGCCACACCGGCATCGCGAGCGCACCGCCAACCAATCCGAGCGGCCCGGGGAGCAGTGAAACGATTTGCAATGCGCACCACGCTAAACCCGTTGCACGCCAGATATTTCGATTGACATCGCTAATGGTCGGCGATGCCGCAAGGCTTCCGGCGATGTCGTTGACGATGAAGAAGTCTTCAACGAAGTTGAAGGGCAGGGCGAACATCAACCACACCGACCGAGGAGACCGCGTGCGCCCCCATTCGGGCAGGCGCACGAGAATGCGCTGCAGGGTAAGGCAATAGAGGGCTACCAGGCCGAAGAATGTCACGATGGTGGTCACCGCTGCCACTGGGCCGGTTGCGCTGAGTTCCCCGAGAATTCCCGATCCCCATCGCGGCGCCCATAGCGGCTGTAGCAGCAGTGCTACCACCGGGATGGTGAGCACCACGGTCCATGCACGCATCAGCAGACCCTACTGGCGGCTCTTGCGTGGTGGAGGATTACGGCGTGGTGCCGGCAGGGACGTACAGCCTGATGAGCTCTGCGAGCCGCTCACCGACGTCGTCGAGCGTCTCCGTCGACTGCGCGGCGATCGACATGATGACGGCGCCTTCGATCGCCGCGATCATGGTCCGGGCCAGCGAGCGTGCCGCCTCGGCAGCCACGTGATAGCGCGTAAGCCGCTCGGTGAGAATGGCCTGCCAATCCTGGAATGCGTCCGCCGCCACCGCCGAGGCCTCGGGCGCCTCGGTACGTCCCAGCACGGCAGCGACGATCGGGCACCCCGCCTGCATCTCGGTTTCGCCGAGTTGCGCCTTCCACAGTTCGATGAACAACTGAATGCCGTGTGCCGGATCGATATCGTCACCGGCCGCCTTGATGATGGCCGTCAGCTCTTGTCCCGCGAGGCGGGTCGCCTCGGCGACCAGTTCCTGCTTACCGCCGGGAAAGTTGAGGTAGATGGTTCTCCGTGACACACCGCTGTCTTCCAGCAGTGCGTTGAGACCGGTTCCCGCGACGCCACGGCGCCGCACCAGACCCGTCACGCTAGCGATCAACGTGTCACGTGCCGACATCCTGCCCGCCTCCCAACTTGTCAGGTGTTAACTATACCGCTCAGTCTACCGAGTCGCCGCCGGGCCGGGGCACTTATCGGAACATTGCGGTAAACCAATCGGTGTACTACCGTCGGCCGAGTGGCAGACCTACACGATCCTCTTCCACTGGCCTCGGGCCAGGTACTGCGCAATCGACTGATGAAGTCGGCCCTCAGCGAGGGCCTCGGCGACACCTCTCAGGGACCCGACCACCGGCTCGTCGAGTTGTACCGCCGCTGGGGCACCGGCGGGTTCGGCCTCGTCGTCACCGGCAATGTGATGGTTGACCGCAGCCACCTGGGTGAGCCGGGAAATGTGGTCATCGAGGACGACCGGCATCTCGATGGCCTGTCGCGGTGGGCCAAGGCAACCAAGGATGGCGGCGGCCTGATCTGGATGCAGGTGAACCACCCAGGGCGGCAAGCCAACCCGCTCGCCACGGCGTCCCAGCCGGTGGCACCGTCCGCGATCAAGATGAACGTCCCCGGATGGCAAGCGCCACGTGAACTCACCGATGACGAGATCGAGAACATCATCGACCGGTACGCGACCACGGCGTCGATCGCCGATGCGGCCGGGTTCGACGGTGTTCAGATCCACGGCGCACACGGCTATCTGGTGGCACAGTTCCTGTCGCCACGTACCAATCGGCGCACCGACCGGTGGGGAGGCGACCCGGAACATCGGATGCGTTTCGTTCTCGAGGTTGTCCGCCGCACGCGTGCGGCGGTGAGCCCCGGCTTCTCGGTCGCCATCAAGCTCAACTCCGCGGACTTCCAGCGTGGAGGCTTCACCGAGGAAGAGTCGCGGGCAGTCATCGCGGCGCTCGCCTCCGAAGAGGTCGACCTCATCGAAATCAGCGGTGGTACTTACGAATCGCCGGCAATGGAGGGCAGGCCGCTGGTGACATCGGCGTCGACCCAGGCCCGCGAGGCCTACTTCCTCGAGTACGCCCGCACCGCCCGCGAGGCGGCAGGTGACGTACCGATCGCCGTGACAGGAGGCTTCCGCACGGAAGCCGCCATGTCCGACGCCGTCCGATCGGGTGATTGCGATGTCGTGGGGCTCGGGCGCCCGACAACTGTCAATCCCGAGTCCGCCGACAGCCTGCTGACGGCGCGTCAGGACAAGCTGACCGTTCCGGACGCTTCACTGCCCCTACCCGGCTGGCTGGCTTCGACCGGCAGGGCGAAGTCTTTCCTGAGCGCACTGGAACTCCAGTGGCACAACACCCAACTACACCGCCTGGGCGCGGGGACCGACCCGGACCCCACCATCGGCCCGTGGATCACGGCACTTCGGCTCCTCAAGAACAACGGGGTCGACGCCTTTCGGAGAAGGAGAAGTTCATGACGGACAAGACACTGCGCAAGTTCCGCAGAGAGCGCGCCATGGGCCGTTACCTGCTCAACCCCGCCGTCTCGGCCCTGACAAAGCTTGGCCTGCGTACAGCGCTCGCCTCGGAGCTGGAAACCACCGGACGCAAGACCGGCCAGCTGCGGCGAGTCCCGGTCTCGGTCCAGTTCGACGCGACCGGTGCGTGGGTAATTAGCCAGCACGGCACCCGCTCGGGCTGGGGCAGCAATATCGCCGCGAATCCCAATGTCCGCCTGAAGCAGGGAAACAGGTGGCGTACCGGAACCGCCCAGTTCCGGCCCGATGACGACGTCGTCGCGCGGGGCCGCAAGTTCGGGGCCGTCGGCGCGCGGGTGGTCAAGGCACTGGAGACCACCCCGATATCGGTGCGCATCGATTTCACCGACTGAGGACAAGGAATCCGGGATATGCCTCTCTATCAGTGCATAACACGTGCGGAGAGCCTCACCGACGAGGTGCGGCAGGCCATCGCCCAGGAATTCACACGTATTCACTGCGAAATCACCGGCGCTCCGGCGGTATTCGTCCACGTGGTCTTCAATGAATACCAACCAGGCCACCACTATCTGGCGGGCAAACCGGAAAGCGACACCACCTTCATCGCGGGCACTATCCGTTCAGGGCGTTCCCTGGAACAACGTCAACAACTGCTCCGTGAACTCTCGTCCGCCTGGCACGAGCTGACCGGCCAGTCGGAGGAGGAACTCGTCCTGGGCATTTCCGAACAGGACGCCTCCGCAGTCATGGAAGCCGGGCTCATTTTCCCCGAGGCCGGCGCCGAGGCCGCCTGGTTTGAGCAGAACCGAGAGAAGCTGGGCTTCCTTCTCAATCAGTAGGCCCAAATCCGCCACTGGCACACTTGCGCACTTTTGTGCCATTGAGTTAGCGTGGTGCTCATGGTCGATCAGAGCGCCATCACCCGTCCCGTCAGCCTCGACGAAGGGCTCCGGGAAGCAATCCCCATGCCCGTGGAAGACCCTGCGGACGACTCCGTGGAAACCCCGCGACTGGGCGCCGACTCCCTGGTGTGGAAGTTCTACGGGGATGTCCGTGGCGTCCTCGGCTTTCAGCGGCTCGCCGGCACCGAGAACTGCATCGAACAGCTGGGTAAGGCGGTCGAGGACCATTCGGTGATCTTCACCGACACCCTTGGCCGCGCACGCCGCTCCGGGCCGCCCATCATGAAGACCATCTACTCGGCGGACCCACAGAAGTGGGGGCGGATGGTGCGCGATTTCCACAAGCCGATCACCGGAACCATCAGCGACGGATCGCGTTACCACGCACTCAATCCCGAGCTCTTCTATTGGGCGCATGCGACTTTCGTCGATCAGGTCTTGTACATCACCGACACATTCATCCGGCGTCTCTCCTACGCCGAGAAGGTACGGATCTTCGAGGAGAGCAAGGTCTGGTACAGCCTCTACGGGGTCAGTGCGCGCAATCAGCCGCAGACGTACGACGAGTTCGTCACCTACATGGAGGGCATGTTCGACCGGTTCGTGCCGACCAAGACGATCCTCTACGCGACGGGCTACATCCGCCAGGGCGTGCCCGGGCCCAAGCAGATTCCCAAGCCGCTGTGGCGTCTGCTGTCGGCGCCACTGAACGCCTTCATCCGGACGGTCGTCGTCGGAACGCTCCCGCCGCAGATGAAGCAGGTCTGCCGACTGGAGTGGAGCGACAAGAAGGAACGCAACTTCCAGCGCTTCGCCACGGTCATGCGCGCATTGAACCCGTTGTTCAACAGGCTGCCGGTGCGGGCGCTGTACCTGCCGTGGGCGTCCGAGGGCTGGAATCGTGAAGGAGTCGACCCCCGCCCGCTGTACAACCGGGCGCCATGACCACACTCGTGGGGGTGACCAGCGCCCCACCCACCGATGCCGTACTCGATGCCGCGCGCATTGAGTTCGAGCGGCACGGTATGCGCCGCGCCAACATGGACGCCATCGCACGTCGCGCCGGGGTGAGCCGCCGCACCCTCTACCGCCGCTTCCCCACCAAGGAAGCGCTGTTCGAGCACCTCATCGAGGCAGAGAGTCTGGGCATCTTCGGCCAGCTCGCCGTCGCCGCCAACGGCCAGGATGCCCAGGGCGCCATCGTCGAGTGCTTCACGCTGGCCATGCGGCTCATCACGGAAAGTCGGCTAGCGGGCACCATCATCGAGAACGAACCGGAACTCGTCATCGGCCTCAACACGCCTTCCGGTGAGAAGGCCATTGTGCGAGCCAGCGCGCTGGTGGCGTCCAGCCTGCGGCACAGCGGCGCCACAATGCCCGATGACGCAGTGCTCGCGGTGTCGGAAATCCTTGTGCGGCTGGTTGGTTCCCTGCTCACCAACCGCGCCGGCGTACTCGATATCACCGATACCGTGGCGGTACGGCGGTACGCACAGACCTACCTGGCTCGATTGGTCTGGTAGTACTACTCGTTCAGAAACCGACCTTGAGTCGGCATCTGACTAAACTGCCTGCATGGCGACACGGCGGCAGATGTACGCAGAACAGACTCGTTCGGACCTTCTGGATTCCGCGCGCCGGCATTTCACGACGACCGGCTACAACAGCGTGACCGTCGACGACATCGTCAGCAGCATCGAAGTCAGCAAGGGCACGTTCTACTACCACTTCTCCGATAAGCAGGCGATGTTCAGCGCCCTGCTCACCGAATGCCTGACCGAGACCGCCGATACCGTCACCACAGCCATCCGCCTCCTGGACAAGCCCGGCGCCAACGGCCCCCAGGTCGCCGCCACGTCAGCATGGGTGTACCTGTCCCGATCGCGCGACGACAGAACCTACCGGGAACTCATGCGCCAAGCGCCGATGGTCCTCGGCGAGGAGACCTACCGCCACATCGACGACACCATCGTGCTGCCTCCCTTGGTCACACTCATGGAGACCCTTGCCGCCCGTCATGAACTGAAGGCCGGTGTGCACACCCATATGGCCGCCCGGATGCTCATGACGATGTTCGTCACCGCCAACAGCATCATCGCCGAATCCGATGATCCCGCAACAACAATGACAGAAGTCGCCGATACGATCGCCACCATGTTCAGCGGGATCGTGCTCGGAGACGTCCCGCTGTCGCGGGCCGCCGCTAACGGATAGCCAGGAACAACAGCGTCCGCAGGAAGGGGCGCACCGCGAACGCCGTCCAGCGCAAGGGGAACCATCCCACCCACTTCGGGGTGAACGCCACTGTCCAGCGCACCAGCACCTTGTTCCCATCAGCGGCGAGCTCCCAACGTTCACCGAATGCCTTGATAACCAAGGGAACCGAAACACCGGTCCCGATCGCGACCAGCTTGAGGCCCTCTTCGCTGTGAACTACCTTCTCGGTGATCGCGAACAGCGGAGTGCGGGTCACCACCTGGTCACCCGATCTCACCGGGCCGGACACAAAGGGAATCGTCTCCAGGTAGCCGCCCTCGGAGACCTGAGTCCACACCCGCTCGACGGGCCCCGGCACGGTGACCTGCGCGGTGACAGCGAACGATGCCCCCTTGTCGAAAAAGTCGGTGTCCGGCATCGTCACCCCGAAGCGTCGCGGCCCGCTGTCGCCGGAAGCCAGGGCGAACAGCACCACAGCCCCCAGCAAGCCCCCGAGGGCCAGCACTCCCACGACGATCCCGATCAGCACCGGAGTGGACATGGTCCTCCTTGAGTACGAGTTGCCATTAACTGACTCGCGAGTCAGTTAGCAAGCTAGCCCTCCTACCAGCAGCCACAGAAGCGCAATCGCACAAGTTCGTGACCGAGGCCAGTCTGAGGCGCCCATTTCTTGTGACCCACCCCCGTATCGCTACCGGCGGCCCGCACGCAAACTTGCGTCGACAATTCGGGTAGCTCTACTCATGTCCTATCGGGCCTCAGCTGCCACCGTGGTCTCATGAGCACATCGGAGCCCACCGTCCGCGCCTCCACGGCGTACTACGTCCAGTCCGCAATCGCCTTCGCGGTCGCATTCGCCTCCACGCTGGGCGGCATCGCCTACCTACCGATATCGCCGTGGCCCCGCGCGTTCCTCGCGGTGTGCACCCTGTTCTTGGTCACCAGTTGCTTCGGGCTAGCCAAGGTCATCCGGGACACCCACGAGTCACAACAGGTCCGCAACCGCATCGACGAGGCGCGCATCGAGCAGATTTACGCTGAGCACAACCCGCTGAAGCCGGCGATCTAGTTCAGCACCCGATCACCGGCACGCAACAACGCACTGGGGACCTCGTGCCCGACGACCGATTGCACCACCCGGGCGGCCGCGATCGCGGCTTCGAGGTCCACATCGACGCCGATACCGCTGTCCCGCAGCAGATACACCAGATCCTCGGTGGCGATGTTGCCGGTCGCGCCCGGCGCGAACGGGCAGCCACCGAGGCCGCCGATCGAGGAGTCCAGCCGCGTCACTCCGGATTGCACAGCGGCGTACGCGCTGGCCAAACCAGATCCACGGGTGTTGTGGAAATGTGCGCCCAGCGGTGCATCACCGACGATGGGCCGCACCGCCGCAACGAGATTCGCGACGCGGCGCGGTGTCGTAGTGCCGATGGTGTCGGCAACGGCGTAACGGTCCACCCCCCAATCGCGGGCTCGGCGCACGATGTCGAGCACTCGATGTTCCGGGGTGGGCCCGTCGAAGGGGCAGTCCCATGAACAGGCCACTATCACCTCCACCGTGGCATCGGCTTCACGGGCGAGCGCCACGATTTCCTCGATGCGCGCGGTGGCCTCGGCGCTGCTAGCGCCGACGTTGGCTCGACTGTGTCCATCGGATGCCGAAACCACGTACTCCAGCGAGGTCAGTCCCGCCGCCAGGGCACGCTTGGCGCCGTTGGGGCTGGCGATGAGGGCAGAGAATTCGATATCCGGGTAGTTGTGCAGCTGTGCCGACAACTCGGCGGCGTCGGCCAGCGCCGGCATCTTGGAGGGTGAGACGAATGCGGTGGCCTCCACCTCTCGCACTCCTGTCGCCGCTATCGCATCGAGCAGTGTCAGCTTGTCCGCCAACGAGATCGGTGCCTCAAGCTGAAGTCCGTCTCGCAGCAGCACCTCGCGGATGGTGACGTGGGCAGGCAGACTCATACGACCCCCTCGGCCCGCAACTTCTCGATATCCGCGGCGCTCCTGCCCAGCAGTCCCCCAAAGACGTCCTCGTTGTGCTGGCCGGGCCGAGCCGGGCCGGCGTTGCGGACACCGCCCGGCGATTCGGACAGCACCGGGACCACGCCGGGCCCCAGCACCGACCGGTCGAGCCGTTCATCGAAATGTTCGACGAGCATCTCTCGGGCCTTGAGCTGCGGGTCCTGCACCACATCGGCGACGGTGTTGATAGGGCCTGCGATGACACCGGCCGCACTGAGCACGTCGATGATGTCGGCGGGCAGACGCCCAGCCGCCCATTCGGCGATGATCGCGTCGAGTTCGTCCTGATTGCGGCCCCGCGCAACGTGATCGACAAAGCGCTCATCAGAGCTCAGCTGCGGCTGATCCATCGCTTCGCACAGCCTGCGGAACACGGTGTCTTGATTCGCAGCGATGACCACCCAGCTGCCGTCCGCGCTCTGATAGATGTTCGATGGCGCAATGCCCTCCAGTCGGGTTCCCGACGGGCCACGCACCACGCCACCCACGTCGTAATCAGGAATGGTGGATTCCTGCACTGCCAAACAACTCTCGGTCAGTGCCGTATCGACGATCTGTCCGCGGCCGGTGACGGTTCTCCGGTACAGCGCAGCCAGCGCACCCTGGGCGGCGAACATCCCGGCAAGGGTGTCACCGATCGAGAGCGCCATTCGGGGCGGCGGACCGCCCGGAAAGCCGTTGAGATGCCGCAACCCGCTGGCGGCCTCGGCCACCGAGGCGTATCCGGCCTTGTGCGCGTCCGGACCGGTCTGCCCGTAACCGGAAACACGAACCAAGACGATGCCCTTGTTACGTTCGGCCAGAACGTCGTAGCCGAGGCCCCATTTCTCCAGGGTGCCGGGCCGGAAGTTCTCGACGATCACATCCGACTTCTCGACGAGATCGAGGAACAGCGCGCGTCCGGGCTCGGTCCGCAGATCCAGGGTGATGGCCTTCTTGTTGCGTGCGTGCACCGTCCAGAAAACATGGTGCCCATCGACCTCGGCCTGCCCCCACGTCCGCAACGGATCCGGCGCGCCGGGCGGCTCGATCTTGAGCACCTCGGCACCCATATCCCCGAGTAACCGCCCTGCGAAAGGCCCGGCAATCAGGGTGCCCAACTCCAGCACCCGGATCCCATCAAGAGCACCCGTCATGCAGTCACCATAATCCGCGCCGAGTGTCGACTTGTCGCGCCGTCGACTCGCACTTTCGCCCGACAAGTCGACACTCGGCGGTGGTCAGCTGCTCATAGAGCTGTACGGGGTCGCTATCGCAACCGGTGACTACTTCGTGGTGTAGCCACCGTTGATCAGGATGGTCTGCCCGGTGATCCACCAGCCGTCGCTGACGAGGAACCGGATGAACGGAGCGATGTCTTCGATATCGGTCAGTCCGGTCTTCGAGAACGGCGAGAGTGCGGCGGCCGTCTTGTGATACGCCACCGCGTCTTCACCCTCCGCCGGGTAGAAGAACGGCGTGTCCATCGGCCCCGGGCCCACGGCGGTCACCGAAATGCCGCGCTCCCCGAATTCCTTCGAAGCGGCGCGGGTGAAGTGCTCGACGGGCGCCTTGGTCCCCGCGTAGGCCGCGTAGAACGGGGTGTACGCACCCAGCAGCGACGTCACCAGCGTGACGATCTTGCCGTTGTCGTTGACATGCTTCCCGGCCTCCTTCAGGAACAGGAAAGCGGACTTGGCGTTCACCGCGCTCGCGGAGTCGTACTCCTCCTCGGTGATCTCGGTGAACGGCTTCTTGATGACCTTGCCGACGGTGTTGATCGCAATGTCGGGACGCCCAATCGCTTCAACGGTATCCGCGAACAGTTTGCTTACCGCGCCCCCGGTGGTCAGGTCTCCCTGGAACGCCACCGCCTTCGCTCCGGCCGCTTGGAGGGCAGCCACCGTCTCATCCGCGGCATCCTTGCTCGACGGGCTGTTGTAGTGGATCGCGACCGCACCAGCGCCGTTGGCAACCAGATCCCGGGCAATGAGACCACCTAGATTCTTGCCGCCACCGGTGATAAGAACAGTCTTGCCCTTTAGTGAATGATCTGTCACTCGAGTATCTCCCTCTAGTACGTTGTGGCCTTGTCATTGCGGGTGGGCTCCACGATCGCCCACATCTCCATACGAATCGTAGGTTTAGGTAGCACAAGGGAAAACCACATTATTCTTGTATAAACACAATCAGGAGTTGTCATTGCAGATGAGCGGGACAGCAGAGGGTAGTTCACTGGTCAATTTGCTGGATTCCCGGCGATTGTTTCAGTTCGTCGTGGCCGCGGAAGCCCCGACGCTCGCGGCCGCGGCGGCCGAGCTGTTCATCACGCAACAGGCACTGTCGTCGGCGATACGCCAGCTGGAGCGCGACCTCGGCGTCGCGCTCTTCTCACGCGCGCAACGCAGCCTGCAACTGACCGATGCCGGCCACGAGCTGTACACCGGTGCAAAACCACTTCTAGCCGGAATACGTGTGCTGGCCAATGCGACACGAAACCACTCGAATCCCCAGCGGGCCTTTGTCATCGGACACTCTCCGGCGATTTCCAGTGAAGAGGTCTACCGGATCATCGAGCCGACGGTCATCGCGGATCCCACAGTGTCGATCACCGTCCGACAGGTCTTCCCGAGCACCATCGGTGATGGCCTCCTGGACGGCTCACTGGACTTGGCCCTACGGCGCGGGGTGGGTATGCCCGCAGATTTGGCCACCGACACCCTGCTGTACCAGCCGTTGCGTATCGCAGTCGTGCGCTCTCACGCCCTTGCCGCCCACGATCGCATCGACATCACGGAGATCGCCGAGCACCCCATCGTGGTGTGGGCTCCACCTCGACACTCGTACTACACGGACTTGCTGGTTTCACATTGCCGTCGAAGCGGTTTCGAACCCCAATTGCTGGTCAATCCGGTGCAGGGCACTCCGCCGCATACGGCCGTGCTGGCCCACCCCGATCATTGCGCGTTCGTCACCGATGACCCCGGCGCCGTCTACCACGGCAAGGTGAAGGTGATCGAGATCGCCAATCCCCCATTGGTTCCCGTTCAGGCGGTTTGGCTCCCGCATTCGGTGTCGACCGTCCGTAACAGGCTTTTCGAGAATGCCCGTGGTGCAACTGTTGTCAGCGCGGGATCGCAGTTGGAAGATGGAGACATCCGGGCAAGCATTCCGAGTCCCTCCCATGTCGCACACGCATCGGATGTTCAGTGATCGCCAGGACGCGGGCCGCGTACTGGCAGGCATCCTTGCGCCGTACCGGGAGCAGGATGTGGTGGTGCTCGCGTTGCCTCGCGGTGGAATACCGGTGGGGCGGGAGATCGCGACAGCCCTGAATGCCCCGCTAGAGGTGCTGGTGGTTCGTAAGCTCGGCGTACCCGGACACGAGGAGTACGCGATGGGTGCCATCGCCAGCGGCGGAGAGGTAGTCGTCGACGAGGGCATTGTGCGCACGATGGGGATCAGCCAGGAACAGCTCCGCACTGTGACCGCCAATGAACGTCGTGAGCTCGCCCGGCGCGAACGGCTGTACCTGAGACATCGCAGTATCGAAATCGAGGGCAAGACAACCATTCTGGTCGACGATGGCGTCGCCACCGGCGCCACGATGCGGGTCGCACTGCTCGCGATCAGGCGAACATCGCCGGCTCGGGTGGTGGCGGCTGTACCTGTTGCACCTCGATCGGCGTTCCACCGATTCAATTCCCTGGTGGACGATTTCGTGGTCGCCTGTTGTCCCTCTCCATTCCAGGCAGTGGGGGATGCGTACGAGGACTTTCGTCAGGTCTCCGACGAAGAGGTCCGTGCCCTGCTCTCGCCGCAGATCACCAAATAGTCCGGTCGGGCGCATACCGTGGTGCCATGCGCCTGGTTGTGATGGCAGTCCTCCCCTTCGCCCTCCTGGTGGGCTGTGGCGACCGCGGGCTCGATACGCCACGAGCAGCCGCCGATACCTCGGCGGCTACCCCGACCGAGGTTGCGCTTCCCGCTTCATCTGTCGTGTTTGAGGACGACGCACGAATCCTCGATAGCCGTCCGATGACATTCGACAGCTGGAGTCGCTCCCCCGACGGCACGGCCGTGATCGTGCACTTCACCAGCGGCACCCCACAGTGCCACGGCGTGCACGCCACCGTCCGAGAGACCGACGACGCCGTCGCGGTTGCGTTGCGCGGTGGTACGCCGCCGGAGGCCGCAGGCAAGGCCTGCATCCTGATCGCCGTTCAAGGCAGCCTCGCCGTGCCATTGGCGACCCCTCTCGGCGACCGAAGAGTTCTCAGCGTCTCGTGACTGTCACTTCACGGGGTCGTGTTTAAAGCTCACCCTGACGATGCCGTGGTCTCCGGTACCAGTCTCCCGATGATTCTCGAAGTTGAGATGATCGTTGTTGATCAGCAGCCCTTCGAAGAGCCACACCCGCTTACGGCTGTGGTCATAGAACTGCTCGCTCACCATCACGTGGTCGAGCGACTCCCGCAGATCTTGATGCACGTGGGTGTAATACACGTCGCGGGTGTCCCGGTACTCCTGCAACGTCTGCGCCGAATAAAGACCAAAATCACTGCCCCCCTGCGAGTCTCCGACGAGATAGCGCGGCTGGCTCGTCAGGATGTTGGCCGTGTTGCTCTCCTTGCCGTCGTTGATATCGCCCAGTACGACGACCGGAGTCTCCGTGTCGCGCATGACGCCGTTGAGCAGCACCCGGACGGCTACCGCCTCGGCCGTTCGGCGGATGGTTGAGATCCCATCGCCCAGCGCCTGTTGATGTGGCCGATACGTCGCCGAGGACTTCTTGTACCAGGCCTCCTTGCTGATCTGCGTCGGCAGCTTGGACTTGAGGTGCACCACAAAGATTTCCGTGGCCGGTTCGTCGTCGCGCAGCTGAACCTGAAAGTTCAAGACCGGCCGGGAAAAGCTCTTGATCGAGACGTCGATGACAGGCGCCTGGGGGTCGGCCGGGTCATCCCTGGATTCAAGCCGGACCGCCTTGGGGAAGTCGGTTATCCATTTGGGCTTTCCGGTGAGGAGACCCTTGCGCACCAACGCGGCGCAGGTAATCGAGGTTCCTACCGCCGGAGTGGCCAGGACGTCGTACTCGTCGGCCAGGCCCTGCGGATCTACCGCAAGGACCGCCTCCAGGGCACTTTTGCTCCACACTTCCTGCAGGCCGACGACGTCGGCGCCGAGAGTGCCCAGTTGCCATGCCGCCCATTCGGTCTTGCGCTTGAACTCCTCGGGAGTCCATGGCTTCGACGTGGCATAGAGCGGAGTGTCTGCGTCCTGCAGGTTGTACATGTTGAACGTCGCGACGCTGAAGGTGGTGCGGGCCATGCTCGTCAAGGTATTCCGCGAACCGTCGAACGTCGAGAGTATTCACCCGGTTGCCACTCATCCGTCACACCCGAACGCTCACCGACCGCGAGCACGCCAGGTGGGGTTCTCGTGTTGTTTCCTGTCCCGCCATGTTCCGTGGCTAACTTCCAGCCATGGACATGGGTCTGGCGCCCTCGGACGTCATGGATCCGATGTATTGGCTGGGCGAGGGCGGACTATTCGGTGGCGCCGTTCTGGCCGGCGTTATGGTCATCGTCTTCATCGAAACTGGCTTACTGTTTCCCTTCCTGCCCGGTGACACGCTGTTGTTCTCCGCGGGGCTGATTGCCGCTCAGCCGAATTCCCCTGTCTCGATCCAGGTGCTGGCGCCTTGCGCCGCGTTAGCGGCCCTACTGGGAAGTCAATGCGGGTACTTCATCGGCCGCCGGCTCGGCCCGGCATTGTTCAGAAAAGAAGACGCACGTTTCTTCAAACAGCGGTATCTAACCGCCTCCCGGGAGTTCTTCGACAGACACGGACCCAAGACGCTGCTCGTCGCCCAGTTCATCGGCGTGGTCCGCACTTTCACCCCGGTCATCGCCGGCATGTCTGGCATGAGGTATCCAATTTTCTTGCTGTACAACGCTATTGGTAGTGCGGCATGGGGTGTCGGGCTGACGACGGTCGGCTACTTTCTGGGTAACGTCGCCTTTGTCGGTGAGCATCTGGACGTCTTCATCCTGGTGATCGCCATCTTGTCGACGCTCCCGGCCGCCGCCACAGCGGCCAAGGTGTACTTGGAGAAGCGGCGCGCAGTCACCGACAGCGGCTAAACACCCGTCGAGGTTTGGCGGTCGTAATGCCGCTTCACCCGCGCGCGGTTACCGCATTTTGGGGTGCACCACTCGCGACGGGGATGTTCCTTGACGAAATAGAGCACGCAGTGCGACGACAGGCAGGCCCGCAGCCGGTGACGTTCCGGGCCACCGAAGAAGTCGATTGCCTGACGCGCGATCAGACCGACCGTCAACCGTGCTTGCGATCCGCGGGCCGTCGCCGCCCTGCTGGGTTCTCCGCTCACCGGCCATACCAGCTCTGCCCGAGCACGAGCAAGCGTGTTGATCGTGGTGACGGCCTGGGTGTGCGTCATGCCCGATGTCGGCGGTCTCGGATCTGCGGTGACCTCCGCGGCCAGACACCGTAGGGCGTCACGCAGAGCCCGCAGATCGTCGGCGATGAACTGGGCATCCTCCAACGAGAAGGCAATGGTGTGCGCCCCCGATTCGGCCAGTATCCGATCCGCCATAGCCTCGAGCCACGCATGCACAGGCTGGTCGCCCGCCAGAGCATCCATTACCTCCCCGCGCCCACCGCGGACGGTGTTCATCAGCTCCACGGGGAGTGGTTCACCCAAGATGGCGGCGATAGTGCCCGACGTGCTCGTTTCCATGCCACGACCTTATCTCTCCTAATGGATAGCACCACTTGTAACCATGTGGCCTATCTAACAGTGCAGAGGAAATACCGCCTAATGTTTAGGGGTTCCTCTAAACGTTAGAACTTTCCGACGGTGGAAGGAACCGCCATGAACACCCAGATCACCTCATTCACCCGGTCGGCCATCCGATCGGCAGTTTCGTTCATGGTGGCGCTGGCCGCTCTCGGGGCGATGGCCGTGGCCTCATTCGCATTCACCGCACAAGCCTCTGCGTCCGCCGGGGGTGGCTCGTCGGCCGCCGACACCGTGAACCAGCTACAGGCGCAGGGTTACACGGTTCAGTTGAACGGCATCGCAGACACACCACTATCGGAGTGCGTGGTGACCGGTGTCGAAGGACTGCGCGGCGCCACCGCTTTCTCCACGGTCTACGTCGACATCTCCTGCCCCATCCACAACTGAAGACACGCTTCAGAAGCTAACGCGGACTGCCCCCGGTCGAATGGCCGTGGGAGTCCGCGTTTCGCGTATTCGGTTGTCTTGCTTAGTCGAACAGGCCGGTGCTCGAGATTATTCCGGCCCCGGATGACTGACTTATCACAGGTCATGACGGATTGCAGCCGATAGCGCTCACGTTATTAGAAGCATCGCAAGCAGATCTTCAAAAGCATTGGAGCACAGACAAAATGACCGCTATCACCGCCACCTCGCAGGCAATCTCCACTAACGCTCGCCGCGTTGTCGCCGCGGCCGGTATCGGTCTCGCGATCCTGGTGCCCACCTTCGCCGCCATCGAATTGGCAACGGCCCCCACCTCCGCTCTGGTCGCTGGCGCCGGCAACAACGGCTCAGGGGGCAACAACCGCGACCACGCTCGGCTGGGCACCGGCCAGTACACGATGAACACCTCCGGCCCACAGATGCGGTACACCCCTCCCGCTAGTGGCCAGTACATCGGCGGCATCAACTAGTCCGTCGGAAACACCAAGGGCCGCTTCCGGAATAACATCCGGAAGCGGCCCTTAGTGTTGTTCGGCGCTAAGCCCGATTAGGGCTAGGGCAGGATCGAGTCCACGTACCCGCCGTCGGCGCGAACCGCAGCACCTGTCGTGGCCGAGGCCAGCGGCGAGCTGAGGTAGACCACCAGATTGGCGATCTCCGCCGGCTCGATCAATCGCTGCAGCAGCGACTGAGGGCGATGCTTCTTCATGAATTCACGCTGTGCCTCATCCCAGGGCAGCGACTTATCGACGAGCTGATAGACGAAATCTTCCACACCCGCGGTGTGCGTCGGCCCGGCGATGACCGAGTTGACGGTGACACCCGAGCCGGCCGCGTCCTTCGCGAATCCTCGTGTGACTCCCAACAGCGCGGTCTTGGAGACCCCGTAATGGATCATCTCCTGCGGGATGACAATCGCCGAGTCACTGGCGATCTGAATGACGCGGCCCCATCCGGCGTCAATCATTCCCGGCAAGTACTCACGGATAAGGCGCACGGCGGACAGCACGTTCACCTCGAAATAGTTCCGCCACTGTTCATCGGTGATCTCGCGGGCCGGCGCCGCCCCGAAGATGCCCAAGTTGTTGACCAGGATGTCCACTTCGGGGAGTTGCGCACGAAGTGACTCGACACCTTCCGCTGTCGAGACGTCCGCCGCAACACCGATCACGCTGCCGTTCTGAAGCCCAACCTCCGCGATAGCCGCGTCGACGCGTTCCTGGGACCGGCCGTTGACCACAGCGCGCGCACCACTGGCCGCGAGCTGCCTAACAATCTCCAGGCCAATGCCCTGTGTGGAACCCGTTACTAGCGCTGTCTTACCGGTCAGGTCGATGTTCACGTATTCATTGAAGTCGCCCCGCACCCGACTTCATTCCCGAACGGGCTGATTGACGGGAATCATGAAGGTCTAGCAACCCTAGACATCGCGGTTGTCCGCCACGAGCAAGTGCGGGTCCGTACTGGCGTCGTCTATACCGAAGCTGATGATCCGGCTCGGGGTGATCCGGATGATCGCGGTATCCAACTCGTCACCGGCGGCACCGTGCGCCACCGGGGCCACGGCAGGTCGAGCAGTACCGCGTATCTCAAGACACCGCACCCGCCACGGCGCCCTGGACGGGATGTCATCCACCACAAACGCGACCTTTTCGTTGTCGATTATGTTGCGGTACTTACGGCTTCGACTCATGCGATAACCGGATACGTCTATGGTTCCCAACTGCTCGTTGTATGTGAATCCCACGGGACTCACCTGAGGCGCGCAGTCCGGCAAGATAGTGGCGAGTCTGCCAAGCTCGGCCTGACGCATGAATGCGATCTCATCGGGTCTGAAGGTCATACTCACGACGGTAAGTTCTCAACTGGACTTGAGATCAAGCACTAATAGGAAACGGGGCCGCACCCAAGATCCGATTCCGGGTGCGGCCCGGCGTCCTGCTCAGTCCGAGCAGCAGCATCCCCCCTGCTGAGCCGACGCCAACTCCTCCGAGACAACCTCAACCTTGCCGTCGGGGCGCCAATCGAACGGGAAGTGCTTGCTCGACTCACCGCGATGCTCATGTGACCACTCGAACCCGACCGAGTGGTCCTTCTTGACCACACCCCAGGTCGCGATCTGACCGGGGCCGACTTCGGCTCCTGGGGCGTTCGCGGTGGTAACCCGACGACTTGGGTCGGCGGTCGGGCCGGTCAGGGCCTCAACACGGAGATCCACTTTGCCGGGGATCTCCGCACCCCAGCTCGCCAGATCGTCGGCCTTGTCGAAGTTGATCGGGACGTACTCGATGCCGCGCAACTCCTCGATGAGGCTCGCGAACTCCGCGGGCCAGCCGCCCTCTTTACCGGTGAAGATCCGCTCGAGGGCGATGCGCTGGCGGGCGTCCGCCGACTCGTCGATGTAGAACATCAGCTTCATGGTCGCGTCCGGGTCACCTATCCACATGTTCCCCTTGAATTCGCCCTGGGCAACCACGCCCAGATTGCTCAACTCAACGTCGCCCCAATGGCCTTCGCTGACATGCCACACCAAGGTGAACAGGCAGTCCCCGTGTGTGGGCTCCTGCGCAAAGCTGCACGGGCACGGCAGCTTGCAGCTGCACACGTCGAACCAATCGCCCTTGAGATTCCAGTCGTAGGTATCTGTCGCCGACATTTCGTCCATTCCTTTCTATACCCCATAGGGGTATCTGACATCCCGAACGTAGCAGCGGTCGACACGCCTTGGCAAGTACCCCTAGGGGGTATATTTCGAAGCCTTTGGAGGCCGAGAAAACTCGATTGATATAGATAGGCGTATGCCCGAATCAGCCTTCGACCCCACACCTGTCACAAAGATCTGGCAGGAGCTGGGTGTCCCGGGGATCGTGGACGTGCACACCCACTTCATGCCCAAGCCCGTCATGGACAAGGTATGGGCGTACTTCGACTCGGCGGGGCCTCTCATCGGGCGCCCCTGGCCGATCACCTACCGCACCGAAGAGTCCCAACGGGTACAGACGCTGCGAGAGTTCGGCGTTCTCCGTTTCACCTCGTTGATCTATGCCCACAAGCCGCAGATGGCTGCCTGGCTGAATCAGTGGGCCACCCAGTTCGCGGCGCAGACCCCGGACTGCGTGCACACCGCAACCTTCTTTCCCGAAGCCGGCGCCATCGACTACGTGCGCGAGGCTATCGAGGCTGGCGCGGGCGTCTTCAAGGTCCACATCCAGGTGGGAGCGTTCTCCCCCGTCGATCCGCTGCTCGTCCCCGTGTGGGGGCTTCTCGAGGACGCCGCTGTTCCGGTGGTGATCCACTGCGGCTCCGGACCGGCGCCGGGCGAGTTCACCGGGCCCGAGCCAATCCGGGTGCTGCTCAAGCAGTTCCCCCGCCTGCGCCTGATCATCGCGCATATGGGTATGCCCGAGTACTCCGACTTTCTCGATATCTCCGCGCAGTACGACGAGGTACGTCTCGACACCACCATGGCCTTCACCAAGTTCTCGAATGAGAAGGCGCCGTTTCCGGAATCCGCCTACCCCCGACTGATAGATCTCGGTCACAAGATCTTCTTCGGCAGCGACTTTCCGAACATCCCCTACGGATATGCCGAAGCGGTTACCGCGCTGCAGACGTTGCCCGGTGTCGACGACAACTGGATGCGCGATGTCCTCTACCGCAATGGCGCCGCACTATTCCGTGTTGACAGCTAGACGAGCGAGCCCGCCCGATAGGCCTCCCGGACCATGAGCCGCTGGCGTTTTCCGCTCGTGGTCCGGGGAATGGTTCGCGCCGGTACCACAACCACCTCATCGAGGGAGAACCCGAAGGCGGCACGCACACCCCCGGCGATACGTGTCCGAAGTTCCTCATATTCGTCCACTGCCGCGCGGGTCCCGACGACGGCGATCACCGACTCACGGGCCCGCTGTTCGTCACGCAAGGAGAAGACGACAGATACTCCACCGGCGCCGGACATACTGTCGATCTCCCGCTCGATGTCGTAGGGCGGGAAATTGCGACCACGCACGATCAGCATCTCCTTGTGCCGGCCCACCACGAACAGTTCGCCATCGGTGAGAAAGCCCCGGTCGCCGGTGTCATGCCATCCACCCACAGGCGTGGCCACTCCCCCGTCTGCGGTGAGGTAGCCCGCCATCACCGATGGCCCCCTCACCTGAATATCGCCGACCGTACCGTCTGATGAGCGCGCACCGTCCGGGGTGACGATCCGAAGTTCCAGGCCATCGACCACCTTCCCGCAGGAGACCACGGGCTCGCCGTCATCCGGGCCGCGACCAACCCGCACCCGTCCGAAGGATGTCGCGTCAGGCATACAGGCTTGCAGCGCAACGGTTGTGGCGAGCACTGTCTCGGCCATGCCGTAACACGGCACCAACACATCGGTCCGCATCCCCAGCGGCGCAAACCTTTCGGTAACCTCGCGCAGCACCGAGAACGCAATGGGCTCGGCGCCGACGTAGGCGTGACGCAGCGACGACAAGTCCACGTCTGCTATCCCACCACCACGCGAGATCGCCTCCACTACTGCCCGATACGCGAACGGTGGCCCCGCGGTATGGGTGGACCCATGTTGGGACATGTGCCGTAGCCAGGACACTGGATCCCGCAAAAACCCCATCGGGGTCATCACACCGACCCGAAGACCGTAGAGCAGCGCGGCCAGCACCTGGATGAATCCCATGTCGTGGTAGAACGGTAGCCAGCTGAACACTCGATCCCGCCCGCGTAATGCCCTTGTGCCATAAGCGATTGCCGTGGTGTTGTGCACCACATTGCCGTGCGTCAGCAGCACTGCTTTAGGGGCCGACGTGGATCCGGAAGTGAGCTGGATGTGGTGGATGTCGCCGGGATCGGCACGCGAGCACCGCTTCCAGTCAATCGGTTCAGCATCAGTCAGCTCGTCATACATCACGACCAACGGATGCGTGGTCGCCACCTCTACTCGTGGCTGTGTGATGACCATGGCCGGGTTCAACACGCCCAGCGCCGCACTCAGATGCGCCACTCCCGCAGATTCCGGCCGCGACGGCGTCGGCGGCGGTGCGATCGCGCACGGTACCGCGCCCAGCAAGAGCACTGCCAGCAGCGTGGTCAGGTACTCCTCGTCGCTCACCGCAATCATTGCCACCCGGTCGCCACGGCGAAGGCCCCGCGCAGCCAGCGCCGCAGCACGAATCCTTGTGGCATGGACCAGGTCTACCGCCGCAAGCGTATACAGATGACGGCGCGAGTCGTAGAAGTCGATCTGCTCCAACTCCGAGCGCAGCAGCGCGGCGTAATCGATCGCGCCGGAGGCCAGAGCCGGAGCATTCGCCCTCACATGCCGACTAATTGCTATGTCAATCATGCCTGTTCGCGGCGTTTCGCCTTATCGCTAAGACGCTGACGGATGAGCACTCCGATATCGCCCACCACCGTGAACGCGAAGGCTTCCTCTTCGGGAATGAAGACCGAGAACCTATCCTCTAGCTCGTTCATCAACGCCATCAGCACCACGGAGTCGACGGGTAAGGCGAGTAGCGGCGAATCGACGTCGACCGCCTCAAGATCGACCTGCGCCAGATCTTCCGCGGGAAGCAGCCGGGTCAAGGCATCTCGAAGCGCACCGATGATTTCCGTATCGTCCGGGAGCGCAACGGTTTCTGTCATTTTTCCTCTTTCTCCAGCAACACGCCATCTTCGAGGTGCAGCACCCGATCAGCGATCCCGGTGAGGCGCAGATCGTGTGTCACGATCACCACCGCCGCTCCTTGAGTCCGGGCGGCATCCGCGAGTTGTTCGGCCACCTTCTTCCCGGTAGCCGAATCCAGGTTCGCGGTGGGCTCATCGGCCAGGACCAGCCCTGGTCGCGCTACCAGGGCGCGTGCGGCAGCGACGCGTTGCTTCTCTCCGCCCGAGAGCGCCGGTGGGCGATGGCCGGTCCGGTGCCCCAATCCCAGCTCGGTCAGCACTTCCCTAGCCCGTGTCATAGCGGCGTCCTTCTTGACGCCGGCATAGCGAAGCGGCAGAGCCACGTTCTCAGCGCTCGTCAACGCGTTGAGCAGGTTGTACTCCTGAAATAGGAAGCCCAAGCGCTCCAGGCGGATTCGTGATCGCTCCCGTTCGCCGAGCTCGCCAACGTTCTGTCCGTCGATCCGGACGTGCCCCGAATCCGGGGTAAGCAGAAGCCCCATGACAAGAAGTGCTGTGGTCTTTCCTCCACCGGAGGGGCCGACAACCAGAACCACCTCATGGGGTTTGACCGTTAGATCCAGACCCCGCAGAGCGCGCACCGCGGCATCGCCGGTTCCGTATTGGTGTTCGACATTCTCAAGTTGCAGTACAGGATTCATCGAATTCACCTCCGGAAGGCCTGAGCAGGGTCGATCCGCGTGACCCGCCGAACGGGAATCAGTGATCCGATGATCGCCATGACGCCCGTGGCCGCCGCCATCGCGGCGAGCATGGTGGGAGTGACCTGCACTGTGACGTCCCCGAGCCGGTCTTTCACCAGGAACTGCACCGCGTAGGTGACGCCCGCGCCCAGCACATATCCGAGTCCGGCGATCAAGGCGGCCTGGGTAATCACAGTGCGGCACAGCTGCGCCGGACGCACCCCCAGCGCGCGCAGCACTCCGAAATCACTCATCTGCTCGGTGGTTACCGCGAGCACAGTCAACCCCACCAGCGCCACACCGACAAGCGCGGCGATCCCGATCATCGTCTTCAATGGTCGTCCGATCATCGAGATCACAATCGCCCGGCTGTTCTCGGCGAACGTGTCGGAGGTGAGTGCGTCCATTCCGGGAGCCGACTTGCGGACCGAATCCGCGACCTGGTCGGAACTGAATCCCTCGGCCGGTTGGACCAGGAAGTAGGACACGCGATTTCCCGCACGCAGTAGACGCGTCGCATCAGGAAGCGAGATGAACGCATAGAAGTTGCCCACGGCGGCTGTTTGGTTCGACAACCCCACAACCGTGAAATCACCGTCCACGAGCTGCACCGTGTCGCCGACATGGATCTTGTTCTTCTTGGCGAGGACGCGATCGAGCACGACCTCACCTGACCCCGCCACGTTGCGCCCCTCCGACAATGACCACGGGCCCCCCACACCGGTGGCCGTGTCGTATCCGACGACGAAGTAGGCGGTGTGCCCGCCGTTGTGCACGAAATCCGATGGGAGTCCGAGAATCGGGTCGGCCGACTGCACACCGGGGACCTTCAACAGCTGGTCCTTGCCATCGGCAGGCAACCACGACACCGCGCGGAACATCTGGGAAACGCCGGGCTGGACAACCCACACCGCCCCCTTGGAGTGGTCGATGTAAGTGGTGACCTGATTCGTGGTTCCCACGAAGATGCCGGACATCACCAACACCAGGATCACCGCGACGGCGACCCCGATCACCGAAAGGACAAATCGGGCGCGCTCTGCGACAAGGTTCTTGACGGCGACGATCATCGGACCATCCCACCGGCCATGGCGCGCAACCTGTGTACGGCCCGAGTAGTGATCGCGACGACCCTGTCGACATCGTCCGGTGATACGTCGGGGCCCATCGAGATTCGCACTGTGGCCCGCGCCTGGTCCTCGGTCAACCGCATCGCCTGCAGCACATGAGAAACCGAGTCTTCTCCGGCGTGACAGGCCGATCCGGTAGATACATAGATGCCGTGCATATCGAGATCGTCGGCGAGGGTGTCGGCGCGAATTCCGTCAAAGCGGACGCTGATTGTTTCCTCCAG
This sequence comes from Mycobacteroides sp. PCS013, assembly GCF_049532645.1. NCBI lineage: Bacteria > Bacillati > Actinomycetota > Actinomycetes > Mycobacteriales > Mycobacteriaceae > Mycobacteroides > Mycobacteroides sp. PCS013. The sequence goes on from NZ_CP150131.1 coordinate 4,035,932, forward strand.
TACCGGCTCTGTCACGTTGAGATGCACACCGCCAACGGCACCTAGCCCGTCGAGCAGCTGCTCGCGGCGGTCGCGCATGCCCAGCCGGTAGCCCATCGAGACCGAGCTCAGACACGCGTCGGCCGCGGCGGCCATGCCCAGCGCACCGGGCACGTTTTCGGTACCCGCGCGCAACCGGTTCTCCTGCGGTCCCCCGCGCATGACCGGCAACAGCTGATGTCCACCGCGTACCAGTAGCGCACCCATTCCCCGTGGTCCGCCAAACTTGTGCGCGGAGACCGAGATCATTGTGGCACCAATGCTTGTCAGATCAAGCTTGCCGGCCGTGTGCACGGCGTCCACATGGAACGCCGAACCCGACCGTGCGGCGATCTCGGCGATCTCCTCAACCGGCTGGATGGCACCAGTCTCGTTGTTCGCGTGCATCACCGAGATCAGCCGCGTCTCACGGCGCAACGCACGAGCCACCTGCGCCGCATCCACATGCCCGGTCGGCGCGGGATCGACGAAGGTCACTTCCACACCCAGGTCCTGCAGCGCGTGAGCATTCGCCAGGACTGCCGGATGCTCGATCGATGAGGTCACCAGGTGACCCTGAAACCCCACAGCCGCAAAGGTTCCCCATAGTGCCAGAGTGTTGGCCTCGCTTCCACCGGAAGTCAGCACCACCTCCTCGGCATCGGCGCCGAAGAGCCTGGCAACGGTCTGGCGGGCATCGCTGAGGGCGTCCGCGGCGTCCCGCCCCGCGCTGTGTCGGCTCGACGGATTTCCGACTAGCCTGTGCCCGCTCAATATCGCCTGTGCGGCACGTGGATGCAGGGGTGAGGTGGCGGCGTAATCCAAGTAGATCTCTGCCGGCGCTATCTGCGCGGGTGGACTAAGTACCGGGGAGGGCGCTGACATCTTCGTGAATTCCGTTGCGGTAGTTGTTGGCTAGGCGTTGTGCGACATCGGCACCCAGGGCGGCGACGTGCTGCTGTTCCGGCGAGAGGCCCCCCGACCATTCCGCGACCTGCACCGCTTCGATCGCGGCGATCGTTTCCACCGGCATGCCGGTGAGCCGCTCGGTGAGGATGGACGCGACCGCCAGGGAAGCCGAGCATCCGTAGGCCTCGAAGCCGATCTGACTCACGGTCTCGCCCTGCACCTGCGCGGTCAGCAGGATCTGGTCCCCGCACACCGGGTTGCCAATGAAGGCCGAAACATCGGATTGCGCAAGGCGGCCCGAGTTGCGCGGGTTGGTGAAGTGATCGACCACCGTCGGACTGAACCGGGGCACTAGGCGTCCGCCAACTCGCACTCGGAAACGACTTCCCGAGAGTCGATGTACTTTTCGATACTTACTGCGCAGCAGCCCAATTCGGCGCCCTGGCGTCGCCGCCGGAACTTCACGGTCTGGCCGGTACGGCCGCACGGACAGTCACCCTCGTCTACCTCGCCGACGTCGTCGGAGAGCAGGAAGCCGGGATACGCGGTGTTTAGCGCGTCAAGGATCGCTATTCCGCCGGTCTTACCGGGTTCAAGCTCGACGGACGCGTCGGTGACGTCGCGGATCGAGATGTAGCACCACGGCGGCACATGTTTGCGTTGATGCTCGCACTCGATGGCGAGCATGTTGGACTCAATCATGCCGTACATGTCGCGGATGCGGGTGCGGTCAATGCCCAGCATGCGCTGTGCCTTTTCGTTGAAGTCGTCCCGGCTGATCGAGTTTCCGGTGTACTGCTTCCAGCCGCCCAGCATGATGATCAATGAGTCGGGGTCGAGGGTGAGCGGAATGTCCTCCAGCTCCAGGTACTTGAGGAATCTGGCGATGATGAACGGCGGACCGATCAGGTGCCGGGTCATCCGGCCCTCCCAGCTCCGCAGCTGGGCCAACGCCTCCTCGGGGTCGAAGGAGTATTCACGCACGATGTAGCGATGGTCATCGAGCATGCCGGTGAGAAGGTTGAAGATCTTGACCATGCCCATCTCGGGCACTTCGGCGGTGGATGGGCACAGGAACAGGCCCGCGCCCTGGGAGATACCGAAGAAGTCCCGGTATCCACCGAAGATTCCGACCGATGCCCGGGTGACAGTCGTCGAATCGCGCCGCGCCACCGATGGCACACCGCTTGTGCCGGTGGAGCGGATCTCGATCTCTACATCCTCAAGGCCGCAGGTCATGAGGACGTGCGCGCCAGCCTGTTTGAACATGCTGACGGGAAGCAGAGGGATGCGCTGCAGGTCAGCCCAGGCGCGGATGTCACTCGGGGCGAGTCCGGCGGCGTCGCACTGGGCGCGGTAGAAGCCGTTACGTTCGAAGTGCAGCGCGAAGGCCTGACGTACCACGTCGGTGAGCGACTCTCGCCAGTCGTCCCGCGCAACCCGGAGGGCTTCCCCCGGCATCCCGAGCATGGTGACCAATTCCACTGCGCATCTCCTTTGACTGCCTAGCCCACACAGGGCACCGGTGGAGTGGTCGAATCATCGTGAGGAAAAGTTCCCGCAGAGTTTCGGGCTGTTATGGAAGAGTCCGGGCCATGGCTGATGAACCAATGCGCGCTGATCACGCTGAGCTATTGAGGCGACGTGCGCTTACCGAAGACGCGGCTCGCCCCGATGCAGTTGCCCGCCGCCACGCGGGCGGCGGCCGCACCGCGCGCGAGAACATCGCCGACCTGGTCGATGCGGAGTCGTTCGTCGAATACGGCCGATTCGCTATCGCTGCGCAGCGCCAGCGACGGGACATCGCCGACTTGATCGCCCGCACACCCGCCGATGGTCTGGTGGCAGGGACCGCACGGATCGCGGGTCATCCGTGCGCCGTGCTGTCCTACGACTACACCGTGCTCGCCGGTACGCAGGGGGCGCTTGGGCACCACAAGAAGGACCGGCTGTTCGATCTCATCGAGCGCATGAAGCTGCCGACGGTGTTCTTCGCCGAGGGCGGCGGCGGGCGTCCGGGCGATACCGACTATCCCGTTGTCTCGATGCTCGATGTACGGGCGTTCAAGTTGTGGGCCGCGCTCTCGGGCGTGGTGCCGCGGATCTCCGTGGTCAAGGGCCGGTGCTTTGCGGGCAATGCCGTGATCGCGGGGTGCTCGGATCTGATCGTGGCAACCAGAGACACGTCCATCGGCATGGGCGGTCCGGCCATGATCGCTGGCGGCGGTCTCGGCGAGGTACACCCCGACGAGGTCGGGCCGCTGTCGGTGCAGTCGCCCAATGGGGTGGTCGACGTTGTCGTCGACGACGAAGAACAGGCCGTCGCTGTGGCCAAACGGCTCATCGGGTACTTCCAAGGGGCAGTGGAGCCAGGACACGCAGCGGACCAAACCGTCTTGCGCACAATGATTCCCGAACGTGCGCGGCGAGCCTATCCCGTGGGGCCCATCATCGAGACGCTCGCCGACGAGGACTCGGTGACATTTCTGCGAGAGAAGTTCGCACCCGAGATGGTGACGGCACTCGCACGTATCGAGGGCCGTGCCATCGGGATCCTGGCCAATAATTCGATGGTGATGGCGGGAGCGATCACCGCGGCCGCATCGGATAAGGCCGCTCGTTTCCTGCAGCTGTGCGACGCATTCGGGTTGCCGGTTCTTTCGTTGGTCGACTGCCCGGGATACATGGTGGGTCCCGCGGCGGAGGCCGATGCGTTGGTGCGGCGCGCCTCGCGCATGCTCGTCGCCGGAGCGGCACTTCGCGTACCGCTCGTCTCAGTCATCCTGCGTCGAGGGTATGGCCTTGGCGCGCAAGCTATGACCGGCGGCAGCCTGCACGAACCACTGCTGACGGTGGCTTGGCCCGGCGCACATCTGGGACCCATGGGCTTGGAAGGCGCGGTGCGTCTGGGGCTGCGCAAGGAGTTGGAGGCCATACCCGACGAGGCTGCCCGGGAGGAAGCGGTACGTCAGGCCACCGCGGCGGCACAAGAGAATGCCAAGGCGCTCAACGCTGCTCAGATATTCGAGATCGACGATGTGATCGATCCTGCAGAGACGCGATCGCTCATCGCCTCGACATTCGCCGCGGCCATGCGAGAGCCCCTGCCGCCGCGCAAATCCGTCGTCGACACCTGGTAGCTATTCCCCTGTCGCTATGAAATCGCGTTTTCCATACTGAATACTGGCGTCCTGCCAACGGCCACCGGCCGCATCCACGAGGCGATGCGCGGTGCTCACATCCTTGATGTCGGCAATCAGGATCAGCCACCCGTCTTCGGTGATCGACCCACCGCCCAACGCCTCCCGCGCGGATGCGTCCGCCGCGAGCGCGTCGTGGAACCGCACGCGGTCGACGCCCGGAACCTCCACCGCCACAGCGTTTATCTCCGCATCTCCGGCCGGTAGGTATTCGAAGGTGAGCACCGATTCCTGACCGTACTGCCGCCGCACCTGCTCACCGATGCGTTGCAAGTCATCGCGATCCACGCACGCGAGTTCGAACGCGCGCGACCGCTCGTAGGTCATGTGGTTGTTGTCCTGAGACCAGTACACGCCGTCAACCGGTGTCGACCGCACCGGCAGCACCAGATTCTGAGCGGTTATCGCGCTCACCTGCAGCGAAAAGTCATCGAGAGGATCCAGCAGACGCCCATCGGCAGGATCGGTGATGACCGCGGTGTTGTTGGTGGCGAAGAGCTCCGCTTGAGGCCGGGCAGCATCACCCGGAACACATGCCTGTGGGTCGGCGTGAGCGAACCCCGCAGGCGGCCCGCCCAAGATGAGCATCAGCGCCGCAATTCCGATCGCGAACACGCGGGTCATCCGGCCATTATTCAGACACATCGCCCCTGACGGAAGTACGGATTTGACCTCAAGCGCGCTTGAGCTTCTAGGTTGTGGATCCATGACCTCGATCCACGATCCGGCCGTCCGGCAGTTCCTCGATTCGACTCCCGCTCTGGTAGGGCAGCTGGGCTATCTCGGAAACGACGGACGGCCGCTTGTGCTGCCTATCTGGTACCGGCTCAACGAGGACCACCTACAGTTCGTCACGCACGTGAGCACCCTGAAAATCCGTTCTTTGCAACGTGATCCGCGCTCGGTGATCACCGTGGCCACGCCAGCAGAGCCCTACCTGTATGTCCAGGTTCAAGGGGAAGCCCACGTGGAACCCGGCACCTCGGAGGTTCGAGGCACCCTGATCGACATCACCACCCGGTATCTGGGAGCTGACCGTGCCGACGCGTACGTGGACGAACACCACAGCGCACCCGGCGAGGCGATTGTGCGCATACATCCCGTCCGTGTCCACGCCGCTCTCTGACACTCGGGAGGAGCCACGATGTACACCATCACCGTCAACGGAGCGCAGCTCACCTTCGACGATCAAGGCCTGGACAACGGACCGGCCATCCTGCTGCTCACTGGCTGGGGGCACGACCACCGTGCGTATGACGAGCTACTGCCCCACCTCGTTCCCCACCACCGCGTCATCCGCATGGATTGGCGCGGCCACGGTATCGACCGCACACCCGCAGCCGACTTTGGTATTACGGAACAGGTTTCAGATGTCATCGGGCTGCTTGATGCCCTCAGCGTGCAGTCGATCGTTCCCGTCGCTCATGCCCATGCCGGGTGGACCGCGCTTGAGATAGCCGACCGTCTCGGGACCGGGCGGGTGCCAAGCCTCGTGATCATTGATCTGATCATGTCAGCGGCTCCTGCTGAATTCCTCAACGGCATAAGAGACTTTCGTGATCCGCAACGCTGGCAATCCAGTCGCCTCGAATTCCTCCGAGCCTGGCTATCCGGCAGCGACAATGAAGCCGTCAACCGGCACATCCGTTCCGAGATGGGCGGTTTCGGGTTCGACGTGTGGGCGCGAGCCGGACGAGTCATCGAGGATGCCTACGCCACGTGGGGCTCACCCATGTCGCGAATGGAAAAGCTGGCCGAACCGCGACGCGTTCATCACATCTTCTGCAAGCCCGAGCGCACTGCCTACGATGATCTTCACCAAGAGTTCCAATCCCGCAATCCGTGGTTCAGCTACGTTCGCCTGCGCGGCACGACCCACTTCCCGCAGCTGGAGTTGCCCGCACAGGTCGCAGCGGAGATCACGCATCTGCTCTCGTAACTACTGACCGGTCATGGTCTTCAGGGTGGGGCCGGCCGTCCAGCCGCCGTCCACGGCAAGTTCGGCCCCCGTGACATAGCTCGCCGCGTCCGAAAGCAGATAGGTCACCGCACCGGCCACCTCGTCGGGCGTTCCCACTCGTCCCATGGCGGTGATGGGCATATTGCCTTCCCCCTCCCGAAAACCGGCTTGGGCCGTCATGGGGGTGTACACGACACCGGGATGCACTGAGTTCACCCGAATCCGCTCGGGGCCTAACTCAACCGCCGCAACCTTGGAAAGTCCACGTACACCCCATTTCGATGCGCCATAGCCAGAGGTGAGGGCCAGACCGACGAGACCGGCGGCCGAGGAGATGTTCACGATCGAACCGCCGCCCCGTGCGCGCATCGGCGGGATAACGGCCTGCATGCCGATGAAAACACCGACCAAGTTCACCTCGATCACCTTGCGAAAGTGTTCAAGGTGCTCGTCGGCAACCAACGAGGCACTGGAGATACCGGCGTTGTTCACCAATCCGGTGACAGCGCCGAACTCCGCCAGCGTGGTTTCGACCAGCGCGCGCCACTGGTCGGCGTCTGTTACGTCAAGCCGGGCAAATCGCGCGGAGTCACCGAGCTCGGCCGCGAGCCGCCGTCCGTCGTCCTCGAGCACATCGGCCACGACGACTTGGCCGCCCTCCGACACTATCCGGCGCGCAAAGGCCGCACCGAGCCCGCGAGCGCCACCGGTGACGATGACGTTCTTTCCTTGTAGCAGAGCAGAATTGCCATTCATGTTTCCAGGCAATCACAACGCTACGAAGGCACGCGGAACTTGTCCCGCCTATCGGGAACAGTGAGCGACAACACCAATTACGGGGTGGCGCCTATGGATTGGAGGTTCCTTAGATCGCGACGGCGTCTGCTTCAGCGGGGGCCTCGTCGGCGGGAGCCGGCTCGGCATCAGGCGCGAGGACCGACGCGGGGATCACCTCGGGACCTTCCCCATGAGCGGGTACATCCAGCGGAGCGGCCTCACCCTCATTGTCCATCGGCAGGTACATGTGCCGCTTGAACTGCGCCTGGTAGGCGCCGCCGCCACCGATCTTGACGCCACCGCCCTCGCCACTGGACACCGCAGTGCCGTCGGGCAGCGTGACAGCGGTGTGACCGCCGTTCCAGCCAATCACCAATGCACCTGGTGCGGTGCCGTACTTGAAACCACGCGCGAGGAGGGCACGCTCTTGGTTCCCCGTATTGAAGCGAGAACCGAAGGCGGGACGATCGGTGGCGACATTGGACACCCAGGAGGCCAGACCGGAGCAGTCGGTGCCACGAGCGGAGTCTCCGCCCGAGATGTACGGCGTACCCGAGACCTGATGGATAAACGCCAGCAAAGCAGCGAGATCAGACATGGGACGCGACGCTAACAACGAGCTTGACGACCTACCAAAATATGTGGCTTGCGTCATATTTGCTGAAGATTATGGCGAGAATTACTCTCCGCCAACGCCTTACTGATTACGGTAGAGCATGGATGAACGTTCGTCCAATCCAACAAACGCCCAGTACATGATTGGTTTGTTGAATGTTCGATGACCCCGCGCCGTAATTTGCTGTGCGCTAATCACATTGGTCACTTTTCTCACACATCCGTGCATCTCTTGTATTAACGCAGGAAATTTTCTGTTACCCATCCCACCTTTTGGGCACCCGTCGTCCCACTCTGTGGGATGGCTTACGCGCTATCTCATTCGGCGAAATAGCCGCGCGTCACGCCCATGAAATAGACGCGACATGCATTTTCTTCCGGTGGTGGCCGCCGTCATCCACGAATACGAGAACAAGGAACTGCCGTCTGACACCGAACCGCCTCTTGCACTTCTGAATCCGCTCCCGACCCCGGTGTTCGCACTCGCGAAGCATCCGTGCGCCAGGCAACTCCAATCTCATCGACGAGTACCGGACCGTATTTACTTGTGCCGCATGAGTTTCCGATGAATATCTTTATCCCACAGCATGATACGTGTCGTCCGTGGGGAGTCATGCCTCGGGCGCGCCAGCTGGGGAGACAGCGGTGCTCTCATACGTACGGGCCGAGTTCTCTTTCGAGAATCGGCCCGCAGTCTCAGTGCTCATCCGGGTAGTGGCGACACGGCAGGAGGATCGTTGGCAGATCCGCTCACTACCAGGTGCCGCCACCACCGAAGGGGTGGTTAGCAAGCCAGCGTGACGTACGCGACCTTTTGTCCCGCAGTAGGAACCGTCGTCGGCTGGTTGCGCATGTTGCGTCCCGGCTGCACGTTCTGAACGGCGGACTGCTGTGACACTCCCTGCACGGTGCACTGCGACGGATGATCCGACCCCACCTTGGTGACGATGACTCGGTACCCGTTGGACTTGAGGTCATTGATGACGGAGTCCGGGTCCGCAGCGGGACCGGCCAAGGCTGCGCCGGCTGTGGCCAGGGACAGCCCCGCGGCAGCGAGTAGCGCCGCGGCGGTCGTGATCTTCTTCATGGTTGTTGCTCCTTCTGCGTCGACGAAGATGAAGCGGACTTACATCTGGTTACGAAGCGTTGTTTTTGTTGGTGCCAAAGGGGACGTGCGGGTTGGTGCCCAGCGGGACCAACGGATTGGCGCCTTCATACGTCGGCTGGTGGACGCCCTGCTCATAAATGACATCGCCCGGAGCCACGCAAGGACGCAGATCAGTAGCGTTGACACTGGTCTCGCTGGCGTAGCAGACCGGAGGAGGCGTCGGCCCCGCCAGGGCGACAGGGGCGCCCATGACAGCGACGGCTACAGCGATGCCAGCGCCGCCGACGATTGCAGCGAGTGACTTTTTCATGTGGTGTTTCCTTTCCGCTCGGTCATCTTGCTAATGGCCTAGGAAGTGAACATCACTTGCCAAAGACATCAACGTTGATGCATTCACCCTGTTCAACGGTATTAAGGTCCACCTGGTTCCCAATTTATGAGATCCTCGGCTGATTCTCAGCTAAAACTCAGAATACCCCATGGGGGTTGGGGTCAGCGAAAAGTGGTATATAGCCGTTAACTTGCCGTTAACCAGGCGAAACAGCCTGAACTGTCTAGATCAATTGATCTATAATTCGATCATGCGATCTAAAACCGGTCGGGAGCCGACGTTCACTGAGGTCGCCCGCCGCGATCAGATCGTCGCGTGCGCCATCGAAGTCATCGCCGAGCTGGGTTATCCGCAGACCTCGATTCGGAAGATTGCCGAGCGTGCCGGAATCGCGATGAGCGTGGTGCTGTACCACTTCGGTTCCAAGGATGGACTCGTCGAGGCGGTGATCGCCTCGATGTACCGGTCCGGACTCGATGCGGTGATCCCCGAGGTTGATCGAGCGCGGACGCAGACTGACAAGCTTGCGGCCTATATCCGTTCCAGTATCAGCTATTTCGACAGCCACCGGATTCAGTTGGCGGCGCTGACACAGCTCGCAGCGGGCTACAAACCCAGCGGTGGCAGACATCTGCGCGACGTGGGATTGACACCCGAGCTAGCCGCGCAATTGACCCAGCTCGACCCATCAGCAATTCTCCGAGCCGGTCAGAAGTCCGGTGAATTCTCGTCCTTTCCAGTCGATTCCACCGCGATCGCACTGCGAGGAGCCGTCAATGCCGTCGTGGAGAAGATCCTGCAAGACCCCTCGTTCGATACCAACGGGTACACCGAGGATCTCGTGAAGATGTTCCGGCGAGTAGTGCGGAGGGTGTAATGGCCCGCATCCTCATCGCCGCCATCGGCAGCCACGGTGATGTCGCCCCGCTGACCGGTGTCGGTGTCCGCCTACGCCAGGCCGGACACCAGGTGACAATTGCCGCGTTTGATCGCTTCAGCTCCTTGATAACCGCTTCAGGCCTGCATTTCCGTGGCGTTGCTGAGCCGGACACACCGGCCCAGGACGCCGACGTCAACGTCACCAAGGGGCTCGCCGAGTTTCTCGCCCCGCGCGGCATGCGGTCCCTCGGCGCCGCAATAATCAGCGCCGTTCAGGACGTGACGACAGACATCTTGCTGCTGTCGCCCTTCTCCGAATTAGCAGGGCATCCTCTAGCCGAAGCGAAAGGCATTCCCTCCATGGGGATTCGGCTACAGCCCTGTTCTGCCACCTCCCAGTTCCCGCCAGCGACCCTCGGAGCTTGGTCCGCGGCCGCGGCAGGCAATCGTCTGGCATCCCACGCCGGGGCCTGGCTTGTCGATCGCCTCTATGGCGGGGTGGTAGCCGGCTTCCGGCGAGAGCTTGATCTGCCGAAGGTATCGGCAAGCAAGTCGCGCATGAACCGTACAGAGTCGAAATGGACTGTTCTGCACGGATTCTCGACATATATTGTACCGCGCCCGCCGGATTGGCGGCCGGGCCTGGAGGTCGCCGGGTACTGGTGGCCGGAAACCGATCCACAGTGGCGACCCGCCCCAGAGCTGACCGATTTCCTCGCGGCGGGTGATCCACCGGTGTACTTCGGCTTCGGCAGCACGATGACGTCGGCTGCCGACGCTGAACGCCTATCGGAGCTCGTGCGCGGCGCGGTACATCAGGCGGGTGTGCGGGGGATCATGCAAACAGGTTGGGCCGGGATCAATGCCGACGATGATGACATCCTGACCGTGGACGAGCTGCCGCACAGTTGGCTCTTTCCACGCATGGCCGCCGTGGTGCACCATTGCGGCGCCGGGACAACCGCTGCCGGTCTGCGTGCCGGAGCGCCCACGGTGGCCGTACCCGGCCTCGGTGATCAACCCTTCTGGGCTGGACGGCTCCGGAATCTGGGGCTCAGCACCGACACCATCCCACAACGCGCCCTGACGACTGAACGACTCTCGGAGGCCATCCGTGCGGCCACTACCGACCAAGAGCTCAAAGATCGGGTCCGCCTGGCGGCGAATGTCGTCGGTGCCGAGAACGGCGGTGCCTACGCTGTCGCAGCCATCGAACGACTATTGGGCTGAGGGTCGCTGCGAGTCCTGGTCAGAGGCGACCGAGGAAGTCCGCGACACCCCTCATGAGCCAGTCCACGTCATCAGCGCGGTGTGGACTCGGTCGCGGTTCCCTGGTCATGCCATCTGACTGAATTACGGAGACAGTGTTGCCGAAATTGCCGGGCGGTGTCAAGAGGGACATACTGGCCGGTGTGACGGACGAGCGACGAACACGCGGCCGCCCACCTGTACCCATGGATTCGATCGTCGACGCGGCGCTGCGGATCGTGGACGAAGAGGGCGGCGAGGCGCTGTCGATGCGCGCCCTGGCACGTCGGCTCGATTCCGGGACCGCGACGATCTACCGGCATTTCGAGAACCGCACCGAGCTCGTCGCGCATGTCGTCGATCGAGTATTTGGAGAGGTCGAGTTCGACGACGAGAAACTCGCGGAACTCCCCTGGCAGCGCGCGTGCATCGTCACCTCGCGTGCTTTGTTCGAGGCCATGCGGCGGCATCCGAATGTCGCCGCGTTACTCACCGAGCAGTTGCCCGTCGGGCCGAAGGTTTTCATGCTCCGCGAACGCACGCTCGCGCTGTTTGTGAATGCGGGATTCTCCCCGGGGGATGCGGCCCGCATCTATACGACTGTGGGCCGCTACGTCCTGGGCTTCGCGACTCAGCTAGGAGTGGAACATAGGAGCCGCGGCACCGATCCCGCACTTCTGATGCGCCTCGTGCAGGACCTCGACCTGGCCAACTTCCCGATGACACTCGCCATCGGGAACTCCCTGGCCGTTTCGATTGAGGATGATTTCGAGTTCGGCCTGGGACTGCTCGTCACCGGCCTGGAACATCTCCACGACAAGTAACCGGGCCCCCACGTTGATCTCAATTGAAAACGGGTGCCTGCGGGGCCCTAACCTCTTGGGGAAAGGACGGCGACAATGACCAGCACCGGATACGTGCTCAGCACCGACACCGCCATAACACTTATTGCGGCCGGGCTCCTCTTCCTTCTCGCCCTCGGATTGGGCGTGTGGAAGTACCGTCAGATGGTGACCAGCCCAAACCATCTCGCGCACCCGTATGTGGATACCGCGCATCGCGCCGCCCTGCTCTACGCATTCGCCACCTTGCTCACCGCGGTATTCGTCGAGTTGAGCGGGTGGCCCAGCTGGGTAAACCTGACTGCCGCAATGGTGCTGGTCTTCTTCTTTCTCGCCGCGATCGTGAGCTACATGATTCATGGCGCGCTGCGTGACACCACCAATCAATTCGAAAAACCCAGTGCGGCAATGCACCTGGCTATGGTCTCACTCATCGCCGGCGAGATAGGCGGGTTCGCGGTTCTGCTCGCCGGATTTGCACGTGCGCAATGGTTCTCGTGACAGTCACGACGCTCATTACCGAAGACACCGTGCAGCCGCGACACGGTGAATCCGCCCGCAACTCCCACCACCACGAGCACCAACGGAATCCACACACGCTTCAAGATCGTGAAAATCTCGAGTCCCTCCGACTGTCATCCGCGCTCGGCAGCATGTCAGCTGCACAAACATGTATCTCCAGATCGGATGTGAGCACAACGGATAACCGAACTTCGAATGCGGCGGCACCCAGGCTCGGTCATGTGCGAAGCACCGCCAACGTACGGCACGCCTCGTCGCGCGCGACCCGATTCCGACGAGTAAACCACGTTGACTCGTCACGAAGGACACAATCCGCGATCTCGGTCTGGAAACGTCTAATACCTTGATACCAAGCCTATTTGGGAATGAAATGCTCGTGCAGAAATCCCCGGACGCCCGAATGTGAGGCCTATCCGTAATCACATCGCACGTAGATGAAAGCTTGAGATCTACTGGGAGAGAAACGCATAGAAGGGTCTTACTGAATGTTCTGCAGCACGGCTATCCGTCAGCGTCGACAGAATCCGGATCCATTTCCGGTTGAATCCAACGGAATCCGGACTTGCTGCGTTCCATGAACCGGCGCTCGTAGGTGCCCTCGATCCTCTTGCCCTCCACGACACCGTTGAGCAGCAGCCGGTCCCGGCTGGGTTGAAGCGCCTGAAGAACCAGCTGAGGTGGATCGGACTCACGCTTGCGCAACTCGAGCCGATCATCCTTGACCTGTAGCAGCCACGCCGAGGTACGTCCGTCCGGCGTCTGGGAAACGAACTTCATCACGCTGAACTCCGCCACCGTGTCGCGGTGAGAGATCGCGACGTTGGGCCAGGGCGCCGGCTGAATCTGGTTCAGCGTTGCCCCTTGCCCGTCAATGGTGAATGACGTTGCATGCCAAACGCCGTCAAGACTCGAGGTCGGTGTGTTGTACGTCGAGTACACCGCGATCGACTGCAGGATGATGAGCGCGGTGAGAACCGATGCCACCCCGAACTTCAGCACGACACCGGTGGTGAGCGCCCACTTCCGACTGGAGCCGAGGGCTCGCCAAAGCCGCACCGGTTGCGTGCTCACGCGATTCAAGACCACCCGGACGAGGTTTGGCCACAGGGGCGCGGTGACGGCGACGGCTACCAGGAACAACTCTCCGGATACCTGCTTCACCGGAACGTCGTAGGTCATGTTGAGAAGGAACACCTGTGCCATGGCGAAGACTGACCCCAGGGCGCCCAGCACCCACGTGCGGTTCCACAGCAGCAGCAGTCCCGACACCAGTTCCACGAGCCCCGTGGCGATGGAGTAGGGCTCCGAGGCACCCATGAAACCCCAGAGCGTGTTGAACAAGCTTGTGTCGCCGACTAATTGCAGCTGTCGATCGGGCAGAGCCATGAACCCCATCTGCGTGGGAATCGCTTTCGCGATTCCATACGTGATCATCGACATCGCGAGACCGAACCGAGCGAACACCCACAGCGAGGCTGCCAGGCCCCGATAGTTCGACCGGCGGCGGTCCAACACCGTCCATATCGCGGTGATCGCCACGGCGAGGACAATCCACCCCAGGTGGTAGCACCACAGCCATAGCAGGTCGCCGCCGGAGGAGACGGTGAGTTCGATACCGCGACCGCGAATGAGGATGCTTCCAATCTGGGCCGTCAGCCACAGAACCGGCTCAAACAAGCTGTAAAGACCCAGGTTATCGTACACCGAGAGCAGGAGAATCCCGCCACCGATGGTGAACAGCAGACGGAATCCGAGCTTCTGCAACGGGGTCCACCGCGGCGCGGTACCGGCTCCCTCATCTTCGGCGGTGCCAGATTGCTCGGGCGCAACGGTCGTCATGCCAGCGAGCGTAGCCGTCCGACAGTGCTCCCCGCCTCCGGGAAAACCCTGAGTCACATCCTGATTCGAGGACGCCTAATCCCCCAGTGCGCCGCGCATCCAACGCAACACACTGGGCATCGCCCACCCCGCTGCGATCAGATGTTCGCCAGGCACGGGCAGGTAGTCCACCGTCGCTCCCTTGGACCGCCAACTCTCGACGAGCGCCTTCGCGCCCTGCTCCGGGACGAACTGATCACCGATGAACCGATCGCGTGATCCGTGGTAGAGCAGGATCGGCATCACCGGCGCCGCGGCGCCGGGCTTGTTCGCGGCGATCACATTCTGTGCGATCGTGGACTCGAAAGGCTCTGGAATTGCCGCTAATACGTCCAGATCAATACGTGCCACCCCGGCCACAGCCAGGGGCGGCTGGGGTAAGTCCTTGATCAAGGTCGTCATATAGAGAGCAAAGTCACCGAACAGCTCCAGCATGTCCGGATACTCACGCGCCTGCCCGATCGTGGCCGCGGCGAAAAGCCCAGATCCCAAGGCACTGTTCATGCTGCGATACAACAGCGCGTAATCCGTCGGTGTCCCACCCGCGACGGCCCCTTTGAAACTCAGCTCCGGCGCGTAGACCGGCTGCTCCTGGGCGGCCCACACCGTTGCGATGGCACCACCGCTGTACCCGTCCATCACCATGGGGGACTCGACGAGATCAGGGCGTAGTCCCCGCATTCCGCGTACCGAATCCAGTACGGCGTGAGCAGCCATGACGCCCGCAGAGTAGGCCATCCGCGGGCCCTCATGATCGGGTACGAGCACCGCGTAGTTTCGTGCCAGCAGCAGCGGCGCGAACGGCGGCACGTCCACGTACATGCCGCGCTCGATCCGGTACGAGGGCGCCGCCTTGAGCCCGAGCGAGTTGATCGGCTGGTTGCGGACCACCACGGGCCGCGCACCCGGGCCCCGCCACGGGCGGTTCGGCTCGATCAGGGTCGCCGTCACGGGTACCGCATTGCCCGCCGTATCGGTGGAGCGCACCATAAATCGCTGAATGGTCAATCCCGGCAGCGGAATCCGCGGAAAGACTCGATGGGTACGAACGATTTCTCCGTTGGCACGGCTGGTCAGATCACCTGGTTCGGAATAGAAGCTGGGCCCCGGTATCGGCGACGGCAAGATGGCGGCGTGCCGATCGGCCCGTTGCGCGTCGGTCAGCTTGCGTGCCGCCCAGTTGTTGAGCCGGCGCACCACCGCGGGACTGCGCAATGCGGTCGCGGTGCCTGCTATCCCTGCCACCGCCGCTGCCGCCCCGGCCCATGCGGTGCCACCGAGAACAGCTTTGGGCTTCGTTGCCATCGGCGACCTCCTGTGTCCAGGACAGCGTAGACAACGCGTTTTCACAACGGACGTAGTGGCTTTCACGACAGACGTAGTGGAAGGTCGACGATTCAGGCGCGCCCGGTATCGCTAGGCGCCCACATACTCAGCGAGGTGCTTGCCTGTCAGCGTCGACCGTGCACCAACAAGATCTTCGGGAGTACCTTCGAAGACCACGCGGCCTCCGTCGTGCCCGGCACCCGGGCCCAGGTCGATGATCCAGTCGGCATGTGCCATCACCGCCTGATGGTGCTCGATGACAATCACGGACTTCCCGGAATCCACCAGCCCGTCCAACAAGCCGAGGAGCTGCTCGACGTCGGCAAGATGTAGGCCCGTGGTCGGCTCGTCCAGGACATAGACACCCCCTGCCGCGCCCATGTGTGTGGCCAGCTTGAGGCGCTGCCGCTCTCCACCGGAGAGCGTCGTGAGCGGCTGACCAAGGCTGAGATAGCCCAGGCCGACCTCATTCAGGCTGGTCAAAATCTTGTGGGCTGCTGGAAGTTTGGCATCGCCTACCCCGAAGAACGTCTGTGCGTCCGCGACCGACAGTGCCAGCACCTGACTGATATCGCGGCCACCGAAGTGATAGTTCAGCACCGCGGTGTCGAACCGCTTGCCTTCGCACACATCGCATGTGGTCTCCACAGTCGCCATCACACCCAGATCGGTGTAGATGACACCCGCGCCGTTGCAATGGGGGCATGCCCCTTCCGAGTTCGCACTGAACAGGGCCGGCTTCACCCCGTTGGCTTTGGCGAATGCCTTACGGATCGGCTCCAGCAGGCCGGTGTAGGTCGCCGGGTTGCTGCGCCGTGAGCCCCGGATCGGTGTCTGGTCCACAGTGATTACTTCATCGAGCTTGGCCACCGATCCGTCAATCAGCGAGCTCTTGCCCGAACCCGCGACGCCGGTGATGACCACCAGCACACCGAGAGGGATATCGAGGTCTATCTTCTGCAGGTTATGGGTGCTGGCACCTCGAATTTCCAAGCAGGAGTTCGGTATCCGCACGGATTCCTTCAACGTGGCACGGTCATCGAGGTGCCTCCCGGTAATGGTGCCGCTGGTTCGCAGCTGCGCCACCGTGCCCTCGAAGCACACAGTCCCACCGCGAGCGCCCGCACCGGGTCCCAAATCGACGACATGGTCCGCGATGTGGATGGTCTCAGGTTTGTGCTCCACCACCAGCACGGTGTTGCCCTTGTCGCGCAACTGCAGCAGCAGACTGTTCATCCGCTGGATGTCATGCGGATGCAGGCCTATGGTCGGCTCGTCGAACACATAGGTGATGTCGGTAAGCGAGGAGCCGAGGTGGCGAATCATCTTGGTGCGTTGAGCTTCTCCACCGGATAACGTTCCGGCTGGCCGATCCAGGGATAGGTAGCCGAGCCCGATCTGTACGAACGAGTCCAATGAATGCCTTAGTTTTTCCAGCAGCGGGGCAGCCGAAGGTTCCTCCAGAGCACTCACCCACTCGGCCAGGTCGCTGATCTGCATCGCGCACACCTCGGCAATGTTCTTGCCTTTGATCTTCGACGAGCGGGCGAGCGCGGAAAGCCGGGTTCCGTCGCAGTCCGGACAGGTGGTGAAGGTGGCAATCCGCTCCACAAACGTGCGTATGTGCGGCTGCATGGACTCAATGTCCTTGGACAAGTAGGACTTCTGGATCTGCGGAATCAATCCGAGATATGTCAGGTTGACACCATCAACCTTGAGCTTGGTCGCCTCCTTGTGCAGCAGATCATGCAGTTCCTTTTTGGTGTACTTACGAATCGGCTTGTCGGGGTCCAGGAACCCGCAACCGCGATAGATGCGCCCGTACCACCCGTCCATGCTGTAACCGGGAATGGTCAGTGCGCCCTCGTTGAGCGACTTGCTGTCGTCATAGAGTGCGGTGAGATCGATATCGTTGATCGAACCCCGCCCTTCGCATCGTGGGCACATACCTCCGGTGATGCTGAACTCTCGACGCTCCTTGGTGGGCTGTGAGCCACGTTGAACGGTTACCGCTCCCGCACCGCTTATCGAGGCAACGTTGAACGAGAATGCCTGTGCCGAACCGATATGCGGCTTGCCGAGCCGGCTGAAGAGGATACGTAGCATCGCGTTGGCATCGGTTGCGGTACCCACCGTGGATCGCGGGTCCGAGCCCATGCGTTCCTGATCGACGATGATCGCCGTCGTCAGCCCGTCGAGCACATCGACATCTGGTCGCGCGAGGGATGGCATGAATCCCTGCACGAAAGCGCTGTAGGTCTCGTTGATCAGGCGTTGCGATTCGGCGGCCACGGTGCCGAACACCAACGAACTCTTCCCTGAGCCGGAGACACCGGTGAACACCGTGAGTCGGCGCTTGGGTAGCTCGACGCTGATGTCTTTCAGGTTGTTGACCCGTGCGCCGTGCACGCGGATCAGATCGTGACTATCGGCCGGATGGTGGTCGGTCGTTTTGGCGCTCTGGGCCATTCAGGGCAGCTCCTGGATGCGGACGGTGCAGCCTGCGGGATCACGGAAGGCACAGTCTCGGGAACCCCAGGGCTGATCGATGGGCTCCTGCATGACTTCGGCGCCGGTCGCCTGCACACGTTCGAAAAGCGCGGCCAGGTCATCGGTGGCCAGCATGATGCTCGCGTACGTGCCCTTGGCCATCATCTCGGAGACGGTCCGGCGCTCTTCCTCCGTGATTCCCGGGTCTGCAGCAGGGGGTGTCAACACGATGTTCATATCGGGACGCCCCACCGGACCGACGGTGATCCACCGCATGCCTTCATATCCGACGTCCTTGCGCACCTCGAACCCAAGCGCGTCACGATAAAAGGCCAGCGAGGCCTCCGGGTCGGTGTGTGGCAGGAAGCTCGCATTGATCGTGATGTCCATGCCGGTCACGCTAGCTGCGCCGCGCAGTGGTAGCTTCTTGATTCCTGATCGGTCTGGTGACGTGCTTGGCGACGCACGCCGGGATTCCTGCGACGTGCTCTGCAGAGCGCTCTCGGTACACACTGGGCGGAACACCGACCAGTTCGGCGAAACGCGTGCTGAAAGTGCCGAGCGATGAGCCACCGACCGCGAAGCAGACGTCGGTGACACTCATGTCTCCCCGCCGCAGCAGCATCATGGCCCGCTCGATCCGCCGGGTCATGAGGTAGGAGTACGGCGACTCCCCGTAAGCGCTCTTGAACTGGCGGCTCAGGTGCCCTGCGGACATATGAGCATCGCGAGCCAGTTCTTCGACGTTCAGCGGCTGCGCGTACTCGCGGTCGATCCGGTCGCGTACCCGGCGAAGACGCGCGAGGTCGCGCAGGCGCTGCTCCTCGCCTGCATGGGTCACAGGCGGGATTCTATCGGCTAGATCAGACCCAGCAGACTGATATCGTCGGCGTACTTGAGGATCAGCTCCTTGGTGACATGCGGGATCTCACCTGGTGTCTGGTCCAGGCCGCCGACCTTCGCCTCTCGCACCGCTCCGCTGAATTCGGCTGTCGGCAGCGCACTTCCGTCGATCGCCGACTGCGGATTCTGGTACATCTTGAGCAGCGGTAGCACGGACTGCTGGCGCTGTTGCTCGGGCAACCCCTTGAGGGCTGTCTCGAACCGCGCCAGCCACTGGCCATAGTCGTCAATGCGGGCGATCTTGTACCCGGCCTCGATGAGCCAATCCACGAAGGTATCCATCGAGACACCGTCGTGGTGGGGGTTGAACACATCGAAGCTGTGGTAACCGTCCGTCACATTCACACCGCCAATCGCGGTGATCGAAGCGGCCGTGAAATCACCTGGGACGCCGTCATAATGGGCGCGCTGACGATTGCCTTCGGCATCCAATTCGTAGAAGCTGCCCGGTGCGACGCCGGTGAGCAACAAACTCTGGATGGTTCGCGTGAACACGTCGGTGACATTGAGCTGACCGTGGTACTCGCTGTGGGCCAGGATCATGTCGGACCGGAACACCCGCACCGGCAGCCCCGCCAGGTCATGGGCCTCACGTAGCAGCACCTCGCCGGCCCATTTCGAATTGCCGTACCCGTTGGCGTAGCCATCGTTGATCTGCCGCTGCGCCGACATCTCCCTGACATCGGAGTCTTCCTCGAACTGCGTCACCGGGATCTGATCGGCGATGCCGACCGTCGACAGATAAGTGACCGGCTTGAGCCGTTCGGAGATCGCCAACTTGATGATCTCGGCGGTGCCCGCCACATTGGGGCCGAACAGCTGGCTGTACGGCAGCACATGGTTCACCAATGCACCGGAATGGACAATCAGATCGACATCTGCGGCCAGCTTCTGCCAAATATCCTGGGACAGACCCAGGTTCTGGTCACCGAAGTCACCGGCGATCACTTCAAGGCCCTGCTCGGCGAGCTGACGGTAGTGCGCCGACAGCTTCGGGTCTCCCGACTCATAGACGGCATCGAGGCGCGCACGGGCGGCCGCGGCATCGGTACCGCGGATGAGTGCGTATACCTTCCCGCCTGCGGGAACCAGCCGCTCGAGCCAGTCCAGTACCAGCCAGCGGCCAAGCCAGCCATTGCCGCCCGTTACCAACACGGTCTTCACGTCCGCGGTAGGTGGCTGAATTTCCTTGGCCGCTTTCAACACCGACTCGTCAATGAACTTTTCGAGGGTGAGTTCGGCTGCGTTGATAACCGTGGCATCTCTGCCGTGGACCGATGCGAACGTCGGCTGCGTCGCGGCGCCAGTGCGCTGTGCCTCAATGTGCCGGGCGATGGCAGCGAGATCATTGGCGACGCTGTTGATGACACCGACCGGAACGTCCACCTCGAAGATGTCGCGCAGCAATTCGGAGTACGACAGCGCCGAAAGCGAGTCACCGCCGAGGTCAATGAACCGGACATCTGGGCCCAGGTCTGCCGCTGACGCCCCCAACAGAGCCGCAGCGGCATCGGTCACGGTATCGAGCACCGGACGGCCCGCCGCCTCCCGCGCCAGCTCGCGCAGACGCTCGTTCTGACTTTCGGCCAGGTCGGCGTACAGCGCCTCCAGTCGTTCGCCGTAGTGCTCCTTCAGCTTGGGGCGCAACAGCTTGCGGGCATCCGATAGCAATCCGGACTCGACCGTGAACGGCACGGTCTCAACGATGAAGTCCCGGGGGATTTCGTAGGACTGTAGCTCCGCACTCTTGGCGACCTGCTGCAGTGAATCCTGGATTAGCGGCTTGAGCGCATCCGGCGAATCCGCATATCGTTCAAGGGCTTCCGGAGTGGGCACGACTACTGCCAGCAGGTACGAACGCTCGCTGTTGCCGTACACGAAGATCTGCCGAACCAGCGGACTACCGGTGTAGGCGGCCTCCAGCTTGGACACCGCGACAAACTCACCCTGGGCGAGCTTGAGCACGTTCTTGACGCGGTCGAGGTACTTGAGGTGGTCCGGTCCCAACTCGGCGACCACGTCGCCGGTCATGTAGAAGCCGTCTTCGTCGAAGACATCCGCCGTGGTTTCGGGGCGCTTGTAGTAGCCGGGGAACATGGTCTCCGACTTGATGCGCAGCTCACCCCGCGGATGCGGGGAATCCGTTGTGAAGTAACCAAGTTCGGGAACATCAACAAGCTTGTACTCGGTGACCGGAGGGCGCTGCAAGACACCGTCACGCCACACTGCGCCGGCCTCGGTGGAACCGTAGCCGTCGAGCATCGCTACCTGCAGCAACGACTCCATGAAGTCATTCATCTCGGGAGACAGTGGCGCAGAACCAGATCCGGCGTTGAGCACACGCCCACCGAAATCTTCCTCGCGGATGCGCACCTTGATCTGTTCGGCGATTTCGGCATTGCTTTCGCCAGGTGCGAGCGAGCGATCCAGCTCGGCCTGGTACCGCTGGAAGACCATCTCCACCACCCGCGGCACAAACAGCACCTCGGTGGGACGGATGAGCGCGATGTCCTCGAAGAACGTCGACAGGTCGCTGGACGCGATGTAGTAGGCCGTACCGCCGCCGGAGAGGGTGCCCATCAGAGTAAGGCGGCCCGCGAGGTGGCTCATCGGCATGAAGTTGACGCCCACGGATGGGATCACCGTTGTGGTGAGCCACTTCTTCTGCCACAGGTTGGCCACCAGCCACTGCGGGTACATCGCTCCCTTCGGGGTGCCGGTGCTACCGGAGGTGTAGATAAGCAGGCGCAGCGCGTCGGGATCTTCGCTGGGCTGTGGCGCTGCGGGAAGCTCGCGGCCACGGGCGATGGCATCGCCCAACGAATCGATGGTGATCGTCCGCCCGGCCGTCTCCAGCCGGTCACGCACGGCGCTCAGTGCCGCACGATGGGCATCCGCCTCCGGGTGGTAGTCGAACACCGACAACAGTTGCACGGACGGCGTCGCGAGCACGGATTCCACCGCGGCCTCGAGGTACTCGACGCTGGCGGCGAACACCGTGGGCTGCGTCTCTTCGAGGATCGCGTTGCGCTGCTGCACGGATGCGCCGGTCTGCAACGGCACCGAGACGGTGCCCAGACGTAGCCCCGCGACATCCAATGAGGCGAAGTCCGTGCTGGTAAATCCGAGCTGTGCGACGAAGTCCCCGTCACGAATTCCCTGTGCGTACCAGGCGGCGGCGATGGCCTCGGCACGATTCCACAGCTCACGGTAGGAGGTCGTGACGAACTCGGTCTTCAGCGCCACGGTGGTCACACCGTGCTCGTCGGTCACCAATTCGACGGCGCGTTGCCCGAGAGCCGGGCGATCCCCATAGCCCTCCAGCAGCCGCCGGATCAGCTCGATGAGCGTCAGGCCGGGTTCGTTGACCGCGTCGGACACCGTGTCATCGGGCAGGAGGGCCTGTAGCTGCGGGTCGTTGGACACGACCTGCGCGACACGTCGTTCGAGCTCTTGCTGATCGGCGAGGTCGGGCGTCGTAGTTGCGGCGGGTGTGGAAATCGTTTCAGTCATGCCTAGACACCTCAGTAGTCGATGTACGTACGTGGGGGGCGGTTACGCCTACAGAAGAAAAGTACATACCTACGCTAACTATTCCCTGTGAGCGTACGGCCCTCCCCTCCCACCGATCGGGCATTCATGCTGGTCCAGGCCGAGCGGTCCAGCACGGATGTCACCGCGGGGTGAGGAGCGTCACTCTCGCAACGCCTGTGGTGCATGCTCTCTAACCAAGGCCAGCAGCTGCCGCCGTGAGGGGTTCACCACGGCATGCCCCGCGACGTCGACAGTCGGCACCGTCTCGTTGCCGTTGGCGACGGAACGCACGTAGGCCGCCGCCTCCGCGGACTCCCAGATGTTGACCTGCGTGTAGCGAAGTCCGCTGAAGCGCAGTTCCGCCCGGAGTTTGATGCAGTAGGGGCAGCCCGGTCGCCAGTACAGGACAACCTCGTCAGACGCTGAAATGGGCTTCGTCATGATCCATGTCTACACGCGCTTCCCCGCAGTGACACCTGGCTTGAGCGTGTAGATGTCGTCGATCGCAATGACGACGGCACAGCGCGGGTACTTCAGACCGCGCTCCTGCGCGAACGCGACGGCATCGTCGAACGCGGGCCCCGACTCGTGAATGTGGGCCGAACCGACAAACCGGTAGCCGTCCAACGCTTCGCGATCGATCACCGCGACCGAGACCTTCGATCCCGCATGAATATTGGCCAAAGTCTGCCCACCGGTGTTCTCGTTGAAAATCAGCGAATGCTCGTCCCGGACCCGCAGGGAGCGTTTGGGTCCGATGTTAGGGGTCGTGCCGTCGGTCACGGTCGCAAGAATCGCCAGCTGGGAACCGAGCATCCGCTTCATCTCATCGGTGAGCGTGGGCATAGTGGGCGTGACCTCCTGGAGTGGTTGTACTGGAACGAGATTCGGAATAGGCGGCGGTGGTGTGCAGGTCCGGGCGGTGTCGAGTAGTCGCCTCGTATCACCGACCGGAGCCGTGCGCATCAGCACCGAGAGCAGGTGCAGCACACCCTCGGACACCACGAGCGGGCGCTGGCTGGTCCGTAAGATACCCGCCGCGGAAACCTTGTCTCCCTGAGCGATTGCTTGAGCTATCGCAACCGTCTCACACCAGGACGCGTGTCGGGACCCCAGATCCATCTCATGGTTTCGGGTCACCTAACTATATTATTCGGAATGACTAACTACGTCTAGTGCTCGCTTCCGCGGCGGCACCCCGCTCCGGTCGCGCCGTTCCCGTGGGGTGGTCGCTCCCCACACCCCGAAAGATTCGCCCGCCGCGATGGCGTACCTACCGCACGGGTCCCGCACCGGGCAATTCCGGCAGATCTGTTTGGCGCGTGCCTCCCGCAGATTTCGGGCCCTTCCCCGTTCGTTATCCGGCGAGAAGAACAGATCGGTCGACATGCCACGGCAGCGCGCCCACTCAAGCCACTTCATTTCCGCTACCCCACGATCGTCTGCGCGACTTTGACACCGACCAGCACCACGGCCAGCACGAGGTAGCCACGGAGAGCCACCATTCCCGCGGTACGCAGCGGCGACCACGTTGGGCGTTCCAGCGTGTCCAGCGCTGGGGTGCGCCAGGTTTCACGCTCCTGCCGCAGGACTTCCCGCCGCAGTACCCGATCACGCGGCGCGGACTCGAGGTCCCAGATCTCCGCGGGATCCAGTCCCCCGAGATCGCTGGCCGTGACACGAGCGCCAGCACGCTCGGCCCGCTTCTGCATCGCGTAAATCACCAGTCCACCAACGACTCCGGCAACGACTCCGGCCCCAAAGAACATCTTGAGCTGTTGGGTCGTCAGGTCCGGGAAGAATGTCACCGCGGTCAGCGACAACGACAGCAGTACCAATGACCAAACGATCACTCCCGCAACGATGTTCTGGCGCACGTTGTTGACCCACGGCCCCAGGACTGCCTTGTCGTTGCACAGCAGCACCAAGAACACCGTCGCCGAGGGCAGCAGCACGCCGGCAAGTGCCTGCACCCCCTGAGTGAGGACACCCAGCACCGGATCCGGGCTGAACGACACCGCCGCGGCTACCGCGAGCAACGCGCCATAGCCCAGGTAGAAAGTGGGTGCCTCGCTGAGCTTCCAGTGCAGCGAGTGGCGCTTGCCGAAGGTATCGCCCAGCGCATAGGTGGTGGCCAAACCCACCGCGTTGGCGCCGATGAGCGAGGCATCCAGCAGCAAGAGGGCGAAGAGCGCACCCACCGTAGGGCTCACATGCTCGTGCAGCAGCCGCGCGACGGCACCCGCGTCGGTGAAGTTCCCGACAGCGTCGGTACCCGCCAGGCCGAATGCGGCAGCTCCCATGATGCACATGGCGCCGACCATCACCACGACGATTCCGATCGCCAGATCGATTCGCTCGTAACGGATCCAGCGCGGAGTCAAACGCTTGTCCACGATGTTGGACTGCTGGAAGAACAGCTGCCACGGTGCCACCGTGGTACCCACGATCGCGACGATCAACATCAGCAGTTCTGCGTTCAACCCGCCCGGAAATGACGGAACGAATCCGGAGGCCGTTTCGGCCAGCGTGGGCCGAACCAAGACCACCATCGGAATCATCACCACGTTGAGCGCGATGAGCGCGAACAGGAATCGCTCCCAGCGCCGGAACGATCCTCCGGCGATCACCGCGAACAACAACACGGCAGCCAGCGGCACCGAGATCCACCGGGGAAGTCCGAAGTAGCTCAACGCCATCGCCACGCCGATGAATTCGGTCACGATCGTCAGCGCGTTCACCACAAACAGGTCGCCGACGCTGAACGCACCCCAGAACCGTCCGAACCTGGTGAAGATAAGCCGCGCATGCCCCACCCCCGCGACCGCACCGAGCCGGACCACCATCTCCTGATTCACGTAGAGAACGGGAATCAGCAGGGCCAACGTCCATATCAATGCCATGCCGTAGTTCTGTCCGGCCTGGGCGTACGTGGCGACGCCTCCCGCGTCGTTGTCGCCGACCATCACGATGAGGCCGGGGCCCAAGACTGCCAACAACATCCGGAATCGCTGTCGCTTACTGCGGCCCTCGGTGCTCTCATTCTGCCCGATGCTGCCCAGGGCGCCGACGATGTCGCCGACATGCGCGCTATCCATGACGGCGCTAGTAGGGGCTTGGGTGCCGTCGTCGTATCGGCGGGAAACGCCGTTGAAAAATGCCATAGCAGATGCCGCCCTTCTCAGGGTTCGGTCCACTGCGGACGATTTCCGCGCACAGCAAATCAAGCCTGGCGCAATGTTTTTCGCGACAGGTCAGACGTGAGCGGTATCGCAGCGGAAGGCTGGGAACACGTGTACGTGCTGGTCTAGGCCAGGTTGCCGACCCGGACTGGGATACGGACTATCGCCGGACTGCATGTCGTCCCTCACCTCCTCGCTGCCAGAGCGGCTGTGCCGCAACATCTTCATGTCAACGCACGTCAAAGGCGCCCAGACAGGAGAGAGCGCCCGCCAATGAGCGGGCCGACCACCTCTCTCGTCAGAGCTTCGGCACTGCACGACGTAATCCCCAACGGGAAGCCACCTCGGATCACCCCTTAGGCCGGGGAGATCTGTCCTAACCCTGGGCGTCTCTCGACGTCGTCGGATCAGTGGCCTGTGTTCGTGCAGGAGCCTCGCCTAGCGAGGTGCTGACGCGCGTTACTGTATGCCCGAGTGCTGCTGTGCGTCAACGCAAACCCTAATACCCCACAATTTCTTGACGCTATGCGCCGCAATCAGCCGAGGTCCCCGTACTCGTCGAACCAGTACGCGAGCTTGCCGCGCCGACTCACCGCACGCAGTCGCGACTCGGTCAACGCCCGCGCCTTGCTGGTAGTGACGATCATCAATTCATCGTCCGATTCGATCCTGGTGTCCGGTAGCGGAACGAAGGTGTTGCCCTGCCTGATGATCAGGGTGACGACAGCCGGATCCGGTAATCGCAATTCGAGGATGGTGACATTGCGTAACCGGGAATCCGACTGCACCTTCATGGTGAGCAGCTCGGCGTCCAGCACATCCAAAGGCGCTGCCTCGACTTGGATTTCACGGGTGGCCTCGCGAGTGATCAGGCCGAGCAGACGCGCGACGGGCCGCAAGCTTGGCCCCTGCACCAGGGTGAAAACCACCACCAGAACGAACACGATATTCAGCAGACGGTAACTGTTCGGCACGCCCTCCACGATCGGGAAGGTGGCAAGAACGACGGGCACCGCACCGCGCAAACCTGCCCAGGACAGAAAGGCCTGCTCGCGCCAGGGGATTCCGAAACCGACAAGTGATCCCACCACAGACAGCGGCCGGGCCACCAGCAGCAGCACGAGCCCGACGACGATTGCCGGAACCAGGTCGCCCCACAACTCACTGGGATTGACCAGCAAGCCCAGCAGCACGAAAAGACCTATCTGCGCCAGCCAACCGAGCCCCTCTGCGAACGATCGGGTAGCAGACCGGTGCGGTAGACCGGAATTGGCCAGCACCACGGCGGCCAGATAGGCGGCGATGAATCCGCTGGCGTGCACGCTGCCGGAGGCCGCGAACGCGACCAGACCGATACCGAATGTCGCGATCGGGTACAAACCCGACGCGGGCAGCGCAACGCGGCGCAGTGCGATCGCCCCAACAAACCCACACACCAAACCGATCGCAGAACCGGCCAGGAGTTCATACACGATCTGAACAACGGCACTCTTCGGCTCGAATACGAAGGGCACGATGCTGAACATCAAGACCAGAATCACGGCGGGAGCGTCGTTGAATCCGGACTCCGCCTCCAGCAGACCCGCGAGCCGGCGCGGCAGCGGCAGCACCCTCAGAACGGAGAACACGGCCGCGGCATCGGTGGAGGACACGATGGCGCCCAACAGCAATGCCAACTGCCAGTCCATACGCAACAACACGTGCGCACCGACGGCGGTTACCACCGTGCTGATCACCACTCCGACGGTGGCCAGCGCACCGGCGGGTGCGAGCACCTTACGAATGTCGGAAAACCGCGTGGTCAAACCACCCTCGACGAGAATGACCGCCAGTGCTGCGGTGCACACATTCCGGGCCAGTTCCACATTGTCGAAGTCAAGGCCGAGCCCGTCTTCGCCAAGCACCACACCCACCAAAAGAAAGAACAAAAGGCTGGGGAACCCGATACGCGTAGCCACCCGAGTGCCGACAATGCTGGCGAGCAGCACAAGCCCACCGATAAGCAAGGCCAGGTACAGCTCGTGCAGGCTCACGTCATTCCCGTCGGTCGACTCTGATTAATAGGGCACGATAGCGGGATGGTGGAACGGAAGATGCGAGTCGCTGTTGCCGGCGCCGGCAAGGTCGGCCGTTCCGTTGCCCGCGAGCTGCTCGACTACGGCCACAAGATCCTGCTGATCGAACGCGAGCGCAGCAACTTCGATCCGCACGCGGTGCCCGGGGCCGACTGGCTCAACGCCGATGCCTGCGAGCTGGAGACTCTCGAAGAAGCAGGGATCGAGACCTGTGACGTGGTTGTCGCCGCCACCGGTGACGACAAGGCAAATCTGGTCGTGGGCCTGCTGGCCAAGACCGAGTTCGGTGTGCCCAGGGTCGTGGCCCGCATCAACGACATCCGCAATCAGTCGCTGTTCGGCCCGAACTGGGGCATCGATGTGGCAGTCTCCACGCCCGGCGCCATGGTGGCGAGTATCGAGGGCGCGATCGACATCGGCCATCTGGTCCGCCTCATGGGGTTGCGTGAGGGCAGCGCGGAACTGACAAAACTCACCCTGCCGGAAGACAATCCATTGGTAGGACAGCGTGTAGCCAACCTGGACTTGCCGCCAAACACTGCACTGGTCACCGTGATTCGGAATGGATCCGTTGTTGTACCCAAACCAGAGGACATCTTGGAGGCCGGGGACGAGATGCTCTTTATCGCCAACAGTGCCGTCGAGGCCGCGGTTCGCGCAGCAATCCATGGAGCTGCGGTGTCACCCGACAGATAAATGGCTACACGCTGAGCAGGGCCAGTTCCTCGCGCACCCGCCGCTCCACCAGCAGTGGAACGTAGTCACGCAGCGGGCTGTCATCGAAGCGGGAGTGCTCGGCCCTAACCACCGCCTCGACGATGTCGCGAGTCAGATTCGGATGCCGCCCATGAAGCTGTTCCACGAGCTCGCCGATCCCTGCCTGCCTACCGAGTACCGCCACAGGGACAAAATTTGCACTACGTTTACAGTTTCGTCAACTGCCGAAATTGACGTCGACGACGGCCAGCCAAGGGCTCCGCAACCGAGTTTGTAGACTCGGATGACAGACCCTACGGAGGTGGATGTCACGGTGCAGGTCGTCTGTAATTCGTTGATCACCTGCGTATCTCGCAGTGTTTGGACCGGCCTCCTGGTAGCTCGATGAGCACCGCGACCGTAGTCGGCAGCGGACCCAATGGGCTAGCCGCAGCAATTACCCTCGCCCGCGCGGGGATCTCTGTCACTGTGTTGGAAGCCACTGATGAACCCGGGGGCGGGTGCCGCTCCTCGGAGATGCTCCACCCTGGGCTCATCCATGACCACTGTGCGGCCGTGCACCCGATGGCCATCGGGTCCCCGTTCTTAACCAGCCTGGATCTGGCTCGCCATGGTGTGCATTGGCTGCTGCCCGAGATCGACTGTGTTCACCCCCTCGATGACGGCTCGGCAGGCGTGCTGCTCCGGTCAGTCGAGGACACCGCCGCACAGATGGGGCGGGACGGCAACCGTTGGCGTGCGTTGTTCGGCTCTCCCTCGCGGCATTTCGACACCCTCGTGGAAGACATCACCGCACCATTGCTGCGGATGCCCAGCCACCCGGTGCAGATGGCGCGATTCGGAATACCCGCCGCCCTGCCCGCCTCAGCCATTGCACAACTGCTCCGCACTGAACCGGCTCGCGCACTGTACGGCGGCGTCGCCGCACATGCCTTCCGGCCATTGCACTACCCCATGACTGCCGCGGTGGGTCTCGGAATCATGACGGCCGGCCACCACTACGGCTGGCCCGTTGTCTCCGGCGGCACCGGTTCTCTCGTCGACGCCATGATCACAACGCTCAGAGACCTGGGAGCACAGGTGCAGACGGGCATTCGCATCGATGACGCCGCGCAACTACCCGCCGCCGATCTCACGCTGTTCGACCTTGAACCACGCTCTGTAGCAAAGATTCTCGGTGATCGGCTGCCCCCGCGAGCCGCCCGAGCGTTCACGCGTTTCCGGCACGGGCCCGGCGCCTTCAAGGTCGATTTCGCGATCGAGGGCGGCGTGCCGTGGACCGCACCCGCCGCCCGACGGGCAGGCACTGTGCACCTCGGCGGGAACTACGCGGAGGTGGCCTCAACCGAGCGGCAGATCCACGCGGGCGCCATGCCTGAGCACCCCTTCGTCCTTGTCG
Source organism: Mycobacteroides sp. PCS013 (assembly GCF_049532645.1). Classification (NCBI taxonomy): domain Bacteria; kingdom Bacillati; phylum Actinomycetota; class Actinomycetes; order Mycobacteriales; family Mycobacteriaceae; genus Mycobacteroides; species Mycobacteroides sp. PCS013. Next base: position 4,065,845 of record NZ_CP150131.1, read on the forward strand.
GCCAACAGTATCTGGCCGACCCGCAGCGCTCCTCCGGCAATATCCACCCGTTGTGGACCTACGCGCACGTGCCATTCGGTTACACCGGAGACGCTACCGAGGCGATCATCGGGCAGATCGAACGATTCGCACCCGGGTTTCGTGAACGGGTCGTCGGTCTGGCGGTGCGCTCCACCACGGAGATGTCGGTGTACAACGCCAACTACGTGGGCGGAGACATCATGACCGGCGCCAAGGACATTCGGCAGCTGGTATTCGGCCCCCGCGTCGGACTCGCCCCGTACAGCCTTGGCACACCGGGTATGTACCTCTGTTCGGCGGCCACACCGCCCGGCCCCGGCGCTCACGGCATGTGCGGTGTACATGCCGCGAAGACCGCGCTCAAACATCTCCCCCGATGAGGGCCGACGGCGTATGGTTGACACCGTAAACAAAATGTAGTGCGTGGGAACCCGCACGGAACGAGGTGAGGGCCATGATCGTCCTCGGGGCCATCCTGTTGGCTGCCGGTTTCTTTCTCGACATTGGATGGTTGTGGACCGGCGGGGTTGTGCTCATCGTCATCGGATTGATCCTGATGGTGGCGGGCCGCATGGGGCACGCCATCGGTGGCCGTCGCCACTACTACTAAGAGCCGCAAAGGAGTACATCATGCGGTACGCAGGATTGTTGCTCGCCGTCTGGCTGATCGTAGGGGCCATCGCCGTCGCTCAACGCGGATACTTCACCAACAGCCCGCAAACCTGTGCCAGCGCGGGAACCATCGCGCTGACTGTGCTCGCCGGTCCGCTCAACTACGCGGGACTCAATCCGACGGTCAGTCAGTGCAACATCCCGCAGCCAAGCCCGTGAACCACTCAGCCCGGCTCTGATCTGATCGCCGCACCCACCCGAACCAGCACGTCGAGCTGCGCCGGGTTGAACAGGTCCAACAGTGCCCGCGCCACCGTGCGTTCGGCGAATTGCTGCCCGCGCGGAGCGTCCGCGGTCGAGTTCAGCATCCCCGGGTGATCGGCGTAGAGCTTCCGGGCATGTGAGGACATCCGGGCCGCAAGATCGGCGCGCGTCTGCTCGTCGGCGTCCGACGCCAGATTTTCCAGCTCGCGGTCGAGATCGCGGTCTTGCTGGTCCAAGAACATCCCGATGAAAGCCTGCAGCCCTTGCGGACCGAGCACCCGGGACATGACGAATGCCAGCGAGCGGTCGGTATCGGTGAGCTCCATAGCGACTGCCGCGGAGCCGAATTCGGGCGGCATGTCGGCCGGCACCTTGCTGGACAGTATTTGACCAAGCTCGTCACGAATGCGTTGCAGCCGTTCGATGGTCGCGGCGAGTTCTGCGTCCAGTGCCCGTAATGCCTCTTGCGGATCCTCGTCGGCCTCATCCATCTCCGCGATCTGCTTCAAGGAGAGACCCAGCCCCGTAAGACGTTTGATTTGCAGCACCCTGACCAGGTGTGCGACTCCGTAACTCTTGTAGCCGTTCGACCGACGTTTCGGCTCATCGAGCAGGCCTATGTCGTGGTAGTGGCGCACAGCACGCAGGCTGGTGCCGGCGAGCTCGGCAAGCTCCCGCGTACTCCAGCCCACCGTTACTCCTTCTGCATCTGCCGACATACCGCCCACTGGACACTATGCCGCTGCGGCATGGTCAACATTCGAAACCCTCGGCTACCAGCAACTCCCCGGCCAACGCTCACTATCTGGTTTGCCACATTCTGATATTAGGGTAACCGAAGAATTCATAACGGTGCCTACTAGCTGCTAATTTTCCCATTTCAAGTGCATCACACAGGGGTATCGATCTGTTGCTGAGCGCACGCGGCGGTGCTAACTTGGTCCCCGTGCAGACCACCGCCAACGTGACCACCGTGCCCGGTGCGCTGCGCCGTCAGCTCCTGCGGTCGGTGTTCATCACGGCGTTGTTCATGGCGCCCGCACTGATCACTCGGATCGGTGGGTTGCATCCGAATCCGGTAGTAGCTCTCGTGATCTACGGCGCTGCGGTGGTAGCCGCCAGCTTCGTGTTGGCCTGGGCCGCGGAGGCCGCGCAGATCGACGTCTCCGGCGGCCTGGCCATCGCGGTGCTGGCCCTGATCGCAGTACTGCCCGAATACGCCGTCGACCTCTACTACGCCTACATCTCCGGCCAGGTCCCCGAGTACAGCCAATACGCCGCGGCGAACATGACCGGCTCGAACAGGTTGTTGATGGGACTGGGCTGGCCCGTTGTCGTTCTCATCGCACTCGCGGTGGCGCGCAAGACATCCGGTCGCCCCACCAACCTGCTGTCGCTGGAGCCGTCTAACCGCATCGAGCTTGGATTCCTGCTCGTGGCCGGGGTCGTGGCGTTCGTGATACCGGCAAGCGGCCAGATTCACCTCGTGCTGGGCATCGCATTGCTGGCCTGGTTCGGGTTCTACCTGTTCACGATCAGCCGCGGCGAAGCCGAGGAACCGCAGTTGGTGGGCACCGCCGCGGCCATCGGCATGCTGCCCAAGCACATGCGCCGCAGCACCGTGGTGACGATGTTCATTCTTGCCGCGTCGATCATCCTGTTGTGCGCAGAACCCTTCGCCAACAGCCTGGTAAGCGCCGGAACGCAACTGGGCATCGACCAGTTCCTGCTGGTGCAGTGGTTGGCGCCGCTGGCATCCGAAGCGCCCGAGTTCATCATCGCCGCGATTTTCGCCGCGCGGGGCAAGGGAACCGCCGCCATCGCGACCTTGATCTCGTCCAAGGTCAATCAGTGGACGCTCCTGATCGGTTCGCTCCCGATCGCCCATCTGGCGGGCGGTGGCGGCTACTCCCTGGTTCTCGATGCCCGGCAGGTCGAAGAAACCCTGCTGACCGCCACGCAAACCATGATGGGTGTGGCCCTGATCCTCGCGCTGCGATTCCACCGTGGCACCGCGTGGGCGCTACTGGCATTGTTCGTGATCCAGTTCCCCATCACCTCAACCCACGGCCGGCTGATCCTGTGCGGCGTGTACGCCGTCTTGGCGGTCGCCGGCTTGATCGTCAACCGCAGGCACGTCATCGCGACACTTCGCGCGCCATTCAGCAGGTCCGCGACCCCACAGTTGACTGTGCCGTAGCGGCATAGTTTCTCCTGGTGTTACTCCGCCACACCGAGAGGAACACCCACCGTGCTGCCCAAGCTCATCACCGTCGAAGAATTCTTCGATCCGCCGGTTCGCGCATCCGCATCGATCTCACCGGACGGCACCAAGATCGCGTACCTGGCACCGAGGAAGAACCGGCTCAACGTATGGGTCCAAACCCTCGATGACGACAACAACGCCGCCGCACGGTGTGTTACCTACGACGAAACACGCAGCGTCACAGGATTTCTCTGGGTCGATGACCCGCGTTGGCTGCTATACGTGCAGGACTCCGGTGGTGACGAGAACTGGCATCTATACCGGGTTGACCTGGACAGTCCCGATACCCCGGCACTCGATCTCACTCCGTACCCCGGCGTGCGTCTACTGGGCCTGGAGCAGCCCCACGGCCGTCCCGGAAAACTATTCGTTCAGCTGAACCACCGCAGGATCGACCAAATCGACCTGTACGAGCTCGATGTCGCATCCGGCGAACTGACCATGCTCGCTGAAAACCCCGGCAACGTCATGTCCTGGTTCTGCGGCCCTCATCATGAAGTGTTCACCCAATCGCTGACACCTGAAGGCGATATCGAGTTCTCCCGATACGAGTCCGGGGCGCTGGAGTCTCTCGTCGTGTACAACGGCGCGGACTACCCGGTCGGCATGCACCCGACACAGATGACCCCGGACGGCACCGGGTTGTGGATGGGCTCAAGCCGCGATACCGATCGCACGCGTCTGGTCCGGCTCGACCTGGCCACCGGCGAAGAGTCGGTGGTCGACAGCCACCCTTCGTTCGACCTCTCCGCTGCCCTGGGTCTGGCACCGGCGCTGATCCGGCAACGCAAGACCGGGGAGTTACTGGCCGTTCGCTATCTCGGTGAGCGGCAGGATATCCGGGTTCTGGATCCGGACTTCGCTCCGGTGCTGGAAAAGCTTCAGGAGCTCTCCGACGGCGACCTCGCGGAAATCTCGTGCGACGAGAACGGCAACCGTTGGGTGGTCAGCTTCACCCACGACCGGGATCCCGGTGTCACCTACTTCTACGACCATGAGAAGGGCGAAAGCAGACAGCTGTTCCGTCCGTACCCGCACTTGGATCCGGCGACGCTTGCGCCCATGACGCCCGTGACGATCACCTCGCGCGACGGCTTGAGTCTGCACTCCTACCTGACGCTGCCCGTGGGTGTGGAACCCGCAGGACTACCCCTGGTGCTGGTGGTCCACGGCGGTCCGTGGCACCGTGACAGCTGGGGATTCGATCCGTCGGTGCAGCTCCTGGCCAACCGTGGATACGCAGTGCTGCAGGTCAACTTCCGCGGATCCACCGGCTATGGAAAGGCATTCACGAAAGCGGCCATCGGCGAGTTCGCGGGCAAGATGCACGACGATCTGATCGACGCCGTTGACTGGGCGGTCAAGCAGGGCTACGCCGATCCGAGCCGGGTCGCGATCTTCGGTGGCTCGTATGGTGGTTACTCCGCACTGGTCGGAGTTGCCTTCACTCCTGATGTCTTCGCGGCCGCGATCGATTACGTGGGCATCTCCAACCTGGCCAATTTCATGCGCACCCTTCCCGCGTTCGTCCGTCCGAACCTGACCAACAACTGGTATCGCTACGTCGGCGATCCCGCGGTGCCGGAGCAGGAAGCCGATATGCTCGCCCGCTCGCCCATCAGCCGGGTGGATCAGATCCGCACCCCGTTGCTGGTTGTGCAGGGCGCCAACGATGTTCGTGTGGTCCAAGCGGAGTCCGACAACATCGTGGCCGCACTGAAGGCCCGCGGCGTCGAGGTCGAATACATGGTGAAAGAGGACGAGGGGCACGGGTTCTTGAACCCTGAAAACCAGATCGACCTGTTTCTTGCGACGGAGCGATTCCTGGCTCAGCACCTGGGCGGACGGCAGGTGTCGTGACCGAGGTCGTTGAGTTCTCAGACAAACCCCACAACAAGCCCACACTTCTCGAACAGGTCGGCGGACTATCCGGACTCATCTACGCCGGCCTACCGAGTGTGACTTTTGCACTGGGCAACAGTGCTTTTGGCTTAGCCGGTGCCATCTGGATATCCATGGCTACGGCGGGTGCCATCGCCGCGTGGCGGTGGTTACGCAACCAACCACTGCAGCCGGCAATCTCCGGGTTGTTGGGGGTGGCCATCTCGGTGGCCATCGCCTACCAAACCGGTTCGGCCAAGGGCTTCTTCCTGATGGGTATCTGGACCAACCTGATCGGCGCAGTCGTGTTCCTGGTCTCGGTCTTGGTGGGTTGGCCGCTAGCCGGAGTGATCTGGCACGGCTTAACCGGCACCGGGCACCGCTGGCGCAAAGACAAACCCTCGCGATTCGCTTTCACACTGGCGACACTGACCATGGCGGCCGTTTTCGCCTCCAGATTTGTTGTGCAGGAATGGCTGTACGCCGCTGATTCGGTTGGCTGGCTGGCCATCGCACGCATCGCGATGGGCTATCCGCTCGCCGGAATAGCGCTTCTGGTGGTCATCTGGGCAGTGCGGCGTTCGAAGAGCCGTGCATCTCAGTTTGATTCAGCCAGCGCGGCAACCGATCACGACCAATGAGTTCACACTTGCTGGTCGCGGCCAGAGCCTGCGCCTGGCGGGTGAAATCCTGATTGCTGACCACCATGGTGCGGGTGCAGTCGTAATGCCGCGCACCCGCAACGACCTCTTGAACGGCCCTGACACCCACTGTCTTCGAGTACCGCTTGCATTGGACGGCGACGACGTCACGCCGATTGGTGGCTATCAGATCTACGCCGTAATCACTGGATGCCGACGTTGTCTCGATATGCCATCCGGCTCCGTGCATACGAGCCGCCACGAAGGTCTCGAAATCGACGCCAGACATCTCATCGATCTCGGAAAGCCCTGACATTGTCATATACCTGCGCAGCTGGGCTTCGTAACGACGCTGCGCCATGACATCGCCGAGCCCACGCAGGCACCATCCCGCTCCGCGCAGAATCAGATACACCGCATACGGCGAAGCCAGATAACCGACCTGTGCCAGCGCGGCAAGCGCGGGGTCTGCCGTGTTCCGGTACACCAGGACACCGGGCCAGACAGCCAGCGCGATGATCGGCCCGGCAAGCACCACGATGATCAGCACGACCAGTGCACGCGAAAGACGGTGCCACCTACGAGCAGCCCTCCGTCTGAAACGCCGCAGCCTCATTGGATGGACTTTAAGCCAGCCCTCCGACACCCCGGGGGAACTGGCGCCCGGGTACGCGGCGTCACGTCACCGCTGGCAATTGGGGCACCAATATGTCACGCGCGGCAGGGCCTGATCACGCGTGATCCGGGTTCCGCAACGGCGGCACGGCCTTCCATGCCGGCCGTAAACCCACAGTTCACGGCCGGGGCGCGGATCACCGGTCGTAGTCCTGCGATGGCTGTCCTTGTTCGCATGCAACAACGCCTGGGCACGCTCGATGAATCGCTCGGGGTCGGTGAGGTCCCGCACCGGTGAGGTGGGCAGCATCCCAGCCAGAAAACACAGTTCGTTGGAATACACGTTGCCAATACCCGCCATGACTCTCTGATCGAGAAGCGTCGAACTCAGCTCGTCATCTGCTCGCGCCATCAATCGCTCCAAGGCGACCGACGGATCCCAATCTGCCCCAAGAAGATCCGGGCCCAGATGACCCACGATGTCGTTTTCCCGTCCCCGCTTGACCACATCGAGAACACCCAGGCTGACTCCGAGGGCCACCGAATCGTCCGTCCTCAGTACCGCTCTGATTCGATGGTCCCACGTGGGTACGGACTCCCGAGCGGACACGATTCGCCAGCTGCCATCCATTTTCAGATGCGAGTGAATGCTGGCCCAGCCGGCCCGAATGAACAGGTGCTTTCCGCGCGCAACCACGCCGTCCACGCGTTCTCCACTCAAATCGACGGTCGCGAAACGTGGAACACGGATATCGCAGCCCGTGAGCACCCGGCCGGTCAGCGCATCGCCCAGGCGCCGCGCCGTTCGGAAAACCGTGTCGCCTTCTGGCATTCCGAGGCCTCCTTGCGCTAGCCGTCACAGGCTACCCAACTCCGCACCGGCGTGATAGCGAAGCCGCTATACGCAAAGATCAGGCGGCAGAGACGGTCTCGTCTCCGACGGTTGCCGCATCGGAACTCTGGGCCCGTCCCCACCGTCCCGCTAGGGCCGCGCAGGTGATCAGTTGAATCTGGTGGAAGATCATCAGTGGCAGCACGATCAAGCCCACCGGGTGACCCGCGAACAACACGGTCGCCATGGGCAATCCGGTCGCCAAGCTCTTCTTGGAGCCACAGAAGATCACGACAATGCGGTCGGCCCGGTCGAACCGTAGTAGCCGTGCGGCCCCCGCTGTGACACCCAGCACCACCGCCAGCAGCACGATGCTGACCGCGAACACGGCCAACAAGCGGGAGATCTGCAGACCCTGCCACACATGCTCGACCATCCCGGCGCTGAAGGCCGCGTAGACCACCAAGTAGACAGATCCACGATCGACGACCTTGGTGAGCGTGGTGTGGGACAGGATTCGATACAGCTTGGGGCGCAACAACTGGCCCGCGACGAAAGGCAACAGCAGTTGCACCACGATCTCCAGGATCGCGGTGGGTGAGACCGCCGCCTCCCCGGTGGTCTGCATGAGCAGCATCACCAAGACCGGAGTCATGAAGACGCCCAACATATTCGACAACGAGGCGCTCACCACCGCGGCCGCGACGTTGCCGCGGGCGATGGATGTGAACGCGATCGAGGATTGCACCGTCGAGGGCAACAGACACAGGTACAGCACACCGGTGTAGAGGTCGTTGGTCAGCACCGAGGGCACCAACAGCCGCATCGCCAGGCCCAGCAGGGGGAACAGGACATAGGTCGCCGCCAACACCGTGGTGTGCAGTTTCCAGTGCTTGAGGCCCTCGATCGCCTCGCGCGGTTCCAATCGGGTTCCGTAGAGGAAGAACAGCACCGCGATGGCGATCTTGGTTGCCCAGTCCAGGACATCGGCCGCGTCGCCGCGCGCGGGGAGCAGCAGCCCAATCCCCATGGCAGCGAACAGTCCGAGTAGGAATCCGTCAATGCGGAGTTTGGCCAGCCACGTCACTACGCCACAGTACGAGCGCAGGAACTAATTATGAAAGCCGATAGAAGCGATATCTATGAACGCGTACCGTGATGGATGTGCTGGATCCTGAACTGCTGCGGACCTTCCTGACCGTCGAAAGAGCCGGGGGATTCACCGCCGCCGGACGTATTCTCGGGCTGCGCCAGTCCACCGTGAGCGGACATATCGCGCGGCTGGAGCAGTCCGTCGGCCGGGAGCTGTTTCGCCGCGATACCCGCAATCTGTCGTTGACCGCCGACGGTGCCGCGATGGTCGGCTTCGCCCGATCCATCCTGGACGCCCAGAGCCAGGCCGATCGCTACTTCGCGAGTTCGGAGCTGACCGGACTCATCCGGCTCGGCGCCTCCGATGACCTAGTGGCCCGTGAGCTGCCCGATGTCCTCGTCGAGTTTCAGGACTCCCACCCCGGTGTGGATCTGGAGCTGGTCGTGGGGCTCAGCGAGTACCTCAAGACACGCATGACCGCGGGCGAGCTGGATCTGATGGTGGCCAAGCGCCTGCCGGGTGAAAAGCATGGCGAATTGCTCTGGCGCGACAGGCTGGTGTGGGCGGGCCGGCCCAATACGCATGACGTGCGCGACCCGGTGCCCATCGTCACCTATCCCCCGCCGAGCCTTACGCGGCATGCGGCACTGCGCGCACTCGAGCGGGAAGGCCGCACCTGGCGCATCACCTGTGTGAGCGACAGTCAGCTGGGGCTGCGGGCAGCGGCCTTGGCAGGTATGGGTGTCATCTCACACGCCGAATCCCTTCTGCCCGAAGGCCTTGTCACGGTTCGCGATGACAGCCTGCCCGACCTTGGCGAGCTGGAGTTCGTGCTGGTGCGTCGACGCAGCGTGCTGTCCGAACCCGAACAGGCATTGTGTGACGCGATCATCGCCAGCACGCACCGGCTACATCGGTGACCCTGCCCTTAGGCCCTAGACCGGTAGCGCGAAGTAGGCCAGCGACCCCACCGCAAGTGCCAGGAACACACCGGGGAAGGCGATGTTGTGCAGCACATTGCTGCGGATATGCGCACCCACAGCGCCAATGAAGAACGCCACCAGCCCAATTGCCGCGGCAAGGCCTATCGGGCGCACGCCGGCCAGCCCGATGATCAGGCCGGCCACCCCGGCTCCTTCGATCACCGCGAGATAGGGAATCCAGCGCGGGGCCAATCCCACTTCACCGGAGTTCTGCACCACGAACTGTGCCTTGACGGCCTTGGCCACCACCTCGAATCCATTGGCGATAACGCAGAGGACCGTCGTCACCCACAGCCCAATTCCGAGAACCGACATCAGCCCTCATACCTTCCCAGCACGGTGAAATGTTGGGGTGCAACAGGTTCAACCGCCCATCCGGCGACCCTACCGCGGAAGTCGAGCGCATCCGGGATGCCCAGGAGTGGATTGTCGACCCCCTCGGCGAGCTGCAGCAGGAATACGAAGTCGGGGCCATCTCCGACCCTGCCTGCCGTGTAGGTCATGCCCGTGGGGGCCGCCGCGCTCACCGCTGTGAACAACGCCGCGATCGCATCCTCAACCTCGTGCACCCGTTCGGCATCTGTGCTGAAGCGGACCATCTGTACGCTCATCTGTGCCTCCTCTCTAGTCGGTTTCGTTGACCTCACCCCTCTTGACGACCGGCATGACGGAAAGGTGACCTCGTGGATCTCACGGAAAGATTCCAGGCCGCACGGCCACGGCTGCTGTCTGTGGCGCACCGGATCCTGGGTTCGCACCACGATGCCGAGGACGCCGTACAGGCTGCGTGGATCCGGGCACAATCGGCCGACCTCAACGCGGTGGACAGTCTCGACGCGTGGCTCACCACGGTCACGGCCCGGCTCTGCCTCGATCAGCTACGGGTGCGCGAGCGGCATGGGGAGATTCCCCTGACTGCCGAACACCTCCCGGGCACGCAGCTCGGCGCCGATGAGGACTTCCTGAAGCGCGAGCAGGTTTCGCGTGCACTACTCGTGGTGCTCGGCGAATTGTCCCCCAAACAGCGTGTGGCCTACGTCTTACACGACCTGTTTTCCGTACCGTTCGAAGACATCGCCGCAGCGCTTGATACCACTGCCCTCTCTGCTAAGAAGCTCGCCAGCCGGGCGCGACTGCGCCTCGATACCGCGGACCCGGTGCAGACCCGCGACGTTCCGAACCAATCGGCGATCGTCGATGCCTTCCTGTCGGCCGCCCGCGGCGGCAACATCGAGCGCCTGATCACGCTGATGGCACCCGATGTGGTCCGCACGGTCGACCGCTCACTCATCCCCAGCGACACAGCGACACTCGTGCAGGGCGCCCGAGCCGTCGCCGAGGAAACGCGCACCTTCGTCGACCGCATCGCCGTGGCGACAACGCTTTTCGTCGACGGCAGGCCGGGTGCCGTCATCGCGCCGGGCGGCCACCCCTTCGCCATCATCCGAATGGACATCCGCGACGGACTGATCACCCGTATCGACATCGCGCCCTATGCGCGTAACAGCGCCGAACTATCGATCTAATCTGGAATAGATCCAGATTAGACCAGGTTGCACCTGACATGCCGAACACAACCCGTACCCCCGAATCCGACGTCACCAACTTTCAGGCCTCCGCCGCACTGAGCGCGAGTCTGCAACAGGTCCTGGTCGACCTGATCGAACTGCATCTGCAGGGTAAGCAGGCGCACTGGAATGTCGTGGGCAGCAATTTTCGCGATCTGCACCTGCAACTCGACGAATTGGTCGACTTCGCCCGCGAATCGAGCGACACCGTCGCCGAGCGCATGCGCGCGCTCGATGCGCTGCCCGACGGCCGATCCGACACTGTCGCGGCGAGCACGACACTGCCGGAATTTCCGCCCTATGAACGCAGCACCGGTGATGTCGTCGACCTGATCACCACCCGCATCTATGCCACGGTAAAGACGCTGCGCGCAGTACACGACGCGGTGGATGACGAGGACCCCACCACCGCCGACATCCTGCACCAGCTCATCGACGGCTTGGAGAAGCTGGCCTGGCTGATCAAGTCCGAGAACCGGAAGGTGTAGCCGGCTGAGCGATGATGGACCGATGCATGCAGTGAAGCGCTTCGCAACGATCATCGGTCTATTGACCGCGGTACTGGTCCTTGGCCCCAACGCCGGACTGGCACACGCGGCCGATGCGTCGCCCGCCGGGGATGTGTTGTCCCTCGGCGACCCGGCTGCCCCGGGGCAGATCGATCTCTACCTGGACCCGTTGTGCCCTTACAGCGGGAAGATGGTTCAGAGTCAGGGCGAGGAGATCGGGCGGCGCATCGAGTCCGGCAAGCTGCACGTCAACCTCAGGTTCGTGGACTTCCTCGATAAGTACTCTGCCAGCGGCACATACGACAGCCGTGCGATCTATGCCAGCTTCGTGGTCGCCGATCAGTCCCGGTCAAGCGATATCACCTGGCGCTTCATCCGAGAGTTCTACGCCAAGGACCAGCAGCCCGAGGAGGAAGGTGACACGGACCTGAGCAACGACCAGCTGGCTGGGCTGGCCGCCCGGGTCGATGCGCCCCAGAGCGCACAGGATCTGATCAGGGTCGGACTGCCAGTGGCCTTTGATGCCCGTGCCATCGCGGCGAACAATCTGCCGCTGCTGCGCGCCTTTCCCAAATCCGGTGTGCCCATGGTTGTCATCGACAATCAACCCGTTGATGGAGAATCGGCTTGGCTAGATCGCATCCCGCGGTAACGGCGTCGCTCTGCGAAATACTGGTGAGGTGGCAGTGAACTCGAAGGTTTCACGCTCATGGCTTCTGGTCAATCCTTCCCGGGAGCCCGACCTCGGTGCCGCGGTCGCATCCACACATGCCGACGAGGTGATCTTGGACCTGGAGGACGCCGTCGCACCGAATGAGAAAGAGTCGGCACGCGCACGCGTGCTGGCATATCTCAACTCAGGCGGGCGCGCCTGGGTGCGTGTGAACGATGCTTCCAGTGATTTCTGGTCGGCCGACTGTCGAACGCTCGCGGAGGCCCAGGGCCTCAAGGGTGTGGTGCTGGCCAAGACCGAGGGCGGAAATCATATGTGGGACACCGCCAACCGCCTCGGTGGCGAAACTCCCGTGATCGCGCTGATCGAGACCGCGCGAGGCCTGTCCCGCGTACACGACATCGCGGCGGCTCGTCCCTGCTTTCGTATTGCCTTCGGTGTCAATGACTACACACTCGATATCGGTGTCGATCCAGACCCATTGGCCCTGGCCTACAGCAGATCCCAGCTTGTGGTGGCCTCGCGCGCTGCACACCTCCCGGGTCCGATCGACGGACCAACGCGCGAACCGGCCGAGCTGGCCGAGGGAGTAGCGCTGACTCGCCGCATGGGTATGACGGGAAAGCTGGCACTGCACTCATCCGATGCCGACACCATCAACAAGGGTTTGAGCCCGTCCGATGACGACATTGCGTGGGCTCAGAACTTCGTAGAGCAGTTCAACAGACACGGGGGAAAGCCGCAGGACGGTAGCGACCTACCCCGGCTCAATCGCGCCCGGATCATTCTGGAGCGCGCGCAGATGCTGGGCTTGATCACGCCGTAGCGGTCAACCGCGACAATGCCGCCACGGTGAGCGCCTCAACCCCGGTGCTGAGCGTCGGCTCCAGCACCGGCGCGAACTCCGGAGAATGGTTGGACGGCACCGGCTTTCCGGCCGCCGCGGCGTCCTCGAAACGCTGTTGCTCGTACCCACCCCAGAACCAGAACGCGGTGGGGACACCGGCTTCGGTGCCGAAAAATCCCACATCCTCACTGCCTGCCAGCGGATTCGGAGACTCGATCACCCGCGCGGCACCGAAATGCTCACGGAACACCGCGGCAATCGCCTGCATCGCCGCGTTGTCGACGACGGTGATCGGGAAGGTGTGCAGCGGCGTCACCGCCGGTTCCTTGTCAGCACCTGAAGCCGTCGACTCGGCCTGAGCGATCCGCGTGATCGACGCCAGCGTCTTGCGCCGCACCTCCTCGTTGAAGGTACGGACATTGATGCCGAGTTCTGCATCGTCGGGGATGATGTTGTCCTTTGCCCCCGCATGCAGGTAACCGACGGTCACCACGGCGGGTTCGAAAGGGGACAGCTCGCGCGACACGATGGTCTGGAGACGCTGCACCACATTCGAGGCCATCACCACCGGATCGACGGTCGATTCCGGTTGCGAGCCATGGCCACCCCGCCCGAACAGTTGCATCTTGAGCGAGTCCGAGGCGGCCAGTGCCGTGCCCGTCTTGTACGCAATCATCCCGGCCGGCAACGGGCCGACGTGTTGACCGAGAACGACCTCGGGCTTGGGGAACCGATCCAGGATGCCGTCAGCGATCATCGCCTTCGCACCCCCGCCCACCTCCTCGGCGGGTTGAAAAACCGCGACCACCGTTCCCGACCACGCGGTCTTGAGTTCATTCAGTAGCCGAAGGGCTCCCACCAGTGCGGTGACATGCATATCGTGCCCGCACGCGTGCATGACGGGAACATCCCTGCCGTCCGGGTTGGTGGCACGGACGGTGCTCGCGTAGGGAAGGCCGGTCTGCTCCTGCACCGGGAGTGCGTCGAAGTCGGCTCGCAGCCACACCACCGGACCGGATCCGTTGCGCAGCACGGCCACAACTCCAGTGCCGCCGACGCCCGATGTCACCTCCAGCCCGAGCGGCGCAATCGCCTCCTGGATCTTCGCCGCGGTCCGGTGTTCCTGAAAAGAGAGTTCCGGGTGCTGATGCAGGTCGCGGTAGAAGTCGGCCAAATCCCCCAAAGCGTCCGCCCAGTTGTCGGGCAGCGTGATCGTCATCCGGCCTCTCCCACTCTGTGTGTTGCTGCGTCTCAGACCGACCATACGGCGGTCGTTACGACCTACCCTCGGACATGTGAGCCAGTCCATCGATACCGAATTGTCTGTCGACACCATTGTCGTTGGAGGCGGGATGTCGGGTGCGTCGATTGCCTATGAGTTGGCTGAAGATCAAACCGTCGCATTGTTGGAACGCGAATCGACGCTGGCGTTTCACACCACCGGAAGGTCTGCGGCCACCTTCATCGAGAACTACGGAAATCCCGTCATCCGGATGTTGACGGCGGCAAGCCGCGACTTCTTCACCGAACCACGCGAGGGCTTCGAAGCTCCGCTCGCCACATCCTTACCGCTGCTGATCATCGCCGATGACGCGCATGCGGAGACGCTGCGTGAACTACATGGCCAGGCCCTGCTCCAGGGGTGCCATACGGAGTTGGTCGATGGCGCGGTTGCCGAGGAGATCAACCCGTACCTGCGTCCCGGACACACCCGCTTAGCGACCATCGATATGACTCCGATGGAGCTGGACGTTCACGGGCTGCACCAGGGCTACGTGCGCGGGCTGCGCCGCCGCGGCGGAAGCATCGTCAAGTCGGCGCCCATCGTGAGTGGCACCCGTCATCAGGGCAGGTGGGTCCTGAGGGACTCATCCGGACGGCAATTTGAAGCGGAAACCGTCGTGAATGCCGCCGGCGCCTGGTGCGATGAACTTGCGCACGTGATGGGCGCGCAGCCGGTGGGGATCATGCCGCTTCGGCGTACCGCATTCATGGTGTCCGCGCCGCAGGAGAGGTCTGCCGGCTCGATTCCTATGACACTGGACACGTCAGACACCTTCTATTTCAAACCCGACGGCGCCCAGTTCCTGTGCTCGCCCGCCGACGAGACGCTCCAGGCGCCCGGCGACCCCCGACCGGACGAGCTGGAGATGGCGCGGGCGATCGGGATGATCAACGAGGCCACCACCCTCGGTATCCGGACCGTGAATTCCGCATGGGCGGGGTTGCGCTCCTTCACCCCCGATCGCACGCCGGTTGTCGGAGAAGACCCGGATATCGAGGGCTTTTTCTGGTACGCCGCTCAGGGTGGCTACGGCATCCAGATGGCCCCGGCGCTCGCGCGGGTTGGGGCCGCGCTGGCCGCACAGTGCCCGGTTCCACAAGATCTGGCCACTCGCGGAGTGGACGCGGCCATGCTGTCGCCCGGTCGCGAGTCGCTGCGCGCCAGCCGCTAGCGGCCGTCCCGCAGACCCGGACCGCGCCGAGCGAATCCTGTTATCGTCGGCGTCGATGGTGAATATGGATCGGCGCCGGATGATGGCGTTCTCAGGGCTTGGCATGTTGGCAGCAGCGGCTTCTATGCCGCAGGCGTGGGCGCAACCCGCACCACAGAACCCGCCCAACCGGCCGCCAGCGGCACCCCCCACCGGCAAGTACGTCTTCGTCGACGAGTTCGACGGCCCGGCCGGGTCGGCGCCCGACGGGTCCAAATGGGCTGTTTCGAAGGCGCGCGAGTCCATGAAGGACCCGACGTTTTGGGAGCTCCCTGAGAACGTCGGCCAGTACCGCGACGATCGCAAGAATGTCTACATCGACGGCAACTCGAATCTGGTCATCAAGGCCGCCAAGGAAGGCAACACCTACTACGGCGGCAAGATCTACAGCACCACCGAACTTGGTATCGGCTACACCTGGGAAGCGCGTATCAAGTTCAACTGCCTGACCCCGGGCGCGTGGCCCGCGTTCTGGCTCGGCAGCGACCAGGACGGTGAAATCGACATCGTCGAGTGGTACGGCAACGGCAGCTGGCCGGCCGCAACTACAGTGCACGCCAAGGCAAACGGCTCGGAATGGAAGACCCACAATCTGACCCTGGACAGCGGCTGGCACACCTGGCGCACCCAGTGGGACGACAAGGGGATTCGCTTCTGGCGGGACTACACCGACGGGGCGGCGCCGTACTTCGATGTCCCGGCCAACTCCCTGGCGGACTGGCCGTTCAACAATCCCGGACACAAGGCTTTCGCGGTGCTGAACCTGGCCGTGGCCGGATCCGGCGGTGGTGATCCGCGCGGCGGCACCTACCCCGCGGAGATGCTCGTCGACTGGATCAGGGTCTGGTAGCTCAGCTGCCGATCTCGTCTCATCATCGGCGCTCATCGTGCGAGCGGCGGCGTTGCCACGGATACTCGATCCATGGCTGAGGTTACGGATCTTGCACCGATAGGCGCCGTCACCCGGACACAGGTGGGCCGCGAGGCCACCGAGCCGATGCGTGAAGACATCCGGCTGCTGGGCACCATCTTGGGTCTTACGGTGCGTGAGCAGTGCGGCAACGAAGTCTTCGAGCTCGTGGAGCGGGCGCGAGTGGAGTCGTTCAGGGTGCGCCGATCAGAGATCGATCGCGCCGAACTGGCGCAGCTGTTCGACGGCGTCGACATCCACCGAGCCATCCCCGTGATTCGGGCTTTCACCCATTTCGCGCTGCTGGCCAATGTGGCCGAGGATATCCATCGAGAGCGCCGGCGGGCCGTGCACGTCGCCGCGGGCGCGCCGCCACAGGACAGTAGCCTCGCCGCCACGTACCTCAAACTCGATGCCGCACAACTTACTTCGGATCGCGTAGCACACGCTCTCACCGGCGCGCTGGTGTCGCCGGTTATTACCGCTCACCCGACCGAGACCCGCCGACGTACCGTGTTCGACACCCAGCATCGCATCACCGAGCTCATGCGGCTGCGCATGCAGGGACTGTCGCAGACCGAAACCGGCCGGGATATCGAGCACGAACTTCAGCGGCACATTCTCACACTGTGGCAGACGGCATTGATCCGGTTGTCCCGGTTGAAGATTCAAGACGAAATCGCCGTGGGGCTGCGCTACTACCAGGCCTCCTTCTTCGAGGTGATACCTGAGATCAACGCCGAGATCCGCACGGCGCTACGCCGCCGGTGGCCGGATGCCGAGTTGCTCAGCGAGCCGATTCTGCGGCCCGGATCGTGGATCGGTGGTGACCGGGACGGAAATCCGAACGTCACCGCCGAGGTAGTGCATCTTGCGACAAGTAGTGCCGCACAGACGGCGATCGCCTACTACTTCGAACAATTGGTGGCACTGGAGCAGGAGTTATCCCTATCCGTCCGCCTGGTCACAGTCTCCGCCGATCTGATCGCATTGGCCGAGCAGGGCGGCGAAACCGACCGGGCAGACGAGCCCTACCGTCGTGCACTACGCGTCATCCACGCGCGCCTCACCGCGACGGCCGCGAATATCCTTGACCAGCTGCCCGAGCACGGTCTGGATCTTGACCTGATTCCGTACCGCACACCGGACGAACTACTGCGAGACCTCGACATCGTGGACGCTTCGTTGCGCGCGCACGGCAGCGTGGTGCTGGCGGACGATCGACTGCGTACGCTGCGAGAGTCCGTTCATGTCTTCGGTTTTCATCTCAGTGGGCTGGACATGCGGCAGAACTCGGATGTCCACGAAGAGGTGGTTTCCGAGTTGCTTGCCTGGGCCGGTGTGCACTCCGACTACCGATCGCTCTCGGAGCCGCAGCGCATCGAAGTACTTGTCACCGAGCTACGTACCCGCCGCCCCTTGATCGGCGAAGGCGCCGAGCTCTCCGAGCTTGCCCGCAAGGAACTCGACATCGTGGCAGCCGCCGCGCGAGCGGTTCAGACCTACGGCCCCAGGGCGGTGCCCAATTACATCATCTCGATGTGCCAGTCGGTTTCGGACATGCTGGAAGCGGCAATCCTCCTGAAGGAAGCAGGATTGCTGGACGCGTCACGGCCACGACCGTTCTGTCCGGTGGGCATTGTGCCGCTGTTCGAGACAATTGACGACCTACAGCGTGGATCCGCCATTCTCGAAGCAGCCCTGGAGCTTCCGCTTTACCGGGCACTGGTGGCAGCTCGAGGCGAAAGCCAAGAGGTCATGCTCGGGTACTCGGACTCCAACAAGGACGGCGGCTACTTGGCTGCCAACTGGGCCCTGTACCGCGCCGAACTGGACCTGGTGGAATCTGCCCGCAGGAACGGAATCCGATTGCGGCTCTTCCACGGCCGCGGCGGCACCGTAGGACGCGGTGGCGGTCCGAGTTACGACGCCATTCTGGCCCAACCGCCCGGGGCGGTATCCGGATCACTTCGTATCACCGAGCAGGGCGAGGTGATCGCCGCCAAGTACGCCGAACCACGCGCGGCCCACCGCAACCTCGAGACGCTGTTGGCCGCAACCCTGGAGTCGACGCTGCTCGATGTCGAAGGATTGGGAGAGGCGGCGGGCGCGGCATA
Source organism: Mycobacteroides sp. PCS013 (assembly GCF_049532645.1). Lineage (NCBI taxonomy): Bacteria > Bacillati > Actinomycetota > Actinomycetes > Mycobacteriales > Mycobacteriaceae > Mycobacteroides > Mycobacteroides sp. PCS013. The sequence continues at coordinate 4,084,172 of NZ_CP150131.1, forward strand.
CGAAATACTCGATGACCTTGCCGCGCGCGCCCAAAGCACCTACCGCGAGTTGGTGCACGAAACACCCGGCTTCGTCGAATATTTCAAGGCATCGACGCCGGTCAACGAAATCGGCGCGCTGAACATCGGCAGTCGCCCAACCTCCCGGAAGCCCACCACATCGATCGCCGACCTACGCGCCATCCCCTGGGTTTTGGCCTGGAGCCAGTCGCGGGTGATGCTGCCCGGCTGGTACGGCACGGGCGCGGCGATCGAACAGTGGATCGCCGAAGGTGACGGACGGCTCGAGGTGCTGCAACAGCTCTACCGTCGGTGGCCATTCTTTCAGACGGTCCTGTCCAACATGGCCCAGGTGCTGGCCAAGTCAGACATGGGATTAGCGGCCCGCTATGCCGAACTCGTCGACGATGAAGCACTGCGGCACCGGGTGTTCGACAAGATCGTGGCCGAGCACGACAGAACCATTGCCATGCATCAATTGATCACCGGGCATGAGGATCTGCTTGCCGACAACCCGGCGCTGGCACGGTCGGTGTTCAACCGTTTTCCCTACCTGGAGCCGCTCAACCACCTACAGGTGGAACTGCTGCGCCGGTACCGATCCGGCGATCAGGACGAGCTGGTGCAGCGCGGCATACTGCTCACGATGAGCGGTCTGGCCACCGCACTGCGCAACAGCGGCTGAGATATCAAGCGCCGGAACGTGACTCCCACATGTTGCGCCATTGCGCTTCCTCTTCTTGTTTGTCACGATGCTGACCGGCGGAAGGCTCGGTGAGGGTGATCTCCGGATGCGGCAGTGTGAAGAAGTCGCCTTTGCCTTGTGCCGCACGATGTTGCCCGGTATCGAGGTAGCAGTACCCCAGACCCGAAAGTGCTGCGGTCCGGTCGGACCTCTCGAGATAGTGCAGCACGTTTTGGGCAGCCGCTTTTGCACCGTTCTTGGCAAAGATGGCCGCCTTCGGCAGTGGCCTGCCGGACGGTGATGTCACCGATACGGTGTCACCGATAGCCCAAATGCCCTCATAGGGCGTTTGCATGGTCTGCGCATCGACGCCGATCCATTCCGGCCCGTCGATGGTCACGGACGGCTCGTGAGGCGGTACGAACACCAACAGGTCGAAGCTCACCGTGGTGCCGTCGGCGAACACGACAACCTTTCCGTCCGGGTCGATGCGTTCTGTGGTGTGTTCACCGTGGAAGGTGATGCCGTTGTTCTTGAGTAACTGCACCAGCTGCGGTCCCGCGTAAGGGCCGGCCGAGGGCATCGGGTGCTTCTCCGGGGTGTACACGCTGATTTCGACAGCCGATCGCATGTTCTTGTCGTTCAAGAAGTCCGAGGCCAGTAGGGCGCCCTCATACGGAGCCACCGGACAACGGTAAGGCTGTGAAGTCACCAGGAAGACGATCTTGCTCCCCGAGAAGCCTTCCATCGCGCGCCGGGCATCACCGGCCGCATCGACGCCGTAGTAGTGCACCGCCTCACCTCGTGCTGCTGCTTCACTCAAGCCCGGAATCTTGTCGAGGGCGTTGCGCGCACCGGTGGCGATGATGAGCGCGTCAAAGTCCAGAGCCGATGCGTCGGAAAGGGTGACGGTGCGGGCAATGGGATCGATGCCGATGACGGAACCGGTGACAGTGGTTATCCCCGACAGCGCCTCGGAGCTGGGCCGTATCGGCACACTTGCCGCGTCGCGCCAGCCCCTCATGACCCACGGCAAGGTAAATCCCAGAAAGTGCGCGAAGTCTTCGTCCACGATGGTGATGTCGAGGTCGCCCAGTGGCACCTGCGACTGACGGAATTCGTTGACCACGCTCAGACCGCCGATTCCGGCACCCAGGATGACAACCTTCTTCTTCATGTTCTGCGATCCCTCTTCCTGAACAGGCCCCTATGCGGGCGGTTTGTTTTCACGGACGTAAGACGTGGCGACCCCGCCTGGGCTTAATGCGCCGGGCGCGGGCGCTGCAACTGGGTGAACTCCGGCACACCCGCCAGCACGGTGAGCGCGTCAAGAAGCGCACGCGCGTTGCCGCGCTCCGGCAATGCCGTCAACACAGGGCCGAAGAACGTGCGGCCGTTGATCTGCAACAGCGGGCTGCCGCCGACGTCTCCCAACGCCTGCTGCCCGGACTCATGAGAGGAACGGACCAGTGCATCGAGGGAACTGTCCGATAGCGATTCACGTGACACCCCGTGGGGTGCGACCGCCGCCAGGACCCGGTCCACCAGATATGCGTCGACGGGCATCGACTCATCGAAATACAGTTCACCGAAGCTGAAGTACGCGGTGCGCAGGCCCTGTTGACCCAACTCACGATGGACGCCGGCCATCAGTCGACCCACCTGTCGCGAGTCCTCCATACGTGCTTGTTGTGCGGGCGGGAGCTCCCTGCCCTCATTCAAGACCGCGAGGTTCATCAGCTGCCAATTAATCGATAGGCCCGACTGGTCCGCGAGTGTGTCCAGCCATCGCGCGGTATTCCAGGAGAACGGGCACACCGGGTCGAGCCACACCCTCACGTCGAACGTGTCGGCTTGTGCAGAACCACTGTCTGTGGACATTCGGCGTCTCCCATCACGGCTCACAAACTCGTTCTCCTTCCGTTTATACCATACCCCCTACGGTATATAAGCCCGGGATGAGATTCCGTCCATATACCGTAGGGGGTATGGTATTTGTAGAGTCGATGCGGGCGAAGAGGGCACACGTTGGCGCCGAAAGCATCTGATCTACAACAGAAAGGCGGCCAGAAGGTGCGCACAGCGATAGTTGCGGTGATGCGGCGCGCGTGGGTTGCGGCAGTGGTTGCATGTGCGGTCGGTGTCGGCGCAATCGCCGTGAATCACCTGCGGGGAGCGTTCGGCTCCGAACCCATATTCTCGGCCACCGGCAGCAGCGCACAGCCGCTCGCGCCGTCGGCGATCAAACACGTGCGATACGAGATCTACGGCCCCACCGACACCACGGGTGCGGTGAGCTACCTCGACAAGAACGCGCAACCACAGTCCGCCGATTTCACCACTTTGCCCTGGACCTACACCATCGAAACCACCGTACCCGCGGTTGTTGCCAGTGTTGTGGCGCAAGGCAATAGCGCCGCGATTGGGTGCCGGATCACCGTGAACGGCCGAATCGAAGACGATCAGTCTGCTGACGGGCACCACGCCCAGATCTCCTGTCTGGTGAAAGCCGCATGAACCCTCCTGCTCGAGAACGTCCTGCCTTCATGCGATTTGTTCGCAGATTCGCCATCCCCATTGTGCTGGCCTGGCTACTACTGACCGTGGCGGTGAACCTGCTTGTGCCACCCATTGAATCGGTGGCAAGAGATCACGCGGTGACGATGTCGCCGCGTGACGCGCCGGCGATGATGGCGGCTAAGCACATCGGCGAGAAGTACCACGAATCTGACTCCGACAGCATGGCCATGATCGTGCTGGAAAGCGACAATCCGCTCGACGCATCGGCACACCACTACTACGACAACCTGGTACGCGCACTGCGGACAGACACTGACCACGTTCAGCACGTTCAGGACGTGTGGGGCGACCCGTTGACGGCTTCCGGTGTTCAGAGCCGCGACGGTCACGCCGCGTATGTGCAGCTCAATCTGGCTGGCGACCAGGGCAGCACGCTCGGCAACAAGTCGGTGACAGCGGTCCGCGCAATCGTGGACAGCTCCCCGCCACCGCCGGGCCTCAAGGTTTACGTCACCGGCCCGGCGGCGCTGACCACCGACATGAATGAGGCCGCCGACAAAAGCATGCTGATCATGATGGGCGTGACCGGCGCAGTCATCATGATCATGCTCCTCATCACGTACCGCTCCGTCAGCACGATGCTGCTGGTTCTGGTCATGGTCGGCTTCGAGATGGGCACCGCCAGAGGTGTTGTCGCGATTCTCGGTAACTACGACCTCCTGGGATTCTCGACATTCGTGGTGGCCATGTTGTCCTCGTTGGCGATTGCCGCGGGAACCGACTACGCCATCTTTCTCATCGGCCGCTATCAGGAAGCGCGCCAAGCCGGCCAGGATCAAGAAACCGCGTACTACACCATGTTCCGGGGAACCGCCCACATCATCCTGGGATCTGGTCTGACCATCGCCGGTGCAACGCTGTGTTTGCATCTCGCGCGACTGTCGTACTTCAAGGCCCTCGGCATCCCCTCTGCACTGGGGCTGCTGGTGGTTGTCGCAGGCGCCCTCACCGCGGCGCCCGCCGTCGTCGTGCTCGCAACCAGGTTCGGGCTGCTGGAACCCAAACGAGCCGTGAAAGTTCGGCGGTGGCGGCGTATCGGCACCGCCACCGTGCGCTGGCCCGGCGCGGTGCTCGCCGCCTCACTGGGCATAGCGATCATCGGTATCGCGATCATGCCGACCATGAAGGTCAGCTACAACGACCGGTTCTACATACCGGCCGACCTGCCCTCGAACGTCGGTTACGCGGCCGCTGAACGCCATTTCACCGCCGCCACAATGAATCCCGACATTCTGATGATCGAGAGTGATCACGATATGCGCAACTCCGGCGACATGATCATTCTTGACAAGATCGCCAAAGACGTGTTCCGTTCACCCGGAATCGCCATGGTACAAAGCATCACCCGCCCCTTGGGGGGCCCGATTGAGCACACCTCCATCCCTTTCCAGATCAGCGCCCAGTCGATTCCGATCCAGCAGAATCTTCAGTTCATGAGGGACCGCGCAGCCGACATGCTCACCATGGGTGAGGATCTCGGCTCCATGATCGGCTCCATGGAGCGCATGCGATCCCTGCTGAGCCAGATGGGCAACACAACGCACCGCATGAGCGCGGACATGACAGATGCGACGGCAACACTCAACCAGATTCGGGACCATCTGGCCGACTTCGACGACGTGATACGACCGCTGCGCAACTATCTCTACTGGGATCAGCACTGTTTCGATATCCCGGCATGCTCTGCCATACGTTCGGTGTTCGACGCCATCGATGGCGTCGACACGTTCAGCGACACGATGCGCACACTGACCACAGACGTCGGGGACGCCGACGCAATCATTCCGCAAATGGCGGCCCAATTCCCCCCGATCATCGCCGTGGCCAAGTCCATGCGCGCGAGCCTGCTGACCATGCACAGCAGCTTCTCGAACCTGGTGACACAGATGGCACAGATGACCGACACCGCCAGCGCGATGGGGCAGGCCTTCGACGCCTCCCGGAGCGGCGACTATTTCTATCTTCCACCAGAAGCGTTCCAGAATAAGGACTTTCAGCGCGGGCTGAAGCTGTTCCTGTCCCCCGACGGCACAGCCGCGCGCTTCATCATCACCCACGACAAGGACCCGGCCACCCCCGCGGGAATCTCCTCAGTCATCTCCGAGTTGGAGGCCGCCCATCAAGCTGTCAAGGGAACCTCCCTGACCGACGCCGAGTTCTACCTCACCGGCACCGCCGCGATCTACCGCGACATCCAATCCGGCTCTCGCTATGACCTATTGATTGTCGGAATCGCAGCCGTGACACTGATTTTCGCTGTGATGATGATCATCACACGGGCACTGGTCGCCTCACTTGTCATCGTCGGCACCGTACTGCTGTCGCTCGGCGCTGCGTTCGGGCTGTCGGTGCTGGTGTGGCAGCACATTTTCGGCCTCGAGCTCAACTGGATCGCGCCGGTCTTCGGATTGATCATTCTGCTAGCTGTCGGCTCCGACTACAACCTACTGCTCGTATCCCGATTCCAGGAAGAGATCGGCGCGGGACTCAAGACTGGAATCATCCGTTCAATGGGAGAAACCGGCGGAGTCGTCACTTCCGCGGGGCTGGTGTTCGCGTTCACCATGATGTCCATGGCTGCAAGCGATTTGAGCTCGATCGGCCAGGCGGGAAGCACGATCGGCCTAGGTCTGCTGTTCGACACACTCATCGTGCGCTCACTGATGACCCCGTCCATAGCCGGGCTACTCGGCCCATGGTTCTGGTGGCCGCTGAGAATACGCACCAACCCTATACCCAGGAGGGTATACTGCCAGTAGCTAGGCGCCCCCGAAAGGTAGAGACATGATCGACGATCAAGACAGCATCACCGCGATCCTCAGCAGACTGCGCCGGGCACAAGGTCAGCTCAACGGCGTCATCAACATGATCGAGAACGGACGCGACTGCAAAGACGTGGTGACTCAGCTGGCTGCCGTATCGCGCGCCCTCGACCGCGCAGGATTCAAGATCGTCGCCACCGGGCTGCGGGAATGCATCACCGCCGATCGCAACGGAGACACCGCGCCCATGACCGAGGCCGAACTCGAGAAACTGTTCCTAGCCTTGGCGTGAGCGCGGCGCCTCGCGCCTGCCTTTCTTCGCGGCTCAGATATCGCCCGAGAAATCTGCGGTGAACCAGCGGTCGGGACGGATGGTGAACAGTACGTTCTCGCTGCCGTCGTAGCTGCGCACAAACTCCCGGCCGCCCTCCTCACCGAGGTAGCGGATGGCGATTTCCTCGCGCGCCGCCACCGGGGCCGGCTCAGCGGCCTCCACGACAGTGCCCTCGACGACGACGTACTGATAGGGCAGCTCTTCCTGCTGAACCGTCAGCGTCACCGCCCCGGCCTCCTGGATAAGCCGTGCCTTGCGATTTCCCGCACTCGTGCTGATACGGATGTTTCCACCGGGGACGTAGTCGTACCAGATCGGCACGCTGGCCGGCGGGCGCTCGTTGGCGGCAACCGACAGCACAGCGATGTGCTTGGCCGCAAGAAAATCCTGACGCTCTACTTCGCTGAACTGACGTGGCATGTTGCGTCAAACCCCCCGATCTGTCGGGCTTATTCCCGCACCTAGATTCATCTGGATTTGATCCCCCAAAGCACATTGGCGAGCAAGGCATCCACGAAGTCCGCCGTGAGCGGCTGATCCGGTACCAGCAGCCGGTGGTAGCAAGCGCCCCACAGTTGGTCCACGACGACTTCCGGGTCCGTGGCCGCATCAAGCTGGCCGCGTTCCTGCGCGCGGCGCAGCGCCGCTACCGCAAGTGCGCGCCGCGGACCTGAATATCGTTGTAGAAAGGCCGCTTTCAGGTCAGGATCGAGCTGCGCCTGACCAATAAGCTCCCCGATGATTCCGCCCCCGACCGTGTCACGGATGACGCCGAGGAACGCGCGCAGCTGCACGCGGAGGTCGCGCTCGATCTCCCCGGTATCGGGGAACCCTAATTCCGGTTCAACCTTTCGGAAGTAGCCATCGAGCGCGAGGGCGCCCTTCGACGGCCACCACTTGTAGATCGTCATCTTGCTCGCACCCGAAAGAGCAGCGACCTTCTCGATGGTGAATCCGCTCATGCCATCGGCGAAGAGCAACTCACCCGCCGCCTGCAGCACTTCCTCGCGCACCTCGTCAGCCGGGCGACGCCCTCGTCGCGGCCGCCTCACCGCGTTCCGTTCCGCCTGGGCCACCATCGCCTCCGTCCCCTTGCCAACTATGTGTACGTACCGTACATTATTGATATGTACGGTACGTACACATAATCGATCGGAGGTCGCGCATGAAGATGACGGGCAATACGGTGTTCATCCCCGGAGCCACCAGTGGGATCGGCTTGGAACTGGCCATAGCCTTGCAGGCCAAAGGCAATACCGTGGTCGTCGGCGGCCGCCGCACCGAGCTGCTTGAGCGAATCCGCGCCGAGCACCCCGGCATCTCGGCAGTGCAGATCGACATCTCTGATCCGGCGAGCATCCGCACCGCCGCCCAGCAGGTACTCACCGAGCATCCCGACGTGAATGTCCTCATCGCGATGGCGGGCATCATGCGCGTCGAGGACTGGCACCACCCCGAGTCGTTCCTTCAGTCGGCCGAGGAGATCGTCACCACGAACGTGCTCGGCCCGATTCGGTTGATCGCCAACTTCGTCGAGCACCTACAGGCCCAACCGGAAGCCACCATCATCACGGTGTCGTCCGGGTTGGCCTTCGCGCCGCTGAAGGTCACGCCCAGCTACAACGCATCCAAGGCTGCCATCCACATGCTCAGTGAGACGATCCGGCTGCAGCTCGCGGATACCACCGTCGCGGTCAAGGAACTCCAGCCACCCGCGGTTCGCACAGACCTCATGCCGGGACAGCAAGAGAGTGATTTCGCAATGCCCCTGAAGGACTTCGTCGACGAGGTGATCACCCTGCTGGAGACGCAGCCCGATGCCAACGAGATCCAGGTAGAGCGGGTGAAGTTCCTGCGCTACGGCGAGTCACGCGGCGACTACGACCACGTGGTCGCGACGCTCAACGCCTCCGATCCCCACGCTCGCCAGTAACGGGTGTCGCACACCTCACCTGGATACCTCGCTTCACTCTTGCCAAGATTGAGTGGATGACTGACGAGGCGAGTACCGGCGCACCCGGCACCAAGATCGCGCTGGCGCTGGGCGCCGGCGGGGCCCGGGGTTACGCGCATATCGGTGTGATCCAGGAACTGCGCGAGCGTGGCTTCGAGATCTCCGGGATATCGGGATCCTCGATGGGTGCGCTGGTCGGCGGTTTGGAAGCGGCCGGTGCACTCGACGGATTCACCTCGTGGGCGACCTCGTTGACGCAGCGCGCGGTACTGCGGCTGTTGGACCCGACCTGGACCAGCCCCGGCTTCTTCCGTGCGGAGAAGATTCTGGACGTGGTGCGCGACCTGCTCGGCGACGTCGCGATCGAAGATCTGCCGATCCCTTTCACCGCGGTCGCGACCGACTTGATCGCCGGTAAGTCGGTGTGGCTACAGCGCGGCTCATTGGCTTCTGCCATTCGCGCATCCATCGCGATTCCCGGAATGATCTCTCCACACGTACTCGACGGCAGAGTGCTGGCCGACGGCGGTGTTCTCGATCTGATGGCGGTTGCGCCGCTGGCCGGGGTGCACGCCGAGCTGCGAGTGGCGGTAAGCCTCAGCGGAGGCGAAGAGGTACGCGCCCCGGCGCCGCCGCTGGACCCCGAGCCCCGTGAGCCGCGCGTGACGACGGAGTGGCTGAACCGGCTGCTGCGCAGCACCTCGGCGCTGTTCGAAACCGATGGCACCGAGGCCGCCGGCCAACCCGATCCCGCCGCGAAACTGACGAGCTTCGAGGTGATGAACCGCACCATCGAGGTCATGCAGTCCTCCCTTGCCCGCATGCAGCTCGCGGCACACCCGCCTGATGTTCTCATCGAGGTGCCGCGCAGTGTCAGTCGCAGTCTGGATTTTCATCGCGCTTCCGAGGTCATCGAAGTCGGGCGCCGTTGCGCCGCTGAGGCTCTCGACGCATACGCGAACACGAACTAGCCGTTGCCATCCCGCCCACCAGTCGAATGACTGATGGCCGACCACCGCGCCCGCCGCTAGCATCCAATGAAGAGCGTCAACCGTCCCCGACCGCCCAGCACGCCTCATCCCCTTGGAGGGCACCATGGCCCGCACAGTCTCGCAACTCATCGTCGATACCGTGAAAGCCGCTGGTGTTCAACGTATTTATGGACTTCCCGGTGACTCGTTGAATGGCTTTACCGAGGCTCTGCGCCGCGATGGCACCGTGGAGTGGGTTCACGTGCGCCACGAGGAGGCGGCGGCATTCGCCGCAGGAGCCGAGGCCGCACTGACCGGCACTCTTGCGGTATGCGCTGCCAGCTGTGGTCCGGGCAATCTGCATCTCATCAACGGGCTCTTCGACGCGCACCGCAGCCGCGTTCCCGTCCTGGCAATCGCATCGCACATTCCCAGCGCCGAAATCGGCAGCGGCTACTTCCAGGAAACGCATCCACAGAATCTGTTCGCCGAATGCAGTGTGTACAGCGAGCTGGTGAGCAGCGTTGAACAGCTGCCGTACGTCTTGGACACCGCCATACGGGCCGCACTGGATCAACGGGGCGTGGCCGTCCTGACAATCCCCGGAGACATCCTCAGCGCCAAGACAGACGTGGCACCGCCCTCGGCTCCTATCGTGGCGGGCATCGGGACCCGTCTGCCCGATCCGGAGTCCCTGGAGCGAGCGGTACGTCTGTTGAACGGATCCAACGCGGTCACGATCCTCGCCGGGGCCGGCTGTGAGGGCGCCCATGCCGAACTGCTGGCGGTAGCCCGCACGCTGCAGGCCCCTATCGTGCACACGTTGCGCGGCAAGGAATTCGTCGAGTACGACAATCCGTTCGACGTCGGCATGACGGGCCTGTTGGGATTCCGTTCCGGGTACGACGCACTCGAGGACACCGAGGTGCTGCTGATGCTCGGAACGGATTTCCCGTATCGACAGTTCTATCCACCGAAGGCCACCGTGATTCAGGTCGATATCCGCGGTGAACACATCGGCCGACGTGTCCGGGTGGATGTTCCACTCATCGGTTCGGTGAAAGACACCTTGCAGCAGCTTAATTCGACACTTCTTCCGCATTCCGACGGCAAGCATCTGGAGCGCGCGAAGGAGAACTACACGCGTACGCGGGCTCAGCTCGACCGGCTGGCGGTGGACGATCGCAATCAGACGCCCGTGCGGCCGGAACTGGTAGCGCGCTGGATCGACGAGTTGGCGGACCAGGACGCGGTGTTCATCGCCGATGTCGGTACTCCCGTCATCTGGGCCGCGCGCTACCTGTCCATGAACGGCCGACGGCGCCTGCTCGGCTCGTTCAACCACGGCAGCATGGCGAATGCGGTACCTCAGGGAATCGGGGCCCAGGCATCACACCGCGGTCGCCAGATCGTCACCCTCTCCGGCGACGGCGGGCTGGCGATGATGCTGGGAGACCTCATCACACTGACCCAGTCACAGCTGCCTATCAAGATGGTGGTGTTCAACAATGGCGCGCTCAGCTTCGTAGAGCTGGAAATGAAGGCCGCAGGCATCGTGAACTACGGTACGTCCCTGGATAATCCGGTCTTCGCCGACGTCGCGAAGGCACTCGGGATTCACGGCGTCCGTGTGGAACGCCCCGATCAACTCGACGCCGCGTTGTCGGATGCCTTCAGTCACGACGGTCCGGCCCTCGTGGAAGTGCTCACCGCCCGCCAGGAGCTCTCGATTCCACCGACCATCACGGCGGCACAGGTGGCAGGCTTCTCCCTGTGGGCAACGAGAACCCTGCTGTCGGGCCGCGGCGACGAGCTGATCGACCTGGCCAAGACGAACCTCGGCGCACGCCTGCGCCGTCGGTAAGTCTCAACCACCGCTGCCACGCGGTCCTGGCGCTACCATCGCAAACGCCATGACCGCTCCTCATTCCCCTCCTTCGTTCGTCGGGCGCGACAACCTGCGCGACGCGGTCAGGCGCGTCGCGACCACGACGGATAACCCGCCCAACGTGCTACTCCTGCTCGGGGAGGCCGGGATTGGTAAGTCAGCGCTGCTGCTGGATGCCACCGCAGCTGCCGCGAACGCCGGAGTCCGGGTGCTCTTCGCCGCCGGGAGTCAGCCAGATCTGCTGCATGCCTACACGTCCCTGGCTGAACTCATCTGCCCCTTGAACGAGCACGTCAACGCGCTGCCCAGACTGCTGCGTGACACCCTCAACGATATCCTCGGTATCAACGGCACACCCTCACCACGCAGTCCTGCCGTCATCCGGCACGCGCTCCTTGCTCTCCTGAAATCCGTAGCCCGTGAACGCCCGCTCCTTCTCGCGATCGACGATGTCGACCTTCTCGACCGCGATTCACGTGAAGTGCTGACCTCAGTGTCACGCAGGCTCATCCACACTCCCATCTCGGTCATCATGACCGGCCGACACCGAGATGGGCTGCCGGGCTTCGACTCGGTCATCACCGTCATCGACGTACCGGCGCTGAACGATCGTGAAGCGAGTGATCTCCTCGATACACAGACGCCGCCTCCCGATCGTGGCGTTCGCGGTGAGATCATCCGGTGGGCGGGCGGAAATCCGCTGGCGCTGATCGAAGGGGCACGCTTCTACGGCCTTTCCGGCGCCACGGTGTTCCGCGGAAACAACATGGCCGGATACCGCGGTGCGCATTCCATCTTCTCCATAGAGCTGGCAGCACTCGACGCGACCACCCGGAAACTATTGTTGTACAGTGCCTCTGGTTCGGGATACGAAACCGTGGACGTCATCACCGACGTGGCCGGCTACGGCTCCGACATGTCCGTCTGGAACGATGCGGAAAAAGCAGGGCTGCTGAGTATCACCCCGGATAGGTTGATCAAGTTCTGTCATCCGCTGCTTCGGACCCTCGCCTACACCGATTCAACCCTGACCGAACAACGCGCCGCCCACCTCGCCTTCGGACAATCCCCGTTACTCGACAATGCCTGCCGCGCATGGCATCTGGCTGAAGCAGCGGGCGGGCCAGACGAGGCCATCGCGTCCGCACTGGAGCAGTCTGCGCAGCTGGCCCAGGAGCGCGGAGGCTACCTGGAGGTCACGCGTGCGCTGCAGCGTGCCGCAGAGTTGAGTCCACACGGTGACGACGGTGCGCGCCGGTATGCCCGCGCCGCGGCCGCCGCGAACTTCGGCGGCGATACCGCGTGGGCACTCATCCTCTGCGACAAGGCTTCTCAGCTAACCAATCAACCCGATATCCTCGGTTACGCCTCCCTCACCCGAGGTTCCATCCGGCTGCAATCAGCACAGGCGACCGAGGCCTTCGAATTGGTTCTCCGCTGCATGGAGGGCGCATCGCCTCCGGAGGGTCGGCTGGCCCTTACGCTGGCCTATCTGGGCGCCTCGGCCTCGTACTACTCCGGGGATATCGCACACCGCGAGGCCCTCCAGAAGTGGCTTCCCCGCCTCCCTTTCGACGACACCGAGCAGGAGGAGACACAGGCCGAATTCTTGACGTTCCCGGAGGGCGCCGCCGCCCTGCAGCGCACCTACATCGGCATGTACGCCGATACCGCCTCTTCGGGGCACGTCAGGCCGACATCCTTCGACCGGTGCTGGCTGACACCGCAGGCACCGATCTTGGAACCTTTTCGGCATCTGGTGGTAGGCGTGATGGCTGCCTCCACCGACGATTCCGACCTTGCCGTTCGCCATCTCTCGGAGGCGGTGGAATCCCTCAAAGGCAGTGGAGGCATGCGGGGCTTCACCTACGCGATAGCTCCCCTTTCCTGGGCACTGCTGGACACGGGCCGCTGGAGTCAACTCGACGAGCTCCTTGCCGCCACCACGGACCTGTACGAACTCCACGATCTCGCACTGCTGAGCAGCGAAACAGCCGTGTGTCGTGCGCAGCTGCTCGCGTATCGCGGTGACGTCACGGCAGCGACAGCGATGTTGCGAGGTATCGATACGTCCTCGTCGAGCACGCTGTCAGGAGCTACACGTGCGGCGCTGACGCGCGCACAGGGCTGGACGGCATTCCTCCACAACGACTTCGACGGCGCGTATCAGTATTTCCGCGCGCAATTTCATGCCGACGGGATGCCCACGCACTTCGTCGTATCGCACCGCGGGGTCGCCGAACTGGCCTGGGCGGCCGCGCGCAGCGGCCGCGCCGAGGAGGTCCGGCCGTTGATCGACGCCATCGGAGGCCAATTGGACTCCGCGTCACCCACCCGGATCCGGCTTCTGCATCACCAGGCGATGGCGCTGGTGTCCTCTACCGCGAATGCGGAGAACTACTTCCGGCTCGCGGTAGACGATTCCACCGGAGATCAGTGGCCGATCGAACGCGCGCGCGCCCGCCTGCACTACGGAGAGTGGTTGCGCCGAGCGCGTCGTCCCGCCGAGGCACGTCCACTCCTATCTACGGCCCTGGCGGTTTTCGAGCGCCATGGCGCCGAGGCACTGGCGGCACTCGCCCGTGCCGAATTGCGTGCGGCAGGCGTCGTCTCGAAATCCGTCCGGACCACAGCCGGTCTCGAATCGCTGACCGCGCAAGAACAGCAGATTGTCAGGCTGGTGGCGTCTGGCATGACCAACCGCCAGATCGGCGATCAGCTCAACCTCTCACCTCGCACCATCGCTTCTCACCTGTATCACGTCTACCCCAAGCTGGGGATCAGCCGACGGCACGAGCTGCGCGATCTGATCACGTAGCTGGGCCCGCTCACCGCACCAGTCATATGACTGATGCGCTCATGTCCACGGTGACGCATAGTGCACCCATGACTACCCTGCCCACAGCGGCACTGCAGGTAGCAGAGCTGTCGGCGCTCCCCGAGGGGGCGCCCTACGCCACCACAGTGAGCGGCGTGGACATCGTTCTGATCCGTCAGGACGAGAATGTTTCGGCGCTGTACGGGCGCTGCGCACACCGCGGTGCCCTAATGGCCGACGGCCACCTCGAAGGTGACCTCCTGGTCTGCGGGGTCCACGGCTGGCGTTACGAGGTGGACAGCGGCATCTCACCGGTCAATCCTTCGGTGGCACTGACGAAATTTCCCGCCTGGGTCTCCAACGGCACTGTCTACGTTGATAAATCGGCTGTCTCGGCATTCGCGAAGGTACATCCGGTGTCGTACGAGGACGACGGCTATCAGGGCGCGTGGATCAAACCTTCTGATACCGCGGAGGAGCCCTTCGTCACCCAGATCCACGAGCTCGCCGCCCACGGGCTCGACAGGGTCGGGCATCACGGGACGATGGCGGCGATGGGGGTTCCGCGCGACAAGCTGCCCTCGTGGGATTCGATTCAGCTGGTGACCGGCCAACTGGCTCGTCTGCCCCTGCTGGACGACGAACCCGTCGACACCCGCACGGTGATCGGTCCGGGCGCACGGCGCCCGCTGTCCCTCGACATCCCCCTGTTTGTCAGCGATATGAGCTTCGGGGCACTCTCGCAAGAGTCCAAGATCGCGCTGGCCGCGGGCGCCGATCTCGCCGGAACGGGCATCTGTTCGGGTGAAGGAGGCATGCTCCCCGAAGAACAGCAACACAATTCGCGATACTTCTACGAGCTGGCCTCCGCCAGATTCGGATGGAGCTTCGAGCACGTCAAGAAGGTGCAGGCTTTTCATTTCAAGGGCGGCCAGGGCGCCAAGACCGGTACCGGCGGGCATCTGCCCGGCAACAAGGTCGTCGGGAAGATCGCCGAGGTCCGTGGTCTCGCACCGGGCACCCCCGCGATCTCGCCGGCTCGCTTTCCCGATTGGACATCCCTGGACCAATTCCGCGACTGCGCGAACGAGGTGCGCGAGTTGTCGGGGGGAATCCCGGTCGGCTACAAGATGAGCGCGCAGCACATCGAGCGCGATATCGACGCGGCGCTCACCATCGGCGTCGACTACATCATTCTCGACGGTCGTGGAGGTGGCACCGGTGCTGCACCAATTCTCTTTCGCGACAACATCTCCGTACCGACCATTCCGGCTCTGGCCCGCGCGCGTAGACATCTCGATCGCTCCGGTGCCCGGGAGGTGACCTTGGCGGTGACCGGCGGCATCCGCACCGCGGCCGACATGGTCAAGGCGCTGGCGCTGGGCGCCGACGCCATCGGCCTGTCCAACGCCGCTCTGCAAGCCATCGGCTGTGTCGGCATGCGCGCCTGCAACACCAACACCTGCCCCGTCGGCATCGCCACCCAGAATCCAGCGCTGCGTGATCGTCTGCCCATCGACCTTGCCGCCATGCGATTGCAGCGATTCCTGCAGTCCACCGTCGAGCTGATGACAATACTGGCCAGGGCATGCGGGCATCGCCGTCTTGCCGACCTGGAGCTCGACGATCTCGTCACATTCGACCGCGACTTCGCATACCTCAGCGCAGTCCCCTACGCAGGAGCGATACCACTGTGAGCGAACAGGAACTGATCTGGCACAAGGCGGCTGATCAGGATGCGCTGGATGAGGGTGAGGTGACGGTCTGCCCGGTGGGCCTGAAATCCGTGGCCTTGACCAAACTGCACGGCCGTTTCGGTGCCATCGACAACCGGTGTCCCCACCAGGGCGGTCCGCTGGGTCAGGGCACCCTGGAGAACGACAAGATTCGTTGTCCCTGGCATGGATTCGACTTCGACCCGTTCACCGGAGAGGCAGCCGGTGGACCCGACTTCGATGTGCTGACCTATCCCGTAGACGTGCGCGAGGACGGCGTATACGTGGGCACTCCGCCGCCGGCTCCTCATGTCCGCACGGTCAGCGACGTGCTGATTGAGACCATGACCAACTGGGGTGTGGACACCGTCTTCGGCATGGTCGGACACTCGAATCTCGGTGTCGCCGAGGCGATGCACCGGGCCGAAGGCGACGGCAAGTTGCGGTACTTCGGCATCAGGCACGAGGGCGCGGCAGCCTTCGCCGCCTCGGCATACGGGAAGCTGACCGGACGCCCCGCCGCGTGTTTCGGTATCGCGGGCCCAGGCTCGACGAATCTGTTGACGGGGCTGTACGACGCGAAGGCCGATCGCGCACCGGTGCTGGCCATCTCGGGCAACGTGGATTCATCGGTGGCCGGTAAGGGCGCCTTCCAGGACATCGATCTGCTGGCGGCTTTCGCCGACGTGTCCGTGTATTCGGCAATGGTGCGGTCGGGCTCCGACCACGCTGAACTGATGACCATGGCGCTCAAGCACGCCATCCTGGAGCGCGGTGTCGGCCATCTTGTGCTGCCCGACGAAGTTCAGGTGCTCCCCGCGCCCGACGATCCGGCCGCCGGGCCGCAGGGCCGCATGCCGGATCTGCGGGTGGGCCCACCGGCAGCGGCGCTCGACGCGGCGCTGCGTCTCATCGAATCGGCCACGCGCCCAGTGATCGTGGTGGGCGCCGGTGCGAAATTCGATATGGCGGCCATCGCCGCGCTGGCCGAGCGGCTGAGCGCCCCGGTCCTCACCACCTTCAAGGCCAAGGGTCAGATCTCCGACCGTCATCCGCTCGCCGGCGGGGTGCTGGGGCGCTCGGGTACACCGGTTGCGTCCTGGATGATGAACAAGACCGATCTGCTCTTGGTATTCGGCGCATCGTTCTCGAATCACACTGGCATCTCGCCCTACAAGCCGACCATTCAGGTCGACACCGACCCACTGGCGCTCGGCCGCTTCCGGCCGGTCACGGCGCCGGTGCTCGGTGACGTCGGCGTGACGGCCACGGCCCTGTCCGATGGGCTCCGGATAAACCCGTCGTTAGTCGATCAACGCCCCGAGCTCGCGCAACGCTGGTCGGTATGGCGCACGGAAAAGGCGCGACGAGCCGCCGCCCCCGCACATGGACGGGTACCTGCTGCCGCTGTCTTCCATGAGCTCAACGGCTTGGTGTCCGAAAATGCGGTGCTGACAGTCGATGTGGGAAATCATGCATACTCGTTCGGCCGCTATTTCGAGCCCACCGCACAGTCGGTGCTCATGTCGGGATACCTCGGCTCCATCGGCTTCGGTTTTCCCGCCGCCATGGGCGCCTGGGCAGCGGCCCCGGATCGGCCCATCGTCGCGGTGACCGGTGACGGCGGCTTCGGTCAGTACCTCGCCGACTTCACCACTGCCGTGAAGTACGACATGAACATCACCCATATCCTGCTCAACAACGGCGAGCTGGCCAAGATCAGCGAGGAACAGCGCAGCTCCGAATACGCCGTGTGGCAAACCTCGCTGCACAATCCGTCTTTCGCGGAGTTCGCCCGCGACTGTGGAGCGTATGGCAGGCGCGTGAGCGATGCGGCCGAGCTGAATTCGGCGATTGCCGAGGCGCTCAGCCATCCTGGGCCTGCCCTGGTTGAGATCCTGACGGACCCACGGTCGCACTAGAGGATCTCCTGGGTTATCCACAATCGGCAGTTGGTCCACAACCAGGGTCTGGTGCACGGTGCGGCTCAACAGATTCCCCTAAAGTCGAAAATGTGTTCGATTCATTGGGAGACGCGGATCTGATCGATGTGGTCACGTCGGCACAGCGTGCCGAGGCGCAGGCATGTGCCCGACGCTTGGACGCTATCGGCGTGCTCGTCGACCGGCACGCTGACCTTGACAAGGCCGATGCACGTGACCGTCACCCCCTGGATCGCTGGGACAGGGTTGCCGCCGAAATCGCTGCGGCTCAGGGCATCACGCAGGCATTGGCCTCCAGCCAGATGCGGTACGCCCAGGTTCTGCGGCACCGCCTCACGGCAGTCGCTGAACGCTTCGCCGCCGGTGATCTTGACTTCAGGACCGTCGCACTGATCGTCAACCGGACCGAACTCGTCGACAACGATGCCGTGGTGACCCAGGTCGATACCGCGATTGTGCGGGCCCTGCCCCACTGGGCGCGCTGGTCACATAAACGCATCACCGCGGCACTCGATGCGTTGGTGCTTCGCTTCGATCAGGACGCCGTGCGGCGCAACAGATCCGCCAAGGAGGGCCGGCATATCGAAATCCGCCCCGTCGGCACCGGCGAACCCGTCGTCGAGATCTGGGGCACCCTGCAGGCCACCCATGCCGTCGCGCTGGACAAACGTCTCGATCTTCTGGCCGATACTGTGTGCCCGGCAGATCCACGCACCAAAGCCCAGCGCCGTGCCGATGCGGTCGGCGCGTTGACACGGGGTCTTGATCAGATGCGTTGCACCTGTGGGCGTCCCGACTGCGCTGGACGCGATATCGCCGATGTCGCGGTCGTCGTCAACGTGATCGTCAACCAGTCAACCCTCGATGGTCAAGACGACGTACCCGCCCATGTCCCCGGCTTCGGGGTGCTTGCCGCCGAGCAGGCGCGCACCCTGGCCGCCGGCGCCCGCACTCGGATGCTCGCTGACTCCCAGAGCACCGGATACCGTCCATCCGACGGGCTTGTGGCCTTCGTGCGATCCCGCGACCAGCTCTGCCGATTCCCCGGCTGCGAGGCAGCCGCAGACCGGACGGACACCGACCACACCGTGCCGTGGGCCGCGGGCGGCCCCACCACCGGCGCCAATCTGAAAGCGTTGTGCCGCAAACATCATCTCCTGAAGACCTTCGGCGGCTGGACCGAGATCCAGGAGCCCGACGGCACCGTGCACTGGAAGGCCCCAACGGGGCACACCTACGTCACCACTCCTGCCAGCCGCTTCCTCTTTCCCGCCCTTACCCGGCTACGCACCCGAAAACAGGAACGCGACCGTCGGCACCGCTCGGAACGAAGCCTCAACCGCCACCAACGATTACAACGCGAAGCAGCGCTGTCCGCACTCACCGCCCAAGATCCGCCACCGTTCTAGGGCGCCTTACCTACTCCGGCCAGCTATTGGCCCGGATCAGCTCCACCAGATCCGCCCGCACGAAGGACGGATCGAAATGCGCGAGCACATCGGCATTCATGTTGCCGAACGTACTGTCCGGCCGGTGCCGATTGCCCTCGAAGAAGGCGTTCAGGATTCTGTTCTTGAAGTCGGGCCGCGGGTGTGCGGCGGTCACCGCATCTAAATCTTTGGCAGACAGCGCATCCCGCGCAATGCCGACCACGTCGGTTTCAACCCCGGCAGTAACGAGGGCCACCTCTGGGCTCAAGAACTCCGTAATCCCGGGCGTGGTGTGCAGCGCGATCGCCAACCACACGTTCTGTGCCTCCTGGGCACCCACCCCACGTTCGGTCAGGAAGTCGCGGGCCGCGTTCGCGCCGTCCACCTCGAAACGCAGCTGCGAGTCCCGGAACCGCTCGGTAAGGCCGATGTCGTGGAACATCGCACCGGCGTACAGCATCTCCAGATCAGGTTTCACACCGCGACGCTGACCCTGCAACGCACCGAGCAGATACACCCGGCGGGAATGGTGAAACAGCAGATCGTCCTCGGTGTCGCGGATGTACTCGGTGATCTCACGGACCAGCGGGGTGTCCGGGATCTCGACTCCGGCAATCTCGGTCATGGCATCTCCTCATGTCTGGCGGAACGTGTCCGACGGAACTCGGTCACCTACGAGTCTCTGGCGCAGACACTCGCGGGTGGGAGGTGCGCAACCGCCGTCGATCCCACAGATCCGGACATGTGCACGGCCATGCATCTGCGATCCTGAGGTCATGTCCGATGAGCGGCTCATCACCATCGTCGTGTTCGACGGCATGAAGCTGCTGGACCTGGCCGGTCCCGCTGAGGTGTTCGCCGAGGCCAATCGATTCGGCGCGAACTACCGGTTGGTGGTGGCCTCGGTCGACGGGCAGGACGTGGCGACATCCATCGGGTCAGCGTTCTCGGTGACCGCGACAATCGACTCCATCGAGTCCACGGACACCGTGTTGGTGGCGGGTGGGGATGTGCTGATCGGGCGCCCGTTGGACCCCCCACTCGTGGACGCCCTGGCCCGAATACCCGCACGCTGCCGGCGCATCGCATCCATCTGTACGGGCGCCTTCCTGCTCGCGCAGGCCGGTGTACTCGACCATCGTCGCGCCACCACGCATTGGCGTCATACCGGGCTGCTGCAGCGGGCGTTTCCGAACATCACCGTCGAGCCCGACGCGATCTTCGTCAGAGATGCGGATGTCTTCACCTCGGCCGGGGTGTCCGCGGGTATCGACCTGGCGCTGGCGCTCGTCGAGGACGACTACGGATCAGACATCGTGCGCGAGGTGGCGCGGTCACTGGTCGTCTATCTCAAACGCGCGGGCGGACAGTCCCAGTTCTCGGTCTTCGTGGAGTCGGCGCCGCCTGCGGGCTCGGTGCTGCGTCCGGCAACCGACGCGATCGCCGCCGACCCTGCCGGCGATCACAGTGTCAACAAGTTGGCCGCGCGGGCGGCGCTGAGCACCCGCCAGCTCACCCGGCTCTTCCACACCGAGTTGAGCACTACGCCAGCGCGATACGTGGAACTCGCCCGAATCGATGCGGCCCGCGGCGCCTTGGATGCGGGCAGCACCGTCGCCGAAGCCGCACGAATCGCTGGGTTCGGCAGCCCCGAGACGCTGCGGCGGGTATTCGTCAGCGAGCTGGGAGTCTCACCGAAGGCCTACCGCGACCGGTTCCGAACCGCCGCACGCTAGTGCCCGCGCGCCACCCAATCGTCGTAGTGCACGATCTCGTCACCGATGGTGGTCGTATCGCCATGACCGGTGTAGACCACCGTATCGGCGGGAAGTGGACCAAGACGCCCAGAAATGGACCGCAGGATCGTCGGGAAATCGGAGAACGACCGCCCGGTGGCGCCGGGCCCGCCCTGGAACAGGGTGTCGCCCGAGAACACGGCCCGCAGCTCGGGTGCATACCAACATACCGAGCCCGGCGAATGACCCGGAGTGTGCAGGGCATGCAGTTCCAGTCCGCCGACGGCAAGCACCATGTCGTCCTCTACCGCACGGAAATCCTTGTCCGGATGAGTCATTCGCCACAGCACGTCGTCAGCCGGATGCAACAGCACCGGCGCGTCCAGCGTGTGACTCAACTCAGGAGCGACGGTGATGTGGTCGTTGTGGCCATGGGTACACACCACCGCCACAACATTGCGCCCGGCAACCGCCTCGACGATCGGCTCTGCCGAATGGGCGGCGTCGAAGACCACCACATCGTCGCCCTCGCCGACGATCCAGATGTTGTTGTCGACTTCCCAACTGCCGCCATCGAGTTCGAAGGTTCCGCGGGTCACGACCCGCTCAATGCCACTCATCCGTCGGCCTTTCGCATGGTTTCAGTATTGCGGATCGCCCCAGCACCGATCGATCGCACGCCATGGATCGGCGAAATGCCCACCCATCCCGCGGTACGGCGACTGCGATTTGAGCGCGGCCCACACTATGGGCGCTACCAATCGCAAGGGTGCGCGCCGCCACCCCACCGCGGCACTCGTCTGAGCATGCATCACGGGTAGCGAATGTCGCTGGAAGTCAAGGACTTGTTGAGAACGTTCGGTATCCATCCAATCGGTGACGAACCAGCTCCGATCATCGCCGGGATCGCCCGGGCGTCCCGCGGGAACGCCGCCGACAAGCCCCATCGCGGCCGCCGTTTCGGATGCGACGGCCGACTGCGTGGTGCGATGGGAGCTGTCGCCGCCGATCAGGAAGACCTCGCGTACCTGGCTCGTCGATACCGCGGCGCAAAAGGCCTGTGCAACATCGCGCACATCGACGGTCTGGATCCGGCCGTCCGACGGAAGCACCGCTTCAAACCGCAGCAAGTTGGGATCAATGCTCCACCGAGGTGCCGACGTCAAGACCCCGCCGAGCCGTAGCACAACCCATTCAAGTGCCGACGAAGTCACCAGCTTCTCGGCGGCAACCTTGTTGGCGCCGTAGAGATCACTCGGGTTGACCGGCGTCTGAGCGGTGAGCAGCCCCTTGTCACGATGCGGGTTTCGGGTGCCGTATACCGCGACGCTGGAGGCCAGAATGAAGCGCGGTGCCGATGCGAGCCCCGCGGCGGCGGCTACCAGATGCCCCGTCGCCTCGACGTTGACTGCCTGCGCCAACGCCCGATTCGCGTAACAGAACGGCGGAATCAGCGCCGCGAGGTGAACAATCGCCGCGGGCGCTACGGATTCGATCAATGCCGTGACCTCGGCGACGGATGTCAGGTCAGCCCAGTGCACCCGCACTCCGGATGGCAGACGTTCCGCGCTCCGCAGGTTCGCCGGTGTGCGCAGATCAGTGGCGGCCACGGCGTAACCCCGTGCCGCGAGGACATCCACAACAGCGGACCCCACCAGGCCGAACGCGCCGGTCACCAGAACACGATCACCGGTCACGCCAACCTCCAAATAGACAAGTGTCCAGCCCCTAAATGCTTGTGGCCGAGGCCATATATGCGACCTACCGCACCTACTATTGCCTAAAACCAGACACCTGTCCAGAATGGCCATGCGACGGCCCGGCGCTCCGGCGGATCGTTAGTGTTGGACCATGACAACAGCGTTTGTGTTGTCCGGCGGCGCCAGCCTCGGGTCGATACAAGTCGGCATGCTGCAGGCGCTGACGGAGGCGGGTGTCACTCCCGACCTGATCGTCGGCACGTCCGTCGGCGCCCTGAACGGCGGTTGGCTGGCCGCTCGCTCCGATATGGACGGCGTGAACGCACTCGCCGATCTGTGGCGTTCGCTCTCACGCGGTGACGTCTTTCCCACCAACCTGTACACGGGGTTCCTGGGGTTTGTCGGTCGCCGGCGCAGCCTGGTTTCAGATTCGGGCCTGCGCCGGTTATTGCGAGAAAACCTGGAGTTTCACCGGCTCGAAGACGCACCCATTCCCTTGCACGTAGTCGCGACAGACGTGCTCACCGGCAAAGACATTCTGCTGTCGCGCGGAAATCCGATCGACGCGATTGCCGCCAGTGCCGCTATCCCCGCCGTGCTGCCGCCGGTGACTATCGACGGGCGGGACTACATCGACGGTGGCGTCGTGAACAACACCCCTCTCTCGCACGCTGTTTCGCTAGGCGCCGACGAGATCTGGGTGCTGCCCACCGGATACTCATGTGCTCTTCGCGAAGCTCCGAAAGGCGCGCTGGCCATGGCATTGCACGCCACCACGCTGGCCATCAACCAACGCCTGGCCGTGGACGTGGCCCGATTCGAGGGAACCGTGGACCTGCGGGTGGTTCCGCCGCTGTGTCCCGTCCGTATCTCACCGATCGACTTCTCGCATTCCGGTGAGCTCATCGACCGTGCACGCGCGCAGACCCTCCGATGGCTACTCATGCCCAGATTCAAGATCAATCAGGCGGATCTGCTGGAACATCAGCACGACTGAGCACACCGAGCTGTAATACTGGCCCCGTGGTGCTCGACGACACCCCAGAGAAGGGCTCGCCCGCTTCCCGCAGCGGGCGTGAGCGGATCCAGAAACTGGCCCGCGCGGCACTCAACGCAGACGTCACCGTCGAGCAGCTCGACACCGTGCTCACCGACATGTCAGCCGTTCTCATCGACATGAACGACACACTTGGCGTCATCGGTGAGCTCACACCGCGCATGATGCTCGTCGTCGAGCGCATGGAGAACGTCATGACGCGCATCGAGCGGATCGTCGGGCTCGCGGAATCCGTGCTCACGCCGGTTACCGTCACCGAGTCCGCCGTGCGCGGCGTCCTCGCGTCGTTCCAGAACGAGATCAAGCGGCGGCTGAGTCCGCCACGTTCCGGCGATTAACGACGTGCCCCCAGAAGCTCGGCGGTAGCGTCCCATAACCGGGCCTCACGAGCCCGGTCGACGGCGAAGGATTTGACGTCACGCTCCTGGTCTTTGACGACAAACGCACCGTCACGCAGGTGCGCCCAACGGTCATCGAGGACAACCGACGCGAGCATCGGGCCGGATTTTGCCGGGGTGGAGACTCCCGGAATGCGCGATACCGCGCGCATCAGCTTCTGAATTCCCGCAGGCATCTCCCGCGTAATCCCGGTCCCAGGCATGAATCCCGGCTCGAACACCGACACGTGAACGCCATCGGGTACACGGCGCTGCAGCTCGTGCGCGTAGTAGAGGATCGCGAGTTTGGAATCGGAGTAGGCAACTCCTCCCGCTGTCCCCGCTCCGGGCCAGGCCAGCTCGATCGGGTCACGCCACTGCGCGGGCGGCACCCCGAGAATTCGCCGGAAAATGTTCTGGTGGTATGTGTTCGAGCCCAAGAGCACAATCCGCCCCGGCGTCTCGAAGACACCCAACAGATCGCCGATCAGCTGGGCGTGCGCCAGATGGTTCACGGCGAAGGTCAGCTCGTAGCCGTCCGCGGAGGCCGCGCGGGTGTCGACGACGGAAACTCCGGCGTTCGCCACCAACGCGCGCAGCGGGCGCACCGCACCCGCGGCCAACAGCTCGGTGACCTCCGCGGCAGCCGCACGCACATCAGCCAGGCGGGCCAGATCGCAGCCGACCGCGTGCACCGTGGCCCCAGCCGCTCGCGCCGCCTCCGCCACCTCGGTGAGTGCATCACCGGGCCTGCCGACCAACAACAGGTCGGGGCGGTCGGTGGCGTCACGACTGGCCATTGCCAGGGTCGCTGCTCGGCCAAGTCCCCCGGTCGGTCCGGTGATCAGCACTGTTCCCGACGAGATCGGGTGTGATGTCTTTGTCATGGCACCAGTGTTGAGCTCGTCCGGGCGTCCAGGCAGTCGTCGGGTTTTCGTAGGACTGCCAGTGCCAGGACAACGATCTTCTTGGCACGCATAGTTGTGGGGTGGAGTCGTGGGATTTCGGCAGGACCGTCCGGCACTGGCGTGACCGCATCGCCCCCGAGGCAGCGGGGGTTCCCGCCGGCACCCGGCGCCGGGCCAGTGGTCTGCGCCGTGAGGAACTCGCCGGCCTGGCCGGGATCTCGGTCGACTACCTGACACGGCTTGAGCAGGGCCGGGCCACCTCCCCGTCTGCTCAGGTGGTCGAGGCCCTGGCCCGCGCATTGCGCGTGTCTGACGCCGATCGGGATCTGTTGTTTCGCTTATCGGGACACGCGCCGCCCGGGCGCGACGTGGTGTCGACGCGCATCACGGCGAGCGTGCAACGTCTGCTTGACCGGCTGTCCTATACGCCGGTCGCGGTGTTCGATGCCACCTGGACGCTCGTGATCGCCAATGCGGCATACGACGCACTCATGGGCCCGACCACAACATGGCAGGGAATCGAGCGAAACAGCGTTTGGCGCAACATAGTCGGCCCCGGCACCCGGGTAGTGCACACTCCCGAGGAACATGCGGATTTCCAATCTCAGATCGTCGCGGATCTACGTCTCACCGCCACGCGTTACCCGGGCGATCACCGGCTCAAACAGCTGATCGGCGAACTATCTACGCAGAGCACACGTTTCGTCGAACTCTGGGAAGCCGGCGACCTCACGGCGCAACACTCGCCGGGGCGGCGCAAGACAATCCGCCATCCCGATGTCGGGCATATCACGCTGGACTGCGATGTGCTGATCGTCGCCGCAGACGATCTGCGGGTCATGATGTACACCGCCGAACCCGGAACCGAGGACGCCGAACGTCTTGCGCTGGCGATAGTCCTCGGCACGCAGTCGCTCGTCGAATAGCGGCGTCCCTAATCCAGCGTCTGCTCCCCGACCACGGCGAGCAGGCGCAGGCTCTCCAATGCCGACGACCCGGCGGGCGGGGTGAGTACCACCAACTGCTGGCCATCTGCCGTCGCGAGGACCTCACAGTCCAGCGTGATCGCGCCGACTCGGGTCAGAAATGTCTTGCGCTGCATGCGCCGTGCGGCGACCTCGTGCCGCTCCCACAGTCCGGCGAATTCGGGGCTGCGCTGCAGCAGGCTCTCGACAAGTTCACGCATGTCGGCGTCGGCGCGCCTGCGCCCCCAGGCCGCGCGTAAGTCGGCCACCAACGTGCGGCCATGCTCCTCGTGATCCTCCTCCGGCGCCAGCTCACGTATCCGGGGATCGGTAAACCACTGCCAGATCAGGCTGGACTGCAACCCGGCCTCTCCGGTAACGAGGTCACCCGAGAGCAGCTTCGAAAGTTCGTTCTGCGCCAACATGATCCCTGTGTCCGAGCAGACCAACGCGGCGGCATCTCGCAATTGATCGAGCACGAAGAGCAGCGCCGGACGCACATGCAACGCGGCGCAGGCACGGTCCGGAGCCGTATGTCCGGCAAGCCGGTACAGATGATCGGTCTCGTCATCGGTGAGACGCAGGGTTCGCGCGAGAGCACGCAGCATCTGCTCGGACGGTTGGGCGCTGCGGGCCTGTTCCAGCCTGCCGTAGTAGTCGACCGACATCCCCGTAAGCTGCGCTACTTCTTCACGCCGCAGGCCCGCGGTCCGACGGCGTGAGCCGGCCGGCAACCCGACCTCCGCGGGTTGCACCGCCTCGCGGCGACGGCGCAGGAAGTCCGCCAGCGACTCTCGATCCATCGCCCCATTGTTGCCGGGTAACGGCGCGCCAGCCAGGGACTGGCAGTCCCTGGCTCGACGCACCGTGGTTGTTCTGCCTGATCCGGCCAACACTGGCAAGCATGATGACCAAGACAATCGGCGCCCTGACCACTTCCGCGCTTGGCCTCGGCTGCATGGCCATGTCGGGCGCGTACGGGGTATCGGATCGCGACGAGGCCGCTGCGACCGTGCACGCCGCTCTCGACGCCGGAATCACTCTGCTCGACACCGCCGACTTCTACGGCATGGGACACAACGAACTGCTGATCGCCGAGGCGCTGCGCTCAGTGCCCCGGGACCAGTACCAGCTCAGCGTGAAGTTCGGCGCACAACTCGGCCCCGATACCTCCTGGGCGGGGTTCGACGCGCGTCCCTGTGCAGTGAAGGCCGCCGTCGCCTACTCGCTGCAGCGCCTGGGCACCGATCACATCGACATCTACCGCCCCGCACGGCTGGATCCGGCCGTGCCTATCGAGGACACGATCGGTGCAATCGGTGAACTCGTCGATGCCGGATACGTGCGTCGAATCGGATTATCAGAAGTCGGCTCGGAGACCATCCGCCGAGCAGCCGCAGTCCGGCCCATCAACGACCTCCAGATCGAGTACTCCCTGGTATCCCGCGGTGTGGAGGACAACATCTTGAACACCTGCCGTGAGCTGGGAATCGGCGTCACCGCGTACGGTGTGTTGGCCCGCGGACTGATCAGCGGCCATTGGACTAAATCCAGTGGCGGGCAAGGCGATTTCCGAAAAGCGAGCCCCCGGTTCGCCGAGGACAACCTGGACCGCAACCTGGCATTGGTCGAGGCGTTGCGTTCGGTAGCGCAGGAACTTGACGTCACGGTGGCCCAAGCGGCGATCGCCTGGGTGGGGTCACGCGGCGCCGACATCGTGCCGCTGGTGGGCGCGCGTACCCGCACCCGGCTGGCCGAAGCCCTGGGAGCGGCAACTCTCGAGCTGACGGTCGATCAACTGGACCGGATCGAAGTCGCGGTGCCCGCAGCACAGGTAGCCGGCGACCGCTACCCCGCAGCACAGATGGCGGTGCTCGACTCCGAACGGTGAGCCACCACCCGCTGACTAGAGTGACGTCATGGAACTTTACGACGTCATGCGCACCACGTTCGCGGCACGTGAGTTCACCGGAGAACCCCTGCCCGACAAGGTATTAGATCGCATCCTCGATAACGCGCGGTTCGCACCTAGCGGAGGCAACCGGCAGGCCGGTCACGTCATCGTGGTACGGGACCAGCGGACCCGTGAAGGCCTCGTCGCGGCGGCGCAGCCGGGAGCACGCCGCTACTTCGCGCAGATCATGGCGGGCGAATCGCCATGGAATCCGGTAACCCCCACGCAGGTTGATCAGGAGACCATCGATGCGACCACCGTTCCCGCGTCGGTAGCCGAAACGCTGCGCACCGCGTCAGTCGTCCTCGTCGTGTGCGTAGACCTGCGGCTTGTCGCCGCGACGGATCAGGAGCTCAATCGCGTCGGAGTCATCAGCGGAGCATCGGTCTACCCGCTGGCGTGGAACATCCTGCTGGCCGCGCGAGCAGAAGGCTTCGGCGGAACGCTCACCACCATGGCAGTCGCACAGGAGCCGAAAGTACGTGAGCTATTGGGTATTCCCGAAACGTATGCGGTGGCCGCGGTGTTACCCATCGGCAAGCCGATCAAGCAGCTGACCAGGCTGCGACGCAACGCCATCGAGGAATTCGTCACCCTCGAACGGTTCGACGGCGATCCCTATCGCCCCGAGCACGGCTGATCGGGTGGCCCGGAGGAGCATGCGAATGTCACTCACGGCCACACGAATATTCGAGATCACACTGATTTCCCTGGGCAACCTGATGTTTGATCGAATGGACGTGCCAGTCAGCGATCTGAAACGAGCAACCCGTGAACGCACAGGACGAGCCGGACACCACATCGGATGAATCGGATACCGCGCTACCCGAGGAGCCGGGAGAGGACGCTCCCCCGGAGAGTGCTTCGGCCCTGATCACCACCACGGGGCTTGGCGTGGACGGTGAACATGGACCGCTCTTCTCCGATATCGACCTGGAACTCACCTCGGGGTTCCACGCCATTCAGATGCCCGGTGGACCCGGACAGCACACCCTGCTGCTGGCGCTGGCCGGGCGACTCAAGCCCAGCCACGGCACGGTCACCGTGATGGGTGACAGCGATCCGCGGGCGATCCGCCGACACTGCGCCATCGCTGCTTTCGCCGATATCGATGAGCTCGAAGAGACCGTGACGGTGCAGACCGTTCTCGCCGAGCAGGTCCGCTGGCTGGCACCGTGGTTCTCGCGGGTCCCTGCCGACACCGGACGCGACAAACTGGCCGAAGTATTCGGTGAGCTTCCCACCCCTTCGGCGGGCACGTACATCGTCGAACTGTCTGACCTCGACCTGTTCCTGCTGCGGATCACGCTGGCACTGCTCTCAGACCGGCCCATCCTGGTCATCGGCGACCTGGAACAGGTCCGCGACAACTCCCGCCGGGCCACGGCCGTCGAACGACTCGGTGCGCTCGCCGAGAACCGCACCATCGTTGTCGGGGTGACCAACCCCCTGGGTATCGACGCGCCCATCCACGACTTGCACGACCATCGCATCCTCACGGGGAGGGACTAGCCCATGCTCGCTGGACTCGCATTTGGTTCAGAAATAAAGCGTTTCGGCCGCAGCCGAATGACCCGCGCCGCGATCGTGGTCCTCATGCTGCTGCCGCTGGTGTACGGCGCGCTGTATCTGTGGGCCTACTGGGACCCCTTCGGTCACGTCAACAAGATGCCCGTGGCCCTCGTCAACGCCGACAAGGGCGCCACTGTTTCCGGCCAGCAGGTGAACATCGGCGAGGAGATCTCCAAGAGCCTCACCGCTGACGGCAGCATGGACTGGCACGTCCTGAATCTCGATGAGGCGCGTGCCGGAGTTGACCACGGCAAGTACTACTTCATGTTGGAGCTACCGCCCGATTTCAGTGAGGCCATCGCCTCGCCACTGACCGGTCAGCCCAAGCAGGCCAATCTGGTCGCCGTCTACAACGATGCCAACAATTACATCTCCTCGAGCATCGGCCGCACCGCAATCGACCAGGTGCTCAATGCCGTCTCGACCCGCATATCCGGCCAGGCCGTCAATCAGGTTCTGTCCGTCGTGGTCTCCTCCGGCGCGGGTATCCAGCAGGCCGCCGACGGCGCCCAGAAACTCGCAGACGGCGCGGCCAAGGTCGACGACGGTGCCGGGCAGCTCGCCAACGGGCTGCACACGGCCCGACCCGGGTCAGCACAACTGGCCACCGGCGCCAAGCAGCTCTCCGACGGCATCAACCAGGCAACCGATCCCCTGCTGACCGTCAGCAAGGCGGTCGCGAACATCGGCGGCAGCACCGACAAGCTTCAGCAGGGCACCGACGCGCTCCGGCAGGCCAACGATCAGATCGAGGGCATCGCCAAGGCGCAGGACAGCGCCGCCAACGCACTCAGCCCGGTGATCGACCAGCTGGCCGGACGCCAGGACCCGGCGGCGAACACGTTGCGCGGGATACAGGATCAGTTACGCGAGCATCAGTTCACACCCCAGGTTCGCCAGCAGCTGACCGACGCGGAGAACGCGTCGATCGCAATGACCGAGACGCTGCGCGGACCCGGCAGCCCGCTGAAGTCTGCGCTCGATCAGGTCGGCGGCAAGGGCCAGGAACTCACCAACAAGCTCACCCAGCTGCGTAACGGCGCGCAGCAGCTGGCCACCGGGAACGCGCAACTGTCCAGTGGTATCGCCCAAATGGACGACGGTGCGCAACAACTGAAATCGGGTACCGCACAGCTGCGTTCCGGCTCGGCCGAACTGGCGACCAAGCTCGCCGAAGGCGCCAAGCAGGTGCCCAACTGGAGTGCCCAGCAGAAGGACGCCATCGCCGACACCATCGGCGGTCCGGTGCATCTGGAGACCTCGCATGAGAACGCCGCACCCAACTTCGGGACCGGCATGGCGCCGTTCTTCGTCACGCTGGCGTTGTTCTTCGGCGCATTGGTGCTGTGGATGATATTGCGGCCCTTGCAGACTCGTGCGATTGCGGCGGAGGTACTGCCGATTCGGGTGGCCCTCTCCAGCTATCTGCCTGCCGCCACCATCGGAATCTTCCAGGCGATCATCCTGTACTGCGTGGTGCGATTCGCGCTCGGAATGCACGCCGCGCACCCCGTCGCGATGCTCGCGTTTATGGTGCTGGTCTCATTCGCGTTCGTTGCCGCTACCCAGGCCATCAACGCGCTGGTGGGTCCGGCTGTCGGTCGGGTGCTGCTCATGGCCCTACTCATGTTGCAGCTAGTCAGCGCCGGCGGCATGTATCCGGTGGAGACCACCTCGAGACCCTTCCAAGTGCTGCACAAATACGATCCGATGACCTACGGCGTCGACGGACTACGTCAGCTGATTCTGGGCGGCATCGATGGCAGGTTGTGGCAGTCGGTGATCACACTGCTCTGCATCGCACTGGGCGGGCTCCTGATCACCAGCCTGTCGGCCCGGCGTAATCAACTCTGGAATCTGACGCGGCTGCTGCCGTCGATCAAGATGTAGCACGCTCCGCCGTGGCGGCTTTTCGCCGCGAGCGTGTCATGGCCACTCGGCGCTCCCGCGTTGTCATCGCACCCCAAACACCGTGTGGTTCATCGGTTCTCATGGCATACGCCGCACATGGCCTACGCACCGGGCACTCGTTGCAGATCTGTTTCGCCTGCACCTCGTATTGCTTTCGCAAGGCTCCGCGCTGAGTTTCGGCGTAGTAGAAGATATCCGTCGACATTCCGCGACAGACCGCTTTGACCTGCCACTCCAATTCATCCAAACCCGGTTCCAGGCCGCGAAACTTTGGTCGTGTCACGGCCGTGCCCCAAACCGCCCGAAAGCATTCCGGCGCGTCGATGCCATCCGCATCCACCGAGTCTGGAGCCCCTGACCGCCGGAATGCGATAGCCAGTTTGGACAATGTGCGCCACGGAATTGTCCCGACTGGCTCTAGGATTCGCCGGCGCCAATCGCTACTGTGCGCGTCCGCTGCGCCAATCCATCTCCGCGGGCAGGTGCGGCGACAGTCCAGGCGGCGATTGTGCTCGCCGCCGCGGTGCCCAAACAAATCGCGGCGTACCAAAGACTGCCGATCGGATCGCCGGCGCCGGTCACGCCATGGTCCGCCCCGAAGTAGCCGGGCAGCGCCGTCACCCACAGCACCGTCATCACCACCAGGTAGAACCCCGCATAGATCAGGATGGCCGGATGCGTGGTGTAACCGTCCGCGCCGTCGCGCCGAACACCGCGCCACTGCCTGATCAGCACAGGCACCGCCACTGCCACGACGGCGATCAGCTCCAGGACATAGACGACACCCACCACGGTGGTGCTGCCCGATGCCGCACCGGCGATGGTTGCCGGTAGCGGTAAGACCGCGGTACCGATCGATGCCAGCACGCCGATAACCACCGTGCGCCAGATGATCTGACCGCCCGTGAAGGATCGTCCGGCGTCCACATGCCGACCCACGAACAACTGGGCACAGAACGCCAGCGACATCGGCCACAGTGCGGCAAAGACGACCACGCTGCCCATCGGGACCGAGTCGAAGAATGGCTTGTTCAGCGGATTGTCCAGAGTCCATTCCCACCAGCGCAATTGCGGGCCGAGGTGGTCGAAGATCTCATAGAACGCGTGGTGCACCATACCGACGCAGGCTGCTCCGATCAGGACGCCGTAGCGGCGGAAGACGCCCAGTGTCCTGACGATCTCGAAGGCCACGGTGGCCATCATCGGGTAGATGGCGATGATGTACAGGGGCAACCGGCCCCACAAGAAGTCGACAGTAAAAACGTTGTGCGCGAACATCGTGTCCACGTGCTCGCTGATACCGAACGGCCCCGGGAAGTACAGCGGCGGTTCGATGATCAGCAGGTATGCGATCGCTCCGAACCACACGACGATGTTTGTTGGATCGTTGTGGCGGCGGAGCCGAATGATCGCGTAGACCAGCGTCAACACCGCCCCAGCGATTACGGTCAGCTCCAGGACCGGCAGCGTCCAGTTCTCCAGTGAGAACGGACTGCGGAAGGCGACGATCCCTCCCGCGGTGTCGCACGAGAATCCCAGGCGCGCTGCCAGATCGGCGAATGTGGGGGCACACAGATCAGACACGTTCAGACTCCCACCTGTGCCGCCGGATCAGCCGTGTACCACTGTGTGACTTCATAACCGGCCTCATATCGCGCGAACCACTCGTCGGCCAGGGCCGGCAACTTCTCGTGCGCCGGATTGTGCCCCGGGATCTGACTGCGCACCGCGCCCGACATCGCAACCATCACCTCACGCACCGGCAAGCTACTGAACGCGTTCTCGATGGGTCCGTCATACGGTGCGTTTACAAACGGAAGCCGTTGCAGCAGAGACTTCTTCCGCGCCTGCATGCCGAACATCGACAGCGCGTCCACCTTACGATCCTCGAGAGGGACATGCTTGTTGAAGCCCTCGCAAGCGATGCGCAACACCGACCAGACATGCCTGAAGATCGACGGCGCCACGCGCATGCGGTACCAGGGATCGTCGGCCACCGCGTCATAGATGATCAGCGCCGAGCTGCGATGTTCCACCTCTTCGACGAAGTGCCACAGGAACAGCGAGGCGACGCGATCATCGCCCGGCGCGAACAGGGTGTCGTCGTGATCCAGCATCAGTTTGAAGACCGGGGTGAACGTCGCCTCCAGGTCGGCGGTGTACGCCAACCGATACTTCAGCGGCTTGTTCGCGGTCAGTTCGTCGAAGGCGGCGACTACCTCATCCAGGGTCTCCTTGAGGCCCGGGTAGCTCTTGATCAGACCCTTGGCGTGCTGGCGATGACCCATGGAGTGCTGTCCCTCTTGCCGAACGAAGGCCTCGGCCTCCTCGGCGATCGCCGGATCGGCAATCAGCGGCATGGCCTCGGGAATCATCTGCCCGATCATCTTCTCGAATGCGATCGCCAGGAAGGAGACCGCGTTGGCCATGCTCGAAAAGGCCGGGTTGGACTCGTTCCACAGGAACGGAACGTGATGGTCGGCAAACGCAAACCGCAACTTGCGCACGATGAGTTCCGTCATGACAGGCACCTCGCTTAGAACATACAATCAGACACTTATTTGTTGTTCTGTATGATTACTGGATCGAGCGGGTGGTGTCAACGGTCGATATGCTGCGTAGATGCCGGCGGCCAGGGGACTTCACGATGGCGCGTAGACGGGGATGGGACGGTCAACCACCGAACAGTGACGTCGAGGCATCCGATCGGATAGTCGCCGCAGCCGTGAAGCTGATCGGCGAGACAGGTTCAGCGGTAAGCCTGGCCGACGTCGCGGCAGAGCTCGGCGTCATCCGGCAGACGGTCTACCGGTACTTCCCGACGGCTGACGCACTCATGCACGCGGCCTCCATCGCGTCGGTGGACAGCTTCCTGGACCGGCTGACGGGAGTCGTGCGCGGCATCACCGATCCCGCCGAAGCACTCACCGAGGGTGTGCTCTACACCTTGGAAGAGGTCACTCGCACACCACATTTGGCCATCATGATGTCCGAACCGTACGCACACTCACACACCAGCGATATGACCTCGGACGAGGCGCAGGCGTTCGGTCTGCGCATGCTCAGCCGATTCGACGTCGAATGGGATCAGTACGGATACGACGACGATGCCAAACGCGGACTCGTCGAGTTCGCCCTACGAATCATGTTGTCGTTCTTCGTCTCCCCCAATGAAGCCACGCGTTCCCGTGACGAACTGCGCAGCTTTCTCAGGCG
The DNA here is from genome assembly GCF_049532645.1 of Mycobacteroides sp. PCS013. NCBI lineage: Bacteria > Bacillati > Actinomycetota > Actinomycetes > Mycobacteriales > Mycobacteriaceae > Mycobacteroides > Mycobacteroides sp. PCS013. The sequence continues at coordinate 4,118,648 of NZ_CP150131.1, forward strand.
CTGGCTCGGTGGAGCCATCTTGGCCCAGCGCCCCAATTAATCACCAATTCCGTTTGAATTAATCGCTTCTATCGCCTTTCATAATTAGTTGGGTGGTCCTACCTTGACGTTATGAAGCCGATCAATCGACGCACCGTCCTCGGCGGTGCCGGAGTGGCGGGGGTCGCAGCCGTCGCCGGCGCGGGGGCCGACCGGGCTCTGTCTTCTCCCCGCTCCCGTGACGACGTGAAGGATCAGACCGTGACCGATGACGCCGCCCGCTTCGGCGATCCCCGCCTCCCCGCCGAGCTGAACACCGCACAACCGCACCTGTTTCACCTTGGCGCACTGGCGCCGCAGACCTTCGACGGGGGCGATCTGCGGCAGGCTCACGAGGGCAATTTCCCTATCCTCACCGGGCAGCAGGCCAGCATCGTCATGGTGACCTTGCAGCCCGGCGGAATACGGGAACCCCACTGGCATCCCAGTGCCTGGGAGATCAACGTCATCACCAGCGGTGTGGCGAAGTGGACGTTGCTGGACCCGGAGGGACACAGTGAAACCTTCGATGCGCACGTCGGCGATGTCGTCTTCGCACCTCAGGGATCGCTGCACTATTTCGAGAACAAGGGCACCGAGGACCTCAAGCTGTTGATCGTGTTCAACGCCAGCACTGCGGAAGGCAAGGATGACATTGGCATTGGCGCGTCGATCAGCAAGCTGCCGCCCGATGTCCTCGCCGCGATATTCGGTGTACCGACGGAAACCTTCGCATCATTCAAAAAGATCGATGAGTCCGTCACCATCCTGCGCAGGCCTAACCGGTGATGTAGAGCCCCATTGCTCGTTCACTACCACTAGCCTTACTTCGCGGACAGCGGTCGGTGCGCGTTATGGAGGAGAAGGTGGCCACACCCCGACGCCGGCGTGTGTCCCTGAAGTTCCGGCGCGCCTTGGTTCTCACTCACCGCTGGATCGGCCTCATCGGTGGACTCCTCGTGGTGATCATCAGCACCAGCGGCGCCATACTCGTGTACCAGCCGGAGCTGGTCCGGGCACTGCACCCCGAGATCTTCCGCACCACATCCGCAGCCGAACCGGTCGGATTCGCGCGGGCGATCACCGAGGTCCAATCGCACTACCCCGAAATCCAGCTTGCGAGTGCTTCTTTCAAGGACGGTGTGTATCTACTCAACGCCTCCGGCACACATGACACATTCTTCGTCGACGCGGGCACCGGCCTCCTCAACGGCCGAATCGATCTCGGCGCGGGTGTACTGGGATTCCTGGTCAACATGCACGACTGCGGGTTCACCTGCGAGGGCTACAGCGGCTATCTGCCCATCCTGACTCAGCCTTCCCCGCTGGCGCAGCTCAACGCCTTCGCCGGAATGTCCTGGGGGTCCGCTCTACTCGCCCTGGCGGCCCTTATCCTGCTGCTCCTGGTGGTTCCCGCGCCGTACATCTGGTGGAAGGCGATTCGTAAGTTACGCAACGCCTTACGTGTGCGATGGGCCTCCGGACGATTCGCCCGTGATTTCGACCTGCACGCCATGATCGGCATCGTCGCCACGGCGCCGTTGATCGTATGGGGGCTGACCGGAATGCAATTCGAGGCCCCCGGGCTGACCACCCTCTGGTACTCCCTCACCGGAGGGCACGCCTCCGAGCGCACGTTCACGGGAAGCCCAGGCGGCCAGAACATCACCGTGGAACGCGCCATGGACGCCGCCGCGCGCCAGTTCCCGGGGTCCGAGGTGACCTGGATAGGGCTCCCGGATGACGACAATGCGTTCTACACCGTGGACCTCCTGGATCCCGGCGAACCGGATTTGCGGGCGCACAGCCTGAACTACCACGGCAACCGCTCCGTCGGGGTAGACGTCCACGACGCCGGCCACGTGCAGATCCTCCGCGACAAACCTGCCACCGCATCGAACGCCATCGCCGACGAATGGGCCGGGCCCGCCGCGCATTTCGGCCTTGCCGTAAACGGCTACTGGCGCTCGATCTGGTTCGTTCTCGGCATGGCTCCACTACTGCTCGGACTCACCGGCCTGAGCACCTGGCATTGGCGGCGCCGGGCCCGCTTGCGTGCGCGACTCAGGAACGCACCGGCTCCCGGCGCGGACGCGAAAGCACCCGCGTTGGCCACCAGAACCACGTCCCCAGTAGCCGAACGAGGGCCGGGACGATGAAGGAGCGCACGATCAGCGTGTCGAGCAGCAGCCCGATGCACACGGTGGTGCCCACCTGGCCGATGGTTCGCAAATCACTGGAAAGCATCGCCAGCATCGTGAAGGCGAACACCAAACCCGCGGAGGTGACAACCCCTCCCGTACTTCCCAGCGCACGGATGAGTCCGGTGTTCAATCCGGCATGGGTCTCTTCTTTGAGCCGGGCGATCAGCAGCAGGTTGTAGTCCGATCCCACTGCCACCAAGATGATGAACGTCAGCGGCAGGATCAACCAGTGCAAGGGCAGACCGACGAGATGCTGCCAAATGAGCACCGAAAGCCCGAACGCACCCGCGAACGAGAAGGCCACCGTGCCGATGATGACGAACGGCGCCACCAGACTTCGGGTGATGACCATCATGATCAAGAAGATCAGTGTGAAGGCCGCGATCGCCGCGATGAGCAGATCCGATGCGGCGTACTCCTTGATGTCCTTGTTGTTCGACCCCGCTCCGCCGATGTAGACCTTTGACCCCGCCAACGAGGTTTCCTTCAGCGCCGTCGTAATGGCATCGGGGAACTCGTTGACGTGTTCAATTCCTTCCGGCCCCATGGCATTGCCCATGTGCGTGACGATGAACCGGGCCGCTTTGCCATCCGGTGACATCATCAGCGCCATACCGGTTTTGATGTCCTCATTGTCGAAAGCTTCATGCGGTATGTAGAAGAAGTCGTCGCTACGGGACGCGTCGAAGTCGTTACCGACATTGATCATGTCGTCGAATGTCTGGTCCGTGGCGGTGGACTGCAGATTCGTCTGGCCGTAGGTGTTGACGATGAGGGCTTGTAGCGCTTCCTGGTCGTTGGCCGTGAGCTTCAACAGCGAAACCATCTGCGGCAACAACTGGTCGACGACCTCAAGGGAGCCCACCGCATCCTTGATGTCGGCGGCCAACTTGTCGATGCTGTCCAGCATGTCGAACAGCGATCGGAACGACAGGCATACCGGGATGTCGAAACAGTGCGGTTCCCAATAGAAGTAGTTGCGCAGCGGCCGCATGAAGTCGTCGAGGTTCGAGACCTTCTCGTTCATATCCTTGGTGACTTGCTGCATATCCTCCATCGTCACGACGGTGTTGTGCATTTCATCCGCGAGCTTTTGCGTCAGGTCGATGGTCTGTCGCAAGACCGCCACCGAGTGCGCCATGATCTGGGCCTGCTTGTCGGTGTTGGCGTTCTGCGCCTTCGTGAAGGGCAGTTGCTGACCGTTCCCGCTCCCCTGAGTGGTGAACAGGTAAGGCAAAGAAGCATGTTCGAGCGCTCGTCCCATCGGCCTGGTGATGCTCTGCACCATGGCAACGCCGGGAAGCCGCACCAGGCTCTTGGAGACCCGGTCCAACGAGATGAAATCGGCCGAGTTACGCATGTCGTGATCCGATTCGACCATGAGCATCTCGGTGAACAACTTGCTCGGCGGGAAATGCCGGTCTGCCGCCGCAAAACCTTCCTTCGCGGGGGCGTCGGACGGCTGATAGGCCCGATCGTCATAGCTCACCTGATAGGTGGGCACGAAGACCGCGCCCACGAGAACCGCTGCCGCACTTGCCACAAGGATCGGCTTGGGCCAACGCACCACACTGGCCCCGATACGCCGATACAGATGCGCCTTGGCTTTCTGCTTGGGATCGAAGAGCCCGAACAGGCTGCCCAGATGCAGCATGGCCGGCCCGAGGGTGAGCGCTGCTGCGATGGTCAAGAGCATGCCGATGGCGACCGCCGGGCCCATCGTGTGGAAGTAGTTGAGACGAGCGAAGCTCAGGCATAGACCAGCGCCCGCGATCGTCAGACCCGAGCCGATGATGACATGAGAAACGCCGCGGTACGCCGCATAGAACGCGTCCTCCCGGCTCAATCCCGCGTTGCGCGCTTCGTGATAGCGCCCCAGCAAGAAGATGCCGTAGTCGGTGCCCGCGCCCAGCGTCAGCGAAATGACGATATTGACGGCGAATGAGGACAGCTCGATATATCCGAAATGTCCGAGGGTCGCGACAACTCCTCTGGCGACCAGCATCTCGACCAGAACTCCGAACAACGGCACCAGCATCGTGGTGACCGACCGGTACACCATGAGCAGCATGAAGATGATGAGGAAGATCGTGACGATCGTGATGTTGTTCAGGCTCGAGTTCGCGACGCTCAACGTGTCCGAGGCCAGCGGTGCCGCACCACTGACGTAGACCTTGAGTCCCGGTGGCGGAGTGTCCTTATCGATCAGGTCCTTGACCGCGTCAACGGACTTGTTCGCCTGCATCTGGCCGATATCGCCGGCCAGACGTAGCAATACGAACGCGGACTTGCCATCGAGACTCTGAGCCCCGGCCGCCGTGATCGGCTTTCCCCAGGTGTCCATCACGTACTGCACATGCTCGGTGTCGTTCTTGAGCCGGCGCACCAACTCGTCGTAATAGTCGTGATCAGCGGCGCCGAGTGGCCGGTCGGCCTCCAGCACAAGCATGGTCAAGCTCGTGGACGTCGACTCGTGAAACTTCTCCCCGATTTGCAGCATCGCCCGCTGCGACGGCGCGTAGTGCGGGATCATCGGACCGGCGAGCTCGGCGGCAACGTCTTCCACGTGCGGCACGAACGTATTCGTCGTCACCGCGACAATGGCCCAGAAGACGATGATCGGCACCGCCAGGATGCGAACCATCCTGGGAACGAAGGGCCTCTTCACCCGGTGCTCGCTCATGCGGACTTCACCCTGCACATGACGTTCGCGTCCGCATGGTCATCGGACATCTCGTCGCGGACAACGTCATTCACCCGTATCCGGCAACCGACCTGCCCCCCACGCACCTGTACCGAAATGCTGCCCGAAACCACGGTGAGAGTCGTCGTCTCCGTGTGTGACCACGGCAGCGTAGTCACGTCCACCTGGTGCGGATGACCATCGATATCGACATAACTCAGCATCCCGCCATTCCCGACCGTGCCGAAGACCTCGTAGGTGAGCGTCTTGGGGGTGAACTCCGGTGGCGCCTGCGGCGGATTGACGGTGAGCACCGGTCCGGGAGCGGACAGTTCGTGCACCTTCAGCATCGAGCCACCAGCCACTCCCAGCGCAATGACGGCGACGAGCGGCATCCAGGCGCGTGCCAGGACCGTCCTGCCAACCGAACGTCGGCTCACCCGACCACCCTCCCGGACCTCGCACCGTGTGCATGTCAATGAAGCTGACATAAGTACGGTCGGAAATGCTATCAGCCAAACCTGGGAATGCGAGCGGCAACTTTCGCCGGCCCCGGCAATCCGTCAGATCGGTATCACGACGCGCGCGGCAGCCGCCCCTTCAGCCGCCGCATCCGCAGCACCTGCGCCGTGATGTTGATCGACGAGATCATCGGAATGACCCCGAGGAACGTCCGCTCGGAGGGGGTGGCTCCATGTAGCTGCTCCAGGCTGCCGAGCACATAGAAACAGCCCAGGCTGAAGATGGTCGCCGGAATGGAGAACGCCCACAACGATCCGCGATCGGCGATGGCCTGCCGTGCAAAGGTGAGCTCATCGGGCGACATCGGCTCCCGTTTGCGCACCTTCCTCAAGACCGATGGATAGCCACCGATCCGGTCCGCCAGCGGTGACGACACCTGCTTCCTCAAGCGCGTGGTGTACACGAACATGCACGTCGCGAAGGTCAGCAGGGCCACAAAAGCGAGAATCGCCAGGTACCCGAAGAGGTGCCAGTTGTGCCCCAAGAAGTTCCAGTTCATCGCACCGTCCCTTTGCCCCGCCATCGAGGAATCTCCCTGGAGATACTCGGGGTTTCTTTGAATCAAGTCAAGGTTCCTGACACTGCCTGCGGCTCACAGGGTTCTGCCGACACCGGGTTGTAGGTGTGTTGTACTGGCGAGATGGCCGAGTCTCGCGAGCTCAACGAGGTGGTGGACGCCGCGATCGAGCAGTCGCTCCTCGGTGGCCCCCGCAAGTACACCCGGTCTCAGGTGTCCGAGCTGTCCGGCGTTCCGGTCGAACGCGCCCGCAAGCTATGGGTGGCACTGGGCTTCGCCGCGGCGGAAAGCGACGACGAGGTCGTGTTCACCGATGCCGACGTCGCCGCGATCCGCACCTTCGCCGCATTGGGAACGGCTACCGCAGCCAACGAGCAGAGCCAGGTCACCGCGGCCCGCACCCTCGGCCAGGCCATGGCGCGGCTGGCCGAATGGCAGGCAGACCTACTGACCCGCGAGGTCGAAGATCGCATTGCCAACGATGGCGACGCGTTCACAACCGGCTCAAGCGTCGACGCGGTTACACGCACAATCTCCACACTGACCGACTTGCAGGACTATGCCTGGCAGCGACATTTGGCTGCAGCACTCACCCGGTCGAATGAATCCGGCAGCACCACAAGACAATTGCTTGTTGGCTTCGCCGACATGGTTGGCTATACCCGCCTCTCCCGCCATCTGGACCTCGACGAACTGACCAACCTGCTCGAGACCTTCGAGACCGCACTCACCGAGGCAGTCACCACCCACGGCGGCTGGGTGATCAAGAACGTCGGCGACGAAGTCATGTTCGCCGCCGCGAGCGCCGGGGCCGGCGCGCGCATCGCCGTTGCCATGAATGCAGCGATTACTGCAGCAGCACAGGACATTCCGGATATGCCGCAGATCCGGGTGGGCCTGGCCTACGGACAAGTGCTCGTACGCTTCGGCGATCTCTACGGCACCGTGGTCAACGTCGCCGCACGACTGACCGGCGTGGCCCGGCCCGGAACGATCCTTCTCGACGACGCCGCCGCGGCGGCACTGGGAGACGACGACGAGTTCGTTCTCCGTCACCTGCGCGGCGTACGCGTCAAGGGGTTCTCCCGGTTGGGTTCGCATGTCTTGCGAACCCGCAAACGCTCATAACGACCCCATGATTTTGACGGATAGGAAAGGACATCACATGGCGCAGTACATCGAGGAAACAATCTTCGAGGCACCCCGAACGACTGTGTATGAATTGTTCGCCGACCGCGAAGGGTACAACGAATTTCTGCCCTTCACAGTCAAGCTGGTCCGGCCTGGCACCACCGAACGGCAGGGTGTGGGGGCGATTCACCGAATCGGTGTGGGCCCTGTCGGCGTCAAGGAAGAGATCCTCGAACTTATTGCCGGGGAACGCATTCAGTATCGCGTCGTCGGTGGACTGCCGGTGCGCTCGCACATCGGAACCATCACCCTCACTGACCACCCGCAGGGAACGGCCGTGCGCTATTCCATGGAGTCCACCCCGCTGATTCCGGTACCCGATACCGCGATGGTGTGGGTCCTGCGTAAATCAATGTCGAGCCTCGTCGACGGCGCACGCCGGGAAGCGGCGCGCCGGGGTGCGGCCGGGAAAGCATAGGAAACCAAGACTATTTGAGTCACGAACGTATTTTGAATTCCAGAGTAGAAATTTGCATTTCTGGTTCAGTTCGTGCGCCATTCTTAGGCATTGCTAATTAATCACATTCGCCCCCCATAAACCGAGTGATCTTCATTTATTCAGATACCTGCGCTTTTACGTGACTACCGACTCATATCGAATACTATTCCGTCACAGTTCCATCTCGCCTGAAAATACCCCCGGTCTCATCGGTATGCGCCTTCTGACATGGCAATTAGCCGGACATCTGGGAGGCAACTGATTACCGCCGTGCGCCCGTTAGGTCACAGCCACAGTTCATATTCCGCATCAACTTCATAACCAACCTGAACGTCAGCTGGACGTCAATTTTGGGGCGTTATAAAGTTCAGCCATCGAATTTCACCAGCGTGATTTACACGCTCAAGCTAGGGAGTCGGGTCGGTGGCGATCATCATCTTTGATCGAATGGCTATTCAGGTAATTGCCAGCGCTGGTTTATGTGCGGCCGCGTTCGTATGGGCGCCATCCGCAGTCGCAGAGTCATCCGGGAGCGCGCACCACGCGGTTGAAGACGGCCCCGGAGGCTCCGGCAAGGGTGCGTTAGTCGGCGCCCCCGCCGCAGGCGCCGCGCCCGTGGCCGGGGTGCCGATACTGCCGGGGCCTGTTGCGGCACCTGTCGTACCGGCAGCGCCCATCATCCCGGCCGCACCGATTGTTCCTGCGGCGCCCGTGGTTCCGGCCGCGCCGGTAGTTCCGGCCGCACCCGCCGTGGTCCCCGCGGCCGCGCCCCTTGATGGTGCCCTGGCCGCAGGCCCCGTGGCCGGAAAGGGCGTCCCGGTCGGTTCCACGGTCCCGGGCGCGCCGACGCCGGGTGTTCCGACCCCCGCCGGTCCGCAAGGCTGATAGCCCAACCACACCCGCTTCTTCAATGATGCCGAGGCCGCGAATGCGGCCTCGGCATCATTGTTTCTCGCCAAATATTCAGAACCACAAAAGATTACGTTGGCCGCGCGCCACTACTCTTGCACGACCACCGGGTCGCCGACGTTGACGTTGTCGAAGTACCACTGGGCTGCCGCGGGACTCAGGCTGATACAGCCGTGGCTGACATTCTCATAGCCCATGGCCGGTACGGCCCACGGAGCCGCGTGCACGAACAGACCACGGCTGGTGAAGCGGACGGCGTACTCCACATCGATCTTGTAGCCATCGGCGGCGGTGACCGGGATGCCGACACTACTGGAATCCATCAGCACCGAGCGCTCCTTCCCCAGGACCGCGTAGGTGCCGATGGGCGTCGGATACTCCGGGCGGCCCATGGAGGCCGGGAAGACCCCTTCTTCCCCCAGGCGCGGAAGATGATGCGGCGCAGGCAATCCCGATGCCCCGTCCGATGGCCTTCTCCACACTCCCTCATAGGACACGGTGAACGTGTGCCGCGAGATGCTGGCGATACCGACGAGAGCCGGGCCGGTGGTGATCTCCGCGGGCTTGCCGCCCACCATAAGCTTCACGGTGCTGTGCGACGGCCAGAAACGATCGGGGATCCATTGCACGACATTGCTATCGAGCCATTCGTACTTTCCCGTCATGGCCGGCGTCGATGTGATACTCAGACTTCGCTCGGCTGCCGTGCGATCGGCAATCGGACCATTGAAGGTCACCACCACGGGGTGCGCGATGCCTACTTCCTTATCCGGCTCGGGCGCGATCGACCTGATATCCCATTCGAGCGGTCGGCTGACAGCTGTGGTGTCAACACCATCCGGGTGCCCGGCCAGTGTCGCGCCGACGACGGACACCGCTACAACAATGTGAAGAATTGCCCTCATCGACCGACCCCTCTGGGATGACCACTTCGTCATGAACGATGTGATCGTAAGGACGTGTCAACGGCCGAAGTAGCGGGCGCGCTTGCCGTTTCGATAACGCGTTCCCCACGGTTTGATAACGAAAACAGCAGCAGATCTGGCCCGCTAACTGATCTCATGCGCACCCCAAATATCCGCACTTCGGGAGGTGTTTTCAGGGGAGATAAGCGCCCTCAAAACGGGGTCGTCCACGCGAGAATCTCGTCGTCGCTGGCGGCCGCCACAACAAGCATGTGCGGTAGATCGCGCTGGCTAGCGACACCCCTCAGTACAACGCTCATCGGTGCCACCCACAGCCGTGCGTCAAGTTCATCGATGCCGCCGACACCGAACTCACCGCATGGCTCAGTTACCCACTCCTGCAACAGTTCCAGCGCGTTTTCGCTGGTCTAGCAGTTGCCCAGCAGAACCTCATCCCGCCATTCAGCTGTGGAACCTCTCCCGAGAGCGACCGGCACAAGTAGTTCGTCCGGATCGCCGCCAGATCCCGCACGCGCTACTCATCCACCGGCATGCGCCACCGGAGCCGCACACGGAAGAGGTTGCTCTTGCCCACGCGGTACTGGATGACTGTGGATTTTGTCGATACGGGCCACTGCTCTTGTTAGGCAAAGAAAGGAAATACGCCCGCTGAGCAGCAAAATCTAGCAGCAGCCGTCACCACTTCTCGTTGAGTGCCTGCTCGAGTATCCGTTCCAGCTCTCCTTGCACTCGCTCCAATGGCGCGGTGTCGCGATTGGCGCGCGCCAGGATCAGGCCACCCTCGATCGAGGTGACGATCAGTGTGGCCAGTCCCCCCGCGCGGGCCTGCGTGATACCGATGCCAGCCAGGCCCGACGTAATGAGTTCTTGCCAGGCACGAAAGACGGTGTCGGCTTGTGGGATAAGGCTGCTGTCAATCTCTCCGCCGCCGATCGCCGCCGACGCGATGGGACAACCGGCACCAAAATCTTTGTGCTGCACTATCAGCCCCGCAACGCCGCAATCAGATTCGTGAGATCAAGCGGGGTGCTTTATCGATCACAGCTGCGCCTGCAATCGCATTTCGTCGATGACGCCCCGGAGGGCGACCCGCCCGATCTCGATGGCGCTCGCGATAGCGGCAAGGTCCCGGGATAGCCCCGACACATCATGCGCGCCAACAGGAGGACGCACCTGAACAAACTCCACGCCTCGCGTCCGGGCGTTGTCAGCGCGCCGGTACGCGAGGTGCCGACTGAGGTGGCTCCGACCGGCACCGCGCGCGTGCCGCAGGTAGTACGGCATCAACGCGAGAAGTTCGAGCCCGGCCACGGATGCCGCCTGGTCCTCGCGCAGGGTGCGTAACACCAGTACATGCGTGGCACCCTGAGCGACAGCCGAGGGCCAGGGAATTGCCTCGGCAACGCCCCCATCGACGAATGCACGGCCTGCGAGTTGCACTGGCGGGCCTGCTAACAGCGGCAGGCACGCACTCGCCCGTAACGCTGTCTGCAACGACGCCCGGCCTACGATGTATGGAGCCAAGTCACATGCCGCACCGGTCCGCGCATCGGTGGCGATCGGGTGAAACGTGATCGAATTGCCAAGTATTGCATCGAAATTCATCGGTGTGATTGAGGTGTAGACGTTACCGACCAGTGCCTTCAGATCAACTACCGGGCCGCCGCGCAGCAGTCGCGCCGGATCATTCACCCTCGCAGCGGCCACTTCTGGCCACGCCCACGACGGCAGCCAGCGCTGCGCCTCCCCTGTCAGCAGCCAAGCCCCGTTCAGGGCGCCGCCCGAAGTGCCGTAGACCGAGTCGAAACAACTGGTCAGGCCGAGCTCATCAAGTGCGATGCACATACCGGCGGAGTAGGCCAATCGGTTACCACCGCCTTCGATCGCCAACGCGACACGGTGGCCGTCCTGGCGATTACCGGGGCGACTACCGGTAGCCAACCGGGCTGCCAACACTTCGATAAGCGAAAGCCGCCCGTCCGTCACTAGAGCGCCTCCCATACGTCGATAGTGCGCGACCCCTACCGGCCCGCGTTACGCGCCAGATCGATCGCGAACTGGTTCACGAAGGTGCCGGCCCGAGGGTCCCCGCGGTCGCACGAACCGTCAGATTCCCCGGGACGCTTGACCCACAGGTAGGCATCGACGTTCGGGCTGGCGGTGGCCGTCGTGGGAGGAGTGCCCAGTGCGCGCCCGCTGGGATTGCACCAGTAGAGGGCGTCCGCGGTGGGGCCCGCTCCATTGCGCGAGGTATCGATCACGTAATGCGCGCCATTCGTCATTCCCGAAATCGCGTCGCCGTAACCGATTTCCTCATCCGTGGTGAAGAAGTTCGCGGTGTTGAGGCTGAAACCCCGTGCTTTTCCGACGCCGACATCGTTGAGTCTGGCCGCCATCACGTCGGCACTCACCCACCGCGAGTGGCCGCCGTCGACATAGAGCGCCGTGGCCGGGTTGCGGGTCAGCGTGTCGACCGCGTAGCGCATCAGCTCGAAGCGTTCCTGGCGTTGGCCCGGCGACAGGCAGTCCGCCATCGCCAGGGCGTCCGGTTCGAGGATGATTACTGCCGGTCCCGAACCCACGGCCGAGGCGACGCCATCGATCCATCCCCGATAGGCATCGGCGGATCCGAAACCGCCGGCGGCGAAACTGCCGCAGTCGCGGTGGGGGATTGCGTAGAGGGCCAGCACCGGGGTGGCGCCGGAGGCCTGCGCCGCGCTGATGTACTTCGCGTCCACGCTGGGAGTCGACACATTGTCCATCCAGTACGCCTGCGGCGTGTTGGCGATGGCCGTCAACTCGGGGCTCCCGGCGCCCTGCGCGGCACGCATCGCCGCCGAGTTCGGGTTGACGTAGAACCCTTGACCGTCCAAGGGGTTGTCCGCCCGCGCCACCGGACCTACGAAGAGGCCCAGACACATCACGGCCAGCAGGGGAGCGATCCGTCGCGCGAGGACACCAGCAGCTGAGGAAATCACCTCAGAAAAATAGCCTCAGCACCACAACAAGCGCCATTCGGCCCAGTGGCGATCTGCGCTATCTATCCATCGTGTGCGGAGGGTCGTCGACTTCCTGCTTGTCCTCACAGGCGCCCAACGCGTTGACCAGTACACAGTTGTCTCCGCTGTCCTGCTGGTTGGGAGGGAGTTCCTCGCAATCGCCGACTTCGTTGACCCTCTCGCACATCACCCGAGTGCTGGGCGCCGCGTATGCCGCGGGGGCCGAGACCTGAAAAGCACCCGCGATCATCGCGGCAAAGGCCGCGGTCACGACACCTCTCATGATGGCTGCCACAGTGCCCTCCCTTCTTTGTACGGGCACAACCCCCGATCACCGTTTCAGAGCGAGAACAACGGTGAATACGGGCGGTGACCACCCATTTTACAAACTAATGATCACCGCAACGAGGGTTTCGGATATGGATCGGCGACCAACTACCCAGAACCTGCGCGCTAGGGTGCTTCCGTCGGCCTCAGCGAACAGGCCGGTAGAAAAGTTGGACACCTCATGACTGCACCCGCAGAAGCGTCGGCACTCGAAGCACGCGTCGGCCATTACTACCAGATGGACGGCCCCTACCTGGTGGGCCGCGAAAAGGTGCGCGAGTACGCCCGCGCGGTGCAGGACTACCACCCCGCGCACTGGGACGAGGCCGCCGCTGCGGGGCTCGGCTATTCCGGTCTGGTGGCGCCGTTGACGTTCACGTCGACCCCGGCCATGGCATGTAACCGGCGCATGTTCGAATCCGTGGTCGTCGGGTACGACACCTACCTGCAGACCGAAGAGGTCTTTGAACAGCACCGCCCGATCGTGGCCGGTGACGAGCTGCACATCGACGTGGAACTGACCTCGGTGCGCCGGGTTGCGGGCAGAGACCTGATCACCGTTACCAACACCTTCACCGACACAGCCGGCGCCCGCGTGCACACGCTGCACACCACCGTCGTCGGGATCACCGCAGATGAAATCAGTCCAGGGACGATGGCGGCCGTGCAGAGGGCGATGATGCACGACGTCGACTTCTCTGGCATCGGGACAGCCGCCGACGCCTACGAGAAGACCGTCCGGCCCGAGGGCGACGTTCGGATCGCCGCGGACAGCCGCGCACCGGGCACGCCGTCCTTCGACGATGTACAGGTTGGCGACGAGCTACCGGTGCACCACACCCGGCTGTCCCGAGGCGATCTGGTCAACTACGCCGGTGTCGCCGGCGATGCCAACCCGATTCACTGGGACGAAGACATCGCCAAGCTGGCCGGACTGCCCGATGTGATCGCGCACGGCATGTTGACCATGGGATTGGGTGCCGGATTCTTCTCGGTCTGGTCGGGCGACCCAGGTGCCGTGACGCGTTATGCGGTGCGACTGTCCGCGCCGGCCATCGTGTCGTCCGCCGAAGGCGCGGACATCGAGTTCGGCGGCAAGATCAAATCGCTGGATCCGGAAACGCGCACCGGCGTCATCGTCGTCACCGCGAAGTCCAGCGGTAAGAAGATCTTTGGCCTGGCGACGCTGAACGTCCGCTTCAGCTGATCTGACAGCGCTAGAGCTCTGTCACGCGTCCGTTGTCGACCTTCCAGGATCGATCCAGCCGGATGTTCTGCAACATCCGGCGATCATGTGTCACGAGTAGCAGCGCACCGTCATAGGCCTCGAGCGCCTGCTCGAGCTGCTCGATGGCGGCGAGGTCGAGGTGGTTGGTCGGCTCGTCCAGAGCCAACACATTGGTGCCGCAGGCCTGCAGCAGTGCCAGACCCGCACGGGTGCGCTCACCGGGTGAGAGCTCGTCAACCGGGCGCTCGACATGGTCGGCGCGCAGCCCGAACTTGGCGAGCAGGGTGCGTATATCGGCTGTCGACCATGGCGGTAACCGCTGCTCGAAGCGGTCGACGAGCCGGGCCGGGCCGGTGAAATCGCCACGCGCTTGGTCGATTTCGCCGATCGAGACATTTGCTCCCAGGCTCGCACGGCCCTCATCGGGTTGCAGACGCCCCAACAGCAGCCGCAGCAGTGTGGACTTTCCGGCCCCGTTGGGCCCCGTAATCCCGATGCGTTCACCGGCATCAACCTGCAAGGAGACCGGCCCAAGAACAAAGTCGCCTTGCCGCACAACAGCATTGGCCAGAGTCGCAACAACCGAACTCGAACGCGGTGCGGCGCCGATGGTGAACTCGAGCACCCATTCCTTGCGGGGCTCGGCCACCTCTTCCAGGCGTGCGATCCGGCTCTCCATCTGGCGAACCTTCTGCGCCTGCTTCTCGCTGGACTCGGAGGCCGCGCGGCGCCGGATCTTGTCGTTGTCAGGAGCCTTGCGCATGGCGTTGCGCACACCCTGGCTCGACCATTCCCGCTGAGTGCGAGCGCGCGCCACCAGGTCTGCCTTCTTTTCGGCGAACTCTTCGTATTGTTCGCGCCGGTGACGCCTGCCAACCTCACGCTCTTCCAGATAGCTTTCGTAACCACCACCGAACACGGTGGTGGTGTTCTGGGCAAGGTCCAGTTCGAGGACGTGGGTGACGCTGCGGGCCAAAAACTCGCGGTCGTGACTCACCAACACCACACCACCACGAAGATCGCGGACGAAGTCCTCGAGCCGGGCCAGTCCGTCCAGGTCAAGATCGTTGGTCGGCTCATCGAGCAAGACGATGTCGAACCGCGATAGCACCAGGGCCGCCAGTCCAACACGTGCCGCCTGCCCACCCGACAAGGACGTCATCAAGGTCGACTCCGGTCGCACCGCATCCAGACCGAGGCCCAGATCGGCCAGCGCCGCCGGCAGCCGCTCGTCAAGATCCGCCGCCCCGGAGGCGAGCCAACGATCAAACGCCGCGGAGTAGGCCTCGGCCAGATCGGCCTCCGCTAGCCCCTGCCCCGGGTCGGCCAGCGCCGCGGCCGCAGCCTCCATGGCCTGGGTGGCATCGGTACACCCCGTGCGGCGGGCAATGTAGGCCGCGACGGTTTCCCCCGGGAAGCGCTCATGCTCCTGCGGTAACCAGCCGATGAACGCGTCGGCCGGGGCAACGCTGACCACACCCTCGAGTGGTTCCAGATCCCCGGCGAGGATTCGCAGAAGGGTGCTCTTGCCGGCGCCGTTGGCGCCCACGACTCCGATCACGTCCCCCGGCGCAACAGTTACGTCGAGCCCCTCGAAGAGGGTGCGGTGAGCGAATCCACCGGCCACATTCTTCGCGACAAGCGTTGCCGTCATGGCTTCATCGTCGCATCATCACGGCGCAGAAGAACCCGCGCGCCCGTACCGGACCGATACCATCGCGCCATGCACCGGCCGGTTTCGAGACGCGATGCCCTTCGATACACCTTGGCCGCACCGATCCTCGCGGGTCTTCCGATGGTCCTCGCACCGAGCGCCTCCGCGGACGGGCTGAAGCTGATCGACTTCACCGAGCGGCTGGTGACCCCCGAACAGATCAAATCCGCCGGCTACGCGGGTGCCCTCGTCTATGTATCCGAGTTGCGGCCGGGAGCTACCTTTGACTTCAAACCCGTCACGCGTGACTACACCGCCGGGTTACGCGCCGCCGGACTGCACATCGTCAGCTGCTACCAGTACGGCAAGCCCGGATGGCCCACTCCGTCGGACTTCACGCGCGGCTACGACGGCGGCGTTGCCGACGCCCAGACCGCCCTGCGACTACACGGGGCCGCGGATGGGCCCGATACCGCGCCGATCTTCTTCAGCGTCGACGAGGACATCGACCAGAACACCTGGAAAACACTTGCGGTCCAATGGTTCCGGGGCATCAATTCGGTGCTCGGAGTTCGCCGTACCGGCATCTATGGTCACGCCCGGGCGTGCGGGTGGGCGATCCGCGACGGCGTCATCGGGCATTCCACGACCGGCGGTTACCGCTGGGCCTGGCAGACACGAGCGTGGTCAGGCGGGGCACGTGAGCCAGCCGCCGTGCTGTACCAGACCGCAGTGAACACGGCGACGAACCCCGGCCCACTGATCGGTGACGTCCACGTGGACGTAGACGATGTGCTGGCAACCGATTTCGGCCAGTGGGACTTGAGCCGATAGCGATCTGACACCGCGGCCGAACCAGATTTGCCGCGGAGGGACGCCCCCACATCGAAGGAAGGTTACGCTAACCTTCATTGGCTGGCCCGATCTCGCAGGCGGTCAGCAGCACTGGAGAGGAGACGCCAGGCTGCCCGCGTGTGGCCCTGGAAATCGGTCAGATGATGCGTTGTGAAACTGATTCCCCCACAGTCGGTCCGGTCGACCGCGCAGGCAACAGGTCATGACGGCTCCGGTATGGATGGCGGCACCTCCCGAAGTGCATTCGGCCCTACTCAGCAGCGGCCCCGGCCCAGGGTCTCTGCTCGCCGCGGCATATGCCTGGCGCTCGTTGAGCACTGAATACTCTGCAGCGGCAACCGAACTCACCACGACGTTGGGCACAGTACAAAGCGGTCCGTGGAACGGGCCCAGCGCGGATCAGTACCAGGCGGCGCATGTGCCATACCTCAGCTGGTTGCAGCAGACCAGTACCGTCAGCGCCGGAGTGGCCGCCCAGACCGAGACGGCAGCCACGGCCTATTCCGAGGCGCTGGCCACCATGCCCACCCTTGCCGAGCTCGCCGCGAATCATGCGGCGCATGGGGCACTTACCGCCACCAACTTCTTTGGTATCAACACCATTCCGATCGCCCTCAATGAGGCCGACTACATCCGGATGTGGATACAGGCCGCGACCGTGATGAGCACCTACCAGGCCGTCTCCGAAACGTCGGTGACCACAGCACCGCCGACCCTCCCGTCACCGGTGGTGCTCTCGCCAGAAAGTGGCCGCACCGCGCGGGCCGCGGCTCAGGACGCCACCAAGCCACCCCCCATCGTGCCTGATCCGAACGATCCCATCGAGATGTTGCTGGCGAACTCCCAACACTTCCTGGGTATGTATCGCGCGCTAAAGGGACTGATAACCGACCCGGTCGGCACCATCATCCAGATCATCATCGACTTCTCCACCAATCCGGCCGCAGCCCTGGTTACCTGGCAGCCGCTGTTCTTTGTATTCGCCTATGCCGCAACGTTTGGTGTGATGGGAACGCCGATCTACGCCGCAATCTTGGGCCCCGCGGCGGGTATCTCACTGCCGCTCGCCATCACCTTGGGCAGCCTCTCTCAGATGCCCCCGGCGCCACCTGCCGACGTCGCCGCGGAGGTCGTCCATCCCCGTGCCGACCAGCCGAATGCGGTCGCGATGAGCGGTGGCACGGTGACCACGGCGAGCTCGGCCGCACCTCCCCCACCATCCACCTCCACGGTGACTCCTACCTCCGCCCCGGCTCCCACCACCCCGCCACCCGCGGGCGCAGAAGGACTCGGATACGCCGTTCGGGGGGACGGGCCCGGATTCGGGTTCGGGCCAACCATGGGCCAGAGCACTGGCGCCGCGGCTCATGCCCCAAGCAGTGCCGTGGCGGCCGCGGCCGCACTGGCCTGCAACCCTGGAAAGTCCAAGAGCCGCAGGCGCCGTCGCGGAACCGCCGAGGACCGCGGGTACCGTCACGAATACGCCACCCTGGACAACGACATCTCTGCCGCCAACGTTGCCGACGATCCGCTGACGGTGAGCGCCTCACGTACCGGCGCGGGAAGGCTCGGCTTCGCCGGTGTGCGCACCACATCGGCACCCGCCGAGGCCGCCGGACTCACCACCCTCGCCGGCGACTCCCCCGAAAGCCGGGTGACCCCCATGCTCCCGGGAACGTGGAACACCGCGGAAGACGGCAGCGAAACCCCCTGATCCGGGCACCAGCTGCCGCACATACATGCCGTTCGAAACATTTGCCATTGTTCGTGTTTCGGAATCACATCGAGCGGGTATATCCCGGTCGTGAGGCCGAAGTGGCCGCTACGAACCTTGAGCAAGGAGAGCCGCATCATGATTATTCTCGGTGTTCTGCTGGCAGTCCTGGGGTACGTCTTGGCCGTCCCGATTCTCCAGACGGTGGGGATAATCCTGGTAGTAGCCGGCGCGGTCCTGTGGATCTTAGGGGCGGTGGGCCGGCCCGTCGCGGGTCGCAAGGTGTGGTTCTGAGTGTTGGTACGCCGCATTGCCCGTCCCATGCTCGGGTCCATATTCATCGCTGCGGGCGCCGATGGCCTCCGCCATCCGGAGGCATCGGCCGCCGTTGCCGAACCCCTGGTCAACGATCTTTTGGAGAACGCGCCCAGCTCAGCCACCCGATACCTGCCACGAGACCCGACGACCTACGTCCAAATACACGGGGCCGCACAGCTTGCCGCTGGCTTGGCCTTGGCCAGTGGACGGCTCCCCCGGATATCGGCCTGGGTACTGGCAGGCACCCTGGTCCCGGTGACCCTGGGCAGCAAGGCGTTCTGGCGCGAGACCGATCCAGCCCTCAAATTGCAGCAGAAGACCGACTTCTGGAAGAACGTCTCCATCTTGGGCGGTCTGATCATCGCCGGCATCGACACTGAGGGAAGGCCCGGCTTATCGTGGCGTGCGCGCAGGGCAGCTAGCGACGCTGTCGCTGTGGTTACCTCGGCGCTCCCCGGGGCCGAAGACACTTCGCAGTCGCTCCGCGCCAAGACGGTAGAGCTGGGAGAAGCGGCGCGCGAGAAGGTTCCCGTGATCGCCGAACACGCCCGCGAACGGGGTGCGGAGATCGCCGAGGCCGCGCAACGACGGGGCGGCCAGCTAGCGGATATCGCGTCACGGCGGGGAAGTGAACTCGCGGAACGCATCTCAGAACACAGCGCCGAACTGGCCAGCGCGGCAGATAGAGGCCGGAAACAGATCGAGGCACTTGCCGCCGATCCGCCACCGAAACTCCGCAGGTTCGCCCGCACCTTCGGCCGCCACTAAGAGACGGCGAAGCCCATTCCGCGCATGACGGTGTCCACGTGATCGTCGTAGAGCGCATCGCTGTCTGTCACGAGATCCCGAAGACTCCCGAAGATCTCGCCGGCGAGATACCCGGTGATGGATGCCCACGCTGAGATACCGATCCCGATGATCGCGGTGTCAGCCGGTGCGTCCGTAGTCGTTCCCAGCAGCGCAGCAAGTAGTGGCCCCGGAGCCAATGGGCGGAATGTAGTGCGTTGCGGCACCGCCTCACCCGCCGCGACGGCGCTGAGATACGCGCCCATGAAGGAGACGATGACTTGCACTGCAGCAGGACCGGTCTCGGAGGGCTGCGCACGATATCCCGGGATGGGCGTACCGCTGAGCAAGGCGAAATCTCCCGGATTCGCGAGCGCCCAGCGACGGGCGGCGACGAACGCGGCGCGTACCCGCCCCCTCGCACTGCCCTGCTCCGCGGCTTCTTGCCCCTCGCTCATCGCTTCGGCAAGGGCGACATTGGCGTCAACGCACAATGCGGTAATCAGCGCTGCCTGCGTATCGAAGTAGCGGAACAGTGCCGCAGGTGCCATACCCATTTCTCGGGAGATCGCCCGTAGAGACAAGGCACCGGTGCCGCCGTCGGCGAGCTGCCTTCTGGCGTGGGACTTGATCTCATCCGTTGTCTGCGCACGCTGTCTTGCCCGCCTCGTGGCGGGGACATCCGCGGCATTCGTCGGGGTGGGCACGTGGCCAGTCTATGAATGCCGTGTGCTCAGCTGTTGCTGAGCCTGGGCCGAAGTAGATCCACGCCCGGGCCGGTGAGCTCGGGCAGCGCGCTGGGACGGGCACCGACCGCCATCACGATTGCCTCTCCTGGGCCTCGAATCTCCGGGCCGTCACCGTAGGTCCAGTCCACATCGGTTGCCGTCCAACGCAACCCCTTGAGTCTGCGTTTCGAGTGAATAAAAGGGTCAGGATTCTCCAGTACCGTTCGCAGCGTGTCAGCGGGCACCTTCCGGAGCCGCTTCAGCGGGCGCCGGATGTCCTGGTGATGGATGAGCAGATCAGCGAGAACCAGCTTCGGCTGGATCTTCGCCGAATAGCTTCTGTCGATGGTGGATTCGAAGGCCGCGAGCAGCTCGTCGGTCGACCATCCTTCTGCTCGGTCGATATAGAGCTGGTTCAATTTATCGGCCGATCCGCGCACCCGGACGACCTCGTAGAGGTACCTGGGGAACGAAGTTCCGTCATACAGCACGTGGGCCACCACATCACGCACCCTCCACCCCGCACACAGTGACGGCGCGTCCCATTCCTGCGGAGTGAGCGTGTGCAGCAATGCGGCGAGGTCGCGCTTCTCCTGTTGAACCATCGCGTACACATCGGCTCGAGACATCTTTAGCTCCCTTGGCTCGGTGTTCCCTCGGCGCATTCAGTGAAATCGCAGCCGGATGAAGTTGCCCAGGCCGTTCCTTCGCCAGCTGGACAGCATCTTTGGCGTCGGCAGCCAGAATGGATCGGGCACATGGAATCCGAGCCGCGTGGCCCGGGTGAGACCCATCTGCCGCATTTGTCGTGCCATCGTCAGCAGCGGCAGACTGGGTTGGTAGGAGTAGTCGTGTCGCCCTCGCGCGATCGAACCGGAAATCAGGCGCGCCATCTCGGCGGGCGATCGAGTAACTCCGGCGATCCCGGGATGCTCTGCTCTCCACTGGTTCACGGCGTCCTCCGATGCAAAGAAGCTGTTGTAATCGCACCAGCCGACGACCCGATGGGGCATCTCACGAACCGGATATCCGAGGTGTACCCGCAGTGTCTTGGGTGAGAAGTCGACCAGCAGGCCGTCCCGCCCGACGAGGCGCACCGGCTGCTTGGTCTGCCGGCACACAGAGTCCACGATCACCTCCGCACCGGGGAACTGCCCGGATATCGCGCACGCCTCGACAGCACATTCCGCGAACCACTTCTGCTGACCATCAACGGTAATCGCGTAGTGGTTCGTGAAGGTCGCAAACGGGCGCGCGTAGACCAGCTCGCCCAGCGGCGGCTGCGGGGCACTGAGCACTTCGTCCTGGAAAGTCTCGCTGTCCGCATGCTCCTGGTCCTGGCGGGCAACACAGATCGCGCCCTCCAGGGCACGCAGGAGCAGAGCGACCTCTCCGTCCGACAGCGCGAATTCGCTGCGTAGTTGCGCAACCGTCGGCACGGTTCCGTCGGTCAGCACCTGCGCCATGATGCGCCCTCGGAGCGCACGCGCCTCATCAGTCAGTATCGCCATCGACGCCTCCAGTTAGTGATCACTGCTCACGTTTCGATCACTGTACACATACCGTCGGGCGTCCTCCATGCGCAACAACCCCCGTCCAGGCGGCACGTGCGGGGCCCGGTAATATGACCGTGTGGTCACATCGGTAATGGCCACCACCGATGTGAAGGGGATTCCGTGTCCGTACGCCGCACCGTCCAAAACCTTGCTCAGCGCCGCACCTTGCTGCCTGCGCCGATCGATTCACTGCTGGCAGGCCCGGGACGTGACGTCAGCCAGCTGACGGTGGTCGTTACGGGTGCGTCGGCCGGAATCGGCCGACAGGCCGTCATCCAACTACGCGCCCGGGGAGCTCGCGTGATCGGTGTGGCCCGGCGGGCCGACGAGCTGAAGGCTCTCGCGGAGGAAACCGGTTGCGAGTGGCGCACCTGCGATCTGAACGACGAGGCGGAGATCGCCCGGCTGCTGGAGGACCTCTGCGATCAGCGCGTGGATGTGTTGGTGAACAACGCCGGTCGCTCCATCCGCCGTCGCATCATCGACGCGACCGACCGGCTGCACGACTACCAGCGGACCATGGCGCTGAACTACTTCGCGCCCGTGCAGCTGACCCTGGGATTACTGCCCGGAATGATCGAGCGGGGCCGCGGCCAAATCGTCAATGTCTGCACGTGGGCGCTGCACGCCAACACTTTTCCGCGCTTCTCCGCCTATGCGGCGTCCAAGAGCGCACTGGCGATCTTCGGCCGCACCCTGAACGCCGAACAGCCACACCCCGGTGTCCGCGCGACCAATGTGTACTTCCCACTGGTGCGCACCGAAATGATCGCACCCACAGCCGAATACGAGGCCGCCGTAGCGCTATCCGCACCGGAAGCCGGTCGCTGGATCATGCGCGCCGTGACTCACCAGCCGGTGGAGGTCAACGCCGCCGTGCTGCGCGCATTGCTACCGGCGATCGACTTATTCTCACCGGCAGCAGCGGACACCACCATCGCGTCGATCACATAGGTCCGGTTACCGTACGGATTTGATCGGAAGCACTGCCAGCGCGCCGAGGACCGACAGCACCATGGACGCCAGATACAGGATGCTGAAGTCCCCTTGAGTGTGATGTAGCCCGAATAGCGCTGTTGCCAACATGGGCACAAGCAACTGCGGCAACAGGTACGCCATAGCCACCACGCCAAGGTCTTTCCCCGACGACTCCGTCTCGGGGAGCACCTCCGTCATCAGTGCCAGATCCACGGCGGCGTAGGCGCCCTGCCCTGCTCCGATCACAGCCGCGCCGAGCAACAGCGAATGAAAGTCTTTGAACAGCAGCAAGATCACCAGGCCGACCGCAGTGATCAGGCATGAGGTCCAGACGATGCCCTTGCGCCGCCCGGTGCGATCTGACCACCACGCCGATATCGCTGCGGTGATCGTATTGGTGATCAGGAAGGCACCGATGATGATGCCGTACTTGGCGGCTGCCTCATGCTCCGACAATCCCAAGGTGCCCGCCACGATGTACAGCATGTAGACCGTCACCAACAGCACCGACATCGTGACGAAAAGGCGGCAGATCCATGCCCACGCGAAATCCTGGTGTTTCCTCGGATTTATCCAATAGCTCGCGAGGATCGCTTGCCAACTTCGGGGGACGCGCTGCGTGCGGACGGTGTCACGCAGAATAAGTGCGGCGGCGCCATTGAACATCAGCGCCAGTACCGCCGGGAGTCCGAACCACCATCGCGGATCGTTCGGTAGGACGTTGATGAACACGCTGCCGACCACAGGCGCAAGGCTGGTCGAGATGCCAAACACCGCCGCCACACGTGCCCGGATCGCGACCGATATCTGATCTGCCAACAGCGCGTTGAAGACCACCAGAGTTGCGGCGAAACCAATCTGGGTGATGCACCAACCCGCGACTACTCCACCGACCGTCGGTGCCGTGGCCAATGTCGTCAGACCCACCGCGCCGACAAGGGTGCCGCCCACCAGAAACGGCCTGCGAATACCGAACCGCGAGATCGAGGTGTCACTCAGATGGCCCAAGGGAGGCGTCACCAGGATGATCGCAATGCCACCGAGAGCCATCGTCAGCGACAGCACCTGCGTCTTGTGCGCCGGGTCAAGCTCGGCCAGCCGCAGCGGGATGCTCACCGCACCGGCGGCGAGCAGCGCGACCGCGGAGGCGAAGTACGCCAGCAGAAAGACCGGCAGGAAGGCGCGCGGCTGCACAACCCGGACATCCGCCTCAAGGCGTGTAGCAGGCGTTTCCGTAGACATACGGTCCTCTCGATGTTCTTCGAACAACCACTGTAGGTGCTCACGCGCTAGGGCCGCTGGGCACGAGATCGGGGCACAATCATTGCGGCACCCTGAAACCGACAACTGAGGCGGATACTCATGGCACGCATCGACACCCACCATCACTGCATCCCGGCCCTGTATCGCAAGGTCCTACAAACCGCCGGAATCGATGAGGCCGGCGGGCGGGCGCTACCGGACTGGAGCCCCGAGGCGTCGCTGGAAACCATGGATGCCCTGGACATCGCCACCGCAATCCTGTCGGTGTCGACACCGGGCACTACCTTCTTGTCCTCCGCCTCTGATGCCGCGGCGCTGGCCCGCGACCTGAACGACTACACCGCGTCCGTCGTCGACGGACATCCGAAGCGGTTCGGCTTCTTCGCCACCGTCCCGATGCCCCATATCGATGCGTCTATCGCCGAAACCGTTCGTGCACTGGATGTCTTACGCGCAGATGGCGTGGTCCTGCTGGCCAACAACGACGGCGTCTACCTCGGCCAGGACGGACAGGACGATCTGTTCGCCGCTCTGGACGCCCGCTCAGCGGTGGTTTTCATCCATCCCGCCGATCTGCCCGGACCGGCCGTAACCGGGGTGTTGCCCTTTGCCGCCGACTTCCTTCTCGATACCACCCGTGCTGCATACCTTTTGGTCCGCAACGGAATCCGCCGCAAATACCCGAACATCAAGTTCATCCTCAGCCACGCGGGTGGCTTCGTGCCGTACGCCAGCCACCGCATGGCCGTCGCCATCACCAGCGACACGGGGGCCAGCCCCGCGGACAATCTGGATGACTTCGCAAGCTTCTACTTCGATACCGCACTGTCCTCCAGCCCCGCCGCACTGCCCTCGTTGCTGGCATTCGCCGAACCCGGTCACGTCCTGTTCGGATCGGACTGGCCGTTCGCGCCACTCGCAGCCTCACAGCTGTTCGCCGCCGGTCTGGAGAACTACCCTCTGGACAACTCGGCTCGCGCCGCGATCGACCATGCCAATGCCCTGAGGCTCTTTCCCCGTCTCGGCACGGCACCTACTCCCCCGACGCGGTCGCTCGCGGACAACGCACGGAACTTGGCGCGTCGCACCGTGATGCGTGGCGTCGCGCATTTGATGGCTTCGCGGTGAACTTCGCCGTGTAGCACCAACGAGGTCATCCGGACGTTGTCTGCGACATCGCCGGTGTGCTGCGCATCTGCATGCTGTCACCTTGCTTGAAGGGATAGGCCACGGGTCGCGTCAAGGAAGGGTGTCTGCGGGCGTTATGCCGGTAGCCCCATGCTTCTGGTCCGGCGATCGGGAGGAAGTCATCGATGACCTGGTGCCGATGGGCCATGGTGAGTGCCCGGCGCACGACCGCATTGTTGGCAGCCCATAAACGCTGATGACGTTGCACCCCAATAAGTTCCAACCATTCGTCCGGCAGGGTCGAAACCGCCGCGTGGGCGGCCATCCGCAGGAACGGGTTGATGGGTAGCAGCGGAAATGCTGGCGCGGCTGGGGGTTTCAGGAAGAACGAAACGAGCTTGTGCATTTCAGCGGTGGGCCTGATGATCTTCTTGGCGTCGACGGCGAGGTAGTCGGCGACGTCTTCCGGGGTGGCGGGCACGTAGCGCGGCGGGATGCCCAGCAGGTCGGCGGTGATGAGGCTTTCCCGGTAGAACCGGCGGATCTCCTCGTCGGTCAGCTGTTGCCCGGGCGGGCAGAAGCGCTGGTAGCACTCGAGCAGCCCATGCCAACCGGTCACATAGACGAACAGCAGCGTCTCAGGGACATTCGCGACATAGGGCTGTTGGGTATCGGGCACCACACCATTGACCGCACTGTGCCGCTTGAACAACCACTGGCCAATCTTCTCCGCGGCCTCGGTGTCGCCGAAGACCGCTTGGGTGAAGAACATGTTGGAGCGCCGGACTCGGCCAAGAGGATCCGCGGCATAGGTGGAGTGTTGATCGACTCCGGCGGCGCCGGCCGGATCGAACACGGCGACGATGGAGCCCCGGATGCCCGCGAGCGAGATGACGGGATGTCCCCACACTTTCCAGCTCACCGATTCCGGGCCAAAGTAGCCCGCGTTGCGACGCGGCCCGTTGGCGATCTGCAAGGCACGGCGGCCCGATTTGCCTAATGCGTCGACGAGAAGATCCATCCCTGGGCCTCTTTCCTGTATTCCCTTACGGGCAGAGCGATTTCAGCGCGATGTGCGAGGTTGGGGTACCGGCAGGCCCGGTGTTGTCATCCCGTTGAAAAAGACGCCAAGCACCGTGAGGACCTCGCCGAACACGTCGTGAGGGTCCTCCGCTTGGCAGATCAGCGTGTTGCCCGAACACAGCACCCGTAAAAGCAATTGCGCGGTCGTGACCACGGGCATGGCGGAGATCAGCTCGCCCCGCTGGACCATGTGCGTCAACAGCGCGACGAGCGGCGGCAACACGTACTGGTCATCGATCTGCTGGTAACGGTCCGGGCCCAGCGCCTGGGGTGCCTGACGCAGCAGCTCGCGATGTATCGGATCGCTGAGTGAGAGGCCCACGAACTCCGTCGCAGCGCGGCCCGCGATGGGCAATCCGGCTCCCACTGGCCGATCCCGCATCCGGGTATTCGCTGCTTCGATTCCTGCTGCCGCGACGACCAGCCGTTCGCTGAACACCGCCTCAAACACGGCCTTCTTGTCCGGGAAATGCCGATAGAAGCCGCCCTTACTCACTCCAGCATGCGCGGTCAACGTCGCGACACTGGTCGCGTCGTATCCGACCGTCGCGAAGCACTCTTTGGCGCTGTCCAGCAGCGCACGCCGCGTTCCCTCGGCGCTGACCTGTCGGCGCGACAGCTTCGGTGCCAACTCGACTGCCATGAGCCCCTCCTTTCAGCGACCGTCGGTCGCTGAACGACCGATGGTCACCATACCCACTGCGGGCCAGGAAGCCAAGCGGCGCAGCCCACGGGATGCACCAACCCATATCCGGCCTCTACCGTTGATCCGGTGAAGCTGCCGGGTGCTCGGGTCTGTGCCGTCGCCGCAGTACTCCTTGCCCTCGCGGGCGTGCCTTCTTGCCGGCACGCGACAAACCCGACCGCCCCCGCGCCAAGCGTGGAGCCCCAAGGTCCTTTCGCGCCCGTCATCCGCCTCATGAACGATGCGGTTGCGGAGCCTCGGCTACCGGGCGCGGTGGTGCAGATCGGGCACGCAGGCACGGTCGTGTTCCGGCAGGCCTTCGGGTGGCGCAAACTCCCCGATGAACCGGGACTGGACGGGTCGCCCGCACCGGCCGAACCGATGACCGACGACACGATTTTCGACCTGGCGTCGCTGACCAAACCGCTCGCGACGAGTGTGGCCCTTCTTCAGCTGTACGAAAAGAGCCTGGTTCGGATCGACGAACCCGTGCAGACATATCTGCCGGATTTCAACCCCGACAACGACCCGCGACGCGCACAGGTGACACTTCGCATGCTGTTGACGCATACCTCGGGCATCGGAGGCGACCTGAGCCATCAGGGGCCTTGGGGAGTGACGGAGGCGGACAAGGCAGACGGTGTACATCGGGCACTCACCGCCCCGTTGGCATTGGACCCCGGTAAGACATTCCACTACTCCGACATCAACTTCATCATCCTCGGCGTGCTCATCGAGAAGATCACCGGCGAGTCTCTGGATGTCTACGTGCAGGACAACGTTTTTGCGCCGCTGGGCATGTCCGACACGCGTTACCTACCCCCGGCCAAGGCATGTGGACCGCACCAAATCATCGGTACAGCAGTTTCTTTCGACAAACTGCCGACCGCGAACGTTCCCTGTCCGGTGGGCACCTGGAACACCGATCTGTTGACACGCATCGCACCGACGGCACGCGACGAGGACGCCCCGGCTATCAATCCCCACTACGGCAATCTGCTTCGCGGGACCGTGCACGACCCCACCGCGCGCCGGATGGGCGGCGCGGTCGGCAGTGCGGGTGTGTTCTCGACGGCCGATGACATCGGCCGGTACTCCCAGGCACTTGTTGATCGGCTCGCCGGACGACCGAGCCTGTTCCCGCTGAAGCGATCCACCCTGGAACTGATGACGACACCGCAGCAGCCAGGCCACACCACCGCACAACTCGAAGCGGCCAACAACGCCAGCCGCCAGGCCATCCAGAAGAGTCCAAACACCACCGATCCCCTACTTGCACCGCACTATCCGGCGATAGCGGGACAGAGCCTGCGCGGTTTCGGCTGGGATATCGATACGGAACTGTCCAAGCCGCGTGGAATGCTCTTTCCCATCGGCAGCGTCGGCCACTCTGGCTTCACCGGGGTGACGGTGTGGATCGACGCAGCGTCGGACACGTATGTAGTGGTCCTGGCGAACGTTATCCATCAGCGCGGCGGCCCACCCATTGTGGGGCTGAGCGGCGATATCGCCACCACTGCAGCCCGGGTTCTGCATCTCTACAGCAATTAACCGGCCCGGTGGCCGAGAACCACTGCGCCCCTGCCGATCACGGATTCTTCACCCTGATGCCAGAACGTTATCGGACGTCTCGGCGAGGCAACTTCTTTAACAACAGTCACATTGTTAACTTCCTGCGATGCACGATTCGTCGGGGACCAACGACCCTCTGCGCTCTTCACGATCGGTGACGCGACGTGACGCACTGCGCTACGCCACAGCCCTATCCGCATTGGCCGGGCTCGGTGCGGCATCTGCCGCTGCCGGCGCACCGACGGCGTCCGCCGCCGCGCCCACGTTGATCGACTTCGCCATGCGCCAGATTCCGGCAGAGGACATCAAGGCCGCGGGACACTCGGGAGTGATCAACTACGTCTCCACCTCACGCCCCGGCTCGTCCATGGGCGCCAAGCCGATCACCCGGCCGTATGCCCAGGCGCTCACCGCGGCCGGGCTGGTGATCGTCAGCAATTTCCAATACGGAAAGCCCGGCGGGACAGCGCCATCGGACTTCACACGAGGATTCGCCGGTGGCGTCGAGGACGCTCGCACCGCCTGGCAGCTGCACACCGCCGCCGGCGGCGGCCAGAGCGCGCCGGTCTTCTTCTCCGTCGACGACGACATCAACCGCGATACCTGGAACAACGTTGCACTGCAATGGTTTAAGGGCATCAACTCGGTGCTCGGCGTACAGCGCACCGGCATCTACGGCGGCGTCAATCCGTGTCAGTGGGCCGCTGCCGATGGCGTGATCGGCAATTCGCGCTCACCCGGCCACGTGTGGGCCTGGCAGACCCGGTCATGGTCACGCGGCCAGGTCTTCCCCGGTGCGGTCCTCTACCAGCGCATTGTGAGCACCGCATCGAATCCTGGCCCGGTGGTCGGTGGGCTCGAGGTCGACGTCAGCGATGCCCTGGCCCAGGATGTGGGCCAGTGGAACTTCCACCAGTGAGAGACACCCGAAGCTCGGCGTAGGCGTCGACGAGTGCATCGAGCGCGAATCGCCGGTTGAGACCGCTGGGATTCGGCAGCACCCACGTCGTCACCTCCGCGAAGCGGAATGGCTGTAGTCCGAATGCGATGCGCGGGGATTCGAGCATGGACACCACTGCACGCTTTCCGAGAAATGCCAGCGCCCCAGGGTTCAAGCGACGCATCCTCTCCTCGAAATCTGGTCGCGCCGCACGGAATTCGCTAGCCGTGATGTCGTCGGCGCGCGGTGTTGCGCGGCTGACAGCAGCAGTGATGCCGCACCCGTACGTCAGCAGTTGACGCTCGTCCTCTGGGCGCAAGCGAATGTCGGTGAAGCCGGCCCGGTAGAGCACTTCCCAGAAACGGTTACTCCGGTTGGAGAAGTTGTGTCCATCGGCCACTGCCGTGGCGGCAGGATTGATTCCACAGAAAATTACATCGAGTCCATGCGCGAGAATATCGGGAGAGTACTGACCCACAGCATGTAGGTTCTCATGCTCACCGGCCTGGCGGTACCGAACTATCTTGGGGGGCTGGAGGGTTCGGGCCTTGCCCAACGATGCGTTCCTGAAGCCGATACAAGGTGTACTTGAAGCTACCGACAAAGTAGGCCCAGTCGGCCTGCTTGGGTCCGTGGTAATCGCTGGACCCCTTGTAGCCCGCGTCGTCGATGTTGCCCAATGCCAGCTTGGCGATGTTGACGTCATGCGCTTGCGCACTACCGGCGTTCGCCTTAATGAGCATTGGTATCAGCCGGTTGAGTGCGACCAGGCTGGTGTCGGGACTCACCGCGATGTCGTTGAAGCCGCGCGAGATCGAGTTGAGGTCGGCGAGTGTGCTGCGGCCGTCAGTGCCCTGGATCGACGGGAATTTCGCAAGTTGGTCACTGATCTGCCCGCTCTTGTTGGCCAGGTCGCCGATCTGGTTAGCATCGATAGCTTGCACGCCCGGGCCCGATGCCGCGATCAGATCATTGATCGTCTTCTCCCGCGACGAAATCGAGGCGGCCAGTTGGGACGTCTTGTCCAATGAGCTTTGAATCTGTGCCGAACGCTTGTTGAGGGTATCCAGCAGCTGATTCGATTGCCCCACGATGTCGCCCAGGGTTTGACCATTGTCAGCCGAAGCCTTGCCGAGCCCATTGACCAGATGAGTCAGGTTGCGGACTACACCACCGTTAACCAATACCGCGGCTGAACTGAGCACACCTTCCACGGAGGCAGCCGATGACGTGGTTTGTAAATCGAGAACGTCGCCGTCCTTGAGGAGTTCCGCAGATGGCGAAATGGGGGGTTCGAGGGCTACGAACACATCACCCAACGGGGTCGCACTGCGCAGCTGGGCGGTGGATCCGACCGGCAGGCGCACACCCCTGAGTATCCGAAGTTTGACGACGGCCACATCGTCGATTGCCTCGATGGATTCGACCTCGCCGATATCGGCGCCCTTGAGGCGTACCTTTGCCATATCCGGCAGATTCAGGGCATTAGCAAATTTGGCCGTCACTGCATAGGCGTCGGAACCGATGCTCGGCGCCGGCAGGTCAAGACTCTCCAGTGTCGGCGGATCACAGGCGGATACTGTCATTGCCAGTAGAGCTGCCGCGGTAGCTTGAACGACCGGACGAGCGCGACGCGACGCCCCTGCTGCCGTTGAGCGGATGGGCACAACCGTACCAGAATTTACCTGGGAATGCGCGTCCCATGCCATCGCGCAACCGTATCAAGCGGAATTGGGTCAAACACCCTCGCTATCTCGTGAAAGCCAGTGATTTCCACTACATGACGGTGCCTCAGATGAGCCTCGTCACGGGCCTGCGTCGGGTGACGGATTTTGACTCGACGCGTTCAACGAACGAATCGGGACCGAGCGATCGCTGAGGGCAGGGGCGCGCCGGCGTACAGGCCACGAAGAGCGGTCAGGAGTTTGCTACATAGATACATTCTCCGCTTCCGTGAGGCACCAAACTCTCTTCACCACATTGATCGCCCGGTTTCGGGCACCCCACCCAAGCAATGCTGATTGTTCAGGCAATGAATTTGCCATCGCTTGGAGAAGGTCCGTGGGCGGTAGTCGGTACGCCTTCGGCAAGCTGGATCGACACCGTGAACCGAAGGTGGATCCAGAGGAGTTTGGCCGCCCGGTCTCGGCCGTGAATCGATATGCGGGGCAACACATAAGCGCCGCTAGGACGACCGTTTGTTCGTGAGGAATGTGTCCACGCTCACATGCGCTGCATACGATACCCCCGTAATGCACAATGCGCATATGACAGCTGATCCGAAGTCCGCCTGGAAGGCACTCAAAGAGGGCAACGAGCGTTTTGTGGGTGGTTTTCCGCAGCATCCGAGTCAGAGCATCGCGCGTCGTACTGAGCTGGCAAATGGTCAGAGCCCTGATGTGCTGTTGTTCGGCTGTTCGGATAGCCGGGTGGCTGCGGAGATCATTTTCGATCAGGGCCTTGGCGATATGTTCATCGTGCGTACCGCCGGTCAGGTGATCGACTCGGCGGTGTTGGGCTCCATTGAGTACGCGGTGGCGGTGCTGGGTGTGCCGTTGATCGCGATCCTGGGCCACGACTCCTGTGGCGCGGTGGGGGCCACGGTGGCCGCCCTGGATAGCGGCGAGGTACCCGGCGGACATATCCGGGACTTGGTGGTGCGGGTGATGCCCTCGATCCTGGGTGGCCGTAAGGACGGGCTGTCGCGTATCGATGAGTTCGAGGCTCGCCACGTCGAAGAGACCGGCATCAAGTTGTTGCAGCGCTCGCAGGTGGTCGCCGATGCGGTCAAGGCCAACAAGCTCGCCATCGTGTACCTGACCTACAAACTGGCCGACGGGCGCATCGTCCTGCACGGCCACGTCGGCGACATCGAGTAGGCAGCAGCCTGGCGCTTCCTATCCGAGCAAAGGGGCACATCTCGGCGCCAACGGGCAGTCGATGAAGTGCACGTCATCGACTGCCCGTTATCCCTACGATCCGGCATTCCGGTACGGCAGCACTACTGTGTTCGATGGAAGTGAAATCGTCAGCTGCACAACGGATTAAGGCGTTGGTACAGTCCGTCGGTCGGTGACCGCCCTGTGGCACAGGCGGTACTGACCCACGTCAGACGCCGGTTGTTGAGCGCGGCTTGGCTAGTCGTTTCCGGTTAACTTGTCCTTGACGGCCTCAACACCCTCTTTGACCTTATCGGCAGCATCAGCGATCTTCTGCTTGGCAGAGGCGATCCCCTGCTCGGCCTGTCCTTCAGCTTTCAGATCGTCGTCGTTGGTGACGGATCCGGCGGCTTCCTTAGCGCGGCCCTTAAGATCATCGAACTTGTTCTGGGCGTCATCAGTAATTCCCATGTTTCCCAACCTTTCTCATGATGTCGTACAGCGAGACAAGCGTCTCGTTTTTAGAATGGCCAACTCCGCTGTTGTCAGCAGCACGGGTCGTCTGCGGCGTTTTGAAGGCCACCGACGACCCGTGCCCGTGCTGACGTTTCTACTGGTTGCTCAGTTTGTCAGTGAGACTTTCGCATCGGCATCGCCGACTTTGAAAGTGATCGTTCCGTGCTCGAAGGTGGACTTGAACGAGCCGTCGGACTCGGTCACCTCATCGGCCGTGGGATAGCCGAGTTTGCCTTGTGAGGCTTGGTTTTCGTTCCAGGTGTCTCGGATCTTGCCCCACACGAAATAGACCGGCTCTCCATTGCGGTAGATCAGCACGCCGCCGTCAAACTGCTGATAGACGCCGCTGCGATCCAGGGTCTCCTTCTGATTGTCATACGGTGCGCCCAGGTCCTTCTTCTGAACATCGTTCAGGGTGTTCCACTTGGCGAGGATCGGTCCCTCCACGGTGTAAGGCGTGCCGTTTTTACCCGGAATCTGTGTGGTGCTGGGCTTTTCGGAGGGCGAAGCGGTGATGGACGAGATCGCCGACGAAGCGGCCGAGCTAGCAGAACTGAGCGAAGGCGCGTCACCAGTCTTGTGTGAGCAGCCCACCGCAACTGAGGCAATGACGCCTACTGCGACGGGCAACGCGGTGACATGCAGATTCTTGATGCGCATCTACTTCTCTCCCTTGGTGTGTGATCGATCTTCCGCGAAAAACGCGTACTGCACTCATGCCGATCGTGCGCCGGCAAGAGACATCTATGAACCAACCTCGGATGTCCGACGATGCTAGCAATTGTTTACAGAATAAACTAGGGTTATGGCTATGACGGGCAAGCCTTCAAACCGCGACCGGCTGTTGGGACGAGCGCTGGTGGTGTGCGGGGCCGTGGCTTTGTTCGGCGGCGCCGTCGCCACCAATCACGGCAGCCACGCTGGCGTCCTTTCCACGGTGATGGCACTCCCCGGCAATTCCGAGGTGGCCGATCCCGACAGCGATTCTTCCGGGGGTTCGGACGTGACCGGTCCCATCGGAAACTCTGACCGTTCCGACGTGACGGGCCCCATCGGTGGTTCACCTAGCGGTCCTATCGGCGGTTCCACCGACACGAATGTTCCCCCCATCGGTGGCCCAGGCGGCGGTTCGGCGGGCGGTTCTTCCAACGGTCCGGCTGGCGTGAACGGTGCCGCCGGTGGTGTCCCCAACGGTCCCCCCAACGGGAACGGTGTTGTTGGCGGCGGTCCCGGCACCTAGTGATTTCGTCAGGGGTTGTCGCACCCCCGGTGACGACAGTGCAAAAGCGACCACAATCAGCCAGCTAATCGCGACGCGATATCTATCGCGCTGCTTCATGACGGCCAGCGTCGGCACTGACCCATGTAGTAGCCACCAAACCCGGGCGCTTCAAGTTGATAACGATATGAAACCTCAGTGGTTGCAATGCGATACGTGGGCCTGCGTACTTGCTGGACACCACTATGTTCACTAAGTGCACCGTCGAACGGCCCTAAAGATTCCGCTGGCGCTGGCAGTAGCGACTCTCCCCCAGATACTGGCGCCTCTTTCGGCAATCCCGCGTGCGACCGCCGCGCCAGGCCAATGGCCGGTTGAACGCGCCAATGCGTGGTACCAGGCGCAGGGTTGGCAGGTCGGCACCAACTTCATCACCTCGAACGCGATCAACCAGCTCGAGATGTTCGCGCCGGGCACCTACGACGCGCGACGCATCGACAGCGAGTTGGGGGCGTGCCGGCTATTGGGGTTCAACACCGTACGGGTGTTCCTACACGATCTGCTGTGGGCCCAGGATCGCGCCGGATTCCAAAACCGGCTGTCGCAGTTCGTCGGGATCGCCGCGCGCCAGGGCATCAAGCCCATGTTCGTCTTCTTCGACTCGTGTTGGGATCCGAATCCTCAGCTAGGAGCCCAGCGGGCGCCGACGCCGGGCGTGCACAACTCGGGCTGGGTACAGAGCCCAGGGGCGCAGCGCATCGACGACCCGAGCTACCGCGGGATGCTGAGAGATTACGTGGTGGGCGTCATGAGCCAGTTTCGCAATGACAACCGGGTCCTGGGCTGGGACCTATGGAATGAGCCGGACAACCCGGCCAAGCAGTACCGCAAAGTGGAGCGCAAAGACAAGCTCGACGCCGTCAGTGGGCTGCTTCCACAGGTATTCAGCTGGGCACGTTCGGTCAATCCAGTGCAGCCGTTGACCAGTGGTGTGTGGCAGGGCAGCTGGGATCGCGGAAGCCGCAGTGAGATGGCCGGTTTCCAACTCGACAACTCCGACGTCATCTCGTTCCACTCGTATGCAGGCCCCACCGAGTTCGAGGCCCGCATCAACGAGCTCGCCCCGCTGGGCCGACCGATCCTGTGCACCGAGTACCTGGCCCGCGACCAGGGCAGCACCGTCGAGGGCGTGCTCCCAGTTGCGAAGCGGCACAACGTAGGTGCGTACAGCTGGGGGTTGGTGGCAGGCAAGACCCAGACCTACTTCCCGTGGGATTCCTGGGACAAGCCTTACACCAAGATCCCGGACGTGTGGTTCAGCGATCTACTACAGCCGGACGGGCGGCCGTATCGCGACGCCGAGTATCAGACGCTGCGAAAGCTGACTACGCGCGTGTAAGCATGCCGGCCAACTTTGTCCATGAGGCGGTAGGCAACCTCTCGGAGAGCCCCGCCATCAGCAGTGGCGGCCAGTCAGCGCCCGCGCATCGAAAAATGCCGGGCGGGGATGAAACTCGGGACCCTACAACCGATGTAGGCTCTCACATTTGGCTGCACCGACTCGCGCCCCTAAACTGGGATTTTCTGATTTGTCTCACGACGACTGCACCGCAGTTTGTCTCATACAACACTGCATCTCCTACGAATGCTCCGCGGCGCACTCGCCCTCATACGTGAATTACCGAGCTGGGCTCGCAACTCACTTATTAGCCGGTCTCGGCCGCTAAGAGTCGGCGCATGGCCAAGCCGGCGACGTTGGCGCGATTGCGAAGCGACTCGTCGCCCACGACGACGGCGGTCTCATCTTCGGTTGGCAGCTCAGTGATAGACCATTTCGCCTGCGGCACAACCATTTCAAACTCCTCAACGCATAACATCGGTCTATCGATAGCGATAGGTGAGTTGCTGCTCACGGGGGGTACGACCACAAAGCGGGCACCCAGCTCATGGGCTTTAGCCGATCCCGACGATATAAGCGTGTCAGCTTCGCCTCGCAGTTGCTCGATGATATCGGCCGGCAATTTTGACCACAGTCGCATAAAATCGATGCACCGAAGAGCGTCGACATCCGCTACGTCTGTGCTCAGATCAAGCCGACATACGTCGACAATACGTGACCGCACGCCCTGGCTGGCTGCCGCCATCGGTGCCTGGTTAATTCCCGGTACGGCAGCAGACGCATACAAGACTTCTGCAGTGGCGAGCAACCCTTCGGAAGCACAGAAATCGTCCAAACTACGCTGGGCTTCTTCGGGAGTTGGCGCACCGGCAACAGCGTGTCCAAGAAGAGCATTCAGCACCGTTGCCCAGCGGCCGAATACCCGACCTCCTTCATGGAGTCGCTGATTGAGAAAGATCGCTGCTCTACCGGTGTTTTGGGATGGCGATTCCGCGATCACCTCAATCGCACGCAGCAGTTTACGCAGAACGAGAGCAGATGACTGAGGCGAAGCCAACTTCTCGATGATCGTCGAATCCTGGCTTAATTCTCCGTTAGTGCAGAGCGCTACCAACTCCTCGCGCACCTTGTCGTCACTGACATCGCCAGCGGGGATGCACAGTGCCACGTAGCGGCCGAAGTAGTCCCGCGAGTTGATACGGCACTGCTCGTCATCCTGGCGCATCCCGCCTTTTTGAAATGCGCCGGGGAACAGTGCGCTCATCAAACGCAACACACCCTCAAGTTCGGTATCGCCGCGTGATGTTCCCACCTTGATCCCCATTGCCTCAACAATGAGATTGGACCAATTTTTGTCTTTGTTGGCCGAAAGACTCTGTACCTGGATGTCTTTGACCAGATCGGACCGCCAGCCTGGTAGATGCTCATATAGGGCCGGATACCACAATCGTAAGTACGTCACGAGTATGGCGTCGATGAAATTGAGGTTGCGCGCGCCAACCAGGGCGCACAGTACTTCCGCCTGACTGGCGAGTCGTTTGATTCGTCGCAACGTCATGCAGGCAATATCGTCGTCCGGCAGTGCATGGATGATGCGGTCAACATCATCCCATCCTTGTGTGCCTGCAGAGTTCGGGGAGATCCCGTGTGCGGCAGCCACCTTAAGTAATTCGGCGCGCAGCTCGGCTTCGAGCTGGCTGACCTCAAGAGGAGGCAACACAAATGGGTACTGGATGATCTTTTCAAGGTATTGCCGAGCACGCTTCGCCTCACGGTTAGCGATGTCAGACGCCACGAGTACATCCAGAATTGTCTGCTCGTCGTAAGACAGCAGATAATGCACACGGCTGAATCGGCCCAGTAGCCTGACCGCCTTGAGCACGCCGAGAAGCTCGTCGGTATGCAGGCGATCAATATCGTCGACCACCACTAGTACGTTCTGGCCAGCGTCGTTGATCGCCTCGGACAGCTTCTTAAAGCGTTTAAAGAACGGATCAGGTTCGAGCGTGAATTCCCCAGCTCTGTCTGCGAGAGCTCCTGCGACCGCCTCAGATGTGTCGCGTAATGCACCTTTCCCGATTTTGCTTTCGATCGCCGATGTCACAACCGCTTTGGCCGCCGCAGCAAACACCGGGGCCATTGACAGTATCCGGTCAGCCGCCCGGCGTCCCGCCTCAGTGGCGGGCATTGCCGCAGCAATCGCCCGATAGAACTCATCGGTCAGCGCGTCGACGTCGCCAGCCGACCAGGCCGTGAACCGCACGACCGCCCATTCTTGGTCACGCTCTTCAGTCAGTAGATATTCGATGAAATTGAGGACTGACGTCTTTCCCGATCCCCAGGGGCCCGCAAGACCGAATACCACGCTCGGACCGCTACCAGCTGCGTCGATTCGCTCCACGACACGTCGACAGAACGGCAGACGGTTGAGCCGATCGTCATTGAGATCACGGACCTCAACATCCGCGTTGACCGGCGGAGGCTTAGCAGCGGACGGATTAGGCACCACTACCTCATCGCGAGACATTCGCGAAGCACACGTACGACGGAAATCCACCGTGCATACACTAGGACCGGCGGGCCACTTACCTACCGCTTTACGGATACGGGCACCAATACCGCTCCCCGAATCTCTGGGCGACGCCGAACCCACAGTCGTCTACACCATCACCATTAACCATGACGCGCCCGGCTTTACCTGGAGACCACGCTTTCGGGTACATCGACACCCTGATCTCGTACCCCGCGCTGGCGAGCGCTAATAGTTCTCGCGCACATATTGATAGATGCGGTCGAACAAGTCGCCCTTGATCGGCAGCGAGTAGTTTTTAAGAACCGCGCGCAGCTCCCGGCGGACGGACTTGTCGCCGGAGTCGCTCGACGTCCAGCCTGTGTAGGCAACTTCGCCGACGATCGCGTCGATGCGTTCGACGATCTCCGGGACGATCTTGTGTAGCCCATCCGGCGTGTTCTCCTCCACGATCTGGGTAAGAACGCCCTTCTTCGGGTCGGCGAG
This sequence comes from Mycobacteroides sp. PCS013, assembly GCF_049532645.1. NCBI lineage: Bacteria > Bacillati > Actinomycetota > Actinomycetes > Mycobacteriales > Mycobacteriaceae > Mycobacteroides > Mycobacteroides sp. PCS013. The sequence continues at coordinate 4,156,900 of NZ_CP150131.1, forward strand.
GCGCTCGAGTGTCTCCTCGTCGCCCTCCTCGGCTGCGCGATCGGCTGCGACGACGTCTTGGGCGACTTTCAGCGCTTCTTCGAGGAACGCGAGCGAGTCCTCAACATTCTCGATCGCCTTGGCCCGGAGCTTCTCGATCCGTTCGGCGAGGGACTTGTACACAGGGCTGTCGCCCTCCGCGAGCCGGCGCTTGAGACGCGTTTCGATCGAATCCAGCACGTCCTGGTAGACGTCGGTGTCCCCCTTGCCCGACGAATCGTCTGGGAGCTTCAACTGCTCCGCGATCCTCTTCAGCAGCGCCAGCCCGGCGGCATCGAGGGTTACTGTCCGCGACGCCATCGACTTCACGGCGACCTCGTTCATGTGGCCGTGGATAAGTTCCGTGGTCTTCGCGCCGAGGCGGGCCCACAGGAAGGCCTTTGAGATGTCCTTCGGGCGGATGGACTCGTACACCTTCGCGAGCCAGTGGTACTGCTGCTTGAAGGGCAGCAGCATCGGGTGGGGGTCGAGGAACTCCCATACGGTCTGCAGCGCCACGTAGCCCTCGACGAACTCCGTTCGCTGCGAGCTTCCGTCGGGGATCCGCTCGTGCGCTTCGGCGAGGGACTCGAAGGAGGCGTCGGTAGTGTCTATGCCGGCGAAAAGGTGGAGGAGCTTCGTCAGGTCGGTGACGAACTTGCCCGCCAGCTTGGAGGCGTCGACAACATTGAGTTCGTTGTCCTCGTCCTCGCTTGCGTTCGGGCCTGCGATAGCCTTACCGATAGCCTTGGCGAGGCCGATGTAGTCGACCACGCGCCCGTAGTCCTTGCGCTGACCCGTGATTGGGTTCTTCCACGGCCGGTTCGGTCGAGTGATCGTCTGAAAGAGGTTCGCGTCCTTGGCGGGTTTGTCGAGGTACAGAACACCCTCGATGGGCGCGTTGAACCCAGTCATCCACTTCGCGGTGACCACGACGAACGACATCGGGTCGTCGACCTTCTTGAAGCGGCGCTTGAGCGCTTCTTCCTGCTCCGGGGTGAGCAGGTATTTCTTGAACTCATTCGGCGTGTCCTTGCTGTCGGCGACGTGCATCACCACGCCGACCTCGCGCAGCTGGCCGTCGGGCATCAGCGCCTCGCGACGAACGAGCTCAGCCTCGATGGCCCGTGCGTAGGCGATGACCAGACGCTGGTTGTAGGCCACGACTTGTGCCTTCTGCCCCAACGGGGCGACGAACGTCCGGAAGTGGTCGACGATGTCGGCGCACACTGCGGCGACGCGGTCCGGGTTGGACAGGATGGTCTCGATGTGCGAGGCCTTCCCCGAGAGGTACACCTTCTCGTCTTCGTCGAGGTTCTCCTCCGCCGCCAGTTCGTCGAATGCCTCGTCCAAGGCTTCCTTGTCGAGGCTGAAGCCGACGGACCTGCCCTCGACGACGACAGGCTTGGTGAACCCGTCGGCGATCGACTGCCCCGGGGTGTACCGCGACATGACAAAGTCCGGATCTGACGGATCGCCAAACAACCTGAAGGTCGAGCGGTCCTTGTCCTGGATCGCGGTTCCGGTCGCGCCGAAGAACTTCGCATTTGGGACCGCGTCCCGCCACGCCTTGCCGAATTTCCCTTCTTGAGAGCGATGTGCCTCGTCGACGAGGACGATGATGTTCGAGCGGTCGTTCAGGTGCCCTGCCTCGGCGAACTTGTGCACCGTGGTGATGACGACTCCCGGCTCATTGCCCCGGAGCAGGGCGAACAGCTCGCGCCGATTCTTGGGCACGCTCATGCGCGGCATACCGGCGGTCTCGAACATCTCCGCGGTCTGGCGCACGAGGTCCTTGCGGTCCGCGATGACGATCACCGTGGGCGCGCCGCCGAACTTCTCGATGACCGCATCGTCCCTCAGCAGGCGGGCTGCGGCGAAGGCCATCAGCTCGGTCTTGCCCGAACCTTGGTGGTGCCAGATCAGCCCGCCGGGTCGGTCGGCGAGCACTTTGTCGTGGATCGCCAGCGCCGCCTCGAACTGTGGGTAGCGCGGCAGGAACTTGATGTCGACCTCGGATGCATCCCGCGCGTGCCGGAACATCACCAGGTCCTTGAGGATCGGCAGGATCGTCTCCGGCCGAAGCAGCAGCCGCGCTGCGCGCTCGACGCGGGCCGGGCCGGTCACGACCTTGGGGTCGTCCTCGGTCGAGCCCCACGGAGCCCAGATCTCGGAGTCGGGGTCCGGGACCGAGCGGATCGGCGCCATCCGAAATTCAAGTCCCTCGGTGGCGACGTTGAAGACGTTGGCGGCGAAGAAATTTGGGTACTCCTCCTCGTACACATCGTGAATGTCCTTCGCGGCGTTCACCCATGAGACGGCCTGCTTGACGGGCGTCTTCGTCTCGGCGACGACGAGGGGGAAGCCGTTGACGTAGTAGACGACGTCGAACCGCCTTGTCTTCACCGCCCCTGTGATGGTGACCTCGTCGGCGACGACGAACCGGTTGTTCTCCAGGTACTCGAAGTCGATGAGCCTGCGCGGCACGTGCTTTCCGGCCATGGTCGGGAACGCGTGGTCGCCGCGAAGCATCACCGTGAGCCGCTCGTTGGCCGCCACGAGCCCGTTGTGTGCGTCCAGGACCGCCTGGTTGATCTCGTGCATCACAAGGTCCGCCGATTCAGGATCGTCGATGAGCTCGGGGTTTAGCGCGAGGAGCGCATCCCGAGCCCAGGTCTCGATGACGACGTCGTGCTCCTCGCGCGGCAGCTTGTCGCCCGGGGTGGGCTCCCAGCCTGCCTCGTCGGCCCATTCGATCAGCGACCGCTGGATCGTGCTTGCCTCTGTCCAGCCCATGTCAGGACACCCCCCCAAGCAGAGCGTCGTAAACCTCGGGAATCTCGATCTCCTGGTCGAGCAGAGACGAAAGGATGGCGGAACGGAATGCACGGAGACGCGAGAGTTCCGCGCGCAATTTACGAGCCTCCTCGCGCACCTTACCTAGTGCGCTATCCAGCTGGGCACTGGAATGGGCGGGCCAGGGAATCTGCGCGTTCCGGATCAAGCCCATGTTGAGTGATGGCACAGCGCCGCTCTGCACGAGGTCCGACAGTCGGATCGACTCAACGGCGGCGAGTAGCTGTTCTGACGAAACGCCTCCTTTCGGAGTGAGAACAAGGTGGTTCTCGTCGACAGCCGCTTCAACGTCCAGCACGCGCTTCTTCTCCGTGAGGACCGCGGCACCCACCCGCGGGAACACGACGGACCCCGCCGCGGCTACAGCCCCTTTCAGCCCGCGGATGTGTTCCCGAGCGAGGCGCGTGTCCGCAAGCGTGTACCCGTCTTCATTTCCCGGGCCAGTCATGTCGGCGATCTTGAACCAGGAGACGTCACCGATGCGCTGGCCCTGTACGGCCTTCGGAAGTGCTTTGCCCTGCGAGACATCGGCGAGTTCCTCGACATTCACGGCTTGCAGGTCGTCCGAGTCGAGAAAAAGTCGGATCCGCAGCGGCAGCAGTCTGTCAAGTTCTTCAGCTACCGACTCGATCTGCGCGTCCACCGCGGCCAAGATGTCGACTATGCGACGCTGCTCGGCCAGAGACGGGAGTGGAATCCTCCAAGCTTCAAAATCCGCCTCCTTCCAACGTGACCGTCCCTCACTGCCTGCGCGCATCACATCTATCTGTGCAAGCACGGACGACTGCTGGAAGTAGAGAAGTAAGAAGCGTTCCGACAGTTGGTCGGGATCAACTACATAAAGAGGAAACTCATTGGTGGCCAGCGCACCGTCGAGCGCTGCCGGGACGACATCAAACGCGCCCTTCTGTGTGTCGATGCGGTTGAAGACGAAGTCACCCTTGTGGGCTCGGAACAAGCGCTTAGCCTTAATCGTCTCGGTCGTACCAATCCCCCGGTCGTAGGCGCCCCTCCCGTACCAGCGCACGCCCATCGTTTGGTACTCGACACCGGGCTCAAGCGTGACAATGTCCTTCCGCTGTGCCGAAACAATCCCGGCAGGAACCTTCTCCCACTTACTCACCAGCTACCTCGAACATGCTCAGGTCGATGCCTGCTGCCGCAAGCCGCTCGAACATGGCTGCTTCGGTGTCGATCCGGTGCTGGCGGGCATCCGCGTACGCGACAAGTGCGGTGCCGAGGTCGGCGGTCTCGTCAGCGGCGACCTTGATATATCGTCCGATGTTGAGGTCGAAGCCGTTGTCCTTGATCTCGTCAAACGGCACAAGGCGCACGTTCGCTCCGCCTGCACCGTCAGGATCCTCGCCGGTGCGGTATGCCTTAACGAGCGTCTTCACGTCGTCCTCGGACATTCGGTTCTGATTGGTTGCCTTGACGAACCGGGCCGATCCGTCGACGAACAGCACGTGGTTTTTGCGGCTGTCTGACTTCTGGTCCCGGAAGATCAACAGGCAGGCCGGGATTGTCGTCGAGTAGAAGAGATTCGGGGGCAACCCCACGACAGCCTCGAGTATGTCCCTTTCGATCAGGCACTGCCGGATACGACCCTCCGCCCCGCGGAAGAGCGCACCATGAGACATCACGACCCCGACTCTGCCGGTTCCGGGGTTCATCGACGCCACCATGTGCTGAATGAAGGCGTAGTCGCCGTTTTGTGTCGGCGGAACGCCGCAGAACGCCCGCGGGTCCGACAGCCATCGGTCCGCCCCCCAGTTTGTCAGTGAGAAAGGCGGGTTGGCGATCACCGCGTCGAAACGGCGGACCGCGCCGCTGTTGTCCTTGAATGCGGGTGCGCGGAGCGTGTCGCCGCGCTTAATGTCGAAGTCCTCGATCTCGTGCAGGAAGAGATTCATGCGGGCGATCGAGGAGGTAGTCAGGTTGATCTCCTGGCCGTACAGGCGCAGCGTGCGGTGGTCCATGCCGGAGTCGCGTAGCTGATTGATGGTGGCGACGAGCATGCCGCCCGATCCGCACGCCGGGTCGTAGACGGCCTCGCCCGGCTGCGGTTCCAGGATCCCGACGAGCAGGTGGACGACCTCGCGCGGTGTGAAGAACTCGCCTGCTTTCTTGCCAGACTCGTCGGCGAAGTTCTTCAGCAAGTACTCGTACCCGGCGCCGAGCAGGTCGTGGGAGACCGTGGACGGGTCAAGTCGGATCTGGGTGAATGCCTTTATGAGCCCCAGCAGCGCCGACTGGGGCATGCGCTCCTGGTTTCCCCACGACGCATCGCCGAAGACGCCCGCCAGCGAGCGCGGGTTAGCCTTCTCGATCTGCTGGAACGTCCGCGCGATCTCAGCTCCAAGGTTCTTGACCTTGATCGTGACCTCGGACCACAGCGTGCCCGCAGGCATCTCGAACCTGTGGAAGTCGGCCTCGATCTCGTCGTCGAGGTCGTCGCCATACTCGTCGAGGGCTTCTTTATGCTCGTACGCCCAGGTGTCGGAGATCCACTTCCAGAACAGCATCGGAAAGACGTAGGTCTTGAAGTCGGCGGGGTCGACCGGTCCGCGCAGCGCGTTGGCCGCGTCCCATAGCCGCGCCTCAAGTTCTTGCTGGTTGATCGTCACCGGGTGCGTGCTTCCTTACGTAGTTGAACTCCTTCAATTCGGAGCCGCGTGACATTGTTTCAGCGGGCCACGGGCTTCCGCAGCCAGACGGGGCTAACGTCGACACACTGCGTGACGGCTTCCGTACGGACCCGCGGGCCAGGATCGTCGACTCCTCAACTTCAGCAACACGCATGCCGACCTCATACAGAGGTCGTGTCCGAGCATCACCCTAGTCAGGTGGGACGACACGCAGGGCATGAAAGCCCCGGTGGTGGTAGCACACCCGTTCTGCAACCACTACCAGCCTTTGTGTTGGCAAGCACGAACGTCTGCCACTACCTGCGCTCCGTCTTTGGTCAGTTTCATTGGGTGGCCACGTTCGGCGCGATCAAGGAGCTTCGTCCCGAGTTCGCGTTCGATGCGGTTGATCTGATTGACGAGGGTGAATTGATTCACCCCGAGCGCTCTAGCCGCAACGGCGAGCGTGGGATGCTGCGCCGCCGCTTCGAACCGCCGCAAGCGTTCCGACCCACCGATTCCAGCGAGCGCAGGCTTTAGCACTTCAGGCGCATCGGCGATCACATTCTGCGTAGCGAGCGTGGCGCTGTGGCTGGGGCCGCCCCTACCCCTCATCGGAATTGCATAGATCTTCGCCAAGCGCGCCAAGCTAGATGTGCTCACGCCAACTTCCTTCGCGATTTCGGGTAGGGCTCTCCGCTCGATGGAGTACTGGTCGTAGAGCCAGCCTCGATCAACCGTCACACGACGACGATGGACAGGGTCCCGCAACTGGATCTCGTAATCGCGCGCGAGATTCGTGATCGCGCTGCGTCCGACACCCACCCGAGCGGCAATCTCATCCAGCGACAGTCCGTCCTGCTAGCTTTCTCGTGTCAATGTTGAGTCGTGGCTCAGGGGCCGACTCATATCGATGCCGAACTCTTGCGACCAAATCAGGTGAAGTAGCGCCGACCGCGCCAGAGATCCGGGCCAACCTTGCAATACACCAATGGCTTTGCTGATCGACAGGTCGTCGATAGAGATCGCGCGTAGGGCTGCCAGTATCGCCGGGTCAAACAACGACCGGCGCCGGAAACCTGCGAGGAACCGCACATTCTGGAGCTCCGCGGCATTCGGCTCGCTCCAAACCTCGTATTGCCATCCGCGACCTTCGATCGCGGACCGCGTCCAGGCAAATGTTGACGCCACCTCCGGCCGAGACAGTCGGCCCACGGGCTTGACGTCGACAACCATTGGACCCTGATCGGTCTGCAATAGGTAGTCCGGAATATGTTTGGCCCAGACACCATTGGATTCCCTCACCAGCAGGAACGGCTGTGCGCAGATCCGGTTTACCGATCGGTCGAAGTCGGCGAACAATAGCCTCGCGAGCTCAAGCCTCGACTCGTAGATAACATGGCGGCCCTCAGTAGCCGACCAGTAGGCACCCGAATAGTGCTTCTGCCCTGCGCGCCAACGAAACTCACGCCACGGGTACGCATCGATGAGGCTGCTTGGGTCAGCATCAGCAAGCCTAACTGCGGTCACATCTACATTCGGAGCGGTCCGAAACCGCACCGTTGTGGTTGCAGCGGTCTTGGCCGCCGGAACCATCTCTCGCCGCTACCTCTCGGTTCGGCCAGCACGCAGAGTCATACGCACAGCGTGATACTCATGCGGACCGCAATCATGGACGTGCATCGGCGCGTCTCGCCAAACTTCAAATTTGAATCCCATTGGAAGTCAACAGTGAGATTTTGAAGTCAACCGCGAGAACCTACAACCGAATGTAGTTACCGCGCCATGTTGGTAAAGCGCGACAGGTGCAACTGGTGCGCCACGGTGATGGTGGCCGTCGGACCGTTACGGTGCTTGCCCAGAATCAGGTCGGCCTCACCACCGCGCGGATCGTCACGCTCGAACGCATCGGGACGGTGCAACAGGATCACCATGTCGGCATCCTGTTCCAGCGAGCCGGATTCACGAAGATCCGAGACCTGTGGACGCTTGTCGGTGCGCTGTTCGGGACCACGGTTCAGCTGACTGATCGCGATGACCGGAACCTCAAGCTCCTTGGCCAATAGCTTCAGGTTTCGGGAGAACTCCGAGACTTCCTGCTGACGGGATTCGTGCTTCTTACCGGAGGTCATCAGCTGCAGGTAGTCGACCACCACCAGCTTGAGCCCGGCCTTCTGGTTGAGCCGTCGTGCCTTGGCGCGGATCTCCATCATGGTCAGGTTCGGGGAGTCGTCGATGTAGAGCGGCGCCTCACTGATCTCACTCATCCGCCGTGCCAGCCGGGTCCAGTCGTCATCGCTCATCCGGCCCGAGCGCATATCACCCAGTTTGATCTTCGCTTCGGCCGAGAGCAGTCGCATGACGATCTCGGTCTTGCTCATTTCCAGCGAAAAAATCACGCTGGGCAGCTGGTGTTTGATCGAACACGACCGCATGAAATCCAGGCCCAGGGTCGATTTACCCACACCCGGCCGGGCCGCCACGATGATCATCTGACCCGGATGCAGCCCATTGGTGATCTCGTCCAGATCGGTGAAGCCCGTCGGCACGCCCTTGGACATACCGCCGGCCGACGCGATCGCATCGATCTCATCCATCGTGGGCTGCAGCAGCTCTTCGAGGGGCACGTAGTCTTCCGACATCCGCCGGTCGGTGACGTCGTAGACCTCGGCCTGTGCGCGGTCCACCACCTCGGCGACATCGGCGCCCTCGGCCCCGGCGTACCCGTACTGCACCACGCGGGTCCCGGCCTCCACGAGACGGCGCAACAGCGCCTTCTCGGCCACGATCCCGGCATAGAACCCGGCGTTGGCGGCGGTCGGCACGGTGGAGATCAGCGTGTGCAGATACGGCGCACCGCCCACCCGGCGCAGCTGCCCGCGCCGGTCCAGCTCGGCGGCCACCGTCACGGCGTCAGCGGGCTCTCCCCTGCCGTACAGGTCGAGGATGGCCTCGTACACGCTCTGGTGGTTGGGCCGATAGAAGTCGTGCGGCCGCAGCTTCTCCAGCACGTCGGCGATGGCGTCCTTGGACAGCAGCATCCCGCCCAGCACGGACTGCTCGGCAGCCACATCCTGGGGTGGTTGACGGCCGAACTCCTCCTCGGGAGGGGCAACTGGGCCGGACTGGCCCAGATCGTCGACTATCGCCACGGCGCGCTGGTCCTCCTAATCACATCAAGTCGAACACATGATCGCGGCGAGGTCTGACAAGTACAGTTCAGCCCGCGCGCCGCGGTAGACGTTAGATGTTGCTGGCGGCCCTGCCAAGCGCCCCTGTGGATGAGCCTGGGCATGGGGTGTGGACTACTGTCCAACCCGGTGTTAGGGGGTTGGGGACAACCTGGGGATAGCTACCTACATTCCTGCACTTTTCCCAGTTGGCAGCCGGTGAACTAATTGACAGGACTGTGGATGGGAATCCGCCCGGCGTGTCGCATCAGGTTGCGGGCTCGGGCGTGTTCTGTTACCCCTCTCAACCCTCTAGGTTAACTAGAGGTAGCTTCGCTGGAGTGGCACACGCGTACAATACGTTCGCCAACAGATACGGCAACGGCGCCGCGGAAACCCGCGACGCCGTTGACCCGGCAGTACTTCCGATCGGTCAGCCTGCGGCGACTACATCCACGGTGATCTTGGTCGCCACACCGGCGTGCAGGTGCACATCCAGTGCGTACGAACCGATCTGCTTGATGTGCGCCTTCGGCAGGGTGACGGTGCGCTTGTCCAGGTTGGGTCCACCGGCGGCCTTGATGGCGCCCACCACGTCAGCGGCGGTCACCGAGCCGAACAGCTTGCCTTCGCCGGCGGTCTTCACCGTCAGCTGAACAGCACCCAGGCCCTCGATAGCCTGCTTGATCTCGTGGGCGTGCTCGACACCACGGATCTCCTTGGCCTCACGGGCACGACGGATGTCGGTCGCCTGGCGCTCCGCACCACGGGTGGCAACAATCGCCAGTCCGCGCGGCAGCAGGTAGTTACGTCCGTAACCGTCCCGAACCTCGACGGTGTCACCGGCAGTGCCGAGGTGCTCGACCTCGGTCGTCAGAATCAGCTTCATCAGATGTCCCTCCGGTCCTACCGCGTCGCCGAGCTGAACGGCAGCAGGGCTACCTCGCGAGCGTTCTTCACCGCGATCGCGATGTCGCGCTGGTGCTGAACGCAGTTTCCGGTGACCCGGCGGGCACGAATCTTGCCGCGCTCACTGATGTACGTGCGCAGCAGGTTGGTGTCCTTGTAATCGATGTTCAGCGCCTTCTTGGTGCAGAACGCGCACTTACGTGTCTTGACCGGCTTTTCCGGGGCAGGACGGCGCTTAGTCGTCTTGGCCATGGTGAATCTCTTTCTTTCTAGCTAGATAAGTTGTATCGCCCAGATCAGAAGGGCGGTTCGTCGTCGGCCGCGGTGGAACCGGAGGCCGGGGCACTGCCCCACGGATCGTCGGCAGGCTCGTTGGAGCGGGAACCCCCGCCGCCACCGCCGCCGCCGAAACCTCCACCGCCGCCACCACCGCGCGAGGCCTTGTTGACCTTGGCGGTCGCGTACCGCAGAGACGGGCCGATCTCGTCGACCTCAATCTCCATGACGGTGCGCTTCTCGCCCTCGCGGGTTTCGAAGGAGCGCTGCTTGAGCCGGCCAGTGACAATGACACGGGACCCACGGGTCAGGCTCTCGGCCACGTTCTCGGCGGCCTCACGCCAGATATTGCACCGCAGGAACAGCGCCTCTCCGTCCTTCCACTCCGAACTCTGTCGGTCGAAGATGCGGGGAGTCGACGCCACAGTGAAGTTGGCGACGGCAGCCCCGGACGGTGTGAAGCGCAGTTCTGGATCGGCGGTCAAGTTTCCGACGACCGTGATGGTGGTGTCACCTGCCACGGTTCCTCCTCGTGTCTGTCAGCTGGCGTGGTTAACGGCAGCCTACGGAAGTCAACTGACTTCCGTAGGACCTCAGCGGGCTCCGGTACGCAGGACCTTGGTCCGCAGCACGGACTCGTTGAGGCCCAGCTGGCGATCCAGCTCCGAGACGGTGGCGGGCTCCGCGACCACGTCGATCACCGCGTAGATGCCCTCGGCATGCTTGGCGATCTCGTAGGCAAGACGGCGCTTACCCCAAACCTCCACCTTCGAGACGGTTCCACCGTCACCGCGGATGACGTTCAGAAACGTATCCAGCGATGGAGCTACGGTGCGCTCGTCAAGAGTGGGGTCGAGAATGACCATGATTTCGTACTGACGCATGAGAAACTCATCACCTCCTGTGGTCTAGTGCGGCCACGGCGTATCCGTGGCAGGAGAGTCGCCTGCGTCGGCAACCGGCCAAGGCTACCGCACAGCCCCCTGACCGGCGAAATCAGACCGACGCGCGGGCGATATGCGGTGTGGGCTTACGCGCGCGCAGCCACGACGGCAGCCAGGCCGGAGGATTGTCGGCAACCCCATCGCACGGCCCGCCCGCCGGATCGTCCGTGTCATCGCTGTGTCCGCGCACCAGGTCCTCGCTGGGGTGATAGATCTGGCGCAGCACCAAGGCGCACAACCCGATCACCGCGATATCGCGCACCAGCACCGTGCCGGTGAACCATTGCTCGGGCAACCCCTTGTTCTCCAAACCCAGCAGGTAGTACATCCGCGGACCCCAGACCAGCGCGTCGACGGTCATCCATGCCAGCAGGATTCGCCGATGCGGCAACGCCACCACGGCAAGTGGCACCAGCCACAGCGAGAACTGCGGGCTCCACACCTTGTTGGTCAGCAGGAATACCGCCACCACCAGGAAGGCCAACTGCGCCACACGCGGGCGCCGCGGAGCCGTCAGCGCTACGTATCCGATGCCCAGACAGCAGATCCCGAACAGAACAGCCGATATCGCGTTGAGCACGACCGGGGGCTCCCAGAAACCCAGCGGGCCGTCGAAGCCCTGCCATCCGGTGAAGGATTTGAAGACGTTGTACAGCGAGTCCATGTCGTCGCCGCGGCGGGTGTTGAGCCGGAAGAACTCCCCCCATCCGCGGGGGAAGAGCATCGCCACCGGAGCATTCACCACAACCCAACTGGCCAGTGCGGCCGCGGCGGTCTTGGAGAACTCATGCATCTTGCCGCTGCGCAGACTCACCAACAGCAGTGGAAACAGCAGCAGCACCGGATAGAGCTTGGCGGCCACGCCCAGCCCTATCAGCACACCCGCCAGCCACGGTTTCCTGCGAGCCCACGCCCACAGTGCCGTCATGCTGAAAGCCGTTGCAAGAGCATCGAAATTCGTGAAGATCTGGAAGATCACGATCGGGGACGCCGCGATCATCACCACATCCCACGGGCGGGTACGCGGGCTCAATCCCGCGCTGGCCCAGATGGTTACCAGCCACGCGAGCGCCAATCCGAAAGCCACGATGTTGAAGAACATCACCACTTCGGCGACGATGGGCAGCCCCAGTAGATCGCTGGCCTGGGTGTACGTCTTGGCCAGGGCCATCGCGGTGTACTGATACACCCCGGTCACTACCGGATACTCCATGTACCGGACCGCCGGAGTGCCGTCGTACTGAATCTTCTGATGGCCGCCCGAGTCCGTCTCCAGCCAGCTGGACTTGTAGGGGAAGCGCCCCTGATTCAGCAGCTCCGCGCCATAGAGCGGCACGGTGTCTGAGTAGCACAACTGGTAGTAGGCCCGGTTGTTGTCCCAATTGGCCACGCGCTGAGCACCATTGCCGGAACCACTCTGCTGCAGGCAGGGTGCCTTACTGGTCCACCCCAGGATGAGGAATCCCAGCGCGATGATGAACACCACCCGCAGTGGTGTCCAGAATGGCTGGCGCCCGACCAGGGCGTGCCCGCCCAACGGCCCACCGATCACCTCGGATAGCTCGGCACCCATCGCATCGGTGCGACTGGGGAAGTCGCGATCGTCGGCACTGCGCAGGTCATCGGCGAGCTTCTCGGGAGACACCGTCGCACGGGATTCGGCCGGCACCTGCCTACTGCCCCGGAGGCGGCGGCGCGTCACCCGCCGGTGGCGCCGCCGGGCCCACCGGAATCGTCGTCGGGGGTCCCACCGGAATGGTGATACCCGGTGCGATCTCGATGGTCGGCTGGATGACCGTCACCTCGCCGCCACCGCCCGGCGCGGGCGCCGGAGGACCGTTCGGAGCCGGCGGCGGAGGCACGTAGACCGGCACACCGGCGTATCCGCCGATGGCGCCCGGCTTGGGGAAGGTCTCCTTGGTGGAGCCGTCCAACGCGCCATTCATGGTCTTCTGCCAGATATCCGACGGCAGACCGGAACCGTAAATCGGTCCACCCCAACTGTTTCTGATCGGCTTGCCGTCGTCGGTTCCTATCCACACCGCGGTCGAGAGCGACGGGGTGAAGCCGACCATCCAGGCGTCCTTGTTGTCCTTGGTGTCGCCCAGCTGCGCGGTACCGGTCTTGGCGGCCGACTCTCGTCCACCCGCCAGGCCATGCCCGCGGGAGTAGGCCGCGATCGGTTTCATCGCCGAGATCGCGTTGTTCGCAACATCATCAGAGAAACGCTTCTCGCCCGTGTTGTCGGAAGAACCCGCGTCGAAAAGCACCTGGCCGTCCGCGTTCACCACCTTCTGGATGAAATGTGGCTTGCGGTAGGTCCCGGACGCCGCCAAGGTCGCGTACGCCGAGGCCATGTCGATCACCCGGGTCTGGTACTGGCCCAGCACCACACCGTTATTCGGCGGACCGCCCTGACCGTCCTCGGACAACGTGTGCGAGACACCGGGGAAGTTCTCGGCGATACCGGCGGCATGCGCGGCGGTAGCCACATCGTCGGGCCCGTTCTTCAGCTTCAGCATGAGCCGGTAGAAGCTGGTGTTCAGCGAGCGCTTGAGCGCCTCGGCCACCGAACACGTTCCGCACGAAGCGTCCTCGCTGTTCTTGATGGTGATGCCCTGATAGGTCAGCTCCGAGCTGTCCAGCTGGTAGCCCAGTCCGATTCCCTGCTGCAGCGCCGCCACCAAGGCGAACACCTTGAACGACGAACCGGTCTGCAGACCCTGCTGCGCGTAGTCCAGACCCTGGGCGTTGGAACCGCCGTAGTACGCCTTGACCGCACCCGTGCGCGGGTCCACGGACACCACCGCCGTTCGCAGGTCCGCGTTCTCGCCCTGCAAGGTGCTGTTGACCGCGTTCTCGGCGGCCTGCTGCGCCTTGGTGTCGATGGTCGTCGTGATCTGCAGGCCCTCGGTGTTCAACGTCTGCTCGTCGATGTTGAACAGATCGGTGAGCTCCGCCATCACCTGACGCTTGATAAGTCCGTTGGGACCGGTGGTCGCGTTCTGGGCAGCAGCCTGCTCAGGCGGCACCGTTGCGGGGTACACCTGCCCGGCACGATCCTGCGCGGACAGTGCACCGATGGTGACCATGCCGTCGAGCACCCAGTTCCAACGGTTCGTCGACTCGGGCAGATCAACGGCGGGATCCAGGCGCGACGGCCGCTGGATCAGTGCGGCCAACAACGCGCCCTCGGACACCGTGAGCTGTTCCACGGGCTTGTCGAAGTAGGCCTTCGACGCCGCCGAGATGCCGTACGCGCCACGTCCGAAATAGATGATGTTGAGGTAGGCCTCCAGCACCTGATCCTTGGACCAGGACTGCGACATCTTCGTGGAGATGACGATCTCCTTGGCCTTACGGGTCAGACCGCCGAGGCCGGCGCGCTGCGCACCCACCATCGCGTTCTTCACGTACTGCTGGGTGATCGTGGAACCACCCTGGGTATCGCCGCCGAACATGTTGTTCTTGACCGCGCGCAGCAGACCCGAGAAGGAGAAGCCCGGGTTGCCGTAGAAATCGCGGTCCTCGGCGGCCATCACGGCCGCGCGCACATGCTGGGGCACCTGGTCGATCTTGATGTCGACCCGGTTTCCGTCCGGTGGAACGACTTTGGCGAGTTCGGTGGTGCCGTCGCTGGCCAAGATGGTGGACACCTGGCTGGTACGGATATCGCCCGGCTTCGGGATGTCTACCACCGAATACGCCAGTGCGAACGTCGCCAGCGGGATGACGATGGCCAACAGCACCAGGGCGATCATCACGCGGCGGAAGATTTTCCAGCCGTTGCTCTTTCGCCTGCGGCGACGCTGCGGCGGACGCGACGAACCACCCGGCCGGCTGGAGGGGGGCGGCGGCTCATGTCCGTTGCCCTCGTCATCACGTTCCAGCGCCGCGCGAGCCGCGGCCACGGCATCCTCATCGCGCCGGTACAGCGGCAGATCCTCGACAGGGTCGAGGATCGACGTCGGCCGATCGTCCATGCTGGGGGTGCGCGGTGAATCCGAGCCGCCGGACGCTACCGGATTCTGTCCGCCAACCACGCCGCCCTCACCCTGTGGCCTATTCACTGGCCGTCCGGGCACGAGTTGTTCGCTGACGTGGGGTGGTCCCCTTCGGCGCCGGGAGGGCGCCCATGACATACGACTTCACCAAATGATTCCAACTGCAGGTCCGGCATACCTCGACAACGTGCACGGCGAACTCCGAGTACCGAGTGGCCAGCAACACCAGTTCCTCGGCCGTACGGGCCGAACCGGATACCGCGCCCAGATGCTCGCCGAAAACCCACGACACCAGCGTCAGTTGCTCCTTGCGGCAGATCGGGCACACCACCGCACTCGATTTGCCGTGGAACTTGGCCGCACGGAGCAGATACGGGTTCGCGTCGCAGACTTCGGCCACGCCGGTACGCCCGGAATAGACCTCAGCCAGCAGGGATCGCCGCTTGAGCGCGTAATCCACCACCTGTCTCTGCAATCGCACGGTAACCAGAGTACGTCCGATTACGCGCTGGCCGAGCCCGGGCCACACAGACAGCACGTACTTTGCGAAGCCGATCTCTGTCCGCGTTCCGCTCGTTACGATGGGGCGGCTGTCAGGAAGAGGGGGACATATGACATTCCGTCGACTATCACCGGTGCTCGGTGGCTTTGCGGCCTTGACCGTCATCGCCTCCGCGGCCATCAATCCCGCGGCGACCGCGTCCCCACCGGTTGGCACCGGAAAGGTCGTAGGAACGGCGGTCCTGAAGGTGATCGGCGGCGGGACGGCGACCGTCACCTGGAAAGAGAACGACGGCGCGGCCCACGTCGAAAAGGATGTGGCGCTGCCCTGGGAGCACACCATCGACGTCGTCGAAGAGGCGAACTCCGAAGTCCGGGCCAGCGGGGCCGGCGCCACCGGCTGCACGATCACCATGGGCGACATGCTGGTGTCGTTCAAGAGCGAGCCGAATCCGGTCTGCGAGTTCGCGTACTGGGGCTGACGCGCCCGGGCCCTGAGGGACCGCGCCGCTCTACGATTCCTCGCATGGCGACCCGTGCCAAGGATTCCGACCGAGACGTCACGTGCACGGCGCTCGACGCCGCCTTCGGCGACGGCCAGCTCTCCTCGGAGGAGCACCGTCAGCGGATCGCCATCGCCACCAGTGCGCAGACTCTCGGCGAGCTCAACGGCGTGGTCTCCGATCTGCAGATCGCCGCCCTCCCGGCCCAGGTACCCATCCCCCGGCCGCCGCGGCGCCGCTGGCCGGCGATCGTCGTCACCGCCGTCGTCGCTGCCGCCCTCGGAGCCGGGGTGAGTGCCTATGTCACACGGCCGGTGCCACCGGACCCGGGGGCGGCCGCCGACGGCATCGCTCCCGTCGTGATCGCCCCGACGAAGTTGTTCTCCGTTCCGGGCCTTTCCGGCCTGCTGGACCAGATGCGCGCAAAATTCGGCGACACCGTCGGCATCGAACTGACCGTCCGCTCCAACAACGCGGCGCTGGTCCGCATCGAATCCACCGATCCGAACCTGCCCATCACCTACCCGTATCAGGGCGGGTTCCGTGACGGCGGAGCGATGCCCGGTACCTGGCGCAACGTTCGGATCGGAGACCTGAGCCGATTCGATCCGGCCAAGATCATCGGGGTCCTGCGCGGAGCACCCGAAACCCTGAACGTGCCCGCCGCCGGCGAGGGCGGAACCGTCATGGTGATCAAGCCCAACGACGAGGGCGTCGACATCACCATCACCGTCTCGGAGCGGGACCGCACCGGCCGAATGGTCGTCGCGGGTAACGGCGAGCCCAAAGAGGTCGTGCCCGCATCCTGACCATCAAGATCGCTCTACGATTCCTCGCATGGCGACAGGCACCCGGGCCAAGGACAGCGACCGCAACGACACCTGCAAGCTGCTCGACGACGCACTGAGCGACGGACAGCTGTCCATGGAGGAGCACCGCGAACGCGTTGCCTCGGCCACCACCGCCTCGACGCTGGGACAGCTCAGCTCGCTGGTCTCGGATCTGCAGAACGCCAAAGCGGCCGCCCACATGCCCGTGCTGAAGGGTCCGCAACGCCCCTGGTGGCGACGGTGGTACGCGCCCGCCGGTGTGGCCGCCGCCCTGGTCCTGGTCGGTGTGCTCATCGGTTGGGGCGCCTACGGAAACACCAGCTCGCCGATGGACTTCACCACCGATCCCGGTGCCAAGCCCGACGGTGTGGCGCCCATTGTGATGACGCCCCCACGCCAGCTGATGTCGCTCGGCGGCCTCACGGGTCTCTTTGAGCAGATGCGCCAAAAATTCGGTGACACCACCGGGTACGAGCTGAACATCTACGGGGACTACGCGATTCTGACGCGCCCCGATCCCCGCGAACCTCGCCGCACGCTGCGCTACACCTATCAGGGCGGATGGGACCATCCCGACGACTCGTCGGGCAGTCACGCCGACCGCACGGTTGACCTCGCCAAGTTCGACGTCAAGACCATCATCGGCATCATGCGCGGCGCACCCGAGACCCTCGGCATCAAACAGAGCGAGGTCAAGAACACGTACCTGTTCATCAAACCGAGCGAGGACAAGACCGCACCACCGGACACCGTTCAGATCGACATCTCGATCAGCGGTGAATTCCAGAACGGGTCGATCTACGTCAATCCGGACGGCACCCCCATCCGAACCACGTACCCCTCCGGCAGTTAGATCTTCCCCCGTGTGGCGCCCGCATATATCGCGGCGATACTATGTCCCGATCGGTGCACGAGAGATGCTCCGGCGTCATACACGGTGTGAGGAGGTGACTTCATGTTGGAACTGGCCATCCTCGGCTTGCTGCTTGAGTCACCCATGCACGGCTACGAGCTGCGCAAGCGCCTGACCGGATTGCTCGGAGCATTCCGGGCGTTCTCTTACGGCTCGCTGTACCCGGCCCTGCGCCGCATGCAGGCCGATGGGCTGATCGCCGAAGACTCCGCGCCCGCGGGCACCACAGTGCTGCTTCGCGGCAAGCGGGTCTATCAGATGACCGCCGCCGGCCGTGCTCGCTTCAGCGAGCTAGTCGCGGACACCGGCCCGCAGAATTACACCGACGACGGCTTCGGTGTGCACCTGGCGTTCTTCAACCGCACCCCGGCCGAGGCCCGGATGCGAATCCTCGAAGGCCGCCGCCGTCAGGTAGAAGAGCGCCGGGAGGGCCTGCGCGAGGCCATCACCCGGGCAAGCAGTTCGTTCGACCGGTACACCAAGCAGCTGCACCAACTTGGCCTGGAATCCAGTGAACGAGAAGTGAAGTGGCTCAACGACTTGATCGCCGCCGAGCGCACCGCGCAGGCACGAGTCGAGGAGCGTTAGACGTGACACAGCGCACGACCATCGGTAAAGGAGAACCGTCCATGTCCAACACATCATCTGAGGTGCGAGTCGCCATCGTCGGCGTCGGCAACTGCGCATCCTCGCTGGTTCAGGGCGTGCAGTACTACCAGGATGCGGACGAGAACTCCACTGTTCCGGGCCTGATGCACGTCAAGTTCGGCCCGTACCACGTGCGCGACGTGAAGTTCGTCGCCGCGTTCGACGTGGACGCCAAGAAGGTCGGCTTCGACCTCTCCGAGGCGATCTCGGCGTCGGAGAACAACACCATCAAGATCGCCGACGTGCCGCCCACCGATGTCATCGTGCAGCGCGGACCGACCCTGGACGGCATCGGCAAGTACTACGCCGACACCATCGAGGTGTCCGACACCGATCCGGTCGACGTCGTGAAGGTGCTGAAAGACAACAACGTTGACGTCCTCGTGTCCTACCTTCCGGTGGGTTCTGAAGAGGCCGACAAGTTCTACGCCCAGTGCGCCATCGACGCCAAGGTGGCGTTCGTCAACGCGCTACCGGTGTTCATCGCCTCGGATCCGGTGTGGGCCAAGAAGTTCGAAGATGCCGGTGTGCCGATCGTGGGCGACGACATCAAGAGCCAGGTGGGCGCCACCATCACCCACCGGGTGATGGCCAAGCTGTTCGAGGACCGCGGCGTCACCCTGGACCGCACCTACCAGCTCAACGTCGGCGGCAACATGGACTTCAAGAACATGCTTGAGCGTGAGCGTCTGGAGTCCAAGAAGGTCTCCAAGACTCAGGCCGTCACGTCGAACCTCAACGGATCACTGGCCGACAAGGTGTACGACAAGAACGTGCACATCGGCCCGTCCGACTACGTCGCGTGGCTCGATGACCGCAAATGGGCTTACGTGCGCCTGGAAGGCCGCGCCTTCGGCGATGTGCCGCTGAACCTCGAATACAAGCTCGAGGTCTGGGACTCCCCCAACTCGGCCGGCATCATCATCGACGCGGTACGTGCGGCGAAGATCGCACTCGACCGCGGACTCGGTGGCCCGATTCTTCCGGCCTCGGCCTACCTGATGAAGAGCCCGCCGAAGCAACTCGCCGACGACATCGCGCGCACCCAGCTGGAGCAGTTCATCGAAGGCTGAGCCTGTTTCTTCGTTCTACCCACCGAGGGCACACCGTCAGGTGTGCCCTCGGTGTTATTTGTTGGCCCGCAACCGATTCGCGACTGCGGCTAGCTGGTCGAGCGCGGCAAGGGTCTCGTCCTCGCGCAACGGATCCAGATGAAGGAGCACCCGCTCCACGCCAGCATCCAGATACGCAGCGGCAGCCCGCTCCCCGGACACGCCGCTCACACCGACCGGCAGATCCGCGCGTCCCTGCTCCGCGAACCGGCGACGCGCCACCCGCACATCCTCGGGGCTAGACGTCGCCGCGTATGGCAACCACCCATCACCTAACCGCACCGCGCGTGACTGAGCGGCCCGGCTCGGACCACCCACGTACACCGGAATGGGCATCCGTGGACGCGGGCTCGCGGCGACGGGCCCGAAATCGAGGTGCTCGCCATGGAATTCCGCTACGTCCTCGGTCCACAGCTGTTTGAGGGCGACCAACTGTTCGTCGAGTTTCGCACCACGCAGCGTCGGGTCGGCGCCGTGGTTGCGTAGCTCGCCCAGATTCCACCCGACGCCGACTCCCAGCACGGCTCGGCCGCCCGACAGCGTGGCCAGCGTCGCCCAGGCCTTGGCGGTGTGCAACACATCGCGCTGGGGTAACAGTGCGACCCCGGACCCGATCACCAAATGCTCGGTGGCCGCCGCGGCGTAGGCGAGCACCACCGGAAGGTCTCGTATCAACGGAAGCCGCGCCCGGAACTCCGGATCGATGTCATCGGGTGTGTCGACCGGGAAGTAGGAGTGGTCGTCGAAGAGCAGCCAGTCGAAGCCGCGCTCCTCGACAGCGCGCGCGAGCACGTCGGGGGCCACGTATCCGTCGGCCGATGAGGTAGAGATACCGAAGCCGGTCATGACCTCCAGGAACCACCCGCGTGCCACCGAAATTCCTGGCAACGCGCTGCACGATCTGATTGCGGGGTGCAACATCGACCTACCCGGCTGTAAGGAGAATCCATGGCGACCACGGAATCGTCCAGCGAGGGCGGCCTGCAGCATTCGTTGCAGAAGCGCCACCTGACGATGATCGCGATCGGTGGCGTCATCGGCGCCGGCCTGTTCGTGGGGTCCGGTGCGACGATCAAGGCGGCCGGCCCGGCGGCCTTCCTCACCTATGCCATCACCGGTGTGCTCATCGTGCTGGTGATGCGCATGCTCGGCGAGATGGCCGTGGCGAATCCGTCGACGGGCTCTTTCGCCGACTACAGCCGCCGCGCCCTCGGCGACTGGGCAGGATTCTCTGTCGGCTGGCTCTACTGGTACTTCTGGGTAATCGTCGTGGGGTTCGAGGCAGTCGCCGGCGGCAAGATCGTCCAAGATTGGTGGCCGCACTTTCCGTTGTGGCTGATCGCACTTGTCCTCATGGTGGCCATGACCGCCACCAACCTCTTCTCGGTGCGGTCCTACGGCGAGTTCGAATACTGGTTCGCCAGTGTGAAAGTACTTGCCATCATTGCATTTCTCGTCCTCGGTACGATGTTCGTACTGGGCTGGTGGCCGGGTAAGCACATGGACTTCTCCAACCTCACCAAGAGCGGGTTCGCTCCCAATGGCACCGGTGCGATCTTCTCCGCCATCGTGGTCGTGGTGTTTTCGATGGTCGGCCCGGAAATCGCGACCATCGCGGCCGCCGAATCCAAGGACCCCGCGCGGGCCATCAGCAGGGCCACCAACTCGGTCATCTACCGAATCGGGCTCTTCTTCGTGGGCTCCATCTTCCTCATCGCGGTGATCGTGCCGTGGGACAGCCCGACATTGGGCACCTCACCCTTCGTCACCGCATTCAAGACCATGGGAATTCCGCACGCCGACAACATCATGCGGATAGTCGTGCTTACCGCCGTGTTGTCCTGTCTCAACTCGGCGATGTACACCGCCTCCCGCATGCTGTTCGTGTTGGCAGGCCGGGGCGAGGCACCGCGCAGCTGGCTGCGCGTCAACTCGCGCGGTGTTCCGGTGCACGCCATCTTGGCGTCCTCATTCATCGGATTCGTCTGCGTGGTGCTGGCATACGTCGCCGAAGATACCGTCTTTCTATTCCTGCTCAACTCCTCCGGCGCGGTAATCCTGTTTGTGTACTTCATGATTGCGATATCGCAGCTGGTACTCAGGCCCCGCACACCCCCAGAGAAGCTGATCGTCAAGATGTGGGGTTATCCGGTGTTGACGATCCTCACCGCCGGTGCGATCGTCGCGATTCTGGTCGCGATGGGCTTTCAGGACGGCACCCGCTCGCAGCTGTGGACCAGCCTGCTGTCCTGGGCGGTGATCCTGCTCGCCTTCGTGGCACTCCGGCTGACCCGGCGCCGCGCACCGATGCCCGACGAACCGGTTACCCGGTAATCGCCCCGGCCCGCCGGAACAGCTGCAGCGTGAGGCCGTGCAGGTAATCACCCACCGCCACAGGCGCTTTCCCGGCGAAGGCGCGGGCGTGCGTGCCCTCCAAGATGATGCCCAACTTGAAACAGGCGAGCACGGTGTACCAGTGGATCGCGCTGAGATCACGGTCCGTGCATTCCGCGTAGTGCGCGACGAGCTCCTCGGGCGTGGGCAGACCTCCGGCCTGCACGAGTGCTCCACCCAGTGAAGCATCGTCGCCATCCGAGGGCCACGTCGCCAACAGCCAGCCCAAGTCCAGCAGCGGGTCACCGATCGTCGACATCTCCCAGTCCACGATGGCAGCGAGCTCAGGACCATCATTGCGGAACATCATGTTCGCCAGGTGGAAATCACCATGCATGATCCCCGGCTTCCACCGCGACGGCCGATGCTGCTCAAGCCAATCCGCGACGGATTGCAGACCCGGGATGTCCGGGCCCGGGTACCCCTCGTGCTTGCTGAACGAGTCGAGCTCTTTGAGCCAACGCGGTACCTGACGCTCCAGGAAGCCGTCGGGGTTGCCGTACCCGTCCAGTCCCAGCGCCTGATAGTCCAGTGCCCCCAGGGCGGCGATACCGCTGACCGCCTCCAGCCCCATCTGGTGCCGAATCTGCGGACTGCTCGCGTGCGGCTCCGGCAGGGTGACCGAGGCATTGAATCCGTCGACCGGCTCCATCAGATAAAAGACCGCGCCGCCCAGCACCGTCTCGTCGGTGCACGCCGCGATGAGCTCAGGAGCGGGAACTCCCTGTCCGCGTAACGCTCCCAGCAATCGCGACTCCCGGCGGATCACATTGTTACTGGCCTCACGTAGATGCTTCGGGGGCCGACGCAACACATACTCGCGGCCGCCCCGGGTGAAGCGCACCATGATGTTCTGCGTGCCGCCCGTGATCGCCGAGACGTCCGCCACCTCACCCGCCGGAAGTCCCTGCTCATCCATCCAGCGCGAAACAACACCGAAATCAACGCTTTTCGGGTCGACATGCTGCGGAGCCGCCATTACAGGTTGCCCACCCGGTGCTCGAGCCGGGCCGCCACATGTGCCCTGGCCTTCTCCGTCAATGCCGGGATGTGACTCGGCGGGAACAGACCCTCATACGGGGTGTAGTCCTTGAGGACTTCCTTGGCGATGGTGACCTTGTGCACCTCGGTGGGGCCGTCGACTAGACCCATCACCTCCGAGTACAGGAACATCTTGGCCAACGGCATCTCTTCGGACACGCCGAGCGAGCCGTGCAGGTGCAGCGCACGCTGGGCGACGTCATGCATCACCTTTGGCATGGCGGCCTTGATGGCCGCGATGTCCTTGCGCACCTTGAGGTAGTCCTGGTGCTTGTCGATCAGCCAGGCAGTCCGAAGCACCAGCAGACGGAATGACTCCATCTCGATCCAGCTGTCGGCGATGCGCTCCTGCGTCATCTGCAACTTGGCGATGGTGCCGCCACGTGCTTCCCGGCTGATGACGCGCTCGCACATCATGTCGAATGCCTTACGCACCTGAGCCACCGTCCGCATCGCATGATGCACGCGACCACCGCCGAGGCGGGTTTGCGCGATCACGAACGCGGCACCCTCGGCACCCAGCATGTTCTCGGCGGGAATCCGGGCATTGGTGAAGCGGGTGTAGGCCTCGTCCTCGCTGAACCCATGCACGGTGATGTTTCTGACGATCTCCACCCCCGGCGCATTCGGGTCGACGATGAACATCGACATTCCCTGATACGGGCTGACATCCGGGTTGGTGACGGCCATGACGATCCAAAAGGCGGCGTGCCGCGCCTCGGAGTTGAACCACTTCTCCCCGTTGAGGATCCACTCATCACCGTCACGCACGGCAGTTGTCTTGAACAGCGTCGGATCGGACCCGCCCTGCGGCTCCGTCATGACGTAACAGGACCCGATGTCGCCGTCCATCAGCGGCTGCAGATACTTCGCCTTCTGCGCCTCGGTGCCGTAGTGCGCGAGGATCTCGGCATTGCCGGTGTCGGGAGCCTGACATCCGAAGATCGAGGGGGCCCACACCGAACGACCCAGAATCTCGTTGAGCAACGCGAGCTTGAGCTGCCCGAAGCCCGGGCCGCCCAGCTCGGGGCCGAGGTGACAGGCCCACAGCCCACGGCGCTTGACCTCCTCCTTGAGCGGTCGCACGTAGTCCATGGCCTCGGTATCGGACTTGTCGTACGGGTTGGGGAACACGTAATCGAGCGGTTCCACCTCGGTGCGGACGAATTCCTCAGCCCAGTCCAGCAGCTCCTGGTATTCGGGGTCGGTCTCGAAATCCCATGCCATGTCAGTTACTTCCTGTCGGTTCGGGTTCAATGGGAAGTTCATGCGGACGATCCGTATGCACGCCGTCCACCACCATGTCGGCGATGCGCTTGGCGATCTGCGCCGGGCTCTTGCCGTCGGCGCGGTACCAGACCGCCACCATGTTCAGCATCCCGAGAATCGCATTGGTGATCAGGTGATCGCTGGTGCGAAA
Source organism: Mycobacteroides sp. PCS013 (assembly GCF_049532645.1). Classification (NCBI taxonomy): domain Bacteria; kingdom Bacillati; phylum Actinomycetota; class Actinomycetes; order Mycobacteriales; family Mycobacteriaceae; genus Mycobacteroides; species Mycobacteroides sp. PCS013. The sequence goes on from NZ_CP150131.1 coordinate 4,181,066, forward strand.
TACCCCGGCTTCGTAGCCCTCGTCGAGAACGCGTTGCCAGCAGCGCTGTAACTCGTCACGCATTCCCTGCAACTCCGCGGCCCGCTCGCCGGTCAGCGCGGAACCATCGCGGACCTGGATGGCAACCTGCTTGCGGTACTTGACGATAAGGATGACGTAGGAGCCGATGAGAGTGCGCAGACGCTTGGCGGGCGGGGTGTTCATGCCTGCGATGTGCGCAGCCTCGGTGAGCATTTCGTCGATGTAGCTGCGCAGGATCTCCCAGAGGAGTTCCTCTTTGGACCCGATGTGGTAGTACAGCGCGCCACCCCGTACACCGGCCGCAGCGCCGATCTCAGCAACACCGGTCGCGTGAAATCCCTTCTCGGCGAAGAGTTCCGTTGCCACATCCATGATCCGCCGGCGGGTCGCCGCGGCATCGCCATCGGCCGCGGGCGGACGGCCCCGACGCGGCTTGGCGCCGGCCTCGGTCACAGGATGCCGCCATCCAGTCGAATCGTCGTTCCCGTGCAGTAGGCCGATGCATCACTTGCGAGATACAGTGCCGCGCCGACGATGTCTTCCGGTTCGCCCACGCGGCGCAACGGAATGCTGGGAATAAGCGCCTCGGCGAATCCTTCCGGCCAGGCCGCCGCGATATCTGTGTTGAAAAGTCCGCATTGAATGGTGTTGGTGCGCACGGTCGGCCCAAAGCTGTGCGAGAGGCCAAGGGTCAGGGCATTCAAACCGGCCTTTGCCGCTGCGTACGGCAACGCGGTGGCGTCGGGCCGCACCGCTTCGATCGAGCTGATGTTGATGATCGAACCGCCGGCTCCTGCCGCCATCTTGGTGGCGATCAGGGCCGACAACCGGAACGGTCCCTTCAGATTGACCCCAATGACCTTGTCGAACAATGCTTCCGACACCTGGTCCAGGCTGGGGTACAGCGGGGACAGTCCGGCGTTGTTGACCAGGACGTCCACCCGCCCGAACTCCCGGTACACGGTGTCGACCAGCTCATCGCATTGCTCCCAGGAGCTGACATTGCAGGCCACCGGGAGCGCACGTCGACCGTGTTCGGCCTGCACCTGGGCGGCCAGCTCGTTACAGGAGTCGATCTTGCGGCTCGCAATAACCACATCGGCGCCATGCGCGGCGAACGCCTGCACCATCGCCCGGCCCAACCCGCGGCTACCACCGGTGACGACGACGACCTTGTCCTGCAGCATCCAGTCCTCCTTGACTAATGTGGCGATCGATACATTAAAGAAGCGATGCCGATAGCGCAAGAGGCGGCAGCCGTGGATCAGCGGGCGAGCTTGTCCAGCAGCAGCGTGAACATCGCCTCGGTCTTGTCATCGTTGGGGTCGAGTCGGCAGAACATCACCGAAGCGACGTAGTTCGCGCGCTGGCGCGCCACCAGACGGCAGGACCACGGTGAACGGTCAGTGGTTCGCGTCCAGTTCACCTCGTCTTGACCGCTGTGCCCGATGCTGAGCGTCCAATTCTCCGCGATGCCGTTCACCGAGGTAACCCCATGTACTCCATCGCATCTGGACATGCGCTGGGCGAATTGCTCGAACTGCCGACTTGCCGAGGTAGCGGTCTCGAAGACAATCAGCGCTGACCCTATGGTGTGCTGGCGAACCCTTCCGACCGTCTCCGAATACGCCTGGATGCGCGCCGCACCGAAGCTCAGGTACTGCTGCCGCGTGGCCAACGAGTATCCGTATGCACAGTCGGAGACCGTGTTGGCCGTCGAGAGCACAGACTCGACGGCGGGAATGGTCCTGATATCCGGAAGGCCCACTGCCGCACGGATATCCGACGCCGACAGAAGCCTATCTTCAAGGTCGGCCTGCCTGGGCGGCAGCACCGGATACAACTTCTCCGGCCTGGCGGGGGCCGCCGCGTCGCCCTCAACCGCGTGCGTACAGGAGGCCAACAGCGCGGCGGCCGTCAGTAAAACGACTGGTGCCCAGCGCATTACCGTGCCCCCGAGAGTTTTAGCGTCAACCGGTCCAGCACGTTGCCCGCCTTGTTATCCGAACCGTGGGTGCAGAACATCGACGATGCCACAAAGTTGGCCCGCTGTCGTGCAGCCATGTAGCAGGTCCAGCTCGAGTCGACCACGCTGCGCGTCCACGCCACCTCGTCGGCGGTGTCGGCACTGGTGATGCTCAGCTTCCATGAGGAGGGATCGCGCTGTGTATGCGTGGCGCTCGTGATCGCGTCGCACCTGGCCATCAGACCGTTGAACCGCTGGAACTGTTGTCGAGCCGTGGCATCGTCGGAGAAGGTCACCACCGCGTTTCCCACCGTATGCAGCCGCGCGACATCACTCTCCTCCACATACAACTCGATGCGCGCCGCCTCGTGCTTCTCATAGGAAGCGCTCTCGGCCAGAGAGTAGCCAGCCGCGCACACGGTGGCGTCGGTGGTCGAGCGGAACATCGCGTCCACTGCCTGCCCCGGCTCTAGTCGTGGCAACTCCGATATCTCGCGAATCTGCGAGCCAGTGAGCAGCGTGCCGCCGGGAAGCTTGTCGCCGATGGCGTGCAGTTCTGGATAAAGGCCAGCACGCTCGGGCGGCGGGGTCGCGAGTCCGTCGGCTACGCGGGAGCAGCCGCCACAGGCAACCATCACGCAGAACAACATCGCCGCCGCCCGCATCACCGCACCCCCTATCCCAGCATCCCTACCCGAGGTTTGCTAGAAGTGAAGCTACACCACCAGCGCCATGCGCGGGTCGGTAAGCAGCGCACCCAGATCCGCGAGGAACTTGGACCCCTGCTCACCATCCACCAGTCGGTGGTCGAAGGACAGCGCGAGCGTGGTGACGTCGCGGACGGCGAGTTCTCCGTGCACCACCCAGGGGCGTTTGGCAATCGAGCCCAGTGCCAGGATGGCCGCTTCGCCCGGATTGATGATCGGGGTACCCGCATCGACGCCGAAGACTCCGATATTGGTCAGCGTGAACGTTCCGCCGGACATGTCGGCGGGCGCGGTCTTTCCCTCGCGTGCGGTAGTTACCAACTGCGCGAATGCGATCGCCAGTTCACGCAGCGACATCCCGTTGGCGTTCTTCACGTTCGGGACCACCAGTCCGCGCTCGGTCGCTGCCGCCACACCGAGGTTCACGTAATGCTTGATGACGATCTCGCCGGCTTGCTCATCCCAGGTGGAATTCAGCGAGGGATGCGACCGCAGAGTCAGCAGCACCATCCGCGCGACCAGCGTCATGGGCGTGAGTTTGAGGTCGGGGAACTTCGCCTTCAACTCGGCCAGTAGCTCCATCGTCGCGGTCATATCGACCGTGAGGAACTCGGTGACGTGGGGCGCCGTGAAGGCGCTGCGCACCATGGCGGCCGCCGTGTGCTTGCGGACGCCCGCGATGGGAATCCGCGTCTCCCCGCCCACTGGGGCCGGGACCGGGGGCTCAGCCTGCGGAGCGCGCGCGGTGAGACTGCGCGTATAGGCCTCCACATCCTGACGGGTGATGCTGCCCCCGATCCCCGTGCCGCTGATCAGGTCGAGGGCCACGCCCAGTTCGGCGGCCAGTTTGCGCACCGACGGTTTCGCGGCGGCCCGCACCGGTTCCGGTGGAGCAACCGGTACTTCGGGTTCGACGAGGGCGAGGGCGGCCGAGCCCGCGCCCGCGCGACGCCGACGGCGGGTCTGGCCCGTCGACTCCGACGGGCCGTAGCCGACCAGGTTGGCGGGCTCGTCAGGTTCGGCACCGGCGACCTCGATCGAGATCAGCGGCGACCCGACCGCGAGGGTCGAGTTCTCCGCCGCCTCCAGGGCCACCACCGTTCCCTCGTACGGCGACGGCAGCTCGACCATCGCCTTCGCGGTCTCCACATCGGCGAGCACCTGGTTGAGCTTCACCTCATCGCCGACCTTCACCTTCCAGGCGATCAGGTCGGCTTCGGTGAGTCCCTCACCGAGATCCGGAAGCAGAAACTGTTTGACTGCCATGGATTTCGCACCTCTCCTACGCGGCGATAGCGCGGTCGACGGCGTCCATCACCCGCTCCGCATCGGGCAGGAAGTGGTGCTCCACCTTGTTGGCGGGGTATGGGAGAGCGAAACCACCGACCCGTAGCACCGGCGCCTCCAGGTGGTAGAAGCACCGCTCGGTAATGCGTGCCGCGATCTCGGCGCCCAATCCCATGAACACCGATGCTTCGTGAACCACCACCAGCCGGCCCGTCTTGCGTACCGAGGCCTCCAGCGTCTCGAAGTCGACCGGCGAAAGGGAGCGCAGATCAACGACCTCGATCGACATCCCCTCGGCCGCAGCCATTTCCGCCGCCGCAGTAGCGACGGCGACCATCGGGCCATATGCGGCCACCGTGGCCGCGGTACCAGGCCGGACGATGCGGGCGGACGACAGCGGCAGCACGTCTCGTGCTTCGGTGTTGACCTCACCCTTCTCCCAGTAGCGCCGCTTGGGCTCGAAGAAGATGACCGGGTCGTCGCACGCCACGGACTGGCGGATCATGTCGTAGGCATCTTGGGGCGATCCACACGCCACCACCCGTAGGCCCGCGGTGTGGGCGAAGTAGGCCTCTGGCGATTCCGAATGGTGTTCCACCGCACCGATTCCACCGCCGAACGGGATGCGGATGGTCAGCGGCATGCCCACCGCCCCCTTGGTGCGGTAGTGCAACTTGGCCACCTGACTCACGATCTGATCGAAAGCCGGATAAACGAAGCCGTCGAACTGGATCTCGCACACCGGGCGATATCCACGCATGGCCAAGCCCACCGCCGTGCCGATGATTCCGGATTCGGCCAGCGGCGTGTCGATGACTCGATGGTCACCGAAGTCTTTCTGCAGCCCGTCGGTGACCCGGAAGACGCCGCCGAGCTTGCCCACGTCCTCCCCCATGACGATCACCTTGTCGTCGTCTTCCAGGGATGCACGCAGACCCGCGTTCAGGGCACCGGACATCGTCATTCTGGTCATGATGCGATCCCTTCATCCTCAAAGCCGGCGAGATATTCCAAGTAGTCGCGCCGTTCCGCGGCGACAAGCGAATGTGGTTCCGCGTACACGTGGTTGAACATGTCGGCGGCGGTCGGCTCGATGGTGCCGAGACATCCCGCGCGCATTTCGGCAGCCACCGCATCGGCCTTGGCCACAATGCGCTGCTTCTCCGAATCTGTCAGCACCCCAAGTCTTTCCAAATATTTTTCCACTCGCGACAGCGGGTCTTTGGCGCGCCACTCCTCAAGCTCGGCGGAATTGCGGTACTTGGTCGGATCATCGGAGGTGGTGTGTGGTCCCATCCGGTAGGTGACCGCTTCGACGAGAGTGGGCCCGCTACCCTCTCGCGCGCGCCGCAGCGCCGCACGGGTCACCGCCATCACCGCGAGCACGTCGTTGCCGTCCACCTGGATTCCCGGCACGCCGAATCCGGTGCCGCGCGCGGCCAGCGGCAGATGGCTCTGCACCCGCACCGGCTCACTGATGGCCCATTGGTTGTTCTGGCAGAAGAAGACTACGGGTGCACCGAAACTCGATGCGAAGGCGAAAGCCTCCGACACGTCACCCTGACTGGTCGCGCCATCGCCGAAGTACGCGATGACCGCGGAGTCGGCACCGTCGAATTTGACACCCATCGCGTATCCGGTGGCGTGCAGCGACTGCGCACCGACGATGATCGCGGGTGCGGTGACATTGTGGTCGCGCGGATTCCAGCCCGACTGCGTTGAGCCGCGCCAGAATTGGAGCATGGCGGTGGGTTCGATACCGCGGCAGTAGGCAACGCCGTGCTCACGAAAACTGGTGAAGGCGAAATCATCGTGTGCCAGCGCACGCGCGGAACCGACCTGAGCGGCCTCCTGACCCAGCAGCGGCGCCCAGAGCGCGAGCTCACCCTGACGCTGCAGTGCCGTGGCCTCGGTGTCGATGCGGCGGACCACCACCATGTCCTCATACAGCGCGACAAGGTGCTGGTCGTCGATATCCGCGACCAGCGGCCCGTACGCCGGATCCTCGACCCGGTTGCCTTCCGGATCCAGGAGCTGGATGGTTTCCATACCCGCCTCGCTAACCATCTGATGCACTGTCCATACCTGACCGTCACCGCAGAGGTGTGTCTTGCTTCACAGTGCATCAGATAGTCATACTGCGCAACCGATGCGTGTCACATTGTGCATAGTGCCCAGATTTGTCGGTCAATTCTGTGCGATACTGCGCTCTATGACCACTCTGGATGCCACTGATGCGAAGTTGTTACTCGCGCTCACGCAAACACCCCGCGCGTCCGGCGTGGAGCTAGCGCAGCGACTGAATCTGTCCCGCAACACCGTGCAAGCGCGGCTGACCCGCTGGGACCAGCACGAGGCCCTGGCCGGTATCGACCACCAGATCGTGCCGCGCGCGATGGGTTATCCCATGACGGCTTACGTCACCGCACGCATCGACCAACATCAGCTCAAGGGGATTGGCGTGGCGCTAGCCGACGTGCCGGAGGTGGTGCAGGTGCACGGTCTGGCGGGCGCGGACGATCTGATGATCAAGGTGGTGGCCGTCGACAGCGACGATCTATACCGAATCGCCGGGAACATCCTCGACATCCCCGGCATCACTCGTACGTCGATCGCGATTGCCATGCACGAGTTGGTGGCATTCCGGATGACGCCACTGCTGCGGCGCCTCGCCGGACAAGACTGAGCGCTCAGCCCAGCCAGTCCAGAACCGCTGCAGCCGTCCAGGATTGCTGCATGCTGCCCAGCGGCGCACCGGTAAACGGTTCGTAGTACTCGGCGAAGGAGCCGTCACCCGCCTGCCGTAAACCCTCCTGCCGGAGCAGGAACGCCCGCTCACTCCATCCACGCCGCTCGAACGCCCAACAGAACAGCCAGGTGAGCACCGGCCACACCGGGCCCCGCCAATACTCGCGCGGACGAAAATCCCTCGACACCGGCGACGTCGACGGCACCAGTGCGTACCGCAGATCCGGGTGGCCGCAGAAACGTGGTCCTTCCAGCAGCCGCAGCAGCGCCAATTCCTGCGCACGCGGCAGGCCTCCGGATAGCAGCGGTGCGAACATGGCCACCGTGTCGGTCGCCACCCACTTGCCGGTCTTGACGTCGAAATCCCTTGCGGCACCGCTACGTTCTTCTGTGGTGTCGACTACCCCGGCACGGAACCGCTCGGCCCAGCCGTGCAATTCACGCACATCGGCTCGCGGGCGCGCGTGCTCCTCACCAATGGTGGCCAGGACCTCGCAGGCCACCGCGAAGATTGCCGAGACGAACACGTCTTCCATGACGAAGCTCATCACGTCCGGCAGCCGGGCATCGTCGTACCCCACCGATTTCATCTCTTCCAGCAGCCACAGATAGACGTCATACTCGGCATCCTTGGGGCGCTGCGAGGCGTCGGTGATGATTGCGGTGTCCTCCCGCACATACGGCGGTAACTCTCCGGGAACAACATTGGCGTACGCGCCATCCCAGCGCGGCGAGTTGTCCATTCCCGATTCCCACCCGTGATAGAGGGTGATGCGCCCGTGCTGGTTCTGATCGCGGGACTCGGCGAGCCACCGATGCCACCGCATCAGGTCTGCCCAGCGCCGATCCAGGAAGGCTTCCGCGATGCCGCGCGCACTCCGGCCACGGCGGCGCGCATGATCCAAGATGCGCTGCACCGCTATGGCATGCACCGGTGGTTGGGTGATGCCCGATGTCTGGTAATTCGACGGTGCGTTCACCGCCAGTTCCGAGGTGCGCCAGCGCGCGGGTCCGGGAAAGTAGCCGTCGACCCCGTTCGCGAAGACGATGTGCGGGATCATCCCGTTGGCCCATTGCGCGGAAAGCAGGGTGTCCAATTCGGTGACGGCGCGTTCGACGCTCAGCGGCGCCAGGCCGACCGCCACGAAAGCCGCGTCCCAGCTCCACATATGTGGGTACAACTTGGGGGCGGCACTGGTCATCGTCCCCCTGTCATTTCCCCTCAGCAGGTATGCCGCACGTGCGGCCAACTGCGTGGGGGTGAACATCGGGTGGGACGGCATCCGTCCATTGTGCGGCGTACCCGGCCATTCCCTCTCGCCGAAAGCCGACTTTTGGTGTGAAAGTGCGACTGGACGCCGCCAAAAGTCGACATTCGCCCGGAGGCGGCTAGCCTGGCGCGCATGCCCCTCGCTCTCATCACCGGCGCAAGCGGCGGTCTCGGTGCTGCCATCGCGCGTGCCCTGGCCCCCACCCATGCACTCCTGCTGGGAGGCCGCCCATCCACGCGGCTGGACGCACTGGCCGATGAGCTGCAGGCCACAGCATGGCCGGTGGACCTGGGCGATGAGCGCGCGTTGCTGGCGGCCACCGCCGGCATCGACGAACTCGATGTACTGGTGCACAACGCCGGGGTGTCCTATCCGGCGACGATCGCCGATTCGCAGTTGGCGGACTGGCGTAAGACCTTTGATGTCAACGTCTTAGCGCCGGTGGCACTGACCAAGGCCCTGCTTCCCGCTCTACGCGCGGCACAGGGCGACGTGGTGTTCGTGAACTCCGGAGCGGGAATCAACGCGCACCCCGGCATCGGCTCGTACTCGGCGAGCAAGTTCGCATTGCGCGGCGTGGCCGATGTGCTGCGGGCGGAGGAGCCGCTGCTGCGGGTGACCTCGGTGCATCCCGGCCGGATCAGCACCCCGATGCAGCAGGAACTCACCGAACATGAAGGGCGCGTCTACAACCCGGATGAGTACATGCGTCCCGAGTCCGTCGCACAATTGATCGTCGATGCCGTGCGGCTGCCGCGCGACGCGCGTGTGCACCAAATTGTGGTGCGCCAGAACTAGACGACCAGATTCACCATGCGCCCGGGCACCACGATGACCTTCTTCGGGGCAACGCCCGCCAGGAACTCCAGCACCTTCTCCTCGGCAAGGGCCGCCGCCTCGATATCGGCCGCCGGTGCGTCGGCGGCCACCGTGATCCGGCCGCGCACCTTGCCGTTGACCTGAATCGGGTACTCGACGGTGTCGGCCACCAGCCATCGCTCATCGAATCCCGGGAAGGGGCCGTGCGCCAAGGTCTCATCGCGTCCGAGCTGGCTCCACAGCTCCTCAGCCAGGTGCGGCGCCAGCGGAGCCAGCAACAGCACCAGCGGTTCCACCGCCGCACGCGGGGCACCCTCCGGGTACTCCTTGGTGAGGTGGTTGGTGTACTCGATCAACTTGGCTGCGGCGGTGTTATTGCGCAGAGCCGCATAGTCTTCGGTGACTCCGGCAATCGTCTTGTGCAACGCCCGTAGGGTGTCCTCGCTCGTCAGGTCCCCTTCGGTGACCCGGATCTTGCCGGTCTCCTCGTCGACCACCACGCGCCACACCCGCTGCAGGAACCGGTGCGCACCAACGACATCCTTTGTTGCCCACGGCCGCGACAACTCCAGTGGACCCATCGACATCTCGTACACCCGCAGGGTGTCCGCACCGTAGTTGTCACAGATGTCGTCCGGCGAGATCGAGTTCTTGAGGCTCTTGCCGATCTTGCCGAACTCCTGCTTCACCTCGACTTTCCCGTCGGGACCGGGCCAGAAGAACGTTCCGTTCTCCTCGACCACCTCGGCGGCGGGCACGTACATTCCGCGCGCATCCGTGTAGGCGTACGCCTGGATGTAGCCCTGGTTGAGCAGCCGCCGGTACGGCTCGCGGGAGCTGACATGTCCGAGGTCGTAGAGGACCTTGTGCCAGAACCTCGAGTAGAGCAGGTGCAATACGGCGTGCTCCATGCCGCCGACATACAAGTCAACGCCCCCGGGATCGTCCGGGCCGTGCTCGGCCGGGCGCGGCCCCAGCCAGTAGGCCTCGTTCTCCTTGTCGCAGAACGCGTCCGCATTATCCGGGTCCGCGTAGCGCAGCTCGTACCACGAGCTGCCCGCCCACTGCGGCATCACGTTGGTGTCGCGCGTGTACCGCTTGAGTCCGTCGCCCAGATCCAGCTCAACGTTGACCCAGTCGGTGGCCTTCGACAGCGGCGGCGACGGCACGCTCGATGCGTCGTCGGGATCGAAGGACACCGGTGCGTAGTCCTCGACCTCCGGCAGCTCGACGGGCAGCGCACCCTCACCCAGCGCTCGTGGTCGCCCGTCCTCGCCGTAGACGATGGGGAACGGCTCGCCCCAATAGCGCTGGCGTGCGAAAAGCCAATCGCGAAGCTTGTATTCGATGCGCGGTTCGCCGCGGCCGTCCTGCACCAGCCGGCGCGTCACCTCCGCCTTGGCAGCGGCGATATCCAGCCCATTCAGGTAATCGGAGTTCACCAGCGGACCGTCGCCCGTGTACGCGGACTCGGTGATATCGCCGCCGGAAATGACTTGCTGCACAGGCAAACCGAACGCATGCGCGAAGTCCCAGTCACGCTGGTCGTGGCCGGGCACCGCCATGATGGCCCCGGTGCCGTAACCGAACAGCACATAGTCGGCAATGAAGACCGGCACCGGCTTACCGCTCACCGGGTTGGTGGCGTAGGCGCCGGTGAATACGCCGGTCTTTTCTTTGTTCTCTTGACGTTCCAGGTCGCTCTTGGCGGCGATGGAGCGGCGATACTGCTCGATGGCCGCGCGCGGCGAATCCTGCCCGCCGGTCCAGCGCGCGTCCGTTCCCTCCGGCCAGGTGTCACCCGTCAGGCCGTCCACCAGTGGGTGCTCGGGTGCCAACACCATGTAGGTGGCGCCGAAGAGCGTGTCGGGCCGGGTGGTGAACACCTCGATATCGCCCACACCGGCGACGGCGAACAACACCGATGCACCCTGCGATCGACCGATCCAGTTGCGCTGCATGGTCTTGACCTTGTCGGGCCAGTCCAGGAATTCAAGATCGTCGATCAGCCTGTCGGAGTACGCGGTGATCCGCATCATCCACTGCCGCAACCGCTTACGGAAGACAGGGAAGTTACCGCGCTCGCTGCGTCCGTCCGAGGTGACCTCCTCGTTGGCCAGCACGGTACCCAGTCCCGGGCACCAGTTGACCACCGAATCCGATTGGTATACCAGGCGATACGAGTCGACCAGATCGGCGCGCGCGCCGTCGCTCAGCTCGCCCCATACCGTGCCGTCGGCCGGCGTACGCGCACCGGAATCGAACTCGGCCACCAGCTCGTCGATCCGGCGGGCACGCTGGGCTTCGACGTCGTACCAGGCGTTGTAGATCTGCAGAAAAATCCACTGTGTCCACTTGTAGAAGTCGACGTCGGTGGTCGAGAAACTGCGGCGCGAGTCGTGGCCCAATCCGAGCCGGCCAAGCTGACGCTTGTAGTTGACGATGTTGGCCTCGGTACGGACCCGCGGGTGGGTGCCGGTCTGCACCGCGTACTGCTCGGCCGGCAGACCGAACGCGTCGAACCCGAGCGCGTGCAGCACGTTGGCGCCACGCATCCGGTGGAAGCGGGCATATACGTCCGTCGCGATATAGCCCAGCGGATGTCCGACGTGCAGCCCGTCACCCGAGGGATACGGGAACATGTCCTGCACAAACATCTTGTCAGCGGGAATCGGCGTGCCATCGGCCGGTGCGAGTGAGCCCACCGGATTGGGTACGTGGAACGTGCCGCGGTCGGCCCAGCTCTGTTGCCAACGACGCTCGATCTGCCCGGCGAGCTGCGCGGTGTAGCGATGCTCGGGGGTATCGGTGGCGTCTTGCTGGGCTTCAGTCACGCATCAAGGGTAAATGCGGCAGCTCAGCGAACAGAAATCGCCGGTTTGGCGACGAGAGTTAATCACTCTGGTCACAATCCGGCCACTTCCGGGGGTGTCCGGGGTGCTTTCTCAGCTGCGCTTATTAACTTCGGGACCGCTACAACCGAGAGCCCCCTGTCGACATAGCGGTCGGCGTGCCCGCGCCCACGGTTGTCGTCCACAACTCACACACCACGCATTGGACAGAGCCGGAAGGACAGAGAAGGTGACGACCACACGGTATTCAGTCAGGTTCGCGGCGGCCACGGCCTCCGTCGCGGCACTGCTCGCCGGGACCACCGCCATCGCACTGGCGGACCCACAGCCGGCGCCTCCAGCACCGGTGGCCACTCCGAACGCAGCCACCTCGGCACCCATCGCACCGGCGGCGGCCCCCAACGCCCCCGCCACCCCGAACGCCGCCGTTCCGGCGACCGCACCGACCGCGTCGACGAACCCCCTCCAACCCGCCCCGCCGATCAACGGGGTCGCGCCCGCCGCCGACGGCACGCTGACGGAGTTCTTCGCTTCCAAGAACGTCAAGCTGGAGCCGCTGACCAAGAACAGCCATGGGGCACCGCGCGTCAGCATCCCAATTCCGGCGAACTGGGCGAACGTGCCAGATCCCAACGTTCCCAACGCGTACCAGGTGATCGTGAGCAAGGCCAACGGCACCGGGCTGTACCAGTCCAACGCGCAGGTCACGATGAGCAAGCTCGTCGGCGAGTTCGACACCAATGAGGCCGTTTCGCACGGCCCCGTCGAGGTCAAAACACTGCAGGGCTGGCAGCCGACCGACGCCTCGCTGGTCACCTATCAGGGCTTCCCCTCTTCGATCGTGGAAGGCACCTTCCGGCAAGACGGTGAAACCCTTAACACCTCGCGGCGCTCCGTGATCATCACGCAGGGCAAGGACCGGTACCTGGTTCAGCTGGCCGTCACCACGACAGTCGGAAACGCCATCTCCGAGGCTCCTGCCACCGACCTCATCGTCAACGGCCTGCGCTTCGGCGAAGGCGCCCCGGTCACCGCCCCGGTAGCGGACCCCAACGCGCTCGCCGATCCGGATGCGCTGCCCGCGGCACCCGTAACCCCTGCTCCGGGCACCGACCCCAACGCTCCGGCCGCGCCGGCGCCGGGAGTCCCGGGGCTGCCACCGCTGCCCACCCTGCCTCCGCTGGTGCCGCCGGCACCGCCCGCGGCATAAGCGCACTCCCATCCCGCTTAAACTGAGCGGGTGCTGATCGCCGCCATCGTGACCATTGCCCTCGCCGGGCTGCTGGGCGCGCTGTCGGCGGCGGCGTTTCTGCGGGCACCGCACGGCAGCCCTCAGCGCATGCTCGCGCCCGCGCAGGCCGCGGCCGCGCTGATTCTCGCGGCGGGCGCGCTCGCAGCCTTATTTGGTTCCACCGCAATCGGTTTGGTGGGACTGATGGTGTGCGGCGCTGCCGCCATCGTGACGGTGGGTGCGGCCGCCTGGCAGGTGGCGCGCTACACCACCGCCGCACAACAGATGTCGTCCTCGGGCGGCGGATGCGGCAGTTCCTGCGGCGGATGCCCCAGCGCGGGGCGGGCCGACTCCTCGGTGTGCGCTCGGCCCTGACGTGTCCAATCTTTAGACACCGCGGCGCTACCTCATCTGAATGTGATCCGTATTCGCCCATGTCGACCCATTTTTTGGTGTTATGTTCCCGGGCACTCGTGGACAGGCGTGGTCAGAAAGGGAGCCGTGAAAGACACCAAGCAGATGGTGAAGTTCATCCTCGTTGGTGTTCTCACGCTCGCCTCCGCTATCGCCGCGTACATCTATCGCGACGATCAGCTGATCGTGGACCTGCTCACGGTGCCGTTGTTCACCGGCATCATCGGCTACATCACCAACTGGACCGGCGTGCTGATGCTGTTCGCACCCTTGCGTTTCTACGGCTGGCGCATCCCCGGGCTGCGCACTCTGTACGCGTTCCTGCCCCGGCGAGTACAGGTGATCCCCGCCATCACCTCCGACGGGCGATTCGGGTGGCAGGGCATCGTGCCATCACGCGCGGAGAAGATGGCCAGCATCGCCGTCGACAAGAGCCTTGCCAAGCTCGGTAGCATCTCGGACTTCTACGAGCAGCTCGAACCGGACCTCATAGCCAATCACCTTGCACTGATTGCCAAATCAGAGATTCGCAGCGTCATCACCAAGATCATGGAGCGCGAGGATCCGCAGCTGTGGCACAACCTGCCGCCGGCCCTGCGGGAGATGATGTTCAAGCGCATCGAGAATCAGCTGCCGCAGATCGTCAAGAACATGACCGATCAAATCGGCGAGAACATCGGGCAACTCGTCGACGCCAAGCTGATGATCATCCGGTACCTCACGGCTCATCCCAAGCTGCTCAACGACATCTTCCGGACCATGGGGCACAAGGAACTGCAGTTCATGCAGAACTTCGGCTTCTACTTCGGCTATCCCATGGGCTTCGTACTCGTGGCGATCCTGCACTCGGTGCCGCACCACTGGTGGACTCCATGGATCGTGCTGCCGCTCGGCGGCATCATCATCGGGTACATCGTCAATTACCTCGGCATCACCATGATTTTCGAACCCGTCCATCCCAACAAGTGGGTGCCGTGGCGCCAGGGCCTGTTCATCAAGCGCAAGTCGGAGATCTCCGAGGAGTACGCGCGCACCATCTCCGAGAACGTCATCACCCTGGAAAACATCGGCAACGAGATGCTCAACGGGCCGCGGTCGGACCGCACCAGACAAATGCTGGCCGACGGCATCCGGCCGGCACTGGAGCAAGCACTCGGGCCCGCACGACGCGCCATCCGGGTAGCCGTCGGCCGGCGCCAATACGACCAGATCACCGAATCGGTCACCATCGAGGCAACCGGCTTTGCGCCCCTTGCGTTTTCCGACCCCGAGTTCAACAAGCAACGCCAAGGCAAGATCGGCGCCTTCGTCTCGACCCAGATGCACAAGCTCTCACTCGACGATTTCAACGAGTTGCTGCGCTCGGCGGTCAAACAGGACGAGTGGTTGCTGTTCGTGCACGGTGCGGTCCTTGGCGCGGCCGGCGGCCTGGCGCACCTGCTGATCTTCCCGCCAGCGGGGTGACACGTGACCCGAATCGACCTGACAAGATGATGCCCGATGACCGATAACACGCCCGTTCCCGCGCACAACAATCGTGAGCTCCGGCCCGATCGCGTGGTCCAAGGGGTCGCGATGCTGGCCGCGAAAACCTGGTGGCGCGGGGTGAAGTGGTCGGCCGATATCGCCACCACCACCGGCACCAAGATCATCGACGATGTGCGGGCGGGCCGCTCGGCCACCGACATAGCCCTGTCGGCCACCGAGCATGTGCTGGGCGCCGTGCGCGACGCGCTGCAGCTGCCGGCCAACGATTCCGCAGGGATCACTCTCGCCAAACCGCAACGGCCCGCCCCGTCGCGGGTCACCATCGACATCACCGAGTCCGGCTCCGCCGACTGCGATGAACTGCGCCGGCGCGGTGCCGAATTGCTGCGGCGTTCAGCCGATGTCACCGACGTAGAGGACACCCATCCGGCCTACGCGCGGATTATCAATCAGCTGGCACCCGATGAGGCGCGCATCCTGCGGTTCCTGGCCGCGCACGGCGCGCAACCGGTGGTGGACGTCCGTACCAGCCGCCCGTTCGACGTCGGCTCGGAGATGATCGCCGAGGGCCTCTCGATGGTGGCCGAACGCTCCGGCTGCCGCTACACCGACCGCAACAACGCCTACACCAACAATCTGGTACGGCTCGGCCTGGTCCGGGCGTCTCCGGAATCAGTTGCTGCCGAGCGTTATCAAGTGTTGGAGGTACAGCCGGACGTGGTGGCGGCCTGCCGCCGGGCGGGCCGCGCGCATAAGACCGTTCGCCGCAGCATCCACCTGACGCCATTCGGTGAGGACTTCTGCCGGGCGGTCATCCCCTCCGATCCGTCGGTGGGCGACGACCTGTAGGCCTAGTTTCGGCTCACGTCGATGGGGTGCGTCGCCAACAGCGACAACGGCAGCGGCTGACGACGCAGCACCCTTGCCCACAAGTCACCACTGACATCGGTGAGCACATCGGACGGCAGCGCGAACAACACGATCCAGTCGTCGCGCTCGACCTCACCCTCGAGCTGACCGATCGTCCACCCCGAATAGCCCGCGAAGACCCGGATGCCCTCCACCAGCGGGGCGATGTCCTCGGGCTCGGCATCCAGATCAACCATGGCCATGCGGCCCGCCACGTGACGCAGACCCTTCACACCGTCGATGCTGACACCGGCCCGCAGGGTCGCCAGGCACAGGGCCGCATCGCGTTTGACCGGCCCGCCGATGAACATCGTCTTCGGCTTGCCGGCGAGCTTGGCCCACTGCGGCAGCACGTTGTACACGGCGGTTTCGCTCGGACGGTTGAGGACCACACCCAAGGTGCCACCGTCGTTGTGCTCCACGATGAAGATCACGCTGCGCCGAAACGTCGGCTCAAACAGATTGGTGTTGGCGACCAGCAAGGTGCCCGCCCGCAGACGGTGTGCGGGCGGCGCCATATAACCCTCGCCATATGCCTCGCCCTCATCGGGCTCGTCCCCGTGCGCCACCTGAACATCATGACACCGTTTGCCGTTTCATGACTTGTGCTCGGCCAACCGCTACACATTTGTAGTGTGGGCGTAAGCGCTCCGCCTATTTCCCGTAGCCCGATCCAGACATACGAAAGCGACTCACATGACTGCGCGCCACTCGCCGCTGAGCCTGTGGCACGCAATCCACGATCTCCCCGACTTCGGGCGGCTGGTCTGGGTGCGGCTGCTCACCCAGTTCAGCGATGGACTCTTCCAGGCCGGGCTGGCTGGGGCATTGCTGTTCAACCCCGAACGCGAGGCCGAGCCGTGGGCCATCGCCGGTGCGTTCGCGGTGCTGTTCCTGCCGTACTCGGCAATCGGTCCCTTCGCCGGTGCGCTACTGGACCGCTGGGACCGGCGCACGGTGCTGATCTGT
This sequence comes from Mycobacteroides sp. PCS013, assembly GCF_049532645.1. NCBI lineage: Bacteria > Bacillati > Actinomycetota > Actinomycetes > Mycobacteriales > Mycobacteriaceae > Mycobacteroides > Mycobacteroides sp. PCS013. The sequence goes on from NZ_CP150131.1 coordinate 4,197,748, forward strand.
GCCAACCTGATCCGCGTACTGCTGGTGGCCCTCGTCGGTATCGAGCTGGCCTTCAGCGCCGACGACGTGGTGCTGTTGCTGGGCGCGCTGATCGTCAACGGGGTCACCCGGTTCGTGACATCGGGTCTCTCGGCGGCACTCCCCCATGTGGTGCCCCGCGACCAGGTCGCGACCATGAACTCGGTGGCCACCGCGGTGGGCGCCACCGCCACCTTCGTCGGCGCCAACTTCATGCTGATGCTGCGGGCGGTCTTCGGGGCGGGGGACTTGGGTTCTGCCACAGTCATTTTCCTGGTGATCGTGCCGACCCTCGCCGCGGCATGGATGGCCACCGGCTTTCCGGGCGATCGACTGGGTCCCGACGACAGTGTGCGCGCCGTGCACGGCTCGGCCTTCTACGCGGTGGCCACCGGGTGGCTACATGGTGCGCGCACCATTGTCGGCACACCCTCGGTGTTCGACGCGCTCATCGGTCTGGCCGCCCACCGCATGGTTTTCGGCATCAACACCTTGCTGGTCCTGGTGCTGGTGCGCAACAACGCCTCGCTGTTCGCGGGGATCGGGGCCGCGGCCTTGTTCCTGGCGTGCACCGGCATCGGCTCGTTCCTCGGAACGGTCTCCACCCCTGCGTTGCTCCGGCGCTTCGGCCGTGGCCGCACCCTCGGGATGGCACTCGGCAGCGCCGTCGTGCTGCAGCTGATCGCCTCGAGTCTGTACGTACCGATCGTGCTCGTTGCCGCGTTCGGACTCGGAATGGCCGGGCAGGTGATCAAGCTGTGCGCCGACGTCGGCATGCAGACCGATGTCGATGACGCACTGCGGGGACACGTCTTCGCCGTGCAGGACTCGCTGTTCTGGGTCACCTTCACCGGAGCGATGAGCGTGGCCGCCGCCTTCATCACGCAGTCGCACTGGCTGGCCTTCTCCGGGGCAGTGGTCTACTTGATCGGCCTGATCGTGCACATGACCCGAACTCTTTGGCCCAGCCCGGCCGAATCCAGCCAATCCGACCCGGAAGGACACGCCCGTGACCTCGACCGCTGACGCTGTCATCGATGACCTGCGTGACGAGAGCGATGGACTCGACACACTGGTAGCTCCGCTGTCCGCAGAGGGCTGGGCCCGCGACACCCCGGCCGCCGGCTGGACCATCGCCCATCAGATCGCCCATCTGCATTGGACCGACGCGCAGTCCCTACTGGCGGTCACCGATCCTGAGGGCTTCGCCAACGAGCTGCCCAAGGCGATGGCCGATCCCTTCGGATTCGTGGACAAGGCCGCCGAGGAGACCGCCCAGACTCCCCCGGCCGAGCTGCTCGCCCACTGGCGCGATACCCGCAACCAACTGCACGCGGCGCTGCGCGCGGTGCCCGATGGCGTGAAGATCCCCTGGTACGGGCCTCCCATGAGCTCCGCGTCGATGGGCACCGCACGCCTGATGGAGACATGGGCTCACGCCCTTGACGTCGCGGACGCGCTCGGCGTGGTCCCCGCGCCCACCGCGCGCCTGAAATCGATTGCACACCTGGGTGTTCGGACCCGTGACTACGCGTATTCCGTGCACTCACTGGCTCCCCCGGCTGAGCCGTTCCGCGTCGAGCTGACCGGACCCGACGGCGAGACGTGGACGTGGGGCCCCGACGACGCCGCCCAGCGCGTCACCGGATCGGCACTGCACTTCTGCTACCTGGTGACCCAACGGCGTCCGCGCGCCGAGCTGGATTTGCAGGCCACCGGCGAGGACGCAGAGAAGTGGCTCTCCATTGCACAGGCCTTCGCCGGCCCGCCCGGCGCCGGCCGGGGGTGAACACCGGGGCCACCATCCGCCCGCTATATCCCTCGGAAGCGATGTTCGCTGGGAATCGCAGCACCGTGGCGTACTCGGCGTTCGGCAGCGGCGCTCTCAAAATCGATGCTCTGACAACGGCTTTCCGCGCACTGCTGGCTACGTACCCGGTGCTTTCCACGCAGATTGTTTCTGCTGGGCACGGGTACGCGCTGCGCTACGCCGCCCAGCCGCCCGCCCTGCAGATCGGTACATCCACCGCCCTCCCCCGGGCAGGGTTCACCATCGTCGACCCCGGCGCGGTCTGTGCCATCGACGTGGCACAGACCGGCACTGACTTTCGGTTGACGCTGCTGACCCATCACAGCATCGCCGACGCGGGGGCCGCGCTGCGCTACCTGGAAGTGCTGTGCACGTATTACACCCGCGTGGTCGAGACGGGGTCGGCCGGGACCATTCGCACGCATCCACTCGCCCTCTCCCTAGAGCAGTTCCTTGCCGCGCGCGGCTACGTCATACCCGAGGCTGGCGAGCCCCCGGCGCCGCGAGCAGAAACGACGGTCGACGCGGCGGTCGTGGTTCGGCACGGGCGCACCCAGCTCGGGCGCAAGCAGACCACGCAGTTGTTCGATGCGGCGCACGCGGCAGGCCTCACCGTGCACGGAGTCGTGTGTGCCGCGATTCTGGCGGCCGCTCATGCGCTTTCGCGGTCGCAAGGCGCGGTCACATTTGGCCTGACGTCATCGGTGGACCTGCGCACACGAACAGACGTACCCATCGCCGCGGCGCAAGGGACAGTGATCCAGGGTGCCGACACCGCGATTCTGGCTGTCGTACCCGAGGACGACCCACTGCGCCTGGCTCGTGCCGTACTGGATTCTCTAGCTAGCGGCCTCGCGGATCACACTGTGCGTCAAGTATTTCTGCACCAACCGCAGCGACAGCACCCGTGCATCGAGAATCCACTCATGGTCACGAACTGGGGGCCTATACCGGCGCTGCGACTGCCGGAGGGCCTGCGCGTACACGATTTCCGCGCCACCGTCCGCGGTCGGTATATCGGGTCACGCGCCACGACACTTCCACCGAGCTTCTTCATCACCACCTGTGACGGCCGGCTCAGCATCGATCATCCCGCCTGGGTTGCCGACGGGTCCGACCCCACCATCGGATGGACGGAGGCGCTAGGGCGCGCCTTCGACCGCATTCTGCGCTGACGGGTGCGGCGGTCCGAGCGGCCGGGCGGCATCGGCAATCCCGTCGCCGTCCGCATCGGTGAGTTCGACATCCCAGCGGCCGTCACCCGTGGTGTCCGCATACACGGAGGTACCTGAATCGGTTGTCCGGAAAGCTCTTTCAGCATCTCCGTCGTTGTCCGCGTCGACCAGCTGCTCGGGCTTCCCGTCCCCATCGATATCTGCTGTGCCACCGGCGTGTTCGATCCCGTCAAGACCGAACCAGCTGATGGATCCGCTTCGTTCCACGTGAAACGCCCACGTGCCCAAGCCATCATCGGTGAAGTACGTCTCGGGCCTGCCGTCGTTGTCCACGTCAAGGACGCTGTGGTCCGCCGAACCATCACCGTCCGCGTCCCACATCACATCGTCGAACAACCCGTCACCGTCGAAATCCAGGCGCACCGCGTCCATGACTCCATCGCCGTCCAGATCAGCGTTGGGTGGTACGTCCCAGGCGGTGACGCTCCCGTCCCCGGTACCAAAGCAGTAATCCATACCCGATACGAGGCCGCGGCGGCTCCGCGCGTTCCGCCTTCTTGGGGCATGTGGATAACCACGGAGACAGAAACTGCGCTGATACCGGTTCACATAACGTAGGAGTGGATTCGGGGGCAATCGGTTCCGTCCGTAATCTCTGACCCCGTGGATGCCCCAACACTCACGCTGCTTCTCAGTGCAGCAGCCGCCGCAGGCTGGGTCGATGCGGTGGTGGGTGGTGGCGGGCTCGTCCTCATCCCCGTGCTGATGCTCGTCTTTCCCGGGATGACTCCCGCGACCGCCCTGGGAACCAACAAACTCGCCGCGCTGGCCGGCACGTCCTCGGCCGCCGTCCGGCTCTTTCCACGCACCCCGTTGAACTGGCGTGCGCTCCTGGGCGCATTCGTGCTCGCGGCGGCCTGTTCCAGCGCCGGCGCCTACACCGCCTCGCGGCTACCCGTATCGGTCTTCAAACCCGTGGTGCTCGTGCTGCTGGTGGCCGTCGGAGTGTTCGTCGCGACCCGTCCTCAGTTCGGCACCGCGACGGAAGGCGCCGCGCGCACCAAGGCCACCACTGTCGCCGCACTCGCGGTCGCGGCCATCCTGATCGCGTTCTACGACGGCATCATGGGTCCGGGCACCGGAACGTTCATGATCATCACCCTGACCGCCGTCGCGGGAATGACCTTCCTGGAAAGCTCGGCCACTGCCAAAGTGCTCAACTCCGGAACCAACGTCGGGGCTCTCATCGTCTTCGCGTCGCAGGGTCACGTGCTCTGGCTACTGGGCCTGTCGCTCGGTGTCGCGAACATCGCGGGAGCTCAGCTCGGCGCGCACATGGCGCTGGGTCGCGGCGCGGGATTTGTCCGCGTGGTGCTGCTGGTGGTCGTCGTGGTCATGGTGGGCAAGCTCGGCTACGACATGATCGGCTGAGCGCGCTCAGGTACGGCTCGCCCACCATTCGCGCAGCGCCTCAACCGCCTCGTCGTGATCGAGCGGTCCACGCTCCAGCCGCAGCTCCTTCAGGAACCGCCACGCCTGGCCGATGATCGGACCGGCCGGAACGCCCAACAGCTCCATGATCTCGTTGCCGTCGAGGTCGGGCCGCACCCGCGCCAGATCCTCCTTGGCGGTCAGTTCAGCAATGCGCTCCTCAAGCCCGTCATAGTTGGCCTGTAGCCGCGCCGCTCGTCGCTTGTTCCGCGTGGTGCAGTCCGCGCGCACCAGCTTGTGCAGCCGCGGCAACATCGGGCCGGCATCGGTGACATACCGGCGCACCGCCGAATCGGTCCACTTGCCATCCCCATAGCCGTGGAACCGCAAATGCAGGTACACCAGCTGCGACACATCGTCGACCATCTGCTTGGAGTATTTGAGGGCACGCATGCGCTTGCGCACCATCTTGGCCCCGACGACCTCGTGGTGGTGAAAGCTGACCCCGCCGCCGTCCTCGTGCCGGCGGGTGGCCGGCTTGCCGATGTCGTGCAGCAGCGCCGCCCACCGCAGCACCAAATCGGGGCCATCGTCTTCGAGATCGATCGCCTGCTCCAACACCGTCAGCGAGTGCCGGTAGACGTCCTTGTGCTGGTGATGCTCGTCGATGGTCAGCTGCATCTCACCGACCTCGGGCAGCACCACCGCGCCGAGGCCGCTTTCCACCAACAGATCGATTCCGGCGACCGGATTGACGCCCACGATCAGCTTGTCCAGCTCTGCCTGCACCCGTTCGGCAGTGATCCGCCCCAGCTGGCCGGCCATCTCATCCAGCGCCTTCAGCACCCGGGGCGCCACTGTGAAACCCAGCTGGGAAACAAAGCGGGCCGCGCGCAGCATGCGCAACGGATCGTCACCGAAGGAGATCTCCGGAGCCGACGGGGTGTCCAGCACCCCGGCACGTAAGGCCTCCAGTCCGTTCAGCGGATCGCAGAACTCTCCCGGCCCGTCCGGCCCGATTTTCACCGCCATCGCGTTGACGGTGAAGTCCCTGCGCACCAGATCACCCTCGAGGCTGTCGCCGAACACCACCTCGGGGTTGCGCGACTGCTGGTCATAGCTGTCGCTGCGGTACGTGGTGATTTCCACCCGCTGCCCCTTGCGCACCACGCCGAGGGTGCCGAAGGCGATACCGGCATCCCAGATGGCCTCGGCCCAGCCGGCCACCAATTCCTGCACCTGCTCGGGGCGGGCATCGGTGGTGAAGTCCAGGTCGGTGCCCAACTTGCCCAACAAGGCGTCACGGACGGTACCGCCCACCAGATACAGGTCAAAGCCTGCCGAATCGAAGAGTGCACCCAGCTCCGACAGCATCTTCTTGTGCCGGTTCAGGGTCACTGCGGCGGTGGCCAGCAGCTCGGCGGACGGTATCGATTCGGGCACGTCGGGCAGCCTACCGGCGCGTATCACGGGGGCTCTCAGTAGCGGGAACTACTATCACATGGGTGTCTGACTCCTCCGGCGGTTCCCGCACGGGTGGGTCGTCGGATGAACCCGGCTCGAACCCCGCCTCGGCGCGCGGCAGGGGGTCGCGACGCGGCCGGCGCAACCGATCGCAGGGCCGGGCGCAAGGCGCTGGCACTCCGGCGGCCTCCCCTGCCGCGGGCGCTCCTCACGCAACCAACGGAACCGGTGCTGCGGGTGCAAAGGGCCGCGGGCGCGGGCGCCCGAAGGGCGGCGCCGCAGGAACCTCGTTGCGTACCGTCCGTGAGACCTCCGCCGGTGGCCTGGTCATCGCCGGCATCGACGGCCCCAAGGACGGCCAGGTGGCCGCCCTCATCGGGCGGACGGACCGGCGTGGCCGAATGCTGTGGTCGCTGCCCAAGGGGCATATCGAACAGGGCGAGACGGCGGAACAGACTGCCATCCGCGAGGTCGCCGAGGAGACCGGTATCCGCGGAAGCGTGCTGGCCGCACTCGGCAGCATCGACTACTGGTTCGTCACCGAGGGGCGCCGCGTACACAAGACCGTCCACCACTATCTGATGCGCTCGCTGGGCGGAGAGCTCTCCGATGACGATGTCGAAGTCACCGAGGTCGCCTGGGTTCCCCTCGAGGAGCTGCCCACTCGGCTGGCGTACGCCGATGAGCGGCGGCTGGCCCAAGTGGCCGGCGACCTCATCGACAAACTGCACACCGACGGGCCAGAATCGCTGCCCCCCTTGCCTCCGTCCACCCCGAGACGCCGCCCGCAGACGCACTCCAGCACCCATAGGACACCGGGCCGACGAACCGGGCGTGGACCACAGCAATGACTCGAATCACGCTTCGCAACGCGACGCGTGTGGCGGCGGTACTTGCCGTCCTCGCACTTGTCCTGCTGGGCACTCCCTGGGCCGCGCCCCGCGCCCACGCCTATCGGGACGGGCAGTTCCTCAAGGTTGTCCTTGACGAGGTCACCCCACAGACCGTCACCACCGTCGATTCGACCGTGACGGTGCGGGGAACGGTGGTCAACGTCGGCGATCGCCCGGTGACCGACGTGGTCGTTCGGCTGGAGCGCGCCGAGGCCGTCGCGACCAGCGCCGAGTTACGCGCCAATCTTCATGGCCGCCACGATCAGTACCAGCCGATCGGTGATTTCGTCACTCTCGCAGGCACTCTCGAGCAGGGCCAGCAGCGCCCCTTCACGCTAGCCTTCCCGCTGCGCGGCGGCACCGGACCAACCTGGAACATCTCCACGCCCGGGGTGTATCCCGCCCTGGTGAACGTCAACGGCACCCCCGACTACGGGGCGGCTGCCCGGCTCGATGACGCGCGCTTCCTGCTGCCGGTTCTCGGAGTTCCGCCCCCCGCCGGTGCCGCAGCCGAACCCGAGGTCGCACCCGACACCTCTCGCCCCGTGGGTCTGACGCTGTTGTGGCCGTTGGCCGACCGACCGCGGCTGGCGCCCGGTCAGCCCGGTGGGCCTGCGCCGGTGCGGCTGCTCGACGATCAGCTCGAACGCTCCCTGTCACCCGGAGGCCGGTTGGACGCGCTGCTGGGAGCCCTGGAGTTCGCGACCGAGGCGGTCGTCGATCCCAAGGCAGATTTGGCCCGCACGGTCTGCCTGGCTGTGGACCCCGATCTGCTGGTGACGGTCAACGAGATGACACTCGGTTACCAGGTCCTCGACAATTCGGCTGATCCCGCCGGTCCGGTGCACCCCGGCACCGGGCAGGGACTCGCGGCAGCCTGGCTCGACAGGCTGCGCGCGTTGGCCAAGCGCACCTGCGTCACACCGCTGCCCTACGCCCAGGCCGGGCTGGATGCTGTTGCTCAGATGGCCGATGAGGGTCTGGCTCATCAGGCCACCACCGGCACCGCAGATGTGCTCGACCAGATTCTAGGAATCAACAGCCTGCGCGGTGCCACCCTCCTCGGCGACGGTCATCTCTCGAAGGCGGGCATAGGTCTGCTCACCGGGCAGGGCCCCACCGTCGCGGTGTCGGCCCTGCCCGCGGATCAGGAGACTCCGCCCGACTTCAACCCGCGCCGGGTGTCCGACACCGTCGTGGCGGCACCCTTCGACCCATCGGTGGGCGCCGCGATGAGCGCCGCCGGACGCACCCCCACCACGCCCGATTACGTGCCCCGGTCACTTCGCTTTACCCTGCAACATGATTCGCGCGTTGCGCGGATGCAGGACGCGCTCGGAGCGATGGCCTGGCAGGCGCTGACACCCCAGCAGACTCCCCGCCAGACGATTCTGCTGCCGGACGCCACCTGGGACCTGTCCGACGGCGAGGCCCGCGCCATCCTTTCCACCACGTCCACGCTTTTGCACGCCGGACTCGCGATACCGCGCCCGCTGCCGACCGTCATCGGCGAGGCGCGCGCCAGTGCCCAGCCCAACCCGGTGGACACCGCGTTCGGGGTGGATTCGCCGGGCGCCGTGGACGATGGGGTGTCGCTCGGGCTGGGCGACGAGGTACGGCGGCTGTGGGGCCTCACCGCAGCGCTGACCGTGGACGCCCGCACCGGCCTCACCGGTGTTCAGTACACCGATCCGTTACGCCAGGACGCCCTGCGCGCGGTGAGCCAAAGCGTTCCACCGGATGCTCGCGACGACACCGCCCAGGAACGGCTCTCGGCCATCCGCCGCACGGTGGGTGACCTGTTCAACGCCGTCACCGTCGTCAATCCGGGTGGCTCCTACACGTTGGCCACCGAACACAGCCCGCTACCGCTGGTGCTGCGCAACGAGCTTCCGGTGCCCATCCGGGTCGCTCTGCGCGTCGAAACGCCGGCCGGTATGAGTGCCACAGATGTTGGCGTACAAGAGATTCCGCCCGGCTTCCTGCCGGTGAAGGTGCCGGTGGAGGTCAATGTCTCCCAGCGCATGGCTGTCGACGTAACGCTGCACACCCCTGATGGTCTGCCCCTGGGTGACCCGGTACGCCTGTCGGTGCATTCCAACGCGTACGGGAAACCGCTGTTCTTCATCACCATCGGCGCGGCCACGGTGCTCTTCGCGTTGACGGGCCGGCGCCTGTGGCATCGCTTCCGCGGCCAACCCGACCGCGCCGATCTCGACCGCGAGGATGAGGTTTCCGCCGGCGGGAGGGGCAGCCAGTGGCAGCCGTGAGAAAGCCGCTGGACCCGCTACCCGATCCGGAATCCGACGACACGATCGAAGAGCTCTCGGATGCGGCCGTCGTAGCGCATTCCGGCTCGATGGCGGTGGCCACCCTGGTCAGCCGGATCACCGGATTCATCAAGCTGTTGTTGATCACCGCTGCGCTCGGCGCCGCGTCCGCCAGTGCATTCTCGACCGCCAACCAGCTGCCCAACATCATTGCCGCGCTGGTACTTGAGGCCACCTTCACCGCCATATTCATCCCCGTGCTCACGCGCGCCGAGCGGGAGGATGCCGACGGCGGTCAGGCATTCATGCGCAAGCTGCTGACCATCGCCACATCGGTGTTGGTGGTGGCGACGGTGCTGTCGGTGCTGGCCGCGCCATTGCTGGCCGCGCTGATGCTCGGCGATGACCCCAAGGTCAGCACGCCGCTGACCACCGCGCTGGCGTACCTACTGCTCCCGCAGATCCTGTTCTACGGACTGTCCTCGGTATTCATGGCAATCCTGAACACCCGCAATGTGTTCGGACCACCCGCGTGGGCTCCGGTGTGGAACAACGTTGTCGCGATCGCCGCGCTGATTCTGTTCTGGCTGATGCCCGGGGAACTCACCCTCGATCCGACGCGGATGAGCGATCCCAAACTCCTGGTGCTGGGCATAGGCACCACGCTCGGCGTGGTCACCCAGGCCACGGTGCTGATTCCCGCCATTCGTCGCCAGGGGATCCCCCTGCGCCCCCTGTGGGGAGTCGACGACCGGCTCAAGCAGTTCGCCGGTATGGCCGCGGCCATGTTCGCGTACGTCGCCATCAGCCAGCTGGGGTTCGTCATCACCAACCGGATCGCCGCCGGCGCAGCCGATTCCGGTCCCATCATCTACAACCAGACCTGGATGATCCTGCAGCTGCCCTACGGGGTGGTCGGCGTGACCATCCTGACCGCGATCATGCCGCGGCTCAGCCGCAACGCCGCTGACGAGGACACCTCCGCGGTGGTGGGCGACATATCTCTGGCCACGCGGCTGACAATGGTCGTCCTGATCCCGGTCGTTGCGGTGATGACCGTCGCCGGTCCGGCGATGGGTCCGGCGCTGTCCGCATACGGGCACTTCACCCTCGGTGACGCCCACTACCTCGGGCTCTCAATCTCGCTTTCCTCCTTCACTCTCATCGCGTATGCCCTTGTACTGCTTCAGCTTCGGGTGTTCTATGCGCGCCATGAGGCGTGGACGCCCACGCTGATAGTCATCGTGATCACCACGGTGAAGATTGTCTGCTCGGTGATCGCCCCGCATCTCACCGACGATCCCAGCCTGGTCGCCGGTTATCTCGGTGCCGCCAATGGACTCGGGTTCGTGGCGGGCGCCGTGTGTGGGTATCTGCTGTTGCGCCGAAGCATCGGGCGCGCGGCCGGGCCGCTCATCGGCCCGGGCGTGGTCCGTACGGTGCTGATCGCCCTCGCCGCCTCGGGTACCGCGGCGGCCGTCGGCCTGGGCATCGACCGCGGGTTCGACCTCGATCTGCTCACCCGGGCCGGCGGCGGCCTCGGTTCGATTCTGCGGCTGGTCATCCTCGGCACCGTGATGCTCACCGTCACCTTCGCGGCCATGGTGACGGTCAAGCTTCCCGAGGCACTGAGCATCGTCGCGCTGCTGCAGCGCCGCCTGGGCAGCCGGCTCGGCATCGGCATCCAAGATCACGCTTCGGTCATGGGCAACTCCCCGCCGCCATCCCTGCCGTACCCTGATTCGGGTGATCGAGTCGGCGGCGGCGACGCTGTCGGCCTGACAACCGCAAACAAATCAGTGCACGGGGGCGGCGCTGATACGAGAAAGGGCAGGGCAGTGACAGACACCCCTGGGTCATCGACCCGGTCTGTTTCCACCGAGTCCCCCTCCGGGGGCGCAGTCCCCACCTCCGTGATGCCGGGTGCCAGCATCGCGGACGGCCGTTACCGTCTGCTCACCTCGCACGGGGGCCCGGACGGGCTGCAGTTCTGGCAGGCCACCGATACCGAGCTGAATCGCCCGGTAGCGCTCACCATCATCGACGGCGCCACCTTCACCTCCGATCAGGTGCAGGACATCCTGTCGAATACCTTGCGGCTCAGCAAGATTGGGTCCTCAGGCCTCGCGCGTGTGCTGGACGCCGTACGCGAAGGAACCGGCGGCATCATCGTCGCGCAGTGGGTCCGCGGCGGTTCGCTGCGCGAAGTTGCCGACACCGAACCCTCCGCCGTAGGCGCCAGCCGGGCGGTCCGATCCCTGGCCGAGGCCGCCGATGCTGCTTTCGAGGCCGGGTCGGCGCTGAGCATCGACCACCCCGATCGCGTACGCATCAGCATCGACGGAGACGCAGTGCTCGCGTTCCCCGCCACACTCTCCTCGGCCAGCGCCGACGAGGACGTCCATGGCCTCGGCGCCACCCTGTACGCACTCACCACCCGCCGCTGGCCGCTGGCCGAAACCGGCCAGCCAAGTGGGCTGCCCGGCGCCAACCGCGCGCCCGACGGTCGCCCCGTTGAGCCACGAGTCATCGTCCCGACCATCCCCGCCGAGATCTCGGATGTGGCCTCCCGCGCGCTCAGCGATGATCCCGGTTCTGCCGCGGACCTGCTCGACGGCCTGGAATCGGCCATCGCGAGCGTCGATCACACCACCATGTTGGAGCCCGCCGCCGCAGCACCCACGCAGTCGTTCAGCATCGGTCGCCCCCAGGGTTTCCAGGATTCCGGGGACCCTGCGGACGATGACGACTACGACGAGGACGACGAAGACGAGGACCCCGAGGAAGCGGCCCGGCACCGGAAGATCTTCCTGATCGGGCTCGGCGTGGTCGGTGTCCTGGTCATCTCGCTGTGCATCGCGCTGGGCGTCTGGGTCACGCGGATCTTCGGCGATGTCGGCCCGTTGGACAAGATCAACATCGGTATCGGATTACCCACCCAGTCCGCCAACGGTGACGCCGCCAAGCCCGGTAGCCCGGCCAAGATCGTGCAGGCGACCGTGTTCCCTCCGGGCCCGGACGCCGACCAACCCGGCAAGGCGAATCTGGCGGTGGACGGCAACGCTTCCACGTCATGGTCGACCGACACCTACACCGACGCCGATCCTTTCCCGGTGATCTTCAAGCCAGGGGTTGGACTACTGCTCGATCTACAGTCGGCCAGCGCTCTGAGCAGCGTCACGATCGAATCTCACAGTGTCGGAACGCAAGTGCAGATTCGTTCTGCCGACTCGGCCACACCCGGCTCCTTCAACGACACCAAGGAGATCTCCGCTTCTACGACGTTGCAGCCCGGCAAAACGACGATCCCGATCACCAGCAGTTCGCAGGTCTCTCATGTGCTGGTGTGGATCAACAAGCTGGGCTCCACCAACGGTGATCACCATGCGGAGATCGGCGAAATCACCGTCACCACTGCTTCCTAGCTGCAGGAACGCCTGACCGTCGAGCGGTTATCGAACGGTTTTCAGTATCGCTCCACAAGCTCAAGTCGTCTTTTTCAGCATGGTTGAAACTCGATGGCAACCTAATGTTTAGCGACTGTACTGCGGTTCATGTTGTTCAGTTACCGGTATCGCTACCACCTATCGTTGAAAGTTGTACGACCGTTTGCTATGGGGTGACTTTGTGGTCGACGTCACCCCCCTTTCTTATTAGTGTGCGCGTGTGGGCATGGTTCAGGGGGTTCTCACCGCTCCTCAACACTCGGACGCCGAGCTGCTGGCTGCCCACGTCGCCGGCGACCCCTCCGCTTTCGAGCAGCTATTCCGCCGTCACCACCGTCGCCTCTACCGGCTCGCTCGGGCCACCAGCCGCACCCCCGAAGACGCCGCCGATGCGCTGCAGGAAGCGATGCTCTCAGCGCACCGTGGAGCCGCCAATTTCCGCAACGATGCCGCCGTCACCAGCTGGCTGTACCGCATTGTCGTGAACGCCTGTCTGGACCGACTACGTCGTACCAAGGTGCACAGCCCGCTCGAACTCGAAGAGGACGTCTACACCCTCGAGGACCCCTCGACCAATATCGACACCTCGATCGTCATCCAGAAAGCCCTGCTCAGGCTGCCCGCCGAACAGCGCGCCGCGGTCATCGCCGTCGACATGCACGGATACTCGGTGGCCGATGCCGCTGAGCTGCTCGGCGTGCCCGAGGGCACGGTGAAGAGCCGCTGCGCCCGAGCCCGCGCACGTCTGGCCGTCGCCCTGCACTATCTCGACAAGGCCGGCTCCGTCGAACCGGAAACCATCGACCACTAACCGTATGCCGCCGTACCATGCTCCGCCTGCGAAATTGGGTAACACGGGTGGCCAGCGGTAGCTGGGTACGAGGATGATGAATTCACATGGTCAACAATCCGCCGGACACCGCCGATGGCGAAGGTAACCTCGACAAGGTGAACCTCGCCGAGGTACCGCTGTCACTCGACGTCCTGGCCGACCTACACGCAGGCGTCTATAGCGCACGCGACGCCGAGATACTTCGGCAACGGGCAGAGCAGGATCCGGACGCGCGCACGACACTCGCCGCCCTCGACCATGTACGTGCCGACCTGGTGGCGTGGAGGGAAAGCCCCGCCCCCGATGTGCCCGCGTCTGTCGTCGACGGCATCGTTGCCGCACTGCACGCCGAGTCGTCCAAATCGACGTTGCCCGTGGTAGCTGCGGATGCCGTCCGGCCCGCGGAGCCGCGCCTCAACCTGGTGACCGGCCCCGTCCCCCTGGACCATCGCCGTCGTCCCGCGGCAAAGCGCCGCTGGCTCGCATTCTCGGGCGCGGGGTTGGCCGCGGCCGCCTGTATCGCGGTGGCCATCACCGTGGTCGCGCAGAACAACCAGCGCACCTCTGAGACCACCGCCACCGTGGCGGGCCCGTCGTTGTCGCAGTACATCGCGCCCAAGACCGCCGCACCCATGGCGCCGGAATTGCCGCCGCAGGGTGCCCTGGGCCAGACTGCCTTCCCGATTTCTGGCAACGAGATCACCGCACTCGTCGGCCGCACCCCCACATTCGGCACCCTCGAGGACCCCGCACTGCGCGCGTCCTGCCTCACCGGCCTCGGCTTCCCGGCCTCAACGCCCGTGCTCGGAGCGCAGACCCTGGACGTCGACGGCCCCGCGGTGTTGATGGTGCTGCCCGCCGAACGTCCGGGTGAACTGTTGGCGGTGGCCGTCCGGCCCGGTTGCAGCCAGTCCGATCCCCAGCGGGTGGCACAGACCCGAATCGGCGCGACACCCGGCCGCTAGAAGGCCGGGCCGCACCCGTATCTCCCACCGCCCGCCCGGCTGTATCTCCCACCGCCCGCCCGGTGCGGAACATCCCGCTCTAGGCTGTTGTTTCAGCACTCGCATGGCCTTTGTCTCCAACAGGCACTCAGATCGGATCAGAAGGGAACCGCATGTCGGAGGTTGTATCGACCGAGTCCGAATCGGACATCCATGAGCTCATCATCATCGGCTCAGGACCCGCTGGGTACACCGCGGCGGTCTACGCAGCCCGCGCCCAGCTGAAGCCGATCGTTTTCGAGGGCACCCAGTTCGGCGGGGCACTCATGACCACCACCGAGGTCGAGAACTACCCGGGTTTCCGCGAGGGCATCATGGGTCCCGACCTGATGGACCAGATGCGTGAGCAGGCCATTCGCTTCGGTGCCGACCTGCGCACCGAGGATGTCGATGAGGTCTCCCTGCAGGGCCCCGTGAAGACTGTCACGGTCGGTGGCGAGATCTTCCGTTCCCGCGCGGTGATCTTGGCCATGGGCGCCGCTCCGCGGTATCTGGGGGTACCGGGCGAGGACACCTTGCTGGGCCGGGGCGTGAGCTCCTGTGCCACCTGCGACGGTTTCTTCTTCAAGGATCAGGACATCGCCGTCATCGGCGGCGGCGATTCCGCGATGGAAGAAGCGACTTTCCTCACACGGTTTGCCCGCAGCGTGACACTCATCCATCGCCGCGACGAGTTCCGCGCGTCCAAGATCATGCTCGAGCGCGCGTACGCGGACCCCAAGATCAACGTCCTGACCAACACCAAGATCCTCGGGGTCGAGGGCACCGACTCGGTGATCGGGCTCAAGCTCGAGAACACCGTGACCGGGGAAGCCTCGCAGCTGCCCGTCACCGGCATGTTCGTCGCCGTCGGGCACGATCCCCGTAGCGAACTCGTTAAGGATGTCGTCGACGTCGATTCAGACGGGTACGTACTGGTGCGCGACAGAAGCACCTACACCTCACTGGAAGGCGTGTTCGCCGCGGGCGACCTCGTTGACCGAACCTATCGGCAAGCCGTCACCGCCGCCGGAAGTGGTTGTGCCGCAGCTATCGACGCCGAGCGCTGGCTCGCCGAGACGGCGCATTCCCAGACCCTCGTCGAGGCCTAGCCTCACCGCCACCCATCACAAGGAGAACCCATGAGCGACCACGCGACCGTTACCGTCACCGACGACTCATTCCAGCAGGATGTCGTCTCCAGCAACAAGCCCGTGCTGGTGGATTTCTGGGCGACCTGGTGCGGGCCCTGCAAGATGGTGGCCCCCGTGCTGGAGGAGATCGCCAAGGACCATGGCGAAACGCTGACCATCGCCAAGCTCGATGTGGATGCCAACCCGGAGACCGCACGCGCCTTCCAGGTGACGTCGATCCCCACCCTGATTCTCTTCCAGAACGGTGAGGCAACCAAGCGGATCGTCGGCGCCAAGAGCAAGTCGGCGTTGCTGCGTGAGCTGGACGGGGTCGTCTAACCGGTTCGACACCGGTCGGTTGACTCGGCCGGGAGTTTCTCTCATCGCCTAGGCATCTGAGACAATAGTGCCGTCCCGACGACGGGCAGCCCGTGTCCGGTCGGTGACAGTGCGGTTTCTTGCGAAAGGCGGAGTATGACGACAGGCGCGTCGAACATTCGCCGCGGCGATCGAGGCCCCGCCGTCAGCGAGGTACGCGAGGTGCTCACCGCACTCGGGTTCCTGGAGGATCCCGATGAGGTGCTTGCGACCGGTCGGCACGTCATGCCCGACCACTTCGACCCGACCTTGGACGACGCCGTGCGCGCGTTCCAGCAGCGCCGCGGCCTGTTGGTCGATGGTGTCGTCGGACCCGCGACCTATCGCACCCTGAAGGAAGCTTCCTATCGGCTTGGGGCTCGCACCCTTTTTCACCAGTTCTCCGCACCCATGTACGGCGACGATGTGGCGACTCTGCAGAAGCGCCTGCAGGATCTTGGGTTCTACACGGGCCTGGTCGACGGGAACTTCGGGCTGCAGACCTACAACTCGCTTATGTCGTACCAGCGGGAGTACGGGCTGACCGCGGACGGAATTTGTGGACCCGAGACCCTGCGCTCGTTCCAGTTGTTGGGTCGACACGTCACCGGTGGATCCGCGCACGCGATTCGTGAGACCGAACACGTCCGCAACGCCGGCCCACAGCTGTCAGGCAAGCGCATCGTGATCGATCCCGGTCTCGGCGGCGCCGACCGCGGAGTCATCGTTCCGGGTCGCGAGGGCCCGACCAGCGAGGCAGACATCCTGTGGGACTTGGCCAGTCGCCTCGAGGGCCGGATGACAGCGATCGGTATGGACACGTACATCTCGCGCGCCATCCAGAACAACCCCACCGATATCGACCGCGCCACCTACGCCAACAATGTGGGTGCCGATCTGATGATCAGCCTGCGTTTCGACTCGCAACCGACGGTGGCCGCCAGCGGCGTCGCGTCCTATCACTTCGGCAACCTGCATGGCTCGGTGTCCACCATCGGACACATGCTGGCCGACTTCATTCAGCGAGAAGTGGCTGCTCGCACGGGATTACGCGACTGCAGAGCACACGGCCGGACGTGGGACCTGCTGCGCCTCACCCGGATGCCCACCGTGCAGGTGGACATCGGGTACATCACCTCGCCGAACGATGTCTCCATTCTGAGCGCCGCCCACTATCGCGATGTGGTGGCCGAGTCGATTCTGGCCGCGGTCAAGCGTGTGTACCTGCTCGGTAAGAACGACCGGCCTACTGGCACATTCACTTTCGATGAGCTGCTGGCCCACGAGCTGTCCGCCGGAAGTTAGTCCGAGCGCACCAGCTCGATCGCGCTTGCCGGACAGAGGTGCACTGCCTCATCGGCCTTCGCCACCTGGTCCTCGTTCAACACCCCAGCAGCCCTCGGTACGGCAGTGCCATCCGCATCCGCACTGAACAACTCCGGGTGCTGCGCAACGCAGTATCCGGACCCCATGCACAGATCCTGATCGACGATCACACTGAACCCTGCGTGGGCCCCGACCACGGTCACGCCCTCGTTAGGGTAACGGGCAGCCCACCATCGAGCGTCACCGAAAAGTTGAAGTGGTGCTTGGGCTTCCAGGTCTGCGGGAACGTCAGCCGATACCTCTGGAAAATGATCGTCAACAAGAACTGCGCGTTCATGTAGGCCATGCCGGTGCCGAGGCAGTGGTGTCTGCCCGACCCGAACGGCATGAATGCCAGTCTCGGACGCTCCCTGACAAGTGCCTGATCCATGAATCGATTCGGGTCGTAAGAGTCTGGGTTCACCCACCAGCGTGGATCACGGTGCATCGAGTACAACGACGGGCCGACGATGGTGTATCGCGGGATGAGGTACCCACCTATCACGTCGTCTTCCATCGCGAATCTAGGATTGAGCGGGTGGCCCTGCAACCTCTGCCCCTCGTCGAAACACGCTTTCGCCCAAGATAACTTGGGTAGATCATCCGGCGTCGGCACTGCACCGTGCAGCGCGTCAACCTCTGCGTACAGCCGGTTGAGGTGATCCGGGTGTGCCAGTAGTAGCGCGAGTGTCCACGACAGCGACGCCACCACCGTCTCGTATCCGCCCGCCATCAGGATCATCAGTTCCATGCTGAGATCCCGCTCCGACAACGGACTTCCGTCATCGTAGGTCGCCTCCAACAACAGGCTCAACAGATCCGGGGTCTCGACGGGGTGCCTGCGGCGGTCCTTGATCAGCCTTCTCGTCAATCGCCACAGTCTCCACATGGACCTGGGCGCGCTCTCGCGCCCGGGTAGCGGCACCAGGTTTGGTAAGGGGCTCATCAACGTCACCGACGCCATCAGCGACATGAAAGTCCTTAAGTCCACGTCGGTTTCGTGGATCTCCTGCGCGGTGATCGACGAGGAGAACATCGCGCGCAGGAACGCGGGCAAGGTCACCTGTGCGATCGCGTGTTGCAAGTCCACCTCCTGCCCGGTGTCTGCCCACCGTGCCCAGCTGTCGACTCGGCCCACGAATTCGTCGGCGATCACCTCTGCCACCCGCGCCAGATGACGGCGTCCGAACATCGGCATGAGCATCCGGCGCCGTTGCCGGAACTTGTCTCCCTCCAGCATCGGAATCGCAGCACCGATCATGCCCATTGCCGCCTGGCCCGGTCCGATCATGCTGTACCGACCGACAGGGTCGTCCATCACCTGGCTGGCGTAATCCGGATGGTTCACCACAATAATGCTGCCGCCCAACGGAAATGGAACGCTATAGATGTCGCCGAACTCCTTTGCGCAGCGCCGAAAGAACTCGAAGGGTTCACGCCGCATCTCCGGGACACTCCCGACGAACGGTCGGCCAACGGGGCCCGGTGGAGTGAGCGCTGCTCGCCCCACTCCCCGCACGGCGCTAGCCGCCAGAGGAATGCCTGCGCGGGTGACCCGCCATGGATCATGCCTACCGAAGGCAGATCCTCCGTGTCGTCTACCAATCTCGTTGACTTCGCGCACCGTCGGATTGAGCGGCAATGGCCCCCAATCTCCCGTCAGCTCACGTGGCAGCGACACATCTATTGCGCCGGATTGGGTCCTTGCGGAAGCCTCGAATGGACAAGCATCGGTCGTGTTCTCGGCAGTGGGTGGCTGCGGCATGCTCCTTGGTCTCCTTTTCCGAGGGGTGACTACGCCACGGGCACGGGCTGTTTGGAGCGCGCGCCACGCGCCGGTCCCAACACCGTGGCTCCGACCGCATCGCGGTAACGCTGACACGTAGGTGAGTACGCCGCGATCACAACGGCCAGGAGGTTGAGGGCCGTGCACAGGATGGCGATCGCCCATGACGGTCCGGGCCCGAGTCCCAGATGAATCGCGAAGTAGTTCGGCAGCGTGCAGATGATGGTGTAGGCGAGATATGCCCCCGGTGCGACGAATGGGATTATTGCCCAACGGTATCCGCGCATATGCGGCCGGATCGCTACCAGTACCCAGGCGATCATCACCAGGAATCCGCCGTTCTGCACGAGGCTGGGCAATGGGACTCCGTACACCAGTGCGTTGTTGCTGTAGTACCTCATCAGGCCGAAATGACTGTTGACCATCTCACCGATACATTCGCCAATCCCGAAGATCACCGCGAACGAGATGAGTGTCCAAGCGGCCCAACCCTTTTTGATCATCTCGTAGACGAGTAGCGCCGTCGGCGCCGTACCCACCCAGACCAGCGGAACGAAGATCGGAAGGGGCCGGTCGGCGATCGTGACGTAGGGCAGGGCGTTGGTCATATAGGTGGTGGCACCAATGACGTCGAGCCACGGCTCGACGAAGTACGGCAGGACTGTCACCCCGCTGAGCATGATCAGCCAGTACATCAGCGCGTCTTCGTGCCTCCGTAGGGTCATCCATCCCACCCAGATCAGCGAAATCGCCAGGCAAGCAACAAGTATCGCGACGACGGTCCATGCCCACCACGGCTCACCGTGAATGACTGGTGGTGGACCCCACTGCGCACCCGCACTCCATCGTCTCGTCACAAGTGTCCTTTCGCCGTCGGCAAGCGGTTCATTCGGACACTAATGTCTGATTTGAGAATAAGTCAATCATTTCGAGACAAATCATTCCGTAAGGCGACACGCCTCATCGATAGCCTGCGGCGTCGACTATTCTCAGCCGCATGGAGGACCCCGCGGAAGCGCCGATCCGCATGGCAGACCGGCAGCGCGCTCGACGCAGCGAGCTCGTCAAAGAAGAGGTGGTGGAGGCTGCCCTGGCGGAATTCTCCGAGCGCGGGTACCACCAGACATCGATCGCGCATATCGCGGAGCGGCTCGGCACCGGCCACTCGATGTTCTATCGATACTTCACCAACAAACGCGACATCCTCGAGCACGTGGTGCAGCACGCCACCCAGCGCACCGTCGAAACACTCAGTCACACGCTGCCCGGCCGCATTACGTCGCTCGACGAATTCCACGATTTTGCAGTGAATCTCGGACTTGCCTACATCGGGATGGTGGTGGCAGATCCCCGACTGTCGCGCTTGATGCTGCAACAGGGTGCCGCTGTTGATGCGGAGATGACTGCGCAGTTCTGCCAGGTGTTCGACGCCGGGGCTTCGGTTCTCGCTGGCCTATTACGTGACGGGATCGAATCTGGTTATGTCCGGCCGGGTATCGACGTCGAGGCCGTCGCTGATTCGGTGGCCGGCATCCCGCTGGGAATACTTGCCCGCTACGGGCACGACCCCGATCAGGACATTCTCGCATCACGCGTACGCGCAACCGCCGACCTCGTCTGCCGGGGGATCGCCCCCTAGCGGGAATACGCCGCTCCCGGTGAGCGTTTCCGGCCGCTGTGAACACATTCACCGTCGGTGATGCGACAGTCACCCAGCTCACCGAACTTGCGGTGTGGCCGATCCCGCCACACGATTGGTATCCAGCCATCAGCGAGCAACAGCTCGCGTTCGCCCGAGCCGCCTATGCACCATCGGCCATCTCGGCAGATGGTGCCGCTCTGATCTTCTCCATCCACAACTACCTCATCGAGTTGGGCGACACCGTCGTGGTGGTCGACACCTGCTCAGGCAATCACAAGAACCGGCCCTTGTTCCCAGACCTCCACATGCTCGATACCGACTACCTGACTCACCTCAAGCACGCAGGATTTGATCCCGAGGACGTCGACATCGTCATCAATACCCATCTCCATCTGGACCATTGCGGGTGGAACACCCGGCTGATCAACGGCACCTGGCAGCCCACCTTTTCGAACGCCACGTATCTGTTCCACGCCACTGAGCTCAAATACATTCAGGCACAATGGGAGTCGTCTCCGGCAGGTGAGTGGGCCGAGGGGGGCGGCTGGGTCTATCAGGACAGTGTCCTTCCGGTCCTCGAACATTCTCCGCACCGCTTCGTCGCCCCGGGTCATCAAATCCACGCGCACGGCTCCACGCGCATCACCACCCTGGACACAGCCGGGCACACACCGGGGCACCTTGCCATCGAAATCAGTGCTCCGGGCACCGGTGTCATCATCTCCGGCGACGCGCTGCATCACCCCATGCAGGCCCAGTTTCCAGATCTGCCCTTTTTCGCGGACGCCGATCCTGTCATGGGTACCGCTGCTCGTCGCGCACTGCTCGGACGCTGTGCCGACGAAAACTTGCGCCTGGTGACCGCCCACTTCCCCGCACATCTACCGATGGGTGTCCGCCGCAGCGGCGCCACATTCGAATGGACGGACCCTCCGGCCGGGCAATGAGCCCTGCCGCTAGAACGCGGCGCCCACCACCGGGCCGGCCCCCGCAGGTTGCGGAATCCGCACCGACTCCAGGAGTCGCTCCAACGCGGCCTCCACGTCGGCCTTCCAGCCGAGCCCGCTGTCAAGCTCCAACCGCAGTCGCGGGAAATGCTGGTGCGGTGCGACCACCGTGAAACCCACATCCTTCAGGAAGTCGACATCGATCATGCACTGCTCGATGGTGCACTCCCCCAGTACATCTGCCGCTTCCGAATGCCTAGCCAACGACCCTTCGCAAAGATCCAGCGCCTCGCTGGTCCGGCCGAACGCCTCCAGCGCGCGCACACCGCGGCGCACCAACTCGGCGACCACATTGGCGATGATGCTGTGCGGCAATCCGTCTGACTCGTGACCCGGCTCCACACCCAAGGACGTCAGCAGGACTGCATCCGCACTGACCGGGGCGGTCGGGAACAATTGCGCGCGAGGCACCACCCCGGGCGGGGCATACAACGCGTATCCCACCGTCGCGGGCCGCGACTGCGGACCGGCTATCGCGACCTGACCGCATGACCCCCACTCGAGCATGACCATCGACAGCCATGCTTCCTTCTCGAACTCTGGGTCCGACAGGTGCTGGCTGTCTCCGACGGTAGCGGGGTCCACTTCCCAGAAGACACACCGCCGGGCGTGCTTGGGCAGCTGCTCGAAACCATCGAGCCGCAAAGGAACGATCCGAGCCGACACTGGTCTTGTACGCCTCCACGTCAGGTCCACATGGTGCGCGGAACGCCTCAAGCGTCCGGCAACCCTTCAAGGATATGCGAAATTTCTGGTTTGGCACCCGGCGACCTTGCCGCGATACCTGGAATGCACGGCCGGAGCCGTCGTCGTGCCGATGATTCCCCTACGGAGCCGAAACTTCTTACTTGCCAAGCGTTTTCGCGCGGGAGCCGTGCTTCGTGGGTTTTCGCGTCACAGTGACGTTTCTCCCCCGTGGGCTAGGACGTGGCTTCGCCGGACATCATGTCGACAATTCGCTGCAAATCTTCCACCGAGCCGAACTCGACGACGATCTTGCCCTTGCGCTTGCCCAGGCTCACCGTCACACGGGTGTCGAAGGTACCCGACAAGCGCTCGGCGACATCCTGCAAGCCCGGCATCTGGATCGGCTTGCGCCGCGGCGCCGGCTTGGGAGCATCGCTGCGGTTCGCCAGCGTCACCGCTTCCTCTGCGGCCCGCACCGACATTCCCTCGGCCACGATCCGGGCGGCAAGCTCCTCCTGGGCCTCGGCTCCACCCTCAAGAGCGAGCAGCGCCCGCGCGTGGCCAGCCGATAGGACTCCCGCCGCGACCCTGCGCTGTACCGCGATCGGTAGGCGCAGCAGTCGGATCATGTTGGAGATCACCGGGCGCGATCGACCGATCCGGGACGCCAGCTCTTCATGCGTCACTTCGAACTCATCGAGAAGCTGTTGGTACGCGGCCGCCTCTTCCAAAGGGTTCAGCTGCGCCCGGTGGATGTTCTCCAGCAGCGCGTCTCGAAGCAGATTGTCGTCGGCCGTCTCCCGGACAATCGCCGGGATGGTATCCAAACCGGCCTCCTGGGTAGCACGCCACCGCCGCTCCCCCATGACGAGTTGGTAGTCACCGCCCGCGACCGCACGCACCACGATCGGCTGCATCACACCGAACTCGCGGATGGAGTGGACCAACTCCGCGAGCGCCTCCTCGTCGAAGACCTGGCGCGGCTGCTTGGGGTTGGGCTTGATGGCCGTCACCGCGATCTCGCGGTACACCGCGCCGATATCGGTGGCCGGTGCAGACGGAGCCGCTGGGCCGCCGCCGATGATCACATCGGCGGCGGCGTCACCCAGGCGCGGGCCTGCGGGGGTGGGTGCACCATCCACCGGTGCCGTCGGGATCAGGGATGCCAGGCCTCGGCCGAGTCCGCCCTTACGCCGTGATGGTGGCGACTGACTCATCGGTTACTTCTCCCTTTTTGCATCCGCTGTACGCACATGATCATCTTCTCGTAGTGCACGGCGCTCATTGTGGATCACTCGCCGACGGGCTCGGCCGCTGCGCGAGTTCGCGCGCGGCATCCAAGTAGCTCAGGGCTCCCCGTGAACCCGGGTCGTATTCGAGGACGCTGGTTCCGTATCCCGGAGCCTCTGAGACCTTGACGCTACGCGGGATGACCGACCCCAACACCTTCGGACCGAAGTGGCTACGCACTTCGTCGGCCACCTGGTCGGCGAGCTTGGTCCTACCGTCGTACATGGTCAGCAGAATCGTCGACACATGCAGCGCGGGATTCAGGTGGGCCTGGACGAGTTCGATATTGCGCAGCAGCTGGCCGACGCCCTCCAGCGCGTAGTACTCACACTGGATCGGGATCAGCACCTCGTTCGCCGCCACGAGTGCGTTGACCGTCAGCAGGCCGAGCGAGGGCGGGCAGTCGATGAATACGAAGTCAAACGCGTCGGCGGGTAGCCCAGCGATCGCGCCACGCAGCCGGCCCTCGCGAGCCACCATCGACACCAATTCGATCTCGGCACCGGCCAGGTCGATCGTCGCCGGAACGCAGAAGAGGTGCTCGCTCTGTGGACTGGATTGGATCGCGTCCTTGATGGGGATCTCACCGAGTAGAACTTCGTACGACGACGGGGTGCCCGCACGATGATCGGCACCCAGCGCGGTGCTCGCGTTGCCCTGTGGATCGAGGTCGATCACCAGAACATTCAGACCCTGCATCGCCATCGCGGCGGCGAGGTTCACCGCGGTTGTGGTCTTGCCGACGCCACCCTTCTGGTTGGCGATCGTCAGCATCCGGCGATGCGCCGGCTTCGGAAGACGGACCGATCCTTGCTTGATCTGGGTGGCACGCTGAGCGGCTGCACCGATCGGAGTCTCCGACTCCTCGAAGTTCGCGGGCGAGCGGTGGCCGTCACCCGTTGCGCCGGTTTCACGTGAAACATCGTCGCTAGTCACTGTCGTCTCCTTGATCGGATGCTCATCGGCTCCGCTTCCGCGTACCGTCGCGGGAGCTTCCCCGTCGACGGCCTCCGTCGCATTCTTTCCGCCGCGCGACCACCACCGTGGTGGGCGGATCGAGGTACCGCGTGCCACACTGCACCACCCTCACATCGTCAGCGCCGAGCAGGCTCAGCGCACTACCGTACTGCTGCACTTCTTCATCGGCGCGATCGCCTTTGATCGCCAACATGCGTCCGCCGATCCGCGTCAACGGAAGGGACCACCGACCGATCTTGTCCAGTGCCGCGACCGCCCGAGACGTGACCGCGTCCGCCCCACCAACCTCCGCGATAACACTTGGTTCCTCCGCCCGGCCGCGCACCACCGATACGTTGGTGAGGCCCAGCCGCTCGATCATTTCACGGAGGAAGTCGGTGCGGCGCAGCATCGGCTCGACCAGAACGATATCGACGTCGGGGCGTGCGATACCCAACGGGACACCCGGCAGGCCCGCGCCGCTTCCGACATCGATCACTCGCTCACCGGAGTCGAGTAACTCCCCCAGCACGGCGCTGTTGAGGATGTGGCGCTCCCACAATCGATCGGCCTCGCGTGGGCCAATCAGACCGCGCTCCACACCAATCGTCGCGAGTGCGTCAACGTAGTCGACCGCTAGAGGCAGCCGCTCGTCGAAGACCTCGGCTGCGGCCTCCGGCACCGGGAGGGTCTCGCCGTGTTTCACGTGAAACATTCCTCCCGGAGCGCGGCCACTGAATTACATGGATGGGATTTGGTGGCTGACTAGTCGTGCAGGACGACGACACGACGCGAGGGCTCCACGCCCTCGCTCTCGCTGTGCACACCGTCGATTGCCGCAACGGCGTCGTGCACGATCTTGCGCTCGAAAGGAGTCATGGGAGCGAGCTCCTCGCGCTCACCAGACTCCAGCACCTGCTTGGCGATCTTGGTGCCCAGCGCCGCCAGCTCGTCGCGACGACGGCCCCGCCAGTTCGCGATATCCAGCATCAGGCGGCTGCGCTCACCGGACTTCTGCTGCACCGCCAGCCGTGTCAACTCCTGCAACGCGTCGAGCACCTCGCCCTTGCGGCCAACGAGCTTGGACAGGTCGCCCCCACCGTCGATGCTCACGATCGCGCGGTCTCCCTCGACATCGAGGTCGATATCGCCATCGAAGTCCAGGACGTCGACGAGCTCCTCGAGATAGTCGCCGGCGATCTCGCCTTCGGCAACCAGACGTTCCTCGAGATCCACCGTGCGCGTCTCACCCTCGGGTGCGGCGTCGACCTCGGTTGTGGTCTCTTCGGCTTGAGTGTCCAGATCGGTCATCGTTCTTCTCCCTCTGTCACGCCCGTGCAGAATCGCGGGCGGTTAGCGCTTGCGGCGACGATCGGGCCGAGCACCCGGCTTCGGGGTGCGGCTCGTCGTACCTGATCCATTGGTGGAGTCCGGGGAAGCCTGTCCCCCGGTGTCCTCGTCCGTGCCACCCGATTCCACAATCTCGGTGCTGTCGGATTCGTCTGCTTGTTTCGCCGGCTGGTTCTTCCCGCCGCGCGTCGGCTTGGCACCTGGCTTCGGGGCATTCGCGGCCCGTCGCTCCAGATCCGCCTGCTTCTTCTCTTCTTCTTCCTTGGCGATGTGGTTGAAGACGTAATGCTGCTGACCGAACGTCCAAATGTTGTTGGACACCCAGTACAGGATGATCGCGATCGGCAGGAACGGACCACCCACGACCACACCAAGCGGGAACACGTACAGCGCCAACCGGTTCATGATCTGGGTCTGCGGGTTGGCCTGGGCCTCAGGACTCTGCCGCGCGATAGAGGCCCGGCTGTTGAAGTAGGTCGCGATACCCGCGATGACCATCAACGGTATCGAGACTCCCGCGACAGCCCACCTGTTGAATTCGGTGAACGCGTCCAGACCCGTCGTCTGAATCATCGTGGCGCCCAGCGGGGCACCGAACAGGTTCGCGTCCAGGAAGTTGGCCACGTCGCCGGCGCTGAAAATGTAGTTACCCGTGGCGCGGTTCGCCTCTACCGACATATGCACCTGACCGAAGCCACCGGTAGTTCTGTTGAACGAACGCAGTACGTGGAACAGACCCAAGAACACCGGAATCTGCGCCAGCATCGGCAGGCAGCCGAGGATCGGATTGAAACCGTGCTCGCGCTGCAGCTTCTGCATCTCCAGTGCCATGCGCTGACGATCGTTCTTGTACTTCTTCTGCAGAGCCTTGATCTGTGGTTGCAGCTCCTGCATCTGCCGGGTGGTCCGAATCTGGCGGACGAACGGCTTGTACAGAATCGCCCGGAGGGTGAACACCAGGAACATCACCGACAGCGCCCATGCGAAGAAGTTCTTGGGGCCCAGCAGGTACGCGAACAGCTTGTACCAAACCCACATGATCGCCGAGACGGGGTAGTAGATGAACCCGAGACTGAACCAATCAAACATCCGCTGTACTCCTCCGCACGCTCACGTGCTCTACGTCTTCGTGCTTGGTATGGCGTTCAGGAATCGGATCCCATCCACCGTGGTGCCAGGGTCCGCACTTCAGTAGGCGAATCGTGGCCAACCAACCGCCGCGGACCAGTCCGTGCACGGTCAATGCCTCGACCGCGTACTGGCTGCAGGTCGGCATAAACCGGCAACTGGGCAGACGCATCGGCGAGACCCAGGTTTGATACAGGCGAATCAGGAAGATCACCGCGCGTGCGGGACGGCTTTTCATGGCTGCCGCTCGGGTGCGGGTTCCAACCGGGGTATCGACCGGTGGACTCCGTCACGCAATTGCTGACGCAGACTCGCCGAGAGTGCGGTGCTGCTACTGGGCAGCGCTCTGATCACCATGCGATCCACGGGTTCAAGTGTGGGGAGCACCTCGGCGGCAACATGCCGGAGCCGACGAGACACCCGATGGCGCACTACCGCGCCGCCTACCGATTTCCCGACGATCAAACCGACCTTGGGACCCTCGGCGTCGGCCGGTGTAGAACCCACACAGCCACGTTGCAGATGAATCACCAAGTCTGCGTGGGCAGTTCGCACTCCACGCTTGACGGTCTGCCGGAATTCGGATGATTTGGTCATCCGGTGTCGAGTCGGTAACACCGACTACCTACCTGCGCCCGAAACTCAGGCGGTCAGTTCCTTGCGGCCCTTACGACGCCGGACCGCAATGATTGCGCGTCCGGCACGGGTGCGCATGCGCAACCGGAACCCGTGGGTACGCGCGCGACGCCGATTGTTTGGCTGGAAGGTCCGCTTGCCCTTTGCCACCGCTACTACTCCTTTATATCCGTCACGTGCTCAACTGACATCACTCACGCCGCCCGTTCACGACGCATGCAATGTGCTGAGACGCATCAGTCCGTTGGTACTGCTCACTCGCCACCGGCGCGGTGCCTACGGAATCTCGGGTTTCACCCCTGATGACGTGCGGGTCGCGGCCGTGCCGCCAACGTTCGGGCGACTGTTTGAGGGTACTGACCTGCTCGTCGCCGGTCAAACTGATCTCAACCGTCACACGCGTATCCCCTCTGCACAGCAGTCCGTCACCTTTACGAAAGTTGTCACCGTAGTCACGGGATAGGTTGGCGGGGCGGCACAAAAACTGTTAGCTTCTGCGAATGCCGTTTCCACCGGGCGAATGCATCGGAACCACCCACGCGGGCCGATGCCGATCGCGGTCGGACACCGACTAGCCGGTCCCCCGGAACAGGTGATCCGACGTGATCTCCTGGTATGCGCACACTGACCACCACACGGGTGGTCTGCTTTGTTGTCCACAGGTGTGGATAACCGTGTGGAAACCCACGACCGATCATTGAAAAGGGGCTACTGTCGACGTGTCCCCTACTGCCAGAGAGATGCTCGCCGTTGACTGATGAACTGAATTCCCAGTTCACGGCGGTATGGAATACCGTCGTCGCAGAGCTCAATGGTGACGACAACCAATATTTGTCGAGTTTTCCGCCACTCACGCCTCAGCAGCGCGCCTGGCTCACATTGGTCAAGCCACTCACCATGGCCGAAGGTTTCGCACTGCTTTCCGTGCCATCCAGCTTCGTGCAAAACGAGATCGAACGGCACCTGCGCGGACCCATCGTGGAGGCCCTTTCCCGTCGCCTCGGCGAGAACGTCGAGCTGGGCGTGCGAATCGCGGCGCCGGCTCCTGGCGAAGATTTGGAAGTCGCCGGCCCCACGCCCGAACTCGAGCTCGACGAGGTCGATGAGACCACCGAGGCGCTTGCTAGCGCACACGAATCGTGGCCGTCCTACTTCATCAACCGTCCGGGCGGGGCCGACAAGGCCGAGACCCCCGACACGAGCCTCAATGCGCGTTATACCTTCGAATCTTTCGTCATCGGCGCATCCAACCGGTTCTCGCATGCGGCCGCCGTCGCAGTTTCCGAGGCTCCCGCCCGCGCGTACAACCCGTTGTTCATCTGGGGTGAATCCGGGTTGGGTAAGACGCATCTACTGCACGCCGCCGGGAACTATGCCCAGCGCCTGTTTCCCGGTATGCGCGTCAAGTACGTCTCCACCGAAGAGTTCACCAACGACTTCATCAATTCTTTGCGCGATGACCGTCGAGTCGCCTTCAAACGCAGCTACCGCGACATCGATGTTCTCCTGGTCGACGACATTCAGTTCATCGAGGGCAAGGAAGGTATCCAGGAAGAGTTCTTCCACACCTTC
Organism: Mycobacteroides sp. PCS013; assembly: GCF_049532645.1. Taxonomy (NCBI): domain Bacteria; kingdom Bacillati; phylum Actinomycetota; class Actinomycetes; order Mycobacteriales; family Mycobacteriaceae; genus Mycobacteroides; species Mycobacteroides sp. PCS013. The sequence continues at coordinate 4,226,980 of NZ_CP150131.1, forward strand.
AACACCCTGCACAACGCCAACAAGCAGATCGTGATCTCCTCCGACCGGCCTCCGAAGGGCCTGGCCACTCTTGAGGACCGGCTGCGCACCCGCTTTGAGTGGGGCCTCATCACCGATGTTCAGCCCCCCGAACTGGAAACGCGGATCGCGATCCTGCGCAAGAAGGCACAGATGGATCGGCTGGACGTCCCCGATGACGTCTTGGAACTCATCGCAAGCCGGATCGAACGCAATATTCGGGAACTCGAAGGGGCGCTCATCCGGGTGACCGCTTTCGCCTCGCTGAACAAGTCCCCCATCGAGCTGTCGCTGGCCGAGATTGTGCTGCGCGACCTCATCCCCGACTCAAACTCCATTCAGATAAGCGCCGCCACGATCATGGCGGTCACCGCGGAGTACTTCGACACCACCGTGGAAGAGCTTCGTGGGCCCGGCAAGACACGGGCGCTGGCGCAGGCGCGCCAGATCGCCATGTACCTCTGCCGCGAACTCACGGACCTCTCGCTGCCCAAGATCGGCCAGACGTTTGGCCGTGACCACACCACCGTCATGTATGCCGACAAGAAGGTCCGTGGCGAAATGGCTCAGCGGCGTGAGGTTTTCGATCACGTCAAGGAACTCACCGCCCGGATCCGCCAGCGTTCCCGGCACTGACCTAATTCCTGCCCCACCCGGCCCCCGCGGCCGGGTTTTTTGTCTCACCGCACCGCGCCGGGCCCTCAACACGTACCCATTTCAAGACTTTTCGAGATTTTTCTCGATGATTTTTTGTCACCTCGTGTGGCTCACACGTCACATCCACACCAATCGACGTTGTGCACAGGACTGTGGACTGCCGTGGGGCAAACCTACGATCGGTTGGGGGTTGCTGAACGAATGACATGTCCTCCACATCCGCGGGGCGCAACCTTCGTCGGAATCCACAAACTCCTGACAACCCCTCTGAGCCTCTGTCGTGCGACAACACTTGTCTGTCCACAGATTCCACAGCACCTACTAATACTGCTTAGATCTCTATCTAATCTTTCTCTCTAAAAGCAGCTGTGTGGATGGACGCGTCAACAAGGACCGTCCAGCCGGTAACCCGGCCATGGACTTCAGGGATCCTCGGAGCGACTGATCCGCTTTCCCGATGCGTCGAAAGCATCTACGGTTGTGCTTCGGAAGTCGCAAGGCCTGAGACTTCCCACTCCGAGTGACAGAACTTGTGCGCGGTGCCCCGGTGACGTGCCGGGGGTCGTCCGATGCGCTGTCAACGCTGTCACCCGGGCGTGCCACGATGGCTATCACGGATTTTTGTGTGCAGACAGTCCGACCTGGACAACGAGGAAGCGAAGGGTATTCATGGATCTTGCGAGCCCCACTGCCGCAGACACCAGCCTGAAGTTCAGGGTCGCGCGCGACGACTTCGCCGATTCGGTGGCGTGGGTTGCGCGGAGTCTGCCCTCGCGGCCGACGGTTCCGGTCTTGGCTGGTGTGCTGCTGACCGCGCATGACACGGGTCTGACCCTCTCCGGCTTCGATTACGAGGTTTCCGCGCAGGTGCAGGTGCCGGCGGAGGTTGCCGCGTCCGGTAGTGCGCTGGTGTCGGGCCGACTTCTTTCTGATATCACCCGGTCGCTGCCCAATAAGCCTGTCGATGTGGCGTTGGAAGGTACACGCCTGTTGATCAGCTGTGGAAGCGCGAAGTTCTCGCTGCCGAGCATGCCGGTCGAGGATTACCCGGCGTTGCCCTCGCTGCCGGAGGAGACCGGCGCCCTGGGTTCGGAGGTGTTTTCCGAGGCGATCGGCCAGGTCGCGGTCGCTGCGGGTAAGGACGACACGCTCCCGATGCTGACCGGTATCCGGGTTGAAATCAACGGCGACACAGTGGTTTTGGCGGCAACAGACCGCTTCCGTCTGGCTGTTCGCGAGCTGAAGTGGACGTCCGGATCAGGCGAGACCAGCGCCGCGGTGTTGGTTCCGGCCAAGACGCTGTCCGAGGCGGCAAAGTCTGCGTCCAGTGGATCAGACGTGCAGCTCGCGCTGGGCGCGGGTTCGGCGATCGGATCCGAAGGTCTGTTGGGCATCGTCAGCAACGGCAAGCGCAGTACCACCCGCCTGCTCGACGCCGAGTTCCCCAAGTTCCGGCAGTTGCTGCCGACCGAGCACACCGCACTGGCCACCGTCGGTATTGCCGAGTTGGTGGAAGCCATCAAACGTGTTGCGCTGGTTGCCGACCGTGGAGCGCAGATCAGGCTGGAATTCGAGCCGGGACTGCTGCGGTTGTCGGCAGGTGCCGATGATGTGGGCCGTGCCGAGGAAGAACTCGAAGTGGATTTCGTCGGTGAACCGCTGACCATCGCCTTCAATCCGACGTACCTGACCGATGGTCTTGGGTCGCTGCACTCGAATCGGGTGACTTTCGGCTTCACGACTCCCAGCCGTCCGGCCGTACTGCGTCCGGCGGAAGACGATCAAAGCTCGCCAGAAGGCCCCGGGCCGTTTACGGCAGCGCAAACTGACTATGTCTATCTATTGATGCCGGTGCGCCTGCCCGGCTAGGGCTCGCACCCCAATCGGTATAGGTACTGGTCATCGGAGGTTATAGGTCATGCAGCTGGGTTTGGTTGGACTGGGCAAGATGGGTTTCAACATGCGCGACCGGCTGCGCGCCGGTGGGCATGAGGTCATCGGATACGACCCACGCCCGGAGGTCACCGATGTGCCCTCGCTTAAAGGGCTGGCTGATGCCTTAGAGGCGCCTCGTGTGGTGTGGGTGATGGTGCCGTCGGGTCCGATTACCCAACAGACGATCGCTGAGCTCGCCGAGGAATTGTCCGAGGGCGACCTCGTGATCGACGGCGGTAACTCGAGGTTCACCGAAGACCAGCCGAATGCGGAGCTGTTGGCGGCCAAGGGGATTGGATACATCGATGCGGGTGTATCCGGCGGGGTGTGGGGCAAGGAGAATGGCTACGGGCTGATGGTTGGGGGCAGCGACGCCGATGTGGCGCGGGCGTTGCCGATCTTTGACACGCTGCGTCCCGAGGGTGATCGTGCGGACGGCTTCGTACATGCCGGCCCGGTCGGCGCGGGTCACTACGCCAAGATGATTCACAACGGTATCGAGTACGGCCTCATGCATGCCTATGCCGAGGGGTACGAGCTGCTGGCGGCCGAACCGCTGATCACCGATGTGCAGGCCGTACTGCAGGCCTGGACCAAGGGCACCGTGGTGCGGTCATGGCTACTGGATCTGCTGGCCAAGGCTTTGAAGGAAGATCCCGGCTTCGACGCGATTTCCGGATACACCGAAGACTCCGGAGAGGGACGTTGGACGGTCGAGGAGGCCATCAACCATCGGGTGCCCGCGCCGGTCATCGCCGCGTCGTTGTTCGCGAGATTTGCTTCGCGGCAAGAAGATTCACCTGCAATGAAGGCGGTCTCGGCGTTGCGTAACCAGTTCGGCGGCCACGCGGTCAAGCGCGTCGGTCTCTCCGGCTAAGGACGCGCGCGGACCGACGTGTACGTACGACAGCTGGGATTGCGAGACTTCCGGTCGTGGGAACGAGTCGACCTGGAGCTCGAACCCGGGCGCACCGTGTTCGTCGGCCCCAACGGCTACGGCAAGACTAATCTTGTTGAGGCCCTTTGGTATTCGTCAACCCTGGGTTCGCACCGAGTCGCCACCGACGCTCCCCTGGTACGCAACGGTGCCGAAAGGGCGGTGGTGTCGACCATCGTCGTCAATGACGGTCGGGAACTGGCGATCGATCTGGAGATCGCGGCCGGGCGGGCGAACAAGGCACGGATAAACCGCTCCCCGGTGCGCAGCCCACGGGAGATCGTTGGAATTCTGCATGCCGTGCTGTTTGCACCAGAGGACCTGTCCTTGGTGCGCGGGGACCCGTCGGATCGACGCCGTTTTCTTGACGACCTGCTGATTCAGCGCCGTCCCCGGATGGCTGGCGTGCGTGCCGACTACGACAAGGTGCTCCGGCAGCGCACCGCGCTGCTCAAGACCGCGGGTGCGGCGTTGAGACAGCGGAATGATCAGAGTGTGCTGGATACCCTCGATGTGTGGAATGGGCATCTGGTTGCACATGGCGCCGAATTACTTTCTGCGCGTATCGAATTGGTCGGTGAGTTGCGGCCACTGGTGGAAAAGTCGTATCAGCTGCTGGCGCCCGCATCGCGGCTGGCCGATATCGCGTACCGCAGTAGCGTCGAGGGTGTCGACGGAGAACTTTCGGTGGAACGCCTTGCGGAGGCACTGCACGCCGGGCTGGTTGCTAAGAGGTCGGCAGAGATTGAACGCGGAGTCTGCCTGGTGGGACCACACCGAGACGACCTGGAGCTGCGGCTCGGTGATGGGCCGGCGAAAGGCTTCGCCAGTCATGGGGAATCGTGGTCTTTCGCCCTGGCCCTGCGGCTTGCCGCCTTTGACCTGCTCCGTTCCGACGGCACCGACCCCCTGCTGATGCTCGACGATGTGTTCGCAGAACTCGATGGCGCCAGGCGGAGGTCTTTGGCCACTGTTGCGGCCGACGCGGAGCAAGTACTCGTGACCGCGGCGGTCCCCGACGACGTTCCCGAGGAATTGTCGGCGCGCACGGTTACCGTCGACGTACAGGAAGATCCTTCGGGACGAAAGTCGGTGGCGCATGAGTGAGGAAGAGGCCTGGCCGCCGGAGCATCTGGCCGGGGTCACAGGGATGGATTTGGTGCGCCGGGTGCTCGAAGAGGCACGTGGCGCGGCAAAACAGCAAGGAAAAGATATCGGCAGAGGCGGCAGATCACCGCAGCAGCGTCGACGGGTCGCGGGAGGGCGCCGCACCTGGTCAGGTCCGGGCCCGGATGCGCGTGATCCGCAGCTGCTGGGAAGGGCGGCAGGAGATCTGGCCAATCGCCGGGGCTGGTCCGCGCGAGTCTCCGAGGGCGCGGTGTTCGGTCGGTGGGAGGCCGTCGTCGGCGAGCAGATTGCCGCACATGCGACCCCGACCGCCCTGAACGAGGGAGTACTGACAGTCTCGGCGGAGTCCACAGCCTGGGCGACGCAGCTGCGGCTGGTGCAGGCGCAGCTGCTAGCGAAGATCGCCGCGGCGGTGGGAGACGGGGTGGTGACGAGTCTGAAGATCTCCGGGCCGACCGCACCCTCCTGGCGTAAGGGTCCCCGACATATCGCCGGACGCGGCCCGCGCGATACCTATGGTTGAGGGCTCATCGCCGCGTCGTGCCGTAGAACCGGTGTCTAGAGCGTCCTGACACGGCCTGATCCGAGATATGCGACGGACGGCGTAAATAGAGGGGATGAAACATGCCCTGAAGCTAGGTGCCGCCGGTACAGACCAGTAGGATGTTGGTAACACGGTTCGCTGGGTCTGTGGCCCGCGAGAGTCGTTACTTCCAGACAGGAGACAAAGTCGATCGTGGCTGCGCCGAAGAAGAGTGCCAAGAGCGAATACAGTGCCGACTCGATCACCATCCTAGAGGGGCTCGAAGCGGTCCGGAAACGCCCCGGCATGTACATCGGGTCCACCGGTGAACGCGGTCTGCACCATCTGATCTGGGAAGTTGTCGACAACTCCGTTGATGAGGCGATGGCCGGCTACGCCACCACCGTCGAGGTGACGATGCTTGAGGACGGCGGCATCCAGGTCAAGGACGATGGCCGCGGTATCCCGGTGGCCATGCATGCCTCCGGCATACCCACCGTTGACGTCGTCATGACCCAGCTGCACGCCGGCGGCAAGTTCGACTCGGATTCCTACGCGGTGTCGGGCGGTCTGCACGGTGTGGGTATCTCGGTGGTGAACGCGCTCTCGACCAAGGTCGAGCTGGAGATTCTGCGCGATGGCCACGAGTGGCAGCAGGTGTACACGGCCTCAGTGCCGGGCACATTGCAGCAGGGCGCGGCCACCAAGAAGACGGGTACCACCGTCCGGTTCTGGGCGGATCCGGAGATCTTCGAGACCACTACCTACGACTTTGAGACGGTCGCCAGGCGCCTCCAGGAGCAGGCCTTCCTCAACAAGGGCCTGACCATCAAGCTCACCGACGAGCGTGTGAGTAACGCCGACGTGACCGACGAGGTGGTCAGCGACACCGCCGAGGCGCCTAAGAGCGCCGAAGAGCAGGCCGCGGAATCGGCTGCGCCGCATAAGGTTAAGAACCGCGTCTTCCACTACCCCGATGGCCTGGTCGACTTCGTCAAGCACATCAACCGCACCAAATCAGCCATCCACACCACCATCGTCGACTTCTCCGGAAAAGGTGAAGGCCACGAGGTCGAGATCGCGATGCAGTGGAATGCGGGCTACTCCGAGTCGGTGCACACCTTCGCCAACACCATCAACACCCACGAGGGTGGCACGCACGAAGAGGGATTCCGCGCGGCGCTCACGACGGTGGTCAACAAGTACGCCAAGGAGAAGAAGCTTCTCAAGGAGAAGGACACCAACCTCACCGGTGATGACATCCGTGAGGGATTGGCAGCGGTCATCTCGGTAAAGGTCGGTGAGCCTCAGTTCGAGGGTCAGACCAAGACCAAGCTGGGTAACACCGAGGTCAAGTCGTTTGTGCAGAAGGTATGCAACGAGCAGCTGCAGCATTGGTTCGACTCGAACCCTGCTGACGCAAAAACCGTTGTGAATAAGGCGGTTTCGTCGGCACAGGCGCGGATCGCGGCGCGCAAGGCGCGCGAGCTGGTCCGCCGCAAGAGCGCCACCGACATCGGTGGGCTGCCTGGCAAGCTGGCCGATTGCCGCTCAACCGATCCGTCGAAGTCGGAACTGTATGTGGTGGAGGGCGACTCGGCCGGTGGTTCGGCCAAGAGCGGCCGCGACTCGATGTTCCAGGCCATCCTGCCGCTGCGCGGCAAGATCATCAACGTTGAAAAGGCCCGTATCGACCGGGTTTTGAAGAACACCGAAGTCCAGGCGATCATCACCGCGTTGGGCACGGGTATCCACGACGAGTTCGATATCGCCAAGCTGCGGTATCACAAGATCGTGTTGATGGCCGACGCCGACGTTGACGGCCAACACATTTCGACGTTGCTGCTGACGTTGTTGTTCCGTTTCATGCGCCCACTGGTGGAGCACGGCCACATCTTCCTGGCGCAGCCGCCGCTGTACAAGCTCAAGTGGCAGCGCAGCCAGCCGGAGTTCGCGTACTCCGACCGTGAGCGCGACGGGCTGATGGAGGCCGGGCTCAAGGCCGGCAAGAAGATCAACAAGGACGACGGCATCCAGCGCTACAAGGGTCTTGGTGAGATGGATGCCAAGGAACTGTGGGAGACCACCATGGACCCGTCCGTGCGTGTGCTGCGTCAGGTGACACTCGACGATGCGGCCGCGGCCGACGAGCTGTTCTCGATTCTGATGGGCGAGGACGTCGAGGCGCGCCGCAGCTTCATCACCCGAAACGCCAGGGACGTGCGCTTCCTCGACGTGTAGTGGCGCTCGCCCACCCGGCGAGATAGTTGCCGTGTCTTCGACGGAATGGCCTCGGGCAGGTATCGACGTTAGTGCTGTGCCAGCCGTTCTAACAGCAGTGACGAGTCATCGTCCTTCAGTTCGATACCGAAGATGTCGCGCAGCGCCACCACGACTTCCGCGGGTGTCAGCTGCCGTGTCTTGCGGCCTATGGCGGGGCGGATGTCGTGCAACTCGCGGTGGTCCAGGATGTACGCGTGATCGGACGTGATCTTCTGTACGAAAACCCTTGTACTGAAGGGTGAATGGGGACTCGATGCGACGAAGTAACTCGCGGCGCGATAGTCGATCGGGTACTGCGGTTCCAGCACGAAGGTGTACCGGCTCATCCACCCCGGCAGCGTTCCGTCCCCGGCGGCCTCCGACAGGGTCCACCCGTCGGCGCCGGGTGTGACCTCGCCGCGCAGCAGTTGGTACGCCCACGATCCGTCGTCGATGGTGGCCTCGTCGACAATGCGTATCGGGGCAAGAGGGCTGGTACCGAATCCGACATCGCAGAGCCACTGTTGTCCGTCGAGCCGGACCACGAGCATGCCGTGCGTCGCCGGCCGAATGGTGGTGGCGCCCATTTGCACGCGCCCCTGAATTCCGAAGAAGTCGAAGCCGAGGCGCTCCAGAACCCCTGCGAACAGGGCGACGTGCTCGTAGCAGTAGCCGCCGCGGGGCCCGCGCAGCAGCTTCGCCTGAACCGCCGGGATATCCAGTGCGACGTGCTTGTGCAGCACCGCATCGAGGTTCTCCCACTTGACGTTCAGGACGTGCCCACGCTGTAGGCGCCGCAGGGTGTCCAGGGACGGCGCCTGGGCGCCGTCGAAGCCTATGAAGGCCAGGTATTCGTCGAGCGCGAGCTCGTCTCCGTTCCACATGGTGTGGACAACGTACTAGTCGCCCTGGGTATCGCTGTAGCGCCGCGGACCATATCTGGCAGAACGGTGGAACGGTGCTGGTCGCGACACCAATCGGACGCGTTTCGTCGCCGGTGAGGACGCCGATGGGCACGGGTCTGTCATGTCACCGCCCACCCGTACCCTAACCACATGGCCGCCGACCGCCCCACCATCTACTTTGCGTCGCAACGTGACTGGGAAGAGTGGTTGGAAGAGAACCACGCGGACTCCCCTGGCGTCTGGATCAAGATGGCCAAGAAGGCCAGCGGCATCCCCAGCGTCAACCACAAGGAAGCCCTGGAGGAAGCACTCTGCTTCGGGTGGATCGACGGTCAAGCCAAATCGCTCGACGAGCAGTACACCCTGCGCATGTTCACCCCGCGCCGCGCCCGCAGCACCTGGTCGAAGATCAACGTCGGCCATATCGAACGGCTCACCGGCGAGGGCCGGCTCAGGCCCGCAGGCCTACGAGAAGTAGACGCCGCCAAGGCTGACGGCCGTTGGGACGCCGCCTACAGCTCGCAGGCCACCATCGAAGTCCCCGAGGACTTCGCGCGGGCACTGCGCGCCGAGCCGCAGGCGCAGCAGTTCTTCGACTCTCTGACCAAGACGGCGCGCTGGCCGTTCCTGTTCCGCCTCACCACCATCAAGAGACCGGAGACTCGTGCCCGGCGGATCGTGCAGTACGTCGAGTTATTGGCGCAGGGAAAGAAGTTGAGCTAGCGCTCAGGCCTTGTGCGCCACGGACACGATGTAGTCCGAATGCAGCGAGAAGAGCCGCATACCCACCGAATTGAACTGCGCGCGCAGCAGCGGGTTGACATGTTTCATGTCGGGTTGGCGCAGCCGCTTGGCCAGGAACTTGGACAGCGGTGGATAGACATCATCGGCGATTGACCATGTCTCGGCCCGGGCAAAGCCCATGTCCAGCAGTAGATCTCGGTATCCCTGTACATCGACGGCCCAGGGCACCGCGCTCGGTGACGCACCCTGCCAGCCTCGACGTGCCACCTGATTGCGTGCCAGCGCGGTCAGCGCGGTACGCCGCGGGACGATATCCGCCGTCACCAGACGTCCACCGGGCTTGAGCACGCGCAGCGCCTCCCGGAAGAAGTCGATGCGCGACGGGAAATGAAAGGCCGACTCCAGCGCCACCACTTTGGTGCAGGACTCGTTGCCGAACGGTAGATCGGTGGCCGAGGCCTTGACGTAGGAGATCGTGTCGGACAGACCGGCCTCGGCGACCCGTTGAGTCGAGATCGCGATCTGCTCCTCGGCGATGTTGACCCCGGTGATCTTCTTCACCTTGAACTCGTTGGCCCACAGAATGTCTTGATCGCCGTATCCGCAGCCGCAGTCCACCACCACGTCCTTCGAGGTGAATCCGGCGCTGGAGGCAACCAGGCGCGCAAGGTCGCGGCTTGCCTCGTCGAGGGTTGTCGGGTGGTCGCGCCAGTACCCGAAGTTGATGAAGAGCGACTCTTCGCCGAATAAGTTCTGCGGACCGACGATGTCGTAGACCATTCCGGTCTTGGGGCCGTCGGCGTTCGACACCGCGACCGCCGCCATGCGCCGCCACTCGTCGGCCCATCGGCGTAGCCGTTCGCCGGTGGATTCCTCGGTGAAATCGGACGTCAGAGTGGTCATGGCTGGCAGCTCCCTTTCGGCCCTGGCCGCCTCGTTGCGGCTCACGCCTGCGTAACAAAGAGTACCGGATACTTGGGATATCGGCATCTAAAGCCGCTGAGAACGACGCACGGGCCTGGATCCGAGAAACCCATCGCAGAAGTGACTAGGCTGGTGGGGTTGCCCGGCCTTCTCCGGGCGCAGCATGAACGAGGAGCACATGACCGACACAACGCTGCCCCCCGGCGGTGACGACGCCGTCGACCGGATCGAACCGGTAGACATCCAGCAGGAGATGCAGCGCAGCTACATCGATTACGCCATGAGCGTCATCGTGGGCCGCGCCTTGCCCGAAGTGCGCGACGGCCTCAAGCCCGTGCACCGCCGCGTCCTTTACGCGATGTACGACTCCGGGTTCCGGCCCGACCGCAGCCACGCCAAGTCGGCGCGCTCGGTGGCCGAGACCATGGGTAACTACCACCCACACGGCGACGCCTCCATCTACGACACCTTGGTGCGTATGGCGCAGCCCTGGTCGCTGCGTTACCCGCTGGTGGACGGCCAAGGAAACTTCGGCTCGCCGGGTAACGATCCCGCCGCCGCCATGCGTTACACCGAGGCCAGGCTGACACCGCTGGCCATGGAAATGTTGCGTGAAATCGACGAGGAGACAGTCGATTTCATTCCCAACTACGACGGCCGGGTCATGGAGCCGACCGTGCTGCCGAGCCGGTTCCCGAACCTGCTGGCCAACGGCAGCGGCGGTATCGCCGTCGGTATGGCCACCAACATGCCGCCGCACAACCTGCGTGAGTTGGCCGAGGCCGTGTACTGGGCGCTGGACAACCACGAGGCCGACGAGGAGACCACCCTCAAGGCGGTCTGCGAAAAGATCACCGGCCCCGATTTCCCGACATCCGGCTTGATCGTTGGGACACAGGGGATTCACGACGCGTACACCACCGGGCGCGGCTCCATCCGCATGCGCGGTGTCGCCGAGATCGAGGAAGACTCCAAGGGCAGAACGTCTTTGGTGATCACCGAGTTGCCGTACCAGGTCAACCACGACAACTTCATCACCTCGATCGCCGAGCAGGTGCGCGACGGCAAGATCGCCGGCATCTCCAACATCGAAGACCAGAGCTCCGACCGCGTCGGCTTGCGAATCGTGGTGGTGCTCAAGCGCGATGCCGTGGCCAAGGTGGTGCTGAACAACCTCTACAAGCACACCCAGCTGCAGACCAGCTTCGGCGCCAACATGCTGTCGATCGTCGACGGCGTGCCGCGCACGCTACGCCTGGATCAGCTGATCCGGCTGTACGTCAATCACCAGTTGGACGTCATCGTTCGGCGTACCCGGTACCGGTTGCGCAAGGCCAACGAGCGCGCCCACATCTTGCGCGGTCTGGTCAAAGCCCTTGACGCCCTTGATGAAGTGATCGCATTGATCCGCGCCTCGGCGACGGTCGACATCGCGCGCCAGGGCCTGATCGAGCTGCTCGATGTCGATGAGATCCAGGCCCAGGCCATCCTCGACATGCAGCTGCGTCGCCTGGCGGCCCTGGAGCGGCAGAAGATCGTCGACGACCTGGCCAAGATCGAGGCCGAGATCGCCGACCTCGAGGACATCCTGGCCAAGCCGGAGCGTCAGCGCGCCATCGTCAAGGACGAACTCGCCGAGATCACCGAGAAGTACGGCGACGACCGTCGCACGCGCATCATCTCTGCCGACGGCGATGTCGCCGACGAAGACCTCATCGCACGTGAGGATGTCGTCGTCACCATCACCGAAACCGGATACGCCAAGCGCACCAAGACCGACCTGTATCGCAGCCAGAAGCGCGGCGGTAAGGGCGTGCAGGGTGCGGGCCTCAAGCAGGACGACATCGTCAAGCACTTCTTCGTGTGCTCGACGCATGACTGGATCCTGTTCTTTACCACCAAGGGTCGCGTCTACCGCGCCAAGGCGTACGACCTGCCCGAGGCGGCCCGCACCGCGCGCGGCCAGCACGTTGCCAACCTGCTGGCCTTCCAGCCGGAGGAGCGCATCGCCCAGGTCATCCAGATCAAGGGTTACGAGGACGCGCCTTACCTGGTGCTGGCCACCAAGAACGGTCTGGTGAAGAAGTCCAAGCTCACCGACTTCGATTCCAACCGCAGCGGCGGCCTGGTGGCCGTCAACCTGCGTGACGGCGACGAATTGGTGGGCGCGGTGCTGTGCGCCGCCGAGGACGATCTGCTGCTGGTGTCGGCGCACGGCCAGTCCATCCGCTTCAGTGCGACCGACGAGGCGTTGCGACCGATGGGCCGCGCTACCTCGGGTGTGCAGGGCATGCGGTTCAACGGCGAGGACGAGCTGTTGTCGCTCAATGTCGTCCGCGAGGGCACCTATCTGCTGGTGGCGACGTCGGGCGGCTACTCCAAGCGCACCGCGATCGAGGAGTACCCGGTGCAGGGCCGCGGCGGAAAGGGCGTGCTGACGGTTCAGTACGACCCGCGCCGCGGTTCTCTGGTGGGCGCGCTCATCGTGGACGAGGACGCCGAGCTCTACGCCATCACGTCCGGCGGCGGCGTCATCCGCACCATCGCGAAACAGGTGCGGAAGGCCGGCCGCCAGACCAAGGGCGTGCGGTTGATGAACCTCGGCGAGGGCGACACCCTATTGGCAATCGCGCATAATGCCGATGAGGGTGATGCTGACCCTGACGACGACACAGCCGGCGCAAGCGAGTAAGGAGCTGTAGGTGAGTTCACCGAACGATCCGGGGGAGTCTGGCGCCAACGAACGCCCCGTGGACCAGGCGGACTTGCCTCCCTGGCAGCGGGCGGAGCGGCGGCGTGGTTCACACGCCGCCGCCACCGGCCCGCAGCGGATTCCCAGCAGGGAACCGCGCCCCGGCGGCGCCCCGACGGAGATCATCCCCATCGTGGACGACGCCACCGCGCCTCCAACCGCTCCGACGTCGGCGCCGCGGCCCGGGCCCCGCCCGTCGGCCGGCCTGGATGCCCGGCTCAGCCGGTTCATCTCGGGCACCGCGGCCCCGGCCGGATTCAACACCCCGCCGGAGCGTCCCGAACCCGAAGCAGCAGTGCCGGAGCTGGAGCCCTACGACGAGGCGCCGGAGCATCCCGAGGTGCCGGAGCGTCCCGAAAGAACCGAGCGGCCCCAACGACCCGAGCCGGTGCGTTCGGGCACCCCGTGGGGCGAGGCGAGCGCGCAGGAGCCGGTGCGCGCCCCCAAGAACAATGACCTGCCCGACCTGTCGGGCCCGGTCCCCCGCCCTCCACGCAGAAGTGATGCGGCACAAGGTGGTTCGGCAGTGACGGTGGGCCCCTCGCGCCGCGGCCCGCTGCGGGCGGCCATGCAGATCAGGCGCGTGGATCCATGGGCGACCCTGAAGGTGTCGCTGGTGTTGTCGGTGGTGTTCTTCTTCGTCTGGATGATCGCCGTCGCGATGCTGTACCTGGTGCTCGGCGCGATGGGTGTGTGGTCGAAGCTCAACGAGAACGTCGGTGAGCTCATCACCAACAGCGGCGGCGGTGAGCTGGTGTCCAGTGGCACCATCTTCGGCACCGCGCTACTGATCGGTTTGGTGAACATCGTGCTGATGACCGCGGCCGCCACCATCGGTGCGTTCATCTACAACCTGACCACCGATCTAGTCGGCGGTATCGAGGTCACACTGGCCGATCGCGACTAACGGTTTGGGATGCAACCCATCCGTGCGGTAATCTCTGCCTTCGGTTCAGGGGCTATAGCTCAGGCGGTTAGAGCGCTTCGCTGATAACGAAGAGGTCGGAGGTTCGAGTCCTCCTAGCCCCACCACACTCGTTGGGAGGTCGACCACATGAGAGTGCTGTTGCTGGTGCTCACATTGCTGGGCGTGGCCTACGCGGCAGCAATCACCGTGGCGCGCAACAACATGGAAGTGTGGCACACAGCAGCAGGTGAGGGGCCTTAGCTCAGTTGGTAGAGCGCTACCTTTGCAAGGTAGATGTCAGGAGTTCGATTCTCCTAGGCTCCACTCAAGTTTCTCGTTCGCGCGACCCGATCCAGCCCTACGGCTGAGGTTGCGAATCCACACTCGGTGCCAGCGGCGACGGTTCGGGCTGTCCTGAGCGCCGCAGCACGCTGAACGCGACGGCGCCCGCACCCAGCAGACCGACGACCGCAAGGCCGGTCAGCGCGCGCGGTAGCTTGCGCTTGCGGGCTCCGCTGACCACCTCGGGCAGGGTGTCCACGACATCGGCGACGGCGTCCTGCACCTCCGACGACACCGCCTTGCCGCGACGCACCAGCTTGCCGGCCACGCCCGCCGCCGATTTCGCCAGCCCGAACCCGAGTCCAGCGGTACCGCGTGAGACGTCGATAGGGGCCAGCGCGGCCTCCTTCAGACCCCGCACGAGCCGCTCCCCGGAGGTCAGCTTGACGGCGGGTTCGGAGGTCTTGGTCAGCAGGCTCATTGTCAGCGGGTCCCTTCGTCGGGCGGTGATCTCCAGAATGACTGATACTCCAGATTGCCATCTTTGCGCCGCCTATTGGGAAACATCCGCATGAATGTCTTTTCGGCGCGGATAAGGTGGTCGTCGTGACTTCACCAATCCAGACACAGACCGCCACCTTGCACACCAACCACGGCGACGTCGTCATCGCGCTCTTCGGCAACCACGCCCCGAAGACCGTCGCCAACTTCGTCGGTCTCGCCGACGGCAGCAAGGACTACTCCACGAAGAACGCCAAGGGCGAGGCCGCCGGCCCGTTCTACGACGGCGCCGTCTTCCACCGCGTCATCGAGGGATTCATGATCCAGGGCGGTGACCCCACCGGCACCGGCCGCGGTGGCCCCGGATACCAGTTCGCCGACGAGTTCCACCCCGAGCTGCAGTTCGACAAGCCGTACCTGCTGGCCATGGCCAACGCCGGACCGGGCACCAACGGCTCACAGTTCTTCATCACCGTTGGCAAGACCCCGCACCTGAACCGTCGCCACACCATCTTCGGTGAGGTCGTGGACCCCGCTTCGCAGAAGGTCGTCGACGCCATCGCCTCCACCTCCGTCGATCGCGGCGATCGTCCCACCGAGGACGTCGTGATCAACTCCATCACCATCAGCTAGCTCTCGATGGCTCATCCCGGACAGGTACCGGTCTACGGGTGCGCTTGGCACCCGGACCGGGCCACCGCGGTGCGCTGCGTGCGCTGCGGGCGCCCCGTGTGTCCGGACTGCATGCGATCAGCGCCCGTCGGACAGCAGTGTGTCGAATGCGTCCAGCAGGGCGCCAAGTCGGTACGTCAGGTCAAACCGCTGCGGCAGGCACGGGCCTGGGTCACCTGGGCGCTGATCGCTGTCAACGTGCTCGTGTACTCCGCCGTGGTCGGGGGCACCGACGAGACGATGGCCGTAACCACCAGCCCGCTGTTCCGGGACCTGGTCCTGTACCTGCCGTGGGTGGCGCAGGGTGAACTGTGGCGCACGGTCACCGCGGGCTTCCTGCATTTCGGCCTGATGCACATCGGGGTCAACATGCTCTCGCTGGCCTTGATCGGGCCCGGACTCGAGCACGCGTTCGGTCGTGAGCGCTACGCCACGATCTACGGCACCGCGCTACTGGGCAGCAGCGCTATCGCCATGTGGTTCAGTCCGAATGCGTTGGTGGCCGGTGCATCCGGCGCTATTTACGGTCTGCTGGGCGCGGCACTGGTGCTGTATCTGCGGGAGCGGCTGAACCCGCAGACCATCATCATCGTGCTGGTGCTCAACATCGGGCTGAGCATCTCGCTGCCGGGCATCTCGTTGGCCGGGCATATGGGCGGCCTGTTGTTCGGTGTTCTGAGCGCAGGTGCGCTGCTGTACTACCGCGAGGTGTGCCGTGGGGCCGGTGTACCGGACCTGGCGCAGAAGCCCTCGACGCCCTGGGTGCTGGCTGCGGTCGTGATCGCGTTGTCGGTGACGCTCATCGTGGCGAGGGTTCTCACCTATTCCGGATAGTGCACGTGCGGCAGTTTGGCTCTGAGGAACTGCCATTGGGTGTGCTGCTTGACGATGTCCGGGACATCATCGGTGAACGGCCGGTCGTAGTGTGCGGCGATCTCGGCGGCCGTCTGCACGTCGGTGGCCCAGCCGTGGCCCGTCAGCCAGTCCGCGGGGGGCATGCGGGAATCCGGATATGTCAGCATCCAGAAATTGGCGGCCCGAATATCTCCGGGGACCACGGGTTCGGCCAGTGAATCCCACATCTCGGTTGACGGCAGGAAGATGTTGGCATCGCTGCAGATGGCGCTGCCCGGCGCGGACAGCTCGATGATGCGTTCGAAGAGCAGGTCCTGCGCCTGGCCGGGCAGACCCGCCATGATCAGCGGTGCGATCAGCCACGCGGTGGGCTGCTCGGGGTCAAAGCCCGCAGCGCAGAGATCCTCCACCCAGGGATCGGCGGTTGTTGCCGCGGGTACGAGCCGCTGGGTCACCGCGGGGAAAGCGCCGTGCTCCCTGAGCACACGGGACCGGAACTCCAGCGTGTGCGGATGGTCCACTTCGTACAGAACAGCATCGGCCGGCCACCGGAGCCGGTAGGCCCGAGTGTCCAGACCCGCGACGAATTGCACGACCTGCCGGGTTCCCGACTCAAGCTCCGTGGCGATGAAGTCGTCGCCGTACCGCGTGAAGATTCCCGACGCGTTGATGAGAAGAAAGGTGCCGTCGGCAGCCGAGGGGTTCTCGGGAAATCCGGTGGCGAGGAAGGCACTACTGAGCGGTTCGTTCGCCGCGGTGACCAGGACCTCCGCAAGTGGATCGTCGATCAATGGATGGCCGCGCCGACTTTCCAGCGCGCGCAGAGCTGCGGCAATCAGATCGAACTGATATTTGTGCGCCGGTGAGGTCACAGCCTTTTCCGGTTGACCATCCAAGGAATCACCTGCCTTCGTGCACGTTGTCCCCAAGATAGCCATCGCGCGGCGCAAAGGTAATGGCGCTGCGCAAGCTGTGCGGCGAGATCGGGCTACGGAACGAAGCTCATTGGTTCGCCGGCCCGTCACTCAGTGGCGATTCTGTGGAATGCGCAAGGTAATCGGTCGGCAGCATCGCGGTCAGGAAGCGACGGTCCGCGAGATCGTCGAAACCCGGCACCAGCTCGTTCCCGAACGGTCGGCCATAGCGCTCGGCGAGCTCACGTGTTGTGTACGTCCGGGTTAGCCACCCGTGCCCGGCGAGCCAGTCTCCGGGATGGGTGCGTTCGTCACGATGTGCCAGCGCCGAGTAGTCGGCGCCGCGAAGCGCGTCCGGCAGGACGGCGTCCACGGCCTCGCCCCATGTCCGCCCGGACGGGGCCAGCGGATCATTGTCTGTCGCGATGATGCTGCCCGGAGCCGACATCTCGATGATCCGCTCGAACATCGTGTCGTGGCTGCCACCGGGAAGGTTGCAGACGACGCACTCGGCGAGCCACGCGGTGGGGATGTCTGGGTCGAATCCGGCCAGCGTCAGCTCCGCTTGCCACGGCTCGCCCAGACCACACAGGACCATCCGCTGTGTCGTATGGGGCTCAGCTCCCGCGTTGTCGAGCGCCTTCATCTTGACGGTGAGGACCTCGGCATAGTCGACCTCATAGACGACGGTGCCCGCGGGCCAGGAGAGCCGGTAGGCGCGGGTATCGAGGCCCCCGGCCAGCAGCACCACCTGGCGGATCCCGTTGGTGACGGACGCGAGCAGGGATTCGTCGTAGTACCGGCACATCGCCGCCACGTAGTTGGCGAGCAGATGGGTGCTGAGCTCATTCGCCGTCGACGGGTTCTCGCGAAGGCCGATGTCCAGGAGCGCTCGGGTGTGGGGATCAGCGACGGCATCGAGGATGGTCCGGGCGTGCTTGTCGAACAGCAATGGCTGTGCGCGGCGTGCCTCGAGCGCCTTCAGTGCGGCGATCGTCAGCCCGATCTGCATACTCTGGCGGACGAATCCGCTGCTATGCCCATCTCCTGGCATCAAGTCCAGCTTTCAATCCCCCAACCGTCAAACGACAAGCCTTTGCCAAATGACCTGTTCGTACAGACGGCACCCTTGTGATCGATTGCATGGGAAACTTTAGTCGAAACGGGACCGAAGGCCCCACCCCAGCGTCGGTCCGCGCGCCTTGCGCGCAGGGGCTAGCGGGTGGCGGTGATGAAGTAAGCGTCCGACCACAGCGAGGTGATTTCGCTGTGCTCCTCGGGGGCGGGCCGTCCATAGGCGGCAGCCTGTTCCAGGCGGTTGGTGACGTCGACGTGCCAACCATGTTCGCCGAGCCACTCGATCGGGTCTTTGCGCTCATCGTCATAGATCAGATCGCCGATGCTGACGTTCTGGAGAAAGTCCGGCTTGAGTTTGTTCACGGCGTCTTGCCATTGGCCGGCGGTGGCCACGCGGCGGCGCCATTCGGTGGCCAGGAAGCTGCCGGGGGCGGAATGGGCGGTGATCTTCTCGAACAACGCGTCTTGGGCGGCACCCGGCAGGTACGCCAGCAGGCCCTCCGCGAGCCAGGCCGTGGGCTTGCCCGCGTCGAAGCCCTCGGCCTCCAGCGCGGCGATCCAGTCATCGCGTAGGTCGACGGCGACTTCGCGCCGTTCGGCCCGCGCGACCGCGTTTTCTTCGGCAAGGACGTGGTCCTTGAATTCGAGGACCTTCGGCTGGTCCAGTTCGTAGACGAGGGTGCCGTCCGGCCAGGGCAACCGGTAGACCCGCGCATCCAGTCCGGCGGCCAGGATGACTACCTGCCGGATACCGGAAGCTGTTGCAGTGGTGAAGAATTCATCGAAGTATTTGGTGCGGACGGCCAGGTGATTGACCAGGTAGGTGGTGGCGACGTCCCATTCGGACTCGGGACGCGGCGCGGCCAGGGCCTCGGTGAGATGAGGTTCCCCCGAAGCCTCCACGAAGGCGCGGGCGTGCTCGTCGCGAATGAGTGGCTCGGATCGTGTGGTCTCCAGGGCGCGGAACGACGACACCATGAGGGCCGTGAAACCGACGCTGCTGACAATGTCCCACTGATCGCCCTCGGTCCGTGTCATGTGCCCGCCTCTTACCTCGGAGTAATTACCTAAGGCAACGATACGCGCGTTGCGGCGTTCACGCCCGATAGTGGGCAGCGCGCAGTGCCTCGTGCACTTCACGAGGGTCGGTACCCAGGTCCCAGCGGTTCAGGACGATCAGGTTATCTCCGGATTCGATCTCCAGCAGCCGGGTGCGGCGACCCAGCCGGCGGAACTCGCTGACCTTCACCGAGTCCACCGCGGCACGGGGCAGCAGCGTGAGGCGGGTGAGGCCTTGCAACTCAAGACCCTCGTCGGTGATGCGCAATTTCGGACGGCACCGCCAGGACACGGCGGCGAACCCCAGCAGACCGAGCGCGGCCACCGAGGCCAACAGACGCCCCGGCGCATCGGCGACCAGGAAGACGGCGATACCGAACGCGACGCCCACGAGGGCGGCAGCAGCGATACCGGCTGGTTTCGGGCCCCATTCGGCAGGGGATGCGGTCGGTTTATCCACAGGCGTTATCCACAGTGGGGATAAATCACATCGTTGTGATTGGGTGTCTCTTGGGTGGACTCGATGGAAACGGGTGCTAACCGGACCGGCAACGACAGCCCGGGCTCCCTCTCGTCTCGTGTCACCGCCACCGCATGGTCAGCAATAGTCCGGTGATCATGAAGGCAAACGCGATGGCGTAGTTCCACGGCCCCAGATCCAGCATCCAGGTGATGTGTTGTGCGGCGAGCTGGAACACCATCAACCAGGCCAGGCCGATGAGCATGAGGGTGAGGAAGAACGCGACGAACCAGACGCTCGACGGACCGGCTTTCACCTTGACCGGAGTACGGCTAACGGTGGTCGCGTTGAACGCTGACTTCTTACGGACCTTGGACTTGGGCATCGACTACCTCGGAAGCATCTGGGATATGGCGGCACGGCGACGGGTCGCCATGGCCGGAGTCGTCATGGGTTCCTACGCAGGTTACAGCGCGATGCTGCGACAATCTTCTGGTGACCGCCGATGAGGCCCCCAGGAGCGGGGGCAGCCCCCAGCGTGAACCGGCGGCCCCTTCCGCCCGAGGGGGCCTCCTCTGGCGGGTCGGGGTGCCCCTGGTGTGCGCGCTTGCGGGCTTTCTGCTGGCCGCGACGCACACGGTGTCGGGTGGCAACGAGATCCGGCGGGGCGATTCTCCGGCGCCCCGGTTGGTGGATCTGGTGCGCGAGACGCAGAAGTCCGTCGACAAACTCAGCGCCATCCGTGACGGCTTGGCGAATCAGATGGCTGCCGCGCGGGCACAGTCGGCCGGGGGTGACAGCCAGGTGGCGGCGGCGCTCGCCGAAACCGGTGAGATGGCCGATGCCGCGGGCGTCCAGCCCGTCACCGGCCCCGGTCTGGTGGTGACGCTGACCGATGCCAAGCGTGATGCGTACGGGCGTTTCCCCCGCGACGCGTCACCGGATGACTTGGTGGTGCACCAGCAGGATGTCGAAGGTGTGCTCAACGCCTTGTGGAGTGCGGGCGCCGAGGCCATCCAGATGCAGGATGATCAGCGCCTGGTCGCGAGCTCGGTACCGCGATGTGTCGGCAACACCCTGCTGCTGCACGGTCGTACCTACAGCCCGCCCTACGTGATCACGGCCATCGGTGATGCCGATGCCATGCAGGCAGCACTCGACGCGGCTCCGCTGGTAACGCTGTACCGGCAGTACGTCGCGCGATTTGGCTTGGGATACACGGTGACTCGCGGCCATCACCTCGAAGTGGCCGGATATCGGGATGCGGTGGGGCCCGGCCGTGCGGCTCCGCTGGAGGGCCGGTAGACATCCGTCGGCACCTGTCTGGGTAAACCGGCTGGGAATCCGCTGGTGCGGGTCCGTACCCTTGACCTGTGCGCATCCTGGTCGTCGACAACTACGACAGCTTCGTGTTCAACCTGGTCCAGTACCTGGGTCAGCTCGGCGTGGACGCGACGGTGTGGCGCAACGATGACCCGCGACTGGCCGATACCGATGCGGTGGCCGCCGACTTCGACGGCGTACTGATCAGCCCCGGCCCCGGTACACCAGAGAGCGCGGGCGCGTCCATCGCGATGGTGCATTCCTGCGCGAAAACGGGCACCCCGCTGCTCGGGGTGTGCCTGGGACACCAGGCGATCGGCGTGGCGTTCGGCGGCACCGTCGACCGCGCACCGGAGTTGTTGCACGGCAAGACGAGCACTGTCGAGCATGAAGACGCCGGCGTGCTGCGCGGGCTGCCAAACCCGTTCACAGCCACCAGGTACCACTCGCTGACGATCCTCCCCGACACCGTGCCCGAGGGGCTTCGGGTGATCGCCCGCACCGCCAGCGGGGTGATCATGGGTGTCATGCACACCGAACACCCGATTCACGGGGTGCAGTTCCACCCGGAGTCGATCCTCACCGAGGCCGGGCACCGGATGTTGGCCAACTGGCTCACCTATTGTGGTGCGCCCCTTGATGAATCGCTGGTGCGCTCGCTTGAGGCAGAGGTCGCCTCGGCGCTGGACGGAGTCAGCGGACGTGTGAGCGCGCTCGGCGGCTGAGGTCTAGCCCGCGCCGAAGCGCAGCTTGATCGGTCCGTTGTAGTTGACCCCGGCACCGGCCGGGGGATCCTGCGAGACCACGCGAGCTCGGTTGTTGCCGTCGGAGGGCACGTCCTCGGTGGTCAGGCCTCCGCCTTGCCATCCGGCCTGATACAGCATCGGCTCGGCATCGGTCCAGAACTTGCCGACGAGGCTCGGCATGCGGAACTGACCGCCCTGAGACACCCGGATCTCGATGACCCCATCTTCGGCGAACATGGTTCCGGCGGCCGGATTCGTGCTGAGAATCTGCCCCTTCGATTCCGGGCTGGGGACCGGAATCACCGTGGGCGGTGCGGTGAAGCCATAGGTGGGCAGGTTCTTGAGGGCGACGTCGATGTTCTGCCCGACCAGATCCGGCGCGGGCTTCTCCCCCGGGCCCTTACCGACAACGATGGTGATGTTGTTGGTGACCGCCGAGTACTGTCCGGCCGGCGGGTTGGTGGCCATGACCCGGCCCTTGTCCTCGGGCAGCGATTTGGTCTCGCTCTGGGTGAAGGTGCCCTTGAACCCGGCGGCCTGCAGCTTCTTGACCGCGTCGCCGAAGCTGAGGCCATGGCAATCGGGCACCTGCTGGCTCTCCGGCCCGATGGACACGTTCAGAGTCACCTCGGAACCGGCCGTCACGGTAGAACCCTTCGCGGGATCGGTGTCGATGACTCTGTCGGGAGCAAGCTTTGAGCTCGTGTTCTTCTGGATCTTGGTCTTGAACCCGAGGTTCTGCAGGGCGGCGACAGCGTCGGCCTGGGACTTGCCCGTCACGTCGGGGACCTGGACATCACGCGAGGGGCCGTTGCCCAAGATGATGGCGAAGGTGACCACCACGGTCAGCACCACCAGCGCGGCAAGTCCGACCAGCCAGCGGCTCAGCGGATTGCGCCGCGGTTCTGCGTAATGGCTGGGCAGCGGGTTGGTCTGCGGCCCAGAGGCCGGGTAGGCCTTGGCGTTGGAGGGGGTGCTGAGCATGGAGCTGCGCTCGGCATCGGTGAGAACCTTCGGGGCCTCCGGCTGCTCGCCCTGATAGACCCGCATGAGGTCGGTGCGCATCTCGGCGGCGTTCTGGTACCGGTTATCGGGATTTTTCGAAAGTGCTTTGAGCACAACCGAATCAAGGCCGGGTGGAATCTCGGGGTTGTGCTTGGAGGGCGCTACCGGATCTTCACGCACATGCTGGTAGGCCACCGCGACAGGTGAATCGCCGACGAAAGGCGGCTCGCCGGTCAGCAATTCGTAGAGGACGCAGCCCAGGGAGTACACGTCGGAACGTGCGTCCACGGTCTCGCCGCGCGCTTGTTCCGGCGAGAGATACTGCGCGGTCCCGATGACCGCCGCGGTCTGGGTGACGCTGACGCCGGCGTCCGACACGGCCCGCGCGATCCCGAAGTCCATCACCTTTACCGCGCCGGTCTTGCTGATCATGATGTTGGCGGGCTTGACATCACGATGGATGATGCCGTGCTGGTGGCTGAAGTTGAGCGCCTGGCAGGAGTCGGCGATGACCTCGATCGCCCGGCGGATCGGCATGGGGCCGTCGTCCTTGACGATGTCGCGCAGGGTGATGCCGTCGACGTACTCCATGACGATGTACGGCAGCGGCCCGGTGGGTGTCTCGGCCTCGCCCGTGTCGTAGACGGCCACGATCGCCGGGTGGTTCAGTGCGGCGGCGTTCTGCGCCTCCCGGCGGAAACGCAGATAGAAGCTGGGGTCCCGGGCCAGATCGGCGCGCAGCACCTTGATCGCGACGTCACGGTTCAACCGTTGGTCGCGCGCCAGGTGAACCTCGGACATGCCTCCATAGCCGAGGATCTCCCCCAGCTCATAGCGGTCCGAGAGGTGCTGCGGAGTGGTCATTACGGTGATTTCGTCCCAGTGATCGGGTCCGGTTCGGCGACCGGAAGCAGAGCCACGATATTAGCTGGCGCAAGCGCTCCTGGCGAAGCTGAAGCCGGACTTGAGGGTGCCTCGCTGCTGGGCGTCGTCGCCGATGGGAGCGGCACGTCATTCTTCTGCTCACTTGCTCGCAGCAGGATGAGCGCCGCGATGATGATCGCGAAGATACCCAGCACCGCGGCGGCCCACATCAGGGCCTTCTGGCCGGGCGAGAACGTGCCACGCCGGGGTGGTGGCGGCCGGTGTGAGCCCGTCGGCGGTCGGGTGCGGGAGGTGGGCGGGGCAACCCGGCTGGGTGTCCCCATGGCGGGCCGCACCTGCGTGGCGGGCGGGATGGCCGCCGGCGTGGCCCTGCTGATGGTCGGCGCCTGGTTGGGCCGGGGTGGGCGGCGACCGGCACGCACCGCTGCCACCGCATCGGCGAACGGGCCGCCGCTGGTGTACCGATTCTGCGGGTTCTTCACCAGCGTGATCTCGATGAGCTCGCGCACGTTCGGGGGTAGATCGGCGGGCAGCGGTGACGGTGTTTCCTTGATGTGCTTCATCGCGACCGTCAGCGCGCCGTCGCCCGAGAACGGGCGCTTACCCGAAACTGCCTCGTAACCAACAACTCCCAGTGCGTAGACATCGCTGGCGGGCGTGGCGTCGTGACCCAGGGCCTGTTCGGGGGCGATGTATTGGGCAGTGCCCATCACCATGCCGGTCTGGGTGACCGGGGCGGCGTCCACGGCCTTGGCGATGCCGAAGTCGGTGAGTTTCACCTGCCCGGTGGGCGTGATCAGGATGTTGCCCGGCTTCACGTCGCGGTGCACCAGGCCCGCGGCGTGCGCGACCTGCAGGGCACGCCCGGTCTGCTCGAGCATGTCCAGCGAGTGACGCAGCGACAGTCGGCCGGTGCGCTTGAGCACCGAGTTCAGCGGCTCGCCGTGAATCAGTTCCATGACCAGGTAGGCGGTGCGGCCTTCACTGTCGATGTCGGTTTCGCCGTAGTCGTACACGCTGGCGATGCCGGGATGGTTGAGCATCGCCACGGTGCGTGCCTCGGCGCGGAAACGCTCGATGAACTCCGGGTCCGACGAGAACTCGGCCTTGAGCACCTTCACGGCCACTTTGCGGCCCAGGCGGCTATCGGTGCCCTCCCAGACCTGGCCCATACCGCCGGTAGCGATGAGCCGCTGCAACCGGTAACGGCCCGAAAGCGTTTCTCCCACACGAACTGTCATGAGGCCCCCTGTAGTGCTGCGGCGATGACCTGCCGCCCGATGGGTGCGGCGACGGAGCCGCCGGTGGCCGCCAGGGCGCGGTCTCCGCCATCTTCGACGAGTACCGCGATGGCCACCTTAGGGGTGACCGCCGTGGCTTGAGGATCCGATGTGGTGCTCGATGCCGGTGCAAAGGCGATGTACCACGCGTGCGGTGGGGTGTTACGCGGATCGGTGCCGTGCTCGGCGGTGCCGGTCTTGGATGCGATCTGCACGCTGGGGATGGCTCCGGTCTGTGCGGTGCGCTGTTCTGAGGCAATCATCAGTTCGGTCAATGTGTTCGCGATAGCGGGTGTCACGGCTTGGCCAATGTCATCCGGGGTGGTGGTGGACAGATTCGAAAGGTCTGGGCCCTTAAGGCTATCGACCAGGTGCGGCTGCATCAGCACACCCTTGTTGGCAACGGCCGCGGCGACCATCGCGTTCTGCAGGGGGGTCACCGCGACGTCCTTTTGCCCGATGCTCGACATCGCGACGGCCGCGTCGTCGGACATCGACCCGACGGTGGAAGTAGCCACCTGGAGTGGGATGCCGTCGATTTCGTGGTCGAGTCCGAATGCTTGCGCGGCCTTGACCAGCTTGTCGCGCTTGAGTTGTTCGGATCCGAGTTTGGCGAAGGCCGTGTTGCAGGAGCGCGCGAACGCCTCCTTGAGGGTGGTGTTGTCGCCACCGCCGCAGGAGGTCCTGTTGTAGTTCTCCAGGGTTGCGTTGCTACCCGGCAGGAAGATGGTTGGGGACGCGGTCACCTCGGTGTTGACGGTCTTGCCGTCGGCCAGTGCCGCGGCGGTGGTGATGACCTTGAAGGTCGATCCCGGTGGGTAGGTCTGCGAGATCGCGCGGTTCAGCATCGGCTGGGCGGGGTCTTCCTGCAGCTGCTTCCAGGCCGCGTTCTCCTTCTCGGAGTCCTGGCTGGCCAGCAGATTGGGGTCGTAGGAGGGCGTCGACACCATCGCGAGGATCTTTCCGGTGGAGGGCTCGAGCGCGACCACCGAGCCGCGGCAGCCGTTTTTGCAGCCGTGCTGCATGGCGTCGTAGGCGGCCTGCTGCACATCGGGACGGATGGTGGTGACCACGCTGCCGCCACGCGGATCGCGACCCGTGAAGAAGTCTGCGAGCCTGCGGCCGAACAGCCGGGGATCGGATCCGTTGAGCACGCTGTCCTCGGCGCGCTCCAGCCCGGCGCTGGAGTAGTTGAGCGAGTAGAAACCGGTGACGGGCGCGTACACCAGTGGATCGGCGTACTGCCGCAGGAACCGGAAGCGACTGTCGGTGGCCACCGAGGAGGCGAGCAACTGCCCGCTTGCCGATATCTGCCCCCGCTGGCGCGAATACTCGTCGAGCAACACCCGCTGATTGCGGGGGTCGGCGCGCAGTCCGGGTGCTGTGAACACCTGGGTGAGAGTGGCATTGGCCAGCAGCAGCACGACCAGTCCCATGACGACGAGAGACACCCGGCGGATCGATGTGTTCATACGCGATCGATCAGTTCCGTCCGGGCCTCCGCGATGGGGGCGGCGTTGGGTGCGGAGGTGGTGGTGAGCGGTCGCCGGGCGATATGCGAGATGCGCAGCAGGATGGCCAGCAGCACGTAATTGGACACCAGTGACGAGCCGCCGTAGGAGATCCAGGGCGTGGTGAGCCCGGTCAGCGGAATGAGTTTGGTGACGCCGCCGACGACGATGAACAGCTGCAGCGCCAGCGCCGCCGAGAGGCCGGAGGCCAGCAACTTGCCGAAGCTGTCGCGCACCGCCAGTGCGGTGCGGAAGCCCCGGACGATGAGGATGGTGAACACGAGCAGCACTCCGGCCAGGCCGACTAGTCCGAGTTCCTCACCGATCGCGGCGATGATGAAATCCGTTGAGGCGGCAGGAACTGTGCCCGGCTGACCGTTTCCGAGACCGGTGCCGAAGATGCCACCGGTGGCGAAGCTGAACAGCGACTGCATCATCTGGTAGCCGTTGCCATCCGCATCCGCGAAGGGGTCGAGCCAGGTTTCGACGCGCACGCGCACATGTGCGAATAGGAAGTACGCCAAGAACGCGCCGACGACGAAGAGGCCCAGGCCGATCAGCACCCAGCTAATCCGTGCCGTGGCGATGTACAGCACCGTCAGAAATGAGGTGTACAGCAGCAGCGAGGTACCCAGGTCCTTCTCAAAGACCATGACGCCCACGGAGATTGCCCACACCGCGAGCAGCGGGCCCAGGTCCCTGGCCCGGGGCGACTCCACGCCCCAGTAGCTGCGGCCGGCGGTGCGAAACAGGTCGCGTTTGGTCATCAGGAAGGCCGCGAAGAACACCAGCAACAGGATCTTGGCGGCCTCGGCGGGCTGAATCGACAAGAACGGCAATTCGATCCAGATCTTGGCGCCATTTCGTTCCGAGGCCGAGGACGGCAGCAGCGCGGGGATGGCCAGCAAGACGATGCCGACGATGCCGAAGGTGTAGCCGTACCGTGCCAGCACCCGGTGATCCTTGACGACTGCCAGGATCCCGACGAGCGCGGCGACACCCACCAGCGTCCAGAGCACCTGCGCGTTGGCTTCCACAGTCTCGGAGCCATCGCCGGCGGCCGCTTTCGCCAGGTCCAGGCGATGAATCATCACCAGCCCGAGGCCGTTCAGCAGGGCGACGCACGGCAGCAACAGCGGATCGGCGTAGGGGGCGTAACGGCGGATTCCCAGATGCGCCAACGTAAACAGGACGAGGTACGCAAGACCGTACTTCAATAGATCCCAGGAAAGACCACGCTCAAGGTTGGCCTCGACCAGGATCAGGGCCACGGTGGTGATCGCGGCGGCGAACCCGAGGAGCCCCAATTCCGCGCTACGTCGTGTGGATTGGGGCGGTGGCGAGGTGCCTGCCCCACGGGCCACTACAGCGGTTTGGGGCGCCGTCGTCATGACACGGTCCGGCAGGTGACGCCCGGCTCTTGTGGTGGCGCCGGCAGTGGCGCCGGCGCGGGGGTGGATGTTGTGGTCTGCGTGGTGCTTGCGCCGGGCGTCGCCGGAGACGTGGGCGCGGGCGACGGCCGCGTGGTTGTGGTCGTCGTCGTGGGGGATCCGGACGTGGCGGACGGAGAACGACCCGCGGTGGTCGGTGCGGGCGGCGCCGTCTTGGGTGCGGGGGGCGCGCACGGGGGCAACGCGCTCTTGGTGAGCTGACGTAGCTGGCCGATGGCCTGGTCGAGAGTGCCGCCGGGTAGGCCGGTTTCGACCTGCTGACGCTCCGACGGACGCAGATCGGACACCTTGAAGTACTTGCAGGACAGGCTGGATGCGGACTCGCCGTAGCTCACCAGCGACAGGTCGCCCCGGCTGTCGAGGCAACCCACGAGGTCCGGCCGCTGCAGCCGATAACCCAGGAGTGAGCCCTGGACGCCCTGCATGATGGAGACGTTGCCTTCGTAGGCGCTCACGTAATAGTTGTTGAGCACCACGCGGCGGCCTATCGCCAGACCGGCCAGCGCGATCAACACCACGAGCACCGCCGCGATCAGCCAGCGGAGCCGGCGTTTCTTGGGCCGTGTGGCTTCGGAATCGGCTGTGTCACTATCGGATTCGTCCGGAGTGGGCTCGGGTTCTTTGAGGGCGCGCTGGATGGCGGCGGCCCGTCCGGCGGCAGTGTTCGGCGGAGGGGTGTCGGTGTCGGAATCGGCGGATATCGCCCCCGCCACGATCGGGCGCGTCTGTCCGTAGTCCAGCTCCACGACATCGGCGACGACGACGGTGACGTTGTCGGGTCCGCCGCTGCGCAGCGCCAGCTCGATGAGCCGGTCGGCGGCGGCGGAGACATCGGGGATCTCCAACGCCTCGGCGATGGTTTCGTGGCTCACCGGATCGGACAGCCCGTCCGAACAGAGCAGGTATCTGTCACCCGCCTGCGCCTCACGGATCACGAGAGTGGGCTCGACCGGAGCGCCGGTGAGCGCGCGCATGATGAGCGAGCGCTGCGGATGGTTGTGCGCCTGTTCCGGAGTGATGCGACCCTCGTCGACGAGGGTCTGGACGAAGGTGTCGTCCTTGGAGATCTGCGCCAGCTCGCCATCGCGCATCAGGTATGCGCGTGAGTCGCCGATATGCACCATGCCCAGCCGCTTGCCGGTGAACAGGAAAGCCGTCAGCGTGGTGCCCATGCCGTCGAGCTCGGGCTCGGCCCGCACATGGTCGGCGATCGCCGCGTTACCGGAGTGCACCGCGTCGGCCAGCGTATCGAGCAGATCGCCGCCGGGCTCATCGTCGTCGAGTGGGGCCAACGCCGCGATGACCAGCTGTGAGGCCACTTCACCGGCGGCATGACCGCCCATGCCGTCGGCCAATGCCAAGAGGCGGGCACCGGCATAGACGGAGTCCTCGTTGTTCGACCGCACAAGTCCGCGGTCGCTACGCGCTGCGTAGCGAAGCACCAGTGTCACGAGCGCAGCTCGATCACTGTCTTACCGATCCGTACCGGCGTCCCCTGGGGAACCCGCAGCGCCGTCGTCACCTTCTCCCTATCCAGATATGTGCCGTTGGTCGATCCTAGATCCTCGACGTACCAATCGGCCCCGCGTGGCGATAGCCGCGCGTGCCGCGTCGACGAGTAATCGTCGGTGAGCACCAGTGTTGAGTCGTCCGCCCGGCCGATCAAAATGGGCTGGGTGCCTAGGGTGATCCGGGTGCCGGCCAGGGCGCCCTCGGTCACCAGCAGGTACTGCATCTGCCGCCGGCCCGCCTTCGCGGGACTGATCGCACGCAGGTTCAAACCACGATTGGCCATCAGTTGACCGGTGGGGGCGTAGATATCGGTCCGCAGTATGCGCAGCACCGACCAGATGAACACCCACAACAGCAACAGGAACCCACCGCGGGTGAGCTGGAGCACCAGTCCCTGCATCCGGTTGTCGTTCCTCTCGCTGGTCCATCGCGCCTCGGCGAGGGTGTCCGGAAGACCGGACATATTCGGCAGGGCAACGATACTTGGCCGGGTTACCCGCCGGGGCTCGATACGTGCAGCCTGTGTCGACCGCGGCGTTGTGGGTGCGGTTCTCCTGCCCCCTACTGGACCCGAACGATGATCTCGGAGTGGCCCAGCCGGATGATGTCGCCGTCGGCCAACTGCCATTCGGTGACCGGTGCGTTGTTGACGGTGGTGCCGTTGGTCGAATTCAGGTCCGACAGCAGCGCGGCATGCCCGTCGAAGCGCACCTCGAGGTGGCGGCGTGAGACACCGGTGTCGGGCAGACGGAACTGGGCGTCCTGACCACGGCCGATCACATTGGTGCCCTCACGCAACTGGTACGTGCGTCCACTGCCGTCGTCCAGCTGCAGCGTGACAGTGGTGCGACCGGCACCGGCGCCGCCTCCAGTGGGGGCGCCGTAGTCGGGACTGCTCTGGTAGCCGCCGTGCTCGTAGTCGCCGTACTCGGGCTCGCCGTAACCACCCTGAGGTGATCCGTATCCGCCCTGCTGCGGCGGAGCACCGTAGCCACCCTGCTGCGGGTAGGCCGGGGGACGACCGTAGTCCTGGCCGGGAGGCGGACCCTGCGGTGCACCGTAGCCGCCGCCCTGCTCGTACTCGCCGTAGTTGGGACGGGGAGGCTCGCCGTATCCACCCTGCTGAGGCGGGGCGCCGTAGCCGCCCTGCTGCGGAGGTGCCGGGGGACGGCCGTATTCCTGACCGCCGCCATAGCCGCCCTGCTCGTAGCCGCCGCGGCCGCCTTGGTCGTATCCGCCCTGCTGCGGCGGGCGCTGCTGGTAGCCGCCTTGCTCGTAGCCGGCCGGTGGGCGACCGTAGTCCTGGCCGTACTGCTGGCCCTGTCCATAGCCGCCCTGGCGCGGGGGATATCCCTGGTCACCCTGCGGAGGCTGCTGACCACGTGGATCCTGTTCGGGACGTCCGTAGCGGTCGTCCTCTCGGCCGTACTCTTCGCCGGGGCGTCCCTGCTGGGGACCTGGGTTGTCAGTCATGGATGCTCCTGGTTGTGGATCCGGGGTCGAAGGGGCAGTCGTCACGGCGCCGTGCGTACGGTCCCGCTTGGTGTCGGGATTGACCACACCGCGCGTGCGAAACTGGCCGGTGTGCAAGTTCGGTGATTGTTCGAATCGGACAACAACTTCACCATACGTTTGCCACCCCTGATCGCGAATATATTCGCGCAGGTGTTCGGCGAACGTGTCTGCGTTGAGATCGCGGTCGTCGGCCGCCTTCTCGTGATCTCCGGTGCTGAGGAGAACAAAGAACTCGTTGGGAGCCAGCAGCCGTCCCTGGCCCGCTGACCGGACGCCGTCGGCGGCCTCGCGACGCAGTGAGGCCTGCACTTCCTGAGGGACGATGCTGCCGCCGAATACGCGGGCGAAGGCATCGCCGACCACGTCTTCTAGCTTGCGTTCGAAGCGTTGGACA
Organism: Mycobacteroides sp. PCS013; assembly: GCF_049532645.1. NCBI lineage: Bacteria > Bacillati > Actinomycetota > Actinomycetes > Mycobacteriales > Mycobacteriaceae > Mycobacteroides > Mycobacteroides sp. PCS013. Next base: position 4,258,114 of record NZ_CP150131.1, read on the forward strand.
ATTCCCATGCCTCCTCCTTTCGGCGGTCGCGTGGCAGTTCTGAGCGCATGACACAGCGCTCCGCCACGAGCGGATCTCGAGTAGATCGTATCGGTTTGATGATCGTCGGCACCCACTCCTCTATTACGAGACGACATCGTCTTTGCACCAAGAGGCCTTCTATGCTCGCCATTTGAGAGGATTGACGTGTGTGCGCGGGCTCTGGCGGGCTGTTCGCGGTTCCAAGATGAGGCCGGGAGCGTGATAGGCTCTCGCGGTCGTTGGGGCGAGTGGCGGAATGGCAGACGCGCTGGCTTCAGGTGCCAGTGTCCTTCGGGACGTGGGGGTTCAAGTCCCCCTTCGCCCACAAGGAGTGGTTTGGGCGACTCAACGGCAAAAGGTCAGGAACTCGAAAGGGTTCCTGACCTTTGCTTTCGACCGCTTTCCGGGAGTGTTGCGTAGATCTCCACGGGTTCGGGACTTCGGAGCTCGCGTCCCGATCTGAACAAAGGCGGCATGGCGATTCTGTCTCTGTTGTACTGCTGGCAGGGGGTGCGTTTGCAGCCGTATTGCCAGCCGGTGGAGGTGCCGTGCTGGGGGTGACTTCGCGGGTGAAGCGGCGTCGCGTCATACACCGAACCCACGGAGCGCCCGAGATTTTCGGCCATCACTTTGATGCCCAGCGTGGGATCGGTGAGCACCGCGGTGTCGGCGGTGCTCACACGGCGGGAGCGGCCTGGTTTGTGGTCGCGCCCTCGTGGGTACATCATGCGGGCAGCGTGCACGGGGGCCATGGGGCGATTTAGCTGGATCGCGGCTGACCGCACGTGAGGGCCGGGTCCAGCGCTACCGTCAGCGCTTCTTCGGAACGTCGCCTGCCCACAGAACCGCTCATTTTCCGGATTACTCGGCTGTGTAGAGGTGGGGGTGCGGCGGACACCTCTGCGTGGGCACAGTAGGCGTCCCTCTGCGGTTAGCCCAGCCCTCGATCCTCGTGGATTTCGCAGGGCTTTCCACTCATACGATGTCGGTCTCGTTCTTAGCTGTGACTCGCAGCACTATCACGTGCGATCCTTCAAAGCCATTGCTGTGCTTACGATTACATAGGCCCGGCTAGTGGTCCTTGATGGTTGAAGACCCAAGGCGAAAGCGACAATTTGACCAATGTGATCCGTCGTTTATTGCGCGGGTTGAGTCTGCCCCTAGTTTGGTTGACTCGGTTCGGTCAACTTTCTAGGCCGCGATCGCGGCTTTGTTGATTTTCTCAAATTCGATGGGTGGGAGTTTGCCGAGGGCACGCTGGAGGCGCCGCCGGTCGTACGTCCGTTCGATCCAGTTCGCGATGGCTATTGCCAGTTGGTCACGGTTGTCTCAGCGGCAACGTTTCTTCGACGTGGCCCCTTCCGCAAGAGACTCACCTATTCGTCTGGCTACGGCGTTCCGCGGTCGGGCTGCTGGCCTCGGATCGGCGGCGTATTCGTCAATTGCCTTATGGCCGCTAGGGTCTGGTTGATCGTGGCTGAAAGGTCCGGGTCGCCGGGCTGGTTGAGCCAGCGGGTCGTCGCTATCCGAAACGTGGCCACAGCGATCTCGGCCGCTACCCGGGCGGTCAGGTCGTCGGTGCCGCGGTCGCGGAAGCCCTGCTCGAAAGCCTGCGTCATCAGCGTGAATTTGCGCAGCTCACGCTCTTGCAGAGCCGGTTCGGCGTCGACGGCGGCGCGGCGGCGTAATAGATCTTCGACGCTGCGACCCGCGAAGATCTGGGCTGCGGCGGGGGCCAGGCGTTCGGTGATCAGTTCCATAGGGGTTAGCGACGGCGGAGCCCCGGCCATGAGGTCGGCCACCTGACTGGGCACCAATTCCTCATGGGCGAATAACACTTCACGCTTGTCAGCGAAATACCTGAAGAATGTTCGGGTTGTGAGCCCGGCGCGCGCCGTGATCTGCGGCACGGTGGTTTCGTTGAAGCCCTGCTCAAGGAAGAGGTCAAGTGCAGCCTGTTCGAGCCGTTCTCGCGCACCCGGTTGCCAGCGACCCATAGCGACAGATTCTAGTGATGACACGTCGTGCCACGCTATGCAATACTGATGACATGACGTGTCATCACGATAGGGCTGAAAATGACCAGTGAGATCTGGGTGCTGGGCGCGACCGGCCGGATCGGCCGGGAGACAGTGGATCTTTTGCGGCGGGCGGGCGCCGAAGTGGTGGTGGCCGGCCGCGATCGGGAGCGGCTGGCCCAGGTGAGTCCACATAGCCGGGCGGTTACCGGCTCCTTTGAGGAGGTCTGCGCGCGGCTGTCCGCGGAGGCGCCGGCTGTCGTGATCAACACGGTCGGGCCATTTGCGATCACGGCGGCGCAGGTCGTGCGGGCGTGCCCGCCAGGCACGCACTACGTCGATGTCTCCAACGAACTGGTCGCGTTCGAGCAGCTCCACGGCATGGATGACGAGGCGGCGGCAGCTGGCCGCACCGTGGTTTTCGGGGCGGGCTTCGGCGTGATTGCGACCGAAAGCATCTTGCTGCATCTGCTGGCTGGCGAGGAAAAGCCGTCGCGAGTACGCGTCGATGCCATCGCGTCGGTGGCGACCGAACCCGGCATCATCGGGGAAGCGCTGGCCGCCATCATCGTGCAGGGGTTGCGTGACGGTGGACGTGAGGTGCGCCATGGTCGGCTGGTACGCACTGCGGCTGGCGGCGCGGCCGAACGATTGACCACCCCCGACGGCGATGTGGTCACCACTGCTTCTATGAACAGCGGTGATCTGTTTGCGGCCTGGCAGGCTAGCGGCGCACCGGCGGTAATCGGCGCCTCGGCCCTTGCCCCGGCCAACCCGGCCATCCGGGCGGCGCTGCCAGCGGTTGGGGCGTTGCTGCACTTGCCAGGTATGACCAGGCTCGCCGCTCGGCAGCTCGCCCGCATCGCGACGACCACGGCCAAAGAGCGTCCGCGCCGATCGTCGTGGGGCCGTGCCCGGATCGAATGGCCGTCCGGTCGCGTGCGTGAGGGCTGGTTGCGCACCGGCGACGCCATGGCGTACACGGCCGCTGCCGTCACCGAGGTGGCCCAGCGACTAGCCGCGGGAGAGGGTCGTCCCGGTGCGTTCACGCCGGGCAGGCTGTTCGGCCCCGACTTGGCGCTGGCCGCAGGCGCCGAATACCTGGTGACGGACTGAGACAAGACCCAGCGTGCCATCACCGGATGGCACCCAATTAACCCCCTGGAGGAAGTTCAATGTCTAATGCCGCCACCCGCCCGAAGCGCCGGGACATCGAATACAACGTGCGAGATATCACGGTGCGCGGATGGTTACAAGTACCGGACGGTCCAGGCCCGCATCCGGTGGTCATCCTCGCCCACGGTTTCGGCGGGCTGAAGGAGTGGACAATTCCCGAACTCGCCGACACTTTGGTCAGTGTCGGCATCGCGGCAATCGCTTTCGACTATCGCAACTTCGGTGACAGCGATGGGAGCCCACGCGAGGAGGTCGACCACTGCGGCCAGATTGAAGACTTCCTGGGCGCGATCGCCTACGCGACCACCGTGTCTGAACTCGACCCCGCCCGAATCGGGCTATGGGGAACCAGTCTCGGCGGCCGCAATGTCCTTGCCGCCGCGGCGATCGACTCGCGAGTCAAGTGCGTCGTCGCACAGGTTCCCGGCGTGTCCCTAAGTAGCCGGCTGTGGGTGGACATGATGCTGCCAGACAGCGACGTCGCGACGTTAGAAGCAGCCATCTTCGAAGACCAGCGTGACCGCCTTCTCGGCAAGGAGCCGCGCTACGTCTCCATGGATGCACCCCCAGACAGCGAGCCCGGGAGCTATCTGATCACGCACGGCGAAGAGGAGAGGCGTAACTGGCGCAAGCGAATTTCGCTGCAATCCTTCGCACCGACAGTCGTGGATGATCTCGCTTACTTGATTCCGAAAATCTCACCCAAGCCGCTGCTGATGATCCTCGCCGAACAGGAGCACCCAGCCCTGCTGGCTGGCCAGCGTTCCGCTTACGCGGCAGCAGGAGAGCCCAAGTCACTGCTGAAGGTCGACGGTCACCACTACTCGGTCTACACCGACTGGAAAGACGTGACGACCGCGGCCACCACGGACTGGTTCTTGGAACATCTCACACCTTCACAGTCTTGGCGCTGACTCTGCCCAGGTGAATCCCGACGCCCTTGATTAGAGACCTCATATGACCACGATGAAACGAATTCAGTACCACCGGTACGGCGGCCCGGAAGTCATGCGGCTCGAAGAGTTCGAGCCGCAGAAACTCGGCTCTGACGATGTTCTCGTCCGGGTGCGGGCGGCAGCAGCCAACCCGATGGACTTCGGAATCCGCAACGGCGCAATGAAAATGGTGACCGGTCGCAGCTTCCCACGAGGAATGGGTCACGACTTCGCCGGCGTCGTCGAGGCCGTCGGCGAGAATGTCACTAGTGTCCGCGTGGGTGACGACGTTCTCGGTGCGACGCCCATCAAGTGGGCGGGCGCGTTCGCCGAGGCGGTCGTCGCAGAGCAGAAGGGCGTCGTCAAGAAACCCGCAGGACTGTCTTTCGAGGCTGCGGCCTCCATCCCGATAGTCGGCGTCACTGCCTATCAGGCGTTGTTCGCAAAGGGGAAGCTGCAACCTGGCGAATCGGTGTTCGTGCACGGCTGTCTCGGGGGAGTCGGCCGCTCGGCGGTGCAACTCGCGTCCGCCCGCGGCGCGGCCGTGGCAGGTAGCTGTCGCGTCGGCGCGGAACGTGAGGCCCGCGAACTGGAGATCGATCCCATCGTCGAGTTCGACTTCGACCCGACCCGACTCAAGGGACGATTCGACATCGTCCTCGACACCGCTGGCACGATGCCGGTCAAAGACGCCAGGAAAATGCTGACCCGGAACGGTCGGATCGTCAGCGTCCACCCCAGTCCAGCCAAGGTGGCGAGAAGCGCCGTCCCCGGCCCCTTCCGCGTCGTGATCGCTCAAACAGTTACAGCCGATATCGAGGCGATCGCACGAGCCGCAGCCGAAGGGACGCTGCGGATACCGATCGCCCGGACAGCGCCGCTCGCGGAGACAATCCCGGCGCTCAACGAGTTGGAACAAAACGGCGCAGCCCAGCGTGGCAAGCTCATCATCCTGCCCGAGATCGGTCGCCAGTACAGCTGATACGGACGTTCAACGATGATGAGCGAAGGGCCTGCCTCCACGGGAGTTTTCGCGGCAACTTTGGCCGCCAGTCAGCGCCGAGCGGCGCCTACCCAGATGATTTCTACTACAACAGGAGACGCAAACGATGGAACCGCAATCGACTTATCTCGTTTTCGGGGGGACCGGCAGGACCGGGCGCCACTTTATTACTCTCGCCCTCGCACGGGGTCATGCGGTGCGCGCCCTCGCTCGCCGTCCGGAGAACTTCGGAATCGAAAGTCCCAATCTGACGCTGATCAAGGGCTCCATCTCCGATCCCGGCATCCTTGAGGAGCTAGTGCATGGCGTCGACTGCGTCGTCGCCATGCTCGGCGACGCCAAAGCGCAAAGGATCAGCAAGGTCAATGCGAATTTCGTGAAGGAGCTGATACCAGCGATGCGACGGCACGGCGTGGATCGCTTTCTCTATCAGGCGGGCAGCGCGACAAGACCATATAAAGGACGGCTTCAGCCATTCCAATGGCTGATGAGAAACACCCTCGTTAGAATCAACGGCCTTTCCGGGCAACACGAAGACAACGAGGCCGTGATCGAATACCTAGTGGAACAGGCTCAAGACATCGCATGGGTTGTGCACCGCGCCAGCATCTTCTCAGACGGACCATCCAAGGGCGTACTGCAGAGATCGCGACGCCGGATAAGCATTGCAACCTTCGTAGATACCGCCGCCCACAACTACGAATTACTGCAAGACCCCTCGGCAGTCCACACCTACGACGCGAGCCGCTATGCCCACTAGGAAGTCATCGCCACTAGCAGTAGGAAATGACATAGCTTAATTTTCCGTGGTCTCGCCAGCGGGAGTGCGCGGCATGCAAGCGTTCATGATTTAGAAGAAAAACTAAGGTGACGGGCTCGGTGAACGGCTCGTTTCAGGCGAGCCACCCGATCCAGGGTGGAAATGCGGAATAGGCCGACTGTTTTTCAGGGTGTGGTGCGAAGGCCATCCATGAGGATGTTCAAGAGGCGGTTCGCGCGGGCCTTGTGCTCGGGCGGCTTAGCTACGGTGAAGACGCCGATGAGGCCGGCGGCAATGTCTTCGGCGCTGATATCGGCGCGGAGTTCACCGGTCGCGCGCCCAGCGTTGAGGATGTCGTCGATAGCCGCGAGCAGCTCGGTTCGGGTCTGCGCGTGCGCGATCTCGCCGGATTCGACCATCGCGACCAGTGTGTCGAGCATGCCGTTCTTGGCGGCGATCCAGTCGCCGAATAGGTCCATCCATCGCCGTAGCGCCTCCGGCGGGGGGAGCTGTGCGAGCAGCTCGCGTGCGCCGGTGACGAGCCGCGCGACCTGATCACGGTAAACCGCGTCAACCAAGGATTCTCGGTTGGGAAAGTGTCGGTAGAGGGTCGCGATGCCAACTCTCGCTTCGCGGGCGATTGCGCGCATTGACGGCTCGGCATCGGAGGAGGCGAACACGCGCGTGGCCACCTCGAGGAGTTGGTCGCGGTTGCGAGTCGCATCGGCTCTCGTTCGTCGATCCTCCAGGTCATCCAAAACGGATCACGCTCCGTTTTATGTTAGGGTTGCTCACGGAAACGGAGCATAGTCCACTTCCGTTCTATTCTGTCGAAGGAAAGAGCAGGTTGAGCATGCAAGAACAGCCCGTCGACACGTCACTGGCCACTGGCCGAGCCGTCCAGCTTGAGTCATTCGGCGGCCCCGAGGTTCTGACTCTGGGCCGGATACCAGTACCGCAGGCCAGCGCGGGCCACATCCGTGTACGTGTGAGGGCGGCCGGGTTGAACCCAATGGACTGGTTCATGACATCTGATGCGGACACCGCCGCCCGGTTCGGGTTGAGGCTGCCGTGCGGGTTCGGCACCGACTACGCCGGCGTCGTCGATCAGGTCGGTGACGGTGTGACCGACTTCGCGGTCGGTGACCGGGTTTTCGGTGGGATCCTCTCGCGTGCGGTGGCCGATTATGTCGTTATCGACGCTGCGGGAACCATGGCGGCGGGCGGCCAGGCCCACCACACCCCCGATGGGGTCGATGACCGCACTGCAGCGACCCTCGCGATCGCAGGCGCTACGGCTTCTGCCGCACTTGCCGTTGTCGGTCCCGGTCCAGGGGACACGTTGCTCGTCGGCGGCGCTGGCGGCGGGGTCGGCGTGTTCGCCGTCCAGCTCGCACGCATCGCGGGCGCGAAGGTGATCGGGACGGGATCGGCATCGTCGGCCCAGGCCCTACGCGCTCTGGGGGCAGAGCCAGTCTCCTATGGTGACGGCCTGGTCGAGCAGGTCCGCGCGCTAGCTCCCGCGGGCGTCACCGCCGCGATCGACCTGCACGGCACCGAGACTGTGCAGGCCGCGCGAGAACTCGGCGTACCCGACGAGCGGATCACCACCATCGCTGCGCAGGTCGACGACATCACCGCGGCCAACGGCGCCAACGCCACCGCCGGAGCCCTCGATGAGATCGCCAATCTTGTTGCATCGGGCCAACTTCGGGTACCCATCGCAGCAAGCTTCCCAATGGAGCAGATCCGCGCTGCGGTCGAGCTTCAAGCCGGCAGGCACGTCCACGGCAAAGTCGTCATCGACATCTAGGCGTCGCACCAGAAACGTCGCACCCTGATCCAGGGGTGCAGCGCAGCCTCGGCGATTCGCCACCATCACGAGGTACTCGACCGCTTCTGCGCGGGTCTGTCCGCACCTACACCAAGAGGAGCTGCATCATGATCGACGTTCTCATCGCCGGGGCAGGGCCGAACGGCCTCATGCTGGCCTGCGAACTCGCCCTGGCTGGGGTTAAGTCCTTGGTGCTCGACCCGACGCCCGGGCCGAACCTGGGGCCGAGGGCAGCTGGGGTGACGGGCCAAGGGCCGCGTCTGCTTGACCACCGGGGGCTCTACGAGCAGCTGTCCGGCACCTCCGATCGCCCCCGCCCGATCGCAGAATTCTCATTCGGTGCGTTGCCGGTTGATTTCAGCGAGGCGCCCGACTCGCGGATGTACATGCTCGCCGCGCCGCAGGCTGAGCTGGCGCAGGCGTTGGCGCGGGAGGCTGGCGAGCGCGGGATCGACGTACGGTGGGAGCATCAACTCACCGGCTTTGCCCAGCATGACGGCTTGGTCATCGCTCAGGTTCAGGGGCCGGACGGCCCGTACGAGCTGAACTGCCGCTATCTAGTCGGTGCCGACGGCGGGCACAGTCTGACGCGCAAGCTCGCCGGGATCGATTTCCCCGGTATGTCCTCCCAAGATGTGGTTACCCGGCTGGCGTTCGGGGTGCTGCCGCCCTACGACTGGGCAGACGACGTAGGTGGCCCACTGCCCTTCCGGCGCGGCGTGCGCGGCTTGTACTTCTGGGGACAACCAGCGGGCAAGCCGCCCTTGCTCGGCTCAATAGAGCTAGATCCCACAGCACGTGATGAGCGTGCGCCCGAACACGAGGCTGAGCCGATGACGTTTGCGGAGTTGCAGGAGAGCGTCGAGCGCATCATCGGCGCCCCTTTCCCGGTGCGGCTCGCGGGTGCAGAAGAAGACGTGGAGTTCCGCCGCTTCGCCGGCATCAACTCGCGCATCGCGTCCCGATACCGCGAAGGGAACGTCTTTCTCGTCGGCGATGCCGCGCACGTGCACTTCACCATGGGCGGCCCCGGGCTCAACCTGGGTCTGCAAGACGCCGTCAACTTGGGCTGGAAACTCGCCAACGTAGTGCACCGCCGTGTGGACCCGACTGTGCTCGACACCTACGAGGCAGAACGCAGGCCGATGGCCCTGCGCGTGCTCACCAGTAGCCGGGCACAGCTCGCGCTCATTCGTCCAGGACCCGAAGCCACGGCATTGCGAGAGGTCTTCGGCGAACTACTCGCAGACGCGCAGGCTGCCAGCCGTATCAGTAACCTGCTTTCCGGAGCCGACATTCGCTATCCCGTACCCGAAGGTGCCCACGAACTCGCCGGCTGGTGGGTACCCGACCTGACCATCGAGACCCCGGCCGGACGAAAACGACTCGCCGAGCTAGCCCGCGACGGCGAACCTCTCTTACTCGACCTCACCGGCGACGGCACCCTCGATTTCCGCGGGGAGCTTGGCGACCGCGTGACCCTCGTCGTCGGCAGTCCGGTCGAGCCGGTGGCTGCCGACCGGATGCTCATCCGACCGGACGGTTTCGTCGCATGGGCCGGCACACCCGAGCAACCCGACCACGACGGTCTCAAACACGCCCTGAGACACTGGTTCGGCGTAAACCTCACAGTGACAGGAGCGAACCCACCACGGGATATCCGCGGCAAGACAAACTAGAAAAATACCGAATCGTTTGCATCCCTTGACGAGCGATACCACCTGGCCAGCTGACGCTACGCCATCCGAAGATGCATGCAACGAATCTGTATACACACGAACGCAACCGCCTCGCGCAGTGCCCGTCGCAGCTTAGGACTGTCACTTTAACGGTGTAAGTGGCGCGCATTTCTAGCGGGTTGAGCCTGCCCCTAGCTTGGCTTACCCGGTTCGGTCAACTTTCTAGGCCGCGATTACGGCCGGATTTATTACCTCAAATTCGATGGGAGTGAGTTTGCCGAGGGCATCTTGGCTGCGCCGCTTGCGACACGTCCGTTCGATCCAGTGCCTGAAGGCAATCGCCAGCTGGCCGCGGCTAACGACAACACGATCTCATCGACACCATTCAACAGGCGCTGGAGTTTCTTGACGACGCGAACGTGCCGTCCCGGTCGCAGGACACCTCAATGGGCACCTGGCCGGCGCTCTCGGTGAGCACCGTTTTGGATCGGGTGCCATTTGCGAGTACTCGTCGATTCCCGGGCCGGGTCTGGCCGGTTCCTCTCATGTCCGAGATGCTCAGTCATTTCCTCATTGAGCGCAGTTTCCAGCACCCGGTTAGTGATCAGCGTGAGCAGCCCATCTGGGCCGTCAGCGATAGCCCCTGTTCCTTGGCTAGCCGCACCAACCCGGCCGCCGCCTGCTCCTCGGCTGACGGTTCGACCTTCGGTTTTCTTGCCACAACATCCAGTGTCGTCATCACAGCACCTTTCCCACCGGACAATCCGCCCAGCGTGTCAGGCCAAACACCGATTACTGCACAGTCCCGGCAATAGTGTCAGCTGCAGTTGGGTGTGGTGGGGACCCCGTTGAAACGGTCGGCGATCCAAGCCATGCTGCGTTCGCCGTCGACGAAGGCGGTCAATAGGGCGTTGGTGTTCGTTTTATTGAGGAACGGTGGTTGTTCGTTGGTCCACAGGGTGACGTCGGCCCCCAGCGCGCACCAATCTCTCGCAGTGGCCTCAACCGACTCATATGGCGCGAAAGAATCCCACCGATTGTGTGAAAGGTATACTGGTCCAGTGGGTTTCACATTACCAATGCGTTGCATCGCCAGGATTGAGTGGAGCGGCTCTGCCTGTACCGTTTGATAGAGATCTTCCTTGAACCATGACTGCAGATGTCGGAACGCGTAGTCGACGCCTGTTTGCAACATGCACTGCCGACTGGTGTTGGCCAGCATCTCCGCACCGCGCGGGGTCAAGGAATTCGCAATCGCTTGTGCCATCTCGGGATACGCCTCTTGAATACCACGTAGCACCCATCCCATGGTCCCGGCCAGCATGTTCCCGTCAAGGGGTGGCAGCATGCTGGGGAGATCGGTCGTCGCGCCGTTGGCATAGGTTCCGACAACGTTGAGTTCGGGTGCGTAGGCGCTAGCCAGCTCGGCCGCTGCCAACGCGGAATGTCCGCCGCCGGCCAGCCAGCCCCAGAAGGCGACGGGCCCGTCGGGCGACAACGTGGTGTCGGGCAGCTTCATCGCCGCACGCGCCGCGTCGTTGAGTGCCGTACCGCCCGCCATTCGGTTCAGGAACTGCGGTGCCATCTGGCCGTGCACTCCCAGTCCGACGCCATCGGTGACCACTATGGCGTAGCCCCGCGCCAGTAGCGTTGCGATGAATCCTTCCTCGAGATTGAACATAAGGTCGAAACCCGTGGCCAACGAAGCATGGATGCCCTGGTTGAACAGGCGAGAGGGAGCGCACTGCTCACCCATTCCGTAGGGGGCTGTGACATAGGCAAGCAGCGGGCGGGGTCCACTGCCGGCCCAGGGTAGGTCAGGCTCTATGTGAGTGCCAGTGACCGCCACGGGGTGACCTTGAGCATCCGTGCTGCGATACATTATTCGAGTTCCGGTCCCCACGAATGAGCCGAGCTGACCGGAAGGCTCCAGGACCAGCTCGGAAGGCTCCGTTCGTATGAGATCTCCCGGCGCGCCTGCGGGCAGGGGATTCGGTGGGGTGTAGAACGCCAGATAGCGTGATTCGTCAGCGCGAGCAACCGGCGTACTCGCCGAAATCGGCGTTGAAGCAACGACACACAAGGCGACCATCATTGCCCTAGCCCAGATCCGCGCAGATTGGGAAAAGAGAAATACGTTGTCGCGGAGGCATTTTGGGCAGCGCGTGTATTCGTCACTCGGAAAGGGAATCATCGTTGGATCTGTTGAGCGCGGAAAGCTGTTCGATTCGATCCTCGTGAAAGAAAGCGAGTAGCGCAACAATGCAATACAGACTGGTATCGACGGCTCTTGTTTTGACTGCCCTTACGACATCCGGGTGTTCAGTCACGTCGACGTGGCATGCTGGCACGATAGCGTCCGAAACACCACCAACCCTATCCGCACGACAGATTCCAAAAGAACAAGCGGGGAAGATCGCGGCCGAGCGCCTTGAGAGTCAATTTGGCGGCAAAGTGGAGTCGGTTGTATGCGATGGGCCTCTTGACGCGACTGTGGGCGCGACCCAACGATGCGTGATGAGCGAAGGCGGGCAGAAAGCGGGTCTGACCCTCACCGTCACAAAGATCGAGGGCGACAAGGTCGACTTCCGTTTCAAGGTAGATGACTATGCGCTGCCTGGATAATCACCAATTCTTACCGCTTTAAGTACCTGTTTTTAAACCGGAGGCAGGCCGTTCCTTGAGCTCTGCCGACGATCTTATTTTGGTCAGTGTCGATAGCAGATGTTTTGGATTTTTCCGGTTTCATCGAGTATCTGTTTGCTGACCGCGAAGTAGGCGTCGTTCCAGCCGGTCTGTACCGCACCGGGGGTTTGGGTTTGGCGTATGAGTGCTGTGGCCTGACCGGATAATTCGGCGATGTGCTGAGCAGGTGGGGCTAGGTCGGTTCGGGATACCTGTGCAGCCAGGCTGCTGAGCTGGTCGGACCAGCTCTGGTAATCGGTGACAGTAGGGCCTTGCGGTGAGGCTGCGTGCTTTCCTAGGAGCAGAGCCTCGTGCCCCAGGACCGTGTCCACGATCTCGGTGGCCAGGCGGCATTGCCACACTGTGCGTGGGCGCTGCAGGTAGGCCATCGCCCCCGCGGTGATGCCGATGATCAGGCCTGTGGCCCCGATCGCCAGCCAGAGGCGCCGGCCGAACATGGGCGGCGGTACCACGACCGTGACTTCCGGTAGCGGCACACCACCGACTACTTGGACGAGCTGCGACTGCATCAGTTCGACACGGGCACTTGTACGGCGCATCGTGTGATCGCTGAACCAAAACGTGGCAGCCAGCGTCAACATCAGCAGGGTGTAGAGGACGCTACGGCGTATGTCGGCGGTGGCGATAGAGACGACGGCCACCACAAGCATCACGACCGGCATCGCCCACTGGAACCGCATCAACCACCGCGGTGTTTGCTTCCTGAGCCCCAATATGAGTGTGCCCAAACGGATTCCCGCGGCAAGCACCACCGGATCGACTGGCACCGGGCCACGCCTGACCGAGATGATCGCCTCGCGTCGCTGGGCCCGGTCAAGACTGCTCAAGATCGCCACCACTGAGCGGTGCAGCGGCTGCTGTACCACTGTCATCAGCACCGCGGTGACCACCCCGATAGCCCCGGCCTGCAGCACGACCGGCCACACACCTGTCTGCCGATCAGCAAGCAGCAACACCCACATCGGGATCTGGATTAGCGACAGCGTCGCCGCGAGCACCAGAAACCGCCACCACCACGGGCACACCACCAGTTTCATCGACACAGCAAACATCTTCGCAGACGGCTACCCGGACCGTGCTTATGCCGCCGGACTTGCGGCATGGTGGACCCTGTTGGAGCACACCGACACCGACTGGACACAGATCCCGACATCGTTGTTCGGCAGTTTCCTCACCTACCTGCGAACCGGAGATCTTCCTGGCACCTCGCGAGTAGGGCCGACGGACAACTGGCTGGCACCGGCCACCGTGCAGCAGAGAGGCGCTGCCGTGCTGGCGTTCTACCGCTATCACGCGCACGCCCACCACCTCGACGTGCCGTACCAAAAGCTCTACGGCTCCCTGAGCAAACGCGGCAGGTCCCGTTATGCCCCAATGCTGGCCGGTGTCGCACGGGGGCGCCGCCAGGATCGACCCATCTACCGAGTACGCGGCGCAACTGCCGGCCGCACACCGATCTTGCTGCCTGCGCAGGTCCAGCTGATCCTGGACACGTGCGCAGCTCAAGGCGCCGACGGACAATGGTCGGGAACCCATGCGGGCCTGCGGGACCGGCTGCTGTTCGCCACCCTGGCCGAGACCGGGATGCGATTGGGTGAAGCACTATCACTGCGGCATAACGATTTTCACATCGGAGCCGGAGGCACCCCCTGGATCGATGTAGCCGCACGCCAAGACCATCCCCATGGCGTCCGGGTCAAGGGGCAGCGTCGACGCATCTATGTCGGCGACGACCTGGAGGCCCTGTATTTGGCGTATGTGTGGCAATTGGTTGATGCCGGCGCGGACCTGTCGGTGCCTGGCCTGGCCACCCATTTCGTATTCGTAAACCGCGCCGGCGGAATCCCATTTGCCGCGCTGCGCCCCGAGACCGTGTACACGAAGGTGCGCTCACTAAATACCGCCACCAAAGGTCTTCTTCCCCAAGGATGGTCACCGCATTGGCTGCGTCATACCCACGCCACGGCGCTGCTGGCCTCGGGGGTGCCCGTGCATGTAGTGATGCGCAGGCTCGGGCATCTGGACATCCAAACAAGGCTGTCTACATACGGATGGGTGACCGAGGACATTCAGATGCGCACAGCTGCGCAGTGGAAAAACTATGCCGCCGGTTGGAAAGGCCTGCACGATGACACCCACTAACCCGCCCACCGAATACCCCCGCCCCGAAAGCACCGGCAGTTCCCCGTGGGAGCAGCAATGGGCCAAAGTGCCTGCCGCATGGCGCAAACCGGTGTATCGGATCGACACGGAACCCTTTAGCGACGTGTTCGTGCAGAACCGTTACTACACCAAAGCCACATCGGCCTGCGACGGTTATGACTCTAGCCTGCCCGGGCCACCGCGGTTCTGCGACGAGCTGGCTTGGTGGGTGTACACGTGCTGGCGCGAAGGGCTGCGCCGCATCGATCCAGCCAAGATCGCCTGGTTCACCCAAGCGCTGCCGGAGGCCACCGCCGAATACCGGCGCCGCCACGGCCGAGCGCCCACAACTTTGCTCGATATCAGCGTCCCGGACATCATCCGGCACGCCACACGACAGTTCGAGCAGCGCCGCCGCCGCCTGCCCACGCCCAGCTACCGCCGTAACCTGCAATGGACCGCGGAGCATCTGCATACGTTGTTGGCGGCGCGCTGCACACCGGCGCCGTGGTGGAGTCATGACGTGTGGGATTTACGGATCGATCCGCGGATTCCGCAGCGCGAGCATGAACCTCATCACGAACGTGTGCTCAAACTAGTTGGCATACAACCTTTGTGGTTGCGCGAGGGACTGCGTTTCTGGATGCGCACCGCCATCACTCATCAGCTGTTCACCTGGACCACCGCCGTGGCGCGGTGTCAAACCCTCGGCCGGCACCTGGGACGGTTCCGCCACACCAACAATTATGTGAACGATCCACTGATCACCACCGACCCCGACGAACTCAGATCAGTGTTTCAGGACTTTCTGGCTTACCTGCGCAGCCCCGAAGCCGCCACCAAACCCGGCACGCTGAGTGCCTACCTCGTCGCTGAGATTCAATACCAGGTGTAAGCATTCTACACCTTCATGCACGATGCCGAGGCCGCCGCCGCCACCGGCGACAAGCGCTGGAAAGACATCGGGATCGGCCATACCCGGTTGTGGGCACCGGCCTACCTGCCGCGCAAGACACGTCGGTCCCGCGAATTAACGTGGTACAGCACCGCCGATCTGCAGCGCATGTTGTCGTATCTTGATGTCCTGGCAGCCGATACCGAGGAACGGGTCGTGCTCACCCACCCCGATGGAGCGATCTCGGTGATGACAGGTTTGGGGGATCCGCGGGCCGCGCGGACTTGGCTGCTGCAAGCCATGACCGGTCGCCGCGCTTCGGAGATCTTGATGCTCGATCACGATCCGCTAGAAGCGATTCCGGGTGTCACACCCGCAGCTGGTGCTGACAGCGGCATATTCGTGGCCAGGCTGCGCTATCAGCAGACCAAGGTCGCCGGGGTAGATCCCACGATTTTGGTCGAACAGCAGATCGTCGATGTCATCCGCGAACAACAACGCTGGCTCTCGCGCCGTCACCCTGGCATCAAATCCAAATACCTGTTTGTAGGGATGGTGCACCAGCATCAAGGATAGCGTGCCCGCCCATACACCTCGTACCTGAACTCCTTGAAGAAACTGGACACCATTCACAGTCTCATCGATGCGCAAGGCAACCCGCTGCGGTTCTCCCAAACCCACCGGCTGCGCCATACACGTGCCACCGAGCTACTCAACGACGGTGTCCCCTTCCATGTCGTGCAACGCTACCTGGGACACAAGAGCCCTGAAATGACCGCCCGCTACGCCGCAACGCTGGCCGCCACATCGGAAGCAGAATTCCTCAAACACAAGAAAATCGGCGCTCATGGCGCCGACATAGCGATCAGCCCATCGGACATCTACGAAATGACCCAACTCGGCAAACGCACCGACCGCGTGCTGCCCAACGGGGTGTGTCTACTGCCGCCGCTCAAATCGTGCGACAAGGGCAACGCGTGCCTATCGTGCGGGCATTTCGCCACCGACCGCACCCATCTTGATGACCTTCGCAACCAGCTCACCTCAACGGAAGAACTGCTAGCGCAGCGCCGCCGACCGTTCGCCGAACGCACCGGACGCGAGCTAACCGATGAAAACATTTGGGTCAGTGAACGTCTGCGGGAAATCGCCTCCATACAAGCAATCATCGCCCGCCTAAACGACCAGGGAGACGCCCTGGCAGACAATCAATCTGGCGGTATCGCGGTCGCGGGTGCAGCTACCGCCGGACGGCGACCACAACTGCCCATCCTTACCCGCGGCGCCCACGAGACCACCATCAGCCATGCCGACACCCGCCGGCGCAGCGATGACTGACCGCAGCCGTGGCGCCGACGGGCTGCGCCGACACGCTCAACAACGCTCCGCCGAGGTCCGTCGCCGCATCGAAAAAGCTATCCGCGACCTACGTAAACGCGGCGAGGCGATCAACGTCAACGCCGTGGCCCGCACCGCCGCGGTGACCCGCAAGACCATCTATGCTCACCCCGATCTTCTCGAACGCATCCGCGCCCACACACCCCTAAGCGTCTTAGCCCCCACACCAGCGGTCCGGCCGCCGGAGGCGCACAACAGCATCGTGGCCGCGCTACGCCGACAGCTCACCACCCAACAAACTCAACTGACCAAGCTCAAGGCTGAACTCAAAGCACGTGATGACGCACTGGCCGCCGCCCACGGCGAGATCGCCCGACTCTCATCCCAACAACAGTGATGCCACCTGCGGTGCCGAGCGAACGACCACCAATCCCGTCGCGCCCCTCCAGCACGACAACTTCGCATCCAGCTTCGGCGAGGCGGATAGCAGCACACAGTCCTGTCAGACCAGTGCCCACGACGATGGCTTTGGTCATTAGCCCATTAGACACCCGCCGCAATGACTGGCTCCTACCACGGAAAATAAGGCGCGAATGCCTGAGCATAGTGCTCTGCGGCAGCCAGGCAGCCGCGATGAGGGGTGTAATCGGTGTCCGCAGTGCTTAGTTGCACACCGTAGATACCGGTGGTTGCGGCGAGATCGACCTCGCAGGCGTGGGTCTGCACTGAGTTGGGCAGCACAAAACTCACAGCACGTCGACCACCGATGGTCAGAGCGTGGCGGTCGGCGCCCAGCAGTCTGGCTTGACCCTGATTCAACAGGCTGTTGGAGGCGATAATCGTGATGTGCTGGCTGTGGTCCGTGGACCGGTAGGTGCAGGTGCGGGTTTCTGTACCGCTACGCGTGGTGTGCTTGGACACGACGGCCGGACTCGGATCCAGCAGCTGCTGGCGCAGAACCAGATGCGGGATCTGCTCGCAGGGCCGCACAAAGACCCGCGCCAAACCCGCCCCGTTGGTGGGAACCGGTGCCCGAGTTGCGGTTCCGGCAACAGCCGAACATGATGCCAACGTTAGAGTAATCGCCGCCATCGCGGCTCGGCAGGCAATGTGGCGAGTCATCGCGGCGCTCACTTATTGCTGCTGGCAGGGCAGGTCGCCCGGCCGGCGGTTAATACGATGAAACCGGACCTGTGAGAAACGAGGGCGTTGGACGCCACCGACACTGCGCGCGAGCTCGGTGCGGCAAGACGCTTCATCAGCCCCAGGTCTCTCACCGGGCCAGGCTGCCATGGGCGCGTTCTTGACATGTCGATTCACCGAGTGTGGCCGCCCCAGCGTGCATGTGTCGTTGTTCTGAACTCATCGCCCAATCATCCCTGCATAACATGCGCATGCGCAACTATTGCGCGCAAGCGGGGATGACGTAGTATCGTATGCGTAAGCGCAATTATTGCGTGAATGTCAGCCTTTGGCGGCTGCGAGGAGGGTCCACAGATATGGTCATGGACGAGTTCGTCACCGCGGCGCTTGGTTTCGTGGTGGGTTGCGCAACCACAGCCGCGTTGTATATCGGGATGTTGGGCATGATGGGCGCCGTCCACGTGGTGCGCTGCACCGCCTGCAGCCATTGGATGGTCGACGGGACCGACTCCCCAGCGGTCTGCAGGCGCTGTAGCCACCCACGGCTGTGGCACCCGGTGATAGCCATGCGGCGTCGGCGAGGGATCGAAACTGAGGCGTTGACCCGCCTGTACGGGCCCGCGGGCGTCGCGGCGCCCCGAGGTGAGGCGGGCCTCTTGCACATCCCGGCGAGTAAGAGGTGACAGCGATGCGATCACCAGCGGGGATAGCAGCGGTCAGCGTTGCGGCAACGATCGGCGCTCTGGTCGTAGGTGCGGCCCCGGCCGCCGTTGCTCAGGGCTGCCAGCCTGAACAAGCCTGCCGCGGGAGTCAGATTCAGCCGGACAGGCAAACGCAGGCAGGCAGGCAACCAGAGGCTGCCCCGTCCACGCAGTGCCGGGCATCGATCATGAATCACATGTGCGCTAAGCCTGGCAATGCCCAGTTGCAGTCGTGGCCGAACCCTGCGATCATCCCCCCGGTACCGGTCACCATCCCACCGTGGCAGGTTCTTGGGGCCCCGGGCGAGGGTCGTTATCCGTGATGCCTGGCGGTAAGGTCAACGCGAAAACTATTGCAGCATAGAACTTTGCGGTCAGCATGAACGTAACAAGTCCGCAGCCTTGGCGCTGAAGTGACGCCGCACCCATCGGTTCGGATCTAAAACCGTAACCGCACGGCAATACCCATGCGTGACACATCGATGTGTTGCGCCGTCTCAAACTCGCATTTGCCCATACCGAACTGAACCCTGGTGTTTGTGAATTCTTTACGGGCACACCAGGTTCTTCACAGGTTCATTGGTTATCTTGGGTCATATCTAAAGTGTTGATATTGAATGGATTAACTTAATGTCGCTGCTCACTCATACGCATTGTCCGTACTGCGGCTTGCAGTGCGCGATGTCGGTTATCGGCACCTCGGTGACCCCCGTAGAGTTTCCTACCAACCGTGGAAGACTTTGCCAGAAAGGGTGGTCATCGGCTGAACTACTTACGCACACCGATCGGCTGTTGCAGCCGTTGGTGCGTCGTGGTGGGCAGTTGCGGGAAACTTCTTGGGATGACGCGCTTTATCGCGTAGCACGAGGGTTTCAGCGGGCGCAAGCTGTGGGTGGCCGTGACGCGGTGGGTGTCTTTGGCGCGGGCGCGTTGACCAACGAAAAAGCCTATCTGTTAGGTAAATTCGCGCGGGTCGCGTTGGGGACGGCCAATATTGACTACAGCGGCCGGTTCTGTATGGCCGCAGCGGCTGAGGCGGGGTTGCGTTCGTTCGGTGTGGACCGGGGCCTTCCGTTCCCGGTGGCTGATCTGGATGATGCTGGCGCTGTGTTGGTGTTCGGCGGCAATCCGGCAGAGACCATGCCGCCGTTCATGCAGCATCTGGAACCGGCCGCCTCGTCGGGGGGCTTGATCGTGGTCGATCCGCGGCAGAGTGCCACCGCCGAACGTGCACTGCGCGGCAACGGAATTCATGTTGCGCTCACGCCGGGAACCGATCTGCCGTTGGCGTTGGCGCTGACTCATCTGGCGGTCACCGAAGGTTTTGCCGACCGCGCCTATATCGCCGCACGCACCAGTGGTTTCGATGATTTCTGGGCGGCCGCGTCGCGGTGGTGGCCCGAACGCGCTGAGCAGGTCACCGGGGTGGCGGTCTCGCAGATGTACCAGGTGGTGCAAACCCTGTGTGCGGCACGCGATCGCGGTGCCGGAGCCTATGTGCTGACGGCGCGCGGCGCCGAGCAGCACCGCGACGGCACCGACACTGTCAGTGCCGTTATCGCCTTGGCATTGGTGTTGGGGCTGTGTGGCCGGCTGGGCAGCGGCTATGGATGTGTGACCGGGCAGGCTAACGGCCAGGGCGGTCGTGAGCTGGGCCAGAAAGCTGGCCAGCTGCCGGGCTACCGCAAGATCACTGACCCCGGCGATCGGGCGCACATTGGGAAAATCTGGGGCATCGATCCTGGCGAGTTGCCTGGTGCTGGCATGAGCGCCTGCGAAATGTTCGCGGCCTTAGGCCGCCCGGGCGGGATCCGAGCGTTGATGGTGTGCGGGTCCAATATCGCGGTGTCGGCGCCTGATGCCAGCCGTGTCATCGAGGGGCTGCGATCGCTGGATCTGTTGGTGGTCAATGACTTTGTGCTTTCGGAGACCGCGCAGCTGGCCGATGTGGTGCTGCCGGTGCTGCAATGGGCCGAAGAAGAAGGCACCCTGACCTCACTCGAGGGGCGGGTGCTGCGGCGGCGCCGGTCGGTGCCCGCGCCGCCAGGACCGCGGAGCGAGCTGCACATTCTGCAGGACCTCGCGGTGCGTTTAGGACAGCCGGCGGACCGTTTTCCGGCCAGTGCGCCGCAGGTGTTTGAGGAGCTGCGCGCTGCCACTGCCGGCGCGCCCGCCGACTACAGCGGCATCACCTACGAACGCCTTGACGATGGCCAGGCCCTCTACTGGCCCTGCCCAGGCCCCGATCACCTCGGCACTCCGCGGCTGTTCCTGGACCGTTTCGCCACCAGCGACGGCAGGGCACGTTTTGTGCCAGTGGAACCCCGGGGGCCCGCCGAACCCGCCGATAGCCAGTTTCCGCTGCTGGCCACCACAGGGCGGCTGTTGGCTCAGTATCAGTCGGGGGCCCAGACTCGTCGTGTTGCGGCGTTAGCTCAAGCCGCTGGCCCGATGTTCGCGCAGATGCATCCGGATGTGGCCGCGCGGGCAGGGCTTTCCGATGGAGATCCGGTGGAGGTGGTCAGCCGCCGTGGCCGCACAGCGGCCATCGTGCGCTGCGATCCCACGATGCGCCCCGACACCGTCTTTTTGCCGTTCCATTTTCCGGGCCTTGCCTCGGCCAATCGGCTCACCAACGCGGTGCTGGACCCCGACAGTGGTATGCCCGAATTCAAGGTATGCGCGATACGGCTCGACAAACCCACCCCAACGCCCAACTCAACGACCCATGACCACACCGATCACCACAACATCCGGGAAAGCAGCGATCCGGTCCAGACACCAAGGGCGTGCCCGTGACCGCATCGCAGGTAGTGATCGTTGGATACGGTCTGGCCGGGGCACGGCTTCAAGAAGAGCTGCACCGCCTGGATCCCCGCCAGCAGCGGGTGCGTCCTATCGTCTACGGCAAAGAACACATCCCGTCCTACAACAGGATTCAACTGCCCAATGTGTTAGCCGGGCGGCTTAGTGCCCGCGAAATCTATTTGCGGCCGCCGGGCTGGTGCGATGAAGAGGGCCTGCAAACCCACCTCGGGGTGTGGGTCACCGGAATTGATCGCGTCAACCACATCGTGTCGTGTTCAGATGGTTCGGCTTGTGACTACGACACGTTGGTCATCGCCACCGGCAGCCGACCTCATATCCCCAATATCCCCGGTGCCCGCGACGCCGATGGCGTGCTGACCGCAGGGGTGGTGCCGTTTCGCACATTGCAGGACTGCGCCGATATCGCCGAGCGGTTGCGCCCGGACAGCCGCGTGGTGGTGCTGGGCGCCGGCCTACTCGGATTGGAAGCTGCACGCGCTGCGCTGCTGCGCGGCGCCCAGGTCACCGTGGTGCATCCCAAAGACTTCCCCATGGAACGTCAGATGGATCCCACAGGCGGGTCGGTGCTGGCGCGGGTGCTGCAAGATATGGGCCTGAACATGGTGCTGGGCCGCCGGGTCACCGAAATTATTCCCGACACCGCCAACAATACTGTGATCCTCAACGATGGTCAGCAGATGCCCGCCGATGTGGTGGTACTGACCGCGGGAATCCGCCCGCAATGCGCGCTGGCCGAACAGGCCGGGCTCTCGGTCGACAACGCCATCATCGTCGATGACAGCTTGATCACCTCCGACCCGGATATCCGTGCTATCGGCGAATGTGTGCAGCACCGGGGTCAGGTCTACGGTCTGGTGCAGCCCGGCTGGCATATGGCCGAAGTGCTGGCCAAGCAACTCACCGGCGCCGATCCCGGCGCCCGCTACACCGGAACACGGCAAGTGACGCGCCTGAAGGCACAGGGCATCGACCTGCTGTCGATGGGCGAAATCGACGTCGCCGAACTAGATCCTGATCTGGAAGTGCTGACGTTGGCTGACCCCGCGCGTGGCCGGTACGAAAAAATCGTGGTCCGCGACGACCGCCTCATCGGCGCCATCGCCCTGGGCAGCCCCACAAACACCGGGGTGCTCAGTCAACTGTTCGACAGCCAGGGCCTTGTCCCCGCTGACCGAATGAGCCTGCTGCTTGGTACTGCTCAATCACAAGCACCTGCACGCCCCGAAGACCTGCCTGCCGAGTCCGTCATCTGCCGCTGCAACAACGTCACCAAAGGCGCGATCACCGATGCCTGGATACAAGGACAACGCAGTCTGCCGCAGATCATCGAAAAGACCAGGGCAACAACCGGTTGCGGCGGCTGCTCGGACACCGTAACCGCGTTGTGCACCGCCTTGCAGGCATCTGCCCCCGATACCGATCCCGCCCCGATCAACGCTTAGAAAGGCTCGCCACGTGGTAGACCAAGCAGAATGTACCCACCCCCGCAGAGCCCGTGGTTGGGGGCGGTTGGTGTTGGAGTTTGTTGGGCGTCAGGAGTGGCTGGACCGGCCTAGTTATCGGCTGGAAAACGTTCTGAGCTTTGGTTACAACGCTTTTGGTGGTGCCCGTAACCGGGTAACCAACGCTCTTCATGGGGTGTGGTTGGGTCATCCTGTGCATCCGCCGCTGGCATCGCTGGCTTCCGGTGTGCTGGCCGCAACGATGGCTTTAGATGCCCTGGCGGTCGGTGAAGCGGTCACTGGTCGGCGCACCCCGGGTGCGCACCGGCTGGCCACCTACACGTTGGGGGTGGGGATCGCCGCGAACGTCGGGGCGGCCGCGACAGGGATCACCGATTGGCAACACACCCATGAGCAGGATCGGCGTATCGGTCTGGTGCATGGGCTGCTGAACATGACAGCTACTGCACTGTACGGGTTCTCATGGCAATCGCGCCGGCGCGGTCACCGTCTGCGTGGCATCGCATTGAGCACGATCGGATACACCATCTCGCTGGGCAGCGGTTACCTCGGCGGGCATCTGGTCTTTGCTTCTGGGATCGGCACCGACATGTCAGGCCCCCAGCCGCCGGCTCGGACCTGGACGCCCGTGCTGCCCGAGCACATGCTGCCCGACGGAGCACTACGTCATGTTGAAGCCGACGGGTTCGGGATCGTGCTGGGCCGCGACGACCAATCGGTCATCGCAGTCGGCCAATACTGCCCGCACCTGGCCGCCCCCATGGCCGACGGATGGATAGATCGCGGCAGAATCGTATGCCCTTGGCACGGATCACAATTCGACACCAGCACCGGATGTGTGGTGCGTGGACCAGCATCGACGCCGCTGCCCTGCTACCAAACGCGGATCAACAATGGATACATCGAAGTATGCACACAAACAACCCCACAGGCAGATTCCACTGAATCTGCGGCACTCGAGAACGCATCCGAACCGACTTGCGATCGCCCCGGCCCCGCAGGGGCTGTGTCTCAACGCACCGGGTCGGAAAAAAAAATTAGTGAACAGCACCAACCAGCGATCTCGCCTCCGTCTCACAACAGAAGCGACCAAACCCACGAAAGGCAAACCCCGTGAACGCCTACGACGTGCTGCGCGAACACCACAGCCTGCTACGCCAATTAGGCCTCAGCATGCGCCACGCACCCGTCGGCTCGCCACAGCGTCAACGCTGCACCGAGGAGCTCCTGCGCGAGTTCGACATACACATGCGCATCGAGGACGACATCTACTACCCAGCCATGGCCGCAGCCAGCACCCTGATCGCCATCGCACACGCCGAACACCGACAAATCTACGACCAACTCGCCGTCGCACTACGCACCCACCCCAAATCCCCTCACTATCAAGCCGAATGGGACAGCTTCCTACAGGTCCTCGAAGCTCACGCCGATGAAGAAGAACGCGACCTAATCCCCCCGCCAGCACCGGTCAACCTCACCACCACCGAACTCGACGACCTCGGTCAAAAAATGAGCACCCGTATGCACAAACTCCGCACCTCACCCCTACACAAACTCCGCGTCAAAACCCGAACAAACACCCTGCGAACATTCTAAAAACCGCAGGACCAGTGTGGTGGGCTTAACGGAAGATAGTAGGCGCCTCGGCGGTATCCGTGAGGCGAATGGCATTGCGCGGCTGCTTCTGGCCGCGATCGATATCGAACAAGCTGATGCGATCCAGATCGACTACACAGTTAGTCCCCACGGACCCAACTGTGACCAAACCTGGGATAACTACATTCGCCCACTTGATAATTCAGGGCGATGGGGTTGTGCGGGTGCGTGCACCTTCGCGCAGGACGGTACTGAGCCACGCCACCCCCTGCGTGGTGTGTGTTCAAGTCCATCGGTCAGATCTCGAACATCGAGTCAGTAAGACAATGCAAGTCGACGGTGGGCGTGATTCACACAGCCTTGGTTATTCCGTAATAGGCCACAAGGTCTTCGGTCGTTGCGGTGGAACTGGTAAGAACCGCATACGAGCGGAGAAAGGATTCGCCGACGCATCCATCGATCTTGATATGTATGCCCTTGAGCGTTATCCGAGGCGACATACCTTTGAATTTTTTCTTGGTGACGCTTACGTTAATAACCTCCCCGGGCCTGGGCCTGACCTCGATGTTGCCCTGGATGGGTGCACTCATGTTGCCGATGCCGTTTTGGCCGATGGACGAGTTGATACCGATATTCGCAGTGAGACGCACGGCGTTTAGCTCTATACCACAACCGATTTGGTAACCAACCTCCACTGTCCCGCCATTTAGCGTGGTTCTGCCACTGCCTTGGATGCTGCCGGTGAATGTGCCGCCGGTCAGGTACTCGCGGGACGACAGTGAAGTGGTTAGGGGCGGGATGGGAAGTTGAGTTTCGTCCTTGGCGGAAATGGTCAGAACCCAATCATCGGGAGTGGTTGTAGTGGAAGGTGGTTCAGACGCAACTATGCCGTTATCCAGCGCCGGGCCGGGATCCTCCGCGGTGGACACATTGGGCAGTGGTGGTTCGGGATCCGCTGATGCCGGTGGCGCAGCCGCTGCTAGAGCACCGGCGAGAGCCAGGGACACAAACGTTCTGAGCATGATGCTGGCACCTCTCGAAAGAAAATTGACGGCAAATCAAACAGCTTTAGTCACACCCACATACGTGACCATGTCCTGCGTGTCGTCGGTGGAGCCGGAAAAGATCGCGTAGGAGCGTATGAAGGACTGGCCCATACAACTGTCGATCTTGATGCGAAGCCCGGTGATCGTCACACGGGCGTAGCCTCCTTTGAACTGTTTCTTAGTGATGGGGATAATGTTCACGGTGCCCGGCTTGAGCGTGGGACGGATTTGCGCAAATGCGCTACCCCCTAGACTGGGTACTCCGGCCGGGCTAAGCGTGGGCGTGAGGCCGCCACCGAATCTCAGATCGACGACATCAGCGGTTATGCCGCAACCAATTTGGTATCCAGCTTCCAATTCGCCCTCAGTTGGCTTTGTCCGACTTGAGCCCTGAATTGTCCCCATGAAGGTTCCGCTTGCCAGGTACTCGCGCGAGGACAGAGCCGTGGTAAGCGGCGCCACTGGTAACAGCACCTCGTCTTTGGCGCTGACTGACAAGATCCAGTCGTCAGGAGCGTGCAATATGCCGGGCTCAGCAGAAGCGATGGTTCCGTTGTCCGGAGGCGGACTGGGGGTAGAACCCGACATTTGTGTTGACGAAGGGCCGTCGTCGGGCGGGTCGGCGAATGCATATGGTGACGCAGTGCCCAGGGCGCCTACGACAGTCAGAGCTGCAAGACTTTTCAAGACAGCAGTGTCAAAACCAAAATCGTTCATGGCGCAACGCACGCTCCTTCACGGCTTTGGGGCTTCCTGCGGAAGCACCGTCATGTCGAAATCATTCAAAGATAAAACCTCCTGCGAGCATGAGCCCGAGAACGTAAGCGGCGAAACATATCAGGAGTTTCATTCGTCCACCACGTCTGCACTGACCGGGTCCTCGTACTCGAAGGAACCCTAACATCTATTGTCATAGGACAAATAATGATCTCGGTCACCCTCTCCACTCGCCGAACTTCAGGCGGCCAGTCGCGGCGGAATCGGCCAAAAGAGCATCGATCAGGTTGCTCGCCAACGGCTTTCAACGAGATATTGGAAGCCGATGCCCGAAGCATGGTTTCAGCATCTTCTATGGCAAACCAAAGAACGCGGATAACCCAATCACCCGCCCTAACCTGGCGTCCCACTTACATTCGGCGCAGCACCGACGTACGCGTCGATGGGGTTCGAGTTCAGAAGGGAAGGTACGGAAGGAAGGCTCCAGCGTAATGCAAAACAGCTGTAGGGCAATCAGGAAATGGGTCGTAGTCAGTGCCCGGTGCGCTGACCTGTACTCCGAAGATTCCCGTGATGGCCGCCAGATTGATCTCACAGGCACTGGAGCCCAGGAGTGCGGTGTGCGTGAATCGGATCGCACGTCGACCACCTAGTGTCAGAGGCTCTAAACCTTGACGGGGCCGGAAGTCGAGGTCCTTGCCCAGGGGGTCGTTTGAGGCAATGACTGTCACACGGTAACGGCGGTCAACTGGCCGGTAGGTGCAGGTTCTACTTTCCTTACCCTGGCGCGTGAATTGCGTGAAAGTGACAACCGGACTTGGATGGAGATTCTGCTCACGCAATACAGCCTCCGGAATGCCTTCGCAAGGCGAATGAAAGATGGTTGGGAGCCCCGCAATATTAGTAGGTACCGTTGCGCGCGTGGGAGTTCCGGGTATCGGAGCGCACGAAGTAGCCATCAGTGCGGCGACGATGACTCCGACTTTCGTAATACAGTGCAACGCCATAACGTTCACCACCCACTTCCTGTAGGCGCGGCGTTCCGAGTGGGGCCTACGAACCGCGCCATAGACTGGCACGAGCCACAGCTACCCGAATTCTGGCGATGGCGCGCTAGTTGCACCAACGCACGCCTGACCGGCCGTCTGTTCACTGCTGCCCGCTTCCCGCAAAATTCATGGTTCAACTCGAGCTCCTCGCAAGCTTCGAGGTCTTGAACCGAAGCGCTGCCGTGCCGAAAGCATCCGAATATCCAAATCTGGCCTGTGGTCTCACGATGCAGAGCCGGGGGCAGCCTAACATTCATTGTCATAGGACAAAAACTGGAGGTGTACTACCTCGTCGCATTTGGCTACATCGTGAGGTAACGCCCGGACACGTCACGCGCCAATGCTCACGGGCGTCATAGGCGATCCCAGCACTCGACGCTGATCTGCCAAACTCGTTGAACCTCCGGCGTCAGCGGCGAGCAGGGGCTACTGTCGGCGCGGCGACGAAGTAGACCTCGGGGGGTAGTCGCAGATGCCGTATGGCCTGTCTGGCCGTTCTTTGCCGCGAACCTCATACCGAGGATTCCTCCGACCGTGACGGCTCCAGGAGGGACCACTAGAGCGACCTGCACCTGGAGCCATAGCGGCACTCGGGGCATAGTGTGCACGCCATTCTTGTCGCTCAGCCTGCGAACGCCGAGTGCCTACTTCCTGTGCAATCACGATGCCGTCGTCGCGGAGTCAATGTGCCCGTACTTATTCGGAGATGTTCAGCGTTCGCCCGGAGGATGTATGCGAGTGCCCGTGACGATCTCGGCGGCTATTGAAATGAAAGAGCATTTCGGCGCATTGATCCAGGGCCCCATCCGTTCCTCGTACCGGGCGATCAGTGCCGGATCGGTTACCGGGCTCGCCAAGCCGGTCACCACTACACTCCAACCACATCGGTGCTCGGAGCTGATGTGGTCAGTTTCGTAGGCGACCACGACGGAAGTCGGGCGCCTGAGATGACTTTGCGTACCCTCAAACGAAGGTAGCCGGGTATGGACGACGATTAGACCGTCATCGACGATGTGATTGACCACCCGGATCGACGGCAACGCATCTTGACTGCATGCCATGCGACCGAAGCCTTCCATGGCCAGTAGCTCCCATGCTTGTCGCGCATCTAACGCTGTGTGCCGCGGCTCACCTGACGCGTCTACTCCCCGAACGCTCATCGCCGCGCCTCCTCGGATAGCCAAACAGACTGTCCCGCTGTATGCACGGGCGCGCACAGCGGTCCGCGACCCAACACATCGCAGGCCACAA
Organism: Mycobacteroides sp. PCS013; assembly: GCF_049532645.1. Lineage (NCBI taxonomy): Bacteria > Bacillati > Actinomycetota > Actinomycetes > Mycobacteriales > Mycobacteriaceae > Mycobacteroides > Mycobacteroides sp. PCS013. Next base: position 4,286,419 of record NZ_CP150131.1, read on the forward strand.
CTGTTGCCTGGTACACAACGGACCGCACTCTTCCAGTAAACCCTCTCATCGCTCAAAGGGCTAGAGGAAGGGCATGTGAACATACGCCAATTATCGGCCGGGCCAGATGTGAGCAGCGTCATGGTTGAGTTTTTACAACATTGATTGGATAATTTGGCCCACTACCCATCCGCGCTCTCACCAAGCCCGAGGAGCACACTGGCACATGGCAATCGGATCAGCAGCATCAGAACTCACAACGCGCTCAGCCCGCGCGCCGTTGATCGGCAGGGGCTGGGCCCAGGGCGTGGCTTTGGTGATGATCTTTGGATTTTTCGTGATGGGCATTCTTGTGTATCGCACCTACACCGCATCAATGCCGTTGCCGGCCAGCGTGGTCGACGAGTCAGGAAAGGTGATGTTCACCGATACGCAGATTACCCACGGCCAGGAGATTTATCAGGCGCGCGGGCTGATGGAGTACGGCTCGGTGCTCGGACACGGCGCCTGGCTCGGCCCGGACTACACCGCGGAGTATCTGCGTCGATCCGCGGAGGACGCCACCGCGCAGTGGCGAGCACAAGGGGTAGCCGACCCGAAGCAAAAAGTGGTGACCGAATTTCGTGCCAACCGCTATAACCCTGAGACCAAGACGTTGGTCTTCACTGACAAGCAGGCCGTCGCGTTTGATCATATCCAGGGGTATTACGCGGATTACTTTGGTCAGGATTCGACCAAGTACGGGCTACTTCCGCATATGATCACCAGCAAGGCCGATATCCATGACCTCACAGCGTTTTTCGCGTGGACGGCGTGGGCTGCGGCCGCAGAGCGGCCTGGGCACAGCTACAGCTACACCAACAATTGGCCGGGCGAGCCGCGGGTGGACAACGGCCCAACTGCTCCGATCGTGGTGTGGTCGGTGTTGTCGCTGATCCTGTTGCTGGGCGGTACCGGGATCATGTTCGCCGTATACGGGCGCTGGAGCCAGAAGATCGGGTGGCAAAGCGCTGAGGCATCTACTTTATCGTTCCGTCAGCCCGGCGAGGTCGGCCTGACCGCATCGCAACGCGCCGTGACCTGGATTTTCGGGATTGTTTCGGTGCTGTTTTTGGCGCAGACACTGATGGGGGGCGCCGCTGAACACTATCGTGCCGACCTATCGGCGTTTTATGGGCTCGACTTGGCGAAGGTGCTGCCCTACAACCTTGCTCGTACCTGGCACGTGCAGCTTTCACTGTTTTGGACGGCGGCGGCGTTCCTGGCAGGCGGAATCTTCTTGTTGCCCTTCATCAGTCGCCGCGAACCACGCCGGCAGAGCTGGCTGGTCTACGGCCTGCTCAGCGCACTGGTGCTGGTGGTCGGCGGTTCCCTGATCTCCGAGGCACTCTCGATCTACGGGGTGATCCCCGAGGGCGGCCTTTTTTCCCAGCAGTGGTCATTTCTTGACCTTCCGCGGTTCTGGCAAATCCTACTGACCATTGGCCTCTTTTTCTGGATCGTGATCATCTGGCGGGGTATCCGATCGCGTCTCAAAAACGATTCGAAAATGAATCTGCCGTGGATGTTCTTCTTTACCGGGCTGGCGATCCCCGCCTTCTACGCGGTAGGTCTGCTAGCTGGCCAAGACACTCATTTCTCGGTCGCCGATTTCTGGCGGTTCTGGGTGGTACACCTATGGGTCGAGGACTTCCTGGAGCTGTTCACCACCGTGATGGTCGCCTACATCTTCGTACTACTCGGTGTGGTGCGCGAACGCATCGCGCTCGGCGTGATTTTCCTCGATATCATCTTGTACTCTTCGGGCGGCGTGATCGGCACGATGCACCACCTGTATTTCTCTGGAACGCCCGTCGAGCACATGGCACTAGGCGCGTTCTTCTCGGCAGCCGAAGTGATCCCATTGACCTTCCTGACCGTCGAAGCATGGGCTTTCCTTCAGCTCGGCTCGCGGCAACAAAGCCACGCCACCCCATTCCCTCACCGCTGGGCAGTGATGTTCCTCGTCGCGGTCGGATTCTGGAACTTCCTGGGCGCCGGCATCTTCGGGTTCTTGATCAACCTGCCGATAGTGTCCTACTACGAGATCGGCACCGCCCTGACCGCCAATCATGCCCACGCCTCCATGATGGGTGTGTACGGCATGCTCGCCGTCGGGCTGGCGATGTTCGCCTTCCGCTATGTGATCCCCGCCGAGAAATGGCCCGAAAAGTGGGCTCGACTTTCGTTCTGGTGCTTGAACATCGGCCTGGCCTGGATGGTTTTTGCCACACTGCTGCCTCTCGGAGTTTTGCAGCTGTATCACTCAGTCAGTTCCGGCTATTTCGAAGCGCGTTCACTGGGTTACATCACCCAGCCGGGCAATGCACTGATCGAATGGCTACGTCTGCCCGGTGACCTGATCTTCATCCTCGGCGGTGTGCTGCCGTTCGTCTGGGTCGCCTGGATTGCGATACGCAATATCCGTCGCGCACCGGCAGCCGACGAGCTGCTCGAACATCCGCTCTACCTCGAAGTCGACCGGCCCCCAGTGCAGCAGGGGCAGCGGTGACGGGCGCTACGACTGCAGCATGGCTGGTTGCCGCGTACGCCCTTGCATTGGTGGCTGCCGCCTGGTCTCTCGACGTGACGGCGCGGCGCGTTTCGGAGCGCGCCGCGCAATGGCGCACCGGTCAATTTCGCTACCACGCCGACCACGACGCGTGGGTGTGCCCGCAGGATCATTGGTTGTGGCCCAGTTCCTTCGATCCTCAACATCGGGTCACTCGTTATCGAGCCAAACCCAGTGTGTGTAACAGCTGTCCGGTCAAATCGACCTGCACCACCTCAGAGCACGGTCGCGAGGTCAGCCGCGAAATTGACCCGTGGCCGCATTCGGAGGCCGGTCGCTTCCATCGTGGTATTGCGTGCTGCGTGGCAGCACTAGGAGCCGTTCTACCCGTAGTGATGCTTATCCGATTACATTCTGTCGCCGATATTCTTGTGTTAAGTTGCGCCGTCGCGATTGTAGTGGTTACCACACTTCCCTTGGTCCGCCATTTGTGGAACAGCCCGTCCAACGCTCCGGGTCATCTTCAGCCCCGCACCGCTACGCAAGACCGCACAGCGATCGCACAGGACCGCTACAAGACCCGATGGGGCACCCGACCGGCAGGACAGGACAGGACATCATGAATGCCGCTCTGATTGCGCTGGTCGCGGCGCTCATTGCGCTACTGGCGCTAGCACTGATCTCGCTGTCGGTGGTGCGTGAATACGAGCGCGGCGTGGTGTTTCGGATGGGGCACGCCCGCCCTCTATATCGGCCGGGGCTGCGGTTCTTAACTCCATTGGTAGACAAGATGATCCGGGTCGATCAACGTCTGGTGACATTGACCATCCCTCCACAGGAAGTGATCACCCGCGACAATGTGCCCGCACGGGTGAACGCGGTGGTGATGTTCCAGGTGGTAGATCCGCTCAAAGCGATCCTGGCTGTCGAAAACTACGCGGTAGCGACCTCGCAGATTGCCCAAACCTCGCTGCGCTCTCTGCTGGGACGTGCCGACCTGGACACCTTGCTGGCCCACCGGGAAGACCTCAACAGCGACCTGCGCGCCACCATCGAATCTCAAACCAAGCCATGGGGCATCGAAGTCCAGGTCGTGGAAATCAAAGACGTCGAAATCCCCGAATCCATGCAACGCGCCATGGCTCGAGAAGCAGAAGCTGAGCGCGAGCGCCGCGCCAAAGTCATCAACGCCCGCGGTGAACTACAAGCTTCCGACGAGCTGCGCCAAGCGGCCGAGACTCTCTCCAAAAACCCTGCATCGCTCCAGTTACGTTATCTGCAAACCCTCTTAGAGTTAGGCGCAGACCAAAATTCAACAGTTGTGTTTCCACTACCCGTGGACATACTCACCCCCTTCCTTCAGCAGGCAACCAAATCCCCTCGAAGCACCCTCTAGGTTCAGATCCACTGCGTTGCAGGCGTGTTGATCAAGGACTGCACACTATAAGCCCAACTACACACCTGCCTGTCTAGACACAATTCTCATCACCCCATCCTGCGTTAAGCCGGCCCGATTCCATTGACGTCTTGCGCCGCATCAAGTTGTCCTGACGGTGGGGGTCAGTGCAAGGATTTCTCTCTTCTGATGAACGGTGAGGTAGCGCAGCCCGTCTGGGCCAGCGGAAAATCCTCGCCGAGAGCGTCGAGGCAGCCACAGCAAGAAACCCGGGTAAAGCTCGATCGCGCCTACTTCTGTGGTGAGCTGACCAGTACCCCACAGTACGTAGATCAATACGTCAACATCAGCACCCGTATGCGAATCGATCCCACTATTTGGAGCCAAGGTGATCACGTTGGAGTCCAGATCACGTTCACGGACTTCCAGTTTCCAAGACACTCCCGCAGCGTCGGAATCGACTGGGGTGCCCACGATATCCGTGATATTCGTTAGAACTCGAGGCGGCGGCGTCTCGGCCAGCTTACGAATCCTGATACGCCAGGCCGCCGGGCCTTTCTCGACATACTCCCATCCATAACCACCCGCGAAATCAACGTCAAACTCCTCGCGCAGATGCTTGGGATCGTGATTGTTGACAAGGACAAACGCCCCACCTACAGGCAGATCGGCATAGACACGGAAGATCGCCGGATGCTTCTCAGGCTTGGGCAACGGCCGCACATCAAGTTCTGCACCTGACATGACTGATCACCTCCCTTTCGTTGTTTAAACAACGATCATTGTATAAATAGAGCATAGCGTGCGGCGCTACGATCTGAAAGCCCTCGCCCGACAGCGCCATAAGGTGATTCATTCTGAATGCGTAGCCACTCAAAGAGTTTCACGACACCTACGCCTGGATGCCGACCGCCTATCGAAGTAAACTGGTAGGCGAAACGCCAGTGGTGTTGAACCACTTACCCTAAAGAACTCAAATGCGGTCGACCCACGCGCTGCTGGAGCGGTAACCAACCTTCCGTGGCCAGCGCATCATGTAGAGGTGTATAGACCAACACGGTCAGGCGATGGGCTGGCGTTTGATCGAATGCGCAACACAGCGGTCCCATCGTTGACGGCGCCCGGGACAACCCCTCTGCTGGTTTCGCCAGCCCCGGTCACGTGCACACCTACAGGCACCAGGGCCATCGCCAAGCATCTACGTAACCTCGTTTCTACAACATAATTCGGGTAAACTCTGCGCTGTGACGTACGCATCGGCCGATCTTGTGCCCACGTCGCAGGTTGCATGTCGTACGGAGGAATGCTCAGTGGACTGGATTCACGAAGCTAACTCGCGACATCTTGATGTCCGCCCGGCTGTCACCCAACGTCGACAGGATTTGAGGCAGCTATGAGTGCGGGCACGAATGCCGGTGAAGCAACTAGCGGTCGCCGCCGTGATGTACTGAGGGTGCTGAGGGCGGCGCCGGGCCCGATGAGCATTGTGGCGATCGCTGAAGTTCTTGATGTACATCCGAATACGGTTCGTTTTCATTTGGAAAGACTGGTCAGCGACGGCACCGTAGAGCATATCGAGCCTGACCGTAGAGGGCCGGGACGCCCCCCGTTGATGTTCCGTGCTATACCCCAGATGGACCGCGGTGGGCGGCGGCATTACCAGCTATTGGCCGAAATCTTGGCGGTAACTGTTGCTTCCGGGCGCCAGCCCAGCGTCAAGGCGCAAGCTGCGGGTTACTCGTGGGGACTGCAGCTTAAAACCGGTGCGCGGGCCGGCAGGAAAGGAAGCATCAACGCATCGATCAGTCTGTTGGTCGACATGCTCGATGAGTTTGGCTTTGCCCCAGAACGCCGCGGATCAGGTGCGCAGCATCAAATTGGCTTGCGTCACTGCCCCTTTCTGGAGCTGGCCGAGGCCCGACGCGACATCGTCTGTCCTATTCATCTAGGGCTGATGCAGGGGATTTTGGAAGGCCAGGGAGCATCAATCACGGTCGACAAATTGGACGCATTTGTCGAGCCGGGTCTGTGCTTGGCCCACCTGGCCAAGCAAGGACACTCTCAGTGAGCGCCCTTGCCACCGCCGCAACTTTCCTGTGGTTAGGGATGGTGCTGGCTATTTCGTTTCTGGAGACGCCGCTAAAGTTCCGAGCACCGAACGTGACACCGCAGATCGGCCTGGAGATCGGAAGACTTGTCTTTCGAGCGCTCAACCTCGTCGAGATTGTTCTTGCCATCGGCATCGCCTGCGCTGTGTTCCGTGTACGTGATACGTTGCCCCCCAACGCCATAGTGGCATATGTGGCCGTATTCGCGGCACTCTCGGTGCAGATGGTGGTGGTACGTCCGATTCTGAGCAGGCGTTCGAATCAAGTTCTGGCCGGCGTCAATAGGGCGCGTTCGCGCGGCCATTACGCTTACGTGGTCCTAGAAGTAGTCAAAGTGATCGCGCTGGCGGTGTCCGGAACCGCTCTGCTGCTGCACGGCGCAGGGTACTGAGCCCTCACCGACCGAACTGGTGAATGTCGCCGTCGGCGGACATGAGCCTAGGTATGCCCACGTCAGCACGTTCACGGCATCTCTACCTACATGACTTCCAGATAGTGGTAACCAAGCTCACAACATCAAGACCTGCAGCAGTGACGCGGATACGTCATGGACACCGCGCCCTCCGATTGCCGGAGGGGCCGATCGATCGGCGTGGTCTTGGAGTTCCCGCAGAGCTGGCAGCGCATTTTTCTAGCCAATTAGGGCCCGACGGACTACAGTTTAGACAATTCATTTTGTATAAATCTCGTGTCGAGGAGGGCGATATTGCGCAGCAAGGCAAGCTCGTGGCAGCCAATGTCGGGCGGTAGCTCAAGTGCAGAGGATCTCCGAGAGTCCGCGGCACTGTGCGCGGTCTCGGCAGCTGAGGCGACTGCGTGATTGACTGGGAATTTTCTAGCGAGATGGCTCGGGAACACCACGAAATCGACAGGCGGATAGGGGATTTCATCGATGGCCTCGATTCGGGATGTGTCCAGCACGCGATGTTGGTGGAAGCGCTGGAGATATTGCGTCGGCATATTTACATCGAAGAGGTCTTCGTGTTTCCTCCACTTCGAGCTGGTGGAGCTGTGATGCCGATCTTCGTCATGATGCGAGAGCACGGACAGCTATGGCACACGATGGACGCCCTAGTCGACCTGCTTGACCGCGGCAAAAGCCCTGCCGCACTGAGAAACATCTGCTTGCAGCTGCTGGATCAACTGCATCGGCACAACTCTAAGGAGGAAGCGATTATCTATCCCACCGCCGAAACCGTCTTGCCGCTGCATCTGGGCGCGGAGATAGACCGGTTCGCGGGGCACGGTCAAGTCCCCGCCGGATGGGTCTGTCAGCACGCTCGACAATGGATTATCCGAACCTAATGGTTCGCGTCGAATCTGAAGGGAAGTCATTCATGCGCGTCGTAGTCGACCGTGATCGCTGTGAAGGCAATGCCTTCTGCGTGAACATCGCTCCAGCAGTATTTCGCATAGATGCAGACGAATATGCGGTGGTCACCGCGTGCCCCGTGCCCACTGAGCAGATAGCCGCCGTTGAACAGGCTATCCATGAGTGCCCCCGAGCGGCATTACATCGGGAAGACTGAGCCATCCGGGCGCAGGGACCTACCGGTACGCCACCTGACCAGAACGGTGCAGATACGGAATTGCGATTAGGACGCCAGCCCCACCTGTTAGCGTTTCAGTGATCGCGCATAGCGTGGAATGATTGCAGCAAGTCTTCCAATATGGGCGATTGTGTGCCGATGATTCTTTTGTGCATCGTGCACGCTATTTGCGTAGCTACCTTTTTGGCGTGATGCGCCACAGCTCCAGTAAATTTACTGTCGATAGTCGCTATCCACAAGCCGATCCAATGCTCGAAGTGTTCAGACTTCAGTGGGTATAGTGCGTGCAAGTGCAGGTGTGCGTACAGAGGGTCTTGCCGATACTCTTGGGTGCCGAACAGTGCTGTATCCCAAAAGTCGCACATTTTTGGAATATATCGTTCGAGCTCGCCGAATCGCAGTTCTAAAAAATAAGGGAATAAAGCTTCGTCACTCAAAGCGCGCGTATAGAAAGAATTTACTAAAACGTAAATGTCGTCACGGTCTGCTATTTCTCGCCGAGGTTGAGGAACGGGGGAAACATTTTCGGGCTGATTCAACATGTCAGCGTTACGTAAGCGGTCTTACGCCCTATCGTCGGCTTCGTGGTGGGTCTGTTCCGGACATCACGAGCAGCGTCCACGTCTCTCACTGCCGATAGCTGCTTGACAGACTTTACCGTGCATTCTCTAAGGTCACCGTTGCCGCTCTTAGTGACAATGACATGATAATCCTGTGCTTTGAGCTGATCCAGAACTGTCTGGGCATCGGCTGGCGAAGATGGTTCAGCCTGAGCGGGCGGTGCTGCGGCAAGGGCCACTACAGCCGAAACAGTGGCTAAAGCAATCCGACTGAATGGATGTGTCTTCACGGTGGCTGCCATTTCTTCCCGCGTTTTTAGAATGTTCGCAGGGTGTTTGTTCGGGTTTTGACGCGGAGTTTGTGTAGGGGTGAGGTGCGGAGTTTGTGCATACGGGTGCTCATTTTTTGACCGAGGTCGTCGAGTTCGGTGGTGGTGAGGTTGACCGGTGCTGGCGGGGGGATTAGGTCGCGTTCTTCTTCATCGGCGTGAGCTTCGAGGACCTGTAGGAAGCTGTCCCATTCGGCTTGATAGTGAGGGGATTTGGGGTGGGTGCGTAGTGCGACGGCGAGTTGGTCGTAGATTTGTCGGTGTTCGGCGTGTGCGATGGCGATCAGGGTGCTGGCTGCGGCCATGGCTGGGTAGTAGATGTCGTCCTCGATGCGCATGTGTATGTCGAACTCGCGCAGGAGCTCCTCGGTGCAGCGTTGACGCTGTGGCGAGCCGACGGGTGCGTGGCGCATGCTGAGGCCTAATTGGCGTAGCAGGCTGTGGTGTTCGCGCAGCACGTCGTAGGCGTTCACGGGGTTTGCCTTTCGTGGGTTTGGTCGCTTCTGTTGTGAGACGGAGGCGAGATCGCTGGTTGGTGCTGTTCACTAATTTTTTTTTCCGACCCGGTGCGTTGAGACACAGCCCCTGCGGGGCCGGGGCGATCGCAAGTCGGTTCGGATGCGTTCTCGAGTGCCGCAGATTCAGTGGAATCTGCCTGTGGGGTTGTTTGTGTGCATACTTCGATGTATCCATTGTTGATCCGCGTTTGGTAGCAGGGCAGCGGCGTCGATGCTGGTCCACGCACCACACATCCGGTGCTGGTGTCGAATTGTGATCCGTGCCAAGGGCATACGATTCTGCCGCGATCTATCCATCCGTCGGCCATGGGGGCGGCCAGGTGCGGGCAGTATTGGCCGACTGCGATGACCGATTGGTCGTCGCGGCCCAGCACGATCCCGAACCCGTCGGCTTCAACATGACGTAGTGCTCCGTCGGGCAGCATGTGCTCGGGCAGCACGGGCGTCCAGGTCCGAGCCGGCGGCTGGGGGCCTGACATGTCGGTGCCGATCCCAGAAGCAAAGACCAGATGCCCGCCGAGGTAACCGCTGCCCAGCGAGATGGTGTATCCGATCGTGCTCAATGCGATGCCACGCAGACGGTGACCGCGCCGGCGCGATTGCCATGAGAACCCGTACAGTGCAGTAGCTGTCATGTTCAGCAGCCCATGCACCAGACCGATACGCCGATCCTGCTCATGGGTGTGTTGCCAATCGGTGATCCCTGTCGCGGCCGCCCCGACGTTCGCGGCGATCCCCACCCCCAACGTGTAGGTGGCCAGCCGGTGCGCACCCGGGGTGCGCCGACCAGTGACCGCTTCACCGACCGCCAGGGCATCTAAAGCCATCGTTGCGGCCAGCACACCGGAAGCCAGCGATGCCAGCGGCGGATGCACAGGATGACCCAACCACACCCCATGAAGAGCGTTGGTTACCCGGTTACGGGCACCACCAAAAGCGTTGTAACCAAAGCTCAGAACGTTTTCCAGCCGATAACTAGGCCGGTCCAGCCACTCCTGACGCCCAACAAACTCCAACACCAACCGCCCCCAACCACGGGAGCCCTGAACTTGTCCGAACTGCTGCGGGCGGGGTTGTATTGATCTCTGCTCTAATGCGCTCATTAGGATGCCATGTCCCAACCCGAGCTGTAGTGGCCTGGGCCGCCAGGGATCTGCGGATTAGAACCCCACGGCACCATCGGATTGGTTCCGTACGGGAGCCACGGGTTGGTGCCCCCTTCCACGCAGTACATCGCGTCACTACAGCTCCCCGGCTCGTCGCTAAAAGCAGTGGAGTCCATAGGAGTGCCGCCGCCGAGCAATTCGCTGCCCACAAGAACGACAGCTGCCGCCGCGCCAGTAATAGCGATCCGCGCTACACCGCGGATCTGACTCAGATGATCCATCTAGCCGTCTCCTACCATTCTCAAGTTGTTCACCTACGAAGTTAACATCTTTTGTCCTAGGACAAAAGATGAGTAGGGTCACAGCTCTTTGTGGATAGGCTTGGGCCGTGACATCGATCTCCGGGACGACCGCTAGTGCGATCGCGAGCAGCATTCGGGATTTGGTGCTGCGCGGGGATTTCGCCCCCGGGCATGTTTTGCCGCCGATACGTGCGCTGGCCAGCGAGCTGGGGGTTAATCGCAACACGGTTGCCGCCGCATATCAACAGCTGGTGACAGCAGGGGTAGCACAAGCCCGCGGCCGGCTGGGCACGGCCATTGCTTCGGTACCTGAACTGGATGCTGAACATCTTCATGAACCCGGTCTCATTGACCTAGCCAGCGGTAACCCGGACCCCGATCTGTTGCCAGATCTGCAGCAGGCGATCTCTGAAATGCCTTACCGGGCACCTCTATACGGAGCCTCGGCAATCACCGAAAATTTGATGGCAGTGGCGGAATCAATATTTGCTAGCGATGTCGGCGACGGTTCCGCTATCGCTGTCACGCACGGCGCCGTGGATGCAGTGGAACGCGTGCTCAACAGCAGCCTTACTCGTGGAGACGCGGTAGCGGTCGAGGACCCTTGTTTCCTGGCCAGCATCGGAACAATTCGCCTCAACGGCTACCGGCGTGCACCGGTTCCGCTCGACGAGTACGGGATGACCCCAGCAGGTCTGCACCAAGCCATCAATAGCGACGGCGCGCGCGCGGTGATCATCACGCCCCGAGCGCACAACCCCACCGGAGTTAGCGTCAGTGCCGAACGCGCCAAAGAATTGCGTTCAGTGCTGGCCAACCACCCGGAAGTACTGGTGATCGAGGATGACTACTTTTCTGCCGTATCGTCAGCGCCATATTTTCGAGTCACCCCGGCCTCAACCAATCACTGGGCATTAGTCAGGTCCGTTGCCAAATTTCTGGGGCCGGATCTGCGGCTTGCCGTCGTGGCCAGTAACACCCAGACCGCCCAGCTTTTAACGGCGAGGCTGCGCGGAGGCAAGACATGGGTCAGTCACCTACAGCAGGAGGCAGCCGCCTACCTACTCACAGACCGCCCGACGCTGAAGACGCTCTCTCGTGCGCGGAAATTGTATGCTGAGCGCATCGTTGTTCTCTCTAATGCTCTTGCTGCACAAGGCATCGCTGCTTTCGGGGCGCCGGATGGTCTGAATTTATGGATCGATCTACCAGGGGCTGACGACGTCGACAGGATCGTCGCCCACCTAGCTCAAGCTCGGTGGGCCGTGCAATCAAGTCAACTATTCGCCGCAGACCCTTACCGTCCCCGCCATGGTATCCGGGTTACGTCCGCTACGGTTGATCGGCGCACGGCTACCGACTTTGCCGCCCAGTTATCAAGCGTGCTATGAGATCCGCAATAGCGGGGTGTGCGCCCAGCGGTTGCGCCACGCCGTCGGCACCGCACTCTGCCAGGCGCTGCTGAAACAGACCTTGCGCCAATAGATATGACGCGATGAAAACGCGCCGACCGGTCGCACGCGCTGCTGCGACCATGTCGGGCACCCGCGGTTCGCCTGTGGCGACATAGCCCACCCTGACGGGGCCGGTGTGATGCGCCAGCATGTTCGCCGCGGTGTGCACCTCATGGCGAGCCCGGGGATCGGAAGACCCTGCCGCCGCGAGCACCACCGCATCGCCATGACGCCACCCGGCCTCGCGCAGCCGCTCGGCCATTACGCTGGCCAGCACCGGATCGGGCCCCAATGTTTGGGTCACCGCGACGTTGGGATGTCCACTGAGCTCGACATGCTGCGGAATATCCTGGTGCACATGGTATCCCGAGGCCAAGAAGGCCGGAAGCAATACCGCGGGTCCGTCAATGGTGGATAACACTTCCGACGGGGTAGGACCCAGCACATCGACGAAGGCGGTGCGCACCGAACCGACACGCCGCGATACCGCCTCGGCAAGCGCGGCGATGTTCTCAACACCGGCTGCCGAACGGGTGCCATGGGCCACCAGTACGTGCTCAGCCATGGCATTCCCCAATCGTGGTCGGATCGATCGCCAGCCGGTAACCGCGCTTGACCACTGTTTGAATCACTTTCGGCGCGCCGAGCGCAGACCGCAGGCGCGTCATTGCCGTCTCCACCGCATGGGTGTCGTCTCCGCCTCCGGGCAGGACACCCAACAGATCTTCGCGCGACACCACCTGACCGGGACGCACCATCAGCCGTTTCATCAACGCCATTCCCGCCGGAGAGATCTGCCGTGTCTCACCATCGACGGCAATCCCGCAGCTGCGTACACTCACAACATGCCCACCGGCGTGGAAACGCGGTGCACGCCTAGGCAATTCATCAGCAACGTGCCGGGCCAACGCACCCAGCCGCGCGCGTTCGGGTTGCGTTGTCTGCACACCCAACACTTCCAGCGGCGCCGCGGTCACCGGGCCGACACACAGCGGCGCCACCCTGCCCCGCAGCGCGGACAGCAGCTCATCCAATCGTCCTGTTGCCTTGGCGCGACCAAGCATTGATGCCACCGCGGGGGCGCTTGTGAAACTGATCCCGTCCAGCTCGGCATTGATGGCCATGGAGATCATGCGGTCCATCGGCCGCTGGTCCTCCGGTGGTTCCCAGCGGTATACCGGCACCCGAATCACCTGCGCGCCAGCGATTGTCAGCGCTTCACAGAGATCGGCGATGGGCTCCCACTCGGTGGCAGCACCATGAAGCTGCACGGCGATACGCCGGCCCTCGACGCCCTCTTCCAGGAGCCTATCCAGCACCTCCGCTGACGACTCGGACGCGGGTGACCACTCTTCACGCAGACCCGCTTGGCGAATCGCCCCAGTGGCTTTGGGCCCGCGGGCGACCAAACGCCCGGACTCCAACGCCGACTTGAGACTTTGCGCCACACCCCATTCGTCAGCGGCTTCGATCCAGCCACGGAATCCGATTCCGGTGGTGGCCACCGTGACGTCGGGCGGGTCTGCGATGACGAGCTCGGTGGCCTCACGCAACTCGGCGTCATCCGCGAGCGGGATGATCCGGATGGCCGCGGCGTACACCACTGCAGCACCCCGGCGTTCCAGGAGCGCGATCAGTTCCTCCGACCGGCGCGCAGCAGTGACACCGATGGTGAATCCGTCGAGCCGACGCTCTTGTTCGTTACGCGGCAACCGCGTTCCGGTGTCGGCTCCTGAGCATTCCGATTTCGACATTTCCATTGCTCACCCGCACCTCGAAGACTGGCAACCGGCGCGACGCATCATCGAGGCAACGCCCGTCTATTAGCGAGAAGACCTGCTTAAGCAGCGGCGAAGCCACCGTCGGCTCACCGCCACGGTCACCGGTCAAACCGCGCGACATGACGGCGGCATGACCGTATGGATCGATGTTACCGACCGCGTACAGCTCTCCATTGGACAGCAGAAACAGTGCGGCCTGCACATCATCCGGAAGGAGCACCGCAGCACCCCGGCCCGGGGTGAGCGAGTCCACCGCACACACCGTCGACCACACGTACTGGTACCGCCTCACGCTGCTACAGCGATTCTCCTGTGACACCGGCACGGGTGCCTCCCTTCATCATTTGTCGGCCACGTATGTGTCCGTTGACTTTTCCTGTTCAGGCAACCACTAGTTGTGGCGCCGGACGTTCTCGATCGTCTCGGCGCCGTTGCCAAGACTGTGAAGTGCTTCTAGTCGCAGGGCCGGGACGTTACGACGGTGCCCGCAATCCCGGGGTGCCGAGCAGCACCGGCACCTTGCGCGGACCGCTGTCGTCGAATGCGATGGTGGAGTCGAGCTCTTCGGGCGCATTCACGAACGACACGAATCGGCGCAGCTTGTCCTCGTCGGCCAGGACGGCCGCCCATTCGTCGGAGTAGCCCTCAACGTGACGGGCCATGGCGGCTTCCAGCTCATCGGCGATACCAAGCGAGTCCTCGCATACCACGGCCCGGATGTGATCCAGGCCGCCCTCGATCGCTTCCTGCCACGGCGCCGTGCGCTGCAGCCGGTCCGCGGTGCGGATGTAGAACATCAGGTATCGGTCGATGTACTTGATGAGCGTCTCGGAATCCAGGTCGCCGGCGAGCAGTTTGGCGTGCACAGGAGTGGCGCCACCATTGCCACCCACATACAGGTTCCAGCCGTTCTCGGTGGCAATGACACCGACGTCCTTGCCCCGGGCCTCGGCGCATTCGCGGGCACATCCGGACACGCCCATCTTGAGCTTGTGCGGGGAACGCAGCCCGCGATAACGCAATTCGAGTTCGACGGCCATGCCCACCGAATCCTGAACCCCGTACCGGCACCACGTCGAACCCACGCAACTCTTCACGGTGCGCAGGGACTTGCCGTAGGCCTGCCCGGATTCCATGCCGGCGTCGATGAGTCGCTTCCAGATCAGCGGGAGCTGTTCGACCCGGGCACCGAACAGATCGATGCGCTGACCACCGGTGATCTTGGTGTACAGCCCGAATTCCTTGGCTACTTCGCCGATGACGATGAGCTTCTCCGGTGTCACTTCCCCACCTGGGAGCCGCGGCACCACTGAATAGGTGCCGTTCTTCTGCATATTGGCCAGGAAGTGGTCATTGGTGTCTTGCAGCGCGGCCTGCTCCCCTTCCAGGATGTGATCGCTCGACGTCGAGGCCAGGATGGATGCGACGGTGGGCTTGCAGATGTCGCAGCCGGTTCCGGTGCCGTGCTTGGCAATCAGCTCCGAGAATGTCCGGATGCCGGTCACCTGCACCACTTGGAACAGCTCGGCACGCGACTGCGTGAAATGCTCGCACAGCGCCTTGGACTGCTCGACACCCTGAGCGGCCAGGATCTGCTTGAGCATGGGAATGCAGCTACCGCAGGATGTTCCGGCGCAGGTGGCCGCCTTGAGAGCGGGCACATCGGTGGCGCCCTCACAGATGGCACTGCAGATCGCACCCTTGGTGACCGCGTTGCACGAGCAGATCTGCGCGTCATCAGGCAGTGCGCCGACGCCGATCTCCGCACCTGAGGGCGCGATCAGTGCGGCCGGGTCTGCCGGCAGTTCCCGGCCCAGCATGGGCCGCAGGGTGCCGTAGGCGCTGGCATCTCCGACGAGGATGCCGCCCAACAGGGTTCGCGCATCGTCGGAGACCACAAGCTTGGCGTAGGTGCCCTTGGTGGCGTCATTGAAGACGACCTCCAGGGCACCGTCGGAGGTACCGTGGGCATCGCCGAAGCTGGCGACATCCACCCCGAGCAACTTGAGCTTGGTGGACAGATCGGCGCCCGGAAACTCGGAGGTGCCGCCGAGTAGCCGGTCCGCGACAATCTCGGCGGTCGTGTACCCGGGCGCTACGAGCCCATAGCAGCGGCCCTCGATGGCGGCTACTTCACCGATCGCATAGATGTGCAGATCGCTTGTCTGGCAACCGGCATCGGTGAAGATACCTCCGCGTTCAGCCAACTCCAGCCCACACTCCCGCGCCAGCTCGTCGCGCGGCCGGATACCCGCGGAAAAAACCAATACCGACGCATCGATCGAGGATCCGTCGGACAGCTGCACAGAGAGCGTCCCGTCGGGCGCCGTCTCAATGGACTTCGTGGAGACGCTGGTGTGCACCGTCAACCCGAGCTCGGTCACCAGCCTCGTGAGCAGCGCACCACCACCCTCGTCGACCTGCAGATGCATGAGACGGGGATTGAGCTCCACCACATGCGGGGCCAACCCCATGAGGCGCAACGCATTCGCGGCTTCCAAACCGAGCAGCCCACCGCCGATGACGACACCCGCAGCACCGGGCGACTTGTCAGCGGTCGCCTTGATGGCATCCAGATCATCCATGGTGCGGTAGACGAAGCAGCCTTCGGCGTCGCCACCGGGCACCGGGGGCACAAATGGGTATGAGCCGGTGGCCATCACGAGCGCGTCATACTCCAGCACGGTGCCCGCCTCGGTGGTGACCGTCTGCCCCGCCCGGTCGATGCCGACCACCCGGTCGCCGAGATGAAGAGTCACCATGGGGTCATCGGTATAGCTGTTTCCGGTGAGCGCCAGCGAGTCCCGGTCCCAGCTCTCGATGTACGAGGACAGTGCCACGCGGTCGTACGCGGCGTCTGCTTCCTCGCCGAGGACGGTGACCTGCCACTGATCGGTGGCGTCACGCTCGCGGAGCACCTGGACAAATCGGTGGCCGACCATTCCATGGCCGATGACGACGACTTTCTTGTTCATGACTTTCACACCACCACTTCATTTTTGGAGCTGGAGATCGGAAGTCTGCGAGATCCGGGCGCGTCACGGCTTTGTCACACGATGCAAACGGCGATGTTCGGAGCTGAATTTCACCGCGTAGAAAGATCTATGCGGACGAGGAACGGGGCAGGATATAAGTGTCGAATATCTTGTCGTTCAGTTACTCTCACCGAACATCGACGCTCCGATGTACCGCCGAACTGGCGACCCTAACAGCAATACTCTTAATCGGCCTGTTCTGCAACCGCTGTTGATCTACAGCCGTCGACACAGACCGTGCCGGTCCAAAAATCATCGACTGCGGACATCTAATGGACGAGGTCATCAGCCCTCGCCACTGCGGCACCGCCGTGCGCGCATCCGCAGCGGCCACGACCACACCCGGCAAAGCGGAACGCTTACCAGAAACCGATGTCGGCCAATCTCGCCGCTCAGATCCCGGCCACGCCACATCAGTGGGCATCGAATTCATGAATCCATCCTCAAACAGAACTATGCGTTAGCGCAACTATTGCGGTGTGCGTGATTGCTCACACCGGCACCTCCACGACGTGGGTAAGTAGAAGACGTGCCGGATGCCGCACCCATTGCGCCACAGTGCAGGTCCAAATCTTTCTGCGCGTGACAAGCACACTTCACCGGCGAGCCGCTTGCGGCAAACGCTCTTGCTGGACAGTCCATCGGCGCCCACCCGACCTGCGATGCCCCCGCTGGCATAGCGCTGCTGCGATAACGAGGGATTGCGCGACGGTCGCTACTTCACCATCGTGTGCGCTGGATGCTCGACTTGATACTGGTTTTCACACGCGCCCACAGCATTGATGAGCACGCACGGGTCTGCACCTTCAGATGCGCTGCTATCGGATTGGCAATTACCGTAGACGTTGACCGATTCGCACTGCGCGAGCGGATGCCAGACTGTCGGGACACCGAGGGACGCCAGATGTATAACCCCCATGAATGCGCAGGTAAAGACTACTGCGCCGATACCGTGCCCTACAGCTGGCCTCGCTGAGGAAGTCTGGTGCGAGCGTTTGGCGCAGTGGCTGGCGTTGTCACACCGACGGGAGTGCGCATGTGTACGGACCATACGCACTCGGCGGCGACGCACATCGACTGCCACTGCCCTGACGTATTCGTTGTTGCCCAACGGTATCGGCCTCCTAGCAACCCAGTGCGCGAACTAACGCAATAATTGCGTCTACGCACACAAATATACGACGACGAGGCCGACGGTCAAGGATTAGGCGCGCCACAGTTCAGTTCGACACGGTGGTCGGCTCGGTGGATTTTCCTGTCTGACAATATATTTGAGCAGCGTTAGCGCACGATGGCGAGCCGAATGGGCCGGACACAAGGTGCGCGCCGCGACTTGCGCCGCCGCAAGGGTGGAACCCAGTCGGGCCCCTCTGATCTTCGGCGGCAACAGACGAGGCGCTCTGCGCTAGCGGCACTTGCGCGGTAGCGATCACCTCCAGCGCGCCTGGCGCCCGCGCGTTAGCAAAGGCCGCGGCCTCATCACGCCCCGAGGCCCGTTATACCTCGTCGTTGTCCAAGGTCAAGGCTGTGCCACTTTGGTCGTGAATGCACTTGGCTCCCACGTCCTCGCATTCCATGCCGGTACCGCTACTAGGCGGTGGCGGCATGACATTGTTCGAGTCACGATCGTAGGGTCCGCTGACGTCGGAGTCGGGATTGTCGTTACCGGAGTTATCGGCGGGCACCGCCCCAAGACGCCCTTGCAGCGATGCGGTTGCCCCGTCGCCGGACATCGGTCCGAAAGCCAGGTTCACACTCGAAATCGCCGATGCGCCCGGACCTATCCCCAGCACACAGACCATCAACGCCACAGGCGCCGCCACGCCCGTGATCCCCTCTCGTACCGTGTATTTCATGCTCGTTCACCTCATGACCCAGCGCCGGGTCACGGTGATCGAGGATCTCCAGACAACAACGGAACCCGCCGCGCCGCTCTGGCAGCGACACACATCACCACATCAACCTGGTGCATTATCGCAATAATTGCGCTTATGCAAGCAATACGATGCCGACGTTGCTTGTACGCAATGGTTGCGCTATAACAGTTAAGCGACAATGATGGCGGTCATGAGTTCAGTGCGAAGCAGCACCGGCACTCGGCGGGTGTCCGAAGCGCAAATCGATGTCGTGATGGAGGCCTGTCGCGCGTTGGTCGGTATTGCCGCGGCATCGGTGGCTGAGGTCGATGATCACGTCACGCTGCCGCAGCTTCGGGTGTTAATCATGATTTCAACGCAAGGCCCCCTGAATATCGCGGCGATCGCCGCCGGGCTCAAGGTCAATCCGTCCAATGCCAGTCGGGCCTGTGACCGCCTGGTGCGTGCTGGACTGCTGGACCGCCAGGAGTCCCCGGCGGATCGACGTAACTCGACGTTAAGCCTGACCGATCGCGGCACTGAGATTGTGCAGGCCATCACCGACCGGCGCCGCGAGGCCATTGAGCAGGCCCTGCGAGCGATCGACCCGGCCCAGCGCAACCATGTGGTGTCGGCGTTCGAGCACTTCACCGAGGCCGCGGGAGAATCCGCCGAACATCTGCAGTTCACCGTGCTCTGGCCGGGCAACGCCTAAGCCCCCCGGCGCTCGGTGTGTCGCTTGCGGTCCGGTCGCGCGCTAAACATGAGTTGCTGCGCAGATTCTTTCCGAACTGGCAGACCGCAGCGCTGCGGTGCACGGTGGCCGTCAGATGGTTTGGTGGCGGCCGAAAAATTCGTTGTCCTCGTTGCAGCCGCCATAGCCGCTGCCCAGCTCACGGTAGTGGGCAACGAACTCGATGCCGCGCAGCCATTTCACGTGGCGGAAGCCATGCTGCAATTCGTTGCGCAA
Source organism: Mycobacteroides sp. PCS013 (assembly GCF_049532645.1). NCBI lineage: Bacteria > Bacillati > Actinomycetota > Actinomycetes > Mycobacteriales > Mycobacteriaceae > Mycobacteroides > Mycobacteroides sp. PCS013. The sequence continues at coordinate 4,305,914 of NZ_CP150131.1, forward strand.
GCGCAAGGGAGCTCCGTGCCCGTAGCTGACCGGTTCGCCGTTCATATCGTAGGCCAGCATGCTCAGATGATGGCTCATCTGCTTAATAGGGTGTGCCACATAGTAAATACCGCCGTCGGCACCCGGGCCTAGGGAGTAAAAGACCACCCATTTGGCTTCGGGGAGGGGAGCCACGATATCGATGATGGTTTGCATGGACACACCGCCCCATTTGGCTACCCCGGACCAGCCCTGGATACAGAAATGCTGGGTGAGGCTGGACCGAAACCCGCGATATGTCAGCAGTACTCGGACTTTCAGCGGAAGGCTTACGTGCGACAGTCTTCACAGGTCCCGTTGACCAGAAGGTGGCGCTGGAATCGCAGGAAGCAGCCCGTGCAGACCGCCTCGCGGTCAGCTCGTCGATCACAGTCGCATCGCGCGCAATGCGGGCAGCGATGTCGGTGGCATTCCTCGCATGGGTAGCCTCGAACCGTCACGGTGCGGCCGCAGCAGGTGACCTTGCGAGGACGGCCGACGATCGAAGTCGCCCGGTTCGTCAGCATGGAGCTTCTCGGCATTCCATAGGTCTACGTCCGCCAGAACAGCAACAACTCGCCTGCCGTCGCAAACCGCATCAGCGTAGTACTGGCGGCGGTTCCCTCAGGGGGCTTGCCAGTAGGTGCGTCGTGTTAGGGCGTCGCCACGGCGCATGTTCAACAGCGGGTGCCCAGCAGGCACGGTGTTTCCTGGCCAGGGAAACACCGTTGGCCAGCCCTCTTGCACATCAGGCTGCACGCTCGCGTGAAGGATCTCACCGCTTGCCCGGTCAATGAGTAGTACGGAGCCGCAGCACGGCAACCGCTTGGCTATCGCAATGGCGCACACCGGGCGACTGGCTTCGCTGCGCCCATACAGATCAAGCACATGATGCGCACGCACAGGCCCGACGAGGACGGAATCCACCAATGTTTCCGGCAGCAGCAGGCGCTGAGCGATCCTGTCGCATAGCGTCTCCAGCAGGTGCTGCGGCTCATTCTGATCGGCGAGCCAGTCGTAGAGCTCGTCGTTTTGCTCGATGAGCCAATGCGCCAACTCGTGAGCGAGGGTGAAATTCTCACGCTTACTCGATTGTGTTGGTGCATAAAGAATCACACCGTCCTGAAGAAACGACAGACCGTGGCAAGCTCCGCCGTCTTCACGATGCGCAGTCAGATGATCAACAGCCCGAATCTTCAGGCCGAGCCCGTCGCGAATGACCGCCACAGGATCTGTTGCGAACTTGCTCTGCAACGATAAGTCCAGGGCGCTGATACCCAGATCTGTTGCCCGGTCAAGATTCATGCCGAGGGTTCTGTTCCTGCTCTAGTGCGGCGATCAAAGAGTCCAGCGATCTCAGCATCTGCTCGTCGTTCGGTCGATCCCCGCGATGCACCGTCGCCAGCAGGCGTGATCGAAGAGCAGAAGATGCCAGGGACCGTGAGATACCTTGCAGTCTGGCCCACCGGTTCACCAAACCTTCAAAACTCGGCGAGTTGACTATCGCTGAAAAATCTTGTCGCTCCGGAGAGGTGCCACGATCTACGGTGAGCTGCTCTGCCCCAACGCCAAGAACTTCAGCGATCGCGTATCTGCCGGTGATGGCGCTTCGGTGATGGGTGCCATTGCTGTGGTTGGCGCCACGTTCGGTCACCGTGGTTTTGGGGTTGCGCGCCGCGGTAGACGCCTTGACGTAGCGGCCGGTGGCTGCGCTGCGGTGATGTCCCTTGGCCATCGTTCTTCCTTTCTGTTCGAGGTCATTCAGATTGACAAGACGTCGCACCGACCTGTGCTGTCCAGTTCGTGCAAAGCTCTGGTCGTGGCCTAAGTACAGCGGGGTTTGGCAAGAATGCCGAGGCGGGCTGGCGTACGGATCGCCCGCGCGGTCACACAGTGTCGGCTGCGGCGCCATGTACTTTTAACGACGGTTCTGCGGACGGGGATCGCTAAGTGGCGTCCGCGTCTCCAGGACGCACGTAGATCACGCGCGTGTTATCCGGGTACCGAAGCGCTAGACGGCGGGCGAGGGGCTCTTCGTAAGTGGTGACTAGGATCTGGCGCGCACCGCTAGTGGTGGCCGCGCGTGCAAGCATGCTGCCCACGTGGCGCCTGGTCGCGGGATCCAGGTGTTCAAGGGGGGCCAGCTCACAACTTCTGCTCCGGTTGCTGACTCTCGACGCCGCTACGCAGGCCGACTTTTGTTGGATTGACGAACGTGTGAGGGCACTCCGCTACCGTCATACGCGTGCAACCCGTCCGGTCCGGCAGCAAGGGAATGCCCCGGCAGGAGCGGGAGCAGTGGATCTTGACTGCCGCCGCGGACGAGTTCGGCGAATCGACCTTCGTGGCGTCGAGCATGAACGGGATCGCTGCCCGTGCCGGGGTATCGAAAGCCCTCGTGTTGGCCTATTTCGGGTCCAAAGAAGATCTCTACGTCGCTTGCGTCGAAAGGGCCGGGGAGCGGCTGGCCGCGGCAATCGGCGGTGCGCTGTCCGGATCGTCCGCGGGTAAGGAGGTCGCTGAATCAGTGTTGACGGCGATCTTCGCCACCTTGGAGGACCGGCGCAGCGACTGGCCAGTTCTCTACGACAGAACAGTGCCCAGCGGACGAGCCCGGGATGCGGCTAGGCGCCAGCGAACCGTACTGCGTGAACAGGCCGCAGCGGCGGTGACGGAGGCGCTCGGTGCCTTGGGCCTGAGTGACGAGGATGACCTGTCGGCCGCGACTCTGGTCTGGGAGAACATGGTTTCGGCCTTGGTGCAGTGGTGGTGGCACCACCCCGAGCGGTCGGCCGATGAGATGGCGGCGCGTGCACGCAGAGTCCTCTCGGCACTGTCCGACCGTCCGGTTGGGTGATCCCAACGCCGGAGGCGCGACGGGGGCGTCGTTGCTAGTGACTTGCGCCACAGTGGTCCGGCGATTTTCGGAGCCCAAGCCGTTAGCGCACTAAAGAGATTTTTCTAGACCGAGGGCGTAATAAGCGCAGTTCACACCCAAGCGCGGGGCGTCAATGGGGCCGAATATCGATTCCAGCAACCTATAATTTTCTAATTGAAACAGCTCAGTACTAGTGAATCGGCTTTGAGCGAACTATCGACAACAGTGTTAGGCGATGCTAATTTCCCTTTATGCGGTCATCGATTCGCAGGGTTGGTCGATCACCAATGATCTTTACAGCTACTTCAAATTGCCTGCAGGTGAGGACGTTTCCTCGTGCCGGTGCGCGCAGATGCGCCCAGGCCGCGTCTTCGCTCATCAGTGAGCATGCTGCTCAGGGAAGGGAGTACCCACGATGAATCTGAATGTCATTCCGGAAGGTCTGCTTGCCACTAGTGCTGCGGTGGAGGCGCTGACCGCGCGTTTGGCCGCCGCACATGCTGCTGCCGCGCCGGTGATCGGTGCGGTGGTGCCCCCGGCGGCCGATCCGGTGTCGTTGGAGACCGCGGCCGGTTTCAGTGCCCGCGGTGTGGAACACACCGGTGTGGCGGCGCTGGCTGTTGAGGAGCTGGGCCGGGCCGGGCTGGGTGTTTCGGAGTCCGCGGCCAGCTACACCACCGGGGATATGCAGGCCGCGGCAACGTACATGATCGCGCGGGGCTAGATTCCGTGTCCGCCCCCATCTGGATGGCTTTCCCGCCCGAGGTCCACTCGGCGCTACTGAGCGCTGGACCCGGGCCGGGAGCACTGTTGGCGGCTGCTGCTCAGTGGCAGGCGCTGTCCGCGCAGTACGCCACTGCCGCAACGGAGTTGACGCAGCTGCTCGCTGCTACCAACGCCGGGCCCTGGCAGGGGCCCAGCGCCACCCAGTATGTTGCCAGCCACGCACCGTATCTGGCCTGGCTGACGCAGCAGAGCGCGCTGAGCGCCTCCAATGCGGTATTGCAGGAGACGGCCGCCGCCGGTTACGCCACGGCTCTGGCCGCGATGCCGACGCTGGCCGAGCTGGCGGCCAACCACATGATTCACGGCGTGCTATTGGCCACCAATTTCCTTGGTATCAACACCATTCCGATCGCGCTCAATGAGGCGGACTACATCCGGATGTGGGTTCAGGCCGCCACCACCATGGGCGTCTACCAGGGGGTCTCGTCCACCGCGCTGGCTGCTACGGCTCCGACGGAGCCCTCACCGATGATCATGGCTCCGGGTGGGGAAATGTCGCGGATGTCCGCCGACATGACCTCGATGGCGGCGCAACCGCAAGCCCTCGAATCCGGTACCGCGCTGGATAACAGCAACAACATGATCGACCAGCTCATGCGGTTCATGACCAATCCGCTCGGCACGCTCCAGGACATGATCGAAGACTTCATGAAGAACCCGATTGCTGCGTTCTTCGCGTGGTTCCCACTGCTGTTCTTCATTGCGTACGAGGCGTTCTTCATCCCCTTCGGGTTCACCTTCTGGGGCATTGTGCTTTCGGCGCCGGCCTGGCTACCGATTGTGCTCGGACTCGCTCTTTCAGCGCTGGTTCCGCCCGCCGGTATCGAAGAGCCCGGGCATGAGGACGAGCCCGGCCGCGAGCCTGCACGGATCGAGCGCCGCAATCTCCAACAGGATCTACAGCTCGCGCAGGTGCCGTCGGGGCAGTCGATGCCGGGCGGATCATCCTCTGCCCCAACGACTTCCAGTGCACCCACGTCCACATCACCGGCTCCGGCGGCCGCCACTCCCGCATACATGGTGTACGCGGTGCAGGAGGATCCACCGGCGGCGCGGTTTGGGCCGACATTGAACGAAGGTGCGGGTGCCAAGGCGCCGGCAGCGGGGATCTCCGCAGCGGCCGCCGCGGCCGCGTCGGCGCGTTCACGTGCCCGCCGCAAGCGCGCGGCGCGGATCAAAGATCCGGCCCCGCAGTTCATGGACATGAATTCCACCGTGGACCCGGACTTTTCGGAACAGACAGCACGGCAGCCCGCTGGCGTGGGGGCTTCTTCTCGCGGCACGGGCCAGCTCGGCTTTTCCGGGACGGTGTCCAGGAGTACCTCGAGCACCAGCGCGGCCGGTCTGATCGAGCGCGAGACCGCCTCGGAGAGCATGGACGCCACGCGCACCATGCCCATGATCCCCACCACGTGGGGAGCCGAACCTGACGGACCCGCAGAAGGGGGGTCCAGCAGCTGACCGGCCGACCCACTTCACTGACCATTTGAATCACATGCAACACAACATAATTCAGGAGGAACAATGAGTTTGCTTGATGCGCACATTCCGGCTCTGGTGGCTGCGGAGGGCACGTTTGGTGCTAAGACTGCTTTGATGCGTTCGACGATCTCGCAGGCGGAGTCGGCGGCGTTGTCGGCGCAGGCGTTCCATGTCGGTGAGTCTTCGGTGGCTTTCCAGGCCGCGCACGCCCGGTTTGTGGAGGTCGCCGCGAAGGTCAACGCGCTGCTCGATATCGCGCAGATCAACCTTGGTGATGCCGCCGCGACCTATGTGGCTGAGGATGCCGCCGCCGCCAGCCGTTATGTCGGTGTTTAAGACCGGATTTTTGAGGAGATAGAAATGTCGCAGATTACTTTCAACTACCCCGCGATGCTGGCCCATGCCGGTGAGATGAACACCTATTCCGGTGTGCTGACCGCTCTGGGTGCTGATCTGGCTGCTCAGCAGGCTTCCCTGCAGGCGGCCTGGCACGGTGATACCTCGATGAGCCAGGCCGCCTGGCAGGCTCAGTGGAACACCGCGATGGAAGAGCTCATCCGCGCTTACCGCGCGATGGGTTCCACCCACGAAACCAACACTTTGTCGATGAACGCCCGCGACATGGCCGAAGGCGCCAAATGGGGCGCATAAACGCCGGCTAGCGATTCGCATAAGGGCCAGAAACTCTCAAGAGTTTCTGGCCCTTATGCTTTGCCGATCCGATGAAACCTACCGAGCTGCGTTGATGGCCTTGATGATTCGTTGCTCACTGACCGCACGCGCGGTGCCGAGCTGCTGGGCCCACAGGCTCACTCGCAATTCCTCGATGAACCACGCGATATCTCTGATATCGGGATCATCGGAACGTCCGGCGGGTAGATCACGCAGCAGATCGTCGTAGACGTCCTCGACTGAATGCACGCGTTGCATGCGTTCGCGGTCCGCCTCCACCCCCTGGGTCAGACGTTCCAGTCGCTTACCGATCGCGGTGACGTAACGCGCAAGGTCGGCCAGCTTCGCGGCGCCGGTGGCCGCGACGAATCCCGCGTCCAGGAGTCTGGCGAGCTGATCGCGCATGTCGGCGATCGCATCGGCCTGCACCGCAGGCACCGTGGTGGGCAGCGCCACGTGTACCTCACTCCAGGCCGTCACAACTTTCTCGGCACGGCGCACGGTATCGAGCGTGGTGGCTGCCAGACTCTGTGCCGTACGGTCGCGGAGCGCCGTGAACTCTGCCCGGGTCCATACCGGTGCGGGGGCCAGCAGATCGACGGCTGCGTCGGCACAGTCGTCGAGCAACGCGGCCAAGGAACCATCTGGGTTGGACGAGAGTAAGAGCCGGGATCGCGGGTCCAGGCCGCGTTCAACGGCTTTCATCGGTGACGGAATCGACAGACGCAGCAGGCGACGGGTGCCCGCCGCCATGGAGGCCCGTTGCTCGGCAGCGGTGGCGAAGACGTGAATGTCCACCGCGGTGCCCGTATCCACCAGCGCCGGATATCCGCGTACGGTGTGGGCGCCGCTGACTTGTTCGACGGTGCAGGGCAATTCGGGTAAGTCCTCCGGCCAGCCGCGTAGATCCCTGCGCTCCCAATCCCCCGCGACCGCCGCCGCCACGGCCTGGCGGGTGGAGCCCGCGAGCTGTTGCTGCAGCGCATCGAGGTTCTTGTCACGTGCCACCTCGGTGCCGTCGGCGGACTCGACCACGAAGGTCACCTGCAGGTGCGGGGGCACTTTGTCCAGGTCGAACGCGTCGGTGGGTACACGGATGCCGGTGAGCCGGTGCAGCTCCCGCCCCAACGCGTACACCAGCGGTTCGGATCCGGGCTCAATGTTCTCGAGCACCGCACGGGCGGTGTCAGGCGCGGGAACAAAGTTGCGGCGCAGATCCTTCGGTAGCGAACGGATGAGGGCGGTGACCAGCTCTTCACGCAGAGCCGGTACATGCCAAGCGAATTCGTCACCGCCCAGGCGAGCAAGAACCTCGACCGGAATATGCACGGATACGCCGTCATCAGCCGCACCGGGTTCGAATCGATAACTGACAGGCAACGCCACATCACCGGATCTCCAGGTGTTGGGCATATCGTCGGTCGCGTGCTCGGAACGCAGCAGATCGTCACGTGTGAACGTCAGTAGAGCGGGCGTCTTGTGCCGCTGTTTGCGCCACCAGGCATCAAAATGCCTGGCGGACACGGCATCTTCCGGTATGCGTGCCGCGTACAGGGTGAAGATCTCGTCATCGCCCACCAGCAGATCGCGCCGGCGCGCCTTGTCCTCGAGCTCGGACAGCTCGCGCAACAGTCGCGCGTTGTCCCGCAGGAAGTGGTGCTTGCTCTGCCAGTCGCCCTCCACCAGCGCGTGCCGGATGAACATCTCGCGAGCCAGCTCCGGATCCACCTGCGCGTAGCCCACCCGGCGGCGCGGCACCAGTGGCAGCCCGTAGAGAGTCACCCGCTCGAAGGCCATCACAGATCCGCGCTCGGCGTCCCAGTGCGGCTCGCTGTAGGTGCGCTGCACCAGATCCCCGGCGATCCGCTCTACCGATTGTGGTTCGACGCGGGCCGCGATCCGGCCGAACAGCCGACTGGTCTCGACCAGATCGGCAACGACCACCCACCGGGGTGGCTTCTTGGTCAGTACCGAGCCGGGGGCGAGTACGAATTTGGTGTTGCGCGCACCGGAATAGTCGCGGGAGTCGCCTTCGCGCAGACCGATATGGGACAGCAGGCCCGCGATCAGGGCCGCGTGGACCAATCCCGGATCGGCGGGCTCACCCGACTCGCGGATGCCGAGGTCACGCGCGATGCTGCGTAGCTGCCCCACCAAGTCCTGCCATTCCCGGATGCGCAGGTAATGCAGGAACTCCTCGCGGCACATGCGCCGGAAGGCGCTGCCCGAGAGTTGGCTTCGTTGATCTTGGATGTATCGCCAGAGATTGAGATAGGCACTGAAGTCGGAATGGTCGTCGGCGAAGCGCGCGTGCTTTTGGCGAGCCGCCTCTTCGCGGTCGACCGGTCGTTCCCGTGGATCGGGAATCGACAGTGCGGCCGCGAGTACCAGGATTTCCCCGACGCAGCCCTCGGCATCGGCCTGCAAGATCATCCGGCCGATGCGTGGGTCGAGGGGCAGCCGTGCTAGCCGTCGCCCCAGCTCGGTGATGGCGCCGCCGGTATCGAACGCACCCAATTCCTGCAGCAGCTGCACACCATCGCGGATGCTGCGTTTGTCGGGCGGATCCAGAAACGGGAAGTTCTCGATATAGCCGAGCTGCAGCGCCGCCATCTGCAGGATGACGGCGGCAAGGTTGGTGCGCAGGATCTCGGGATCGGTGTAGCGGGGCCGGGCCTCGAAGTCTTGTTCGGAGTACAGCCGGATGCAGATACCGGGTGCCGTGCGTCCGGAACGGCCGGAGCGCTGGGCGGCCGACGCCTGGGAGATGGGCTCGATAGGTAGGCGCTGCACCTTCGTGCGGCGACTGTAGCGGGAGATGCGTGCGGTGCCGGGGTCAATGACGTAGCGGATGCCCGGAACGGTCAGGGAGGTTTCGGCGACGTTGGTCGCCAGCACCACGCGCCGGCCGGTGTGGGGCGCAAAGACCTTATGCTGCTCTGCTGTTGGTAGACGTGCGTACAGCGGAAGGACTTCGGTGTTGCGGAAGCTGCCACGCAGCGTCTCGGCGCAATCGCGGATCTCGCGCTCACCCGACAGAAATACCAATACGTCCCCGGGTGGTTCGGCTTCCAGCTCGCGGACGGCGTCGGCGATCGCCTCGGTCTGGTCGCGGATCTCGGTACGGACGATTTCATGGTCGGGGTCGTCCGGATCATCTGACGAATCACTGGAAACAGGGACTTCCAGCGGCCGGTAGCGGATCTCGACCGGGTACGTCCGCCCGGACACCTCGACGATGGGTGCGCCCCCGAAGTGCTCCGCAAAGCGTTGCGGCTCAATGGTGGCCGAGGTGACGATGATCTTCAGGTCGGGCCGCTGTGGCAGCAGTTCGCGCAGATAGCCCAGGAGGAAGTCGATGTTGAGGCTACGTTCGTGCGCCTCGTCCAGGATGAGGGTGTCGTAGCGCAGTAGCCGTCGATCGCGCTGGATCTCCGCGAGCAGAATGCCGTCAGTCATCAGCTTGACCAGGGTGCGGTCGCTGGCTTGGTCGGTGAATCTGACGGTGTAGCCCACGGTTTCGCCAAGGGGCGTGCCCAGTTCCTCGGCGATACGTTCGGCGACGGTGCGTGCCGCGAGTCGGCGTGGCTGGGTGTGGCCGATGGTGCCCCGGATTCCACGGCCCAGCTCCAGACAGATCTTGGGAAGCTGTGTGGTTTTCCCCGAGCCGGTCGCGCCGGCGACGACGACCACCTGATGCGCGGAAATTGCGCGGGCGAGTTCGTCCCGATGCGCGCTGACGGGTAGGTCCGGGTACGTGATCGTCGGGACGGCAGCGGTCCGGGTGGCCACCAGTGCCTCGGCGGTGGAGATCTGTTCGAGGAGTTTCTCGGCATCGGCCGGGTTGCGCAGGTTTTTGAGGCGGCGGCCGAGCCGGGACGCGTCGCGAAGGGTCACGCCGTCGAGGCGCGCGCGGATCTCGGCGCGGGACAGGTCGGACACTCACGCAATCATAAACGCGCTGCCCGCGCTCCTACCGACTCGGCGTCAAACTGTGGAAATGCACTGTTGACCAGGGTGAAACGTGTTTGCCTGACCATGTCACGCGGGGAAGAGCGCGGTGGAGAAGGGGAAGCTCAGTGCAGGGACACACGATCGTGTACGGCAAGGACGCGCTGGCGGTGCGTATTGCCGAGGAGTTATGGAGCGCAGGGGTCGTCGTCTCAGCGTTGCCCGGCGTAGAAGGCCTGATCGCAGCGGGTGTCGTCGATGCCGCTGCCATTGTGTGCGCGAGCTCCGACGACGAGAAGAACCTCGAGATCGCCTTACTGGCAAGGCAACTCAACCCCACGATGAGGGTCATTGCCCGTCTTGCCAATGATGTGCTGCGCGCGGCCGTCGCGGCGGACAACGGGCCGGGTGCGGTGCTCAGCGTCGCGGATCTGACGGCGAGCTCGGTGGTGGAGGCATGTCTGCGGCGCACCACCCACGTCATTCCCGCGGCCGGTGTCGATTTCATTGTTTCGGGAGCGACCGTGCCGCGCGAGGGGACCCTACGAGGGATTTACGGAGACTTGGCCCCGGTGGCGGTCGTTCATGGAGAAGGCTCGCCCACCCCGGGAGAGGTAGTCGCGTGCCCGGGGCGGGATCTTGCGGTTCGGGAGGGTGATTGGGCGGCAATGATCGGTACGGGAGAGGAGCTGGCGGCCCAGGGAATTGTCGCTGTGTCGGGGCGGACGAAGATGCGGCGGCGGCGTTCCCCCGTATCGCGAATGCTGGACGGCGTTCGCGCCTTTCGCGACGATGTGAATCCGATCTTCTTCCGGGCGTTGGGCGTTGCCTTAGGGCTACTGGTCGGCGCGACCGTTCTGCTGCGGTACACCTACCAGCGGCCCGGAATGAGTTACGTTGATGCGCTGTACTTTTCTACTGAGACGATCGCCACCGTCGGATACGGGGACTTCAGCTTCGTCGATCAGCCGACGTGGCTGCGATTGTTCAGTATCTTCCTGATGTTCGCCGGAATCGCCACTACCGCGGTGGTGATGGCCTTTGTGGTGGATCTGCTGCTGTCACGGCGCATCGCGCAGAATTCGGGTCGCCGGAAGGTGCGCGAACTCTCGGATCACGTCATCGTCGTCGGTGTGGGCTCCTTTGGCGTCCGGGTGGCAACAGATCTGAAAGCGGCCGGTTGCGACGTCGTCATCATCGAGCGCTCGGAGAGCAACCGATACCTGGCGACTGTCACCGACCTGGGGATTCCGGTGATATTCGGCGACGCGACCCTGCCGCAGACGTGGGATGCGGCGCGACTCGACGAGGCAGCGGCAGTCGCGGTGCTCACCCAAGACGACGTCACCAATATCGAAACCGGAATTGTGGTGCGAAACCGACTGGGGGCCAGATGGTCCGACGTGCCGCTGGTGGTTCGGGTCTTTGACCGCACGCTTGGAACGGCTGTGGCGCAGCGATTCGGATTCGAGAATCTGCGTTCCACTGTCGAACTCGCGGCGCCTGGTTCATCGGCGCTGCGATGGGACTGCAGGTGCTGGGCACCTTCTCGGTGGGGCAGCAATCCTTCACCGTGGGCGGGGTGCTGGTCGAAGAAGGTAGTGAACTGGCCGGAATGCGGATGGCCGATTTGTCCACGAAGACGCGGGTCATCGCGATATCCCGGCAGGGCCTACCGATCCGGCTGCATCCCCGTCGGGATACCCGCCTTTCGGCTGGAGATACTGCCTACGTGGTCGGCCCGTACCGGGAGCTGCTTGAGACGCTTCGCGGGGGTCGGACGGTCTGTCGCGACTAGACGCTAAAGCCGAGATCATCGCCTCTAGATTCTGTCGGTGAAGCTGCCGTGGAATCCGGGAAAGTGGTGGCCCGGCAGGATCGCGATGGCGAGCGCAGAGTCTTCGATGGCGTGAGCGTCGAGGATATGGAGCTCTGTGCGGTGGGAGCCGCTGTTGTAGGCCACGGTGAGTATCCAACCCTCGTCCTCGTCGGCGGTCGGACTCTTCGGGACGAAAATGGGCTCACCGGCCACCAGGCCCGGCGCGAACGTGTGGTGCCGTTGCGTATCGGTGATGCGATCCAGCTTCACGATTACGTTCTGATCGGGTCGGCTCTGGGCCGACAGGTAGGTGTACCGATGTTCACGGCCCGTTCGTCTGTCGTCATGTGTGGGGAATTCTGCGGGATCCGTCGGGTAGTCGGTGACGTGCACCCTTCCGGTCCGCGTGATCCGCAGCCGGGTCGGCCAGCCCAGAGTGGGCGCCTGGGTGCGGAATTGCTTCAGCCCAGAGGTGAGAAAGCCGAAGTCTCGGTGGCGCAGGATATCCAGCACGACATCGTCGCCGTCCTCATAAGCGTTGTCGACGTGGACATAGACGAGGGGATCGCACTCGATGACGCGGTGCGGGCCCCCGTCACGAGGGACCAGCACGATCTTCATGCCCTGCTCGGGTCGATAGTCCGCGCTGTCACCGAGTGCTCTTAGTCCCAGACCTGCCCATGCTGCTTGAATGGGATCGACGGTGATCGGTGCGAGCGCGAACACCAAATAGGTTGGGGTGATGGCAAAGTCGTGCTGAATGTAGATGTGGTCCGTGGGGATCTTGGCAACCTGTTTCAGTGCGCCGTTCGGATCGACCCGGAAGCAGCGGAGGCACGCGACGGTAGCTCCAGTCAGGGATGGTGAAATGTCCAGCCCGAAATTGAACAGCTCACCGGTCACCGGGTCGATACGTGGATGTGGTGAGAACCGGGAGAAACGTGGCAGCTGACCGCCGAATGTGCAAGGACCGATTGTGCTCAAGTCATCCGTGTGAATTTCCCAGGGCCTTCCGCCATCGCTGAGCGCCAGTAACCGATCGGCGTGCAGGACGGCGTGAGTGTTCGCGGCATCGGCAGGCTGACGGCCGATGTTGTCCCACAGGTGCTTTCCCTGTGTGTAGATGCCTCGCACGTGTGCACCTCGGCCACGTGTCTCCTTGCGTCGCTTGGGGGTATCGACGAAGCGTGAGCGGAAACGGATCTCGCCGTTGTCGATGGTGAACTTCACCACCAGACCATCACCGTCGAACGGGTGTGCAGCGCGGAAACCGCCATGATCCCAGTCGGCCGGCCCATTGCGATAGAGGGTGCCGCGTAGTTCTTGTGGCACGGAGCCGAGGAGGGGTAACACGATTTCGCCGGGTGTTTCCTGCGCGGGTCGATACATCTTGAGTGCGTCGGCCACGTGGCTGTCGGCAAGGGTCATCGCGTGCTCCTCGGGCGGAGAGAGTATCGGCCATATCTGCACACATTTGTTCGCAGATATGGCCGATTGTGGTCGCCTCGAGGATCAGAAGTCAATAGCCAGGTCGGATCGATGAGGCGAGGGACGCCTCGTCGCGACTAGACGCTCCAGGCGCTCGCCAGGCCGGCCGAGACCGAGGCCGCCGCGGTGACCAGGCCATGCCAGGTCTCAGGCTGCAGCTGATGGATGTCCAGCGGGCCCGCCGTGGCGATATGCGGGTCATAGGGCACGGCGACGATGTGGTTCGGCGAGATCCAGCGATGGAACCGGGCGACCATCGCCGCGACCAAACGCTCGGAGTTCCTGCGATCCTCGCGACTGTCGTAGCCGCGGACGTGGTTGATCACCACCACCATGCGGGGGATCAGATACTCGTAACCCTCGGAAATGAGCCACTCGATCGCGCGGACAGCGCCCTCGGCGCCGACCGGCGTGGCGGCCGCAACCAGCACCACGCCGTTGGCGCACCGCAGCACGCCGGGCATCACCGGATGCCAGAAGTCCACGCCGGTATCGGTGAGCAGCAGGCTGTAGAGCCGCTGCAGCCGATTGTGGGCCTGGGTGTAGATCTCGGAATTGAGTTCTCCGCGCGGACGCACCGAATGTGCGTTGGCGGCAAGCACATCCAGGCCGGTCACCGGATTCTGGCCGACGAAGAAGCGCAGATCGAAGTTGCGCTCGGGTTCGTCTTGGGCCAGCACATCGGCGAAGGTGGACGAGGCCGATGGATCAATCCACGATGCCAGGTTGGCCGACTGGCCCGGATCGGCGTCGGTGGCCAGCACCATGTCCTTGCGGCGCAGCTCTGAAAGCACCGAACCGAGGGCCGCGGTGATCATCGTCTTGCCGACGCCGCCGTTTCCGCCCAGCACCGCCAGGGAGTGGATACCCCGCCAAGGGGTGCGCACCACGGCGGTCAGCTCACGAAGCTCGGCCTCTTCACGGGATTCGCCCGGGTTGATGACGCCAAAACTCCCGCGGTACACCCACTTACGCCAACCAATGGACGCGGGCCGACGCGGCGAGGGCAGAATTTCTGAACGAAGCTGCGCTCCCAAGGCATCGCCGATGGCCGGAGGGAGGTCGACATGCGGATCGTGGGGCGGCACGGCATCGACGATGGACAGCGGGCCACGAGGGGGCAGTTGCAGTGGGCGGGGTTCCGCTTCGGGCTGGCGCTGCTGCAGCGAGACGGCTTCGGCGCGCTGCCGTTTGGCGTGTGCGCCCAGCTTGATGGGGATGATGGGTCCGGTCCGGTCGAGGATCTCGTCCTCGGAGCCGTCCGCCGGGGAATCGTTGGGCGCACTCACGGCAATCTCCTCCTCCACCAGAAGCCGTTTGGCCCCAGCGCTCCGACAGTTTCGATCTGCATCGCGGGCAGCGTGAGACCCGTCGCATACGCAGTCTCTTATGGTCGTTGCGCGGTTGGCGAGGGCCGTTACCCACCCGTGTCTGAATCGGCATCAAATGGAACGAGGTTGGTATGTAGTCGGTACCGGAGCTAAATCAGCAGGTCACATCCACATACGTGGTCTTGGTGGTCGTGGTGTTGGTGAAGACGCCCGGACGCTTGTTGCTCGGCAGGCCGTAATCGGACCGCACGGTGGTCTGACCGGGACGCACGCTGCTGGCGGTGCACTGGTTGAGGGCCTTGGATCCGGTCTTGCTGACGATCACGCTGTAGCCCTGTGCCTGAAGCTCGCTGACGGTCTGTTGGGCGTTGGAGCCGTCGGTCTGAGCGGATGCGGTGCCGAGGGCGAAGCCGAGTGGCGCCAGCGCGAGGGCGGCGGCTGCGGTTCCGGCGATGATGTACTTCTTCATGATTTCTCCTGTGCCAGTGGGCCTTTGAGTTGGATCACCGGGTTGCTTGGTGATACTTCAACGATGCGGCGCGGAGGCCGGAATGTATGTCGGGCGACCGGCTGATACACCGGAGGATCTTGATGTCCCCCAATTGGGGGACACACGTGGATTTGGCGTGCCAAGCTTGCGTTTGTGCAGGTGAGCGGCGAACTTGTGCGGGTGGTTGTCGGCGATGACCACCCGCTTTTTCGCGAGGGTGTGGTGCGGGCGCTGACCGGAAGCGGCCAGATATCCGTGGTGGCGGAGGCTCAGGATGGCGCCGGTGCGCTCGCGTTGATCAGAGAGCACCAGCCCGACGTCGCGCTGCTCGATTACCGGATGCCGGAGCTCGACGGGACGCAGGTGGCGGCGGCCGTGCGCCGCGACGAGCTGCGCACCCGGGTACTGCTGCTCTCGGCGCATGACGACGCGGCGATCGTCTATCACGCGCTGGCGGAGGGTGCCGCGGGCTTCCTGTCGAAGGAATCCACGCGCGCGGAACTGGTCAGTGCGGTGCTCGACTGCGCGCGGGGCCGGGACGTGGTGGCGGCCAGCCTCACGGCGGGACTGGCCGGTGAGATCCGCAAGCGCGCACAACCGGCAGGCCCGTCGTTGAGCACGCGTGAACGTGAGGTGCTCCGGATGATCGCCGACGGCCTCACCGTGCCGGCCATGGCCAAGCAACTGTTCCTGGCTCCGTCCACTGTGAAAACGCACGTGCAGCGGCTGTACGAAAAACTCGGCGTCGGTGACCGGGCGGCGGCGGTAGCCGAGGCCATGCGGCGTGGATTGCTCGAGTAGCCGTGGCGCTGGAGCGGGTGGCCGGGTACTTCACCGCTGAACCCATGCGGGTTTCGGCCTGGCTACGTCTGCCCCTGATCGTGCTGATTGTGCTGCTGGGGTCTAACCCGAACATCGAAATGTGGCATGTCGGTGTGTATTACGGGGTACTGGCCGTGTACACGGTGTCCGCGATTGTGTGGGTGCTGATCGCGGTGCGCGGACATGTCCCGATGTGGGTGGCCCCTGCCGCCACCGCCGTGGACATCGCCGCCGTGGTGGCGCTGTGTGTGGCCTCCGGTTACGGCACGTCGGAATTACTCCCGGTGTTCTTCCTGCTTCCCGTTTCGGTGGCCTTCCAAGAGCGTCCGGCTGTGACGGCTGTCCTCGGAACCATCACCGCTGCAGGGTATTTGGGTGTTCTGGTGTTCTACACCAGGAGTGGCAATATCGACGGTATTCCCGGCGACGAGTACCTCACCGTTGTGACACTGCTGTGGCTGGCCGCTGCGACCGCCGGAATGTGCTTCGTGCTCAAACGCCGCTCCGAACACGTCGAGCAGCTCTTGCGCACGCGCGAGCAGCTGGTGCTGGAAGCGATGCGCGCCGAGGAACGGCACAACCGCGAAGTCGCCGAGCGCTTGCATGACGGCCCGCTGCAGAATCTGCTGGCGGCACGCCTGGAAATCGAGGAAGTTCTTGAACGACAACCTGATCCGGTGTTGGTGGCGGTGCATGCGTCGTTGCGCGACACGGCAGCGGAATTGCGCGGCGCGGTGTCGGCCCTGCATCCGCAGGTGCTCGCCGAGCTGGGATTGACGGCGGCGGTTCGTGAGCTCGGCCGACAGTACGCGGCGCGGGGCACCGTCGAGGTCAGCACTGAGCTGCAGGAAGTGGGCAGTCCCCCGGCCCAGCCGCTGGTGTATCGCGCGGTCAAAGAGCTATTGACCAATGCGGTGAAGCATGGACGTGCCAAGAACATTCACGTCGAGCTGGCTCGAGATGACGATCTCCTCACGCTGGTGGTCGCCGATGACGGCAAGGGCTTCGATCCGCGTGATCTGTCCGCGTCGGTCGCCGACGGGCACATCGGGCTGGCCTCGCTGACGGTTCCCATCAACGCCGCGGGCGGCGATGTCGCGATCACGTCGGCGCCGGGCGCCGGTACCCGGGTGTGCGTCACGGTGCCGGCCGATATGGCAGCGTAAGGGGCGAACGCTCGGCACCGAGAGAGCGCGCCCTCAACGGATGGAGAACAGGTGTACGACCTCGTCATCATCGGTTCCGGCAGCGGAAACTCGTTGCCCGATGACCGCTTCGCGGACCAGAAGATCGCGATCGTCGATCGCGGTGTGTACGCGGGCGCCTACGGTGGCACCTGCCTGAATGTCGGTTGCATACCCACCAAGATGTTCGTCTACCCCGCAGACCTGGCCGACGAGGCCCGTGACGGCTCGCGGCTCGGTGTGGACAGCTCGGTGCAGGGAACTCGCTGGGCCGAGATCCGTGAACGCGTCTTCGGCAGGATCGACCCGATCGCGGCGGGTGGGTTGCGCTACCGCGTCGAGGACTGCCCCAACATCACGGTCTTTCAGCAAGAAGCGCGATTCATGGCGCCGGGCACCGATACCGACGGCGACCCGATCCATCGACTCCAGCTGGCGGACGGCACGATCCTGGAGGCCCGGCAGCTGGTCATCGCCGCGGGTTCACGTCCGGTCATCCCGCCGGTGATCACCGACAGCGGCGTGGCCTTTCACACCAACGACGACATCATGCGTCTACCGGAGTTACCCGAGCGGGTGGTGATCGTGGGCAGTGGCTTCATCGCCGCCGAGTTCGCGCACGTTTTCAGTGGCTTGGGCTCGGCGGTCACGGTGATCGCGCGCGGCCCGCGGCTGTTGCGCGCGCAGGATGAGACGATCGCGCAGCGTTTCACCGATGTGGTGTCGGCGCGGTGGGATGTGCGGCTGAACACAGAAGTGGTGGCCGCTCGCGAGATCGATGGTGACGGTGTCGAACTGGACCTCACCGACGGATCAACGGTGACCGGCGATGTGCTGCTGGTCGCCACCGGACGCACCCCCAACGGTGATCAGCTGAACGTGTCCGCGGCGGGACTGGCGCTCGACGAGCAGGGCCGGGTGCCGGTCGACCAGTACCAGCGCACACCGGTGCGCGGCATCTACGCCCTCGGCGATGTGAGTTCGCATTATCTGCTCAAGCACGTGGCCAATCACGAAGCGCGGGTGGTACAGGCGAATCTGCTGTCCGGCTGGGATTCCCCGACTACCGCCAGCGATCACCGGTTTGTCCCCGGCGCGGTGTTCAGCCGTCCGCAGGTGGCATCGGTGGGGTTGTCAGAGGACCAGGCGCGGCAACGCGGGATCGACGTGGCGGTCAAGGTGCAGACATATGGCGACATCGCGTACGGATGGGCGATGGAGGACACCGAGGGGCTGTGCAAGCTGGTCGCCGACCGGTCGACGGGGCTGCTGGTTGGCGCGCACATCGTCGGCTACCAGGCGTCGGCGTTGATCCAATCACTGATCACTGCGATGAGCTTCTCGATACCGGTGCGCGAGATGGCGCGAGGTCAGTACTGGATACACCCGGCCCTGCCCGAGCTGATCGAGAACGCGTTGCTCGGCCTGGAGCTTTAGCCGAGCTCAGCCGGCCATGAACTCGTCGTACGCGGAGGCCAGGCCCGGCGGCAGCACGGTGACATTGCATTCGCGCTGGGCAGCACCGATCGGGGCCAGGATGCCGCGCAGCTCGTGGTACTCGGCGGGGTTGGCGGTGAAGTACGCGCGGATGTTCGCGGCGGCCTGGGCGCGCGGCTGGTCGGGCGCGGCGTCGAGCACCGCCCGTGCACCGGGGTGATTGTCGAGGTATCCGCGGGCGGCGATCGTTGTGGAGCCGACGGTGTCGGAGAGCCTCTCGCGGCTACAGTCCGGCGCGGCCGACGCCGTGGGCAATAGGGCCGTCGCGGTGATGAACCCGAGCACACCGGCGGTGCTGGTGGCACGGCGAATGCGGGTGTGGGAGAGCGTCATGTCGATGTTTCCTTCGCTGGGGCAGTTCTTGCTTCCCCGATCCACGCGAGGTGTACCCCGTAAACGCGTGCTGAAACATCAGGAGACGAGCGGTACCTCCGCGGCGATGAGGTCCAGCAGGGCCGGGTAGCGCTTGGCTTCCTTGTGGTTACCCGGCTTGCCGCTGCTGACCACACCGACGGATAGCGCACGGGCGGGGTCCGCCCACACGGCGATGTCCACCAGCCCGGTATGCCCGAACGCCGCAGGCGAGTTGCGCCCGAATGGTCCGAACCGCTTGGAGCCCAGCATGTATCCGGTCCCCCAGCGCATCGGCATGCCGCCGGTTGCCATGTCCGGCCGCAGGCGCCGGGCCGGTGCCGCCGCGGCCCGGATGGTCTCGGGGGACATGATCCGTACCCCATCGAGTTCGCCACCCCGGCAGAGGATCTCGGCAAATCGGGACAGTTCGTTCGCGGTGGAGACGGTGTTGGACGACGGCACCACGCCGGTGAGGAAGAAGGGCTGGTTCGACATCGGGATGATCTCGTGCATCGTCCCGCCGACCACCGCCCGGAAGGCCGCGCGCATGGGCGCGGGCAGTGGCTTACCGGTGGGATGGCTCGGCGCCACCAACGGCACATCCTCCGGGGCCACACCGTAGTTGGTCCACCGGAACCCAAGGGGATCAAGGATTTCGGTGGCAAGGATGTCGCGGATGCTCTTACCGGTCGCACCGAGCACGATCTCGCGCACCAACGGCCCCCAGGTTAGTGCGTGATACATGTGCACCAGGCCGGGACGGTAAAGCGGGCGCAGCTGGCCGAGCTGTTCGCGGGTGTACTCACTGTCATCCATCCGGGTGACATCCGGCCGGGGTCCGGTGGGCACCGGGATGCCCGCGCTGTGCGTCAGCACGTGGCGGATGGTGATGCGATCCTTGCCGCGGCTGGTGAAGGTGGGCAGGTACTCGCAGACACGGGCGTCGAGCGAGAGCGCTCCGCGTTCGATGAGTAGATGCATCACCGTCGTCGAGACGGCCTTGGCGGCCGAGTACACGCAAAACGGTGTGTCGGTGGTGACGGGGATCTTCTCGGCGTCGGCGGGATCGGTGGGCGCGTTACCCCATCCGTGCCCGATGGCACGGTTGAGGATCACTTTTCCCTTGTGCCGCAAACACACCTGGATCGCCGGGTGCATGCCCGCCTGATACCAGTGCCGGGCCGCCTGCCAAATGCGCTCAACGGCGGCGGGATCGATCTCGGAGTGGTCCTCGGCCTGATCGCCGCTGCCGATGTTCGTCACCGAGTCCAGGTCGGCTGGAACCCGTATGCGTCCGTCGTCAGTCATGATGCCCTTTCACCGAGTGGGAATCTCACGAGGAAATTCCGGCCAAACGCCTCGCCAGATTCCCATTCGACGGTAGCGGCCCGGGCGGGGTCGGATCAGAAGCCCAGGTCGCGACCGATGAGCTCCTTCATGATCTCGTTGGAACCGGCCCAGATCTTGGTGACGCGCGCGTCCATCCAGGCCCGTGCGACGCGGTATTCCTTCATGTAGCCGTAGCCACCGTGCAGCTGCACGCAGGCGTCGATGACCTCGTTCTGCACCTGAGAGGACCACCACTTGGCCTTCGCGGCATCGATCGCCGAGAGCTCGCCCTTGCTGTGCGCCAGCACACCCTGATCGACATACACCTGCGCCGCTTCGAGTTTGGTGACGAGCTCGGCGATGAGGAACTTGTTGTACTGCAGGCTGCCGATCTGCTGACCGAACGCCTTGCGCTCCTTGGCGTACTCGATCGTCTCCTCCAGCACGGCGGCCGCGTGGGCGATGTTGGCGACCGCACAGCCCATCCGCTCCTGGGGCAGGCGCTGCATCATGGAGATGAATCCCTGGTTGACCTCGCCGATCACGTTCTCGGCGGGCACCCGCACATCGGTGAAGAACAGTTCGGCGGTATCGGCCTCGGGCTGGCCCACCTTGTCCAGCTTGCGGCCGCGCTCGAAGCCGGGCATGCCCTCTTCGACGGCGAACAAGGTGATGCCCTTGGCCTTGAGCTCGGGTGCGGTGCGCGCGGCGACGACGACGAGATCGGCACGTGCGCCGTTGGTGATGAACGTCTTGGAGCCGTTGATGACCCAGTCGTCACCGTCCTTGACCGCGGTGGTCTTGAGGGCTGCCAGATCGGAGCCGCCCGACGGTTCGGTCATGCCGATGGCGGTGATCATCTCGCCGCTACAGAACTTCGGCAGCCAGCGCTGCTTCTGCTCATCGGTGGTCAGCTCGACCAGGTAGGGGGCGACGATGTCGAAGTGGATGGACATCGAGGAGGCCAGTGCGGCGCTGGAGCGCGACAGCTCCTCCTGCAGAACCGCGTTGTAGCGGTAGTCGCCGGCACTGCTGCCGCCGAACTCCTCGGGCACGTCGAGCCCCAGGTAGCCCTGCTTGCCGGCCTCTAGCCACAGCTCGCGGTCGATGTAGCGCTGCTCGATGAAGTTCTCGGCGCGCGGCTCGACGTGGCGCTGCACGAATGTCTTCACGGACTCCCGGAACGCGTCGTGGTCCTCGGTGTAGATAGTGCGTTGCATGGTGTTATCGAAGCACGCGTCTAAATCCGCGTGCTCGGGTGTTCGGTGAGGTGGTAGGGATGGAGATCGTGAAACTGCTCGCCGCCGCCGCTCTCGCTGTCCTCGTCGCGGGCTGTACCGCCTCGCCGGAGGGGCCCGAACAGCATGAACATGGGAACTCGCTGACCGCGCCGGTGGCGGGAGACCCGATCTGGACGCAGCCGCGTGCGCCTATCCGTGTGCACGGTGACACCTATTACGTCGGAACCGAGGGCATCAGTTCGGTACTGATTCGGACCGACGAGGGCCTGATTCTTCTGGACGTGGGCATGCCGCAGTCGGCGCCCCAGGTGGAGGACAACATCCGCACGCTTGGTTTCGCCGTCGAGGACCTGAAGTACGTGTTGTCCTCGCATACTCACGTCGACCATGCCGGCGGTATCGCCGCGGTGGTTCATGACAGTGGTGCCACCGCGGTATCGAGCCCTATCGGTGCACAGTCGCTGCGCGCCGGGCACGTGTCCGCCGATGATCCGCAGGCCTCCGATACCGCGAATGCAGCCTTCCCTGCCGTTGAACGAGTGCGGGAGATAGCCGATGGGGAGGTGCTGAAGCTCGGAAATGTCGCGGTGACAGCGCATTTCACGCCGGGTCACACACCCGGCGGTGTCAGCTGGACCTGGAAATCGTGCGAGGGAGGGCGGTGCCTGGACATGGTCTACGCCGATAGCCTCAATGCTGTCGCCACCGGTAACTACCGTTTTGCGCCCGGTCACGTCTCGAGGTTCCGGCAGAGCATTCAGACGGTGCGCGCGCTGCCCTGCGACATCTTGTTCTCCGTGCACCCCGAACAAGCCGACGACATCACGAAGCTGAACAGGCTCGCGGCGCAACGTGACCCGAATCCGATGATTGACCCGACGGCGTGCACGGCGCTTGCCAACACGTTCGACGCAAAGCTGGACAAGCGGATCGCCGACGAGCAGGCGGCCCGCTAGCGAGGCGGTGCGTCTGCGGTGACGGTGGCATCGATCACCGGCTCGACGTGACGCTGAACACCCCGTGAAGTGTGTTTTTCGGTTTGCTATAGCTATCGCCATCATCTTAGATACAAGTTGTGTCTATTATTCGAACAGTGGCCATCTCCGCAAGTGAAGAGGCATATCGCTCGGTAAAGGAGCGCATCCTCAGCGGCGATATCCCCGGCGGTGAGCTGCTGAGCGAAGGGGAGATCTCGGCGCGGATGGGGTGTAGCCGCACTCCCGTGCGGGAAGCCTTCCTGCGGCTTGAAACCGAAGGCTGGCTGCGGCTCTATCCCAAGCGCGGGGCGCTGGTCGTGCCCATCACTCCAGAGGAACGCCGACACGTCGTCGACGCGCGCCGCGTCGTGGAGAGTGCTGCCGCGGCGCGCATTGCCGAACGAGGCGCATCTCCGGCACTCCTGTCAGACCTGTCAGCACTCATCGAGGTGCAATTGGGGCGTGCCGCGCAGGGCGATGCCGCAGGTTTTGCCGCCGCAGACGTGGACTTCCACCGCGCGATCGTGGCCAAGCTCGGAAACCCACTGCTGGAGAACTTCTACGACAGCCTGCGCGAGCGTCAGCGCCGAATGGCGGCGGCCGCCATCGGGGTAGACCCGGTGCGGGTCGCACGCTCGGTTGCCGGGCACCGCGCGCTGGTGGACGCGCTCGCGGCGGGCGACGCGGCACGCTTCAGCGTCGAGCTGGTGGAGCACATGAAAGTGGTGACCGAGCGTGACTAGCCGACTGCTGGCGCCATGGCAGCGGGTGGCCCTCGCGATGTTCGGAATTGCCTGGGGCGGTAATGAGTTCACCCCGCTGCTGGTGATGTATCGGCAGGCCGGGCAATCTGCCGCATCCGTTGACACACTGTTGTTCGCCTACGTGCTGGGCATCATCCCGGCGCTCTTCCTGGGCGGACCACTTTCGGACCGTTACGGCCGACGTGCGGTGATGCTGCCGGCCCCGTTTATCTCGATGGCCGGGTCCCTGGTGCTGGCCCTGGGGGCACAGCATTTCGCGCTGCTCTTCACGGGGCGGGTGTTCTCCGGTATCGCGCTGGGCCTGGCCATGGCCGCAGGAAGCTCATGGGTCAAGGAACTGTCGGCTCCCCCGTTTGACCGGATCGGTGCTGGTGCGCGGCGCGGAGCCATGAGCCTGACCGCGGGATTCGCGCTCGGCGCGGCCGTGGCCGGAGCGTTGGCGCAGTGGGGCCCCTGGCCACAGCACCTGGCGTTCCTGGTCAACATCGCTATCACGATTCCCGGTGCGGTACTGGCACTTTCGGTTCCGGAGTCTGCGGCCGAGCGCGCGCCGGGCCGGCTGGTGGACGATCTGAAGATCCCTGCCGCGCGCCGTCGCCGCTTCCTGTTCGTTGTGATGCCTTTGGCGCCCTGGGTGTTCGGCTCGGCGGCGGTGGCGTACGCGGTGCTGCCCACGCTCATCGCCCCGACACTCCCGGGCGAGCGCATCGCGTTCTCCGCGTTGTGCTGTCTGGTCTGCCTGGGCTGCGGTTTCACCGCACAGCTGCTTGCGCCCAGGATCGATCGGCCGGGTACCGCGCGGCTCGGCATCATCGGGCTGGCGCTGGTCGCCGCGGGGATGGCGCTGGCCGCCGTTGCCGCGCACCGGCTCACGATCCCATGGGTCCTGATCGCCGCGCTGGTGCTGGGTGCGGGGTATGGGACGGCACTGGTCAGCGGGCTCCAGGAGGTGAACCGGATCGCCGGGCCCACGGACCTGGCCGGACTCACCGCCGTCTTCTACGGGCTGACCTACCTGGGCTTCGGGGTGCCGATGATGCTGACGATGCTCAGCGACACGCTGCCGGTGCTGACACACCCCGTGCTGCTCTGCGGTGGCGCGATACTGGCGGCGCTCTGCATGGTGGTGCTGGCGATGAACTCGCGCACCGATATCCGCGAAGAGGCCCCCCTAGAGGCGGCGGAATCCGGCATGACGCCCGAGCCGGCTCTGCGTTAGCGGCGAGACGGATAGGCTCTCGCAGCATGATCATCGCAGGGCTGGTACTGACCGGAATCGCCGCGCTCATCCACGTCTACATCTTTTATCTGGAATCGATCACGTGGACCAGTGAGAAGACGCGCAAGATTTTCGGTGTTCGCACGCTCGAAGAGGCCGAGGTGACGAAACCTCTGGCCTTCAACCAGGGTTTCTACAACCTGTTCCTCGCGATCGCCATCGCGGTCGGCACGGTGCTGTGGGCACGGGGCTGCACGTCGGTCGGTGCGACGCTGGTGTTCACCGGTGCAGGGTCGATGGTCGCGGCCGGGCTGGTGCTGTTGATCTCGTCGCCGGATAAGGCGTCGGCCGCGCTCAAGCAGCTGGTGCCGCCACTTCTCGGGGTTATCGCGCTGGCCGTGGGGCTGGCGCTCTGATCGGCTAGCTCGGATCGGGCCCGGTCGCGACGGGGCGCTGTGGATCGCTCGACCACTCCGACCACGACCCTGGATAGAGGGCGGCGTCGTATCCCGCGACGGCCAACGCCGCGATCTGATGCGTGGCGGTGACACCGGACCCGCAGTACACCGTGACAGGGTGCCGTCCGGCGCCGAGTAGCTCGAAGCGCTCGCGCAATTCGGCAGCGGGCCGGAAGGTGCCCTGCGGTGTGAGGTTCTCGGCAGTCGCAGCGGAGACGGCACCGGGGATGTGCCCGGCGCGGGGATCCAGGGGTTCTTCGTCGCCGCGGTAGCGGGCTGCCGCCCGGGCGTCCAGGACCAAGGCATCGGGTGATTCCGCTTGGGAAGCAATCGCATTGGCGTCGACCGAGGCGAAGCCGTCCAGCGAGGAAATGGTGATCCCGCCGGGCTCGGCGACAACCTCTCCCGTCTCGACGGGTCCTCCGAAGCGCTGCCAGGCCGCCCAGCCGCCGTCGAGAATCCGGACATCGGCAACTCCGGCGGCACGCAGCAGCCACCAGGCGCGCGAGGCCGCCTGCCCGTTCCAATCGTCGTAGACGACCACGGCGTCACCGTCGCTCAGACCCCAGCGCCGGCCACTGGCCTGGAGAGCCTGCGGTGTGGGCAGCGGATGGCGGCCACGGCCCGTCACCGCGTGGTCGGCGAGGTCGGCATCCAGGTCAACGAACACCGCGCCGGGAAGATGACCCTCTAGGTAGGCCGCGCGGCCGTTCGGCTGCATCACGGTCCAGCGCACATCGAGAACGCGAAAATTGGACAGGCGTTGTGCGAGTTCGTCGGCCGAGATGAGCACGTTCATGCCTCGACGGTACCGCCGAACGCTGCTACCGCTGCGTGCTGCCCGCGTCGACCGGCAGGGCGACCGAGGTGATGTAGCGCGCCTCGTCGGAGGCCAGGAACAGTGAGGCGTTGGCGATATCGAGCGGCTGTACCCACGGCAGGTCGAGCATGTTCATGGTCTTGGCGGCGTGAGCGAATTCTTCTTGAGTCGGTTCTTCAAGGTCGGGCCGGAACATCCGTCGCACATGGTCGTTCTGGATCATCGGGGTATCCACGTTGGTGGGGTGCACGGTGTTCACGCGAATCTTGTGCGGCGCCAACTCCGATGCCAGTGAACGCATGAGCCCCACCACGCCATGCTTGGCCGCGACGTAGTGCGAGACCCCGACGA
This sequence comes from Mycobacteroides sp. PCS013, assembly GCF_049532645.1. Taxonomy (NCBI): domain Bacteria; kingdom Bacillati; phylum Actinomycetota; class Actinomycetes; order Mycobacteriales; family Mycobacteriaceae; genus Mycobacteroides; species Mycobacteroides sp. PCS013. Next base: position 4,331,845 of record NZ_CP150131.1, read on the forward strand.
GACCGCGCAGTCCGGCGATGGAGCTCACCAACACCATGGAGCCGCCGCCACGGCTGATCAGGTGTGGAATCGCGGCGCGGGTGGTGTGCCACACGCCGGTCAGGTTGACGTCAAGCACGGTCTGCCACACGCTTTCACTCATCTCGGTGAGCATGCTGCGCGAGCTGATTCCGGCGGTGGCACACACGACATCCAGTCCGCCGAATGCGGTAACCGCGTCGGTGACAAAGGTTTCCAGGGCACGCAGATCCCGTACGTCGACCACACCCGGAATGACCCGCTGACCGTGAGACTCCACCAGATCGGCCGTCCGGTCCAGGTCGGCCCGTGTCGCGGGCGGTGTGACGGTGGTGTGTACCGGCGCGCAGATATCGAGAGCGATGACATCGGCACCCTCCTGCGCGAAGCGTTCCGCCTGCGCACGCCCAATACCCCGGGCAGCACCGGTGACCAGCGCCACTTTGCCCGCCAATCGTCCTGTCACGCGATTCATCACACTTTCTGCGTTAGTCCGGCGTCGACCACCAGCTGGGTGCCGGTGATGTAGCGCGCTTCGTCGGAGGCCAGGAACACCACGGCATTGCTGATGTCCACGGTGTCCACCCACGGCACCGGCAACAAGGTGCGCGCCGCGAGGGCTTCGGCAGCGTCGGCCTCGGTGGGATGTGCGAGGTCCGGCCGCAGGCGAGCGATGACCTCGGGATTGAGGATCATCCCCGTGTTGACCGCGCCCGGATGCACGGTATTGACCCGAATACCTAACGGTCCCAGCTCATTGGCGGCCGTGCGGGCCAGGCCCACGACGGCGTGCTTGCTCGCGGTGTAGTGCACGGTGTTGGGGGTGCCCTTGAGGCCGTTCGTGGAACTGATGACCACGACGGAGCCGCCCGCTGTCAGGTGTCGCACCCCCGCCTGAACGGTGTGGAGGACACCCGTCAGATTCACGTCGAGCGACCGCCGCCAGGCATCTTCGGTGATCTCCCAGGAGGGGCCGAGGCTTTCGTAGATTCCGGCGTTGGCGACGACGATGTCCAGCCGTCCCAGCATCTGCACTCCGGCATCGATGGCCTGGGTGAGTGATTCCGGATCGCGGACATCGGCGAAGCCGGGCACGCAGCGCCGGCCGCGATACTGCACCTCTTTGACGGTGTCGGCCAGCTCGGTGCAGCCCGGTAGGTCGATCGCGATGACATCGGCACCCTCCTCGGCGAGGCGCTCGCAATGTGTGCGTCCCATGCCGCGGCCTGCGCCGGTGACCAGCGCAACCCGCTCCAGCAGCCGTGTCACGCGTTGCTACCGCTCAGGGCGAAGCCCTTGTACCCGCTGGCAGCGACATCGGCACAGATGGCCCCGTACACGCCGAAACCACCGATGAACGGCATGAAAACCCTTGGCTTGCCGGGGATATTGGCGCCGAGGTACCACGAGTTGGCCTGCGGGAACATGGTGGAGGCGGCGCGTTCATTGCACTCGGCGACCCAGTCGTCGACGGCTCGAGGGTCGGCCTCCACTGCCGAGAAGCCGTGTTCGGCCATATGTCCTAACAGCTCGCCGATCCAATCCACATGCTGTTCGGCACCCAGCACCATGTTGGCCAGCACCGAGGGGCTGCCCGGGCCGGTCACGATGAACAGGTTGGGGAATCCGTCGACCCCGAGCCCCAGATAGGTGCGCGGCCCGGCCCGCCAGGTGTCCTGGAGTGTCTTGCCGCCCCGGCCCCGGATGTCGATCCGATTCAGCGAGCCCGTCATGGCATCGAACCCGGTGGCGAAGACGATCATGTCGAGTCCGTAATGCTGTGCAGTGGTGGTAATTCCGTCGATGTCTATCGACTCGATCGGGCTGGTGCGCAGATCCACGACATGCACATGATCCTGGTTGAATGTCTGAAAGTAGTTGGTGTCAGTGCAGATTCGCTTGGTGCCGATGGGATGATCCGTCGGGATGAGAACATCGGCGACGGCGGGATCGTCGATGACAGCGCGCACCTTCTCCTCGAAGAAGGCGCGCGCTTCGTCGTTGGCGCGCATGTCGGTCGTCTGATCCGGGAAGGTCTTACCGAACAGCACCCCGCCGAGATCCCAGCGTTGCTCGAACGCGGCCCGCCGCTCTTCGGCGGTGATCTCCAGAGTCTTCTTGGGATGGGCCTGGTGTGGGGAGCCGCCGCCACTTGCCCGGGATTGTCGCCGCCGCTCGTCGTAGCTGGCCTTCACCTCGGCGCGGCGTTGCGGAGTGAGCACGGTATTACCCGCGGGGACACTGTAATTGGCGGTGCGCTGGAATACGAAGAGTTCGCCGGCGGTCTGGGCGGCGATGGGCACCAATTGGATACCCGAGGATCCCGTGCCGATGATCCCGATGCGTTTGTCGGTGAAATCCACGCCTGCCGTCGGCCAGTGTCCGGTGTGGTACAGCTCGCCGGCGAATGCATCACGCCCGGGGATGTCGGGCATGTTGGCGGTGGACAAGGCGCCGGTGGCCATGACGCAGAACCGCGCTGTCACCTCGTCCCCTCGGTCGGTACGCACCGTCCAGGACGTCTGTCCCTCGTCAAGCACCACCGACGTGACGCGGGTACGGCAGCGGATGTCGCGGCGCAGGCCGAACCGGTCGGCGACGTGATTGATGTACCTCAGGATCTCCTCCTGGGTGGCGTACTTCTCGGTCCAGTCCCAATCCTGTTGCAGCTCATCGGAAAACGAATAGGAATAGTCGATGCTCTCCACATCGCAGCGCGCACCCGGGTACCGGTTGAAGAACCAGGTGCCACCCACGTCCGAGCCTGCTTCGAACACGATGACCGACAGGCCCTGTGACCGCAGCCGTTGCAGGGCATACAACCCGGCGAAACCGGCGCCGACCACCACCACATCAACGTTTCTTACGAGGGCCTTCACGGTTGGCCACGCTAGGTCCGTGTCGCAATCCCCCGATCCCCCATTCCCGGTGACCGGTCAATCAGATCCAACGGACCGCTGATCGGGAAAACGTCCCATGGGGATGGGGTGGTGAGCGCACTATCAAGCGCATGACCGAACGCGTAATCGATCGCATCAACGATCTCGCTGACCAGCTACGTGAGCAGGCGTGGGAGGCGGAGAAGCTGGGCAAGCTGCCCGATGAGACCGCCAAGATGCTCAGGGCTGCCGGACCGATCCGGCTGCTCCAGTCCAAGGGTTACGGCGGATACGAGGTGCACCCTCGCGAGTTCGCCGAAACCGTCATGGCCACCGCCGCACTGGATCCCGCCTCGGGCTGGATCTGTGGGGTCGTCGGTGTGCACCCCTGGCAGGTGGCCTTTGCCGACCCCAAGGTTGCCGCCGAGATGTGGAGTCAGGACCAGGACGTCTGGATGGCCTCCCCCTATGCGCCTACAGGTGTGGCCAAGCCGGTGGACGGCGGATACATCTTCAACGGACGGTGGCAGTTCAGCTCAGGCACCGACCACTGCGACTGGATCATCCTGGGCGCGTCGCTCGGTGACGGCGAAGGCAAGCCCCTCATGCCACCGAAAATGCTGCATATGATCCTGCCGCGTCAGGACTACGAGATCGTCGAAGACTCCTGGAATGTGGTGGGGCTGCGCGGTACCGGCTCGAAAGACATCATCGTCAGGGACGCGTTCGTACCGTCGTATCGGGTGATGGACGGGGACGAGGTGATTGACGGCACCGCGCAGCGCAACGCCGGCATGACCGGCACCCTGTACCGAATGCCGTGGTCGACGATGTTCCCACTGGGTATCAGTTCGGCCGTGATCGGCATCGCCGAGGGTGCGCTGGCCGCGCACCTGGACTATCAGCGCGAGCGGGTCGGGGCCCAGGGCACCGCGGTCAAGGACGATCCGTATGTGCTGTTCGCGATCGGGGAGGCCGCCGCCGATATCAATGCCGCCCGCCAGGAGATCCTCGCGAATGTCGACAAGATCTGGGACATCGTCGATTCAGGCAAGGAGGTGTCATTCGAGGACAGGGCCGCGGGCCGTCGTACCCAGGTGCGCGCCGCGTGGCGCGCCGTGATGGCGGTCGATCAGATCTTCTCGCGTTCCGGGGGTAACGCGATGCGATTGGACAAGCCCTTGCAGCGGTACTGGCGTGATGCGCACACCGGGCTCGCCCACGCGATTCATGTGCCCAGCACCGTGTTTCACGCATCGGCGCTGAGCTCGCTGGGCATCGAACCGCAGGGCCCGCTGAGGGCGATGATCTGATGCTGAAGAGCTTGGGATACATCACCGTCCAAACCCAGGACATGGACCGTTGGCGGTATTTCGCCCTGGGGGTGCTGGGATTCGCCGAAGGCAGTGGGCCCGACCCCGGGGCGTTGTACCTGCGGATGGATGAACGTGCCGCGCGGATCGTCGTGGTGCCCGGCGATACGGATCAGGTCGTCACGATCGGCTGGGAGGTGCGTGACGGCGCGGCGTTGCGCGACGTCACGCGGGCAGTGGAGGCTGCGGGCCTTGGGGTTAAGCAGTTGTCCGTCGAGGAGGCCGACGCGCGGCGAGTGGAAGAGGCGGTGACGTTCACCGACCCCGGCGGCGCCACGGTCGAGGTGTTCCATGGCCCGGTACTGGACCACAGCCCGGTGGTCACGCCCTTCGGTGCGCGATTCGTCACCGGCGCTCAGGGGCTCGGGCATGTGGTGCTGCCGGTCACCGATCCGGATGCTGCCTTCACGTTCTATACCGAGGTGATGGGATTCCGGTCGAGGGGAGCGTTCCGCATTCCCGCGCCTCCGGAGTTCGGCCCGATGCGGGTGCGATTCCTGGGCATCAACGAGCGCCACCACAGTTTGGCGCTCTGTCCCGCGCCGCACGGTGGTGCACCGGGGCTGGTCCACGTGATGGTCGAGGTGGACAGTCTCGATGCCGTGGGGCAGGCCCTGGACCGGGTATTGAAATCAGACTCCACGGTCTCTTCCACTTTGGGGCGCCACACCAACGACAAGATGGTGTCCTTCTACGTCCGGGCTCCTGGCGGCTGGGATATCGAGTTCGGTACTGAAGGTATGCGGGTCGACGAAACGTATTACACCGCAGAGGAAATCACTGCTGATAGCTACTGGGGCCATGACTGGTCGGGCAGCGAGCCGCTAGCCGCCATGTAGCCCCGGTCTTCTCTCCGGCAAACAGACGCCTGTTGCAGACGCAACCGGCGTCTGTTCGCGTGTGGGGGCTCTGCGGGGTTGTGGCGGCGGACACACTCATGATACAAACAGGTATATGACTAATAGTCATATGTGACCGAGACCCCAACGCCGTGGGAGGGCACCATGACCACCATTACCGCCGAATCGGCGACCCCGAGCGCTGTCATCGATCGGGTATCCCTGCTGCTTGACGCCTTCGACGGCCCGGGCCGGCTCACGCTGGCGCAGCTGGTGCGCCGCACCGGCCTGCCGCGCTCGTCCGTTCATCGCATGCTGGAGCGGTTGGTACAGCTGCGGTGGTTGCGACGCGATGGTCGCGACTACGAACTGGGCACGCGATTGGTCGAGCTCGGCTCACTCGCGGTGCATCAGGACAGGCTGCATGCGGCCGCGCTGCCGATGCTGCACGAGCTGCATCGGGCCACCGGGCTCGTGGTCCACTTGTCGATCCTGGACGGCACAGACGTTGTGTATCTGGAGAAGATCGGTGCCGCGATGGGCGCGGCCCTGGCCACCCGCATCGGTGGTCGCCAGCCGGCGCACTGTACGGCCTCGGGTAAGGCCATCCTGGCGTACCAGCGCCAGACGCTCGACGAGTTCACCGCGCTGGCCCGCAAGACGCGCTACTCCATTGGCTCGGCGGCACAGCTGCGTCCCGAGCTGGATAAGGTTCGCGGTCACGGCGTGGCCTTCGACCGTGAGGAGCTGCAGCAGGGCATCGGCTGCGTGGCCGCCCCGATCGGAAGCATCGGCGATGCTGTCGCCGCGGTTTCGGTATCCGGGCCGATGCCGAGGATGACCTTCGATCAACGGCTGGTGGCTCCGGTGCGCATGACAGCGATGGGCATCTGGCGCAATGTCGAGAACGGCCCGACCCGGGTGGCGCCGACCCTGCAGCCGATTCGGCCACTGCGGTGCGGCCCGTCCTCTGCTCCGCGCGAGACGAACTCACGCGCACTGCAATACGCGTGAGCCTCGATCCACAGATCGCGGCGCTGCTTCCATCGCTGAACGAGGGGTTTCCGCGCGTCGAGACGATGACCGGAGCGGCGGCGCGCGCTGCCGTCCGTGCCCGATACACCGCACCGGCCGATCCGCTGCCGATGCGTTCGGTGACCGATGAGTACGCCTCCGGGCCTCATGGTGAGATACCGGTCAGGGTGTACCGCCCAGTTGCGACAGGGCCGCTAGCTACCCTCGTCTTCGCCCATGGTGGTGGATTTGTCTTTTGCGACAAGGATTCCCACGACGGCTTGTGCCGACGGCTGGCCAATCAGATGCCCGCCGTGGTGGTATCGGTGGACTATCGGCGCGCGCCGGAACATCGGTGGCCGGCGGCGGCGCACGACATGTTTCTAGCGACGTGTTGGGCGGTGCGTCAGGCGCGCACTCTCGGAGGAGACCCCAGCCGCGTCATCGTGTGCGGCGACAGCGCTGGAGGCAATCTCGCCGCAGTCACCGCGCTGATGGCCCGCGATATGGGTGGGCCCGCCCTCGCGGGCCAGATCCTGATCTACCCGGTGGTGGACGCGAATTTCGACACGGACTCTTATCGGCGGTATGCCAACGGTTACTACAACACCCGCGCCGCCATGCAGTGGTATTGGGATCAGTACCTGCCCGATCACGCCCTGCGCACACATCCCTACGCGGCGCCACTGCGGGCAGATCTCACGGGACTACCTGCCGCGGTGGTGGTGACGGCGCGTTACGACCCTCCATGCAGTGAGGGTGAAGCCTACGCGCGGGCGCTGCAGAAGGCCCGGGTTCCGGTGCGGTACCGGCTTTACGACAACGCTATTCACGGGTTCATGACCATGCCGAGTCTGGATCTGGCCGGCGCAGCGATCGAGCGGTTATGCCGCGATGTCGACGAGCTGCTTGCTTAAACGCCGTACTCTTCGGCGAGGACGGGTAACCGTCCGCTGCGTGCGGCATCGAGAATCGATCCGCGTAGCTCCGGGCACACCAGGAAGAGTCCGGTGCTGTCCCGCCGCCGAAGGCACCGAGATTCGGCCTCGGCATTCCACTGAACACTGGTCTGCTGCCAGCTGCTCTTGCGCGCTAAAACCTCCGCGCCGCAACGCTGACAGCCGACCGGCACCATCGGTGAGTCGGCCAGGCGATTATCGGCGCGGATCACGACGATGAGCTTCCGGCCATCGCCGCGAGGTTCTCCTCGATCTGCGATTTCCAGGCCTCCCCGGGACGAGTGGTGTCCACCTCGTACTCGAACCGGTCGATCATCTCGTCGGCCACATCCTCGGCGTCCACATAGAACTGCTGGTACCAGCGCCGCAACTGGTACACGGGGCCATCCTCCTCGCGCAGCAGTGGATTGTCGATACGTGCCTTGTTCTTCCAGATCTGGACATCCTGCTCAAACCCGATCTTCACCCAGTCGCCGAGCGCTATGGCGGCACCCGTGGCGGCGTCATCGGGCAATGCGGGGGACTTCTTGACGATGATGCCGTATTGCAGCACAAAGGAATCCGCATCGATCGGATAGTGACAGTTGATGAGAATCGATTGCTGGTCGCCGCCCACGAAGTGGTAGGTCAGGTCATCGATCATGAAGGAGGGTCCGTAGTACGACGCGACGGAGGTCTGTCCGATCATCTCCACCCCTTCCGGGCTGGGCACGTCCGGCCGGGTTCCGCCGTTCATGTACTGCGTGGCAACGTGGCCCTCGAAGATGTTCTTGAAGTACGTAGGCAGCGCACCGTGTACGTAGAAGAAGTGCGCCATGTCGACGACGTTGTCGACGATCTCTCGGCAGTTGGTGTTGACAATCGTTGTGTACCAGTGCCAATCGGTCCACTCGTCACTGCCGGCGCCCTCGATTCGGGGAATCGTTATGCCCTCCGGCGGCGGACTCCCTTGCGGGTCATTCCAGATGAACAGCATGCCGTCCTGTTCCAGCGTGGTCCAGGTGGCCGTGCGTGCGAGCTTGGGGGTGCGACGGCTATAGGGCACCTGCTTGCAGCGGCCATCGCCGCCCCAGCGCCAATCATGAAATGGGCAAGCGATTTCGTCACCCTTGACCTCGCCCTGGCTGAGGTCACCGCCCATATGCCTGCAGTAGGCGTCCAAGACGCTGATCTTGCCTCCGGCGCCGCGGAACACCACAAGCTTCTGGCCGAACGCGTTGATGGAGTGTGGCTTTCCGTCGCCGAAGTCCTTGATGAGGCCAAGGCAATGCCAGCCGCGGGCGAACCGGGTAGGCGCCGCGTCCGCCTCGATGCTTCGCACCTTTACAGAATCAAGACCGGGCTCTGACTGGGCTGTCGTCATGGACCCGTTCTAGCAGCGTCTTTGCCCTCACAGCAGGGGGTCGGTCCGCTCACCGGACATCGGTTGTCGCCCGCAGAGCTGACGTCCCGCTGGGAGGGAATCGGCGGCTACCGCGAGGAACTATCGGCATAACCTCGCGGGCGTTCATACCTATTCGACGGAGGTACATGCAGATGGCATCAGCACCCCATGGGCTGATTCCGGCGGGAACCGTCGCGGCCGACACCGAGGTCGATCTGCTGGTGGTCGGCGCCGGAACGGGGATGGCCGCCGCGCTGGCCGGCAGTGAGCGCGGACTGTCGGCGCTGATCGTCGAGAAGTCGCCCTATGTGGGTGGGTCTACCGCCCGCTCGGGAGGAGCCCTGTGGCTGCCGGCGAGTCCGGTGCTGAGTGCCGCCGGTACGGGTGACACCCTGGAGCAGGCACGCACTTATCTGCGATCGGTGGTCGCGGGAACCGCTTCGGAGGCGCGCAGTGACGGGTTCCTTGAGCACGAATCGGCGACCATCGAGATGCTGACGCGACTGACGCCGATGCGTTTTACCTGGTGCCGGGACTACGCGGATTACCACCCCGAAGAGCCTGGCGGCAGCCCGGTCGGGCGCACCTGCGAATGCCGCCCGTTCGATGCATCCGTGCTGGGCGCGTACCGAAACCGACTGCAACCGGGTGTCATGAAGCCCCCCGCGGTCCCGATGCCCGTCACCAGCGCCGACTATCGGTGGATGAACCTGATGGCACGGCTCCCCCGTAAGGCTTTGCCGCTCATCGTGAAACGAGTCGCGCAAGGAGTCGGCGGGGCGGTACTGGGCCGGCGCTACCTGGCGGGCGGTCAGGCCCTGGCGGCGGGACTGTTCGCCGGGGTGCTGCGTGCGGGGATTCCGATCTGGACGGACACCTCGCTCGTGCGTCTGGTCACCGTGGGCGCGCGTGTCACCGGCGCGGTGGTCGCTCACGAGGGTCGCGAGATCGCGGTGACGGCCCGTCGAGGCGTCGTACTGGCGGCCGGAGGCTTTGATCACAACATGGAGATGCGGCACAAGTTCCAGTCGGCGACCCTCGGCAGGAACATGAGCCTGGGTGCCGACACCAACACCGGCGATGCGCTACAGATCGGCCAAGAGTGCGGTGCGGCAATCGATTCCATGACCCAGGCCTGGTGGTTCCCGGCGGTCGCGCCGCTGCCCGGCGGTAGTCCAAAGGTGATGCTGGCGGAGCGATCGTTACCGGGATCGTTCATCGTCGACCAGACCGGACAACGCTTCATCAACGAGGCAACCGACTACATGTCGTTTGGGCAGCGTGTACTTGAGCGGGAGCGCCGCGGCGACCCGGTGGAATCGATGTGGATCATCTTTGACCGGCAGTACCGCAACAGCTACGTCTTCGCCGGCCAGCTTTATCCGCGTATGCCGATACCGGCCAGCTGGTTCCATTCCGGAATCGCTTATCGTGCAGAGAGTTTGGCGGCACTGGCGCCGATGATGGGGATACCGCGCGAGGAGTTTCTGGCCACGGTGCGGCGATTCAACGCATCGGCGGCAGCCGGTGATGACATTGATTTCCACCGGGGCCGCAGCGTGTACGACCGTTACTACGGTGACCCGACCGTGACACCGAATCCGAACCTGCGGCCGCTGCATGACGGCCCGTTCTATGCGGTGCGCATGGTGCTGAGCGACCTGGGCACCTGCGGCGGACTTCGTGCGGACGAGCGCGCACGCGTGCTGCGCGAAGACGGCACCGTGATGGAGGGGCTCTACGCGATCGGCAATACCGCCGCCAATGCGTTCGGCGCCACCTATCCGGGTGCGGGGGCCACGATTGCTCAGGGGCTGGTGTACGGCTACATCGCCGCACAGGACGCGGCGGTGCGGTAGCTACTCCGGCGAATCGTGTTGTTTAGAAAGCTTTTCGGCATCAACTCGTTTTTCGACCTCGCGCCAGTAACCCGGGACGAGGCGAGGGGTTCCGCCGTCGGGATCGGCCTTGTCGAATTCCTCCGCGGCCTCGGCAAGATCGTCGATCATCATCAGCGCGAGATCGCGCTCGGCCGCGTAGTAGCGCTCGGCCCATTTGAGTGCCACGCGCGAGTACGCCCAGGCAGGCTGGGCCGCAGCGCCATCCGCATCGAGCGCCGCGCGCCGTTGCATGTTTTCGGAGTACTCGACGTGACGTTCGAGAATCTCCTTGAGCCTGGCCGGATCCGTCATATGGCCCTGCATCACGCGCAGCACCACGCTGTGCTTGAGAACCTGCGGCTCGGCGGGCGTCTCGTTCGCCCACTGGTTCATCGCAGCCATACCCGCAGCCGTGATCTTGTACAGCCGGCGGCTACGGGCGCCGTTGTCGTGATCGACTCGCGACGTGGCGTACCCGATCTTTTCCAGTTTCCGTAGTTCCGAATAGATCTGGCTGAAGGAAGGGCTCCAGTAGAAGTAGCTGATACTCCAATCCGCCCACTTCTTGATGTCATAGCCGGAGACCTCTTCCTCGTAGGAAAGCATGCCGAGGATCGTCCAGCTGGTGGCAGCGAGATTCGGTTCGTCGGGCGAACTGGTTGCTGCCATCGATCAAGGGTAGCAACGCGACATGCCGTCCAGGGCGCTCCGGGGCCGCTCAGCGGGAGAATGGTAACTGTGTCAACATGACTGATATGGATGAGCAGGAATGGCAACCGCTCGGTGCGTTGATGTACCGCGTCTCGGCGGCCTTGCGTTCGGAGATCACGGCGGCGTTGGCGCCCCTGAATCTGCCATTCCCCCAGTACGTCTGCATGCGGGTGTTGTCCAAGAACCCCGGCTGGTCCAATGCGGATCTGGCCCGTGCGACGGATGTGACCCCGCAGTCGATGAACACCGTTTTGCAGGCGCTGCAGGACGCCGGTCTGGTGTCACGGCCGGACACCGTGGACTCCGGCCGTGCCCGGCCCGCTCAACTGAGCCGGTCCGGGGCGGCACTTCTCAAACAGGCTGACGTGCTGGCACGAGAGGCCGAAGAGCGCCTGCTCGCGGACATCTCGGCGGGGCAGCGCGCCGACTTCTTCCAGACCCTCCGCGACATCGCGGGCGAGGATGGCCCTACCTGCTGAATCGCTTCTCGTTGCACTGTCGGCGGGTAGCTTCGATGCCATGAACAGGCTTGTGGCAGGTGTGATGGTCGGTGTAACGGCAGTTCTGGCGGGGTGCTCGGCGCATCCGCCGTCGGCGGCTCCCGCCAACACACCGAGTGCGTTGTCCCCAGAGCGGCGCACACCCGAGGGCGCCATCGTTGTCACCCCTGACAACTTTGCGCGGGCAGAGTCGGACCTGTACTTCGGCAACATCGTGAAGGATGGCGGCTTCGGCTCCTTCCATCACATCCGGGAGTTGTCACCACTGGATCGGCAGCTGGTAATCCGCCAGAACCGTGACACCCTCTACTCGTCGGCGGTGTTCGACCTTGACGCGGGTCCGGTCACCATATCGATGCCTGACCCGGGGCAGCGATTCATGTCGCTGCAGCTCATCACGGAGGATCACTATGTTCCGGCCGTCTTCTACGGCAAGGGTCAGCACACAATCACCAAGGAACAGACCGGAACCCGCTATGTAGCCGCCGCCGTGCGGACCTTGGTGAACCCGGGTGATCCCGCGGACCTCGCGGAGGTCCATGCCTTGCAGGACACTGTGACGGCACAACAAGAACGCCCCGGGAGCTTCGATATCCCTCAATGGGACAGTGCAAGTCAACAGAAGGTGCGCGAAGGCCTGCTCGAGCTGGCCGCGACACTTCCCGATACCAAGGCAACGTTCGGTACCAGGGACACCACCGACCCGGTCCGCCATCTGATCGGTACCGCCTCGGCCTGGGGCGGCAACCCCGAGAAAGACGCCCTCTACCTCAATGTCAACCCAGCCAAGAATGACGGCACCACGGTGTATCGACTGACGGTCGGACAGGTACCGGTAGATGGATTCTGGTCGGTCACCGTCTACAACAAGAACGGGTACTTCACGCCGAACTCCCGTAATGCCTACTCACTCAACAACATCACCGCGCGACGCGGAGCCGGGGGCGACACCACGGTGCAGTTCGGTGGGTGCACGGACACCACGGTGAACTGCCTGCCGATCACGCCAGGCTGGAACTACATGGTCCGGCTGTACCGCGCGCAACCGCAGATTCTCGACGGCCAGTGGGTGTTCCCGGAGGCGCAACCCGTCGCCTAGTGGAATCTATTGGGGTGTAACGAGCTTGGCGACTTGCCCGGCGACCTCTGCGCGGATATCGGCATCGGACATGTCGTCCAGGCCGAAGCCGGCACGCAGGCTGGGCCCCATCAGCCGCCAGCCGAGCTGCAGGGCAATCGCGTGGGCCCCCGCTAGCCGGGCCTCACGCTCGTCCGCATGACCGGGGCGTATCTGTTCGAGTAGCCACTCCATCCCGGGTCTGCGCTCCTGGAGTTCTTCGATGGGAAAGCCGTCGAGCGTGGAGCGCACCATCACTCGCAGCTGCAGATCATGTGCGGCCTCCAGGTCCGGAGCGGATGCCCCGGCTTCGCGTAGTGCGGCCCCGGTGTCGGCCAGGTGTTGCAGCGTGGAGGCCAGCAGCTGGCGTTTGCTTCCGAAATGGCGATGCACTAGGCCGTGGTTCACCCCGGCGCGGGCGGCGACCTCGCGGATGGATGCGGCGGCGGGCCCCTTCTCGGCGAAGAGCTCGGCGGCGGCGTTCAGAACGGCCTCCACCACTTCTTCCTTGCCTACGGGCTTGGCAGCCGTTGCCTCGGGTGTAGTCATGTGTGTACAGTAGCGGACGAGCGAGTGTAGTCATTTGACTACACCGAATTATCTGGAAGAAGGAGCGGGTCATGAGCAGCGATGTACGTGTGGTGAAGCTGGGCGAGAACATCGGCGCCCGTATCGACGGAGTGCGCCTCGGCGAAGTGGACGCCGAGACGGCAGCTGCCATCAACGAGGCCATGCTGGAGCACAAGGTGATCTTCTTCCGCGGACAGCATCACCTCGACGACGAAGCGCAGTTCGCTTTCGCGCGCTGCATGGGCGTACCGACATCGCCGCACCCCACGTTGAAGTTCGACGGAGAGCGTGTGATGCGGCTCGACTCGGAGGAGGGGGGCCGCGCCAACCAGTGGCATACGGATGTGACCTTCGTGGACCGGATTCCGAAGGCCTCGATCCTGCGCGCGGTGGAGCTGCCACCGTATGGCGGAACAACCACGTGGACCTCCACGGTGGCGGCCTACCGGCAGCTGCCCAAGGCCCTGCAAGAGTTGGCGGACAATCTGTGGGCCATGCACAACAACCAGTTCGATTACGCCCAAGTAGATCCCGCGAAGGTGGCCGAACTGCTGGCCAAGGCGGGATCCGGATCCAAGTATGTGCGCGAGTTCGGGTCGACGCATTTCGAGGCGCACCACCCGGTGGTTCGGGTGCATCCCGAGACGGGCGAGAAGGCGCTGCTGCTGGGCAACTTCGTGAAGCGGATTCTGGATGTGAACGGCAGCGAATCGCAAGCGCTGTTCCGAATGTTCCAGGATCGGATCACCTGGCTGGAGAACACGATTCGATGGAGCTGGGAGCTCGGTGACGTCGCGATGTGGGACAACCGCGCCACCCAGCACTATGCCGTCTCCGATTACGGTGACCAACGGCGCCGGATGCATCGCGTCACCCTGGCCGGTGATGTGCCGGTGGGTGTCAACGGTGAAAGCAGCCGGGTGATCTCCGGGGACGCCAGTGACTACTCGGTGATCGACAACCCGAAGCGGCTGGTGGCGTAGGCCTCAGGGCATCGAGTGGGAATTTCGCGAGGAAATCCGGCCGATTCTCCTCGCGAAGTTCCCACTCGGCTGTTCGAGCCCGGTGCGCGTGGCCGTCAGGCCCCGCGCCTGCCCAAGAAGAACGTGGCGGCGGCGCCCAGCGCGGCTGCCACCACCGCAATCCCTCCGGCCAGCCACCAGGACGGGCCGTTCGAGGCGTCGGGGCTCTTGGATCCGAGCAGCGCACCGACGATCGTGTTGAAGTTGTCGGTCTGATCGGTGAGTCCGGAGACGTTCGCGGCACCCGGCCCGTAGGCGGCGATGCGCACCTGCGTTCCCGTGTGCGTCTGCGACTCCCCCTCTGGCGCGGTGGGATACATGATCCGCATGGTGGCGCCGTCGGCCGTCTTCACCGCGACCGACAGGGCGGTGGGGTTGTCGAAGTCCTCGGGAACGATGAGCGAGGAGTGCCCGTGATCGGCGGTCACGATGACCAGGGTGTTGCCGTCCTTGCGGGCGAAGTCCAGCGCCGCCGCGACGGCCTCGTCCAGCGCGATGGTCTCACCGATCTGACCGCAGATGTTGGCCGCGTGATCCTGCTTGTCGATCGACGCCGACTCCACCTGCAGGAAGAAGCCCTTGTCCTGCCCCTTTTTCGAGTTCACCAGCAGGTCAATGGCTTTGGTGGTCATCGCGGACAGTTGAGGTTGGTCTTTGGGCAGCTCGGGGTTGGGCCGGCAGGTGGTTGCGGGCAGCTTGCCGCCGTTGGGAACCGCCGCGGGCACCTTGTCCCACTGCACCGGCAGGTTGCCCTTCGCGAACACACCGAGCACCGGATTGTCCAGGCTGCCTACCTTGTTCAGATCACCCGCAGTGGTGGGCAGCTGGTATCCGGCGGCCTTGGCGACATCCAGTGAGGTCTTGCCCTTGTGCTCGCCGGCGGTGATGGTCTCCTCGAAGTACTTACCGCCGCCGCCGAGGCTGATATCGGCCCGGGTGGCCACCAGCTGCTCGGAGATCGAGCCCTTGCCGCCGTTGTCGACGGCGTTGCCCGCGCACTTCTCGAGGGTCTCCTTGGGGCCCTTGCAGTCCCGATCGACGACATGGGCGGTGAGCACCGCCGGGGTGGCGTCCTGCAGCTCCGCGGTGGTGACGTTTCCGGTGGCGAATCCCTGCTTCTGCACGATCTCCAGGATCGTGTCCAGGGGCTTGCCGTCGAGGTCGACCGAGATGGCTCCGTTGTAGGTCTTGGTCCCGGTCGCCCACCCGGTGCCTGAAGCCGCCGAGTCGGTCACGTAGTCCGGCTTGCCCTTCTCGGGACCGTCCTTGGTGAGCGCGAACGTGGTGTACTCACCGGTGATGGGCAGCGCGTCGAGTCCGGGAAGGGTCCCGGCGGCGCCGTGCTGGTAGTTGCGCGCCGAGGTGATCTCCGAGGTTCCCATGCCATCACCGATCAGCAGGATGACGTTCTTGGCGTTGCGGCCCTGCACCGAATTCCGCAGATCTGCCGCCTTGTCGCCGTCACGTCCGCCCTGCGTACGGTTGGCGCCACCGGTCTTGGCGATCTCGCCGACAGGCACCTCGGGAGCGTCCGAGGGCGGTGCGGCGGCCGCGGACGGAGCAAGGGCCAGGATCAGTGTCGAGGTGAGGGCGATGACTGCGTGGGAGATGCGCATCGGGCCAGTTTCCAGGGAACCGATGAACGCTCGGTGAACCGATGGGGAAACGCCTCACCCAGACCGAGGTTATGGCGCATACGTCTCGCACAAATTCGCCACAACCTCGGCCTCGGCGCAGAGGTGTTACTCGGCGGGCAGATCCAGAACCAGGCGCCCTTCCCCGCGCGATACGCAGGTCAGAATCTGTCCCTCGTCTCGCTGGGATTCGGTGAGGATCTGGTCCCGATGGTCGACGGTGCCTGCGAGCACATTCACTCTGCAGGTACCGCAGAAACCCTGCTGGCATGAATACGCCACATGCGGCAGCTGCTTCTTGATGACGTCCAGCGCCGTGCGATCGGCGGGCACCTCGAGCACCGGCCCACCGGGGCCCAGCTGTACCTCGAAGGGATGACCATCCACCACGGGTGCGGCGGCAAATCGCTCGAAATGCAGTTCCACCGAAGGCATTTCGAGTAGGCGCCGCTGCAGGACGGCGAGCATCGGTGCGGGGCCACAGCAGTACACCGCGTCGTTCTCGCCCACCTCGGGCAGCAGGTCATTGGCGGTCGGCAGACCCGACTGATCGTCGGTCCGCACGATGACCCGATCACCAAAGCGTTTGAGCTCGTTGAGGAACGGGAGCGAATCGCGGTTCCGGCCGGTGTACACCATGGTCCATGGCTTACCCAGCTGCTCGGCGAAGGCGATCATGGACAGGATCGGTGTGATGCCGATGCCGCCGGCCACGAAGTGCAGCTTGCGCGGTCCGGGCTGGGTCATCGCGAGCGGGAAGGCGTTGCGCGGTCCGAGGATCGACACGGTGGCGCCGATCTGAAGCGCGTCATGCACCTCGATGGAGCCACCGCCGCCCTCGGGGATACGACGCACGGCGATGCGGTAGTGGTACGGGTCGGAGACGTCGCCGCACAGTGAGTACTGCCGCATCCGGCCCGACGGCAGCAGTAGATCCAGGTGTGCGCCGGGATGCCACGGCGGAAGGCGTTCGCCGTCGGGTGCGGCGAGCACCAGGCTGGCGACGTCCTGATCCTTCGCCTCGATCCAGCGGTCCTTCACCACCAGCGTCAGCGTGCGGTCGACGTGGTTCTCGGGCGGTTTCTTGAGAATCAGCAGGGCGCCGATGGCCCGGACCGCGACCGGGAACAGCACGCTGCCGAGTGCGATCGTGGGCGACACCGGCAGGGTGCCGTACAGCGTGGGCGGCAGCGAGGGCCGTTTGCGCTTGGGGGTGGGCTGCGGAGTGCGGCGAAAGCGATCGAACATCAGTAGCCGGCCGCGGCCTTCGCGGCGGGTGACGTACTCAGGTATGCCACCGCCTGCGCCGTGCTGCCCACCTGGTCGGGTGAGAAGCCGGGACGCATGAATTCCATGGCCGACTTGGCCAGCTCGCGCCACCGCAAGAACGCTCCCCGCTTCATGGCCTTGTTCATCTGCCGCAGCACGCCGAAGACGCCATAGTTGGGCAGCGACGGGTCCTGCCGCACCAAGAACTTGGTGTAGCGGAGCATCACGCCCACCAGCAGCATGGTGGCCAGCACGAAGGTCAGCATCATGTGCCCGCGGCGGATCTGGAAGTACCGGGCCACGTCGTATGCGACGCTTCGGTGCTCGACCTCTTCGGCGCCGTGCCAGCGGAACAGGTCAACCATCTCCGCGTCGGCGTTGAACTTCTCGAAGGGGTGGTTGAGCACCCAGTCGCCGAGCACGGCGGTGAAGTGTTCGATACCAGCGATGAGGGCCAGCTTCTCCACCATCACGCGGTACCGGAGCTTCTCGCTGCGCAGCTCGTTGGTGCGCTCCAGCATGTGTGTGATGTATTCGATCTGGGTGATCGCGGGCGCGACGTTGATGCCGTTCTTCTCCAGGAAGTCGCCCAGCACCTTGCTGTGGGTCTCGGCGTGCACGGCCTCCTGGCCCATGAATCCGATCATCGCCTCGCGGATCTTGTCGTCCTTCACATACGGCAACGCGCGGGTGAAGGTGTCGACGAATGCCCGCTCACCCTCCGGCAGAAGGAGATTGAAGGCCGAGATGAAATGCGAGACGATGGGCTCGTTGGGGATCCAGTGCAGCGGCGTGTGGCTGGTGTCGAACTGGACATTGCGCGGCCGGAGCACCACCTCGCCGGGCTCAGTGGGTACGACGTGCAGGCCGGTGGCCTCAGTTGTGTTGCGCGCCATGGTGTCCTCCTATTTGTTGAGTTTGTTGCCAAGGCTGCCCCAGAAGAGCCGGTTCAGCGCCGGGGCCAGGCGGCTGAGGTGGTACTGCATGTGTGCTTCCGGAGTGACCGGGACGACCGACTTGCCTTTGAGGACGGCATTCACGATGCCCTTGGCCACCTTCTCCGGGCCGTAGCCGCGTTTGGCGTACAGTCCCGCGCCCTGCCGCTGGCGCTTGGCCTGGTCCTCGGCCGACAGACCGGAAAACTGCGTGGTGCGAATGATGTTCGTGTTGACGATGCCCGGGCAGATGGTGCTGACCTTCACCTTCGCGCGGGCGAGCTCGCCGCGCAGCACGTCGGAGAACATGAACACGGCGGCCTTACTGGTGGCGTAGGCGCCCATCTCGGGGATCGGCGTGTACGCGGCGGCACTGGAGATGTTGACGATGTGACCGCTCTTGCGCGCAGCCATTCGGGGGCCGAACGCGCGGCAGCCGTACACGACTCCATTGAGATTGATGTTGAGCACGCGCTGGAAGTCCGCCGACGGCGTATCGAAGAATCGTCCGGCCTGGCCGATGCCGGCGTTGTTGATCAAGACGTCCGGCACTCCGTGCGTGGCGCAGACTTCATCGGCGAACGCGGTCACGGCGCTCTCGTCGGATACATCCAGGGCATAAGGATGGGCGGTGCCGCCCAATTTCTCCACGAGGCCGACGGTCTCGTTGGCGGTGTCGAGGTTGATATCGGCGACAACGACACGGGCCTCCTGGCGGGCGAAGGCCAACGCGGTTTCGCGGCCGATGCCGCTTCCGCCGCCGGTCACCACCACCAGGCTGTTGCGCTGTGCACTGCCGGATGTCATGCATCCTCCGAATCCTGCGCACCGAGCGCGCTTACGTGATAGCGGAGATTGTAAATCACCAAACGGGGGTCAAAAAAGACGCAGCGTTTGGTAAAGGGGTCCGGTGGTGTTTATCGAGGAAACGGGCGTTGACCTACACGTTGAGAGAACGACGCCGCAAGGTGTCGCGCCATCTAACCACCCGAGTTGGCGTCCACCGGGGTTCCTGACATATCGTTTTGATTACTTGTCGCGTCGGGGCACGAGATCCGCTGGTCAACGGTGTCCGGCGGGTGCCTCATCGTCGGAGCCGGATGCTCTTCACGCAAGCGGTTCATCGCCGCGAGCCCACGAAGCAGACGGCCGAGAAGGACGCTACGGACAAGGGCCAACGGGCCAGCCCCGGGGTTTGAGCACCACCCCGTGCCGGTCTGTGGGGCACCTTCGAGGAGGGCATTGACGGGTGCATACAGCCTGTGCACCCAGGGAGGCCCTGGAGACGAGACGAGCAGCCATGCCACACCCCGCGACCGGGCTCTACAACCCGGCCTACGAGCACGATGCGTGCGGTGTCGCCATGGTCGTGGATATGCACGGCCGGCGCAGCCGCGACATTGTGGACAAGGCCATCACCGCACTGCTGAACCTGGAGCACCGTGGTGCCGCGGGAGCCGAGCCCAATAGCGGTGACGGCGCCGGAATCATGCTGCAGATCCCGGACAAGTTCTTCCGCGCTGTCGTGGACTTCGAACTGCCCGCCGAGGGCAGCTACGCCTCGGGTATCGCGTTTCTGCCTCAGGGATCCAAGGACGCGGCGGCGGCGTGCGAGGCCGTCGACAAGATCGTCGAGGCAGAGGGTTTGACCGTTCTGGGTTGGCGTGAGGTTCCGCACGACGACTCATCGCTGGGAGCTCTCGCCCGCGACGCCATGCCCACCTTCCGGCAGCTCTTCATCTCCGGTGCCTCCGGTATCGACCTGGAGCGGCGCGTCTACGTGGTGCGCAAGCGCATCGAGCACGAGCTGGGCAACCAGGGATCGGGCCGGGGCAGCCTCGGCGAGGAAACCGTCTATTTCCCGAGCCTTTCCGGCCGCACCTTCGTCTACAAGGGCATGCTGACCACTCCGCAGCTGCGGGCGTTCTACCTCGACCTGCAGGACGAGCGCGTCGAGAGCGCACTGGGCATCGTGCATTCGCGCTTCTCCACCAACACCTTCCCGTCCTGGCCCCTGGCGCACCCCTACCGCCGGGTGGCGCACAACGGTGAGATCAACACCGTCGCGGGTAACGAGAATTGGATGCGGGCCCGTGAGGCGCTCATCAAGACCGATGCCTTCGGCGATCCTGCCCAGCTCGACAAGATCTTCCCCATCTGTACGCGCGGTGCCTCGGACACGGCGCGGTTCGACGAGGCACTGGAACTGCTGCACCTGGGTGGCCGCCCCCTGCACCACGCGGTGCTGATGATGATCCCCGAGGCGTGGGAGCGGCACGAGTCCATGGACCCGCAGCGCCGCGCGTTTTACGAGTACCACGCATCCCTCATGGAGCCCTGGGACGGGCCGGCCTCGGTCTGTTTCACCGACGGCACCATTGTCGGCGCCGTGCTCGACCGCAACGGCCTACGCCCGTCCCGTGTTTGGGTGACCAACGACGGACTGGTCGTGATGGCCTCCGAGGCCGGTGTGCTGGATCTGGACCCCTCCACCGTCGTGCAGCGCACTCGCCTGCAGCCCGGCCGCATGTTCCTGGTGGACACCACCCAGGGCCGCATCGTCTCCGATGAAGAGGTCAAGGCGGAACTCGCCGCCGCGGAGCCGTACCAGAAGTGGATCGACGAGGGTCTGGTGCGCCTGGAGCAGCTGCCGGACCGCCCGCACCAGCACATGCCGCACAACCGGATCGTGTTGCGCCAGCAGGTATTCGGGTACACCTATGAGGAGATCAACCTCCTGGTGGCGCCGATGGCCCGCACGGGTGCCGAGGCACTCGGCTCAATGGGCACCGATACCCCGATTGCCGTGCTGTCCAACCGGTCCCGGATGCTGTTCGACTACTTCCAGCAGCTTTTCGCGCAGGTCACCAATCCTCCGCTGGACGCCATCCGCGAGGAGGTCGTCACCAGCCTTGGCGGTGTGATTGGCCCCGAGGGCGATCTGTTGAACCCGACCGCCGAGTCGTGCCACCAGATCCTGCTGCCGCAGCCGGTGTTGCACAACGACGAGCTGGACAAGCTCATCCACCTCGACCCTTCGGACGAGGTCAACGGGCGTCCGCATGGCTTCTCCAGTCGCGTGATTCGCTGCCTGTATCCGGTTGCCGAGGGCGGTGCGGGACTGCGGACCGCCCTGGAGTCGGTGCGCGCGGAGGTCTCCGCGGCCATCGCAGGCGGCGCCCAGGTGATCATCTTGTCCGATCGCGAGTCGGACGATCAGATGGCGCCGATCCCTTCACTGTTGGCTGTTGCCGCGGTGCACCACCACCTCGTACGCGAGCGGTCCCGCACCAAGGTCGGTCTGGTGGTCGAGGCCGGAGACGCCCGCGAGGTGCACCATGTGGCGGCACTGGTCGGTTTCGGTGCGGCCGCCGTCAACCCCTACATGGCCTTCGAGTCCATCGAAGATCTGATCGACCGCGGCATGATCTCGGGTGTGGAGCGCGACAAGGCGATCCGCAACTACATCAAGGCCGCGGGCAAGGGCGTGCTCAAGGTCATGTCCAAGATGGGCATCTCCACCCTGGCCTCCTACACGGGTGCCCAGCTCTTCCAGGCCATCGGCCTGTCACCGGAGCTGCTCAACGAGTACTTCACCGGATTGGCTTGTCCGACAGGCGGTATCGGTCTGGACGAGATCGCCGCCGACGTTGCCTCCCGTCACCACCTGGCCTTCCTGGAGCGCCCCGAAGAATGGGCGCACCGGGAGCTCGAGGTCGGTGGTGAGTACCAGTGGCGGCGTGAGGGCGAGTACCACCTGTTCAACCCCGACACGGTGTTCAAGCTGCAGCACTCCACCCGGACCGGCCAGTACTCGGTCTTCAAGGAGTACACCCAGTTGGTCGACGACCAGAGCGAGCGGATGGCTTCGCTGCGCGGTCTGCTGAAGTTCAAGTCCTCCGAAGACACTGGGCGCGCGCCGGTTCCGCTGGACGAGGTAGAGCCCGCCAGCGAGATTGTGAAGCGTTTCTCGACCGGGGCGATGAGCTTCGGCTCGATCTCTGCCGAGGCGCACGAGACCCTGGCGATCGCGATGAACCGCCTCGGTGCTCGATCGAACTCCGGTGAGGGCGGCGAGGATCCGCGTCGATTCACGCCCGATGAGAATGGCGACTGGCGTCGCAGTGCCATCAAGCAGGTGGCCTCCGGCCGGTTCGGTGTGACTTCGCACTACCTGAGCAACTGCACCGACATCCAGATCAAGATGGCGCAGGGCGCCAAGCCCGGCGAGGGTGGGCAGCTGCCCGCGCACAAGGTCTACCCATGGGTAGCCGAGGTGCGGCACTCCACACCCGGCGTGGGACTGATCTCCCCGCCGCCACACCACGACATCTACTCGATCGAGGACCTGGCGCAGCTGATCCACGATCTGAAGAACTCCAACCCGCAGGCGCGTATCCACGTGAAGCTGGTGTCGGAGAACGGTGTTGGCACGGTCGCCACGGGTGTTTCGAAGGCCCACGCCGACGTGGTGCTCATTTCGGGGCACGACGGCGGCACCGGTGCCACCCCGCTGACCTCCATGAAGCACGCGGGTGCGCCGTGGGAGCTGGGTCTGGCCGAGACACAGCAGACGTTGTTGCTCAACGGTCTGCGTGACCGCATCGTCGTGCAGGTCGACGGCCAGCTCAAGACCGGTCGCGACGTGATGATCGCCATGTTGCTGGGCGGCGAGGAGTTCGGTTTCGCGACCGCTCCCCTGGTCGTCTCGGGCTGCATCATGATGCGCGTCTGCCACCTGGACACCTGCCCGGTGGGTGTGGCCACGCAAAACCCCGTGCTGCGCCAGCGGTTCAACGGCAAGCCGGAGTTCGTGGAGAACTTCTTCCTGTTCATCGCCGAGGAAGTCCGGGAGCTGATGGCCGAGCTCGGTTTCCGCACCGTCAACGAGGCCGTCGGCCAGGTTGGCGCGCTGGACACCGAGAAGGCGATCGCGCACTGGAAGGCCAGCAAGATCGATCTGACCCCGGTGCTGACGGAGCCGGAGTCGGCGTTCATGAACCAGGACCTGTACTGCAGTGGGTCGCAGGACCACGGCCTGGAGAAGGCGCTGGACCAGCAGCTGATCGTGATGAGCCGCGAGGCCCTCGATCGCGGTACTCCGGTGAAGTTCGAGACGCTGATCACCAACGTCAACCGGACTGTCGGCACCATGCTTGGGCACGAGGTCACCAAGGCCTATGGCGGCGAGGGACTTCCGGACGACACCATCGACATCACCTTCACCGGCTCGGCGGGGAACAGCTTCGGCGCGTTCGTGCCGCGTGGCATCACGTTGCGGTTGTTCGGCGATGCCAACGACTACGTGGGCAAGGGACTGTCCGGCGGGCACATCGCGGTGCGCCCCTCCCGCGAGGCACCGGCAGACTTTGAGGCCGAGAAGAACATCATCGGCGGAAACGTCATTCTGTTCGGCGCCACCAGCGGTGAGGCCTTCCTCAACGGACTGGTGGGCGAGCGGTTCGCGGTGCGCAACTCGGGTGCATCCGCTGTCGTCGAAGGCGTGGGCGATCACGGCTGCGAGTACATGACCGGCGGCACCGTGGTGGTGCTCGGCCCGACCGGGCGCAACTTCGCCGCGGGGATGTCCGGCGGTGTGGCCTATGTGTACGACCCGGCCAAACAGCTGGTGGACAACCTCAACGACGAGATGGTCGATGTGGACGCGCTGGATCCTGACGATGAGCAGGTGCTGCGCAGCCTGATCGAAAAGCACGTAGCGGCGACCGACTCTGCTGTCGGACAACGCATTCTGGCCGACTGGAGCGGCCAAAGCGACTCCTTCGTCAAGGTGATGCCTCGCGACTACCGTCGCGTGCTGGAGGCCATTGCCGACGCGGAGCTGACCGGAGGCGATGTGAACGAGGCGATCATGGCGGCAGCTCGTGGGTGACCCAAGCGGCTTTCTGACTCACACCACCCGCGAACTGCCGAAGCGGCGTCCCGTGCCGTTGCGGTTGCTCGACTGGAAAGAGGTCTACGAAGACTTCGAGCACACGGCCCTGCAGACGCAGGCGTCGCGATGCATGGACTGTGGAATTCCGTTCTGCCACAAGGGTTGCCCCCTGGGTAACTTGATTCCCGAGTGGAACGACATGGTGTACCGCGGAAACTGGCGTGAGGCCATCGAGCGGCTGCACGCCACCAACAACTTCCCGGAATTCACCGGCCGGCTCTGCCCCGCGCCCTGTGAGGCGTCGTGTGTACTGGGCATCAACCAGGACCCGGTGACCATCAAGCAGGTCGAGGTCGAACTGATCGACAACGCCTTCGAAAACGACTGGGTCAAGCCCATTCCATCCGAGGTGAAGACCGGCAAGAAGGTCGCGGTGGTTGGTTCGGGCCCGGCTGGTTTGGCTGCGGCACAGCAACTTACGCGTGCCGGACATGATGTCACCGTGTATGAGCGGGCAGACCGCATCGGTGGTCTGCTGCGGTACGGCATTCCCGAGTTCAAGATGGAAAAGCGCCACATCGATCGGCGGTTGGACCAGATGCGGGCCGAGGGCACGGTTTTCGAGGCCGGAGTGAACGTCGGCGTCGACATCACCGCCGATGAGCTGCGCGCGAAATTCGATGCGGTGGTGCTCGCGGGCGGGGCGACGGCTTGGCGTGACCTTCCGGTTCCGGGACGCGAGCTCCAGGGCATCTACCAGGCCATGGAGTACTTGCCCTGGGCCAACAAGGTGCAGCTGGGCGACGACGTCGTGGATGAGGACGGGCAGCCCCCGATCACCGCAAAAGACAAGCGCGTCATCATCATTGGCGGCGGCGACACGGGTGCTGATTGCCTGGGTACCGCGCACCGACAGGGTGCGGCAAGCGTCCAGCAGTTCGAGATCATGCCCAAGCCGCCGGAGCTCCGTTCCGAGCGCGACCCGTGGCCGACCTACCCAACGCTGTTCCGGGTGGCCTCCGCGCACGAAGAGGGCGGCGAGCGGATCTACGCCGTCAACACCGAGCGGTTCCTCGGCGAGGACGGCAAGGTGACCGGTTTGCGAGCCCACGAGGTCGTCTTCAACGCCGGAAAGTTCGAGAAGGTCGAGGGCTCGGACTTCGAGCTGGAGGCCGACATCGTCTTCCTGGCAATGGGATTCGTGGGTCCGGAGAAGCCGGGCCTGCTGGAGAACCTGGGCGTGGAACTCACCGACCGCGGCAATGTGGCGCGCGATGGCGCGTATGCGACGTCGGTGGACGGCGTGTTCGTGGCCGGCGATATGGGCCGGGGCCAGTCGCTGATTGTGTGGGCGATTGCCGAGGGTCGTTCCGCCGCTGCCGCGGTGGACGAGTACCTGACCGGTGAGACGGCGCTGCCCGCGCCGATCAAGCCGACTGCCGCGCCACAGCGCTGAGCTTCCTGGTCGGCGTTGCCGGGCTCGCGAGGGCCGGTAGCTCCGGGCGATTTCACCTCGTGTTACCTGACATGTTTGCTTGTTGTCGGTGTGACACGTGATCTAGGTCGGAATTTGCGTTATGCTACTGCCTGGTTCTGAAAGCTTGCCGACGCAGGAGATGTTCTCGTGCCCAACACACCCGTTACGAAGACATGGGTTGGCCGAATTGCCTGGTCACTGCTCCGTCATCCCATGAAGAGTCATAGTTTCCCTGCGAAGAACGAGCGACTGATCACTCCCGAAGAGCTCCTGCGCTTCAGCCACTGAGCGTTGCTCGCGACAGCCATCGGGCGTGTCGAGGTGCGAACACGCCCGGTATTCAAGATCGTTATCGATCCGTAACCGTCTCTGTCGTAGGCGGTAGCGGATGATGCTGGTGGCCGATCCCGCTTAACTCCGTAGCGTGAGCACCTGTGGCCCGTCCTCGGTGATCGCGATGGTGTGCTCGGAATGCGCGCCCCGAGACCCGTCGGCCAGCCGGAGCGTCCAACCGTCTGGATCGACGGTCAGCCGATGGGTTCCCCGGCCGAACCATGGCTCCAGCGCGAGCGTCAGGCCCGGCTTCAAGGTCATTCCGCGCCCGGCCGTCCCCTTGTTCGGAACATGGGGGTCCTCGTGCATGGTCCGCCCCAGCCCGTGCCCGCCGAAATCGGTGTTGATCCGATACCCGCCACCCTCGGCCACCGCGGCGACGGCCGCGGAGATATCGCCGAGCCGGTTACCCGGCTGAGCGGCCGCGATGGCCGCATCCAGGGCGGCGCGGGTGGTGTCGATCAGTCGTATGTCCTCGGGGTCCGGGGTGCCGACGATGACGCTCACCGCGGAATCGGCCACCCAGCCGTCGATACTCACCGCGAAATCCATGCTCAGCAGGTCGCCGTCGGCCAGCACGTAATCGTGTGGAAGCCCGTGCAGTACTGCGTCATTCACCGACAGGCAGATGACATTGCGGAACGGTCCGCGCCCGAACGAGGGGGAGTAATCCCAGTAGCAGGAAACCGCGCCGCGTTCTGTGACCATTGCGCGCGCCCGCTGCTCCAGGTGCAGCAGATTGACGCCAGGCGCGGCGATGGCCGACAGCTCGGAGAGCACCGAGGCGACAAACTCGCCGGTCACTCGCATGTGCGCGATCTCTGCGGGCGATTTTAACTCGATCACGCGAACCTCCTGGACGGTATTTAAATACCACCTTAGGGCTTTCGGTATTTAAATACCAAGACTAGAGTCGGCGCCATGGTTCGGCAGCCGCTCACCGCAGAACAACTCGCCGCGGGGAAGCGTCTGGGTGGGCTGTTGCGCTCCGCTCGGGGCGACCGACCGCTGGACGATGTCGCCCGCGCGTCCGGAATCTCTCCGGAAACCCTGCGCAAGATTGAAACCGGGCGGCTCCCGACACCCGCGTTCGGTGCCGTCGTGCAGCTGGCCGCCGCATTGCATCTCGACCTCAACGACATCGCGGCGGTGTGGCAGGAAGAGACGAAGATCGGCGCCGCGTCGTAACTGGCCCAGCGGCCGTAAAATCTGGCCGATGCACAACTGGGGTGGGGAGATGCGGCTGCCGCGGGGCGCCGTTCTGAGTGCGCTGATCGTGGCCGGAGCTGCAATGGTGCTGCACAACGGCCTCGTCCCGTTCGATACGCGGTTCTTCGGACTGACCGAAAACGGCTACGACCTGAACACCTATCGCGCCGCAGTACGCGGCCTCTGGGAGGGCAAGAGGCTGTACGAGGCCCCGGCGCTCAACCAGGCGTGGTTCGTCTACCCTCCATTCGCGACGGTGGTTCTCGCGCCGCTTGCCTGGGCCTCGTTCGATATCGCCAAGTGGCTGTTGCTCGCGCTGTCCATCGCCGCGCTGACAGTCATCACGTGGCGCGTCCTGCGTCTAGCCGGCATCCGCGCCGATATCCGGCTGGCCGTGACGACCACGGCGCTCGCGGTTGTCGTGATCGATGCCGAACCGGTGCAGGCCACCCTCTGGTGGGGGCAGATCAACGTCCTGCTCATGGCGCTGGTGTTCCTGGACCTGGCGCGACCCAACCCGGGACGGTGGCAGGGGATCGGGCTCGGACTGGCTGCGGGTATCAAGCTCACGCCGCTGGTTTTCCTGCCGTACCTCCTGCTCACCCGGCAATGGCGTGCCTGCGCCATCGCGACGGCGACGTTCGCCGCCACCGCGGCGTTGACGTGGCCGCTGCTCTCGCGCGACAGCGCATGGTTTTGGAGCCATCTCGGAGACACCGCGCACATCAGCCGCATCGATCACTTGGCCAATCAGTCGATCAACGGATTCTTGGCGCGCTACTTCTTTCCGCACGCGCGCCCGGAGTGGCTATGGATTTCCTTGAGCCTCTTGGTGCTTGCCGCCGGCATGGCTGTCGCGGTGTGGGCACACCGCAGGGGGGAGTACGTGCTGGCAGTGGTGTCGGTAGGGCTCACCGGTTGCGCGGTGTCGCCCTTCAGCTGGGCTGCGCACTGGGTATGGTTCGCCCCTGCGATCGTCTGGCTTGTCGCCAAGGCGTGCACGACCGCGCGACCCTGGTCGAGCGGCTGGGCCTGGCGGGCGGCGGGGCTATTCGCGATGGTGTTCATGTGGACCCCGCACCGGCCGGGCCGTGGGCACACCACCATCTACTTCAGCGGGGTGTACTGGAACTTCCTTGACCTGCGCCCGTTCTGGATAGGCCAGCTGATGAGCGGCTGGTACCCGTTGGTGTTCCTGTGCTTCATGATCGGCGCCGTCAGCTGGTTGCGGCTCAGCAGTGCGCCGGTGCGAGATGACCCGGACGACTTTTCGATGCTGTCGACGGATGTCGAGGACTATCCGCCGGAAATTCTTGATGAGGAGCTGGCGCTGCGCGCCTAGAGTCCAGGGGGTGGACCCTGTCGCGGCATTGCGTGAAGTTGCCTACTACAAGGAACTCGCGCGCGAAGAGTCGCGCCGCGTCATGGCGTACCGCAAGGCCGCGGACGTCATCGCCGCGCTGAGCCCCGAAGAGCGAGAACGCCACGGTGCCAACAAGACCTGGAAGAGTCTCACGGGCCTGGGCCCCAAGACGGCGACCGTCGTCGCCGAAGCCTGGTCCGGAAAGGTGCCGGTTGCGCTCGAACAACTACGTGCCAGCGTCACGGGCACCGGCGGTGGCACCATGCGCGAAGCGCTCAGGGGCGATCTGCATCTGCATTCGAACTGGTCAGACGGCTCGGTGCCCATCGAGGAGATGATGAGCACCGCTAAGGCGCTCGGACACGAATACTGCGCGCTGACGGACCACTCGCCGCGTCTGCGGGTCGCCAACGGGCTGTCTGCGGAACGGTTGCGTGCTCAGCTGAAGGTGATCGACGGACTACGAGAACAGATGGCGCCCATGCGAATCCTCACCGGGATCGAGGTCGACATCCTGGACGACGGCGATCTGGACCAGGACCCTGAGCTTCTGGATCAGCTCGACATCGTTGTCGCGAGTGTGCATTCCAAGCTCGCGATGGACTCCGCGGCGATGACCCGCCGCATGATCGCCGCCGTGACCAACCCGCGCGTCGACGTGCTGGGCCATTGCACGGGGCGGCTGGTGGAGGGGGAGCGCGGCCTCCGCGCGGAATCGAAATTCGATGCCGCAGAAGTATTTCGGGCCTGCCGCGATTCGGGGACTGCCGTCGAGATCAACTCGCGCCCGGAGCGACGCGATCCACCGCGCAGGCTGCTGGACTTGGCGTTGAACATCGGTTGCGACTTCTCCATCGACACCGACGCGCATGCTCCGGGACAACTAGAGTTCTCCGGGTATGGCTGCGAGCGTGCGCTTGAGGCCGGTGTACCGGAAGAACGAGTGATCAATACGTGGCCCGTGGAGCAGCTGCTGGCCAGGACCAGCAAGGGCCGCTGATCGCCTATTGACACTTT
Source organism: Mycobacteroides sp. PCS013 (assembly GCF_049532645.1). Classification (NCBI taxonomy): domain Bacteria; kingdom Bacillati; phylum Actinomycetota; class Actinomycetes; order Mycobacteriales; family Mycobacteriaceae; genus Mycobacteroides; species Mycobacteroides sp. PCS013. The sequence continues at coordinate 4,361,244 of NZ_CP150131.1, forward strand.
GAACACATTCGCGCAAAGTGTTCAAACGTGAAGCTCGTGAAGACGGCGGGTCCGCGCGGTGAGGTGCCCGAACCGATTGTTGCGGCCGTCGCGCAGACCCTGGTCCGCTCGGGAATCCAGCGTTTCAGCCTCTCGGCGGCCGCCGACGAGGCGGGCGTCTCGCGCGGAACCATCTACAACTGGTTCGGCGGCAAGAAGGAAGCCATCGATGTCGCTGTCGGCTTCATCGCGGGCGCCTTCATCGAGCTGTTCGCCGGGGCGGTGAGCGCCAAAGCCACGCTGACCGAGCAGGTGGGCGAGGCGGCGGTACGCATCAGCGATCACCGGGCCTGGTCCGACCGCCTGGATCCGACCCTGCACGTGTCGAACGTGCTGGAGCTGGTGCTCGAGGAGTGCGGTGACGACCTGATGCGCCGCTCGGTGGAGTTTTGGGTGCCACAGGTGCAGGCGGCCAAGAAGCGCGGCGAGATCGGTAAGGACGTCGACGCCACCGAGGGCGCCGAATGGATCATGCGGACCCTGATGAGCATCGAGGTGCTGCCCGCCATCTCCGTGGACCTGAAAGACCCGGCCGTGGTGCGGGATTACTTCTCCCGGTTCATTCTGCGTGGGTTGGCATGAGTGACATCGACTATCAAGTGGCGATCATCGGGGCCGGCCCCGGTGGCATCGCCGCCGCTTACTACCTGCGCCAGCGGGGTATCGACGATTTCGTGATCCTGGACCGTGCCGACGATTTCGGTGGCACCTGGCGCGATAACACCTATCCGGGCCTCGCCGTGGACATCCCGGTCTTGTTCTACCAGTTGAGCTTTGCGCGAACCGGCCGGTGGAACAAGCTCTTCGCCGACGGTGCCGATATCCAGCGCTACCACCTGTCGGTGGTGGACCGCTTGGGCTTACGCAAGCACTTCCAGGGCGGCAGCGCCGTTACCGCGGAACGCTGGAACGAGGGCGGCAGCCACTGGGAACTCACCGTCGCCGGGAAGCCGACGGTGCGCGCCCGGTATGTCATCAGCGCCGTGGGTGGATACATCGACACCAAACCCGGCCCGAACATCCCGGGCCTCGGCGACTTTCGCGGCAGAATCATGCGGCCCAACGCGTGGGACCACTCATACGACTACGCGGGTAAGCGCGTCGCGGTGATCGGTACCGGCTCCAGCGGCATCCAGATCGCCCCCGCAGTCGCGGAAACTGCCGCGTCGGTCACCACCTTTCAGCGCACCCCCGCATGGATCATTCCCAAACCCAACCCGAGTATCTCGGCCCGCGGGCAGCGGATTCTCGGCGCGCCGTTTGTGCTGACAGTCGTCAACGCGCTGATCATCGGATCGATGGACGCCGCTCAGGCGGTGCTGTTCCATCTGCTGCCGCTGCTACCGGAATCGCTGCTGCGCAAGATGATTCCTCGATACGACGATATGGCGCGCAGGTGGTATCGCAAACTGCTGGCGGACACCGTCCGCGATCCGGCTCTGCGTGAGGCCTTGATGCCAAGCTACGGAATTCTGGCACGGCGCACCATCTTGTCCAATGACTTCCTGCAGGCCGTGGACGCCGGCGCGGTCCGACTGATCACCGACCCGATCTCACGGATCACCGAGAATGGTGTCGAGACGGCAGACGGCACCCATCACGACGTCGACCTTTTGGTATTGGCGACCGGATATGAGATCTACACGGATCCGGAGCACTACCGGCCCGGAACCGTGCGGGGCCGCGGCGGATTCGACCTGGGTGAGTACTACCGCGACCACGAAATGCGGACCTACGGCGGCGCGGCACTGCCGGGCCTGCCCAACCGGTGGGTGTTGGTGGGACCCGAGGGCAACCAGGGGCGGGGATGGCACGCCATGGTGGAGGCCAACGCGCGCCACGCCGCCCGGGTCATCGCCGAATCCGTGCGGACCTGCCGAGAGATCGCGGAAGTACGCCAACGTGCCTTTGACGCATGGGTGCGGCGGATGGCCCACCAGAGCAAGGCGATCCGGTTGTACGCGACCGACTGCCAACCGCCACTGAACACCTACTTCGTCAACTCAAAGGGGGAGGCACGCTACTACCGGCCCCAAACCGTAAGCGAAATGAACTGGTTCTCCGCGCATTCCCGACTCTCCGACTACTCATTTCGTCCGGCATCGATCCAAGCGAGGGCTTCCCATGGAAAAAGATCAGAACAGTCAGCCTGATAGACCACTGGCCGGCCGGGTCGCATACATCACCGGGGCGGGGCGCGGGCAGGGCCGCGCACACGCCATCCGGTTGGCCGCCGATGGTGCCGACATCGTGGCCATCGACAGCTGTGACAAGCCCTCGCCCTATAACGAATACCCGGCCACCACCGCCGAAGACTTCGACGAGACGGTCTCCGCGGTAAGGGAACTGGGCCGTGAGATCGTCGCAGAACGTATCGACGTAAGGGACCTCGCCGGACAGCAGAAGGTGATCAACGAAGCGATCACCCGCTTCGGTCGGCTGGACATCGTGGTCGCCAACGCCGGCATCGCGAGCTGGGCGCGGCTGTGGGAGATCGAGGCCGACCAGTGGCGCGACGTCATCGACGTCAATCTGACCGGTGTGTGGAACACCATCAAGGCAGCGGTCCCCGCAATGATCGAAGCGGGCAACGGTGGGTCCATCATCACGGTCAGCTCATCGGCCGGGATCAAGGCCATGCCCGGCTGCGGCCACTATGTGGCCGCTAAATTCGGTGTTGTGGGTTTGACGAACTCGCTGGCGGTTGAGCTGGGGGAGTATGGGATTCGGGTCAACTCCATCCACCCGTACGGAACCAACACGCCGCTGGCAGCCGACGAGTCGGTTCTGCGGATGTTCGAGAAGTACCCGGGTTATCTGCAGAGCTTCAGCCAGACACTGGTGGACAACGACAGGCTCGTCGAACCTGCCGAAATCGCCGAGGTGGTGGCATGGCTCGCCAGCGACGCATCCGGTGTCATGACCGGCGCCCAGATTCCCGTCGACAAGGGGTACTTGAAGCGATGACCACGTGCCCGTTCGCACCCGGATTCGATTTCACCGACCCGGACCTCATCCAGCAGCGCATCCCCGCCGAGGAGTTCGCGTATCTCCGCAAGGCCGAACCCATCTGGTGGAACGCCCAGCCCAGGGGAGTGGCCGGATTCGACGACGACGGCTACTGGGTAGTGACCAAACACAGTGACGTCAAAGAGATATCGCGGCTCAACGAAGTCTTCTCCAACAGCCTGAACACCACAGTGGTGCGCTACAACGAGGACATCACCGCCGAGCAGCTGGATATCCAGCGCGAGAATCTGCTGATCGATATGGATGAGCCGAAACACCGCATCCTGCGGCGCATCGTGTCTCCGCTGTTCACCCCCAAGGCCGTCAACGGATTACACGAACGGCTGGCGGTGCGCGCCAGAGGCATCGTGGAAGCGGCCGCCGAAAAGTCCAGCGGCAACTTCGTGTCCGATATCGCCTCGGTGCTTCCCATGCATGCCATCGCGGATCTGGTGGGTATACCGGAGTCGGACCGCCAACAAGTGCTGGACTGGACGAACCAGATGTTCGCCTACGACGACCCGGCGATCGGTAAAGACACGGCCACCACCGCAACTGTCTCTATGCTGGGCTACGCCTACGCGATGGCCGAAGAGCGACAACTGAATCCGCGCGACGACATTCTCACCGGATTGGTCCAGGGCGCGTACGAGGACCGCCCACTCACCCCGCTGGAGTTCGCCTACTTTGTCATCCAGCTCATGGTCGCGGGGAACGAGACCTCTCGTAACGCCATCACACATGGGGTACTGGCCTTCGCCGACAACCCCGCACAGTGGGAGCTGTACCGCGAGTGCCGCCCGCAGACGACTGCTGACGAGATCATCCGGTGGGCGAGCCCCATCATCGCCTTCCAGCGCACGGCACTGCAGGATGTCGATCTCGGTGGTGTGCGGATCCAGAAGGGGCAGCGCGTGGGAATGTTCTACGCGTCGGCCAACTTCGACGAGGACGTTTTCGACGACCCGTTCACCTTCAACATCGAGCGCGACCCCAACCCGCATCTGGCCTTCGGCGGACACGGCATTCACTACTGCCTCGGCGCGAACCTGGCCCGGCTGGAGATCGGCATCATGTTCGATGCCATGGCCGACAGGCTTCCGGATCTGATGCCGACCGGGGAGCCCACCCGCTTCCGGTCGGGGTGGATTAACGGCGTGGTGTCGCTGCCCGCAAGCTACCGAGGGTAGACATCCGTGCCCGCGCGTTCGGCAGGACTGCGTCCTGACCTGCGGTATCGGCGGCACAGTGTGCGTGCAACCGCAAGGGTCTAACTTTACTTTTCTCCCCGATCCGTAAGCGGTAGCATCGCGGCATGTCCGAACACTTTGACGTGCTCATCGTCGGCGCCGGCATCTCCGGCATCAGCGCCGCCTGGCACATCCAGAACCGCTGCCCGTCCAAGACCTATGCGGTGCTTGAGGCCCGCGACGATATGGGCGGGACCTGGAATCTGTTCAAGTACCCAGGTATCCGGTCGGACTCGGACATGTACACGTTGGGGTTCCGCTTCTCGCCGTGGAACGACAGCCGCACCCTGGCGGACGGACCGTCGATCCTTGACTACGTGCACAAGACCGCGGCCAACTCCGGAATCGACGGACACGTCCGATACCGCCACAAGGTGGTCGGAGCGGCCTGGTCCACCGAGACCCAGCAATGGACGGTCCAGGTGGATCACGACGGCAAGACCGTCGAGTACACCTGTTCCTTCCTGTTCTGCTGCAGCGGCTACTACGACTACGACCAGGGTTACTCGCCGGAGTTTCCCGGCGTCGCCGACTTCAAGGGCACCGTGATTCACCCTCAGCACTGGCCGGAGGACCTCGATTACAAGGGTAAGAAGGTCGTGGTGATCGGCTCCGGCGCCACCGCGGTGACCCTGGTGCCGGCGATGGCGCCCGATGTCGGACACATCACCATGCTGCAGCGCTCGCCCACCTACATCCTGTCGTTGCCGAACGAGAACCCGATCATCAACGGTCTGCGAAAGATATTGCCGGCCAAGGTCGCCTATCCAATCGCCCGCTGGATCAATATCGGCCAGCTGATCTTCAGCTACCAGGCCAGTCGCAAGTTCCCCAAGGCCGCGCGGCGGATCATCATGCAGCAGGCCAAACTGCAGCTGCCCAAGGGCTATGACTACAAGACCCACTTCGGTCCCAAGTACAACCCGTGGGACGAGCGTCTTTGCGTGGTGCCCAACGGTGACCTGTACAAGACCATCCGCAAGGGCAAGGCCGATATCGTCACCGATCACATCGAGACATTTGATGAGACCGGCATCAAGCTCAAGTCTGGTAAGCATCTCGATGCTGACATCATCATCACCGCAACGGGTTTGAACCTGAAATTCTTCAGTGGTGTCATCCCGACGGTTGATGGCGTACCCGTAGACCTGCCCGCGCAGACCGTGTACAAGGGTGCGATGCTCACGGGGATCCCGAACATGGCGTTCACCATCGGGTACACCAACGCCTCGTGGACACTCAAGGCAGACCTGGTATCCGAGTACGTTGGACGTCTACTGAACTACATGGACGAGAACGGCTATGTCACAGCGGTTCCCGAGCTGGCCGATGAGACGCTCGAAAAGCAGCCGTTCATGGACTTCACACCGGGCTACGTGCTGCGCGCGCTGGATGAGCTGCCCAAGCAGGGTGACAAGCACCCGTGGCGTCTGAAGCAGAACTATGCCTATGACGTCGGGATGATGCGGCGCAGCCGGGTCAGCGAGGGTATGCGCTTCGGCAGAAAGAAGGCCGCCACCGAGACAACACCGGTGGCCGTCAACAGCTAGATCTTCTCTGCGGAACGGCCGGGTGTCACGCGCGGACACCCGGCCGTTCGCTGTCTACGAACCGCTACCGGTGGACGCCCGTAAAACGCTATTTCTGTTCGGGTGCAGCCTGATCCGTGCTGGCGGCGATCAGCATGGGAAGCATCGGGCTCATGGGTAGCAGCCGTTGCACCGCGGTCAGGAGCCGCGCCGTCCAGTCGGTGGTCGATGAAGGATCTTTGATGCTGTCGAGGGCCACTCCCTGACCCATGGCGACGCAGAGGCGGGCGAGGTCACGCACGCTTGCCTCCGGAAGTTCGAGTTCGTCGTCCAGCTGCGAGATCACACCCGCAACGTGGTCCAGCATGGTTTTGTCGCGTGCCGCGAGTTCATCGTTCAGCGTCGAATTGCGTCGAGCAACCAAGGCGAGCTCGATCTTCAGCAGGGCCCAGCCGGTGTCGCTGAGTGATTGCTCGATCCAGTCCTGAAACTTCTGAACGCGATCCTCTGACGATCCTTCGGCGAGAGTGGTGCGATAGCTCTCCAGAACCTGTTCGGTGTGACGGTCGATGACCTCTAGTGCCAACGCCTCTTTGCTGGAAAAATTTGAGTACACGGCGCCGCGACTGTAACCGGCTTCTTCGGCCACCTGCTCGTTCGACGTCGCGGCGAAACCCTGTTGCAAATAGAGCTGGGTCGCAGACTCCACCAGCCGGGCCTTTGTCTGAGCCTGGGCTTCAGAACGAGTCAATCGCTTGGCCACAACCAGTGAGTCTATGCGGTCATCGGCACGGGCCAGGAGAGATATCGCGAGTAACGCCGCAGCGTATCGAGGGCGGAATCCCTCATCCCGCCAGTACTGAGCAGTTTTGGGTACAGTACGTAGCCAGATAGCCGCCGTCATTACAGGGATTGGAGAACGTCGTGGGACGACACAACCGGCCCGCCGTAGCCGACGATGTGCCCATCCGTACGGACTGGAGCGCCGACTTCCTGGTCGACAGCGAAGTGACCGCGGCATCGCCCGCGGTGATCGATTCCGACTCAGCGTTCTCCCCAACACCGCCGCCCTGGTTCAGGGGCTGACCGGGCCCAGGAGCCTATTCAGGTACGCACCGCTGAACACGCCCTCGGGATCCAGCCGGGCGCGTACCTCCTGGAAGGTCCGCCATTGCGGATACCGCTCGCTGAGCTGCCCGGCGGTCAAAGTGTGTCGTTTACCCCAGTGGGGCCGGCCGCCGAGCCCGATCAGGATGGGTTCAAGGTCGTGGAAGTAGGGCTCCCATAGCCCGTGAATGCTCTGGTGCACTGCCAGGTACACGCTCTCGCGGCCGTAGGCCGGGGCCAGCAGCGCATCATCGGCCTGGGTGAAGCGGACCTCTAGCGGGAAGGCGACCCGATGACGATTCTGTTCAATCGTGGCCAGCACGGTCTCGATCGCATCACCCGCATTTGTCAGCGGAAGCGAATACTCCATCTCCGTGAACTTCACCTTGCGGGGACTCGCGAACACCGCGGCGCTTTCATCCTGCGACTCATTCGAACCCGCGAGTTTGGCGACCAATCTGGATATGTAGGGGGCAGCCACGGGTAGGCGCCCGGCCGTCCACATCAGCGCGCCGAGCGCGCCGTTCTCTACCAGGTCGCGCTCCACCCAATGCCGTACCGGATGACTGGGCCACCGATCCTCTTGGGTGCGTGTCGACTGCAGCAGCAGAACCCGTCGCGTATGTGGAAACAAATACAGCTCAAGGTGATCGGTCTCGGCCAGCAATGTGGGCAGATCGGCCAAGACGGTGTCCAGGTCACGCACTGACTGGCGCCGGTGCAGCCGGAAGGCCGGAACACATTGCAGGGTGAGTTCGGTGACCACACCCAGTGCGCCCAATGAGATCCGCGCGGCGAGCAGCTCATCGCCGCTGTCGATCTCATAAATTATGCCGTCGGCAGTCATGATTCGCATCGACACGATGGTCTGCGAGATGTTGCCGAATCGCAGGCCCGTCCCGTGCGTTCCCGTGGCGGCGGCCCCGGCAAGGGTCTGGACGTCGATATCGCCGAGGTTCGGCAGCGCCAGCCCGCGCCGCAGCAGTTCGCGGTTCAGCTCATGCAGATTGATGCCGGCCTGGACCCGCACCCGGTCGTGTTCGTCCACTGAGATCAGTTGCCGCAGTTCGGAGATGTCGACCTGTACGCCGTCGGTGACGCACAGTTCGGTAAAGGAATGTGATGATCCGATCGGCCTTACCGTTCGTCCGGCGGAGCGTCTCAGGGCGAACGCCAGCTCGTCCTCGGATCGTGGACGCACCACAAGTCCTGGGGCGCAGGATGTTTGACCACTCCAGTTGCGCCACTGACTCATAGGAACATCATTCCCTCGCCGCGATACGTGGATACCGCACCTGCGTGTTGACCGTCTTCGACCAGCTGCAGTTCGGTGAAGTGTTCACAGAGCTCACCGGCCTTGGCATGCCGGAACCACACCGCATCGCCAATCCGTAGTTCCCGCGCACCCCGTAACGGGGTCTGTACCTCACCGGCGCCCTCGGAGGCCTCGAAGGACAAACCCGTAGGCCACGACGGGAGCGGTACGCGGCTGGCCCCGGCAGGGCCGCTGGCGATGTACCCACCGCCCAGCACGGTGGCGAGCTCGGGACTCGGCTTGCGCACGACCGGCAACGCGAACGCCGCCGCGGGATCCAGGTGCAGGCTGCGATAGTTGTCGAAGAGAGCAGGAGCGAAGAAGCCCGACCCGGCCGCCAGTTCGGTGGCGAATCCCAACCCGCCGATACGGGCCAGGCTGCCGGTGCCGCCGGAGTTCACCAGTTCCAGCGGCGGCGCTCCGGCGGCACGAAGCCGCGCGCTCACCGCGTCCAGAATCCGGGGAAGGCGCTGGCCGAGATCACGCAGCGAAGAGGCCTGCATTCCGCGAACAGCCAACTGGTACCAGGGATTCCCGGGGACGATATCGCCCACGCCGGCGATCTGCCCGTCATAGGCCATTACCGCGGCGAGCCGCAGACCGGGTGTAGCGCACACCAGGTCGGTGAGGGTGGCTGCCTGTTCAGGGGTGCGCACCGGTGATCGCTTGGGCCCCAGATGAATCGGCCCGTCGAGAGGCCGCCACCCGGCATCGATGTCGAGACACACCGGGATCGGTGCATTCGTCTCCTGCGCGATGTCTGCCAGTAGACGGACATGGTCGGCAGAATCGATCAAGGGGCGGATGACCGAACGATGCCGCGCAGCAGTCGCCAGGGCTCCCCGATCGACACTCGGGTAGGCGATCAACAGATCGTCGACCCCGGCATCGGCGAGGTGCACGGCCTCCGCAGGGGTGAAGGCGAGCGCCCCACGAAAACCCGGTATCTCCAGGAATTTCCGGATCAATGCGGTGCTGCGTATGGACTTACTGGCCACCCTGATGGGTAAGCCGGAGGCGGCGGCGACCAACGACGCGGCATTTGCCCGCGCCGCGTCCATATCGACTGCGGCCAGCGGTGCGGGTGCCCCCCGTAGTGCCGTGGCCAGCCGCCGTACCGACATCAGGCAGGAACCACGACTACGCCGTCATGGTCGGCGTAACAGATCGCACCCGGCGTGAAGTCGATACCACCGAAGTTGACGACGATATCGCGTTCTCCGGCACCGGTTTTGGTGCCCTTGCGGGGGTTGGTGCCGAGAGCCTTGATGCCGATGTCCATGGTGGCCAGGGCGGCACTGTCGCGCACCACCCCGTTGATCACCAGACCCGACCAGCCGCTCTCGACGGCGATCCCCGCGATGATGTCGCCCACGAGCGCGCAGTGCAGCGAGCCGCCACCATCGATGACCAGTACACCGCCTGAACCAGGTTCCGACAGAATCGATTTCAGCAGCGCGTTGTCATGGTGGCAGCGCACTGTGGTGATGACTCCGGCGAATACCGGACGCCCACCGAACTGGGTGAGCTGAAGATCGCAACTGGCCATGTCGATGCCCAGCTCGTCTCCCAGGTCGGCGGTCGGTTGGGGGGTGATCGGTGCGGTCGTCATACCCCAAGCCTATTCGCCAGTCCCTACCTCTGGGTCTCCGCATAGGCGATTACGACATCGCGCAGCCACTGCGCCAGAACCGGGCTCGGCACCTTCTCAGTAGGCCCGGGCTGGATGCCCTCAAGCCCTTTTCCGACACGGCCGGGCCACGCGGATCAGTCCGATTCGGCGGAGTCCTCGCGGCGACGCCTCCGCCGCAGTACCAACAGGACAAAAATCGCGAATGCGGCTCCGACCGCGATCTTGAGGTTCGGCGCTTGCCGGCCTGCTTCGGGTGCGGGGCCGGGAATCGGTGGTGGGGCCGAATCGACGGTCGACTTCGCCTGCGCGGCAGTCTCCCGGGCCGCCGCCGCGAGATCGGGCTGAGCCGGTTCGGGTGCGCGTGCAGGCTTGGGTGCCTCCGGCTTGGGAGCTTCGACGACCGGCTCGGGAGTGGGCTCAGGCTTGAGCTCTGGTTCAGGCGCGGGTGCGGGCTTCGGCACCGGTGGCGCGGCAGGCTTGGGGGCCTCGGATGCCGGTGCCTCGGCGGGCTTCGCCTGCTTGACGGGCTTCGGCGCGGCCGGCGGCTTCGGGGCCGGGGCAGCACCGGACTCGGGTTCGGCCTTGGGGCCCGACTTCGGCGGCGCCGTCGAGCCGGCGGGTCGTTTGGCAGGTGCGCGTTTGGCCGCCGGTCGCTTCGCGGCCTTCGCGGGGCGGGCCGGGGCCGCGGGCTTAGGTGCCTCGCCGCCAGCGGGCGTCTCCGGTGTCTGGTTGGGCTCGTTAGCCGAATTGTCCTGGTCCGCCATGCGCCTGCTCCTTCGCAAGTTTCGGTCGTCCTGGGTGTTCGTGGCGCGCTCGCGGCCACGATGGGCGGCTCACACCCGAATCTCTGCCGCCCCGCCGTTGTCCATCATGCCGTCACACCGGAAAAAGGCCAGTCGTCCCCCGCCGGTCTACGACTGACGACGCTGAGTCCAGATGAGTGCCGCACCCACAGAGACCACCACAGCCACCACAAACGGCCACATAGGAAGGTCGCCGTCGGTCGGATTCGCCGAAGGCACGGGAGCCGAGGAACTTGTGCCCGACGGCTGCTGCGACACCGCCGGCGCGCCAGCGGAGGCCGGTGCACCCGAGCCGGTGACGGTGAACTGCCAGGATCCGTCGACCGGGTGGCCGTCCTCGGAGATCACCCGAAAGTTCACGGCGTACTTTCCGGCAGGCGCGCCCGGCTTCACCCCGACCGAGATCGTCGCACCGGCCACCACTGGATCGCCTGCCTGCCACTGATCGGTCTTGGCATCCGGCCCGATGATCGTCATCGCGGAGAAGCGCTTCTGCAACGGCTCGTTGAAGGTGGCGCTGACCTGGGCGGGAGGCCCGGATAGCACGGCATTTTCGGCGGGATCGGAAGACACCTTGACGGCGTGCGCCGCGGCCACACCCGGCAACGCCAGGCCCAGCGCCAACGCGATGAAGGCCGACAAGAACACGGACACGGACTTACGTCGAACAGACATCACTGTTGCCTCCGTCGATTTGTCACCGCAAGCACGAGCGCGACCGCACCAAGGATCAGACCGATCCCGCCGAACCAGCGGGCAGTCTTGTCCGGATGCCCCGCGTTCTGCGCGGAATCATGGGTTGCGGACACCTGCGGTGCGTGGGCCGAGTGTCCGTCGTGGTCGGCCTTGCTCTGCGTCAGGTCGAGGGTGGGCGCAGGGTGCTCCGGCTCGGCGCCGCCGGGCTGAGCTTGCTGATCCCACCTGACGACCTGACCGTCGGTATAGGTCTGCGTCGCCGGGAAGGCGACCGACTCGGTCTCGGGGAGTTTGACGCGCACCCGGAACAAGGCGAACTGGTCGGGCCCGATCCCGTTGCCTGGGACGGCCTTCCAGGTCACCGCCCTGACCGTACCCTTGGCGGCGTCCCGATCCACGGAACTGGTCCAGCCGGGCAGCAGCTCGGTGCTCGCCGAGCCCACGTCCGGCAGCTGGACGGTCAGTTCGGTGGTCAGCGCCTTGTTCTGGGACTCGTTGGGAACCGAGAACTCCAGCGTTGCGTAGCCACCGCGAGCGGTGTTGTCTGCTGTCACGCGCACATGGGCGGAGGCCGGAACGGCAAGCGCCAATAGCGCGGCGGCTGCCGCGGCTGACGCTGTCGCCAAGCGGGGGAACACGCGCATCGGTTACCTCACCCCGAGTCGGGCAAGTAGGTCGGCGTCGATGCCGTCGAGCTCACGGGCGATCGCGGCATGGGCTGCGCGGCGGCGGGTCGGCGGCATGTGCTCGGAAGCCCCCACCGCAGTACCGAGCTCCTCCAGTCGGGCACGGACGGCCGAGGTGAACTTCTTGGTCTCCGCGTCCTTGGGCGCCCGGTCGAGCACGGCCTGCAGCGACTGCTCGGCGCCGGCGATACGAGCTGACAACTCCGCCCCGAACCCCGAGTACTGGCCAAGCTCCGCCAGCGGTATCCCGAGGCGGTCGGCGCGGCGTTGATCCAACACGCCACGGACCGCGATCGCGCCCTTGTACAACACCGGTAGCAGCACAGGGGCCAGCAGCCGCACCACCGTGAGCGTGCGCCTGATCCGGGTGGGTGAGAGCAGCTTGCCCTCACGCACCGCCCGGAGCTGATCCTGGGCGATCTGCCGCTGGGCCTTCAACGTCGCCAGCTCTGTCTTGCGTGAGTCACGCCGGGCGGCGGATTCAGAGCGCGCTTGCATGTGCATCCGTCGCCGGTCGTTACGCGCCGCCAAGCGGGCTTCGAGCTTGGCTTTCGCCTTCAGCGCCCGAGCCTCGGCGCGTTTGGTCGAGCGGCTCTTGCGGCTGGTGAGAAAACCCATCCCAGCGGCCTCCGTTCATCGCGTTGCGAGTGTGGCGCTAACCCTAGCGCGCCGACCTGCGCTGGCCCCCTGCGGATAGGGCGGCGTATTTAGGTGGTCGCGCCGCGTGCTGCAAAGGTTCCCCGCGGCCCCCAGCGAATTCCAGGCAGCAATCATTTAGGCGGCTCATGGGCAACATGAGGTGAAAGAGCCCACAATTCGTCACAGATATTTGACCTGCGAGCAAATCACCGGCATGCTGTTCGCCGTGGGGCGACATCGTGCAAAACCGAGCGGGCGGAGCCAGCAGCTGAAGCGTGCCTCGGCGCGCGCTGCTGTGGTGACGGTGCTCAGCTCCGGGACGCTCATGGGGGGCTTCGGAGTATTCGCCATCTCGACGCCGGCCGCGGACGCAAAACCCGGCGGCGGATCAGGTGGCGACAACGACCACGACCACGGCTTGGGTGGTGCGATCCACAAGATCACCGGTGGCCTGCTCGGCGGGGGATCCGGTGGCGGCGGTGGGCCGGGCAGCGGTGGCACGCGCAGCGCGCCCTCTGCCCCGAGCTTCGGTAAAAGCCTGCATGGTGGCTCCGGATCGGAAAGCGCGGCGGGCAGCAGCAGCGGTAGCAGCGATTCGTCCAAGGGCGACAAGGACAAGGGGCCCGGAGCGAATGTTCCGAAGCCGGGATCTGCGGGCTCGAGCGGTAACTCCTCCGACCATGCCTCCGGTAACTCCGGCTCGAGCACCATCGGTGGCGCCGCTTCCAGCACCAACGGTTCCGGTTCGAGCACCAGCACTTCCGGTAGTACCTCGGGTGTGGGAATCGGTGGGGGCACCGGGATAACGCTGCCGCATTCCGGTGGTGCTGCGGGTGTCCATACCCCGAACGCAGAGGCCCCTTCGACTGAAAACCCTAGTGGCACAACAACTCACACCGAAGAGTCGCCGACCTTAAAGGGTGCTTTGGGCTCTGTCGCGGGCGCGATGGCCCCCAAGACGCAGACCGCCACGACACCCAAGGCCGACACCGCGACCTCGCCGCACAACGCGACGGCACCGGGCGCGACTGCCGACACACCGGCTCCCGGCGTCACACACACCGAGCACGAGACATCGGCTGAGGAGCCCAAGGTTCCCGGCGTCACCCTCAACGTGGGTGGGCGCACCATCATCATCTGGAAGAAGAAGCCGAGCACCTCGACGCACACGCCCGGCGCCGGCGGCGGATCGACCCACGAGCACGAAACCGACGACCACGATCACGTGATCACTCTGCCGGGGCTTCCCAACATAGGTGGCACCCCGAACCCGGCCACCCCGTCGTTCGGTGGCGCGGCCGGAACCCGGACACCGGGCGGAAACCCCGGTATCCACACCGGACCCATCGCCCCGCCCACCGTGCCCACGCCCAAGGCTCCTGCGGTCGCCATCGCGGCGCCGCCCGCGCCGCCGGTTATCGCCCCGCTGGCGCCTGTCGTACCTCCGGCGCCCCCGGTCGTCACCATCAAGCAGGCCGAAGGTGGCCGCGGTGGCGACGCCATCGTGACCGCCGGCGGGACCAAGCAACCCGAGGCGGTCACCAAACCGATCGAGCAGTTCGTCGCGGCCGAGACCATCGCGCCGCGTACCGGTTACGGCGACTACCTTCGACTGACGAAGACTTCCGAGATCGCCGCGGTGGCCATTCCGGGTGCCGTGGGCATCGCGATGATGACCTTCGTGGGAGGCGCCATCGGATACCGGCAAGCCAAGGCCGGGCATACCGTGCGTGCCTCCGCTGCCGCCCGCTTCCTGGAATAGGGGAGAATCGATACAGCACCCCGTGAGGGGTCTGTCCGGGAAGGCACACGGTGAGGGGAGACACACATGGGCGCAGGCCGTCGTGTGACCGACGCCGTCAGTGCTGTGCTCGACCTCGCCCCGCGTAAGGGTGAGGTGACACTGACGGCCCTCGTCGAGGCCGTTGGTCGCGATCGGGACCGGTCCATCGAGATCATCTCGGCTGATCTGCCGCCCGGGGTATGCGGTCAATGGCGCCAGTACGAGAACGAAGACATCTTCATCATCCAGCGTGGCCTACCCACCTGGGACCGGACCCTGGCCCATGAACTCGGGCATGTGGTGTTGCGGCACGAGGGCATCTCGGTGGTTGAAATGGCCAGGGACGAAGCCGAATTCGCGAGCGATGACCTCATCGCGTACATGCTTTCTCAGCGCACCGGCTGCGTGGGGGCGGCCGGGATGGAGGCCGAACAAGAGGCCGAGGACTTCGCGGCGCTGCTGCTGTACCGGCTTGGCCGATTGCCATCTGATCGCGCATCCATTGTTCAGGTGAGGCTCGGGGAGGCCTTTGGGTGATCGCCTGGGTGATTGCCGGGCTGCTGGGGATGGCGACGGGTTTGCGCATCGGGTGGGTGCTCGTCCACAAACAATCCCCGGTGAGCACCGGCATGATTGTTGCGTTGGGGAGCCTGGCACTTGTATCGGCGCTGAACTGGGAGCCGCTGACGATTCTTGTGGACAGCTCGGTGGGCTGGCCAAACATTTCGGTGGCTGTGAGCCAGGCCGCGCTGACGGCCTGCGCGGCGGGCAGCTGCGTGATGATCACCAGTATGTCCGCGAACCGCACCGCGGCAGACAACAGGCGATGGGCGCGCTGGCAATACCTGGCCGCAACCGTGATCGCCGGCGCCAGCCTCGCCGTGTTCTTCTCTCGTGGGCCACAGCCCGAGATGACACCGCGCGAGTTTCTGAAGCACGATCTTGGCGGATTCGCCTCTGGCACAGCCTGGCTCATCCCGATGCTGTACATCGCCGTGGCGCTCTCGGTGGTCTTGTGGGCGGGTATGGCCTACTCGAATCGCAGCCGCCGCGGTCGTGCCCTGTTTCTTTTCACCGTCGGGATCAGCCTGCTGGTATTGGCCGTCTTGGTGGTCGCGGGCGTGGCTGTGGCCCAGTCGGAGTACGTGACGATCGGGACCGCGGCCACTTTGATCGGATGTGCGATGGCGATGGTGGCGGTGGGATCGCTGTTGCCGACCTTCGAGACCTGGCTGGTTGCTCGCCGCGAAATGTTCGTACTGGCACCGCTATACAAGGATCTGAAGAAGCGGCAGCCGGATGCGGCGATCGGAGTGCGGCCCCGTGGCCCGCTCGCCTTCCAGGTCGCAGATCGCATGGCGTACATCTCCGACGCACTCTTCCTGGAAGCGATGCACGCCCAGGGGCTTGACCCAGAGGCGGAGAGTGACGGCGATATCGAGCTCGGTGTGGACCCGGCCAAGCTCGACGTACCGCCCGAAGTGCAGGCACATGCGGTAGTGAAATGGGTTCTTACCGAAGGTGATCCGGAGGAAAACTTCCCGGGCCCGGAATGGCTACACCAGCCTGACGGATACTCCGATCGCGAATGGATTCTCGCGATCGCCACTGAGTACCGCAGACTGGTGCATGCCCAACGTCGTTCTTAAGTTGTACATCGCCGTCCCCCTGTGCGTACTCCGCCGGCTCGAATGAGCGGTGAACGCCAAACTGACCGGTCCTTCCCCGAGTGGACCGGCCAGGCGAGCGGCGGACTAGCTGTCGAGACCCTCTTTGCGACGGTATTCGTCGACGGCCTGCGTGATGCGGTCCTGCGCCTCGACGGACAGACCCACGGTGCGGGCCGCGATCCGGCGGACGCCCTCGTCGCGCATGTTGGCGAGCCAGGTCAGTTCCTGATCCAGCTTCTCGTAGTACTCGTCGTCGGTGAAGTACGCCGGCTTGATCCGGAAGAAGTTCGCGAGTGCCTTCATGGTCGCCGACGAAGGGTTGGTGCGGTTACCCGATCGCAGCTGCGACAGGTACGGCGCGGACATCGTGATGCCCTCGGAACGCAGGGCCGCGATCACCTCGGCAGAGGTGTGGGGGCCGCGTCCGGGCGGATACACGGTGTCGAACAACCGATTCAAACGTGCGGTGAACGTGGTGCTCATCGAGCCTTACCTCCACAAACAGATAAAGTTGCTAATTCGGGGGACGTATTTGCTGCCCATCGTAACCTTAATTTTGCCTGGAGCCAAGCGCAACCATCAAGTTCGCCCACGGTGGACATAGTGTTCGGTTATCCAAACCTGCTAGCTCAGGCACATCTGTGCAGCGTCCAATGTTCGGGACGATCTGGGAATCTTCGTTCTCAGGCAAAGGATTGATAAATCCCCAGGGCGACGACTCGGGGACTCCGCCGCGGGCTGTGTGGAGAAGCGGCATTCGTTTCCTAAGTCGGCCGGACACGGGGCCCGGCGGTATAACCTGCTTCGTTGCTACTGACACCGACGCCGCGCTTTCTCGGCGCATGCCTCGCTGACCTGGCCCGATGTCATGCCCGTGACGATAACGGCAGCTTGCGATTATGGTGTGAATCGCCGCGCAGTCGTAACGTTTAAATACTGGAACATCGACCGCAAGTGTGGTCGTCAACAGGGCATCCCCTCTGACCAGCGGTAAATCCGCGACCGCGCACTGTGAGCAAGATCACAGCAACCTAGGGCAACGGGGGACGGTCACTGCCCCGCGATGAAACCCTTCGGTGCCGTCGCGGATCCCTCGGGATCGGACTCTGGGCGGCTGTCGTCACCGTTCGTCGCGAGCAGACCTGGCGGAACGGCCCGGCGTGGCGAAGTGCCCGGCGTAATCAAGACCGCGCTAGCGCACACCCTGCCCGCCGAAGACCCGCACCACGCGCCGATGGACCGATGGTCGCTGGCAGGGGTGACCGCGGCCCGCGCTGTCGAGGCGCCGGGCCTGTCTGTAAGGAATGCGGAAATGGTCGCCAGGAAGAGGAAAGAACTCGCATGGGTGGTCGCTGGTTCGGCATGGTCGTTTGCGCCGTTCTCGCGTACCACGGCCGATTAACGACGCCGGTAAGCGCCGAACACGCGTGGAAGGTGGGGCGCGCAGAGCTCGTGGCCCCGTGAACGCGGCTGACGGCCACGGAGAGGCCATGAACTCCTGCCGGATATCTCCCCCTGTCACGACACCGCTGAACACGCGCAGCGGGGCGCACAACTCATGGGCCGGACGCCACTTCGGGACTGCAGTGGGCAGGCCGATCAAACGCCTTAGTTCTTCGGCGATCCGCTGGCGTCTGGCGCAGCCCGATCTGGAAAACTCCAGCAGGCGCGTGCCTTTCGGTTGTATCAGGCCGCTTCGTGACGTCTTGCCGGGAAGCCGAATTTCCTCAATTCCCTTATGCCGCAAGCAGCATTGCCAAAACGGCCGTATCCGGGTCGCTGATGGGGTCGATGCCCACTCGGCTCACCACCGATGTCACCGTGCCATCGGACTCGGCCTCGACCCAGGCGGCGCGGTGCTCCAGGCCCAGGTGCGGCAATCCTGGGAGGAGAAGGCAACCGGATGCCGCGCCAAGGCATTCGGGCAGTGTCGGGTTGGTTTCCGACGGTGGGTGGAGCATCAGCAACGCGGGTGGTTGGTGTTCCGCAAAACGCCCGGGTGTCACAGCGGACTCTCCGAGAACCGTTCCTTCGGCGATGACCAGTCCGACCATGCCAGGCGCGGGATCGTCGGGTAAGTCCTCGCGAGCGCCAAAAATCGTTGTGGTGGAAAGTAATCCAGGCAGCGTGGCGATGCGCACGGTCACGATCAGCAGCTGCATCCATTCCTTGGTGGAATCGGGCCAGCGGCCGCACACCACAAACCCTCTGAGTGATCCGCCCGCATGGAAGGGCGCGATCTCGATCGGCTGATCGGAACTGGTTGCCATATCTGCCACGCTCGCAATCACTCTGACATCACAATCCACATCGCGCGACGCTGCTCTTTCCAGAGTTACCATGCGCGGAGTCGGCCCGCAATCGCTAGCGGACACGCCGGAAACACACTTGGGCCCCGGATTTGTAACAAACCCGGGGCCCAAGCGAAACAGCAAGATCAGCCGAAGATCAGACCGGATGTCTTCGTGGTTGCCGCGGTGTAGCGGTCCTGCACGTCGGCCCAGTTGACCACGTTCCAGAACGCCTTGACGTAGTCCGCCTTGACGTTCTTGTACTGCAGGTAGAAGGCGTGCTCCCACATGTCGACCTGGAGCAGCGGGATGATGCCCAGCGGGACATTGGCCTGCTGGTCGTACAGCTGGAAGGTCAGCAGCTTCTGCCCCAGGCTGTCGTAACCGAGTACGGCCCAGCCGGAGCCCTGCAGGCCGTTGGCCGCGGCGGTGAACTGTGCCTGGAACTTGTCGAACGAGCCGAACTGGTCGTCGATGGCGGCGGCCAGATCGCCGGTGGGCTTGTCGCCGCCGTTGGGCGACAGGTTCTTCCACCAGATGGAGTGGTTCACGTGGCCACCGAGGTGGAAGGCCAGGTTCTTCTCGTTGAGGAAGATCGCGGCGTGGTCGCCCTTCTCGCGAGCCTCTTCCAACTTGGCGACAGCGGAATTGACACCCGCGACGTAGGCCGCGTGGTGCTTACTGTGGTGCAGCTCGTTGATCTGTCCCGAGATGTGGGGCTCCAGCGCTCCGTAGTCGTAGTCCAAATCGGGCAGTGTGTACTCAGCCACGAGATTCCTTTCGGCTTGCTTCGTATCCGCGTGTGTGCAGATCCATTCAATGAGAAGACACGGCCAAACCGGTTTCACCGGATGCGCCGGCCTACCGATTCAACCCTGCTCTATTGCGCAACGCGTCGCAAGGACGCACGCATCCTCAATTGGTTACCCAATGTTGGCCGGATGAAACCGGGCGTCGAATATCCCGGCTAGATCAGGATGAGAATCGCGAGGCCGGCCGCGAGGATGACGGCGATTACTAGCGCGCGGAATGCCGCGACACGATAGGACGTGTTGTAGCAGCGAGGTGTCAGCTGCCAGCCGGAAGTGGACATCGACTCATGTCCTGCCGACTGTGCCGTCATCGCTGCCCTCCTGCTCACATTGCAACTACCCTCGCGGTGAGATGAGTCACATCACCTCGCGTGTGACGGTCATCATAGCTCCAAATCGCGATGCGCGAAAATTCACCCTGCGTGTACCTGGAAACCCCAGCTAGACCAGCAAATTGGCTGGGTGCCACGGCGTACCATTGAACCCATGGCTTCTTGGGTAGATAACGTTCGCGATCAGATCCTGGGACGGCTCGAGGAAGGGCTCAAACCGGGGAAGGCGGCAATCGTTGAAGAGGGTGCGGCCCTGCCGGGGCGTGCCACCCCGATTCGGGTGTCCGGTGTCCATTTCGTCAACGGGCACACGATCGTGCCGCCCTTTCCCGAGGGGCTGGAGACCGCTGTGTTCGGGGAGGGCTGCTTCTGGGGTGCCGAGCGTGGGTTCTGGAACCTGCCCGGTGTCTATTCGACGGCCGTCGGCTACGCCGGGGGTTACACGCCCAATCCGACCTACGAAGAGGTGTGCTCTGGACAGACCGGTCACTCCGAGGTGGTGCTGGTGGTGTTCGACCCCCGCCAGGTGACCTACGAACAGCTGTTGGTGCAGTTCTGGGAGAGTCACGACCCGACCCAGGGCATGCGGCAAGGCAATGATCGCGGCACGCAGTATCGCTCGGTCGTCTACACGACCAGTGAGAGCCAGGCGGCACAGGCCGCCGCGAGTGCCGCACGGTACGGCGCCGCCCTTGCCGAGGCGGGGTATGGCGCTGTCACCACGGAGATTGCTCCGTTGGACGGCCCGCTGGGGGATTCGGGGGCCGCTTCCCGGACCTTCTTCTATGCCGAGGAGTACCACCAGCAGTACCTGGCGAAGAACCCGAACGGATACTGCGGCCTGGGTGGGACATCGGTGTCCTGCCCCATCGGACTGGACGTACCGCCCGGTGGTCCCGCGCAGGCGTGAGCTATCCCACGGCAGCGACCATGAATTCGCTAACTATGCACAGGCGGTGCTACGGTTCCCCGTCACCAGCCCTGCTGAGCGCCGCTACGAAGTCCTGGCCAGCGCAAATGCAAATGAGCAGCATGTGGTTTGTGGATCAACCTGTGGATACTGTGGATAAGCCGACATTGCTGTGGCGTGCGTCACACTGCGAAAAGTTGCAGGCGCGGCAGGTGTCATACCAATCGAGCGACAGGAATGGACGATGAGCTTCCCCTCGGGTGATGAGGTCCCACAGGTCGGAATCGACGAGATCTCGGCCGCGCTGGATCTTGGTGTCAAGTTGCTTGACGTCCGTGAGGACGACGAGTGGGCGGCGGGGCATATCGACGGCGCGCAACATATACCGCTCGGCGATGTGCCCTCTCGGATGGACGAGCTGGATCCGGACGCTTCGCTGTGGGTGATCTGCCATGCGGGTGGGCGATCTCAGCGCGCGGCCGCCTATCTGAACCGCAACGGATTCGATGTCAGCAACGTCTCTGGCGGGATGTTGGCCTGGGTACAGGCAGGTAAACCCACAATCAGCTGAGCGCCTGGCGACCAACCTCGTGGGTTGGTGTCTGTGTACTACTCGCTGCCGATTGCCCCCTCAGGCCGTTACGCTGGACGAATGATCCAGGTGTGCTCCCGCTGCGGTACCCAGTGGAACGTGCGTGAGCAGCGTCGATACTGGTGCCCGCGGTGTCGGGGCACGCTCCTTGAGCCGGGCATGACAGCACCGGCGCGCCATGCCGCGCCGGTTTCGCGTCCGCCCGCTGCTGCGCAGCCGTCGGGTGGCAAGTATTGGGTTCCGCCCGCCGCGCGGGGGCCCGTGGCAACGCCCGCCGGCCGTCCGCAGGCGCGTCCGACACGGCTGCCCGCGGGATATCGATGGATTGCCGTGCGCCCCGGCTCGCCCCCGACCGCCACCCGTCGCCGCCGTCCGCTCGGGCCGACGCCGCGCTACGCGTACATCCCGCGCTGGGGTCTGGTCGACCACATCGAACCGGCGGGATCCTCACGCCAAGGGATAGCCGGGGGTCGTGTCCCCAGCCGGGTGCTCGAAAGGCTCCTGCTGGCCACAATCATCACCCTGGCAATCGTTTCGTGTGCACATTTTCTTCGATATGCGTTGATGGTTTACAACCGCGGAGCACTGATTCCCAGGTTCGTCGCCAGCACGTCGAACGGGCTAGTGCTCTTCAGCGTGGCGCTCGCCTTCGCGGTGATGGTGGCGACCGCGTGGTTCCTCACCGAGTGGATGATCGCGCGTCGGGCCGAAACCTACCGGGACCTGGGATTTGAGGATCCGCGGGCGCGCTGGGAGATCCGCGTGGGGTGTCTGCTGCCGATCGTGAACATCGTCGGCGTACCCCTGCTGCTGCTGGAGCTCGCCAAGATAGAGAACCGCTGGTACCGGCAATACCGAAACATCGTGTGGTGGTCGGTTCTGTGGGGCCTGACCTGGCTGCTGGTGCTGGTGACTTGGGTGGCCCGTGACTCGGTCACTGTGCAGGGAGTGGCGGACAACGCGCTGTTCACCGCGATCGACTACGCGATCGCAGCGGTAGCGGTCTGGTCCCTTCGGCGCGTGTACGACGGCTTCACCGCGCCAGAAGGACATCACCGGGCGGTGCGCTGGCTGGCGGTGGAGTCGCCGCAAGGGCCAGTGCCGATTGACGCCGATCAACCCGATGTGCCGGCGACACGCGAGGACAATTCCGGCGCTGCGGTTGAACGGACGGGGCAGGAACCGGCAGCATTGGAGCGTGACCGAGTCGCCGGAGCCTGGTGATGGGGAGGACCCTCAGCTCGTGCAAGGAGCCGACGAGATAGACGGCAGGGCCGAGCGTCACCCATTCGTCGTCGCGCACCGGGGTGCGTCGGCGGATCGGCCCGAGCACACTCTTGCCGCATACGAGCTCGCCCTCGAAGAGGGCGCTGACGGTGTGGAATGCGATGTTCGCCTCACTCGCGACGGACAACTGGTCTGCGTCCACGACCGCAGGGTGGATCGCACGTCCAATGGGACCGGATTGGTCAGTGAGATGACACTGAGCCAGCTGCGCGCGTTGGACTTCGGAGGATGGCACCCCGGCGGAGCGGAGGCCGGGCCGAGCACCGGGCTGCTGACCCTCGAGGAGCTGGTCTCGCTGGTGCTCGACTGGAACCGCCCGGTGAAACTATTCATCGAAACCAAACATCCGGTCCGCTATGGATCGTTGGTGGAAAACAAGGTGCTGGCGTTGTTGCACCGGTTCGGCATCGCGGCACCAGCGTCAGCGGATATGTCGCGGGCAGTCGTTATGTCGTTCTCTGCCGCGGCGGTATGGCGTATCCGCCGCGCGGCGCCCATGCTGCCGACGGTGCTCCTGGGGGAGACGTCGCGATATCTGGGAGGCAGTGCCGCGACCACCGTGGGAGCCACCGCGGTGGGGCCATCCATCGCCACCTTGCGCGAGCACCCGGAACTGGTCGACCGGGCTGCGGCGCAGGGGCGAGCCACCTACTGCTGGACCGTCGACCATTACGAAGACGTCGAATTCTGCCGGAGCATAGGCGTCGCCTGGATAGCCACCAACCATCCCGGCCGCACCAAAGCATGGTTGCAGCGAGGGCTCACCGGTACCGCGCTGTAGTTGAATTTCTGTCATTAACCCCTATTTGCTACACGGGTCAGGCCCATAATCACGTTTGTGGCTGGTGACACGTCGCTGACATACGGGGAGGAGTACAGACTCGCCACGCGCGCGTTGCGAGTCAGCCGTAACCTGGTTCCTCTCAAGATCGCCATCGGATTGCTGTGCATGTCGATCGTGGTCTTTGGGGTACTCATTCAGCTCCATCCGATGGGGCCGCACGGTGTGTTGCCCAGGGTTATTCACGGCGTATTGGTGGCTTCTTCTCTGGTCGTCGGGATGTGCTGGATCGTGCTGCCCTGGCCTAAACGCCGCACGGCGATCGCCTTCGTGTGTTGGGCGGATATCTCATTGGTCCTCGGTGCGTGCATGCTCTCGGCGCCCGCCTCCCGCCTGGGCGCGATTTCACATATGGGCCTGGTAGGTGTGTTCGCAGCGTTCTTGCTCGGTTGGCGGGTGCTGGCCGCCCACTGTGTCTTTGCGACCGCGGCGATCTGTGCCATCACGGTGTGGAATGTCCATCTCGGCGAGGCCACACTTTTCGGGCAGTACGTCTACCACGCACCCGTCATCTCCTCCGTGGTGTTGTTGCCCCTCATCATCCAGGCGGTGATCGAGGGCGGAAGGAGATCGCTGACGGCTGTCTCCATTGCGGCACACCAGGATCCGCTTACCGGATTGTTGAACCGCCGCGGCGTGCAACTGGCGTTGAACTCACTGTTGTTCGGGCAGCGCGCCCCGCGAATCGTCGCTGTCGTCTTGGTGGACGTGGATCGTCTCAAGGAAATAAACGACACGCTGGGGCACGAGGCGGGCGATGAAGCCATCAAGGCTGTCGCTCAGGTGCTCACCACTACGGCCCGGGCCAGCGATATCACGGCCCGGGTGGGCGGCGATGAGTTCATGATCGTGGCCTTTCATGATCGGGCCGAGGAAGCAGTCGCGTTCATCGAGCGGGTCAGCACACTGCGAGCCGGTATCGGACCGCACGGTGCCACCGTCAGCGTTGGATCAGCCTGGCGATCGACGGGCGATGCCGGCTTTGATTTCGAGTCTCTGCGCAGAACCGCAGATGACATGCTTTATCGCGTCAAGCGCGCTCGAGATTCGAATCTCAGTGCGGCGTCTTAGTTCTCGGCGCTAGGAGAGGTACGTCGATGGCAGCGTCGCGGTGAGAAACCGGCGTTCCGCAAATTCCTGGGCGTACGGTGCCGGCTCAGCGCTCAAAGCCTTGGCGTAGCGCTGCGCGAGTTCGTGCCCGGTGGTCGTGCCGGCAAGCCAGCCATGCCCCGACAGCCACTCACCGGAACGGGTCCGTCCGTCGTTCGCCAGCGTGAGTTCCTGCACCTGGAATGTGTCGGGAGTCAACGCATCGCGAACGTCGGCCCACGGCTGGCCGGAGGGTGCTGCGCCGTCGGTGTCGGTGGCGATGGTGCTCCCGAGGGCCGACATCTCGATGACGCGCTCAAAGAGTGCGTCATGGCTGGGGCCTGGCAGATGTGAGACGAGTGCCTCGGCCAGCCATGCGGTGGGCAGATCGGGGTCAAACCCGGCTGCGGTCAGGTCGGGCTGCCACGGCCCGCTGAGGAACGTTCCGACCTGTCGGCGTTCGGCGCGCGGTTGCGCACCAATCTCGGCGAGCACCTCTTGTTTGAAGCCGAGTAGCTCCGGATAGTCGACCTCGAAAACCGTGGTGCCATCAGGCCAGTCCAGCCGATAGGCGCGGGTGTCTAGGCCACCCGCTAGCAGCACCACCTGGCGGGCGCCGGAATGTGTTGCAGCCAGCAGGGAGTCGTCGTAGTGCCGCGTCATCAGTGACCGGCAATGCGCGATGAACGATTTGTGGTCGCTAGTCGGATCGGCAGCAACGGGAGAATCCGCTGGTTGATGGTCGAGGAGTGCTAACGCGTAGGGGTCACCCGATGCCAGTACCAGGTGTTGGGCCAATGTGTCGACAAACAATGGGTTGGCTCGAAGTGACTCTATGGCGCGAGAAGCAGTGAGCGTCAATTGAATCTGTCTGCCGCGGGACATCCGGTACGCCGCCCCCCTTTCCGTAGCGTCGTCCTTTGAGGTGGCAAATCAGGATCTGCCAATCAAGATTAGCCGACGGGGAGTGAGAGAACGGGCGTGATGGGTGCGAAAACAAACTCTCCCCCGTTCTCGACCGTGGTCGAGCGCGAGGGAGAGCAGTCAGCGGCGCGTCAGGTTGGCTACAGCGAGCCACCCGCGGCCGGGGGTGCGGTGGGATCGCTTGATTCGACCGAGATCTCGCGTGCGACGAACTCCTCCAGGTCGAAGTAGTTGTCTCCCGCACGCTCGGCCACGGTGAGCAGCGTGTCCATGAGGGCGACCTCTTCGACCTGTTCCTTGAGGAACCACTGCATGAACTGCTCGCCGATGTAGTCGCCTTCGTCCCGGGCGGTGCGGGCCAGCTCGGTGACCTGCTCGGTGACGGTCTGCTCCTGAGCCAACGCCAGCGCCAGCGGTTCGCGCGGCGCGGTGAATCCGTTCGTGACCGCGCCCACGGGCGGGATCTCCACGGAAACGCGCCGGTCGATCAGGTATCGCACGATCATCATGGCGTGGTTGCGCTCTTCTACCGCCTGCTTGTAGAAATGTGCGGCGAGCTGCGGAAGATCGGCGTCATCGAAATACGCGGCAATAGCGATGTATTGCTGCGACGCGGTGAACTCGTGGCCAATCTGGTCGTGGAGAAGCGCGTTGAATTTAGTCTTGGGGGTGTCGTTCGCGGACATGAACTCGACAATAGACCAGGTCAGAGGCCTTGTCAGCCAAGGTCAGCCTTAATGAGGTTACCGTCACCTAAGTAATTCCCGAATTTTACGCAAGGTAATTGGCGAATTCTTAACTTAGCCAAAGTTAATTTCTGTGCAACAACAATTGGAAATCGTCGTGCACTAAATTGATTTAGAGTGCGCCCCCGGCGGCAGGGGGAGCGGTGGGGTCCTGCCCGATGGGCCGGTTGAGCTCGCGCGCCACGAAATTCTCCAGATCGAACAGGTCGTGGTCGGCACGATCGACAACCGTCAGCAGCGTGTCCATGGCGGCGACCTCCTCCACCTGTTCCTTGAGGAACCACTGCATGAACTGCTCGCCGTAATAGTCGCCCGACGTACGGGCCGCGCGGGCGAGCGCGGTGATCTGGTCGGTGACGCGCTTTTCCTGTTCGAGGGCCAAGGCGATGGGTGCGCGCGCATCGGCGAATTCGTTCACGACGCCATCAACGCCGGGGATCGAGACGTCCACGTTCTTGTCGATCAGATAGCGGATGATCATCATCGCGTGATTGCGCTCTTCGACCGCTTGCGCATAGAAGCGCTTGGCAAGCTGCGGCAGATCGGCATCGTCGTAGTAGACCGCGATCGCGATGTACTGCTGGGAGGCCGTGAACTCGTTGCCGATTTGGTCCCGCAACAGTTCGAGGAACGGTGAAGATGCGCGCGCATGGAGGTCGGTGGTAGCCACACCGAAAAGCCTAGTGCGTCAAGGGGTCGGTGTGGCCGGGTCGGGCAAGAGGTCTGCGGGTACTGGCTGACCGGTGCGCAAGGCCTCGAAGAGCCGTGCTGAGGCCTCCTCATCCCAGGTGACGACGTCCCCCGCCCAGTTTGAGGAGAACGAGCCGATGGGCATGGTCAGGTTTTGAGTAGAGGCGGTTAGGGCCAGGCCCAGTTGAGCCAGATTCCAGCTGTGATCGCCCTGAGCGACGGTGATGGCATCGGCAGTAGAGGTGGCGAGTGGATACCACCGGAATGGGTTGGCCCACACCGCCGGACTGCTCACACGGTGAAAAAGCGCGGCCATGAAAATCCGCTGATGTGTCATGCGGTCCAGGTCTGCACGAGGTGTGGCCCTACTGCGCACATATCCAAGTGCGTTGGGCCCGTTGAGTATCTGACACTCGGCGGCCAGACTGACTCCCGCTAGGGGGTCGTCGATCGGCTCGTCGAGACACATCGAGACGCCGCCGACGGCATCGACCACCGAGGCGAATCCACCGAATCCGATTTCCGCGTAGTGGTCCATGCGTAGGCCGGTGGCCTGTTCGACGGTTTGGGTGAGCAGGGCCGCTCCGCCCAGCGTGAAGGCGGCGTTGATCTTGTCGCTTCCGTATCCGGGAATGGGAACGTACGAATCCCGGGGGAGGGACACCATGGTGGCGGGCCCACCGTCGTAAAAGGCCGGTATGTGCACCACGAGGATGGTGTCGGTGCGGCCATCACCGGTGTCGCCACCGGTAGAGAGCTCCGCCTCCTGTTCGGGGCTGAGGGCTTGACGGCTGTCGGAGCCGACCAGAAGCCAATTTGTCCCGCTGCCGGGCAGCGGGCGTTCCGGATAGTCGGTGAGCGCGTCCACGCGGTGCAACCGCCCGTCGATCCAGAACGCCGTGCCGACGATGGTGCAGAACCCGACGAGAACAAGAGTCACTGCGAGAAGGAGAGTGCGCCGTATCCAGGTGCCCCACCGTCTGGTGCGGCGCGGCCGGGACGGCGGTGGGGGCGGCGGCGGTTTGGCAGGCGGTGCGGGCCGCCGGGGTCGCACATCACGTGAGGTCGGACGCGGCGGTGGGGAGTGCTCCCGGCGCGGCGGCGGTGGTCCCTGTCGACGCGGTGGGGTGCGGGCCGGTGGAGGCGGCGGCTGTTGCGGATACCGCCGGATGACCTCGCTGTCCTCCCGCCCGTCCCGTCGATGGGGGCGCCGCCCACGGAAGGGGATGGTGGGCTCGGTCATCGTGCGCATCCCATGAGATGAGGCTAATGGAGCCAGCTCAGGTGATCCCGGAGCAACGCGAACCCGACGAAGGCCACGGTGTCGATTACGCCGTGGGCGACAACCAGCGGCCATAGTCGTCCGGTCCGCTGCCAGACGTATCCGAAGACCAGGCCCATCACCAGATTTCCGATACCGGCCGAGACGCCTTGATACAGGTGGTAGCAACCTCGCAGCAGTGCCGAGAACGCGATGGCGGTCGCTGTTCCGTAGCCCAGCTGCCGCAGTCGGGTCTGCAGATAGGCCACGACCACCACTTCCTCGGCCCAGCCGTTTGCGAAGGCGGACAGCACCAGCACCGGTATGCGCCACCAGGTGTCGTCGAGTGAGGCGGGAATGACCTGAACGCTCAAGCCCATCCAGCGCGCGCCGACGTACAACGCCAGGCCAGGAAGTCCGATGAGCGCCGCCAATCCGAGCGCCCCCAGGCCATCGGTACGCGAGCGCCAGCGGGCGAGCCCGATCGATGACGGACCGAATCCGCTGCGCCACAGCAGATACACCGCGAGTGCGCCCCACGCGATCAACCGGGTGATCGACACGAGATTCAATCCGAGGTCGATCAGGCTCAGCTCGGCGCGACGGGGATTGAGGGCGACGGTCTGGCCGGAAAGCCCCGCGATGACGGCAGATGTGAACTGCAGAAGGGCGCTCACCGCGCTCATCCCGAAGCTGATGGCGAGCACAATCCCCATCTCGATGCGGATTGTGCGCGCTGACATGTCCGATTCGGCCACGGCGCTCATTGTGGCTGGTATTGGTAGAAGAGTGTCCGATGTGGTGAGCGCGTTGCGCTATGTGGCATCGCCCGATGGAGTGCGGCTGAGCCTGACTGTGTCCGGCGAGGGGCCACCGCTCGTCATGGTGCACGGAGCCATGGATTCGGGGGCGACGTGGTCTGATGTCGCCACAGAGCTGCAGCGGGACTTCACCTGTTTTCTCATCGACCGGCGTGGGCACGGCGCGAGTACCGACGCGGCAGAGCACAGCCTGGCGCGTGAGGCCGATGACGTCATCGCGGTGGCCGCGGAGGCCGGGCCGGATGCGGTGATACTCGGCCATTCGTTCGGCGCCGTCGTCGTCTTGGAGGCGTTACGTCGCGGACTCGATGTGGCGGCTGTTGTCCTTTACGAGCCGCCGCTTCCGGTGTCGGAGAGCGTGGCGGTGGCGAATCGGGAAGGCAGCGAGGCTGTCCGAGCGCGTTCGGTGACGGTGTCGCGGGAGTTTCAGGCGCTCGAAAAGTGCGCGGAGGTGCTCGATGAGTACACCCGGGCGGTCATCCCCATGCTGCTGCTGGAGGGGGCCAACTCGCCGATGCAGTTCCGTGAGCCAGTGGGCTACCTGGCGCGGCGGGTACCCGGCGTGCGAGTCAAAGAGCTTGTCGGACAGGACCATTTCGCGCACCGAACTGCTCCGGCGATGTTCGCCGGGGTGTTGCGCGAGCTGTTGCTGGGTTAGATCTTTCGGGCGCGCAGTCCGTTGAGGAAGGGGCAGCCGGCCAGGATGCGCAGCGCTTGGCTCAGTCCGGCAGTGTCGTTGACGGGTTCGTTGAACGGCAGCCTGACGTCGTGGTCACCGGCCTCGCCCTCCACGCGCAGTTGGATGCCGTAGCGGTCGATGCCGAGCAGCCGCACCTCACCGTGCTGCAGGCTCAGCGGAAGCCGCCGCGCCAGCCGCTCGACCAGATCGCGGTGGTCGTTGTCGATATGTGAGAGCCACCCGGCCTCGAGTGCGCAGAAAGGATCGGGGCGCGCGCCGAGCAGCGCGGAGACATCAACCGATTCGGCGCCGGTCGAATCGGCGACAACGACGGACTCCACGGTCAGGCACAGCAGGATCGAGCCGGGTTCCGTACGTAGCCGCATATCGGTGCGGATGTCCAGGAGTGCCGGATCGGGTGTGCGGCTGGCGATGACGTCGACGATGCCGCGGGCCTCCCGATCGGTGGCGGCCACGACGTTGCCGCGCACCCAGACCAGGGATCTGACCGGCTCGCGCAGCGGTAGCGGTGCCTGGTCTGTCAGTTCCAGGAGTGCCGGCATGCCGTTCGGCCCCGCGGAAACCACGGTCGCAGCGGTCGCGCTGTCGGCGGGGACCGCAACGGCGAAGGTTCCGTCGTCGAACAGGTGGTGCAGCGAGGTTCCGACCACATCGGCTCCGGCAATGGCGAGAGTGGAGCTTGCGGCGCGGGCGCATGCGGAGCGCACGCGCTCTGCGGTGGTGGGCGGTGCTGCGGTCATGGCGACCCTTTCCTTGGAACCCTGTCGTGTCAACCAACTGAGGTAAGCCTAAGTTAACAACGGACCGTGGAGAGTGCAAGGGACACCTGTGCTGTCGACTGTGTCGGGGGTTCGCCGGGCGGTGGAACGCCTAAGGTTTGGAGTGTGCAGCGCATCACGTATTTGGGGCCGGAGGGGACGTTTTCCGAGGCCGCACTGATCAAGCTGCGGACGACGGGGCGGATACCGGGTCTACCCGAGGTGGAGCCGGTGTCGGTGGCCAGCGCGCGCGATGCGTTGGTGCAGGTCCAGAAGGGTGACGCGACGTACGCGTGCGTTCCGATCGAGAGCTCGCTCGAAGGCCCGGTGGTAC
Source organism: Mycobacteroides sp. PCS013 (assembly GCF_049532645.1). NCBI lineage: Bacteria > Bacillati > Actinomycetota > Actinomycetes > Mycobacteriales > Mycobacteriaceae > Mycobacteroides > Mycobacteroides sp. PCS013. Next base: position 4,391,791 of record NZ_CP150131.1, read on the forward strand.
CGACGCTGGACACCCTGGCGGTGGGTGCTCCGCTGCAGATCTTCGCCGAGGCGGTGTTGCCGGTGTCCTTCACCATCGCGGTGCGGCCGGGCACTTCCGCGCAGGACGTGAAGACCGTCGCCGGTTTCCCGATCGCCGTCGCTCAGGTACGCGAGTGGCTGGCGGACAACTTGCCGAACGCCGAGCTGGTCGCCGCCAACTCGAACGCTGCGGCGGCCGAGGATGTGAAGGCGCAGCGGGCCGATGCGGGAGTGTGTACAGAATGGGCCGCGCAGCGCCTGGGGCTGAGTGCCCTGGCCAGCGGTGTCGTGGACGAAGCGCATGCGCACACCCGTTTCGTGCTGGTGGGTCAACCCGGGCCACCGCCACCGGCCACGGGCTCCGATCGCACTTCCGTGGTGCTCGGGCTGGGGAACGTACCCGGTGCACTCGCTGCCGCCATGAACGAGTTCGCGATCCGGGACATCGATCTCACCCGTATCGAGTCCCGCCCCACCCGGACCGGGCTGGGCACGTATCGCTTTTTCCTGGACTGTGTCGGGCATATCGACGATGTCGCGGTCGGGGAGGCACTCAAGGGGCTGCATCGCCGTTGTGAGGATGTGCGGTATTTGGGATCGTGGCCACGAGAGACGACGGCACCCGACGGCGCCAACCCACCGGTGTTGGACGAGGCGTCGGGATGGCTGGCCGAAACGCGGGAAGGGAGGCTGCGATGAGTGGGCGCCTTGTCCTGGTCCGGCATGGACAGTCTTATGGAAACGTCGAGCGCCGACTGGACACCAAACCGCCCGGTGCGGCGCTGACCGAACTCGGATTGCAACAGGCGCGCCTTTTCGCCAAGCAGTATGAAGAGCTGGCGCCAGCGGTCCTGGTGCATTCTGTGGCGCTGCGCGCGGTCCAGACCGCCTCCGAGATCGCGGGACATCTTGGTGTGGAAGCTCTTCAGCTCGACGGTTTGCACGAGGTACAGGCCGGGGAGTTGGAGGACCACACCGGCGTGGAATCGTTTGAGGTTTTCGACCGCACGTATGAGCGTTGGCATTTTGGTGACTTCGGCACCCGTTTGCCTGGTGGCGAATCCGCGCAGGACGTGTTCGACAGGTACCTGCCCGTTGTCGCCGAACTCCGGTTGCGGCACTTGGAAAACGACGCATCAACCGGCGATGTGGTGGTGGTGAGCCACGGCGCGGCGATTCGCCTGGTGGCGGCCACACTCGCCGGAGTGGATCCGGGTTTCGCGGTGAACCATCACCTGCGTAATGCGGAAGCGGTTGTGCTGGCGCCGATTACCGATGGGCGATGGAGCTGCGTGCACTGGGGTGATGCGGTGGCGCCATTCCCGCATCAGGAGGCTGCCAGCGCAGAGGAACTGGCGCAGTCGGCCGACCCGATGGGCTAACCGGCTAGTTGTATCTCGCCTTCGCAATCACATTGTGCGGCAATGCAATCGATAACGAGGCTGTGTCGAAGTAGATAGAGTCCGTCGCAATCGCGATCTGTGCACTCGGCGTGGCGAGTGGAATGCACGATGAGAGTGCCGTGACAGTGATCGATGTCCTGGACGCAGTCACGGCATGCCACACCGCAGCTGATGGCGTGGCGCCACTCCGGTGATTTCTTCATACCGGTGTTGTAGCACCGTATGCCGACAAGTCGTCGTAACCGAGCGGGCGGAAGAGCTCTTTTCCATATTTATATTGCAATGCAATCTGAATATCGATACTATTCCAACTGGTTGGAACCAAGCACGTCACACTGCGATGCAAGGGAGTTGGACTATGGGCAGCCTGCGAGACGACCCGAGGTACGCGGGAACTGTTGAGGAGCGTCGCAGGCGCGACCGGCGGTACGACTTCCTGTTGAAGCTGCACGGGAAGAACGGCAAGAAGGCATTGCAGATCGCCGAGGCGCCGCGCCAGGACGACGGCTACTTCGGGCTCGACTCGCTCAGCTTCAAGGTCTACGAAAACGTCATGATCGCCGGGATGGGTGCACTCTCAGGGTTGTTCATCTCCACCATCGACCCCGATGGCGCTTACGGCGTCGGCCAGCACACGACGTACTACTACGACACGGTGGGCAGGATCCGCCGGAGTCTGTTGTTTTTCGCCGGTGCTGTCGCGGGAGACACCGACGCGGCGGTCAAGGTAGGGCGAGATCTTTTCCGTAAGCACTCGCACGTCAATGGTGATGTGCCATCGACCGGCGAGTCGTATCGTGCGAATCATATTGAGACGCTGAAGTTTACGTATGTGGTCGGGTGGCCGCACCTCTGGCGTGCCTACAAGAGGTTTGGCGACCCGAACGCGACGTATGAGGACGAGTGCGTGTTCTACAAGGAGCAGGTGCGCGTGTGCGAGTTGATGGGCATGCCGGCGGGCGAGCTTCCCGATACGCCAGAGGCCGTCGAGGCCTGGGTGAAGGACGCGGAGAAGAACATCATGGCGGTTACCCGGCCGGCCCAGGAACTGTACGACTTCATGCTGCACAATCCGTGGACGCCGTTGTATCCCAACGCGATTATGAGTGCGGGCATCAAACTCGCGATCTGGGCGGCGATCCCACTGCTCACGCCGTACGTCCGGGAGATCTGTGACCTGGAGACCATGCGCATCCGGCCCGCCATTGGCACGTTCGCGATCAAGGGTGCCGTGCGTGCACTGCGTAATCCGATTGTCGAAAAGCTGATTCTTCCCTGGTTCGGATACGAGATGTGGGGATACATGCACAACGCGATCCGGCATGCACCGGATACCGGGCCGGTGCCTTTCGATCATGAGGTGGGCCTGAAACTGCAGCAGGGCAAGGGGGGAACACTCGAGGCCAGTGCATGCCCGATGCATGCCGTCGCGGCGGCGCGGTCGGTAGAGGCACTGGTATGACACGTATCGACATCATGGCCAATGAGCGGCTACTCGATGATCGTCACCACCTGCATGAGTTTCAGGAGCTGTGGGCCGAGGGCCCAGTGGCTTTCGTCTTCCTGCGCCAGTTCGGCAGTGCCTTCGCACTTCGGCAGGCCCAATCGCTCAACCGCTACCACGATGAGATCGTGGCTGCGGGAGCGAAAGTCGTCTTCATCGGATTGGGCACCTCTATCCAGGGCTTCACCTTTCGTAAGCGCAGCCAGACCCGGTTCTTGGTGCTGACGACGCATGACCAGACGCTGTACCGGACGATGGGGCTCTGGCGGTACCGAAGAGGAACGATCGGGCTCTCGAACCTCGGACCGTGGCTCGAGCTCATGCGTGAGGGTGTATATCCGTACCAACGAACGGGCGACCCGTATCAGCTGGGTGGTGTCTTCGTCGCGACCGCGGGAGGTCGTGAAGTCACCTGGGATTTCCGGGCGCACCGCGCCTGCGACGTCGCACCGGCGGGCGCCATAGCCAAGGCGCTCGTCGCCGCGTCCGCGCGAAATCCTGTCGCGACCTGACCGCCGCTGTAGCCCATGCCCCGAGCAGCGATCTCCGAGCCGATTGCGGTGGCTGGATATACTGCGAGCCACCTGGTTACGGTCGGGAATCGAAAGGCGCACGATGGGGCGCGCGGACTAGCGAGCGGGGTGTCGATGCCGAGGGCGCTGACACGCGAGGAGCTCCAGGCGCAGACCCGCGAGCTCGTGCTCACCGCCGCCGAGACGGTCTTTCTGCAACGGGGATTTCACGCGACGACGGTCGCGCAGATAGCGGCCGAGGCAGGACGCACCCAGGGGTCGATCTACAGCAACTTCGAGAGCAAAGACGCGTTGTGTCAGCAACTCCTGCGTATTCACTACGAAGGATGGCTGACGCAGGTCGCGCTGGCGGTGATGGCCTCCGAGGGGACGTCGGCCAAACTTGAGGTCGTCGAGGCGAAGTGGCGAGTTCTCAGTGGTGAGACCGATTGGATCGGCCTCACCACTGAGTATCTCCTGGCTGCCCGGCACAGTCCCGAACAATCAGAGCTCATCCGGGAGACGGTGTCGGGTCTGCAGGACGGGGTGAAAGCGGTACTTCTGGGACAGCTTCAGAGCGAAGGCATCGACGTAGACGAGGGCGCCCTCCTCGACGACGCGGTGGCGGCGATCATCGCGACGGGTATGGGTTTGGTGGTCAACCACACCATGGGCCTGGTCGGTCTCGATCAGTCGACCAGCGTGTTCATGCAGACCCTCGAGACGTGGCGAGATCGACTGAGTTCTTCTCACTAACGCTGGTGAACTCGTAGTCGGTGAATGGGAAATACCGGTTCTGCAGGCGCATCTCGGTATTGGTGGAGGGGCGGTACGCGGCAGCATCACCCTGATAGTTGATGTAGTAGGTGTTCGAGCCGGCACACAGCGGTGTGGGCAGATGACTCTTGGCGGCACGCGACAGCATCTGTTGCCAGTACTTGTCGTGAGGCTCCCGGCGAACCTCGCACCGGGTGGCTCCACGCCGCCGGGACTCCTTTATCGCTCGAACAGCATGGGCCACAGTTGATTCCAGTAGCACTAGGTATGATCCGGGCGAGTACGCCCACGGGCCGATCAGCATGTAGGCGTTGGGCCAACCCGGAATGGTCACCCCTTGGTAGGCCTGATAGCGATTCTCATCCCACCAGGTGTTCAGGTCGACGCCCTCGCGTCCCAGGCAGGGGAAGGGCGGGGTCGCGCCTTTTTCCATGACCTTGAATCCGGTGGCACAGACCAGCACATCGATCTTGTGCTCGACACCGTCAGCGGTGACGACGGAGTCCTCCGTGATGCGTTCGATGGGCTCGGTCACCAGGTCGACATTCGGCTTGGTGAACGTCGAAAACCACTCGTTATGCATCGAGGGCCGTTTGCAACCGAAGGCATAGGTAGGGGTGAGCTTCTTGCGTAGTTCGGGTTCTCCGGGGAGCTGCGTCCACATCCATCCCCGCAGGGCCAGACCAACGCTCTGCAGCACCGCCTTGTACAAGCGTTCCCCCAGCAGCTGTCCGCCTAGCAGCGCGCCGCCGAGCCCCAACTCGACGAGCACCATGCCGGCGCCGCGCAGGGGCGCGCGCAGCAGGCGATTGCCGAAGATGAATCGGGTGAGGGGGCCGGTCTTGAAGTCGAGCTTGGGCGCGACCCAGATCGCGGTGCGCTGGAACACCGTCAGGTGACTGACCTGATCAGCGATCGCTGGTACCAACTGCAGTGCGGTGGCGCCGGTTCCGATCACGGCCACCTGCTTGCCGGTGAGGTCGTAGTCGTGGTCCCACGCCGTGGTGTGCTGGAGCTTGCCGGCGAAGGTGTCGATACCCGGGATGTTCGGCAGGTTCGGCACCTCGAGCCCCCCGATCCCGACGATCACGTGACGTGCCGTGATTTCGCCTCGGTCGGTCTGCACATGCCAGATGTCGGTGGCCTCGTCGAACCGGCTGCCGAGCACCGTGGTGCTCAGCCGCAGCTTGTCGCGCAAGCCGTGTTGATCGACTACGTCCTCGGCGTACTGCTGCAGCTCTTCCCCCGGCGCGAACAGCCGGCTCCAGTTCCCGGTTTGCGCAAAGGAGTAGCTGTAGATGAAGGATGGAATGTCCACCGCCACACCGGGATACTTGTTGATAAACCACGTTCCGCCCACGGACGGATGCTTGTCGACGATGACGAAATCGTCGATCCCCGCCTTGCGTAGCTTGACGCCCGCGGCGATACCGCCGAATCCGGCGCCTACGACGAGGACCTCGTGTTGGGGGAGGGCGGGTGTGCTCACGATGTGCCTGCCTTGGAGATGGTCGGGTTGGTGATCTGGCCGATGAAGTACGCCATGTCTGCAACGGCTGCCCGAGCATCAGGCAGCAGATCCGCCGCTATCTGAAAATCGTGCACGGCGTGGTCCCAGATCTGAACCGTGCACGGCACGTTGGCCTCGGCGCAGCGGCGGGCCAATTGCTCGACATCGACCAGCAGCACCTCGAGTGATCCCACTTGAATGAAAACCTTTGGTAGGCCGGTGAAATCGTGGTTCACCGATGACCAGGCGGGGTCCAACACCCCGTCGGGGGCCATGCCCAGTTCGCCCGGAACGGAGAGAATGAGACCGGACAGCATCGCGTCACGGGACTCGTTCGGATGAGCCTTCTTGGCCGAACAATCGAGGTCCGCCCAGGGGGAGATGGCGGCGATGCCGCCGGGTACAGGTAATCCGAGATCTCGCGCGGCGAGCGCCGCGCTGAAGGCCAGTCCACCTCCGGCTGAATCACCCGCGAACACAATCTTGTCGGCGGTGTATCCCTGGTCGAGCAGATACCGGTAAGCGGTCATGGCATCGGCGACAGATTCGGCGATGTGCGCCAACGGGAGCTGGCGATAGTCGACCGCGAGTAGTCGCGTTCCCGCTGCCCGCGCAAGGCGTGCCGTCATGCGCCGGTGACTGTGGAGGCCGCCCAGAATGAAGGCACCGCCGTGGAAGTACAGCACCGCGCCCTCCGCCGGATTCTCGGGATCGGAAAGATCCTTATGCCAGAGCCATTCCGCGCGGAAGCGAGGAAACGTCACAATACGGCGTGCAGTACCCCTACTCGGCCGCAACGGGTATGCGGCCATCTCGACGAAGTTGACAGCCCGGAATCCGCGCGTCCTCAACGCGGGAAATCGCAGGACGAGTTTGGCAAGAAGCTCCAGCGGTGCTCGCAGCAGCACGCGCGCCACCGCGTGGGAAAACCTTTGTAGGGCTGATCCACTCCCCGTCATCTCGACGCTGACGGTGCCGCCCGTTGCGGCAATCGGTACCGAGTCGTTCATGCGAGCACCCCCGCGGGCTGCTTCTCGTAGATGTAGTCGTCGAGTGGGAACCTGCGTGTGCTGCGGCGTGCCTCGAAGAAACCTGCGGGCCGCAGGTACGTGCTGTCGCCCTGCGAGTTCCGGTAGTAGGTCGGAATATGTCCGTTCAGCTCCGCGAGGTAGTACCGGATCGCCTCGGACCGTCGCCGCACCGTCTGATGGTAGGTGTCGGCGATCTCCTTGCGTACTTCACAGCGAATCGCACCGCGCCGGATGGTCTCGGTGATCGCACGTACGGCGTGATCCGAGGTCATCTCCATGAAGGCATGCCAACCCGAGCCGGTCCACGAGTACGGTCCGCACAACGTCCATCGATTTGGCAGACCGTGCACCGCAACACTTTCGTAGGCCTGCAATCCCTGCTCGGCATAGTATTTCGCCAAATCGAAGCCGTTGCTTCCCAGAATGGCGCCGGGAAGATAGGTCTCCGGATCGGAGAACACTTCGTATCCCGTGGCCAACACCAGTACATCGAATTGGTGTTCGGCGCCATCGCGTGTCTGGACGCCGGCTGCGGTAATTCTCTCGATCGGCTCGGTGATCAGTGAGACGTTGTCACGGTTGTACGCCTGCAGATACCCGTTGGATATGGTCGGGCGCTTGGCAAGCGGGCCGAAGTTGGGAGCCAGTTTTTCGGCCGTGGACGGATCCTTTACCACCCAACGGATGTAACGCCGGTATGCGGCAATGCATGCCGCATCGAACCTGTCCATCGCGGGCCGTGACCATCGGAACGGCGCTCTGCTCAGGGTGCGTAGTAGTAGGTCGGCAAGTACCAGGACGGCGCCATTGAGTGCGGGCTGCACGCCGGGCGCCGCGTAAAGGGGGCGCAAGATGGGACCGATTTCAAGGTCCGGCTTGGGCAGTGACCACACCGGTGTGCGCTGAAAGACGCTGAGATGCGACACCTGCGGCGCGATCGTCGGAATGATCTGCACCGCACTGGCTCCGGTGCCGATGATGCCGACACGTCTTCCCGCCATATCGTACGAGTGGTCCCAGTCTGTAGGCCGTTGCACCTTGCCACCGAACGAGTCCGCTCCGGCGATGCCGACATCGGCCTTGGGGCGGACGAAGGCGCCGACGGCGCTGATCACGAAGCGTGCGGTGATGACCGAACCGTCGCTGGTGAGCAGGTTCCAGAATCCGGCGTCGTCCCACTCTTCCCGTTCGACGTTGGTGTTGAAGCGGACACGTTCGTGGACACCGAAGCGTTTGGCCACATCGACGTGATACTGCTTGACCTCGTCGCCCTTGGGAAAAAGCCTGCTCCACTGAGAGTTTCGTGCGAAGGAGTACTGGTAGGCGAAGGACGGAACATCCACCCCCAGGCCCGGATAGTGGTTCTCATGCCAGCTACCGCCCACGTCATCGGCCCGTTCCAGCAGCACGATGTTGCCGATACCGGCCTGCAGTAGTTTGACTCCGGCTGCGATGCCGCCGGGCCCGGCACCGATGATCGCGACATCGAATTCCGGTGCTGGTGCGCTCATTGTCCGACTCGATTCAGGAGGGGCTGCAGCCGAGACATCAGGCCGTCGGCCAGTTCGAACGAGCCGATACCGGTGACGACCCGGCTGAGACTCGGTGACAGGCGGTAGAGGCCGTAGATGAACCACGATTCGGGGTTTACGGGAACGACGGCCCAGTTGTGTCGCACCGATCGCTCGATGACGCGCGCCACCTTGTCCGGGCCTGCGTAACTGATCGACTGGATCTTGCCGGCGCGTGCGTACCACTGCTCTTGATCGGTCGCGCTGATGCCTGCGCGATGACCATTGGCGATCAGATTCGTGTTGATGACACCCGGGCATATCGCGGTGACGCCGATGCGGTGGCGACGTAGTTCGACGCGTAGCGCCTGGGAGGCCATCAGCACGGCTGCCTTGGCGGTTCCGTACGCGGCAATCATCTTGTGCGGCAGGAAGGCCGCACCCGAGGAGATGTTGATGATCTGACCGTGTACCCCGGCATCGATCATCTGTTGAGCGAATACGCGTGAGCCGTAGATGACGCTCATCAAGTCGATGTCCATGGTGCGCTGCCATTCCTGTGCGGTCATCTCGACGAAGCCGCCCCAGTCCATGATTCCGGCGTTGTTGACGAGTAGGTGTGGCGCGCCGAATTCGGCATCGACCCACTTACCGAAGGCCTCCCACTGTTCCTCGTCCGCGACATCCAATTGATACGCGATGGCGGTGCCGCCGGCGGTGACGATCTCACCTGCGGCGGACTCGGCGGCATCGATGTCGATATCAGCCAGGATTACCCGATCTCCCTGGGAAGCGAAGAGGCGGGCGGTTTCTCGCCCAATGCCCGACCCGGCCCCGGTCACGATTGCGGTCTTCATCGATCTGCTCCGATCCCCAAGGTGTTCAGTGTGCGCGCGCCCAGGTCCACGACACGTTCGGCCAGCGACATCCGTCCCAGGCTCATGAGCCCGCGGGACAGGCCGGGAGAGAGCCGGTACAAGTACCAGCCGAGCCAGGCTTCCAGACCGACCGGCACGGTGGACAGATTCCACCGCATGCCTCGCTCGATCGCAGCAGCGACATGATCGGGGGAGCGTCCGAGAAAGTGCTGACCACGGCTGAGTTTGTTCGTCCACGTTGTGCCCGTTGGGTTATCGACACCGCTGCGAGTGCCGTTCGCGGACAGATTTGTGTCGATCAAGCCGGGACAGATCGCGCTGACACCGATGCCCTGACGCCCGAACTCGGCGCGTAGTGCCTGTGTGCCGAACCAAGCCCCTTGCTTCGCCACGACATACGACGGCGCCAAGGACGTCGGCAGGAACGCCCCAACCGAGCAGATGTTGGCGATATGACCTCTTGCGCCGGCATCGACCATGCGCTGCACAAACAATCGCGACCCAACCAGCGGGCTCATCATGTTGATCGAGATCATCCGCCGCCAGTCCGCGCCGGTCTGCTCCAGGAAACCACCGGCAATGAGGATTCCCGCGTTGTTCACGAGCAGGTCCGGCAGGCCGTGGTGCTCGCATACCCAATCGGTGAATAGCTCCCAATCCGCCAGATCGGCGACATCCAGTCGGCGGAAGACGGCGTTACCGCCATCGCCCACGATGCGGTCAACCGTCTCAGCGCCGGTCGTCTCGTTGATATCGGATACCACGACGGTCCAACCTTTACGACCGAAGCGCTCGGCAGTCGCGCGTCCGATGCCGCTGCCCGCGCCGGTCACGACGGCTACGGGCATGGGTGGCATCCCCAGGACTGTGTGAACCAGAACGGCGCTTTCATCATGTGTGGACCTCTCCTCGTCGAGCACTTCATTCAGATAATAGGATTATCTGAATGAAGGCGCAATGCCCTACGACAGGGAGAACGGCAAGGACTCCATGACATCGGATTGCTCGCGTATCAGTTCGCGAGCTCGCTCGATGAATTAGCTGGAGGCGTTCGAAGAGAGCCGCAGGTCGGCAATCCACAGCTGCAGCGTGCGGGTCAGCAGCGCGACGTACTGCTGGTTGTCGATGGTGCCCAGCGTGCGGCCCAGTGCCAATCCCGTCGCGGTCGCGAGGATCGCGGTAAGCGCGGCGTCGCGTTCGTCATCGGGCACGGTGTCGGGAAGGGCGTTCGAAAGCACCGCACCCAGCAGACTGCGCCCCATGGCGATATGGCCCTGCGAGACCGCGAGCTGCGTTTGATCCTTGTGAATGGCCAGCGCATACTCGGCGGCCAGCGCTACCAGGCCCTCATCGCCGCTGAGCGCCGCGGACCATTGCGCGAGCTGAGCGACCTGGTCCTCGACGGACGAGGCGGACTGAAGGAGCTTGCCTGCGACCTCGGAGAAGGTCCTCATGTAGCAGCGCAGCAGTACCTCGGCGCAGAGGTTCTCCTTGCTGGAGAAGTTCGAGTAGATCGCCCCGACGGTCCGGCCGGCGGCATCGGCGATCTTGGTGACGGTAGTGCCGCCCAGTCCGTTGGCGAGGAACAATTCCTCGGCCGCATCAAGGAGATCTTCGCGGGTACGTTGCTGAGATTCGGCGCGGCTGATCCGTTGTCGCTGCCCGGACATCGCCACCTCCTTGAATCCTGCGCGATATTCGTCTAATCCGCCCAATGCGGGTCGGCCGAGTTCATATTTTGCCATTATCCCGATTGGGGAGTCCAGTGTGCCGGACGGAGGCTTCTGCCGCGCACTGCGCCTGAGGCCCGAGCCGGGGTGTGCGCATGGAGCAGACGCTCAACATACAAATCCCGTTCCCGATCCGTTCACTTGCCGTAAATGAGCTCAACTTAAAAATCATCCATACCCAAAAGGGGTATGGGGTACTAGTCCCGGGCTTTCCGGAACGGATCGTGTTGGACAACTGAGAGAGGCACCGCCGCCATCATGCTGAAAAGTCTTGTCGTCCTGACCATCGTGGGCGTGCTCGGCGCGACCGCTCCGGTGGCTCTGGCTGATCCGCTGGGCGGTGAACCATTGCCGGATCGGATTGCGGCCGATTCCGCACCCGCCCCAGCCGCAGACAACGGTGCCGTGGCCTCGGCAGAGCCCGGCACCCTACGCACGCGAGAGGGTTGGGTGCTGGCCATCGCAGCCAAGGACGAGGCCCAATTGCCCGTCGCGCCATTGACCACAGCCCTATCTTCACGCGAGTACGTGGTCAGTGGAACGTTCCTTGGTGCCATCCAGGGGTCCGGCACCACGAAACTGACCGATGGGATCCTTGAAGCTGGATACCAAATCGGTTGTGGCATAAGCGCTGCCGAGGTCGACTTGAGGTTCGGTGGCGGTATCACACCGCAGATCAGTCCCGCGGGTGTGCCCAGCATCGGAGGTAACGTCTTTGGGCAGGTCCGCCCCACCCTCAAGCCGGGCACCGCCACCATCATCCCGGTCACCAAGATGGCGTTCGAGGGGGATAGCGCGCGCGTCACCATTACGGCATTCCGCATCAAGATCGACAGCTGCGTGGGCCAGTCCTTCATCCGCTCCTATGCGATCTTGACCAGCTCGACCGAGGACACGCAGGACGTGGTCACCTACATGGGTGTGACCAAGGCCGTCTAACCCTGATTATCCAGATCTCAACTCGCTCAATCATATTCAGCTCTGAGAGGCGTCATGACCATGTTTAAGACTCTTGCCGCTGTGGCAACAGCGTGTGTACTCACGGGAGGGACACCGTTGGCGTCGGCTGAGCCCGGTCCCTCCCCGCTTCCCTTACCCGCCGGGATGGAGAACCCGCCGCGGCCCGCTGAAGGTGAGCCTGGCCCGCCGCTGGACAACGGTGTCGTCGCTTCCGAACCACCGGCGACTGTCACAACGCCGGATGGCTGGGTGCTGGCACTCGCGGCAGAGGAAGAGACCCAGCTGCCCATTCCCCCGCTCACCACGGCGACCTCCTCGCGTGAATACCTGGCCGGCGGCACGTTCATCGCCACCGTGAAAGGTGGTGGCAGCACCAAACTGAAAGGCGGGACCGTCGAGGCCGGATACCAGATTGGCTGCGGTATCGCCTTGAGTGGAGTTCGCCTGACGGGAAGCATCGGCCTGTCCTCGTCGATCGGGCAGTCCGGGCTTGGCAACATCAGTATGCCCCTCGTGGGAAACATCGAGGTGAGGCCCAAACCCGGCGAGGTCATCAATGTTTCGGTCACCAAGAAGAAGTTCAAGGGCACGCAGTCGCGCATCACACTCAAGGACGTTCACATCAAGATCGACGGATGTATCGGGCAGTCGTTCCTGCGGTCCTATGCGGTGCTCACCAGCACGACCTCGGGAACCGAAGACATCATCGCCTACTACGGCGTCACTAAGACGGTCTGAGCGGTACCGCAGTTTTATTCGAGCCCAAGGCTCTTGAGCGCGTGGGACATCCGCTGTGGGGTGGCGGGCGTAAGAGTTGCCCACAGCGCGCCGTCAGCGGAGGTGCTCGGCGTGGCCATAATCCGGCCAAATGCTGTGTCGTACACGGCAACTCCGCCGGGCGCGCGATCGGTGACACCGTCTACGCGACGAATCGCGGTGATCTCGGTCATCGCGCCGCGGCGAGCCATTGCCTTGGCCACGGCTACCGCGTCGGCTTTGGTGGCGCCGAGCGCGATGAGGCGCCGGGCCATTTCGGCGGGTTCGGCGTTAAGGGCCAGCGCCAGCTGCTCGGCGGGCGCGTTGATCGACCCGAACTTCAGTGGTGTGGCGTCACCCAGGTACCGCCACAGTTCGGCGCCGAGCGACCCGGTGACCGAACGCATGGCCACACCCTCGCCATCGTTGACCAGCAGCACGTACGCTTCGCCGTGCTCCACCAGGCACAGGCGCAGCATCTGCGATCCGGCCCAGCGGCGTACCGCTACCTGACCGGTGGCCTTGCTGGCCGAAGTCAGCATGTCCCGCAGAGTCGGGTGAAGGTCCTCGCCCTTGAGCAGGTTGCGTTCCTTCAGCCGGGCGCGCGCGCCCTCCAGAGCGTCTCGATGTTCGGCTTCGTCTTCGTGGCGCGGACCAGCGGCCAGCACCACCGGCAAGAGGTCGTTGCCGGTGATCTCGCGGGTCAGTTCCAGTTCGTCGAAGTCCAGGCGGACGGTCACAGCTCCGCGCTCGCACCGAGGACCGGCGGCGCGACCGCGCCCTTGGAGCCACCGCGCTCGAACAGCGCTGAGGCGTCGACGTTTTCGAAGTCGGCGACCTTGTCGCTGGCCGGCTTGGTGGTCAGGATGTCCGGCAACTCGACAGGCTTGCTCTCGTCGCCCATGAAGACGCCAGTGGCACCGATGGCGGTGAGGTCCTTGTCGTCCTCGTCCTCATCCTTTTTGGTGCCGGCGTTCCCCACCTTGATGCCCTTGCCTGCACTCGCGGCCAGCGCACCGCCGGCCATCATGCCGGCCATCGGCGCACCCATTCCGCCCATACCGATACCGGAGCCGCCGGCGGAGGCCGCATTGGCGGTCATCGAGATGGCTGCCGCGCGGGCGCTCTGCACACCCGGCACCGAGTCGGGGCTCAGCGGGCTCGGGCCCATCTCGGACATACCGAAACCGGCAGCGCTGACGCCGGTGTTGCCGCTGTTGGCTTCCGACTTCTCTTCGGGGTACTTGATGACCTCGGGGGCCGGCGGGAACTCCACGACCTTGGCTGCGGGCTCGCTGGCCGACTCGTAGGTCTCCATCGCTTTGGCCGCCTGCAGATCCAGGCCCTGCTCCATGCCCTCGGTGGTGGCGTGCAGCCCGAAGAGTGCCCCACCCGCGGACAACGCCTCGGCCTTGGCCTTCTCAAGCTGAGCCAAGTCGTTGATGTGCGGCATGTCCAGAACCGCCGTGCCGTACGACTCGGCGTACGTGTTGGCGGTGTCGCTGACCTCCTGGGTCAGTCCGGCCATCTTGTCCAGCCACTCGGTGAACGGGGTGATCTTGGTCAGCGCCTCCTCGGCGCGGGGGCCGCGGTACCCCTCCATCAGCTTCTCGCCGACACCCAGGCTGTTCTCGTGCACCTCGGCGAACACGGCACTGATCTCCTGCCAGGCCAGGGCACTGTCGACGACATGCGTCGGTCCGGCACCCGTGGCCAGGTCCAGGGCCAGCTTCTTGGCCTTGCGGGCCACCCAGTTGACGCCAGTGAATCCGGTCATGACTTATTCCCCCACGCCATTGATACGGGCGGCGTTGTGTCGTTCGAGATCGACGAACGCCTGCGAGTTGCGCCGGAACGCCTCGGCAATGCGCTTGAGCTGCTCGATGCCGTCCTTGGCGACCTTCTCGAAGTTCTCGTGGGTCTTCGCGGAGGCATTGGCCACCGCGGTGGACACCTCATCGCGACCGGCCGAACCGAACTTCGTGGCCTCGAGTTGTTTGTCGAGAGCTTCCTGTAGTCGCTGCGCCATCGCGTCGTACTCGACAGCGGCATCCTTCATGACATCCGGATCGACCTGCAGAACAGTTCCCGGCTGGTTGGCCAGGTCCCAACGGATCTCCTCACGCTGGGCCGGCGCTGGTACGTCAGCCATCTTCTGTCCCCTTTCCCCCACTCGTCTAACGTGGTCTTAAAGGCAGTTTTGCCCTTCATAAGATGGACGGCGGATCCCTCTGTTCGGTTCCGTCATTCTCCAAGATTTTTAGATTTTTTTCGACAAACCTCAGACGTCTCGTCAGCCCCAGCCCAGCTGGTGTAGCCGCTCATCGTCGATACCGAAATGATGAGCGATCTCGTGGATCACGGTGATTGTCACCTCGTCCACTACCTCATGTTCGCTGGAACACATCTCGAGCAGCGGCTCGCGGTAGATCGTGATGGTGTCCGGCAGCGCGCCGGCGTAGAAGCTGTCGCGCTCGGTCAGTGCGATTCCCTCGTACAGCCCGAGTAGCTCGGGGTCCTCCGGATTGCGGTCCTGGACCAACACCACCACGTTGTCGAGTGCGGCGGCGAGCTTCGGCGGCACAGCGTCCAAGGCGTCGGAAACAAGTTCCTCGAACCGTTGTTCGCTCATCTGGACGGCCATCAGGCGTTGAGGGCTCGCATAGAGCTAGGCCGGTCCGGGTGGGGGAGCGCCCGGAGGCGCCTGGCCCGGTGGCTGCCCCTCCATCGGCGGCCCCTCCATGGGCGGTCCGTCCATCGGCGGGCCCGCGGGCGGCGGAGGCGGACCCGCACCAGGAGGCAGCGTGGTCACGATCGTGTTGCCCGGAGGGTTGCTGGGATTCGGCGCTACCGAAGACGTCGGCGGCGCAGAGGTCCGAGTCGGCTGCTGTGTCGTCTGCTGAGTCGGTTGTTGGGTGCGGGTTGGCTGCTGCGTATACGTCGGCTGCTGCGTGTAGGTGGGTTGCTGAGTCGGCTGCTGGGTAGGCGCAGGAGTGGTGGACAGCGGGATCGGCGGCAAGTTCAGCCGGTCCGCCGGGATGTCCGGCGGCGGCACCGGCGGCTGCCCGTTGATGAGCAGCTGCCCACTCTTGGCGCTGTTGACCAGAGTCGACCAGGCACCGTTACCGAGGGTGGACCCGATGTTGCAGCTGACCTGACGGCTGCCGGCCGTCCAGCTCGGCAGGGTGATGGTGTTGTACGACAGCGTCAGCGTGGTGGCGCGGAATCCGTCGGGATTGCCCATGTACTCATTGGTCAGACGGTTGCAGTTGTCCTTGATGAACGCGTCCTGGTCAGGCTCTGGCGGCACCGCACCCGGGAACTGCTCTGCCAGGCTCACCGTTCCGGTGATCTCCATGGCATGAGCTCTGTCGCAGTCGACCGGCAGCTCGGTGGGCAGGTTCGTCGTGGAGTCGATACCGACGCAGGTCCCTACCGGCCAGACCTTGGACTGGTCCTGCTCGGCCACCTTGCCGCGGAACAGCTGTTGCTGGTTGTCGGAACCGGGGAGCTGCAGACCACAGAGCACGCGCCGTTCACCCGCTTCGGACCAGCCCTTCTTGTCGGGATACAGCATGCCCATGGTGAATCGGCTGTTCGGGTCGTAGCGATCTCCCAGGTAACGGTTGATGGCGACCTGGCACTGTTCCTGACTGATCTCCTGGATGCGCACCATGCTGGGTGGCTGTGAATCCGGCCCGTACTCGGTGCCGGGGAAGGTGCGCAGGTCAATGGACTCAGCGACCTCGAAGCGGTGATCGCTCCCGCAGTCAACGGTGCGGACATCGGCCATCGAGGTGGGCGCCGACCAGCTGAGGCAGTCGCCGGCCTTCGCCGAGTTGAAGGTGCTGTTGCCCGGCGCGCCGGTGCTCGGCACCGGGTTGGAGTCGATCCTGTTGACCAAGCGGTCCGCCGAGGTCCAGCCGTCCGGCAGTGCCTGGGTGAGACCGGCGATGAACAATCCGCCGAAGGTGACGAGCAGCAGGGCACGATGTGTGGACCGTTCCTTGAGTCCCTCTTTCAACCCCTCCCACCAGTGCGGTTTGTCCGATGGGGAGTCGCCCTCGTCGACGGCCGCGGGCTCGTCTGCGACGTCGTCCCCAGGCGCGTTCTCGGGGTAGTCCAGGACTTCCGTCTGCGGAGCTTCGTCGGGGGCCACCGATTCGGTGTCGTCGGAGTCCGAGGTGGCCGGGGTCTCTGGGGCCTGCTCGGCCTCCGCGGGTGGCACGGCAGCAGCCGTGGACTCGGCTTCGGAGTCTGCGGATGTCTCGGTGCCCACCTCGTCGTTAGGGGATTCGTCCGGGGCGGACTCGTCCCGCTCGACCTTCGTGGGTTCGGCTTCGTCGCTCATACTGCAGCCATTGTTACAGGTGGCGGTGCGGGTTAGCCCAGCGATGCTGTCCGCATGCGCAGCTAGATTGAACTCTGTGACAACGATGGAACCTGACCGTGATGACGCCGGCGATGCCGGGGACTCTCCCGCGGAGGAAGCCGAGCATCAGGCCCGCGTTGCCGAGCAGGTCGCCGCGCTGGCCCACGAACTGTTCGATATGGCCCGGGAGGGCAACGCGTCCACCCTGGCCGCCTACCTGGACTCCGGGGCGCCGGTAGACCTGACGAACCAGGCAGGTGACACTCTGGTCATGCTGGCTGCCTATCACGGGAATGCGTCCACGGTTCGGTCGCTGATCGCGCGCGGTGCGGACGTCAATCGTGCCAATGACAAGGGCCAGACGCCGCTGGCCGGCGCAGTCTTCAAGGGCTCCGACGACATCGTCGAGATCCTGGTCAAGGCGGGTGCAGATCCCACCGCCGGGACCCCGTCCGCGCTCGATGCGGCGCGGATGTTCGGCAAGGACGAGTATCTGAGTCTGTTCGGCGTGTAGGCCGCATGTCGATTCACGGTGAATGCAACCCTCGCCGTGGTCGCGGCTGTAGGCGAGCGTTGCTGCGTGGCATCTGCCGAGACCACCCCCCCAACTCGCTGCCCTGGCACCGCGGCTCGATGAGATCGCGCGCCTATTAGGTGTTCGATCGGTGCTGGTCATGCGTTCTGAACCTGGTGCGATGGCTGTCGCCGCCACGGCCGGCGAGGCGGCCGAGCACTACACGGTGGGATCCGTTGGCAAGAAAGCGGGCGACGACCAGAACAGGGTCCCTCTGTACTGCGAGCGGGTAGTGGACTCCGGTGACGAGGTTTTCGTGCGTGACTCGCGTGTCGACGAGCTTTTCGCGGGCAACGAGGACGAAATCGAGTTCGGCCTCACCAACTATTTGGGGCTTCCCGTTCACAACGCGGCCGGTGAGGTCGTCGGGACGGTGTGTGTGCTCGACGAGGTGGCGCGCGAGTACTCGCCCGCGGAGCGCGACGAGCTGGTGGGGTTGCGTGCCCAGGTCGAGACGATTGTCCGAGCCGATGGCTCAGCGCTGGGCTGAAGCGCAGGTGCGGAAACTAGCCCCAGTAGTGTTCAGCGGGTGATCGACCTGAAATTTCTGCGCGAAAACCCCGACGCGGTGCGTGCCTCGCAGCGTCTGCGAGGCGAGGACCCGGCGCTCGTTGACGTGCTGCTCGACGCCGATACGGCACGGCGGGCCGCGGTGTCGACCGGTGACACGCTGCGTGCCGAGCAGAAGACGGCAAGCAAGAAGGTGGGCCAGGCGACGCCCGAGGAGCGCCCCGCGCTCTTGGCAGCGGCCTCTGAACTTGCCACACAGGTCAAGGCCGCCGAGGCCGAGCAGGTAGTCGCCGAGGCCGCGTTCACCGAGGCGCACAAGGCGATCAGCAATGTAGTGATCGACGGCGTACCGGCCGGGGGTGAGCAAGACTTCGTGGTACGCGACCTCGTGGGGGAGCCGACTGCCATCGAAAACCCCAGGGACCACGTGGAATTGGGTGAATCGCTGGGCCTGTTCGACATGGAACGCGGCGCAAAGGTCTCCGGCGCCCGGTTCTACTTTCTCACCGGTTACGGAGCGCTGTTGCAACTCGGTCTGCTGCAGCTGGCCGTGCAGACCGCAGTGGCCAACGGCTTTACCCTGCTGATTCCGCCCGTGCTGGTGAAGCCCGAAATCATGGGCGGTACAGGCTTTTTAGGCGCCCACGCCGACGAGGTGTATCACCTCGAGGAGGACGACCTGTATCTGGTGGGCACCTCGGAGGTGCCGATCGCCGGGTATCACTCCGGCGAGATACTCGACCTGAATGAGGGGCCGCTGCGGTACGCCGGATGGTCCAGCTGTTTCCGGCGTGAGGCTGGTAGCTATGGCAAGGACACTCGCGGCATCATCCGGGTGCACCAGTTCGACAAGGTGGAGGCTTTCGTCTACTGCAAGCCCGAGGACGCCGAGGCTGAACACACCAAGATCCTGGGCTGGGAACGGCAGATGCTGGCCCACATCGACGTGCCGTACCGCGTTATCGACGTTGCCGCAGGTGATTTGGGTTCATCGGCCGCCCGCAAGTTCGACTGCGAGGCGTGGGTGCCGACGCAGCAGGCCTACCGAGAGCTGACCTCCACCTCCAACTGCACCACCTTCCAGGCGCGTCGGCTGGCGGTGCGTTACCGCGACGAGAACGGTAAGCCCCAGACCGCCGCGACGCTCAACGGCACATTGGCCACCACCCGGTGGTTAGTGGCAATCCTGGAGAACCACCAGCTACCCGACGGCAGTGTTCGGGTACCGGCGGCCCTGGTGCCGTTCGTCGGAACCGAAGTGCTGGAGCCCAAATGAGCAAGATGTTCGACATCGAGCTGGACGAGCTGCGTAGCTGGTTCGGTTTCGGAGTCGCCGGGAACTTCGCCGGACACCTCGAACAGGCCGGGGAATCAGCTGATTTCGTGAATGTCGCCTCAAACGGTGTGGCACCCAAGGGGATATTTCCGTGGTACGTACCCGGTGACGACGGGTTCCTGGGCCAGTTCCCCCTCTCGCACGATGAGACGGTGCTGCCCGACAGCGACACTCCACTGAACCTGCAGATCGAACCCGAAGTGGGCCTGGCCTGCCGCGTGCATTGGCGCGGCGATGTTGTCGCGTCGTTGGAGCCGTTCGCGCTGGGTGCCTTCAACGACTGCTCGATCCGGCGTCCCAACGCTCCCAAAATCAGTTACAAGAAGAACTGGGGTTCAGCGTCCAAAGGCGTTGCGCAACAGTTCTTTGAGGTCAGCGACCTCACCCCCGACGGCCCAACGGCCACCCTGCGACTGAACTGTCACCTGCACACCTCGGACGGGCAGGAGCATGAGTACGGCGTGGACAGCCCGCTGCTGGGGTACTCCTACTACGGCGAGGTGCTGCTGGACTGGATCACCGAGCGCCTGGATAACCAAAAGGGTTCCGCCGATACGCCGTTGGAGGATGTGGGCGCGCTCATGGTGGCCGCCGGGCATCCCGCACATGTGCTGATCGGTATTGGGGCGACTAGGTACACGCCGCTAGGTGAATCCACGTATCTACAGGCGGGGGATGAGGCCGTGGTCCGTGTGTACAGCACCGCGTCCGGCGAGGCGTCGGAGCTACGGCAGCGGGTTCGTAGCGTCCACTAGGCGGGACGGACAGGGTGTGCGGCCCCGAGTTCGCGCTAGCGTCGAGACATGACCGAAGGCGTGACCTCGGATACTTACCGGGAGCTTTCTGAGAACGGTGTGCAGAAGCACAATAGCCGGATGATCAGGCTGCTCCGCGAGAACGGCGGCAAGCTGCCCGGCGTGCCCGATGACGAGATGCAGGTTCTCATCCTGACGATCATCGGCGCGAGGACGGGAATCGAACGGTTGACCCCGCTGGGTTACTTCGAGCACGAGGGTCGCAGGTTCATTGTGGGATCCAACGGCGGACAGCAGAAGCCGCCATCGTGGATTTTCAATGTGCGCACTCATCCCACCGTGACCGTCGAGGTGGTTCCGGACAGCTACGACGCCGTTGTGCGCGAGCTGAATTCCGGAGAGCGCGAGGAACTCTTCCCGGTGCTGGTGGCCAGATACGCATTCTTCGGTGATTACCAGGCGCGCATCGAGCGAGTGATCCCGATGTTCGAGTTGGTACCGGTCTAGCCGAGCTTTCTGGAGCGCAGCTCATGCCCCTTGGAGGTCAGGCAGCGGCCGGTCTCCAGGTTCCAGTCCCAGCCGTGCAGGTTGCAGGTGAGCTTGTTTCCTTCTACCACACCGAATTTCGACAGATCGGCCTTGAGGTGCGGGCAGCGTCGCTGGATCTCCCAGCCGTCCAGTGTGATGGATGCGCTGTCGTCGTGGGCCTCGGCGAACCAGCCGTCCGCATACGCGATGCGCTCATTGGTGAGGCATTTGAAGAACGTGTACAGGTACTCGTTGTAGCCACCCACGCGCCACGCGGTGAAGCGGGTCGACAAGAAGATGGTGTTCACCCAGTCCGGCTCGTCATCGCGCAGCACCGTGCGCACCAGCTCCGGTGCGATCCCGAAGCCGTAGCGGTACTTCTCGTTGGGAATAGGCTCGCGGACAATCCGTTTCGGAAAATCCAGGACGACGGTTTCGCTACCGAGACGCAGCTCCACCGGATAGCCGATGCCATCGCAGATCTGATCGGTCTGCGCCATGATCGGCTCGAATTTGGCACGCAATGGCTCCAGCAGTGGCTCGCCGGCGGCGGGTGCCCAGGCGGCCTTCTCGGCGGCAAGCACCGGAGCCATCCGCTGCGCATAGTCCTCGATGTAGGCGGCCTTGCCGGTGCCGAAAATTGCCTCGGCCTCCTCGTCGGGGACAGGGTGCGTCAGCGAATTCAATTCGGAGGCAGTGAAATCGGCGACCGTGCCGGGAATCATCAGTAGGCCCTTGTCGTGGCCGTGCTGGCGCATCTGGTCCAGGAACACCAGTTGATCAGGGAAAATGTTCGCCGGGTCACCGTGGTCGTCGTTCAGGTCACGCAGCTCGGCGTCCAGGAAACACGGTGGCCCTGCGGACGGGATGACCCAGGTGGCTCCTACCTGCGCGATGTATTGACGGCACCGATCCATTTGGCGCTGCCGTTTCTGGGTGCCGAAGGCTTCCTTGGCGCGGGCAGGCATGTCGTAGACCATTGGGTACCAGATGGCGCCCGAGTACTGCAGCATGTGCACGTCGATGTGCCCGAACTGTTCGGCCAACACGTCAAGATCGACGGGGCGGGCGTCATTCATGTTGAAAGCCGTTGTGGTGCCGTCGGATACCACGAGGCCGGAGTCGCCGATGGGTCCGTCGGCCGGAGCGCGCAGCGCGATGATCATGACGTCCAAGTCACCCTTGGGGCCGCTGACCCGATGCTTGACGGAGTCCTCCGTCTCCACGAAGGTGTGGAACCCCAGCCCCTCCAGTTCGCGCTTCAGATCCGGCACCGGATAGTCGGGCAGCAGCACCACCGCGTCCTTGTTGACATGGTCGGTCAGGTTCTGCGGGTCGTAGTGGTCCTTGTGTAGATGCGAGACGTAGAGGTAGTCGCAGTTCCCCAGCCGGTCCCAGTCCAGGGTGCTGTTGTCGGGGTAGGGAAACCAGGAGGCGAAGTACGCAGGGTTGACCCAGGGGTCGCAGAGGATGCTGCCCGCAGCCGTCTCGATAAAGAATCCGGCGTGGCCGACACTGGTGACTCGCATGACCCCCAGCCTATCGAGCTGCGATTACGGGAGCCAAAGCCGCGGACGGGAGCGTAGGTCCGCTATTTGTCCATCGAAATCCCCTTGCATAGAGATGCTACGTAAAATCGATCTGGTGTCCACCACCGATGGCCTCACCGCCGACGTCCTTACCGTGATCGCGCGGCTCAACCGCTGGGTGTCCAGCCAGGCAGAGTTGCCCGTGCCCACCGGCCAGGCACGGCTGCTGGCACTCGTCGGCGAGATGGAGGACGCACGGATCTCCGATTTGGCGCAGGCCGACCACTGCAGCCAGCCGACGATGACCGTGCAGTTGAAGCGGTTGCAGGACGTCGGGTACGTCGAGCGGCGCGTCGACCCCACGGACAAGCGGGCACAGCGGATCAAGCTGACCACGGCCGGACGCGATGCCTTGGTTGCCATGCGCGCCGAGCGGCAGAGTGTGCTGGATCCGTGGTTGAGCACCTTGCCGCCAGATGAGCAGCGCACCCTCGCCGAGGCCGCCAGGATTCTCGAAGGGCTCACGCGCCGGATGGCGGCGCAGGCCGGCCGCTCACCAGGGCCCGACGAGGTACTCCAGCAGGGCCAGCGAGAACGCCCCCAGTAGGGCGATGACGAACGAAGCGCCGATTGTGTACGTGATGGCTCGTTCGCGGCGCAGTCTTTCTACTGCGATTCCTGCGGCAGCACCCAGACCGCCCATGACGGCGAACCCCCCGAACACCAGGTACAAGATGGCACTGAACATCGCGGGCCAGACCGCGCTGAGACCGCTGACGTAGCCGACCATGAATGCCGGAAACCGATAGACCACGGCGGTCAGCGCAGCGGCGATGGGGCAGCAGCCCGATCGCGGCCACCGAGCCGACGACGGCACACCGCATGTCGCGCTCCATCATTCGGCCTGGAACAAGTGTCGTAGATACGCGCGTGGGTCGGTGAGGAAGCGCTGCCAGTGCCCCACCATCTCCAGGTCGTTCCAATCGCTTTGCTGCACACCGTCTTCGCCGAATTCCAGAATGGTGGCGCCCGGGAAGGCCGCGAGTACGGGGGAGTGGGTGGCCATGATGACCTGAGATCCGGCGGCGACTACGGCGTCCAGCATCGCCATCAGTTGCAGGGATGAGGTGAAGGACAGCGCGGCCTCGGGTTCGTCGAGGATGAACAGTCCGCGCTCCATGTCTCGCTCGGCGAGGAACGCCAGAAACGACTCGCCATGTGAGCGTTCGTTGAGCCTGCCCTCGAAGATCTGTTCCGGGGTGCGCTGGTCGACCGTCGTGAATAGCTGGTGCATTGCCTCGGCCCGCAGGAAGCACCCTCCGCCGGGACGCGGGTGCTCGGCATCGAAGGTGATGGCCCAGTACAGGTCGGTGTCTTCGCGTCCGCCGGGCGCGCCCCAGTGGTTGACGGCATAGGGCAGCCGTGAGCGCCACGAGGAAGCCACCGCCTCGAGGAACGTGGACTTGCCCGAGCCGTTCTCGCCCACGATGACGGTGACACCGGTGGTCAATCGCAGGGGTTCTCGAGCGATCTGTGCGATCGCGGGGATCTCCAAATACCAAGCGTCGGGCTGCTTTTCACGATCGATCGCGATCTGGCGCAGGATCACGTCTTGATGGTATCGACACCCATCATTCTCCTATCGCGGTATGTAATGTGGATTTCGTTCTGAAAAACAGAACGCTCCTATCGTTAGAAACCGCTGGACCTGCGGTTTCTCGCGAACCTACGGTTGAGGCATGACATTGAAGACTCGGCTGACCCGGCATTTCGGCATCGAGCATCCGGTGGTCCTGGCGCCGATGGATGATGTCGCCGACGCGCGCCTCGCCGGTGCGGTCAGCACGGCGGGTGGCCTCGGCCTGCTTGGCGGCGGTTATACCAACGAGGTGTGGGTTCGCCGGCAGTTCGACCAGCCCGGCGCTGCCGTCGGGTGCGGTTTCATCACCTGGACCCTGAACGGTAACGAGCATGTCCTTGACTTCGTGTTGGAACGGAATCCCGCGGCGATCTTTCTGTCGTTCGGAGATCCCGCACCCTATGCGGCGCGTATCCGGGCCGCCGGTGTGCCACTGATCTGCCAGGTCCACAACGTCGAGCAGGCTTCCCGGGCCATCGAGGTGGGCGCCGACGTCATCACCGCGCAGGGCGCAGAAGCGGGTGGCCATGGGGCCGGACAACGATCGACGTTCACCTTGGTTCCAGAGATCGTGGACCTTGTCGCTAAGAACGCGCCTCAGGCCCTCGTGCTGGCCGCGGGCGGAGTGACCGATGGCCGCACCCTGGCTGCAGCGCTGGCGCTGGGCGCGGACGGTGTGGTGGTCGGGACCCGGTTCTGGGCATCACAGGAAGCGGCGATCTCCCGGGTTGCCCAGCAATACGCCCTTCAGGTCGACGGCGACAGCACCATCCGCCAGCACGTCTATGACATTGTGCGTGGCAAGGATTGGCCGTCTACCTACAGCGGCAGGGTGCTGCGCAACAGCTTTGTCGACAGATGGCACGGCCATGAGGTGGATCTCGCTGAACATCTCGAGCAAGCTCGATCCGAATACCAGATCGGTGTGGCCGCCGAGGATTACCGCGTGGCCAATCTCATCGTTGGCGAGGGCATCGGGCAGATACGGCATATCGCGAGTGCCGCAGACATCATCCATTCCATGGTGGCTCAAGCCGCCGCCATCAACCCGGCATATCAAGGAGTCAGCACATGCCACTAGTGCGTATCGACTTAACCTCTGACCGGCCACGCGATCAGCAACGGGCCATCGCCGACGCCGTGCATGACGCTCTGGTCGAAGTATTGAAAATCCCTGTACGAGACCGATTTCAGATCATCACGGCTCATGAGGCCGCAGACATCATCGCAGAGGATGCGGGACTGGGCTTCGCGCGATCGTCCCGTGTGGTGATCGTGCATATCTTCACGCAGACCGGCCGTAGCGTGGAGACCAAGCAGCGGATCTTCTCCGAGCTGGCCGACAGGCTGGCTGCCGTCGATGTGGCGGGCGCGGATCTTTTCGTGACGATCAGTGAAAATGGGCCGCAGGATTGGTCTTTCGGTTTCGGTAACGCGCAGTACGTTACCGGTGAGCTGGCTGTCCCCGCCGCAGCGAGCGCATGATGGAATCCTGATATGGAGCTCAGTGACATCGCGCACTTCCTGGCGGTCGCCGAGGCCGGGGGCATCTCTCGGGCCTCCAAACAGCTTCATACCGTGCAGTCCAACGTCAGCAGCCACATCAAAGCGCTGGAGGATGAGCTCGGCGTCGAGCTGTTCCGACGACATGCCCGGGGCATGACCCTGACCAACGCAGGGGAAGCCTTTCTGCCCTACGCCGAGCGGATTACGGCGCTGCTGCGTGAGGCGACCCAGGTGGTTGGCGACGAGGCTGAACCCACCGGAACACTGGCCATCGGCGCCATGGAAACCACAGCAGGACTGCGACTTCCTGGCATCCTGGCCACGTATGCCGTCGACTGTCCCCGAGTGGACTTCACACTCATCACGGGCACCACGGCCGAGCTGATCGATATGGTGAACGATCACCGGCTCGATGGCGGCTTCGTCTGTGGACCCGTCGAACACGATGCTCTCTCGGCGAATGTGGCCTTCGTGGAGGAGCTGGTACTGGTCACCGCTCAACACCACGGCGACATCCGTGATGTCTTCGATACCCCGGCGCGCATGCTTGTCTTCCGCAACGGGTGCGCCTACCGCGAGAGGTTGCAGGAGATCTTCGCCGATCACGGCAACGTGGATCCGCAGGTTCTTGAATTCGGAAGTCTGGAGGGAATTCTCGGATGTGTCGCGGCCGATATGGGTGTGACGCTGCTTCCGGTCGCGGTAGTCATGGCCTCGCAGCGTGCAGCAGCGCTGCGGGTGCATCAGCTCCCGCCACTGCAGGCGCGAGTCGAGACGCTGTTCATCCGGCGAGCGGACTCGGTTGTCTCACCAGCGATGTCGCAGTTCCTGCGCCATGTGCAGCGCGCTGGTTCACCCGCGGTGCTGCGATCGGTCGGCCGGTGATTACTCGTAGCGTCCGTAGCCGGTGATACCCGAATCGTTGGCCGCCACGTAGGTCGACAAGCCGACTCCGCGGCCCTCGCCACCACCGACGGTTGTCAGGGTGCCGTTGTCATTGATCAGCACGATGTTGACATGCTGGCCCTTCGGACTGGGCTCGTCGTACAACACCATGTCGCCCGGCTTCGGTGAGTAATCGGGGGTCTCGTAGCGCCCCTGCTCCTTGAGGTAGGCGGTCAGCGTCAATACCCCCGGGATGCGCCAATGCCCGGAGTTCGGGTTGGCGAACGGCTTGCCGGACGCGCGCATCACCCAGCTGGTGAAGTCGGCGCACCAGGGCTCGTCGTTGCCCTCTGAGTACTTCACCATGCCCGCTTGCTCGGCGTATTCCTGCCCGAGGATCTGTACGACGGCGGCGCGCCCCGGGGACAGCGCAGTGGTGTCGACGATGGGAAACGACGGCGTTGCGGTGCGGGAACGGTAGAAGCCGAGGGCAGCACCGGCCGCCACGACAAGGGTTGCGGCCAGGGCTACCAGGAGCAGCGCACGGCGGGTCGTCAGACGCATGCGATCCAGATTACGGAAGTTTGTCGCAACGCCGCTTTCGGTCCTCGGAGTTCCATGGGGACCGGTTGGCGGCCCCGAGGAATGTGCGAAAACGCACGCAACGCCCATCACTGCTGGTCGTCAGCGCCCTGCGGCGTTGCGGTGCTCGGGGTGATCAGGGACCCGGGGGTGTGGCGGTTCACCGCACAGCATCGGTTGGATGGCCAGGTTTCGTTCTCTGTGTCAATATGTCTGCGCCCGGGCCACTTTGGATCGTGGATTCGTTAAACGGTACGGGCATACCGGGTGTGAATCCCGGCTAATCGAGGCCCCGTTAATCCGTGGTGGCTGGCAGCATCCTGCGCGTCAGGATGCCGCAGGGCCTGTGGGCGTAGAGAGGATCGTGATGTCGAAGTCGAATATGGATCTCGGAGTGTTGGGGGTGCTGCCGGTTCGCGCCAGCGCGCTCAATTCCGCGCGTGCGGTGTCGGAATGGCTTCGTTTAGCCGGTACTGCGGAGCGCAGCCGCATGGTTGCCCAGATGTCTAAAGAGCAAATCGTGCATCTGGTTTCACTGCTGGACGAACAGACCGGCCCCGAACTGCTGGGATCCCTTGACGCCCACGCCGCGGCTCAGGTTGTGCGTGCTGCAGGTGTAGAACGGTGCGGCCGGTTCTTTGAAGCCCTTGACTACGACACGGCTGCCGACATCGTGCGGCAGTTGGGGGGTGTCCGCCGAGAGACCCTCTTGCAGACCCTGAGCCCGGAGTACGTGGAGGCACTCGACGCGGTGTTGCAGTGGCCGCCGGAATCGGTAGCGGCGCACATGATTCCGGATGTGTTCACCATCGGTCCCGAGTTGAAGGTGCCCGCGGCCCAAGAATCCGTGCGGGCGCAAAGCCGCTGCGGGGGCGGCAAAGTTCATGGTGGTACGGGCCAGATCTATGTCACCGACGCTGATCGGCACCTGCTAGCGGCAGTCGGCTTCGATGATCTCGTACTGGCCGATCCGAATCAGACTGTCGCACAATTCATGAGTGAGGACCCGATTCGGGTGGGGCCGCTTACCGACGCGGAGCACGCTGCTCGAATTCTGATCGATTACGACCTGTTGGCGTTGCCGATCGTCGATGATCAGGGTGAGGTGCTCGGGGTGTTGACCGCCGAAGCTGCCGACGACATCCTGATCGAAGAGGCCACCGAAGACGCGGAACGGCAAGGTGGTTCGGAGCCTCTTGACGTGCCCTACGTGCGGGCTTCGCCGGCACATCTATGGCGCAAACGCATTGTGTGGCTTCTGGTGTTGTTCGTCGCCGAGGCATACACCGGCACCGTGCTCAAGGCATTCGAGGACGAGCTCGAGGCGGCGGTGTCGTTGGCCTTCTTTATTCCGCTGCTGATCGGTACCGGCGGAAACACCGGAACTCAGATCACCACCAGTCTGATACGCGCCATGGCCACCGGCCAGTTTCACATCCGCGATCTGCCCCGCGTTTTGTTCAACGAATTGTCGACGGGCGTCCTTGTTGCGTTGACGATGGCTGGCGCAGGCATCATGCGGGCCTGGACCCTTGGTGTCGGCAAGGAGATCGCGATTACCGTCTCTTTGACGCTCTTTGCCATCGTTCTATGGACGGCTCTGGTGGCATCCCTGCTGCCGCCCCTGCTCCAGAAGCTGAAGGTCGATCCCGCGGTGGTATCCGCCCCGATGATCACCACCCTCGTTGACGGGACCGGCCTGATCATTTACTTCCTCATCGCCCACGCGACCCTTCCGCAGCTCGCAGGCTTGTAGGGAGGTTTCCAGCCTGCGCGGCATCGGTCGGCGGGTAGCGTGCCGGACGTGAACCTCAATGACTTCCAAGCGCTCTACGACTTGTCGGGACGTACCGCCATCGTCACCGGCGGCACTCGTGGAATCGGGTACGCGATTGCCGAGGCTCTCGGCGCCTGTGGGGCATCGGTCGTGGTGTCGAGCCGGAAGGCCGATGCCTGTACCGCCGCGGCAAAGGAGCTACAGGACAAGGGGTATCGCGCACTTGGCGTGCCCGCCCACATGGGGGACCTGGGCGATATCGACAGGCTGGTCGCGAGCACGGTTGACGAGTATGGTGGCGTCGACATCGTGGTGAACGCCGCCGCGAACCCGGTCGCGCAGTCCATGGGCAGCTACACACCGGAGGCGCTGGGTAAGTCCTTCGACGTCAATGTGCGTGGTCCGGTGTTTCTGGTGCAAGCGGCGTTGCCGCATCTGACCGCCAGTGAGCATGCGTCGGTGCTCAACGTGGTGTCGGTGGCGGCGTTCCAGTACGTGCCGATGCTGTCGATGTACGCGGCGATGAAGGCCACTCTCATGTCCTTCACCCGGTCGATGGCCGTCGAATACACCGGCCGGGGTATCCGGGTGAACGCGCTGGCGCCCGGCACAGTCGACACCTACATGCTGCAGCAGAACCCGCAGGAGGTCATCGATGCCATGGCCGCGCAATCCTTCATGGGACGTGTGGCACACACCGACGAGATGATCGGCCCGGCGCTGTTGCTGTTGTCGGACGCGGGTTCGTTCATCACGGGTCAGGTGATCGTGGCTGACGGCGGTGGCGGGGTTCAGCGTTAGGCGGGTATCCGAGTGCACTGAGCGGGCCACCAGCGCTAGGCTCGTCACGTGGAGCCTGTCTATGGAACGGTGATCGGGCTTGCCCGCACCGTCTGGGCCGTTCAAGGCCTGAAATTCACCGTCACGGGTGTCGAGAACCTGCCGACCGAAGGCGGGGCGGTGGTGGCGATCAACCACACCGGGTACATGGATTTCACCTTCGCCGGGCTACCGGCGTTCCTTCAGAAAAAGGGACGCAAGGTGCGCTTCATGGCGAAGAAAGAAACCTTCGACAACAAGATCACCGGCCCCATCATGCGGGGGTGCCGGCATATCTCCGTGGACCGCGTAGACGGTGCCGCGTCCTATGCCGAGGCGGTCGACAAGCTCAAGGCAGGTGAGCTGGTCGGGGTCTACCCGGAAGCCACCATCAGCCGCAGCTTCGAGATCAAGGAATTCAAATCGGGGGCGGCACGCATGGCCATCGAGGCCGGCGTGCCGATCGTGCCGCACGTCATCTGGGGCGCACAGCGCATCTGGACGAAGGGGCATCCGAAGAACCTCGGTCGCACCAATACGCCGATCTCGATTGCGGTGGGCGCACCGATCCCGCCGACATTGCCGGTTGCAGAGCTCACCGCGCTGCTGCACGCACGCATGCAGCACCTGCTGCTGGAAGTGCAGGACGATTACGGTCAGCATCCCGCCGGCGAATACTGGGTGCCGCATCGGCTGGGTGGGTCCGCGCCGACGCTGGCCGAGGCCGCGCAGTGGGACGCCCAGGACGCTGCCGAGCGCAAGGCGCAGCGTGCCGCCCGCGAGGCGGAAAAGCAGGCCCAGCAGGATGGGGCACAGAAAGACGGCTAGATGGAACCGGTCTACCGACTCCTCGAAATCACGGCTAATACGGCGGTCCTCCTCACGGGGACCACGATCAGATATCGAGGTCTGGAGCAGGTCCCCTCTGGCGGAGGTGCGGTGATCGCGATCAACCACACCAGTTACGTCGACTTTCTTCCCGCGGGTTTGGCGACGGTCCGCGCCGGGCGGCGGCTGCGGTTCATGCTCAAGGCGGAGATGCAGGAGGTGCCCATCATGAACTTCCTGATCAAACATGCCAAGGCGATTCCCGTTGACCGCAGCGCGGGCCACGGGGCCTACGAGGCGGCGGTGGACAGCCTGCGCAGTGGCGAGATCGTCGGGGTGTATCCGGAGGCCACCATCAGCCGCAGCTTCGAGCTCAAGGAGTTCAAGAGCGGAGCGGCCCGAATGGCGCATGAGGCCGGTGTGCCGATCGTTCCACTCATCGTCTGGGGAGCTCAACGCATCTGGACCAAGGATCATCCAAAAAACCTGGGCCACAGCAAAATCCCCGTCAACGTGGCGGTCGGCCCGCCGCTGGACGCATCCCCGGATTTCGAGCGCACCACCGCCGAGCTGCACGACGCCATGGAGCAGGTACTGACGCAGGCGCAACAGGATTACCCGGAAGAGCCCGGTGCCTACTGGCTGCCCAGGCGCTTGGGCGGCAGCGCCCCCACACTGGAGGAAGCCGCCGCGCTCGACGCGGCGGAATTGGCAGAACGCGCCCGTAAGCGGGCCCAGAAGAAGACAGGCCCGAACCGCACGTGACTCCTCCCACCCTCATCGCGTCCGACGTGGACGGGACGCTGATCGATTCCGACGAGCTGCTGTCGCCGCGTACCCGGGCGGTCATCACTGCTGCGGTCGAATCGGGCAGCACATTCGTCCTGGCTACCGGCCGTCCGCCCCGTTGGATCACCCCCATCGTCGACGCCCTCGGCTTTGCGCCGATCTCGGTGTGCGCCAACGGCTCCGTTTTGTACGACGCGGACAGTGACCGGATCCTCTCAGCGGCGACGCTCGCTCCGGCGGAGCTCGCCGTGCTGGCCGAGGTCGCCCAAGCAGCCATTCCCGGAGTGGGCCTGGCGGTGGAGCGGGTCGGCCGCAGCGCACACGACGCCGCGACACCGCAATTCGTCAGCTCACCCGGATACGAGCACGCCTGGCTGAATCCCGATAACACCGAGGTGTCGCTGGACGACTTGCTGAGCTTTCCCGCGGTAAAGCTGTTGGTGCGCAAGGCCGGAGCCCGTAGCGCAGACATGGCCGAGGTCCTCGCGCCCCTGGTGACCGAGGCAGGTGCGGCCATCACCTATTCCACAGACAACGGGCTTATCGAGGTGATGCCCACCGGGATCAGCAAGGCCAGCGGAATCGCGGTGTTGGCGGATCAGGTTGGGGTACGGCCCGAATCGGTGATCGCCTTTGGCGATATGCCCAATGACGTAGCCATGTTGCGCTGGGCCGGGCACGGAGTGGCGATGGGTAACGCGCACCCGGATGCGCGGGCCGCCGCCGATGAGATCACTGCCACCAACGACGACGACGGGGTGGCCAAGGTTCTCGAACGCTGGTGGGGCTGAGGTCTTTTAGGTGCGCCCGGCGCTAGGCGGCGGGCGCGAACTGCTCTACCGGGGGCGGCGGGGGAGGCGGAGCCGGTGCGGGTGGCGGTGGCGCTGCCGGTGCGGCAGGTGCTGAGAACTGTTCGGCCAGGGCACTTTGTGCCACCGGTGCCACGCCGAGGATCTCGCGGGTCTCTCCGTTGATCACGCTTGACACCCGGCCGCTGGCCCGGTCGTAGATCAGAGAGCCGTTCTGGAAGTTCTGCACGATGATGTTCGGTTCGCCCACTTCATCGGTCACTGGGAGCCCCAACGATCCTCGCTCAAAATCTGTTTCGGCCCAGGCGTGGTAGATCGCCCCGACAACGGGATGGGTGCCGGTGCCGGGAGAGAAGTACATGGCGCCGTTGCGGAAGGTCGCGAAGCGGGCATCACCGGCAGCCTGCTGCTCAGTGGATGTCGGTGCACCAAGGGAACTGTCGGTGCTGCCCAACCGCATCCAGGTGTCGTAGATGGCGCCGCCACGCATCGCGTCGACCAGATCAGGTGGCTCGCCGTTGGCGGCGCCTGCGGCGATATCGCGCAGGCGGGGTATCAAGCGGTACGCGGCCTCACCCGGGCATTCGGTGTTGCCGACGTCGCGGTGCGTGAAAATCGTTGGCAGCGTGACGACTTTTCCTCCGGGCACGGTGGTGAATGGTCCACCCTCCGACGCCAGGTCCACCTGGCCGCGCGGATCAACGCCGGCGAGCCGCAGTCGCCAGCCCAGCATGCGGCCGGTGGATTGCAGCATCGCGGGAGAGGGCTCCTCGCGAGTGAAGTCGCCGATCAGCGCCAGCCCCCAGCTGTGCTCGTTGAATCCTCCGGTGTGTGCGCCCTGCACGTTGTTCGTGATGCCGCCGAAACGGCCCTCGAAGATCTGCCCGTACTTGTCCACCAGCACGTTGTAGGCGATGTCGCACCATTTGAGGGTTTTGGTGTGATAGGCGTAGATGGCCCGGATGATGGCAGCGGAGTCGTAGGGCGAGTAGTTGTTGCTTCCGGCGGTGTGGTGGACCACTCCCGCGCGCACGTCCCTGTTGTAAACCGGTGGGCACCGGTCCGACTCATTGGCTCCCCATTGGGCACGGGTGATGATGCGCGGGCCCGCCTGGGGCAGCGCTATCGGCGCCGACCAGCGCTCTTCGAACCGCGCGCCATCGGGTGGTGCCAGCTTGGGGCTGATCAAGATGGCGTCGAGTCCGGTGGTCAGCGGCTGCTCGATGCTCGCCGGCCGGTACCCCAGGCCGGGGTCGCCGCCGCCGGTCTTCGGCGCCTTCACGTTCGCGCCGTAGCGGGGTTGCACGGCGATCTGAGCGGAATGGGTTGAGCCGACGAATACCGGCTCTGTCGCCGCGGGGATTGCCTTGTCCTGGGCCACGGGGTCGCCGGACTCGACGGGGTGGAGCTCGTACCACTGCCCCCAACCGCCATCAGTCTGTTGCGCCCGCACGGAAACGTTGACGGAGGCAAGGTCCTCGCCGCGGACGGCAACCAGGCTGAAGGATTCGGCCTGCTGGATGTCGTGCACGGTGGCCGGTGTATTCAGACCGGGTAGCCCGACCTCCGCGGTCAGGACCTCGTGAGTCGCGGAATTCTGCAGTGACTGCGAGGTGATGGCAGTCTCTTCGGCCTGCTCGGTTTTGAGGTGATCGACGACGCTGACGGTCATCACCGTCGCAGTCGCGGCAAGAGCCAGCGCAAGCTGCCGTCGCATGGGCATCTTGCTGACTCGTACTGGCACGTCGTCTCTCCTGGATCACACCGGACGTGCCGCATGGAGCGACACGACCACCAGGGATGTTACGTATGGGACAAATGTGACTAGTGATTCGACACGCGCCGAATGTCGATCTTGATATTTAGCCAGTTGGCCAGACGCAACGACACCGCAGAGCCTCTGTGCCCTGCGGTGCCGTTTCGCTACCTAGTTTGTGTGTGACCTATCCGGCCGGCGGAGCTGCCGCGGAGGCGGCTGCCGGGATGGCACCCTTGATGAGGTCAACCGCCTGGGTGATGCCCAGCTGGTTCACGGCGCCCATCGCGTCGCTGATCAGGCTGCTGCCCCCACCGAGCCCGCTGCCGCCCCCGAGTGCGCTGGGGGTACCGAGGCCCGCCAGTGAGGGATCGGCGAGCGCCGGGTTGGTCAGGCCGGTGCCCAGTGCCGGGTTCGGCGTGATCGGGACCTCACCACCGGGGGAGGTCAGGCCCGCGGTCGATGCGGCCGGATCGGTGAGCGCCGGGTTCACGCCCGTCGGGCCGGTGCCGGTGAGTGCCGGGGTGCTGGCCGGAGCTGCCGGGTTGGTCAGTCCGGGGTTGGTCAGCGCCGGGTCGGTGAGACTCGGGGTGGTGGTAGCGCCCGGGCTGGTGAGTCCGGGGCTGGTGAGACCGGGGTTGGTCAGTGCCGGGTTGGTCAGCGACGACGAGGGGCTGGTGAGCCCGCCCGGAGTGGTGAGCCCACCGGGCGAGGTCAGCGCGGGGTTGGCGCCGCCAAGGCTGCCGAGCCCTCCGCCACCCAGGCCGGGGATGTTGAGACCGGACAGCCCGGGGATCTGCACGCCGAACTGGGACGTCATCTGTTGAACAGCGCCCATGACCTCACCGGGGAGGTCGGACACGATCGCGGCCTGCACGAATTCCTGCTGTGAGGGTGCGGGCGCGGCGGCCTGGGTCATGTTGGTCGCGAGGGCAATGGCAAACGGACTTGCGACGGCCAGCGCGGCGACCGAGCTCAAGGCTGTCGAAAGCCGGCGGCGGCGACGATTAGGCACGGAAGTCTCCTCAATATCGGGTCGATCACTTATGGTGTTCTGCGGTTTTGCGTGTTCTGTCACGGGTTTTCCCGCGGGTGTCGGATCGGTGGATCGGCACCGGAACCGACGCTTTCGATGGTAACCAGAGTTACTGGTGTGACTAATGGGACGAAACCAAATCGTGAGCCAATTGCGACCGGATCCGTACCTGCGAACCCGGGTACAGCCGTTCTTCACGGGGCGGATGTCGCTGTCAGGGGCTCGCGGTACCGGTCCAGTACCCTGACTGCACGTGACCGGAGAAAACCAGCAGTTCGACCTGATCGTTGTCGGATCCGGGTTTTTCGGCCTCACCATCGCTGAGCGCGCCGCGACCCAACTGAACAAGCGGGTCCTCGTCGTCGAGCGCCGTCATCACATCGGCGGTAACGCGTACTCCGAGCCCGAACCTGAGACGGGTATAGAGGTGCATAAGTACGGTGCGCACCTGTTCCATACCTCTAATAAGAGGGTCTGGGACTACGTGCGGCAGTTCACCGAGTTCACCGGGTACCAGCATCGCGTCTTCGCGATGCACAACGGGCAGTCCTATCAGTTCCCGATGGGCCTGGGGCTGGTGTCGCAGTTCTTCGGCCGCTACTTCACCCCCGACGAGGCGCGGGCGCTGATTGCCGAGCAGGCCGCCGAAATCGCCACCGAAGACGCCACCAACCTCGAGGAAAAGGCGATATCACTCATCGGGCGCCCGCTGTACGAGGCGTTCGTGAAGGCGTACACCGCCAAGCAATGGCAGACCGACCCCAAGGAGCTGCCTGCGGGCAACATCACCCGCCTGCCGGTGCGCTACACCTTCGACAACCGGTACTTCAACGACACCTACGAAGGCCTGCCGGTCGACGGGTACACCGCCTGGCTGCAGAACATGGCCGCTGACGACCGCATCGAGGTGCGCTTGGACACCGACTGGTTCCAGGTGCGCGACGACCTTCGCGCCGCGAACCCGTCGGCCCCGGTCGTGTACACCGGCCCGCTGGATCGCTACTTCGACTATGCCGATGGCCGATTGGGCTGGCGCACACTTGATTTCGAGGTCGAGGTGCTCGATACCGGAGACTTCCAGGGCACTCCGGTGATGAACTACAACGACGCTGACGTGCCGTATACCCGAATCCATGAGTTCCGCCACTTCCATCCGGAACGGGCCTACCCGACGGATAAGACCGTCATCATGAGGGAATTCTCGCGGTTCGCCGAGGGGAATGACGAGCCGTACTACCCGATCAACACCGAATCCGATCGGGCCACCCTGGCCGCCTACCGCGCCCGCGCCAAGCAGGAGACAGCTTCTTCGAAGGTGCTGTTCGGCGGACGGCTGGGTACCTATCAATATCTCGATATGCACATGGCGATCGCCAGTGCGCTGAGCATGTACGACAACGTGCTTGCGCCGCATCTGGCCGACGGTGCTCCCCTGTCCGGAGGTGACGAATAATGAGTGACATACCATTCGGTCCCATCGATTCGACGGAATCGCATGCGGTGAGCCTGCTGTCCCGAGTGATCCTGCCCCGGCCGGGCGAGCCACTCGACGTGCGCAAGCTCTACATCGTCGAGTCCGAGACAAACGACCGGCGTGCACACGCACCCACCCGCACCACGCTGGAGATCGGCGCGGAGTCTGAGGTCTCGTTCGCCACCTATTTCAACGCGTTCCCGGCAAGCTACTGGCGGCGCTGGTCGACGCTGGAGAACGTCGTGCTGCACATCGAGCTGTCCGGTGCCGGCCGCGTCGACGTGTACCGGACCAAGGCCACCGGTGCGCGAATCACGGTGGGCGGCACTCAGTTCAGCGGTGCCAATGCGGTGATCGAATTCGAGATCGGCCTGGATGCGTTCGAAGACGGTGGCTGGATCTGGTTCGATGTCACCACCGACACCGAGGTGGCGGTGCACAACGCGGGCTGGTACGCCCCGACCGCAGCACCCGGCCGGGCCAGCATCACCGTCGGCATCCCCACCTTCAACCGCCCCGGAGACTGCGTGAACGCTCTCAAGGCGCTCGCTTCGGATCCTCAGGTGGACAAGGTAATCACCGCCGTCATCGTCCCCGACCAGGGCACCAACAAGGCCAAGGATCATCCCGAGTGGGCGGCCGCGGCGGGGCCGCTCGGGGAGCGCCTGCGGGTGTACGACCAGCCGAACCTCGGCGGTTCGGGCGGCTACAGCCGGGTCATGTACGAGGCGCTCAAGAACACCGACTGCGAACAGATCCTCTACATGGACGACGACATCCGGATCGAACCGGATTCGATCCTGCGGGCGCTGGCGCTGAGCCGTTTTGCCAAGTCCCCCATGCTCGTCGGTGGTCAGATGCTCAACTTGCAGGAGCCCTCGCACCTGCACGTGATGGGTGAGATGGTCAACCGTGACAACTTCATGTGGACCAGCGCGCCATTCGCCGAGTACGACCACGACTTCGCCGAGGAGCCGCTGGCGGATTCGCCGGACCTGCACCGGCGCATCGATGTCGACTACAACGGCTGGTGGATGTGCATGATTCCCCGCGTGGTCGCCGAGGAACTCGGCCAGCCGTTGCCGCTGTTTATCAAGTGGGACGACGCCGAGTATGGGATCCGCGCCAACGAGCACGGCTACGGCACCGCATCGATGCCGGGCACGGCGATCTGGCATATGGCCTGGAGCGACAAGGACGACGCCATCGACTGGCAGGCCTACTTCCACCTGCGTAACCGGCTGGTGGTCGCGGCTCTGCATTGGGACAACCCGATCCGCGGTCTGCTTGCCAGCTCGCTGAAGGCCACCTTCAAACACCTGCTGTGCCTGGAGTATTCGACCGTGGCCATCCAGAACCGGGCCATCGACGACTTCCTGGCAGGTCCCGAGCACATCGCGTCGATCCTCGAGTCGGCGCTGCCCGACGTGCGCAAGATGCGTCAGCAGTTCCCGGACGCCGTCGTACTCCCGACAGCCACCTCGCTGCCCTCGCCTTCCGGGCGCCGCAAGGTGCACAAGCCGCCGGTTTCCTTGCCCGCCATCGGATTACGGCTCTCCCGCGGCGTGATTCATCAGCTGAAGAAGGAAAACCCCGAGCATCACGTGCGCCCGGAGCTGAACGTGGCGACCCAGGATGCCCGTTGGTTCCTGCTGTGCCGTGTCGACGGCGTCACCGTCACCACCGCCGACGGGCGTGGTGTGGTGTATCGCCAGCGCGATCGGGCCAAGATGTTCGAGCTGCTGCGCGCGTCGGCGCGTCGCCACCTGCAGCTGATGCGTAATTTCAACAAGATGCGCAAGACCTACCGCAACGCGCTGCCGACGCTGACCAGTAAAGAGCAGTGGGAGAACATCCTGGGCATTGGTAAGGACAATTCGGCGGCCCAGTCCGTGAATCCCGGGGTGAGTGCATGACCGGTCTGCTGCCGGGCGAGGTGACCGCGCCCCAGGGGGAGACCGCGGTTCTTGTCGCCGTGCAGTCGGCCCTCGCTGGTCGGCCCGGGGTGCTCAGCACCGCCCGCGGTCTGTCCCATTTCGGTGAGCACAGCATCGGCTGGGTGGCTGCGGCGCTGATCGGCGCCGCGATCAACAGGCGAGACAAGGCCCGTAGGCGCAGCTGGTTGGCCGCGGGTGCGGGCGCCTTTGGGGCCCACGCCGCGTCGGTGATCATCAAACGTGTGGTGCGCCGGCGTCGTCCCAGCCATGAGGCGGTGCGGGTGAACGTCGGTACCCCGAGCCGGTTGAGCTTCCCCTCCTCGCACGCGACCTCGACCGCGGCCGCCGCGGTGCTGTTGGCGCCGCTGACCGGATTGCCCTTGCCCGCGCTGCTGATTCCGCCGATGGCGTTGTCACGGTTGGTTCTTGGCGTGCACTACCCCACAGATGTGGCCGCCGGCGCTGCCTTGGGCGCGCTGATCGGCACGGCCGTTCGCCGGGCGGACTCGCGCCTGGCGCTCAAGGAGGAACAGGTATGAGCGAGGAGCCGGCACCCACCGCAGGCCCGCCCAAGAATCTCGTCTCGGGGGTCATCAAGGCATTGCGGCCCCGTCAATGGGTGAAGAATGTCCTGGTTTTCGCGGCGCCTTTGGCGGCGCTCGGCGACATTTCGCCGCACGACTACCGGGGCATTTTCATCCGGGTCGCTATCGCCTTTGTTGCCTTCAGCATGGCGGCGTCGTCGATCTACCTGATCAACGACGCCCGCGATGTCGAGGCCGACCGGCAGCACCCCACCAAGCGGTTCCGGCCGATCGCCGCAGGGGTCTTGCCGATACCCGCCGCGTATGGGCTTGCGGTCGTGCTGGTTGCCGGGTCATTGGGCATCGCCTCTCGGGTCAGCCTGAACCTGGTCATCGTGATAGCGATCTATATCGCCATCCAGCTGGCCTACTGCTTTGGCCTCAAACATCAGCCGGTCATTGACATCTGCATCGTCTCATCGGCGTATCTCATTCGGGCGATCGCCGGTGGTGTGGCCGCCGGTGTGTATCTGTCGCAGTGGTTCCTGCTGATCATGGCCTTCGGGTCGCTCATGATGACCGCGGGTAAGCGTTATGCCGAATTGCAGATTGTCGAAAAGACCGGTGCCAAGATCCGTAAGTCGCTCGAGGGATACACATCCAGTTACCTGCGGTTCGTTTGGACGCTGTCGGCGACCGCGATCGTGGTCTGCTACGGGCTGTGGGCCTTCGAACGTGACCACCGCGCCGGATCCTGGTTTGTGGCATCGATGATCCCGTTCACCATCGCCATCCTGCGTTACGCGGTCGATGTCGACGGGGGCGAGGCGGGCGAGCCCGAGGAGATCGCTCTGGGGGACAGGGTATTGCAATTCCTGTTCGTCGCATGGATCGGATCGCTCGGTGCGGCCTTCTACTTCTCCTAACACCCAACCCGGCCCGGGCACGAATGGCCTGACCCGCTTCACAGTGTGGGTCAGCGTCCTCACCGTGACCGTGTTGTTCGGCTGGGGGGCCTGGCAGCGGCGCTGGATCGCGGATGACGGTCTCATCGTGCTGCGTACTGTGCGAAATCTGCTGGCGGGCAACGGCCCCGTCTTCAACAAGGGAGAACGGGTAGAGGCCAACACCTCCACGGTGTGGACCTACCTGACGTATCTGGGCGGCTGGGCCGGCGGAGGTATTCGCCTCGAGTACGTGGCGTTGGCCCTGTCGCTGGTGCTCAGCCTGGTCGGCGTCGCGCTGGCGATTCTGGGTACCGCCCGGCTCTACGCGCCGCTGCTTGCCGGACGCGCCGCGGTAATGGTGCCCGCCGGAATGCTGGTGTACATCGCGATTCCGCCGGCCCGTGATTTCGCCACCTCCGGCCTGGAAAACGGTTTGGTACTGGCATATTTGGGCGGACTGTGGCTCATGATGGTGATCTGGGCGCAGGCCGTGCGCGCGCCCGTGACCCTTGATCGGCGCGGCGGCCCACATCAGCCGGTGGATCCACGGATCGTGCATGCCGACCGAAAAGACCAGAAAGACGTTCTCAGTAGACGATTCACGATAGGGCTGGCCTTCATGGCCGGGCTGAGCGTGCTGATCCGTCCGGAGCTGGCTCTCGTCGGGGGTGGCTTCCTGGTGATGATGCTGATCGCCGCCCGCGGGTTCACCAGCCGGGTGTACATCGTGGCGGCCGGCGGAGCGCTGCCCGTGCTGTACCAGATTTTCCGGATGGGCTACTACGGCCTGTTGGTGCCGAGTACGGCGATCGCGAAGGACGCGTCGGGCTCCAAATGGGGGCAGGGCTTCGTCTACCTGCAAAACATGAACTCCCCGTATCTCATATGGGTGCCGGCGGTGCTGCTCATCGCCCTCGGTGTGGCCGCCTACCAGGCCCGCCGTGGTCAATGGTGGGTGCGCCAGGTGGCCGCCCCGGGTTACGGGTGGCTGGCGCGGCTTGTCCAAAACCCCACCGCCGTAGTTATTTTCATGCTCGCCAGCGGATTCATCCAGGGCCTGTACTGGATACGCCAGGGTGGGGATTTCATGCACGCGCGTGTGCTGTTGACCCCGGTGTTCTGCATGCTGCTGCCCATCGCGGTGGTTCCGCTGGCAGCGCCGGACAGTGCGGCCTTTACGCCCAAGCAGGCTCGTCTGCTCACCGGGGCCACCATCGGGCTTTTCGCGGGTATCGCCGGATGGGCATTGTGGGTGGCTAACTCGCCGGGAATGGGGGGTGACGGCACCAAGGTCACCTACAGCGGCATCGTCGACGAACGGCGCTTCTACGCGCAGGCGACCGGCGTCGCGCATCCGCTGACCGCCGCGGACTACCTGAACTACCCGCGCATGCGCGCGGTGTTGGTGGCGATCGACAACACCCCGGATGGGGCGCTCCTATTGCCCTCGGGGAACTACGACCAGTGGGATGTGGTGCCGGCCATCCCGCCGCCACCCCCGATCCCGCACGATTACCGCGGGCCGCACGCGGTTCTGTTCACCAACTTGGGCATGCTCGGCATGAACCTGGGCCTGGATGTACGAATCGTGGACCAGATTGGGTTGGCCAATCCGCTGGCCGCGCACACCACGCGCATCACGGATGGACGCATCGGCCACGACAAGGATCTGTTCCCGGAGTGGATGATTGCCGACGGACCCTGGCTCAAGCGTTACCCGTATATCCCGCGGTATCTCAGCCAGGACTGGGTCGCCGAGGCCGTGGAGGCGCTCAAGTGTCCGCGGACCGAAGCGATGTTGGGTTCGATACGCCGGCCCCTCTCACCTCGGCTTTTCGTGTCGAACTTGCTGCACGCCGCCGAGTTCAC
This sequence comes from Mycobacteroides sp. PCS013, assembly GCF_049532645.1. NCBI lineage: Bacteria > Bacillati > Actinomycetota > Actinomycetes > Mycobacteriales > Mycobacteriaceae > Mycobacteroides > Mycobacteroides sp. PCS013. The sequence continues at coordinate 4,433,164 of NZ_CP150131.1, forward strand.
CACCTACCGGTTCGACCGTGTGCCGCGTCTTGAGCTGGCCCGATGCGGTCTGCCGATGCCGAAGCTGGATACCCCCCCGTACACTGGGCTTCCGGCGACCGGTCCCTAGAGGAGCGTTCCCGTCCGGGTCCTCGACGTGATCGTGCATGCGGGCTTCTGTGTCCGAATCGAGATCCCAATTAGGTAACGCCGCGGCCCCGTCGTCGCGATACGAAGACGACCGTGTCAGACACTTCAGACGCAATGTTGCGTTACAGAAGTGACAGTTGTGACTTTCCCCCAATGAAACGGATGGACCCCAGATGAGCGTGCGCGTGAGAGCCCGCCGCGTGCTGACGGCCCTGTTAGCGGCGTTTGTGATGCCCGTGGCAATGGCCGCGGGCTTGGCGGTCAACCCCGCCACCGCGCATGCTTTTTCGCGCGAGGGACTTCCGGTCGAATACCTGGACGTCTACTCCAATTCAATGGGACGCAACATCCGCGTCGAGTTCATGGGCGGGGGACCCAAGGCGGTTTACCTGCTCGACGGACTTCGCGCCCAAGACGACTTCAATGGCTGGGATATCAACACCGCGGCCTTCGAGTGGTTCTACCAATCGGGGATCTCGGTGGTCATGCCCGTAGGTGGCCAGTCGAGTTTCTACACGGACTGGTATTCGCCGTCGGCGCTCAATAAGCAGCCGTACACGTACAAGTGGGAAACGTTCCTCACTCAGGAATTGCCCGCCTACCTGGCCACCAATAAGCAGATATCGGCCACGGGTAATGGCGTGGTGGGACTTTCGATGAGTGGTGGCGCGGCATTGATCCTGGCCGCCTTTCACCCCGCGCAATTCAGATTCGCGGGCTCGCTTTCGGGGTTCCTCAATCCGTCGACCATCTTCATGACCAACGCGATCCGGGTCGCGATGCTCGACGCCGGTAGTTACAGCGTCGACAACATGTGGGGCCCGCCGTGGGATCCGGCGTGGCGGCGCAACGACCCCACCGTGCAGGTCCAGGCGTTGGTCGCGGCCGGGACTCGCCTCTACATCTACTGCGCTCCTGGTGGTTCGACACCCATCGACGAAAACGCCGATGCGGGTGTCGCCCTGAGCGCGAGCAGCTTGGAGTCGCTGGCCGTCAGCGGTAACAAGAGGTTCCAACAGGCGTATGCCGCAGCCGGCGGCAGCAACGCCACATTTGTCTTCCCCTCGTCCGGGAATCACTCCTGGCCGTATTGGGGACAGCAACTGCAGGCCCTCAAGGGTGATCTGATTGCCACGATCAATGGCTAGGGTCTCGGGGCACCTTGAGAAGGTCCGCAGGCGCACATAGTGATGGTGCTGCAGGTCCTTCAGATGTGGTTGACTACCGCGCGAGTATGCGATGGGCGTCCATCAAATCCCTTGACCTGCGCGTGGGAAATCGATTGAAACAGATGGGAAAACGAAGTAAATGAAGCTCTTTTCGAAGATGCGTGGTGCTACCGCGCGTCGGCTGGCTGTAGTTGCCACGGCCGCGGCCGTGCTGCCGGGTCTTGTCGGCGTCACCGGTGGTTCGGCGATTGCGGGCGCTTTCTCGCGTCCCGGGCTTCCGGTCGAGTACCTGCAGGTGCCGTCGGCGTCGATGGGCCGCGAGATCAAGGTTCAGTTCCAGCCCGGTGGCGCCAAGGCTGTCTACCTGCTGGACGGTCTGCGTGCGCGCGACGACTTCAGCGGCTGGGACATCGAGACCACCGCGTTCGAGGACTACTACCAGTCCGGTATCTCCATGGTGATGCCCGTCGGTGGACAGTCCAGCTTCTACACGGACTGGTACAACCCGGCCAAGGGCAAGGATGGCGTCTGGACCTACAAGTGGGAGACCTTCACCACTCAGGAGCTCCCGGCCTACCTGGCTGCCAACAAGGGCATCTCGCAGACCGGTAACGCTGTGGTCGGTCTCTCGATGGGTGCCTCGGCCGCGCTGACCCTGTCGATCTACCACCCGCAGCTGTTCGTCTACGCCGGTGCGCTGTCGGGCTTCCTGAACCCGTCGGACATGAAGTTCCAGATCGGTATGGCCATGGGCGACGCCGGTGGCTTCAGCGCATCGGACATGTGGGGCCCGGACAGCGATCCGGCCTGGCAGCGCAATGACCCGTTCCTGAACATCCAGAAGATCATCGACAACGGCACGCGCCTGTGGATCTACTGCGGCACCGGTGACTCCACCGACCTGGACGCCACCCGCAACGGTTTCGAGAACTTCACCGGCGGCTTCCTTGAGGGTATGGCCATCGGTTCGAACAAGAAGTTCGTCGAGGCCTACACCGCGGCCGGCGGCAAGAACGCCCACGTGGAGTTTCCTCCGGGCGGTATCCACAACTGGACCTACTGGGGCCAGCAGTTGCGGGCCATGAAGTCTGACATGGTCGCCTACCTGCAGAGCCACTAGGCATAAGCAGTCAAAAGAGCGGTGGCCGCCCTGTCTTTGGCAGGTGGCCACCGCTCTTTCGTCTTTTCGCCGGATTGTGTCTCAAGACCACATCGGTCCGGTTGCGGAGCACCAACAACCGTGACGGGATGTGTTGACAGCCGCCCTGATGTGGTTGACTACCTCGGGGACCCCACAGGATGTCTGTCGGCCTGACATGTAACGCCGACTGAAGCAGACGGGATACTGAGGTAATGAAGCTCTTTACACATATGCGTGGCGCGACTGCGCGTCGACTTGCGGCCGTGGCCGCCACTGCGGCTGTTCTACCAGGACTTATCGGCGTCGCCGGTGGTTCAGCGGTAGCGAATGCCTTCTCGCGTCCGGGTCTCCCTGTTGTAGACCTGCAGGTGCCGTCGGCATCCATGGGCCGCGACATCAAGATCCAGTTCCAGGGAGGCGGCGCCAAGGCCCTCTACCTGCTGGACGGTCTACGCGCACGCGACGACTTCAACGGCTGGGACATTGAGACCACCGCGTTCGAGGACTACTACCAGTCCGGTATCTCGCTGGTCATGCCCGTCGGTGGGCAGTCCAGCTGGTACACCGACTGGTACCAGCCCGCCAAGGGCAAGGACGGCGTCTTCACTTACAAGTGGGAGACCTTCCTGACCCAGGAGCTGCCCGCGTACCTGGCCGCCAACAACGGTGTGTCCCGGACCGGTAACGCTGTCGTCGGCCTTTCGATGGGTGGCGCGTCCGCCATCACGCTGGCCAACTACCACCCGCAGCAGTTCATCTACGCCGGTGCGCTCTCGGGCTTCCTGAACCCCTCGGACATGAAGGGGCAGGTCGGTATGGCCATGGGTGACGCCGGTGGCTTCAGCGCCCAGGACATGTGGGGCCCGGACAGCGACCCGGCGTGGGTCCGCAACGACCCGTTCCTCAACATCGACAAGACGGTGGCCAACGGCACCCGGTTGTGGATCTACTGCGGTAGCGGTGACGCGACCGACCTGGACGCTACTCGCAACGGTTTCGAGAACTTCACCGGTGGCTTCCTCGAGGGCATGGCCATCGGCATCAACAAGAAGTACGTCGATGCCTACACCGCCGCCGGCGGCAAGAACGCCCACGTGGAGTTCCCTCCGGGTGGTCTGCACAACTGGACCTACTGGGGCAACCAGCTCCGTGCCATGAAGTCCGACATGGTGAGCTACCTCGGTAGCCACTAGTCATCACTGACAATCGCAAAAGCGGCGGCCACTTCGGTGGTCGCCGCTTTTGTCGTTTCGGGGATCGCCGACGGCCACAATCGAGTAACGAATTCTGTGCTGCGACGATCATTTGCGCAGGTGCGGGTGGCATCGGTTCGGTAGCCTCGCTCGGGGCTCCCGGTACCGTGGAGCAAGCTGCGAGACCGCACGTCACGAACGGCCAGGAGACACATGCCCAAGACCTCGAGTAGTAAACGGCACCGGATTCTCGGTTTGGCCGCGGCGCTGGCCGTTGCCGTCGTCGTCATCCTGGTGATCGCGATCGTCGTGGTCATCGTCCGCAGGCCCGACGACGTCACGCCCCCCGCGGGGCAGGTGACAACGACGACACCCCCGCTGACGCGTCCCGGCCAGAAGCCCCGGCCGGCCTTCCAGAGCGCCGACTGCCCCGATGTGCAGGCGCTCATCATCCCGGGTACCTGGGAGTCGTCGCGCACCGACGACCCACTCAACCCGACAGAGTTCCCGCGGTCACTGCTGCTGAACGTGTCCCGGCCGATCACCGAGAAGTTCGATAAGGCCCGGCTGGAGACGTGGACGGTGCCGTACACCGCCCAGTTCCACAACCCGTTCGCCAATGACAACCAGATGTCGTACAACGACAGCCGCAAGGAAGGCACCGACCGGGCAGTCAAGCAGCTCTCCGAGATGTACGACCGGTGCCCGCTCACCAGCTACGTTCTGGTTGGTTTCTCGCAGGGTGCGGTGATCGCCGGTGACATCGCCAACCAGATCGGAAACGGCGAGGGACCCGTCGATCAGGACCTGGTGCTCGGCGTGACATTGATCGCAGACGGCCGCCGCCAGGACGGGGTCGGGCTGTCGCCAGGGCCCAACCCGCCCGGACAGGGCGCTGAAGTCACCCTGGGCGATCTGGGGGTGTTGGATTCCTTCGGTCTGAAGATGTCAGGCCCGCGTCCCGGCGGATTTGGTGAGCTCAACGATCGCACCAACCAGATCTGTGGAACCGGGGACCTCATCTGCGCGGCGCCGCCGGACGCCTTCAACATCTCCAACCTGGGTAAGACGCTGGACATTCTGTCCGGGGGCGCAGGTGCCCCGGTACACGCGCTGTACGCCACGCCGGAGTTCTGGCAGATCGACGGCCAGCCGGCGACGGTGTGGACCACCAACTGGGCCGAGGGGCTCATCGAGAAGGCGCCCCACCCCAAGCACGGCTGACAAGAGTCGATGTCATCTTCGCAACAGGGCGCCGAGATATTTGGAGGGCACGGTACGCTCGCCTAAGATTAAGAGAAAAATAAGACTGTAAGCCGTTCGTGAGGTTGAGTGATTTTGGCTGGCTGACGCTGACCGATAATCTCGTCGCGAATGGCCGCCTGAGCTGCCGTAGTACGCGATCGCCTCTCGGTAGGATCATCGAGGATTTGACGTTCGCGATGACGCGTGCTCGCGAATGCCTCAGGCCCGCGAAACGCGCATCATGCGCCGTCATAGGAGAGAAGCACACATGGCGTTCGACAACCCGTTCCTCGACTCGGCGGGCCACATCAAGTTCCCCGAGGACGGGAGCATCGTTGGCCACGTTGAGGGTTGGGCGGAGTCGCAGGGCGACAGCCTGGCCTACCGGTTCCTCGACTTCTCGACAGAGCGCGACGGTGCCTATATCGACATCACCTGGTCGCAGTTCGGCGCGCGCAACCGCGCCGTGGCGGCCCGCCTGCAGCAGGTGACCAAGCCGGGCGACCGTGTCGCCATCCTGGCCCCGCAGAGCCTCGACTACCTTGTCGCGCATTTCGGTGCGCTCTATGCCGGCGCGATCTCTGTGCCGTTGTTCGATCCCAGCGAGGCCGGCCATGCGGGCCGTCTGCACGCGGTCCTCGACGACTGCCAGCCGTCTGCGGTGCTCACCACGACCGACTGCGCCGAGGGCGTGCGCAAGTTCTTCCGGAATCGCCCGCCCAAGGAGCGTCCTCGCGTCATTGCCGTCGATGCGATTCCCGAAGACGTGGGTTCGACCTGGGTTGAACCGGTGGCCACCAAGGACACCATCGCGTACCTGCAGTACACCTCCGGCTCGACCCGCGCGCCCGCCGGTGTGCAGATCACGCACCTCGGCCTTGCGACCAACCTGCTGCAGCTGATCGACGCGTTGTCGGCCAAGCAGGGGCAACAAAGCCATGAAGATCTGCGCGGAACCACCTGGCTGCCGTTCTTCCATGACATGGGCCTGATCACGGTGATGGTGCCGTCGATGATCGGCCGGTACATGACGGTGATGAGCCCGGCGGCGTTTATTCGCCGCCCCCTGCGCTGGCTGCGCGAAATGGCCGTCAAGGGCGACGATCACGGTGGAACTTTCTCGGCGCTGCCCAACTTCGCCTTCGAGCACTGCGCGTTGCGTGGTGTGCCCAAGGAGGGCGAGCCGCCGCTGGATCTGTCGAACGTGTACTCGATCATCAACGGTTCCGAGCCGGTGTCCACGGCCTCGATCAAGAAGTTCTGCGATGCCTTCGAGCCGTACGGCTTTGATCCCAGGGCGATTCACCCGTCCTACGGCATGGCCGAGGCCACTCTGTTCGTCACCTCGACCATTTGGAACACGGAGCGGGCGCGCGTGCTGCACGTGGACCGCACCGAACTCAACGCCGGGCGCATCGTGCAGGTGGAGCCGGGTGCCGAGAACTCGGTGACTCAGGTGTCCAGCGGCCGGATGGCCCGGGACGAATGGGGCGTGATCGTCGACGGCGAGACCGCGTCGGAACTCCCCGACGGGCAGATCGGCGAGATCTGGTTGCACGGCAACAACATTGGGTCCGGCTACTGGGGCCGTCCGGAGGAGACCCGCGAAGCGTTCCACAACACGCTCAAGTCACGGATCTCCGAATCGCACGCCGAGGGCGTGCCTGATGACGCCAACTGGCTCAACACCGGCGACCTCGGAGTATGGGTCGACGGCGAGCTGTACATCACCGGCCGCGTCAAGGACCTCATCATCGTGGACGGACGTAACCACTACCCGCAGGATGTTGAGTTCACCGCGCAGGAGGCCAACAAGGCGCTACGCCCGGGATATGTGGCCGCGTTCTCGGTACCGGCCAACCAGCTGCCGCAGGTGGTCTTCGACAATCCGCATGCCGGTCTGAAGTACGACCCGGAGGATTCCTCGGAGCAGCTGGTGATCGTGGGCGAGCGCAGCGTGGGCGGACACAAGTCGGACAACCAGGCGGTCGGCGACGATGTGCGCGCCGCCATCGCGGTGCGTCACGGCGTGACAGTGCGGGACGTGCTGCTGGTGCCCGCAGGCTCGATCGCCCGGACCTCCAGCGGCAAGATCGCCCGCCGCGCCGCCCGGACCAGCTATCTGGACGGCAGCCTGCGCGGCGGATACCAGCAGACCGCATTCCCCGACGACCGGCAGTAACCGTTCACACACGGTCGTCCGTACGCAACACCCCGGAGAGGGCTCGAACATGACTGATACGCAACAGGATTCGACACCAGAGACCGAACCCGAGGCTCCAGAGGCGACAGATGGCGGCGCCGGTTCGGACGCGCCTCCCGCGGGCGGGACACCGCAGGGTGAGCTGACCATCCCGGAGATGCGCGCATGGCTGCGCGACTGGATCGCCAAGGCCACCGGGGTGAGCCCCGACCGTGTCGACGAGTCGGCGCCCATGGTGGAGATGGGCCTGTCCTCACGCGACGCGGTGGCGATGGCTGCCGATATCGAGGACCTCACCGGGGTCACGCTGACGGCCACCGTCGCCTTCCAGCACCCCACCATCGAGTCACTGGCCACCCGGATCATCGAGGGTGAACCGGAGCTGCCGGACGCCGGTGAAGAGGACTGGTCACGCGATCCCAACGTTGCCGCAGGCGAATTCGACATCGCGGTGATCGGTCTGTCGACGCGCCTGCCCGGCGATGTGAACTCACCGGCGCAGCTGTGGGAGGCGCTGCTGGAAGGCCGCGACGCCATCACCGACCTGCCCGAGGGGCGTTGGGAAGAGTTCACCGTCGAGCCGCGCATCGCCGAACGCGTTGCGCAGGCCAGCACCCGTGGCGGATACCTCAAGGACATCAAGGGATTCGACGCCGAGTTCTTCACGCTGTCCAAGATGGAAGCCGACAACATGGATCCGCAGCAGCGGATCGCTCTCGAATTGACTTGGGAGGCACTGGAAAACGCCCGTATCCCGGCGTCTGCGCTCAAGGGTCAGAGTGTTGGTGTCTACATCGGCAGCTCCAACAACGACTACAGCTACCTGTCGGTGGCCGACCCCACCGTCACGCACCCGTACGCCATCACCGGCAACGCGAGTTCGATTATCGCGAACCGGGTTTCGTACTTCTATGACTTCCGCGGGCCGAGTGTCGCCGTTGACACCGCATGTTCTTCGTCGCTGGTCGCGGTGCACCAGGGCGTCAAGGCCCTGCGGTGCGGCGAGGCCGACGTGGTGGTGGCCGGTGGTGTCAACGCGCTCATCACCCCGGTGGTCACGGTCGGATTCGATGAGGTCGGTGGCGTACTCGCGCCAGACGGCCGCATCAAGTCGTTCTCGCAGGATGCCAACGGCTACAGCCGTTCCGAGGGTGGCGGCATGCTGATACTCAAGCGGCTCTCCGATGCGCGGCGCGACGGTGACCCGATCATGGCGATCATCGCCGGGTCTGCGGTCAATCACGATGGCCGGTCCAACGGTCTGCTCGCGCCCAACCCGGATGCTCAGGCAGAGGTACTGCGCAAGGCCTACAAGGACGCCGGTATCGATCCGCGCACCGTCGACGTCATCGAAGCGCATGGCACCGGCACCATCCTCGGCGATCCGATCGAGGCAGACGGCCTGGGCCGGGTGGTGGGCCGTGGCCGCGACGCCGACAAGCCCGCGCTACTGGGCTCGGCGAAGTCGAACTTCGGGCACCTGGAGTCCGCGGCCGGCGCCGCGAGCTTGTCGAAGATCGTGCTGGCCTTGCAGAACAACAAGGTTCCGCCGTCGATCAATTACACCGGCCCCAACCCGTACATCGACTTCGACGCCATCCGCCTCAAGGTCGTCGATCAGGTTTCCGACTGGCCGCGCTACAGCGGCCACGCCATCGCGGGTGTCTCCGGTTTCGGATTCGGCGGAGCCAACGCCCACATCGTGGTGCGTGAGGTGCTGCCCATCGACCTGGTCGAACCGACGGAGCCGTCCGAATCCGATGAGGACGCCGACGTCAACGGCAAACATGCTGCGGCAGAGGACGATACCGAGGGCAGCGGTGACGAGTCCGTTGCTACCCGCTTTGACGAGTACGGCGAGTTCCTGGGCGGGTACTCCGACGAGCCGGCAGAACTGCCCGGACTGACCGATGAGGCCAAGCGTCTCCGGGATGAGGCACTGGCGGCGCTGTCGAATGAAGAGCCGGTGACTCCCGTTGTGCCGCTGTTCATCTCAGGCTTCCTTTCCTCGCGCAAGAAGGCCGCTGCGGCGGCCCTGGCCGACTGGATGGAAACCGAGGAGGGACAGTCGTACTCGCTGGAGTCCATCGGCCGTTCGCTCTCACGCCGCAACCACGGCCGCTCGCGTGCGGTGGTGCTGGCACATGACCACGAAGAGGCCGTCAAGGGACTGCGCGCCGTCGCCGAGGGCAAGCAGAAGCCCTATGTGTACTCCGCCGACGGGCCCGTCAGCAGTGGCCCGGTCTGGGTGATGGCGGGATTCGGTGCGCAGCACCGGAAGATGGGCAAGAGCCTGTACCTGCGTGATCCGCTCTTCGCCGAGTGGATCAACAAGGTCGACTCCTACGTGCAGGACGAGCGGGGCTACTCCGTCGTCGAGCTGATCCTGGACGATTCGCATGAGTACGGCATCGAAACCAGCAACATCGCCATCTATGCCATCCAGATCGGGTTGGGCGAGGTGCTCAAGGCGCACGGCGCCAAGCCCACCGCAGTGATCGGACAGTCGCTGGGCGAGCCCGCCTCGGCCTACTTCGCAGGTGGCTTGTCACTGGCTGACGCCACCCGGGTCATCTGCTCGCGTGCTCACCTGATGGGTGAGGGCGAGGCGATGCTGTTCGGCGAGTACATCCGGCTGATGGCTTTGGTCGAGTACTCCGCCGATGAGCTGAAGATGGTGTTCTCCGATTTCCCGGACCTCGAGGTGTGCGTGTACGCGGCCCCGTCGCAGACCGTCATCGGCGGTCCGCCCGCGCAGATCGACGCGATCGTGGCGCGCTGCGAGGCCGAGGGCAAGTTCGCCCGCAAGCTGCAGACCAAGGGCGCCGGCCATACCTCCCAGATGGACCCGCTGCTCGGCGAGTTCGCCGCAGAGCTACAGGGCATCGAGCCGACGACTCCGACCGTCGGGATCTTCTCGACGGTGCACGAGGGCAACTATTTCCGCCCCGGCGGTGAGCCGCTGCATGATGTCGATTACTGGAAAAAGGGAATGCGGCATTCGGTCTACTTCACCCACGGCACCCGCAATGCCGTCGAAGCCGGCCACACCACTTTCCTGGAGCTGGCGCCGAATCCTGTGGCGCTCATGCAGGTTGGCCTCACCACCATGGCGTCCGGTCTGCCCGACGCGCAGCTGATCGCGACCCTCGCCCGCAAGGAGGACGAGGTCGAGTCCCTGGTCAAGACCATGGCGCAGCTGTACGTGCACGGCCACGCCCTGGATCCGCGGACACTGTTCGACAAGGCCGCCAAGTCGTCGGACTACGCGCCGATTCCCGCCACGGAATTCAAGCGCAAGCCGCACTGGCTGCCCGCTCACTTCAGCGCCGATGGGTCGACCCGCATCCCGGGCACGCACGTCTCGCTGCCTGATGGCAAGCATGTCTGGGAGTGGAGCCCGCGAGAGACCGCCGGGGTCGATTTCGCCGAGCTGGTGAAAACGGCGGCGACATCGGTTATTTCGGGTGCACAGCTCACTGCCTTTGAGCAGCGGGCCATCCCGGGCGAGGGATCGACGCTGGTGACCACGCTGTCGCGGCACCCGGGTGGTGCCACCGTGCAGGTACACGCCCGCATCGGTGAGTCGTTCACGCTCGTCTACGACGCAGTGGTCTCCCGTGCCGGTCAGGGCGGCGCCTTGCCGTTCGCGACCGCCGCGGGTGTGGCCACCAACGGTTCGGCGACGGTGACGGCTGCCCCGGCACAAGCGGTCGCAGTCGTGGAAGACGAAGTGCCCGAGGAGATTCACGACAACCTGCTCTCCGGGGCGGGCGCGGGCGCCGACTTCAAGAAGTGGAGCAAGGAGTCCGGCGAACCGGTTATCGAGCGCCTGGCCGCGATCGTGTCGCTGGCCATGGGCTACGAGCCCGAGGACGTGCCGCGTGAGGTGCCGTTGATCGAGCTGGGTCTGGATTCGTTGATGGCGGTGCGTATCAAGAACCGCGTCGAATTCGACTTCGACCTGCCGCCCATTCAGCTGCAGGCCGTGCGCGATGCCAACCTGCTCGATGTCGAGCGACTGGTCATCTACGCGTTGGAGAACCCGGACGCGGTGCACGAGCTGCACGACTACCAGCAGACCGATGAGTTCAAGGAGGCCGCGCCGACAGGCGGCATGCTGTCGAAGGCTGATCTGGAGAAGGTGCTGGATGCGGTGCCGCAGCCGGCGGAGCCAGAATCCGCCGCCGACAGCGCTCCCGCCGCGGAATCGGCTCTTTCGGCGGAGACGTCGGAATTGGCCAAGGCCGCTGCCGCGATGAACCAGGAGGCGATCGCCGAGGCGCTCAACGCTGATGTGCCGCCGCGTGATGCGGCCGAACGCGTGGCATTCGCGACGTGGGCCATCGTCACCGGTGAGTCGCCGGGCAGCATCTTCAATGCGCTGCCCAAGATCGATGACGCAACGGCAGAGAAACTCGCTGAACGCCTTTCGCAGCGTGCGGACGGGGAGATCGGTGCCGAGGAGGTCAAGCTCGCGCCGACCATCGAGGCACTCGGCGAGGTTGTCCGCAGCCGCCTGGAGGCCGGCAAGATTGACGGTTTCGTGCGGACGCTCGCACCCCGGCAGGAGGGTTCCGCCACGGTTCCCGTCTTCGTGTTCCACCCTGCGGGTGGTTCGACGGTGGTCTACGAGCCGCTGTTGAAGCGGCTGCCGGAGGGCACGCCGATGTTCGGCTTCGAACGTGTCGAAGGCACCATCGAGGAGCGGGCCGCCCAGTACGTGCCGAAGCTGCTGGAGTTGCACAAGGGCCCGTTCATCCTCGCCGGGTGGTCACTGGGTGCGGTGTTGGCGTACGCCTGCGCGGTGGGTCTGAAGGAGGCCGGCGCCGAGGTCGCCTGGGTCGGCAATATCGATGGGGTGCGCCCCGGGACGCCGATCCTGACGACCACGGAGGAGACGCGCAAGCGATGGGATCGCTACGCGAAGTTCGCGGAGAAGACCTTCAACGTGCAGATCCCGGAGATCCCCTACGAGCAGCTCGAGGAGCTCGACGACGAGGGTCAGGTGCGGTTCGTGCTGGAGGCCGTCAAGGCCGCCGGCGTGGAGATTCCGGGCGGCATCATCGAGCACCAGCGCACGTCCTACCTGGACCAACGGGCCATCGACACGTCGACGCCGGTGTCCTTCGACGGGCATATGACGCTGTACATGGCCGACCGGTATCACGATGACGCCATCACCTTCGAGCCCGCGTACGCGACTCGCCAGCCCGACGGTGGCTGGGGTGAGTTCGTCTCCGATCTCGAGGTGGTCCCGGTTGGCGGAGAGCACATCCAGATCATCGACGAACCGTTCATCGCTAAGGTCGGTGCTCATATGAGTCAGGCATTGCGTTCCATCAATGCGAAGAACCAGGAAGGCTAGACGTGCCACCACATACAACTGCGGAGAAGGTCGCCGACCTGCGTGAGCGGATTGCCCGCACACAAGAGCCGGGTGACGCCAAGGCCATCGCCAAGCGTGATGCCAAGGGCATCCCGAGTGCGCGTGCCCGCATCCACGCACTGCTCGACAAGGGCAGCTTCCTGGAACTCGGCGCATTTGGGCGTACCCCAGGTGATCCGAATGCCCCGTACACCGACGGTGTGGTGACCGGGTTGGGCCGCATCGACGACCGCCCGGTGGCAGTCTTCTCGCACGATCAGACGGTGTATCAGGGAAGCGTCGGCGAGATGTTCGGCCGCAAGGTCGCCAAGCTCATGGAGTGGGCGGCCACCAACGGCTGCCCGGTGATCGGTATCAACGACTCGGCGGGCGCCCGCATTCAAGACACCGCCACCTCGTTGGCCTGGTACGCCGAGCTGGGGCGTCGCCACGAGATGCTGCGCGGCATGGTTCCGGAGATCTCGTTGATCTTCGGCAAGTGTGCCGGCGGTGCGGTGTATTCGCCGATCCAGACCGACCTCGTGGTCGCGGTGCGCGATCAGGGCTACATGTTCATCACGGGCCCCGACGTCATCAAGGACGTCACCGGCGAGGACGTCACATTCGACGAACTCGGCGGCGCGGACGTGCAGGCTCAGCGTGGCAACATCCACAAGGTGGTCGAGGACGAGGCGGCCGCGTACCAGTACGTGCGCGACTACCTCAGTTTCTTGCCTTCCAACACGTTCGACTATCCGCCGATCGTGAATCCGGGCCTGGAGCCCGAGATCACCGAGGACGATCTGTACCTCGACACGATCATCCCGGATGCCGATAACCAGGGCTACGACATGCACGAGGTTCTGCTGCGGATCTTCGACGACGGTGATGTGTTCGAAATCGCCGACCAGCGCAGCCCGTCCATGATCACCGCGTTCGCCCGTGTCGATGGAAGCCCGGTCGGCGTCATCGCCAACCAGCCGATGCACATGTCCGGAGCGGTGGGCAACGAGGCCTCCGACAAGGCGGCCGGGTTCATCCGCTTCTGTGACTCGTTCAATCTTCCTTTGGTGTTCGTGGTCGATACCCCGGGCGCCATGCCGGGTGTGGAAGAGGAGACGAACGGCGTCATCAAGCGCGGCGGCAGGTTCTTCAATGCCGTGGTGGAGGCTGATGTGCCCAAGGTAACCATCATTACCCGCAAGGCCTACGGCGGCGGGTACGCGGTCATGGGCTCCAAGCAACTCTCAGCCGACTTGAACTTCGCCTGGCCCACAGCGCGTATCGCGGTGATCGGCGCCGAGGGCGCCGCGCAGCTGCTGGTGAAGCGATTCCCCGATCCGACGGCTCCAGAGGTGCGGAAGATCCGGCAGGACTTCATCGACGGGTACAACAAAAACCTGGCCACGCCGTGGATCGCCGCCGAGCGTGGCTACATCGACGGCGTCATCGAACCGCATCAGACGCGGCTGCTATTGCGTCAGTCCCTGAAGCTGTTGCGGGACAAGCAGAATCTCGGCAAGGTGCAGCGCAAGCACGGTCTCACCCCGATCTAACGATTCATCACCAGAAGGCCCCCGTACGCGACGCGTGGAGGGGGCCTTCTGCTTGTCGGAGTTTTAGTCGCGCAGCACCAGGGCGCGGCTGCCCGCGTGCGCCCACACCATGGCGGCGGCGATCGAGAGCAGCATCGTCATCCAGGAAAACCAGGTGACGTCGATACGCGGACCGGAGATGAAGCTGTCTTGCACGGCCGGCCAGTACGTCGGCATGAGGTGGACATAACCGAGCCCGAGGACGCTGGCGGTGCCCACCACCACGGTGGCCTCAGGGGCGTGCTTGCGGTGGCGCAGGATCATCGTTACCGCAATCGCGATCAACACCGCGTGCGTGGCCGAGAGGTACGTGAGCGTGGGCGGTGCCGCCGCGATACCGCGGCGCAGGTGGTCGATGAGGTCCAGGGCCCAGCCGATGATGAAAGCAACGGTGGCGGCCCGCAAGAATCTGTCGGCGCGAGTGGTGAGCTCTGTCATCGCGACCTCCGTTGGTCTACTACAAACGATAGTAGATACCTAACCCTTGCCGGGCAACATGCTTTCGCCCGAGCGGTACGGCTCTCCATGGGGGTCGAGGCAGTGTGTGGAGGCCTCGGTGTCCTCGTGGTCGACCTGCAACGTGGTGTGGTCGATGTCGTACTGCGTATGGAGTAACCCTTCGATGTCGCGCCGTATTCCATGGCAGTCCGCATCGGGGGCCACCAGGATGTGGGCGGACAGTGCGGGCTGGCCGGAGGTGATCTGCCAGATGTGCAGATCGTGCACTTCGGCGACGGATGGCAACGCTGCGAGCTGGGTGCCGATGGCCTCGGGATCCATGTTCGCCGGTGCGGCTTCCAGGAAGATGCGGCCCGACTCACGCACCAGACCCCAACCGGCCTTGAGCATGAGCGCGGCGACGACGAGGGCGGCAATGGCATCGGCCCGGGTGAACCCGGTGAGCCACACCACGGCACCGGCGACGGCGGTGGCGATGAAGGCGTACAGGTCGTTGAGGATGTGCTGGAAGGCCCCCTCGACATTGAGGCTGGACCGGTTGGCCTTGCTGATGCACCAGGTGGCTGCCACATTGACGGCGATACCCGCGAGCGCCGTGATGAACACGAGCAGCCCCGACACCTCCGGGGGAGTGATAAGGCGGCGGATGCCTTCGTAGATGAAGAAGGCGGCAAGCAGGAACAGGGTGATGCCGTTGGCCTGTGCCGACAGGATTTCGGCGCGTTTGAGTCCGTAGGTGTAGCTGCCGCGAGCCGGGCGGGAGGCGAGTCGAATGGCAATGAGCGCCAACACGATCGATGCCGCGTCCGTCAGCATGTGCCCGGCATCGGAGATCAGCGCCAGCGACTGGGCGATCACACCGATGACGACCTCGATGGCCATGAATCCGCCGATCAGGATCAGGGCTATGGTCAGCCATTTCCGATCGGCGTCGGCACTCACGCCGTGGCTATGCGAGTGCCCGGCTCCGTGCTCGTGTGCGTCGGTGGACATGGCCACTTCCTTTCTCAGATTCATGCAAACATATGCATGCTAGCATGTGTCATGACAAACGTTCAGCCCTTGACCTGTCCCAAGTGTGAGTCGCAGATGCTCTCGACGAAATGGTTTGGTGTCCGCACGTTCCAATGCACAGGCTGCGCCGCCGTGCTGGTGGAGCAGGAGAGTCTGCAGCAGTTCGTGGACGGCGCCGCGCGCTTCGGTCCGTCGGCGCATATCGACCAGGCGCCCCCCGCGCAGCCGTATCCACCCGCCCCGCAACCGTATCCGCCCGCGCCACCGCAGCAGGACTACCGCGGCGTCATGGGTGGACTATTCGGTGGAGGAGGCCACGGCTATCGGCGACGGGGCCACCACTAGTCCCCAGTCGTCGTGGTCCGGCTAGCCCGCCGACATCACATTTGTGGACCGGCATTTCGTACAGTGCTTCGGCATGACGTCGATCATGCACAGCCAGGGTGCTCCGGTCTGGGTGGCGACTCGTGATGGCCGGCGCCTCTACAGCCAGGTGCTGCCCGGGCCTGCCGACTCGCCCACCGTCGTTTTCGAAGCGGGATCCGGTGCCACGCGCTCGTATTGGGCTGCAGTGCAGCTGCGCGTCGCGGCAGGTGCCCGTGCGATCGTCTATGACCGTGCCGGTCTGGGCCGTTCGGAGCCCGATCCGGCGGGCCGGTCCCTGGACCGGATGGCCGACGACCTGGTTGATCTGCTCGACCACTTCGGCCCGGGCCCCTTCATTCTCGTCGGGCATAGTGCCGGTGGCGCCATCGTGCGCCTGGCCGCCTCCAAGCGGCTACATCTACTTGCCGGGCTGGTCCTTGTCGAACCGGTCGATGAGTCTGCAGAGGTGTTGTTCGGCAAGGCATTCCGCCGAAACGAACGGATCGGCATCGCTGTCGGTAAGGTGCTGGCCCGATTAGGGGTCCTGCGGTTTCTGTACGGTTCACTGCTGGCAGCGGCCCCCGCCGCCGATGTCCGCGAGGATCTTCGCCAGGAGGCCTTCACCCACCGCGTTCTTGAGACGCAGCGCCGCCAAGCTAGCAGTTTTCTCGACGATCTCGCGGCCTGGCGCAGTTGTCCGCCCGAAGTCGGCGACCTGCCCGTCACCGTGATATCCGGCGCGCTCGCGTTGGCAAAAGACGGCATGCCCCGGCAGGTGCGCGCTCAAGCGATCGCCGCACACGTGCACCGCGCCGCGCAGTCTGCCTGCGGACGGCATGTCATCGCCCAGCACTCCGGGCATGCCGTCCCCGTTACCGAACCCCAGCTCGTCGCCGACGAGATCGCACGCCTGGTCGCCAAGGCCCGGGGCCAGTCCGGCGGCTAGTCGCACCAGCACCGGTACGTAGCCACCCGCATCGCTCCGCTGTCGGCTAGCCTCGGTCAAATAGTGAAGTAGCATCACAAATTACTGATCAGGGGTTTTAGCATGTCAGCAGCCTCGCGCCCGGTGGGCCGACCCGTCGTATTCACCCGCGCTGACATCGTGGCGGCCGGGTGCAAAATCGGGCTGCAGGGTCTGCGGATCAGCGCGGTCGCTGCCGCCCTCGGTGTGTCCGCGGCCGCGTTATACCGCCACATCGACGGCCGGTGGGAGCTCGAACGCCTAGTTGGTGAGGAGCTGTTGAGCCGATTGCGTATCGCAGACAACCCGGAGCACGACACGACCGAACACCTCGTGTCCTTCGCCGTTGCACTGCGAGCCTTCGTCACCGCGCACCCAGGCCTGGCCTCCTACATGCTGGTGCTGTTTCCCCGCGGAGAGAGCAGTGCCCAGTTGATTCGGGACCAGGTAGACGCGCTCGGGCGCCGCGGCTATCCCGTCGAGGTCGCGGTCACGATCGCGGGCTGCGTGGCCCGGGTGGCCCTGAGTCTGGTCGCCGCCGATGAGCAGCGCAGCGCCGCGAACGACGGTGCTGACTTCTTGGCCGAGAACGAAAAGGCGCACGACGTACTCACCGCACAGGGCGCGATAGGGCCCGCCTACGAACGCCGGTGGATGCTGACCGATGACGAGTACTTCGCGATGCTGATCGCCACGGCGGTGCGTGGATTCGTCGCCGCGGCACCGCCGGGGACGCCGGTGGATGAGGTGATGGCCGCGCTGCGGAACCACGGCACATCGTGATGCCGATCTGGATGGCACTGCCTCCAGAAGTATCCTCGACGCTGCTCAGCACCGGCCCGGGCCCGGGGGCGCTGCTGGCCGCGGCCGGCGCCTGGCTTGCTCTGAGTGCCGAATATGCTGACGCCGCAGCCGAACTCACTACGGTTCTGGGCGCCGCGGAGATGGGGGCGTGGCAGGGGCCGAGCGCTGAAAGCTATGTCGCCTCGCACGGTCCCTATCTCGCATGGCTTTCGCAGGCCAGCGCCGACAGCGCGGTGGCCGCCGCGCAACACGAAACGATAGCCGCCGCGTATGCGAGCGCGATCGCCGCAATGCCTACGCTAGCCGAACTGGCGCTTAACCATTCCGTTCACGGCGCACTGATCGCCACGAATTTCTTTGGTATCAACACTATTCCGCTTGCGCTCAATGAGGCCGACTATCTGCGCATGTGGTTGCAGGCGGCCACCGTGATGAGCACGTATGAGGCCCAGTCCAGCCTCGCACTGTCGGCGGTGCCGGCCACCGGGCCCGCGCCGGTGATCATGGCACCAGGCGGGGAGGCGAGCACTGCGAGCCAGTTCGCGGCCGACCGCGCTGCCACGTCGAGTGCCGCTGAGGCGGGAACAGCCCTCGACAGCAGCGACAGCGACAGCGGCGCCATCGACGGTTTCCCGTTCTTGGGCGAGGCGATCAAGGCACTGCGTGACTTCATCGCCAACCCCAGCCCAACCAGCCTGCTCGCCCTGATCGTCAACGGCGGATTGTTCGCCGCCTATCTATCGACGAACGTCCCCATCTACATGGCGTTCACGAGTCCGCTGTGGGGATCGGCCTTGGCCACGATTCTGGGGTCGATTGCCGCGGCCGCGCCGTCCGGTGTCGATCAGCCGACAACAGACCAGCCCGGACAGAGCCCACCATTGCGGGAGTCGGCCACCAGGGTGCACAAGGCGCTTCCGCTGCCCGCGTTAGGTGTTTCGGCGCCGGCGAGTCCGTCCGCACCGGCTCCATCCGGCTCGGCGCCGGTGTCGTCGGCAACCCCGGCCACCGCACCGGCTTCCGCGGTAACCCCCGCCTATCTGGTGTTCGCCCCAGGCGAGGACCCGCCGAACCATGGTCTCGGCCCGACATTCGAGGAGGGCTCCGCGGCACGGATGCCTGCGGCGGGCGCCGCTGTGGCTGCGCAGGCAACAGCACGTGGACAGACCGCCCGCCGACGGCGCGCACGGTTGGCGAGCTCCAGTCCGGAGTTCATGGACATGAATGTCACGGTGGCTCCGGAGCCCGAAGATCCGCCCGGCGTGCAGGCATCGGCGCGCGGCATCGGACCGCAGCGGCGCACCGGTACGGTTCCGGCTGCCTCACTGCGCCAGCCCGCAGGGCTTGTCGCACAAGACAACACCGCTTCTCATGACGGCGCCCGGACGACGCCGATGCTGCCGCAAACATGGGACCGTGATCACTGAGGTCCGCGGCTACCCATCTTTCTACGTGAGGTGGATTAGGGCTTGATCCGGATCTTGTTCGGCTTCCACAGCCCGCTGTGTACCTCGGACCCGTACTCGATCTGGGCGGGTTGGGCGTCGACGAGGGTCTCGAACTTACGCAGCGAGCCCCAATCTCTGCCCCAGTCCTTGGACAGGTAGGTCGGCATCACATGCGCGCGCAGGAGCAGATCGCTGATCCCCAGCAGGCCGCCGTTCTCGCCGTCTTCCCAGGTATCGGTGTCCTTGCGCTTCTGGTCGTAGTCCGGGGTGATGCGGAACTCGGGGATCTCGGTGATCCCGTACTGGTGCAGCATCGGCTGCTGGCAGGGGAAGACGAGTCCCACGGTCCAGTCCATGAGCACCGGCCGCTCGCTACCCACATACTCCTGCAACGACTTCAGCTCGGGTACCCGCGGCGGGGCGAAGGCTAGCCAGTCGCCCGGACTCAGCGAGAGGTCAACGGCCACGATGCGTACGGCGGTGGCGGTATCCGGGATATCCGAACGCGCGAAGCGCAGGTTGCGCCAAGACGGCGCGGGGCCAAGGTCATAGGGCGTCAGCCGTCCGGCGGGTGCGAAGGTGCCGTCTGGTCCGGCCGTGCCGTACTCCAGTTCCAGTGTCTGCCCGGCGATGGCGCCCTTGACGTTCTTGGCCGCAATCGTTCCGGCAGCTGTCACCACCACCAGCGGGTGGGCGGCGTCACGGGCCGGTAGCTCATACCAGTCGGAGGTCGCCTTTGCCTGCTGTTGCGGGCCGACCCGGTAGGTGCCCACGATCGGCACTCGCGCCGGGTCCAGCCCGTAGGGCAGGCGCACGGTGGAGCCATTGATTCCCGGAGTCTTGTTGCGGTCCTTGGAGTCCCAGTCGTAATCGGTGCCCGGGCGCGAGTCGTTCATCCGGATCGACTCGGCGACGATCTTGTCCGGTACTCCGTCTGGTGTGAATCCGGAGGGATTCGCGCCGCCGAGCGGGCCCAGGGGGCCAGACGGTGCGCCAATGGCCTGCAGCAGACCGGCATTCGCGTCGGATTCGACCAGAACGTCGTCGGCCAGCCCGCACCCGCCGGCCAGTTCACGGATGTTGGCCCAGCCGTTGGAGTACGACGGGTACTGACGAACGACACCGATCGCCAGCTGGCAGATGGACGTCAGCACCATGAACCCGGCCGCCCAGGCCACCGGGGCCGAGGTGATGGACCTGGTCACCCGATTGTCCTCGTGCCGGGGCGAGAAGTGCAGCCATGCCGCGTAGGCCACAGCGAGCGCGAACAGCGCGAAAAATATTGTGCTGACGCTTATTCCGGCGATCTTCGGCATGCTGCTGTTGAAGGGCACGCCGAAACTCGAGACGTACCACCAGCCGGCCGCGCTGGCCCAGCTCAGTGCCAGCACGAACAGCACGGTCGCTACGACCGCCATCCTGTTGCGGCTCCAGCGCAATACCTGTGGCGATACCAGCACCGTGGCCAGCGCCGCCACCGCGGCTCCCAGGGCGGCGAAGAGCCCGAAGTGGTGCACCCACTTCGTCGGCGCGAACATGAGGAAGAAGATGGTGCCGAATACGACGCCCAGCACGCGCCAGGCAGGTCCCCGGGCGACACCGGGAACCCGCTTGCGGCGCAACAGGATGAACATCGCGATGAACAGGCACGCGGCGATGAGCAGGAACCCGAAGCGTCGCGATACCGAGCCGTCGACGGTCGGCAGGAACATGTAGTAGTACCGCAGGTTGTCCGTGTACCACGCCTGTGCAGGGCCGATCGCGGTGCGAATCCGGGTGGCCTCGACGACCGTTGCCAGGGTCTGGTCGGCGAAAATGACGGCAAGCACCACTGTTCCCGCTGCCAGCATGGGCGACACCAACGGCCAGGTGCCCACCTGCCGGTGCTTCGTCACGATGATGCGCAGAATGGGCCGGCCACCGGCGAGCAGGGCGGCGACCGCGATCAGACCTGTCGGCTGGATCCCCAGGGTGAAGGCCGCGGTGACGATCGCCAGCGCGGCGGGAGTGAGTCGGCGCGAGGTGATGGCGCGTTCGATGAGCACCCAGGTGATCAGCGATCCGACGGCGATCTGGCCCTCGGGGCGCAGGCCGTTGTTGAACGGGAACCACGATGCGAGCAGCACAAAGCCGGCTGCCCAGGCCGCGGGCTTGCTGCGGGCGACGGCGGGCCCCAAGCGGGGCAGCACTTCCCGGCTGATCAGCAGCCAGCAGACCAGTGAGGCCACGAGGTCGGGCAGCCGGATCCACAGGCTGATATCGCTGAACTTCGTCATGATGGCCAGCAGGTTGTAGTACCAGCCGAAGGGGTCCTCGGGGCTGCCGAACCAGCGGAAGTAGTTGGCCATGTACCCGGCATGCTCGGCGGTGCGCGCGATGCCCATCTGGTAGCCGTCGTCCGAAGATCCCGCGCCGATCACGTACCAGAGCACCAGGCTGCTCATGATGACGGTGTCGGTGAGATCGAAACGGCGCCATCGGGTGGGGATGACCCGCCGCATGCGATGACCGTCGGTCTGGTCGATTCGCCACAGGGCCAGCAACGCGATGATTGTGGAGACGATCGCGCCGACCATCGCCGCGAGCTTGAGAAGCGTTGGGCTGGAGGAGAATCGGTTGTCGATATGGGCGGTGAGGCTCAGTCCTGCCGGAGCGGGACCGGTGAGCTGGGTGAAGACCCCGACGATCTGCGGGCGCAGATTGGGATCGGGGAATCCCGACTTGAGGTCGGCGGTCTTGTCGGCACCGTCGCCGCGCAGCCCCTCGAATGTCGCGTATGTGCCCTTGTCCGAGGAGGTGATGACGATCTGCCGGCATTCGGGCGAGGCGACCTTGGCGCGCGGAGCGGTCGCGATGACCACGTTGCGGTCGGTGATGTCGACGCGTTCCTTGGAGACCTTGACGAACAGGCCCTGTAAAGCAGCCTCTTTGCCTTCGGGAGGTGCGGTACCCAGGATCACCGCGCCCTCGGCGGGTGCCGAGTTGATCACCGCGCAGGGCACGGTCACGGTCATGTCCATGGGTGTCTGCGCGATCAGCGGCGCGGTGACGTTGTTCAGCTGTCCCTGCTGCGGCCAGTTGAGGGTCGCGGTGGACACCTCGACCGGCAGTAGGGGGATGGAGACACTCAATACGAACCCGAGCAGGCCGAAAACGGTTGCCGTCCAGCGTGCGATGTTCAGCTTGCGGGCCTCAGGGGAAGGGTCTGTCACGGAATTCTGTGTCATGGCAGGGCTCGAATCGGTCCGTTGCGGGTCCAGCCGTTCACCACGACGGTGCCCTCAGTGAGTTGTGCGTTGGGTGCCAGGTCTGCGGCGATGACGGGCTCGTACTTCTCGATCGAGCCCCAGTCGCGGTACCAGTCATTACGCAGGTAGGCCGGAACCGAGGAGGTCCGCAGCAGCGCGGTGGTGAACATGAACGGTCCGCCGTCCTCGGCCGACATCCACATATTTGACGACGTCGCGACCTGCTTGTGCTCGGGCATCACCCGGAACTTGGGCAGCTCGGCGACCCCGAGGCGCTCGCTGAACGGCCGCTGGCATGGGAAGTTCTGCGCCACGGCCATATCCAGTAGCACCGGAGTATCGGAGCCCAACAGATCCTGTGCGGTCTTGAGGGTGGGTACTCGGGGTGGGGTGAACGCCAACCACTGATCGTTGGACAGGTTCGGGTCGTCGGCGACTATCCGAACCACGTTGGCCCCTGCAGGAGCGGTCTTGGTGGGGAACCGCAGGTTGCGCCAGACCCGCTGCGGCCCAATATCGATTGGGTAATCCTGGCGAAGCGCGCGGATGCCACCGGGACTGCTCGGGTCGCGGACGCCCCACTCCAGCTTGAGCGACTGGCCGTAGTTGATCTCCGGACTGAAGGTGCCGTCTTGCTGGAACGACCAGATCGCTCCGGCGGCCGAGATCACCACCAGTGGGCGATCCGGGCTGGGCGGGGGAAGCTCGTACCACGAGGACTTCAGATGCGCGGCAATCGAATTCTCACCGTAGCTACCCATCACCGGAGTGCGGGCGGGATCGAGTCCGAATGGCAGCAGTGCGTTGGAGCCATTGATTCCGACGGGCCCGATACCGCCGGTGGTCCCGGCCGCATCGCTGACCTCCATGATCGGCGCGTTGGGTGAGGCATCGGAGTTCACCAGGCCCGGCTTGCCGATGACGGGCAGCGAGGTCATGCCGGTCTCCACCGCATCGGGGGTGAAGCCGATGGGATCGGTGCCCCCGAGGGGTCCGTACTTGCCCGCCGGCTGGCCCGGAACGGGTTGCAAAAGGCCCTCATTCGCATCGGGTTCGACAAGGACGTCGTTGGCCATCGCGCACGGGTTGCCGGCCAGGGCCAGCAGATTGGCCTTGCCGGTGGTGTAGGTATCGCTGCGTGCGTAGACCCCCTTGGCCATGGAGGAGACCTCGAGAATCACCATGATCGCCGCCACGATCATCAGCGGTGTGGAGGCCAGAAGCCGGTTCCTGCGGGTGTTCTCGACCTCGGTGTGTCCGGCGTAGTCCAGGCGGAAGTGCAACCAACCAGCCAGCAGGGCGGTGACGATCGACAGTGCCAGGAAGATCGTAGTGACCGGTTGTCCGGCGATGACCGGTTGCTTGTCGAACCACGGCACGCCGTAATTACCGACGTAGAACCAGCCGTTGATGCCGGAGGTCGACCACGCCAGGATGAACAGCAGGGCCGTGACGTACAGCGCCAGGTTGCGTCGTGAGTGCAGTCCGACCCGGGCGAACGTGAAGGCCGCGACCGCGCCGAGTGCACCGGCCAGCCCGGCGAAGATACCGAATTGGATCGCCCATTTGGTGGGGGTGAAGGTGAGTAACAGCAGGCCGATCGCGGTGCTGCCGAGGAGCCGCCACACGGGCCCGCTGGCCAGACCCGGAAGTACCCCGCGGCGCAGTAGCACCGCGAGTGTGCCGAAGAGGCAGAGCAGCAGGGTGAACACCGCGATGCGGCGTGTCAGCGAGCCGTCGACATTGGATTCGACGGTCAGGAAGTAGTAGCGCAGAAATTCCTGGTACCAGGCGATCGTCGGGCCCACCACATACTTGATGCGGGCGGATTCGGCGACCGTGGCCAGTGTCTGGTCCCGGAAGGTGAAGGCCAGCACGCCTGCGACCGATGCCGCTAGCACTGTGACGGGGGTGAATCGTCCGTACCGGACCCGCCGCACGGAGATCACGCGGGCAATGGCCCGTCCGCCGGCGAGTAGCGGTCCCAGCGCGATGAGGCCCTGCGGAGCGACGGTCGCGGTGAGCAGGGCCGTCACGATAGCCAGAGCGGCGGGGGATAGGCGCCGGGTCGCGATGGAGCGCTCCACCAGGATCCAGGTGACCACGGTGCCGAACACGATGATCGGTTCGGGCCGCAGGCCATTGTTGAAGGGCAGCCAGGCAGCCAGGAAGACCAGTGCCGCGGTCCATACCGCGGTGCGGCTCGCGGCGAGCTGCTCACCGAGGCGGGGCAGCATCTTCTTGCGCAGGATGTACCAAGTGCCGATGCCCGCGAGAGTGGCCGGCACGCGCATCCAGACGCCCACCGTGCTGACTTGCGTAAGCCAGCTCAAAAGGGTTGCGTACCAATCGAATGGGGAGGCCGTGGCGCCGAAGTAGCGGTAGTACTCGGTGACGTATCCGGCCTGATGGGCCACGCGCGCCTCGACCAGGACATTGCCGTCGTCGGAGGTGATGGCGCCGATGACATGCCAAAGAAGAAGTGTGCCAACGACTCCGACATCGGCGACGCCGTTGGTCAGCAGAGCCGCGCGGTCTGGCAGCTTGAACGAGCGCCGGGTGGGTCTACGTGCACCGCGGTCCAGTACGGCCAGTGCTCCGATGGCGATGGCCACCGCGGCAAGGCCGAGAATCAAGGCTGCGAGCTTCAAAGCGGTTGGGCTGGTGATGAACCGGGTGTCGACCACCACGCGGGCTGTCGGCCCGCCCGCTGCGGGCACCTTCAGGTCGGTGAACAGGCCGGTCACCTGAGGCTTTTTCTCGATGGGCAGGGTTCCGTTGGCGCCGGGGAGTCCGGCGAAGTTGGCACCCACACCGCCGGCATTGGCCCAGATGTCTAGCGAGGTGCAGCCACCGGATTCCACGGCCTTGCGTGGGGCGACCGTCGCGACGTTATCGCGGAAGGCGACGACGACCAGGTCGGAGGTCGCGCGGACGAACAACGCGTGCCGGCTTGCCTCGAGCCCGCCGTCGGGACTGGTCGAGAGCACCACACCGCCGCTGGCGGGCAAGGTCGCGATGGCAGTGCAGGGGATGTGCGCCTCGAAGGACAGCGGTGCGCCCGACACCAGCGGTGCCGTGATGCTGGTGATGTTCCCGTCGGCGGTTACTCCCTGAGGCCAGGTGATGTCGACGGTGGACTGGCGGACCGGCAGCAGGGGAACGAGCACGCACAACAGCACACCGATGGAGGCCGCAGCCAATGAAATCAGACGTGCCCGCTGGGCTGTACCTGCTGTCGCGGACTTTGAAAGCGGCGAAGGCACGAGGGCGATGGTATGTGACGAAGCTTCGGGCGCCTCAATGCAGCGCGCCCGGTTGGCCGGATTGAGACCTCACCAGCTGGATACTTATTGATACCTTGGTAGGAGTATCAAAAAGTATCCACGCTGTCGGTCGCATCTGATACTTGTTGATACAAGGCAGCTCAGTATCGATAAGTATCAGGTGGAACACGTATGCAGCCCAGCCCGTACACACCAGGTCAGGTGGCGCGCGACGTGGTCGGGCGCACGGAACAGCTTGCCGAGATCGGTGAGCGGCTGATGTATATGACCGAGCTCGGCCGGCTGATCGGGCGCATCCGCGTCGACACCGGCCCACGTGGGGTGGGAAAGACTTCCCTATTGCGCGAGGTGCAGCGCGATGCGGAGGCGCGCGGCGTGGTGACGGTGTGGGTCACCGCTGGAGGAGATGAGCCACTCGCGTCGGCCATTGCGACGCAGATCCGCATGCGGGGGGCGGCGTGGAAGAAGAAGTCACGCGGCCGCCTGCTTCGCGCCATCGATCAGGTCAATTTCACGGCCGGCGTACCGGGTGTGGCCCAGATCGGTGCCACCGTCAAACCGGCGCAAGGCGGCCAGGCCGAGTCGTCGTTCAAGGAACTGATTGTCGAGACCGTTACGGCCGCCCGTGAGGAGGGACACCGCGGACTGGTGTTGCTGATCGACGAGATCCAGGACGCCGACCGGGCCGGGCTTCGTACGCTGGCCGTGACGTGGCAGGACCTGCAGGCCGAGGCCGCGGCCCTGCCCGCCGGGGTTTTCGCGGCGGGTTTACCGCAGACACCCGAGATCATCAGTGCTGCGGCGACATTCAGTGAACGGTTCGCTTATCGCACGCTGCAGCGTCTTGGCGCCGACGCGTCTCGGGTGGCGCTCGTCAAGCCGGCCGGGGAAGCGGGAGTCGGGTGGTCGCCGGATGCGCTCGATGCCGTTATCGCGCAGACGAGCGGGTATCCGTACACCCTGCAGCTGTACGCCGACGCCGCATGGGCGCGCGCCGGTTACCCGGATCCAGGGGGTCAGATCCGGATCGCCGACGTGGAGCACGCCGCCCGACAGGTCGCCGAGGATATGGACGCGCTGTTTCGCGCGCGCTGGAACAACGCCACACCGGTGCAGCGGCGCTTCCTGTCGGCGATGGCGCAGGCGTTGTCCGATGATCGTTCGGCCAGCCGGGCCGATATCGCGGCCGCCATGGGCCGGGATTCGCGGGCGATCAGCGCCGCCCGCGCCGCACTCATCGACAAGGGCTTGATCGCCGTCGCGGGCCACGGACTTCTCGAGTTCACCATCCCTGGCTTCGCGGATTTTGTTCGCGCTCAAGAGGGCTGACGCAGCGTCGGCGAATTAATCGTTGTGCGGTGACTTCTCCCGGACCACTCCGGAGCGTTCGCACTTGGGATCGACCTTCACCGGGTGATACGGGCAGGGCTCACCGCCGGCTACGGCAGGGGAGGCCGCCACCAGGGACGTCGTCAAACACACGGCCATCGCGAACTGCCGGACCATCGCAGGAACCTTCCTCTGGGATCTCTTTGGAGACAACCCCATTGAAGTTGGCGGGCCCTGCTACTGGCTTCCGATAAGTTGCCAGTCTCTGTCGGAAATCGGCCAGGTTTCGGCGCTGATGCTGCGCGCTATCGACTCTTACGCAACGGCGCGGGTGTCCAGAGTCCGCTGTGCACAGCGGTTCCGAGCTGTAGCTGTGCCACGGTGGCGTTCCGGTAATACGGCGTAAAACGTTGCAACGCACCCCAGTCGCGGAACCAGTCGTTCTGCAGATAGGTTGGTACCGGAGTGGCCTTCAACAGCAGCTCGGTGATGCCCAGTGGGCCGCCACCGAGGTAGTCCATCACCGGTGAGTTGGCCTCCGCGCCGAAGCGGTCGGGGAGGATGCGCCACTTCGGGATCTCGATGACCCCGTTCTTGTGGTCGAACGGACGCTGGCAGGGGAAGGCAAGTCCCACAAGCCAATCCAGGAAAACCGGATCAGCTCCCACAACGGCCTGCAGTGAACGCAACGACGGCACACGAGGCGGGGTGACCGCGATCCAATGTTGCGGTGCCAAGTCGTCATCGGTCACCAGTAACCGGATTCGAGTGGCGCTCGTCGGGATGGCATCGCGAGACATCCGTAGGTTTCGCCAAGCCGGGGAGGGGCCCAGGTCAGCAAATGAGATGGCGCCCATGACCTTTCCGTCCTCACCGGCGAACTGCACCTGCAGCTCTACCGGGTCGAACCGGCCCGCGGCCGCCAATACGACCAGCGGCTTGGTGGCGTCCTTGGGGGGCAGCCGGTACCACGCCGACTGCAGCCGGGCGGGACGTTGACTGCCGATCTGATAGCTGCCCATCACGGGCGTGGTCTCGGGCCTGAGGTCGAAGGGCAGGCGTGCCCGCGATCCGTTGACACCGGCGACGACGGTGGTGCCGCCCTCGGTGCCCTCCTGGCTGCCGTTGACGTTGTTACCGCTCTTGTCGCGTGCGACGAAGCTGTCCGAGGCCTGGGGGTTGTTCTCTTCGTCGGCCGAGACATCCGAAGGAATCCCGTTGGGATCGAACATGATGTTGGTATCGGCGGCCAGCGCCTGCCCGATCGGGGCGTCGATCGGTTGCAGCATCCCGGCGTTCGGATCCTCCTCGACCAGCACGTCGTTGGCCAGCCCGCAGCCGTTTCCGCGCAGTGCGTCGAGGTTGGAACGTCCGACGGACCAGGCCGGGTACTGGTTGACCATGCCCGCGGTCAGCGAGAAGACCGACCAGATGACGACGATCCAGGTGCCGACGGCCAGAGGAGACTCGGCGATGCGTGCCAGCACCGGATGCACGGGTGTGCGGCCGGGGTGGTCGCGGCCGGTGAAATGCATCCATGCCGCTGTCAGAATGGCGAGCACCGACAGTCCGAAGAAGACGGTGCTGATGCCGAAGTGCCATTGCGGGAAGGAGTTCGACCACGGCACGCCGAAGTTGGAGACGTACCACCACCCGTTCACGCTGGAGAACGAGAGGGAGAGGACGAACAGCACGATGGCGGCGTACAGCGTGCGGTTGCGTGGTGAGCGCATCGCTGCGGCGGTCACGGCCACGGCGGCCAGCGCGCCCAGTGATCCCGCCAGGCCCGCGAACACCCCGAAGTGGTGTGTCCACTTGGTGGGAGTGAACATGATCGCGATGAACGAGATCAGCGTGATGCCGATGATTCGCCGGCTGGGGCCGCTTGCGGTGCCGGGGATCTTGTTCTTGCGCAATGTCATCGCCACGGCCACGCCGAGCGCGATGAGCAGGGCCAGCACCGGGAATCGCCGGGAGATCGCGCCATCTGTGGTGGGCAGGAACAGCCGTTCGTAGCGCACGTGTTCGTCGAACCAGTTCAACGACGGTCCCACGGCCGACTTGAGTGCGTTGGCCTGGATCTCACCGACCAGGGTTTGATCCCGGAAGATGACGATCAACGTGACCAGCCCGGCTGCCAGGATCGGTGCCAGCAGCGCGGCGTAACCGAACCGTTTGGCGCGCTTGCCCACGATGGTTCGTAGCGGTCCGATCGCGACCAGCAGCGCACCGATGGAGGCGATACCCGTCGGTCCGGAGAACAGGGTGAGCGCACCGATGATGCATGCGACCGCGGCGGGAAGGAGCCGGTTGGTGGCGATCGATCGCTCGACCGAGCACCACGTCAACAGGATGCCGACGGCGATGATCGGTTCGGGCCGCAGGCCGTTGTTGAACGGCAGCCAGAACGCCAGGAACATCGCGGCCGCCGTCCATGGCACCACCGGATTGGTGCGCGCGGCGTGGCCCAGCCGCGGGATCACCTCGCGGCTGATGACGGCCCAGCACAGCACGCCCATGATCAGGGTGGGCAGCCGCATCCAGACGCTGGCGGTGCTGATGTGCGCCCAGAGGGTCAGCAGGTCGTAGTACCAGCCGAACGGCGACTCGGGGGTGCCGAACCAGCGGTAGTAGTTGGCCATGTAGCCCGAGTGCTCCGCGACGCGGGCCATGGTGAGGATGTAGCCGTCATCGGAGGTATTGGCGCCCACGAAGTGCCACCACACCAGTACCGCGCCGACCAGCGCGTCGAGCGGTCTGGGCTTCCACCAGCCCTCGGGCATGAAGCGCTTGTGCTTGCGCCCGTCGGCCGTATCGAGAGTGTGCAGCGCGATCAGCGAGATGCCGGTCAGCAGGACGCCCAGGATCATCGCGATGAACTTGATGACGGTGGGGGAGCTGCTGTAGCGGGTGTCGACGGTGGCGGAGAGGTGCAGGCCCGCCGGAGCGGGTCCGGACAGGTCGGTGAACACGCCGACGATCTGGGGCCGGAAGTCGTACCCGCCGCGCTCCCCGGCGCGGGGCTGTCCGGGTTTGGCGTCTTTGGGACCCTGCGTCAGGCCGACGAACTGGCCGGTCACCTTGTCCGAATGCGCGATGACTTGGAGTTGTTGGCAGTTGGGGCCGGTGACCTCGGACAGGGGGGCAGAGACCACCGGCACATTGCGCACGATCACCACGAGGTCGCCGCCGATGCGCTGGATCAGCATGCCGCGGTCCACCGCGTTGGGCGCCTGCTTGGGCACGGTCGAGAGCAGCACGGTGTTGTGGCCCTCAAGCCCCTTGGCCGCCGCGCAGGGCACGGTGATCGTGAGGT
This sequence comes from Mycobacteroides sp. PCS013, assembly GCF_049532645.1. NCBI lineage: Bacteria > Bacillati > Actinomycetota > Actinomycetes > Mycobacteriales > Mycobacteriaceae > Mycobacteroides > Mycobacteroides sp. PCS013. The sequence goes on from NZ_CP150131.1 coordinate 4,463,442, forward strand.
CGGTGGGTACGTACCCGATGAGGGGCGCGTCAACACTGGTGAGGGTGCCGTTCTGCGGCCAGTTCAGCTCAGCGGTGTCCTGCCGGACCGGCAGCAGCGGAGTGGCAATGGCCAACACTGCGCCAAGAAAACCGGTGACGATCGCGATCAGCCGGGCCCTGCGGTAGTCGCCGTCGCCGTTGCCGGCGACCTTCTCCGTCGCGTTGCCCTGAACCGTCACGGAGGAAGATGTTAGTTGGCTACTTAGAGGGGACCCGCACAACCAGGACGAAGGGCCCTATGGTGCGCACGGTGAACCGCGGGTCGGCGAATAGCTGTTTATTCAGTGTGACGGTGTACCGCTTCACGTTCGGCTGGTTGGGGTAGACGTCCTTGGCGAGTCGCAGGGAGTAGTTGTCACCGGTTTGGCGCATGAGCAGCACGGTCGGTGCCCGCCAGGGCAGCGCGTCCAGTGCACGGATCATTTCGTCGGCGGTGTGCAGGTCTTCCCAGCTCTTGATAGCGGCCGCGCGCTTGTCGAACTGGGCCAGCGGATTCGCGTAGTGCGGGGTGAGCCCCTGGAAACCGTAGTAGGGGTAGAACGCCAGGAAGCTGTAGTCGGCGGTGAGCACCACGACCTCATCGCGCGGCTTGCCGGTGATCTCGGTGATCGCCTTGTCGATGGCGCCGTAGTGACTTTCCGGGCCGGGCGGGCGGCGGTCGGCGCGTTGTCCGGTGCCGTCGGTATCGGCATACGCGATGACGATGTCATTGCGGAGCACATTGGGGATGTCCTGGCTGAAAGCCAGCGCGCCGGCCAGGCCGATCACGGCGGCCACGATCTTCGCGGATTTGGCGCGCACCGCGGCCCAAGCGGCGACTTCGATGAAGGCGAACACGCCCGCCGCGGCGAGCAGCACGGTGAGGGTGGGCACGAGCCGGAAGGAGAGCAGGGTGGTCTTGGCGAGGGTGGCCAGCATCGAGAGCAGCGACCACAGATAGACAGACCCCACACCAATGGCCAGCGCACCGGCCCGCGCCGAGGTTCGTGCCCGCACCACCAGCCAGACCGTTCCGAGCAGACACAGCCCGCCGAGCATGGTGGGCTGCAGCATCGGGAAGGCCAGTTCGGCACCGTCATTGGGCAGGTAGTGCTGTGCCGATGCCGCCTTTTCCAGAGAGGCCCGGGAGACCGCGATCAGGTAGGGGCCCCAGAACACCAGCGCCACCGCGATGGCGATGGCCGCGATGGCGAGCCAGCGCAGCAGGGGCTCCTTGACGGCGGGCCACCAACCGTCCCGCCGGACGCGGCTGATCGCCACTACCTTGGCGGCCACGGTGATGGCCAACGCGCCGTACGCGGTGAGCAGTGTGTAGAACAGCGCCGCGAACCCCAGGAATAGGCCGACACCGGCCACCGCTGCCCAGCCGCTGCCTGCGGGTGCGCGTAATCCGCTGTAGCCGAGCACAAGTACCGGTGCCAGCAGCACCGTGATGATGGCGCCGTACGGCTCGGCGGACGTGTACGCGAGTGTGACGGCGGCCGTCGCAGTAGTCACGATGAGTGCGTACTCGAAGCGAATCATCTTGTTCCACAAGATGAATGCCGCACATACCGCGATCGCCAGCGAGGTGATGGCCCACGGCTTGTACATCTCCCAGCCTGCGGTGCCGGTGAGCGCCGCCAGGCGCCCGCCGATCCAGAACCAGCCTGCCGGATAGAACGGTGGCATGTCGGGGTAGGTCATATCGTGCAGCGCGGGCGAGTCGGTGAACCGTGTCAGGTACTCGGTGCGGAACTGCTGGTCCACCGAGACCCCGAACAGGTACAGCTTGGTGGCTCCCAGGGGCATCCCCAGCGTCACGACGGTGAACGTCGACAAGAAGAGCAGGGAAAGTATTTTCGCGACGGCCTGGCGTCCGCTGCGCCAGAGAGCCCCGGCAAGCACCAGTCCGGCGATGGCGCCGAACTGCCCGACCGTGGTCAGGGCGTGCAGCTGGTTTGACGATCCGAAGGCCGGCCACTCCACCCGGGCGATCGCGAGGAGTGCGACGACACTGACCGCCGAGGCCGTGACGGCAGCAAGCGCCAGGTCCTTGGTGGTGTCTAAAACGTGCCGACGTGACGCCTCTGCTGTCTGGGCCGTCATCTCGCGCCTAGACAGGCAGCTTGCGGAAAATGGGGCGAGGAACGTGACGCAGTACCGACATCACAAAGCGCCATTGACCGGGCGCCCAGATCAGCTCCTTGCCCGCGGCGGCCGACGCCACCACCAGCTCGGCGATCTCTTCCTTGTCGACGGTGAACGGTGCCTCCTTGGCGCCGGTGGCCTTCCAGTGTTCGATCGTCGTGGTGGTACGCACCTGGCCCGGGCGTACCACCAGTACGCGAACACCGAACTCGCGCAGGGCTTCTCCGAGACCGAGGTAGAACCCGTCGAGCCCGGCCTTGGTTGAGCCGTAGACGAAGTTGGAGCGGCGCACCCGCTCACCGGCGACCGAGGACATCGCGATGACCTGGCCGAAGCCCTGTGCCTTCATCTTCTGGCCGATCAGCACGCCGACGGAGACGGCGGCGGTGTAGTTGACCTGTGCGCTCAGCACCGCCTTGGCCTGGTTCTGCCAGAGTTCCTCGGCATCGCCGAGGACGCCGAAGGCGACGATGGCGACATCCACATCGCCCTGTGCCCAGGCGGATTCGATCAGAGCGGGGTGGCTCGCGGTATCGACGGCATCGAAGTCCAGGTACTCGACGGACTTGGCTCCGGCAGCCTCGATCTGTGCGATGGCGGCCGCGCGCTTGGGCGCGTTGGGCAGGTCGGCCAGGATGACGCGTGCGTGCGCGTTCTTGAGGTAGCGCTCGACGATGGCCAGGCCGATCTCCGAGGTGCCGCCGAGTAGCAGGATGGTCTGGGGGTTACCCGTTGCGTCAATCATTTTGGGGCGGAAGCCTTTCTAGAGCAGCTCGAGGCGGCGGGCCATATCGGAGGCGAACACGCCGTGGGGGTCGGCCTTGCGCCGGGTGGCGATCCACTCGTCGACGCGCGGGTACATCTTGTGGAACTTCTCGGCACTCACCCGGGAATCCTTGGCGGTGTAGACCCGGCCGCCGAACTCCATGGCGCGGGTGTCGAGCTCGTTGAGGAACTCGTTGACGCCGGGCTTGTTGGGGAAGTCCATCGCGACGTTCCAGCCCTTCATGGGGAAGCTCAGTGGCGCTTTGTTTCCCGGGCCGAACAGCTTGAAGACGTTGAGTGCCGAGTACTGGCCCTGGGTCTGGATCCACCGGATGATGCCCTTGAACTCATCGAGCGCATCGGGCGGAACCAGGAACTGATGTTGCGCGAAACCTGCTGGGCCGTAGGCATATTGCCATCCGGTGGTGATGTCGAGCATGTGGTAGAACTGCGTCAGATTGACGATCTTGCCCTGGTAGTTGCCGCTCATCCGGTAGAACGCCTCGCCGATCGCCATGAGTGACGGCTTGATCATGAAGTTGACCGGGAAGAGGTCGGGGAAGCCGGGCAGTTGCGGCGCACTGAATTTCAGTGGATCCTTGGCCAGCTTCGGGGGCAGCTGATCCAGTTTCGCGAGACTGCCGCGGCTGACGGCCGCCCGGCCCAGCTTCGGTGCCGGATTGATCAGGTCGAACCACGCACTGGAATAGGTGTACTGGTCTTCGCTGCCGTCCTGGTGCACCGCGATGGTCTCGTCCAGGTCCCGGGTGGCGACGCCGTCGGCGATGAAGTAGGCGGTTTCGGTGCGCGTCATGGCGATGCGTGCGCGAACGACGATGCCCGTCAACCCGTTTCCGCCGACGGTGGCCCAGAACAGCTCGCTGTCGGGTCCGTCGGGGGTGATGGTGCATACCTCGCCATCGGCCATCAGCAGGTCCAGAGACACCACGTGGTTTCCGAAGCTTCCGGCGCTGTGATGGTTCTTGCCGTGGATGTCCGAGCCGATGGCACCACCCACGGTGACCTGGCGGGTACCGGGCAGCACCGGCACCCACAGGCCGAAGGGCAGCGCGGCCTTCATCAACTGATCCAGGCTCACACCCGCATCGACATCCGCGATGGCGGTCTCGGCGCTGATCGAGTGCACCCTGTTCAGCGGAGTCATGTCGACGACGATTCCGCCCCCGTTGCACGCGTGATCGCCGTAGGAGCGGCCCAGGCCGCGCGCGACGATGCCACGACGCAGGTGCGCGGGGCTGGCGGCGCTGGCATCGGCGACCTGGCGTACCGCCTCGGCGATCACATCGACATCGGGAGTGGAGAGCACGTGCGCGACGGTGGGCGCGGTGCGACCGAACCCGGTCAGTGCGCGCTGGGTCAGCGGGAGGTCTGTAGACATATCAGTCAAAAAGCGTACTTGAGCCGATCGGAGGGCAGGAGCGAAGCGACCGGCGGACGACTCAGCGCAGCCGGAAAATCACGGCGCGCTGGACGATGAAGTTGATGACAGTCGCGGTGCCCTGAGCGATGACAAAGGCCACGAGCACCGCGGTGGGCGTGTAGTTCAGCAGCCCCAGGAACAGATGGTTGAGGCCCACCTGGACGAAGAAGGTCGTCAGGTACAGCGCCCACACCGCGATCAGCCGGGCGGTGCTGGGCGGCGCCTGGAACGTCCAACGCCGGTTGATCAGGTAGGCCGTGGTGGTGCCGGCGATGAAGCCGATGGCCTTGGCGAGGTCGGGCTGCACCCCGGCGACCTTGTAGAGCAGCACATAGAGCCCGAAGTCGACGACGGCCGAAAGCCCACCGGTGATGACGAAACGGGTCGCTTGAGTGGTCAGCGACAGCGGAGCCTGCTCGGCTGGGACACCTGACACGGGCCAGAGCCTATGCCAGGTGCCTGGCGACAGCGCCAATCAACGGGCCCCGCGCACGACTTTCCGCGCGCGGGTAGGGTCCCAAAGGGTTCTCTAACAAGATTGCTGGAACATCGATGCGTGAGGGGCAACCATGACGACTCCAGAGCACGGAAGGCACGAGCGGGCCGAAGGCGAAGGACTTGATCCGCTGATCGACCTGTCCCGCGATCCCAACCCGGGAGTCCCCGACCACGCCAAAGACGACGAGTAAGCACTCACACTCGTTGCGGGACGAACGCCTCGATCTCCTTCACCATGAGCTCGGGCTGGTCCTCACTGACGAAGGTGTAGCTGTCCGGTACCTCGACGAGTCGGGCGTCGGGCAGTAGCTGCACCCATCGTTGCGCATGCGCGAACGGGAAGAATGGCAGCTTGCGCGGCCAGAGCAGCAGCACCGGCTTGTCGAAGGTGCGCAGTGTCTCGGCCGCGGCCAGCGTGTCGTGGTAGTCGATACCGCGCAGGAACGCCCGCACATCGCGCCGCACGGCCTTGTTCTGTAGCAAGGGCCGGACCCACTCGCCGAGCACATCCTCGGGGATGGAGTGCTTGGCAAGGGTGTTACCGAGAGCGCGTTGCGCGATCTTGAGCCGGAACGGGCGCAACACGAAATCGGTACCGGGAATACGTGCCCAGTACTGGAAGATGCGAATCGACATCGGCAGGAAGTTGTCGAACGAGTCGCAGGGGGTCAGCACCACCCGCCCGATCCGGTCGCAGCCGTCCGCGAGGAGCAGCTGTGTGATGGCGCCTCCGGTATCGGTCGCGACGATGGTGACGTTGTCGAGGCCGAGGGACTCGATCAGTTCCCGGATCAGCCCCGCCACCGAGCGTGGGGTGAGGTTCGCGCTCGCGTTCATCGGAGTCGCGTGCGCGCCCAGGGGGAGATCCGGTGCGACGCATCGGAACCGTTGGCTCAGCGGTTCGGTGACCTTGCGCCACATGGTGCTGGTGACGAACAGTCCGTGTACGAAGACGATCGCGGGACCGTCGCCGTCATCGCGGTAGTGGATGGGGCCAGCGGAAGACTCGAAGATGGGCATGCCTCAACCATGGCGTTGACCTGCTGCCATGACGAGGCACGGCACTGCCAGACGGTGCCACTCGGATGCCTGCGCGCTAGAGGCCCGCGGCCGCCAGCACACCGCAGAGCGCGTCGACGGCCGGTGCGAAACCATGATCGGCAGGTGTGCCGAAGCTGACGACCACCCCGTCCGGATCGGGGATATGCGGACCGGCCTGGGGGTGCCGCAGCCGCGACAGCCCGGCCAGCGCCACCCCCGCCTCTCCTGCTCGATACAGCACATCGGGTTCTGCCCCGTCGGGCAGCGTCAGCAGCAGATGCAGTCCGGCCGAGAGCCCACGGACCCCGACGTCGTACTCCGAGAGTCGTGCGACGAGTTGGTCGCGCCGGCGCCGGTATCGGCCGCGCATCCGCCGGATGTGCCGGTCGTAGTGGCCGCCGGCGATGAAGTCCGCCATGGTCAATTGCGAGATGGCGTCGACGTACCACTGCCCGCCCCCGGCGGCCGCCACGGCGGCGTCCACCAGGTCCGGTGGCAGCACCATCCAGCCCAGGCGCAGCACCGGGGCCAGGCTCTTGCTCGCCGAGCCGAGGTAGACGACGCGATCGGGGTCGAGGCTTTGCAGCGCGCCGACGGGCTGCCGGTCATACCGGAACTCGCCGTCGTAGTCGTCTTCCAGGACGTAGGAATCGGTGCGGCGCGCCCAGTCCACCACTGCGGTGCGACGAGCCGGGTGCAGCGGCAGCCCGTGCGGAAAATGGTGGGCGGGGGTGATCATGGCGGCGCGCACGTCGAGGGTGTCAAGGTCGCTGACCACGGCGCCCTCCTCGTCGAATCCGATCGGGATGCTGGAGCCGCCCGTGGCTTCGATGCAGTCGCGAAAGATGAAGAGCCCGTACGCTTCCAGAGCGATCGGCTGGATCAGTCCATACATGCGGGTGAGGATCTCCACAGCATGACGGGTGCCCGCGCAGACGACGACCGAATCCGGTGAGGTTCGCACGCCCCGCACCCGGCCCACGTATTCGGCGACGGCAGAGCGCAATTCAGGACGTCCGCGTGGGTCGCCCGCGCGCAGGGCCTCGTGGGGCGCGTTGCTCAGCGCCCGGCGCACGGAGGTGACCCAGTCGGTGCGGGGGAAGGCGGTGACGTCTCCGGAGCCGGGCATGAGGTTATGGGGCGGCGGAGAGCCCGCACCGCGTGATCGCGGCGGCAACTGGTTCTGGACCCGATTGACCACCCGGGTTCCCGAGCCCTGCCGCGATTCGAGCCAGCCTTCGGCGACAAGCTCCGCGTAGGCCTCGGCGACGGTGTTGCGCGCCAGTCCGAGATCGACTGCCAGGGTGCGGGAGGGCGGCAGCATCGCACCCACCGTCAGGCGCCCGGACCGGACTGCTTCGCGGAGAGCGGTGATCAACACATCGCGTACGCCGCGGGCACCGGGGGTGATGGCGTGACGCAGGTCCAGATGCAGATCGTGGCTGAGGGGACGCGGTTCCGGTATTCCCGAATTGGCCCACGAACTCATGGTCAGATTGAACCATGAGTATGGGCCTTTCTGCTTCTACCGTTAAGGCATGACAAGCACCCTGAATGCCCCAAGAATCCGCATGGACAAGGTCTCGCCCGAGGTTTACGAGGCCATGATGGCGTTGAGTATCGCCTCGGCCAAGGACGTCGAGCCCAGCCTTGCCGAGCTGATCAAGATCCGCGCCTCTCAGCTCAACCACTGTGCGTTCTGTCTCGATATGCACACCCACGATGCCCGCAAGCAGGGAGAGACCGAGCAGCGCATCTACCTGCTGAATGCCTGGGCCGAGGCAGGCGACATCTACACCGAACGGGAGAAGGCCGCACTGGCCCTCACCGAGGAAGCCACCGTCCTTTCCGCTGGTGAGCACGTGTCCGATGCGACCTACGCGCGCGCAGCGGCGGTATTCACCGAGCGGGAGCTGGGGCAGATCATCGGGATGATCCTGACGATCAACGCCTGGAATCGCATCGCTGTCACTACCCGCAACGCACCTCCGAGGCGTGGCTAGATTTGCCACATTCTTCGCCGTCGGCGTGACAGAAGCGTGATCGTTTCGTAATCTGACCGGGTGATCTCGGCGAGATGGCGTGCGAACGACGGTGGGAAGAGGCCCGCGATGCCGCTCTCTCGCGTCGCGGGCCTCGGCCTGTCACTCGTTGCCGGTGCCGCCGTGATGGGGGTAGTGAGCGAAGTTGGGAAGCCGGACGTCCAGCTTTCACTCAAGCCGGAAGAGAAGGCGATCGTCCTGATCGCCGACCTGCCGCGTGCGCAGCGGGACCGGCGCTATGTCTCGGCCGAGGCGCTGGCCCTGGAGGCTAGGGCCAGAGCCATCAAGCCATGCTCGACGGTGTTGGCAGGTGCACAACCGGCGGTGGCGCAAGCGGGCAATTTCTTGAAGACGATGTTCGGCATCGGTGATATCGGCGGTGCCAGCGGGCGTGGCGGCGGCGGTGACCATGGCCGCGGTCTGGCCCTGGACTTCATGACGAGCTCCAACACCACCGGTACGGCGCTTGCGAACTTCGTGCTTGCCAACCGTGATCGGTTGGGAGTGACGTACGTGATCTGGCAGCAGCGGTACAACGACGGCAATGGCTGGTCGATGATGGAGAACCGCGGCAGTCCGACCGCCAATCACATGGATCACGTGCACGTCTCGTTCCGCGCCGGCGCGAAACCGCCCGCAGTTAGCTGCTGATATCAGCCACCCGCGATAGACAGCGCCGAGGTCCCGTGCGCAGATATGTTGAATTCCATGGGTTTCTTGCCATCTCGTAATTCTCTGCGCGGTCTGCGGCAGATTGGTGACGGTCTCGGCACACTCGACCGAGAAGTGTTCGAAGCGATTGCGGAGTCACCGAGTCCGCTGCTGGACACCGTCATGCCCCGGCTCACTCGCGCTGCCGACCATTCCAAACTGTGGATCGGGATCGGCGCCGGGCTGGCCATGTTCGGCAAGCCGGCCATGCAGCGCGGCGCCACGCGTGGCCTGTTGACACTGGCTGTGACGAGTGCGGTCACCAACCAGGTGGCCAAGCGGCTGCGGCGGCGCGCTCGTCCCAACCACCTCTCGGTGCCGCTGATGCGGCGCAGCAGGCGCATCCCCACGTCGTCATCACTGCCCTCGGGCCATTCGGCGAGTGCGGCGGCCTTCGCAGTGGGCGTTGGCCTCGAAAGTCCGCCGGTGGGCTTTGGGCTCTCGCTCCTTGCCGGATTGGTGGGTCTGTCGCGCGTGGCCACTGGTGTCCACTATCCCGGCGATGTGTTCGCCGGATTCGGGATCGGCGCGGGGATAGCGGTGCTGGGTGCACGGGTGGTGCCGCCCATCGCGCCGGCGACCGTGCGCGCGGCAGATCCGCTGCGGGTGGTGACTGCCGCACGGCCCGAGGGCGAGGGCGTGGTCTTGGTGGTCAATCCGGCCTCCGGTGACGGAACCGGGCAGCGGATCCTGGATCAGGTGCGGAAAGCCTTGCCGCGCGCTGAGATCGTCGAACTCGACAAAGACGATGACGTGATCGAGGTGATGCGCAGCGCGGCGGGCCGGGCCGAAGTGCTCGCGGTGGGCGGCGGTGACGGCACGGTGGCGTGCGCGGCCGGTGTTGCGGCTCAGACCGATACACCGCTGGCGGTTTTCCCCGGTGGCACGTTCAACCACTTCGCCAAGGACATCGGCTGTGACAGCGTGGCCAAGACGGTCGATGCCATCCGCAGGGGCAGCGCCAGCCGCGTCGATCTGGTCTACCTGAACGAAGACCAGGTGGTGATCAACACCGCCAGCATCGGTTCCTATCCGAAGTACGTACAGATCCGGGAGAAGCTCGAACGCCGGATTGGCAAGCCGCTGGCAAGTGTGTACGCGATGCTGCACATGCTGCGGCGCGATCATCCCGTACGTATCCGGTTCGATAACAAGACCATTCAGACATCACTGTTCTTCCTGGGCAATTCGGTCTACTTGCCGGCGGGTTTCGCCCCCTCACTGCGAAGCCGTCTGGATGACGGGTTGATCGACGTGCGCATCCTGGAGACTGGCCGCAGGTTCAGCAGCGTGCGAATCCTCTGCGCGTTGGCATTCGGCCGCTTGCAGCGCAGCCCGCTCTATCACGAGCTGCAGGTGCCGGAGTTCACGTTCACCGCGGTGGATGGTCCGACCGTGATTGCGCATGACGGTGAGGCCGGCGACAAATACCCGGAGGCGCGCTTCAAGGTTCGCTACCGGGCGCTGGCGGTGCTCCGCCCGCTGCCCTGAGGCCAGGGCGGCAGCACCAACAGGCAGGCAATGAAGTACGCGTATCCCAACGCCCACCCTGCCAGCACGTCCGAGGGGTTGTGGACGTTGAGCAGAACTCGGCTGACGCCGATCGCCAGAATCAGCACACCACCGAGCACCGCGAGCCAGGGGCGCAGCGCGGCAAGCGCTTTCGGCAGAAAGACGGTGAGCAACGCCAGCACGCCGACCATGACGCCCAGGGCATGTCCAGACGGGAACGAGGATCCGTACGCATCGACCAACCTGGTCGCCGGGCGCGGGCGGCCCGCGAGCAGTTTCGCCAACTCGGTCACCAGCGCGCTGAGTTCCACGGTGATCAGCAGGAACATTGCCGGGCGTCGCTGACGCTGCACCAGCAGCACGACGATGACGACGGCCACCGCGATGCGGAATGCCCCCGGACCCAAGGCAGTGGCGAACACGTCCCAGGCGGTGACCCAGCCTGGGTGCGCGATTCCGTAGTCATGCGCGGGGGCCAGTGCCGCGATGTCCAGTCGAGACAGCCAATCCCACTGCTGGGCATAGCCGATCCAGAGCAGTGCGAAGACGATGAAGGCGGTGCCGGCGGACACCGGCAGCCAGCGGTGTTCCCGCGCGCTTATCTCTGGCATGACTAGACCCAGTATGGGACCCGGGCGCGGTACTGGCGCATCACCAGGATCGCAACGGTCCAACCGACGACGGTGATGGCGATCGCGATGATCCAGTGGTGCAGCTGCTGATCGAGCCCGAGCAGCGGATCGCGGATGATGGCCAGGAAATGCACGAACGGGTTGAGCTGCACCGCGGCGGCCAGTTTTCCGGCCCGCTCATTGAGCATGCTCTCGTTCCAGATGATCGGCGTCATGAAGAACAACAGCTGCACCAGGCTGCCCAGCAGTGGAGAGATATCCCGATAGCGGGTCGCCAGCACACCGAAAACCAGTGAAACCCAAACACAATTCAGGGTGATCAGTATCAGCGCGGGAATGAAGCTGAGATCGGTGATATGCCAGTGCGGCGGATACACGGCCACGACGACGAGAAAGATGATGATGTTGTGGGCGAACAGCAGCAGCTGCCGCCAGACCAGTCGGTAGACGTGCACGCTCAGCGGTGTCGGCAGCTGCTTGATCAGTCCTTCGTTCGCGACGAAGACGTCCGAGCCCTCCAAGATCGCGGCATTGAACAGATTCCAGACAATCAAACCGATGGTCACGTAGGGCAGATGTTCGGCCAGCGGGAGTTTGAACAGCTGCGAATACAGCAGGCCCATCGCCAGGGCGGTCGAGCCGGTGGCGATGGTGATCCAGAACGGCCCCAGTACCGAGCGGCGGTAACGCTGCTTGATGTCCTGCCAGCCCAGCTGCAACCAGAGCTGCCGGTGCTCGAAGCCTTCCGACAGGTCACGCCATGCACGTTTGAAGGTGCGGGAGTCCGAGGCGAGGTCCTCAATCGTCATGTCGCTCCTGTACTGAGGGAGTCGGGTTGCCGGGCCGTCCGAACTGCTCACGTCGGCCCAAGCGCCGCAACGCGATCCAGTCGCGCAGTCCGGCAACGTCGCGGCGCGTGATCAGGAAGTACCACCCGAAGCGCACCCATTCCTGCGGCAGCAGCTTGCGCATGCCGGGCTGGGACATCAGGTACCCGCGGTTGCGGTAGGTGAAGTACCGCTTGGTGGCATCGTCTGGATACTGGGTGTGCATGCGCCCGCCCAGAATCGGCTTGAACTCGGCGGCGCCGTTGGGGTGCAGGTATGTCGTGTCCAGGCAGGTTCCGAACGGCAGACCCGAGCGCACGAGCCGCCGGTGTACGTCCACCTCGTCGCCGCGCACGAACAGGCGCAGATCAGGAACGCCCACGGCCTCCAGGGTTTCGGCGCGAAACAGTGCGCCGTTGAATAGCGAGGCGATGCCCGGCAACAGGTCTTGGCCCGCCTCGGTGCGCAGTTCCTCGACCCGTCGGCGCCACACCAGTCCGCGACGCAAAGGAAACGCCAGCCGGCCGGGGTCATCGATATCGCACACCACCGGTGACACCTCGGCGAGGCGATGCTTCCGGGCACAGGCCAGCAGTGTCTCGAGAACATCGGTGCCGCCCGGGCGGCCGTCGTCGTCGGCAAGCCATACCCAGGCAGCGCCGAGGGTGAGCGCATGCAACATGCCGAGCGCGAATCCTCCAGCGCCACCGAGGTTCCGGCGGGAACCCAGGTATGTGGTGGCGATGGGTTGGCCATCGACCAGGGCCTTGACGGCGGGATCGTTGTCGTTGTCCACCACCACAAGATGGTTCGGCGGGACGGTCTGCGTAGTGACGATCTTGAGCGACTCGGCCAGTTCCGCGGTGCGTCGGTAGGTGACGACGACGGCGACAACACCGCCGGTCGAGTCACTCATGGGCGTCTTCGGCCAGAATCTGGGCCACGTGATCGCCGGCCTCGTTGCCTTCGTAGGCGCGGACCACCTCTTCGATGCCGCCGCTCATCTTGATGGTGCCGTGGTCGATCCACATCGCCGTGTTACACAGTCGGGCCAGAAATTCGTTGGAATGACTGGCGAAGACGAGCATGCCGGACCGTTCCACTAACTGCTGCAAACGAATTCGTGCCTTTTTCATGAACTCGGCATCAACCGCTCCGATGCCCTCGTCGAGCAGCAGGATCTCCGGGTCGATGCTGGTGACCACGCCCATCGCCAGCCGGACGCGCATACCGGTGGAGTACGTGCGCAGCGGCATGGAGAGGTACTCGCCGAGTTCGGTGAAGTCGGCGATCTCTTCGACCTTGGCCTGCATCTGTTTACGGGTCTGCCCCAGGAACATGCCGCGGATGATGATGTTCTCGTACCCCGAGATCTCGGGGTCCATACCCACGCCCAGATCGAATACGGGCGCCACCCGCCCCTGGACGTACGAGCTGCCCCGGGTGGGTTCGTAGATTCCCGAAAGAAGCCGCAGCAGAGTCGATTTGCCGGCGCCGTTGTGGCCGACGAGCCCGACACGATCGCCCTCCTTGAGGGACAACGTGATGTCTCGCAGCGCCTCGATGACCACGACGTTCGATTCGTTGCGGCCGATGGCGCCGCCTGCCTTGCCGAGAAACGCCTTCTTCAGCGAGCGCGATTTGGCGTCGAAAATCGGGAATTCCACCCACGCCTCGTGGGTCTGGATACGGACCATGTTCCCGGGGCTTACAGGTACTGGCCGGTGCCGCTGCCGCCGCCCTGTGCGGGTACGGAAAGACCGGGCGGCAGAACACCTTGACGCATCTGCTGTAGCTGCGCGCGCGCCGCCATCTGCTGAGCGAAGAGAGCGGTCTGGATGCCGTGGAACAGCCCCTCCAGCCAGCCCACCAACTGTGCCTGCGCGATACGCAGCTCGGCGTCGGAAGGAATGCTCTCCTCGTTGAACGGCAGGGCGAGGCGCTCCAGTTCCTCGCGGAGCTCGGGGGCCAATCCGTCTTCCAGCTCGGCGATGGAGGCGGCGTGGATCTCGCGCAGCCGGGAGCGGCTGGCATCGTCGAGAGGAGCAGCGCGCACCTCCTCGAGAAGCTGCTTGATCATCGTGCCGATGCGCATCACCTTGGCGGGTTGCTCGACGAGATCCGTGATGGACGGGTCGTCGTCGGCGCTGTCGGCGGCCTTGTCGGCATCGCCGGCGCCCAGAATGATCACCTGGTCGTCGTCATCGTCCTGACCGGGATGGGTCATCTGTCACCTTCCGCCTGTGGTTTCCGATCGCCGACCCACTCGTAGATCTGGGCGGCGCCGTTGTCGTACAGCTTTCTCCATGATCGGGATATGTCCAACGACCTTAGTCCGTCGGGAACCTTGAACCCCTGGACCACGGGAGTACTGGTCATGACGTAGCGAATGTTCAGCGCGTGCACAGCGGCGGTCACGCGCCGATCGGTATCGGCGTCGTCGGCGTAGGCCCAGAAGATGTACCGGTGATAGCCCGGACCCTGTTGCTGCGGGAAGTCGTAGTGCGTCCACAGCGGGTGCAGTCCCGCCACCGCGTACATCCAGCCCGAGCCGTCCACGTTTCCGTCGCCGATGGTGGTGTCTTTGGCACCCGGCAGGGTGGCCAGGTAGGCGAAGGCGTCGAGCTTCTTGGGCCCGACCATCACCTGGTCGTATTTGGCGCCCACGAGGTACTTGTGCGGCAGGAAGTAGTGCCGGGCGGAGAAGGCGCAGACCACGGCCAACGTGATGGCCGTGGCCACGAGCGCCCATTGTCGGGCGCGCTCCCCGCGCAGCCTCGTCAGCACGGCGTAGGCCAGCGTGAACAAACCGATCCCGGCGGCCGGGGCCAGCAGCAGACACACGATGGCCGACAGCCTGCGCGGGTCGCTGTAGAAGGCATCGGAGAACAGGGCCACCGCGCGGCCGATGAAGCCGCCAAAGGGTGTGGAGGAGTGGACAATTGCCACGATCAGCAGCAGCCAGACGGCAAGTGGCCAGTACATCCGCTTCACGATCAGGACGACAGCGCCGAGAAGGGCCAGCCAGAGCAGGGCGGACTGCACCGGGTAGTCGGCGAGATGGCGGGTGTGCTGGGTGAGGGCGTCCAGCAGCGCACGCTTCTTTCCCCACGGAGTGGTGAATTGGTGTCCGGCGATGATCTCGGACAGCTGGAGCAGGGTGCGCAATTGCGGATAGAGCAGCACCAGAGAGACGACACCGGCAATGGCCAACGGCAAGAACCCATTTCCCACCCGGCGCCGGGGCTTCTTTTCCTTGCCGCGGTATCGGGACAGTGGTGCAAGGAGCCACCAGGCGGCCACGAAGACGACCGCCACGATGGCGCCCGAGGTGTGCACCGAGGCGATTCCCACGAATGCCAGCACCGCCACCGGTATGCGGCTACGGTCGGCGACCACGCTCGTGACGGCGATTACCGCGGGACCCACCAGGGCGAAGGACACCAGGTTCGGCACGGCTGCCACGTAGAACTCCACGTAGGGCAGCGCCGTGAATGAGGCCGAGAGTGCAGCGGCGGTGGCGGCGCAACCGGCCTGGAAGGTGCGGCTGGTGCGGCCGCGCAGCATCTGCCAGGCCAGCGCCGCGGCGCTGAGCGGGAAGAGCAGCGACCCGGCCACCGCGTACAGCGTGTAACTCGTCGTGGGAGCCGCGCCAGTCAGTTGGCTCAGCACCGCGGCCAGCCCGTGGAAGGCCGACGGGTAGTAGAGCGTCGCGTGTGTCTCGACGTTGCGGAGGTCACCCATCCGGGTCGACGATGCTTGCCCGGTGTCGAGGATGTAGCGGATGGTGTTCCCGTGCCACATCGAGTCCCAGGTACTCGGGACCGATTGCCAGTTGGTCAGTCCACGCACGAATGCGTAGAAGATGAGCCCGGAGCCGATCGCGATGCCGAAGGCGACCGCGATCACTGCCGCACGACTTTGTGACGGGAATTGTTCGGCGTGCTCTTTTGGCCGCAGCCAACGCCACAGCAGCCGAGCGACGACGATCGCGCCCAGGAGCGCAAACCCGGCGGAGACTGAGTTCCACGGTATGCCGATTGAGCCGAAGGTGACGATGCACAGCCCAACTAGCCCATAGGTCAATGCAGGTGCGGTGACGGCGGCCGAATGTGTTGGTAGCCCGAAGGCTCGGCCAATCAGCCAGCCTGGGATGAACAGCAACAGCAGTGCCGTAGCCACCCCGAAAGCGAACGACATTGCTCTAGTATGACTACACGAGACGGCGCCGTTAACCGTCGTCCGTCGGGGCGTGGTGCAACGACGGGTTCAGCGCCGTGACCTGTGGTGAGCATCTAAGGTGTCTGGCATGGCTTATGACGTCGCCCGGGTGCGTGGTTTGCACCCGACCCTCGGCGACGGGTGGGTACATTTCGATACCCAAGCCGGGATGCTCATCCCCGATGCGGTTGCTACGACTGTATCCACAGCGTTCCGGGGATCCTTTTCCGACACGCGGGGTCCGCACCCCAGCGCGCGGCGCAGCGCTGCCGTCCTCGAGGCCGCCCGGCACGCTGCCGCCGATCTGGTGGGTGCCGACGCGCGCGGGGTGGTGCTGGGCAGTGACCGCGCCGTTCTGCTCAACTCCCTGGCGGAGGGGTCGTCCTCCAAGGCGGGGCTCGGCTATGAGCTGGTGGTGTCCAGGCTCGACGAAGAGGCCAATGTGCAGCCGTGGCTGCGTTCGGCCAACCGATACGGCGCCAAGGTCAAGTGGGCCGAGGTCGATATCGAGTCCGGTGATCTGCCGTCCTGGCAGTGGGAGTCTTTGATTACCAAGCCGACCCGGCTGGTGGCGGTGACGGCCGCTTCTTCGACCCTGGGAACGGTGCCGGATCTGCAGCAGGCCACCAAGCTCGCGCACGCGGTTGGTGGCCTCGTGGTGATGGACTGTTCCAGCCTGGTGCCGTATCGCGCCTTTGATATCGAGGACCTGGACGCCGATGTCGTCGCCTTCAACGCGACGGCATGGGGTGGACCACCGGTGGGCGCGTTGGTCTTCCGGGATCCTGCGCTGCTGGATTCGATCAGTTCGATTTCGCTCAACCCGTTGGCTAGCGGGCCCGCGCGCCTGGAGCTGGGCGGGCATCAGTTCGCGATGCTGGCTGGCCTGGTTGCCAGCGTGGAGTATCTGGCCGGTTTGGACGAGTCCGCGTCGGGCACCCGGCGTGAGCGGCTGCTGACGTCCCTGACTTCGGCGGGCGCGTATCTGGATTGGCTGTTCCGGTATCTGGTGAGCGCTCTGCGGACTCTGCCACGGGTCATGGTCATCGGGGCTCCGGAGGACCGGATTCCCGCGCTCAGCTTCACTGTGATCGGGATTCCCGCGGATCGGGTGGTGCAGCGACTGGCCGACAACGGAGTGTGTGCGATCGCCAACACCAGCTCGCGGGTGCTCGACGCCATCGGTGTGAACGAGATCGGCGGCGCGATAACGGTTGGGTTGGGGCACTATTCGACGGCCGCCGAGGTCGACCAGCTGGTGCGCGCGGTCGCCTCGCTGGGCTGACCCGCCACCGGGTCAGAGCGTCAGTAGCACTTTTCCCACGATCTCTCCGCTCTCCAGCAGGCGGTGCGCCTCGCCCGCTTGGCTCACCGGGATCTCGGCGCCCACGATCGGCAGGACCTTTCCCGCCTCGACAAGCGGCCACAGGTCCTGGGTGACGGCATCGACGATCGCGGCCTTGCCGGACGGTCCGTCCAGTGGCCGTCCGCGCAGCGTGGTGGCGGTGATAGAGCCGCGTTTGGTGATCAGCTTGGCGATGTTCAGCTCGGCCACCGCGCCGCCTTGCATACCGATGATGACGAGATGTCCGTCATTGCCGAGAGCATCGACGTTCCGGTCCAGATACTTCGCTCCCATGATGTCCAGGATGAGGTCGACCCCGGCACCGTCGGTGAAGTTGTGAACTGCCTGTACAAAATCGGTGGCCCGGTAGTTGATGGCCAGATCGGCACCAAGATCACGACAGGCGTCGAGTTTGTCGGGGGTGCCTGCGGTAATCGCAACCCGAACGCCGAGCGCCTTGGCCACCTGAATGGCATGGGTGCCGATTCCGCTCGAGCCACCGTGAATCAGGATGGATTGTCCGGCAGCCATTCTCGCCGTCATCACCAGGTTCGACCACACGGTGCAGGCGACTTCGGGTAGCGCCGCCGCGACATCAAGGTTGATGTTTGAAGGAATCGGCAGTACCTGGCCGGCCGGTACCACCACCTTCTCGGCGTACCCGCCGCCGGACAGCAGTGCACAAACAGCTTGTCCTACAGCCCATTCCGATACATCTGCGCCAACCTGGGCGATAACTCCCGAGCATTCGAGTCCCAAAATGTGGCTCGCGCCGGGTGGCATCGGATACAGGCCCTGGCGCTGTAGCAGATCCGCGCGGTTAACTGCGGCGGCCGTTACATCGATCAGTATTTCGCCTGGTCCCGGAGTTGGGTCGGGAACTTCGGTCCAGCACAGCGCTTCTGGCCCACCCGGCTGGTCAACGGTGATAGCGTGCATAGCATCCAGACTATGCCGAGCTATTGGTGGTCGCCGGGTTATCAGACAGTGCGGGTGGAGGCGCGGTCGAGGCCATGGCTTGGTCGACGGAGGGGGATGGTGCATGAGTACACGTTCGGAGAGCGAGGTCCCGGGACTTGACCTCGCCGAATTTCGTTCGTGGCAAAACTTTTGGATAGCGACTAACCGGTTGTATTTTTTATTGAACCGTAAAATGGTTGCTTCGCATGGTATTTCGTTGACCGACTTCCAAGTGCTTCAGCAATTGTTGCGGTCAGCTAACGGTAGTTGCCGGATGGGGGATATCGCGACCAGTCTGTTGGCCTCGCGTAGCCGGATCACGCACCAGGTGCGCCGCCTCGAGGAACAGGGGCTGGTGAAGCGGGGGTCGATGCCCCAGGACCGCCGGGCGGTCTTGGCGGCGCTTACCGAGCAGGGCCGCACGCTGGGCGAGGCGGCGATGCGTACGTACTCCGAATGTGTCCGCGAGCACTATCTGACCCGCCTGACCCGGCCACAGCAGGCGGCTATCGCCGAAAGCTTCCGGCGAGTGGGTGAGGGGGCCGAAGAGGCGCTCCACGACACCGAGAGCCGCGGCGGGGAGTAGATCGCTCTGCGGAGCCGCTAGGCTTGCCGACGGTGGCGTGGCAGAGCGGCCTAATGCACTCGCCTTGAAAGCGAGAGACGGCTAACACCGTCCGGGGGTTCAAATCCCTCCGCCACCGCTCTTAACGCCGCAGTTGGCTGTGTGCAGCCGCGGACGTTCCGGTTCCCGGCCCGGCTCGAACGGGCTGCCTCCCTCGCCGGCTGCGGACGCAGCGGACCGCGCGTACCGGTTAGCGCGGTCTAGGGCGGGGCGCCGCCGATGCTGCCAGGGAGCGTTCGCGCCCGGCAACGGGTTTACGACCGCGGCCGCGTGATGAGTTGTGTACGTACTGGGGTGGAGCCGGTGGTCAGATCCAGCACGGGGCAGTGTGCGTCCACGGCCTCTTGTAGCTCGCGGTACCGCTCGTCGCTGTCCGGCCCCGAGACCGTCACGGTGACGCGGATCTGCTGGAAGCCGGGCCGGATGCTGTCGTCCAGCCCGAAGAACCCGCGTACATCGAGGTCACCCTCGGCGCTGGCGCTGAGCGAATCGACTTGAACCCCTAGTCTTTCCGCCCAGAAGCGATAGGTCACCACTTGGCAGGACAGCAGCGATGCCAGGTAGTACTCGACGGGGTTGGGCGCGGTGTTCTGTCCGCCGAGACCCGGTGGCTCGTCGACGTGCACGCGGTACTTGCCCAGGGCGATTGCGCTACCGACCGTGCCCTCCGGTTGGGCGGATGCCTTGAACACCACCGTTGCGGCGGCCTGGTTGTCGGCTACTGCCGCGCGGGTCGCATCGGTGATCGCGTTGAGGGATGTCGTCGAGGCAGTCACGCGCGGTGACGTTAGTGGGACCGGTGCCGCGCTGGGAGGTTTGCGTCCGCGGTGAATCCAACCGGCCATGGACGTAGGCCTATTTAAAAGGAGAAGTATCCTCTAAATTGGAGTCATGGCTGACAGAGAAACACTTCCGCTGGCTGGGCGCAGAGACGAAGATCTTCCCGGGCACTGGCTGTTGGCGCGGCTGGGCAAGCGCGTCCTGCGCCCGGGCGGCCTTGAACTGACCACGCGGCTGTTGGCCGCCGGGAAGGTGACTGATGCCGATGTGGTCGAACTCGGGCCGGGTCTTGGCCGGACCGCGCGCGACATCGTGGCGCTGCGCCCGCGGTCCTATGTCGGTGTCGACGACACCGCGGCGGCTACCCAATCGGTACGTGATGTGGTCGCACCCTGTGGTGGGCGCGTGATCGTCGCGGATGCCGCCAGCACGGGCCTGCCGGACGGTAGTGCCGACGTCGTCGTGGGCGAGGCGATGCTGACGATGCAGAACGACAAGGCCAAGCGGGCCATCGTGGACGAGGCCTATCGGGTGCTACGGCCGGGCGGCCGGTACGCGATTCACGAGCTCGGGCTCACGCCGGACTCCGTGGATACCGCCACCAAAGACGAAATTCGCCGTGCGCTGGCTCGTTCCATCAAGGTCAACGCTCGGCCGCTCACCGTGGCCGAGTGGAGCGAGCTGCTCAAGGCCTCGGGATTCGAGGTGGTGAGCACCGACCGGGCGCCGATGGCACTGCTCAACCCGCGTCGCGTCATCGCCGACGAGGGCGTATTCGGAGCCCTGCGTCTGCTGAAAAACGTTCTCCTGCATGGTGCGGCGCGCAAGCGAGTGCTCACCATGCGCCGTACGTTTCGTGAACACAGCGACGCGATGACAGCGGTCGCTTTGGTCGGTGTGCGGCCCGAATGATCGGGAGTCCACAGGTAAGGGAGGCAATCATGGATGTCGTGTCGATAACGGACTTGGGGGATGCGCAGGTCGAAATAGCGCGAAGCGCGCATAGCGGCCGGGCTGCACATACCGTGCACGGCGGTAGCGGCCACGCGCTGCGGCAGGTGGTCATGGCGCTGGCGGCGGGCCGAAAGCTTGCCGAACATGAGAATCCCGGTGAGACAACCCTGTTGGTGCTCAGTGGGAAGGTGGAGCTGTCGGCGGTATCCACGAAGGCCGCGCTGGCCACCGGCGACTACGTGATCGTTCCGCCGGAGCGCCATGACCTCACGGCACTGGAAGACTCGGCGGTGTTGCTGACAATTGTGAGCCGCGCGAGCTGAGCCCGCCGAGTGCATACCAGGCGCAGGGGGTTTCGGTGAGATGCCTGCGTGCGGTATGCGCTCGGCGAACTGAGCCTTACGCCTTGGGTCCGCCGCTTTCGGCCAGCCGCCGCACCGCGTCGATGAAGACGTCGATCTCGTCGAAGGTGTTGTAGAACGCGAACGAGGGCCGCACCGTCTGCTCCAGTCCGAGCCTGCGCAAAATCGGCTGCGCGCAATGGTGTCCGGCACGCACCGCGATGCCGTCGGCGTTGAGCGCCTTACCGACTTCCACCGGATCGTGCCCGTCGAGCACGAACGACAGCACCGATGCCTTGTGGTCGGCCGTCCCCACCAGCCGCACACCGGGGATGGCAGCCAATTGCGGTGTCGCGTACTCCAGTAGCGCGTGCTCGTACTCGGCGATCCGGTCGATGCCGATGCGCTCGACATACCGCAGCGCCTCGCCCAGTCCCACGGCGTCGGCGATGTTTCCGGTGCCGGCCTCGAACTTGTTGGGCGGCCCCTGGAACACCGCGCGCTCCAGGGTGACATCGGCGATCATGTTGCCGCCGCCTTGCCACGGCGGCGTCTCCGCCAACGCGTCTTCGCTGCCGTAGAGCACGCCGATCCCGGTGGGGCCGTAGATCTTATGACCCGAAAAGACGAAGAAGTCGGCACCCAGCTCCTGCAGATTCACCGTGAGGTGCGGCACCGACTGCGCGCCGTCGATGAGCACGCGCGCGCCGTAGCGGTGCGCGATCTCGACGATCTGCTTGGCGGGCGTCACAGTTCCCAGCGCATTGGAAACCTGGGTGGCCGCAACCAGTTTGGTGCGCGGACCGACCAGATCCTCGAGCTCGGAGAGCAGCAGGTTACCGGCGTCGTCCACCGGAGCCGCCTTGATGACGGCGCCGGTCTTCTTCGCGATCAATTGCCACGGAACAATATTGGCGTGGTGCTCCAGGTGGGTGATGACGATTTCATCCCCGTGTCCAAGGTTCTTACTGCCCCAGGCATGCGCCACCAGGTTGATGGCCTCGGTGGCGCCGCGCACGAAGATGATGTTCTCGTCGGCCTCGGCGCCCAGGAACTTGCGGGCCGCGCCGCGCGCATCCTCGTATGCATCGGTGGCCCGTGCCGCCAATTCGTGTGCTGCACGGTGGATGTTCGAGTTCTCGTGCTGATAGAAGTGCACCAGGCGATCGATCACCGATTGCGGCTTCTGCGTGGTCGCGGCGTTGTCGAACCAGATCAGCGGCTTACCGTTGACGGTCTCGGACAGGATCGGGAAATCTGCCCGTATCGACGCGACGTCGAAGGCGCGTGCGTCTTCGTGGATCGGCGCCGCGGCCGGCGCTCCACCCAGGAAGTAGTAGTTCGACTCGTCGCCCCCCGTTGGTGCCACTGGCGGTGTCCACCCCAGATCCGGCACGGAAAGCGCCTCTGAGTGTGGGGTCACCCGTGGTGAAGCGACGGCTGGGGCCACCACAGGGGTGGCGAGCACCCCGGGGATTGTCGGCACCAGGCCCGAGGGGACCGCGAAATCGGCGAGACCGGTTGTCGGATAACCCGTTGCGGCGGTGTGGGCCGCAGAGGTGCCCGATGTCAGGTCACCGCCACCGCCGCGAGGTGCCACCGGCACCGCTCCGGGAATCCCGTCGGGGGTCGCCGAACTGAAAGCCGCGACCGGCGGGGCCACCGTTGCCGTCGACAGGGCGTCGGCGACGGGTGCGGGTGCGTATGGACTGGCCAACGAGCCCGCCGTGGCCGCCGCGGAGGAACCGGCCGTCGCGTCGGGGACGTTGCCCCTGGGCGCGACGGGTACCGCCGGTCCCGGGGTGTCGATACCCGGTGCTCCGGTAGGTGTGGCCTCCCAAAACAACTGAGTGGCCAATGCCGACAGCTCCGCCGCAGAGGGGAAGCCCGGCGGGCTGTCGGTTACGGGAATCGCGTCACTTGTAGACATGGAACTTGTCCACCTGCACGTCGTCGAGAACGGCCAGTGCGTCATCAGTCAGCACGGCCAGCGACGAATACAGGGTGACGAGGTATGAGGCGATGGCCGACCGGTTGATTCCGGTGAACCGCACCGACAATCCCGGTGCCTGCTCGCCGACCAAGCCGGGCTGGAACAGGCCGACAACGCCCTGGCGCTCCTCGCCGGTACGCACCAGCAGGAACTTGGTCTTGGCGTCCTTCACCGGAACCTTGTCCGACGGGATGATCGGGATGCCGCGCCAGGTGATGAACTGCGCGCCGAACAGGCTCACGACAACTGGCGGCACGCCACGGCGGGTGGCCTCACGGCCGAACGCCGCCACACCCAGCGGATGGGTCAGGAAGAAACCGGGGGTCTTCCACACCTTGGTAATCAGGGCGTCCAGGTCATCCGGTGTGGGAGCGCCACCGAGGGTCTTGATGGTCTGCTCGGGTGTTGCCTGAGCCAGCAGGCCGTACTCGGCGTTGTTGATGAGCTCGCTTTCCTGACGCTCCTTGATGGACTCGATGGTCAGGCGCAGCTGCTGGGCGATCTGGTCGTGCGGGCTGGAGTACAGGTCCGAGACCCGGGTGTTGATGTCGAGCAGCGTCGAGATGGTGCGCAGCGTGTACTCGCGCGGGTTGGTCTCGTAATCGACGTAGGTCTGCGGCAGTGGGGCCTCGTTCTCACCCTGCTCTTCGCTGTGGATCGCCACCTTGTCGGGGTTGATGACGCGGTTCACCCGGTAAATGCCCGCCTCGACGGGTACCCAGTTCAGCAGATGCAGCAGCCACCGCGGGGTGATCGTCGACAGCTGGGGGACGGTCTTGGTGGCATTGGCTAGCTGCCGTGCGGCGAGATCGCCGAGGGCCTGGGATTCATTCTTGGCAGCGGGCACAGCGGTTTCCTCCTCAGCGAATGGGATCAAGACCTGATGTCTGAAATCCTAATCGCGATTGGGGCGGCGCATCAGGTAACGAACACCCGTGCGCCAAACTCCGGGCGGCCGGTTCACGGCGACCCGCCGGGTCGCCGTGAACCCGTATCGCATTCGCTCGCTCCAGGGAAGCGGCGCCGGTGGAAATCCAGGCGCGCGGCCGCGGATCCGTAGACTGGATGCATGCAGCACGTCGCACAGTCGCACCGACTCCGGGCGATCAGCGCGCTGCGCGCCGACAGCTTCGGGGCGCGCAGCGCCGCCGTGTGTTGCTGTTGTTGTTGATTCCCTAACCCCGCCCCTGGCACCCGGGATCGCCGTCTACCGACGTTGACGAGCTCCTGGGCTGCAATCCGCCGGCACAAGGATCAACCAACCCATGACCACTCATTCTTTGCTATCGCTCGTCGAATGGCCGTCTGCCCGCATCACTGGCAGGCGTCACGGCCACCACGCCGAGGTGCTCCCGCAGCGCCTGACGAGGTACCGCGGGGGCACCTATTCGTCCACTGTGGACGAGGTTGTGTTCACTGACGGAACTTCTGCTCGCACAGATTTAATTCGCCTGAACCCCACTATCGCCGCGTACTCCCTCGATATCGCGGGGATCGCCCCCAACCTGCCCTCGGGCTACGCCGTGGCCGACTGGCTGTCGGTGGCGAACCTGCGGGCCCGCACCCGCGAATCGCAGGTGGCGTGGATCTTGGCCAACTCCTTCCCGGCGCTGTCGACGGCACAGCTGAGCCGCCGGTTGCGCGCGGCGGGGTACCTGGGCGAGGCGAACATCAAGGATCACGAGGCCATCGCGGGAACCCAGGCCGCCATCTGGTTCCTCACCAATGGGGTAGAGCTGGACACCGCGGCGCGCAATGTACCCACGGCTACCCGAAAGTCCCCGTCGTTCATCGAGTTCGAATTCAAGGAGCGTCCACAGCTGGGCGGTCTGACGGTGCGGACCAGTGCGGGGCAGCAGCCGGCCAGCGTACGGCTGCACGCATCCGTGAATGGGGCCGTGTGGCGCGAGGTGTCCTCCTCGGAATTGAACTTCACCGAAGGTGAGGCGCAGTACGTCAAGACACTGGGCGTCGGTGCGACGGTCGCCGAAACCCAGCACGGTGCACCGGATCTCGGATATCGCTTCTATCGCCTGTACGTGCAGGGCGGTACCGCAGATGTCGAAGGTGTCGAATTCTGGTTGCATGATGCGCGCAATCACCGCAATGCCGACCGGGTGGTGCAGCTGTACCGCTATCTGTTGGAGCAGTCGTTGATCGCCGCCGGTCGGGTGGATCAGGTCCCCGCGATCGATGATTCGCAGGCGGTGATGGCCGCAGGCCTGATGGGGCCGTTCGTCGTGGATTCGCAACGTCCGGTGTTGCTTTCGTTGTCCGAGGGTGCCAAGGCGATGGACATCTCCGGTGCGGAGCTCACCGGACTGGTGGACCCGGGCACCCGCTTTTACGTGCGTCCGGCGGAGTGCGTTGCGGCGGTGACGGTCTCGGTGGTCGACCCAGTGTCGACCGCCCGGGTACTCACCGGCGTGGCAGAGGGGCCGTTGACGCCACTGGCGCTCGTGCTGCCCGGTGCGCGCGAAGTTGTCGAACTCACTGTCGAGTGGGCCGAGACCACGCAACTGTCACGGGTGAGTTAACGCCAGGAGCGCGCGAACTCTAGGAATGCGTCGTTCTCTTCGGGTGCGCCGATGGTGACTCGCACGCCGTCGGCACCGAAGGGGCGCACGATGATTCGGGCCTCGGCGGAGGCTTGTGCGAACTCCGACGAGCGATCGCCCAGCGGTAGCCATACGAAGTTGGCCTGCGATGGCGGCACCTGGTATCCCGCCTCCCGGAGTGCTTGGGTCACTCTTGTGCGTTCGGCGACAACATCATTGGTCCGTGCGAGGAGTTCCTCTGCGGCGCCCAGGGAGGCCACCGCCGCAGACTGAGCGAGGCTGGACGCGCTGAACGGCACGTACACCTTGCCCAGCGTGGTGATCACATCGGGATCGCCGATCGCGTAGCCCACCCGCAGGCCGGCCAGGCCGTAGGCCTTTGAGAAGGTGCGTAACACAACAACATTGGGATGTTCGCGAACAAGGGCAATGCTGTCGGTGAAGTCTTCGCGCACATACTCGATGTATGCCTCGTCGATCGCGATGAGGATGTGGGGCGGTACCGCCTCGACGAACCGGCGCAACTCTGCGGGTGGGACCACGGTGCCGGTGGGATTGTTGGGATTGCAGACGAAGATCAGCCGGGTGGCGTCCGTCACCGCGGCGGCCATGGCCGCCAGGTCGTAGGTGTGGTCGGTCAGCGGCACCTGAACGGGGGTGGCCCCGGCGACCCGCACCACTAGCGGGTAGGTCTCGAAGGACCGCCAGCCGAACAGCACCTCGTCACCTACCGTGGCGGTGACCTGTACGAGCTGCTGGCACAGGCTCACCGATCCGCATCCGACCGCGATGTGTTCGGGCGGCATGTCCACGTGTTTGGCCAGGTGTGAGCGCAGCTGGGCGTAGCCGTTGTCCGGGTAACGGTTGATCTGCGCGGCTGCCTCGACGATGGCCGTGTGGACGCTGGGCAGTGGTCCGTGCACGGTCTCGTTACTGGCGAGCTTGATGGCACCGGGGACGTTGCGGCCGGGGGTGTACGCCGGCAGTTCGGTCAGCTCGGGGCGAAGTCGGGCAGGCACTGGAACAGACTATCTGTGCATGTTGGACCGGATGGCGACCAACGGCTTTGCCTTCCGGCCTCGCGGGCCTGTACTCTGTGCCCTCGGCGGTTCGGAATCCATTTATGGGTTCCGGTACCCTCGGGAAGTTCAGGAGGCGTGCCAGAGCGGCCGAATGGGACTCACTGCTAATGAGTTGTCCCCTTTACGGGGGACCGGAGGTTCAAATCCTCTCGCCTCCGCGTCGGTCTGCAGGCCAAACCTGTTGACCTGCAACAATTGAATAGCACGCGCCCGTAGCTCAACGGATAGAGCATCTGACTACGGATCAGAAGGTTAGGGGTTCGAATCCCTTCGGGCGCACCAGGACTTCTTCACGAGTGAGTGAGAAGCAATGACACAGATTCAGCGATATTTCCCCCACCCACCCCATGAGGTGTGGTCGGCTCTCGTCGATCCGGCTTCGTGGTGGGGCAAGCCTGATGCCCCACCGGTCGATGTCGCCGTGGGGAGCGCTTTCACGATGACGACCGTTCCCGTGGTGGGCACGCGGTTCAACGGCGTATTCGAGGTTGAGTTTCTCGACGCCGTTCCCTACGAGCATTTGACCTTGGGTCTGCTAGCCCACGCGTCTACAGGTCAGTCGGCGCGCTGGACGCGTCATGTGGCCTTTCGCGAGCACGAGGGCGGCACTCTGTTGACGGTGACGAATAGGGGCGTCAATCTCGACGACGTCGATGAACGGATTCTGCTCCGGGTCGTCAAAGAGATTCAGGCGACCGAGTTGTACGGCATCGCCAAATTGTTGGATCAGCCGCGCCCGTGATCCGGAGAAAGTGCATGGGTTCGCTGCGCCTTGCGAGACCGCGCTACCTGCGTCGATAGACTTCCGGCATGACAGCGGCGCGTACGACGGAGTCGGCTACGTTCGGCGCGTGCCTTCGCGATCAGTTCGATGTGTTCCTTGATGAGCACAGGTCCTTGCTCCACGAGTGTCTCGACGGTTTGACCGAGGAGGAGGCGCGGTGCTCGCTGGTTCCTTCCCGCACCACGCTCCTGGGTTTGGTCAAGCATGTGACGTTTGTGGAGGAGGTGTGGTTCAACGAGGCGATCACATGTCGCTCCCGCGCTGATCTGAGGCTTCCATTGACCCCCGACGAGTCGTTCCTTCTGGAACCCGCAGATGACATCTCGTCTGTACAGCGCCGATACCGCGAGGTTTGTGCCGCATCGAGGCAACGGGTCGCTCCACTTGCATTGGACGATCTGGTCATGGGGAACAGACGCGGTCCATTGCCCCTGCGCTGGGTGTACTTGCATGTGCTTAGGGAGTTGGCACAGCATTGCGGCCACGCTGACATCTTGCGAGAGCAGATCATCGCGCAGCGGTAGTCCGGTCCGCCGAACTGCATGGCGTCCCCGCCACGCGCCCCGTGCTAAGCCCCGGGCGCCGATAGTCCGCCGCGCAGCTGTCGGAAGCCCTGTCGGACAAGCTCTTCGGGTTCTCCCCGTAGTCCAGCGTCGGTGCTTGCCAACTGGATGATCGTGGAAAGCACCGCGTAGGCGGCATTGCAGACCAGGCGCGGGTACAGGTCGAGATCTCGGTCCAGGCCGGTGCGCCGTGCGACTTCGGAAAGCACGGAGCCGTCTTCATTGCTCGGTTCTGCCGCGGCATGGGCGGCCAATCCCGGGCTCAGCTTGGCAAGGCGCGTGACTGCGACAACGGTATCTACGGCCTCGGACGTGACCAAGCCCAGCATGGTTGCCTCGAGTGAATCGATGATCGGTTCATCGTCGGGGCGTGAGCACAGCAGCTCCACTCCCGTGTCCCCGTATTGGCGCATTAAAAACAGTACGGCGTCTTCCTTGCTGGTGAAGTAGTTGCGGAACGTGCGGGACGAGACGCGCACCGCGTCGGCGATCTCGTCGACGGTGACGGCGGCGAGGTCCCCGCGTTCCAGTGCCAGCTCCAGTGCGGCGCGACTCAACGCCAGCTTGGTCTCGGACTTCTTCTGCTCGCGCAGGCCATTGGGCGGTGGCATGTGGCCATCGTAACAAACCTTCCTTTTTAGGAAACTTTTCCAAAAACGGAAGCGTTCTACGGGTATGTCCGGCATCGCGGTGAGGCCGGGGGCACGAAGAAGAGGCGATTGACATGAGGAAAGCACTGGCTTCCCTGGGCATCGCCGCCGTACTGGCGGCCGGGGGCATTGCCCTTGCCGGTCCCGCTGCGGCGGCGCCCTGCGGCAAGGTTGTGGTGTGGGGTAACGGCGGCGGCGTGTGCGAATCCGACTTCGCGCCCGATGGCAGCTTCACTCGATGCGACACCGTGTACGTGCTCGGAATCGGGGGGACGAACTGCTATCGGGTGTACCCGTAGGCGCGCAAGAGTGGCACCTGGGACGTCCTGTACCAGAAGCTTCCCGGCACGGTGTCCAGTCCGCTAGCGTCGCCACCATGGTTGAGGACCTGACAGCTGACTACGTCATCGTGGGCGCCGGATCGGCGGGGGCACCGCTGGCCACCCGGCTCGCCGAACGCACCAACGACCAGGTGCTGGTTCTGGAGGCGGGGCCCAAGGACAAGGACATGGGAATCCACATTCCCGCCGCGTTCTCGAAGCTGTTCCGCAGCGATGTCGACTGGGACTACCTCACCGAACCACAACCGCAGCTGAACAACCGCCAGATCTATTGGCCGCGAGGCAAAACGCTGGGCGGCTCGTCGTCCATGAACGCGATGATGTGGGTCCGTGGATTCGCGGCCGACTACGACGACTGGGCGGCGGTGGCCGGTGATCAGTGGTCTTTCGCGAACGTTGCCCCCTACTTCAAGCGCATCGAGACGGTGGAGGGCGCGACCGAAAGCGACGAGGGCACCGAGGGCGCGCTGAAGATTTCCAAACAGCGCAGCCCCCGCTCCAGCACCGCGGCGTGGCTGGAGGCCGTCAAGGAAGCGGGATTTGACGTCGAGCGGGCCAATACTCCTGAACCCAAGGGTTTCTCGGAGACCATGGTGTGCCAGAGCGGCGGACGCCGGTGGAGCACCGCGGACGGTTACCTCAAGCCGGGTCTGCGGCGCCGGAACCTGAACGTGGTTACCGAGGCCCAGGTGCGCCGGGTGCTGTTCGACGGCACCAGAGCCATCGGTGTGGAGTACGTGCGTGACGGCATCACACACACCGTGCGCGCGCGGCGCGAGGTGATCTTGAGTGGTGGCGCCATCAATTCTCCTCAGCTGCTGATGCTTTCGGGTATCGGTGATGCCAAGCACCTTGGTGAGTTGGGAATCCCGATCGTGCACGACGCCCCGCAGGTTGGCCAGAATCTGCTCGACCATCTGTGCTGCCCGGTGGGTTACGAGGTCGAGGCCGACTCGCTGTACAGCGCGGAAAAGCCGCTACAGCTCGCCAACTACTTCCTGCGCCATCGCGGCATGCTCACCTCGAATGTCGGTGAGGCCTACGGATTCCTGCGCAGCCGGGCCGATCTCGCGCTACCCGACCTGGAGCTGATCTTCGCCCCCGCGCCATTCTTCGATGAAGGCTTGGGGGAGGCCACCGAGCACGCCATCGTGATGGGCCCGATCCTGCTCAAGCCCGAGAGCACCGGTGAGATCACGCTGACCTCGCCCGATCCGCTGGCCAAGCCGCGCATCGACCCGCGCTACCTCAGTGATAGTGCTGGACAGGACCGCGCCGCGATGATGTTCGGGCTGCGGACCACCGCCCGTATCGCCGAGACGCCGTCGATGCGGGCGATACTCGGCAAGATCCTGCGGCCGAGGAATCCCAGCGACAATCTGGAGGAGACGCTCGTCGCCGCGCTGCAGAGCAACTCACACACCCTCTATCACCCCGTGGCTACCTGCCGGATGGGTGCGGACGAGGCCAGCGTGGTTGCTCCGGATCTCACGGTGCGCGGTGTGCAGGGACTTCGGGTGGTCGACGCCTCGGTGATCCCGAGCCTCATCCGTGGTCACACGCACGCTCCGTCGGTGTTGCTCGGTGAGAAAGCTGCCGATTTAATTCTTTCTCCACAAGCATGAAACCGATCCGCGTCTCCGAACGTCTGACTGGATAGAGTCAGCAGTTGAGGAGTTAGCGGAGGGAAATCATGAGCGACGAGTTCGGTGTCCGGACCGAGGAGCTCGCAGCCATTTCCAAGACATGGCTGGGTGAGACGCTGCACATCAACGACATGCCATGGACGTCATTTCAGGATGCCTCGGGTTCCGGAAGTGAAGTCCTGGCTGCCATTCGTGACACCGCCTCGCCCGGAATCAAGGCGATGTCCTCGATTGCCCGCAGGTTCTCCGACATGGCAGGGCTCGTCGATACCTTCGCCACCAACGTGACGGCGCAGGACGAGAAGACCGCCACGTCGTTCGATGCGCTGAAGCCACGCTGATGCGCCCGACGATCAGTCAGCTCCGCGGCTGGAATCTCGACGCGCTCAGCAAGGCCGCTGACATCGCCCGCGACAACGCCCGGACGCTGGATGCGTCCTTGGACTCGTGCGACCGCGTCTTCAACGACGCATCGGGCTGGTTTGGCAAGACACACGATGCGGCCCGGATCAAGGTCGACCAGGAGCTCGACCACGGTCGCGAGGTCCGGAATGTCCTGAACCGGTTATCCGATGACGCTGAGGACGCGGGACGAACTCTTAAGCACGCCAAGGAATACACGCTTCAAGATGTGGACGCTGCGGTCGCCGAAGGGTTCACGGTCACCGATACCGGAGAAGTCAGCCACCCGGATTCTGCGAAGGCACAGGCGGCCGCCGACCATCAGCGCCGGATTCAGGCGGGCCTCGACGAGGTGGCCCGTCTGGACGAGTTGTACGGCCGGAAGCTGCGGGAGGCCGTCAACGATCTGGAGGCCATGCGCGACGGGCAGCAGGATGTCACGCTGCCGACGGGCGAGAAGATTGATCCCGATGCACTGGTCGACCGGGTTCGCGGTATGTCTGAGGAAGAGCGCCGCGCGTTCCTGGAGGGTCTGCCACCCGAGACGGTGCACCAGATGGTCATCGCCGATCCCGAGTTCATGGGGAACACCAACGGTGTTCCTTTCGATGTCCGCGCGGACGCCAATGAGATCAACATCAGGAACGCGCTCACCGACGAGCTGCAGAACCCGTCGCCCAATCAAGCGCGCGTCGATCAGCTCCGGGCGATGCTTGAACCGATGGATGATCCGTTCGCAACGATCCCTGCCGGAGGCTCTCCCGCCGACTTCAAGATCGATCGTAAGTTCGTGATGTTCTCGACAGAGGGCAATGGCCGGATGATCGAACAGATCGGCGACCTCAAGCCCGGCGCACCCGGTGTCGGGGTTTACGTGCCCGGCACCAACACCAACCTCAACGGCAGCAGAAGCAACCACGACTCGGCGGTCAACCTGGCCAAGCAGAGCGGGTCGCCGGTCTTCCTCTATATGGAGAACGATTTTCCGCAGGGGCTGGACAAGGCGACGGACCCGTCTTACGGATTGGCGATGGCGCCGCAACTCGTCTCGTTCGGCAAGGAACTCGACGCCGAGGTCGCCCGCCATGCGCCGGGTACGCCAACCACGTACATCGGACACTCGTATGGCGGCTCTGTTGTCGGTACCGCCGAACAGATGGGTCTGCGCGCCGACCGCGTGTTGTACGCGTCGTCCGCCGGCACGGGCATCCTCAGCACCGAGTGGCATAACCCCAACCCGAATGTGCAGCGGTTCTCCATGACTGCCCCCGGCGACCTCATCGGCGCAGCACAACTCGCGCCCCGTGACAGCGATATCCCCACCAGATTCTCCCCGTTCCCCGGGGTGAATCTGGATCTGCCGCCGGTGATTCCACGGGCGCCGGACGGCGATATCGGTAACCCGCACGCGGGTAATCCGCTTGGTGGAGACCCGGATTCGATTCCCGGCGTCACCCGGCTGGACACCGGCTACTACAGCGACGACAACAAGGATCATCCTGGCGAGGTGGTGTTCGGCCCCAAGGGGCACGGCAGCTACTGGGACGACCCGAAATCTGATGCCTTCCAGAACATGGCGAACGTGATCAGGGGCGGTGAGGTGACCACGTACGTCGAACGGGGTATCGAGTCGAACAACGTCGACATCAACCTCGGAGACGACAGCAGCCTGAACGAATCGGTGAAGGACATCGCCAAGGCGTACGGCGATCAATGGTTGTCGGGGGCCAAGATCGGCCCGATCACGTTGCCGACCAATCCCAAATGGGAAGACCCCTACGGCAATCCGCACGTCACCGACAACCCCGGTCTTGGCCGGAAGGTGCAGGTCCGATGAGGCGCGCATGGACGATTGCGATGGCGGGGCTGACGATGCTGACCGCGGTTTCGTGCAATCCCGGTGCGGGCGGCGAGCAAGGAGGTAGTACGAGCATGGAACCCACGACGGTCAAAATGTCCGATGCGCTGCGGGTCACGGCCGAGAATCTGTCGTTCGTCACGGCGGAGAAGGTGCAGCCGGGTGTCAACGACGTCGAGCGGATGGGCTGCCGTACGAGCTACAACTCGGCCCTCCCGGAGGGGCCACCGTGGTGGTTGCGCCTGCAGCGCGATTTCGCGGACCCCACCCCGGAGCTGATCTCGGGCGTGCTGGATCGCCTCGAATCGCTGTCCAGCAAGGGCTTTCGCCGTCAAGAAAGCAAGCGGCCGGAGCCTGAGCCGGTGAACAGCCGGACCTACCGTGATGATGCCGGTTACATCGTGAGCGCCCGCGAAGACATTCGCGGCAATGGGGTTCGGGTGTACGTCGTCACCGCGTCGTCGCCCTGCGCCAACGAGGACTAGCGGTAGGTCACCAGATCCCTGTTGCCGCCGTCGCCGATCAGGTGGGTGTGGTCGTTGAAGGAGAGCAGGCTTAAGCCGCGCTTGCCGTTGACCAGTGAGGTGATCGATGAGTTGATGACAACACGTTGTGCGGTAAGCCAATTCGAGACGTTTCCGCCCCACAGATCGGCGACGATCATCCCGATGACCCCGGCTGAGGTGGCCACCACGGTGTCACCGTCACGTTTGGCGGCATCGGACATGGCGTCGAGCACGCGCTGCTGAAACCTGGTGTAGCTCTCCGCGTATCCCCCGGAGGAATCGGTGCTGGCCCACTGCGCCAGACCGTCCTCCAGGATGGCCTGCGTGTCACCCTTGGCCAGGCTCTTGACGGTGTTCACCGACGCCAGACGCCGCATCCGTGAATTGCCGACGATCTCCTTGTAGTCGTATTCGTCCCAGCGGTCATCCTGCTGCGGCTCGGATCCCAGCGCGAGCGCGATGGCCTCGCCGGTCTGCCGCTGTCGCTTCATTCCGCCGTGCAGGAGCCGGGTGCCGCTCAGGCCGCGGCGGGCGAGCTCGGCTGCCACGGTATCGGCCTGTCGCTGTCCGGCGCTGGTCAGCGGGCTATCGGGGCTGCTGGAGTAGTTGGCAGCCTGACCGTGCCGGACCAGGTAGATGACGCCCATGCGGGCAATCGTATCGACTAGCCGCCGCCGAGCACCCGCCGCTTCTCGGCCTCGAACTCGGCTTCGGTAAGCGCTCCGGAATCTCTCAGGGCAGCAAGGGATTTAAGTTGTTCGATGCGCACACCGTCGTCACTGGGTTCATAGGAGGATGTGGGCTGCGGATTGTTCAGCGGTGATGGTGGCGAGGAACGAGTGGAACGCACTCTCGTCAGCACGTAGGCGATCCAGCCGAGCGCTGCCACTCCGAGTAATCCGGCGAAGCCCCAGGTGAGCGCCCAATAGGGACTGCCGTGCCCGAAGGCCAGACGCGGGCTGACGAACCCGCTCACGTCACCGTCGACCTGCACGTTGTAGGTACCGGCGGCGGGGATCTGCGCGACCCACACCCGTCGGCGGGCATCGCCGTTCACCGTCGTCGAGCTTCCGATGCTCTCGCGCACCTGGGGTTCGGCCACCCCGGGCGGCGGGAAGAGCGACATGCCGAGCTGGGGGATGAGCAGCCCGTTGTCGCCGGACACCCACGAGTGAAAGCTGACAGTCACCTCACCGGCGGGCAATTCCAGCTGGGTATTGCCCGGGATCTTCACCTCGCCGTAGGCGTCGAACTTGTCGAACACGAAAACATTCAGGATGAGGGTGGCGATGACGCCGATGACCCCACCGATGGTCATCGTGGTCAGTGCCAGTACCGAGGTCCGGCGCATGCTCATGTGCCGAAGTCTGTCACGTGCCGCGTCAACCGCCCTAGCATCGGACAGATGGACTTCGCTCCCTCCGCCCGCGCCGCCGAACTGACCTCCGCCGTCCGCGAGTTCATCGACGGGGAGATCATGCCGGTGGAACGTACGGTGCTGGCCCACCACGACGCGATGCTGGGTGCGCGCGCCGGCACGACGGCCGAGCTGTGGGAAGTCCCAGCGGAGCTGGACGGTTTGAAGGTGAAGGCGCGCAACGCCGGGTTGTGGAACCTCTTCCTGCCGGATCCGGAGTTAGGCGGCGGCCTGTCCAATTCCGAGTACGCGCCGCTGGCCGAGCAGATGGGACGGTCGCTGTTCGCCCCCACCGTGTTCAATTGCAACGCACCGGATTCGGGAAATATGGAGGTGCTGCACCGGTACGGCAGCCAGGAGCAGAAGGAGGTCTGGCTCGAACCGCTCCTGGAGGGCGATATCCGGTCCGCGTTTTGTATGACGGAGCCCGACGTGGCTTCCTCTGATGCCACGAACATGGCGGCCACGGCCATCGTCGACGGTGACGAGGTGGTGATCAACGGCCGCAAGTGGTGGAGCACCGGTGTCGGTCATCCCGACTGCAAGGTGATCATCTTCATGGGGTTGACCGACCCGGACGCGCATCGATACGCGCGCCACTCGATGGTGCTCGTCCCGATGGACACTCCGGGCGTCACCGTCGAACGGATGCTGCCGACTATGGGGTTCTACGACGAGCCGGGTGGACACGGCGTGGTGTCGTTCGACAACGTACGGCTGCCTGTCGATGCCTTCATCGCGGGACCGGGCAAGGGATTCGAGATCGCCCAGGGACGGTTGGGGCCTGGCCGCGTGCATCATGCGATGCGCCTGATCGGCCTGGCCGAGGTGGCCCTCGAGCATGCGTGCCGACGGGGACTGGACCGCACCGCGTTCGGAAAACCGTTGGTGAACCTGGGCGGAAACCGGGAGCGCATCGCCGACGCTCGCATTGCCATCAACCAGACCCGGCTGCTGGTGCTGCATGCTGCCTGGCTGCTGGACACCGTGGGCATCATGGGCGCGCTGTCGGCGGTATCCGAAATCAAGGTGGCCGCACCGAACATGGCTCAGCAGGTCATCGATATGGCTATCCAAATCCACGGTGGTGGAGGCCTTTCCAACGATTTCCCGTTGGCGGCCGCGTGGGTCAACGCCCGCGCGCTGCGGCTGGCCGACGGTCCCGACGAGGTGCATCGTGGTGTCGTGGCCCGGATCGAGCTGGCGAAATACGCTACCGACGGACAGTGAGCGCGTAACGCATCCCACGGTGCAGGCTCGCCCCCACCAGAAGCCCCAGCGCGATCGAGAAGATCGCCATGCAGGTATCGAGCAGTGCGGTGAGGTTCGCATGTCCGGTGGCCGCGACCTCGCTGACGTTCACGAAGCTCAACGCGCCGGGCACCAGGCACCAGAAGGCGGCCAGTAGCAACACGATTGCCGAAGGCGCCCCCTTGAAGCGTGCCGCGAACAAGGCGAAGGGAACGACAGCGACCGCTCCGATGAAGCCCGTCATGGCGGGTGCCAGAAAGAGACCGCCGAGGCGCTGTCCCAGCATGGCGACCCCGATCGCCAGCACCAACCAGATCAGTGATCCGCGGGGCGCGGACTTGTACAGGTAAAACCCCACCGCTATGACAGGTACGGCCAGGGCGATCGTCCAGCTGCCCAGCGGCGGTCCCAGCGGCGAGGGCTCTGGCGGTCCAGCGACTTTCACGCCGATCACCACCCCGAATGCCAGCAGCATCAGTTGCGCGATGCCGTACACGATGCGCGTGGACCCGGCCATCAGCTGGGTGCTTGTCAGCTCCAGCGCCCCGATGGTGAGGGTCACCCCGGGCAGCACGGCGATCAGGGCGGGCGCCACCACGCGGGCAAGCCCCTCGCTGGGCACGTTCGCCACGATGAACGTGCTGATGACCGTCACCACGAAGGCGGCGACGGCGGGCATGGTGGCGGCGAGGGTGGGCATGGGGTTGGTGGCCAGCATCAGGACGCCGACGATCAGGCCCAACACCAGATAGGCGGGCAGAGCCGAAGAGGTTGGTGCCAGCGCGAGCCCGAAGCCGAGGGTCAAGATGGTGTGTCCGATGACGGTGACGGCCGTCCCGAAACGGGGTTTCAAACAGCGGATCTCGTAGATACGTGCGATCGCGTCGGCCGGGGCGATCGCCCCGGCGACGGCCATGTCGGCGATGGTGTCGATGTGGCCGGCCTGGTCCAACTGTGCTGTGCTGCGGGTGGATTCCTCCACTTCGAGCTGGCCGGTGACGCCGTCGATCTGAATGATCAGCACCGTCGGCAAGACGACGGCGCGCAGCTCTTTGTCGGTGTACTGCGGTGCGATGTCATGCAACTTGGCCAACACCAGGTTGGTGGGCTGACCGACTTCCAGCATCGCGATACCGAGCATGCGCAGCATCGTCACGACTTCGGCGTCGTCGAAATGTTTGGCGTCAGCCAGGGGTACGGGCTTGTCCTTGAGAGCCTTCCGGACAAGTGTCTGCACCCGTCCACGCCCGGTCAGCGCCGTCATGCGCCGAACTGTAGTCGGGTGTCAGGCCTTGAGGTTCTTCTTCGCCGCGCGCCGCAGCTGGATGATTCGCACGCCGCCGACCAGGGCGGTGAGCGCTGCTCCGGTGATGGCCGCGAACAACACCGTGATGCCCAGCGGCATCTGGATCTCCCAGGAGAGGAAGTGGGTGGTCGTGTCCGTCAGGTTCTGCAGAATGAACACCAGCAGCAGAATCAGGATCAGCAGGCCAAGGATGACGCCGGTCCAGGTCGCCGCCGCGCGGGTCCGCTTGACCGCATCTTCCTTCTTGACGGCCTTCGCGGGGGGCAGAGGCGCCTGCTCGCCAACGGGGACATCGATGGATGTGTCGGCAACCGGAGAGTCCGGAGTCGTACCGGGGTCACTGGTCATATGTCCATCATTTGCTACATAGGCGGTTATTGCAAGCGCCCACGGTCGGCTTTTCGCGGAAACTGCCCCCCGGATACCGCGAAAAGCCGCCGCTTGGCGCAGGTCAGGCGCGGATAGTTCCTTGGCCCGCGATCAACGGCAAATCCAGCGGTGTCAGGAAGCCCGGTTTAGCGCCGATGACCGCTGGTATCGCGTTGATGGCCCGCATCCCGGTGGCGAGGCAGCCGCCGATCGCGCCGTCGCCGGTGCGTTCGTCGCGGAACACCGTCTCCTGGGTGATGTTCGGACTGCCCTTGATCTCGATGCGGTAGGCGTCGTTGTCGACTGACTGTGCGCGCGGCCAATGCGGTGCGGTGTCATTGGTGATCCGATTGACGTGCTCGATGACGAGCTTCGGCTTACCGCCGACCCACCCACGGATCTCGAATCGCACCGCGGCACAGTGGCCCGCCGCGATGATGCCGGTGTTGGGTTCCGCGCCGTAGGCGATCTCGGTTGGCGTCGCCCATTTTTCGTAGACGGTATCGATCTTGTCGAGTTTGACTCCGACGGCGTCGGCGATCATCGGAATGGTGTGGCCCCACGCGAGGATCAGCACCTCGGGTATTTCCAGCACCGCCGGTTGGTCCATGGGCGCGCCCAGTCCCATCGGCATGCTGAAATCGCCGTTGTAGTACTGGTAGTCGAGGAGTTCCTGTACCAGAACAGAATCCACCCGTCCGCCCACGCCGAGCAGGGTCATGGGGAACAGATCGTTGGCGAAGCCGGGGTCGATGCCGGTGGTGAAACAGGAGGTCTGGCCGTCCTCGCAGGCCTGTTTGATATCGGCGAGCATCTCGGGTGGGCACACCTGCGGGTACACCCACGGTGTCATCGCGGTGGAGACGATGTTGTGCCCGCTGCGCAGTGCCCGGGACATGTTGTCGATGTTCTCCAGCGCGTACTGCGCCGTCGGCCCGAAGTACGCGACCGTGCCCTCGGTGCCCAACGCAGCATCGATGTCGGTGGTGGCGGCCAGTCCGGTCGGATGGCTACCGACGAGTGTTCCGACGTCCACACCGTCCTTGGCCGGATCGTGCACCAGTACGGCAGCCAGCTCGAATACCGGATGGTCCAATAGCTCGCGGATCACCAGCTTGCCGACAACTCCTGTGCCCCAAACGATGACGGGATACTTATCACTCATGCGAAAAACTCTCCTGCGTTGACGAACAAGGTCTGCCCGGTCACCATCCGGGCCCGGTCGGATGCGAAGAACACCACCGCATCGGCGACGTCTTCATCGGCGGGCATCTCGCCCAACGGGAATTTGGCCGTCAGTTCGGCCAGTACTTCCTCTTGCGTGATGCCGCGCTGCTGGGCGACGAGGCCGATGTACAGCTGAATCGGCGGGCCATACATCCACGTCGGCACCACCATGTTGAGACGAATCTTGTGTGGCCCCAGCTCCTTCGCGAGCTGATACATGGCGTTCTGCAACGCTCCCTTGGATGTCGCATACGCGGACTGGGGTAGCTGCGGATGGAACGCCGACTGCGATCCGATGAAGACCACCGACCCGCCGTTCTTCTTCAGCTGCGGTACGGCCACCTGAACGAGTTGAAGCGTGCCCACGACATTCGTGCTGAGCATCGCCTGCCACTGGGACAGATCCGCGCCCTCGATGCCGCCGAACACGTCCTCTTTTGCGGCGACATTGACCAGTGCGTCCACCGTGCCGAACCGCTCGACGGCGGTGTCGATAAGGCCCTGGCACGCGGACGCGTCGGTGATGTCGGTGACCGCCCAGGCAGCGGTGCCGCCCGAATCATCGAGTTCGGCGGAGAGTTTTTCGAGGTTTTCCTGGGTTCGCGCGCCGAGCACCACATTTGCGCCGTCCTGGTGCGCCTTGAGCGCGACCTCCCGCCCCAATCCGGTACCTACACCGGATATCACCACCGTTTTTCCGGAAAGAAGTCCTGTCATCGGCTGCCTTTCTCTCTGTGACCCACGCCACCAACCTTCTTAATACGTAACATGGTGTACCGTTATTTGCAATGACTACTGACGAGTTACCCGCGGGCAGGGGGCGCCGCCGCAGTTCCGATATCGACACCAAGGCGCTTGCTGCCGCGCGTGAGCTCCTGGTGGAGCAGGGGTGGGATGCCACCACTATGGTTGCGATCGCCGAGCGGGCCGGCGTGGGAAAGCCCGCGCTGTACCGGCGGTGGCCCTCCCGTGCGCACCTGGTCTTCGAGGCGGTGTTCGGTTGGACCGCACCCACCCGGGAGATAAGCGCTGCGGCAGGAGTGGGCGACTGGGTACGCCAATCCTGCTCGTACACAGCGGAACTCTTCGAGCGACCCGATGTCATTGCGGCCGCCCCCGCCCTTCTCGGCCAGATGCGTACCGACCCCGAGCTGGGGCAGGCGCTGTGGGCAAGCTTCGGCGAGACGGGTGCCGAATTGCTGTCGCAGGTGATGCGTGCACAGCGTCCGGACGTTGGTCAGCAGGAGGCCCACGACCGGGCCAACGCCACCATGTTGATGATCATCGGAGCGAACGTCCTCGCGCGCCAGCTGCTACCCGACGACCAGGCGGAGGCGGTTATCAAATATTTGCCAGAGCTCCTGGCGGGCTCGGCCGAAGGACCCGCGGCGGCGGCGTCGCCGGGTTAGCCACCGGAATCTTCCTGACGCTAAAGCCGGGCATGACGGCGGTTGCCCGGTTACTGTCGGAGGATGCGCAGGGCCGCACGACTCTTCGCTGCCGTCATGGCAGCGGTTGTCTTCAGTGGCTGTGGCAGCGCCAATCCTCTGGGCGGAGGCCCGCTTTCGGGTGACCTCAACACCCTGATCGTCGGCTCGGCCGACTTCCCCGAATCTAAGACCGTGGCCGAGCTGTATGCACAGATATTGCAGACCAATGGTTTTGACATCACCAGGCAGCTGGGCATCGGTAGCCGCGAGACCTACATCCCGGCGGTTAAGGACCATTCGATCGACCTGATCGCCGATTACACCGGAAATCTGCTGCGCTACTTCGATCCTGAGGCCACCGCTACCAGGCCCGATGATGTCGAGCTGGCGCTGCTGCGCAAGCTCGATGGCGATCTGGACATTCTGTCCCCATCACCGGCCTCGGACGCCGACACGCTGTGCGTCACCAGAGCCACCGCCGACCGATGGAATCTGCACTCCATCGCCGATCTCGCCGCGCACTCGGAGGAGGTAACAGTCGGTGCACCTTCGGAGTTCCTGCACCGCAGTGTCGGGTTGGCCGGCCTCAAGGCCAATTACGGCCTGGATGTTCCGGAATCGCGATTCGTGGCGATCAGCGATGGTGGCGGACCGGCGACGGTGCGGGCGCTGTTGGACGGAACGATCACCGCGGCCAACATATTCAGCACCTCGCCGGCCATCGCCGAGCATGATCTGGTGGTGCTTGAGGACCCCAAGTTCACCTTCCCGGCGGGCAATCTGGTGCCGTTGGTCAACGCGCAGAAGAAATCCGAGAAACTGAAGAAGGTGCTAGACGCGCTCTCCGCGCGTTTGACGACGGAGGACCTCACCAGGCTCAATGCGGAAGTCTCCGGTAACAACGGTGTCGACCCCAAGGAAGCTGCGCAGAAGTGGTTGACGGACAAAGGTTTCGACAAACCGATAGGGAACTGATCGCGTGATCACCTTTGAGAACGTCACCAAGAGGTACCCCGATGGGACCACCGCTGTCGATGATCTCACCATGCACGTCGACGAGGGTTCGTTCACGGTGTTCGTGGGGCCGTCGGGCTGCGGCAAGACCACCTCGATGCGGATGATCAACCGGATGACCGACCCGACGTCCGGGGTACTGACTGTCGACGGGGCAGATGTCCGCACCGTAGATCCGGTCAAACTGCGGTTGGGCATCGGGTATGTCATTCAGAACGCGGGCCTGATGCCGCACCAGCGCGTCGTCGACAATGTGGCGACGGTGCCGGTGTTGCGGGGCGAATCCCGTCGTGCCGCACGCAAGGCAGCTCTTGATGTTCTGGAAAGGGTGGGGCTCGATCCCAAATTGGCCAGCCGGTACCCGGCGCAGCTCTCGGGAGGTCAACAACAACGTGTCGGTGTGGCGCGTGCCCTCGCTGCCGATCCGCCGATCCTGTTGATGGATGAGCCGTTCAGCGCCGTCGACCCGAATGTGCGCGATGACCTGCAGGCCGAGATGCAGCGCCTGCAGGCCGAACTCAACAAGACCATCGTCTTCGTGACGCACGATATCGACGAGGCCGTCAAACTCGGGGACAAGGTGGCGGTTTTCGGGCCGGGTGGCGTGCTGCAGCAGTATGACGAGCCCGAACGGGTGTTATCCAATCCGGCAAGCGATTTCGTCGCCGGTTTCATCGGCCGCGACCGGGGCTATCGGGGCCTGCAGTTTCGTGATGCGGGCGATCTGCCCCTGTACGAGATCAGGCAGATCTTCGAATCCGAGGTCCACGACCTCATCATCGCGCCGCGCAGCTGGGTGCTTGTCTGCAATCCCGACGGCACCCCGTTCGGCTGGATGGACGATGCAGGCGCGGAGGTCTACCGGTCCGGAAAATCGTTGTACGACAGTGTGATCGCCGGAGGGTCATTGTTCGGACCGGACGGGACATTGCGGCAGGCTCTGGATGCCGCGCTGTCCTCGCCGTCGGGGTTCGGGGTGGCCACCGATGAGGATGGCCGCGTCCGCGGCGGCGTCCGCGGGGATGACGTTCTCATCGCGCTGGATCGGCAACGCCGTACCGGGCAGCGGTGAGATGCGTTATCTCTTCACTCATCTCGGCGATGCCTGGCAGCTCTCGCTGATCCATATGCGGCTGTCGCTGGTCCCCATTCTCATCGGATTGGCCATCGCGATTCCGTGCGGCGCACTGATTCACCGGCATCGGACGGTGCGGCGGGCTACCACGGTGATCGCCAGCATTGTGTTCACCATTCCCTCACTAGCGTTGTTCGTGGCGTTGCCGCTCATCATTCCCACCCGGATCCTCGACGAAGCCAACGTGATGGTGGCGCTAACGCTGTACACCACGGCGCTGCTCATTCGGGCCGTGCCCGAGGCGCTCGACGCTATCGCTCCCCAGGTGCGCGACGCGGCCACCGCAGTGGGATACCGCCCGCTGGCACGCCTCGTCCGGGTCGAACTCCCGCTATCCATACCGGTGTTGGTGGCAGGCCTGAGAGTTGTTGCCGTCACGAATATCTCGATGGTCTCGGTGGGCTCGGTGATCGGCATCGGTGGCCTGGGCACCTGGTTCACCGAGGGTTACCAGGCCAACAAGAGTAGCCAGATCATCGCTGGAATCGTCGCGATCTTCCTGCTGGCCGTCATCGTGGATTCACTCCTGGTTGTTCTCGGCCGCGCTGCCACGCCGTGGACCAGAGCGGCGAAAGTCGTGGGTGCACGATGAACTTTCTCTCCGATGCGCTCGGCTACATATTCACCGCGTCCAATTGGACGGGCCACAGCGGGCTGGGTGTGCGGATCGGTGAGCACCTGCAGTACACCGCGATCGCGGTGCTGGCCGCGGTCATCATCGCGGTGCCGATCGGTCTGATCATCGGGCACACGGGCCGTGGCACCTTTCTGGTGGTCAGCGCGGTCAATGCGCTGCGCGCGCTGCCGACACTGGGCGTGCTGCTGTTGGGAGTGCTGCTGTGGGGCCTGGGTTTGGTGCCGCCCACCGTCGCGCTGCTCCTGCTCGGGGTGCCGCCGCTGCTGGCGGGAACCTATTCCGGCATCGCGAACGTGGACCGCACGGTGGTGCAGGCCGCGCGGGCCATGGGGATGACGGAACGTCAGGTGCTCTTCGGTGTCGAGTTACCCAACGCCTTACCGCTGATTCTGTCGGGCTTGCGGACGGCGACCTTGCAGATCGTCGCGACGGCGACCGTGGCCGCCTATGCCAGCCTCGGCGGACTAGGCCGGTACCTCATCGACGGCATCAAGGTGCGACAGTTCCACTTGGCATTGGTCGGCGCCCTTTTGGTGACCGCGCTGGCGCTGCTGCTGGATGCGTTCCTTGCCTTGGCGGTGTGGCTGTCAGCTCCGGGCACCGGGCGGCTGCGATGGGCTCCGCGTGATCTCGGCGGTGACTCTGGGG
This sequence comes from Mycobacteroides sp. PCS013, assembly GCF_049532645.1. Taxonomy (NCBI): domain Bacteria; kingdom Bacillati; phylum Actinomycetota; class Actinomycetes; order Mycobacteriales; family Mycobacteriaceae; genus Mycobacteroides; species Mycobacteroides sp. PCS013. Next base: position 4,507,125 of record NZ_CP150131.1, read on the forward strand.
CGGGGGACAGCGGCGTAGAGGGGCGGGTCGAACCACGTCGGCAGGCCGCGACACAACCGTGACGGCCCGCTGAAGGCCACCTCACCGGAGCGCAACACATCCGACCACGCGGAGTCGCCGCGCCACACTCGAGTCAGGCTGCGGAGCTGAGCCGTCACGCCGATGTTCACGTCAAAGCCCGGGTCGGCATCGCAAAGGTCGGCAGCCTCGGGTGTGATGATGAGCCACCAGTGCCGTTTGTCGGCGGTGACGTCGCCGAAGCGGAAATGCAGCACGGTGCGGCCCTCGGGGACCGCGCTGCCGATGACGTGACGGCGCATATCCCAGAGCAGCAACTTGGGGTCCAGATCCTCGTCCCCGATCTCACCGATCCACCGGATCCCCCACTGGCTCAACATCTCGACGATGGGGCGCAGCTCACGGCCGGCGTCCGTGGGTACGTAGCGGTTGTCGTGGCGTTCGGCGATCCCGGCGCGCACCAGCCGGTCCAGCCTCTTGGACAGCAGAGACGGGGACATGCGGGGCACTCCGCGCCGAATATCGTTGAAATACTCACTGCCGAGCAGTAATTCACGCACGATCAGCAGAGTCCAGCGCTCGTCGAGCAGCTCCATCGCCTTGGCGACGGGGCAGAATTGGTAATACGACGCACCCATGGATGAACGGTAGGCCGCCGATGTCACGGTGACCAGCCCCAGTACAGATCTTGTACTAGCCCAGGTGCGGCGATCTGCCTAGCGTCAATATGTATGAACACGGAAACAGCCCAAAGAGTTTCGCTGTGGGCCCTGGGCAACTACGCCGCGGTGGCCTCTGAGGTGATCGCACCGCTGGGGCCGGTCCTCGTCGAGGAGTCCGGCGTCGTCCCCGGCGCCCGAGTATTGGATGTTGCGGCCGGATCCGGGAATGCGGCAATCCCCGCCGCGGGTATCGGCGCGAAGGTGGTGGCCTCCGACCTGACTCCCGAGCTGCTGGAGGTGGGGCGCGCCGTGGCGGCGCGGGCCGGTGCAGAAATCGATTGGCGGGTCGCGGACGCTCAGGCGCTCCCGTTTGGTGACGACGAGTTCGATGTCGTGATGTCCTGCGTCGGGGTGATGTTCGCTCCGCGGCATCAGGACAGCGCCGATGAACTGATCCGCGTCTGCCGGCCGGGCGGAACCATCGGTCTGATCAACTGGACACCGCAGGGATTCATCGGCCAGATGTTCGCGACCATGAAGCCGTTCGCGGCTCCCGCCGCGCCCGGTGCACAACCCCCGCCCTTGTGGGGAGACCCGGCTCATGTGCGAGCACTGCTGGCGGACAGGGTCACCGAAGTCATCGTGGAGCCGCGGACGTTGGTGGTGGACCGATTCGCCACCGCCGAGGAGTTCCGCGACTTCTTCAAGGCTTGTTACGGGCCGACGATCGCCGTCCATGCCGGTATCGCCGGTGATGCGGACAAGACCGCCCAACTCGACGATGCGCTTGTCGAACTGGCGCGACGGCATGATCGCGGCGACGGGCGGCTGTCGATGGACTGGGAGTACCTGCTGTACGTCGCGCACACGAGGAAGTGATTCGGAGGCGCCAAGGGCTCACGAGGGATCAATTTGCGCGGTCGCCTACGGTAGACGGGTGAGTAACCCCAGCCCGATGGACCCGGCGACTGGGCCCGCCGTGCTGACCTGGCGTGCCCACGACGCGTCGCGCATGGAGTCCACCCGCGTTCAACTATCGGGTCGACGCATCCGCGCACACGGCCGTTTTGTGGCCGGTGCATCCGAGGCGCACCCCGCGTTCAGTGCCTCGTACGACCTGGTGACCGACGAGACCGGTTCCACCAATCGGTTGTCCCTGTCGACCACCGTGGCCGAACGGGAGCGGCAGCTGTCGATCGCCCGGGACGAAGAAGGCATGTGGACCGTGCAGAACCACGAGGGCGCGACACGCTCGGCCTTCGACGGCGCATTGGACGTCGATGTGGTGTTCAGCCCCTTCTTCAACGCGCTTCCGATCCGTCGCACCGGCCTCTACCAGCAAGAAGGCAGCACAGTGCTGCCGGTCGTGTACGTGACCCTGCCTGATCTGGTCGTCAGCCCGGCCACCATCAGCTACCGCAACGACGGTAAGGGCATCAAGGTGGTCTCGCCGGTCGCAGACACCACGGTCACCGTCGATGACGAGGGGTTCCTGCTGGAATACCCCGGGCTTGCCGTCCGGATTTAGGGGACGACCCGCAGCACGCCGCCCTGCCGTCCGGCTTCGGCGAGTCGCTCGCGCCAGTCGGTGTCGGTTCGGCTGACGCCGCTGATGTCGAACCGCGTGTGCGCCTCGTAGCGTTGCCGCGCGGCGTAGCCGGCCTCCACCAGCAGCTCGACCGAATTCTCCGCGTTCAGGGTGTTCCACGTCGCCGCCAGCAGCGCCATGGCCTCCTCCAGGGCCGGCAGCACGCCGTGTGGATTCGATTCGCACATGGCGCGCACCAGTGACGGATCGGTGGCAGCGACTCGCGTGCCGTCCCGGAAGGATCCGGCGGCCAGTGAGTAGGCCAGCGGCACCCCGTCGGCGGTGACGGCCAGGGCTTCGGCGAGCAGGTGCGGCAGGTGTGAGACGGCGGCGGCGGCGGCATCGTGCTCATCTGAGCGGGCCGGAACCACCACGGACCCGCAATCCAGGGCCAGCCGAGTCACCTGTGCGAACACCTGCGGATCGACGTCGTCGTCAACGCTGACGACCCATGTCGCGTCGCGGAAAAGCTTGGCGTCCCCGGCGCCCCAGCCCGACTCTGTTGTGCCCGCCATGGGATGGCCACCGACGAATCGTTGTGCCAAACCGTGCTCGGATACCTGTTGCAGTACAGCGGATTTCACGCTGGTGACATCAGTGAGTGGACATTCCGGGGCCAGCTCCGCGATGCGGGTCAGCAGCGCGGACAGGGCCGGGACCGGCACCGCGAGCACGATGAGTGCCTGGGCGTTGCGCGCGCGCCGCAGCGCCAGGTCCAGATCGGTGGTGGCATCGAAACCGGCCGCCCGCGCGGCCTCGGTGCCCTCGGCGGAGCGGTTGTACCCCCAGACGTGGCGCCCTGCGGCGGTGGCCGCGCGGACCAGGGATCCGCCGATGAGTCCGAGGCCAAGTACGCAGATCGGGGGGCGTTGGTGGTCGTGTTCGGCGGCGTTCACCACACCAGGTTGGCATACGTGACCAAGTTGTTTGTGGTCACAACCCAGGTTGGGGCATTACCGTATTGCCCATGGACGCACAACGTGCCAAGGCCGCAGGGCCCAGCGCCGAAAGCCTGGAGGGTTTCGGCGTGGCCGTCGTTCGTGAAGAGGGCCGCTGGCGAGTGACATCGTTGAAGGCTGGGGCGCTTACCGATTTGGCGGCGGCGGAAACCGAGTTACGTGAATTACGCAGCGCTGGTGCGGTGTTCGGCTTGCTGGATGTTGACGAGGAATTCTTCATCATCATCCGCCCGGCGCCTTCGGGAACGCACCTGCTGATTTCGGACGCCACGGCGGCGGTTGACTATGACATCGCCGTCGAGGTGCTCGACAGGCTGAATATTCCTGTCCCGGAGCTCGATTCCGATGAGCTGGACGAGGTTGACCCGTGGGAGGAAGGCGATTTGGGCCTGCTCTCAGATATCGGGCTGCCCGAGCCGGTGCTCAGTGTGATTCTCAGCGAGACCGATCTCTACCCCGATGAGCAGCTCGGCATGATCGCCGCGCGTATGGGCTTTGCCGATGAGTTCGGTGCGGTGCTCGACAAGCTGGATCGGTGACGTTTCCAGACGACGAGGCGCTGATTCGCGCCGCATTGGTAGCCGCCGCGCAAGCCGGTGCCGAGGATGTGCCGATCGGTGCGGTGATTTACGCCGCGGACGGGACCGAATTGGCGCGCGCCGCCAATGCTCGTGAACGCCTGGGTGATCCGACGGCACATGCCGAGGTTCTCGCCTTGCGGGAGGCTGCGGCGAAACATGGCGACGGCTGGCGGCTGGAGGGCGCGACGCTGGCGGTGACCGTCGAACCGTGCACCATGTGCGCGGGGGCGTTGGTGCTGGCGCGTGTCGGCCGGGTGGTGTTCGGGGCGTGGGAGCCCAAGACCGGGGCCGTGGGATCGCTGTGGGATGTGGTGCGTGACCGGCGCCAGGCTCACCGGCCCGAGGTGCGTGGCGGCGTGCTTGCCGAGGAATGCGCGGCCCTGCTCGAGAACTTTTTCGCGGCTAAAAGATAAGTGGCCCGCCCGGCGCGGTGAGTGGTCGGGGTCGCGCGCCGGACGGGCCGATTCGGGAGGCTTACCGGTGCCAGTCGTTGCCGGGGCCGCGGTCCGGTCCGTGATCAGGGCCACGGTCAGGTCCGCGGTTGTCACCGGGGCCGGGGCCGTTGTTGCGCCAGCGGCCGTCGTCACCGCGCCAGTCGCCGGGACGGTCGCGGTCGAGGATGCCGTCGGCGTGGCATTCTCCCCAGTTCATGTTGAAGCCCCAGATCGGGTTCCAGAACTCGCCGGGGCACCAGTGGTACGTGGGCGCCGGAAGCTCTGGAGCCGGAGCGGCATTGGCGGTGGCGGCGAGGCCGAGCCCGCCGGCGGCTATGGCAGCGGAAGCGGCGATTCCAACGAGAATTTTCATAAGGAAAGCAAAGCATTCAAGGCTGGCAATATCTGGCCTTTATGCGTACAGTGCGCTGTAAAAATGCTGTCAATCAACATATTTGGTTACCAGACAATAGTGTGCGTTCCTGGCCCAGTCATTTCATGGCAAACAACCCCGACCGCCAGAATTGATCCGGCGGGCGGGGTTGTTCATCGACGAAGAGGGGTTACGGTCTCCAGTCGCGGTCGTGGCCACGTCCCCAGTCGCCGCGGTCGTGGTCATGCCAATCGCCGCGGTCTCCGTGCCAGTCACGGTCGTGCCAGTCGCCGTCGCGGTCGCGGTGCCAGTCGTCGTGGCATTCGCCGAATTCCCAGTTGAATCCCCAGATGGGATTCCAGAACTCGCCCGGGCACCAGTGGTAGTTGGGGGCGGGCAGTGCCGGTGCTGCATTGGCTGTCGCCGCCAACCCCAGCGCGCTCGCGGCGATGGCGGCGGATGCCGCGATTCCTACAAGAATCTTCATTGGTCAGGGCCTTCCACACTTGATGGTGTTGATCTCAGTTGTGCCGATCCCCGATCTGGTGTCGACCGCCCGACGGCGTCCGCCCGCCCCGACGAGGCGGATGCCGTGAGATGCCAACGAGGAACCTGCACATGCTTGATGGAAAACCACTTTCCTTGGAGCCGCGCCGCCGAATTCGTACAGCACGCTGGGAGTTTCCTGCCAGCCATGCGACTTCACGCATATGGACAGCACATTGCTAACACTGTCGGGTGATGGCGCGATAAAGCACGCTCACCCGTGGCGACGGTCCTTCTGTCGTTGGTAGTCGAGTCAACCGATTGGGGGATCGGGCCCGGGGGCCTGTAGTCTCTTCGGCGGTGGCGTGTCCGAGCGGCCTAAGGAGCACGCCTCGAAAGCGTGTGACGGGTAACCCCCGTCCGAGGGTTCAAATCCCTCCGCCACCGCCATATTCTTCGCCGGGTATCCGGTAGCGTTTCGCAAGCCACTCTTCGAGCAGGTGCGCGGATCGCGCCGTGCTGTCGGTCACGATGCGCATCAGCACCTTCTCGGAGTGATCGTTGATATCGACCCCCTTGAGGTAGGTCGTGAGGGTGGTCCCGTGCTCGGCGGCGGTGAGACGGTGACTGATGGTCCAGCGGGCCGGATCGCCTTCCCGCACCGTACCGACGAAGTCCACCGACAGCAGTTCGCCGGGATCCGCGGCGACGACCGTGCAGTCCCCGGTGCCGAGCAGGCGGGTGCCCAGGATGGCCGGGTGGGTGATTCGATACCGGCAACCGACTTCGGGCCGGAACCCGGTGGTCTGGAGGGACCACAGATCGGGATTGACCATCACACTCCAGACCTGAAGCGGTGCATAGGCGAAAGACCGCTCGAACAAGATCATTTCGGCGTCCTCACCCGCGCAGCTTAGACGGCGATTGCGGGCAACCGTGTTCAGTCGCGGCGCAACGTGAAGAAGTACGGCTGGTCCATGTCCCGCAGGTCCATGATGCCCAGCAGCGTGTCGTCATCCACCTTGCGGAAATGGTCGATGATCGCCTTGTGGTCGTAGACCATGGCCGCGCTGACGGCGCCGCGGAACTCGATATTGCGCAGCCGGGCGCGGTGCTTGTTGGTCCGGATCAGCGGCTTGAGCGCCGACAACGCGGTCGGCGATGTCCGCTTCACCATGGGGGACTCGGTCAGCCCGCTGATCCGGCCCGCGAGCCCCATCGGCGCCAGCATCGGATCGACCGCGAAGATATCGCCGCCACCATCGCTGAACAGCAGCGGATGCACATGATCCACATCATCGAACTGCTTGCCGTACCACCCTGACACCGTCAGGATGCCGTCCATCGAATGCCCGGTGGGCACCTCGCCGCCGTGCCAGCGCTGGCCGACCAGCTCATCTGATCGCACGGGCTCCAGGTTGTCGAAGAAGACCAGGGCTTCCTGGGTAGTGGTGCCCTGTTCCAGCGCATGCAGATCCGACGTCGATGTCATGACCCGAGCCTACGACTGCGATAAGCCGCGTGGGCGAAGAGCCGAAAGCCGGGAGGCCGACACGCCCAGGGCAAAATAGCCTTCGATGACTGACCAGTACTTCTCCATCGACGCCACCCTGCCGGGAACCGCGGGCCGGGCCGGGGTGATCCACACCCCGCACGGGGACATCCAAACTCCGGCCTTCATCGCCGTCGGAACCAAGGCCACCGTCAAGGCCGTCCTGCCCGAGACCATGGCCGCTCTCGGTGCTCAGGCCGTGCTCGCCAACGCCTACCACCTGTACCTACAGCCCGGCCCCGACATCGTGGACGAGGCCGGAGGGCTCGGTGCATTCATGAACTGGCCAGGCCCTACGTTCACCGACAGCGGCGGGTTTCAGGTGCTCTCCCTCGGCTCGGGGGCACGCAAGGTGATGGCGATGGAGGTCGACCGGGCCCGCGCCGACAATCACGTCGTTGCCGGTAAGGACAAGCTTGCCCACGTCGACGATGAGGGTGTCACCTTCACGTCACACCTGGATGGGTCGACGCACCGGTTCACTCCGGAGGTGTCCATGCAGATCCAGCATCAGCTGGGTGCCGACATCATGTTCGCCTTCGACGAGCTCACCACGTTGATCAACACCCGTGACTATCAAGAGAATTCGGTACAGCGCACCCACGAGTGGGCGCAGCGGTGCCTCGACGAGCACGAGAAGCTGACGCGCGAGCGCGCCGACAAGCCCTATCAGGCGTTGTTCGGCGTGGTGCAGGGCGCACAGTACGAGGATTTGCGGCGTCAGGCCGGACGCGGATTGGAATCGCTTGTCAGCGAGGAAGGTCGGGGCTTCGATGGCTACGGGATCGGTGGCGCGCTGGAAAAGCAGAACCTCGGCACCATCGTCGGATGGGTGACATCTGAACTGCCCGAACATAAACCGCGCCACCTCCTCGGGATCAGCGAGCCTGATGACCTGTTCGCGGCCGTGGCCGCCGGTGCGGACACCTTCGACTGTGTGTCCCCGTCCCGGGTAGCGCGCAATGCCGCCGTCTACACCCGCGACGGCCGGGTGAACATCACCGGATCCAAGTACCGCCGGGACTTCACCCCGATCGACGCCGAGTGCGACTGCTACACCTGCGCGCATTACACCCGGGCCTACATGCACCACCTGTTCAAGGCCAAGGAGATCCTGGCATCCACCTTGGCCACCATCCACAACGAACGATTCACCATCGGGCTGGTAGACCGCATTCGCGACAGCATCGTGGACGGCCGCTTCGAGGAGCTGCGCGAAGAGACCCTGGGGCGCTACTACCGCTGAATCACGACGGCCGGAGCGCCTGCGGTTCGGGCGCATCTCCAGATCCAGGCGCACACTGGACACATGCCTACTACGACTGACCCGGGCACCCTGCTACTTCAGGTGCTCGACCCGGCCAATCGTGCCAATCCATACCCGGTGTACCGCCAGCTGGTCGAGCAGACGCAGGCCGGCCCGGTGCACCCGCCGGGCATGGACGTGAGCGTGCTGGCGACCTTCGCCGACTGCAACGCCGTGCTGCGCCACCCGCAAGCGTCGTCGGATCGCCGTAAGTCGAAGATCGTCCAGCGCCAGCTCGCACAGAATCCCAACCTGATCGCCAGGCCCTCGTTCTTGGGGCTGGACGCCCCCGATCACACCCGGCTGCGCAAGCTGGCTGCGAAGGCGTTCGCACCCAAGGTGATCAATGCGATGGCCGAAGACGTACAGGCCCTCGTCGATCGGCTTCTGGAAGACATCGCGCGGCGCGGCACCGTCAACCTGGTCACAGATTTCGCCTATCCGCTGCCCGTCGCGGTGATCTGCCGGATGCTGGGGGTGCCGATCGAGGACGAGCCCGAATTCGGCAGGGCCTCAGCGCTGCTGGGTCAAGGGCTGGATCCGGTTTTTGCGTTGACCGGTCAGGCGCCCGCCAACATGAACGAACGATTCCAGGCGGCCCATTGGATGTGGGACTACTTCGCCAATCTCATCGCGGCCCGCCGGCGCAACCTCGGCGATGATCTGCTGTCGGCCCTGATCCAGGTCGAGGAGGCCGGTGACCAGCTCACCGAGGAAGAGATTATCTCCACCTGCACGCTGCTGCTCATCGCCGGACACGAGACCACCGTCAACCTCATCGCCAACGCGTCGCTCGCCATGCTGCAGACTCCGCAGCAGTGGAAACTGTTGGGACAGAACGCTGATCGCGCGGCGGCGGTCATCGAGGAGACACTGCGCTATGACCCGCCCGTGCATATGGTGGCCCGGGTCGCCGACGGTGATATGACGGTTGGTGGCTTCACCTTCCCCAGCGGTGAGTGGGTGCTGTTGATGCTTGCTGCCGCGCAACGTGATCCGGAGATCGGCCCGGATTTGGACGTCTTCGATCCAGATCGCGCCGAGATCAAACACTTGGCCTTCGGGCACGGACCACATTTCTGCCTGGGCGCTCCGCTGGCGCGGTTGGAGGCCAAGCTGGCGTTGAGCTCGATCACCGCACGGTTCCCCGATGTGCGGTTGACCGGTGAGCCCAGCTACAAGTCGAACGTCACGCTGCGCGGACTGGCCGACCTTCCGGTACGCGTCACCTAGTGGGCAACAGACCTGGCTAGACGTTCCTCGACGCGGTCCTGCACCACCGACATCGCCATGCAGACGATCCAGTAGTAAACGCCGGCGGTGACGTAGAGCGTGAAGAACTGGAAGGTGGGGGCCGCGGCAACCTGTGCCGTGCGCATCACGTCGGTCACCAGGATTGCCGATGCCAGCGAGGTGTCCTTCACCAGCGAGATCAGCGTGTTGGACAGTGGGGGCACCGCGACCCGACTGGCCTGCGGAATGACGATGCGCCACAACGTGGTGCGGTAACTCATGCCCAGACTTGAGGCGGCCTCCCATTGCCCGCGGGGGATGCTCAGGATGGACGACCGGATGATCTCGGCGGCGTAGCCGCCCACGTTGAGGCTGAAGGCGATGACCGCGGCGGGAAACGGACTGATCTTCACCCCGAATTCGGGCAGCGCGAAGAAGATCAGAAACAGCTGAAGCAGCAGCGGGGTACCCCGGATGATCGAGATGTAGATGCGGGCAAGACCGGAGAGCACCCGACGATCGGACATGCGGGCCAGCGCCACCCCGAGGGCGATGACCAGCCCGATCGTAAAGCTGATGGCGGTCAGCGGAAGGGTGACCGTGAGCATGGCCCGCGCCATCGGCCACAGGTTGTCCAGTACCAGCTGGGTGTTGGATCTTCCCTCGCCAGAGTTTCCCTGGGCCGCTTGCGATTTCGTGTCGCTGGCCGTCCCGCTTACGTTGGCCTTGAGGTACTTCTCGGAGATGCGGGTCAGTGTGCCGTCGGCCGACAACTGCTCCAGTGCCTTGTTCAACTCGGGCAGTAGACCGCTGTTCTTACGGGCCGCGAACCCCTGCTCGCTGCGTTCACCGGTGCTCCCGGCGATCTTCACCGCGGGGTCACCGGTGCTGGCCAGGTAGGCGTAGACCGCGATGCTGTCGTTGACCACGACATCGACCCGGCCCTGGCTCAACAGCGTGATGGATTGGGTGAAGCCCTCGACCGCCTCGACCCGGGCGCCGGCGTCGCGGGCTATCTGGGACCAGTTGCTCGTGGCATTCTCGGCCGCCACCTTGCCGCGGATATCGGCGAGGCTGTGAATGGTGTTGTCGTTGGCCCTGGTGACAATCACCCCCTCGCCGACCGCATACGGCGTGGACAGGTCGTACTTGGCCCGACGTTCCGGGGTGATGGTCACCTGATTGGCCACCACGTCGAACCGCTCGGCGTCCAACCCGGCGAAGATCGCGTCCCACGGGATCTCGACGAACTCCACGGGTCGGCCAAGTTTCTCGCCGACGGCGCGGGCGACATCCACGTCGTATCCGGTCAGCTCCCCGGTGCGCTCATCGTGAAAACTGAATGGCGCGTAGACGCCCTCGGTGCCCACCCGCAGCGATTCTTGTGCTTGGCCCCCACACCCGGCTACTGCCAGCAGTGTTAGAAGTGCGAGCGCGAGGGCACGAAACACCGCGGGAGGCTAACACAGTTCCGGTGCGGACAGGCTGCTTCGGATCAGCCCGGGTATATCCACGGGTCGTGCGGGATGCGCCGCACATCGAACTGTCCCAGCAGCTCCGCGGCATTGGCGGCTTCGTATCCGAGGGAGTCGCATATCAAATCGAAGGTCCGCCGCGCACCCAGATCGGCAACGGTCACCGCGCCATCGCGTTTGGCCAGCCGCGCGCCCGTGGTGTTCAGAACCAGCGGAACATGGGCGTACGTCGGCACCGGGTAGCCCAGCAGCGCACCAAGGTAGGCCTGGCGGGGCGCGGAGGCCAGCAGATCATCGCCGCGCACCACCTGGTCGATGCCCTGGGCGTGGTCGTCGATCACCACCGCGACGTTGTAGGCGATCACACCGTCGCCGCGGCGCACCACGAAATCGTCCACCAGGGCGGTGTATTCACCGTGTAGCGCATCCTGCACGGTGAAGGCAGAGTTCTCCGTGCGCAGCCGCAGTGCGGGCGGGCGTTCGGGGCGGGCCGCGCGGTGTTGTGCGCGCTGAGATTCCGACAGGTTTCGGCAGGTGCCCGGGTATGCGCCGGGTGGCGAATGCGGCGCCGTGGGCGCCTGGGCGATATCTTTTCTACTGCAATAACATTCGTACAACCGGCCGCGAGATTGCAGTGTCGCCAGCACCGACTCGTAGGCGGTGTTCCGATCCGACTGCCAGACCACGGGTTCATCCCACTCCAGACCGATCGCGGCGAGGTCGGCCAGCTGGCGCCGTGCCACGGTGGAGCTGGTGCGGGTGTCCAGGTCTTCCACCCGCATGAGGAACCTGCGGCCGGTCGAGCGTGCCAGCAGCCATGCCAACAATGCCGTGCGCAGGTTGCCTATGTGTAGGTCACCGGAAGGGCTCGGCGCGAATCGTCCGGCGCCGGTCACACCAGGCCCGGAACAATCTCGTTGAGACTGAACGCAACTGGCCGTTCGAGTTGTTCATAGGTGCAGGAACGTGGATCGCGATCCGGGCGCCAGCGGTTGAATTGCGCGGTGTGACGAAACCGCACGCCCTCCATGTGGTCATAGCGGACCTCCACCACCCATTCGGGGCGCAGTGCGACAAACGAGAGGTCCTTGCCGGCATTCCAGCGTGAGCCGGCGTTCTTCTGCGGAGTGCGTTCACCGGCCTGATGAGCCGCCCAGTTCCAGGGGTGATCCTCCAGATCAGTGACGAGCGGTTGCAGCTCCTGGAAGAGCCGCTTGCGTTCGGCCATCGGAAACGCGCCGATCACGCCGACCGAGGCCAGCACACCGTCGTCCTGGTACAGGCCGAGCAGCAGCGATCCGATGGCGTCATCACCGGACTTGTGCACCCGATATCCGGCCACCACGCAATCGGCGGTGCGCTCGGGTTTGATCTTGAACATCACCCGTTTGTCGGGCTGGTAGGCGAGGGTCAGTGGTTTCGCGATGAGGCCGTCGGTTCCGGCACCCTCGAACTCCTCGAACCAGCGCTGTGCCGTGACGTCATCGGTGGTGGCGGGGGTGAGATGAATCGAGGTGCCTGCCCCGGCCAGCGCATCCGTCAGGGCGGCGCGGCGCTCGCTGAACGGTCGTCCGGTGAAGTCCTCGTCACCCAGCGCGAGCAGGTCGAAAGCGATGAATGAGGCGGGCGTCTGCTCGGCCAGCAGCCGCACCCGGGAATCGGCCGGATGAATCCGCTGCTGCAGCGCCTCGAAGTCCAGACCCGACTCGGTGGCGATCACGATCTCCCCGTCGACAACGCACCGCGGCGGTAGCTCGGCCAGCACGGCCGTCACCAGCTCCGGGAAGTACCGGGTCAGCGGCTTTTCGTTGCGACTGCCCAGCTCCACCTCGTTGCCGTCGCGAAAGACGATCGACCTGAACCCATCCCACTTGGGCTCGTACGACGCGCCGTCCGGGATTTTCGCGACAGGTTTCGCAAGCATTGGCGCGATAGGAGGCATGACGGGCAGGTCCATTCCCATATGATGACGGTAATGCCCACGCCCGCCGAGGAACTGGATGTCGACGGCATCGCCGTCCGGCTGAGCAACCCTGACAAGGTGTACTTCCCTCAGTTGGGGGCTGATGGCGGCACCAAGCGACATCTCGCCGAGTACTACCGCACCGTCGCGCTTGGCCCGATGATGAGCGCGGTGCGGGAGCGTCCCACGCATCTGCAGCGCTTCCCCGACGGCATCGACGGCGAAGAGATCTACCAAAAGCGCTTGCCCAAGCACTATCCCGACTACCTGGACAGCTGCGAGGTGACGTTTCCGTCCGGCCGCACTGCCGAGGTCCTGCGGGTGACCACGCCCGCCGCGATCGTGTGGGCGGCGCAGATGGGCACGGTGACGTTGCATCCGTGGCAGGTGCGATATCCCGATCTGGACCACCCGGACGAGCTGCGTATCGATTTGGACCCGCAGCCGGGTACCGGATTCGACGAAGCCAAATCGGTGGCGCTCGATGTGCTGCGTCCACTACTGGATGAGCTGGGGTTTGTTGCCTATCCGAAGACTTCCGGCGGCCGCGGCATCCACATTTATCTGCGCATCGAGACTCGCTGGGACTTCATCGAGGTGCGCCGTGCAGGTATCGCGCTGGCCCGCGAGGTGGAACGGCGCGCACCCCGGAAGGTGACAACCTCGTGGTGGAAGGAAGAACGCGGCGAGCGCATCTTCATCGACTTCAATCAGAACGCGCGTGATCGCACGATGGCATCGGCCTACTCGGTGCGGCGCACGCCGATCGCCACCGTTTCCACGCCGTTGACGTGGGAAGAACTCGCCGACGCCGAGCCGGATGACTTCACCATCGCGACCGTGCCCGACCTGCTCCGGAAACGTCCGGACCCCATGGCCGATATGGATGATGCGCCGCAGTCGATCGAGCCGCTGCTTGAGATGGTAGAACGGGACGAGGCAAACGGACTGGGCGATATGCCCTACCCGCCGAACTACCCGAAGATGCCGGGAGAACCGAAACGCGTTCAGCCGTCCCGGGATACCGATAGGAAGCAGTAGTGACGGTCCGCAGGATGTCGTGGCGGGCGGCTGGCCTATGGCTGGCGGTCGGCGTTGTGGCGGTGCTGCTACAGCATTGGCTCATACCGCTGAATGCCCCGAACAGCTTCGGACTGTTCAGCAATGGTGGCGATCTGATGACCTACCGGTTCGGGGGTCTGCGGGTTCTGCACAATGAGCCGCTGTACGCCACAGAGATTCCGGATGCCGGATGGTTCACGTACACGCCGTTCGCAGGATTACTCTTCGCCCCTCTGGGTTTCGTGCCGTTGGGGACGGCGAAGGTTATCTGGTTCCTGGTGAATCTGGGGGCGCTGTTCGCCATCATCTGGCGGTGCTGGCGGGTTCTTGGATTCTCGGCCGATGGACCGTTGGCTGTCGCGTGTGTGGGAATGAACTTGGTGGCCTGGGATATTCAGCCAGTCCATGGAACCCTGTGGCAGGGGCAGGTCAATCTCGTGCTGGCCGCGCTCATCATCTGGGATCTCACGAGGCCAGCGGATGCGCGCTGGCGCGGTTGGTCGGTGGGTGTGGCCTCGGGGGTCAAACTCACGGCCATCATTTTCGTTCCCTACCTGCTGATCTCCCGGCAGTGGAGGGCGGCGGTGACGGCCATGGTCACGGCGGTGGGCACAGTGGCGCTGGGATGGATTGTGCTGCCTTCGGATTCGTCCGACTACTGGCTGGGTGCGGTGCGTACCACCGGCCACATCGGTTCCCTGGATCATCCTGCCAATGCATCGATAGGTGGTGCACTGTCGAATATCTATGCACCGCAATCGATGCCGACGTGGTTGTGGGTGCTACTCGCGGGCGGAGCCGCGCTGCTGGGAATGGCCGCCGCCCGCAGAGCGCACGGAGACGGGCGGGAGCTGCTGGCCGTCACGGTGGTTGGCATGGTCGGGTGCGTGGTCTCTCCATTGGCATGGGGTCATCACTGGGTGTGGACGGTGCCGTTGATGGTGTTGTTGGTCAACCAGATCCTGATCGCTCGTGATGCCCAGCGGTGGCGGTGGACGGCGGTGACGGTTGTGATCGCGGCGATCGTGTCCATGTGGTGGTACCTGGTGCTGTACGTCCGCGCGATGCGGATAAACCCCGATTTCGGGTCGTATATCACCGCGTGGGACGCCGTGATCGCACAGATGTCGCGTGGTGAAAGAGTTTTCGACTCGGCCTTCTTTCCGTTGCTGTTCCTTGCGGTGGCCATTTGGATACTGGCAACGCGATCTCGTCCTGCCGGTACCGTGCAGTAATGAAACGTTGGGCGGCCGCCTGTGCCGTGGCGCTTTTCGCGGTGAGCGGCTGCTCGGCCTGGGATGAGCCCAAATCCACCCAAACCTCCTATACGCCACAAAAGACCGGAGCGTCGCCGATCCGCTACGACTCCGAACCCTTGGAGCAGCGTTTCCCGAAATTGCCGCAGCCGGTGACCGGTGAGTGGGTCCAGGGCTTCTTCGGCGACGAGCCCCTGCCCGGTCCGAACACCACGTATTGGGTGGACGCCATCATCGAAATGCCACCCCAGCAGTTGGCCGCGTACGTGGCACCCTTCCGCTCCAGCATGGTCCTGGCCACCAGGCCACGTCTGTGGAAGACACTCGATGCGGGTGTGCCGTCCTCCGCGCAGTTCGAACGCAGCGACGAGCTTGATCGAATGTTGTCCACCAACACCGCGAAGGGCGGATGGGAGGTCAAGGCGTTCGCGCCTAAGGACGGTTCGGTGCTCGTCTTGTCCGCCCAGGGGAAGGACGCGATCTAGGACCTGCGGGTGCGACGGTTCCGCAGACCGCGTGCCGGTTCGAGTGCTTCCGCGTCCTCGACGTCCGGGGTGGCTTCGGTGTCCTGGGTGGTCTCGGTGTCTTGAGCGGCAGCCTCGACTGCCTCGTCAACCGCAGACTCCTCGGCAGGGGATTCGTCGGCCTTCGCGGTCTCGTCCGTGTCCAGTGTGGGCTCGGTGACCTCGGTGGGCTTCTTCTTGGCCGGGCGGGGCTTGCGTTCCTTTTCCGGGCTTTCGGCCACGAATGCCAGGTGATAGGCCGCGAAGGCCAGGATTCCGATCGCCCCGGCCGCGCCGTACGCCCCGAACTCCCAGATGCCGAACCGATCCAGGCTCAACCAGATCTCGGCGGTCGCCGTACCGATGATCAGCGCACCGGCCAGGAAATGGCCGATGAAGGCCGCCGCCCGCAGCGTGAGCGCGAGCTGCGGTGTCGCGAACTCAGGCCGGCGGGTCTGTCGCCACCGGATCAGGGCGGGGACACCGGCGGCCGCCAGCAGTACCCCGGAGACGATGCGCAGCCCGGTACCTAAGGCGTGGCTGGTGGTCCCGTTCAGTTCGGGCCAGCGGGGCAGCACGAAAAAGAAAAAAAGCAGTCCCGCGATCAAGGAGAGAGCGGCATGGCTGCTGGTCAGAACGATGGTCGCCGTCCGGCGTCCGGCAGCCATTGCCCTCCTTGATGCGGTCCTGCAGTGGCGGAGGATAGGGGATTTGAACCCCTGAGGGCTATTAACCCAACCCGCGTTCCAGGCGAGCGCCATAGGCCACTAGGCGAATCCTCCGTCGGTCATGGTAGCGGACTGCGCTGGGTGCCTATGTCCACCGTCGTCTTGACCGGCCCAGATGCATTCCGTCGTGAGCTCGCGACGAGCACTGCGCCGCCGATCAGCGCCGCCACCAGCACCCCGAGCAGGGGCCGGAATCCGAGGGCGTGGGCGAGGTAGGGCGCGGCGCTGGCGCCGAGAAAAACCGTGAAGCCGTACAGGGCGGTACCGGCGCCGCGCCGGGGCGCCGCCCGATCGCCGAACATGGTGACCATCGCCGTCGATGCGATGGCAATACCGGCGACGAAGATATTGCTGCCCACGATGATGACGGGAACGGAGCCCGCGCCCAGGGCCTCCACCGCAAGCCCGACAGCGGCTAGCGAGTACCCGACCAACGCACCGGTTTCGGTACCGACCTTGCCCACCCAGGAGCCGACGAACGGGGCGACCAGCATCCCGGGAATGCCTGCCAGCCGAATGGTGGTGCCCATGGACTCGGGCAAGTGCAACGCATCCACCAACTGGGTCGCCAGGCTCGTGTACATCGCCACGAACGACAACATCAGCACGAACACCGCGGCCAGCGGAACCGCGATGTCTCGGCGGGTGAGCAGACGGGCTTGCGCGGCGAAACCGGACACCACCCGTGCCGAGGTATCGCCGCCGCGCTGCTCCCGCATGACGAACGCCAGCGGTAGGACATTCAGCGCGAGTCCGGCCGCACTGACCCAGAACACCCATTGCCAGCCCCACGCGTGGGTGATGAGGGAGGCCATCACCTGCCCGAGCACCCCGGCCATCAGATACGCGGTGGATACCGCACCGATCGCGGTAGTTGCCGTCCGGCGGGGCAGCGCCTCTCCGAGATAGCTCAAGGCGGACGGAGAGAACGCACCACCGGCGAAACCCTGCAGCACACGGATCAATCCGAGCAACGCCGGTGTGGGAGCCCACGGCACCAGAAGGGTGAGCAAGGCCATCGCCGATACCCCGGCGATCAGCACACGCCGGCGTCCGAATCGATCGGTGACGGGACCGAACAGCAAGAATCCGGCCGCGTATCCGAAGAGTGCAGAGGAGAGGGCGGGCGTCATGTTGTGTCCGCCGTAGGACTCCGATACGGCATCTTGGATCGGAATCCACACGTAGAGCTGCATGGTGACCTGTAGCGCGCACAGCACGATCAGGACAACCCGCGTCATTTCTGCACTATTTGTCGGGCGGGGGTGCACCGGCAACCACCATGGGCATTGTCCGTCACCTCCAAGATTCGGCGATTCCCAGCAATTCTCCAGAATGCGCGGAACCTTCTTACAGGAAGGGCACCGACAATCATGGCGTGCCGCCGTCGGGGACATGGGTACTGGCCGCGTTGCCTGATTACGCGCGCAACAATCCGCTGTACGCGGGCCCCTCCCTGATCCATGGCTGGCTCCCGGTGGCGATTCAGGTCGTGGCGGCGCTGGCCCTGGTGGTTGGGCTCTATCGCCGACCGCGCAGCTGGCTGCGGGTGTGGGGGCCAGGCGCCGCGGTATGTGGTGCGGGCGCAGGCGCACTGGCGTATTGGTACATCACCTCTCAGGGGATGGCGGACAACCCGCCGCCGCTCATGTTGTGGATCTGGATCGGTTTTGCCGCAGTGGCTTTGGTTATCGCGATCGTCGGCTGGGTGGGCGCGCGGTGGCTGCGCCGAGGCGTGATGGTGCTGGCCGCCCCACTGTGCCTGCTGGCCGCGTTGACCGTGCTGAATCAGTGGATCGACTACTACGACACGCTGCGTTTGGCGTGGGCCGCGGTGACCGCGGGTCCGCTGCCCGGTGAGACCGATATGGCTGCGGCACAGGATCTGAAAGGCAAGGGGCCCACGGCAACCGGGCATGTGGTTCCGGTCGACATCCCGGCGGATGTTGCGGGCTTCCAACACCGAACCGAGTACGTCTATCTGCCGCCCGCCTGGTTCGCGAGTCCCGCGCCTCCGAAGCTTCCCGTGGTGGTCATGATTTCCGGAGCATGGTCGACACCGGCCGACTGGGTCCGTCAGGGAAACGCCGCGGGAGCCATGGACCGTTTCGCGCAGTCTCATGACGGAGTCAGCCCGGTACTGGTCTTCGTCGATACCGGTGGAACCTTCAACAACGACACCGAATGCGTGGACGGTCCTCGTGGAAACGTGGCCGCTCACGTCACCAAAGAAGTTATCCCGTATGTAAATTCCGAATTCGAGACGAATCCAAATCCCGAGAACTGGGGCGTCGCCGGGTGGTCGATGGGCGGCACGTGCGCGGCCGATCTGGTCATCACCCACCCGGAGCTGTTTCACTCCTTCATCGATATGGCCGGTGACCTCACTCCGAATGCGGGCACCAAGGAGCAGACCGTGGAGCGGCTCTACGGCGGCGACGAAAGGCAATGGGCGCTGTTCGACACGCTCACGGCCTTACACAGTCACCGTCGATACCAGGACGTGGCGGGGTGGCTGGACGTCTCGACAACCGCGAAGATCAGGGCGGGGCAGGAGCAACTCACCGGCCCGATCGCGGCTGCCCGGCTGTGCGATGCGGCGGTGCCCGTGGGGATCGACTGCGCGGTGGTGAGGCGCACCGGCAACCACGATTGGGCATATGCGCAGGAGGCATTTGCCCAGGCGTTTCCATGGATCGCCGGTCGGCTAGGAACTCCCGGGGTACCACGCGCCCCGTTGCCTGTGCCCAATGCGTGAATGGCAAGCATTGGCAACGTAATCCGTCACATTGTGGGTGCGCCAGACATACCGCAAGATGTGTGCATGCGCGCCGCCTACATCGAGCAGCGGGGACCCGCCGAGAACATCCGGTACGGCACGCTTCCCGAACCCGACATCTCGCCCGATGAAGTGCTCGTCAAGGTCGACGCGGTGGCGGTCAACCCGGTAGATACCTTTGTGCGTTCAGGCTCGTACCCCACCGCGATTCCACTGCCGTTTGTGGTGGGACGCGACCTGGTGGGCACGGTCGCGCAGCCGTCTGGGGGCTTTCGGGCCGGCGATCGGGTGTGGTGCACAAGTCTCGGGTATGACGGACGGCAAGGGGCCACAGCGGAGTTCGCCGCAGTCCCGGTGGACAGGTTGTACGAGTTGCCCACCGATGTAGATCCGGTGACGGCCGTCGCGGTGGCACACCCCGCCTCTACCGCCTACCTGGCGACCGTCGAGTACGGCGAGATCAAGGCAGGGGAGACGGTGCTGATCGTCGGCGCCGGCGGGAACGTGGGGTCGGCTGCCGTTGCCCTAGCGGCGCGATCCGGCGCGACGGTGATCGCGGTGTCCTCGGCGCGGAGCCGGGACAGATGTCTGCAACTCGGCGCTCACGAGGTGTACGACTACGCCGCCGATTGGGTACCGCTGGTCAGCAAGACACATCATGGTGCCATCGACATCTACCTCGACACCTCGGGTGTCAACGACGTCGTCGAGGCGGTGGATCTGCTTGCACCGCACGGCCGAATCGTCCTGATATCGGGTGACGGAACTCCGGAGACACAGCGGCCTGTCCCACTTGGGCCGCTGTACCGCAAGAGCGGGTCCATTCGCGGGTTTGTCATGTCCAGGGCCTCGACCCGCCAACTCGCCGCCGCGGCCCAGCGCATGGCGGTCCTGCTCGCCGAAGGCGAGCTTGTTCCGAATGTCGTTGATTTAATGCAGTTTTCGGAAGCCGCGAGGGCCCATCGACGTATCGAGACCGAAGTCATGGGCGGCACCCGTCTCGTTCTGCTTCCCGCCTGATTCCCGGCCACGACCAGGCGTTTGCGCCGATCCGGCTCGTGGACTTGACGGACCCGAAAACCAACTTGACGGACCTTTCGCGGATACATCGCTGCCCCCTACCGCCGGTGCCAGCCTTTGATGCGTGAGCCTCTTCGAAATCGAAACCAGCGCCTTCTGCGCCGCTTCCCCCGACGAGCTGTACGCATTGGTCAGCGACCTCCCCGAGAGTGGTCGCTGGAGCCCTGAATGCATTGGTGGACAATGGATATCAGGTGAACCGGGCCAGGTTGGTGCCCGCTTCCGTGGAAACAACAACCGTGCGACCGATGTCGTCGCCTGGGCGCCTGTGGTGCGCGGCGGCTGGCAGACCGAAAGCGAGATTGTGGCGGCCGAAGCGCCGAAGCAATTCAGCTGGTCGATCCTGAACCGTTCCGGTGAACTGCAGGAGAGTGTCTGGAGCTACTTCGTCGACGCTGCCGAGGGCGGATCGATCCTGCGGCACCACTACCGGATGGGCAGGCCCACCGAGGGCATCACCGAAATCATGTCCCACCTCGACGAAGAGGGTAAGGAACGTTTTGTCCGCGAATGGGGCGACAAACTCCGCGCCGATATGCAGACCACCGTGGACGCCATCGCGCGCATCACCGAGGAAGCCAGTGTTGTCCAGAAAGCCGGAGTATCCCAATGATTCTGCAGCGCATCGGAAACCGCGGTATCAAGCTCGGTACGCTCTTCGAGCGCGCGGCACGCAAGCACCCCTCCAACACGCTGACGCTGGACCATCGACCGTCGCTGGCCCCGCAACTGGAAGGCACGTCGACCATCGCTCAGGTGGCGGCGGCCGTTGATGACATCGGGCGGCGGCTACGCGCCGCCGGTGTCGTGCCGGGAGACAAGCTGGTCATCCACAAGTCCGACGGTTTTGATATCACGCTGGCGGCCTGTGCCGCGGCCCGCATCGGTGCGGTGCCGGTTCTGTTGTCCCCCAAACTCGATGGCCTGACCGTGGCGACCCTCATCGGGCGCGTCGGCAATCCGACCCTGCTGACCGATGCCGCCAAACTGGATGGTGACCTGGCCGGTCAGCCCATCGCCGAACTCACCTCCCGCGTGCTACTCGCCGAGGGTGAGCATCCCCAGGCCGTGACGCTGTCGGCACTTACTCCCGCCGCGGCTGCACCCGCCGTCGTGCCCAGCCCGCATGATCCCGCACTCATCACCCACACCTCCGGGACCACCGGGGTGCCTAAGCTTGCCGTGCATACCAACTTCACCTTCGAGGCGCGGTATCGGCCGCAAGCCGCCGTAGCGGCACTGGTGCGCCGCCGCGAACCCCTGGTCATCCATGTTTCCTTCGTACATTCGCGCCTGGTGACCGCGCTGGCCATCGCGATTCTGCGTGGTTTCCCCGTGGTGGTGCTCGTCGACGACGAACCCGAGCACGCCGCCGAGATCTTCCTGCGGGTGAAGCCGGGAATCCTTGAGGCCCATCCGAACACATTCATCAACTGGGAAGTGCTGGCCGACGATCCGCGGCGCCCGCTGGCCTCGGTCAAGTACTTCAGCAGCACCTTCGATGCCATTCACCCGCGCACCGTGCGTACCCTGCTGGCGGCCACGCAGCGCCGGCGCCCGCTCTTCGGGCAGCTCTACGGTCAAAGCGAGGTGGGGCCGATCGTCGCACGTGGCTTCAGCCGCCTGCGCTCTGCTGATTCCGATGGACGGTGCGTTGGCTATCCGTTCCCGGGCATGACCGATGTGCGGATCGTGTCGCGCAATGGGCAGCCGCCGTCGGCGGAGAATCCCGGCTACATCGAGGTGCGCACCGATGGGCGAATCCGTACGTACCTCGGCGAGCAAGATCGTTACGACAAGCAGCTCGACGACGGTTGGTGGCGGATGGGCGATGTCGGCTACCGCACTCGTTGGGGCTGCATCCATCTCCTTGACCGCGAGGTCGACCTCATCGACGGTTTCGGCAGCACCTTGGCCGCCGAGGACCGCCTGTTCCTGGCGGTGGATGAGCTCAGCGAGGTGATCATCGTTGCCGGCCCGGGCGGGCTCGCACAACCGGTCGTGTGCACGAAAAATGATGTGCCGCTGAATCTGAACGCGTGGGATGCGGCGGCAGCACAATTGCCGCCGATGGCTCCGCCGTTGCATCTGCGTCTTGATGAGCTGCCGCAGACAGCGACCACCAAGATCAAGAGACTGGAATTGTCGGCGCGGATCGGTGCGGGGGCCATCTGATGTCGCGGCTCATTGTGGTCGGCGGCGGTATCGGTGGCCTTGCCATTGCGTTGAGTGCCGCAGCCTCCGGTAACGACGTGGTCGTGTTGGAGCGGGCACGCGAGTTCGCCGAGATCGGCGCCGGTATCCAGCTTGCACCCAATGGATTACATGCTCTCGGCCTGCTCGGTGTGGGTGAGAAGATTGAGCGGATCGGCGTTCAGGTTGATTCGTTGCGGCTCTTCGACGCCACCGTCGACCGGTTGATCAACGCCATGAGCCTGGGCGCGGATTATCAGCATCGGTTCGACAGCCCCTACCTGGTGGTGCACCGCGCCGAGCTGCACCGCATCCTGGTGGATGCGTGCGCCTCGGACCCACGTATCGAACTACGCAGCCGTAGTGAGGTATTCGGATACCAACAGGATGCCGGGGGAGTGCGCGCACTGCTCGCCGACGGCAGCAGCGTGGACGGCGACGGTCTCATCGGCGCCGACGGCATCAATTCGTCGATCCGGCGGGCACTGCTCGACGACGGTGAACCACGAGTCGCCGGTATCACGGTGTACCGCACCACGGTGCCCATAGATCAGGTCGACGAGAGCCTGCAATCCAACTCGGTCACCTGGTGGACCGGGCCCGGATGCCACCTGGTGACCTATCCCATCGCGGGGGGCTCACTGCTGAATCTGGCGGCAAGCCGTACCGATGGCGTCACACAAGCGTTTTCAGGCGTCGAGGTCAGTGAGGCGCGAGTGCTGCGGGAGCTGGCGCCGTTGCGTGGAACGGCCCGCAGTCTGCTCGAACTGGGGCGGGAGTGGAGATCCTGGTCGCTCGTGGACCGCGATCCGGTGCGGCAGTGGTCCGATGGCCGCGTCGTGTTGCTGGGCGATGCGGCGCATCCGATGCTGCACTACGCGGCGCAGGGTGCCAGTCAGGCGCTCGAGGACGCGGTGGTTCTGGGCGCGCTCATCGGCGCCGACCCGGACAGGCTGCCCGGCAGATTCACCAGGTACGTCGAGGCGCGGCGTGACCGTACCGCCGATGTGACACTCGCGGCGCGGGACAGCATCGGCATTTGGCATGCGGCGGGCGACGCCGCCATCGAACGTAACGAGAAATTGGGTGCCATGCGTGATTCCGATCTGCATGACGAGTTGGCCTGGATGCATGGTGACACCGATTTTGGGCTGGCGGCAGTCACCTCGGCGGTAGGGGCGCGATAAATGTCGGACCAACAGATATGCATCATCGGTGCGGGACCGCGCGGTCTGGCGGTGCTGGAGCGTCTGTGCGCCAACGAGCGTCAAGCGCCCAGCGCGGACCGAATCGTCGTGCACGTTGTCGATCCCTATTCGCCGGGCGCCGGATCTGTCTGGCGCACCGATCAATCCTGGCATCTGTTGATGAACACCGTGGCATCGCAGATCACTGTGTTCACCGATGACAGCGTCGCCATCGAAGGGCCCATCGAACCGGGGCCGACGCTTTATGAGTGGGCACAAAGCCTTGCCCTGCTGGGTGATCCGTCGCGTAGCGGTGAGAAGGCCATCGCGGAGGCACGCACGCTGCGCTCCAACTCCTATCCCACGCGTGCCCTCTACGGTCATTACCTCAGTGACAGTTTCGCCCGTGTCGTGGGGTGGGCGCCCGAGCACATGACGGTGCGAGTCCATCGATCCCGTGCGGTGGCGTTGGCCGACACCCACGGTGATATCGATGGGCCGCAGGGGGTTCGGCTGGAGAATGGCACCAGGTTGCATGACCTCAGTGCCGTTATTCTCGCTGTCGGTCACGTGCCCGCCGGTCTGCGTCCCGGCGAGGCTCGAGCTGCTTCCCTCGCCCGCATACATGGGCTGACGTACGTCACACCGGCGAACCCGGCCGATATTGATCTTTCCACCATCAAAGCCGGTGAGCCCGTGGCGGTTCGGGGTCTGGGGCTGAACTTCTTCGACTACATGGCACTGCTGACGGTGGGTCGGGGCGGAAAGTTTGTCCGGGACAACGGCGATGACGGAGGCCGGCTGGTGTACCACCCGTCGGGACAGGAACCCATTCTGTATGCCAGCTCGCGCCGGGGGATCCCGTATCACGCGCGCGGTGAGAATCAGAAGGGATCTTCAGGTCGCTACTTTCCGCGGTTGCTCACGGTGGAACGCATCGCCCAGCTCCGCGAGAACCTCGGCGGTCTCCTGCAGTTCCGCCGCGATCTGTGGCCGCTCATCGCGCGAGAGGTGGAGTGTGTCTACTACGAAGGGCATCTGACGCAGCGGGGGCTGTCGGTGCAAGCCTTCTCCGAGCGGTACCTGCACGCTGACGAGAGCGAACTGCACGCGATCTTGTCCGATCATGACCTGCTCGAGATCGCCTGGGAATGGGACGACCTCGACCGCCCTTGGGGTAAGCGCACATTCAGTGGTCCGGATGAATTCACCGCGTGGATTCTCGAGCACCTGCGTGCCGATGTGGTGATGGCGCGCGAGGGCAATGTCGACGGTCCGGTGAAGGCCGCACTGGATGTATTGCGGGACCTGCGCAACGAGATCCGGCTCGCGGTGGACCACGGTGGGCTCGACGGTAAGTCGTACCGGGATGAGTTGGAGAGCTGGTACACCCCGTTGAATGCCTTTCTGTCCATCGGTCCTCCGGCCCAGCGGATCGAAGAGATCATCGCGCTGGTGGAGGCCGGGGTCATGCATCTGGTGGGACCACAGATGCAGGTGCGCTTCGACACTCACGATCCCGCCGTGGTCATCGAGTCACCCCTGGTGCCGGGCTCGGCCGTCAGGACCCGCACTCTCATCGAGGCGCGATTGCATGAGCCGGATCTGCGCCGCAGCAGTGATCCGCTGCTGATCTTCCTGCAGGAGACCGGTCAATGCCGCCCTTACGAGATTCCTACCGATGATCACAAGGCCTACCAAACCAAGGGATTGGCGGTGACCGAGCGTCCGTACCGCTTGATCGGTGCCGACGGCAGAGTTCATCCGCGCCGGTTCGCGTACGGAGTTCCCACCGAGTCGGTGCACTGGGTCACCGCGGCGGGTATCAGGCCGGGTGTGGATTCGGTGACCCTGGGCGACGCCGATGCCATTGCGCGCGCCGCCTTGGCCAGCGCACCCAGCCCGGTCGCGGATGTGGGTGATCACGGGGTGTTGGTGTGAGCGGTTTCCTGGAGACCGGATTGCTCTCACCTGTCAGCGCCGGCACTGTCGCCGAGGCTGAGCTGACCGATGCCGCGTGGCTGCAGGCGATGCTCGACGCGGAGGCCGCACTAGCTGCCGCGCAGGCCGATATCGGAGTCCTGCCCAGGGGGGCCGCGGATGTCATCGCCAAGGCCGTGGCCACCCACGATATCGACGTCCGCGCCGTGGCACTGTCCGCGCGGGAGACCGCTAATCCCGTTGTGGGTCTGATCAAAGAACTGACCCGAGTGGTGGGTGAGATCGATCCGAGCGCGGCCGATTACGTGCACCGCGGGTCGACCAGTCAGGACATCCTCGATACCGGCGCCATGATCCTGACCAAGCGCGTACTGGCACTTGTCGCCACGGACCTGGGTTATGTGGCCGAGGCACTCGCGGCCCTGGCGATCGAGCACAGGAATACCGTCATGGCCGCTCGCACACTGGCGGTGCAGGCGGTGCCGACGACGTTCGGGCTCAAGGCGTCTGGTTGGCGGGAGCTCATTCTCGAGGCACGTACACGTGTGCTCGCGGTCGCAGCCGCACTTCCGGTATCGCTCGGGGGCGCGGCGGGCACCCTGGCGGGGTACCTCGAGTACGCCGGACCGCAGGGCGCCGAACCCGGGGCGTTCGTCGAGAAACTGAACGCCGCCTTCGCGACCCGGACCGGACTGGCCCCGTCCGGGTTGCCCTGGCACGCGTTGCGTACCCCGATAGCCGATATCGGTAGCACCACGGCGTTTGTGGCGGGCGCTCTCGGCAAGTTCGCCATCGACGTTCTGACGTTGAGCCGCACAGAGATTGCCGAAATCGCCGAGCCGGCACCACCGGGGCGCGGTGTTTCCTCGGCCATGCCGCATAAGCGAAACCCGGTGTTGGCCACGATGATCAGATCGGCCGCACTACAGGTTCCGGCGCTGAGCACTATTCTCACGAACTCGTTGCTCAGTGAGGACGAACGGTCCGCGGGCGGATGGCATGCGGAGTGGTTGGCTTTGCGCGAATGTCTGCGTCTCACCGGAGGCGCGGCACAGACGGCCGTCGACCTGAGCCGTGGACTGCAGGTGCGTGCGCAGCGCATGTCAGACAACCTTGCGTTGCTCAGTGGGCAGCCCTCGGCCGAGCGGCTTTCGGCGGCACTGTCCCCGCGACTGGGCAAGGGTGCTGCGAAGGCCGCCGTCTCCGCTGTGGTCGATGCGGCGGTCGGGCGGGGCGTGAGTTTGCGCGAGGTGGCTGTTGCCCAGCCCGAGATCACCGCGTGGTTGAGCGAGACCGAGATCGATGAACTCTTGGACCCGGTCACCTATGTCGGAGCTGCAGGTCAATTGGTTGAGGGGGTCATCGAGCGCTAATTCCGAGGGAGCCACCTGCGGGAATTTTCCCTCACGTCGATTCTTTGCGAACTGTTCGCGCGCAAGAGTCTTGACGGTGCCATACCCCGCCCTTACCGTTGCCACGCACACACGGCAGACGGGTAGTTGGTATTGACTGACATACAGGTGAGTGGGGCACGCGAAGGAGGTCCCACCGCGTTAGCTGTGCTGCGGTTGTTGGCATCGGGAACCGCGCCCGATGTCTTCGAAGCACGGCTCAGGGAGATCGCCCGGGAATCCTCGCCACCGTGGAGTGCTGCGGATTTACACCGTGCCCGTGGATACGCCGAACGCATCTACGGGCTCATCGAGACACAGAATCAACGTGAGGCCCGGCTGTCCAACCTGGTCGGCGTGGCCATCGAGTTGCTCGGATGCCACGATATCGACGAGGCCTCGACCACTCTCGTGAAGCGGGCGCGGATCATGCTCGACGCCGACTTCGCGTTCATCTCGGTGCGCGATGACTCCGGACCCGAGGTGCGACACCATGTCCGCTACGTCGATGGGTCTACCACGGCGATCAATCGAAGCCTGTACTTCCCGATCGGCGACGACATCGGACTGGTGAGTCAGTACCGGCCCGGCCACGGTCCGGTGTGGACCGCGGATTACTCGTCCGACACCCGATTCAGCCGGGCCAGCGACGGCGACGCCGCCATGCGTTCCGAAGGTGTGCACAGCCTGATGATCATGCCGATGGAGCATGAGGGTCAGCACTTCGGGAACCTCTACGTCGGCTCGCGGACGGTGCGCAGCTTTACCGCCGCCGAGCGGTCCCTCTTCGTGAGTCTCTGCTCGTTCGCGGGTATCGCGCTGGCTCGCGCCGACGAATTCTCCAGCAATACCGCGCAAATCCGTGAGTTGGAGCAGCGCCTCGAGCTGCGGACCAAGCTTCTGGATGCCGGGGCCGGCCCCGGTGGCATGGACAGCTTTGTCCTTGCGGCGGCGGAACGTTTGGGAGTCGCGATGCGGGTGACCGGACATGACGGCGCCGAGATCGCCTCGTACAAATGGGAATCCGACCCCGAAGACTATGTGACGACCGCGCTCACAGTGGGCGACGACTACCACGGCGAGCTGTCGGTGGCCAGTCTGGACGACGCGCCGGTCTCGGTGTATCCGCTGAAGCTCCAGGATCTGGCCACCACGGCCGCAGTGGTCATGTCCGGCGATAATCGGATGTCGTTGTCGGTCTCCCAGTTGCGTGACGACCTGCTCCACGATGTACTAGATTCGCGTCAGCGCGACAATCGATTGGTTCAAACCTACGCCCGCCGTTTGTCTTTGGATCTCAACCAGCCGCATATCGTGGTGATCGTTCGACCCGAACGTGGTGGACTGGACCGCGCAGCACTGTGGTCGGCGTCATTCGCCTCTCGGGTGGGTGGACTACGTGCCACCCAGGACGAGGTGGTGGTGCTGCTCGTTCCCGGATCTGACCCGGGCCGGACCGCACAGGCGGTATGGGACGAGACCACCACGCACCTGCGCATGCCGGTCACGGTGTCTTCGGCGGGGCCCTCGGACCGTGTCGAGTCCATCGAGGAGACCTATCAGGACGCGCTGCGCTGTATGGACGCCATGAGTGCGTTGGGTGCACTCGGAACAGCGGCTGCCGCAAACGAACTCGGATTCCTGGGGGTGCTGTTGTCGCGCCACCAAGACGTGGAGGGATTCGTCAGATCGATGGTCGGTCCCGTCATCGACTATGACGACGAGCGTGACACCGACCTACTCCAGACGCTCGATGTGTATTTCACGGTCGGTGCCAGCCCCACCCGCGCCGCCAAGATCCTGCACACACATCCCAACACGGTGGTGCGCCGGCTGGACCGGGTGAACGAACTACTGGGTGACGGTTGGCAGGATGCCGAGCGCCTCCTGGACACGCAGCTCGCCATCAAGCTGTGGAAAGTTCGTGGTTCGCTGCTCACTCGCCAGACCGGGTGACACCAGGCATCCCACCGTCGCGGCGATCGACACGAGGGTGGCGTGACGGTGCCATCCGGTGAACGAACGCCCCGCGAAGTCCTGCATGCCCATGCGGTTCGCCAGGTGCAGGTATCCCTGCTGCACGTGATCGGCCAGCGCCACCTGGTGCGCCTGAGACGAGGTGGAGAACTCGGGGTCGTTGGTCAGCCAGAGTTCGGTGCGAGCCCGCGAATGATCCAGCGGTGTCATGCCGACGAGAGTCAACGGTGTCCGTGAACGGGCCGCGGACGGATCTGCCAGCTGAACCTTCGCGATACTGATCAGGTGGCGGCGCCCCTGGTAGACGTACTGTTCGGTGCGTCGCGAGCCCTTGGTGGCCTGCACGATTTGTGCTGCCGGAAGTACCCGGCCCTGATAGCCCACGAACGCCGGGTCGACAATCTGCAGTTGCAGGTCACCCGATACACGTGAGGTCGCGACCTGGTGGGTCAAGCTGCCGAACAGCTGGGTCAGATCTGCGCTGTTAGCGCCCAGCAGGTCGAAGACCACCGGGGCATTCGACGGCCGGGCCACCTTGAGGAACTCCTGGAAAGCCGTGAGTGCGCATCCGCTGACCGATTCCAGCGGGTAGTCCTCGGGGATCGAGGTCTTGGACTTCTTGGTGGCCGATTCCAGCCAGGGCTGCGAGAGATGCAGACGCCAGCTGACGGGCACCGCGAAGCCGTCGGCCGCCAGCCACACGCTGAGTGCCAGCTGACCGTTGACCGCGCGCCCGGCGCGGGGGCAGTAGCGGCGGTCCACTCCCACCGAGTGCACTCCGGCCTTGGGAATCAGCATCGGCGTGACCACCCAGGCGGCGGGGTGATAGGCGCTGGTGAGGTAGCTCGTCAGATCTCGACGGACCGACCACCAGTCCCACGTGGAGCTGTTGACGAAGTGATGCAGGTTCTGCTCACTCACCTCGCGCCCCATGGACTGGCCCATGGTGGCGGCCATGTTCCGCGCGGACTTGCGGCCGCGGACCTTCAGCAGACCGGTCACATAGTCCTCACCCTTGGCCCGCTGGTCGCACCGTGGCAGTGATCGCAGCACGTCGGGGCACACGTGCGCTGCCACCGACGCCATGGCGTCGACCGGAGAAACACGGGGACGTGTGTCGAACAGTTCGGGTGCGGCCTGCACCTTGGTCGCAGATGTCATGTCTGGAGCACCTCAATGAATTAGCGGGTGATCGATGTCGACCTCAGAATGGGCGAGATGCGGCCCTGGGAACAGGTATTGGCACCACACAAAGTGACGGACTATGCGTGTGGCCCGCTACACCCAACGCGGTGGACGAATAGGTGATGACAGATATGTGAACAACCCCGTGACCAGCGAATGATTAACCGCATCCTGAGTCACTAGGTGGCGCAATGGGGTGCTTGGGGGGTCAACTTGACGGATTGTCTCCGAACTGACGAATTGAATTCGCGATTGTTTGGTGCGCGACGCCCCATCTCGAAGATAGAGAGGTGATTACCCGGCGGGCGTTGCTAGGCACGACATTTGCGTTGGCTGGGGCGGCGGCACTTGCGGGCTGCGGCTCGCAGGCCAGCGCGGCGGATCCGCAAGTTTCGGTCACCGGTGGTGCGATCCGCGGGGGGACGGCCGGAAAGGTTCACGTCTTCCGCGGCATTCCCTATGCGCAGCCGCCGACCGGGGAGAATCGATTTCGTTCCCCGCGCCCGGCGATTCCGTGGCGAGATACTTTGAACACCACACGGTTCGGCTCCGACTTCATCCAGCCGGCCGGCGGTGACCCGGTGCGCCAGGAAGACGCGCTGTATGCCAATGTCTGGACGCCCACGGTGGACGCGGGAGCCAAGCTGCCGGTGATCGTCTATATCCACGGTGGCGGCTGGTCCCGGGGAGCGGGCAGTCTCCCGGTCTACGACGGGGCGGCGCTCGCCGAACGCGCCGGAGCTGTCGTCGTCAACTTCAACTACCGGCTGGGTGCCTTCGGCTTCTGCGGTCATCCCGCGCTCGAAGATCCTGACACCGGACTGCACACCAACTGGGGTCTGCAAGACCAGATCGCACTGCTGCGGTGGGTTGGTGAGAATGCCAAGGCTTTTGGCGGCGACCCGGGCAACATTACGCTCGTCGGCACCTCGGCAGGCGGTGCCAGCACCTGGCAATTGGCCCTGCACCCGCAGACCAGGCCGCTGCTACGCAGAATCATCAGCGTCAGCCAGGCTCATGTCTGGAGCCCGTATCTGAGCTTGACGCCCGACGATGCGACGGCGGTATTCGACGCACTGGCCGCGGCGCAGGGGGTTTCGGTCAAGAACCTCAAAGAGGTCCCGGCCGACAGGATCCGCGACTGGTGGGTGGGGCAGTTCGCCTTGCCGAGGTCGCAGCGCGTGGTCAAGAGCGGCCGGCAGTACCGCGGCCCGGTTCTGGATCCGGTGTTGCTTCCCGCCTTCGACGTCGATCAACCGATACCGGACATCCCCACCATCTCCATCTACACCAGCACGGAGGGGTCATTCTTCACCGGCCCCAACGCGCCCGACCCGCAACCGCAGCCGACGGATGCGGCGTCACTGCACGCTGCCTTCCGCGACATCCTCGAGCAGGGCGTATCGCCGTTATCCGATGCCACCGTTGCCGATGCTGTTGACGTCTATACAGATTCGGCACGACAAGATGGTCGGCCAACCGATCCGCTGTCGTTGTGGACCGAATTGTGGGGCGATGCGCTGATCCGGCACGACATCCTTGCCTTCACCCGCCGCGCGGCGATCGAGCGGCGTGCGCCGCTGTATCTGATGGAGTACGCACACCCGGTGAAGCCTCCATACTTCGGCGTACCGCATGAATCGACGTCACCTTTCCTCTTCGGCACCTACGCGCACCCTTCCAATGTGGCCAAGTTCGGCGACGGGCCGAAGGAGCGGGAAACCTCTGCCGCTTTCATGGATCTGGTCGCGGAGTTCGTACATGGCCGCGCACCGGCCAGTCCGCGGCTTCCGCAATGGGATCCGGTTGGCCAGGACTTGCGGCAGCTCGTGCTGCGGGACGGTGCCGGAACAATCGCCACCCCTACCAAGACCACACAGCTGGGCGTTCTTGACGCAGTCCAGTGGGGCAAGTGAATCAGAAATCAATCGAATGGAGATCACGGGAATGACTGCGCCATCACTGCTGCTCGACACGGGACGTGCAGTACAACAACCGGTCTGGGAGAACCATGCACACCTGGAACGTGTGCGTGCCGAACTCAGCGAGCTGCCCGCATTGATCGGGGCCGACGAGATCAGGACCCTGCGCACGCTGCTGAGCACCGTCGCTCAGGGCCGCGCCACCATCATTCAGGCGGGCGATTGCGCGGAGGATCCGCAGGAGTCGACCAATGCGCACGTGGCCCGCAAGGTGGCACTGCTCAACGTACTCGCCGGCACGATGCGGATGAAGACTCACCGGCCGGTGCTGCGGGTCGGACGCATCGGCGGCCAATACGCCAAGCCGAGGTCCAAGCCCACCGAGACGATCGACGGTGTCGAACTTCCCTCTTTCCGTGGACATCTCGTCAATGGTCCGCAACCTCATCCGGTGCACCGGCGCGCCAATCCGGATCGGATGCTCGCCGGCTATTGGGCCGCGAACCGGGTGATGGGTCATCTGGGCTGGCGGGTGCCGTCCTCGCTCTCGGTCATCGAGCCGCCGGTGTGGACGTCCCACGAGGCGCTGCTGCTGGATTACGAGGCTCCGCAGCTGCGCCGCGACGGCGAGAACCGCATGGTGCTCACGTCCACGCACTGGCCCTGGATCGGTGACCGGACTCGGCATTTGGACGGTCCGCATGTCGAATTGTTCTCGCGCATCGCCAATCCTGTGGCATGCAAGGTGGGTCCGTCGATGACGACCGAGGATCTCCTCGCTCTGTGCGACAAGCTGGATCCGGAGCACGAGAGTGGGCGGTTGACGCTGATCGCCCGGTTGGGTGCGGCGGCTGTGCGCGACAAGCTGCCGGAATTGGTTGCCGCGGTGCGTGAATCCGGACACCCCGTGATCTGGCTGTGCGATCCGCTGCACGCCAATACCGTGTCCACCGAGTCCGGGTACAAGACGAGGCATGTGCAGACGGCCATTGATGAGGTCCGCGGCTTCCGCGAGGTGCTTGCCGAGGCGGGTGTGCACGCGGGTGGGTTGCACCTGGAAGCCACACCCGACGACGTGGTCGAGTGCGTCCTCGACGGCTCGCAGAATCACGAGGTAGGTCAGCGGTATTCGACGCTGTGCGATCCGCGCCTCAACACCGCGCAGGCCACCGAAGTGGTGTCGGCATGGTAGCGGTGGTCACCGGCGCAGGCGGTGGAGTCGGATCTCGGGTGGTGACCACCTTGGCTCGTCGGGACGAGCGGGTTGTCGCGGTGGATGTCGATGAGGTCGCCATCAAACAGCTCGTCGAGTATGCCGCCGACGAGGGGTTGGACATCATCGGACAGGTGCTCGACATCACCGACGACACCGCGGTGGCCGTCGGGGTATCGGACATCGAGTCTCGGATCGGACCGATCACCTCGTTGGTGAATGGTGCTGGAGTGCTGAGAACAGGTGCAGCGGTGGAGTTCTCCGATGCCGACTGGGCACGGACCTTCGACGTCAACGTGCGCGCTCCCTTTGTTCTGAGCCGTGAGGTGGCTCGATACATGATCCCGCGCCGCGCAGGGTCGATCGTGACGATCGCCTCCAATGCCGCCCTGGTGGCCCGCAAGGGGATGACGGCATACGCCGCATCCAAGGCTGCGGCCAACGCCTTCACCAAGAGCCTTGGGCTGGAGCTCGCCGAGCATGGAATCCGATGCAACGTAGTGGCACCCGGCTCGACGGACACTCCCATGCTGCGCGCCATGCTGGGTGATTCCTCGGACTCCGGATTGGTTGCCGGCAGCCTGGACGACTTCAAGCCGGGGATCCCCCTGGGGCGCATCGCACAACCACAACACATCGCCGACGCTGTGGCCTTTCTTTCTTCCGACCAAGCCGCCCACATCACCATGCACACGCTGGTGGTCGATGGCGGCGCGACGTTAGGGGTTTGACCAATGACCACTGCCACCCGCGGCATCCCGATCATCGCCGAGTACGACCTGCCGACCGTGGATCTACTGCCTGCCAACACGGCGACATGGCAGATCGACCCCGCACGCGCCGTATTGCTCGTTCACGACATGCAGCGCTATTTCCTGGCGCCGCTGCCTGTGTCGTTGCGTGATCAACTGGTGAGCAATGTCGCGGCCATCCGCGACAGGTCGGTGGCCGCGGGCATCCCGATCGCCTACACCGCTCAGCCCGGCAGCATGACCCAGGAGCAGCGTGGCTTGCTCAAGGACTTCTGGGGCCCCGGGATGCGTGTGGACGAAGAGCACCGTCAGATCGTCGATCCGATCGCACCCGACGCGGGTGACTGGGTCTTCACCAAGTGGCGCTACAGCGCCTTCCACCGTTCGGCGCTGTTGGAACGGATGCACGCAGCGGGACGTGACCAGTTGGTGATCTGCGGCGTCTACGCACATGTGGGTGTGTTGATGACGGCGGTGGACGCGTTCACCAACGATATCGAGACCTTCCTGGTTGCCGACGCGATCGCCGATTTCGATGACGAATCACACTGGATGGCTTTGGAATACGCCGCACGACGGTGCGCCGTGCTGACCGTCACCGACGAGGTGCTGACATGAGCGATCTACTGGGACGTGTGTTGGCGGGAGCAACCGGGCCATTCGCCTTGCTGTACCGCCCGGAATCCGGCGCACCCGATGCCGTCGACGTCGTCACCGGCACGGTGACGTCCGTCGAGCGGATCGCCGACCTTCCGCTGCGCGACGGGCACGGTGGGCATGACCTGCTGGCCTTGGTGCCGTACCGGCAGATTGCCGAGCGCGGATTTGTAGCGCCCGATGACGGTGCTCCACTACTGGCGCTTGCCGTCGAGCAGCAGGAGTCGGCGCCGTTGTCGGAGGTATTGGACCGAATTCCCGAGTATCCGGTAGTGGTGGGCCACAGCGATTTCGACATCGACGACGAGGAGTACGCGCGTCTGGCCTCGGGAATCATCGCCGAGGAGATCGGCCAGGGGGCGGGCGCCAACTTCGTGCTCAAGCGGAACCTGTTGGTCCAGTTGCACGACTATTCGATCAACACCGCGCTGACGCTCTTTCGGAGACTGCTGGAACGGGAGAAGGGCGCGTACTGGACGTTCCTGGTGAGTACCGGCGAGCAGGTATTCATCGGCGCGACCCCCGAACGCCATATCAGTGTGCAGGATTCGTTGGCCGTGATGAATCCGATCAGCGGAACATATCGATACGGTGCCAACGGCCCGAACCTGGATGCGGTCATGGAGTTCCTCGCCGACACCAAGGAATCCGACGAGCTCTACATGGTGGTCGATGAAGAGCTGAAGATGATGGCCCGAATCTGCCCGGACGGTGGGCAGGTGCAGGGACCGTACCTGAAGGAAATGGCGCGGCTCGCGCACACCGAGTATCTGATTTCCGGTGTTACTGATCGAGATCCGCGTGAGATTCTGGCCGAGACGATGTTCGCGCCGACGGTGACGGGAAGCCCACTGGAGAACGCGTGCCGTGTCATTCAACGGTATGAGCCCAAGGGCCGCCGGTACTACAGCGGCGTTGCCGCATTGGTCAGCACAGATACCGCCGGTGTGCGGCAATTGGATTCGGCCATCTTGATCCGCACCGCGGAGATCGCACCGGATGGTGCGCTTACCGCCGGCACCGGCGCCACCATCGTTCGGCATTCCAATCCCGCGAGCGAGGCCGCTGAAACCCGCAGCAAGGCAGCCGGATTGCTCTCCGCTCTGACGACACGCCGGGAACTTCGCAGCCATCCCCGTGTTACGGAGGCGCTGGCTAGCCGCAACACCGGCATCGGGACCTTCTGGCTGGGACACGGATCGGGAGAGAACGCCGCGAGTCTGGTGGGCCGCACCGCGCTGGTGGTCGACGCCGAGGACACGTTCACCTCGATGATCGGATTGCAGTTGCGGGCCTTGGGTTTACGTGTGGATATCCGCCGATTTGACGAGGATATCCAACCCGGCGCACATGACATCCTGGTGCTCGGCCCCGGCCCGGGCGATCCGACGGCAATCGATGTTCCGAAGATCGCGACACTGACCGCCCTGACGAAGACCGCACTGACTCAGCGTATTCCGTTCCTATCGATCTGCCTGAGTCATCAGGTGCTCTGCCGGCAGTTGGGCCTGCCCGTTCGTCGTCGGGAGCAGCCCAATCAGGGTGTGCAACGGCAGATCGATTTGTTCGGAACCGAGCGACATGTCGGGTTCTACAACACCTTCGCCGCGGTGACGAGCGGCGAGTGGGTCGATACGCCCGCAGGACGGGTGCAGATCAGTGCCGATGCCGCGACAGGCGAGGTTCATGCGGTGCGCGCCAAGCGGTTTGCATCCATCCAGTTCCACGCCGAGTCCATCCTCACTCGCGATGGGGTAGGGATCTTCGGTGAGCTGCTCACGCCGCTGGCGACGGGAGTTCCGGTACTAGCATGACTGGTGTGCGCATAGACATTCACGCTCACCTGTGGTCTGACGACTATCTGTCGTTGCTCGACGAGTATGGGCGGGCCGGTACCGACGTCCATCGGGGCCTGGGTGCCGGGGCGACGCGTACCGATTTGGATGGACGTTTCGCGCTGATGGATGAGGCGGGTGTCGACCTGCAGATCCTCTCGGCTACACCCGCATCACCTCATTTCGAGGACGAGACCGCCGCCGTCGAGAGTGCCCGGTTCGTCAACGACGAGTACGCGAAGCTCGCCAGTGAGTATCCGGGACGGTTCCGCGCGCTGGCGTCACTGCCGCTACCCCACATCCCGGCCGCATTGGAGGAGCTGAGCCGTGCCATCGACGATCTGGGCATGTACGGCGCGTCGATCACGACCTCGGTACTTGGCCGGTCGATAGCCGATCCGCTATTCGATCCGCTGTACGAGGAACTGAATAGCAGGGGCGCAATACTTTTCGTGCATCCAGCAGGGTGCGGTGCGGACTCGTCCTTGATCACCGATCACTCGCTCACCTGGTCGATCGGGGCGCCGATCGAGGACACGATCGCCATCATGCACCTCATCGTCGCGGGCATCCCGTCGCGTTATCCGGATATAAAGATCGTGACGTGTCATCTGGGCGGGGCCTTACCGATGGTGCTGGAGCGCGCGAACCGTCAGGTGACCGAATGGGAAGCGACACACTGTCCGGAAGCACCCAAGGATGCCGCCCGGCGGCTGTGGTTCGACACGGTGGGGCATGACCACACTCCCGCGCTGCGAGCCGCTGTCGCATCGCTCGGCGCCGACCGGTTGGTATTCGGATCGGACTTCCCGTACCAGGGAGGCCCCCGGTACGTCAGTTCCGCGACCTACATCCAGGAGGGTCTGTCGGCCGAAGACGCGTCGCTGATCCTGGATCGCAATGGAGCTGAGCTGCTGGGGCTGGTCGGCGATTAGGCGTTTGTATCGGAGTGCGGTTGCGGTGCGCTATTCGATGCCGACTCGGAAAGGCGTGACCGAACATCCTCGGAGAATGGTGTCGAGAGGCGCGAGCTTTCATCCATCAAAACAATGACAGAGAGCGCTCTCGCGACACACCGGTTTTCCTGAAAGATGGCTTGGCGGAGTTTGAGTGAACTGCGCCCGACGGAATCCACCGCTGTGCCGATAGTTACTTGGCCTGGCCATAGCATCTCGCCCAGGAAATCGATCTCCAAACGTGCGATAACAAACGCCCTGTTTGGCTCCAGGATTCGTCTTGTGCTGTCGTGTAGAAACTCGACTCGCCCGGTTTCCAGCAAGGTGGAGAAAACGGAATTGTTGATGTGTCCTTGCCGGTCCGTATCGGCATAACGCAGCTTGTCGTGTGAATGCAGCGGAAACTCTGCAAGAGTTGGAATTTCAGCCATTCCCGCTGGTCCTTTCCTAAGCGAATTCGAGGGCACAGAGGGTATTGCCTCAATCCGATTTCACGATATCGGAAGGTAACACCCACCACGGTTCGGGGCGGTATGGCCCACCTACTAGACTGATCGCTGGACCCCGCGCGGCGTCTATCCTGTGAACTCCCCCAGGGCTGGAAGGCAGCAAGGGTCAACGGGCTCTGTCGGGTGCGCGGGGTCCCCTTTCCGAAGATTGCGACCTCCAGATGCCCCGCAGGGCGAATAGGGGAAAGCCGTGTCATTCTTGTCGCTCGGACCCGACGAACTCGCAGCTCAGCATCGGTTGCAGCAGGAGAACTACAGCCAGCTCAAGGCCAAGGGGCTCTCGCTGGACCTCACTCGTGGCAAGCCGGCACCCGAGCAGCTGGATCTGTCGAACGGCCTGCTGGCGCTGCCCGGTGACGGCGACTACCTCGACGGCAATGGCACCGATACGCGCAACTACGGCGGCGGTAACGGCCTTCCGGAGCTGCGTGCAATCTTCGGTGAGCTACTCAGTGTTCCCGCGCCTAACCTGATCGCGGCCAACAACGC
This sequence comes from Mycobacteroides sp. PCS013, assembly GCF_049532645.1. Taxonomy (NCBI): domain Bacteria; kingdom Bacillati; phylum Actinomycetota; class Actinomycetes; order Mycobacteriales; family Mycobacteriaceae; genus Mycobacteroides; species Mycobacteroides sp. PCS013. The sequence goes on from NZ_CP150131.1 coordinate 4,545,370, forward strand.
CAGCCTTTCCCTCATGCACGACGTGATCGTGTACGCGCTGCTGCACGGAACCGTCGACTCACCCCGGCCGTGGGTTGAGGAGCCGTCACTGAAGTTCCTGTGCCCGGCGCCCGGATACGACCGTCATTTCGCGATCACCGAATCTTTCGGCATCGAGATGATTCCGGTACCGCTGCGCGAGGACGGCCCCGACGTGGACCTCATCGAGGAACTCGTCGCCTCCGACCCGACCATCAAGGGCATGTGGAGCGTTCCCGTCTTCTCGAACCCCACCGGAACCGTCTACTCGTGGGAGGTCGTTCGTCGGCTGGCCCAGATGAACACGGCGGCACCGGATTTCCGGCTGTTCTGGGATAACGCCTACGCGGTACACACCCTTACGCATGATTTCGTCCGGAATGTGGACTTGCTGGGGCTCGCCGAGACCGCCGGACATCCCAACCGCCCGTTGATCTTTGCGTCCACCTCGAAGATCACCTTCGCCGGAGCTGGCGTCAGTTTCATGGGCGGATCACTGGCCAACATCGCGTGGTACCTGCAGCACGCCGGTAAGCGCAGCATCGGGCCCGACAAGGTGAATCAGCTGCGGCACCTGCGCTTCTTCGGCGATGCCGAGGGCGTCAAGCTGCACATGCAGAAACATCAGCAGATCCTCGCGCCCAAATTCGAGCTGGCGCTTGAGATCCTGGACGACCGATTGAGCGAGAGCAAGATCGCATCGTGGAGTGAGCCCAAGGGCGGATACTTCATCAGCCTCGACGTGCTGGACGGCACCGCTAAACGCACGGTGGCCCTGGCCAAGGAGGCCGGGATCGCGCTCACCGAGGCGGGCGCCACGTTCCCGTACCGAAATGACCCGAATGACAGGAACATTCGTCTGGCACCGTCGTTCCCACCGCTGGAGACCGTCGGCGCCGCTGTCGATGGTCTGGCGACGTGCGCGCTGCTGGCGGCAACCGAGAAGCTGCTGGAGCGCGCCAACTAGGGCGCCTGCTGCACCTTGTCGATCTGTTTGTTGAGCAGCGTCAGCGCCAGCTTGTCGTTGTCGCTGGTCCAGGGCTCCATGGCGTGAAGGACCTTGACGGTCACCGTGGTGCCGCGTGGATGTGCGGTGAGCGTCTTGACGGTGATCTCGACGGTCTGTTCACCGTCCATGCCCAGGCCGCCGGTGAAGACGGCTGCGATCGCGTCCACGCTCGCTCCCGAGACCTTCTCCGTCTTGACGCTGCCGGTCCCGCCGATCCCGTCGAGGTCAAGCGTGACGGACCCACACCGCCCCGCCTTCTCCTGGATGGTCTGAAACGAATCGGCGATTCCTTTGCCAACCACGACGTCCACACGAAGAGACCCGTCCTCGTACTGTGCGGCGGCCTGATCGAAGGTGACCGTGTCGTGGTTGACGAACATGTTGCACTCGGACGGGCTGACCGTCGGGCCGTCATCACCCGGGCGCTCAAGCACCTCATAGGTGCCCGAGCCCTCGGGGAAGTCCTGTCGGGGCAGCAGGAGTTTGGCGGGATCACCCTTGGGCAGCCCGGGTGAACCGTCCGACTTCGGTTCACCCGAGACGACGCTGGTGCACGCCGATACGAGGATCAGGGCGGCGGATATCGCGCTGATGGACAGCGTGCGAGCCACGGGACTTCCCCCATCCGTCATGTGCGGATTCGCCTAGGGCGCCTTTTGCACCTTGGCGATCTGCTTGTTGAGTAGATCCAACACCAGTGCGTCCTGCTCGGGAGTCCACGGCTCGATGAATCTGTCGACCTCAATGCGGACGGTCGTGCCCCGGGGATGCGCGATCGCGATGTGCGACTCGACGCCGATCTGGTCGCCCTCAGGTCCGAGAAGACCGCCGACCTTGACCAACTTGGTCTCCGCTGAGGCACCGGGCAAATCGGAGATGGAGACATGCGCCTTCATCGCCACCCCGTCGCCCTCCATCTGGACGGATGCGCATTCCTGGGCACGCTTCGCGAGGTCGTCGAAGGACTGCTTGATACCGAGCCCGACACTGCTCTCCGCCATCACGGTGTCCGAGTCGTACTTGGCGCGCGCCCTGTCGTAGTCGCCGTCTCCCTCGGAGATGAACTCGTAGCACCCGGGCGGGTTGACCTTCTCCGGCTTGGACTTGTCCGCCTTGTCCTTGTCGAGTTTGAGCTTGTCTTCGATGGTGAACGTCCCATTGCCAGCGGGGAAGTCCTCCCGGGTCAGCAAAAGTGCGGTCGCCGGGCCCTCGGGCAACTTCACGGTCGGCTCGTCGGCCTTCTGGGTACTCGACGACGGCGCCGGTGACTCACTCGGCGATTCCTTGGAACAAGCGGAGGTGAATGCGAGTGCGATGACACTCGCGCCAACCGCCAACACAGTGTTCATATCAACGCGACGTGTCTTCATGCGCGGACTTTAGCGAACAAGATCACCCAATGTGGCCGTTTGTTCGTCAGGTGGCCCGCCAAGGTCGTCTGCGGTCGCCGGTACCCTTGCTCTCCGTGGCCCTGTACCGCAAGTATCGCCCGGCGACCTTCGCCGAAGTCATCGGCCAGGAGCACGTCACCGGACCGTTGACCACCGCGCTGGACGCGGGCCGCATCAACCACGCCTATCTGTTCTCGGGGCCCCGTGGCTGCGGTAAGACGTCCTCGGCCCGCATCCTTGCCCGCTCGCTGAACTGCGTGCAGGGGCCCACCTCGACGCCGTGCGGGGTCTGTGATTCGTGCGTGGCGCTGGCGCCCAACGGATCGGGCAACGTCGATGTCATCGAACTGGACGCCGCCAGCCACGGTGGTGTGGACGACACCCGTGAGCTGCGTGATCGGGCCTTTTACGCACCCGCGCAGTCGCGCTACCGCATCTTCATCATCGATGAAGCGCACATGGTCACCACCGCGGGTTTCAACGCGCTGCTCAAGATTGTCGAGGAGCCACCCGAGCATCTGATCTTCGTTTTCGCCACCACCGAGCCGGAGAAGGTGCTGCCGACCATCCGGTCGCGCACCCATCACTATCCGTTCCGCCTGCTGGCGCCCAAGACGATGCGGACGCTTGTCGAGGCCATCTGTGCGCAGGAGAACGTCGCCGTCGACGATCCGGTGTACCCGCTGGTGATCCGCGCCGGTGCCGGATCCCCTCGAGACACCCTGTCGGTACTGGACCAGTTGCTCGCCGGTGCGGACGAGGAACGCGTGACCTACCAGCGGGCTCTCGCACTGCTGGGCGTCACCGATATCGCACTGATCGACGATGCGGTGGACGCGCTCGCGGCCGGTGACGGCGCGGCGGTGTTCGGAGCCATCGAAGGCGTGATGGATGCCGGACACGACCCGCGCCGATTCGGCACCGATCTGCTCGAGCGTTTCCGCGATCTTATTGTTCTGCAAGCGGTTCCGGATGCGGTGGAGCGCGGTGTGGTCGATGCGCCACAGGACGTGCTGGAGCGGATGCGCGAGCAGGCCGAGCGCATCGGGCCCGCGACCTTGACCCGATACGCCGAGGTGCTGCACGCCGGGCTCGGGGAGATGCGGGGCGCGACGGCACCTCGGCTGCTGCTGGAAGTGGTGTGCGCCCGACTGCTGCTGCCCTCGGCCACAGACGCGGAATCTGCTGTGCTGCAACGTGTCGAGCGCATCGAGAAGCGCCTGGACATGTCGGTGCCCGAAGCCGGTGGGACAGGCGCGTCGCCGCGCTTTGTCCGCAAGTCCCAGGCCCCCAACGCCGCCCCGGCCGCCGAAACAACCGCACCGCCGGCCCCGGCGCCCGAGCCTCCCGCGCCGACTCCGCCGCCTACACCTGCTCCGGCTCCGGAACCCACCCCGCAGCCGGACCCAGTTCCAGCGCCAGAGCCTGAGCCAACCCCGGCACCTGCTCCGGCGCCCGAGCCGGCCCCGGAGCCGCCCTCACCGCCCGTTCCGGAACCAGAACCGGAACCAGAGCCAGAGCCAGTTCCAGCGCCAGAACCGGAATCTGCCCCCGAGCCGCGTCAGCCCGGGGCCCTTGACACCACTGCCGTGCGCAACGCCTGGGCCGAGATCCGATCCAAGGTCAGGGACCGCAGCCGGACCACCGAGGTCATGCTCTCCGGTGCCACCGTGCGTGCCATCGAGGGCAAGACCCTGGTGCTGTCCCATGATTCGCCACCATTGGCCAAGCGCATCACCGAGTCGCGCAATGCCGAGGTCATCCGGGAAGCGTTGAAGGATGCGCTCGGGGTGGACTGGGAGATCCGTTGCGAGGCGGGCAGTGCGGACGCCGGCGCCCCTGCCCAGGCGCCGAAAGTCAACAAGGCCCCACCGCGGGTCGTGACCCGGCCCAGCCGCCCGACGCCCGAGCCCGAGCCGGCACCCACACCTGAACCGGAACCCACGTCCCCGGAGGACGAGGAGGAGCAGATGCTCGCCGAGGCCGGGCAGGGCGAGTCGGGTCCGCGACGCGATCCCGAAGAGGTTGCGCTGGAACTACTTCAGAACGAGCTGGGTGCTCGCAAGATCGACCCCAGCTAGGGCTGCCACCACGGGCGCAGCGGCAGCGAGGACCCGCCGCGCGCATCAAGTTTGGTGGCCAGCACCTGGTGTAGCTGAACCACATTGCGCTCGAAGCCCAGTCGTGAACCGGCCATGTACAGGCCCCACACCTTCGCGGTGGCCTCGCCTACCTCGTCGACTGCCTCATCCCAGTGTTCGACGAGGTTGGCGCACCACTCCTTGAGCGTGAGTGCGTAATGGTGACGCAGATTCTCCTCGTGCAGCACCTCCAGGCCAACGTTCTGGATCTCGGTGATGATCTTCCCCGACCCGGTCAACTCCCCGTCGGGGAAGACGTAGCGGTCGATGAAATATCCTGCGACGGCCGAGGTTCGATTGTCCGGCCGGGTAATGCAATGGTTGAGCAGCAGGCCGCCGGTCTTCAGTCGCGACTGCAGAAACCGGAAGTAAGCGGGATAGTTCGCGATGCCGATGTGCTCGGTCAGCCCGATCGACGAGACCGCGTCGAACTCTCTTTCTGTGGTATCGCGATAGTCCGCATGGCGAACCTCCGCCAGATCCGAAAGGCCTTCGTCGGCAAGGGCTTTCTGTGCCCAGGCGGCCTGCTCGGCCGATAAGGTGACACCGGTGGCGCGTACGCCGCGCCGTGCGGCGTACCGGACCATCGATCCCCAGCCGCAACCCACGTCGAGCAACCGGTCTCCGGGTTTGAGCGCCAGTTTCTCGAAAACCAGCCGGTACTTGTTCTCTTGTGCCTCTTCCAGCGTGGCCTCAGCGTTCGGATAGCAGGCGCACGTGTAGGTCATGGACGGGCCGAGTACCCACTCGTAGAACGCGTTCGAGACGTCGTAGTGATGATGGATGGCCTCGGAATCGCGGGTCTTGCTGTGCCGGAATCCCTCGACGACCCGCCGCCAACGGGGCAGTGCCTCCTGCGGCGGCGGTGCGATGGGCCGCAGATGCTCGAAACCGATCGACCTGACGATGTTGGCCAGCACGCGCGCGGGCGGTCGCTTGAAATCCAGCCTGTCGGCCATGGCCTTCAACAGTTCATAAGGGTCGCCCGGGTGCACGCCCTGCATTTCGATATCGCCGGAAACATACGCCCGTGCCAGCCCCAGATCACCCGGTGCCGTCGCCAAATACGTTGTGCCGCGCGGCGTCAGTAGATCGAGCCCCAGTTCGGCATTCTCCGGTCCGGCCTTGCTGCCGTCGTAGGCGCTGAAGCGCAGCGGCAGGTCTCCGGCCGCCATGATTTCGAGAATCTCTGCCAGCGAGAGCTTACCGTTCTCGCCCCGGTCGTTCTTGGCCTGAGTCGTCGTCATTGTCGCCGTACCGCCTTCGCATAGAGATCCAGCAATCGGTTATCGGGGTCGTACATCTTCTTCAACGTCCGATAGTGCTCGCCGCCATACAGAGCCTCGAACTCTTCACGCGGATAGAAGGATTCGGAGTACAGCGATTTGTGTCCACCCAGTTCGCTGACCTTGTGCTCGATCCGCCGGTTGGTGGCTCCATCGACGGCGCCTGCGGGCACCGAGGACCAGAAGCCGATGTTGACGTACGTCTGGCCTGAGCGTATCGGATACAGCGGCCATCCCTCGTTGTCGCGTAAACGCAACGGACACAGCCATACCGGTTCAATGGGTACTTCGTCGAGGAACCATTGCAGAAACTCCGCGGTGTGACCGATCGGTACCTCGACGTCCTGGACGACGCGTTCCCGGGCTGGGCGCCCGTTGAACTTCTCGATGCGGTCGGCGATGTTGTACCGCTGATCAAGGCCGATCATCTTCCAGTAGACGCTGCTGCGCCGATACTTTCGCGGCCACAGCCTGCGGATGCGTGGATTTTGCGCGCCGAACGCGCGGGAACACCAGAACCAGTCGGTGTCCCAACGCCATAGGTAGTCGTGGATGCTCAGCCGATCGTGACCGGTGCCGTCCGCATGCTGGATCGAGCGATAGTAGATCTGTTGTCCCGTGTAATCGCTCACCGGGCCAGGCGCATCCGTCTGGGTGCCCAGACACAGGTAGGACTCCTCGTCGGTGAACACCACACCGTCCAGATAGTCCACTCGTTCGCCCTGGAAGGTCGCCGAATCCACGATCGACTCCATCGCTGCCACGAGTTCATCTAGGCTATGGAATCGGATGTGCCGCAGGGCAACAAACCGTTCGACGGGTTCGAGCTCGATGCGTAGCCGCACCGAGTAGCCCAGCGTGCCGTACGAGTTGGGGAAGCCTCGATAGAGATCTGCGTGTTCGTGCGCCGATGCGGTGACGATTTCGCCCGCGCCGGTGAGGATGTCCATGTCGAGAACCGACTCGTGCGGAAGCCCGTTGCGGAAGGACGCGGATTCGATACCGAGCCCGGTGACCGCACCACCCAGTGTGATGGTCTTGAGCTGTGGCACCACCAGCGGTGCGAGTCCGTGGGAAAGGGTGGCCGCGACCAGGTCCTCATAGGTACACATGCCGGCCACGTCGGCCGTGCGATTGACGGTGTCCACACTGATGACACCGGTGAGGCCCGAGGTATCCAGGCCCGGTGTAGTCGACTTTGCCCTTGCGCGGAACAGATTTGAGGTGGGCTTAGCCAAACGCACGGTCGCCGTCGTGGGAATGGCCCGGTAACTCCGTAGTAGCCGGTTCACTCCCTCGGCGTGCGCCGATCCTGACGAGATAGGCACAATTCCTACGCTAGCCCGGTTCTGCGCGTGGCGCACCCGAGAACGTGATTCGGATGCCAAGCGCGACCGTCGGAAACTAATCCAGGGTCAATCGTCCTAGCCGAATCGGTGCTCCGCCAAGCTGTTCGTCGATGCGGAGCAGCTCGTTCCATTTCGCGGTGCGTTCGGATCTGGTGATGGAGCCGACCTTGAGTTGCTCGGCACCCCACCCGACCGCGAGGTGCGCAATGGTGACATCCTCGCTCTCACCCGATCGCGCAGACACGATGGTGTCCCATCCGCAGTCGTGAGCGGTGTCGTGCGCCGACTTGGCGGCGCTGAGCGTGCCGGCCTGGTTGGGCTTCACCAGTAGTCCGTTACACGCTCCGGCCTCGGTTGCTCGGCGCACGCGCTCGGCATTGGTGACGGTGAAATCGTCACCGACTACCAGGACGCGGTGTCCCACTGTCTGGGTGAATTCCGCCAGGGCAGAGGGATCGTCCTCGGCGAGTGGATCCTCGATGGAAGCGATCGGATACTTATCTATCCACCCGATCAGAACCTCTGCCCACGCATCAGAGTCGAGCTCGGTGCCGTCGAGCCCGAGACGGTAGCGGCCGCCGCTGCCGAATTCGCTCGACGCGATGTCCAACGCGATCGTGACCTGGGCTCCCGGCTGCAACCCGGCCCGCTCGATGGAGGCGACCAGCAGTTCCAGTGCGTCCTCGTTGGAGTCCACCACCGGCCACCATCCACCCTCATCTGCCACCCCGGCGAGCCGGCCTCGCTCGGAAAGCAAAGCCCCGCATGCGCGATGGATTTCGGCGACCCAGTTGAGGCCCTGTTCGATGCTGTCGGCTGCCGCGGGCACTACCATGAAATCTTGAACATCGGTGCGACGCGCGGCATGGGCGCCCCCGCCGATCACCTGAATCTCCGGCAGCGGCATGGCGGCCGTTCGATCACCGATGAGATAACGCCACAACGGAATACCGTGCGATGCGGCTGCGGCGTGTGCGGCCGCCATCGACATGGCCACCGACGTGTTACCGCCGATGAGCGCGAACGCGTCCGACCCGTCAGCCGCGGTGAGCGCCGCGTCGACGGCCTTCTGGTCGGTGGCGTCGATGCCGACCAGATGCTCGGTCAGAGCGCGGGCGGCTGCCACCGCAGCGGTCACGTCGTAACCGGCGAAAGGGCTGCCGCCGTCCCGTAGATCGGCGGCCTCGCCGCTGCCCCGGGACGCACCCGCGGGAGCGATCGCCCGCCCGATGCTGCCATCGCCCAGCAGCAGCTCCGCCTCGACGGTCGGCCGCCCGCGTGAATCCCATACGCGTCGAGCGTGCACACCACTGATGTGTGTTCCGGTCATGGTCCCTCTAACTGTTGTGTGACGGCCAGCGGATCGGTGGCCGATTCATGCAAGGCCTGCCCTGCGCGGGCGCGCAGTGAATCGCGTTGAGAGGCGGACAAGTAGTCCACGGGCGATCGTCCGTCGATGCGAGCGAGAGCCAACGCGGGTAGGAGGCGCGCGGTCCGGGCGGCCACCGTATCCGGCGATTCCCAGGAGACGCCCGCCAGGTACGCGGTGCAGAGCCGGCGGCTCGTCTCCCACAACGGCTCGCGGTACTCCGGTTTCCATATCCGCTTGAGCAGCAGATGATTAAGGCAGAACGCGAGATCGAAGGCGGGGTCTCCGTACCAGGCACATTCGGCATCGGTCAGCACCGGTCCATCCGCGGTGACGATCACGTTCTTCGGGCTCACATCTCCATGCACCAGTGCGATGTGCGTACCGGCGAGGTCATCGGCCAGTTGGGAAAGGGCATCGGCGTGATCCGGCAGGCGCTCTGCCGGATAGCGCAGATACGGCTCGATTCGTAACGCCTCGAACAGGTCATCGGATGCGAATTCGCTTGCCACCGTGGCGTCCCCGGACGTGTGCGCATGCACGGCAACGAGGCGTACGCCGAGTTCCCTGCCCACCTCCGGATCGATACGCCCGTTCGCAAGATCTTCGCGCCAGGAGGCAATGGGCCCCAGATCTGTCATCGCGAAGGCGTGCAGATCTTCGACGGCCAGGACAACCCGGGGCGTGAAAGACGGAACGATCGTCGCCGCGCGCCGGAGATAACGCGCCTCAAAGATGTTGCGCTGCAACGGTGCGACCCAGTGAGCCTGTACCCGAAGCCGCTCGATGGCCCGCTTGACCACCACCGATTCGCCCGAACTCAGCCGAACGCGCCACACGTCGGAGGACACCCCTCCGGTCAATGGTTGTGCCTCCACAGACACAAATCCGGCGTGCGAGAGAAGCTCGACCACCCAGTCAGGTGGTGCCATGCGCACCTTCGGATTTCCACCACAGCGCGTTGAACCAGATGCGGGCGAGTGTGTCGATGGCCTCCTCGTCGGTGACCGAGCTGCGTCCGGTCTCCCCACCCTCTACCAGCCAGACGTAACAGAAGTAGTCCATCATCGCCCCGATCGCCGATGCGGTGATATCGGGATCCATCCCCGGGGAGTACTCGTGTTTCTGCAGTCGTCGAATGTTGTTGGCGATCATCGTGCGTGCCGGGGCGCGCAGGTCTCGCCAGTACTCGACGAATGTCGGGTCTATCTGCGCGGCCTGGAATACCCCGGAGAGCACAGGGGCATGGTCGCGATAGGTGGTCCAGTACACGGTGACGATGTCCCGGATCACGTCATATGGTGCGCGATCGCCCGTCTCGACGGTGTCGCCGCGGGTGTACGCCTCATCGCGGAACTCATCGACCATGGTGCGGAGAAGCTCGGCCTTGTCGGTGAAGTAATTGTAGAAAACCCCGACGGATTTCCCGGCCTCGGTGGTGATGTCGATGACCCGCGCCTCGGAGTACCCGACCCGGGAGATGACCTCGCGTGCCGCATCCATCAGGGCGCGGCGCGTGCTGCGGCCACGTTGTGTCGAGGGCTGCTCGGCGGCCACGGGCCGGATCGCTGAATCGCTAGACATCACCACCCCGCCAAGGCTACATTAAACCTGAATCGAGATTCAGTTTCAGTCCGATCGCGTGTCATTCCCTAATGATTGCGCAGGTTGCGAGGTTTTGATGACGAGTTCGACAGCAGTGCAGGCCGATGCCGTTCAGCGGGCGCGTGACCTCGCACCCGCTATCGCGGCACGGGCCCTCGAGGCCGAGCGCCTGCGCCGGATGCCCGACGAGACCATTGCCGAGCTGTCCCAGTCGGGTCTGTTCAGCCTGATGGCGCCGCGCCGCTATGGGGGCGACGAGGCCAGTCTGGAGACCTTGGTGAGCGCGGTCATCGAGGTGGGCAAGGTCTGCGGATCGACCGCCTGGACCTTCTGTATCTACGGAATCCACAACTGGCTCGCCGGGTTGTTTCCCGAGGAACTGCAGGACGAGATGTTCGGCTCGGTTCCGCCGGGGTCTCCGTTGCTGTTTCCGGGCAGCTGGTCGCCATCGGGTATCGCCACTCCCGTCGAGGGTGGCTACAAGATAAGCGGGCGTTGGCAATTCGGCAGTGGTGTCTGGCATTCGTCGTGGGCATCGGTTGCCGCGGTGGTGCAGCATGACGAGCCGCCGAAGTATCCGGATCTGCGCACCTTCATGATTCCCAGGAACGATCTCGAGGTCATCGACACCTGGTACACCTCCGGTCTGCGGGGTACCGGGAGCATGGACATCGCCGTCAGCGACGTCTTCGTCCCCGAGCATCGGGTGCAGGAGTTCGGTCCGCTGGCGCGCGGGCAGTCACCCTCGGCGGAACTGCACGGGTCTGCCATCTATCGGATACCCCTGTTCTGCGCCCTCTCCAATGTCGCGGCCGCGCCGGCGGTAGGGATGGCGCTAGGGACGGTGGAGCTGTTCACCGAGAAGATCAAGACCCGGGTGATGCGGTACTCGATGCAGGAGCAGTCCAAGCTGGCCACCGCGCACCGTCGCATGGGACATGTTGCGGCGCAGGCTGAGTCGGCACGCACCCTGCTGTTGCAGACGGTGCGAGATGTGGAGGACAAGCTGCGCTCCGGCGAGGGGCTGGCCACCGAGGATCGGGTGGCTGTGCGCCGCAACTGTGCCTACGTCGTCGAAGTCTGCAAACAGGCCATCGCCGAGGCGGTCGAGGCATGCGGTGCCTCCGCGCAATACGAGGACTCGCCGTTACAGCGCCACTTGCGCGATGTGAACACCTTGTCCACACACGTTGTCTACGACACGGATTCGGCCTACGAGCTGTTCGGCCGGGTGGAATTGGGACTGCCGCCGGGATCTGTCGCGTTCTGATGAGCACTGGCTCGTGAATACGCAGGTGCCCGAGCTCAACGGGTTGCGGTGTGCGCGCGACGATCGTGTCCTGACTGTCCTGATCGACAACGGTCCGCTCAATCTGCTGGACGAGCCACTCATGTCGAGCCTGTCACGGCTGGCTCGTTGGCTCGCCGAGCGCGACGACGTGACGGTGGTGCTGTTTGGCAGCGCCAATCCCGACTTCTTCATCGCGCACCTGAATGTCGAGATTCTGCAATCGGATTCGGCCCGTACTGCCGACTCGGTCGAATCCTTCCAACGGTTGGTCGGCAGATTCCGCGGGCTGCGCCAGGCCACCATCGCACTGGTTGAGGGCAGGGTCGCGGGCGGGGGAAGTGAGTTCCTCCTCAACCTGGACATGCGTTTCGCGGTCCGTGGCCAGGCCATCTTCAATCAGGTGGAGACGGGGCTGGGGATCGTCCCGGCGGGATCTGGTCCTCAGCACCTTCTCCAGGGGCTGGGTCGGGCGCGTGCGCTTGAGGTGATTTTGGGTCATGAGGATTTCGATGCTGATCTCGCGGAACGATACGGCTGGGTGAACCGTGCTCTGGACGCCGATGAGGGGTGGCCGTTCGTGAATCGGCTTGCCCGGCGTATCGCCGTCAATCCGCTCGAACTGATCGCGGGTGCCAAGAGCACGGTCGATGCGCTGGTCACCGACCTGGAGCCAGGGTTGGCCGCGGAGCGGGCAGCTATCGTCGCCGCATTCAAGGATGAGCACAGCACCCAGAGAATCGCGCGCTTTCTGCAACGGGGCGGTCAGACGGTGGACGGTGAACGTCGCCTCGGCGATCTCGTGGCCGACCCTTAGACTGCGACTACAACCAGTAGTAGAACCAAGTCGTAGCGAGGGAGAACTCATGGGTCAGGTCAGTGCGTCCAGTTCGGTGTTGATCAACGCGACGCCAGAGGCAGTGCTCGCCGCTGTTGCCGACTACCAGAATGTGCGCCCGCAGATCCTGTCCAGCCACTACCGCGACTACCAGGTGCTTGAGGGCGGTCAGGGTGAGGGCACCGTCGCGTCCTGGAAGCTTCAGGCCACCGAGTCGCGCGTGCGGGACATCAAGTCCAGCGTCAGCGTCGCCGGGCACACCGTCATCGAGAAGGATGCCAACTCCACACTGGTGACCAGCTGGACCGTCGCACCTGCCGGAACCGGCTCGACGGTCACCACCAAGACGGCGTGGACGGGCGGCGGTGGCATCAAGGGATTCTTCGAGAAGACCTTTGCGCCGTTGGGGCTCAAGAAAATTCAGGCCGAAGTGCTGGAAAACCTGAAGAAGACGGTCGAAGGTTCGGCGACCTAACCGCCGGGTGCAGGCGCCGCCGCCGGGTCTACACCCGGCGCCGGTGCGGTACCGCTGAGGTATGCCACGATGCCCTGAACCACGGCCTGCGCGTATTTGGCGCGGCCCTCGGGGCTCGTCATCATCGCCGAGTCCTGGGCGTTCTTCATGTTGCCGAGCTCGACGAGAACCTTCGGGTGCTGGGCAAGGTTGAGGCCCGCCAGGTCAGAGCGGCCATAGAGCCCGCCGGTGCCGATGTAGGTCGCTGGTGTCAGGCCGGCGGCTTGCAGGCTGTCACGCATGGTCTTGGCGAAGCGCAGCGTCGGCTCGCCCTGCACCGCGTTTACCGGCGGATTCGAGTAGTTGACATGGAAGCCATGACCACCGGCCGGGCCGCCGTCGGCGTGGATACTCACGACGGCATCGGGGTTGAAGCTGTTCTCGATCTCCGCGCGTTTGTCGATGCACGGACCGAGCTTGTCGTCGTCGCCACGGGTCATCGCGGTGCGCACGCCGAGTTGGGTCAGCTGCTGACGGATGAGCAGCACGGTGTTCCACGCGAAGGTGTGCTCCGGGTACCCGCCATCGGTAACGGTGCCGCTGGTCTGACAACTCTTCGTGCCGCCCCGACCGTCGGGCACCTGGTTGTTGATCGACCCGTCATTGGCCCCGTTATGCCCGGGGTCCAGCACGACGATGCGTCCGGCGATGCCGGGTGCGGCCGCGGCGATGGGCGCCGCCGGCGTCACGATCGGCAGCACCGAGACCGATGCCGCCGTCAACAGCGCCGTTCCCGCCAGGCCCATGGCGCGACGGAGCGGCACGGCACGCGACATCTGGTGTCCGAAACTCACTCGCACCTGGCCACGGTAGCCCGGACGGCGGCTACCCTTGTTGACGACCCGCCGAGGCCCGGCGAGCGTGACCAAGTTGATACCCGGTCGTTTGAGGCGAGAAGGAGATTTCATGCAACCCGGAGGCGCCCCGGATATGTCAGCCCTGCTCGCGCAGGCACAGCAGATGCAGCAGCAGCTGATGGCCGCTCAGGCGCAGATCGCAGCGGCCGAGGTCACCGGGGAGTCCGGTGGCGGCCTGGTGCGGATCACCGGCAAGGGCAGTGGCGAAGTGATCAACGTGCAGATCGACCCGAAGATCGTCGATCCCGAAGATGTCGAGACACTGCAGGACCTGATCATCGGTGCGTTGGCCGATCTGACCTCGAAGACACAGGAACTGGCGAGCCAGCGGCTGGGCCCGCTCGCGGGTGGCCTCGGCGATCTTGGCGGAGGGCTGGGATTGCCCGGTGTTTGAGGGCCCGGTCCAGGACCTCATTGACGAGCTGGGCAAACTGCCCGGGGTTGGACCCAAGAGCGCGCAGCGCATCGCCTTCCATCTTCTGGGTGTCGAGGCTCCCGATATCGATCGGCTGACCGCAGCCTTGACGCGGGTTCGCGATGGCGTTCAGTTCTGCGAGGTCTGCGGGAACGTCTCCGATAAGGAGCGCTGCCGGATCTGCTCGGACCCACGGCGCGATCTGGCATTGGTCTGCGTTGTCGAGGAACCCAAGGATGTGCAGGCGGTCGAGCGCACCCGCGAATTCCGCGGCCGCTATCACGTGCTCGGTGGCGCGCTGGACCCGCTCTCGGGTGTCGGTCCCGACCAGTTGCGGATTCGGGAGCTGTTGACGCGCATCGGAACCGACGAAGACGGGGTCTCCATTTCCGAGGTCATCATCGCCACCGACCCGAACACCGAGGGTGAGGCGACGGCCACCTACCTGGTACGAATGCTGCGCGATTTCCCCGGACTGACCGTCACCCGGTTGGCGTCCGGTCTGCCGATGGGCGGCGACCTGGAATTCGCGGACGAGTTGACCCTCGGGCGCGCCCTCTCCGGCCGCCGCCCCCTCTGAATTCCCTTGCTTACCTTCAAGGGACGATGAGGAACTGTGCCTGACCGGGATTGCCTTGTGCTCCCGACACCGTCACCGATGTCCCCGGATCACCGGGTGCGCCCGGGTTCGGTTGAGGCCCCGGTCCGCTGCAGTCCGATGAGGACGAAAACACGCCGGTGGTTGCGCCGTTAGCGCCGACCGATCCGCCAGGACCGTTACCGCCGCCGATCCCGCCGTTGCCGCCAGTGCCCGCCGACACATCCATCGGATGCGTGCCCAAGGACAGGTCGTGTTGGCATTTGACGAGGATGACGCCGCCGTTGCCGCCGGGGCCGGCGAAGTTTCCGTCCCCGCCGCGACCCCCGGTGCCGCCATTGCCGCCCGTTCTGCCGAACTCGCAGTCATCTCCGTCGCCGCCTTTGCCTCCGGTGCCACCGGTCCCGCCGACTCCACCCTGCCCGCCATTGCCGCCGCGGCCACCCTTGGCTTGAAGTGACACACCGTCCATGAAGGTCTCTACTTCGAAGTCGATGACGCCGCCGTGCCCGCCCGGGCCGCCCGGACCGCCGGCCCCACCGTTGCCTCCGGTTCCTCCGGTCCCGCCTCGAGTGGCGCAGTCGTCGTCAATCCAATTGCAGTTCGCCATGGTCCCCGCCGCGCCGGTAGGACCCTGAGTGCCCTGCGCGCCCGTCGCTCCGGCGTCGCCGTTCGGGCCATTGCTGATGATGTTCGCCATGGTGCTTACTCCTTGTGATGTCAGATCGCTGCTTATGCCAGGTTGCCGCGAACGGATGTCGCGCGAATCTTGATGTAACTGGAGGTGATAACTAGTCGTCCGCCGGTATGAATGCGGATGTCGTTGGCCCACAGGCTCTTCGCTTTCGACCCCAAGGTCAGCGTCGCGCTCCTGCCGATCTCGATATCTTTGAACAGCACGAGAACCAGCGGTATTCGGGTGGCATGTGCGGCGTACCGCTGGGTGAACGAATGGGTGATCTTCACCTCGAGGCTGTCGGCCTCCAGCGGCACTCCAAGTGCATCACTCACTGCGCGTGACAGATTCGTGTGCAGGGCCGGGCGGATCTCGCGGTAGAGCTGGCTGAGTCGCGCCGGGTAGCTCACTCGCCCCTCGCTCTTGCTCGCACACGGTGTGCAGCACGAGTCCTGGACGTCGGGGTGTTCGGCGACACTCTCAGCCATGCGACGGGCGATCTCACGTACCGCGAGATCATCCTCAGCTATGGCCTGGCGTGCAACGCTTTCCTCCAAGCGTTCGGGGACCAGGCGCAGGGTCTGAAGATCGTCGTATCCGGCGATGTCCAGGCGATGCGTCACCTCAGCCCATTCGCGGTCGCTGGGATCGACGATCACCGACTTCTCTTCTGGCACAGATAGACTGCGCCGCTCAGCCTTTAAGAACCGTGCTACGGAATCACTGGTCACAATCGCTCCTTTGGGCGTTCGGTATGGAACGTGAATGCCCACGGAACGTATTGCGCGTACGGCCGGGTCTGCGTGAGTAATCGACTACTCGAATTCGGTACCTGGTGCTCTGCCCATGAGAGGGCGGGGGAAGGCTAGCGGGCGGACAAGCGCTCTCGGCGCAGCCGCGCTACCTCGTCCAGGTCCAGCGGGGTCAGTTGCGGCACGTTCATGGCGCGCGCAAGTAACAGGTCCGCCAGCTCGGGATTGCGGGCCAGACACGGACCGTGCATGTAGGTGGCGATCACGCTGCCCTGCACCACACCGTCGGCACCGTCGCCGGCACGATTCCCGGCGCCTCGGCCGACCTTGGACAGCGGAGCCGCTGCGGGTCCCAAAACTGTTCCACCGCGGTGATTCTCGAATCCTGTCAGGGTGTCTTCGAGCTCATCCATGATGGGTACGCCGGCCAATTCGCCGATGGTGCGCTTGTCCTGCGGGCTGGTGGTGACATCGAGCAGGCCGACGCCTTCGACGCGCTCACCGGATGACGTTTCGTACCAATGCCCGAGCACCTGGATGGCCGCGCAGATCGCCAGCACCGGTGCACCGCGCTCGGCGGCGCGTTGCAGGCCCGGATGCGCGATGAGGTGACGGGTGGCGAGCCGTTGTGCGTAGTCTTCGGCCCCGCCCAGCGTGTACACGTCCAGGGAGTCGGGAACGGGATCTGCGAGGGTGATCTCCACGATCTCGGCGTCGATTCCGCGCATCCGCAGGCGCTGCCGCAGCACCACGGCATTACCCGAATCGCCGTAGGTGCCCATCACGTCCGGGAGTACCAGGCCGATTCGAACGGTGGATTCGCTCATACCGCACCACCTTTGGCCAGCGCGCGGTTGAGGTTGAGGAACGCCGTGTAGTTGGCGATCACGTCGACCTTGCCGGACGGACAGGCTCTGATGGCCTGAACAGGGTCGTGATGCAAGGTGTGCGTGACGCTGGCATAAGTCAGCCGCACCGCGAGATCGGTGCCGCGTTCGCCCGACGCGACGACGGGCGGCACGGTGGTCTGCGGGTTATCGCACGCGAAATGTTCAAAGTTGACATCCCATAGCCAGGACAGGTCTTCGCCGTCGGGGACCTGCCCGTTGACGGCGATGACGAGTCCGTCGGCGTCGGTGTCCACCATCGACAGCGCTTCCTGCCAGCCGGCCGGATTCTTGGCCAGCAGCAGTCGGACCGTGTGATCTCCGAGATCGATGCTCCGGTAGCGGCCGGCCACCTGATCGACCGCGGATACGGCATCGACGGCAGGGCCGGGGCGGGCACCGAGCTCAACTGCCCCGGCCACCGCGAGCGTTGCGTTTCCGCGGTTGGCGGTACCGGGCAGCGTCAGCGACATCGGCAGGCTGATTCCGCTGGGCCCATAGATGCGGTCGTCGTCGAACCACCAGTCCGGGTCCGGTCGGGAGAAGTCGGTTCCGGTACTGTGCCAATGGTTTCCGTCGCGGACGATGAGCTCGCCGCTGCGTGGACAGCTCACCGAATCACCGGCCCAGCCGCCGCCGGCGGCCACCCAGACGACATTCGGGTTGTCGTAGGCCGCCGAAGTCATGAGGACGTCATCGCAGTTCGCGACGATCACCGCGTCACGGTGTCGGGACAGCCCCTTGCGCAGAGTGCGCTCGATGTTGTTGATCTCGCCGACGCGGTCAAGCTGATCGCGGCTGAGATTGAGCAGCACGATGACTGCGGGGCGGATCGCGTCGGCGACATGTGGCACATGCATCTCGTCGACCTCGAGCACCGCCAGCTCGGCCTCGCGGGTTCCGGCCAGTGCCGCCACCAGACCCGCGTCCATGTTCGAGCCCTCGGTGTTGGTGGCCACTGGCCCGGTGGTCGCGAGCGCAGCGGTCAGCATGCGGGTGGTGGTGGACTTGCCGTTGGTGCCGGTGACTATGGCCGTGCGGCGGCCGACCCCCAGTTCGGCCAGGATGCCGCCGTCGAGTTTGAGGGCAACCAGCCCGCCGATCATTGACCCCGCGCCGCGACTACTGACACGCGAGGCCCAGCGCGCGGCGGAGCCCGCGGCGAGCGCGATTCGGCCGCGCAGCGATAGGTGCTCGATGGGCATCCGCGCAGTTTATTGGAGGCCCCTGCGAGGCGATGATGTCGCCGTCGTGGAGCAGGTGTGCACTGCCCGTGCGACCGGAGGTGATGGCCGCACGGGCAGTGCAGATCCAGCCTCTAGGCGACGGCGCGCTGTAGCGACTGCTTGACGTCGTTGACCGTGGCCTGAAGCGTGGCGCTGGCCTCTGCCAGCTGCTCCTTCTGCTCGGCAGTACCGGTCAGGGCGATGACGCGCGCCAGCCCGGCAATCTCGGCCAGCCCCGAGCGGAGCTTGAGGACATTGACGAGTTTGGGGAACAACTTGGTCCGGAGTGCTTGCGCGGTCTGGCTGGTGATGCCCCGCTTCGCGAGCACCTTCCGGCCGAAGTCGGTCAGGGTGGCCACGCCGTCGTCGGTCTTCACCACGCCGCGATGGGCCAGCCGTTCGAGGACACGCTCGACCACGGGCTCGGGAAGGGTGATCTCACCCTCGGTTGCATCCGAGACACGCTGCACGATCTGCGCGGCGCTGGCGGGCCCGTCGAGCAGCAGTGAGGCGGTGACGGCGCGCTTGATGCGGAATCCGAAACCGCCGGGACCGCCGGGGCCGAACCCCGGGCCGCCAAATCCGGGTCCGCCAAATCCGGGTCCGCCGAAGGCGGGACCGTGACCTTCGAAGCCTGCGAATGAATCAGACATCTAATTCTCCTTCTCTGAAGATCAGGCAGCTGACGTGTTGCCCGCTGAACCTGTATCAACTTCCTTGATACCTGCGCTGAATCCAGCATGTCAAGATTCTTGATATGAGTTGGCTGAGAATTTCGTAGTGAGCGGTAATCCATTGCACGGCAACAGTTTGTTCGCGCTGTCCATGTCGCGGCCTGGTCATCCTCGGTAGAAAGGCCGAGTTGCCTGGGCTTACCTTCCGAGCGTGCCCAGTCAAAGGGTGCGAGTCTGCGTGCGTCCTGGAAGGTTCATGCCAGGATGCTTGCGATGACTGAATCCGATGAGGTCGAGCCACTGGGGTACCTGATGTTCCGGGCTGGTGCCGTGATGCGTCCGCAGGTCCTTGCTGCGTTGCGGCCGCTCGGGCTCGGGATGCCGGAGTTCATGTGCCTGCGGATGCTCAACGAAAGCCCCGGGCGTACCAGCGCTGAGCTGGCGCGCGAACACAACGTCTCGGCACAGGCGATGAATCAGGTTCTCAACGGATTGCAGAACGTGGCGCTGGTGTCCCGGCCGACGGTGCCGGCCTCGGGGCGAGCGTTACCGGCCCGGGTCACCGCCAAGGGCAAGGCGTTACTCAAACGCGTGGAGTCGGCAATCCGGGCCGCGGAGGACGAGATGTTCGGCCGCTTGAGCGCCGAGGATCAGGGCGAACTCAGACGAATACTGGGGCGACTGATCGACGCTACCGGCGAAAACGCGTGACCATCCACCCAACCAACCAGCCGGTTGAGGTACGCGGCTAGGGTAACGCGTGTGTTCCGCGCCACAGCCGAGACGACGACGCAAGACTGGTCGGCGCTGTCGTCCTGGGTGGCGCGGCAGGGACACGTCCTCGATGCCTCGGCGGCGCGACAGTTCGCGGGCGGTAAGGCCAATCTGAACTATCTGGTGGCCCTCGACGGACGGCCGGCTGTGTTTCGCCGCCCACCCGCTGGCCCGATCGCCGAGGGCGCCAACGATATGGCGCGCGAATGGCGGGTGCTCTCGCGGCTCAATGCGGGATTCGCCCTGGCTCCGCGAGGCTTGTTGTATTGCGATGATCTTGACGTGCTCGGCGCCCCCTTCCAGTTTCTGGAGTATCGCGAGGGGTTGGTGATCGGTGGAGAACTGCCGGCAGGTCTTCCGGGCGAGGCTCCGGAGCGCATCACTGCCACCTTGATCGAGGCGATGACCTCGCTGCACGCGGTGACGCCGGAATCGGTGGGTTTGGGCGATCTCGGCAAGCCCGAGGGCTTCCTTGAACGTCAGCTCGCCGGCTGGACGCGCCGGGCACATGCGGTGTGGCCCGAGGGGTTGCCTGCCGTCGTCACGAACCTGACCTCGCGGCTGGAACAGCAGATCCCCGAGCAGTCGCGGGTCTCGCTACTGCATATGGATCTCAAACTCGACAACATGCTCGTCGACCGGGAAACGTTGTCGCCCAACGCCGTGATCGATTGGGATATGGCCACCCGGGGCTGCCCGCTCTTCGACCTGGCAATTCTGACGTCGTACTGGATGGAGCCGGGGGACCCGACCGCGGTGCGTGCCGTCAATCAGATGCCGACCACGACAACAGGGTTCGCGAGTCGTCGGGACGTCATCGATTCCTACTTCACGGTGGCTGGAATGCGGCCGCGCCCGTTGCACTGGCAGGTGGCGTGCGCGCGGCTCCGTTTGGGTGTCGCGTGGATGCAGCTATACCGCAAGTGGCAGTGCGGCGACCTCGTCGGCGCCGGATACGCGGATTTCGAAGACATCGCCATGGCTGTCCTTAGTTGGGCGGCAACACAATTCACCGAGGGAGAAATATGATCGATTTCAGCGTTCCGGAAGAGTTGGCCACGAAGGCACAGCGGGTGCGTGAGTTCGTCACCGACATTGTGATTCCCTACGAGCGCGATCCTCGGCTGACTGCGCACGGACCCACCGATGAACTGCGCGCCGAGCTTGTCGGCAAGGCTCGAGATGCCGGGCTGCTGACCGTGCAGGCGCCGGAATCCTATGGAGGTTGGGGCCTTTCGCATATCGGTCAAGCCGTGATCTTCGAGGCGGCGGGCTGGTCCACTTTGGGCCCCATCGCGATGAACTGCGCTGCGCCCGATGAAGGCAACATGTTCCTGCTCGGCAAGATCACCAACGAGGAGCAGTCGGAGAAATTCCTGCGCCCCGTCATCGAGGGGTATCAGCGCTCGGCGTTCGCGATGACCGAACCCGATGGCGCCGGATCGGACCCGTCACAGCTCAAGACCTCCGCCACCTTCGATGGCCAGAACTTCGTCATCAACGGGCGTAAGTGGCTCATCACCGGCGCGCGCGGCGCCAAGACGTGGATCATCATGGCCAACCTGGAGGCCAACGATCATCTGCCCGAGGGGCCCACGCTGTTCTTGTGTGACGGTGACACCGCAGGCATTGTGATCGAACGGATCATGAACACGATGGACCGCAACTACGCCGAGGGGCACGCGGTGGTGCGGTTCGACAATCTGACTCTGCCGCGGGAGGCGCTGCTCGGGGAGACCGGCCAGGCCTTCCGGTACGCGCAGTTGCGGCTCGCACCGGCGCGGTTGACGCACTGTATGCGTTGGCTCGGGGCCGCCGCCCGCGCTCAGGACATCGCCGTGAACTACGCGCGCACCCGGACCTCGTTCGGTAAGACCATCGGCGAGCATCAGGGAGTCTCCTTCATGCTGGCCGACAATGAGATCGCGCTGCATCAATGTCGTCTCACCATCTGGCACGCCTGCTGGATGATGGACAACGGGGCCAAGGGGCGGCACGAGAGCTCGATGGCCAAGTCGTTCGTGTCCGAGGAGCTGTTCAAGGTCACCGACCGGTGTGTGCAGGTGCTCGGCGGTATCGGCATCAGTGACGAGACGCCGGTGGAGATGATCTTCCGCGATATGCGTGCCTTCCGTCTGTACGACGGCCCCACCGAGGTGCACAAGTACGCCATCGGCCGTCAGGTGTTGCGTACCCCGCGCGCCTAGAGCGGCTTGTCGGTCCCACATGCCATCCTGAGTCATGCCGATCTGGGGGCAGACGCCCGACCACAGCCCCAAGTGGGTAGTGGTTGACCTGGAGACTTCCGGCTTTCAGCCAGGTCGGGCGCGTGTCATCAGTGTCGCGGCGTTGGCACTGGATGCCGACGGAAGCATCACCGACAGTGTGGTGAGTCTGCTGAATCCGGGTGTTGATCCGGGCCCCACGCATGTGCACGGCCTCACTCCGGAGATGCTGGAGGGACAGCCCGAGTTCGCCGATATCGTCCCTGACCTCATCGCGCTGCTGCGAGGCCGGACACTGGTCGCCCACAACGTCGGGTTCGACTACTCGTTCCTGGCGGCGGAGGCCGAACTGGCCGGTGCCGAGCTGCCCACCGAGGCGGTGATGTGCACGGTTGAGCTGACCCGGCGTCTCGACCTGGATACGCCCAATCTGCGGCTAGAAACCCTCGCCGCGCATTGGGGCGTCGAGCAGCTCAAGGCCCATGACGCGTACGACGACGCTCGGGTACTGGCCGAGGTGCTGCCGAAGGTGCTTGACCGCGCGCGGGAACGGGGAACGTGGCTCCCCATCCGCGAGACCACCCGCAAGCGCTGGCCCAACGGCCGTGTGACACACGAGGAGCTGCGCTCCCTCAAGACCGTGGCGTCTCGTCAGCCGTGTCACTGGCTCAATCCCGGCCCGTTCGTCGCCGGTCAGCCGCTGGTGCAGGGCATGCGGGTGGCCTTGAGTTCCGAGGTCGCTCGCACACATGAGGAGCTGGTCGAGCAGATCATGCAGGCCGGCCTCGCCTATGCCGACACGGTCGACGAAGACACCTCGGTGGTGATCTGCAACCAGCCAAATCCTGAGCAAGGTAAGGGATTTCACGCCCGGTCGCTCGGCGTGCCGCTGCTGGATGACGAGACGTTCATGACCGAGGTGCGGCGCGTTGTTGGCGGTACCGATGTCGAGCAGTTCACGGTTCCCAGCCGCGCCGGAGCGCAGTACTCACTGTTCTGATGCGCCGAATCCTCTGTGCGGTACTCGCGCTTGCGCTGCTCGTCAGCGGGTGTGGGACACACTCGGGCATTGCCGTCGCAGACCTGGACGCGCAGACGTCGGCCAAGCTCGACACCGCCATCAACGAGGTGCTCTCGAGCGCGGCGGTACCCGGTGCGATCGTCGGAGTGTGGGGACCCAAGGGGCAGTATGTACGGGCATTCGGGCTCGCGAACACGACGACCCGCGCACCGATGCGTACCGATTTCTATCACCGAATCGGCAGTGTGACAAAGACCTTCACGGTTACCGCGGTGCTGCAGCTTGTCGATGAGGGCAAGGTGGGACTCGATGATCCGATTGCCAAGTATGTCGACAAGGTTCCGGGCGGCGACAAGATCACCCTGCGTCAGCTCGCCCGGATGCAGAGCGGACTGTTCAACTATTCGATGTCCTTGGTCTTCAACCGTGACCTGGAGGCCGATCCACGGCGCCGGTACAGCACCCAACAGCTGCTCGACTACGCCTTCGCGCAACCGCCCAATTTCCCTGCGGGCCAGGGCTACGAGTACAGCAACACCAACGCCGTGCTGTTGGGACAGGTGGTCGAGAAGGTCAGTGGGCAGAGCCTACCGGCATTCGTGCGCGAGCACATCACCGAACCACTCGGCTTGAAACACACCAGTTTCCCCGACACCAACACCATCCCCGATCCACACGCGCAGGGATACACGCAGCTGACGCCGACCGGGCCGCTCATCGACAGCACGGATTGGAGTCCGTCGTGGGCGTCCTGGGCGGGTGCGATGATCTCGACGCTCGAGGACCTTCGGATCTGGGTGCCCGCGCTGGCAACGGGCAAGCTTTTGACACCGGCCACCCAGCAGCAGCGGTTGCAGACCGTGGCGATGCCGCCGGTTCCCGACGATATCCGTTACGGCCTGGGGATTTTCGATGCGCATGGATGGATCGGCCACAACGGCAGCATCCCCGGTTACCAGACGCTTGCCATCTACTCGCCCGCCGAACAGACCACCGTGGTGGCGCTGCTCAATACCGACGTGGCCAAGCAACCCGCGCAGCCCAGCACCTTGTTCGGTACCGCTATCACCAAGGTGATCAGTCCGGATCACGTCTTCCTGTTGGAGAACGCGATTCCACAGCCGCGCTGATCGGGTGTCAGGCGTAGGGCAATAGCGCCATCTCGCGGGCGTTCTTGATCGCGGTGGCGACCTGGCGCTGCTGTTGCACGGTCAGGCCTGTCACCCGGCGGGCACGGATCTTGCCGCGCTCGGATATGAACAGGCGCAGGGTGTTGGTGTCTTTGTAGTCGACCTCTGAAAGACCCAATTTGGCAAAGAGATTGGGCTTGGGTTTGGTATCGGCGACCTTGGCGCGACGATTGCGGGATGTCTTGGCGGCCATCACCAGCTCGCTTTCCGGACACCGGGCAGCGACCCGTCGTGCACGAGTTCACGGACCCGCACGCGGGACAGTCCGAACTTGCGCAGATAACCACGGGGCCGGCCGTCCACCGCATCGCGGTTGCGCAGCCGCACCGCGCTGGCATCGCGCGGCTGGCGGGCCAGCTCGGCCTGTGCCGCTATGCGCTGCTCCTGGGTGCTCAATGGCTGCCGGATGATCTCCTTGAGCTCTGCGCGCCGCTCGGCATAGCGCTCGACGATGGCGCGGCGCTGCTCGTTCTTGGCGATCTTGGATTTCTTGGCCATCTCAGCGCTCCTCTCTGAATTCCACGTGCTTACGCACTACGGGGTCGTACTTGCGCAGCACCATCCGGTCCGGATCGTTGCGCCGGTTCTTGCGGGTGACATACGTGTATCCGGTGCCCGCGGTCGACCGCAGTTTCACAATGGGTCGGATCTCGTTGCGCGCCATCAGAACTTCCGTCCCTGCGCGCGCAGCCGTGCCACCACGGCCTCGATGCCGTCTCGGTCGATCACCTTCATGCCCTTGGTGCTCACCCGGAGCTTGATGCGCCGGTCCTCCGAGGGCAGGTAGTACGTCTTGAGCTGGATATTGGGTGACCAGCGGCGACGGGTGCGGCGGTGTGAATGCGACACCGCGTTACCGAAGCCCGGCGACCGTCCGGTCACCTCGCAATGCGCGGACAACGGACCTCCATTCATGCCCATTTGATAATGGGAATCGTTTTCGACAAGTGTTGCTTGGGACTGTACCGTGAAGCTGTTGGTAATGAAAATCGTTTGCATTTAGGTGCAAAAGGGCTGGAAAAGGGAGAGTCATGCGCACGCCGGTGCTACTCGTGTCCGGACAGACCGATACCGACGCGGTCGTGGACGTGTTGGCGCGCGACCCGGGAACTGTCATCGTCAGGCACCGATTCGACGGGCATATCGTCAAGCGGACCGTCGCTGGGATCCGGGGAACTGCGGAGTCCGTTCTGGAACTGGCTCACGGCTGCGTGTCCTGCACGGTCCGTGATGACCTGCTCGTTCTGCTGCGCAAGCTCCATCGCCGAGACGACGTCGGGCGGATCGTCCTGCACCTGGAGCCGTGGCTGGAAGCCGATCCGATCTGCTGGGCGATCAACACCGTGCCCGTTCGTGTCGGACCGGGGTTCGTCGACGGACCGGCCGCCCGTGATGTCGAGATCGCCGGGGTGGTCAGTTGTGTGGACAGTGTGAACTGGTTGCAGCAAGCGCTCGGTGACGACGAACTCGAAGATGGCCGAACTGTCGCACAGGTGGTGATTGGACAGGCCGAGTTCGCCGACGTCCTGGTGGTTCGCAATCCAGAGCCCGAAGTGCTGTCGGTACTGCGGCGCTTGTCACCACGGGCCCGCATCACTGCCCGCATCGGTCGCGTAGAGCAGGCCCTTGATCATCTGGAAGAGGATGCACGGTGCGGCCGGTCCGACAATCCGCATGGCGCTCTACTCGGCGGGCAGCCCTCGCTGGCCGTTGACGGTCGCATCGCACTGGTGGAGTTCAACGCGCGCAGGCCCTTCCATCCGGAACGATTGCATGCCGCGATTGATCTGTTGCTCGACGGAGTGATCCGTACCCGGGGCCGGTTGTGGTTGGCCACGCAGGATGAACAGGCGATGTGGCTGGAGTCGGCGGGCGGTGGCCTCAGAGTTTCGGCGGCCGGGAAATGGCTGGCGGCAATGGATTCCGACGAGGTGCTGCGATCGGATCCGGAACGTCGGGCATTCGCCGATCTCATGTGGGACTACCGTTTCGGCGACCGCCACACCGCGATGACGGTGCTGGTATGCGGAGCCGACAGCGCCGAGGTGCTGGACGCATTGCGTGGGGCGCTGCTCACCGATGCCGAAATGGCAAGCCCCGCAAGGTGGCATGAATTCGACGATCCGTTCGGCGATTGGCATGAGGATCCGTGCGAACACGTGTCCGAGCTTGAGGCCTTCCTGTCCTACGGCGAGAACAACACAGAAGGGAACCACTGATGAAGCCCGGTATCCACCCCGATTATCACCCGGTCGTCTTCCAGGACACCACCACCGGAAAAATGTTCTTGACCCGCTCGACCGCGACGAGCACCCGCACCGTTGAGTTCGAGGGCCAGGAGTACCCGCTCATCACCGTTGAAGTGACGGCGGACTCGCACCCGTTCTGGACGGGCGATCGCCGGATCATGGATACCGCCGGCCAGGTCGAGAAGTTCCGCCGGCGCTACGGGACTCGTTAATCGAATCGAGAGCGAGCCTGGCGCGGAAAGTTGGCTAAGAATCTCCGCCAGGCTCGCTCTCGATGTGAGGTCTAGGCGCGCGCCGCACGGTTGACGGCCGATACCACCGCCCGCAGTGAGGCGGTGGTGATCGACGGTGCGATACCGACACCCCACACGGTCTGTGCCTCGCCGCCGTGGGGGCCGACAACCATGGCTTCGACATAGGCCGCCGCCTGCGCATCGTCACCGGCGCTCATGGCGTGCTCGGAGTAGTCCAAGACGTTGACGGTGTAGCCCACGCTCGACAGCGCATCGACGAAGGCAGCCAACGGCCCGTTGCCCGTACCGTGGACTTCAGTTTCCTTACCGTCGATCTTCACCACGGCGGCAATGGAATCCGTGCCGCCATCCTCCTCGGATGCGGTCACCTTCTGGCGAATCCGCTCCAGCGGAGTGATCGGCGCCAGGTACTCCTCGGCGAAGACGTCCCAGATCTCCTTCGGGTTCACCTCACCACCCTCGCCGTCGGTGATCCGCTGGATCGACTGCGCGAATTCGATCTGCAGACGGCGCGGCAGCACCAATCCGTGATCGGACTTCATGATGTAGGCGACGCCGCCCTTGCCGGATTGCGAGTTCACCCGGATCACGGCCTCGTAGTTGCGGCCGACGTCCTTGGGGTCGATGGGCAGGTATGGCACCTGCCACAGAATGTCGTCGACGTCGGAATCTGCCTCGTCCGCATCGCGTTTCATTTGATCCAGGCCCTTGTTGATGGCGTCCTGGTGGCTGCCGGAGAAGGCGGTGTAGACCAGATCGCCACCGTACGGGTGCCGCTCGGGAACCTTCAGCTGGTTGCAGTACTCGACCGTGTGCCGGATCTCGTCGATGTTGGAGAAATCGATCTGTGGGTCCACCCCGCGGCTGAACAGGTTCAGCCCCAGCGTCACCAGGCACACGTTTCCGGTGCGCTCGCCGTTGCCGAACAGACATCCCTCGATACGGTCGGCGCCTGCCTGGTAACCCAATTCTGCTGCGGCGACGGCGGTTCCACGATCGTTATGTGGGTGCAGGCTCAGGATTACCGAGTCGCGACGAGCCAGGTTGCGGCTCATCCACTCGATGGAATCGGCGTACACATTGGGGGTTGTCATCTCAACCGTCGACGGCAGATTGAAGATGATCGGGTTGTCCGGTGTCGGCTCGATGATGTCGCCGACGGCGTTGCACACCTCCAGCGCGTACTGCAGCTCGGTGCCGGTGTACGACTCCGGGGAGTACTGGAAACGCCAATGCGTATCGGGGTATTTGGCCGCTTCCTCAACACACTTGCGGGCACCATCGGTGGCGATCTTCTGGATCGCGTCCTTCTCACCCCGAAAAACCACGCGCCGCTGCAGGATCGACGTCGAGTTGTAGAAGTGCACGATCACCTTGGCGGCGCCCTCGCAGGCCAGGAACGTGCGTTCGATCAGCTCCGGTCGGCACTGGGTCAGCACCTGGACGGTCACGTCATCGGGGATGGCGTTCTCGCTGATCAGCTCGCGGATGAAATCGAAATCGGTCTGGCTGGCCGAGGGAAACCCGACCTCGATTTCCTTGAAGCCCATCCGGATCTGCATATCGAACATCCGGCGCTTACGCGCGGGACTCATCGGGTCGATCAGGGCCTGGTTGCCGTCACGCAGGTCGACCGCCGCCCATTGCGGTGCGCGGGTGATCACCTTGTCGGGCCAGGTGCGGTCGGGCAGCTCGATCTTTTCGACCTCATCGGCGAATGAGCGGTACCGATGCACCGGCATCGAGCTGTTCTTCTGGGTGTTCCACGCCGGTTGGTCGGCCGGAATGGGTCCATTCGGGGTGACGATGCTGCGGGGGGTGTAGTTGAACTCGTCTGAAGAGAAGCTAGTCATGGGAAGGCTCCGGGAGTTTGAGGGGTATCTCGACCGGCACGCCAACAACCCGCGACAGGAAGCCGGTCTGGATTAGACCCTGTCGCGGCGTCGGAGGAGGAGCGCCCGCTGCATAGACGGGACTCTACCAGCCGCAAGAAGCCCGATCATCTGGCAAGCTCGCAGAGCATGTGGGTACGGCGGGGGATGGTGACGCTGCTGGTTCTGCTGGTGGTCACCGGTTGTGCGCGCACTGTCAGCGGGCAGCCGCGGGGAGGAGAACCCGCGCCCGGCGCCGACTCCTTCTTTCACGGCGACCAGCCCGACTATGGACAGAAGCTCAATGCCACCGAGAAGGTGACGCTGGCCTATGCGCGTGCGCTACGGAGGGTGGATCCCTGCGGATTCGCCGCCAGTCTCAAGGACTTCGGAGACCCTGGACAGGTCGTTGGCGACTTTCCGATGTGTTATGCCAGCGTGAAGGTCACAGGTGATCCCGGTCTCACCGAGGTCTCCTACGCGTATTCGATGCAGGACAAGCGGGACGTCCCCGCGGCCTTCGTGGTGGGGTCTGTCCCGGTCTACGAGACCGGAGCAGATTGCGAGTACGAGGTACCGCTGGGCCTGGAGCGGCTGCCGGGGGCGCCCTCGAACCCGACGATGCAGGCCATGCTGTCGGTCAGTGCGTACCTGTACGGGTCGGACGAATACTCGGATCCGGACTGCCGGCTTGCCAAGCAGGTGATGACCGCGATCGCCAAGGAGCTGCCGTCGGGATTGCCGCCGCGTTCTGCGCTCAGCGCATATCCGATCAAACTTGCCGAACGCGATCCGTGCGAGATCCTCGGGGAGTATCCGGGAAAGGCGCAGAAGGTCTCCGTGGACCTGCTGGGCGATCCCTTCGGGTGTGATTTCTCGCTATCGGAAACCGATATCGAGTACACCGTGCAGCTGACGAGCAGCGTCGATGACTTCCCGGAGGAGTACACGAAATCGACCCGCGGCGGCGTGACGTATTTCCATAACGAGGATCCGAATCAGCTGACGGGGTGTCACGCGCTGGCGTTGGTGGGAGATCCGTTGTACCCCAAGGATGTCGGCGGCGGTGCGGCGAATACCGATGCCGACGCCTATTTTCCGGCCGTGGTCGCGAGCGCCTTCACGGAAGAAGGGCGGACCGATTGCGGGCAGATGCGGGAGATTTTGGACAAGGCGGTGCGACTATTCGCAAACTCCGCTCGATAGCGCTGGGCCTCGTCGCCGCACTGGCGATCGCGGGGTGTGCGAACGTGGTATCCGGTTCGGCCAAGGGAGGATCGCCCGCGCTCACGGGCGCGAGTCTGTTCGTCGGCGAGGTGGCCACATACGGTCAAACCTTCACGGAAACGCAGATGACCCTGTTGGCTTATCTGCGGGCGTTGCGACGGATCGATCCATGTGGCCTTTTGTTGATGCTCAAGGATATTGGCGCTCCGACCTACATTTCGGGAGATGTGGGTGGCTGTTTCGGTTCCATCAAGGTGACCGGCACGGCGTCCCCATCGAGTGTGGGTCTGTCACTGGTACTGGGTGACTATTCGCGGGAGCGGCCCGAATTCACGATCGGTGGCGCACCGGTGTTTCACACCGTGGGCACATGTCTGTACGAATTTCCGATCGCGTTGAACAAGCTTCCGAATGCGCCCGTGTTGAAGGGGACGCGGGTGCCGGCACTGCGCGTTGTGGTCGTCGACGGCGCCAGGGGCGTGCCCGCACCGAATTGCAAGATGGCACAGCCAGTTATCGGTGTGCTGGCCACGCTGAACCCGGCCGATATGCCTGTGCGTGAGGCATTGAGCGCGTATCCGATCAAGATCGCCGAGCGGGATCCGTGCGAGATTCTCGATGAGTATCCGGGCCGGGTAGATGATCTGAGAACGTCCCTGTTTGGCGACCCGTTCTCATGTCGATTCTCGTTGAAAGACAGCGATACTCAATTCGAATTCACCATGAGGACGGGCGTCGATCCGCCGTCGAGGCTGCACGAGGAAATCCGGGACGGTGTCGAGTACTTCCACGGTCAAGACGGCAGCATGTGCACCAGCATGGTGCGTCTGGGTAAGCCGTTGTACGCCCGCGACGTCCCGGGTGGTGCCATGCAGGAGAACAGCACCCCGGAGCGGATTTTCATCGAGGTGCTGAGCTTCTCGCTGAAGGCCGGGGACTGTGGATCTACCCGCGCGATGATCGACAAGGCGGTAGGGATCTTCCGGGGTTCGTTCGACTGAGGCGTGCACCGGGACACAATGGCGTCATGGACAGCGGCGCGGTCATCGAGGGGCAGGTATCGGCTCTGCTACTGACAGGAGTTCTGTGATGCCCTACGTCGAATCGGCGCAGCGGACCAGGGAAGCGGTCGCGGCCGCGCGTGTGGTGCTGATGCATGAAGGGGTGGGCCGCACCACCATGCGCGCTGTCGCCGGGGAGGCGGGCATCCCATTGGGGACGCTCCAGTACGTCTTTCCGAGTAAGCAGGGCCTGCTCAAGGCGGTGATCGAGGATGTCGTGGAGGAGATCTCGGGAGTTCTGCGCGGTGTCTCGGAAACCGAAACCGGCCTGGAGAACGCGATCCGGCACGGCGTGCGGAATTTCTGGTCACAGCTGGTCGACGAGCATCGCGATCTGCAGCTGGTCCAGTACGAACTCGTCACCCATGCACTTCGGACACCAGGCCTGGAGGATCTCCCGGCCTGGCAGTACGAGCGTTACACCCAGGTCGTCGCCCACTGGTGCCAGGAGGCGGCGCGACGGGCCGGAGAGCGTTGTGCGGTGTCTTTCGAGCGGTTGGCTCGGGTGCTTGTGGCCGGAATCGACGGCCTGATCCTGCAGCATGTCGTCAGTCCGGACCCGGCTCGTTCCGCTGAAGACCTCGACTCCCTGACCACGATGTTGATTTCACTCGCGGCGGTAACGCCCGCCTAGCGGCTCCCTTGCCTGTATCCGTTTCTCGCCTTACCCTGAATTCAGTCATACGACTGACTTGAATAGGAGATGGCATGACGGATGTGGATGTCGTGGTGGTCGGTGCCGGTCTCGCGGGGCTGTCCGCGGCCCGCACGCTTGTTGCCGCGGGAAAGTCCGTGCGCGTCCTCGAGGCCCGGGACCGAGTGGCGGGACGCAACCTGGGCGGGTTTCTGAGCAATGGCGTGCCGGTGGAAAAGGGCGGCCAATGGGTGGGGCCCACCCAAGACGCCGTGCTCGGCCTCATCGCGGAGCTTGGCCTGGAGACTTTCCCGAGTTACGAGGATGGCGACGCGCTGACCGTCCTGGACGGCCAGGCGATCCGATATCGCGACGGGCTCTTCGGACTTTCGCCGGAAGCCCTGGCCGAGGTGGGACGACTGTGGGTAAAGATCGAGGCCCTGGCCTCGACAGTGCCCCCGGAATCGCCGTGGCAGGCGCCGGATGCCGAGGAATTGGATCGTCAGACCTTCGACGCGTGGGTCACGGCCAACAGCGCCGACAGTGTCGCGACCCGCTTCTTCCGGTTTCTGGTGCCGGCCGTGTTCTCCGCGGAGGCGCCCGAGATGTCGCTCCTGCATTTCCTGATGTACCTCAAATCCTCGGGCAACAACCTGGCAGCGCTGCTTGCCATCGGCGGGGGCGCCCAGGAGCGCAGAGTCGTCGGCGGCACGCACCAGATCTCCGAACGCCTGGCGGCCGAACTCGGCGACCGGGTCCAGCTCGGTGCCATCGTCCGGACCATCGCGCAGGACGCGGACGGGGTTGCGGTCTCGTATGAGGACTTCCATGCCGCCACGAGGAGTGTTGTCAGTGCACGGCATGTCGTTGTCGCGGTCCCGCCGACCCTGGCGGGACGGATTCGCTATCTGCCGGCGTTGCCCGCTTCCCGCGACGGTCTCACTCAGCAGATCCCCGCCGGAGCGGTCATCAAGTTTCAGGTCGGGTACCAGACGCCGTTCTGGCGCGAGGACGGACTCAGTGGATTTGTGGCCAGCCTTGACGACGCGTTCAGTCCAGTCATGGACAACTCGCCGCCGGACGGGTCGTGTGGAGTGCTGGTCGGGTTCCTCGAAGGGGCTCATGCGCGCTCCGCCGCAGAGTTATCTGTCGCGCAACGGCGTCAGATCGTTGTCGACGCTCTGATCAAGTACTTCGGCCCGAAGGCCGCGGAACCATTCGATATCGTCGAACAGGACTGGACTGCAGAGGAATTCACCCGCGGATGCTACGGAGGACGGCTTGGTGCGGGCGTATGGACGCAGTACGGCAAGGCATTGACCGCACCCATCGGGCGTATCCACTGGGCGGGTGCGGAGCTGGCGCAGGTCTGGAGCGGCTACATGGACGGAGCGGTCCGATCCGGCAGGCAGGCAGCCGAAGAGGTGCTGGCGGCCGGGTGAGGCGCGCTAACCGCCGAAACTCTCGCCCCAGTGCTCGGTGAAGGCGATGTCGCTCAGCGCGGGGCGTTGCCGGGGGGCGTGATCGCGCTCGACGGTCGATTCGTCGGCACCGGCGTAATCCTCGAGAACAGGTCCGATCGCGACGACGGCGATGGGCCGCACGTTCTCGGGGATACCGAAGACGCCGGGTGCGTCGTCCGCCCGGAATCCGGCCATCGGATGGGTGTGCAGACCGTGCGAGCGCGCCTCGACACCCAGCTGGGCAATCGCCAGTCCGGCATCGACCGCCGCGTAGACGGCGGTGTTGTCATCATCTCCCAGGTCGGTGCTCACCAGCACGAGCGCTGCCGCAACTTTTGCGTAAGAGTTTCCCCGATTGAGCAGCTCGACCAGTGCCTCGTAGGTGGCGTCACCGCGCAGGCCCACGATGTATCGGACGGGGAAGCGCTTACCCCAACTGGCGGCCCACCGACCCGCTTCGAGCAGGGCTGTCAGGGTCTCGGGAGCCAGGTTTGCACCGGGATCGAAATGCCGCGGACTCCAGCGCGAGGCGATCAGCGGCTGGATCGGAACCGAGGTGATGGCGGTACGTTCGGTCGGGTTGCCCATACGGGCCAGGTTATCGAGTTGTCGTAACCCCTTATCCTGATGACTGGATCTCCCCCGACCCTGGCCGAACAGCAGGAAGGTATGCCGTGGCGCTCGTCGTCCAAAAGTACGGCGGATCGTCGGTCGCAACGGCCGAACGCATCCGCAGGGTGGCCGAACGCATCGTCGAGACGAAGAAGAACGGCAACGACGTCGTCGTTGTGGTCTCGGCCATGGGTGACACCACCGACGAGCTGCTTGACCTGGCTCAACAGGTCTGCCCGGCACCGCCGCCCCGTGAGCTGGACATGCTCCTGACGGCCGGTGAGCGGATGTCCAACGCCCTGGTCGCGATGGCCATTCACTCGCTGGGGGCCTCGGCGCGTTCGTTCACAGGATCGCAGGCCGGTGTCATCACCACCGGCAGGCACGGCAGCGCCAAGATCATCGACGTCACTCCCGGCCGGTTGCGCTCCGCCCTGGACGAGGGCCAGGTGGTGCTGGTCGCCGGATTCCAGGGTGTGAGTCAGGACAGCAAGGACGTCACCACGTTGGGACGCGGTGGCTCTGATACCACCGCCGTCGCGCTGGCCGCCGCGCTGAAGGCCGACGTCTGCGAGATCTACACCGACGTCGATGGGGTCTTCACCGCCGATCCGCGGATCGTGCCGAATGCGGCCCGGCTGGACAAGGTCAGTTTCGAGGAAATGCTGGAGATGGCGGCAGCCGGAGCAAAGGTGCTCATGCTGCGCTGCGTGGAATACGCCCGGCGATACAACGTTCCGGTTCACGTGCGCTCGTCGTATACCGACAAGCCAGGCACGATCGTCAGCGGATCAATGGAGGACATTCCTGTGGAAGAAGCGATTCTCACCGGTGTCGCACACGATCGTGGCGAGGCCAAGGTCACCGTCGTCGGGATTCCCGACGTACCCGGATACGCCGCCAAGGTCTTTCGTGCCGTGGCCGATGCCGAGATCAACATCGACATGGTGCTGCAGAACATCTCCAAGGTCGAGGACGGCAAGACCGACATCACCTTCACCTGCCCCAAGGAGAATGGGCCCACCGCGGTCGAGAAGCTGGACTCTCTGAAGAACGAGATCGGGTTCTCGCAGGTGCTCTACGACGATCACATCGGCAAGGTGTCGCTGGTGGGTGCGGGTATGCGCAGCCACCCGGGTGTCACTGCCGGCTTCTGTGAGGCGCTGGCCAAGGCCGGGGTCAACATCGAACTCATCTCGACGTCGGAGATCCGGATCTCGGTGCTGGTCAAGGACGATGAGCTCGACACCGCGGTCAAGGCCATCCACGACGCCTTCGAACTCGGTGGCGAAGAGGAAGCCACCGTGTACGGAGGTACCGGGCGATGACCTCCATTGGTGTTGTCGGCGCGACCGGGCAGGTCGGGGCCGTCATGCGAAAGCTATTGGAAGAGCGTGACTTTCCGGCGTCATCGGTGCGGTTCTTCGCGTCTGCCCGCTCCGAGGGCAAGAAGCTGACGTTCCGCGGCCAGGAGATCGAGGTCGAGAACACCGAGACCGCGGATCCTTCTGGATTGGATATCGCGCTGTTCTCCGCCGGGGCCACCATGTCCCGGGTGCAAGCACCACGGTTCGCCGAGGCAGGCGTCACCGTCATCGACAACTCGTCGGCGTGGCGCAAGGACCCGGACGTTCCGTTGGTGGTTTCGGAGGTGAACTTCGATCGCGACGTGCGTGGCGTGAAGCTGCCGAAAGGCATTATCGCCAACCCGAACTGCACCACCATGGCTGCGATGCCGGTGCTCAAGGTGTTGCACGACGAGGCGGGCCT
The DNA here is from genome assembly GCF_049532645.1 of Mycobacteroides sp. PCS013. Taxonomy (NCBI): domain Bacteria; kingdom Bacillati; phylum Actinomycetota; class Actinomycetes; order Mycobacteriales; family Mycobacteriaceae; genus Mycobacteroides; species Mycobacteroides sp. PCS013. The sequence continues at coordinate 4,580,614 of NZ_CP150131.1, forward strand.
CGCCCGGCTGATCGTGTCGACCTACCAGGCGGTGTCGGGCAGTGGCCTGGCCGGCGTGGAAGAGTTGGCCACTCAGGTACGCGCCGGTATCGCCGATGGTGAGCAACTGGTGCACGACGGCTCTGCCGTCAGCTTCCCGGAACCGGTGAAATATGTTGCACCCATTGCCTTCAACGTAATCCCGCTGGCCGGCTCGCTGGTCGACGACGGCTCCGGTGAGACCGATGAAGACCAGAAGCTGCGTCATGAGAGCCGCAAGATCCTTGGCATCCCAGAGCTTTTGGTGAGCGGTACGTGTGTACGGGTTCCGGTCTTCACCGGACACTCGCTCTCGATCAATGCCGAGTTCGAGCGTGAGCTGACGCCCGCGCGTGCCGCTGAGCTGCTTGGCGCGGCGGCGGGCGTCACCCTGGCCGACGTACCCACGCCGCTGGCCGCGGCGGGTGCCGACGAATCTCTGGTGGGCCGGATCCGTCAGGATCCGGGCGTTCCGGGTAATCGCGGTCTGGCGCTGTTCATTTCTGGAGACAACCTCCGGAAGGGTGCCGCGCTCAATACGATTCAGATCGCCGAACTGCTCGTCGCTAGCTGACTCACAGGAACTTCACGGGTTTTCCCTGGGCAATGGTCAGTCGGTTCGGCCATGCTCGGGGCATGACAACTCCAGACAATCCCGATACACCAACGAATCCGGTGTCTGTTCCGCAGGCACCCGCGCCCGCGCCGCGTTCGGCGAGTAACACCTTGCTGGTGAAGATCGCCGCCGTTGTCGGCATCGTCGCGGGTGCATTCGTGATCCTCGGCGTCACCTTCGGTCTCGGCGTGCTGGCCGGCTCGCAGTGCGGGCATGGTGGGCACGGCGGTCCTGGTGGCCCCGGTGAGCACGGCCGGCACATGATGTTCCAGCGGGACGGTCAGCCTCCGATGCTTCCCCCCGGTGGGCCGGTCATCATCGAGCGCGGTCCTGCGTTCATCCCGCCGCAGCCGCCCGAGCGTCAGGACCGGCGCGACCAGCCGCCGCCGCCCGCGCCCTCCACGCCACCCGCACCCTCCGCGCCGCGCCCCTGACCCGGGTCCATCGCGATCCGGCCGCCCGGCGCCACTGGCTACCCTGTCCTGGGATGGTTAGTGGCGCCTTGGCGTCGGATGGGAGATGAGGCGTGCGGCGCATCAGGGGCAGCACGATTCTGCTGACCGCGCTACTGACATTCACAAGCCTGCAATTGCCCTGCTTCCCAGCCGCATTCGCTGACCCGCTGCAGCCCGCGTCGCTGCCTGCGCTGGACCCCGGTGAGGTGGTGCGTGTTGGGCCGGTCGCGGGAACGGGCACCGCGACCTCCGACTACAACCTGGGCGCGACCGATCTGTGCGAGTTCATGGTTTTCACCGGCGGCATGCTGCAGATCTGTGGTGACAGCTTCGCAGGGCAGGGCGTGGGATACGGCGGCTGGTACTCGCCGGTGGCGCTACGCGTCGACACGGAAACGGTGCCGAACGCATCCGGTGTGCGTCACTCCGGTGTGCTGGGCACCGACCGCCCACTTTTGGAAGACCCGACGCCGCCGGGATTCTCGCAACTTCCCTCGGGCGTCATCGACATCAACGGGACTAACTGGCTGTTCATCGCCGTCACCAAAAACTTGGTTCCGCAGTCGACACGGTTGGTGAAGCCTGACCCGTTCCGTGCCGGATGGCCGACCGTGCCCGGATCGGTACGACCCGGTGATTACGCGAATGGCCAGCAGACTCAGATCAGCGGCTATTACGACCCGCTATGGACCCCTGAGTCGCCGAAGGGGTGGGTGTACATCGTCAGCGACGGATTCGATCGTTCGCGACCCGTGGTTCTGTACCGGGCCAAGCCGGACACGTTCACCGACCGCGCGACGTGGCAGGGGTGGGGCGCCGATGCTCACGGCAGGTGGGCCTGGGGTGCCGCCGTCACGCCGTTGTGGGATGACCACCTGGGCGAGCTGAGCATGAAGATGGTCGACGGACAGGCGGTGCTGTCCTACTTCAACCAGACCACGGGCAACGTCGAGGTGCGGGTTGCCGACAACCCCACGCGGCTCGGCGCGGTACCGGCGACCACGGTGGTCAACGCCGGAGCCTGGCCCGAGGTCGCCGACGAGCTGCCCGAGTCGTGGGACAACACCCTGGCCCAGCCGTATGGCGGATATATCGGGCCGGACTCCACGCTTGATCGGCTCAGCATTTACGTCAGCCAGTGGAACACCGATTCGCGCGACCATGCCCCCTATCGGGTGATCGAATTCGCGGTGAACCCGTTGCGGGCCGGTGTGGGCTAACTAACATCCGCTTGTTACCAGAGTTATCGACGCGTCTATGGTGGCTGGTTAGGATGGTTGCCGATGATTGCTAGCGGAACCTTGATCGACATCGCCGCCGATGAGTGGATAACTGGCGGGCAGGGTTCGCGTACCTTCGAATCTGTGGACGCTGAGGAGCTGGCAACCCGCGCAAGCGAGGCCCTGGCGTCTGGAGACGACAGCGAGGCGTTGCGTCTCGCCAATGATGCGCTGGAGCTGGAGCACAAGAATTCCCGGGCCTGGCGCATTCTGGCGTACTGCCTCGGCAGCATGGGGCGGCACTTCGATGCGATTGATTGCGCACTCTCTGCCGTGCGATACGGCGGCCATGACGCCATCAACCACTACACCCACGCGTGGGCGCTCAAGGGCGCCAGCAAACCGAACGAAGCCCTCTCGGCGGTCGATGAGGCCCTCGATATCGAGTCTGGATTTGCCGATGCGCTCGCACTGCGCGCGGTGATCCGCAACGAGCTGGGCGACCGGGCGGGGGCCATCGAGGACATGCGCAGGGCGCGGGCGCTCTAGCTCTCCAGCGGGTGCCGCTTGAGGAACTCGTCGATGAGGGCGTTGACCTCGTCGGGGCGTTCCAACGCGGCCAGATGCCCGGTGTTCTCCATGATCACGAACTCGGCCCCGGGGATCGCTTCGGCCATCAGCTCGGTCTCTGCGACGGGAAAGGTGGGATCCTCGCGCCCGGCGACAACCAGGATCGGTGTACCGATGCGCCCGAACAGCTCGCGTTGGTCGGGCCGTGCCGGCACCACGCTGTTGACCGCCCAATAGACCGAGTCGACGTTGAGATCGCGCAGTTCGGCGCGGATCGCCTGTTCTACCTGGGGGCGCTCGCGCATGATCGTGGGGCCGACGAAGGCCTTCACCGCGCGGGTGGTGAGTGGTTCGCGGAATCTGCCCAGCAGCCGGACTATCTCGGTGAGCATCCGAAACTCGACGGTCTGACGCATGTTGGCGCGCGAAGCGGTGGCGTTCATCAAGACGGATGCTCCGGCACGGCCGGGATGCAGTGCCGCGAAAGTTCCCCCGATCATTCCGCCCCAGGAATTGCCGACGATATGTGCGCGCTCGATACCGAGGGTGTCGAGGATTTGTTCGATGCTGTGTGCGCAGTCCTCGAATCGGAACATTCGGTGCAGGGCCTGGCTGTCACCATGGCCGGGCGGGTCGACGAGGATCACGGTGTAGCGGTCGGCGAAGTATCGGGCCTGTTCGGCCCACATGGACCCGGTCATCAGCAGGCTGGGCCAGAAGAGGATGGCGGGCCCGTTACCGCCGACCCGCACATGCAGGCCGCCGAGGCAGCTCTGGACGTACCGGTCCTGCAATGCGGCACCGCTCATGCGCAGCAGGCTAGCGGTTGTGGGCGGTTGACAGGGAAGATCTGCAGAATGTGGACATGATTGCTGCCCGGTTCCTGCCGCCAGTGCTGCTCATCTGCTCAAACATCTTCATGACCTTTGCCTGGTACGGGCATCTGAAATTCAAGGATCACCCGTTGTGGGTGGTGGTCCTCGTCAGCTGGTTCATCGCATTCTTCGAGTACTGCCTGGCAGTGCCCGCGAATCGTCTTGGCAGTGAGGTGTATTCGGGCGCCGAGCTCAAGGCGATGCAAGAGGTCATCACGCTAACGGTGTTTCTCGGTTTCGCGGTGTGGTACCTGGGGGAGAAGCTCACCCTGAATCACCTGGTGGGGTTCGTATTGATCGCCGCCGGGGCCTACTTCGTATTCAACGGCCCGTTCGGATAGAGACACCATTTCTTGACTCATTCCAGAAAAGGCGCATACTGGTGAGGTGACCGCAGTACAGCCCCCCGCCCCAGCCGCTGCATTGCGCAGGGCGGGACTGCGTGTCACGGCTCCGCGCGTCGCGGTTCTGAACGCGATTGCGGCGCATCCACATTCAACCGCAGATGTCATCGCGATGGTGGTGCGTGCCGATCTTGGGAAGGTGTCCACACAGGCCGTCTACGACGTGCTCAAGGCCTGTGTGAGCGCCGGGCTGGTGCGACGTATCGAACCGGCTGGTTCCGCGGCGCTCTTTGAGACGCGTATCGGCGACAACCATCACCATCTGGTCTGTCGCCGTTGCGGTGCCGTCACCGATGTGGACTGCACCGTCGGGCATGCGCCGTGCCTGGAGCCGTCACATACCGCGGGGTTCGTGGTCGACGAGGCCGAAATCGTGTTCTGGGGCCTGTGCCCCGAATGTCAGCCCAATTAATCAGGTTTCGAGGAGGTTTTCATGTCCATCCGTACAACCACGAACACCGGAATCGCAGTGGAGAGCGACGATGAGTCGTTGACCGCGGGCATCCAGGGCCCGGTTCTGTTGCATGACCACTATCTGATCGAAAAGCTTGCGCAGTTCAACCGGGAACGCGTTCCCGAGCGCATCGTGCATGCCAAGGGTGCCGGCGCGTACGGAGAGCTCGTCGTCACCGCGGATGTCTCGAAGTACACCAAGGCCAAGCTGTTTCAGCCGGGCGTGAAAACAGAGTCGCTGGTGCGCTTTTCGACGGTGGCAGGAGAACAGGGGAGTCCCGATACCTGGCGTGACCCGCGTGGTTTCGCCATCAAGTTCTATACCGAGGACGGCAATTACGACCTGGTCGGTAACAACACCCCCGTCTTCTTCATTCGCGATGCCATCAAGTTCCCGGACTTCATCCGCTCGCAGAAGCGGTTGCCGGGATCAGGATTGCGGGACCACAACATGCAGTGGGATTTTTGGACGCTGCGTCCCGAGACGGCACACCAGGTCACCTGGTTGATGGGTGATCGCGGGATCCCGAAGAACTACCGCCACATGAACGGATACGGCTCGCACACCTATCAGTGGGTCAACGCAGAGGGGGAGCGTTTCTGGGTGAAGTACCACTTCCGGACCGATCAGGGCCAGGATTTCCTGACCCAGCAGGAAGCGGATGCACTCGCCGGATCCGACGCCGACGCGCATCGTCGCGATCTGTGGGACGCGATCGAGCAAGGCAATTTTCCGAGCTGGACCCTCCATGTGCAGATCATGCCGGTGGCCGAGGCACAGGGATACCGGTTCAATCCGTTCGATCTGACCAAGGTCTGGTCCAAGAAGGACTACCCCTTGATCGAGGTCGGCAAGTGGACGCTCAATCGCAACCCGGGGAACTACTTCGTCGACATCGAGCAGGCTGCCTTCGAACCATCGAATATCGTTCCGGGAATAGGCTTCTCACCCGACAAGATGCTGCTCGGCCGGGTGTTTGCGTACGCCGACGCACATCGGTACCGGATCGGCACCAACTATGCGCAGTTGCCGCCCAACGAGGCGCGGGCCGCGACCGTGAATTCCTACTCCAAGGAGGGCGCGATGCGGTATCACTTCAATGATCCCGAGGTTCCGGTGTACGCCCCCAACTCTTTCGGGGGTCCGCATGCCGATCCGCAGGCAGCGGGCGACCTGGGGGTGTGGGATTTCGACGGCACCGCCGTGCGTGCCGGGTATGTCCAGCACGCCGAGGACGACGACTTCGTCCAAGCCGGAACCTTGGTCCGTGAGGTGCTGGACGATGAACAGCGCGCGCGGCTGGCGAGCAACATCGTGGGCCATGTGCTGGGCGGCGTCAGTGAACCCGTGCTGTCCCGGGTGTTCGAATACTGGAAGAACGTAGATGCGGAGCTGGGCAAGGCCGTCGAAGAGGGTGTTCGCGCCGGTCTCGACGCGCAGTAGGCAGTTCATGGATGGCGCCGGTTCTCTTCAAGGGGGCCGGCGCCATCCGTATGCTCGTCGTATGTCCAATGAGGCCGTCTACACCGCAGAAGCCACGTCGACCGGGGGAGGCCGTGACGGGCATGTGCGCTCGTCGGATGGCCGGATAGATCTAGACACCAGAATTCCAAAAGCAATGGGCGGCAACGGCGAAGGCACCAATCCTGAGCAGTTGTTCGCGGCCGGGTACTCGGCGTGTTTCTTGAGCGCACTCAATCTGGTGGCGCGTATCGCGAAGGTGCAGCTCGACCCCGCGACATCGATCACGGCGAAGGTGGGAATCTCCAAGACCCCGGAGGGCGGATTCGATCTGTCGGCCGAGCTGGATGGGTACCTGCCCGGGCTGTCCCAGGAGATCGCCGATGACCTGTTGGAGCAGGCGCATGAGGTGTGCCCGTACTCCAACGCGACCCGCGGCAACATCGAGGTGACGGTCAAGGCGCGGGTCTGATGCGCGGGTTCGTCGTCGCGGGGGTATCGGCGCTGGCCTTGGTGTTCGCGCCGGCGGCCCAGGCGGTTGGTCCGGATGCCGTCGTGCTCAAACCCAAGGTGGTGAATTCGATCGTCGGCACCGAACTTCCCGTCATCCGGACTGTCGAATCTCCGACGGCCGGCTATCAGGTGAGCGAACCGAGTTGTCTGAGCTTCGTCGATGTGGGGCTGGACGAGGTGTTCAACGGTAACGGCGAATTGGCCGAGTATCGCGGGCAGACGTCACAGAAATCGGATTCGGACACAACGTATTCCGTGAAGCAGGCGGTGGGAGTCTTTCAGCGCCCGATCGCCGCGGTGGATCCGGTTGTCGCGCTGTTGTTCATGGACAACTGCTACGGCGTACCTCTGGATGTGACCGACGGCCAGGGTGCGCGGGAAACGTGGACCATCACCAAGGGCAAGTCGGGAGACGCCACGGCCAGCTGGTCGATGGCCAGCGCCACCGGGACTACTTGCTACGTGCAGATGCGTGCGAAGCGCGAGGTGTTATTGCAGGTGAAGGCGTGTGTGCCGAAGAATGGCGAGAACATCGCCGCAGCCCTCGCCGATGCCATGGAGGGACGGGCATGACCATCAAGATCGCCTCTGCCGTGACTACTGCGACGGTGGTCGCGCTTGCGCTGGCCCCCGTTGCGGGAGCCCGTCCATCCGATCCGGGCGTCGTGAACTATGCGGTGCTCGCGCGCGGATCGGTGAGCAATGTCCTGGGGGCGCAGCTCGGGTCGCATAGTGAGTTCACTCAGCCGTTCCAGGCGTTCTCGGTGGATATCCCCGAATGCAACAACTGGTCGGACATTGGGCTCGATGAGGTGTACGCCGATCCGGATCTGGCCTCGTTCCGGGGTGCGACGACGCAAGACTCGGCCACGGATGCAACGCATTTGGTCAAGCAGTCGATCGGGGTATTCGCCAACAACGATGCCGCTGACCGCGCCTTCCATCGGGTGGTGGACCGCACTCAAGGATGCTCCGGTCAGACGGCCACCTTGCTCCTGAATGACGGCCGCCGCGAGGTGTGGACATTCACCGGACCAGCGGCCGGTGCCGCTGATGCCGCGTGGATGAAGGAGGAGGCCGGTCTCGACCGTCGCTGCTTCAACCAGACCCGCAGGCGCGAGAATGTGTTACTTCAGGCCAAGGTCTGCCAGCCGGGGAACGGCAGCCTTGCGGTGAACGTGCTGGCCAACACGATGCAAAACGGCCTGGGCCAGTAGGGGTAGGTGTCGCCGCGCAGGCCCGTTGATTCGCCGAGTGTGCAGATCCGGTCGAAATCTCGATGAAAATCGACCGGATCCACACACTCGATTGGTCCTTACACCGACGCGGCGGCCTCATTGAGTTCGTTGAGCGTATTGGTGGCCTCCAGGTACTCCTGAACCCAACGCTCGATGACCGCGGCCGACTTCTCCACCTTGGTGAACTGGCCGACGACCTGGCCGATCGGGTTGAAGGCGACGTCGATGGTCTGATCCGGGAACTTGTGAGTGGCTGCCACCGCCATCCCGGAAACCATGTACTGCAAGGGCATTCCCAGCGGTTCGGGATTGCCCTCGGTCTGCCAGGCCTCGGTCCAATCGTTCTTGAGCATCCGGCACGGCTTGCCCGTGAAGGACCGGCTCCGCACGGTGTCGCGGCTGGTGGCCTTGACGTAGGTGTCCTGTTGCACCGCGGTGTTCTCGGCCTCCTCGACCATGAGCCACTGCGAGCCGCTCCATGCGCCCTGCGCACCCATGGCCAGCGCTGCGGCGATCTGGTAGCCGCTGCCGATACCCCCGGCGGCCAGCACGGGCACCGGTGCGATCTCCTTGACCACCTGCGGCCACAGCACGATCGAGCCGACCTCACCGCAGTGGCCGCCACCCTCACCGCCCTGGGCGATGACGATGTCCACCCCGGCGTCGGCATGCTTGCGGGCCTGCTTGGGCGAACCGCACAACGCCGCGACCTTGCGGCCGGCGTCGTGGATGTGCTTGATCATGTCGGGCGGCGGGGTGCCGAGCGCGTTGGCGATGAGCGTCATCTTGGGATGGCGCAGCGCGATCTCCACCTGGGGGGTCGCGGTGGCTTCGGTCCAGCCCAGTAGTTGCAGGGCGTTGTCGTTGCCCTCTTCGACGGGTACTCCGTGGTCGGCCAGCAGCTTGCGGCCGAAATCCAGATGCTCCTGCGGAACCATCGACTGGAGCATCTTGGTGAGCTCTTCGGCCGACATGTTCGCGTCCATGCCCTCGTACTTGTTGGGGATGACGATGTCGACGCCATAGGGATGGTCACCGATGTGCTCGTCGATCCAGTTCAGCTCGATTTCGAGCTGTTCGGGGGTGAATCCGACGGCGCCCAGCACGCCGAAGCCACCGGCCTTGCTCACCGCGACGACGACGTCCCGGCAGTGGGTGAAGGCGAAAATCGGGAACTCGATGCCGAGTTCGTCGCAGATCGGGGTGTGCATGACTTCTCCTTGGGTGATGGGAAGAGGGGTAGGCGGAGGGCGGGATGGGGTCCCGGCAGCGGACTAGTAGGAGGGTCTAAAAACTGGAACGTGTTCTAGTTTAGAACAGGTCCTGCACGCCCGTCCGGCGGCTTCCCTACACTCACGCTGACCTAATCGCACGAGCCGGGAGTAGCCAGCGCATGTTTCCGCATATGGGAGTGCCGGACGCGGCCAATACCGCCTGGGTTCTGACGAGTGCCGCGCTGGTGCTCCTGATGACCCCGGCGCTGGCCTTCTTCTATGGCGGCATGGTGCGCGCCAAGAGCGTCCTCAACATGATGATGATGTGCTTCTCGGCCGTCGCCGTGGTGTGGGTGCTCTGGGTGGCCTTTGGGTACTCGATGGCGTTCGGTACCGACGTCGGTGGCGGACTACTCGGCGATCCGTTCCAGTTCGCCGGATTGCAGCATCTGTTCGAGGGCGACTACAAGGCCCCCTCGGTGCCGTTGTGGGGCCCGACCAACATTCCGGCGCTGGTGTTCGTCATGTTTCAGGCGGGGTTCGCCATGGTGACGGTGGCGCTCATCGCGGGTGCGGTTGCCGACCGGATGCGCTTCCTGCCGTGGATCGCGTTCACGGCACTGTGGGCAACTCTGGTGTACTTCCCGGTGGCGCACTGGGTATTTGCGGTTGAGGGCACCACGGCCGACAAGAGCGGATGGCTCGCGAACCTGGGCGTCCTCGACTTCGCGGGTGGTACGGCCGTGGAGATCAATTCGGGTGCTGCCGGATTGGCGCTGGCCATCGTTCTTGGCAAGCGGCGCGGATGGCCGCGCGAGGCCATGCGCCCCCACAACCTGCCTGCCGTCATGCTCGGTGCCGGGCTGCTGTGGTTCGGCTGGTTCGGATTCAACGCCGGTTCGGCGTTGGCCGCCGATGGCACCGCCGCGATCGTCATCGCCAACACCCTGGGTGCGGGCGCCATGTCGATGGCAGCCTGGCTGCTGGTCGAAAAGGTCCGGCACGGCAAGCCCACCTCATTCGGTGCGGCCTCGGGCGTCGTCGCGGGTTTGGTGGCCATCACGCCTTCATGTGCCGCGGTCACGCCCATCGGCGCGCTGGTGATCGGCGCGGTGGCCGGTGCTGTGAGCTCTCTTGCCATCGAACTCAAATACCGTCTGGGATATGACGATTCGCTCGACGTGGTAGGTGTGCACCTGGTGGGTGGCGTGGTCGGTACGTTGATGATCGGTGTTGTCGGCAGTGCCGCGGCCCCCGCCGGTGTCAATGGGCTGCTGTACGGCGGCGGGTTGCATCAGTTCTGGCTGCAGCTGGTGGGCGTGGCGGCGGTGCTCGCCTACTCGGTTGCGGTCACCGGGGTCATCGGGCTGGGCCTGCGTCATTCCATGGGCATTCGGTCGCATCCGCAGCACGAGTCCGATGGTCTCGACGACGCCGAGCATGCGGAGTCGGCCTATGAGCTGGCCACCACGCGCGGTGGTGGGCTTATCAACCCGGGGCTCTGAATCTGCCGATCCCGGGTAGAAATCGTCCGACCCGGGATCCGTAGTCGCGGTACGTCTTGCCGTGTGTCGCGAGTAGATATGGCTCTTCGACCACCCGTACCTGCAGTTCGATCGAGGCGGCGAGCAACACGAAACCGCTGAGGGCCAACAGGTTCGGGGTCATGAGGACCGACCCGGCCGCGAAGGTCAGCATTGCCGTGAAGATCGGGTTGCGCACCCAGCCGAAAACGCCGCTGCTCACCAACGTGGTGGTCTCACGGGTGTCGACGCCAACCCGCCACGATTCGCCCATGGTCTGCTGCGCCCCGATCGTGGCGACGATTCCCGTTGCCGCCAATGCGATTCCCGCGACTTGAAGGGATCGATGATCCAGTGCGGGAAGGGGCGCGATGAGTCCCGCCAGCTGCAGGATGGGTGCGAGCAGGGCGGCGATGATCGCGGCGATGAATCCCACGCCCGCGAACCACTCGCGTGACCCGGGGCGTCCGTGGAATCCGCGGACGCCGGTGGAGCCGGTGGCTCGCCACTGTCGGTAGCTCTTCCAGCCCAGCCCGGCGGCGATGAAGACCAGATAGACGACGAGCGCTGCCACGGCCATGAACTTCCCTCCATTAATGCATACATTCGCATGGAACAATATTTCGAGAGGAGTGTCAATAACCCAGGGGGTCATTCCCGCTGCTCGTCTAGGCTCCTGCGGTTATGAGGTCTGTTCTGGGGGTGGCGTCGGTTCTTTGTGTGCTGGCGATGGCGGCGTCGTCGGGCACCGCCTCGGCGAATCCTGACGAGTTACCGGTGCTGGTGGACGCGCTCCCCGGTCTGATGCTTGAGCCCGGGGACGTGAGTCCCGTCATGGGATCCGGCATGTCTGTATCCGGAGACTGGGCCGGGCTGGTGTCGGATCGGACCGACAGACCCGAATGCGGCAGTGTGGTTTTGGCGTCGGCAGCCAGTTACGAATCCTCCAATTACTTGTCTGGGCGGTACCGGTCATTGACGGACGGCCCGAGCTGGACGCGCTTGGTGGACCAGAGCATGGTGATCTTTCCCGAGTGGTCGGATGCGACGAACTTCGCGCTCGGTGAGGCGGATCGCTGGCGGGCCTGCGAAAACCAGCGGGTCACTTCGCTCCTGTCGCAACCTGACGGAAGCACGCGTCGTGAATGGGTGCAGCTTCGCAAGATCGTCCAGGTTCAGGAGGTTCTGGTGGTCGGGTACGCGTGGCCGACGGATTACGGCGGAGCCATGTACTGCCAGCACGCGCTCGCGCCACTACGGAACGTGGCTATCGACGTGCGGGTTTGTGGTCAGCGCGACGGGAACCGTGCACTGGACCTCATCCAGGCCCTGCTGCCGCGGGTGGCTCAGGCGTAGGAACACTCAAAGATGCTGTGACAAAACCTCTCTCGGGTAGCCTCGATGCGTGCCCGACAGAGATGGCCTCATCGTCTGTGGCGAGACGCTGGTCGACGTGGTGCCCGCGGCCGACGGATTGTGGCGCTCGGTACCGGGCGGTGGTCCGTACAACACCGCGATCGCCGCCGCCAGGCTTGGCACGCGAACCGCTCTTCTCACGCAGGTGTCTCACGACGTCTTCGGGCGCCGCTGCATCGACAACCTGACCGCGGCGGGTGTCGACGACTCGTTGGTGATACGCCATGACGTCCCTACGACATTGGCCATCGCGGAAGTCGACGAGCTGGGTGTCGCCCAGTACCGGTTCTATTGGCAGGGAACCACCAATGATGTTGCTCCACCATCGCTTCCTGTTGCGGCGCTCGCGCCGGTGGCGGTATGGGCGGGCTCGATCGCCAGCGTCCTCTGGCCGGGGCGCGAGGCGCTGCGGGCCTGGATAGTCGAGCACTATTCGGACGCTCCACTCATTTTCGATGTGAATGTGCGCCCAACGCTCCTGGGTGACCGCCAGACGTGTATCGAGCGCATCACTTCGTGGCTGGCTCTCGCGGAGGTGGCGCGGGCCAGCACCGAAGACCTCCAGTTCCTGTACCCGGGCGTATCGATCGCGGGTGTGGTGGGCCGCTGGTTCGATGATTACCCCCGCATCCAGATCGCGTTGATCACCTGCGGTGCGGCAGGCTCGCTGGCCTTCCGGCGGGGCGAATCCTTGCCGCTGCGCATCCCCGCCCACCAGGTCAGCGTCGTGGACACCGTCGGTGCCGGGGACACGTACACCGGCGCCTTCCTTGACGGGTTCTATCAGCGGCGGCTTGAGCTGTCCGAGGCGCTGCACCGGGCGGCGGTGGCGGCGGCCATCACCTGTACCCGTCCTGGAGCACGCCCGCCCGATTCGACTGAGCTGGCCAACGAGCTGCGCCGCATCGGGTCCTAGAGTTCAATACACAAGAAATCGGGGGCCGAGGCCAGGGGGTGAGTATGCGATCAGTGGTGGGGGCACTGGTGGCGGTACTCGGCGCCCTGCACCCGGCCGTCGCAGCCGCCGAACCATCGCCCCATGTGCCGCCTTCGGCGATCGACCGCCTGATGCTCACCAAGCGAGAGGCCGAACGGGTGATGGGCGTGGCTCTGCCCAATGTCCAGCGGCAAAGTGCCACCTTCGCATTGGACACCGATCGCCCGGACTGCGGAAGTGTGGTGTTGGCTTCGGTGTCGAGCTATGACAGGTCCCCTTACGTGGCCGCGCATTCCCAGGCACTCTGGGATCACGCCGGCTGGTTCACCCTGGTCGATCAGAACGTGGCCGTCTTCGGCACCGATGCGGAGGCCCGCGACTTCGCGCACAGCGAGGCCGATCGCTGGCGGGCGTGTGAGCATCAGACCATCAACGTCTCCGAGCTGGCCATCGACGGCACCACTCTGGTAGCGACGGTGGATATTCGGGATGTCACGCAGGTCGACAACCTGCTCGCGGTCGGCTATTCACGGAACGATTCGGCGTATGCGTCATGTCAGCATGTGCTTCTCAGCGAGCGCAACGTCACCATCGATATCCGAACGTGCTCAACGGTTTCCAAGAGTGACGGTGAGCGGGCATTCGAATTGATGAAGATCGTCGGTCCACGAGTGTGGGAGGCATAAGTCATGAGAGTTCCGGCATGGGCGGTCGTGACGACGATGGCGGGGATGCTTTTGGCGTCACCCGCGCACGCGGATCCGGGTTCGATCGTGCCGCCCGCCGCGATCGATGACCTGATGGTGACGCCGCAAGAGGCGTCGTCGGTGCTGGGAGTTGGCTTCCCGACGGTCAATCGGCTCAATGCGCTGCCAGATCTGTCGACGGACAGACCCGATTGTGGCAGCGTGATTCGCGCGTCCATCGCCACCTACGACCGCGCGCCGTACATGGCCGCGCATGACCAGCAGCTCGAAGATGCGGCTCCGTGGACCGTCCAGGTCTCGCAAAGCGTTGCGGTCTTCCCCTCCGACGACGCGGCCCGCGACTTCGCTTCCAGTGAAATGGATTTGTGGCAGCGTTGCGCGAACCAAACAGTGCGTGACGGCTTCCAGTGGCGATACATGATCAGTGCGCTGCGCCGTGATGATGACGCGATCGTGGGACCGTACGTGATGATCGCCGATAACGGAGTGCGTAAGGCGTGCACGCATCTACTGGTCAGAGTCCGTAACACCGTGACTGACATGCGGACATGCTCGGACGGTCCCGAGCGTTACGAGCGTGTTTTGCGCATCACCAGGATCATCGGGCCCCGCTACGAAGCGGCCTGAACACGCACCGCGCGAAGGGGATTGACGGACGTCTGCAGGGCGGCCACCTCGGGACCTGCCTGCGCCACCGCGAACCGATACAGGTCCGCCATGCTCGCGGTGCTGCCTGCAATGGTGCCGTCGGGCAGCCGCGCCTCGCCAGCTGCGACGGTGACCGGCAGCTGGCCCAATTGATAAGCACCATCGGGCATTCCGGCGGCGCACATCGCGTCGGTGACAAGAGCGATTCTGTCCGGTCCCACTGCGGCCAGCACCGTTCGGTAGATCGCGGGGTGGATGTGTACGCCATCGGCGATCAACTCGATGGTCACCGCCGGGCTCTCCAGGAGTGCCGGGATGGGGCCGGGCTCGCGATGGTGGATCGGGCGCATAGCGTTGAACAGATGAGTGGCGACGGTGGCACCGGACGAAATGGCCTGCAAGGTCTGCTCATACGTGGCATCGGTATGCCCCACTGCCGCCACTACGCCGCGCGCGACAAGCAACTCGATCGCCGGGATAGCGTCCGGGAGCTCGGGCGCGATGGTGACCATCCGAATATGCCCGGCGCCCGCGTCCAGCAGCCGCTCGAGCTCGGCAAGATCCGGTTCGCGCAGCAGCCGCGGATCGTGAGCTCCGGCATATCGCGGCGACAGCCAGGGGCCTTCCAGGTGTATACCGGCGATACCCCCGGTGCCCGCCGTGCCGGCAAGCACGCGCACGGCGTCGAGCAGGTCATCGGGCGCCAGGGTCACCAGGCTGGCCAGCATGCCGTCGGTGCCGTGGGACCGATGCCATTCTGCGGCAGTGTGATTGGCGTCCGGATCGTCTCCAAATGATGCGCCGCCACCGCCGTGCACGTGCATATCGAAGAATCCGGGCACTGTCATGTCAGAGCGTTTCGGTCACCTTGGATAGACCTCGTGGTACATCAGGGTCTTCTCCGCGGCCGATCGCCAATTGCAGGGCAAGCAGCTGCAGCGGAATGATGGCCAACATGGGCGAAAGCTCCTCGAGCGTCGGCTCCAGGGTGACGCCCAGCCCGGTGGCTGCCACCGCGTCCGCCGATCCCACGCAGCACACATCTGCTCCGCGTCCGGCCAACCGGTGCAGCACGTCGTTCATGGCCCGGCCGCCAACCCCATCGGGCACGATCGCGATCACCGGTACCTGTGGATCGATCATGGCCAACGGGCCATGCAACAGATCTGCCCCGGAGAATGCCTGGGCAGAAAGATAACTCGTTTCCATCAGCTTGAGGGCGGCTTCGCGTGCGGTGGGGTATGAATAGCCGCGACCAGTGGTGACCAGGCGTGAGGCGAAGCGGTACCGGGTAGCCAGCTGCTGCACCACGGCGCTGTGCAGGATTTCCTCACCGCGTTCCGGGAGCAGGGCGGCCGCGGTGTTATCGCGGCCCGCCACATCGGTGAGCAGCAGATACAGCGCCAGCAATTGCGCCGTGTACGACTTGGTGGCCGCAACCGCCAGTTCAGGACCGGCCAACACGTCCACGTGGTGTTCGGCAGCGGTGGCCAGCGCAGATTTCGGGGCGTTGGTCACGGCAACGGTCAGCGCTCCCTGCTCGCGTGCCACCGACAGCGTCTGCACCAGGTCGGGGGAGCCCCCCGATTGACTGACTCCGATTACCAGCACACCCGAAAGATCGGGCCGCGCACCGTAGGTCGTCATGGTCGAAGGGGAGGCCAGACCGGCCGGGACCTGCAGGATGATCTCGGTGAGGTACTTGCCGTACAGCGCGGCGTGGTCGCTGGTGCCGCGCGCGACGAAGAGCACGAAGCGCGGCCGGTACTCGACGATCTTGGCTGCTACCTCCGCGATGCCTGATCGGCCCTCCGAAAGCAGCCGCCCCCATACGGCAGGCTGTTGGCGGATCTCGTCAGCCATATGCGTCCCCGCGGTCATGCCTTCTCCAATCCGTCGACATCGACCCCGGCCAGGGCCAATGCTCCAAACACCGGTTCACGTTGCAGCACAGCGATATCCGAAACACCGGTGCTGCGTGTACGTTCGATGATATCGGCGACGAGGCCCGGTTGGTTGACCAGTAGGCCCCCGCCGAGTACCACAGGCAGTCCAGGGCCCAATCGTAGGCAGACACCCTCGATCAAGGCGGCCAAGTCGATGGCTGTTTGCCTGGTGATCACCTGTGCGGCGTCATCACCTGCCGAGGCGAGGTCGAAGACAAGCCCTGCCATCTTGGCCCAGTACCGGCGTTCGGGGTGGGCATAGAAATGATCCAGCAGCTGCGCGGGCTCGGTGACACCGCACTCCGTGGTGAACCGTTGCGAGAGCGCGTCGGGAGGATCGCCCCGATCGGACAAAGAGAGAGCGTGCCGCACAGCAGATCTGGATACGCCGTAGCCGCTGCCGTCGTCCCCGAGTAGGTAGCCCCAACCGCCGACTCGCGCGGTGGCACCGTCGCCGCGTTTTCCCCAGGCCACTGATCCGGTACCGGATATCACCGCGATGCCGGCCGCGAGGCCGCCCGCCGCCAGGATGAGCTGCGTATCGTGCACCGCGGTGATGTCGGCGTGAGGTGCATACGGTTGCAGCAGCCGAATCAGGGCCTGCGCGCCCTCGGGGGTATCCACCCCGGCCGACCCGGCACTCACGCGGGAGACATCGTCCCGGTTTAGCTTGGAAAAGATGTCGGCGAAAACGGTTTTCGCCTGCTCCTCGCTCACCGACTGCAAATTGGCGCTACCTGCCAGCGCCTCGCCGATCACCTTGCCGTCCGCGACGGCCAGTGCGCGGGTCTTGGACCCGCCGATGTCTATCCCAACTACTACGCCGCGGGCCACTTGCCTCCGCTTTCCCAGAAATGCCGGATCTCCTCAAGGTTGCGGCCCTTGGTTTCCGGTGCCAACAGATAGACGAACACGAGGGCGGCCAACGCCAGAGCGCCGAAGACCCCGAACGCCACGGTGCCGCCGAGTGCGGTCAACAACGTCAAGAAATACATGGAGACAACGGCATTGGCCACCAGGTCCGAAGTCAGCATGGCGCTGGCCCCATAGGAGCGCAGCCGTGCCGGGAAGCTCTCGCCCGCGTACACCCATACCAGCGAGCCGAACCCGAAGGTGAAGCCCACCGCAATGAGCACGATTCCCAGGAAGCCGAGAACTGTCAGCACACCACCGAATGATGATCCACCGATTGCGAATACGGTGACCAGCAGGGCGTCGGCGATGATCATGATGGTGATGCCGATCATGAGGATGGGACGGCGGCCCATCCGGTCGATGGTCGACATGGACACGAATACCGCCAGCAGCGCTGCCACCTGAACGAGCGCGGGCAGACCGAGCTTGGCGAAATATCCGGACATGCCCATCGCCTCGAAGATGCGAGGCCCGTAGTAGACGACAGCGTTGATGCCGGTGATCTGAATGAAGAACCCAAGGCCGACAACGAAAAAAGTTGCTCTGTTGTAGGGCGGAGTCACCATCTCTTTGAGTCGTGCCAGCACCGAACCGCCGCCTTCGGACCGCAGGGCGTCGGCGATCTCATCGAGCTCGTGGTCGACGTCGATATCGGGATCCACCGTGGTGAGGATCTCGCGTGCCCGTGCGCGGTCGCCACGCATCATGTACCAGCGAGCCGTATCGGGGAGCTTGCGCAGGGCGATCAATACCAGCACGGCGGGGATGGCTGCCAGACCCAGCATCAGTCGCCAGCTGCCCGTTGACGACAACGCCCAGGCGATGAGGTACCCGGCGATGATCCCTGTTACGCAGGCCAGTTGGTAGAGCACCAGCATCGAGCCCCGGATCTTGGTGGGGGAGGACTCGGCGACGAATACGGGAACCACCACCACCGACACACCCACCGTGAGCCCGAGCAAGAATCGCGCAGCGACCAGGGTGTTCAGGTCGACGGCCAGTGCGGAGAGCAGCGAGAAGATTCCAAACGTCGCCGCCACCAGGACCATTGACCGTTTCCGGCCGATCTTGTTGGACAGTGGGCCGCCGATGAGTGCGCCCACGATCTCGCCGATCACCACCGCGGTGGCGGCCACCTGCTGGTCATTGGTGGACAGATGTAGATCGTCGGTGAGGAACAGCAGCGCACCCGCGATGTTCGAGGAGTCGTATCCGTAGATGACACCCACCGCTGCGGCCGTCACGGCCACCATCAGACCCAGACGTGATGCTGAGCGGAGGTCGGTGATCAGGCTCATCCCACGTATTAGACACTGAGGATGCGGCAGGCACGGGTTATTGGAGGTGGCGGTGAAGATCGGTGTTGTTGCTCCGGTAGAGCTAGGGATGACCGCGGAACCCGACAAGATCCTCGAATTCGCGCGTGCCGCAGAGCGGCTGGGATTCACGGAGATCTCCGTGGTGGAGCATGCGGTCGTCATCGGAGACACGCAGAGCACCTACCCGTACTCACCGACCGGTCAGTCACACCTGCCCGATGATGTCGACATCCCCGACCCGCTGGAGCTGCTGTCGTTTGTCGCGGGTGCCACCACGACACTGGGGCTTTCCACCGGGGTGCTGGTGCTACCCGACCACCACCCCGTGGTGCTGGCCAAACGTCTGGCGACCCTGGACCGATTGAGCCGGGGGCGGCTGCGGGTCTGCCTGGGAGTCGGATGGATGCGTGAGGAGATCGAGGCGTGCGGGGGCGACTTCGACCATCGCGGCGCGGCTACCGATGAAGCCGTCGCGGTGATGCGCACACTGTGGTCAACCGATGGGCCTGCTGCATATGACGGGGATTTCTACCGGTTCCACAACGCCTATTCGTACCCCAAGCCTATTCGGCCACAAGGTGTTCCGCTGTACATCGGTGGCCACAGCAAGGCCGCGGCACGGCGCGCGGGGCGGCTGGGCGATGGCTTTCAACCGCTGGGTCTAGTTGGTGAGGAGCTGTCGGCCGCGCTCAATGTCATGCGTGCCGCGGCTAGCGATGCGGGTCGAGATCCCGTGAGTATCGACCTCGTGCTGGGGCACGGTCTGCATCGCGTGGATCAGGCGGCGCTGGAGCAGGCGCACCGGAGCGGTGCGGGACGAATGCTGCTGTCGGCGTCGCGGCGCGCCACGACGCTGGAAGCGGTGCTCGAGGAGATGGCCGCGTGTGCTAGCCGACTCGAACTGGCCGGTCCTCGCTGAACACCACGACCGGCTCGCGGCGGGTGAAGAGCCAACCGGCAGCTCCGCGCTCGTAGGTGTCGAGGTAGCGGACGGCCATCACGTTGTCGTGATGCTGGTCGCCACGCAGGTAGATGTGGTGGGCCATGCAATAGACCTCGCCCGTCGCGGTGTCGCCGCGGACAGTGGCCGTCTGCTGGCCCACAAGGTGATACGTCGCATGCAGCGGCGTGAGGGCCGCGACAATCGCATCCGCGATCGCCTCGCGGCCCCGCAGGGCTGCTGAATCACCTTTGCGCAGCAGGGCCGGGGGCCGGATCAGTTCGGCGTCAGCCGAGAACAGTGCGACGAGCGCGTCGACGTCGCGGCGGTCCGCGGCGCTGGCATACCGGGCGACGAGATCCTGGATGGCGAGTCGGTCATCGGTCACGGATACAAAGACTATGGGGCCTCGATCTCCCAACCAACTGATCGGTTAGGGTGCGGCTCATGGATATCAATGGTGTGTCTGCAATCGTCACGGGTGGCGCCTCGGGTCTGGGTGCCGCAACTGCTCGCCTGCTCGCTGAGCAGGGCGCCAAGGTCGTCATCGCCGACGTCCAGGACGAAAAGGGTGAGGCTCTGGCCAAGGAACTCGGTGGCGCGTTCGTGCACACCGATGTCACCAGCGAGGCCGACGGTATCGCCGCCGTCGACGCCGCCAAGGAGCTGGGCCCGGTGCGCGTCCTCATCAACTGCGCGGGCGTCGGCTGGCCCGGCCGCACCATCGGCAAGGACGGGCAGTACGCCTCGGCACACTCGCTGGACATCTTCTCCAAGGTCATCGGTATCAACCTGATCGGCTCGTTCAACCTGATCCGTCTCGCGGCCACCGCGATCAGCCAGGAAGAGCCGGTCGACGAGTTCGGTGAGCGCGGCGCCATCGTCAACACCGCCTCCGTCGCGGCGTTCGACGGCCAGATCGGCCAGGCCGCCTACTCGGCGTCCAAGGGTGGAATCGTGGGCATGACGCTGCCGATCGCGCGTGATCTGTCGGTCGTGGGCATCCGTGTCAACACCATCGCGCCGGGTCTCATCGATACCCCGATCTACGGTGAGGGCGACTCCGCGCAACAGTTCAAGGACCGCCTGGCACCGAACGTGCTCTACCCGCAGCGCCTGGGTAACCCCGAGGAATTCGCCTCGCTGGCCCTGGAGCTTGTCACCAACAGCTACATGAATGCCGAGACGATTCGCATCGACGGTGGAGCCCGCCTCCAGCCGAAGTAGCGCTACTTGTCGGTGGCCTATGGAACATTGGAGAGATGGCCACCACTTCGACAGTGGAGACACTGTCGAACGCGGACGAGGCTGCCGAGCACATCGCTCGGCAGTCTTTCGCCGACGCACATGTCGGCACGGTCGGGCTGGAGCTGGAATCTCATACCGTCGAGCTGACGGCTCCGCACCGCAGGGTCAGCTGGAATCGGCTGCATGACATCGCGGAGACCGTTCACGATCTGCCCGGTCGCAGCGCGATCACCTTTGAACCGGGTGGGGCCGTCGAACTCTCCGGACCCCCGCACGCAGATATCTGGTCGGCGATCTCGTCGATGCGGGCCGATCACTCGATCCTGACCTCGACGTACCGTGGCGCCGGGATTGCGCTGGCCAGCTTGGGCACCGACCCGCTGCGCACCCCCGAACGCGTCAATCCGGCAGCACGGTACGCCGCGATGGCCGGCCATTTCGGTGCTGCTGGTTTCGGCGAGACCGCGCTGCAGATGATGACCTGCACCGCGTCATTGCAGGTCAATCTGCAGTCCGGGACACCGCGGCAATGGCGGGACAGATTTGTGCTGGCGCAGCGGATGGGTCCGACGATGGCGGCGCTCTCGGCCTCCTCGCCGATGCTGGCCGGTCGGCGTACGGGGCGGCGAAACACCCGACAGTGGATCTGGGACAACCTGGACCCGCGACGCTGCGCCCCGGTCGAGATCGGCACCGACCCGACCGAATCCTGGGTCAGATACGCGTTGCGAGCACCCGTCATGCTGGTGCGAAACAAGGAGGGCGCCGATGCGGTTGTCACCCATGTGCCGTTCCAATCCTGGGCTGACGGGACCGTGCGGCTTGCAGGGCGCGCTCCCACCACCGACGACCTCGACTATCACCTGACCACACTTTTTCCTCCGGTGCGACCGCGCCGCTGGTTGGAGCTGAGGTACCTGGATGCCGCACCGGATTGGTGGTGGCCCGCGCTGGCATTCACCGCGGTCGCCGCGCTCGACCATCCGCAGGTCGCCGATATCGCCGCGGAGACGGTTGAACCCGTTGGTGACGCGTGGGAGGCGGCATCGCGAGCCGGCCTGGCCGATCCCGCCCTCCATGCGGCCGGGCGTCGGCTGGTGGCGGCGGCGTGCGCGGTGGCGCCGTCCGAGCTGGCCGCGGATATGGCCTTCCTATTGGAGCGTGTCGAGGAAGGCCGATGTCCCGCCGACGACTTCATGGACAATGTCGCGGAATACGGCGTGGAGCAAGCATTCTCGGGAGCAACGCAATGATCCAGGAAAAGCTGGCGCGCGACCTCGAAGCCGCGCGTCTGCGCACGCTGACCATCACCGATCATGACGATGCCGAGCTCCATCGTCAGTACGACCCCCTGATGAGTCCGCTGGTGTGGGACTTGGCGCATATCGGACAGCAGGAAGAACTCTGGCTACTGCGCGACGGTGATCCGCAGAAACCGGGAATGCTGCCCGGCGACATCGAGTCCCTGTATGACGCGTTCCGTCACACCCGGGCCAGCCGGGTGCAGCTGCCGCTGCTCTCCCCGGCACAGGCACGTTCCTTCTGTCACGAGGTGCGAGGCCGGGTTCTGGACCGGCTGGAGGCACTGCCCTCCGACGGATCGGCACGTTCGGACGAATTCACGTACGCCATGGTGCTCAGCCATGAACATCAGCATGACGAAACCATGTTGCAGGCCTTATCGATTCGTCGCGGAGCTGCCCTGCTGGAGCGCGTGGACCCGTTGCCGCGGGGGCGTCCAGGGGTGGCGGGAACCTCGGTGCTGGTGCCGGCGGGTCCATTCGTACTGGGCGTCGACGCGATCGACGAACCGTTCGCGCTGGACAACGAGCGCCCCGCACATGTGGTGGATCTTCCGAGTTTCCGGATCGGCACGGTTCCGGTGACCAACGCCGAGTGGTCGGCATTCATCGCCGACGGCGGATATCGGCGCGAGGAGTTCTGGACCGAGGCCGGATGGACACATCGGTGCATGGAAGACCTGACGGCGCCCAAGTTTTGGAACCGCGGCGGAACGCTGACGCGGTTCGGGCGTGAGTTGCGGAGAGCGCCCGATGAGCCGGTGCAGCACGTCACCTTTCACGAGGCGCAGGCCTACGCCGCCTGGGCGGGCGCGCGATTGCCGACCGAAGCCGAATGGGAAAAGGCCTGTGTCTGGGATCCGGAAGTCTCTGTGCGACGGCGCTTCCCGTGGGGCGAGGACCCCCCGGGCCGTGACCGGGCCAACCTCGGCGGAGGTGCCCTGGGGCCGGCCCCGGTCGGCGCCTATCCGGCATCGGCGTCGCCTTATGGTGCCGAACAGATGCTCGGCGACGTGTGGGAGTGGACCACCTCACCACTGCGGCCCTGGCCCGGCTTCACCCCGATGATCTACCAGCAGTACAGCGAGCCGTTCTTCGAAGGTTCCGGAGCCGGTGACTACCGCGTGTTGCGCGGGGGCTCATGGGCGGTGTCCCCATCGATCATGCGGCCCAGCTTCCGCAACTGGGATCACCCGATCCGCCGGCAGATCTTCAGCGGCGTTCGTCTGGCCTGGGACGTCTAGCATGTGTCGTCATCTGGGCTGGTTGGGTGAGCCACGGAGCCTGGCGTCGTTGATGCTGGAGCCGCCGCATAGCCTTGAGGTGCAGTCGTATTCACCCCGACGCCAAAAGCATGGTCTGGTAAACGCCGACGGGTGGGGTGCCGGGTTCTTCATCGACGGGGCACCCCGTAGATGGCGCAGTGCACGTCCGCTGTGGGGTGATGCGTCCTTCGCTTCGGTGGCTCCGGTGTTACGCAGCGGATGCGTGGTGGCTGCGGTTCGGTCCGCGAGTGCCGGAATGCCCATCGACGAGTCCGCGGCCGCCCCGTTCACGGATGGAACCTGGCTGTTGTCGCACAACGGGATTGTCGATCGCGGCGCGGTGGGCCAGGTATCGGGTGCGGAGTCGGTGGTCGATAGCGCGGTGCTGGCGGTCCGGATCTTCGCGTCGGGCCCGGAGAACCTGGGAGAGACGGTTCGGCGGGTCGGCGCCGCGGATCCCTCAGCGCGACTGAATATTCTGGCGGCCAACGGAAATGAGTTGATCGCCACGACCTGGGGTGACACCCTGTCGATTCTGGAGGCCGCTGACGGTGTGGTGGTGGCGAGCGAACCGTACGACGACGACCCGTCCTGGGTCGACATCCCGGACCGGAGATTGGTGCGGGTACGCGATGGGAAGGTAGAGGTGGCGCCACTATGACCATGACTCTGGAGAATCACCTAGCCTCCGGTGCGGCGGCCGAGGCGCTGCGCCGTGATGTCCGGCAGGGCTTGACCGCAGATGCGAAATCGCTTCCTCCTAAATGGTTTTACGACGAGGTGGGTAGCGATCTGTTCGACGAGATCACTCGGCTGCCGGAGTACTACCCAACGCGGACAGAGGCTGGCCTACTGCGTACTCATGCGGCCGATATCGCGTCGGCCTCGGGTGCCGACACCCTGGTGGAGCTGGGTAGCGGCACCTCGGAAAAGACCAGGATGCTGCTCGACGCGTTGGCTCCCAAGACATTCATCCCCTTCGACGTAGATTCCGGGGTGCTGCGCGCGGCGGGAGATGCTCTGGTCGCCGAGTATCCGGGGATGCGGGTGCGGGCCGTGTGTGGCGACTTCGAAAAGGATCTCGGGCGGATTCCCCGGGAGGGGCGGCGTCTCGTCGCCTTCCTGGGATCCACGATCGGAAATCTGACCACGCAGCCGCGGGCACGATTCCTGGCCGATGTCGCGGACACCCTGCAACCCGGTGAAATGCTTTTACTCGGAACTGATTTGGTGAAGGATACCGGCCGCCTGGTGCGCGCCTACGATGACAGCGCCGGTGTGACGGCCGCTTTCAATCGCAATGTGCTGGCGGTGATCAATCGTGAGCTCGATGCTGATTTCGACCTGGAGGCTTTCGAGCACGTCGCGTTGTGGAACGGTGACGAGGAACGCATGGAGATGTGGCTGCGCTCCGTGCGCGACCAGCGGGTGACCATCGAAGCTCTGGAACTCGTCGTAGATTTCGGGGCGGGGGAGATGATGTTGACCGAAGTGTCGTGCAAGTTTCGGCAGGAGGGTGTGGCGCGGGAGTTGGCCGCTGCGGGCCTGCGCCAGACTCATTGGTGGACAGACGATTCCCATGACTTCGGACTGTCGCTGGCGGTGAAACAGTGAGCTTGGGTGAGGTGTGGCGGCAGGTCCGGCCACCGGTTCTCGGTGTGCACCTGGATTCGGCCGCCTGCTCACGGCAGAGCGTTGACACCATTCGGGCGGTGGCTCAGCACGCCGAACACGAGGCGCAGATCGGCGGATACGTGGCGCAGGAAGCCGCGGCCCCGGTACTCGAGGCTGGACGTGCCGCAGTACGTCACCTGACGGGCATGCCCGAGGCGCAGGTGCAATTCACCACCGGCGCCGCCGATGCCCTGCGTACGCTGCTGCAGTCGTGGCCGGTCGATGCCGGACGGGTTGTCGCCTGTCTGCCCGGTGAATTCGGCCCGAACCTGATGATCATGAACCACTTCGGATTCACTCCGGTGTGGTTGCCTGTCGACGGAGACGGCCGCGCCGATGTTGACGGGATCGAGGCGTTTCTGCGCCGCGAGAAGGTAGATCTGGTGCATTTCACCGTTGTCGGTAGCCACCGTGGCACCGTGCAGCCCGCCGCCGAGGTGGTCGCGTTGGCGCGTTCGGCCGGGGTGCCGGTCGTTGTCGATGCCGCGCAGGCACTGGGACATATCGATTGCACGTTCGGCGCCGACGCCATGTACGCACCATCACGTAAGTGGTTGGCCGGTCCGCGCGGTGTGGGCGTGCTTGCCGTCAATCCAGCTCTTGCACATCTGATTCCGCAATGGGCCGGCCATGTCGAGGCACATGTCGCGGGCTGGGTGGGGCTGTCGGTCGCGGTGGGGCAGCATCTGGCGGCCGGTCCCTCGGAGGTTCAGGGCGCGTTGACTGAGCGTGGACGGGCGGCCCGAAAGATACTGGGAGAACTCGACGATTGGCGAGTGGTGGAGTCGGTGGACGAGCCCAGCGCCATCACCACACTGGAGCCCATCGGGGACATCGACGTCGTCGCGGTGCGAGCGCACCTCATCGAGGAGCATGCGATCGTGGCGACCGCTGCTGAGATCGTGCGAGCACCGTTCGAGATGACCAAGCCGGTGTTGCGGATCAGCCCGCATGTCGATGGCACCGATGAAGAGCTGGAACAGTTGGCCGAAGCGCTCCGGGCGTAACCGGTTGGAGCGGGGTAGCTTGGTGCGATGGGGGCTGGCTCTCGCAACTAGATTAAACCTGCGTATACTTATGAATTAAGTGTTACAGCAACATTCAAATCTGGGGGTTGATGTGCTAAAAGAGTGGGTGGTTGCGGTTAGTGCAATTGCCGTTGGGGGATTGCTGGGGATGTCGGTTGTGGCCAATGCTGAGCCGCCTAAGAGCCCGTATCCGGATCTGGGTCGATACGCCAAGGTGGACTTCGAGAGTTACCGCCTGTCGCCTGATGATGACGATTACTGGTTCAGCACGTCTGCCGGACTGAACTGTGGGATCTGGGCGGACGGCAGTTTTGGGTGCACCGGCGCGATACCGGGTGCTCCGGCAGGAGCCAATCAGATTGGCTGGTTCCAGGGGGACTGGCAGCCACACTTCGATGAAACGCAGCAGCCGAGATTCGTTAACCCTCAGGGGCGCGCGCAACGAGTTATTCCGCGCCACAGCTACATCGTGGTGAATCAGTCGGCCGCCTCGGTGACGTGCGCGGTTACGGATACCGACGGTGTCTATTGCTTCAAAACAGGCTTCGGGAAGGGTGGAAGTGGCGCCTACGCGGCTGCCCGATTCATCGTGAGCCCGCCGGTGACTTACATCGGTGAGGCACCCGCCAGCTAGGTAAGGCAACCGGGTTAAGGAGGGGTACATGAGGAAAGTAGCTGCATTACTGGGAGTTTCGGCTGTTGCTGCCGGGGTGGTCACCGCTGCTGTCGCGTCCGCAGATCCACAGGCGAATCCGTATCCGGATGTCAGCCGCTACGCGAAGCTCGACACGGAAGGTTTTCGACTCGGATCCGATAGTGACAATCTCTGGTTCAGCACTCCGCGCGGGCTCAACTGCGGGATATGGACCGACGGCAGCTTCGGCTGTAACGGGCCGATTCCGGGTTCTCCGGCAGGTACCAATCAGATTGGGTGGTTCGTCGGTGACAGTCAGCCGCACTTCGATAACACCTCGACAATAAGATTCGTGAATCCCGCTGGGCTGCAACAACGTACGCTTCCACGCAATAGATACATCGAATTGGGGAAGACGGTCTGCGCCGTGAGCGACAACGACAGCGTCTATTGCGGGTGGACCCAATACCGATACGGGAGTTCGAACGACACGAGCCAGTTCATTATCGGCCCCGACAACACCTTCCTAGGCGCACCGCCGTCGAAGGATGGCGGCTAGATCAGCTTCCAAGTGTGCACCGGTTCGTTGGAATGCATGTGTTCGCAATACATCCGGAGCATCTCGCTGAGCGCCGCCTTGCGAGTCAACCCGCGCTCTTCGAGCGCGCCGACGGTGTGGGTCTGCCAGGCTGCGCCGTTGATGCCCGATTTCGCTCGCGCCTCAATGACCCCGAGGTAACGATCACGCACCTCAGTGGCCACCCCCCAGCGTTGCAATCCTTCGTGTGCCATGGGCAGCAGGTGTCGCAGCGTCAGTTCATCGGCCGTGATCTCGCCGACGCCGGGCCAGTACATTCTGGCTTCTGCGCCACGCCGTGCACCCTCCAGGAAATTGTCATGTGCCGTAGCGAAAGTCATCTTCGTCCAGACCGGACGATCATCCTCGGACAGGGCTCGAAGCGCGCCGTAGTAGAACGCGGCATTGGCCATCACATCGATCACCGACGGCCCGGCGGGCAGCACGCGATTTTCCACGCGTAGATGCGGTGTGCCGTCGACGACGTCGTAGATCGGGCGGTTCCAGCGATAGACCGTTCCGTTGTGCAACCGCAGTTCCTGAAGTCGAGGCGCCCTCCCCGCCGCGAGCTCGGCCACCGGGTCCTCATCGGAGATCTCCGGCAGCAGCGATGGGAAGTAGAGGACGTTCTCTTCGAACAGGTCGAAGATCGAGGTGATCCAGCGCTCGCCGAACCACACCCGTGGGCGCACCCCTTGCACCTTGAGTTCCTGGGGACGGGTGTCGGTGGACTGCGTGAAGAGCTCGATGCGCGTCTCCGCCCACAGGGACTTGCCGAAGAAGAATGGTGAGTTGGCGGCCAGCGCCAACTGGGGGCCCGCCAGCAGCTGGGCGGCGTTCCAGTTGGCGGCGAAGTCGTCGGGGGCCACCTGCAGATGCAGCTGCATACTGGTGCACGCCGACTCCGGGGCGATGGACGGCGACCTGACGCTGAGCCGTTCTGCACCGGTGATGTCGATCTGCATGTCCTCACCACGGGCGTTGAACACCGCGTCGTTCAATGCCCGGTATCGGGAGGACGGGCTCATCCACGCGCCGTCCAGATGTTCGGGCATGACCGTTGGCAGGATGCCGATCATCACGATGTGGGCGCCGCGCTCGCCGGCCCGCCGCTCCGCCGCGTTCAGGCTCGTGCGCACGTCGTCTTCGAGTTCCAGGGCCGCCGAGCCGGGGAGTGCGCGGGGCGGCACATTGAGTTCGATGTTGTAGGCGCCCAGTTCCGTCTGAAAGGCCGGATCGGCGATCGACGCGAGGACTTCGGTATTGGTCATCGCCGGCTGGTAATTGCCGTCGACGAGGTTGAACTCGATCTCCATGCCGGTCAGCGGTCGTTCGAAGTCGAATCTGGACTCCGACAGCATGGTCTCGAACACGTCCAGACAGTTCTGCACCTTGGTGCGATAGGCCCGGCGGTGCTCACCGGTGAACTGGGTGCGTGCGACTTCGTCGCCCATGGGTCGTATTCTTCCCCACCGGGGGGCTAGGACCTGGTGATTCGCCCGTACGCGGCCCCGGACGATTCGGCGAAAAAAGGTTGAAAAACATGGAACCAAATCAGCAGCAGCGCCGTCGTATCTGATCAGAGGCACAATCTGGCGACGAACCGCGCCATCGTGTGCGCGTGGGACCGGTTCCTTGGGGAGGTATCTATGAGCGACATCATGAAGGCCAACGGTGCCGAGATGGCTCGGCTGGCGAGTCGCGTCGCAGGACGTGCGAAGGATGCGTTTCCCGATGTTGATTTCGAGGCGGCGGCCAACGCGGTTGCCGGTACCGAGTTCGCTGAGGTGCTGCGGGCCGTCAGTGCGGCACTCAAACGCGCCGGGGGCGGTGCGTCCGAACGCATCGAGGGCATTTCACACTTTGTTCAGACCAGTTCGGGCTCGTTGACGGGCCAGGACGCCGCTAACGGCAGGCAGGTCACCAGGGCCGGAGAGGTCAGGCTGTGAGACCGACGATTTCGCAGCTACGTGGGTGGGATGTCGCCAACCTGGACGCTGCCGCAAAGGCCATCGAAGATGCCAGCAAGAACCTAGACCTGTCCATCGACGGAGTGGTCCGCGATCTGGACTCGGCAGAGTCGTTCTGGAAGGGCAAGTCCTTCGCGGCGGCGTATGACCAGGCATCGAGCGAGCAGTCCTCGACCAACCGGCTCTCATTCGCGATCGGCAATGTGGCCGAGGCGGTCCGTGGCGGGCACTCGGCACTGACTGCGGCGCGTGACAAGGTGATGGCGCTGGTGGACGAGGCCAACGCGAAGGGCCTGCAGGTTGCCGACGACGGCACGGTCACGGCTCCGCAGGGCAACAGGGATCTGCAGGCCGAGGCCCGCCGGCTGACCGATGCGATTCGTCAGGCCCTGAAGTCGCTTGAGGAAGCCGATCGCGCCTCGTCGAATGACCTGCGCAAGGCATCGGAGACGGTCGACGCGGAGCACAAGGCGGCCAGCACGCAGCCCGCGGCGTTCGTACCGGCCAGCAGTGGCGGTGCGGCAAGCGGCTCGATGCGGGCCGGCAGCAGTGGATTCGGTGGCGGCAGCGGCGGTGGCGGCGGTTTCGGTGGGGGCCATGGTGGCGGCAGCGGGGGCGGCCACGGTGGCGGCGGGGGCCATAGCGTGCCCGACGGGAGCTACTCCAACACCGGTGCTCCGTCGTTGCGTCCGTCGGGTCCGTCGGTGTTCATGAATCTGGACGCCGGTCAGATGGACGTCGCGCGCAAGATCATCGAAGAAGGTCTGCGTCGGGGGCTTTCGCCCGAGGCGATTCAGATCGCGTTGGCCACCGCACTCACCGAGTCCGGCTTGCGCAGCCTCGCGAACTCCTCGGTTCCCGACTCGATGATGCTGGCCAATGACGGTGTGGGACATGACCACGACTCGGTGGGTCCGTTCCAGCAGCGTCAAAGCTGGGGTGCCACAGCCGATTTGATGGATCCGACGAGGTCGGCGGGCAAGTTCTACGACCAGTTGGTGAAGGTGTCCGGCTGGCAGGACATGAGTGTTGCCCAAGCCGCGCAGTCGGTTCAGCGCTCCGCCTTCCCTGACGCGTATGCGAAGTACGAGGCGCAGGCCGCGCAGATCTTCCACCAGGTCACCGGCCGATAGTCGCGTTGCCCGTCGGCTGACTGTGGTGCAATGTGGGCATGGCCACGCCGCGACGCACCCAGGAGGAACGTTCGGCGGCGATGCGTTCCCGCTTGCTTGAGGCGACCATCGACTGTCTCGTCGAGTTCGGGTATTCCGGCACCACCACTTCGCGTATCGCGAGTCGCGCCGGTGTCACGCGCGGTGCGCTGATCCATCACTTCCAGTCGAAGTCGGAACTGATGGCTGAGTCGGTGCGCCATCTCGCGTTCAAGCGCACCCAGGCGGTGCTCGAAGAGCTGATGGCCATGGATCAATCCGCCGACTCTGTTGAGCGGTATCTCGACGTGCTGTGGCGGATTCATCAGGGGCCGTTGTTCACCGCGGTGGTGGAGCTGCTTATCGCGGCGCGGACCGAGCCTGACCTGCGTGTGCACCTGGACCAGTTCGAAAAGATGGTGCTGCACAATCTGTCGGCGTTGCATGTACTCGACGACGAGGATCCGACGTCTCCCCGAGATCGGCGTGACTTCGGTCTGCTGGCCATGGACATCATCCGCGGCATCCTGGTCAGCAGCTTGACCGCGTCTCAGGAAACCCGCGACCGTCGCTGGTCCAGGGCCAAGCAGATGCTGGAGCTGCGGCTTCGGGCGCCGCAGCTCGATACGCAAAAACAAACTGTCCTGTAGGTAAATGCCCGGGGTGATTCCGGGCAAGTTTTATGCACGTTCACCAAGTTAATCGTTCCATGGACCAGGCCTTCTTCGGGTTGACGATACATCTGTACCGGACCCTTACATTCAGGATAGAACGTATGTTACGTTGACGAAGCCCCCATCGAAGTGCGCGCAAAAGGAGCTTGGAACGATGCCCCCAAAGGCCCCCGAAAAGGTTTTCGTCATCGGCGTCGGGATGACGAAGTTCGAGAAACCCGGACGACGTGAGGGCTGGGACTACCCGGCCATGGCCAAGGAATCGGGCACCAATGCCCTGGCCGATGCCGGCATTGACTACGACAAGGTGGAAGCCGCCTATGTCGGGTACTGCGCGGGGGAGTCCACCTCCGGTCAGCGTGCCGTCTATGAACTCGGCATGACCGGCATCCCGGTCACCAACGTCAACAACAACTGTTCAACCGGCTCGACCGCGCTGTTCAATGCGGCGCAGGCCATTCGCGGTGGACTCGCCGATGTCACGCTGGCGCTGGGATTCGAGAAGATGCAGCCCGGATCGTTGGGCGCGACCTTCACCGATCGCGAGCAGCCCATGCAGCGGCACATCGAAGCCCTCGCCGGGTTGTTCGATTTCGCCTTCCCGCCTGCGCCCTGGATGTTCGGCGCCGCCGGTCGTGAGCACATGCAGAAGTACGGCACCACCGCCGAGCACTTCGCCAAGATCGGTTACAAGAACCACAAGCATTCGGTGAACAACCCTTACGCGCAGTTCCAGGAGGAGTACACCCTTCAGGACATCTTGGACGCCAAAGAGATCTACGCACCACTGACCAAACTGCAGTGCTCGCCGACCTCCGACGGATCGGGCGCGGCCATCTTGGCCTCGGAGCGGTTCGTCGAGGCCAACGGGCTCGGTGACCGTGCCGTGGAGATCGTCGGGCAGGCGATGACCACAGACACCCCGGGAACGCTGGAATCCAAGTCGGCGATCACGCTCATCGGATTCGATATGGCCAAGCTCGCTGCGCAGAAAGTGTATGAGCAGGCTCAGATTTCGGCCGACGACGTGGACGTCATCGAGTTGCACGACTGCTTCTCGGCCAACGAACTGATCACCTACGAGGCGTTGGGACTGTGCGCCGAGGGCGAGGGCGGCAAGCTGATCGACAACGGTGACACCACCTACGGCGGCCGTTGGGTGGTCAACCCGTCGGGTGGCCTGATC
Source organism: Mycobacteroides sp. PCS013 (assembly GCF_049532645.1). NCBI lineage: Bacteria > Bacillati > Actinomycetota > Actinomycetes > Mycobacteriales > Mycobacteriaceae > Mycobacteroides > Mycobacteroides sp. PCS013. Next base: position 4,612,711 of record NZ_CP150131.1, read on the forward strand.
TCGAAGGGGCACCCGCTTGGTGCGACCGGTCTGGCGCAGTGCGCCGAGCTCACCTGGCAGCTGCGCGGTGAGGCCGACAAGCGCCAGGTGGCCGACGCAAAGGTGGCGTTGCAGCACAACCTGGGCCTCGGTGGGGCGTGCGTGGTCACCGCCTACAAGCCGGCCAACCGCTGAAAGGGGTTGGAAAACAATGGCTGACACCAAATACCCGTTCAACAACGATGGCCTGGACCAGTGGGGCGCCGAGGAGACCATTGAGGTCGACAAGGATCGCCTGATCGCCTATGCCGAGGCCACCAACGACCCGATCGAAGAGCATCGCAAGGGGGAGGTGGCACCACCGGTTTTCGCGGTGGTGCCCATCTTCCAGTCACTCGTCGGAACCACAATGAGTGTCGTTCCCTACCAGTTGATTCCGCGTGTGGTGCACGGCGAGCAGTTCTTCCGGTTCCACCGGCCCATCAAGCCCGGCGACACGCTGGTGGCCAAGTCGAAGATGACCGGCTACGAGGGTATGGAGAACGGCACTCGCGGCACGGTGTATGCCGAAACGCGCGATGCCTCGGGCGATCTGGTCAACGAACAGTACGTGACGTTCTTCTTCCGCAAGTACGACGTGGGTGAGACACGCGGTGTGCTTGGCCCGAACGTTGTGCTGGATGAGGCGATCAAGGCCAACGCGCCAGCCGCCTCCCTGGTACAGCATGTCGATGATGACCAGACGTTCCGGTACAGCCCGGCCTCGGGTGATCCGATGCCGATCCACCTGGACAACGATGCCGCGGTGGCGGCCGGATTGCCCGGCATCATCGCGCATGGGTTGTGCACCATGGCATTTACCTCGTGGGCCGCCCTGACTGAGCTGGCCGACTCACGCACCGAACGTCTCAAGGAGCTGGCGGTGCGCTTCGCCAAGCCGGTGCTGCCCGGGCAGGACATCACCACCAGCTTCTGGAAGAACGGTGCCGCCGGCACCTATTCGTACGAAACGAGCGTCGGCGACGATCTCGTCATTAAAAACGGCCACGCCGTTATCGCCTAAGTCATCGCAGAAGGAGAGGGAATCACTATGGGACAACTTGACGGACGGGTGGCGGTCATCACCGGTGCCGGACGTGGCATCGGCCGTGAGCACGCGCTGCTCTTCGCCAGGGAAGGCGCATCGGTGGTCGTCAACGACCTCGGCGGCGCCAACGACGGTTCCGGATCGGATGCCGGGCCCGCGCAGGAAGTGGTCGATGAGATCGTGGCCGCCGGAGGCAAAGCCGTTGCGAACACCGACAACATCTCGAGCTGGGCCGGAGCCTCGAACCTGGTGAATCAGGCCGTCGAAACCTTCGGACAGCTGGACGCCGTCGTGAACAACGCGGGCATCCTGCGGGACGGCTTCGTCGCGGGCCTTGAGGAGGATCAGTGGGATTCGGTCATCCAGGTGCACCTCAAGGGGCATTTCGCGGTGCTGCGCCACGCAGCCGAGTACTGGAAGGCGCAGTCCAAGGCTGGCGCCGATGTCAAGGCCACCGTGGTGAACACCGCATCGGATTCCGGTGTGACACTGCCGAATCCGGGTCAGGGTAACTATGGTGCGGCCAAGGCCGGTATCGCGGCGCTGTCCTGCGTCGCAGCCGCCGAGCTGGAGCGGTACGGGGTCAAGGTCAACGCGATCGCGCCGGTGGCGCGCACGCGCCTGACGCTGGCTACGCCGGGTATGGGTGCGATCTTCGCGGCGCCGGTGGAGGAGGGGCAGTTCGACATGTTCAGCCCGGCCAACATCTCGCCGTTGGTGGCCTACCTGAGCACGGAGAAGAACCCGTGGACCGGTCAGGTGTTCAAGGTGACCGGTGGATCCATCCAGCGGCTCAAGGGTTGGTCGGTGACCGACACCGCCGAGACCGACGGGCCGTGGAGCATTGACCTGGTGCGCGAGAGCGTCGAGCCCTGGAAGTAGGAGTTTCTTAACGCGAACGGTCCCCCGAAATCGGGGGACCGTTCGGCGTTTTCAGGTGTGTGCGCGGCGGCCCGCCCCTAGATTCGGAGTTATGAGGCACACCGGTCAACTCGCCGCGGAGTTCGTCGGCACGCTGATCTTGATTCTGTTCGGCTTGGGTGTGGTCGCACAGGTGGTGACGGCCGGTAACGAGGACTACGGCAATCACAACTCCATCGCCTGGGCCTGGGGCATGGGAGTCGCCTTCGGCATTTTCGCCGCCGGGCGGATATCCGGCGCGCACCTCAACCCGGCGGTGACGCTGGCGTTGGCGGTGTTTCGTGGATTCCCCTGGAAACAGGTGATTCCGTTCATCCTGGCCCAGACGGCGGGTGCGTTCGTGGCGGCGCTGCTGGTTCGGTGGAACTACGGAAGTGTGTTGTCGGCTGTGGATCCCGGGCACACCATTGCGACGCAGGGGGTTTTCTCGACGCTCCCGGGTAACGGCGCCCTTGACGTGAGCCTGTGGGGCGGCCTGCGCGACCAGATCATCGGCACCGCGATCCTGTTGTTCCTGATCTTCGCCATTTCAGACCGGCGCAATGTCCGTATGCCCGAGTGTCTTTTGCCGTTCGCGATCGGGGCGGTGGTCGTCGGTCTGGGCATGGCATGGGGGTCCATCGCGGGGTATGCGATCAATCCGGCCCGCGATTTCGGGCCCCGGCTGGCGTCTTATCTCACCGGTTTCGATACGGCCTTCCTGGACCAGCACGGCGCCCAGTACTGGTGGGTGCCGATAGTCGGACCACTCGTCGGGGGCCTGTTGGGGGCCGCCCTGTACCGCTATCTCGTGGAAGCATTCCTGTACGCAGACGATTCTGAAACCCAATCACCGTCGCACACCGAGGAGTTCGCCAATGGCTGATTTCGTGGCATCGATCGACCAGGGCACGACCAGCACGCGTGCCATGATCTTCAACCACCGGGGCGAGGAGGTCGGCCGCCACCAATTGGAGCATCAGCAGCTGCTGCCGCGGGCAGGTTGGGTGGAGCACAATCCGGTGGAGATCTGGGAACGCACCTGGTCTGTGCTGGCCACCTCTCTGAACGTGACCGGATTGTCGTCGGGGGATCTGGCTGCCGTGGGAGTGACCAATCAGCGCGAGACCACGTTGGTGTGGAACCGTCATACCGGCCGGCCGTACTGCAATGCCATCGTGTGGCAGGACACCCGCACCGACAAGATCGCGGCGGCGCTGGACCGTGACGGCCGCGGTGACGTCATCCGGGAGAGGGCCGGATTGCCTCCTGCCACATACTTTTCCGGCGGCAAGTTGCAGTGGATTCTGGAGAACATCGACGGTGTGCGCCGCGACGCGGAGAACGGGGATGCGCTCTTCGGTACCCCCGATAGCTGGGTGATCTGGAACCTTACCGGTGGCATCCGTGGCGGGGTGCACGTCACCGACGTGACCAACGCCAGCCGCACGATGCTGATGAACCTGGAGACCCTGGATTGGGATGACGAGCTGCTGTCGTTCTTTTCCATTCCGCGCCAGATGCTTCCGCCGATCAAGGCATCCTCGCCGGTGGAGCCCTTTGGTGTGACGACCCATATGGGGCCGCTGGGTGGTGAGGTGCCCATTGCCGGCGACCTGGGCGATCAGCAGGCGGCGATGGTGGGGCAGGTGTGCCTGAGCCCCGGCGAGGCCAAGAACACCTATGGCACCGGAAACTTCTTGCTACTCAACACCGGTGAAGAATTGGTCCGCTCGCGCAACGGGTTGTTGACCACCGTCTGCTACCAATTCGGGGACAACAAGCCGGCGTACGCGCTGGAGGGTTCCATCGCGGTCACCGGCTCGGCGGTGCAGTGGTTGCGGGATCAGCTCGGCATCATCAGCGGCGCCGCACAAAGCGAGGATTTGGCGCGTCAGGTCGAGGACAACGGCGGGGTGTATTTCGTACCGGCCTTCTCGGGCTTGTTCGCGCCGTACTGGCGTTCGGATGCCCGCGGCGCGATCGTGGGCCTTTCCCGGTTCAACACGAACGCGCATTTGGCGCGCGCCACGCTGGAGGCGATCTGCTACCAGAGCCGCGAAGTGGTCGAGGCTATGGAGGCCGACTCGGGTGTGCACCTGGAGGTGCTCAAGGTGGACGGCGGGATCACCGCCAACAAGCTCTGCATGCAGATCCAGGCAGACACCCTGGGCGTGGATGTCGTCAAACCCGTTGTCGCCGAGACGACCGCTCTCGGTGCTGCCTACGCGGCGGGCTTGGCCGTCGGCTTCTGGAAGGACGTCGACGACCTTCGGCGGAACTGGCAGGAAGACGAGCGTTGGAGCTCCTCGATCAGCGAGGAACAGCGCGCGCATGGGTTCGCCGGCTGGAAGAAGGCCGTGCAGCGCACGCTGGATTGGGTCGAGGTCTAAGTAATTGGCCGAGTGTCGACTTCTCGGGTGAAAGTTCGAGAGAACAGCCCGAAAAGTCGACACTCGACAGGTGAGCTAGTCGGTTTCGCCCAAGATGCCGTAGATCTGCTTGCGAGCAGAATTGACGATCTCGATGATCCGCTGCTGCTGTTCGGCTGAGGCGGCGTGGGCCGATTGTGCGACCGCGCCCATCAGCTGACCGAGTGCGGAACGAAGATCGAGCACCGATGGGTCGGCGTCCTCATTGATCTTGTCCCAGGGCGGGGTGTCGAGTTTGGCCGCGCCCGCTTTGCCTTCTTCGGTGAGCTCGAACTGCTTGCGGCTGCCGCTGCCCTCGGCCTCGACGATGAGGCCCTCGTCAACGAGCAGTTGCAGTGTCGGGTAGACCGAACCGGGGCTTGGCCGCCAGATGTTGTTACTGCGTTCGGCGATCTCACGGATCATCTCGTAGCCGTGCATCGGGCGTTCGGCGAGCAGCGCCAGGATGGCGGCCCGGACGTCGCCGCGCTGGCCACGTCCCCGTCCGCGTCCACGCGGCTGGTCACCGAAACCGAATCCGAAACCAGGGCCGAAGCCCGGACCGAATCCGCGTCCAAACCCCGGCCCGAACCCGCGGTCCATGAACGCGCCGGGTCCGCGTCGCCCAGCCCAGGCTTGATCCTGGAACTCGCCGCGCGAATCGCATTCGTGACGACGACCGCCGTGGCGCCGACCTGGTCCGCGACGTGTGGGGTCGAAACCGAATCCGAAACCAAATGGTGTGTCGGGCCGAAACTGTTCGGCCCTTTCCTCATGGGAAGTCATGTGTATCTCCTTGTGCTTGGGGGAAGACGTTCTCGCCTCTCGATATATAACGATATATCGGAATCGATCGTGATGCAACGAAAACTTTCGGAGACGATTTCGAGAGCTGCTGCCAGCTACGCGCCGTAGGGTGACCGCCATGACGGTGAAGTGGCTGGAACAACCCGAGGACCACGACTACGCGGCGGCCGTGGATTACCTGACGCTCGTCGGTGAGGCCGATGTGGTGAAGCGGACCGTGAAGGCGCTGCGCAATGCGACGCTGGAGTACCGCAAGGCCAAGGACATTCTGCGGGCGGCTCACCTGGAGATGCTTCCCAAGACCAACGCTCACGTGGCGCGCGACCTTGCGAAGATCGCCAAGGACAAGGCGTTGTCCCCCATCCTGCTGGTCCGGGGTGACGCACGTTCCGGGGCGCGGCTGGAGATCGCCGACGGCTACCACCGGGTCTGCGCCAGCTACATATCCGACGAAAATACCGATATCCCCTGCCATTTGGTTTCCTGGCAGTAGCTCCATGAGCGGATTTGGATTTCCGACCCTGGCGATCGTCGTCGTCGTCGGAATGGTCGGGCCGCTGCTCGCACTCAATACGCGGCTGCGGATCCCTGTCGTCATCGGCGAATTACTAGCCGGAATCATCGTCGGCCGCACCGGATTTGGCTGGATCGATGCATTCGATCCTACGTTCAAGATGTTCGCCGACGTCGGATTCGCGCTGGTCATGTTCGTCGCCGGCACGCATGTGCCCATACGCGATAAGACAATGGTGGCCGCACTGCCCAAGGCGGCCCTGCGCGCCATCGTGGTGGGCGCGGTCGGTGCGGTGTTGGGAGTGTTGCTGGCCAACGCGTTCCACACCGGACATGCACCGCTGTACGCGGTGCTCATCGCGTCCTCCTCGGCGGCGCTGGTATTGCCAATCATCGACTCGCTGAGCCTGGAAGGGCCCAAGGTATTGAGCACCACCGCGCAGGTGGCCATCGCCGATACCGCATCGATTGTTCTGTTGCCCTTGGTTATCGACCTCAAGCACGCGCCCCGGGCGGCCGTCGGTGCGGTGGCCGTGGCGGCCTGCGCGGGCATTGTTTTCGTGATCCTGCGCGCGCTCGATCAGGCCGGAAAGCTTGACCGGTTCCACGATTATTCAAAGCAGCGCCGGGTGGCCATGGAGCTGCGGATCAGCCTGGCCATCGTCTTCGGGCTGGCGGCGCTGGCCGTGGAGACCCACGTGTCGATCATGTTGGCCGGGTTCGCACTGGGCCTGGTCGTCGCGGGCATCGGGGAGCCGCGCCGCCTTGCCAAGCAGCTGTTCGGCTTCACCGAAGGCTTCTTCTCGCCACTGTTCTTCGTCTGGCTGGGGGCTTCCCTGCACGTGCGCGAGCTCGGTGAGAACCCCAAGCTCATGCTGCTGGGGCTGGGCCTGGGTGGCGCGGCCGTGTTGGCACATATGGTCGGCCGGATCTTCGGACAGCCGGTATCGCTGGGTGCGTTGGCGGCGGCTCAGCTCGGCGTGCCCATCGCGGCGGCCGCGATCGGTGAACAGCAACAATCATTACTGCACGGTGAGGCCGCGGCACTCATCTTGGGGGCGCTGGTCACGATCGTCGTGGCAACGCTAGGCGGCTCGCTCTACGCGAAGGCATCTACCCGGAATCAGCCAGGGGTGGCGAAACCTGAAGGCCCTCGCGGAGACTCGGAGGGTTCTGACGCTGCCGATGCTGCGGGTGGTCCGGCCCAGTCCGCCGGTGGGACAGGCGACGGCGCTGCAGGGTAGGCGGGCTGCATGTGTTCCAGCGCGCGAAGGTGACGTTCGGCGAGCACCGCGGCCAGCATGAACTGTGGAGGCGTGCCGGGCGGCGGTGGCGGTGCGATGCTGGCAAGCACATCGGTGGAGATCTGATAGAGCATCTGGTCGCGCGTTTGTGGCGCCAATTGCCCTGCGCGGTTGAGGAATTGGCGGGCAAGATTCGCTTGTTCGGTGGTGAGCCCCGACAGCTGTAGCGTCTGCGCCCATTCGGCCAGCGGTGGTGGCATCACCGGTGGCGGAGGTAGTTTGGGACCACGCTCGCTGATCACCATGGTGCCCGCGAAGATGTCGCCCAGACGTTTACCCTTGGCCGACACCAAGCTGCTGATCACGGCGGGTGCGCCCATGAACATGAAGATCTCGACCACGGCCGCAAGGGCGCGGATGACGGCTTGCCGCAGGCGTTCCGGGCCTCCGTCGTCGGATACCACCCGCAATCCCATGGCCATCTTGCCCAGCGAGCGTCCCCGGGTGGACATCTCCCAGATGACGGGATAGCCGACGAGCGCCAGCACGGAGTAGGCGATGCTGAGCGCGCCGGCCAGCGCCTCGTCGAACTGCGAGAGCGAGAACGCGACGACGAAGATTCCGGCATACAGCAGGATCACCTGCACGAAGATGTCGATGAACGCGGACACCACCCGCACCGGAAGCTGGGCCACCTTGACGTCCAAGACAACCGCGTCACCCGTCACCAACTCGGACATCACTCGAGACTACTAGTATTTGCCAGATGGACGTGGACGCATTTGTCGCCACTCACCGGGGGACATGGGACCGGCTGGAGCTGCTGCTCAAGCGCAGGCGCAGCCTGAGCGGTCCAGAGATCGATGAGCTGGTCGAGCTGTACCAGCGGGTGTCGACGCACCTGTCGACCGTGCGGTCGTCCTCCGGGGATCCGGCATTGGTCGGGCGGTTGTCCAACCTGGTTGCCCGGGCACGTTCGGCCGTCACGGGAGAGCACGCCCCGCTGTGGCGTCACTTCATCCGATTCTGGACGGTGTCCTTTCCCGTGGTCGCCTACCGGAGCTGGCGGTGGTGGCTGGGCGCGACGGTCGCCTCGATGGTGGTGGCAGTCGCCGTCGGCATCTGGGTGATGCACTCCGCCGAGCTGCAATCGGTGATCGGAACACCCGATGAGATCGCGCACCTGGTAAACGAGGACTTCGAAAACTATTACAGCGAGCATCCGGCCGCGGCCTTCGCGCTGCACGTGTGGATCAACAACTCGTGGGTGGCGGCGCAGTGCATCATTTTCGCCGTGCTGCTGGGCATTCCCATCCCGTTCGTCTTGTTCATGAATGCGGCGAATGTGGGCGTGGCCGGTGGTTTGATGATCGCGGCGGGCCGCGGCGATGTGTTCTTCGGCCTGATCCTCCCGCACGGTCTCTTGGAGCTCACGGCGGTGTTCTTGGCCGCGGGCGCGGGAATGCGCCTGGGATGGAAGGTTATTGACCCCGGCGATCGGCCCCGTGGACAGGTGCTGGCCGAGCAGGGCCGCGCCGTCATGTCGGTGGCGGGCGGACTTGTCGGGGTACTGCTGGTGAGCGGTCTCATCGAGGCGCTGGTCACCCCGTCGCCGTTGCCCACATTCGCACGTGTGGCAATCGGGGTGATCGCGGAGGCGCTGTTCCTGGCCTATGTGGTGATTCTCGGTCGCCGCGGGGTGGCCGCCAACGAATCCGGCGATATGGAAGACGCTCCCGACTACGCTCCGGCTTCCTGAGCGCTACAGGCGTCCGGACGCCTTCAACGACAGATACCGGTCGGCAAGAGCGGGGGCGATCTCGTCCGGCGGGGCGTCGACGACCTCGACACCCTGACGGCGCAACAAGGTGACGATGCGCCGGCGTCCGCCACGGGTACGTTCGGCAGCGGCCGCGTCGTAGACCTGCTCGACGTCCAGTGTCCTGATATTTCCTAGCCCCGTGGAGTTCTCAGGCATCACCATGTCCTCGACACGTGGATCGCTGACCGCGGCCACCAGCAGATGGTGATGGCTGGTTAGCTGGGGAAGCAGCGGTAGCAGGCCCTCCTCCAGCGCCTCGGGATTCAGGTCGGTGAGCAGCACGATGAGCGAGCGATGACGGGATTTACGACGAATGGTGGCCACGAGATCGCGGGCGTCGGATTCCACAAGCGACGATTCCAGCGGCGCCATCGCGTTGACCACCAGCGGAAGTAGTTCGTTGCGCGATGCACCGGACACCTGCGAGCGCACCGCGCGGTCGTGCGCCAGGAAGTCCACGCGATCTCCGGCGCGAGATGCCAATGCCACCAACAGCAATGCGGCGTCCATCGCCCAGTCCAACCGCGGCCACCCGGAGGGATCACCCGATGTCGGGTCGACGCCGATGCGTCCCGCCGAGGTGCGACCGGTGTCCAGCACCACGAGGATGCGGCGGTCTCGTTCCGGGCGCCAGGTGCGTACCACCACGTCATTGCGCCGGGCGGAGGCACGCCAGTCGATGGACCGGACGTCATCGCCCACGACATACTCACGCAGCGAATCGAATTCGGTGCCCTGGCCCCGGATGAGCACAGGGATGGCGCCTTCGAGTTCGCGTAACTTGGCGAGGCGGGACGGCAGATGCTTGCGGCTCAGGAACGGTGGCAGCACGCGCAGCTGCCAGGACACGTCGTGACGTCCCTGCCGCCCGGCCAGCCCCAGTGGTCCCACCGTACGCACGGTCACGATGGCCGGCCGGTGATCGCCACGACGTAAGGGGTGCAAGGAGGTAACGATCTGTGTGCGTTCGCCATTGCGCAGATTCAACCGGTGTGCTCGCGGTGTGGCACGCATGCTCGGTGCCCAACTGTCTCGGACCGATCCGCGTACCCGGCGGCCCGGATTCTGGATCTGCAGGGCGATGTCTGCGGATTCACCAAGCCGGATGGAATCCGGCCCCGACCGGACAAAGGTGAGACGGCGCGGGCTGGCGGCGGCGACGATATCGATGACGATCAATACCGCGAGCGCCAGGAGTAGCAGCCAGAACAGCCGAACCGGCCACGGCGACACCAGGATCAGCAGCGCGCCGAGCAGCGCCGCCAATCCCGCGCGTCCGGTGAGAATCACTAGCGCGGCACCGGAACCGTGACGAGGATGCCGTCGAGCACACGATCCGAGGTGGCGCCCTCCAACTCCGCCTCGGGGCGCAGGCCGATGCGGTGACGCAGCGTCGGACGCGCCATCGCCTTGACGTCGTCCGGAGTGACATAGTTGCGGCCGGACAGCCACGCCCACGCACGGGATGTCGCCAGCAGGGCCGTCGCCGCGCGCGGGGAGGCGCCCAGCTGCAGCGAGGGCGACTGGCGGGTGGCGCGGATGACGTCGACCACGTAGGCGAGCACCTCCGGGGCCACCAGCACGCGGCCCACCGCGGCGCGTCCAGCCTCCAGGTCGGCGGCAGAGGCGACCGGAGTGACATGGGACAGGTTGCGGGGGTCGAATCCGTGCGCATGCCGCTCCAGGATGGCGATCTCCTGATCACGTTCCGGCAGAGACACGTTGAGCTTCATCAGGAAGCGGTCCAACTGAGCCTCGGGCAGTTGATAGGTGCCCTCGTATTCGATGGGATTCTGGGTCGCGGCGACGATAAAGGGATCGGGGAGCGGCCGTGGAGTGCCATCGACCGTCACCTGACGCTCCTCCATGGCCTCCAGTAGTGCCGCCTGCGTCTTGGGCGGGGTGCGGTTGATCTCGTCGGCCAGCAGCAGATTGGTGAACACCGGACCGGCCCGGAACTCGAATGCTGCGGTGCGTGCGTCATAGACCAGGGACCCGGTGACGTCACCCGGCATCAGGTCGGGAGTGAACTGCACCCGCTTGAACTCCAGGGACAGTGCCGCCGAGAGCGTACGCACCAGAAGGGTTTTCGCGACTCCGGGGACGCCTTCCAGCAGGACGTGCCCGCGGCACAGGAGCGCGACGACCAGTCCGCTGACCACGGAATCCTGCCCCACGACCACGGTGGCGATTTGTTCGCGCAACGCGGCCAGGGCATTGCGCGCGGCGTCCTCAGAGTTCCCGGTGGTGGTTGCCTGTGTCACGATTCGCGTACCTGCCTTTCCAGAAGATCCAGTTGTCGAGTCAGATTGGTGAGCTGTTGGTCGTCCGACGGGACGGGGCCGAACAGCACATGGTGAATCTCGATGGGGTTACGGCCTATTCGCGAAGCGACGGTGGTGGTGACGACCTGCGGCGTCTCGTCGACCGGGAGGCCGAGCCGGCGCACGATCCGGTAGGTGGCGGCCTCGCGCAACGATGCGGCGGCGAGATCGCGGGCACGGCGCGACCGGTAGAGGCGCCCGCGCCCCTCGGTGGTTTCCGAAGCGCGCACGATCACCGGGAGCTTTTCGGCGACCACGGGCCCTAGGCGGCGGCCCCGCCAGAGAGCGAGCAGCAGTACGACGATGCAGAGCTGCCAAATGGCCATGCTCACTTGGTCGGGGATCAGATCGCCCATCGATTTCGGTTGGGCGCTGGTGCCCACCTTCGGCCGTTCGGGGACGTACCAGACCAGGTGCGAGGAGCGGCCAGCCAGATTCATGGCCAATGCCGCATTGCCCTGCTTGGCCAGTTGCAGGTTGGATAGCAGGGTGTCATCGCCCAGCACGGTGATGGTGCGGGTGCCCTCGGGATAACGCAGCAGAGTGCCGCCGTAGCAGCTAATTTGGCCGGGACCCGGGTTGGTGAATGTGTAGGTGGGGCCGATGTATGTCTGAATGGTCCCGGCCCGCTGAGCTTCCCGGAGATCGCAGTCGGGTTCGACGATCTCATCGCTTTGGTATGAGGTGATGCGTGCCTGCGAGGCCAGCCGCTCACGGGTCGCGGAGTACGGCGCCAGCAGCAGACGATCCCCGGGAATCGCAACCAGAGAGTCCAGTATCTCGTCGGTGAGATTCCCATTGTCCAGCACCATGAGCTGGCTGTCGGGTCGCATCGCGGCACGGACCTCGGCGATGGTGGTGGCGCGTGTGACGGTGACACCGCGGTCGCGCAGCAGTTGCGCGAGAGCGTGCCCGCCCCGCTGGGTCACGGCTTCGGGGTCGAGATAGCCCTCGGGCCGAGGCGATTTGGTGACCAGTAGACCCGTGACGACGATGGCGACCAATGCGGTCAGGATCCATGCCCAGGTGCGCCAACGGTCCCGGAGACGGGGAGAGGTGGCGGTGCTGGTGCTGGTGGTCACCGCACCGCCTCCCAGCCCGTCATCGCGCCCGGTTCTGTGGATGTCAACAGAACCGGGGCATCGCGGATATGGTCGTCCAAGTCGGCGATCTTGCGATAGGACTGTTCGGTACCGGGGCGTTCGCCGTAGCTCACGTCATTGAAGATTTCGGCACTCGATCGGAATTCTGTTGCCAGTGAGGGTAATTCGCGTGATGCGTCGGCGGCTAGCTCGTTGGCGGTACGTCCCGGCACCGGGGTGAGGATCGTGCGTTCTTCGAGTTGGCGTGCCACGGCGCGCAGCCGGTGCCGGATTGCCGAGGCCCAGTCACCTTGGGATGCGGCGAGTTCGGCCGCCGCTCGATGCTCCGCCGCGGTGAGCTCGGCTGATTCGAAGAGCCCGAAATCCGCGCCGCCCTTGGTCCGGATGGCGCGGCGGGCGATGCGCACCAACAGCACCACGACGGCGATGACGATGAGCGCGGTGACGACGATGGTGAACCAGCCGCCGGGAACCTCGCTGGCCCGGAACTCCAGGTAGTTCAGGTGTTCGATGATCCAGTTGACCAGACGGTCCAGTGGCGAGGGGTGCGCGTAGATCGGTTTGGCGAGTTCGTGTTGGGCCGCCTCGGCCGCTGAATCGCGGTCGATGTCGACGGTCGGCATTACACCTGAACCGGGGGATACGCGGGCAGCCACAACGCATCAGGATCGATGCCGGGTTGTCCGAGGCGCTCACGCGTTCTGGTTTCGGTTTGCAACACGAGATCGAATGCCTCGGTGCGCATTCGCTGATCGGTGTAGAGCAACACGTTCACCGCGGCGTTGAACGGCAGCGTGATGATCTGGGCGACGATGACACCGACACTGGTTAGCGCCAGACCCAGGAGCATTGTCGTGCTGCTGGTATTCGATGAGCCCAGGCCCATGCCGATCTGTCCGCCGAGGCTGAAGGGCATTCCCAGGATGCCGGCCACGATGCCGACGATGATGGATGTGAGCAGCAGAATGCCAAGGAGGCGCCAATAGCCCTTGCGTACCAAAGATATTGATCGGCCGATTGCGCCGAAGACAGTCTGGCGCTCCAGGATCAAAACTGGGGACGCCAGGGCGAAGACGGGAATGAGATAGAAGTACAGCGCCAGGAAGCCGAACCCGAGCGCGAAGCCCGCCGGTACCGCGCCCCACGGGCCGACGGTGAGGGCAAGCCCGACCACTCCGGCGATACCGATCGCCAGAGGCAGGGTCAGCAGTAGAGCGGAGAGGAACGCCAATCCGATGAGCGCCCAGATGCGGGGTTTGGCACGCTGCCAGGCCGCCGAGGGCGTGGTGTGTTCACCGAATACGGAGCGTCCGACGGTGACTGTCAGCATGCCGCTCAGGACGATGGTGACCAGCATGGTGATCACGTAGCCGATGGCCGCGCCGCCGAAGTATCCGATCCCGAATGCGGCGGCGAACGCGTCGTCACTGTTCGCATCGAAGCCGCCGACACCGCTGAGCAGTCCCAGGATGGGTCCGGCTTGCAACGCGAAGGTGAGCAGCTGGCTGATGACCACGACCACGGCGGTGAGACCAATCGTTGCCTTGGGGTTGGCGCGAATGGCGGCGACGGCCCCGTTGTACAGCGCGGACAGATCCAGCGGGCGCAACGGGATGATGCCGGGTTTCAGTGCCGGTGGCGCCGGTGTCACCCAGTAGGGAACCTGCGGCGGCCCCTGATATCCAGGCGGTGGTGGTTGATACCCAGGGGGTGGCGGCTGGTATCCGAATCCCGGGGGTGGATATCCGTAGGCCGGGGCGGGTGGATAGCCAGGCGCAGCAGGAGGGTAGGCGGGTGGGGGTCCCGGGGGTAGCGGAGACGGAGTGACGCCCCCCTCGTCGTTGCTCATTGCTCCATTTTGGCGGCTGAGGGCGTTCCTGGCAATTGCCTCTCCATTTTAATGTCAACACCCTTGACATATGTCAGGCGAGTTGACATTCTGGAGGTATGACTGAGAAGAGCGCCACACAGGAATTCGATCTCGCGTTTGAGGCCGCGTACCGCGGCGAGCGTCCCGACGGTTTGGGTGTCCGGCCGCCGTGGAGCATTGGTGAACCGCAGCCCGAGATCGCGACGCTGATCGCCGAGGGCAAGGTGCGCGGGGAGGTGCTTGACGCCGGTTGCGGCGAAGCGGCGACCGCGCTGTATCTCGCCGAGGTGGGACACACCACCGTAGGTCTGGACTCCGCGCCCAAGGCCATCGAACTGGCGAAAGGCTATGCGGCCGAACGCGGCCTGACCAATGCCAGCTTCGCGGTCGCCGACATCTCGGCCTTCACGGGATATGACGGACGGTTCGACACCATCATCGATTCGACGCTGTTCCACTCGATGCCTGTCGAGCTGCGCGATGGCTATCAGCGTTCGATTGTCCGTGCCGCGGCGCCGGGTGCACGCTACTACGTACTGGTCTTCGATCGCGCCGCGTTCCCGGCGGGATCACCTGTCAATGCCGTCACCGAAAACGAACTGCGGGATGCGGTTTCGAACTACTGGGCCATCGATGAGATCCGCCCCGCCAAGATCTACGCAAACTTCAACGGATTTGAACCGGGTGTGGCGCAGGGGTTCGCACGGCACCAGGTCGAGCCCGATGGCCGGTCATCGGTGCCGGCGTGGCTACTTTCGGCGCACCTGGCGGGCTAGAAGTCCAGGATGAACCGCTCGGGGTGGTGGTAGTCGTTGGTGCGGGACTGACCGGTATCGAGATGCGGCGGCGGAATCCATTCGGTGATCCCGTTACTGCGGCGTTTTCGGGTGGTCCAGCCCTGTTGGAGCAGCCGATGATGCGGGCCGCAGGCGAAGGTCAGGTTGTCGATGTCGGTCGGTCCGTCGTCGCACCAATCGTCGACATGATGCACCTGGCAGAGATAACCGGGCACCGTGCATCCCGGCGCCGAACAGCCACGATCTTTGGCGTGTAAGACAATTCGCTGATCGGCGGTGGCGATCCTTTTGGACCGACCCAGGTAGAGCGGGCGGCCGTCGTCGTCGAATATCGCGAGGTAATGCAGGGCGTGGGCAGCCATCCGGATCAGGTCGGGGATAGGCACTAGGTTGCCGCTACCCGATATCGCCTGACCGGCTGCGCTCTGCATCTCGCTCAGCGTCGTTGAGACCACGACGGTGACGGGCAATCCATGATGTGAGCCCAGCTTGCCCGAGGCCAAGGTGCTGCGCAGGCACGCTCGTAGTCCGTCGTGGTTTCGCTGGGCGGTCGTTCGTGTGTCGCGCTCGGCGACTGCCGCGTCGGGTTCGCCTTCGGTCGTGGGAGATTCATCGCGAGGATCGCACATGCCCGGCGCCGCGAGCTTGCTCAGCACGGCGTCGAGGTAGGCGCGCGTCTCCGGATCCAGCAGGCCGCTGATGGCGCTCATTCCGTCGGTTCCCTGACGTCCGATCGATATGCCCCGCATGCGGGCACGGTCACCGTCAGAGAATCGTCCGTCGGGATTGATCAGAGACGCGATCCGGTCGGCGCCGGCGCGGAGTTGTTCCGGGCCGAATTCGGTTCCCATGGATGCCAATCGCTGCTCGGCAGACTCGCGGGTATCGGCGTCGATCGCGTCGGGCAAGACGTCGAAGAACCTGCGGATGATCCGCACGTGCTCGTCGCCGAGGCGTCCCTCCCGCAGTGCGTGGGCGGTACGCGGAAGAAGGGGTTGTAGGGGCTCGCCGGTGAATGAATGCCGCGGGCCGAGATGTGCGGCATCGGCGAGGCGGCGCCGAGCGGTTGCGGTACTTATCGAGAGGTGCCGTGCCAGTACTTCTGCGAATGTCGTACCGCCCAACGCGATCGGTGACCCGCGTTCCACCAGCCGGGCCGTGAGTGCGTGTGAGGCCGCGGTGATCTTGCGCTGTGCGATTTCCAGTTGCCTTAGTGCGGAGATCAACTCGGGATTGTTGAGCTCTTCGCACGACGACTCGACGACAGCCGTGGCTGTCGCCAGTAGATCGTCGATTGGACTCATGGCTGAAGGCTATGGATGACGACCGACAGCTGGGCGAGGTTATCCACAACCACGATGGCCATCCACAAGTGAGACGAACCGCTTGTCGAATGTCAGAAGTTGCGGTAGTCGCGCACCGGCATCCGGGATCCGCGTCTCTCCGGCTTGGGTGCCATAAGTTCGATGAGTCGAATGACTCGATAGCGTTGTCCGGCATAGGGTTCTAGAAGTTCCAGCATGCCGGCATCGTCCGTCTTATTGCCGGTGAGCACGAATCCCACCTGCCCGGCGATGTGGTAATCCCCGACGGGCACGGCGTCGGGATCGCCGAGCGCGCGACTGCGGACCTCGGCCTCGGTCCACGGTCCGATGCCGTGGACCGAGGTCAGGTGCTCTGGCTTGGTTTCCACGTCGATGTTGGCGGCGATGCGGACGGTGCGCATGCGGACCGGTTCCGCACCGGACTTGTGCCACTCCCACGACGGGATGTCGAGCCATTCTCGTTGGGGTGGTGGAACCTTGGCGCAGCCGATGTCGGTGCCGACACGGTTGATGAGATACCGCCAGGCACGCCAGGCCTCTGCGCCGGGCACCTTCTGTTCCAGCACGGCGGGAACGAGGGCCTCCCACACGCGATCGGTGGCGCCAAGACGGACGCCCTTCGCGCCCTGGATCAGCCGGGTGACAACCTCGTGTTTAGGTGTGAGCGCTTCGGGTTCGTCGTCGGCGCCCAACAGGCGTGGCAGGCGATCGAGCAGCCACTCGGCACCGTCACCGTAGGCCCGGCCGATGACGGTCCTATCTTCGCGTGAGATCGTCAGTACCCCAGGGCCATCCGGGGTGTAAGTGCCTCGGGTGATGGATCCGCCGGGGGACACCCGATACGTGGGATCAGTCGAGCCGCGCCGGTGGATGCCGAGGGTTCGGCGTATATCCAACGGCCACGGTGGAGTCCACTCACGGATGAGCGGAGCTGCTAGGCCCCCGGGCAGAACTTCCAGCCGCCGGTCTCCTTCTTGAACTCGATGTCGTGCTTGCCCTTGGCATCGGTGATGTGAATGACGGCGATGTCGCCGTCGATATCGAGGCCGGTGATCTTCGAGGGGCCATTGTCGGCCTTGGTCAAGGCGTTGAGATCGGGAGCCTGCCCACTTCCGGCGATGTCCTTGAACGCCTCGCGGTACTTGGCGCAGAAGAAGGTGAGCATCTTCTTGAAGTCGTTGGCCTTGGCGGCATCGGCCATTCCGGAGATGGTCTGCTTGATCGCCTTGATGTCCTCGTCCTTGTTGGAGCCGGAGGAGCGGGGCGAGTCGACGATCTGGTCGTTGGCAGTCGTGCGGGTGCTCTGGGTGCTGGAGTTGGTGGTGGTGAGGCCGAGTACCAGCAGGGCGATCAGAAAGATACCGAGCGAGCCACCGACGACGGCCAGGGCCTTCTGCTGCGGGGTCAGTGGCGGCCGGGGAGGCTTGGGGGCGGGGGCGTAGCCACCGGGGGGCTGGCCATAAGGGCCGGGCTGCGGGTATCCGGGGAACTGCTGTTGAGGCTGCTGGTACTGGCCGTGGGGGTACTGCGGTTGCGTCATCTGCGTATCTGTCCTAGCGCGGCTGCGGTCATGGCGTTCCATGCCAGTGTGCCGGATAGGCGCGGTGGAGGTGCCGCTCCGCCAAGAACTATGCGGACTAGCCCGCCGTGCGGAACTCTTCGAACCTCTCGGCGAGCCGGTCCTTGCAGGGGAGATCCGCGCGACGAGGCGGTAGTGACAACGTGCGGCCATCCATTTCCTGGAGCCCATGCTTCAACATTGGCCCGTCGTTTTCTTCCATGAGTTCGCGGTTGATGCTGACTGTGTAGTCCGGCGAAATTCCAAGGAGATTCGCGTCGTACGCGGCGTGGTGAATTTTGCAGAGGCTGAGTCCGTTTTCGACAACAGGCAGTCCATTGGGTTTGTTGTCGCCGATGATGTGTGCGGCGTCGAGGAGCTTCCCATGTCTCAATGTGCACACAGTGCAACGCTGTTCGTAGGCCATGAGGATTCGGCCACGGAACTCAGGTTGATGCAGCCTTAACTTCACAATGCGTTCTGCGTACTCGCGCTCTGCGGGCTTCAAGTGCAAGGGGTCTGCAACAAATCGCAAACTCTCGTCCAGCGCGAGCATGAATCGGCGTTGAGCGACATCGTCGGCCACGACATAGACCGGGAAAATGGGGACGAACACGGCCTTCTTTATCTTGCGTAGAAGAATGATAGGCAGCGCGAGTTCGTAGGCGCGACGCAGTTTTCGATTACTGCCGTTTGTGCTGCCTACTCGGTAGTCGTAAGCGAACAAAGAATCACCAATATCGGTGTCGGAGTACGGGCTATCGGGGCTGGATACCACAGATAGCGTCGCATTCAGATCTGCGGGATTCCAGATACCGCCGCTTTGGTCGATAACTCTCCGCACTTCGCCGTTGTCAATCTGGAGGGCCTCAAGATCGGCTCGAGTGGCGACCCCTTGCTTGGCGCGGATTTCAGCTAAGCGATCGAAGATCATTCTGCGGAGTTGCAGCTCGATCTCGCTGTCCATTAGCCGAGTGTCCCACGCGTTCGCTGAGTCTTCCGCCACCACACACTCGAGGAATACGGCACCTTCCTGGTCGCGCTGATACCCTCCGAAGACGGTCTGTTGGGGACGCAGGGGAGGCGCGCGACCGGCCGGCAACGAAATATGCCTGGTAGAGCAGAGATGAGATTAGTGCGCGGCGGAGAGATCAAGGCCCTCACAGGGCTTCGCATCATCGCCGCGCTCTGGGTTGTGCTCTTTCACTTCCGGCCCCTGCTGGAGGACGCGGTCCCCGGATTTCGGTCCGCGCTGACCCCCGTTCTCGACTGCGGCGCCCAAGGTGTTGATCTCTTCTTCATTCTCAGTGGGTTCGTGCTGACCTGGAACTATCTCGACAAGATGGGCGATCGCTGGTCAACCCGCGAGACGCTGCACTTCCTGTGGCTGCGTCTGGCCCGGGTGTGGCCCGTGTACCTGGTCACCATGCATCTGGCCGCGCTCTGGGTCATCTTCACCATGCACGTCGGACACATACCGCCCAAGGACGTCAACGGATACGACGCCATGAGTTACGTGCGCCAGCTCTTCATGGTGCAGCTGTGGTTCCGTCCGTACTTCGACCTGTCCAGCTGGAACGGTCCTGCGTGGTCGATCAGCGCTGAATGGCTGGCTTACCTGCTCTTCGGGGGCCTGGTCCTTGTCGTCTTCCGGATGGCGCGCGCGACCCGCGCCCGCAGCCTCATGGTTCTGGCCGTGGTGGCCTCGCTGCCACCGGTCATCATCCTGCTGCTGACGGGGCAGTTCTACACACCGTGGAGCTGGTTGCCGCGCATCGTTATGCAGTTCACCGCAGGCGCCCTCGCGTGTGCTGCGGTGAGCAGGTTGCGGCTCACTCACCGTTCCCGCCATATTGCCGGCTACGTGGCGATCGCGATCATCGCGGCGATCGTGGGCTCGCTGTACTTCCTGGATGCCCACCCGATCTCCGGAGTCACCGACAGCAGCGGAGTGGTGGACGTGCTGTTCGTACCGCTGGTGATGGCGCTGGCGGTGGGCATTGGACCGCTACCGACACTGCTCTCCACGCGCATCATGGTCTACGGCGGTCAGATCTCCTTCGGGCTCTACATGGTGCATGAGCTCGTGCACGTCTCCTGGACATGGGCCACCAAGCAGTTCGAGCTCTCACTGACCGACCCCGGCGGCGGTTGGATCGTGATCGGCCTGATTGCGCTCTCTGTAGTGCTGTCCATGGCGCTGTATCACGGCGTGGAGGAACCCGGACGGCGCTGGATGCGCCGCATGATCGGCGTCACCAAGCCAGCGATCACCGATCACCATGTTCCGCACAATGGCCATAAACACCAGGTGTCCGCGGACGTGACGGACTCCGATCGGGAGCCGGTGTCGACCGGTGTAACGAGTCGATAGTTTCAAACGAATAACGCTGTGCCGCAGCCGGGTTTGAGGCCCCCTAAAATGCTGGGGACAGTGGAGGTAGCAGTGGTTCGTCTGGCGGCGTTCGTCATCGCATTCGTGTTTCTCTTCGGGGTGGCTGCCCCGCAGCCCGCACCGGCGCGCCCCTACCGACTGGCCTACTTAGGTTCCGGACTGAACCATGTCGCAGTGGTCAGCGATTCGTACACCACCGGCACCAAGGAAGGCGGCCTGGGCGCCAAATCGTGGACATCGCTGGCGTGGCGGATCTTGGGGCGCGAAGGTGTCCGCATCAACGCTGACGTCGCCGCTGAAGGGCGCGCCGGATACGGCGTGCGCGGTGACCACGGCAGCGTCTTCGCTGACCTCACCGACCGGGTAGTGCGTCCCGACGACGAGCTGGTGGTGTTCTTCGGTTCGCGCAACGACCAGGATGTCGATCCGGACGTGTATGCCGAGGCGACCCGTCGCACGCTGGCGTCGGCACGGCGCACGGCGCCGGCGGCCAAGCTGCTCGTGATCGGCCCACCGTGGCCGACGGCCGACGTACCCGACGTGGTGCTGCAACTGCGCAACATTCTGTACGGCGAGGCCCATGCGATCGGTGCGTCGTGGGTGGATCCGCTGGCCGAACGCTGGTTCGTGGGGCACCCGGAGCTGATCGGCTCGGACGGTGTGCACCCCAACGATGCCGGGCACGCCTACATGGCCGACAAGATCGCCCCGCTCATCGGTACCCGGCTGACCCGTCGGCTCTGAGAGTAGAGTCCAGGCATGAAGCGGATCGTGTGGGTGACCGGAATTGCCTTGGCAGCGTTCGCTTTTACAGGCTGTGGTTCAACATCGCCGGAGCAAGAACCCGTGTCCACGTCGGCCGCGCCATCCGCGCCATCGCTCCCCGAGCCTTCGCACAAGGTGGTGCCGCCGGGCGGTGTCTACTGGAATCCGGTGACCCAGCAGCCGGAAGAGAAGCCCACGCAGATCGTGCTGACCCCTGCCGACGCCGGAGACATGCTTGTCGATATCACCTGGGACAGCTGGACGCAGCAGCAGGCGACTGGGAAGGCAGTCCGCGCGACCAAGGACTGTGTCCCCGACTGCGCGACGGGTGGGACAACCCGTCGGGACGTCACGCTGACCTTCCAGGACTCGAAGGCGCTTCCCGATGACGCAGGCTGGTGGCAGTTCACCAAACTGGTGATCACGGGCAGCGCCGGCAAGTCCGAAACCATCGATATGCCCATGACCGCGCAATAGGAGCGCGCTAGTCGGCGATCACATCCAAGGTGCCGAATAGCGTGAGCCCCGCAGCACGAGCCAGCGCACTGGACGCGGCGTTGTCCACCTGGCATCGGTACTGCGGCTCGTAACCCCGCGCACACGCGTACCGGAACACGGCACGCACCAGCTGCCGGGCGTGGCCTCTGCCGCGGAATATCGGCAGCGTCAGCACTCCGAGGTCCATGATCGCCGCGCCCTCCCACTGATAGATGCTGGAGACGGCGACGAGGCGGCCGTTGTCGAAGGAGCCGAACACGGCCCAATGACCCAGCTCCACTTGGGCGTTGTCCAAGTCATCCACCGAGGCAACCGATTCGAATGCCGAGAAGATTGCCTTGTCGTCGGCTGTGAGCTGACGGACATCGCCCGTGGGTACCTCGGCCACGAGTGCATCGCGCGCATCGTTGGTGAAATAGAAGAGGTTGTCCGCCCCGTGCATTGCGATACCGGCTTTACCTGCGCTTGCCCAGAAGTAGGGCTCCGAAAGATCCTGTGCACCATCGATTTCCGCGCGTTCGGCGAGTTCGGGGACGAGGGTGATGCTGGTCTTACGGTCGACCGTCTTGAGCACTATCAGCCGGCTGTCCTCGTCGAGGTCGGGGCAGACGGCGAGTTGGAAATCGTCGTCGGTGTGCAGGACGGTGCCCCGGCCAAGGTAGCCATGCCAGAAGTCGGTGATGATGGGGGAGAAGTCAGGCATCGGCTCTATCTTCTTGAAGGTAATCGGTTATGGCACAAACGGATCCAGCCTAGAGACCGTGCTGAGGCGGTGCCACCGAATATTGCAGTGCGCCCAAAGAATCAGGCCGCCCACGTCCCGAAGGACATAGGCGGCCTGATCTGTGTGCAGTTCTAGGGCGTCAGCCCATCAACGACGTCAGCAGTGGGTTGCCCGAGGTCTCGGCCCGCTTCTCGGGGTCGGTGCAGTCCTTCCACTTGCCGTTCTCCAGCACGAACTCGCGCTGCTGATTGGCGGTCACGTCGTGGCCCTGAGCGGTGACCCCGGCGGTCGCCGTCGGTCCGGTGACGTTGATGTCGTGGACGTCGTAGGTGACGCCGGACAGCACCTCCTTGGCTGCCGCGCGGAACGACGAACGGTAGGCCTTGTCGTCATTGTTCTGGATCGCGGTGGTCAGCGCCTGGGTGGTCGGCCCGGAGACCCCGGCTGCCGACGCCACGGCGCTGATCATGCTCGGCCCGTACCCAGCGACCTGACCGATCGGGGGGATCTGATCATCAGCAGACTTCGAGGCGATCGTGCCCCGGTACTTGTCGCAGAAGAATGTCGAGAGGGTGGCGTTGTCGAGCGACTTGATGGCCGAAGCCTCGCCCGAGATGATCTGCCGGATCTGCTGGTCATCGGCGGGTGCGGCGGCGGCCAGCGCCGGTCCGCTGAGGGCGGCCGCCAGCGCGATCACACCGGCGCCCACAAGGCGATTCTTCATGTAAAGCTCCCATTCGTCGGGTTTTGTCAAACCTTACCGAAAGAAATGTCGTGTGCTTCCGCTTAGCTGTTACCGGTACATAGCGACCAGGAGCACCACCGCTGCCAGCAGGCCGATCAGCATCACGGCCTTGCGCAGCTTCCAGACGATAAGCAAACCGATAGCGATGGCCGCGAGGGCGACGGGATTCGACGCGAGTTCAGAGACGGCCATGCATCCACCATGTCACGGCGGCGGGAGTCCCAGCTGGTCCGCCATGCTGATGAAAAAAGGCCCGACCGGGGAATTCCTGGTCAGGGCCTTACTTCCAGCGTCGGGGTATTCGGCGCCATGCGCCTCCTACCTCTTTCCTCGCCTCAGGTGAACGAGCACGCTCGTTCACCTCTCAGCTCAGTCGGGGTGGCGGGATTCGAACCCACGACCTCTTCGTCCCGAACGAAGCGCGCTACCAAGCTGCGCCACACCCCGCTTTGAAGCCAGGCAAGGGTATCGCATCGAGGGCTTCGGTCGCGAATGCGTTGACTCGCGTGCACCCAAACCGGATGTGACGTGCCCTTATCGTCCCGGGGCCTAACCCCACCGGCCGGTGTTCTCGAACTCGGCCAGACGCTCCGTCGGGGCCAGCAGATCGAATCCCTGCTCGGCGACCCAGGCGTCATCGAAGTAGGTGTCGGCATACCGGTCACCGGTGTCGGCCAGCAGTGTCACCACCGACCCGGGGACACCGTCCCGCACCATTTCCGAGAGCACCCGGAACGCGCCGGACAGGTTGGTTCCCGTTGACGCACCCACCCGACGGCCCAGCACGGTGCTGGCATGCCGCGTGAGCGCCACCGACTCCGCATCGGGTATCTGCTCCATACGGTCCACCACGGTGGGCAGGAACGACGGCTCGACGCGAGGACGCCCGATGCCCTCGATACGCGATGAAATCCCGGTCACCACATCATGTCCGGCGATGTAGGACGGGTAGAACGCCGAGTTATCCGGGTCCACCACAC
This sequence comes from Mycobacteroides sp. PCS013, assembly GCF_049532645.1. Lineage (NCBI taxonomy): Bacteria > Bacillati > Actinomycetota > Actinomycetes > Mycobacteriales > Mycobacteriaceae > Mycobacteroides > Mycobacteroides sp. PCS013. The sequence goes on from NZ_CP150131.1 coordinate 4,636,558, forward strand.
ACAGTTTCGTGGGGTAGCGGCGATAGCGGATGTACCGTCCGATGGTTGCGCTGGTACCGCCGGTACCGGCCCCGACCACGATCCACGTTGGCAGCGGGTGCTTTTCGTAGTGCATCTGGGTAAAGATCGATTCGGCGATGTTGTTGTTGCCGCGCCAGTCGGTCGCACGTTCGGCGTTGGTGAACTGGTCCAGATAGTGTCCACCGGATTCGTCCGCGAGCCGCTGTGCCTCGGCATAGACCTGCTGTGCCTGGTCGACGAAATGGCAACTGCCGCCTTGAGACTCGATCAGGGCGATCTTGCTGGGACTGGTCGAAGCCGTCATCACCGCGATGAAAGGCAGCCCCAGCAGCTGCGCGAAGTAGGCCTCGGACACCGCGGTCGAACCGGACGAGGCCTCCACGACCGTGGTGCCTTCCCGGATGAACCCGTTACACAGCGCATACAGGAAAAGTGAACGCGCCAAACGATGTTTCAGGCTGCCGGTGATGTGAGTGGACTCGTCCTTGAGATACAGCTGCACATCCACGGTGTCGGCCCAGGCCGCAGGCAACGGGTACCGCAGCAGGTGGGTGTCGGCGCTACGACGGGCGTCCGCCTCGATCAGCCGGACCGCGTTATCGGCCCACGCGCGGCTCACGTCACTGCGCGGTGGCGCTGGGCAGCCGGTCGCCGGATTCGGCGTCGGTCCCTTGGCCGTCGATGCGCGCAGGCACCAGGGTCAGCAGCGTCGCCTCCGGACGGCAGAAGAACCGCATCGGCGCGAATGGCGATGTGCCAATACCCGCCGACACGTGCAGCTGCATGTGCGAACCCCAGCGCGACGGACCCTTCACCCGGGAACGATCCAGTTCGCAGTTGGTGACGATCGCTCCATAGAACGGCAAGCACAGCTGCCCGCCATGGGTGTGACCGGCCATCACCAGCTGGTAGCCGTCCTCGGCGAAGCGGTCGAGCACCCGCGGCTCGGGCGAATGGGTCAGCCCCAGCCGCAGTGTGGCCAGCGGATTCGGCATTCCGGCGATGGTGTCGTAGCGGTCCCGGTGCAGATGCGGATCATCGACTCCGGCGGCCGCGATCCGCACCCCGCCGACCTCCAGCTCGTGCCGAGTGTGGGTCATATCGTGCCAGCCGCGCTCGGTAAACGCCGCGCGCAGATCCTGCCACGGCAGCGGTTCCCCGTGCTTGCGCTCATCGCTCTTGTACAGGTATTTGGCGGGGTTCTTCAGCCGCGGGCCGAAGTAGTCGTTGCTTCCGAAGACGAAAAGTCCTGGGACCGAGAGCAAATCCCCCAGGGCCTGCACGACAGAAGACACCGCCTTGGGGTGGGCCAGGTTGTCGCCGGTATTAATCACCAGGTCCGGCTGCCACTGCGCCAGCTCGCGCAACCAGGCCTGCTTGAGGTGCTGGCCGGGACGCATGTGGATATCACTGATGTGCAGCACCCGTAGCGGGGAGGCTCCGGGGTCGAGTACATCCATCGTTGCTTCGCGGACGGTGAACGCGTTGCGTTCGATGATCGACGCGTACCCGATGCCAAGCGCGGCCGAACCTGCCGAATAAGCGGCCGCTCGCTTGATAACCGTGTTGAACGACGTGTTCATCATCCGAGAGTAACTCCGAAAGCTGAGTGACCCTTGATCACCAGCGCAAAACGTGGCGAATTTCTCGTCGTGAACGGCGTGCGCGAAGACGGGCAGCTAGCTCACGGGGGCGGCGCCAGCACCGGCACGGTGATCGGCGGCAGACCGGGGATGTTGACGACCGTCGTCGTCATCTCGCCCGGTGGGCCGCCCAGGCCCGGAATGACGATAGGCGGCGGCGCCGGCGGGATGCCGTTACTCAGCAGGATGGTGACGGTCGAGCCCGGGATGGTTGTTCCAGATGGGCTGGTGCCGACGACCTCGTTGAACGGCGCGGTGCTGTTCACCACGCTGGCTTGGTCAGCCACCTTGAATCCGGCCTTCTTGAGAACATCACGTGCCTCGGATTCGCGCAGTCCGTTGATACTGGGCACCTTGGAGCCAGGACCTCCGTCGACGTACCGCGGTTCGGTGGGAGGCAGGGCCGTAGGGCCGTAGTTCTCGGCGATCGGTTTCATGGCTTCGAACCAGGCCCGGGCGGGCTCATTTCCGCCGTACAGGTTTCCGTCGCCGCACTTGCGCAGCGGGAAGGAACACAGATCGCCGGGGGAGGTCGAGTCGTCGAAGATGTAGCTCGCCGCGGCCAAGTTGTTGGTGAATCCCAGGAAGGCCGAAGACCGGTGCGCTTCAGTGGTTCCCGTCTTACTGGACAACGGCAGGCTCCAGCCGACCGAGCCTGCTGAGCCCGCGGCGGTGCCGCCGGGCTGATCGTCTTTACTCAGCGCGTTCGCGAGGGTGTTGGCGAGCCCGGTGGGTACCGCCTGCTCGCAGGCCTCGGTGGTGGTCGGGACCTCTTTGCCGTGGCGGTCGAAGACTTTGTCGATCGGATTGGGTGGGCACCACTTGCCACCAGAGGCCAAAGTGGCTGCCACATTGGATAGTTCGAGGGCGTTCACCTGGATGGGGCCCAGTGTGAACGAGCCCAGGTTGTACTTCTTGATGTAGTCGGCCAGGCTCTCGTCGCCCTCGGGGTCATAGGGCTTAGCGGTGCCCGCCTGGGCGTAGGAGCGCATGCCCAACTTGACGGCCATGTCGACCGCCTTGGACACGCCGATCGACTGAATCAACTTGGCGAACGCGGTGTTCGGCGAGGTGGCCAGGGCGTCGGTGACGCTCATCGGGGAACGGTAGTTACCGACGTTCTTGACGCACCAGGTGTCCTTGGGGCAGCCCTTGGTGCCGTCGCTGCTGCCGAGACCCTTGGCCGAGAAGGTGGGCGGCACATCGAGCACGGTGTTGATGCCCATGCCCATATCCATGGCGGCGGCGACCGTGAAGATCTTGAAGATCGATCCGGCGCCGTCGCCGACGAGGGAGAAGGGCTGCGGCTGCATCGTCTCGTTGGCTGCGCCATCCAGTCCATAAGTGCGACTGGATGCCATGGCCATGATGGGGTGGCTGGTCTGTCCCGGCTTGATGACGCTCATGACATCGGCGACACCGTTGAGACCCGGATCGGCGACGTGGGAGACCGCCTGTTTCACCGAGTTCTGCACATCGGGATCCAGGGTGGTGCGGATGAGATATCCACCCTTCATCACCTGGTCCTTGCTGATACCCGACTTGGCCAGGTAGTCGAGCACGTAGTCACAGAAGAACGCACGGTCTCCGGCGGCTATGCATCCGCGCGGCAGCTCATTCGGCTGGGGCAGCACACCGAGGGGTTGCGCCCTGGCCGCCACCAGTTCGGCCTTCTTTTCCGGGGCGTTGGCGATCATGGTGTCGAGCACCAGGTTGCGGCGGGCCAGCGCACGTTCGGGGTTGACGTAGGGATTCAGCCCGGAGGTGGACTGCACCATGCCCGCCAGCAGCGCCGCCTGCTGCCAGTTCAGGTCCTTGGCGTCGACGCCGAAGTAGGTCTGTGCGGCGTCCTGCACACCGAACGAGTTGTTACCGAAGGACACCAGGTTCAGGTACCGGGTCAGGATCTCCTGCTTGGTAAAGGTGCGGTCCAGCCGCAGCGCCATCCGGATCTCGCGCAGCTTGCGCGCGGGGGTGGTCTCGATGGCGGCCTTGCGTTCGGCGTCGGTCTTGGCCACCACCAGCAGCTGGTAGTTCTTCACGTACTGCTGCTCGATGGTGGAACCACCGCGGGTGTCCTCGTCACCGGAGGCGTATCCGGCCAGGCCGCCGAGCGTGCCCTTCCAGTCGACACCATTGTGCGAGGTGAACCGCTTGTCCTCGATCGACAACAGGGCCAGCTTGATGGTGTCGGCGATCTGATCGGCGGGCACCTCGAATCGCCGCTGCGTGTAGAGGTAGGCGATCTTGTTGCCCTTGGCGTCTTCCACGGTGGTGACCGCGGGTACCTCGCCCTCGAGCAGCTGGGTGGACCCATTGGCCACCACATCGGAGGCGCGGTTGGACGCCAACCCGAAGCCGCCCGCGAGGGGGAACATCAATCCGGCCAGGATGACCGCCGCGATAAGCCCGCATCCCGCGAGCTTCGCGAGGGTCACCGACTCAGGCGGGCGTTCTGGCATAGGCACAGGGTACGTGGCCTCCCCAGAGGTGTCTGCCGGTAGTTCATCGCCCCGCCGGGCCCCGGCGGGGCGATGAAAAAGACGTTGTCGGCACAACCGTCCCAAAAAATTCGGATCAGGTGTTGCGTTGAAGATCTCTGACCACTAACTTGATCTCACGGTGTGATTCAAGTTACACACCAAGCGGAGTGTGGCCCACGCCTCTTATGGGCCGCTAGTGACAGAAGGGATTGCCAGTGTCAGCTTCACGGCCAGCCATGAGTGCGTTGCATACGGCGGTATCAATCGATGGTGGAGAAGCGCGCATTGCCTGGGTTTCACAGGCCAGATGCAGACAAGGCGACCCTGACGAGTTGTTCGTCCGCGGGGCAGCGCAGCGCAAGGCAGCAGTGATCTGCCGGCACTGCCCGGTCATGATGGAATGCGGCGCCGACGCGCTGGACAACCGCGTGGAGTTCGGTGTGTGGGGCGGACTGACCGAACGGCAGCGTCGCGCGATGCTCAAGGCTCACCCCGAGGTGGATTCCTGGGCCGACTTCTTCGCCGCGCAGCGCAAGCACAAGAGCGCGGTCTAACTAGTTCTTTTCGTCGAGTGTCGACTTCTCGGGTTGTTCTCCTGAACTTCCGCCCGAGAAGTCGACACTCGACGTGTATCTGGGGTTAAGAGGCGACGCCGGTGATCTGATCGGCGATCGCGCGCAGCGCATCCACGTCGGACACATCGAACGGGAGTGAAGGCACCCCGACGATCGGAACCGTGGGATTGGCGCTCGTAAACCGCGACAGCAGCCGGATCTCCCGCTTGGCGGTGGCCGCGCGCTCGGCATGAACCCGCAGCACCGCCGCCGGCAGGCTGTACTCGCCCGACTCTTCAAGGTTGTCCGCGACATCAACGGCGCGCTCGACGGTCAGGGTCGACAGCGTGGGATGAGTGCGGTTGAGGATGAGGCCGGCCAGCGGCATACCCTCCTGGGTCAGCCGCTCGACGAAGAAGGTGGCCTCACGCAACGCATCGGGTTCGGCGGCCGACACCACGACGAACTGGGTGCTGCGCCGGCGCAACAGCTCATAGGTGCGGTCAGCCTTCTCGCGGAATCCTCCGAACGTGGAGTCCAGAGATTGCACGAACATTGAAGCGTCGGAAAGTAATTGCGATCCGAGGACCGTCGACAGCGCTTTCATCGCCAGTCCGACGGCTCCCGTGACGATCCGGCCCAAGCCGCGGCTGGAGCCCAGCAGCATCTTCCAGAGGCGTCCATCCATGAAGCTGCCCAACCGCTTTGGTGCGTCCAGGAAGTCCAGTGCGTTACGCGACGGCGGGGTATCCACCACGATCAGATCCCATTTGTCTTCATGGAGAAGCTGCCCGAGCTTCTCCATGGCCATGTACTCCTGTGTGCCCGACATGGAGGTGGCGACGGTCTGATAGAACTTGTTGTCCAGAATCGATTGTGCGCGATCGGATCCCGCGTGCTGGACCACCAACTCGTCGAAGGTGCGACGCATGTCCAGCATCATCGCGTACAGCTCGCCCTTGATGCCCTCGATGTGTACCTGCTGCGGGGTGTTACCGAGCGCTTCGATGCCCAGCGACTGCGCCAACCGGCGGGCCGGGTCGATGGTCAGCACCACAACGGTGCGGCCGTACTCCGCGGCCCGTAGCGCGACCGAAGCGGCCGTGGTGGTCTTGCCGACACCACCGGCCCCGCAGCAGACCACGACGCGGTTCTTGCGGTCTTCGAGGATGGCCGCCATGTCCAAGACGGCAGGTGTGTTGCTCATCGGACTCCCTGCTCGGCCAGGCTCTCGGCCAGTTCGTAGAGGCTGCCCAGGTCGACGCCGTCGGCCAGGGAGGGCAATTCCAGTCGCGGTATCTGCAACTCGCCGAGCAGTTCCTCGCTCTCGGCCCGTGCCCGCATCCGGGTCGCGTGCTCGATGGTCTCGGTGAGCAGACCGGCGAAGTCGGCGTCGGAGAGGGTTACGTTGTTATCGGCCAACGCTTTACGAACCGCGTCGGCGTCAATGACACCTTCGGCGGCCTTGTCCAGATCTGCCGGCGACAGATGCGGCACCACGGTTCGGTTGACGATGACACTGCCGATTGGTAGGCCCATCCCGCTCAGTTCGGCGATGGCCTCGGCGGTCTCCTGCATGGGCAGGGCTTCAAGCAGAGTCACCAGGTGGATGGCCGTCTGATCCGAGTGCAGCAGCTTGCGCACCCCCTCGGACTGCGAGTGAATGGGGCCGCCCTTGGCGATATCGGATAGCGCCGACGTCACATCGAGGAAGCGGGCGATCCGGCCGGTGGGCGGGGCGTCGACCACGACGGCGTCGTACACATGCCGTCCGGACTTGTCGACGCGGACGATGCATTCCTTGATCTTTCCGGTGAGGATGACATCGCGCAGACCCGGCGCGATCGTGGTCGCGAACTCGATGGCGCCGATGCGCTTCATCGCACGCCCGGCCAGGCCGAGGTTGTAGAACATCTCGAGGTACTCCATGAACGCCGTCTCGATCTCCACAGCGAGCGCGTTCACCGCTCCGCCGCCCTCGGCGGTGGCGATCTTGAGTTCCTTGGGCGCCAGCGGAGGTACGTCGAAAAGCTGGGCGATGCCCTGCCGGTTTTCGACCTCGACCAGCAGCACCTTGCGGCCGCCCGCGGCGAGCGCCAGGGCCAGGGCCGCGGCGATGGTGGACTTTCCAGTCCCGCCCTTGCCGGTCACAAAGTGCAGTCGCGCATTCGCGACTCGCGCGGGCCAGGCGTTGGCTGAGGTCCCTGCGTCGTCGTCAGGGGAAGTGTTCACCACGCACGCATGCTAACTGTCCACGATCGACTGCCAACGACGAACGCCCTAGGGTGCGTGTATGACCGAACGCACCGTATGGGAGTACGCCACCGTCCCGCTGTTGACACACGCCACCAAACAGATCCTGGACCAGTGGGGAAGCGATGGCTGGGAGCTGGTGAGTGTGCTGCCGGGGCCCACTGGTGAACAGCATGTCGCCTACCTGAAGAGGTCGAAGTGAGCACGCATAGCGCCCGGCTGGCCGAGCTGGGAATCGAGCTGCCCGCCGTCGCCGCACCCCTGGCGGCGTACCAGCCCGCGGTGCGCAGCGGCAACCACGTCTACACCTCCGGACAGCTGCCCATCGTGGACGGCAGTCTGGTCACCGCCGGAAAGGTCGGCGCTGAGGTGTCCCCGGAGGACGCCAAGGCCCTGGCCCGCATCTCTGCTCTCAACGCCGTCGCCGCAGTGGACGCACTTGTCGGGATCGACAACGTCGTGAAGGTGGTCAAGGTCGTCGGATTCGTCGCATCGGCATCGGGTTTCACCGGTCAGCCCGGCGTGGTGAACGGGGCATCGGAGCTGCTGGGTGAGGTGTTCGGAGACGCGGGTGTGCACGCGCGCTCGGCCGTGGGGGTCGCGGAGCTGCCGATCAACGCCCCGGTGGAGGTGGAGATCATCGTGGAGGTCACAGCGGAAGCATCCGCCTGATGACCCATCCCGCCTACGGGCAGCTGCGTCCGGTCACCGAAACCGCTTCGGTGCTGCTGGCCAACAACCCGGGGATGATGACGCTGGAAGGCACCAACACCTGGGTGCTGCGCGCCCCGAGCAGCGATGAGATCGTCATCGTCGACCCCGGCCCGGGTGTCGCGACCGGTGACCCCGATGTACACGTCGAGGAGCTGGCGAAAATCGGCAAGGTGGCACTGATTCTGGTGAGCCATCGGCACTTCGATCACACCGGCGGCGTCGACAGGCTGGTCGAACTGACCGGTGCGCCAGTGCGCGCGGCGGACCCGGCCTGGCTGCGCGGCGATTCGGTGGCCCTGACCGACGGCGAGCACATCGACGTCGCGGGCTTGTCCATCTCGGTGCTCGCCACACCCGGGCATAGCGACGACTCGGTGTCCTTCGTTCTTGACGACGCGGTGCTGACGGCCGACACCATCCTCGGGCGGGGTACGACCGTCATCGCGCAGGACGGTGGAGGCCTTGATGACTACCTGGAGTCGCTGAAACGTCTTGAGGGCCTGGGCAAGCGCACCGTGCTGCCCGGTCACGGTCCGGAGTTGGGTGACTTGTCGGCGATATCGGCCGAGTATCTGGCACATCGCGAGCAGCGTCTCGACCAGGTGCGCGGGGCGCTGGCCGCACTGGGTGAGGATGCCTCGGCTCGGCAGGTCGTTGAATTCGTCTATACGGATGTGGACCCGTCGCTGTGGGGCGCCGCGGAATGGTCGGTGCAGGCGCAGCTGGACTACCTGCGCGCCGTCTAGCCAGCGGTGAACACCATCCCATTGGCCCTCACGGGCTCGCTCAGCTGGGGCATCAGCGACTTCATCGGCGGGCACGCGAGCAAGCGGCGTTCCACTCTCGCGGTACTGGCACTGAGCCGGCCCGTCGGGCTTGCCGTGGTGAGCCTGGTTGCGCTGGTCACGTCCTCATCACATTTCGACGGCCGCACGCTGCTGGGAATGCTTTCCGGCCCAGCGGCTTTCACGGCGCTTTACGCGTTGTATCGCGCACTTGCCATCGGACCGATGGGCGTCGTCTCGCCCATCGCGGCGGTGGGTGCGGTGGTGCCAGTCCTCTGGGGCGCCATGATCGGGCAGTCGCTGTCGGGACTGACCTATCTGGGGCTGGCGGGCACCCTTGTGGGCGTCATGCTGGCCTCCGCTTCACAGGGGCTGGACGGGCAACGCCCGGGCAGACAGGTGCTCATCTGGTCGTTCTTCTGCATGGTGATGTTCGGTGTCTGCATGATCCTGCTGGCCGAGGCCGGCAGGTACCACCCGGTTGAGGCGGTCGTGGTTTCCCGCGCGACCGAGGTAACGCTGATCGCGGTGCTCGGGGCATTCAGCTGGAAGAACCTGCGGGCCAATCTGCGCCCGCCGTTCGGGGCGGTGCCCTTCGCCGGTGTGCTCGACACCTCAGCGATTCTGTTGTTCACGTACGCCTCAGCGCACGGAAGCCTCGGCATCGCGGCGGTGCTGTCCTCGCTGTACCCGGTGGTGACGGTGCTTATCGCCCGGGTGGTGCTTCATGAGCGGCTCAGCCGGATTCAACAAGCCGGCGCGGTGCTCACGCTGGTGTGCGTCGCGGTGGTGGCGTTGAGCGCATCACGCTGACGCGCGCAGAAACTAGCGCGCGCGGCGAGCCAGCCGCTCCGAGTCGGAGATCAAGACGCTCTTGCCCTCCAGCCGGATCCAGCCGCGGTGCGCGAAGTCGGCCAGCGCCTTGTTCACGGTCTCGCGGGATGCACCCACCAGCTGAGCGATCTCTTCCTGTGTCAGGTCGTGCGTCACGCGTAGCGCGCCGCCCTCCTGGGTACCGAACCGCTGGGCCAGCTGCAGCAGCTGCTTGGCCACGCGACCGGGCACATCCGTGAAGATCAAATCGGCCAGATTGTTGTTGGTGCGGCGCAGGCGGCGAGCCAGCACGCGCAGTAGCTGCTCGGCGATCTCCGGACGGTCGGCGATCCAGGCGCGCAACGCGTCCCGGTCCATCGACACAGCGCGCACCTCGGTGATGGTGGTGGCGCTTGACGTCCGGGGTCCGGGGTCGAAGATCGACAGCTCACCGAACATGTCCGACGGACCCATGATCGTCAGCAGGTTCTCACGGCCGTCGGGTGACCGGCGTCCGATCTTCACCTTGCCGGTGATGATGATGTACAGACGGTCGCCAGGCTCGCCCTCGGCGAACACCGTGTGCCCGCGCGGAAAGTCAACCGGCTGCAGCTGCTTGGTCAGCGCCGAGATGGCACTCGGTTCGACACCCTGGAAGATTCCGGCCCTGGCCAGGATCTCGTCCACGTTTGCCCCTTACCCAAATTCGTTAGTCATGCTTGCGCTGGCCTACTCGACATGAGTCTAGAGGCCAAGTCGCTAAAGAACGTGATCCAAGCTACACCGCTGCGCCACCGGCACGCAGTGAATCCACCACCGAATGCCGCGAGCGCATCGAGGACACACCCTCTTCACGCAGGCGATTCATCGTTGAACCGTTGATTCGTGGCTGGTTGTAGCCGTTTGTGGTGGCCTCATACACCGCCTCCAAGGACGGCTCGATGCGCTGCAATTGCCGCCGGTGCAAGTCCTCGATTGCTGACGGCATGCCGTCGCGCGCGAGGCGATTCATATCCGAAGGACTGGCTTGGTCCAGGAAATCGGCGACCTCGCTCGGCTGCAAGGTATGCCGCATCAACCCGGCTTCCAGCTTCCCGAGCCCAAGGCTGGCAAGCATGAGAAGTCCGGGTACCAACAAACCGAATAGGCCCGACACGGGTTGAAGTAAACACGCCCAAGATCTCGACGAGGTCACGAAAAACAACCGGTTTGTCCTGCGCAGGGGTGTAATCGGTGGGCACGCTCGCCCCTCCCGTGTCCTCAGCTCCCGCTACCCTGGGCTTGTGTCACTGACCGGATCGGCCTCTAAGCCCAGAGCGAAATCGACGGTAAAGACGCCAGCTCCGGTCCGAACCTGGAAGCCTGAGACGCACACGGGATTGGTCCGTCGGGCGCGGCGAATGAATCGCACTCTGGCGCAAGCATTTCCGCACGTCTACTGCGAGCTCGACTTCACCAACCCGCTGGAATTGGCGGTCGCGACCATTTTGTCGGCGCAATGCACCGATGTCCGGGTCAACATGGTGACGCCCGCGTTGTTCGCCAAGTACCGCACCGCGGAGGACTACGCGGGAGCCAACCGGACCGAACTCGAAGAGATGATCCGAAGCACCGGCTTCTACCGGAACAAGGCGAACTCGATCATCGGGCTGGGCACCCAGCTGGTGGAGCGATACGGCGGTGAGGTGCCGCCGCGGCTGAAGGATCTGGTCACCCTCCCCGGTATCGGTCGCAAGACGGCGAATGTTGTCCTGGGCAACGCCTTTGACATCCCGGGCATCACCGTCGACACGCACTTCGGGCGACTGGTGCGACGCTGGCGCTGGACCGAGGAAGAAGATCCGGTCAAGGTCGAGCACATCGTCGGAGAGCTGATTGAACGCAAGGAATGGACCCTGCTCAGCCACCGGGTGATCTTCCACGGTCGGCGGGTATGTCATGCCCGCAAGCCCGCATGCGGTGTCTGTGTACTGGCCAAGGACTGCCCGTCGTACGGACTGGGCCCGACAGATCCCGAGCTGGCCGCGCCGCTGGTGAAGGGGCCGGAAACCGAGCACCTGCTGGCCCTTGCCGGGTTGTGACGTGTCTCGGCTCAGCACCGGGGCGCGGTGGACGATCGTGGGGATGGTGCTGGTCGCGGCGCTGATCGCCGTCATGTTGTCGCAGCAACACGATCAGCGGCGGCGCGCGCCCCAAGGGCAGGATCCTGTCGCCGCCCGCGAACGCCGGGACGCCGACACCCCCGAAGCCCTCGCGGAACTGTTCCGGCAGGCGCAACTGCCGCCATGTCCCAACGCCGACAGCGCACCGGGGACGCGCGAGCTGGCCGGGATAACGCTGGAATGCAGTGGGGCCCCGGTGGCGGTCGGTCCCGTCCTCGCCGGGCGGCAGGTGGTGCTGAACCTGTGGGCCTACTGGTGCGGTCCCTGTGCCGATGAGCTGCCGGCGATGGCCGAGTTGCAGCGCCGCGCGGGCGACAAGCTCACCGTCGTCACGGTGCATCAAGACGAGAACGAGGCGGCCGGGCTGGCCAAGCTCGCCGAGCTACACGTCAGGCTGCCGATGATCCAGGATGGGGCCCGGCGCATCGCCGCCGCGCTGAAGTCACCGAATGTCATGCCCACGACCATTTTGATTCGAGCGGACGGTAGCGTTGCCCGAGTGCTACCGCGTTCGTTCACTTCGGCGGATGAGATCGGTGCCGAGGTGGAACAAGCGTTGGGAGTGAGGTTCTAGGTCGTGACTGCCGATGAGCCGCTTACGCGAAGAGGATTGGCGACCGCGCCACTGACGCCCGGTGCCGCTCCAGACTGGATGCGACCGCTGGTGGACAACGCCGCGGGTGTCAAGGACATCTACGGCCGTGGCGTGCACCCCGCGATCAAGGCGGTGCTGCGGGCGCGCAAGTTGCCCTCTTCCGGGCGCCCGGCGGCGGTGCTGGTGCTGGTGTCCGCCGACCAGGCGGTGACCGACCCCACCGAGGCGGATCTGTTGCTGACGGTGCGCGCATCGACCTTGCGGCAGCACAGCGGTCAGGTGTCCTTCCCTGGCGGTGCTACCGATCCCGGTGACGCAGGGCCGGTGGGAACCGCATTGCGCGAGGCGCAAGAGGAGACGGGGCTGGACCCGGTTCGCGTGCAGCCGCTGACGGTCATGGAGCCGCTGTTCATCCCGCCATCCGGCTTCCACGTCTCTCCGGTGCTTGCCTACTCGCCCGACCCAGGACAGGTTCTTGCCGTCGATCCGGGCGAGACCGCCGGGGTGTCACGGGTGAAGATCGGTGACCTGGTGGATCCGGCGAATCGAATCATGGTGACTAAGAAGACATTTGGTATTCGTTACAGTGGCCCGGCCTTCTTGTTGCCGGGGATGCTGGTGTGGGGCTTCACCGGGCAGATCATCTCGGCGATGTTGGAGGTGTCCGGTTGGGCACAGCCATGGGACACTCGTAACCTTCGTGATCTTGATGAGCTGCTGGCCGAGCACCTGGGAGGGTCGGTATGAATCTGAATCCATCACAGTGGCTCGATATCGGCGTCATCGCCGTCGCGTTCATTGCCGCGGTGTCCGGATGGCGTTCCGGCGCACTGGGTTCCTTGATGTCATTCGTCGGGGTGATCCTGGGCGCGGTAGCCGGCGTGATGCTGGCCCCGCATGTGGTGGGCAACCTGGACGGGGCACGTACCCGGTTGTTCGCCTCGCTGCTGCTCATCCTGGTGTTGGTGGTCATCGGCGAGGTGGCGGGCGTGGTGCTGGGCCGGGCCATGCGTGGTGCCATCAAGAATCGGGCGCTGCGCGCCGGCGATTCGGTGGTGGGAGTGGTGCTGCAGGTGGCCGCCGTGCTGGTGGCCGCATGGCTGCTGTCGATTCCGATGCAGAGCTCCAATCAGCCGAATATCTCTGCGGCAGCTCGTGAATCGAGGGTTCTCAGCCAGGTCGACAAGTACGCCCCGGACCAACTCCGCAAGGTACCCAACGACCTGTCCAAGCTGCTGGACACCTCGGGTGTGACCGGTGTGTTGCAGCCGTTCGGTAAGACCCCCATCGCGGCCGTCGACGCCCCGGATTCAACGTTGGTGGACGGTCCGGTGGTGCGGGGCGCCGAGCCGAGCGTTGTGAAGATCAAAGGCATTGCCCGCAGCTGCCAGAAGTCCCTTGAGGGAACCGGATTCGTCATCGCCCCGCACCGGGTGATGTCGAATGCGCACGTCGTGGCCGGTACGAACAGCGTCACCGTCGAGTCGGCCGGGCAGACGTTCGATGCCACCGTGGTGGCCTACGACCCCAACGCCGATATCTCGATCCTCGCGGTTCCGGATATGCCGGCCACGCCGCTGGTCTTCGCGCCCAAACCGGCCAAGACCGGGGACGACGCCATCGTGCTGGGCTACCCGGGTGGCGGGAACTACAAGGCGACACCGGCGCGGGTCCGGGAGATCATCGAGCTGAACGGCCCGGACATCTACCGGTCCACCACGGTCACACGTGAGGTGTACACCGTCAGGGGCTCGGTGCTACAGGGCAATTCGGGTGGTCCGTTGATCGACACGGAGGGGCGTGTGCTCGGTGTGGTCTTCGGGGCGGCGATCGATGATGACGACACCGGCTTCGCGCTGACCGCCAAGCAGGTCAAAGATCAGCTCGCCAAGGCCGAGCTCTCCGAGCCCGTCGCCACCGGCAGTTGCATCTCCGCGCCGGAGGCCAACAAGTCACCGCAGCCCGTCAGCGGACCGCAATCACCGGCGCCCAATAAAGCTCCCTAGGTGCTCGTTGACGGTGCCGGGGTCTTCTTCGTGGCCGTAATGTCCTACCCCGCGCAGCGCGACGAATTGGCCGTGGGGCGCGAAGGACAGTGATCGGTGCACCGGGTCGGCGAGCACATACGGATCGCTGTCGCCGCGCATGTGAAGTACCGGGACGGATAGTTCACGGTTCATTGACCTCATGAAACGCCAACCCTCGCTGCGCAACTGGCTACGCACCGCCCACCGCTGATACTCCAGCGCGCAATGGGCCACCCCGGGGATGGCGATCGCGGTGCGCAGCTGCTGGATGGTCTCGGCGAAATCGTCGGTGGTGGTCCAATGCTCGCCCGCCCGTAAGCGCACCAGACGTTCCAGCTCGGCACCTCGATGACGTGTCAGGGTGCGCTCGGGAAGGATGGGCAGCTGGTAGCGCATCAAGGACGGCAATAGCGCGCCTCCCTGTCCGGTTCTGCGGAATGTGGCGGTGCGCAGGGCGATCGGGTGCGGCGAGCTCACCACCGCGATGGCGTCGACGAGGCGTGGATGCAGGTTCGCGGTGGCCCAGCAGACCAGTCCGCCCTCGGCATGCCCGACCAGCGTGGCCGACGTGTGTCCCAGGGCGCGGATCAGCCCGGCGGTATCCCCGGCCAGCGTCCATCCGTCGTATCCGCGTGGCGGCTTGTCGCTGCCCCCGTAGCCGCGGAGGTCGACCGCCACCACGCGGGCATCTGTCAGCTCGCGAAGCTGATGCCGCCACGACCACCAGAAGGACCCGAACCCATGCAGCAGCAATACGAGTGGCCTGCTGGTGACGGCCACGGTTGGTGTGTGAGGAGCATCGGCTTCCACCACATGGAACCGAATGCCGTTGGCATGTACGTCAAAATGGCGCCACGGGCCGACGATGCGGACCACGGATGGGTCGGGGTGACGTGCCGTCTGGTCGAACAGCATGGATGCGTCGGTGTCGAGCCGACTTCAGTGGGCTACCAGCCCGACGGGTCTGCGGGCTTGGCCGACTTGGTCAGTGCGGGAGTCTCATCGTCGCGTGAGGTGAACACGGTCCGTGTTTCCTTGACGGAGGCGATGGTGTCGCGTGGTCCTCGGATTCGTCTGACCTGGAGGAAACCGATCAGCACCGCGAGGATGGCGACGAACACCATGGCGGCGAAGATGATCAGGTACGCCGCCCAGGCGGGCAGCCAGATCTTGAGGATCTCCGCGGCGAAAAAGAAGAAGAAGAACGTCGAATAGAACAGGACGACGAGAGCCGCGATGAAGAAGATACTGCCCGCGACACCCTTCTTGACGTCCCGGACGACCTCGGCGCGGGCCAGTTCCACCTCGGCACGCACCAGGGCGGAGACCTGGGTGGTGGCATCACGGACGAGATTGCCGATGGTGGGTTCTCCGGTGCCGGTCGCGTTCGGATCGGACAGCGGAATGGCGGCGACGGTGATCGGAACACCATTGCTGTCCGTGCGGTAGTTGCGGCTTCCAGGGCTGCTCACTGTGCTCCCTCCGTGTCCCTTGCGGGTCCGGTGTGATGTCGTGCGGCCTATGTTGCCACGTCGGTGGCGTTAGGGCTGCGGCGCGTCTGGCCTGGGGCGTCGTTACCCAATCGATAGCACTGTGACAGAAGTGACCAGTGTGAATCTTGTTTAGAATGGTGTCAGGCATGGCCGACGGGGGAGAGATGCGGCCGGAACGAGAGAGGCTGCGCGACATGAGGTCATTTGGACGGCATATGCGGTACGGATTGCCGGTCCTGATCGCACTGTTTGGCCTCGTCGTGGGCACGATTCCGGCTGGCGCGGCTCCCGCCGCCGGAGCCGATGACAAGGTGCCCATGGGCGGCGGGTCTGGGCTCATCATCAACGGTGACACCCTCTGCACGCTGACGACGATCGGCCACGACAACAAGGGCAATCTGGTGGGCTTCACCTCGGCTCACTGTGGTGGTGCCGGTTCGCAGGTGGCCTCCGAGGACTTTCCCAAGAAGGGTGTGGTGGGAAAGTTCGTCAACGGTAACGAGCAGTACGACTACGCCACCATCCAGTTCGATCCGGAAAAGGTGCAGCCGGTGTCCACCTACAAGGGGTTCGCCATCACCGGAATCGGACCGGATCCGCAGCCCGGTGACATCGCGTGCAAGCTGGGCCGCACCACCGGTAACTCGTGCGGCGTGACCTTTGGAGCCGGAGCCGAGCCCGGCACCTTCATCAATCAGGTCTGCGGGCAACCCGGGGACTCGGGTGCGCCGGTCACGGTGAACGGACAGCTGGTGGGGATGATCCACGGCGCCGCTACCAAGCTGCCGGTGTGCGTCATCAAGTACATCCCGCTGCACACGCCGACCACCACGTACTCGATCAACACCGTGCTGGCCGATATCAACGCTAAGAACCGCACCGCCGGAGTGGGTTTCACCCCGGTCGGCTAGCTCACGGCGCTACTTGCTGGCTCTGATCGCCTCGAAGACGCTCGGGTCGACCAGCGTCGAGGTGTCGCCCAGCTCGCGTCCCTCGGCCACATCGCGCAGCAGCCGCCGCATGATCTTGCCGCTGCGGGTCTTGGGCAGCTCGGGTACCACGTGAATCTCGCGCGGCTTGGCGATGGGCGAGATCTCCTTGGACACCTGAGCTTTCAGGTGTGAGACGAGCTCATCGCCCTCGACGGTGTGACTGGCCTTGAGGATCACGAACGCCACGATGGCCTGCCCCGTCGTCTCGTCGGAGGCGCCGACGACGGCGGCCTCGGCGACACCGTCATGTCCGACGAGCGCGGATTCCACTTCGGCAGTCGAGATTCGGTGGCCGGAGATGTTCATGACGTCGTCGATGCGCCCCAACACCCAGATGGCACCGTCGCTGTCGTAGCGTGCGCCGTCTCCGGCGAAGTACCAGCCCTTCTCGGCATAACGGGACCAGTAGGTCTCCTTGAACCGCTCTGGGTCGCCCCAGATACCGCGCAGCATGGACGGCCACGGCTGATCGAGCACCAGGTATCCGGTGACCGGTTCATCGCCGCTGGCCGGCTCCAGCCGATTCCCGTCGTCATCAACAATTTTCGCGGAGATACCGGGTAGCGCACGCATCGCCGAACCAGGCTTGGTGTCGGTGACACCGGGCAGCGGGGAGATCATCGCCGAGCCGGTCTCCGTCTGCCACCAGGTGTCCACGATGGGGGTGCGGTTACCGCCGATGACCTCGCGGTACCAGCGCCATGCCTCCGGGTTGATCGGCTCACCGACGCTGCCCAGCAGTCGCAGGCTGGACAGGTCGTGCGCGAACGGGATGTCGCGTCCCCACTTCATGAACGTACGCACCAGCGTGGGAGCGATGTAATAGATAGTGACACCGTACTTTTCGATGATCTCGAAATGCCGGTGCTCGTTCGGCGAAGTGGGTGTGCCCTCGTAGACCACCTGGGTGGCGCCGTTGGACAGTGGGCCGTAGACGATATAGGTGTGGCCGGTGACCCAGCCGATATCGGCTGTGCACCAGTACACGTCGGTCTCGGGTTTGAGGTCGAAGATGTTGAAGTGTGTGTACGAGGTCTGCGTCAGGAAGCCGCCCGAGGTGTGCACGATGCCCTTGGGCTTTCCGGTCGTTCCCGAGGTGTACAGCAGGAACAGCGGATGCTCGGAATCAAAGGATTCGGGCGTGTGGGTGGTGTCGGCGTGAGCGACCGTCTCGTGCCACCACAGGTCGCGTTCCTGGGTCCAGTCGACGGGAATCTCGGTGCGGCGCACCACCAGAACATGTTCGACGGAACTCGGCTCGCCGCCCAGCGCTTCGTCCACAGCGGCCTTCAGTGGGGCCGCGGCGCCGCGCCGCCATTGGCCGTCGGAGGTGATGACCAGCTTGGCCTCGGCGTCGTCGATGCGCGCCCGCAGTGCCGCGGCGGAGAATCCCGCGAACACCACCGAATGCATCAGCCCCAGCCGCGCACACGCCAGCATCGCCACGATCGCCTCGGGCAGCATGGGCATGTAGATGGCGACCCGGTCACCGGAAACCAGGCCGAGGTCGGTCAGATAGTTGGCCGCCTGGCTGACCTGAGCCAGCAGCTCGGCGTAGGTGATGGTGCGGGTGTCGCCGGGCTCGCCCTCCCAGTGGATGGCGACCCGATCACCATTGCCGGCCTCCACGTGCCGATCGACGCAGTTGTAGGCGACATTGAGCTTGCCGCCGACGAACCACTTCGCGAACGGTGCATCGGACCAGTCGAGTACGTCGCCGAAAGGCTCGCTCCAGTGCAGCCGGCCAGCCTGCTGTGCCCAGAACCCGAGCCGATCTTCCTCGGCCGCCTGATAGAGGTCGGCGGTCGCGTTCGCAGTCGCCACGAACTCCGGCGACGGCGGGTAGCGATCCGGCTCGGTGCTGATTTCAGTCATCTGATCTGGCCTTTCTGCCCTAGACAGGTCCGCCCGAAAGCCTAGTGGGCGGCCCCGGTTACCGAGAAGTAATTGAGGCCGTCGTTCAGATCCGGGCGTGGCGGTGTGTCGATGGAGAGACATCGGCGTGTTACCCGCCTATGGTTCGTCCTACCTATTTCAGCTACCGAAGGGCAGGGTGAGGATGCGGTTTCGCCGACTGGCCGTCGCGTTGCTCGTCGGCATTGTCGCGCTCCTGCCCACCGGCTGCGGTGACCTGGTGACTCCGGCACCCCCGGGGTACTTCAGCATGTACATCACCGAACCCGAGCACACCCTGGTCCCGGGAAACACCACCGAGAATCAGGGTGGTCGGATCCTGCGCTCGCTATTTACCGCGCTGGTCGAGTTCAACAACGACACCGCGGAGGTGGAATACACCGGCGTGGCCGAATCGATCACCAGCCACGACAACGTCAATTGGACGATCAAGCTCAAGCCGGGATGGACGTTCCATAACGGCGAACCGGTGACCGCCCAGTCCTACGTGGATGCCTGGAACTACACCGCCTTGAGCACCAACGCCCAGGGCTCCTCGAGTTTCCTAGCCAATGTCGACGGGTTCGGTGATCTCCAGGGAGATCCGAAGAACAAGATCCCACCACGGGCCACCCAGATGCGCGGACTGCACGTCGTGGATGACGTGACATTCACCGTCCGGCTCAACACCCCGTTCGCCATCTACCCGATGACCTTGGGATACACCGCTTTCCTGCCGCTGCCCAAGGCCTTTTATCGGGATCCGGCCAAGTTCGGCGTGCACCCCATCGGCAATGGCCCCTTCAAGGCCGACGGCGACTGGGTGCGTGGAATCGGGTTCACGCTGAGCCGTTACGACCAGTACGCCGGTCCGAAGAAGGCCAAGTCCAAGGGCTTGATCTGGCGGGTCTACACCGAGGGCCTGACCGCGTACACCGATATGCAGGCCGGTGCCCTCGACATTCAGCTCGATCTGCCCGACTCCGCCTACGAGAACGCCCGGGCCGAATTCGGGTCGGCCTTCCTGGAGCGGCCCCGCCCGGACATCACCTCGCTGGGGTTCCCGATGTACGACCCGCGGTACAAGGATGTACGTGTGCGCCAGGCGATTTCGATGGCCATCGACCGCGAGGCGATCACCCAGGTAATTTTCTCCGGCACCCGCACTCCTGCCACGTCCTACGCGTCGGCGGTGGTCTATGGGTACCGCAAGGGGGCGTGCGGAAAGCTGTGCGAGCTACACGTCGATGAGGCCAACAAACTGCTCGATGACGCTCATTTCGA
This sequence comes from Mycobacteroides sp. PCS013, assembly GCF_049532645.1. Classification (NCBI taxonomy): domain Bacteria; kingdom Bacillati; phylum Actinomycetota; class Actinomycetes; order Mycobacteriales; family Mycobacteriaceae; genus Mycobacteroides; species Mycobacteroides sp. PCS013. The sequence goes on from NZ_CP150131.1 coordinate 4,656,270, forward strand.
CAGGAGTAAGCCCATTGAGCTGTGGTACAGCTCATCGAGCACCGGAGCACTGTCGTGGGTGCAGGCCATCGGAAACCAGCTGCAGTCAAACCTGAAAGTGCCCTACATCCTCAAGAGCCTGCCGTGGTCGCAGTTCCTGCCGTTGCAGGACAGCGAGGGGATGACGGGGCCGTTCCGGTCCGGCTGGGTGATGGACTACCCGTCGATCTACAACTTCCTGGAGTCGTTGTACGGCACGGTGGCGCTGCCACCGGCGGGTTCCAATTACGTGTTCTACAGCAATCCGGCGTTCGACGAACTGCTGCGGCAGGGGAACAACCAGCCGACCGTGGAACTGGCCACCAAGGCGTATCAGAAGGCAGAAGACCTGTTGTTCAAGGACCTTCCGGCCGCGCCGCTGTTCTATGAGGTCAATCAGGCGGTGCATTCCAAGCGGGTGAGCAACGTCAAGATCAGCATCCAGGACTGCATCGAGTACGCCGATGTGGAGGTCGTGCAATGACCGGACGCAAGTGGCCGCGATCGCTGATCAACGAAAGGGTTGATAGGCGGGGAGTGGAGCGTGCACTCCCGGTTCCGTGGCTCGATGATGTGCTGGACGTTCGGCGGCTTTGGCAGAACGCGGGCTTGTTTCGTTATGTGGTAAAACGGCTGTTGCTGGCCATTCCGGTGCTCATAGGCACGTCGCTGCTCATCTACTCTCTGGTGTACGCGCTACCGGGTGATCCCATTCGGGCGTTGGCGGGGGACCGTCCGTTCACCCCCGAGGTCATGGCTCAACTACGGGAGCGTTTTCATCTCAATGATCCGTTCCTGGTGCGCTACGGCAAGTACATCGTGGGCTTCCTGCATGGTGATTTCGGTACAGATTTTCAGGAACGCCCTGTTGCACAAACTGTTTCACAACGCCTGCCGGTGACGTTGAGGCTCACGGTGGTGGCCGTGGCATTCGAGACGATCATCGGCATCACGGCCGGAGTGCTGTGTGCGGTGCGCCGGGGATCGTTCTACGACAACCTTGTTCTTGTCACCACGACGCTGCTGGTCTCGATGCCCGTGTTCGTTCTGGGCTTCCTGGCGCAGTACCTGTTCGGCTTCAAGCTCGGCTGGTTCCCGATCGCCGGAATCCGGGACGGCTGGTACAGCTTCCTGCTGCCGGGGCTGGTGCTGGCCGCGTTGTCCATGGCCTATGTGGCTCGGCTCACCCGAACCTCGATGTTGGAGACCATGGATGCCGACTTTGTCCGGACCGCCCGTGCCAAGGGCATCTCCGAATCACGCATTCTGTTGCGGCATACGCTGCGTAACAGCCTGATTCCCGTTGTCACATTCATCGGCGCCGACGTGGGTGCGCTGCTGGCGGGCGCCGTCGTCACCGAATCGGTGTTCAACATCCCTGGGTTGGGGAGGGCGACATTCGATGCGGTGCGCAACCAGGAGGGCGCCGTCGTGGTGAGCATCCTGACGCTGATCGTCTTCTTCTACATCTTCTTCAATCTCGTCGTCGACATCCTGTACGCGCTGCTGGATCCGAGGATTCGCTATGAGTGACCCCATACATGCCCCCGGCCCGGTCTCGGGCCCTGATGCCGCCGCCGAATCGTTGGTGGAGCAGGCGGATCTTTGGGGAAACGCCTGGAAGTACCTGCGGCGCAGTGGCTTCTTCATCACCGGGTCGATCCTGCTGACGATTCTGGTCCTGATGGCGTTGGTCCCGCAGTTGTTCACCTTCGGAAAGGACCCCCGGGCCTGCGATCTCTATCAAGCGCGCAAGGGGATCAGCGCGGCGCACTGGCTGGGTACGGACCTACAAGGATGCGACTATTACGCCAACGTGGTCTATGGGGCACGGGTGTCGCTGACGATCGGCCTGATCGCGATGGTGGGTGTGCTGATCATCGGTGTGCACGTCGGTGCGCTGGCGGGATACTTCGGAGGTTTCGCCGACTCCACGCTGTCCCGGTTGACTGATGTCTTCTACGGTATCCCAACGATTTTGGGTGGCATGATCCTGCTGTCCGTCGTCGGTCATCGGACGGTGTGGAGCGTCGCGGGCGCGCTGATCGTGTTCGGCTGGATGACCTCGATGCGGCTGGTGCGATCCAGTGTGATGACCATCAAACAGAGCGACTACGTTCAGGCCGCCATCGCGCTGGGAGCGCCGACGTGGCGAATCCTGCTGCGGCACATACTTCCCAATGCGCTGGCGCCCGTGCTGGTGTACGCCACCATCGCGGTGGGCAGCTTCATCGCGGCGGAGGCCACGCTGACCTATATGGGCATCGGGCTGGAGCTGCCCGAGATTTCGTGGGGGCTTCAGATCAACGATGGACAGTCCCGTTTCGCCACCACGCCGAGGCTGGTCATCGTTCCGGCCTTGTTCCTCTCGGCCGCCGTGCTCGGCTTCATCATGGTTGGTGACGCCCTCCGTGATGCTCTCGATCCGCGGAGGAGGTAGGCGGTGCCCGCAGATTCCGTGGTTGAGATCGAGGATCTCTCGGTCGACTTCGAGGTAGACAAACAATGGGTGCCGGCGGTCAAGGGTGTCTCGCTGACGGTCGCCAAGGGCAAGGTGCTCGCCATCGTCGGTGAATCCGGCTCGGGGAAATCGACCACTGCCATGGCCATTCCGGCATTGTTGCCGTCCACCGCGCGGGTGGCGGGCAGCATCAAGCTCAACGGTGCCGAGCTGCTGGGGGCCACCAATGACGAACTGCGCGAGGTCCGCGGCAAGGATGTCGCCGTCATCTTCCAGGAGCCGATGACGGCGCTGAACCCGGTCTACACCATCGGTTGGCAGATTGCCGAGGCCGTACGTGCGCACAAGAAGATGACGCGCAGGCAGGCGCGCGAGCGCGCCATCGAGTTGCTGGAGCTGGTGGACATGCCCGAGCCCCAGCAGCGGGTCAAGCATTACCCCCATCAGCTTTCCGGAGGGCAGCGTCAGCGCGCGATGATCGCGCAGGCACTGGCCCTGGACCCGGGGCTACTCATCGCCGATGAGCCCACCACTGCGCTGGATGTGACCGTGCAGGCCGAAATCCTTGATCTCATGCGTGATCTACGGCATCGCATCGAGGCCGGCATCATCCTGATCACCCACGATATGGGTGTCGTCGCCGACATGGCCGATCGCATCATGGTGATGAAGGACGGTGAGGTTGTCGAGGAGGGTGATGCCGACAGCATCTTCCACCGGGCGCAGCAGCCATACACGCAGCAGCTGCTGGCATCGGTGCCGCATCTGGGTGCGACATTGGGCGACGCCGACGAATCATCTTTACCGGTAACCGATCTGGCGCTGAGCGTGGAACATGCCGTCATCGAGTATCCGGGAAAGGGTGGCAACTTCCGGGCCATCGACGACGTGTCCTTCTCGATCGGCAGAGGGGAGGTGGTGGGCCTCGTCGGCGAGTCGGGTTCTGGGAAATCCACCATCGGACGCGCTGCGGTGGGCCTACTCAAGGTGGCTTCGGGCACTATCTGTGTTGCCGGGCAGGATATTTCGACTGCCAACCGTAAGCAGCTGCGTGATATCCGGAGCAAGGTGGGGGTGGTGTTCCAGGATCCGGGATCGTCGCTGAATCCGCGATGGCCCATCGGCCAGTCGATCGCCGAGCCGTTGACCCTGCACACCGATATGGACCGCTCCCAGCGGGAAAGCAGAGTCAAGACGTTGTTGGAGCAGGTGCAGCTGCCCCCGAACATGCGAAACCGGTTCCCCCACCAGCTTTCCGGAGGCCAGCGGCAGCGGGTGGGCATCGCGCGGGCGCTGGCGCTGGAGCCAACCCTGCTGATCGCCGACGAGCCAACCTCGGCGCTGGATGTCTCGGTGCAGGCCCGGGTGCTCGAACTCTTTGCCGAGCTGCAACGTGAGCACGGGTTCGCATGCTTGTTCATCAGCCACGACCTGGCGGTTGTCGAATTGGTGGCAAGCCGCATCGCGGTGCTCAACCACGGTCGTCTTGCCGAATTCGGTTCTGACAAACAGGTATTGACCGCACCCACCGATGACTACACCAAACGGCTGCTGGCGGCTGTTCCGGTACCCGACCCTGAGCAGCAGCGAATCCGGCGCGAGGAGCGCAAGGCCCTGCGGTGAGTCTCGTATGCGGCGAGTCATTCAGTACCGTTAGTGGACCATGACTGATCCACTCGCGCCGCTGGCCGCCCTGCCGGGAGTATCCGACGCTGCCGAATCCGCCCGTGATGCGTTGAGCAAGGTGCACCGTCACCGCGCCAATCTGCGGGGATGGCCGGTGACCGCGGCCGAGGCTGCGGTGCGGGCGGCCAGGTCTTCGTCGGCGCTGGATGGTGGCACGATGAAGCTAAGCGCCGATGGTGCGGTGGAGGACCCGATACTGGCCGGCGCGCTGCGGGTCGGTCAGGCGCTCGATGGTGACGCGCTCACTCAGTTGACCGCGGTGTGGTCGCGTGCTCCACTGCAGGCATTGGCGCGTCTTCATGTGTTGGCGGCCACTGGAATGGCGGACGAGGACACTCTGGGACGCCCGCGCCCCGGCGTCGACACCGATCGGCTGGAGTTGTTGGCGCAACTTGCATCGGGTGGAACATCGGTGTCCGCACCGATTCTCGCGGCGATCACACACGGGGAACTGTTGGCGCTGAATCCCTTTGGTTCTGCCGATGGTGTGGTCGCCCGCGCGGCGTCCCGATTGGTGACGGTCTCACGTGGGCTGGATCCGCACGCGCTCGGTGTCCCCGAGGTGATGTGGATGCGGCAGTCCGGCAGATACCGTGAGCTTTCCTCCGCATTCGCCGCAGGCACACCCGAAGCCATCGCCGCCTGGATCATCTTCTGCTGTCAGGCATTAACGGCGGGTGCGGCAGAGGCGACATCGATCGCCGACAGTGCGAAACGCTGAACCGGACTGGTCTGAACATTAAAAACGGGCGACGGTCCGAATGAATCGGCCCGCCGCCCGTTAGCACGGATCCTCCGGTTACCAAGCGTGCAATGTGGGTTGTGTGGGTGGCCTCGGCGCTTTCACGACGCTTCCAACTCGGACTTCACCCAAGAAGTCTGATGAATTGTCTCTGTTCGCGATTACGCAGGCCCACAACGCTTCTGCCCTTGTCGCGGCGTGCTCCGCGTGGGTGCCGTGGTCCGTGCTGGGAATCCTAGGTCGGGAGATCGATCCTTCTCTTCCGGGTCGACCTTGGCCTTGCCAGGCTTCCGTACCTACTTTCTACACTGAGACGACGGTCACATCAAGGGGTAATTCGTTTGGTCACTGCATTGTTACGTGCGTGCCGAAAGTGACATGTGTCTAGTACTACGGCCGTAGCTTGCGAATCAGCGAATAGGTAAGTGCGCCAGCGGCGATCGCGCTCAGCCCCACGGCCGCCGTGGTGGCGGCCGCCGCGCCGGAGGGAACGGGTATGCGGTCGCCCAGCGACACGGGCCGTGAGAACGTCAGCACCGGCCATCCGCGTGCCATGGATTCCTTGCGTAGCGCCCGGTCCGGGTTGACGGCTGTCGGGTGACCGACAGACTCCAACATGGGCAGGTCGGTGATCGAATCGGAGTAGGCGTAGCAGTGCTCCAGCGGGTAGCCCTCGCGCTTGGCGAGTTCCTGGATCGCGGCCACCTTGCCTTCCCCGTAGCAGTAGAAGGCGACATCTCCGGTGTACTTACCGTCCTCCACCACCATGCGCGTGGCCATGGCGTGGGTGGCGCCGAGTGCGCGCGCAATGGGGGCCACGATCTCTTCGCCGGACGCCGAGACCACCACAACATCACGGCCGCAGAGTTTGTGATCGGCGATCAGATCGGCCGCCTCGGCGAACACCAACGGATCGACGATGTCGTGCAGTGTCTCGGCCACGATCGCCTTCACCTGTTCGACATCCCACCCCGTACACATGTTGGTGATGTGTGTGCGCATGCGATCCATCTGGTCGTGATCGGCACCCGACAGCAAGAAGAAGAACTGCGCATAACTCGATTTCAAGACGGCGCGTCTATTTATTAGGCCCTGGTCGAAGAACGGCTTGCTGAAGGCGAGGGTGCTCGACTTTGCGATCACGGTCTTATCCAGATCGAAGAAGGCCGCCGTTCTGGGGGCTTGGCCGGCGTCCGTGGGCTCACTGATGGCCGCGGCATCCCGGTCTTCGACAGACGGAGAGGATCCGGGTGCCGTTGCGTGGTCGGTCACAGCTCGAGGATAGATCTCATGGATTACATCGTCGGGTCCATCAGTAAAGTCCCAGTTCAGCCGGGGTAGTCTGGTAACGCGGCTACGCCAGAAGAAGGGTTGCCTTTCTTTGGCTTTTTTCAGCCGATTGGTCTTGCCACCCTCACCTGGTTCGTGTGTATAGTGGGGTTACTCGGCTATGCCGAGTGTGTCTCAGCCCGACCCCCCGGGGCTGAAGCACGACGACCCTCGCCTCCTCCCCCCCTGGCGAGGGTCGTCCTCTTTTCTGGGGACGTTTATCACCGATTTTTGCGGCTCATCCCGGATCTATCCACAGATTCGTATCCATCCCCAATCTCGATGAGGCCCCTGGCGTTCACGTCGCGCAACCTTGATGGTGAAGCGCGTGGAGGCAAATGCGGGGGAGCCGATCGTCGTGGCAGTCGGCGATGGACGGCTTGGCAACGACATCGAGCGGATCGTCGCCGCGACTGGCAGGCCACTGATCACCGCTACCGATGCCGGTTCGATCGGCAGACAGGCCTGGACCCGCGCGAGTGCGGTGCTGCTCGATGGAGCCGACCCGTCGTTGGAAGCTGTGATCAGACTGCCTCGCCGTGCGCGGGTGTTACTCATCTCTGGGGACGAGCCGACAAGTGAGATGTGGCGCAGAGCGGTCGCGGTGGGTGCCGAGCAGGTGCTCACGTTGCCCGAGGACGAAGTCAGGCTCATCGAGGCATGTGCGGCGATGCCGGTCAGCGCCTCGGCGGGTCGCGCCCCGGTGATTGCGGTGGTGGGAGGACGCGGTGGTGCCGGTGCATCGGTGCTGTGTGCGGCGATTGGTCTCTGCGTGCCGGGCGGTGCGCTCATTGTGGATGCCGATCCGTACGGAGGCGGAATCGACCTACTGCTCGGATGGGAGGACGTCGAGGGCCTGCGCTGGCCGGACATCGATATGCGCAGTGGTCGAGTGGGTTTCGATGCTCTTCGACGTGCGCTGCCGCATCGGCGCGGGCTTGTTGTGGTGTCGGGCGACAGAACGGGTGGCGGAGGCAACACGGAGGCGATCGGTGGAGTCATCGATAGTGCACGCGACGCCGGCGTGCCGGTGATCATCGACCTTCCGCGGCGTCTCGGTGCGACAAGCGTGGCCGCACTTGAGCGCGCGGATCTGGTGGTCGTGGTGACACCTGCCGAGGTGCGAGCCTGCGCGGCCGCTGCGCTTGTGACCAGCGCGATACAGCTCATCAATCCGAACGTCGGCGTTGTGGTGCGAGGTCCGGCTCCGAGCGGGTTGCGGGCGGCCGAGGTGGCCGAAATTGTGGGGGCTCCAATGATCGCCGCGATGCGGCCAGAACCGAATCTCGGCAATCGCCTCGACAACGGCGGTCTGCGATTATCGAGCCGTTCACCGTTGACGGGTGCCGCGCACGCCGTGCTGGCGCTGGTCTCGCGGGAGGGCACGGGGGCGGCGGCATGACCGGTTCGCTGATCGATCGCGTTCGGGAACGGCTCGCGACCGAGAACGCGACGCTGCGTCCTACGGCGGTAGCGGCGGTGATACGCGCTGAATCCGGTGGCGTACTGGGTGATAGCGATGTGCTGCATAACATAAAGGAGCTCCAAAGTGAGCTGGCCGGTGCGGGCATCCTCGAGCCACTGTTAGGTGCGGACGGAGTCACAGACGTCTTGGTCACCGCGCCGGATCGGGTCTGGGTGGATGACGGTCAAGGATTGCGGCTCACCGCAGTGCGATTCGCCGACGAGGCCGCCGTGCGGCGACTCGCGCAGCGGCTGGCTCTCGCGGTGGGGCGACGTCTCGATGACGCGCAACCGTTTGTCGACGGTCAGCTGACAGGGATCGGCCCACCGCGTTCAGTGGTACGCCTTCATGCTGTGCTGGCGCCGATCGCGGTGGGCGGAACATGTGTCTCACTGCGCGTATTACGCCCGACTGCTAAGGGTTTGGATCAGCTGATCGCTGATGGCACCGTCGCTGAAGACGCTGGAGTCTTGCTTCGCGGGATGCTGGCGGCCCGGTTGGCGTTCCTCGTGACGGGGGGAACTGGCGCGGGTAAGACGACGCTGCTTTCGGCCCTGCTCGGAGCCGTCCATCCATCGGAACGCATCATCTGCGCCGAGGACGCCGCCGAGCTCGCGCCGGGTCATCCGCATGTGGTCACGTTGGCTGCACGCACCGTCAACGTCGAGGGGGTGGGAGAGGTCACCCTCCGCCAGTTGGTGCGGCAGGCGTTACGGATGCGACCCGATCGCATCGTGGTGGGAGAGGTGCGGGGCGCCGAGGTGGTTGAGCTACTGACCGCACTGAACACCGGTCACGATGGAGGTGCGGGAACTGTCCACGCAAACGCCCCGGCAGAGGTCCCGGCAAGACTGGAAGCGCTCGGAGCGTTGGGTGGGCTCGATCGTGCCGCGCTCCACTCGCAGTTCGCCGCGGCCATTCAGTGCGTATGTCACATCAGGCGGTTTGGGAACATTCGGAAACTGACTGAGATCGCGGTGGTGTGCAAGGGCGACGACGGGATAGCGCGGGTGATACCCGCGTGGAATCTAGACGGTGGGCCTCGTTCCGGCGCGGAGCGATTCGATGCATTGATCGCACGGGGTGTTACATGACACCGCAGGCCCTACTGCTGCTCTCTGTCGCGTTACTTGTTGCACCGCAAAGGCATTCACGCCTACAAAGGAGGACTTCCTCGCGGCGGTGGAACTGGAAACTGGCGGCAGCCCCTATGGGAGTGCTGGTGCTGGCGGCCCTGTGGTTGTTGCCTCTGTCGGTGGTGATCGCGGTGGGGGTGGTGGGTGGAACCTTGTGCATGTGGTGGAGTCGCCGCTCCCGGCTGAAGGTCCAGTCGAAGGAACTGGCTGTTTTGGAGTCCGGCCTTGATGTGCTCGTCGGCGAGCTGAGGGTTGGCGCGCATCCGGTGCACGCATTCGAAATCACTGCGGCGGATCTTGGCGGAACGGTCGGGGAGGTGTTCGCGGCTATGGCCGCACGCGCACGTCTCGGGGTGAAACTGGATCCGGCGATGCCGAGACTGGGGCCATTGGCGGGCCAGTGGGATCGGATCGGCAGCGGCTGGGCACTGGCCCAGCGGCACGGTCTCGCGGTTGCCGATCTGCTTGACGCATGTAGGACGGACCTGCAAGAGCGGCAACGATTTACCTCACGTGTTAACGCCGGGCTCGCCGGGCCTCGCGCGACCGCGGCAGTGCTCACCGGTCTGCCGGCAGCGGGAATCGGGCTGGGGCAGATGATCGGAGCCAAACCGCTCGCCGTGCTGAGCTCAGGTGGGTTTGGTGGTGTGCTGCTCGTCGTTGGGGTGGCACTGGCGTGTGCAGGTCTGCTGTGGTCCGACGCTATTACGGGGAAGGCATTGCGATGACCGCAGCGCTGCTGATGCTGGCCGCGGCGATTGTGACCGCGCCGGGAGCGTTGCGCGCTCGGGTCAGGCTGTCGCGTGCCGACGCAATTGTCTCTGCCGATCGCCGCGTGGCTGAAAAAGGTTTATTGGGAATGGCATTCAGTCTTGATGTGCTTAGCGTGTGTCTTCGATCGGGGATGCCGGTCGCAACCGCCGCGTTAGTGGTGTCGTCGTGCGCGCCGTCGGAACTGGCCCGCATCCTGAATCGCGCCGGGGAGATGCTCGCCTTGGGAGCCCCGGCGTCTGCTGCCTGGGCTGACTCGGGACCGTCGGATGATCCGGGATGCGAGCAGCGGCAGGCGTTGACCAGGCTGGCGCGGCGATCAGCCGACTCCGGTGCGGTGATGGCTGATGGCATCGCCTCGTTGGCCACTCAATGTCGCAGGGATGCGCTGGATTCGGCAGTGGCCACTGCGGAACGGGCCGGTGTGCTTATCGGGGCGCCGCTGGGTCTGTGCTTTCTGCCAGCCTTCGTCTGTCTGGGCATTGTGCCTGTCGTCATGGGTTTGGCGCGGGATGTGTTCAGTAGTGGCGTGCTGTGACCCGCGGACCGACCGCGGGGTTGAGAGGGAGGGAATCCATTGATACGCAACATCTTGACGACGCTACGTCGGCGGATGGTGGTGGTCGTCGAGTCAGAGGACGGCATGTCCACCGTCGAATACGCGATCGGGACGATCGCGGCGGCGGCCTTCGGAGCGATCCTCTACACGGTGGTCACCGGGGACTCGATTGTCAGTGCGCTTACCAACATCATCACGCGCGCGCTCAACACCGCCGTCTAGCGGGCGACACCGGAGCGGTTACCGTCGAAGCCGCGTTCGGTATCGCAGCATTGGTGACGGTACTCGTGTTGTGTTCTGCGGGTATTCAAGCGGTGTCGATGCAGGTGCGTTGTGTGGACGCCTCGCGTGAGGCGGCACGGTTGGTCGCCCGCGGTGACGAAGGCGGTGGGAGAGGGGTCGCACACCGCCTTGCTCCTCGCGGCGCAGTGGTCGAGGTTCGGCGCGACGGTGATTACGTGGTGGCGCGGGTTACCGCGAGAAGCCGGTTGTTGCCCGCCATCACGATTGCCGCCGAATCGGTTTCCGCGATGGAACCCGAGGGCTGAGGAAGGCTCGGCGACCATCGTCGCGGTGGCGATGATGGTCGTGCTGCTGGCGCTGACCGCAGGAGGCGCCGTAGTGGGCTCGGCGGTGGTGGCGCGGCATCGCGTGCAGGCCGCCGCTGATCTATCTGCGCTGGCTGGTGCACAGCGTGCGCTGTACGGCGCGGCTTCCGCCTGCGACAAGGTGGCCGTTGTTGCCCGGAGGATGGGCGCCACTGTCAACAGCTGCGTAGTTGAGGATCTCGATGTTTTTGTCGGGGTGAGTGTTCCGGCGATGTTGGGCCGGTTCGGTGTGGGTCCGGCCCGGGCGGCGGCCCGTGCAGGCCCGGTCACCGGCGACGTGTGACGGCGATACTGATCAGCGTTTGTTGGTTGATTGCGGTCAATCGAGATAGGGAGCCACGGCGGCGTAGAAGATTTCGACGTTGATGTCGATCATGTGTTGGCGGTCCAGGTCGGGGCGAGATCGCCACCAATGCCCGAGACGCTCGGCTGCACCGGACATGGCGTGCGCGAGTCCTTCGGCGAAAAGCTTGGGTATGCCGGGATGATCCCTGGTGATCAATGCGTAGGTCGTCTTGATGTTGTCCAACCGCAAGGCGGAGAGTTCTTCGCGCGACTCGGCGGGCAACACTGCGGCGCTGCCGTATATAAGTTCCCACCGCTCGGGGTGAGTCTCCAAGAGCTCGAAAAACACGTTGGCAGCGGCGGCGAACTGGTCGCGCACGGTCAGCGTGGGATCTACCCGCTGTATCAGCGTCTGCGCAAAGTCAGCCTGTGCGCGCCGCGCGCACGCCAGGTATGCGCCATCTTTGGTTGTGAAGTGACGGTAAGCGATGGGCTTGGTGACACCCGCGCCCTGGGCGATATCGCTCAACGAGACGGCGGCGAAGCCGCGCTCGAAGAACAACCGCTCGGCGGTGTCCAGCAGGTGCGCGTGGCGCTCTGCCCACGGACGACGCGAGCCCACGCCAGACGTCAAACCTGCCTCCATGGTTCCACAGCCTAGCCGACTTGTTACTTGCGGTAACAAGAGCTATGTTACCGAAGGTAACAACGACGACGAGCGGCAAGGAGGATCGCGTGTCCGCTATCCATCCCGTCCAGGTCAGGGGTACTCAGCTATGAGTCGGCACAAACAGTCGCGGGGCCGTGCCGGTCGACTTCTCGGCACGTTGTGGATGCCTTTGGTGGCGCTCATCGTCATCGTGGTCGTTGGCTTCGGAGTCAATCGGATTCGGGAGAAGTCGCAGGCAATCAGCCATCCGCCGACCACCCGTCCGATTCCGGCCACGGTTGTTCAGATCAATCCCAAGAACGTCACCTACGAGGTGTTCGGCAATCTGGGAACCAGCGGGAAGGTGTCCTATGCCAACCTCAACAGCGAACCCGTCGACGTCGTGCTGACTGCATTGCCGTGGTCGGTCTCTGAAACCACGATGTCGTCGGCCGCGTCGCTGAGCCTGGTCGCCCAGGTGGACGGGGACTCGCTGGGCTGCCGCATCCGGGTCAACGGCGAGGTCCGCGAGGAACAGGTTGTCAACCATGCCAGTGCCGCGGTCGCATGCACGGTGACGGCAGCATGACGTCGGGTCAGCAGCCGCCGGAGGACGCGACGACCGGTCCGGTACTGGTAGCGCCTGCAACGCCGGTGGCACAGGAACCCGAGAAGCGCCCTGGGCCTGCGCGATTGCTCCGCGTGCTGGCGATTCCGGTGGTGATCTTCTGGGTGCTGGCGGCCGCAGCCCTCAACATTTTCGTGCCCACCCTGGAAGAAACGACCGCGGCCAATGCCAAGGCGATGATTCCCCGTGACGCACCCTCGTCGGCCGCTGCCATCACGCAGGGGCAGGACTTCGAAGAGTCTGACTACACCAGCATGGCGGTAGTCGTTCTGGAGGCTCAGGGCCGCACGCTCGGCGAGCAGGACCACCGCTACTACGACGAGATGGTTCGCCGTCTACTCGATGATAAAGAGCACGTGCAGTCGCTCATGAATCTGTGGGGCGACCCTGTTACCAGGTCGGGTCAGCAGAGCGCGGACGCGCAGGCCGCAACGCTCACGGTGCGTCCTGCCGGAGATTTGGGTGACGCCGACTCGAACAGGTCGATCAAGGCCATCCGCGGCATCATCGAAAAGCTGGACAAGGACAAGCCCGAAGGGCTCACGGTCTACGTGAGTGGGCCGGCACCCTTGGCCTCGGACACTCTCAATGCCGCCGACGAGAGCATGGTCACGCTGACGATCGTCACCATCGTGGTGATCATCGCGATGCTGCTCATCGCCTACCGCTCGTTCACTCGGGCGATCATCCCGTTGATCGGAGTGTTGATCACACTGGCCACGGCCCGTGGCGTGGTCTCCCTTCTGGTCGAAAACCACGTCATCGGGATCTCGTCGTTCGCGATGAACATGGCCGTGTCCTTGGTTCTCGGTGTCGCCACCGATTACGGGATCTTTTACCTGGGCCGTTTTCAGGAGGCCCGGCGCGCGGGGGAGGACCGGGAGTCCGCCTACTACACCTCGGTGCGCAGCGTGGCCCACGTTGTTCTGGGATCGGGCATTGCGATATCGGGTGCGTGCCTGTGCCTGAGCCTGACGACCCTCGACTACTTCCGGACGTTGGGGCCACCGTGTTTTGTGGCAATGGTCGTCGCCGTCATCGCGGCGCTCACGCTGGGGCCGGCCCTGTTGACACTGGGTAGCAAGATCCCCTGGCTCTCCGAGCCGGCCAAGACCAGCCCGGTATGGCGCAAGCTGGGCACGGCGATCGCCAAGTGGCCTGTCGCGATGATTGCGGTTGCAGCGCTGGTGATTCCACTGTGTATCGCGAACCTGGCCAACTACACGGTGAGCTACAACGATCGCGATTACGCTCCCAAGAGTGTCGAGTCGTCTCGCGGCTATGACGCCGCAGACCGGCATTTCCAGCCGAGTCAGCTCTCGATCGACACCCTGTACATCAAGGCCGATCACGACATGCGCAACACCACCGACATGATCAGTCTCGACCGGATCGCGAAGAACATTGTTCGTACGCCTGGCATTTCGATGGTGCAAAGCATTACCCGGCCCAATGGCCGACCGCTGGAACACGCCTCGCTGCCATATGCGATGGGCTCGATGGGCACCAAGATCGGTCAGAATCTGGGGTTCCTGAAAGACCGCGTAACCGACATCGACACCATGGCCGCCCGGATGGGGGACATGATGGAGTTGAGCAAGAACATGGCGAACATCACCGGCCAGCTGTCCGCGGGTACGCAGATGTCCGTGGAGGCTTCCCGGGGTCTGAAGGCTGCGATGGAGAAGACCCGCGACAACCTGTCCAACTTCGATGACTTCTTCCGTCCGATACGTAACTATTTGTATTGGGAGCCTCACTGTTTCGACATTCCGATTTGTTGGGCCATGCGCTCGTTGAATGAATCGGTCGACAACATCGACGAAGCGACCTCGCAACTGGGCCCGATGGTGGACGGGCTGAGCATGGTTGATGCGGCCACTCCGCAGATGATCACGCAGCTCAATGCCATGGTGCAGAACATGGCTGTCATGCAGCAGCTGACCTTGACGATGCAAAGCCTCTTCCACGCCACCATCGCCCAGCTCGAGCCCATGATCGACCCGATGGTCGATATGGGTAAGGCTTTCGACAACGCCAAGAATGACGACTTCTTCTTCATGCCGCCGGAGTCGTTCAAAACTAAGGACTTTCAGACCGGATTGAAATTCATGATGACCCCCGACGGCAAGGGTGCACGGATTCTGATCTACCACGAGGGTGAAGCGATGAGTCCGGAGGGCATTGATCAGATTCAGCGCGCCGAGTCCGCCGCCCACGAGGCGATCAAGGGGACATCGCTGTCCAATGTCGATCTGCTGGTAGCCGGTGCATCCGCGAATTACCGTGATGTACAAGCATTTTCCATGAACGACATCTTGACGATGATGTTGGCCACGTTCGGGCTGGTGTTCCTGATCGTCATGGTGATCACCCGCACGCTGGCCGGTTCGGTGATTGTCCTGATCACTGTGGTGCTGTCTTTCCTGGGCTCCCTCGGTTTGGCGGCATTCATCTGGGAAACCTTGATCGGTATCGAATTACATTGGCTGACGCTGCCTATTGCGTTCATCGTGCTGGTGGGCGTGGGTTGCGACTACAACCTGCTATTGCTCTCCCGATACCGCGAAGAGCTCTCTGCCGGAATACGCACGGGTCTGATTCGTACCATCGCAGGCTCAGGCAACGTTGCCGTCACCGCGGCATTCGTGCTCGCCGGCACCATGCTGGCCATGCTCTCCAGTGATGTGGTCAACATCGGCCAGGCGGGGTCCACTATCTGCATCGGCCTGATCTTCGACATGATGATCGTCCGGCTGTTCCTGGTCATGCCGTTGGCCAGGCTGCTGGGGCCCTGGTTCTGGTGGCCGCAGAAACTCCCCGCCCGGAAACGCGCCACGTTTAGAGATGAGCCCGAACTCGGCCCGCAACCGGACGAGCCCACTACCGCAACGGTTTAACAGAACCATGACCTGATCATTGTCCGTACAGCTAAATAGGTTGTACGCGCCAATAGGATGGCAGCCATGAGTGACAGAGCTGGTTGGTTGGGTGCGAATCGGGCCAACTGGAACGAGCGGGCCGCAATTCACGCGGCACGTGATGGCTCGGGGTATCAGGTGCAGGACTTCGTCGACAACGGCTCGTTGCTCTCGGATGTCGTCAGTTTCGACCTGCCGGTGCTCGGTGACATCGCAGGCAAGAACACCGTGCACCTGCAGTGCCATATTGGGACAGACACGATTTCGTTGGCCCGCCTGGGTGCCGTCGTGACGGGCCTGGATTTCTCACAGGACGCTATCCGGGAGGCTCGGACACTGGCCGCCGAGACGGGCGATGTCGTGACCTTTGTAGAGGCAGACGTTCACGATGCAGCAAAAGTACTGCCGTGCAATAGCTTCGACCTTGTCTACACCGGAATTGGGGCGCTGTGCTGGCTTCCTCGCGTTGACGCGTGGGCGGAGGTGGTTTCGGCGCTCCTTGTTCCCGGTGGGGTTCTAGTGATCCGCGAAGGTCATCCGATCTTGTGGTCGATGGATGATTCCGTTGGTGACGAGTTGCGTCTGCGATACCCGTACTTCGAGCATGACGAACCGTTGGAATGGGACGACGGTCAAACATACGTCCCTACGGACAAGGTCATTCAGGCTTCGACGACCTACGAATGGAATCACTCTCTCGGCGAGATCGTGACGGCTCTGATCACGAGCGGTCTACGCATCGATCTCCTGATCGAGCACGATAGCGTTCCCTGGGAGGCACTTCCCGGCCATATGGCGCCGCGGCCCGGAGGTGAATGGGCGCTGAGCGAGCGGTCGGGTGTCATGCCCCTGACGTACACGATCAGGGCCACGAAGACGGCCTGAAGCGGGCTGCGGCTGCCAATCCTATTGGACTGCAACCAAAGCCAGACCGCCACTGGTTGCCACGAATGAGGCGAACGTGACGGCCTTGAAGACTGCGGTGGACGCGACGTTCTCCTTGAACGCCATCGGCAGAAACAGGGTTGGGTTTAGCAGCGCGCCAAAGACCACGACGGCGGCCAGCCAGCTGGGCATTCCCGGCACGGCGAGACCCACCGCGATCAGGAGTATTCCCATCATGATGTAGTCCAGGTGGGCCTGGAGGAACCTGCGGCCGTTCGTCACGCCGATGCGCTTTAGCAGTTGCGGGGCAAGGAAGTTGGCGGCCACCGCCCTACCCATCATTGCCCCGAATGCCAGCTCGAGGAGGCCGATGCGGACGACGAGGTTCATGCGCCGACCATGTTTCTGCGATACCATCGCCGGCCATGCCACCGTTGGTAATGCCATGCGGCGGTGGGCAGTGCGCCGCGGGGATGCAGCCAGAAACGGTCGGGAATCTCGGCCAGGGGTGCCTGGCGTCCGAGGTCGATCTCGCCGAGGAGGATGCCCTGGCCCTGTTCGGGGCGACGTTCGGCGATGACGTGCCCGGCACCGTCGGTGATCAGGGTGGAACCCTCAAAATGCCCCCGATACTCAAGGGGTATCCAGGGCATGGCGCAGCGGAAATCGCCGACGTGGGCAGCGTGAACAACGGGTGCTCCAACGTATTTGGCGAACGTGCCCGCCGCGGCCCGGGCGGTCTCGTGGTTGCGGCGTTCCATCCCCTCGAAGGTCGCGCGTGGGTGCCATGGAGGTACCGACCACCAGCCGGAACCGGTCATGACCAGATCAACCCGTGAACGCATGCGTTGTGCGGTGCGGGTGCGCATCAGCTCCCAACACACGGCAGCCCCAACGTCATACGCGCCCGCACGGAACACCCCGTCGTCCTGGCCGCCGATGTAGAAGGAGTTCTCCCACATGGTCGGCAGGTCTTTGTCGTGGCGCCCGACCACTCCCGTCGCATCCGCTGCGACGTAGGCGTTGCGGACGTGCCCATCCCCGTCCCGACACAGGAACGAGCCGCCGACGAGCGCGTCGTAGCGACGGGCCAGTGAGCACAGCAGTTCGGTGGCCTCTCCCGAGAAGGGCAGGGTGGCATTTTTCAAGGAGGGGTCGAAAGCGATCCCGCTGGTGAAGAACTCGGGCAACGCGATGATGCGTGCGCCGGATTGGCCGGCCTTATCGGCGAGCGTGGAGCACCGGTCCAGATTCGCGGCGACATCGCCGATGACTGCTTCGAGTTGGATCGCCGCCGCCAGCACCATAACCGAACGCTACTACAAAACTGAACGCTCCTACAAGACTTTGGTGCGGACGAGGCCGCGCTCGATGATTTCGCGCCCCAAGGCCAAGACGCGTTGCATCTCGGCGGGCTCAAGGCGCAGCCGGTCAGGACGCAAATTGAGCGACAAGACGCCATTCCATGCGCCCCACAGAAAGATGGACGTCCGGACCGGATCTGCGCAGTGCAGCTCACCCGCGGCGTCGGCGCGGCGGAGCACATCAGCGATGTCGCCGACCAGCGACTCGACCTTGTCGGCAATCCGGCGCTCGACCTCGTCGGCCATATCTCCGGGGGGAACGTCGAGGGTGCGCAGGGCGATCATGCGGAAGTACCCGGGGTTCTGCAGATGGAAATCGCAGTACGCGTCGCTGGCCGCACGCAGTTCTTCCATCGGCGTGCGCCCCTCGCCAAAAGCCCTGGCCATCGCCTCCTCATTGACCAGCAGCGCGCGCTCGACGAGCGCGAGATAGAGACGCTCTTTGTTTTTGAAGTGGTGATAGATCGAACCGACCGCGAGATCGGCGGTATCGGCGATCGCGTCCATGGTGACCGCATGGAACCCGCGCTCCACGAAGAGTCCTTCGGCCGCGTCGAGGATTGCCGCTGTCGTGACGGCGGTGCGGCGGTCTTGACGTCGACCCTTGGTCTCAGGCACCCACCGAGGTTACGGGTGTGCGATCCCCGAGCGGTAGCGTTAGCGGATGGTCGTCACCCTGCACCCCAAGTCGGGTCTCAAGGCCCGGTTGCCGTTTTTGTTTGTGCTGCTGTTCGTCAAGCCGCTGTTGATCCTGTTTCCGATCCTCGACGCCGGACTTCGCCAGCTCAAATGGCTGGACCAGGGTGCCCAACGGGGACCCGATGCGCCCGGTATTCAGCGGACGCGGATCGCCCTGGTCGACCGGCCTACGGATCTGATGGTGCCGGCGGGGACGCAAGCAAGTGATTCCGATACGGCCATCCTGTATCTGCACGGTGGCGCCTTCATCGCGTGCGGGCCCGCCACCCACCGCAAGATCACCGGC
Organism: Mycobacteroides sp. PCS013; assembly: GCF_049532645.1. NCBI lineage: Bacteria > Bacillati > Actinomycetota > Actinomycetes > Mycobacteriales > Mycobacteriaceae > Mycobacteroides > Mycobacteroides sp. PCS013. The sequence goes on from NZ_CP150131.1 coordinate 4,674,762, forward strand.
TTGCTGGCGCGCCAGCTTCAGATCCCGGTATACGTGCTCGACTACCGGCAGCTGCCGGTGGCCGGGGTGGGTACCTCGGTGGCAGATGCGGTGCAGGCCTATCGCGAGCTGCTGCAGGACTACACGCGGGTGGTCATCGTCGGTGACTCGGCCGGCGGGTACCTGAGCGGCAAGGTCATTGAGTATGCGCACACCCATGGACTTCCGAAGCCCGTTGCCTATGTCGGGTATTCGCCGCTGCTGGATCTGGACCTGGCGTCCAACCCGGCCAGCACCAGCCGCCATGACGCATATTTACCCAAGGGCAAGCTCGCTAAGCTCGCACCCAAATTCGACAGGGGCCCAGTGGAATTCACTGGCGAGCGGCGGGTGATTTCGGTGCCTGTCGAGGCGTTTCCGCCTACGCTGCTCATCACCGCGCAGGACGAGTTCCTGGAGCCGGATGCTCTGGAGCTCGCCGAGAAGCTCACCACCGCAGGCGTGGTTGCCAAGGTGCACAGCTACTCGTGGCAGCTGCACGCTTTCCCGGCCATCGCGGTCTCGCGCGATACCGCTGAGGCGGTCGTGCTGTCTGCCGACTTCGTGCGGGAGGCGCTCTCCGCTGTCGAGCAGGGACCGGCAACCGAACAGGCAGGCTAAATAGGCCGCGGGAAGCATCCCGCGCCTGTCTGCGTTGGATTGTGCCGGGCCAGCCAGGCTGGCCGTCGACCCGACGCGAGGAGCCTTCGCACCATGAGCCTGCTGTTCGAGCCGTACCGGCTGCGTGACATCACCATTCCCAACAGGATCTGGATGTCGCCGATGTGCCAATACTCGGCCGACCCCACCGGTCCCTTGACCGGTACACCCAACGATTGGCACCGCACTCACTTGATCAGCCGGGCGGTCGGTGGTGCTGGGCTGGTGTTCACCGAGGCAACCGCCGTCAACGCGCGAGGGCGACTCTCCCCGTACGACACCGGGCTGTGGAACGACACCCAAGAGCAGGCCTGGGCCTCCATCGTGGGCGCCGTCAAGGAGTTTGGCGCGATTCCCGGGGTACAGCTCGGGCATGCCGGACGTAAGGCGTCTACCGTCGCACCATGGGACGGGCATCTCTCACTGAACCCCTCAGATCCATTGAGCTGGGAGACAATTGGACCCACTAACGCGCCGTATGGTGACTTCGAGCCGCCGGTGGCGGCCACGCCCGCTGATCTCAACGCGATTATCGATGACTACGTGGTTGCCGCGCAGCGCGCGTTGCGGGCGGGCTTCCAGGTGCTTGAGGTGCATGCCGCCCACGGCTACATTCAGCACCAATTCCTCTCTCCGGCAAGCAATACCCGCACCGATGAGTACGGCGGGTCTTTCGCCGGCCGGGTGAAGCTCACCCTGGACACTGTTGCGGCGGTACGTACGGTCTGGCCCGAACACCTGCCGCTTTTCGTCAGGGTGTCGGCCACTGACTGGGTGTCCGAGGAGCCCGGGCTGGAGTCAGACAGCTGGACGCCCGACCAGACCGTCGAGCTGGCCAGGCTGCTGCAGGCGCGTGGGGTGGATCTCATCGACGTGTCGACAGGCGGCAACGTGCCACATGTCCGGATTCCTACGGGGCCCGGATATCAGGTGCGATTCGCCCGTCGTATCCAGACCGAAACAACGCTTCCCGCAGCCGCGGTCGGCATGATCACCGAGCCACACCAGGCAGAATCGATCCTCGCCGCCGGCGATGCCTCCGCGGTGTTGCTGGGCCGCGAACTATTGCGCGACCCGTATTGGCCACGGCGCGCCGCCCGGGAGCTGGGCGCCGAGCTGAGCCCGGTGGTTCCCAAGCAGTATGCCCGCGCCTTCTAGCCGGGTAGTCGAGACAGCACCAACCGCAGCACCTTGACGGCTGCGGCCTTGTCCAGTGGGGAGTTTCCGTTGCCACACTTGGGTGATTGCACACAGGACGGGCACCCGGCCTCGCATTCACACGCCTCGATGGCGTCAGCCGTGGCACCCAGCCAGATCGCGAGCTGCTGATATCCGCGGGCGGCAAAACCCGCACCACCCGGGTGGCCGTCGTACACGAACACCGTTGGTAGCCTGGTTTCGGCTTGCAGCGCGGTGGACACTCCGCCGATGTCGCCACGATCACAGCTGGCCACCAACGGCAGCAGGCCTATCGCGGCATGCTCGGCCGCGTGCAGGGCGCCGGGCGTGGCCAGTGCCTCGATGTCGATGCTCGCCAACGCTTCCGGGGTGATGGTGTACATCACCGCCTTGGTGCTCAGTGTTGAGGAGGGCATATCGAGTTCGACGAAGTCCAGGATCTCGCCGGTCGCAAGCTTGCGTAGATAGCCGATCACCTGGTGGGTAACGTCCACCGGCACCAGCCCTATCTGGATGTCACCCAGATCGATCCGCTCGCCCTCGCCGGTGATCGCGATATCGATGGTCGATCGGGCGAACGTCGAATAGTCTGGAGTGGCGTTGTGCACCAAAGCGATTCCATCACCGAAATCGAGCGAATCGACCAGATAGGTCTCGCCGGAATGCAAATAGACTGCGCCCGGATGCACTGTCGCAGGGGCCCGCCCGGAATCGACGGTTCCCAACACTCGCCCGGTATCGGCCTCCAGGATCATCACCTGTCCGCCGATAGATCCACGGATATCCACCGCCGCATACGGATTGAGGCCGGGGGTCGCAAAGTATCCGCCGGGCCGCTTGCGTAGTAGCCCGTCGTCAACGAGCTGGGCGACCACATCTCCAGCATCCAGGGATCGCACATCGTCCTCTGTCAGCGGTAATTCGGTTGCCGCGCACAGCAGATGGGGGCGCAGCACATGCGGATTGGTCGGATCGATCACCACCGCCTCAATCGGCTTGTCCAACAGCGCGCCCGGATGGTGAACCAGGTAGGTGTCCAGCGGATCGTCGCGAGCGACCAGTACCACCAACGACCCCTGTCCCCGGCGCCCGGAGCGTCCGGCCTGCTGCCAGAATGAGGCCACGGTGCCCGGAAAACCCGCCACCACAACGGCATCCAAACCGGCGATATCGACGCCCAGCTCAAGAGCGTTCGTGGTCGCCGCACCGGTCAACGTGCCCGTCGACAACGCCTGTTCCAGCGCCCGGCGGTCCTCCGGTAGATAGCCCGCCCGGTACGCCGCCACTTGCGACGCCAGTGCCGGATCGACCTCCGCGAGCCGATGGGCGGCGCCGAGCGCTGTCATCTCCGCGCCCCGCCGCGATCGGACGAATGTCAACGTTCGCGCGCCCTCCTGGACCAAATCGGCGAGCAGTCGGGATGCCTCGGTGCTTACCGGGCGTCGCACCGGTGCCCCGTTCTCTCCGGTGATCGGAAGCAGCGGCGGTTCCCAGAGCGCCACCGTGCGCATCCCGTGTGGAGAACCGTCTGCGATGACTTCTTCGACCGGCTGACCGATCAACGCGTGCGCCGCGGCGCCCGGATTAGAGGTTGTGGCGCTGGCGAACACCACTGTTGGATGCGAACCATAGCGTGCGCACAAGCGCAGCAGTCGCTGCAGCACGAGAGCCACATTCGACCCGAAAACTCCACGGTAGTAATGACATTCGTCCACCACCAGATAGCGCAATCCGCGCAGGAATGCCGACCAGCGGGTGTGGTTGTGCAGCAGTGACACGTGCATCATGTCGGGATTGGTGAAGATCCACCGCGAGTTCTCGCGCGCGAACCGCCGCAACTCGTTGGAGCTGTCGCCGTCATACGCGCAGGGCAGCACTCGATCGAAACTGTCGATCCCCGTGATCAATTCGCGTATCGAGCGCAACTGGTCGTGGCCGAGTGCCTTGGTGGGTGCGAGATAGAGCGCACGGGCCCGCGGCTCTGCGGCCAGCGCGGTCAGAATCGGCAATTGATAGGCCATCGACTTCCCGGAAGCGGTGCCGGTGGCTACCACCACATGGCGGCCCGCGAATGCCAGCGAGGCGGCGGCGACCTGGTGCGACCACGGATCGGTCACTCCTTGGGCGGCAAAAGCAGTGATCGCGTCGCGGTGTACCCACTGCGGCCACACCGCGACCTCGGCATTTCGAGCAGGAATATCGCAAATATGCCGCACCGGAGTTTCGCCGCTGGGTGTACCGGCCACGATGAGATCCAGCAGTTCACGGCCATAGCCGACGGTCACCGCAAAACCCCTCGTGACCTGCACACTTGTGCCAAAACGGTGTCGAGTTCGCTACCGCATCTGGCCATAATGCCAGGGTAAGGCAGGCCAAAAGGGGGCCGAAGTTTCGCCACTGTTCACCGAACTTCCTATCAATTATCTGGCTCACCGCTATCGCCAACGCTCTAAACATGCTCTACTTAGGGCGGTCGCAGCTTCTGTGTTCGTGTTTTGCACTCGCAGGATCGACGTTGCGGTCGCGGTTCCTGCGAGGGTCTTCTTCACGGGGTATGGCGGTCGGAACGGGGCCCGACGTACCGAACGGCGCGTCGCACCCGGTGTAAGAGAAGGAAAATCAAGAAATGCCACAGGGAACTGTGAAGTGGTTCAACGCGGAAAAGGGCTTCGGGTTCATTGCTCCCGAGGACGGCTCCGCCGACGTCTTCGTCCACTACACGGAGATTCAGGGCAACGGATTCCGTACCCTGGAAGAGAACCAGAAGGTTGAGTTCGAGGTAGGCCAGAGCCCCAAGGGCCCCCAGGCTACCGGCGTCCGCGCCGTCTGACCCACATCCGTCGAAGGAACGCCCCTGGCCATGGCCGGGGGCGTTTCTCGTTCCAAGAATCTCTCCGCGCGCGGGTAGGGCCTACTGGTGCGCGGAGAAAGTACTGTCTGTGACTGTGAGCCAGCTGTCCTTCTTTTCCGCCGAATCGGTGCCTCCCGAGGTCACCGATCTGGCGGGGCTGCTGGCTGGACCGGGCCAGGTTGTGGTCAGTGGCGCGGGCGCCCGGATCTCGGTGGTCGTGGACCAGCCGTGGCGTGCGCTGGCACTGGCCGAGATGATCACCGAAACCGGTTTACAGGCCGAGGTCGGTCACACCGACGAGAACCATCCGCTGGTGCGTACCGCCATCGATCCCGCGGTGCTCCCGATCGCGCGTGAGTGGACTCGGGGCGCGGTGAAAACCGTCCCAGCGCAATGGTTACCGGGTGCTCGTGAATTGCGGGCCTGGGTGCTTGCGGCGGGCGCACCGGAAGCCGATCGGTACCTCCTCGGACTGGACCCGCACGCTCCCGATACCCATTCGACGCTGGCGGCCGCGCTGATGCGCGTGGGCATTGCCCCAACGTTGATCGGAACACGTGGCGCCAATCCCGCGTTACGAATCAGTGGGCGACGCCGGCTGGGGCGGCTGCTCGAAAACATCGGCGAACCACCCGGCGATACCGATGCATTTCGTGTTTGGCCGAGGGTATAACCGGGTTTTATCAGCGGTTTAACGGCGACACGGACACACTTTTAGCCACCCTGACATCGGGAATACCGAAGCCGATATGAAAGGCTAGGTTTGCGCAATTGGCGCGGGGGTGTCATCTTGTGACCACGGTGGACCGCCCCCACACCGTACATATGCGGCTGAATGCGCAGGTAAGGAGACGAAGCAGTGCGACGGCTCGTCATCGTCGAATCACCGACGAAGGCCCGCAAGATCGCTGGCTACCTCGGCGACGGATACGTCGTCGAGTCCTCGCGTGGCCACATCCGGGACCTGCCCCGTGCCGCTGCCGACGTTCCGGCCAAGTACAAGTCCGAACCCTGGGCTCGACTCGGGGTGAACGTTGACGAAGACTTCGAGCCGCTTTACATCGTCAGCCCCGATAAGAAGGGCACCGTCACTGAACTCAAGGGCCTGCTGAAGGACGTTGACGAGCTCTATCTCGCAACGGACGGTGACCGCGAGGGTGAGGCCATCGCCTGGCACCTGCTGGAGACTCTCAAGCCCAAGGTGCCCGTCAGGCGCATGGTCTTCCACGAGATCACCGAACAAGCCATTCTTGCGGCCGCTCAGGACCCCCGTGACCTCGATAACAACCTCGTCGACGCACAGGAGACCCGCCGCATCCTGGACCGGCTCTACGGCTACGAGGTCAGCCCCGTGCTGTGGAAGAAGGTCGGCCGGAACCTGTCCGCCGGGCGCGTGCAGTCGGTGGCCACCCGGATCATCGTTCAGCGTGAACGCGATCGCATGGCGTTCCGCAGCGCCGGGTACTGGGATCTGGGTGCCGAACTGGACGCCGGCAGCGAGGCCAAGCCTCCGCGTTTCAACGCCCGCCTGCTGAGCGTTGACGCGCTGCGCGTGGCTTCCGGTCGCGACTTCGACTCGCTGGGCCAGGTCAAGAAGGCCGACGATGTGCTGGTTCTCGACGAGGTGCGGGCCAACGCCCTGGTCGCCGGACTGGCTCAGGCCACCCTGACGGTCGCCTCCGCCGAGGAAAAGCCGTACACCCGTAAGCCCTACCCGCCGTTCATGACATCGACGCTGCAGCAGGAAGCCGGCCGCAAGCTGCGGTTCTCCTCCGAGCGCACCATGAGCATTGCGCAGCGGCTGTATGAAAACGGCTACATCACTTATATGCGTACCGATTCCACGACACTGTCCGAATCGGCATTGACTGCCGCGCGCAGTCAAGCCGCGGAGTTGTACGGAAGCGAATATGTGCACCCGTCGCCGCGGCAATACACGCGCAAGGTGAAAAATGCGCAGGAAGCGCACGAGGCTATTCGTCCCGCAGGCGAGACTTTCAAAACTCCGGGACAATTGCATTCACTGATCGACAATGACGAATTCCGTCTGTACGAGCTGATCTGGCAACGCACCGTTGCCTCGCAGATGGCCGATGCACGCGGGACCACGCTGAGCCTGCGATTGGCCGGCACCGCCACCTCCGGCGAGCAAGTGGTGTTCACCGCCAGTGGCCGCACCATCACCTTCCCCGGCTTCTTGTCGGCGTACGTCGAGACCGTGGATGAGCTAGCCGGTGGCGAGGCAGACGACGAGGAACGTCGTCTCCCGCAGCTCAAGCAGGGCCAGACCGTCACTGTCGCCGAGCTGTCCGCGGACGGACACACCACCAATCCGCCCGCTCGTTACACCGAGGCCTCGCTCATCAAGGCGTTGGAAGAGTTGGGTATTGGGCGTCCGTCGACCTACTCGTCGATCATCCGGACCATCCAGGACCGCGGCTACGTGCACAAGCGCGGCAGTGCGCTGGTGCCCTCATGGACCGCGTTCGCGGTGATCGGACTGCTGGAACAACACTTCGGCCGGCTGGTCGACTACGACTTCACAGCGGCGATGGAGGATGACCTCGACGAGATCGCCTCCGGTAACGAACGGCGCACAAACTGGTTGAACGCCTTCTACTTTGGTGGCGAGCATGGTGTCGAAGGTTCGGTCGCCCGCGCCGGCGGACTCAAGCGCCTGGTGGGTGTGAACCTCGAGGAGATCGACGCCCGCGAGGTCAACTCGATCAAGCTGTTCGACGACGACCAGGGGCGCCCCATCTATGTGCGGGTTGGAAAGAACGGCCCGTACCTGGAGCGAATGATCACCGGCGATGACGGGGAACCGACCCCGCAGCGCGCCAACGTCAAGGACGGCGTCACCCCCGACGAGCTGACCGTCGAGATGGCAGAGCAGCTGTTCGCGATTCCGCAGGAGGGCCGGACGCTGGGTGTTGACCCGGAGTCCGGGCACGAAATCGTCGCCAAGGATGGACGTTTCGGTCCCTACGTCACCGAGGTGTTGCCGGCACCGCCGGAGCAGCTAGACGCCGCCGAGGCGGATGCGAAGCCTAAGCGCGGCGCCAAGAAGGTGGAGGGGCCCAAGCCGCGTACCGGCTCGCTGCTGAAGTCCATGACGTTGGAGACGGTGACGCTCGAGGACGCGCTCAAGCTGCTGTCCTTGCCGCGCGTGGTCGGTGTCGATCCCGCAAACGGCGAGGAGATCACCGCCCAGAACGGACGGTACGGCCCGTACCTCAAGCGCGGCACCGATTCTCGATCGCTTGCCACCGAAGATCAGATGTTCACCATCACCCTCGACGAGGCGCTGAAGATCTACTCCGAGCCGAAACGTCGTGGTGGTCAGGCGGCTTCGGCGGCTCCGCTGCGTGAGCTCGGTGCGGATTCGGCGACCGGCAAACCGATGGTGATCAAGGACGGCCGCTTCGGCCCGTACGTCACCGACGGTGAGACCAACGCCAGCCTGCGTAAGGGCGATGACGTGCTGTCGATCACCGATGAACGTGCCTCGGAGTTGCTTGCCGACCGTCGGGCGCGGGGTCCGGTGAAGCGCGTCAAGAAGGCGCCGGCGAAGGCGGCAAAGAAGGCTCCCGCCAAGAAGGCCCCGGCGAAGAAGGCCGCCAAGAAGGCGACCTAGATGCGGCGCGGGCGTGCCACCTGAGTGGACACATTGCGGCCGCGCAGTTCGACGGTTTCACCGACGTCCCAGCGCAGAGCCTCTTGGTCGCGTGCCTCCATGACCGCGGAGGCGGACGCCAGCACGTTCCCGGGTTCGTTCTTGGCCAGCTCGGTCAACCGGGCAGCCTCGTTCACGGGATCGCCGATGACGGTGTACTCGAAACGCGCCTGTGCCCCGATGTGGCCGGCGATGGCTCGCCCCGCCGAGACCCCGATTCCAAAGTCGTTGGAGCCCAGCACGCTGGTGAGTTCATGGGCCAGCTCGCGCGCGGCTGCGAGCGCCGCTGCGGCGCCATCGGGGTGGTCGATGGGCGCGCCGAAGATGGCCAGCGCCGCGTCACCCTGGAATTTGTTGACGAAGCCGCCGTGCTTGTTGACGGTATCGACGATGACCCGGAAGAACTCGTTGAGAACCCTGACGACCACCGCCGGCCCGCGTGTAGACGCCAACTGGGTAGATCCCACCAGGTCGACGAAAAGCACAGCGACACTGCGCTCTTGACCGCCGAGTTCGGTGCCGTACTCGAGTGCCCGGCGTGCGACATCCTCACCGACGTAGCGGCCGAAGAGGTCGCGTAGGCGCTGCCGTTCACCGAGATCGCGCACCATGTCGTTGAACCCGGCCTGCAGCAGTCCGAGCTCGCTCGCGTCATAGATGGGCACGTGGGCGTTGTAGTTGCCGCGCTGCACTTCGCTGAGCGCCCAACGTAATTGGCGCAGCGGGTCGGCGATCGAGGTGGCCACCAGCAGCGTGCCCATCAAACCGATCGCCAGCGCGATGATCGCCAGGATCAGGATGGACCCGGTGAGGTTGTCGGCATTGGACTTCAGATATCCGGCGCGTTGGCCCACGACGGTGAGCACGATCGCCAGGATCGGCACGCCGGTGCTCAATGCCCAGGTGAGTATCTGGCGGACGATGACCCCTGGGGCGGTGACATTTTCCGGCACGCCACGGCGCAATGCCTGAATGGCTACCGGGCGCAGGACGCGCTCGGACTGCAGGTAGCCGATGATGCTGGTGGTGGTGGCGCCCAGCACGGTCGCGAATGCCGCGACCAGTACCGAGCTATGGGTGGATGACCAGGTGACGGCGACGAAGATCGCACCACCCACGAGCCAGGTCGCGACGCTGATGACGGTGCGGTAGAAGGGCATCTGCAGGGCACGGACGCGCACAGACTCCGATCCTTCGGATTCGAAGTCCGGGGAGCTGTACTGCCAGCGCAGAACCGGTAACAGCAGGTAGGTGCTGACGATGGCGCCGGCAATGAACAGGATGAACAGCGAGACGCCGAGGATGATGAGCCGTGCGGTGCCAAGCTCTGACAGTTCCACCCTGTCGCTCGGCGGCAGGCCGAAGCGCAGGAAGCCCAAGACGAACAAGGCCCCGACCAGGTTCGACTGTGCGATACCCATGATGAAAAGAGGCCATGGGGTGCGCATGACCCATCGTGAATACCGGGCTGCGCGTGCGAGTGGGCGCTGGTCTGCCCTTCCTTCCGCGCCAGTCACTCGTTAACCGTAGCTGTCGGCGGTGACGGCAGCGTTTCACACGCCTATGCGGCCTGTTCGGGGAGTCGGATCCGGCAGCTAGGGTTGGTGACGATGAGCGGGGTTTTCGGTCGCCTGGTGGATCAGGGAGCGGTGGTTTCGACGCTCTCATCTGCGGCATTGGCTGCACGTGGGGATGACGTGGGCCGGATGACCCATGCATGGTTGTTCACCGGGCCGCCGGGGTCGGGCCGATCGGTGGCCGCGTTGTGTTTTGCCGCCGCCCTTCAGTGTGAATCGGAGGGGGCCGCGGGCTGTGGGGAGTGCCGTGCCTGTACCACCACGATGGCCGGGACCCATGCTGACGTGCGCAGAGTCGTTCCCGAGGGATTGTCGATCGGCGTGGACGAGATGCGCGCGATCGTGCAGGCGGCCTGGCGCCGGCCGAGTACCGGGCGCTGGCTGGTGGTGCTGATCGAGGACGCCGACCGGTTGACCGAGGGCGCCGGCAACGTGCTGTTGAAGGTTGTGGAGGAGCCGCCGCCGCGAACGGTGTTCTTGCTGTGCGCCCCCTCGGTGGACCCGGAGGACATCTCGATCACCTTGCGATCACGCTGCCGTCATGTGGCGCTTGTCACCCCCTCGGTGACTGCTATCGCACAGGTGTTGACGGACCGCGACGGGATCGACCCCGAGCAGGCGCAGTGGGCCGCATCGGTGAGCGGTGGCCATGTCGGCCGCGCGCGCAGGCTCGCCACTGATGAGCAGGCCCGTGCCCGGCGGCTCCGAGCATTGGGGCTGGCCCGGGAGGCTGCAACCCCGACGCGGGCGTATGCGGCGGCCGAGGAGTTGGTGACCAGCGCCGACATCGAGGCGAAGGAACAGACGGCCGCCCGCAATGAGGCCGAAGAGGAAGAGCTGAGGACGGCGCTGGGGGCCGGGGGCACCGGCAAGGGTGCGGCGACAGCGCTGCGCGGAGCAGCGGGTGTCTTGAAGGACTTGGAGCGCAAACAAAAATCGCGTCAGACCAGGGCATCGCGTGACGCGCTGGACCGCACGCTCATCGATTTGGCCACCTACTTCCGAGACGCCCTGGTGCTGTCGGTGGGCGCTGCCGAGGAGGGCCGGGTGGCGCTGCATCACCCCGATATGGCCGACCGGCTCGGGCCGATGGTGGACCGGGTGCCCCCCGAACAGCTTCTGCGATGCATCGAGGCCGTTCTAGCGTGCCGAGAGGCGCTGGCGGTCAATGTGAAACCCAAGTTCGCGATCGATGCCCTGGTCGCGACGGCGGGGCAGGCTCTTCGTCCCTCGGAATGAGATTGGGCGTCGTGGCAGGGGTGCCGTAGACTCTCGGTCGCTGGGTTCGCCTGGCGTGCTGCCCTAGCTCAGTCGGTAGAGCAATTCACTCGTAATGAATAGGTCGGGGGTTCGATTCCCCCGGGCAGCTCCATGCGGAGTACGTGGTTCGGGCCCATATGGAATTAGACGGAAGTCTTCGTCGCGATGGTTGTGTGCTCAGATACTCCGATACTGCTGGTTCGGGGATTCCGGTCGTGTTCATCCATGGGGCGGGCGCAGACCATGCCATGTTCGAATCCCAGCGCGATGTCCTCCGGGCCGCCGGATTTCGCGTTGTGCTCTTCGACTTGCGCGGACACGGAGCCTCGAGACCTAATACCGCCGCCATCACAGCGGACGTGCTGGTATCAGACGTGGAAGCGTTGATCGCTCACCTGGGCCTGAGCTGGCCGGTGCTCATCGGACTTTCTTTGGGCGGCAACATCGCGCAGCGTCTTGTCAGGCAGGCGCCGAATGGCTATCGAGCGCTGGGTGTCCTCGACTCGACCTGGAACACCGGCCCATTGTCCTGGATCGAAAGGTCATCTTTGCGGCTCGCTGCTCCGCTGCTGCGGCTCATACCGGCACGATCCTTGCCGGGTGTCATGGCGGATGCCTCGGCGGTTACCGAGCCCGCGCGTGCCTACCTGCGCCGGGCGTTTGCGGCGATATCGAAGGCCGAGTTTCTCAGGATATGGCGCGCGACCACCGAGTTCGTTGAGCCCGATAGCGATTACCGCACACAGTTGCCACTGCTGCTGATGCGTGGCGAAATGGACCGCACCGGAAACATCGCGACATCAATGCCGCAGTGGGCAATCGCAGAAGGCGTCGCCGGGGTGGTCATTCCCGATGCCGGTCACGTAGTTACGTTGGATGCCCCTGAATCTGTGAATGCTGCGCTCCTCGCCTTTCTCCGGTACTTGACGTAGATCACTTCGCTGCCGGGTACTTCTGCTGTGGGCGCAACGCAAGGCCGCTAGCATCATTGCTCATGTGGTTCGCGGGACGCGGTGCAGGCCGTCACGGCTTGGTCGTTGCTGCGGTGGACCAGGTGCTGGCCACGGCCGCCGGGCGGCAAGGCTCGGTAGTTGACGTCACACATAGCTGGGCGCACGCGAACGGCAGAGTGGTGGATATCGAGGATGCACCACTCGCGGCGGGCGTTTTTGGCCAGTGGATCTCGTTCCCCGACCGGGACCTGGTGCAGGTGGGGCAAGGAGTCGTGGGCCGCGACCGTACGATCGCCCATGAATTGGGCCACATGGTGTTGGGTCATCGCGGGCTTCCGGTTGCCGAGTTCGCCGCTGAGCACGTCCGTGCGGTGCCGCCTGAGCTGGTTGCCCGCATGCTGCAACGCAGTTGTGGCGCCGATGAATTGACCCATAGTGACGACCGTTGGCCGCAGGATGAGCTAGCTGCTGAGCGGTTTGCGGCATTGTTGGTGCGCCGCTTGCGGGCCGGCCGACGAGACCGCCCGAGCTGGAGCCCATACGTCGACGACGCGCTGGGGTAATGACTCGCTCGGTATGGGACTCCCTGCAGGCTGTGCGCGTCGCGGTACTGATCGTGTTTCTGCCGGTAGTGCTGTATCGGATCTGGCGATTGGTCCGGTACCCCACGTCGATTCCCGCCATCGCTGCCACAGTCTTCGGGGTATGCGTGTGGTTCTGGATGTTGATATTCACCGAGCCGGTGTGGACGGCGATGCCTCCCTACGTGCACGCGGTGAGCATGGGCGGTTGGGCGCCGGTCTGGATGGCCGGCTGTCTGCAGATCTTCGTGATTGGGATCAACGGTGACGTTTCGCAAGTCTGGATTCGTCGTGGGCTGCGCGCCACCTTTGCCGTCACCGGTTTGGTCCTCATCGTGGTTGCGGTGGCGGTGAGTCAGAGCCGTGTGCTGGTTTCTTCTGCCGACATGCTTGCGCTTACCAATGCTCTCCTCGACGGGGGAGATCGTGGTGCTGCCATTGCCCAAGTAGTGAGTAGTGGGTTCCTGGCAGTGGTGCTTCTTCAGCTCGCGTGGGTCGGATTCCGCCACGCCGACCGCACCCCAGTTGGAGTGGGATTGGGACTACTGGCGATGGCAGCGGTATTACAGCTGACCGCAATCGCACTCACCGGAGTCTGGCGGCCCCTGGTTGGGGGAGGTATGGGAATCGGTGGTCGATATGTTCCCGCGCTTCAGATTCTGCCCGGATGCGCGGGTGCGGTGCTTATGGTCGTGGGATTCGCCTGGCCGCCCGTGATGCTGCGTGTTCAGGCACGGCGAGAACTGCGGCGGCTACGTCCGCTCCATGATGCTCTCGTCGGTATGTTTCCAGGGTTGTCCCCGCCAGCAGAATCTCAAATAAGGTTGTCGGACTTAGTATTTGAATGGGTAGCGCACGTACAGGACGGTCTCACCATCTTGTCTCAGCGCCGTGAGGTACCTGTAGAAACCGGTTTGGCGCCTCCCGCAGATCAGATAGGTCGTGTTCTGGGGGTGGCGAATTGGGTTTCTGGCCAATCAGTTTCGGGATTCAGCTGCCAATGGCTGCGTCCACCCATGGGTATGAGCGACCAGGCTTGGGTGCTCGCGATCGCCGACGCTTACCGCAACTGTATGGAGACCTCCGGGGTTCAGCAAGTCGGACGTGAGCGTCTACCGGTGAAGACATGAGTACCGATTCGACTGCCTGGGAAAGCCTATCGGATATCAGGCTCGTGGTTTTGGCTTGCTTCCTGCCAATCCTGCTGTACCGAATCTGGAGAGTTGCGCGGTACCCCACATCACTCCCGGCTTATGCAGCACTGGCTTTCGGTGTGTGGGCGTGGATATGGCTCCTCATGTTCGACAACTCGGTGTGGTCACTACTGCCACCGAGTGTGCGCGTTATCAGCATGACTGGGTGGCCAGCCATTACGATCGCTGCTTGTATGCAAGTCTTCGTCGTGGGTGTTGCACGCGATGCTTCTTCGGCACGGATCCGCCGCGGGTTGCAAAACACCTCGGTGGTGGCGGTCCTTGCATTGATCGTGGTCACGGTGTTGGCGAGCCACAGCCGAGTGGTCGGTAGCACGGACGATGTATACGCAGCAGCCAAAATCGTCTTGACTGAGGGCGATTCTGCGGCAATCGCGGCAACGGTGATAAGCAATGTGTATGTGATCTTCGTGGTTGTGCAGCTGGCATGGGTCGGGTTTCGGCACACCGATCGCACGCCGGTCGGCGTGGGTCTTGGATTGATGGCGACCGCCTCCGTAGTCCAGGTTGTTGCAAGTACTTGTGGAGGGATCTGGCTTCCCCTGGTGCGGGGCGGTGGGTTTATGGGGAGTGCGTATGGGTTGTGGCTTCAGACCTGGCCCGGCTGCATTTCTGCGATCCTGATGGTCGCTGGTTTTGTCTGGCCTCCGGTGGTTTTACGCATTCAAGCACGAAGAGATGAGCGGAGACTAACGCCGCTCCACGATGCATTCGTCGGTATGTTTCCGGGACTGTTTCCGCCGACAGAGTCTCAAATACGTTTGTCAGACTTAATATTCGAGTGGATGGCGCATGTACAAGACGGCCTGACTCTGCTGTCTCAGAGGCGCGGGATACCTGTTCGAACTGGTGTGCCGATCCCTGCGGATCATATAGATCGTGCTTCGGGAGTAGCGAATTGGGTTTCTGGTCAATCAGTTTCGGGACTTAGTCAAGAATGGCTGCTTGCGCCAACGGGCATGAGCGATCAGGCTTGGGTGCTCTCCATCGCCGACGCTTATCAGGCGAGGCAGATGCTATCGGTAACCGCGCGACGTGAGCGTCTGCGGGTGAGAGGATGATCACCCAGTCCACGTGGGACCTGATGCAGATTGTGCGCGTCGCCATGCTCGTCTGCTTTCTGCCGGGGCTGCTGTACCGAATATGGCGGGTTGTGCGCTACCCGACATCAGTCCCGGCTGTCGCGGTAACTGTCTTTGGGGTGTCGGTGTGGATCTGGTTCGTGGTGTATACCGACTGGGTCTGGGCCGCATTGCCAGAGGCCGCACGTGCTGTCAGCGTGGCGGGTTGGCCAGCCATCACGATCGCGGCGTGTTTGCAAATTTTCGTCGTTGGTATCAGCGGTGATGCGTCGCCCGAGCGCATTCGCCGTGGGCTATGGATCACTATGGCAGGCGCGGCGATTGCACTTACCGTCGTCTTCATCGCTATGAGTTACAGCGAGGTGGTCCCGAGGGCTGATGATGTGCTGGCGACCGCAAATGCCATGTACGCCGGGACTGATCGCGGTGCGCTCGTCGCAATTGTGGTGAGCAGTGGGTACATGGTGTTAGTGGCTCTTCAGCTCGCATGGGTGGGCTCTCGCAACGCCGATAGAACTCCCGTCGGCGTAGGTCTGGGCTTGCTAGCGGCTGCATCGGCGTTCCAGGTAGTCGCGAGCATCTGTGGCGGGATGTGGAGCCCGCTGAGCCGGGGCGAGGGCTTCATCGGCGGCGCGGTCGGACGGTGGCTGCAGACCTGGCCGGGGTGTATCGCAGCGGGTTTGATCGTCGCGGGGTTTCTGTGGCCTCCCATCATGCTGCGTGTTCAGGCACGGCGAGAATTGAGGCGGCTAGGCCCGCTCCGTGACGCACTCGCCGGTATGTTTCCGGGGCTGTTCCCGCCCGTGGAATCGCGAATTCGATCGTCGGACTTGGTGTTCGAATGGACGACGCATGTCCAGGATGGACTCACGCTATTGGCGCAGAGTCGACGGGTGCCGCTAGTAGCCGACTCGCCCCTGCCAAAGAGTGGCTCAGAGCGGAGTCGGGATGTTGTGAATTGGCTTGTAGGTGAAGCAGTTCCAGGATTCAGTTACGAATGGCTGCGTCCGCCCGAAGGAGTGAGTGAAGGGCCTTGGGTGCTCGAGATCGCGGACGCTTACCGGGAACGTCAGGAAGACTTGGAGGCGCCGGCTTCCTTGTCGGGTATGCCCTCGACCTTGCGTAAGTGATCGACCATGTCGGCGATCGCCTGCCGACTGTTCTCGGAGAGCGCATAGCTGCGCTGCGCGATCTCACGAACCTTCGAGTCACGCAGCTGTACAAGCCAATCCAAATCGCGATTCACCGACGCGGCGTAGTCGGCGTCATAGAAGTAGGCGGGGCTCACCTGGAAGAACTCGGCTAGTGCCGCGACGATCTCCGGCGCCGGGTTCGATCGTTCGCCCTTGCGCAGGAGCGACAGATAGGGCGAGGAGACCTCGACGCCGCGCTCGCCCAGCGCGGTGACCACCTCGTTGAGGGAATAAGGTCCGCGCCCGGCCGGATGCACAGTGGCAAACAAATGGCTCAAGCGCTGCGAAAAGTCTGGCACAGCACCCCCTCACATACTTTCACTTCGCAGCCCAACGATACACGCACACACTGTGCTGCTCATCGTAGGTCTACGGGTGTCTGAGCGGTATGAAACTTATCGGAAGGGTAAGTCATTGACAAGGGCTATTTACTGACAGTAATGTCCGGGGTGTTCGTTCGGCTAATCAAGGTCGATCGTGCTCGGCTGGTCAATCGCTGTGCTCATCGTGGGGTTGAGCACAGCGAATGGTCAGCCGATTTACGTATGAGTCCTGCCGCTGCTCAGCGGAGCCCCAGAGCACTGTGATGCAGCAGCGCGCCGACAATCAGAACGCCCCCGAGTCCCAGGAATATGACCCGAATCGCGGTGGGGCCGTATCGCGTCACCGTTCGCACCAGACCTCGCTGCACCCGCCGCGCGCGAGGGGACCGTCGCGTCGACAGTACGAGAATCAGCAGACTGGGAAGAATCGCGACCAAGCCATAGCCGACCAACAGCAGCGGCCACATCGACGGCAGCGGGTGACGTGAGGCGAGCATCGCCAGCGCGCTCAGATACGGAACAGAGGTGGGTGCCTCCGCGTAGCCCAATGCGAGACCCACAAGCGCGAGAAGCCATGGATGGCGTCGCGCAACAGTACGAATCCATGGTGGCGTCACCGGTTCGGTGAACCAGGTCAGCGCCGCAACGGCGATCAACAGAATGCCGATGATCAGTTGCGCCCAGTATCGGGTAGACGGGGTGATGTCCGAGCCGCCGGCGACATCGGTCAACGAGCGCACGCCGAGCACGGTCGCCAGTCCAAAGGTGAACAGCGCTACGAATAGGCCGGTGACAAAGCTGAGGCCGCCGGGAAATGCTGATCGGCGTTCCAGCCGGGTCACATAGACGATGGTGGTGGCGACACCGATGTTGAGCACGTTGAGGGCGTCCAGGCAGGCGAATCCTGCGAACGCCAGCAACAGGGTGAGCACGATTCCAGAACTTACGTGAGCCGGATCGTGTTCCGGCCATGGCCGGGTTGTGGGGACTGCCACAGTCGCTCGTGTGCTGACCCCCGGACGGTAGTCACGACTGGATCACACTCTGAACTGGGCCAACGTCACCGCCGGTACTCTGAACCGGATGCCTACTCAGACCTCGGCCGCTGTTGCGCCCCTGCACGGATTGCGGGACGTGCGCACGTATATCGATATCGCCGTCGTGGTCGCCGTTCTCGTGGCCACGAATCTGATCGCGCACTTCACCACACCATGGGCCAATTTCGTGGTGGTGCCGGTCGCCGCGATCGGGCTGCTGGCACTGATCCGCTACCGCGGCCATTCGTGGGCTGAGCTGGGGTTGGGCCGGGACCACTGGCGTTCGGGCGCCAAATACGCAGCCGTCGCGGTTGTCATCGTCGGCGCGGTGATCGGCATCGGTCTCTTGCTGCCGGTCACCCGGCCGATGTTCCTCAACAGCAGTTACGCCACGACCGTCTCGGGTGCGTTGCTCGCCTCCTTCGTCCTGATCCCGCTGCAGACCGTGATTCCCGAGGAGCTCGCTTTCCGGGGGGTTCTGCACGGCACGATGGCTCGAGCCTGGGGCTTTCGCGGAGTCGCGGCCGTCGGGTCGCTGTTGTTCGGCTTCTGGCACATCGCCACGTCCTTGGGATTGACCACCGGCAATGTCGGCCTGACCAAGTTGCTCGGGGTGGGCCTTTGGGCACAGATCGCTGGCGTGGCCGGCGCGGTGGTGGCCACCGCCCTTGCCGGATTTGTCTTCACCTGGCTGCGGCGTCGTAGTGGCAGCCTATTGGCGCCGATCGCGTTGCATTGGTCGCTCAATGGGATGGGAGTGCTGGCCGCAGTCTTGGTCTGGCACCTCGTCTAGCCCCATACGACGAGCGCGGTCGCCGCGAGAAACAACAGCTGTTCGGCGGTGCGCCAACCAAGGGGAGTGGACAGCGGATTTGACCGCTGACTGGCGGCATACACATTGGCCGGAAACATCACCACCAGCAGCACTCCCAAGCACCCGGCTGCCACCGCCCTCGTCGAGGGAATCAGGACACCGATCGCGCCGAGTAACTCGAGGACTCCGGTGAGCGCCACCAGGAACCCGGGTGCCGGAATCCGTGGCGGAACTATCGCGATCATCGCGGCACGCATTTTCGGGACGAAATGCGCGATCCCGGTCAGCGTGAACATCGCGGCGAGGCCGACCGCCACGGCGGCCGGCCACGAACTGACGGGTGCCAACCCCTGCGTACCGACTAAACGAGCCAGGAGCGTCCCGGCGAGGAGGGCAATGAGCGGTGCCATGACAGATCTCCAATCTTGACATTGACTAGATAGACGATACCCCCAAACTTGTCACTGTCAAGATTCGCGCTATGCTGAGGCGATGTCGTATCACCATGGCGGTCTGCGGGCGGCGATCCTGGCCAGCGCGGCCGGCATGGTGGCCCGACGCGGCGCCACCGAGCTGTCACTACGGGAACTAGCTCGCGAGGCGGGTGTCTCCCACGCCGCACCCGCCCATCATTTCGGCGATCGTCGCGGACTGTTCACCGCGTTGGCCGCCGACGGATTCACCAAACTGGCCGAGGCGCTAGACGGCGCGCACCCGGACTTCCATGCCGCGGCGCTGGCCTACGTGGACTTCGCCCTGAGTCATCCGGGCCACTACTCGGTGATGTTCGAACCCGCGCTCCTGGATGCCACCGACGCGCAATTGACGGCGGCGCGTGAGCGTGCCGGGGCGGCACTGAATGCAGGAATCGAGACGTTGACGCCACAGCAGACCTCGGCCGACAAGGTCACCGCGGCTCGCGCCGCGTGGTCCTTGGTGCACGGGTTTGTCTCACTGTGGTCCACTGGGGCACTGGCTGATTCGCATGATGCCGATCCGAAGACGATCGCCTCACAGCTCGCCTACACGCTGTTCCCGCCCACCGGTTAGCCCAGCAGAACTTTGGCGCCCTTGGATCGGTAGTCGGTGTGCAGGTCGATCTCCTTGGGTACCGTGCCAGCCGGTACGTCGTAGACGAGCACTGACCGCTTCTGCGCGCCGGGTCCCAGTTCTGCGCCGGGCTCCAGCTGTTCGGCGTTGCGCGCCAAGATGTTTGCCATGCTATCCGGCGTGTACTCCTTGCCCGTGGCGTCCTTGAGCTTTTGTTCATCGCCGAGGAACGAGTGCGTGGTCTGTCCGAGGTTCAGGACTTCGACGTGGACCACGACAAAGGTGCCGACGGCGGTCGCCTGCAGGGCAGGATTCGCCACATCGCCAACGGTCCCGGCATCACCCACCCGGGTGACCACAAACGCGAGGTCGCCGTCGCGCACCTGCTGTCCAAGAGCCCCGGGCTTGCCTTCTTCCGCTGTGACCACCTTGGTTTCCGCCCCTCCGCCTGTAGGGCCGACGTGGATCAGGGTCGGGCGGCTCTCCGATGGCTGGCCGCCCCCGCATGCGGTGAGGAAGATTCCGGTAAAAGCAAGAGCGCAAACGCGTTTCGCGATCATGAAGCGTGTAGCACCGGCAATGTCACGGCCGAGGGATGTTTCTCGTCATGGCGGATCTCGAAGTGGATCGGAACAATGCGGCTGGCGGTCGCCAACGGTTCACCGGACCCGGTGTTGCGGGCGTGGTTCGGAAACGCACCCCCACTGACCTGGACCCGCAGCCGATGTCCCCGCGCGAAACGATAACCGGTGGGATGCATGGTCACCTGGACCGGTGACTGCGCGGCACCGTCTAGTTTGACGATTCCGTCAGTTACGTTGCGGGAAACTCCCTTCCGGTCAACGTCGCAGAGCCTGACGAACAAATCGCCCTGACCACTGTCGGTTGTCGCGTACACCGATGCCGAAACCGGGCCGACCAGATCAAGGTCTTTTGTCAGAGGCGAGGTGGTGAAGACCAGCACATCGGAGCGACTTTCGATGGACGCGTTGTCGCGCTGCCCGGACACCCTGGCGTCAAGCAGCGGCCCGCCCACCACCGGGGTCGGGTTCTTTGGATCGTATGTGAAGGTGTCGACGGCGCTATCACCTTGTGGTGCTTGCCAATCAAGCCCGTGATCGGCCTGCAGATACAACGGTGTGGGCGTCGAACTCTTCGGCGGCCAATGATCGAAATCCAGCCATTGACCGGCCTTCTGTAGGTAGACCCGTACCGGTGCACGATGCGTTGATGAGGCGTCGCCGTGTAGATGTGCTGCCAGCCAAGAAAAGCTGTCGGCTATCGCCGTCTTGATCGACTTCGCATGGTCCCACGAGCCGATGGTGATACGCCGGGGGCAGTCGGCCTTCTGTAGCTCCTCGTAATCGCGGAGCTGACCTACTAGAAGCAGATCCCACCAGCCGGTCACCATGCTCACGGGTGTGCCCAGCGTCGCGAGCTGGGCGGTGTGGTTGATCTCGTCCCAATAGTCGTCGTCGTTGTGATCGGTCACCGTGCGCCAGAAGGGTTCTGGCTTTCCGATCGCGACATTGTCGGCGTCGGCGAGAGGTAGGTGATCCATCGCTCGGCGCACCCGCTTGCCGTGCGCGTTCGCCCGCAGCAGGCGGACCGCCTGCGGGATCTCCGGTGAACCGACCGCCGCGGACCACGTCAGCAGATTGTGCAGGTTGAACGACCCGCCCGGATAGAAGAGCTCGGTGAAGTTGCTGGTGGTGATTGCCGGGCACATGGCGGCCAAGGGTGGCTCGATGTACGGCGCCACCGCCCATTGCGTGTGCCCGAGGTATGACGGTCCGGCGGTAGCGAGTGTGCCGTCGCACCACGGCTGTTCACGGACCCAGGCGGCGGTTGCAAGGCCATCCGCCCGTTCCTGGCGAAACGCGTCGAATTTGCCTTCGGATGCGAATTGGCCCCGGGTGTCTTGCACTATCACCTGAAACCCTTGACGGGCCAATAACGTTGCCCAGAGTTGGCTGATGATGCCCTGCTTGTCGTACGGGGTGCGGAAGATGACGGCAGGCAGGGGGTCCTGCCCCGGCGGGCGGAAGTGGTCGGTAGCGAGCTTGACGCCGTCGGGCATCCTCACCGGGATGTCGCGGCGCGTCTGTATCTGAGTGAACTGGGGTTCGGGCAGATCGAGCAGCTTTTCCAGGACGGGTGCAGAGAGTCGTCCGGTCCAGGTCAAAGCCAGTTCTCCGAGCATGGCGCCCAATCTACCGGGGAGCGAGCGCCCCTACCGGCCCGACGGCTACGCACAGTGACAATGACTGGGTAATCGGTTGCAGGGTAAGTGAATTACCCGAACCTGGGAGTCTGATGAACACCCGATTGAGTCCCGGCCGAACGGGAACCTTGATTCTGGGCCCGTTGGTGAACGATGCCCACACGGCACCCTCGGTATTGGCCAGGTAGTTCAATTCGACGATCCAATCTGCGGGGAGCAGCGGCCCCGTCAGCGGCATGGTCTGCGTGGACTGCACCAGGTACCCGCATCCGGGAACCGGGCCTTCGGTGAGGGCCCGCACCCACGTCACCTGGGCGTCGAGTAGGTGGCCATAGCGATCGAGCATCCGTAACTGCGTTGTGGTGGAACCGATCTCTGGTCGGGGGCGCACCAGGGCGAACATGTGACTCAACAGGTTCTCCGGTCGCACCACATTCTGCAGCACCAGCGGATCAACTTCCTGGTCCAGCACCGCCGGCCCGTCCGCGACCGCCGCCAGGGACTCCTTCACAGTGGCGATGTACGGCGAGGCGGGATTGTTGCGCCAGCTGCGTAAGTAGTTGGCCGTGGATACCAGGCTGCTCCCCACGAACAACGCCAGCGTCAGCGCGACCACGGCGGTGCGTCGAGCGGAACTGTCCAGGCTCGTACTGCCCGGCCGGTTCGAGGCGGTGAGACCCACCGCCGCCAGCAGCGTCGCGACGACCACCAGATCCGGCAGATACCGCAAGGTCTGCGCGAGCAGCAGCGCCGTGAATGCCGACGAACGCATGAGATAAATCGGCACCTCACTGGCCGCCAGATACCCCAGCAAGGTCAGCCAGACCAGCCCAAGTCGCTGCTTGCGGAAACAGGTCAGCGCCACGGTCGCGGCGAGCGCCAATGCCCCCAGCCAGATCACGAATGACGAGGGCTCGGCCCACGGGGAGCTGGGCACCCAACGATCCCAATGCCACGGACCACCCACCAATCCGGGAAGCACCCCGTGCGTGAATGAGCGTTGGAGCAGCGACCACGTCATCGACAGATCGGTGCTCCAACGCTTCTGGTCCACCACCACCAGGTAAAGCGCGATCCATGCCGCGGTAAGGGCCGCTGCCGGAACCCACAGCACCGCACCCCGGCGCCATGTCCGCTCCAGCGCCGACCACCCGTCGCCGCGCAGGTACGCCAGCAGCATCACCACCGCGAACGCGACGAAGGGAATGACCACCGACTTCTCGAAGAACAGAAGCCCCCCGAGGAACGCACACATCGCCGTCACGGCGTACCGACGGTTTCCGGTGCGATCCAGCAGCACCGCGTCGGCGACGAACCAGCACATCGCGGTCAGCATGGGCAGGGAATTCAGCGCGGCCGACCACCAGGTGAAACCTGGAACTGCCAGCGGCGTGAACAGTGCGAACGTGAGTGGAACAAGTAGCACGGGCCGCCAGCTCAGGATCACGCGCAGCGTCCGCAGCAGCGACAGGGACGCCAATGCCTGCAGGATCACCAGGCTCAGCGCGGGCCAGAACCAATTCAACGGTGCGAGCTTGGTGAGGATGCCAGCCAGCAAGAACGCTGCGGGCATGACGTGTCCATCGTGGTCATCGAACAGGTACGACGGGGAGAACAGGCCCTGTGTACCGGCGCGGCCGACCAGGATCAGGTCATCCCAATAGAAATCTCCGCCGAACGCCAGCACGCTGCGCACCACGAGGTGCACCACGATGAGAGCCGCTGCGGCAACGGCAACGCGGTTGGTTCTGGCGAAAGGCATCAGGGCCCGAGACTAGCGATGAACGCTTGCGGGAAGAACATCAGGCACGGTCGGTAGGGTGGGGCCGAATGCCGCGAGCTATGTGAATAAAGAGGGAGTCGCCACGTGCGGGCAATGGTTACCGGAGCCGCAGGATTTATCGGATCGACGCTGGTCGACCGGCTGTTGGCGGACGGGCACGAGGTAACGGGCCTGGATAACCTCGCCACCGGCAAGGTGTCGAATCTGGAGGCCGCCGAGGCGCATTCCGCCTTCACCTTCGTCAAGGACGACATCGTCGAGGCAGATCTGGATGCCGTTGTGGCCGAGTTCTCGCCCGAGGTGATCTTCCACCTGGCCGCGCAGATCGATGTGCGCCACTCGGTCGCCGATCCGCAGTTCGACTCCTCCGTCAATGTGGTCGGTACGGTGCGGCTGGCCGACGCCGCCCGCAAGGCAGGCGTGCGCAAGATCGTGCACACCTCATCGGGCGGCTCGATCTACGGCACTCCCGAGCAGATCCCCACCGGCGAATCCGTCCCCACCGATCCGCATTCGCCATATGCCGCGGGCAAGGTGGCCGGAGAGATCTACCTCAACACCTTCCGGCATCTGTACGGGCTGGAGTGCTCACATATCGCTCCGGCCAATGTGTATGGGCCGCGCCAGGATCCGCATGGCGAGGCGGGTGTCGTCGCCATTTTCGCGCAGGCGCTGCTGTCGGGTCGCGTCACCAAGGTGTTCGGGGACGGCGGAAACACCAGGGACTACGTATTCGTCGACGACGTGGTGGACGCCTTCGTGCGCGCCTCCGGTCCAGACGGCGGGGGACAGCGGTTCAATGTCGGTACCGGAGTCGAAACCAGTGACCGGCAGCTGCATTCGCTGGTGGCCGCGGCCGCCGGTGCACCGGACGATCCGGAGTTTCATCCGCCCCGGCTGGGTGATCTGCGTCAGTCTTGCCTGGACGTCCGCCTGGCCAAGAGCGTGCTGGGATGGGAGCCGAAGGTGGCGCTAGCGGACGGAATCGGAAGGACTGTCGAGTTCTTCCGGAGGCTCGGCGCCGCGTAACGCGACGGCGCGCGCGAGCCGCGAATAGCGCAGCTCCAAATCCTTGAAACGCAGGTAGGTGCTGAGTGTCGTGAACGCGAACGCGATGATCAGCGCGTAGAGCATCAGGTCGGTGCCGCGGCCCAAGCCGAGCCAATGCGCCAGCGTGGTGGTGTCATTGGGCCGCAGGATGGCGTAGATGCCCGCGACCACGAAGACCACGAATCCGAGCTTCACCCAGGCCTTGGCCTGCGCGGTGCTGCGCGAACGCAAGAGATACACCAGCAACAGCAGGACCGCGACGATCAGTAGCGGCTGAATCCAGGTGATCACGGCAACCTCCGGCGGAACGCGGTGTCGAACATGATGTTGACCCCGTTGATCAGCGATTGGCCCTTGGCCATCGAATACTCGGTGTACAGAATATCGACCGGCTGTTCGGCCACCCGCCAATGATTTTCGGCGATCATCGCGATGAACTCGCTGGCGTGGCCCATGCCGTTCATGGTGATGTTGAGTCCGTTGGCGACGGTCCGGTTGAAGACGCGCAGTCCGTTGTGAGCGTCGGTCAGGTTGAGGCGGCGGGTGCGCGGGCTCAGCAGCACAACGGTTTTCAGCACGATGCGTTTGATGAGGGGTACGTGGCCCGGTGCCGATCCGGCACCGAAGCGGGTGCCGACGATGATGTCGAGGGGTTCCAATCGCAGCCTGTCCACCATGGCCACCACGTCCTTGACCTGATGCTGGCCGTCGGCGTCGAAGGTCACAAAGATCTGAGCCCCGGGCTGTGCACGCGCGTATTCGACCCCGGTCTGTATCGCCGCGCCCTGCCCGAGATTGACGGGGTGGCGGACCACGTGTGCGCCCGCGCCGTGCGCGAGTGCGGCGGTACGGTCGGCGCTGCCGTCGTCCACGCAGACGATGTTGGGGAAGGTGCCGAGCGCCGCGGCGATGACGTCGGCGATGACTGGTCCCTCGTTGTAGGCGGGGATGACCAGCCAGACGTCGCTGTTACCGGTGTTGCTCACTGGGATCAAGGTAGCACCGGTAACCCACCGGTGAACGTCGGCTCTGCCCGGCCCCGACGAGTCCGGCCATTCCGGCAGAAGGGAAGGTCGGCGGCACTAATGTTTCGGCCATGCAGCGGCTGTCTGGGGTAGATGCGGCGTTCTGGCACGCCGAAACGTCGGGTTGGCATATGCACATTGGGGGACTGTCGATCTTCGACCCCAGCGATGCCCCCGATTACAGCTTTGAACGGGTGCGCGGTCTCATCGTGGAGCGGCTGCCGTCGATGCCGCAGTTGCGATGGCGGGTCACCGATGTCCCGCTGGGTTTGGACCGGCCGTGGTTCGTGGAGGACGAGGAACTCGACCCTGATTTCCACATCCGCCGCATCGGCGTCCCCGCCCCCGGCGGCCGCAAGGAACTCGAAGAACTGGTCGGCAGGCTGATGTCCTACAAGCTCGACCGGTCGCGGCCACTGTGGGAGCTCTGGGTCATCGAGGGAGTTGAGGGCGGGCGCGTTGCCACGCTGACCAAGATGCATCACGCCATCGTGGATGGCGTCTCGGGCGCGGGTTTGGGCGAGATTCTGCTCGACATCGCCCCGGAGCCGCGCCCGGCGCCGGACGACACCGTGGGATCGTTGGTGGGGCTGGGCCTGCCCAGTCGTGAGCGCATCTTGCTGAGCGCCCTGGTCAACGTGGGTGTCAAGACGCCCTACCGGGTGGTCCGGCTGGTTCAGCAGACGGTCCGCCAGCAGCTCGCGGTTTTCGGTATGGAACGCAAATCTCCCGGATACTTCGAGGCGCCGCACACCCGATTCAATGCGCCGGTGTCACCGCATCGCCGGGTCTCCGGGGCGCGCCTCGAATTGGCGCGGGTCAAGGCGCTCAAGGATGCGTTCGGGGTCAAGGTCAACGACGTGGTGCTGGCGATCGTTGCCGGCGCGGTCCGCGACTACCTGCTCAAGCGTGACGAGCTGCCGGATAAGCCATTGATCGTGCAGATTCCGGTGTCGGTGCGCACCGAGGAGACCGATGGGGTGGTGGGTAATCAAGTCAGTTCGATGACCGTGACCCTGGCGACCGATATCGATGACCCGGCCGAGCGGATCAGGGCCATCTACGAGGGGACCCAGGGCGCCAAGGAAATGGCGCGGGCGATGTCGGCCCACCAGATCATGGGATTGACGGACACGACGCCGCCCGGGCTGCTGCAGCTGGCGGCGCGGGCCTACACCGCCAGCGGGCTATCCCGGAATCTGGCGCCCATCAACCTGGTGCTCTCCAACGTTCCTGGTCCATCGTTCCCGCTGTACATGGCCGGTGCCAAGCTCGAGTCGTTGATTCCGCTGGGCCCGCCCGTCATGGACGTGGCCCTCAACATCACCTGCTTCTCCTATCTGGAGCATCTGGATTTCGGATTCGTCACCACACCGGAGGTAGCCGCGGACATCGACGAGATGGCCGACGGCCTCGAGGCCGCGCTGGTAGAGCTGGAGCACGCCGCGGGGATCTGACGCGCTCGTTCAGAGGTCGTTCAGTCGATGATCTCATCGGTGGTTTCTGGGTCCCGCCAGAATGCGAGCGCGGCCAGATGCACCACGATCCCGACGACGGGTCCGCCGATCAACGCGATGACCGTTCGTTCCTCCAAAGCGAGCGGCAACAGCAACAGCAGCGCCGAGACCACTGTCGCGCCAACCCATCCCGCTGAGTACGCGAGGTGTCGGGCATGTGCCACGGTGGCCGCCCCGGTCAACGTCAACAGTGCGATCATCACCGCACCGGCGGTGAGCCAGCCCAGGAGCGGGCCGCCCGCCTGATACGCCGGATCGAACACCGTCCGTAGTAGCCACGGGCCGACGGACGCCGCGAGTGCAATGCCCACCGCGCCGACGCCGATGATGATGACGGCCGGTGTGATGAGTGCAGTGAGGCGGCGGTCCCGCGCATCGACGAAGTGGGCGATGAGGTTGCCCTGCAGCGCAGTCAGCGGCACCAGTAGCGGTGCACGGGTCAGCGTGACGGCCAGGATCACCACCCCGCCGGTGGGGCCCAGATCGCCTGCCGTCGACTGCAATAGCACGGGGAAACCCATCACCAACACCGCACTGGCGGCGGCTGCGGCGATCGAATGCCGGGCCCCGCGCAGGAATTCCATGGTGTCAACGAGTGCGGGTACCTTGAGTGCCTCGCGGGTCGGCTTGGAGATCGCGGTGAGTAGTAACCATGACATCGATCCGGCCACCGTCGCCCAGAGATAGCCGACGAGACCGAGGGTGGCCGCGAACGTGACAACCGCTACCACCAGACGAATTCCTGCATCGGTCACCATGAGAACGCCGTACTGAGTCCAGCGGCTCGATCCCGCCAGCGCGCCCAGGGTTGTCGCGTGCATGCAGAAGCCGGCGAGCCCGCCGGCAAGCAATGCCACACTGAGCCAACGGAACTCGGTGAACACATGCGATGCCCACAGTGGTGCGGTGCCGACGACCCCTACGGCGGACGCGATGGCGAAGGCGAAGGCGATCCTGATCGGCAGGGTGGTGTCCAGCGGAGAACGTTCGCGCTGCGCCAGCGATAGCCGTACTTCGCGAGTGGTCTCCTGCAGCAGCCCGTTCGCGGCGCCAGTCACCAGACCGAATGCGCCCCAGAAGACTCCGAACACCGAAAACAAGGAGGGGCCCAGTTCGCGCGCGGCGAGGTACAGCACGGTGTACCCGCAGATAGCGCTGATAGCAGTGGCCACGCCGATCCGTGCGACGCTGGAGCGGGTGCTGGGGCCGGCGTCGGTCACTTCCGGTCCAAGGGCGGGAGCTGCTTCTCGTACAGCCACGCTGTCCACAATGGCCGGAGCGACTCGTCCGAGTAGGCGGCCGCTAGGCCGGTGAAGTCGTCGGTGATGACGGTGCTGTGCCGGTAACGGGTGGTCCAGTCCTGCAGCAGTGCGAAGAATTTAGTGTCACCGAGTCGTAATCGCAACGCGTGCAACGTCAGCGCTCCACGCTTGTACACGCGATCATCGAACATCAGCTGTGGGCCGGGATCGGCCAGAATCAAATCTTGGGGGAGATCTTTCAGTTTCTGGTGATAGTGGCGGGCGCGGGCATCGGCGGACGGCCCCCCGGACTCTTCAGACCAGAGCCATTCGGCGTAACAGGCAAACCCTTCGTGGAGCCAGATGTCGCGCCAGCGGCGTGCGGTGACGCTGTTGCCGAACCACTGATGCGCCAACTCGTGTGCCACCAGGCGCTCGGAGTGTCGCTCCCCGTCACAATGGTTTGCCCCGAACACCGAAATACCTTGCGCCTCAAGAGGGATCTCGAGATCATCGTCGGTGACCACCACGGTGTACCCGGCCGCGAATGGGTAAGGGCCGAACTGTTTGATGAACAGCTTCATCATCTGGGGCTGCCTGCCGAAGTCATGCTCGAACCGTTCGCGCAGCCGTGAGGGCAGCGCGGCATTCATCGAGATCGGGTTCTTCGCGAGCTTGATCGTCTGGTAGTCGCCGATCTGTAGTGTCGCCAAATACGGCGCCATCGGCTCGGGCTGCTCGTATGTCCAGGTTGTGTGCGCGGCCCGGACTCGACGAGATACCAACTCCCCGTTGGAGACAACACAATATGGGCTGTCACTGCTGATGACGAATCGATAGCTTGCCTTGGAGCTGGGGTGGTCGTCACAGGGGAACCAGGATGCCGCGCCGTTAGGCTGCCCGGCCACCAGCACCCCGTTGGACAGCTCCTCGAATCCGACGTCGCCCCACACGCTGTTGATGGCCCGAGGTGATCCGCCATACCGGATGACGATGGTCATGGCAGCTCCCGCCGGGATGGCGGTTACCAGCTTGATGGTGACCTTTCCGGCGCGGTGCCCGAAATGCTCTGGACGCCTGCCGTTCACGGTCACCTTTGAGACGCCGAGGGCATCGGCAAGGTCAAGGGTGAATTCCTTGAGGGTGGCAAGGGTGACGGCCGTGATCGTCGCGGTACCGGTCAGCCGGTTGATGGCGACCTTGTACTCCAGCTCCAGCTCGTAGCGTGACACCCGATATCCGTAGTTGCCGTTTTGCGGCAGATAGGGATCGATGACGGGAGGCCGTGGGGGTAGCCGCTTGGCCGCCTTCTTGCCTGGTTTGGTCATGCGGCCCCGGAATTCTTACCGGGGGAAACCTTGCCGCCCTTGGGCTTCTTCGGTGCCATCGGATCCAGTTTGCCCCATGGAGAAATGGGGTTGCCCTGCCACCTGGTCGACGGGGGTACGACGTCACCGCGGACGACCAGCGATGCCGGACCGACGGTGGCGCCGGCTCCCAGCTCGGCGGCGGGAAGCGCCACGCAGTGCGGGCCGAGAGTGGCGCCCTCGGCGAGGGTCACGGTGTCCATCCGCATGATCCGGTCGTGGAAGAGATGCGTCTGCACCACGCAGCCGCGGTTCACGGTCGCTCCCTTGCCCAGGGTCACCAGATCGGCCTCGGGCAGCCAATACGTTTCGCACCACACTCCGCGGCCGATCTTGGCGCCCAGGCCGCGTAGCCACCAGTTCTGCATCACCGTCCCCGACGCGGCACGTGCGAACCACACGGCGGCAACGGTTTCCACGAAGGTATCGGCGACCTCGTTAAGCCAGACGAACGAGGACCAGAGCGGCTTTTCCACGGCCTTGGTGCGCCCGACCACGACCCACTTGGCCACGACGCTCACCACACCAGCCACGGCACCGGCGACCAGCAGCACCACACCGCTCAGTGCACCGGCAACCCAGAAGTTGAACCGGATGGCGATTGTCTGCAGGCTCAGCAGCACCCCGACACCGATCCCGAACGTCACGATGATCGGGATGATGCGGCAGGTCTCCACAATTCCCCGCATCACCTTGAGGCGGAACGGTGGCTCGAAGGTAAGCGCGGAGTCCGCACCATCGGCCTTTCGTCGCAACCGCTTTGGTGGGCTACCGATCCACGACGAGCCCGACTTCGCCTTATGCGGAGTGGCGGACAGGACGGCGACCAGCGCGTCATTGGGTACCTTGCGTCCCGGTTGGGTGATCCCCGAGTTCCCCAAGAATGCGCGCTTGCCGATTCTGGCCTTGGCGATGTGGATCCAGCCGCCACCCAACTCGTACGACGCGACCATAGTGTCGTCGGCCAGAAACGCACCGTCGTCGACCTCGGTGAACTTCGGCACCAGCAGGGCCGTCGAAATCTCGGTGTCCTTGCCAATTTTCGCCCCCAGGATGCGCAGCCACCATGGGGTCAGTTGGCTGGCATAGATGGGGAACAAATAGTTACGGGCCGCATCCATGAGGCGCTCGGTGGCCCACAGTTGCCAGCCCTGCCGGCTGCGGACGGGGTGATAACCCTCGTGCACGCCGATCGACAGCAGCCGCACCAGCACAACGGTGATGGCGGCGTACACGACGACGCTGACCAGCGCCGCCCCCGGCGTCCAGATGAGCGCGGGCACCACGGCCTGGCAGATCGTCGCCGTATTCCTGATGCCGAAGGCCACCACACCCAGCCCGGCGGCCAGCGCAAGCAGGGGCAGTCCGCCCAACAGAATCGACGTCACCCCATAGATCGGGACCCATTGCCCGGCGCGGGGCGGACGGTAATCAGGCCAGGGATGGCGGGCCTTGCCCGACTTCACGGCCGGTGAGCCCTTCCAGTACTGACCGTTCTTGACTCTTCCGACGACACCGGAAGCCGGTGCCACATCGGCGTTTTTACCGATGACCGCACCCGGCAACAGGGTGGTGCGGGCGCCAACAGTGGCGTCCTCGCCGATGACGATCGGGCCGACATGGAACTTGTCGCCGTCAACCCAATGCCCGGACAAGTCGACCTCGGGTTCAACGGAGCTGCGGTCGCCGAGTTCCAGCCAGCCCGTCACCGGTGGTGACGAATGCAGGTCGACCCCATTGCCTACCCGGGCGCCCAGCGCACGGGCGTAGTACACCATCCACGGTGCGCCGGAGAGGTTTTCGGCACCGCTCGCGGTGGCGAGGCGATCGGCGATCCACACCCGCAGGTGCACGCTTCCGCCGCGCTCGTACGTCCCCGGCTTGACCCCGGAGAGCAGCAGTCGCGCCCCGATGACGGTGATACTCATGCGGCCCAGAGGGGTGATGAAGAGCAGGAAGGCTGCCAGCAGCACCCACCAGTTGACCGTGACCAGCCAGGGCACATTGCTGAATGCTGCGAACACGTTGTTGGCCAGGGCCAGCCATGTGGCCCATTGCAGGCCGGTGAGGGTGGTCAGTGGGATGGTCGCCACCAACTGCGCCAGCTCGGTGAGCCGGGGCACCGGTTTCACGATCCGGGGTTCGACCTCGACGGGAGGGGCGAGCTCATCCAGATAGGTGGCCAGCGATCCGAGCCGCGGCTGGTCGTACAGGTTCGCGACGGTCACCTGCGGATAGCGTTGCCGCAACGCCGCGACCAGTTGTGCGGCGGACAACGATCCGCCGCCGAGAGCGAAGAAGTCGGCTTCGGGTCCGTCGACCGAGGCGGCCAGGATGTCGCGCCACAGTCCGGCAAGCCAGCCCATGGTGCCGCCCAATTCGGTTGCATCGTCGTCGGTATCCGCGCCCGGCGGTGGCCAGGGCAGTGCGTTGCGATCGACCTTTCCTGATGTGCGCGTGGGCAGCTCGTCAAGTTTGACCAGTCGCGGCACCAGTGCGGCGGGAAGCGATTCGGCCAGGCTGGCGCGTGCCGCGGCGATATCGAAGTTGGGATCGGCGCTGGCGATGTAGCCGACTAACAGCGGGGTGCCGCTGGCGGTCTTGCGCACCGCGGCCGCACCACCACTCACACCGGGCAGATTGACAAGTGCCGCATCTACCTCACCGAGTTCGATACGGCGGCCGCCGACCTTCACCTGGTCGTCGGCACGGCCCTGGAAATACAGACCGTCGGGCTCCAAGCGCACCAGATCACCGCTGCGATAGGCCCGTGACCACCCCAGGGTCTGGAGCGGAGCGTACTTTTCGGCGTCCTTTTCGGGATCGAGGTATTTGGCCAGGCCGACGCCGCCGATGACGAGCTCACCGACCTCGCCGTAGCCGACTTGGTTGCCCTGCGGATCCACAACGGCCAGATCCCAGCCCGGAAGGGGCAACCCGATGCTGACGGGGCTCACTCCGTCGAGCCGCGCAGCGCAGGCCACCACGGTCGCCTCGGTGGGGCCGTAGGTGTTCCACACTTCGCGTGCGGCACCGTCCTCGCCGGTGGCCAGTCGTTCGGCCAGATCCGGTGGGCAGGCTTCGCCGCCGAAAATCAGCAACCGCACTGCTTCCAGCGCTTCGGCCGGCCACAACGCGGCCAATGTGGGCACCGTCGACACCACGGTGACATCGCGGGACACCAGCCACGGACCCAGATCCATGCCGCTACGTACCAGGGAACGCGGCGCGGGTACCAGGCAGGCGCCGTAGCGCCAGGCGAGCCACATTTCCTCGCAGGAGGCGTCGAAGGCCACGGAGAGCCCAGCGAGTACCCGATCATCCGGACCAATCGGATTGTCCGGCAAGAACATCTGTGCTTCCGCGTCGACGAAGGCCGCCGCGTTGCGATGTGTCACCGCCACGCCCTTCGGGGTGCCGGTGGAACCTGAGGTGAAGATGATCCAGGCGTCGTCGCGTGGTGTGGGTTTGGCGGCGCGCCAGCCCCTCGAGGATCCGGGTCCACGAACGAGACCGTCGGGGGTGATCACCGCGGCCACTTGTGCCTCGCCGAAAACTAGCGCGGCACGTTCGTCCGGATCGTCGGCGTCCACCGGAACGTACGCGGCTCCCGCGGCCAGGGTGGCCAGGATCGCGACGTAGAGCGAGTAGCTGCCGGAGGGCATTCGGATACCAACGCGATCACCGCGCCCGATTCCGCGTGCCCCGAGCCACTCGACGCTTGCCTCGACGTCGACGATCAGCTCTGAGTACGTGAGCTGGATGGTGCCGTCATCGATGGCGGGCGCATCGGGGTGCTCCGCGGCCGTGGAGTAGAGGATGTCGATCAGGGTCCGGGCCGGAGGGGCCGACCTGCCGAGCAGGTACTGCGGTGGCACCGGATGGCCCGGGGCTTCCTGAACGGCGGGCTGGGGAGCCTCTTCGCCCGCGCGGTTAGTGGGTGACTCGTCGGGGCCGGTCACGCTGCTCCTCGTTAATTTCCGCGTCGGATCTATGGGCCTGGAGGGGTACGGCAGCGAGCCTATCGGTCCGGCTGCGGCTGGGCTCGCCGCCGCGCGGAGGCGCGCCCGCGGGCACGGTGAGCCCGTCGCCGCCAAGTTTGCCACGGTGGACCGCGCCGTCCACCGTGCAGGCGCTGGGCACTAGCCTTCTTTGGCGGTGCGCCGGGTCTTGTACAGGCTGGCGCCGGTGGTGATCAGCAGCGTCACGATGATCACCGCAAGGCTTGCCAGCGTGGGGATCTCGGGTACGTGCACCGGCTCGCCGCCGTTGATGAAGGGCAGTTCGTTCTCGTGTAGCGCGTGCAGGATCAGTTTGACGCCGATGAAGAACAGGATGAAGGCCAGTCCCTGCGACAGGTACACCAGACGCTTGAGCATGTCGCCAAGCAGGAAGTACAGCTGGCGCAGGCCCATGAGGGCGAACACGTTGGCCGTGAACACCAGATACGGCTCCTTGGTGAGTCCGTAGATCGCGGGGATCGAGTCCAGGGCGAAGAGAAGGTCGGTGGTACCGAGGGCCACGATCACCAGGAACATCGGCGTCATGAGTCTGGCGCCGTTCGCACTGTTATCCCGCACCCACAGTCGCAGACCGTCCCACTTATCGGTGGTCCGCAGGTGCTTGCGGGCGAACTGCACCACGGCGTTATCGGCGTCGTCGTCGTGTTCGGTGTCCCGGGCCAGGTTGATCGCGGTGTACACGAGGAACGCGCCGAAAAGGTAGAAGATCCAGGAGAACTGCTCGATGGCCACCGCGCCCAGCGCGATGAAGATGCCGCGGAAGATCAGCGCCAAAATGATGCCGATCAGCAGCGCCTCCTGCTGATAGACACGGGGAACTTTGAAGCTGGCCATGATGATCAGGAAGATGAACAGGTTGTCCACCGACAGGCTGTACTCGGTGAGCCAGCCCGCGAAGAACTCCAGCCCGAACTGGCTGCCGTGGAAGAACCACACCCACAGACCGAATGCCACCGCGAGCCCTATGTAGATACTCAGGGCAGTAGCGGTCTCGCGGACGGAGGGCTCATGGGGGCGCCTGCCGATCACCACGACATCGACCAGCAAGATCGCGACCGTGACGGCCAGCGTGATGATCCACTCGAGCTGGGATACCTGCATTGAATAACCTCCGGTCGCCAAAACGCCGGAGGTCTCTTCCGCCGATACGTGACCGGCCCGCGGCACCGACCGGTCCGACAATGGCCGATGTGATGACGACACCGCAGCGAAGGAATACTCCCCTCCACTAGTCAGTGTGCCCTACGGGGCGGGGATCGGAAAATCGGGCCGGATCAACGACGCGACAGCGCGCATTTGAAATCACCCTGCGCAATGCGCTTGACGATGGCCGCGCCCGGTAGGCACACTGCCCTCAGGTCATGAGAACCAGCGACAAGCCCTGGCTAGCTGGTCGGCAACCCTCCTCCACGGTGGGGTGCTCCAGGTGACGACCTGGCCGCGCTCAACCGGGCGTGGCAAGCGTGGACTCGCCGGGCGGGTCCGGTGAGATGGGATGTCACATGTCAGTGTCCGCACAATCTGGGGCTGAGCGACCGGCCGCGCGTGTCGTTGGAGCAGATGTCAAGGTGCCTCTGGCTCAAGGTGGTTGGATCAGGTACGCCAATTTCGACTACGCGGCGAGCGCGCCCGCGCTCGGCGATGTCGCGGACCGCGTCAACGAGTTGCTGCCGTATTACGCCAGCGTGCACCGTGGCGCCGGATATGCCTCGCGCGTGTGCACGGCGGTGTACGAGGGCGCCCGGGAAACGGTGGGGCGTTTTGTGGGAGCGGCCCCCGGCCAGCACGTGATCTTTACCCGCAACACCACCGACTCGCTCAATCTGCTCGCTTCGGCGGTGCCAGGTGGGGCGGATTCTGAAAGCCGGCGACACCCAAATGTGGTGGTGCTTGATATCGAACATCATGCAAACCTGTTGACCTGGCAGCGGTATGGCGCTCGAGTGGTAGCACATCGGGCCACCGTCGCGGACACCGTCGCCGCGCTGGATGAGGAACTCTCCCGGCAGCCCGCCGCGCTGCTGGCCGTTACCGGCGCATCGAATGTCACCGGTGAGGTGCTGCCATTGGCTGAACTCGCTGCCGTTGCCCACCGGCACGGCGCGAGGATCGCCGTTGACGGTGCGCAGTTGGTTCCGCATCGTCGCATCGACCTAGCGGCAACCGGAATCGACTACCTCGCGTTCTCCGGGCACAAACTGTACGCCCCATTTGGTGCAGGAGTCCTTGTCGGACAAAGTGACTGGCTCGACGCCGCGCGACCTTATCTGGCGGGAGGGGGCGCGGTGCGCAATGTCGGTATCGACGAGGCCGAGTGGCTCGTCGGACCGCAGCGGCATGAGGCGGGCACTCCCAATGTGGTCGGCGTTGCCGCCGTGGCGGCGGCATGTGAGGCATTGGACGCGCTGGGAGAGATAAGCCAGCTCGAAGAAGCGCTCACCGCCCAACTCCGGGAGGGGCTCGAGGCGATCGAAGGTGTTGACAGTCTTCGCATTTGGGAAGGTGGCCGAGATGTACTGGGCATTGTGTCCTTCACGGTCGCCGGATACACGCCGTCGGTGGCCGCCGCGTATCTGTCGGCCGAACATGGAGTCGGAGTGCGCGACGGTAGGTTCTGCGCGCATCCGCTGCTAGCCAGATTGGGCGCTCCGGGTGGAGCGCTACGCGCAAGTGTCGGGCTGGGAACTACTGCAGGTGACATCACGCGCCTCGTCGATGCGATCGGTCAGCTTGTCCACCATGGCCCGACCCTGACCTATGTCGAGCGGGATGGACAGGTGGGGCCCGCCGACGACCCGCGGCCACTGCCGGACTTCTTGGTGGCGTGACGCCGAATCGCAGTATCCGTAACTCGTAATACGTGATACTTTCGGTCCGATACATCACTGGGTCGGACTGACAAGGACGTCGAATGACTAGTACACGTGTGCGGGGTAGCGAAGCCAACGGTCGGGAACGGGTTGTTCCCGACCATGAAGTCGCGATTATCGGAGCCGGCTTCGGCGGTATCGGAGCAGGTGTTGAGCTCACCAAAAAGGGAGTTCACGATTTCGTGATTTTGGAGAAGTGGGGGGCCGCCGGCGGCACCTGGCACGCGAACAAGTATCCGGGCGTGGCCGTTGATATCCCGACCTTTATCTACAGTTTTTCCTACGACCAGAAGACCACCTGGTCGAAGTTCTTCACCCCGGG
The DNA here is from genome assembly GCF_049532645.1 of Mycobacteroides sp. PCS013. Lineage (NCBI taxonomy): Bacteria > Bacillati > Actinomycetota > Actinomycetes > Mycobacteriales > Mycobacteriaceae > Mycobacteroides > Mycobacteroides sp. PCS013. The sequence continues at coordinate 4,711,651 of NZ_CP150131.1, forward strand.
TAATGAACTCGAGGAGTACGCCAACGAGCTTGTCGACAAGCACGACCTGCGGCGCAAGATCCGGTTCAATACGCGCGTCGTTCGTCAGGAATTTGATGAGTCGCAAAATATCTGGGCTCTCACCCTGGACGATGACACCGTCATCACTGCTCGGCATGTGATCGCCGCGACCGGCGGACTTGAGCAACCCAAGCTCCCAGAAATAGACGGTATCGATTCCTATCAGGGTGTGCTGATGCATACCGCGCTGTGGGACAAGGATGTTCAGCTTGCCGGGAAGAGGGTGGCGGTCATCGGAACCGGGGCTACCTCGCTGCAGCTCGTTCCCGAGATCGCCCCGGAGGTTGGCAACCTCACCGTCTTTCAGCGCACGCCCATCTATGTGGGGCCCAAACCTGACTTGAAGTACAACGCGTTCTGGCGGGCACTGTTCGGATTCCCCGGTGTCGCCAAGGGCATTCGCCACGCGATCAACCTCAGCACCGCGTACATTCCGGATGCTGTTTTCAACCTCGACTCCAAATACGTCGAATCGGCATCGATGGCCATGGCCAACAGGATTCGCTCCTGGATGCGTACACAGGTCGACGATCCGGTGACCCGCGAGAAGCTGCTGCCCTATTACGGATTTGGCTGTAAGCGTCCGTCGTTCTCTAACACCTACCTCAAGACGTTCAACCGGCCCAATGTGGACTTGGTGACCGAACCGATTCAGCGGATCACCGAGAAGGGTCTGCTGACCGCGGACGGCGTCGAGCATGAAGTAGATGTATTGATCTGTGCCACGGGATTCGCGATCTGGGATCACATGCCGGCCTTCCCGACCGCCGGGCGAGGCGGCAAGGACTTGAAACGATTCTTCCAGGAGAGCCGCTATCAGGCTTACCAGGGTGTTTCGATTCCCGAGTACCCCAACTTCTTCCTTGTTCTCGGACCGTACGGCTATGTGTTCGGGCCATATCACATGCTGATCGAATCGACGACCGCGCACGCGGCCCGGGTCATCGCGGAGACCAAGAAACGCGGTGCCACCACCGCCGAGGTCAAGCCGGACGTGCACCAGGCCTACTTCCGCAAGATGCACCAGCGCAACAAGAATCACCTGTGGCTGTCTCCGGCATGTTCGACGGCCAACACTTACTACATCGACAATCACGGTGATTCACCTTTCCGGCCAGGCGGTTTCGGCGAGATGTACTTCCACAACAAATACTTCCGGTTGGACAACTATCGCTACGGCAGCGAGACGGTAGCGCCCGTGGTGAAGGTGGCATCGAGGCGTAAGCGCAACAAGGAGGTCGTGGGATGAGACTGCTCCCCGCACGTAAACCAGATCTTGTTGTAGTGACCGGCGCAGGCAGCGGCATCGGGCGAGCCATCGCCATCCAATTCGCCAGGGGCGGTGCGGAGGTGGTGGCGTCGGATCTGGATCTGACCACCGCCCAGGAAACGGCGGAGATTATTCACAACAAGGGGCTGCGTGCCGTTGCTTTCCAGCTCGACGTCACCGATCCATCGGCATGGGAGCGATTCGCCGAACAGGTCCGGGCGGAGTACGGCGTTCCCGACGTGCTGGTGAACAACGCGGGCATCATGGTCGGTGGTCGTTTCTTCGACCTGGAGCAGGAACACTGGGAAAAACAGTTCCGGGTCAACGTTTTCGGGGTCGCCTACGGTGGCCGTGTCTTCGGCAAGCAGATGGCCGAACGCGGCCGCGGCGGTCAGATAGTCAACATCGCCTCGGCGGGGGCCATCACCCCGACGCCGGTCTTTCCCGCCTATTCCGCGTCCAAGGCGGCAGTGAAGATGCTGAGCGAATGCATGCGGATGGAACTGGGCCCCAAGGGAATCGGGGTGTCTGCGGTATGTCCCGGCTTCATCAACACCAACATTGGGGTAAACGCCACCGTGGCCGGCGTGGATCTTCCCGATGATGTGCGTGAGCGTGTGAACAACGTGATGAGGGCCTTTCAGTCCTCTGCCCCGATGCGAGTGCTGGATCAATTGATCGGTCCTCCGCAGGTTGCGCGGGCCACGGTCCGCGCGGCGCGTTACAACTTTGCGGTGGCTCCGGTGCGTCCCGAAGCGTGGCTCGGTTATTTCTTGAGCAGGCTCCTGCCAGGTCTCAATCGACATTTCATGTATCCGATCCCGTATTGGCTCGGATTGGATATCGACTCGCTGATGCCGAGGGTGCAACGCGTCATCGACAATCTGACGGAGCGCACCCCGGTTACACCTGCAACCGAGCAGTCGCCGGTGTAACCGGGGATTGATCCGCTCATCGGGAATCGAACAATGGCCCTGGCAGGCCCGCGTGGGTACGGTGGCCTTTGTGGCGACACAACATCAAACGTTCCGGGTCTTCACCGACAATGCCGACGGATGGCATGAGCTGACCAACGGAACGGGTGTCACCGCGCGGGTGAACGCCCCCGATCTGAAGCAGGCGCAGCGGGCTCGGCATTCCTTGCGCACCTCGCGTAAGGAAGCACCTGCGGTCATCTTGGACGTGTATGTGCACATCGAGGCCGATTCACGGTCGGCCCGTAAGCATTTTGCGAGCCTGCGGGTTCCCTCGGCGGTGTCGTATGCGGGCACGCCGGAAGGGCTGGCGGGTCTGATCGCCGATATCTACCTGGCCGGTGTCGCCGACGGGGTGACCCTGATCCCGGCGTCGCCCACCACAGATATCGGTTGTGCCGCACGCCGCGTATTCGCATTGCTGCCGCAGCGCGTACCGCTGGCGGCGTAGCGCGCGGCTAGCTCACCAGTTGTCGTAACCGCCCTCGGGGCCGAGCATGCGCTCCAGGCGGGTGCGGTTGATCTTTGCGAGTTCGTTGCGGGTCACCTTGCGTTCGGTGTCCACGTCGTGGTGCATGCGGTCGGAGATCGCACGCAGTACGGAGGCACCGTCCTGTCCGCATAGGTGCATGACGAAGCGGTGGCCGAAGTGGTGCTCGTACCGGTGGGCGGCGGCCCGCAACGCGGCCATCATTCCCGGCGTTTCGTCGCGGATCGCGCACTGCTCGGCATGTGAACGTGCGCTTCCCGGGCGTCGGCCCAGTGGCGGGTAGGCGATCAGTACCTCGTCCAGTGATTCCTCGGACAGGGCGAAGAGCTCGTTGTCGGCGTACCGGAACAGGGCATCGTGATCGGCGAACGGCCGGGCGGCGGCGATCTTCCGCGCCCAGGTCACGCTGCCACCACACTCGTAGAGCGCGTGGACCGCTTTGGTGTCGGACATCTCGTTGAACGTGTCGCGGCCGATGCCCTGATGCATCAACATAGAACCATGATTCGACGGGGCGCCGCTGTTCGCTAGAGGGGGACCGTGCATTTTGCAGGAGTTTAACGCGACGTAACATTGCACCCAGTTGTACTGGGGAAGGAGTGGGGGACAGTGACGGATCCGGCCTGGTAGGAGTACCCGCAGGAGCCATGGCCACCCGGCGAGCCGATTCCCTATCCCGAGGATCCGAAACCCCCGAAGTGGCCGTGGATAGTCGCCGGCGTCAGCATCCTGGCGGTGCTGGCGATAGCGCTGACCGCCATTCTGGTCATCACCCGCCGAACTGAGGTGGCCGCACCGACAACGGTCACCGTCACCCCATCGACGACCTGGACGGGGCCCAATGACGTCCCCTTGCCGTCGATAACGACGACAGAGCCACCTCCGCCATCACCACCCCCGCCCAACCCCAGCACCGGCGTCGAAACCACGCCAACGACCACTGAGGCGCCGCCGGTGCCCACCACGACCGAGGCGCCCACCCCGGTGCCCACTACGGGTCAGGGTCCCGGGGGGCGGGGAACGGCGGCAAGAACGTCACCTACAGCGTGGGTGGTCAGGGCGGCGGGGTCAATGTCGCCTATATGACGGACAACGACTACGTGCGTGTGTCGAATATTTCGCAGCCGTGGGCAGTCTCGGTGACGGTTACACGTCGGGACGTTCCGCTGACCATGAATGTCACCATGGTCGGTGAGGGCACCATCAGCTGTTCTATCACCGTTGACGGAGTGACCGTCGCCCAAAGCAGCACCGACGTGTTCGCCGTCGTGTGCCAGGCGCCTATGCCGGGCTAGTGTCCCTGGGTCTTAAGGCGCTCGAACGATGCGGTGACCTCGGCTTCGGCCTCGGCGCGGCCCACCCAGTCGGCGGCCTCGACGAACTTGCCAGGCTCGAGGTCCTTGTAGTGCACGAAAAAGTGCTTGATGGCGTCCAGCTCGAAGCTCGACACGTCACCGATGTCCTGGATGTGATCCCAGCGCGGATCGCCCGCGGGTACACACAGCACCTTGTCGTCGCCGCCGCCGTCGTCGACCATCTTGAACATGCCGACGGGCCGTGCCTCGACGATCACGCCCGGGAAGACGGGCTCGGGCAGGAGCAGCAGGGCGTCCAGCGGATCGCCGTCCTCACCGAGGGTGTTCTCGATGAAGCCGTAATCGGTGGGGTAGGCCATCGGCGTGTAGAGGTAGCGGTCCAGACGCACCCGGCCGGTCACGTGATCGACCTCGTACTTGTTGCGCTGACCCTTGGGGATCTCGATGGTGACGTCGAACTCCACACCCGCTCCTTGAATGTCGGTGGTACTTAGCCTGTCAAGTCTGCCTGTCAGTCTTCGCGCAAGCGCTCGTCCAGCGGGCACCAGGATAGCGATACCCTGCAGAGCATGGTCACCGCCAGGGCACTTGATCCGCGTCGCTGGCGGCGCTCTACCCATGTCCTGCTCGCCGTCGCCGTCGTACTGGCGATTGCCGCGTTGGTACTTGTGGCCTCGCTGACCACCGGAGCCGCCACCTCCCATCAATTGCAGGGCGCCGATCCGGAGCCGGTACTCGTCAGCCCCAAGCCCGGCGTTGTTCCGGTTTCCGATTCCGCGCCGGTTCCGACGGTGGACGGGCTGGCGCAGGCGCTGGACAAGGCGCTGGCCGATCCGGCGCTCGCGATGTTCACCGGCCGGGTCACCGATGCGCTGACGGGCCGCGAGTTGTGGCAACAGGGCTCGACCGTGCCGATGGTGCCGGCGTCCACCAACAAGGTGCTGACCGCGGCGGCGGCGCTGATCACCCTCGAGCGCGACGCCAAACTCACCACTTCGGTAGTCGCTGATACCGCGGGGCAGCGCGGATTGGTGACACTGGTCGGTGGCGGAGACCCGATCCTCAGCGCGGCGCCGGCGGGCACCGACACGTGGTACCGCGACGCCGCCCGTATCAGCGATCTTGCCGATCAGGTGCGCAAGTCGGGCGTCACCGTCACCTCAATCACCGTGGATATCAGTCGATTTGGCGGACCGTCGATGGCACCCGGGTGGGATCCGGCAGACATCGACGGCGGTGACGTCGCGCCGATCCAGGCCGTGATGCTCGATGCCGGCCGCACACAGCCGACCGACTATGACTCACGCCGTTCCACCACTCCCGCATTGGACGCGGGGCGTGCACTCGCCACCGCGCTGGGGGCTGACCCGGATACGGTGCGATTGGATGCTGCGCCCTCGACAGCGAAACCCATTGCCTCCGTGCAGTCGGCGCCGCTGATGGAGCGGCTGCGGGAGATGATGAATGCCTCCGACAATGTCATGGCAGAGACAATCGGGCGCGAGGTGGCGCTGGCATCGGGCCGACCGCAGACCTTCTCCGGAACCGTCGATGCCGTCACGAGCCAGTTACGCAGCGCAGGAATCGATCTCACGGGCCTGACATTGCGTGATTCCAGTGGGTTATCGGTGGACGACAGGGTGACGGCACGCACCCTCGACGAGGTTATCGGAGCGGCCGCCGGCCCCGATCAGCCGAAGCTGCGACCGCTGCTGGATGTGCTGCCCATCGCCGGCGGCAGCGGCACGCTCTCGGAACGCTTCGTCCTCCAAAACCAAACCTCGGCGGGCTGGTTGCGCGCCAAAACCGGGTCGCTCACCGGGGTGAACACACTGGCAGGTGTGGTCACCGACATCAGCGGCCGGGTGCTCACCTTCACGTTGATGCAGAACCAGGCCACCGCCCCGACCGCGCGCAACGCGGTGGATAACACCGCGGCGGTGCTGCGGTCATGCGGATGTAGCTGATGACCACGCCGGATCGCGTGGCGAAGCGCGGAGCCGGAACCGAGCGTCCCGAGTTGACGGTTGGCCGCATGGTCAACTGGGAGTTCGCGGCCACCGTGGGCGCGAAGCTGGCACGACCCGCCCCGCCCACCACCGAGTACACCCGCCAGCAGGCCATCGCCGAGCTCTCGGATGCGGCGCGGCGTGCGGAAGCTCCGGTGCGTGAGCTCACCGGCTTGGCCGATGGGCTGGTGGTTCCGGAGGCGCGGATCATTGACCGCCCCAGCTGGATTGCGGCGGCGGCCGAGTCCATGCGGGTGATGGCCGGCGGTGACGGCGGCGCCTCGGGGTTTTTGTCCGGCCGCGTCACCGGGGCGCAAACCGGCGCGGTGCTGGCCTTCGTCTCGTCGGGCATTCTCGGACAGTACGACCCGTTCACCGCGGAAGGGGCGGGCGCGTTACTGCTGGTGTATCCGAACATCATCGCGGTGGAACGTCAGCTTCGGGTGATGCCAAGCGATTTCCGGATGTGGGTGTGTCTGCATGAGGTGACGCACCGTGTGCAGTTCTCGGCCAATCCATGGCTGGCGGACTACATGTCGGGCACGTTGGCAACACTCGCACATGAGCAGGAAGAAGATGTGGCCGGCATGCTCGGCAGGCTGGCCGAGTTTGTCCGATCCCCGAAAGGGCAGGGCGAGAACGGGATTGTCGACTTGTTGCGCGCTATGCAATCCGACAGCGGCAGGGATGCACTGGATCGTCTGCTGGTGCTGGGCACCCTTCTCGAAGGACATGCCGACCATGTCATGGATGCGGTTGGCCCCGCCGTAGTCCCCTCGGTGGCATCCATAAGGTCGCGCTTCGAGGCGCGGCGTTCACGCAAGCAGCCACCGCTGCAACGGGTCATCCGTGCGCTCATCGGCATGGATGCCAAGATGCGTCAGTACACCCGTGGCAAGAGATTTGTCGACCATGTGGTGGGAACGGTGGGGATGGAGCGTTTCAACACCATCTGGCAAGACCCCGAGACGTTGCCCAAGCCAGCCGAAATCGAGGACCCGGATCTATGGATCGCCCGAGTTCTCTAGCACTGCGGCGAGCTGTCAAATCCTTTGGTGCGCAGCACCTCCCGAATGCCACCGCTGTCACCGTGGCGCTCTCGGGTGGCGCTGACTCGCTGGCGCTCGCGGCGGCTGCCGTCGGGCAGGGCTGGGCGGTGACCGCGCTGATCGTCGACCACGGGCTGCAGCAGGGCTCGGCCGAGGTCGCGGCCCAGGCGCGGAATCAGGCGCTGGCCCTGGGATGTCGTGACGCATTGGTTCTTTCGGTGGCCGTTGACGGCCCGGGTGGTCTGGAAGCGGCTGCCAGGACTGCCCGGTATGCCGCACTGCGCAAGGCCAGTGACGGGCTGCCCGTGCTTCTTGCCCATACTCTCGACGATCAGGCTGAGACGGTGCTGCTGGGACTCGGGCGAGGATCGGGGGCACGTTCCATTGCCGGAATGCGCCCGTGGGATGACCCCTGGGGGCGCCCGTTCCTGGATGTTCGCCGCACCGAGACGCGTGCAGCCTGCACCGAATGGGGGCTCACTCCATGGGAAGACCCGCACAATGTCGATCCGCGCTTCGTCCGGGTGCGCCTGCGTCACGAGGTGCTGCCGTTACTGGAGCAGGTTCTCGGAGGCGGCGTGGCCGAGGCCCTTGCCCGAACCGCGGCCTCGCTACGCGAGGACGGGGATGCGCTCGACGAGCACGCGCGGGCGGCCTTCGCCGGTACGGGTTCTCTGGAGGTTTCGGGTCTGCGCAATTTGGCGCCCGCCGTACGGAGAAGGGTGATCAGGCTTTGGCTGTTGGCTGGTGGTGCACAGGATCTGAACGACAACCAGATTCGCGCGGTGGATGGGCTCGTTGCGCAATGGCATGGGCAGGGCGGGGTCGCGGTGGGCGCGGGTTTGCCGTACCAGCGCCTGGTGGCCTCGAGATCGGGTGACCGGCTGGTGCTGTCGATCCACGACGTCTAAGTGATTGCGAAGTCCTCGCGATTCGGAGAGGTGAGCGTGCGACGGTAGTCGACGGGAGGCCAGGGCCACAGCTCCGGTACGCCGTCGGCTCCCAGATACCAGCTGTCACATCCCGAGGACCACACGGTATTGGGCATGGCCCGGCGCACCTCGGCGTTGAAAGCATCCGCGGCATGCGCGGTCGGTGCCACCGATTGAACTCGGCCATAACGTATCTCGTCGATCCAATGCATCGCGAACTTCACCTGCGTCTCGGCGATCGAGATCAGCGAATTGTTTCCGATCGGACTGTTCGGCCCGATCAGGAGAAAGAAGTTTGGGAATCCGGCCAGGCCCACGGCGCGGTATGCGCGCGGCCCGTCACTCCACACCTCGCTGAGCTTCACCCCGGCGCGGCCGATCACCTCCATCGGACGCAAATAGGAATGAGCATCAAAACCCGTGGCACACACCAGAATATCCAGCTCATGCAGAACTCCGTCGTTGGTGATGACGCCCTGTGGCACGATGCGTTCGATACCGTCGGTGAGCACCGCGACGTTGGGGCGTTGTACCGCTTTGAAGAACGGCACCGACATGACCAGTCGCCGGCACAGCGGCTCGTAATCGGGATGCAGCTTCTCGCGCAGCGCGCGATCGCGGATGAGCAGCCGATGCGATGCCCGCACGAACCCCTGGATGAGTCGGCGCCGTACACCGGGATTGACCACTGATCCACCCACGCCCCGTTCGAAGTAGAAGCGCCACAAGCGATAAGAGAACCTGTTCAGTATTGGTACCCGGGACCACATAGATTTCGACATGGACGAGTAGGTGAAGTTGGGCACTGGTGCGACCCACTGTGCCGAGCGCTGGAACACCGAGAGGCTCCGTACCTCGGTGGCGAGTGCACCGATGATCTGGACCCCCGAGGATCCGGTACCGATAAGCCCGACCCGTTTCCCCGCGCACTGCACCGTGTGATCCCACCGCGCCGAGTGAAAGCACGGGCCGGCGAATGTTCGCAGGCCGTCGATATCGGGAAGGCGGGGAAGGTGCAGCACTCCGGTGGCACTGACCACGACATCGGCGGTGTCACGGCTGCCGTCGGAAATCTCCAACTCCCAGTGGGGCTGGCCCGGCTCATCTACCCATTCGGCCCGGGTGACGGCTGCGCCGAAGCGGATGTTCCGGCGCAGACCCTGCTCGTCGGCGAATCTCACGAAGTACTGGTGGATCTCGGGACCTGGTGAGAAGCCTTTGCTCCAACCGGGATTCGGGGCGAAGGAGTAGGAGTAGTAGCGCGACGGCACGTCGCACTGCAGACCTGGGTAGGTGTTGTCCCGCCAGGTTCCGCCGACCTCGTCGGCCTTCTCGTAGACGGTGAAGTTGGTGATGCCCCGGTGCCGGAGGGTGGAGGCCATGCACAGACCGGACATGCCAGCCCCGATTACCACCACGCGGATATCGCGGGACGGCAGCTCGTCGCCTGCTCCGTAAGCGCCATTGCTCACGTTTCCATAGTGGCCTATTTCGTAAACAAAGTCACTAGCCAATGTCACCGGCTTGGTGAGCTTGCGTTCTCCATGGCACGCTGTCCGTCGTGACCTGCGAACAGCAACAGTCATGCGGCGAGCAATACAGCGGCGACGTGAAATCGGTGCTCCTCACCGAGGAGCAGATTCGTGCCCGGACTCAGGAGCTTGGCGCCGCCATCGGCGAAAAGTATCGCGACATCGAGGGCGACCTGCTGCTGGTGACCGTGCTCAAGGGTGCCGTCATGTTTGTCTCAGATTTGGCTAGGGCCATCCCCATCCCGACCCAGATGGAGTTCATGGCGGTCAGCTCGTATGGCTCGGCAACCTCGTCCTCCGGTGTGGTGCGCATCCTCAAGGATCTGGATAGGGACATCCAGAACCTCGACGTCCTGATCGTCGAGGACATCATCGATTCCGGGCTGACCCTGAGCTGGCTCATGCGGAACCTCGCCTCGCGCGGCCCACGGTCGCTGAATGTGGTGTCGCTGCTGCGCAAGCCCGAGGCTAAGAAGGTCGACGTCGACGTGGCTCTCGTCGGCTTCGAGATCCCCAATGAATTCGTGGTCGGTTACGGGCTCGACTACGGCGAGCGCTACCGCGATCTGCCTTTCATCGGAACGCTGCACCCGCGCGTCTATACCGACTAACTGTCTGTGACGGTCTTCGCGTGAGTGCTCATGTCAGCTCCCACGTCACGGTGATGTCGGCGCTGACGGTCTGCTGACCCGCCTCCACCGGTGGCCCGCTCGCTGCACGCAGCATCGCGAACTCCGCGCGTGGGGATGGGCTCGAATGGCTCCTGGTCTCGTCGATGCGCAGCACCTTGCCCAGCGTCCCCTCGGACAGGGTTGCGTACTGCTCGGCCCGGGCCCTGGCATCGGCGAATGCCCGTTCACGTGCCTGGGTCGCGAGATCGGTGCTGTCCTGCAGATCAAAGCTGACCCCGGACAGCTGTGCGGCCTCACCTCCCGCGGTGACTGCCTTATCCAGCACATCGGAGACCTTCGACAGGTCGCGGACGGTGATCCGTACCGAGTTGTCGGCCGAGTACCCGGTGATCTTGTTGCCGTCGAATTGCGGGTGCACAGACATCCATGCGGTTCTCACGTCCTCAGCGGCCACGCCCGAGTCGAGTACCGCATCGATCACCGCACGGGCCTTGGCCTTGACATCGGCCATCACCCCGGCGATACGCCGTGAGCGGACTGACACACCGACCGTGGCCATGAACACGTCGGGACTACCGCTGGCCTCGCCGTGGCCGACAACCGTGATGTCACCCATCGCTTAGGTCAGCTCCCAGATGACGCTTACCTCGAATGTCACCGTCTGCTGTCCGGGCTCCAGTGGTGGCGCGAACGACGCGTCGGCTTGCATGGGTGCCCGCTTCCCCATCATCGGCGCGGGGGGAGGCACCGATCCGTGGGATTCGTCGATGCGCAGCACCTTGCCCAGTTTGGAGCCCGATAGGCCGGCATACTGCTCGGCGCGGGCCTTGGCGTCGTTGAAGGCGCGCTCGCGCGCACCCTTCAGCAGGTCGGCGTCGTTGTCGAGATCGAAGCTGACGCCGGACAGCCGCGCCGCGTCGCCGCCGGCCTGCACTGCCTTGTCCAGGACTTCGGATGCCTTCTTGAGATCACGGACGTTGATACGCACCGAGTTGGTGGCGTTGTACCCGGTGATACGGGCGGGACCGCCCTGCGGGTAGGTCTGTTCGGGCTGGATGGACAGCTCGTTGGTCTGGACGTCCTCGCGGGCCACCCCGGCGCCGACCACGGCGTCGATGACGGCCTGAGCCTTCTCGCTGGCCTGAGACAGTGCCCCGGAGACATCCTTGGCGCTCACCGATACGCCCACATCGGCGCGCAGGACATCGGGTGCGCCCTTGACCTCGCCCTTGCCGACGACCGTCACATTCCGCGTGGACTCCGGGCTGCCGGTGGAATCATCACCGCAGCCGGCCAGGAGCACCGCCATCGCTGCGGTGGCAGCCACCGCGGCCGTCCGGGTCAGTGCTGTCCGTCTTTGTACCCGCATGTCACTTCCTGTCCTCCCCAACCTTTACGGCACCACCAAAATCTTGCAGTGGTGCCCCGGATCGCCGAGATCGGCAAATGCCGATCCGACATCTTCCAGACCTACCTCACCTGTGACGAGGTGCGCAACATCGATCTCGCCGTGCGCGATTCGCCGCAGCGTCTCGGAGAACTCTGTCGGGTCGTAGGCGAGCACGAATTGAAGCGCAACTTCCTTGGCGATCCCGAAGTAGGGGGTGATGGCATCGGGCTCCATGCAGACGCCCACAACCACCACCCGCGAGCTGTGCGGCGCATCCCTCAACACATTGTTGAGGATGCCCGGCACCCCGACGGCCTCGAAGATCACCGGCGCGCCCTTCCCGGCTCGGGACCAGGCCTCGAAGGTGGGCTCGACGCCGGGGTCGACGATCTCGTGCGCTCCCATGCGCTGGGCCAGATCACGCCGCGCGGGGGAGTAGTCCGCGGCGACAATGGGCTCGATGCCGAGGTTATGCAGGGCCGCTATCACCGCTATGCCGACCGGGCCACACCCGATGACGATCGCTCCAGTACCGGGTTGGATGCCCGATTTGTTGACGGCATGCAGACCGACCGCCATCGGTTCGGTGAGCGCCGCGTACCGCGGGTCGAGACCGTTGGGGATGGGCAGCAGTAGCGGAGCGCTCAACAGCATCTGCTCGGCGTAGCCGCCGAGTGTGCTGTTGCTATAGACGATAGGTTCGATTCCCTTGGAAGATAGCAAGATTGGAATTGACGTCACAGGGGTCCCTGGCTCGGGGGCCTGCGTCCCCGGTCCGGCCTCGATCACTTCTGCGGCGAACTCATGTCCCATGAAGACGTCGGCTTCCAGGTCGACGCCGTCGGTAAGACTGGGCATGCCGGCCATCTGTTTGGACAGTTCGATCGCTTGCGCACCGTGCTTTGCGAAATGAAGGTCGGATCCGCAGATTCCGCATGCGGTGACCTTGACGAGTACCTGTCCTTCTCCGGGCACCGGGTCGGCCACATCGTCTCGATAGACCATCGCGCCGTTGCGCAGCACCGATGCTCGCATCACGCATGCCCTTTCTGTGCGCGGTCGTTCTGATGTTCGACGATGGCCTTGGCGACGGCCTCGCCGGCACGGCCCAGGAGCTCGCCGCGCTTGGCCTGCGCCCAGTCGTGCGAGATCCTGGCGGCGGTGAGCTGTCCCGTAAAATGCGGAATCACCTTGCGGGCGAACAGTTCATAGGATTTGAACGTGGCCTCCGGTGAAGCCCAATCGTGCCCCAGCATCAGGAATGTACCGAAGCCGCCCGACTTGTCGAGCAGGCCCTGGACGTAGTCGATGGCATCGTCGGGAGTCCCGATGCAGCAGTTCCCTTCGTCCACATAGGCCTTGACGAACTCGCGTGGGTCCGCCTGCACGCCGTCTACTTCATTCGCAAGCGGCAGCACCCCGACGGCACCGAAGTAGTGTGCGTAGTCCGGCAGACCGTACGTACAGTCCTCGATGGCCTGCTCACGTGTTTCGGCGAGGTGCATGATGCCGAGCACCCGCCAACTGGACCGATCTGGTTCGGGATGGCCGTGGGCGGCCGCCTGTTCACGCACCACTTCCCAGGCGTTCTCCAATGCCGCGAATCCACCCGGGATCGATACCGACAAGGACAGCAGGCCTGCGCCGAGCTTTCCGGCCAGCCGCGGACCCGAAGGGGAAAACATCGCCGCGGTAAGGATTTCCGGATAGGGGTGGGTGTAGGGGCGCAGCTGCAGCTGTGCATCCCGCAAAGTGAACCAGGATGTTTCGCGGCTGATGCGCTCATCCGGTGCCGCGCGCAGCAGCGCCAGGATCGCCTCCAGCGACTCCTCCTGCATCTGGCGCTGATCGAGCGGGTCGATGCCCATCATGTACGCGTCCGTCGGCAGCGCACCGGGTCCGGTACCGAATATGACACGGCCCCGGGTGATGTGGTCCAGCAGAATCCAGCGATCCACCACCATCAATGGATGGTGGTAGGGCAGTGACACCACCCCGGTGCCCAGCCTGATGTGTTTGGTGCGCTCGGCCGCAGCGGCAATGAAGACTTCGGGGCAGGAGATCAACTCGTAGCCGCCGGAGTGATGCTCACCAAACCAGGCCTCGTCATAACCCAGCCGATCCAGGGCAACCACCCGGTCTAGGTCGTACTCCAGTGCGGTGGTGGGGTTTTGGCCGACAGGATGAAACGGGGTGATGAAGGCACCGAATCGCAGTGGGGTGCTCATCGCGCAACCTGTTGCAGGAATTCCAGGAGCGCGGCATTGACCTCGTCGGGCCGCTCCTGCTGAATCCAGTGTCCAGCGCCATCGATCAGGATGTCACCGCGGTTATCGGTGCGGTATTTCAGACTCCCCGCGTGGTCGGTGAAACCGAGAACAGGGTCGGCTGCGCCCGCGATGAATAAAGAGGGCACAACGACATTGGCTCCGGCCAGGCGCTCGGTCAGCGCCCAGTTGCGATCGAAATTCCGGTACCAGTTCAGCCCTCCAGTGAACCCCGTGCGGGTAAATTCCGCGACGTAATGGTCCAGTTCGGTCTGGCTCAGCCATCCGGGAAGCTCGCCGGGATCGGACATGCGCTCGATGAATCCGGCCGGGCCGGGTGCGATCATCGTGGCGCCGTCGGTGTGGGCCATGCCTATCAGCATGCGGCGCATCGTGGCGGTGGGATCACGGCTGAGATCGGCGTCTGCGACCCCCGGCTCCTGGAAGTACAGTATGTAGAAGAAGTTGTCGCCGAACAGCTTTTTCCACGCCTGGGTAGGCGCCACCTGGCTACGCCGGGTGAAGGGGACCGACAGCCCGGCGACACCTTCGACGCGTTCGGGGACGGCGAGTGCGGTATGCCAGGTGACGACGGCGCCCCAGTCGTGCCCGATGAAGGTGGCCTTGCCAGCGCCCACCTCGTCCAGGATGCCCAGCAGGTCATCGGACAGCGCTTCGATGTTGTAGTCGTCGATGTGCGCCGGTGAACTCGACCTGCCATAACCCCGCTGGTCGGGGGCGATCACGTGATATCCGGCGGCGGCGAGTGCCGGAATCTGGTGGCGCCAGGAGTAGGCCAACTCAGGGAAGCCATGGGCCAGAACGACTACGGGCTGACCCTGCTCACCCGCCTCGACGATGCGCAGGTGCACGCCGTTCGTGGCGATGTCACGTTCCCGGATATCCACAGCGGCATCGGTCATCAGCGCATTCTCACCTTCTGAGGGTGGCCAACAGCGTTGTTGTCGCTGCTTCGCCGTACAGGCTCATCAGCGTTGTGATTGCCACTAAACCACAACACACAATCGGCGACCAGGATGCCGATTGCCGGTCATGCCGGAGTGATCGAAGGCGCTCGGCCCCTCACCCATGTTGCGTACGCGGGTGTTCGAAATATTAGACATTTTGGCGATCTCGTCAGAATATGAATCGCCGCGGGTCCCCGCGTGGGTGAATCGTGTTGATTCGGTGGAGATTCAGGCCGCGATAGGGCCCGCGTCGAGGATGCGCTCGTAGTTCCAGGGTGTCGGCGGCTTGATGGAAGGCGGTGTCCATTCGGTGGTCCACCTACCTTGCGGATGTGCCACTTCGACCGGACTGACCCCCAGGGCCGACTGGGCCTGGCGATAGGGCAGTTCGAGTAGCTCCTCCCAGGGCGCGGCCATCAGCAGGTCGGCGCGACGGCCACGCTCTACCGCCTGGCGGTAGTAGCGGAGTTTGAACGGCGCTGAAGCGCCCGGCAGGGTGAGGGCGCCGAACATCCCGAGCTTCTCCAGCGGTCCTGCGGGTTCCATTTGTCCGCAATGGAATCCGATGTTAGCCATTTCTCCAGCGATGTCGGGACCATAACCGCCGATGGTGTGGAACATGTCATGAAGTGCGGTGCCCCTGATGATCATGTAGTAGAAGTCCTCGTCCCAGTTGTTCTTCTCGGCGATCGGCCTGATGATGTTCGCTTCGCCGAAGACGCCTGCGTCGAGTTTGTTGGTGTTCAGGAACGACAGGTAGGCGTGCCCCAGGCTGCCGAATGGCAGGGAATTCAGATACTCCACATCGTTGAGCACGGCGAGCAGGTCTGGCTTGTTTTTGAACAGCTTTCGGCCGTTCGGATGGGCCCGCACCTGATAGTAGGAACGCGCGAAGACCGGCGCCTCCATGCCGAGGAACGCCTCATAGATGTCGCCGTGGTACTTGGCGTCAATCAGCATGCGCCAAGCCTTCAGCCAGGGAGTCCACGTCGTGCGGTCTGGTACGACACCGCCGGGATTAGAGTATTTGGCCAGGTCGTTTTGCATGCGATTAATAATAGGCAAATACATGAAAGTGTCAATATATTTCCCAAGGAGGCGGCTGCGGGGTGGCTCGTAAGAGTGAGGGAGTGAGCAAGGTTCCACGTGGACGCGGCAGGCCGCCGGGTGGCGGTAACACCGCCCAGCAGGCGCAGGCGCAGCTCCTTGATGCTGCGGAGCGGCTGTTCGTCGAGCGCGGATACGGCGCATCCACGATGGAAGCCATTGCGCGGGAAGCCGGATACAGCCGAGCCGTGGTGTATCGGCATTTCCGGAACCGGGACGATCTGATGGATGCCTTGGTGGTCCGCGCGACGATGAGCGAGATCACCAACATGATCGGTCGTCTTATCGTGCTCAAGGACCTGGCCGAGATCATTCCGGAATCGATGGTGATCGTTTCCGTGGAGGTCGGCGCCAATCCGCTACTGCGCGTGCTGGCCGACCGCGATGATCGCGGCACGGTCGCTTCGTTGATTGTCAACGCGCCCAATCTCATCGACCTGTTGACCTCGCTATACGCAGGTGTGTTCAGTACCCGGATGGCGGAGGTGCGGCAGGGGGTACGGCCCGAGGACGCCGCGCGGTACGTGTTGTCGGTGGCGTTGTCGCTGCTCCTCGGGCTGATCCCGGGAACCGATAACCCGGAGCAGGTTCGCCGCTACGTCAGGGTTTTCGTGCTGCCCACGTTGCTCGCCAACCCTCCCGCGCCCGAGGCCGTGTTCGTCTACGGGCAGCGGTTCGAGCCCTGATGAGATCGATGACAATGTTGGGGATCTCATCCGCGCTGCGTGCGACGCGGCTGCCCCCTCCCGGGGTGGCGTTCGAAATCTGTTTGAGGACAGCGGCATCGGCGTCTTCTGTGATGCCGAGGGTGATGAGCACAACGGGCCGTGCGGGGTCTTGCTCTTTCTTCAATGTTGCGAGCAGTTGGTCCAAGGAGATGCCGTTCGGATCCTCATTCGCTCCGTCGGTGATGATCACCACGCTGTTGACGTAGTGCGGGTCGTATGTCGACTGGACCTTTCGGAACGCCGCGAGTGTGGTGTCGTACAAGCCGGTTCCACCGCCGACTAGGGCGTCCAGGCCGTGGCCCTCATCCGCCAGAAGCTGACGTTGAGTCCTATCGCCCACCTTCTCGCCGAGCGTGCGGATGGGCAGCAGGTCTTTCCAGTCCTGCCCCGGCCCGCCCTTGTCGATCGAGAAGGCCCACAGGCCGATCTGTGCGTTCTCAGGGAACAGCGGAAGCCCGTTGTCGATAGCCTGGCTCAACAGACCGACACGGGTGGTCTGCCCCGCGGAGAACTTCATCGAGCCGGAGACATCGAGAACGGCAAGCATTCGAGAAGGCAAGGCCAGCACCGCGTATCGGCGCATCGCGGTGTCGAACGCGGTCAGGTCGTTCACGGTGAGTGTCTCGATCGTGCCCACCCCCTTGCCGGCCAGTGGCGCGAAGTCCGGTCCACGGAATCCCGCACTCGTCAAGGCATCTGCGCCGTTGCCGCTGGTCAGACGCTCCGCAAGAGCTTCCCCTGCTTGCTTGGCCTTGGCATGTCGATCATTGGCGGCTTCGGTCACGGCTATCGGATAGTTGAGGGCCGGAGCGCCCGTCGCGGGAACGACGGCGGTGAGCTTTGTGTCCGGATGTTTGGCGTTGAAGTCGATGAGCTGTTGCTCGGTGGAAACTGCCAGGCCGCCCGTCTTGGCCACCTCGGCCAGGCGTTCTTCGGCGCTGCTCTGCCTGGTGTTGGTCAGCTGCGACTGCGCGATAGGAACGAGTGCCGCCGTGATGGCGTTGGGATCGCTCTTCCCCTGTTCGGCCTCGGCGAGTGCGCCCACCACCGGGCCGGCGGCCACTGTGTCGTCGAGTGGATTACCGATCCGCAGCGCGGGCTGCTTCAACACGCTCAGCCAGGAGTCGAATGTCGGCGTTTCGCCCTGCTTGGCGGCCACCACAACGGGGGTTCGGGCCACCGACTGACTCGCCGAATCCAAGGGGGACCCGGTGGCGCGCATCTGCCTTGCCAGCCAGATGGACGAATCGGGGAGCCACAATGCGGGCGCACCTCCGGGCTTGCCGAGCGCCGCTGCTGTTGCCGCGGAGGGTTTCGCCTCCACGGTGAGTTTTGTGCAGCCGATTTCTTTGGCGCTCGCGCCGCCAATTGCCTTCGAGACGGCCGCCGCGATGGCCGGGTCGGTGGCCACCGTGAACGGGGTGACGTCTGCGCATCGTCCGGAGAATTTCTTGTATGCGAAGAACCCGAGCCCGCCGAGCAGGATGGCGACTACCGCCAGTGCGATCCACTTGGGCAGACTCGTCCGACCAGACTGTTGTCTTCTGCGATTGCGTTCACTGTGGCGACCAGGCATGACTGGGCCTCTTCGTTCTCGGCCGCACGCAGACCTGGTGCCCGCGTCGTGAGGCTCGGGGGATAGTACCGTGAACAAGATCACGCTCTGGCCGCCTGAGCAGGCACTTGAGGGGTGTGAAAGGGGGAACATGCGGGTATTGGCGGGGGTGATGTTCTGTGCCCTGTTAGCTGGCTGCTCGGTATTCACATTCGGTGATGACCCGGTCGAGGTTCCGCTCGCCGAGGCCGAGGCGTTCGGGCGGATTGACGTCCCGGACGGTGTCGCGGTCCTGAAAGTGAGGCGAACGCACTTCCAGGACACGCTCTATGCGGTCGTGCTGCGGGCCACGGCACGGGATGTGGACATGACGTTGCGGAATTCGAAGTTCACCGGGCTATTCCGCCCCGTGCAGAACCCCGCGACCCTCACGGTGATCGCAGGTCCGCCGCTGTCGGGCGCCACGAACGTCACAGAGGCCCAAGACCATGTGGAGAAGCCATGGGTTTATCGCACCATCGTCCAAGATGTCAGGTCACCCGATGAGGTCTACCTGCATATCAGCCTGTTCAACACCTAGCCCCTTATTGAGCCTGGGGACTACCTCCGTTTTCTCCCTCGGCGTAGTGCGCACCACAGATGCGAACATGCAGGTGAGGTAGCCTGAGAGTTCATTACGTATGCCTATGGCCTGCCCCATGACGACGGAAGGACCGGGCCGCTGACCGCGGCCGACGCTGTATGAACCGGACAAACGTGTTTCGCACCCTGGGCGTCATCGTGGTGGTGCTGCTGCTGGGGTGGTCGTTCTTCTACTTCGGCGACGACACCCGCGGTTACAAACCCGTGGACACCACGGTCGCGATCAAGCAGATCGACACCGACAACGTCAAGAGCGCTCGTATTGACGACCGTGAGCAGCAGCTGCGGCTGGACCTCAAGGCCGGCAACGGTGATACCGAGGGCAAGGACAAGGTCATCACCAAGTACCCGACCGGGTACGGGGTGCCGCTGCTGGAGAAGCTGAACGGCAAGGGTGCGGCCGTCAGTACGACGGTGAACCAGGGCAGCATCCTGGGATCGCTGCTGCTGTACTTGCTGCCGGTGATCCTGCTGGTGGTGTTGTTCTTCGCGTTCAGCCGCATGCAGTCCGGTGGTCGCGGCATGGGCTTCGGTTTCGGTAAGTCGCGGGCCAAGCAGCTGTCCAAGGACATGCCGAAGACCACCTTCGCCGACGTGGCCGGGGTCGACGAGGCCGTGGAAGAGCTCTACGAGATCAAGGATTTCCTGCAGAACCCGTCGCGGTATCAGGCGCTGGGGGCGAAGATCCCGCGCGGTGTGCTGCTCTACGGCCCGCCGGGTACCGGTAAGACGCTGCTGGCGCGTGCGGTCGCTGGCGAGGCGGGAGTGCCGTTCTTCACCATCTCCGGGTCCGATTTCGTGGAAATGTTTGTGGGCGTTGGTGCTTCGCGTGTTCGCGACCTGTTTGAGCAGGCCAAGCAGAACAGCCCCTGCATCATCTTCGTCGACGAGATCGACGCCGTGGGCCGCCAGCGCGGTGCGGGTCTGGGCGGCGGTCACGACGAGCGCGAGCAGACCCTGAACCAGCTACTGGTCGAGATGGACGGCTTCGGCGACCGGCAGGGCGTCATCCTCATCGCCGCGACCAACCGTCCCGACATCCTCGATCCGGCGCTGCTGCGCCCCGGTCGTTTCGACCGGCAGATCCCGGTGTCGAGCCCCGATCTGGCCGGCCGCAAGGCCGTGCTCAAGGTCCACTCGGCGGGCAAGCCGTTCGGCCCCGACGTCGATTTCGACGGGCTGGCCAAGCGCACCGTGGGTATGTCTGGTGCTGACCTGGCCAATGTCATCAACGAGGCCGCCCTGCTCACCGCACGTGAGAACGGCACCGTCATCACGGCGGCGGCGCTGGAGGAGTCCGTCGACCGGGTTGTGGGCGGTCCGCGCCGCAAGGGCCGCATCATCAGTGAACACGAAAAGAAGATCACCGCCTATCACGAGGCCGGGCACACCCTGGCGGCGTGGGCCATGCCAGATATCGAGCGGGTCTACAAGGTCACCATCCTGGCGCGCGGGCGTACCGGCGGGCATGCCATCGCGGTACCCGAGGACGACAAGGGTCTGGCCACCAGATCCGAGATGATTGCGCAGCTGGTGTTCGCCATGGGCGGCCGCGCCGCCGAGGAGCTCGTATTCCGCGAGCCGACCACCGGCGCGGTGTCCGATATCGAGCAGGCCACCAAGAAGGCTCGCGCCATGGTCACCGAGTTCGGCATGAGCGCCAAGCTCGGCGCCGTGCGCTACGGCACCGAACACGGCGACCCGTTCCTGGGACGCACCATGGGCACGCAGCCGGACTACTCCCACGAGGTCGCTCGCGAAATCGATGAGGAGGTACGTAATCTCATCGAAGCCGCGCATACCGAGGCGTGGGCCATCCTCACCGAGTACCGAGATGTGCTGGACACGTTGGCCGGCGAGCTGCTGGAGAAGGAAACGGTGGTCCGCAAGGATCTCGAGGAGATCTTCAAGGACGTGCAGCGTCGTCCGCGATTGACCATGTTCGACGACTTCGGAGGCCGGATTCCGTCCGATAAGCCCCCCATCAAGACCCCGGGGGAGCTCGCCATCGAACGTGGTGAACCCTGGCCTCCTCCGGTCCCCGAGCCCGCGTTCAAGAAGGCCATCGCCGAACAGGCGGCCGCTGCGGTGCCCGCGAATGGGGCGCAGTCTGCGCCGAATGGTCAAGGCGGTCAACCGGTTCCGCCAGGAAGTCATCCGGGTCAGCCGTCGGGCGCCAACTATGGTGCACCCGCGGGCTGGTATGCACCCGGCTGGCCGCCCCAGGGGCAGCCTCCGTACCCGCAGCCGGGTTACCCGCCGCAGGGACACGCTCCGTACCCACCGCATGTCCCGCAGCCCTACCCGTATCCCGTGCCGACTCCGCATCAGCAGCCGGCTCCGGATGAGGGCAGCGAGAGCAAGAGCTGATATGAACTCGCCCGAGACGGCCGAGCGCAACGGCCAGCCGGCTGGTCACGTCTTCGACCAGGCACGTGCCGAGGCTGCGGTCCGTGAACTGCTCTTAGCGGTTGGTGAGGACCCGGACCGGCATGGGCTGGTGGACACGCCCGCCCGCGTCGCGCGCGCGTACAAGGAGATATTTGCCGGTCTCTACACCGACCCAGATACGGTGTTGAACACCACCTTTGACGAACAGCACGACGAGTTGGTGCTGGTGAAATCGATACCGATGTATTCGACATGTGAGCATCACTTGGTGTCGTTTCACGGTGTGGCACATGTGGGGTACATCCCCGGTAAGCATGGCCGGGTTACCGGACTATCGAAAATCGCTCGGCTGGTTGATCTTTACGCAAAACGGCCTCAAGTGCAGGAGCGGTTGACGGCACAGATCGCTGACGCGTTGGTGCGCAAGTTGGAGCCGCGCGGCGTGATCGTCGTGGTCGAAGCCGAGCATTTGTGTATGGCCATGCGCGGTGTGCGCAAGCCCGGAGCGACAACAACCACCTCCGCGGTGCGTGGCCAGTTCAAGACTGACGCCGCCTCGCGGGCCGAGGTTCTCGACCTGATGATGAGGGCATGATCGCCGGCGTGACGGATACCCCCGCATTGACCCATATTCTGGGAGTCGTCAACGTCACCGACGACTCCTTCTCTGACGGTGGGCAATTCATCAAGCAATCGGATGCGGTGGCGCACGGGCTGGCGCTTGCTTCTGCGGGCGCCGACATCATCGATGTCGGCGGGCAGTCGACGCGGCCGGGCGCGACGTCGATCAGGCAGAAGATTGAAATGCAGCGGGTCATCCCGGTGATCAAAGAGCTTGCCAGCCATGGGATCAACGTCAGTGTTGACACCATGCGCGCCGAGGTCGCGGCCGCCGCGGTGGAGGCGGGTGCGAACATGGTCAACGATGTCTCGGGCGGCCGGGCGGACCCGGAGATGGCCCCGCTGATGGCGAGTCTGGGGTTACCGTGGATTCTGATGCATTGGCGCTCAAAGGATTTCATACACACATCGAGTGCTAAGAACTACGGTGACGTGGTTGCCGATGTCTCACGCGAGCTCATGGAGTCGGTAGAGGTTGCGCTCAAGGCCGGAGTTTCTCAGGACAAGCTGATCCTTGACCCGGGTCTTGGCTTCGCTAAGACTGCCCGTCACAATTGGCTGTTACTCCAAGCGATTCCGGATTTACAGGAGCTGGGTTACCCGATTCTCATCGGCGCCTCCCGGAAACGATTCCTGGGTTCGCTACTTACCGACCTCAAGGGCGTGGAGCGTCCGGCCGACGGGCGTGAAACCGCAACGGCCGTCATCACCGCGCTTGGCGCGCTTCATGAGGTATGGGGTGTGCGGGTTCATGACGTCACGGCATCCATGGACGCGCTGAAGGTGGTGCGGGCCTGGGAGACTGGCGGTGTCGAGACCATCGAAGAGGACGAGGAAGAGGGGCGCGAGCACCTCCCGGAACAGCAGACCGAGCCCGAACCTACGCCCGCCGCCGAAATCGCTCAGGACGAGGTGACCATGGAGGTGACCGTGCGGACCGCTCGACCCGAACCCAGTAAGACCGCAGGGGGCAAGTGGCGTCGTGAGGTTGCCCAGCGCGGCACCAAGGGCGGCACGAAATGACCGACCGCATCGAGTTGCGCGGCCTGAAAGTTTTTGGTTATCACGGAGTTTTCGAGCATGAGCGTCGCGACGGCCAGGAGTTCTCGGTAGACGTCACCGTCTGGCTGGATCTTGATACCGCGGCGGCCACGGATCAGCTGACCGACACCCTCGACTATGGGGAACTGGCTCAGCGGGCGGCCGCGATCGTGTCCGGTCCACCGCGCAATCTCATCGAATCGGTTGCCGGTGCGATCGCCGACGATGTGATGACCGATGCCAGGGTTCACGCTGTGGAGGCGGTGGTACACAAGCCCGACGCGCCAATTCCATTGACGTTCAGCGATGTTGCGGTGGTGGCCCGCCGTTCCCGGAGATCGCGGCCCGGGGGATCACCGCAGTGACCCGCGCGGTGCTGTCTATCGGATCCAATCTCGGTGACAGGCTCGCGCACCTGCAATTGGTCGTCGACGCGCTGGGCGCGGATGTGATCGGCGTTTCACCGGTGTATCAAACCGCACCGTGGGGACCGGTTCCGCAGTCTGACTATTTGAATGCCGTGGTCATCGCGCAGGGGCGTGAACCGCGGGAGTGGCTCGAGGTGGCGCATCGCCTAGAGCAGTCTGCACAGCGAGTACGTGCGGAACGCTGGGGCCCACGGACTCTCGACGTTGACGTGATCAGCTGCAGACAGGATGTCGACGACACCGCAGTGGCTAGCGAGATCCTCTCCGAGGACGTAGAGCTGACACTGCCGCATCCCCGCGCGCACGAGCGAGCTTTTGTATTGGTGCCGTGGCTGGCGCTCGATCCGGAGGCTGCACTGACGGTCGAGGGGCGGCTCCGTCCGGTTGCCGAGCTGGTGGCAGGTCTGTCCGAAGCCGAACGTGCCGGCGTCCGCCGTGTGGATGACACTCTGACTGGTCCGGCTGCGTAATGGGACCCACTCGGATCCGTGAACTGCTGCTGGGGGGCTCCGTTACGGCGATCCTCGGCTTTTTCTTTGTCTCAGTGGCTTACGGTTCCCTGCCGCCGATCCCGCTGCTCGGGGGTGTTTCGCTGTTGGCGCTGGCGATCGCCGAGGGTGGCTGGGCGTTCTACATCCGCAACAAGGTCACTGACGGTGAGATCGGGGTTGGCACGGGACGTTTGCCGGCGCTTGTGGTGGCACGTTCGGTGGTGGTCGCGAAGGCCTCGGCATGGCTCGGCACGCTGATGACGGGATGGTGGCTCGCGATGCTGGTCTACATCCTGCCGCGGCGCGCGCAGCTGGCCGCGGCAGCAGCGGACACATTCGGCGTAGTGATCGCCACCGGTTGTGCGTTGGCGCTCGTGGTCGCCGGGCTGTGGCTACAGCATTGCTGTAAGTCGCCACCCGACCCGCCCGCGACCCCCGCCCGATAGCACCCGCCCATGTCGAATCGCCGATTCGAGGTCGGCCAGCACACTGCACTGTCCGGGTACAGTCACCCCCATGACGATTCCGACCCGAGCGGCGAAGCCTCGGCGTGGCAGCCGTCGCCCCGGGTGGGCGTTGCTGACCGCGTTGCTGGTGCTGGCGATCGGTTCCGGGATCGCCCTGGTTTTCACCGATAAGGCCATCTATTTACGCGTCGGCTTGTTGCTGGCGTTATGGGCCGCGGTCATCGCGTCATTCGCCGCGCTGACCTACCGCCGGCAGAGCGATACCGACCAGGCGAAGGTGCGCGACCAGAAGCTCGTTTACGACCTGCAGTTGGAGCGGGAGATTTCGGCGCGCCGCGAGTACGAGCTGACGGTTGAGAGCAGATTGCGCCAGCAGCTGGCCGGGGAGATCGAGGCGCAGGCCGCCGATGAGATCGCGACCCTGCGTGCCGAGCTTGCCGCGTTGCGCACCAATCTGGAGATCCTCTTCAACACCGAGCTCAGCGAGCGTCCGGCGATCGAGCATGACCCGATTCGCGCGTTGGGGCCCTGGCCGGGAGCCGAGCCCGAGCCCGCACCGAACGTGGGCGCACCTGCTGCCGCATTCACCCACTCCGTCCGCGAGCCCCAACCCGCGCCGGCCGCCGAGTACCAGGACGTGACCGCGGTCGAAGAGGACAACCGGACATCGGAGTACCCGATCATCGATGTCGCCGAAGATCCCCATCATGTCGATGAGGCGGAGGCGCCTCCCACGCCGCCGTATCCGGCGCCTCCGTATTACGGTGCCGCGCAACCTCACGAGCCGGAGCCGTACCAACAGCCGGTGTCATCCGGTACACATTGGCGCCCGCAGCCAGAGCCGCATGTGGCCCAGTCCCCGGTGCCGCAGCCGGATCCCGCGGTTACGGCGGCACCGCCCGCAGCAGAGCATGTGCAGCAAGCGTATTGGGCTGCCAGACAAGAGGATTGGGATGCCGCCGCCGACGGCGAGGACTGGGATCCGACACCCCAGCCCATCGCTCCTCCGGAGCAGGTTGTCCCCCAGCCCGTGTGGAACGAGCCCGCCCCGGAGTGGAACGCCCCGCCCCCGCCGCCTCCGAGCGTGTGGTCTCCGGCCCCCGCCGAAGGCCAGTGGTTGCCTCCCGGCACCAGCGGAAGCAACTGGGCATCCAACGAACCCGCACCTGCTCCAACTCCGTATCAGGCAGAGCCAGTCGTCGGTCGACATTCCGGATCGCCGTCACGCCACCAGGCCCCGGCCGGGCCCGAGAATGCCGGCGGTGGGCACTGGGCGCCCGAGCCTTCTTACCCGCCGCCACCGCCGGCCCCGGAACAACAGAGCTATCCGGAGAGCTCCGGGGGACACCGGGCGCCGGAACCTGAGGAGAAGCGCGGACGCCGACGGGCCCCCGAACCCGAGGAATCCGAAGAGCCACGTGGTCGTCGGCGGGCCCCGGAACCCGAAGAATCCGAGGAGTCGCGCGGTCGCCGCCATGTTGAGGAAACGGGTGGCTTCTCGGTCGCCGACCTGCTGGGACGTCTCCAGGGAGATCCGTCAGAGCCCTCGGAGTCCGGTGGCGGTCGCCGCCGGCGCCGCGAGGACTGACTTTCGGCGGATTTTGTCACCGTGCGCGAAAGTGAGCAATCTAACGGCTCAGGGCACTGCCGGTAGCGCCTCGGTGGGATTAGCCTGCTGATGACCGTCCGGTACCTGCCAGGCAGGACTGGAACGTATCTAGTCTGCGAGGTGTCTCGTTCAGCATGTCTGAGGCTTTCAATGTCGATAGCCAAGCCGATGGGCCACTTGATGGCTTGCGGCCCGCGCGTCTGGCTGTCGGGATTATCTCGGCCGGCCGAGTGGGTACTGCCATGGGCGTCGCGCTGGAGGCGGCGGGCCATTTCGTTGTCGCATGCAGCGCGGTATCTGATGCCTCGCGTCGGCGTGCCGAGGAACGACTGCCGGAAAGTCAGGTCCTGTCCGCCCAGGAGGTCGCTCCGCGTGCCGAGCTACTAATCCTTGCAGTACCGGATCACGAGCTGGGGGCCTTGGTCTCGGGGCTCGCCACTACCGGTTCGGTACGGCCCGGAACCATCGTGGTGCACACGTCGGGCGCCAACGGCATCACGATCCTGGAGCCGTTGACTGCCCTCGGGTGCGTGCCGCTGGCCATCCATCCGGCCATGACGTTCGTAGGCGGGGATGAGGATATTGAGCGACTTCCCAATGCCTGCTTTGGAATTACCGCGGCCGACGAGATCGGTTACGCGATCGGTACGGCGCTGGTGCTGGAGATAGGCGGCGAGCCGGTACGAGTGCGCGAGGACGCCCGCACTCTCTATCACGCCGCCCTGGCGCACGGAAGCAACCACGTGGTGACGCTGGTACTAGATGCGGTTGAGGCGCTGCGATCGGCGCTATGGGGTCAGGAACTGTTGGGGCAGGAGATCATTGGTGATGGACCGGGCGGGTTGCCCGAACGGATGCTGGCGCCGTTGATTCGTGCCGCCGTCACCAATGCGCTGGACCGTGGGCAGTCAGCTCTGACAGGTCCGGTGGCGCGGGGAGACGGCGCGGCCATCGGGCGCCACCTGGATGCACTGACCGAGGCGGATCCGGCGCTGGCCGAGGCATACCGCGCCGATGCTCGACGTACTGCGCAGCGGGCGCACGCGCCCCAATCAGTTTTCGCCGCACTGGAACCCCGGACTAGGTAGGGCTGCTTGATGACGAGTTTGTATGGGCCGAAGGGGCCGAAGGGCTACCTCAGTGGAGAACTGACCGTTCACCATGATCCCGACACGATGTACGACGTGTCGAAGGCATTGCGGCACACCGGACGCCGGATCATGTTGGTACCAACCATGGGTGCGCTGCATGAGGGCCATCTGACGCTGGTCCGGCATGCCCGGAAGGTGCCCGGCGCGGTGGTCGTGGTGTCGATCTTCGTCAATCCCTTACAGTTCGGCGTCGGCGAGGATCTCGATGCGTACCCGCGCACCCTGGAATCGGATGTCGAAAAGCTCCGTGGCGAGGGTGTCGAGCTGGTGTTCGCGCCGAATGCGGAGGCGATGTATCCCCATGGGCAACGCACCACCGTCCAACCGGGACCGCTTGGTGCCGAACTTGAGGGTGCCTCGCGTCCAACGCATTTCGCCGGCATGCTGACAGTTGTGCTGAAGCTGCTGCAGATCGTGGCTCCCGACCAGGCATACTTCGGCGAGAAGGACTACCAGCAGCTGGTGCTCATCAGGCAGATGGTCGCCGATCTCAACCTCAAGACGCGCATCGTTCCGATACCGATTGTCCGTGAGGCGGACGGGCTGGCGATGTCCTCGCGGAATGTCTACCTGAGCGAGGAACACCGCGAGCAGGCCGGTGCACTTTCGGCCGCGCTACTTGCCGGAATCTACTCGGCTTCGGCCGGCACGGAATCGGCACTGGACGCGGCCCGCGCGGTACTCGATGAGGTGCCCGCCATCGAGGTGGACTACCTGGAGGTTCGCGGCGCCGATCTGGGCCCCGCACCCGCACAAGGACCCGGCCGCATGCTGGTGGCCGCCAAACTGGGTACTACCCGGCTACTGGACAACGTTCCCCTGGAATTGGGCGGCGGAATCGGCTCTTCTGGACCTGCGGACCCCGATCACGCACTGCCCTGGCGAAACTGACTGGAGGACAATGATGTTCCGCACGATGATGAAATCGAAGATCCATCGCGCCACCGTGACGCATGCCGATCTGCATTACGTCGGCTCGGTCACCATCGATCCAGACCTCATGGAGGCCGCCGACTTGCTGGAGGGCGAGCAGGTCACCATTGTCGACATCGACAACGGTGCTCGGCTGGAGACGTATGCGATCACCGGTACTCGTGGCAGCGGCGTCATCGGGATCAACGGTGCCGCAGCACATCTGGTACTTCCTGGGGACCTGGTGATCATCATCGCCTACGGTGTGATGAGTGATGCGGAGGCACGCGCCTTCACGCCGCGTGTGGTGTTCGTCGACTCGGACAACAAGCAGGTTGAGCTGGGTGAGCACTCTGGCGATCCGGCCTACGTGCCCGAGAACTTCGGTCTGGTATCGCCCCGCGGTCTGGTGTAGCCGTGCTGCTGGCCATCGACGTACGTAACACCCACACCGTCCTCGGACTGGTATCGGGCACCGGCGAGCATGCCAAGGTTGTTCAGCACTGGCGGATTCGCACGGAACCCGAGATCACCGCCGATGAGCTGGCCCTCACCATCGACGGACTGATCGGCGATGACAGCGAGACACTGACCGGTGTCGCGGCACTGTCCACCGTGCCCTCGGTGCTGCACGAAATGCGGGGAATGTTCGA
Organism: Mycobacteroides sp. PCS013; assembly: GCF_049532645.1. Lineage (NCBI taxonomy): Bacteria > Bacillati > Actinomycetota > Actinomycetes > Mycobacteriales > Mycobacteriaceae > Mycobacteroides > Mycobacteroides sp. PCS013. The sequence goes on from NZ_CP150131.1 coordinate 4,740,336, forward strand.
TCAGTACTGGTCGGCCGTTCCGCAGGTCCTCATCGAGCCGGGCGTGCGTACGGGCCTGCCGCTGCTCGTCGACAACCCGAAAGAGGTCGGCGCCGACCGAATCGTGAATTGCCTTGCCGCGCACCATAGATTTGGATCGGCGTGCATCGTGGTCGACTTTGGATCCTCGATCTGTGTGGACGTGGTGTCGGCCAAGGGTGAATTCCTAGGAGGAGCCATCGCGCCGGGTGTGCAGGTGTCCTCTGATGCCGCAGCCGCCCGCAGTGCCGCGCTGCGACGGGTGGAGCTGACGCGGCCGCGTTCCGTCGTCGGCAAGAACACCGTCGAGTGCATGCAAGCGGGGGCGGTCTTCGGATTCGCCGGGCTGGTGGACGGGCTTGTCGAGCGGGTGCGCCGGGATATCGAAGGCTTTGGCGGCGCCGGTGCCACGGTGGTGGCCACCGGACACACGGCCCCATTGATCCTTCCCGAGACGCACACGGTGGACCGCTACGAGGCGCACCTCACCCTGGACGGTTTGCGATTGGTGTACGAGCGCAACCGGGCCGACCAGCGCGGTAAGCCCCGCTCGGCGAAATAGAATTTTCGGACGCCGGAATCGGCGAAACAGTCCCGGAGAAGCACTACCGCTAAGCTGCCGAGACGTGACTGATCCTGACGCGCAGACCAGCTTGCCGGAACAATTTCGCATCCGGCAGGCCAAGCGCGAAAAGCTGCTCGCCGAGGGTGTTGAACCCTATCCGGTGGAGGTACCCCGAACCCACAGCCTCAAGCAGGTTCGTGATGCGTACGTGGACCTCGAGACGGACACCAGCACGGGTGATCAGGTGGGTGTGTCGGGTCGCGTCATTTTCTCCCGGAATACCGGCAAGCTGTGTTTTGCGACGCTCCAGGAGGGCGACGGCACCTCATTACAGGTGATGATCAGCCTTGCCGGTGTCGGCGAGCAGTCCCTGGCGGACTGGAAAACCGATGTGGACCTCGGCGACATTGTCTTCGTACAGGGCGAGGTCATCAGCTCACGCCGAGGCGAACTGAGCGTCCTGGCGGACAGCTGGCAGATGGCTTCCAAGTCATTGCGCCCGCTTCCCGTTGCTCACAAGGAGATGTCCGAAGAGACCAGAGTGCGCCAGCGATATGTGGATCTCATCGTGCGGCCCGAGGCGCGCCAGATTGCGCGGCAGCGTGTCGCGGTGATGCGCGCCGTTCGTGATGCTCTGCACCGACGGGGATTCCTGGAGTTGGAGACACCGATCCTGCAGACCCTTGCCGGAGGTGCTGCGGCCCGGCCGTTCATTACGCATTCCAACGCACTCGATATCGACCTGTATCTGCGTATTGCACCGGAACTTTTCCTGAAAAGGGCGCTCGTCGGCGGTTTCGACAAGATTTTTGAGCTCAACAGAGTTTTTCGAAATGAAGGGTCAGATTCGACGCATTCTCCCGAATTCGTGATGCTGGAAACATATGAGACGTACGGCACATACGACACCGCTGCAACAATGATCCGCGAGCTCATACAGGAGGTAGCGGACGACGCAATGGGAACCAGGCAGGTGGCGTTGCCCGACGGGTCGACCTACGACTTGGACGGTGAGTGGACGACGATGGAAATGTATCCGTCGTTGTCGGAAGCTCTTGGCGAGGAGATCACGCCTGATACACCGATTGCCACGCTATGGAAGATCGCCGAGCGAGTGGGCGCAGAGATTCCCACCGATCGCGGCTACGGGCACGGAAAACTCATCGAAGAACTGTGGGAGCACCAGGTCGGTGACAAAATGTCCGCGCCGACGTTTGTCAGAGATTTCCCAGTTGAGACGTCGCCACTGACTCGTCAGCACCGAAGCATCTCCGGCGTGACCGAGAAGTGGGATTTGTATGTTCGGGGCTTCGAATTGGCAACGGGATACTCGGAGTTGATCGATCCGGTGATTCAGCGTGAAAGGTTCGTTGACCAGGCTCGTTTGGCCGCGGCTGGTGATGATGAGGCGATGAGCCTCGATGAGGATTTCCTCAGTGCGATGGAACATGCAATGCCGCCGGCGGCGGGAACCGGCATGGGTATCGACCGGTTGTTGATGGCGCTTACCGGACTGGGAATTCGCGAGACGATCCTGTTTCCGATCGTCCGACCTACGCTTTGATCTACGCGTCCGAATTTTTGTCTCGCTTTTCAACTATGAGTCAACTATGCGTGTAGTGAATCGCTTGCCTTGAGTGGAACACGCGCAGCCTTGCGCGTATGTTGAACTTTGCGGCAATCCGTGGCATGTTTGAAGTGGACCAACGGGGGTTCCGCTTTTGGAAGGACAAAGGGAATGGCTAAGAAGGTCACGGTTACGCTTGTCGATGACGTCGATGGCGAGGCGCCAGCCGACGAGACCGTTGAATTCGGTATTGACGGCGTGACTTACGAGATCGACCTTTCTTCTAAGAATGCGGAGAAGCTGCGTAATCAGCTCACCACATGGGTCGAGCATGCTCGTCGCGTCAGTGGGCGCCGTCGTGGCCGGGGGAGTTCAGGGTCGGGTCGCGGGCGCGCGAGCATCGATCGTGAGCAGAGCGCCGCGATCCGCGAGTGGGCACGCAAGAACGGTCACAATGTGTCCTCGCGTGGCCGCATTCCCGCCGAAGTTGTCGACGCGTTCAACGCCGCCAACTAAGACTGCCAACTAAGACCGCCTCCTAAAACCCGTCGACTTGCGGGTCCCCCCGGTAATTTCGCTTACGGCGAAGTCGGATCAAAATCGGAAACGTTTTCACCGCATCTGGCGTTGTTCGGTTGCCTAACAAGCACCGCCGGGTGCGGTGATTCGTATTTTTGGGGACGGTTCCACCGGGTTCCGATGGGCTCCGCTGAGCACTCAGGAGCCATCTCCAGGTATGCGAGCACCGCGCCGACTACGGCCGACCACTAGAGTGGCGATTAGGTCCTAGTGCCAGCGGGGATGAGCCGTTTGGGGGGAACCCCGAGCGGCACGATGAACCGCTTGCGCAAAGGCCGGACGAGGAAGCGAGGGAGACCGATGTTCGAGAGATTCACTGACCGCGCAAGGCGGGTGGTCGTGCTGGCCCAAGAAGAGGCCCGCATGCTCAATCACAACTACATCGGCACCGAGCACATCCTGCTGGGTCTGATTCACGAGGGCGAGGGCGTCGCCGCCAAGTCGCTGGAGTCGCTGGGTATTTCCCTGGAGGGGGTGCGCAGCCAGGTCGAGGAAATCATCGGCCAGGGGCAGCAGGCACCGTCCGGGCACATTCCCTTCACGCCGCGCGCCAAGAAGGTGCTGGAACTGAGCCTGCGCGAGGCGCTGCAGCTCGGCCACAACTACATCGGCACCGAGCACATCCTGCTGGGCCTCATCCGTGAAGGTGAAGGCGTCGCGGCTCAGGTGCTCGTCAAGCTGGGTGCCGAGCTGACCCGGGTGCGTCAGCAGGTCATCCAGTTGCTGAGCGGCTACCAGGGCAAGGAGACCACCGAATCCGGTACCGGTGGCCGCGGTGGCGAGGCTGGAACTCCGTCGACCTCGCTGGTTCTTGACCAGTTCGGCCGTAACCTGACTGCCGCTGCCATGGAGGGCAAGCTCGATCCGGTCATTGGCCGTGAGAAGGAAATCGAGCGGGTCATGCAGGTGCTGAGCCGTCGCACCAAGAACAACCCGGTGCTGATCGGTGAGCCCGGCGTCGGTAAGACCGCCGTCGTCGAGGGCCTGGCGCAGGCCATCGTGCATGGCGAGGTGCCCGAGACACTGAAGAACAAGCAGCTGTACACCCTGGACCTCGGGTCCCTGGTGGCCGGCAGCCGCTACCGCGGTGACTTCGAAGAGCGCCTCAAGAAGGTGCTCAAGGAGATCAACACCCGCGGCGACATCATCCTGTTCATCGATGAGCTGCACACCCTGGTCGGTGCGGGCGCGGCCGAGGGTGCGATCGACGCGGCCTCCATCCTGAAGCCCAAGCTGGCCCGCGGCGAGCTGCAGACGATCGGCGCGACCACCCTCGACGAGTACCGCAAGTACATCGAGAAGGACGCCGCCCTGGAGCGTCGCTTCCAGCCGGTGCAGGTGGGTGAGCCGACCGTTGAGCACACCATCGAGATCCTCAAGGGTCTGCGCGACCGCTACGAGGCGCACCACCGGGTCTCCATCACCGATGGCGCGCTGGTAGCGGCGGCCACTTTGGCCGACCGGTACATCAACGACCGGTTCTTGCCGGACAAGGCGATCGACCTGATCGACGAGGCCGGTGCCCGCATGCGCATCCGCCGGATGACTGCTCCACCAGACCTGCGCGAGTTCGACGAGAAGATCGCCGATGCGCGCCGGGAGAAGGAGTCGGCCATCGACGCCCAGGACTTCGAGAAGGCCGCGCGCCTGCGCGACTCCGAGAAGCAACTGGTCGCCCAGCGGGCAGATCGCGAAAAGCAGTGGCGTTCAGGTGATCTGGATGTTGTGGCCGAGGTCGATGACGAGCAGATCGCCGAGGTGCTGGGCAACTGGACCGGTATCCCCGTGTTCAAGCTGACCGAGGAGGAAACCACTCGGCTGCTGCGCATGGAGGAGGAACTGCACAAGCGGATCATCGGCCAGGAAGATGCCGTCAAGGCCGTCTCGAAGGCGATCCGCCGTACGCGTGCCGGTCTGAAGGATCCGCGGCGCCCCTCGGGTTCGTTCATCTTCGCCGGCCCGTCCGGTGTCGGTAAGACCGAACTGTCCAAGGCGCTGGCCAACTTCCTGTTCGGCGACGACGACGCGCTCATCCAGATCGACATGGGCGAGTTCCACGACCGATTCACCGCTTCAAGGCTTTTCGGTGCTCCTCCGGGATACGTCGGATACGAAGAGGGTGGACAGCTCACCGAGAAGGTGCGTCGCAAGCCGTTCAGCGTTGTGCTGTTCGATGAGATCGAGAAGGCGCACCAGGAGATCTACAACACCCTGTTGCAGGTCCTCGAGGACGGACGTCTCACCGACGGCCAGGGTCGCACAGTCGATTTCAAGAACACTGTGCTGATCTTCACCTCAAACCTGGGCACTTCGGACATCTCGAAGGCTGTGGGCCTCGGGTTCTCCGAGGGCGGCAGCGGCTCGAACTACGAGCGGATGAAGCAGAAGGTTCACGACGAGCTCAAGAAGCACTTCCGGCCTGAGTTCCTCAACCGCATCGACGACATCATCGTCTTCGAGCAGCTGACGCAGGAACAGATCATCGAGATGGTCGACCTGATGATCGGACGGGTGGGCAAGCAGCTCAAGACCAAGGACATGGCCATGGAACTCACCGACCAGGCCAAGGCGCTTCTTGCCAAGCGCGGATTCGATCCGGTGTTGGGTGCGCGGCCGTTGCGCCGGACCATCCAGCGAGAGATCGAGGACGCGCTTTCGGAGAAGATTCTCTTCAACGAGGTGGGGCCGGGCGAGCTGGTCACCGTCGACGTCGAGGGTTGGGATGGCGAAGGCACCGGCGAGGACGCGAAGTTCACGTTCGTCGGACGTCCAAAGCCCGCACTGGTCACCGGCGAGGAGCCCGCTGCCGACCTGGCAGCCTCCGCCTCGGAGTAGGCAGTTCTGTTCGAGCGCCCGGTTGTCGCGTTACGCGGCGGCCGGGCGTTCGGCGTTTCCGGTGAAGTCTTCTCAGAATCCCTTGTCGCGCAGATAGTTCGCAAGAGTGACGATGGCGTCCGGGTTGCGCGGTCCCTCGACCAGCGCGGCGTACGGCAGCACGAGGAAGTTTCCGTCGCGGACCGCTTGGGTGTGCTTCATGAGGGGCTGCGCCTTGAGCAGGTTGATCTTTGCGTTCGCGGTGTTGTTGGGGCCCACCCCGTAATCGCAGATGATGATCACTTGCGGATCACGCTGGGCGGCGGTCTCCCACGCGGAGGTAGTCCAGCTGTCGTCGAGATCTGCGAAGACGTTGCGGCCACCGGCCTTCTCGATGATCTGTTGTGGCGCAGCATTCTTGCCGGAGGTGAATGGTTCCGCCTCGCCGCTGTCATACAGAAAGACGCGTGCGGGTGGCTGGCCGTGCGGGATACGTGACTGCACGTCGTCGATCGTCTTGCGGTAGTTGGCGATCAGTGATGCCGCACGGTCCTGTACCCCGAAGATGATTCCCAGATTGGTCAGGTCCTCATAGAGGGCATCGAGGGGCGGCTTGATACCGCGCCGCACGGTTCCGGGCTGACGGCATGCCTCGGTCAACTGATAGGGCACCGATCCGATGGAGCGCACCCAATCGGGGGTGAGCCCGGAGGTTTCGTTGAATCCGTAGCTCCACCCGGCGAACACGAGGTCGGGGCGCGCGGCTTGCACCGCTTCACGGGTGAATCCCTGGCCCAGATTGGTCGTGGATTCGAACTGTGCCTTCCATGGCGAGCTTTCGACGTCCCGATCCTGTCCGGCGTCGATGAAGTAGCCGGCCATCCGGTCCTGCAGGCCGAGCGCGAACAGGAGTTCGGTAACCCCGGTGTCATTGCTGACAGCCCGGGTGACGGGAACCGGGACATCCAGTGGTGCACCGCAATTCTCGACAGAAACCTGTGTTGTTCCGGGGCTTTGCGCCTCGATGGTCGCGCAGCTGGCCGATAGTAGCGACATCGCGACCGCCAAACCGGTGAGTGCCTTCATTCCTTGTCCTGCCTCTCTGGCTGAGCATCGAAGATGATCTGTGGGACGCCGCTTCGTGGATGGGCGATGACGTGACAACCGATGCCGAACCAGCGGCCGATGGACTCGGTGGTAATGACCTGGTCGGGTGATCCCGACAGCACCACGTGTCCCTCGGCCATGACATGGATCGTGTCGCAGTACTGTGCCGCGAGATTGAGATCGTGTAGTGCGGCGATGACGGTAATACCCAGTGTCCGAGCCGAACTGAGTATCGAGTATTGATGGCGCACATCCAGATGATTCGTCGGCTCGTCCAGCACCAGGACGTGCGGCTGTTGCGCGAGAGCGCGGGCTATGAGAACTCGCTGACGTTCCCCGCCGGAGAGGGAACTGAACTTGCGGTGGGCGAGTGCGGTCACGTCCGCCGTCTCGGTGGCCTCCGTGCAGATGCGTCGGTCCAGTTCGGAGGTGCCGCGCAGGGACGTGCCGTGCGGTAACCGACCGGTGGCGATGACTTCGGCAGACGTGAAATCGAAGTCCAAGGACACGTCCTGGGTGAGTGCGGCCACCTGACGAGCGTTCTCCCGCATGCTGATTGCCCGCACCGATACGCCACTGACTGTGACGTCACCGGTGGCTGGCGCAAGTGCGCGATAGAGGCAGCGCAGGGTCGTCGACTTACCACTGCCGTTAGGGCCGACGATGCCGACGAACCCACCGGCCCCGACCTCGAGGTCAATGCCGGAAACGATCCGAGTACCCCCGATATCGACCGACACATTCCGGTAGCTGACGTCCATCAGCCCACCGCTCCCGCGGACATCGCGCGGCGATGCATCAACCCGACGAAGACGGGCACCCCGACCGCGGCCGTGATCGCGCCGAGAGGCAGTTCTTGCGGCGGAATTGCGGTCCGCGCGATGAGGTCGGCGGCCACAAGGAAGCACGCGCCCAGCACCGGAGCCACGATCAAGACCCGGCGATGGTCCGCTCCGACCAGCAGCCGTGCCGCGTGTGGAATGACCAGGCCCACGAATCCGATTGCTCCGCAGATGGATACAAAACATCCCGTCATGGCGGCGGACAATACGAACAGCGAAACCCTGAAGCGGCCGGCGTGTAAACCCAGCGACGCGCTCACCTCATCACCCATGGCGAGGGCGTTGAGCTGACGCGCGAGCCCTGCAACGCATAGGAAGCCGATCACGGTCGCCGCCAGCGCCACCGGCACCTTGTCCCATGACGACGCCCCCAAGCTGCCGAGTAGCCAGAACATCACACTGCGCGCCGCTTCGCCGTTCGGTGCCAAGAACACCAGCACTGTTGTCACCGCGGACAGGCCGTACCCCACCGCAGTGCCCACCAGCACCAGCCGCAGAGGTATCAGACCTTGTGGGGTACGGGCGATTTGGTAGACAAGTGCCGTTGCTGCAAGCGCCCCCAATGAGGCCGAAAGGGAGAGTGCGTACACCCCGAGGGTGCCAAGTACCCCGTAGACCACGACCGCGGTGGCGCCTACCGAGGCGCCCGAGGAGATGCCCAGAACGTACGGATCGGCAAGTGCGTTGCGGACCATGGCCTGTACGAGCACACCCACCACCGCCAGCCCCGCACCGACGAGGATCGCGAGAATCACCCGCGGCAGCCGGGACTCGACAACGATTCGGTAATTCGCCGCGTCGGTGGCCGGCACCGAGCCGCCGGTCGCGCCTGCCCAGAGGAAATGCAGACAGTCGCGCCATGGCACGTCGGCGGTGCCGAAGGCGAGCGCCGTCACCGACAGCAGCAGTAGTGCTGCCAGACCGCCGACCGCTGCCAGGAACACCGGCCGTCCGTGCTGTGCTGCGAGCATCGATCTTCCTGCGTCGTCGGGTCGCCGACGCTTCGGGCATGACGGATACGCCGCATAGGCACTACCCACCAGGCGGGCCCTCGGCACTGGCGAATGACCGCACCAGGAGGTGCGGCCGCGTTGGCAGGTCTTCGGACTCGTGGACTCGAGGCTCATCTACGAGCCTCACCTACCGGCGGCCGCTTCCCAGGTACTTGACCCAGTGCTTCTAGTGCCGCTGTCGTTTCCACATACCGCTGCGGGGCAGTTCCGGACTCACACCGGATTCCCTCTTGCGATCTCCAGGAGCGCTTCTTGGTGCTCATGGAGAAACCAATGCGAGGCCAAAACTATCACTCGAAGGCGCAGACCAGCCGCGTCGACTAAGCTCAGTTCGTCCTTCGACAGGACGGGAACCTGGTGTGATCCCAGGACGGTCGCGCCACTGTAAAAGTCAGACCCCGACCTGTCGATTCCAGAAGACGACGATCGGACCCGGGACGCGGTATCCCGAAAAGGAGCAATATGGCACACACAACGTCCGCCAGCCATCCGGTTGCGGTGTCGATTCCCCAGGCTGCGCTGTGGTTGAGCGTGACTACCCTCTTTGGGCTGCTCGCCTATTACTTCATCGGCATCGACCAGGGTGCGGTGTCGATCTTCGGTAGCGATATGCACGTTCATGAGTTCGTGCATGACGCCCGCCATCTGCTCGGTTTCCCCTGCCACTAGCAGCGGACCGAATACATGGAAAAGTCAATAATTTTGCGCGGCTTAGGCTTCGGCGCATTGGGTGGGTTGCTGTCCTTCATCTTCGGATGGATCTTCGTGGAGCCCGTCATCAACAGGGCCATCTCCTACGAGGAGGGCCGGGGCGAGGCGCAAGCCGCGCTCGACGAGGCGGCCGGCGTTCACGCCCATCATGAGGGCGCGGAACTGTTCAGCCGTTTCGCGCAGGCAAATGCGGGTTTGGCGCTCGGTGTCATCGGATTCGGAATCGCGATGGGCGCACTCTTCGCGGTGGCGTACGTGGTGGCGATCGGACGGGTCGGCAATCTCAGTCCGCGCGCACAGGCTCTGGCGGTCGCCGGTGGTCTGTTCCTGGTGCTGTATGTGGTGCCGTTCCTGAAGTTCCCGGCCAATCCGCCGGCAGCAAGCGCCGAGGGCACCATCAAGGAGCGCACCGGGTACTTCGTGCTGATGATTCTGGTCGCGGCGATCGCACTCGCGGTCGCGCTGTGGGTAGGCCGAAAGCTATCCCAGCGCGTGGACACCTGGACGGCCACGCTCGCGGCCGCCGCGGTGTTCGTCGTGCTGGTGGGGCTCGTCATCGCGGTCACGCCCGGATTTGTCGAGGCGCCGCAACCGCTGCTCGATGCCGACGGGAAGATCGTCTATCCAGGGTTTCCGGCGCATGACCTGTATCTGTTTCGGCTGTACTCGTTCACGACGCAGGCCATCATGTGGGCGACGATCGGTATCGGATTCGCCACGGTGATCGGGCGCAAGCCCGTCAACGCCGAGGCCGCCGCCACCGGCTAGCGAGCGCTCATCCCAGCTTCTTGAAGACGCCCTTGGCCAGGCCGATCACCCACCCGGCCGCGCCAGGGCCGAATGCGCGGTCCCAATTGAGTTGGAAGCTCACCACATACGGCTGATGGTGGCGATCCTCGGCGTACCAGCTGAACGTCAGGTCACCGGGCAGATTGCCACCCTTGGCAGCGATGTAGCGCCAGTTCTCGCTGTGTAGGTCGATACCGGGTTCCGCGGACAGAATGTCGCGGACCGGGGCGGCCGCACCCACTGCGACCTTCTGCAGTGCCGCGTGCACACGGCAGATGTCCTCGGCGTTGCCGTACCACTCGATGCCGAATTTCGATGCGGGCGTGGTGGTCCGGTCCGGATCCAGCTTGTAGTCGTGGGTGTCCGCCTCGGCGAGCATCTGACCACGCTGTGCGGGTGTGGTGGCGTCCTTCCATTGCTGGCGGACATCCGGTATGCCCCAGCCGATGTTGAACAGCTCGTGCATGGTGGGGAAAGGGGTCATCGACGCCGGGTCATGATGCCCGCCGTCTGCGAGGGCCTTTTCGATCGCCTGGCGACCCAGGCGGTTGATCAGCATGTCGGTGCCCATGTTGTCGCTCACCGAGATCATTTTCTGAGCGGCGGTGCGCACCGAGACGGTTGAGCCCGTCGGCAGCTTGTCCATCGAGCTTCCGAGCGCCTTGCCGCGATCGGTGACGGTGAGTTGGTCATCCCACTTGAGGGTGCCCGCGTTGATCGCGGTACCGGTGGCCAACAGTACGTAGAGCTTGAAAACCGAAGCCAACGGCATGGATTCGGAGGTGTTGGTTCCGGCGATCTGCTCGCACTGTCCGTTGACGATCTTGGAGGCCCGGTAGGAGTACCGGCCGCCGGATGCCGACAGCGCGGTGTCGATATCGGACCAGTCGGCGATCGTCGGGGGCTGCTGGTACGGGACCAGCCTGTCGACATCTCCCTTGTCGTTGGTGCGCAGTCCGATGTCCACATTGGCGCCGTAGGGAGCGATCAAATGGACGGTGGAGCTGTTCGCGGCGAGATCCACCGAGCTCACCTTGTACGGCCGGTCCACCCACAACTTGGTCATGATCTCGGTGTAGTCATCGACCTTGTTGGCGGCGGCCAATGTCGCCACGCCTTGCTTACCGATCGGCCAGTTCGAATTCAGCATGTCGATGAGCTGTTGCGAGCGCAGGCCAGGAGGCGTGCTTGTATCGACATCACCGTGCGGCACCTGCCGCAGTTTGATGCCACACCCCGCTGTGCTGCCCACCGACAACGCCACCACGGCCACCGTGCACACTGAAACGGCGCGCGTCATGCGCGCGCGCAGCAACCCCCCGTTCACGCCTTGGCGGCGGCCCCGGTCACGTCGAGCACAACCTCGAACTCCAACAGGTGGGCGCCCTTAGCCACGGGCTTGGCCTGCTGGCCGGCATGTGCTTCGACCGCCGGACCGGTGGCCCAGGCCTGGAAGGCCTCCTCGGATTCCCACTGGGTGACCACGAAGTAGCGGTCTTCGCCCTTCACGGGGCGCAGCAGCTGAAAGCCCAGGAATCCTGGCTGGTTCTCCACTGCTCCGGCGCGGTGAGCAAACCGCTTCTCCAGCTCCGGACCTGCACCCTCGGGGATCTCGATTGCGTTGATCTTCACCACGGACATGGGTTCAGGCTACCCGGCAGCGGGGCTTATGTTGACAGGGCGATGATGAGAGACATGGACCACGACCGCCTGTTCGACCAAGGCGGTCTGTCTAGAGCTGCGGGGGTGCCGTCGATCGTGCTCGTGCACGGTCTGATGGGGCGCGGGAGCACCTGGTCGCGGCAGTTGCCCTGGCTGCGTGAGCTGGGCCGGGTGTACACCTACGACGCACCGTGGCATCGAGGGCAAGACGTCGTTGATGCCCAACCGATTTCGACTGAGCGTTATGTCGAGGCGCTTGCGAAGGCGGTGCGCGAGCTTGACGGTCCGGCTCTGCTCGTTGGGCACTCCATGGGTGGGTTGCATTCGTGGTGCCTGGCTGCCGAGCATCCGGAGCTGGTGTCGGGGCTGGTCGTGGAGGACATGGCTCCGGATTTCGTCGGGGGTACCACGGGGCCCTGGGAACCTTGGTTGTACTCGTGGCCGGAAGTCTTCACATCGGCCGCCGAAGTCACCGAAAGGTTCGGACCCGTTGCGGGACAGTATTTCCTGGAGGCATTTGACCGGGTGCCCGGTGGCTGGCGCTTGCACGGCCCCATTGACAAATGGATAGCTACGGCTGCGGAATGGGGAGTGCGCGACTTCTGGGATCAGTGGCGGCAGGTGCGTTGTCCGTCGCTACTGATGGAGGCTTCGGTGACCGTGGCGCCACCCGGACAGATGACCAAGATGGCCGAAATAGGTTGGAAATCAACCTATGTGAAGGTTGAGGGAGCTGGGCATCTGATTCACGACGACGCGCCGGAACGCTATCGGGCGGCGGTGTGCGAGTTCATCGCAGCAGTCGCGGCCGGGTAACCGGCTAGCGCCGGGAGTGGATCACTTCCATCTCGTGCAGCTGCCGTTGCAGGTCACGATCGTCGGCGAAGGTTCCGCCCAGAGGCGCGGCGACCCGGAACTGATCGAGGTGAATTCGGAAGGTCTTGTTTCGGCGGGCGATCCAGCTCAGTGCGACCGCCAGGGCGAATGGGGATAGCAGGACGAGAATGGCGGCGAAGATGGTCATGGCAATAATTGTGTTCTGATAAATATCACGCCAACAGTGGCGGAATTGACGACCTTCGATAATATTCAGCCATGTTGCGTTCGGTGGCGACGCTGGTCCTCGACCGGGTCGCCGTTTTCGAGTTCGGTGTCTTATGTGAGGTCTTCGGCCTCGACCGCACTAGCGACGGCGTTCCCAATTTCGATTTTCGGGTGTGCGGGGTGGAACCCGGGGTTCCGCTGCGCACCACGGTCGGGGCCGCGCTGATCCCCGATCACGGACTCGACGGGCTCGCCGATGCCGATCTGGTGGCGTTGCCGGCGCGTACCTACACCGAGGGTTACCCGCCGGAGGCGCTGGATGCAGTGCGTGCCGCCGCAGATCGCGGTGCCACAGTGCTCACCGTCTGCTCGGGGGTCTTCATAGCGGGTGCGGCAGGGCTGTTGGACGGCCGCCGCTGCACCACGCACTGGATGTACACCGACGAGCTGGCGCGCCGGCATCCAACGGCGACGGTGGATCGTGATGTGTTGTTCGTCGATGACGGCGACCTGATCACCAGCGCGGGGACCGCCGCGGGCATCGATGCCTGCCTGCATCTGGTCCGCCGCGAGCTGGGTAGCGAGATCACCAACAAGATCGCGCGACGCATGGTGGTACCGCCGCAGCGCGCGGGTGGTCAGCGTCAGTTCATTCCGCAGCCAGTACCCGATGTGGATACCAACGGCTTTGGCGGACTGTTTGATTGGCTCATCGAAAACATCGGCCAGACGCATACGGTCGCCGATCTTGCCGCACGCGTGCATATGTCGACCCGCACGTTCGCCCGCAAGTTCACCGATCAGACCGGGGTGACGCCGCTGCGCTGGATCATCGACCAGCGGGTACTGCTGGCCCGGCGTCTGTTGGAGGAGACCGATCTTGATATCGATGCGGTGGCGGCACGCAGCGGTTTCGGTACGGCGATCCTGTTGCGCCATCATTTCCGCCGCGGTGTCGGGATCACGCCCACCGATTACCGCAAGACCTTCGCGACGGCGGTCGGCTAGCCGCCCTCGCCGGCCAATGCGAAGCGGCCGTCCGATGTCTGCTCGACCAATCCGTCGACCAGCAACGAGTCCAGGGCGCGGTCGCGTTGGGCTATGTCGGACAGCCACACCACGTCGAGCTGTGCCCGCGTCACAGGAATGCTGCTGCCGCGTAATACATCCAACAATCGGCCTCGTACCTGGCGATCCGTACCGGCGTACTTCTGCACCGGCCGGGCGGGTGTGTCTAATTCAGGTCGGCCCGCCTCGTGCCACGTGCAGGAACTGAGCGGACACAGCGGGCACTGCGGCGCGCGGGCGGTGCACACCAGGGCGCCCAGCTCCATGAGTGCCGCGGAGAACCGTGCCCCGTTGTCAACGGGCAGCAATGCCTCGGCGTCCCGCAGGTCCCGTGCCGATGGTGCGGAGTCGGCGACGCCATGGACCACCCGCGCGATCACTCGGCGAACATTGGTGTCCACCACGGGAACTCGCTGCCCATAGCCGAAGCAGGCAATGGCCCGCGCGGTGTACGCCCCGACTCCGGGCAACGTCAGCAATGTCTCCACGTCGTCGGGAACCTGGTCGCCATAGTCGCGGGCCAGCACCGTGGCGCATTCGTGTAGGCGCATGGCGCGACGCGGGTATCCCAGCTTTCCCCAGGCGCGTAGTACTTCTGCCACAGAGGTTTTCGCCATGGCGGACGGAACTGGCCAGCGTGCCACCCATTCCCGCCACACCGGTTCCACCCGGGACACCGGGGTCTGCTGGAGCATCACTTCGCTGATGAGGATGTGCCACGGCGTCGCTTCCGGATGGCGCCAGGGAAGGTCTCGTTCGGCGACATCAAACCAGCTCAAAAGTTCGTCAGGGCACAATGACGGGTATGACAGCTGATCCGAGGTCCGCCTGGAAGGCACTCAAAGAGGGTAACCAGCGTTTTGTGGGTGGCTTTCCGCAGCACCCGAGCCAGAGCATTACGCGTCGGGCCGAGCTGGCCAATGGTCAGAACCCCAATGTGCTGCTGTTCGGCTGCTCGGACAGCCGGGTGGCCGCGGAGATCATTTTCGATCAGGGCCTTGGCGACATGTTCATCGTGCGTACCGCCGGTCAGGTGATCGACTCCGCCGTCCTGGGCTCGATCGAGTACGCGGTGGCGGTGCTGGGTGTGCCGTTGATCGCGATCCTGGGCCACGACTCGTGTGGCGCGGTCGGGGCCACGGTGGCCGCCCTGGACACCGGAGAGGTGCCCGGCGGGTACATCCGGGACTTGGTGGTACGGGTGATGCCCTCGATCCTGGGCGGCCGCAAGGACGGGCTGACTCGTATTGATGAGTTCGAGGCCCGCCACGTCGAAGAGACCGGCATCAAGTTGTTGCAGCGCTCGCAGGTGGTCGCCGATGCGGTCAAGGCCAACAAGCTCGCCATCGTGTACCTGACCTACAAACTGGCTGACGGACGCATCGTTTTACACGGCCACGTCGGCGACATCGGCGAGTAAAGATCTCAAAACCCCAGGTCAACGTGCATTCGGTAAACGTCACATGGCATCTCGATGCCCGTGATGGGAGAATTAGACGGAATGCAGATTTCTCTGGGGGAGGGATGGGTAGTTCAGTGTGTACGTTGCTGCCACACGGGGGTGGCGACCGATGAGCCGCGACACTGGTCGCAGGCGGCCAAAGCACGCACTGCCCAAATCGAATAACCGCTGGTCAATAAGTAAAACTGCGGCTGGTCGAGCAGTCTTCGCTCTGCTGGCGTGCGCCAGCCTGGTGGTAACCGGCGCCGGTTGGCAGGTGTTTTACAAGGCGTTCAGCCATGTCCCCACTTCGGGTGCGGAGGCCGAAGGCGGCAAGTCCAGCGACGGCTCGATGAACATGCTGCTCATCGGTCTGGATTCGCGGAAGGACCAGGACGGAAACGACCTGCCGAAGGCGGTCCTGAGCCAGCTGCATGCCGGTGATTCGGATGCCGGCGGCTACAACACCAACACCCTGATCCTCGTGCACGTCGGCGCGGACAACAAGGTCACCGCGTTCTCGATTCCCCGCGACGACTGGGTCCCGGCCGAGGGCATACCCGGTTACAAGCACATCAAGATCAAGGAAGCCTATGGCCTGACCAAGGCCAATGAGGCGGACAAGCTCGTCAACGAGGGCATCACCGATCAAGCGACGCTGGAGCAGCAGAGCCGTGAGGCCGGCAGGCGCGCAACTCTCAATGCCGTGCACCGGCTTACTGGTCAGCCCATCGACTACTTCGCCGAGGTCAACTTGGTCGGTTTCTACGACTTGGCCTCCGAGCTGGGTGGGGTCACCGTCTGCCTGAACAATGCCGTCTACGACAGCTATTCGGGTGCGAACTTCCAGGCCGGAGAACAAACCCTCAACGCCTCACAGGCCCTGGCGTTCGTGCGCCAACGCCACGGCCTGGAAAACGGTGACCTGGACCGAACCCATCGCCAGCAGGCCTTCCTGATCTCGGTGATGCAGCAGTTGCGCAATGCCGGCACCCTCACTGACATCACCAAACTGAACGGTCTGATGAACGTCGTCCACAAGGACGTTGTGCTGTCAAAGGGCTGGACCGAGAAGCAATTCCAGCGCATAGGACAGATCGCGGACGGCAACGTGAACTTCCAGACGCTGCCGGTGGTGCGGTACGACACCATCAACGGTGCCGACGTGAACATCGTCGACCCGGTGGCGATCCGGGCCAAGGTGGCCGCCGCGTTCAAGGGGGAGGATGCCGCGCCCGCGTCCGCTCCCGCGACGCCCACGAGCACTGTCGACGTAGTGAATGCCACCTCGACGTCGGGTCTGGCATCAACGATTTCGTCGGCGCTGGTGAGCCGCGGTTACACCAAGGGCGACGTGCGGGATCCGGAAAGCGGCGAATCGACCAGTACCACCATCGATTACGGCGCAGGTGCCGATGCCGACGCCAAGACCATGTCCACAATGTTGGGCATTGATGTGAAGCCCAGTGCGGATCCCGCGTTGGCGCCCGGACGAATTCGGGTCATGCTGGGAGACGGATACTCTGCGCCGTCCGATGTCTTGAGCGCCGAAGACAGCGGCACCGCGAGTTCGATGGCCGGCTCGTTGAGTTCGGAGGACTACGCACCGCCGGACTCGGGTAAGCCGGTTGTTGGCAGCAGTGGCATTCCCTGCGTGAACTAGTGCCCGCTGCGCCGGAACGGCTCTGCCGCGTCACCCTCAATTAGCACTGTGAAGTCTGTATAGCTCGCCGACACGCCGAGCGAGGTCGGCCATCCTATAGTGACCTGCGCTTACCGTTGAATCGTGATTGACATGCACCCCTCAGGCCCGCTGCCTTCGGAGATCTATTGGCGGCGCCGCGCCCTCGCGATCGGTGTGGCGGTGGTTGTTGTCGCCATCGTCGCCGCGGTGATCTTCGCGCTGGTCGGTGGCAGTGCAGGAGCCGACACCAAGGCCGCGGATCAGCCTGCTGAAGCGACGGCACCCGCCGGTAAGCCGGTCATTCTGCCGCCCAACGAGATCCAGAAGCCGACCGACAAGCCGGTGGATGCGCCGGTCCACGACGGACCGCCCATCGCCAAGCCCGAATTGGTGCCGCCAGTGGCGTTGAACGCTGGCGATGACTGCCCCGACGCGACGCTCGCGGTGAAGGCCTCCACCGACAAGCCCAGCTATCTAGCCGGCGAGCAGCCCAAGTTCACCATGGTGGTCACCAATATCGGCCTGGTGCAGTGCAAACGAGATGTGGGTGCCGCTGTGCTGGCCGCTTCGGTGTTCAGTGTGGACAACAAGCGGATCTGGGCCAACCTGGATTGCGCTCCGTCGCAAGAGAACTCCATCAAGACCTTCAACCCCGGCGAGCAGGTGACCACCGAGGTCACCTGGACCGGAATGGGTTCCGCGCCGAACTGCCCGCTGCCTCGCCCGGCCATCGGCCCGGGGACCTACTCGCTGGTGGTTCAGCTCGGAGATCTGCGCAGCGCGCCAGTGCCCTTCATCATCGGTGAGAAGCCTGCCGATGCACCGCCGCCGGCAGCACCACCGGCCTAACCGGTTTGTTCGGTAAGAGTCGATTCGGCCAGACGGGACAGTCCTTCACGGATGTGCCGGGCCCACATGGCCCCGATTCCCTCCACCGACTGTAGATCGGTCGCGCTGGCGGCCAGGAGTCCCTGTAGCGACCCGAAGGCCCTGACCAGCCTGTCGATATGTGCGAACTGCAGTCGGGGGATGTGCGTCATGGCCCGGTAACCGCGGGAACTCATCGCGGTGTCCTGGGCTTCGACGGTCGATGGGTATCCGAATGTGCGCGACAGCACCGTCAGGTCCAACAGATCGGTGTCCGAGAGCGCGTCCAGATCTTCCAGTGTCGACGCGATCTGCGCCTGAGTCGGTGGCTCGGGGTTGGCGTGATAATCCCGCACCAGTAGTTCGCGTTCGGTGTCGTTATCGCCGACGAGCTCGCCGATCTGCAGTTTGAGCTGACGTCCGTCGGTGCCGAGCTCGATGACATCGAGTTCGATGTCCTGGCTGATCCGGCGCACCAGTTCCAGCCGCTGCGCCACGGTCATGACGTCGCGCAGGGTCACGAAGTCCTCGATCTCCGCAGTGGACAACGACGAGGTCACCTCGTCCAGTCGTGTCTTGTAGCGCTCGAGGGTGGACACCGCCTGGTTGACCCGGGACATGACGGTCGCCGAATCCATGACCACGTGGCGGATGCCGGCGGTGTACACGCTCACGATGTTCATTGAATGGCTCACCGAGACAACGGGATAGTCCGTCTGGATGGCCGTTCGTTCCGCGGACCGGTGCCGGGTACCGGACTCTTCGGTCGGGATGGACGGGTCGGGGACCAGCTGCACGTTGGCGCGAACGATGCGCGATCCGTCCGTGGACAGCACCACGGCACCGTCCATTTTGGACAGCTCGCGAAGTCGGGTCGGGGCGAAAGCGACATCGAGTGAGAAACCGCCGTCGCAGATGCTCTCGACCTTGTCGTCGTAGCCCAGGACAATCAGCGCCCCGGTGCGACCACGAAGAATGCGTTCCAGCCCGTCGCGCAGGGGTGTGCCCGGCGCCAACCGGGCCAGGGTCTCCCGCATTCTTGCGTTGGCTTCCGCGTTGTCCATCGCGCCCCTCCCTCTCCAGGCTCGGTTCGCCGCAGTTAGATTACGTGGTCATGTCGACGTGGACGTTGCCCGAGGGGCTAGAGCCGGTTAGCCGCGGCCCGGAAGCCCCCGCTCCGGGAGCAGCGCTGAACCCGGGCTGGCCCCGCAGGTTCAGTTACCCGGGGTCCGAGGAGGACCTGTGGGGCACGCGATTCTTCGCTGCTGACGGCGCCGGTGTCACCGGCCAGTTCGAGGTTCTCCCGGAGCTAGAGGGCGGACCCGGCGTCATCCACGGCGGTGTGATGGCGGCGATCTTTGATGAGTTGCAGGGCGTGCTGGGCATCGTGACGCAGTTGATCGCTGTCACTGCGCATTTGGAGATCGACTACCGCAGGCCCATTCCGGTTGGGGCAATGGTAGACCTGGCCGCTGCGGTGGAGGGCAGGGCCGGACGCAAGCTGTACACGACGGCCAGTGCGCGAATCGACGGTGAGCTGGTGGCTAGTTCACAGGGGATCTTCGTGATCATCGACCCGGATGCGCACTACGGTGAAGGAGCCTCGCGGACGCTCGGCATCAGTCCGTAAATTGTTGTGCGAGGCGTAGACTCGGGCGCTTTTCCGGCTCGATCCGGCGTGCCTCGGAGAGCACTTCAAGGGCCCTGCCGACCGTGGGACAGCGCAGCAGGTGCATACCGGCCGGATGCAGGTCGTCCCCCTCGGGCGGAATGACCGCATGGGTGTAGCCGAGCCGCGCGGCCTCGGCGATGCGCTTGCCCACGGCAGCGGTGCGCCGGATATCGCCCGCCAGCCCCACCTCACCGATGAACACCATGTTGGCCGGCAATGCGATGTCGGTGTACGCAGAGGCCACCGCCATCAGGATGGCCAAATCCGACGACGGGTCGGTCATGCGCATGCCGCCCACCGTTGCCATGTAAATATCGTTATTGCCCAAGGGAATTCGTCCATGGCGTTCCAGTACGGCGGTAACCATCGCCGAACGTGCATGATCGAGTCCGCTCACCGCGCGCCGCGGTGACGGGTTGGTGGAAGTGGTGACGAGAGACTGCACCTCGCCGAGCAGAGGGCGCTTACCGTCGAGGGTTACCGTCACCGCCGTTCCGGCAGCGGCCTTCTCGCGATGTTCCAAGAACAACCCGGAAGGATCGGATACACATTCGATCCCTCTGTCGCGCAACTGAAAACATCCGACCTCATCGGCGGCGCCAAATCGGTTCTTGACTCCACGGACCATGCGCAACGCCGTGTGCTTGTCGCCCTCAAAGTGCAACACCACGTCGACCAGGTGTTCCAGAGATCGCGGCCCAGCGATCGCACCGTCCTTGGTGACATGGCCGACCAGCACCATCGCCACCCCCGAAGACTTCGCCGCCATGGTCAACGCCGTCGTCACCGCGCGCACCTGGGTAACACCACCGGTCACGCCGTCGGCATCGGTGGTGGACATGGTCTGCACCGAATCGATAATTGCCAGTGTGGGTTTGACCGCCTCGATATGTCCCAGCACGCTGTGTAGATCGGATTCGGAGGCCAGATACACCTCGTCGTGCGCGCATCCGGTGCGTTCGGCCCGAAGCCGAACCTGGGCCGCCGACTCCTCGCCGCTGATGTAGAGCGCACGTCCGCCAGAGGCCGCCCACTGGTGGACGACCTTCAGCAGCAGCGTCGATTTGCCGACGCCCGGCTCACCGGCGAGAAGATTCACCGAGCCGGGGATGACGCCGCCACCCAGCACCCTGTCGAGCTCGGAGACACCGGTGGGCTGGTGCTTGGTGGTGTCGGTGGGGATGCTGGTGATGGGTACCGCTGCCGAGGCCGGAGCGACGGCTCGCACCGCGCCGAGTCCGCCGATGGAGGACAGCACGGCGGTTTCACTCACGCTGCCCCAGGTGCCGCAATCAGGGCAGCGGCCCACCCATTTAGCGGTGGTGTGCTGGCATTCAGAACACCTGAACTGCGCGCGGGGTTTGGCCACACCGCGACGTTAGCCGTCGGGTGTGACAAATCCGGGGATGCGGGTCCTGCGGTGTCAGTCAGGGGGAAGCGGGACGATGCGGTCCTGGCAGTTCACGGTTTTCTCGCCGTCGTTGGACAAGACGGTCTGCCCGTCCACCAGAATCCGGCAGTAGATGTGCCCCGAGCCCCAGATCGCCGTCACCTGCTTGACAGTGTCCTGGTACGGCCAGGCCACCGTCACCGACCATGGCAGCTTGACGCCGCTGACGGACTGAGGCGTTCCGTTGTAGCCTCCGTAGCTGATGGTGCCGGCCTCGGGTGCCTTGCCCGCTGCCCACACCAGGTAGGTCACCTTGGGGGGCGCAGCCTGCGCGGTCCCGGGGAGGGTCAGGCCAACGACTGCGGTTGCCGCGGTTACCGCTGCCAGGGTTCGCTTCACGGTGTCCTCCCGGTTCAGGCTTTGGGCCGGAAGCTATCACGACGGTCGCGGGCAATGGGCCGATTCGTCACACCGTCGATGTCACTGAGCGCGACTGCACGGATCTCCGTCGACCTTCGAAAAGATGCCGACAATAGAACCGGAGTTGCCGCGCTGGCAGTGCTCGCGGGGGATGCCGTCGGTGGCGTAGCTGCAGGTGGCCAGTTCCACTCGGTCGTCCTCGTCGACCACCTGGCCGTCGATGAGGATCTGACAGAAGATCCGGGGACCATCCCCGGTGTTGTATCCGGTGACGTTGATGACGGGATGTTTGGTGTCATCGGTCCACGTGATGTCCTTACCCCACGGCAACTGCGGATTCATCGCACCATGCCGGGAACCGTCCGCTTCGTTGTAGCCGATGGTTGCCGCGACCAGTGGGCCGTATTCCGCCCAGACTCGGTACGTCACCGTTCTGGGCGCTGCGTGTGCTGCAGGAGCGGTCAGCGCCGCGCCCATCGTGGCCACCGCCGCCATGCAGGTGAAGAGCCGTTTCATGGGCGCAAGCTAGCACGAAAAAAGCGAGGGCCCGAGACGGCAGATCGCCGTTCCGGGCCCTCGCTGTGCGACTGTGTTAGTGTCCGCCGCCCTCGTGGCCTTCCTCATTGGCGGTGTGCTGGCGAGGTGCACTCGGACCGGCGTCGATCGGCACCGCGACGGTGACCTCTCCGGCCTTCTCGAAGGTGAAGGTGAATCGGTACGTGAGGCCGTCGGCCAGATCCTTCGTCAGTTGTAGCTGAGCCTTGCCGTGCTTGATCGTCGGGTCAGAGGCGGCCTGCGGCTTGGGCTCTGGTGCCTTGACCTCCGTCGTGGCGGCTCCGGGCTCGGTGGAGACGGTGGCACCGTGCTCCCCGTTGCTGCCTTCTGCGCCGGCGGCCTCGGGCCCCTTGGCCTCGGATGCGGGCTCCTGGCCTTCGGCGGCCCCGACGAACAGGCGGCCGGTCGCCGGGATCTCGCTGTCGCCGCTCAGGGTCACCTTGCCGATGTCGTCAGGAGAGGAAATCGCGGTGAGCTTGTCGTTGACATCCGCTGATTCATTCGTGATGACCAGAACCAGCTCGGCCTTCTGCCCGGCACGCTGCTTCACCGGGTCCGGGGTGCCGACGAGATGGATGTTGCGCAACGCCAGCTTGCCGAGGTTGGCACTGCCGCCGTTGATCGCCGACGACTGGTTCGCTGTCTGCGAGATCTGCCCCGAGCCGCAGCCGGTGAGGGCAGTCGCGAGAACCGCGGCGCCAAGAAGTGTCGTCACGCGAGCGGTGCTGCGATGGGACCGAGTGCGAAACACAGGCATCTCCCTGATTCGAAAGCGGCTCCGGATAGTCCGAAATCCACCTGCGGCCGATATGTCCTATAGACAGTAGTAGGTGCCTGGCGACGACGAAAACGGCGGGGCACTCGGGATGAGTCGCTCGCGTGAAGACCGTCCAGATCCGTCCGGATCCGGTGTCCCAGTCTGGCATCGGGGAACCGATGTGACCTGGATTACCGCTTGTGAGGGCTGGTTTATGGGTCGGCGAGCGCCGCCGCCGAGGGGCGCTGGATGCACGAAAACGTCACCATGTCAACCCCGAGGGTTCACCTGCAGTGCCCCTGACCTGCACCGTTGGTGCACACGTCGAGATGCCCCGTGATAGAATTGGGTATCGAAAGGGGCACGAAACAAGATGATATTTAAGGTCGGAGACACCGTTGTGTATCCACATCACGGTGCAGCGCTGATCGAAGCGATCGAGACCCGAACCATCAAAGGCGAGCAGAAAGAGTATCTCGTCCTGAAGGTTGCCCAGGGCGATTTGACTGTTCGTGTGCCTGCAGAGAATGCCGAGTACGTCGGCGTCCGTGACGTGGTGGGCCGCGAGGGTCTGGACACGGTCTTCCAGGTGCTGCGTGCACCGCACACCGAAGAGCCGACCAACTGGTCCCGTCGATTCAAGGCCAACCAGGAAAAGCTGGCATCTGGCGACGTGAAGAAGGTCGCCGAGGTCGTGCGTGACCTGTGGCGCCGCGAGCAGGAGCGTGGCCTGTCCGCAGGCGAGAAGCGCATGCTGGCCAAGGCTCGTCAGATCTTGGTCGGTGAGCTGGCGCTTGCCGAGAACACCAATGCCGCCAAGGCCGACACCATTCTCGACGAGGTGCTCGCAGCTGCCTCGTAGGACGGCGGCGATTGTCCCGGCCGCCGGTCTCGGTGTGCGGCTGGGTGCAGACATTCCGAAAGCCTTCGTCACTGTTGGTGGCCGGACAATGCTCGAACGTTGTGTCGATGGTCTGTTGTCTTCCAGGGCCGTCGACGAGGTAGTCGTCGTAGTCGGCGCCGAGCAGCTGAAAAAGGCTGCGGCCCTGCTGGGCCCGACGGCCACACTTGTGCCGGGCGGCGCAGAACGCACCGATTCCGTACGCGCCGGGCTGGCAGCGGTGAATGCGGCCGACTGGATTCTTGTTCACGATGCAGCGCGTCCGTTGACCCCTCCGGACATGATCGCCCGCATCGTCGCGGAGCTGAAAGGCGGCCGTCGCGCGGTTATCCCGGCGATAGCCGTCGCGGACACCATCAAATCGGTCAATGCGGTCGGGGATGTGAGCGGCACACCCGACCGTGCCGGCCTGCGCGCCGTGCAGACACCGCAGGGGTTCGCCGCAGACCTGCTGAGGCGCGCGTACGCGGCCGCGGGGGATGTCGCCACCGATGATGCCGCACTCGTCGAGCAGATGGGTGAGAGCGTGCACGTCGTGGACGGTGACCGGCTGGCCTTCAAGATCACCACGGCGCTGGACATGACGCTGGCGGAAGCGATTCTGAGCAGGGAGGTAGCTCAATGAGCGCATTGCCCCGGGTGGGCATCGGCACCGATGTGCACCCGATAGAGGCGGGCAAGCAATGCTGGTTGCTGGGGCTTTTGTTCCCCGATGCGGATGGCTGCGAGGGGCATTCGGACGGTGACGTCGCCGCCCACGCGCTGTGCGATGCGCTGCTTTCGGCGGCCGGACTGGGAGATGTGGGTGCGGTGTTCGGAACCGGCCAGCCAGAATGGTCGGGTGTCAGCGGGGCGAAGATGCTGACCCACGTGCGGGAGCTGCTGCACGACAGCGGTTTCCAGATCGGTAACGCCGCAGTTCAGGTCATCGGGAATCGCCCGAAGATCGGGCCGCGCCGGGCCGAGGCCCAGGAGCTACTGTCGGGCCTCCTCGGAGCACCGGTTTCGGTTTCGGCGACCACAACCGACGGGCTGGGTCTGACCGGACGTGGCGAGGGCTTGGCCGCGGTGGCAACGGCGCTCGTCACAGCGCTGTAAGCTCGCTGGTCGTGACCGGTCACGCTCCGCTTCGGCTGTACGACACCCGTGTGGGTGCCGTGCGTGACTTCGTGCCTTTGCAGCCCGGGTCCGTCTCCATCTACCTGTGCGGGGCAACTGTGCAGGGTCTGCCCCATATTGGGCACGTCCGCAGCGGTGTCGCGTTCGATGTGCTGCGTCGCTGGCTCACCGCCCGCGCCTATGACGTCCTGTTCGTTCGCAATGTCACCGATATCGACGACAAGATCCTGAACAAGGCGGCCGATGCCGGCCGGCCATGGTGGGAGTGGGCGGCCACCTACGAGCGCGCTTTCGACCAGGCCTACGACGCGCTCGGAGTGCTGCCTCCTTCGGTGTCCCCACGGGCGACGGGCCATATCACCCAGATGGTCGAGCTGATCGAGCGTCTCATCGACACCGGGCATGCTTACGCCAGTGGCGGCGACGTCTACTTCGATGTGCTGAGCTATCCGGAGTACGGGCAACTGTCTGGGCACAAGATCGACGATGTGCACCAGGGCGAGGGTGTCGCGACTGGCAAGCGTGACCCGCGGGACTTCACCCTGTGGAAGGGCGCCAAGCCCGGTGAGCCGTCGTGGCCCACTCCGTGGGGACCCGGACGACCGGGCTGGCACACCGAGTGCGTGGCGATGTGCGAGTCATACCTGGGCCCGGAGTTCGATATTCACGCGGGCGGCATGGATCTGATCTTCCCGCATCACGAGAACGAGATTGCACAGAGCCGTGCTGCCGGCGACGGATTCGCACGCTACTGGCTGCACAACGGCTGGGTCACTATGGGTGGCGAGAAGATGAGCAAGTCGTTGGGCAATGTGTTGTCCATTCCGGCTGTGCTGCAACGGGTCCGGGCTGTCGAGCTGCGCTACTACCTCGGTAGCGCGCACTACCGCTCCATGCTCGAATACTCCGAGACCGCGCTCGCGGACGCGGTCAAGGCCTACTGCGGTATCGAAGACTTCCTGCACCGCGTGCGGATCCGGGTCGGCGACGTCCCGGTTGGTACCTGGACTCCTGGCTTCGCAGCGGCTCTGGATGACGACCTGTCGGTGCCGATCGCGTTGGCAGAGGTGCATTCTACGCGCGCGGACGGAAACCGGGCACTGGATGCCGGTGACCACGAGGGCGCGCTATCGGCGGCGTCGAGCGTCCGCGCCATGATGTCGATCCTCGGATGTGACCCGCTCAACGAGCGCTGGGAGACGCGTGACGAGACGTCCGCCGCATTGAATGCTGTCGACGTGCTGGTGACGGCCGAGCTAGAGCGGCGGGGAACCGCTCGGGCAGAGAAGGATTGGGCACTCGCAGACGAGATCCGGGACCGGCTCAAGCGGGCGGGCCTGGAGATCACCGATACCGCAGACGGCCCTCAGTGGTCCCTTACGAGTAGTGACGAAGAGTAGCAATGGCAGGAAATTCCCAGCGCCGCGGCGCGGTACGTAAGCCCGGCACCAAGAAGGGGCCCATCGTCGGCTCCGGCGGTGTACGCCGACGCGGCCTGGAGGGCAAGGGCGCAACACCTCCGGCCGAACAGCGGACGAAGCATCCAGCTGCCAAACGTGCTGCTGTGCAACGGAAGATCACCGATGCCAAGCAACGTCGGCTGAAGCAGGGCGACGAGTCCGAGATGGTGCTGGGACGTAACCCGGTGCTCGAATGCCTGCGCACGGGTGTGCCGGCAACGGCGTTATATGTCGCCGTCGGCGCCGACAACGACGAGAGACTCACCGAATCCGTGTCGCTGGCGGCCGATGCCGGTATTGCGATCCTGGAAGTGCCGCGGCCCGACCTGGACCGCATGAGCACCAACGGGTTGCACCAGGGGCTTGCCCTGCAGGTCCCTCCGTATCGATACGCCCATCCCGACGATCTGCTGGCCCGCGCGCGTGCGGAGGCGCAGCCCGCACTATTGGTGGCACTGGACAACATCTCGGACCCGCGCAATCTGGGCGCCATCGTGCGCTCCGTGGCTGCCTTCGGGGGGCACGGCGTTGTCATTCCGCAGCGGCGAAGTGCATCGGTCACCGCTGTTGCATGGCGAACCAGCGCTGGTGCGGCGGCGCGCCTTCCGGTCGCGCGCGCCACGAATCTGACACGCACACTGAAGGATTGGCAGGACAAGGGTCTCACCATTGTCGGACTTGACGCCGGCGGAGACACCGAGCTCGATGACCTCGACGGCGCGGGCGATATCGCTGTGGTCGTTGGATCAGAGGGCAAGGGTCTGTCCCAGCTGGTCCGTAAGACCTGCGACGCGGTGGTGTCGATCCCCATGGCCGGGCCGGTCGAATCGTTGAACGCGTCGGTGGCCGCCGGCGTGGTACTCGCGGAGATCGCGCGCCAGCGGCGCTGATTGCTTCGCGCCACGAAGGCATCTGTGTACGGAAGATGGCTGTTTGGTGTACGCGAGTGCCTTCCCGGTGCGAGTGGCATAGCCTCATCGCCATGAAGCGCTTGGCTGCCGTTCTCGCAGTTACCCTGGCACTGACGTCCTGTGGCAATAAGGACGCGGCGTCTTTTGATCTGCAGGCGCACCGGGGCGGGCGCGGTGAAACCACCGAAGAATCATTGCGCGCCTTCGCGAAAGCACTTGAACTGGGGGTGAGCACTCTCGAGCTCGACATCGTCATCTCCAAGGATCACAAACCCATGGTCTGGCACGATCCGGTGATCGATCCCGCGAAATGCTCAGATACTGCCCCGGTGACACCGGGTGACCCACAGTTCCCTTATGTCGGAAAGCTGGTGAAAGACCTGACCTCCGATCAGTTGCGCACCCTGGACTGCGGCAAGCTGCTCAAGGATTTTCCACAGGCAGAGGTAGTGAAGAACGACAGGATTGCTTTGCTACCCGAGGTTTTCGCCCTCTCGGATTCCTATCGTGCCGATGTGCGGTACAACATCGAGACGAAGGTGGAGGCCGCCGAACCTCAGAAATCGGCGGAACCGCAGGTGTTTGTCGACGTCATTCTCGGGGCTATTCGGGCGGCGGGCAAGGTCGACAAAGTCGAAATTCAGAGCTTCGACTGGCGCACGCTGCCGATGACCAAGCGAGCCGAACCGGGTATCCCACTTGTCGCGCTCTGGGACGAGACCACCTGGTACCCGGGCTCGCCGTGGCTCGGTGGAGTGGATCCCGCGGTCGTCAAGGATCCGATTGACGGGGCCAAGCAGATCGGTGCCACCATCTTGTCACCGGGATACACCGTGCCCTATGGAGGCAAGGTGGGTGATCCGGGTTTCACACTGGTCGCCGACAAGAAGTTCGTCGAGAAGGCACACGTTTTGGGGCTCAAGGTCATTCCGTGGACCATCAACGACGCCGAGACCATGAAGGCGCAGATCGACGCCGGTGCCGACGGGATAATCAGCGACTACCCGACGATCCTGCGGAAGGTGTTGGCAGAGAAGGGTTTGGCGCTGCCACCGGCCTATCACCGCTAAACGAACGGGGCCAGCTCGATTCCGTTGGCTGTCAGCGCCGCGCGCACGGTCCGTGCGATTGTCACGGCATCCGGGGAATCGCCGTGTACGCATATTGATTCGGCAGTATTGCTCAGGGCGGGAATGCGCGCCGCGACCGCAGCGGGATCATGCAACACCGCCCCCGGTTCGCTGCGCGGTACCAGGGTGCCGTCCTCTCGGTAGGCCCGGTCGGCGAAGGCCTCGGTCACCACGCGCAACCCTAATTCGCGCGCACGGTCCCCGAACGCACTGCGCGGCAGTGTCAGCACCGGAAAGGCGGCGTTCACGTCGCGTACCGCACGCGCAACCGCGTCCGCTTGCACCTCATGATGAACAATTGTGTTGTACAGCGCACCATGCGGTTTCACATAGGTCACGGACGACCCGACCGTGCGGGCCAACGCATCCAATGCGCCGATCTGGTACACCACGTCGGCGTAGAGGTCGTCTGCGGCGATATCGATGAACCGGCGGCCAAAGCCCGCCAGATCACGGTAGCCGACCTGCGCGCCGATGCGGATACCCCGAGCGGCAGCGGCGCGGCAGGTGCGATGCAATGTCGCAGGATCGCCCGCATGGAAGCCACAGGCGAGGTTTGCGCTTGTGACCACATCGAGCATCGCCTCATCGTCGCCCAGGCGCCAGGCACCGAATCCTTCACCAAGGTCGGCATTCAGGTCGATGCGCGTCACCGTGCGAGCCTAGCCCGCTCAGGCCTGCCGATACCGCCCGATGACCCGGCAGAGCAGGTAGATCGATACCGCGATCATGGTGACAAAGACCGAGATCGGCACCCCTGGCGCCAACGACAACACGATGCCACCGACCGCGGCGATCTCGGCGAAGAGGATCGACAGGCCGATGGCGCGCGCCGGGGACGAGGTGATGCGAGCGGCGGCCGCTGCGGGTGTGATGAGCAGCGACATCACCAGTAGCGCGCCGACGATCTGCACACCCTGTGCCGCGGTGAGGCCTACGAGGGCCGCGAACACGATGCCCAAGATGCGAACCGGCACTCCGCGCGCCTCGGCCACATCGGGGTCGACGGTGGCGAACAGCATCGGCCGGTAGGTGACGGCCAGCACCACGCCCACCACGAGGCTCACGACGACGAGCATCAACAGCCCGCTGTATCCGACGCCGACGATCTGGCCGGTCAGAAGTGCGAAGTTGGTGCCGGTGCGTCCCGGGTACAGATGGATGAAAAGCACTGCCAGCCCCAGCCCAAAGGCCATGACGACACCGATTGACGAGTCGCGATCCTTGGTGCGCTGCCCGAGGATCCCGAAAAGGATTGCCGCGACCACGCTTCCGAGGAGTGCGCCGGTTCCGACATTGGCACCGGCCAGCAGCGCTGCCGCGGCACCGGTCAGTGACAACTCGCTGGAGCCGTGGACGGCGAAAGACATCTGGCGCATGATCACGAAGGGGCCGATGAGCCCGGCCAGCAGTCCCAGCAGAGCGGCCGCGAGGATCGCCTGCTGCACGAAGTCGCGCCCGAGCAGATCGGCGGTGAGTGAGAGATCGAAGAAGTTATTCATGGGCGTGCTCGGCGCACTCTGACGTGAGCTGCTGGTTTTCGCCCACCACCACGTACTGATCACGTACCTTCACCACGTCGATCTGCGCGCGGTATAGCCGTGACAACGTCTCCGTCGTCATCACCTCGTCGACGGTGCCGATCTGGAAGCGTCCGTCCACCAGGTACAGGATTCTGTCGACATACGGCACGATCGGATTGATCTCGTGCGTCACGAACAGCACCGCCGTTTGTGCGCTCCTGCGCCGTTTGTCGATCAGGGCGCAAATCTGTTGTGCACTGGCCGGATCCAGGTTCAACAGCGGCTCGTCGCAGAGGAGTAGCGCGGGATCGCCCGCCAGTGCCTGCGCGATGCGTACCCGCTGTAGCTCACCTCCGGACAGTGACGAGACTGCCTTGGTTGCCAGGTGGGTCGCGTCGACCTGATCCAGTGCGAGTTCGATCGCCTCACGCTGGCGCGCGCGGCGCGCGCCGTTGAACGCCGCTAAACCCCAACGATGCCCGTCGATTCCGAGGCCGACAAGATCCTCCGCGCGCAGAATCAGCGCGTTGTCGGCGAGCCGGTGCTGGGGGACGTACCCGAGTTCGCCGGTGACACTCATGGTGCCTCGGGTGAGTGGCACCTGCCCCAGCAACAGGCGCAGCAGCGAGGTCTTCCCGGAACCGTTGGGGCCCAATACTGCGATGAACTCACCGGGTTCGACCGTGAGATCCAGATCCTGCCACAGGGTGCGTCCGCCGCGATTGAGCGATGCATTGCACAGCGTCGCGGTACTCATTTGGCCATTATCTCAGGGCGGTCGCGAGCTGTTCGGTGGTGCGTCGCTGCCAGGTGATGTAGTCGGTGCCGTCCGGCAGGGTTTCGGTCACCGTCACTACCGGAACGCCATGAGATTCGGCGGCTTGCTTGAGCTGATTGGTGACCGGTCCGGCCGTTTGAGAGTTGAAAAGCAGTGCCGCAACCTGTTTGGTGTTGATCAGGTCCAACGCGGTGGCGACATCGGCGGGGGAGGGGTCCTGGCCCTGCTCGGCGGCTTCGGCGAAGTCGTGGGGCGTGCGGTCAACCAGTTCGCAATGAGAGACCAGGTGACTGGCCACCGGCTCGGTCGCGAGGATCCCCTTGCCATGGTCCTTCTCGGCGATGCCGTGCTGCAGATCTGAGATGGAGTCAAGCTGCTGCCCAAATGTTTTGGCATTCGCGCGGTAGGTATCGGCGTCGTCCGGGTCTGCCTTGGCAAGTTCGTCTGCAACCTGATCGGCCACCTTTTTCGCGGTGCTCAGGCTGTAGAACACATGCTCATTCTTGTCGGCGGAGTCCGCGGGCAGAAGCTGGTAGGCGTTGACCCGAGGCTGGCCGTCCTTGAGCAGCTTGTCGATGAACGGGTCGTAGCCGTCGCCGTTGTACACAACCAGCGTGGCGTCCTGGACCTGCGCCGCGGCCGCGGGCGTTACCTCGAAGGAATGCGGGTCGGTGTTGGCGCCGCTGACCAATGCGCTCACCTTGGCGTGGTCACCGGCGACGGCCTGGGCCACTGAGGCCCAGGCATCCGTGGAGGCCACCACCGTGGGTTCGCTGGACCGTTGGGCGGCTTGGCCGCAGCCGGAGAGCGCGAGCGTTCCTACGGTCGTAACCGCCAAAGCCAACCCAGTCACGCGAGCGTGCACAGCAGACCTCCAGCTCTCCAGTAATGAAAACGGTTTTCATTATGGGGGATGGGCGGGGAGAGTGCAAAACGTGTCAGCGTTCGCTGAGCTTGGTGACTACACGCAGTGCCGGTAGCAGCAGTGATCGTGGGGTGTATCGCCCGGCCACGGTCATCGCCTGGGGTACCGCTCCCGGGACCACGCTGCGCGCGCCCTGCTGCATGCCCTTGATTGCCGCTGCGGCCACTTGCTTCGCAGGGACCTGTACACCCGGCACGCTGAACCGCTCCGCACTCGCGATCTCCGCCCATTCCGTGGGCACCGGTCCCGGGCACAGCACCGTGCAGGACACGCCCGTGCCCCGCAGCTCCTCGTGCACGGCCTCGGAGAAGGACTGCACGTAGGCCTTGGTCGCCGCGTAGGTCGCCATGTATGGAATCGGCTGGAAGGCGGCAACCGAGGCGATGTTCAGCACGGCCCCGGTCCCCCGATCAACCATGCCTGCCACCGCGGCATGGGTCAGCTCGACCAGTGTGATGACGTTGACCTCGATCTCTTCACGCTCGCGATCCAACGGCAACTCATGGAAGACCCCGCTGGTGCCGAACCCCGCAGAATTGCACAATCCCGCAATGCGATTGGCGGCAATCCACTCGCGCAGCTCGGCGCGGCCGGACTCGGTGCCAAGGTCCAGTGCCTGCACGCCGACTTCGATGTGGTGGCGTGCCGTCAGGATGTCGGCGAGCTTGTCCATCCTGTCCTTGCGGCGCGCTACCAGCGTCAACGAGTATCCGCACTTGGCCAGCCCGTACGCCAGCTCGGTGCCTATGCCCGAGGACGCCCCGGTGATGACGACGGGGCCGGCGGCCTCTGGCTTGGGCAGGCTCACCAGTGCACCCCGGGTGTGGCGTCGATGAAGATCTGCTGTCCGCTGTCAACTTCTTCGGGCTTGAGGTTCTTGACCCCCTTAGCGGCATCGGAATCCGGGAACATCTTGTACCCCTGATTGCGCACCGCATCCATGATTTCCGGGGTGAGTGAATCTGCGAACGAGGCGATCCGTCCGAATGCCGAAGCCACTCGCCGGGGCCGCTCGATGATCGCCTTGGCGATCACCTCACCCGCCTCGTCCGGGGTCAGGGCCGGGAACTTCTGGTACAGCGTCGTCGGCGCGATCATCGGGGTCCGCACCAAGGGCATGTGAATGGTGGTGAAACGCAGTCCCTCGTCCGACGTCTCGGCCTGGAACGCATCGGAGACCGTGTCCAACGCGGCCTTCGATGCGATGTACGCGCCGAATCGTGGCACCTTTGTCTGCACCCCGATGGACGAGATGTTGATGACGTGGCCGAACTTGCGCTCACGCATGCCCGGCATGAATCCGAGGATGAGATGCAGGGGCGCAAAGTAATTCAGTTGCATGGTGCGCTCGAAATCGTGTGGCCTGTCGTAGGACAGGGCCAGCGAGCGCCGGATCGATCGACCGGCGTTGTTGATCAGGATGTCCACCCTGCCGTGCTCGGCAAGCACGTCTTTCACCATCCGATCGATGGCATCCATATCGGACAGGTCGCACGGGAACACGTGGGCGGTCCCGCCGACACCACGAACCTGCGCGGCGGTCTCCTGCAACTTGTCCTCGGAGCGGGCGACGAGCAGTACCGTTCCGCCGGCCTCGCCGATCTGTAGCGCTGCGGCCTGGCCGATGCCGGATGAGCCGCCGGTGATCATGACGATCTTCTTGCGGACCGACGAGCGCAGACTTCGGCTCGGTGTGACGAGCTTGGCGATGGCGTGTGGTGTGAGCTGTCCGGTCGGCGTCGTCAGGGCCTTGTTGACCTTGCCAAACTGCTGCGACGCCAGGGAGCTGAGACGTTGCATGGGGTTCATGGCTGAACGCTATGCCCGCGCCGCCGGTGGCGCGGCGAAATGGCCGGTTAGGACAGCAAGGCGGCGCAGCGCAGCAGCCCGATGTGGCTGTATGCCTGCGGGTGATTGCCCAGCGAGCGTTCGGCCACCGGGTCGTACTCCTCGGACAACAGGCCGGTGGGGCCGGTGGCCTTGACCAACTGGTCGAACAGCAGCTCGGCCTGTGATCGCGCACCGATGAGCAGGTAGGCCTCCACGAGCCAGGCGGCGCACAGATGGAAGCCGCCCTCTCCGCCGGGCAGGCCGTCATCGCGGTGGTATCGGTAAACCGTTGCACCACTACGTAACTCGGCTTCAGTGGCGATCACTGTCGCGGTGAACCGGGGGTCGGTGGGCTCGATCAGCCCGGACAGTCCGATGTACAGGGTGGCAGCATCCAGATCTGTGCCGTCATAGGCGGCGGTGAAGGACTTGACCGAGTCGTTCCAGCCCTTGTCGATGACCTCGGCGGCGATCTCGTCACGTAGTCCGGCCCAGCCCGCGGGAGTCTCGCGCTGGAACTCTTCGGCGAGTTTCACCGCACGGTCCACGGTCACCCAGCACATCACCTTGGAGTAGACGTGGTGCCGCGGATTGCCGCGGATCTCCCAGATTCCGTGGTCGGGTTCGTACCACCGGCGTTCGACGGCAAGAACCATGTCGGATACCAGGTTCCAGTCGGCATCGGTCAGCGGTTCGGCGTGTCCGAGACGCTTACGGGCGTGAGTCAGATCGTGGATCAGTTCCACCACGGGACCGAAGACGTCCAGCTGCACTTGTGAGTTGGCGGCGTTGCCGACGCGGACCGGGCGTGAGCCCGCGTATCCGGGCAGCGAGTCGATCACCGCCTCGGGCGGCAGCACGGTTCCGGACAAGGTGTACAGCGGGTGCAGGCGATCTGGGCCGGGCAGGTGCTCCAGTACTCGGTGCAGCCAGCCCAGCAGGCCCTCGGCCTCGCCCAGCGATCCCAGCGCCACCAGGGCCGATGCGGTCATCGAGGCGTCGCGCAGCCAGCAGTACCGATAATCCCAGTTGCGAATGCCGCCAATGTCTTCCGGCAATGACGTGGTGGCGGCCGCAAGGATCGCGCCGGATTCGGCGTGCACCAGGCCGCGCAGCGTCAGCGCCGAGCGCTTCATCAGTCCGGGCTTGCGCTCGGGGAGTGTCAGGGTCTGCGCCCAGTCGCGCCAATACGACTCGGCGCGGCGCCGCAGCTCAGGTTCGGGGACCGGGTTAGGCCCTAAATCTTCTGTACCGCATCGTAATTCGAGAGCGATCGGCCGGTTGGAGCGGCTGATCGTCGCGGTGGCGGTCTGTTCGTCGGCGGAGATGCTCCAGGTGACGCCGGGTGCGCGCAGCACAATCGGGTCGTTGGTGCCCAGCACCCGCAGACCGCCCTCGTCGGCTACCAGCTGCACTGGTGTCTGACCGAACTCGGGGCGCGGGGCGAACGTGACCACCGCGTCGGCCTCACCGGTGACAACCCTGATCAGATCGGTACGCCCGGGAATCTCGTCGTGCGCCAGGTAGTCGGTGACCTGCAGGCTGGCCCAACGGGTTTCAACAGTCATGGTGCTGTCGATGTACTTCTGGCCGAGTGGCAGCGCCGACCGTGCGGGGCCAATGGTGAAGTGCCCGGCCTCATCCCCACCGAGGAGGTGGGCGAAGACGGCTGCCGAGTCGGGTTCCGGGTGACACATCCAGGTGATGTCACCGGTGGGGGTCACCAGCGCGAGCGTGCGTGAGTTGGCGAGCATGGTGAGACGCTCGATGGGGGTGGCGTGACCGCCGAGCAGCCAGGTGCGACGTTCCTCAAGCAGGAAAGCCAGTGCGGTGCCCACCGATTCGGTGTCCGGGATGCGGTATCCGGCGAGTGTTTCTCCGTCGCCCACCTTGACACCCACGTCGGGGCCATGCAGTCGCTTGAAGGCCTTCTCGTCGGTGACGTCGTCGCCGAAGAACACCGCGGCGGTCGCGCCTTCCTGATGGCGCAAGATGTCGAGCGCCTGTCCCTTGTCGGTGGGTATGACCGCGAATTCGAGAACCTTCTTGCCCTCGGTGACCTGCGCGCCCCACCCGTTGGCCACGGTAAGTGCTTGGGACAGCGCGGCATCGCCGTCCTCTTCCGAGGCGTTACGCACGTGCAGTGCGACGCTCGCCGGTTTCAGCTCGATGGCCACCCCAGCGTATTCGGCGGCGATGGCCGACAGCTTGTTGGCGATGGTCTTCAACAGCGCCTTGGCGTCTCCGTCGATGGCGTGCACGAAGCCGGCATCGAACTCCGATCCGTGGCTACCGACCAGATGTACCTCGGAGGGCAGCCGCGACAGGGTCGCCAGGTCACGCAGTGCGCGCCCGGAGATCAGCGCCGAGGTTGTCGACGGCAGTCCCGCCAACGCCCGCAACGCCGTGGTCGACTCGGGGTGTGGGCGTGCGTCATCGGGGTTGTTGACCAGCGGAGCGATGGTTCCGTCGTAGTCGGAGGCCACCAACAGCCGAGGAGTACGGGCGACTTCGGAAAGAGCCCGGCGCAGTTCGACAGGCAGATCTTGGGCACTCACCACGGGTCCCGAGTCTACGTCCGCTACCTACGGCGGGCTGGCTAGGCCAAGCGTTGCTGCTCAGGTAATGCCAAGCAGCAATCTGACGGTGCGATCGAGACGGTGGCTCACGTCGGTTGCCGACGCCCGACGCGTCAGCCAGGCAATCATGTTGGAGGTCCAGACATCCGAGATGACACGGGCGATGTGGAACTGCGCGTCGGAAGGGTCGTCGTCACCGGCCATCGCGCGGGCGAAAATACCGTCCATCAGCCGGCCCACGTGATCAACCTCACCGGCGGCGGAAGCGTCCGCGAAGACCAAGGCGCGGGTCATCGCCTCGGTAAGGAGGGGGTTGCGCTGCATGTTGCGATTCAGCCGCGTGATTGCCGTGTGCAGGCGTTCATACGCGGTGCTGCCGCTGACGGTGTTGCGATCCGATCTCGCGTCGATCTGCTCGAATTCGCGCTCCAGCGCGGACACGAGCAGGTGCACCTTGGAGGGGAAGTACCGATACAGCGTGCCCACGGCAACGTCTGCCCGCTCGGCGACAGTACGCATCTGCACCGCTTCGTACCCGCCCTTGGACGCGATGGCCAAGGTGGCATCCAGGATGCGCTTGCGGCGCTCGCGCTGCGCGGTCGAACCGAGATCGTCATCGGACAGTGCTGAGACGGCTGCAGGCTGATTCGCGGCGTCGGTTTCACCGTTATCCGACTGCACGGCTTCCGATGCGTTAGATGTCCGAGGCGTTGCCATGGCGTCTGTACTCCCTGTGCTCAATCCCGTGTGTCCACGTGACGGTTTCAGCGCACGACTATACGGATGACCGTCGGTCGTTTCAGGTCTCCCTGGCCCTCCGGTAGTGCTCTGTACAGCCTGAATGCGTTCCTACTACACTGAACCCAATCACGATATTAGAACACGTTCTAGTCTCGTGTACCCGAATCAAGCCGAGGAGAATCTGTGTCGTCCGATGTTCAGGAAGCCGCCCGGGACGCTGTCCGTCAGTGGGCCAAGAGCGCGGCTGTCATCGAGTCGGTCCGCAAGATGGAATCCGACCCCCACGGGTGGGGCCCGGCCTATGCCGAGCTGGCTGAGCTGGGAATATTCGGTGTCGCGGTGCCCGAGGCCGCGGGCGGTTCGGGTGCCGGATTCGACGACATGATCGCCATGATCGACGAGGCCGCGGCGTCCTTGGTGCCGGGGCCGGTTGCCACCAGTGCGTTGGCTGCTGTGGTGCTCGCGCCCGCCGGGCCGGCGGAATTGGTGGCGGCGCTGGCCTCCGGTGAGCGCACGGCGGGCCTGGCCCTCGCCGGGGGCCTGACCGTCGCCGACGGGCTGGCCTCGGGCGTGTTGCCCGCGGTGCTGGGCGGCACCGTCGATGGAGTGCTGCTTGCGCCGGGGCCCGATGGTTGGGTGTTGGTCGACTGCGCGGGTGCGGGTGCCACGGTGGACGTCAAAAAGGCCACCGATTTCTCGCGCCCGTGGGCCGCGATCACCCTGAACGGCGCCGAGGCGCATCCGGTGAGTCTGCCGAAGGCCGTGGTCGCCGATCTCGCGACGGTGACCCTCGCGGCCGAGGCAGTGGGTGTGGCGCGCTGGGCGCTGCGGACCGCCGTCGAGTACGCCAAGGTGCGTGAGCAGTTCGGTAAGCAGATCGGCAGCTTTCAGGCCATCAAACACATGTGTGCCGAAATGCTGTGCAGGGTCGAGCAGGCAGATGTCGCAGTCTGGGATGCCGCCGGATGCGCGCAGGATGCGGTGGCCAATGGTGTTGATTTCCAGCAGCTTTCGCTTGCCGCTGCGGTCGCGGCGGCCGTGGCGGTCGATGCCGCGGTGGTCAACACCAAGGATTGCATTCAGATTCTTGGCGGCATCGGGTTCACGTGGGAGCACGACGCGCACCTGTACCTGCGGCGTGCCTACGCACTGCAGTCCTTCCTGGGTAAGCCCGCGGTATGGCGGCGTAAGGCCGCCGCGCTGACCCTCGGGGGAACTCGCCGCTCCCTGACCATCGACCTCGGTGAGGTGGAGACCCAGCGGGCTCAGGTCGCCGCCACCGCTGCGGAAATCGCTTCGGCACCAAAAGATGAACACCAGATTCGGCTGGCCGAGACGGGCTTCCTGGCCCCGCACTGGCCCGCGCCGTACGGGCTGGGCGCGGGGGCCGCGCAGCAGTTGCTCATCGATCAGGAGCTGCATGCCGCGGGAGTCGCCCGCCCCGACCTCGTGATCGGGTGGTGGGCGGCTCCTACCATTCTCGAGCACGGAACTCCGGAGCAGATAGCGCAATTCGTGGCTCCCACACTGCGCGGTGAGATCGAATGGTGCCAGCTGTTCTCGGAGCCCGGTGCCGGTAGCGATCTTGCGGCGTTGCGTACCAAGGCAACCCGGGTTGACGGTGGGTGGAAGCTCGACGGACAGAAGGTGTGGAACTCCAAGGCTCAGATCGCGGACTGGGCGATCTGCCTGGCGCGGACCAACCCCGATGTGCCCAAGCACAAGGGCATTACGTACTTCCTGCTCGATATGAAGACCCCGGGGATCACCGTGCGGCCGCTGCGAGAGATCACCGGGGAGGAGATGTTCAACGAGGTCTTCCTGGATGGTGTGATCGTTCCGGACGAGAATGTGGTCGGATCGGTCGACGATGGATGGCGTCTAGCCCGCACCACACTGGCCAATGAACGGGTGGCCATGGCCGGGGGCGGCACGCTCGACGAGGCCATGGAGTCGCTGCTGACGCTCATCGGGGACGCAGAATTAGATGGGGCACAACTAGATACGCTTGGTGTATTCGTGTGCTCGGCGCAGACGGGTGCGCTGCTGGATCTGCGCACCGCGCTGCGCGCCATCGGTGGTCAGGATCCGGGTGCGGCCTCGAGCGTGCGCAAGCTCGTCGGCGTGCGGCATCGTCAGGGGCTGTCGGAGCATATCCTCGACTATGTGGACTCTCATGGAGCGGTGGAGTCACACGAGATGTGGCTGTTCATGCGGGACCGATGCCTGTCGATTGCCGGGGGCACCACGCAGATCCTGCTCAGCGTGGCAGGGGAGCGGTTGCTCGGCCTGCCGCGTTGACAGCCAGCAGTCAGCTCGGGTGCGCATGCGGTGTTGGGTGCTGCGCGGGAGAGCACCCGGACTGTAGAGGCCACGGCCGCGTCGACGAACTCGGTCGAGCTTGACATCGGTGCGCAGCGCATCCGAGATCGTCTTTGACGGCCGGCCATCTACGTCAAAACCTATGTCCGCCAACATGGCGACCATCTCGGATACCGTGGTGAGCCCGTGGCGATGGATATGCAGGACGAGCAGGTAACGCAAATCGGTGCGCAGCGACCGGGCCCGAGCGTTCATGCTCAGCACCATGCCACGGTGCGCCGACATTGTCGGACTGGCGTCTTAAACAACACACGTCTGGTGCCCGCGTTTATGCGACAACTACCGGCCTGACCAATTGTTGTCGCATAGACGCGGGCAGCACACCTACATGGTCAGAGCAGGTGCTCGGTCTGCCGCGCTAGTGTGGCAGCACTATGGCTGCGACGTTGGCCGACTACGCGTGGTGGAGTCAGTGGCGCCCGGATTGGGCCGAGGCGTACTGCGTGACGCTCATCAGCGGCATTACGGCTGAGGCCGTCATTACGTCGCTGGAAGCCATTCCGACGGCCCGCCTGCGAGGCATCGACGCGCTGTACGACCGCGACGTCGCCGACTGGACCGGCGGCGGCGAATCGTCCGGGGAGCTGATTGGCGTGGCCGACATCGATGACGGGTGGGCTTTGATTGCTGAGATCAACGGCTACGTGGGGGTGACTGAGCGCCTCATCGAACCGATGTCTGTCGGACGAACGGTTGTGTCGCATTTCCGTAACGTCAACGCGGCGTATCGATTTCACTGGTGGCGAGACGGCACGCTACTTGTGGACGTGGATCTGTTGTTTCCGGCAGCGCGGTTTGGGGCCGATCCCGATGCGCTGGCTGAAGATATCCGTGATGTAGGTATCCCGCTCGACAGGCCCGACGATATCGCCGCAGTCGACCTCAGCGCGGCGGGATTTGCGCTTGCCCAGCGCATTACCAACGTGACATGCACGCCGGAGTTGTTTGAGTGCAGCGATTTCCTCGCTGCATACATCCGCCAGCCGGGTGACGGTTAGCTGAAGCGGGCCTGTGCGCAGGCGTCGGGCGAGATTACGCTCCGGCCGCCGATGCTGGCCTCCACGTGGCTGCACACGATGTAGTCGGCGTCGAGCTTGGGTTGTCCGGTCGCCCAGTCGGTCGGCTGGGTGGTGCCGGTGATCCGGAAGCGGTCGACGTCACCTCCACCGAAGTAGACGGTGGTGAGCAGCCAGGTGCTACCGCCGTTGTGCTCCACGGTGTTCGGATTGTCGGCCCATTGCACCCAGAGATAGTTCATCCGGTCCGAGGTGCGCAGCTCGGTGGTCTGCTTGGCCCACAGATCTCCCCCGAATCCCTCAATCCCGTTGGGGGTCCGAAGGTTGAAGCTCGCGGTGTAATAACACTGCCGTTCGGCCTTGCGGCAGTCGGCCGTGGCGTGCACCTCGAGCTGACGCCCCTCGTCGACGGGCGTGCTGACGTCGGTGGTTTTGACCTCGGCGGTGGCCGTGCCTGGGAAGACCAGGGACGTGACCACCAGTGATGCGGCGGCCAGCGCCGCTTTCAGGGAGCTCATGATGGGGGAATCGTATCGGCCCGGTGGGGCCGCGTCGCTGAGATCTTTTTTCTGAACCTGGCGTTCACTCATCAAAGGTGACGTTGACATCGTCGGTCTCGGGAACCGCCTGGCACGCCAGGATGTACCCGTCATCGAGGTCGTTCTGCGACAGCGCGTCGTTGACGAGCATGCGGACCTTGCCGTCCTTCAAGATGCAGGCGCAGGTCATGCAGTGCCCCTCGCGGCAAGAGAACGGTGCGTCCAGTCCCTTTGCGAGTAGGACGTCGAGCAGGACGGTGCTCCGGGGCCAGCTGACCGTGTGGGTCTCACCGTCGAGTTCGACGGTGGCCGTGGCAGGCGGTTCATCGTCGTCAGAGGGCTCGGCCAGCACCACCTCGGCGAACGGGTCGCTCTCCAGGGAACGGAAAACCTCGACGTGCACGCGCTCCTCAGGCATGCCGTTGCCCTTGAGCGCGGCCTCCGAGGCGTCCATGAACGGCCCGGGGCCGCAGATGAAGGCCTCGTGTCCGGCCGCGAACGGGGCGGCCAAAGTGGCCAGGGTTTGTTGTGAGGGCAGCCCCTGGACCGATTCGAGCCAATGGATGACGGTCAACCGATCCGGATATTGCGCCGTCAGTTCGCGAAGTGCCGCACCGAAGATCACCGACCGCTCGTCGCGGTTGGCGTAGATGAGCACCACCTTGCCGCTGCCCTGTGAGAGTGCGGACTTGCAGATCGCCATCATCGGGGTGATGCCGCTACCGGCGGCCAGCAGCAGGAAGTCACGATCGAGTTCTTTGGGGACGAATACTCCGGAGGGCGCCAGGACGTGCATGTGCATGCCAGCATGCGCGTTATCGCAAAGCCAATTGGACCCGTAACCATCGACGGTGCGTTTGACCGTGACAGTCAACCGCTCGTCGATATGCGGTGAGCTGGACAGCGAGTAGCAGCGTGCCACCGATCCAGTGCGATCGGAGGGAATGCGCAGCGTCAGGTACTGGCCGGGTGTGTACGCGAACTTGTCGGCCGCGTCCTCGGGGATATCGAAGACC
The DNA here is from genome assembly GCF_049532645.1 of Mycobacteroides sp. PCS013. Classification (NCBI taxonomy): domain Bacteria; kingdom Bacillati; phylum Actinomycetota; class Actinomycetes; order Mycobacteriales; family Mycobacteriaceae; genus Mycobacteroides; species Mycobacteroides sp. PCS013. Next base: position 4,781,751 of record NZ_CP150131.1, read on the forward strand.
AGCGACCGGGAGTCGGCGGTCTCGTCGATCACCTCGGCGATGCGAACCTCGAGGACGTGTTTCCCCAGCGGAACGTCCGTCACGTGATTTCCTCCGTCAGTTGTACGTCGCCCGGGGGCGATGAGCCGCTTGCGCGAAGAGCCGCCAGCTTCGTGGAACTAGAACAGGTTACAGAATTGACCTTTGGCCCTACAACACCGTCGTCGCTTCGTTCCAGATGAGCCCGCCTTCCTGGGGTAGGCGAGGCGGTGTCGACACAGATCGAAACGTGTTCTAGTCTCAGCAGGGAACACGCGCTACCACCGTGGGTGTACAGCGGGTGTCGCGAACTACTAGCCCTAGTTTGTGCCGACTGATGCTAACTACAGCAGTGGAGGAAATGCAGTGACGACGACCGAACAGCGGGACGAGATTCAGGCGGTTCTCGCAGGAATTGACGACCTGCTGCCGATCCTGCGCAAGCGCGCGCAGGAGACCGAGGACCTGCGGCGTCTGCCTGACGCCACGGTCGCCGAACTGCAGGAGATCGGCTTCTTCAAGCTGCTGCAGCCCTCGCAGTGGGGTGGGTACGAGACCGCCCCCACCACCTTCTACGAGGCGGTGCGTCGTTTGGGCAGCGCCTGTGGCTCCACCGGTTGGGTCTCCTCGATCATCGGCGTGCACAACTGGCACCTGGCCCTGTTCGACCAGAAGGCGCAGGAGGAGGTGTGGGGCGACGACACTAACGTGCGCGTGTCCTCCTCGTACGCGCCGATGGGTGCCGGCGTCGTCGTCGACGGCGGGTACCTGGTCAACGGCGCGTGGAACTGGTCCTCGGGTTGTGACCACGCCACCTGGGCTTTCCTCGGTGGCCCTGTGATCAAGGACGGCCGTCCGGTCGACTTCGGTAGCTTCCTGATCCCGCGTACCGAGTACCGGATCGACGACGTGTGGAACGTCGTGGGTCTGCGTGGCACCGGCAGCAACACCGTCGTCGTCAAGGACGTGTTCGTGCCGTCGCACCGCTTCCTGTCGTACAAGAAGATGAACGACCAGACAGCCGGTGGCTACGAGACCAACACGGCACCCGTGTACAAGATGCCTTGGGGCACCATGCATCCCACCACCATCACCGCGCCGATCATGGGCATGGCATACGGCGCCTACGACGCCCACGTCGAGGCCCAGGGCAAGCGGGTGCGCGCGGCGTACGCCGGTGAGAAGGCCAAGGATGATCCGTTCACCAAGGTGCGGGTGGCCGAGGCGGCCAGTGATATCGACGCCGGGTGGCGCCAATTGATCGGGAATGTGGGCGACGAGTACAAGCTCATCTCGGCAGGCCAGGAGGTTCCGTTCGAGCTGCGCGCCGCGGCCCGCCGCGACCAGGTGCGTGCCACCGGCCGGGCGATCGCCTCGATCGATCTGCTGTTCGAGAACTCCGGTGCTACTGCGCTGTCCAATGACGCTCCGGTTCAGCGATTCTGGCGTGATGCCCACGCCGGTCGTGTGCACGCTGCCAACGACGCCGAGCGGGCTTACCAAATCTGGGGTAACCACGCCTTCGAGCTGCCCGCCACCGACACAATGGTTTAACGCCGGGTATTAGGAGGAATCCGAGAATGGACGCCATCCGCTCACTGGGATACATGCGCATCGAGGCCACCGACATGGCGGCCTGGCGTGAGTACGGGCTCAAGATCCTCGGCATGGTCGAAGGCAAGGGCACGGTTGACGGTGCGCTGTACCTGCGCATGGACGACTTCCCCGCCCGTCTGGTGATTTTCCCCGGACAGCACGACCGACTGTCGGTTACCGGGTGGGAAGCCGCCAACGCTGCCGGACTACAGCAGGTCCGGGAGGCGCTGGAAGCCAACGGCACTCCGTACAAGGAGGGCACCGCGCAGGAGAAGGCCGAGCGCCGTGTCGATGAGCTGATCATCTTCGAGGATCCTTCGGGCAACATCCAAGAGGTGTTCCACGGTGTTGCCCTGGAACACCGCCGGGTGGTGAGCCCGTACGGGCACAAGTTCGTCACCGAGGAGCAGGGCCTGGGTCACGTGGTGCTGTCGACCAAGAACGACGCCGAGTCGCTGCATTTCTACCGAGATGTACTGGGGTTCAAGCTGCGTGACTCCATGCGGCTCCCACCGCAGATGCTGGGCCGTCCCGCCGACGGCGAGCCGGCCTGGCTGCGCTTCTTCGGCTGCAACCCGCGCCACCACAGCCTGGCGTTCTTGCCGATGCCAACCCCGAGCGGGATCGTGCACCTCATGGTCGAGGTGGAGAACTCCGACGATGTGGGCCTGTGCCTGGACCGTGCATTGCGTCGCAAGGTGCCGATGTCGGCCAGCTTGGGGCGACATGTCAACGACTTGATGCTGTCCTTCTACATGAAGACACCGGGCGGATTCGACATCGAATTCGGTTGTGAGGGACGCCAGGTCGAAGACGAGTCCTGGGTTGCGCGGGAGAGTACCGCGGTTAGCTTGTGGGGCCACGACTTCACCATCGGTGCGAAGCTGAACCAGTGACGGCTATTGACCCGCGGGCGTTCCGGAATGTGCTGGGGCAGTTCTGCACCGGCGTCACCATCATCACCACAACGCACGACGGCGAGCCGGTGGGGTTTGCGTGCCAGTCGTTCGCGGCGCTCTCGTTGGAGCCGCCGCTGGTGCTGTTCTGCCCGACAAAGCAGTCGCGATCCTGGGCTGCTATCGAGGCATCGGGCAAGTTCTGCGTAAACGTGCTGGCCGAGGACCAGCGTGAGGTCTCGGCACGGTTCGGCTCACGAGAGCCGGACAAGTTCGCTGGAATAGATTGGCATCCATCGGGTCTCGGATCGCCGATCATCGACGGGTCGCTGGCGCACATCGACTGCGAGGTCGCCACCGTCCACGACGGCGGGGACCATTGGGTGGTGTTCGGGTCTGTCAACGAACTGAGTGAGATCCCCGAGAAGCCGACGGCCACTCGGCCACTGCTGTTCTACCGAGGGCAGTACACCGGCATCGAGCCGGACAAGACCACGCCCGCCGATTGGCGCAATGACCTGGAGGCGTTCCTCACCGCTACCACCGAGGACACCTGGTTGTAACCGGCCTGCCATCGATTTCCTCTGCGGGCCTGGCCGATCCGGCGTAACGTCTCAGATCCAGGTGTTACCTCGGTGAGGGCGGGTCATGGCGTTGTACGAGTATCGCTGCACGAGTTGCGGCAGTACGTCGCGCAATTTTCCCTTGGCGACCGCCCCCGATAGCGTGTCCTGCCCCGGCTGCCCTGAATCGGCACGCCGGGTTTTCGGCATAGCCGGGATGAGCCGGGGCGCCTCGTCTCGCATGCGTCTGCTTGACGACACCCAGCGCAGCGCCAGTGAGCCGTCCGTGGTGGCGGCGTTGCCCACCGCGCGCCGGACGATTCCCGTGACATCAAATCCCTTGCATCGCAAGTTGCCTCGCCCCTGACCGGAAGGATTGCCATGCCCGAAGTGTTGTTCCCGTTGGATTCGAGCAAGAAGTTCACCGAACAACAGATCGTCGGGCATAACCGGTGGCACCCCGATATTCCGCCGGCTGCCGTCGTCAAACCCGGTGCTTCATTCCGGGTGCATTGCCGCGAATGGTTCGACGGTGCGATCCACAATGACGACTCCGCCGACGACATCCGTGACGCACCACTGACCACCGTGCACGCACTGTCGGGGCCGCTCTCGGTGGAGGGCGCTCAGCCAGGGGACCTGCTGATCGTCGACATTCTCGATGTGGGCCCGATTCCGCAGGAAGACTCCGGGCCACTGGCCGGGCAGGGCTGGGGTTACACCGGCGTCTTCCCGACGACCAACGGTGGCGGATTCCTCACGGAGCAGTTTCCCGATGCCTACAAGGCGATTTGGGACTTCTCAGGTCAAACCGCAACCTCGCGACATATCCCTGGGGTCAGCTTCACGGGGATTGTGCATCCCGGGCTGATGGGGACGGCGCCGTCGGCGGAATTGCTGGCGCGTTGGAATGCGCGCGAGGGCGCGTTGATCGCTACTGACCCCTATCGTGTTCCCGCACTGGCTCTTCCGCCAGAACCCCGGGATGCCGTACTCGGTGGGCTTACCGGCGACGCCTTTGACAGGGCGGCGGCGGAGGCGGCTAGGACCGCGCCGCCCAGGGAGAATGGCGGCAATCAGGACATCAAGAATCTGACCAAAGGTAGCCGGGTGTTCTACCCGGTGTTCGTGCCGGGCGGAAAGCTGTCGGTGGGCGACCTGCATTTCTCGCAGGGAGATGGCGAGATCACGTTCTGCGGAGCCATTGAGATGGGTGGCTTCATCGATCTGCACGTCGATGTGCTCAAGGGCGGCATGGACACCTACGGGGTGTCGGAGAACGCGATCTTCATGCCGGGTAACACCGACCCTCAGTACTCGCAATGGCTGGCCTTCTCGGGAACCTCGGTCACTCTCGACGACGAACAACGCTATCTGGATTCGCATTTGGCGTATCAGAGGGCCTGTCTGCACGCTATCGATTACCTGACCAAGTTCGGCTACAGCCCGGAGCAGTCCTATCTCCTGCTGGGCGCAGCACCCATCGAGGGTCGACTGTCGGGTGTCGTCGATATCCCGAATTCCTGTGCCACTGTGTATATCGCCGACGGCGATCTTCGACTTTCCGGTGACGCCGTCCGCGACGGGGCCAGTGCGAATCGATCCCGGGTCCGGCGCGCCGCGTTCGGTGGCAAGCTGAGGGCGGCCTACCGCGGTTCCTGCTGGGTGGCGCAGTGGATGCCGCCGCCGCCCGCGGCGATACCGTCGATATCGAGCTGAACCACCCTGCGCCCGGGAAAGACCGCCTCCAGCGTGGATTTGGCCGCCGCGTCGGCGTCCGGGTCTCCGAATTCGGGTGCGATGACGCCGCCATTGCACACATAGAAATTGATGTAACCCGCTGCGAAGTCCTCTGATTCGAAGTCATCGCGGCCCTGCTCGGGTGCCTCGAGTACTTCCACGCGCAGTGCGCGTCCGGCCGCATCCGTTGCCTTTTCGAGGATGTCGAGATGCCGGCGCGTCACGACGTAGTCGAACGAGTCGGGGTCGTTATCCAGCCCTGCGACGACGACGCCCGGTCCGGCGAATCGCGCGTAGAAATCGGTGTGACCGTCCGTGATGTCCATGCCCGCGATGCCCGGTAGCCAAATGATCTTCTGCAGACCAAGCAGACGCGCAAGCTCTGCCTCGACATCCTTTTTGGAGCGTCCCCGGTTGCGGTTGTTGTTGAGCACGCAACTCTCGGTGATGATCGCGGTGCCGTCCCCATCGACCTCGATGCCGCCGCCCTCGAGCACGAGATCGGTGTGAAGGACCCGCACTCCGGCGCGCTTGGCGACCTCGACGGCGACCGTGGCGTCGGAGTCGTGCTTCTGTTTGTCGCCCCAGCCGTTGAAGTTGAAATCGACAGCTGCCTTGCCGGTGTCGTTGCGGACGAACACCGGCCCGCTATCGCGAATCCACAGGTCATCCAGTGGTGCGGGAACCAGTTCCACATTGGGTCCGGCCAGTTGGCGCGCCAGTTCGATCTCCTGCGGTCGCACCAGCATGGACACCGGTTCGAACTGTGCGGTGGCCTGGGCGATCGCACCCAGATTCTGCTGCACCTTTCGGTTGAGCCGCCGGCCCCAGATCTCGTCGCTGGCGCCGAAGGCCATCCAGGTTCGCAGGTGTGGTTCGCCCTCGTCGGGCATGCGCCAGATCTCGCCGTCGCTCACCTCGCCATTATCTTGCGGCTCGTCGGCAGTGTCCGCGCAGGAAGTCAGTGCGAGGCCCGCTGCTACCGCCGTTCCGAGTTGGAGCAGGTGTCGTCGGCGCATATCCAGATTGTGCTACCCCCGGCGGCTGAGCGCCGAAACCAGCCCTTCCGGGGTAGTGACACTGAGTTGCAGGCCGCCGACCGGGCCGAACGACATCGGTGCGCCGTGGTCCCAGCCCCGTTAATCTCCGTACCAACGTCTGCCGTGTTCGGCGTGTGTCGATAGGTAGGCGCCAGGGCCGAAGTGCGTGTCATAGAAACCCAGATCGATGTTCTGAGCCTGCAGATACATCAAGACATGGACGGTCGGAACGGTGCCGGGAATCTTTCCGAAGGTGTCGTAAATGTACGAGGCCTGCGTCGTGACGATCTCCTGGATCGCCTCGGCCGGTAACGCGGCCGCGCGCACCTTGCGTGAATCCGCCCAGGCGCCAGGGGTGTCGGGGTGGAAGGGCCCGCCGGGGCCGTACTTGCGCTCGATGTACTTCTGGACGCCCGCTGCGACCGTCGGCACATGTGGGGGACTGAGGGTTTCGAAGAATCCATCCAGACCGGTGGCATTCGGAAATGGCCACCGATCGTCGTTGTCGGAGCGGAACCCGATACCGGGTGCACGCGGGTCGCCGGAGCCGCCGAGCACCGAAAGCCGGTCGAGCCCGTCGAACATCCAGCCACCCAGTCCGAGTGCTTGAAGGAGGAGTACGCCGTTGTGGGTTGCGGTGGCCAGTTCGGCGCTAGCCTCGGTGAGCGTGTACTGCTCCACAAAAGACAGCGGAATAGGATCGTCGTAATTCCTTAAGCTGCTGAACTTTTCGGTGCCGGGAAGGCTCCGGTTGTTGACGTCGTCGTAGACCAGGTAGCCGTTCGCGGCGAAGAAGGACAGGTTCGCGATCAGATGTTCGGCCAGATCGGCCACCGGGAAGGCCAGCAGGCTCCCCGGGTGATTCCCGATCCAGGTGTTGTGGCCTTCCATGTACGGCTCCTCTCGTGGCAGTTCCAGACGTTTGTCCGAAATCCGCACGTAGGAGTCGGCGGTGTGAGTGATCCAGTCCTCGATGGACGCGAATTCACGAGGGGGTTCATCACGTGTCGGCAGCAGGTAGATCCCGGTGTCATCGGTGAAGAAGAGCTGGCTGGTGTGAAATCCGGCGGCGGAGGGAAAGGTGCGTCCAGTCGCACTGCCGGAGTAGTTCGGGAACGCGGGGGCGTATCCGGGGTGATATGTGATGCCATAGTGCCATCCGGTTACACCCCCAACCACCGAAAGGATCAGTGCGCGTTCGACTTCCGATATCGGTCTAACGGGATGCCCGCTGGTGTAGGCGAGCGGACCGTCGGGAATGCGTCCGCCGAGAGGGAAGCGCCGGGACCGGCGCCCGGTGATCGCTGCCAGCAGTGGGAACGTGGTGACCTGTGCCAGGGCTTCGCGTTCGCGTTCGGATATCTGCAGCGTCATGGATCAAGCCGACCACTGCGCGGTTGCGGGGTCAACCTTTTGGCTTGTCCCCTTTCAAAATATGTCACGAAGGGGGGCTTGCGGCAAGGCCCCCATCGTGACGCACAATCCTGCGACCACGAATTTCGACTGATGGGAACGGGTATGACGATGCCGAACTTTTTCGAGGCGCACGAGTCGGGTGCGTATTTCCATGGCACCAAGGCAGACCTCGAGATAGGCGATCTGTTGACCGCCGGGCATCTGTCGAACTACGAGGAGGGCCGCATCATGAACCACGTCTACGTCACGAGGACACTGATCGGCGCGGGACTCGCCGCCATCATGGCCAAAGGCGAGGGCAGGGGCCATGTCTAGATCGTGGAACCGGAGGGCACCCTGGAAGATGATCCGAACGTGACGGACAAGAAGTTCCCCGGGAATCCGACCCACTCGTACCGCACCCGGGAACCCGTGCGCATCGTTGGCGAGGTTGAGGACTGGAAAGGGCCCCCGCCCAAATTCATGGAAACCTTCCGGGCGGGGCTAGCTGACCTTCAGCGCACGGGAAACGCCGTCATATATGACTGATGAACAAGTGAACAAGATCAAAGACGGCTACGCCGTACGTCGTACCTTGAGGGCCTCGGTGATCATCGGGATCTGCAACGGTAGCCGGGCGATGGCGCCGAGCTTAAGTGGCAGCGGCTTGTCCCACCACTGCCGCGCCATGTTGATGTTCGCGGGGAAGACGGCGATGAACAGGAGCGCCGCGAGCGTACCGCCGAGCCTGCGTGTCTTCGGGGCCAGCAGCAGCGCACCGGTTCCGAGCTCGGCAACACCCGAGGCATACGTGTAGAACCGGGCTTCACCAGGCAGCTGGGCCGGGACGATGTCGTCGAAGGGTTTGGGTGCGACGAAATGTACGACGCCGACGCCGAGGAGCACGGCGGCGAGCCGGTAGGCGGGCCAGGGGCTGGCTTTGGTCTGCATGCCCGGAGTCTAGGCCGGGAACCTACAGTCCCGCGGCGCTCTCCAGGCTTGGGAGCAGCTGACGTGGTGTTCCCAGCAGCAGCGCGCTGCCGTGTGCGCGCTTGAAGTACAGGTGGGCGTCGTGCTCCCAGGTGATGGCGATACCGCCGTGCAACTGGATCGAGTCCGCGGCCACTGCCGAGAGTGCCTCGCTGGCTTTGATTCTCGCTACGGTCGCGGCCTCGGCGGTGAGGTCTTGGATGGACTGGTACACAATGGCGCGTGCGGACTCCACCAGCACATACAGATCGGCCATCCGGTGTTTGAGGGCCTGGAAGCTGCCAATCGTACGGCCGAACTGCACCCGGGTCTTGGTGTATTCGACAGTGAGTTCCAGGGCGCGTGCCGCTGCGCCCACCTGCTCGGCGGCCAGCAGGAGCCCGGCCTTGTCGATCAGTCCTGGGGCAGCGCCGATCGGTTCGTTTCCGCTGACCGCGACTGCGGCGAGTCGGCGGGTGGGATCCATCGTGGACAACGCAGTATCGGTGACGTTCTCCGCTCGGCGTACTTCGTCGCCGTCCAGGGTGAGCACCACATCGGCGATAGCTCCGTTGACGACGTATCCCGGGTCGAAGGCCACCGCACCGATCGATTCACCGGCCGCCAGCGATTCCAGTAGTTCACCCTGGTAGCCGGCCTCGAGGAGGGCCAGCTCCGTCCACAGGGTGCCCATCAGTGGACTGGGCACCAGCCCACGGCCGAGTTCTTCCACCACGACGGCCGCGTCCGCGAGCTCGCCTCCGGCACCGCCCAACTCCTCCGGAACCAGCAACGCTGCCGCTCCGACCTGCTCGCACAGGACGGTCCACAGGTTCTCGTCATAGCCGCGCTCGGATTCCATCGCCTTGCGCACCGCGGCCGAGTCGGCTCGTTTGGTCACCAAAGAACGGACGGTGTCACGCAGCATCTGCCGTTCGTCGTTTGAGGAAGTACTCACAGTGCCTCCAGTACACGCGCACGGTGCCATTCCGGTGTGCCCCACGCCGCCGTCAGCGCCCGCACCTTGAGGATCCACAGAGAAAGGTCGTATTCGGCGGTGAAGCCGATGGCGCCATGAGTCTGTAGAGAAGAGCGCGCGGCAAGGTAGGCGGCCTTGCCGGCGGCAACCTTCGCGGCGCTCACATCGCGAGCGGCGGTGGGGGATTCGTCGGCGAGGGCCAGTGCGGCGCCGTACACCAGCGGGCGCGCCAGCTCCAGAGCGATGTGTACATCGGCCAGTTTGTGCTTGACGGCCTGGTAAGAGCCGATCGGCCGGCCGAACTGGGAACGCTGCTTGGCATACTCCACGGCACGGTCCAGCAGGGCCTGTCCGGCACCGATCAGTTGTGCTGAAATGCCAAGCACACCAAAGTCGATGGCGCGGCTGGTGTCCAGGGAGACACCGCCGCCAGTCGGCGTCACGTCGAACACCCGACGAGTGGCATCGATCGACTCATGCTGGGCACCGGCCTGCCCCTCACGGAGCCCGATGTCATCGGCGATGAGCACCAGACCAGCGACGTCCGCATCGAGCGCACGCGGTGTGACGGGAGGTGCGGCGACCGTAGCAATGAGTTCTCCGGCAGCGAGTTGTGAGGAACGCTCATCCTCCGCGAGCAAGACCGGTGCCACCACGATCGATTCGACAACGGGTCCAGGTACCGCCCACTTGCCCAAGCCCTCGAGAGCGACAACCAGATCGACGGGGTGTGCCCCGATGCCGTCGTACTTCTCGGACACCGCCAGGGCCGTGACGCCAAGGTCAGCCAGCGTTGACCACACGGCCAGCCCGGGCTCATGATTGCCCGTGGCCCACGCGCGCGCTGCGCCGGGAACATCGGCGGCCGACAGGGCGGCATCGATGCTGGCCGCGAAATCCCGCTGCTGAGTGTCCAGATCGAACCTCACTTGGCACCTCCCGTGCGAGCACTTTCCTTGGGCAGGCCAAGAATGCGTTCGGCGATGATGTTGCGCTGAATCTCATTGGTACCCGCATAGATCGGGCCGCCGAGGGAGAACAGGTACCCGTCGGTCCACGGTCCGGTCAGCTCGCCGTCCGCGCCGCGTAGATCGAAGGCCGTCTCGTGCAGAGCGACATCCAATTCGGACCAGAACACCTTGGTGATCGAGGACTCGGCACCTAGCTCGCCGCCGCCCGCCAGCCGGGTCACGGTGCCGAAGGTGTGCAGCCGGTAGGCCTGTGCCGCGATCCAGGCGTCCGCCACACGTTCGGAAGCGAACCCATTGTCCGGAACCGATTTCCACAAGTCCACCAGCCGATCGGCGGTGGCCAGAAAACGGCCGGGGCTGCGCAGCGACATGCCACGCTCATTGCTCGAGGTGCTCATGGCCACGCGCCAGCCGTCGTGCACCCCGCCGATGACGTCCTCGTCGGGAACAAATACGTCGTCCAGGAAGATCTCGGCGAAGCCGGGGTCGCCGTCGAGCTGCGGAATGGGGCGCACCGTGACGCCCTCGGCCTTGAGGTCGAACATGAAGTAGGTCAATCCCTGATGGCGCTGGGCCGTCGGGTCGGATCGGAACAGCCCGAATGCCCTGTCCGCGAAGGGTGCTCGTGAGCTCCAGATCTTCTGACCGGACAGCCGCCAGCCCCCGTCGACCTTGCGGGCGGGGGAGCGCAGCGAGGCCAGGTCACTGCCGGATTCCGGCTCCGACCATGCCTGCGCCCATATCTCCTCGCCGTTGGCCATTTTGGGCAGGATGCGATCCAGCTGGTCCTTGCTGCCATGTGCGAACAACGTCGGGCCCAGCAGGAACATGCCGTTCTGGCTGATGCGCGCCGGGGCGCCCGCCTTGAAGTACTCCTCCTCGAAGATCACCCACTGCAGCAGGGTGACGTCACGACCGCCGTACTCCCTGGGCCAGGACACCGCGGAAAATCCCGCGTCGTACAGGGTGCGTTCCCATTGCCGGTGCGCCACTGCACCTTCCGGGGAGTCGTAGGAGGGCAGCGGCGGGTTCGGGACGTTGGCGGCGAGGAACTCGCGCACCTCCGCCCGGAATGCCTCGGTCTCGTCGTCAAGCAATAGGTCCATTACGCAGACTCCTCATGCATGGCACGCAGGGTGGGTTTGACCACCTTGCCGCCCAGGTTGCGGGGAAGTTCGTCGAGAAACTCGACGAACCGCGGTTTCTTGAAGTTCGCCACATGCTGTGCGCAGTAATCGATTACTGCCTGCGAGTCCAGAGATGCACCGGGCTTGCGCACGATGTACGCCTTACCGACCTCGCCGAGGCGCGCGTCGGGAACACCGATCACGGCGGTATCGGCCACACCCTCCAGGCGCATCAGCACCTGCTCGATCTCGGCGGGATACACGTTGAACCCGCCGCAGATGTACATGTCCTTGAGGCGGTCGGTGATGGTGAGATTTCCGCGCTCGTCGAGCTTTCCGATATCACCGGTGTGCAACCAGCCGTCTGACTCGATGGTCTCGGCGGTGGCCTGCGGATCGTCGAGATAGCCCTTCATGACATTGGCACTACGCAGCAGCACTTCGCCTTCATCGCCGGGTTTCTGCGCGCCGTCGATCCGCAGCTCGTAGCCGATCATCGGGCGCCCGCAGGTGGTCGCGACGGTGACCGCGTCGTCATCGGAGCGGCAGATCGTGGCGAAACCCTGAGTCTCGGTGAGGCCGTAGGCGGTAAGCACCAGATCGAAATCCAGTTCAGATTGCATGCGTTCGATGAGCACCACCGGGACGACGGCCGCACCCGTGACCGAGTACCGCAGCGAGGTCAGGTCGTAGTTCTTGCGTGCCGGATGATCGAGCAGCATCTGGAAGATGGTCGGCGCGCCGGGCAGCACGGTGATCTGGTGCTCCTGGACGGCGGCCATCGCCTTTTCGGGGTCGAAGGTCAGCTGCGGCATGAGTGCCGCGCCGGTCTGCAGGCAGGCCAGGATGCCCGCCTTGTACCCGAAGTTGTGGAAGAACGGATTGACGCAGAGATAGCGGTCGTTTTCGGTGAATTCGCCATAGGTGGCCCAGGCCAGGGAGGCGGCCAGCGGTTGACGGTGCATGCACAGCACGCCCTTGCTGCGCCCGGTGGTGCCGGAGGTGAAAAGGATGTCGCTGATGTCCTCGGAACCCACTGTGTCCCGGCGGGTGTCGATGTCCTCGTCGGTGACGTCGTTTCCGTGCGCCACGAACTCGTCCCAGTTGCACCGGTCGCCGTCCTCCACCGCGACCCGCACGATGTGCCGCAGGTCGGGGAGCGTTGCGGCGTCCAGCTGGGTGATGCGGTCCGAACCGAGGAAGATCCCGACAGAAACCAGCACGCGGGCCTGGCTGCGCTGCAGAATGTCGGTCGCCTCGTCGACGGTGTAGCGGGTGTTCATCGGGACGACGGCGGCGCCCGCGTACTGCGCACCCAGGCAGGCGATGGGCCAGTGCCATGAATTGGGGGACCAGATGGCCACGCGATCGCCGTGCTCGACCCCGAGCGCGATCAGCGCCGCGGAGAAGCGCCGCGCGCGAGTACGAAGTTCTGAGAAGGTCAGCCAGGAGCCGTCCGCATAGAGGGCGTCGCGACCGCCGAAACGGGCCGCTGCCTGGTCCAATGCTGCCGGGATGGTGAGTTCGGGTGTCTGCTGCGCCGACTCCATACGCGTCCGACCCACCTTCCAATAACAAGCAAGTGCTTGGTAGGTTAGCCTACAGGTGTGGGTGAGTTCCAAGCGGCTTCCGAGCGTCCGTTGTCGGAGATATCCGACGATCAGGTGCGTGCCGAGATCCGGGAATGGCTGGCCGAGAACCTTGTCGGCGAGTTCGCCGAGCTGAAGGGCCTGGGCGGCCCGGGTAGCGAGCACGAGGCGTTCGAAGAGCGCCTCGCCTGGAACCGTCACCTGGCTGCCGCGGGCTGGACCTGCCTGGGCTGGCCGGTCGAGCACGGCGGTCGCGGAGCCACCGTGAGCCAGCGCGTCATCTTCTATGAGGAGTACGCGCGCGCCGAGGCGCCGCACAAGGTCAATCACCTGGGCGAGGAGCTGCTCGGACCGACACTCATCGCCTACGGCACCCCCGAGCAGCAGCAGCGCTTCCTTCCGGCCATCCGCGATGTCACCGAGCTGTGGTGTCAGGGATACTCGGAGCCCGGCGCGGGGTCAGACCTTGCGAACGTATCCACCACTGCGGTGCTTGACGGTGATGAATGGGTGATCAACGGGCAGAAGGTGTGGACCTCGCTTGCGCTGCAATCGCAGTGGTGCTTCGTGGTCGCGCGTACCGAACCCGGATCGACGCGACACAAGGGCCTCTCGTATCTTCTGGTGCCCCTTGATCAGCCAGGTGTCGAGATCCGTCCGATCATCCAGCTGACCGGCACCTCGGAGTTCAACGAGGTGTTCTTCGACGGTGCGCGCACTGCCGCCGATCTGGTGGTCGGTGAGCCGGGCGATGGCTGGCGGGTCGCTATGGGCACCCTGACCTTTGAGCGTGGTGTCTCGACCCTGGGTAACCAGATCACTTATGCCCGTGAGCTTTCGAGGCTTGCCGAACTGGCCAAGTCCAACGGCTCGGCGGACGACCCTGCGATCCGCGAGCGCCTGGCCCAGGCTTATGTCGGGCTTCGTACCATGCGGGCCTACGCGCTGGCCACCATGGACGAGGAGCGCCCCGGCCAGGACAATGTGTCAAAGCTGTTGTGGGCCAACTGGCATCGTGATCTGGGCGAGCTGGCGATGGAGATCATCGGAAAGTCGACCCTGTTGACCGATGACGGCGAGATGGACGAATGGCAGCGTCTATTCCTCTTCTCTCGTGCCGACACGATTTATGGCGGCTCCAATGAGATCCAACGCAACATCATCTCCGAGCGGGTGCTCGGACTACCCAGAGAGGCGCGCTAAGTGAGCTTGTCCCAGGCACCGAAAGAGATTGACGGACACGGTCTTCTGAAAGGCAAGGCCGTCGTCGTGACCGCGGCCGCCGGAACCGGGATCGGCTCGTCGACCGCGCGCCGTGCTCTGGCCGAGGGAGCCGACGTGGTCGTTTCCGACTACCACGAGCGCCGCCTCACCGAGACGCGTGACGAGCTCGCGGCACTCGGGCTTGGCAAGGTGGCCGCAGTGGTGTGTGATGTCACCTCTACCGAGGCCGTCAACGCACTCATCGTCGAATCCGTTGCCGCACTGGGCCGTATCGATGTACTGGTGAACAACGCCGGGCTCGGCGGTGAGACTCCCGTCGCCGATATGACCGATGAGCAGTGGGACCGGGTTCTCGACGTCACCTTGACCTCCACGTTCCGCGCGACCCGTGCGGCCCTGCGGTACTTCCGCGAGGCCGGTCACGGCGGTGTCATCGTCAACAACGCGAGCGTGCTGGGCTGGCGCGCGCAGTACGGACAATCGCATTACGCCGCGGCCAAGGCCGGCGTCATGGCGCTCACGCGATGCAGCGCCATCGAGGCCGTCGAGCATGGCGTACGCATCAACGCGGTAGCCCCGAGCATTGCCCGGCACAAGTTCCTCGACAAGGTGACGTCCTCGGATCTGCTGGACAAGCTGTCCTCCGATGAGGCATTCGGTCGCGCCGCCGAGCCGTGGGAGATTGCCTCCACCATCGCCTTCCTGGCCAGCGATTACTCGAGCTATCTGACCGGTGAGGTCATCTCGGTGTCCAGCCAGCGGGCGTGACATGCGCCATTAAGCGGTGACCAAACAAGCGCTTGGTTGATACAGTAGGGAGGTGGACAAGGTGGCAGAAGTGCGAGAGTCGGACGCTCTTCGCTCAAGCGGTGCATCGCAGCCGTCGCGACGTGACGAACTGCTGAGCCTTGCGGCCGCCATGTTCGCAGAGCGCGGCCTGCGCGCCACCACGGTGCGCGACATCGCCGATGCCGCCGGAATTCTGTCAGGCAGCCTCTATCACCACTTCGATTCCAAAGAGGCGATCGTCGACGAACTGCTGCGCGACTTCCTCGAGGGACTCTTCGCCCGGTATCGCGAGATTGCCGCGGCCAACCTGAATCCCGTCGACACGCTTAAGGGCCTGTTCCTGGCCTCGTTCGACGCGATCGAAACCAAGCACGCACAGGTCGCCATCTACCAGGCGGAAGCACCTCGGTTGCTGTCGCAGGAGCGGTTCGCCTATCTGAACGAACTCAACACTGAGCAGCGCGAGTTATGGCTCGAAGTGCTGCGCGACGGCATCGCCCAGGGCTACTTCCGTCCCGATCTTGATGTGGCAGTGGTGTACCGGTTCATCCGCGACGCAACATGGGTATCGGTGCGCTGGTTCCGTCCGGGCGGTTCGCGCACGGCGCAGGAAGTCGCCGAACAGTACCTTTCGATAGTCCTCGGCGGGATTACCGTCGATTAGTCTGGGAAATAAGGAGATTCACCATGTCTGAGGCGTACATCATTGACGCTGTGCGTACCGCTGTCGGTAAGCGCAACGGCTCACTGTCCACGGTGCACCCGCTGGATCTGGGTGCAGCCACCTTCAAGGGGCTCTTCGACCGCGTCGACGTCGACCCCGACGCCATCGATGACGTGATCATGGGTGTCCTGGACGCCATCGGTGGGCAGGCCGGCAATGCCGGACGCCTCGCGTGGCTGGCCGGTGGATACCCGGAAGAGGTGCCGGGCTGCACCGTTGACCGCCAGTGCGGATCGAGCCAGCAGGCCATTTCCTTTGCCGCGCAGGCCGTTATGTCCGGTACCGCGGACCTGGTGGTGGCCGGTGGCTTCCAGAACATGAGCCAGATTCCGATCTCTGCCGCGATGATCGTCGGCAAGGAGTACGGATTTACTTCGCCCACAGCAGAATCCGAAGGCTGGCTGCACCGCTATGGCGATCAGGAAATCTCCCAGTTCCGCGGCGCGGAGATGATCGCCGAGAAGTGGGACATCAGCCGCGAGGAGATGGAGCAGTTCGCGCTCTCCAGCCATGAGCGGGCTTTTGCCGCGATCCGCAACGGACACTTCGACAATGAGATCATCCCGGTCGGCGACTTCCGCGTCGACGAGGGTCCGCGCGAGAGCACGCTGGAGAAGATGGCGGGGCTCAAGACCCTCGTCGATGGGGGCCGGCTCACGGCAGCGCTGGCCAGCCAGATCTCGGACGGTGGTAGCGCGACGCTGGTCGCCTCGGAAAGCGCCGTGAAGGCGCACGGGCTGAAGCCACGCGCACGTATTCACCACATCAGCGCCCGGGGCGACGACCCGGTGTTTATGTTGACCGGCCCCATCCCCGCCACCAAGTACGCGCTGGCCAAGACCGGCCTGACGATGGACGATATCGACGTTGTCGAGATCAACGAGGCCTTCGCCCCCGTGGTGTTGGCATGGGCCAAGGAGCTGGATGTCGACCTGAAGAAGGTCAACCCCAACGGCGGCGCAATCGCGCTGGGTCACCCGCTGGGGGCCACCGGCGCCAAGTTGTTCGCCACCATGCTCAACGAGCTGGAGCGCACCGGCGGCAAGTACGGTCTGCAGACGATGTGTGAGGGCGGCGGCACCGCCAACGTCACCATCATCGAGCGCCTCTGAGCGCCTCGCGGGCGTAGCCTGAACTGATGCGTGCAGGAATCCTGATTGGCACGGCCGCAGCGGCCCTCGGCGTCATCGCAAGCAGTGCGCCGGCATCTGCCGAACCGTGTCCGCCGGAGGTTTGCAGCATTCCCGGATTGCCGGGCGGCAGTCTGCCCTTCAACCCGCAGATGTCTGACCTGCCACAAGACCCGATGTGGATGGGTCAGGCCTGGGATTGGTTGAGCAAACGGGACAACACAGGCATGTTCGATACCCCAGGGGCGGCGGACTTCATTCGGTCGCAGCCATCCGATGCGTGGGCGCCGGAGCAGGCGCCGCCACCCCTACCGGGGCCTGCTCTACCGGGCGACTAGTTTCCGGCCCAGGTGCCGAACGGGACGTCAGGGTCGGTGCCCAACGGGGTATCCGGGTCGGCGCCACCGATGTCGTTGGCATGGTCCGGGACATAGGGATCGGTTCCGTACGGGACGTCCGGGTCGGCGCCGCCCTTGTTCTGGTCTTGTAACAACACGTGGTGCGGACCCCGGTCGGTCGGTAGCTCCATCGCCCCTTGTGAGGGTGCGTGGATGGGTTGCTCGGGTGCCAATGGTTCGTCGGGGTCGGCCGCGGCGACCGGTGCCAGCACGAAGGCGGCGGCTGCGGCCAAACAACACGCAGCTGTCGAGAAGCTGAACGTTCGATGTCTCATATCTCCAGGATTCTCCCGCATTCTGTGAATCCGCTGTCCCTATCCTTGCCCATTCCTGCCGAATGGGAATCTGGCGAGGGATTTCGACCGATTTCCCTCGTGAGATTCCCACTCAGATTTGTCAGTGGTGAGTGGCATGCTCCCGCTATGGGGAAGGTTCCATGGCCGTTTCGTTCGGGTGAGGCTATTGCTTCTGGGACTGTGACTGAGCACGAGATCCGTCGGCGATACGAACAGCTCTACCCATCCGTTTACGTTCCACGCGGATCGAATGTGACGGCCATACAGCGTGCGCGGGCCGCATGGTTATGGTCGCGGCGGGGCGGGGTGGTCGCGGGCCTGTCCGCGTCGGCGCTTCTCGGCTCGAAGTGGGTAGGTGGTTCGGCCCCAGCGGAATTGATCTATCAAAACCATAAGGCGCCCAAGGGGTTGAGGGTTCACCGAGAGTCATTGCTGGCAGACGAGGTTGCCAGCGTCGACGGCCTCGCGGCCACCTCGGCGGCACGCACGGCCTTCGATCTTGGACGCTGGTTGCCGCTAGACGCTGCTGTTGAACGCTTGGACGCCCTGATCGCAGCTACTGGCGTCAGCCCTGCACAGATTCTTCAGATCGCGGATATGCATCCCGGAGCCAGGGGGCTAGTGGCGCTCGGCAGGGCGCTGGAGTTGGTCGACGGCGGAGCAGAGTCACCTCAAGAAACCCGCACGAGGCTGCTTCTCGTAAGGGCGGGATTCCCCACGCCGCGGACTCAGATCCGGGTCTACACGCGCTATGGAGAATTCGTTGCGCGGATCGACATGGGTTGGGAGGACCTCAAACTCGGAGTCGAATTCGACGGCGCCCAGCACTGGACTGATCCGCACCAGCGCTCCCGCGATGTCGACCGGTCAGCCGGACTCTCCGCAGAGGGCTGGACCATCATTCGGGTGACATCCGAGATGCTGCGGCATCGAGCCGGCACGATCGTGGCCCGGGTCGATGAGGCGTTTCGAACAGCGATGTCGAGTGGGAATCTGGCGAGGGATTTCGGTCGTTTTGCCTCGTGAGATTCCCACTCGGCGGTTAGAGAATGGCCGCGTTCGCACTCTTCAGATGGGCGACCGCTTCCGTCACGATCGCGTCGATCAGGTCTTGGCAGCTGGGCAGGTCATCGAGGATGCCCGCGACCTGACCGGAGGCGAGAACACCGGCACCGGTGTTGCCCTCCACCAGACCGGCTTTCAGCAGCATCGGGGTGTTCGCGGCCATGAGCACCTGAGACCAGGTGAGCTCCTTGCCATGACGCATCGCCAGGCCGTCCTTGACCATGGACCGCCACGTCATTCCCGACATCTTCTTGAACTTGGCCGCGTTCCGGATCGCTGCACTGAATCCACGTACCCGCGAACCGCTTTCGAGCTTCTCGACCAGCTCGGTGCGCAACACCCGGTGCGGCATGCCGTCGACCCGGGTCGACACCACGGTGCCGTCGAGGGCCGAGGCCAGATAGCGCTCCTTGACTGCATCCGGCACGGTGCTATCGGAGGTCAGCAGGAATCGGGTGCCCATGGCGACACCGGCCGCACCGTAGGACAGCGCGGCGGCGAGGCCACGCCCGTCGAAGAATCCACCGGCTGCGATGACCGGCATTCCGGTGTCCTTCACGGCATCGAGCACCGAGGGCAGCAGCAGGGTGGTTGCTACCGGACCGGTGTGTCCGCCGCCTTCACCACCCTGGACGATCACCGCGTCGGCACCCCAGGCGGCGACCTTCTTGGCGTGCTTGGCTGCGCCGATAGACGGAACCACCACCACGCCATTGTCTTTCAGCTTGGCGATCAAATCCTGCTTGGGGGCCAGCGCGAACGAGGCCACCTTCACCTTCTCGCGGATCAGCAGATCGATGCGCTCGGTGGCATCACCGGCGTCGGCACGGATGTTCACACCGAAGGGTTTGTCGGTGAGTGACTTCGTCTTCGCGACTGCCGCGACCAATTCTTCCAGCGTCATGGTCGCCGAGGCGAGGATGCCCAGACCGCCGGCGTTGGAGGTGGCGGCCACCAGGCGCGGTCCGGCCACCCACCCCATGCCGGTCTGGACGACGGGATGGTCGATGCCGACCAGCTCGGTCAGTGCTGTTTTGAGGACCGGTGCGCTCATTGCTTGACTTCCTTGTCCCGGAACGACTTCGGATCGATCACCTCGCGAATGATCCGAAGCTCTTCATCGGTGGGCAGGCGGGTCTCACCGGCGTCGGCCAGCCCGTGCACCTCGAAGCTGGTGTTGGACGCGACGTCCTCGACCGAGACCCCGGGGTGCAGTGACAGGGCCTGCATCTCGTGGTTGGGGCCGTTGAAATCGAACACACCCAGGTTGGAAATCACCCGGAACACATTGAGGTACTTGTACGCCGGGTTGGCCGGGTCGACCTTGTCGTAGCCGACGCCGGAGACGATGTCGACAGAGTTCCCGAACACACGCGCCGAGTGGTTGCCCACCCAATACGACGTGGCGTGATTGATGGTGTTGCCGGGAGCGCCGCGCACACCGAACATCTGCCGGGTCGGGTGCTGCAGCGGCCCGAACGCCGAGAGGTTCTGATTGCCGTAGCGGTCAATCTGATTGGCGCCCATGACGACATGCCGGCGGCCGGAGGCCACCACATCGAACACCTTGCGGAAGGGCATCCACCCTTCGATCGGCGAGATGCCGCCGATCGCCGGTGTCTCGGCCATCAGGACGGCCTCGCCATCGGAGAGCACCAGATCAGGGGAGAAGGTCAGGCGAGCCAGCCGGGCGCCGACGGTGGACATGGTCGACATCGCGGAGGCCATGATCTCGCCTGCGTCCCTGAACAACTCGGCGCACGCCACGGCGCATACCTCGGCGCGGGTTGCCTCGCTCATGCCTGCTGCTCCTTAAACCGCTTAACGGCTGCCTGGTAGTCCTCTTCGGAACCGGACAGGTAGGTGTCGACGAAGGTCTGCCAGGTCTCCGGATCCCCGGCGGCCTCGGCGTAGTGCCGCTGGAACTTCTCGTCGCGGCCGTAGTCGGCGGCGCCGATGGTGAAGTGCGCGCCACCGGGAGCTTCCACCACCTTGTCCACCATCATGCGGTTCAGCAGAAGCGACTGCAGAGGAACGGTTTTCACCAGTTCTTCGGTAGAGACGACCTTCTCCACCGAGAGGAAGCGGCGCTCGGCTGCCAGGCAGTAGAGGTCGTCGAAGTATGGGTCCACGCCGGTGTAGGCGGCATTGCCGGTGGCGTCACCCAGGTTCAGGTGCACGAATGCGGCGTCCAGATTCAGCGCGGGCATCGCGACCAGGGTCTCGTTATCCGCATACGGGGATGTGACGGTCTTGAGCTCGTCGCCCCAGAAATTCATGACGTCCGAGCCCAGCCCGGCCCGGATGGGCAGGAACGGCAGGCGGGCGGCGGCGGCTTCCAGGCCGCACTTGACCATGCCCTCGTCCATCTCGCGGGACTCGATCGCGCCGGTGGTGCGGGCCTTGGCGAACCACGGGTCATAGAAGGGCGGCGAATCCAGGGACACGAAGCCGTAGTAGGCCTTTTTGACCTTGCCCGCCGAACACAGCAGGCCCAAGTCCGGTCCGCCGTAGGTGACGACCGTCAAATCCTTGACATCCGAACGCAAGATCGCGCGCACGAAGGCCATCGGCTTGCGGCGCGAACCCCAGCCTCCGAGGCCGATGGTCATGCCGCTACGCAGTTCGGAGACGACCTCGTCGAGAGTGCTTGTCTTGTCTGCCATTAGTTTCCCTTCGGCTTTCCGGTCTCGACGAATGCGTCGCGATGCTCGTCGGCGACACCCGCCAGGTTGAGCTCGAATGTGAAGCCCTGCTCCATGCGGTAACTCAACTCGACGTCCTGCGGATCGATGAAGTTGATGGCTTCCTTGGCGGCGCGGATGACGCGGGTGTCCTTGGCAGCGATGTCACGCGCTACGCGCAGCGCGGCCTCGTCGAGCTCCTCCCGCGGCACCACCTCGTGGATGGATCCGTAGTGGTGCAACGTTTTTGCGTCAACCTTGGCCGCCGTGTAGAACATCCGGCGCATCACGTGCTGGGGAACCAATCGCTGCAGATGAGTGGCGGTGCCGAGTGCACCACGATCCACCTCGGGCACGCTGAACACCGCGTCGTCGGAGGCGACGATCACGTCGGCGTTACCCACCAGGCCGATTCCACCGCCGAGGCAGAAGCCGTTGACGGCGGCGATGACGGGCACCTTGCAGCGGTAGACCGCGCTGAAGGCTTCGAAACAGCCGCGGTTGGTGTCGATCAAGGCGGTGAAGCCCTGTCCTTCTGCCTGAGTGCGCTGCATTTCCTTGATATCGGCGCCCGCGTTGAACCCGCGGCCCTCTGCTCGCAGGATCACGACGTGGGTGGACGGGTCGTTGCCCGCCGCCAGGATGGCGTCGGCCAGCTCAAACCATCCGCGCGAGGGGATGGCGTTGACCTTCGGATAGTCGACGGTGACGGTCACGATGCCCGGTTCAACCGTCGCGGTGATGATGCCCATGAGACTCCTCAAGGTACCGAAACAAGCACTTGCTTGGTACGCTACCATGGCTCGAAAGCGCAGGACAAACAGCAGGAATACAGCAAGGAGTGACGTGCGAACCCCTTACGAACTCGGCCTCGCGGGTCGCGTCGTGCTGGTCACCGGAGGTGTCCGCGGCGTCGGTGCCGGGATCAGCCGGGTGTTCGACGAGCTCGGTGCGACGGTGATCACCTGTGCGCGCCGTCCCGCACCTGATGGTCTTCGCGCAAGCGGCTCATCCCAGAGCCTCCCTTACGAATTCCATTCCTGCGATGTCCGTGATGAAGAGTCGGTCGATGCGCTCATCAACACCGTTGTTTCCACACATGGGCGTCTGGACGCCGTCGTCAATAACGCCGGTGGTGCGCCCTTCGCACTGGCTGCCGACGCGAGCCATAACTTTCATCGCAAGATCATCGAACTGAATCTGCTCTCCGCCTTGCTCGTCTCGCAGCGCGCCAACGCCGTGATGCAGCGGCAGGACGAGGGCGGCACCATCGTCAACATCACCAGCGTGAGCGCAAGCCGGCCTTCGCCGGGTACCGCCGCATACGGCGCCGCCAAGGCCGGGCTCGAGAGCCTGACTCGGAGCCTCGCTGTGGAATGGGCGCCTAAGGTGCGGGTGAATGCCCTGGCCGCCGGAATGATCCGCACAGAGCTCTCGGAAATGCACTATGGGGATGAAGAGGGAATCGCGTCCGTCGGCGCGACGGTGCCGCTGGGCCGCCTTGCCAATCCGGACGAGATTGGTTGGACGGCAGCGTTTCTTGCCTCACCCCTGTCCTCCTACGTGACGGGTTCGGTTCTTACGGTTCACGGTGGAGGGGAGCGTCCCGCGTTCCTCGACGCCGCCAATGTCAACAGCAATGAGAACGGCGAAAAGGAATAGAACATGCCAGGTTTGCTCGACGGTCGGGTCGTCATCATTACCGGTGCAGGCCGGGGCATCGGACGTGCGCACGCGCTGGCGTTCGCGGCCGAAGGCGCCCGGGTGGTCGTCAATGACATCGGTGTGGGCCTGGATGGATCGGCTGGCACCAGCCCCGCTCAGGAAGTGGTCGAGGAGATCAAGGCTGCCGGTGGCGAAGCCGTCACCAATGGTGATGATGTCGCCGACTGGAACGGTGCCAAGAACCTGATCGACACCGCCGTCAATTCCTTTGGCCGCCTCGATGTTCTGGTCAACAACGCCGGATTTCTGCGCGACCGGATGCTCGCCAACATGAGCGAGGAGGAGTGGGACGCGGTCATTCGTGTGCACCTCAAGGGGCACTTCGCGCCGCTGCGTCATGCCGCCGCGTACTGGCGTGACGAGTTCAAGGCCGGCAATGCGGTGGATGCCCGCATCATCAACACCAGCTCCGCCGCCGGGCTGCAAGGCAGTGTCGGGCAAGGGAATTACGCCGCCGCCAAGGCCGGTATCGCCACCTTGACGCTGCAGGCTGCTGCCGAGATGGGCCGCTATGGCATCACTGTCAACGCCATCGCTCCGGCCGCGCGTACCCGGATGACCGAGGCAGTGTTCGCAGAGACCATGGCCAAGCCCGAGGACGGTGCATTCGACGCGATGGCTCCGGAGAACGTCTCGCCGCTGGTGGTGTGGCTGGGCAGCCCGGAGTCGCGCGCGGTCACCGGAAAGGTGTTCGAGGTCGAAGCCGGCATCATCCGCGTCGCCGAGGGATGGGCGCACGGTCCGCAGGTGGACAAGGGTGCGCGTTGGGACCCAAGTGAATTGGGTCCCGTGGTCACCGACCTGCTCGATAAGGCTCGTACGCCGGTTCCGGTCTACGGCTCACAGGGTTAGGGCTCCAGGATGACGACGGGAATCTTGCGGGTCGTGTACGACTGGTACTTAGCGAAGTCGGCGTAGAGCTCGACCAGCTTGGGCCAGTAGTACGCGCGTTCCTCGTCGGTCGCGGTGCGAGCCGTCATGGTTCTGATGTCGCCCTTTATCTGAACGGTGACTTCAGAATTCGCCTTCAGATTGAGGTACCACGCCGGATTGGCGTCGCGTCCGCCCTGCGACGCCACCAGGACGATCTTGTCGCCGTCGGGTAAGTAAAGCAGCGCGCTCAGCCGCTTCTGCCCGGTCTTGCGGCCGATGGTGGTGATCAGCAGTACCGGTATGCCCCAGGGGAAAGCCGCACCCACACGCCACTTTCCGCCCAGGCGGCCGTCAGTCCGCTGATACAGCCAGACATTGGCGGTGGTCATCCACTTGATCAGCTTTCCGGCCAACTCCGAGTTCAACTGGGCGGGTGCATTCGCGGAGGAGCCGCTCGCGGCAAGACCATCAGACATGGCCCTATGCTACGAGGGTGTCAACACCTGGAGCCTCCGACGAAGTACGTATTGCCGCCGCGAATGCCTACATCGAAGCCCTCGTCACCCATGAGGCAGACGCGGTGCCGTTCGCCCCGGAATGTGTGCGGATCGAGCAGGGTGTCAAGACCGGCTTTTCTGGAGATCACTTGCGGCGCAGCCTGAATAACGGACCGCAGTTCCGGCTGATTGCTGCCGCGTCCAATCGGCAGTTTCGTGTCGAAGGTGACAACGTCATCGCGAGTTTTGTCATCGAGACCAAGGCAAAGGTCGCCGGATGGCGCGTCGTGGCAAAAGTGGACGAGACGTTCAAGATTCCGGCTACTGATCCGCGGATCCACCACATCCGGGCGATCTTCGTGCCGAAGCTGTCACGCACCTAGAACGCGTTCTAGATCTGGGGTTTTTCCTCGACGCACCCTTGTCCCGGGGTCGATTTCTGTGCTTCACTGCCACTAGAGCCATTAGTGAAATGCATCACAGGTCGGGAGGTACAGCGTGGTACAGGCCCAACATCCCCACTTGCCGGATGGTATCGACTTCACCGATCCCGATCTTTTTGTGCACGGAATCCCAGAGGTCGAGCTCGCCGAACTGCGGCATACCGAACCGATCTGGTGGAATCACACCGAGCGTGGGGTCGGCGGATTCGATGATGACGGTTTCTGGGTGGTGTCCAAACATAAAGACGTCAAAGAGATCTCACTTCGGTGCGACGTATTCTCCAGCGAGCAGAACACCGCGATACCGCGCTATCTGTCCACCACGCCGCGTGAGCGCATCGACGCGACCCGCTTGATCATGCTGAACATGGACCCACCGCGGCACAGCAGGTTGCGGCACATCATCAGCCGGGGGTTCACGCCGCGCGCGGTGAACCGGCTCCGCGATGACCTCAATGACCGCGCGCAGGGCATCGCGAAATCGGCGGCCCGACTGCAGCACGGCGACTTTGTGGAACAAGTGGCTTGCGAGCTTCCGTTGCAGGCCATCGCCGGTTTGTTGGGCACTCCGCTCGAGGAACGCGAGCAGCTGTTCGACTGGTCCAACAGGCTGGTGGGTTCCGACGATGGCGAGGATGACAGCGCGATCGCCAGCGCCGAGCTGTTGATGTATGCCATGCAGGTCGCGGCACGCAAGACCGCGGAGCCCGGCCCGGATATCTGTACCGACCTGGTGAATGCCGATATCGATGGGCAGAAGCTTTCCGATGACGAGTTCGGTTTCTTCGTCATGCTTTTGGCGGTGGCCGGCAATGAGACGACCCGCAACTCCATCACTCATGGAATGCATGCCTTCACGCAGTTTCCGGAACAGTGGGAGTTGTACAAGAAGGAGCGTCCGGAGACGGCGGCCGATGAGATTGTCCGTTGGGCAACACCGGTGACGTCTTTCCAGCGGACTGCGCTGGAGGACACCGAGCTTGGTGGTGTGAAGATCAAGAAGGGCCAGCGGGTGGTGATGATGTACCGCTCGGCCAACTTCGATGAAGAAGTCTTCGAGAATCCGTTTACCTTCGACATCATGCGTAACCCCAACCCGCATGTGGGATTTGGTGGAAATGGCGAACACCATTGCGTCGGATCCAACCTGGCCCGCATGACCATTAACCTGATGTTCAACGCCATCGCCGATCACCTGCCGGACCTCGCGTCGGCGGGCGAGCCGGACAGGCTGCGATCCGGATGGCTGAACGGGGTCAAGCACTGGGAGGTTGACTTCTGCCCGGCCGGGTTCGGGCGGGCCAGCTGACGAAAAGGCCCCCGGACACCGAGGTGCCGGGGGCCTTCGCGCAGGTACTAGATCCGCTCGATGATGGTGCCGGTGGACAGCGCGCCACCAGCACACATGGTGATCAAAGCCGTTGACTTGTCGGTACGTTCCAGCTCGTGCAGTGCCGTGGTGATCAGGCGGCTGCCGGTGCTGCCGACGGGGTGCCCCAGCGCGATGGCGCCGCCGTTGACGTTGACCCGGTCGAAGTCCGGCTTGTGCACCGCGGCCCAAGAAAGCACCACCGAGGCGAAAGCCTCGTTGATTTCGACGACGTCGATATCGCCGATCTTCATGCCCGCGCGGTCCAGCACGCGCTGCGTCGACTGCACCGGGCCGTCCAGGTGGTAGTAGGGCTCGGCACCGACGAGCGCCTGCGACACGATGCGGGCGCGCGGCGTCAGGCCCAGTGAGCGGGCCTTGTCCTCGTCCATGAGCAATACCGCAGCCGCACCGTCGGAAATCTGCGAGGACGTACCGGCTGTGTGAATACCCTCCGGCATAACGGGTTTGAGGTTGCCCAGAGATTCCAGGGTGGTGTCGCGCAGGCCCTGGTCGCGGCTGACCGTCAGGGTCTCACCGGTGGGGTTGCCTTCCTTGTCCACCTGCGGCGCATCAAGCGCGGTGATCTCGCGATCGAATCGTCCTTCGGCCCATGCCTGCTTGGCCAGTGCCTGCGAGCGCACTCCGAGCCCGTCGACATCGGCGCGGGTGATCCCGCGGCGCTTGGCAATCCGCTCTGCTGCCTCGAACTGATTGGGCATGTCGATATCCCAGGAGGCGGGGCGGGGGATGCCGGTGCCGCCGACGTTGGCGCCCAGTGGCACGCGGCTCATCGATTCGATACCGCAGGCGATGCCGGTGTCGATGGCACCGGAGTAGATCAGGCCGGCGATGAGGTGATTGGCCTGCTGCGCGCTGCCGCACTGGCAGTCGATGGTGGTGGCACCGGCGGCTTCGGGCAGCCCCGCGTGCAGCCATGCCTGCCGAGTGATGTGGCCGCCCTGCTCACCGAACTGGGTGACACAGCCGCCGATGACCTGCTCGACTTCGTTCGGATCCAGACCCACGCGGGTGATCACCGACTTCTGGATGCTGCCGAGCAGCTCGGCCGGATGCAGGCCCGCGAGCCATCCACCACGTTTGCCGATGGCGCTGCGCGTCGCTTCGACGATGACCGGATTACCCATGGAGCTGCTCCTTTGCGCTCTGAACGTTGACTTCACGGTAGAACACGTTCCAGTCTGGAAGCAATGAGAACGTGTTCTCCCCCCATCCACCACGTTTTGTCTGCGCTGATCGTGTGCTTCAATGGGGTTAGAGAGTGTCGTATCTCACTAAGCTCTCACTAGATGCTCTAACAAGATCGTCCCTGAATGACGCCCTGAAAGGCCATAGGAGTTCAACGTGGTGCACCCCAGCCTTCCCGCCGGTTTCGACTTCACCGACCCGGAGATCTACGCAGAACGGCTCCCGATCGAGGAGCTCAAGGAGCTACGGAAGACGGCTCCGATTTGGTGGCAGGAGCAGCCCGACGGCGTCGGCGGCTTCAATGACGGCGGGTATTGGGTCGTCTCCAAGCACAAGGACGTCAAGGAGGTGTCGCTGCGCAGCGATGTCTTCTCCAGCTGGGAAAACACCGCCATCCCGCGGTTTCAGGATGACATCACCCGCGAGGCCATCGAGCTGCAGCGTTACGTGATGCTCAACATGGACGCCCCGCATCACACCCGGCTGCGCAAGATCATCTCCCGCGGTTTCACGCCCCGGGCGATCGGCCGGCTGCGCGACGAGCTGAACGAGCGCGCTCAGCAGATCGCGAAGGCCGCCGCCGCGACCGGCTCGGGTGACTTCGTGGAGCAGGTGTCCTGCGAGCTGCCGTTGCAGGCCATCGCGGGTCTGCTCGGGGTGCCCATCGAGGACCGGGGCAAGCTCTTTAACTGGTCGAACGAGATGACCTCGTACGACGACCCCGAGTTCTCCCACATCGACCCGGCGGCATCGTCGATGGAGATCCTCGCCTACTCGATGGAGATGGCGAAGCAGAAGTCCGAGAATCCCGGCGAGGACATCGTGACCACCCTTATCAACGCCGAGGTTGAGGGCGAGGGCAAGCTCTCCGATGACGAGTTCGGCTTCTTCGTGATCATGCTCGCGGTGGCCGGCAACGAGACCTCACGCAACTCGATCACCCAGGGCATGATGGCCTTCACGCAGTTTCCGGAGCAGTGGGAGTTGTACAAGAAGGAGCGTCCGGAGACGGCGGCCGATGAGATTGTCCGTTGGGCAACACCGGTGACGTCTTTCCAGCGGACTGCGCTGGAGGACACCGAGCTTGGTGGTGTGAAGATCAAGAAGGGCCAGCGGGTGGTGATGATGTACCGCTCGGCCAACTTCGATGAAGAAGTCTTCGACGATCCGTTCAGCTTCAATGTCATGCGTAACCCGAATCCGCACATGGGATTCGGTGGCAGCGGTGCGCATTTCTGCATCGGCGCGAACTTGGCGCGGCTGACCATCAACCTGATGTTCAACGCCATCGCCGACCACATGCCCAACCTGGCTCCGGCCGGCGACCCGAAGCGACTGCAGTCCGGCTGGCTCAACGGCATCAAGCACTGGCAGGTTGATTTCAACGGCGCCAGCGGTTGCCCGGTTCTGCACTAGCCATTCAAAAGGAAACGCACGCTATGGATTTCGCTTTCGCGGAGGAGCAGCAGGCTGTCTCCGACGTGGTCGAAGCGGTGCTTGCCGATCGGGAGTTCATCGGTGTGGTGCCCGAGGTTGGATATGACGACGGGTTGTGGCAGTCGCTGGCCGCCAATGGGGTCCTGAGTCTTGCGCTGCCTGAACGGCTGGGCGGCGACGGACTGGGCCTGGCCGAAGTGTCGGTGGCGTTGCGCGTGCTCGGAAAGCATGGCGCATTGACGCCGGCGCTGGCCACGCTCGGATTCGGCGTGGTTCCCCTGGTGGAGCTGGCATCTGTCGAGCAACAGGACAGATTCCTCGACGGCGTCGGTTCCGGCTCGATCCTCACCGCGGCCCTTGATGAGCCAGGGTCCGCGCTGCCTTCGTCGCCCTCGGTTTCCGCCGTGCACGACGGTTCCTCGTTGGTGTTGAACGGTCGCAAGATCGGCGTTCTACATGCGGCCGAGGCAAATTGGATACTTGTCACCACCGACAACGGCGTCGTTGTGGTGGCACCCAACACCCCGGGAGTGACGATCACCCGGACGCCGACGGCCAGTAAAGCCGCCGAATACGCGGTGACCTTCGCCGATGCCTCAGTACCCGATTCGGATGTGTTGGGCGGGTCTGTTGAGCGTGTGAACGAGCTTGCCTTGGCGGCGGTCGGTTCCTATGCGGACGGATTGGTCTCGGGCGCCCTGCGCCTGACCGCCGATCACGTGTCCAACCGGGTGCAGTTCGGCAAGCCACTGGCTACCTTCCAAGCGGTTTCGCAGCAGCTGGCAGACGTGTATGTGGTCTCGCGCACGCTGAATCTCGGTGTCACGTCTGCGGTATGGCGTCTCTCTGCCGGGCTTGACGCGACGGAGGATCTTGACGTCGTGGCGTTCTGGATGGCCGCGGAAGCGCAGCGAGTCATGCAGATCTGTCATCACCTACATGGTGGTCTGGGCGTCGACATCACCTACCCGATGAACCGCTACTACTCGACCATCAAGGACCTGAGTCGTCTGGTGGGTGGGTCCTCCGAGCGCCTCGACGTTCTCGCTGCGGCCCAGGTTTAGGAGCCAGTGATGCTGATAGATCTCACGCCGGAACAGGCGAAGTTGCAAAGCGATCTGCGACAGTACTTTTCGAATCTGGTTACTGCCGATGAGACGCGCGAGATGATGGTCGACCGCCACGGCTCGTCCTATGAGGCGGTGGTGCGGCGGATGGGGCAGGATGGCTGGCTCGGTGTGGGCTGGCCTAAGGAGTACGGCGGGCACGGATTCGGTCCGCTGGAGCAGCAGATCTTCATGAACGAGGTCATGCGGGCCGACGTGCCGATGCCGTTGGTGACGCTGCAAACCGTCGGTCCTACTCTGCAGAAGTACGGGACCGAGGTGCAGAAGAAGAAGTTTCTGCCCGGAATCCTCGCGGGTGAAATACATTTCGCCATCGGATATACCGAACCGGAAGCCGGGACAGACTTGGCGTCGTTGCGTACCACCGCGGTACGCGATGGCGATCACTACATCGTCAACGGGCAGAAGATCTTCACCACCGGTGCCCACCAGGCCCAGTACATCTGGTTGGCCTGCAGGACAGACTCGGATGCGCCCAAGCACAAGGGAATCTCGATTCTCATCGTCGATACCAAGGATCCGGGCTACTCATGGACCCCGATCATCACCAACGATGGTGCGCACCACACCAACGCCACCTACTACTCGGACGTGCGGGTTCCGGTGGACATGCTGGTAGGTGAAGAGAACTTGGGATGGAAGCTCATCACCACTCAGCTGAACCATGAGCGGGTTTCGCTCGGACCGTCCGGCCGGATCGCGGGTATGTACGACCGCGTCTACGAATGGGCGGCCAAGCCGGGACACGACGGTGTGGCGCCGCTGGCGCATGAGGATGTGCGCCGGGTTCTGGGCGAGATGAAGGCTGTGTGGCGCCTCAACGAGCTGCTCAACTGGCAGGTGGCCTCGTCGGGTGATGACATCAGCATGGCCGATGCTGCCGCAACAAAGATCCTTGCCACTGAATGGATTCAGAAGCTCGGCCGGTTGAGTGAGGGTGTCGTGGGGCGCTATGGAGACCCCGCCGACGCGAACACTGCCGAGACCCTTGAATGGCTGGACGCCCAGACCAAGCGCCACCTGGTGATCACGTTCGGTGGCGGCGTGAACGAGGTGATGCGCGAGATGGTCGCGACGGCTGGTCTGGGTACTCCCAGGGTGCCGCGGTGATGAAGGCTTGCGCGAAGAACGGACAATCATGAGCGTCGTGGATATTCAGGACGGCTTCGCCGAGATCAAGGCCGCCGGACCCAGCGCCCCCCGTCTGGCGCGCGATCCGGTGAACCAGGCCATGATCAACAACTGGGTTGAGGCGATGGGGGACCGCAACCCGATCTACGTCGACGAGGACGCCGCGAAGGCCGCCGGGCATCCCGGTGTCGTCGCGCCGCCCGCGATGGCGCAGGTGTGGACCATGGCCGGGTTGTACGGCGAGCGCTCGGGAGACGACCCGCTGGGCCGGGTGATGGAGCTGCTCGATTCGGCGGGTTACCAGTCGGTGGTCGCCACCAACTACGAGCAGATCTATCACCGCTACCTGCGGCTGGGCGAGCAGGTCACCACCACCAATGAGGTGACCGAGGTCTTCGGGCCGAAGCAGACCGCGCTCGGCGAGAGCTGGTTCATCAACATCCACGCCGAATGGCATGTGGGCGATGAGCTCGTCAATGAAATGAACTGGCGCATCATGAAGTTCCGGCCGGGCGCTAAGAAGTCGGCCGAGGTGCCGGATGATCTCGATCCTTCGAAGCTGATGCGTCCGTCCTGGTCGAGGGATAGCGCGTACTTCTGGGAGGGTGTCGCGGCCCATGAACTGCGGTTGCAGAAGCGGCCCGATGGGTCGTTGCAGCATCCGCCCGTACCCGCTGTGTGGCAGGACAAGGACGCTCCGATCGAGTATCAGGTGTCCAGTGGGCATGGCACGGTGTTCAGCTACGTGGTGCATCACGCCCCTCAGGTGCCTGGTCGCACACTGCCTTTCGTGATCGCGCTGGTGGAGCTTGACGAGGGTGTTCGGATGCTGGGCGAGCTTCGAGGGGTATCGCCCGACGATGTTCAGATCGGGTTGCCGGTTCAGGTGACATATCTGGACTTCCCCGCCGAGGGGGAGAGCCCGGCATGGACTCTGTATGCCTGGGAGGCAAAGTGACCACCGTTGGCGAGAAGCTGCCCGAGCTGAAACTTGAGGGCACTCCGACGTTCATCGTGTCGACCGCGCTGGCCACACGTGACTTCCAGGACGTGCATCATGACCGTGACCTGGCGCAGGCGAAGGGGTCCAAGGACATCTTCATCAACATCCTGTCCGACACCGGTCTGGTCGAGCGATTCGTCACCGACTGGGCCGGACCTTCGGCTCGGGTGAAATCGATTTCGTTGCGTTTGGGTGTGCCGTGGTACGCCTACGACACCACGGTGTTCTCCGGCGAGGTGACCGCCGTCGATGACGGTGTCGTGGAAGTGGATGTGGTGGGCAACAACAGCCTGGGTGCGCATGTCACCGCCAAGGTCAAGCTGACGATCGGAGCAAGCGCGTGAGCTTGTCGGGTAAGGCCGCTATTGCCGGTATCGGTGCCACCGACTTTTCGAAGAAGTCGGGCCGATCCGAGTTGAGGTTGGCGGCCGAGGCGGTGCTCGATGCGTTGACGGATGCCGGTTTGTCTCCCGACGAAGTCGACGGTTTGGTGACTTTCACCATGGACTCGAACCTGGAGACCGCGGTCGCGCGTTCGACGGGCATCGGCGAGCTGAAGTTCTTCAGCCAGATCGGTTATGGCGGTGGCGCGGCTGCGGCGACGGTGCAGCAGGCCGCATTGGCGGTCGCTGCCGGTGTCGCAGAGGTGGTCGTTGCGTACCGGGCCTTTAATGAGCGCTCGGAGTTCAGGTTCGGTCAGGTGATGACGGGACTGAGTTCGACCGCCGACTCGCGGGGCGTTGAGTACAGCTGGTCGTACCCGCACGGGCTGAGTACGCCGGCCGCCTCGGTGGCGATGATCGCTCGCCGGTACATGCACGAATACGGTGCCACGAGTGCCGATTTCGGTGCGGTGTCGGTGGCCGACCGTAAGCATGCGGCCACCAATCCGAAGGCATTCTTCTATGGCAAGCCGATCACCATTGAGGACCACCAGAATTCGCGGATGATCGCCGATCCGGTGCGACTGCTGGACTGTTGCCAGGAGAGCGATGGTGGGGTGGCGATCGTCGTGACGACACCGGAGAGGGCCAAGGATCTCAAGAACCGGCCGGTGGTCATCGAGGCGGCCGCGCAGGGGTCCGGCGACGACCAGTTCACCATGTACTCGTACTACCGGGACGAGTTGGGATTACCCGAGATGGGACTCGTCGGTCGGCAGCTCTGGGACCAGTCCGGCTTGACGCCCAACGATATTCAGACCGCGATCCTGTATGACCACTTCACGCCGTACACCTTGTTGCAGCTCGAAGAACTCGGCTTCTGCGGCACGGGCGAGGCCAAGGACTTCATCGCCAACGGCGCCATCGAGCTGGGCGGAAAGCTGCCGATCAACACACACGGTGGTCAGCTCGGCGAGGCCTACATCCACGGTATGAACGGTATCGCCGAGGGCGTGCGTCAGCTGCGAGGAACCTCGGTGAACCAGGTGCCCGATGTCGAGCACGTGCTCGTCACAGCGGGCACCGGTGTGCCGACGTCCGGCCTCATTCTGGGATAGCCGGCTCAGCTCAGAAACCTGGCGATGCCTTGCGCGATAGCCGCTGCCAGCCGCGCCTGGCCGTCCGCGCTGGACAGCATCGCGGCGTCGTCGCTGTTCTTCATGTTCCCGCACTCGATGAGGATCGCCGGGTACTGAGCCAGGTTCAGCCCGGCCAGGTCGGAACGTCCATACAGACCATCGTTTCCGCGGTAGGTCGACGGCTGGAATCCCGAGGCCTTGAGCTGGTCGCGCATGGTGCTGGCCAAGCGCAGCGAGGGACCTCCTTGCGCTTCATTGATCGGTGGGTTCGAGTAGTTGACGTGGAATCCCCGGCCATCCCGGGGGCCGCCATCGGCGTGAATGCTGACGATGGCGTTGGGCCTGAACGAGTTTCCGGTGGCAGCGCGCTCGTCGATGCACGGCCCGAGCGCGTTGTCATTGCCACGAGACAATGCGGTGCGAACACCGGCCACGGTGAGGGCCTGCCGGATGTGCAACACCACATTCCAGTTGAAGGTATGTTCTGGAAAACCTGAATCGGTTGCGGTGCCGCTGGTCTGGCAGTCCTTGGTGCGTCCCCGGCCGTCACTGACCTGCCGGGTGATTGAGCGGTCGTTGGCGCCGTTGTGCCCGGGGTCGAGGAAGACGATCTTTCCCGCGATGGGAGATTCCGCGTGGGCCAGGGCCGTGGTGGACAGCACGGCCGGCATGCTGAGTAGGACGGGCACGCTCGAGGCGTACTTGAGGACGTCGCGTCGCGAGAGGCAGCGGGACCGCTTGGCGGGACCGCACGGGGTGGTCTGCACGCCGGAAAGGTAGGCCCCGAACCTGGGATTTGAGAACCCGACATGTGGTTCGGTTGAACTGTGACCGAGACGAGACCGTATCGCAGTCACAGCTTTCTGACAGAAACCGCGGCGATGCTTGCCCAGTGACTCAATCAAAGGCCGCCACTGCGACAGGCGCATTGACCCGCCTGCGCAAGGATGTCGTCGAGACCTTCCGGCCGCCGCGTCGGTGGCTCGAGGGATTGGGTCTGAACCTCGGCCTGGCAATCGCCTATCTGATCATCTGGCAGCCGATCGCCCAACATGGGCGCAAACGCGACTGGGCGCTGCTGATCGGCCTGTACTTCGCGATGTTCATCTTCGCCGATGTGTCGGTGACCAACATGCTGGGTCTGGATGCCGATCGAGTCAGGCACGTGCTGCGGGGACATCGATCGCTTCTGTACGTCTTGCTGGTCAAGAACATCGCGCTGTTTCTTGTCGCCGGGCTGCCGACGCTCATCCTGACGGCTTTCTTGACCATCCACCGGCAGCAGGCAACCCAAACCGCGATCACCGTGCCCGATGTGGGCGTACATCGTCAGCTGGCTTGGTCTGGGCAATCTGGTCTCGGTACTGCTGCCGATGGTGACGCGCCCGTTGCGCGAGCGGTGGCGGCAACGAGGGGACGTTCCAGCCACGGCGCGATGGCTCTTTTATCTAGCTGTACCGTACGGCGTCTACTACCTCGTTGCGCCGGTTGGAGGTATCCCTCGAGCCATCTTCGGGCGCAACGTTTTCCACTCCATGCCGCTCACCGAACGATCCCTACTGGAACTCGGCTTGGGTGTCGCCGTCTGGAGCATGGGCACCGCGCTGGCCCTGGGGGTGTACCGCTACCGCGGAATACGTTGGTACTAGCGCGCCGGACTAGGTGTAGGTGAGCTCCACGTCTGCGAGCGCGGCGGCATCCTCACGTTCGGCCACGACAGCCGAGATCAGCAGCTTGCCGTCTTCCTTCCAGATGCGGGTCTTGAGGGTCTCGCCCGGGAACACCACACCCGCGAACTTCGCGGCATACGACGTCACCCGCGAGGCATCCCCGTCGAGTGCGGAGTCAACCGCCGCCTTGCACACCACGCCGTAGCTGCACAGCCCGTGCAGGATCGGGCGGGGGAATCCGGCCGCCGCCGCGAAGGCAGGGTCGGAATGCAGCGGGTTGCGGTCACCGCAGAGCCGGTACAGCAGCGCCTGCTGCGGCAGGATGTGCGTCGAGACCTCAATGTCGGGCGTGCGGTCGGGAGTGCCGCCTGCGGCGGAGGGCCCTCTCTCGCCGCCGAAGCCACCCTCGCCACGTGCGAAGATCGACCGGCGGATCGTCCAGAGCGGTCCCTGGTCATCGGAAGTCGTTGTCTCCGTGACGATGACGGCTGCCTTGCCCTTATC
Source organism: Mycobacteroides sp. PCS013 (assembly GCF_049532645.1). Classification (NCBI taxonomy): domain Bacteria; kingdom Bacillati; phylum Actinomycetota; class Actinomycetes; order Mycobacteriales; family Mycobacteriaceae; genus Mycobacteroides; species Mycobacteroides sp. PCS013. Next base: position 4,817,454 of record NZ_CP150131.1, read on the forward strand.
CCAGATCTCCACGACCTTGCCCTCGGAGCGGGCCGAACCCGCGGGCGGCAAGGGACGATGCGCAGTCACCTGCTCGGTGCCGTGCAGGATCTTGGCCAGGTCGATCTCGATACCCGGGAATGACACCTTGGGTGGCTCCACCGCGTGGAAGCCCGAGGCCACGGTCGCGAACGTCGGCAGCACCTGCGGAGTCTTGTCCTGCAGGTAGCGCAGCTCGGTCTCGCTCACCGGGTCGGCGCCCGCACCGATGGCCAGGTGATACAGCTGCACATCGGATGCGGTCCACGAGAATTCTGCGGGCTCGACAGCAGCGCCCAGAGCGATATCGACGTTGATAGGCATGAGCTGACCCTACTTCCCGGCGATATCGAGCGCCGCGAGGTAGCCCCATGTCATGGCCGGGCCAATGGTGGCGCCGGGGCCGGCGTAGGTGTGACCCATCACCGGGGTGCTGACATTGCCTGCGGCGTAAAGGCCTTCGATGATGCTGTTGTCATCGCGCAGCACCCGGCCCTGGACGTCGGTGCGCACGCCACCCTTGGTACCCAGGTCGCCGGGCACCATCTTGGCCGCGTAGAAGGGCCCCTTCTTGAGTTCACCCAGATTTGGGTTCGGCTTGTTCGTCGGGTCTCCGTAATAGCGGTCGTAGGCGCTCTTACCGCGGCCGAAGTCCTCGTCGGTACCGCTGCGGGCGAAGCCGTTGAACCGGTCGACGGTCGCCTTGAACTCCTCGACGGGCAGGTTGGCCTTCGCCGCGAGCTCTTCGATGCTGTCGGCCTTGACGATCACGCCGGATTCGATCCACTTGCTCGGAATCTTTTGTCCCGGCTGCAATCCGGCGAAGATGTACCGGTTGCGGTACTCCTGGTCGAAGACCAGCCATGCGGGCAGGTTCTCGCCGGGTCCCGCGCCCTGGCCGTACTCGCCGCCATACATGCGGTGGGTGGCCTCGACATAGGGCAGCGACTCGTTCATGAACCGCTTACCGGATGCGTTGACGATGATGGACCCGGGGGAGTTGCGCTCGGACAGCGCGAACCACGGCCTGCCGACCAGCGGAACCGTTGGGCCCCACCACGAGTCCTCCATGAACTCCAGCGCGGCGCCGAGCTTTTCTGCTGCCAGGATGCCGTCGCCGGTGTTGGCCTTGGCACCGACCGTCCACTCGGTGGTGATGGGGGCGCGCTGGTACTTCACGCGCATCTGCTCGTTGTGCTCGAACCCACCGGAGGCCAGGATGACGCCCTTGCGTGCCCTGATGACCGTCGGCTCGGAAGCCTCCGAAGAACCGCTCTCACGCACGTAGACGCCTTTGACCGTGCCGTTCTCGAGGTAGAGATCGGTCAAAGCGGTGTTGAGCTTGACCGGAACACCGGCGTCACGCAGGCCGATGCGCAACGCGGCCGAAAGGGCCCGTCCCATGCCGACGAGTTTCTTGCCGGTGCCCTGCGCCCAGAAGGTGCGCACGCCCACGCGCAGGCTGCGCAGCACACCACGGGGATGGCGCTTGAGCTGGTTCAGCCGCACGTAATCCTGCTGGCGTACGACGACATTCAACGGGACCTTGCCGTAGGGAGGCTCCAGGTTGGGCAGCTCGTCGCCAAGCTTCTTGGCATCGAAAGGCTTGGGTTCCACCGAGCGGCCAGTCGAACGCCCGCCGGGGGCCTCGGGGTAGTAGTCGGAGTAGTTGGGCACCCAGTCGAGCTTGAGCGGAGAGTTGGCCAACACGAAGGAGAGCATCTCCGGGCCGCGATCGAGGTAGGTGTCGATCTTCTCGCGGGGGACGACATCGCCGATGATGGTGTAGAGGTACTCGCGGGCCGCCTCGGGGGTGTCGCTCTGGCGGGCCTTCTTGAGCACCTGGTTGTTGGGGATCCAGACGCCGCCACCGGAACGGGCGGTCGATCCGCCGAAGTGGGGGGCCTTCTCGATCAGTACGGTGCTCAGCCCGTTGTGTGCCGCGGTGAGCGCCGCAACCATGCCGGCGCCACCACTCCCGACGACGACGACGTCGTACTCCTGCTCAGTCATGTAGAACACGTTATAGAATTGAGGCGGCCCGGCGCTACCGGCGCTGGCCTGTGGTTTCACCGTCTCGACACTTTGATGTTGCGGTGAAAACAGAAACTTGTTGCTGTTTTGGCTAAATGACGGTGAGGGAGGCCCAGTGCCGGGTGATGTCGAGGTGCCCGCGGTGCCTTCCTCGGATGTCGTCATCGTCGGGTACGGGGTCGCGGGGGCGGCCGCCGCACTGGCCGCCCTGGAACGCGGCGCATCGGTGACGATCCTGGAACGGTTCGACGGCGGCGGGGCTTCGGCCATTTCAGGGGGCATTTACTACGCCGGAGGTGGCACCAATATTCAGCGTGATGCCGGTGTCGAGGACACCCCGGAGCTGATGATGGAGTACCTGCAGCTTGAAGTCGGAGACGCGGTGAAGCCCGAGACGCTGCAGAGATTCGTCGACGGTAGCGCGGACACTCTGGATTGGCTCCAAGGTTACGGAGTGCCGTTCGAAGGTTCGCTGGCTCCGTTTAAGACTTCGTACCCCACCAACGACTACTACCTCTACTTTTCCGGCAGCGAATCCTCCGGGATGGCGCGAGCCGTCACCCCGCCCCGTCAACGCGGACATCGGGCCTTTGGCCGGGGCGTGTCCGGTAAGGCGCTGTTCGCACCGTTGGCGGCCTCCGCGGAGCGTTTGGGTGCCGATGTCTGGCGGCAGACCCGGGCCACCGGCCTGATCGTGGAGGACGGTCGTGTCGTGGGAGTGCGCGGCGTGACGCTGAAGGACGCGCCGGGCTGGGTGCGGCGGGCGTACTCGTTGTTCACGCGGTACGCGACCAAGCCGGGCATCTACTACCCGCCGATGCGAAAGGTGCTGGAAGGACCGGCGTACGCGCTGGAGCGCCGGTTCGCCAAGCCCTTCGAGATCCGGGCGAATGACGGGGTGATCCTGTCTTCGGGTGGGTTCATCGCGAACCGCGAACTCATCGAGCGTCATGCCCCCGCCTATCGGGACGGGTTGCAACTCGGCACCGCCGGTGACGACGGGACCGCCTTGACGCTCGCGGAGCCGTTGAACGCGGCCACCGGGCATCTCGACGAGATCTCGGCCTGGCGGTTCATCGTGCCGCCCGCGGCCTTCCTCGGCTCGCTGTTGGTGGATGCCAAGGGGCAGAGGATGATTGACGAGTCCCGATATGGCGCCGCATTGGGTAAGGAGATCGTGCGCACGGCAGGAGGGGTGGGCTATCTGGTTGCCGACAAGGCGCTGGTGAAGCGGGCCCGTCAGCAGTTGGGGTCGCAGACCCTGTGGTTTCAGCGGATCCAGGCCGAAGCGTTCCTGAATGTGGGGCGCAGGAAGGCCGGGTCCATCGAAGAACTGGCTGCCAAGGCCGGCATCGATCCGGAAGGATTGGCGCGCACCGTGTCCGAACATAATCGGGCCATCGCCGACGGCACCCCTGACCCCCTCGGCAAGCCGGACGATATTCGGGTTCCCGTCGCCGAAGGGCCGTTCTATCTGTTCAACGTGTCCATCAAGACCAACATGCTCAATCCGTGTCCGATGCTGACCCTTGGCGGGCTGGTGGTGGACGAGGAGACTGGTGCCGTGCAGACCACATCGGGCGCGGCGATCCCCGGGCTCTATGCCGCCGGACGTGCGGCGGTGGGTATCTGCTCCAATTCGTATGTGAGCGGATTGTCCCTGGCCGACTGCGTCTTCTCCGGACGGCGGGCCGGGACTGAGACTGGGAGACACATAGATGCTTAGTTCCGAAGTTCGTGAGGCCATCGCCGCCGATTTGGCAGCGGCCGAGCGCACCCGGGTGGCCATCGCGCCGCCCACCGACACGTATCCGGATTTCGGTGTGGTCGACGCCTATGAGATCCAGCTGATGAACATTCGCTCCCGCCTAGCGGACGGAGCCAAGGTCGTCGGGCACAAGGTGGGCCTATCGTCCGAAGCGATGCAGAAGATGATGGGTGTCCACGAGCCGGACTATGGGCACCTGCTGGCCGATATGGAGCTGTTCGAGGACGTCGCGGCCTCCGCGTCCAAGTTCTTGTTCCCGCGGGTCGAGGTGGAGGTCGGATTCATCCTGGCCGCCGACCTGCCGGGTGAGGACTGCACCGAGGATGACGTGCTGGCGGCGACAGCCGCATACGTGCCGTCCATCGAGGTGGTGGACAGCCGGATCACCAACTGGCAGATCAAAATCTGCGACACCATCGCCGATAACGCATCCTCAGCCGGTTTTGTCATTGGTAAGCAACGTGTTTCGCCGAAGGACATCGACATCAAGTCGATCGACGCGGTGCTGACCTGCAACGGCGAGAAATTGGCTGAAGGCAGAAGCGATGCGGTGCTGGGTAACCCGGTGACATCGGTGGCGTGGCTGGCGCGCAAGGTGGCTTCGTTCGGGGTGCGCCTGCGCGCCGGTGACGTGGTGCTGCCGGGTTCGTGCACGCGGGCATTCGATGCGCATCCGGGGGACGAATTTTTGGCTGAGTTCGCCGGACTTGGTTCGGTCCGACTGGCTTTTGAATAGCCGAGGTAGAGGAGAACGTATGGGTAGCAAGGCATCTGTAGCGATCGTCGGTTCGGGAAACATCAGTACCGACCTGCTGTACAAATTGCAGCGGTCTGAGTGGCTGGAACCGCGGTGGATGATCGGCATCGACCCCGAGTCCGAGGGCCTCAAGCGTGCCCGCGGCTTCGGGCTGGAAACCTCGCATGAGGGCGTGGACTGGCTGCTGGCGCAGGATGAGAAGCCCGACTTGGTGTTCGAGGCGACATCCGCGTACGTGCACAAGGCCGCCGCGCCGCGCTACGAGGAAGCCGGTATCCGGGCGATTGACCTGACTCCGGCCGCGGTCGGGCCGGCCGTGGTACCGCCCGCGAATCTGCGTGCGCACCTCGATGCTCCCAATGTCAACATGATCACCTGCGGTGGCCAGGCGACAATCCCCATCGTGTACGCGGTCTCCCGCGTGGTGGAGGTGGCCTACGCGGAAATCGTGGCGTCGGTTGCGTCGGTCTCGGCGGGTCCGGGTACACGTGCCAACATCGACGAATTCACCAAGACCACATCCAAGGGTGTGGAAGTGATCGGCGGTGCCAAGCGCGGCAAGGCGATCATCATCCTCAACCCGGCCGACCCGCCGATGATCATGCGCGACACCATTTTCTGTGCCATCCCGGAGGATGCGGATCGCGATGCGATCGCCGCGTCGATTCACGACGTGGTGAGCCAGGTGCAGCAGTACGTGCCCGGATACCGGCTACTCAACGAGCCGCAGTTCGATGAGCCGTCTGTGGTCAATGGGGGTAACCACGTCGTCACCACTTTCGTGGAGGTCGAGGGTGCGGGAGACTTCTTGCCGCCGTATGCCGGAAACCTGGACATCATGACCGCGGCCGCGACCAAGGTCGGCGAGGAAATCGCCAAAGAACTTCTATCAGCGAAGGTTTCGTAACATGGGTTCGGACACCAGCACTCAGCTCTTGGGCACCGACGGCGTCTTCTTCGACGCCGCGTGGGATGTGCGGATCACCGATACGTCATTGCGCGACGGGTCGCACCACAAGCGTCACCAGTTCACCGCCGATGAGGTGCGCGCGATCGTGGCCGCCCTCGACGGTGCCGGTGTGCCGGTCATCGAGGTGACCCACGGTGACGGTCTTGGTGGATCGTCATTCAACTACGGGTTCTCCAAAACCCCTGAGCAGGAACTGATCAAGCTCGCCGCGGAGACCGCGACGAACGCCAAGATCGCCTTCCTGATGCTGCCGGGCGTAGGTACCAAGGAAGACATCATCGAGGCGCAGGGCAACGGCGGCTCCATCTGCCGTATCGCCACTCACTGCACCGAGGCTGACGTGTCGCTTCAGCATTTCGGGCTGGCGCGTGAGCGCGGGCTGGAAACCGTTGGCTTCCTGATGATGTCGCACACCATCTCGCCGGAGAAGCTGGCGAAGCAGGCCCGGATCATGGCAGACGCCGGATGTCAGTGTGTGTATGTAGTGGACTCCGCGGGCGCATTGGTGCTCGACGGTGTCGCCGACCGGGTGGCCGCGGTGGTGGCAGAATTGGGGTCGGATGCTCAAGTTGGTTTTCATGGGCACGAGAACCTCGGACTCGGCGTGGCCAACTCCATCGAGGCGGTGCGTGCCGGTGCCAAGCAGATCGACGGCAGCACAAGGCGATTCGGTGCTGGTGCCGGTAATGCTCCGGTGGAGGCGCTGATCGGTGTCTTCGACAAGATCGGCGTGAAGACGGGCATCGACTTCTTCGATATCGCGGACGCCGCCGAAGAGGTGGTCGCACCTGCGATGCCGGCCGAGTGCCTGCTGGATCGCAATGCGCTGATCATGGGCTACAGCGGTGTGTACTCCAGCTTCCTCAAGCACGCCATCCGGCAGGGTGAGCGTTACGGGGTGCCCGCACACCAGCTGCTGCACCGCGCCGGTGAGCGAAAGCTCATTGGTGGGCAGGAGGACCAGCTCATCGATATCGCATTGGAGATTCAGCGCGAGAACGCCGAAAAGTAGTCAGCGGATGGTGGCTGGCGCTTGTGATTGGATAGGACCAACCGACTTGGAGCATCGGCGTCGTTGCGCGTCCTACTCAGATCTCTTGGGACTTAGCGGGACATCAGGATGAGCGCGCCTCTGCCGATATCATAATCGGCTCCAATTGTTACCAGCGGCTTCGCGCAGGATCACCAAGTGTGGATAGATCGGGAAAATAGACAAGTTTTCAACTTTTGCTGCGCCGCCGTAGGCTAGGGCTGGTACAAATCCGTATATTTCTCCAGAGTCGGTCTGCCCAAGCCGTTCTACGGCGCCGTCAAACATCCCGGTACCGTACTGGTCGGTTATCTCAAAATCTTTCTTTTGCGCGGAACCGAAGAAAGATTTAATCATCCGGTTCGGGTCAGAGGAGACTAGTCGCCGCGCGCGAAAGAAAATAGTTCCAAGGGCTGGGTTAATTATGAGAGATATCCCAAAGCCGGGTGTCCAAAACCACGTATGCCCGAAAGCACTTCTAACAACGGGTATATAAATGTCTTGGTCCGATAATTGCGGATGTCGGATGCCGTCTAACAGCAGCAGGCTGGAATTCTGCCATTCCAGAGGGTCGACTAGCCAGACGAGACCCTGGCCAAATCCGCTGAACCCAAATTCTTGCCAGTACGAAAGGAGAGACTCGGGCAATAGAGATGCGTACTCAATTTCATGTGCTGTTGTGCAGGGCTGGCCGACGAACGATTGCGGGAATTTTTTGAGGAAGTAATGAAAGTCTTCATCGGGCATCAGATTTCTCCTATATTAGACGCACGTCCACTATTGAATTTGGGGGTTGCGTTTTGAGCCATGCCTTGAAATTCTCCCGTTCCGCCTTAGACATTTTACCAAATGCATTGTTTACCGCACCGTCTCCGTATGTGTAGAAATCCTCTCGGCCGCCCATGTTCAGATCCTGGTTATGGAGAATCTGTTGGGGTATTGTGCCGGAGCCTTCGGGGAATTGCTCTAAGGCGTATACCCCGGCGTATGTATCGGCATCTTCGGGGCTGTAGCCTTCGGCGCGAAGGTTGTCATACGAAATCTCTCGAAGTTCTTCCCTCAGTCTATTACGGAGATCTGTGGATTTCTTACGCTCATTAGTCTCCATATTATCGAGAGTTTGCTGGACAGTTTGGGTGTCCATGCCGTGTTCCTGTAGTTCACGCTGTCGATTGATTTCGTCTGCATACTGCGGATCGAGATTTCGAGTGTAACCACCGGAGTCGATGGTGTACTCGGCGGTGCGTGGTAAGTCGTCGACAGATACTCCTAGATCGTCGGCTATCTGTTGAAGGTTTCGCTCTTTTGCGTCCCAATCCCGTTGATCGCATTCCTCGCGGTGTTGACGACGGGCGTCCTCTAGGACTTCCTCCGGCGAACGCTTTTGGGGGGACGCCCCGTCTGCTCCGGGCTGTTGGGGCTGATCCGCATTCTCCCGGGGCTCGGTTGCCCGCTGTTCGTGACTCTGGTTTGTCGCGTCCGTGCTCCGGATGGGTGTGGGTTGGTTATGTTCACCTGAGTTGGTCTCAGTGTTCCTGGGGTCGTTACCAAACTCGGCGGCACGGTCGCCCTGAAAGTCCGCCGGCCGGTTGAGATCGACCTCGGCGGGGCGGGTCTGCGCGATATCCGCGGGATTGTCGTCGGTTCTTATGTCCGCCGGCCGGTTGAGATCGGTCTCGGTGATTTGAGTGTGATCGATCTCCGGCGGCATGCCGCGAAGACCATTCTGGCCCTGTGGATCTTGATCGAGATTCGGGTAGTCGTTCTCCTGCACGTTCCTTCGGCCGGAGTCAGGGATCTCGTCGATCCTGGGATACCTGGTTTCCGGCTCGTTCATCTTGTCGACGTGAGGAATCTCTTCGCCGGCATCCAGGTTCTTGATATGCAGCGGATTATCTTGTCCGACATTGGGTATCTCGTTGGTTTCCGGGTACTGGAACCCGTCTTTAGGTTCAACCGCTGAGCGTCCGATGCGATCGTGGGTGTCCGGCGGCGGCACGAGTCCAGGATTGCGTGGGTCGATACCCAAGTCGCGATTTACCCCGGGCCGGCTGCGGGTAGAGGCTTCAGCGATAGCGCGATGGATGTCGTCACCGGAAAGCCCCTTGGCCTGATATTTGGCCATCAGATTCTCGTAGGTGAGATTGGCGTCGGTGCGATTCAGTCCAGCAGCGGCATCTTGATTGGCCATGAGTTCGCGTGCCCAGCCACGGATCTCGTTGCGTAGCTCGGACATCACGCGTGCTCGCGGTTCGGGCTCGGTGCCCTGCGAAACAAGATCGTCGTTGATGGCGTGCATGTTCTGCTCGCCGGTTAGGTATGTGGTCCGAGTCTCCCGGTTTGACAGGCTTCCTTCTGGATAGTCGGGCAGACCAAGCTTTCCTGAAATATGTTCCGGTCGTCCCGATGTGGTGTTGACCGGATCGGTCGGCGGGTGGAGTGGTCGACCATTCGTGTCAAAGGTTGCAATCTGGGTTGATTGCACGCGGTCGAGCCCGGCAGGAGGCCACGGGTACGGCTCGCCTGCGCCGTCATACACCAACGGTCTGGCGGGATTATCTGCGTTGGGTTCCACGGTGTAGGTGTGTGAACCCGGCTGGCCCTGGGTGGCGTGGTCAACTCCATAGGTGTCCACCACAACAACCAATTCGCCGCGATTTACTGCGTTGAGTATGTCCTGAGTGGTGCCGTCGCGCAGGGTGGTTCTAAGTGCTGCCTCATACTCCGACCGGGTAATGCCAGCGCCGCCGTGCTCACGGTCGATCTGCTGAACTGGCGACTCGGGGTGCCGTTCGCGGAAGCCTTCGATGTTTTGGCGGCCGCACTCGTTGGGGCCGGGGTAGCCGGTAGCGGGCTCGGCGTCCCGGTACTTGGAGATATCGGTGAAGGGCACGTCGGGATCGCGGTGCACGATCTCCAGATTGACCCGGTCGGGGTTGCCGCTGAGGATGTGACTGAAATTGTCCAGCGACTCGGTAACGCGCGTATGGGGATTGTCGCGCAGCAGCCCCCCAGCGTCCTCGGATGAGTAGTAATTCGTGTGCGCACCAAGACCTTTGGAAAGTTTCGGATCACCGTACTCAGCGGTGATGCGCGTGGCGCCGAACTCGTGCATGGCTGGGTCCATCCCCAGCCCAAGATGGTTGCCGGACAAGCCCAGCTTGCCTGTGATTCTGTTGAAGGTGCCGTCGCCGGTGCCGCCCACCCAAGTTACCGGATCGTGGCTGTTTGAGGCCACATAGACCTTGACGTTATGACCGTCAGAACCGAATTGTGAGGCGTGTGTCAGAGGTCCTGCTCCCGGAGAACCGAGCAATGTCACTGAGCTGACGTAAGGGCCCAATCGTCCACCGGTCCCGGCGTAGGCAGTCGTGCTCGATCCATATGAATGACCGAACAAGTGGATCTCAGGATTGTCTGTACGGCTACCCGCTAAACCGGCGACATCGTGCGCCAGCCTGTTGCCTCCGGCCTCCGCGAAACGCGCCGTGACGGTCTGCCTGCCCAAGTGCAACGGGCTTCCCGACGGCGCGTTGTATCCAATCCATACGAGTGAAGCCGTCGCGAGATCTGGGTTCTCTTGCCGTGCACGCAAGTGCAGGTTCTCGGCATTGTTGAGGTTGGTCTCCAGTGACCGCATAGTGGTGGTGATGCCGGGGGTGTTGACGGCGATTGCCCGCGCTTTGTCGAGGTCACCAATCGACACCACAACGCGGCCATCCCCGTTGAATGCCCTCGGGTCGTATGAGTACAGCTGCCGGACCGGTGTTTTTGGATCGGCGATTGTTCTCGATTGCTCTAGGTTACCGCCGTAAAGCTCATTCCAGACCGCGTGCACGTTGCGCTCGAAGGCGGTGTCTCTCGATGGATTCCAGACATTTTCGATGACCTTTTGGAGCTTGCTCATTTCGGTGCTCGGCAAGCGATCACGGTCCGGCATGGGCTTGTTACCTGGATCTGCCAGATGTTCGTCCATCTTCCGGGCGAAATCACGGATGACATCCGCCTCATTGGGATGTAGACGCACCATGTCCTCGACATGGTTGTGTCGGTTCAGCACATCGCGCTCGCGGCCTGTGAATCCATCGAGGTCGCCCAGTGTCGTTTGGCGGCCCTCTTGGGTTTCGTTGGCAATTAGTGCGGAGCGCTCTTCGCGGGACAGCTCGGCCAACTCATCACGGACCGATCGAGCCTTCTCATTGACCGCGCCAGTATCTCCGTCATCGGGATCTGTGCGGAGGTTCGCCAAGTCTTCCGCCACCTTCTCCGGGGTGCGCAGCTGCTCCTCGGGCCGGGGGTGATGGCCATCTTCCTTGCCGGTCTTGTCGCGATCCGGCACGTCGGCTCGATCCGAATCTGACCGGTCACGGGAGCTGTTCTTCTCGCCGTCTGGATCGTCTGCAGGCCGAGGACTGGCGTCGGGATTATCCGGTGAGCGACCAATCCGGTCATTCTCGCTACCGTGATTATTTCGTTGCCCCTCTGAGTCTTTCGCCGTGCTCGTGTCGACAGGACCGCTCTCAGCACGAATCTGCTGCCCTCCGGCCTCCGCGCGTGCGGCCGGACTGGCGGCGCTGTCACTGACTCGGGCGGCCGGTGTGCCCGGCGGGTGTGTCCCTGAACTTGAAGTGCCCGAGGAGGAAGAAGCTGACGAAGGGGTGTTGGCCGGCGTTGTCGGGGGAGTAGTGCTGGTGGGGCCCGCAGCCGATGTGCTGCGCGTCCCGGTCGTAGCTGGTGTGGTAGGCGAAGGCGTCGAGGATGCCGCGGGTGGGGTGGATTGTCCGGGTGTGGCGGGATTCGATTGCAGCGCTGTGGCGCTGGTCTGCCCATTTTGCGTATGGCTGTTTCCTTCAGTTACCGACGTCGAACCGTGTTGTGTGCTCTGTGTTCCTAGATTGGCGTTTTGCCCGGGAGTGCCTGTGCCCGGAGTGGTCTCGGGCGCCCCGACGGGCGCGCGCATTCCTTCAAAATGTCCGCCCACACCGTGGGCAGCGCCGGTAATCCCGCCCATTCCACCGCCGGTAAGTACAGCGGCAACCGAGAAGTCGACCTTTCCTCCATAAAAGGGAGCCGTTGCGACCATCCCGGCTGCGGCACCGGCCGACCCTGCCGCAAATCCGGAAATCGCGGCCCGACCGACAGTGCCCTGTAAGGTCCGCCCTCCGCCCAAGAGCCTGCTGGCACCCAGACCTGTGCCCGCGCCCACCACTGCGCCAGCTACAGAGGCGGCAGAGGTCGCTGCCAGCTGGCGACCGTCCAATTCTTTACGCGTTCCATCGAGGATCTGGAATGCTTGTACACCCGCTTCTTGACCAATGCCGAGCCCGCTATCAATAGCTACGCCGATCGCGATTCTCTTTCCGACTTGCTTTGCGACTTGGTTCCTAACCTGCTGTGTGGCAACACCTTGACCGAATTTTTTGACGGCCTGCTTTATCGCAGTCTTTGTCATCGCCTTCGCTAGATGCTCAACGATCTGCTTGAGTAACTCGGTAAAGAACTTGCGAATGGCCGCTATCGTCAGCGCCTCAATAACTGGAATAGCGCCGAGTGACGCGCCAAAAGTAGCCACCGCCCAGGCAAGCGCCCACAGTATTTCTACGGCGGCGATCGCCATGGAGGTAATGATGATAAGTTTCGTATATTGCAGTGCCATCGCATGGTTATCAGATAGCTGCGCCAACCCATCCATAGCACCTGCGAGTTTGTCGAACGCGAGGTCGCCCTCGAACCACTCTTTGAACGTCTTGTCGATCGCTTCGGCGGACATCCCCATGATCGAGTTCTTGACTTCTTCACGGGTTCGGTTGAGTTCTGGAAAAAGTTCGACTAATTGGTCAGCCCCTTTTCGCCACGAGTCTGCCAACCGCTGCATGGCGTCTTCATCGCCATCGGGAAATTCCATCCCACCGGAGGCCAAATAGGCGAACGGCTCCAGCCAGCCCGGGATGGTTATGGTCATGAAGTAGCGCCTTGGAGTTTCTTGTTGTTGTAGGCGCAGCTTTCTATTTTTAGGGTCGGCGTCTCACCGCCATAAATCCCACTCCGGTGGCCGCCGAATCGGAAATCAATGGGTGTATCGCGTGCTCGGTCAAGGTACAGGGGAGTCACCGCAGAATAAGGGTGTGGCTTCGCACGTCGTGCGATCTCTGTGATGTCCTCTGTCAAGGTGACCGGTGCCGTAAGAATGTAGCGCTGCCATGTCAAATCCCCCCCGGACTCCTGATGCCAAGCCGCGTGAGGTTCGCCGACCGTGAATCCCAGGAACCTGCCCCACTCCCGAATGACTGCGAAACTCTTTGTGAACGAGGCCGGCACGTCGTCCTTCTCGGGTTCGACGAATGGGCCTGGATAAATTCTTGTACCCCACTCGTCTGCCGGATTAAGGGGCCAATTCCCCGTACCAAGACGCCGCGGGATGTCTATAGCGCCGTAGTCCTCGTAGTACATGGCGGACTCGATCCTGAGCGTCATTGGCTGCTGGCCATCATTAGCTGGCCCACTCTGCCAATTGCTTGGGTCGCGCATCGCGACTGTCCAGCCCAGTGGCCCGCAGGGCACTGTCCAGTCCGATCCACTCTTGGAGGACCAGATTCCGTCCCTGACCATCGATGCCGAAAAATCAGCCACCAAGTTCTTGAATTTGCCCGAGTTGATCCGCCCGTCAGGCTTCATCCGCAGCTCAGTCACCAAGGCCGTGGCATTTCTTTCCCCGTGGGGGTCCATGAACGATGCGCGAAAGTTAGGCCACAGTGCGCCTTCTCTCCAGGACTGGTGCACCCACGTATCGGTTGGCTCTAGCCCCAGCCCCGCCAACATCGGCACCAACGCGCGCACATAGTCCAAGGAGAACATCGTGATCGCATTCGCCTGCTTCCATGACAGCCAGTGCTGCGTCGAGATCCGCTCAAACCCGTCGCAGAACGGATAATCCACCTGCGGTACCGGTCTCTTCGCTACCTCCCGAAATCCTGTCCGGTACTGCACCCACTTCCATGTCCTCCTGGAACCTTGCCGGTCCTCATGCCACAAATCTGGCTTCCCTGAATGCAATAACCGCTGATATCGCCAAAAGCCGCTAACCGACTGCCAGAACTGGCGCGCCGACACCGCCTCCGTCTCCGGCGGTAGCGCCCTGACTGGCACCGCCAAGTCGGCTACTGGCACCCAAAGCGTCGGGAGGCTCTCGCCCAGTGGACAGACCTCTACCGATCCCGCTTCGTCCACTTGACTACTCAGGATCATCACTCGCTGGGGCAACCCCTCCACGGGACGCAGAAGTTTCGCGATCCGCCCATCGAGATACCAATCGCCCGGATCAACCGGTACCCATTCACTCAACCCAACACGCTCCTTGTATCCGGCGTTGACTCGCCCGTCTCACCCTCTTGACGGTCGGGCGCCTTTTCACTTGCTTCGACGGTTGGGCGCCGGGGCACACCTGCAGGGGCTGCCCCGGCTCTACTCGTATTGACGACTGCCGCCGTCGCGGATGGCTTTGCACGGCCCGAGTCCACAGTGGGTTTGGCGGCTGGCGCAGCGCTGGCCATCGAGCGAGATGTCGACGTTTGCCCATGTTTTGGCGGCACGCCTCCGGAAGGTGGAGAACCTATCCCGGGCGATTGGCTCGGTTGCGAGTTAGCGACAGTCGGTGTGCTCGACGACGTATTGGTTGACGCGGGGAAGCTGTCGGCGCGTGCGGAGAGTGAGGTTTGTTGAGGCGGGGCGACGGTCCGACCTGCATCCGACGAGCCTCCGCCGCTTCCGGGGCTGATCGACGTGGCCGCCGGGACCCCAGAAGTCGCCGGTTGTGCGGTAGGGCCTGCGGCTCCGGGCGATTGCGGACCGCCATCCGCTTGTGCCGCGGCGCCTTGCTGGCCCCCGCCGGTTGACGGCGATTCACCTGATGAGGATGAGCCGTCGGATTGTTCCGGCTGCTGTTGCTGCGGCTGTTGTGGCGGGTTTGGCTGCGATGGTTGTGGTGTATCTCGACTCTGCTGGGTTGGCATCCGGCCGGAACCTGATCCAGTTCCGCCCCCGGTCCCGCCACTGGAGCTTGAAGATGAGCTCTGTCCCGAATTGCCCTCTTGGTCTGCTTGTTCTAGGGCGTCGGCCGTCTGCTTAATCGCGTCGGCGAAACCATGAAGGGTCTGGCTTTGGCCATCGAATACCCCCCGAAGCCATTCGACCTGAGCCAGGTAGCCGTTCCCGCCATCGCCATTGGCGAATCGCTGACCGTCTTCCTTCGAGCCCCACGCTCCTGATGCGCTGTTCGCGTTAGAGAGAATGCTTTGGACCAACGTGTCGAATCGGCTGGCGAATTGCTCCGTGTGGCGTGCGTTGTTGCGCAACTGATCTGGTGTCAGATCGAAGTCTTTACTCACCACACATCACCCCCGGACACTGTGCCAGTGACCGTCTTCGTCTTCGTCTGCAGTGGGATCGATGTCTAAACTCAGCCGCTCGGATGCGTTGGGCGGCGCCAGGGACGGTTTAGGCATTTCGTTGACGAGTTTGCTTATGTCGGGTGCACCCTCGAAGAACTCTGAGAACGACGGAAAGGCCTTCCGCCGGTCCATCGCCGGTGCGATCAGCTCTTGCGCACGTGACTGTACTTCGCGCGCCGCGGTTTGGGCTGCCTCGGTTATGTGCTTGTTCAGGTCTTCAAGGTCGAACTCATCGAGATAGTCTCGGTCGATTTTGGTTTCGATCACCACGCCCTGGGCGTTTACAGAAACCGTGACCAGTCCGTCTGCGACCGTCGCCGACGCCACTAACGCTACCTGCTTCTTTTGCAGCTCAGTAATTTCAGATATCTGTTCTTGCGCTCGTGCGATAATGTCAACGAAATCGAAACTGCCGAAAGGTGTTTCACTCATGTGGTCCGCCTTCCTCGGACTCGTTCGGCGAATCGGGAGGCGAAGATGAACTCGATCTCGCCAGGCTGGCGTGAAGTTGACGCTTTTTCGACAACGCCGTCATCTGCGGCTAAGAAGTACATGCGCCCGATACCCATACTGCCTGGCTCGATAGGGGCGTAGACCTGCCAACCGCCGTCGATACGTGCTGCGCTCAGGGTGTCCATGGGGTACCCCACGGTATCGACACCGTGGTCACGGCAGAACTTGCGAACCTCAGCGATCGCAGCCTCTTTCGAGATAGGTGGGATGCGCGGAAGAAGCACCCCAGTCGCATCAAGCTGCGCCAATGCCTCTGCCAGACTGAAGGATTCGGGAATTCCATCTAGAAACATTCGTCTCACGTAACCTTCGGAGGCAATCCCGGCCTCACACGCACGCACAAAATCCAGGGCTGAGTAATGATTGCGGTCGGTCAACTCCACGCCGATTCGTTTCAGCACGGCTGTCACAAGTGTGACAGTGGTGTCGATGGTCCAGACTCCTGGCACTCCCCGTGCAATCTCATCAGTGGGGTTCCAGGCCGGCGTCTGGGTTCTCAGCGAGTCTGCCTCTGGCAGTGCAGAGCGATACCAGCTGTTGTGCTCCCACCAATAGCAGAATGACAGCATTCCCCGGCCGGCCCGCGGATCTAGATACAGCGTGTGTAGCCAGACTGGTGCTCCGCGATACAGGTCTGGGAAGGCCACCAGGCCCTTATAGCCAGCGGATAACAACGGTGAGTCGTCGCGGCCGCCGGAAAGCACCCCCCGGCCATCAGGCAGGCGGGACAATGTGCACCCACCGTTTTCGCCAATGTACAGCTGAAATGACGGATCAGCGCTTGGCCCGACAGGCGCATCCGAGCCATGGCACATGGCGGCGAGCGCGGCCATGCGTGCCCACAATGCGGGCAGTGGCGGAAGTTCGTCGTCAACACGTTGAACCAGAGCGGGATCAGAGTTTCTCTCAGCGCTGGCGTAGGCGGCTGCTGGGCTACGCAACTGGTGTCCGTCGTTAGCCATGTAGGCCAACAGCCATACCGGAGCGTCAGGCCGCGGGAATTCCTGGTAGTCCCGCAGGTACTCGTCGCTGGGAAGGAGTTGATCAGCCGGAAACTCGTTGTCGCCGTAGTCGAAGGCGACCTGAAAGTTGCCCTCGCTATCGCAATCGAACAGCAATCGGAACCATGGCCCTTGCTCACCAATGGTGAGAAGCCGGTGCCGGCGAACCGGTTCCATCAGCTCCACCGGGATTCTTATCTGCTGAGGCTCAGTGGGAGTGATCGCAACAACACTCGCGATCTCACCTGCCCCGGCCAAACTGAACGCGGCGTGTATCTGCTGCCAGCCAGCGGGCGCGAGCTGCGCCACCGCCTGCACTACTTGCTCCACCAGTGCTCGCGGGTCCTCGGGTTCTTGCTCCTGGTAGGAGATGCCTGGGATACCCCCGCGTGCCAGTGCTTCGCTCGCAATCCGAGCGGGGTCAAAGTCCTGCGGAGATGTCATGAAGCCCTTTCAGGTCTGCGCAAGCGAGCAAGGGGACGTACTACAGCCGCTCCTGCGTTGACCCAATACCATGGGATCACGCCAGAATCTCGGTGCGTTCGATCGACCTCTCAGACGCCCCCACGTCCTTCCCCTTGCTGTACCGATCCGCGATCTTTGGCCATGAGTATGCCAGATTGTGGAGATTCGCTGACTGCCTATCGTGGGTGGGAAGCTGTTCGGTTCTCGGTCAATATCGAAGTGATACATCTCCCGAGTGCTACTGCATCTGTAGTGCGTATTCCGGCACGCGACGGTCGACGTCAACGCATCCAGTCATGGCGGCCGTGTCTCCCGGCTTGGGAATGTTGCGACATTTGCGGGAGTGTGACGAACGTGCGACTTTTCTCCGTGCGCCGCGAACCGATCGTCTGTCGTGGCTTTGTCGCGTGTAGATGCGTCATTGCATATCTTGGGCCGTGTACTTCATTCAGACAGCTTGAACGTCGTCACATTCGAGGGGAGCTGGCCTTACAGATTCGGAGTTGTCCTCGCTGGATGACCAACGTGTACAGCCGCCCTCCGTAACCTTCTCCTGGCGAGCGATACAGAACAGGGATCGTCCAGTTCGGTCCGATGCGGTTGAGCTGCCCAACGCTTACAGCATCCAGTTGGCCTAGCTCGGGATTGGGCTCTTCGCGCGTGTAGGGGATCGCAATCTGGCGTTGCGGGCCGGTGCACATGAGAGCCGCCATATTGGCAACATTGCGGTCGTTCCGTGCCCGCACCCAGGCCCGGATAGTTGATTCGGCGACCTCGTATGCCTCCTGATCGCTCATGGAGTCGCTGGCAGGAAGAGCATGGATGGTGGGGCGAGGACGCATTACAGATGAGACTGAGATGCCGAGAAGCAAAACTGAGACAACTGCCACGGCGATCCAGATCGCCAACTGCACTCTCGGGCTGAAGGCCGTAGATGGCTTAGCCACTGCACATCCTTAAGGTTCCGTCTTCCTTACTCATGACGAATGTCCAGATGAAGTATCCAAGGTCCTGTTCTGCGATGGCCCGGCTAGCAGCGCTTGTCAGGGGGTGAGCGGCTGTGTAAAACACCTTGATTTGAACATAGGACCCTCCATCGACAAAGTCTGTAAAGCCCGCGATTGTGATTTCTGCTTCGCGGCCGGCAGGGCCAGATTCAACTGTGGTGAGTTCCTCGGCAACCAAGCCGCTGGGAGCGGCGCAAGCCAACTGCCGCAGCCACACCGGATCGTGGCTCTTTTCGTTGTCAAACCACGCTCGTACGAGGTCTTGCGCTTCCTGCTGGAGAGCGGACACAGGCGGTGCGACGTCCACTGGGATCGGACTCGGCTTCGGGCCGAAGAACATCCAGAGCTGCAGGGTCGCTGCCACGATTAACGAAATCGCACTAAGGCCAACTAATCCGTTACGTAGGCGTTTCAATGCGGGCGACTGGCCGTATTTCAAGCAGGTCTGCGGTGGTTGTCCGGGGTCGATGTCGATGACGAGCTGAGACCAGTTACCAGAGTCCTTGCGATGCTGCCTCAGAAGTTGTTGGACGGCAGTGGGTATGGGTATCCACGTTGAATCCTTGGGCGCCGCCGCAAACACCTTGCCGCGGCTCGCGGATGTGAAGTCGCCTCTGATGTGGAGCCATCCAGATGGTGCCCGACGCGATAATTCGCTCGCGATTTGAGCGACTAGCTCACTCGAATCTGTCTGGCTTGCCTGACTCAATGCCCATCCCTCCGTGTGCAATGGCTGCCCGCCCTCTCGCTAGAGACATGCTATGTGGTGGGCCTGCAGTGCGGCACACTGCAGGCATGTTTCTGACCGCTGTATCCGCGCTCCTTCCGACTGCGCGCGCCGTGACAGACGAAGAAGTGCGCGCAGTTCCCAAATGGCGCGGCATCGCCGAATACCCAGGTGCCACGCCGGTTGACATGGCAGTTGAGGTGGGTAGGTCGGCTGTCGTGCATGGTGGACGCGCGCTGTCAGAGTTCGATTGGGTTATTCACGCCGGGAGTGGCTATCAGGGTGCGAGAACGTGGCCAGTGCACCATGCAATCCAACATGCCGTTCTTGGTGATCGAGGAAATGCCTTAGAAGTACGCCAGTACTGCGCTGGAGGTTTGACATCCTGGGTGTTGGCGGCAGATATCTGCAAGCCTGGACGATCGGTGCTATGTACGGCCGCCGACAACTGGTCGTGGACGGACAGATTCGCGGTATCACGTGAGATTGCGGGTGAGCCGTTTGCTGATGTCGCGAGCGCGGGAGTTCTTTCGGCTTCATCCGGCTTTGCTCGCGTGATCGGAGCAGGATCCTCGAGTCGACCGGCTCATGCCGAGGCATGGCAAGCGAGCGGAAGATTCTGGGAGCAGATGGACAAAGACGAGTTTTGTCAGGTTTACGCGAACGCCCAGTCTAAATGGGATACCAAATCTTCTCGGGAGACAGTTGAAATGATAGCTGAAGCAATCGCGGACGCCATCGCGAGGGCGGGTCTAAGCCCGACGGAAGTGACTCTCTTCGTTACGCCTAGCTCGTACCGAGGGGAGCCTTACCGATATCTTGCAGGCCGTTTTGGCATCCCATGGAATGAATACCTACACCAATTCCACCTAGAGCATGGATATTTAAGCGTGTCAGGGCAGGCATGTGCCATTGTGCACTCGGCAAGCGCGGGTCTCTTGACCGACGGTGCAAACATTCTAGTTGTAGCGACCGAATACAACGTTAGTTGTACCGCGATGGTGATAAGAATTGATAGAAATCCACAGATCGTCGTCTCCGATAGTGTTATCACTGTCTATTGAGCTAGCTAGAGTTATGATGACATCATGAACACTGAATGGGCGATGCCCTCTGGTCCTCCGCCAAGGGACAAGCGTCGGTGGTGGCCGGTGGTAGTCGCAGTTATTGTTGTTGTTATTGCCACGGCAGTTACGGTGGTAGTAGTGGGCAATAAGGGATCGCGCACGGGCGCGGACCAACTTCCACCGATTGTGAGCGGCCAGGTATTGTTATCGCCGGTTCGGTCAAAGCCAGTGCCTGGGTGGCGGACAGATATGTCTTCCCTGATTTCAGACGCAAAAGTTGCTCCGCGGCCTCGTCTGTTTAGCTCAATTCGCGATCGTGCGTTCTTCGTGGCCACTTCCGAGGAGGGAATTGACAATTTCAGACATTGGTTAGTAGCCCTAGATGTTACCAGCGGGAGACCGTTGTTTCATCCCATTGAAATTTCTGGATACGGGACGCTTCAGTGTTACTTGAACGGACCATCCAGGATAGTGTGTATGAATTATTCAGTGAACAGTAAGTCTACCGATTCTGACAATATTCCAACGCAAGTGTGGGTCGTTGACGCGGTGTCGGGGCGGATAGTTGCAAATTCGCTAACAGAGCTGCGCCCCAGTGAGTCGGTAGCTGCGCCGCATATCGGTGTCCAGCAGGTTGGTGATTACCTCGTAGCATTACTGCCCGGTGTCGGATGGCGTGGTGTGGGTGAAAATGGAGAGTTGACGTGGCAGGTGTCAGGGGAGGGGCGTACTCTGCGGACTGTTGATCGCCGCTATTTTCCTGGGGATCCGGCTGTACCTATTGGGGTTGGCAATACGGGTGGTGCATCGGCTGTAGCATTTTCTGCTGTCGATGGAAAAGAGTTCTCATCGGACGGTGGTGAGTGGATTGATCCCATCGTCGGTGGGTTTGTCGTGTCGGGTCCTTCTATTCGATTCTTCGATGAAAAAGGTGTAAAGCGTGGAGAGTTCAAATCCGATAAAAACGCCTCATGGGAGCCAGCCTCTAATGGACAGCTAGCGATAATGTCGGTTAGCGATATTGTTGGTAGTGGAGTTAAACAAGTGGTCTTTAATTCTAGTGGAACCAAAATCGCCGAGCTCAACACGCATTCGCTGGGCTCATCGATCAGGGTCATTGGCGATTACATATTCACTGGATCCGACAATGAAAAAGATGGGCCCGCAGTTTGGAAGAAGTTCAGTCTACGCAGCGGGAAGGCCATTTCCGAATGCTCTGGCATCGGCTTGAGCCGATCAAGCTTTGTGGGCTCCGACGGGACTGTAGTTATTGGGAAAATTGACAGCCCAGTGTCGAGTGACCGCGATATTGTTCGTGCAGTTGACAGCAACAGCTGTGAGCCAGTGTGGGAGGTTGAAGGGCACCCGGCACTGACCGCAGTGAACGAAACACTGATACAGACCAGCGAGAGTGAGGTTTTTTCGCTGGTTAGCAGCTAGCTACTCGGAGCGCTGCGACTTAAGGTCGGCGATTTCCTTGGAGATTGATCTATTCACTTTTTCGAGCAGTTGCTGTCGGGTCACCGGCGTCGCATATTCGTGCGGCTGTTCGACCATGTAATCGCCATGGCGTGTCGCGATCCAACCGATTGGTCCTTTGACACGATCGCGCCCCCATTGTCTGGCAGGACGCCATGCCGTGTAGATTTCGCCACCCGCAAGAAGATCTGTATATGGGACAAGCTTGTGGGCCGGCTCGGAGGTGCTGAAAACGTTCGCTTTGATAGGGACGTCGCTATCGTCTTCTCTCGGTCGCGAAGATACGGGTGCTGTAATGCCGATACTCGGTACAGTGATGGTTCCGAGCGCACCGGGACGTCCTGTCATATCAACTAGCTTCACCACTTCTGGGCCAATATCGTATGCCGTTACCTGCTGCACTGATATGACGTCATGGTCGTCCTGCCGGGCGATATACCCGATATCATTCCATCGGGTTGCCGACACATCTACCGATGGTTTTCCGTCGGCGTAGACGTACATGCACTCGATGCGGAGATCCGCGTCACGTAGCTGGACATCGAGCCATCGCCGAAGGTGGTCGAATTTTCCGGATTTGAATCCATCAAGAACAGATGCGCGGAATACGCGAACGTCGTCGGCGGATTCATAGGGTATCGACCTCGTGAACCGGAAAGGGTACGGCAGAAAATCTCGGCCGTAGTGTTTGGAGAGAGTATCCAGTTCGAGTACCGATAGGGTACCGATTATCTTCGGCATGCTGGCGATAGTGCTCAGGCGTTCGGCGGTGTATCGGGCTTCAAATTGCTTTGTTCACCGATTACCGGCAATACGGCATCGGCTTCGCCTACTATGTCAGATCCATTGGCTCGGGTCCGCAACGCCTTGTTAACCTTGTGCTCCTTGCCATCTCCCCCGCGCTGACCTGCGGCAGGGCCGCCGCCTGCACCCATCCCGGAACCGGATGACGTGCTGAGTCCTGAGCGTGACGTCGCCGGTGTTGCACTGGAATTCGTTGATGCCGCGGCAGCCGGCATTGCAGTTCTGCTCGCTAGGGGCTTCGGATTGTTTCCCCCCGAGCCAAGCCCTCCGCCGCCCGTAGAGCGAGGTAAGCCTGACATTTTAGATGCGGTGCTGCCTAGTGGCCCACCCAACCCGAGCGTTCCCTCGGGGAGCGTTGGGCTGTTACTGAGTAGACCCTTAGTAGAGTCGGCTAGCCCCTTGACCGCATCTGCAGCTTGGCTGGCCAGCCCCTTTGCTGCGTCACTTCCGCTCTTCAGGGCGTCGTTGGCGCCACTGAGCGCAGACTGTAGCGCCTGAGCCGGATTGGAATTCTGATTCTGATTCGGCAGTGTAGTTTGCTGAGGCGTCGTATTTGTGTTGAGGTTTTTGAATTTCGACGGATCAGTATTTAGTGAAGGTGTTTTAGGGGATCCTCCCGGACCCGAGGGCGTATTAGGTGTAGCCACGTTGGGAGTTGGTCCGGTTCTGTTCACAGCTGGGGTTGCATCTGCGGTGAACTGTGGATACGCCCTTCCTACTTCGGTGAGACCCGGCACGTAATTTCCGGTCATCACCTTTCGGACATAATTGTTGTACTGCTCTTCCACTTCTTTTTGGTCGGGAGTGGTAGTTGTAGTGTTTGCATCAGCGCTGAACGCGGCGTAAGACGTGGTTGTGGTCTTACTCTTAATGTCTTCGTTATAGCGGTACACAAGGGAGGGTAATTCACCGTGCGGATCCTCGACTACCTTCTTTATGGTGTAGCTCAGCGTATCGCGGAACTTATGCGCCAGCTCAGCTCCGCGTAAGGAGGCACTGCCGATATAGCGGGGTTCCTCTATCGATGATGCCGCGTTATCGTATGCGGCCTTTATCGCTTCGCCTTTCCAGACCTGCCCGTCGGCGGGGGCGTCCCTGAGCTGTTTTATTTTGCCCTCGAACGCAGTAGCAGCGGCCTGTAGTGTAGTGCCAATTTCTCGCCACGCGGCGTCAATAGACGTAGGCACTATGCTGTCGCCGGGATTGGGGCCAGCACTCCACACAGCCACCATCTTGCCGAAGACTTCCCTCCATTGTGCAGCGGAAAAATCCTCCATGAAAAGGTCTTTGGGTGTGATGCGAAGTGTGTTGGCACCGTTGGTGCCCGGGATACTCTTATCTAAGGCATTTGAGCCGGATACGTCGTCGTCGTTCACATAGGGTGCAGCATCAGGGTCGTCGTGGCACATAAATTACTACAATCTATGATTGATCTAGACTATTCAGGCTGTCATATGTAGCCTTAATGGCGCCCTGTAATTCTTCTAAGTATTCTCGGTATTTCTTGATGCTAGCTTCAATCTCGTTGGGCGCTGTTTCATTTAGCAGAGTGCGATACTTCTCCGCCGAAGTATAGTTGGGGACCTGGCCAATGCCTTTCAGGTCCTTGATTTTCTCCTCCGCTTTTTTAACCTCACCAAGGAAATTCGTAATTGCCTTGTCCCAAGAGTCCCAGGCTGCGTGGCTAAATGTTACGAACCCATCGCCACCGCTAGTCGCTGCGCTGCGGAAGTTCTTTATCGTCTGAATGTCCTGGTCAGTCGACACAACGAGGATCCTCTCTAGAGTCTGAACGATCTGGGCGTGGGAGGCCGCAACCTGGCTGGTGGGACCCGGTCGCCTTCAACGGACCGAGCCCCACCAGTGTTGGTTTCTTAACCGCAGCCTAGTCGCGCGTTAGCGCAGTGACTCAGAAACCGCCGGCGCGCTGACGGTCGAGTTCCTGCACGGCGTCCTGCTTGTTCTGCGCGGCAGTATGGGTCTGGTTGATGTCGTCACCCAGATCTTCCATGAGCTGGTCGATTTCGGCAGCCTTCACGTTAAGTGCTTCTTGGGTTTGGCCCTTGAACACTTCGTTGAGAAGCTGGAACCCCCTCTGGATCTCCTGGCGGAGTCCAACGATCTCTTGGATCTTGCTGGACATGCTCTCCAAGAAGCCGCGGTTTTCCTCAAAACGGTAAACAATCTCGCTCATAGTTCGTTCCTCTCCTGCGTTAGTTCTCTTGGTCAGCTGTTTGGAAGTGAGTCAGGGATTCCCGGGCGTAGGACATCGTTTCGTCCAGTTTTGCAATAAGGCGATTGAATTCTGAACCCTGCTCGTCCACCTGGTTACCGAACTTGCCGGAAGAATGCCCCTGCCACGAGGAGCTGATCATGTCGGCGCTCGTGTCCTGCCAATTCTTCACGGTTTGCTTTACCTGAGTGAGAATCTCCTCAGCCTGCCCTACCTTCTGGACCGCTACGTCGTACGAAACTTCGAGATTTGATCCCGTTGACATTTCTTCTCCTTCTTAGGTTCTGTGTAGATTGGGAGTGTAGGAACCAGTTGAATATCTATTGATTCCCCTTCCATCCGCATGGCAACAGCTCGATGAGCTGTCGGATGGCCTGTGTAATGGTGTGATTAGACGCACCTTTGATGGTTGCCCAGATCTGGCCGCTCGGTGCCAGACTCGGAGCCGACACCAACCGGCCCCGCTTCGTATAAAAGACTCCGACCGCGGCACGTGTCCGCTCAATGCGGTCCTCGCTTGTGTCAATTGCGTGGTACACAACCTCGGCGAATGCCATTCGGGTCGCCAACGCAGCCCCTAGTGTCATCGCGGCGCGAGTGTCAGCCCCAAGCGCCCTGACCCGGTCGGCGAGGATCGCTGGATCATGGGTCCCAAACAGCGCGTCCCGGACGGCGTCAAGCGGGGCACCCACCGGATCGACCTGGGCTGCCTCGGCACCAGGCAGCTCTGCGAGCAGTGTCTGGATTGCCTCCGGTGCCTCGGCGTGTCCAGAGATTTCGCGAAGCAGGATCTCGTTTTCGATTCGTCTGACCAGTGCCATGCGCTGGCCGTTGCGGACTACCGATACTCGAGAAATGCCGTCAGGGGTCACTAGACGCATCGAAAGGTCACGATCGGGGCGCTGCAGTAGTCGAACTGTTGCGATCAGCTCGGGCGAGACCTGCCCATCGACTATCAGGCCGCGCTCGGACAGCCGAGCGGTTGCGGCGTCAAATGCAGTGTCGAGTGCGGTATACGTCGCGTGCCTGGGCCTGATGGCCAGCACCACGGGTAACGACTGCACACCAATGCGATTAGCGATGACCTGTAGTTCGTCATCGGTAAGCGTGTAGGTACTAGCCAGCGCACTTGTCATGCGTTCTCCCGATCCTGACCGATTACAGGCGGGGAGACCCAGCTGTCAGAGACTTGCTCCAATGTGCGCGCCGACTCATTCGTGTCCCATTTCGGAACGTCAGGCTCGGCTGGTACCACCAGTTCGTCGAATACAGCGCTGGTGGGGGACCAGCTGACGCTTGATACCGCAAACGGTGAATCGTTTTGTCCTGCGGCAGGTAGCCAGGACTGTCCCGCGCCGGAGAGCCCGGCGGCGGCTTCGCCTCCGCCTTCGAGTGCTGACGCGGGTCGTATCGAATCGTGCTCGCGGTCGTTGTCATGGCCGCGGCCGGCGCCCATCATGCCGCCCATAGGGGCACCGCCCATGCCGCCCATGCCGCCTGCGGCGGCGCCGGCAGCACCAGCCGTGAAGCCGATGCGTTGCAACTGGGCAGGAGGGGCACTTTCCTTAACCTGACGGTCTTGGCGGGGGCCCAGCGGCGTTGGCGCCATTCCACCACCGCCACCACCACGACCGCCGCCGCCAGCAGCCTTCGCCGCGGCCGCTTTTGCGTCCTTCTCTGCTTTCAGTGCTTCGCCGGAGACAACCTGAGGTGGGAGCGGTTCTTCCCACATAGTCGCCAGCGGGGTGACGGCCTCCTCGTACTGGTTCATAACCATCGCGGCGTTCGCTTGATCGGCGGTGGCGGCTTCATCGAACTCGGCGAAGCTACCGGTGAGCACCGCACCGTTGTAAGCAGCGAGCGATTTCATCATGTCGTGCCGAGCCTTGTTCTCGACGGCCTCCGCCACGCTTGGCATCGCTAGTACCGCAACGGTGTTCGCAACCGCGGCTTCCTCGGCCCGTTGCCCGTTAGCGGCGGCGTTGATAGCGGTGGCCGAGAGCCATTCGCCGAACGCCTCCAGGCGCCCAATGACAGCCTCGGAGCCGGCGCTGCTCCATGCGGCACGCAACGTGTCGAGAATCCTGCGGTATTCCTCCGAAGCGGATGCGTGTGCGTTCGCGATCCGCACCCAAGCGGCGCCCGCTTCCCCCATCGAGGTGGGACCGGCACCGTCGGTGAGGTCACGCGCGAGCTGCTCAGTGCTCCGCGACTCCCATACGACATCAGTGAATCCCACGTTGACCTCCCCTCAGTTAAAACCTTGTACCGGCTAAGCCGGTTGTCAGACTCGGAAGTCGGAATCAATTGCGGCGGCAGAACTCCCGTGAGCACGCATTGCTGCAGCAATCTCATGAAGTTCATTCAGGCCAGCTTGATTAGACTTGGCGTACGAACCCTTCACCTCGTTCATGGTGCTGGCGGCACGAACCGAGACCTCATCGCGCCCGGCGGCGATGACATTGAGCTTGGCGTCCTCGTCTTGCATCACCTTCTGAAGGCGGTCCGCCAACGCGTCGAGCTGTTTGCTTGCCTCGGCAACGTCACCGGTGTTCATCGAGAAATCTGAGCTAGCCATGTTCTTCTCCTAGATTCTTAGGTCGATTTCTTGCACTTCGTGTGGATCGGCCTCGCCGATGACCGGCGGTGCCACGCTGCCAAGATCACCGATGATTTCGCCGCCTTGGTCACTGGTGTGCAGGAAATCGGCTGACGTGTGACCGCCGCTGTTCTCGCTGCTTGCCCCTCGGCTGCCGGCTCCCGGTGCCATACCCATACCGCCTCCACCCATGCCGCCGGCAGCACCTCCTGCCGCTGAGATGCGAGCACCAGAGGATCCGACCTTGGCAGCTGAATCGCTGGTGCTGCCGGAACCCGGCATCGCTGCAGCGGTCCGCGCACCGAGGCTCTGCTTGGGTGTTGAGGCACCGCTGCCGCCGCCGCTTCCTCCACCTGGCTTGGCAGTATGGCTAGCGGTTGACAGGGGTTTTGCTGCACCGGTGGCCTTCGCGGCGCCATTCGACGTGCCCTTGGCAGCCGACGTCATCTGCCCGATCAAGCCGGTTCCGGTTTGGATGCCAGTCCCCAGGCCCTGGGTGACCATGCCCAGCCCGGAGCTGAGGAGCCCAGTCACCGCCTGCAGCGCGGGCCCCATCATCTGCATGCCGATGCTGGCGACGTCGACTGGGGCGCCGGCAGCGGTAGTGGCCGCAGCATTACCCGACAACTTAGCCTCTGCCTCCGCCATGACCTGCGAGGTCTCGGTGGTCGCTTTTGTCGCCGCGGCCATCACTTTGGCGTAACCCCACGGAGTGGCGATATCGCCCCCGACTGACTGCACGGTTTGTTGGTACTCCTGCAGGATTTCCTGCACCTTCTGACGTGTCTTGGCTGTCGTTTCGGCAGCTGATGCGGTTTCCGAACCAAGTTTCTGGCCTTGGTTCGAGAGATTGGCGCCGCTCTTGGCGGCCTGCGCAGACTTGTTCGCTGCAGCGTCGGAAGCCTGGCCCGACCATCCATTACCCGCGCCTGAGGTGGATTTAGTGGCCGAACTCAGCGCAGACGTCGCGCCTTCGATGGCTTTGGAGACCGATTCGAACATCTTGGTTGGGTCGAAAGCCTGAAAGATCCCGGTGCCCAACGAACTAAGGGCCTCCGTGACAGGCGAGATGAGCGACGAAGGATCCATCGGATTGCCTTGTGCGGCGTCGCCCTGACCATCCTGATTCTGGCGATCTTGCCCCGGCTGCTGCCCGTTCCCCGGCATGGGCGGAACGCCGAGCCTGTTGAGGATGTCGTGCACCGGCAGATTGAGAAAGTCGGCGAGATTCTGCTCTGATGCATTGATGACCGGGCCCGGGTCGTAGCCCGGGACCTGGTGCGCCAGTACCGTCGTTGGGCCTGTCGCTACCGGGCTTGGAGGTGGAGTGACGTCAGCCATGACGACTTAGGCACCTGAGTCCGCGGCCTTGAATGCCACGTTTGTGGCTTGGGTCGCCATACCAATCCCGGTGTGTAGCGCAGATTGCTGGAGTGCACCGGCGATATGGCTAGCTTGCGCCGGCCCAAACGCGGCAAGGAACTGCACTCCAAAAGGGCCGACAGCCTGGGATACCTCGGCCACGGACTGGGCCGTGTCGACGCTAGCAGCCTGCAAAACCTGCGCACCGCCTTCGACGGCTGTCGTCGCAAACTCGATGAGCTTCGACCAGACCGCTTCGACATCTTTGCTCATTGATTTCCCGCCTTCTGACTCCGTTCAACCGACCACGGCCGGTTGCTTCCCCTGCAGTTGAAGCCGAGCATAGCTGGAGCATCCGGATGGGGCCAGTTGTAGGTACGGAATTCACGAAGAATGCTGGTTGCCAGCGCCGTCACCGACTCGTTCATGATGCTTAGCGCGACTTGGATTGCACAGAGGACCCCGCGGTTACCGGACGCTACCTGCGAGTTCGATATCTGTTGAGCCGATAGACAGCCGTCTACTAGCCGCACTACGCTCGTAGTGGGATTTCTCTGTGACAGAGACAACGCTGGCTGGCTGGCTGCCGGCATGGGCCGTGGGCGCCGATTCCGTAGCACCCATAGCGTCGCTGGGACGCACACTGCTGGGCGATGTGGGCGATGTCAACGGTTGTTGCTCGCTGAACCGTTGAAGGTTAACCCTTGCCCGGGATGAAGGTGCTTCCGTCCCATCGAGTGAGTGGCGTTTTCCTCAGATCGTTGAACTTCTTATCGAAGTGGTCGCCTAGGAAGCGCTGGCGCTCCAGAGCGTGTTGAGCGGCCGCCTGCGCGGTCTCGATGATGAGCTTGGCCAACGCATCTGCGGACAGCTTCTGAGCTTGACTGCTTAACCAGAGACCGGTCATTGTGCCGAGTCCATCAACCTGGACTTTTACCGCCTGGTCCTTACTGACCATCGTTACCGAGATCGAGTGGCACTCATCGGTCATGGCCTGCATCAGATCGCGCTGCTTGCGTATGCGTGCCATCAGGGATTCTGCGAGCCCGCTCATACGCTACGCATCCAGGTTTGAGGCTGCTCATCTTCTTCCTGACCCAGCACCTCTTCTTCGGCACGGGCTAGTTCCGCTTCAGTCGGCAACTCCAAGGTTCTAACAATCTCGGCCCCGAAGGGCTGCTGGAGCACTTCTCTTCGTCGAGCAACCTGTTGACGAAGTGCCGAGAGCTTGCATAACGCCAAGATCTCGTCCGCGAGGGCTTGCGGTGGCCTTCTCATCTCGCGTTGATCTATCTTGAGGCTCATCGGCAGGCCCTGCTCGGTTGTGGTCACCGAAATCGAGCCGGTCCGCGATCGCACCGAACGCTGCGCGGTCATCGTCATCTCCCTTAGGCTGATAGTTGACTACGGGGGTCGAGTTGGCTGTCCACCGGTCCGGATACCTGTGTGCTAACTACTGAGTACCATCAAACTCTACGAGAGTACGGCGATTGAGGAAGGGGAGGGGGACGTTGCCCAAGCAGGACCGCATTGCCCCGGTCCGTCCTCCGTGGCTGCCCGAAGAGGACGACCATCGCAGGGGATTGTTTAGGCGTCGCCGCAAAGCGGAGCAGGAGCCCGAAGCCACTCCGGCGGGTCGCGAGAAAGCCTTGGCGACGCCGGAACCTGAGGCAGCGTCGCCGAAAGCCGACGGGGCCAACGGTTCGGCAAGAAAAGCCTTAGAAGAGGTGACGTCCCAGACGGCACAGCAAAAACGTGGCGACTCGGACTACTACGCGCCGGCGCGCTCGGATTCGGCAGAAGGTGAGCGGCCCGGAACCGAGGGGGTGGAGTCGGGAGTCGAATACTCAGAACCCGAATCAGGTTCCGCGCCAACGCGAATCGTATCTCCGTCTGATCAGTCGCCGGAGCAGGCAGTTACGTCCGCTCTGCGCTCAGAAGCAAGCCGCACTTCCCCGGCCGAGGCTAGCGAGCCGGTGTCGCCGTCGAAGTCTTCGTCGCCGGCCCCCGAATCTGAACCTGAACCTTTGCAGACATTGAGTGACCTCTATGTGGCCGCAACCGATGCTTCAGTCCTTGAGCTGCCTGAAGTTCCGTTAGCTACGTCGACCGCTGAGTCGATTTTCCAGCCGGAGGTACCTGATCCGGAACCGGTCAGGCCCACCGGCGTTGTTGCGCCGCAGGCAGCTCCAGGGACGCTGGGGGAGCCGGGTGGGGCGGACCCGTTCTCGCGGTTCAGCGAACTTGAGGCCAAGTTACGGCAGATGGGGTTCGACGAGAGCATCCCCGAGGAATCGTCTGTGTCCGGCCCGCGGATCGACGACACCGCAGGCGTAGAAGACGGCCTGACGAGGAGATTCATTCTTCCTGAGTGGCTGGGCGCTGAGCTAGATCCGGAACTGCCTGTTTCCCAATCGGTTTCGTTTGTTCATCAGGAGGATCAGGCGGCTGCCGTAGTTCCTGATGTTGACGAGCCGCTGCGATCTCGGCATGCGGCGCCTGAGGAGGTCGAAACTGGCGAAAAGCCTTATGACTTTGATGATCTGACCGAAGCCGAATCTGAGGTCGTTGGTCCGGAAGCTGAACTTGCTGTGCCAGAGTCAGGGGCTGGGCCTACAGCACCGGGACCATTCGTGGTGTCGGAGCAGCAGGTTGATCCGGAGTGCGCCGCGGCGGACCAGGAAACTGAGCCAGAAGTTCCGGAGACGCTTGTGGTGCCAGAACCGGAATCTTTTGTGCCGGAATCTCAGTCCGTGCCCGGGCTAGTAGTGCCGGAAGTTGAACTTGATGAGCCCGAATCCGAGCAGAAACCTGCACAGTTGCCGCCAGTTGAGATTCCTCGCAGCAGCGAGGCCGACGACATCGATGCGCGCGCGGCAGCACTGCTTCAACGGATTGAAGCCAAGCGGGCAGAACTCAACAGAGACATCGCCGCGGTAAGCGAACCGGATGCACAGTCGGAACCGATTGTTGTTGAGCAGGATCCGGAATTTACCCCAGAGCCTGAATCTGAGGGGACAATTCCTGAGCCTGAGCCTGAGCCTGAGCCTGAGCCTGAGCCTGAGCCTGAGCCTGAGCCTGAGCCTGAGCCTGAGCCTGAGCCTGAGCCTGAGCCTGAGCCTGAGCCTGAGCCTGAGCCTGAGGAATCGGCAGACCTTGCCTCTGATTTCGAGCCCGAAGCTTCGGTCGTGGAGCAGAAGCACTTGTGGGAATCGCAGCCTGTTGAAGCGGATTCCGTTGCAGTGGTCTTTGACACCGACCTGGAGCGAGCTGCGGTGCTTGAGCAGGACTCGGAAGTTACGGTAATTGAGGCTGAATCAGCCTCGGAGTATGCAGAGTGCGAGCCGGAATCCGGTCCCGAAGCTGTGCCGCACGAGCTAGTGCCGGAACCGGACTCGGAACAGTCGCTGGAACTACCGGAATCGGTACCGATCCCCCAGCCCGAACTTGAGCAGGCGGCGGCAGCAGAGCTTGAACGCGCCCAGGTACCGCCAGAACCGGAGTCGCCTATCGCGATGTCCGAATCTGTTGGATCACAGGAGTTGTCGTCGTCTGACGCGGAGTCTCCGCATGACGTGGTGAAGGAGTTGCGGGAAGAGACGCGGTCCCCGCGACCGGCTGGCCGACGGTTGGCGACACCACCTTGGCAGATCCCCAACGCGGTGCAGCAGGCACCGGCGATCGAGCCTCCACCTGGGCCCGCGTACTACGTACCGCCGCAACAGCCTGCGGCTCAAGTGCCACCTCCCGGCTGGGTGCCAGCGCAGCCTCAGCAATGGCCGCCGCAGAACCCGCAGCCGCCTGCTATGCCTGCTCCTCCAATGAATCTCGACCCATACGTCCCGCCGCAGGTGCCTGGTGGCGAAGTGCCTTGGGCGCAGGGGCAGCCGCCGACTGGCCCGCCACCTCAGCAACTCAACCAGATGCCTCCGCCGGGTTGGGTGCCGGCGCCTATCCAGCCGCAACAGCAGCCCATGCATCCGGTGTACCAGGAAGGGCCGGCGCCGGGGCATCTTCCGCCACCGCAGTTCAACGCGCCTCCTGCAAATTATCAAGCACCACAGGCTTATCGGATGCCCCCTTCGCTGGATGAAGCAGCGATCATCAACCGTGGCCTTCACGCGCCACGATCTGGCTGGCGTCGCGCGGTACACCGCGCCAGCGCTGGGCACGTGAACCCAGGCGACTCCCGTAAGGACCGGGAGCGAGACGACCTGCTCGCACGTATCCGCCAACCGATCCTCGGTGACTATCGGATCGCTGTTCTGTCCATTAAGGGTGGCGTAGGAAAAACCACCACGACCTTAGGGCTTGGCTCAGCCTTTGCCACGGTGCGTACCGACCGCATCATCGCCGTCGATGCTAATCCTGACCGCGGCACCCTAGCTGAGCGAGTGCGCAACCAATCGACGTATTCCACGGTGCGGGATCTACTCAACGACGATCACATCAACAGTTATGCGGACGTGCGTAACCACACCAGGATGGCTACCAGCCGCCTGGAAGTGCTTGCTAGTGAGCAAGATCCGGCAGTTTCGGAAGCGTTTGGCGAGGTTGATTATCGCCACACCATCGAGATATTGCAGCGGTACTACAACATCATCTTGACCGACTGTGGAACTGGCATCATGCACTCGGCGATGACGGGTGTGCTCGATCTTGCACACACCATTGTCCTGGTCAGCTCGCCGGCCATGGACGCAGCACGAAGTGCCTCGGCGACGCTGGACTGGCTTATGCAGCATGGTCATTCGGGCCTCGTTCGTGAGGCGCACGTAGTGCTAAGCGCCTCACGACCTGGATCGGCCGGCATCAAGCTCGACAAGGTGTATGAGCATTTTGAGGCGCGTTGTAGGTCCATTCACTTGGTGCCTTTCGATCCACATCTGGCCGAGGGCGCCGATGTCGACTTCAACCTGTTGGGCCCAGCCACCAATGAGGCGTATCTGGGCTTGGCGGGAGCGATCGCGGAGAACTTTCCTCGTCTGCGCACGCATGAACAGCACATGTAATACGAAAGAGGCAGGAAACATCATGGTTGACAGCAGGGACGCCCAGCGGGTGTTCGACGCGGGCGTGCTCTCGCTTGGCATCCCGATTGACGGTCTTGAGACCGATCGCGATGTTGAGTACGCCAAGCTTGCTTTCCAACGTGCTACCGAATACGACGCTGACATGTGTGACGCATGGCTCGGACGAGCTGCGGCAGGCGATGCAAGCCCTGAGGTGTTCTTCAACCTGTACCGCACCAGCGAGACATCGATGTTCCGCGAGCAGCGCAGGCTGGGACTGCAGCCCCGAGCGTTAGCAGGGCTCTTCGAGACCGGTCTGTACATTAACTACACTCTGGCAACATTCACTGAGGTATGGCTGGCATACGCGGCGAGCCTCATCACAGGCAAAGACTTCGGTGAGGCCGAACATGTACTCGATGATCTGGATAAGCGTCGGGCTCGGATGGCGGACGGCAACAAGGAGGCACAGGAAATCTGTGCCTATATCCGCGGCGTTTTACACTTCACTACCCAGCGTTGGCCGGATGTCCTTACCGCACTTGCTAACTCGGCTTCATTCACCGACCCGTACATAGGGGCAGGTGCGCATCTGATGGTCGGTTCGGCCTGTGCGCAAATGGGCCTGTTCGGAGAGGGGATTCGGCGTCTTGACCAGGCCGCCGAAGGTCCGATTCCTGCTGCCAAGCGTGCCGCGGAATTCTGCAAAGGGCTGACACTGCGTGAGATGGGTAAGGAGGACGAAGCTCGGGTCATCTTCGAGCGGCTCTACAGCGAGGAGCCGGGATTCGAGGCCAATGCCGCTGCACTACGCGATCCGAAGTACCGGTTGATCATCACCACCCAAGAGATCATCGACTCGCGCACCGACAAATGGGACCCCAGCACGGCGCGCACAGGCGATCAGATAGACGCGGAAAGCCTTGAGGAGCGCAATAACCAGTATCTGCAGGCTGCGCAGGAAGAACTCGACCGGCAGATCGGCATGGCAGAGGTCAAGACTCAGGTCGCCAAGCTGCGTTCCGCGGCCAAGTTGGCCAAGATACGCGGCGACAAGGGGCTGAATGCAGCCTCACGCAGTTTGCACCTAGCTTTCACGGGCCCTCCCGGCACCGGCAAGACCAGCATCGCCCGTGTTGTTGCTCAAACCTACTGCGGCCTAGGCCTTCTCAAGACGCCTACGGTGGTGGAGGCCAAACGTCAAGATTTCGTCGGACAGCACCTCGGCAGCACGGCTATCAAGACGGGTGCGCTAATCGATAGCGCCATGGATGGCGTGCTATTCATCGATGAGGCGTACACGCTAATCCAAACGGGTCTTTCGGGCGGAGATGCGTTTGGCCGTGAGGCCGTCGATACGTTACTGGCTCGCATGGAGAACGATCGAGACCGTCTTGTGGTCATTATCGCAGGATACGACGGTGAGATCGATCGTTTCCTTGCCTCCAACGATGGCCTGTCATCCCGTTTCACGAAGCGAATTAGATTCGCCTCGTACACATCGGCAGAGTTGGGCGACATTGGACGAGTGATCGCAAAGGCGCGTGATTCTGATTTGTCCGAAGAGGCGTACAACGCGCTGGTTTCGGCGTGCACCACCCTCTATGAAGGAGAGTCGGTCGACCAGTCGGGGCAGACACGCCGGAATATTGACCTGGCAGGTAACGGTCGTTTCGTTCGAAATGTCATCGAATCTGCTGAAGAGGAGCGGGAATTCAGGCTAAGTGAAGAGCACGGGGCAGGTTTAGAAGACCTTGATGAGAGTGCGTTGATGCGTATTGAGGAGCCCGACATGCGGGCGGCACTCGACAATGTTCTTGGAATGCTGGCCAAGTGATCCACCATGGTTGAACCGCCCGACAATCAGAGTGATGGCCCGCCGCCGAGTGGCCCTTGGCGTGAGCCTATTCCTGATGGCTTGGGCCAAGACTCGGCTGGTGTGTCTCGGCGCCGGACGGCTAAGCACCAGCCGCAGAATTTTGTGCCCCCCAGCGCTGATTACTTTCCGACGCTCAAGCAGACGCCCCCACCGCCGTTGCCTAAGGCGCCCAAGCTGAGTCGCCGTCAGCGTAACCACCAGCGTCCATTGGCTCCGACTTGGGAGCCGGACCCGCTCAGCGCATACGGAACACCGCAGTTTCAGCAACAGGCGCCTGCACAACCACCTGGTCCTGGGCAGTATCAGCCGCCACCTGCCCCTGGGCAGTACGAGCAGCCGATGCAGTATCAGCAACAGGCGCCTGCACAACCACCTGGTCCTGGGCAGTATCAGCCGCCAGCAAAACCTGTTGCACCGCAACACAACTACTATGTTCCACCGCCGATGCAGATTGGCGTTGGCCGACCGTCGGTAGAACCGGGATTGGCTTCGCCGCCGCAGGCTGATGGATTCCCGCCATCCGTGAGCAACGAAACGACGCATGAGATGCTGATTTCGGCACCGCGTGCGCAGAGTCAACCGTTCGATGCGCCCACGCCACGGATTGAGGTCGCACCACCCGCGGGGGGTGCCCCGCCCACCCCACCAGAGGCTGCTCCCGCGCCCTTCGTTCCGACGTCGCACCCGCTACCAACTCCTCAGCGGTCGCCTGTGCAGCCTCCGACCGCGGTACCGCCGCGTGCTCCCATGAGCACGCCGCCGCCTGCATTCCCGCGCGCAGACTGGAACGCTCCGGCTCCGTCTGCTCATGGGCACACAGCTCACGTACCCGTGGCAACGCCATTTACCACTGCGCAGCCGGAGGTACCGGCCTATGATCAGGCGCCTCAACACCGCTCTCAAGGTCCGTCGGTAGATCAGCTGGGGCTGATTCGATCTGCCAAGCCGTTGCCAAAGTCAGGATGGCGCAAGGTTGTTCACCGGCTGTCTGGGGGCGCGATCAATCCTGGGGAGTCCTCAGAGGAGACGACACGTTCCGCTCTCATCGAACGCATCAACGCTCCGGTACGTGGCGACTACAGGATCGCCGTTCTGTCGCTGAAGGGTGGCGTCGGTAAGACGACAACGACCTTCTCGCTCGGTGCGACCTTTGCGTCCTTGCGTGGCGACAGGGTGATCGCGGTGGATGCGAACCCTGACTTTGGCACGCTGGCTCAGCGCGGTCCAGATGAGACACGCTCCACCGTTCGAGATCTACTGATCGATAACGATATTCATCGCTACTCCGATGTCCGTCGACACACATCGCAGAGTGCAAGCAGGCTTGAGGTTCTTGCTTCGGAACGAGATCCGGCAGCTTCGGAGCTGTTCTCGGAGGCTGACTACCGTGCGGTTATGCGCATTCTTCAGCGCTTTTACAACATCATCCTGACTGACTGCGGCACAGGGTTGATGCACTCGGCGATGGCCGGTGTGCTGGACGAAGCCAACGCCATCGTCTTGGTCACTTCGCCAGCTATAGATGGCGCCCGAAGTGCCTTGGCGACATTGGATTGGCTTGATCACCATGGTTATTCACACTTGGTGAGGCAGTCGGTGGTGGTCATCAGCTCCTCGCGACCGGGTGCATCATCGGTTGACTTGGAACAGTTGAGCAGGCATTTCCTTACGCGGGCACGCGCCGTGCACGTCGTCCCGTTCGACAATCATCTGTCGGAGGGGTCGGAGATTTCGTTGGATCTGATGAGTAGGAAGACGCGGATGGCGTTTACCGAGCTCGCGGCGGCGGTGGCCGACGGGTTTCAGTACGGCGGGCGCGAACCTCATCGCAGGTGGAACTGATCGGATTGGGAACGTAGATGTCAATGCCACAAGTGCCGGCTCACTTCATAGCGTCATCGCGGAATGACAGTGTCGTTGTGCTGGCCAACGAGCGGGGGCTACCAATCCGGCTGAAACTCGATGCTAGCGAGATGTCCAGGCCGCCCGAGCTTCTCGCGCAGTCAATCCTCGAATTGTGCAGACTATCCGCTATGCGCCAACAGGTTGCTCACCGCAAGCAGTTCGAAGATTCGCCGTATTCAGCCGTGATATGCCGAAGCCTGCGGCTGGCGACCGAGCAGCAATTGTCCGATGCCGAGGAAGCGCAGTTCGCGGATGACTGAGCCAACGAGAAGCCTCGCGGACTCGGTTGTTGCGCGAATGCGGAAGCAACGTGACCTCCTGCGTGCGATGAACGATGAAAGTCAGTCGACATCTGTCGAGGTGAGTAGTCAGGACCAAGCGGTCAAGGTCACGGTCGACGCGCATGGCGCCATGACAGCTTTAAAGATAACGAGTCAGGGGCAACGACTCGGGCCGGACATTTTGGCGCAGCGAATTCTTGAAACAGCCTCCGCAGCAGCGCAACTGGTCCTTCAACGTCAACATTTTGTCAACGCAGAATTCTCCCAACGCTTCGCGGCGCTGCAGCAGGAACCTCTGCGCCGCTTTGATGGCACGATGTTTACTCCCGGACCGCCGACCGCGTAACGAAACTTACTTTTGCGCGGTCGTCTCTGACTCGTCCTGCACCACTTCATCGCCAAGAACGGCAGGACTGGCGGTGCCCTGATCGCCAACTACTTCGGCTCCCTGGAGCGCGGTTTGCAGGAAAGAGGAGGTCTCATGATCGTCACTACCTGCGCCAGCCTTGGATCCGGCGCCGCCACTTCCGCCCTTTGCATTTCGAGTATTTTCTGCGCGCCCCACCATCCCGCCACTGCCTGTCGCTGCCTTGGCAGGTGCGGCGCTGGCAGGAGGCGTGGCGGGTGCCGTACGGGCTGCTCCAGGGCTTGACCCGGACGGGGTGGCCAGCCCGCCTCGGAGGAAACCACCAGGATTGTTGGCCCCGTTCGATGAATGACTGTTCGACGTCACGCCGGTTCCGCGACCTGAAGGGCCAAAGGAGGAGGTGCCCTTGGATAGTGACCGCGTTGCTCCGCCCCGCGAGGTACCGGCAGAGCGATTGGAACCTCCGGACATGGAGCCTCCGAGGAGTGAAGAGAACTGCTGCGCTGCACTGCTTGCCATCTGGA
The DNA here is from genome assembly GCF_049532645.1 of Mycobacteroides sp. PCS013. Classification (NCBI taxonomy): domain Bacteria; kingdom Bacillati; phylum Actinomycetota; class Actinomycetes; order Mycobacteriales; family Mycobacteriaceae; genus Mycobacteroides; species Mycobacteroides sp. PCS013. The sequence continues at coordinate 4,855,703 of NZ_CP150131.1, forward strand.
CTGCTGGCGACACTGCTTGTGACCCAGCTTGCGGTATAGCTGTCAGCGACAGTGGGGCGCCGATTGCCGACACGATGCCCGACTCGGCACCGAGGGAGCTTTGTAGCTCTGTCATACATTGCACCGCCATCTCGACGGCCTGAGTACATGCCTCGGCAATACCAGGTGCTGTCCAGGGCAGCCCTGGCGTCAGTGCCGCCATTTTCGCTTCCCACTCGTGCAGGATCTCCATGAGTCTGGTCTCGGCCTGGGTTACGTCTGTGGCAGAAGAGGTGAGGCTGCCGCCGATTCCGCTGGACTGAAGGGCTACCTCGAGTCCGTTGAGTACGGCCTCAAGTGACTTGGTCATTGCCGCGATTCCTGAAAGGCCCTCCCAGATACCGCTGAGCATGCCGACCGCTTGTTGCACCGATTGACCGGTGGTTTCGAAGGTTTTGGAGATACCTTCGTACATCTGTGGCGGGTCGTACCCTTCGTCAAATTTCCCCGTGCCGAGAGTGCCGAGCGCGTCCGTCACCGGTGTGATCATCGAACTCGGGTTAAAGGGGCTTCCCGCAGCCCCGGACGCGGGTATGCCCGCTGGTGCCGTTGGCATCGGTGTACCAGAGGGAGGAGGCTGAATGCCGAGCTGAGTTAGTACCTGTTCAACAGGAAGGTTGAGATAGTCGGCAAGACCTTGTTCTTGTGCATTGATATAGGGGGTTGGATCGAATCCAGGTACGTGCTGGGCAACTTGGTGCGTAGGATTCGCCGACGAAGAATCCGGTGATGACGGTGGGACTGCGTCGGCCATGGGATCGAGTGCTCGGGCGTGCCTGCTTGCCCGTTACAGGTCGGAATCGACGGTGACGAAAGACGCCTTGGAGACCGCGGTGCTGACTCCAGTGCCCGCGTGAACTGCGCCGAGCAGTAATGTTCCCGCCAGGTTGACTGCTTGCGCGGGGCCGTAGGCGGCGAGATAGATCACACCTATTGGGCCGACCGCTGCCGCCGCTGCGCTCATCATGCCAGCGGAGTTCACTGAACCTGCGGTTGTAATGGCTGTTGCTGCACCTTCTTGCACACCGGTGAATGCCTCTAAGCCACCTGGCACTGCCTTGAAGTCCCCCATGGTCTCCCTCTCTTCGTGGTGAAGTCTTGCCCAAGGCTAGCAGGGGTGGCGTGTGAATGCACCCCCAGTTGGGGGGCTTAACTGGGTAGCTCGAGAAGGGTGCGCTGGCGTCAGAGTGGTTTGTGGCAATTACCTGGACGGACGGTGGGCGAGTATCCGGGCATGTCAATTGGGATCTGGATACTTGGCAGACAACTCTCGCCTCGATAGGCGTTTGGAGAAGCTAGGTTGCCCTGAGGGCGCTGAGGGTGCGAGCTGTGGAGGCCTTGTATATCGCTACGTTGTGAGGCGCGGAAGATATGGAATACTTCGCACGAGATATCGGGGAGGTTTCCGTGTTTCGTCGCAGTTCACGAGCTATGCGCAGGAAGATTCCACGCATCCCGTTGGCTGGTGGCTATGATTTTGAAGACACCGCACCCACGGTTCCGATTCCCGTGATTCCTCACGTGGAGCATGCGTCGTACTACGTCCCGGATCCCAGCCCTGAGGCTCTTCCCCGCTTACCCGGATGAGGCGTCGACCGATGCGCCGTCTGCGACGTTGGGGAATGCAGGTAGTGGGCTGCCGAGTCATTTCGCTGCTGAGCAGCGGACCAAGGCTTGGCCTGCCCGGGGCGAGCCGATGGGAAATGTCTCGGCCAGGCCTTTTGAGAGTCGGCGGAAGCCGGGCGCTTGATTTTTGCGAGCGCCGTTTAACGCTCCAGTTCGTCGGTCGTCATCAGGTCGTCGCGAACGCTGCGTTCGTGATAGGCGAGCCGTGCAACCCGATGCGCGACGACGGGGGCGGTGATGATGGTGAACAGCCCGGTGAGCACGATCATGCTGACGTCGGCGTGCCCGCGCAGCCGCAGCGCGGCACCCGCCAGAACCAGCAGCAGTCCCAACACCTGAGGCTTGGAGGCGGCGTGCATGCGGGCCAACGTGTCAGGAAATCGCACCACGCCGATCGCGGCGGTCAGGGCCAGCGCGGAACCGAGTAACACCAGCGCACCCGAGATGCCGTCGAGAAGAGTGTTCATCGCGGTTGCCTCCTCTCGTCGCGCGGGTCGATCGCGGTGTCGGGTACGCGGAACCGTGTCACGCTCACCGAGCCGAGGAAACTGATGAGAGACAGCGCGACCATCCCGTACAGCACAGTGGAATCCAGGCTGTAGGCCGCCCATGCGGCAAGCGTGCACATGGTGACGGCCACCAGGGTGTCCACGGCGACAAGCCTGTCGAGCGTGTTGGGGCCGGCGAGCAGCCGGTATGTGGTGATGGTCGCCGCGGCGATGAGCAGCACGGCCGCGATGTGCCATACGACGTTCACAGTCCCTCCCTCATCTCGGACTCGGTGGTGTCATCGTCGGGATGCCAATCAGCGTCCCGTTCGAAGGCTGCGATGAAAAGTCTTTCCAGTTGCCGCAGTTGGGCGTAGAAAGTCGCCACAGCCTTGGGCGAGCCCACATCCAGCACGTGCACGTACGCCAGCCGGCGTTCCTGGTCTATTTCCAGGACTACCGATCCCGGGATGATGGTCAGGGTGTTGAGCAGAAGCGCCATCACCAAGTCGGACTTCACCGAAAGCTGGGCGCGCAGTACGGCACTCAACGGTGGCGCGCCCGGCCTGATCGCCAACCACGCCACCTGCAGACTGGACAGCACCATGTAGTAAGCGACCGTGCAGGCGAGCCGGATCATCGAACCGACATGCAGGCGGCCCTCCACCGGCAGCCGGGGCATCGGTAGCAGCACCGTGATGACCAGTGCCACCAGCAGCCCGGTAGCGGTGTTGGCGACGGAGAAGTTTCCCCACAGCATCGTCCATACCAGCATGAGCCACACCAAAATCCAGATGCGCAAGACAATTTCGCGAGGGCCGTACATCGTGAGGCTTTTCATCGAGGGCCACCCCCGAGGACCGCGCTGATGTATACCGCACGGTCACGGACCTCGGCGGCGGCACGATCACTCATGCCGATGATCGGACCGGCGAATATGGTCAGCGCCACCCCGGCCGCGATCAAACCCAATGTGGGTGCCAACATGCCGGCCGGCATCCGGCCCACGTCGGCGCGGTCCACAAACGCGACTTCTTCTCCGTCATCGAGAAGCGCGGACGGTGTCGCCGCGGCGAGATCACCCTCGGGCGCGTCGGCGCGTGGCCGCCAGAACGCCTTGGTCCACACCCGTGCCACCGCATACAGGGTTAGCAGGCTCGTGATGGTGCCCCCGGCCACCAAGGTCCAGGCCAGCATCGAGCCCTGCAGCGACCCTGCCTCCAGTAATGCGACCTTGCCGATGAACCCCGAGAACGGCGGTATGCCACCGAGGTTCAAGGCCGGCACCACGAACGCGAAGGCCAGTAGCGGACTGGCGGCCGCTAGACCACCCAGGCGATTCAGCGATGACGCCCCTGCCTGGCGCTCAATGAGTCCCACCACGAGGAACAACGTTGTCTGCACGATGATGTGGTGTGCCACATAGTAAATCGCGCCGGACATGCCGAGCTCGTTGGACAGCGCGATGCCGAAGATCATGTACCCGATATGGCTGACCAGGGTAAAGGACAGCAGTCGTTTGATGTCACTCTGCGCGATGGCGCCCAGGATGCCGACGATCATGGTCAGCAGCGCGGCCACCAGCAGCACCGTGTTCAGAACTCCACCCGGGAAGAGCAGAGAATGTGCGCGAATGATGGCGTACACACCCACTTTGGTGAGCAAGCCCGCGAAGACCGCGGTCACGGGTGCGGGCGCGGTGGGGTAGGAGTCGGGTAGCCACGTCGACAGCGGGAAGACCGCCGCCTTGATGGCGAAGGCCACCAACAACACCGCGAAGATCGCCATCCGGGTACCCGACGGTATACCGTCTGCGCGGACTGCGATTTCGGCCATATTCAATGTTCCGGTTGCCGCGTAGACGAACGCGATGCCCAGCAGGAAGACCACCGAGGACATCATCGAGACCATCACGTACGAGATACCCGCCCGCACCCGGTCACCGCTGGCGCCGATGGTCAGGAGCACGAAGCTGGCGGCCAGCAGTACCTCGAAACCGACATACAGGTTGAACAGGTCGCCGGCCAGGAAGGCATTGCAGACACCTGCGGACAGCGCCAGGTACGTGGGCATGAAGATCGACACCGGCTGGCGCTCGTCACCGTCCCGAATACCCTGCGCCGCCGCGTACAGCACCACCGCGAGCAACACGATGGCCGAGACCACCAGCATCAATGCCGAAAGCCGGTCCACCACAAGGGTGATTCCGAGCGGCCCCAGTTTTTCCTCGGTAGGCCCCCAGCCCCCGACCGCCAGTGCGAAGGTGCCGTTGCGATCTGCCAGGTAGAGCAGTACCGCGCAGACTCCGAGCACCGTGGTCAATGCCGTGACGGTGATCAGCAGTTGCAGTCGTGGGCGACGGCCAGCGATCAGCGTCAACGCTGCCGCGGCGGTCGGCACGAGGACCGGGAGCGGGGTCAGAACAGCCATGGCGTTCATGACTTCTCACCCGCCGGAAGTGCGTCGAGTTCGGAAGGCGAGTCCTCGTCACCGGATTCGGGCGCCTCGTGGTGTTCTTCCCTGCCGTCGGTGACGGGTTCAAGTGGTTCCTGGGCGACGCGCGCGTCCTCGGCGTCGTCGTCGACGACGTCGTCGGCTTCCAACGTGAACATGCGATAGATCAGGGCGAGAGTGAATGCGGCAACACCCATGGTGATGACGATCGCGGTGAGGATCATGCCCTGGGCCAACGGATCTGCCATAGAGGTCCGGCCCGCGGACTCACGTCCGATGATCGGTGGATTACCGGACGGGCCACCCACGGTGAGGATCAGCAGGTTCACCGCGTTGCCGACGAGAAGCAGACCCAACACCATGCGCGTCAGGTTGCGTTCGAGCATCAGGTACACGCCGCATGCGGTGAGGGCGCCGATGATGATGAGTAGTCCGAGATTGGTCATGACGCGCGCACCCCCGCCCGGGCCCGTGGAGACTCTTCGAGCTCCACATCCAAGCGTGCGCCCAGGCTGCGCAGCACATCGAGTACCAGACCGACGACCACCAGGTACACGCCCAGATCGAAGAACAGCGCCGTCACGATCTTGACGTGCCCAAATCCAAGCACATCGAATTGGATTGTGGCCGAAGACAATACCGGGGCCCCCAGCAAGATCGAAGCCAATGCTGTCCCGCCGGAAAATGCCAGCCCGAGCCCGAGGATCTTGCCTGCGTCGAATGGCAGTGTCTCGCCCAGCTCATACCGCCCACCGGCGAGGTAGCGCAGTACGAGAGCCAGACCGGCCGTGAGGCCACCGGCGAATCCACCGCCCGGAACGTTGTGTCCGGCGAAGAAGAAGTAGAACGACAACACCATGACCAGCGGGAAGATGAGCCGTGTCGCAACTTCCAGAACTAACGACCGGTGCTTGGGATCACGCAATTCGCTCCCGCGCAACCAGACGCTGGAGGCCACCACCACATCCGGTTGACCCGCCGCGTCCCCGACCCGGGGAGCTCTCCCGAAACGCCGGTGCCGGAACATCAGCGAAGCCACGCCCGTCGCGGCAACCAGCAGTACCGAGATCTCGCCGAGGGTGTCCCAGGCACGGATATCCACCAGCAGCACGTTCACCGTGTTGGCGCCGTGCCCGCGCTGATATGCCGCCTCGGGGAGCAGGTCGGCGATCGGGCGATCACGTCGCGCCGCCATCGCGTACACCCCTAGCGCCGTCACGGTGCATCCGACCGCAATCGCGAGCACGGCACGGGGTAGCCGGAATCTGTTGGCCTGCTCCGCATCCGACTCGGCGGGTAGGGCGCGCAACACCAACACGAAAATGACGAGGGTCAGGGTCTCGACGAGGAACTGCGTCAGCGCCAGGTCTGGCGCCCCGTGGAGTGCGAAGATAACGCCTGTTCCGTAGCCAGTGATGCCGACGAGCAGCACCGCCGCCAGACGGTTGCGCATGACGGTGGCGCCGATGGCGGCGGCAAGCATCAGTAGCCCGACCACCCCCTGCAGCGGCGAATCCCACAGTTTGAGGTGCGGCTCGTCGCGGGCTCCGAGTGCCAGCACAATGGTCGGCAGTGTCACCAGGGTCACCAGAATGGTGGCCTGGGTGAACGGGATCGAGCCTCGTTGCGTCAGTGCGGTCAGCCGCTGGGACAGCACATCGGCACCGCGCAGAACGGCGTCGTAGCCGCGGTCGGCATTACCCAGTGGGTTGACGGCGAGTCGGGCCTTGCGCAGGCGTCCCCGCGAGAAGAACGCGAAGATACCGACCGCGAACGCGATCGCGGTAAGCAGCAGCGGTACGCCGAAGCCCTCCCAGATCGCGATATGCGCGTCGACGGGATTGGCGTAGCTGCCCAGCGCCCAGTTGAGCCAGTCGGGCAGTATCCCGGCCGCGATGCTTGCTACCGACAGCACGGCGGGTGCCACCAGGAAGGCAGGCGCCGGAGCGTGCATGCCCTGTACGCGGGCGCTTGGCTCGGGTAAACCCTTGCGTGCGAATGCTCCCCAGATGAACCGCATGCTGTACGTGATGGTGAACATGGATCCGACGACTATCCCCGCCAGCACCCAGGGGGCGGAAGAACCGAGCACCTGACTGTGCAGCACCGTCGCGAAGGCCAGCTCCTTACCGACAAATCCGAGGGTCAGTGGAACCCCCGCCATGCTCGAGGCGGCCAGCCCGGCAATCACGAGTAGAGACGGTTCGCGTCTTCCGAGCCACGCCAACTTGCGGATATCGCGGGTCCCGACGGTGTGGTCGATGATTCCCACCACCATGAACAGTGCGGCCTTGAACAGGGCGTGCGCGCACAGCATGACCAGCCCGGCCAACAGGATGTCGGGATCACCAGTGCCCGTGAGCACCACCAGGAATCCGAGTTGGCTCACCGTGCCGAAGGCCAGGATCAGCTTGAGGTCGTACTCGCGCAGGGCGCGCCAGCCCGCCAGGATCATGGTGGCGATGCCCAACACCAGCACGATGGGCCGCCACGGTGTCGCCTCGGCGAACCCGGGCGACATACGGGCCACCAGATAGATACCGGCCTTCACCATGGCTGCGGCATGGAGATAGGCGCTGACCGGGGTTGGTGCGGCCATGGCGCCGGGAAGCCAAAAGTGTAGGGGGACAATGGCGGACTTGCTCAGGGCGCCGATCAGTATCAGCACCAGACCGACGCTGGCGGCCATACCCGATGGCGGGTCTGCGATGAGGTCGGAGAGCAGGAAGCTTCCGCCGACATGGCCGAGCACGATGATCCCGACCAGCATCGCCAGTCCACCAGCAGTGGTCACCAGCAGTGCTTGTACCGCCGCGCGCCGACTTGCGAGTCGTTCCGCGTAGTGACCCACCAAGAGGAAGGACAGCACGGTCGTCAGTTCCCAGAAGATGTACAGCAGCAGCAGGTTGTCGCTTATCACCAGACCGAACATGGCCCCGGAGAAGGCAACCAGCTCTGCAGCGAAACTCGGAAGCCGCGGCTCGGTGTGCCCGTCTCGATGCCGGAAGTAGCTCGAGCAATAGAACAGCACCAGTGACCCTATGCCGAGCACCAGCACGCTCATGATCGCGGCCAGCGAGTCGAAGCGCAGAGAGATATCCATCGCCAGCTCGGGCACCCAGGGGATGTCGATACGAGTGTCCGCCCCGGCGGCAGGCCATCTTGCCAATACCCAGATCAGCGAACCCAAAGGGACCAGGGCAAGAGGGTAGAACGCCAGTCGACCAACGCGCGCCACAAGTAGCGGCGCCATCGCGGCGGCAAGTGCGTGGGCAAGCAGAATGGCAAGCAAAGGCACTCCCGTCTATCGGTTGTTGGGCGGGGTGTCGTTGTGTCTAGTTTAAGGGGCGCTGATTCGACTTGCCTGCTCGGGTATTGAGTCAAACATTCCAGCAAATGGCGCAGTAGGTGCTAAGGACCCGTCCGGGCCATGGCGCGGGCCTTGTTCCATGCGCGTTCGAAGGTTTGTTGATGGTTGTTCCACAGCTCGAGGGTGTCGTCACGCCGAATGAGCATGGCCGGGCTGTCTCCGGCGGGAGCGCCGTAGAGATGAGGTGTGGTGATGAGGGCGTTATCGGCCCGAAATAACGGCGTGTACGCCGGGTTGTCGTGCACGCGGACGCTGAGCCCGTCGATGTTGGACAACGCCCGGACACGGGAATAGGTCATCCGGCGGCGCCCGGTGAGATCTCTTTCGCGTTGTTCGTCGAGACCGTGGAGCTCGGCAGTCGACGTGTCGGGGTCGCCGGAGAGGAACCGGATTTGAGCACCCCGGGACGCTGCGTTAGAGAGTGTCTTCGCGAAGCGGGGAACGTCTTCGAAGAGAAATGTGCCGCTATAGACGAGAATGTCGATTGCCTCGGTCGCCCTTGCGAAGAACGAGGTCCACGCAGCGGCAGGAATGTCGGTGCGCCTGGTGTAGACACTGACAGCGGCGGTTCCAGTGCTCAGCGGCTGCAGAGTGGGGAAGATATCGGGCCACAGGTCTTGGGGGTCGCAGTCCAACGCGTCAGCCGCGCGGCGCGCACTGGTGGGTGCGGGCATTGATTCTCCCCGTATCCAGGAATCGACCGCGTCGATATCCACGCCTGCGGCTCGTGCGAGATTGGAGTCATCGACTCTCAGATCATCCATCAGCGCTCTTAAAGCATGATTGGGTGACTGTGGTTGAGACACTGGCTCATGTGACGGCATGCCTGCTTCCCCTTCCGGCTTTCGAGCAGCATGCGCGTAGGCGATTGGCCGAATCGGCGACAGTGTTACCGGCATGCACCATCGAGCTTATCGAGTCCGGTAGTCGGGCTGCGTTGGCGCGTTCCCCTGTTGTTCAGCGGTTGTCAGCAAACGCGCGCAGGGATGCTACCTGCACGGGATCCAACGACGGACGTACTGTGGCCCGCGCGGTTTCGATATCGGCGACTGCCACATCGGCGGCGTCGATGGATCGCCGCATGGCCGCCATTGCGGCTTCGCGCAGCAGCGCCGCACAGTCGGCGGCCGAGAAGCCGTCCAGTTCAGCTGCGAGGGCATCCAGATCCACATCGGCGTCCAGTGGTACCGCCCGCGCGGCCGTTTTGAGAATGTCTTTGCGGGCTTGAGCATCCGGCGGCTCGACGAACACCAGGCGTTCCATCCGGCCTGGACGCAGCAGCGCCGGGTCGATGAGCTCGGGCCGGTTGGTGGCGCCGAGCACCACCACATCGCGCAGCGGTTCCACCCCATCCAGTTCGGTCAGCAAGGCCGCCACCACGCGATCGGTGACACCCGAGTCGAAGCTCTGCCCGCGCCTCGGCGCCAGCGCGTCCACCTCGTCCAGGAAGACCAGTGATGGCGCCGAATCGCGCGCACGCCGAAACAGCTCGCGCACCGCCTGCTCGGAGGCGCCGACCCACTTGTCCATCAGCTCGGCGCCCTTGACCGCGTGCACCGACAACCGTCCGGAGCTAGCCAGCGCCCGCACCACGAAGGTCTTTCCGCAGCCGGGCGGTCCATACAGCAGTACTCCACGGGGCGGGTCCACGCCGAGGCGTTCGAAAGTGTCCGGATGCTGCAACGGCCACAGGACGGCCTCTGTCAGAGCCTGTTTGGTGGTCACCATGTCGCCGACGTCGTCGAGAGTTATCGACCCGACGGCCACTTCCTCAGTGCTGGAACGGGACAGCGGTCGGATCACCGACAGGGCACCGACAAGATCTTCCTGGGTCAGCGCGGGGGCGCTGGCCTTCTCGCTGGCCCGTGCCGCTGCCCGCAATGCGGCTTCGCGGACCAGCGCGGCCAGATCGGCCACCACAAAACCCGGTGTTCGCGCGGCGATCTCGTCGAGCTGTAGGTCCTGCGCCGGCACCTTCGTCAAGAGGACTTCCAGCAGTGACTTACGGGTAGCGGCGTCGGGCAGGCTCAGGCCCAGCTCACGGTCGCACAGCTCGGGAGCGCGCAGGCGCACGTCGATGGCGTCGGGATGTGCGGTCGTTGCGATGAATGCAACGCCGGAAGTGGCTACCGCTGAACGTAGTTCGGCCAGGATGAGTGTCGCCACGGGTTCTGCGGTGGCCGGCAGCAGAGCGTCGATATCGGAGATCAGCAAGACGCCGCCAGACTGCCGGATCCGGCTCACGGCCTCCCGTATCGCGGTGAGACGTCCTTCCGCGGTGGTGGCCCCCACTTCCGGCCCGTCCAGCTCGACGAGCGTGCGTGGCGCACAGACCGCGCGCGCCAGCGTCGTCTTGCCGACGCCGGCGGGGCCAGATATCAGCACACCCAGATTCGGCTGCGCACCCAGTGTTTTCAGCAGGCCGGGTTCATCGAGGGCCAGTTTGAGCCACTCGGTGAGCCGGGTCGCCTGCGCCCGGGAGCCCTTGAGGTCCTCCACGGATATCGCGGCGGGGGGCTCGGGTGACGGAGCCACGGCGGCGGCGGCTTCGGCAGGCAGAGCCGTCTGTTGCGCATTGGGGCTCAACGGGTTTGCGCCCTGCCAGCTGACAAGAGAATTGGGTTGCACGCTGACCGGACCGGCCGGATCGACCGCCGTCACCGTGAGCAACTCGGAGGTCCAGGTTATCCCCACCGACCGGGCCAGCGTCGTCGTCGCCTCCGACGTGGACGTGCCAGGTCCGAGGTCCCGTGGCAGCAGCGACACGGTATCCCCAACGGTCATGACCTTGCCCAGTAGCGCCAGCCGAAGTGTCGCGGACGAAACAGATTGGGTGGCAAGAGAAGAACCGCTGACGCTGACCGACCGTGCGCCATACACCGTCACGGGGGCGACGATGACCGACGCATCCTCACGCAACCCCGCGTTGGACAGCGTGACGTCGTCGAGCAGGGCGGTACCGGCCGGAACTGAGCGCGGTGCGACCCCGACGACAGCCGCCGTTGTTCGTGATCCGGTCAGCGAAATCGCATCCCACTCCCGGATGCCCAGGGCTGCAATCGCTTCTGGATGCAACCGGACGACGCCGCGCCGCGAGTCGACAGCCGAAGTGTTGAGGCGAGCGGTGAGAGTCAGCGACGGGCCATTGGGACCAAGAGCATCGGGATGTTCGCTCATGCGTACCTAGCGCGGCCCACCGGGCCGGCGTAACCCCAGACGCTCCGCTGTGCGCCGCTTGGGGAGCGCGGCTTGCCGGAAGGCGCGCCGCTGGTCCCGGCGCTGATCGCGGCGTAGATCCCGTCGCTCCTTGGGTTTGGCGTCCCACGACTCGGGCCGGGCCGCCACCCAGCGCTGACTGCGCCAGGCGAACGGGATATGGGCAAGGTAGACAACGATCAGAATCAGCAGCAGTACGTACGGGTATTGCAGCAGTCCTGCGGCGGCCACCGTCACCAGCGCGAGCAGCAGGACCACCATGCGGGGCGGCACGGAGACGGATTTCATGGCCGCGGTGGGGATCTGGCTGACGATGAGCATGGATACGAACACCATCCATGCGCATATCGCCCATACCGACGACCACCACCCGTCGCCGAATTGCAGCAAGGCCGCCAGCGGGGCCAGCACCATCAGCGCGCCCGCGGGGGAGGGCACTCCGACGAAATACTCCTTGGTAAACGCGGGTTGGGAATCGTCGTCGAGCAATGTGTTGAAGCGAGCCAGCCGCAGCACGATGCACACCGCGTAGAGAAGCGAAAAGACCCATGCTGTCGGGGTATCCGAGAGCATCGAGATGTAGAGCACCACCGCGGGCGCGACACCGAAGTTCACCGCGTCGGCCAGCGAGTCGATCTCCGCGCCCATTCGCGATGTCGCGTCCAAGAGCCGGGCGATCCTGCCGTCGAGACCGTCGAGGATCGCGGCCGCGGCGATCAGGGTCAGCGAGATGTAGGGCTTTCCGTCGAACGCGAACTTGATCGAGGACAGGCCACCGCAGATCGCCAGCACCGTCATCACACTCGGCAGAATCCGGATGTGTACGGGGCGCTTCGAGGACGCGGCTTGGTTCATGACTGAGCCGCTTACGCGTTATCGGTGGAGGACGGCAGCTCGGCCAGCACGGTCTCGGCGCCCACGGCGCGTTGCCCTGGCTGGACAAGAATTTTCGACCCCTCGGGCAGGTAGGTGTCCACCCGGGAACCGAATCGGATCAATCCGTAGGTGTCGCCGATGGACAACTGGTCACCGACCTTGGCGTGGCAGATGATCCGGCGTGCGATGAGTCCGGCGATCTGGACCACCACCACATCGTGCCCGGTGCGAGTACGGATCTGCACGCTATTACGTTCGTTGGCAACGCTCGCCTCGGCACGGTCGGCCGACAGGAACTGCCCACTGCGGTGAATGACTGCCGTCGCCTCACCGGCGACGGGGACCCGCTGCACGTGAACATCGAACACCGACAGAAAGATGCTGATGCGGGGGAGAGGCTCGGCGGGCAGCCCCAGTTCCGGCGGAGGTACCGCGCGATCGACCAAGCAGATCTGGCCGTCGGCCGCGGCCACCACCACATCGGCACGGTTGGGTGGGATGCGCGCAGGATGCCGGAAGAATGCGGCGCACGCGCCCGCGAGCGCCAGCCCGGTTCCGCGAATCCAGCGATTCTTGAACCCAAGTCCCGCCAGTCCCACTCCACCGGCGATGAACGGGAGTCCTGCCGGGTGGATCGGTGGGATCGTCGAGCGGATGAGTTCGACGATATGCGGGATGCCGGAGTCCGGCTCTGAACCTACGGGGCGGGGGCGTCTTGCCACCGGACCATCCTAGTGATGTGGCCGATGCGCTGGGGACAGCACGACACACACGGAGACGGGATGCGGTCGACGGTGGCATTCCCGGGCATTCGCCGACAGCGCTACAAACGGCCGTGATCAGCTCAGATTCCACACGCTGACAGTGGTCCCCGCCGCGAGTTCGGTGACATCCTCGGGGATGTCCAGCAGGCAGTTCGAGGCCGCCAGCCATCTCAAATGATGCGATGCGGGAGGTCCCACGGCCGTCACGGTCCCTCTGTCGGCATCCCAGCACCCGCGCCGGAACTGCCGCTTACCCGCGGGCGCGGTGATCGGATCGGTGAGGACGGCCTCGTGGCGCGCCCGCGCGGGCGCCAGCCCCATCGCTGCGCGTAACGGCTCGCGAATGAACACTTCGAACGACACCAGCGCGCTGACGGGATTGCCGGGCAGGGTGAGCACCGGGACGCCATTGACGTGTCCTGCTCCCTGTGGTTTGCCGGGCTGCATGGCCACCGAGACGAACTGGACACCGGCGTCGGTGAGTGCGTCCTTGACCACCTCATAGGCTCCGGCGCTGACTCCACCGGTGGTGATGACCAGGTCGGCCTGGGCGCCGAATTCGTCGAGTACTGCGAGGAATTGCTCGACATCGTCTGCGACGGTCGGCGCCACCACGGCGTCGGCCCCGGCCTCCTGGACAGCGGCGGCAAGCATGATGGCGTTGGATTCATAGATCTGCCCGGGCTTGAGGTCGGTACCCGGGGGCACCAACTCGCTGCCGGTGGAGGCGATGACCACCCGCAGGCGCGGATGCACGGTCAGCTCCTCGAGTCCGAGTGCTGCCGCCAGACCCAACGCCGGCGCCATCAGCCGGGTGCCGGCGCTCAGTACGGTGTCGCCAACTCGCACATCCTCGCCTGCGGACCGGATGTGCTGGCCGGCACGGGGTTCTTCGGTGATGGCCACGGTTTCGGTGCCGCCGTCGGTGACTTCGACGGGCACCACCGCGGTGGCACCGGCGGGAAGGGGCGCACCCGTCATGATCCGGTGCGCGGTACCGGGTTTGAGCGTCAGGACGTCGGTGCGCCCGGCCGGGATGTCCTCGGTGACCGGCAATGTCACCGGATTGGTGGGCGAAGCCCCCGCGAGATCGTCGCGGTGGACCGCATACCCATCCATGGCCGAGTTGTCGAACACCGGCAGATTCAGTGGCGCGATCACGTCGGCGGCCAGGACCAGTCGCTCAGCCGCACCTACCGGCACCCGGACAAGCGCGGGCGCCTGGATCAATCCCGCGACGACTTGCTGGTGTTCGGCGACGGAACGCATCGGCTCATTATTGCCCGACCACCCAGCGCATACCGCACGCAGGGGTTTCGCTGAGTCCGGTGGGTCAGGAATGCCCTCGGCGTGCGCCGCGCACGGCATGGCGGGAAAATAGCGCCATGACCGTCGGCGGAGTGCTCTTCGATATCGACGGGGTCCTGGTGACCTCGTGGGAGCCGATCGACGGCGCCGCGCAGGCCCTCAAGGTGCTGGAGAGTGATGACGTTCGTCGTTGCTTCTTGACGAACACCACCTCGCGTACCCGAGTGCAGATCGCGGAGCTGTTGACCGCCGCGGGCCTGGCGGTGCCCGCCGACGAGGTGATTACCGCCGCCATGCTGACCGCCGATCACGTGATCGCCCAGCACCCCGGCGCCCGGTGCTATCTGCTGAACGACGGGGACATCACCGCCGACATGCCTGGGGTCGACTTCGTCGACTCCCTCTCCGATGATCCCGACGTCATCATTCTTGGTGGGGCCGGTCCGCAGTTCGATCATGTGGCGCTGAGCCGGGTATACGACCGGATGGCTCAGGGAATCCCGGTGGTCGCGATGCATCGCAACGCGGTGTGGAGCACACGCGAGGGATTGCGCGTCGATACCGGTGTGTACCTGGCAGGCATGGAACAGGTTTCGGGGCGCAAGGCGGTCGCTGTCGGCAAGCCCGCCCCGGCGGGATTTCAGCTGGCCGCCGAGCGGATGGGGTGCGAGCCGGATCAAGTCGTGATGGTGGGCGACGACCTGCATGTCGATGTGCTTGCGGCCCAGGTGGTCGGGATGACGGGTGTGCTGGTGCGCACCGGGAAGTTCCGTCAAGACACCCTCGACAGATGGGCTGCCGATCAGTATTCGATGCAACCCGCGTACGTCATCGATTCGATCGCCGATTTGCCGTCCTTGTTGTCGGACCTGTGAGCCAGAATCTGCCTCATGATCGACCACTTCGGTATCAACTGCGCGGACCTGCCGACCGCGGCCGCGTTCTATGACAAGGTGCTCGGGGTTCTCGGGTACACGCGACAGATGGATTTCGGTGTCGCCATCGGGTACGGGACCGCAGGAAAGCCTGACTTTTGGATCGGCGGCGGCGATGCCGCGGGCGGACCCAATCGTGAGATCCACGTTGCCTTCTCTGCCGAGAGCACCGAGAAGGTCGACGAGTTCTTCACGACGGCGACGGGTGAGGGCGCCGAGGCCCTTCATGCGCCGCGGCTATGGCCGGAGTATCACCCGGGTTATTACGGTGCGTTCGTCCGCGACCCTGACGGCAACAACGTCGAGGCGGTGTTTCACGGGGCGGCGCCCGCCTAAGGGCCGGCACTGACAATCGGCGCCGACGCGCTGGCCGGTTCCCGGGCTGGCGGTGCGGGTTTGACGGGTGCCGCGCCGGCGGGCATGACGATCGGAGGCGGTGCGGCGCCCTGTTGACCGGCGGAATCGGTGTCCGAGTCGGGTTCGGGTGGCCAATCCACACTCGTCGGGGGCCAACTCTCGGCCTTGTCGCCGCCGGTCGCGGCGGCTGGGGGCGCACATCCTTGCGCTGCGCCGAAGTCGCCGGGGCTGCAGTTGTCCGCCCGTGCCACGGATGCCGGACCGACAATGAGGCTTGCGCACAGGGTGGTGGCGATGATCAGCCGTGCCATTCGGTGGCGTTGCGGTCGCGCGTGGGTAGGGCTCATAGCGAAAGAATGTCCCCGTACACGTTCACGCTGTCGTCGGACTTGTCGGTGTCGATCAGCGCCGTCGTGAAGAACCGGATGGAGACTGGTCCGCCGCAGGCGTCGACTTTCACGTGGGCATCGTGAACCACGATTTCGCCGGTGCGTCCTTTGAGGGCCTTCTTGCCCAGCACGATGTTCTTGATCGTCCCCGGAAGCAGATTGACCGAGATGCTCCCGTTGACTTCCGCGTAAGGGCCGACCATAGCCAGCAGATTGCTGCCGCCGGAGAAGCCGGGACTGACTCCCGCGTCCGCGCCGACGTCGACGCTTCCGCCCTCGCTGAGGTCGATCTGGCAGCCCAGCTGCAACCCCATGACGAGGGTTCCGGAGTTGACCGGAACCGCGCCGTTACCGTCGATGCTGGCGAGGGCCTTGCCGGTGACAAACCCCTCTCGTGTGAACGCTGTGGCGGCCATGTTTGGCACAGAGTTGATAGTCATCCGCGACAGCGCAGCACTCAGATGCCAGCCGTCGTCGGTATCGGCAGACTGGCTGACGTCGGCGACCGGCAGCGGGTCTGCCGCAGCCACTCCCGTGCCCGAGCACAGAAGTGAAATTACAAGGGTGGCAACAGAAGTAAGTTTGCGCACGGACCCGCCTTACATGCAGTAGGTGGCCAAGCTCAGTGATCCGGCGATGAGCGTATTGACCCCTGCTGTGGGATTCCTGGTATCGAACACCGGGAGAACTGTGAATAAGCAGGCTGGGCAGCGCGGTGGATCTGGGGCAGGATGCGTGTGTGACCGCACATTGGAGCACCGCCGACATTCCCGACCAGACGGGACGCGTCGCCATCATCACCGGTGCCAATACCGGACTGGGCCTGGAGACGGCCCGCGCGTTGGCGGCCGCGGGGGCACAGGTAGTTCTTGCGGTCCGCGATCTGGACAAGGGTGCTGCCGCTATCGAAGAGATCGGGAAGACCACGCCCGCAGGTAACCTGGCGCTGCAGCGCCTGGATCTATCTTCCCTCTCGGATATCCGTTCTGCCGCTGAACAATTGGGTGACCAATACCCACAGATCGATCTGCTCATCAATAACGCCGGGGTGATGTATCCGCCGAAGGGCAACACCGCGGACGGTTTCGAGCTGCAGTTCGGCACCAACCATCTGGGCCATTTCGCCCTCACCGCCCTGCTGCTGGAGAACCTGACGACGGTGCGTGGCTCCCGCGTCGTAACCGTCAGCAGCAACGGTCATAAGTTCAGAGCCGCAATACATTTCGATGACTTACAGTGGGAGCGCAATTACAGCCGGGTGGGGGCCTACGCCCAGTCCAAACTCGCCAACCTCTTGTTCACCTACGAGCTGCAGCGGCGTCTCGAGGCCGCGGGGGCCGAGACGGTGGCGTTGGCGGCACATCCCGGTGCGTCGGGTACCGAGTTGATGCGTCACATCACCTTCGGTCCGGAGGCGTTCAGTGCCGCGGCGTTGAAACTCGCCCAGAGTCCGGCCATGGGCGCCTTGCCCAGTCTGCGTGCCGCTACGGACCCCACCGCCGTTGGTGGCCAGTACTACGGGCCCTCGGGCTTTGGTGAGTTTCGTGGGTATCCCAAGGTGGTCAAGTCCACCAGGCAGTCACACGATCAGGCTCTGCAACAACGGCTTTGGTCTGTCTCGGAAGAGTTGACTGGAGTGAAGTTCCCCGTCTAGAGCTCCCGATGCAGGGTGCGCACGGCGACGATGCGTTCCTTGAGCTGATCGCGGGTGGCCGCGGCCACCGGGGGGCCTCCGCACCGCCTGCGCAGCTCATTGTGAATCCAGCCGTGCGGTTTACCCGACTTGAAGTGCGTGGCCGACACCAAGGCGTTGAGCTCGCGACGCAGTTCGCGCAGTTGACCGTGTGTCGAAGTGATTTCCGGGGGTACCTCGCCGGAAGCGGTGCGCTTGGTGAGCTGCTCTTCTTGCCTGCGCCGCAACAGATCTCGCATCTGATTCGGATCGAGCAGGCCGGGAATGCCGAGGTACTCGGCTTCCTCCTCGCTGCCCGCTGGCGTCGCGGTGCCAAAGGAGGCTCCGTCGAAGATCACCTGATCCAGTTCGGCACTGGCACTGAGCGATTCGAAGCCCTTCTCTTCCTCGCCCGGCTCGGTGCGCTTGCGCTCCACCGGCTCCTCATCGCCCATCGGCTCGCGGTGTGGTTTACCGAGTACGTGATTGCGCTGCTCTTCCAGCAGACTGGCGAGTTCCAGCAGTGTCGGCACCGAGGGCAGGAAGATGCTGGCCGTCTCACCTTGTGTTCGGGAGCGCACATACCGGCCGATCGCCTGAGCGAAGAACAGCGGCGTCGAGGCGCTTGTCGCGTACACGCCGACGGCAAGGCGCGGCACGTCGACGCCCTCGGACACCATGCGCACCGCGACCATCCACTCGCTGGTGCTGTTGGAGAACTGCGCGATGCGATCCGAGGACTTCGGGTCGTCCGAGAGCACCACCGTGGGTTCCGATCCGGTGATGGTGGTCAGTAGTTTCGCGTAGGCGCGGGCCGCCTTCTGATCGGAGGCGATGATCATGGCGCCGGCATCGGTCATCCCGCCATTGCGCTTCTGCTGCAGCCGCGCATGGGCGGCGCGCAGCACCGCGGGTATCCATTCGCCATTGGGATCCAAGGTGGTGCGCCATGCGCGCGCAGTCTGCTCGGCGGTGAGTGGTTCGCCGAGGCGAGCGGCATGTTCCTCGCCGGCACTGTCACGCCAACGGGCCTCGCCTGAGTACGCCATGAACACCACGGGACGCACCACGCCGTCGGCCAGCGCCTCGGAGTAGCCGTAGGTGTGGTCGGCTTGCGAGCGCTGGAAGCCCGCGCCGTCGGGCTCGTAGTTGATGAATGGGATCGGGCTGTCGTCACTGCGGAACGGGGTTCCGGTCAAGGAGAGGCGCCGCGTCGCGTCGTCGAAGGCTTCGCGGACCGCTTCACCCCAGCTCTTAGCATCTCCGGCGTGGTGGATCTCGTCGAAGATCACCAACGTGCGGTGGTTCTCCGTGCGGACCCGGTGCCGGGTGGGGTGACTTGCCACCTGCGCATAGGTGACGACGACTCCGTGGTACTCCGAGGAGTTCTGTGCGTCCGAGTTGCTGAATCTCGGGTCCAGAGACAGCCCGAAGGAAGTGGCCGACTGAGCCCACTGGACCTTGAGGTGTTCGGTCGGCACCACCACGGTGATCTTGTCGACTGTGCCGTCGGCCAGCAGCTCGGTAGCAATGCGCAGGGCAAACCTTGTTTTCCCTGATCCCGGGGTCGCGACCGCCAGGAAATCTCGGGGCTTGGCGGCCAAATACCGCACTAATGCCCTACGCTGCCAGCCCCGCAATGTATGGGTGCTGGGCGCCTCTACAGCCCGCACCCGTCAGACTCCTCACTGATTGGACTGCAGACTAGCGCAACGGATTACGGGAGTGCATCCCGACGGGCGTGGCGGGCACCGCGTGTCGTGTCACCAGAGTGACAGTCGGCGACAATCAGCACAGTGCCCGCCTCTTTCCGTTCAGCTCACTTCACCGGGAAGACCACGTCGGTGAGTTCTTCAGATACCGACCACAAGCGTCGCTGCAAATTGAGGTCATAGGATTGCTCGCTCGATGCGACGACCTTCGGGTTACCGCGTTGTTCGCCGAATCCATCCGGTCCGTAGTACTGCCCGCCCAGGGCCGCAGGGTCGGTGGCGGCCCGCAACGTGGGCAGCGCGCCCATGTCCGCACCCTGGACCAGCAATGGCGCCACCACGTTGAAAACGGCCCGGACCCACAGCGGAGAGTTGCGGGCCAGCTCGGTGTTGGAGCCGCCGGGGTGCGCCGCCAGGGCGGCCGTATTGGTGCCTGCCAGGCGCCGCTGCAGTTCGTAGGTGAACAACAGATTGGCCAGCTTCGATTGTCCATAGGCCGCGACCCTGTTGTAGTCGCGTTCCCATTGCAGGTCATCGAAGTGGATCCCGGCGCGAATGCGGTGCCCGATGCTGGAGACGGTCACCACACGTGAACCCTCGACAGGTAGCAGGTGGTCCAGGAGCAGGCCGGTGAATGCGTAGTGCCCCAGGTGATTGGTGCCGAACTGCAGCTCGAAGCCGTCGGCGGTGGTGGATTTCTCCGTCCACATGACCCCGGCGTTGTTGATCAGCAGGTCGATCTTGTCGTAGCGCGACTTGAGCTCGTCACTGGCCCGGCGTACGGACTTCAGCGAGGAAAGGTCCAACGGCTGCAGGGTCACGTCGGCGTTCGAGTGGGCCGCGGTGATCGCGTCGGCCGCTGCCTTTCCCTTCTCCGTATTGCGCACCGCGAGCACAACGTGGGCGCCGTGCGCGGCGAGCGCCTTGGCGGTCTCCAGCCCGAGGCCGGTGTTGGCACCGGTGATGATCGCGACGCGACCGGTCTGATCGGGGATGTCGGTGGTATTCCATTTGGTCATGGGGGCTCCTTGGGTAATATCTTCAGTAACCGGGGCGGCTACTCCGCTTACGAATATACGGAACGCACGCCCCGTTTTGTCAAGGTGTGTTGGAACCTCGAGGAGTGTGAGATGGATCAACCTGCCCGGCCCTTGCGTGCTGACGCCGCCCGCAACCGTGCGCGGGTCCTTGAGGTTGCCTATCAAACGTTTGCCGAGGAGGGCCTCGGTGTCCCGATCGACGAGATCGCGCGGCGCGCGGGAGTGGGTGCCGGGACCGTCTACCGGCATTTTCCGGCCAAGGAGGATCTGTATCGCGCCGTCGCGGAAGACCGGATGAGCACGGTGATCGGTAAGGGGCGCGAGCTACTGGAGTCGGCCGATCCGGGTGAGGCGCTGTTCGGATTCCTGCGCGTGATGGTCGAGTGGGGTGGGACCGATCAAGGATTGGTGGATGCCCTGGCCGGCGCGGGTGTCAGTGTCGAAGCGCTTATCCCTCAGATCGAGGAATCGTTCTACGCGGTCCTGGGTGATTTGGTGAAGGCCGCACAGCGGGCGGGCACGGTGCGCTCCGATATCGGCGTGCACGAGGTAAAGGCGCTCCTGGTGGGGTGCCAGGCCATGCAGAGCTACAACAAAGAGGTCTCGCAGCAGGTCACCGACGTTGTCTTCGACGGGCTACGGCCGCGTCGTTAGGCGCGTCATAGGCAGGGCCGTGTTCGCGGCTCAGCGTTGCCGCTCCCGAAAACCGGCGAGCAGTCTTTCTCGCAGCGCCGCGCTGGGGCCGTCCTGCGGGATCTGGCTCAAGATCGACACGGTGGATTTGTACTGGTTCAGGTAGTTCACGCATCCGTCGCACTCCAACAGGTGTGCCTCGAGCTTCGCGCGCTTGATCGGTGATAGTGAATTGTCCAGGTACTCCGTGATCAGTTCGACGAGTTCGTCGCAGTTCATTCAACTCACATCCTTCATGTAGTCCTCAAGTCCTTGGCGAACCGCCGCCCGTCCGCGATGCAGGAGTACGCGCTGGTTGGCCGAGGTGATTCCCAGGTGTTCGGCGACCTCCTTAGAATCGAGTCCCAGTAGGTCCCGCATCGTCACCACCACGCGCTGCGTCTCCGGCAGCCCGTCGAGTTGCAGAACTACGTGGGCGAGCAGCTCCTCGGAGAGCACCAGGTTCTCCGGCGTCTCGGGAAACGAATGCGGGGCGGCGTCGTCGCGCCAGTGGCCCACCCACTCGCCGGTGTCCCGGAAACGGCCCGGGTCGACGGTCCCTCCGGTAAATGCCGCGATGGCCTTCGCGGTATCGCGACGTTCGCGGATTCCCCGTTCCTTGGCGATGTTGATCAGGATCGTGAACAGCCAGGTGCGCAGTGTTGATCGACCTTCGAATGCGTCGATCCCCTTGCACAATGCGAGCCAGGCCTCCTGCACCACCTCTTCGGCGATCTCGCGGCTTCTCACGTAGCTGCGCGCGAGCTGCAGCATCGCGGGCGTGTGTGCGTCCACCACCTGCGCGAACGCGCCCTCGTCGCCTGCTTGTAGCGAAGCGACGAGGGCTGCTTCAGCGTCGCGTGAGTGCATCGACCAAGGTCCAGGCGGAGATGCCGAGGAGCGCGACATCCTTGATGAGGAATTGCCCGGTCGAGGACAGCACCGGGAACCCTCCGGCCGCACTCTCGAACACCCCCGGTGTGCTGAACAGGAAGCTCACAGTGGTGGCGAACATGCCGATGGCCATGAGGCTGCCGACTGCCGAGAGCCGGGGCAACCACGGCTTGACGGAGAGCAGGACTGCGATCGTGATTTCCACGATTCCGAGTAGCGATGAGAACGCGGTGACCGAGAAGACGTCGTACACCCAGGACATCAGCGGACTGTGGGACACCAGCGGCACGATGCCGTTGGCCTCGAACTCGGTGAACTTCAGCATGCCGATCCATGCGATGACGATCGCGAGCCCATATCGCGCCAGGGCGACCCCGGCGCGCGCCAAGGGTGCGTCCGGTTCGATGTGACGCTGCAGTTGAGCGGTGATCATGGCGACTCCTCTACTGATGGGGATGGTGACACGACTGAGTGCTCTGCAGGATGCAAAGCGTTACAGCATGGGGGGCAGACCGAAGGGTGCTACGTGGGTATCGGCGTCCGTCCACATCACCACGGCTTTTGATCTGGAGCCGACGTCGTGTTTGTTGGCCCGGGCTTCGGCCAATCGCCCTTGCACTCGCCATGTCCGAGTGCTAAAAATGGCATTGGCACTCACGACCGGTGAGTGCTAGGCCGGGACGGTGAGGCCGCAGCCCACACAGCTGCGTCCGTCCGTCGCGGGCACTGAGCCCGGCCAAAGAACGTGCCACCCCCTATACGGAGGAATCACTTCGCAATGGCCAAGACAATTGCGTATGACGAAGAGGCCCGCCGCGGCCTGGAGCGGGGCCTCAACGCCCTCGCTGACGCGGTCAAGGTGACGCTGGGCCCCAAGGGTCGCAACGTCGTCTTGGAGAAGAAGTGGGGCGCCCCCACGATCACCAACGATGGTGTGTCCATCGCCAAGGAGATCGAGCTGGAGGACCCGTACGAGAAGATCGGCGCTGAGCTGGTCAAGGAAGTTGCCAAGAAGACTGACGACGTCGCGGGTGACGGCACTACTACCGCCACCGTGCTTGCCCAGGCTCTTGTCAAGGAAGGTCTGCGTAACGTCGCTGCCGGCGCCAACCCGCTCGGCCTGAAGCGCGGCATCGAGAAGGCCGTGGAGGCCGTCACCAGCTCTCTGCTGGACTCCGCCAAGGAGATTGACACCAAGGAGCAGATCGCGGCCACCGCGGGCATCTCCGCGGGTGACCAGTCCATCGGTGATCTGATCGCCGAGGCCATGGACAAGGTCGGCAACGAGGGTGTCATCACCGTCGAGGAGTCCAACACCTTCGGCCTGCAGCTGGAGCTCACCGAGGGCATGCGCTTCGACAAGGGCTACATCTCGGGTTACTTCGTGACCGACGCCGAGCGTCAGGAAGCCGTCCTGGAGGATCCCTACATCCTGCTGGTCAGCTCCAAGGTCTCGACTGTCAAGGACCTGCTTCCCTTGCTGGAGAAGGTCATCCAGGGTGGCAAGCCGCTGCTGATCATCGCCGAGGACGTTGAGGGCGAGGCTCTCTCGACCCTGGTCGTCAACAAGATCCGTGGCACCTTCAAGTCCGTCGCCGTCAAGGCTCCGGGCTTCGGTGACCGTCGCAAGGCGATGCTGCAGGACATGGCGATCCTCACTGGTGGCCAGGTCGTCAGCGAAGAGGTCGGCCTCTCGCTGGAGACCGCCGACATCTCCCTGCTCGGGCAGGCTCGCAAGGTCGTCGTCACCAAGGACGAGACCACCATCGTCGAGGGCGCGGGCGATTCCGACGCCATCGCCGGTCGCGTGGCGCAGATCCGCAGCGAGATCGAGAACAGCGACTCCGACTACGACCGCGAGAAGCTGCAGGAGCGCCTGGCCAAGCTGGCCGGCGGTGTTGCGGTGATCAAGGCCGGAGCTGCCACCGAGGTGGAGCTCAAGGAGCGCAAGCACCGCATCGAGGACGCCGTTCGCAACGCGAAGGCCGCCGTCGAAGAGGGCATCGTCGCCGGTGGTGGCGTCGCCCTGCTGCAGGCTGCCCCCGCGCTGGACTCGCTCTCGCTCGAGGGTGACGAGGCCACGGGTGCCAACATCGTCCGGGTGGCGCTGTCGGCTCCGCTGAAGCAGATCGCCTTCAACGGTGGTCTGGAGCCGGGTGTCGTCGCGGAGAAGGTCGCGAACCTTCCTGCGGGCCACGGCCTGAACGCGGCGACCAACGTGTACGAGGACCTGCTCGCGGCCGGCGTTGCCGACCCCGTGAAGGTGACCCGCTCGGCGCTGCAGAACGCGGCGTCCATCGCGGCGCTGTTCCTCACCACCGAGGCCGTCGTTGCCGACAAGCCGGAGAAGGCCGCCGCACCTGCGGGCGACCCGACCGGTGGCATGGGCGGTATGGACTTCTAAGTCCACCAACGAAGAAGGCCCGGTCTGCGTCATGCAGGCCGGGCCTTTTCGTTGGTGACTCCGTGCGCCGAGTGGGAATCTGGCGTGGGAAATGGGCTCGATTCTCTCGTGAGATTCCCACTCGGCTTGCGGTGCCGAGGTTTACACCGGTGCTGGTGCGATGATGCCGCCGGTCAGACGCCGGTAGGTGTAGACGTGAATCAGACCGGATAGGGCCGCAATCGTCGGGTAGGCGATGATGCCGCCCAAGCCGCAGGTGATGAATGTCGCTGCGACACCGGCGAAAGCAACACCCAAGGTGATCAGGAATACGACCAGTGCCTGTCCCAGATTGTTCTTCACGATCTGAAAGCTGGCCTTGATCGCATCAACAGGGCCCAGGCCGCGGTCGATGGCGAAGAACACGGCGTACTGGGCGAAGAACCCGAAGATGATTCCGCCGATGATCAAGAAGCTTCCGATCAGCACTCCGAGCGCGACCAAGAGCGCGGTCCCCGCGTAGGCGCCGAAATTGCGGGCGCGGAAGAAGGTTCCGAAACTCACGGGCTTGCCGTCGGCGACATCGAGATTGGCGCTGACGATGCAGGCGCCCACGTAGAGGCTGACCGCGAACACCACCGCGTAGAGCAGGATGATGATGGCGATGGCTCCGCCGGAGAACTCGGGTCCCTCATACGAGTATGAGTACGAGGAGCTTGAATCACCGCCGTAGCCGCTGGTGCTGGTCTGCGGCAGGCTGGCGATCAGAATCGCGTAGACGATTCCGAACGGCACACCGATCGCAAGGAACCAGACCAGATACGGCGGAATGAAGGTTCCGAAGCGCTTGGTGACCTGGGCCCACGACCAGCTCCACGACTCGCCGGCATTGAACGGTCCCTGCGGTGGCCACGGCGCCTGCGGCGGATAGCCGTAGCCAACAGGCGGGTATCCCTGGGGAGGGGGCGGGAATTGTCCACCCGGGTACTGGGGGGCTCCCGGCGGAGGACCCGGCTGGTACCCGGGTTGATATCCAGGCGGCGGGGGCGGCTGGTACCCCGGGGGCGGGTGGTGTGGGTCGTACGCTGACGGATCGCCCGCTGCGGGCGGCTCCTGTGGTGGGTAAGTCACCGATTCAGGCTAGCAATGAACATGTTTGCTGAGCCGGGAACTCGCGGGTGTCGCAGTGTCGCGGGCCGTGGCTATCAGGTGTGCGCGGCGGCATCGCACAGGCTGTGTACGTCCGCTACGAAACCGGACGCAGGCCTGTCGTAGTCGCGGTACGACCAGGGCAGTGCCAGATCGGCGTTGTCCGCCACGGCCTTTGGCGAGAACTCCGCCATGGCAGCGGCGTCCTGGTGACGGGCGAACACGTTCTGCACGTAGCGATGCCCGGTATCGGGTGCGGTGAAAACCACCGCGCGCTCGGGGGCGCGTTCCTTCTCCCATTGAGCGGCAAGGAACGCCGCACCGGTGGACAGTCCCGCGAAGACCGCGTGCCTGCGCAGTAGTTCGATGGCACCCGACTGTGCGGCGCCAAAGCCGATCCAGTGCACCGTGTCGTACAGGCTTGGGTCCACATTCTCGAAGGGAATGGAGCTGCCGATGCCGGCAATGATGATGTCAGGGTCGTCGAGATGTTCCGCGTCGAAAGTCACCGAGCCGAAGGGCTGTATCCCCGCCAAGCGGGTATCGGGTGCATCGACGCGCAGCTCGGTGGCGAGGCTTCCGGTTGATGCGCCGGTACCCACGCCGCCGACAAGGGTCAGCGCGGTGTCCCCGAGTTCGCGCCGGATCTGGTGAGCAATCGGGCGGTACCCGGCGTAGTGAATGTCGTCGTGATACTGGCGCATCCAGTGGTAGTTGGGTCGCTCGCGCAGAATCTCGTGGATGCGGGCAACCCGGCGGTTCTGATCCAGTTTCAGGTTCGGAGTCGGGGGCATCTGCTCGAAGTGCGCGCCGAGGATGGCCAGCTGCACGCGCAGTGTCTCGTCGACCGTGGTGGAACCCACGATGTGACATTTCAGGCCGTGGCGATGTGCGGCCAGCGCCAGCGCGTGCGCGTAGATACCACTGGAGCTGTCGAGGAGGGTCGTCTCGCGATCAATCGCGCCGCTGTCCAGCAGCTGCTGCACGGCCGCCATGGCCGAAACAACCTTCATGGTCTCGAATCGCAGACAGAACATCCCGTCGGCCAACTGAATCAGGTCGGGGCGCCCCACCGACTCCGCGAAATGTCTGTCCACTCTCAGCTGCCAGCCCTTCTAATCGTATTTGCCCTGTATGTCGACGATGTCGCTACCGCGCCGCCACGTAGTGCGGCGCATCCGGTGCCATCGGCAACGTGGACATGCTGCGCTGAGGCGCGCCGGGTACGGGTCGCGTACTTGGGAATGAGAATCGGGCGGCGCTTCCCGAAGGTCATCTCAGCTACTGTCACGTCCGAGTGGTCGTCGCTGTGCGGTCAATAGTTCCCGGTCGTCTCATATTTCCCCTATCGCTGTGCTGTCGTGTAGACAACACAGCTGTGACATCGCCTCACCCCGCGGAGCCGAGCGCCCCGTCCGTGCTCCGTAGCGTCCCCTTCCTGCGGTTGTGGACAGGCACCACTGCCTCGGGTTTGGCGACCTGGATGTTGCCCATCGTGCTCGGATTTGCGGTCCTCGACGGAACCTTGTCGGCAACCGCGCTAGGCCTGGTTCTCGCCGCCCGGACGGTCGGGTTCTTGGCGGCCGTCCCGCTGGGAGGCGTTCTCGCGGATCGCTATTCGCGACGTGGCGTGATCGCGGTGTCTTCGATGCTGGCAGCAGTGGGGCATCTGGTGATCGCGGGAGGTATCCACCACGTGATTGCGATTCCGGCAGCGGCCGCGGTGCTCGCTGGGGCAGGGCAGGGTGCGTGCCGGCCTTCCTACCAGGCATTGACCGCTGAGGTTGTCGCGGTGTCGCAGCGTCAGCAGGCGAATGCCGCCATCACCATTGCCGTGCGGGTGGTGACGCTCGTCGCGCCTGGGGTGGCGGCGTTGGCCGCCGCCCGGCTGGGGGTGGCCCCGCTGCTGATAGTTCTCGCGGGATTGTGGCTTCTGTCTGCGCTCGCACCGCCGGCGGGCCGTGGCCGAGCCGAGGTGGCTGGTTCAGGGTTCACCGTGTTCAGCGACTTCGCCGACGGGTTCCGAGAGGCTCGCCGTCACCCGTGGTTCCTCGCGGGCCTGGCGGCGTTGACCGCGGTGATCGCGACCGGCTATTCGGCCACCGGGGTTGCGCTGCCGTTGGTAAGCCGTGACCGATATGGGACTGAAGTGCTGTTAGCAAGCGCGACAACGGCATACGTCGCCGGAGCGCTTATCGGCGCGATCCTTATCAGTCGCTGGCGCCCGCGTAACCAAGGCTGGGCGGCGCTCGCAGGCCTCGCGCTTTACAGCGCGGCACCGCTGAGCTTGATGCTGCCCGTGCCTCTGGCGATCGTGGTGATGGCCTACGTGATCACCGGTATGGGCATCGAACTTTTCAATGTTCCCTGGTTTACCGCCACCCAGCGCGAAGTCGAACCCGACAAGCTGGCCCGGGTGTCTTCTCTGGACTTTCTGCTGTCCTACGGTTTGGCGCCACTGGGCCTGGTGATCATCGCCCCGGCGATGGATCACTTCGGTAGCGCGCCGGTGCTGGCAGTGTGTGCGGCGGTTTGCTTGTTGGCGCCTGCCGCTGCGGCCTTGACGCCGAGCTCACGGCACTTTGGCCAGGCGCCTCGCTCCTGAGAGCAGTCGGTGCTCTGCAGTGAGTC
The DNA here is from genome assembly GCF_049532645.1 of Mycobacteroides sp. PCS013. NCBI lineage: Bacteria > Bacillati > Actinomycetota > Actinomycetes > Mycobacteriales > Mycobacteriaceae > Mycobacteroides > Mycobacteroides sp. PCS013. The sequence continues at coordinate 4,883,678 of NZ_CP150131.1, forward strand.
GTGCCGAATGCCCCCGAAGTTCCTGAGACGAAGGTCACCGCGACGGACGCTACCTCCCGGTGATTGCGGTCTGGTCTCCAAAACTGCAGGGCAATAACGAATTATCCGCTGTGGTTCGTGGTGTCGCGCTCACAGAAAACTACTGCTTCGTCAAGTCTTGGGAACTATTTCGGTCATCGAATCGACTGCTGTGTTAGTGGTCGCCGGTAGTCGGCGGCCGGGCGGTGAGACCGAAGGTGCCCATCCAATCGCCGAGAGGCGAGGGCTGAATCAGGAATAGGGAGTCGATGACGCTCAATGTGAAGGGCGAGGGACTGGGCACGCAGGTCACGGGGATCGATCCCGGGAACCTGGACGGAATCACCACACAGGAGATCCGCGAACTCGTTTACCGGAACAAGCTCGTCGTCCTCAAGGATGTTCATCCCTCACCCGCGGAGTTCATCCAGCTGGGGAGATTGATCGGGGAGATAGTGCCCTATTACGAGCCGGTGTATCACCACGAGGACCACCCGGAAATCTTTGTCTCGTCTACGGAAGAGGGACAAGGGGTTCCGCGGACCGGCGCATTCTGGCACGTCGATTACATGTTCATGCCGGAACCCTTCGCGTTCTCCATGGTGGTGCCCTTGGCGGTGCCCGGGAGTGATCGGGGAACCTACTTCATCGATCTCAACAAGGTGTGGGAATCGTTGCCGAGCACGGTAAAGGACTCTGTGCGTGGGACGTTCAGCACACACACGCCCCGCCGCTACATCAAGATCCGGCCCAGTGATGTCTACCGGCCCATCGGAGAAATCCTGGCCGAGATCGAAAGGGTCACACCGCCCCAGAAGTGGCCCACGGTGATCAAGCACCCGCAGACGGGGGAAGAGATCCTCTACATCTGCGAGGCCGGCACCGAGACGATCGAGGACGGGGATGGAAGACTGCTCGATGCTGCGCTGCTTCAGCAGCTACTCGAAGAGTCGGGGCAGCTCGATCCCGACTACGCGTCGCCCTTCATCCACGCCCAGCACTACGAGGTCGGGGATATTGTGCTGTGGGACAACAGAGCTCTTGTGCACCGCGCAAAGCATGGAACAGCGGCGGGCACGCTGACGACCCACCGCCTGACCATGCTGGACGGTCTTGAGACACCCGGATATGCAGCGTGAGCGCGGTCGCGGCGACCCTGTCGGTACAGACCGGGCTGCCTTCCACCGGCATGGCGCCGATCGACGAGGATCTACTCGGCAGGGTGCTTGAGCCATATTCCTATAAGGGATGCCGCTATCTGTCCGATGCCGAATACGGAATCACCTCGGACGCGGTGCACGCGCAGGGCAATTTCGCGATCAATGAGTCCGCCTATATCCGGAGCACGGGGCACTTCAACGCCGTCGAGTTGGTGCTGTGCTTCAACCAGCTGGCGTACTGTGCATTCGCTCAAGGTGTTGTCAACGACGATATCTGGGCATTCCGGGGCTGGTCGATCGATGACTACTGCCAGAACCAACTCGCCAACATGCTGATCAAGAGCACATCGTCCCGGTTCCGGCGGCTGGTCAACGCGCAGCGGTTCTCCGCCCGCCTACAGGCCCGCAATTTCCACATCGTCGACCGGTCGTGGCGTTATCTCCAATTCCACAGCACCATCGAATTCTGGGACCAGGACGGAGGATCCGCGGCCGGAGAGTTCGAGCTCGCGGTCCTGAACATCCCGTAGCCCCCGACAGGAAGCGTCTCCCTCTGCCATGTCCGCGCCACCACCCACCGTTTGGGAACGAGTCCTCGAGCAGGCCCGTATCCGGCCAGATCTCATCGCCTTGCGCCGCAGTGACGGCACCGGTGCCGTGAGTTACGCAGAGCTCGTCGCCGAGGTCGGAGGGCTCGCCGCAGCCCTTCGGGCACAGTCGGTGATTCGGGGATCACGGGTTGTGGTGTTGTCGGACAACGGACCCCAGACGTACCTTTCGGTACTCGCGTGTGCGCAGGTCGGCGCCATCGCCGTCATGGTGGACAAGGACCTGCCCGCCGCCGCCATCGCGCGGTTCTGCGAAATCACTGATCCGGCCGCGATTCTCCCGGATGCGGCCGAGTCGACCGGCGGGCTTGATGACCCGAATCGCGACATAGATTGGCCGGCAACGCATACCGGAAGTAACGCCGACGACCCGCTCGCGATGATCTTCACCAGCGGAACGACAGGTGAACCGAAGGCCGTGCTGCTCGCTCACCGCACGTTCTTCGCTATCCCGGATATCCTGCGCGATGAGGGGCTGAGCTGGATCGACTGGGTCGCGGGCGAGACGAGCTATTCGCCGTTACCGGCAACGCATATCGGTGGGCTCTGGTGGATTCTCAACGGCCTGATGCACGGCGCATCGTGTATCACCGGCGGCGAGGGTGGGGCATCGTTGATGGACCTGCTGGTGGGCAATGAGGTGGCGACTGCTTGCCTGGTGCCCACCCTCTTGACCAGGTTGGTGTCCGAACTCAGAATCACCGGGCAAGACGTTTCCTCGTTGCGGTTCATAGCCTATGGCGGCTCACGGGCGATCCCGGACGATGTGCAGTTCATCGAAGCCGCGGGGGTGCGAACGGCTCAGGTCTATGGTCTGAGTGAAACTGGTTGTACCGCACTGTGTCTGCCCACCGACGAGGAATCGCTCGCCAGGATCGAGCAGGGTGCGGTCGGCCGTCCGTATCCCGGAGTGCAGACCTTCCTCTCGGACAGCGGGACCGGCGGACCCATGGACGGCGGCACCTCTGCGCCGTACGGCACGCTGTGGATCAAGTCGCCGGCCAACATGCTCGGTTACTGGGGAAATCCCGACCGTACCCGTGAGGTACTGGCCGATGGATGGGTGAACACCGGCGACCTGGTGGAGCATCGTGACGATGGCTTCTTCTACATCAGGGGGCGTTCCTCGGAGATGATCATCTCCGGAGGGGTCAACGTGGTACCGGACGAGGTTGACAGGATCGCCGAAAGCGTTGCAGGCGTCGGTGAAGCGGCGTGTTACGAGATACCGGACGAGGAGTTCGGCGCGCTGGTCGGTTTGGCGGTGGTACCGGCCGCGCAGCTTGACGAGCTGGGCACCGTTGAGCTCAAGCAGCGGATCGCGGCCACGTACCGCCACGAATCCGAGTCGATGGCCAGGCCGTCGATCATCGCAGTAGTCGCAGATATCCCGCGGACGAAGTCCGGCAAGGTCATGCGTTCGGCATTGGCCGCCTCACTGAATGGGGCACTGACGCGTGCCTGACAACGTGCGGAACCGGATCGTGGCGGCCGTCTGTGACGTGCTGTACATCTCCGAATCGGAGCTTTTCGACGGCGATGCCACTGATCTTCGGGAGCTGGGTCTGGACTCGGTCCGTTTCGTGCTGTTGATGAAACAGCTGGGTGTAGCCCGAGGGTCGGATCTGCAGAAGCGTTTGATCTCGGATCTCTCCGTTGCCGGATGGGCGCAGGTGTTGGAGCAGGCGCAGCCAGAGGGCGTCACATGACGCTGGCGGTGGAACCTCGAGTTGACCGGGTGTCGTTGAGCAGGTCCCAGCAGAACATGTACAACGGCGCGTCGCAGGCCGATGACCCCCGGCTGTATCTGATCGGGAAGAGCTACCGGCTTCATCCCATCGAGGGTCCGGTGTTCATGTCCGCGCTGGAAGCGGCAGTAGTCGCCAACGCGGTCCAGTTGTGTGTCCTCGAACAGGTGCCAGGCGAATCACGCTACCCAGAACTGGTGCGGCGATTGCAGTTCGGCGACATCGTGCAGACGGCTGCGGACACGGGTGCTCCGACAACACGGGGCGCTGACGAGCTTGTCCGCATGTGGTCAACAGACCTCGAAGCCAAGCCACTCGTGCGTTACACCGTCCATACCGAAACGGACGGGCGGGTGGTGGGGCTCGACATCCACGCGCACCACCTCCTGCTCGATGGCGGCGCCATCGCGGTGATAGAGACCGATCTCGGCCAGCGGCTGGCAGGCTTGGCGGAGACCGAAACCCCGTGTCCAAGAGCATCTCTAGCGAAAATTTCTGAGGCGCACAGCCGCGAGGCCACCAAGACAGACGAATCGTTGCGACGGTTTGGTCAGGCAGTGCAGCGCGAACTCGCCGACGCATCCCACACCGGCGGATGCGGACACGGTGCAGGCGGTGGGCCGGTAGGGGCGGCCAGAGGTGTTCTGCGAGAGTCGTTCACGCTATCGGGTAAGGCCTTCGAGAAGATCGAAACGCTGTCCGAAGCCAAGCAGGTGCCATTGAACATTCTGGTGGCGGCGGCCGCGATCGCAGTGGATGCAAGTCTGCGGCAGAGCACAGCCACCCTGCTGATCCATGCGGTAGACAACAGGTTCGCGGAACCCGACCTGAACGTAGCAACCTGCCTGGTCAATTCGATCGCGCATCCGGTCCGTTTCCCTGCCTTTGCCTCTGTGCAGGATGTCGTACACGCGCTGGACCGTGACTATGTCAGAGCCTCGCGGCGCCGGTGGCTCCGCGAGGAACAGTATCGCCGAATGTACCTGGCAATAAACAAGACCTCGCACGTCGAGGCGCTGACCTTCAACTTCATCCGCGAGACGTGCGCACCCGCCCTTCGCCCGTTCCTGTCGGCGGCGCCTTACGCAACCGATATCGGTCCGGTGGAAGGCATGACCGTGTCGTGCGTCGTCGACGAGGAACAACGAACACTCGCCTTGTCGATCTGGAACCGCGCGGACGTGGGCGACGCGAACACGCCGCCGTTGTGGATGGCCGAACGGATCGCGGCGGCGCTGGGCTCGATGGAAGCCATGTGGCACTTACCGATCGCCATGACGGTGAACGAGTGGTTCGGGATCGGTGTCGACGGCACACGACGCCGTGGTGATGAATGTGTGCGGGCCGAGGCAGCCGCGACGCCCGCCTGGTTCCTTGATGCCGGCGGTGGTGTGGACCGGTTCCTGCGGGGGCGGCGATTCGTCGAGCCGTGGATCGCCTGGCTGGTCGCGGGCGGGGTCGCGCCGGGGGACATCGTGGTGTGCGTTGACGACGACACCGACAAGACCGTCGACCTTCTGATCGCTTGTCATCTCGCAGGCTGCGGATACAGCGTGTGTGAGAGCGCGAAAGATATGCCGCTGCGGGCCGATTCCATCACCGAACATGATGGTGGCGCCGTAACACACGTTGTGGATACCGCAGCACCTATCCCGACGAACCTGGACGGTGCGACGCGGCGTCTCGTCGAAGAGCGCACCGAGGCGGTGGTGCGGGACGCCGGCCTGGCGACCAGGACGGCGTACATCATGGCTACCTCCGGGTCGACTGGTCGGCCCAAACTCGTGCCGGTAACGCATGGCGCGCTCGCACTGTTCGCCCGCGCGGCCGCGAACGCCTACGGCTGGGAGGCGCGGGACAGCATCCTCCAATGCGCACCGTTGACATCGGATATCAGTGTGGAGGAGATATTCTGCGGCGCGGTCTGTGGTTTGCGGATAGTACGTTCTGCGGCAATGAAATCCGGAGATCTGGATGCGCTCGTTCGGGACATCCAGGTGCTGGAACCGACCCTGATCGACCTGCCGACCGCCGTGTGGCACCTGCTGTGCGATGACGCCCAGTCGCTGGCGTCGATCGGTTGTTCTGCTCTTCGGCAGGTGGTCGTCGGCGGTGAGGCAATCCGTCCGAGCGCAGTCGACACGTGGCTGGACTCGGCCGGTGCGCAGGGTGTCTCACTCATCTCGAGCTATGGTCCGACCGAAACCACTGTCGTCGTCACGTATCTACCGATCGACGGTGCGCGGCACGGCGATAGTTCCGAGCGGCTTCGGGTGGGTCTGCCGGTGGTGCCCAACACGGTCTTTGTCGCATTCGGTGAGATCGTGGTTGTCGGAGAAACCGTTTCGGCAGGTTACCTCGGGACATCGGGCGACAGCTTCGGTGTGGTCCGCACCGCCGATGGCGCATCCCGGAGGGCATTCGCCACCGCCGACCGCGTCGTGTTCGACGAGGATGGATTCCCCGTCTTCTCCGGGCGCCGCGACGCCATCGTGAAGATTTCCGGGAGAAGGATTGACACCGCCGCGATCGTTCGACGTGTCGGCGAGGAACCCGGTATCGCCGATGCCGGAGTGGGGGTACACCGGGGCGCGCTGGTGGTGTGGTTCCAGGCTCGTAAAGACCTGAATGACAACGAATTGGCGACGCGGATCAGGCGACTTCTGGTGGACTCGGGTGTCTCTTCGTTCTTTGTGGTGAGTGTGTCGCGCATCCCACGTAAGCCCAACGGCAAGATCGACGACGAACGCTTGCGGACCATGCCACAGTTTGTGGACGCAGCGCCGGACGAGGAAGCGGCCATCGCGACAGCCGCGGGTCTCGCGCGAATCTGGAGCCGGTACCTCGGGCGGGAAATCCGGGCGGAGTCGTCGCTCCTCGCCGAGGGAATTGGCTCGCTCGACCTGATCAGAATTCTGCCGGACACACGCCGGTATCTCGGCCGTCAGCTGTCCGTACTCGATGTGATCAGCGCTGACAGCGCCGCCTACCTCGCGGCGGCGGGTGCGGCGGCCGACCAGCTCGGTGCCGCCGACACCGCGTGCGAGATCGGCGCAGACCTTGAACGGCTGACGGCAACGCCCCGCGTGACGGTGTTGAATGGCAACAACTCCCGAGCCAACGCAGACGGGACGATCGTGGTGTTGGGAGCATCCGGGATCGTCGGAACCGGCTTCGCCCGCGCCACAGTCGACCTGAAAAGCGATGGCGCGCTGCGTCCGGACGTCGTCTTGGTGACGAGGTCGGAGCTCCCCGATTCCGGACCATGGCCGGCCCTCCGGGCTGTCGATGGAGTCAGGGTTCAGCATGTCGGTACGGGGTTCGGCCCGCAGGCACTGGACACATTGATGCGCGAGAACGGGGCGCGCACACTGGTCAACTGCATTGGAAACACCAACATGTTGGCCCCCTACCGCGATATCCGGGACGCTAACGTGCAGTGGGTGTCTGCCGCCGTGGACATCTGTGCGGCACGCGATGCCCGGTTGATTCACATGTCGACCTTCGTCGTCAACGCGGAGGTTGATGCCGCACGTGTCACCGATCCACGTGAGGCGCTCTATCCCTACGCGGCATCCAAGGCGCTGGCCGAACTGGTGGTCGCGGCGTCACCGCGCGGGCTTGACTTCACGCTCGCACGGCTGCCAAGAGTTCTCGGGGAGGCTGGCCAATTGGTCGATAGTGCCGATGTGCTGGTGTCGATTGTCGATGCGTGTATTGCCCTGCGGGCCTGTCCTTCTGTCTCGCTGACCGAAGAGGTCACCACGGGCTACGCCGCGGCGACGTCCATCCTTGGCATGGCGAGTGAACCGTCGGCACTCGGCCGGGGCATCACCGTGGTGCGCGGTATGGAGGTCCGCTATGCCGAGTTCCTCGCGGGGTTCGGCCTCGATGAGCTCGAGCTGAGTGAATGGAAGCAACTGCTGGACGGTAGTGATTGGGCCAAGCGAAATCCACGGCGATGGTCGGTGATTGACGCCTGGGCCGGGTTGGGACTGCGGCTCGGCTCGCAGACCTATGCGGACCATCTCGCCCGATACCCGACGATTTCCCTCGACCTGGCGGTATCAGAACTTGGCGCAGTACCGGAGTCGATCCGAGATCTACTCGTGCAGGGATGTTCTCAATGACCGATGTGGGATCAGAGAAGGAGAATTCGCTATGTACCTGAACGTTGTTCCCGAGGGGCTGACAGCCGCCAGCGCCGCGGTAGAGGCCCTGACCGCACGGCTCGCCGCGGTGCATGCCGCCGCGGCCCCGGTGATCGGCGCGGTGGCACCACCGGCCGCCGACCCGGTATCCATCCAGAGCGCGGCCGTCTTCAGCGCCCATGGCATCGAGCGCAACGCTGCCGCGGCCGGTGCCGTCTACGAGCTGGGAAGGGCCGGAGTCGGGGTGACCGAGGCCGGCGCGGGTTACACCGTCGGCGATATGCATGCTGCCGCAACGTATATGCCGGGAATCGCCTAGTTCTCGGCGCAATCCACCACACAACGAGAGGTAGTTTCATGAGTTTGCTTGATGCGCACATTCCGGCCCTGGTGGCTGCGGAGGGCACGTTTGGTGCTAAGACTGCTTTGATGCGTTCGACGATCTCGCAGGCGGAGTCGGCGGCGTTGTCGGCGCAGGCGTTCCATGTCGGTGAGTCTTCGGTGGCTTTCCAGGCCGCGCACGCCCGGTTCGTGGAGGTCGCCGCGAAGGTCAACGCGCTGCTCGATATCGCGCAGATCAACCTTGGTGATGCCGCCGCGACCTATGTGGCCGAGGATGCCGCCGCCGCCAGCCGTTATGTCGGTGTTTAAGACCGGATTTTTGAGGAGATAGAAATGTCGCAGATTACTTTCAACTACCCCGCGATGCTGGCCCATGCCGGTGAGATGAACACCTATTCCGGTGTGCTGACCGCTCTGGGTGCTGATCTGGCCGCTCAGCAGGCTTCCCTGCAGGCGGCCTGGCACGGTGATACCTCGATGAGCCAGGCCGCCTGGCAGGCTCAGTGGAACACCGCGATGGAAGAGCTCATCCGCGCTTACCGCGCGATGGGCTCCACCCACGAAACCAACACCTTGTCGATGAACGCCCGCGACATGGCCGAAGGCGCCAAATGGGGCGCATAAACGCCTTAGAAGGTTTCGTTCCACCAAATCCGTTGTGAACAAATATCTCAGGAGGAAAAACACGATGTCCGAGCAGATCTTCGCCATCAGCGGGATGCACTGCAACTCATGCGTCATGGGAGTGACCGAGGCGCTGACCGCACTCGACCCGGTGCGTGAGGTATCCGTCGACCTGGATCCCAAGGGAGCCTCGACCGTGCGTGTCCTGACTGACAGTGTGCTGTCGGTGGAAGAAGTGCATGACACGCTCGTCAGGGCCGGTGGCGATTTCGCTGTCGCCGCCGGATAGCGGCCACCCGCCGAAAGGTCTTTTACCTCAGCCGAACTCGATTACCGTGTGAGGTGCGCGCAGCCGGTGCAGGCCGGGCAGTGCATAGAGGAGAGGGCCGGCCCAGCGCAGCACCTTGCCACGCCCCGCCGGCATCCGCAGCTCACGCACGCTGCGGATGCCGGGAATGGCGCGCAGCTCACCGTACTGATTGGCGGTGAACGAGAACGGCATCGGCGGCACGGTGTATTGCTCACTGAGTCTCATGCCGCGTTGCGAGTGTGCGCTCAGGAACTTCGGCACCGAATCGAAGATCAACCTGCCGCCGGGAAAACGCCTGGCGCACTCGGTGATCAGATCGAACACCGGCTCGCGTTCCAGATACTGGAAGAGGCCCTCGGCGGTGATCAGCACACCATTGGAGTCATCCACCCGATCCATCCACGAGTAGTCGAGCGCGGACTGGGCGCTGTAGCGCAACCGGTCCGATCGCGGGAGTAGCTGCTGGCGCAGCCGCACGATGGGCTCAAGGTCGACCGACAACCAGGTGAGTTCGCCGTTGTCGACGCGCCAGAAGCTCGTCTGTAATCCTTCGGCCAACGCCACTACATTCGCACGGGGGTGTTCCGCCAGGTACTCCTGCGTTGCCTTGTCGAATATCAAGGCACGCAAGGCAGTAGCTTGATGGATGCGGCCAAAGTGCTGAAAGTCGTAATCCAGGCCGGCGTGCAGCGCAATGGCCATCGGGTCGTCGATGATGCCGTCCGGCCGGGCCGCTTCCGTCGCCCGCTGGTGCAAGGTGAGCAGCGCGGTCTCGGACACACCGTCGAGGTGTCGAGCGTCGATGACTGGCATGGGGCCGACTGTACGGGACGGTGACACTGCGTGGGAATTCCTGGCGCGCAACGATAAATGTGATTTCAGACGCGGATTCTGGTTGTGCGGGAACTTTTCGGTACTCAGTACGACTACTCCAAATGTGGCGTGAAACTGTTGCGCCCATTAGGCAGGGAGGCGGCGTGTGACGGCACCGATATGGATGGCGGAGCCTCCGGAGGTGCATTCGGCGCTGTTGAGTGCGGGTCCCGGTCCGGGGGCGGTGCTTGCCGCTGCCTTGCAGTGGCAAGAGATCGCGGACAACTACGCGCGCACGGCGGTTGAACTGACCCAGATCTTGGCTGGGGTACAGGCAAGTAGTTGGCAAGGGCCCAGCGCATCGGAGTACGTGGCTGCCCACGTGCCGTACTTGGCATGGCTCGAGCAGGCCGCTGTCGAGAGCGGTGTCATTGCCGCGCAACACGAAACAACGGCGGCAGCCTACGGTAGCGCGCTCATGGCAATGCCGACCTTGGTGGAGCTTGCCGCCAACCATGTCACACACGCAGTGCTGGTGGGCACGAACTTCTTTGGAATCAACACCATTCCGATCGCGCTCAACGAGGCCGACTATGTCCGGATGTGGGTGCAGGCGGCAGCCACCATGAGCACGTATCAGGCGACCACGGAGGCCATGACCTCGGCGATCCCGCCGACGCAACAGGCACCCCCGATTCTCGCGCCCGGCGGCGAAGCGCGCAGCGACCAGTCGGATATCCCGGGCTCACCGGACCAGATCTCGAAGATGCTGCAGGGATTCCAGCAGTGGTTCGAGAAGATGGGCTTCAACCCGGCGACCTCGGCGGTGCTGGCGGTGATCATGCTGTTCCTTTACGACCTGCTCTGGTACCCGTACTACGCCTCGTACCTGCTGCCGTTCCTCATTCCAGCCCTCAGCGGGCTCAGCGGATTGGCGGCGTTGATACACCTGCGTCCTGCTCCGGCGGCGGTTCCGGCTCCGGCACCGGCCCCATCAGCTGAGCGGCCGGTGTTCCGCGCTGTGCACCGTCCGGAGCCGGGTGTGGCCGCCGCAGCGCTGCCGGCCATGTCCGTCACGCCGTCGGGAGGCTCGTCGGCGATCACTCCCACATCGAGCGGGGCCGCGCCGGCCCCGTCTCCCGCGCCGTTGAGTGGAATCACTTATGCCATACCCGGTTTAGTGCCACCTGGAGTGAGTTTTGGTCCCAAGGGCGCCGCGAAGTCGTCGGAGAATGCCGTCGACACCGTCGATGCCGCCGCAGCGGCAAGCGCGACGGCGCTAGCCCAGGCTCGACGCAGGCAGCGCGCCAAGAGCAAGGCCCGCATCGGAGGCCAACGTTACGAATACCTGGAGGAGACAGCCGGAATGGGCGCGACGGTCGGGCACTCCGCCGAGACCGTCGAGCGCGCGGCCACGAGCAGAGGCGCCGGCCCGCTGGGATTCGCAGGTACCGTGCCCGCCGCCACGGATACGCACAGCGCCCGGACCGTCAGACTCGCTTCCGAGGACACCCGGCAGGTGGCTCCCATGCTCCCCAGTACCTGGGAAATAGAAGACACGGAACGTTCGTAGCCGTCTTACCTGTGTTTATAAGCAAAACTTTGGAGCTGTTCACGGATTAGTCACTACTCGCGCCCGTCGTTGCGCAGAACAATCGAAGACAGTCACCGGAAGTGCGGCGGTGGCGTTCCGAGATTTTCGACGCAGAGAAGGGCAGAACAGTGAGCGAGTACGGATGGACAGTGGTCGGTGCGGGCCCCGCGGGAATTGCGGCAGTGGGGAAGCTCCTTGATCGCGGAGTGCCGTCCGGCTCCATCGCTTGGATCGACCCGGAGTTCGCCGCAGGTGACTTTGGTACGAAATGGCGTGCCGTGCCCAGTAATACGTCGGTCAAGCTGTTCATCAACTACCTGACGGATGCGCAGTCCTTCCGGTTCGCGCATGCGCCGCATTTCGCGCTGAACGACCTTGCGCCCACGGACACGTGTCTGCTCGGTGATGTGGCGGACCCGCTGGTATGGATCACCGGCCAGCTCCGCGAGCAGGTGAGCGCCCTGCGCACCACCGCGACGGGGCTGTCGCTGCACGGCGGCCGGTGGACCGTAGAGACCGAAATGGGCGAGATCACCTCGAAGAACGTGATTCTGGCCGTCGGCTCGGTTCCCAAAAACCTGGACTATCCGTGGCTGAACGAGATCCCGCTCGAGGCGGCGCTCAACCCTGAGAAGCTGGCCGCGCTGCCGCTGGAGGGCGCCACTGTCGCCGTCTTCGGCGCTTCGCACTCGAGCATGATCGCGCTGCCCAACCTCCTGGCGGGGCCGGCGGCCAAGGTGATCAACTTCTATCGCGGGCCGCTGCGCTACGCGGTCGATATGGGGGACTGGACACTGTTCGACGACACCGGCCTGAAGGGTGAGGCGGCACGGTGGGCACGGGAGAACATCGACGGGGTGCTGCCTGCCCGACTGCAGCGATGCCTCGTCGACAGCCCCGAGTTCCCCGAACTGCTCCAGAGTTGCGACTACGCGGTGTACACCGTGGGATTCAGCCCGCGGCCGGTGCCCGCGGCGCCGCAGTGGGGAAAGCTGGAGTACAACCCGGCCAACGGGATCATCGCGCCCGGGCTCTTCGGTGTGGGAATCGCGTTCCCCGAGTACCGGATTGACCCGATGGGCTTCGGTGAGCACCGTGTCGGTCTGCAGAAATTCATGGACCGGCTCAACAAGGTGTTGCCGCTGTGGCTGAAGTACGGCTCGTGACCGTCGGCGAATCCGTTGGCGCCGAACCTGATTACCGATTCACGCTCGCCAACGAGCGGACATATCTCGCGTGGGTGCGCACCTCGCTGGCGCTTATCGCCAGCGGTGTCGCCCTCATGCAGTTCGTCCCGGAGTTCTGGATTCCGGGTGCCCGGCATGTGGTGAGCATCCTTTTGGTGACCACGGGCGGTCTGTTGGCGATGGCGGCTGCGCGACGCCGTCGCCGGGTGCAGGACGCCATGCGCCGCGACGCCGACCTGCCGCCGAGTCACATGCCGACCTTCCTCAGCGTCCTGCTGCTGGGGATGGTCGTGCTGTTGGTGGCGCTGCTGGTCAAGGGCTAGCGATGTGCCAGGCCGCGCGGGTGGGCTCCGAACATGTCATCGGCGAAGACCGCTAAGCTGTTCGACGTTCCATTGCCTCCGTAGCTCAGTGGTAGAGCACCCGCCTTGTAAGCGGAAGGTCGTCAGTTCAATCCTGACCGGGGGCTCCACAAGGTATTCGAGTGTCAGTGCCTGCCCTTAATTTCAGCCCATGAGAACGTGCCTCGGCTGTGGAAGGTCGCTTTCCAAGCGCAGTCAGAAGGTCTATTGCGGCAACGCCTGCCAGGCGATGGCCAGGCGTGACGAACGCATCAAACTGTGGCTTGCATCGGGCGAGGCATGGGTCGACGGTCGTCGCGGACATTACGTCCGCGCGTTTCTCGCCGAGGCTCAATCGGGCCGCTGCGCGATCTGCAGCGGAGCGAGCATCTGGCAGGACTCCCCGCTTGTACTGGTGCTGGACCATATCGACGGAAACTCTGCCAACAATTGTCGAGAGAATCTGCGACTCGTCTGCCCGAACTGCGACTCGCAACTGCCGACCTACAAGAGCCGCAATCGCGGCAATGGCCGCAGTTTCCGCCGGCAGCGCTACGCCGACGGAAAGTCGTACTAGCCAGCCCGCTATATCTCACCTTCGATAACCCGCTCGGACCGTATCGGCCGCGGTGAACTGGACGGCCGAGACGGACGCCGGCGCGGCAGGAAGCCGCCCAGCGGACCGACCACGGAGCTGAGCGCCGAGACGGTATCGGTCAGTAGCTCGATGGTGGGTGTCAGCGCGTCGATGTTGGGCGCCACCTTGGCAGCCGTCTCCGACAGGTTGGCCAGCTGCTGCAGCGGACCGTCTGTGGCGGTGAATTTGTCCAGGACGCCCTCTTCGCGCATCAGCCGTTCCAGAATCCCGTCCTCCGCAAGCAGCTGGTCGACCAGCCCCCCCGGAGCGAGCGCCCGGTCCAGGGCGCCATCCTGTGAAGTCAATCTGTCGACGGGCCCGTCCTTGGCGAAGAGCCGGTCCAGGACGCCGCCGGGTTCGGTCAGCCGATCAGCAAGCCCGCCCGGCGCCATGACACGCTCCACCGGCCCGCCCGGCCGCAGCGCTCTGCCAAGCGGTTTGTCCTCCTCCATCAGCTCGGCGACCTTCATCGCCGACTGCAGCGGACTCTTACGCCCGGCCATCCCCAGCAGGGATTCGACGGTGCCGACCAGGCCCGCGCCGGGGGCGTCACGGCGACCGTCGTGGGGCTCCCCGTCGGGAAGTTCGGCGAGGATCTCGCGCCCGGTATCGATCGCCTTGGCAGCCACCGCCAAGCCGGTATCGGCAACGGCCAGCGAAATCCTGAGCGGCGCGGTGATCAGCGACACCAGCTTCATGGCACAACTCTAGGGCGAGTTTGCGCGATTGGCTGACAATCTCCTGTGAAGAACTCACAGGAACCTCACAGCGAAGATCCAGCGCACCGTAAATTTTGAGGGGAAGATTGTTGGAGGTGAGCATCACGACTGAGACACACCAAGGAACGTTTCCCGTCAACGGCACCACGCCCGCCAAGGTGCTGGTGGTCGACGATGAGTCGAACATCGTCGAGCTGCTCTCGGTCAGTCTCAAATTCCAGGGGTTTGACGTCTATACCGCCGATAGTGGGGCTGCCGCGCTGGATCTGGCCCGCACGGTTCGCCCCGATGCGGTGATCCTCGACGTGATGATGCCCGGGATGGACGGGTTTGGCGTCCTGCGGCGTCTGCGCGCCGACGGTATCGATGCTCCGACGCTTTTCCTCACCGCGCGTGACGGACTGCAGGACAAGATCGCCGGGCTGACGCTGGGCGCCGATGACTACGTCACCAAACCGTTCAGCCTCGAAGAGGTGGTGGCCCGGCTACGCGTCATCCTGCGCCGCTCCGGGATGGGGTCGGAGCCCGCCCGTAAGTCGCGGCTCAGCTTCGCCGATATCGAGCTCGACGAGGACACCCACGAGGTGTGGAAGACCGGCGAGCCCGTCGCGCTCTCGCCCACGGAATTCACGCTGCTGCGGTATTTCATGATCAACGCGGGCACCGTGCTCAGTAAGCCCAAGATCCTCGACCATGTGTGGCGTTATGACTTTGGTGGCGATGTGAACGTCGTCGAGTCCTACGTCTCGTATCTGCGGCGCAAGATCGACAACGGTGAGAAGCGGTTGTTGCATACGCTTCGTGGCGTGGGATACGTATTGCGCGAGCCGCGGTGAGTACCCGCCCCGGCGTTCGTCGGGGTGTACCGCTGCGGGTGAGCCTCGTGGTCGGAACCTTGGTTCTGGTCGCGCTGGGGTTGGTGGCATCTGGCATCGCGGTGACTACCACCATGCAGCGCACCATGATGAACCGCGCCGATCGGGAGCTGATCGACGCCGCTAATGGGTGGGCGAATCGGCCCCCTCCGCCGCCGCCAGCCTTCGACACCAACCGGCACCGGCCCCCGTCTTTGTTCTTCATCCGCACCACCGATGACCGTGGGCGGGTGGTCATCATGCTCAATGACCGTGCCCGGGCCGATCCGGACCTACCGTTCGACAACGATGTGGGCGGCCGTCCCGTGACGGTGCGCTCTGCGGACGGCACGACGGAGTGGCGTGCGGTGTCCCGCCACGACGCGATGGGCGGGTACACCACCGTCGCCCGTGACATCACCGATGTGCGCACCACGGCCCGGGACTTGCTGTGGCTGCAGGTGGCCATAGGGACCGCCGTGCTGACTGTGCTTGGTATTGCCGGATATTGGTTGGTGCACCGCAGCCTGCGGCCGCTGGCCGAGGTGGAGGCGACGGCCGCCGATATCGCCGCCGGTCATCTCGATCGACGGGTACCCGAACGCGACCCGCGCACCGAGGTGGGCCGATTATCGTTGGCGCTCAACGGAATGCTGGCGCAGATTCAGCGTGCGGTGGCCGACTCGCAGAAGTCCGCGAAGACGGCCCGCACCTCTGAGGAGCGCATGCGCCGGTTCATCACCGATGCCAGCCATGAATTGCGCACACCCCTGACCACCATCCGCGGCTACGCGGAGCTCTACCGCCAGGGCGCGGCCACCGATATCGAGCTGGTGCTGGGCCGCATCGAAGGCGAGTCGACCCGCATGGGGCAGCTCGTGGAGGACCTGCTGCTATTGGCGCGATTGGACGCACATCGGCCCATGGAACAGCGCCTCGTCGACCTGCTGGTGCTGGCCACCGACGCCGTGCACGACGCGAAAGCCACTGCGCCCGAACGTGATGTGGAACTGGAAGTCTTTGATGGGCCAGGGACCCCGGAGGTCATCGGCGACGAACTGAGGTTGCGTCAGGTACTGGGCAATTTGGTGAGTAACGCGCTCGGGCACACCACCGCGGCCGTCCGGGTTCGGGTGGGCACCGAGGGAGATGACGCCTTCCTGGAGGTCATCGACGCGGGACCGGGCATGACGAAGACTGATGCCGAACGCGTCTTCGAGCGGTTCTATCGCGCGGATACGTCACGTACCCGCAGCAGCGGCGGCACGGGGCTGGGGCTTTCGATCGTCGATGCCCTCACCGCCGCACACGACGGCACGGTCACCGTGCACACCGCGCCGGGTGAGGGCTGCCGATTCGAGGTGCGGCTGCCGCGTGCCGACATGACCGACGACGACGCCGGACCGGATGATCTGGACACCACCGAGACGGCGCCAAAGATCATGCGGACTAGTCGATCTCAGCCAGCGCAGCCTTGATCTTCGCCTGCGCCTCGTCGAGGGATTCCGCCGAGGCATTGGGGTCGGCGTTCTCGAAGCTGAAATCGGTCAGCGTGAAACCCGGGAAGACGTGCACATGCAGATGGGGCACCTCCATCCCGGCGATGATGTAGCCGGCGCGTGGGGCGTCGAAGGCCTTACGGATGGCGCGGCCGACGCGTTGCGCGACGAGGTTGACCTTCGCGAAGACGGCCGCGTCGATGTCCTGCCACTGGTCGATCTCGGCGCGGGGTACCACCAGGGTGTGGCCCTGGGTGATCGGCGCGATGGTGAGGAACGCGACGACGTCCTCGTCCTCATAGACGAACCGACCGGGCAGCTCTCCGTTGATGATCTTCGTGAACACACTCGACATGCCCATAGGTTAGTGGGCCGTTCGCGAGGCGCAGGTCGCGGACAGTTCGAGGGGCACGGGGTCGTGCGCGTCGCTGGTATCGGCATCGGCATCGGCCGTGGCGACGGGGCGCGCGGTCATGCCGATCAGGCATCCGGTGATCACCACCGCCGCCCCGAGGAGTTCCATCGCGGTGGGCCGCTCGCCGAGTGCCAGCCACGAAGCGGTGATACCGACGACCGGAACCAGCAGCGAGAACGGTGCCACCCGGCTGGCGGGGTAGCGGCCCATCAGGTACGTCCACAGGCCCAGGCCGACGATGGTGGCCAGCAGCACGATGTACGCAAGGCCGCCGAGGGCGATGAGCCCGCTGCGCTCGCCGAGTGATGTCAGCGAGTGCCATCCGGCCGACGGCCCTTCGGTGAACGCCGAGAGCGCAAACAGCGGGATCGGCGGTACCACCGACATCCACAGGGTCAACCGCATGGGCGTGTGCGGATCGCTGTTGTCTGCCATGGCTTTTCGGCTCGCGATGTTGCCGAACGCCCAGCCGAGGGCGCCGAGCAGCGTCAGGATTACCGGCACCACGGCGGCAGAGGCCCCATGCACGGCCCGATCGGCGGCGATGAGAGCCATACCGCCGACCGCGAGGGTGATCCCCGCGACCTGCAGACGCGACATCCGTTCGCCGAGTAGCAGCACGCCGAGGATCACCGTGAACGGCGCCGAGGCCTGCAACACCAAGGATGCGAGCCCTGTCGGCATTCCGTTCGCCATGGCCAGGAACAGGAACGCGAACTGAACGGTGCCGAAGCCGATCCCGTACAGCAGGAACCATCGCAGCGGTACGCGCGGCAGGGGCACGAACAGGATCACCGGGATCGCCAGCACCGCGAACCGCAGTCCGGCGAAGAAGATCGGCGGGAACTGCTCGAGCCCAGCGTGGATCGCCACGAAGTTCAGGCCCCACAACACTGCAACTGTCAGTCCGAGGAGACGGTGCCGGGTTGTCATGCCGTCGATCTTGCGTATCCAATCGATTTAGCACAATCTAATTAATGTGCACTATTGATGTAGATTTCCTTCATGGATGTGCGCCGCCTGCGGATTCTCCGAGAATTTGCCGATCGCGGCACCGTCGCCGAGGTGGCGGACGCGATGAGGCTCACCCCCTCGGCGGTGTCGCAGCAGTTGAAGGTCTTGGCACGGGAGGCCGGTGTGCCGTTATTGCGGCAGGACGGGCGGGGTATCGCTCTTACCGAGGCAGGCCGCGCGCTGGTATTGCGGGCCGACGAGGTGATTGCCGCCGTCGACCGCGCGGCCGAGGAGATGGTGGCGTATCGGGAGGGGACACAGCCGATCGTGCGGATCGCGTCGTTCCCGTCCGGTGGGAGCCTGCTGCTGCCCAGGCTGGTGGCCGCGGTGGCCGGTGAGGTCGATGTGCGTCCGGCAGACGAGGACGTGACGTACAGCGAGGCTCCCGGGTTGTTGACCGAGTACGACATCGTCGTCACCCACCGTGACGAGCGGGCCGCCGTGCTGAGCTCTGCACGGGTGTGGTCGATGACGCTGATGCGTGAGCCCATCGATCTGCTGGTGCACAAGAATCATCCGCTGGCGGGGCGAGGATCGGTGACTCCGTCCGAGTTGGCCGACGAGACCTGGATCAGTGTCCCGGAGGGATTTCCGGTGGACGATGTGCTGGTCTCACTCGGAGTGTCGGCGGGTATTCGACCCCGAGTCCGGTTCCGTTTCAAGGATTTCCAGATCGTCGAGGATATGGTGGCGCACGGCCATGGCATCGCGCTGATGCCGCGATACGTGAGCCGGAGTCCTCGGGTGGCACGCCTGGTCATCCGCGAGGTCCGGGCGGGACGGCTCTACGAGGTGCTGGTCCGTCCCGGTGCCCAGCACCGTCCGGCGATTGCCGCAGCGATCCGCGGCCTGCAGGACGCGGCGGCGGTATTGCAGTCGGGATAGTCGCTGTGATGTGTGCTCGGCCGGTTGGGTCTCCCATCCATCGGCGAGATCTTTGTGAAAACCGACGCAACAGACACCCGTCCAGAGGGCCGTTGGCATCGAATTACTCCCAAAGCGCAAGAACGTCGGCTCGATCGGTGTAGTTTGCGCACGTTGTCGGTGAGGAGTGTCAATGGCGACCGATAGGTTTGCTCCCGAGGAAGTGGCGCTGCGCCCACGAAATGTCCATTTTGACTGGGGAGCCTCGCCGCTGCACTGGATTCCTGGCGATCCGTACGCATCGCATGTCGTGACGGCGCTCAATTTGTTCCTGCCGGTGGCTGAGCGCTGGTTCAGCGCGTTGTTATCCGATGCGCTGGAATACGTGCGAGACGAGCGCCTGCGCGAGGAGATTGTCGGCTTTATCGGGCAGGAAGCAGTGCATGCGAAGACGCACGATGAAGTCTTGGTCGACTATGTGCGCCGGCATGGGATCGATCCGGTGCCGTTCACGCGTCAGCTGGAGTGGGTCGTGGCCCAATACGGCCATCGTTCCGCACGGGCGAATAAGACGAACCGGCGTAAGGCGCTGGCCTCCGGAACCCACGCGCTATGTGCCGCAGAGCATTACACCGGTGTGCTGGGTCATTGGGCACTGAACAACTCATGGGGCGAAATGAACGCCGACCCGATGTTGTGCGACCTGTACCGGTGGCATGGAGCCGAAGAAGTGGAGCACCGGCACGTCTCGTACAACGTGGCGAAGTATTTCGGCATGGACTATCTCGCCCAAGTCGTGTCGGGGGTCATGGTTAGCGTTGTCTTCTTCGTAATGCTGCTGCGCGGCACCAGGTTTCTTGTCCACGAAGATCCGGCGTTGCCAAATATCGGCTATATCCGGCTTTTGTGGAAGCTGCGCGCTTCCGGGCGGCGGGGTGCGGTGCCCGCTGCCGGATACATAGTTCGCAGCGGACTCCGGCTGCTCAAACGCGACTACAGCCCAGTGGATGAGGGCAGCACTGCACAGGCGGTCGCCTATCTGGCCACGTCCCCGGCGGCACGCCTTCTCCATGACTAAGGGCCGATTGTCACGGCTCGCAAGAGGTTTACTTAAGCCTTACACGGGCGAGCCGCCTCCTGGGCTCTACCGGGACACCCGCCCTGACGCCTTGATCCGTTTAGCGGGTGCGGCAGTTCCGCACTTTGTGTCGTTGGTTATGCGTCTTGGCGGCGATCGTGAACTGCCCGAGCTTCCGTGCGTCACAAACCGGCGAACGGTACGAGTGGTGGATCGCAGGGTGCTTGCCGGTGATTCGGATGTTGTACAGCTGACGCTTGTAGCCGATGATGACGAACCGTTGCCGAGTTGGCATCCGGGGGCGCACATCGACGTCCACCTGCCGTCGGGGCGAACACGCCAATACTCCCTATGCGGTGATCCGCTGCAACCGCTAGAGTATCGAATCGCAGTGCGCCGCATCGAGAATGGAGGCGGTGGGTCCGTGGAAATACATGGGCTGGCCGCAGGTCATCGAATCGAGATCAGTGGTCCCCGCAATGCCTTTATGCTGGCGTTGCCCGGAGTGTCGTCGCGTGCCACAAGTCTGCACTTCATCGCCGGGGGCATCGGCATCACACCGATCTTGCCGATGATCCGGGTGGCTGAGCAGCTGGGTGTGCCCTGGACCTTGTGTTACACCGGTCGACATCGGGGCAGCTTGCCGTTCGTGGACGAACTGCTTGCGTTCGGAGACAAGGTGCGGGTGCGCACCGATGACCAGGGCGGATTGCCATGTGCCGGTGAGCTTCTCGGCAGGTTTGACAGAAGAACGGCTGTCTATGTGTGCGGTCCGCCACTGATGGCGCAGTCGGTGATTCGAGCAATCCCGCTGGGCGTCGAGCTACACACCGAGCGATTCTCGCCGCTACCTGTCGCTGACGGTATGGCGTTCGAGGTGAAGTTGGCACGTACCGGAGACGTACTGGCTGTCGCACCGCAGCAGACTGTGTTGGCCGCGTTGCGGGTCGCGCGGCCTAACATCGGGTATTCCTGCCAACAAGGGTTCTGCGGGACGTGCATACAGCGCGTGCTGTCCGGCGAGGTAGAGCATCGTGATGGAACCCTCACCGAGCAACAGCGAGCGGCGGGCCACATGTTGGTCTGCGTTTCCCGGGCGACATCTGCGGGCGCCCGGATTGTGGTGGACCTATAGTTCCGCGACCCGATTTGTATGCGCCTTAACGTGCTCCAGCACTAGAGCCGCGGTTTCGCTCGGTCGTTCCGCTGCGATCCAGTGGGAGACACCATCGAGCACCTCGAATCGATAAGGCCCGTCGACGTATTTGGCGGTGTTTTCGGCGGCCCTGCGACCCAGCGCCGCATCGTCGGTGCTCCATACATACAAGGTCGGGATCTGGACCTGCCCAGGACCGGACGGCTTGGCATACCGCATAGCGCGGTACCAATTGATGGTCGCGGTGGCGGCGCCCGGCTCGCGTGCCAATTCCAGTGTTTCCTGGACCTTGGCGTCGCTGAGCCTCATATCGCGTGCCAACTTGCGGACGAGCAGGCCGTTCCCTGTGGTCTGTCGTTCGGGCAGCCAGGGGATCTGGAAGAAGAGCATGTACCAAGACTTCAGAATCTGCCCGCGCGGCAAGGCGGAGAGAAACGCCCGTGGATGTGGCACCGAGAGAATGGATGCGGTGATCACGCGGTCGGCATGCTGGCCGGCTAGCTGCCATGCGACGGCAGCACCCCAGTCATGTCCCAGTACATGGAATTTCGGTACTTCGGCCTGATCGGCAAGTGCCAGGATGTCGCCGGCCAGCTTGTCGAGTGTGTAATTCCGTATGCCTTTGGGGCGGGCGCCGGGGGAGTAGCCCCGCTGGTCCGGGGCCAGCACCCGAAACCCGGCGGCGGTAAGGATCGGGATCACACCGCTCCAGCTGTCGGCCCGCTCGGGAAAACCGTGCAGCGCAACGATCACCGGTCCGTCGAGCGGGCCCTCGTCGATGACGTCGAAGGTCAGCCCGTCATTGGTGAACGTCGACAGGCGTGTCGCCGCGCTCATCGGACCGCGAGTTTCTCACCGGCCTTCAGATACCGGCCGGTCTGCAGATCGTGCCCGTACCCCTCGATGAACTCACCGAGACGGAACACCACCTTGCCGCCGACTGCGGTGGCAATGACGGTCTCGTCATTGCGGTTCACCATGCGAGACAGGTTGTCGAAGAACGGAGCCTGCGCCTCGTTGTAGGCATCGACGCTGCCGTCCAGCTTCTCCGGATCGATGATGACGAAATCGGCGCGGTCGCCCTCGCGCAGGTGTCCGGCGTCCAGCCCGAACCAGTCGGCCAGTTCGCCGGTGAGTCGATGCACGGTGTGGCCAAGGGACAAGACGGGTTTCCCGGCCTTCTGTGCGTCGTTCATGCGCTTGAGGAAGCGCAGGTGGAAGTTGTAGAACGCCATATTGCGCAGGTGCGCACCGGCATCGGAGAAGCCCATCTGGAAGTTGGGGTCCTTGGCCATCTCGTCGAGCACCTTGGGACGGTGGTTGCCGACGGTCGTCGTCCAGCGGACGTTCTTCTCGCCGTTCTCGACCAGGACGTCCAGGAAGGCATCCAGTCCCTCGATTCCGCGCTCATCACCGATCTGACCGAAGGTCTTGCCGATCAGCGAGGCATCGGGGCATTCCACGATGACGGCGTCGTGGAAGTCCTTGTGCCACAGGCCTGGCTTGTGCTTCTTGATGGCGAACTCGCGCCGGAATTTGCGGCGATACTCCTTGTCGGCCATCAGTTTGTTGCGCTCGAGCTGCTCCTTGATGTGCAGGGCGGCGGTGCCCGCACCGAACTCCTCGAACACCGGCAGGTCGATGCCGTCGGAGTACAGCGTGAACGGCACGGGCAGGTGCTGGAACTTGACGTTGGACTTGAAGATCTTGTTGCCGATTCGTGCTGCGGCGCTGAAGAACACGTTGGCGCCCTTGATGCTCTTGGAGTCGGCCGCGACCAGCAGGCTGACAGGAACAGCCTTGCGGCGCTTGAAGAAACGTGTTCCCGTGGACAGGAAGAACAGCACCGCGGTGGCCGGGTTGTTGATGTTCGGGGCGCTCTGCAGGATGCGGTCGCGCTTGCGCAGCACGTTGATGAGGCGCCACCGCTCATGCCACCATGCGTAGGTCGACGGCAGCGCGCGCGAGCGGTAGCGGTCCCCATCGAGCTTGTCGATCGGGGCGTCCATTCCCGACATCCCCAGCATGCCGGCATCGAGTGCCTTCTCGAGCATGTCCGCCATGCGGTCGAGTTCCGTGCGGGTGGGGAAGGACCAGTTGTTGGTGGCGCGGCCCAGTCCCATGACGGCGGTGCGCAGATCCGAATGCCCAAGGAAAGAGGTCACATTCGGGCCGAGCGGCAGCGCGTCGATCTTCTTGACGTAGCTTTCCGGATCGGTCCAGTCCTGGAACTCGTTGAGCGCGCCGATCACATGCTTGCGAGGCACCGCCTCCACACGGCTGAACAGGTCGGCGGCGTCGTCGGGCTTGGCATAGACGGTCGACATGGAACAGCAGCCCAACACGATGGTGGTGACGCCGTGGCGCACCGACTCATCGAGGCCGGGGTTGAGCAGCACCTCGGCGTCGTAGTGGGTGTGCATATCGACGAACCCGGGTAGAACCCACTTGCCGCCGGCATCGATCACCTCGGGGCAATCGGTCTCGTCGAGCGGCGTGGTGGAGACGGTGGCAACCCGCCCCTCCTTGATACCGAGGTTGGCCCTACGAGGTTCGGAATTGGTGCCGTCGAACCAGAGGCCATCGCGAATGATCAGGTCGTAGTCGCTCATGGGGGCTGCCCTTCGTTGGGTGTTACGGCGAGTCTAAAAAAGATGGCAACCAATCACAATGTTAGTGATGGGCGCCACATTGGAGTTGCATTCCTCTAGTGTGCACCCGTGAGTCCCACCCAGGCCGAGCGTCGTGAATCCACGATCGCGAGACTGCTCGAATCCGGTATCGGCACCATCGCTGAGCTGGGATATTCGCGTGCCTCCGTGCAGCGGATCGCGAAGCGGGCCGGGCTCTCCTACGGGGCGCTGTTCCGGCATTTTCCGACTGTCGGTGAGTTCATGGCCGCGGTGGCGCGCGAGACGCTGCGTCGCCAGCTGGCCACCGTGCGCGCACAGTTCGACGAGGCGGGCGACCGCCTCACCGAATTCGAGGACGTAATGGCGGTGATGCGCTCGCTCAAGGAGGAGCCCATCAACGCCGTGCTCTACGAACTCATGGTGGCAGCGCGCACCGACACGCAGCTGCGGGAGACCTTGCAGGTCGCGGTCGCCGAGTACGGCGCTCAGATGGTCACGCTGGCGCGCTCGGTGCCGGGAACCGACCGGTTGTCCGACACGGAGCTGGTGACGTTGGTCTTCATGATCACTGACATGTTCGACGGGGAGGCACTGGTGAAGACGCTGCGTCCCTATCCGGAGCTCGTCGCGGGCAGGGACGAGTTGCTTGCCAAGCTACTGCGGGGATACCGCCCGGATGCATAGCCAGGCATACCCAAGCCGATAGGGTCTAGGGCATGCGCGTCCTTGTCATTGGGTCCGGTGGCCGTGAACACGCTCTGTTGATCGCGCTGAAGCGTGACCCGCATGTGGACTACCTGGCGGTAGCCCCGGGTAATGCGGGGACCTCAGCGGTGGCCGAACAGCATGCCGTCGACATCAGCTCCGGTGCCGAGGTCGCGGCGTTGGCCGCCAAGCTCAACATCGACCTCGTGGTGATCGGGCCCGAGGTGCCGTTGGTACTGGGCGTGGGTGACGCGGTTCGCGCGGCCGGTATCGCGTGCTTCGGCCCGTCGGCGGCCGCCGCTCGCATCGAGGGTTCCAAGGCCTTCGCCAAGGACGTCATGACGGCTGCGGGCGTGCGTACCGCGCGCAGTGAGATAGTCGACAACCCAGCGCATCTGGACGCCGCGCTGGACCGGTTCGCGAGCGAGCCGGCCTGGGTGGTCAAGGATGACGGGCTGGCCGCGGGTAAGGGTGTGGTGGTCACCGATGATCGCGCCGCGGCTCGCGCCCACGCCGCCAGCCTGCTCGACGACGGACATCCGGTGCTGCTGGAGTCCTTCCTGGACGGCCCCGAGGTTTCGCTGCTGTGCATCGTCGACGGCGAGACGGTGGTGCCGCTGCTGCCCGCACAGGACCACAAACGGGTCGGTGACGGCGACACCGGTCCGAACACCGGCGGCATGGGCGCCTACAGCCCGCTGCCCTGGCTGCCCGATGAGACCGTCACCGAAATTGTTGACACCATCCTCAAACCCGTTGCCGCTGAACTTGTTAAGCGCGGCAGTCGATTCTCTGGCGTGCTGTACGCCGGCCTGGCGATCACCTCGAACGGCCCCTCGGTCGTCGAATTCAATTGCCGCTTCGGCGATCCTGAGACGCAGGCGGTGCTGGCGCTGCTGGAATCACCGCTGGGGCAGCTGCTGAATGCCGCCGCGACCGGAACCCTCCCCGACTTCGGCCCGCTGCACTGGCAGGACGGCAGTGCCGTGACCGTCGTGCTGGCGGCCGAGAACTATCCGCTGCGTCCGCGCACCGGCGATGTGATCACCGGCTCGGAGGCCGAGGGTGTCCTGCATGCCGGGACGGCTCGTCGGGAAGACGGGGCCGTCGTGTCCTCGGGTGGGCGGGTGCTCTCCGTCGTCGGCACCGGCAAGGATCTGCAGGCCGCACGCGCCGACGCCTACGCAAAGATCGAGGCAGTTCGCCTGCCCGGCAGTCACTTCCGTACTGATATCGGATTGGCTGCTGCCGAAGGGCGTATCAGCCTCTAGGGGGATGGCAAGGGGGATCGGTGGCACGTCGCAACTGGTATGCGCTGGGCGCGGTGGCGCTGGTGCTCGCCATGGTCGTGCTGTTGGCGATCACCTGGCGGTCGAACCGATCGCAGGCGGTACCGGCCCCGTACATCCACGAGCTGTCGTTGTGTACGGCCGTTCTCGCCGTGGCGGAGCGCGCAGAATCCGAGTACGGCGACTTCTCGAAATTGACGAGGAATCGCACGTGGTCATGGGAGGACCCGCGGGTCGGGCCCGCTGCCTCGGCGTTCAGCACGGCGTTGCGGCGTGAGGCAGAGTCTTTACGGACGCTGATGCCGGACGATCATGCCGACCATGGACTGACTCTGGAGGCGGACATCCGTGGCATGGCAGAGAACGATGTTGTGCTCGCCGACAAGCTCGCCCGCCGTGACGGACTTCTTTCGATCGACGCATTGGTTCTCCGCTACGAATTCGCGCATCAGTCGGCGGCCCGCTCCTGCGACATAACCCGTGATTTCGAAGCCATCAGGCAGGAACAAGTACGCCAGTGCGAAGGACGCCGGTCGGGGTCGGTTGCCAATTGGTGGACGATGAGCTGCGTTCAGGAGCCTAAAGAGCCCTCGACGACCTTCGAGATCCCGCCAAACCCGGGGCTCTAGGCGGCCAGGATCGGTGCGATCCAGCCCAGCGCGAGGGGGACCTGCGACAGCCAGTACCCGCCCTCGTGTGCGCCCGGACCGAAATCTCCGGCCGGGGGCGCCGCCAGCTGCTCGGCGAAAACCTTACTGGCCGTGTAGAACCTGTCGTCATAGCCGGACGACACCCACACCGGCAGCCCGTTGAGCTGAGGCCGACCGAAAACCGAGTTCTCTTCCCAGTTCTCCTCGTTGTCAAAGGCGTCAGCGGTGGCCTCGGGGTACGACAGCCATATCGACGGGGACACCGCGGCGACGGCTGCGGTTCGGGGTCCGCCCAGACGAGCACCGTTGAGCAGCGCGCCATAGCCGCCCGCGGACCAGCCCATGAAGGCCACCCGAGAGACGTCGAGGCCCTCCTGCTCAGCGAGCATCGGCAGGAACTCGTCGATGATCATCGCGCCGGGGTCGTCGCCGTTCTGATGCGGATGCCAGTAGCTGTTGCCCCCGTCGATCGCGGCGACCGCGAAAGGCGGCGCCCCGGCGGCGACCAGATCCCCGAGCATCCGCTCATATCCCCAATAGATGGTCCGGTCGGCATTCTCGTCGCGGCCGTGCAACATGATCACCGGACGCACGGGCCAGTCGACTCCCGGCGGTCTGGCTACCTTCCATCCGGTGGGAGTGCCTCCGCGGGCCTCGGAGATGAAGGAACCGCTGGTGACATCGGCCGCGGCCCGTGCGGGTGCCGCGAGCGTCGGAAGAAGCGCAGCACCGGCCCCGAGCGCGGCACCCATCTGCAACAGGCGACGTCGGCTCATTTCGGTCACGGGATCGATAATGCCAGCGGATGGCAAACCCGTCGAGGTCCAGCCAACAGCGGGAGAACAGCCCTACGCGGTGAGCAGCGGCGACATCCACGCGAGCTCGGCGCCGATCTGTGAGCTCCAGAACGAGCCATCGTGACCGCCGGGGCTGAAGCCGCCCGCAGGTGGTGTCGGAAGCTGGGCGATGAACTGCTTGGTGGCGCTGTAGAACGGATCGCTGTCACCGCAGTCGATGCGCAGCGGAATGGAGTTCAGCGCGGCCAGCCCCCATACCGAGTTGGCGGCGTAGTCCTCGGGACCGTCGAAGGCGCCGGGCGCGGCGGCACCGGAGGATGTCCACAGCGCCGGGCTGACGGCGGTGATGGCGGCAGTTCGGCCGGCGCCCAGGCGTGAGCCCAGGAGCATGGCGCCGTATCCGCCCATCGACCAGCCCAGAAATGCGACGCGCGAGGTGTCCAGTCCCTGCTCGGCCAGCAGTGGGATGAATTCGCCCAGCACCATCGCCCCGGAGTCCTCACCCGAGGACCGCTTGTGCCAGTAACCGCCGCCGCCATCGACGCTCACCAGGGCGAAGGGCTTGGCCCCCGCCGTGACGGCCTGCGCCAGCATGTTCTCCACGCCGCCCTCCATGACTCCGGCGGCGGTCTGCCCCTTGCCGTGCAGCGCGATGATGGGCCGGATGGGGCCGGTTACCCCGGGTGGCCGGGCGATACGCCATTCGGTGCGGACACCGCCGCGCGCCGCCGAGACAAAGGAGCCCGCGGCAATGGCGCCGTCGGCATGGGCAGGGAAAGCCCCCAGACCGGCCAGTGCTGCACCGGCACCGGTTGCCGCGCCGAGCTTGAACAGGGAGCGTCGAGACAGATCACGCATGGGGACATCATGCCGGTTCCGTCCAGACCCAGATATTCGATACCGTCGCAGCCGTGGTAGGTCTCTCGCGGCGCTCGGACGTTCCGCCGTTCTATGTCATGGACGTGCTAACGGCGGCCGCCGCACGGCAGCGCACGCACGGAGACATGATCTCCCTGGCCGCAGGGCAGCCGTCGACCGGCGCACCCGCTGTGGTTCTCGATGCGGTCCGAGAGGCTCTCGGCACGCAGGTGCTCGGATACACCGAAACACTCGGGTTGCCGGAACTGCGTGAGGCGATCGCCGGGTATCACCGGGAGCGTTCGGGTATCGAGGTCGAGGCGCAGGACGTCGTCGTCACCACGGGATCCTCGGGCGGATTCACGCTGTTGTTCCTCGCGGCCTTCGATGTGGGCGATACGGTCGTGATGACCCGGCCCGGTTACCCGGCCTACCGTAATTGTCTTGCCGCGCTTGGCTGTCGGGTTGTCGAGATCGACTGCGGGCCCCAGACGCGTTACCAGCCGACGGTGGCGATGCTGGAGGCATTTTTGCAGGAGGAAGGTCGACCCCCTGCCGGTCTCATCGTCGCCAGTCCTGCCAACCCAACCGGCACCATCATCGACGCGAGGGAGCTGGAGGCCCTCGCGCTGTGGTGTGAAGCCAACGGCACCCTGCTGATCTCCGATGAGATCTACCACGGGCTGTCCTACGGCGATCAAATGACTTCCAGTGCATGGGAATTCAGTCGAGAATCGGTGGTTATGGGCTCGGTGTCCAAGTACTTCTCGATGACGGGTTGGCGGTTGGGCTGGATGCTGGTGCCGCGCCGGTTCCTGCGTGCCGTCGACAGACTGTCCTCGAACTTCACCATCTGCCCGCCGGCTGTTTCGCAGTATGGTGCGCTGGCGGCGTTCAGCCCCGAGGCGCGCGTCGAGCTCGACGGGCATGTGCGCCGGTATGCGGTGAACCGGACGCTGCTCATCAGCGGTCTCGCCAACGCGGGCATTACCAAGATCGCGCCCCCCGATGGCGCGTTCTACGCGTATGCCGATATTGAGCACCTGACCGGTAATGCCGAGCAGTGGTGTGCGGACCTGTTGGCGCGCACTGGGGTAGCCGTCGCGCCCGGCATCGACTTTGACACCGTGCGTGGTCACCACACCATCCGCCTGAGCTTCGCCGGCAGCACAGATGCGATCGAGGAGGCTCTGGTGCGACTCGGCAGGGCCTGATGTGGCCGCTTGCATGAGATAGCGCAAAACGCCCGTGGGGACGCGTCTCTGCTGGCAGCATGACATGACGTGACAGTCAGGCAACAGGTCGAGGTGTTCCCCGAAGGGAATGCCGCGCACCGTCCGCAAGCCACCCCGAAGGGGGAGCGACGGCGGCGGGCGTTGATCAGCGCTGCCGCTGATCTGTTGCGGGACAATGGTATTGATGCGGTTCGGCATCGGGCGGTGGCGCAGCGTGCCGGCCTGCCATTGGCCTCGACCACCTATTACTTCTCCTCGTTGGAGGACTTGATCGCGCGGGCTGTCGAACACGCGGGAACCCACGAGCTGGAACAGATCCAGGAACGGCTGTCGCTGGTTCAGTATCGGCGCCGCGGAGCTGCCGCCACCGCCGAGGCGGTGGTGGAGCTGTTGTTCGGCACGCCGGGATTCGGTGGCGGGGAACAGCTGGTATCGCGGTACGAGCGTGAACTGGCGTGCAGTCGCCATCCCGAACTGCGCGAGGTGCAGCAGCGTCTCCGGGAACAGCGCGACGATGCCGTGGCGCAGGTGGTGCGCCGGTCCGGTCGGTCCATCGATAACGTCCGTGTCGCGGTGCTGATTTCGACCATCGATGGGGCGATGGTGGGTGCGCTCACCGAGGCGGCCAGTAGTCCACAGGCGACTGCCACGGCGATGCTGGTGGACGTCATCGATGTGCTCGCACCGTTGGAAGTGGAACAGCTGGCTGAGTCGATTTCCTTCCCCCCATAGACTCTGGTTGTGCAAATCCCTAACGTCCTGGCATCCCGGTACGCGAGCGATGCCATGGCAGCGCTCTGGTCGCCGCAATCAAAGGTGCTGTTGGAGCGCCAGTTGTGGATCGCTGTGCTGCGCGCACAACGTGATCTCGGCATCGACGTTCCCGACGGCGTTATCGAAGATTACGAGCGCGTGGTCGAGAAGGTTGACTTGGACTCTATCGCCGCCCGCGAGCGTGTCACCCGTCACGATGTCAAGGCTCGTATCGAGGAGTTCAATGCCCTCGCCGGGCACGAGCACATCCACAAGGGGATGACGAGCCGTGATCTCACCGAGAACGTGGAGCAGCTGCAGATCCGGCGGTCGCTGGAATATGTCCATGCCCACGGTGTCGCGGTGGTGGCGCGGCTCGCGCGTCACGCCGTCGAATACCGGGATGTGGTGATGGCCGGACGCAGTCACAACGTGGCCGCACAGGCCACCACATTGGGTAAGCGGTTCGCATCGGCGGCCGACGAGACGTTGATCGCGCTCACCCGGTTGCGTGAGCTTCTCGACCGGTATCCGCTGCGTGGGATCAAGGGTCCCATGGGTACCGGGCAGGACATGCTCGATCTGTTCGACGGGAACGTGGTCAAGTTGGCCGCGTTGGAGCAGCGTATTGCCGAGCACCTCGGGTTCTCGGCTGCTCTGACCAGCGTTGGCCAGGTGTATCCACGCTCTCTGGACCACGATGTGGTGTCCGCGCTGGTGCAGCTCGGTGCCGGCCCCTCCTCACTGGCGCACACCATTCGGCTGATGGCCGGGCACGAGCTGGTTACCGAGGGCTTCGCGCCCGGGCAGGTGGGTAGCTCGGCGATGCCTCACAAGATGAACACCCGCAGCTGTGAACGGGTCAACGGGTTGCAGGTGATTCTGCGTGGGTATGGCTCCATGGCTGCGGAACTGGCTGGGGCGCAATGGAATGAAGGCGATGTGTTCTGCTCGGTGGTGCGGCGTGTGGCGCTGCCCGATGCCTTCTTTGCCATCGACGGGATGATCGAGACGTTCCTGACGGTGCTCGACGAGTTCGGTGCTTACCCGGCGGTGATCGACCGGGAGCTGCGTCGCTATCTGCCGTTCCTGGCGACCACCAAGGTGCTGATGGCTGCGGTGCGCGCCGGGGTTGGACGCGAAGAAGCCCACGAGGTCATCAAGGAGCATGCTGTCGCGACAGCGCTCGCCATGCGTGAAAAGGGCGCCGAACCAGACCTTTTGGGCTTGCTGGCCGAAGATCCGAGGCTGCCGCTGGACGCTGCGACCCTGGAAGCTGCGCTGGCAGATCGGGCCTCGTTCACCGGTGCCGCAGCCGACCAGGTCGATCGGGTGGTGGCCGATGTTTCCGCGCTTGTCGACGCTTACCCCGAGGCCGCGGCCTATAACCCGGGTGCCATTCTGTAGTTCATGGGCTGCGCGGCTCTTCGTGGCATAGACCTGACCGACCTGGACAACTTCGCCGGCGGGTTTCCGCACGCCCTGTTTGCACAGCATCGGCGCGAGGCGCCGGTGTACTGGCACGCGCCCACCGAGAACACCCCGGACAG
Organism: Mycobacteroides sp. PCS013; assembly: GCF_049532645.1. Classification (NCBI taxonomy): domain Bacteria; kingdom Bacillati; phylum Actinomycetota; class Actinomycetes; order Mycobacteriales; family Mycobacteriaceae; genus Mycobacteroides; species Mycobacteroides sp. PCS013. Next base: position 4,915,280 of record NZ_CP150131.1, read on the forward strand.
CGAGGGCTTCTGGTCGGTGGCCACCTATGCGGAAACCTTTGAGGTGCTGCGTGATCCGGTGATGTACTCATCGGCGACCGGGGGTGACCGGCCCTACGGCGGCACCCTCATACAGGACTTGCCGATCGCCGGGCAGGTGCTCAACATGATGGATGATCCGCGACACCGCCAGATCCGCAAGTTGGTGAGCTCCGGACTGACCCCACGCATGATCCAGCGGGTCGAGGATGACTTGCGGGTGCGCTGCCGGGCGCTCTTGGACGCGGTGCGGCCGACCGTGCCGTTTGACTTCCTTGTCGATATCGCCGCAGAGCTGCCCATGCAGATGATCTGCATCCTGCTGGGGGTACCGGAGTCTGAACGGCACTGGCTGTTCGAGGCGGTTGAGCCCAGTTTCGACTTCGGCAAGTCACGGCGCTCGCACGTCACCAGCTCTTTGGGCGATCCCAGCTCCGGTATGTATCAATATGGTTCGGAGTTGGTTGCATCGAAACGTGCGGCGCCCGCCGACGACATGTTGTCTGTGGTTGCCAATGCGACGGTCGATGATCCGGAAGCGCCCTCGCTGTCGGACGCCGAACTGTATCTGTTCTTCTATCTGTTGTTCAGTGCCGGTGCCGAGACCACGCGCAATGCCATTGCCGTTGGCCTGTTGGCACTGCTGGACAACCCCGGCCAATTCCGTTCCCTGCGTGAAGATCTTGCCCTGCTGCCGACGGCTATCGAGGAGATGCTGCGCTGGACCTCGCCGTCACCGTCCAAGCGCAGGACGGCAACCGCTGATGTGATGTTGGGCGGGCAGCAGATCGTCGCAGGACAGAAGGTAGTGGTCTGGGAGGGCTCGGCGAATCGCGATGCGCTGGTTTTCGACCGGCCGGACGTCTTCGACATCACGCGCAAACCGAATCCTCACTTAGGCTTTGGGCAGGGCGTGCATTTCTGTCTGGGGGCACATCTGGCTCGTCTGGAGCTGCGAGTGGTGTTCGAGGAGCTGCTGCCGCGTTTTGCGTCATTGCAACTGGCCGGGCCGGTGGAATGGACGCGCAGTAACCGGCATACCGGTATCCGCCATCTGCTTGTGGCGGCCTCCTAACGCGCCGTGATCGGCTAGGAGGTGCGCCAGGTTTTCGGTGTGCTGATACCCGAGGCCCTCAATTCGATGGCCGCGAGGCCCCGCATCGACGCGGTGTCCTGAGCGCGCCAGGCCGCCACCGGATCGGGCGTGACCACCGCCAGCTTCTTCAGCGGCCGGTTGGCGAGTGCCCGCAGAGCCAGCAGCTGTTCACCGGCGGGGGTGGCCGCCAGCTGTACCGCGACCAGCTTGCGGCGAAAGAACCTGATCCGCAAAAAGATCCACGGCCCTGCGAACGCCAGAATGGGAGGCGCGGCGACGGCGATCGCCAAAACGATCGCCAGCCAGGTCGCAGTGGTATCCAGGTTGTGGCCGGCCCCGGCCAAATCGGCGGCCGCCTCGCTGGCCGCACGCAACGGTCCGCCCACCTTGTCGCCCACCAAGGGGATCCGGTGTGCGCTGTCGCCGGCGGAGTTCAGGTTGTCCGAAATACCGTCGGCGCCGTCCTTCACCTGCCGGCCTACCTCGGCGATCGTCGACACCGCGGCGTGCACAGCAAGCCCGACGAGCACCCAGATCGTGCTCCAGATCGCGACCGCTACGTCGCTGAACAACTGGCCGAGCAACCGTCCCGGTCGGGTCGAGTAGGGCAGGAATCGCATGAATCGTAGGATGGCACGATGCGTCCTCCGCTGTCCGATTACCAGCATGTGGCCAGCGGAAAGGTCCGTGAGCTGTACCGAGTCGACGACGAGCACCTGCTGTTCGTCGCTACCGACCGAATTTCCGCGTTCGATTTCGTCCTGGACACGCCGATACCGGACAAGGGGCGCATCCTCACCGCGATGAGCGTCTTCTTCTTCGGGCTGCTGACCGTGCCGAACCATCTGGCCGGACCGCCCGATGACCCGCGCATACCCGAGGAGGTGCTGGGCCGGGCACTGCTGGTGCGCCGGCTCGACATGCTCCCCGTGGAGTGTGTGGCCCGTGGATACCTCACCGGGTCTGGACTGCTGGACTACCAGCGCACCGGTGCGGTGTGCGGTCACGTGCTGCCACAGGGGCTCGGTGAGGCCAGTCGACTGGATCCGCCGTTGTTCACCCCGGCGACGAAGGCCGACATCGGAGAGCACGATATGAATGTCGATTTCGCCGCCGTGGTGGATCTTGTCGGCGGCGTGCGTGCCAACCAACTGCGCGACGAGACGATCAAGATCTACACCAGGGCCGCAGCACATGCCCTGTACAAGGGAATCATCTTGGCCGACACAAAATTCGAGTTCGGTGTCGATATCGAAGGCACCCTGGTGCTGGCCGACGAGGTGTTCACCCCCGACTCGTCCAGGTACTGGGACGCGGCCAACTACAAGGCAGGTGTGGTGCAGGACAGCTTCGACAAGCAGTTCGTGCGCAACTGGCTCACCGGTCCCGAATCGGGATGGGATCGCGCGTCGGATACTCCGCCGCCGCCATTGCCCGAGGCGGTGGCGGTAGCCACTCGCGAGCGGTACATCGAGGCATATGAACGCATCTCGGGGCTCAGCTTCGCTGATTGGATCGGCCCGTCGGCGTGAGCGGGCCCGTACGCCCGCCCACCGCGAACCGCATCGACACCCTGCGCGAGTACCACGGGGATACCTTCGTCGATCCGTACGAATGGATGCGCGAGAAGGAGAGCCCAGAGGTCATCGCGCACCTGGAGGCAGAGAACGCCTACGTCGATGACCAGCTTGGCCACCTAGAAGGCCTGCGCAACAGCATCTTCGGCGAGATCAAGTCCCGCACCAAGGAGACGGATCTCTCGATTCCCACTCGGATGGGGCAGTGGTGGTACTACGCCCGAAGCTTCGAGGGCAAGCAGTACGGTACTCATTGTCGTTGTCCGATAGGCGAATCCGTCGGAATCGACAGCTGGCGGCCTCCGGCACTGGATCACGATGTTCCTGGCGAGCAGATCCTGCTCGACGGCAACGTGGAAGCCGAGGGGCACGACTTCTTCTCCCTGGGAGCTGCGACCGTCAGCCCCGACGGGAACACGTTGGCCTACTCGGTCGACGTCGTCGGCCACGAGATGTACACCCTGCGCTTCAAGGATCTGCGCACCGGCCAGATGTACCCGGACGAGATCACCGACATCGGTGCCGGCGCAACCTGGGCGATGGACAGTCGCACCCTGTATTACCCGGTGATCGATGAAGCGTTCCGGCCCTACGCTATTCGCCGGTACACCTTGGGTAGTGATACGGAGCCCGTCGAGGTGTTTTCCGAGCCGGACGAGCGTTTCTGGATCGGCGTGGGCCGTACCCGCAGTGACCGCTTTGTCGCCATCAGCGTGCACTCGTCGGTGACGTCCGAGATCCTGATCGGTGACGCCGAAGACCCCGCGACCACCTTCTCTCCAGTCTGGCTGCGCCGCACCGGTATCGAATACACCGTCGATCACGCTGTGGTCGGAGGTGAGGATCGGCTCCTGATCCTGCACAACGACGGAGCGGTGAACTTCGCGCTCGCTGACCTACCGTGCGCCGCGGTCGCCCAGGGACCAGCCGACCCGGCACTGGCCCGCACCCTGATCGCCCATCGTGACGATGTGCGCCTGGACGGTGTGGAAGCCTTCGCTGAGCGTTTCGTGATCGGCTATCGCCGAGAAGCGCTGCCACGCATCCAGGTATGGCCGATTGAGGCCGACGGATACGGTGCGCCGAAGGAGGTCGAGTTCGACTCGGAGCTCATGCTGTCCGGTCTGGGCGACAACCCCGAATGGAACTCACCGCTGCTGCGTGTGGGTTGCACATCCTTCATCACGCCGACGCGGGTGTACGACCTCGACGTACACACCGGGGAACGCACGCTGCTCAAGGAACAACCCGTTCTCGGCGGTTATCGCCGGGAAGACTATGTGGAGCGACGGGAATGGGCGGTTGCCCAGGACGGCACCCGGATACCGCTGTCGGTGGTTCATCGCACGGACACTCGTGAACCGGCGCCGACCATCCTCTACGGGTATGGCGCCTACGAGATGTGCGAGGACCCGCAGTTCAGCATTGGACGCCTCTCGCTGCTGGACAGGGGAGTGGTGTTCGTCATCGCCCATGTGCGCGGTGGCGGTGAGATGGGCCGCCTCTGGTACGAGGACGGCAAGATGCTGCACAAGAAGCACAGCTTCACCGACTTCGTAGCGGCAGCACGACATCTCGTTGATGCTGGCATTGCGTTGCCGGACAGGCTCGCGGCGTGGGGCGGGAGCGCGGGCGGTCTGTTGGTGGGTGCCGCCGTGAACCAGGCGCCCGAACTGTTCGCCGGGGTGCTGGCGCAAGTGCCCTTCGTGGATCCGGTCACCACCATCTGTGACCCGACGCTGCCGCTCACCGTTACCGAATGGGACGAGTGGGGAAATCCCCTGGAAGACAAGGATGTCTACGACTACATCAAGTCGTACTCGCCATACGAGAACATCCGTGCCACCGAGTATCCGACCATTCTCGCGATGACCTCACTGCATGACTCGCGGGTGCTGTACGTCGAACCTGCCAAATGGGTTGCCGAGCTGCGGCACACGACTACAGGCGATCGTCCCATCTTGATGCGCACCGAGATGACGGCGGGGCACGGTGGTATCAGCGGACGCTATGAGCGATGGAAAGAAAGCGCATTCCAACTCGCCTGGGTGCTCGATGTTCTTGGTGCCGTGAAGGAGTAGTCGGTTGTCCGACGAAGTCGTCGTTGTCACCGGCGCTGGCGGGATGGGCAAGGTCATCGCCCGCCGTCAGGGCATCGGTAAGACCCTGGTGATCGCGGACTACAACGAGCAGGCACTGCGAGCGGTCGTCGACGAGCTGAAGGCCGATGGACACAACGTCATCGGGCACCGCGTTGACGTCTCCTCGCGCGAGTCGGTATCCGGGCTCGCCGCCGTCGCCGCGGAGCTTGGGCGGATCACCCAGGTGGCGCACACCGCCGGTCTCTCTCCGGCGCAGGCCCCGGCACAAGCCATCCTGGCCGTCGACCTGGTGGGAGTGGCCCTGGTTCTGGAGGAGTTCGGCAACGTCGTGTCCTCCGGCGGCGCGGGTGTGGTGATCGCCAGCATGGCCGGCCATATGCCCATGGAACTCTCGACCGAACAGGAGCGGGAACTGGCGAGCACCGGCCCCGAGGGTCTGCTCGCACTACCGTACGTTCAGAGCATCGAGTATCCCGCGGTTGCCTACCAGCTGTCGAAGCGCGCCAACCATATTCGCGTGCGAGCACTTGCCCGGCAATGGGGTGCGCGCGGCGCCCGACTCAACTCGATCAGCCCGGGGGTGGTGTCCACCAAGATGGGACACCAGGAACTCGCCTCGGAGACCGGTGCCGTCACCAAGGCCATGATCGACGGATCGGCGACCAGACGGATCGGCACGCCCGACGATATCGCCGCGGCAGCGGCCTTCCTGCTCGGTACCGACGCGTCGTACATCACCGGGACCGATCTTTTGGTCGACGGAGGAGTGGTCGCCGCGGCGCGGTGCGGCCAGCTGTTCAGTTGATGGCCGAATCCATGTCTTCCAGTGTCCGGCCCTTGGTTTCGTTCACCCAGCGCGCTACGAACACCAGCGACACCACCGCGCAGATCGCGTAGAACCCGTAGGCGATTCCCAACGAGTCGCGTAGCGCGGGGAAGCTGACGGTCACCAGCCAGTTGGCAGCCCAGTTTCCGGCCGTGGCCACTCCCATGGCCGCCGCCCGGATTCGGTTGGGGAAGATCTCGCCGAGCAGCACCCACACCACCGGGCCCCAGGACATTCCGAACGCCACGACAAACAGGTTGGCAGCCACCAGCGCAACGGGTCCTGCGACGGGTCCCAGGTGCGGCTTGCCGTCCAGGACGGTGGCCGAACTGAAGACGATTGCCATCGTGCTGAGCGTCACGGCCATCCCGGCCGAACCAATGAGCAGCAAGGGCTTGCGGCCCACCCGGTCGATTAACGCGATGGCCACCAGCGTTGTGGCGATGTTCGTAATGGAGGTGATAACCGTGATGGTGAAGGACGAGCTCTCGCCGAATCCGACGGCCTGCCACAGCACATTCGAGTAGTAGAAGATCACGTTGATGCCTACTAGCTGCTGAAATACCGCCAGCGCCACACCAACCCACACGATGCCGTACAGACCACCGGTGGGCTTGCGTAGATCACGCCACGAGGGCGCGGTGCTCTGGTCGAGAGTTTCCTGAATTCGGGTGATCGTGATGTCCAGGTTCTTCTCCCCGAGCAGCCTCGTCAGCACCGTGCGTGCCTCGGGAATTCTGTGGGTGGCAACGAGATAACGAGGTGACTCGGGGATGGTGAAGGCCAGCACGCCGTAGACGAGCGCCGGCAGTGCCATCGCGAGAAACATCCAGCGCCATGCCGGGAGGCCCAACCACAATTCACTGCGCGATCCACCCGCGATATGCGCCAGCAGCCAGTCAACGGTGAGGGACAGGAAGATGCCGGTGACGATTGCCAGTTGTTGTAGAGAACCCAACCGGCCACGGATGTTCGACGGTGAGGTCTCTGCGATGTAGGCCGGTGCGATCAGCGAGGCGACACCCACCCCCACTCCGCCGATCACGCGAAAAATGACAAGCAATTCGATGTTGGTGGACAGCCCGGCGCCGACCGCGCTCAGCAGGAACAGTGCGGCGGCGATCTTCATGACCGCCACCCGCCCGATCCTGTCGGCCACGCGTCCAGCCGTCATGGCACCGACGGCGGCCCCGAGGAGCGCGGAGGCGACCGCGAATCCCAGCTCCGCATCCCGGATGGCGAACTCGTCCTGGATCGCCTGTACGGCGCCGTTGATGACCGCGCTGTCGTACCCGAAGAGCAGTCCGCCCAGCGCCGCCACCGAGGCGATCCGCAGGGCACTGCGACCTGAGGAGAACTCGTCCTCCTCGCTCATATGACCTCCCGCAACGTTGCGTAATGTGCGAACAGTCAACCATCGCAACACCGGTAACGTGGTGAGCATGTCCGATCTCGCCTCCATTCCGTTGACCGCACTCGACGGCGCAGAGCTGTCACTTGCCGATTTCGGTGATAACGCCGTGCTGGTCGTCAACGTCGCGTCCAAATGTGGCCTCACCCCGCAGTACGCAGCTCTGGAAAAACTGGCCACCGACTACGCCGACCGTGGCCTGACAGTGCTGGGCGTGCCGTGTAACCAATTCATGGGGCAGGAACCCGGGACGGCGGAGGAGATCCAGACGTTCTGCTCCACCACCTACGGGGTGAGCTTCCCACTGCTGGAGAAGACTGATGTCAACGGTGAGAGCCGGCATCCGCTGTACGCCGAGCTCACCAAGACCGCTGATTCCGAAGGCACCGCCGGGGACGTGCAGTGGAACTTCGAGAAGTTCTTGATCGCGCGGGACGGTTCGGTGGCCAACCGGTTTCGGCCGACGACGGTGCCGGATGCTCCCGAGGTGATCGCGGCCATCGAGAAGGAGCTGGGGTAGCGCGCCGGAGCGTTCTTTTCGATGCGGGGTGTCTGACACCTTGCGTACATCTGGAGTTGCCACACTGGCGGCATGGCAGGACAGCTGCTGGTATCGGTGTCGGGAATCTGCGATCGCACTCTCGACGAGATCGCTGTATTTACTGAGGAAATGGATAAGCGGTCGATTCCGTTGTCGTTCCTCGTGTCCCCGCGCTTGAAGGGCAAGTACCGCCTCGTAGAGGACCAGCCGACGGTCGACTGGCTGGCCGCACGCCGGTCGCGGGGCGATGCCATCGTCCTGCACGGATACGACCAGGCGGCCACCAAGAAGCGTCGCGATGAGTTCGCCGCGTTGCCCGCACACGAGGCCAACCTGCGTCTGATGGCCGCCGACCGTGTGATGGAGCAGACCGGCTTGCGTACGCGCCTGTTCGCGGCACCGGGTTGGATGGCCTCTGCTGGCGCAGTGGAAATGCTGCCGCGCAACGGTTTCCGTCTGAATATCGGGCTTTCCGAGATCACCGACCTGGTCCATGGCACCTCGGTGCGGGCTCGGGTGCTGGGCATCGGCGAGGGATTCCTCTCCGAGCCCTGGTGGTGCCGGATGCTGGTGCTCTCGGCCGCGCGGACCGCGCGCCGCGACGGTGTGGTGCGTGTGGCCATCTCGGCCAAACACCTCCGTAAGCCCGGTCCGCGGCAAGCCATGATCGACGCCATCGACCTCTCGCTGCTGCACGGCTCGGTTCCGGGCGTCTACGAATGGTCGCCCAAGCAGGTATTGCACAGCGTGGCCTAGTCGCTACAGTTTGCCCAGTCTCTTACTCGGGAATCGTGGCGATCGCCTCGAACTGCGATTTCAACGGAAGCTTCAACGGCATGCCGCATGTGCTGCCCCGACGCGTGGGACATGGCTTTGTGCTTTCACCGCAAGGCAGTTGGACCTTTTAATCGTCAATCGACCCCGCTACGGTGAACCGGTGAGTGACGCGAGTTCCGATGTCATCGTCGTCGGCGCAGGTCTTGCCGGATTGGTGGCGACCTGTGAGTTGGTGGACCGCGGCAAGAATGTCGTCATCGTCGAGCAGGAGAACGCCGCCAATCTGGGCGGGCAGGCGTACTGGTCGTTCGGAGGCCTGTTCTTCGTCAACAGTCCTGAACAGCGTCGCCTGGGCATCAAGGACTCCCACGAGCTGGCACTACAGGATTGGCTCGGCACCGCCGGCTTCGATCGGCCGGAGGACCACTGGCCTCGTCAATGGGCGCACGCGTATGTCGACTTCGCCGCAGGCGAGAAGCGAAGTTGGCTGCGCGCCAGGGGGTTACAAACATTTCCCGTGGTGGCGTGGGCCGAACGCGGCGGTAAGGACGCGCTGGGGCCGGGCAACTCGGTTCCGCGATTCCATATCACCTGGGGCACCGGGCCTGGCCTGGTGGAGATTTTCGCCCGGCGCGTGCTCGCCGCTGTGGACCGGGGGCAAGTGCGCATCGCCTACCGCCACCAGGTCGATGAGCTGATCGTCGAACAAGGCGCCGCCGTGGGTGTCCGGGGCACCGTGCTGGAGTCTTCCACCGACGCGAGGGGTATCGCTTCCTCGCGAACAGCAGTGGGAGAGTTTGAATTCCGTGCACAAGCCGTCATCGTGACCAGCGGCGGTATCGGGGCCAACCACGATCTGGTGCGGGCCAACTGGCCCGAGCGGATGGGACGCGTTCCGGAGCAGCTGTTGACCGGCGTGCCCGCGCACGTCGATGGGCGCATGCTCGAGATCTCGGTTGGCGCGGGCGCCCATCTGATCAACCGTGACCGCATGTGGCATTACACCGAGGGCATCACCAACTACGACCCGGTCTGGCCGGGTCACGGGATTCGCATCCTTCCCGGTCCATCATCACTCTGGTTGGACGCCAATGGATCTCGAATTCCCGCGCCCTTGTTCCCCGGATTCGACACCTTGGGCACGTTGGAGCATATCTGCCGTAGCGGGCACGACTACTCGTGGTTCATCCTGAATGCGCGGATTATCGCCAAGGAGTTCGCACTGTCGGGACAGGAGCAGAATCCCGACCTCACGGGCAAGGATGTGCGGGGGGTGCTCCGGCGTGGCAAGGCCGGCGCGCCCGCGCCGGTACAGGCGTTCATCGATAAGGGCGTCGACTTCGTCAGTGCCACGAATCTGCCCGATCTGGTAGCCAAGATGAACGCGCTGCCGGACGTCACCCCGCTGGACTACGCGACGATCGCTCAGCAGGTAACGGCACGCGACCGTGAGGTGGCCAACCCCTTCGGCAAGGACCCGCAGATAGCCGCCATCCGCGCCGCGCGGGGATATCTCGCCGATCGGATTGTCCGGGTGGTGGCTCCGCACCGCCTCACCGATCCCAAGGCGGGTCCGTTGATCGCCGTCAAGTTGCATATCTTGACCCGAAAGACGTTGGGCGGCTTGGAGACCGATCTGGATTCGCGGGTGTTGCGGGCCGACGGAAGTTGCTTCGAGGGCCTGTATGCGGCTGGAGAGGTCGCCGGATTCGGCGGCGGCGGCGTGCACGGATATCGTGCCTTGGAGGGCACGTTCCTGGGTGGCTGCATCTTCAGCGGACGGGCCGCGGGCCGGGGCGCCGCCGAGGATATCGGCTAGGGCGCTCATCGAAACCGGGGTTCTGGCGAAAATGTGCGAGACGATCCCGCCACAACCTCGGTTTCGGCGCTGAAGGGGCTAGAACACCACCGCGTCCTCGTGCGGCAGCACCTGGAAGTCGGCGTCAGACATCTCGCGAAACCGCGTGTAGAAGAACGGGTATGCGGCCTCCTGCAAGATGCCCTGGTGGATCGGCACCGCCCGGGCAGGGTTGACCGCGCGCAGGTATTCGATGGCCTCGGAGACTTTCATCCACGGCGCCGCCGCCGGTAGTGCCAGCACGTCGACCTCCTCGCCGGGAGTGAAGAGCGCGTCGCCCGGGTGCATGAGCCGCGCGGGATGGCCGGCGTCGCCGATCAGATACGAGGTGTTGTCGATGAGCGGGATCTCAGGGTGGATGACCGCGTGCTGCCCACCGACCCCGCGCACACTCAGATCCGCGACGGTGAAGCTGTCACCGGCATGCACCGCCTGCCACGGCTCGCCCAGCTGCGCCGCCGTCATCGGGTCGGCGTACAGCGCGGCCCCCGGGTTGGCGTCGACCAGCGCGGGTAGCCGTGCCAGGTCCACATGGTCGGGATGCTGATGGGTGATCAGGATGGCCGACAGGCCGGTGATGCCCTCGAATCCGTGCGAGAAGTTGCCCGGATCAAACAGCAGGGTCGTGCTCCCATTTTCAGACGGAAATTCTGCCAGCAGGCACGAATGCCCGAAGTGGGTCAGCTGCATGAAGGGGAGTCTAGGCGGGATGTGTCCGGGCCCACACGGTAAAGTCAGGCCGTGGCCCGAGTCGTCGTAAACGTCATGCCGAAACCCGAGATCCTGGACCCGCAGGGGCAAGCGATCGTGGGCGCACTCGCCCGCCTTGGCTATGCCGGTGTGGCAGACGTCCGGCAGGGCAAGCGCTTTGAGTTGGAGTTCGAGGGCGAGATCGGTGACGCCGATCTCGAGTCGATCGCCGAGGCGCTGCTCGCCAACACCGTCATCGAGGACTGGGAAATCGTGCGGGAGTCCGAATGACCCCACGCATCGGTGTCATCACGTTCCCCGGCACCCTTGATGACGTCGACGCAGCCCGTGCGGCCCGGCTCTCCGGTGCCGAGGCGGTCTCGTTGTGGCACGACGATGCCGACCTGAAGTCCGTCGACGCGGTGATCGTGCCCGGTGGCTTTTCCTACGGCGATTACCTGCGTGCCGGGGCCATCGCGCGGTTCTCCCCCGTGATGCGTTCCGTGGTTGACGCCGCCGCACAAGGCCTGCCAATCCTGGGTATCTGCAATGGTTTCCAGGTGCTGTGCGAAGCAGGCCTGCTGCCTGGTGCATTGACACGTAACGCCGGATTGCACTTCGTATGCCGCGACGTATGGCTGGGCGTCGACGCCAACAACACGGCGTGGTCGTCTCGGTACGACAAGGGTGCCGACATCCTGGTGCCACTGAAGTCCGGTGAAGGCCGGTACGTGGCCTCCGACGAGGTACTCGACGAGTTGGAGGGCGAAGGCCGGGTGGTCTTCCGCTACCGCGAGAATCCCAACGGGTCGATGCGCGATATCGCGGGGATTTCCTCGGCCAATGGCCGCGTGGTGGGGCTCATGCCGCACCCGGAGCATGCGACCGAGCCGCTGACCGGCCCGAGCGATGACGGTCTCGGCATTTTTTACTCGGCGCTCGACGCCGTGCTCAGCGCCTGATTTCCTTCGCCATTAGGCGTTGCTGACGGTCCGGCGTGACGGCTGTTTGGCACTGTCTGACCCGGTGGTTCATTGTCACGGTGCTCGATCGTGCATGGCGGTGGAGCGGCGATAGATGGCAAAGCTCAAACCAGCGTTTATCTGCGTATCTACTGGACAATTGCGCAATTATCCCTTCTTACAGTTATGCTCCCGTCAGCTGAGGAGGGAGCATGTCTATGGGTCAGGCAGCCAGGGGTACGCGGCGGAGCGCGGTGCTCGTCGTATCGATTGTGATCGCGATTCTCGGATTCGCCGCGACGGCGAATGCCGACAGCGCATTGGCCGACAAACCAAGCTCTGAGTTGATGTCCCTGCTTCCGGACGACGCCATCCCGGCGGACTGGAAGGTGGAGAAGGACGATCTCGCCGGTGCGACCAGTAGTGGTGACCAGTTGTGTCACCAGGCTGGTGATGCGAATGGCGCCAAGGTCAACTTTCTGGTTCGTCTGCGAGCGTTGTCGCACTGTACAGAATCGATCGATGTCCTTTACGGCAAAGAGAACCCCGGGGTCGACATGATCGCGTGGGCGAAGTCCATCGCGCCGGCGCAGGGGATGAACACCTTGGAGATGGGCACCGTTTCGGTGCAGGTTTCGTCCGCGCCCGGCCCGAACACCGCGCCGTATCCGTCGGTCACGGCGCTGATGCGGCCCGCCGACATGGACCAAGAGATTCCCGGCCAGCTGATGACGTGGGTTCGAGTTCGTGGACTGCTGGTTGTCGTGCGATCGTTCGCGTGGGATGCGGGTGAGGGGCGGGCGAGGCTCGACCGGGTGGTGCATTCGGCGATCGGGAAACTCCAGGCCGTGTGATCTTCCCGCTGCACACCATTGAGCGACGAGGACGATAACGAATTGCTTTGTCGCACAAAGGTGGGCATACACGAGTGTGTTAGAGCCGGGGCTCGTCTAGGGCAGCAGTGCGACCGAGGCCTCGGCGGTGTAAGCCAGGAACGTCAGGGTCTCCTGGAGGTACAGCTGCACGCTGTCGGCGTCATGGGACAGGTAGCCGATGGTGACATCGGTGCCCAGCTGTAGATCGAAGTCGCCGCCGCGGCAGCTCAGCACGAAGGCGCCATCGATCGCCGGCGCCCAGAGGATTTCCCCGGTGACCAACCGGCGGAGATGCTCGCGGATCGGGTAGCCGCGATCGGAGGCCTCGCTGACCTTTGTGTACTCCTCAGCCGACAGCAGCACCGAGTACGGGCCGTCGACACCGGCCAGACGCAATTCCGACAGTGCCTGCGCAACGATGTCGGGGTACTCGCGGACATCTTCGGGGAGCTTGAGTTCGGGGTTCGAGCTCGACTCACGGATGCCGACGATCGAGGCGGCGGGATATCCCTCGAAGATGGTGCGGTCCTCGGCGAACGCCAGCTTTTTGGCCGCCACCTTGACCGGGTCCCAGTCGGAGTCCTGTGAGCCGCGCTCCACGTCGTCGATGGCCGAACGGCTGATGGTGAACGGAACGCGCAGTCGTACAAGCGGTTTACTCTCGCGCAGATGCGCCTGGACGCCGTCGGCGGGTGCGGCCACGTCCAACAGATGGCCGGTGCTCACCGCCGCGCTGGAGGGGCCGCCCGGCTCACTGACATCGACCACCCGGCGTCCGGCGATATGGCGTTTGAAGGTGCGGGTGGCCTCGGTCTCGATCTCCGCCCACGCCTCATCCGTGATCGGGGCGAGTTCGCGATACAGGTTGTTCATGCCGACGTTCCTTTCAGGCTGCCGATGGATAGGGACCCTTGGTACTCAGTGGATTTCGCGGCTACCTGGCTGGGCAGCGGTGGGGGAGCGTCGAGGAAGTCCGCGGACGGTGCGAAGAACAGCCCGCCGGTGACCGCGGTCGAGAAGTCCAGGATGCGGTCGGTGTTCCCCGGGGGATCCCCGACAAACATGTTGTGCAGCATGCGTTCCGTGACATCCGGGGTGCGTGAGTAAGCGATGTAGTACGTTCCGAACTCGGCCTTCCCCAGCTCGCCGAACGGCATGTTGCGCCGCAGGATCTGCAGCTCGTTGCCCTCGTCGTCCTCGATGACATTCAGGGCCACATGTGAATTCGAGGGTTTGACGGCATCGTCGAATTCGATGTCGTCGAGCTTGGTACGCCCGATCACCTTCTCCTGCTCGTCGACCGGCAACGCGCTCCAGGCGGCCATATCGTGCAGGTATTTCTGGATATGCACGTAGCTGCCCGCGGCGAAGTCGGCATCCTCGGCGGCGACGAGGGCTGCCGACGCGGCTTCCTCACCATCGGGATTTTCGGTGCCGTCGACAAATCCCAGCAGGTCCCGGTTGTCGAAGTACTGAAAGCCGTGTACCTCGTCCACCACGGTGATGGCACCGGCCAGCGTGGCCGTAATGCGCGTGGCCAGCTCGAAGCAGCGGTCCATAGTGCTCGCACGGATGTGGAACAGCATGTCACCAGGTGTCGCTGGGGCGGTGTGCCGCTCGCCACACACCTCCTGAAACGGCCACAGCCGAGCGGGGCGCGGCCCGGAAAAGAGGCGGTCCCAGGCATCCGAGCCGATTGCCGTAACCAGCGACAATCGCCGTGCCGGGTCGCGGAATCCGATGGCCTTAGCCAGGCCGGACAAGTCGGGCAATGCAGCGTGAACTGCTTGTTCGGCTCCCGCGTCGACAGTCACCACCAGGAAAATGGCCGACGAAGACAGCGGTTCCAGAACAGGCTGTGGCACGGGATCGGTCACGCTTCGACCCTAGACCCAATCCAGTCAGCCATCATGGGAAGCGTGACCGCGACCGCATCAGGACTGTGCCAATTCATCGACGCCTCACCGTCTCCGTTTCACGCGGTGGACACGGTGGCACAGCGACTCCGCCAGGAAGGCTTCACCGAGCTGTTCGAGGCGCAGCGTTGGCCGGGGCACTCGGGTGACTACTTCACCGTGCGGTCGGGGTCGATCGTGGCCTGGCGCGGTGTCGACATGGAAGACGACAACGCGGCCTTCCGGGTGATCGGGGCGCATACCGATAGCCCGAACCTCCGGGTGAAGGCCAACGCCGATCGCGTACAGGCGGGTTGGCCCATGATTGCCCTGGAGCCCTATGGCGGGGCATGGGTGCAGACCTGGCTGGACCGCGATCTGGGGCTCTCCGGAAGGGTGCTGGTGCGTGACGGAGATGCAGTGCGGTCCACCCTGATTCGCATCGACCAGCCGATCCTGCGGGTGCCGAATCTGGCGATTCACATGGTCAGCGCCGAGGAGCGTAAGAAATGGGTGATCGACCCGCAGTGGCATGTGAATTCGGTATGGAGCGGCGGAAAGAGCTTCGACGAGTTCATTGCCGGACAGCTGGGGGTCGCCGCGGCCGATGTTCTCGGACGCGATCTCATGGCGCACGACCTGACCGCCGCGGCGCTCATAGGTCCCGACGAGAGCCTGGTCAGTGCCCCGCGTCTGGACAATCAGGCCAGCTGCTACGCCGGGCTGGAGGCGTTCCTTGCCGCCGAGTCCAGCTCGACGATCGTGCTTGCGCTCTTCGACCATGAGGAGATCGGCTCGGTGTCCGGTCACGGCGCCCACTCGGACCTACTGTCGACAGTTCTGGAACGGATCGTGCTGTCCAGCAACGGCACCCGAGAGGACTTCCTGCGGCGTGCGGCCGCCTCGCTGATGGTCTCGGCCGATATGGCGCACGCCACTCACCCCAACTACCCGGATCGGCACGAACCGGGTCACCAGATTGCCGTCAATGCCGGGCCGGTGATCAAGATTCATCCGAACGTTCGGTATGCCACCGATGGCCGGGGTGCGGCGGCATTCGCGCTGGCCTGCGAGCGGGCCGGCGTCCCATATCAGCGGTACGAACATCGGGCGGATATGCAGTGCGGCTCCACCATTGGCCCGTTCGCGGCCTCACACACCGGCATCGTCACCGTCGACGTCGGTGCCGCCACACTGGCCATGCATTCGGTGCGTGAACTGATGGGTGCGCACGACGTTCCGATGTACTCCGATGCGCTGCAAGCGTTTCTGGAGCTGCCCGCTACATCGTGAAGCGCAGGTTGGCGACGATGTGCCAACCCAGTTCCGGATCACCGTCCAGGGTGAATCCGTCGCGGCTCGCGCTGGCTCGCCCACCCAGATGACGGGCGAACTCGCAGGTGTCCGCGGTGAGCGTCACGTGCGGCGCGCCGGAGAGCGTCGAGACGATGCGGGCCCGGTCGGGGATTTCGATATCAATGTTCTGTGCACCAATTCCGGTGAGCACGAAACGTATCCGGCTGCCTTGGGGTGCACCCGCCCGCTTTCCGACCAGGAACGGCAATGCGTTGATCAGCTCGGTGAGGGCCGGCGTCGCCGCCACCGGGTCTGCCGGTGCGGGCATCCCGAGGCTGTCACGCACATCCAATTCGTGCATCCAACAGTCGAAATCGCGGATCTGCATGAACCGGCCGTAGCTTTCCGGCCCCACCGGTGTTGATGTCTCAGCGTTGAACTGCTCCTGAGACAGGCCCTCCAGGATGGCAAGGCGCGCGCTGGTCACGCTGCGTAAGTCGTTCAGCACCGCCACGGGCGGCAGCTTGCGGTAGTAGGTGAGCCACCGTTCGTTGAGGACACCAACGGGATTGTGCACGTGTGGGAGATTGGCGACGGCCTCATCAGTGCTTGGGATCGGGTCGCCGGACAGCAGGCGTTCGGTACCCACTACGTGCGCGATGACATCCTTGACCGTCCACCCCGGCAGCACCGACGGAGCGGCCCATTGCTCATCGGTCAAGGTGGCGCCGAGCTCGTCCAACGCGGTCCACTCCGCGGCCAGAGCGGCGACGACGGGATTCTTGGCGACGATCGTGACGGTCATGGTGCGAGCCTACGAGAAGTCAACGCGGGCAGGTTTCGAATTGAGCGCGCAGCGCGCTCTGCAGGTTCACATCGGGGGCAGTCCTGGGCTGAGGCTCCCGCACGCCCGCGGAGCAGCGTCCGGGACGGACCGTGATCTGGGCATCGCCGATTGTGTACACGGTCGACGTTCCTGACTTCTTGATCAGCTGAAGCTGTTCTTCCGCAACGTGATCCATGTTCCGGTCGGCCAGCTTGGTGAGCTGGATGCTGTTGCGGTCAGGCTGGTTGCGGTTGCCCGGCAGCGGGCCCCGATTGAAGGCGCCGTGGACGGGCGCGATGGCGTCCAGGACCTCCCACAAGTCCAGCTGCGCCGCGGTCGGCAGGCCGTGGCCCGATCGGATGCTGGGTGGATCGTTGGAGTAGATGAAGGAGTTGGTGATTACCCAGTCGCTGGTGGAGCCGGGGAAGTCGGTGCCGAGCCTGCGCACTGCCGTGGCGAATTCGGTGGCGCCGATATTTTCCGGCCGCCGATCCTTGCCGTCGAACAACGTGACATTGAGGCTGGTGCCGGCAGGTCGGTCGTAGGTGGACGGCGATGCCCAGCCCGTGATCTCGTATCCGTATTCGCCCCGGGAGAGCTTCAGCCAGTCCTGCCACGGGGGCTCCGGGGTAGCCGCCGCCGGCTGCAGTTCGACATACATCGTGGAATCCAGGTGATGGCCCTCCGGCCAGCGCCTCACAGTGAGGGTCGCAGTTAAGGACCGGAACGCGCGGGAATCGTGGATCTGATCGGTGAAGACGTGCGTCAGTGCGGAGAGCTGATCGGCGGACGCTTCGCCGCGGACGTAGACGTCGAAGGTGACGCTGGTAGGCCCGAAGCCGCCGTTGCGACTCACGGTGTGGGACACCGACGACACCCCCGCGAGCGGTCGCAACGTGTCATCGATTCGGTCGGCGGCCCGCGAGCCGGTGAAATCGCAGCCGGCGACCAAGGATGCGACGCTGAGCACCAGAACGCCAAGCGCGCCGCCGCGCTGGCCGAACATTCCCATGGGGTGGAGTATGGCGTCTCGGTGCGCCTCGGTGCCCTTGTCGGTCGGCATCAATACTGTTGAAGGGTCGAAATGAGAAGGGACCCGTGATGGCCGAGGCCAAGAGTTTTGTGTCGAGTGTTAACGCCGCATTCGCGGCCCGGACGCCACCGGAGAAGATTGGTCTCGCGCTGACCGCGATCATCGTGCTGTTCCTGTTGGCCGACGCCGTACCAAAGATCTTTGGGGCGCAGTTCGCGCGTACCGCGACGGAGGCGCTGGGCTTCCCGCCGTATCAGACGGCCCTGATCGGCTGGGTGCTGCTGGCGTGCACTGTCGTATTCGCCATCCCGCGTACCGCGGTGCTCGGCGCCGTCGGGCTGACGGCCTACCTGGGTGGTGCGGTCACCATCGACATGCACGAGGAGGCGTGGTTCCCGGTCGTCTTCGCGATCGGCTTCGGATTGTTGATCTGGGCGGCCCTGGCGCTGCGCCGGCGCGAGCTGCTGAAGGTGTTGATCGGGGCAGATCACTAGGAGCAGGTCTCGAACCACTGGCGAAGCTCGTTCTGCAACGGGAACCCGGAATCGAACTCTGGCGAGCAGCCGCCCACAACGACCGAGAGCGTGTCCTTGCCGTACGTCGCCTCGTACTTGACCCGATGCTGATACGCCTTGAGCAGCATCAGCTGGCTCAGTGCTGCACTTCGCCAGGCGGTCTCACCGCTGCCCGGGAGCGTGACGGTGACCAATGACTTCTGGTCGCTGGTCTCCGACTCCCTGACGAGGTTCATCTTCACCGGGGCAATGGCAGAGAGCGCTTCCCAGAGACCGAACTCGGCGTCGGTGGGTAATCCGCGCGAGGTACCGAGTTCCAGATCGTTTCCGTGTGCCGGTGCCTGTCCGCCGGTTGAGGTAGCGGTCCATGCTGCCTCGCGCAGGCCCGGGAAATCGGTGGCAACACGGCGGAAGAGTGACGAAAAGTCTTGTACGCGGGCTTGTCTCGGCTTCCCGTCGGACCATGGGGCTAACGCCACCGTGATCTGTTTGCGCGACTGACCCTTCACATGGCTCGTGTTTACGCGGATGTCGTTTCCGTAGTGCCCCCGGATGAGCGCCCGCCACTCTTGCCAGTTGGGCACGGGTTCGGCACTTTCCATGTCGGTGGTCTCGGAGATCCCACCGCAGTAACGGTCGGGCTGAGCGGCGGTGGACGGGCAGTCGTTGATGGACAGCCGGACGTTCACATGTGCATGCCCGGCCCCGGCCTTCTCTACCTGATGACTGAAGACTTCCCAGATCGCAGTGAGCTGTTCTGGAGTGATCTCAGGCCGGACGTTGGCGTCCAGGTACACCGTGAATGTGTCGTACCAGCCGATTGAGAAGCTGTGACTGGTGCTCTCCACACCGGGCAGGCCGTTGATCGCCTGGGCGATCGGGCGAGACGGGTCGGGCTGACCTGCCGCACAGCCGCCGGCGGCCAGCAGCGATGAACCCGTCAGGATCCCAACTGCGACCAGCAAAGCTGCACGGAGCATTTTCCAAGTATGACGGGCCTGGTCGGAAAGTGTGGAGAACTGCGTGCTCTGTGCATGATCGCGAATCCGGCCAGGCCTATCCACCCTGCCGATATCGCCGCTCCGTACGAGCAGCATGGCATGTAGCGAGGGTAAGTCGGGTTCGACGTTAGAATCTGTTCGTGACTTCACGGGTTGATACGGTCGACAACGCAACAGCCACCCCCGATCACCCGCAGCCCTTCGCTGAACTAGGGCTCAAGGACGACGAGTACGCCCGCATCCGCGAGATCCTCGGGCGCCGTCCCACGGACGCCGAGCTGGCTATGTATTCGGTGATGTGGAGCGAGCACTGCTCGTACAAGTCCTCCAAGGTGCACCTGCGCTACTTCGGGCAGACCACCACCGAGGAGATGCGCTCGGCGATGCTCGCCGGCATCGGTGAGAACGCCGGAGTGGTGGACATCGGCGATGGCTGGGCGGTCACCTTCAAGGTCGAGTCGCACAACCACCCGTCGTATGTCGAGCCATACCAGGGCGCTGCCACGGGTGTGGGCGGCATTGTTCGCGACATCATGGCCATGGGCGCCCGGCCGATCGCCGTTATGGATCAGCTGCGCTTCGGTGCTGCCGATGCCCCCGACACCCGCCGTGTCTTCGATGGCGTGGTGCGCGGTATCGGCGGCTACGGGAACTCGCTGGGTCTGCCCAACATCGGCGGTGAGACGGTGTTCGATGCCTCCTATGCCGGTAATCCGTTGGTGAACGCGCTGTGTGCAGGCGTGCTGCGCAAGGAAGATCTGCATCTGGCCTTCGCCTCCGGCACCGGCAACAAGATCATCCTGTTCGGCGCACGCACCGGTCTGGACGGCATCGGCGGTGTGTCGGTGCTGGCCTCGGAGACCTTTGGCGGTGACGAGGCCGACGGTGCCTCTCGCAAGAAGCTCCCCAGCGTGCAGGTGGGCGACCCGTTCACCGAGAAGGTGCTCATCGAGTGCTGCCTTGAGCTGTACGCGGCACATCTGGTGGTCGGCATCCAGGACCTCGGCGGTGCCGGACTATCCTGCGCCACATCGGAACTGGCTTCGGCCGGGGACGGCGGCATGCACATCGATCTGGATAAGGTGCCGCTGCGTGCGACCGGAATGACACCGGCTGAGGTGCTCTCCAGCGAGTCTCAGGAGCGCATGTGCGCGGTGGTGACCCCGGAGAACGTAGATGCCTTCATGGCCGTGTGCCGCAAATGGGATGTGCTGGCCACCGTCATCGGTGAGGTGACCGATGGTGACCGGCTGCGGATCACCTGGCACGGCGAGACCGTTGTCGATGTGCCGCCGCGGACCGTTGCTCACGAGGGCCCCGTCTACCAGCGCCCGGTGGCCCGGCCCGACACCCAGGACGCGCTGATCGCCGACACTGCAGCAGGTTTGGCGCGCCCGGCCACGGCCGGGGAGCTGCGGCAGACGCTGCTGGACATGATCGGCAGCCCGCACCTGTGCAGCCGTGCCTTCATCACCGAGCAGTACGACCGGTACGTGCGCGGAAACACCGTGCTCGCCGAGCATGCCGACTCCGGCGTGATCCGGGTGGACGAGCAGACCGGGCGTGGAATCGCCTTGGCCACGGATGCTTCCGGTCGGTACACGGTGCTCGATCCCTATAACGGCGCCCGCTTGGCGCTCGCTGAGGCCTACCGCAATGTGGCGGCCTCCGGTGCGACCCCCGTCGCGGTGACCAACTGCCTGAACTTCGGCTCCCCGGAGGACCCGGGCGTCATGTGGCAGTTCTCCGAGGCGGTCCGTGGCCTCGCCGATGGCTGTGTGGAGCTGGGCATCCCGGTCACGGGAGGCAACGTCAGCTTCTACAACCAGACCGGCACCACGCCCATCCTGCCCACTCCGGTAGTCGGGGTGCTGGGCGTTATTGACGACGTAAAACGGCGCATCCCTACGGGATTCGGCACCGAACCCGGAGAAACGCTGATCCTGCTGGGCGATACCGCCGACGAGTTCGACGGTTCCATCTGGGCGCAGGTGGCACACGATCACCTGGGTGGCACCCCGCCGAAGGTCGACCTGGCCCGCGAGCAGCTGATTGCCCAGGTTCTCACCGCCGCGTCGCGGGACGGGCTGGTGTCCGCCGCTCACGACCTGTCCGAGGGCGGGCTCATCCAGGCCGTCATCGAGTCGTCGCTTGCCGGCGAAACGGGTTGCCGCATCTTGCTTCCCGAGGGGGCTGATCCCTTCGTGGCGTTGTTCTCCGAGTCTGCCGGGCGGGTGCTGGTCGCGGTGCCGCGTACCGAGGAGAGCAGATTCGTCGCGATGTGTGAGGCCCGGCAGCTGCCCGCGGTGCGGATCGGTGTTGTCGATCAGGGTTCGGATTCCGTTGAGGTGCAGGGCCAGTTCTCGGTGACGCTGGCCGAGCTGCGCGAAGTCCATGAAGGTGTTTTGCCCGGATTGTTCGGATGAGCGAGACTCCTGGAGTCCCGGTCACGACGAGCACCGTCGATCCCGATGATTGGATCGGCCGCAGTTGGCTGGCGTTCCAGGAGTTAGAGGATCATCTCGAGGACCGGCACCCCTTGGTGGCCTGGGCATGGAATCTGGTGCGGCTGGACTTCAGTGGAATCGCCTTCGGTGCCTTGTTCTTCTGCTTGTCGCTTACTCCGTCGCTGATGCCGCGTACCTGGCTGTTCCAGGGTCTGATTGGCGGAGCCACCGCGGCCATCGGCTACGGCATCGGTGTCGCGCTCTCCAAACTGGTGCTGCGTTTTTGGCTCCGTCACCAGAAATGGTGGCCGCTGCGTGATCGGGTGATGGTGACCGCCAAGCTCGGGGTGGTGCTGCTCTCGGCGGTGTGCTCGCTGGCGATGATCGTGCCCGCCGCACGCTGGCAACGCCAGATCGCGGCGCTCATGGAGACTCAAGGGCCGACGACAATTGAGTACTCAAAATCGTTCCTCGTCTCGATTGCCGTTGGTGCACTGTTTATTTCGGTGGCGCGAGTCTTGCGTGACCTGGTTCGGCTGCTGGCCCGGTTCCTCATTCGACGGCTGCGGCTGAGTCAGGAGGTATCACTTCTCATCGGTACCGCCATCGTCGCGGTGCTGACCATCATGTTGTTCAACGGTGTGCTGGTGCGTGGCTTCTTCTCCGCGGCCAATGCCTCATTCGGTCCACATAACGACACCACCCGTGCCGGGGTGGAACAGCCCACGCAGCCGGAGCGTTCCGGAAGTCCGGCGTCGCTGGCCTCGTGGGAGAGCCTCGGTTATGAGGGACGCAACTTCGTCTCTGGTGGCTTACATGCCGATGAGCTGACCAAGGTGAACGGTCGCCAGGCCAAGGAACCCATCAGGGTGTACGCGGGCCTGGAGACCGCCGACACCGCCGAGGAACGCGCCGACATCCTGGTGCGGGAACTGGAGCGCACCAAGGCTTTCGAGCGCAAGGCGCTGATCATCGTCCCGACCACTGGAACCGGATGGGTGACGCCGGCCGCCGCGCGCGGTATCGAGCTCATGTACAACGGCGACACCGCGATCGTGGCCACCCAGTACTCCTTCCTGCCCAGTTGGATCTCGTTCCTGGCAGACAAGAAGAAGGCGCTGGCCTCGGGCAGGCTCTTGGTCGACACTGTTCAGAAACGGTGGGCGCAGCAGCCGCAGGGGCATCGACCCAAGCTGCTCATCTACGGCGAAAGCCTGGGATCGTTTGCGGGACAAGGTGCGTTCGATGGCCTCGGCGATATCCGTGCGGCCGGCGTCGACGGTGTGTTGTGGACCGGTCCGCCGAATTTCAGCCAGATCTGGAATGAGCTGGTGTCCAAGCGTGACCGGGGCACGCTGGAAGCTCTCCCGGTCTACGACAGCGGATTCACGGCGCGTTTCGCGATAGGCCCCGATATCGACGCGCTGGCCAGGCCGCCGTGGCAGAACCCTCGGGTGCTTTTCGTGCAGCATCCGTCAGACCCGGTGACCTGGTGGTCCACGGATCTGCTTTTCAGCCAACCGGATTGGCTCAAGGAGGCGCCGGTAGGGGATCGGTCTGTCGCCATGCGCTGGTACCCCATCGTCACCTTCTGGCAGGTGGCCGCCGACCTGGCCAACGCCGTCGGTGTGCCCGATGGGCACGGACACAATTACGGCATCTCATCGGTGAACGGCTGGGCGGCGATTGCCCCGCCCGACGGCTGGACCCCGCAGGACACCGAACGCATCCGGAAGGCTCTGGTCGACACCGCGTCGCTCGACGGCCCCGATACGTGATCGCCCGATTCAGGGTGCTCATTCTCGCCATGGCGCTCGTGGTTTGGCCGACGGCCCTGGAACGGGTCCCGCAACGTTGGCGGCCGCTGATCGGGGCGGGCGCCAGCTCGGTGCTCGCGGCCGTCACGCGCATCCCGCTGGGGCTTCGACAACATCCACTGGCGGCCGGATTGCGGCTCGGTGGCGTGGCCGCCTCAGTGGTGGCCGCCGCCGTCGGTGTCTCTCCGGCGCTGGAACCAGTGCGCACGTCCATGCGGGAGCGGGATATCGGCCTGCATCCCGCGGTCTGGCTGGGTCTGCACATTCCGGTGGGCACGGTGTGGTCGGAGGAACTCGCCTTCCGCGGGGTGCTGCAGCCGATGGCAACCGAGGCCTTCGGCCGGGGGCTGGGCGGTGTGGTCCAGGCAGTGGCCTTTGGACTGGCTCATATCCGGCCTGCTCGCGCAGCGGGAGATTCCATCCTGGGAACGGTGCTGGTCACCGGCATGTTCGGCTGGCTGTTGGGCTGGCTACGCGAGCGATCGGGGAGCGTGGTGGCGCCCATGCTCACCCACCTGGCGCTCAACGAGGCGGGCGCGGTGGCAACCCTGTACGTTTCCCGGCCGAATGTCGGGTTGGGGCGAGAAAGTGCGAGCAACTGATACCAAAAGTCGACATTCGGCGGAATACTGCACAGATGGTCTCGAAGTGGATGAGCAGGACCGGTGCGGTACTGGCCGGTATGGCGGTGGCCGCCGGAGTGGCGCTGGCCGCACCAGCAAGCGCCGAGCCCGGAGCGGGCGCGTCATTACCCGTGTTCGTCCCGTATCCGTCGGACTGGTCGCCGGACACCTCGGTGTTCCCGTACAACATGTGGCAGAACCGAGCGACCGATGAGCAGTTCACGGCGCTGCGTGATTCCTGCCAGTGGTTCAATGCGCAGTACGGCACCTTGATGGGTTCGGTGTACGGATTCCAGAACTACCTACGTGATCACCATGACGTCTGGGCGGCCTCGGGGTCGGACACTGTCGGCAACGTGGTGACCGCCAACCTGGACCAGTCCGCGGCGTTCCTGGATCCGCGGGTGCACGCCCTGTACATCACCAACTACCCGGATCAGAGCCAATACTCGCCGCTCTACAACGGTGACTCGTTCTATCACCTGTGGTTCCAGTTCACTCAGATCAGCGACAAGATCAAGCAGCAGTTGCCATCCGGAGTGATCAACGCCAACATCGCCACGGCCAACGTCTACGGCAACACCATTCGGGACTCGGGAATCTGCGACGGGGCGTAGGTTCCCCGGCCGGGCGCCGGCGCTCCACGGATAGGCTGGCGCACATGCCTGCTCGCCCGCCCGACGCGTCCTCGACGCGGGCGGCAGTACTCGCGATCGCGGACTGGCTGCGTGATGCGCACGCGCCCGAGCCGGAACGCGCGGTACTCGCCGACGCCGTCCGATTCACCGCCCGAACTCTCGCCGCAGATGCTCCCGGGGCGTCCGTAGAAGTACGGGTGCCGCCCTTTGTTGCAGTGCAATGCATCTCGGGTCCGCGTCATACCCGCGGTACCCCGCCCAACGTGGTGGAGACCACCCCGCGTACCTGGCTGCTCTTGGCGACGGGTCTGCTGACGTTGGACGTAGCCACCGCCGACCGCACCGTCACGGTGTCCGGATCACGGGCCGCCGAGATCGCGGACTGGCTGCCGTTGGTGCCGCTCGGCTAGCCAGGCGTCGTGGAACTCGTCGCTCTGGGCACCACGATGAGGGCCCCGTAGTGGCCTCGATCACGTCCGCGACGGTATCCACGGGCACTTTTGCCGGGCGCGGCCTGCCGATTCAGCGTTCAGCTACCTTCACCCGTAGACTGATGTGGTCACCCACCCCCCACCAGGGAGCAGCCATAGTGACCGCACAGCCGATTGAGTTGGAAAACGACCCTCGTGAAGAATGCGGCGTATTCGGGGTCTGGGCACCCGGCGAAGAAGTAGCAAAACTCACGTACTACGGGCTGTACGCGCTGCAGCACCGCGGCCAGGAGGCCGCGGGTATCGCTGTCGCCGATGGCTCGCAGGTGGTTGTGTTCAAGGATCTCGGTCTGGTCAGTCAGGTGTTCGACGAGCAGACGCTTGCCGCCATGCTCGGACATGTCGCGATCGGGCACTGCCGGTACTCCACCACCGGCTCGGTGACCTGGGAGAACGCTCAACCCGTGTTCCGGACGACTGCCGCGGGCACCGGGGTGGCGCTGGGACACAACGGGAACCTGGTCAATACGGCCGAACTCACCGAACGGGCGCGCGACGCGGGGCTTATCAACCCGAAGACTCCGGGTATGGCTACGACCGACTCGGACATCATGGGCGCACTGTTGGCGCACGGTGCCGCCGATACCACCATCGAGCAAGCGGCGATGTCGCTGCTGCCCACCGTTCGTGGCGCGTTCTGTCTGGTGTTCATGGATGAGAACACGCTGTACGCGGCGCGCGACCCGCACGGGGTCAGGCCGCTGTGCCTGGGCCGTCTCGACACCGGCTGGGTGGTCGCCTCGGAGACCGCGGCCCTGGACATCGTGGGCGCCTCCTTCGTGCGGGACATCGAGCCCGGCGAGCTACTGGCCATTGACGCCGACGGCGTTCGCTCCAGCCGATTCGCCAACGCGACCCCCAAGACCTGTGTCTTCGAATACGTGTACCTGGCCCGGCCCGACAGCATGCTCGACGGACGTTCCGTGCACTCCACCCGCGTCGAGATCGGGCGCCGGCTTGCGGCCGAGCACTCCGTAGACGCGGACCTGGTGATCGGTGTTCCCGAATCCGGGATCCCGGCGGCCGTCGGGTACGCGCAAGGCTCGGGTATCCCGTATGGGCAGGGATTGATGAAGAACGCCTATGTGGGCCGCACCTTCATCCAGCCGTCGCAGACCATCCGCCAGCTCGGCATCCGCCTGAAGCTCAATCCTCTTCGCGAGGTCATCCGAGGCAAGCGGCTTGTGGTGGTAGATGATTCGATCGTTCGTGGCAACACCCAGCGGGCACTGGTGCGGATGTTGCGCGAGGCCGGGGCGGCCGAGGTGCACGTGCGCATTGCGTCGCCGCCGGTGCGCTGGCCATGCTTCTACGGCATCGACTTCGCTTCTCCCGCAGAACTCATCGCCAACGCGGTGGAGTCGGACGACGAGATGTTCGATGGTGTCCGCACCGCGATCGGTGCCGACAGCCTTGGGTATATCTCTGCCGAAGGAATGGTCGCCGCCACTCAGGAGCCCCGGTCGCGGTTGTGCTGTGCATGCTTTGACGGTCAGTACCCGATCGAGCTGCCGAAGGAAACGGCGCTCGGCAAGAATGTGGTCGAAAACATGCTCGCGGCGACCGCACGGGAGACATCAAGCGACAGCGCGGATCCCGTTCAAGCGCGTTAGGGCTGACGTCCCCGCGGTGGGTACTCCTCAACGACGGTGACGTCCCGAAGCACTTCTGAGTTGGCCTTGATGAGTTCAACCTGGGTGTCGATCATGCCGTCGAGTGCTGTCATGAACGAATGCTGAAGGTCACCGGTCAGGATTACCTCGTCGATTAGGACGAACAGTTCCGCCACCACTGACGGTGTCTGTTCGTAGACGTTGAGCACGACGGTGGCGGTCGCCCCCTGCAATCCCTGCGACACCACCTGATAGCGGCCCCGGCGGGCGGCGAGAAGTTGTGTCGTGTGGGTGATTTCGACGACGACCCATTCGATGGGTGTCATGAGACCGGCGATTCCGGTCTGCGTGGTGAATTCGTCACCGACGGTGAGATCACCGAGCCGGCGAGCTCCATCGGTGAACGCGAACGGCGCGTGATTGCCGGGTTCGATGTCGCTGGAGGACGGTAGCTCGAAGTCGGCCACCGAAGAGATTTCCTCAAGACTGCGGGAGAACTCGAAACGCCGTTCAGCCGATAGCAAACTCTCCCCCTCGGATCGCGTTGGCCCGAGGTTACGGGATGGAAGGGGAGCGTGCGATGACCGAATTGGGCGAATTACTTGACCGAACGCGCACCGTCTCGGTACTGGGCCGGCGAAGCTCCCGTCCAGCGCCGGAAGGCGCGGGTAAAAGCGCTCGACTCCGAAAAGCCAAGGCGGATCGATAGATCGCTGAGAGATTCTGCTCCGCTCTCCAGGCTCCTGATGGCTTCATCGCGGAGTGCGGCGTCCCTGATTTCTCGCACCGAGGTGCCGAACTCGCTTCGAAGGGAACGCTGTAGGGCCGAGGATGTCATGTTCAGAGCGGTCGCGATATCGCTCACGCTTGGAATCCTCTGCCCGATGCTCGATCTGACGATTCGCTCGATACGCTCGGGTAACTGCTGGTCATAACCTCGGACGTCGAACCAGATCTCTTCGGGACGGTCGAGGAGCGATGTTATCTCCGCCTCGGTGCGCAAGATCGGGGCGTCGAGGACCTCGGCATCCAGAATCATTGTGGCCGAAGCACTACCGAACTCGATCGGAGCCCTGAGGATATTACTGTGATCCGACCGTCCGATCGGGCGTGCTTGCGGGACGCGAATGCGTTCGACGCGGATCGACCGCATGGTCAACCAGCTCCAGACTCGCACGACGATGGCCAGGCTCCACTCGGTCACCGTGGCGTCGGGCAGCTTGAGCGCGGATACCTCGATCTCCACGGTGGCGCGATCTCCGGATCTGGTTGCCGTCATGTGCGGTACCAGCGGCATCGCGTCCCGGAATGCCGTCCAGCGGTCCAATGCCGCGCCGGCATTTTCCGAGGTTGCGAGGCTGAACAAGAGGACCTGAAGCGTCTCGGGCGGGACCGGCATGGGGCTGATGCCGAATGAGAGGTCGCGTGTGCGGGCAAGTACCTCGCACACCATGGTTCGAATCTGCTCGCGGCTGAGCACCGCAGGCTCGCCAGTAAGGAATCGCGGTGAAACCTGCACATCCATCAGTATTTTGGCGGGGTCTATGCCCTGTCGCTGTGCCAGTTCCGTCGCCACGGTGCCCCAATGCGGCGGGATGGACAGCTGCTCCACGTCACCTCCAGATTCAAGATTCGAGAGGTGATCTTGGTATAAATTGTTGCCAGTTTCAACTACCACGACGCTGCGGCACGTCAATTGCACGCGCGCGCAGGGCCTCTGCCACCTCGACCAATATGGGCGAATAGCTCGATCCGTTCCCTGACGGGCAGGTTGTCGCGATTTCCCTTCCTATGTCCGTGATTTCGACATGGATGATCCGGCTGCCGCATCCACGAGGTGGCCGCTGACCTGGCCTCCCTGGGCAGGTCAGGGAATTCGACCAGGAGCTCATACGGGAACCTGGCAACGCCCCGAGCGATGTGCTGGTGCCCAATGTGGGGCTCGCGCGCGGGGCTAGAGCCGACCCGAACTGACGAAGAAGTCCACCAGCTCGGTCACCGTTGTCGCCGTGGACCGTGGGTCATAACCGAGCTCGGTCCGGGCCTTGGTGATATCGACGGCGGGTGACACGGTCAGTTTGTTGAATGCGGCGCGGCTCAGTGCGTCGTTCTTCAGCAGCTTGCCGATCGGCTCGATGACCGGGATGGCAGCGTTGAGAAGTCCCATGGGCAGCGCGAACAACGGGCCGCGCTTGCCGACGTGCTGAGCAGCCAGACGGCACACTTGCAACAGGCTGCCCATGTAGCCACCAAGGAGGTAGTTCTCGCCGGTGCGGCCCTTCTCTCCGGCCAGGTAGAGGCCGGCCGCGACATCGCGGGCATCGACAAGGTCGTACTGGCTGTTCACCATGCCGGGCAGTCGGCCGCGCGCACTGTTGAACAGCAGCTGGTTGATCCGCGACAGGTTGGGCAGGTCCACCGGACCGTAAACCCCGGTGGGATTGCCGATGACGGCATCGAGCCCGGACTCGATGACCTCACGCACAGCTACTTCTCCACCCCATTTGGAGCGCTGGTAGACGGGCAGGTCGGCACCCGTCGAGCGCGGCGACTTCTCGTCGATGGTGGCCACGCTGTTGGAGTACGAGTCGATGGAGCTGCAGTGCACCATCCGGCGGGCTCCGACGGTGAGGGCGGCCTGCGCGACGGTGCGTGCACCTTCGGTGTTGATGCGCCAGCACAGCTCGTCTTCGTGTTTGAGGGTGATGACGGCCACCAGGTGGTAGACCACCTCGACGCCTTCGAGGGCCTTGGTCATCGACGCCAGGTCGAGTACATCGCCGGATACCCAGGTCACGGCGCTGCGGGTCTCCGGTGAGCTGGGCACTACGCGGTCGATGGCGACCACGTCATGGCCGTTCTCCACGAGGAGATTGACTAGGTTGGTACCAATGAAGCCGGCGGCTCCGGTGACGGCAGTCTTCATTTCAGTCCCTCATGTGGCTCGGGTGTCGTGACCGCCCGGCGCTGACGCGGACGGCGGGATCGCAACCAACCTACCTAACGCTCGCTTGGTCGGCCTTGTGACATGTATTGCACCGCACCTCAGCGGGTTGGGGCAAGTGTTGCCATACTCGTCGGATGCGCAAACTGGCCGTGGCCGCATCCGTGCTGCTCGTTGCCGGGTGTGGGGTGGGTAGGCCACCGGGAGCTGTCGACGGCGAGTACCTCACGGTGGGCACTACGGACCGCGTGTCCACCCTCGACCCGGCGGGGGCCTACGACAACGGCTCGTTTCAGGTCGAGAACCAGGTCTACCCATTTTTGATGAACTTCACCCCGGGGACCGGCGACCTCAAACCCGACTTGGCGTCATCGTGCGGCTTCAAAAACCCCACGGTGTACAGCTGCACGCTCAAGCCGGGCTCCGTGTTCGCCAACGGGCACAAGCTGACGTCCTCGGATGTGAAGTATTCGTATGACCGCGAGCGCGTGATCGACGATCCCAACGGGCCGCAGTCGCTGCTGGCCAATCTCGATCGTGTTGAGACGCCCGATGACCTGACCGTCGACTTCCGGCTCAAACTCCCCAACGATCAGACGTTTCCTCAGGTGCTCGCCACCAATGCCGGACCCATCATCGATGAAGAGGTCTTCCCGGCGGACCGGCTGCTCGATGACGACGCCATCGCGCGCGCCGAGCCGTTCGCAGGCCCCTACACCATCACCTCGCACAGCAAGAACCAGCTGATCGGGCTGCGGGCCAATCCCACATACATTGGCGGACTGGGTAAGCCGCAATGGGAGCTAGTAGGTATCAAGTACTACACCGGTGGCGAGAACCTGAAGATCGACATCGAGAACCGGGCCATCGATATCGCCTACCGGAGTCTGTCTCCCAACGATATCGAGACATTGCGGGTCAATCCGCGCCTTGCCGTACATGAGGGGCCCGGTGGCGAGCTCAGATACATCGTCTTCAATCTCAAGACCATGCCGGGCGGCACGGATGCCCAGAAGCTCGCCGTCCGCAAGGCGGTGTCCTCGTTGGTCGACCGTGAAGCACTGTCCCGCAACGTGTACAAGGGAATCTATACCCCGGCCTATTCGGTGGTGCCGGACTCCATGGCGGGTGCTACCGAATCATTCAAGACGCTCTATGGGGCCAAACCCAACGTAGATTTGGCTCGAAAGTTCTTGTCCGATGCCAAGATTTCAGTCCCGGTGCTGATTAATCTGCAGTACAACCCGGATCATTACGGCAGCAATTCATCGGAGGAGTACGCGGCGGTCAAGGGACAACTCGAGTCGTCCGGCCTTTTCCGGGTCGACTTGCAGTCGACAGAGTGGGTCGCCTACCAGGAGAGGCGGTCATCGGACTCGTATCCCGTATATCAGTTCGGTTGGTTTCCCGATTTCCCCGATCCTGACAACTATCTGACGCCATTTTTCATGCCGGACAACATGGTCGTGAACCACTTCGAGAACGACACCATCACGCGGCTCATCACCGCCGAGGCCACCGAACCTGACCGGGCCAAGCGCCTGAGCATTATCGGGCAGATCCAGGACCTGATGGCGCGGGACCACATTTCGACGCTGCCGCTGCTCACCGGAAAACAAATTGCGGTGTCGGTGAAGAATGTCGACGGGATCAAGCTCGGCCCCTCATTCAAATTCCAGTTCACTCCGCTGAAGAAGACGGGCAGCACCGCATGAGCACCACGCTGCTGCGCTATCTCGGGGTACGTCTGGCACTGATCATTCCGACGGCATGGATCCTGATGACGCTGGTGTTCGTGCTCATGCGCGGTATCGGCGATCCCATCACCGCGCAGGCCGGTGGGCGGCTCACACCCGCAGAGATCGCCAAACGCAAGGCCGAGGCGGGGTTCGACCGGCCCATCTGGACCCAATATTGGGAGTACCTCAGCGGCGTGCTGCGCGGGGACTTTGGGCGCACGTTGACCGACAAGCGATCGATCACCGACATCATCGTGGTCAACGGTGCCGCCACCCTCGAGCTTGCCACCGGTGCGATCCTCTTGGCCTTGCTGGTGGGTATTCCCTTGGGGCGGCTGGCGGCAACGCATCGTGACAAGGTCACCGACGTGTCGTTGCGGCTGGCGGCGGTGTTCTTCTACGCGGCCCCGGTGTTCTTCGTTGCGATCCTGCTCAAGCTCTTCTTCTCGGTGAAACTGGGATGGTTGCCGGCCTCGGGGCGCAGCACCGTAGGGACCGAGATCGCGCTGGATGCCATGCCGCACCGCACCCACCTGTTGCTGGTGGACACCGTGTTGTACGGCAACAGTGGACATTTCGTGGACGCGCTCAAACATTTGGTGCTACCGGTGCTGGCGCTCGGGCTGCTGACCGCGGGGGTGTTCCTGCGATTGGTACGCGTCAATCTCCTACAGACGTTGCGTGCGGGGTATGTGGACGCGGCTCGCGCCCGTGGGCTTTCGGAGAGAGTCGTCGTGGGGAGGCACGCCTTCCGGAACTCACTGGTGCCGGTGGTCACGGTGATGGGTATGCAGATTGCCATGCTGCTCGCCGGTGCTGTGCTGACCGAAACGGCCTTCGAATGGAATGGATTGGGCTCACAACTGGCGCACTATCTTTCGGCGCGTGACTTCGTCGCCGTGCAGGGCATCGTCACCGTGATCGCGATCATCGTCGCGGTGATGAGTTTCGTCATCGATGTGGTGGTCGCCCTTATCGACCCGAGGGTGAGGTTCTGATGACGGCATCGGTCAGGACACCTCTGGGGGACCGGCTGCGCGGCCTGCCGGGTCTGGGTCTGTTGCGTTCCACGCATGGCCTGCAACGGTTCACACTGGTGGCCGGTCTGGTCCTGGTCGCGGTGTTCATTCTCGTTGCGATACTGGCGCCCCTGTTGGCGCCGTACGGGTTCGCCCAGACCAGTGCGGACGGTGTCGATTTTGTCCGTCAGCAGGCACCATCCTGGCAGCACTGGTTCGGGACTTCGGTGCGTGGTGAAGATGTGTTCTCGCGGGTGCTGTTCGGTGCCCGCACCGCACTGCTGGTCATAGTGACCTCGCTGGCGGTGTCCCTGCCGGTGGGCGTGGCGCTGGGTCTGACCTCCGGTTACCTGGGCGGCTGGCTGGACCGGGTGCTGGTGCTGGTGATGGACGCGCTGTACGCGATGCCCTCACTGCTGCTGGCCATCGTGGTATCGATAGCGGTCACTGGCGGTCAATCCAGCACCGGCGGAGGCATTCTCGCTGCAGCCATTGCCATCATGGCCGTCTTCGTGCCCCAGTACTTCCGGGTGGTACGCAACGCCACCGTTGGCGTCAAACAAGAGCCGTTCGTTGACGCCGCACGGGTCACCGGTGCCAGCACTCCACGAATCCTGTTCCGGCACATCCTGTCCAATGTCACCTCGTCGCTACCGGTGATCATCACCCTCAACGGAGCCGAGGCCATCCTGACGCTGGCAGGACTGGGGTTCCTCGGCTTCGGTATCGAGCCCACCCAAGCCGCCGAATGGGGCTATGACCTGAACAAAGCGCTATCGGATGTGGCGAACGGCATTTGGTGGACGGGCGTCTTTCCCGGTACCGCGATTGTGCTGGTGGTGCTCGGGATGACGCTGGTGGGCGAGAGTCTCAACGAGATCATCAACCCGCTCCTGCGGACCAGGCGGGGGGAAGCATGAGCGAGAAGGAACCGTTGGCTGCTCTGTCGTTCCGGTCGCTATCGGTGACATTCAGCACCGACAGCGGCTCCGTGGCCGCCGTCGAAGATGTGTCATTCGACGTCAGGCCGGGCGAGGTGCTGGCAGTCGTCGGGGAGTCGGGCTCGGGCAAGTCGGTGTCCTCGCGTACTGCTATCCGGCTGCTCCCCGAGACCGCGCGCATTACCGGTTCAGTCCTGCTCGACGGCCGCGACGTGACCACGTTGTCGGCTCGCGAGCTGACAGCCATGCGCGGCAAGGACATCGCCATGGTTTTCCAAGAACCCGGTGCGGCACTGGATCCACTGTTCACCATCGGATACCAAGTGAGTGAGGCAGTCCGAGCGCACTCGGATATGACACGTGCACAGGCCCGCGCGCGTGTCATCGAACTACTGAAGCTTGTACAGCTGCCCGATCCGGAGCGTCGTTACGACTGCTATCCGCATCAGCTATCCGGTGGCCAGAAACAGCGCGTGGTCATCGCGATCGCCATCGCGTGTGACCCCACGGTCATCATCGCCGATGAACCGACCACCGCCCTGGACGTGACGGTGCAGGCCGAAATCCTGGAACTCCTCAGAGATCTGCGTGACAGGATCGGCAGTGCGATCGTGCTCATCACCCACAACATGGGTGTGGTGGCCGATATCGCGGACCGAGTCGTCGTCATGAAACAGGGGAAGGTCGTCGAAATAGCGCCGGTGGAACAGCTTTTCGCTGAACCAGCCGAACCGTACACCCGGGCCTTGCTAGCGGCGGTCCCGCACCTGGGACAGGGAGATCCCGAACATGCTCCCACCCAGGCCGGGGAACCGGCCGAGCCTGTCCTGGAGGTGTCCCGACTGGTCGTGGAATTCCCCGGCCTGCTGGGTCGCTCGTCCTTCCGTGCGGTCGATGATGTGAGCTTCAGTATCGGTCGTGGGAAAACCCTCGGGCTGGTGGGGGAGTCGGGCTCCGGAAAGTCGACCATCGGGCGATGCGTGGCCGCGCTGCAGCAGCCTGCCTCGGGTTCGGTGCGGATGCTCGGGCAGGAGCTTGTGGGCATGAGCCAACGCAAGCTGCGTCCGCTGCGCGCCAAGTTCGGGTTCGTCTTTCAGGACCCCGCAACCTCGCTGAATCCGAAAATGCGTGTGGGTGACTGTATTGCCGAGCCCATGCGGGTACACAGATACGGCGATCAGCGCAAGATTCTCACCCGCGTGGCCGAGTTGATCGATGCCGTACAGCTTCCGGCCGGCACGGAAAACCGTTACCCCCATGAACTGTCCGGGGGGCAACGCCAGCGTGCCAACCTGGCCCGGGCGCTTGCCCTGGGACCCGACCTGTTGGTCGCCGACGAGCCCACCAGCGCGCTTGACGTGTCGGTACAGGCGGCCGTCCTGGACCTGTTCGAGGAACTACAGCGTCAGTGGCAGTTCGCCTGCCTGTTCATCAGTCACGATCTGGCCGTGGTGGATCGACTGGCCGACGAGGTTGCGGTGCTGCGCCATGGTGTCCTGGAAGAGTTGGGTCCGCGCCGCGAGATTCTGCATAACCCCTCCACCGAATACACCCGCACATTGGTGGCCGCGGTGCCGGTTCCGGATCCGATAGAGCAACGCGAGCGCCAACGTAGTCGCCAGCGCAGCCTTTAAGAGTTGCCCGCGGCGTGTTCGTGGGACGGCCCGTCCGTGGACTTCTTGTGGTCGCCGGAATCCGGGCTGGAGCCCGCACCCGAATGTCCCGCCTTGCTGTCGCCGCTGCCCGCTGCCGATCTAGGGCCTGATCCCGACGTGCTTGTGGTCGCCTTCGGTGTGGAGGACTGTTGTCCGCCAAGGCTGCTCGATGATCCGGTGCGTGTGGATGTGCCATTGGTGGCGTGCACCCCGGTGCCGGTGCTTGTGGTCGCCGTGCCGCTCGTCGCGCTATCCGTCGACGACGTCGCCGTCTTCGAGGCCTTCGTAGACGGCGAATCGGTTGCGGTGCCGCCAGTCGGGTGCTCTGCGGGTTTGGTGCCCGTCGTTGTCCCGCTGCGCTCGGCCACCCCATTGGCGCCGATGCCGATTTTCGGCGTGATTCCCGTGGGCTGGGGCACCGAAGTCTTCTGGTCAGCCTTGGCAGGGTGATCCGCCGGTGCGGAGCTCTTGGGGCTCGGCGCCCGTTCGGCCGGGCTGTTGGCGACCGTCACACCGTGCGCTTCGCTGATGGAGACCGATTGGCCGTTGCGCTTGAGCGTGACATCGCGCCCCGCCACCTCGAGGGTCGCTCCCGAGGGCGTGGTGACCGTGATGCCGGTGACAGACTTACCAACCGGTTCACGAGATTGCTTGGCAGGGTTCTGTTTTGCAGTCCCGGGTTGCTCGTCGATGGTCGCGACGACCTTCCCGCCTTCGGACACGGTTGTCGTGCCCCCGTCCCGGGTGAGCGTGGTACCCGGATTGGCCTTGACCTGATCGGCCGTGCGTGGCGCCGACTGGCTGGACTTGAGGTAGTTAGTCACCGCCGAGATGACGTCTCCGGTGTTCAGGCCGTGGTCTACCGCCCCATCTCGCGGCACGCCGGGCAAGGAATGTACTTCCATGTTGACCGCGGTGGAACCCGGTGCCGCTGTGATGAATTGAGCTCGGTATGGCGTGGCCACCATATCGTCCTTGGTGCTCACCACCAGATAGTCGACACCTGGTTTGGTGTCCGGAAGTTTGTCGAGCTTCTCAAGAAATCGGCTGCCGACGGTTTGTTGCGCTAACGACGGCCACGCCAATGTGCTGGCGGCCGTGTAGATCACGTCTTTGACGGGCTTCCAGCCGTTGATATCGACGGAATTGCCGATGGGGCCGATGAAGTCCGCAAGCCCGCTGAAGGTGGTGCCGTGGGTCGACGGCGCCAACTGAACGACGTTGGCGACCCTGTCAGATTTGTCCTGCGCCACGAAATTCTTGATCAGGAGGCCGCCCTGTGAGTGGCCCACCAGGTCTACCTTGCCCGCGCCGGTTCGGTCCAAGACTGTCGCTACTTCGTCGGCGAGTTGTTGGGTGGACACCTCGACGTCACCGAATCCGCGCAGCCCGATCTTTTGTCCGATCGACCCGACGAGACCCTGGAATCCCTTCTGTCCGTATTCGAAGGTGAATGCCTTCATTCCGGCATCGTGCAGGCTTGTCGTCATCGCGTCCCAGTACTTTTGATTCTCAGCGGTCCCGTGTACCAAGACCACCGGGATACTCCCGGGTGTGGGACTGCCGGCTTCGGAGGGGGACGTGAGGGATTCGGACGTGATGACCGCGTCGAGTCCCCGGCCGTTCTCGCCCGGGTTCAGTGCGACGGTGGCGCGCCGGGTGATCGTCAAGGATTCCAGAGGCGTCGAGCTGGAGGCCAGGGAGATGAAGCCTGATTCGACCGTCAGTGTCACCGGACCGGACACGGACTGCTGGGGCCTCACCCGCAGGGCAGCGGGCGTTCCGTCTGTGACAACCAATGATGCGACCAGGGACGTGGCCAGCAGGACGCGCAACCTGCCAGCACGCGGGTGATGTGAAGACGGATTCCGGAGGTCACTGCTCGCGCGGTGCGACGCCGTCGGCATGAACACGACGGTAGGTGTTCAAACGGCCGATCGCATGTCGAGAACGCCAATTTTGTTGCAACACTGGCAGTTTGTGACTGGCATCACGGTGCGCGTACGGTCGGCTAGCCCAGAAGCGAGAAGGGCCGCGCCTCCTCGATCTCCAATGCCAACTCGAGCAACGTGCGCTCACTGCCGCGACGACCACTGAACATGACCCCGATGGGCAGGCCGTCGGGATCCTGGCCGAGCGGCAGCGATATCGCCGGTGCACCGGATGCGTTGTGCACCGGAGTGAATCCCACATAGGAGCTCAGCTTGTCCAGCAAGACCTCAGGATCCTGGTCCGGGGTGAGGTACCCGATCCGCGGCGTGGTGTGGGTCAGCACCGGAGTGAGCACCGCATCGATGCCGGTGGTAAACCCTCGCTCGTACACCCGGGCCGACGCGGCCAGCCGGGCCAAGAACAGCGGCGTGCGGTACGACCGCCGGACAAACCTGCGGCTGAGCCCGACCGTGAGCGGATCCAGGCGGGTGGCGTCGAACCCGTCGAACAGCCGGGGGCCGCCCTTGGCGACCGCGAACGCCAAGAAGGACCAGTAATCCTCGAAGTCGACCTTGAAAGAGGGCAGCACCGCCGGTGCGTACGGCTCGACGGTGTGGCCAAGGGATTCAAGCAATTCCGCCGCGGAATTCACCGCTTGCCGGGTCGCGGTATCCGTGGCCGGAGTGAACGGGGAGTCCATGCACAGCCCGATGCGCAGCCTCCGCTGTACCGGGCGATCCACGCGACCGATGGGAGTCAGCTTGGGGTTGCGATAGTGCAGCTCGGCCGCTTCGAAGAACCGTGCGCAGTCACGGACGCTGCGCACCAGCACCCCGTCGGCGACGATCTTCACGGGCGCCGAGCCGCTCGACGGATCGCCTAAAAGCCTTCCGCGACTGGGTTTGAGGCCTACCAGGCCACAGGCCGCGGCAGGAATCCGGATGGAACCGCCGCCGTCGTTACCGTGCGCGATCGGTATCACCCCGGCAGCCACCAGTGCTGCCGAGCCGCCCGAGGATCCTCCGGCCGAGAAGTCGGTGTGCCAGGGGTTGCGGGTAACCGAGCCGCCCGAACGTTCCGTACTGGCCGACCAGCCGTATTCGGGCATGGTTGTCGATGCGATGGGGACCACCCCGGTGCTGAGGAACTGCTGCGTGAATGGTCCGTCTGCGGTCTGCAGTATTGGCGTAATCGCCGCGGAGCCTTCGGTCAGCGGCATGCCGGCGACATGGATGTTGCACTTTGTCGCGGTGGGTACCCCCCGAAAAGCGGCGGAGTCTTCGGCGGCGTCCTCGATCTGTAGTGCGCGTTCCCGCGCCCGCGGAAAATCCTTGAACTCCACCGCGTTGAGCGCAGGGTTGACGCGCTCCAGGCGCACGATTGCGGCATCGGCGCACTCTGCGGCGGTGACCTCGCCCGAGGCGATCCGCTCCGCGACCCCGGTGGCATCCAGGTCGCCCAGGGCGTCCTCGGTGAATGCGTGCACGCGTGTCATGCGTGACCTCCTAAGTAGGCGACGATCGCGTTGGTCAGCCCTCGGCGGGCCTCCTCCAGATCCGAATAGGTTCCCAGCTGCTTTTCCGACACAAGTCCACGCATGGCACCGGGAATGAAGGCTGCCACCTCGCGCACCCGGACGGGATCCACATCCAAGCCGTCGAACGCCAGTTGGCACGCCCGCGCCCAACGATGCTTCCATGAGGCCAGCTCGGCGGCGGTATGGGGGTACAGCCGTTCCAACTCGGCAGATTCATGGGGCAGTGCCCGGCGCAGGTTCTCGATGGCCCGGGAGTCAGGCGACGTCAACCCTCGATAGAGGGTTTCGACGATCTTGCTGACCCGGCGATCCAGCGGGCCTTCGGGATCGGACCGCCACGGCTGGTCGCCGCGACGCTCGGCGGTGCGCTGCAACACCGCAGCCCACAGGCCGTCGATATCACCGAACTGGTACTTCACGGCGCCCCAGGTGGCACCGCACTCCTTGGCGATTCTGTTCGCCGACACGGCGGTGGGATCACCCGAGGCAAGTACCCGCAGCGCGGCATCGAGCATGCTCTCCCGGGTCGCCAGGCCGCGACGATTGGCGCGCCGCCCCGCGGCCACCCCTTCGCTCATCTCAGTGATGCTAGCCGCCGAAGAATTTTTCATAGAAGTCTCTGTGAAAAATGCGCGGAGTGGATTACTGTCGCCGCGTAGGGAGGTGCCGATGCCGAAGCCGCCGTTGTCGATGAAGCCCACGGGATGGTTCCAGGTCGCATGGTCGGCGGAGATCGCCGTCGGTGCCGTGCACCGGATGACCTACTTCGGGCGCGAGATGGTGGCCTGGCGCGCGCACTCGGGTGAACTCGCCGTCATGGATGCCTACTGCGAGCACCTCGGCGCGCACCTCGGGCACGGTGGACATGTCGAAGGCGATCGCATCGTCTGTCCCTTTCATGGCTGGGAATGGAACCGCGACGGCAAGAACGTGTGCATCCCCTACGAAAAGCGGCCGAATCCGTTGCGGCGCATCAGAAGCTACCCGGTCATCGAACGCAACGAGGCCGTGTACATCTGGCACGACGTCGATGGCCTCGACCCGTATTTCGACGTCCCGGACGTCTTCACCGGATTCGAAGATGGCAGCAGCGCCCAGGACTACTACCCGGGATACCCGCACAGCACCCTGTATCGCGAACGCCTCCAACTACATCCGCAGTACGTTCTCGAAAACGGCGTCGACTTCGCGCATTTCAAATACGTGCACAAAACTCCCTTCATTCCGAAGTTCACCCGGCAGGAGTTCGAGCGGCCCGTCTCCTATGTCGACTTCACCATCGCCTTCGACGAGGTGCCGGGCATGTCTGCCGAAGACATGAGAAGTGGTGTGCGGGCCATCAACGGCGGACTGGGTGTCGCCGTCACCAAGAGCTGGGGGATGATCGACAACCGCACCGTCTCGGCGGTGACCCCCGTCGACGACGAGACCTGTGACGTCAGATTCACCGTCTTCATCGGAAGGCCGCCCGAGGGGGAGCCCGGCGGCGCGGCGGAACCCCCGCCGACCGCAAAGGCCTTTGCGCAGGCCATCATCGACCA
Source organism: Mycobacteroides sp. PCS013 (assembly GCF_049532645.1). NCBI lineage: Bacteria > Bacillati > Actinomycetota > Actinomycetes > Mycobacteriales > Mycobacteriaceae > Mycobacteroides > Mycobacteroides sp. PCS013. Next base: position 4,955,516 of record NZ_CP150131.1, read on the forward strand.
GTTTCTCGCCGATATCCACATCTGGTCGCATCAGCGTTACTCGGACCCGCCCGCGCTGGTGCGGGCCGAATACGAAGGCTTCATCGCCCTGCGGAAATGGGCGGCCCAGTTCTATCCGGAGGATGTCCGAACATGAGTGGAATCAGGGTCTTTCAGGTGGCGACTGGAAACGTCGGCACTGAGATGATCAAACGTATCGCACAGCATCCCGACCTCGAGCTGGCCGGATTGCATTGTTACTCAAGAGAAAAGGTTGGCCGAGACGCCGGTGAGTTGGTGGGTCTGGAAGCCAACGGCGTGATCGCCACCGGTACCGTCGAAGAGATCATTGCCGCCAAACCCGATGTGCTGACCTTCCACGGTGTGTTCCCCGACGAGGATCTCTATGTGAAGGTGCTCGAAGCGGGCATCGACATCGTCACCACCGCCGACTGGATCACCGGACACCACCGCGACCAGAACCACCCGCATCCGTCGGGGCGGCCGACAACCGAGGTGCTGCAAGATGCGTGCGAGCGTGGCGGATCCACCTTCCATGGCACCGGGATGAATCCGGGGCTCACGCAGATCCTGGGCGTCATCCACTCCTGCGATGTCGCGGAGATCGAAAACGTGACGGTCATCGAATCGGTGGATGTGTCCTGTCATCACTCGGTGGACTCCTGGGAGATGGTCGGATACGGACGCCCCATCGAAGACCCGGAGATCCCGGCACTCCTGGAGAAGGGCACCCGTGTCTTCGCCGACGGCGTGTACCTGATGGCCGACTGTTTCGGCCTCGAGCTCGATGACGTCACGTTTTCCTATGAGCTGGGCGCGTGCACCGAAGACATCGACCTCGGTTGGTACCGACTGCCCAAGGGCTCCCTGGGTGCCAATTACCTGAAGTATCAGGGGATTGTCGGCGGCATTCCCAAGGTCGAGGTGCATGTCGAATGGCAGATGACCCCCAAGACGCAGCCGCATTGGAACGTCAAGGGCTGCTACATCACAAAGATCCAGGGTGACCCCTGCGTGTACAGCAAACACATGGTCATTCCCAGGCCTGGCACCGACTTCTCCGACCCGGCCGCCTTCGCGTCTGTCGGAATGACCGTCACCGGGCTGCCCGCGCTCAACGCCATCCGGAGCGTCATCGATGCCCCGCCCGGCATCCTCACCTCGGCCGACCTGCCACTGCGTGGATTCGCGGGACGGTTCAAGTAGGGCTGTGCGGACACCGCTGCCAGCTGGGACAGGTAGCCTAAGGCCCGATATGAGCGAGCGAGCCGACAAACCCAGTAACTCGTACGCCGCGGCCGGTGTGGATATCGAAGCCGGCGACCGGGCGGTCGAGCTGTTCAAGAAATCCGTCGCCAAGACCCACCGCCCCGAGGTGCTGGGGGGTATCGGCGGCTTCGCCGGGCTGTTCGCCCTCAAGGGCGGATACCGCGAGCCAGTGCTCGCGGCCTCCACCGATGGCGTCGGCACCAAGATCGCCGTCGCGCAGGCCATGGACAAACGCGACACCGTCGGCCTCGACCTAGTGGCCATGGTCGTCGATGACCTCGTGGTGTGCGGTGCCGAGCCGCTCTTCCTGCAGGACTACATCGCCGTCGGCAAGGTGGTGCCCGAACGCGTCAGTGAGCTGGTCGCCGGCATCGCCGAAGGATGCGCCATCGCAGGCTGCGCGCTGCTCGGTGGCGAGACCGCCGAGCATCCGGGTCTGATGGCTCCCGATGATTTCGACCTGTCGGCCACCGGTGTCGGCATCGTCGAAGCGGACCGGGTGCTGGGACCCGACCGGGTGCGTCCGGGCGATGTCGTGATCGCGATGAGGTCCTCGGGCCTGCATTCCAACGGGTACTCACTGGCGCGGCACGTGCTGCTGGAGATCGACCGGATGGACCTGTTCGGACAGGTCGAGGAGTTCGGCCGCACTCTCGGCGAGGAGCTCCTCGAGCCCACCCGCATCTACGCCAAGGACTGCCTGGCGCTGGCGGCCGAGACCGAGGTGCGGACCTTCTGCCATGTCACCGGTGGCGGACTCGCAGGCAACCTGGCCCGGGTCATTCCCGACGGATTGGTCGCCGAGCTCGAGCGCGGTAGTTGGACCCCGGGCCCGATCTTCGCGATGATCGCCCAGCGCGGCCGGATCGAGCGTGCCGAGATGGAGAAGACCTTCAACATGGGCGTCGGTATGGTCGCCGTCGTCGCACCCGAAGACGTGGACAGGGCGCTCGCCGTCCTGACCGCAAGGCACATCGACTGCTGGACCCTCGGCACGATCAAGAAGTCGGGCAAGGATTCGGGCAGCGAAAATGCGGTGCTGGTGGGCCAGCACCCGAGGTTCTAGGGAGAAGAGATACCTGGAGCCTTAGCGGCGCCAGGCGTCCTCGTCCTCAGTCCAGCGATCGCCGGTGCGGTCATCGTCCGGCTGAGATACCGGAGCCCCCGAAAGCTCACGGCGGAGTTGCTCGAGATCCGTGTTAGGAGAGCTGTATTTCAGCTCGCGAGCAACCTTGGTCTGCTTTGCCTTTGCCCGGCCGCGGCCCATGGGGGAACCCCCTCGCGCAATAGCGGAGCGGCCCGATTTCAGGGCGGCTCCGGTGGAGTTTGTTTATCGATCCTGACGATAGTTTAGCGTGCCGATCCACCAACTGCTGCACGCCCTAACCGCCCGGTTGGGCCGAACCTTGTCGCAGACGGTTGACGGCCTCGCGCCCAGGCTGCTGACCATGCAGTTCGGGCAGTAGATCGAGGTCGATCGCGGCCGCCGCCGGCCCGGCCGTGAGGGGCGTCTGATCGCCCTTGGCGAGGGCCTCGACCACCGGACGTTTGAGCAGAGCCAGGGCTATGGGGCCCAGGTCAACATGGTCGACCACCGAGCCCACCCGGCCCACCGAACGCCCGCCGGCAGCCACCTCGTCACCGGTGGATGGGCGATCGGCAGAGCCATCAAGATGTAGCAACACCAGCACCCGTGGTGGCTTGCCCAGATTGTGGACCCGGGCCACGGTCTCCTGCCCGCGGTAGCAGCCCTTGGCCAGATGGACGGCTCGGGGATCGTCGTCGACCGCGATCCACGCCACCTCATGCGGGATGGTCCGCTCGTCGGTGTCCAGGGAGAGTCGTGGCCGCGCGGCGGCGACGCGAAGCGCCTCGAATGCCCACAGCCCGGCGGGGCGTAGGCCAAGGCGTTCGGGGAGGTCGCGACCGGGGGGCACCAGCAGGTCGAATGTCGCATCGGGCAGTGGCCACGGCATGCGCCTGATGAGGCCGCCGCCGGGCAGCGCGACCGCGCGGTCGAATCCGGGGAGCGCCGTGATGCCCAGCTTTCCGGCCAGGCCGGAGGTGTCCGGTCCCAGCAGGGTGAAGAGCGTCAGTTCGGACGACGAGACCTCGACCTTCGCCCAGAACACCATCTTGGTGAGGAAATCCTTCAGTGCCTGGCCCCGCCATGGCTCGGTATCCAGATACGTGACGCCGTCCAGATCGGTTTGCACCCAGTGGTCCTCCACACGTCCCTGCCCGTCGAGACTGAGGTTCTCGCGCGTCTGGCCGTCCTGCAGATCGGCGACATGCTGACTGGAGATCGTGTGCAACCAGCTCAGCCGTTCGGCGCCGGTCAGGGTGATGACGGGACGCGTCGATCGATCGACAAGAACGGCACCGGTCAGGGCGGCCCGCTGCTCGCCGAGGGGGTCGCCGTAGTGCCACACCGCACCGGTGTCGGGGTTACCTTCAGGGACGTAGATGGCCGTCATGATGTTTTCAACTCTACGGCCGCTAATCTCATTGCCCATGGCGGTAGCGGTGCTGGTCACACTCGACGGTGAAGTGCACGACCCGACGGTGCCGTTGTTGTATGCCGATGAGCTCGCCGCCGTCCGTGGCGATGGCGCGTTCGAGACGCTGTTGGTGCGGGGCGGTGTCGTCTGCAAGCTGGAGGCGCATCTGGACCGGATGGCCGCGTCGGCCGCAGCGATGGATCTATCCGAACCTGATCGGCCCGCCTGGCGCACGGCGGTAGAGATTGGTGTGCGGCAATGGAACTCGACATCAAGCGCGGATGCGATGCTACGCCTGGTGTACACCCGTGGGCGTGAAAGCGGCGGGGGTGCAACGGCATATCTGACCATAGCGCCGCTGCCCGAGCGGTCGCTGCTGGCGCGTCGCGATGGCGTCTCGGTGATCACCCTGGATCGTGGGCTGCCCGCGCAGCCCGTCGATCCGCTGCCCTGGTTGCTGTCGGGGGCCAAGACATTGTCCTACGCAGTCAACATGTCCGCCCTGCGGTACGCCGAAACTCAAGGGGCTCAGGACGTCATCTTCGTCAGTTCGGACGGATTCGTGCTGGAGGGCCCGCGCTCGACGGTCATCGTGGACACCGGTGACGCACTGGTCACCCCTTTTCCGGAGCACGGAATCTTGCACGGAACCACTCAGCGCGCGCTCTTCGAAGTGGCTGCGGCCGAGGGCATCCCGTGCCGGTACGAGGCCGTGAAGCCCGCTGATCTAGTTGCTGCCCAAGATGTTTGGATGCTGGCCAGCATCACGCTTGCGGCCCGGGTGCGCACGCTCGACGGTGCCGACCGCCCCGCGGGGCCACTGGCAGCGCGGCTGCCCGAGCTGGTCGACAAGGCCATCAGGCTCTAGTTCTGATCGCCGCAGAATAAATCGGTTGTCGCACACGCTCTTGCGTCGTACCGTCGTCGGTACACAAGGAAGGAGGTGGTCCGACAAATTGATTGCTTATTGGACATGTGAGGTGGCTGCTCGCTAGCTGCAGCCATGTGCTGCGGTGGGCAAATCCACGGCAGCCACCCGGCCCCCGAACCCTCGATTAGTCCGATCGAGCCGAACGGTTCGGGGGCCGCCCCCTTTCTGGGGACGGCCGGAAAGGCGTCACCGAGGTACCCGGCTACGAGCCGATAGGCGGGGAAGTTCTAGCCCGCGAAACGTGACAACCGCGCCGACAGATGCGGTGACAGACCGCCGTCGGCACCCACCCGCTCCTCGACATAGGCCAGGTCGCCACCGTCGACGATGCCGTACAGACGCTTGGCCCCGCCGATCAGTGCTCCGGACTTGCTTCGGGCCAGCGCATCGGTGACCAACTCCCAGGACGAGGCGTTGCGCGGATGACCGTAGAACAACTCGACGAAACCCGCGGCATGTGCCAGCACCAGCTCAATGGCCTGCTTTTCGTCGGGATCATCGGGATCGGGCGCGAACCGCCAGAAGCCGCTCTCGCGCAGGGTCAGCCGCTCGAACTGTCCGTCGGCATCCAGGCGCCATGACCGCGAATCCCACGTGAGGTAGTCGCTGCCGTCGTGGGCGACGACGATCTGCTGTCCAAAGCGGTAGTCGCCGTCGCCATCCCGGCCTTCGCCCTCGCCGCGCCACACCCCGACCAGGGGCAGCAGCGCAAGCATCGCCTGGTTGAGGTCCGGGCCCTCGCGCAGGTTCGCGGTATCGGCAGGGGCAGGAAGGTCTTGAAAAGTGGGGACGTTCCGGCCCACCGATGGCCGCGGCTCGGCGGCGGTCGGATCTGGTTCCGTCACGACTCGTCGGTGATCAGCCGGTACAGCGCGTACAGCGCGAACCAGGTGATGACGAGCACCGCGGCCACCAACATGATCTCGAAGAAGAGCACCACGGAAAGGGAGCTTACCTGGGACAACGGTGTGACCCACAACTCGCCGGGTAACGTCAGATCCAGCTACCACGATGGAGGGGTGTGAGGATCTTGCGGAGGCGATTTTTATCTGCGTTTTTCGCGCCCTTTGTGGTGTCTACGGGGCTTGTCGCTGCGCCCATAGCGAACGCGCAACCACCCAAGTTTCCGGACGTCGACTCCTATCCCGCGGTCGACCTCGGCGACTACCAGGTGATCGGTGCGCACCCGAGCATGTCGGGCTGGGTGTTCAGCACTCCTGGCGGCCTGGCCTGCCAGAGCAGCATGATCGCGGATCTGGGGGTGTCGTGCACCGGGCGGATCGTGGGAGCCGGCCAGGGCATGAACTCGGTGGCGGTGTCATTGACCAAGCCGGGTCTCATCGCACAGTACGACCAGACGTCCGACGACCGCGCCTACCCGCTGTTGCCGACCGGGTCCAAGATCGCGCCGGGTAACGGCGTCGTCTGTGCGGTCCTCGCCGAGGATGCGCTGGCCTGCCAGGCCAAGAAACCCGATTCCTGGGCAAAGGACACTCCGGACCCGCCGGACCGGCATTACGGCGAGCACGGATTCGTCGTGCAGCCCTCCGGCAGCTGGTCCTACTAGCGCACGCTCCCGATCTTTGGGGGTAATCCCCCATGAACATTGGGTGTCCGTCTGGATGCCCGCTGCCGGTACACGCAGGACGATTGCCCGGTGGGCGTCGTGAATAAGAAATCAACTGTGTGGCAATCAAAATCAATACTCCGGGGCATCGGTATGGGTCTGGTCAGTCTCGCGCTCGTGGTGGCGACGCCGGGTCTTGCGTGTGCGGCGACCGACAAGCCCACCCCGGTGCCATCGCCGAACCACGATGGTGAATGGCTCGACGGAGGCATGGCCCCGTCCGAAGCGCAGCAACCGCGCGACAGTGCCGGTGGTTGGGTCGACCATCCCGATGGCACCGGGCCACAGTGCATGGACAGGGGCGTCATCTGCCGTACGGGAATCTGGTACCCCGACCAGGTTCAGAGCCAGCGCGGCCAGCCCGAATGGGCACAGCTGCCTGACGCCACCGGTCCCGAATGTGAGAACCCGGGTGTTGTCTGTGGAAACACCGCGTCATAGGTCAGCCGGAAAACCTTCGGGGACAGTCGATTTACCTGGCCAGGGTCAGCTGCCCGCCAGGAAGGTGATCACCGCCAGCACCCGGCGGTGATACTCGTCGGTTTCGGTGAGATTCAACTTCGTCATCACATTGTGGACGTGCTTTTCAACAGTGCTCTCCGTAATCCACAGTCTGCGAGCGATACCGGCATTGGAGTAGCCCTCGGCCATCACCCCCAGTACCTCCCGTTCCCGTTGGCTCAGGGCGTCGATCGGGTGATCCTGGCGGCGCGTCACCACCAGCTCTCTGACCAGTGCCGGATCCAGTACCGCGGCCCCGCCGGCAATCCGGTTCAGTGCGTCAAGGAACTCCGCGACATCGCCGATGCGACTCTTGAGGAGGTAGCCGCGCCCACCGCCGGTGGCTACGAGCTCGATCGCGTACTCCACTTCCACATGTGCGGAAAGGACCAGCACCCCGATTCCGGGGAATTCCTTGTGTATCGCCCGGGCTGCGTCGAGTCCCTCCGTGGTGTGCGTCGGCGGCATCCGGATATCCGTGACGACGAGGTCGGGCCGTTGAGCCCTGACCAAGGCCATCAGGTCGACGGCATCGCGTGCCTGGCCGACAACCTCGAAACTCGAACGTTCGAGAAGGCTGGCAATCCCTTCACGAAGGAGTACGTCATCATCGGCGATTACCACCCGCAAGGCGACCACAGCGACAGGGTAGCCGCGCAACCCGCGTGGCTATATTCGAAGTGGCGGGACGTATCTGGGTCCCGGAGGTAAGGAAGTTTCCCGACGTGACCCCCACTATCTCAACGCTGCCGCTGGGGCGGTCCAGGGTGGCCGGCGACGCGGTCGGCGATGACCACCGCGCGTCGTCACCCAGACTGCGGGGGTGGCTGACCCTGCCTTTCCGGCCGGGTGCGCCCCCTTCGGCGACTCTGGGAATCCTGGTGGCCGCAGGCTTTCTCGTCTGCGAAACCGTTGCCGCGCTGCTGCTGCGGCAGATCGCGCCCACTGAACGCATGGGCACCATCTACCTTCTGGGCATCCTGGTCGTATCGGCGATCTGGGGCCTGCGGCTCGCGGTGCTCACCTCCATCGCCAGTGCCATCACGTTCGACTACGTCCGGGATTGGCCGAACGGTCACGTGCTGTCGGTTGAGCTGCAAAACGGCGTGGTGCACGTGATTTTCCTGGTTGCCGCGCTGGTCGCCAATGGGTTGGCAAGCCTGGCCCGTGCACGCACCAACGAGGTCGAAGCGCGCCGCCAGGAGGCGGCCGCTATCGCCGAACAACAGGCCGGGTTGCGCCGAATAGCGACCCTGGTCGCGCGTGAGGTACCGCCGGCGGAGGTCTTCGCGGCGTTGGTCGACGAGATGGTTCATTGTCTGCACGCCGACACCGCGGTTCTGTTGCGTTACGAGGCGGGCAACAACGTCACCATCGTTGCGGCATCCGGCGAGGTAGGGATCGGCCACGTCCCGGGAACCCAGCTCACGCTGGATGACGATGTGCCTCCCGAAGAAGCGCTGGGATTCGGTGCCAGCTTGTCTACCCCGATCCGTGTCGGCGGGAACACCTGGGGGGCCGCGGTCTTATGGGGGGACGGCCTTGAGGTTGCGCCCGTCAATGACTTCGCCGATCTGGCGGCCACCGCCATCGCGAACGCTCACACCCGCGAAGAGCTCACGGCCTCTCGCGCGCGGATCGTGACAGCAGCCGATGAGGCACGTCGTCGCCTGGAGCGCGATTTGCACGACGGTGTCCAGCAGCGCCTGGCCTCGCTGCGATTGCGGCTCGGCATGATGACAGCGGAGCTGCCGGTTGGTGTTCCGGACCTGGCCAGCCAACTGGCCGAGTTGAATGCCGGGTTGGTCGGCGTCGCCGAAGATCTTCAGGAATTCTCGCGGGGTGTTCACCCGGCGATCCTGTCCAGCGGCTTGCGGCCCGCATTGTGCACGCTGGCCCGGCGTTCGGCTGTTCCGGTCACCATCGAGGTGAATGTCGACGGTGCCGTGGGCGAGTCGGTGGAGATGGCTGCCTACTACGTGCTGGCGGAGGCACTTGCCAACGCCGCCAAACACTCCGCGGCCAGTGGGGTGGGGGTTTCGGTGCGATGCGAGGGGCCCAATCTCCGTATGGTCATTCGCGATGACGGGGTGGGTGGGGCCAATCCCCGTAGAGGTTCGGGACTCGTTGGGCTGACGGACAGGGTCGAAGCACTCGGTGGGCAGTTGAGCGTGTCCAGCCCTGTCGGGCGCGGCACTTCCCTGGATATTTCGATTCCGATCCGCTGATTGGGTTGCCGCAGCGCGTGCGTGTGGGGGGTAACCCCACCTGCCCAATAGTGGCAAACCGCAACAAATTTCGCGTTTAGTCTCCGTTAACCGAGATTCGAGACGGCGTTAACGGCTCTCTAGCTAGATGAGATCCGTTCAGTGGGAGAGCGTTTATCGGGCAATGGGCGCAGCATTCTAATTTCTGGATCTCTTTGCGAATCCTTCCTGATGGGCAAATTGTGCCCGAAGGATGAACCGGAATTGCGGGTGAATTATGCCTGCCTGAATGGGTGCTTCTCATTGACGTGTTGCAGATGTCGAAACCATTGGAAAGGGTCACATGGCGGGAATGCTGGATCGATTTACACGCGCTGCATGTGTTGTGGCAGTGCTCTGCTCCATGGCGGCGATGGAAGCGCCCGCGGCATTAGCGGAACCGGTGACCATGCTGCCGGAGGACCTGGATCAGGTGACGCCGGATGGCTGGCATATTCATTTGAACAGTTACAACGAGGTCGTCAACTCGATCCCAAACCTCGCCAATGCCACGAACTCCCGTGAGGCCTTCGTCAACCTCTACTCTTCGGCGACCGTCAGCGGCGGGCAGGGCTCGATTCTCGACAGCCTCTTCATCATGGGGTACCAGTTGGGCTGTCAGTCCGACGTGTCCAGCGGGCTGCAGCTGGGTGGTGCCGTGTCCGGGGGTGTGAGCGGCACGGGCTCGCTGGGCTCGAGCAACTCCATCGGCGGATCGGCAGGAGCCGGTGCCACGGGATACGTGCAGACCGATCTGGAACCCGGCGTCATCGTTGATCTGCCGATGTCGAACATGGCGCTCAATCCCGCGGGCCGCGCCACACTGGATGTGACGAACCTGCATGTCAAGGTGGACGCCTGCGGTGGGGACGTCACCATCCGGTCCTACGGCTACCTGCGGATCTCGACCACCAATGCCCATTCCTCGTACGCCATCTATGGCGAGCCGATCAAGATCTAGACGAGGACGGTCACCCGAATGGCATCACGCATCAGCAAGAGCACGGGAGTGCTCGTCGCTCTCCTCGGCGCGGGTCTTGTCCTCGCACCGACCGCACTCGCCGCCCCGTCCCCACCTGTCCCTCCGGGGCCGCCGCCGGGGTACGACGGGCTCCCGTACCACAACATGCCGGGCCGGATCGGCCACCAGCCTGGCGCTTACACCTACATCCTCGGCTTCTGGATGCGGCCGCGCCGCGTCCTGGACGCGGCCGGCACCAGCGCCATGAGTAATACCGATTCGGCGTCGGCCGAGTACGGAATGCCCGGCTCGGAACTCGGTGTCGAACCGCTGCGCAACTCGACGCTGGGAGTCGCCCCGGGTGTGCGGCCGGAATCGCCGATGGACTCGATCGGTGCGCCCGATCCCTCCGCCGGCGTGGTGCCTGGTGCCAGCCCGCCCGGTGGCGTCCCAGGTGGCCTGGAGGATCCCGTCCCGGGCACCCATCAACCACTACCGGCTGCCGACAGCGAGTCCGTCCAGCCGAAGGACAACGGAACCATCGCGCCCGGCTCACTCAACAGTGGACCGGACGTCGGCTCTGCCGCATCGCACTGAATTGTCCTGCACCGCAATCCAACACGAGGGATCTGAGAGTATGGGAGCTCGAATTCGCCAGGCCGGTGTCATCGCGGCGTTCGTGGGCGCCGGCGTACTGGGCGCGCCCATCGCCGTGGCCGACCCGTCCGTTCCGGGAGATCCCACCGGGCAGATCTACACGCCGCCCGGATACATCGGCTATTACCCCGGTGTCTATGGGTTGCAATCCATTTGGTCGTTGACTCCGCCACCCCGAGTCCGCGACGCCGGCGGCACCAGGGCGATGACCAACGCCGACCCCATGTCATCCCATGTGGGTATGCCGGGCGATCGGCTGGGTGTGCAACTGAAGCATGTGACGGTCAAGCCCCATGAAGCCGGTCCGCTCGGGCAGGTGTTTGGCGCCCGTCCGTCGTCGCCCATGCAGCGGACCGACGCACCGGAGGCCGCCGGAGGTACCGCGCCAGGGGCGACGGCCGCCACCGGCCGGCAGAACATCCCTACCGGGCAGCCCCTCGGACTGGAGAATCCGGCCCCCACGGGGACCGCGCCGGATGGGCCGATGCCCGGCCTGGAGGCACGGCAACCGGCCCGCAGCGCGGTCGCCGCGCCGGACACCGCGAACTGAATCCGTCGGGCGGTCAGCTGCTGACACGAAAAGGCACCCAGGTACGTGATCCGGGCTGAATACGTACCTGGGTGCCTTATCGAGATAGAGCGAAAAGGACGCTCAGCTTTCGATCTTGATGTCGACCTCGTGGATGCCGGCGCCGGTGGGGCTCACCGTCGCGGTGCCGTTCCCGGCCGAGGACAACGCCCGCAGCGTCCAGTCGCCCGGTGCGGCGAAGAACCGGAAGTCGCCGGTCGCCGACGCCACCACCTCGGCGGTGAACTCATCGGAGGAATCCAGCAGGCGCACAAAAGCACCGCCCACCGTCTGGCCGTTGCCATCGACCACGCGGCCGGTGATCACGGTTTCCTTCTCCACGTCGACGCCCGCCGGAATGGCCAGGCCCTGCTTCGGTGCACTGCACATAACTAGCTTCCCAACTCGATCGGGGCTCCCACCAGAGAGCCGTATTCGGTCCAACTGCCGTCGTAGTTCGTCACGTTCTGGTGTCCCAGGAGTTCCTGCAACACGAACCAGGTGTGCGAGGAACGCTCACCGATACGGCAGTACGCGATGGTTTCTTTTTCACCGTCCAGCCCCGCGTCGGCGTAGAGCTTGGCCAGCTCTTCATCCGACTTGAAGGTGCCGTCTTCGTTGGCTGCCTTGCTCCACGGGACGTTGATGGCGCCGGGGACGTGCCCGGGGCGCTGGCTCTGCTCCTGCGGGAGGTGCGCGGGAGCCAGGATCTTGCCGGAGAACTCGTCGGGCGAACGCACGTCGACCAGGTTCTTGGCACCGATGGCGGCGATCACCTCGTCGCGGAAAGCGCGGATGGAGTTATCCGGGGCGGCGGCCTGGTAGGACGTCGCGGGCCGGGAGACGGTGTCGGTGGACAGCGCGCGGCCATCCAGCTCCCACTTCTTGCGGCCGCCGTCGAGCAGCTTCACGTCCTGGTGCCCGTACAGCTTGAAGTACCAGTAGGCGTATGCGGCGAACCAGTTGTTGTTGCCGCCGTAGAGGACCACGGTGTCGTCATTGCTGATGCCCTTGTCGGACAGCAGCTTCGAGAACTGCTGCTGGTCGACGAAGTCACGCTTGACCGCGTCCTGCAGATCGGTCTTCCAGTCCAGCCTGACGGCGCCCTCGATGTGGCCGACGTCGTACGCGCTGGTGTCCTCGTCCACCTCCACGAACACCGTGTTAGGGGCGGAAAGGTTGTCTTGCGCCCATTGGGCGGAGACCAGTACGTCAGAGCGTGCCATAAAGGGCTTCCTTTCAGGGTAATTAGTTGGTTTTGTCGGGTTACTGAGCCGACGGTTGTGTGCGGCGAAAACGGGTGACGAGAGGGTACAGCTGGCAGCCCAGGCAGATGCCGAAGGCGGCGTTCAAGAAGGCAGCGCCCAGCGCGAACGCCGTCGCGATCAAACCGAGCAATGTGACGCCGGTGGCGAACCCGATGGTTCCGACCGCGGCGAAGGTGAAGCCCAGCAGTTGGGCGAACTGCAGCGGCGGGATGGGCTCGCGCTCGGTAACCGGGCTCAGCCTGGGCTGAATCAGCGTCCGGAAGATCGTGCCGTAGGGGCCGCGATGCGGCCCGAGCAGCGCGCCGATCGCAAAGACCACCGCTTGGAGTCCCAGGATGACCGCGGCCGCCACCGGCGACACGGCAGATACCGCCAGGGTGACGATGAGAACAGTGGTGGTGACCCAGGCGACGAAGCGGGGTCCGCGAACGTCAACCTGCGTGATTGCGGGCGTTGAGTTGGCAGTGGTCATGGGTTGTTGTGCTCCTAAGGGTGGCGGATATGGCTACACCTGTTACGGCACACTCGAAGGTGGCCGCGATTAGCAGCAACAACAGCAGCAGCCCGCGACGCGGCACAGATCGACGGCGCGTCGTTTGGTGAGCATCGGCTCAAGGCGGGCTTGCACGGCGACGAGTTTACCCCGGCTGCGTCAGGCCTTGCAGGGCAGTGCGCAGGTCCGCGGCCTTCGGTACTCCCGAGACTCGATATGCCTGCCGTCCGGTGGCATCGAAGATGAAGGTGGTCGGCAGTGACAAGACCGACAGGGTCCGAGCCGCGTCGGGGTTTGCGTCGATATCGACCTCTATATGCGCCACCTCGGGCTGCTCGGCCGACACCTGGTCCACGACGCGACGGACCGCCGCGCACGGGCCACACCACACCGCGCTGAAGTGCACGATTGTCGGTCCGGTGGCCGAGAGCGCGATACCGGGCGGGGCCTGCGCCTCGTCCGCGCCACCGGGGCCGGCACGCAGCTTGCCGGACTTGCTCTTGATGGCGACCGCGATGAGGCTCGACGCCAGCAGTGCGACCGCGATCGCGATGACCGCGGTCACCAATGGCGATGAGCCGCTCGCCGGAAGAGCGGACAAACCTGGCGTCATGACTGCTTGAACGCGTCCAGGGAGATGGTTACTCCCTTGGCGATACCTTCGATGATCACATCTGATCCACGTGCGCCGACCGTTGTTGGTTCGATGGCAAAGGGGAGCTTCTGCCGGGGGACCACTTTGGTGAACGCGGCGAACACACCCGCCTGCTGGTCCTCGGGCACGTCGCGGTCGGCCGTTCCCGGGCCTGTGACCACGGATGTGGCGACGAACTGAAGGTCTGTCTTGTCGCGTCCCCCGACGGAGACGTCTACGGACACGGTCACCTTATGTTGGAAATCACCCGTCTTCGGAGTGCCGGTGAACAGCAGACCGGTTCCGGTGGAGATGCCCGATTCGGTGGTGCCGCCGGTGGCGTCGTTCTGTTCTTTCGGAGGTGGTTCGACGGCGAGGTCGTTGATCCCCATGAATCGACCCAGGTGATTGGAGTCGATGATGATCCGGCTCTCCACCCGATCCACCCGCAGCGGGGAGTCCGGGCGGATCAACCAGGACGCCTGGGAGATATCGATGCCGTGCAGCGTGCCTTCCAGCGTTGCCTTCCCCGTCTCCGCGTGGTCCACGCCATGCGCCTTGATCTCTACTTCCTTGTACCGGTGCGCCAGAGCCTGGGGGATGAACGGGAACACCAAGATGGCGACGGACGGATCGGAGCTCAGGTTCGCCTCGGCGCGCAGGGTCCGGGACAGCCGGTATTCGGCGTAAATCGCAAACCCGAAATCGGTGCCGGTGGCCACGATTGCCAGTGCACATACCGCCGCGATAGTGGCGATCAGGGGTTTGCGCATCTGCACATTCTGGCGTACTCACGCGCGTTCGCGGTTCCCGGCCACGGACTGCTGGTGTTCATGCAGGCGGCTCATCCACGCTTACAAGCAGGTGGCGCGGTACATTATGGAACACCTGGAGACCGAAGCACCCGGGTGTTGGAGGGCTCGTTGGACCTGTTGCTGCTGACCGCTGACCCAAATCCGGACGCGGTGCTGCCGTCCTTGTCGCTGCTCGCCCATACCGTGCGACCAGTGCCCAGCGAGGTGTCCTCGCTGTTAGAGGCGGGCTCCGCCGACGTGGCGATCGTCGATGCGCGCACCGATCTGGCGTCGGCGCGCGGACTGTGCCGACTGCTGGGCGCGGCCGGATCCTCGGTTCCGGTGGTCGCCGTGGTCAACGAAGGCAGCCTGGTGGCAGTCAACGTCGATTGGGGTCTGGACGACATCCTGCTGCCCGGGACGGGACCCGCTGAGATCGACGCGCGGCTGCGTCTGCTGGTGGGGCGCCGTGCTGGTGCGGTCAACGTGGAGAACGCCAGCAAGGTGGTGCTCGGTGAACTGGTCATCGATGAGGGCACGTACACCGCGCGGTTGCGTGGCCGCCCCCTCGACCTCACCTACAAGGAGTTCGAGCTGCTCAAGTATCTGGCGCAGCATGCCGGCCGGGTATTCACCAGGGCCCAGCTGCTTCAGGAGGTGTGGGGATACGACTTCTTCGGTGGCACCCGCACCGTGGACGTCCATGTGCGACGGCTGCGCGCCAAGCTGGGCGGTGAGTACGAATCGCTCATCGGCACCGTGCGCAATGTCGGCTACAAGGCGGTGCGCCCACCGCGCGCGAAGGGCGATGCCGGCGGATCCGAGAGTGCCGGTGCCGTGGACTCTGATGACGACGCCGAGCTGGACGACGACGTGCTCGATGACGTGGACGATGACGGCGCCGACGAGGACATCACCGCCGAACCAGGGGCGCGCAACGCGGGCTGAATCCCGACTAGCGTGGCGGTATGACCGAATGGGTCCCGCTTCTTGATGATCAGCGCCAATTACAGATACGTGAGTTGATCGTCGAGGCCACTCGCGTCGACGGCATTGCCCCGGTGGGGGAGCAGGTGCTGCGGGAGCTGCGTGGAACCGGGGCCAAGCATCTGGTGGCTGAGGACGGCGACGATGTGGCGGGGTACCTGAACTTGGTGCTGCCCGATGAGGGCGCCGCCGACGAGAATGCCACGGCGATGGCCGAATTGGTGGTCGCACCGGAGGCGCGGCGCCGCGGAATCGGCTCGGCGATGATCCGGCTTGCCCTCGCGGAGGGTGGTGACGGTACCCGGATCTGGGCGCATGGCGACCTTCCGCCCGCCCGCACACTGGCCGCGACGCTCGGACTGGTCGCGTTGCGGCGACTGCACCAGATGCGCCGACCGCTGGCAGATCTGCCTGCCATCTCCGCCGATGCGAGTGTCGTAATCCGCCATTATGCTGGGCCCCAAGATGATTCGGATATTCTGCGGGTCAACAATGCCGCATTCGCCTGGCATCCGGAGCAGGGAGGCTGGGGTCAGGACGATCTGTCCGCCCGGTTTGCCGAACCGTGGTTCGATCCGGATGGTTTGTTCCTCGCGCACGATGCGCAAACTGGCAATCTTCTCGGATTTCATTGGACCAAAACGCATTTGGACAAGCCCGGAGTGGGCGAGGTGTATGTCGTCGGGGTTGACCCCGCCGCGCAGGGCCGGGGACTAGGCCATCTGCTGACTCTGGTGGGGCTGCACCATCTGGCCGACGCCGGTCTGGGCACCGTGTTGCTGTACGTCGAGTCGGACAATGGCGCGGCCCTGCGGACATATGAGCGGCTGGGATTTGCGGTGTTCCACACCGACGCGGCATACGGTCGGGCCTGACAAGGCGTTTACCTGCGATAACGACCGGACTGTCAAGTCTGTGAGTTCACTTTCCGTTCACCTGCGGTCGGGTGCCCGTCCATCGTCTGCCTTTAGTTTCCGGGGTGCGCGTAGAAGATCCACCCCCATCACCCGTCTTCCCATCACTCATGCGAGAAAGCGAGAGCCGTGAACCTCAAGGCCGTGAATCTTAAAAGCACCGGCACCACGATCTTCGCGGCAGCCGCCGCGGTCGCCTTGACCGCCGGCCTCGCCGCCTGCGGCAGCGACAACACCACGGGAGGCTCCTCCTCGAGCGCATCGGGCGCTGCTTCCGGCTCGGGTGAGTGTGCGGGCAAGGCCAAGCTGAGCGCCGAGGGTTCGTCGGCCCAGAAGAACGCCTTCGACATCTTCGCCAACGAGTACTCGACCGCGTGCTCCGGCAAGTCGATCAACTACAACCCCACCGGCTCGGGCAAGGGACGCGATAACTTCATCGCCGGACAGGTCGACATCGGCGGCTCCGACTCGGCGCTGTCCGAAGAAGAAGCGGGCAAGGCAAAGGAGCGCTGCAGCGGCAACGAGGCGTGGAACCTGCCCGTCGTCTTCGGCCCAATTGCCTTGGCGTACAACCTTCCCGGTGTCGACAAGCTGGTTCTGAACGCGGACGCGGCCGCCAAGATCTTCACCGGAGCCATCACCACCTGGAACGACCCGGCCATCGCCGCCCTCAACCCGGGTGTGACGCTGCCGGACACCAAGGTCACCCCCGTGTACCGCAAGGACAAGTCCGGTACCAGTGAGAACTTCGGCAAGTACCTCACCACCGCCGCGCCGGAGAGCTGGACCAAGGGCAGCAGCGGTACCTGGGAGGGCGGCGCCGGTGAGAGCGCCGAGAAGTCCTCGGGTGTGGCCGAGAAGGTCAAGGCTCTGCCCGGTGCCATCACCTACGTGGAGAAGGGCTACGCCGACGACCTCAAGATGCCGTACGCCCAGATCGACAGCGGTGCCGGCGCCGTCGCGCTGACCCCGGAGACCGCCGCCGCCTCGGTGGAGACCGCCAAGTTCGCGGGCGAGGGCAACGACCTCAAGCTGGACCTGGCCTCGATCTATGGGACCAAGACAGCCGGCGCCTACCCGATCGTGCTGGCCACCTACGAGATCGTCTGCTCCAAGGGCTACAAGGACGCCGACGTCGCCGCCGCGGTGAAGTCGTTCCTGACGGTCGCGGTGAACCAGGGTCAGAAGGGTCTGGCCGATGTCGGCTACGCCCCGCTGCCCACGCAGTTCAAGTCCCGTCTGGAGACGGCCATCAAGGCGCTCTCTTAGCAGCTGATTCGTCCCCACCCGGTGAGCTTGGGTGACCCGGGTGGGGACGTACCATCAACGACATAGACAGCGAGTTCAATGAGCAGCCAGACCAGCGGGATCGATCCCGTGGGGGTAGCCCGTCCGGCGGATCTTGACGGATCGGTCTTCGAGGAGAAGCCACAACCCATGAGCGACGAGGGCGACCATCAGCCACCCGCCAAGGCCACCAATACGGTCACGAAGACGGTCACCCGTCCCGGCGACCGCATCTTCTCCGGACTCGCCAAGGGGTCAGGTGTATTCGTTGTCGCGCTCATCGGTCTGGTGGCCGTATTCCTGATCCTGCGTGCCGTGCCGGCGCTGAGTAACGACGACGAGAACTTCTTCCTCTACAACGGGCCGTGGCGCACTGACGACACGTCGCACATGCAATTCGGCGTGCTCGATCTGTTCCAGGTCACCGTCTTCGTCTCGGTCTTCGCGCTCTT
Source organism: Mycobacteroides sp. PCS013 (assembly GCF_049532645.1). NCBI lineage: Bacteria > Bacillati > Actinomycetota > Actinomycetes > Mycobacteriales > Mycobacteriaceae > Mycobacteroides > Mycobacteroides sp. PCS013. The sequence goes on from NZ_CP150131.1 coordinate 4,973,606, forward strand.
ACTCGCGATGCCGGTGGCTCTGGGCATCGCGATCTACCTGACCGAGTACGCACCCGCGCGGGTGCGTGGCCCGCTTGCCTACGTCATCGACCTACTGGCCGCGGTGCCGTCCATCGTCTACGGCCTGTGGGGCATCTACGTACTGGCTCCGGCGATCGCGCCGGTTGCCCTGTGGCTCAACAGAAATCTCGGATTCATCCCGCTCTTCGCCGATAGCCCCGTGAACATCGGAGGCGGCGGCAACCTGTTCACCGGCGGCATTGTGCTGGCGGTGATGATCCTGCCGATCATCGCGGCCGTGACGCGCGAGGTCTTCATTCAGACCCCCAAGGGGCAGATCGAGGCCGCGCTCGCGCTGGGCGCCACCAAATGGGAAGTGGTGCGCACCACCATCATTCCCTTCGGTACCTCCGGATATATCAGCGGTTCCATGCTGGGGCTCGGCCGTGCGCTGGGTGAGACCATCGCGCTGATGCTGATCCTGTCGGGCACCTCGGTGGCGTTCGGATGGTCGCTGTTCGACAGCGGAAGCACCTTTGCAACCCATATCGCTTCCAACGCATCGGAATTCAATAACGAACTAGAGGCCGGAGCATACATCGCGGCCGGGCTGGTGCTGTTCGTGCTGACATTCCTGGTGAACTCGGCGGCCCGTGCCGTCGTCGGCGGAAAGGGCCGGGCATGACCTCGACTCTCGACAGGCCCGTGAAGGAGCCCGCCTTCCATCCGCTCTCGGGCCGGCGCAAGGCCACCAACGCCCTTGCCACGGTGTTGGTCTCGGCCGCGGTGCTGATCGCGCTGATCCCGCTGGTGTGGGTGCTGTACACGGTGTTCGACCGTGGATTCACCGCCATCCTCAGTGCGGACTGGTGGTTCAAATCGCAGAACATGATGACCAACCGGATCGCGGGCGGCGGCGCCTATCACGCCATCGTCGGCACGCTGTTCCAAGGTCTGTTCTGCGCGATCATCTCGGTGCCCATCGGCATCTTCGTGGCCATCTACCTGGTCGAGTACGGTGCGAACTCCCGGTTGGCCAAGGTCACCACGTTCATGGTCGACATCCTGACCGGTGTGCCGTCCATTGTCGCCGCGCTCTTCATCTATGCCCTATGGGTGGCCACGCTCGGGCTGCCGCGGTCGGGCCTTGCGGTCTCACTGGCTTTGGTGCTGTTGATGATTCCGGTGGTGGTGCGTTCCTCGGAGGAAATGCTCAAGATCGTCCCGAATGATCTGCGCGAGGCCTCCTTTGCTCTGGGCGTGCCCAAGTGGAAGACCATCGCGCGCATCGTGCTGCCGACGGCACTCTCGGGTGTGGTCACCGGTGTGATGCTGGCGCTGGCACGCGTCATGGGCGAGACCGCGCCGCTGCTCGTGCTCGTCGGTTACAGCAAGCTGATCAACTACGACATGTTCGGCGGGGAGATGGCCTCACTGCCGGGCATGATGCTCGATCAGCGCAGTGGTTCGGTGGTGGGTCTTGCCGAGTCCCGGCTCTGGGGCGCTGCCCTCACCCTCATCTTGTTGGTCGCGATTCTCAACGTGATCGCCAAACTCATTTCGCGTTTCTTCGCGCCCAAAAAGGTCTAGGAAGGTAGTCATGGCCAAGCGTCTCGATCTGAAGGACGTCAACATCTACTACGGCAAGTTTCATGCCGTTCAGGATGTCGCGCTGTCGGTTCCGCCTCGCAGCGTGACGGCGTTCATCGGCCCGTCCGGTTGCGGCAAGTCGACGGTGCTGCGCACCCTCAACCGGATGCACGAGGTGACGCCCGGTGCCCGTGTCGAGGGTTCGGTGCTGCTCGATGGAGCCGACATCTACGGTGCCGGGGTTGACCCGGTGTCGGTGCGTAAGACCATCGGCATGGTGTTTCAACGGCCAAACCCATTCCCCACCATGTCGATTCGCGACAACGTGGTGGCCGGCCTGCGGTTGCAGGGTGTGCGCAGCAAGAAGACCCTTGACGAGGTCGCTGAGCGTTCGCTGCAGGGCGCCAACCTGTGGAACGAGGTCAAGGACCGTCTCGACCGCCCGGGCGGCGGGCTCTCCGGTGGTCAGCAGCAGCGTCTGTGCATCGCCAGAGCCATCGCCGTGCAGCCGGACGTGCTGCTGATGGACGAGCCGTGCTCGGCCTTGGACCCCATCTCCACGCTGGCTATCGAGGATCTGATCTCCGAGCTCAAGCAGGAGTTCACCATCGTCATCGTCACGCACAACATGCAGCAGGCCGCGCGCGTCAGTGATCAGACCGCGTTCTTCAACCTGGAGGCCGCAGGCAAGCCGGGCATGCTGGTGGAAATCGACGACACCGAGAAGATCTTCTCCAACCCCAGCCAGAAGGCCACCGAGGACTATATCTCCGGTCGTTTCGGCTGAGCCAGATCGCACGATTGGCGCCGAGTCTGCATCTCACGACGGTTTTGTGCCTCGAAACGTCGTGAAATGCAGACTCGGCGGAATACCTAGGGCCGTGCGACTGTCTTAGTCGGCATGACAAAGGCAGTGCAGTTCGACCAGTACGGCGATATCGATGTCATGCAGGTGCGTGAGGTGCCGCGTCCGGTACCCGGGCCCACGGACGTGCTTGTGCAGGTGCGTGCCGTGGGAATCAACCCCGGTGAGGCGAAGATCCGTACCGGGATGCTGCACGATCGGTTCCCTGCGACCTTCCCCTCCGGGCAGGGCAGCGACCTAGCGGGTGTCGTGGTGGAGGTCGGTCACAGCGTGGCGCGTTTTGCACCAGGGGACGAGGTGTTCGGCTATACCGACGATCGGGCCAGTCACGCCGAGCTCGTCGTTGTTCCGGCCAGCCAGCTGGTGACCAAGCCCGAGAGTTTGTCGTGGGAGGTGGCAGGCAGTCTGTTCGTGGCGGGTACCACCGCCTACGCCGCGGTCGGTTCGGTTGATCTGGCTCCGGGTGACGTGGTCGCCGTCTCTGGCGCGGCGGGTGGAGTGGGCACCATCGCCGTACAGCTCGCCAAGGCCGCTGGTGCGACCGTGATCGGTATCGCGGGGCCGGGTAACGACGAGTGGCTCACCGCGCATGGCGTCATCCCGGTCAACTACGGCGACGGGCTGGCGGACCGCATCAAGGCAGCAGCGCCCGAGGGGCGGGTCGACGCCTTCCTCGACCTCTTCGGCGGGGGCTACGTGGAGCTGGCGCTCACTGAGCTTGGAGTGGAGCTGCGGCGAATCGACACCATCATCGACTTCGCGGCGATCGAGCGATACGGCGTGCAAAGTGTGGGAAACGCCGAAGGCGCCTCCGCGCAGGTGCTCGCCGAGCTGGCCGCACTGATTGTCGACGGAAAGCTGGATGTGATTGTCGCGCAGACGTTCCCGCTGGACGAGGTGCGCAATGCGTACGAACTTCTAGAGCGGCAGCACACCCGGGGAAAGATCGTTTTGGTGCCTTAGCCGCTCAGAGCGACGTCAGGTGGTCGTGGCCCTGTCCCTCGGGCGGCAGGGTGCCGGTCACCTGGAAGATGACCCGGCGGGCGACCTCGACCGCGTGGTCGGCGAAGCGCTCGTAGAAGCGGCCCAGCAGCGTCACGTCGACGGCGGCGGCCACTCCGTGCTTCCACTCGCGGTCCATGAGCACGGTGAACAAATGCCGGTGCAGGTCATCCATCGCATCGTCTTCCTCGTTGATGCGAGCGGCCTTCTCCGGGTCGCGAGTCAGCAGCACCTCTTGCGCACTGTTACCCAAATCGACCGCGACGCGGCCCATTTCGGCAAAGTATCCGTTGACCTCTTCGGGCAGTGCGTGCTGCGGATGGCGGCGCCGGGCGATCTTGGCGACGTGCAGCGCCAGAGCGCCCATCCGGTCCACGTCGGCGACGATCTGGATGCTGCTGACAACCTCGCGGAGGTCTCCGGCCACGGGAGCCTGCAGGGCCAAGATGGCGAAGGCGTTTTCCTCGGCGGCGGCGCTCATCGCGGTGATCTGCTCGTGGTCGGAGATGACCTGCTCGGCGAGCACGAGATCGGCCTGCAGCAGTGCACGAGTGGCCCGCTCCATGGCGGCTCCGGCCAACCCACACATCTCCCCCAGCTGTGCCGATAGTGAGGACAGCTGCTCCTGAAACGCGGTACGCATGGATCAAGCCTACGGACCCGCCGTCGTTGAGTCATGGCCCTGGCGTGAACGGCGAGTGAATGCCGCCACAGGTTCCGTGAAAGAAACTGATATCAGCGTCTAAATAGACGGACTATCCGCAGGTAGCGTCGCCGGCGTTGACGACCGTCAGGTCCATGGGGAGCTCGGCGGGCGCCATCGCGCCCGAGGACAGCTGTAACGGCACGGTCGAGCCGGCGGCGGGCGGAGCCTGCAAGTTCGCGGTGGAGGCGTAGTCACTGCCGAGGACCACACGCACGGTGGTTTGCGCGCCGTTGATTCGCTGGAGCTTGGCACCGCCGAAGGAGGCGGCAACGGTCGCGGCCTGCTGCTCGTGCCCCGGCGAGAAAAAGACTGTGGTGGAGGGCAGAGCGGACGGATAGTCGTCGGTAGTGGTGATGCCGAATCCATAGTGGGTCAGTTGGCTCGCAGCCGACGCTGCCAGGCCCGTTTGGCCCGTGCTGTTGGACACGTGAACATTGATCTCGCTGGGCTCGGTGGTCACCAGATCGACAGGCTCACTTGGTGTGGCGGCCGGAGTTGGTGTGGCGGTGGATGTTTCGCCGAGTTCGCTTGCTGCTCCGTGCTCGCTGGACGCCAACGTGGTGTCCTGGGTGGTGGTGCCGGGCATCGGAACGCGGGTGCCGTCGGGCTGCAGCTCACCGGGCAGCGGATCGTCATTGATGATGGCGTCGAAGATCTTTCGGATATCCGTGGTGCGGGGCGTCTCATTGCCTTCGGAATCGGTGCCGTCGGTCGGCACCGTCAGGAAGGTGATTCGGCCGGCCTTCACGTCCTGGAGCGACTGACCCAGGTCCACAAGGTCTTTGGTCCTGATGTTGTCGACGTAGGAGTCGTCGATGAAGGTGTTCACCACGTTGTTGAGCTTGCTCAACGAGAAGAACGTGTTGTGCGAGATCATCGAACGAAGCAGGGACGACAGGAACAACTGCTGGCGTTTGATGCGTCCGTAGTCGCCGTTGTATTCGGTGGTGACCTGGCGTGCGCGCACGTACTGCAGGGCGGTGTGCCCGTCAATCGTTTGGCGCCCAGCGTTTTCCAGCACGGTGCCCAGCTCGTAGTCTTCGATCGGCGTGGGCGTGCACACCTCGACGCCGCCGAGCGCGTCGACCATCTTGGAGAAGCCGGCGAAGTCCACCCCGAGGAAGCGGTTGATGTTCAACCCCGACATCTTCTGGATGACCTTGACCAGGCATTTGGGTCCGCCGAATGCGAATGCCGAATTGAGTTTGGTTTCGGTGTACGCCTTATCGGGTCCGTAGGACCGGGTGTCTTCGTTCCAGACCTCGCACAGTGTCGGCTGGATCGCCAGGTCGCGCGGGAAGGAGACCACCGCGACACGCTTACGGTTCGCCGGGATGTTGACCAACATGATGGTGTCCGAGCGGGTGCCTTCGGCATCGGAGGTGTCTCCGGCTCCCATGCTGCTGTTGGCCCCTGCCCGGGTATCCACGCCGATGATCAGGAAGTTCTCGTCGCCGTATTGAGCGTTGGGATCGCGAATATCGTGAGAGTTGGGGTCCAGCGCCTCGACGCGGTTGAGTCGGTTGTTCTTGACATTGCTCCACTGCCACGCACCGCCAGTCAGAGCCAGGGAGCACACCGCGACGACGGCGGCGATGGAGCGTCCGAGGTAGATGGGCCGCCGCGAGCGCTTGGGTTCAGGTTCCCGAACAGAGGCTTCCGGATTGCCCACCCGGATCGGGATGGCGCGGGTGTCGATGTTGTCGTCCAGATTCGATGCCCGGACGCGGCGTGCGGCGGCCTTGTCGTAGAGGGGGGCGTCGTCGGGGTAGTCCACAAAGTCGGGGTGCTCATCGACCGGTTCATCGGGGTGGTGATCGAGATGGGGCATGTCCTGCGGCACCTGCGGCAGGACATCGGTGTGGCTCTCGTCGGCGATCGGGCCGGGAGCGGGCTCCTCGGCGCGGTCCTCGTCCTCTGAGCGGGCGTGCCGCCGCGATCGGCGCCCACCGCCAGCACCCTCGCGGGCCAGGAGGTCGGCCACGGACAGGGAGTGCGAGCCGGTCTCGTGTGCCGACGGCGCGGTCTCCTCCGGCGCAGGAGTTGGCTTGGCTCCGCTGGGAGCCGGTCGGGGAGGCCGTGCGGCCGGTCTGGGTGCGGGCCGGGGAGAACGCGACGACGGCTCGGCGCGCAGCGTCTCGCGCACCGACTGCTCGATCTCCAAGCGCCGGGTCCACTCGTCGTCGGTGGGGTCAGGCAGCGAGTGATTCAGCGCCGGCGGTGGTGTCCACGGTGTGTTGGATCGTTCCGGCGCCACGTCGATGTCAGGATGACTGCCAACGGGCTCGATGGCGCGTTCCCATGGGGCCGCGCCATATGCGCGTGGTTGGGCAGGAGTGGCGTTGGGGCCATCACCCATGTTCAACCTCGCTTAAAACGTCTGGACAGTTGCAAGTACACGGCACACCGGCAGCACATAGCGCCGTGCCCGGGGCACGGTCGTCGTCACATGCTACTGAGCATTGCCGCAGATCACCATGCCCAGTGACCGAGATGTGACCCCACGTCACCCGCCAGAGTGCATGACATCGGCGGCCGAGGGAACAGTGCAATCGTCGGGGTCATTGAGCCAGCCATCGGGTAGCGACACCTTGCCCGGTGACCCCTGGCGCCCGCGGGGGCCGTTTCCGCCTTCGGGGAAAGGAGCCGTGGCGTCCAGCTGATGGAGAAGGGTGTCCAGCTCGGCGAGGGTACTGACGAGTGCGAGCGCCCGGCGGAGGTCTCCACCGGCCGGGAAGCCGTGCAGATACCACGCGATGTGCTTGCGCATATCGCGCAACGCCTTGTCCTCCCCAAAATGGTCGACGAGCAACACCGCATGACGCCGCATGATGTCCGTGACCTGACCGAGATTCGGGGGCTCGGGAATCGTCTGACCGTTGAATACGGCACTCAACTCGGCGAAGAGCCAGGGGCGGCCGAGGCAACCGCGACCGATGACAACACCGTCGCAGCCCGTCTGCTCCATCATCACGACCGCATCGGCGGCATCGAAAATGTCGCCGTTCCCGAGGACGGGGATGGTTGTGACGTGATTCTTGAGTGCGGCGATCTGGTTCCAGTCGGCGGCCCCGGAGTAACGCTGCGAGGCGGTGCGCGCGTGTAGTGCGACGGCCGCGGCGCCCTCTGCCTCGGCGATGGCTCCGGCATCCAGATGGGTGTGGTGGTCGTCGTCGATGCCGACGCGGAACTTGACCGTCACCGGTATGTCGGTGCCCTCGGTGGCCCGTACGGCGGCGGAGACGATCTGGCCGAACAGTCGCCGTTTGTAGGGAAGCGCGGCGCCTCCGCCATTTCGGGTGACCTTGGGTACCGGGCAGCCGAAGTTCATATCGATGTGGTCGGCGAGATTCTCGTCGACCACCATCTTGGCGGCGCGGTAGGTCGTTTCCGGATCCACCGAGTAGAGCTGCAGCGAGCGTGGCGACTCTTCGGGGGAGAAGGTCGTCATGTGCAGGGTGACGGGGTGGCGTTCGGCGAGTGCCCGCGCGGTCACCATCTCGCAGACATACAGTCCGCTCACGGTGCCGGTGGTGGCCAGCTCGAGCTCCCGGCACAACGTCCGGAACGCCACGTTGGTGACACCCGCCATCGGCGCCAGTACGACCGGGCTAGGCAATGCCAAAGACCCGATCCGCAGTTCGCGGGATCGGGCCTTCGGGAGGTCGACGGATGCGGTCACGTGTCAGTCGATTAGACGCTGACCGCTTCCCTGGCCGCCTTGGCGGCGTTGCGTTCGGCGCGTTTGGCCTGGCGCTCCAGGTACTTGGCCTTGACTTCCTCGAAGTCTTCGGAGGTCTTCCTGAGGTCGCCGATGATGCGTTCGACACCCTCGCGGTACTCGTCGCCCTCGCCGTTGATGTCGTCACGATCGAAGATGCGCCACTTGCGCAGCACCGGCAGCACCACCTCATCGAGGTGAGACTGCGGGTCGTAGACACCGCCGGTGGCGATGGTAACCGCGTTACGGCGGAAGCCCGGAATCGTGTAGCCGGGCATCTTGAAGTTGTCGAGCACCCGGAAGATGGACTTCATGGCCTGGTTCGGGGCGATCTTGAGACCGGCCTCGACCATGTTGCGGTAGAAGATCATGTGCAGGTTCTCGTCGGTGGAGATGCGCTTGAGCAGCTCATCGGCGATGGGCTCGGCGCAGGCCTTACCGGTGTTGCGGTGCGAAACACGGGTGGCCAGCTCCTGGAAGGTCACGTACACCACCGAGTCGAACAGGCTCTCGGCGAAGAGCTCCTCGCCGCCCTGCCGGTTCTGGCCGGGGGAGAAGCCGCGGGTCATCTGCTCCACGCGCAGCTTCTCGAGTTCGAACGGGTCCACCGAACGGGTCACCACCAGGTAGTCGCGGATGGCGATGCCGTGGCGGTTCTCCTCGGCGGTCCACCGGTTCACCCAGGTGCCCCACGGTCCGTCCATGGTGAAGTTCATGGCGATCTCGCGGTGATACGAGGGCAGGTTGTCCTCGGTGAGCAGGTTGGTGATCATGGCGACCTTGGCCACCTCGGAGAGCTTGGACTGCTCAGGATCCCAGTCCTGGCCGCCTAGGGCCTTGTAATTTTTGCCCTCTGACCAGGGGACATAGTCATGCGGGTTCCAGTCCTTGGTGACGCCGAGGTGGCGATGGACATTCTCCTCGACCACGGGCTCAAGCTCATGGAGCAGCTCCAGGTCGGTGAATTCCTTCTGCATGGACATCCCTCAGGTTCGACAGAGTTATCTGTATCTGGAAGTTGCAGTCAATATATCTGTAAACGGCGGTTGCATACAAGTGGACGAACTGTGGCGCACAACAACCTGCCCGCGGGCCCTCTGGCGTGGGGATAAAGGCATTTCTCGCTCGAGCTGCGAGGCCTGCACACCCGCAGTATGCTTGCTGACAACCCAAGGTGGAGGTGTAACCAGTGAAGTCTGTAGTCAACGCGGCCATTGTCACGGTTGCGGGTGCGGGTTTTTCGTTGGCGATGGCTGGGCTGGCCCATGCGGGTGGTCCGACCGATACCACCGGGCAGTTCTACAGCGACGCCTCCTCGACCCTCAAGGGTGAGGGCTACACGGTCGTTGTGGCCGGTCGCTCCGGTGATCAGGTAGGCCTGGACAACTGTCTTGTCTCGCACCAGGAAGCATTCACCGTCAAGAAGGGTCAGGACGACCGCGGAAAGATGGTTCATGTGACCCTGCGCTGCTACAAGGCAGAGGTCGCGGCGGCTAAGAAGGCTGCCGAGGAGAAGGCGAAGTCTGCGGCGGCGTAGTCGGCCCCGTCGTTGTCGTCGGCGCCGAGTTCGCGCCCTGTAGCAGTATCTGTACGCAGTAATCCACGAACCGCTGGCGTTCCACCTTCAGCTCCTCATTCAGGTATCCCCTGAAAAGGCTTGTCAGCGCACCGACCAAACTGGTCGCGACCAGTTGTTGCTGCACCTCGTCGGCCAGATTGGTACTGAGCTTTCCCTGCAACAACGCGACGAATCGCGGCAGCCAATCGTAACCGGACTCCGAGAGCGTTGGCTCAAATGTCGGCGCTATCAAGAGAACTCGCCCCATGGTGGGTTCGTCCACCATCAGCCGGACGAACGCGTCGACACCTTCGTGTGCCGACCGCGCGCCGCTGAGCGCTTCGATCGCACGAAATCCCACGTGGTCGTAGACCGCCCGGACAAAGGTGTCGCGGTCGGAGAAGTTCTCGTAGAAGTACCGTTCGGTCATGCCGGCGGATCGACATACGGCACGGACGGTGACGGCAGGCCGTGGGCTCACGCCGAGTAGCCGCACGCCGGCTGCCATGAGCTCGCGCCGCCGCTCATCGGCGCGCTCGGCCGCCGAGATACCCGCCCAGCTACGTCGCTGCGCTTGACCGTTCGTCACGGGCCTCCTAATCTGATACCAAAGTTGACAACCTTGATTGTCACTATACTTCGAACTGCAATGGAGCGTTCCGAATGGTCAACGATATGTCCGAGCTCGCCCAGTCTGCCGCGGAATCCGGTGCGTTCGTGTCGGGCTGCCCGGTGAGTCATGGCGCGGCCTCGTCGACCACCGTGCCGCTTGGCCCGGAATCGTTGACGTGGAAGTACTTCGGCGATTGGCGTGGGGTGCTGCAAGGCCCCTATGCCGGGTCCATGCAGAACATGCATCCACAACTGGGCGCGGCCGTCGAACAGCACTCCTTGTTCTTCCGGGAACGTTGGCAGCGGCTCCTGCGCTCGTTGTATCCGATCGGTGGCGTCGTGTTCGACGGGGATCGCGCACCGATGACGGGTGCCGAGGTGCGCGACTATCACGTCAACATCAAGGGAGTCGACGATCAGGGGCGCCGGTACAGCGCACTCAATCCGGACGTCTTCTACTGGGCGCACGCGACCTTCTTCATGGGCACGATCGTCGTCGCGGACTGGCTCAGCGGCGGTATCGGTGAGGCCGAGAAGCGTCAGCTCTTCGATGAGCACATCACGTGGTACCGGATGTATGGCATGAGTATGCGGCCGGTGCCGAAGACCTGGGAGGATTTCCAGGAGTACTGGGATCACATGTGCACCAACGTCTTAGAGGACAACAAGGCCACGCGCGATGTGCTTGACCTGTCCACTTTGGCGGTGCCGCCGTTTGCGCCCTGGATTCCCGAGGGGCTGTGGCGGTTCCAACGGCGTTTGGTGGCGCCGATGTTTGTCTGGCTGACCGTTGGGCTGTACCACCCGGCCGTTCGGGAACGTTTCGGCTACACCTGGTCTGCGCGCGACGAATGGTGGCACCGAAAGTTCGGGCAGGCCGTAAACGTGCTCTTCAAGTTCGTGCCCGAGCGCAAGCGCCGTCACCCCCGGGCCCGCGCCGGATGGGATCGCGCGGTTGGGCGTACACCGGCGGATGCGCCGCTGCCGCAGACCCCGGACCGCAACCTGCCACCGCTGGATACCTGGGGCAGCCCCAACCACTACAACCCCAAGGTGTCATAGCCGTTGTTCGCCTTTCGCCGGTGACAGCGCGGTCTACCTGCCATGATTTCTGCTCATGGCAGGAAGTTGGGGCTCTGTCCTTACCGGACTCGTTCCGCTCGGATTGGTTGTCGCGCTCTCGCCGATCACCGTCATCCCGGCAGTGTTGGTCTTGCAAGCGCCACGGCCACGGCCGAGTGGGCTTGCCTTCCTAGCCGGATGGCTCTTCGGCCTCGCCGCGCTCACGGCGCTGTGTGTCTCGGCCACAGGTTTACTCGGCGGGCTACACCGATCGGCGCCGAACTGGGCCTCATGGGTGCGGGTGGTCCTCGGATCGGCGCTGATCCTGTTCGGTATCTATCGATTGCTGACCCGGCATCATCACACCGACTCACCAGCCTGGATGCGAACGTTCTCCACCATCGGCCCGGCCCGGGCGGCGATCACCGGGACGGCCCTGGTGCTGGTGCGGCCGGATGTCCTGTTCATTTGCGTCCCAGCTGGATTGGCGATTGGTGCCAGTGGGCTGGATCTCGCTGATCGGTGGACGGCAGCAGCGTTCTTTGTCGTTGTCGCCGCCTCGACCGTCGCTATCCCGATACTGGCCTACGCGGCGGCGGGCCACCGGCTCGATGACACGATGAGCCGGCTCAAGGATTGGATGGAGAAGAACAACGCCGCCCTGATGGCCACCATCTTGATCGTGATCGGTGTGATGGTGCTATACAACGGAATTCACGCGTTGGCCTGAGGCCGTGTTCAGCCGCGTGACGGCTTCGGGTAGTCGTTGTAGAACCCCTCACCGGATTTCACGCCCAGCTTGCCGTCATCTACATATCGCTGCAGAAGGTCCCGCGATGTGGTGGGGATATGGGGGAAGTGCTTGATGTAGTTTTCTTCGATGTCCAGTGCGACATCGAGGCCTACCTGATCGATCGCGCGAAACACACCCACCGGGCTCATGTGTGCAGCGACCCAGATCCGGTCGAATTCTGTCGGTGTCGAAACACCCTCGGCGACAACGGCCAAGGCTTCCCGCTTGATGGCAGCCCACACCCGATTGATGATGAAACCAACACTTTCCGTGCGTGCGACGGCCGTGACGAAGCCGTGCGTAGGCAGCTCTGCACTAAGGATGTCGAAGATCCGTTCATCGGTCTGCCCATCGGTCATCAGCTCGGCCTGCGGCGCTTCGGGAGGCTGGCCGTAGTGGGTGTTCAGAAATCTTTCTGGGTGTTTGACCTTGCCGATGAGCTCGCTGCTCATGAAGGACGACGAGTTGGTGCCGATGATCGCGTCGGGTGCGGCGATGTCATCGAGCTGGCCGAGGATATCGATTTTGAGTGCCTGCACCTCGGGAACGGATTCGACAACATACCAAGCGTCTTTCACCGCGCTGGGCAGATCGGTGAAGAACTCGACACTCGCCGGTGTGGCGCCCACATCGGCTCTGGCTTTGACCAATTCCGGAATTCTTTGATCGAGGAATTCCTTGGCCGACTTCAGTGAGTCCTCGGATACGTCGTAGAGATGCACCGTGCCGCCACGCGTTGCGAAGGTGAGGGCGATGCGGCGGCCGAGTGTGCCCGCTCCCAAGACGGTGACGGGTCGATTGGCGATGTTTGTCGGGGGTGAGTACGTCATGTTTTGTTCCGATCTATGTTGACGATTGGCGAGTTTCGTTTAGATTCCAACGATTCCGGTGAGGTTGCCTTCGACTTTCGCGAACGAGCGCTCGCCGCTGCCGTCGAGGTTGACGGCCCGGATTTCTCCCGCCATGTCGCTCACGTAGGCGATGCCGGCTTCCTTGTCGATTGCCAGGCCGATCGCTTCGCTGAATCCCGAAGCGAGAATCGTGACCTCTCCACCTCCCTGTCCGGGTGCAGGAATCTTGGCTCTGTTCAACGTATTGCCCAAGGGCGCTGCGCCGCGGTCGGTCCAGTAGATCAATCCGGCGTCAAGATCTAGTTCGATGTCGATCGGCTCGGGCAGGGCGGTCCAGAGCACCTCTATGTCTCGGTGCTGTGGAGTCTGTCCGTAGGGGATCTCCAAGGAAGTTCTAAAGATCCGTCCATCGCCGCCCTTGGTAGGGCCCTTCTGCGTCCAGTACAGAAGTCCGTTTTGTTCGTCGACCGCTACGCCGACGCAGTGATTGCGAACTATGTTGCGGTCCGATTCGTTCACCGCGACGGTCACCTCGTCGCGTAGGTCACTGCCGTCCAGCCGCGCGCTGCGGACAGCCGCGCCCTCGCGATCGGACCAGTACAGCCGTCCGAGTGACCACGCTGCCGAAAGTTGTTTACCAGTAACAAAACTTCCTGTTGGCAGGAGGTAGGATCGCTCGGTTCCATCGATGGCTGCTCGCTCGATGGAACCGTTCTTTCCGTAGAAGTCGAGGTTGTGCTCGGTAAGGGGTTGGTTGGCATCGGTGAGCGTGGGCACGCCCATGTTGGTCCAGTAGATGTTCTGCCGCGCGGGGTCGACGACTATGCCGTCGGGCAGTTCGTTGAGTTCGGTCACCAATTCCGTGGGTTCTCCACCCGAGACGGGGAACTTCAGGATCGCCCTCTGGAGCTGATTCAGGGCAAGAAGGTGTCGAAACATGCTGTTCTCCTTGGGATGTCGTGCTATTCAGGCATCTAGTTGATGTAGTGCCGCCAAGATCGCACGGGTGCGTTCGTTGCGTCGCGTCAGTAGCCGGTGGTAGTTCTCGTCGCCGGTCCCGTAGGCGGTGTCGATTGCTTCGAGGAGCTGTTCGATGATCTGTGGGTCCGATGGGGGAGTTCCCGGCGTGATCTTGCCTACCTCGGCACCGAGGCCCTTATACAGATGCCGCGCGCCCTCCGGGCCGCCGCCCAGTGCGTTTCCTTCGAACAATCCTGTTGCGGCCCAGCGTAAGCCAAGCGAGTTCTGGAGGGCGAAGTCGAGGTCCGGGACGCTGACCACACCGTCCGCGACGAGGTACAGGGCCTCGCGCGTGAGTGCTACCTGGAGCCGGTTGGCGACAAAACCGGGGACCTCGCGACGAATCACGATCGGCGCGCGGCCCAGAGCTCGATACAGTTCGAGGGCGGTCTGAAGCGTGGAATCACTCGTATGCGCTCCGGGAACCACCTCAACGAGAGGCATCAACTCGGGCGGGTTGAAAGGATGACCGACAACGATGCGGTCGCTTGCATCGAGGCCGTCGGCGATGAGCGTCGCGCCGATCGAGGAACTTGAGGTGGCCAACACCGCGTGCTCGGGGGCCGACTCCAGGAACTGGCCGAATAGGTCGTGCTTGACGGCTAGGCGCTCGGGACCGTTTTCTTGGACCAAGTCTGCTTCGGCGACGACCTCGGCGAGTGTGTGGCTCGCGAACACGTCGGGGTCACCTGCGCCGAAGGTTGCTTCAACCACCGCATCGAGGTCCTCGCGGGGATCGGTTATACCAACGCGCCACCCATGGTCACGGGCCAGCCGTGCCCACGACAGTCCGATGACGCCGGCACCGACGACTGCCATGGTCTTCTGCTGATCGCTCATTGTTCCTCCTGCCTCTTGTGTGGCGTAGCAACGGCAGATTCCGGTTCTTGCCTTGCCACGTGTCCGCGGCTATCCGGGTGACGCCTCACCGTGCTCTATCGACTTGATTCTGACTCTACGAACAACGTATCTAGCTCTAAGTCGCACGTCGATGGTGTATAGGCCAAGATTGATTGTCCATTTGAACAATCTGTGGCGTGGGCGAAGCAGTAGCCTGGTCACCGTGGGTGAGTCACTGTCGGACGCCGCGAAGGCAAATCTGAATGTTGTCGGACGTCAGCTGCTTGTTCGAGTGGATGAGATGTGCGCCGAACAATGTCGGATCATTCGCGAACGCGTCGCCGCATACCGGGATCCTGCGCTGGTCACCGATGACGATCTGTTCGCGGCCGGCCGTGACCAGATGGTGTTCGTCTTGGAGGTAATGGGAGCGGGAACTCCCGATACGAGTGTGGCGGGGCGGGTTGGCAGACTGCGCGCAGAACAAGGGGTGCCGTTGGCCGACGTGATGTCGGCCTACCGGGCCGGGGGCCAATTTCTATGGGACCAAATATTGCAGGCGATTGACGCAGCCGGCTTGTCACGGCAGGAATTGCGGGCCGCAGCTTCACAGGCGTGGCAGAACCAAGACATCTATACCGACGCGATGGCCGAGGGGTACCGCGAGGTCGTCGTCGAGCAGCTCATCCACCGGGATCAGGAACGTTCTGCGCTGGTAGGTGGGCTTATCGACGGCCGCCTACCAGCGGGCATGACCGCAGGGGATGCGGCACATCTACTCGGGCTACCGGAATCTGGGTGCTTCGTCGTGGTTGCCATTGATTCGGGGCCGCTCGACTACCGCGCGTTGCGTGCTGCGGAGAAGACCCTGGGCGACCGTGGTTTTGCCTCAGCATGGCGGGTTGAACCCGATATGCAGGTGGGAGTCGTTGCGCTCGTTATGCGTTCGCGGCTCGGAGAGCTGGGCGAAGCGCTACGCGGTCTTGTCGTGCAGCGAATAGGGGTTAGCCCGGTATATGACGGCTACCCTCCGCATGGTTCGGCTCTGAACTATGCGAAGGCCGCTTTGTTGGCGGCCACGGGGGACGAGGCGGTTTTGGCGTTCGACGTGAATCCCTATGCGATAGCGGCGGTTACCGATCCACCGACCATGGAGCGATACTGCGATCTGGTGTTAGGTGGCCTCGGTGACATTGGTGCCGCGGATCGGCAATTGCTCGTGAGCACCTTTCAGCAGTGGGTCACCTGTGACGGTTCCATTCCGGCCACTGCAGGGGCGATGTTCTGCCATCCCAACACCGTGCGGTATCGGTTGCGCAGGCTCAAGCAACTGACGGGACGCGATATCGCTCGCCCCCGTGACATCGCCGAGCTGCATCTCGCCATCGAAGCCGAGCGCCGCCTGAACCTTTCCTAGCCGCGGACCGGCAACGGCTCGACACCGACGAGCTCGCAACTCTTGGCATACAGGTCGTCCTGCGCCGCTTGATTTTTGGTGTAGCGCCGAACCGGGCTCGGTGTTTGTGCGGCGAGGTATTCCCCATTGCGTCCGCGGTGCACTTCCGACACCGCCATGTCGGTGATCAGCTGACTCGGCCGCTCCGGTGTGATCAGCGCCAGCATCACCACTGACCGCACGGGCTGCGGTATCTCGCGCCAAATGTCGGATCTGACATTACCGGGATGCAGTGCGTTCGACGTGACACCTTTGGGGAGACGGCGGGCCAGCGCATTGCTGAACAGAAGATTGCCCATCTTGGACTGCGCATAGGCAGAAAAAGTGAAGTAGAAACGCCTTCCTCGCCAGGTGTTTTCGTTGATTCTGCCCACGCTGTGGGCGACCGAAGCCAGATGGATGATGCGGGCATCGCCGGTCGGTGCGGCCTGCAACTGAGGAAGCAACAGGTGCGTCAGCAAGAAGGGGCCCAGATAATTGGCTCCCCACTGCAGCTCGTAACCATCCTCGGTTTTCGACTGGCGCATGGGCGAGGCGCCGGCATTGTTGATCAACACATCGACCTGGGGATGCTGCGCTGCCAGCTCACCGGCGAAACGTCGGATGTGCCCGAACGAAGACAAATCCAGCGACAAGACGTCGACTCGAGCGCCCGGCGTCGCTTCCAGGATTTGATCGCGGGCGGCGTTGGCCTTCGCTTGATTGCGGCACGCCATGACGATGGTGTGCCCATCCGCGGCCAATCGGTGCGCACTGGCCAGGCCGATTCCGGCGTTGGCGCCGGTGATGACGATCGTCTTGGGCATGCCCACTCCTCGCTGAGATGGCTAAATGAGATCGAGTGTCACAGGTTAAGGGATCTGCGTCGATGTCCGCGCGCGTACTTTGGTCAATGCCCCCAGGGCAAACACCAGTGCTAGTGCCGTCACCCCAACCCGGACGAGGTTGAGCAGGTTCCATTGCAGTGCGAGACGGTGGAGCTCGTCGGGAGTTTCGCCAAGCGATCCGAAGAAGAGCGTCATGTTGAGCTTGACAATGATGTAGATCGAGAGAGTGACCGCCGCTATCTCGGCGAGGCTCGCGATAAACAGTGAGCGCTTCTCCGGGGCCCGCCATGGGGTGCGCACGAACCAGACGATCAGCGTGACGGCGGCGATCTGGGTGAGCGGGATGTAGTAGTATACCGGGTTGGTGACCACGGTGAACTGCTGAAAGGCCCGTAGCTGTTCCTTGGTGTCACCGGCGATGTTCGGTCCGATCACGACCGCCTCGTAGAGGTTTCCGAAGAACCACATCGCGATTCCGAACACGGTGAAGTACATCAGTATCCGACGGCCCATCGGCACATACTCCCAAGATTGTGGCGTGATACGGCCGAAAGTCGTCGAAATATGGCCAGCTGCAGGCTTTCGGCATTGCGGTAGTACCGATACCGTCTGCGCGTGACCAAGCTATTGCTCTCCATCCATGTGCTGGCGGTGATTCTCGCGGTGGGGCCAATCGCCGTGGCAGCCAGCATGTTTCCGGCATTCGCGCGGCGGGCCGCCGCCACGCCCGATGGTGGCGGCGAGCTGGGAAGTCTGCGCACCCTGCATCGGGTCTGCCGGGTATATGCCGTGGTAGGGATTGCGATTCCGATGTTTGGTCTGCCGCTGGCCGATCTGATGGGGGTGCTGGGCAGCCCTTGGCTGATCGCATCGCTGGTGCTCACCGGCATAGCGGCGGTGGTGCTGGTGTTTGTGATGCTGCCGCGCCAACAACGGGTGTTGGTCCAGCTGGGCGATGGTGAGTCCCTCGATGCGCGGGTATTCGCGCGGTTGGCGATGTTCACCGGGATCTTCAACCTGTTGTGGGCAGCGGTGACCGTGCTGATGATCGTGCGCCCAGGGTCCAGTACCGGCGTCTAGATGGCGGAAAACCGCTAGCGCGGGCGGTTGGGTGTGCTGTGGAATTGCTGGGTGGACACCGCGACTGCCGCCCCTGCCCGTAGCCGCTGGCTTCCCTTGAGGTTCGCCGCTCTTGCTTTGGTGTGGGGTGCGAGTTTCCTTTTCATCAAGGTCGGGCTGCAAGGACTGTCGGCGCTACAGGTGGCTGCCGCGCGTTTGGACTTCGGTGCCCTGACGCTGGCATCTCTGGTTGTGCTGCTGCGTGTTTCGCTGCCGCGCGAGCTCAAGGTGTGGGGGCACATCGGCGTTGTCTCGCTGACCTTGTGCGTCATTCCGTTCGTGCTCTATCCCTGGGCTGAGCAGAGCATCGACTCGGGGCTGGCCAGCATCTACAACGCGGCGACCCCACTGATGACCACATTGGTGACCCTTGTCGCCTTGCGCGCTGAGCGACCGGGCCGGATGCAGCTGCTCGGATTGGGGCTCGGGTTTCTGGGGGTGTGCGTGGTGTTGGCCCCGTGGCAGTTGATCGGCCACGGAGGGCCGGTGCTGGCGCAGTTCGCGTGCTTGGGGGCAACCATGAGCTACGGGATCGGGTTTGTGTACATGCGCAAGTACGTCACGCCGCTGGGGCTACCCGCGCTTGCGGTTGCCGGTATTCAGGTGGGTTTGGGAGCGGTGCTGATGACCGCCGTGGTGGCGCTCGCTGACCATCACCGGATGGCGATCACCCCCGTCGTGCTGCTGAGCATGGCGGCTCTCGGGGTGCTGGGCACCGGACTGGCGTACGTCTGGAACACCCAGATCGTCAACGGATGGGGTGCCACCGCCGCGTCCTCGGTCACCTACCTGGCCCCGGTGATCGGGGTGCTGCTGGGGGCCCTGGTCTTGAACGAGCGAATCGGATGGCATGAACCCCTGGGAGGGGCGATCGTGGTCGCAGGAATCATATTGAGCCGCAAGGGAAGTCGTTGACCGGTGGTCACCTGGACCGGTGCCGCATGCGCCACCGCAGCGGAGGCTCGCCGAATCGGCGTTGGAACGCCCGGCTAAACGCGGCGTCGGAGGTGTAACCGACGGCTCTGCCGACCTGGCTCACCGTGTCGGTGCTGAAGCGCAGCAGATGCGCTGCCCGGTCGAGCCGTCGCTCGGTGATGTAACCGGCGGGCGGTTGCCCCAGCAGCGCGGTGAATCGTTGGGTGAAGGCCGAGCGTGACTGCTGCGCGTGCTTGGCGAGCTCCGCGATGGACCAGGGGTGCGCCAGGTTGTTGTGTATCGCGGTGAGGACGGGTGCAAGCCGGGGATCCAGAGCCGCGGTGAGCCAGCCTGGTTCAGCGCGGTCGGAGGTCGACCACTCCCGCAGTGCGTGAATAAACAGCAGGTCCAGGATCCGTGAGAGCATCACCCAGGAGCCCGGGCTGGGCGTGACGACTTCGGCCAGCACGAGCTGGAGAGACAGTGATAGCCATTCATGTCCGGGCTGGTCGGTCCGCACGACGATGGCTGGCGGCAGGACCGACAGTAGGGGGTCGGCGGCCTTCTTCTCCGCGGTGAATCGTCCACTGACCCAACGGGTTGCGGTGTGGCTATCACGCGCGCTCACGTGCCCGTCCGCCGCAGAAAGATTTCGGACACAGGTTGGCTCGCCCTGGGCGAGGCGGTGCGCCGTACCCCGTGCCAGCAGCACCATGTCCCCTGCGCCGAGGATGTACTCGAGATCTCCGTCGATGTGCACGCGAAGGCCCGGAGTTTCTGCGATGTGCAGCACGCGCTCGTTCGGAGGTAGTGCGATGTCGAAAGGCGGCTCGGAGGAGCAACGCATTACGGTTTCTCCGCGCAACCCGATGGCGGACAAGACTCCCGAGAAGGCGTCGATATCGGGAGAATCTGAGAACCAGCTGTGTGATTTTGGCTGATCGGCAAAATATTCAGGATGATCGGTCATACCACTTGCTCCATAGTCCAAATATGTTGGTGGAGCCCCGGTAAGTCAACAGCGCCGCCGAGAGCGGACACGACGGGGTCGAGGTCGTCCAACATCTACTGAGAGGCAGATATGTCCAGCAAACCGGCTATCGTCCTGGTCCACGGATTCTGGGGTGGCGCCGCACATTGGGGGAACGTGATCGTCGAGCTGCACAAGCGTGGCTACGGGGAGCTATATGCGGTCGAGAACCCATTGACGTCACTGGCCGATGACGCTGCCCGCACACGGCAGATGGTGGAGCAGATCGACGGCCCGGTGCTCCTTGTCGGGCACTCCTACGGTGGCGCGGTGATCACCGAGGCGGGCGATCTCCCGAACGTGGTGGGCCTGGTCTATGTCGCGGCGTTCGCTCCCGACGCGGGGGAGAGCCCCGGTCAGCTGACCGAGCAGCTGCCGCCTGCTGCGGCGGCCAATCTGGCCCCCGACAGCGATGGCTATCTGTGGATCAAGCAGGACAAGTTCCGTGAGAGCTTCGCGCAGGATCTGCCCGAGGACGCGGCCCTCATCATGGCCGTCACTCAAAAGGCGCCACTGGCATCGACATTCGGTGACGCCATCACGGCACCCGCATGGAAGGTCAAGCCTTCCTGGTACCAGGTATCCACGCAAGACCGGATGATCAACCCGGATAACGAGCGCAAGATGGCGCAGCGGATCAACCCCCGCAAGACCATCGAACTGGACGCCAGCCACGCCTCGCTGGCGTCGCAGCCCGTTGCTATCGCCGATCTCATCTCCGAGGCCGCTGAGGAACTCGCCGGCTAAGAGAATCACGCGAGTTGGGGGCGTCGGCACATGCTGCCGGTGCCCCCAACTGCGTTCGTCAGGTCGTCAGGTCTTCGGTAAAGGCCTCGTCGGCAAGCTCTTCGAGCTCGCTGCCCTTGGTTTCAGGGCCCAGCAGGTATCCGGCAATCGTCAGGATCCACAGCCCACTGAGCGCAAGATAGGGCGTCTGAATTCCGTAATGCGTTATGGTCCAGCCCACCAGGGTGGGCGCGGCAATGGAGACAACACGGCCACCGCCGACCGCGATACCGAATCCGGTGCCGCGCAAGACAGTGGGGAACAGTTCGGCGACATAGGTGTCGCCGACGCCCCACAGCCAACCGAGTGTCGCGATGGAGATGGCGCCGAACACTAGATACTCGGACAGCGATTCTGACGTGGCCCCCAATGCCGTAGAGGTGATTTCGATGACCGCGGCGAGGATGGCCGAGGGACGCCGCCCTATCCAGTCGGCGAGTGCGGTGCCAATGAAGACGAAGACGGCTTGCAGCAGAAAGAAGATCAGGGCATAGCGGATCGCTTCCACCGAGGTGGCGTGGAATTTCTTGACGATGTACGTGGTCAGGAAGAGGGTCATGCCCCAATAGCCGACCGCGTTGGCGGTGTAGACCAGCCAGCCGACAATGAGCCGTCGACGCACACCGGGGACATGCCACAGCTTGGGTTTGGTGGCGCCGCTTTCGATCTTGGCTTTCGTCTGGGTGTAGCGGTGAGATTCCTTGATGCCTTGCCGGGCAAGGAAAAGTACGACCGCGGGCACGATCGCGACGACGAATGCGGCTTGCCAGCCGAACCGTGGTACTAGGACCAGGGCAACGCCGGCGGCGAGCACGTATCCCAGCGAGAACAGTGAAAAGATGACGCCGCCAACGCCTATGGCGCGGGTCTTGGCCGGCCACACTTCGGCGGTGTAGGGGGCGCCGACCGCGAGCTCGCCAGCCCCGCCGACGCCCGTCAGGAACCGCAGCCCGGTGAATGCGGCGACGTTCGTGGTGAGACCTGCCAGGGCGGTCGTGATGCCGTACAGCAGGATCGAGGCCCCGAGTGTGGTCTTGCGACCCCACCGGTCGGCAGCGAGACCGAAGCCGATGGTGCCGATGGTGTACCCGAGCAGAAAGATCGAGCCGATGTAGCCCGCCTGGGCCTCGGTGATGTGCAGCGTCTTCTTGATCTCGGGCAGCACCAGACCGTAGATGTTCACTGCATACGAGTCGAAGCCGTACCCGAGGCCCGCTGTCACGGCGACGAAGAACGCCTGCCGGAAGGTCACCGGGCGGGATTGCCGCGCGGGTGTCTCGGTGGTTTCCTCGGCTGTCGACGTCATTGCCCGAACGGTAGGCAGCGGGCGAGGGCCTGATAAGGCTCCTGCTCCCGCTGATCACAACCAGCGATGTGGTGCCCCCACCAGGGCTCGAACCTGGGACCTGCGGATTAAAAGTCCGTAGCTCTACCAACTGAGCTATAGGGGCGCGGAGAGACAGGATACTGGTTGGCTCACCACGCGAGCACCGTGGTTATCCGGTTTGGGTTCTGGGCGGGTTGTGCCCTAAGCTGGGCGAGCTCCCAACGCGACAAGCGTTGTGGGTACCCCGGAGAGATTCGGAATGGGCCCCCATCGTCTAGTGGCCTAGGACGCCGCCCTTTCACGGCGGTAGCACGGGTTCGAATCCCGTTGGGGGTACGCAACCAGTCATACTGGGAGCAGAGTAAGGCCCTGTGGCGCAGTTGGTTAGCGCGCCGCCCTGTCACGGCGGAGGTCGCGGGTTCGAGTCCCGTCAGGGTCGCCAGTACGGCGAGGCAGTATCTGTGGATCTGCCGTCCGGCCAGGTAGCTCAGTTGGTACGAGCGTCCGCCTGAAAAGCGGAAGGTCGCCGGTTCGATCCCGGCCCTGGCCACCATTTCTGACCTGCATGAACACAAATTCTGCACTCTACGGATGTTTCGGGGTGTCCGGTTTCTGTCCGTTCTTTGTGGACAAATCAGATGAATGAAGACGGTCAAGATTGATTGCGACCTGATCGAGTTCGTCTGAGTAAAGGTCACTGTAGATATTCGCGGTCACGGTGGGCGTCGAGTGGCCCATGGTCTTCTGTACGTAGCGGAGATCAGCGCCGGAGGCGCGGGCCAAGCTGGCGTAGGTGTGCCGGAGATCATGAATCGTGAGTGGCGCAAGTTTGGTGGCTTGAAGGGCCTTTGACCAGTGGCTGTGGCGGCGCCAATTGTTGGAGCGGAGCATAGCGCCGTTCGGCGACGTAATTGCTGGGTCAGCGGGGGCGCGGCCCTCGATACGCAGTGTCAGGGCATCTATGACGACTTGGGGCAATGGAACAGTACGGACAGCGGCGCGGGTCTTAGGCGGACCGACAACTATGCGTCCGTTGACCTCGGGGGCTGCTTGCCGGACGTACAGGCGACGCGCGGACAGGTCTACATCGCAAATACGCAGGCCAACCAGTTCGGACCAACGCAGGCCTGTGTAGGCCAGGATCGTCACCACGTCGCCTTGATCGCCGCATGCAGTAGCCAGGCTGACGACTTCTGATGCCGTGAGGTATCGATGGCGGTCACGTGGCGGTATACGCCCGGCCGACACTCCCTGCGCCGGGTTGCGATGGATGCGGCCGTCTTCCCGCGCGACCTCCAAAATCGATCGCAGCAGCCGCAGTGTTGAGACTTTGGCCCACGGACCCACCGTGAGGCAGTCAACGAACTCCTGAACCTTCTGGCGGGTTATTTCATCGACCGGCATGTGGCCGAAGCGACGAGCGATGCGCAGTTCCCAGTGCTGTACGTAACCGCTCCATGTCTTGGGCGACACTGCGGGCCGTTTAGAGGCGCTGTACTGCGACCAGATGCGGTCTAACGTCGCCTTCCCAAGACGGGGGTCGAACCGTTGAGTCCCGAGGGCGGTCTCGTTATCCCGATCGGCCTTAAACGCTCGCGCCTCGCGGAGGCTACCGAACGTGGTGGATGTTTCCGTCCAGCCGGTTGTCGTCGCCGGGTCGCGCACTAGGTAACGGACCTGATAACGAGGCTGGCCAGAACTGTTGAGGCGCTTGCGTATACCACGAGGAACCGAGCCTGCCATCTAACGGCGAACCTGGCGAATCCACTTGCGCACGTCAGCTGCGTCCCAGCGACGGACACGATCAGACAGTGAATAGCAAGGCGGGCCGACGTCTTCGCCTTGGTCTCGTAAGGCGCCCCAGCGGTTCACCGTGGCAGCGGAAACGCCGAGTAGATCTGCTACCTGGTCGGCTGTCAGCAGCTCGGGAAAATCTTCCGGGGCCCGTGTATTCGTACTGAGCTGGCGTACCGTCATGATGCTTCCTTCTGGTGGTCGATGCTCACGCGGAACCATCTTGCGATGATTCCTTGTGCCTGAACGAAATTCATGTCGTCTTTCCGAGTCTTCCGAGATTAATCGGGTGCGTTGAATAGGGCTTGGCTCAGCAGGTCAAGGGGATCGGCGGTCAACTGCTGGTGCTGTAATACCGATTCCACAAGGACAGGCTCGGGGGTGAAAGGTGCACGGAATTTGCATAGTTCGCTGTTGACGTATGCAACGCCTACGCCGGTTGGCAGCCCGAGCGGGGAAACGAGATCGTCGGTTGACCATTCGCCGAGGACAGCGACAGCCGACTCGCGGCTTCTGACGTTGAAGCAGACCCGCAGCTCTGCGTTGTCGCGGATTGGGGTACTGATCGCGTCTGCTGTCGGACGTTGGGTCGAAAGGACAACCACGATGCCTGCGCTCCGCCCGAGACGAACCAGATCCCTTATTAACAAGTCGATCTCGGTCGCCAGAGCCTTATCTTCCTTCGTGACGAATGCGGTGGGCTGGAGCTGCTGAACCTCATCGACGACTACGAACACAACGGGGTTCGATGGCGAGATCGGAGCCGACCAGAAATTCGGCGTACCGATCAGTTCGATCATGTTCTTGCGGCGGTGGTTCATCAGCAGTTGAACTTCGCGAAGTCCGTCGCGGACATCAAGCAGGTCTGCTTCGGCGGCGAGGTACCGATATGAACGGGGTGCCAGAGCCGCCAAATCGTGCCCGTGTTTCGCGTCCACTAGCACCCATTGGCACAGCGGGCTGGAGGCAAGCGCGGCGAAAACCCCTGTGAGCCAGGCTGTTTTGCCCGAACCGGGAAGTCCGCCGACCACGAGTCCGCCAGTGTTGGCCACAGGTAGCGACAACCAGTTGCCGTCTTCGTCGAAGCCAAGCCCGAGCGATAGGTCAGAAGCCGGAATCACGTGATCGGCGACGATATCCGTACTAAGCGGATCTTTGACCCGCAGCTGTACCTCCAAGTGATCGGAACGATCGATCACAACAATGCTAGGAACAGAGAGAGCTGCTTGCAGCCGAGGCGCAGCTGACTGCCATGTCTCAACCGAGTGCCCCAGAGCCGGAAGTACGGCCAGCGATGCGCCGTACGGAGTCGGTAATGCGCTACCGACAACTGTCGGTAGGTGCTCCACCGGCTCGATAGCCGTGGACCAGCCGCTTCGAGCCTTGCTGGTGTGAGTGAGCCCCACAGAGCGGCAGAGGTTCTGAAACTTCTTGGGAGACTGCAACAACTCGATGGCTGTCGAAAGTGGAGGATCGAAACTAGACCGGACCTCGGCGGACCGTTGCCAGTGAATCAACGCCCACACAATTGCCGCCAGGGCGGCTATCAGAAGTAAACCCAACCGCAGATCCGTTGGTAGTACGGCGCCGACGACGAGGAAGGCAAATAGACTGAGGACGATAGCCTTAACCGGCATTTTGGTCACCGCCGGCAGGACGGCGCGAAGTGGTTGAGACAGACGGCGTGGGTTCCACAGATCCGACCGACAGCCACAACCCTGTCTTTGGGCGGACATTGCCCGGTGCGGTGGCCCACGGGGCGGCACGGACACCTCGCAGCTTGACTGGGCCAGAGTACGTTGGCTCGGTACCCCAGACGGTCCACGAGATAGTTCGTACCCCAGTCTCTGTACGTACCAAGGCATCCACTACCCAGCCGCACTCACCGGACTTGTTTCGGGCCTCGACCTCCTGCCCATCCCTGAACTCTGTCTTTGAACGAACCTGAACTACGTCTACCTGGCTGAAGAACTCATCGGCCACTGGTACGTCATTGAGACGGTCTATCGCCATTTCTTTTACTCCTTCGGATCTCTCGTGCAGAGCCTTAGCGGGAACGTTCTGCTGGTGTTTGGGCGGTGCCCGGCGGGGGTGCTAGAGCGCCACCGCTGGGTGGCAAAGATGGCGAAATAGTTGGCTTTGCAGCGGACCCGATCATCGGCATCGGCGCATCGTTGAATACCCGAACAGTCATCGTCGAAGGCCCCGGGTTAGGTAGCGGCACTCGGCCGGCTTGCAGAACCCCGAGAGTGAAGGCGAGTGCTACTGACGACACTAAAATTGCGGCGGCAGCCGCAGCTAGTACAAAACGGGAAAGCCCCGTAATCGATCTGTGGTGAAACATGGAATCTATCTCCAGGGATGTCAAGTCCACGGCTAACCTCCAATTGCTGAATGCGGTGCATGAAAATCATCTGTTACCCAGTGTGAGCGCAACTGTTTCAATCCGTCAATCCAGTCGCGTTTCAGAACCAAAAAATCGTCGTTTAGCTGCATATATACCGGTCGTGATGGAAGGCCTTGTTGGCATTTCAGTGCGTCGATGAGCGACATGTTTTGTGTTCGATATCGGTATGCATGAGTGCGGTACAGCGAATCATTACACGCATGAGTGCGGTACAGTTTTACCCAGGTGATATGTGTGTGCCGACCGTTGGTTCATGTATGTGTGACAGATGTTGGTTCATATGTGTGTAGACCATGTGTGTCGGCGCGGAGTGATCCAACGAGTGAATTGACGGACTTCAGCAAGCGCGTCACTGTAGATCTATGACATCGATAGCAGGCTCCATTACCGGAGAGCTTCACGACCCTGGTAGCCCGTTGCGAAACTGGCTCTGCATGCATCTGCCGAATACAAAGAGGATTCAAAAAGAATTCCGCGAGTCGGTGGTAAATAAGTGTCTTGAGCCTCCGAAAGGCGCGCGTGTTGGCACGATAGGTACGGCATTCGACTGTTTGATTCGATTTACCGTCACGCCGGACGAACGCCCAGAGGCGGCGGCACTCGGTGCAGCTTGGGCTCAAGTGCAAAGTGGCAAGAATGGTCCCGACTGGATGGATCGATTCGAAAGCATCGCGTCGCGTCTCAGTGAGATCGCCGAGTGTTTGTCGCGGAACGGCGGCGAAGATCAAGACGTAATTGAGGAACTGATCCGGGGATGCTGGGCGCTAGCGCTTTTCACTGAGGTCGGTAGAGCCATCGATTTGCGCCAATCTCCACTATCGGCCAGCTCTGGGTGTGACGTTGAAACATGGTTCGGGTGCTCAGATTCTTTGAGAGCGGATGAGTTGAAAGACCTTGCAGCTCTGTACAACACCAGTAGGAACAACCTAATACCCTTCATTCGGGAGTGTGGTGGGCCCCTCCGTGAGGACACCACCATGATGGGCCCGCTGGCGGGTGACGCCGATATCATGGCTGGGCCATGGACAATCGAAATCAAGGCCATTGTCGACAGACGAAAGCAAGACGGGACGCCGCGATACGGGCTGGATTTACGGTTGTTATACCAAGTCGTTTGTTACGGTCTTTTGAGTCCGCCTGAGAGCGGTATCCAGCATTTGGCGCTGTACAACGCACGGTACAACCATCTGTTCTCATGGAAACTTGACGACATGGTGTCAGAACTTGCTGGTTACCGCATCGGGGCCAAGGATCTTGCGGCACAGCTTATTTCGTATTTGTATGAGAGTTACGCTACCTAGTGTCATCGCGCAGCGACATCAGGGCACCAGATTCTTGGACGTGGAGAAGGGCTAAGTAGATGAGATCAAGCCAGGCACCCCAGATCTTCGAGCGTGTCGACGCCTCGCCGCAAGAACTTGAAGCCATGCGCCGCGAGGCCGAAGAACTCAGGAGGCGAGCGAGCGAACAGTGCAGCGCCGGCGGCGAACAATGAGGTCAAGCCGGGCGCCGCAGATCTTCAAACAGGCCGACGTAACGCCGGAAGAACTTGAGGCTGTACGACAGCGCGTAGAAGAGCTCAAGGCGCAAGCTCGCGCTCAGTACTGCGGCGAGCATTACAAATGACGGGTAGGCGGCGGCACACTAGGCGCGGCGGGGAAGTGCCGGACAGTGCTGCACACGGCCAAATATCTGATGCCGCACCCGCGCGAGCAGAAGCGCAGCATGAGTACGAAGCTGATCCCGAACTGCGAGACCTGATGGCCCGTGCAACAGCGTCGCCTACCGTACGTCGGGTTCGAGTTCGCAGAACTTGAGTGCGGGCAGTCACTATCGTTCAGAACAGGGCGGCGGCTACGGCGTGCCAGTGCTGACTAGGTATCCAAAAATCTGTGATCGGAATCTCGCTGAGCCCCCACCAGGCGTTGTAGCGTTCTTGGCATGAGCGATGGCAGTGGGTGGTACGCACTGGCTGGGGTTGGCGTTCAAGTGCTCGCTAGCTTGGTTGGGAAGGTTTACCTCGGTTCAGATTCTCGTCTGATCCGTAAGGTTGAGAAAGAAGCAGCACTCGCTGATGTGCTTACCGGAGACGCGAAGACAGTTATAGAACAGCTCATTGAGTTTGACGTTCATCAGCTCGCACTCCAGAGAATCAAGAGAGCCTCCCGAAAAATTAGCTGGTCCTCAGTCACGGCGATAGTCTTCGTTGCTCTAATTACGGCCGGAATTGGTTGGGGGCTAGCCTATCTGGCGCTCAACCACGGATGGTACTGGTGGATACTGTTCACGATTACGACATTTTTTGGAATTGCTCTTGCGGTAGCGGGCGCTGGTCAGTTGTTCGAGTATGACGACGAGACCGACCCAGATGACACACCAGAAGGTCCATCTAGCGGCCTGAATGCGGCCTGACTGCGGGCTCGGCCAGCGCCTGGCCTGGGGATCGCCGAGCACACAGACGCTTGGGCGAAACGTCCGCGCAGGAGCGTGAAGCTATGCGCGGGGGCGGCCAAAAACCCCGTAGGAAAGCACGAGTGGCCCAGCTGCGAAAACGGTTAGTAGACAGCAAGAAGTATCGGGCTGAGGTCAGATTCGACGGGGGGTCTGGCGCTGCGCGCGTAGATTCCGGATCTAGTTATCCTGGGGTGGCTCGTCAAGAAGCTCTGTAATCGTGATGGTGGCATCCTTAACGCTGCGGATGCGGAAACGCATGTCTAGTAAGTGGGACATCTGACGAAGCAAATCGAATGGGTCGACGCCATGGATTTGAATGTCAGCCGCTTTCACGTCAGACACATCTGAAATATGACGCTCGCCTAAATCCGATCGGCGCACGGCGATGACGTGGGGATTGTGCATGCCAGACTCGCCGCCGCCGAAATCAAGGCCCACTATCAACCACTCGGCCGGATCAAGTCCTGTCAGTTGGTAGACACTCCCGGACTCGGCCATCTTCTGATCGATTTGTGCTGTGCCAATCCAGTCGGGGTAGGTCACCACGGCATCGCCCCACGTGTATTCGTCCATGCTCTCTCTTTCCGACGCGTGAAAATTGTTGACAGATATGCATACTAGGCAACTGCACGTGAAAGTTGTGCCGCAAACGTCGGACCGTTGTTGACCAACGCATACCCACCGGCAAGGCCTCCTTGGTCGCACAACGCTCGTCGGCGGCGTACTTTTCGGTACTTCACTCGGCCGGTCGCCTTATCTACTCTTGGGACGATCCGATGTGCTGTCCGGGGTACGACCGCCGATGGAAATCGTTCACTAGCGGCGCTGTAGGCAGCCTGGGAGCGCGACCATCGGCGGATGATCCGACGAGTTGCAAGGTAGGCGTCTACGCCAACCTCGGCCGTAGCGGTAGCCTTCCGGAGCCCGTAAATCCCCCAAAACCGGCCGGGGCCTCGACCGGGTTCCCTCCAAAGGCTCGGCACAATGTGTTGGTATTCCTTGTCTCCGTGGGTGTTTGGTGACGAGTGTTTAGTGAAATATATTGCTAGTCGCTTTGGATCACAGGCCCGCAGACCCGACAGAATGTCGATGGCAGTTCCGGCCTGACAATGGCGGCTTCTCTGCTCATGATCGGGGTGGTCCACGATGTCGGCCCAGGTGTCAGATAACCAGGCGGCGAAAGAAGTGCCAGTCTTGCCGGGGGAGCGCGGCGGGGCCATCCATAGGTGAACGTGCGGCGCGCCGCGGCGCTGGAATTCCAGTTTCCAAATGTAACGGACAGGTTCTCCGTATTCGCGTTGAAATCGCTTGCGCCACAAGACCATGTGTCGTTTTACGGCCGCGCCGGTCGGGGCGACAATTTCCCAGTCACCGGGGTAGGTGAGTGTCACCATCACTGGAATTCGGCCCGATTCTACCAAGGGTGTGTAGTCGAGTTCAGCAAAAGCCCTGCACATCATGGATCTGGACTTGCGTGACCACTCGGTGATCAATCGGCCTTGGCGGCCTTGGACGATATCTATCCAATTACCCTCGGCGACAGCGATGATCGGCCGCGGATCGAGTCGAGAGGCACGGGCGAGTAGATCTTTCACGCGGTCGTGCCAACCAGCCACGCCTAAGTTGTGCTGCTGTACAGCTCGTTCGGATGCTTTCTCTTGGCGTACTGGGTTTTTCCAGCTGAGACGCACGACGCCGGGACCGATCGTGATCTGAAATCGAGCGGACTCGGGTTCAACACCCAGACGGTCGCGACCAGCGGCCCACGGGGCGGCCTTCTCGAACAACGCGGCGGCAGAGGCCACCATCTCCGGGCTCGGAAACCGCAAGCCCAGAGCATCAGACGCCCGCAGCTCACGGGCCTCACGATCTCCAGAGACCTGGGTGCGGACATTTTTGGCACATATAACAAGCCCGGCGGCGGTGGCCGGGTTGGGGCCTGCGCCGCTCCCGCCGTCCGGCCAACCGCTGACGCTCTCGCGCCCTACGGCCCTTCGGGCCTCGGGCGCTCGCGACCGGCCGACGTCCACGGCTTCGGCCGAGGCATCTCGTCTGCACTGGCGGGGTTTCCTGGTGCCGGAAGTCGTCTCCCGGTCAGGGTTGTCGAGGGTGACTGATGGTGCGATGCTGGGCATCGGAGTACCTGCTCCCTGGGGCCCCGACGCAGATCACTGGAATGAGGAGCGTCGGGGTTTTCCCATGTCGGGAGTGCAGGCGTCGTGTCCGGTTTATGTCCGATCGTCAGACAGGCTGAATGCGTCGGACCTGCTCAGTGCGCCGTATTCGACGTACGAAAGCAGTTAAATCGCAGGTCAGTGGCCATTTTATCCACCTGAAAAGCGGAAGGTCGCCGGTTCGATCCCGGCCCTGGCCACCACGAGAGCCCGCCGGAGACGGCGGGTTTTTCTGTATCTGTGGACCAATCGTGTCTATTACCTGAGGCATAGTCACTGCCGTCGTCGACTCACGAAAGCGGTATTGTTAATTAATACTTAACCAGTATAGTATCTAGTTATGGTTAAGTTTGCCCCTCGAGACCGGTCCCATTCAGCGTGGCGGGGGACGTACTGGCGGACTGGACTGCTTGCTATCGCGGCCGTCGGCATGATCGGCGCCGTGGGCTCCCCGGGGCTTGCTCACGCGGGTCCTGCGGGGGTCGGTGATGCGAGTGCCGTTATTAACGACCTGAAAGCCAAGGGCTACCGGGTGATCGTCTCCAAGAGTGGCGCTGCGACAGATTTGAGTAGGTGCGTTGCTTCCGTGGAGGAGCAGTCCCCGGTCTACTCAGCGCAGCCGGCCCGGGACGTGCGGAATGCTCCGACAACTGTGTCGGTGATCGATCACAAGGTCGCTCTGGTCTCGATCACCTGCTAGGCGCACACCGAATGCGGCGCCGCTAATCTTCGTCGGCGCCGTCCGGGTCCCAGGTGTTCGGGATCATCGGCGCCCGAGCGCCCTTGCTGAAGTCGTCATCGTGGCCCAATGTGGCCAATCCGGTTGCCGCCAGGCCTGTCCTGGGCACAGTGCCGGTGAACCCCATAGGTCCGGCTCCGCGGTGTGAAGCCGTCGCAGAGGGCTCGCCCCTGTCAGAGGTCACGGTGGCGTCCATGTCCATGTATTCGACGGCGCGGCCTTCTTGCTTGCTCCGATCGCGTCGTCGGCGTGCCTGTCGCGCCGCGGCCGTCGCGGTAGTCCCCGCGCGTTCTGATGCTGAGTTCCTGGCTGACGTACTGGCTCTCGTGTGGACCTGGCTCGCCAGAGCCAATCCGGCGCCGATGCGGGGGCCGCCACCGACCGCATACGGGAACGAGAAACCTGGATCGCCGACGGGTGGGGGAGGAGACGACGGCGCAGGCGCGGTACCTGGAGTGGTTGGCGCTGGTGCGCCGGAGGGGGCCGGTGCGGGAGCCGACGGCGATGAACCAGAGGCGGGGGCTGTGCCAGCAGCCGCTGCGGTGGGGGGTTCCGGGACGGGGTTCGGTTCCGTCGCAAGGATTTCGGGCGACGGTTGGATACCGGCCAGGCCTGCCAACCCGACCACCGAGCCCAGGCTGGCGATCGCCAGGGCGAGCGCGGGCTGGATCAGCGCCGGGGCGAACTGGCCGATTGTCGAAGCCAATTGTGCGGCATGAAAAGCCACATCAGCCAACACCAACGGAAGGTTGGTCAACAGCGCGGCCGGATCGGTCAGCAGGTTGTTCCACAGCAGCTTGAGGTGCTCGACCATCTCACCGGCCACATCCACCCACCACTCCGGGTCGGTGGGGTCCAAATCCCCATGGCCATGGCCGTCGTCGTGGCCGTGCTCGTGGTCATGATCGTGATCGTGATCGTGATCGTGATCGTGCAGGATCGACGGAGGCGGTGTGGAAGGCGGCGTAGACGCCAGGGCGACCTCGGACGCGGCCTGGTATGCCGCCATCGTCGTGGCGGCCTGAACCCACATGCGGACGTAGTCCGCCTCGGTGGCAACGATGGGAATTGTGTTGATACCGAAGAAGTTTGTTGCCAATAACGCTGTGTGCGTGGCGTGGTTGGCGGCCAGCTCGGCAAGAGTGGGCATGACCGCCAACGCGGTGCTGTATGCGCCGGCAGCGGTCCCATGCTGAGCCGCGCGGGCATTGCTTTCGATGGCGCCTTGGGTCAGCCACTCCAGATACGGAATATGCGCCGCCACATACGTATCCGCGCTTGGTCCCTGCCACGTTGCCGCACGGGTGGCGGCCAGAATCGCCCGGAGCTCATCTGCCGTCGCGGTGTAATGCGCACCCAGCGAAGACCATTCGGCTGCGGCTGCGAGCAGCGGCCCGGGCCCGGGACCTCCACTGAGCAGGGTCGAATGCACCTCCGGCGGCGACGCCATCCACACCGGCATAGCCACTCCGCAACCTCCACCGCACTAATGACAACGATAACGATATTCATTTACATTAGCGTGTGGGATGCAAGGCGGTGCCGGTACCCCATAGGGGTTTAGTTTGTTCGGTCTCGCGTGCGACGGAGTTGATGACGAAGACTCCGGAGAGCCGTTGTCGTCCAGCCGTATTCAGAGATTCGGCCGTCAGGCGCCGATCAGATGAGCGCACCCTGCAGACTTCGGCAGGCCTTGGCCACGAAGTCCTTCGATACCCCGGCCCACGGCACGAATCTGTCGAAGCCATGGAAAGCGCCCTCCACGACTTCCAGCTCGCAGGGCACTCCGGCGGCACGCAGACGTTCGGCGTACAGGAGGTCCTCGTCGTGAAACAGGTCGGCCGTCCCGATGCCCAACCAGGCCGGCGCTACTCCGGCCAAGTCCGACCGCCGACCCGGTACGGCGACATTGCGGTCGGTGTCCGCCAGGTACGAGTCCCAGCCAAACCGGTTACTTTTGGTGCTCCACATCCGCAGGTTGGTTTCGTCGACGTCGGTGCGCGTGGTGGTGCGGTCGTCGAGCATCGGGTAGACCAGCAGCTGCGCCGCCGGTGCGACCTCGCCCCGATCACGCGCCAGCAGCGCAAGTGCTGCGGTCAGTCCGCCGCCGGCGCTGGCGCCGCCAATGGCGATGCGTGTTGGGTCGATCCAGCCTTGCACCGATAGCCAGCGCAGCGCCGCATAGCAGTCTTCGACGGGTGTCGGATAGGGATGTTCGGGTGCCAGCCGGTAGTCAACCGACACGACGGGAAGCCCCGTTTCCCGCATGACCTTGCGGCAGAAGAAGTCATCCTGACGTGCCGTGCCCATCACATAACCGCCGCCGTGAATCCACAACAGAGCCGGGGACGGCTCGGTCAGGTTCTTGGGAACGTGTGCACGAACCGTCACGTCGTCGTTCACCGCTACGGTCCGCACCCCAAATCTGGGAAACAGTCCCGAGGTGCGGATCAATCCGCGCAGGGTGGAAAGGGTTCGTGGCAGGCCGACCTGTCGTGGAAATACCTTGGCCGCCAAACGGAGGCTGGGGTGAATGTCAGGTGACGACACACAGCGAGTATGCCGGTGGGAAACGCATAACGTGGCGGTTTGGCATGACGGGGAATGTTTCGGACCCGAGTCCACTTGACCCGTGCGTACCTACGGAAGGACCACCATGACTCCACCACTGAAGGGTCGCCGCGCGTTTGTCACCGGCGGATCGCGCGGAATAGGCGCAGCCATCGTGCGCAGGCTCGCCGAAGATGGTGCGCGTGTCGTCTTCACGTTCTCGAGCTCACCGCAACCGGCCGCGGATGTCGTGGCCGATGTCAAGGAGGATGGCGGCTGGGCGCTGGCGGTCAAGGCCGATGTATCGGACCCGGCCCAGCTCACGGCCGCTGTCAACGAGGCAGCCGAACACCTTGGCGGACTGGATATTCTGGTCAACAATGCCGGCATCGCATCCTTTGGGGACGTGGACACCGCAACCTTGGAAGACTTCGACGAGATTGTCGCGGTGAACGTGCGAGCTGTTTTCGCGGCCATCAAGGCGGCATCCCCGCATCTGGCCGAGGGCGGCAGGATTGTCACCATCGGCAGCATCAACGGCGACCATTCACCTACCCCCAACGCATCGCTGTACTCGATGTCGAAGGCGGCCGTCGCCGGCCTGACGCGCGGGCTGGCGCGTGAATTCGGCCCCCGGGGCATCACGATCAACAACGTTCAGCCGGGCCCGGTGGACACGGATATGAACCCAGAGAACGGCGAGCTGGCGCAGATCCTGCTCCCTAATATCGCGGTAGGGCGCTATGGCCAGCCTCGCGATATCGCCAGCTTGGTGAGCTATCTGGCATCGGATGAGGCCTGGTACATCACGGGAACCGCGATCAACATCGACGGGGGATTCACCGTCTAGCGCTCGCGGGGTCGCTAGGGTCAGATCCATGGCCACTAGCGATACCCGGGAAATCGTCATCGAGGCGACCCCCGCGCAGATCATGGATGTCATCGCAGACTTTGAGGTTCTGCCGAAATGGTCTTCGGCGCATCAGAGTTCGACGGTGCTGACCACGGGCGACGATGGTAGACCGCATGAGGTGAAGATGAAGGTGAAGACGGCGGGCATCACCGACGAACAAACCGTCGCCTACACCTGGGGCGCCGATACGGTCAGCTGGACCCTGGTGAAGGCCAGTCAGCAGCGCCGTCAGGACGGTAAGTACACCTTCACGCCCAAGGGTGATAAGACGCACGTGAAGTTCGAGCTGACGGTCGACCCACTGATCCCGCTGCCCGGATTCGTGCTGAAGCGGGCCATCAAGGGCGCCATGGAAACCGCCACCGACGGACTGCGCAAGCAGGTCCTCGCCACCTACCGGTAGACCCTTCCCTCCGCCAAGCCGCCCTAGTATCGTTATTTCCAATATCGAAACTAGGGAGTCTTGGGATAGTGGATAGACGCCAGGGGGGACGTCCCCGCGATCCGGACAAGGATGACGCGGTACGCGAGACCGTGCGCCAGATGTTGGCGACCGAGGGGTATCAGGGCACCACCATCCCCGCCGTGGCCCGCGTCGCAGGCATCGGTGCTCCCACGATTTACCGGCGTTGGTCAACGCAGGCCGCCATGGTGGAAAGTGCGATCGCGGACCGCCCGTGGCCCGTGGCCCTCGCTGATCGCGGCGAATTCCAGGACTATCTGCCCGTTTTGGTGCGCGCTGTGGTCGAGTACTTTGCCGATCCCGCTACCCGCGCCGCGATGCCGGGACTTCTCGTCGAGTACCACCGCGAACCGGGGCAGTATGCGGATTTGGTCGCGCGCACCGAAATGCCTCTGCGCGAAGCGTTCCGGACTGCACACGCCGAGGCTGTCGCCGCCGGCTGGTGTGCGGACCGGCCCGGGGCGGATGCGCTCTTCGACACCGTTGTGGGTATGGCCGTCTACCACGGCGTCTTGCGCGGCACCGCCGACGAAGCGCTCATCGAGCAGATTCTTGGTGTGGTGGGCGCGGCGAGCATTGTGGACCAGCGAAAAGTGAGGAAACGATGAACCGAGAAACCTTCTCCAGCCTGTTCGACCTCACGGGGCGTACGGCCATCGTCACCGGGGGCACCCGTGGGATCGGGCGATCTCTCGCCGAAGGTTATGCTTACGCAGGCGCCAATGTGGTTGTCGCAAGCCGCAAACCGGAAGCGTGCGCCGAGGCGGCCGAGCATCTGCGCTCCCTGGGCGGCCGGGCGCTGGGCGTACCGACGCACACGGGCGATATCGAATCCCTGGAGCACCTGGTGCGGGCCGCCGTCGAGGAGTTCGGCGGTGTCGACATCGTGGTGAACAACGCCGCCAATGCACTCACCGAACCGGTGGGTGCCTTCACCGTCGACGGGTGGGACAAGTCTTTCGGTGTGAACCTGCGGGGGCCGGTGTTTCTGGTGCAAGCCGCGCTGCCGCATTTGGTGAACAGTTCACACGCGGCAGTGCTCAACGTTGTCTCGGTGGGCGCTTTCATGTTTGGCCAAGGGGTCTCCATGTACTCGGCGGCCAAGGCGGCGCTGGTCTCATACACGCGGTCAGCGGCGGCCGAGCTCGCTTCGCGGGGTGTGCGTGTCAACGCACTCGCCCCCGGCGCGATCGACACCGACATGGTGCGCAAGACCCCGCCCGCCGAGGTGGAACGAATGGCCAATGCCAATCATCTTAAACGGCTCGGAGTTCCCGACGAAATGGTAGGTACCGCACTGCTTTTGACATCCGATGCGGGCAGTTACATCACCGGTCAGACCATCATCGCCGACGGAGGGTTGGTGGCACGATGATTCACACGGAGCATCGCGACAACGGAATCCTGGTGGTCACGATCGATCGTCCCGAGCGCCGTAATGCACTGGACCCGCAGACCGTGGCCGAGCTGCATTCCGTGGTCGAGAAGACCGATGGTGACCCCAAGGTGCGAGTGGTGGTTCTCACCGCCGTCGGCGCATCATTTTGTGCCGGAGCCGATCTGAAGTCGCTGCCCACTGATTTCACCAATATCGGGGCGACCTCCACGGCCGCGCTACTCGGTGCCACCGACTCGGAGCTGGTGCGGACGCTGGCGGCCCAGGAGTTGATGGCCTCGCTGTTCGAACGGATTCACCGGATGCGTCAGCCGGTCATCGCTGCTGTCAATGGACACGCGGTCGGTGGCGGGTTCGCATTGGCGCTAGCCTGCGATATCCGATTCGCCTGCCCGGAGGCCTCATTCGGCGCCGTGTTTATCCGTCATGGGGTATCCAACTGCGATATGGGAACCAGCTATCACCTGCCGCGGTTGGTGGGCGCGGCGCGCGCCGCAGAGCTGATGTTGACCGGACGGGTATTCGGCGCCGACGAGGCGCAACGGATCGGCTTGATCTTCGACGTGGTGCCCACTGAAACCCTCCTTGAGGCGGCGCTCGCGAAGGCCGAAGAAATCGCCGTGCACTCACCGTTGGCGGTATGGATGACGAAAGAGACGATGTGGCAGACGGTCGACGCGCCGAGCTTGCGTCATGCGCTGGACCTGGAAAACAGGACTCAGGTGATGTGTACTGCCACCGGCGAATTGCGCCGGTCCTTCGACGCTTTCAGGGAGGGGCGTGCCTAGTTCTCTGCCGGAGGTCCGGCCAGGATGGCGGTCACCATGTCGATGAGCTGCGCATTCATCTGCCCGTCGTCGAGATAGGTGCCGCTCAGGGACATCAGTCGATTGGTGTGCGCGATGTCGCCCAGAACTACGCAGGTCAGTGTGACCGCCTGGGTGACCCCGAATCGGATCGACGGCAGTGAGGCCTTCGGGCGCAGCCGTACGATCAGTTCCTGTAGTCGCGCGGCCTGAGGCTGAAAGCTCACGCTCATCGGGATAAGCGCGGGGTGCCCGCTGATGAGGAGCTTGCCGAGGGTGGAAAGCCATGCGGTTCCGCCCTCTTCGCCGATCTCGGACAGTGGGACGACGATCGCCTCGGCAATGGCGCGCAGTGTTCCGGCCCTTTCGGCGATGTCCAACAACGCGAACCGGCGCTTTTCGAGCTGATTCAGGTATTTATCGAGAAGCGCCTCGATGAGACGTTCCTTGGATCCGAAGTGATAGTGCACCGACGCGACATTGGTGCCCGCCGCCGCCATGATGGCGCGCAGTGACACCGCATCCACACCACGCTCGGCGAACAGTCGCTCGGCGGCACTGAGCAATCGCTGATCGGTGGAATCATGTGCAGGGGTGTCTGTTTCAGATGCGATGTTGGTCATTGGCCGGTGAACCGCGCCTCTCTCTTCTCGCGGAATGCGGACAACCCCTCGCGTGCATCTGCAGAGCTGATCACCTGGCGGGTAAGGCGGGCTTCGATCGCGCGCGCGTCTTCCTCGGCGATCCAACCGCTGTGTACCACGGCTTCCTTCGCATTGCGTACCGCGAGAGGTCCGTTGCGCGCCACGCGTTCGGCGAGGCTTCGCGCCTTGTCCAATGCGGTGCCCGCCGGCACCACGTGGCCCACCAGGCCGAAATGATAGGCCTCCTGGGCGGTCAGCGGCTCGCCCGTGAGGATCATTTCCATGGCCTTGGTGTAGGGAATCTGCCGTTTGAGCCGGACCATGGAGCCGGCACCGGGCACCAGCCCACGCTGCACCTCCGGAAGACCGAACGTGGCCCGATCATCGGCAACACGGATATCGGTCTGCTGCAACATTTCACATCCGCCACCCAGGCACGCACCGTTGACCGCCGCGATGAGCGGTTTGGTCAGGGTGTGGGTGAGTAGCAGTCCTTTGCCTATGGCGGCGGGATCGAGTGGCGGTGCGGAGCCGTCCCGGACCATCCAGCCGTCGCTGAGATCACCTCCTACGCAGTAGGCGCTACCGGCGCCGGTGATGATGGCCGCCCGGATACCGTCGTCCCCGTCGATCTCGTCCCAGGCCTGGGCGAGCTGTCCCACCATATTGGTAGACAATGCATTTCGCCGATGCGGACGGTTCATGGTCAAGATGACGATCGGGCCGTCCCGCTCGACGAGAAGTTCTCGATCTTCGGTCATGGTTTCTCGCTCCCCACCACCCATAAAGCATGGAACTGCGATGCGCCGCCCATGGCGTGGCCTATCGCGCGTCGGGCACCGTCGACCTGATGTTCTCCCGCCAGCCCCCGCACTTGCAAAGCGGCCTCGGCGAATCGAAGCAGGCCGGTCGCGCCGGTGGGGTTGCCCGAGAGCACGCCACCGGACGGATTGATCGGGTGTCTGCCCCCGAACGCGGTGTGGCCCTCGTCGACGGCGCGCCAGCCCGATCCCTCGGGAGCCAGCCCGATGTTCTCCATCCACATCGGCTCGTACCAGCTGTAGGGGATGTAGAGCTCGGATACATCGGCCTCGGTGGCCGGATCGGTGATCCCCGCCTCGCGGTACGCCGCAGCGGCACACTCCTGCCCGGCGCGTGGATTCACCTCATCGCGGCCCGCGAAATGGCCTGTCTCGGTTCGCCACCCGGTGCCGTGAATCCAGGCGGGCGGTCGTGGCGCATGCGTCGCGAACAGTTCGGAAGAAACGACGACCGCACACGAGCCGTCGGACGACGGGCACGATTCCAGGAACCGGATGGGATCCCAGAGCATCGGGGAGCTGCGCACCTCCTCGACGGTGATATCGGGCTTGTGGATATGTGCGTATGGGTTACGGATGGCGTTGAGGCGATGATTCACCGCGACTTGCCAGCCGATGTGTTCCGGGGCGCCCGATCGGCGGATGTACTCACGGATGACGGGTGCGAAATGCCCACCCGCGCCGGCACCCAGCTGGGCACTGAACGGTAGCGGCCGGGACAGCGCCCAGGTGAAGTTGCCCTCTGACTCCTTGGAATACGCGACGACCAGCACCCTTCCGGCAAGTCCGGCTTGCACCAGATGTGCGGCATAGATGGCCGCGTGCCCTCCGACGCTGCCACCGGTGAACACCCGGGTGACCGGCAGTCCGCGCGCGCCCATCGCGTCGGCGAGGTATAGCTCCGGATTCATCACGCCGTCGAAGAGATCGGGGGTCTTCGCGAGCACGATCGCATCGATATCACCGAACGTCAGCTCCGCGTCGGCCAGCGCGCCGTCCACCGCCTCGCGCACCAGCGCCGCGATGCTGACCTCACGCTTCTTGGCCTGCTTGCTTTGGCCGACACCGACTACGGCGACACGGGCGCTCATCCGCTCGCCTCCATGAGACACACCAGATTGTGCTGCAGTGCAGCGCCGTTGGTGGCGTGGGCAAGTGCTCGAGTGGCGCGGCCCTGCATGATGGCGCGAGCCGATTCACCGATGCGGATCAACCCGGTAGCGGTAGCGGGCGCACCCGCCAGCGGCCCACCGGATGGATTCACGAGCACGTTGTCGATGCCCAAGGCTTTGGTCAGTAGCGGTTCCACATAGCTGTACTCGGTATGCAGCTCGGCGACTTCCACACTGGCGGCAGTGAAACCGGCCATGGCTCCTGCCTTCTCGGCGGCGATGCGCGCCGAGTCCACTACCGTGAGATCCCGCGAGCCGGGGTAGTGCGTGTCCATCCGGTGATCGATCGCCCTGATCCACGCCGGACGCCGGGCCAGGCGGCGTGCCACATCACCGGCGGCCAGGATCAGTACCGCGGCGCCGTCACCGACCGGCGCCACATCGTGTGGACGCAGTGGTGAGGCGATGTACGGCTGATCCAGCAGCGATTCGACTCCCGGAGCACCTGCCCTGAGCGCGAAGGGATTCGACAACGCATCGGTCAGCGATTGGTTCACCACATCGGCCATCTCTCGCTCTGTGGTGATACCGGCCTCGACGACGGCCGCCGCCTGCAGACCGGCGATCGCATGCCGATGCGGATGAAGGGGAGTCAGGTAGTAGGGGTCCAGTGAAGCGGGCGCCACCTGGTCCAGGTCGGTGGGCAGCGCGCCGCGGCCGATGCCGTACACCAGGGCGATATCACCGTGGCCCAGTTGGAGCCATGACCAGGCCTCGTAACACGCCCATGCGGCGTCCATTTCGACATGGGATTCCGATATCGGCGGCCAGGCGCCGACAGCATCGAGGGACTCGATGTACGCGAAGGTACGGCCCTCGAAGAAGTCATGGCTGCCCGATGCGTAGAAGTCGATGTCCTCGCGGCGCAGTCCTACCTGTTCGAGGGCCTCGCGGACCACGGGTAGCAGGATCTCGGCCATATCGTCACGAAGATTTGCTGCAGTACAAGCCGATTGGGAAAAAGAAACCACGGCAACATCACGCATGGGCGGCCTTGCCTGGCACTGG
Organism: Mycobacteroides sp. PCS013; assembly: GCF_049532645.1. Classification (NCBI taxonomy): domain Bacteria; kingdom Bacillati; phylum Actinomycetota; class Actinomycetes; order Mycobacteriales; family Mycobacteriaceae; genus Mycobacteroides; species Mycobacteroides sp. PCS013. The sequence goes on from NZ_CP150131.1 coordinate 5,015,027, forward strand.
CCGGAAGTAGCGGATGCTCTGCATGCTGGCGCCGAGCTCCTCATCGGTCACCCAGACCGGCTCTACGGTCATGCCGATGTGAACGAGGTCTGGCGCGGTGTCTCCGATCATGTGCATGAGTCTGTTGTCGGCGCCGTGCAACTGGATGTGCGCCACTGCGTAGGGCGGCGCGAACACTTGTCCCGGAAAGGGGAAGCTCACGATGCAGAAGGTCTCCACCGTTCCCGTTCCCGCGAGGGGAAACGGTTCACCCAGTTCCGTCAGGCATCGTGAACAGAATTGCGGCGCAGGACAGTACGCGCGTTGACAGCCAGGGCATCGGCGTGCCAGCAGGCGCCTGTGCGCCAGCCCGCGCAGGAAGATGGAACGACCGGATCCCGCCACATACGTGTAGTCCATGCGGAACGGGCTGGCGATCGAATAGACCGGTTCGGGTAGCGCGGTCACTGCGGGACCGCCGGTTCGAAGCAGACGATATCGGTGATGGCGCCGACACGGTCCGGGCGCCATCGTGCGACGACGGGCAGTCCCGTTTTCATGGTCAGGGGATTCCCGCCGACATCGACGGCGTGGAACATCGCGTTAGTGGTTCCGTCGATGCGGATAAGCGCCCATGCGAAATCGTCCCGCAACTCGTCTGCCGGCCGTGACCGTACCCAGGTCCATTGCAGGACAACGCCCTTCGGTTCGAGTTCTACCAGCTCGCCGGTAGGGCCGGCATCGGCCGGGTCGAACTCGAGTACCGGGCACAAGACCTGACCATGGATTGTCCGCACTCCGAAAAGTCGCGCGTCCCGCAGTCCGCCGAGGAAGGTGCCGATCTTGGGGCCGACGGTGCGCTCGAATCCGAACTCGATCGTGTACGGCGCGCGCAGGGATTCGGAGGATTGGTCGCTCACAGCCCTCCCGACGCGGTTCTATCAATTGATTGAATCGAGCGATAGGACCGTAACACGGCAGTGATGGCGGCCACAGATTTACGTGGACACCAATGCGGCGAGGGATGGCGGTTATCGCGGAGGGGGTGGCTTCAGGGCCTTTTCGAGCTGGGGTGTCAGTTGTTCGAGGGCATAGATCCGGGCCAGTGGGCCTCCGAGCCGAAGGGCGCTCACCACCGGGCTGTCCGCTGGGATGTAGACAGCGCGCCCCTCGGTGACGGCACGCAAATCGGCGAGACCGTTCGTGGACTTCGCCTGCTGTTCAGTGGCTCCCACCACCACCAGGAGGTCCTCGTCGGCCTTGGCCTTCAGCTCGTTATCCGGCACCGGGCCGGAGTATCGCTGGCTGAGGAACCCCAGACCGTCGAACACCGCGCGGCGTGGGTCGCGGAAACCCAAGAGGAAGGTGCCTTGTCCGTCGGCGACCCAATCGACCACGGCCGTGCGGTTGACCCAATGCTGATGTCCGGTGCGTATCTGGTTGTACCGAGTCCCGACCTCTTCGGATCGCATGCGCGCCCGATCAGACTTGCCCAGGGCTCGACCGATGGTGAATAGCTGTGTATACCAAGGTGTTTCGGCGCGATCGACTCGATCTTCCGAGACCACGGTCGGCGCGATTTTGGCCAGCTTGTCGTAACTGGGTCTGTCGATATCGGCGCCGGTGGCCAGGATGACATCGGGTTTGGCGGCCGCGATGGCGTCGAAGTTCAGTTCCGAGCCCGAGACGACGGGGGGATAGGAGACCTCCGGAACGACCCAGGGGTACATCGGGTACTCCGGCAGGGTGGACCGGACGCCAACGGGTTTAGTGCCCAACGACTGCACCAGATCCTGGTCGTTCCATCCCAGGGTGACCACGCGATTGGGTCGTGTCGCGAGGAACGCACCGCCGTACCGGTGGGGGATGCTGAGCGGGAACCCGTCGGGAGACAATGTCGGCGGGGCGGCGGGTGGCGGACTTTGGTTGCGAGAACACCCGGCAAGTGCCAGCAGCGTCAGCAGCGCGGCAATGAAGCGCCATCCGGCAGTTGCCATGCCGAGCAAACTACCATCGCCCGACGCCGATATACGAACGTGATCGCAATCGGCTCGGGGTGAATCGAACGGGCAGGCACCGGGTTGCACGCCCACCACCTGCGAGAACGTCACCAGGCGGGACGCCGTTTGCTGGACGTTGCCATTGACGCTGGGGTGGGACCTTCATACGTTTGCGCCGTTCCCAGCTCGTGCTACGGGTCAGAGCAACAGTCCAATAGGAAGCCGATGATTAAGCATCTCACCCGCCGCGCGACGGTCGCCCTCGTCGTGGCAGCCGCGGCGATGTCGCCTGCCGCCTACCCGGCAGTGGCCGATACGGCCACCCCGCTCAACGGCCTGTTCGCGTTGACTCCCGGCAGCTGCGCGGAGGGTCGAGCCACGGGCTCCTACTTCCGCATGATCTTGCCCGCGGGTGACGCCTCCGGCCCCTATCTCGCCAACGGCGATTCCACCTGCTCGGATAACACGGTCACCCTGCTGGCGCCCGGTACCGATGGTGGCCTGAAGTCCGGTGAGTATCAGCCGCAGCCCGGCAACGCATTCGATGGAAACGGAAATGCGGTGTCCGGCAGTATTACTCAGCCAGTGAAGTTCTACGGCGTGGGCTTTGCCACGGCGTCCAACCAGACCGATCCGCAGACCGGCCAGGGCACTGCCACGCCCCAGATCACCGTCAGTGGCAACAAGCTCGGCGGCGACCTCAGTGCCTTCGGCGTGACCTGGAACAACCAGGTGTTCAACCAGGGATCGCCGAAACCCGGTGGCGCGTTTCCGGGTAAGACCACGCCGGTGACCGGCACCTACGACCGCAACACCGGCGCATTCATCGTCGAGTGGACCAGCCAGATCGTGGGCGGTCCTTTCAACGACTTCACCGGACTATGGCACCTGGTCGGCAAGGTCGGGGGCAGCCCCGGTGGCGCCGCGGTGGCCGAGCCCCCGCCGCCTCCTCCGCCGGGCGCCCCACCGGCAGCGGCGGATGCGCCTCCCGCCGTGGCCGCGCCGGCGGCCCCCGGGCAGGTTGTCGTGCAAGCTGGGCAACAAGTGGTGGCACCGCCACCGCTGTCGGCCGGCCAGCAGCTCATCGCGCTGCCGGTTGACGACAATCCCCGCACCATCACCCCGCCATGGGTCATTGCCCTGTTGGTGTTCGTGGCGATCGGCGGCGGAATCCTGTTTGTGGTGGGGGAGCGGATCTTCAGCCGTGGCCGCTGAGCGGTTGGCTGAGACGTCTCAGCCGGCCCTGCCTTCTTACGCCGACATCGTCGGTGAGGAGGCTGTTGTCGCCGAGGCCGGACCGGCCCCGCGACCCCGGTGGCGGTTTGTCGCGCTCATCGCCCTTGGTGTGCTCCTGTTCGCGTTGCCGGTGGTCACCGGAATGTTCACACGTGCCGCGGGCGGTCAGCAGCTGCTGACCGAGTTCCGGCCCTACGTGTCGTCGGAGGTGATCGCCAAGTTCCGCGGTTACCTCGATACCGTCGACGCGGCCCGTGCCGATGTGCAGGCGACCCAGTCGATCGCGGGAGGACACTACGAGCGACTGGATACCTTTGTGGCGCAGTATCCGTCGATCCGTCAGGACATGAACGGTCTGCTCGATGCGGTCGAGGGTCAGGTGGGCAACTACGGGCAGTTGCGCGCCGTGGGCCCGTTCGACGTGCTGCCGTTCCTGCTGGCGGTGCCGGGACTGGTCTTGATAGGTGCCGGCGTGTGGGGACTTCGCCGTACCGGCAACGGTGAAAAAGCTTTCGGTGCACGGATTCTCGCGATCCTCGCGGCGGCGGTGCTCATCGCCGTGCCCTTCGCGGACGGGCTCTTCTCCCGTGCCCCGGCGGGTGCACAGCTCATCGATGCGTTCACCCCGATCATGACCCACGAGCGGGTGGCCGCGGTACAGCGGCACTTCGTGGTGCTGGTCGCGGCGGAAGGGGAGTTGGATACCCAGTTCCTGGGTGATTTGCGGCAGCATGACTCGGCCCGCGCGGTTCCGGGTATCGACGCCTTCGTTTCGCAATGGCAACCCATGACAGCGGATTTCGCTTCGCTGATCGGGGTGATGGCCGACAACGTCGACAATTTCGGCAGGGTGGTGGCGCTCGATCGGATCACGGCCCCGCTGGGATTCCGATCATTCGACTACTTCGGGTGGTTCTTCCTCGTGCCCGGTGTACTGGCGGCCGCTGCCGCTATTGACGTGAAAGGAGCCGCACGGTGGCCCAGAAAACGATGACGCGCGGCACATTTGGTGTAGCGCTGGCGGCCGTGGTGCTGGTGACGGCTCCGGCCTGTGGATCGGAGAAGCCGACCGAGTCTCCACTCATCGGGCTGCTGGCATTGGAGCCCGGCAAGATCGAGGGGAACAAGCTCAGCGGCACCTGGTTCAAGATGGTGCAGCCGGGCGGCAACCCCCAAGAGGGTCCGTTCATGCCCAATGCGAATTCTCCTGTGCCGCAAGGGGCGGCTACTCTGCTCTCGCCGGGCGCGGATGGCGGTTTGGTACTGGGCGACTACCAGGGTGAGCCGGATCCGGCGTTCGACGAGGCCACCGGGTACTCGCTGGCGGCCCGCGTCACCCAGCCGACGAAGTTCTTCAATATCGAGTTCGGCATCTCCACCAACAAGATCGACCCGCAGACTCAGCGCGAGCTGCCGGCGCCCTCGGCCACGGTGGCGGGTGACCAGATTTCGGCGGACGTGTCCGCATGGGCCGCCTCGTGGAACCGCCAGGAGTTCAACCAGGGCGCGCCCAAGCCGAAACCCAAGGAGCAGGCCCAGATCCCCGGCGAGGCGCGCGCCAAGCAGGTGTGGGAGTTCGTGGCCGGGCGCTGGGTCGGCCGCGATTCCGTGGACGGCGAAAGCCCCAAAGCCACCGGTACATACGACAAGGACACCAAGAAGTTCACTCTCGACTGGACGAGTCTCATTGTGGGTGGCCCGTTCAACAGCTTCACGGGAGTCTGGCACCTCGAAGGCGTGGTGAAAGACCGATGAGTTCGACACCAGCAGAAGAGACCGCTCCGATCGCTGCTCCGATTGCTTCCGTTGGCCGCAGGCCCACCAAGGAACGCGTATTCGGGATAGCGGTAAGGGCATTCGCTGCCATCACGGTGATCGGCAGCGTGGCCGCCATTACCCAGCTCTCGTATTCGCCTGCGCGTGCACCCATCGTCGGATACCAGATCGTGAACCGTGACGGATCGATTCCCGAAGGTGCCATCCCGATCCCGGTACCCCCGCCGGGGCCGCAATTGATTGCGCCGCTGCCGCGGCCTCAGGTGCCTTCGCATCCACCGGGTCAGGCTGCGGGACCGTTTGGCGCACTGCCTTCGGTGACCGACCGCGGGCTTCCGATATCCGTCGCGCAGCCCTGCCCCTTCGGCTGGCCGGCGCCCGGTCCGGATGAGCAGGGCGGGTTGGCCTCGCTGATCGATGTGGCTCCGGCCGCGGGTGTGTTCTCGTCCGAGGCGTTCGCTCCGGCTACGGCGTATGAACCGATCCTGAAGATGATGGGTCCGGTGCTGGCCCGGATCTCCCCGCTACTCTCGCGGCATCCGTGGGCGATCGACCAGTTCGTCACCCGGTTCCAGACCGTCATGGTGCGCGTTCTCGAGGCGATCCTGCCCTACTACGGCCCCTACCGGAACGACGTCCTCAAGGCCGAGGGCGATCTCGCAAAGGCGTTGACTCCCTTCCTGGAAAGCCTGTACAACACGCCGACGGCGCAATGCCTCGTCGCGTGGGAGGCGCAGCGCATTCGGGACGCGCGTGGGGGCCGCCCACCGGCGCTGCGCCTGCATGATCTGGGCAAGGTGATTGATCTGTACCGTTCGACGCACTGGCGTGAGGGCGACGATGATCCGCCACCTCCGCCGCTGCCGGCCTACGAGTTCACGCCGGCGCCCGCGCCCCCACCGGCCTCGGATGCTCCGGCCGCCCCGAGCACGTCGCGACCGGTGATCCCCAACTTCCCGACACCGACCCCGGCCCCGGCGCCCACACAGACGTCGTCACCGGCCATCTCCTCGTCTCTCTAGCCGCACTTCCCAACCAACGGGTTGAGTGGCTAGGGTGACCCTCATGGGTGACACTGGCGTCAAGACAGGCCCTCTCGCGGGCGTAAAGGTGATCGAGCTCGGCGGTATCGGCCCTGGGCCGCATGCGGCGATGATGTTGTCCGACTTGGGGGCAGACGTCATTCGGGTGCGCCGTCCCGGTGGTCTCGCCATCCCCGCCGAGGAGACGGACCTGTTTCACCGCGGTAAGCGCCTGGTCAACCTGGACGTCAAGAAGGACCCCGAGGCGCTGCTGGCGCTCGTCGACAAGGCCGATGTGTTGCTGGATCCCTTCCGGCCCGGGGTGTGCGAGCGAATCGGGATCGGACCCGACGAATGCGCCAAGCGCAACCCGCGGCTGATCTTCGCCCGGATGACGGGCTGGGGTCAGACCGGCCCGATGGCCGACCGGGCGGGCCACGACATCAACTACCTGTCGCTGACCGGCGCGCTGGGGTCGATGGGCTACAAGGACCGCCCACCGATGCCGCCGATGAACCTCGTCGCGGATTTCGGTGGTGGCTCAATGCTTTTGGTGCAGGGCATCCTGGCCGCACTCTACGAGCGCGAGAAGTCGGGCAAGGGGCAGGTCATCGATGGCGCGATGGTCGACGGCGTCAGCCAGTTGGCTCAGATGCAATGGACGATGTACAACAACGGACTGCTGTTCGACGAGCGCGAGTCGGGGCTGCTCGACGGCGGCGCGCCGTTCTACGGCACCTACGAGACCGCCGACGGCAAGTACATGGCGGTGGGATCCATCGAGCCACAGTTCTTCGCGATTTTGGTGCAGGGCCTGGGGCTGGACCCCGAGAGCGTTCCGTTCCAGCTCGACAAGGCGCGCTACCCCGAGATGCGCAAGCTGTTCGACGATGCGTTCAAGACCAAGACCCGCGACGAATGGACCGAGATCTTCATCGGTACCGACGCCTGCGTGTCGCCGGTGCTCACCTGGGGTGAGGCCAGGCAGAATGCGCACCTTCGCGATCGCGGCACCATCACCGATGTCAACGGCGTGACCCAGGCCGCGCCGGCCCCGCGCTTCTCGCGGACGCCGAGCGGGCCCATCGAGGCGCCGCCGAAGGACACGACCGAGCTCGCCGATATCGGCTGGTGACTTAGCCGAGATTGTCGGTACTAGGTACTGGTAGTCTCATCCCGAGCAATGACGCTATGAGGAGGCTTGATGACCACTGCCCGACACGCCGCCGAATCCCGGCTGGCCGCCGCCGTCACGTACGCGGGGCCGGAATGGATGGGCAAGGCCAATTGGCATTCGGTGGCCGAGACCTATCTGTTCAAGGCAGTCGGTAAGCCGGGGCTCTATGCGCTGACCCGGCTGATGCTGGCCGTCAACCGCCGGTTCCCTGACGCTCTGCTGAATCGGCGATACGACGGACTGGAACGTCTCATGGGCTGGATGCCAGGTGTGTCCGGAACCCGCACGGAGCCTGTGCAATTGCCGAACTGCGCGGCCGAATGGACGTGGAATACCAAGAATGAGCCGGGGCCGGACGCGCCGGTGGTCATCTACTTCCACGGGTCGGCGTTCATCGCGTTGGGGATCAACAGTCATCGCCCGTTGGTCAGCCATATCGCGCGTGATTCCGGTGCGCGGGCGCTGAGCGTGGGCTACCGGTTGTGCCCGCGCAATCTGGTCGAAGATGCCGTCGCCGACGGTGTCGATGCGTACCGCTACGTGTTGAGTCAGGGCGTCGCCCCCGAGAACATCGTGCTCGCAGGCGATTCGGCCGGAGGCTTCCTGGCGGCCATGACCGCCATCGCGGTGCGCGATGAGGGCTTGACGCCGCCCGCGGGATGCGTGCTGATCTCGGCGGCGACCAACAACGACATGGAGCCGAAATATGCTGCCGCCAAGCGCGTCGGCGATGCCATGTTCCCCGTCGACTTCTTGAAGATGATCAACGACGTGTTCCTGTTGCGCAACGGCGCACGCGAGCCGGGGCCGTGCCCGGCGGATGCCGACCTGACCGGACTGGGGCCGTTCCTGCTGCAGGTCGGCTCGCAGGAAGCGTTGCGACCGGACTCCGAGCTGTTGGCGGAACGTCTTGTCGCTGCCGGAGTTCCGGTGCGGTTGCAGATTTTCGACCGCGCCATTCACGTGTTTCAGGTGTTCGCGGCGACCAACCCGGACGCCCGGCGGGCGGTGGGAGAGATCACCGAGTTCATCAAGGTCCTGCCGGGGCTGGCCAGGGCGCGGCAGCGTCCCGACGCGATCGCGACGGGACTAACCTCCTAGCCGCGCCAGGCGGGATATTGCCTCGTCGATCACCGCATCACGTTTGGCGAAGGTGAACCGCACCAGGTGATTCCATTGATCGGCCGTGTCGGTGCTGGGGTCGCAAAAGGCGCTTACCGGAACCGCCGCTACGCCAACGGTTTCCGGTAGGCGCCGACAAAGTTCTGCGCTGTCGCTGAATCCCAGGGGGCGTGGATCTGCGCAGACGAAGTACCCGCCGTGGCTGCTGTGCACCTCGAAGCCCAGGCCGGTGAGCGCCTCAGTGAGACGATCGCGCCTGCGCTGCAAGGACTCTCGTAGATTCTTTACCCAGGCCTGTTCGGTGTCCAGGGCTACCGCTACGGCCGGCTGAAACGGTGCACCGCCGACGTAGGAAAGGAACTGCTTGGCGGCGCGCACGCCCGTGATCAACTCTGGTGTGCCACAAGCCCAGCCGATCTTCCAGCCGGTGCAGTTGAACGTCTTGGCAGCGCTCGAGATCGTCACGGTGCGATCGGCCATCCCGGGCAGACTGGCCATGGGTGTCTGGGTGCGCCCATCGAAGAGCAATCGCTCGTACACCTCGTCGGAAATGACCAGCAGATCGTGTTCGACGGCCAGCTCAGCGACCCGTGCCAACTCGGAGTCGGTGAACACCTTGCCCGTTGGATTGTGCGGAGAGTTGATGATCAGTGCCGCGGTCCGGGGTGTGATGGCGGCCGCGAGCGCGTCGGTGTCTAATGCGAAGCCCGCTCCGTCAGGAACGAGTGGCACCGGGACGCGAACGGCGCCCGCCATGGCCACCACGGCGGCATACGAGTCGTAGTAGGGCTCGATCAGAATGACCTCGGAGCCGGGTTCGACGAGGCCGAGGACCGCGCCTGCGATTGCTTCGGTGGCGCCGACGGTGACCAGCACCTGCGTATCCGGATCGAGTTCCTCGCCATAGCGGGCGAGTCGGTCGGCGGCGATGGCCCGGCGCAGTTCGGGAACACCCAACCCGGGCGGGTACTGATTGAGGCCCGAACGGATGGCCTGCTGTGCCGCGTCCAGCATGGATGCGGGCCCGTCTTCGTCGGGGAAACCCTGGCCCAGATTGATTGCGTCGTGTTGGACGGCGAGGGCCGACATCTCGGCGAAGATCGTTGCGCCGAAGGGGCGCAATCGTTTGACGGTCTTCGGGTTCACGCTGGCCCGTGTTCGGTGCTACCCGGCTTCATGCCGGGCAGCCTACCGGCGGACCTAGCAGCTGGGCGGTTCGAAGGACAGGTCGGTATCCGGTATCGGGCAGAAGTAATGGCTGAATCCGGGATTGCCACGGTCCCGGTTGTCCACGAAGACCTCCACATCCCGGTCCGCCCGGTACACCCGGTAGTAGGTGGTGGTGTCCTCGAGGAAGAAATTGGCGACGGTGGTCGTCAGCTCCGCACCGGTGCCCGCGGCGCGGGCCTGACGCATGCAGTTCAGATAGTTCGGGGGGATCTCGTGTGAGGGCGGCAGCATGCGCAGGCGGCCACAATTCTGCAGCGGTACGCGCTGCTCGAATGCGGTGTCGGGGGACAGGGGTTCCGGCTCGGCCTGTGCTGCCGGCGGACACACGGCGGCGGCAACCGCCAAGGTCGCCGTCGCGATGCAGAGTCGTGTGAGCATCGCTTCAGGCTTGTCGCCCACGGTGTGAAAGCGGGAGGTTTCGGCGAAATCTCGTCGAAGAGCACCGCACAGTGCGTGCCTGCTTGGGGGTCGCACCCCAGACGGCCTATCGGTCGGGCTGGTCTGACGGTGAGTCGCACCTGGGGTCGCCGGGGTAATTGAGCGGTGCGGCCCAGCAGAAGAAGTGGTTCCAGCGGCCATTGCCGAACTGGTCCGCGCTGAAGTCGACGAAGACCTCCACCCTCTGGTCGGGCGAGAACACTCGGTAATACGTCGTGATGGGATCGCCCTCGGTAGTGGATTCGACGATCTTGAGTTCGCCGCCACTGCCCGAGGCTCTGGCGTTGTTCATGCAGTCGCGCTGCGCGGCGGGCAGGTCCTGCCGGACGAACCTGTATGTCCCGCAGCTGGGAAGGGCCGTGCGCTCGGTGAAGGCGGCAGGCGGTGGCGAGGCCGCGGGGCAGTAGATAGTCCTCGCGTCCAGCCAGTACCAGCCCATCCACACCGCGAATATTGCGAGAACTGCAATGGTGCCGATGACCACGCGTCTTAGTGGTAGAGACCGAGTCCGCAGCACACTTCGAGCGTACCGGCATCAGATTCCCAACCAACGGGTTGGGAGGGCTGCTTACCATGGGGACGCCACCCTGGTCTAACGTAAGGCTGTCTCGGCGAAACTGACCCGGAGTCAACCCGGCGTCACAAGGCTGCGGCACTTGCACCACATGCCCCATACGCACCCCCTATAAGGACGTATACCCATGACTGAAGCATTCATCTACGAGGCCATCCGCACGCCTCGCGGCAAGCAGCGCGGCGGCGCCCTCAACGAGGTCAAGCCGCTGAACCTGGTGGTCGGCCTGATCGACGAGATCCGTCGCCGTTTCCCCGACCTGGACGAGAACCTGATCAGCGACGTCGTGCTCGGTGTCGTCGCCCCCGTGGGCGATCAGGGTGGCGACATCGCCCGCACCGCGGTGCTGGCCGCCGGCCTGCCCGACACCGTCGGTGGCGTTCAGCTCAACCGTTTCTGTGCTTCCGGTCTGGAAGCCGTCAACGTCGCCGCACAGAAGGTCCGTTCCGGTTGGGACGACCTGGTGCTCGCCGGTGGTGTCGAGTCGATGTCGCGCGTGCCGATGGGCAGCGACGGCGGGGCCTGGGCCTCGGACCCGGCCACCAACTACGACGTGTCCTTCGTGCCGCAGGGCATCGGTGCCGACCTGATCGCCACCATCGAAGGCTTTACCCGTGACGATGTCGACGCCTACGCCGCTCGCTCGCAGGACCGTGCGGCAGCCGCGTGGTCCGGCGGTTACTTCGCCAAGTCCGTTGTGCCGGTCAAGGACCAGAACGGCCTGCTCATCCTGGACCACGACGAGCACATGCGTCCGGGCACCACGGCCGCGGACCTGGGCAAGCTGAAGCCCGCGTTCGAGGGCCTGGCAGCACTCGGCGGCTTCGACGATGTTGCGCGCATCAAGTACCACTACGTCGAGAAGATCAACCACGTGCACACTGGCGGCAACAGCTCGGGCATCGTCGACGGCGCCGCCCTGGTGCTGGTGGGCTCCGAAGAGGCCGGCAAGTCGCAGGGTCTGACCCCGCGTGCCCGCGTCGTGGCAACGGCCACCACCGGTAGCGAGCCGCTGATCATGCTGACCGGACCTACTCCGGCCACCCAGAAGGTGCTCGACCGCGCCGGGCTGACCGTGGACGACATCGATCTGTTCGAGCTGAACGAGGCGTTCGCCTCGGTGGTCCTGAAGTTCCAGAAGGACCTGAACATCCCGGACGAGAAGCTCAACGTCAACGGCGGCGCCATCGCCATGGGCCACCCGCTGGGTGCCACCGGCGCAATGATCACCGGAACCATGGTCGACGAGCTGGAGCGTCGCGGCCTCAAGCGTGCCCTCATCACCCTGTGCGTCGGCGGCGGCATGGGTGTGGCCACCATCATCGAGCGAGTGTAGGGAGAACCAGAACCAATGAGTGCAAACACAATTCAGTGGGAAAAGGATGCCGACGGCATCGTCACCCTCACCCTGGACGACCCCAACGGTTCGGCCAACGTCATGAACGACGACTACAAGCAGTCGATGGCCGCGGCCGTCAAGCGCCTTGTGGAAGAGAAGGATTCGATCACCGGCGTGGTGGTCACCAGCGCCAAGAAGACCTTCTTCGCCGGTGGTGACCTCACCAAGATCATCCAGATCCAGCCGGAGAACGCCCAGGAGGCTTTCAACGAGGTCGAGGAGATCAAGAAGGACCTGCGCACGCTGGAGACCTTCGGTCGTCCGGTCGTGGCCGCCATCAACGGTGCCGCCCTCGGTGGTGGCCTGGAGATCGCGTTGGCCACCCACCACCGGATTGCGGCCGATGTCAAGGGATCTCAGATCGGCCTGCCCGAGGTATCGCTGGGTCTGCTGCCCGGCGGCGGTGGCGTCACCCGCGTGACCCGCATGCTCGGCATCCAGAACGGCTTCGTCACCGTGTTGGCGCAGGGCACCCGGTTCAACCCGACCAAGGCCAAGGAAGTCGGCCTGATCGATGAGCTGGTTGGCTCCGTCGACGAGCTGATCCCCGCCGCCAAGGCGTGGATCAAGACGAACCCGGAGGCCGTGCAGCGTTGGGATGTCAAGGGATACAAGATCCCCGGTGGCACCCCCTCCACGCCGGCGCTGGCGGCCATCCTGCCGTCGTTCCCGTCGAACCTGAAGAAGCAGCTCAAGGGCGCGCCGATGCCGGCCCCGCGGGCGATCCTGGCCGCCGCGGTCGAGGGTGCCCAGGTGGACTTCGATACGGCCAGCCGTATCGAGAGCCGTTACTTCACCAGCCTGACCACCGGCCAGGTCGCCAAGAACATGACGCAGGCGTTCTTCTTCGACCTGCAGACCATCAACGGTGGCGGGTCACGTCCGGATGGCATCGCCAAGCAGGAGATCAAGAAGATCGGTGTGCTGGGCGCGGGCATGATGGGTGCCGGTATCGCCTACGTCTCGGCCAAGGCCGGTTACGACGTCGTGCTGAAGGACGTCTCGCTCGAGGCGGCCCAGAAGGGCAAGGGCTACTCGGAAAAGCTTGAGGAGAAGGCTCTTTCGCGCGGCAAGACCACCGCGGAGAAGTCGGCTGCGCTGCTGGCCAAGATCACCCCGACCGCAGATCCGGCCGACCTGGCAGGCGTCGACTTCGTGGTCGAGGCAGTCTTCGAGAACACCGAGCTCAAGCACAAGGTGTTCCAGGAGATCGAGGACATCGTCGAGCCCAACGCGCTGCTTGGCTCCAACACCTCCACCCTGCCCATCACCGGGCTGGCCGCGGGTGTGAAGCGCCAGGAGGACTTCATCGGCATCCACTTCTTCTCGCCCGTCGACAAGATGCCGCTGGTGGAGATCATCCGCGGTGAGAAGACCTCGGACGAGGCGCTGGCCCGGGTGTTCGACTACGTGCTGGCCATCAAGAAGACCCCGATCGTCGTCAACGACAGCCGTGGCTTCTTCACCTCGCGCGTCATCGGCACGTTCGTCAACGAGGCCGTCGCGATGCTGGCCGAGGGCATCGAGCCCTCGACCATCGAGCAGGCCGGCAGCCAGGCCGGATACCCGGCACCGCCGCTGCAGCTGTCGGATGAGCTGAACCTGACGCTCATGCAGAAGATCCGCAAGGAGACCGTCGAGGCGGCCAAGGCTGAGGGCAAGGATCTGCCGGACGATCCGGCGGGCGGCGTCATCGACACCCTGGTGGAGGCGGGACGCCCGGGCCGTCTGGGGGGTGCCGGCTTCTACGACTACGTGGACGGCAAGCGCACCGAGTTGTGGCCCGGCCTGCGCACGACGTTCAACACCCGATCGGGTGCTGACGCGGCCAACCCGCCGCTGCAGGACCTCATCGACCGCATGCTGTTCGCGGAGGCCATCGAAACGCAGAAGTGTTTCGACGAGGGCGTGTTGACCTCGACCGCCGATGCCAACATCGGCTCGATCTTCGGCATCGGCTTCCCGCCGTGGACCGGCGGTGTGCACCAGTACATCGTTGGGTACGAGGGCCCCGCAGGTAAGGGCAAGGCTGGATTCGTTGCTCGTGCAAAGGAATTGGCCGCCAAGTACGGCGACCGATTCACCCCGCCTGCGTCGCTGCTGGACGCGTAGGTACCGCTCAACGGCACTACAGCCGCTCACCCTCCGGGGTGGGCGGCTGTAGTCGTTTTATGGCTCGTCGCGACGGTGCGGACGGAGCCCGCCCGATGCGTGTCCCCGAAGATTCAGCAGATTTAGAGTCGGTTACCAGAAGTGGCCGATCCAGAGGAGTGGTCCACGCCACAACGATGGTGGCTGGCGTGGTGGCACACAAAAAATCACCCAGATCTCGCGGGTTCTCTGCTGGCACTACAGGCATAGTTATTGATACTTCGCGTAACCAGATATGAATCGCCAGGTCATACGGTATTTCTATGTAGTAGTTATATTTGCGGGAATTGGGTTACCGTAAGTCTTACGGGAAGTTGCTGTCATATGGCGTAACGCGGCGTTACCCACAGTTCACTAGCTATTTCTTTGATGGAACGTACCTTTGCGAGATATTTATTCGCTACGCTGCTCGCAATGATTAATGTCTTTGCCGTCCGCACTGTCGCAGGCAAATCGAGCATGGTCACGCTCGTAGTCCAGATCGCTGAACAGGAATAGGGACGATGGTTGCACTCGGAACGATCCACGATTGGCGCCCCAAGCCGGGAAACGTCATTTCCTGGAGTGCTTCGCCAGGCGCCCGTCAGGTCGCCGCCCAGGCTCCTGCCAGCATGGTGCCGCCCAGCTATCAGCAGGCCCAGCATGTGCGTTCGTACCGGGATCTGGCCCGTCAGGACCGCGAGATGGCCCGTTTGGGAATCGGTTCCTGGGATGTCCCGGGTGTCTGCGATATCGATGCGATGACCGCGGCGATCAACGCACATCTGCGACGGCACGACACCTACCACTCGTGGTTCGAGTTCGACAGGGCCGACAACATCGTCCGGCATGTGATCGAGGATCCGCAGACCATCGACTTCGTGCCGCAGGATCACGGGCTGCAGGGGCCCGACGAGATCCGCGCGCACCTGCTGCGTACCTCGGGTACTCCGCTCTCGTGGGACTGCTTCACGTTCGGGGTGATTCAACGTGCGGATCACTTCACGGTGTACCTGAGCGTTGATCATCTACACACCGACGGCATGTCGACCGGCATCCTGTACGTCGAGATCCAGTTGATGTACGCCAGCCTGGTGCACGGGGCGGCACTGGAACTTCCGGCTCCCGCGGGATATCTGGATTTCTCCGCCCGTGAGCGTGCGCACAACCAGTCCATGAGCCTGGACTCCTTCGAGGTGCAGACCTGGCTCCGGTACGCGCGGGACAACGGGGGCACCCTGCCCGACTTCGTCCTGCCGCTCGGCGACCGATCCGTGCCGAACGTCGGCGGCATGGTCGCGGCCCAGCTGCTCGACGCCGAGCAGACGGTGGCATTCGAAAAGGCATGTGAACAGGCGGGTGTGCGATTCAGCGGTGGTGTGTTCGCCTGCACCGCACTGATCGACCGCGAGCTCACCGGCGCCGACGTCTTCTACGGCATCACCCCGTACGACACCCGCAGCACCGCCGAGGAGCAGATGTCGGTGGGGTGGTACGCGAGCTTCATTCCCTTCGTGGTGGATATGTCGGAGGACTCCTTCGCGCGGGTCGCGCGATCGGCGCAGAAGTCGTTCGACGAATGCCAGCCGCTGGCCAAGGTTCCGTTTGAGCGCGTGCTGGAGCTCGCCGGTCCTGAGTCGGGGTTGGCCGCCCCGGAATACGTGGTTCCGATGGTGTCTTTCCTGGATGCGCGCAAGATCCCGGTCAGTGCCGAATGGGACCGCATCAATGGCGGAATCTACGGGGACAGCCGTTCTTCCGATCAGGTGTGTATGTGGGTCAACAGGTTTGAGAATGAAACCAACCTGACCATCTCGTTCCCCGACAACGCTGTCGCCCGTGAATCTGTGTCGCGCTATTTCGATGTGGCTCGCAGGGTGTATCAGCGTGTCGCGCAGTCACAGTTCGTTTCCTGATTCCGCGGCATTGCGGCCGCATTTGAGCAGCAGTGAAAGGTTGGCACCGTCATGAGCACTAGCCTTGATGTCGCGGTGAATGGAACCAGCTCACCGGATTTCGACAATGTTCGGCGCGCGTTTGCACTGAATTTCCTGGAGAACGACGAGCTGGGTGCGGCGGTCGCGATCTGGGTCGACGGTGAGCTCGTCGTCAATCTGTGGGCCGGATGGGCCGACGAGGCCCGCACCCGTCCCTGGACCGAGGACACCTTGGCGCCGGTGTATTCGGGCACCAAGGGATTGATGAGCACCTGCGTTCACATGCTGATCGAGCGCGGTGTGCTGGACCTGCATGCGCCGGTCGCGCGGTACTGGCCCGAATTCGGCCAGGCCGGTAAGGAATCCATCACGCTGGCCATGGTGCTCGGGCACCGGTCGGGTGTGATCGGGCCGCGCACCAGGTTGACGCCGGAGCAGGCCGCCAACTGGGACGAAGTATGCGAGCACATCGCCAGAGCGACACCGTGGTGGGAGCCCGGCACCGCGCAGGGTTACCACATGGCGACGTTCGGGTTCATCCTGGGCGAGGTCGTCCGCCGGACCACGGGTAAGACGCTCGGACAGTTCCTGCGCACCGAGATTGCCGAGCCGTACGGTCTCGACGTACATGTCGGGCTGCCGCACAGCGAGCACCACCGGTGCGCGGAGCTGGTCAACAAGCCGTTCCTGCGCGATGTGTTCCGCGGCGCGCCTGGGGAGTTCGAGTGCATGAGCGACCACCCACTGGCGGGCCCGCTCATCTCGGGCGACTTCATCCCCGATGACGAGATAGCGCGCAAGGACATCGCGATGTGGCGGGCGCTGGAGTTCCCCGGGACCAACGCCCACGTTTCGGCGCTGGGCATGGCGACCTTCTACAACGCGATGGCGCTGGGCAAGTTGCTCAGCCACGATCACATGGATGTGGTGCGGGTATCGCAGGGCGGGTTCGATCCCGATGTCGTGCTGGGGCCCCGGGTGGCCAACCATGGATGGGGCCTGGGCTACATGCTCAATCAGCGCTGCTATGCCGGTCCTAACCAGAAGACCTTCGGGCACGGCGGATCCGGTGGCTCGTACGCCTTTGTCGACCTCGAGCACCGCATCGGTTACTCGTATGTGATGAACCAGTTCGATGTGACCAAGGCAGATGCCGATCCTCGTAGTGTGCGGCTGATCAATGAGCTCTACACCACGCTGGGGGTGTCGCCGGAGGGAGAGTCGCTGTGACGGCCACGATTCCGGGCATCGACGCGCCGCCACGCGGCACAACCCTGTCGATCTCTCATCTGGACTTCGTCGATCAGGCGTCCTTCCTGGGGCTGCGGGCCACCGAGCTGTCCACACTGAGTCAGATGGTCTGGATCTACGAGCGCGATATCGACACCGACCGCCTGCGCAGATTTCATGCCAACCTGGGCCGGGGGCTGCTCGGACGGCGAATCGAGCGTTCCCGCTTGCCTTTTGGTCGCCATCGCTGGGTACTTGATGCGGGGTGCCACCCCATTGATGTCGAACTCGCACCGTTACCACGAACCGAACTGCAGGATTGGGTGCACCGGCACGCCCAGCTGCCGATCGATCCCGAGCACGGCCCGGCCTGGCGGCTCGGTGTCACCCGATTCACCGATGGTGCGACCGCGGTGAGTCTGGTGATCTCGCACAGCATCGCCGACGGTGTGGGCATGTGCCGGGCAATCGCCGATGCCACCAATGATGCGGACCTCCCGTTGGGTTACGCGGCACCGCAGTCGCGCAAGCGCGTGCGCAGCGTGCGGGAGGACCTGCGGCGCACCCGGCATGACCTGCCGGATACCGCGCGGGCCTTTCGAAAAGCCACCAAGATGCTGAGCTCGCGGCGCCAGGACATCAAACACGCGGGCCGGCCCGCTACCGAGGAGCACATCGAGCAGATTCCGGCGGCGACCGTGTATCTGGACGAAAGCCACTGGGACACACACGCACGTGAGCGTGGCGGTACCAGCAACTCGCTGGTCGGCGCGTTTGCCGCGCAACTTGCCACCAAGGTGGGTAGGCTCGGTCCGGACGGCCGGGTCACTTTGTCCATGCCGGTCAACGAGCGCACCGAGGGCGATCACCGTGCCAACGCCATGACATCGGTGATGTTCGCGATCGATCCGGCGGAACTGACCACCGACCTGCGCGGAATCCGCAGAGCCACCAAGGAGGTGCTCTCCGGCCTGCAGGACACCCCCGACGAAAAGTGGGCACTGCTCCCGCTGACGCCATTCATCCCGAAGGCGGCCGCACGCCGGCTCGCCGACGTGGCGCTGGAGTACAACGACTACCCCGTGGGATGCTCGAATGTGGGGCCGCTGGATCCCGATGTGAATCGTCCCGACGGGACCCATGCCGACTACGTGTTCTGCAAACTGGCCGAGCAACGGGTGCGGCCCGACAAGGTGCTGAGCACCTACGGACAGCTCTTCCTCGCGTCCGGGAGGGTCAACGAGAAGATCTTCCTGGCCGTTGTCGGCTACCAACCCGGTGTGATCGAATCACGCGCTGACCTGACCAATCTGCTGACCGAGACGCTCGAGGACTTCGGTATGCGCGGTGTGATCGAGTAGTCGTGGCGGACAACACAGGTGGCATCTACGGACTGATCGCTCGGATCGTCCGGAAGGCTCCTGTCGCCGTCATCGGGGTATGGATCGCACTGGCCGCGGTCTTGGCGCTGACCGCGCCCTCTCTGCAGAAGGCCATCGAGGAGCACCCCGTCGATCTGCTGCCCAAGGATGCTCCCGTCATGGAGACCACACGGCAGATGGTCGAATCGTTCCAGGAGTCGGGTGCACAGAACATTCTGTTGATCGTCCTCACCAACGAGAACGGGCTGACCCCCGCCGACGAGCAGACCTATCGAGTCCTCGCGGCCCGAATGCGTGAGGACACCCGCGACGTCAGCATGGTGCAGGACTTCATCACCAAACCGATGCTGCGCGAGATGATGTCGAGCACCGATGGCAAGGCGTGGTACCTGCCGGTGGGGTTGCAGGGCGAGCTTGCCACCCCCGAATCCGGCAAGGCCTACGTGGGCGCCCTGAAGATCATCAAGGAGGCGACCGCAGGCACCACCCTGAACGCCTTCACGACGGGGCCCACTGCGACGGTCGGCGATCTGACGGTGGTCGGAGAGCGTGACCTGCACAAGGTCGAAATCACCACGGCGGCTTTGGTTCTTCTCATCTTGCTGATCGTCTACCGCAATCCGGTGACGATGATGCTGCCGCTGATCGTGGTGGGTGTCTCGCTCGGCATCGCCCAGGCCGCCGTTGGTGGGCTGGCGCAGATGGGTCTGAGTATCTCGAATCAGACGCTGACCTTTATGACCGCGATGATGATGGGTGCGGGTGTCGACTACGCGGTCTTTCTCATCAGCCGATATCACGAATATGTCAAACAGGGCATGGATTCTGACAGCGCAGTGGCCGCCGCGCTGGAATCCATAGGCAAGGTGGTCGCGGCCTCGGCGGCGACGGTGGCGGTGACCTTCCTGGGCATGGGCTTCACCAAGCTGGGGATCCTGTCCACCATCGGGCCAGCGCTGAGCGTGTCCATCCTGATCGCGTTCGTGGCGTCGGTGACCTTCCTGCCCGCGGTGCTAGTCCTGGTGGGACGCCGAGGCTGGGTGAAGCCGAGAAAGGCCTATGCCAACAAGATTTGGCACCGTTCGGGCATCAACATCGTCAAACGCCCGGGCGCACACCTGGCCGTGAGCCTGGTCATCCTGATCATCCTCGCTACGTGCGGGGCAATGGTGAAGTTCGGCTACGACGACCGCAAGAACCTGCCGCCCTGGGCCGACAGTAACCTGGGCTATGCCGCGATCGAGAAGCACTTCCCGGTGAATTCGACTTTGCCGCAATACCTCTACATCAAGTCCCCGCACGATCTGCGCACTCCGCGCGGGCTGGCCGACCTGGAGCAGATGGCTGCGCGGGTGAGTCAGGTCCCCGGTGTGGACAAGGTGCGCGGCATCACCCGTCCCACGGGTGAGCCGCTGGAGGAAGCCAAGCTGTCCTACCAGGCTGGTGAGGTCGGCGGGAAGCTGGGCGATGCGTCGAATCTGATCGATGCACGCACCAGGGATTTGGACAAGCTCGCCGCGGGCGGACATACGTTGGCGGACAAGCTCGGTGAGGTCCGCAACTCGGTGAAGAACTCACTGGGGACGGCGCGCGCACTGGTCGAGGTGCTGGCGCAGTTGCGCGGCAGCGGTAGGACGGGCACCCTCGCTGATCTGGACTCGGTGGACAAGCTGGTCACCAGCATGCATTCCCTGGGCGAGGCCATCGAGGCCAACGCCCAGGGCGCCAGTGAGGTGTATGGCTGGATCGAGCCCGTCGCCCGTGTGCTGGTCGGCAACCCGGCCTGTGAGATGGACCCCGCGTGCCGCTCCTCGCGAGACGAGATGAACAAGTTCCTGGAGACCAAACAGGATGGCACCAGGGACAGGATCGTCGAGCTCGGCCGTGAACTGAAGGCCGTCGACAATGACAAACAGATCAGTTCGACCATCGCCCGGCTGCGTACCGCGCTCAACGCCATTGATACGAATCTGCGCCGGTTGGGTCTGTCCGACTCTTACGGCATCCAGCAGAAGTTCGCCGAGGTCCTGACCGGAGTCAATTCGCTGGCCGATGGCAGCGCACAGCTGGCCGAGGGTGTGCAGATGCTGGTGGACCAGACCAAGCAGATGGGCGGCCAGTTGGGCGATGCCTCAACGCTCCTGGTCGCCGCCAAGCGCGATGCGGCACCCGGATCGATGTCCGGCTTCTACATCCCGCAGCAGGTACTTACGCAAGACTCCTTCAAGACCGCTGCGGCGGCGTTCGTCTCGGCCGACGGCCATGCGGTGCGTTATCTGGTCCAGAGCAACCTGAATCCGTTCAGTCCCGAGGCAATGGATCAGGTCCGCGCCATCCAGGATGCGGCCCACAGCGCACAACCCAACACCACGTTGTCCGACGCGTCCATCTCGATGGCCGGATTATCGGCGATGTACAACGACATCCGTAACTACTACAACCACGACCTGCGA